>NZ_CP123058.1:5382500-5387978 GCF_040448665.1 Bacillus cereus group sp. MS39 | reverse complement strand
TATCCATTGTTACCACAAATTGAAGAACACCATGTTTTTAAGATTCCAACAGATTTACTGAAACATATGATCAGACAAACTGTATTTGCAGTTTCCACTTCTGAAACAAGACCGATCTTGACAGGTGTAAACTGGAAAGTATATAACAGCGAATTAACTTGCATTGCTACAGATAGTCACAGGTTAGCTCTTCGAAAAGCAAAAATCGAAGGAATCGCAGATGAATTTCAAGCGAGTGTTGTTATTCCAGGTAAAAGCTTAAATGAATTAAGCAAAATTCTAGATGAGTCTGAAGAAATGGTAGATATCGTTATTACGGAGTATCAAGTATTATTCCGTACAAAGCATTTATTATTCTTCTCAAGATTGTTAGAAGGTAATTATCCGGATACAACTCGTTTAATTCCAGCCGAAAGTAAAACAGATATTTTTGTAAATACAAAAGAATTTTTACAAGCAATTGATCGTGCATCTTTATTAGCAAGGGATGGTCGTAATAATGTTGTAAAATTATCAACTTTAGAACAGGAAATGCTAGAAATTTCTTCGAATTCACCAGAAATTGGGAAAGTAGTAGAAGAAGTTCAATGTGAAAAAGTGGATGGGGAAGAGTTAAAAATATCTTTTAGTGCAAAATATATGATGGATGCACTAAAAGCTTTAGATAGTACTGAAATTAAAATTAGCTTTACTGGTGCGATGAGACCATTCTTAATTCGTACAGTAAATGATGAGTCCATTATTCAATTAATTTTACCGGTTCGTACTTACTAAGTCAGAAGTAAGGGTTGCTAGTTTTCAGATACTAGTAGCCCTTATTTGATTTTTGGGTATTACTTTCCTAATGTTAGTTTATTTAGTACAATGAAAGAATGAACACTTTCAGAAAGTGAGCGATTTTATGAAACGTATTAAAATTTCAACAGAGTATATTACACTAGGACAATTTTTGAAGTTAGCCGATGTAATTGATACAGGTGGCGCTGTAAAATGGTTTTTACAAGAATATGAAGTGTACGTGAATCAAGAACTTGAAAATAGAAGAGGTCGCAAATTATATGCGAACGATATTATTGAAATTCCAGGAAGCGGAAGTTTCCAAGTTCAGGCATAAAGGGGGAGCCCTTTGTTTATTTCAGAAATACAATTAAAAAACTATCGCAATTATGAAAAGTTAGAGCTTTCCTTTGAAGATAAAGTGAATGTGATTATCGGTGAAAACGCACAAGGGAAAACGAATTTGATGGAAGCTATTTATGTTTTAGCGATGGCGAAATCTCATAGAACCTCTAATGATCGCGAGCTTATCCGTTGGGATGAAGACTTCGGTCAAATTAAAGGGAAATTACAAAAGAGAAATAGTTCTTTGTCTTTGGAATTAAATATTTCGAAAAAAGGTAAAAAGGCAAAATTAAATCAACTTGAACAACAAAAATTGAGTCAATATATTGGTATGATGAATGTTGTCATGTTTGCCCCAGAAGATTTAAATCTTGTAAAAGGAAGCCCTCAAGTAAGAAGACGCTTTTTAGATATGGAATTAGGCCAAATAGCTCCAATCTATTTGTATGAATTGAGTCAATATCAAAAGGTGCTCACGCAACGAAATCACTTGCTGAAAAAGATGCAAGGGAATAGTAAGAATGAGGAAACGATGTTGGATGTATTTACACTTCAACTTATTGAGCATGGTGCAAAAATATTGCAAAAACGGTTTGAATTTTTGCATTTACTACAAGAATGGGCAGCTCCAATTCATCGCGGTATAAGCCGCGGATTAGAAGAATTAGAAATTGTCTATAAACCAAGTGTAGATGTATCAGAATCAATGGATTTGTCGAAAATAAAAGAAGTATACTATGAAAATTTTCAATCTGTGAAACAACGTGAGATTTTCCGTGGTACGACTTTAATTGGTCCTCATCGTGATGATTTACAATTCTTCGTTAATAGTAAAAATGTTCAAGTCTTTGGTTCGCAAGGACAACAACGAACGACCGCACTGTCCCTAAAATTAGCTGAAATTGAATTGATTTACTCAGAAGTTAAGGAATATCCGATTCTTTTATTGGATGATGTATTATCAGAATTAGATGATTATCGTCAATCGCATCTGTTAAATACAATTCAAGGAAAAGTGCAAACATTTGTGACAACGACGAGTGTCGACGGAATTGAACACGAAACATTAAAAGAAGCGAAAACAATTCATGTAACGAACGGCACGGTAGATTGTGAAATAGATAGGGCGTAATCCCTATTTAAATGGAAAAGTAGGTGATCTTTGTGTCAATGGAACAAAAGCAAATGGAAGAAAACTCATATGATGAAAGTCAGATACAGGTACTTGAAGGATTAGAAGCGGTTCGAAAACGCCCTGGGATGTATATTGGATCTACAAGTGGAAAAGGACTTCACCATCTTGTGTGGGAAATCGTCGATAATAGTATTGATGAAGCACTTGCAGGGTATTGTGATGAAATTAACGTTAGTATCGAAGAAGATAATAGTATTCTTGTAACGGATAATGGACGTGGTATTCCAGTTGGTATACAAGAAAAAATGGGACGTCCTGCTGTAGAAGTTATAATGACCGTTCTTCATGCTGGTGGTAAGTTTGGCGGTGGCGGTTATAAAGTTTCCGGTGGTTTGCATGGTGTTGGGGCATCTGTAGTAAATGCTCTATCAACAGAACTAGAGGTATTTGTACATCGTGAAGGCAAAATCCATTATCAAAAATACGAAAGAGGTATCCCGGTTGCGGATTTAAAAGTCATTGGTGACACAGATCAAACAGGGACGATAACTCGATTTAAACCAGATCCAGAAATTTTTCAGGAAACAATAGTATACGAATTTGATACGTTAGCAACTCGTATGCGCGAATTAGCATTTTTAAATCGTAATATTAAATTAACAATTGAAGATAAACGTGAACATAAACAGAAGAAAGAATTCCATTATGAAGGTGGAATTAAATCATATGTTGAACATTTAAATCGTTCAAAACAGCCAATTCATGAAGAACCTGTATATGTAGAGGGTTCAAAAGATGGTATTCAGGTGGAAGTTGCGCTTCAATATAACGAAGGATACACAAATCATATTTACTCATTTACAAATAATATTCATACGTATGAAGGTGGTACACATGAGGTAGGATTTAAAACAGCCTTAACTCGTGTGATCAACGACTATGGTCGTAAAAATAATATTTTAAAAGATGCGGATAGTAATTTAACTGGTGAAGATGTTCGTGAAGGTTTAACAGCGATTGTGTCAATTAAACATCCAAATCCACAATTCGAAGGACAAACGAAGACGAAACTTGGAAATAGTGAAGCAAGAACAATTACAGAGTCAGTATTCTCAGAGGCATTTGAAAAGTTCTTACTGGAAAATCCGAATGTTGCACGTAAGATTATAGATAAAGGGACGATGGCAGCGCGTGCGCGTGTAGCAGCTAAAAAGGCTCGTGAGTTAACTCGCCGAAAGAGTGCTTTAGAAGTTTCAAGTTTACCAGGGAAATTGGCAGACTGTTCTTCTAAAGATCCAGCAATTAGTGAAATCTATATCGTAGAGGGTGACTCTGCGGGTGGGTCTGCAAAACAAGGGCGTGATCGTCATTTCCAAGCAATTTTACCGCTGAAGGGTAAAATTATTAATGTTGAAAAGGCACGTTTAGATAAGATTTTATCAAATGATGAAGTTCGTACAATTATTACGGCGATTGGTACAAATATCGGCGGAGACTTCGCTATTGAAAAAGCACGCTATCATAAAGTTATTATTATGACGGATGCCGATGTTGATGGTGCGCATATTCGTACCCTATTATTAACGTTCTTCTATCGCTATATGCGTCAAATAATTGAGTGCGGTTATATATATATTGCACAGCCACCTTTGTTTAAAGTACAACAAGGTAAGAAAATTCAATATGCTTACAATGATAAGGAACTTGAAAAAATCTTAGCTGAATTACCAGCCCAACCTAAGCCGGGGATTCAGCGCTATAAAGGTCTAGGGGAAATGAATCCAACTCAGTTATGGGAGACGACAATGGACCCAGAAGTACGTTCATTACTTCAAGTTTCACTTCAAGATGCAATTGAAGCGGATGAAACATTTGAAATTTTGATGGGAGATAAAGTAGAGCCACGTCGTAACTTTATCCAAGAAAATGCAAAATACGTGAAAAACCTTGATATTTAAATGGGCAATGACAGGAATCTAAGTATTCCTGTCTTCTACATATAAATCAATGTATGTGTAACGGAAATGTAAGAGGAGGTGCTGGTTGATGTCAGACAATCAACAACAAGCACGAATTCGAGAAATTAATATTAGTCATGAAATGCGTACCTCGTTTTTAGATTACGCAATGAGTGTTATCGTATCTCGTGCATTACCAGATGTTCGTGATGGATTAAAACCTGTGCATCGTAGGGTTTTATATGCGATGAATGATTTAGGAATTACAGCTGATAAAGCGTATAAAAAATCAGCGCGTATTGTCGGTGAAGTAATCGGTAAGTATCACCCTCACGGTGATTCAGCTGTTTACGAGACGATGGTACGTATGGCGCAAGATTTTAGTCAACGTTATATGCTTGTTGATGGGCATGGTAACTTTGGTTCTGTTGATGGTGATTCAGCAGCAGCGATGCGTTATACAGAAGCAAGAATGTCTAAGATTTCTATGGAATTAATACGTGATATTTCAAAAAATACGATTGATTATCAAGATAACTATGATGGTTCTGAAAGAGAGCCAATTGTATTGCCAGCGCGTTTCCCTAATTTATTAGTGAATGGTACGACGGGTATTGCGGTAGGTATGGCAACGAATATTCCACCGCATCAACTCGGTGAAGTAATTGATGGTGTATTGGCACTAAGCCATAATCCCGACATTACGATTGCGGAATTAATGGAGTTTATTCCAGGACCAGATTTTCCAACAGCAGGTTTAATTTTGGGACGAAGTGGGATTCGAAGAGCGTATGAAACAGGTAGAGGCTCTATTATGCTTCGAGCTAAAGTTGAAATTGAAGAGAAGTCAAATGGTAAACAATCTATTCTCGTAACTGAACTACCTTATCAAGTTAATAAGGCGCGATTAATTGAAAAAATTGCAGAATTAGTTCGTGATAAGAAAATTGAAGGTATTACGGATTTACGTGATGAGTCAGATCGAAACGGTATGCGTATTGTTATGGAAGTACGCCGTGATGCCAATGCCAATGTACTATTAAACAATCTATATAAACATACAGCACTTCAAACAAGTTTCGGTATTAATATGTTGTCTCTTGTAAATGGAGAACCACAAGTACTAAATTTAAAACAAAATTTATATCATTACTTGGAGCATCAGAAGGTAGTAATTCGTCGACGTACTGCTTATGAATTAGAAAAAGCAGAGGCGCGTGCTCATATTTTAGAAGGATTACGAATTGCTCTAGATCATCTAGA
>NZ_CP123058.1:5362500-5377500 GCF_040448665.1 Bacillus cereus group sp. MS39 | reverse complement strand
AGTAGGCAAATCCGCTTATCGTGAAGGCTGAGCTGTGATGGGGAAGCTCCTTATGGAGCGAAGTCTTTGATTCCCCGCTGCCAAGAAAAGCTTCTAGCGAGATAAAAGGTGCCTGTACCGCAAACCGACACAGGTAGGCGAGGAGAGAATCCTAAGGTGTGCGAGAGAACTCTGGTTAAGGAACTCGGCAAAATGACCCCGTAACTTCGGGAGAAGGGGTGCTTTCTTAACGGAAAGCCGCAGTGAATAGGCCCAAGCGACTGTTTAGCAAAAACACAGGTCTCTGCGAAGCCGTAAGGCGAAGTATAGGGGCTGACACCTGCCCGGTGCTGGAAGGTTAAGGAGAGGGGTTAGCGTAAGCGAAGCTCTGAACTGAAGCCCCAGTAAACGGCGGCCGTAACTATAACGGTCCTAAGGTAGCGAAATTCCTTGTCGGGTAAGTTCCGACCCGCACGAAAGGTGTAACGATTTGGGCACTGTCTCAACCAGAGACTCGGTGAAATTATAGTACCTGTGAAGATGCAGGTTACCCGCGACAGGACGGAAAGACCCCGTGGAGCTTTACTGTAGCCTGATATTGAATTTTGGTACATTTTGTACAGGATAGGCGGGAGCCATTGAAACCGGAGCGCTAGCTTCGGTGGAGGCGCTGGTGGGATACCGCCCTGAATGTATTGAAATTCTAACCTACGGGTCTTATCGACCCGGGAGACAGTGTCAGGTGGGCAGTTTGACTGGGGCGGTCGCCTCCTAAAGTGTAACGGAGGCGCCCAAAGGTTCCCTCAGAATGGTTGGAAATCATTCGTAGAGTGCAAAGGCATAAGGGAGCTTGACTGCGAGACCTACAAGTCGAGCAGGGACGAAAGTCGGGCTTAGTGATCCGGTGGTTCCGCATGGAAGGGCCATCGCTCAACGGATAAAAGCTACCCCGGGGATAACAGGCTTATCTCCCCCAAGAGTCCACATCGACGGGGAGGTTTGGCACCTCGATGTCGGCTCATCGCATCCTGGGGCTGTAGTCGGTCCCAAGGGTTGGGCTGTTCGCCCATTAAAGCGGTACGCGAGCTGGGTTCAGAACGTCGTGAGACAGTTCGGTCCCTATCCGTCGTGGGCGTAGGAAATTTGAGAGGAGCTGTCCTTAGTACGAGAGGACCGGGATGGACGCACCGCTGGTGTACCAGTTGTTCTGCCAAGGGCATAGCTGGGTAGCTATGTGCGGAAGGGATAAGTGCTGAAAGCATCTAAGCATGAAGCCCCCCTCAAGATGAGATTTCCCATAGCGTAAGCTAGTAAGATCCCTGAAAGATGATCAGGTTGATAGGTTCGAGGTGGAAGCATGGTGACATGTGGAGCTGACGAATACTAATAGATCGAGGACTTAACCATATAATATGAAGCAATGTTATCTAGTTTTGAAGGAATATGCCTTCATAGTTTGGTGATGATGGCAGAGAGGTCACACCCGTTCCCATACCGAACACGGAAGTTAAGCTCTCTAGCGCCGATGGTAGTTGGGACCTTGTCCCTGTGAGAGTAGGACGTCGCCAAGCAACTAAAAACACAAGTCTTTTGACTTGTGTTTTTTTATTTCCCATGAAATAGGCTCGGTTCTGTTAGTAAAAAAGACGAAATATAGTAAGGGATTTTTTGAGCAGAAATAGTAAGAAATTGATAAATAAATGGATAATCTTCAGAGCCATAGCTCCCAAGTAAATCATACCACCAATCTGTTTCGTATCTAGAAATCATACTTAAATTGTAGAGCAATAAATAATGAACAAGAAGTTCAGGTAATACTGGTTTAGGGTTTCTCGGGTCAATTGGAATTGGTAAGTAATAAGTATCAGCAAGATATTCGTAGTATAAAGGTGTACTATATATAGGGTTCCACGACTGGATAGGAGCTGTAAAAAGCAGATTCGATCCGCTCGTTTTCCCGGAGACATGTTGTATGGATAAATGCTTACAAGTTGATTCAATGTAACGTGAAAATCTTTCTGTAGTCATATGAAGTCGATCTAGTATGTTGGCCGAAAAGAAAAGTTCATTTGTATTTGTTGAATCGATTTTATATAAAGTGGCCCCTCTTTGACTATAGCGAAATAAATTTTGTAATTCAGGAATATTTCCCATTAGATCTAGCATGTTAAACTTCTCTGCTTCTAAGTGTTTCATGTGAAACAGCTGTTCTGCAATATGAGTAAATAATCCATTTTTTTGTACCTTCACCTCATCTTCTAAAAATTGATACCCCTGTTTTTTTCGTTTACGAGTCGTAACACCATGAGCTAAAACAGTAGTGGATTCTGGATAGTTAGGATCAATAGTTAGTAAGCAGGCTTTAAAAAGTTGGCTCATTCCATAAAACAATAACATTGGCTGAATCGAAAAGGGGGCCACCTTATATAATTCATAATAGTTTTTCCCGTGTTCTAAGTAATAAATAAAGGGATAACAATTTTCGAAACTTTTTTTTTCAGCATCTTGTATGGAGGATTTTTCATAGCAACGGGCAAGATAACGTTGAACATTTTGAGATGAAAAGAAGAAACTTAATTGCTGCCAAGTACAATGTGTTTGATGCATATATTACGCTCCTTTTATTGTCTAAAAATTCTAACATATATATACGTCCTTGACAGTATTTTAACCAATTGATAAGCTACTAATAATAATTTCTGGTATCATGGGGGGAACAATTATGTGGGAATCTAAATTTGTTAAAGAAGGTTTGACTTTTGATGACGTATTACTTGTACCAGCAAAGTCAGATGTACTACCAAGAGAAGTAAGTGTTAAAACAGTTTTATCTGAAAGCTTACAGTTAAATATCCCGTTAATTAGTGCAGGAATGGATACAGTAACAGAAGCTGATATGGCTATTGCAATGGCTCGTCAAGGCGGTTTAGGAATTATTCATAAAAACATGTCTATTGAACAACAAGCGGAGCAAGTTGATAAAGTAAAACGTTCTGAAAGTGGCGTTATTTCAGATCCTTTCTTTTTAACTCCAGAACATCAAGTGTATGATGCAGAGCATCTTATGGGAAAATACCGTATCTCAGGTGTACCGGTTGTAAATAATTTAGACGAGCGAAAATTAGTTGGTATTATTACAAACCGTGATATGCGTTTTATCCAAGACTACTCAATCAAAATTTCCGACGTAATGACAAAAGAAAAGCTAATTACAGCTCCAGTTGGTACAACGCTGGAAGAAGCTGAAAAGATCCTACAAAAGTACAAAATTGAAAAACTCCCTCTCGTTGATAACAACGGTGTATTACAAGGGCTTATTACAATAAAAGATATTGAAAAAGTAATTGAATTCCCAAATTCTGCGAAGGATAAGCAAGGACGCTTATTAGTTGGAGCAGCGGTTGGTGTAACGGCTGATGCAATGCTTCGTATCGACGCATTAGTAAAAGCTAGCGTAGATGCAATCGTACTTGATACAGCTCATGGACATTCTCAAGGTGTTATTGATAAAGTGAAAGAAGTTCGTGCGAAATATCCATCACTAAATATTATCGCTGGAAATGTTGCTACTGCTGAAGCAACGAAAGCATTAATTGAAGCAGGTGCAAACGTAGTTAAAGTTGGTATTGGACCAGGCTCTATTTGTACGACACGCGTTGTAGCTGGCGTGGGTGTACCACAATTAACAGCAGTTTATGATTGTGCAACAGAAGCTCGTAAACACGGTATTCCAGTTATTGCTGATGGTGGTGTTAAGTACTCTGGTGACATGGTAAAAGCTTTAGCAGCAGGAGCACACGTTGTTATGCTAGGTAGTATGTTTGCTGGTGTTGCTGAAAGCCCTGGAGAAACTGAAATTTACCAAGGTCGTCAATTCAAAGTATATCGTGGTATGGGTTCTGTCGGAGCGATGGAAAAAGGAAGTAAAGACCGTTACTTCCAAGAAGGAAATAAAAAACTTGTTCCAGAAGGTATTGAAGGTAGAGTACCATATAAAGGACCTTTAGCAGATACAGTTCATCAATTAGTTGGTGGATTACGTGCCGGTATGGGATATTGCGGAGCGCAGAATTTAGAATTCTTACGTGAGAATGCACAATTCATTCGTATGTCAGGTGCTGGTTTACGTGAAAGCCACCCTCATCACGTACAAATTACAAAAGAGGCTCCAAACTACTCATTGTAATGTCTTATATACAAATAGACGGAGATTTGATATCTCTGTCTATTTTTTTTTGATTATGTTAGAATAACGGTTATGTGAGTACATAGATATTGGGGGTAGCAAAAGTGAAAGGTATGTTTTGCAAAAGATTCATTGCTTTAGTAACAATGCTTACACTAGCTTGTAGTATGTTGTTACCATATAGCAATGCATCAGCAGAAACAGGAGCTGCTTTAAGCATTGAAGCAGGTGCAGCAATTTTAGTTGAAGCGAATTCTGGGAAAATTTTATATCAAAAGAATGCAGATGAATTATTATCAATTGCTAGTATGACAAAGATGATGAGTGAATATTTAGTTCATGAAGCAGTGGATAAAGGAAAACTTAAGTGGGATCAAAAAATTAAGGTTTCTGAATATGCGTATAAAGTTTCGCAAGATCGTTCATTATCGAATGTGCCGCTACGAAACGGTGATTCTTATACAGTAAAAGAGTTATATGAGGCAATGGCAATTTATTCTGCTAATGGTGCAACGATAGCTTTAGCTGAAGCAGTTGCTGGAAAAGAAGTAGACTTTGTAAAAATGATGAACGATAAGTCGAAAGAGCTTGGATTAAAAACTTACAAGTTTGTAAATTCTACTGGCTTAACAAACAAAGATTTAAAAGGACAGCATCCTGAAGGAACAACTCCGGATGAAGAAAATAAAATGGCTGCGAGAGATGTAGCAATTTTAGCACAACGCCTTATTCAAGATTTCCCTAAAACATTAGATACAGCTAAAATTTCAAAAAAGACGTTCCGTGAAGGTACTACGGATCGAATTGACATGATTAACTGGAACTGGATGTTACCAGGTTTATCTAAGGTATATGCGGGTGTAGATGGCCTGAAAACAGGTTCAACTCCAGAAGCAGGGGATTGCTTCACTGGTACAATTGAAAAAGATGGTATGCGTTTTATTTCTGTAGTTATTAAAACGAAGTCTCGTGATGCACGCTTTGATGAGACAAAGAAACTATATGATTATGGATTTGCTAATTTTGAAATGAAGAAACTGTATAAAAAAGATTCTTCAGTAAAAGGACAAGAAACAGTACGAGTAGAAAATGCTAAAGATAAAGATGTAGCAGTTCAAACAAAACAAGCTGTTTCACTTCCAGTGCCAAAAGGAAGTAAAGATGTTTATAAAACAGAATTAAAAGAAGCAAATAAGGGACAAGAAGCACCTATTAAAAAGGGAGCTGCACTTGGCCAAATGGTAATCACACCAAAAGATGCGAATGATCCTGGGTTTTTATCTGGTAAGTCATTACAAATAGATCTTGTAACAACGTCTGCAGTAGAGGAAGCGAATTGGTTTACTCGCTCTATGCGCGGAATTGGCTCTTTCTTTAGTGGTATATGGAATAGTGCTGTTGATACAGTAAAAGGTTGGTTTTAAAAGCTCCTCATTGTAGGGGCTTTTTCTTATTCCTATTTTTCATACCGACTTTATGAAAAAGTAGTAGACAAGCATCTGATAGTTAGTGGTAGAATGTAAGAGTATTCTTAATTTTCGCCTTTAACGGGGAAAAGCAATTCACCTAGGGGGGTTTTTGTAACATGACAAATGTAACAGGGACAGAACGTGTAAAACGTGGAATGGCAGAAATGCAAAAAGGCGGCGTTATTATGGACGTAATTAACGCTGAACAAGCAAAAATTGCAGAAGAGGCAGGCGCAGTTGCTGTTATGGCACTAGAGCGTGTACCAGCAGATATTCGTGCAGCAGGTGGCGTTTCTCGTATGGCAGACCCAACAATTGTTGAAGAAGTTATGGGCGCTGTTTCAATTCCGGTTATGGCAAAATGCCGTATCGGTCATCTTGTAGAAGCACGTGTATTAGAATCATTAGGGGTAGACTATATCGATGAGAGTGAAGTATTAACTCCTGCTGATGAAGTATACCATTTAAATAAACGTGATTACACAGTTCCGTTTGTATGTGGTTGCCGTGATATCGGAGAAGCTGCGCGTCGTATTGCAGAAGGTGCATCTATGCTTCGTACAAAAGGTGAACCAGGAACAGGAAACATTGTAGAGGCAGTGCGTCATATGCGCCAAGTCAATGCAGAAATCCGTCAAGTTGCAAGTCTACGTGAAGATGAGTTAATGACATATGCAAAAAACACTGGTGCTCCTTATGAAGTACTACTTGAAATTAAACGCCTTGGTCGTTTGCCAGTTGTAAACTTCGCAGCAGGTGGTGTAGCAACACCAGCAGATGCAGCGTTAATGATGCAACTTGGTGCGGATGGTGTATTCGTAGGATCTGGTATCTTCAAATCAGAAAATCCAGAGAAATTTGCACGCGCAATCGTTGAAGCGACGACTCATTATGAGGATTACGAACTAATTGCAAGCCTTTCTAAAGGATTAGGTAATGCAATGAAAGGTATCGAAATTTCAACGTTATTACCAGAACAACGCATGCAAGAGCGTGGATGGTAATTGAAGGAGAACTTTAAAATGGTGAAAATCGGTGTACTAGGTCTTCAAGGTGCAGTTCGTGAGCATATAAAATCAGTTGAAGCAAGTGGTGCAGAAGCTGTTGTTGTAAAGCGTATAGAGCAACTTGAAGAGATTGATGGTCTTATTTTACCAGGCGGTGAAAGTACAACAATGCGCCGTCTTATTGATAAGTATGCTTTCATGGAACCACTTCGTACATTCGCGAAGTCTGGCAAACCAATGTTTGGTACATGTGCAGGTATGATTCTTCTTGCAAAAACACTTATTGGCTATGAAGAAGCACATATTGGTGCTATGGATATTACAGTAGAACGCAATGCGTTCGGACGCCAAAAAGATAGCTTTGAAGTCGCACTTTCAATTAAAGGTGTAGGAGAAGAATTTATTGGTGTATTTATCCGTGCTCCGTATGTTGTAAATGTAGCTGATGATGTTGAAGTACTTTCTACACATGGTGACCGAATGGTAGCAGTAAAACAAAATCAGTTTTTAGCTGCTTCATTCCATCCGGAATTAACGGATGATCATCGTGTCACAGCATACTTTGTAGAAATGGTAAAAGAAGCGAAAATGAAAAAAGTTGTATAAGTAACTTGCAACTTGTATAAGATTATAGTAAATTGATGGTAACAATTTTATAAAATAAGCGTGTTGATAGGAAGTAGTAACAAATGCCGTTTCTTATAGAGAGTCGATGGTTGGTGGAAATCGATAGAAACAGTTTGTGAATCCATCCTGGAATGGAATGTGGAATATCTTTATGATTAGTAAACATTCCCGGTGAAGAGCCGTTATTTCTACTTGAGAGGAAGGCGGTAATGCTTTCAACTAGGGTGGCAACGCGGGTTAACTCCCGTCCCTTTATATAGGGACGGGAGTTTTTTGTGTTTTATAAAATAAAAGGAGGAGTATATAATGCTTGATATTAAATTTTTACGTACAAATTTTGAAGAAGTAAAAGCAAAGTTACAGCATAGAGGCGAAGATTTAACTGATTTTGGTCGCTTTGAAGAGCTGGATACGAGAAGAAGAGAATTACTTGTTCAAACAGAGGAACTAAAAAGTAAACGTAACGAAGTATCTCAACAAATTTCTGTATTGAAGCGCGAAAAGAAAGATGCAGAAGCTCTAATTCTAGAAATGCGTGAAGTTGGAGAAAAAGTAAAAGATCTTGATAATGAACTTCGTAAAGTTGAAGAAGATTTAGAAAGATTAATGTTATCTATTCCAAATATTCCTCATGAATCTGCTCCAGTTGGTGAAACAGAAGATGATAATGTAGTAGCACGTACTTGGGGAGAAGTGAAAGAATTTGCTTATGAACCAAAACCACATTGGGATCTTGCTACAGATTTAGGAATTTTAGATTTTGAGCGTGCTGGGAAGGTAACAGGAAGCCGCTTCGTATTCTATAAAGGTGCTGGCGCGAGATTAGAGCGTGCTTTAATTAGCTTTATGCTTGATCTTCATACTGACGAGCATGGATACGAAGAAGTATTACCTCCGTATATGGTAAACCGTGCAAGTATGACAGGAACAGGACAACTTCCGAAATTTGAAGAAGATGCATTCCGTATTGAAAGTGAAGATTACTTCTTAATTCCAACAGCTGAAGTACCTGTAACGAACATGCACCGTGATGAAATCTTAAATAAAGAGCAACTGCCTATACGATATGCTGCATTTAGCTCTTGTTTCCGTTCTGAAGCAGGTTCAGCTGGCCGTGATACACGTGGCTTAATTCGTCAGCATCAGTTCAATAAAGTAGAGCTTGTAAAGTTCGTAAAACCAGAAGATTCTTATGAAGAGTTAGAAAAACTAACAAATGATGCAGAACGCGTGTTACAATTATTAGAGTTGCCATATCGCGTTATGAGCATGTGCACAGGCGATTTAGGATTTACAGCAGCGAAGAAATACGATATCGAAGTATGGATTCCAAGCTATGGCACATATCGTGAGATTTCTTCTTGTAGTAATTTTGAGGCTTTCCAAGCGAGACGTGCAAATATCCGTTTCCGTCGTGAGCCAAACGGAAAACCAGAACATGTTCATACATTAAATGGATCTGGTCTTGCAATTGGACGTACGGTGGCAGCTATTTTAGAGAACTACCAACAAGAAGATGGTACAATTATAATTCCAGAAGTTCTTCGCCCTTATATGGGAGGAAAAACAGTTATTAAGTAAATTTATAAACATTCATCGGTATGAGTGATTGGTAATTATGAGCGTTGTCAGTACTATAATGTAGGAGAGGAAAAGTAAAATTTTCCTTTCCTCATAATTTATTTTAGTAGGGTTGACTAACTGTTTTTCTTTTGATATTATATTTGATGTCAATATGGAGGTATACCCAAGTCTGGCTGAAGGGATCGGTCTTGAAAACCGACAGGCGGCGAGAGTCGCGCGGGGGTTCGAATCCCTCTACCTCCTCCAGATATAATTGACAACAGCGCATATAAGTGGAGATTGGAGAACTCGTTACCAACACGTAACGAGTTTTTATTTTAAAACCAATCATAAAGTATGGTGTAAGGCAATTTTGTCCTTATTACACACTCATATTCCGATGATTATCTTCATAGATATGAAAGGAGTCAACATGGATCTTATTATACAAACGTTTCCTTTAGATGGAAAAACTTTATATTATGTACAATGTCCTGTCTGTAAGAACAATAGAATTTTAAACAGTGGTGCAAATGTGTCACGCATTATAAGCGATGATACATTCCGTAAACTTTGTGGTTGCACTTGTGATGTAAAGCAAACTGCGACAAAAGTAGAGGCGCCAAAAAAAGTTGAAAAAGCAGCTGTAAAGAAAGAAGCAGCTCCAAAACGTACAGGTAAAGTATTAACAGCAGTGATTAACGGGAAAGAAATGACTGTTAAAGAGATTGCTGAAACATACGATATTAGTACAAGTACTGTTCGTCAGCGTATTAACGCTGGAAAACCTGAGAGTGAAATTATTGCTCCGACAAAAAAGAAGTAATTTAATAGAAAAACCCGTGCGTATGCACGGGTTTTTTATTTTACAAGTTTACGTGTTTGTTTTAAAAAATGGCCAATTTTTTTAATGATTGGTTCAATTGAATCACCATCTTTTAAAATATCGTATTCATTAATGTTTAATCGTAAAACAGGGCATGCATTAAAGTTATTAATCCAGTTTTCGTAACGGCCATGCATCTCTTTCCAATACTCAATTGGTGTTTGTTGTTCCATCGGACGTCCGCGTTCTTGGATACGATCAACAATATCATCGAAAGAACCTTCTAAGTAAATTAATAAATCAGGATGAGGGAAGTAAGGAGTCATGACCATAGCGTCAAATAAACCTTTGTATGTTTCATAATCAGTTTCCGTCATTGTACCTTTTTCATGATGCATCTTTGCAAAAATTCCAGTGTCTTCATAGATAGAGCGATCTTGAACAAAACCGCCACCGTATTCAAAAATTCTTTTTTGTTCTTTAAATCGTTCTGCTAAAAAGTACACTTGCAAGTGGAAGCTCCAGCGTGTGAAATCAGCATAGAACTTGTCCAAATACGGGTTTGAATCTACCTTTTCAAATGATGTGCGATAACCTAAAGCGTTAGCTAATGCAGTTGTCATAGTTGATTTTCCGACACCTACTGTTCCAGCAATAGTGATTACTGCGTCATTTGGTATATCATATTTTTGCCTTAAATTCATTGTTATTCCGACTCCTTTAAGAGAGTATTTTGAAGGGCGGATAGGATGACGTTTAAATCATCAGGATTTTTTACAAAATCCATATCGTCTCCGTTAAATTTTAATACTGGGATATCTGGATGATCCTTTTTAAAAGTATCCATTGCTGTTTCGTAATCTTTTGTGAGCTGTAGTAAGTAATTTGGATCCATGTTTTTTTCGAATTCTCTTCCGCGCATCGCAATTCGTGTTTGTAATGTTTCCAAGCTAGCTGTTAAATAAACGATAACGTTTGGTACAGGCATATCTTGTGTAAGGATACGATAGATTTTCATGTACTTGTCATATTGAGAATTCTTTAATGTACGGGATGCGAAAATTAAATTTTTAAATATATGATAATCCGCTACTACTGGTTTCCTTTGATTCAAATACTTTATGTTAATATCTTCTAATTGTTTGTATCTATTACAAAGAAAGAACATCTCTGTTTGAAAACTCCATTCGTCGATGTCTTCATAGAATTTTCCTAAAAAAGGATTCTCATCAACAATTTCTTTTAGTAAGTGGAGTTGCATGTGAGTTGAAATTGCCTTCGCAAGTGAGGTTTTTCCAACACCAATTGGTCCTTCAACCGTGATAAATGGTACTCCGGTCACGCTGTTTCCTCCTTTCAATCAGTGATTTACCGTGACTACTAAAAACACAAAACAGAATTATTGTAGCACAGGAGGGAAGCGAGCGGGTTAATTTGATATAAAAAGTTAGAAAATAAATATATGTATTAATTAATTTTTATTTGAGATGACGGTACTATATTTGCTTTTAATGTGGCTTCCATTATTTTTAAAGCATGCAGATTATCCTGATCATGATTAGAGGCAATACAGTCCTGTGGTACATACAGTGTATAATTTCTCATATGAGCATCGTTAGCTGTAAAGAGGATACATATATTCCCGGCGACTCCTGTCAATATTAGATTTTCTATTTTTAAATAGCCTAATAAAGAATTTAAAGGTGTTTCATAAAAGGCAGAGTAATGTGGTTTAATAAAAATGTAATCATCAGTATTTGGAGCAATCTTATGAATGATATTTTCACTATACTCATTTGTACAATGAGTAATTAGTTGGTCAATATCAGATCTCCAAAGTTGATAATGGTCATTAACATAAATTATGGGGTAGCCAAAGGATTTCATTGTTTTCTTTAATTGTAAAATAGGGTTTGTTATAATTTCGCATTTTTTGGCTAGGGTGGGCCCGTGAGAAAATTGAAAATCATTAATCATATCGATAATGAGTAAGGCAGTATTCTTCATATGTAATCCCCTCTCTTTTTTATTAGGGTGGATTGAATTTGTAAAAGTTATCCCATGTGCAGTAAATGGAAATAAGTGTATTTTATTTGAGGGAAAGGACTATGGTATGGAACACGATCAAGATATTTATTTTATGCAGTTAGCAATAGAAGAGGCTAAAAAAGCAGAGGCAATACAAGAAGTACCGATTGGTGCAGTTATAGTATTAGATGGTGAAGTAATTAGTGTTGCTCATAATTTAAGAGAAACTGAACAAAGATCAATAGCTCACGCTGAGCTATTAGCTATTGATGAGGCGTGCAAAAAAATAGGGACATGGCGTTTAGAAGATGCGACGTTATATGTAACATTAGAGCCTTGTCCGATGTGTGCGGGTGGAATTGTTTTATCACGAGTGAAGCGAGTTGTATATGGTGCAAGTGATCCGAAAGGTGGATGTGCAGGGACTTTGATGAATCTTTTAACGGATGAACGCTTTAATCATCAATGCGAGGTAGTTGCTGGTGTATTAGAAGAAGAATGCGGTACTTTGTTAACAAACTTTTTTAGAGAGCTTCGTAAAAAAAGAAAAGCGATAAAAAAATTAGAGAAAAGTAACGAGAATTAACGTATTTGCATTTTGTAAAAAAACAAGTTATACTGATAATGCCTTTTAATGAAGGCAACCGAATATTGGTTTTAACTTTGCCGTGCTAAGCGGGGAGGTAGCGGTGCCCTATACTCGCAATCCGCTCTAGCGAGGCCGAATCCCTTCTCGAGGTTATGCTGCTGTAAGGTCTGCCTTAAGTAAGTGGTGTTGACGTTTGGGTCCTGCGCAACGGGACCCCGTGAACCTTGTCAGGTCCGGAAGGAAGCAGCAATAAGCGGGTCTTCTCGTGTGCCGCAGGAGTGCCTGAACCGAGCTAACTGCTTGAGTAACGCTTATGGTACGTAATCGACAGAAGGTGCACGGCAGTTATATATGTATACAAAACTCACCTTAATACTAAGGTGGGTTTTTTGTATAGAAAATAACTTTTGGAATCTATAAACAGAATGGGTTATAATAAATAAGATAATAACCTTTGAGGGAGGCCGTATTTTCGTGTCATACCAAGCGTTATACCGAACATGGAGACCGCAAAAATTTGAAGATGTAGTTGGTCAAAAGCACGTGACAAAAACGTTGCAAAATGCCCTTCTTCAAGAGAAAGTTTCACATGCTTATTTATTTTCTGGACCGAGGGGAACAGGAAAAACGACAATTGCAAAAGTATTTGCAAAAGCAATCAACTGTGAACATGCTCCGGTAGCTGAACCTTGTAATGAATGTCCTTCTTGTTTGGGGATTACACAAGGATCTATTTCAGATGTATTAGAAATTGATGCGGCTTCAAATAACGGTGTAGATGAAATTCGAGATATTAGAGATAAAGTAAAATATGCTCCAAGTGCTGTAGAATATAAAGTATACATTATTGATGAAGTCCACATGCTTTCTATGGGTGCCTTCAATGCGCTTTTAAAAACGTTAGAAGAGCCGCCGGGACACGTCATCTTTATTTTGGCGACAACAGAACCACATAAGATTCCGCCTACAATCATTTCACGTTGCCAGCGTTTTGAATTTCGAAAAATATCAGTAAATGATATTGTTGAGAGATTATCGACGGTTGTGACGAATGAAGGTACGCAAGTAGAAGATGAGGCGTTACAAATTGTTGCGCGTGCCGCTGAAGGTGGTATGCGTGATGCGCTTAGTCTTATTGATCAGGCAATATCTTATAGTGATGAGACAGTTACGACAGAAGATGTATTAGCTGTGACAGGTTCTGTTTCCCAGCAATACTTAGGTAACTTAGTAGAATGTATACGTGAAAATGATGTATCAAGAGCATTACGTATCATAGATGAGATGATGGGTAAAGGGAAAGATCCAGTTCGTTTTATGGAGGATTTCATTTACTATTATCGCGATATGCTTTTATATCAAACCTCACCACAACTGGAACATATGTTGGAACGAGTAATGGTAGATGAGCAATTCCGGATGTTAAGTGAAGAAATGCAACCGGAAGTAATCTATGAAATCATTCATACTCTTAGTAAGGGACAACAGGAAATGAAGTGGACAAATCATCCGCGAATTTTCTTAGAAGTTGTTATGGTACAACTGTGTCAACAGTTTATGATGCAAGCGAACGGTGCAGATCGTTTACAAGCAATTATGAACAGGATGCAGCAATTGGAGAAAGAGTTAGAACAAGTCAAAAAGAATGGTGTGCCGGCTGGTGTGCAGCAAGAAGTCAGAGAGACACGTGCAACACCAAAGCCAGTGCGTACAGGGAGTATGAAAATTCCTGTTGGACGCGTAAATGAAGTGTTAAAGCAAGCAAAGCGTCAGGATTTAGAACAATTAAAAGCTGTGTGGGGTGAGTTGTTAGGAAGGCTCAAATCATACAACAAAGTAGCGTTTGCTGTTTTATTAGAAAATAGCGAACCGGTAGCGGCTTCGGATGATACTTACGTTTTAGCATTTCAATATGAGATTCACTGTAAAATGGCAAGCGAAAACCGAGAAGCTATGGATACAGTGGAACAGGCCTTATTTGAACTGTTAAGTAAAAGATTAAATATGATTGCCATTCCAAAAAGTGAATGGGGTAAAATCCGTGAAGATTTTTTACAGCGTGAAGGCGAGAATTCTGAAGAAAGCCCAGAGAAAAAAGAAGATCCTCTTATAGAAGAGGCAGTAAAATTAGTAGGGCAAGAACTTATTGAAATAAAAGAGTAATAATAATTAGGAGGAATTAATTATGATGCGTGGCGGAATGGGAAATATGAATAATATGATGAAACAAATGCAAAAGATGCAAAAAGATATGGCAAAAGCGCAAGAAGAACTTGGCGAAAAAACAGTTGAAGGTACAGCTGGCGGCGGTATGGTCACAGTTATTGCAAATGGCCATAAGCAAATTCTTGAAGTGAAAGTTAAAGAAGAAGTTGTAGATCCAGAAGATATCGAAATGTTACAAGACTTAGTGTTAGCTGCAACGAATGATGCACTTAAAAAAGCTGATGAACTTTCAAACTCTACAATGGGTAAATTTACAAAAGGCTTAAACTTACCAGGTGGAATGTTCTAGGAGGATACTGATATATGCATTATCCAGAACCGATATCGAAATTAATTGATAGTTTTATGAAGTTGCCAGGAATCGGACCGAAAACAGCGGTTCGCTTGGCATTTTTCGTATTAGATATGAAAGAAGATGATGTGTTAGGTTTTGCAAAAGCACTTGTGAATGCGAAGCGAGATTTAGCGTATTGTTCTGTATGCGGACATATTACTGACCG
>NZ_CP123058.1:5302500-5357500 GCF_040448665.1 Bacillus cereus group sp. MS39 | reverse complement strand
CCGTAACTTCGGGAGAAGGGGTGCTTTCTTAACGGAAAGCCGCAGTGAATAGGCCCAAGCGACTGTTTAGCAAAAACACAGGTCTCTGCGAAGCCGTAAGGCGAAGTATAGGGGCTGACACCTGCCCGGTGCTGGAAGGTTAAGGAGAGGGGTTAGCGTAAGCGAAGCTCTGAACTGAAGCCCCAGTAAACGGCGGCCGTAACTATAACGGTCCTAAGGTAGCGAAATTCCTTGTCGGGTAAGTTCCGACCCGCACGAAAGGTGTAACGATTTGGGCACTGTCTCAACCAGAGACTCGGTGAAATTATAGTACCTGTGAAGATGCAGGTTACCCGCGACAGGACGGAAAGACCCCGTGGAGCTTTACTGTAGCCTGATATTGAATTTTGGTACATTTTGTACAGGATAGGCGGGAGCCATTGAAACCGGAGCGCTAGCTTCGGTGGAGGCGCTGGTGGGATACCGCCCTGAATGTATTGAAATTCTAACCTACGGGTCTTATCGACCCGGGAGACAGTGTCAGGTGGGCAGTTTGACTGGGGCGGTCGCCTCCTAAAGTGTAACGGAGGCGCCCAAAGGTTCCCTCAGAATGGTTGGAAATCATTCGTAGAGTGCAAAGGCATAAGGGAGCTTGACTGCGAGACCTACAAGTCGAGCAGGGACGAAAGTCGGGCTTAGTGATCCGGTGGTTCCGCATGGAAGGGCCATCGCTCAACGGATAAAAGCTACCCCGGGGATAACAGGCTTATCTCCCCCAAGAGTCCACATC
The DNA here is from genome assembly GCF_040448665.1 of Bacillus cereus group sp. MS39. Classification (NCBI taxonomy): domain Bacteria; kingdom Bacillati; phylum Bacillota; class Bacilli; order Caryophanales; family Bacillaceae; genus Bacillus; species Bacillus cereus group sp. MS39. The sequence continues at coordinate 5,356,731 of NZ_CP123058.1, read as the reverse complement.
GACGGGGAGGTTTGGCACCTCGATGTCGGCTCATCGCATCCTGGGGCTGTAGTCGGTCCCAAGGGTTGGGCTGTTCGCCCATTAAAGCGGTACGCGAGCTGGGTTCAGAACGTCGTGAGACAGTTCGGTCCCTATCCGTCGTGGGCGTAGGAAATTTGAGAGGAGCTGTCCTTAGTACGAGAGGACCGGGATGGACGCACCGCTGGTGTACCAGTTGTTCTGCCAAGGGCATAGCTGGGTAGCTATGTGCGGAAGGGATAAGTGCTGAAAGCATCTAAGCATGAAGCCCCCCTCAAGATGAGATTTCCCATAGCGTAAGCTAGTAAGATCCCTGAAAGATGATCAGGTTGATAGGTTCGAGGTGGAAGCATGGTGACATGTGGAGCTGACGAATACTAATAGATCGAGGACTTAACCATATAATATGAAGCAATGTTATCTAGTTTTGAAGGAATATGCCTTCATAGTTTGGTGATGATGGCAGAGAGGTCACACCCGTTCCCATACCGAACACGGAAGTTAAGCTCTCTAGCGCCGATGGTAGTTGGGACCTTGTCCCTGTGAGAGTAGGACGTCGCCAAGCAACTAAAAACACAAGTCTTTTGACTTGTGTTTTTTTCTGTTTTCAAACAGTACGAAAAAAGAAGTAATGGTAATACAAACACGTTGCCCAAGGGTTAATCATATTATATAAGAGATGGATGTATATTTTTCTGTAAATTGTTAAGGAATAGAAGTATAAAATATGTCCATTTAAATAGGGAGGGAAGGTTATGAAAGCACAAAATGAAGTTTGTATTGTTTGTGAGACAGAAAGAAAAGAAGGGATATATGTTTATAATAATTTAATATGTTATGAATGTGAAAAGGATATGGTGAATACGGAGACAAATGATCCGAAGTATATATATTATTTAAAACAGCTTCGGAAATTAGAAGTATCATCTTTTTAAATAGGCATATGCCTATTATTTTTTTTGTTCTGTATAATAGAGGAAGAATGAAATAATAAGGAAGAGATATAGATGAATCAAAATCGCATACCTTTATATGAGGCATTAACAGAGTTTAAAGAAAGAGGGCCGTTATCCTTTCATGTTCCAGGTCATAAAAATGGTTTAAACTTCCCTCAGGAAGCTGTAGGGGAGTTTAAAGATATACTATCTATCGATGTAACTGAGTTGTCAGGGTTAGATGATTTACATAGTCCGTTTGAATGTATAGATGAGGCACAACAGTTATTAGCTGATGTATATGGAGTAAAAAAAAGTTATTTTTTAATTAATGGTTCAACAGTAGGGAATCTAGCAATGATTTTGTCTTGTTGTGGGGAACATGATATTGTTCTTGTACAAAGAAATTGTCATAAATCAATTATTAATGGTTTAAAATTAGCGGGCGCAAATCCAATTTTTTTAGATCCATGGATTGATGAAGCTTATAATGTACCAGTGGGAATTCATGATGAAATTATTAAGGAAGCAATTGAAAAATATCCAAATGCTAAAGCACTCATTTTAACGCATCCTAATTATTATGGTATGGGAATAGATCTGGAGGCAAGCATCGCTTATGCACATGCACATAAAATCCCCGTTTTAGTAGATGAAGCACATGGAGCCCATTTTTGTTTAGGAGGGGCATTTCCAAAGTCAGCATTAGCATATGGTGCAGATATTGTAGTTCATTCTGCACATAAAACATTACCCGCGATGACAATGGGGTCCTATTTACATATAAATAGTCGCTTAGTGAAAGAAGAAAAAGTTTCTACCTATTTAAGTATGCTACAATCTAGTAGTCCATCGTATCCAATTATGACTTCTCTTGATATTGCACGCTTTACAATAGCACGTATAAAAGAAAAGGGACATGATGAAATAGTCGAGTTTTTACGGGGATTTAAAGACGAATTGTGTTCTATTCCACAAATAGCTATTTTACAGTATCCATTACAAGACCATTTAAAGGTTACTGTACAGACACGTTGTCAGTTATCAGGGTACGAATTACAGTCTGTATTTGAAAAGGTCGGTATATATACAGAAATGGCGGATCCGTATAATGTCCTATTTATTTTGCCCTTGCAAGTAAATAAGGAGTATATGAAGGCTATAGAGATGATCCGAGGGGCATTGCAATATTATGAGGTGAAAGACAAGAAGGAATCTATTCGTTATACTTATAAAGGAGAATTTTCTCCTTTACCGTATACATATAAACAACTGGAAGGATATGAAACAAAAGTAGTATCTGTAGAAGAAGCAGTTGGGATGATAGCAGCAGAAATGGTAATTCCGTACCCACCTGGAATTCCATTGATTATGTATGGAGAAAGAATTACTTCAGAACATAAAGAGCAAATTATGTATTTAGAGCAATCAGGCGCTCGTTTTCAAGGTAGCACGAAATATATGAAAGTGTATGATATAGAAAGTAGGTTTTAGGATGAAGGGATTATTTGTAACAATTGAAGGTCCAGAAGGTTCGGGTAAAACAACGTTAATTAAAAGTTTATTGCCGTACTTTGAACAAAAAGAACAAAAGGTAATGGCGACGAGAGAACCAGGTGGCATTGCAATTTCAGAGGATATTAGAACAATTTTACATAAACAAGAATATACGATGATGGAAGCACGTACAGAGGCGCTTCTGTATGCTGCTGCACGTAGACAACATTTGGTGGAAAAGGTTATGCCGGCACTTAACGAGGACTACCTTGTATTATGTGATCGTTTTATAGATAGCTCTTTAGCGTATCAAGGATATGCAAGAGGGTTAGGTATGGATAAAGTATTTGAAATAAATCGTTTCGCAACAGAGGACTGTATGCCTAGTTTAACGATTTACCTAGACATTGAACCAGAGATTGGTTTAGCTCGCATTGAAAAAGATGCAGGACGTGAAGTAAATCGATTAGATATGGAAGATATCTCTTTCCATAAACGTGTCCGTGAAGGATATTTACAAGTTGTAGAACGTTTCTCAGATCGTATTGTATTGGTAAATGCTGATCAACCAATGGAAAAACTTATAGAAGAAGTTGTTCAGATTATAGAAGATAAATTGTTATAATAGAAGGAAAGAATGAAATAAGTGAGGTATGCGTTATGACGAAGACGTGGGAGCAGCTTTCTGCTATACAACCCATCGGTGTAAAAATGTTGATGAATAGCATTGCAAAAGAGCGTATATCCCACGCTTACTTGTTAGAGGGAGGGAAAGGGACTGGAAAGTTTGCAACGGCAATTCAAATGGCAAAGAGTTTCCTCTGTTCTGGTCGGAATGGGGTAGAGCCTTGTCACGTATGTACAAATTGTAAGCGAATTGATTCAGGTAACCACCCTAACTTACATATTGTAAAACCAGACGGATTATCTATTAAGAAACAGCAAATTCATGATTTACAAGAAGAGTTTTCAAAAACAGGATTAGAAGCAAATAAAAAAGTATATATTATTGAGCACGCAGATCGTATGACAGCAAATGCAGCGAATACACTTTTAAAATTTTTAGAAGAACCAAGTAGTGATACAACAGCTATTTTACTTACTGAACAAAGTCATCAAATTTTAAATACGATTTTATCTCGCTGTCAAGTTGTTACATTTAGACCGTTACCTACGGAATCTTTAATTAGAAAATTACAGGATGAAGGTATTACGGCATCTTTATCGACACTTGCTGCGCAACTCACGAATAGTTTTGATGAAGCTTTAGCTTTATGTAGTGATGAATGGTTTGCACAAGCACGAGCTTTAGTGATAAAATTATGTGAAGCGCTCGAAAAGGATAAAGCCTCTATTTTTTTTGTACAAGAAAAATGGGGGAAACACTTTAGAGAGAAAGAACAATTACAGCAAGGTTTAGATATGTTGCTCCTTATTTATAAGGATTTATTATATGTTCAACTTGGAGAAGAAGATCGTCTTGTTTTTCATGAGCAGAAAGAGATGTTTGAATCTTTCTCCTATGCTCAGAAGCGCATTGTATCAGCTCTCTTTAATATATTAGAGGCAAAAAATAGAATCAACGCTAATGTAAATGCGCAGCTTGTGTTCGAACAGTTAGTGTTGCGGTTGCAGGAGGGATGACCGTTTTGTATGATGTAGTAGGTGTTCGCTTTAAGAAGGCCGGAAAGGTGTATTACTTCGATCCGAATCAGTTCGATATCTCTGAAAATGAGTTTGTAATTGTAGAAACAGTAAGAGGTATTGAGTACGGAAAAGTAGTTATTACCAAAAAGCAAGTTGATGAAAACGACGTTGTATTACCGCTAAAAAAGGTTATTCGTATTGCAAATGAAAATGATCGTACCATTGTTGAAGAGAACAAACATGCTGCAAAAGAAGCATATCAAGTTTGTCAGCAAAAGGTAGTAGAGCATAATCTTGATATGAAACTTGTAGATGTAGAGTATACGTTCGATCGCAATAAGATTATTTTCTACTTTACTGCGGATGGTCGGATTGATTTCCGCGAACTAGTGAAGGACTTAGCGGCAATTTTTAGGACAAGAATTGAACTAAGACAAATTGGTGTTCGTGATGAAGCGAAGATGCTTGGTGGTATTGGTCCGTGTGGTCGTATGCTTTGTTGTTCTACTTTTTTAGGAGATTTTGAACCTGTATCCATTAAGATGGCAAAGGATCAAAATTTATCATTAAATCCTGCAAAAATCTCTGGTTTATGTGGTCGCTTAATGTGTTGCTTAAAATATGAGAATGATGAATATGAGGCAGCAAAGGAACAACTTCCTGATTTAGATCAACGTATACAAACCCCGCATGGTACTGGCCGTGTTATCGGATTAAATATTTTAGAAAGATTAATTCAAGTGGAACTAGTAGACAAGGAACGGATAGTAGAATATACGTTAGATGAGTTAGTGAATAAAGGGGTCGTTTCGAGTCAAACCACAGATTAATGAGGTGGGTGCTTGTGGAGAAAAAAGATATTTTTGCATCGGTTTCTAGTATGGAAGAGCAAATTGGACATTTATACAAACAGTTGGGAGAATTAAAACAACATCTTGCAGAGTTGTTGGAAGAGAACCAACATATAAAAATGGAAAATGAAAATTTGCGACACCGCTTTGAAGAAGTGCAGATTAAGGAAAAACAAAAAACTCAAAAACGTAAAGAAGTGAAGCCGAAGACAACTGATATTGGCGAAGGCTATGATAATTTAGCAAGGCTATATCAAGAAGGTTTTCATATTTGTAATCTGCATTATGGAAGTGTACGTAAAGAGGGAGATTGTTTATTCTGCCTGTCATTTTTAAATAAAAAGTGAAATTACCTTTCCAATGATAATTGGAAAGGTAATTTTTTATACATGAGAGTAGAATGAAATATGTTTTTTTATTAGTAGAAGATGAAATAGGGTAGGTTAAGTGTAAGAAAAGGAGTAACATATGAATTTATATGAAGATGAACGTTTAGATTACTTATTAGCGCAAGATATGAAGATTGTACAAAGCCCATCAGTATTCAATTTCTCGTTAGATGCTGTTTTACTTGCAAACTTTGCTTGGGTGCCGATTCAAAAAGGTAATGTACTTGATCTGTGTACAGGTAACGCAGTTGTCCCCCTTTTATTAAGTACAAGAACAAAGGGAAACATTACAGGTGTAGAAATTCAAGAACGTTTATATGATATGGGAATCAGAAGCGTTCAATACAATAAGTTAGAAGAAAGAATTCACTTAATACATGGGGATTTGAAAGATATGCCAGAGAAACTTGGACGTCATCAATATGATGTAGTTACATGTAATCCCCCTTATTTTCAAACACCTGCAACTTCTGAGAAAAATATGAATGAACATTTAGCGATAGCTCGTCATGAAATTATGTGTACATTAGAGGATGTTGTATCTGCAAGTAGTCAGTTAGTAAAGCAAGGTGGGAAAGTAGCATTTGTACATCGTCCAGGTCGTTTGCTAGATATTGTTACATTAATGCGTAAATACAAAATTGAACCAAAGCGTGTGCGATTTGTTTATCCTAAGGCAGGGAAAGAAGCGAATACATTGTTAATTGAAGGAATTAAGGATGGAAACGCAGATTTGAAAATATTGCCCCCTCTTTTTGTATATGAAGCAAATAATGAATATACAAAGGAGATTCGTTCAATTTTATATGGAGAAGAATAAGCATTGTTTTTATGTAGTAGAGTGCTCTGACGGAAGTTATTATGCTGGATATACAAATCATATAGAGAAGCGGATTCAGACCCATAATAGTGGAAAAGGTGCTAGGTATACGCGTGCTAGACTTCCTGTTGTTTTAAAATACATAGAATTTCATGAAGATAAGCGTACAGCTATGCAAGCAGAGTATTATTTTAAGCAGTTAAATAGAAAACAAAAAGAAGAATATATGCAAAAAGGAGAACGCTATGTGGCAACAAAAAAGCTTTCAACAAAATGAAAAGGGAGTTTTATATTTAGTACCAACTCCTATTGGAAATTTAGAAGATATGACATTTCGTGCAATCCGAATTTTAAAAGAAGCTGATTTAATTGCTGCTGAAGATACGAGACAAACGAAAAAACTTTGTAATTATTTCGAAATTGAAACCCCCGTTATGAGTTACCATGAGCATAATAAGGAAGTAAGTGGTAGGAAAATATTAGGGAAGTTAGACGAAGGAAAGACTGTAGCACTTGTTAGTGATGCTGGTATGCCTTGTATTTCCGATCCAGGTTACGATATTGTTGTAGAGGCTGTAGCAGAACAGTATCATGTAATCCCGCTTCCTGGGGCAAATGCAGCCCTTACAGCATTAATTGCATCAGGTCTTGAAACAAAACAATTTTATTTCTATGGATTTTTACAAAGAAATAAAAAAGAAAGAAAAATGGAGTTAGAGAAGCTTCGTTATGTACAAACTACAATGATGTTTTATGAAGCGCCCCATCGTTTAGATGATACTTTAATCTCGATGCAAGAAGTGTTGGGAAATAGAGAAATTGTATTATGTCGAGAGTTAACGAAAAAATTTGAGGAATTTATTCGTGGAACAGTTGAGGAAGCAATTGAGTGGACGAAACAAAATGAAGTTCGTGGCGAGTTTTGTATTTTAGTAGCTGGTTCAACGGAAGAACCTACCCCAGAAGAAAAATGGTGGGAATCTATTTCGGTATATGATCATATTGAACACTATATAAACGAAAAAGGTATGAATTCAAAAGAGGCAATAAAAACAGTCGCTAAAGATCGAGATTTGTCGAAACGCGATGTATATCAAATCTATCATGTCGATAAAAAATAAGCTTCTCATAATTGAGAAGCTTATTTTGCTGTTTCGATATAATCTTGAAGCTCGTTTAAGATTCGCTCAGCGCCTTCTTTGCTTAAGATAATTTTACCTTCAGCTAAAGATAGGTTACCATCAGATACTTCACCAGTTACTTGGCAAGTCATGTTTGGCTTATATTTTTTTAAGATGATTTTCTCGTCATCAACGTAGATTTCAAGAGCATCCTTTTCTGCAATACCTAAAGTACGGCGTAATTCGATTGGAATTACTACACGACCTAATTCATCAACTTTACGAACGATACCAGTAGATTTCATAATTCTTTTCCTCCTAAAGAAATAGTTTATAAGTTTCGAGTCTATTTTCTAGATTCGTCATTTTTCGACAAAATACCCTATGGACATATGATACCAATCATTTACATTTCCGTCAATTCTTTAATTCTATATTTTTTAAAAAGATTTATAGATTTCTTACTTCTTATATATAATAGAATGAGAGTAATTTCTACTATTATTTCACTTTATTTTCAGAAAAATTTATAGATTGTAAGTAAGGACTGTATATTTTCTTGAAATATGAGCAATAGATGATAAAGATATTAAGTATTAACTCGTTTTTAACTCGCTATTTGCCAAGCAGTAAGATTCTAAATTTAAAATTTGGCTGGAGCAAAGAAGTTAAGTTGGATTCGGATTGCTCGTAAAAGCCTGATTGGTGCGGGCTAATAATCCGCGGGAGTGAACAAAACCCCCACAGATTAAAGTTTCACTTTATATATAAGTTTTTGATATACTATTTATAAATACATATGAGGTTATCCGGGAGGTCCAAAACAATGACAGAGGAAAATAAGTCCTTTTATATTACTACCCCAATTTATTATCCAAGTGGAAAATTACACATTGGACATGCTTATACAACAGTAGCAGGAGATGCGATGGCACGATATAAGCGTATGCAAGGATACAATGTTCATTATTTAACAGGAACTGATGAGCATGGACAGAAGATCCAAAAGAAAGCAGAAGAATTAAATGTTACACCACAAGCATATGTGGATAACATTGTTGCAGGAATTAAAGAGCTTTGGGAGAAAATGGATATCTCTTATGATGATTTTATTCGTACAACTGAAGATCGTCATAAAGATGTTGTTGAAAAAATCTTCAAGCAACTAGTAGATCAAGGTGATATTTATCTTGATGAATATGAAGGTTGGTATTCTGTACAAGATGAGACATTCTATACAGAGCATCAATTAGTAGATCCAATTATGGAAGGTGAAAAAGTAGTTGGAGGAAAAAGCCCAGATAGTGGTCATGATGTAGAACTTGTTCGTGAAGAATCGTATTTCTTTAGAATGGGTAAATATGTCGACAGACTATTAAAATTCTATGAAGATAATCCACATTTCATTCAGCCAGAGTCTCGTAAGAATGAGATGATTAATAACTTCATTAAACCAGGCCTAGAAGATTTAGCTGTTTCCCGTACTTCATTTGACTGGGGAGTTCGTGTTCCAGGTAACCCGAAACACGTTATTTACGTATGGGTTGACGCATTATCTAACTACATTACAGCATTAGGTTATGGAACAGAAAATGAAGAGATGTATAAGAAGTTCTGGCCAGCTGATGTACATTTAGTTGGAAAAGAAATCGTTCGTTTCCATACAATTTATTGGCCAATCATTTTAATGGCATTAGATTTACCTCTTCCGAAAAAAATCTTTGCTCATGGTTGGATTTTAATGAAGGATGGAAAGATGAGTAAGTCAAAAGGAAACGTAGTAGATCCAGTTACTTTAATCGATCGTTACGGATTAGATGCATTACGTTATTACTTACTTCGTGAAGTTCCATTCGGATCTGATGGCGTATTCACACCAGAAGGATTTGTGGAGCGCATTAATTTCGATTTAGCAAATGACTTAGGTAACTTATTAAATCGTACAGTAGCTATGATTGATAAGTACTTTAACGGAGAAATCCCTGCATTTAAAGAAAATGTAACGGAATTCGATGAAACGTTAGTAACGTTTGCAAAAGATACATTGAAAAAAGTAGAAGAGGCAATGGAGAATATGGAATTCTCTGTAGCGCTAAGCTCAATTTGGCAATTGGTTAGCCGTGCAAATAAATATATTGATGAAACACAACCATGGGTATTAGCGAAAGATGAGAATGATCGTGAAAAATTAGCTTCTGTAATGGCTCACTTAGCAGAGGTGCTTCGTCAAACAGGTATTATGCTTATGCCGTTCCTAACAGTAGCACCAAGTAAGATGTTTGCTCAGCTTGGACTTACTGAAGAGGCACATAAATCTTGGGAAAGCCTATCTACAATTGGCTGTATTCCAGTTGGAACAAAAGTAGAAAAAGGAAACCCGATTTTCCCGCGTTTAGAAATGGAAGTAGAAGTAGGTTACATTAAAGAACAAATGAAAAGCTCTGCTCCTAAAGTAGAAGAGAAAAAAGAAGAAGAACCGAAAGCAGAAGAAATTACAATTGATGATTTCTTTAAAGTAGAATTACGCGTAGCTGAAGTACTATCAGCTGAACCTGTGAAAAAAGCAGATAAGTTGTTAAAAATTCAGTTGGATTTAGGTACAGAAAAGCGTCAAGTTGTTTCAGGAATTGCAAAATTCTATTCGCCGGAAGACCTAAAAGGTAAAAAGGTTATTTGTGTAACAAACTTAAAACCTGTAAAATTACGCGGTGAATTATCACAAGGTATGATTTTAGCGGGTGAAGAGAATGGCGTATTATCATTAGCATCAATTGACCAAAATCTACCAAATGGTACAAAAATCAAGTAATTAAGACAAGAAAAGAGATGTTTCACGTGTAACATGTGTGAAGCGTCTTTTTTCTTTTTACACTCTCTATTTTTGCATTAAAATTATAGTATTGTTATCGTTAAGTTATTAAAGAGCTTATTTTTTTAGAATAAACTTGATTTCAATATAAAAGGAGTTATGTATTATGTTGTTTGATACACATTCACATTTGAATGCAGAGCAATTTGAAGAAGATTTGCAAGAGGTTATTGCACGAATGAAAGAAGCGGGAGTTACCTATACAGTTGTTGTTGGTTTTGATGAAGTAACGATAAAAAAGGCGATTGAATTAGCTGAAACTTATGATTTTATTTACGCTGCAGTTGGATGGCATCCAGTTGATGCAATTGACATGACAGAAGAACATCTAGCTTGGTTAGAAGAACTTGCTTCTCATCCTAAAGTCGTTGCACTTGGAGAGATGGGATTAGATTATCATTGGGATAAGTCTCCAAAAGAAATACAGAAGGAAGTATTCCGTAAACAAATTGCATTAGCCAAAAAGGTGAAATTGCCGATTATTATACATAACCGCGATGCAACTCAAGATATTGTTGATATTCTAGAAGAAGAGAATGCAGCTGAAGTGGGAGGCATTATGCATTGCTTTAGCGGCAGCGTAGAAGTAGCAGAGCGATGTGTTGATATGAACTTTTTAATTTCGTTAGGCGGACCAGTTACATTTAAAAATGCTAAGAAGCCGAAAGAAGTTGCTGTGGAGATTCCATTAGAGAAATTGTTAATAGAGACAGATTGTCCATATTTAACACCACATCCATTTCGAGGAAAACGAAATGAACCGAGTTATGTAAAACTCGTAGCAGAAGAAATTGCGAATTTAAAAGGAATTTCTTATGAGGAAGTAGCAGAAATAACAACAAAAAATGCAAAAACTTTATTTGGTGTTGAATAAAAAGGAGTGGGAGAACCCATTCTTTTTTATTTTTGTGAAAAAATAAGGGCGAATGAGGAAGTGTTACAATAAGAAGAGAGAACAAAGTTTTGGACATTCTATTTTTTAAAATGTAAGAATGGGGAAAATAATAATGGAAAAGTCGTCATTTTTTTGTTTTACTAAGTAGAGACGAAACGAGTGTGGAGGCAAGCATGAAAATTAAAGAGATTATCGTTGTAGAAGGTAAAGATGATACAGTTGCGATTAAGCGTGCTGTTGATGCGGATACAATTGAAACAAACGGTTCAGCAATCGGTGATCATGTTATTGAGCAAGTTAAATTAGCGCTACAAAAACGGGGCGTTATTATTTTCACAGATCCGGATTATCCTGGAGAGCGTATTCGAAAAATTATTTCTGATAAGGTGCCTGGATGTAAACATGCTTTTTTACCGAAGGAAGAAGCACTTGCCAAAAGGAAAAAGGGTGTCGGGATTGAACATGCTTCTAATGAATCAATTCGCCGTGCTTTAGAGAATATACATGAAGAAATGGAAGCTTACACAAGTGAAATTAGTTGGAGCGATTTAGTCGATGCAGGCTTAGTGGGCGGAGAAATGGCAAAGAGTCGCAGAGAAAGAATGGGTAAGCTATTAAAGATTGGTTATACAAACGCAAAACAGTTACATAAACGTTTACAAATGTTTCAAGTTTCAAAAGAATCGTTTGCAGAAGCTTATAAGCAAGTCATACAGGAGGAAAGAAAATGAAGGATATCGCAACGCCAAATCGTACGAAAGACATTGTTGAAAAGTATGGATTTTCATTCAAAAAAAGTTTAGGACAAAATTTTTTAATTGATACGAATGTATTAAATCGTATTGTCGATCACGCTGAAATTGGTTCAGAAAGTGGTGCAATTGAAATTGGACCAGGTATCGGTGCGTTAACAGAACAATTAGCGAAGCGTGCTAAAAAAGTAGTTGCTTTTGAAATTGATCAGAGATTATTACCGATTTTAGATGAGACGTTAGCGCCATATAGCAACGTTACAGTTATAAATAAAGACGTACTAAAGGCAGATGTACATGAGGTGTTTAGTGAGCAATTTGAGGAAGGGCAAGATGTAATGGTAGTAGCGAACTTACCGTACTATATTACAACGCCAATTTTATTTAAATTGTTGGAAGAGAAATTACCGGTTCGTGGATTTGTTGTTATGATGCAAAAAGAAGTTGGAGATCGTTTAGCTGCTAAACCTGGAACGAAAGAGTATGGTTCTTTATCCATTGCTATTCAGTATTATACAGAGGTAGAAACAGTTATGACTGTACCACGTACAGTGTTTGTGCCACAACCAAATGTTGATTCTGCGATTATTCGTCTCCTAAAGCGCCCGAAACCAGTTGTAGAAGTAACAGATGAGACATTCTTCTTTGAAGTAGTACGAGCAAGTTTTGCACAGCGTCGTAAAACTTTAATGAATAATTTATCAAATAATTTAAATGGTTTCCCGAAAGATAAAGAGCTGTTGGATCGAATTTTAACAGAAGTAGGAATTGATCCAAAACGAAGAGGCGAAACGCTATCTATAGAGGAGTTTGCAACATTAAGTAATGCATTAGTTCTTCATAAATTGTCATAAGAATAGAAAAGGGACAGTTCAACTTGAACTGTCCCTTTTGTCACCTTTCCTCTCCTACATTCATACTTTAAAAACAGGTAAGATGGCCTAACGAGTTTGGAGGTAGGAGAATGGCTTTACATGTTGGAGAATTAGTGGAACGATATTCTCATAATAGGGATATCCTTTTTCGTATTATAGAAATAAAAGGCGAGATAGCTATATTATTTGGAGAGGAAATTAGACTGGTGGCAGATGCGCCACTTGAAGATTTAATTAGTATAGACCAACGAGAACATAAAAAAAGAGCGAAGCGTGAGAAAGAAACGATGGAGCGTACGTATCGTTTGTTTCAACAAGATTATGTATTAATGAAACAAAGGCATGAACACACTTCAACGGGTGGATATACAAGTGAGGTAAATTATTTTCAAATGCCAGGACGTGTATTGCATATAGATGGAGACCCGTTATATTTGCGCAAGTGCTTAGACTTATATAATAAAATTGGTGTTCCTGTACAAGGTATTCATTGTAAAGAAACAGAGATGCATGAAAAGGTAGTAGATTTAATAGATCATTTTCGTCCGGACATTTTAGTTATTACAGGGCACGATGCATATACAAAATCAAAAGGGGTAAAGGGAGATTTAGCAGCATATAGGCATTCAAGGCATTTTGTACAGGCTGTTCGAGAAGTGAGAAAAAAATATCCATCATTGGATCAACTCGTTATTTTTGCTGGGGCATGCCAATCACACTTTGAAGCATTAATTCGAGCAGGTGCTAATTTTGCTAGTTCACCATCTAGAATTAATATTCACGCACTAGATCCTGTATATGTGGTTGGAAAAATTAGTTTTACGTCATTTATGGAAAGAGTAAATGTATGGGATGTTGTACGTAATACGATTACCGGCGAAAAGGGACTTGGCGGTATTGAGACGAGGGGAATTTTACGAACTGGATTACCCTTTCAACATTATGAAGAATAAGCAAGGTACATATGTATCTTGCTTTTTTGTATGGGAAGGATTTAAATCAGCTTGGATAAAAAGAGACAAGAACGCGCAGACTACATAATGATACTTTTACAATATAGTATTTCTTCTATCTATTTGAACGCATGATGCTTTTATAATGATATTGTCTGTGAGTTGCGGTTAATAATTGGGATAGATATATCGTGTTTTAAGTGTTCAATCTAAATTACAGCGAGGTGTAACGAAGTATATGTCAAAACGTTTAGATGAAATTAAAAGCGAATTAGATCACCATCTTGGACAGAGACTGATGTTAAAGGCAAATAGTGGGAGAAGAAAAACAGTAGAACAATCAGGTGTACTTGCAGAAACGTACCGTTCTGTTTTTGTTGTACAATTGGATCAGCAAGAAGATGCGTTGCAACGTGTATCATATAGCTATGCGGATGTTTTAACAGAGACAGTAGAGTTAACGTTTTATGGTGAACCTCATAATGAAGTGATTTTATAATTCATGTATCGTTACATATATTCCCACAAATGAAAAGCTATATTATTTTGCATACTAATTATACCGTAGCAAAATAAGGAGGGACTCTGCATTGAGTAGACGAAGAGGTGTCATGTCAAATCAATTTAAAGAAGAGCTTGCAAAAGAGCTAGGCTTTTATGATGTTGTTCAGAAAGAAGGCTGGGGCGGAATTCGTGCGAAAGATGCTGGTAACATGGTGAAACGTGCTATAGAAATTGCAGAACAGCAATTAATGAAACAAAACCAGTAGTTGTAAGATACTTTCTATGCTACGGTAGCCGAGGAGTGATTCCTCGGCTTTTTGTACTCGAAAAGGTGCCATCATTTTACATAAGTAGTTTCATTCTGAATGCTTTTCGTTATAATTAGGGAAGTGTCATCGTCTTACTATAAATTTATGGTAAAATAAACGATAAAAGATTGAGTACATAGAGTGGGTGAATAGATTGAAGCTACTAGTGAAAGCACCAGCAAAGATTAATCTGTCGTTAGATGTACTGGGAAAAAGACAAGACGGATATCATGAAGTGAAAATGATTATGACAACAATTGATTTAGCGGATCGTTTAGAACTAATGGAATTAGCAGAAGACCGTATTGAAATTTTATCCCATAATCGGTATGTCCCAGACGACCAAAGAAATTTAGCTTATCAAGCAGCGAAATTATTAAAAGAGAAGTTTAATGTGAAAAAAGGTGTATCTATTACTATTGAAAAAACGATTCCAGTAGCAGCTGGATTAGCAGGTGGAAGTAGTGATGCAGCAGCGACATTACGTGGCCTTAATAAATTATGGAATTTAGGGCTTACAATTGATCAGTTAGCAGAGCTTGGCGCAAAAATTGGATCAGATGTATCGTTTTGTGTATATGGTGGGACAGCAATTGCCACTGGAAGAGGAGAGCAAATTGAGCACATAAAAACTCCACCTTCTTGTTGGGTTATTTTAGCAAAACCCCATATTGGTGTATCTACTGCTGATGTGTATGGAAATTTAAAGTTAAATCGAGTTACACATCCAAATGTAGATAAAATGGTTAACGTCATAAATGCTGGGGACTACAAAGGGATTTGTGATACTGTTGGTAATGTTTTAGAAGATGTAACGTTTGCGATGCATCCTGAAGTTGCACGTATTAAGGCACAGATGAAGCGATTTGGGGCGGATGCCGTATTAATGAGTGGAAGTGGCCCAACCGTATTTGGTCTTGTGCACCATGATTCGCGAATGCATCGTATATATAACGGATTAAAAGGATTTTGTGAACAAGTATACGCAGTACGTTTATTAGGAGAGCGAGAAACGCTTGAATAAAGACGTATAATACGTTATGATTTGTTTAGAATATTCGTGATTTGAGGTGAGAGTATGAAAATTAGACGAAGTACAAGATTAGTCGATATGACGTATTACTTGTTACAAAACCCTCGTCAGCTAGTTTCTCTCACTTTTTTTGCTGAAAGGTATCAATCAGCTAAGTCTTCCATTAGTGAAGATTTAGTTATTATTAAGCAAACGTTTGAACAACAAGGGGTCGGCACATTGCAAACGGTACCAGGAGCAGCAGGAGGAGTGAAATATATACCATATATAAGTGAGGAAGAGGCAGATCTAATTATTGGTGAGCTTTGTAGCTTATTTGAAAATCCAGATCGTATTTTGCCTGGTGGTTACTTATATATGACAGATCTTTTAAGTAATCCTCGCCATATTAATGGCGCAGGTCGTTTGTTTGCTTCTGTTTTTGCTAGGCAACCAATTGATGCGGTTATGACGGTGGCAACGAAGGGGATTCCACTTGCTTATGCGGTGGCAAATTACTTAGATGTACCGGTAGTAATTGCAAGGAAAGATAATAAGGTAACAGAAGGCCCAACTGTTAGTATTAACTATGTATCAGGTTCTTCTAAGCGAATTCAAACAATGACGTTAGCAAAGCGTAGCCTTCCAGAGGGATCAAATGTTTTAATTATTGATGACTTCATGAAAGCCGGCGGGACAATTCAAGGTATGATGAGTATGTTAGAAGAGTTTAAGGCTAATGTTGTTGGTATTGGTGTATTAGTAGAATCCACGGATATTGAAGAACGACTAATTAATAATTTTGTATCATTAATTCGTCTATCAGAAGTTGATGTGAAAGAAAAAGCGATTCAAGTGGAAAAGGGAAATTATTCACTGGCACCATTTGATGAAGGGCTTGTAGAGGCTGAGTAAAAAGGTAAAGCAGATCGCTTTATCTTTTTTTTATTCTATTTATAAATTATAAAATAGATGGACAAACTGCTTTTCGTGCACTATTTTTAAAGAGTAAAAATAAATAATAAAAGGGTGAAAAAATATGAAAGTTGTTCAAACAAGCAATGCACCGCAAGCAATTGGACCATATTCACAAGGGATTATTGTAAATAATATGTTTTACAGTTCAGGACAAATTCCGTTAACTGCAAGTGGAGAGCTTGTAGCAGGAGACGTGACAGTACAAACAGAGCAAGTATTTCAAAATTTACAAGCGGTATTAGAAGAAGCAGGTGCTTCATTTGATACAGTAGTAAAAACAACAGTATTCTTAAAAGATATGGATGATTTTAATGCTGTTAATGAAGTATACGGCTCTTATTTCTCTACTCATAAGCCAGCTCGTTCTTGTGTACAAGTAGCAAAATTACCGAAAGATGTTTCAATTGAAATCGAAGTAATTGCCCTAGTTAAGTAATCTTTTGTAAGCGATAACCTCCACTAATCTCTATATTCAATTACATTAAAAATTTTTATCTTAAAAATTTTTAAAAAATTAAAGGGAAAATAGAAATTTTGTGGAATTTATACAAATATATCGCTTATTTAGAAAAGGGTGGTGAACACAAGATGGAAGTGACTGACGTAAGATTACGCCGCGTAAACACAGAAGGCCGCATGAGAGCAATTGCCTCTATTACTCTAGACCATGAATTTGTTGTTCATGATATTCGTGTAATTGATGGTAATAATGGATTATTTGTAGCAATGCCAAGTAAACGTACTCCAGATGGAGAATTCCGTGACATTGCACATCCAATTAATTCTAATACACGCTCTAAAATTCAAGATGCGGTTTTAACAGAGTATCATCGTTTAGGCGAGTTAGAAGAGGTTGAGTTTGAAGAAGCGGGTGCTTCGTAAAATTCGAATGAAAAGGGCTTTTTAAAGAAATCCCTATAATTTTGCAACAAACTCCTGTAAGCATTTACAGGAGTTTGTTTTTTTTTGTGTGGTTTTATCTATTTTCGTACGGAAAATTCTGAATTTATTAAAGTGAAGAGAAAAACTTCTAATTTTTTCAAAATCATTTTAAATAGTATAGCTTATTTCTTAAAAAAGATACTAAAGAGTAAAACATCGTATAAGAATTATGGTAAAATTTAATAGTTAAAATGTGTTTCTTGAAATATATGATGATTTAGGATAATATCGTTAATGGATAAATAGGTTGCGATGGAGGGTCTATATGTCAAACAGATTTGCAGTGATTCTAGCTGCAGGCAAAGGCACACGTATGAAGTCTAAGCTATACAAAGTGCTTCATCCTGTATGTGGAAAACCTATGGTACAGCATGTTGTCGATCAAGTAACGCAATTAGGATTGCAGAAACTTGTAACAGTCGTAGGACATGGTGCTGAAATGGTACAAGAACAGCTAGGAAACGTAAGTGAGTTTGCATTACAAGCAGAACAACTTGGTACAGCACATGCTGTCGATCAAGCTGCAAGTGTACTTGCAAATGAAGAAGGAACAACTTTAGTTATTTGTGGTGATACGCCGCTAATAACTGCTGAAACGATGGAAGCATTGCTTCAGCAACATAAAGAAGCAGGGGCAATGGCAACGGTGCTAACAGCTTACATAGAAGAACCTGCTGGATATGGTCGTATCGTTCGTAATGAGAATGGTCATGTTGAAAAGATTGTTGAGCATAAGGATGCAAATGAGAAAGAATTAGCTATTAAAGAAATCAATACAGGTACGTATTGTTTTGATAATAAAGCTTTATTCGCCTCACTTTCTAAAGTTTCAAATGATAACGTACAAGGTGAATATTACCTGCCAGATGTTATTGAGATTTTAAAAAATGAAGGTCATATCGTATCGGCTTATCAAACAGAGCACTTCGATGAAACGTTAGGTGTTAACGACAGAGTCGCTCTATCGCAAGCGGAAATTATTATGAAAAACCGTATCAACCGTAAAAACATGGTAAATGGTGTTACAATTATTGATCCAAGTAACACGTATATTTCTGCTGATGCAATTATCGGTAGTGATACAGTTCTTCATCCAGGAACAATTATTGAGGGGAATACTGTAATTGGTTCTGATTGTGAAATTGGACCGCACACAGTAATTCGCGATAGTGAAATTGGAGATCGTACGACAATTCGACAATCTACTGTACATGATAGTAAACTTGGTACAGAAGTATCGGTTGGTCCATTTGCACATATTCGCCCAGATTCAGTTATTGGAGATGAAGTACGCGTTGGAAACTTTGTGGAAATCAAAAAAACTGTTTTTGGTAATAGAAGTAAAGCTTCACACTTAAGTTATATCGGGGATGCACAAGTTGGAGAAGACGTGAATCTTGGTTGTGGTTCAATTACGGTGAACTATGACGGTAAGAATAAATTCAAAACTGTGATTGGTAACGGGGTATTTATTGGATGTAATTCAAACCTTGTTGCTCCTGTAACAGTTGAAGATGGTGCTTATGTGGCAGCAGGCTCTACAATTACAGAGAATGTTCCATCAAAAGCATTATCTGTAGCACGTGCACGTCAAGTTAACAAAGAAGACTATGTTGATCAATTGCTGAATAAGAAAAAATCATAATGTGGAGGGTTAATCTAGATGTCGACTCAATATCTAAATTCTAATTTGAAAGTATTCTCTTTAAACTCTAATAAGGAACTTGCTGAGCAAATTGCAAAGCACATTGGAGTAGGACTAGGAAAATGTTCTGTTGATCGTTTTAGTGATGGAGAAGTTCAAATTAACATTGAAGAAAGTATCCGTGGTTGCGATGTATTCATTATTCAATCTACAAGCTTCCCAGTAAACGAACATATCATGGAATTACTTATTATGATCGATGCATTAAAGCGTGCATCTGCAAAAACAATTAATATTGTTATTCCTTACTATGGTTATGCGCGTCAAGACCGTAAAGCGCGTTCTCGTGAACCAATTACATCGAAACTTGTAGCAAACTTGCTTGAAACGGCAGGTGCAACTCGTGTAATCACTCTAGATTTACATGCTCCACAAATTCAAGGGTTCTTTGATATCCCAATCGACCACCTAATGGGTGTACCGATTCTTTCAGATTACTTTGAAACAAAAGGTCTTAAAGATATCGTAATCGTGTCACCTGACCACGGTGGGGTAACTCGTGCTAGAAAAATGGCAGATCGTCTAAAAGCACCAATCGCTATTATTGATAAGCGTCGCCCTCGTCCGAACGTATCAGAGGTAATGAACATTATCGGTAATATTGAAGGTAAAACAGCAATTTTAATTGATGACATCATTGATACAGCTGGTACAATTACATTAGCAGCAAACGCTCTTGTTGAGAACGGTGCTTCTGAAGTATATGCTTGCTGTACACACCCAGTATTATCTGGTCCAGCAATTGAGCGTATCCAAAACTCAAATATTAAAGAGTTAGTTGTAACGAACTCTATCGTATTACCAGAAGAGAAGAAAATCGACAAAGTACATGAACTTTCAGTTGCTCCACTAATCGGAGAAGCAATCATTCGTGTATACGAAGAAGAATCTGTAAGTGTATTATTCAATTAATTGGATAGAATGAGACGTAACCAAGATTGGTTACGTCTTTTCGTATCGAAAAAAGAAAGTAGTGGTACAAGAATGAAATTGATAGTAGGACTTGGGAACCCGGGTAGAGAATATGAATTAACAAGGCATAATATTGGATTTATGGCGATTGATGAACTTGCGAAGCGTTGGAATATTTCTTTGAATGAACAAAAATTTAAAGGAATATTTGGTGCAGGATTTGTTAATGGAGAAAAAGTAATCTTATTAAAGCCACTTACATATATGAATTTATCTGGGGAAAGTATTCGACCACTCATGGATTACTATAAAATTGATGTTGAGGACTTCGTTGTTCTGTACGATGATTTAGACATCCCTGTAGGTAAATTACGCCTTCGTATGAAAGGTAGTGCTGGTGGACATAATGGTGTGAAATCAACAATTTCACATTTAGGAACACAAGAGTTTCAACGTATCCGTATGGGAATTGATCGTCCGAAAAATGGCATGAAGGTAGTAGATTACGTATTAGGACGTTTTACATCGGAAGAAATTCCTGATGTGAGTCATTCTATTGAAAAAGCAGCGGATGCATGTGAAGAATGGTTAAATAAACCTTTTCTTCAAATCATGAATACCTTCAATAGTTAAGGGTATGATTGGGAATATTTTGTCTTGCTTTTACCCATACTAGTAGTAATTGGATTTTTAGGAGGCTAGTATGGAAGGGTATTATTATTGCAGACATTGCGGGAGTAATGTAGGCTCCGTTACCGCAGAAAAAGTGTATAGCGACGTTTTATTTCAACTAACAGAGCAAGAAGTAGTAGAGATGATTCATTTTCATGAGAATGGAAATATATATATAAAAACGATTTGTGAATCGTGTCAAGAAACGCTCGCATCTTATCCTGAGTATTATGAATATGAAAAATTTCTGCAATAAAATGTTGTCGCTTTGGCATGTCCAAAGCATTTTTCTGTTTTCTTTTTCCAAAATATTTGCATAAAATATAGTGGCTTGCTCTTTATGTTGAGAGGGGTTTTGAAAATGATAGGTTTATTAGAGCAATTTTATAAAAATGAAGAGATCCAATCGGTTATTAATGGACTAGAAGATGGTTTAAAAGAACAACTTGTATCAGGTATGGCAACCTCTTCTCGTTCGTTATTAATGGCGGCCTTATATAAAAAAACAAAAAAATCACAACTTATTGTGACGCATAATTTATATCAAGCACAAAAAGTGCATGAAGATTTAGTGGCGTTACTTGGTGAAAAAGATGTGTGGTTATACCCAGTAAATGAATTGATAGCATCAGAAATTGGTGTTGCAAGCCCAGAATTGAAGGCGCAACGTATTGAAGTATTGAATCGTTTAGTGGCAGGAGAGAACGGGATTATTGTAGCGCCAGTTGCAGGACTACGCAGATTTTTACCAATGAAAGAGTTGTGGAAGCAAAGGCAAATCGAAATCAATCTAGGGCAAGAGATTGATTTAGATACATTCTTGCATACTTTACATCATATTGGTTATGAGCGTAAGTCGATGGTAGAAGCTCCTGGGGAATTCAGTTTGCGCGGGGGAATATTAGATATTTACCCATTAACTGAAGAGTTACCATTTCGTATTGAATTTTTCGATACAGAAGTTGATTCTATTCGATTATTTGATGTGGATGAACAGCGCTCTCAAGATAAAAAAGAAAGTGTTAGATTTGGTCCAGCAACAGAGTTTTTATTTTCACAGGAAGAATTGAAGTCGGGAATTGAGCATCTTGAGGAAGGCTTGACTAAGACGATGCAAAAACTTTCCGATGATAAATTGAAGACTACAGTGCTTGAAACGGTAAGTCATGAAATTGAGATGTTAAAAAACGGGCAAAGTATAGAACAGATGTTTAAATATTTATCTATTTTCTATAAAGAACCTGCTAGTCTGATAGATTATTTACCAGAAGATGGTATTGTGGTTTTAGATGAGATTTCCCGTATTCAAGAAACGGCATCACATCTTGAAACGGAAGAGGCGGAATGGTATATATCACTTCTTGGTGAGGGAACAATTATTCAAGATTTATCTTTCTCACACTCGTTTGAGGAATTTCTTCATCATAAAAAAAGAAGTTTTGTATATTTAACGTTATTCTTACGTCATATAGCACATACACATCCGCAAAACATTGTGAATGTGACATGTAAAACAATGCAAGATTTCCATGGGCAGATGCAGTTGTTGAAAACTGAAATTGATAGATGGAACGAAGGGCATTTTACGACTGTTGTGCTCGGCACAGATGATGAACGTGTAAAAAAACTACAACATATTTTAAGTGATTATGATATTGAGGCAGATATCGTAGAGGGCACAGATATATTATTGCCTGGAAGGTTACAAATTGCTGTAGGTGATTTACATGCAGGATTTGAAATGCCGATGCAAAAGCTTGTTGTTATTACTGAAAAAGAGCTTTTTCATAAAAAAGTTAAAAAATCACAACGTAAGCAGAAGTTATCTAATGCTGAACGTATTAAAAGTTATTCGGAATTAAAAGTTGGAGATTATGTAGTTCATGTAAATCATGGTATAGGTAAATTCTTAGGTATCGAGACACTAGAGATTAATGGTGTTCATAAAGATTACTTGAATATTAAATATCAAGGTAATGATAAGTTATACGTTCCAATTGAACAAATTGACCAAGTGCAGAAATATGTAGGATCTGAAGGTAAGGATCCTAAAGTTTATAAATTGGGCGGAAATGATTGGAAAAAGGTCAAAACGAAAGTTGAAAAATCTGTACAAGATATTGCGGATGACCTAATTAAACTATATGCTGAGCGCGAAGCTTCAAAGGGTTATGCATATACACCAGATACGGCAGAACAACAAGAATTTGAATCTTCTTTCCCATATCAAGAGACAGAGGATCAATTACGTTCTATTGACGAGATTAAGAAAGATATGGAACGTGGACGTCCGATGGATAGGCTTCTCTGTGGTGATGTAGGATATGGAAAGACGGAAGTAGCTATCCGTGCGGCATTTAAGGCAATTATGGATGAAAAACAAGTTGCAATTTTAGTGCCGACAACGATCCTTGCACAACAACACTATGAAACAATTCGAGAGCGTTTTCAAGATTATCCAATCAATATAGGATTATTAAGTAGATTCCGTACGAGAAAACAGCAAAATGAAACAATTAAAGGCTTAAAAGATGGTACGGTAGATATCGTAATCGGAACGCATCGTATTTTATCTAAAGATGTTACTTATAAAGATTTAGGTCTTCTTATTATTGATGAAGAACAAAGGTTTGGTGTAACACATAAAGAAAAAATTAAACAATTAAAAGCAAATGTTGACGTGTTAACATTAACGGCAACTCCGATTCCGCGTACACTCCATATGTCTATGCTTGGTGTGCGTGACTTATCTGTTATTGAGACACCGCCAGAAAATCGTTTCCCAGTCCAAACGTATGTAGTAGAGTATAATCCAGCGTTAATGCGAGAAGCGATAGAACGAGAGCTTGCAAGAGGTGGGCAAATTTACTTCCTATATAATCGTGTGGAGGATATCGAAAGAAAAGCAGATGAAATTTCGATGTTAGTTCCAGACGCGCGTGTAACGTATGCACATGGGAAAATGAACGAAGGTGAATTAGAGTCTGTTATGCTATCGTTTTTAGAAGGGCAGCATGATGTTCTTGTAAGTACAACAATTATTGAGACGGGTGTAGATATTCCGAATGTAAATACGTTAATTGTATTTGATGCAGATCGTATGGGATTATCGCAGTTGTATCAGCTTCGTGGTCGTGTTGGACGTTCTAATCGTGTTGCATATGCATACTTTGCATACAAACGAGATAAAGTGTTATCAGAAGTTGCAGAGAAGCGTCTGCAAGCCATTAAAGAGTTCACAGAGCTTGGATCAGGTTTCAAAATTGCGATGAGAGACTTATCCATTCGTGGTGCAGGTAACTTGTTAGGAGCCGAACAGCATGGATTTATTGATTCTGTCGGATTTGATCTATATTCTCAAATGTTAAAAGATGCAATTGAACAGCGTAGAGGAACAGATGGGGTTGAAAATACAGTTAATGTTGAAATTGATTTAGAAGTAGATGCATATTTACCAGATGCTTATATTTCAGATAGTAAACAAAAGATTATGATGTATAAACAGTTTAGAGGTGTTTCTGCAATTGAGGATATTGAAGAGTTGCAGGAAGAGATGATAGATAGATTTGGTGATTACCCGCAAGAAGTCGGTTACTTATTGCAAATTGCAAATATTAAAGTATTGGCAATGAAAGAACAAATTGAGTTAATTAAGCAAAATAAATTTGAAGTGACAATTCTGTTCTCAGAACAAGCAAGTCAAAATATTGATGGCGGAAAATTATTCATGCTCGGAAATAGTTTTGGACGTATGATTGGTCTAGGAATGGAAGGATCGCAATTGAAAATCGTTATGAAAACAAATGGTTTAGAGACATCGAAGTGGTTAACAATTGCTGAAAATTTATTAAAAGGCCTACCAGATGTAAAAAAAGAAGTCATAAATGCCTAATATAAGATAAAAAAATACAATTCGGCGTGCATAGAAGAACTAATGTGTAAAATACTATGTCTAACAGTTGGTGATTTTTACATGAACAGGTAAATTCACCACTTTGATCATCAGTAGAAAGTGAGGCAGCATTAGAATGAAAGCAACTGGAATCGTACGTCGAATTGATGATTTAGGTAGGGTAGTAATCCCGAAGGAAATTCGTAGAACTTTACGTATTCGAGAAGGAGACCCACTAGAAATATTTGTTGATCGCGATGGAGAAGTGATTTTGAAAAAATATTCTCCAATTAGTGAACTAGGTAATTTTGCAAAGGAATATACGGAAGCTTTATACGATAGCTTAGGACATAATGTGCTTGTATGCGATCGTGATTCTATTATCGCAGTAGCAGGCGTATCTAAAAAAGAATACTTAAATAAAAGTGTTGGCGATTTAATTGAGAAGACAATGGAAGAGCGTAAGTCTGTAATTATGACAGATGAAAGCGAAATTTCAATTATTGATGGAGTAACAGAAAAAGTGAGTTCCTATACAATTGGCCCGATTGTTGCGAATGGGGATCCAATTGGAGCTGTTGTTATCTTCTCTAAAGAGGATATTATAAGTGAAGTAGAGCATAAGTCAGTAAATACAGCTGCAAGCTTTTTAGCGAAACAAATGGAGCAGTAAGGCTATATCGAATTTTAGAAGTAGCAATCTTTCCTAATTATGATATTTCTTCTTGAGAAATCAAATATTTGGAGATATATGTATATTGAATGAAGGTAGCGCTTTGCTACCTTTTTTCGTTGAACATTTCTAGCGTTGCACGAACGTATTATTACTCGTGTAGGCAAGGAAGCTTGTTCTTTTCTTTATGATATAATACGAGGGGTGAGAATAGAAAAAGGAGTTTTCTTGTATGGAATCGAAGAAGTATCAAGCCTTTTGGCGTGGGGCTATTATATTAACAATCGCAAGTTTTGTTACAAAGGTATTAAGCGCTTTTTACCGTATTCCATATCAAAATATAGCGGGTGATATTGGTTTTTATATTTACCAACAAATTTATCCGTTTTATGGATTTTGTTTAATTTTAGCTACTTATGGGTTCCCCATTATAATTTCAAAAATGGTTGCGGAACGATTAGAGCGAGGGAAACAACAAGAAGCAGAAGAAATTATCTGTGTATCTTTTTGGTTTTTATTAGGAATTGGTTTCGTAGGCTTTTTTACATTGTTTTTTGGTGCCGAAACAATTGCAGCAGCCATGGGTGATATACACTTAGATAAGTTATTACGTGTTATTTCATTTTCATTCATATTGATGCCGTTTTTATCTGTAGCAAGAGGATATTTTCAGGGGTTCAATAATATGATGCCAACAGCTGTTTCGCAAGTGATAGAACAAACAATTCGTGTTTCTATTATTGTATTTTTATCTCTATTCCTAATTGCTCGCGGATTTGATTTATATACAGTCGGTGCAGGTGCTATGTTAGGTTCAATCGCAGGCGGACTAATTGGGATTATCGTACTTGTACTTTATATGCGTCATGACTTTCGTTCTATATTTTTCAAGAGTGTAAAGAGAATTAAGGGAAAAAAGAGGATCATTAAAATTCTGTTTTGGCAAGGATTGGCAATTTGTGTTAGTAACTTAGTACTTATTTTTATACAAATGGCTGATTCCATTTCCTTCTATTCCTTACTTATTGGGGCAGGAGAGCAAGCTGAAAGTGCAAAGGTATTAAAAGGTGTTTACGACAGAAGTATCCCGCTTATGCAATTAGGTACGGTCGTGACAACTTCTTTCTCATTGTCACTTATTCCAATTATTACAGCGGCGAAGGAAAGAGGAGATCTTTCCTTTATTCGAGAAAAGGTAAAGTTAGCAATGAAAATAACATTTGTTATTGGATTTGCAGCTGCCATTGGATTAACTTGTATTATTCAGCCTACGAATATTATGTTGTTTGAAAATAGTGATGGGTCAGATGTTTTATCCATTTTATCTTTATCTATTTTATTTAGTTCATTGTCGATTACAACTGCTTCTATTTTGCAAGGGTTAGGACAAACATTAAAACCAGCAATATTCGTTATATTTGGGGGTTGTTTAAAGTTAGTTTTAAATTATACATTAATGCCGTATTTTGGTGTGAAGGGAGCTGCAATTGCAACACTAGTTGCGTTAATTGTAATTTCTGTGCTAAATAGTGCGTTACTTATGCAAGCTGTATCCGAATCGCTTATCGATAAGCGTAATATGTTAGGTGTAGTTATTAGTGGTATCGGTATGGGGTTTGTATTAATAATATTTATACGTTTGATGCAAATGTCTGGATTAGTAATTGATACAAGGCATAGAGGAATTGCAACACTTGAGGCATTGTTAGGTGTAGCTATCGGTGGATTAACATATGTGTTTTTAATTTTAAAATTACGTGTATTTACAAAAGCGGAAATAGGAACCGTTATGAAAAAAGAGAAAAAAGAAGGTTCATTGAAGAAGAGTGGATAGAGGTGGCAGGTTGTGAGTGGAATCATTACTATTTTAGGATTAGGTGCTGGTGAGTTAGATCAGTTAACGATGGGTGTATATCGAAAAATAAAAGAAGCAGATCACATGTTTGTTAGAACGAAGGAACATCCCGTTATAGAAGAGTTGGAGAAAGAAGGTATACAATATACAGCCTTTGACAGTGTATATGAAGCGCATGATACATTTGAAATTGTATATGAAACAATCGCGAATACATTGTTAGAACAAGCTGAAGGCACAGAAATCATCTATGCCGTGCCAGGGCATCCGCTTGTAGCGGAAAGAACGGTTCAGCTACTGTTGGAAAAAGGTGAAGTAGCGAATGTTGAAGTGCGCATTGAAGGTGGACAAAGTTTCCTTGATCCTATGTTTGCGAGTCTAAAGATTGATCCGATTGAAGGATTCCAATTAATTGACGCCACATCATTTGAAAGAGGACAATTAGAATTACGTCAACATTTAATCTTTTGCCAAGTATATGACGCATTCGTTGCATCTGATGTGAAATTAACATTAATGGAGATGCTATCAGATGATTATGAAGTGTATATCGTAACAGCTGCAGGAACTTCATTTGAACAAGTTAAAAAGGTGCCGTTGTACATGTTAGATCATGAAACAGAGTTGAATAATTTAACGAGTGTATATGTACCACCAGTTAAAGAACGTGCGTCCTTGTATCAACAGTTTGATGTGCTTAGAGAAATTATTGCAGACCTTCGTGGACCGAATGGTTGTCCGTGGGATAAAAAGCAAACACATCAATCTTTAAAGAAGTATTTAATTGAGGAAGCTTATGAAGTGTTGGAAGCAATTGATGAAGAGGATGATGATCACTTAGTAGAAGAACTGGGTGATATATTATTACAAGTTATGTTGCATGCTCAAATCGGGGAGGATGAAGGTTGGTTCTCTATAGATGATATTATTCGAACTTTATCTGAGAAAATGGTTCGCCGCCACCCGCATGTATTTGGGAATACGGATGTAAATAATGCCGATGAAGTAATTGCCAATTGGGAAGAAATTAAAAAACAAGAAAAAGGATTCGTGAAAGAATCTGTTTTAAATGGGGTTCCAAAAAGTTTGCCACAGTTACTACGCGCCTATGACATCCAGAAAAAAGCTGGCAAAGTTGGTTTCGATTGGGTTGATGTACAACCGATGATAGAGAAAGCCTTAGAAGAATGGCAAGAGTTCCAACAAGAAGTTACAAATATGGATGAGGCGAAAATGTTAGGTGAATTTGGCGATTTACTATTTGCGTTTGTGAATATAGCTCGTCATTATAAAATAGATCCCGAAGAGGCGTTACGTTCAACGAATGAGAAATTCGTCGGTCGTTTCTTATACATGGAAGCAAAGGTAGCTGAAATGAATAAAGAGATGCAAGATTTATCATTAGAGCAGTTAGACGTTTTATGGGAAGAGGCAAAACAAACAGAGCGTTAATAGGGGGATTTGATATGCGTCTAGATAAGTTTTTGAAAGTATCACGTTTAATTAAAAGAAGAACATTAGCGAAAGAAGTAGCTGATCAAGGAAGAATATCAATTAATGGTCAAGTGGCAAAAGCGAGTTCAGATGTAAAAGTAGCTGATGAATTAACAATTCGTTTTGGTCAAAAAATAGTAACTGTAAAAATAAACGAATTGAAAGAAACGACTAAAAAAGAAGATGCAGCAAATATGTATAGTTTAGTTCGCGAAGAAAAAGTAAAGGCTGAAGAAGGCTTGTTCTAAAATCAATTATCCCTTCATACATTACTATTAGCTAGTATAAATCTATGGGGGGATTTACGTGGATAATGGTTACTCACCTATGTCTTCTAATCAACAAAATGTTTCGGTAGAGCATGATATTATTATGCGTGGCAGGCGTGTAATTGATATTACCGGTGTAAAGCAGGTAGAGAGTTTTGATAGCGAGGAGTTTTTACTTGAGACCGTAATGGGTTTTTTAACAATTCGTGGTCAAAATTTGCAAATGAAAAATTTAGATGTAGAAAAAGGTGTTGTATCGATTAAAGGGAAAGTTCATGAGATGCTGTATATTGATGAGAATCAAGGGGAGAAAACTAAAGGATTCTTTAGTAAGTTGTTTAAATGAGCCTAACAATTCAGTTGTATACGATGCTCTCAATGATCGGAATGGGTGCTTGGATTGGAGCGTCTTTAGATACATACCAACGATTTTTAAAGCGGCAAGAACGTAAACGTTGGCTTGTATTTATACATGATATACTATTTTGGATTGTCCAAGCATTATTCGTTTTTTATGTACTGCTTCTTGTAAATGAAGCTGAACTACGTATATATGTATTTTTGGCATTATTATGTGGTTTTGCGGCATATCAAAGCTTATTGAAAGCAATATACATGAGACTGTTAAATTTTCTCATCTATATTTTTATGCAAACAACACACTTTTTTGTTCAAATTATAAAGCTACTCATGATAAAACCTGTTATTATTATAGCGCAGCTATTTATTGCATTTATATTATTCTTATTTCGTATACTGCTTTCAATTGGACATGTGTTATGGAAAATGGTGATTTGGATATTACTTTTCATATGGAAAGTTTTTTTCTGGCCTGTTCGATTTATTGCTTCGCTCATATGGAAACTTCTCCCTAATCGTGTTAAACTTTTTATAATGAAACATGTAGGGTTCCTGCAATATATAGCAAAATTGAAGGGACACATCTTCCAATTATGGGGGCGTATAAAAAAGAAGTTAGGGGGACCTCGGAAATGAGGGAACTGAGACAAAGAACAATCGAAAAACAGAGTCCAAATCCTGTTAAAGAGCATATAATACAAACGGATGAGAACAGGAAGCGACTTTATCGCCGTTTAGCGGTTTTTCTTGTCTTTGCTTTTACAATTATTGCGAGTATTAGTGTAACGTTTTATCAACAAAACAGTTCCATTAGAGCAAAAGAAGCAAAAGTTAAGGACATGAAAAAAGAACTGGATTCATTAACGAATAAAGAAAAGAGTCTAAAAGACGAAGTTCAAAAGTTGAATGATGAAGAGTACGTATTAAAGATTGCTAGAAGGGATTATTTCTTCTCTGGAAAAGGGGAGATAATTTTTCCTGTTTCTAAGTAGAGTATGTCTTATTGACACTATATTTTAGGATTATATATAATAAAGTAAAATTTGACTTTTTAACCACTAAGGAGGAGCATTTTTTTTATGTCAATCGAGGTAGGCAGCAAGTTACAGGGTAAAGTAACAGGTATTACAAATTTTGGGGCTTTTGTGGAGCTGCCAGAAGGCTTAACGGGTCTTGTTCATATTAGTGAAGTTGCTGATAATTATGTGAAAGATATTAACGATCACTTAAAAGTGGGCGACCAAGTAGAAGTAAAAGTTATTAACGTTGAAAAAGATGGTAAGATCGGTCTATCTATTAAAAAAGCGAAAGAGCGTGAAAAAACAGAAGGAGATCGTCCACGTGGTGAATACCAACGCGGTGGCGGTGGCGATCAACAACGTTCTGGACGTCCACAACGTAATCGTTCTTTCAACAGAGATAACCGTGGCGGCGGTAACGAACGAGCTCCAAAAGAAACATTCGAGCAAAAGATGGCACGTTTCTTAAAGGACAGTGAAGATCGTTTAACTTCTTTAAAGCGTAACACAGAATCTAAACGTGGTGGCCGTGGCGCACGTCGCGGATAATAAGAACGTTTAATTCTTAGCATATAGAGAGGTACCCAGGGCGATTGCTCGGGGTGCTTTTTTATATGTGAAAATATATTTTTAAAAAAGTTTTCAAGATGTGTTGACTTTAAAATATATCTGAGGTAAGATACTAATTGTCCGTTAAATAAGACGACATGGCGGTGTAGCTCAGCTGGCTAGAGCGTACGGTTCATACCCGTGAGGTCGGGGGTTCGATCCCCTCCGCCGCTATATTTAATTTAACGGCCCGTTGGTCAAGTGGTTAAGACACCGCCCTTTCACGGCGGTAACACGGGTTCGAATCCCGTACGGGTCATCCTAAAAAGATCATGCAAATTTGCATGATCTTTTTTTGTTAAATAAATTAAGACATACAACACTTCTACAAAATCACCCTATATTTTCTGAATGTTCAATTAAAATGGTGAGAATAAATTACATACCGTGTATATATGTAGAGTTATTTCGAATAAAAAGTCGAACGATTATAAAAGTGAAAACTGTTGTTTTGACAAAAATCCCAATAATCATCTTTTATAATGACAGTAATTAAACTATGCAGGTGGTGTTAAAAATATGCCTAAAGCAGGAAGGAATACTATGAATACAAGTGCATTGGCAATGAATGAGAGTCAGCTTGGAGCAGTAAAGTGGACGAGTAAGTTGCGAATGAAGTTTGAACAGGTTTTCTTTAGATGGGGATTTATTATTGTTGTTATTGGTTTTCTTTTGGGACGAGCATATATATTAACAAACATTTTACCGTTTGCACTGCCGTTTTTTGCTGCTGTTTATGTTATGAAGCGGGATAAAATGCCGCTCGCGTTCTTGGCTCTTATGGGGGGCGCACTTTCAGTTTCGATAGATAATTTATTCTTTACCTTTGCATCTATTTTTACTTTCTTCATTTATAATATCTTCTTTAGTCGGTTTACACGTAAAACTGTTGGACTTGTTCCATTCCAAGTATTTATCTCCGCATTAACCGCACATTTAGTTGTCGTATATTTCGCGCAACAAACTGTCACCATGTACGATTTACTCGTTAGTACGATTGAGGCAGGGCTTAGCTTCGTATTAACTATGATATTTTTACAAAGTGTTCCGCTTTTAGTAGAACGAAAAGGTAAACAACAAGCGCTAGAGACAGAAGAAATTGTTTGTTTAATTATATTACTAGCATCTGTTTTAACAGGGACAACAGATTGGTTTGTATATGACGCTTCTATTCAACATATTTTTACTAGGTATTTAGTGCTCGTGTTTGCATTTATTGCGGGGGCTGCTACAGGATCTACAGTGGGGGTCGTCACTGGATTAATATTAAGTTTAGCCAATGTCTCCAGTTTGTCTCAACTTAGTCTACTTGCTTTTTCTGGGTTGCTTGGTGGTTTGTTAAAAGAAGGGAAGCGTTTAGGTGTTAGTTTAGGTTTATTAATTGGGACGAGCTTGATTACGCTATATGTAGACAAGCAAACAAACATTGTGACAACTTTAATTGAATCTGGTGTGGCGATTATGTTCTTCTTATTAACACCGAAACTTGTTATGGATCGTATTGCTAAATTCATGCCAGGCACACAGGAACATTCGCAAGATCAACAACAGTATTTAAGAAGGATGCGTGATGTTACAGCGAATAAAATTAATCAATTTGCCAATGTATTTGCTGCTTTATCTAATAGCTTTTCTGTATATGGATATGTGGAGGAGGAAGATAAAGAGACAGAAGTGGATTTGTTCTTAAGTACAATTACTGCAAAAACATGTCAAACATGCTTTAAAAAGGACCAATGCTGGGTAGTTAATTTCGACAAAACGTACGATTATATGAAACAAATAATGAGTGAAACGGAAGAGGGGACGTTGCAGCATAATCGGAAGTTAGTTCGTGAATGGGACAAGCATTGTGTGAGAGGGAAGAAAGTGACGGATTTAGTAGCGGGTGAATTAGATCACTTCTATGAAGGACAAAAATTACGAAAACAAATGAAAGAAAACCGTAGAATAGTAGCGGAGCAACTATTAGGTGTATCAAAAGTTATGGAGGATTTTGCTAAGGAGATCCAAAGAGAACGAGAAAATCATCAAGTGCAGGAAGAACAGATTATGCAAGCGTTTCGTGATTTTGGCGTAGAAGTAGAGCATGTTGATATATATTGTTTAGATAGAGGAAGTATTGATATTGAAATGTTGATTCCAGTTGCATCTAATGAACATGGAGAATGTGAAAAGTTAGTTGCGCCGATGCTTTCTGACATTCTAAAGGAAAATATTGTTGTTAAACATGAAGAAAAATCTTCTTATCCGAACGGCCACAGCTTAATATCATTTGGTTCGGCAAAAACGTATTCTCTTGATACTGGGTTGGCCACAGCTGCAAAAGGCGGTGGGTTTGTTTCTGGTGACTCTTATGCGATGATGGATTTAAGTGTTGGTAAATATGCGCTTGCAATTAGTGATGGTATGGGAAATGGGCAAAGAGCTCATATGGAGAGTAAAGAAACGGTAAAATTATTACAAAAAATACTTCAATCAGGCATTGATGAGGAAATAGCGATTAAATCTATCAATTCTATTCTTTCTTTAAGAACAACAGAAGAGATGTTTACGACGTTAGATTTAGCTATGGTGGATTTGCGGGATGCGAGTGCGAAATTTTTAAAGATTGGATCGACGCCGAGTTTTGTTAAACGCGCGAATAATATTTTGAAAATTGAGGCAAGTAATTTGCCGATGGGCATTATTGAGGATGTTGAAGTTGATGTAGTAGGTGAACAATTAAAAACGGGCGATATCCTTATTATGATGAGCGATGGGATTTTCGAGGGAGCGCAACATGTAGAAAATCATGAACTATGGATGAAACGAAAAATTAAAGAATTACAAACCGAAGATCCGCAAGAAATTGCTGATATCATTATGGAAGAGGTGATTCGCTCTTGTGATGGTTATATAAATGATGATATGACTATCGTTGTGGCGAAAGTGAAGAAAAATATGCCGAAGTGGGCTACGATTCCAATTGTAGGAATGCAGGCACAATAAATTTTAAGTGTGATGTTTCTTTATCACTGTTTCTTTCTAAAAACCTAGGTGGATGCCTAGGTTTTTTTACTTTAAAAGATAATGTTATTACTTTTGTGAATATGTACGGATGATGTAAGATAAAAATGTAATTTTTGTATATCTT
The DNA here is from genome assembly GCF_040448665.1 of Bacillus cereus group sp. MS39. Taxonomy (NCBI): domain Bacteria; kingdom Bacillati; phylum Bacillota; class Bacilli; order Caryophanales; family Bacillaceae; genus Bacillus; species Bacillus cereus group sp. MS39. The sequence goes on along the minus strand of NZ_CP123058.1, from coordinate 5,322,769 downwards.
TTTTTTGCACAATGTTTGTAAAAGTTGTACCATTATAAACAAGGTAACTAACGTTGCTGTTCTTGTTTAATGAAAGGTGATTACGAAGTTGAAAGATACATTTGTTGAAAAGGTAGATGACTTTGTAAAGCAGCATGATGTATTAAAGGAACGTTCAACAATTGTTGTAGGGGTTTCTGGTGGTCCTGACTCTTTGGCTCTTCTATATTATTTGTTAGAAAAAAGAGCAGCAAAACAGTTCGAAATTGTAGTGGCACATGTGGACCATATGTTTAGAGGTGATGAATCTCATGAGGACCTACAGTTTGTGCAGGACCTTTGTAAAGGGCTGGGAGTTATTTGCGAAACGATAAGGATTAATGTGTCGCAATATCAACAGCAACACGGAATGAATGCACAGGTTGCTGCTAGAGAATGCAGATATGCATTTTTGGAAAGAATAATGAAGAAATATGATGCGAGATATGTAGCTCTTGGACATCATGGTGATGATCAAGTAGAGACGATTTTAATGCGCCTTGTACGAGGGAGTACTCCGAAAGGATATGCAGGAATTGCAGTGAAGCGTCCTTTTCATAATGGATATTTAATTAGGCCGTTACTTGGAGTAACGAAGGAAGAGATTGTTGATTACTGTAATAAGCTAAAAATAATTCCCCGTATAGATCCAAGTAATAAAAAGGAAGTATATACAAGGAATCGATTACGCAAATATGTTCTTCCTCATTTGAAAGAAGAAAATTCACAAGTGCATGAGAAATTCCAAAAATTTAGCATGCAGATGCAAGAGGATGAGGCGTATTTGCAGGAATTAGCTTTTGAGAAAATGAATAAAGTAATTACAAAAAAAAGTGATAAACAAATTAGCTTATCAATTCCTGCCTTTGAATCCATGTCTATGCCTTTACAAAGAAGAGGGATTCAACTAATATTAAACTATCTTTATGAATATAAGATTCCATCTTCTCTTTCCTCTATACATATTGACAAAGTGATCGAGTTTTTTAAGCGGACACAACCTTCGGGTTCACTTGATTTCCCAGGTGATTTAAAAATTGTTCGCGCATACGAGGAGTGCAGCTTTGGATTTAAACAAGAAATTGTTTCTCCTTTTTTACAAGATTTATCAGTGCCCGGGACAATTACGCTATCGAACGGGGATAAGCTTGTAACAGAGGTGAGCGAAGACATACCAAGTAACATGAATGAAACAGTATTTGTTGCTAAGTATAATGATATATCATATCCACTTCGTATTCGTTCTAGAGAAAATGGAGATCGCATGTCAATACAAGGTATGAATGGCACAAAAAAGATAAAAACTATTTTTATCGAAGCAAAAGTACCAAGAGAAAAAAGAGAAGAATGGCCGGTCGTTTGTGATGCAAGTGGGAATATTATTTGGGTACCCTTGTTGAAGCGATCTGCATTTGCTATCTCGAAAGAGGCGGCAAAGAAGGATAAATATATGATTATTCACTACAAAAGCAAGGAGTCTTCCGGGAGGATAATGAAATGATGAATCAAGATATCGAAAAAGTATTAATTTCTGAAGAACAAATACAAGAAAAGGTGCGCGAATTAGGTGCGGTTATTGCAGAGGATTATAAAAACACAATACCTCTTGCGATTGGTGTATTAAAGGGCGCAATGCCATTCATGGCAGATTTATTAAAGAGAACAGATACATATCTTGAAATGGATTTTATGGCTGTATCTAGTTACGGTCACTCTACTGTTTCAACAGGCGAAGTGAAAATTTTAAAAGACCTTGATACTTCTGTAGAGGGTCGCGATATTTTAATCGTTGAAGATATTATTGATAGCGGTCTTACGCTAAGTTACTTAGTAGACCTATTCAAATATCGTAAAGCGAAGTCTGTAAAAATTGTTACGTTATTAGATAAGCCGACAGGCCGTAAGGTAGATTTGAAAGCGGATTATGTTGGGTTTACTGTTCCACATGAATTTGTTGTAGGGTATGGATTAGATTATAAAGAGCAGTACCGTAATCTTCCTTATGTAGGAGTATTAAAACCAAGTGTTTACTCAAATTAATTAAATACAGGCGTCACAATTGTATAGGAAAGTTTTTCTATGTTACGATTTACTATAGTGTTTATGCCGTGAGAGGAGGTTAGGAATGAATCGTATCTTCCGTAATACCATCTTTTATTTACTGATATTCCTAGTAGTAATTGGAATCGTGAGCTATTTTAATGGTTCGACACAAAAAACGACATCAGTTAGCTACGATAAATTCATTACTAAACTAGAAAAAGGTGAAGTGCGTAATGTGCAACTTCAACCGAAAAATGGTGTATTTGAGGTAAAAGGACAATTTAACAACTCTAGCCAAGGAGAACAATTTGTTACTTATGCACCAAATACTGAGGAATTACAAAAGAAAATTAATGACAAAGCGCAAGGTGCTGAAGTTAAGTATCAACCAGCAGAAGAAACAAGTGCTTGGGTAACGTTCTTTACTTCAATCATTCCGTTTGTCATTATCTTCATTTTATTCTTCTTCTTATTAAACCAGGCTCAGGGCGGCGGTAGCCGTGTTATGAACTTCGGGAAAAGTAAGGCGAAGTTATATAATGACGAAAAGAAAAAAGTTCGTTTCAGAGATGTTGCTGGAGCGGATGAAGAGAAACAAGAGCTTGTTGAGGTAGTTGAATTCTTGAAAGATCCTCGTAAGTTCGCTGAAGTTGGTGCCCGTATTCCGAAGGGTGTTCTATTAGTAGGACCTCCAGGTACAGGTAAAACTTTACTAGCACGTGCCGTTGCAGGTGAGGCAGGCGTTCCATTCTTCTCTATCAGTGGTTCTGATTTCGTAGAGATGTTCGTCGGTGTCGGTGCATCACGTGTACGTGATTTATTCGAAAATGCAAAGAAAAATGCTCCTTGTATCATTTTCATTGATGAAATTGATGCAGTAGGACGTCAACGTGGCGCAGGTCTTGGTGGTGGCCATGATGAGCGTGAGCAAACGTTGAACCAATTACTTGTTGAAATGGATGGATTCGGTGCAAACGAAGGTATTATTATCATCGCTGCAACAAACCGTCCTGATATTCTTGATCCAGCGTTATTACGTCCAGGTCGTTTTGACCGTCAAATTACAGTAGATCGTCCAGATGTAAATGGCCGTGAAGCTGTGCTGAAAGTACATGCTCGTAATAAACCGCTTGATGATCATATCAACTTAAGAGCAATTGCAACTCGTACACCAGGGTTCTCTGGTGCGGATCTTGAAAACTTATTAAACGAAGCTGCTTTAGTGGCTGCGCGTCAAGATAAGAAGAAAATTGATATGAGTGACATTGATGAAGCAACGGATCGTGTTATTGCAGGTCCAGCTAAGAAAAGTCGTGTTATCTCTGAAAAAGAACGTAATATCGTTGCATTCCATGAAGCTGGCCATACTGTAATTGGTGTTGTCCTTGATGAAGCAGATATCGTTCATAAAGTAACAATTGTCCCTCGTGGTCAAGCTGGTGGATATGCAGTAATGCTTCCGAAAGAAGATCGTTACTTCATGACAAAACCAGAGTTACTTGATAAAATCACTGGTTTACTTGGTGGTCGAGTAGCTGAAGAGATTGTGTTTGGTGAAGCAAGTACAGGTGCTCACAACGACTTCCAACGTGCGACTGGTATTGCAAGACGTATGGTTACGGAATTCGGTATGAGTGATAAGCTTGGACCGATGCAATTCGGTAGCTCACAAGGTGGTCAAGTGTTCTTAGGAAGAGACTTCCATTCAGAACAAAACTACAGTGATGCAATTGCACATGAAATCGATGTGGAAATGCAAACTATTATAAAAGAATGTTATGCTCGCGCGAAACAAATTCTTACTGAAAAACGTGATAAGCTAGATATTATTGCGAAAACGTTACTTGAAGTAGAAACGTTAGATGCAGAGCAAATCAATCATTTATATGATTACGGCAGATTGCCAGAGCGTCCAACATCTTCAGATGATGTGAAAGTAAACATCAATATGAAGAAGGACGATGAAGAATCAGAAGATAAGTAAGAGGTGAAGGAGTGACGATGGTCACTCCTTTTTTTATTTGTGGAACGAAATGAAGTAGAAAAAAATTTAAGTAAATCTGGTATTAAAAATTGAAATAGAGCGTAATCTTTTTGTAAAATGATGAGGATAGAAAAGCTGATTATATAAGTATGTGTGATATGATGTTTTTATAAGTTTTATACATACTGCACAAATATAGATTAAATAAGATAAGTGGTGAGAATATGATTTTTGTATTGGATGTAGGGAACACAAATGCTGTACTAGGCGTGTTTGAAGAGGGGGAACTTCGTCAACATTGGCGCATGGAAACAGATCGTCATAAGACAGAAGATGAATATGGAATGCTTGTAAAGCAGTTGCTTGAGCATGAAGGTCTTTCGTTTGAAGATGTGAAAGGTATTATCGTGTCTTCAGTCGTACCACCAATTATGTTTGCATTAGAGCGCATGTGTGAAAAGTATTTTAAAATTAAACCGCTTGTAGTAGGTCCTGGAATAAAAACGGGGCTAAATATTAAATATGAAAATCCACGTGAAGTAGGCGCGGACCGAATTGTAAATGCGGTAGCAGGAATCCACTTGTATGGAAGTCCGCTTATTATTGTCGATTTCGGTACGGCTACTACATATTGTTATATTAACGAAGAAAAGCATTATATGGGTGGGGTTATTACGCCGGGAATTATGATTTCAGCAGAGGCTTTATATAGTAGAGCGGCAAAACTTCCTCGTATTGAAATTACAAAACCAAGCAGTGTTGTTGGAAAGAATACGGTAAGTGCAATGCAATCTGGTATTCTTTATGGTTATGTTGGACAAGTGGAAGGTATTGTTAAGCGTATGAAAGAGGAAGCTAAACAAGAACCGAAAGTTATTGCAACAGGTGGATTGGCGAAATTAATTTCAGAAGAATCGAATGTAATTGATGTTGTAGATCCATTTTTAACATTAAAAGGTTTGTATATGTTATACGAGCGTAATGCAAATTTACAGCATGAGAAAGGTGAATAAATGAGTATGAAAGATTATTTAGTAAAAGCGTTAGCATTTGATGGAGAAGTGCGTGCATATAGTGTACGTACTACAAACACAGTAAGTGAGGCGCAAAGACGTCATGATACATGGAGAACAGCTTCGGCGGCACTTGGTCGTTCTTTAACTGCAGGTACAATGATGGGCGCGATGTTAAAAGGTGACCAAAAGTTAACGATTAAGGTAGAAGGTAATGGTCCGATTGGTCCTATCTTAGTAGATGCTCATGCAAATGGGGATGTACGTGGTTATGTAACGAATCCACATGTTGATTTTGAAGGAACGGAACAAGGGAAATTACGTGTATATCAAGCGGTAGGTACTGAGGGATTTGTAACAGTAATTAAAGATATTGGTATGCGTGAGCCGTTTATTGGTCAATCTCCAATTGTTTCAGGAGAATTAGGGGAAGACTTCACGTATTATTTTGCAGTTTCTGAGCAAACACCTTCTTCTGTAGGAGTTGGCGTTCTTGTAAATGGAGATGACAGCGTATTAGCGGCAGGTGGATTTATCCTTCAAATTATGCCAGGTGCACAGGAAGAAACAATTTCATTCATTGAAGATCGTTTGCAGAAGATTCCTCCTGTATCAACGTTAATTGAACAAGGGCTTTCTCCAGAAGAGTTACTGTATGCAGTTCTTGGAGAAGATAAAGTAAAAGTATTAGAAGTGATGGATGTTCAATTTAATTGTACATGCTCACGCGAACGTATTGAGAGTGTGTTAATTAGTTTAGGTAAAACAGAGTTAGAGCAAATTCGCGAAGAAGAAGAAGAGACAGAAGTTCATTGTCATTTCTGTAATGAGCGATACAAGTTCTCTAAAGAAGATATTACAAATTTAATTGAGAGTTTGTAATAAGGGAAGTGAGGGAATCCATCCTCTAAATAGATTGACAAACAGGGAATTTTCTGACAAAATCTAAATATAGATAAAACCAATAAAAATACTCGGTGTTAGGAGTGACAGGAATGCGAGTGGCACAATCAGTTTCAGAATTAATCGGGAAAACGCCGATCGTTAAGTTGAACCGCATCGTAGAATCAAACAGCGCAGATATATACTTAAAATTAGAATTTATGAATCCAGGGAGCAGTGTTAAAGATCGTATTGCATTAGCTATGATTGAAGATGCTGAAAAAAAAGGATTATTAAAAGAAGGCGATACAATCATTGAGCCAACAAGTGGTAACACGGGAATTGGTTTAGCGATGGTAGCGGCCGCTAAAGGATATAAGGCAATTTTAGTAATGCCAGAAACAATGAGTATTGAGCGTCGTAATTTATTACGTGCTTACGGTGCGGAATTAGTATTGACTCCAGGGCCTGAAGGAATGGGTGGAGCAATTCGTCAAGCGACTGAATTAGCAAAAGAGCATGGCTACTTTATACCACAACAGTTCAAAAACCAATCGAATCCAGAAATTCATCGTTTAACAACAGGGCCAGAAATTGTTGAACAAATGGGTGACCAATTAGATGCGTTTATTGCAGGTATTGGTACAGGTGGAACGATTACTGGTGCTGGTGAAGTGCTGAAAGAAGCGTATAAAGATATTAAAATTTATGCAGTAGAACCTGCGGATTCACCAGTACTATCTGGTGGGAAACCGGGTCCACATAAAATCCAAGGAATTGGGGCGGGATTCATCCCAGAGACATTGGATGTAGAGGTATATGATGAAATTGTTCAAGTAAAAGCAGAGCAAGCATTTGAATATGCAAGAAGAGTGGCTAAAGAGGAAGGTATTTTAGTGGGTATCTCTTCTGGAGCAGTTATTTATGCAGCAACAGAAATTGCGAAAAAGTTAGGTAAAGGGAAAAAGGTACTTGTTATTATCCCAAGTAACGGTGAACGTTATTTAAGTACACCGCTTTATCAATTTGAGTCTTAATTATATGTGATTGAAAAAGCATCCTTGAAAAGGATGCTTTTTCTTTTTGGATTGGAAATAGGAAAAGAGTGAATGACTAGAAAACTTCATGTAAAATAAGAGGTAGTATAATTAATTTATTTTCACTAGCCTTCGAGTATAACCACTTTATATACATAACGAATGTATTTTGAGGTGGTTAATCTAAGAGGGTGGGATAAAAGAAGACGGGGTGTTGATATGCAACGAAGAAAATCTGTAGCGCTTTCTATTCCATATCAGTTAGATTTCTTTAAGCAGTATAAATTTCTTTCTAAGGATAAACCGCAACATATTTTGTTAGAGAGTGGACGTGGCGGTCGTTATAACATTGTGGGGTTGAACCCAGTAGCGGTAATCCGAGGGAAGGGTGAAACGTTACATATAAGCGAAAGTGGTAAGGAAACAATAAAACAAGGAAACCCATTAGATTTAATGCAGGAATATATGGAGCGATGGAAAACGGATTATAATCCGGAATACCCTCCATTTCAAGGTGGTGCAATTGGTTACTTTAGTTATGATTGCATCCGTTATATTGAAAAACTCCCTTCCCATGCGGAGGATGACATTAATATACCTGATATATTCTTTTTATTATTTGATGATGTGTTTGTTTATGATCAAAAAGAAAAAGTATTATGGATTATTACACATTATGTAGATAAGCATGAAGAGGCAAAAGAGCGATTAAATGAATGGAAGATTCTTTGGGCGACAGAAGCGCCAGAAGTGAATATACCTTTTGCATGCCCTGAAGAGAAAAGTGAAACAGTTGCTTTTACAGAAGAAAGCTTTATGAAGGCGGTTGAATGTATTCAAGAATATATTGGGGCTGGTGATGTGTTCCAAGTAAACTTGTCGACAAGGCAAGAAAGAACGTTACAAACACACCCACTAGAAATCTATACAAGTCTTCGTGAGATTAATCCATCTCCATATATGGGTTACTTGGAGCTCGGGGATTTTCAAATTGTTAGTGGATCGCCAGAGTTGCTAATTAAGAAAGAGGGAACCGAAGTAAGTACAAGACCGATTGCTGGAACGAGATCTAGAGGGGAGAATGAGCAAGAGGATGAAGAATTAGCAAAAGAATTAATTGAGAACGAAAAAGAAAGAGCAGAGCACGTCATGCTTGTGGATTTAGAACGAAATGATTTAGGGCGTGTTTGTAAATATGGCACTGTAGAAGTAGATGAATTTATGGTAATTGAGAAATACTCACATGTTATGCATATTGTTTCTAATGTGCGTGGTGAGGTGGAAGAAGATAAAGATGCTTTTGATTTAGTGAAGGCTGTATTCCCTGGGGGAACAATTACTGGTGCTCCGAAAATACGTACGATGGAAATTATTGAAGAATTAGAACCTGTTCGCCGAGGGATTTATACAGGTTCAATCGGGTGGATCGGTTATTCTGGAGATACAGAATTGAATATTGTAATTAGAACACTGCTTGCTAAAGATGGAAAAGCACATGTACAAGCAGGAGCGGGAATTGTAATTGATTCGAATCCGGAAAATGAATATAAAGAGTCGTTAAAAAAGGCGATTGCTTTATGGCGTGCAAAAGAACGTAGCGAAGAAACGGTTAGGTGAGAGAAATGATATTAATGATTGATAATTATGATTCTTTTACATTTAATTTAGTGCAGTTTCTTGGAGAACTTGGACAAGAGCTTGTTGTTAAACGTAACGATGAAGTGACTATTTCAGATATTGAGAATATGAAACCAGACTTTTTAATGATTTCGCCAGGTCCGTGTAGTCCTAATGAAGCAGGTGTTAGTATGGAGGTTATTCAATACTTTGCTGGAAAGATTCCGATTTTTGGGGTTTGTCTTGGACATCAATCCATTGCACAAGTGTTTGGCGGAGAGGTTATACGTGCGGAGCGCTTAATGCATGGGAAAACGTCGCTTATGCATCATGACGGAAAGACGATTTTTTCGGATATCCCTAATCCGTTTACTGCGACACGTTATCATTCCCTTATCGTTAAGAAAGAGACGTTACCTGATTGCTTAGAGGTAACATCTTGGACAGAAGAAGGGGAAATTATGGCGCTCCGTCATACAACATTACCGATTGAAGGTGTACAGTTCCATCCAGAATCAATTATGACTTCCCACGGGAAAGAGTTGTTGCAGAATTTCATTCGTAAATACAGCCCAAGTGTGACATCGTGTTAATTTACGTAAATGGTGAGTATGTAGAAGCAAGTGAAGCGAGAATTTCTCCTTATGATCATGGTTATTTATATGGTCTTGGAGTTTTTGAGACATTTCGTATTTATAATGGTCATCCTTTCTTATTGGATGATCATTATGACCGTTTAATAGATGCGCTGGATACATTGCAAATTAAATGGACAATGACGAAAGATGAAGTACTGCTTATTTTGAAGAATTTACTCGTTAAGAATGAATTAGAGCATGCATATGTACGTTTTAATGTATCAGCGGGTATAGATGAAATTGGATTGCAAACGGAAATGTATGAAGAGCCGTCTGTTATTGTTTTTATAAAACCTTTAGCAGCCCCTGAAGATGTAGTGGAAAAAGAAGGGGTTGTTTTAAAACAAGTGCGAAATACACCAGAGGGTGCGTCTCGCTTAAAGTCTCATCATTATTTAAATAACATTTTAGGAAAACGTGAAATTGGAAATGTTGTGAATAAGGAAGGTATTTTCCTTACTGAAACAGGTTATGTTGCAGAGGGTATTGTTTCGAATCTCTTTTTCGTGAAAGGTGATATTTTGTATACACCTTCGCTAAAAACAGGGATTTTAAATGGTATCACTCGTGCGTTTATTATAAAGGTTGCTGAAGAGCTGGGCATCGAAGTAAAGGAAGGTTTCTTTACAAAAGATGAATTACTTTCAGCTGATGAAGTCTTTGTAACAAACTCGATTCAAGAAATTGTCCCGCTTTATCATATAGAGGGACGAGATTTCCCGGGTAAAGTAGGTATGGTTACAAAAAGGTTTATGAGTCTTTATGAAATGCAGAGAGAGAAATTGTGGAGCAGAAATGAATTGCGAAGAGGAGATGTGTAGTTTGAAGTGGGATTATGATTTACGCTGCGGCGAATATACATTGAACTTAAATGAAAAAACTTTAATTATGGGGATTTTAAATGTAACACCAGATTCGTTTTCTGATGGTGGGAGTTACAACGAGTTAGAGGCTGCGGTGCGCCATGCGAAAGAAATGCGAGATGAAGGTGCTCATATTATTGATATCGGCGGTGAATCTACTCGCCCGGGTTTTGCTAAAGTATCGGTGGAAGAAGAAATAAAGCGAGTTGTTCCGATGATTCAGGCGGTTGCAAAAGAAGTGGAATTGCCTATTTCTATCGACACGTATAAAGCTGAAGTTGCAAAACAAGCAATCGAAGCGGGCGCTCATATTATTAATGACGTTTGGGGAGCGAAGGCGGAACCGAAAATCGCTGAAGTTGCAGCTCATTACGATGTACCTATTATCTTGATGCATAATCGCGATAACATGAATTACCGCAATTTAATGGCTGATATGATTGCTGATTTATATGAAAGCATCAAAATTGCTAAAGATGCTGGCGTAAGAGATGAGAATATCATTTTAGACCCAGGCATCGGTTTTGCTAAAACACCTGAACAAAATTTAGAAGCGATGCGTAATTTAGAACAGTTAAACGTACTGGGTTATCCAGTTCTCTTAGGTACTTCAAGAAAGTCCTTTATTGGACATGTGTTAGATTTACCGGTAGAGGAACGTCTTGAGGGAACAGGAGCTACCGTTTGTCTCGGCATTGAAAAGGGTTGTGAGTTTGTTCGTGTTCATGATGTGAAGGAAATGGCACGTATGGCTAAGATGATGGATGCGATGATTGGTAAGGGGGTAAAGTAATTGGATAAAATTTATGTTCATGATATGGAGTTTTACGGTTATCATGGTGTATTCCCAGAGGAAAATAAATTGGGTCAGAGATTTAAAGTGGACTTAACGGTGGAGTTGGATTTGAAACAGGCAGGAGAAAGTGATGACTTAGAGCATTCTGTCAATTATGGAGAGCTTTTCGAGTTATGTAGAAAAGTTGTTGAAGATAGAACGTATAAGCTTGTAGAGAGTATCGCTGAAAATATTGCTGCAGATATATTAAAACAATATGAGAGCATTTTCCGTTGTACAATTAAAGTAATTAAACCAGATCCGCCGATACCTGGGCATTATCGTGCTGTAGCAGTGGAAATTACGAGAGAACGTCCATGAATAATATAGCTTACATTGCATTAGGTTCAAATATCGGAGAACGTTATACGTATTTAACTGAAGCGATTCAGTTTTTAAACAAAAACCCGTATATCCAAGTTAACGATATTTCATCTGTATATGAAACAGAGCCAGTTGGCTATACTGACCAAAGTTGCTTTTTAAATTTAGTTATAAAAATTTCTACCAATTTATCACCGCAAGAATTATTGAAAATTACACAAAGAGTAGAGAATGATTTAGGAAGAAAAAGGGAAATTAGATGGGGTCCGAGGACCATCGACCTTGACATTTTACTATATAATCAAGAAAATATTGAAGCAGAGAATCTTATTGTTCCGCATCCGCGGATGTTCGAAAGAGCTTTTGTTATCGTTCCGTTGTTAGAGATTAATCAAGATATAAAACAAAACATTTCACGTTCACAAGTAGAAGAAATGAAAAGGCGAGAGGGAGTAACGGTATGGAAGCAGAAAAATGGGGAAGACGCATTCGTGCTTTTCGAAAGCTAAAAGGTTATACACAAGAAGGTTTTGCGAAAGAGTTAGGGGTATCTGTATCTGTTTTAGGTGAAGTTGAGAGAGGGAATCGATCGCCTTCCCAAGATTTTGTAGTGGAAGTTGCTAAGGCATTAAAGGTTTCAGTGGAGGAATTAATGCCGAAGTGACTATGAAGGAAGGAGTAAGTCGAGTGTTAAAGATTGCAAATATTGAGATGAAAAACCCGGTTGTATTAGCACCGATGGCGGGAGTGTGTAACTCTGCATTCCGTTTGACAGTAAAAGAATTTGGTGCAGGTTTAGTTTGTGCTGAAATGGTAAGTGATAAAGCGATATTACTTAATAACAAAAGAACATTAGATATGTTATATATTGATGAAAGAGAAAAGCCATTAAGTTTACAAATTTTTGGTGGAGAGAAAGAAACTCTTGTAGATGCTGCGAAATACGTAGATAAATATACGACAGCAGACATTATTGATATTAATATGGGTTGCCCAGTACCGAAAATCATTAAGTGTGACGCGGGAGCAAAGTGGCTTTTAGACCCAAATAAAATATATGAAATGGTAGCGGCGGTTGTAGATGCTGTTGAAAAGCCGGTTACAGTTAAGATGCGTATTGGTTGGGATGCAGATCATATTTTTGCAATTGAGAATGCAAAAGCTGTTGAGCGTGCTGGCGGACAAGCAGTAGCAGTTCATGGACGTACACGAGTACAAATGTATGAAGGGAAAGCGGATTGGGATATTATTAAACAAGTAAAGCAAGCTGTAAATATCCCGGTTATCGGAAATGGTGATGTCGAAACGCCACAAGATGCAAAGCGTATGCTTGATGAAATTGGTGTAGACGGTGTTATGATTGGTCGCGCTGCCCTTGGGGACCCGTGGATGATTTATCGTACGGTAAAGTATTTGGAAACAGGTGAATTAATGCCGGAACCGACAGTGCGTGAGAAAATTGACGTATGTATGTTGCATCTAGATCGTCTTATCGATTTAAAGAACGAAAATGTCGCTGTAAGAGAGATGAGAAAGCATGCAGCTTGGTATTTAAAGGGTGTTCGTGGTAATGCAACTGTACGTAATGGTATTAATGCTTGTAATACGCGTGAGGACCTTGCGAATGTATTAGGTGCATTTGTAGAAGAAGTAGAAGCGAAACAACAAACAATTCACGTTGGTTAATAATAGATAGGGAAGATTGACATTCTTCTATACACTTCCTATAATTACGTGAAAGAAAGAAGAACTGCCAGCTAGTTGCTGGCAGTTTTTCTAGTTGAGTAGAAAATGCTATACTGTATATATTGTAAAAATTAATAGAGCTGGAGTGATATCAATACCATGGATAACATGAACCACGAAGAATTAAACGACCAATTGCTTGTTCGTCGTGAAAAGTTACATAACTTACGTGAGCAAGGAATCGATCCGTTTGGTAAACGATTTGAACGTACAAATGCAACAAATGACTTATTAAGCTTATATGGAGAGTTCTCTAAAGAAGAATTAGAAGAGAAAGAAATCTCTGTTTCTATCGCTGGTCGTATTATGACAAAACGCGGTAAAGGAAAAGCTGGATTTGCACATATTCAAGATTTACATGGACAAGTTCAAATTTATGTTCGTAAAGATGCTGTTGGAGATGAAGAGTACGAATTGTTTAAAACAGCAGATTTAGGTGATTTAGTAGGTATTGAAGGTAAAGTGTTCAAAACGAACGTTGGAGAACTTTCGGTGAAAGCAACGGGCTTTACACTATTAACGAAATCTCTTCGTCCATTACCGGATAAATATCATGGATTAAAAGATGTTGAACAACGCTACCGTCAACGTTACTTAGACTTAATCACAAGTATGGAAAGCCGTGAAACATTCGTTACTCGCAGTAAAATCATTCGTGAAATGAGAAGATACTTAGATGACAATGGTTATCTTGAAGTGGAAACACCTATGATGCATGCAATTGCAGGTGGAGCTTCTGCGCGTCCTTTCATTACGCACCATAATGCGTTAGATATGGAATTATACATGCGTATCGCAATTGAACTTCATTTAAAACGCCTTATTGTGGGTGGATTAGAAAAAGTTTATGAAATCGGTCGTGTATTCCGTAATGAGGGTGTATCAACTCGTCATAATCCAGAGTTTACAATGATTGAATTATATGAAGCGTATGCTGATTATAAAGATATTATGAAACTAACAGAAAATATGGTTGCGCATATTGCGAAGCAAGTACTAGGTACAACAACAATCCAATATGGTGATTATGAAATTAATCTAGAACCAGAATGGACACGTCTTCATATGGTAGATGCAATCAAGGAACATTCTGGAGCAGATTTCTGGAATCCAATGAGTGTAGAAGAAGCGCGTGAACTTGCAAAAGAACATAATGTAGGTATTAAGGATACGATGGAAGTTGGTCATATTATAAACGAATTCTTCGAACAAAAAGTAGAAGATAAATTAATCCAACCAACATTTATTTACGGTCATCCGGTAGAAATTTCGCCACTTGCGAAAAAGAATGACGAAGATCCACGATTCACAGATCGTTTCGAATTATTTATCGTTGCACGCGAACATGCAAATGCATTCACTGAGCTAAATGATCCGATTGATCAAAAAGAACGCTTTGAAGCGCAATTAAAAGAGCGCGAACAAGGTAATGATGAAGCTCACATGATGGATGATGATTATATTGAAGCTCTTGAGTACGGTATGCCTCCTACAGGTGGTCTAGGAATTGGTATTGATCGTCTTGTTATGTTGTTAACGAATGCACCATCTATTCGTGATGTATTATTATTCCCTGCTATGCGTCATAAACAAGACTAAGCTTTGGAGATTTCTCCAAAGCTTTTTTTATTTGAGTATGAGCTACGTAGGGATAGTAGCTCTTGATGGTGCGAGAAATTATATTTATATAGAAGAAATGTGCTGTTTTTATACTTTTTTACTAAGTTAAAAATTTTATTAGAAAAACTATTGCATTTTAATAATCAAACTGGTATATTTATATTCGTTGCCACGAAAGGTAACAAGCAAAACAAACGAAAAACAACTTATTGAAAAAAGTTGTTGACGAAAATATAACGAAATGTTATATTAATAAAGTCGCTTCTGAGCGGCAGATAAGTTCTTTGAAAACTGAACGAAACAAACAACGTGAAACGTCAATTTTTATTTTTAGATGCTAGACAAACTAACTTTATTGGAGAGTTTGATCCTGGCTCAGGATGAACGCTGGCGGCGTGCCTAATACATGCAAGTCGAGCGAATGGATTAAGAGCTTGCTCTTATGAAGTTAGCGGCGGACGGGTGAGTAACACGTGGGTAACCTGCCCATAAGACTGGGATAACTCCGGGAAACCGGGGCTAATACCGGATAACATTTTGAACTGCATGGTTCGAAATTGAAAGGCGGCTTCGGCTGTCACTTATGGATGGACCCGCGTCGCATTAGCTAGTTGGTGAGGTAACGGCTCACCAAGGCAACGATGCGTAGCCGACCTGAGAGGGTGATCGGCCACACTGGGACTGAGACACGGCCCAGACTCCTACGGGAGGCAGCAGTAGGGAATCTTCCGCAATGGACGAAAGTCTGACGGAGCAACGCCGCGTGAGTGATGAAGGCTTTCGGGTCGTAAAACTCTGTTGTTAGGGAAGAACAAGTGCTAGTTGAATAAGCTGGCACCTTGACGGTACCTAACCAGAAAGCCACGGCTAACTACGTGCCAGCAGCCGCGGTAATACGTAGGTGGCGAGCGTTATCCGGAATTATTGGGCGTAAAGCGCGCGCAGGTGGTTTCTTAAGTCTGATGTGAAAGCCCACGGCTCAACCGTGGAGGGTCATTGGAAACTGGGAGACTTGAGTGCAGAAGAGGAAAGTGGAATTCCATGTGTAGCGGTGAAATGCGTAGAGATATGGAGGAACACCAGTGGCGAAGGCGACTTTCTGGTCTGTAACTGACACTGAGGCGCGAAAGCGTGGGGAGCAAACAGGATTAGATACCCTGGTAGTCCACGCCGTAAACGATGAGTGCTAAGTGTTAGAGGGTTTCCGCCCTTTAGTGCTGAAGTTAACGCATTAAGCACTCCGCCTGGGGAGTACGGCCGCAAGGCTGAAACTCAAAGGAATTGACGGGGGCCCGCACAAGCGGTGGAGCATGTGGTTTAATTCGAAGCAACGCGAAGAACCTTACCAGGTCTTGACATCCTCTGAAAACCCTAGAGATAGGGCTTCTCCTTCGGGAGCAGAGTGACAGGTGGTGCATGGTTGTCGTCAGCTCGTGTCGTGAGATGTTGGGTTAAGTCCCGCAACGAGCGCAACCCTTGATCTTAGTTGCCATCATTAAGTTGGGCACTCTAAGGTGACTGCCGGTGACAAACCGGAGGAAGGTGGGGATGACGTCAAATCATCATGCCCCTTATGACCTGGGCTACACACGTGCTACAATGGACGGTACAAAGAGCTGCAAGACCGCGAGGTGGAGCTAATCTCATAAAACCGTTCTCAGTTCGGATTGTAGGCTGCAACTCGCCTACATGAAGCTGGAATCGCTAGTAATCGCGGATCAGCATGCCGCGGTGAATACGTTCCCGGGCCTTGTACACACCGCCCGTCACACCACGAGAGTTTGTAACACCCGAAGTCGGTGGGGTAACCTTTATGGAGCCAGCCGCCTAAGGTGGGACAGATGATTGGGGTGAAGTCGTAACAAGGTAGCCGTATCGGAAGGTGCGGCTGGATCACCTCCTTTCTATGGAGAATTGATGAACGCTGTTCATCAATATAAGTTTCCGTGTTTCGTTTTGTTCAGTTTTGAGAGAACTATCTCTCATATATAAATGTATGTTCTTTGAAAACTAGATAACAGTGTAGCTCATATTTTTTTAATTTTAGTTTGGTTAAGTTAGAAAGGGCGCACGGTGGATGCCTTGACACTAGGAGTCGATGAAGGACGGGACTAACGCCGATATGCTTCGGGGAGCTGTAAGTAAGCTTTGATCCGAAGATTTCCGAATGGGGAAACCCACCATACGTAATGGTATGGTATCCTTGCCTGAATACATAGGGTAAGGAAGACAGACCCAGGGAACTGAAACATCTAAGTACCTGGAGGAAGAGAAAGCAAATGCGATTTCCTGAGTAGCGGCGAGCGAAACGGAACATAGCCCAAACCAAGAGGCTTGCCTCTTGGGGTTGTAGGACATTCTATACGGAGTTACAAAGGAACGAGGTAGACGAAGCGACCTGGAAAGGTCCGTCGTAGAGGGTAACAACCCCGTAGTCGAAACTTCGTTCTCTCTTGAATGTATCCTGAGTACGGCGGAACACGTGAAATTCCGTCGGAATCTGGGAGGACCATCTCCCAAGGCTAAATACTCCCTAGTGATCGATAGTGAACCAGTACCGTGAGGGAAAGGTGAAAAGCACCCCGGAAGGGGAGTGAAAGAGATCCTGAAACCGTGTGCCTACAAATAGTCAGAGCCCGTTAATGGGTGATGGCGTGCCTTTTGTAGAATGAACCGGCGAGTTACGATCCCGTGCGAGGTTAAGCTGAAGAGGCGGAGCCGCAGCGAAAGCGAGTCTGAATAGGGCGTTTAGTACGTGGTCGTAGACCCGAAACCAGGTGATCTACCCATGTCCAGGGTGAAGTTCAGGTAACACTGAATGGAGGCCCGAACCCACGCACGTTGAAAAGTGCGGGGATGAGGTGTGGGTAGCGGAGAAATTCCAATCGAACCTGGAGATAGCTGGTTCTCCCCGAAATAGCTTTAGGGCTAGCCTTAAGTGTAAGAGTCTTGGAGGTAGAGCACTGATTGAACTAGGGGTCCTCATCGGATTACCGAATTCAGTCAAACTCCGAATGCCAATGACTTATCCTTAGGAGTCAGACTGCGAGTGATAAGATCCGTAGTCAAGAGGGAAACAGCCCAGATCGCCAGCTAAGGTCCCAAAGTGTGTATTAAGTGGAAAAGGATGTGGAGTTGCTTAGACAACTAGGATGTTGGCTTAGAAGCAGCCACCATTTAAAGAGTGCGTAATAGCTCACTAGTCGAGTGACTCTGCGCCGAAAATGTACCGGGGCTAAATACACCACCGAAGCTGCGAATTGATACCAATGGTATCAGTGGTAGGGGAGCGTTCTAAGTGCAGTGAAGTCAGACCGGAAGGACTGGTGGAGCGCTTAGAAGTGAGAATGCCGGTATGAGTAGCGAAAGACGGGTGAGAATCCCGTCCACCGAATGCCTAAGGTTTCCTGAGGAAGGCTCGTCCGCTCAGGGTTAGTCAGGACCTAAGCCGAGGCCGACAGGCGTAGGCGATGGACAACAGGTTGATATTCCTGTACCACCTCTTTATCGTTTGAGCAATGGAGGGACGCAGAAGGATAGAAGAAGCGTGCGATTGGTTGTGCACGTCCAAGCAGTTAGGCTGATAAGTAGGCAAATCCGCTTATCGTGAAGGCTGAGCTGTGATGGGGAAGCTCCTTATGGAGCGAAGTCTTTGATTCCCCGCTGCCAAGAAAAGCTTCT
Organism: Bacillus cereus group sp. MS39; assembly: GCF_040448665.1. Taxonomy (NCBI): domain Bacteria; kingdom Bacillati; phylum Bacillota; class Bacilli; order Caryophanales; family Bacillaceae; genus Bacillus; species Bacillus cereus group sp. MS39. The sequence continues at coordinate 5,304,468 of NZ_CP123058.1, read as the reverse complement.
AGCGAGATAAAAGGTGCCTGTACCGCAAACCGACACAGGTAGGCGAGGAGAGAATCCTAAGGTGTGCGAGAGAACTCTGGTTAAGGAACTCGGCAAAATGACCCCGTAACTTCGGGAGAAGGGGTGCTTTCTTAACGGAAAGCCGCAGTGAATAGGCCCAAGCGACTGTTTAGCAAAAACACAGGTCTCTGCGAAGCCGTAAGGCGAAGTATAGGGGCTGACACCTGCCCGGTGCTGGAAGGTTAAGGAGAGGGGTTAGCGTAAGCGAAGCTCTGAACTGAAGCCCCAGTAAACGGCGGCCGTAACTATAACGGTCCTAAGGTAGCGAAATTCCTTGTCGGGTAAGTTCCGACCCGCACGAAAGGTGTAACGATTTGGGCACTGTCTCAACCAGAGACTCGGTGAAATTATAGTACCTGTGAAGATGCAGGTTACCCGCGACAGGACGGAAAGACCCCGTGGAGCTTTACTGTAGCCTGATATTGAATTTTGGTACATTTTGTACAGGATAGGCGGGAGCCATTGAAACCGGAGCGCTAGCTTCGGTGGAGGCGCTGGTGGGATACCGCCCTGAATGTATTGAAATTCTAACCTACGGGTCTTATCGACCCGGGAGACAGTGTCAGGTGGGCAGTTTGACTGGGGCGGTCGCCTCCTAAAGTGTAACGGAGGCGCCCAAAGGTTCCCTCAGAATGGTTGGAAATCATTCGTAGAGTGCAAAGGCATAAGGGAGCTTGACTGCGAGACCTACAAGTCGAGCAGGGACGAAAGTCGGGCTTAGTGATCCGGTGGTTCCGCATGGAAGGGCCATCGCTCAACGGATAAAAGCTACCCCGGGGATAACAGGCTTATCTCCCCCAAGAGTCCACATCGACGGGGAGGTTTGGCACCTCGATGTCGGCTCATCGCATCCTGGGGCTGTAGTCGGTCCCAAGGGTTGGGCTGTTCGCCCATTAAAGCGGTACGCGAGCTGGGTTCAGAACGTCGTGAGACAGTTCGGTCCCTATCCGTCGTGGGCGTAGGAAATTTGAGAGGAGCTGTCCTTAGTACGAGAGGACCGGGATGGACGCACCGCTGGTGTACCAGTTGTTCTGCCAAGGGCATAGCTGGGTAGCTATGTGCGGAAGGGATAAGTGCTGAAAGCATCTAAGCATGAAGCCCCCCTCAAGATGAGATTTCCCATAGCGTAAGCTAGTAAGATCCCTGAAAGATGATCAGGTTGATAGGTTCGAGGTGGAAGCATGGTGACATGTGGAGCTGACGAATACTAATAGATCGAGGACTTAACCATATAATATGAAGCAAATGTTATCTAGTTTTGAAAGAATATAAAAAACTTGTTGACTTTAAAAGTTAAATAAGTTATGATGATTCTTGTCTTAAATGAATACAGTCTGGTAATGATGGCAGAGAGGCCACACCCGTTCCCATACCGAACACGGAAGTTAAGCTCTCTAGCGCCGATGGTAGTTGGGACCTTGTCCCTGTGAGAGTAGGACGTTGCCAGGCAATTCGGAGGATTAGCTCAGCTGGGAGAGCACCTGCCTTACAAGCAGGGGGTCGGCGGTTCGATCCCGTCATCCTCCACCATTTAGCCGACTTAGCTCAATTGGTAGAGCAACTGACTTGTAATCAGTAGGTTGGGGGTTCAAGTCCTCTAGTCGGCACCAGTTTTTATTGCAAGAGCCATTAGCTCAGTTGGTAGAGCATCTGACTTTTAATCAGAGGGTCGAAGGTTCGAATCCTTCATGGCTCACCATTTTAATGAAATATGCGGGTGTGGCGGAATTGGCAGACGCACTAGACTTAGGATCTAGCGCCTTTGGCGTGGGGGTTCGACTCCCTTCACCCGCACTTTTAATGAAATAACTCAAACATGTCTTGCGGAAGTAGTTCAGTGGTAGAATACAACCTTGCCAAGGTTGGGGTCGCGGGTTCGAATCCCGTCTTCCGCTCCAATTTCCAATA
>NZ_CP123058.1:5240000-5300000 GCF_040448665.1 Bacillus cereus group sp. MS39 | reverse complement strand
TCGAAACTTCGTTCTCTCTTGAATGTATCCTGAGTACGGCGGAACACGTGAAATTCCGTCGGAATCTGGGAGGACCATCTCCCAAGGCTAAATACTCCCTAGTGATCGATAGTGAACCAGTACCGTGAGGGAAAGGTGAAAAGCACCCCGGAAGGGGAGTGAAAGAGATCCTGAAACCGTGTGCCTACAAATAGTCAGAGCCCGTTAATGGGTGATGGCGTGCCTTTTGTAGAATGAACCGGCGAGTTACGATCCCGTGCGAGGTTAAGCTGAAGAGGCGGAGCCGCAGCGAAAGCGAGTCTGAATAGGGCGTTTAGTACGTGGTCGTAGACCCGAAACCAGGTGATCTACCCATGTCCAGGGTGAAGTTCAGGTAACACTGAATGGAGGCCCGAACCCACGCACGTTGAAAAGTGCGGGGATGAGGTGTGGGTAGCGGAGAAATTCCAATCGAACCTGGAGATAGCTGGTTCTCCCCGAAATAGCTTTAGGGCTAGCCTTAAGTGTAAGAGTCTTGGAGGTAGAGCACTGATTGAACTAGGGGTCCTCATCGGATTACCGAATTCAGTCAAACTCCGAATGCCAATGACTTATCCTTAGGAGTCAGACTGCGAGTGATAAGATCCGTAGTCAAGAGGGAAACAGCCCAGATCGCCAGCTAAGGTCCCAAAGTGTGTATTAAGTGGAAAAGGATGTGGAGTTGCTTAGACAACTAGGATGTTGGCTTAGAAGCAGCCACCATTTAAAGAGTGCGTAATAGCTCACTAGTCGAGTGACTCTGCGCCGAAAATGTACCGGGGCTAAATACACCACCGAAGCTGCGAATTGATACCAATGGTATCAGTGGTAGGGGAGCGTTCTAAGTGCAGTGAAGTCAGACCGGAAGGACTGGTGGAGCGCTTAGAAGTGAGAATGCCGGTATGAGTAGCGAAAGACGGGTGAGAATCCCGTCCACCGAATGCCTAAGGTTTCCTGAGGAAGGCTCGTCCGCTCAGGGTTAGTCAGGACCTAAGCCGAGGCCGACAGGCGTAGGCGATGGACAACAGGTTGATATTCCTGTACCACCTCTTTATCGTTTGAGCAATGGAGGGACGCAGAAGGATAGAAGAAGCGTGCGATTGGTTGTGCACGTCCAAGCAGTTAGGCTGATAAGTAGGCAAATCCGCTTATCGTGAAGGCTGAGCTGTGATGGGGAAGCTCCTTATGGAGCGAAGTCTTTGATTCCCCGCTGCCAAGAAAAGCTTCTAGCGAGATAAAAGGTGCCTGTACCGCAAACCGACACAGGTAGGCGAGGAGAGAATCCTAAGGTGTGCGAGAGAACTCTGGTTAAGGAACTCGGCAAAATGACCCCGTAACTTCGGGAGAAGGGGTGCTTTCTTAACGGAAAGCCGCAGTGAATAGGCCCAAGCGACTGTTTAGCAAAAACACAGGTCTCTGCGAAGCCGTAAGGCGAAGTATAGGGGCTGACACCTGCCCGGTGCTGGAAGGTTAAGGAGAGGGGTTAGCGTAAGCGAAGCTCTGAACTGAAGCCCCAGTAAACGGCGGCCGTAACTATAACGGTCCTAAGGTAGCGAAATTCCTTGTCGGGTAAGTTCCGACCCGCACGAAAGGTGTAACGATTTGGGCACTGTCTCAACCAGAGACTCGGTGAAATTATAGTACCTGTGAAGATGCAGGTTACCCGCGACAGGACGGAAAGACCCCGTGGAGCTTTACTGTAGCCTGATATTGAATTTTGGTACATTTTGTACAGGATAGGCGGGAGCCATTGAAACCGGAGCGCTAGCTTCGGTGGAGGCGCTGGTGGGATACCGCCCTGAATGTATTGAAATTCTAACCTACGGGTCTTATCGACCCGGGAGACAGTGTCAGGTGGGCAGTTTGACTGGGGCGGTCGCCTCCTAAAGTGTAACGGAGGCGCCCAAAGGTTCCCTCAGAATGGTTGGAAATCATTCGTAGAGTGCAAAGGCATAAGGGAGCTTGACTGCGAGACCTACAAGTCGAGCAGGGACGAAAGTCGGGCTTAGTGATCCGGTGGTTCCGCATGGAAGGGCCATCGCTCAACGGATAAAAGCTACCCCGGGGATAACAGGCTTATCTCCCCCAAGAGTCCACATCGACGGGGAGGTTTGGCACCTCGATGTCGGCTCATCGCATCCTGGGGCTGTAGTCGGTCCCAAGGGTTGGGCTGTTCGCCCATTAAAGCGGTACGCGAGCTGGGTTCAGAACGTCGTGAGACAGTTCGGTCCCTATCCGTCGTGGGCGTAGGAAATTTGAGAGGAGCTGTCCTTAGTACGAGAGGACCGGGATGGACGCACCGCTGGTGTACCAGTTGTTCTGCCAAGGGCATAGCTGGGTAGCTATGTGCGGAAGGGATAAGTGCTGAAAGCATCTAAGCATGAAGCCCCCCTCAAGATGAGATTTCCCATAGCGTAAGCTAGTAAGATCCCTGAAAGATGATCAGGTTGATAGGTTCGAGGTGGAAGCATGGTGACATGTGGAGCTGACGAATACTAATAGATCGAGGACTTAACCATATAATATGAAGCAATGTTATCTAGTTTTGAAGGAATATGCCTTCATAGTTTGGTGATGATGGCAGAGAGGTCACACCCGTTCCCATACCGAACACGGAAGTTAAGCTCTCTAGCGCCGATGGTAGTTGGGACCTTGTCCCTGTGAGAGTAGGACGTCGCCAAGCAACTAAACACGAGTCAAATGACTCGTGTTTTTTCGTGTTTTCTTTTATAATCCATAGTAATTAAAAAATGTGTTTAAATAATTATTATTTTGATTAAATACAGGGGAATGTGGCTAGGATAGTGAATAAGCAAAAGAGTTGCAAATTTTATTAATACGTATATAATTAAAGTCAAAGATAGTCAAAGTCAATAAGGGTGGCGGATAAATGAGAAATATATCTGATATCATTGAGCAATATCTAAAGCAAGTTATTGACTTAAGTAATAATAATGTGATTGAAATCAAAAGAAATGAGATTGCGGATCGATTCGAGTGCGTACCATCTCAAATCAATTATGTAATCAATACCCGTTTTACGATAGAAAGAGGATTTGTTGTAGAAAGTAAACGTGGTGGAGGAGGTTACATTCGCATTATAAAAGTCAAACTGCATGACGATATAGACATGATCGATCAAATGCTTCATATGATTGATCATAGCGTTGCGCAAGGGAATGCAGAGAGTATGATTATACGTTTAATAGAAGAGGGCATCATAACAAATCGTGAAGCTAAACTTATGTTAAGTGTACTAGATCGTTCTGTATTATCAATGGATGTTCCTTCTCGAGATGAACTTAGGGCTCGAATATTATGCGCAATGTTAAGAACACTGAAATATAAATAAATATAGCTTTTGTAAAAGAATAATAACTAAGAGATAAGGCAGTTAAATATTGTAGAGGTTTTGAAACAAGAACACGCACTTTTATTTAAACAAATAAAGGAAAGTGAACAATCTAGTAATGTATGAAAAGTACTATCAGATAGATCGTTCCTATTGTAAAGGTGGGGATAGTGATGACTTGTCAAAACTGTAATATAAGACCAGCAACTTTACATTATACAAAAGTAATCAACGAACAGAAGACGGAAGTTCATCTTTGTGAGCAATGTGCAGAACAAAGTGGCTATACGTCTTTCTTTCAATCACCGCAGTCTAACTTTTCATTCCATGATTTATTTGCTGGGTTATTACACGGTGAATCAACAATGTTTGAAGAAGGACAAAACGGGCTTTCGAATACAAGTATATTAAGGTGTCCAGATTGTAAGATGACATCTGAGCAATTTACAAAGGTGGGACGCTTTGGATGTGCTTCTTGTTACGATACATTTAAGGAACATTTAAAGCCATTATTAAAACGTCTGCACGGCGGACATACAGATCATTGTGGAAAAATTCCGGAACGTATAGAAGGAAATCTTCACTTAAAGAAAGAATTAGATGAACTAAAACTCATTCTGAAACAATACGTACAGAAAGAGGAGTTTGAGAAAGCTGCTGAAGTAAGGGATAAAATTCGAGGTCTTGAAAATCAGCTTAGTGAGCATAGAGAGGGGGAATAGTTCTATGTCACTGGACAAAATTATGAATGAAGCGATTAGTCCATGGATGAAGGGGGATGGCCCTGATTCGGATATTGTTTTAAGTAGTCGAATTCGTTTGGCTCGTAATTTTAAAAAATATCAATTCTCTACTATGCAAAACGAAGAAGAAGCTAAACAGATTCATGAATTATTTAAAAAGGAATTTATAAATAAAACGGTAGAACCTTTTGGAGAGTTTGAACTATTAAAAATGAATGAATTAACGCCTCTTCAAAGGAGAGTATTAGTTGAAAAGCATTTAATTAGTCCTAACCTTGCAGGCACAGAATATGGAGCATGTCTATTATCAGAAAGCGAACATATTAGTGTTATGCTTAATGAAGAAGACCACATTAGGATACAGTGCTTATTTTCAGGGTTGCAGTTATCAGAGGCCCTTCAAAGTGCCAATCAAATAGATAATTGGATAGAGGAAGAGGTTGAATATGCTTTTGATGAATCACTTGGATATATAACGAGCTGCCCTACTAACGTTGGTACAGGATTGAGGGCTTCCGTAATGCTTCACTTACCGGGACTCGTTTTAACGAAAAGAATTAGCCGCATTATACAAGTAATTCAAAAATTAGGGTTAGTAGTAAGAGGAATATACGGTGAAGGTAGCGAAGCGTTAGGTAATATATTTCAAGTGTCAAATCAAATGACGCTAGGAAAATCTGAAGAAGATATTATTGCAGATTTAAAAAGTGTCATTCAACAAATCATACAGCAAGAAAAATTGGCTAGAGAATTAATTGTACAAAATTCAAGTATTGAGCTTGAAGATAAGGTTTATCGCTCTTATGGCATACTAGCAAACAGTCGGTTAATTCAATCTGCAGAAGCGGCCACTTGCTTATCAGATGTACGACTTGGTATTGATTTAGGATATATAAAAGGTGTATCGAGAAATATTTTGACTGAGCTAATGGTTCTTACACAACCAGGCATTTTACAACAATATGCAGGCGGACCTTTAGGACCAGAAGAAAGAGATTATCGAAGAGCAACCTTAATCCGTGAGCGATTACGTATTGAAAAAAACTAAGCGCAAGTAGGAGGCGATTTCTATGATGTTTGGAAGATTTACAGAAAGAGCACAGAAAGTATTAGCTTTATCTCAAGAGGAAGCAATTCGTATTGGGCATAATAATATTGGAACAGAACACATTTTACTTGGGCTTGTACGCGAAGGGGAAGGAATTGCAGCAAAAGCGTTAATTGCTCTTGGGTTAAGTCCAGAGAAGGTTCAAAAAGAGGTAGAAGCGTTAATTGGACGCGGAACAGAAGCTTCTCAAACTGTACATTATACACCGCGTGCTAAAAAGGTTATTGAGTTGTCTATGGATGAAGCTCGTAAATTAGGTCATTCTTACGTTGGAACAGAACATATCTTACTTGGTTTAATCCGTGAAGGTGAAGGTGTAGCAGCACGTGTTTTAAATAACTTAGGCGTTAGCCTAAATAAGGCAAGACAACAAGTATTGCAACTTCTCGGAAGTAATGAAGCAAGTTCAGGTCACCAAGGTGGTTCTTCAACGAATGCAAATACACCAACACTGGATAGCTTAGCACGTGATTTAACAGTTGTTGCACGTGAAAATCGTCTAGATCCTGTTATCGGTCGTGGTAAAGAAATTCAACGTGTAATTGAAGTTTTAAGCCGTAGAACAAAAAACAATCCTGTATTAATTGGAGAACCTGGTGTAGGTAAAACGGCAATTGCAGAAGGATTAGCACAACAAATTGTAAATAATGAAGTTCCTGAAACATTAAGAGATAAGCGTGTTATGACACTAGATATGGGTACAGTTGTAGCTGGAACGAAATATCGTGGTGAATTTGAAGATCGTTTAAAGAAAGTTATGGATGAAATCCGTCAAGCTGGAAATATTATTCTATTTATTGATGAACTTCATACATTAATTGGTGCAGGTGGAGCAGAAGGTGCAATTGATGCATCGAACATTTTAAAACCATCTTTAGCACGCGGAGAGTTACAATGTATCGGGGCGACAACCTTAGATGAATATCGTAAATATATTGAAAAAGACGCGGCTTTAGAAAGACGTTTCCAACCAATTCATGTTGATGAGCCAAGTTTAGACGAATCAACTCAAATCTTGAAAGGTTTACGTGATCGTTACGAAGCGCATCACCGTGTATCTATTACAGATGATGCAATTGATGCAGCTGTAAAGCTTTCAGACCGCTATATTACAGATCGTTTCTTACCAGATAAAGCAATTGATTTAATTGATGAGGCTGCTTCAAAGGTTCGCTTACGCTCTTATACAACACCACCAAATCTAAAAGAGCTTGAAGTAAAGCTTGAGGAAATTAGAAAAGAAAAAGATGCAGCTGTGCAAAGTCAAGAATTTGAAAAAGCTGCTTCCTTACGTGATATGGAACAACGCTTACGTGAAAAGTTAGAAGATACGAAGCGTCAATGGAAAGAGCAACAAGGAAAAGAAAACTCAGAAGTGACAGTAGAAGATATTGCAAATGTCGTTTCTACGTGGACTCGTATACCGGTTTCTAAACTTGCACAAACAGAGACTGATAAATTATTAAACTTAGAATCCATTCTTCACAACCGTGTTATTGGTCAAGATGAAGCGGTAGTAGCTGTAGCGAAAGCTGTTCGTCGTGCTAGAGCAGGATTGAAAGATCCGAAACGTCCGATTGGTTCATTTATTTTCTTAGGACCAACAGGTGTAGGTAAAACAGAACTAGCAAGAGCATTAGCAGAATCTATGTTCGGTGATGAGGATGCAATGATTCGCATCGATATGTCTGAGTACATGGAGAAGCATTCGACTTCTCGTTTAGTTGGATCTCCTCCAGGATATGTTGGATATGAAGAAGGTGGACAATTAACAGAAAAGGTTCGCCGTAAGCCATATTCAGTTGTCCTATTAGATGAAGTAGAGAAAGCTCATCCTGATGTGTTTAACATTTTACTACAAGTATTAGAAGATGGTCGCTTAACGGATTCTAAAGGGCGTACAGTTGATTTCCGTAATACAATTGTTATTATGACATCTAACGTTGGTGCAGATGCGTTAAAACGTAATAAACATCTTGGATTTAACGTACAAGATGAGAGCCGCGATTATTCAGATATGAAAGGTAAAGTAATGGATGAACTGAAAAAGGCATTTCGTCCAGAATTCTTAAACCGTATTGATGAAATTATCGTGTTCCATATGCTTGAGAAAAAACATATTCAAGAGATTGTAACACTTATGGTGAATCAGTTAGTGAAGCGCTTAAAAGAGCAAGAGATTGAATTGCATTTAACAGAAGGAGCGATTTCAGCCATTGCTGATAAAGGATTTGACCGAGAATACGGTGCTCGTCCGCTTCGTAGAGCAATTCAGAAACATGTAGAAGATAGACTATCGGAAGAACTTTTAAAAGGTGCTATTGAGAAAGGACAAAAAGTTATCTTTGATGTTGAAGGGGAATCATTTGTCATTCATAGTGCTGAAAAGGTAAAATAAGTATAGACAAACTAAGAGGGCTACGAGATAGCCCTCTTTCTTGTACGAGAAGGATAAATTGTTTATAGATGAAAGTGAAGTGAAATATAAAACGATATGGCTAAAAAGAAAACAAAATTCACATGTCAAGAGTGTGGTTATCAGTCACCAAAATATATGGGGAAATGCCCTGGTTGTGGTCAATGGAATACGCTTGTTGAAGAGATGGAACCGGTTGTATCATCAAGACGCCTTAATTATGCCAATGCAATTCAATCGGAAGTAACAAAACCAAGACGCCTAACAGAAGTAGAAACAAAATCTGAGGCACGTATTGAAACAAAATTCCAAGAGTTTAACCGTGTACTTGGTGGTGGGATTGTAGATGGATCCTTAGTACTTATTGGTGGAGATCCTGGGATTGGGAAATCAACATTGTTATTACAAATTTCATCGCAATTAGCAGATTCTTCATATGATGTACTATACATATCAGGTGAGGAGTCAGCAAAGCAGATTAAACTTCGTGCAGATCGTTTGCATGTAAAGGGTAGTAATCTATTTGTTGTAGCAGAAACGGATCTACAGCGAATTGCAGCGCACATTGAAGAGATGAATCCAGCTTTTGTTGTTATTGACTCTATTCAAACGATACATTTACCTGAAGTGACGTCAGCCCCAGGAAGTGTAGCGCAAGTACGTGAATGTACAGCGGAATTAATGAAACTTGCAAAAACGAAAGGAATTCCTATTTTTATCGTCGGACATGTAACAAAAGAGGGGGCAATTGCAGGACCTCGTATGTTAGAACATATGGTCGATGCAGTTCTTTACTTTGAAGGAGATCGTCATCATACATATCGTATTTTGCGAGCTGTGAAGAATCGTTTTGGTTCCACGAATGAAATGGGTATTTTTGAAATGAAAGAGCTTGGTCTTGCGGAAGTCTTAAACCCTTCTGAAATTTTTCTTGAGGAAAGACCCGTTGGAGTCGCAGGATCAACAGTAGTTGCCTCAATGGAAGGAACAAGACCAGTTTTAGTAGAAATACAAGCATTAATCTCCCCTACTAGTTTTGGAAACCCTCGAAGAATGGCGACGGGAATTGATCATAACCGTGTATCGCTTATTATGGCAGTGCTAGAAAAAAGAACAGGTTTATTATTGCAAAACCAAGACGCATATTTAAAAGTAGCAGGTGGTTTGAAATTAGATGAACCAGCAATTGATTTAGCTGTGGCTTTAAGTATTGCTTCAAGTTTTAGAGATAAACCTACGACACCAACTGATGCAGTAATAGGAGAAGTAGGATTAACTGGAGAAATAAGAAGAGTATCAAGAATTGAACAACGTGTACAAGAAGCAGCTAAATTAGGATTCCAACGTGCTATTATTCCTAGAAAAAATTTGGGGGGATGGACAATTCCGGATGGGATTGAGGTAGTAGGTGTATCTAATTTAGGGGAAGCGCTTCGTTTGACATTAGGAGGCTAGGCTATGGAAGAAAACAAGCAACGTGTCAAAAGTATGATTAATATTTTACAGCTCGTGGCCCCAGGAACACCACTGCGCGAAGGGATAGATAATGTGCTTCGCGCACAAACAGGGGGACTAATTGTTCTTGGGTATAATGAACAAATTAAAAGTATTGTTGATGGGGGATTTCACATTAATTGTGCATTCTCTCCTGCTAGTTTATACGAATTAGCAAAAATGGATGGGGCACTTATTTTAAATGAAACTGGAAGTAAAATTTTAATTGCAAATGCACAGTTAGTTCCAGAGGCATCTATTGATTCTATTGAAACAGGTATGCGCCACCGGACGGCAGAGCGTGTAGCAAAGCAGACAGGTAGTCTCGTTGTGGCTATTTCACAAAGACGTAACGTAATTACACTATATCAAGGGAATTTACGTTATACACTAAAGGATATAGGTGTTATTTTAACAAAGGCAAACCAAGCTATTCAAACGTTAGAAAAATATAAGGCTGTATGGAATGATGGTATTACGAATTTGGGCATTCTAGAATTTGAAGAAGTCGTTACAATGTCCGAGGTGGTTCATGTGTTACATAGTGTTGAAATGGTACTGCGGATTAAAAATGAAATATTGAGCTATATTCATGAGCTAGGAACAGAAGGTAGGTTAATTCGTTTACAACTTACAGAACTACTAGCTGATTTAGAGGCAGAGGCAGCGTTATTAATTAAAGATTATTATCAAGAAAAAACACAAGACCATCATCAAATTTTGAAAAAGTTACAAGATCTTGCGAATACACAACTTCTAGAGGATAGCGATTTAGTTAAATTGCTTGGCTACCCAGGACAAATGAGTTTAGAAGAAAGTGTGACGCCGAGAGGATACCGAATCACAAGTAAAATTTCGCGCGTTCCGCCACTTATCATTGAAAATTTAATTAATCGATTTAAGACCTTGCAAGGTGTTTGTCGAGCAACTATTAATGAATTGGATGATGTGGAAGGAATTGGAGAAGTCAGGGCGAAGAAAATACGAGAAGGCCTAAAAAGAATCCAAGAGCATCTCTATATGAGTAGACACAATTAAGAATATTACATTGATTCCATAATATAACGACACTAGAACATTTTTGGTATATGATATGGTATATTGGTAAATAAAACTATTTATAAAAAAACACGTCCGCTTTTGCATTCGGCGTTTTGATTAGCGAAACAATGGTTAATAATGAGTAGGAGGTGGTTCGATGTTAAAACGGATTGTACAGCTCTTCTTTCTAGTAATTGGCGGAGCGTTAGGGATTTACTTAATCCCAAAAGTTATTAATGTATTAGACATCGGTGCTGTTCCATTATTGGAAGGATCGTATGTTCGTGCGATTATTGGTGCAATTATTTTATTTTTAACAACATTTTGGCTTGTAGATTATATTGTTCAACTTATTAAGCATATTGAAGAGGCTCTTGTAAAGGCGCCTGTAGCGGATGTTTTATTTGGTACATTAGGATTAATCTCTGGTCTTATTGTTGCATATTTAATTTTAATACCAATTCGTGAATTTACAATTCCAGTTATTAGTACAGTGTTGCAAGTGTTCTTTACTCTTTTACTTGGATATTTAGGATTCCAAGTAGGGTTTAAAAAGAGGAATGAATTGCTAGGATTATTTACATTACCACAACGTGGGAAGAAGAAAAATAATAATAGTGAGAATGAAGAAACTGAGGTAGAAGAATCTACAACTCATTGGAAAATTCTCGATACGAGTGTAATTATCGATGGGCGTATTGCTGATATTTGCCAAACAAAGTTTTTAGAAGGAACAATTGTGATTCCACAATTCGTGTTAGAAGAACTTCAGCACATTGCCGATTCTTCTGATGCTTTAAAGCGTAATCGTGGTCGCAGAGGATTAGATATTTTAAATCGTATTCAAAAAGAGATGCCAATTCCGGTAGAAATTTATGAAGGCGATTTCGATGATATTCAAGAAGTGGATAGCAAACTTGTAAAGTTGGCGAAAATCACTGGTGGAACGGTAGTAACGAATGATTTCAACTTAAACAAAGTTTCTGAATTACAAGGGGTAACGGTGTTAAATATTAACGATTTAGCTAATGCAATTAAACCTGTTGTACTCCCAGGTGAAGAACTGAGTGTTTATGTTGTCAAAGATGGAAAAGAACAAAATCAAGGTGTTGCATATTTAGATGATGGCACGATGATTGTAGTAGAAGATGGTAGAGAATATGTAGGTTCACAACTCAATGTGCTTGTTACTAGTGTGTTACAAACATCGGCTGGGCGTATGATTTTCGCCAAACGTAAATTATTAGAAAAAGCATTATAAGTAGAGGATTATTAATATGTATACATTAATTATTCCAGCAGCTGGTCAAGGTAAGCGGATGGGTGCTGGTAAAAACAAGTTGTTCTTACTTATTAATGAAGTACCGATTATTGTGCATACGTTACGTGCTTTTGAAAAAGATAAAGCATGCAAAAGTATTATTATGGCAATTAACGAAGAAGAACGTCCGTATTTTGAAGAATTAATGCAGAAGTACCCGATTGAAAAGCCAGTACAATTTATTCAGGGCGGAGCCGAAAGACAAGATAGTGTATATAACGCCATTCAGTATACTAGTGATGTTGAGTATGTTCTTGTACATGACGGCGCGCGTCCATTTGTACCGAATAAAGTAATTCAAGATGTATTAACTGCAGCGGAAAAATATGGAGCGTCCATTTGTGCGGTACCAGTGAAAGATACAGTTAAGAAAGTAGAGCAGGGTATCGTTGTCGAAACGGTAGAAAGATCTCAGCTTAAAGCTGTACAAACACCACAAGGGTTCGCTGTTTCTCTTTTGTTAGAAGCTCACAGAAGTGCAAAACAGGGTTGTTTCCTTGGTACAGATGATGCAAGCCTCGTAGAACGTATCGGGAAGCAAGTAGGTGTAGTAGAGGGGAGTTACTATAATATTAAAGTGACGACTCCAGAGGATTTATTAATTGCTGAAAGTTTTCTTCATGTTCAAAAGAAATGACAGTGATGATTATAGCGAAAAAAAGCTCGGCAACAGCCGGGCTTTTCTTTATAAGGATAGCGATATAATATAGAATCATAAAGCACTGTAGTTTAGCTTGAGGAGGATGTAAAAAATGTTTCGAATTGGACAAGGTTTTGATGTGCATGAGTTTGCGGAAGGTAGACCGTTAATTATTGGTGGAATTACAATTCCTCATGAGAAAGGATTAATTGGTCATTCAGATGCAGACGTATTGTTACATACGATTGCGGATGCGTGTTTAGGTGCAATTGCAGCTGGGGATATTGGAAAGCACTTCCCTGATACAGATCCTGCTTTTAAAGATGCTGATTCAGCTGTATTGCTGCAAAAGGTTTGGGAATTTGTACGTGAACAAGGTTACGAGTTAGGGAATCTAGATTGTACAATTATTGCTCAAAAGCCAAAGATGGCACCACATATTGAAAGTATGCGTAAACGTATTAGTGAACTATTAGAAACGTCTATTGACAATATCAATGTAAAGGCAACAACAACAGAAAAATTAGGATTTACAGGTAGAGAAGAAGGAATCGCTTCTCAAGCAGTTGCTTTATTACAGAAAAAATAATGGTTTTTAATTCGTAAGATGGATAATCACATTTTTTTGGTGTACAATTATAGAATGTGTTGACATTAAGAATGGAAGGTGTACCAATTATGGAAAAGCAAGTGAGAGTGCGCTATGCGCCAAGTCCAACAGGACACTTACATATCGGAAATGCGCGTACGGCATTATTTAATTATTTATTTGCTCGTCATCAAGATGGTAAGTTTATTATTCGTATTGAAGATACTGATGTGAAACGTAATGTTGCTGGTGGAGAAGAAAGCCAATTAAAATACTTGAAATGGCTCGGTATGGACTGGGATGAAGGTGTTGATGTTGGTGGTGAATTTGGACCATATCGTCAAACAGAGCGTTTAGATATTTATAAAAAATTATATGAAGATTTATTAGAGCGCGGTTTAGCTTACAAATGTTATATGACAGAAGAAGAGCTAGAAGCAGAGCGTGAAGGGCAAATCTCTCGTGGTGAAACACCGCGTTATGCTGGAAACCACCGTGATTTAACTGAGGAGCAAATGAAGGGATTTGAGGCTGAAGGTCGCATTCCGAGTATTCGTTTCCGTGTACCGGTTGATCGCGACTACACGTTTAAAGATATCGTAAAAGATGAAGTTGCATTCCATTCAAATGATTTCGGTGATTTCGTTATCGTGAAAAAAGATGGAATTCCAACTTATAACTTTGCGGTAGCAGTAGATGATCACTTAATGGAGATTACACATGTACTTCGTGGTGATGATCATATTTCAAATACGCCAAAACAAATGATGATTTACGAAGCTTTCGGTTGGGATATTCCGCAATTTGGTCATATGACTTTAATTGTAAACGAAAGCCGTAAAAAGTTAAGTAAGCGTGATGAATCTATTATTCAATTTATTGAGCAATATAAAGAGCTTGGATATCTTCCAGAAGCAATCTTTAACTTTATTGCACTATTAGGTTGGTCGCCAGTAGGAGAAGAGGAAATCTTCTCTCAAGATGAGTTTATCAAAATGTTCGATGCAGCTCGTTTATCAAAATCGCCTGCATTATTTGATTCTCAAAAACTAAAATGGATGAACAACCAATATATGAAAAAGCAAGACTTAGATATGGTGGTAGAGTTAAGTTTACCGCATCTAGTGAAAGCTGGACGTATAGGTGAAACTTTAAGTGAACAAGAACAAGCTTGGATTCGTGATGTAATTGCGTTATATCATGAACAAATGAGTTTTGGAGCTGAAATTGTAGAGCTTTCTGAAATGTTCTTCAAAGATCATGTTGATTATGAAGAAGAAGGACAAGAAGTATTAAAAGGTGAACAAGTACCAGAAGTACTTCGTGCATTTGCGGGTCAAGTAGAAGCACTAGAAGCGATGGAACCAGCAGCAATTAAGGCGGCTATTAAAGCAGTGCAAAAGGAAACAGGTCATAAAGGTAAAAACTTATTTATGCCAATCCGTGTTGCAACTACTGGTCAAACACATGGCCCAGAGCTTCCTAATGCTATTGCACTTCTTGGAAAAGAAAAAGTTTTAAATCGTCTTCAAAAAGTAATTGGTTAACATTTTCTAGATTTAGAAATATAATAAGTATACTTAAAACCTAATAAGGAAAAGCGACGAGAAGGAGAAGTAGAAAATCAGGCTTTTTACAGAGAGAACCACCTTTAGGCTGGAAGTGGTTTATAAGCGGATTTTTGAAATGCCCCTTCGAGTCTTCTGCTGAACAGCGAATTGTTTTGTGAAACGTCTTAGGGCGTAAAGTAAGCAGAAGCGGTGTACACCGTTATCATAGATGAGTTTGAGGCTTTTTTTAGCCTAAACAGAGTGGAACCGCGCTTATAAGGCGTCTCTGTCAATATGACAGAGGCGTCTTTTTTTATACCGTAAAAGTGGATATGAGTATAAGTTTTATCCCTGTGTATAAAGGTTTAGGGGGATAAGTAGGGAGTAAAGGGAGTTAGTTCACTCGAAAAAGCAGCCCATAAAGGGGAGGGAACATCGATGTTTAAGAGGCTTCGGGAAGATATTGAAGTCGTTTTTGAACAGGATCCAGCGGCAAGAAGTTATTTCGAAGTCATTTTGACTTACTCTGGATTACATGCAGTTTGGGCCCATCGAATTGCACATGCTTTTTATAAAAAGAATTTCTTCTTTATTGCACGTTGGATCTCACAAGTTAGTCGTTTCTTTACTGGTATTGAGATTCATCCAGGAGCAACAATTGGTCGTCGTTTTTTCATAGACCATGGAATGGGGGTTGTAATTGGAGAAACGTGCGAAATTGGTGATAATGTAACGATCTATCAAGGTGTTACATTAGGTGGTACGGGTAAAGAAAAGGGGAAGAGGCATCCTACAATTCAGGATAATGTACTAATTGCAACAGGTGCTAAAGTACTAGGTTCTATTACAGTTGGAGAGAATTCTAAAATTGGAGCAGGGTCTGTCGTATTAAAAGAAGTGCCTGCACATTCTACAGTTGTAGGTATACCTGGCCGAGTCGTTATTCAAAATGGAGTAAAGATCGGTCAAGAATTAAATCATTCTGACCTTCCAGACCCAATTTTTGATAAGTTAAAGGTCATGGAAGTAGAACTTGATAAATTGAAAAAACAACTTGAAGTAAAGGTAGAAAGGAAGGATAAAAATGACTATTCACATTTATAATACGTTAACGCGTCAAAAGGAAGAGTTTACTCCATTAGAAGAAAATAAGGTAAAGATGTATGTGTGTGGACCTACAGTTTATAACTATATTCACATTGGGAATGCAAGACCACCTATGGTATTTGATACGGTACGCCGTTATTTAGAATATAAAGGGTATGATGTGCAGTATGTATCTAACTTTACTGACGTAGATGATAAATTAATTAAAGCAGCAAATGAATTAGGTGAAGATGTGCCGACAATTGCTGACCGTTTCGTTGAAGCGTATTTTGAAGATGTAACGGCACTAGGTTGCAAACATGCAACAGTTCATCCGCGTGTAACGGAAAATATGGATATCATTATTGAATTTATTCAAGAACTTGTGAATAAAGGATATGCATATGAATCAGAAGGTGATGTGTACTTTAGAACGAAGGAATTTGAAGGATACGGTAAATTATCGCATCAACCAATCGCCGACTTACGTCACGGTGCGCGCATTGAAGTAGGAGAAAAGAAACAAGACCCTCTTGATTTTGCTTTATGGAAAGCTGCGAAAGAAGGAGAAATCTTCTGGGAAAGCCCTTGGGGGAAAGGTCGTCCAGGCTGGCATATTGAATGCTCAGCAATGGCGCGTAAATACTTAGGAGATACAATCGATATTCATGCTGGTGGTCAAGACTTGGCATTTCCTCATCATGAGAATGAAATTGCGCAGTCTGAGGCATTAACAGGAAAAACATTTGCACGTTATTGGATGCACAATGGATATATTAATATTAATAATGAGAAGATGTCTAAGTCACTGGGGAACTTCATTTTAGTTCACGATATCATTAAGCAATATGATCCACAGCTAATTAGATTCTTTATGCTATCGGTACATTACCGTCACCCAATTAATTTCAGTGAAGATTTACTACAAAGCACAAATAATGGACTGGAAAGAATTAAAACGGCTTACGGTAATTTAAAACACCGTATGGAAAGTAGTACTGATTTAACAGATCATAATGAGAAATGGTTAGCGGAACTGGAAAAATTCCAGACTGCATTTGAAGAAGCAATGAATGATGACTTCAACACTGCTAATGCAATCACTGAGTTATATAATGTAGCAAATCATGCAAATCAATATTTACTGGAAGAACATACGTCTACAGTTGTAATTGAAGCATACGTAAAACAACTTGAAACATTATTTGATATTTTAGGGTTAGAATTAGCGCAAGAAGAGTTGCTTGATGAAGAAATTGAGGTACTTATTCAAAAGCGCATTGAAGCTCGTAAAAATCGTGATTTTGCGTTATCGGATCAAATTCGCGATGATTTAAAAGACCGTAATATTATTTTAGAAGATACCGCTCAAGGTACAAGATGGAAAAGAGGATAAGAATGATTGATGCAAAGCAATTAAACAGCTTAGCGTTAGCATATATGGGTGATGCGGTATATGAACAATATATCCGCTATCACCTACTTCAAAAAGGGAAAGTTCGTCCTAATCAATTGCATCGATTAGGGACAAGCTTTGTTTCGGCAAAAGCACAGGCGAAAGTTGTTTATCATTTATTAGAGACAGCATTTTTAACAGAGGAAGAAGAGGCGGTACTAAGAAGAGGGCGTAATGCAAATTCAGGTACTGTCCCGAAAAATACTGATGTACAAACATATCGATATAGTACAGCCTTTGAAGCGCTAATTGGCTATCATCACTTATTAAATAATCGTGAAAGATTAGACGAAATTGTATATAAGGCAATTGCTGTTTTAGAAGAAAAGGAAGGGGGCACATCATCATGAGTAGTGAATATATTATCGGACGTAACCCTGTAATTGAAGCGTTACGCTCAGGAAGAGATATTAATAAAATTTGGATCGCGGAAGGTGCTGCCAAAGGACAGATACAAATTGTACTAGCACTAGCGAAAGAAAATAAGATTATTTTACAACATGCACCAAAGAAGAAATTAGATCAATTAGTTGAGGGGAACCATCAAGGTGTAATTGCTCAAGTGGCTGCATATCAATATGCTGAGCTGGAAGATCTATTTAAAGTGGCAGAGAAGCGTAACGAAGATCCGTTCTTCTTAATTTTAGATGAAATTGAAGACCCGCATAACCTAGGTTCTATTATGCGTACTGCGGATGCAACAGGAGCTCATGGAATTATTATTCCGAAAAGAAGAGCTGTGGGACTTACTGCATCAGTTGCGAAAGCATCGACTGGAGCAATTGAATATATTCCTGTTGCACGTGTAACGAATTTATCTCGTACAATCGATGAATTAAAAGAACGTGGACTTTGGATTGCTGGTACAGATGCAAAAGGGAAAACGGATTACCGTAATTTAGATGGTAAAATGCCAATTGGATTAGTAATTGGAAGTGAAGGAAAAGGTATGAGTCGTATTATTGGTGAAAAATGTGATTTCTTAATTACTTTACCGATGGTCGGTAAAGTTACATCCTTAAATGCTTCAGTAGCCGCAAGTTTGTTAATGTATGAGGTATATCGTAAGCGTCAAGAAATTGGTAAATAAAAAATGAACGATATTTTAATCGTTGACGGTTACAACATTATCGGAGCTTGGGGAGACTTGAAGAAACTACGGGATGTAGATTTGCAATCATCAAGAGATGCACTGATTGATAAGATGGCGGATTACCAAGGATACACAGGTACAAAGGTAATGATAGTCTTTGATGCTTATACAGTCCAAGGTATTGAAAAAAAGATGAAACAATCGCGTGTGGAAGTCATATTCACGAGGAAGAATCAAACTGCAGATGAAAAGATAGAGCAGCTTGCGATTGAGCTTAGAAATATAAATACGCAAATATATGTTGCGACTTCTGATTATACGGAACAATGGGTTATATTTGCGCAAGGTGCTCTTCGGAAATCTGCACGTGAATTGGAGTTGGAAGTACAAGCGATGGAGCAACAAGTAAGAAGGCGTACACAAGACACAAAAGAAAAGCAACCCGCCATGCGAAAGATATTTAGTAAAGATATTACAGAAAAATTAGAAAAATTAAGAAGAGGAGAGCGTTGAAGCATTGACGCTCTTTATCTTTTTACTGTATAATATTGCTAAATAAATAGCGGTCGGAGGGATCAAGGTGGAAGCAGGCTTCGTAAGTGTAGGCGACGTTACATTTCGTGATTTAGAGGATGAGGCAATCGTTGAGTTAGTTCGAAAAGGTAATACTGACGCTCTAGAATATTTGATTCACAAATATAAGAACTTTGTTCGCGCGAAATCAAGATCTTATTTCTTAGTGGGTGCCGATCGAGAAGATATTGTTCAAGAAGGTATGATTGGATTGTTTAAAGCGATTCGTGATTATAAAGAGGACAAGCTGTCTTCATTCAAAGCATTTGCTGAACTGTGTATCACTCGGCAAATTATTACCGCTATTAAAACAGCAACAAGGCAAAAACATATTCCGTTAAATTCATATGTGTCTTTAGATAAGCCGATTTATGATGAGGAATCTGATCGGACATTATTAGATGTTATTTCGGAAGCGAAGGTAACGGATCCTGAAGAAATGATTATAAGTCAGGAAGAATATACAGACATAGAATCTAAAATATCTGAATTATTAAGCGATTTAGAAAGAAAAGTGCTTTCTTTATATCTAGATGGTCGTTCTTATCAAGAGATTTCGGAACAGTTAAATAGACATGTGAAATCTATTGATAACGCTTTACAGAGGGTGAAGCGGAAATTGGAACGATATATGGAAATGAGAGAGAGTACCACTTTAAATTCATAACAAATGCTACAGGTGTAAAAAATCACCTGTTTTCTTTTTGTAGAGAGTGCAAAAGGCATGTCATTGACATTGTCTTTTGTTGTATGATACATTTTTAGGGACATAATGTTACAAGGTTGGTGTAACTAATGAGAAAAAAAGTTGTACTCTCATGTGAAGAGTGTAAAAATCGAAACTACTCTACGATGAAAGATACGAGCTCAGTAGAGCGACTTGAAATAAAGAAGTTTTGTAAAACATGCAATCAGCATACAGTTCACAAGGAAACAAAATAAATAATTGAAATAATAAACTGGAGGTCCCGTAGATGCGTTTAACGAACTTTTTCGGCGATGTAGGTCGCGAAATGAAAAAAGTAAGTTGGCCTAAAAAAGATGAATTACTCCGTTCAACAGCGACTGTTATCGCTACAGTTGTCTTCTTTGCGATTTTCTTCGCAGTGGTTGATATGGGCATTTCTTCTTTAATTCGGTTAATTCTTGGTTAATTCTTGAATAAGAAGCACTTATCCATGATATAATGTTATTTATAAGAACTGTGTAAAAGCCCGGTGAACGGGTTTTTTCATTTGCGCAAAAAAATGTACGTCAGGGAGGGAAGGACGCTCGTCCTAAATGAATGGAAAAAAGTTGGTATGTTGTCCATACTTATTCTGGATATGAAAATAAAGTAAAAGCAAACCTAGAGAAACGTGTAGAATCAATGGGTATGCAAGATAAAATTTTCCGTGTTGTTGTCCCGGAAGAAGTAGAAGTAGAAATGAAAAACGGTAAAGAAAAATTAATGAAAAGAAAAGTGTTCCCAGGTTATGTATTAGTAGAGTTAATCATGACTGATGACTCTTGGTATGTTGTACGTAACACGCCAGGTGTAACTGGGTTCGTTGGTTCTTCTGGTTCTGGATCTAAACCATCACCTTTATTAGAAGAAGAAGTGGTTACCATTATGAAGCATATGGGAATGGACAACGAAGTGGTTGATTTCGACTTTGAACTTCATGAGACAGTGCGTGTAAATGAGGGGCCATTCGCAGATTATACAGGTGCTATTGAAGAAATTGATGTGGAGAAGAAAAAGGTTAGCGTGCTTGTGGACATGTTTGGTCGCGAGACTCCAGTTGAGCTTGACTTCCATCAAATTGAAAAATTATAAAATGAAACTTGAAATGAATTGTAAAAAGTGATAATATCTTTTAAGTCAGTACGTCTTCGTTATCGGAGACGTTTTTTGAAAGATTTTATCCTTACAGATAAAATATGACGTGGGAGGGCAAATCACTGTCCAATTGACCACATCACGGACTTAAGGAGGTGTGTCTCGTGGCTAAAAAGGTAATTAAAATGGTAAAGCTTCAAATTCCTGCAGGTAAAGCTAACCCAGCTCCACCAGTTGGTCCAGCATTAGGACAAGCAGGTGTTAACATCATGGGCTTCTGTAAAGAGTTTAACGCTCGTACAGCTGATCAAGCTGGTCTTATCATCCCTGTTGAAATTACGGTATTTGAGGACCGTTCATTCACTTTCATTACTAAAACTCCTCCTGCTGCTGTTCTTCTTAAGAAAGTAGCTGGTATTGAGTCTGGTTCTGGTGAACCAAACCGTAATAAAGTGGCAACTGTTAAGCGTGATAAAGTACGCGAAATCGCTGAAACTAAAATGCCTGACCTAAACGCTGCTAGTGTAGAAGCTGCAATGCGTATGGTTGAAGGTACTGCACGCAGTATGGGCATCGTTATCGAAGACTAATTCGATTTGTTTTTAAAAAAGGTTGCGGGTCTGGAATTCCAATTCGCAACCTTTATTATCGTAAATGATTATCGTTTTTAAATAAATGGATGGCGCGCATCCTCAGGTTATACCTGAAAATAAGCGTAAACGTGGGAGGTTATTCCGCTAAAACCACATTCGAGGAGGAAATAAAAATGGCTAAAAGAGGTAAAAAGTACGTAGAAGCTGCAAAGCTTGTTGATCGTGCAACTGCTTACTCTGCAACAGAAGCAGTAGAATTAGTAAAGAAAACAAACACAGCTAAATTTGATGCGACTGTAGAAGTTGCATTCCGTTTAGGTGTTGACCCTAAGAAAGCTGACCAACAAATCCGTGGTGCAGTTGTTCTTCCACACGGTACTGGTAAAGTACAACGTGTATTAGTATTCGCTAAAGGTGAAAAGGCTAAAGAAGCTGAAGCTGCTGGAGCTGACTTCGTAGGCGATGCTGATTACATCGGTAAAATCCAACAAGGTTGGTTCGATTTCGATGTAGTAGTAGCAACTCCTGACATGATGGGTGAAGTTGGTAAACTTGGTCGCGTATTAGGACCTAAAGGTTTAATGCCAAACCCTAAAACTGGAACAGTTACTTTCGATGTAACTAAAGCTGTTAACGAAATCAAAGCTGGTAAAGTTGAATACCGCGTTGATAAAGCTGGTAACATCCACGTTCCAATCGGTAAAGTATCTTTCGAAGATGCTAAATTAGTAGAAAACTTCGGAACAATTGCTGACACTTTACAAAAAGTTAAGCCAGCTGCTGCAAAAGGTACTTACATGAAGAACGTAACAGTTGCTTCTACAATGGGACCTGGCGTACGTGTAGACGTTTCTACATTAGCGTAAAATTTGGAAGTTGACTTCATAAAGAAGTTTTTATATAATCATTTATGTTGTGAATTTAATTAGTGTACCGTAGACAGTAGGTGTCAATAGACTTAATTTCCTACCTAGGTGTTAATATACGAAACGGAAATTTTTTCTGTGACTATATGCCTCCATGTCTACAAGTTGGGCATGGAGGTTTTTAGTGCACTTTCGGTACATCTTCTATATAATCTACAGGAGGTGTAATAACATGAGCAAAGTAATCGAAACTAAACAACAAGTTGTAACTGAAATCGCGGACAAACTTCGCGAAAGTAAATCTACAATCGTTGTTGACTACCGTGGTTTAACAGTTTCTGAAGTAACAGAATTACGTAAAAACTTACGTGAAGCTGGCGTTGAGTTCAAAGTTTACAAAAACTCTTTAACTCGTCGTGCTGCAGAGTCTGCTGAAATGGCTGAGTTAAACGAATTCTTAACAGGACCAAACGCAATCGCGTTCAGTAACGAGGATGTAGTTGCTCCTGCGAAAGTATTAAATGACTTCGCTACAAAACATGAAGCTTTAGAAATTAAAGCTGGTGTAATCGAAGGTAAACTTGTAACACTTGATGAGGTTAAAGCTATCGCTACTCTTCCATCACGTGAAGGCTTACTTTCTATGCTTCTTAGCGTTCTTCAAGCTCCAATCCGTAACCTTGCACTTGCTACTAAAGCAGTTGCAGAACAAAAGGAAGAGCAAGGCGCTTAATTTTTTAAAAGATAATTACTTGTTATCTATAAAACAATACAAACCTATTTAAGGGAGGATATTTACAATGACTAAAGAACAAATCATTGAAGCAGTTAAATCTATGACTGTATTAGAACTTAACGACTTAGTAAAAGCTATCGAGGAAGAATTCGGCGTAACTGCTGCTGCTCCTGTAGCTGTAGCTGGTGGCGCTGGTGAAGCTGCTGCTGAGAAAACTGAATTTGACGTAGTACTTGCAAGTGCTGGCGCTCAAAAAATCAAAGTTATCAAAGCTGTACGTGAAATCACTGGTCTTGGCTTAAAAGAAGCTAAAGAATTAGTTGACAACACTCCAAAAGCAATCAAAGAAGGCGTTTCTAAAGAGGAAGCTGAAGAAATGAAAGCTAAACTTGAAGAAGTTGGCGCTGCTGTAGAAGTTAAGTAATTAACTTTTGATGCTTTAAAAAAAGCTCGCTCTCATGCGAGCTTTTTTTTTAACTGTAAAGAAAAGAGGTGGCCATATGGCAGACCATTATTTTTCTAACGACCCTTCTAGTAAAAGTGATCGTAAGCGATGGGAATTTACACTTCGTGGATCTCGATTAACTTTCTTATCTGACCGTGGGGTGTTCTCGAAAAACGAAGTGGACTTTGGTTCTCGTCTTTTAATTGAAGCGTTTCAAGTGCCAGATATTAAAGGTGATATATTAGACGTAGGTTGTGGATATGGACCAATTGGTTTATCGTTGGCGAAAGAGTTTCAAGACCGTAAAGTTCACATGGTGGATGTGAATGAAAGGGCGCTTGAGCTTGCGAAAGAAAATGCCGCTAGCAATAGAATTGGAAATGTACACATTTTTCAAAGTAGCGTCTATGAAAATGTAGATGGTATGTATGCTGCTATTCTATCTAATCCTCCAATTCGTGCAGGTAAAGATATCGTGCATGAGATTTTAGAAAAGGCTGTAGAGTATTTAGTTCCAGGTGGAGAGTTGTGGATTGTTATTCAAAAGAAGCAAGGTGCACCATCTGCGCTGAAGAAACTAGAGGAAGTATTTTCTGAAGTCGAAGTTGTAGAAAAGAAAAAAGGATATTATATCATAAAATCAAAAAAACGTTGACGGTTATTTTTGGCTATGTTAACATTATACAATGCCAATATATGATTTTCTGCGTTGAGAAAGATGTATATTTTTGTTTCTCTTGGAAAAGATAGTAAAATCAGCAGATTATGAAACAGAATGATGGTTTTCTTATAGAAGCCATTTTTCTTTTTTGAGCAGGTAGAAAGACTCAACGTATTTATCTTTAAGAGAAAAAAACTACGCTAATAGCAGTAGTTGTATTTATTTGTGATTTTGCACAAATTTTTTTGTGCATTTATAATACTCATGATTTGAGGGGTGAAGCAGTTGACAGGTCAACTAGTTCAATACGGACGCCACCGCCAACGAAGAAGTTATGCCCGTATTAGTGAAGTATTAGAGTTACCAAATCTTATCGAAATTCAAACCTCTTCTTATCAGTGGTTTCTTGATGAGGGTTTGCGAGAAATGTTCCAAGACATTTCTCCGATCGAAGACTTTACGGGAAATCTATCGCTTGAATTTATCGACTACAGCTTAGGTGAACCTAAATACTCTGTAGACGAATGCAAAGAGCGTGATGTGACGTATGCAGCACCACTTCGTGTAAAAGTGCGTCTAATCAACAAGGAAACTGGTGAAGTAAAAGAACAAGATGTGTTCATGGGAGATTTCCCACTCATGACAGAGACTGGAACATTCGTAATTAACGGTGCAGAACGTGTTATCGTTTCCCAGTTAGTTCGCTCTCCAAGCGTATACTATAGTGGCAAAGTGGATAAAAACGGAAAACGTGGTTTTACTGCTACTGTAATTCCAAACCGCGGAGCTTGGTTAGAGTATGAGACAGATGCTAAGGATGTTGTATATGTGCGTATTGACCGTACGCGTAAACTTCCTGTAACTGTTTTGTTACGCGCATTAGGGTTTGGCTCTGATCAAGAAATCACCGAGCTTTTAGGTGATAACGAATACTTAAGCAACACATTAGAAAAAGACAACACAGATAGCACAGAAAAAGCATTGCTTGAAATTTATGAGCGTCTACGTCCTGGTGAACCACCAACAGTAGAAAATGCTAAGAGCTTACTTGTGTCTCGTTTCTTCGATCCAAAGCGCTACGATTTAGCAAATGTAGGTCGCTATAAGATCAACAAGAAGTTACACATTAAAAACAGATTGTTTAATCAACGTTTAGCTGAAACATTAGTGGATCCAGAAACTGGTGAAATTTTAGCGGCGGAAGGAACAATCTTAGATCGTCGTACACTTGATCGCATTTTACCTTACTTAGAGAAAAACATTGGATTCAAAACAGCGAAACCAATGGGTGGAGTGGTAGAAGGCGATGTTGAGCTGCAATCTATTAAGATTTATGCTCCTGAGTCAGAAGGCGAACGCGTAATTAATGTAATTGGTAATGCAAATATTACTCGTGATGTAAAACACATCACACCGGGTGATATCCTTGCTTCTATCAGTTACTTCTTCAACCTACTATACAAAGTGGGGGATACAGATGATATCGACCATTTAGGAAACCGTCGTCTGCGTTCTGTTGGAGAACTATTACAAAATCAATTCCGTATCGGTCTTTCTCGTATGGAACGTGTTGTTCGTGAGAGAATGTCGATTCAAGATACAAATGCAATTACACCACAAGCGTTAATTAACATTCGCCCGGTTATTGCATCTATTAAAGAGTTCTTCGGAAGTTCTCAGTTATCTCAGTTCATGGATCAAACAAACCCATTAGCAGAGTTAACTCACAAACGAAGACTATCTGCATTAGGACCCGGTGGTTTAACGCGTGAGCGCGCAGGCTTTGAAGTACGTGACGTTCACTACTCTCACTATGGTCGTATGTGTCCGATTGAAACACCAGAGGGACCAAACATCGGTTTGATTAACTCATTATCATCGTTCGCGAAAGTAAATGAGTTTGGTTTCATTGAAACACCATACCGTCGTGTTGATCCAGAATCTGGTCTTGTAACAGGGCAGGTTGATTACTTAACAGCAGATGAAGAAGATAATTATGTTGTAGCCCAAGCGAATATGAAATTATCTGAAGAAGGAGAATTCCTTAGCGAAGATATCGTAGCTCGTTTCCGTGGTGAAAACATTGTCACAAATAAAGAACGCATCGACTACATGGATGTATCTCCAAAACAAGTAGTGTCAGCAGCGACAGCTTGTATTCCGTTCTTAGAAAACGATGACTCTAACCGCGCACTTATGGGAGCGAACATGCAACGTCAGGCGGTTCCGTTAATGAATCCGGAATCTCCGATTGTAGGTACAGGTATGGAGTACGTATCAGCAAAAGACTCAGGTGCTGCAGTAATCTGTAAACACCCTGGTGTTGTTGAACGCGTAGAAGCACGTGAAGTTTGGGTACGTCGCTATGTAGAAGTTGACGGTCAAACAGTAAAAGGCGACTTAGATCGCTACAAAATGCAAAAATTCATTCGTTCTAACCAAGGAACTTGCTACAACCAACGTCCAATCGTAAGTGTTGGAAATGAAGTTGTAAAAGGTGAGATTCTTGCGGATGGTCCTTCTATGGAATTAGGTGAACTAGCACTTGGACGTAACGTGCTTGTTGGCTTCATGACTTGGGACGGTTATAACTACGAGGATGCGATCATTATGAGTGAGCGCCTTGTAAAAGATGATGTGTACACTTCTATTCATATTGAAGAATATGAGTCAGAAGCTCGTGATACGAAGCTTGGACCAGAAGAGATTACACGTGACATTCCAAACGTTGGGGAAGATGCATTACGCAACCTTGACGAGCGCGGTATCATTCGCGTTGGTGCGGAAGTAAAAGATGGAGATTTACTTGTTGGTAAAGTAACACCTAAAGGTGTAACAGAATTAACAGCTGAAGAACGTCTATTACATGCTATCTTTGGAGAAAAAGCACGTGAAGTACGTGATACATCACTACGTGTACCACACGGTGGTGGCGGTATTATCTTAGACGTAAAAGTATTCAACCGTGAAGATGGCGATGAATTGCCACCAGGCGTGAATCAACTTGTACGTGCATATATCGTTCAAAAACGTAAAATCTCTGAAGGTGATAAGATGGCCGGACGTCACGGTAACAAAGGTGTTATCTCTCGTATTTTACCAGAAGAAGATATGCCTTACTTACCAGACGGTACGCCAATCGATATCATGTTAAACCCATTAGGGGTACCATCTCGTATGAATATCGGTCAGGTATTAGAGCTTCATCTTGGTATGGCAGCAAGATACCTTGGTATTCACATTGCAACACCAGTATTCGATGGTGCTCGTGAGGAAGATGTTTGGGGCACGATTGAAGAAGCTGGTATGGCAAATGACGCGAAAACAATCCTGTATGACGGACGTACTGGTGAACCATTCGATAACCGCGTATCTGTTGGTGTCATGTATATGATCAAACTTGCGCACATGGTTGACGATAAACTTCATGCTCGTTCTACTGGACCATACTCACTTGTAACGCAGCAGCCTCTTGGAGGTAAAGCTCAGTTCGGTGGACAGCGTTTCGGTGAGATGGAGGTTTGGGCACTTGAAGCTTACGGTGCTGCTTATACTCTTCAAGAAATCTTAACAGTGAAGTCTGATGATGTTGTTGGACGTGTTAAGACGTATGAAGCAATTGTTAAAGGCGAAAATGTTCCAGAACCAGGCGTTCCTGAATCATTCAAAGTATTGATTAAAGAGCTGCAAAGTTTAGGTATGGACGTTAAAATGATGTCTAGCGACGATAAAGAAATCGAAATGCGTGATACAGAAGATGACGATGATCATCAATCAGCAGATAAATTGAATGTCGAAGTTGAGACAACTAAAGAATAATTGGGATAACCTGTAGACTAAAAGGGAGGTAGGCCCCTTGATAGATGTAAATAACTTTGAATATATGAAGATTGGACTTGCTTCACCTGACAAGATTCGTTCTTGGTCATACGGTGAAGTTAAGAAACCAGAAACAATTAACTATCGTACGTTAAAGCCTGAAAAAGATGGCTTGTTCTGTGAGCGTATTTTCGGACCACAAAAGGACTGGGAATGTCATTGCGGAAAATACAAACGTGTACGTTATAAAGGTGTAGTTTGTGATCGATGTGGCGTTGAAGTAACGCGTGCAAAAGTTCGTCGTGAACGTATGGGTCATATCGAATTAGCTGCTCCTGTATCTCATATTTGGTATTTCAAAGGTATCCCGAGCCGCATGGGACTTGTCTTAGACATGTCCCCTCGCGCGCTTGAAGAAGTAATTTATTTCGCTTCTTATGTTGTAACAGAAAGTGGAGATACACCACTTGATAAGAAGCAATTACTTTCTGAAAAAGAATACCGTGCATATCGTGATCGATATGGTAGCACATTCCAAGCTGCTATGGGTGCGGAAGCGATTAAAAAGCTACTACAAGACATCGATTTAGATAAAGAAGTAGACTTCTTAAAAGAAGAATTAAAAACAGCGCAAGGACAACGCCGTACTCGTGCTATTAAACGTCTAGAAGTATTAGAAGCATTCCGTAACTCTGGAAATCACCCATCTTGGATGATCCTAGATGTTCTTCCAGTTATCCCGCCAGAACTACGCCCAATGGTACAGTTGGATGGTGGACGTTTTGCTACTTCTGACTTAAACGACTTATACCGTCGTGTAATTAACCGTAATAATCGTTTAAAACGTCTATTGGACTTAGGTGCACCAAGCATCATCGTTCAAAACGAAAAACGTATGTTACAAGAAGCTGTAGACGCATTAATCGATAATGGTCGCCGTGGCCGTCCAGTTACTGGACCAGGTAACCGTCCATTAAAATCACTATCTCACATGCTTAAAGGTAAACAAGGACGTTTCCGTCAAAACTTATTAGGTAAACGTGTTGACTACTCTGGCCGTTCTGTAATCGTTGTAGGACCGAACTTAAAGATGTACCAATGTGGATTACCGAAAGAAATGGCGCTTGAATTGTTTAAGCCTTTCGTTATGAAAGAGTTAGTTGGAAAAGGTTTAGCACACAACATTAAGAGTGCTAAACGTAAAATCGAGCGTGTACAACCTGAAGTTTGGGACGTTTTAGAATCTGTGATCAAAGAGCATCCAGTACTTCTAAACCGCGCACCAACACTTCACCGTCTTGGTATCCAGGCGTTTGAACCTACATTAGTAGAAGGTCGCGCAATTCGTCTTCACCCACTTGTATGTACTGCATACAACGCGGACTTTGACGGTGACCAAATGGCAGTTCACGTACCGTTATCATCAGAGGCACAAGCAGAAGCTCGTATTCTTATGTTAGCGGCACAAAACATCTTGAATCCAAAAGACGGAAAACCAGTTGTTACTCCATCTCAGGATATGGTATTAGGTAACTACTACTTAACACTTGAGCGTGAAGGCGCAATCGGTGAAGGTATGGTCTTCAAAGATGCAAACGAAGCAATACTTGCATACCAAAATGGATATGTACATCTGCACACACGTGTTGCAGTTGCTGCAAGTTCAGTAAATAATGTAACATTTACTGAAGAGCAAAAAGGTAAGCTTCTATTAACAACAGTTGGTAAATTAATATTTAACGAAATTTTA
This sequence comes from Bacillus cereus group sp. MS39, assembly GCF_040448665.1. Lineage (NCBI taxonomy): Bacteria > Bacillati > Bacillota > Bacilli > Caryophanales > Bacillaceae > Bacillus > Bacillus cereus group sp. MS39. Next base: position 5,270,828 of record NZ_CP123058.1, on the reverse strand, counting down.
CCAGAGTCGTTCCCTTATATTAATGAACCGACAAACTCAAACCTTGAAAAAGAAACACCAGCGGAGTATTTCGTTGAAAAAGGTGCGAACATTAAAGAAATTATTGCTAGTCGCGAAGAAGTGGCGCCATTTAGCAAGAAGATCCTTGGTAACATCATTGCGGAAGTATTCAAACGTTTCCAAATTACGGAAACATCTCGCATGCTTGACCGCATGAAAAACTTAGGATTTAAGTACTCTACAAAAGCTGGTATTACAGTTGGGGTATCTGACATTCTTGTATTAGGCGAAAAAGATGAAATTCTCCATGAAGCACAAGCAAAAGTAGATAATGTAATTAAACAATTCCGTCGCGGTTTAATCACGGAAGAAGAACGTTACGATCGCGTTATCTCTATTTGGAGTAATGCAAAAGATGTTATCCAAGGAAAACTGATGAAATCCTTGAATAAACGCAACCCAATCTTCATGATGAGTGATTCCGGTGCCCGTGGTAATGCATCAAACTTTACTCAGCTTGCTGGTATGCGTGGTCTGATGGCCAATCCATCTGGTCGTATTATCGAACTTCCAATTAAATCAAGTTTCCGTGAAGGTTTAACAGTACTTGAGTACTTCATCTCTACGCATGGTGCGCGTAAAGGTCTTGCCGATACAGCACTTAAAACTGCCGATTCTGGTTACTTAACACGTCGTCTTGTAGACGTTGCACAAGATGTAATTGTCCGTGAAGATGATTGTGGAACAGATCGTGGTCTATTAATTGGTGCGATTAAAGAGGGTAATGAAGTAATTGAGTCATTATATGATCGTCTTGTTGGACGTTTTGCAAGAAAAACTGTAAAACATCCTGAAACAGGTGAAGTATTAGTTAGTGAAAACCAACTAATTACTGAAGATATCGCTCATATCGTTGAAAATTCGGGTGTTGAAACTGTAAACATTCGTTCAGCGTTCACGTGTAACACTCGCCACGGTGTATGTAAGAAGTGTTACGGTCGTAACTTAGCAACTGGTACAGACGTAGAAGTAGGAGAAGCGGTAGGTATTATCGCAGCTCAATCTATCGGTGAGCCAGGTACACAGTTAACGATGCGTACGTTCCATACAGGTGGGGTTGCCGGAGATGATATCACTCAAGGTTTACCTCGTATCCAAGAGATCTTCGAAGCTCGTAACCCGAAAGGTCAGGCAGTTATCAGTGAAATCGATGGTGTTATCGCAGCGATCAACGATGTTAAAGATCGCCAAGAAGTAGTTGTACAGGGTGAAGTTGAAGCTCGTACGTATGCTATTCCTTACGGTGCGCGTCTGAAAGTAACTTTAGGACAGCCAATTAGCCACGGTAAAGAGTTAACAGAAGGTTCTATTGATCCGAAAGAATTACTAAAAGTAACGGACATTACGGCGGTTCAAGAATACTTACTACGTGAAGTTCAAAAAGTATACCGTATGCAAGGGGTAGAAATTGGTGACAAACACGTAGAAGTAATGGTACGTCAAATGTTACGTAAAGTTCGTGTAAGTGACGCGGGTGAAACAGATGTATTACCAGGAACACTACTAGATATCCATCAGTTTACTGATGCGAATGCGAAGGTGTTACTGAAAGGTAAACAACCAGCAACGGCTAGACCTGTTCTACTTGGTATTACAAAAGCTTCACTTGAAACTGATTCATTCTTATCTGCAGCATCGTTCCAAGAAACGACACGTGTCTTAACTGATGCAGCGATTAAGGGTAAACGCGATGAGCTTCTAGGATTGAAAGAAAATGTTATTATCGGTAAACTTGTTCCTGCTGGAACGGGTATGAATCGTTATCGCAAAGTGGATCTTGTAAAAACAACACAAGGTGACATGAATGTAGAAAACGATGAAGTTTATGTGGAACAGTAAAATTTTCCGTCGTAAATTTTGTATAAAAACAGTTAATCCTAGTTGACATTGTATGAGTCAAAATGTTACTATAATCAAGGTTGCTCCTGAACGATGCTTTGGAGGATATTTATATGTCTTATCAAAAAGTGTCAAATGCTGAAAATGTAGTCGTTGGTCATAAACGTACATTGGAGGCAATCAAAAATGGTATAGTTAAAGAAGTTGTTATTGCGGAAGATGCTGATATGCGGTTAACCCATATGATCATTCGTACTGCCTTGCAACATAACATACCCATAACCAAAGTTGAATCAGTTCGTAAGCTTGGAAAAGTTTCGGGGATTCAAGTGGGAGCTTCAGCAATAGGAATAATAAGTTAAAACTGTTTTTGTGAGGAGAGAGCATTTGCTCTTCCTTGCAAAAACTTTGTTTTCAACTAATAATGAACCACCTGGATATGTGGTCATACAAACATGCGAAGGGAGGATAATCAAATGCCTACTATTAACCAATTAGTGAGAAATGGTCGTACTGATAAAGTATGGAAATCTAAATCACCTGCGTTAAACAAAGGGTTCAACTCTTTAAAGAAAAAATCAACTGATATCTCTGCACCTCAAAAACGTGGTGTATGTACTCGTGTTGGTACAATGACTCCAAAGAAACCTAACTCAGCGTTACGTAAATACGCTCGTGTACGTTTAACAAACGGTATCGAGGTTACAGCTTACATCCCAGGTATCGGTCATAACCTACAAGAGCATAGCGTAGTATTAATTCGCGGTGGTCGAGTAAAGGATTTACCAGGGGTACGTTACCACATCGTTCGTGGTGCGCTTGATACAGCTGGTGTTGACAAACGTATGCAAGGACGTTCTAAATATGGTACTAAGCGACCAAAACCTGCTAAAAAATAATAAACTTATAATGAAAGGAGGAACTCAATATGCCTCGTAAAGGACCTGTTGCGAAACGTGACGTGTTACCAGATCCAATGTACAAGTCTAAGCTAGTAACACGCCTTATCAACAAAATGATGGTTGACGGTAAAAAAGGTAAATCTCAAACAATTCTTTATAACGCTTTCGATATCGTTCGTGAACGTTCAGATAAAGACCCTATGGAAGTATTCGAGCAAGCTCTTAAGAACATCATGCCTGTTCTTGAAGTACGTGCTCGTCGTGTTGGTGGTGCTAACTACCAAGTTCCAGTTGAGGTTCGTCCAGAACGCCGTACAACTTTAGGTCTTCGCTGGTTAGTAAACTATGCTCGTCTTCGTGGTGAAAAAACTATGGAAGAGCGTCTAGCTTACGAAATCTTAGATGCAGCTAACAACGCTGGTGCATCTGTTAAGAAACGTGAAGACACTCATAAAATGGCAGAAGCTAACAAAGCATTTGCTCATTACCGTTGGTAGGATTCAACGTAAAATAAATGTAAGCATAAACCGCTTTATTTGTCGCTTATGGAAGTGTGGAGAGGGAGAATGCCTCTCCCTTTCGTTGGGCGCTCGTTTTACATAATGAGGGTACTGGACATACTGACATGTGTAACAATATAAAGTGGCTTTTTTGCTACTTAAAATAAAAAAATCCAATCCATATATGGAAGGAGCAAGACACCAAATGACAAGAGAGTTCTCTTTAGAAAACACTCGTAATATTGGTATCATGGCTCACATCGATGCTGGTAAAACAACAGCAACTGAGCGTATTCTGTATTATACAGGACGTATTCATAAAATCGGTGAAACTCATGAAGGTGCATCTCAGATGGACTGGATGGAGCAAGAGCAAGAGCGTGGTATCACAATTACTTCTGCTGCAACTACAGCTCAATGGAAAGGTCACCGTGTAAACATCATTGACACTCCAGGACACGTAGACTTCACAGTAGAAGTAGAACGTTCTTTACGCGTACTTGATGGTGCGGTAGCAGTACTTGATGCACAATCTGGTGTAGAACCACAAACAGAAACTGTTTGGCGTCAGGCTACTACTTACGGTGTACCTCGTATCGTATTCGTTAACAAAATGGATAAGATTGGTGCAGATTTCTTATACTCTGTAGGAACAATCCACGATCGTTTACAAGCAAACGCACACCCAATTCAGTTACCAATCGGTGCTGAAGATGAGTTCAATGGTATCATTGACCTTGTTGAAGAATGTGCTTACATGTACGGTAACGATTTAGGAACAGACATCGAGCGTGTTGAAATTCCTGAAGAGCACAAAGAATTAGCTGCAGAATACCGTGGAAAACTTATTGAAGCGGTAGCTGAGCTTGATGAAGAAATGATGATGAAGTACCTAGAAGGTGAAGAAATCACTGTAGAAGAGCTTAAAGCTGGTATCCGTAAGGCTACAACTTCTGTAGAATTCTTCCCAGTAATCTGTGGTTCTGCATTCAAAAATAAAGGTGTTCAAATTCTGTTAGACGCAGTTATCGACTACCTACCATCTCCATTAGACGTACCAGCTATTAAAGGTACTCTTCCGGATACAGATGAAGAAATCGAACGTAAGTCTAGCGATGAAGAACCATTCGCAGCTTTAGCATTCAAAATCATGACTGACCCTTATGTTGGTAAGTTAACGTTCTTCCGTGTGTATTCTGGTGTGTTAAACTCTGGATCATACGTGAAAAACTCAACTAAAGGTAAGCGTGAGCGTGTAGGTCGTATCCTACAAATGCACGCTAACAGCCGTGAAGAGATTTCAACAGTTTACGCTGGTGATATCGCTGCTGCTGTAGGTTTAAAAGATACTACTACTGGTGATACTCTTTGTGATGAGAAGAGTCTTGTTATCCTTGAGTCTATGGAATTCCCAGAGCCAGTTATCTCTGTAGCTATCGAACCAAAATCTAAAGCTGACCAAGATAAAATGGGTACAGCATTATCTAAGCTTTCTGAAGAAGATCCAACATTCCGTGCTCACACTGACCAAGAAACTGGCCAAACAATCATCGCTGGTATGGGTGAACTTCACCTTGATATCATCGTTGACCGTATGCGTCGTGAATTCAAAGTGGAAGCAAACGTTGGTGCTCCTCAGGTAGCATACCGTGAGACTTTCCGCGCTGCTGCGAAAGTTGAAGGTAAGTTCGCTCGTCAATCTGGTGGTCGTGGACAATTCGGTCACGTTTGGATTGAGTTTGAACCTAATGAAGAAGGTAAAGGTTTTGAATTCCAAAACAAAATCGTCGGTGGTGTAGTTCCACGTGAATACATCCCAGCTGTTGGAGCGGGTCTTGAAGACTCACTTAAAAATGGTGTACTAGCTGGTTATCCACTAGTTGACATCAAAGCTGCGTTAGTTGACGGATCTTACCATGATGTCGATTCATCTGAGATGGCGTTCAAAATCGCTGCATCTATGGCACTTAAAGCTGCGGTTTCTAAATGTAGCCCAGTAATTCTTGAGCCAATGATGAAAGTTGAAGTTGTAATTCCTGAAGAGTACATGGGTGACATTATGGGCGACGTAACATCTCGTCGTGGACGTGTAGAAGGTATGGAAGCTCGCGGTAACGCACAAGTTGTTCGCGCTATGGTTCCACTTTCTGAAATGTTCGGTTATGCAACGGCATTACGTTCTAACACTCAAGGACGCGGAACATTCTCAATGACATTTGATCATTATGAAGAAGTACCGAAGTCTGTTTCTGAAGAAATTATTAAAAAAAATAAAGGTGAATAATTGATTTTTATCGATTGTTCAAGTATAACTACTTATGTAAGCTTAGAAAGTGGGACGTAAGTTTCACTTTCTAGTCTAAATATAAAATAACCTATATAAACTAAGGAGGAATTTAGAATGGCTAAAGCTAAATTCGAACGTTCTAAACCCCATGTTAACATCGGTACAATCGGCCACGTTGACCATGGTAAAACTACATTAACTGCTGCGATCACTACAGTTCTTGCAAAAGCTGGTGGTGCTGAAGCACGCGGATACGATCAAATCGACGCTGCTCCAGAAGAAAGAGAGCGCGGAATCACAATCTCAACTGCACACGTTGAGTACGAAACTGAAACTCGTCACTATGCACACGTTGACTGCCCAGGTCACGCTGACTATGTTAAAAACATGATCACTGGTGCTGCTCAAATGGACGGCGGTATCTTAGTAGTATCTGCTGCTGATGGCCCAATGCCTCAAACACGTGAGCACATCCTTCTTTCTCGTCAAGTAGGTGTTCCTTACATCGTTGTATTCTTAAACAAATGCGACATGGTAGACGACGAAGAATTATTAGAATTAGTAGAAATGGAAGTTCGCGACCTATTATCTGAATACGGATTCCCAGGCGACGACATTCCTGTAATCAAAGGTTCTGCTCTTAAAGCTCTTCAAGGAGAAGCTGATTGGGAAGCAAAAATCATTGAATTAATGACTGAAGTTGATGCTTACATCCCAACTCCAGAACGTGAAACTGACAAACCATTCTTAATGCCTATCGAGGATGTATTCTCTATCACAGGTCGTGGTACAGTTGCAACTGGTCGTGTAGAGCGCGGAATCGTTAAAGTTGGTGACGTAGTAGAAATCATCGGTCTTGCTGAAGAAAATGCTTCTACAACTGTAACTGGTGTAGAGATGTTCCGTAAACTTCTTGACCAAGCTCAAGCTGGAGACAACATCGGTGCTTTACTTCGTGGGGTTGCTCGTGAAGACATCCAACGTGGACAAGTTCTTGCTAAAACTGGCTCTGTAAAAGCTCACGCTAAATTCAAAGCTGAAGTTTTCGTATTATCTAAAGAAGAAGGTGGACGTCACACTCCATTCTTCGCTAACTACCGTCCTCAGTTCTACTTCCGTACAACTGACGTAACTGGTATCATCCAATTACCAGAAGGTACTGAAATGGTAATGCCTGGTGACAACATCGAAATGACTATCGAACTTATCGCTCCAATCGCTATCGAAGAGGGAACTAAATTCTCTATTCGTGAAGGTGGACGTACAGTAGGTTACGGTGTAGTTGCTACTATCGTTGAGTAATCTTAACTGATATAAAAAAACCCAAGGGATTTTCCCTTGGGTTTTTTGTTTGTATTTATATGATGAATGAAATGATTTTTTTATATTTTGACGAGTTTCTTCTATAATAATACAAAATCAATAAAACTAAAATCCAGAAACTGTAAAAAGAATTCTGTGGGATGAAAACTTGAAATTCTTTAAAGTGCCATGTATAATAGCAAAAGTAGAGAAAAGCAGATGCAAACAAAAAGATGCTTGCATCTAGACGAATAACATTGTATAATAGACAATGTTGGTCTTTGACTGCGATGAAGTGGAAGGTTGCTGACACACCCGGCCGCTTTGCCATGGCATGGTGTGGGGAAATTTCCATGGAGAAGGTCTATTTTAGAAATAGGCGAACGAAGGAGGGAAAATAATGGCAAAAGAAAAAATTCGTATCCGTTTAAAAGCTTATGATCACCGTATTCTTGATCAATCAGCTGAGAAAATTGTAGAAACAGCTAAGCGTTCTGGGGCAACAGTTTCTGGTCCGATCCCATTACCAACTGAGAAGACTATTTACACAATTCTTCGTGCTGTTCATAAGTACAAAGATTCTCGTGAGCAATTCGAAATGCGCACACACAAACGTTTAATCGATATCGTGAGTCCTACTCCACAAACAGTAGATTCATTAATGCGTTTAGACTTACCGTCTGGTGTAGATATCGAAATCAAACTATAATTCATATAACTTAAAAATGTAGGAGGTGTAACTCATGACCAAAGGAATCTTAGGAAGAAAGATCGGTATGACTCAAGTATTTGCTGAGAACGGTGAGTTAATCCCAGTAACAGTTATCGCTGCTAATCCAAACGTTGTTCTTCAAAAGAAAACAACTGAAACTGATGGCTACAATGCAATCCAGTTAGGATTTGAAGATAAACGTGAAAAGTTAACTAACAAACCTGAACAAGGCCACACTGCTAAAGCATCTACAACTCCTAAGCGCTTCATTCGCGAAATCCGCGATGCAGACGTGGACGGATTAGAGGTTGGTCAAGAGGTAAAAGTTGAAGTTTTCGCTGCAGGTGAAATCGTTGACGTAACAGGAATTTCTAAAGGTAAAGGTTTCCAAGGTGTTATCAAACGCCACGGACAATCTCGCGGACCTATGTCTCATGGTTCTCGCTATCACCGTCGTCCAGGTTCAATGGGCCCAGTTGCTCCGAACCGTGTATTCAAAGGCAAAAAACTTGCTGGACGTATGGGTGGAGACCAAGTTACTATCCAAAACTTAGAAATCGTTCAAGTTGACACTGAGCGCAACTTATTACTAGTAAAAGGTAACGTTCCAGGTGCTAAGAAATCTCTTGTAGTTGTTCAAGGCGCTGTGAAGGTTAGCAAATAATTCACAATAGGAAGGAGGAATTCCAATGCCAAAAGTTACTGTATATAACCAAACTGGTTCACAGGTTGGTGAAATCGAATTAGCTGAAGCTATTTTCGGTATCGAACCAAATGAAGCTGTACTTTTCGAAGCTGTAATGATGCAACGTGCATCTTTACGTCAAGGTACACACAAAGTAAAAACTCGTTCTGAAGTTCGTGGTGGTGGTCGTAAACCATGGCGTCAAAAAGGAACTGGACGTGCTCGTCAAGGGTCTATCCGCTCTCCTCAATGGCGTGGTGGTGGTACGGTATTCGGACCTACACCAAGAAGCTATGCGTACAAACTTCCTAAGAAGGTTCGTCGTTTAGCAATCAAATCTGCATTAGCTACTAAAGTAGTTGAGAACAACATTGTAGTTCTTGAAGACCTAGTGTTAAATGCACCAAAAACAAAAGACATGCTAGCAGTACTTAAAGGATTAACTGTTGAGAAGAAAGCTCTTATCGTAACTGCGGATGCAAACGAATCTGTAGAGTTATCTGCTCGCAATATCCCTGGAGTAACAGTAATCACTGCTGATGGCGTAAACGTTTTAGACGTGCTTCATCATGATAAGCTAATCATGACAAAAGCGGCAGTGGAAAAAGTAGAGGAGGTGCTTGCATAATGAGAGATCCTCGTGATATCATTAAGCGCCCAGTTATCACTGAACGTTCTATGGAAATGATGGCTGAAAAAAAATACACGTTCGATGTGGACGTTAAATCTAATAAAACAGAAGTTAAAGATGCTCTTGAAGCGATCTTTGGTGTTAAAGTAGAAAAAGTGAACATCATGAACTACAAGCCGAAAGCAAAACGCGTTGGTCGTCACGCTGGTTTTACTAGCCGTCGTCGTAAAGCAATCGTTAAGCTAACTGCTGACAGCAAAGAAATCGAAATCTTCCAAGGTGTTTAATTCTTACTAAAGAAGGAGGGAAATTGAGATGGGAATTAAAAAGTATAATCCAACTACTAACGGTCGTCGTAATATGACTACGAATGATTTCGCTGAAATCACGACTGACAGACCAGAAAAGTCATTACTTGCTCCTTTAAGCAAGAAGGCTGGTCGTAATAACCAAGGTAAAATTACTGTACGTCATCAAGGTGGCGGACATAAGCGTCAATACCGTATCATCGACTTTAAGCGTAACAAAGATGGAATTCCAGGACGCGTTGCTACGATCGAATACGATCCAAACCGCTCTGCGAATATCGCATTAATTAACTACGTTGACGGTGAAAAACGTTACATTCTTGCTCCTAAATCTTTAGAAGTAGGTATGGAAGTTATGTCTGGCCCAGAAGCTGACATCAAAATCGGTAACGCATTACCATTAATCAACATTCCAGTAGGTACTGTTGTTCATAATATCGAGCTTAAGCCTGGCCGTGGCGGACAATTAGTTCGTTCTGCTGGTACTTCTGCTCAAGTACTTGGTAAAGAAGGTAAATACGTACTTGTACGTTTAACTTCTGGTGAAGTACGTCTTGTATTATCTGCTTGTCGCGCTTCAATCGGTCAAGTAGGTAACGAACAGCACGAACTTATCAAAATCGGTAAAGCAGGTCGCTCTCGCTGGTTAGGTAAACGCCCAACAGTTCGTGGTTCTGTAATGAACCCGGTTGATCACCCACACGGTGGTGGTGAAGGACGTTCTCCAATCGGACGTAAGTCTCCAATGTCTCCATGGGGTAAACCAACTCTTGGATTCAAGACTCGTAAGAAAAACAAAGCGTCTGACAAATTCATCGTTCGTCGTCGTAAAAAATAATGGGATTGTAGTACGGTTCATTTCTAGAACCGTACGCCAATCACGAAGGGAGGCACCAAAATGGCTCGTAGCTTAAAAAAAGGACCATTTGTCGATGATCACTTAATGAGCAAAATGGAAAAATTAGTTGCATCTGAGCAAAAACAAGTTGTTAAAACTTGGTCTCGCCGTTCAACAATCTTCCCTCAGTTCATCGGACACACAATCGCTGTATATGATGGTCGTAAACACGTACCTGTGTACATCACTGAGGATATGGTTGGCCATAAGTTAGGTGAATTCGCACCAACTCGTACGTATAAAGGTCACCTTGCTGACGATAAGAAAACTAGAAGATAATGAGAGGAGGCACTTCAATGCAAGCTAAAGCAGTAGCGAGAACAGTTCGTATTGCTCCTCGTAAAGTTCGTTTAGTAGTAGACTTAATCCGAGGTAAGCAAGTGGGTGAAGCGATTGCTATCCTTAACCACACACCAAAAACTGCTTCTCCAGTTGTAGAGAAAGTTTTAAAATCTGCAATCGCAAATGCAGAGCACAATTATGAGATGGATATTAACAACCTAGTTGTTGAAAAAGTTTTCGTTGACGAAGGTCCAACGTTGAAACGTTTCCGTCCACGTGCAATGGGTCGTGCAAGCCAAATTAACAAACGCACAAGCCACATTACAGTTGTGGTATCAGAAAAGAAGGAGGGATAATCGATGGGTCAAAAGGTTAATCCAATTGGTCTTCGTGTCGGCGTTATCCGTGACTGGGAATCTCGTTGGTTCGCAGAGAAAGATTATGCTACATTACTACATGAAGACATCAAAATCCGTGAGTACATTACTGTACGCTTAAAAGATTCTGCTGTTGCTAAAGTAGAAATCGAACGTGCAGCAAATCGTGTAAATGTTACAATTCACACTGCAAAACCTGGTATGGTAATTGGTAAAGGTGGTACTGAAGTTGAAGCACTTCGTAAAGCTCTTAACCAATTAACAGGCAAGCGTGTACACATCAACATTTTAGAAGTTAAGAGAGCTGATCTTAACGCTAAATTAGTAGGCGAAAACATCGCTCGTCAATTAGAAAACCGTGTATCATTCCGTCGTGCACAAAAGCAAGTTATTCAACGTGCTATGCGTGCAGGTGCTAAAGGTATTAAAACACAGGTTTCTGGTCGTCTTGGCGGAGCTGATATCGCTCGTGCAGAATCTTACAGTGAAGGAACTGTTCCACTTCATACACTTCGCGCTGATATTGACTATGCAGCAGTTGAAGCTGATACAACATACGGTAAATTAGGCGTAAAAGTATGGATCTACCGTGGAGAAGTCCTTCCTACAAAAAAGAAAGCTTCTGAGGAAGGAGGAAAATAATATGTTAATGCCAAAACGCGTAAAATATCGTAGAGAGCATCGTGGTAAAATGCGTGGTCGTGCAAAAGGTGGAACTGAAATTGCTTTCGGTGAATTCGGTTTACAAGCACAAGCTGCTTCATGGATTACAAACCGTCAAATCGAAGCTGCTCGTCGTGCAATGACTCGTTACATGAAACGTGGCGGTAAAGTATGGATTAAAATTTTCCCTTCTAAACCTTACACTGCAAAACCTCTAGAAGTACGTATGGGTTCCGGTAAAGGGGCACCAGAAGGCTGGGTAGCAGTAGTAAAACCTGGGAAAATTATGTTCGAAATCGCGGGTGTATCTGAAGAGGTAGCACGCGAAGCATTACGTCTTGCAGCTCACAAGTTACCTGTGAAATGTAAATTCGTAAAACGTGAAGAAAATGGTGGTGAATCTAATGAAAACTAATGATATTCGTGAATTAACCACTGCCGAAATCGAAACAAAAGTTAAAGCTTTAAAGGAAGAATTGTTCAATCTTCGCTTCCAACTTGCTACAGGACAATTAGAGAATCCAACTCGCATTCGTGAAGTGCGTAAAGCAATTGCTCGTATGAAAACTGTAGTTCGTGAAAGAGAGATCGGAATTAATCGATAAATTGAGGGGAGGTTTGCATAGTGAGCGAACGTAACCAACGCAAAGTTTATACTGGTCGTGTTGTGTCTGACAAAATGGACAAAACGATTACAGTTTTAGTTGAAACTTACAAAACTCATTCCTTGTACGGAAAACGTGTTAAGTATTCTAAGAAGTACAAAGCCCATGATGAGCAAAACCAAGCGAAACTTGGCGATATCGTTAAAATCATGGAAACTCGCCCGCTTTCTGCTACTAAGCGTTTCCGTTTAGTTGAAATCGTTGAAGAAGCGGTTATTATCTAAATAGACGAATCGGAATTTTTAGTCCGAAGGGAGGTTTCATAACATGATCCAACAAGAATCTCGTTTGAAAGTTGCTGACAACTCTGGTGCACGTGAACTTTTAACAATTAAAGTATTAGGCGGCTCTGGTCGTAAATATGCTAACATTGGTGACATTATCGTTGCTACGGTAAAACAAGCAACACCAGGTGGCGTTGTTAAAAAAGGTGACGTTGTTAAAGCAGTAGTGGTACGTACGAAGAGCGGAGCTCGTCGTCCGGACGGTTCTTATATCAAATTTGATGAAAACGCAGCGGTTATCATCAAAGACGATAAGAGCCCACGTGGTACTCGTATCTTCGGACCAGTAGCTCGTGAATTACGTGATAGCAACTTCATGAAGATCGTTTCTTTAGCTCCAGAAGTTCTATAATTTAAGGTATTGCCTTGCTAAGGAGGTGCAGAATTAAGATGCATGTAAAAAAAGGTGATAAAGTACAGGTAATCACTGGAAAAGACAAAGGAAAACAAGGCGTTATCCTTGTGGCTTTCCCAAAGCAAAACCGTGTTATCGTTGAGGGTGTTAACATCGTTAAAAAACACTCTAAGCCATCTCAATTAAATCCACAAGGTGGAATTATTACTAAAGAAGCACCTATTCACGTTTCTAACGTTATGGTTTTAGATCCGAAAACAGGTGAACCTACTCGCGTAGGCTTCAAAGTAGAAGATGGTAAAAAAGTTCGTATTGCAAAAAAATCTGGTGAATTATTAGATAAATAATTTTCTTAAGAAAGGAGGTCACTTCATTGAATCGCCTTAAAGAGAAGTTCCAAAAGGAAATTACTCCTGCTCTAGTGAGCAAGTTTAACTATAAATCTGTGATGGAAGTACCGAAAATCGAAAAGATCGTAATCAACACTGGTGTTGGTGACGCGGTATCTAACTCAAAAGCTTTAGACAATGCAGTAGAAGAATTAACACAAATCGCAGGTCAAAAACCTGTTGTAACTCGTGCTAAAAAATCAATCGCTGGTTTCCGTCTTCGTGAAGGTATGCCAATCGGTGCGAAAGTAACTTTACGCGGCGAGCAAATGTATGAGTTCTTCGACAAATTAGTATCAGTTTCTTTACCACGTGTACGTGATTTCCGTGGTGTTTCTAAGAAATCATTCGATGGTCGTGGGAACTACACATTAGGTGTTAAAGAGCAACTTATCTTCCCTGAGATTGATTATGATAAAGTAAGCAAAGTCCGCGGTATGGACATCGTAATCGTTACTACAGCGAAAACTGATGAAGAAGCTCGTGAACTTTTAACACAATTCGGTATGCCATTCCAAAAATAATGGAAACCAACGCTAAGTAGAGGAGGCGAAAACGTGGCTAAAAAATCTATGATAGCGAAACAAAAGCGTACTCCTAAGTTTAAAGTACAAGAGTATACACGTTGCGAACGCTGCGGTCGTCCGCATTCTGTATACCGCAAATTTAAGCTTTGCCGTATTTGTTTCCGTGAACTTGCATATAAAGGTCAAATTCCTGGTGTTAAAAAAGCTAGTTGGTAAAACCCACAAATGGGAAGGAGGTAAAACACATGGTGATGACAGATCCAATTGCAGACATGCTTACTCGCATCCGTAATGCGAACATGGTACGTCATGAGAAATTAGAGGTTCCTGCTTCTAAAATCAAAAAAGAGATCGCTGAACTTTTAAAACGTGAAGGTTTCATTCGTGATGTAGAATACATCGAGGATAACAAACAAGGTATCCTTCGTATTTTCCTGAAATATGGTGCAAACAATGAACGTGTAATCACTGGATTAAAACGTATCAGTAAACCTGGCTTACGCGTTTACGCTAAAGCTGATGAAGTACCACGTGTACTTAACGGATTAGGTATCGCTCTTGTTTCTACATCTAAGGGAGTAATGACAGACAAAGACGCTCGTCAATTACAAACTGGTGGAGAAGTAGTAGCATACGTTTGGTAATATATATTTAAAACGAACGGAGGTGTGACCACATGTCTCGTATTGGTAAAAAGATTCTTGAAATCCCTGCAGGTGTTACTATTACAATTGCAGAAGACAATACTGTAGCAGTAAAAGGCCCTAAAGGTGAATTAACTCGTAAATTCAATGCTGATATGTCTATCAAAATTGAAGAAAATACACTAACAGTTGAGCGTCCATCTGAACAGAAGGAACACCGTGCATTACACGGTACAACTCGTGCTTTAATCGGAAACATGGTTGAAGGTGTAACTACAGGTTTCGCACGCGGACTTGAATTAGTCGGTGTTGGTTACCGTGCTCAAAAACAAGGAGATAAACTTGTATTAAGCGTAGGTTATTCTCATCCAGTAGAAATGACTCCGGAAGCAGGTCTTGAAGTTGAAGTACCTGTACCAACTAAAATCGTAATCAAAGGTATCGACAAGCAACGTGTTGGCGAATTTGCTGCTAACATCCGTGCTGTACGTGCTCCTGAGCCTTATAAAGGTAAAGGTATTCGTTACGAAGGCGAAGTTGTTCGTCGTAAAGAAGGTAAAACTGCTAAGTAAACCCGTTAGGTGAGAGAAAGGAGTGACAAGAATGATCACTAAAGCTGATAAAAATGCGACTCGTAAGAAAAGACATGCACGTGTACGTGCTAAACTTACTGGTACTGCAGAACGTCCACGTTTAAACGTGTTCCGTTCTAACCAACATATTTACGCTCAAGTTATTGATGATGTAAATGGTGTAACGTTAGTAAGTGCATCTACTCTTGATAAAGACCTTGCTCTTAACGGTACTAGCAATACTGAAGCTGCTACGAAAGTAGGAGAATCAGTTGCTAAGCGTGCTGTAGAGAAAGGCGTTAAAGAAGTAGTATTCGATCGCGGTGGTTACTTATACCATGGCCGTGTTAAAGCTCTAGCTGAGGCTGCTCGTGAGGCTGGATTACAATTTTAATGGTCAAAGGAGGGAAAATTGATGCATCGCATTGACCCAAGTAAATTAGAACTTGAAGAACGTGTAGTTACGATAAATCGTGTCGCGAAAGTTGTTAAGGGTGGTCGTCGTTTCCGCTTTGCTGCACTAGTTGTAGTTGGCGATAAAAACGGTCATGTTGGATTCGGTACTGGTAAAGCACAAGAGGTACCAGACGCAATCCGCAAAGCTATCGAAGACGCTAAGAAAAACTTAATCGCTGTACCATTAGTTGGTACAACAATTCCACACACAATCAACGGTCATTTTGGAGCTGGTGAAGTATTCTTAAAACCTGCTGCTGAAGGTACTGGTGTTATTGCTGGTGGACCTGTTCGTGCGGTACTTGAATTAGCTGGTGTACAAGATATTCTTTCGAAATCTCTTGGTTCTAACACACCAATCAACATGATTCGCGCTACTGTGAACGGATTAAGCGAACTTAAGCGCGCTGAAGATGTTGCAAAATTACGCGGTAAATCTGTAGAAGAGCTACTAGGTTAAGGAGGGAAAACAAATGGCGAAAAAGTTAGAAATTACCCTCACTCGTAGTGTAATTGGTCGTCCACAAGATCAACGTGCGACGGTAGAAGCTTTAGGTCTTAAAAAGTTGAATTCAACTGTAGTTAAGGAAGAAACTCCTGCTATTCTTGGTATGATCAACAAAGTTTCTCACCTTATAACTGTAACAGAAGCTTAAGGATAACTCATTAATATAAGGAGGTGCCTGGGAATGAAACTTCATGAATTAAAACCTGCAGAAGGTTCTCGTAAAGTACGTAACCGTGTCGGTCGTGGTATCGGTTCTGGTAACGGTAAAACTGCTGGTAAAGGTCATAAAGGACAAAACGCACGTTCTGGTGGCGGTGTTCGTCTTGGCTTCGAAGGTGGTCAAACTCCATTATTCCGTCGTTTACCAAAACGCGGCTTCACAAACATTAACCGTAAAGAGTTTACTATTGTAAACTTATCAACGTTAAATCGTTTTGAAGATGGTACAGAAGTAACACCTGAATTATTGCTGGAAACTGGCGTTATCAGCAAGTTAAACGACGGTGTTAAAATTCTTGCAAGCGGCGCAGTAGAGAAAAAATTAACTGTTAAAGCGCACAAGTTCTCTTCAAGTGCTAAAGAAGCAATTGAAGCAGCTGGCGGATCAGTTGAGGTGATCTAATGTTTCGTACAATCTCCAACTTTATGCGCGTTGCTGAGATAAGACGTAAAATATTATTCACTTTAGCGATGTTAATCGTATTCAGGATTGGCACGTTTATCCCAGTGCCATTTACAAATGGAGACGTACTGAAAGCACAAGATCAATTAAATGCCTTAGGTATCCTAAATACATTTGGCGGTGGCGCCTTGAAAAACTTCTCCATCTTCGCGATGGGAATCATGCCGTATATTACAGCATCCATCATCGTGCAATTATTGCAGATGGATGTTGTTCCTAAATTTTCGGAATGGTCGAAGCAAGGTGAAATGGGCCGTCGTAAACTAACGCAATTCACGCGTTACTTTACAATTGTTCTTGCGTTTATTCAGGGGTTTGGTATGTCAATCGGTTTTAACGGTATGGTAGGTGGGCAATTAATTTTGAATCCTGGTTGGAGCACTTATTTATACATTGCTACGGTACTGACTGCTGGTACTGCATTTTTAATGTGGTTAGGTGAACAGATTACAGCTAAAGGTGTAGGTAATGGTATTTCCATCCTTATCTTTGGCGGTATTGCCGCAGCGATCCCAAGTGTTATATCTCAAGTGTATCAACAACAGTTTCAAAATATCGGAGATCAATTGTTCATGAGTATCGTTAAAGTTGCATTGATCTTACTAGCTGTGCTAGCGGTTATTGTTGGTGTTATTTTCATTCAACAGGCTGTTAGAAAGATCCCAATTCAATATGCGAAGCGTGTAACAGGAGGGAATGGGAATCATGCTGGAGCACAAAACACACATTTACCGCTTAAGGTAAATAGTGCGGGTGTTATTCCAGTCATTTTTGCTGTTTCATTCTTAATTACGCCTCCAACTATTGCACAGTTCTTCCCGAATCATGATGTATCGCAGTGGATCATTGCAAACTTTAACTATTCTCACCCAGTGGGAATGATCATATATGTTGCGCTCATTGTAGCCTTCACATATTTCTATGCGTTTGTTCAGGTTAATCCAGAGCAAATGTCAGAGAATCTAAACAAACAAGGTGGATATGTTCCAGGTATTCGTCCGGGTAAGAATACGGAACAATATCTAACAAAAATCTTGTATCGTTTGACCTTTGTAGGATCAATTTTCCTAGCAGCGATTGCAATCTTACCAGTTATCTTTACGAAATTGGGAAATCTTCCTCCATCTGCACAGATTGGTGGAACGAGTATGTTAATCGTTGTCGGCGTTGCTTTAGAAACAATGAAGCAGCTAGAAAGTCAACTGGTAAAACGCCATTACAAAGGGTTTATCAAGCAATGAGTAAGTGGGAAGAATTGTCTTCCCTACATGCTCATGTACTCTGAGGGGGAACAAGGATGAACTTAATTTTAATGGGGCTTCCTGGTGCTGGTAAAGGTACACAAGCCGAACAGATTGTTGCCAAGTATAACATCCCTCACATTTCAACAGGAGATATGTTCCGTGCAGCTATGAAGGCTGAAACTGAAATGGGTCTACAAGCAAAATCTTTTATTGATAAAGGTGCACTTGTTCCAGATGAAGTTACAATCGGAATCGTTCGTGAACGTTTAAGTCAAGAAGACTGCGTAAGAGGTTTCTTACTAGACGGTTTCCCACGAACTGTTGCACAAGCATCAGCTCTTGAAGAGATTATGAAAGATCTTGGTAAAAAAATCGACTATGTTTTAAACATTAATGTGGATTCAGGGTTGTTATTAACACGCCTTACAGGCCGTCGCATTTGTAAAGAGTGCGGTGCGACTTACCACTTAGAATTCAATCCACCAGCAAAAGCTGATGTGTGCGATAAATGTGGTGGCGAATTATATCAACGCTCTGATGACAATGAAGAAACTGTGGCAAATCGTTTAGATGTAAATATTAAGCAAACAAAACCTTTGCTTGATTTCTACGAGGAGCTTGGTTACTTACAAAGCATTAATGGTGAGCAAGATATCAATAAAGTATTTGCTGATATCGATGTTCTCATCGGAGGCTTAGCGTAATGATCATCTGCAAAACTCCTCGCGAGATAGAAATCATGCGAGAAGCTGGCAGGATCGTTGCTTTAACTCATCAAGAGTTGAAACAGCATATTACTCCAGGAATTACAACGAAAGAGCTCGATCAAATAGCGGAAAAGACGATTCAAAAATATGGTGCTACGCCATCTTTTAAAGGATACAACGGATTTCCGGGGAGCATATGTGCTTCTGTAAATGAAGAGCTTGTACACGGAATTCCAGGGAAGCGCAAGCTCGAAGAGGGCGATATCATCAGTATCGATATTGGTGCGAAATACAATGGGTACCATGGAGATTCTGCATGGACGTATCCAGTTGGAAACATTTCTGAATCTGTTCAAAAGCTACTTGATGTCACAGAAAAATCGTTGTATCTTGGTCTAGAACAAGTAAAACCAGGCGAAAGATTATCAAATATCTCACATGCGGTTCAAACCCATGCTGAAGAGAATGGGTTCTCGATCGTTAGGGAGTATGTTGGTCACGGAATCGGGCAAGACTTACATGAGGACCCTCAAATCCCGCACTATGGTCCACCAAATAGAGGCCCTAGATTAAAGCCGGGAATGGTCATCTGTGTTGAGCCGATGGTGAATCAAGGAAGACGATATGTAAAAACACTATCTGATGACTGGACAGTGGTAACGGTAGATGGTAAATGGTGTGCACACTTTGAGCACACGATTGCTCTTACAGAAGCAGGATACGAAATCCTTACCACTTTATAAGTAGCTGGCTCTCCGGGATTTCAGAGCAGTGTAAAATGTTACTGATTTGAAGAAGGGAGAACTATTGAATGGCTAAAGATGATGTAATTGAAGTCGAAGGTACCGTTCTTGAAACGTTGCCAAATGCTATGTTCAAAGTAGAATTAGAGAATGGGCATGTCGTATTGGCTCACGTTTCTGGTAAAATCCGTATGAACTTCATTCGTATTTTACCAGGAGACAAAGTTACGGTAGAATTATCTCCGTACGATTTAAATCGTGGTCGTATTACGTACCGTTTTAAATAATATAGCACTCCGTAATCTTTAAGGAGGTTCGAGACATGAAAGTAAGACCGTCAGTTAAACCAATCTGCGAAAAATGTAAAGTTATTCGTAGACGTGGAAAAGTAATGGTTATTTGTGAAAACCCTAAACATAAACAAAAACAAGGTTAATCAGAAGGAGGTGCATTCAGAATGGCACGTATCGCAGGTGTAGATATTCCTCGAGACAAACGCGTTGTTATTTCTTTAACTTACGTATTCGGCATTGGTCGCACAACTGCTGAAAAAATTCTAACTGAAGCTGGTATTTCTTCAGAAACACGAGTTCGTGATTTAACGGAAGACGAACTAGGACGTATCCGTGATATCATCGATCGTATTAAAGTTGAGGGAGACCTTCGTCGTGAAGTATCTCTTAACATTAAACGTCTAATGGAGATCGGTTCTTACCGTGGTCTTCGTCACCGTCGTGGTTTACCAGTTCGTGGTCAAAACTCTAAAAACAATGCTCGTACACGTAAAGGTCCACGTCGTACAGTAGCAAATAAAAAGAAATAATAAGTAAAGGAGGTTGAACTAACAATGGCACGTAAAACAAACACTCGTAAAAAACGTGTGAAAAAGAATATTGAAGCTGGTATAGCTCATATTCGTTCTACTTTCAACAACACAATCGTAACACTTACAGATACTCATGGTAACGCACTTTCTTGGTCTAGTGCTGGTGCACTTGGTTTCCGTGGATCTCGTAAGTCTACTCCATTCGCTGCGCAAATGGCTGCTGAAGCTGCTGCTAAAGTTGCAATGGAGCACGGTTTAAAAACTTTAGAGGTTACTGTTAAAGGTCCTGGTGCTGGTCGTGAAGCTGCAATTCGTGCTCTTCAAGCTGCAGGTCTAGAAGTAACAGCAATTAGAGATGTTACTCCAGTTCCTCATAATGGATGTCGTCCACCAAAACGTCGTCGTGTGTAATTTTTCTGTATAGAATTTTCCCTTTTGTCTATAATGGATATGATGCATTATCGAGAAATTTCGTACAGAAACATCGCTTGTTGTGCACAATCGGGAACTGCCTAAGGGGGACTTTCGGTTAGACAGGGGGTATCCCTTTGTTTAACCGGGGTTTCGACGTTTTGAAGGAGGGTTTAGTTAATGATTGAAATCGAAAAGCCGAAAATCGAAACGGTTGAACTTAACGAAGATGCTAAATATGGTAAATTCGTAATTGAACCGCTTGAGCGTGGATATGGTACTACTTTGGGTAACTCCTTACGTCGTATTCTTTTATCCTCACTCCCTGGTGCCGCTGTTACTGCTATCCAAATCGATGGCGTATTACATGAATTTTCAACAGTTGAGGGCGTAGTAGAAGACGTTACGACGATCATCTTAAACTTGAAAAAGTTAGCTCTTAAAATCTACTCTGAAGAAGAGAAGACGTTGGAAATTGATGTGCAGGGCGAAGGTATTGTCACAGCTGCTGATATTACTCACGATAGTGATGTAGAAATCTTAAATCCAGATTTACACATTGCAACGTTAGCAAAAAATGCGCATTTCCGCATGCGTTTAACTGCAAAGCGTGGCCGTGGGTATACGCCAGCTGATGCAAATAAAAGCGAAGATCAACCAATAGGAGTAATTCCTATTGATTCTATTTATACTCCAGTATCACGTGTGACTTACCAAGTGGAAAAGACACGTGTCGGACAAGTGGCTAATTATGATAAGCTTACGCTTGATGTATGGACGGATGGAAGCATCGGGCCAAAAGAAGCTATCTCTTTAGGTGCCAAAATCTTAACTGAGCATTTAAATATCTTTGTTGGTTTAACTGATGAAGCACAAAATGCTGAGATTATGGTCGAGAAGGAAGAAGATCAAAAAGAGAAAGTTCTTGAGATGACTATCGAAGAACTAGATCTTTCTGTTCGTTCTTATAATTGCCTAAAACGTGCAGGAATTAATACTGTACAAGAGCTTGCGAACAAAACAGAAGAAGATATGATGAAAGTTCGTAACTTAGGACGTAAATCCTTAGAAGAAGTTAAACATAAACTTGAGGAATTAGGTTTAGGTTTACGTAAAGACGACTGAGGATTTAAACCCATCAACAAAGGAGGGAACTACGAATGGCATACAGAAAATTAGGCCGTACAAGTGCGCAACGTAAAGCTATGTTACGTGATTTAGCTACTGATTTAATTATCAACGAGCGCATCCAAACGACAGAAACTCGTGCAAAAGAACTTCGTTCTGTAGTGGAAAAAATGATCACTTTAGGTAAACGCGGAGATCTTCACGCTCGTCGTCAAGCAGCAGCTTTCATTCGCAATGAAGTAGCTAACGCTGAGACTGGTCAAGATGCACTTCAAAAATTATTCGCTGATGTAGCTCCACGCTATGCTGAGCGCCAAGGCGGATACACTCGTATTGCAAAAATTGGTCCACGTCGCGGAGACGCAGCACCAATGGTAATTATCGAGTTAGTATAATGATAATTAAAAGGGCAGGACAGTTCTTTTCAAGAAACTGGTCATGGCCCTTTTTTTTAAATATAAAAATAGGCTAACTTGGCGAAGGAAAGGGTGCCTTGTATTGAAAAAAGAGAAACTTCGGACAGAGAATATATCATTTCAATATCCTGGGGCAGCCACTTATGCATTAAAAGATGTTTCATTTTCCTTGTATGAGGGAGAATGGGTATCTGTTATTGGACAAAATGGTTCAGGGAAGTCTACACTTGCAAAATTATTGAATGGTTTGTTTTTGCCGGAAGCAGGGACTATTACAGTAAATGATACAATGGTTTTATCAGAGGAAACGGTATGGGATGTTCGAAAACAAATTGGGATGGTATTTCAAAATCCAGATAATCAATTTGTTGGAACGACAGTGCAAGACGACGTTGTTTTTGGCTTAGAGAATATCGGAATGCCAAGAGAGAAAATGGTAGAAAGATTAGATCAGGCCCTCAAACTTGTCCGTATGGAAGAATTTCTTAATGATGAACCTCATTCGTTATCTGGTGGGCAAAAGCAGCGAGTGGCAATAGCAGGCGTTTTAGCACTTCAGCCATCTATTTTGATATTAGATGAAGCAACGTCAATGCTAGATCCTCAAGGGAGACGTGAAGTAGTAGAAACGGTTAGACAACTTGTTAATCAAAAAGGTATTACCGTGTTATCAATTACGCACGATTTAGAAGAAGCGGCGCAATCAGACCGTGTCATTATTTTAAATAAGGGAGAAATATTAGAGGAAGGGACTCCAAAGCAAATATTCAAGTCCTCTCATATGCTCCAAGAAATTGGATTAGATGTACCATTTTCAGTGAAAATAGCAGAATTATTAAAAAGAAATGAAATTCTCTTGCAAAATACGCATCTTACAATGGAAAGCTTGGTGAACGAACTTTGGAGATTACATTCCAAAAAGTAGAACATCGTTATCAATATAAAACTCCATTTGAAAGACGCGCACTTTATGATGTAGACGTGTCGTTTCCAAGTGGGGGCTATTATGCCATTATCGGTCATACTGGTTCAGGTAAGTCGACGATGATTCAACATTTAAATGGTTTATTGCAGCCGACGAATGGCACAGTTCAAATTGGTGAACATTTCATTTCGGCAGGAAAAAAAGAAAAAAAGCTAAAGCCACTACGTAAAAAGGTAGGGGTTGTCTTTCAATTCCCAGAACATCAGTTGTTTGAAGAGACTGTGGAGAAGGATATTTGTTTCGGCCCTACTAATTTTGGGGTATCTGTAGAAGAAGCGAAGCAAAAGGCAAGAGAGGCAATTGAACTTGTAGGGTTAGAGCCAGAACTGTTAACACGTTCACCGTTTGAGTTAAGTGGTGGGCAAATGAGGCGTGTTGCGATAGCGGGTGTATTGGCGATGGAACCCGAAGTGCTTGTATTAGATGAACCTACAGCAGGACTAGATCCAAAAGGGCAGAATGAACTTATGGAGATGTTTTATAAGCTGCATAAGGAAAAAGGTCTTACAGTTATCCTAGTAACACATAATATGGAGGATGCTGCTAAGTATGCGGAGCAGATTGTAGTCATGCATAAAGGAACGGTCTTTTTGCAAGGAAGTGCAGAGGAAGTATTTTCACATGCTGATGAACTAGAGAAAATTGGCGTGGATCTTCCTATGTCTTTAAAGTATAAACGTGCAATTGAAGAGAAGTTTGGCATTTCAATCCCAAAGGCTACCTTATCTTTAGAGGATCTTACTCATGAAGTTGTGCAGGTGTTACGAAAAGGTGGTCATGAATCATGCAGCAGTTGATTATTGGAAGATATATTCCAGGGAAGTCTCTTATTCATCAACTTGATCCACGTACGAAGCTGCTGATTGTCTTTTTATATGTATTTGTTGTTTTCTTAGCAAATAATGCGATTTCATATGGATTTTTATTTTTATATGCACTCATTGCTTTATTTTTTGCAAAAGTGCCGATTCGTTATGTACTTTCGGGCTTAAAACCAATTCTATGGATTTTTCTTTTTACATTTTTCCTGCATATTTTTACAAATAAAGAAGGGGAAGTACTATTCCAGCTTGGTTGGTTTTCGATACATGAAAAAGGATTAGAGCAAGGGATATACATTTCTATACGATTCTTCGTTATTATTTTAATGACGACATTATTAACGTTAACGACGACACCTATTGAGATTACAGATGGTTTGGAGACGTTATTAAAGCCGTTGAAACGTATAAAAGTTCCTGTTCATGAAATCGCATTAATGATGTCAATTTCACTTCGTTTTATTCCGACATTAATGGATGAAACAAGTAAAATAATGAAGGCACAAGCTTCACGTGGTATTGATTTCGCAGGAGGACCGATAAAAGATAGGATAAAAGCTATTATCTCACTACTCGTTCCTCTATTTATCAGTGCTTTTAAGCGTGCTGAGGACTTAGCAATTGCTATGGAAGCACGTGGGTATCAAAATGGCGAAGGACGTACTAAATTTAGGCAACTACGCTGGAAAACAAGCGATACAGTAACGATTATAAGCTTACTTTGTTTAGCTTGTATTTTGGCATGGGTGCGATCGTAATGGAGAATAGAGAAATGGATAGAATAAAATGTACGGTTGCATATGATGGCATGCATTTTTGTGGTTATCAAATTCAGCCGCAGCATCGTACTGTTCAACAAGAGATTGAGAAAGCTTTGCAGAAATTGCATAAAGGAGAACTTGTTCGTGTTCAGGCATCGGGCAGAACGGATTCTACTGTTCACGCTAAAGGACAAGTCATACACTTTGATACACCGTTGTCTCTTGAAGAGTGGCAATGGAGTAATGCATTAAACACAATGTTGCCAGATGATATTGTTATCAGACAGGTAGAGAAAAAAACAGAAGAATTTCATGCGCGTTACGGTGTCGAGAGAAAAGAATATCGTTATCGTGTATTATTATCAAAGACTGCGGATGTATTCCGTAGAAATTACGTATATCAATATCCATATCCGCTCGAAATAAGCTCTATAAGAAAAGCGATTCCTTATTTTATTGGAACGCATGATTTCACTTCTTTTTGTTCGGCAAAAACTGACAAAAAAGATAAAGTGCGAACGATTTATGAAATTGAGTTAATTGAGCAAGGCGATGAATTAATTTTTCGTTTTGTAGGTAATGGATTTTTATATAATATGGTCAGAATTATTGTTGGTACGTTACTTAGCGTAGGGCAAGGAAAGCTTGATCCTGATAGCATTTCAGAGATTTTAGCGAAACAAAATCGTCAGTTTGCTGGAAAGATGGCTCCAGGTCATGGACTTTACTTATGGCAGGTAAACTATAACAACTAATCCTGGTGTAACATTTGCTTGACATTAGAAACTCAAAAGTATATCATAACATATGGTATTGTTTCTAAAACCACGATTAGCCCCGGAAGGAAATCGTGTTTAAGATAAACAATAGATTTTTTCTATGGAAAAGATAACGAGGAGGGAAACACATGCGTACGACTTTTATGGCAAAAGCTAACGAAGTTGAGCGTAAATGGTATGTGGTTGATGCTGAAGGTCAAACTTTAGGTCGCCTATCTACTGAAGTAGCATCTATTTTACGCGGTAAAAACAAACCTACATTTACACCACACGTTGACACGGGTGATCATGTAATTATTATTAACGCTGAAAAAATTCATTTAACAGGTAATAAATTAAACGATAAAATTTACTACCGTCACACTAACCACCCAGGTGGACTTAAACAAAGAACAGCTCTAGAAATGCGTACAAACTACCCTGTACAAATGTTAGAGCTTGCAATTAAAGGGATGCTTCCAAAAGGACGTTTAGGACGTCAAGTATCTAAGAAATTAAACGTGTATGCTGGAGCAGAGCATCCACACCAAGCACAAAAACCAGAAGTTTACGAACTTCGCGGATAATCAATTAAAGGAGGGCTTACTTTGGCACAGGTTCAATACTATGGCACTGGACGTCGTAAGAGTTCAGTAGCGCGCGTACGCCTAGTTCCAGGCGAAGGACGCGTTATCATTAACGGTCGTGATTTTGAAAACTATATCCCATTTGCTGCATTACGTGAAGTAGTGAAACAACCTCTAGTTGCAACAGAAACTTTAGGTAACTACGATGTACTTGTAAACGTAAATGGTGGTGGATACACTGGTCAAGCTGGTGCTATTCGTCACGGTATTTCTCGCGCTTTATTAAAAGCTGATCCAGAATACCGTCTAACACTAAAACGTGCAGGTCTATTAACTCGTGACGCACGTATGAAAGAGCGTAAAAAATACGGTCTTAAAGGCGCACGTCGTGCACCTCAGTTCTCAAAACGTTAATTTTTGCGAACTACAAACCCCAACCATTTTGGTTGGGGTTTTTTTATGTTTCATTCCTCTTTTGTAATTTTTGTAGTTTGGAATATTTTAGTGCTATTCTCTCGCGTATGCTTCTTCTTTAGAAGTTTAGACTAATACGTATTAGGGAGGTTTATAAGTGCTATGAATGTCATTGTCAGCTTACAAGAAAAACAAAAAGAAAAGCAGTTGAAATATGAACGGAAGATGCTGCGAGAATTATCATTAAAAACATTACGTTCAAATATTAGGGATGCCTTTCAGATGCAGGAACTTCATCGTCAGTATGAAGATTACTGTATTGAATTAGGGATAGAATCGTATTTATTAGGAGCGAGATACAGTAAGTTTGGTTATTATGGTGAATCATTCTTTGATGTAAAATATAGAGCCTTAGAAGAAGAGCAACAATTAACGGAAACACTATTTCAATTTTTAACGAGCATGACTATGCGGGAAATTAAGTTACAAGATGAGGAATTACTTTTTGAATCTTGCCAGCAGTTTATCGGCTTATGGTGGCAGGAAGGATATGAAAAAGGTGAAAGAAGATATCGATTAAAGCTTCATTAAGACAAGCATAAACTTTCCTCTTGTCCCATATAAGTAATTAGAGGGACTAGCTGGAGGAGGAAAGGTATGAAGAGAATTCGAATTATCTCTTTTGCACTCGCTGCGGTTGTTTTGTTTTTTTTAGTTAAACAAGAATTTCAAATTACAAAATCGTGGCGAGCTTGGAATTTACCCTTGTCGGGGAAAGTGATTGTATTGGATGCTGGGCATGGTGGGCCAGACGGAGGGGCTGTTGGTGGAAAAGATATTATAGAAAAAGATATTACGCTTGAGATTACAAAGAAGGTACAAGATTATTTACAAGAACAAGGTGCACTAGTTATTTTAACACGTGAGGGAGATTATGATTTAGCTCAGAAAGATACAAAATCATATAGTAGACGTAAAGCAGAGGATTTAAAAAAGCGTGTAGAGATTATTAATAAGCCTGATGTAGACTTTTTTGCGAGTATTCATTTAAATGCTTTAACTAGCAGTGGATCGAAAGGCGCACAAACGTTCTACTACCGTTCTTCGGTTGAAAATGAACGTGCTGCGAAATTTATACAAGCTGAATTGAGAACGAGTTTAGAGAATACGAATCGTTCTGCTAAAACAATTTCTCATGTGTATTTATTAAAGTATGCGAAAACACCAGGTGCTTTAATTGAAGCTGGCTTTTTATCGAATGTAAACGAAAGGTATATGTTAAATTCGGAGAAATATCAGCAAAAGGTAGCGGCTGCAGTATATCGTGGTATATTACGTTATTTCACGGAAAAAGGGAATCCTCCAGAATAAGGAGGATTTTTTGAGTTTCTCTCGTTAACGAAGTTTTCCGAAAATATGTTATACTGGAAATGTAAACGCATTTATTTCAAAAATAAAGAGAGATAAATTTAATTAACATTACGTTATTTTTCATACAGGGGGCTGGGCTAACAATGGTAACGAAAGAGCAAGTAGTGGAAGCGTTAGAAGGGATTGTAGATCCGTTTTTACATAAAACGTTAAAAGAAACAGGTGCAATTAAAGAGGTAACAGTTAAGCCTGAGAAGGAACATGTAAGTGTTAAAATTGCAATTGTAAAAACCGGTACAGCGGAACAAATGCAATTGCAATCTGGAATTGTAAAGTTAGTAAAAGAACTAGGGGCAGCAACAGTAGGGCTTCGCTTTGCAGAATTTACAGAAGAGGAATTAGCTCAGTTTGCACCGGAACAGGAAGAAGAGCAAACTGAATCTTTATTGTCACCAAATTCAAAAACAACATTTTTAGCAGTGGCGAGTGGAAAAGGTGGAGTCGGAAAATCAACAGTTTCTGTTAACCTTGCCATTGCTTTAGCTCGTTTAGGTAAAAAGGTTGGTATCATTGATGCTGATATTTATGGTTTTAGCGTACCGGATATGATGGGGATAGAAAAACGTCCTGTTGTAAGAGGAGATAGAATCATTCCAGTGGAGCGTCTAGGTGTAAAGGTAATTTCAATGGGATTCTTTGTAGAAGATAATGCACCGGTTATTTGGAGAGGCCCTATGCTTGGGAAAATGTTAAATCACTTCTTTACAGAAGTAGAGTGGGGCGATTTAGACTATTTAGTTTTAGATTTACCACCGGGTACAGGTGATGTTGCGCTAGACTTACATTCAATGTTGCCAGCTTGTAAAGAGATTATTGTAACAACGCCACATCCAACAGCGGCATTTGTGGCAGCGCGTGCTGGAGCCATGGCTTTACGTACAGAACATAGTATTCTTGGTGTTGTTGAAAATATGGCGTATTTTGAAAGTAAAACAACTGGTGAAAAAGAATATGTGTTTGGAAGAGGTGGAGGAGATAAATTAGCTACAGAACTTCAAACAGAAGTACTTGGCCGAATCCCGCTTCAACAACCTGATTGGAATAAAGATGACTTTGCGCCTTCAGTATATGAAGATACACATACGACGGGTCTTATTTATCGTACGATAGCTGAGACAGTAATTGATAAAATAGCTGTCACACAAAAATAAAATAATAATGAGTGGACGATACATATATTGTCCACTCATTATTATAATTATTATTTTTACTGTTGCTCCTTTTTACCGTCTTGGGAACCACCTTCACCGCCTGCTTCTTTTTTATCAGATCCACTTTTTTCGGCCTTTTGTACACCTTTACTAATAATATCAATCATCTTAGCTTGGAAGAGTGGGCTTTCAGCAGTTTCTGTTAGTACTTGTTGTAAATATTGGCGGTATTCTTTGCTCTTCATTGTTTGTAACATCATTTTTTCTACTTCAGGATTTTTCATAATTTCTATAACGCCTGCTTGGTATTCAGGGTCTTTTAGTAATGTTTTCATTAAGGTTGTTTGTTCTTTTCCCATACTTTTAGCGAATTTCGATGAGAACTCAGGGTCTTTAAAGAGCTTTTCCCAGAATTGTTGCCCTTTGTCGGATACCATTGCATCTTCAATCGTTTTCTTTACTACTGTTTCATCTAGTATGAGTGCTTGTTTCATTTTTTCATCAGTTAACACATCTTGAATGGCTTTCTTACCTTGATCGGTTTTTAAAATATCAACAATCATTTTCTTCGTTTGATCGTAATCAAGTTCGGACTTTGCTTCTTTTCCTTGTGCACATGCTACAAGTACAAGAAATAGAAAAGAAGAAGTCAAAACGAGCAGCATCCGTTTCATAAGTTGGAACTCCTTTCAACACAGTTCTCTCTTTTTAATATAAATATCTTTAAGGAATTTATACATGAACATGGCTAGCTTTTTGAAATTGTCATTGATACAATTTAATTAGAAATATAAGGATAATGGGGGATGTGTTGTGAATAGCCGCAAGTGGGTACGACTGTTTTTTACGACGTTGTTTCTTGGTGGGATTAGCACGGTCATTATTGGATTTGTTTTGGAGTGGGACAAGTACGTTAAATTTTTTCAAAATTTCGACGGAAAGGAGATTTTAGCAGTTTCCTTCTGGTTGATGGGTGTAGGATTTATTTTTAGTGTTATAAGTCAAATGGGGTTCTTTGCCTATTTAACAATCCATCGTTTTGGACTGGGGATGTTTAGGTCACCTTCTTTATGGAATGCAGTCCAGCTCTTCTTTATTGCATTCGTTTTATTTGATTTCGTGTATTTAAGATCCATATTGATTGCAAATGGGGAAGTTTCGTTAGGGAATAACATACTTGTTGCAGGTGTATTATTTATGTTTGGGGCGATTGTTGCTTACATAAAAAGTAAAGAAACGAATAGAAAGGCATTTGTGCCCGCTTTGTTCTTTATGGTTGTTGTAACAATTCTTGAGTGGGTACCAGCGCTTCGTATTAATGACACAGATTGGTTGTATTTAATGGTGATACCACTTTTATTATGTAATGCATATCAGTTACTTATATTACATCGTTTAATTGGAAAGGTGAGTAAGTCGGCTTAAGTAAGAGAGATTTTTGAGTTTTTATGCAGGGTGGTTGTACGAATATAAATATCGGGATGAAAAAAGCTCTACTACCTTCATGATAGGTAGTAGAGCTTTTTATGTGTGAAGGCACGAGGGAAAAGAATTACCTTACATCTTTACTTTTTGTACTTGTGTTAGAAATAAGTTGTGATACCGATATTTGCTCATATCCGTCACTCTTTAATTTTTGCAGAAGCAGTGGTAAAGCTTTATTTGTTTGAAGGGCAGAATCGGATGCATGTAATAAGACGATATCTCCACCTTTTAAATTAGTAGAGACATTGGAAACGATATTGTTTACACCTGGGTTTTTCCAGTCGTTTGAGTTATTACTCCAATGGACGATGGTGTATCCGAGTGATTCTGCTATTTTAAGTGTTGCTTTGTTAAAGTCTCCACTAGGTGGACGTAATAGTTTGACTTGTTTCACACCAAGTTTTGTAAAAACATCTTGTGCTCGTAAAAGAT
>NZ_CP123058.1:5140000-5237500 GCF_040448665.1 Bacillus cereus group sp. MS39 | reverse complement strand
ACAGATGATTGGGGTGAAGTCGTAACAAGGTAGCCGTATCGGAAGGTGCGGCTGGATCACCTCCTTTCTATGGAGAATTGATGAACGCTGTTCATCAATATAAGTTTCCGTGTTTCGTTTTGTTCAGTTTTGAGAGAACTATCTCTCATATATAAATGTATGTTCTTTGAAAACTAGATAACAGTGTAGCTCATATTTTTTTAATTTTAGTTTGGTTAAGTTAGAAAGGGCGCACGGTGGATGCCTTGACACTAGGAGTCGATGAAGGACGGGACTAACGCCGATATGCTTCGGGGAGCTGTAAGTAAGCTTTGATCCGAAGATTTCCGAATGGGGAAACCCACCATACGTAATGGTATGGTATCCTTGCCTGAATACATAGGGTAAGGAAGACAGACCCAGGGAACTGAAACATCTAAGTACCTGGAGGAAGAGAAAGCAAATGCGATTTCCTGAGTAGCGGCGAGCGAAACGGAACATAGCCCAAACCAAGAGGCTTGCCTCTTGGGGTTGTAGGACATTCTATACGGAGTTACAAAGGAACGAGGTAGACGAAGCGACCTGGAAAGGTCCGTCGTAGAGGGTAACAACCCCGTAGTCGAAACTTCGTTCTCTCTTGAATGTATCCTGAGTACGGCGGAACACGTGAAATTCCGTCGGAATCTGGGAGGACCATCTCCCAAGGCTAAATACTCCCTAGTGATCGATAGTGAACCAGTACCGTGAGGGAAAGGTGAAAAGCACCCCGGAAGGGGAGTGAAAGAGATCCTGAAACCGTGTGCCTACAAATAGTCAGAGCCCGTTAATGGGTGATGGCGTGCCTTTTGTAGAATGAACCGGCGAGTTACGATCCCGTGCGAGGTTAAGCTGAAGAGGCGGAGCCGCAGCGAAAGCGAGTCTGAATAGGGCGTTTAGTACGTGGTCGTAGACCCGAAACCAGGTGATCTACCCATGTCCAGGGTGAAGTTCAGGTAACACTGAATGGAGGCCCGAACCCACGCACGTTGAAAAGTGCGGGGATGAGGTGTGGGTAGCGGAGAAATTCCAATCGAACCTGGAGATAGCTGGTTCTCCCCGAAATAGCTTTAGGGCTAGCCTTAAGTGTAAGAGTCTTGGAGGTAGAGCACTGATTGAACTAGGGGTCCTCATCGGATTACCGAATTCAGTCAAACTCCGAATGCCAATGACTTATCCTTAGGAGTCAGACTGCGAGTGATAAGATCCGTAGTCAAGAGGGAAACAGCCCAGATCGCCAGCTAAGGTCCCAAAGTGTGTATTAAGTGGAAAAGGATGTGGAGTTGCTTAGACAACTAGGATGTTGGCTTAGAAGCAGCCACCATTTAAAGAGTGCGTAATAGCTCACTAGTCGAGTGACTCTGCGCCGAAAATGTACCGGGGCTAAATACACCACCGAAGCTGCGAATTGATACCAATGGTATCAGTGGTAGGGGAGCGTTCTAAGTGCAGTGAAGTCAGACCGGAAGGACTGGTGGAGCGCTTAGAAGTGAGAATGCCGGTATGAGTAGCGAAAGACGGGTGAGAATCCCGTCCACCGAATGCCTAAGGTTTCCTGAGGAAGGCTCGTCCGCTCAGGGTTAGTCAGGACCTAAGCCGAGGCCGACAGGCGTAGGCGATGGACAACAGGTTGATATTCCTGTACCACCTCTTTATCGTTTGAGCAATGGAGGGACGCAGAAGGATAGAAGAAGCGTGCGATTGGTTGTGCACGTCCAAGCAGTTAGGCTGATAAGTAGGCAAATCCGCTTATCGTGAAGGCTGAGCTGTGATGGGGAAGCTCCTTATGGAGCGAAGTCTTTGATTCCCCGCTGCCAAGAAAAGCTTCTAGCGAGATAAAAGGTGCCTGTACCGCAAACCGACACAGGTAGGCGAGGAGAGAATCCTAAGGTGTGCGAGAGAACTCTGGTTAAGGAACTCGGCAAAATGACCCCGTAACTTCGGGAGAAGGGGTGCTTTCTTAACGGAAAGCCGCAGTGAATAGGCCCAAGCGACTGTTTAGCAAAAACACAGGTCTCTGCGAAGCCGTAAGGCGAAGTATAGGGGCTGACACCTGCCCGGTGCTGGAAGGTTAAGGAGAGGGGTTAGCGTAAGCGAAGCTCTGAACTGAAGCCCCAGTAAACGGCGGCCGTAACTATAACGGTCCTAAGGTAGCGAAATTCCTTGTCGGGTAAGTTCCGACCCGCACGAAAGGTGTAACGATTTGGGCACTGTCTCAACCAGAGACTCGGTGAAATTATAGTACCTGTGAAGATGCAGGTTACCCGCGACAGGACGGAAAGACCCCGTGGAGCTTTACTGTAGCCTGATATTGAATTTTGGTACATTTTGTACAGGATAGGCGGGAGCCATTGAAACCGGAGCGCTAGCTTCGGTGGAGGCGCTGGTGGGATACCGCCCTGAATGTATTGAAATTCTAACCTACGGGTCTTATCGACCCGGGAGACAGTGTCAGGTGGGCAGTTTGACTGGGGCGGTCGCCTCCTAAAGTGTAACGGAGGCGCCCAAAGGTTCCCTCAGAATGGTTGGAAATCATTCGTAGAGTGCAAAGGCATAAGGGAGCTTGACTGCGAGACCTACAAGTCGAGCAGGGACGAAAGTCGGGCTTAGTGATCCGGTGGTTCCGCATGGAAGGGCCATCGCTCAACGGATAAAAGCTACCCCGGGGATAACAGGCTTATCTCCCCCAAGAGTCCACATCGACGGGGAGGTTTGGCACCTCGATGTCGGCTCATCGCATCCTGGGGCTGTAGTCGGTCCCAAGGGTTGGGCTGTTCGCCCATTAAAGCGGTACGCGAGCTGGGTTCAGAACGTCGTGAGACAGTTCGGTCCCTATCCGTCGTGGGCGTAGGAAATTTGAGAGGAGCTGTCCTTAGTACGAGAGGACCGGGATGGACGCACCGCTGGTGTACCAGTTGTTCTGCCAAGGGCATAGCTGGGTAGCTATGTGCGGAAGGGATAAGTGCTGAAAGCATCTAAGCATGAAGCCCCCCTCAAGATGAGATTTCCCATAGCGTAAGCTAGTAAGATCCCTGAAAGATGATCAGGTTGATAGGTTCGAGGTGGAAGCATGGTGACATGTGGAGCTGACGAATACTAATAGATCGAGGACTTAACCATATAATATGTAGCAATGTTATCTAGTTTTGAAGGAATATATATTAAAATTCCTTTTGACATTCTGAAAAGAATGTGCATAATGATAAAAGTCTGGTAATGATGGCAGAGAGGTCACACCCGTTCCCATACCGAACACGGAAGTTAAGCTCTCTAGCGCCGATGGTAGTTGGGACCTTGTCCCTGTGAGAGTAGGACGTTGCCAGGCTTATATTATTCCGCAGTAGCTCAGCGGTAGAGCTATCGGCTGTTAACCGATCGGTCGTAGGTTCGATTCCTACCTGCGGAGCCATTATGCTTCCATAGCTCAGCTGGTAGAGTACTTCCATGGTAAGGAAGAGGTCACCGGTTCAAGCCCGGTTGGAAGCTTGGAAAAAGTTTTTAAATTTTTGGCCCGTTGGTCAAGTGGTTAAGACACCGCCCTTTCACGGCGGTAACACGGGTTCGAATCCCGTACGGGTCACCACTTTTGGAGGATTAGCTCAGCTGGGAGAGCACCTGCCTTACAAGCAGGGGGTCGGCGGTTCGATCCCGTCATCCTCCACCATATATATTTTAAATGTCGGAGGGGTAGCGAAGTGGCTAAACGCGGCGGACTGTAAATCCGCTCCTTCGGGTTCGGCAGTTCGAATCTGCCCCCCTCCACCATTTTTTTAAAAATAACCTGAGAGGGTTTATTTTTTTGAAAAGATAACCATACTAGTAAATATTAATGGGCTATAGCCAAGCGGTAAGGCAACGGACTTTGACTCCGTCATGCGCTGGTTCGAATCCAGCTAGCCCAGCCATTTACGAGCCATTAGCTCAGTTGGTAGAGCATCTGACTTTTAATCAGAGGGTCGAAGGTTCGAATCCTTCATGGCTCACCATTTTCGCGGAAGTAGTTCAGTGGTAGAATACAACCTTGCCAAGGTTGGGGTCGCGGGTTCGAATCCCGTCTTCCGCTTTATTACTAAGGGGCCTTAGCTCAGCTGGGAGAGCGCCTGCCTTGCACGCAGGAGGTCAGCGGTTCGATCCCGCTAGGCTCCATCTAAATAAAAAAGCTTACATCATATGATGTAAGCTTTTTTTGTGTTTAAAAAGACAACTTTCATATTTGTCATTTAAAATGGAGAAAACGCGAAAATAAAGGATGGGGATAATTGTGAAAGTTGTTATTGCATCTGATTCATATAAAGAAAGCTTAAAAGCTATAAAAGTATGTGAAGCTATTGAAAGAGGATTTGGAGCAATTTTTCCTAAAGCAGAGTACGTAAAAATACCAATTGGAGATGGAGGTGAAGGAACGGTTGATTCACTTGTGGATGCTACAGATGGAAGAATGATACCCCTTCATGTGACAGGACCGCTTAGAGAACGTGTACAAGCCTTTTACGGTATGTCTAAAGATAAAAAGACAGCGTTTATTGAAATGGCAGCAGCATCAGGATTACAACATGTTCCGGTTAAAAAGCGAAACCCACTTATTACAACGACTAAAGGAACAGGAGAACTTATACTACATGCGCTAGACGAAGGAGCTGAGCACATTATTTTAGGACTTGGCGGAAGTGCTACAAATGATGGCGGAGCAGGTATGTTGTCAGCTTTAGGAGTCAGGTTTATAAATGGGAAAGGGGAAGTAATAGAGCCATCTGGAGGAACATTACATTCGATTGTCGCTATTGATTTTTCATGCATGGATTCACGCTTAATGCATATAAAGATAGAAGCAGCATGTGATGTAGATAATCCGTTAGTTGGAATAAGGGGAGCATCTTTCGTATTTGGGAGGCAAAAGGGTGCGAATGCAGAGATGATGAAAGAGCTGGATGAGAATTTAAAGCATTATGCGAATATCCTTAAACAATATTTATCTTGCGACGTATCTGAAATACCTGGCGCAGGAGCCGCAGGAGGAATGGGAGCAGCTGTTATTGCAGTGTTAAAGGGAAGCTTGCGGAGAGGAATTGAAATTGTATTAGACTATACAAATTTTAATAAGCATATAGAAGGTGCAGATTTAATTATAACTGGCGAAGGGAGAATAGATGAACAAACAGCATATGGAAAGGCCCCTGTAGGTGTTGCGGAGCGTGCAAAGCATTTTCGTATTCCTGTCATCGCTATTGGAGGATCTGTATCTCCGAATTATCCAGCTGTTCATGAAAAAGGAATCGATGCAGTATTTAGTATTACAGCGAGTCCTATGACATTAGAAGAGGCATATAAAGTAGCGGAAGAGAATATCGAAATGACAGCAAAGAATATTGCCGCAGTATGGAAAATAGCATCAGAAAAACACTTCTAAATGTAGGAGTGTTTTTTATTATTATTTAATAATAATGATGGTAGTTGTTTCATTAAGTTAACTTTATACATAGAATAGTCTTGAAATTTGGTTTTTAAAGCGAATATAAGTGAATAATTTGTATATCCATACAGAAAAATGTCGAGTTGAGTCAGACTATATAAAAGATTTAAAATATTTAGTGAAGGCATAAAAGGGGGATACTATCTATGAAAAAAGAAATCTCAGTTATTGGAGTTCCAATGGATTTAGGACAGATGCGTCGCGGGGTAGATATGGGGCCGAGTGCAATCCGTTATGCAGGCGTAATTGAAAGAATTGAAGAAATTGGATATGACGTTAAAGATATAGGAGATATATGTATAGAGAGAGAAAAAGAAGCAGATGTAAATACAAACTTAAGAAACCTTACACAAGTTGCAACTGTATGTAACGAATTAGCAAGTAAGGTGGATCATATTATAGAAGAGGGACGTTTTCCACTTGTATTAGGTGGTGACCATAGTATCGCAATTGGTACATTAGCTGGTGTTGCGAAACATTATAAAAATTTAGGTGTTATTTGGTACGATGCACATGGTGACTTAAATACAGAAGAAACTTCACCATCTGGAAATATTCATGGCATGTCACTTGCAGCAAGTTTAGGGTATGGACATCAAACGCTTGTAGATTTATACGGGGCATATCCAAAGGTGAAAAAAGAGAATGTTGTAATTATCGGTGCACGTGCATTAGATGAAGGAGAAAAAGACTTTATTCGCAATGAAGGTATTAAAGTATTCTCGATGCACGAGATTGATCGTATGGGTATGACGGCTGTTATGGAAGAAACAATCGCTTATTTATCTCATACTGATGGTGTACATTTATCATTAGATTTAGATGGTCTTGATCCTCATGATGCACCAGGAGTTGGAACGCCTGTAATTGGTGGCCTATCTTATCGTGAAAGCCATTTAGCAATGGAAATGTTAGCGGAAGCTGATATTGTCACATCTGCTGAGTTTGTTGAAGTAAATACGATTTTAGATGAGCGAAACAGAACGGCAACAACGGCAGTTGCTTTAATGGGTTCTTTATTCGGTGAAAAACTAAAATAAATGTAAGAAAAGCAACTGAGAAGTTGCTTTTTTTATTTGAAAATAAGCGTATAATAATGATTTATATTATACTGTACGATAATAATGTTTGACATCTTGCCAATTTAGACTAAAGGGGGGTTGTTTGTAATTGTCGTTTGTTTCATGTATGGTATAATTAACTAGTTGTTGGAAATACATACAGATAGAGCATAAAACAATATTTCAATATATGGATAGAATTGCTCGTAAGTAGGAGGAAGGGTTAGCATGCCTTTTGAAGATACGACCATTTTGAAATATCTTAGTACGGTATTAGATATTGCCGTTGTATGGTTTATTATATATAAGCTAATTCTCATAATCCGAGGGACGAAAGCTGTTCAACTTTTAAAAGGGATTACAGTTATTATTGTCGTTCGGATGATCAGTATTTTCCTTGAATTGCATACGCTTTATTGGCTAACTGAGCAAGTATTAACGTGGGGATTTTTAGCCGTTATTATTATTTTCCAGCCAGAATTGCGAAGAGCACTTGAGCAGCTAGGACGCGGGAGTTTATTTTCGCGTGTTGGAACTCATGAGGATGATGAACCTGAAATCGTTGCAACAGCGATAGCGAAAGCAACGGAATATATGGGGAAACGTAGAATTGGTGCATTAATTACTTTGTCAAAAGAGACCGGTATGGGTGATTATGTGGAAACAGGTATTCCGCTAAATGCACACGTATCATCGGAATTACTTATTAATATTTTCATTCCTAATACACCTCTTCACGATGGAGCGGTTATTATGCAAGGAAGTACCATTAAAGCAGCAGCGTGTTATCTTCCGTTATCGGAAAGTCCGTTTATCTCTAAGGAACTAGGAACTAGGCATCGCGCTGCAATGGGAGTTAGTGAAGTTACTGATAGTATTACAGTAGTTGTGTCGGAAGAAACTGGCCAAATTTCTTTAACGAAAAATGGTAAGTTGCATCGTGATTTGAAGACAGAACAACTGAAAGATATGTTGTTAGCTGAATTTAGTGCGAGCGAAAAAACGACTTCTTCGTCTTTATGGAATTGGAGGAGAAAGCGTCATGGATA
The DNA here is from genome assembly GCF_040448665.1 of Bacillus cereus group sp. MS39. Classification (NCBI taxonomy): domain Bacteria; kingdom Bacillati; phylum Bacillota; class Bacilli; order Caryophanales; family Bacillaceae; genus Bacillus; species Bacillus cereus group sp. MS39. The sequence continues at coordinate 5,229,905 of NZ_CP123058.1, read as the reverse complement.
AGTTAATGGAGAATCATTGGTTTTTAAAAGGGATCTCATTACTATTGGCGTGTATGCTTTTTATGTCAGCGACTTTAACTGAAAAAAATACGACATCGGGGATACTACCTTTCGCAAATGATGCGAAAGAAACCTTAACTAATTATGGGATTAACCTTAAGTATGATGAAGAGAAATATATTGTAAGTGGTATTCCGTCAGAGGGCGTTAAGGTGAAGTTAGAGGGCCCAAAAGCAGCAGTTGCTACAGCAAAAGCGAAAAAACAATTTGATATACCAGTTGATTTGAGAGATAGCGAAAAAGGAACTTATGAAGTTTCTTTGAAAACGAACGGGCTTCCAGATGATGTGAAAGGAACAGTTCAGCCATCAACAATTAAAATTACTCTACATGAAAAAGCGAGAAAATACGTTCATGTAGACTTAAAATTATCAAATGAGGATCAAATGCCAGCGGGTTCAACTCTTGAAAAATCAAACATTAAACCTGATACTGTTGAGGTAGTTGGGACGAAAGAAGAAATTGAAAGTATTTCATCTGCTAAGGCGTATATTGATTTAAAAGGTGTTAATAAAACTGTTACAAAAACAGCCGAAGTTACATTATACAATAGAGAAGGAAAACGTTTAAATGTAAGAACGAGTCCATCTAAAATTAGTGTAACATTGAATGTGGCGACGCAAGCTACGGCCAATAATACTGAAAAAACTGTTCCTGTAACGTATACGAAAAAGGGGAGTTTACCAGAAGGATTGGCCGTTACAAATATTAGCATTGAGCCGAGAGAAGTAACAATAGCAGGTCCAAAAGATATCTTGGATAATATACAATCGATAGAGGGGGTCGAAGTAGATCTTAGTCAATTGACAGAGTCTACAACATTCGATACCTCTGTTTTATTGCCAAAGGGTGTAACAAGTGCAAAACCGAATCAAGTGAAGGTTTCGGTAGGAGTGCAAAAAACAAAACAAACGAAAACAAGAACGATTGATGGTATATCAATTCAAAAAAATGGACTTTCTAAAGATGTTACGGCCCAGCTACTTTCACCGCAAGATGGGAAGATAAGCGTTGATATTTCAGGAGAAACAAGTATAGTAGATAAAATAACAGCTGCTCAAATAACAGCAGCCATTAATCTGCAAAATGTATCTCCGGGGACGAAGGATGTTTCTATTCAAGTGAGCGGTCCTGGTAATATTTCAATAGAGCCAAAGCAAAAAAGTGCTAAAGTCACAATTGTGAAGAAAGAAAATCCAGATAAAGAAGTACAGGGTAACGGTGAAAAACCAGATTCAAATAATAACCAAGATAATCAAACTGAAAAACCAAAAAATCCTGAACCTGAACCTAAGCCTGACACGGAACAGGAACAAAATAAAGATAAAGAAAAAGAAACTAGTCAAGAGCCAACAGTAGATAATCAAAAAGAGCCAGAAAAAGGAGCGAATCATAATGGGTAAATATTTTGGTACAGATGGAGTACGCGGGGTTGCGAACCAGGAGTTAACACCTGAATTAGCGTTCAAAATTGGACGTTTTGGTGGTTATGTATTAACAAAAGATACAGATCGTCCAAAAGTAATTATCGGCCGTGATACACGTATATCAGGACATATGTTAGAAGGAGCTTTAGTAGCAGGTCTATTATCAACTGGAGCAGAAGTAATGCGCCTTGGTGTTATTTCTACACCAGGTGTTGCTTATTTAACAAAAGCGTTAGATGCACAAGCAGGTGTTATGATTTCTGCATCTCATAATCCAGTACAGGATAACGGAATCAAATTCTTCGGTTCTGACGGTTTTAAATTAACAGATGAGCAAGAAGCAGAAATCGAAGCTTTATTAGACAAAGAAGTTGATGAACTACCACGTCCAACAGGTACGAATCTTGGACAAGTGAGTGATTATTTTGAAGGCGGACAAAAATATTTACAATATATTAAACAAACTGTAGAGGAAGATTTCTCTGGTTTACATATCGCTTTAGATTGTGCGCATGGTGCTACGTCTTCTTTAGCTCCATACTTATTTGCGGATTTAGAGGCTGATATTTCAACAATGGGAACTTCACCAAACGGCATGAACATTAACGATGGAGTAGGTTCTACGCATCCAGAAGTATTAGCTAAATTAGTAAAAGATAAAGGCGCTGATATCGGTCTTGCCTTTGATGGTGATGGTGACCGTTTAATCGCTGTAGATGAAAAAGGAAACATCGTTGATGGCGATCAAATTATGTTTATTTGTGCGAAGTACATGAAAGAAACTGGTCAATTAAAGCATAATACAGTCGTTTCAACTGTTATGAGTAACTTAGGTTTCTACAAAGCACTTGAAGCTAACAATATCACAAGTGATAAAACAGCAGTTGGTGACCGTTACGTAATGGAAGAGATGAAGCGTGGTGGTTACAACTTAGGTGGAGAACAATCGGGTCATATTATCTTACTTGATTACATTACAACTGGTGATGGAATGTTAAGTGCACTTCAATTGGTGAACATCATGAAAATGACGAAAAAACCATTATCTGAGCTTGCAGGTGAGATGACAAAATTCCCACAATTACTAGTAAACGTTCGTGTAACAGATAAAAAACTAGCATTAGAAAATGAAAAAATTAAAGATATTATTCGTGTTGTAGAGGAAGAAATGAACGGTGATGGCCGCATTCTTGTTCGTCCATCTGGAACAGAGCCACTTATTCGTGTAATGGCAGAAGCACCAACACAAGAAGTTTGTGACGCATATGTACATCGTATTGTAGAAGTTGTGAAAGCTGAAGTTGGCGCTGAATAATTCAATAAATTTATGAAAAGGGAGCACAAGAAGTGCTCCTTTTTCATATGTTTTATAGACGATGAAAAAAATTTCATTGACGGTTTATCTATGTTTGTTATAAGATGGTCTTGTTCTTTTTCTCAAAGGAAATATTGTAAATTATAGAAGCGCCAGAACTACAAGTAGTGTAGTTGACGAGGTGGAGTTTATCGAGATTTCGGCGGATGACTCCCGGTTGTTCATCACAACCGCAAGCTTTTACTTAAATCATTAAGGTGACTTAGTGGACAAAGGTGAAAGTGTGATGAGAGAAAAGGAACGGATACAAACTAGCTGTATAAGTATATACGGACTTAAACCCAATCGAGAGGAAGGTGAAAGCCGTTACAAGCTTACAGGGCTAGCAATATGTAATCCGTTTTTTAGTATAAATAAAAATGGTATCGGACTATGTCGTTACATGTTCGCAGAGCAATGTAAGCATTTGTAACGGCGACTAAACATGTGTGGAATCGTAGGATTTATTGGAGAGCAAGATGCAAAGGAAATTTTATTAAAAGGTTTAGAAAAGCTAGAATATCGTGGATATGATTCAGCAGGTATTGCAGTACAAGCAGAGAACGGTGTTGTTGTATACAAAGAAAAAGGTCGTATTGCAAAACTTCGCGAAATCGTAGATGAGAACGTAGCAGCAAGCGTGGGAATCGGTCACACACGCTGGGCTACACATGGTGTTCCAAGCAAAGTAAACGCGCATCCGCATCAAAGTACATCAAAACGCTTTACACTAGTTCATAACGGTGTAATTGAAAACTATGAATTAGTGAAAAAAGAATATTTACAAGATGTAACGTTCGTAAGTGAAACGGATACAGAGATTATCGTACAGCTTATGGAACAACAAGTGAGCACAGGATTAAGTGTAGAAGAAGCGTTCCGTAATACGCTATCTCTTTTACATGGCTCTTATGCGATCGGATTACTTGATGCTGAAAATCCAAACATGATTTATGTTGCTAAAAACAAAAGCCCGCTATTAGTAGGTGTTGGTGACAACTTTAATGTTGTGGCGAGCGACGCTATGGCGATGTTACAAGTTACAGATCAATTTATTGAGTTAATGGATAAAGAAATCGTAATCGTAACGAAAGAAAGTATTACAATTAAAAACTTACAAGGTGAAACGATTGAACGTGCACCGTTTACAGCGGAATTAGACGCAAGTGATATTGAAAAAGGAACATACCCTCATTTCATGCTTAAAGAAATCGATGAGCAACCACTTGTAATCCGTAATATAATTCAAAAGTATCAAGATGAAAATGGCGAGATTGAACTGAATGCAGACATCCGCAATGCGATTTTAGATAGCGATCGTATTTACATCATTGCATGTGGAACAAGTTATCATGCAGGTCTTGTTGGAAAACAATTTATCGAGAAGTTTGCAAAAATGCCAGTTGAAGTGCATGTAGCAAGTGAATTCTCTTATAACATGCCATTATTAACAGAAAGACCATTCTTCATTTATATTTCACAAAGTGGTGAAACAGCTGATAGCCGTGCAGTACTTGTGCAAACAAATGAAATGGGGCATAAAGCATTAACGATTACAAACGTACCTGGTTCTACACTTTCTCGTGAAGCTGATTACACACTTCCGTTATACGCGGGACCAGAAATCGCAGTTGCATCAACGAAAGCGTACACAGCACAACTTGCAGTACTTTCAATTTTAGCTGCGGACATTGCTAAAGCAAAAGGCGAAGTTCTTGATTTCGATTTAACACACGAATTAGGACTTGTAGCAAATGCAATGATAGAACTTTGTGATCAAAAAGAAGAAATGGACGCATTAGCAAAACAATTTTTAGCAACAACTCGTAACTGTTTCTTCATCGGACGTAGCGTAGACTTCTACGTAGGATTAGAAGGTGCGTTAAAGCTGAAAGAAATCTCTTACATCCAAGCAGAAGGATTTGCTGGAGGAGAATTAAAACACGGTACAATCGCCTTAATCGAAAACGGTACACCAGTTATCGCACTTGCTACACAAGAGCACGTAAACCTTGGAATTCGTGGTAACGTGAAAGAAGTAGTAGCACGCGGAGCTAACCCATGTATTATCTCAATGAAAGGCTTAGAAATGGAAGGTGACAGCTTCGTATTACCAGCTGTACACGAAGCACTAGCACCGCTAGTAGCAGTTATTCCATTCCAACTTATCTCATACTACGCGGCACTTCACCGCGAATGTGACGTTGATAAGCCACGTAACTTAGCTAAGTCTGTTACTGTTGAGTAGGAGATTAGTAGGTTAATAAATATAGTTGTGGATTTGAAATAAATTTACGAATTTGTACCCCTTTAGATATGTTATCTAAAGGGGTATTTTTGTGCCAAAAAAGAACATCTAAAATTGGTAGGTGGACAGAATCCTACTAATTAAAATTTTACTTTATCGGATTTGGAATAGAACCACTTTTATTTATCTGAATTTTTCGTTACTATTTTAAGTAGCAGTGAACAATTTTCTTTATTATGAAGAGAAGAGCCGATAGATTCATGGACATTACAAGGGGGCTTATTATATGAAAGTGAAAGCAAAAACATATTTAAGTATAGAAGAGATTATTTCATTACCGGCCGTATCAAGTACAAACATAAGTGATGATGGCAAAAACGTAGCATTTGTTAAGAAGAGCGCTAACTGGGAAGACAATACGTATAGAAATCATGTATGGATATATGAAACAAATAAAGGGCAGAGTTACCGACTAACAAATGGGGATATAGATAGTACACATCCAGTATGGTCTCCAGATTCTAAGAGCATTGCATACCTTAGTCCAGGCGGTGACGGAGCTAATAAAAATCAGATCTTTGTTAAGTCAATAGACGGTTGTAGTGAGGTTCAAATTACGGATGAGAAGGAAGGAGTTAATACATTCAAATGGGAGCCTACTGGTAAAGGTTTTTATTATATTGCACAGTCAAAAGAATGTGAGGAGATAAAGAAACGTAAGGAACGATATGGAGATTTCCATCATGTAGGTAAGGAACATCAGAATAATTGTTTATACTACATTGAAATAGAAAAAGTGAAACAAAACGATAAACAGGAACGGAAGGTTAGCGGTGTTTATCAACTAACGGACGGTAAGGATTTTTATATACATAACTTTGATATTTCAAATGATAGGAAAAAGGTTGTATGTATGGCTACACCAAGTTTAAACGATTATATGAATGGTGATCTATACATATTAGATGTTGAAGCTGGGGAACTACAAAAGATGAATATAGATAAGTTGTTAGGAGCGAGCGTCTGCTTTTCTCCTGAGGGCGATAAAATGTGTTACTCAGCAAGCATAAGAGAGAAGGATTACTATAGAAATCATATACAAGACAATACATTAGAGATATATGATATGAATACTAGAGAGGTAATTCAACCTTTAACAAATTTTGATAGTACGGTTATGCCATTGCAGTGGACAGCTAAAGGAATTTTAATTAGATGGCAGGATAAAACGAATTACCGTATTGGATTGCTATGTGAGGATGGCACTGTGGAAATGTTAAGCGAAAAAGTAGATAGCTTTATAATGGATGCCTCTATAACAAGGGATGGAAATCATATAACATATACTAAGGCTATAACAAATGAAACCTTTGAAATCTATTTGGATTATAAAAAAATAACGAATGAAAATAGCTTTTTCGAAGACAAGCTTAAAAGCAACAGGGAAATCATCTCATGGCAAAGTAGTGATGGTCTTGAAATAGAGGGTGTTCTATCAACTCCAGTAGAGTTTGACGCAAATAAAAAATATCCCTTATTAGTAGTAATCCATGGTGGTCCAGCTTGGGCATCCTTTCCGATATTTTCAGACTGTTTTAATGAGAAATATCCGATTGAACAATTTATCGAAAAAGGCTTTATCGTTTTAGAACCAAACTATAGAGGAAGTTCTGGTTATGGTAATGAATTTTTAAAAGCAAACTATAGAAAACAAGGAATTGCTGATTATGATGATATTATATCTGGAGTGGATGAACTAGTTGAAAAGGGGATGGTAGATAAAGAGAGAGTAGGAGTTATGGGATGGAGTAACGGAGGATATATATCAGCTTTCTGTTCTACATTTAGTGATAGATTTAAAGCTATTTCAGTTGGGGGCGGAATCACTAACTGGAGTACCCATTATGTAAATACAGATATCCCTTACTTTATTAGCATGTATTTAGGAAATACTCCATGGAATGATCCGGATATATATAGGAAAACATCACCAATGACATATATTAAATCAGCCTGTACGCCTACCTTAATTCAACATGGGGAAAAGGATGCAAGAATTCCAATTACAAATGCATATGAGCTATATGAAGGGTTAAGAGATATGGAAGTCGATACAGAGTTAATTATATTTAAAGGAATGGCATATAGTCCTAATCAACCAGGAATGAATGTAGCTATTATGAAGCAGAATTTGATGTGGTTTTCACACTATATTCTTGGGGATAGTACGAAAGATTTTAGTACTATATAATGGATATCCACACAGGGATTTTTTGTTGTGCAATCGTGTCAGATTGTTGAAAAAGAGATACAACAAATTATATAATTTATTGTAAACTGCATGCAAACCAGTATTGAAAAAATGTAAATGATTATAAGGAAACGTAATTCGGAGGACTAATATGACAGAGAATAAAAATGAGTTATCTGTAGAACAACGTGAAGAACTACTAAAAGTATTACAAGCTCGTTTTGAGAAAAACATGAACCGCCATGAAGGTCTTGAATGGGCTAAGATTGAAGCGAAGCTGGCTACTAATACTGAAAAATTGTGGTCAATTCATGAAATGGAAGTAACTGGCGGTGAGCCGGATGTTGTTGGTTATAATGAAGAGAAGGACGAGTATACTTTCTATGATTGTTCAAAGGAGAGTCCTAAGGGCCGCAGAAGTCTTTGTTATGATCTTGAAGCGTTAGAGGCAAGAAAAAAACATAAACCAGAAAATAACGTTATTGATGTGGCAACTGCTATGGGCATTGAATTACTAACTGAAGAACAATATCGAGAGTTGCAACAGTTTGGGGATTTTGACATGAAATCATCAAGTTGGGTACAAACACCTTCAGATATTCGAGAACTCGGTGGTGCTCTATTTTGCGATTATCGCTTCGGACATGTTTTCGTGTATCACAATGGAGCAGACTCTTATTATGCTGCCAGAGGTTTTCGTGGCTCGTTAAAAGTTTAAATTAGGATAAATAAGAAAAAGAGCCTATATTCAGGCTCTTTTTCTTATTTATATTTTAAAAGTAAACTGTTACTACGCAGTTTTACTTAATTTATATGTTCCGTGGTTGTTTTTACGGAAAAGTTTAGGGAAAACATAGCCATCTAATCCAATACGTCCAGCGTTCTGCCCTGCAACTAAAATGAACATAGTCAAAATAAGCAGGTTTGGGTTTACACTAACAGTTCCACTTAATAAAAATGAAAGATTCATTATGATTCCGAAAAATGCAGCTGTTTTTGTTAATCCACCTAAAATTAAACCTAGACCTACTAAAATTTCTCCCCATTGAACTAAAAAGCTAAATAGGTCTGCGTTTGGAAGGACAAAATGTTGAAGAAAATCTGCCCACCAACTTTGTACTGCAGGGTGGTCACCTGATGCTTGAGCAATAGCACCCTTTAGAAAGCCACTTGCGTCAAAAGATTGTCCAAAGACTTTGCCTATCCCAGCAGCGAGCCATGTATATCCTATATAAAGCCGTAAAAGTAATAATATGAAAGTAGCACGTTTATCAGTTCTTAAAAAATTGATAACCATTGAAATCCCTCCAATATTGTATTTACACGTTTATTATATATCCATTGTGAGAAAATTCACAATGGATATAATGTGAACAAATTTATGATTTCTTATTTATAAAATTGCACATACAATATTGTGAAGTTTATTTTTGAAAATTAAGCAATAAATCAGGGATAGGAGCTATCTATTGTAGCGGATAGCTCCCGTAGTAAACAGGTTCATGTATGCTCTTTAAGTTCATATGGGCATTCCGTATTATTTCTCTGGCTTTATATAAGGAACAACTTGTGCAGTCACCCCTACAGAAGCACCGCGAATAAAGTCTTGGTTTTCTAACGCCTTAAAGTTTTCTGTTCTCCCAGTTAGCATAACACCTAAAATTTTCACTTGATCGAATGGTTTGTCCTTGTTTGATTTTAAAAACTTTTGAATATCTTCGTCATATCCATCGTCATCGAATTGTTTAAGTGAATCAAAGAACCTTTTGTATGCTTCTTCAGGGGATTTTTCTGGATTAAATCCGTAAACTGGCATACCGGAAGGACCTCTGCTTTCATCTTTAATAGGTGAGACCATATATATCCATACGATATTTAAGTTATCTGGTAGTTTCTTTTGAATTTCTTTTAATGTATAAGCTTTATCGAAAGAGATAGCAACTTCTGCTACATAGTTATCCATTGTTGAAACTGCACTTAATTCATTTTTGACGCCATCATGATATTTCTTGATGGCTGGATTATAAAATGTAGCAACTTTATTTTTCGTTTGTTTATCATAATTGTAAGACTCGGTACTAGAACTAGACCAATAAGAACCTGGTATTAACTCGTTGTAATCGATGTTAGAACGAAACCAGTCGTAAGAGCTTGTCAGTGTATTCCATCGCACTAAGTAACCGTTAATGTTTTTAGAACGATTAGATACGATATTGCCACCAAACATAGAGGAATTACTCGTAACTTGAGAATCAATATGGACATTGGGCTCTGCAATTGCATTATGTAAAAAGAGTCGTTCGTGAAGCTTTGTAGAGCTTTTCGCTGCAAAGTAATTGCCAACTTTATAAATGATAGGGATAAGCACCATGACAACGATAATAGAGGTAATGATGATTTTAAGTAACTGTTTTCTTTTAGCCTTTTTTAATGCATCTTTTAAAGAAGTATCCATTAAGGTGTTCCTCCTATTTTTGAGTGAATTGCTTTACGTGCACGCTGTAACTTTTGTTTGACGCTGTTTACTTGAATATCTAGTATTAGAGCGATTTCTTCGTATGTAAAATCGTAGTAATATTTTAAAAAGAAGGCTTCTTTGTATTCTAGTTTTATATCTTTTAATAAATAGAAAATCTCATCTTTATTTAAAACTGCATCCAATTCTCGGTCTGTATATTGAAGTTTTGAATAAATTTCTTCAGTTAAGTAGATATTTTGCTGTTCTTTTCTTCGTTTTAAATCAATGTATTCATTTAATGCGACTCTAAAAAACCACGGACGAATGTTACTCTCGGTTAAGTCATCTAGCAATGTGTATACTTTATAGAAAGTATTTTGGATGATGTCTTCTGCATCTTCCTTTATAGCTCCTTTCGCTAATAGTAGTTTGAACACTTCCTCTCCTAAATTGATAAGATAGGAGGTCAATATATTTTCTTTTCCCATCATTTTTCCTCCCTACACTTATACAACGAACAGGTAATGGTAAATGTATACACTTAAACTTAAATTAGTTATTAACTATGGTTTATAGTACATGATACTTTATAAATAGGAGTGGTTATTTTATTTTTGAAATATTAAATCTTTAATGCTAAAATAAAATTTGGAGATATATGGAGAGGGGATAAAGACTCGATATGTGGATGAACTTTTGATGATTCGAAATTTAGATAGATAAATTTTTCTCTCATAAGTGAGGGCTTATTTAGCTGTCTATAAATCATTCAAGGACTGCATATTTGGCTTGTACATCCCTTTTGTAAGGCTAATGCGTAGGGAAATTCATATCTCTTATATAAAATATGCGTCCTTTAAAATTGGAGGAGTATATGATGAATCAATTAAAAAATAAAATAGCAGTTGTTACAGGTGTAAGTCGTCTAGATGGTATAGGCGCAGCAATTTGTAAAGAATTAGCTGAAGCAGGATACGATATATTTTTTACGTATTGGATAGCGTACGATAAAGAGATGCCTTGGGGCGTTGATCAAAGTGAACAAATACAATTAAAAGAAGAGTTACTAAAAAGCGGTGTTAAAGTATCGAGTATGGAGTTAGATTTAACTCAGAATGGTGCACCGAAAGAGCTTATACATAAAGTTACTGAACAACTAGGCTACCCTCATATATTAATTAATAATGCAGCGTATTCCACAAATAATGACTTCTCTAATTTGACTGCTGAAGAATTAGATAAGCACTACATGGTAAATGTTCGTGCGACTACGTTGTTAAGTAGTCAATTTGCCCAAGGGTTTGATAAGAAATCTGGTGGTAGAATTGTGAATATGACATCGGGACAATTTAAAGGACCTATGGCAGGAGAACTAGCATATGCAACAACGAAGGGAGCTATTGATGCTCTTACTAGTACGTTGTCAGCTGAGGTAGCTCATTTAGGAATAACAGTGAATGCAATTAACCCAGGTCCAACTGATACAGGCTGGATGACTGAAGAGATAAAGCAAGGATTAAAACCAATGTTTCCTTTTGGAAGAATTGGTGAGCCAAAGGATGCAGCAAGACTTATTAAGTTTTTAGTAAGTGAAGAAGCAGAATGGATTACTGGACAGGTTATTCATTCAGAAGGTGGATTTAAAAGATAAAGTGAAACTTTAATCAGTGGGGGGCATCCCCCACTGATTATTAGCCTTCACCTATCGGGCTTTTACGGGCAGTTGATTCCCCACCTAACTTCTTTGCTTCCGTTGAATTTTGAGGTGGGGTCTTACTGCCCGGCGAATAGCGGGATAAAAAGAAGGTATCTCACCTTGGTGAGATACCTTCTTTTTTTAATCTTTCTTCAATCTTCGTGCAACACCATTCCCTAAAGATTGTAGCCCTTGAACGAGGATAATTAAAATAAAGACAGTTGCATACATTACTTCAGGTTCGTAGCGTAAATGTCCGAATCGATATGCTAAATCACCAAGACCGCCAGCACCTACAAGTCCAGCCATTGCTGTTGCACCGATTAAACCAATCGTTGCAATTGTTAACCCAAGTATAAGGGAGGGACGAGCTTCTTTCACCATAACGTGCCAAATGATTTTTATAGTAGAAATGCCCATCGCTTGGTAAGCTTCAATAACACCACGATCTACTTCTAATAAAGCTGTCTCCATTAATCGTGCAATATAAGGAGCTGTGAATACGACAAGTGGTACGATAACTCCTTGCACGCCAATGGATGTTCCCATTAGAAACTTTGTAAAAGGTAAAATGAAGAATAATAGAATGATAAATGGAAGAGAGCGAATTATATTAATAATTGTATTAAGGATTGGATAAATGATTTTATTTTCGTGCTGTCCACCAGGTCTCGTTAAAACAAGTGTAACGCCAAGTGGTAATGCAATAAGGATAGAGATGAATAGTGAAATAGATGTCATTTGAAATGTTTGAATGGTTGCTTCCCATATGACTTTACCCCATTCATCCAAAAAGGATTTGTTTCCCATAGTCTGTTCTACCTCCTTCTACGATGATCCCTTGCTCTTGTAAAAAGGATAAAGCGCGGTCTACTTCATTTTTTTCACCCTGCATATGAATGACTAGTTTCCCATATGCTTCATGTTTTAACTGTGTAATATTACCGGATAAAATATTCGGATACACTTGGAAACGTTTTGTAGCAACAGCTAATGCTGGCTCTCCTGAAGCATTCCCTATAAAGGAGAGAGTTACAATTTCACCGGTAGTTTGTAGTTCTTTTTTTACCTCTCCTGGAATTTTAGCTGCAAATGCACTGTTTACAAATTTTTTCGTTGTTACATGTTGTGGGTTTGTGAAGATATCCTTCACAGTCCCGCTTTCGACTACTGCTCCATGTTCCATAACAGCAACTCGGTCACATATACGCTGGATGACATTCATTTCATGTGTAATTAATAAAATTGTAATCCCGATTTCTTCATTAATCTTTAGTAATAGGTCGAGAATAGAATCCGTTGTTTCTGGGTCTAGAGCGCTCGTTGCTTCGTCGCTTAATAACACTTCCGGTTCATGTGATAGTGCACGTGCAATGGCAACACGCTGCTTCTGGCCGCCAGAAAGTTCGCTCGGATATGCATCTTTTCGATTAAAAAGATCGACAATACGTAAATACTTTTCTACCCTTTTTTCAATTTCATTTTTGGGAAGACCAGATAGACGTAAAGGTAATGCGATATTTTCATAAACTGTCACAGTTTTAAGTAAGTTGAATCCTTGAAAAATCATTCCGATTTTTTGTCTCGATTTTGCTAGTTCTTTTGCTGATAAAGTTGTTAAGTTTTGGCCGTTTACAATGATATTTCCTGTCGTTGGTTTTTCTAATAAATTTACACATCGAATTAATGTACTTTTACCAGCGCCACTATATCCAATGATTCCAAATACTTCGCCCTTTTTTACTTGAAGGGAAACAGGTTTAAGAGCTTCTACATTCCCTTTTTTTGTTGTAAATACTTTGGATACATTTTTTAATTCAATCATTATCGTCAGCTCCTACCAAGATGGTAAAACTGAACCATCAAATTTTTTCTCGATAAATTCTTTTACTTCTTTAGATTGATACGCTTTCTTTAATTTATTTACAACAGTATCATCTTTATTTTCAGTACGAACAACGACCCAGTTTACATATGGTGAATCTTTTCCTTCACGGAAAATAGAATCTTTCGCAGGGCTTAATTTTGCACCTAATGCAAAGTTTGTATTAATTGCAGCTGCTTTCACTTCACTTAGTTGTGTCGGTAATTGAGATGCCTCTAATTCAACAATCTTTAATTTCTTTGGGTTTTCAATTACATCTTTTGCAGTCGCTTTTTCAGTAGCCTTTGGATCCACTTTTAAAACTCCTGCTTTTTCAAATAGTTTTAAAGCTCGAAGTTCATTCGTTGGATCATTTGGTACAGCGATTGCGTCGCCCTCTTTTAAATCTTTTACATCTTTTATGTTTTTAGAATATACGCCCATAGGGAATGTTACTGTTGAAAATACTTCCGTTAATTTCATATTACGTTCAGCTTTAAATACGTCTAAATAAGATTTCGTTTGATAGCTATTTACATCAAGACTTTTTTCATCTAGGGATACGTTTGGTGCTACATAATCATTAAATACTTTTACCTCAATTTCGAGCCCGTCTTTGGCTGCCACTTCTTTTACCTTTTCAAAAATTTGTTCATGTGGTCCACCTGTTACACCGACAGTAATCTTTTTCTCATCTAATGCTTTTACCTCTTTATCAGAATTAGCACCACATGCACCTAACAATAATACCGCTCCACTTACAATGCTCAATAATACTTTTCTCATCTATAGTTCCCCCTTCATATACGTTCCAAAATAAAAAGCACCTCTCAAAAATAAGAGAGGTGCCGAATAGATAAAATAGGTTCCTCTCTTATCTTCCAAAACGAAAACTCGTTTTGCAGGAATTAGCACCTTAGCTTATACGTCATAAGCTCGGTTGCCGGGCATCATCGGGCCAGTCCCTCCGCCACTCTTGATAAGAGTATGTGTATGTAGTTTTTTTAATATGGTACTAATAGTAAATCTTACAAAAAGAATTGTCAATGTTATTTTCTGAATATATTTTATTTTAAGGTAATCGAAACATTTCCTTTTTTATGCCCTTTTTCTACATATATATGAGCTTCAGCAATTTCTTCTAATCGGTAAGTTCTATCAATAACAGGCTTTAGATGTTCTGCTTCAGTGAGTTTTTTTAGTAGAATCATATCTTCTTTACTTACTTTTGCCATCATTCCATTCACAGATACATATTTCCCATTAGGTGTTAATGCCTTTTCACAAAGGGATTTTTTATGTTTTCCAACTGCATCAAATATAATATTGTAGCGTTCACCCAGCTTAGTAAAATCTTCTTTCGTATAATCAATTACTTTATCAGCTCCTAAAGATTGAACGAGTTCAAAATTTGAATTACTACAAACAGCCGTAACGGTCGTACCGAAATATTTAGCAAGTTGTACAGCAGCTGTTCCTACTGATCCGGAGGCACCATATATGAGCACTTGTTGCCCTTTTTTTATACGGCCCTTTCTCAGGAAATGTAATGCTGAAGTTCCACCAAAAGGAATAACTGCGGCTTCTTCATACGTCACATTGGTAGGTTTTAATGTTATTAATCCACTTTCATGTACGCATGTGTACTCGGCGTAACCACCGAGGTTTAGTTCTGTTAATGCAAAAATTGGATCACCTTTTTTAAATTGAGTTACATCTGTTCCTATTTCTTCGATTTCACCGGATAACTCTACGCCGAGTATAGGGTTTCTCGGTTTTCTGAAACCTAATATGATCCGCATAGGAATCCAAAATAAGAGGGGACTATTAAAACCGCGGATTCTACAATCTCCAGTCGATACACTTGTTGCGTGAATTTTAATTAATACTTCGTTCTTTTTAGGTGTAGGTTTCTCTATATTTTGAAGCTGAAGAACGTTAGGTGGTCCATACTGTGTGCAAATGATCGCCTTCATAATGACCTCCTGAAATGAGTTGTTGTTATTTACATCATATTTAAAACCTTCATTAAACATGTCGCTATATAGCGAATATAGATTAAAAATTATATAGATTTCATAGGAAAAGAGGTGATATTATTTTGGGAAAGGGGGCGACATTATGAAAAAAAATATTTTTGTTTCAAGTTTAGTACTTGCAATCAGTCTAGGGGTAGGGTGTAGTAATGAGAAAACAGCAAAGACGGATGAACCGAAAAAAGAATCAGTTCAAAAAGAAAAAGAATTAGCAGCGAAGGATGTTTTCAAGAAAACGAACGAAGCTTTTAAAAATGAAGAGCATGTAACGATGACATATGGTGTAGGGGTAAAAGCTGAGGGAACAGAGATGGATATAGTAAAGGCTAAGATGCAATTGGAGCCAAAGACAAAAAATTCTCGTTCTGAAATGAATATTTCCGGTACAGATGTTGTAGTGTATACTGTGGATGGTAAAGTTGCTGGCGAGGTAAAAAACCCTAATACAGGAGAAGTTATAACCGTACCAGAGGAGCAATTAAACGCTGGTGGAATGAAAGCGACTCAAGATATTATAGATAAGTTAGAAGTACCAGCAGTAGTTTTAGATAAAATGAAGATGGAGAAAAGTGGAGATAAATATAAACTGAAATTTACATTAAAAGGGCAAGAAACAGAAAGTATGTTAACTAGCATGGATGAAACACAGAAGAAAATGTTACAAGCACAAAATGCGAAGATAGAAGAAGTGGATGCAGAATATATCATTACAAAAGATTTTAAATATGAATCAGCAAAGATAGACATGATTATGAGTAGTAACGGCAAGGATAAAGCACACATTATTACGAACGCAAAATATACGTCGTACGAAAAGTTTGACCCAATACAATTGCCGGCAGCAAAGTAACAGTTTTGATGAGGGGGGACCTAAAATAAGGTGCCCTCTTTTTTGTATACTTTCTTCATAGGAAAATAGGTACAATATGAAGAGGGAAAACTGTAGAAGAGGAGAGTGTCATTTGAAAAAAAGAAAGATAGCGGTGGTCATTGTGGCTTATACAGTGTTGCTTGCAACATCTGTAAATACATATAAAGAGCAACTAAAGCACCCTATTATGAGCGATGTAGGAAAGTTGCTTCCAACGAAAATTAAACGTGTTGAAAATGCTGAGGATGAACGTTCATTAAAACAGGTAGTGAAAGATGCAAATACTTCCGGAGAGAAAATTTCCATTGCAGGTATGCAACATAGTCAAGGAGGACAGACGTATTATCCGAACGGCACGATGCTTGATATGAAGGGGTATAATAAAATATTAGAATTTGATCCGGAGGAGAAGAGGATTAGGGTGCAAAGCGGTGTCACATGGAATGACATTCAAAAGAAAATCAATCCATATGGTCTTGCGGTTCAAGTAATGCAATCTCAAAACATTTTTACTGTTGGTGGTTCATTAAGTGTGAATGTACATGGGCGTGATATTCGTCATGAAGCATTGATCGATACAGTAGAGTCATTCAGATTGTTAATGGCAGATGGTACGGTACGTAATGTAAGTAGAGAAGAAAATGCAGAGCTATTCCCATATGTCATAGGTGGTTACGGGTTATTTGGTGTCATGTTAGATGTGACATTAAAGTTAACTGATGATGAATTATATGAAATGCATACGAGAATGATAGATTATAAAGAATACACATCTTATTTCAAAGATAAAGTGAAAAGAGATGAAAATGTTCGTATGCACTTAGCCCGTATTTCTGTTGCCCCCAATTCATTTTTAAAAGAGATGTATGTGACAGATTATACATTGGCGAAAAATCAAAATATGAGGGAAGAGCACAGTGAATTAAAAGAGGAAACTATTATAGCTGCACCGAAATTTTTACTCGGATTATCCCGTTATAGCGATTGGGGAAAGAATACATTTTGGGATATACAAAGAAGTTATTTTGAGCGTACAGATGGAGCGTATGAGACGCGAAATAATGTTATGAGGTCAGATAGTGCCTTTATGGAATATGAAAATTCGAATAGAACAGAAGTGTTACAAGAATACTTTGTGCCTATAGATTTCTTCACGGAATACATAGATGATCTACGTAACGTATTAAATGAAGAAGAGTTTAATTTGCTCAATATTACGATTCGTTATGTGGAAAAGAATGAAAATGCAGTTTTATCCTATGCGAAAGATGATATGTTTGCGCTAGTTCTTTTAATTAACCAAGGACGCTCAGAGGATGAAATAAAGAAAACAGAAGATGTCATTCAGAAAATGATTGATGTTACTTTAAAACATAATGGTAGTTATTATTTACCGTACTATTCGTATCCAACGAAGGAGCAGTTAAAGAGGGCATATCCTCGTATAGAAGAATTTCTTCAGAAGAAAAAAGAAGCGGATCCAAAAGAGAGATTTGTGAATTTATTTTATAGGGAGTATACGAAATGACATATAGAAGATTTGTAGCGTCACAAAGCATAATTATGATGGCGGGAAGTATGGTATTTCCTTTTTACATTCTATTGCTTCGGAATGTTGGGAATAGCTTCTCGCAGTTTGGCTGGGCGTATGGCTTATTTGCTTTAACTTCAGCACTTGTATATCCATTAGTAGGAAAGATGTCTGATCGAGTAGGTGATCAAAAATTATTAATTATATATGCTTGGTCCATGGCGATATTAATGCTTTGTTTCCCGATTGCCAGGGAAGTCTGGCATGTGTATATTCTTCAAATTGTAATGGGAGTTTTAGGTGCTGTGCAGCGTAATACCGAGAAGACGTCGTTAGCACGAAAGGTTGTGCAAGAAAATGCTGGTTATGAGATTGGAAAATATCATGTGTGGACATCAATTGGAGGAGCAATAGCAATTATTGCAACGGGATATTTAGTAGATTTCTTTACGATTGGCACCATTTTTTATATTGCATCCATCTTATATGTAGTGAGTGGGATTGTATTAAGTAGTAAAAAAATATAATCATCCCATTTTTACCTGAATACCCTTTATTTGTTATACTAAAAGGGAAAATAAAAGAAAAGGGGACATTGCCTTTGATGAAATTTTTAATTTTAGCTATTCTCACTTTGTTTTTGATTCCATGGACAAGAAGCGGTAGTAAACTTCGAGCAGTGGATAAGAAAGGGGATGAGAAGGTTGTAAAGGGTAAGAAATCATCCATTTTAGTTATTCCTGTATTATTTTGGATAGGTATTGCAATCTACGAATATCTTTGGCTAATCGATGATCGAGCAGATTCGATTCTTACCCATTATGCCGTTGCAGTAGCAGTTTTAATTGGGCTTGTTTTATTTTCACAAAATCAAATAGGGAAATTAGAAGGTACGTTAAAGGGACTTCTAATGTTTATTTTACTCGCAAGTTACGGCTATTTTGGTTATTTACACGATATAGTAATCACGCAAAAAAAATATGATTCTGTTGTGAAGATCGAGAAAGATATTTCAGAGCCGTTTACTGAAAATGATCAACCGTTTACAGTGCCGCCAAAGACAGCGGAGAATAAAATGAAAAAAGTATTTGGGGATATTCCGAAAGTAGCTTATTTTGAGCTAGGGGAATTAACGCCACAAATGGTAAATGGTGAGGCTTTATATGTAGCACCGATTGAAGTTTCAGGCTTTTTTAAAGCACGTAAAGCTGAGACAATTCCAGGGTACGTAACGATGTCAGGTACGAATCCTGATGCGGAAGCGAAACTGCATCTTGGTTATAAAATGAAATATGTGCCAAGCATGTTCTTCGGGAATAATTTAGAGCGTGTTGTAAGGCAAGCAGAACCAAATCTAATCTTTAAAGGGAAACCTAAATTCGAAGTGGATGATCAAGGGAAACCGTATTATACAATGACGTACGGTGAATTTATTTCAGGAAGATCTGGATTTGAAGTAGAGGGCGTTGTAGTAGTAGACGCGCAAACAGGTGAAGTGAAAAGATACGACAAAGGAAAGGCACCTAAATTCGTTGATGGCGTATTAAATCACGAGACCGCATCTACATTAAATACGTATTTCGGTAAATATATTCACGGATTTTGGAATACGAAATTCTCGCAAACGGATATGAAGATTCCGACTGAGTGGGGAACGAAAGAAGGAGTTACACCAATTTTCGGTAAGGATGGAACGTTATATTACTTTACTGATTTCACCTCTCCGAAAGAGGGAGTAGATTCTGCGTTAGGTTACTCGCTTATCGATGCGCGTACAGGTAAGTTGTATTACTATAACGGAAAAGAAGTGAAGGGGATTATGGATGGTTCAGCTGCTTCGGAAGTAGTGGATAATTCCTTTAAGAGAGAGAAATGGCATGGAACGATGCCGGTTATTTATAACGTGTATGGTAAACCTTCTTGGATTGTACCTGTTATTGATGACGGGGGATTAGTACGTGCTCATACAGTTATCTATGCTTCTAATGCGAAAATATTTGCAACAGGTTCGACGCAAAAAGAAGCGCTTGAGAATTATAAAAATGCGCTGAGTGGAAGTGGAGATTCATTTAGACCGACTTCAAATGGTAAAGAAGCACAAAAAGAAGGCGTTGTACAACGTGTATATAAAGAAAAATCAGGTGAAAATACAATTGTGTATGTACTGTTAGAGAATGAACAAAAAGTATTTATGATACCGGTGAAGAAATTCCCATATGCTATGTTTACAGAAGTGGGAGATCCAATTCAAATAACATATTTAGATACAGGAGAGGCGATGTCTTCCGTATCTAAATTTACAAATAGCAATTTGAAAAAGTAAAGCGATAGAAATTCTATCGCTTTTTTTACGGTATGAAACAGGAAAATGCACTATACTTGACGTATGTTTATGTTGTAACTATAATTGTTACGATTTAGTATTTATCGGAAAGGGTGAACGGAAAAAGTGAATGGAGTTAATCACGAAATATATAAACCTGTAAAGACAAATAGGTTATGGATGATTCTTGTATTAGGGACACTTACGGCGATTGGGCCATTATCTATTGATATGTATTTGCCTTCTTTACCAAAATTAACAGATGATTTACAAACAGGCGCATCTCTTGCACAGCTTACATTGACAGCTTGTTTGCTTGGGCTTTCAGTAGGACAATTATTTGTTGGTTCAATTAGTGACATTTACGGAAGGCGCAAACCTCTTATTATCGCTCTTATTATTTATGTTGCTTCTTCTTTACTTTGTGCTATTGCACCATCTATTTGGAGTTTAGTGTTATTGCGCTTCTTACAAGGTGCTTCAGGATCGGCCGGGATTGTTATATCACGTGCAATGGTACGTGACATGTATTCAGGTTCTGAAATGACGAAGTTTTTCTCACTGCTCATGTTAGTAAACGGAGCAGCACCTATTTTGGCACCGATTATTGGGGGACAATTACTACAGTTCACAACATGGCGCGGTGTCTTCATCGTTCTCGGAGCAATTAGTGTATTCATGTTAATATCAGCTACTTTCGTATTACGTGAAACATTACCTCCTGAAGAAAGAGAAACAGGTGGTTTGTCAGGGACATTGGCGACGTATGGAAAACTGTTAAAAGATCGTTTGTTTATGGGATATGCATTATCACAAGGGCTAGTAACGGCGGCGATGTTTGCTTACATTTCGGGCTCACCATTTGTGTTGCAGAACATATACGGAGCATCACCACAGCAATTTAGCTTATTCTTTGCGATTAACGGTATCGGTATTATTATTGCTAGTCAGGTTACAGGCCGTTTAGCAGGGAAAGTGAATGAGAAAACGTTATTCGTTTCCGGTATTATTATTGCAGCTGTTGGTGGTTTATCTTTACTACTGACAATTGTACTAGGAATAGGTTTAATTGGTGTTTTATGTTCGTTATTCCTTGTTGTATCAAGTGTCGGGGTTGTATCAACAACTGGTTTCTCATTAGCGATGAGAAACCAGAAACAAGCTGCAGGAACGGCATCGGCTTTATTAGGTTTATTACAGTTCATTTCAGGAGCACTTGTTGCACCATTAGTAGGTATTGGCGGAAGCAATACCGCATTACCGATGGGGGTTGTGATAGCTCTTTGTGAAATTGGTGCTGTATTATGTTATCTATTTATGGCCAGAAGAAGTGAAAAGCAGTTTGAACTGCAACAAAGACAAAATTTAGAAGCTTAAATTATAAAAAAGAGCTGATTCAAATATTTTGGAATCAGCTCTTTTTTTCATTTCTTTGAAATAACTCATATAGCTTTGTAAGGTGATGCAAAAGTTATTTGCATAAAGTGACGATACTGTGACAAAAATGTGGGGATGTATATTAAGGTAGCGTCTTAAGTGTAAAAAGTAGGATGTTCTCGGTATAATAACAAGTGGAGATAAAAGAAACTATAATGAGTAGTAGCTGTAGATAAAAGGAGAAGAAGAGATGAAGAAGGTTTTGGGTATTGCTGTAATGGGAAGTATGATCCTTCTAGCAGGATGTAATGGAAATAAAGATACGAAAGAACCGAAAGAAAAGGTAGAGCAATCTACTGAGCAAACAGAAGAGATGAAAGAATACCGTGCAGTACATGAAAAATACGATATGAAAATGAATAAAGAAATTAATAAAGCACTACAGTTATTTGAAGTGGCAAAAGAAAAGGGCGGTAAGGAAATAACGAATGCTACATATAAAGAAGATGTGCAAAAGGTAACGACTAGCATGTTAGAAGATATTGATCATATACGTAAAGAAATTCGTGTTCCAAAGTCGAAAGAGCAAGAACATGAGGTATACGCTGGTTTCTTGAATGAATCGGAACAAGCAATGAAAAAATTACAGAAGTTAGCTAAAGAAGAAGACTCATCATTGATTCGTGATATAGAAATTAACTTTGCAACAGCATCAACATACTATAAACGTTTTCAAGCAGAAACGAAAAAATAACCTTGCGCACGCGCAAGGTTATTTTTTCTTCTTACCATCTCCGTCTTAACCATCGGATACTAATACCTTCTGTTCTTCGTGAAATTCAGAGATTGTTTGTCCGGTAATATTATCGAATGGAGTATAAAAAGAAGTGATACGTTTCTTTTTAATAAAGAGTTTATAGAAGCTGATGATGACAAGTATAACGATTGTTAATGGTAACTCTATAGTAGCAAGAAGTAAGGGATCCACCTTATAACTTCTTTAATATTATTCCTTTTTATTATAAGAGAAAACTGTAATTTCGATAAAAGAAGTAAAAACTGATTTTTCTAAATATATCCAATTTGATTGACTTTTCATTTTTTCAGAATTATAATTCAAAATATATAATTTGAACCAAATAATAATATAGCAATTTACTTATCCAGAGAGGTAGAGGGACTGGCCCTATGACACCTCAGCAGCGGGTTCTGTAACAGGAACACCGTGCTAATTCCAGCAAGCAAGTCTTGAAAGATAAGTGATGGGCCTTCGTTTATTAAGCCTTGATCTTATTTTTTAAGATCAAGGCTTTTTGTGTTTTAAGAAGAGGAAAGGGAGTAATGGGAAAGATACGTTAATAAAACAAAGTAAATTTATGAGTTTAGGGGGTTATTGGAGTGTATGTTGTTAAAAAACTATCAGTTATGGTGTTTACACTATGGATTATTACAACAGTAACATTTTTGATTATGCACATTATTCCGGGGGATCCATTTTCATCGGATGCAAAGATCTTTCCGGCGGAAGTTGTGCAGAACATGAGGGCAAAGTATCACCTTGATGAACCGCTATGGAATCAATATGTTGCTTATTTAGACGGCGTAGTGCATTTTGATTTTGGTGAATCTGTTCAATCGACGGGGCAAGGTGTATCAGAAATTATAACGACAGGATTTGGTCCATCAGCGATCATCGGCTTACAAGCACTTGTTATTTCATTGTTAGTCGGAATTACAGCGGGTACATTTGCTGCTCTCTATCACGGGAGAGTAATTGATCATAGTGTGAGTTTACTTGCGATTCTCGGCATATCTATTCCAAGTTTTATTTTAGCACCATTATTTATACAAGTATTTGCTATACAATTTGAACTTTTACCAGTAGCGTCTTGGGGCACATTTGAACACACGGTATTACCGTCATTCGCATTAGCATTAGGGCCAATCGCGGTTATTACAAGATTTGTTCGCTCTAATATGATTGAAGTTTTGCAGAGTGATTATATTAAGCTAGCGAGAGCGAAAGGTATACCAATTAAGAAGATTATTATAAGGCATGCTCTTCGAAATGCAATTGTTCCAGTACTAACGTTTGTTGGACCGTTAATGGCTGGGCTTTTAACAGGAACTTTCATTATTGAAAAGATCTTTGCGATTCCCGGTCTCGGAAAATATTTTGTAGATAGTATTTTTAACCGAGATTATCCAGTAATTATGGGAACAACAATTTTCTATAGTGCATTATTAATTTCTTGTATTTTCATTACAGATATTATTCACCGTATTGTTGATCCGCGTATTCGTTCTATTACGTAAGGAGGGGGGCATTTAAATGGGAGCTTATGAAATCAATAAACAGCTATTAACGAATGAAGAGAAAAAAGAATTAACGATAAATAAAGAGCAGCAAACGATTAGCCGAAAAAAAGAAGTGTTTCGTAAGTTTGTATCAAATCCGATCGCAGTTCTAGGAGCGTTGACATTATTACTCATTATTATTTTCTCTCTTATCGGTGAAAGTTTAACCCCTTTTACCGCGAGTGAACAAGTAAAAGAGGCGACAAATTTACCTCCTAGTAGTGAGCATTGGTTCGGAACAGATGATTTAGGTCGGGATATTTGGGCACGTACTTGGGCTGGTGGGAAAATTTCATTAGTAGTTGGATTAATAGCGGCTGTTCTTGATATAGGACTTGGTGTACTGATTGGGGGATTTAGTGGATATGTGAGAGGGCGTAATCGCCTTGGAACGTTAATTGATGAGTGGATTGTACGAGGGATTGAAGTATTATACGGTATTCCATATTTATTAATTGTTATTTTACTACTAATCATTATGAAACCAGGACTTTTTACAATTATTATTGCTCTTGCATTAACAGGGTGGATTGGTATGGCACGTCTCGTTAGGGCGCAAGTCTTATCTTTAAAGCAAAGAGAATTTGTTATTGCAGCAGAGCGATTGGGTACATCGCATATGAAGATTATATACGGACATATCATTCCGAACTTAACAGGCATTATTATCGTAAATTTATCATTTACAATTCCCGCAGCTATTTTCTCAGAATCATTTTTAAGTTTTATCGGACTCGGGGTACAATCACCAGCAGCGAGCTGGGGGACGATGACGAATGATGCGCTCGGGACACTATTAAGTGGGGAATGGTGGCAACTTTTCTTCCCATCGCTGATGATTGCGCTCATTATGTTCGCATTTAATGCAATTGGTGATGGTTTGCAAGATGCAATTGATCCAAAAATCGTCAAACGGAATCGAAAGGAGAAAAGACATGGGACAGCTCTTATCTTTAGAAAACGTAACATTGGCCGTTGAAAAAGAGAATAGTAAGCAAGCAATTGTGAAGCATGTTTCCTTTTCTATTAACGAAGGTGAAATCGTTGCACTTGTAGGAGAAAGTGGTTCAGGAAAAAGTGTTACAGCACAATCCATTATTGGCTTAAATCAAGAGTCAATTCATATTGATGATGGAAATGTAACTTTCCAATCAAAGGAATTAACTAATTTACAAGAATCAGAATGGAATCAAATTCGCGGGAAAGATATTTCTTTTATCTTTCAAGACCCGCTTTCATCTTTAAATCCGACGATGAAGGTCGGAAGGCAAATTACAGAAGTAATTTTGCAGCATGAAAAGAAATCGAAAAAAGAAGCAAAAGAAATTGCGATTAACTTATTAAATGATTTAGGGATACATGAAGCAGAGAAACGCTTTGAACAGTACCCACATCAATTAAGTGGAGGTATGAGGCAGCGTATTTGTTTAGCAATTGCGTTTGCTTGTCATCCAAAGCTCGTTATTGCAGATGAACCTACAACGGCATTAGATGTAACGATTCAGAAACAAATTATGGGGTTATTAAAAGAGCGGAAAGAAAAACAGAATACGAGTATTTTATTAATTACACATGATTTGGCACTTGTACGTGAAGTAGCTGATCGAGTAGTAGTTATGTACGGTGGACGTGTCGTTGAAAAAGGAACGATAGAGGAAGTAATAGGTTCCCCTAAACATCCATACACAAAAAGCTTATTACAGGCAATTCCGAATATGGATGATTCTGAAAAGGTACTTAGGGCAATTGAGGGAACAACACCATCAATTGAAACGTTAAATAGCTTTGGTTGTCCTTTTGTCAATCGTTGCCCGGTAGCAATCAAAGAATGTATTCATCGTTTTCCAGAGAGAACAACATATTCTGGGGAGCATAGCTCACATTGCTGGCAGCATGTTCTTGAGCATAACGAAGCAAAATCAAAAGAGAAGGTGAATGTCTCATGACGACAGATTTAATTACCGTAAAGCAAGTAAGGAAAACATATGGAAGTAAAGATAAAGAAATCGCAGCGTTAAAAGATATAACACTTTCTATTCCGAAAGGAACGACGCTTGGAATTATTGGAGAAAGTGGTTCAGGAAAGACAACACTTGGTAAGCTCATAGCTGGGATCGAGAGCCCAACGTCTGGTCAAATTGATTATAACGGTCAAGTTGTTCACAAGTTGAAGTCAGCTCATAAGCGAGATTTCTTGCAGAAAGTACAATTCATTTTTCAAGATTCAACAGCTGCATTAAATCCGCGCTGGAAAGTACGCGATAGCGTAACAGAAGGATATATTTCATTCGGTTTAGGTGATAAAGAATTGAAAGATAAGGTGGCAGGTGATGCGCTAGAACGTGTTGGATTAGATAGGCGATATATTGATCGATACCCACACGAATTTAGCGGAGGACAACGTCAACGGATCGCTATTGCAAGGGCGTTATTATGTGAGCCAGAAGTATTAATCCTGGATGAACCAATTTCTGCATTAGATGTTTCACTTCAAATCCAAATTGTGCACTTGTTGCAAAAGATTCAAAAGGAACAAGGCTATACATATTTATTTATCGCACATGATTTACCGATGGTTCACTACTTATGTGAAAAAGTGGCTGTCTTATATAAAGGAGAACTTGTTGAATTTGGAAATACGGATGAAGTGTTCCGTAATCCTCAACATTCTTATACAAAAACATTATTAGCATCAACACCAAAAATTTTAGGTTAAAGGGGAATGTAAGATGAAGAAGTTTTTATTATTTGTCATTATGACCGTATTAGCAATTACTTCTGTCGCTTGTGGCAAGAAAGATACTTCAAAAGCAAGTGCTAGTAAAGGAGACCGTTTTGTAACGAATCTTGGTAGTGATCCTTATACGCTAGATTCAGCAATTTCAACGGATAATAACTCTAATTATGTAATTGAGCACTTATTTGCAACTTTGTACAGACAGACAACTGACGGGAAGTTTGAAAAGGATTTAGTAGAGAAAGAGGAAGCTGGAGCGGATGGAAAAGAGTATACATTCTATTTGAAAAAAGGATTAAAATGGTCTGATGGCTCCCCGTTAACAGCAAAAGATTTTGAATTTGCTTGGAAGAGAATATTAAATCCTAAAACGGGTTCTATGAATGCAACAGAACTATATTTCATTAAAGGTGGAGAAGCATTTAATACAGGGAAAGGTGCAGAGGATGCAGTAGGAATTCAAGCGGTAGATGATGTAACTTTAAAGTTACAATTTGAACATCCGGTAACATCTATTAAACGAACATTATCCCAGTCGTTATATATTCCACTTAATAAAAAATCTATTGATGAAAAAGGTAAACTAAAAGTAGATCCAAAAGAATTAATTACAAATGGTCCTTTCACATTGAAAGAATGGAAGCATAATCAAGCGATTATTTTAGAAAAAAATAAAGAGTTTCATGATAAAAAAGTAGCATCAAAAGAAATTGAATTCCGTATTATCCCTGAAGGTAAAACAGCGTATCAATTATATAAATCTGGAGAATTAGATTTACTATCTCACATACCAACAGATTTAGTTGAAAAAGAACAAAATAATAAAGAGTTTAAAAAAATGCAAGACTACTCAACTCATATTTACTCGTTTAATTCAGAGAAGCCACCGTTTACAAACGCAAAAATTCGTAAAGCTTTTGCAATAGCTGTAGATCGTAAGTTTATCGTAGAGAAAATATTAAAGAATAATGCAAAAGAAGCATATGGTTTTGTACCAGAAGGAGCAAAAACAGAAAGTGGCCGCGACTTCCGTAAAGAGAAAGGTGATTATTTTAAATATGACCCTGCAGTAGCTAAGACGTTATTAGAAGAAGGAATGAAAGAAGAAGGATGGACTACTCTTCCAGAAGTGACAGTGAAATATTCAGATAAGAAGAAAATAGCTGAAACACTTCAAGAGATGTTTAAGAAAAATCTTGGTGTAGATGTAAAAATAGAAGGTAAAGAGTGGAAAAGTTATATTGATATGTATAAACAAAGTGACTTCCAAATTGCATATATGGGATGGGGAGGATCTACATTAGATCCAGCTGCACAATTAGAAATTTATGCAGGTGATGGACCAAATAACTATGCAAAATGGTTTAATAAAGACTTCGATAATTTAATTAATCAAGCAAAATTAGAACAAGACGAAAATAAACGCTTTGACTTATTACATCAAGCAGAAGATATTATGTTTACAGAATATCCTTTAATCCCACTTGTATTCCCAACAGATTCTTATTTACAAAAATCATCTGTATCTGGATTAGAATACTACGTAGGATCTCAACCGAGCTTACGATATGCTAAAAAATAAAATAAAGAAGTAGGCGGTTGCCTACTTCTTTATTTTATTTCTCTTTTATATTCTTTTTTCGTTCCATCAGAGAAGACAACTTCTAAATCAAACTTTTGGTAGTCTTTATCAAGTTTGAACACATTTACTACTTGATCGATTACTTCTTGGTCAGGAGTATCTTTATCAAATTTTAATTCTTGTAGAAGTGGGCTTAATTTTGTAATAGCCTCGTCACCTGTAAACTTTGCATTTGATTTATGGTCTTCAAGTTTTGCTTCCATTTTCTTATCAGCTGCTACATTCTTATAATCAGCCTCGTAGTCTTTCTTCGTATCTTGATAGTCTGCATCTAAACTAAATTCATTGAAGTTAAGCTTTAAATCAGCAGGAGCTTCATTTTTTGCTTCTTCAGTAGTTTTCTTATTAGAAGTTGTATCTTCTTTTGCAGGAGCTTTACATCCTGTTAATACAGGTACTAGCATAAGCGCTAATAAAACTGATAGTAAAATTCTCATTATAATTTCCTCCTTATGTAAATTCGTTCTATACAAGTTTTTCCCAAAATCATGTAATTATGTATGTGTTGAAAATAAATTATTAACTTGTAGCCACAAAGTTTAATCCGCAATTTAAATCAAAAATGATTTGTATGTATATGGTAAATTAAGGTTGTGAGGAGGTACTAAAATGCATGAAGAATATAAAGAGATGATAAAAAAAGCAATTGAATATATAGAGGAGCATTTACATGAGGAGCTTACAACAGAAAGAGTGGCATCTCACAGTTCAGTATCGATGTACCATTTTCATCGTATTTTTCAAAGGTATATTGGGATGAGTGTAACGGATTATATTCGAAAGAGAAGATTAACTCATGCTGCGCAAGCCTTAGTGTCAACGGAGAGGGCTGTTATTGATATTGCAGTACAATACGGCTTTTCCTCACAAGAGGCATTTACGAGGGCTTTTAAAAGAATGTTTCAATTGCCACCGAAGAAATATCGAAAGTACTTCCAGTCATTTTATATAGAAAGAGAGGGTGTTTCAATGCAAAAAGGTATACCGAAAGGATGGATCTTAAGTGGAAGTCATCCTGCTGAATATGAGATGGGTTTAGATTATGAAGTTGTCCATCAAGGAAAAGTATCTGCATACATAAAAGCAAAAGAGAATGTTACGCACGGAGGATTTTCCACATTAATGCAAATGTTCCGAGCGGATAAATATGTAGGTAAAAGATTACGTTTAACAGCGTTTATTAAGAGTGAGAATGTAAGAGATTGGGCAGGATTGTGGATGCGAGTAGATGGGAAAGATACAGAACCGCTCGCTATGGATAATATGCAAAATCGTCCAATTAAAAATACGAATAACTGGCAATCGTACTCGGTTGTATTAGATATAAAAGAAGGAGCGCTTGGTATTGCATTCGGTGTTTTATTATCAGGAGAAGGTTGTATGTGGCTAGATAGTATTCGATTTGATGAAGTAGATGAAAAAATTCCTTCAACAGATTTGGCAGAAAACTTTTATGAAACACTCTTAGAAGAGCCGGTGAATCTGCAATTTGAAGAAGTAGAAAAATAAAAAATAAGGAGAAAAGATATGCTCAAATATGTAAAACTAATAAGTATTAGTTTAGTAATATCGTCCTGTATTATGGGGATTAACTATTTAATTAGCTATCTTTGGTCAGGGCATGTACCTTCTTTGACGTGGAGAACATATTTGATGTTTATGTTTATATTTATGATGAGTTTTAGTTCGATGCAAAAAGAAGGGGAAGGGGATTATTGACAATGATTAGAAAAGGTATATAATCTAAATGTAAGTGATCACTTGCATGAGGAAGAGAGGATTTTATGGCGCGCTCAAAAACAGCAGAAAAAATCATCCAAGCAGCAATTGAATTAGTGAAAGAAAAGGGATATACAGCAGCAACAACGAAAGAAATTGCAATGCGTGCTGGTGTTAATGAAGTAACGATATTCCGCAATTTTAAAAGTAAAAAGGGTGTTATTGAAGCCGCGGTTGCTGAATTTTCATATGTACCGCATTTAAAACAGTTTTTACAAACAGAAATTGTGTGGGAATTAGAAACGGATTTAAAGAACTTAGCAAGGCATTATCATAATTTTTTAGATGGGGTAAAAGATATTATTGCTATTGGTATACGTGAGGCTGGAGAATTTCCTGAATTAGACGGGGAAATTGCTAAAATACCACAAGGATTAAAAGAAGAATTAAGCATCTATTTTGCAAAAATGCAGGAAAAAGGAAACATTGTTGATACGAATATTGAAGCGCAAGTAATGAACTTTATCTGGATCAATTTTGGATATTTTTTATCTAAATTACGTTTTGCAGATCGCCTGACAGAAGTTGATGATGAGAAATTTATTGAAAATAATATTGTTTTATATGCTAGGGCATTAAGACCCTAGTATTTATTTAAAATAAAATGCAAGTATGTACTTGCTTGCTAAATAGGAGAGCGGGAAGATGGATACATTAAAACAGTTTTTAAAAAGACCAGGTACGTATGTAGGAATGGTAGTAGCGCTATCGTTCCAGCTTATTTTCTTTTGTGTTTGGTTAACGGCATATGATGGAGTGAATGAACGAGCAGATCAAATGCGTATTGCTATTGTGAATGAGGATGGAAATATAGGGAGTAAAATAGCAGAAGGCTTACAGAGAAATGTACCATTTCAGGTGAAATCAGAACAGTCTGTGGAAAAAGCAAATAAAGCAATGAATGACCGTGTATACGATATGATTATTGAAATTCCTGCTTCTTTTTCAAAGGATATAAATGAAACAGGAAAATCAAATTTAAACTTCCACATTAATCAAGCGAATGCCATGATGGCAAAGCAACTGATGGAAGGAGCCGCAAAACAAATTCGAGACAATGTAAATAAAGAGATAACAAGTTATAAAAAACAAGCAATTGTGGGGAAATTACAAGCTGTAGGGCCTGAGAATGTAGAAGTGATAAAAGGATTAACCGAAGATTCAATTGGTTTTACAGTCCATAGAGTAAATGATGCAAAAGGATTCTCGGCTAACATGGTACCACTAATGATGGTATTAGCTTCATTTGTAGGAGCAATGATCATGAGTATGGAACTATCAAAAGTTGCAAAGGAAGTAAAGAACGGTTGGAGTAATTTCGTATCAAGACAGGTTATTAACGGTACAGTATCAATTTTACTTGCATGCATTACGATTAGTTTGATGAAAGGATTTCAAATTGAAATACATGAAGCAGTATGGAGTATATGGATGTTTCAAGCGATAGTCTTTTTCGCCTTTCTTTCATTAACACAAATGTTCATAACTGTTTTCGGAAATGCAGGTATGGTCTTTAATATAATTTCACTATCGCTCCAACTTGTAAGTTCGGGTGTAATTGTACCACGTGAGATGCTTTCTAAAACATATCAAACAATCGGCGAATTATTTCCCGCAACATATGCAGCAAATGGCTATTATACAATAATATTTGGAGGGATTAGTTTAGAGAAAAATATTATTTCATTATTAGTTATTATATTAGTTACACAATTGGTAGCAGTAATTACTGTATCTATAAAAGGAATAGTAAAGAGAAGAAGCTATGTAGTTAAAGAAGTATAAAATAAAAAAGGTATCCTGCGATTGGATACCTTTTTTATTTTATTATTTTGTAACTTCTGTCCACTTGTAGTTAAATTCACCACCGAAGTCAGTTGTTACAAGCCCTTTAATAAATCCGCGTTGTAGGTAAGAACGACCTTGTTGGTATAAAGGAGCGACAGCGCCGTCTTGTAGCAGGATTTTTTCAGCTTGCTTCATTGCTTCAAAGCGAGCCTTTTCATCGCCAGCTAAATCTGTTTTCACTTTATGAATGAGCGCATCGTACTCTTTGTTAGAGTATTTATCGAAGTTATAAGCACTATTTGTTGTAAATAAATCTAAGAATGTAATTGGGTCAGCGAAGTCAGGGCCCCAGCCATCAATACCGATTTCATAGTCACCACTTAATAATAGTTTTAGCTGTTGTTTACGTGGTTGTGGTTTTAACGTCACTGTTAATCCATCTAGGTTCTTTTCTAGTTCACCTTTTAAATATTCACCAGTCTTTTTAGCTAAAGCATTATCACTTGTTAATAGTTCGATTGTTACTTTGTCAGTACCAAGTTCTTGTTTCGCTTTTTTCCAGTTTTCTTTTGCTATTTTCACATCATCTTTGACTAGGTTTCCATTTTCTTTACGGAAGTCAGTGCCTTCTGGGCTTTTCGTGAATTTCGCAGGAACTATTCCTTCAGCTGGGACAGCACCGTTATTTAAAATTGTTTCTACGTATGCTTTTTTATTCATTGCTCCGTTAATAGCAAGGCGTGCATGTTGATTTTTTAATGTTTCATTTTTTTGATTGAGTCGTAAAAATTGAATGCCAACTTCAGCGCGGTCTTTGAAGTTTGGATCGCTCTTATATTTATCAACAAACTCCGCAGTTAAAGCAACGCGATCAATTTGTCCTGAATCGTATAAGTTAACTTCTGTAGATTTATCTTTAACGACATTGAAGTTGATTTCTTCTAATTTTACAGTTTTAGCATCCCAATAGTTAGGGTTCTTCTTCAATTGGAAGCTTTGCTCGTGTTTCCAGTTATCTAATATGAAAGCACCGTTGTAAATTAAATGATTTGTTTCTAAACCATAGTTATTGCCCTGAGATTTTAAGTAATCTTCATTAATTGGTAAGAATGTTGAGAATGTCGTTAAGCTTAAGAAGTAGGGAACAGGACGGTCTAGTTGTACTTCTAACGTTTTATCATCAAGAGCTTTGACACCTAGTTGATCAATTGGCAATTGTTTCTGGCTTATTTGTTTCGCATTCTGTATATCGAAGAATAAGAATGCATATTCAGCTGCTGTATCAGGATTTACGGCACGTTGCCAAGCGAAGACAAAGTCCTTTGCTGTAACTGGAGTACCGTTTGACCATTTTGAATCACGCAGGTGGAATGTATATTTTGTTTTATCGGGACTAAGGTCAACCGACTCAGCAACACCAGGAATTGGTTTGTTATCTTCTCCCATTGCATATAAACCTTCAAAAACATTGCGCATTACGCTCATGGATTCCCCATCCGTTGCTTTTGCAACATCCATTGTTGGAATTTCTGAAGCGAATGATAAGTTAATTGCCTGTTTATCAGGTGCTTTATCATTTGCTTTCGCTCCGCTTGTATGATCTTTATTTCCCCCACAAGCAGTTAGTAATAGACTTGCCCCTAAAACAGATGCAACAACAGGTACAACTTTTTTCTTCATTGTTCGTTCCTCCCTAAATGTGTGGTTCGTAACGTCGTAATGTCCACGTTTTGAAGTGTAGCTATAGAAGAAGAGAAAACCTATTACAGATATGTGTATGTAGGTAATCAGGTGTTCTATATGTATATACATGTTGAACTATAATCTATCGTTATATGTTTCAACGTAGTAGACGCTATATTTTGATGGTGAAATATTTCGTTTCTTTGATTATTTAGAATATTAACACTGGAAAGAACTATATGTCAATAATAAAAATTGGAGTATTATTTTTTAAAAATAATATATTGAAAAAGCGGATTTTCTCCTAATGAGAAATCCGCTTTTGATACATTTTTCCAATAAAACAATTGGTATGGGTAGAAAAACTTCAATTCAGGTTGCCTTTTATTTTTCAATTTGTGCCCATTTGAAGTTTAATTGACCTGCAAAGTCTACTTGCACAATTCCTTTCACATAAGAACGTTCTAAATAAGATTCGCCTTTTTGGTAAAGAGGAGCGATAACAGAGTCTTTAAATAATATTTTCTCGGATGCCAGTAACGCTTCCCAGCGAGCTTTTTCATCACCAGCTAAAGTTGTTTTCACTTTTGCTATTGTTTCATCGAACTCCTTATTAGAGTAATGATCTAAGTTGTAAGGGTTATTCGTTGTAAATAGTTCAAGGAATGTAATTGGATCCGCAAAGTCAGGGCTCCAGCCGTCAATTCCAATTTCGTAGTCACCTTTTAATAAAAGTGAAACTTGTTGTTTACGTGGTTGCGGCTTTATATTTACTGTTAAGCCATCTAAATTCTTTTCTAGTTGTCCTTTTAAGAATTCACCAGTTTTCTTTTCAAGGTCACCATCACTTGTTAATAGTTCTAACGTTATTTTTTCGGACCCAAGTTCTTGTTTTGCCTTTTTCCATAATTCTTGAGCAGATTTTGTATCAACCTTTGTTAAATCGCCGTTTGCAGCACGGAAATCTGTTCCGTCAGGTCCTTTTGCAAAGTTTTTCGGCACGAGACTAGAGGTTGGTGTAGAGCCGTCATTTAATAACGTATTTACAAAGGATTTTCGATCAATTGTTTGATCGATTGCTTGGCGTGCAGAAACGTTTTGAAGTATTTTGTTTTGTTGATTCATACGTAGAAACTGTACCCCTACGTTTGGCCGTTCTTTAAAGTTAGCATCCTTTTTATATTTATCAACGAAGTCAGATGTTAGTTTGATACGATCTAATTGTTTTGACTCGAATAAATTTACTTCTGTAGATTTTTCTTTTACGACGTTAAAATTGATTTCTTCCAGTTTGACAGTACCTTTATCCCAATAGGTAGGGTTTTTCTTAAATTTAAAGCTTTGCTCGTGCTTCCAATCGCTTAGTGTAAAAGCTCCGTTGTACAAGATTGTATTGTCTTCTAAAGCGTATTTATCACCTTGTGCTTTAAAGAATTCCTCGTTAATTGGTAGAAATGTTGGGAACGCTGTTAAGCTAATAAAGTACGGAACAGGACGTTCTAATTCTACCTCAAACGTATGGTCATCAATTGCTTTTACACCAAGTTGATCGGCTGGAAGTTCTTTGTTGTTAATTTTTGTTGCATTTTTAATATCAAAGAATAGAAATGCATATTCAGAGGCTGTTGCTGGATCAACAGCTCTTTGCCAAGCGAAGACAAAGTCTTTCGCTGTAACAGGAGTGCCGTTTGACCATTTTGAATCTCGTAAATGGAATGTGTATTTCGTCTTATCGCCACTTACTTCATGAGATTTTGCAACACCAGGGACAGGTTTGTTACCTTCACCAAGATTATACAAACCCTCAAATACGTTTCTCATTACTTGACCAGAATCAGTATCTGTAGCACGAGCTGTATCCATTGTTCGTATTTCAGTAGGTGAAGATAAGTTTAAAACCTGTTTACTAGGCGCCTCGTCTTTTGCATTTGCTCCGCTTGCTTCGTTTTTATAACTACCGCAACCAGTTAATAAAATACTTACTCCTACAACTGATGCAATACCGGGTACAAACTTTTTTTTCATTTGATTTTCCTCCTAAATAATTAAGTTTGGATGATGATGAGGGAAATGAAAAATAAAAAATCCCTCTTTTCGTATTGAGAAAGAGGGATTTTTACGTACAAGTTATGCACCCGTATATAAACGAAGTCCCTCATTCTATCTTTCAAGCATAAAGCTTGCAGGAAGTGGCACAGTATTCAAAATGAACCTGCTGCCGAGGTTTCAAAGGGCCAGTCCCTCCACCTCTCTTGATACAATGAGTAAACGAATAAACTTTATTAATTTTTGTGTTTCTTTGATAATTCAAAATCTTACACCTTGGATAATGAAGTGTCAACCAAATGAAATATAGTTTAAATTTTCAGTTTTATTTAATGAAAAAAACCACTGCATATGGCAGTGGTTTTTCTATTAGAAGTTAAAGTTATCTGGATCTGGACCGACGCGACGGTCTTCATTTAGAGCTTGAATTGCTTTCATGTCATCAGCGCTTAATTCAAAATCAAATATATTTGCATTTTCAATAATGCGATGTTCTTTAATAGATTTAGGGATGGTTACAACTTCGTTTTGTAGATCCCAGCGTAAAATAATTTGTGCAGTTGATTTATTATATTTTGTTGCAATGTCTTGTAATGTTGGGTTGTCTAGCAGTTGGCCTTGCATTAATGGTGACCAAGCTTCAAGTTGGATGTTATGTTCTTTACAGAAAGCATGCAGCTCTTCTTGTGCTAAACGTGGGTGGTATTCCACTTGGTTGACCATTGGCTTAATTTCAGCAATTTCAAATACGTCTTGTAAGTGGTGAATATGGAAATTACTCACACCGATAGCGCGAACACGGCCATCTTTATAAAGCTTTTCTAATGCTTTCCATGATTCAGTATATTTCCCTTTTACAGGCCAATGTACTAAATATAAATCTAAATATTCTAGACCTAATTTCTCTAATGTAGTTTCAAATGCTTGAAGTGTTGTTTCATACCCTTGATCGCTATTCCATACTTTTGATGTAATAAATAATTCTTCACGTGAAACACCTGATTCACGGATCGCTTGTCCAACGCCTTCTTCGTTTTGATAAATTGCTGCAGTATCAATGCTGCGGTAGCCATTTTTAATTGCTGCTTTTACAGATTCAATTACTTCTGAACCATCTTCTACTTTAAAAACACCTAAACCGAACCAAGGCATTTTTACACCGTTATGTAATGTTGTATAGTCTTTTAAACTTGTTAAATTCATATTATTTCCCCCTAGCTTTTTTGTTTGTTGCTTCTACCGCTTTTTGAATTGCCTCTGAAAAATTATATTCATATAAAGCTTTGAGACCCTCAGCTGTGGAACCACCGGGTGTTGTTACTTGTTCGCGGAGGTTAGCTGGATCTTGCGTTTGTTCAAGCATAGAAGCAGAGCCGGAAATCATTTGAATGACAAGGTGTTTTGCGGTTGCTTCATCGACTCCATAACTTTTTGTTGCTTCAATTAAGCTTTCAGCAAAGTAATAAAGGAAAGCTGGTGCACTTCCAGTAACTGCAGTAAGCTGATGAACTTCTTCTTCAGTACAAAGTTGCGAAGTACCAATGCCTCTTAAAAGGAGTTGCAAGGTTTCCTGATGTATCTCGTTTACTGATTGTCCCGTTGTATATAAGGAGATAGACTTGCCAATTTCAGCAGCTGTATTTGGCATAATCCAAGCAACAGGTGTCCCCTCGGGAAGTCTTTCTTCTAAATAAGATGGACCAATGCCAGCAGCTACCGTTACGACAAGTTGATTCGATAGTAACGGAGATAATTCTGCTAATAATTCTTCATGTGCAGAAGGCGGCATTGCTAAAACAATCGTATCAACAGATGAAACATGCTGCTTCCAATCTGTTGTAGTAGACACATTATATCGCCCTTGTAATTCCTTTAGCTTTTCTACGTTGCTTCGGTTAGAAACGATAATTTCTTCGATGTATTCTTTGCTTGTTTTAAGTAATCCGGAAAATATAGCTTCTGCCATACGACCAGCACCAATAAATAAAATTCGATGTTTAGTTAGCATATCCTTTATTCCTTTCTAGTGAAGATATGTTATAAAAAACGATACCATCTTTAAGAGAATTTTGTAAAAAGAAAAGACTTATTGTGAAAAGGATGGAAATGGAGGGAGGAGGGTTAATATAAATAAGGTTATAAAAATTATTATACTTAAAAAATAGTTGTAATAAAAAATCCCTGAAGCATAACTGCTTCAGGGATTAATAGATTATAAGTTTATGCTTTTGTCATACCTAACAATACAGCGCCGCCGATAATTAAAACACTACCTAGTGCAATAAAGATCAATTGACGTTTTGTTTTCTTTTCACCTAAGAAGACAATCGCACCGAATGTTGAGATAACGATTCCAGTTTGAGATAATGGGAAGCTTGTTGCTACTCCGACACGTGGTAATGAAAGAAGTAAGAATAAGTTTCCAGTTCCCCATAGTAAACCAGATAAAGCATTACGGATTGCATATTTGTTAAATGGTTTATGTTTAGATGTCAATACAACCGCACCAACAAACATACCAACTGCTTGTGGTAAAATAGCAGACCAACCATCGATATTATACCAACGAATAATAATTACATATACAAGGTAACCGAAAGTAGAAACAATTAAAGTAAGAAGTCCTTTTTTCAATTGTCCTGGTGGCTGTGCATTTTCTTTGTCATCTAGTGATGTGAATACAACACCAACTACGATTAATAGGATTGCAATCGTTCCCAGAATAATCGTTGTTGTTGTAGTCCACTCACGGAAAGCGATAACCCCAAAGATAGAAGTTGCAACAAGTTGCATACCAGTAGAAATCGTTACAGTAGTTGAAACACCTAGTTTTTCAACTGTTTTTAATTGGTTTACTTGTCCTAATGCCCAAAATAAACCTGAAATAAAACCAACAATTAAGACTGTCATTGTTAAAGCTGGTTGAGTAAATACATACATAATTGTTGCGAAGAATAGAGCACCGATTGTCATACCTACCGTTTGGCTATATGCACCACCGCCCATTTTTACGCTTACTAATAAGATGTTTCCCCATGCAATTGCAGGAAGAAGCGCTAATAAAATGTCCATTACAAGACTCCCTTCGGTTTTCTATACCAATATAATTACATATCGTTCTAACGATCGGTAATGCCCCACTACTAGAGTAGAAGATTACCGATCGCTAAAACAGGATGAAGAATTCACGATATAAATGCGTTTTCATTTCTTCATTTTTTGAAACACCTCCATATAATAACAGGAAATTGCCTATTTTAGAAAGTGAATTCAAATAAAATGTATATTTTAATAAAAGGTAAAATTCAGTTATTTCCCGATGGTATATTTTATTTCCTAAGAAATAAAGAAGCAGCTTCAACAAAAGCTGCTTTAAGAGTTAGTAATTCTTTTATTAATAAGCTGAATACATAGCAGAAATAGGAGTGACATACTAATAGTGATAACTACAAGTATCCAGGCGAGTTGCATATTACTTGCATCAATCGCCATGTAAATTGCAGTTGGGATTGTCTGTGTTTTACCAGGAATGTTCCCAGCAAACATGAGTGTAGCACCAAACTCACCGAGCGCACGAACAAAGCTCAAAATCATTCCGCTTAGTAAGGCGGGAAATGCAAGCGGAAGTGTAACGTGCAGAAAAACTTGATATTCACTTGCACCAAGGTCACGAGCGCTTTCTTCAATTTGTACATTTGCGATAGAAAATCCTGTTTTTGCTGATTGGTACATGAGCGGAAATGCAACAACTGTAGAAGCGATGATAGCAGCAGTAGATGTGAACATAATGGACTGCTGAAATATTGATTCTATCCACGTTCCAATGGGACTATTATTTCCAAAAATGATAATGAGAAAAAAGCCAATTACAGTTGGCGGAAGTACCATTGGTAATAAGAAAATAGTTTCTAATATTATTTTATATCTCCATGAGGAGCGTGCTAACGCTCGTCCAATAATCGTCCCTAAAATTGTAACGATAATGGTGGCGCATGCAGCTACTCGTATAGATAGAAAGATTGGTGAAAAAATAGCATCAAAGCTCATGGCAATTATGATAGGACTGTAAATCCATATTTTTTAAAGATAGATTGTGCATCTTTTGACTGCAAATACTCATAAAATGAAGTCGCCTCTTTCTTGTGCTTAGATTCTTTTATAACACCTAAAGGATAGTGAATTGGCTCATGAGAAGTAGCCGCTGCTGTCTCACCAATCTTTACTTTGTTAGAAATAAGAGCATCTGTTTTGTATACAATACCAGCATCGACATTACCTGTTTCTACATATGTTAACACTTGGCGAACATCTTTTGTAAATACGATTTTATTTTGAATGTCATTCCATAGATTTCCATGCGTGAGAGAAGCCTTTGCGTATTTTCCCGCAGGTACTGATTCAGGTGTACCAAGTGCGATTTTCTTAATTTTTTCATCTTTTAAATCTTGAATTTTCGTAAGAGAACTATCTTTTGGGACAACTAGAACGAGTTCATTTCCAAGAAGATTTTTCCCTTCTTTTTCATTAATGAATCCTTTTTTAACAAGAGTTTGGAATTTATCTTCGGCTGCTGAGAAGAATAAATCAGCAGGCGCGCCTTGTTCAATTTGTTGTTGAAGTGCACCAGAAGCACCGAAGTTAAAAGAAAGTTTAATATTAGGTTCTTTTTCTTTATATTGTGTTTCAATTTCTTTTAGTGCATCTTGTAAGCTTGCAGCTGCTGATATAGTGAGTTCAACTGTTTTTCCTTCTTTAGCAGTTGATTTCTCTTTCTTATCTCCGTTTGTACATGCAACGCTAAATATAAGAAGAAAAGAAAGTATAAGCGCCCCGATGGATCGTAATGTAAACTTGTTCATAAAAAAATCCCCTTTCGTTTTGACATATTCAATTATAACTAATTATAACTAGATA
Organism: Bacillus cereus group sp. MS39; assembly: GCF_040448665.1. Lineage (NCBI taxonomy): Bacteria > Bacillati > Bacillota > Bacilli > Caryophanales > Bacillaceae > Bacillus > Bacillus cereus group sp. MS39. Next base: position 5,189,462 of record NZ_CP123058.1, on the reverse strand, counting down.
TAACTAGTTATAATTGAATATAATTTGAACGATATAGTTGTTTTTTAATATAGGAGAAATATTCTTTTCTTTGTTACAATGAAGGAAGAAAGTGAGGAATCGTCTATGGATCATCATTCCTACACAACGGAAGAAGTAGCGAAGCGATTAAAGGTATCAAAATTAACTGTATACGATCTAATTAAAAAAGGAGAACTTCCTTCTTATAGAATTGGTAGACAGATGCGCATTGATGCAACAGATTTAGAACAATATATAAAGCAAATGAAAACAGGGAAAATACAAGGTACTCCTGTAAAGAGCGAAGATAGTAGGGGCTTGGATACATGTATTATTAGCGGACAAGAACTAACGTTAGATATGTTGGCAAAACGTATAGAAAATCGCCTGCCAAGTTCAAACATATTAAGGGCATATCAAGGTAGTTTAACGAGTTTAGTAAAAATGTATCAAGGAGAAGGAAATATCGTTAGCTTGCATTTGTTTGATGGAGAAACAGGTACATATAATGTTCCGTATGTAAAACGTATTTTAGTGGGACAACCATGTACGATGATTAATTTATTAGCAAGAAACGTTGGGTTTTATGTGCAAAAGGGAAATCCGAAAAATATAAAAACATGGGCTGATTTATCTCAATCATCTATACGATTTGTAAATCGAGAAAAAGGTTCTGGCATTAGGGTGTTAGTGGATGAACAATTGCGCATTCAAAAATTAAATAAAGAGCGTATTAGTGGATATGAATGGGAAGAGTCGAATCATCTTGGTGTTGCCACGCAAGTCGCAAATGGAAAAGCTGACGTAGGAGTAGGTTCAGAAAAGTTTTCACAGATTGTAAATGTAGACTTTATTCCAATCATGAAGGAACAGTATGATTTAGTGATTTTGAAGAATAAAGAAAATGAAGAGCTGATTGATGTCGTGAAAGATATTTTGCAATCGGAAGAATTTCATAATGAATTAAAAGCGATTGGCGGATACGATATGACGAAAACAGGTCAAATTATATATGAAATAAAGTGAAACTTTAATCAGTGGGGGTTTTATTCATCCCCCACTGATTATTAGTTGAACCAATCGGACTTTAATGGGCAGCCCGACCCCCACCTAACTTCTTTGCTTTCGCTGAATTTTGAGGTGGGGGTCTTACTGCCCATTAAAGCGGGACAAACTAAAAAGCTGCTTGTCTATAAGACAAGCAGCTTTTTTTATATATAAAGGGGTTTGGGGAAACAAAGTATTAAACAAGACCTTGAGCAAGTGTGTAAATGAAGGCTGTAAGAAGAGTCGCTCCACTTGCAAGTCCGATAAAGTCTGATTTGTTAAATGTAATGTTGTTCATTATAATCTCTCCTTATTTATTTAATGTAGTTGCAACAGCTTTTGCATCGACAAGTGCGGATAGCACCATGCCCATTGTATTTAAAAATTTGTTTGATTTCATTTTGTTCATCATGCGTATCCGCTCCTTTTCGAATTGTTGTTGCCCTGCTTTATGTCTTAATTATAGGAAATATGATTGCCTGCAACTATCGAATTAGCTTACGGGAGACTTACATTTTTGTAAGAAAAAAAGACATTCATGTAAGAATGTCTTTTAAAGCATATTGATATGATGATGCTCTTCAATTGTTTTTAAAAAGCTACGCATTGAATTCGTCATATAACTATCTTTACGGCGTATGAAAACCGTTGAAATACTACCATATTTTTCAGGAATTGCATGACAATGTACTTTACCAGCTTTAGAAAGATGGTGAACAGCAGACTGTGGTACGAGTGTAATTCCAAGGCCGAGTGCAACACTGTTTAATATCGTTTCTAATATATTAAATTCCATAATTCTTTTTGGGAGCAAACCTTCATCTTTAAGCCATCGTTCTAGTTTGGAACGGTATCCACATCCTTGGTTAAAAACGAGTAGGGGTGTTGTTGTAAATTCTTCTATATGAAAAGCTTTATTTTGTGTTACAAGCATTAATTTTTCTGTACTAACATCGTATTGTTCAATTAGTGGGTGTTTAATAGGCCCTGATATAAAGGCACCATCTAATTGATGATCAAGTACTTCTCTAATCAATGCTTCTGTTAGACCCGCTTGTAATGATAAATCGACATTAGGATAGCGTTTATAGTAAGAAGATAAAATGGTAGGTAATGTACTTACTGTTTCGACTGTACCGATTTTTAATATGCCAGAGGGAGTTTCACTATCTAAAAATACTTGTTTTAGCTCGTCAACATCTTGCAAAATTTTATTAACATAAACGAGCATTTTTCTTCCTTCAGCTGTTAAAGTCATGCCTCGTTTATGACGATAAAAGAGTGGTGTTTTTAGTTCGTTTTCCAGTTGTTTAATACGTGCAGTTACATTTGATTGTACGTAATTTAATTCCTTTGCTGCGCCGCTTACACTACCTTTGTCGGCAACGCTTTGGAAGATTTGTAAGTCTCTTAATTCCATAGTATGATCCTCCTTGATGTTAACTATCATTATAAGTGATAGTTAACATCATTTTGAATCATTTTACGTGATATATTTTTTCTTTTACAATTCTCTTTGTGCAAATAGAAAGAAGCGGGGGAATTGTGTTGAGAAAAGGTCAAATGATAATAGGGGCTTTAGCATGTTTAATTGCAAGTATGTCATGGGGAGCAATGTTTCCGGTTGCTGATCATGCGCTAGAATACATAGATCCATTTTATTTTTCGCTTATTCGCTATGGAGCAGTGGCGATCGTACTGATTGTATTGTTGTTAATGAAAGAAGGAAAACAGGCATTTCGTTTAGAGGGAAGAGGAAAGTTACTCGTCTTTTTCGGAACGATGGCGTTTACTGTATATAATGTACTTATATTTTTAGGTCAAATGTTAATGGGAAAATCAGGTGTGATGGTAGCCTCCATTATGGAAGCACTTATGCCGATGATTTCTATTTGTATTCTATGGGGATATAAGCATGTAAAACCGAAAAAGTATATGATAACGAGCATGATTATCGCTTTTGTAGGGGCTGTATTCGTTATTACGAAAGGTGATATGAGTTTCTTTTTAACGTTGAAAGATAACATGTTTTCGCTGGCCTTTATATTTATTGGTGTGGTAGGTTGGGTTATTTATACGATGGGTGGTCAAACGTGTAGCGATTGGTCAACATTGCGTTATTCTACGTTGACGTGTGTATTCGGTACGACTGTCACAGGGATTATAACTGTAATCATTACATCGTTTGGATACGTATCGGTTCCGAGTATGGGAACGATTTCTATCGTGAAATATGATTTATTGTTTATGATGACATTACCAGGTATCGTAGCATTACTCGCTTGGAATTACGGTGTGAAAATTTTATCGTCCATTAATGGGATTTTATTTATTAATTTTGTACCAATCACGACTTTAGTTATTATGATGATGCAAGGATATCGAATAACAATGTTTGATATTATAGGGACTTTATTTGTTATTGCAGCACTTATTCGCAATAACGTTTGTCAGAGAAAAGAAGAAAATATAAACAAGCGAAGTTTACAAGAAGAGCAATTACGTCAAGCTGTTTAATAGGCAATTGGAGGATTTCACATGGTAGAAAGTTTATTGTTTTTCTTCGCCGTCGGAGTTGCTTGTGAGCTTGCAGCAATTAACCGAAATGGTCGTAAAAAGATAAAACAACAAGCTGAGCTGATACAGCTTTTAAAAGAATTGAAAGAAAGAAAAATGTAAAAAGACGACCGGGCATAGACGGTCGTCTTTTTCTATATAAAGGGGAAAGGGGACACAAAGTTATACAAGCGTAGCAGCGTAAATAAAAGCAGTAAGAAGAAGAGAGCCACTAGCTAATCCTAAAAAATCTAATTTGTTAAAAGTGATGTTATTCATGATGCATTCTCCTTACTTGTTTAATGTAGAAGCAACAGATTTTGCATCGATTAGAGCGGAAAATACCATGCCCACTGTATCTAAAAAATTGTTTGATTTCATTTTGTTCATCATATGAATCCGCTCCTTTTCGAATAGTTGTTGTTTCTTTCTGACTTAATTGTATGAAATATTTGGGGAAGTAACTATCGAATTAGCTTACAAGAAAATTACACTTTTGTAAGAATTGAAATGTAACAATTAATACTTAAAATTATTACCAACTCCTAAAACTTAGTGTTATAATCGTTATAAGAAAATGATTATAATTCGGATATTCAGAAAGGAACGAAACAAATGTATAAACCAATTACATTTTTGTTGAAATATATATTTAAAACAGCTGGGAAAGTAGAAGTGCAAGGGAGAGAAAAGTTACCAGAAGGCGGCCCGTATGTTGTTGCGTGTACACATACAAGTTTTATGGATGTATTAATGTTAGCTACAGGGATGTACCCGACCCAAATTCATTACATGGCCAAAAAAGAATTATTTGAAGGGAAATTCAAAAACTGGTTCTTTAAAAATGTGAATGCATTCCCTGTAGATCGTGCGAATCCAGGACCGAGTACACTCAAAATCCCGTCACGCCTATTAAAAGAAGGGAAAGTAGTAGGGATTTTTCCGAGTGGGACACGATCAACAGAAGATGTTTCATTAAAAGCTGGTGCTGTTACGATTGCGCTACGTTCTAATGTCCCGTTAGTACCGGCAGCTTATGTTGGTCCATCGAGTGTGAAAGAATTAATAAAAGGGAAAAAGGCGCAATTGATTTTTGGAGATCCAATTCAAATTGATGCGGAAGAACAAATAGATCGAAAAACAGCTATGAAAATGATGACAGATCAATTAAATGAGAAGTTTGATGAGCTAAAGGAAACTTTGCAATCAAATTGAAAATAAGAAAAGACGACCGGGCATAGACGGTCGTCTTTTCTATTACTATTTATAATAAAGGGGAAAGGGGACACGAAATTTATACAAGCGTAGCGGCGTAAATAAAAGCAGTAAGAAGAACTGATCCGCTAGCTAGTCCTAAAAAATCTAATTTGTTAAAAGTGATATTGTTCATAATGAATTCTCCTTACTTGTTTAATGTAGAAGCAACAGCTTTAGCATCGATTAGAGCAGAAAATACCATGCCCATTGTATTTAAAAAATTGTTTGATTTCACTTTGTTCATCATATGAATCCGCTCCTTTTCGAATAGTTGTTGCTCTGTTTCTGACTTAATTGTATGAAATATTGCAGGGAGTCACTATCGAATTAGCTTACAGGAAAATTACACTTTTGTAAGAAAAACGAATGAAGATGTAATGATGAGAAGATTTGACATATGTTCATGGGATTCATTAAGTTAAAAGTAGAGGTGAGTGTATGGCTAATATTAAAGATATTGCAAAGATGGCGGGAGTTTCAGTTACGACTGTTTCGAGAGTATTGAATGATCATCCGTATGTAAGTGAAGAAAAAAGGAAAGCGGTTATAGAGATAGTGGAGAAGTTGAATTACTCACAAAACGCAAATGCTGTTCATTTATCAAAAGGGAAAACGAATATTGTTGGTGTGATTTTACCGTATATTAATCATCCATGCTTTGATGCGATGGTAGGCGGGATGATGGAGGTGGCGTTAGCTCATAATTACAGAGTGCTACTTTGCCAAACGAATTATAATAAAAAAGAAGAAATGAAAAGTTTACATATGTTAAAAACAAAACAATTGGATGGTCTTATTATTTGTTCTCGTGCGAATGATTGGGAAACGATAGAGCCGTATGCTTCCTATGGGGCAATTGTTGCTTGTGAAGATAATGATATTTCGAATATCTCAAGTGTATATACGAATCATTCGGCCGCTTTTCAATTAGGAATGGATTATTTGATTGAGAAAAGTTATAAAAAAATTGGTTATTGCACGGGAAGGAAATTAGGGCCGAGTAGTCAAAAGCGTTTTGATGTTTATAAACAGCAATTGCAATCTATAGATGAAGAAGTGAATGAAGAATGGATTTTCACAGAATGTTTTACTTTAGAAGATGGTGTGAGAGTGGCTCATAAATTAAAGGGGATGCAGCATCTTCCTGAAGCATTAATAGTAGCCGGAGATGAAGTTGCGATTGGGGTGATGACAGAAGCTGAAAAATTAGGCATTCAAGTTCCTAAGGATTTAGCGATTATTGGCTTTGATAATCAACCTATTTCGCAAGTGTTACAACTTACAACCATTGATCAAAATTTAAAGGAAATAGGTAAAAAGTCCTTTGAAATGTTTTACAGGCAAATACGTGATGAAAGTTCTAAACAAGAAAAGGTGGAAATTCCATACGAACTTGTGGAACGCTCTACTGTTTAGTTTTAATCCGTTATGTGTAAATTGCATAACGGATTATTTTTTTGAAATATCTTTGACAGGAAACGCGTTTCATACTTTATAAAGGAGTTAAACCGGTCTGTAATAATCCATGGATTCTTTTCAAGAATAGTATTTGGAGGGATATGCATGAATGAACTTTTATTGAGTGTGAAAAAGCATATAAAGGATGATGAAAAGATTTTGGATTTTGTCGTAGGGATATTTGAGAAGGATGATTTTACGCTATCGTATCAACATGGGATTTTTGCTGCTACTACTAGACGTCTCCTCTTTTATGGGAAATTTCCATACTATCCTGCAACATTTAAAGATTATTCATATTTGCATATAGATAGCATAGATTTTCGTCCGCATTTCGAATGTACTTGTAATCATGAAACCATTCGAGCTAAGTATATTCAGAAGGGGAATGTGGAGCGATTTGTCCGTACAGTTAGAGCGAATATGAATAATTAATCACCCCTTTGTTTAAACATAATATCCCGATCTTTAAGAGTAAAAATGCGCAATAAAAACAACTTCTAAACCTCTAGGAGATAGTGATACAATGTCAAATGGGGGGAGGTATGAACTATGGTTAATCAACGTATAAAGGAAATAACACTAATTACAATTGGTTCATTATTATTCGCAATTGGTATTAATTACTTTGCAATTCCAAACCGTTTATCAGAGGGTGGAATTATTGGTTTAACGGTTGTTACGTACTATTTATTTGATTGGTCGCCGGGGATTGTAAACTTTGCTATAAATGCAATTTTACTAGCTATTGGTTATAAATTTTTTGATAAGAAAACGATGGTTTATACAATTTTAGGGATTGTAGAAACATCCTTGTTTTTATATGTTACGGAACATATTGAGTATCATGTAAATAGTGATACGTTATTAGCGGCTTTATTCGCTGGCTTATTTGTCGGTGTCGGATTAGGCTGTATGTTCAAAGCTGGAGGTACATCAGGAGGATCGGCAATTTTAGCTCGGTTAGCCAATCAATATTTAGGGTGGAGCGTTGGTAAAGGCGTACTTATTATTGATATTGTGGTAATTGCTGGTTCTGTATTTATAATAGGGCAAGAAAAAGCAATGTACACACTTGTTGCAGTATTCATCGGAGCAAAAGTGATTGATTTCATTGTAGAAGGAATGGATACAAAAACAGCTGTTACAATCATTTCAAATCAACCGGATTTAATCCGTGAAACTATTACGAAAAACATGACACGCGGTGTCACTGTATTAGAAGGACGCGGCGGATATACTGGTAAAAATAAAGAAGTGTTATATGTTGTTATAAATAAACAAGAGCTTGTTAAGTTAAAGCAGGTTATTAGTCGAGTAGATGAAGATGCTTTCGTTGTTATTCATGATGTACGTGATGTACTTGGCGGTGGCTTTAAAGCGAGCTAAAAGGTGAACGAGTAAATTCGTTCACCTTTTTTAATTCTTACAAAAATGTAAGTGTAATGTAATGAGATTCAATAGTAGATTTTATTCCTTCTTTTTAAAATGGATGTATATATATCCTGCAGAGGAGGAAGATTGATTATGAAGAAAAAAATGATCGCTACTATAATAGCGATGATAGTGATAGTAGTAATGTTACTGCCTACGAAACTTGGACCAGTTATCGATAAATATAATCCACTTTATAAGACGAAAGAATACTATACGGTCGTGAATACAATTGGTCAGCATATTGGTGATGAGTGGTATGAATATGAATTTATTGCATTTGACGAACGTGGAAGAGAACAAAAAATAAAGAAGACTGTTAAGCATATGTTAAAGAGAGATGAAGCGTTAAAGGTGTATGCAAAAGGACGCTACGGAGAGGCGATTGAAGAAATTGAAGCTGTAAATATTCCTATTAATGCGAAGAGTAAACTTTTAACGATGAGATAGCGGATTATACCCCCACCTATTTTTTGTCGAAAATAAAAATACTAGGTAGGGGTATTTTGGGGTTCATGAAAGAGCCTTAGTCCATATGGACTAAGGCTCTTTTTGTTATATAAAGGGGAAGGGGGGTACATTGTAGTAGCATGAGTGAAAGGTATAAGAAGAGTAGCTACTAGCAATGTAATTTGGTTATGTGAGTGTTCTTCTTATTTGGCTTGCTTTCTAACTTTATTGTACGAGATGTAGGTAAGAGAAACTATCGAATTACATTACACATAGCTTACAAACATGTAAGTCTTCTGTAATGTAATTCGATGGTTAAAAGATAGTGAATTTCATATAGTGTAATTAGAAAGTCTCACTGTATTACTTTCTGTTTGTAATATTAATGAAGAATGAAAAACCAACTACTTTTTAATAGCCCTCATCTTTATTTGGATGAGGCTCTTTTTATAAACCTTACAACATTGTAAGGTTTACGTAAGTTAATTCGATAGTAAATTTGTCATATTTTTTGCATAATAGATACAAATAGATAAAATAATTAGGGATATAGTAAGAAGGGAGAAAACTGGGATGCGTAAAGAAGAAGTAGTGAAGTTTCCAATTAAAGATTTCTGTAGCTACTTTACTGTTGCCGTAGTATGTATTGGATTATTTGATATCATAACAAACTTAATTGTTAAATAACATAGATGATAAAACAAGAAGGGAGATCCTTTCTTGTTTTTTTTATGGGGGAATAAAGATGAAATGGATTGATAGTCATATACATGTTGACCAATATAAGGATGAAGAAAAAAGTAGATTACTTAAAGATGTGGAACATAGTAAAGAGATACAGGGACTTATCGCGGTATCTATGAATTATCAATCATGTAAAGAAACTTTATCTTTAGCAAAGCGATATCCTTTTGTACATCCAGCAATAGGTTTTCATCCGGAGCAACTGATTCATAAAGAAGAATGTGAGCAAATTTATAAATTAATTGAAGAGCATGTAGAAGACATAGTTGCGATTGGTGAAGTAGGCTTGCCATATTATTTAAGAAAAGAAGATGAGCACATTGCTATCAATTCATATATATCAGTGTTACAACGATTTGTTGAACTAGCTAGTAAATATGATTTACCCATTATATTGCATGCAGTGTATGAAGATGCTGATATTGTATGTGATTTACTGGAGAAATATAAAGTTTCACGTGCACACTTTCATTGGTTTAAAGGAAGTGAAACAACAATGAAACGGATGATGAGGAACGGTTATTATATTTCTATCACACCAGATGTTTTACATAAGGAGAAAATTAGAAAAATTGTTTCGTATTATCCACTTGAATATATGATGGTAGAAACAGATGGACCGTGGGAATTTCACGAGGATGTTATGACGCATCCGAGAATGATTCGAGAGGTATTAAAGGAAATTAGTGTTATAAAAAACGTATCTGTTGATAAAGTTGCGAAAACGATATATGAAAATACCATTCAATTTTACTCCGCTATTTGCCAGACATTAAGAACCTGAATGATTAAGTTTTCACTTTATTTGAAAGGATAGGAGAGTTACTCTTATCCTTTTTATTATGGATATTTTTTCTAATATTTTCTATAATTTATGATGTGTTTAATTTGATGAAGGAAGTAGGGGGAAAAATGGGGAAAGCATATAAAAAAATAGCTATTACAATGATGGTCGGTGCACTTTCACTTGCAGCGTTTGGGTGTGAAGCAGAAACAAAGGCTATAAATCCAAACGCAAAACAAGAAAATAAGGAAGAAAAAATTGATCCAGTAGTTGAAAAACAGATGAAAGAAAATGAGAAGAATGGGAATACGGTTGGAAACAGTTCTAATGAAGGGAAAATGGCAGAGAGTAACGGCTGGATTTACTATGCGGTGAATGGTGATAAAAATACAGGAGGCATTTATCGTACGAAAGATCAATTTCAAACAGCAGAGCCTGTAGTAAAAGGCGTAAATGCTTCTTACATAAATATAAAAGATAAATCTTTATATTTTATTCATACGGATAAAGATAAGAATGCAGGATTATCTTCTTTAATGAAGTATGATATATCTAGCAAAAAGCTAGACACGTTAAAAGATGATACAAATTATGTTTATATAAAAGACCAAACTTTATTTTATCCGAAAAAATATTCTGAGCATGGTGGTTTTGATATTGTAGGGATAGTAAAAATGGATTTGAAAACGGGGCAGGAAGAAGAAGCGGCATTTAAAAACTCAGGTTGGTCTCAAACGATAGACGATAGTATTCTACATTGGAATAAAAATCGTGGAACACAATTGACAAAAGATAATAAAACTTGGTCAAAAGAAAATTATGCAACAATATCTAGTGCTACTTATAATAATGAAAAATTATATGCTGTTATCGACTTTTCGTTACCTTTTGAAACAAATGAAGCTGAGCATGGCATATATGAAATAGACATTCAACAAAATAACGAAAAGTTATTGGTAAAGGATGCTTTGCAGATGAATGTGAAAGGGGATACTTTTTATTATTTAAAAAAGGACGGAGTATATAAGAAGAAAATGAATGGTGGAAATGAAAAAGTAATTTATAATAAAGCGGTTGAACCAACTAAATCCTATTTATATTTTGTAGCAGGAGATATGTATCTTTATACGGATAATGGAACTATTTTAAATCTAGATACAAAGAAATCAAATGAAGAAAAAGATAAGAAATTAGCAGATGATGTTATGTTACAGAAAGTATGGAATGCACAGAAGGAACTTACTAATGTTCAAATGGCTGCACTAACAGGAAATCCAAAACGATTAGGGGATTTTTCATACGGGGAATTAGTGAATCCTATTTATAATACGAAGGATACTTTAGAGACTACGCTATCTACGTACTTCTCAAAATCATTTATAGCAGAGTATATGAAGAGTAAGTATATTAAAGAGTTAAATGGAAAAATGCACTATGCTATTGGAGATCCAGGGTCAAAAGCAGCGACTAAATTCACGAAAATTATTTCTGCCGATTTGAAGGATGGGAAAATAAGAGCGCAGGTAGAAACGTATAATGACTATGATAATGTAACGGAAAAAGTAGAAGTTGAATTTGTTTATGAAAATAATCAATGGGTTATTAATAACATGCCACGTTTTGGTTTAAGTTAAAAAAACCACCAAGCATTCTGCTTGGTGGTTTTGTATTATGACTCTAATTTTTTCGCGCGTCTTAATAGAAAAAGAAAGACAATGACGAAGAAACCAAGTATAAGGAAGAACCCATATTGTTTTATATAATCCATTACGTCATCTGCGCTTGTTGGTTTTTCAACGTGAATGCCATCTTTGTTAGTCGTAATATGAATATCTTTCATTTTCACTTCATTTGTTTCTTTTTGTAAATCAATCCATTCTATATTTGGAATACTTTCTAGATCCTTTAATACTTCTTTTAATGGTTTCACACCTAAGTAAGGATGATAGAATGCACCAATAACTCCATCGGATAATTTAGCAACAGATACAGCACGTTCTTTCATCTTTGCAATAGCATGTGGCTTATCTTCTTCAATAAAGCCAACTGTTTCAGGCATTAATTTCATCCCGTGTAAAAATGATGGGGTACTTGTATAAAATGGTGAGTGCATGGATTTCCAAGTTGTATCACTTAACTGTAGTTGTCCTACATAAGTTGAAAAGTACCTTGATAATATTTCATATCCTTTTTGAGACATCGTGTAATGAGGTGCTTCAAATGCGACAGGATATAGTTTGGCATCTACAAGTTCTTGAATACCTTTTTCAATATGATCAGTCGTATACTTTTCTTCAAACTCTTCCCCTTTTTTTACATATGCATTATATGCTTCGACATTAGGGAAGTCATCTTTTGTTTTTGGTTTTTCATGCTTCGGTTGACGAATTGGTTGATCTGTTTTTACGTCCCAAAATTCAAAACCTTCCCCAGTTTCACTATCATAAAATTGATGCGTATAACCATGCATAATAATTGCTGCACCATCATCTTGCATAGAGCGTAAAAGATCGACTAGTTCGGGTTTATCTTTTAAATGCAGTGTTTTACCTGTCTCGGGATCTGTATATACAGGAATAACAGTGATCATGTAAGGAATCTTTTTCTCTTTTAGTAATTCAGCAATTTCTTTTAATTGATTTATATCTGCGGCCGGATGAACGTCCTCAAGACGCAAATAAGCCTCTACTTTATTTGTCGTTGGCTTTTGTCCAAAGTAAGAAAATAACATTTCACCGACGTAATGAGACATCCAGTCAAAGAGGTGTGGCGTTGCCACGTAATAAGATGTTTCATGCTGAACGATTAGTGGGTTCTTGCTATTTGAACTTACAGCGTTAGCAAGAATAGTTCCGTTTGTATCAAAAGATTGAATCAATCGTTCCTCTTCTAAAGTGTTTTTTAGCTTATGGCTTGGATATTCGATTTTATTAACTCGTATATCACTATCCTTTAGAGTAATGAAAGAAAAGCGATTAGATAATTGTTCAACATTTTGTCCTAGAACTAATACTGGGCCTGAGAAATTTTCTATCAGTTGTTTTGCTTCAGCAGGAAACTCTTCCTTTTGTTCACCGATATAGACAATATGTGTATAAGAAGATGAATTAGTAATTTCATTAGCTTGTTTTAAACTTTTCGTAGTTATATCGTTTGTAAAATGGCCTAATTGAATATTAAGGATTTGAATATTATTTGTAATTTTATCGTCTTTTGTACTATATAAAACAAGTACTTTTGGTTTTGGTGACGTTTGTGCAGAGGTGTGGATAGGGATAAGTAGTAAAATGCTGAACAAGAGTATTATGCACTTTTTCATTTGGTCTGCTCCTATTCTATATGTAGAGTTCAATTTACAATTATATACAAGAAATAAGTTATAGTCTATGAAAGTTACATTTTTGCACGTATTTACCAGCTGTTTTTTCACAAAATCGGTCTAAAGCATGATGATAATATGTATAGTTATTTGCTATGATAAAAGGGTAAGAGAATGATAGAATGTTGGTAATTGTAAAGGGAAGAAGGCTGAAAGGGGACAAATTTCAGCGGAGAAAGAGGTAGAGGTAGTGAAGAAATTCTTTGTAGGATTTTTAGTTGTTCTTGGGGTGTACTTATATTTCCAAGGAAAGTCTGAAGGAATGGGCAAGTTAATGAATGAGACAAGCTATGTTGACTCAGAAGAAGCAAAACAGATGAAACAAATTATTATAGAGGAAGCAAAGAAAGTCAATCTTCCAGAATGGATACCTCTTACAATTGCCGAACATGAAAGCCGGTTAAATCCAAGAAGTGTCGGAGATAATGGAACTTCATTCGGATTGTTTCAATTGCATCGCGGTGGCGGACTTGCACCAGAGCATTTAACTGATGAAGAGTTGAAAGATCCACGTACAAATGCGCAAATTGCAATGCCGCATTTAATGAAAGGATATAAGCGCGGGGTGCAAAAAGGTTTGACTGATTTTGCATTACTAAAATATATAGCAAATACATCTGGATGGCCGGGAAATTTAGGGCCAGAGTGGACGGATAATAACATGAAGTATAACGTCGGGTTAGAGGACGTGTACTATCGAAATAAAGGTGTAATCAAAGAGTAGGTTTTCTATACCTACTCTGTTTTTTTGTGAATAATTGTATCTTTTTCGCTCGTGAAGTACTGCGCGAGTTGTATTTTCACGTCTTCTAGCTTTGTAGAAACTTGTGGTATTTTATATCCTACATATAAGGGTGAAACGACAAACCTAGGAACAACTTTACAAATGATTTTTCCATTTAAGTGATAGAAAAATAAGTTATAACTACTACATCCTTTATGGAAATCTGTCAGTATGTAACGTACAGTTTGTTGAATATAATTTGCTAGTTCATCTATGCATTCAACATCTTCAATGATGATATTAAATTCAGTAAAACCGATAATAGGACGATCTGAAATATTGAGTTCAATGTGTTCGTTTTTTTGCACAATTACTCCTTGGAAGTTTTCCTGTTCTACGTTATCGAGGTAGTCTACATATTTCATTCCAATAATCTGCATGTGTGCATGATGCAAACTTCCGCCTGAGAATGGACCGTGGTTTTTGTATAAAATCACAGATGTGAATTCTTCATTCTTCTGTAAGTCTAACCAATGTTGAATGGAGAAACGGATTAGCGATCTCATATGTTCTTCTGTATATGTCGCAATATGGTCTTCACAATTATCTGTTTCGATTAGCACCGTTTGAAATGTATCTTTTAATGTAGGAAATTTGTTTTTTAGCCAAATAATTGAGTCCTCAGTTGCTAAAATATCCGTTAAATTTTCTCTGTCACAAAAAGGACATGTGGCGCTTCTATTCCGAATGCTTTCTGGTTTTTGTTTGCCAATATCGTTTAAAAAGTATAGTTGTTGTGTATCCATTTGTATGTATGCCCCTTTAAAATGTGTGTAAAAATCCCGCTTAATACATTCGGGAAAGGGAGAAGGAAATCCTTTAAAGGGGATAGGAAAAATAAAAGACAAGATATCCTCATTAAGATAGGGTACCTTGTCTTTTATTTTTTCTTTAATAATGTGTATGGATAATATAGATTGTTTTTATTATGCTTCTTTTTTCTATTTTTTATTGTGTATAAGGCAATTGCTGTACTTGCGATTACAATAATGGCTTTCTTCATATTCATTTACCCCTTTTTTATTGTTCGTTTAATTCTTGGCTAACTGCTTTTGCATCAACTAGAGCGTGTAAAATCATTTTTACCATGTTTATCATATTCCTTCACTCCTTTTTATAGTTCGTTTAGTTCTTTTACAACTGCTTGTCCGTTCACTAATACCTCAAAGATTGCTTTTACGATTTCTTTCATCATGATTGTTTACCTCCTTTTGTTGTCTCTCTTGTTTACATCTTTATTGTATAGGGAGGCGCTTTTTCGTACTATCGCTTTCCATTACGTGAACATAACAGTGTTGTAAGATTTGATGTCACTTATTGAAATGTTTAGTCTATCTTCATTATTTTCAGAAAAATGACTATTCAAACATGAAATGGGGAAGTATAATAAAGAAGTAAGTATTAAATTCCGTACGAAAGAGGTGAATGAGATGAAACGTTCTTTAGCTGCACGTGCCAAATTTTTAGATTATATCTATTTTTGTCGTGCGATTTTTCATGATGTAGTTGTTAACGGGATACGTCTGTCCTTTTTTAACAATTGCATAGTAGCTATTGAACGATAGAAATCTCTTCACCCATTTTTAATAAACGTGTGAAAAGGGAGCTATTTGGCTTCCTTTTTCTATGCCGAAAACCATGGGGAATGTTTCTTTCCCATGGTTTTTTATATTGAAAGGAGTACGGAAAATGACAATTTGTAGTGTAAATAATGTAACGAAATCTTTTGGTGGAAACATCATATTTGAAAATATATCGCTTGAAATAAAGAATGGTGAACGTGTTGGATTAGTTGGTCGTAACGGTAGTGGGAAGACAACAATCTTTCAGCTTCTAACTGGAATGGAAAGTTTGGATGCAGGGGACATTCATATGAAGAAAGGTACATGTATTGGTCATGTGGCACAAATTCCGAAATTTGATGAGGGTATGAATATATATGATGTATTGAGTTCCGCCTTTAAAACAGAAAAGGAATTAGAAAGAGAAATGCGTGCTTTAGAAAAACATATGGCAGAAGAACGGGAACCGTCTGCTTTACAAAGATTAATGGAGAGATACGGAGTAATCCAAGAAAAGTTTGCGTTTCTTGGTGGTTATGAAATAGAAGCGAATATGATGAAGGTAGCAAACGGTCTACAGGTGACAGAACTATTTCTCCGATCATTTTCCGAGTTAAGTGGTGGGGAACAAACAAAAGTAAGCCTTGCATACATGTTGTTGCAGAAACCAGATTTACTTCTATTAGATGAACCAACCAATCATTTAGATTTATTCGCCGTAGAATGGCTAGAGCAATTTTTAAAAGAATACAATGGAACGGTTATGGTCATTTCACATGATCGCTATTTCCTTGATGAAGTTGTAACGAAGATTTTTGATTTAGAAGATGGAGAGATTCACGTGTATCATACGAACTATTCTCAGTTTGTTGAGGAAAAGGAAGAACGGTTACTTCAGGAGTTTCAGGCTTATCAAGAACAGCAAAAGAAAATAAAGAAAATGAAAGAAGCAATTAAACGACTACGTGAATGGGCAAATCAGGCGAATCCTCCGAATGAAGGATTGCATAAGAGAGCGAGAAGTATGGAACGTGCACTGGAACGTATAGAGAAACTAAAGAAACCTATTTTAGAACGAAAACAAATGGGACTTCAGTTTGAAGGGAAAGAGAGAAGTGGGAAAGATGTTGTTGTAATGAAAGAAGTGAGTAAAGGATTTGCTGGCCACCCTTTATTTAACGAAGCGAATTTACATGTTCGTTTTCAAGAGCGTGCGGCGATCGTTGGTCGTAATGGTACAGGAAAGACAACGTTACTAAAGTTATTATTAGAAGAAATAGAACCAGACGTTGGAGAAATCCGTATTGGTAGTAGTGTGAAAATCGGTTATTTATCACAACATGCGTACGGAAATATGAAGAGTAATGTATTAGAGGCTTTTAGGGAATATGTAGCTGTAACAGAGGGAGAAGCGAGACATATATTAGCTAGGTTTTTATTTTATGGTCCAGCGGTGTTTAAGAAAGTAACGCAACTGAGCGGTGGAGAAAAAATGAGGTTAAGACTTGCGCAACTTATGTATCAAGATATCAATTTTTTAATTTTAGATGAGCCGACAAACCATCTCGACATTGAATCAAGGGAAGTTTTAGAGGAAGCTCTTGAGCAATATAATGGAACGATTTTAGCTGTTTCACATGATCGTTATTTTTTAAATAAGTTATTTGAAAAGACGTATTGGATTGATGAGCATAAATTATTTGAGTTTGCAGGGAACTACGCATGGGCTCGTCAAAAGTGGGAAGAAAAGCTCGAGAAACAAGTAATAAAGCAGCAACGCCGAGGAAGAAAAAATATTGAAACAGCTCCTGTAAAAAAGAAAGAAGTTAGGAATGTTGAGGGTATTGAAACGGAGTTAATGTATGTAGAAGAGGATATATATGCGCTTGAGTGTAAGATGGAACATGTAGTTGATGTTGAAATGCTTGAACAATTGTATGAAGAAAAAACGAAGAAAGAGTTGTTACGAGCGGAGTTATATAATGAGTTAGAGAATATTGTGGAGTAAAAAGTAGAAAGCGAATCCCTTCAGCTTTGCTGAAGGGATTCGCTTTTTTGTACTCATATTTTACTTTAAGAGAAAAATAAAAATTGTGTTTCACGTGAAACAGTAAATTTGATACATCTTTGTTCCGTAATTTACATAGATTGTAAAACATAAATGATATTAGGGATTTTTTGGATCGGTTACTTATTTCCCGAGACATAAGTATGTGAAACGGCGGATCAGGATTGAAAATAAAAAAGCAGAGTTACAGCTTTACGCGCTGAACTCTGCTTTCTTTTTGTGTCGTATCTTCCCTTGTTGAAATGATAATGGCGATCCCGAGCATAATAAAAAAAGCTAAAAAGAGGACGAACTTTGGGAAGAATGGGAATAGTAATAGAGCCCCGACTATCATAATTGTTAATAATACGTAGTGCAGGACGTATTGGAATAGGTTGTCCATGTTTTCGCCCCCTTTTTGGTAATTGGTTATTAGTATTCTATGTTTCATACTGAACGAATAGAAGTGAATTTTTAATTTTTTAATACGAAATAAAAGAGAACGATTGACATGTTTAAAGGAAAGGAATAATCTTGAAATTAATTCATACTATTTTTATAGGAAAAATAAAGATAGTTACAGAGAGGAGGCCTATGTTCCTGCATCGATAAAAATTAGGAAGGTAAAGGTGAGAGGGCAATGAAAAATGCTTTTAAAGGAGCACTTGCTACATTTCTTAGTGTGTCAGTATTACTAGCCGGATGTGGTCAAGAGGAAGCAAGTACAAATGAAGCCGGGAACGTACTAAAAGTAAAAGATGAATTTATTAAGGCGAGCGACAAATCAAAAAGTCCTACAAAAGTAAATGAAAGAAAAGATACTTTTGTAGTTGGAATGCCGAGCCCTGGAGGGATATTCCTTCCGCACTTTATGGAGAATGGATGGGATGGTAATATAACGCAAGCTATCTTTGCGCCTCTCGTTGGACTGGATAAGGAAGGGAAACCAATTCCCATTTTGGCGAAGAAGTGGGATATTTCGGAGGATCAGCTTACATATACATTCCATTTGAAAGATAATTTGAAGTTTAGTGATGGTAAACCGTTAACTGCGGAGGATGTAGCATTTACATTAACGTTATTACATGATCCAACTTATAGTGGTGCGACTGATATAAGCCAAACAGCAATAAAAGGTGGGCAAGCATATAAAGAAGGAAAAGCGAATTCTATTGAGGGAATTCAAGTCATTGATCCGAAAACAATTAGGATTACGACTGAAAAGGTAAATGCTCAAACGCTATCATTAATCGGTGGAGAAGTTATATCTAAAGCGTATTACGGGAAAGAGTATAAACAAGGACACTTGGAGTATTTAAAAGAGTTGTATGGGAAGCCGGTGGGAGCAGGAGCTTATAAGTTAGATCAATATATTCCTAGTCAAGAGGTTCGATTTGTAGCAAATGAAAATTATTTTGAAGGAAAACCGAAGATTGAGCACTTTATTTATAAAATTACAAAGGGTGATACGAAGTTACAACAATTTCAAGCAGGAGAAGTAGATTATGATGGTTTTACGACAAACGTGGAGACCATTGAGCAATTAAAAGATTTAGGTTTTGCTAATATTAATGTGTATACAGGAAGCTCTTATGGCTACATTAAAATGAATTATAAGAAGCCATACTTTAAAGATAAACGTGTCCGCCAAGCATTTATTTATGGATTAGAGCGTCAAAAGGTTATTGATACGTATTTCCAAGGATATGCGTCACTCGTTAATGTACCGATTACGCCAGTTTCATGGGCGTATACAGAAGAGGGCATTAATAAATATGAGTATAACTTAGAGAAGGCGAAGAAATTACTGGATGAGGCTGGATGGAAAGCGGGTTCGGATGGAATTCGTGAAAAAGATGGACAAAAATTGAAAGTAAGTTATTTTGCCTCATCAGCAAGTAAAATAAATGATGTAATGATTCCTGTGATGAAAGAAGATTATAAAAAGTTGGGTATAGAGTTTAACCCAGAATATATGGACTTTAATACGATGATTTCAAAAGTGATAAAAGGTGATTATGATTTAGCGATGGTATCTACGCCAATGATTGATGATCCGAGCGGAACGATTGAAGAGTTTGTTTCAACAAGTAAACGAAATTATGATGGATATTATAATCCGAAAGTAGATGAATTAGCTAAGCAAGCATTAGAAACGTTGGATATTGAAAAGCGAAAAGAAATTTATAAAAAGTTATATCAAGAATTAAGCGAAGACCCGCCTGTAATCTTCTTGAATAATAGCAAAGTGGTGTCTGCACATAATGCACGAATTCAAGGATTACAAGAAGATAACTATAACGGTATTTTATTAAGTTTACCTAAATTAAAGATAGAATAGAAATTTTCGAAATATTTATTTAGAAAGAATTGACAAAATATAACTGACGATATAAGCTAATAACCATAAAGTCTACCGGAAAGGTCGGAATAGGATTGTTACCCCTCAAAAACATCTATTTTTTACGATTAAAACCGACTTTTCCGATTGACTATAAAATGTTGCTGTGGGAGGCATACATAAGGCAAGCAGTTCATAAGGTTTAATTATTAAAAAAAGTTAGGGTGGGGACAATGAAGAAAAAGACAAAAAAATGGGCTGGTGTATTTTCAGTATTACTGAGTAGTTCGCTTGTGTTATCTGCTTGTGGGGGACAGGAAGATACGGCTTCTACAGAACCAGTAAAAAAGCAGGATTTAAAAGACTCTAAGATTGAATCAATTCCAGCTACAGATAAAAAGAAAAGTCCAGAGAAAGCAAATCAGCGAAAAGATACGTTTATTACAGCCATTTCTAAGCCAGGGGGAGTTTTCCTTCCATATTTCCAAGATAATGGTTGGGATGGAAATGTAACGTCTGTTATTTTTGCGTCACTAGTAACAACAGACAAACAAAGTAAACCTATTCCGGACCTTGCAGAAAAATGGGATATTTCTGCTGACCAGTTAACATATACATTCCATTTACGTAAAAATTTAAAATTTAGTGATGGGTCGCCTTTAACAGCGGATGACGTAGCATTTACATTAACACTACTTCATGATAAAGCGTATGAAGGTGGATTGGATATTGCTCAGTATGCTGTTAAAGGCGGGAAGGAATATAAAGAAGGAAAAGCAACTTCTATTGAAGGAATTCAAGTTGTTGATCCACAGACAATTAAAATTACGACTGAAAAAGTTAATTCACAGGCGCTAACTAATTTAGGTGGCCCAGTACTATCAAAAGCTTATTATGGAAAAGATTATAAACAAAATACAAGTTTAGACTATTTAAAAGCATTATATGGGCAACCAATTGCAGCGGGTCCATATAAATTTGAAAAATATGTTCCAGGTCAAGAAGTACGCTTCGTTGCTAACGAAAATTATTATGCAGGTAAACCAAAAATCAAAAACTTTATTTACAAAATCACATCAGGTGATACTGGATTCCAATTATTCCAAACAGGTGAACTGGACTATAGTGGATTTAGAGCAAATCCTGAGAATATAGACCAATTAAAAGGATTAGAGTTTGCAAATATTAATCTTGAATCATCAAGTGATATTGCTTATATCTATGTAAATAATAAGAAATCGTATTTGAAGGATAAGAAGGTACGTCAAGCACTTACTTATGGATTAGACCGTAAGAAGTATGTGGATACAGCTTTACAAGGATATGGATCTGTTGCTAACGTACCAATTGCGCCAGTTTCATGGGCATATACAGAAGAAGGTATTAATAAATATCCACATGACGTAGAAAAGGCTAAAAAATTATTGGATGAGGCTGGCTGGAAAGTAGGTTCTGACGGGGTTCGTGAAAAAGATGGTCAAAAACTAAAATTAACATATTACGCATCAAATACAGGTAAGACAAATGATATCTTTATTCCAATTGCAAAAGAAAGTTACAAAGAAATCGGTGTTGAATTAAATCCAGAGTTGATGGACTTTAATACGATGCTTTCAAAAGTAGGAAAAGGTGACTACGATTTAGCGGCAGTTTCAACACCAGGAATTAGTGATCCAAGTGAAGTTGTAAGTGATTACTTATCAACTAATCCAAAAAGTGATACGGGTTATAACAACCCGAAAGTAGATGACTTGATTGTAAAAGGTATAGGGACGACAGATATTGAAAAACGTAAAGCAATTTATAAAGAACTGTATAAAGAGTTAAGTGATGATCCACCAGTTATTTTATTAAACTATCGTAAACTACTTTATGCTCATAATGCACGTATAAAAGGAATTGATCCAGAAAAGTACGATAGCATTAGTTCCAACTTACCAGTGTTATCTATTGAACAATAAGGGTTGACCTAAATAATAGAAGGCGTTTTTTCATACAGCGATGGAATAGTAGCTGTTTTGAAAAAATGTTCTTCTATTTTTAAGTAAATAGGATTGGGGAGACAAAAGGTGAAAACATATATCGTTCGTAGGTTCCTTCAAATGATCCCTACATTGTTTGGTACATCTATTATTATTTTTTTCTTATTTGCACTTTTGCCGGGGGATTATATTGATTCAAATCCAAAGTTAACACCAGAGAGAGCTCAAGAGTTAAGGGAATTGTATGGCTTAAACAAACCAATTATTGAAAGATATTTTCAATGGTTAGTGAATGCTTTGCATGGTGATTTTGGATTTTCTCTACAGTATCAAGAACCTGTAACTTCATTACTTAATAAATTTATTTGGAATACATTTATCGTTGCTGTTGCAGCTTTATTTTTCACTTGGATTATTGCTCTTATTATTGGGGTTATTTCTGCAACAAAGCAGCACTCTTGGTTTGATAGATTGGTAACAATCGGTGTCTTTGCAGCAATGTCATTTCCATCATTCTTTATCGGATTATTTTTAATTAAATTATTAGCAGTTGATTTAAAGTTATTACCTATTGGTGGCATGATTGATATTGGGAGTAACTCAACAGGAATAGCATACATATTAGAAGTATTACGTCATATGATTCTACCTGTATTTATTTTAACGCTTCTTGGTGTAGGATCATTAACACGATATTTTAGAACAAGCATGTTGGATGTTGTTAGGCAAGATTATATTCGTACTGCTCGTGCAAAAGGTTTAAAAGAAAGAACCGTTATTTATAAACATGCATTGAAAAATGCAATTTTGCCAGCAATTACATTACTTGCTTTTGAATTACCTGGTTTATTTTCAGGAGCGATTATTATTGAACAGATTTTTAATTGGCCAGGGATTGGGAGTATTCAATTAGAAGCATTAAACTTCCGTGATTATACGGTATTAATGGCCTTTACAATGTTTCTTTCTTGTTTAACAATTATGGCTAATTTCTTAGCTGATATTGTATATGCGTTTGTTGATCCAAGAATTCGATTGAAGTAAGGGGGGAAAGATATGGAGACTATTACACCAATAATAGAGAAAAAGAAAGAACGAAAAAAGAGAAATGAATCATCACCATGGCGCCAAGCGTATAAAAAAATTAAGAAAAATAAGATGGCACTGTGTGGCTTATACGTTTTAATATTTATGTTTTTATTTAGTTTTATCGGTCCAATCTTTTCGCCGTATGCTGATGGGAAAGTACAAGTAACACAAATTAATAAACCACCCAGCCTGTCACATTGGCTTGGAACAGACCAGTTGGGACGGGATATTTTAACTAGACTTATGCAAGCAGGGCGTATTTCATTAACAATTGGTTTAGCGTCGATGCTATTATCCGTTATACTAGGAGCTTTATTAGGAGCAATTGCTGGTTTTTATCGAGGGGTTGTAGATCATTTAATTATGCGTGTTGCGGATGTGTTAATGTCCATTCCGGGATTACCGCTACTTATTATAATGGGAGCAATTTTATCAGAATGGAAATTACCATCGGAATACCGTTTATATGTTGTAATGATTATTTTAAGTTTAGTAGGATGGCCAGGACTTGCCCGGCTTGTGAGAGGACAAATTTTAACATTGCGGGAGCAAGCCTTTATGCAAGCAGCAGATGTATTAGGATTAAAGGATTCTCGGAAAATTATTCATCATTTAATTCCTAACGTCTTTCCGTTGCTTATTGTTGTAGCAACTTTGGGTGTTGCAGGTTCAATTTTGAGTGAGTCCGCACTAAGTTACTTAGGTCTCGGAGTCGTCCCACCTACACCATCATGGGGGAATATGATTAGCGCAGCTAACTCGTTAATTGATTTCCAAAAGCGTCCGTGGTTATGGATTCCGCCTGGTTTTGCAATCTTTATAACAGTTGTATCCATTAATTTACTTGGTGATGCACTTCGTGATGCGTTAGATCCAAAGATGAGACGGTAGGTGAGAAGGTATGAGTAAAGCGGTAGTAGAGCTGAAAGACTTACAAACACACTTTCAGACAGAAGAAGGGACAGTAAAAGCTGTGAATCACGTTAGTTTTACAGTTCGAGAAGGTGAAACTGTTTGTGTTGTAGGTGAATCGGGTTGCGGGAAAAGTGTAACAGCTTTATCCATTATGGGACTTATTGCTGAATCAGGCAGTGTAGTAGGTGGGGATATTTTATATGAAGGAAAAAGTCTTTTAGGAATGAAAGAGAAAGAGCTTCGTAGTTTACGAGGAAATGATATTGCGATGATTTTCCAAGAGCCGATGACATCGCTAAATCCTGTCTTCACTGTAGGTGAACAAATTGTAGAGACGTTAAGAGAGCATGAATTACTTAGTAAAAATGAAGCATATAAGAAGGCAATTGAGTTAATTCGTAAAGTCGGCATAGCTCGTGCGGATGAAATCGTCCACTCTTATCCGCACGAACTGAGTGGTGGAATGTTACAACGTATTATGATTGCTGTTGCACTTAGTTGTAATCCTAAGTTATTAATTGCTGATGAACCGACAACCGCTCTTGATGTTACAATTCAAGCTCAAATATTAGATTTATTAAGACAAGTAAAAGAGGAATTTAAAACATCAATTTTATTAATTACACATGATTTAGGCGTTGTAGCTGAGATGGCTGATTACGTTGTCGTTATGTATGGTGGGAAAGTGATTGAAGAAGCACCAGTACTAGAGATATTCCAAAATCCGAAACACCCGTATACGAAGGGCTTGTTGAAATCAAAACCAGTGATGGGAAAACGAATAGATAAACTATATTCTATTCCAGGGCAAGTTCCTAATTTAGTTGGTTTGGATGAATTTTGCTACTTTAGCGGTCGTTGTGAGCATTGTATGGAAATATGTAAAGAAGAAGCGCCAAATCTGAATGTACATGATGAAAATCATAAAGTAGCTTGTTGGTTATATGAGGAGCGTGCGGAACAATGAGTGAACCATTATTAGAAGTAAAAAACTTAAAAACATATTTTCCGATTAAAGGCGGCATATTTAGTAGAACGGTTGGACATGTAAAAGCAGTTGATGGAGTAAGTTTTACTATTAATAAAGGGGAAGTGTTCGGTCTCGTTGGTGAATCAGGAAGCGGAAAAACGACGATAGGAAAAACAATTTTACGTCTCGTTCAAAAAACGGAGGGAGAAGTGAAGTTTAAAGGACACGATGTTCATTCTTTATCAAAAGAGGAATTGAGAAAACATCGTCCTAATATGCAGCTTGTGTTTCAAGATCCATTTAGCTCATTAAATCCGAGAATGAGAATTGGAGAAGCACTTGGCGAGCCGATGTTGGCTCACGGACTAGCGACGAAAGAAAATGTTCGTGAAAAAGTGACAGAAGTATTAGAGTTATGTGGTTTAGCCCCATATCATATTGACCGGTACCCTCATGAGTTTTCTGGTGGACAACGTCAGCGTATCGTTATCGCAAGAGCAATGGTATTAAATCCAGAATTTATTGTAGCTGACGAACCTGTGGCAGCACTAGATGTATCTATTCAAGCACAGATCATTAATTTATTTAGTGAGTTACAGGAGAAAAAGGGACTATCTTATTTGTTCATTTCACATGATTTAAGCGTAGTAGAGCACTTATGTACGAAAATTGGAATTATGTATTTAGGAACGATTGTGGAAACAGCGCCGCGTGATGAGTTATTTACGAACCCACTTCATCCGTATACAAAAGCATTGTTATCAGCTGTGCCAATACCAGATCCAACAGTGAAGCGAGAGCGGATTATACTAGAGGGTGATATTCCAAGTCCAGCAAATCCACCTTCGGGTTGTCGCTTTCATACACGTTGCCCGTTTGCAACAGATATTTGTAAACAAACGGTACCAGAATTCCGTAATGTTGGTGAAGAGCATTTTGTTGCTTGTCATCATGTATAAAAGAAAAGGACCCTTTCAAATTGAAAGAGTCCTTTTTTTATTTACTAGATGAAGTTTGTTTCAATATAAATTTCTCGATTGCGTGAGCAACCCCATGCTCATTATTTGTTAATGTTACGACATCACATAGTTTTTTTACATCTTCTTCAGCATTTCCCATTGCAACTGATAAGCCAGCTACTTGTAACATTGGCACATCATTAAAGTTGTCCCCGATTGCAATAGTATCTTCAATTGGTATATTGAAATAAGCAGCCATTTCTTGTAGACCGTTCCCTTTATGACCGTGCTTATCCATAATTTCTACATTAGTAGGAGCTGATGCGGTAACTGAAATATCAGTGTCTTCTTGTAACATGCTTAATAGCTGTGCACGATGCGCTGCATTAAATGTCAAAATGAAGAATTTAGATATTTCTAATTCTGGATTATTTACAACATCTTCGATTTTTTGAAAATCAGTAATTAAGTTTGATTTCTTTTGTTTTTCTGTAATTCGTTCAAGTTCTTCAAGTGTAACATCTAGTGCATGCTTGTTTTCTTCGAACGCTTGCATGACTTGATCTTGCCATGTATATGGAGAATAAACTCCTTTATTCGTATATAGCTTATAAGGAAAACCTTCAGATTCTAGTAATTTTGCAAGCTTGTATACTTTATCATTTTGTAAACAACGCGAGTTAATTACTTTTCCATCCACATAAACAATTGCCCCATTGCTCGCTCCAACTGGAAGAGATAGTTTATATTCTTCCAATAATTTCAAAGCATCCTCTTTTGCACGACCAGAACAAATCATGACTATATGACCAGCCTCTTTTGCAGTTTGGATAGCTTGTAAGTTCTCTTTGGAGATTTCAAGATTAGATGATAGTAGCGTACCATCCATATCTAATGCGATTAATTTCAAAATGACCACCTCTTTGCTTTTATTATACATAGTTATATAGAGGAAACATATAAACTTATCTTGGAAAAATCGTATTTTATCTCGCGTGAACCGTCAGTAAAAATTTGATAGGCGTCATCTTATTACTTTGAATATGCACTTTAATTTGTAACAAAAATAGAGGTAGGTATGAAGGTATTTCGTTATATGACTGTAATATTACAATAACATTACAAACTTCAACTTAGTAGAAAGTGCATTAAAATAGGGTTTTTAAGGGTGTTTATAAAAAAACGTAAAAAAAGTGTAATAAAATTTACGTAATTATATTGCAACGTAACAATAGTTATGTTACATTAATGTTACAAACGTTACGTTAATAACTTTAATGTAACGCTAACATAAAAACTATGAAATAAACATTTCTTAGAAATTACATATAGATAACTTATTAAAAAGGAGGATACATAAAATGAAAGAGCAAGTATTACAAGTAACAAAAGGTGACTTCGTAGGATCAGCAAGTGGAGCAGTAGTATTAACAGCATTAATCGTATTTCTATCAAGCGTATTAGTATAATAGAAGCTTTGTAACAAAAAACAAATGAAGGGAGAATGAAAGATATGAAAGAGCAAGTATTACAAGTAACAAAAGGTGATTTCGTAGGATCAGCAAGTGGAGCGGTAGTATTAACGGCATTAATCGTATTTCTATCAAGCGTATTAGTATAATAAAAGTTTTGTAATAAAAGAAAAAAGAGAGGAGAATGCAAAATGAAAGAGCAAGTATTACAAGTAACAAAAGGTGACTTCGTAGGATCAGCAAGTGGAGCGGTAGTATTAACGGCATTAATCGTATTTCTATCAAGCGTATTAGTATAATAAAAGTTTTGTAATAAAAGAAAAAGAGAGGAGAATGCAAAATGAAAGAGCAAGTATTACAAGTAACAAAAGGTGACTTCGTAGGATCAGCAAGTGGAGCAGTAGTATTAACGGCATTAATCGTATTTCTATCAAGTGTATTAGTATAATAGAAGTTTTAAATCTTACAAAATGAAAGGAGAATGAGGAATATGAACAGTGAACAAGTGTTACAAGTAACAAAAACAGATTTATTAGGATCATTAGGTGGAGCGGTAGTATTAACATCATTTATTTTATTCCTTGCAAATGTATTAGTATGAGATATATAAATACAATCATTCAAAAAAAATAAAGACTCTAGCATATTAGTAAGTAGTTAATATGTTGGGGTCTTTTTTGTTTTCCTCTCATATATATCTTCAAGTATTAATATTCCCTCCGTCATGTAAAGAGAAAAAAGTCGAATTTTATATGTAAGAAAAAAAGAGGAATTTGACAGAAAAGATAGAAAATTTTAAAGGTCAGAATTTGTTAGCTTGCTAACTAATTTCTATTAATTGATGTTGGAAGCGTTTTCGGTTGGTTTTAAGTATGGACCATTTAATCTATTTACAGGGGGATGAGGATTTTATGAAACAAAAATCTATGGATACGCTAGCTGCACAAATGGAGGACTTTTTTCCGGTACGTGATGTAGATCATTTGGAATTTTACGTAGGAAATGCAAAGCAATCAAGTTATTACCTTGCGAGAGCATTCGGTTTCAAAATTGTGGCTTACTCTGGATTAGAAACTGGTAACCGTGAAAAGGTATCTTATGTTCTTGTGCAAAAAAATATGCGTTTTGTTGTGTCTGGAGCTTTAAGTAGCGATAATCGTATCGCAGAATTTGTAAAGACACATGGTGATGGTGTAAAAGATGTTGCTTTACTTGTTGACGATGTTGACAAAGCATACTCGGAAGCTGTGAAACGTGGTGCCGTCGCGATTGCTCCACCTGTGGAATTAACAGACGAGAACGGTACATTGAAAAAAGCAGTTATTGGTACGTATGGTGATACAATTCACACGCTTGTAGAGCGTAAAAATTATAAAGGAACATTTATGCCAGGATTCCAACAGGTGGAGTTTAATATTCCATTTGAAGAGTCAGGTTTAATTGCTGTAGACCACGTAGTTGGTAATGTTGAGAAAATGGAAGAATGGGTTAGCTATTATGAGAATGTTATGGGCTTTAAACAAATGATTCATTTTGATGATGACGATATTAGTACAGAGTATTCAGCATTAATGTCGAAAGTTATGACAAATGGAAGTCGTATTAAGTTCCCTATTAACGAGCCAGCAGATGGAAAGAGAAAATCGCAAATTCAAGAATATCTAGAATTCTATAATGGAGCAGGTGTACAACATCTTGCTTTATTAACAAGCGATATCGTTAAAACAGTGGAAGCGCTTCGTGAAAATGGCGTGGAGTTTTTAGATACACCTGATACTTATTATGATGAGTTAAGTGCGCGAGTTGGGAAGATTGATGAAGAAATTGATAGGTTAAAAGAATTAAAGATTTTAGTAGATCGCGATGAGGAAGGATACTTACTACAAATCTTTACGAAACCAATTGTAGATCGTCCAACTTTATTTATTGAAATTATTCAACGTAAAGGTTCTCGCGGATTTGGAGAAGGGAACTTTAAAGCATTATTTGAATCAATTGAAAGAGAACAGGAACGTCGCGGAAACTTATAAGATTTGTATCCACCAGCAAAAGTCTCTTTGCTGGTGGAAATTTCATTTTTATAGGGAGGAATCATGATGAAATTTGTTACATTTCGTCTTCCTTCGAAAGAAATGCGAGCTGGATGGCTTGAAGGTGACAAAGTAATTGATATGAATCTTGCTAGCGATGGAAAATTACCTTCTTCTATGTTCGCCTTTTTAGAGAAAGCGGATGAGTATGTAGAAGTATTGCGTAATATGGAGAATCCGGAAAAGGGTATATATTCCTTAGAGGAAGTGCAATTAGCGGCGGCAATTCCTAATCCGAGTAGTATTCGGGATTTTTACGCGTTTGAACAGCATGTAAAAACGGCCCGCGGCCGGAGAGGGCTAGAGGTTGTACCTGAATGGTACGATATCCCGGTTTTTTATTTTACGAACCATCGTGCTGTAATTGGTCCAGATGATTTTGTAATTGGTCCGAAGAAATCTAAAAAGCTTGATTATGAGTTAGAGATCGCTTGCGTAATTGGGAAAGAAGGAAGAAATATTTCTCGTGAGCAAGCAGAGGAATACATTTTTGGTTATTGTATTATGAACGACTGGAGTGCAAGGGACTTACAAGCAACAGAAATGAAGGTAGGACTTGGTCCAGCAAAAGGAAAAGATTTTGCAACTTCATTAGGAGCGCACCTTGTTACGAAAGAGGAATTGGATGTTTATCGTAACGGTGACCGTTATGAGTTAGAGATGACTGCTCATGTAAATGGAAAGCTATTATCAAAGGGGAACTTCCAAGATATTTACTATACATTTGCTGAAATGATTGAACGTGCTTCGGAAGACGTTACGTTATATCCAGGCGATGTGATTGGTTCTGGGACAGTAGGAACAGGTTGTGTTTTAGAACTGGGTACGGAAGAGTGGCTGCAAGATGGGGATGTTGTAGAACTTACGATTACTGGTTTAGGTACGTTACGTAATACGGTCAAAAAAGAAATGGAAGCAGGTGATGGGCATGTTTTATCGTCACATGGGGGAGCTACCTCATAAACGACATGTACAATTCCGTAAAAAAGATGGGTCGCTTTATCGCGAACAGGTAATGGGAACAAAAGGTTTTTCTGGTACGCAATCTATTTTGTACCATCATTATATGCCAACGGAAGTAGGTCATGCGGCATTATCTCATTCTTGTCAGTTGCAGTATGAAGAAGATGTAGCTCTTGCTCATCGTCATTTTCGCACGAAAGAAAATAAAAAAACTGGCGATGCAGTAAGCGGAAGGAATTTTATGCTTGGGAATGAGGATTTATTAATTGGAGTAGTGGCTCCGACAGAAAAAATGGACTATTTCTACCGTAATGGTGATGGTGATGAAATGTTATTTGTTCATTACGGAACAGGGAAAATTGAAACGATGTTTGGAACGATTCACTATCGAAAAGGTGATTATATAACAATCCCAATTGGAACGATTTATCGTGTTATTCCAGATGAAGGAGAGACTAAGTTTCTTGTTGTAGAGGCAAATAGTCAAATCACAACGCCGCGTCGTTATCGGAATGAATATGGACAATTGTTAGAGCATAGTCCGTTTTGTGAGAGAGATATTCGTGGTCCTGAAAAATTAGAGACGTATGATCAAAAAGGTGAGTTTGTCGTAATGACAAAGTCGCGAGGCTATATGCATAAACATGTTTTAGGGCACCATCCGTTAGATGTTGTTGGTTGGGATGGCTATTTATATCCGTGGGTCTTTAATGTAGAGGACTTTGAACCAATCACAGGTCGTATTCATCAGCCACCTCCAGTACATCAAACGTTCGAAGGTCACAATTTCGTTATTTGTTCTTTCGTACCACGTTTATACGACTATCATCCAGAATCTATTCCGGCACCATATTATCATAGTAACGTGAATAGTGATGAAGTACTGTACTATGTAGAAGGAAACTTTATGAGCCGGAAAGGTGTGGAAGAAGGTTCTATTACACTTCATCCGAGCGGAATTCCTCATGGGCCGCATCCTGGGAAAACAGAGGGAAGTATAGGGAAGAAAGAAACACTTGAACTAGCTGTTATGATAGACACGTTCCGTCCGCTTCGTATTGTAAAGCAAGCACATGAAACAGAAGATGAAAAATATATGTATAGCTGGATTGAAGAAGGTTCACATACTGTGAAATAGGTAAAAAGAGGCATGCTCAATAAGTGAGCATGCCTCTTTTGTGGAATCGACATGTATAATAATACCAAAAAAAATTACGGAAAGACATATAGAAACAACGATAAGGATATTGTATGTTCCGAAAGATTTCTACTTATTTCGACAAAAGTATTGACTGGGGAAAATGCAATGAGTAAAATGAAAAGCGAATTAAAAATTTTCAGAAAATTTAAAACTTGGAGGAGCATGCTATGAAGCAAATTTTTCAAAAGAAGCCTATTGCAAAGCTAATGCAAGAGAGTAAGCAAAAGACGTTAGCAAGAACATTGGGTGCATTGGATTTAACTATGCTTGGAATCGGGGCAATTGTTGGAACAGGTATTTTTGTTCTAACGGGCGTGGTAGCAGCAAAACATTCTGGACCAGCTATTATATTATCATTTGCGATAGCCGCGTTAGCCTGTGCCTTTGCTGCATTTTGTTATGCTGAATTCGCTTCTTCAGTTCCTGTCTCAGGCAGTGTGTATACGTACACATATGCGACGATGGGAGAGGTATTCGCATTTTTAATTGGATGGGACTTAATGCTTGAGTATTTACTCGCTACATCTGCTGTAGCAAACGGTTGGTCCGCTTATTTTCAATCTTTATTAAAGGGATTTGGGATCCATATTCCTACCATTCTCTCCTCGGCCCCTGGTACAGGAAAGGGTGGAATAATTGATTTGCCTGCGGTTCTAATTATTTTAGTAATGACAGTTCTTTTATCTAGAGGTGTTCGTGAAAGTGCACGAATAAATAACATTATGGTGTTTATTAAATTAGCGGTTGTTCTCATATTTATCTTTGCTGGTTTTAATTATGTAAAACCTGAAAATTGGACACCTTTTATGCCGTTTGGCTTAGATGGTGTAATGGCTGGAGCTGCTACAGTGTTTTTTGCATTCATAGGGTTTGATGCAGTTTCAACGGCAGCAGAAGAAGTGAAACGTCCACAACGTGATTTACCAATTGGCATTATTGCATCTTTATTAATTTGTACGGTTCTTTATATTGTTGTTTCACTTATTTTGACAGGAATTGTTCCATACGGACAGTTAAATATATCAGATCCAGTTGCTTTTGCACTTCAATTTATTGGACAAGATAGTTTAGCGGGAGTAATTTCAGTAGGAGCAATTACAGGAATCACAACAGTAATGTTAGTTATGATGTATGGGCAAGTACGTGTTTCGTATGCAATGAGTAGAGATGGATTATTGCCGAAGCGCCTTGCTAAAGTCCATCCAAAATTTAAAACACCATTTTTAAATACATGGACAACAGGAATTATTGCAGCACTTATTTCAGGATTAATAGATTTAAATGTGTTAGCGCATCTTGTAAATATGGGGACTTTATCAGCCTTTGCACTTGTAGCTGTTGCTGTTATTGTAATGAGAAGAACTCATCCGGATTTACCAAGAGCATTTAAGGCACCGCTTGTACCATTTTTACCAGCATTAACGGTGATTTTTTGTTTATATTTAATGCTTCAGTTATCCGGAACTGCTTGGATTAGTTTTGGGGTATGGATGGTTATCGGTATTGCGGTTTACTTCTTATATAGCCGAAAACATAGTGCTTTAAATAATAGTAAAGACGAAGAAGATGCAGCAAATTTATAAGTTAAAAAATCCATTCTAATTCTGTTAGGATGGATTTTTTATTCTGAAAATTTACATTTTTATGATTGTATATATAATATAATTGTTGGGGAACTGAGGGGGGAATGTATGAAAAATACGTGGCGTGAGTTAAGGGAGATGGACCGAAACATATGGATTCGGTTTATTGGCGAAACGTTAAATGGAATTGCAATGATGATGTTGATGCCTTTTTTTGCCCTATATTTAAAAGATAAGGTGGATTCGTTATTGGAAGTAGGGGTTATTATGGCACTTTCTCCGATTGCCGCAAGTTTCGGTTCTCTTCTTGGTGGGAGGATTGCTGATATATATGGAAGAAAGCCAATAATGATTTTTTCAATGGTGAGTAATGCTTTGTTCATGCTAGGTTTTTTATTTATAGAAGGATTTATTCCTTATGCTATTTTATCTATTTTTTTAGGGCTCAGTAATTCATTGTTCCATCCCGCTGCATCAGCAATGGTTGCGGATGTAACAGCACCTGAAAAAAGAACAGAAGCATATGGTTTATTACGAATGGGGCACAATATAGGTGCTGCAATTGGCCCGATAATGGGTGTTTCAGTAGTTATGTTGTCGAAGAACCTTGTGTTTATTATTGCCTCGTCTACGATGTTATTTTATGCATTACTTGTATTCATTCTTATTCAAGAGACAATGCCAAAGAGTGCGAATAAAGAAGAAAATAAAGAAAAGGAATCAGAGGCGGTTTGGAAAATTGTAATGAGAGATAAGGCACTAATGATTTATTTGTTAGCAGGTATCATTATTTCGATGGGATTTTCTCAAACAGAGGGCATGTTACCGCTGCACTTTGATAATGAAATGAAAGGCATTTTTGGAACTAACAATCCATATCCATATTTAATGGCTTTAAATGGACTATTAGTTGTGTTGTTCCAATTTCAAATTTCAAAATGGGCCACAGATAAACCTGTCGGAAAGACGATGTTATATGGTGCATGTTTGTTCGGAGTTGGTTTGTTCTTTATAGGATGGTTACCGAAGTGGTTTGGAGAATTTGATGCAAATGCTACGATTATTTTAATAACGTTGCTGTTCGTTTATGCTATATATACGTTAGGTGAGATGATTATGTCGCCTGTACAGATGACGTTTGTAGCGAATTTGGCCCCTGAGCACTTGAGAGGGACTTATATGGGAGCTGCCAGTTTGCAGTGGATTACAGGAGGCGCATTCGGTCCACTTCTGGGCGGTTTTTTATTGGATCGATTACTTGGCCACTTTCTATTTACAATTTTAGCTGTAGGATGTGTAGTTGCAGGTATTGTATATGTTTCTTTAGATCGTCTCGTTGAGCAAAGGCAAAAAGGCACACTGACCAAACAATCTTCTTAATGAGTAGATGACATACACAAAAAGGGGATTTCTACATATTTTAGGTACATAACTAGATTGGATTACAATTTTATCCCGCTATTTGTGGGCAGTAAGACTTCCACCTCAAAATTCGGCGGGAGATAACTGTCCGATTGGTGCGGGCTGATAATTAGTGGGGATGGCCCCTCGTTAATTAAATTTTCACTGTATTTTAGAATTTAATTTTGTATATTTATGAAGAAAGTTAAGTAGAAAAAGTATAGAAAACCAATAAGTGGTGTCATTTAATTATTTGTGGAAGTTACATTTTATTTCAAATAGGAACTACCTATTTTTATAAAAAGTGCTAAAATAGAAAAATGAAAACAATTGGTTAGGGTGATTTCAGTGACAAAAATTAAATTAGGTTTATTATATGGTGGAAAATCAGCTGAGCATCAAGTTTCGCTACAAACGGCTCTTGCTGCTATTAAAGCATTAAATCAAGATAAATTCGAGATTCATCCAATTTATATTACAGAACAAGGTCAGTGGGTGCGCGGTGAGCGTATTGAAGGTGAAGTAACAGATGTTGAAGTTCTAAAAATGAGCGGCGCAGAAAATGCGATTTCTCCGTTATCATTAAGCACAGAAATCATTCCATCTGCAGCTTCTGAGGAAAATGCTATCGACGTTATTTTCCCATTATTACATGGACCAAATGGTGAAGATGGAACGGTTCAAGGATTATTAGAATTAATGAACATTCCCTAT
Organism: Bacillus cereus group sp. MS39; assembly: GCF_040448665.1. Lineage (NCBI taxonomy): Bacteria > Bacillati > Bacillota > Bacilli > Caryophanales > Bacillaceae > Bacillus > Bacillus cereus group sp. MS39. The sequence goes on along the minus strand of NZ_CP123058.1, from coordinate 5,154,280 downwards.
GTAGGAAATGGTGTTCTAGCATCTGCTGCTGGTATGGATAAAGTTGTTATGAAAAACATCTTCGCAGAAGCTGGATTGAAACAAGCGAAGTATGCATCGTTTATTCGTAGTGCATGGGAAAAAGATTATGAAACAGCATATGAAAAAGTAGAAGAAGTTTTAGGATATCCTTGCTTCGTAAAACCAGCAAACCTTGGTTCAAGTGTTGGCATTAATAAGTGTAAAAATCGTGAAGAGCTTGAGAATGCATTTGAAGAGGCATTCCAATTTGACCGCAAAATTATTGTAGAAGAAAATATTGTTGGACGTGAAGTAGAAGTTGGTGTATTAGGTAATGATGAACCGAAATGTTCAGTTGTAGGTGAAATCGTACCGAAAAAGGACTTCTATGATTATAAGTCGAAATATATCGATGGCGATACAGCATTAATTATTCCGGCTGAAATGACAGAAGAAGAGTCTAATGTCATTAAGCGAGATGCAATTATTGCATTCCAATCGTTAGATAGTGCTGGCTTAACAAGAGCTGATTTCTTCTTAACGAAAGATGGAGAAGTATATATTAACGAAGTGAATACGATGCCAGGGTTTACGCCGTTTAGTATGTTCCCTCTACTATGGCAACATACTGGATTACCGTATCCGGAATTAATTGAAGAGCTAATTCGTTTAGCGATTGAGCGTCACGAAGAAAAACAAAAAATTAAATATACAATCTAACAAAAAAGGAGGAAGCACTATTCGCAGGAATAGTGCTTCCTCTATGTAAGGAGTGTTCTCATGATAAATCGAACGTTAAAACAAGTAGAACAGATGGTAAATGGTACGGGATTAGCAGAGCAATATGAGGGAATTACTATACAAGGAGTGTCTATTGATACGAGAAAAATCGAAAAAGGCAACCTATATGTTCCGATTCAAGGTGAACGTTTCGATGGACATGCTTTTGTAGATAAAGCCGTTGAAAATGGAGCTGTGGCGACATTATGGATGAAAGATGTAGCAAATCCACCTGAGAATCTTCCCGTTATTTTTGTGGAAGACACGTTATCAGCATTACAAATGTTAGCGAAAAACTATCGCAATCAATTGGATGTGAAAGTTATTGGTGTGACAGGGAGTAACGGTAAAACATCTACAAAAGATATTGTAACAAGTCTTCTTGCGACTAAATTCAAAGTTCAAAAAACAGAAGGAAACTTTAATAACCATATCGGGTTACCTCTTACTATTTTAAACTTAGAAGAAAATACAGAAGTAGCTGTATTAGAAATGGGTATGTCAAGCCGAGGGGAAATTGAATTCTTATCTAAGTTAGCTCGTCCAAATGCAGCTATCATTACGAACATTGGTGAGGCACATTTAATGGACTTAGGCTCTCGTGAGGCAATTGCTGAAGCGAAATTAGAAATTGTGACAGGATTACAAGAAGGTGGAGTGTTCGTATATAACGGAGATGAGCCATTATTAACAAATCGTGTTCCTGAAATGAATTTAATAGCTGAAAAAGTTACTTTTGGTGATGCTAGAGCAAATGATTACTATCCAACGACTGTAACATTACAGGCAACTGGGACACATTTTAAAATGAATAGAGAAGAAAATATTTCATTCTACTTACCAGTATTGGGGAAACATAATGTGTATAATACGCTTGCTTCAATGGCAATTGCAAAACATTTTGGTGTAACATGGGAAGAAATGAAACAAGGTTTAGTAACACTTCAAATGACGGGCATGCGTATGGAAATTGTAAAAACGGATAGTGGATTAACAATTATCAATGATGCTTATAATGCAAGTCCGACAGCTATGGAAGCAGCATTCCACTTAATGAACGGTTTAGATGGATTTGCTAAGAAGATCGTTGTACTCGGTGATATGTTAGAGCTTGGAAATCAAGAAGTACAGTTTCATTATGAAGTCGGTAAATTAATCGATCCAGCAAAAATTGCATATGTGTTCACATATGGTAAATTAGGGGCTCAAATTGCTGAAGGAGCGAAAATTAATTTCCCTATTGATCGTGTAAAAGCGTATGATAATAAAGAAGAGCTAGTAAAAGAGTTACAAGCAGTAGTTGATGTGAAAGATGTTGTATTAATAAAAGCATCTCGCGGCATGAAATTGGAAGAAGTAATTACGATGTTGAAATAATTGGTGTATATAAATAGGGATGATAGATGCGAAAATAGAAGAAACTTATAATAAGCGCTTACAGTAAATATAAAAAAATAAAAGTGAAGAAAAAAACTCTGAATATGAAAATAAGGTAACAGTTGGGTTTGCTTTTTGCACATACAAAACTTATAATTGATAAAGTGTAATAACGTTTAGAAGTATTTTCGCGAAGAATATACGCCCGTTTATATACGTGAGCATTCAGGAAAAGGGCTTTTCCGCAAATTCGGAAAACGCCTTTTTTTAAATGATAAGTATAGGATAGAAAAGGAGAAGTAACATTGACAACATTTCGAGAATTAGGATTAAGTGAGTCTTTACTACAATCTGTTGAAAGTATGGGCTTTGAAGAGGCTACGCCGATTCAAGCTGAAACAATTCCACATGCATTGCAAGGTAAGGATATTATTGGGCAAGCACAAACAGGTACAGGGAAAACAGCAGCATTCGGATTACCACTATTAGATAAAGTGGATACAAATAAAGAAGCAGTTCAAGGTATTGTTATCGCGCCAACGCGTGAATTAGCAATTCAAGTTGGAGAAGAGCTGTACAAAATTGGTAAACATAAACGCGTTCGTATTTTACCAATCTATGGTGGTCAAGATATTAACCGCCAAATTCGTGCTCTAAAAAAACACCCACACATTATTGTTGGTACGCCGGGTCGTATTTTAGATCATATTAACCGTAAAACACTTCGCTTACAAAACGTAGAGACAGTTGTTCTTGACGAAGCGGATGAAATGTTAAACATGGGCTTCATTGAAGATATTGAAGCGATTTTAACAGATGTGCCAGATACACATCAAACATTATTATTCTCAGCGACAATGCCAGATCCAATCCGTCGTATTGCTGAGCGTTTCATGACTGAGCCTCAACACATTAAAGTAAAAGCAAAAGAAGTAACAATGCCAAACATTCAGCAGTTCTATTTAGAAGTGCAAGAAAAGAAAAAGTTTGACGTGTTAACACGCTTATTAGATATTCAATCTCCAGAGCTTGCAATCGTATTCGGTCGTACAAAGCGTCGTGTTGATGAATTATCAGAAGCATTAAACTTACGTGGTTATGCAGCAGAAGGTATTCACGGTGACTTAACACAAGCGAAGCGTATGTCTGTATTACGTAAATTTAAAGAAGGTGCTATTGAAGTTCTTGTTGCGACAGACGTTGCTGCACGTGGTCTTGATATTTCAGGCGTAACACATGTATATAACTTCGATATCCCACAAGATCCAGAATCATACGTTCACCGTATCGGTCGTACTGGCCGTGCAGGTAAAAAAGGTATTGCAATGTTATTTGTAACACCACGTGAATCAGGACAATTAAAAAATATCGAGCGCACTACAAAACGTAAAGTTGATCGTATGGAAGCACCGACACTTGACGAGGCATTAGAAGGTCAACAACGTTTAATCGCTGAAAAACTTCAAAGCACAATTGAAAATGATAATTTATCATACTACAAGCGTATTGCAGAAGAAATGTTAGAAGAGAATGATTCTGTAACAGTAGTAGCTGCTGCTTTAAAAATGATGACAAAAGAGCCAGATACAACTCCAATCGCTTTAACGTCAGAACCACCAGTTGTTTCAAGAGGTGGCGGTTCTAAAAAACGCGGCGGTAACGGAGGCGGATACCGTGATGGTAACCGTAATCGTAGTCGTGACGGACGCGGCGGTGGCGATGGTCGTAACCGTGATCGCAATCGTGATGGTGGTAGCCGTGGTGGCGATGGCCGTAACCGTGATCGCAATCGTGATGGTGGTAGCCGTGGTCGTAAAGGTGAAGGTCAAGGTCGCCCTGGATCTTCAAATGGACGTGGCGAAAGAAAACATCATAGTCGTCCACAAGCTTAATAAAAAAGAGAATGCCCTTTGCTGGCATTCTCTTTTTTTATTTCTGTAATTGTACATACTACATAATAACTTGTGTAGAAAAGAGGTGCTACATGCTTGTAAGACTTGGATATGTTGCGATGAGTGTACATTTAAAGAATGCATCTCCATCTCAAACGATGACATATGCGCAGTTTCAACGAATTGGTGATCGAGAGGCTGCAATTCGTAAACTCGAAAGAATTGCTAATTCGAATTTAGAAAATTGTTTACGGTTATTAAAGCATAATAAAGGGCATGATATATCTTTCTTTCGGCTTAGTTCCAAGCTTGTTCCTTTAGCGAATCATGAGGAGTTGTTAGAGTGGAACTATATTCGTCCCTTAAAAGAAAATTTAAAAGTACTAGGTGATTACGCTATTCGAATGAATATGCGTATTGATTTTCATCCAGATCATTTCGTTGTGCTGAATTCACCTGAAGAGAATATTTTTAAACAATCTGTAAAGACATTGCAGATGCATAAAAAATTATTAAAAGGTATGGGGATTGAACATAAGCAACGATGCGTATTACATGTGGGTGGAGGTTATAAAGATAAGGAACTCGCATTAGAACGCTTTATAGAAAATTGGTCAAGTGTTCCAAGAAGTATCCAAGAGATGGTCATATTAGAAAATGATGATACGACCTTTTCTTTAGAAGAAACATTGTATTTAGGTGAAAAATTAGATATTCCAGTCGTGTTTGATTTGCATCACCATATGATGAATAATGATCGAGAAGATTGGCATGAAGATTGGGCGCGTGTTGTACATACGTGGGGATCGTCTTTGTTACCAGTGAAAATGCATATTTCTAGTCCTAGAGAGGGAAAAGACCCGAGAGCGCATGCGGACTTTATTGATGTAGATACTTTTTTATCTTTTTTAAAAAAGATAAAGGGAAGTGTTTCGCAAATTGATTGTATGATTGAGGCGAAGAAGAAGGATGAGTCTTTATTTCAACTCATGAGAGATTTAAGTAAACAAACAGATGTAGAAATTGTCGATGGTGCGAGCTTTTATATTAAATAAGCTCTGCACCATCGAATTTTTTTGTTAATAAAGGAGTGCAAATACCACCAATAATCAATCCTGTTAAATGGCTTATAGGGTTAGCGGAGGGATTAAAGAAAGTGAATAGTAGTAATATACATATTATGATTGAAAAAATAGCAATGTCTCCTGGATTGGAAGAACGATATCGACTATACAATAAAAATAATTGTGCACCTAGCAATCCGAAAATACCACCAGATGCCCCGGCATGAATATATTCAAGAGGCATAATGAGATAAGAAGAAATATTTCCAAGAATTCCAGAAAGGAAAAAAATAATGATGAAAGAAAAGTGCCCTAGTTGTTTTTCAATAGAAGAGCCAAGCACAAATAAACAAATACTATTAGAAAGGAAATGTTGTAAGTCTACATGTACAAGTAAGGAAGTTATGAGACGCCACCATTCTCCTTTAGCGATATATTCATTGTAGGATGCCATGGGAAAGAGAAGAAAGTCGCCTAACATAATCGTGACTAATTGTATGAGAAGTAAAGTGATGACGATTGGTTGTAAGGAAATGCGGGCAGAAGGTATTAGCATGTTGTGAGTATCACTCCTTTTGCATCAGAAAGATTCTCTGTTATTCTTACAATATGAAAAAAGAAAGCTAAATAGAAGAAGGGGATTTTGAAATGATTGTAGGGATTGGAATCGATATTATTGAATTGAATCGAATTGAAAAAATGCTAGATGGAAAACTTAAATTTATGGAGCGTATTTTAACTGAAAGTGAACGCAATGTTGCTAAGGAGCTGAAGGGAAGTCGCCTTACAGAGTTTGTAGCTGGAAGATTTGCAGCGAAAGAGGCGTATTCAAAAGCGGTAGGAACTGGTATTGGAAAAGAAGTAAGTTTTTTAGATATTGAAGTAAGGAATGATGATAGAGGTAAGCCGATTCTCGTTACAAGTACAGAGCATATTGTTCATTTATCAATTAGTCATAGTAAGGAATTTGCTGTTGCTCAAGTTGTTTTAGAAAGCTCGTCACGCTAGTCTGCATATTTTATATCTTTGTCTCATATATTTGATGTAGCGATAAGGAAGGTACATCTTCCATTCATTTATAGGGGCAAAGGGGCTGAAGTGATGAAAAGGCGTCTGTTTTTAGTTCTTGTCGGTTTATTAACCGTTTTTGTGTTGGCGGGTTGTATGGAAAAGAAACAAGATGATGTTGTGAGAGATTTAGAGGCGAAAGTAAAAGGGATGAAAAGTTATCAAGCTGAAGCAAAATTATCTATTAAAACAGGGAATGAGCCTCAGGAGTACAAGGTAGAAATATGGCATAAGGAACCTTCTTTTTATCGTGTGAATTTGCAGAACGCGAAAAAAGATCAAAGCCAAATTATTTTAAGAAATGAAGAAGGGGTATTTGTATTAACGCCAGCACTTAATAAGAGTTTCCGTTTCCAAAGTGATTGGCCGCAAAATAGTAGCCAGGCTTATTTATATGAATCCCTTGTGAGAGATATTTTGCAGGATAAGAAAAACCTTACTTTTGAAAAAACAGATAAGTATTATATTTTTAAAACAAAAACAAACTATCAACATCAAAACATGTTGCCGAAACAAGAGATTACATTGAAGAAAAGTGATTTAACACCAGTTTCGGTGAAGTTAATGGATAATGATCAAAATGTTCTTGTGAAAGTAGATTTCTCAAAAGTGAAATTTGATGCGAAATTTGATAAAGGTGCATTTGATACGAAACAAAATATGTCTAGAGCGCAAGTAGATGTTCAAACAACAGCGAAAGAAGACAAACCATTTGCTATTTTGTATCCGCGTGATACGCCGCAAGGTATGGTTTTGAAAGATGAAAAAGAGTTGAAGACAGACAGTGGCAAGCGTGCGATACTCACATACACTGGAAGTAAGAAATCCTTTACTTTGATACAAGAAAAGGCAAAAGTTGCAGAGGCTTCGTCAGCGATAAGTGTGAGCGGAGAATTGGTTGATCTTGGCTTTACAATTGGGGCATTGACGAAAGATTCTTTAACGTGGTCGCATAACGGAGTAGAATATATGCTCGTGTCTAAAGGTTTAGAGCCGAAGGAGCTATTAATGGTTGCTCGTTCAGTTACAGAGAAGCAAGTGAAGTAAACTTCTTAGACGTGGTGATATATGTGCACCACGTCTTTTCTTAGTTTGAAGGGTGGATTTCATAAAAGAAGCATATAAAAGAATAAGCTTCGCATATCGTGTATAAGGAAGTGTATTTATGGAAGAAGCACCATTTTACCGTGACACTTGGGTGGAAGTGGATTTAGATGCGATCTATAACAATATTACACACATTAAAGATTTCATTCCAAGTGATGTAGAGATTTTTGCTGTAGTTAAGGCGAATGCATATGGACACGATTATGTACCGGTAGCTAAAACGGCATTAGAAGCAGGGGCGACAAGGTTAGCGGTTGCCTTTTTAGATGAAGCTCTAGTGCTTCGAAGGGCTGGTATTACTGTGCCGATTCTAGTGTTAGGTCCTTCCCCGCCTCGTGATGTCAATGTAGCTGCTGAAAATGATGTAGCGTTAACTGTTTTTCAAAAAGAATGGGTGGATGAAGCGATCAAACTTTGGGATGGTTCATCTACAATGAAATACCATATTAATTTCGATAGTGGTATGGGGAGAATTGGAATACGCGAACGAAAAGAATTAAAAGGATTTTTAAAGAGTTTAGAAGGTGCGCCATTTTTAGAATTAGAAGGAGTTTATACACATTTTGCAACAGCGGATGAGGTGGAGACTTCTTACTTTGATAAGCAATATAACACATTTTTGCAGCAGTTAAGTTGGTTGAAAGAGTTCGGAGTGGATCCTAAGTTTGTCCATACAGCTAATAGTGCTGCAACGCTACGTTTTCAAGGGATTACATTTAATGCAGTACGAATTGGCATTGCGATGTATGGGTTATCCCCGTCTGTAGAAATACGCCCTTTTTTACCGTTTAAATTAGAACCAGCGCTATCACTGCATACGAAAGTTGCTCATATTAAACAGGTGATTAAAGGGGATGGGATTAGTTATAACGTCACTTACCGAACGAAAACGGAAGAATGGATTGCAACTGTTGCGATTGGATATGCAGATGGATGGCTTAGAAGATTACAAGGGTTCGAAGTGCTTATAAATGGTAAAAGGGTACCGATTGTAGGTCGAGTAACAATGGATCAATTCATGATACACCTTCCTTGTGAAGTGCCGCTTGGTACGAAAGTTACACTCATTGGAAAACAAGGTGATGAGTATATTAGTGCTACTGAGGTTGCTGAATATTCTGGGACTATTAATTATGAAATTATTGCAACGATAAGCTTCCGAGTGCCGAGAATATTCATACGGCACGGCAAGGTTGTAGAAGTAATCAATTATTTGAACAATATATAGAAGGTAGTATGGTTTGCTTCTTGTCATTTGAGAGGACTGTTCATTGGTTAAAAATAAGCTCATTTTTGATGAGAAGCTTTTTACTTATCATTACTTTTAACATAATTTAACGTGAATTTTGCGGGGAAACTCTTTCGTTTTTTGTTTGTAATAAGATAAAAATAAAAGAATATGAATTTTTTGTTTGTGAATTGGAAAACATAAGCAAGGAATAAGGAAGTCTTTGCAACAGGCTCCATACAATGGTATTATTACAATAGGTGTCATATATATATTTGGGTGTGTAGTTGACGGTGGAGGTGTATTTTTGTGTCCGAATCAAGTGTAACTACTGAAATCGTGGTTCGGTTGCCAAAGCAAATGGTAACGGAATTGGACGGAATTGGAAAACAAGAGAATAAGAATCGCCATGAACTAATTTGCCAGGCAACACAACTGTTATTGCGTCAACATAAGACGAAGAAACGCTACCAACATGAATCAATGCGACGTGGGTACATTGAAATGGGAAAAATTAATCTTGGTATTGCATCGGAAGCTTTCTTAGCAGAGTATGAAGCAGCTCATACAGTAGAACGCTTAGTTAGCGGGGGGTAATATTTTGATTGTAAAACGCGGCGACGTGTATTTTGCAGACCTTTCCCCAGTTGTTGGTTCTGAGCAAGGAGGCGTTCGTCCGGTTCTTGTCATTCAAAATGACATCGGAAATCGTTTTAGTCCAACGGTGATTGTAGCGGCTATTACTGCACAGATTCAAAAAGCTAAATTACCCACTCATGTGGAAATTGATGCGAAAAAGTACGGTTTTGAGAGAGATTCTGTTATTTTACTTGAGCAGATTCGAACAATCGATAAGCAGCGCTTAACGGACAAAATCACTCACTTAGATGAAGTGATGATGATTCGTGTAGATGAAGCGCTACAAATTAGTTTAGGACTAATAGATTTTTAAATCGGCAGTTTAAGTTGCTCTCTTTACAGGGCAACTTTTTTTTATTATAGAGGAGGTTACGGTTGTATATGGAAATGGTAGATAATCGACAAGCGTTAATGAAAATGTTAGTGAAGGAATTAGGCTTTACCGAAAAGCAAGTTCGTCATGTTATTCAATTAACAGAAGAAGGTAACACAGTTCCATTTATTGCTCGTTACCGAAAAGAATGGACAGGTTCTTTAGATGAAGTGCAAATTCGTACAATTTTAGAGAGATGGCAATATATGATGCAGCTTGAAGATAGGAAAGAAGAGGTTCTTCGTCTTATTGATGAGAAGGGGAAACTGACAGGAGAGTTACGTCAGCAAATTGTTAAAGCTGTAAAGTTGCAAGAAGTAGAAGATTTATATCGTCCATATAAAGAGAAAAGAAGAACGAAAGCAACGATTGCAAAAGAAAAAGGACTAGAGCCGTTAGCTGAATGGTTATTGTTATATAAGAAAGAAGATCCAAATCAGAAGGCAGTGGAGTTTATTAACGCAGAGAAAGAAGTGCAATCTGCAGAAGAAGCATTACAAGGTGCCCAAGACATTATTGCAGAAATCGTTTCAGATGAAGCAGCTTATCGTAGTTGGATTCGGAATGTTACTTTTAGAAAAGGTGTTATGTCTTCGTCCGTAAAAGATGAAGAGAAAGATGAAAAGAATATATATGAAATGTATTACAGTTATGAAGAACCGTTGCAGAAAGTAGTACCGCATCGTGTATTAGCGATGAATCGCGGTGAGAAAGAAGATATATTGAGAGTTTCTGTTGTTCTACCAGTAGATGAGATAGTAACTTTCTTATATAAGAGAGTAATTCGTGATAACGATTCTAAAAGTGCACATTATGTAAAGTTAGCAATTGAGGATGGTTATAAACGATTAATTCAATCCTCCATTGAAAGAGAGATTCGAAAAGAATTAACAGAAACAGCTGAGGAACAAGCGATACATATTTTCTCTGAGAACTTACGTAATTTGTTATTACAACCTCCAATGAAAGGAAAGGTTGTGTTAGCTTTAGATCCTGCATATAGAACGGGGTGTAAATTAGCTGTTGTAGATGATACGGGGAAGGTTCTATATATTGATGTTATTTATCCGCATCCACCTGTTCGTAAATATGAAGATGCAAAAACGAAAGTTCTTTCTATTATAGATAAATATCAAGTTGAAATGATTGCGATTGGGAATGGTACAGCTTCTAGAGAATCGGAAGAATTTATAGTTGATGTATTACAAAATGTGAAACAAGAAGTCTTCTATATTATTGTGAACGAAGCTGGTGCGAGTGTGTATTCGGCCTCCGATTTAGCTCGTGAGGAATTTCCGAATTTACAGGTTGAAGAAAGAAGTGCTGTTTCTATTGGGAGACGTCTGCAAGATCCACTTGCTGAACTTGTGAAGATTGATCCTAAATCAGTTGGGGTTGGACAATACCAACATGATGTATCTCAAAAGAGGTTGAATGAATCATTAACATTTGTAGTAGAGACGGCAGTTAACCAAGTCGGTGTGAATGTAAATACAGCTTCAGTTGCGTTATTGCAATATGTTTCGGGTTTATCGAAAACTGTTGCGAAAAATATTGTGGCAAAGCGTGAAGAAGAAGGGAAATTTACAAAACGAACAGACTTAAAGAAAATACCGCGTCTAGGTGCGAAGACATATGAACAATGCATAGGTTTCTTACGTATATTAGAAGGGGCAAATCCGTTAGATCGAACGGGTATTCATCCAGAACAATATAAAAATGTTGAGTTGTTATTGAAGAGTCTAGGGTTATCAAAAGATGACGTAGGGCAATTGCAATTACAAAAGAGCTTAGAAGAAGTGGAGATTTCTAAGTTATCGCAAGAAACGGGAGTTGGGGAGCCAACATTAGTTGATATTATAGATGCGCTCATTAGTCCAGAGCGAGACATGAGGGATGAGTTGCCTAAACCGCTTCTGAAAAAAGGGATTTTGAAATTAGAAGATTTAAAACGTGGTATGGAACTGGAAGGAACGGTTCGTAACGTTGTTGATTTTGGTGCTTTTGTTGATGTAGGTGTAAAACAAGATGGTTTAGTACATATTTCTAAACTAAGCAAACAGTATGTGAAGCATCCGTTAGATATTGTATCTGTCGGACAAATCGTCAAGGTATGGGTAGATGATATTGATACGAAAAAAGGTCGCGTTGCACTATCCATGTTGCCGATTGAATAGTAAGAGAAGAGAGCAGATGAAACTGCTCTTTTTTTTATGGGATAAAACGTGTAATGGATTATGAGCTTTGATGTATTTTGCTATAATAAAACCAGCATTCATTTAGTAATTTAATTTGATACCGGTTTTTTTCAAAATATGCGCGTTGCATTTGTTTTTTTAGCCACGTAGGCATAGGAATCCCTCCTTGTTTAATCCTACTCTCAAAAATGTAAGGTACTATTGATGAGAGGTTGGTGAGTGGATTTCTATTCATGCTATATTTTTAGAAACCACGCTTCTTGAATGAGGATGGGTATATGTACTATTTAATATATGTATAAGGGAGGAGAAAAGTGTAAAAATATTTTTTAGTTTAGGAGGAATGAGAGTGGATGAGCAAGAAATACAGCGTCTGGTGGAAGAAGTATCACTACAATACTTCGGAACGCCATTTTTACATAGAGCTATGTTCAATAGTAGGTTGCGTACAACTGGTGGACGTTATCTATTGAATACACACAATATTGAACTGAATTATCGATATTACGAAATGTATGGGAAAGAAGAGTTAGTCGGAATCATTAAACATGAGCTTTGTCATTATCACTTACATATTACAGGAAGGGGCTATAAGCACCGGGATAGAGATTTTCGTGAATTGTTGAAAGAAGTTGATGCGCCACGCTTCTGTAAACGAATAATTAATGAAGAGAAGGAAAAAAAGGTTTATACGTATGAATGTATGGGCTGTTTGCTTCAATATGTAAGAAGACGTCAAATAAATACAAAAAGATATGTCTGCGGAAAGTGTAAAGGGAAACTGAACCTGATAAAGAAAACATCTTGACAGTGAAAACGCAATCCAGTATATTATAAACATGTCACGTTTGTACAAGATGTTGAGAAAAAACATCTTGACTTACGATAAGAAATTTTATAAGATACAAATTGTCTTTATTATTCCGCAGTAGCTCAGTGGTAGAGCTATCGGCTGTTAACCGATCGGTCGTAGGTTCGAGTCCTACCTGCGGAGCCATACAGAGAAGTACCCAAGTGGCTCAAGGGGCTCCCCTGCTAAGGGAGTAGATCGCTAACGCGGTGCGAGGGTTCGAATCCCTTCTTCTCTGCCATACATACTGGCCCGTTGGTCAAGTGGTTAAGACACCGCCCTTTCACGGCGGTAACACGGGTTCGAATCCCGTACGGGTCACCACTTCGGAGGATTAGCTCAGCTGGGAGAGCACCTGCCTTACAAGCAGGGGGTCGGCGGTTCGATCCCGTCATCCTCCACCATATAAATTATATAAATAGTATCATCGCGGGGTGGAGCAGCACGGTAGCTCGTCGGGCTCATAACCCGAAGGTCGCAGGTTCAAATCCTGTCCCCGCAACCAAATGGTCCCGTGGTGTAGTGGTTAACATGCCTGCCTGTCACGCAGGAGATCGCCGGTTCGACCCCGGTCGGGACCGCCATTTTAACTTCTGCTATTTGGCAGTTGTTTTTTATTGGACATTATGTTACAATAACATTTGTCTTTGGAAAGAAGATAAATATTTCGATGGGCTATAGCCAAGCGGTAAGGCAACGGACTTTGACTCCGTCATGCGCTGGTTCGAATCCAGCTAGCCCAGCCATTTATGAGCCATTAGCTCAGTTGGTAGAGCATCTGACTTTTAATCAGAGGGTCGAAGGTTCGAATCCTTCATGGCTCACTTTTGTTTTTTCCGCGCGGTCGTGGCGGAACGGCAGACGCGCTAGGTTGAGGGCCTAGTGGGGGAAACCCCGTGGAGGTTCAAGTCCTCTCGGCCGCACCAAAAAATCTTTTTTAAAAAGTACTTGCATTTGAAAATGCAGTATGATAAGATAATTGAGTCGCCAAAATACAACGACGAAAAAACATCATGAATAAGCGCCCGTAGCTCAATTGGATAGAGCGTTTGACTACGGATCAAGAGGTTAGGGGTTCGACTCCTCTCGGGCGCGCCATAACGGGAAGTGGCTCAGCTTGGTAGAGCACCTGGTTTGGGACCAGGGGGTCGCAGGTTCAAATCCTGTCTTCCCGACCACGCGGGTGTAGTTTAGTGGTAAAACAAGAGCCTTCCAAGCTCTGGTCGAGAGTTCGATTCTCTTCACCCGCTTTTAGTTCTTTGAAAACTGAACGAAACAAACAACGTGAAACGTCAATTTTTATTTTTAGATGCTAGACAAACTAACTTTATTGGAGAGTTTGATCCTGGCTCAGGATGAACGCTGGCGGCGTGCCTAATACATGCAAGTCGAGCGAATGGATTAAGAGCTTGCTCTTATGAAATTAGCGGCGGACGGGTGAGTAACACGTGGGTAACCTGCCCATAAGACTGGGATAACTCCGGGAAACCGGGGCTAATACCGGATAATATTTTGAACTGCATGGTTCGAAATTGAAAGGCGGCTTCGGCTGTCACTTATGGATGGACCCGCGTCGCATTAGCTAGTTGGTGAGGTAACGGCTCACCAAGGCAACGATGCGTAGCCGACCTGAGAGGGTGATCGGCCACACTGGGACTGAGACACGGCCCAGACTCCTACGGGAGGCAGCAGTAGGGAATCTTC
>NZ_CP123058.1:5100000-5137500 GCF_040448665.1 Bacillus cereus group sp. MS39 | reverse complement strand
CCGGGGCTAAATACACCACCGAAGCTGCGAATTGATACCAATGGTATCAGTGGTAGGGGAGCGTTCTAAGTGCAGTGAAGTCAGACCGGAAGGACTGGTGGAGCGCTTAGAAGTGAGAATGCCGGTATGAGTAGCGAAAGACGGGTGAGAATCCCGTCCACCGAATGCCTAAGGTTTCCTGAGGAAGGCTCGTCCGCTCAGGGTTAGTCAGGACCTAAGCCGAGGCCGACAGGCGTAGGCGATGGACAACAGGTTGATATTCCTGTACCACCTCTTTATCGTTTGAGCAATGGAGGGACGCAGAAGGATAGAAGAAGCGTGCGATTGGTTGTGCACGTCCAAGCAGTTAGGCTGATAAGTAGGCAAATCCGCTTATCGTGAAGGCTGAGCTGTGATGGGGAAGCTCCTTATGGAGCGAAGTCTTTGATTCCCCGCTGCCAAGAAAAGCTTCTAGCGAGATAAAAGGTGCCTGTACCGCAAACCGACACAGGTAGGCGAGGAGAGAATCCTAAGGTGTGCGAGAGAACTCTGGTTAAGGAACTCGGCAAAATGACCCCGTAACTTCGGGAGAAGGGGTGCTTTCTTAACGGAAAGCCGCAGTGAATAGGCCCAAGCGACTGTTTAGCAAAAACACAGGTCTCTGCGAAGCCGTAAGGCGAAGTATAGGGGCTGACACCTGCCCGGTGCTGGAAGGTTAAGGAGAGGGGTTAGCGTAAGCGAAGCTCTGAACTGAAGCCCCAGTAAACGGCGGCCGTAACTATAACGGTCCTAAGGTAGCGAAATTCCTTGTCGGGTAAGTTCCGACCCGCACGAAAGGTGTAACGATTTGGGCACTGTCTCAACCAGAGACTCGGTGAAATTATAGTACCTGTGAAGATGCAGGTTACCCGCGACAGGACGGAAAGACCCCGTGGAGCTTTACTGTAGCCTGATATTGAATTTTGGTACATTTTGTACAGGATAGGCGGGAGCCATTGAAACCGGAGCGCTAGCTTCGGTGGAGGCGCTGGTGGGATACCGCCCTGACTGTATTGAAATTCTAACCTACGGGTCTTATCGACCCGGGAGACAGTGTCAGGTGGGCAGTTTGACTGGGGCGGTCGCCTCCTAAAGTGTAACGGAGGCGCCCAAAGGTTCCCTCAGAATGGTTGGAAATCATTCGTAGAGTGCAAAGGCATAAGGGAGCTTGACTGCGAGACCTACAAGTCGAGCAGGGACGAAAGTCGGGCTTAGTGATCCGGTGGTTCCGCATGGAAGGGCCATCGCTCAACGGATAAAAGCTACCCCGGGGATAACAGGCTTATCTCCCCCAAGAGTCCACATCGACGGGGAGGTTTGGCACCTCGATGTCGGCTCATCGCATCCTGGGGCTGTAGTCGGTCCCAAGGGTTGGGCTGTTCGCCCATTAAAGCGGTACGCGAGCTGGGTTCAGAACGTCGTGAGACAGTTCGGTCCCTATCCGTCGTGGGCGTAGGAAATTTGAGAGGAGCTGTCCTTAGTACGAGAGGACCGGGATGGACGCACCGCTGGTGTACCAGTTGTTCTGCCAAGGGCATAGCTGGGTAGCTATGTGCGGAAGGGATAAGTGCTGAAAGCATCTAAGCATGAAGCCCCCCTCAAGATGAGATTTCCCATAGCGTAAGCTAGTAAGATCCCTGAAAGATGATCAGGTTGATAGGTTCGAGGTGGAAGCATGGTGACATGTGGAGCTGACGAATACTAATAGATCGAGGACTTAACCATATAATATGAAGCAATGTTATCTAGTTTTGAAAGAATATAAAAAACTTGTTGACTTTAAAAGTTAAATAAGTTATGATGATTCTTGTCTTAAATGAATACAGTCTGGTAATGATGGCAGAGAGGTCACACCCGTTCCCATACCGAACACGGAAGTTAAGCTCTCTAGCGCCGATGGTAGTTGGGACCTTGTCCCTGTGAGAGTAGGACGTTGCCAGGCTATTTATATCATCGCGGGGTGGAGCAGCACGGTAGCTCGTCGGGCTCATAACCCGAAGGTCGCAGGTTCAAATCCTGTCCCCGCAACCAAATGGTCCCGTGGTGTAGTGGTTAACATGCCTGCCTGTCACGCAGGAGATCGCCGGTTCGACCCCGGTCGGGACCGCCATTTTATATAAAGAAAAGAACGAAACATGTTGTTTCGTATTTTTTTATTTGTTTTAACAAAAAACTAATAAAGACAGTCAAACTATCCTTAGGAAAACTCCTAAGGACTTTTTTATATATTCAAAACCTGTATAATAAAGAGCAGAGAACATTGTGAGTAAAGTAGGTGAAGTCTGTGAGTAAATATGAAATAACAACAAACTCTTCTGAGGAAACACAAAGATTATCAGAAAAACTAGGTGGACTTGTCGGGGCACAAGATGTAATTATTTTAGAAGGAGATCTAGGGGCTGGTAAGACAACTTTTACAAAAGGACTAGCAAAAGGTCTTGGAGTGAAAAGAGTTGTAAATAGTCCTACCTTTAATATTATTAAAGAATATAAAGGGAGATTGCCGCTATATCATATGGACGTGTATCGCTTAGCAGAAAGTGAAGAGGACTTAGGTTTTGATGAGTATTTCTACGGTGAAGGAATTACCGTAGTAGAATGGGCTCATTTAATAGAAGCATTTTTACCAAATGAGAAGTTACAAATTAGTTTATTCCATGCTGGAGATGATACAAGGAAAATTGTACTCGAGCCAATTGGAGATCGATATATTAGATTATGTGAGGAGCTATTACAAGATGAAAGTACTAGCAATTGACACTTCAAATTACGTAATGGGTGTATCCCTTATTGAGGAAGGAAACGTAATTGGGGAAATCATTACAAACTTAACAAAAAACCATTCTGTACGTCTTATGCCAGCTGTAGAGAAATTATTAAAAGAATGTGGTGTAAAACCGAAAGAATTAACTAAAATCGTTGTAGCTGCTGGACCTGGATCATATACAGGTGTTCGCATAGGTGTGACAGCTGCAAAAACATTAGCTTGGTCACTTCAAATACCAATTGTAGGTGTATCAAGTTTAGAAGTAGTGGCTGCAAACGGTGCTAATTTTGATGGATTAATCTGTCCTTTATTTGATGGAAGACGCGGACAAATTTATACTGGGTTATATACATATGAAGGAGAGCATTTAACTTCTATAGAAGAAGACCGAATCATCCTTATTGTAGACTGGTTGCAAATGTTAAAAGATACAGGAAAGCCTGTTTTATTTATTGGTAACGATGTTAAACTGCACAAAGAGACGATTATCGAACATTTAGGCGGCCAAGCTGTATTTGCTCCCTTCACTAAAAATAACCCAAGACCAAGTGAGTTAGCTTTCTTAGGGTTACAAAAAGAAGAACAAGATGTACATTCATTTGTTCCTAGTTATCTTCGTTTAGCTGAAGCTGAAACAAAGTGGTTAGAAAGTCAAAACAAGTAGGAGCTTGCAGAAGATGGATATGATATTTAGAAAGATGGAACTCGATGATATCGCTCAAATTGTAGCTATTGAAGAAGCGTCTTTTTCAACTCCTTGGACTGCAGATGCCTTTCACCGTGAGTTAACGACGAATGAACATGCACATTATGTTGTGCTAGAAAAAGATGGTCGTGTAATTGGATATTGTGGATTGTGGATAATTATTGATGAATCACATATAACAAATGTAGCTATTTTGCCAGAATACAGAGGTCAAAAGCTAGGGGATGCTTTATTGAAAGAAGTTATTTCCGAAGCGAAAGATTTAGGGGTAAAAACAATGACACTTGAAGTACGTGTATCAAATGAAGTAGCAAAACAGTTATACAGAAAATACGGATTTCAAAATGGTGGAATTCGTAAACGATACTATGCAGACAATCAGGAAGATGGTCTCGTAATGTGGGTGAATATATAATGGAAAAAAATACGATTATACTTGGTATTGAAACAAGTTGTGATGAAACAGCAGTAGCAGTTGTTAAAAATGGAACGGAAATTATTGCGAATGTCGTTGCATCACAAATTGAAAGTCATAAACGTTTTGGCGGAGTTGTACCAGAGATTGCATCCCGTCATCATGTAGAAGAAATTACAGTTGTGTTAGAAGAAGCTTTAAAAGAAGCAAATATTACATTTGATGATATTGATGCAATTGCTGTAACAGAAGGACCTGGGTTAGTAGGAGCGCTTTTAATAGGGGTAAATGCAGCGAAAGCAGTGGCTTTTGCACATGATATTCCTCTAGTGGGTGTTCATCATATAGCTGGGCATATTTATGCGAACCGTTTAGTAAAAGAAGTTCAATTCCCACTACTATCACTTGTTGTATCTGGTGGACATACGGAGCTTGTTTATATGAAAGAACATGGTTCATTCGAAGTGATTGGTGAAACGAGAGATGATGCAGCTGGAGAGGCATATGATAAAGTAGCTCGAACATTATCCATGCCATATCCAGGTGGTCCTCACATTGATCGCCTTGCACATGAAGGGGAACCGACAATTGATTTGCCTCGTGCATGGCTAGAACCTGATTCGTATGATTTCAGTTTCAGTGGATTGAAATCAGCAGTTATCAACACTGTGCATAACGCAAAACAACGCGGGATAGAAATTGCACCGGAAGATTTAGCAGCAAGTTTCCAAGCGAGTGTAATAGATGTGCTTGTAACGAAAGCATCTCGTGCAGCAGAAGCGTATAACGTAAAGCAACTGCTTCTTGCTGGTGGAGTAGCTGCGAATAAAGGACTTCGCGCACGTTTGGAAGCGGAATTTGCGACAAAAGAAAATATCGAGCTAATTATTCCTCCACTATCTTTATGTACCGATAATGCAGCGATGATTGCAGCCGCAGGTACAATTGCATATGAACAAGGAAAACGTGCTACATTAGCTCTAAATGCAAATCCAGGATTAGATATTGAAGAATAGTTATGCACAAAATTAACCACAGCTTGTGGATAAAACCCATATTATCTGTTGATAATGTGGGTTTTATTGTGTATATAAAATGTTGATAACTTTTTTGGTGGTTGTGGATAATGTGGAAAAGTTATTTTGGGGTTTATTTTATAAAGGTGGATATGTGTATAAACCTGTGGATAAAGTAGATGAAGTCTGACCTTTGAATGTATTCTTTTTTGGGAAATAAATCGCAAGAAGATATCTCTAAAAAACATTTTGAAATGTGCCCTTATTATAGGGGCGAGCCAACATTGTCAAACTTTGTCGGTAAATCGGTATGTCGTGTCGAATCGTTTATACCCCAGCTAGAAGATAAAAAGGATGTCGCATAGTCAAAAATCCCGACTTATGAGACATCCTTCTTATTCATACTCTTATAAATGTAATTCTTCCCATTCTGCCATACAAGCATCAAGTTGCTCTTGTAGTGTTTGCTTTTTCATTGTAATTTCACTAGCCTTTTCATAATCTGCGTATATTTCTGGTAAGCAAAGTTGATCTTCTAACGTAGCAATTTCTTCTTCAAATTCTACAATATTTTGTTCTAGCTCCTCAATTTTTCGAGTGCGTTGACGTTCTAATTGTTTACGCTCTTTTTCTTCGAGATAATTTAATTTTTCTTGAGCTACAGTTTTTTGAACAGGTGCTTGGTTTTCTTGCTGTTCTTGTTGTTCAAATGCTGCGCGTTCAATCATTTCATTTTTCTTCTCCACATAGTAATCGTAATCGCCTAAATACTCTTGTGCACCTTCTGTTGACAACTCAACAACGGTCGTCGTTACACGATTAATAAAGTAGCGGTCATGTGAAACAAATAGAAGGGTGCCTGGATAATCAATTAAAGCATTCTCCAAAATTTCTTTACTATTTAAATCAAGATGGTTCGTAGGTTCATCGAGAATTAATAAATTAGATTTTTGCATCATAAGTTTTGCAAGAGCTAATCGAGCTTTTTGTCCACCACTAAGAGAAGATACTGGTTTTAGTACATCATCCCCTGTGAATAAGAAGTTACCTAATATCGTGCGAATTTCTTTTTCGGGCTGCAGTGGATATTCATCCCATAACTCATTTAAAACTCGCTTAGAAGATGTTAAGTTTGCTTGTTCTTGATCATAATAACCAACAGATACATTGGATCCGAAAGAAACATCACCATTTAATAGTGGTAACTTATTCACAAGTGATTTTAATAATGTGGATTTCCCAATTCCGTTTGGACCAACTAAAGCAACGCTATCCCCGCGAGTTAAGCGCATAGTTACATGTTCAATAATCGGATCATCATCATAGCCGATAGTTGCATCCTTTACTTGTAAAACATCATTTCCACTTTGTTTTTCGATATCGAAGTGGAAGGATGCTGACTTAGAATCACCTAAAGGTCTAGTCAATAATTCCATTCTATCTAATTGTTTACGACGGCTTTGAGCACGTTTTGTCGTAGATGCGCGAGCTATATTTTTTTGAACGAAATCCTCAAGCTTAGCGATTTCATCTTGTTGTTTTTCATAACGTTTCATGTCTTGCTCGTATAATGCTGATTTCAAGTCTAAATATTTACTGTAGTTACCAACAAATCGTCTGCTTTCTTTATTCGAAATTTCATATACTTGTGTAACGAGTTTATCTAAGAAATAACGGTCATGAGAAACGATTAGTATTGCGCCAGGATAGCCTTGTAAATATTGTTCAAGCCATGTTAATGTTTCGATGTCTAAATGGTTTGTAGGCTCGTCCAAAATAAGTAGGTCTGGTTTCGTTAATAATAATTTACCGAGAGCTAATCGTGTTTTTTGTCCACCACTTAATGTAGAAATCGTCGTCTGGTGCGTTTCAACTGGGAAGCCAAGACCACTTAAAATCGAGCGAATATCTGCTTCATATTGATATCCACCTTGATCTTTATAATCTAATTGCAATTGGTCATAATCAGCTAATAATCTTTCATATGTAGCCTCGTTTGAAAAGTTTTCTTCTTTTCCCATCTCTTGCTCTAGCCTTCGAAGTTTTGTCTCCATTTGCTGCAAGTGTGTAAAGACGGTTAACATTTCATCCCAAATTGTTAAAGATGTTTCTAACCCGGTATTTTGAGCTAAATATCCGATTGAGACATCTTTCGGTTTTATAATTTCGCCACCATCATGAGATAGCTCACCAGCTATTATTTTTAATAATGTAGATTTTCCGGCCCCATTTCGTCCGACTAATGCGATACGATCTTTCGTTTGAACTTCCAATTTTATGTTTGTAAGAATCGTTTCGGCACCGTATAATTTCGTAAGCGCGTTTACTTGTAATAAAATCAATGTTTTCACCTCAAATAATTTCTTAACTTTGCCATGTTTATATTTCTCAATCATACTAAAAATAGTGTATAGTTTAAAATAAAGAGAGAATACTTCTTCTCTTTATTATACAGGGAAATTCATGAGTGCTAAACTTCTGTATTTGATTCAAGTATATGAATAAAGATAGGAAGAGAGGAGAGGTTATATGGAGCAGCAAAAAATTCCACAGGCCACTGCCAAACGATTGCCTCTATACTATCGATTTATCCAAAACTTATCTCTTTCTGGTAAGCAACGTGTTTCATCAGCCGAATTGAGTGAAGCGGTAAAAGTTGATTCCGCAACGATTCGAAGAGATTTTTCATATTTTGGAGCGTTAGGGAAAAAAGGTTATGGATATAACGTAAATTATTTATTATCATTTTTCCGTGAAACACTCGACCAAGATGATATAACACGTGTAGCACTTATTGGAGTAGGTAATTTAGGGACCGCTTTCTTACATTATAATTTCACGAAAAACAATAATACAAAAATTGAAATGGCGTTTGATGTTAGTGAAGAGAAAGTCGGGACAGAAATCGGGGGCATTCCTGTATATCATTTAGATGAATTAGAAGAACGTTTATCAACTGATATACAAGTGGCAATATTAACAGTACCCGCTACAGTAGCACAATCTGTAGCAGATAGATTGGCAGAAACGAACGTGCATGGTATTTTAAATTTCACACCAGCGCGCTTAAATGTGTCAGATAATATAAGAATTCACCATATTGATTTAGCGGTAGAGTTACAAACACTTGTTTACTTTTTAAAGAATTATCCACAATAAAACGCAGAGGAAGCGACCTCTGCGTTTTATTATTGTTTTTTCTTTGTGAATTTAACTAAGATAAGGCGAAGTGCCAAATTAAAATCAATTGTTGCCATAACTGCAAATAGTATTGTCCACATATTCCAGATTGTATCTGTTACGTTCGTAATGGCGAAGCGTGTAAAGATACATCCTAGAAGGAAGTACAATGCAGCCATGAACAATGGTGAGTTCCTCATACTAAAAATCCTCCGATAAAGCCTTGCATTTTTTCAGCTTCTTTAATCATTTCTTGAATTTGTTCATTGCTCATTAAAACTTGAGCAACTGCAACTAATGTATTCATTGCAACATGAGCTGCGATAGGGACGATAATACGCTTCGTTTTTACATATAAAAAGGCGAATACGAGTCCCATAGAAGTGTATACCAATAAGTGAGTGAAATCAAAATGAATTGCTGCGAATACAAGAGAACTAATGATAGCAGCAATAAAGAAGTTAAACTTCTTATAAAGTGTACCAAATAAAATTTTTCTAAATACGATTTCTTCCAAAATAGGTCCTATTATAGAGATAACGATAAGGAACCAAGGTGTCGTTCTTGCGATATCCATAAGTCTTGCTGTATTTTCTGATCCAGGTTTAATGCCTAATACACGCATTTCTATCATACCGGCAATACTTTGTGAGAAAAATGCTAGGAAGAACCCGATAAAAATCCAACCAATCGTAGCTGGAACAGTAGAGCGCATTGTATCTAAACGTCTGTCACGAATATCTGTTCTAAGTAACCAAAGTACGATACATAATGCAATAAAGAAGCTAATGATTGCCCAGTGGCCAGTTATGAGTTGAAATTTCTCTTCTCTAGTAAATCCCCTGCTATCATAAAGTCCAGTTTTCAGCAGAAGTGGTAATCCAGCAATGGATGATAACTGCATTAAAATGTATGTAACGATAACCCACCAATATTGTTTTTTCAAATGGTTTAACCATCCTTTCTAACTCTAGTGTATGAGATAAGGTAGGATAACATGTAAGTATGCTACCTACGATATAAACTTCACTTAAATTATGTTTTTTTCGTAAATCCTTATTTGAAATTATAATAGAAGACAGGAGAAAGTTGTGTGTATAGCGAAAACAACTTAGGGTGTCCTTTCATATTGTAACATACGAGTAGTGGAAACAACGATTCATATAGTAAAGGTAGAAGAAGAGGGACTCTATATAGAAAAGTGTATAGCTTAATTTGCGAAAAAATTATGATTTTTTTACTTGCAAAAGAAATTGAGATTATTTATTATTATAAGTGTGTTAGCACTCGAGTGACTTGAGTGCTAATAAATAAAATTTACATAACACAATGAGGAGGTTATTGTTCATGCTAAAGCCATTAGGTGATCGCGTTGTAATTGAGCTTGTTCAAGCAGAAGAAAAAACAGCAAGTGGTATTGTATTACCAGACACTGCAAAAGAAAAACCACAAGAGGGTAAAGTTATTGCAGTAGGTACTGGTCGAGTGCTTGAAAATGGTGAGCGTGTTGCTCTAGAGGTAGCTGCAGGTGATCTTATCATCTTCTCAAAATATGCAGGTACTGAAGTAAAATATGAAGGTACTGACTACTTGATTTTACGTGAAAGTGACATTTTAGCAGTTATCGGTTAATTATATAAATCTTAAAAAATTCAAGGGGGTCAATTATTATGGCAAAAGATATTAAATTTAGTGAAGAAGCACGTCGTTCGATGCTTCGCGGTGTCGACACTCTTGCAAACGCAGTAAAAGTAACGCTTGGACCAAAAGGTCGTAACGTTGTACTTGAGAAAAAATTTGGTTCACCACTTATTACAAATGATGGTGTAACAATCGCAAAAGAAATCGAATTAGAAGATGCATTCGAAAACATGGGTGCAAAATTAGTAGCAGAAGTTGCTAGCAAAACAAATGATGTAGCTGGTGACGGAACAACAACTGCAACTGTATTAGCACAAGCTATGATTCGTGAAGGTCTTAAAAACGTAACAGCTGGTGCGAACCCAATGGGTCTTCGTAAAGGTATCGAAAAAGCTGTTACTGCTGCAATTGCAGAATTAAAAGAGATTTCTAAACCAATCGAAGGCAAATCTTCTATCGCACAAGTAGCTGCTATTTCTGCAGCTGACGAAGAAGTAGGTCAATTAATCGCTGAAGCAATGGAGCGCGTTGGTAACGACGGCGTTATTACTTTAGAAGAATCTAAAGGATTTACAACAGAATTAGACGTAGTAGAAGGTATGCAATTTGATCGTGGATATGCATCTCCTTACATGATTACTGATTCTGACAAAATGGAAGCAGTTCTTGATAACCCATACATCTTAATTACTGATAAGAAGATTTCTAACATCCAAGAAATCTTACCAGTATTAGAGCAAGTGGTACAACAAGGTAAACCACTTCTTATCATCGCTGAAGATGTAGAAGGCGAAGCTTTAGCTACATTAGTAGTGAACAAACTTCGTGGTACATTCAATGTAGTAGCTGTTAAAGCTCCTGGATTTGGTGACCGTCGTAAAGCAATGCTAGAAGATATCGCAATCTTAACTGGTAGCGAAGTAATCACTGAAGAATTAGGTCGTGACTTAAAATCTGCTACAATTGAATCTTTAGGACGCGCTGGTAAAGTTGTTGTAACGAAAGAAAACACAACTGTAGTTGAAGGTATTGGAAATTCACAACAAATTGAAGCTCGCATTGGCCAAATCCGCGCGCAATTAGAAGAAACTACTTCTGAATTCGATCGTGAAAAATTACAAGAGCGTCTTGCAAAACTTGCAGGTGGCGTAGCAGTAATTAAAGTAGGTGCAGCAACTGAAACTGAGTTAAAAGAGCGCAAACTTCGCATTGAAGATGCACTTAACTCAACTCGTGCAGCAGTAGAAGAAGGTATCGTTGCGGGTGGTGGTACTTCACTTATGAACGTATACACGAAAGTAGCTTCTATCGTAGCTGAAGGCGACGAAGCAACAGGTATCAACATCGTACTTCGCGCACTAGAAGAGCCAGTTCGTCAAATCGCAATCAACGCTGGTCTAGAAGGATCTGTAGTTGTAGAGCGTCTAAAAGGCGAAAAAGTAGGCGTTGGTTTCAACGCAGCTACTGGCGAGTGGGTTAACATGCTTGAAACTGGTATCGTAGATCCAGCTAAAGTAACTCGCTCTGCACTTCAAAACGCAGCATCTGTTGCAGCTATGTTCTTAACAACTGAAGCTGTAGTTGCTGACAAGCCAGAACCAAATGCACCAGCAATGCCTGACATGGGCGGCATGGGCATGGGCGGTATGGGCGGAATGATGTAATTCCGTTTGCTCGAAAAACATCCATTTCTATATAGAAATGGATGTTTTTTTATGTTTTTTAGAAAAGGAAATGAATTTCTGTAGAATTTTGTCGCTTTCTCTCTTGACCATATCGATACTTCATTGTTAGAATCTAGGAAGATAATATAAAACGATCCTTCATATATCCTCAAAGATAAGGTTTGAGAGTCTCTACCGGGTTACCGTAAACAACCTGACTATGAAGGCAGTGTGTCTTATATTTATAAAGAGCGGAGACTATCTTTCTTTATAAAGCCAGACCCCTGCCTTTTCTTTGTTATGAGACTAGAGGCGGAGGACTGGCTTTTTTTATTATATTAGTAATGCTTTTTGCCAAATTGGTGAAAATATTTATATACGAGAACTAACGTTGGGGTGATTATTTTGAAGAAGCAGCATGATACAATTATCGTTTTAGATTTTGGGAGTCAGTACAATCAGTTAATAGCACGTCGAATTCGTGAGTTTGGTGTATACAGTGAACTTCATCCACATACAATTACTGCAGAAGAAATTAAAGCAATGAATCCAAAAGGGATTATCTTCTCTGGTGGACCAAATAGTGTATACGGTGAAGGTGCATTACATTGTGATGAAAAAATCTTTGAACTAGGATTACCGATCTTCGGTATTTGTTACGGTATGCAGCTTATGACGCAACACTTCGGTGGTAAAGTAGAACGTGCAAACCACCGTGAGTACGGAAAAGCTGTTCTTAAAGTAGAGAACGAATCAAAATTATATGCGAACCTTCCAGAAGAGCAAGTTGTATGGATGAGCCATGGTGACTTAGTAACTGGTTTACCTGAAGGATTCGTAGTAGATGCAACAAGTGAGTCTTGTCCAATTGCTGGTATGAGCAATGAAGACAAAAACTTATACGGTGTACAATTCCACCCAGAAGTACGTCATTCTGAGCACGGTAACGATTTAATTAAAAACTTCGTATTCGGCGCATGTGGTTGTTCTGAAGGATGGAACATGGAGAACTTTATCGAAGTAGAATTAGAGAAAATCCGTGAAACTGTTGGAGACAAAAAAGTACTATGCGCACTTAGCGGCGGTGTAGACTCTTCTGTTGTAGCAGTATTAATTCATAAGGCAATCGGTGACCAATTAACATGTATTTTCGTTGACCACGGTTTACTTCGTAAAGGTGAAGCAGAAGGCGTTATGAAAACATTCAGCGAAGGTTTCCACATGAACGTTATTAAAGTGGATGCACAAGAACGCTTCATGAACAAGTTAAAAGGTGTAGAAGATCCAGAACAAAAACGTAAAATCATCGGTAATGAATTCATTTACGTATTTGATGATGAAGCTTCTAAATTACAAGGAATGGACTTCCTAGCGCAAGGTACACTTTATACAGACATCGTTGAAAGTGGTACAGCAACTGCACAAACAATTAAATCTCACCATAACGTTGGTGGTCTTCCAGAAGACATGCAGTTCAAATTAATTGAGCCTTTAAACACGTTATTTAAAGATGAAGTACGTGTATTAGGATCAGAACTAGGAATTCCTGATGAAATCGTATGGCGTCAACCATTCCCAGGCCCTGGTCTTGGTATTCGTGTATTAGGTGAAATCACAGAAGAGAAATTAGAAATCGTTCGTGAATCTGATGCGATTTTACGTGAAGAAATTATTAAAGCGGGCTTAGACCGTGAAGTTTGGCAATACTTCACTGCGCTCCCTGGTATGCGTAGCGTAGGTGTTATGGGTGACGAGCGTACTTACGATTACACAGTAGGTATCCGCGCAGTAACATCTATCGACGGTATGACAGCTGACTGGGCACGTATCCCTTGGGACGTATTAGAGAAAATCTCTGTACGTATCGTAAACGAAGTAAAACACGTTAACCGTATCGTGTATGATATAACAAGTAAGCCACCAGCAACTATTGAGTGGGAATAGTATTATAAAAAAAGATCCATCTATTGCTCATGCATAGATGGATCTTTTGTGTTTTGCTCTTAATACGAACGAAAATACAAAAGTTTATAAAAATGTTCGTTTTTAAATTGACAAAACTACTTCATCGAGTTAATATGAGTATGTAATTCAAACGAAAAGTGAATATTATGCCGTCGTATAATATCGGGGATATGGCCCGAAAGTTTCTACCTAGCTACCGTAAATGGCTTGACTACGAGGCGTTTAGATAAAGATGAGGGGGAACTTGTCTTTATTCATAGAACGCTTCCATGTATATGCAATGGAAGCCTTTTTTATTTTTAATAGATAAAAGAGGGCTAGGGAGATTACGGCGAGTAATCATATAACGGGGGAAACGTAAGATGAAACGCTATTTTCAGTTTGATGAACTCGGTACAAATTATAAAACAGAGTTCATAGCAGGTTTAACGACATTTTTATCTATGGCTTATGTATTATTTGTCAATCCTGCTACGCTGTCACTTGGAAATGTTAAAGGGTTACCGGCAGGTACAGGAATGGATCCAGGTGCAGTATTCGTTGCTACAGCATTAGCAGCAGCGATTGGTTCGTTAATTATGGGGATATTCGCGAAGTATCCGATTGCTTTGGCGCCCGGTATGGGAATTAACGCATTCTTTGCTTATACGGCAGTGTTAACGATGGGTATTCCGTGGCAAACAGCAATTGCTGGGACATTAATGTCAGGTATTATCTTTATTATTCTTACAGCTTCAGGTATTCGTGAAAAAATCATTAATGCAATTCCATCAGAGTTAAAGTTTGCAGTAGCGGCAGGTATCGGATTGTTTATTGCTTTCCTTGGATTCCAAAATGCCGGAATTATCGTGAAAAATGATGCTGTTCTTGTTGGATTGGGGGATTTAACAAAGGGCACAACGTTACTAGCAATCTTCGGGGTTGTTACTACAATCATCTTCATGATTAAGAAAGTTAATGGTGCGGTGTTCTACGGTATGATTCTTACAGCAATTTTAGGAGTAGCGACAGGATTAATTGATACTCCGAAAGCTGTAGTGGGAGCAATACCGAGTCTAGAACCAACGTTCGGTGTGGCGTTAACTCACTTCGGAGATATTTTCACTGTTCAAATGGTGATTGTTATTATAACGTTCTTCTTCATCGATTTCTTTGATACAGCAGGTACACTTGTAGCGGTTGCGAATCAAGCAGGATTAATGAAGAACAATAAATTACCACGTGCAGGAAAAGCATTATTTGCAGATGCGATTGCAACTGTAATCGGTGCAATCTTAGGTACATCAACAACAACGTCTTACATTGAATCTTCTGCTGGGGTAGCGGCGGGTGGACGTTCTGGATTTACAGCAGTTGTAACAGCAGGGTTCTTCTTGCTAGCGCTATTCTTCTCACCACTATTAAGCGTTGTGACACCAGCTGTAACAGCGCCAGCGTTAATTATTGTAGGGATCTTGATGGTTTCATCTTTAGGAGAAATTGATTGGAAGAAATTCGAGATTGCAGTACCAGCATTCTTTACTATCATTTCAATGCCACTTACGTATAGTATCGCAACAGGAATTGCGATCGGGTTTATCTTCTATCCAATTACAATGGTAGTAAGTGGTCGCCGTAAAGAGATTCATCCAATTATGTATGTTATGGGAGTTTTATTCGTACTATATTTCATCTACGTTCGTAAATAAAAGGGGTTTTTTGAAAGGTCTAGACTTAAGGGGAGTCTAGACCTTTTTTGCGTCTTCAGAAAAACTTAAGGATTTCCGAGCGTTTTTCTTCAGAAGTTTTCCTATAATAGAAGTTAGGGATTAAAAAAGTGATGGGGGAGATATTGTGGCAAATGAAACAATACTTGTCGTAGATGATGAAAAAGAAATTAGGAATCTTATTACAATCTATTTAAAGAATGAAGGATATAAAGTACTGCAAGCAGGAGACGGAGAAGAAGGGTTACGTCTCCTGGAAGAAAATGAAGTGCATCTAGTCGTATTAGATATTATGATGCCGAAAGTAGACGGTATCCATATGTGTATGAAAGTAAGGGAAGAAAAAGAAATGCCAATTATTATGCTTTCTGCGAAAACGCAAGATATGGATAAGATTTTAGGACTAACAACGGGTGCAGATGATTACGTAACGAAGCCGTTTAATCCGTTAGAGTTAATCGCAAGAATTAAATCTCAGTTACGCCGTTATATGAAAATGAATGGTTTCGCTATACAAAATGAGGACGAGCTAGAAATTGGAGAGATGAAAATAAACATCTCAACCCATAAAGTTATTGTGGATGGAGAAGAAGTGAAACTGACCCCGAGGGAATTTTCGATTTTAGAATTACTAGCTCGTAATCCGGGTATGGTCTTTAGCGCGGAACAAATTTATGAAAAGGTTTGGAACGAAAGATCTTTCCAGTCGGATAACACGGTAATGGTTCATATTAGGAAAGTACGTGAAAAGATTGAGGAGAATCCAAGGAAACCTAGATATATAAAAACAGTATGGGGAGTGGGGTATAAGATTGAAAAAGATATTTAATCCATTTACTTATGTAAGAAAAACAAGACAATTAATTGAGAAATTAGTAAAGGGCGTACGGAAGAGTATAAGAATTCAATTGATTACTACTTTTGCTGCTTGTGCGTTATTAGGAGTTTTGTCAGCAAAGGCAGCTGCGCCATTTTTTGAGAATGCGAATCGTCAAGCGACTATCGATTATCGGGCTGGTATGGAACGAATTAATCACCAAGCTCAAGGAGCAGCAAATAGTTCGGTTCATGAAAATAAATTAGAAGCTATATCCAATATGATCGAAATGGAGAATCAAAATTTAGAGCGAGGATCTAGAGCTTTAAAAATATTGGTTACTGATGAGAGTGGTAAAGTTTTATATAAAACGAAGCAGGCGCAAGAAGAGCAAATCGATTTGCATAATACGATTCGTAATGCAGCATCATTTGCGATTAACTATTCAAATGGTCGAGATGTATTTGAAAATACGAGAAAAGAATTTATAGCTTTTTCACCTATTACAATAGAAGATAAGAATTTGTATATGTTCGTTAGTGGAATACCAGATGGTGTAGTAATGTATGATACGCAAGAAGGACCATTCCCATTTTTAATTGGTGTACTCGTGTTCATTTTCTCTTTCTTCTATATAACAAAGAGAAAGATGAAGCAAATTGAAGCGATGGCACAAGGTGTAAAGGAAATAGAAAAAGGAAACTTAGCGTACCGTATTGAGAAGAAAGGTGAAGATGAGATTGCGTCTTTAACTGAGAATATTAATAATATGGCGGAAGAGCTTATGGATAATATAGAAAAGGAACGTAAATTAGAGAAGCAAAAGAATGAGCTTATTACGAATGTATCTCACGATTTACGTACACCGCTGACTTCTATTATGGGTTACTTGCGATTACTTAGAGATTCTAAATATGAAAATAAAGAACAACATGATGAGTATACGAGAATTGCTTTTGCGAAGTCGGAGCAGTTAAAGAACTTAATAGAAGATTTATTTGAGTATACGAAGTTAACAAATGAGCAAGTTGTATTGGAAAAACAAGAGGTTTGTATAAATGAGTTATTGGAGCAATTAATAGAAGAGTTAGTACCGCAGGCAGAAGAGCATGGACTTACGTTTGTTAAGAAGTTTCCTGAGGAACGTACCTATGCAGCGATTGATTCGGAAAAGATGGTCCGTGTGTTTGATAATCTATTAATGAACGCGATTAAGTATAGTAAAGATGATGGGGAGATAAAGGTTTCTCTTCAAAGGCAGCGCCGGGATATACAAATTGTAATTGCGAATCATAGTGAAGAGTTTACGAGAGAAGAGTTAGGGAGTTTATTTGAACGCTTTTATAAGAAAGATCAATCTAGAAGTAGAGTAACAGAAGGATCGGGACTTGGATTAGCGATTGCGAAAAGTATTGTTGAGTTGCAAGGTGGTAGTATTCGAGCTGAATATGAGGATGGTATTATTCAGTTTATCGTCTCGTTACCAATTATAGAAAAATAATAAACGAATAGAATGGTATATGATAAACAGGCTTATTTTAAAGGGGATAAGCCTTTTTATATTTTTTTAGAAAAACATGTTGACGATTAAGGTTTAGAGGTGTAATATAGAACAAGTCGCCGATGCAATAACGCAAAGCGCGGCAAACGAAATAAAAAACTTGGTTGACATTAACTAACGAAGATGTTAACATAAGGAAGTCGCAAATGAGCGACCGAGTAGTTCTTTGAAAACTGAACGAAACAAACAACGTGAAACGTCAATTTTTATTTTTAGATGCTAGACAAACTAACTTTATTGGAGAGTTTGATCCTGGCTCAGGATGAACGCTGGCGGCGTGCCTAATACATGCAAGTCGAGCGAATGGATTGAGAGCTTGCTCTCAAGAAGTTAGCGGCGGACGGGTGAGTAACACGTGGGTAACCTGCCCATAAGACTGGGATAACTCCGGGAAACCGGGGCTAATACCGGATAATATTTTGAACTGCATGGTTCGAAATTGAAAGGCGGCTTCGGCTGTCACTTATGGATGGACCCGCGTCGCATTAGCTAGTTGGTGAGGTAACGGCTCACCAAGGCAACGATGCGTAGCCGACCTGAGAGGGTGATCGGCCACACTGGGACTGAGACACGGCCCAGACTCCTACGGGAGGCAGCAGTAGGGAATCTTCCGCAATGGACGAAAGTCTGACGGAGCAACGCCGCGTGAGTGATGAAGGCTTTCGGGTCGTAAAACTCTGTTGTTAGGGAAGAACAAGTGCTAGTTGAATAAGCTGGCACCTTGACGGTACCTAACCAGAAAGCCACGGCTAACTACGTGCCAGCAGCCGCGGTAATACGTAGGTGGCAAGCGTTATCCGGAATTATTGGGCGTAAAGCGCGCGCAGGTGGTTTCTTAAGTCTGATGTGAAAGCCCACGGCTCAACCGTGGAGGGTCATTGGAAACTGGGAGACTTGAGTGCAGAAGAGGAAAGTGGAATTCCATGTGTAGCGGTGAAATGCGTAGAGATATGGAGGAACACCAGTGGCGAAGGCGACTTTCTGGTCTGTAACTGACACTGAGGCGCGAAAGCGTGGGGAGCAAACAGGATTAGATACCCTGGTAGTCCACGCCGTAAACGATGAGTGCTAAGTGTTAGAGGGTTTCCGCCCTTTAGTGCTGAAGTTAACGCATTAAGCACTCCGCCTGGGGAGTACGGCCGCAAGGCTGAAACTCAAAGGAATTGACGGGGGCCCGCACAAGCGGTGGAGCATGTGGTTTAATTCGAAGCAACGCGAAGAACCTTACCAGGTCTTGACATCCTCTGAAAACCCTAGAGATAGGGCTTCTCCTTCGGGAGCAGAGTGACAGGTGGTGCATGGTTGTCGTCAGCTCGTGTCGTGAGATGTTGGGTTAAGTCCCGCAACGAGCGCAACCCTTGATCTTAGTTGCCATCATTAAGTTGGGCACTCTAAGGTGACTGCCGGTGACAAACCGGAGGAAGGTGGGGATGACGTCAAATCATCATGCCCCTTATGACCTGGGCTACACACGTGCTACAATGGACGGTACAAAGAGCTGCAAGACCGCGAGGTGGAGCTAATCTCATAAAACCGTTCTCAGTTCGGATTGTAGGCTGCAACTCGCCTACATGAAGCTGGAATCGCTAGTAATCGCGGATCAGCATGCCGCGGTGAATACGTTCCCGGGCCTTGTACACACCGCCCGTCACACCACGAGAGTTTGTAACACCCGAAGTCGGTGGGGTAACCTTTATGGAGCCAGCCGCCTAAGGTGGGACAGATGATTGGGGTGAAGTCGTAACAAGGTAGCCGTATCGGAAGGTGCGGCTGGATCACCTCCTTTCTATGGAGAATTGATGAACGCTGTTCATCAATATAAGTTTCCGTGTTTCGTTTTGTTCAGTTTTGAGAGAACTATCTCTCATATATAAATGTATGTTCTTTGAAAACTAGATAACAGTGTAGCTCATATTTTTTTAATTTTAGTTTGGTTAAGTTAGAAAGGGCGCACGGTGGATGCCTTGACACTAGGAGTCGATGAAGGACGGGACTAACGCCGATATGCTTCGGGGAGCTGTAAGTAAGCTTTGATCCGAAGATTTCCGAATGGGGAAACCCACCATACGTAATGGTATGGTATCCTTACCTGAATACATAGGGTAAGGAAGACAGACCCAGGGAACTGAAACATCTAAGTACCTGGAGGAAGAGAAAGCAAATGCGATTTCCTGAGTAGCGGCGAGCGAAACGGAACATAGCCCAAACCAAGAGGCTTGCCTCTTGGGGTTGTAGGACATTCTATACGGAGTTACAAAGGAACGAGGTAGACGAAGCGACCTGGAAAGGTCCGTCGTAGAGGGTAACAACCCCGTAGTCGAAACTTCGTTCTCTCTTGAATGTATCCTGAGTACGGCGGAACACGTGAAATTCCGTCGGAATCTGGGAGGACCATCTCCCAAGGCTAAATACTCCCTAGTGATCGATAGTGAACCAGTACCGTGAGGGAAAGGTGAAAAGCACCCCGGAAGGGGAGTGAAAGAGATCCTGAAACCGTGTGCCTACAAATAGTCAGAGCCCGTTAATGGGTGATGGCGTGCCTTTTGTAGAATGAACCGGCGAGTTACGATCCCGTGCGAGGTTAAGCTGAAGAGGCGGAGCCGCAGCGAAAGCGAGTCTGAATAGGGCGTTTAGTACGTGGTCGTAGACCCGAAACCAGGTGATCTACCCATGTCCAGGGTGAAGTTCAGGTAACACTGAATGGAGGCCCGAACCCACGCACGTTGAAAAGTGCGGGGATGAGGTGTGGGTAGCGGAGAAATTCCAATCGAACCTGGAGATAGCTGGTTCTCCCCGAAATAGCTTTAGGGCTAGCCTTAAGTGTAAGAGTCTTGGAGGTAGAGCACTGATTGAACTAGGGGTCCTCATCGGATTACCGAATTCAGTCAAACTCCGAATGCCAATGACTTATCCTTAGGAGTCAGACTGCGAGTGATAAGATCCGTAGTCAAGAGGGAAACAGCCCAGATCGCCAGCTAAGGTCCCAAAGTGTGTATTAAGTGGAAAAGGATGTGGAGTTGCTTAGACAACTAGGATGTTGGCTTAGAAGCAGCCACCATTTAAAGAGTGCGTAATAGCTCACTAGTCGAGTGACTCTGCGCCGAAAATGTACCGGGGCTAAATACACCACCGAAGCTGCGAATTGATACCAATGGTATCAGTGGTAGGGGAGCGTTCTAAGTGCAGTGAAGTCAGACCGGAAGGACTGGTGGAGCGCTTAGAAGTGAGAATGCCGGTATGAGTAGCGAAAGACGGGTGAGAATCCCGTCCACCGAATGCCTAAGGTTTCCTGAGGAAGGCTCGTCCGCTCAGGGTTAGTCAGGACCTAAGCCGAGGCCGACAGGCGTAGGCGATGGACAACAGGTTGATATTCCTGTACCACCTCTTTATCGTTTGAGCAATGGAGGGACGCAGAAGGATAGAAGAAGCGTGCGATTGGTTGTGCACGTCCAAGCAGTTAGGCTGATAAGTAGGCAAATCCGCTTATCGTGAAGGCTGAGCTGTGATGGGGAAGCTCCTTATGGAGCGAAGTCTTTGATTCCCCGCTGCCAAGAAAAGCTTCTAGCGAGATAAAAGGTGCCTGTACCGCAAACCGACACAGGTAGGCGAGGAGAGAATCCTAAGGTGTGCGAGAGAACTCTGGTTAAGGAACTCGGCAAAATGACCCCGTAACTTCGGGAGAAGGGGTGCTTTCTTAACGGAAAGCCGCAGTGAATAGGCCCAAGCGACTGTTTAGCAAAAACACAGGTCTCTGCGAAGCCGTAAGGCGAAGTATAGGGGCTGACACCTGCCCGGTGCTGGAAGGTTAAGGAGAGGGGTTAGCGTAAGCGAAGCTCTGAACTGAAGCCCCAGTAAACGGCGGCCGTAACTATAACGGTCCTAAGGTAGCGAAATTCCTTGTCGGGTAAGTTCCGACCCGCACGAA
Source organism: Bacillus cereus group sp. MS39 (assembly GCF_040448665.1). NCBI lineage: Bacteria > Bacillati > Bacillota > Bacilli > Caryophanales > Bacillaceae > Bacillus > Bacillus cereus group sp. MS39. The sequence continues at coordinate 5,116,119 of NZ_CP123058.1, read as the reverse complement.
AGGTGTAACGATTTGGGCACTGTCTCAACCAGAGACTCGGTGAAATTATAGTACCTGTGAAGATGCAGGTTACCCGCGACAGGACGGAAAGACCCCGTGGAGCTTTACTGTAGCCTGATATTGAATTTTGGTACATTTTGTACAGGATAGGCGGGAGCCATTGAAACCGGAGCGCTAGCTTCGGTGGAGGCGCTGGTGGGATACCGCCCTGAATGTATTGAAATTCTAACCTACGGGTCTTATCGACCCGGGAGACAGTGTCAGGTGGGCAGTTTGACTGGGGCGGTCGCCTCCTAAAGTGTAACGGAGGCGCCCAAAGGTTCCCTCAGAATGGTTGGAAATCATTCGTAGAGTGCAAAGGCATAAGGGAGCTTGACTGCGAGACCTACAAGTCGAGCAGGGACGAAAGTCGGGCTTAGTGATCCGGTGGTTCCGCATGGAAGGGCCATCGCTCAACGGATAAAAGCTACCCCGGGGATAACAGGCTTATCTCCCCCAAGAGTCCACATCGACGGGGAGGTTTGGCACCTCGATGTCGGCTCATCGCATCCTGGGGCTGTAGTCGGTCCCAAGGGTTGGGCTGTTCGCCCATTAAAGCGGTACGCGAGCTGGGTTCAGAACGTCGTGAGACAGTTCGGTCCCTATCCGTCGTGGGCGTAGGAAATTTGAGAGGAGCTGTCCTTAGTACGAGAGGACCGGGATGGACGCACCGCTGGTGTACCAGTTGTTCTGCCAAGGGCATAGCTGGGTAGCTATGTGCGGAAGGGATAAGTGCTGAAAGCATCTAAGCATGAAGCCCCCCTCAAGATGAGATTTCCCATAGCGTAAGCTAGTAAGATCCCTGAAAGATGATCAGGTTGATAGGTTCGAGGTGGAAGCATGGTGACATGTGGAGCTGACGAATACTAATAGATCGAGGACTTAACCATATAATATGAAGCAAATGTTATCTAGTTTTGAAGGAATATGCCTTCATAGTTTGGTGATGATGGCAGAGAGGTCACACCCGTTCCCATACCGAACACGGAAGTTAAGCTCTCTAGCGCCGATGGTAGTTGGGACCTTGTCCCTGTGAGAGTAGGACGTCGCCAAGCAACTTTAAGACGAGTCAGAATGACTCGTCTTTTTTGTGTTTTAAACTTCTTATCAGCTTCAAGTAAGTATCCGTATTCTTTTGATCCCCTCATATTCATTTTCTTTCATCATTTTTGATGTGTAGTTTAAGATTTTCTATTCTATTTTTTGTAGAAGCAATCTATCGGTGTGTTAAAATAGTACAGTTGTTTTTTGAGGTACCTTAATATAGGGAGATTTAAAATTTTTTAAGGAGATAATATGAAAAAGATAGGTGTAATTACTATAGTAGTTTTATTCCTTCTAGCAATTACTTATATGTTAGTCGGGAATTATTTTTATAATTATGCGTTGAATGCGAAACAAGAGAAAGAGTTTTTAGAGGATAATCCTCACTTAGTAGAAACTGTGAATGCATCGGGAGTTGTGTTCGCTACAAATGAAGAAAAGGATGCGAACTTTGTATCAAATCATAAACCTAATAAACAAAACATAAATTCTTTCGATAAGTTGAAATTAACAGGTTATGAATATATGAATGAACAATCTAGCCATAAATGGGCAATTGTAGTTCATGGATATGATAGTAGGGCATCGAAAATGACGAAATATATCCGGAACTTTTATGAACAAGGATATAACGTTATAGCACCAGACCTTCGTGGGCATGGAAATAGTGAAGGTGATTATATAGGGATGGGCTGGCATGATCGTAAAGATATTTTGATTTGGATTCAACAAATTGTAAAGAAAGACCCTAATGCTGAAATAGCACTCTTTGGTGTTTCAATGGGCGCGGCAACTGTAATGATGACTTCAGGTGAAGAGTTACCTTCTAACGTTAAAGTTATTATTGAAGATTGTGGATACTCAACTGTTATTGATGAATTTACTTATCAATTAAACGATTTATTCCACTTGCCGAAGTTTCCTGTTATGAATGCGGCAAATACAGTTACAAAATTAAGAGCTGGATATGATTTAGAAGAAGCTTCAGCTATAAAACAAGTGGCAAAAAGTAAAACACCTATGCTATTTATTCATGGGGATGCTGATACATTTGTTCCTTATGAAATGTTAGATGAAGTATATAATGCTGCAAAAGTAGAAAAAGAGAAATTAATTGTTCCAGGTGCTGGACATGGAGAAGCCGAGAAGGTAGATTCGAATAAATATTGGAATACCGTATGGAAGTTCGTGGGGAGATACATTCCAGCGTAATTAGATTGTTTTAGATTTGTATATACGATAATCAGAAGAAAATGTTTTTATACTTTTGATTATCGTTTTTTCTATTTAAAAACTTATTTTAGTTTGTAGTATATAAGGTTTGAAGCATAAATTTTTGAATTCCTTATTGCCAGTGCTACAATAATTGAAAACTACATGTTAATGAGGTGTTTCTATGAAAATTGAAGTATGGTCAGATTTTGTATGCCCATTTTGTTATATTGGGAAACGTAGATTAGAAATGGCTTTAGAGCAATTTCCGCATAAGAAGGATGTTGAAGTGGAGTTTAAAAGTTTTGAATTAGACCAAAATGCTCCAATCTATTCTGGAACAAGTATTAATGAAGTACTTGCATCAAAGTACGGAATTAGTATTGAAGAAGCTAAGCGTAATAATGTACAACTAGGAAGTCATGCAGCTAGTATGGGTTTAAGTTTTAATTTTGATGAGATGAAGCCGACGAACACTTTTGATGCGCATCGTCTAGCTAAATTTGCAAAGGATCAAGGGAAAGAAAAAGAGATTACGGAAAATCTACTTTTTGCATATTTCACTGAATCGAGAAATTTAAGTGATGTGGATACGCTTGCTACTATTGCTGAAGCTTCAGGTTTAGATAAGCAAGAAGCTTTACGTGTTATTAATGATAAAGGTGCATATGCAAATGATGTTAGAATTGATGAAGCGATTGCTCAGCAATATCAAATTTCAGGAGTACCTTATTTTATTATTAATCAAAAGTATGCTATTTCAGGTGCGCAACCACTCGAAACTTTTGTCGGTGCACTTCAACAAGTGTGGGAAGAAGAGAATCCAGCACCTAAGTTACAAGAGCTTTCTTCAGAGGGTGGAAGCGATATGTCTTGTACGGATGAAAGTTGTTCGATACCTTCAAAAGAACAATAGTTTTTATGAAGGAATAGCAACCCATAGAGTATTTTATGGGTTGCTTATCTATTCTTATAGAAGAGGTATATAAATAGATAATTTAATAACGTAAATAGGATTTATAAAAAATGAAGTTTTTTTATAAAAACATATTGACGGTTGTATCTTAGAGGTGTAATATAGAACAAGTCGCCGATGCAATAACGCAGAACGCGGCAAACGAAATGGAAAACTTAGTTGACATTGAAACATGAAGATGTTAACATAAGGGAGTCGCAAATGAGCGACCGAGTAGTTCTTTGAAAACTGAACGAAACAAACAACGTGAAACGTCAATTTTTATTTTTAGATGCTAGACAAACTAACTTTATTGGAGAGTTTGATCCTGGCTCAGGATGAACGCTGGCGGCGTGCCTAATACATGCAAGTCGAGCGAATGGATTGAGAGCTTGCTCTCAAGAAGTTAGCGGCGGACGGGTGAGTAACACGTGGGTAACCTGCCCATAAGACTGGGATAACTCCGGGAAACCGGGGCTAATACCGGATAACATTTTGAACTGCATGGTTCGAAATTGAAAGGCGGCTTCGGCTGTCACTTATGGATGGACCCGCGTCGCATTAGCTAGTTGGTGAGGTAACGGCTCACCAAGGCAACGATGCGTAGCCGACCTGAGAGGGTGATCGGCCACACTGGGACTGAGACACGGCCCAGACTCCTACGGGAGGCAGCAGTAGGGAATCTTCCGCAATGGACGAAAGTCTGACGGAGCAACGCCGCGTGAGTGATGAAGGCTTTCGGGTCGTAAAACTCTGTTGTTAGGGAAGAACAAGTGCTAGTTGAATAAGCTGGCACCTTGACGGTACCTAACCAGAAAGCCACGGCTAACTACGTGCCAGCAGCCGCGGTAATACGTAGGTGGCAAGCGTTATCCGGAATTATTGGGCGTAAAGCGCGCGCAGGTGGTTTCTTAAGTCTGATGTGAAAGCCCACGGCTCAACCGTGGAGGGTCATTGGAAACTGGGAGACTTGAGTGCAGAAGAGGAAAGTGGAATTCCATGTGTAGCGGTGAAATGCGTAGAGATATGGAGGAACACCAGTGGCGAAGGCGACTTTCTGGTCTGTAACTGACACTGAGGCGCGAAAGCGTGGGGAGCAAACAGGATTAGATACCCTGGTAGTCCACGCCGTAAACGATGAGTGCTAAGTGTTAGAGGGTTTCCGCCCTTTAGTGCTGAAGTTAACGCATTAAGCACTCCGCCTGGGGAGTACGGCCGCAAGGCTGAAACTCAAAGGAATTGACGGGGGCCCGCACAAGCGGTGGAGCATGTGGTTTAATTCGAAGCAACGCGAAGAACCTTACCAGGTCTTGACATCCTCTGAAAATCCTAGAGATAGGGCTTCTCCTTCGGGAGCAGAGTGACAGGTGGTGCATGGTTGTCGTCAGCTCGTGTCGTGAGATGTTGGGTTAAGTCCCGCAACGAGCGCAACCCTTGATCTTAGTTGCCATCATTAAGTTGGGCACTCTAAGGTGACTGCCGGTGACAAACCGGAGGAAGGTGGGGATGACGTCAAATCATCATGCCCCTTATGACCTGGGCTACACACGTGCTACAATGGACGGTACAAAGAGCTGCAAGACCGCGAGGTGGAGCTAATCTCATAAAACCGTTCTCAGTTCGGATTGTAGGCTGCAACTCGCCTACATGAAGCTGGAATCGCTAGTAATCGCGGATCAGCATGCCGCGGTGAATACGTTCCCGGGCCTTGTACACACCGCCCGTCACACCACGAGAGTTTGTAACACCCGAAGTCGGTGGGGTAACCTTTATGGAGCCAGCCGCCTAAGGTGGGACAGATGATTGGGGTGAAGTCGTAACAAGGTAGCCGTATCGGAAGGTGCGGCTGGATCACCTCCTTTCTATGGAGAATTGATGAACGCTGTTCATCAATATAAGTTTCCGTGTTTCGTTTTGTTCAGTTTTGAGAGAACTATCTCTCATATATAAATGTATGTTCTTTGAAAACTAGATAACAGTGTAGCTCATATTTTTTTAATTTTAGTTTGGTTAAGTTAGAAAGGGCGCACGGTGGATGCCTTGACACTAGGAGTCGATGAAGGACGGGACTAACGCCGATATGCTTCGGGGAGCTGTAAGTAAGCTTTGATCCGAAGATTTCCGAATGGGGAAACCCACCATACGTAATGGTATGGTATCCTTACCTGAATACATAGGGTAAGGAAGACAGACCCAGGGAACTGAAACATCTAAGTACCTGGAGGAAGAGAAAGCAAATGCGATTTCCTGAGTAGCGGCGAGCGAAACGGAACATAGCCCAAACCAAGAGGCTTGCCTCTTGGGGTTGTAGGACATTCTATACGGAGTTACAAAGGAACGAGGTAGACGAAGCGACCTGGAAAGGTCCGTCGTAGAGGGTAACAACCCCGTAGTCGAAACTTCGTTCTCTCTTGAATGTATCCTGAGTACGGCGGAACACGTGAAATTCCGTCGGAATCTGGGAGGACCATCTCCCAAGGCTAAATACTCCCTAGTGATCGATAGTGAACCAGTACCGTGAGGGAAAGGTGAAAAGCACCCCGGAAGGGGAGTGAAAGAGATCCTGAAACCGTGTGCCTACAAATAGTCAGAGCCCGTTAATGGGTGATGGCGTGCCTTTTGTAGAATGAACCGGCGAGTTACGATCCCGTGCGAGGTTAAGCTGAAGAGGCGGAGCCGCAGCGAAAGCGAGTCTGAATAGGGCGTTTAGTACGTGGTCGTAGACCCGAAACCAGGTGATCTACCCATGTCCAGGGTGAAGTTCAGGTAACACTGAATGGAGGCCCGAACCCACGCACGTTGAAAAGTGCGGGGATGAGGTGTGGGTAGCGGAGAAATTCCAATCGAACCTGGAGATAGCTGGTTCTCCCCGAAATAGCTTTAGGGCTAGCCTTAAGTGTAAGAGTCTTGGAGGTAGAGCACTGATTGAACTAGGGGTCCTCATCGGATTACCGAATTCAGTCAAACTCCGAATGCCAATGACTTATCCTTAGGAGTCAGACTGCGAGTGATAAGATCCGTAGTCAAGAGGGAAACAGCCCAGATCGCCAGCTAAGGTCCCAAAGTGTGTATTAAGTGGAAAAGGATGTGGAGTTGCTTAGACAACTAGGATGTTGGCTTAGAAGCAGCCACCATTTAAAGAGTGCGTAATAGCTCACTAGTCGAGTGACTCTGCGCCGAAAATGTACCGGGGCTAAATACACCACCGAAGCTGCGAATTGATACCAATGGTATCAGTGGTAGGGGAGCGTTCTAAGTGCAGTGAAGTCAGACCGGAAGGACTGGTGGAGCGCTTAGAAGTGAGAATGCCGGTATGAGTAGCGAAAGACGGGTGAGAATCCCGTCCACCGAATGCCTAAGGTTTCCTGAGGAAGGCTCGTCCGCTCAGGGTTAGTCAGGACCTAAGCCGAGGCCGACAGGCGTAGGCGATGGACAACAGGTTGATATTCCTGTACCACCTCTTTATCGTTTGAGCAATGGAGGGACGCAGAAGGATAGAAGAAGCGTGCGATTGGTTGTGCACGTCCAAGCAGTTAGGCTGATAAGTAGGCAAATCCGCTTATCGTGAAGGCTGAGCTGTGATGGGGAAGCTCCTTATGGAGCGAAGTCTTTGATTCCCCGCTGCCAAGAAAAGCTTCTAGCGAGATAAAAGGTGCCTGTACCGCAAACCGACACAGGTAGGCGAGGAGAGAATCCTAAGGTGTGCGAGAGAACTCTGGTTAAGGAACTCGGCAAAATGACCCCGTAACTTCGGGAGAAGGGGTGCTTTCTTAACGGAAAGCCGCAGTGAATAGGCCCAAGCGACTGTTTAGCAAAAACACAGGTCTCTGCGAAGCCGTAAGGCGAAGTATAGGGGCTGACACCTGCCCGGTGCTGGAAGGTTAAGGAGAGGGGTTAGCGTAAGCGAAGCTCTGAACTGAAGCCCCAGTAAACGGCGGCCGTAACTATAACGGTCCTAAGGTAGCGAAATTCCTTGTCGGGTAAGTTCCGACCCGCACGAAAGGTGTAACGATTTGGGCACTGTCTCAACCAGAGACTCGGTGAAATTATAGTACCTGTGAAGATGCAGGTTACCCGCGACAGGACGGAAAGACCCCGTGGAGCTTTACTGTAGCCTGATATTGAATTTTGGTACATTTTGTACAGGATAGGCGGGAGCCATTGAAACCGGAGCGCTAGCTTCGGTGGAGGCGCTGGTGGGATACCGCCCTGAATGTATTGAAATTCTAACCTACGGGTCTTATCGACCCGGGAGACAGTGTCAGGTGGGCAGTTTGACTGGGGCGGTCGCCTCCTAAAGTGTAACGGAGGCGCCCAAAGGTTCCCTCAGAATGGTTGGAAATCATTCGTAGAGTGCAAAGGCATAAGGGAGCTTGACTGCGAGACCTACAAGTCGAGCAGGGACGAAAGTCGGGCTTAGTGATCCGGTGGTTCCGCATGGAAGGGCCATCGCTCAACGGATAAAAGCTACCCCGGGGATAACAGGCTTATCTCCCCCAAGAGTCCACATCGACGGGGAGGTTTGGCACCTCGATGTCGGCTCATCGCATCCTGGGGCTGTAGTCGGTCCCAAGGGTTGGGCTGTTCGCCCATTAAAGCGGTACGCGAGCTGGGTTCAGAACGTCGTGAGACAGTTCGGTCCCTATCCGTCGTGGGCGTAGGAAATTTGAGAGGAGCTGTCCTTAGTACGAGAGGACCGGGATGGACGCACCGCTGGTGTACCAGTTGTTCTGCCAAGGGCATAGCTGGGTAGCTATGTGCGGAAGGGATAAGTGCTGAAAGCATCTAAGCATGAAGCCCCCCTCAAGATGAGATTTCCCATAGCGTAAGCTAGTAAGATCCCTGAAAGATGATCAGGTTGATAGGTTCGAGGTGGAAGCATGGTGACATGTGGAGCTGACGAATACTAATAGATCGAGGACTTAACCATATAATATGAAGCAATGTTATCTAGTTTTGAAGGAATATGCCTTCATAGTTTGGTGATGATGGCAGAGAGGTCACACCCGTTCCCATACCGAACACGGAAGTTAAGCTCTCTAGCGCCGATGGTAGTTGGGACCTTGTCCCTGTGAGAGTAGGACGTCGCCAAGCAACTTTAAGACGAGTCAGAATGACTCGTCTTTTTTGTATGCTTTCATACCTCTGTTAATTGCCTGCTTAACTCCTTCTAAATAGGCGAATCCATGCCTTTTATCTGGTTCTAAGTAAGTACCTTCTGCCCATTCATTCCACGCATTAATAAATAAAAACTCGCTGTTGTAAAGAGAATAGGTACGCTGGATTTGTTTGCTTAAATATATCGTGAACTTCTTAGGGGTAGAACCTAGGAAGATGCTGCTATTTAAGTCTTTGCGGCGTGCTGTATTGTCCCAGTCAACAAAGGCACCAGGAAATGTTTTTTTCTCTGGAGGAGATCGTTTTAGTATATACATCCACACTTTATCATAATCCCAAGCGTTTATTTGTTTACCAGACTCATATATTGTCTTATTTATGTCTGAAGAGCTATCATGAGCAATTGTATAAAAAGGCTCGAATTCAATGCTAGCATCAAATCCATTTATATTAGGAAGTGGAAAGCTGTTTAATGTTTCTGCAAAGTATATACCTTTCAAACCATTTTCTTGTGCGAGTGTATTCCAATAATGAAGCATTTGTTCACAATGAGGGATATGCCCGGGACGATAAATAATGAATAGTGGTTTATCGTCTATACGGATATATCTCTCATCTTGGAAAGCTTGCAATAAATACTCAAAGTGTTCTTTCCAATCCGATAATTCTCCATAATTTTGAGGCATTAATATGTGACTATCAAGACCATCCCAAGTTTTCGTCCACGGTTCATTTGCCCAAGAAAGGCAAAATGGAAAATCTGGTTCGCCCGTCTTAAGTACCTCATTAAAGGGTGCCTCCAATAACCTCTTCCCTTTAAACCAGTAATGGTAATAACAAAAACCATATATGCCATGAGCTTTGGCGATTTCTGCTTGCCATTTTCTTACGGATGGGGTGGTTAAGTCATAATAAAAATCTTGATAAGGTTCTCTAGGTTGGTAATGTCCTGAAAATAAAGGTCGTGCACTTTTAGTATTTGTCCATTCAGTAAACCCTTTCCCCCACCATCGGTCATTTTCTTTTATTTGATGAAACTGTGGTAAGTAAAAAGCGATTATTTTCAAGATATATCCCCCTTATGTTGTTCGTAGTTCAAGTGGTGGGAAGTTACTTTTGATTTTTCGAATCTAGTTAAAGTATGAGATATGTTATTTACTTACTGTGTTTATGCTGCATAATGAATTCTTTTGTACAGTTTGCTTGATATGGAAATCTTTGATGATTTAATATATACGGCTGAGATACAAAATGGTCTTCATTATACAATGAGCGAAAAGAGTTAATCTTTTTGGAGAACAAATAGAGCTTGGGGTAACCGGTTTGTATCATCAAAAAAATCCCGTAGCTTTAAATACTTCTCATAGTGATTTTTAATATAAGTTCTAGGTATAACGGTTTCTCCATAGAAGCTACTATTTCTAACGTCTCCAGCTCCCGTAGGGCTGTGGACAAAATTGCCGCTTTCATAATCCGAGATAGCACGATTTATATCTGGAAACGCTTGAGATAAAGTTTTATGCCACCCGGTTTGAATTAATTCAGGGTGTTCCTTGAATTGTTGGCAGAAATCGAGAAAATAGCGTGCTTGTGTTGTGGCGATGAAGATGCCACCTGGACGAAGAATTCTTGAAAATTCCTTTATCCAATTTTCTGCTGTTTCTTCGGATAAATGTGAGAATACAGAATAAGCGAATATGATATCTAATGAATTGTCATTAATAAATTCTACAGGAGGTTGTGGGGGAGCTACTTTATACCTACCTCTTCCTAACGTTTCGTTGCAAAGGTTAATCATTGCAGGATCTACATCAATACCAAGTAAATTTTTATGGCGAACATCTTTGAAAAAGAAACGTATAATTCTTCCCCATCCGCAACCAAAATCTAAAATTTTACGTTCGTTATTCAAGGGAACACCTAAGTTTTGGGCATATGTTTTGACATGGCTATAAAACAAATATGCTTCATAAAGAGCATGTTCATAGGAAGCACCTACAAACTGTTGTTGAATTTCTTCAGGGGGGAACATAGGTACTGGGATGCCGTTTATCTTTGTTTGTGAGCAACTTTGTATAAATAGATTTAGAAGTTCAACATCAGAAAGCGGGCTAACAAGGTTATCAAAATCATTTCCTAACTTGAAGTTATTCATTTGTTAACCTCCAAATTATATAGTACCTAAAAATTATTTTCGTGTTTTTTACTAATAAAAACGTGTAGAAATTCAGCATCTAACCCCAGTGATCTATCCTTTTGTAAATAAACAATGGTATACATATTTGCATGTGTATAAATATATTCAATCATATCTTGACCCCAATCAAATGTTACTAAAGACCCGTTCTCATCAATAGGATTACCATGATAAATTGGCTCCGCAATATATTCGATTCCTTCTTTATTGATTCTTGCTCTTTGTAAAGTCTTTGTGAGTGTATGATACCAAGGGACAGTAAACACATGAGTACCGCCAGGCTTTAATACACGCTCTATTTCTTTAAGGGCTTTGTTTGGCTCCATTACATGTTCAAAGACATCTTGAGTAATGAACAAATCAAAAGATTCATTTTGGAAAGTCATATCTTCTAAGTTCTCACATCTAATTCCTTGAAAGTATTGGCCGAGAGGATAGTTTTTAAAGTATTGAGAATAAGTATAGTTTTTGCAGTTTTTTATAAGTAGCTGAGTTGTAATTCCCCCAGGAGAGGATTCGTGGATATGATAGGAACCCCATTTGGGAAAAAATGTATTTAAAACATGGATTATAGCTCGCTGCCTTGGTATAGAGTGGCATGTAGAACATAAGTAATGATCTCTAAGCCAATCATTCTGCTCTATAAATGTAGTTTCCTTCTCACAAATAACGCAATATCCATTATTGTGCTTCAAATTACCTTCCACATGACATCACTCCTGTGTAAAAAAATGCATATGACACACACGTCAACAATCAGTGAAATCAAAGAGAGTGGGTGGAAATTAGGGAACCCATAAAAGTGAGATTGGTAGAATGGAATAATTAGCGGGAGAGAACCCCTCGCTAATTAAAGTTTCACTTTATGCTATGCGATACATTCGCTTTTATTCATTGAAGAATGTATCGACTTAGAATATCCCTTTTGTGTACGGATACATTTCAAAGTCTTGTGCATATATTTCTGTAACTAACGCCATTGTTTCTTCATCATAAAAGCTTTCATATGTTGGAAAGCGAGGGAAGGTGGCATCTGTAATGCTGAGTTCTGCATAGCTTCCTGTATAAAGCATCTTATGAGCCCGATGATGATCTGAATTTGTAAGAAGCGCTAAATTGGATTTAATCAAATCGTACGTGTGTTCTATCTTGGTGATTTGTGTATTAAAATCTTCTAAAGGAATATAGTATTGGATAAAATTTTCTTCACCTGGAACGTATTGCTGACTAAAATGTATGTCCATTGCTAGGGAATTTGAACCCAATGCTCGAATGTAATATAAAAATTGTTTAAATGATACTCCACGGTTACTATATTTGTCATTATACAAATAGTGGCGGATATTTTCCCATTGAGGGCTAGCATATGGATTGTCAGCAAGTAATAAAAATGAGCTGACGGCCCTTTTGTAGGGATTCCGTACAAGTTTACAAACATCTTTATTTGCTGTTAGAAGCCCATTTTGTAACTCTGGTATGTAGTTAGTGTTGTTTTTATACACCCAGAATTCATAGTAATGAATAAAGTCATGGTATTTCTTTGCTTCATTAAACAATCCAATTTGAAAAAAGAACCAATTAGCTAAGGCGGTACATCCGCTTCTATGGCTCCAGAATAGTATAAGTGGAAAGTCTTTATGGAAATGTGGGATTCGATCTTTATGTAGGATTACATGATTTAAAAGCTCTTGATTTACACTCTTCATACATGTAGTCCTCCTTTTTGAAATTTTTATTTATGGAGAAGGGAAGTTTTTACTAATCCAATATATTCATGGGAATGAGTAAATAGTATGAGTGTTTTTTGCGGTCAGCTTAAATAAGATAGAGATTCTAAAAGGAAAATATAAAATAAAGATAATGAAAATTTATAAGGGGCATACAATTATAAGAGAATGAATAATAGAGGTGACCAAGTTCATTTAGTTGCATTTCTAGGTGTGATAAGCAAAAATCTTATTACTAGAGAGGATATTATGAGGAAGAATAATTATTTAATAGTAGGTGGAAATAGTTTCATTGGTATTAACCTCGCATTAGGTTTATTGAAACAAGGTCAAAATGTAAAAGTATTTTCCAGACATATAAATAATTTTCCTCAAAATATTATAAGTGATGTTGAATTTATTAAAGGTGATTTAGCAAATGTTGAAGATATATATAAAGCTTTAGTGAATGTGGATGTTATTATTTATTTAGCTGCAACGTCTAATGTAGCAACTTCAATTGAAGATGTTTTCGGAGATATAAACAGTAGCTTTTTTTTTCTTAACTTCATGGAAAGTGTTAAAAATTTTCCTGTTAAAAAAATTGTATTAGCATCTTCTGGAGGCACGGTTTACGGTGAACCGGAATATTTACCTATTGATGAGGAACATCCATTAAAACCACTTTCTCCTTATGGAATAACAAAAGTGTCGCTTGAAAATTACTTGTACTTTTATAAGAAAAAATACGGAATTGACTATGTTGTATGTAGATATTCTAATCCATATGGAAAATATCAAAATCCTTTAAAGAAAGTTGGGGCAATAAATTGTTTTTTGTATCAGCATCTCAGTAATGAAAAGATTAATATATATGGGAATCCACAAGAGATTATTCGAGATTATATTTATATCGATGATTTAGTTGAAATCACTATACAACTATCACAATTAAATTGTTTGAAATCTTGTGTGTATAACATAGGGAGCGGCAAGGGTCTCTCTTTAAAACGAATTATAGTAGAATTGGAGAAATTAACGGAAAGAAAAGTGGACTTTACCTGCTATAAACAAAGGCAAGAAAATGTTCAAAAAATCATTTTAAATATAGATAGAGTAAGACGAGAATGTAATTGGGAACCGAAAATAGATTTCAAAAGTGGAATTAGATTAAATAAGCTATGGATTGAAGAGTTCTTATATAGTAAAAAATAATAAGCCATGCCCTACTTTTGTATCAGTAGAGCGTGGTTTATTATTTTATTTCTTTTTTTATTACCCAAAGGTCTTGATGTTCCCACCAAAAACCTTCAGTGTATTTTTTGATGACAGGGTTATAGGGTAATAATTTAATTTTGTCACATACGTAAGAGGGACTAACGATCGTTTGCCCGTATTGATGAACATCTAAATCTAATTGTTCACTAGAAGGGAGAAACCAATAACCCTGTTTATTTAAATCTGGAAAGCTGAAGTACTTTGTACTTTGATAACCATGAGTTGTGAAAATGAGTAAGCCTTCAGGAGAAACAGCATTATACAATGTTTGAAGCCAACGAAACCAAGTTGTATCAGGCATATGAGAAAAAAAGGATAGACAAAAGACGATATCATACGTAGACGAGGCCAATTTTACTTGTTCAGGTTCAGGGTGAGATAAGATAGAAGAAGTATTTAATGCGTTTTCAATAAAAGTAATAGCCTCTTCATGTATATCACAGGTAGTTATACTTAAGTTCGTTTGTAGGTTTAATAAATGACGTGTTACGCAGCCATATCCGGATGCGAATTCTAATAATTTTATTGGAGTGTCTATAGGAGGATAAAAGGAAGTAATTAAATCTAAGAGTGTTTCTGCGGATTTTCTCCCATCTTGAAAATAATAATCTATCGCTTCTTTTTTAGATGGGAAGACTGGATTAGTGACAAGGAATTGAAAGATATGATCCTCTGGATGGATACTTGCATTTACATTGTAGTTGTGTGCAATTTGAGAAAGCAAATCTTTATTTACTTCTATAAATTCTTTCAATGATTAACCCCCCTTAAATGATAGTAACGTCTTACAAGAGATACTGATGGCGAAGAAAATATATCATTCAATCTTCAAATATGCTTTAAGATACTTTCTATATGTGTACATTTTCTTTTTTGAAATGTCGTCGATAGTAAAGGTTTCTTTAATGAAATTCTGCATTTGTACAACTTCACTGTAATGGGAATATGAATCTTCTGTTCTCGTTACGCTATTTGTATGTCGTCTATGATAGTTTATCGGTTTTGGATTGAAATAAATGTTACCCTCTTTAAGAATAGAAACATAGAAAAACCAATCACCAGCTACTTTAAACTTTTCTAATTGTTTTGCTGTTGTTTTCATGTCTATGTTTTTAAAAACTACACTTGAGGCATTAGGTATCGTGTTTTTGATAAGTAACGTATCTTGTATTTCATCTATCCCTTTTCGGAAATAAGGACGCTGCCATTTTTCTTTATCAATATCATTTGTGTAATCCAAATAATGATTGGCCAGGATATTTCCCTGTTCATCTATTTGTTTTGATTGTGTGTAGCTTAAGGTAACATTATTATTTATATGAAACCCTTGTATTACTTCTTCTAAAAATGTCTGATCACATAAGTCATCAGCCTCTGCAATCCAAATATAATCACCGGTTGCTGCAGAGACGCCTTTTATCCATTGTTTAAATACAGAACCAGAGTTTGTATCATTAATAATCTGCTGAACTTTTAGGTGAGGCTTATTTTCGTTTGAGAGCAGCTGTTCAAATATAGATACGCTATTGTCAGTAGAGGCATCGTCTAGGAAAATTAGTTCGTAAAGGGGATAGGTTTGGTTTAATATGGATTTAACTCGGTCAGGTAAGTATTTTTCGTAATTATAGTTTGGTATGATTACGCTTATTTTTTTGTAATTATGATCAAGTAGGTTTAACAGTTGATAAATGTAATGAAGAAAGTTGAAATCTTTTTCAATAAGCTCTTGGCCAAAGCGTCCTTTTTGTAATCGTAAGTCTTCATCTCCAATAAATTCATATATTCTTTCCAGCACCTGCGGTAAATTTAAAAAGTCTACTAAGGCGCCAGTTTGTTCCGTAACAACATCTTCAAAACCTCCAGCGTTTTTAAACCCTATAACAGGGACTTTTGTATCTAATGCTTCTAAAACAACGTTTGGAAAAGGATCTTCTCTTGAAGTTAATAAATATAAATCAGCCCCGGCGTTATATAAACCGATATCTGGAGTAGGCTCAACTAATGTGAAATGTGCTGTATATCTTGGGGATAGTGTGTTAAAGAAATGAACATCCGTTCTCCCGACCCAGATAAAATGAATATTCGTATGAACTTTTCTTACTGAGTAAGCAATAAGTGAGAATAAATCTATCCCTTTCCGATGATCAGCAAAACCTACTCCCAAAATGATTTTGCTATCTAGAGGCAGGTTGTGTTTTTTTCGTAATTCGCTTCTAGCTTTTGCAATATTGTTCTTATAAGGATTGTGGTTAAACAAGCCTTGAGGGAGGATGTGACATTTTTGATGATCTAATTGGGTGATTGTACGGAATTTTTCATACACGTACTGTGAAGGGAAGACAATTTTGTAAGCAAACTGGGCAATGTTTCTCGCTTTCCCCTCGGCAGAGTACTGTTGTATTAAATGCGGCAATTCATGTATTAATGAAATAACTTTTATATTGTGTTTAGCTAGTAATGCAACTATGTCACCACTTATGACGGTACTACATATGGCGATGGTATAGTCTTGTGATAGTAACTTCTTTATTAATAATTCGACCTTTTTTTCCGTTGGATAGTCTGCCTCT
>NZ_CP123058.1:5090000-5095000 GCF_040448665.1 Bacillus cereus group sp. MS39 | reverse complement strand
GTTCAGAACGTCGTGAGACAGTTCGGTCCCTATCCGTCGTGGGCGTAGGAAATTTGAGAGGAGCTGTCCTTAGTACGAGAGGACCGGGATGGACGCACCGCTGGTGTACCAGTTGTTCTGCCAAGGGCATAGCTGGGTAGCTATGTGCGGAAGGGATAAGTGCTGAAAGCATCTAAGCATGAAGCCCCCCTCAAGATGAGATTTCCCATAGCGTAAGCTAGTAAGATCCCTGAAAGATGATCAGGTTGATAGGTTCGAGGTGGAAGCATGGTGACATGTGGAGCTGACGAATACTAATAGATCGAGGACTTAACCATATAATATGAAGCAAATGTTATCTAGTTTTGAAGGAATATGCCTTCATAGTTTGGTGATGATGGCAGAGAGGTCACACCCGTTCCCATACCGAACACGGAAGTTAAGCTCTCTAGCGCCGATGGTAGTTGGGACCTTGTCCCTGTGAGAGTAGGACGTCGCCAAGCAACTTTAAGACGAGTCAGAATGACTCGTCTTTTTTGTGTTTAATGGAAATAATCTTGTAATTAATGTTGGTTCTATGAGTACGTGTATCTAGCAAAAAACAGCTTTATTTTATTATGATTTCACATCTAAATAGCATACCTTCAGAAAAATATGGATAAGTTTGTTAGACCATCTATTCGTTAACAAGAATAGATACAAGGTATTGCCCTCTGTAGCCTGCTCACACCTTCTTTTATTTCTTCAGTTGTTAAATGTCCATACCCTATAATAATTCGATTATGATGTTTTCCTTTTTTAATGGCGTGCTCTTCCACAGGATATACTTTCACTCCGAGTTGTTGGATTTCCTCAAGTAATTCTTTTGTGAATTGAACTTGATTGAATTCAACAATCAGATGTAATCCTGTAGAATAACCGAAAATATTGATCTTATTGGAGAATGCTAATTTTAATTGCTGGATAAGGAAGTCTCTTCGAGTTTTATAAATTTTTTTCATCTTCATAATATGTCGCTCCAAATAATCTTCGGCAATAAATTTAGCAAGAACAAGCTGATTTAAAGAAGGTGTATGTAGATCTGAAAACCATTTTACCCTGCGACATTTTTCAATAAGGTGTGAGGGAAGAACTAAGTATCCCATCCTAAGGGCCGGTGATAAAATTTTACTAAATGAACCTATATATATAACACGCTCGGGATCCAATCCCTGTAATGAACTTACAGGTGAGCCTTCATATCGAAACTCACTGTCATAATCATCTTCAATGAGATAACAATTTGTTTTCCTTGAGTAGTTAATCAATTGAACCCGTCGTTGAATCGGTAACGCTCCTCCTAAAGGAAACTGATGAGAAGGAGTAGTGAAGATGAATTTTGGGTTTTTATTTGCAGGCAGCAAAGATGTATCCATCCCATTATCATCAACTGGTATAGGATAAAGGAAGGCTCCTGAATTTTTAAAAATTGTTTGAATGTCATTGGTGATGGGATCTTCTATTAGTACTTCGTCGCCTGTTGACAAAAGTAGCTTAGAAATAAGTGTTAAAGCTTGCGTTGCACCGGAGGTAATTATCAATTGTTCTGGATGACAAAAAACTCCTCTTGTTTTAAGTAAATAGTGTGATAAAACCTTTCTTAATTCGGGACGCCCTTCGGGAATATCGTATCCAAACGTAGAAGGAGGTGTTTCATTCCATATAGTATGAGATAACTTTGCCCATCCCTTACGTGGAAATAAGTCTAATGCTGGTATCCCTGAACGAAAATTAATGATGTTACTGTCTTTGTTTATTTCTTCGCACCAAGATAAAGAATCAATTAGAGTTGATTTTTTACGTTGTTCTAAATAAGTTCCTTCTGCAATGAATGTCCCGGCGCCCTGTCGAGCGACCAAAAAACCTTCGGAAAATAATTGATCATAAGCTTCTAAAATTACATTCCTAGACACGCTTAACTCAGAAGATAATTCCCGTGTAGATGGTAGTCTTTCTCCAGATTGTAGTTCTCCGTTTAATATTCGTTCACGTATTTGGTGATAAACCTGTCGAATTAAACTTATATCTAACGATCGATCAATAGGTATCCAAAGCATATAAATGCTCCCTTCATCAAAATTGGTACCATAAAAGTTTGGTTAAAATGGTACTAATATGAACCATTTTAGCATGCTATAGTTGGATCAAATAGTTCTAAAGGGGATGAAAATGTGATGACGAAACCAGAATTCCAAGTAGCTCAGGCATTTAAATCGATTGCACGAAATGAACATATAAAATCCTATGTACAACAATCTAATGAACTCTATGCGTTGTTATTGCAAGCTGCGAAACGCTTTGTCACCGGAGAAACGAGACATGAGGGGATTGTGATAGCAAAAGAACTAATTACAAAAGGTTATCATACTTCACTAGAATACATAGGGGAAAATACTCTAGATATAGAGGAATGTTATAAAGCAAAAAATGAGTTTTGGAATCTTATTGGGGATATGGGTGCTCTATCTATGAAGCAAACAGTATCACTCGATTTATCGCATATTGGATTATCTATAGATCCAAAAATATCTTATATTCATTTAATGGAGTTAGCAGAGAAGGCAAAACTACATGGAACTACCCTTATGATAAGTATGGAAGAATCATCTAAAGCAGCAGACATTCTTTCCATCTATAAAAAAACAACTGAGCAATATCCTAATGTAGGGATAACGATTCAGGCGCATTTATATCGCTCAAACGATGATATTCAAGAACTCCTACATTATCCAGGGAAAATACGAGTTGTAAAAGGTGCCTATCAAGAAGTTTCGGATATTGCTATGCCTAGGTCAAATGACTTAAACCAACAGTATCTTCAGATTGTAGAACAACTAGTTGAAAACAATCATCCTGTATCTATAGCTACACATGATGAAATTCTTATTAAAGAAATGGAGAAACGTCAATGTTTTAATCAATCTAATGTAGAGATAGAAATGCTATATGGAATTCGTCCGGATATGTTAAGTGATTTGAAAAACAAAGGGCATAATGCTAGGGTGTATTTGACCTATGGGAAAGAGTGGTACTTGTATTTATGCCATCGGATAGCTGAATATCCGGAAAATTTATATCGTGCAGTGATAGATATGATGCATTCATCTGCAGTACAGCAGAGTAGGGAATATTAAATAGACATTTTAATATTAAATATAAAAATTATTTTGGCTATGGTTATTATGAGGGCGTTCAGTTGTAGTGAGTAAGTTAAATTATTTTGGTTGTGGCCCAAAAAAAAGAGTCGGATGTTCCTTAGAGTAGAAATTCCGGCTCTTTTTATATTGAAAAGATTATAGTTTATAAATTGTACAGCCGTAGTATACCTTGTTGTAGAATTTGTTTTTGTGGGTGTTTTATATGCATTGGTTTCTTATTGTTATGTATTCTTAGGTTTATAGCTAGAAATAAATGAATTTGTAATTCTATATGTATTTCAAAACGGAGGATATATATAAACAATAAAATTACATACTTTGTTAGTAACTTGATTCGCTCTCCTAGCGGTAAAACGTAAATATAGGTATAGGATAAACATCCTTACATGTGATAAAAAGTAATAAAATACAAATAGAATGAATGTTCCTTGTGAGTGTGTTATGTGCACTCGATCAATTGAGGTGCGTATTTTTAATCGGGTATATGTGTTTAAAAAAAGAAATGCTATTAATTGGTTTGGACCTCGAGTATAGTTTATTTGTATATCTGAAATGTTTGTTAAGAGGATATAAAATTTATTACGACTAGGCCGTATGGAAATGGATGCTGCTAAAGATGAAAGAGATATAAGTCTGCTATTTCAGTGACATAGGGATAGTTAGTAAATATATTAGTGTGTTTCTATATATTTACGAGTAAACAGGTAAGTAACCATTACCTCATATAAGGGGAACTCTATAGCTAGAGTAGTATATAAGAATTTCTGTATCGTTGTCTGTTTATGAGAATACGTATATCTTCAATCGTTTCTAATAGAGTGCCTGATAAACAAAGAGGTGTTAGGGAGTGGAATAAGTTTTTAATTATATATTAGTATTTATTAAAATAAGGTTGTTAGTTCCGCGGGGGGGAAAACTTCCGTACCAATTCAGTCTAGGGTGTAAGTAAACTTGAATATATTTTGGGAGAAGAAATTAAAGCGAAGTCGAAGAGGATTTTCGGATAATGCAATATTTATAGGTTCTTCTCTAGATTAGAGAGTGCAAAAATATTAACTTGAATAACTTTATGAAAAAGGTATTGACGATTAGTATATAGAGGTGTAATATAGAACAAGTCGCCGATGCAATAACGCAGAACGCGGCAAACGAAATGAAAAACTTAGTTGACATTGAAACATGAAGATGTTAACATAAGGGAGTCGCAAATGAGCGACCGAGTAGTTCTTTGAAAACTGAACGAAACAAACAACGTGAAACGTCAATTTTTATTTTTAGATGCTAGACAAACTAACTTTATTGGAGAGTTTGATCCTGGCTCAGGATGAACGCTGGCGGCGTGCCTAATACATGCAAGTCGAGCGAACGGATTAAGAGCTTGCTCTTATGAAGTTAGCGGCGGACGGGTGAGTAACACGTGGGTAACCTGCCCATAAGACTGGGATAACTCCGGGAAACCGGGGCTAATACCGGATAACATTTTGAACTGCATGGTTCGAAATTGAAAGGCGGCTTCGGCTGTCACTTATGGATGGACCCGCGTCGCATTAGCTAGTTGGTGAGGTAACGGCTCACCAAGGCAACGATGCGTAGCCGACCTGAGAGGGTGATCGGCCACACTGGGACTGAGACACGGCCCAGACTCCTACGGGAGGCAGCAGTAGGGAATCTTCCGCAATGGACGAAAGTCTGACGGAGCAACGCCGCGTGAGTGATGAAGGCTTTCGGGTCGTAAAACTCTGTTGTTAGGGAAGAACAAGTGCTAGTTGAATAAGCTGGCACCTTGACGGTACCTAACCAGAAAGCCACGGCTAACTACGTGCC
>NZ_CP123058.1:5085000-5087500 GCF_040448665.1 Bacillus cereus group sp. MS39 | reverse complement strand
TCCCGTCCACCGAATGCCTAAGGTTTCCTGAGGAAGGCTCGTCCGCTCAGGGTTAGTCAGGACCTAAGCCGAGGCCGACAGGCGTAGGCGATGGACAACAGGTTGATATTCCTGTACCACCTCTTTATCGTTTGAGCAATGGAGGGACGCAGAAGGATAGAAGAAGCGTGCGATTGGTTGTGCACGTCCAAGCAGTTAGGCTGATAAGTAGGCAAATCCGCTTATCGTGAAGGCTGAGCTGTGATGGGGAAGCTCCTTATGGAGCGAAGTCTTTGATTCCCCGCTGCCAAGAAAAGCTTCTAGCGAGATAAAAGGTGCCTGTACCGCAAACCGACACAGGTAGGCGAGGAGAGAATCCTAAGGTGTGCGAGAGAACTCTGGTTAAGGAACTCGGCAAAATGACCCCGTAACTTCGGGAGAAGGGGTGCTTTCTTAACGGAAAGCCGCAGTGAATAGGCCCAAGCGACTGTTTAGCAAAAACACAGGTCTCTGCGAAGCCGTAAGGCGAAGTATAGGGGCTGACACCTGCCCGGTGCTGGAAGGTTAAGGAGAGGGGTTAGCGTAAGCGAAGCTCTGAACTGAAGCCCCAGTAAACGGCGGCCGTAACTATAACGGTCCTAAGGTAGCGAAATTCCTTGTCGGGTAAGTTCCGACCCGCACGAAAGGTGTAACGATTTGGGCACTGTCTCAACCAGAGACTCGGTGAAATTATAGTACCTGTGAAGATGCAGGTTACCCGCGACAGGACGGAAAGACCCCGTGGAGCTTTACTGTAGCCTGATATTGAATTTTGGTACATTTTGTACAGGATAGGCGGGAGCCATTGAAACCGGAGCGCTAGCTTCGGTGGAGGCGCTGGTGGGATACCGCCCTGAATGTATTGAAATTCTAACCTACGGGTCTTATCGACCCGGGAGACAGTGTCAGGTGGGCAGTTTGACTGGGGCGGTCGCCTCCTAAAGTGTAACGGAGGCGCCCAAAGGTTCCCTCAGAATGGTTGGAAATCATTCGTAGAGTGCAAAGGCATAAGGGAGCTTGACTGCGAGACCTACAAGTCGAGCAGGGACGAAAGTCGGGCTTAGTGATCCGGTGGTTCCGCATGGAAGGGCCATCGCTCAACGGATAAAAGCTACCCCGGGGATAACAGGCTTATCTCCCCCAAGAGTCCACATCGACGGGGAGGTTTGGCACCTCGATGTCGGCTCATCGCATCCTGGGGCTGTAGTCGGTCCCAAGGGTTGGGCTGTTCGCCCATTAAAGCGGTACGCGAGCTGGGTTCAGAACGTCGTGAGACAGTTCGGTCCCTATCCGTCGTGGGCGTAGGAAATTTGAGAGGAGCTGTCCTTAGTACGAGAGGACCGGGATGGACGCACCGCTGGTGTACCAGTTGTTCTGCCAAGGGCATAGCTGGGTAGCTATGTGCGGAAGGGATAAGTGCTGAAAGCATCTAAGCATGAAGCCCCCCTCAAGATGAGATTTCCCATAGCGTAAGCTAGTAAGATCCCTGAAAGATGATCAGGTTGATAGGTTCGAGGTGGAAGCATGGTGACATGTGGAGCTGACGAATACTAATAGATCGAGGACTTAACCATATAATATGAAGCAAATGTTATCTAGTTTTGAAGGAATATGCCTTCATAGTTTGGTGATGATGGCAGAGAGGTCACACCCGTTCCCATACCGAACACGGAAGTTAAGCTCTCTAGCGCCGATGGTAGTTGGGACCTTGTCCCTGTGAGAGTAGGACGTCGCCAAGCAAAAACCTAAGTCGATTCGACTTAGGTTTTTTTGTGTTTATTTTTATGTATCACCTGTTAAAATTCATAAATTTAGTAATCTTAAAGAGGAAAAAAGATGAAATAGGGACTGTCTAAACTAAAATTTGAGCGATAATGTCGTAAAAGGTGATAAAGTAATACGTTTAAATTTCAGTTTAAGGTAAGAATTACCTTTTTATATTAATTAGGTTGTAGAATGATCAAAAATATTTTACTCTTTATATGAAAACGTTATGTGAAAAATAGCTATATAGTTGTTTTTCACATAACGTTTTTACATTTTCAAAGGATTTCACATAAGAAAAAATCTATAATTAAGATAGTTAACATATATTTTTTTGATGGGTGTGGGGGATTATGAAAGAAATATGCATGTTATTAGTGGCTGTTATATTATGGGGGATAGCCATTGCGCCAACAAAGTGGGCATTAGAATCTATTCAGCCATTTACTTTGTTATTTATCCGCCTTTTCTTAGCTGGTGGAATCTGTTTACTATTCTCATTTAAACAATTAAAAAGATTTGTTGTACATAAACAAGTCCCGTGGAAAAGAATGAGTTTGCTATCTTTTACTGGCGTAGCTGGGTACTTTATGTTCACATCCTACGGTATTTCTTTAACGAGTGGATTGCATGTTAGTATTATTGATGCTGCTTTACCTTTAGTTACAATTCTTTTTTCAGCGTTCTTTTTGAAAGAAAAAATTCAACTTAATTATTG
>NZ_CP123058.1:4875000-5082500 GCF_040448665.1 Bacillus cereus group sp. MS39 | reverse complement strand
AATTGATGAACGCTGTTCATCAATATAAGTTTCCGTGTTTCGTTTTGTTCAGTTTTGAGAGAACTATCTCTCATATATAAATGTATGTTCTTTGAAAACTAGATAACAGTGTAGCTCATATTTTTTTAATTTTAGTTTGGTTAAGTTAGAAAGGGCGCACGGTGGATGCCTTGACACTAGGAGTCGATGAAGGACGGGACTAACGCCGATATGCTTCGGGGAGCTGTAAGTAAGCTTTGATCCGAAGATTTCCGAATGGGGAAACCCACCATACGTAATGGTATGGTATCCTTACCTGAATACATAGGGTAAGGAAGACAGACCCAGGGAACTGAAACATCTAAGTACCTGGAGGAAGAGAAAGCAAATGCGATTTCCTGAGTAGCGGCGAGCGAAACGGAACATAGCCCAAACCAAGAGGCTTGCCTCTTGGGGTTGTAGGACATTCTATACGGAGTTACAAAGGAACGAGGTAGACGAAGCGACCTGGAAAGGTCCGTCGTAGAGGGTAACAACCCCGTAGTCGAAACTTCGTTCTCTCTTGAATGTATCCTGAGTACGGCGGAACACGTGAAATTCCGTCGGAATCTGGGAGGACCATCTCCCAAGGCTAAATACTCCCTAGTGATCGATAGTGAACCAGTACCGTGAGGGAAAGGTGAAAAGCACCCCGGAAGGGGAGTGAAAGAGATCCTGAAACCGTGTGCCTACAAATAGTCAGAGCCCGTTAATGGGTGATGGCGTGCCTTTTGTAGAATGAACCGGCGAGTTACGATCCCGTGCGAGGTTAAGCTGAAGAGGCGGAGCCGCAGCGAAAGCGAGTCTGAATAGGGCGTTTAGTACGTGGTCGTAGACCCGAAACCAGGTGATCTACCCATGTCCAGGGTGAAGTTCAGGTAACACTGAATGGAGGCCCGAACCCACGCACGTTGAAAAGTGCGGGGATGAGGTGTGGGTAGCGGAGAAATTCCAATCGAACCTGGAGATAGCTGGTTCTCCCCGAAATAGCTTTAGGGCTAGCCTTAAGTGTAAGAGTCTTGGAGGTAGAGCACTGATTGAACTAGGGGTCCTCATCGGATTACCGAATTCAGTCAAACTCCGAATGCCAATGACTTATCCTTAGGAGTCAGACTGCGAGTGATAAGATCCGTAGTCAAGAGGGAAACAGCCCAGATCGCCAGCTAAGGTCCCAAAGTGTGTATTAAGTGGAAAAGGATGTGGAGTTGCTTAGACAACTAGGATGTTGGCTTAGAAGCAGCCACCATTTAAAGAGTGCGTAATAGCTCACTAGTCGAGTGACTCTGCGCCGAAAATGTACCGGGGCTAAATACACCACCGAAGCTGCGAATTGATACCAATGGTATCAGTGGTAGGGGAGCGTTCTAAGTGCAGTGAAGTCAGACCGGAAGGACTGGTGGAGCGCTTAGAAGTGAGAATGCCGGTATGAGTAGCGAAAGACGGGTGAGAATCCCGTCCACCGAATGCCTAAGGTTTCCTGAGGAAGGCTCGTCCGCTCAGGGTTAGTCAGGACCTAAGCCGAGGCCGACAGGCGTAGGCGATGGACAACAGGTTGATATTCCTGTACCACCTCTTTATCGTTTGAGCAATGGAGGGACGCAGAAGGATAGAAGAAGCGTGCGATTGGTTGTGCACGTCCAAGCAGTTAGGCTGATAAGTAGGCAAATCCGCTTATCGTGAAGGCTGAGCTGTGATGGGGAAGCTCCTTATGGAGCGAAGTCTTTGATTCCCCGCTGCCAAGAAAAGCTTCTAGCGAGATAAAAGGTGCCTGTACCGCAAACCGACACAGGTAGGCGAGGAGAGAATCCTAAGGTGTGCGAGAGAACTCTGGTTAAGGAACTCGGCAAAATGACCCCGTAACTTCGGGAGAAGGGGTGCTTTCTTAACGGAAAGCCGCAGTGAATAGGCCCAAGCGACTGTTTAGCAAAAACACAGGTCTCTGCGAAGCCGTAAGGCGAAGTATAGGGGCTGACACCTGCCCGGTGCTGGAAGGTTAAGGAGAGGGGTTAGCGTAAGCGAAGCTCTGAACTGAAGCCCCAGTAAACGGCGGCCGTAACTATAACGGTCCTAAGGTAGCGAAATTCCTTGTCGGGTAAGTTCCGACCCGCACGAAAGGTGTAACGATTTGGGCACTGTCTCAACCAGAGACTCGGTGAAATTATAGTACCTGTGAAGATGCAGGTTACCCGCGACAGGACGGAAAGACCCCGTGGAGCTTTACTGTAGCCTGATATTGAATTTTGGTACATTTTGTACAGGATAGGCGGGAGCCATTGAAACCGGAGCGCTAGCTTCGGTGGAGGCGCTGGTGGGATACCGCCCTGAATGTATTGAAATTCTAACCTACGGGTCTTATCGACCCGGGAGACAGTGTCAGGTGGGCAGTTTGACTGGGGCGGTCGCCTCCTAAAGTGTAACGGAGGCGCCCAAAGGTTCCCTCAGAATGGTTGGAAATCATTCGTAGAGTGCAAAGGCATAAGGGAGCTTGACTGCGAGACCTACAAGTCGAGCAGGGACGAAAGTCGGGCTTAGTGATCCGGTGGTTCCGCATGGAAGGGCCATCGCTCAACGGATAAAAGCTACCCCGGGGATAACAGGCTTATCTCCCCCAAGAGTCCACATCGACGGGGAGGTTTGGCACCTCGATGTCGGCTCATCGCATCCTGGGGCTGTAGTCGGTCCCAAGGGTTGGGCTGTTCGCCCATTAAAGCGGTACGCGAGCTGGGTTCAGAACGTCGTGAGACAGTTCGGTCCCTATCCGTCGTGGGCGTAGGAAATTTGAGAGGAGCTGTCCTTAGTACGAGAGGACCGGGATGGACGCACCGCTGGTGTACCAGTTGTTCTGCCAAGGGCATAGCTGGGTAGCTATGTGCGGAAGGGATAAGTGCTGAAAGCATCTAAGCATGAAGCCCCCCTCAAGATGAGATTTCCCATAGCGTAAGCTAGTAAGATCCCTGAAAGATGATCAGGTTGATAGGTTCGAGGTGGAAGCATGGTGACATGTGGAGCTGACGAATACTAATAGATCGAGGACTTAACCATATAATATGAAGCAAATGTTATCTAGTTTTGAAGGAATATGCCTTCATAGTTTGGTGATGATGGCAGAGAGGTCACACCCGTTCCCATACCGAACACGGAAGTTAAGCTCTCTAGCGCCGATGGTAGTTGGGACCTTGTCCCTGTGAGAGTAGGACGTCGCCAAGCAAAAACCTAAGTCGATTCGACTTAGGTTTTTTTGTGTTTATTTTTATGTATCACCTGTTAAAATTCATAAATTTAGTAATCTTAAAGAATGAAAATGAGGCTATTTAAAGTACTAGCAATGATTTTTTATTTTCTAGGTTTTCCGAGTGTTCCTAAAATAATCTCTATGATAGGAAACGTTATTTCTACCACAAGTATATATTTTAAAAAGTGGGATGATATAAATAAGTATTCAATCATTATTGTCTTCCTTATAAATAAAATGAATATAAACGATATGCTTTATATTAAAGCATACGAAATAAGTATACAAACCGTTATGTGTACAATAGATCTCTAGAAATATATATTCTAATTTCTTATCCTTCTTGCATATAGTTACAATTATTCTTTTGAATATAACTAAAACACGAACGTTATTGGTGAGTAATAAAAAAACATTCGATTATTTGTTGACATTGTTTATGAAATATTGTTAATATAGCCATAGAAAGAATAATATATAAGACCTCATATAATCGCGGGGATATGGCCTGCAAGTCTCTACCTAACGACCGTTATTCGTTAGACTATGAGGGAAAGTCACTCGGTATTTTTCTATTCACAAGGGATACGTATGCCTGAGTAGAGCGCTTTCTCTCATAGTAAAAGAGAAACTGTTCTATTTCAGGCTTTTTTTATTTGAATCGGGGGGATTCTAATATGAAATCACTAGTTGGAGTCATAATGGGAAGCACGTCAGACTGGGAAACAATGAAATATGCTTGTGACATTTTAGATGAATTAAATATACCGTATGAGAAAAAAGTTGTATCTGCTCATCGGACTCCGGATTATATGTTTGAATATGCAGAGACGGCTCGTGAACGTGGGTTGAAAGTTATTATTGCTGGAGCTGGTGGCGCAGCGCATTTACCAGGAATGGTTGCAGCGAAGACGAATCTTCCTGTAATTGGAGTTCCAGTTCAATCAAAAGCGTTAAACGGCTTAGATTCATTATTATCCATCGTCCAAATGCCAGGAGGGGTTCCAGTTGCAACTGTTGCAATTGGTAAGGCTGGTTCAACAAATGCTGGTTTACTTGCTGCACAAATACTTGGATCATTCCATGATGATATACATGATGCATTAGAATTGAGAAGAGAAGCGATTGAAAAAGATGTGCGCGAAGGTAGTGAGCTAGTATGACGAGAATCATTTTACCTGGAAAAACAATCGGCATTATTGGAGGCGGCCAGCTAGGAAGAATGATGGCATTGGCAGCTAAGGAGATGGGATATAAAATTGCTGTTTTAGATCCTACAAAAAATTCACCATGTGCACAAGTTGCTGATATTGAAATTGTTGCACCATATGACGATTTAAAAGCAATTCAGCATTTAGCGGAGATTAGTGATGTTGTCACATATGAATTTGAGAATATTGATTATAGATGTTTACAATGGCTTGAAAAACATGCTTACTTACCGCAAGGCAGTCAGTTGTTAAGTAAAACACAAAATCGTTTTACAGAAAAGAATGCGATTGAGAAAGCTGGGCTACCAGTAGCAACGTATAGATTAGTTCAAAATCAAGATCAGCTTACTGAAGCAATTACTGAGTTATCATATCCTTCCGTCTTGAAAACGACGACAGGCGGATATGATGGGAAAGGTCAAGTTGTTTTAAGAAGTGAGGCTGACGTTGATAAAGCTCGAGAGCTTGCGAATGCAGCAGAGTGTATTTTAGAGAAATGGGTGCCTTTTGAAAAAGAAGTATCAGTTATTGTGATTCGTAGTGTAAGTGGTGAAACGAAAGTGTTTCCGGTAGCGGAAAATATTCATGTAAATAACATTTTGCATGAATCTATCGTTCCAGCTCGCATTACAGAAGAACTTTCTCAAAAAGCAATTGCTTATGCAAAAGTGCTCGCGGATGAACTAGAACTTGTGGGAACACTAGCGGTAGAGATGTTTGCTACAGCTGATGGTGAGATTTACATTAATGAATTAGCACCAAGACCTCACAATTCAGGACACTATACACAGGATGCATGTGAAACGAGTCAATTCGGTCAACATATTCGAGCAATCTGTAATTTACCTCTTGGAGAAACAAATTTGTTAAAACCAGTTGTCATGGTAAACATTTTAGGCGAACATATAGAAGGGGTCCTAAGACAAGTGAATAGATTAACCGGGTGCTATTTACACTTGTATGGAAAAGAAGAAGCAAAAGCGCAGCGGAAAATGGGGCATGTTAATATTTTAAATGATAATATTGAAGTCGCTCTAGAAAAAGCGAAGAGTTTGCATATTTGGGACCATCAAGAACAACTGTTGGAGGGAAAAAGATGATTAGTCGTTATACACGCCCAGAAATGGGTGCAATTTGGACGGAAGAGAACAAATTTAAAGCGTGGTTAGAAGTTGAGATTTTAGCTTGTGAAGCATGGGCTGAGCTTGGCGATATTCCAAAAGAAGATGTTAAAAAAATCCGTGAGCATGCATCATTTGATATTGATCGTATTTATGAAATTGAAAAAGAGACACGTCATGACGTAGTTGCATTCACGCGTGCTGTATCAGAAACACCAACATTAGGTGAGGAACGTAAATGGGTTCATTACGGTTTAACATCTACAGACGTAGTAGATACAGCGTTATCTTACATCTTAAAACAAGCGAATGAAATCATATTAAAAGACTTAGAAAACTTTGTAAGCATTTTAGCTAACAAAGCGAAAGAGCATAAATACACGATCATGATGGGAAGAACACACGGTGTTCATGCAGAACCAACAACATTTGGTTTAAAACTTGGTCTTTGGTATGAAGAAATGAAACGTAACGTAGAGCGTTTCAAACAAGCTGCTGATACAGTTCGCGTTGGTAAATTATCTGGTGCGGTTGGTACATACGCAAATATCAATCCATTCGTAGAAAAGTATGTTTGTGAAAACTTAGGATTAGAAGCAGCACCAATTTCAACACAAACATTGCAACGTGATCGCCATGCTCATTACATGTCAACACTTGCACTAATCGCAACATCTATTGAAAAGATGGCAGTTGAGATTCGTGGTTTACAAAAGAGTGAAACACGTGAAGTTGAAGAGGCTTTTGCAAAAGGCCAAAAAGGCTCTTCTGCAATGCCACATAAACGTAATCCAATCGGATCAGAAAATATGACTGGTTTAGCTCGTGTTATCCGCGGTTATATGATGACAGCGTATGAGAATGTTCCATTATGGCATGAGCGTGATATTTCTCACTCTTCGGCAGAACGCGTAATTTTACCAGATGCTACAATTGCATTAAATTACATGCTAAATCGCTTTGGTAATATCGTTAAAAACTTAACTGTATACCCAGAGAATATGAAACGCAATATGACAAGAACATATGGCTTAATTTATTCTCAGCGTGTAATGCTTACATTAATCGACAAAGGTATGGTACGTGAAGAAGCTTATGATATCGTACAGCCTAAAGCGATGGAAGCTTGGGAAACACAAGTACAATTTAAAGAGCTTGTAGAAGCTGATGAGCGTATTACGAGCAAGTTATCACAAGAAGAAATTAATGAATGCTTCAACTATGAGCATCATATGCAACACGTTGATACAATCTTTGAACGCCTTGGGTTAAACGAAGCGTAAAATTTCATATGGCACAGAATAGAGTCATTCTGTGCCATTCTTTATAAAAACATTATTCACATTTTTCAAACTACAGGGGGCTTGCGAAATGCAAAAGCTAGAATTGCTGTATGAAGGTAAGGCAAAAAGAATTTATCGTACAGAATCAGCAGATATGGTTTGGGTAGAGTACAAAGATAGTGCGACTGCTTTCAATGGGGAGAAAAAAGAGACGATTACAGGAAAAGGTCGTTTGAACAATGAGATTACAACTTTATTGTTCAGAAAGTTACAAGAAGTAGGAATAAAAACACATTTTGTAGAGAAGTTATCTGAAACAGAGCAACTTGTTAAAAAAGTGAATATTATTCCTCTAGAAGTTGTCACAAGAAATGTAATTGCAGGAAGTCTTTCAAAACGATTAGGAATGGAAGAGGGAACTGTACTTGCAGAACCAATCGTAGAATTTTACTTCAAAGATGATGATTTAGGAGATCCGCTTGTAACGGAAGATCATATTCGTGTATTAAACGTTGCATCACCAGAGCAAGTAAGCGTATTACGAGATATGGCTCTACAAATCAATCAAGTGTTGATTGATCATTTCGCAAGCTGTCGTGTAAGACTAGTAGATTTCAAATTAGAGTTTGGTGTAACAGATGAAGGAGAAATCATTTTAGCAGATGAAATTTCACCAGATACTTGCCGTTTATGGGATGAAACGAGCAATGAAAAATTTGATAAAGACGTATTCCGTCGTGACCTTGGAAATTTAACAGAAGCTTATGAAGAGATTTTAAAACGTTTAGGAGGAATTTCACATGTATAAAGTTAAGGTATATGTAACGTTAAGAGAAAGCGTATTAGATCCACAAGGAACAGCAGTAAAAGGGGCACTTCATAGTCTTTCGTTCACAGAAGTACAAGACGTTCGAATCGGAAAATATATGGAATTAACAATTGATAAATCAGTATCTGACCTTGACGCAAAGGTAAAAGAAATGTGTGAAAAACTATTAACAAACGTTGTAATGGAAGACTTCCGTTATGAAGTTGAGGAGGTTGTCGCACAGTGAAATTTGCAGTCATAGTATTCCCAGGTTCGAACTGTGATGTCGATATGTTCCATGCAATTAAAGATGAGCTTGGTGAAGAAGTAGATTACGTTTGGCACGATAGAGAGAATTTAGATGAATATGATGCAATTTTACTACCTGGTGGATTCTCTTACGGTGACTATTTACGTTGTGGTGCTATTTCTCGCTTTGCTAACGCAATGAAAGCAGTGCAAAAAGCTGCTGAGCAAGGAAAGCCGATTTTAGGTGTATGTAATGGATTCCAGATTCTTGTTGAATCAGGATTACTACCAGGAGCGTTAATGAGAAACGAAAACTTAAAATTTATGTGCCGAACAGTTCAGCTGCGTGTTGAAAATAATGAAACGATGTTTACATCACAATATGAAAAAGATGAAGTAATCAATATTCCAATCGCGCATGGTGAGGGGAATTACTATTGTGATGAAGAGACTCTTAAACAATTAGAAGAGAATAATCAAATCGCATTCCGTTACGTAGAAAACCCGAATGGAAGCGTTTCAGATATTGCTGGTATTGTAAATGAAAAAGGAAATGTACTTGGTATGATGCCACACCCAGAGCGTGCTGTAGATGAATTACTTGGCGGTGCTGAAGGGTTAAAAGTCTTTCAATCTATCTTAAAACAGTGGAGGGAAACATATGTCGTTAATGCTTGAACCAAATCCAACACAAATTAAAGAAGAGCGCATATATGCGGAAATGGGGCTAACAGACGAAGAGTTTACCATGGTTGAAAAGATTTTAGGCCGTCTGCCAAATTATACAGAAACAGGATTATTCTCTGTTATGTGGTCTGAACATTGCAGTTATAAAAATTCAAAACCAGTACTTCGAAAATTCCCAACAACAGGTGAGCGCGTTCTGCAAGGACCTGGGGAAGGTGCTGGAATTGTAGATATCGGTGATAATCAAGCGGTTGTATTTAAAATGGAAAGTCATAACCATCCTTCTGCTATTGAACCATATCAAGGAGCAGCAACAGGCGTTGGTGGTATTATTCGTGACGTATTCTCTATGGGAGCACGCCCGGTAGCTCTATTAAACTCACTTCGCTTCGGTGAATTACAATCACCACGTGTGAAATATTTATTCGAAGAAGTAGTGGCAGGGATTGCAGGATACGGTAACTGTATCGGCATTCCGACTGTTGGCGGCGAAGTACAGTTTGATCCATGTTATGAAGGAAATCCACTTGTAAATGCAATGTGCGTAGGCTTAATTAATCATGAAGATATTAAAAAGGGGCAAGCGCACGGTGCTGGAAATACAGTAATGTACGTAGGAGCATCAACTGGTCGTGACGGTATTCACGGTGCAACATTCGCATCTGAAGAGTTATCTGAAAGCTCAGAAGCGAAGCGTCCAGCAGTTCAAGTAGGAGATCCATTTATGGAGAAACTTCTTATTGAAGCTTGCTTAGAACTTATTCAGTCGGATGCACTTGTTGGAATTCAAGATATGGGTGCAGCTGGTTTAACATCATCTTCTGCAGAAATGGCAAGTAAAGCAGGTATGGGTATTGAAATGTACTTAGATGATGTACCACAGCGCGAAACAGGAATGACACCATATGAAATGATGCTATCTGAATCACAAGAACGTATGTTAATCGTTGTGAAAAAGGGTAGAGAGCAAGAAATAGTAGATTTATTTGAGAAGTATGGTCTTGCAGCCGTTACGATGGGGAAAGTAACGGAAGACAAAATGCTTCGCTTATTCCATAAAGGTGAAAAGGTAGCTGAAGTACCAGCAGATGCTCTTGCGGAAGAAGCACCAATTTATCATAAGCCATCAAAAGAAGCAGCATACTTTGCTGAATTCCAGGCAATGAAAATGGAAACACCAAAAGTAGAAAATTATAAAGAAACGTTATTCGCTCTATTACAACAACCGACGATTGCAAGTAAAGAGTGGGTTTATGATCAATATGATTATCAAGTTCGCACAAGCACAGTTGTTACACCAGGTTCAGATGCAGCAGTTGTACGTGTACGCGGTACAGAAAAAGGATTAGCAATGACGACAGATTGTAACTCTCGCTATATTTATTTAGATCCAGAAGTGGGCGGTAAAATTGCAGTAGCAGAGGCAGCACGTAATATCGTATGTTCTGGGGGAGAGCCACTTGCAATTACAGATTGCTTAAACTTCGGTAATCCAGAAAAACCAGAAATCTTCTGGCAAATTGAGAAATCAGTAGATGGTATGAGTGAAGCTTGTCGTACATTACAAACGCCAGTTATCGGCGGAAACGTATCAATGTATAACGAACGTAGTGGTGAAGCTGTATATCCAACACCGACAGTTGGGATGGTTGGACTTGTACACGATTTAAAACATGTAACAACACAAGAGTTCAAGCAAGCTGGCGATTTAGTTTATGTAATTGGAGAGACGAAAGCTGAGTTTGGTGGAAGTGAATTACAGAAAATGATTCACGGCAAAATTTTCGGTCAATCACCAAGCATCGATCTAGACGTAGAATTAAAGCGCCAAAAACAAGTATTAGAAGCAATTCAAGCTGGCCTTGTTCAATCTGCTCATGATGTTGCAGAAGGTGGTTTAGCAGTTGCAATTACTGAAAGTGCAATTGGTGCAAAAGGTTTAGGTGCTACTGTGAAATTAGACGGAGAAGCAACAGCAGCATTATTCGCTGAATCACAATCGCGCTTCGTTATAACTGTAAAACGTGAAAATAAAGAAGCGTTCGAGAAAGCGGTAGAAGCAATTCAAGTTGGAGAAGTGACAAATACAAATGAAGTAACAATTCATAATGAAGAAAATGAAGTATTACTTACAGCAAATGTAGATGAAATGAGAAAGGCTTGGAAAGGGGCAATCCCATGCTTGCTGAAATAAAGGGGTTAAATGAAGAATGTGGCGTTTTCGGAATTTGGGGGCATGAAAATGCAGCACAAGTTTCGTACTACGGATTGCATAGTTTACAGCACCGTGGACAAGAAGGCGCAGGCATCGTCGTAAATAATGGTGAGAAAATCGTCGGTCACAAGGGGTTAGGTTTAATATCGGAAGTATTTTCAAGAGGTGAGCTAGAAGGCTTAAACGGAAAATCAGCAATTGGACATGTACGATATGCGACAGCTGGCGGAAGTGAAGTTGCTAACGTTCAACCATTATTATTCCGTTTTTCTGATCATAGTATGGCATTAGCTCATAACGGAAATTTAATTAATGCAAAGATGCTTCGTCGTGAATTAGAGGCAGAGGGAAGTATTTTCCAAACAAGTTCAGATACAGAGGTACTTTTACATCTCATTAAACGTAGTACGAAAGATTCTTTAATTGAAAGTGTAAAAGAGGCTCTAAATAAAGTGAAAGGTGCGTTCGCATATCTTTTACTAACTGGAAATGAAATGATCGTTGCGCTAGACCCGAATGGATTCCGTCCTCTTTCAATTGGAAAGATGGGAGATGCTTACGTTGTAGCATCAGAAACATGTGCTTTCGATGTAGTAGGTGCAACATACATTCGTGATGTAGAACCAGGTGAATTGCTTATCATCAATGATGAAGGAATTCATGTAGATCGTTTTACAAATGAAGTAGATCATGCAATTTGTAGTATGGAGTACATTTACTTTGCACGTCCGGATTCTAATATTGCAGGTATTAACGTCCATGCAGCACGTAAAAACATGGGAAAACGTTTAGCGGCAGAAGCTCCTATTGAAGCTGATGTTGTTACTGGTGTACCAGACTCTAGTATTTCAGCGGCAATTGGTTATGCGGAGGCGACAGGAATTCCATATGAGTTAGGATTAATTAAAAATCGTTACGTTGGACGTACGTTTATTCAACCCTCTCAAGAACTGCGTGAGCAAGGGGTTAAGATGAAGCTTTCAGCAGTAAGAGGCGTAGTTGAAGGAAAACGAGTTGTGATGATTGACGATTCTATCGTAAGAGGAACGACGAGTAAACGAATTGTTCGTATGCTTCGCGAGGCTGGAGCGACAGAAGTTCATGTAAGAATTGCTTCACCACCTCTTAAGTATCCATGTTTCTATGGCATTGATATTCAAACGAGAAAAGAATTAATCGCAGCAAATAATTCAATAGAAGAAATCCGTCAAATCATCGGAGCAGATTCTTTAACATTTTTAAGTGAAGATGGATTAGTAGATGCAATTGGACGTCCATATGAAGGGAAATACGGCGGTCTATGTATGGCGTACTTCAATGGAGATTATCCGACAGCTCTTTATGATTATGAGCAAGAGCTTTTAGAAAGTATGAAATAAGAAGAAAAAAGCTTCTACTTCTTTTGATGTAGAAGCTAGCTTCTTTCTTAAAACGGCCGGCCCTGGATAGGGAGAAATTAAAAGACGAGGTGTAAATAACGATGGCGAATGCATATAAGCAAGCAGGAGTAGATATTGAAGCTGGATATGAAGCGGTATCTCGCATGAAAAAACACGTACAAACAACAATGAGAAAAGAAGTACTAGGCGGTCTAGGCGGTTTTGGAGGTATGTTTGATCTATCAAAATTTGCATTAGAAGAACCTGTATTAGTATCTGGAACAGATGGCGTGGGAACGAAATTGATGCTCGCTTTTATGGCAGATAAACATGACACAATAGGTATTGATGCAGTAGCAATGTGTGTAAATGATATTGTTGTCCAAGGAGCAGAGCCGCTTTTCTTCCTTGATTATATTGCTTGTGGTAAAGCTGAACCTAGTAAAATTGAAAACATCGTCAAAGGTATATCAGAGGGCTGTCGCCAAGCTGGTTGTGCATTAATTGGTGGAGAAACAGCTGAAATGCCAGGAATGTATTCTACGGAAGAATACGATTTAGCTGGTTTTACAGTTGGAATTGTTGATAAAAAGAAAATTGTAACAGGTGAAAAAATTGAAGCTGGTCAAGTATTAATTGGCTTAGCATCTAGCGGTATTCATAGTAATGGTTATTCTTTAGTACGAAAAGTATTACTAGAAGATGGAGAACTATCTTTAGATCGCATTTACGGACGCTTAGAACTACCTCTTGGTGAAGAATTATTAAAACCAACGAAAATTTATGTCAAACCTATTTTAGAACTATTGAAGAAATATGAAGTATACGGTATGGCGCATATTACAGGTGGCGGATTCATTGAAAATATTCCACGTATGTTACCAGAAGGAATCGGTGCAGAAATTGAATTAGGATCTTGGAAAATTCAACCGATCTTCAGTTTACTTCAAGAAGTGGGAAAACTAGAAGAGAAAGAAATGTTCAATATTTTTAACATGGGTATTGGTATGGTAGTAGCAGTGAAGGAAGAAGAGGCAAAAGATATTGTTCGTCTTCTTGAAGAGCAAGGAGAAACAGCTCGTATTATTGGACGTACTGTACAAGGGACTGGCGTTACCTTCAATGGGGGCACAGCACTATGAGTAGATTAGCAGTTTTTGCTTCTGGAAGCGGCTCTAACTTTCAATCTCTCATCAATGCGGTGGAAGAAAATAGATTAGACGCAGATATTAGTTTATTAGTATGTGATAAACCAGAAGCACGTGCTGTTGGACGGGCACATTATCATCATATTCCATGTTTCGCTTTTTCAGCGAAAGCATATGAGTCAAAAGAAGCATTTGAAAAAGAAATATTAAAGAAGCTAGAAGAGTATGAAATTGATTATGTTATTTTAGCTGGATATATGCGTTTAATTGGACCGACTCTACTAGAAGCTTACGGCGGGAGGATTATTAATATTCATCCATCGCTATTACCGAGTTTTCCAGGGAAAGATGCTGTTGGTCAAGCGTTAGAAGCAGGTGTGAAAGTAACTGGAGTAACGATTCATTATGTAGATGCAGGTATGGATACAGGACCAATTATTGCGCAAGAAGCAGTGGTTGTTTCTGAAGGGGATACGAGGGAAAGCTTACAAAAGAAAATTCAACAAGTTGAACATAAATTATACGTAAATACAGTGAATCAAATTGTTCAATCTGTGAAAGAACCAACTGTTAACTAACATACAACCAGGGGTGAAGGATAAATGAAAAAGCGTGCATTAGTAAGTGTTTCAGATAAAACAGGAGTAGTAGAATTTGTTAAAGGTTTACTAGAACAAGGGATCGAAGTTATCTCAACAGGTGGTACGAAAAAATTACTAGAAGAAAATGGCTTACAAGTAATCGGTATTTCTGAAGTAACTGGGTTCCCAGAAATTATGGATGGCCGCGTAAAAACATTACATCCAAACATTCATGGTGGTCTATTAGCAGTTCGCGATAATGAAACGCATGTAGCGCAAATGAATGAATTAGGTATGCAGCCAATTGATTTTGTTGTTGTGAACTTATACCCATTCAAAGAAACAATCGCTAAGCCTGATGTAACATTTGCTGATGCAATTGAAAATATTGATATCGGTGGTCCAACAATGATTCGCTCTGCTGCGAAAAATCATAAATTTGTATCGGTAATTGTAGATCCAGTAGATTACGATGTTGTATTAGCAGAACTGAATGAGAACGGTGA
The DNA here is from genome assembly GCF_040448665.1 of Bacillus cereus group sp. MS39. Taxonomy (NCBI): domain Bacteria; kingdom Bacillati; phylum Bacillota; class Bacilli; order Caryophanales; family Bacillaceae; genus Bacillus; species Bacillus cereus group sp. MS39. Next base: position 5,068,062 of record NZ_CP123058.1, on the reverse strand, counting down.
AGTAAAAGAAGAAACAAAACGTAAATTAGCAGCGAAAGTATTCCGTCATACAGCGGCATATGATGCGTTAATCTCTAACTACTTAACAGAGCAAATGGGTGAAGAAAGCCCAGAAACATTAACAGTGACATTTGAGAAAAAACAAGATTTACGCTATGGAGAAAATCCACATCAAAAAGCAACCTTCTATAAAGCACCATTCGCTGTAACTTCTTCTGTTGCATACGCAGAACAATTACACGGTAAAGAATTATCTTACAACAATATTAACGATGCAGATGCAGCACTTAGTATTGTAAAAGAATTTACAGAGCCAGCAGTAGTAGCAGTAAAACATATGAATCCATGTGGTGTTGGAGTGGGTACTGATATTCATGAAGCATACACACGCGCTTATGAAGCAGACCCAGTATCAATCTTTGGTGGAATTATTGCAGCAAATCGTGAAATTGATAAAGCTACAGCAGAAAAGTTACACGAAATTTTCTTAGAAATCATTATTGCACCTTCTTTCTCAAAAGAAGCTTTAGAAGTATTGCAAAGTAAGAAAAACTTACGTCTACTAACTGTAAATATTGAAAAAGCGACAAGTGCAAGCAAAAAACTAACTTCTGTACAAGGTGGTCTTCTCGTTCAAGAGGAAGATACGTTATCATTAGATGAAAGTACAATTTCAATTCCGACAAAACGTGAACCATCAGAGCAAGAGTGGAAAGATTTAAAACTAGCTTGGAAAGTTGTAAAACATGTGAAATCAAACGCAATTGTTTTAGCGAATGATAACATGACAGTTGGTGTAGGCGCGGGACAGATGAACCGTGTAGGTTCTGCAAAAATCGCAATTACACAAGCTGGTGAAAAAGCACAAGGTAGCGCACTTGCATCTGATGCTTTCTTCCCAATGCCAGATACAGTAGAAGAAGCAGCAAGAGCAGGGATTACAGCAATCATTCAACCAGGCGGATCAATCCGTGACGAAGATTCTATTAAAGTGGCGGATAAGTATGGGATTACGATGGTGTTCACTGGCGTACGTCATTTCAAACACTAGTAGAGGATGTTTAAAAGGTCCGGTCAAGATAACTGTCGCATGTCGTCGTTGCATTGCCAGTGCGGTACTCATGTAGGAAAGCTACATTCCGTGTCCTCCAGTCAAATGCGCCTCGACCTGCTCGGTTCTCTTGATCCTCCCTTTTAAACTTTGATTGATATGAAAACAAACTAGGAGCAGAGCTTCTAGTTTGTACTTATTTAAGTATTGGGGGATGAAATATGAATGTTTTAGTAATTGGCCGCGGTGGGCGTGAGCATGCTTTAGCTTGGAAGTTTGTGCAATCTGAAAAGGTGGAAAAGGTATATGTAGCACCTGGTAATGAAGGTATGCGCGATGTTGCAACACCAGTTGATATTGATGAAAATGATTTTGACGCATTAGTTTTATTTGCTAAAGAGAATAAGGTTGAATTAACTTTCGTTGGACCAGAAATTCCGCTTATGAATGGAATTGTTGATCGCTTTAAAGAAGAGGGACTTCGTGTATTTGGCCCAAATAAGGCGGCTGCTGTTATTGAAGGTAGTAAGGCTTTTACGAAAGAATTGATGAAAAAATATGATATTCCAACTGCGGCATATGAAACTTTTACAGACTATGAAGAAGCAGTACAGTATATTCAAAAAGTTGGTGCGCCAATCGTTATTAAAGCTGACGGCCTAGCTGCTGGTAAAGGTGTAACGGTAGCAATGACGCTTGAAGAGGCATTACAAGCTGTGAAAGAGATGCTACAAGATGTGAAGTTCGGCGAAGCGAGCAAGAAGGTCGTTATTGAAGAGTTTTTAGATGGACAAGAATTTTCATTAATGGCATTTGTAAATGGAACAACTGTGCATCCGATGGTAATTGCGCAAGATCATAAACGAGCTTTTGATGGTGATAAAGGTCCAAATACAGGCGGAATGGGTGCGTATTCTCCCGTACCACAAATTCCAGGATCAGCAGTTCAAGAGGCAATAAAAATGGTATTACATCCAACTGCCAAGGCGATGATTGCAGAAAACCGTTCGTTTACAGGAATTTTATATGCGGGACTTATTTTAACAAATGATGGCCCAAAGGTAATTGAATTTAATGCACGCTTTGGTGATCCTGAAACGGAAGTAGTATTACCTCGCTTAGAAAATGATTTAGTTGATGTATGTAACGCTGTATTAGATGAAAGTGAATTAACGTTACAGTGGTCAGAGGAAGCGGTAATTGGTGTTGTACTTGCTTCGAAAGGGTATCCGGAAGCATATAAAAAAGGTGAAATTATTAACGGATTAGACACATTGCAAGATGTAATTGTTTTCCATTCAGGCACAGCTATGAAGCACGGTGACTTTGTAACAAATGGTGGCCGTGTACTATTTGTTACTTGTAAGGCGGACAGTTTACAAGCAGCGAAAGATAAGGTGTATAAAGCAATTGGTAAAATTGAGAGTGATGGTCTATTTTACCGAAGTGATATAGGATATCGTGCAATTGGTCATGAGATGACGAGAAGCTAATATGTAAAAATCCCGCTGATTTCTCAGCGGGATTTTTTATGCGTCTTTATCTTTTTTCAATTTTCCTTTTTGCTTTGCCATTTCTCGAAGTAAATACTCGATGTGTGCATTGACGCTACGAAACTCATCATTCGCCCATTTTTCGATGACTGCGTGTAATTCAGGATCAATACGTAATGGAAAGCTTTTCTTTTTAGCCATAATGATTACAACCTTTTAATATAGGCTTCCTGTATTAATAACTGGTTGCGCACCTTTATCTGAAACGATGGCAACTAATAAGTTGTTCACCATATTTGCTTTACGCTCGTCATCTAATTCAAGTACGCCTTCCTCATCTAACATATGGATTGAATCTTTCGCCATCTTCACAGCACCTTCAACAATCTCTTTTCTAGCAGCTAATACTGCTTTTGCTTGTTGACGTTGTAGCATTGCATGGGCAATTTCTGTTGCGTAAGCTAAATGTGTTAAACGAGTTTCTAATACTTCTACGCCAGCGATTTCAAGGCGCGCTTCTAACTCACGTTTTAATTCTTCAGAGATTTCTTCAGTATTTCCGCGTAACGTGATACAAGTTTCATCTTGGAAATTGTCATAAGGATATTTTGTTGCGACGTGGCGGATTGCTGTTTCACTTTGAATTTCTACAAATCGATCGTAATGTTCAACACCGAACATTGCTTTTGCAGAATCAACAACTTTATATACGATAACGGCTGCAATTTCAATTGGATTTCCCTCAATATCGTTTACTTTTAACTTCTTACTATTAAAGTTTTCAACACGTAACGATACAGTTTGACGGAATGCGAATGGAATTGTTAAAAATAAACCGTTTTGACGAATTGTTCCTAAATAATTACCGAAAAACGTAATGACTTTTGCTTGGTTTGGTTGAACAATACCAATACCTGTAGCAAGAACTGCGGCTAAAATAATAGTTAATGCCGCTCCTATGAAAATTTCTTGTACAAGGAAAAATACACCGATAGCGGCTAAAATTAAAATCCCGATAATACCGAGAAAACCATTTACATAAAAAACTTGTTTTTCTTTCATATGATCGCCTCCTGATATATAAATGATATCACTTTTATATCATTTTATGCAAGGGCTTTACACCTAATTTTCTGAAATTAATGATTAAGTATCTCTTATGTATATTTTGAGGTTTGAAACGAGAATATACGTTCTGTCTTATGGTAAAATAAAGAAGACTTAACCGCCCACTGCAGCAGCTAAGTCCCTTTGAGAGCATCTTGCATCGTGACAAATGATTCAAAGCGGTTTTGCCAGGATTATATCTTCAATCGCTGACTCAATCTCTTTGTCAGAAGTGTCATAACTTCCATTTGACTTTGGTTTGTCGTGATTGGAAGTTTGGTTCACTTCTTCTTTAGCATGTCCCTTTTCAGCGACATTCATGCTAGGCATTTTAAATGCCCCCATATTCATGTATTTTCCGAATTTCCACATTTCAACAACAGGGCAGAAACGAACAATTCCCTCTGCAATTTTCATTGCACCAATCCATAGCAAGACGTTAGACCAAGTGCACCACGGCTTGCGTACAAGTTTAGCGCTACTACAGCCGAAGAGGATAAGTCCGAGCGTAATTCGAATTAGGGCATTTATTGTACCGATGTTTTGCTTCATTAGAAAAACACTCCTTTTTATGAAAGTTGAAATAGATAATACTATTTCTCTTATTAGTATCCCTTGTGATTTTTGGGATATGTAATCCAACATTTGACGTTGAAAAAGATGTTGGAATGTGCGTGTGTGTAAGTAGCTTTTTTTGTTATAATGAAAGAATGCACAAAAGGAAGTTCAAAGTTAAATCCTCTCGTTTGAAAAACTATGGAAGAGGGAATTCCAAACTTAATTCTCCGTTTTAAACAAATATTTAAGATGAAGTTAAAAAAATCCTGATGAAAATAAACTGTTATTTTGAACAGAAATATATATAAATAGAGAAAAGAAAGGGTGTTTTCATGTACGATATTTCCGGGTGGAAACATGTATTTAAGCTTGATCCAAATAAGGAGTTAAGTGACGAACATTTAGAAATGATTTGTGAGTCTGGAACAGATGCTGTTATTGTAGGCGGAAGTGATGGAGTTACAATTGATAATGTATTACACATGCTAGTTAGCATTCGTAGATATGCAGTTCCTTGTGTGTTAGAGGTTTCTGATGTGGAAGCAATTACACCAGGATTTGATTTTTATTATATCCCAAGCGTTTTAAATAGCCGAAAGGTAGAATGGGTAACAGGTGTTCATCATGAGGCTTTGAAAGAATTTGGGGATATTATGGACTGGGATGAAATTTTTATGGAAGGGTATTGTGTTTTAAATCCGGAAGCGAAAGTAGCTCAGCTTACAGATGCGAAATGTGATGTAACAGAAGATGATGTAATTGCATACGCGCGTTTAGCAGACAAGCTATTACGTTTACCGATATTTTATTTAGAATATAGCGGTACGTATGGAGACGTTGAACTTGTTAAAAATGTAAAAGCAGAATTAAAACAAGCGAAGTTATATTATGGCGGCGGTATTTCTAATGCTGAACAAGCGAAGGGAATGGCACAATACGCTGATACAGTAGTTGTTGGAAATATTATTTATGATGATATAAAATCCGCGTTAAAAACAGTTAAAGCAGTAAAAGGAGAGTAGGTGCAGGCGTATATGAGTAAGACAGATAAGTTATTAAATGGTTTAAATCCGCAGCAACAAAAAGCAGTACAAACAACGAACGGACCACTTCTATTAATGGCAGGTGCAGGTAGTGGTAAAACACGTGTGTTAACACATCGTATTGCGTATTTACTTGGTGAAAAAGGTGTAGCGCCATGGAATGTACTAGCTATTACCTTTACAAATAAAGCGGCTCGTGAAATGCGCGAGCGTATTGATACACTTGTCGGACCAGAAGCAGAAGATATTTGGATTTCTACGTTCCACTCTATGTGTGTACGTATTTTACGACGTGATATCGATCGTATTGGTATTAATCGTAACTTTACAATCTTAGATTCAGGCGATCAGTTAACTGTAGTCAAAAAAATTATGAAAGAGCGCAATATTGATCCGAAGAAATTTGAGCCACGCTCTATTTTAGCTGGTATTAGTAATGCGAAAAATGAATTGTTATCTGCAGATAAATATGCGAAAAAAATTACAATCGCTGATCCATATGAAAAATTAACGAGCGATGTATATACAGAATATCAAAAACGTCTTCTGAAAAATAACTCATTAGACTTTGATGATTTAATTATGACAACGATTCAGCTATTTGAACGTGTTCCAGAAGTACTAGAGTTTTATCAGCGTAAGTTCCAATATATTCATGTGGATGAGTATCAAGATACGAATAAAGCACAGTACCTTCTTGTAAAACATTTAGCAGCACGTTTTAAAAATTTATGTGTTGTAGGTGACTCAGATCAGTCTATTTACCGCTGGCGCGGGGCTGACATTTCTAACATTTTGTCATTCGAAAAAGACTATGAGAATGCGCAAGTTATTCTGTTAGAACAAAACTATCGTTCGTCACAAAATATTTTAAATGCAGCGAATGCTGTTATTGAAAAAAATTCAAACCGTAAACCGAAAAAATTATGGACAGACAATCAAGTTGGAAGCAAAATCTCATATTACCGTGCTGCGACGGAAAAAGACGAAGCATATTTTGTTGCGAAAAAAATTCGTGACGATATTCAAATGGGAAAACGAAAATATACTGATTTTGCAGTGTTATATCGTACAAATGCCCAGTCTCGTATGGTCGAGGAGATTTTCCTGAAATCTAATATTCCTTACAAAATTGTCGGCGGTACGAAGTTCTACGATCGTAAAGAGATTAAAGACATTTTGGCGTATTTACGTTTAATTGGGAATCCAGATGATGAGATTAGTTTCGCACGTATTATTAACATGCCAAAGCGCGGAATTGGTGCGACTTCTATCGATAAAATTATTAATTACGGTGTACAAAATGGAATCTCATTGACTGCTGTATTCGATGAGATTGAGCATGTTGGAGTAAGTGCAAAAATTACAAAGGCAGTAAAAGAATTCGCAGGTTTATTACACAACTGGGTAAATATGCAAGAGTATTTATCTGTTACAGAATTGGTAGAAGAAGTTATTGAAAAAACAGGCTATCGCGATATGTTGAAAAACGAGCGTACTTTAGAAGCAGAAGGTCGTTTAGAGAACTTAGATGAGTTTTTATCTGTTACGCAAACATTTGAATCTCAAAGCGAAGATAAGAGTCTTGTTGCATTCTTAACAGACTTAGCGCTTGTTGCTGATATTGATCGTGTCGATGAAGATCCAACTGCTGGTGAGGAAGTTATTTTAATGACGATGCACTCAGCGAAAGGATTAGAATTCCCAGTTGTCTTTATTGTTGGTTTAGAGGAAGGAATATTCCCGCATACTCGTTCTCTAATGGAAGAAGATGAAATGCAGGAAGAGCGTCGCCTTGCTTATGTAGGTATTACTCGTGCAGAAGAAGAGTTATATTTATCTAACGCACAAATGCGTACTTTATTTGGTAGAACAAGTATGAACGCTGCCTCTCGATTTATTACAGAAATTCCGGCAGAGCTAGTAGAATCGTTAAATGAAACAGCGCCAAAGCGTGAAACTTCGTTTGGTGCAAAAGGAAGAACGACAAGTACAAGTAGAATGACAACTACAACCACAACACGCTCTCGTTCAGCTTTCGCGCGTCCTGCAGCTAAGACGACAGGTGGCGAGCAAATTGGCTGGGCAGTAGGCGATAAAGCTTCCCACCAAAAATGGGGAGTCGGTACAGTTGTCAGTGTAAAAGGTGAAGGTGATGCAAAAGAATTAGATATTGCGTTCCCAAGCCCGATTGGTGTTAAACGTTTGTTAGCAAAATTTGCACCTGTGACGAAACAATAGGAAAGGAATGAGGGTATGTCAAAAGAGATAGCAAAACAACGTATAGAAGAACTGCGTGATTTGTTAAATACATTTAACTATCAGTATCACGTATTAGACAATCCTTCTGTTTCTGATGCGGAGTATGACCGTAATATGCAGGAGCTTATAGAATTAGAAGCAGAGAATCCAGAGTTTATGAGTGAAGACTCCCCCTCCATTCGCGTTGGGGGAACGGTTCTTGATATATTTGAAAAAGTAACACATAAGTCACCGATGTTAAGTTTAGGAAATGCATTTAACGAAGGAGATTTACGTGATTTCGACCGACGAGTACGCCAAGGAATTGATGATGCGAATGTAAGATATATATGCGAATTAAAAATTGACGGACTTGCTGTTTCACTTCATTATGAAAAAGGACGCTTCATTCAAGGGGCAACGCGTGGTGATGGTGTAACAGGGGAAGATATTACCCAAAATTTAAAAACAATTAAAGCGATCCCGCTCCGTTTAAATGAAGAAGTAACGTTAGAAGCACGAGGCGAAGCTTATATGCCGAAGCGTTCATTCGTTAAGTTAAATGAAGAAAAAGAGCAAAATGGTGAAGATGTATTTGCGAATCCGCGTAATGCGGCAGCAGGTTCAATACGCCAACTTGATCCCAAAATTGCAGCGAAACGTAACTTATCTATGTTTGTGTACGGTCTTGCGAATGTAGAAGAAAAAACAATTCCATCACATAGTGAATCGCTTGATTTCTTAGGTGAACTTGGATTCAAAACAAATCCAAATCGTCGTACATGTGAAACAATCGAAGAAGTTATAGCTTATGTAGAAGAATGGCAAGAAAAACGTCCGCATCTTGATTATGAGATCGATGGAATCGTTATAAAAGTAGATGATGTTGCTCTTCAAGAAAGTTTAGGAACTACAGCAAAGAGTCCAAGATGGGCGATTGCTTATAAATTCCCGGCTGAAGAAGTTGTAACAAGATTAACAGGCATTGAATTAAGTGTTGGTCGCACAGGGGTTGTAACACCGACTGCAGAGCTAGAGGCAGTGCGAGTGGCTGGTACTATCGTTCGTCGTGCCTCTTTACATAACGAAGATTTAATTCGTGAAAAAGACATTCGAATTGGTGACTATGTTGTTGTGAAGAAGGCCGGAGATATTATTCCTGAAGTTGTGAACGTTATTTTTGATAAGCGTACTGGTGAGGAAGAAGAATATCATATGCCAACGCATTGCCCAGCATGTGAGAGTGAACTAGTTCGTTTAGAAGAAGAGGTAGCACTTCGCTGTATAAATCCAACTTGTCCGGCTCAAATTCGAGAAGGATTAATCCATTTCGTTTCAAGAAATGCAATGAATATTGATGGACTCGGAGAACGTGTCATTACACAACTCTTTGATGCTGATTATATTCGTACATTCGCTGATTTATATTCGTTGACGAAAGAGCAATTATTACAGCTAGAACGATTTGGTGAAAAATCAGCAACGAATTTAGTACAAGCAATTGAGAATTCTAAAGACAACTCATTAGAACGATTATTATTTGGTCTTGGTATTCGCCATGTTGGAGCGAAAGCAGCACGTACATTTGCAGAGCATTTCGAAACGATGGATGCGCTTGTGAAAGCAACGGAAGAAGAACTAAAAGCAATTAATGAAATTGGTGAAAAAATGGCTCAATCCGTCGTGACGTATTTTGATAATGAAGACGTATTAGAGCTATTACAACAATTTAAAGAGTATGGCGTGAATATGGCATACAAAGGCATAAAAATTGCTGATTTACAAAATGTTGAGTCGTACTTCGCAGGAAAAACTGTCGTTTTAACAGGGAAATTAGAAGTTATGGGACGTAGTGAAGCGAAGAAAAAGATTGAGGCATTAGGTGGAAAAGTAACAGGAAGTGTTAGTAAAAGTACGGATTTAGTTGTTGCAGGTGAAGCAGCAGGTTCGAAATTAGCACAAGCAGAGAAGCATAATGTTGAGGTTTGGAATGAAGAGAGGTTCTTACAAGAGCTAAATAAGTAAGAGGTGCAAACTTACCATGAAAAAAATAGCATTAGCGGTATTAAGCCTTGGCCTACTCGTAAGTGGGTGTAGTGCAGGTGCCGATAAAGATGAAAAAGTGGTTGAGAAATCGGGGAAAGCAAAAGAGCAAGCAATCGTTCCGAAGTACGCTATTTCGGATGAATACTATAAGGCGACTATTCCATTTGAAGCAGGATCTGCACGTGGTTTAGTTGTACAAGGAGTAAGTAATCGTCTTGATATAGATGAATTTGAAACAGGATTAATGCGTATTGCAAAAGAATCCTTTAGTACGAAAGATCATTTCTTTAAAGGTGGAAGTACTCTAGATACTCAAAATGTGCAGATGCTTGTTAAAAGAAAGCGTACAGATGCTGAACAAAAGGAACTAGAGGACAAATTAAAAAAAGATGCAGTTAAATTTCCAAACATTGGGTTAAACCCAACGTTAGGTGGAGGATCTGAATCATTAGAGGAAAAGAATAAAAAAAATCCAATATATATTTCAAATATTTTAGAGCATGATTATTATGTGAAAAAAGGCGAATCAGATGAGCGCCAAGGCATTGTAATTGGTTTAGCGATGAACTCGGTTCATTATTACGAGGAAGAGCATGGTTATCCGCGTGAGGCTAAAATTGAGCAAGAAAAAATGGTAGCTGAAGGGAAAAAAATGGCGCAAGAAGTCTTGAAATTTATGCATCAAAAACAGCCTGAAACAAAAAACCTTCCGATAACATTTGCAATTTATCGTCAGGCTCCAAAGGCTTCACTCGTGCCAGGTAACTTTGTTTCTTATGCGAATGTTGAAAAAGGCAGTGAAACGGTTGAGGATTGGAAACAAATTAATGAGAAATATTATTTGTTCCCATCTGAACAAGCGAAAACAGATAATAAACGTGAAGATCTGGCGAGAGTATCGAACTTTAAATCAAAACTAAGCGATTATTTCCAAGGCGACTATACAGCTGTTATCGGTACTGGTATGTATAGAGATGATGAATTAAGAGAAATAAAGCTTGATATTCCTGTCCAGTTTAATGGGAAAGCAGAAATAATTGGTTTTACACAATATGTAGCTGGGCTTGTTATGGAATACTTCCCGAATTATATGAAAGTACAAGTAACGATTAAATCTGTAGAACGCCCAGAAGCAATTATTATACGTGAAGCAAAGCAAGATGAACCATTTGTGAAAATTTTAGATTAAATAGGAGGGCTGTTCCTTTATGGAACGGCTTTTTTTCTTGAGGAATTTTGTTATAATTTAAAATGTTATAAATAATGGGGTGTAAGGGGTAAAGCACATGGACGAATTAAGTTTTCAAGTCATTATTTTATTAATTGCATTCGGCTTTTTAGCAGCTTTTATTGATTCAGTTGTTGGCGGTGGAGGATTAATTTCGCTTCCAGCACTTATGTTTGTTGGTTTACCACCAGCTTCGGCAATTGCAACGAATAAATTAGCTGCAACGATGGGGACGTTTACGAGTGCAGTTTATTTTATTCGATCAGGAAAGGTCGATTTTAAAATTGTAGGAAAGTTAATCCCGTTAACTGTTATAGGAGCGGTCGCAGGCGCTTTAGTAGTAAAGTTTATTCCGCCAGATATTTTACGTCCGTTAGTGCTTGTGATGTTGGTGTTTATTGCCATTTATATTATTGCAAAAAAGGATTGGGGAAGTGTATCTACCTATAAAAAGATGACGAAAAGAAAAACATTAATATTTTTCTTTGTTATTTTAATGATAGGGTTTTACGATGGATTTTTTGGACCAGGGACAGGATCCTTTTTAATTTTTGCATTTTTATTAGTTGGTTTGGATTTTATTCAGGCGGCAGCATCTGGAAAACTTTTGAACTTTGTTAGTAATATCGTATCGTTAATTACTTTTTTATTTTTAGACGTAATTCATTTTGAATACGGTATTATTATGGGATTGTCGATGATTTTTGGCGCTTATTTTGGATCGAAGTTTGCAGTCCAAAAAGGTGTTGGATATGTAAGAACTTTATTTTTGTTAGTAACTATTTTATTGATTGGAAAAAACATTTTGGAATATACTCATATTTTGTAGAGTTATACGTATGTATAACTCTATTTTTTTATTATATTTTAAAAATTAATTAATTTTTAAAATATAAGTCTAGGAATATTTGAATAAATCTAAATTATCGTGTAGAATAATGTTGTAAAATGTAAACGTTTTTCTAAGGGGAGGCTAAAAAGAATGGTAGTAGCATACAAACATGAGCCATTTACAGATTTTTCAGTGGAGGCTAACAAATTAGCGTTTGAAGAAGGTTTAAAGAAAGTAGAATCTTATCTTGGACAAGACTATCCATTAATTATTGGGGGAGAAAAAATCACTACAGAAGACAAAATTGTTTCTGTAAACCCTGCAAATAAAGAGGAACTTGTTGGTCGCGTTTCAAAAGCAAGCCGTGAGTTAGCTGAAAAAGCAATGCAAGTAGCGGATGAAACATTCCAAACTTGGAGAAAATCAAAGCCAGAAATGCGTGCAGACATTTTATTCCGTGCTGCAGCAATCGTTCGTCGCAGAAAACATGAATTCTCTGCTATTCTTGTAAAAGAAGCAGGTAAACCATGGAATGAGGCAGATGCTGATACAGCAGAAGCAATCGACTTTATGGAATATTATGGTCGTCAAATGTTAAAATTAAAAGACGGTATTCCAGTAGAAAGCCGTCCAATTGAATATAATCGTTTCTCTTACATTCCATTAGGAGTAGGTGTTATCATTTCTCCTTGGAACTTCCCATTCGCAATTATGGCAGGTATGACAACAGCTGCTTTAGTTTCTGGTAACACAGTATTACTAAAACCAGCTAGTACAACTCCTGTAGTAGCAGCGAAATTCATGGAAGTATTAGAAGAAGCTGGCTTACCAGCTGGCGTAGTAAACTTCGTTCCAGGTAATGGTTCTGAAGTTGGTGACTACTTAGTAGATCACCCTCGTACACGTTTCGTGAGCTTCACTGGATCTCGTGATGTAGGTATCCGTATTTATGAGCGCGCAGCGAAAGTAAACCCAGGCCAAATTTGGTTAAAACGCGTTATCGCTGAAATGGGTGGTAAAGATACAATCGTTGTTGATAAAGAAGCAGATCTTGAATTAGCAGCTAAATCTATCGTTGCATCAGCATTCGGATTCTCAGGACAAAAATGTTCTGCATGTTCTCGTGCAGTAATCCATGAAGATGTATACGATCACGTATTAAATCGTGCTGTTGAATTAACGAAAGAATTAACAGTTGCTAACCCAGCTGTATTAGGTACAAACATGGGTCCTGTTAATGACCAAGCTGCATTCGATAAAGTAATGAGCTATGTTGCAATTGGTAAAGAAGAAGGTAGAATCTTAACAGGTGGCGAAGGAGACGATTCTAAAGGCTGGTTCATCCAACCAACAATCGTTGCTGACGTTGCAGAAGATGCTCGCTTAATGAAAGAAGAAATCTTCGGACCAGTAGTAGCATTCTGTAAAGCAAAAGACTTTGATCATGCACTTGCAATTGCAAACAATACAGAATACGGTTTAACAGGTGCTGTTGTTACTAATAACCGTGACCATATTGAAAAAGCACGTGAAGAATTCCACGTGGGTAACTTATACTTCAACCGTGGATGTACTGGTGCAATCGTAGGTTACCAACCATTCGGTGGCTTTAACATGTCTGGTACAGACTCTAAAGCTGGTGGCCCTGACTACTTAGCACTTCACATGCAAGCAAAAACTACTTCTGAAACTTTATAAGAAATAGTAGAAGAGATCTTCGCAGTCTGCGAAGATCTCTTTTTTTTTTTTTTTTTGAAAAATTTTCTATATTTGGATCAAGATAGATATGAGTAGAAAAACTAATAAAGTAATAAGGTTTACTTCAGTAAATAAGGTATACTATATTTGTTGAATAGATTCTCTTTAAAGACAAGAAAAGTAGGTGAACAAAGTGGGAAAATATCAATTGGATTACAAAAGTCAGGTAGCCGTGGCAAAGTTTCATGAAAAACAGACGCCTGCCAAATTTGATAAAAAGCAGCAAATTGAAAAATTGCGTGCGGAGTATTTGAAAAAGAAGCAAAAATAAACAGATAAATAATATGTTACGTTTTTGATAGGAGAAACCAGTTCTAAGTACCGTATATTACCATTCGGTACTTAGAACTAGCTAAACCTTATTAATATCGGGATAAACATGTAAATAGAAACAAAACAACGAGAAAAGTTGACTTATTAGTCATATTTTTTAGTATTCATTTTAAGGATTTCCTGTATAATACAATTTGAAAGAAAATCTATGGTTTGACAAGAAACACTCTTTTCGGTTTTGCTCACTGAAGGGAGTGTTTTTTTGTAGCCAAAAACTCCTCTGTACTCATTACAGTTGCATATACTCCATTTAAACTAGCCAAAATTGTGTTATGAATATAAACGGCCGGTATAGTAGCATTCTTAAAAGAAAGATCTTTTGTAGCACAAGCATCATGTATAACGGTACATGGAAAGCCGAAATCAAAAGCAGCCCTTACGGTAGCATCAATACACATATGAGTCATCATCCCGCATATGATGACGTGCTCAATGTTTAAACGTTGTAATTGTTCTAGAAGATCAGTTTCGCGAAAACTATTTGGATAATGTTTGAGTATAACGGTTTCTTCTCTAAGTGGACGTACGCTTTCATGAATATGTACACCTTCTGTATTGGGTAGGAAAAAAGTAGCGTCATCTTTTATTGCTACATGTTGGATATGAAAAATAGGTTCGTTTTTCGTTCTAAAGAGTTGTAGCAGCTGACTAGCATATTGGCTTGCTTCTACTGGATTACGCAATTCCATCTTTCCATGTGGAAAATAATCATTTTGAATATCAACGAGTAAAAGAGCTGTTTTCATATATTCATCTTCCTCCGATTTCATATTCAAATAATGGTATTCAATTTATAGAAAGGATTCTCCTTTTAAAAAATATGAAGGAGGAGAATTTAACATAACTTTAAAAATCATTATTGTATGTGATTTTTTATTTGAAAATTTTAATAGAGGAATAATTAATATTTTTCTAAAAAATGTATTGACTCTTATTATTCTGAGTTCTATAATGAGAATTAATTAAACGACAATTAAATCGATACATTCTTATCCAGAGAGGTGGAGGGACTGGCCCTACGATACCTCAGCAACGGGTTTTTTAATACCGTGCTAACTCCAGCAAGCCTTATAAAAGGCTTGGAAGATGAGAAGATGTGAACGAGTACATATAAGTGCTCTCCTTCTTATCTTTATGGTTGATAAGAAGGAGAGCACTTTTTATTTTACCTCGAAAGCTCTACTTCAAGTTTTTACAGCATATAGGAGGGAAGAAAATGATTTCTTTTAACAACGTAAGTAAATTATATGAATCAGGTGGGCAATCTGTTCATGCGGTGGAGGATGTAACATTATCAGTTGGGAAGGGCGAAATTTTCGGTATCATCGGTTTTAGTGGCGCTGGAAAGAGTACGTTATTACGCCTAGTAAATATGTTAGAGAGACCAACGGCAGGAACGATTTCAATAGATGATAAAGATATTACATCTTTATCGACGAAAGAATTACGGAAGCTAAGACAAAGAATCGGGATGATTTTTCAAAGTTTTAATTTATTTAATTCAAGAACAGTGTTTGGGAATATTGCTTATCCATTAAGGTTAGCGAAAGTACCAAAGAATGAGATAAAAGAAAGAGTAAATGAACTGCTGAAGTTTGTAGGATTAGAAGATAAAGCAAACTATTATCCAGAGCAACTATCAGGTGGTCAAAAACAACGTGTTGGCATTGCTAGAGCACTTGCAACATCGCCAGACATTCTTATATGTGATGAGGCAACATCAGCTTTAGATCCAGAAACAACGACAGAGATTCTGAACTTATTAAAGAAAGTAAATCGAGAATACAATGTAACGATTCTACTCATTACACATGAAATGCATGTTGTGAAAGAAATTTGTCACCGTGTAGCTGTAATGGAGAAGGGAAAGGTTATTGAAGAAGGAAAACTATTTGACGTTTTCACACAACCAAAAACAAAGACAACTCAAAACTTTGTACGCTCCATTATTAATGATCATTTACCGGAAAGTGTTCTAGGGAAAATTCAAAATGGTGGACAAATTTATCGCTTAACATTTACTGGTGAAGAGACAGGGCAGCCGGTACTATCATATATCGCGAAAAACTATAACGTCGATGTAAACGTACTGTACGGAAATATTATTGAACTTCAAAATGTGCTATTTGGAAATCTACTTGTAGAACTGCAAGGTGAGCAGAAAGAAATTCAAAAAGCATTACAACATCTACGACTACAAGTGCAGCTGAAGGAGGTAAAAGCTCATGCGAGTTGATTGGAGTATATTTTGGCCCCGCATAGTAGATGCGACGGGGGATACCCTCTTAATGGTAATTGTAACCCTTATATTTGCTACAATTCTTGGTATACCTCTAGGTTTACTGTTATATGTAACGAGAAAAGGGAACTTTTTAGAAAATAAATGGGTCTTTTCTATTCTTAATATCATTATTAACACAATTCGTCCGGTTCCATTCATTATCTTCTTAGTAGCTTTAAGCCCACTAACAAGAAGTGTTATCGGAACGACGATTGGAACAGCAGCAGCAATCTTTCCGATGACGTTAGTTGCATCAATCGGTATTGCTAGAATGGTTGAAACAAATCTTGTTTCAGTTCCAAAGGGAGTCATTGAAGCAGCTCAAGCGATGGGGGCTTCACCAATTAGAATTGTTTTTGAAATCCTTGTGCCAGAAGCGTTAGCGCCATTGATTTTAGGTGTTACGTTTATGACAGTTGGTTTAATTGAATTTTCTGCAGTTGCTGGGCTTGTCGGTGGTGGCGGTCTTGGTGACTTAGCGATGACATATGGTTATCAACGTTTTGATACATCAGTTATGTTCGTAACGGTCGTTTTACTTATTATTCTTGTACAGGTAGCTCAAAATTTAGGAAACTACTTTGCGAAAGTCTTTTTACGCAGATCATAAAAAGGAAGAGGGGAAAAGAAAATGAAGAAAATTTTAGCATTTGCATTATCAGCGATTGTAGGAATTTCAGCGTTAAGCGGCTGCTCAAGTGGAGACACGGGGGCAGGAGCAAAAGAGAAAGTAGTTCGCGTTGGCGTAACCGGAACAGATGGAGACGCTTGGGAAATTTTAAAGAAAAAAGCTGAAAAAGAGGGAATTAAAATTAAACTGGTTGAGTTCTCTGATTACACAACGCCAAATAAAGCGTTAGCTGATGGAGATATTGAACTAAACTCATTCCAGCACGTTGCTTTCTTAGAGCAATTTAAAAAAGAGCATAAGTTAGATATTACAGCTGTTGGTACAACGCAAATTGCACCAATGGGCTTATACTCTGAAAAATATAAGAAGGCAAATGAAATTCCAGATGGTTCAGAAATTGCGATTCCAAATGATCCAACGAACCAAGCTCGTGCATTAAAACTTCTTGATGCAGCTGGATTATTAAAGCTTAAGAAAGACTTTGGCTTATTCGGAGATCCAAGCGGCATTGCTGAAAATCCGAAGAAGTTAAAAATTACACCGGTTATCGCACAGCAAACACCTCGTGTATTAAAAGATGTTGCAGCTTCAGTTATTAATAACGGTGTTGCTGGTCAAGCTGGATTAGATCCAGCGAAGGATCCAATTTTCTTAGAAGATCCAAAGAATGAAAATGCGAAGCCATATATTAATATTTTCGCAGCTCGTACGAAAGATAAAGATGATCCAACACTGAAAAAAGTAATTGAACTATATCATTCAAAAGAAGTAACAGATGCAATTAAGAAAGAAACAAATGATGGTTCCATTTCAGTAGATCTTTCACTTGATGAGCTTGAAAAAATCGTAAAATAATGATTGAGTTTAACGGACTAGCAGAAGGACCCCCTCCGCTGTTAGCTCGTTCAACATATAATCTACTTAACAAACAAAACCCTAATTCTGTACCTTCCAATTCTGTATAACGTAGAATCCAATGTTTGTTAAGTAGAGTGATGGACCAGGAGTTTTCCTGGTCTATTTTTTTGTGGTTATTCGATTACGATACTTTTTAAATTATCCTCATGATGCTCTTGTTCTTTCGGATAAGCAGCTAGCTCCTCTTGCAAAATATTTAGTATTTGCTTAGCTGATTGTTGGATTGGGGTAGGTAACTCTTCTAATATATTCATACCGACTTTTATTTTTGTACGAATTACCTTTCTTAGTAGTTCCTCATGCATGTACTACACCTCCAAACCGAATATTTAGTACATCTTCTTCGAACTTAGCTCCTTGAATAGAAAGGTGTGTTAACGTTTTTGGTAATGTGATGTTCCGTTTCACAGAACCTGAACAAATGATAAGTTCATCACCTTTTTGATTTAATGAAAGTTCACTTTTGTTTGAGAAGGGAATGGAGAGAACGAAAATATACTCATCGCCATCTTTTTTTACATATTGAGTGCGCCCGTTAAATTTCACTTCCGTAGGGGAAGAATCTGATTTAAATAAAGCGTCTCCTACACGCTCTAACATGGACAAACCGACAACTTCTTGTTCAAACATAGGAGCTTCGTA
Source organism: Bacillus cereus group sp. MS39 (assembly GCF_040448665.1). Classification (NCBI taxonomy): domain Bacteria; kingdom Bacillati; phylum Bacillota; class Bacilli; order Caryophanales; family Bacillaceae; genus Bacillus; species Bacillus cereus group sp. MS39. The sequence goes on along the minus strand of NZ_CP123058.1, from coordinate 5,049,900 downwards.
AATAGGAAGCGGCTGAAAACTATTTTGAATTAATGTTTTATATTTTTTTTGAGTATCTTTCCATGCTTGAAAATAAGGATCGGTGACAGTGTTAGGGATGACGCGGTTAATCATAATGGCATCTACGTTATAATCGTATAAATTTAAATACGTAAAGCTACGCTGAGCTTCTTTAATGACCATTTTTTCGGGATTTACAACGATGCGGATACTTGTTATTTCTCGATTTGATAAAATATCTCTCATTTCTCCGAGCTGTTCAAGTGTATTCGTTAATTCGTCCATAATATCATCGGTTGGAAGGGGGACACCAAGAAGTGGTTGAGCTACAGGACGAACAACTTTTAAAACTTTTCTTTTAATAGGAAAGAGTTTTTCCATCCACCAGCCGAGCATGTCTGGGAAGCTGAGCATTGCTAATGTTTCTCCTGTTGGAGCACAATCAATGATAATAACATCATATGTGTTTTGTTTATAATAATCGAGTACGCGAAGTAAGCGAATTAAATCTTCCATACCAGGAAACATCGTTAATTCTTCTGTTGTAATATCATCAGCTGCTTTGGAGGTGAAGAGTAGCGTAATATATTTCTGTAATTTCCCCCAGCCTTTTTCCATCTCATAAATCGTATTAATTTCTTGTGCCCACAAATTTTCACGAATTTCTAATGGCTCAGAAGATAGCTTTATACCAAATGAATCTCCTAAACTATGAGCAGGATCTGTACTCATTACTAATGTTTTTAATCCTTGTTTTGCGCTTTGAAGTGCTGTTGCTGCTGAAATGCTAGTTTTTCCTACGCCGCCTTTACCTGTATACAAAATAATTCTCATTATTCTATCCCCTTTGTTTCGAGTATCGAATATTACGAATGCCGAAATAAAATGTTGAATAAAAACCCAACTAGGGTTTTATTCAATCGGAATGTTTTTCATTTTAGGTGTAGAAACCTTTTCTTCTGTTTTTTGCTGTGACGTAGCGATGTGATTCATGATCTTTTGGAAGATTTGTAGTAAGAATGCCTTTTCTTCTTCTGATAATGCTTCTGTCACTAGGTTAAAGTAATGGGCTGCATTTTGTTTTACTTCTTGGACGAGCGTTACGCCGTTTTCTGTTAAACGAATTAATACAATGCGTCGGTCGTTTTCATCACGGTACCTTTCAATATATCCCTTTTTTACGAGGCGATTTACAACACCTGTCGTTGTACTCATCGGTATATCAAGAAGGTCAGCAATTTTTGTCATTGTAATATCTGTATTTCGCTCCATCCAAAGTAAACAAAATACTTCTGTTTTAGAAAGTGTTAAATCTAGGCTTACCCATTCTTCAGGATAAAAAAGTTTCTTGGCGTTATCAAGCAGTAAGTCTAAAAAATGTTCATATTGCAACAATTATTTCCACTCCCGTATATTTCGAGGTTCGTAATATTTGTTTTTATTTTATGCAGAATTGAAATAAATGTCAATAGTTTTGATTGTTTTTTCGGATTAGACAGAAAACTTACTTTGAAATGGTAGATTTATAAATATAAAACTAGAATTTACATAAAAATCCATCATGGTAAATATACTTATCTATAATGGATGCACAGCTAACGAGGGGGAGAACAATGAGAAGACGTAATACGCAAGCGTTCACGTTTTTAGCATGGACTTCATTTGTTTGCGCGCTTTCAGGTATGCTAATTGGAATTTATACGTTAGATGAAACGCTTAGTGTAAAAGGGTACTATTTATTAGGCACATTATTTTTAACGATGTCTTGTTTTGTATTACAAAAAACAATTCGTGATAATGAAGAAGATAACGAGAGATTTCCGAAAAATAAACCGGTAGATAAGGAGTAAATTGTAAAGAAAGGCAATTGCCTTTCTTTTTTTATGTAAAAATGCAGTAAGTGCCGTGTGTTGACTTGCTTGAAGTACTGAAAATTTGGTATCATCAATAGTATTGTAGATTGAACGATATATTATGGAGGTGGCCTAGCCGTGTCAAGAATTTCCGTTGAGAATGTAAAGCACGTAGCACATTTAGCACGTCTTGCAATTACTGATCAAGAAGCTGAAAAATTTCAAAAACAACTAGATGCAATTGTTACATTTGCAGAACAGTTAAATGAATTAGATACAACTGATGTAAAACCAACAACTCATGTATTAACTATGAAAAATGTTATGCGTGAAGATGTACCAGAAAAAGGTTTACCAGTTGAAGAAGTATTAAAAAATGCACCGGATCACAAAGATAATCAAATCCGTGTTCCAGCAGTATTAGAATAGAGGAGGGGAATTTCGATGTCATTATTTGATCATTCAGTATCAGAGTTACATAAGAAATTAAACAACAAAGAAATTTCCGTTACGGATTTAGTAGAAGAATCTTACAAACGTATTGCGGATGTTGAAGATAACGTAAAAGCTTTTCTTACATTAGATGAAGAAAACGCACGCGCGAAAGCGAAAGAATTAGACGCAAAAATTGGTGCTGAAGATAATGGTTTATTATTCGGTATGCCAATTGGTGTAAAAGATAACATTGTAACTAACGGTCTTCGTACAACTTGTGCGAGCAAAATGTTAGCAAACTTTGATCCAATTTATGATGCAACAGTTGTGCAAAAGCTAAAAGCTGCTGACACAGTTACAATCGGTAAGTTAAATATGGACGAGTTCGCAATGGGTTCTTCAAATGAAAACTCAGGTTTCTACGCTACGAAAAATCCATGGAACTTAGATTACGTTCCAGGCGGATCTAGTGGTGGTTCTGCAGCAGCTGTAGCAGCAGGAGAAGTATTATTCTCTCTAGGTTCTGATACGGGTGGTTCTATCCGTCAGCCAGCTGCATATTGCGGCGTTGTAGGTTTAAAACCAACTTACGGACGCGTATCTCGTTACGGATTAGTAGCATTCGCATCTTCACTTGACCAAATCGGACCGATTACACGTACAGTAGAAGATAATGCATACTTATTACAAGCTATTTCAGGTATTGACCGTATGGATGCAACTTCTGCTAACGTTGAAGTAGGAAACTACTTAGCTGGTTTAACAGGCGACGTTAAAGGTTTACGCATTGCTGTACCGAAAGAATACTTAGGAGAAGGTGTTGGCGAAGAAGCTCGTGAGTCAGTACTAGCTGCTTTAAAAGTATTAGAAGGTATGGGCGCAACTTGGGAGGAAGTATCTCTTCCACACTCTAAATACGCTCTAGCAACGTATTACTTATTATCTTCTTCTGAAGCATCTGCTAACCTTTCACGCTTTGATGGCGTACGTTACGGTGTTCGTTCTGATAATGTAAATAATTTATTAGACCTTTACAAAAACACACGTAGCGAAGGTTTTGGTGATGAAGTAAAACGTCGTATTATGCTTGGTACATTTGCACTTAGCTCTGGTTACTATGATGCGTACTACAAGAAAGCACAACAAGTACGTACATTAATTAAAAACGACTTTGAAAATGTATTTGCTAACTACGATGTTATTATTGGACCAACAACGCCAACTCCGGCATTTAAAGTGGGCGAAAAAGTTGATGATCCAATGACAATGTATGCAAATGACATTTTAACAATCCCAGTAAACTTAGCGGGTGTTCCAGCGATTTCTGTTCCATGTGGATTCGGTGCTAACAACATGCCACTTGGTCTACAAATCATTGGTAAACACTTCGATGAAGCGACAATTTACCGCGTTGCACATGCGTTTGAGCAAGCAACAGACTATCATACAAAAAAAGCAAGTCTGTAAGGAGGCGAGCATAGATGAATTTAGAAACAATTATTGGTTTAGAGGTTCACGTTGAGTTAAAAACAAATTCGAAAATTTTCTCTGCGAGTCCAACAGAATTCGGAGCGGAGCCAAATACACAAACAAGTGTAATTGACTTAGGATACCCAGGGGTACTTCCTACTTTAAATAAAGAAGCAGTTAACTTTGCAATGAAAGCTGCAATGGCATTAAACTGTGAAATCGCAACGGAAACGAAGTTCGACCGTAAAAACTATTTCTACCCAGATAATCCGAAAGCTTACCAAATTTCTCAATTCGATAAGCCAATTGGTGAAAATGGTTGGATTGAAATTGAAGTAGACGGTAAAAAGAAACGTATCGGTATTACACGTCTTCATTTAGAAGAAGATGCTGGTAAATCAACGCATACAGCTGATGGTTCATTAGTAGACTACAACCGTCAAGGTATGCCTTTAATCGAGATCGTATCTGAGCCAGATATGCGTACGCCAGAAGAAGCATATGCATACTTAGAGAAGTTAAAATCAATCATTCAATACACTGGCGTATCTGATTGTAAGATGGAAGAAGGTTCCTTGCGTTGTGATGCGAACATTTCCCTTCGTCCAGTTGGACAAGAGAAGTTCGGTACAAAAGCGGAACTGAAAAACTTAAACTCATTCACTTACGTACAAAAAGGTCTTGAGCACGAGCAAGTGCGCCAAGAGAAGGAATTGTTATCTGGTGGTATCATCCAACAAGAAACACGTCGTTATGATGAAGCAACGAAGAAAACAATCTTAATGCGTGTGAAAGAAGGATCTGACGATTACCGTTACTTCCCAGAGCCAGACTTAGTTGAACTTTACATCGATGATGAGTGGAAAGAAGAAATTCGTGCTTCGATTCCAGAACTTCCAGATGCACGTAAAGCTCGCTACGTTGCAGAAATTGGCTTACCTGCTTATGATGCACACGTATTAACATTAACGAAAGAAATGTCTGATTTCTTTGAAGCTGCAATTGCAGACGGTGCTGATGCGAAATTAACATCAAACTGGTTAATGGGTGAAGTGCTTGCATACTTAAACAAACAACAAAAAGAATTAAAAGACGTTGCATTAACGCCTGCTGGTCTATCTAAAATGGTTCAATTAATTGAAAAAGGTACAATTTCTTCTAAAATCGCGAAGAAAGTATTTAACGAATTAATTGAAAAAGGTGGAGACCCAGAAGAAATCGTTAAAGCGAAAGGTCTTGTTCAAATTTCTGACGAGGGTACACTTCGTAAAGTTGTAACAGAAATTCTTGATAATAATGAGCAATCTATCGAAGACTTTAAAAACGGTAAAGACCGTGCAATTGGCTTCTTAGTTGGTCAAATTATGAAAGCTACAAAAGGACAAGCAAATCCGCCGCTTGTTAACAAAATCTTACTTGAAGAGATTAATAAGCGATAATAGTAGTAACTTTTAAAGATTAAGCAGAAAAACACCCGTACATGGGTGTTTTTCTAGGTTAATCAAACGTTTGTTTAAATGAGAGAAGATCGTTTAAACAAACGTTTGATTAACTGTCAAAAGTGGAAAAATGTTTGTATAGCAACTATGGTATGATAGTTGCAAAAAGGTGGGAATAATGATAAATCTAGACATAGAGGTTTTTTTTCATCTCATGAAATAATAGATAATTATTATTCGTTATATGTAAATTGTTGTGAGGAAATAGATAGACATAAATTTTTTGTCAAATAAAACAAAACCATTGAAATGAATATTTACTTTTGATGGACTACACGAATCGGGTTCTTACTGCCTGTTTGAGCGGGATAAAAGAAGGATAGGAAGATGAGAGGAGGTAGGCATAGGAATACTGAATAGAAGTTCGGTATGTTCTTTTTGATATATAAAGAAATTTCCTGTGCTAATAAATGATGAAACGAGCAAGAATTATTTATAATCCTACTTCTGGGCGCGAGCTATTTAAGAAGAGCTTACCGGAAGTATTACAAAAATTAGAACAAGCTGGATATGAAGCGTCTTGTCATGCGACAACTGGTCCTGGAGATGCGACTGTGGCAGCTAGGCAAGCTGCGGATCGTAAGTTTGATGTTGTTATCGCAGCTGGTGGTGATGGTACATTAAATGAAGTGGTGAACGGTTTAGTAGGACATGAACATCGTCCAAAGTTTGGAATTATTCCAGTTGGAACGACCAATGATTTTGCGCGTGCGATCGGTGTACCTCGTGCTATTGAAGAGGCTGCGGATATTATTTGTGAAGGAAAAACAGTTCCGTTAGATCTTGGTAGAGCAAATGATACATATTTCATTAATATCGCTGGTGGCGGCCGTATTACAGAATTAACATATGAAGTACCAAGTAAGCTAAAGACAGTATTAGGACAACTTGCTTATTATTTAAAAGGTATTGAAATGTTACCGTCATTACATCCAACATATGTTGAAATTGAGTATGATGGAAAATTACTACAAGAAGAAATTACGATGTTTTTAATTACGAATACTCGTTCAGTGGGCGGTTTTGAAAAAGTAGCACCATATGCATCAATTAATGATGGATTATTTGATTTATTAGTGCTGAAAAAAGGTTCTATCGCTGACTTAATTAAAGCAGCAACACAAGCGCAGCGTGGTGAACATATTAATAACCCAAAAGTGCTATACACACAAGCAAATCGAATTAAAGTGCATTCACCAGATAAACTAATGATTAACTTAGATGGTGAATACGGTGGAGATGCACCGATGGAATTCGAAAATATATATCATTGTCTTGAACTATTTGTTCCTGAACAACAAGAGGATGCCCTGTAAAGGCATCCTTTTTATTATATAGAGGAATTGTAAATTGGAAGTTAGTTTGATTTTTATGGTATTTTTACAATTCGTTTATTTTATATCCATACTTTATTGATACACTGGAGGAGATAAGAAACGAGAGGTAGGATGCTATGGAGAAGGTAAAGGCAATACTATTTGATAAAGACGGAACATTAATGGATTTTCACTCAATTTGGATAAAAGTAGCTGAAGAACTTGTGGCTGAATGTATAAAATTATATCAACTTCCACAGTCAATGCAGCCTACTTTATTAAAAGAAATCGGCGTGGAGGGGGTGGTTGTGAACCCTCGTAGTGCAATAGCTGCTGGAACAAGCCTCGATGTAGCAAAGGGGCTTTGTAAGTATATTGCGTCATCTAAGGAAGAGGAGATGCATGAGTGGGTAAGTGAAAAATTATTTTCGCTTATGTACGAGTACCGCTCCCATATGAGAATGACAGCAGATTTACCGAGAATTTTACAAGGTTTAAAGGATAGAGGATTTATTTTAGGTGTTGTTACAGCGGATGATTTCGCGCCGACAGAATTATTTTTAAAACAATATCAATTAGAATCTTTTTTTGATTATGTTGTGGCTTCAGATACGTTTCCGGCACAGAAACCTGATAAAAGAATTGTAGAATCCTTTTGTGAAAAGTTTCATTTAGAGGCATGTGAAGTAGCGGTCGTAGGGGATACGCCAACAGATTTGTATTTAGCTAAGAACGGTGGCGATTGCTATGCAATCGGAGTACTGTCTGGTACAGGAGATCGTCAAACGTTAGAACCACTTGCGGATTTAGTAGTACAATCTGTTGGGGAGTTTATTTCTCATTCGGGTGAGTTGATTTGGGAACAAGGAAAGTCTAATGTGTAAGGAAAATAAGTCTATAAAGACTCTTAAAGAGTCTTTATAGACTTATTTTTTATGTCGACATAGAAGGCATGTAGGATGAATGTTGGAAAAGAATGTTGGCATACATTTTGCAATGAAAAGAGAAAACAATGTAAAGAAAAGGATGGGGTACGTAATGAACATAAAAAAATTTGCTAAAGTAAATGAACAAATTCCTGGATCGAAAGCAGCGTCTTTATTAGAACGCCGCCAAAATATAGTACCAAAAGGAGTAAGTAACGGCATCCCAACGTTTGTACAATCTGCAAATGGTGCTCTTGTAACAGATGTTGATGGCAATCAGTACATTGATTTCGCGGGAGCAATTGGAACAATTAACGTAGGACATTGTCATCCAGCTGTTAAAGAAGCGCTTCATAAACAAGTAGATCAATACATTCATACTGGATTTAATGTCATGATGTATGAGCCATATATTGAATTAGCAGAAAAACTTGCGGCATTAGCGCCAGGAAGTTTTGATAAGCAAGTACTATTTTTAAATAGTGGTGCAGAAGCGGTTGAGAATGCGGTGAAAATCGCTCGTAAATATACAAAAAGACCTGGTATTATCGCATTTTCTAAAGGTTTCCACGGACGTACATTAATGACAATGACGATGACAAGTAAAGTAAAACCATATAAATTTGGATTTGGCCCATTTGCACCGGAAGTATATAAAGCGCCATTCCCTTACGAATATCGTCGCCCAGAAGGACTAACTGAAGAGCAGTACGATGACTATATGATTGAAGAGTTTAAGAATTTCTTCATATCAGAAGTAGCACCAGAAACAATTGCAGCTGTTGTAATGGAACCTGTTCAAGGGGAAGGTGGATTTATCGTTCCAAGTAAGAAGTTTGTTCAAGAAGTACGCAATATTTGTTCAGAACACGGCATCTTATTTGTAGCGGATGAAATTCAAACAGGATTTAGCCGTACAGGAAAATACTTTGCCATTGATCATTATGATGTCGTTCCAGATTTAATTACGGTATCTAAATCATTAGGCGCTGGTGTACCGATTAGTGGTGTTATTGGGCGCAAGGAAATTATGAATGAATCTGCGCCGGGAGAGCTTGGTGGAACGTATGCAGGAAGCCCACTAGGATGTGCGGCAGCGTTAGCAGTACTTGATGTAATAGAAAGAGAGAATTTAAATGATAGAGCGATAGAATTAGGAAAAGTCGTAATGAACCGATTCGAAGAGATGAAAAATAAATATAATTGCATCGGTGATGTGCGTGGTTTAGGAGCGATGTGTGCATTTGAGCTCGTTCAAGATCGGAAGACGAAAGCACCTGATAAAACGTTAACAGCTAATTTGTGCGCAGAGGCAAATAAACGCGGATTACTCCTACTATCAGCAGGGACATATGGTAATGTTATTCGTGTATTAATGCCATTAGTTATTACAGATGAGCAACTTGAAGAAGGATTAACAATAATTGAAGAATCATTGCAAGTCTGTTATGAGAAAGCAAATACTGCTCGTGTTTAAAAGCTAAATAATAAATCGCAAACATTCTAGCTGACTCTATATAAAATGCAGAAAATTCACTTTATAATAAAGGTAGTGAAGTGAATCGATGGATTGGAAGTTAGGGGTGGCTAGGATGGTTGGAGAAAAGGAACGAGTGTTAATGGATTTACAAGATGTATTTGAATATGCGTTTGACGAAATTTTTGTGACTGACGAAAAGGGAATCGTTGTGCGTGTAAATAGTACATGTGAAAGGCACTATCAACTAGCTGCTAAAGAGTTAGTAGGTAAGCATGTAAAAGAACTACAAAAGGATGGTATCTTTTATCCATCGGCAACGTTAGAAGTAATTGAAAAAAAGAGACCGATTGAACTCGTTCAAACGACAAAATCAGGAGAGTATTTACACGTTCGTACAAGGCCTGTTTTTGATAATGAGGGAAATTTAAGAAGGGTAATTAGTTATTCTCGTGATCTTACAGAACTCTACCAATTACGTCAAAAGGTAGAGGAGATGGATAATCAGTTAAAAACATATAAAAAAGAATTAAGAGAAACATATGAACATGAAGGACTTATTTTTAAAAGTATCGCTATGCAAAAAATAGTCGAGACAATCAAGAAAGTATCCGTGGTAGATAGTACAGTTCTCGTTTTAGGTGAGACAGGAGTAGGGAAGAGTCGATTAGTACGTCATTTACATGAAGTGAGTAACAGGAAGAATGAAAGTTTCCATGAAATTAATTGTGCGGCATTGCCAACGAATTTAATTGAATCAGAGCTTTTTGGATACTCAGGTGGATCTTTTACAGGTGCGAATCGTGAAGGGAAAAAGGGATTATTAGAATCAGCTCATAAAGGAACTCTTTTCTTAGATGAAATTGGCGAAATGCCACTTGAAATTCAAGCGAAACTTTTGCAAGTGTTGCAAGAAAAAACGTTCCGCCCTATTGGCGGAAGAGAATTAAAAAAAGTGGATGTTAGAATTGTAGCGGCAACAAATCGAGATTTAAGTATGATGGTGAAACAAGGAACATTCCGGAAAGATTTATATTATCGTCTGAATGTCATTCCAATTTTAATTCCGCCACTCAGGGAAAGAACCGAAGACATTTTGCCGCTCATTTATCATTATTTACAGCACTTTAACGAGAAATATGGCCGGAATGTAAAATTAGCACCTAGCACATTACAAATGTTTGTTGGTTACCCGTGGGAAGGAAATAATAGAGAAATTGAAAATGTGATTGAGAGAATTGTTATAACTGCTGATGATATCGTTACGATAGAAGATTTGCCAATAGCGATGCAAGAATCAACGGTTGAACAGTCCGGCCAAAGTCTCTATAAAATGTTAGAAGAAGTAGAACGTAATATTATTTTGAAAGCATATAAAACATATGGATCGAGTTATAAAGTAGCGGAGTTTTTAAAAATAAGTCAATCTGCTGCCACTAGGAAGATAAAGAAACTTATAGAGGAGGAAGAAAACATTGGATAAAAAAGCGACGTTTGTAAATGTAGAGAAAAAGGCGATGTATATAAATGGTGAGTGGATTACATTGCAAGAACAAATCGAAGTAAATAATCCAGCAACGAAGGAAATATTTGCGACGGTACCAAAGGGCGGGGTAACAGAGGCAAAGCAAGCTGTTGATGCTGCTCATGAAGCTTTTAAATCATGGTCTAAGTTAACAGCGGCAGACCGTGCAGTGAAGTTAAAAAAATGGTTCACACTTATTGATGAAAATAAAGAAGAGATTGCAGCGATCATGACGAGGGAACAAGGAAAGCCGTTTGCAGAAGCACTTGGTGAAGTGAATTATGCAAATAGCTTTGTTGAATGGTATGCAGAAGAAGGAAAACGCGTATACGGTGAAATGATTCCTGCTTCTCATCCAAATAAACGTATTTTAGTTATGAAGCAACCAGTTGGGGTTATGGCAGCTATTACACCTTGGAATTTCCCGGCTGCTATGATTACGAGAAAGGTAGCTCCAGCGCTTGCAGCAGGATGTACAGCGGTTGTAAAACCTGCAAGTCAAACGCCGTTAACTGCGTTAAAATTAGCTGAATTAGCCCATGAAGCGGACATTCCTAAAGGTGTAATAAACATTGTAACAGGTAGTGCGAAAGCAATTGCTGATACGTGGATGGAAGATGGACGTGTTCGAAAAGTTTCCTTTACAGGATCAACTGAGATTGGGAAAGAATTAATGGCTAGTGCTGCACAAACGATGAAAAAGGTTTCACTTGAGTTAGGTGGTCACGCGCCGTTTATTGTTATGAATGATGCGGACTTAGATAAAGCTGTAGAGGCGGTAATCGGTTCGAAATTCCGTAACGCAGGACAAACGTGTATATGTACAAACCGAGTATTTGTTCAGGAAGAAGTGTATGAAGTATTTGCAGAGAAGTTTCAAAAGGCAGTAGGGCAGTTGAAAGTAGGAGACGGCTTTGGTGACGGAACGACTGTAGGACCACTTATTGACGAGAATGCAGTTTCGAAAGTACAGGAACATATTGAAGATGCTATTCAAAAGGGTGGAACAGTTTTATATGGTGGCCAAAAGGTTGCAGAGCTAGATGGACACTTTATGCAACCAACTGTAATTGGATTGGCGAACGATACGATGCTTTGTATGAATGAAGAAACATTCGGACCAGTAGCACCAGTTGCGAAATTTAAAACGGTTGAAGAAGTAATCGAACGTGCAAATCATACACCATATGGCTTAGCTGCTTATATTTTCACAAAAGATATTAGTCAAGCATTCCAAGTTAGCGAGGCATTAGAGTACGGTATTATCGGATTAAATGATGGACTTCCATCAGTTGCACAAGCACCGTTTGGTGGCTTTAAAGAAAGTGGTATTGGCCGTGAAGGAGGGCATTTCGGTATCGAGGAATATTTAGAAATTAAATATATTTCATTAGGACTATAAGTAGTATACTAGAATCTCTATAAGGTAACAGAGAAGGAGATTCTAGTATGGTATATTGGCTATTATTACTCGTAACAATTATTTTTGAAGTAGCTGGAACAATTGCGATGAAATTATCAAACGGTTTAACAAAGCTCGTTCCAAGTGTACTGATTTTCGTATTTTATGGAATTTGTTTCAGCGTATTTGCAATCGTTGTCAAAAAAATTCATTTAAGTATCGCTTATGCCATTTGGTCTGGTGTAGGAACATTACTTATTACAATCATTAGCGTGTATTTTTTTAAAGAGCACATTAGCTTATTCCAAGCATTTTGTATTCTCTTTATTGTTTTAGGAGTAATTGGACTTAAGGTTTCATCGGCATCATAAAAGGCTATCTTCCGGTGCGGGAGATAGCCTTTTGTTTTTTATTAAAATGCCCAGTTACCTTTACGGAAGATTGGTTCATGTCTTCCGTCATCTGTAATACCATCGATATCAAGCTCAGCTGATCCGATCATGAAGTCGTTGTGTGTAATACTAGTATTTGCTCCGTTTTCAGCAAGTTCTTCTTTAGACATTGTTTTTCCGCCAACTAAGTTGAATGCATAAGCACTTCCGATTGCAAGGTGGCAAGATGCGTTTTCGTCAAATAGCGTATTGTAGAATAAAATATTTGTGTTTGAAATTGGTGAGTCATGAGGTACTAAAGCCACTTCTCCTAAGAAGTGAGAACCTTCATCTGTTTCTACTAAATGTTTTAAAGCCTCTTCACCAGTTTCAGCTTTATAGTCTACGATACGTCCGTTTTCAAATGTTAACGTGAAGTTATCGATAATGTTACCTGCAAATGCTAACGGTTTTGTACTAGATACTTGGCCGTTTACACCTGTTTTAAGTGGCATTGTAAATACTTCTTCAGTTGGAATGTTCGCCATAAATGGTATGTTCTTTTCATTTAAGCTACCAGCACCAGCCCATACATGCTTTTCTGGAAGTTCGATTGTTAAATCTGTTCCAGGACCCGTATAGTGAAGAGCTTTATAATGTTTTTCGTTTAAGTAATCAACTTTTGTATGTAACGTTTCATCGTGTTCTTTCCATGCTTCTACAGGATTTTCTAAATCAGCGCGAGTCGCTTTAAAGATAGCATCCCATAGTTTTGCTTCTTGTTCTTCTGGTGCAACGTCAGGGAATACTTTCGCAGCCCATTCTTTCGTAGGAACAGAAATGACACACCAGCTTACTTTATCAGCTTGTACGTAATCACGATATACTTTCATTGCTTCACCGGCTACTTTATGAGCAGCTGCGATACGCGTTGATTCTACACCTTTTAATAAATCAGGGTTTTCTGCATAAATAGACATAAATGCAGCGCCTTCTTTTGCTAATTCTTCACGAGCGTGTGCTTTCCAAGAAGGGAATTCAGAGAATGCTTCTTCAGGAGCTAGATCGAACTTTAAGCGTGTTAACGTTTCATCATTCCAATCAACATATACGTGTTTTGCACCAGATTTATATGCTTTCTCTGTAACGAGGCGTACAAATTGTACAGCTTCAAGAGGTGCACTAATTGATAATGTTTGTCCTGGTTGAATATTAACACCAACATTGACTGCAAGAGCAGCATATTTCTCTAACGTTTGTTCAAATGACATATGTATAATCTCCTTTAATTTGAAAGATTTCTTACTATATATAATACAAGAAAATTCAAAAAATATATATAAATATAGCGTAAAAAGAGAGCTCAAAATATATTGAGCTCTGATCGTTATTTAATCGAAGAAGCAAATTGTTCTACTGTCGTCGTATTGTGTATGCGAACACGCTTCATTTTTAACAGCTCATCGGGTTCACCTTTCGTAATGAACTTTCCGGGCTTTGTTGTCGTCGCAAATTGATAATACTTCTTCGTTTCTGCAACGACTTTATCATCTACATGACCGAATGGATAAGCAACTGCGATAACAGGCTTACCTGTTATTTTTTCTAGCTTTTCTTTCGATTCCTTTAATTCTTCTTCATAGTTTGTAATCTTCGGTAAGTCTGCATGTGTTGCAGTATGAGATTGCATGGAGAAAATACCCGAATCAACCATTTCTTTTATGTCGGATGTAGAAAGAGATCCGTCAGCATCGGCATTATTAACAATCATATATTCTGTTGCTGTTGGTTTAAACGTATCGTCTTTTAGCTTTTGCAAAATATGAAATGCATTCATATTATTTTTCATACCGTCATCAAATGTAACAAAGATAGGTTTATTTACTTTATTAATATCGCCCCAACGTTCAAAAGTTAGTAATGTATAGCCGTTGTCCTTTAAATATTTCATTTGGGCTTCAAAATTAGCAGGTGATACGAATAAATCTTTAATGCCTTGTCCATGATAATCATCGATTGCATGGTACATAAGAACGGGAACCTTTTGCTGGAAAGTAATAGTAGATTTTGTGAGTGGAATGTTTTTCCCATCTTCTTTCCTTCCTATTGCTTCAATTTGAAACTCACCGCGTTTTCCTTCAAATTCTTTTATGTCAAAAGGAAGTGAAAATTGCTTTTCCTTTTCTTTAGAAGACAAAGATTTAGCAGTTTCCTTTCCATCAGCAGTTCGCCAAATTTTATATTGTACTTCAGCTAAAGTATCTTTTATATCTGCCATATGAATAGTAGTGTTTGTAGATTCGTGTGTAATAGGAAGATAAGAAATTTTACCTTGTTCTTGTACGGTCACTTCTTGTTTCTTAGTCTCTTGAACCTTTTTCTCTTTTTTAGGATCTTGACTTACATTGCTAGTATTACAACCTGCTAGAATGGCAGACGTACATAAAGCGATTGCTGCGTATTTTCTCATAAAATCACCTTCTATTGTGTATTATGTTGCATACGTATTTAAAATCCCCACCGCTGTAAGAGAGGTGGGGACATACCCTTGTTCATCATATCATTTTTAATTATGAGATAGGTTAGTGCCTTTCGATAGAAATATTCTTTCGTCTTTTAGTAAAGTTTACTTTATAAGAGATATGAATTTTTCCATAGATGTATTAGGCCCTACAAAATGGCGTTTAATTAAGTACTGTTCGTTTGGCATCCCTTTTGTAATGTGATTACCATGATCAGTAGTTACTGCGAATTCATAATGTTTTTTTGTTTCTTCAACAGCTGGATCATTATAAGAACCTACTGGATAGGCGAGAGCAATGACTTTTTTACCAGTAAGGGCTTCGATTTTTTCTTTCGAACTACGTAATTCCTCATCATAATTACTTGAATGAGCCATCATCGTATGATTAGCAGTATGCGATTGAATAGAAAAAATGCCTGAATCCATCATTTGTTTTATCTCATCTGTTGATAGACGATTTGGTTTGTCTATCTCATTTGCAGTAAGAAATTCAGTAGCCGTAGGTTGGAATCTATCATCCTTTAATTTTTGTAAAATATGAAGAGCATTCATATTATTTTTTCGACCATCATCCATCGTTACAAAAATAGGTTTATTTACACGATTTATATCATTCCAACGTTCAAACGTAAGCATCGTATAACCGTTATCTTTCAAATATTGCATATGCTTTTCGAATTGCTCAGGTGGTACGTATAAGCCGTAATCCCCATCACTTGGTCCAGGGTATTTTTCAATCGCATGGTACATTAATACGGGTACATGTTGCTGGAATGTAATTTTAGATGTTACTAGATCTGTTTCAGTATGATCTTCTTTGATTCCTACTGTTTCAATTTGAAATTCGCCACGTTTTAAATGAAATGATTTTAAATGTAGTGGGAGGGCAAAGTCACGATCTTTTTCTTGTGAAGTAAAAGTTTGTTTGCTTTCAGGACCATCAGCAGTACGCCAAATATTGTAACGTACTTGTGTGAATGAATCTCTTAAATCTTTGGTATAAAGCGTGGTGTTTTGTGCGTTATATTCATAAGGATCCCATGTAATAATCCCTTGTGTTAAAGGCAGTTCAACCGCTTTCGCTTTTTTTTGTTCAACTGTTTGTTTCGCCGTTGCTTCTTTTATTTGTTTATCACTAGTGCTACTAGTGTTACAACCTACGAGAATAGCAGAAGAAAGTAAAGCGATATATGTATATTTTTTCATTCTATCATCCTTCTATTGTGTTTTAATTATCATCACTTATGTCTTGAAATTATCATTCGTATAAGTGACACTAACTCAAATTTTCGATTTTAAAAATTTGAATTATACCCTTGTACATCATATCACTATAGAATATAGAGGGGAATACATTTTTGGAATAATTCGGAAAAACACTTTATATTTTTCTGGTGGAGTTTACATAAAAATACATATAGAAGAAAGTAAAAAAACTCCACTTAAATTTCCTTTTGAAAAAGGAGAAGTAAGGTGGAGTTTTTTATTATATAAACAATCCAGCGATTGTTGCAGATAAAATAGAAGCAAGTGTTGATGCAAATAACATTTTCCAGCCGAATTTAGAAACGATGCTTCCTTGTTTTTCAGAAAGGGCACGGATTGTACCGACAATCGCACCAATTTGGCTAATACTTGCGAAGCTAATTAAGAATACTGTAACGATTCCAACTGTACGTGGAGATAATGTTGATGCAACATCTTTTAAATCAAGAATTGCTACAAATTCGTTTAATACAATCTTCGTACCCATAATACCACCAGCTGGGATAATATCTTGAGTTGGAATACCCATTAAGAATGCGAATGGAGCAAGTATATAACCGAAGATTTGTTGTAACGTAACAGCATATCCCATTGCACCTGAAGCTGCGCTAATTACGTAGTTTACAACTTCCATCACACCGATGAAGGCGATCATTAATGCAGCAACGATACCAGCTACTTTTAAACCATCAAGCGCACCGTTAATCATTGCGCCGATAAAGCTGTCTCCGAATAAAGTTCTATCAAATTTTTGAATCACTTCATCTTCTTTCTTCGTATCAACTGGTGTTAATAGCGAACAAACGATTAAGCTTGAGAATAAGTTTAATGGAAGAGCTGCTAGTACATATTTCGCATCTAACATCATTACGTATGATGCTGTAACAGAAGCAGAAACGGAACTCATTGCAGAACAACAAATGATAAACATACGGTTTTTGTTAAAATGTTGTAAATCATTTTTAATAACGATTAACGCTTCACTTGAACCGAAGAATACAGAGTTTACTGCGTGGAATGACTCGACGCGTGGTAAACCGGTAATTTTTGAAATGGCACCGCCGACAACGCGAACGATGAATGGTAAAACACCTAAATAACTAAAGATAGAAAGTAGTGCTGAGAAAAATACGATAATTAATAATACATTTAAGAAAAAGACAAAATCTCTTTGAATTCCATTAAAGAGAAAATCGACACCTGTCGTACCAAGTTTAATTAGTTTGTTGAAAACTTTACCAATGAAAATAATGACTTGTTGACCAATCTTTGTGCCAAACATAAACCAACCGATTAAAATTTGAAAACCAATCATAATAGCAATTGCACGGAAGTTGATTTTACTTTTGTTGTTTGACAAAGCAAAACATAAACCTAAAACGACAAGAATACCGATAATGCTCATTACATATTGCATGTAGTTGCCCCTTTCAGAAGTTCGTATAAAGTTTGTACATAAAACGCTCGTTATATTACTAAAAATAAAACAAAGAGGTTTTATGTCATACGTAAGATGTCTGACCTTTTAGAAAAATAAAAATAAAAAAAGACCCATATGGATTCACTTTCATCTATGAGAGAAAGCTAATCAATATGAGTCCTTTTTTGCACATAGGCTAATATTCATTAGTTTTCCCCATAGTCCAGCAATTTAAGGTTGCCGGGTAGAAACTCTCGATCCATATTATCGAATATATATGAGGTAACATCGTCCGTATTAAATTAGTAGTAGCGTAACATTAACAGAGAACTATCGTCAATAGCTTTTTTTCTTCCGATAGAAATAGACCATATAAGTATGATAAAATGTAACGCAGTGTTATGAAAAAGAGAGGTCGGAAAATGAGTATAAAAATGACGCCACCAGTTGAAAAAAACGAGTTTATAGATGTAGTATTTGAAGATTTAACACATGATGGTGCCGGTGTTGCGAAAGTAAAGGGCTATCCTATTTTCGTTAAAAACGGATTACCAGGTGAAGAAGCACAAATTAAAATTATTAAAGTGAAGAAAAACTTCGCATTCGGTCGTTTAATGAAGCTTCATACAGAGAGCCCATATCGTAAAGATGCAGAATGCCCAGTGTACAATCAGTGCGGCGGTTGTCAGCTTCAGCACTTAACATATGAAGGACAATTACAAGCGAAAGAAAAACAAGTACGTGACGTTATGCAGCGCATTGGCGGATTAAGCGATGTTCCTGTGCACCCTGTACTTGGTATGAAGAACCCATGGGTATACCGTAACAAAGCACAAGTACCAATTGGAGAACGTGAAGGTGGACTTGTCGCTGGTTTCTATCGCCAAGGAACACATGACATTATTAATATGGAATCATGTTTAATTCAGGCAGAAGAAAACGATGCATTAATCCAGGAAGTAAAGCGTATTTGTGAAAAACACGGTATTTCGGCATACAACGAAGAGCGTAACAAAGGAACACTTCGCCACGTAATGGCTCGTCACGGACAAGTAACAGGGGAAATTATGCTTGTCTTCATTACTCGTACAGCAGAATTACCAAACAAAAAAGCAATCATTGAAGAAATTGCTGCGAAATTCCCAGAAGTAAAATCGATTGTTCAAAACGTAAACACGAAACGTACAAACGTAATCTTCGGAGACACGACGACAGTACTGTACGGATCAGAATACATTTATGACTTTATCGGTGACATTAAATTTGCAATTTCAGCACGTTCATTCTATCAAGTAAACCCAGAGCAAACGAAAGTGCTATATGATAAAACGTTAGAATATGCAAAACTAGATGGCAACGAAACAGTAATTGATGCCTATTGCGGAATTGGATCAATTTCCTTATTCCTAGCGCAAAAAGCGAAAAAAGTGTACGGCGTTGAAATCGTCCCGGAAGCAATCGAAGACGCAAACCGAAACGCAGCACTAAACAACATGACAAACGCTGAGTTTGGTGTAGGAGAAGCAGAAGTAGTTATTCCAAAATGGTACAAAGAAGGCATAATCGCCGACACAATGGTCGTAGATCCACCGCGTAAAGGTTGTGATGATGCACTACTAAACACAATCATCGACATGAAACCAAAACGCGTCGTATACGTATCATGTAACCCAGCAACATTAGCGCGTGACTTAAAAGTACTAGAAGAAGGCGGATATAAAACGCAGGAAGTACAACCTGTTGATATGTTCCCGCATACGACTCATGTGGAGTGTGTAGCTTGGCTTAAGTTGGTATAATAGAAAAGCAGTTGATATAGGAAAATCTATACCATCTGCTTTTTGGTTTACAAAAATACCATTTATAAGCGATTTTAGTTAAAATAAATATTGCTGATTTTCACAAATTATAAATTGAGAGTTTGAAATTGTATTCATAGTGAGAGGATTTGAATTTGAAATGATAGATAATTTTTGGCGTGATTTACCACGACCATTTTTCGTACTTGCACCAATGGAAGATGTGACAGACGTTGTTTTTCGTCACGTAGTAAGTGAAGCTGGTAGCCCAGACGTATTCTTCACAGAGTTCACAAACTCGGATAGCTATTGTCATCCAGAAGGTATGAAAAGTGTACGTGGCCGTTTAATTTTCACAGAAGATGAACAACCGATCGTGGCACATATTTGGGGAGATAACCCTGAATACTTCCGCCAAATGAGTATTGGTATGGCAGAGCTAGGATTTAAAGGTATCGATATTAATATGGGATGCCCTGTACCGAACGTTGCATCAAGAGGAAAAGGGAGTGGCCTTATTCTACGTCCAGACGTTGCGGCAGAACTTATCCAAGCAGCAAAAGCGGGCGGACTACCTGTCAGCGTAAAAACACGACTTGGCTTTAAAGAGTTAAGCGAGTGGGAAGATTGGTTAACGCACATTTTCAAACAAGATATTGCAAACCTTTCTATTCACTTACGTACAAGAGAAGAAATGAGCCAAGTAGATGCGCACTGGGAACTAATTCCGGAAATAAAAAAATTACGTGACCGCATTGCACCAAATACGCTAATAACAATCAATGGAGACATCCTTGATCGTAAAATGGGGCTGGAACTTGCTGAAAAATACGGTATTGATGGCGTAATGATTGGACGAGGCATCTTTAAAAATCCATTTGCTTTTGAAAAAGAGCCAAGAGAGCATAGCAGTAAAGAACACCTTGATCTTTTAAGACTACAACTTGATCTTCAAGATCAATATGCAGAAGTACTACCACGCTCCATTACAGGATTACATCGCTTCTTCAAAATTTATGTAAAAGGCTTCCCTGGAGCTGCTGAACTAAGAAATCAATTGATGAGTACGAAATCGACTGATGAAGTGCGTGCGTTGCTTGATAAGTTTGAGGCGAGTGTTAATGTGGTAGAAGGTAGTGAAACAGTGTAACTTTTGAAAGTTACACTGTTTCATTTTAATTAAGGTGAACCGTACCACAAATAAAAAGTAAAACCTAAGTAAACATAATCAATCTATTTCACCTGAATTTTGCGTAACATTTACGTTTGAGTTGCCTACTAAATTAGAGTTGCATAAAAAGAAATGGACTAACCTATATCAGGTTAGTCCATTTTTTAGTGTGTTAATTAATAGTAAATCCCCATCCTTTTTTGCTTTATTAATATCATCCTCAAAGGAAGGAGCTATCCCACTACTAACTAAAATACTCTTTACAGTATTTGATTGAAGGTGTTTCTATCGATAGGACCTTTCTTAATTTCTAATACAATAAATTCGTTATTAGAAGTATCTCTTAATAATAAATAAAATCATCCCCACAAGCATTAATCCACCTAAGACTACAAAACCTACCTCTAAAATGTTAAAGTAGTAATTTGACGACATTAATTTATACATGCTAAAAAGCATTATTATATTTAACATTTCAGGAGGCAAAACAATGGCAATGAGCAACAACGATATATTAAAAAGAGTAAGGTACGCTTTAGATATAAGAGATATAGATATGGTAGAAATCTTTAAACTTGGTGGTATGGAAGTAACGAAAGAAGACGTAGTTGATATGCTTACAAAAATAAAGAGAGCTCCTCAGCATGAAGCTGAAAATGATGATGTAATCGAAGATGAGTACGTAAAAACATGCGATATGATGATGTTAGAGGCATTTTTCAATGGATTTATTACTTTAAAAAGAGGGAAGCAAGATCCGAAACCAGGACAACCGGCACCTGTACAAAGCAAAGAGAGTGCGAATAATCTTCTTCTAAAGAAAATGAAAATTGCACTATCTTTAACGAGTGAGGATGTACTTGATATATTAGATAGCGTAGGCGTTATAGTAACAAAGGGAGAATTAGGAGCCCTATTAAGAAAGAAAGGCCATAAAAATTACAAAGAGTGCGGCGATAGATACGCAAGGAATTTCATTAAGGGATTAGGTGTAAAGTATAGAGGGTAATGAGTTTGTTAAAGCAGCAAATGATATAATAGGTAGAGTAGGGCGTTTGTAGCCTACTCTTTTTTATTTGTAAAAATAATATGCTAGGTGATGAAATGGTACATACATATTTAGGTGAGACAATTAATTTTCATATAACTTATAAAAAGAAAAAGTCGGTGCGTCTTTTTGTAGATTCGTACGGAAATGTGGAAGTGCAGGCTCCGAAAGGGACACCTGTTGAATACTTAGTCCAGTTGCTGGAGGAGAAGTGGGATTGGATTCAGAAAACATGTAAGGAAATGCAAGAGCGAGCGCTTGGACCACAGGAAAAGGATTATGATCAAGGAGAGGGTTTTCTGTATTTAGGGAATACGTATCCGATACAGATTTCTCAAGATGCAAGTATTACGCAAGACAATGCAGTGTTTGAAGGTAATAAGCTACATATTTATGTGAAAGAGCTTAAGGATGAGAAAGTCCAGCAGGCTTTAAAACGATTTTACTATAAGCAGTGTAAGTCATTAGTAGAGAAGAGTATTAAAGTGCATCAAAGTAACTTCAAAACAAAACCACGTTCTATTCGTATTACAGATAGTAGTCGTACGTGGGGAACTTGTGATTCAAATTTACAGCTAACATTTAATTGGAAGTTAGCGATGGCACCACAGCAAGTAATTGATTATGTAGTTGTTCATGAAATGTGCCATATGGTTCATTTAAATCATGATCGCTCTTTTTGGCGTCTTGTCGGGAAGATAATGCCCGATTATAAGGAAATGGAGAATTGGTTAGCGTTATCTAGTTGGAAGATGACGGTTTAGTAAGGAATATCGATTTTTATCGGTAAATCGAAATTTATCGTCGAATCGTTGATATATTGTAAGTTACGATAGATATATTTGAAAAATCGTTGATATATTGTGAGTAATGATAGATATACTCGAAAAATCGTTGATATAATTTCAGTTACCATAGAATCGTTTGGTGAAGAGAAAGTAAAAAGGAAGGGATACCCCTTCCTTTTTACTTATAGATTATCGTCCAAACTTCACAATAAAAGTATCGTCTATTTTTACCATCTCATACCCACGATACCCTTCCGAAAGCAACGCCTGCTGTCCAACAGCGTCACTCATCGGAACACTCTTAACATCCGTCCAATTTCTTTCCTTGTCCCCACGCAATTCCTTCACAAAAACATAGCGCATACTCCCGCCATATTTCTTCTTCAATGCAGCAATCTCCATTCCTTGCGCAAATTTATCCTTTAAACTTGGAATGTTAAAAGGAGCAACGGTGCAGCAAACGTAATCGTATTTGCTATCTTCTTTTTGTAATTCGTCCATGATGACTGTCGCTAATATTTTTTGCATCCCATTTCCGCGGCTATTCGGGTGAACATTTGAAATTTCTTGATAGATGACGCGATGTAGTTCGCTTTCTGCTATGCCAATATCAAGCCCTAAATGTTCATCATCGATAGGAGGGACGAGTAGAGCGCGAAATGCGATGAGTTCGTTTTCGATAAAAGCACCGATCATCATGCCGTTTCCTTCTAGAATGTATTGAAATTCTTCTTGTGAGAGTGGTTGTAAACGACTTTTATCTTCTAGTGCTTCCACTACGATGTTTTGTAGTGATAAAATTTGTTCGATGTGCTCTAGTGATAGTAATGTAACATGAAATGATTCGTTATTTTGTTTTAATGTTCCTTCGTATAGAACCGTCATATGATAGTCCTCCTTTAGCGTACAACGTCTTGAAAGACGGTTAGTTCTTGTAATGTATCTTCATTTATTTCAATGCCGAGTCCTGGCTTTTCGTTTAAGCGAATAAATGGTACGTCGTAATGTAAGTTTCCGATGTCTTTCGTGAACTTTAATGGACCTGTAAGTTCAACGCTCGTAATGATTTTCTTTGAGAAAGCGACATGAAACCCTGCGGAAGAGGCAACAGATGATTCGACCATTGATCCCACTTGGCATTCAATGCCGGCCATTTCTGCTTGATGAGCGAGTTTTACAGCGGGATATATGCCGCCGCATTTCATTAGTTTTATATTCACTTTATCAGCCGCGTCTAATTTAATGATTTGGCGCATTTCACGAGAACCTTTTAATCCTTCATCAATCATAAGCGGAAGGTCTGTTTTAGAGCGAATGTGAGCCATTGCGTCAATATCGTCTGCGACAACAGGCTGTTCAATCCAGTCGATGTTTAAATGATCTAATGAACGAAGGGCCGTTAATGTGTTTGCACTATTTTGCCACCCTTGGTTTACATCAACACGAATCGCGATATCACTTCCTACACGTTCACGTACAGCTTCAATACGTTTTACATCTTCTTTTACATTTGTACCGACTTTCATTTTGAAAGATTGGTAACCTTTCTGAATCATAGAGGCAGCTTCTTCTGCCATGTCCTCTGGATTAGCAATACTTAAGACGTGAGTGACAGGAAAGTCTTCATGGTAGCGCCCGCCAATTAATTGATATACAGGCTGATTTAATTTTTTGCCCATTATATCAAAACAAGCAATATCAATCGCGGCCTTCGCAGTAGGCACACCGTAAATTGTATTGTCCATCATATCGTGTATTTTCTCGATATTCATTGGATTTTGTCCGATGAGAGCAGGTGCAAGTGTATGTTTTAAAGTATGGAAAGTACTTTCCCATGATTCGCCTGTAACGTGATCATCAGCAACGCCCTCACCGTAACCGATAATGCCTTCATCTGTTTCCATTTTGACGATAATAGAAGGCATATCAGAATAAGAACCATAACTAATAACAAACGGATTGCGAAGTGGTAAACGAATTGCGTAAAGATGAATAGCTGTAATTTTCATTGAATAGAAACCCCTTCCTGTTTACAATAGTTTTGTACATTTGATATAGTTGACGTTAAATAGTCGTTAATTAATGATAAGGAGTTAGAGAAAATGATGATAAAAATTGCAGTTGTCGGTTCAAAGGAGTTTATGGAGAATCTTTTACCTATTGCTCATAAACTAGAAGAAATAGAGATTGATTCATACATTTACCTCCATCCGGCGGAATCTTCTGAACTTTTGAAGCGTTTAAAGCCTTGTGATTTCATCTTTTTCTCAGGTGCTTTACCTTATTATATGGCAAAAGAAATAAGAGAACAATTACGAATTCCAAGTACGTACTTACAGCAAGACGAGACAACTGTCGCATCTTCCATTCTTTCTGTCATGTATCATCAACGTATTCAACCACATAACATTTCAATTGATTTAGTAGACCGCTCATTCATTACAAATGTGTTCCATGATATCGGTATAAAAGAAAGTCCACAAGTGTTAGATTATGAAAATATGCTGTGGAGTAAAGATGAAATAAATAGAGTTATTGATTTTCATGTAGCTAAATATCAATCTGGAGATGCTCATTTAGCTTTAACTAGCATTCACGCTGTCTATGATGAACTTCAAAAAATAGGTATTCCTTCAGAGCGTATGATAGATCCGAAGCAATCCATTATACATGGGTTAAAAGATGCGAAAATAAAAGCTGAGTTAGCAAAAAGCCATTCAGCTACTGTTGGTGCTTGTATGATTTCTTCTTTAGAATTACGAGAAGGTATGCTTGAGCAATTAGATGTCATTTCAAAAGAACTACGTGGTTCATTTAAAAAAGTTGATGAAATGACGTTCATTTTGTATACGACTCGTGGTGATATTGAATCGATTATAAAAACAAATATGATAAATAATTTATTTGCGAGTATAGAAGGAACGATAGCTATTGGATTTGGTTACGGAAAAACTGTGAAGGAAGCAGAGCAAAATGCTAAAATCGCTCAAAGTTTTGCGAAGAATAATCCAATAGACCACTGTTTTTATATACTAACAAGTGATAAAGAACTATTTGGTCCGTTCCCGAAAGAACAGAGAGTACAAAGTTTGAAGAATGACAACCCGGAACTCATGAAAATAGCGAAGGAAACGAAACTGAGTCCAGCAAACTTATCAAAAATTATTCAATTTAGTCAATCACATCCGTCATTGAAGTTTACAGCAGCGGATCTTTCTGAATACTTACAAGTGACTCGGCGATCGACAGAAAGGTTATTAAAGAAACTAGTTGATTATGGGTATGCTCATATTTGCGGCGAGGAAATGCCCTATCAACAAGGGCGCCCCCGCGCAATATATGAAATGAATTTACCGGTATCTTTAAGCTTCTAGTTGTGCCTTTTGTTTTTTTAATAGTTCTGCTTTTTCAATGTCTGATAGTTTCGTAATTGTGAGACCAGTTATGCCGTAAATGATTGAAATAATAGGTACGATGAAATTCAATATAGCATAAGGAGCATATTCGAATGCGCCAACTCCAAGTGTTGCGAGTATAAATACACCACATGTATTCCAAGGTACGAAAACAGAAGTTAATGTTCCGCCATCTTCTAATGCTCTGGATAAATTTTTAGAATGTAGTCCTTTTTCTGTGTATGCATTTGCGTACATTCTTGAAGGAACAACAATCGAAATATATTGTTCAGAGCAAGTAAGGTTTGTTGCAAAGCAAGATGCGATAGTAGAAGCGATAAGTCCTTTTGCTGATGTCGCTAATTTTAAAATTTGATTTACAATTGAGCGAAGAATGCCAGTATGTTCTAATACTCCTCCAAAAGTCATAGCGACAATTGTCATAGAAACTGTATTCATCATCGAATTTAAGCCACCGCGGTTAAAGAGTTCGTCTACTAGCTTGTTACCAGTGTCTATGACAAACCCATTTTGGAGTGCACCGACAGATGCGGAGACAGAACCACCTTGAATAAAGACTTGTGATAAAAATCCTAAAATAATACCTACGAGAATAGCCGGGATCGCAGGAACCTTTTTAGCGACCAATACCATAACAACTACAGGTATGATTAATAGGAAAGGTGAGATAACAAAGTTTTGTTGCAATACTTGTAACGTTTGATCGATACCTTGTGCATCAATATCGTTAGCGCCGAAGCTTCTTCCTAAGAACGCATAAACGATAAGAGTAATAATTAAACCTGGAATTGTAGTAAATAACATATGACGAATATGTGTGAATAGATCTGTATTTGTTAATCCTGCAGCTAAGTTTGTCGTGTCTGAAAGCGGTGACATTTTATCGCCGAAATAAGAACCGGAAATGATAGCACCGGCAACCATTGGAGCGGGGATTCCCATACTTAGGCCAATTCCCATTCCTGCAACCCCAATTGTTCCCATTGTAGACCAAGAGCTACCGATAGCTAATGCAACAATAGAACAAATAATTGTAATTGAAACTAAAAATAGTGATGGAGTTAAAAGATTTAAACCGTAATAAATCATTGTTGCGACGATTCCGCCGCCAATCCAAGCACCAATCGTTAAACCTACTAGAATAATGATAACGATAGCGGGTAATGCGAGGCGAATTCCTTTATACATTGCTTCTTCAATGTCGTTCCATTTGTAACCGTAACGCCAAGCAACGATAGAAGCAACGGTTGTACCGATAATAAGTGGGACGTGAGGGCTTTGTTTTAATACAACAATTGTAACCATCATAACTGCAACTGTAATGATAATAGGGATTATTGCTACGCCAAAAGGTATTTCTTTTTTCATAAATTGCCTCCTCATTATGTATGTTTGTATTTTTAGAATTGTCGCAAAATAGACGTTATTAAATTATAATAACTAAAAATTGATATGAGCGTCAATAAAAAAACAGAAAATAAGGAATGTTCTATCGTTATAAAGTGAATAGAAATAAGTTGTCGATCGTATTTAAAAATAAACAATTGACTTTTTTCTTAAAATTCAATATGTTCATAAAAACATCTGTTTTTCATAAGTATAATTAACCTGAATGGTTTTGAAATTTGGGAAGGAGAATGTAGCTTTGAAAACATTAGAATTACAAGAGCGGTTAATTGAAATTTTTCAGCATTTACATGAAAACCCTGAAGTGAGTTGGAAAGAGTATGAAACGACAGCGTATATTACTAACTTTTTAAAAGAAGAAGGAATTTCATATAAAATATTTGATGATTGCCCAGGCGTGATTGCTGAAATTGGAAGCGGAAATCCAGTTATTGCAATTCGTGCCGATATGGATGCACTTTGGCAAGAAGTGGACGGAGAGTTTAAAGCGAATCATTCATGTGGTCACGATGCTCATATGACAATTGTGATGGGGCTTATTTTACAATTGAAAAATATGAGATGGGATAGTGGAACGGTTAGATTTATTTTTCAGCCGGCAGAGGAAAAAGGAAATGGTTCTTTAAAGATGGTAGAGAAGGGTGCTGTGGATGATGCTGATTTCTTATTTGGTGTTCATCTAAGACCGATTGAAGAACTACCTTTGAAACAAGCTGCCCCATCTATTCGTCACGGAGCAGCAGGATTTTTAGAAGGAACGATTCATGGAGATGATGCACATGGGGCACGCCCGCATCAAGGGATAAATGCAATTGATGTCATTTCTATGATCAATATCGGTTTGAAAAATATATGGCTACCACCGCAAAGTTCATACTCAGTGAAGATGACAAGGTGTCAAGCTGGTGGAGATAATTTAAATATCATTCCAGGTAACGGGCATTTTAGTTTAGATGTAAGAGCAAAAAATAACATATTACTAAATGAATTGAAGCAAAAAATAGAGCGAGTAATTCTATCAGCGGAATCAATGGGATCTAAAGTATCTTATGAGTGGATCGATCTCGCGCCAGGAGCTGAAGTGTCAGAAGAAGCTGAGCGCTTTATGCGAAAAGGCATTCTTGAAGTGTACGGAGAAGAGGGATGCACTGGACCACTGTATACGACAGGAAGCGATGATTTCCATTACTACACAGTGAAGAGACCACATTTAAAAGCTGTCATGCTTGGACTAGGGGCCAACCTACAACCTGGATTACACCATCCATATATGAAGTTCGATCATAGTTGTATTATGGATGGAGTAGAAATATTGAAACAAACTGTATTGAAAGTATTAGAGGACAGGGGCTAGATAGCTCCTGTTTTTTTGTAGGAATTTGTCGGTAAGTCGATATTCCTTGTTGAAACATCGATATATTGAAAAAAACGTTGATATAATTTCACGTACCAGTTAGCTTGATGCAAAATGAGTCTCCAGTACATGGTGTATAATAATAAGTACCATTTTCTAATAGGAGAAGACGAATGAACGAACAATATTACGATGCAGTATTACATATAAAAACTGTCGGTGAGCAAAAGGGCTTTAATAAATCTATGCATTATCACCGTTATGAACCGACGCCATATAGCGGATTAGATGAGTTATTGAATCAATATGAAATAAGAAGTAGCGATCAGGTTGTAGATTTTGGGTGCGGAAAAGGACGATTAAACTTTTACATGCACCATAAGTGTGGTGCTTCAGCGGTTGGAATTGAAATGAATGAAGAGTTCTATAAAGAAGCCATGGATAATCTTGATCGTTATGCACGAAAGGTAAGAAACAGTAAAGATAAAATTCGGTTTGAATGTTGTTTAGCGCAGGAATATGAGATTAATCCACGTGATAATCGGTTTTATTTCTTTAATCCATTTTCTATACAAGTGTTTATGAATGTAGTAAATAACATTTTGCTTTCGGTAGAGGAAACAGAGAGAGAAGTGGATATTATTTTATACTATCCTTCTGAAGATTATATTTTCTTCTTGGAGAATCAGACTGCGTTTGAATTGAAGAGGGAAGTAAGGTTGCCTGGTGCTTATGAGAAAAATGGGAATGAAAGATTTTTAGTGTATACATTAAGAATATAAAAAAGCAGGTGCCTTGGCACCTGCTTTTCTTTACTCACGTCTATAAATTAGTTACGGATTAAGTAATCAAATGCACCTAAAGCTGCGTTTGCACCTGAACCCATAGAGATGATGATTTGTTTGTACGGATTATTTGTACAGTCACCTGCAGCAAACACTCCTGGTACGTTTGTAGCGCCGTGCTTGTCTGTTACGATTTCACCGCGAGCGCGTTCAACTGTTTCGCCTAACCAGTCTGTGTTTGGCACAAGACCGATTTGTACGAATACACCTTGTAATTCAACGTGATGAACTTCTTCAGTTTCACGATCGATGTAAGAAATACCGTTTACTTTATCAGTACCAGTGATTTCTTTCGTTTGAACGTTTTTCAGAACAGTTACGTTTGGTAAGCTGTTAAGACGCTCTTGTAATACAGCATCAGCTTTTAATTCTGGCATGAATTCAAGAACAGTTACGTGCTTAACGATACCAGCTAAGTCGATAGCTGCTTCAATACCAGAGTTACCTCCGCCGATAACTGCTACGTCTTTTCCGATGAATAATGGACCGTCACAGTGTGGGCAGTATGCTACACCTTTATTTTTGAACTCGGCTTCACCTGGTACGCCAACGTTACGCCAGCGAGCACCTGTTGAAACGATTACGCTCTTACTTTTCAGAATAGCGCCGTTTTCAAGTTCCACTTCAATAAGTTCTTTTTTCTCTAAACGTTTCGCACGTTGTAGATTCATTACATCGATGTCGTATTCTTTTACGTGCTCTTCAAGACTTGCTACTAGCTTAGGACCTTCAGTGCGTTTTACGCTGATGAAGTTCTCAATACCCATAGTATCCATTACTTGACCGCCGAAGCGCTCAGCAACGATACCAGTGCGGATACCTTTACGTGCTGCATAAATCGCTGCACTTGCACCAGCAGGGCCGCCACCAACAACAAGAACATCGTATGGATCTTTATCAGAAAGCTCTGATGCATCTGGACCGTTACCCATTTTAGCTAAAATTTCTTCAAGTGTCATACGACCGCTTCCGAAAGATTCGCCGTTTAGGAAAACTGTTGGTACTGCCATGATGTCTTTGCTTTCTACTTCCTCTTTGAATGCAGCGCCATCAATCATAGTATGTGTAATACCAGAGTTTAGAACGCTCATTACGTTAAGAGCTTGTACAACATCAGGACAGTTATGACAACTTAGGCTGATATAAGATTCAAAATGATATTCGCCTTGAATGTTTTTAATTTGATCGATTAATTTTTGTTCAACTTTTGGAGCGCGTCCACTTACTTGTAGTAAAGCTAACACTAATGAAGTAAATTCGTGTCCTAATGGAATACCAGCGAATACGACACCAGTGTCTTCACCAGGGCGATTTACGCTAAAGCTTGGTGTTCTCTCTAATTCAACTTTTTCTACTGTAATCTTAGATGACATAGTAGCTAATTCGTCTACTAGAGATAACATATCTTTAGATACGTTATCGTCTCCAGCGCTTACTTTAAGTAAAATATCGTTCTCCATTAACTGAAGGTATTGGGATAGTTGTGTTTTTATATCTGCATCTAGTATCATTTTGATCGAACTCCTTAGATTTTGCCTACAAGGTCAAGGCTTGGTTTAAGTGTTGCAGAACCCTCTTGCCATTTAGCTGGGCAAACTTCACCTGGGTTGTTACGTACGTATTGAGCTGCTTTAATTTTGTTAACAAGAATGCTTGCGTCACGGCCGATACCGTCAGCATTGATTTCCATAGATTGGATAACGCCGTCTGGATCGATGATGAATGTACCACGAGCAGCAAGACCTTCTTCTTCCATTAAAACGTTGAAGTTTGTAGTGATTGTGCGAGTTGGGTCACCAATCATGATGTACTCGATTTTGCCGATAGTTTCTGAGCTATCATGCCATGCTTTGTGAGTGAAGTGAGTGTCTGTAGATACAGAGTATACTTCAACGCCTAAGTCTTTAAGAGTTGCATATTGGTTTTGTAAGTCTTCAAGTTCAGTTGGGCAAACGAATGTGAAGTCAGCTGGGTAGAAACAAACTACACTCCATTTTCCTTTTAAACTTTCGTCAGTAACTTGGATAAATTCTCCATTATGGTAAGCATTAGCTTTAAACGGTTTTACTTCTGTGCCGATTAATAACATATTAAAATTCCTCCTAAATGTTGGTTTTGAGCATCAAAAAATAGTGTGCTCATAAAATATATTTTTTAATTAACTATAATAATTCTAATTCGATATTAATTATCATATAGAAGTGGTTATTTTGTCAAGAGAATAAACCAACTTTATATCAATTTAATTAATATTTATTCTCAATTAAGGTTGTTAGAGAATTAAAAGGTAGTTTTCATGTAATCGATTTTCAACGAGTATGTAAAAGAGTAGTGCGTATGTTAGAGACATGGTGTAAGTATAAATTGTTAGGAAGGGAATATTTCTTAGAAGTTGTGGATTTGAAAAGGATTGCTTATTTCTATTTTACAAAGAATTGTGCGATAAATAAAATAAAATGAATTAGAATCTTTTTGAACATTTTTTGTCATCTCAAATATATAATTAGGAAGCATATTGCAGTAATATAGAAACATTGACTCAAGATGTTAACAAGATATAATAAAACCTAGATATACCTTTCAAAAAGAAGGAGATATAATATAGGTTGAAAAAATTTCACCCTATTATTTTTTATAGCTTTTAGAAAACGCTTACAATTAGTGTGGAGGGGAAACCATGTCTAAGTTCACGAAGTATTTTTTAATGGAAGCTAAAGATGTGATTGTATATGTGAAAGAGAAATTATGTAAGTTTGAGGATGCAAAGGGGTTACAGTGTAAAGAAATAGGCGATGGTAATTTAAATTATGTATTCCGTGTTTGGGATGAACAGAAGAAGATTTCTGTCATTGTAAAGCAAGCTGGGCATACAGCACGCATTTCAGACGAGTTTAAGTTGTCGACGAATCGTATTCGTATAGAATCGGATGTTTTGCAGTTAGAGGAGGAGTTAGCACCTGGGCTTGTTCCAAAGGTATATTTGTTTGATAGTGTGATGAATTGTTGCGTAATGGAAGATTTATCGGACCATACAATATTACGTACAGCACTTATAAATCATCAAATATTTCCGAGGCTTGCTGACGATGTAACGACTTTTTTGGTAAACACACTCTTATTAACATCGGATGTTGTAATGAATCATAAAGAGAAGAAGGAACTTGTGAAGAATTATATAAATCCTGAATTATGTGAGATTACAGAAGACCTCGTCTACGCTGAGCCATTTACAAATCATAATAAGCGTAACGAGTTATTTCTGTTAAATGAAGGATGGATTAGAGAGCATATTTATAGTGATAAAGAGCTTCGTTTAGAAGTAGCAAAACTTAAGTTTTCTTTTATGACGAATGCACAGGCGCTTATTCATGGTGATCTGCATACTGGTTCTGTTTTTGTGAAAAATGATTCCACGAAGATTATTGATCCTGAGTTTGCCTTTTATGGACCAATGGGATATGACGTTGGGAATGTAATGGCGAATTTAATGTTTGCTTGGGTGAATGCAGATGCGACCATGGCGCTTGGAGCTGAGAAAGATACGTATATGGGTTGGCTACAATCGACAATGGTAGAGGTAATTGATTTATTTAAGAAGAAGTTTTTAGATGCTTGGAATATTCATGTGACCGAGATTATGGCGAAGGAAGAAGGCTTTAACGAAGTATATTTACAATCTGTATTAGAGGATACAGCTGCAGTGACGGGCCTTGAGTTAATTCGTCGTATTGTTGGGCTAGCGAAAGTAAAGGATATTACTTGTATCGAGAATGAGGAAGCACGTGCTAGAGCAGAACGCATTTGTCTTCAAGTAGCGAAGAAATTTATTTTACGGGCTAATCAATATAAAACAGGCACAAGTTTTGTAGAAACGTTAAAAGAACAGTCAATGCACTACGCGAAGTAAGGGGAGAAGATGATGGAAGAGCAATTAATACCCATTCAGTGGAAAGATGATGCTTTAGTTTTATTAGATCAAACATTATTACCGAATGAGGTTGTCTATGAATCTTTCAAGACAGCTGAAAGTGTGTGGGATGCCATTCAAGTAATGAAAGTACGAGGAGCACCAGCGATTGGTGTTTCGGCAGCGTATGGTGTGTATTTAGGAACAAAGGAAGTTACTCAAAGTAAGATGGAAGACTTTATAGAGGAAGTCAAAAAGGTATGTGTATATTTGGCAACATCAAGGCCAACAGCAGTAAATTTATTTTGGGCACTTGAAAGAATGGAGACAGTCGTGGCAGAGAACGCGCACTTATCAATCGCTCAGTTGAAAGATAGATTACTAGAAGAGGCAAAAGAGATTCATAGAGAAGATGAAGAAATTAACCGTCAAATCGGAGAACATGCATTAACGTTATTCCATGATGGAATGGGTGTATTAACACATTGTAATGCTGGTGCGTTAGCGACGACTAAGTATGGGACTGCGACAGCTCCAATGTACTTAGCGAAAGAAAAAGGATGGGACTTAAAAATCTTTTCAGATGAAACACGTCCAAGATTACAAGGTTCAACGTTAACAGCATTAGAACTACAACGAGCGGGGATTGATGTTACTGTTATTACGGATAATATGGCGGCTATGGTCATGTCACAAGGAAAGATTGATGCGGTAATCGTTGGATGTGACCGTGTGGCAGCAAACGGTGATGTAGCAAATAAAATTGGGACATTAGGCGTATCTATTCTAGCGAAATACTACAACATTCCGTTTTATGTAGCAGCACCAACACCGACAATCGACTTAAAAACACCGACAGGAAAAGAAATTCCAATCGAGGAAAGAGATGCTTCTGAAGTGATTAATCGCTTCGGACAATATTCTGCTCCGAAAGAAAGTAAAGTATATAATCCGGCATTTGATGTCACACCACATGAAAATGTAACAGCGATTATTACGGAAAAAGGGATTGTAAAAGCACCGTTTACGGAGAACTTAAAAAATCTATTTCAATAAGTAGATAGATTTAAAAAGTCAGTCATCATAAGCTTCATACTTAGGGGGATGTATATGTTATTACAAAAAGAAAGAGAAGAAATTGTAGCGTATGGAAAGAAAATGATTTCTAGCGGTTTAACAAAGGGGACAGGCGGCAATATTAGTATTTTTAATCGTGAACAAGGTCTTGTTGCGATTAGCCCAAGTGGTTTAGAGTATTATGAAACAAAACCTGAAGATGTAGTTATATTAAACTTAGATGGTGAAGTGGTAGAGGGAGAGAGAAAACCGTCAAGCGAGCTCGATATGCACCTTATTTATTATAGAAATCGTGAAGATATAAATGCGCTTGTGCATACACATTCACCTTATGCAAAGACGATTGCATCATTAGGGTGGGAGCTTCCTGCTGTATCATATTTAATTGCTTTCGCAGGCCCGAATGTTCGCTGTGCACCGTATGAAACATTTGGTACGAAGCAACTGGCAGATGCTGCTTTTGAAGGAATGATTGATCGCCGTGCCGTTTTACTTGAGAACCACGGTTTAATTGCAGGTGCAAATAACATAAAAATGGCGTTTACTGTTGCAGAAGAAATTGAGTTTTGTGCGCAAATTTATTATCAAACGAAAAGCGTCGGAGAGCCGAAGCTATTGCCAGAAGATGAGATGGCGAATTTGGCGAAGAAGTTTGAAGGGTATGGACAGCAGTAGAATGAAATAAAAACCCCCTCAAGAAAAAATCTTGAGGGGGTTTCTTTACGCCTTCTTAAGCAACAAATACATAAAGTAAGGGGCACCAATTAAAGCAACGACAATACCTGCTGGGATGCCATTAGGTTCAACGATGTTTCTTCCGATTGTGTCAGCAAATAGCAATAGCCATCCGCCGATTAAAAGGGCGATAGGCATGAAAATTTGATGTCTTGGACCTACTAAAGATTTCGCGATATGAGGAGCCATTAGTCCGATAAAGCTAATTCCTCCTGTTACGGAAACAGCTGCAGCTGCAAGCGCGACGGCTGCAACTAATAAGTATCTGCGTTCTTTTTCAATTTCAATTCCAACACCGATTGCGACTGGTTCGTTTAATGCTAGAATGTTTAATCGATTTGCTTTATAGAAAACGAACGGAATTAATACGATTAACCATGGGAGCATTGCTAAAACGAAGATCCAGTCATCTCCCCAAATATTTCCGGCAATCCATTTTGAAATAAAGTCTACTTTCATACGATCTGCGGATGAAATAAGGACAATCATCGTTCCAGATAGTGCAAATGCAAAACCGATACCGGTTAATGTTAATCGCACCGGCTGAAGTCCAGTTGATTTACTGTATGAAAATACGTAGATTAGAACAGCTGTCAGAAATGCCCCGATAAATCCAACGACAGGTAGTAAGTAAAGAAATGAACCTACATCTATTGGAAAGTATAAAAAGAAAATAGCAACAGCAACACCGGCCCCAGAGTTGATTCCGAGAATACCAGGTTCAGCTAAATCATTTCGAGTAATTCCTTGCAGAATAGCCCCTGATAAAGCGAGAGCCATACCAGCTAATAATGTAATAACAATTCTAGGTAGTCTTAAAGAGTATAAAACAAACTCCTCTTTAAAAGTCCCTTGTCCCATTAATGTTGGGAGTAGTCGATCATAGGATAAAGATGCTGAACCAAGTCCCATTCCAACTACAATGGTGGTGATGGTCAGTATTAGTAAAGCGAGTATAATAAGACGTTGTTTTCTTAGAATAGATTGCATCATGAGAATGTTTTTCCTCCTTTACGTACAACGAATAGGAAGAATGGTAGCCCTACAATTGCGACAATAGCGGCAACTGGTGTTTCGTATGGAGCGTTAATAGTACGTCCGATTGTATCTGCAAGTAGCATAAAGGAAGCTCCAGCAATTGCTGACATCGGTATAACAAATCGGTAATCTGGACCGACAATTGGGCGTACCATGTGAGGTACCATTAAACCGATAAATGCCATATTTCCGACAAGCGCTACAGAAGCACCAGCAAGTAAGATAATAATGATAAATAGAATGGTTTTAATAACAATAATTTTTTGACCTAGTCCAATAGCCACTTCTTCACTAAAACTAAGAACTGTCAATTTTTTTGCTAGTAAGATAGCGATAAAGATACTAATTGAAATGACTGGAATAATAATTTTCAATTGGCTCCAAGTAGTTCCAATTACGCCCCCAGCAGTCCAAAGCGATACATCTTGTGAAATTTTGAAGTAAATGCCGACTCCTTCTGAAATTGCGAGTAGAAATGCTGAAACGGCAGCACCGGCTAATACAATTCGAAGAGGGGACAGCCCGCCTTTTTTCACCATACCAATTCCAAATACCATAATTGCGCCAATTGCAGCACCGATAAAGCAAGCAAATGTTAAGTAAAGATAGCTGATGGAAGGATTGAAAGCAAGTGTCAGTGCAAGTGCAGCATTTGCTCCACCAGATAGCCCTAATAATCCAGGATCTGCAAGTGGATTTCGTGTTAATCCTTGCATAATTGCTCCAGAAACAGCAAGTCCAGCTCCTACA
Organism: Bacillus cereus group sp. MS39; assembly: GCF_040448665.1. NCBI lineage: Bacteria > Bacillati > Bacillota > Bacilli > Caryophanales > Bacillaceae > Bacillus > Bacillus cereus group sp. MS39. The sequence goes on along the minus strand of NZ_CP123058.1, from coordinate 5,013,081 downwards.
AAAATAGCAGCAACTTCACGTGGCAAACGTATTTCGCGAATAATAGATATTTTGTCCCCTTTAGCGGAGGAAGTAAGTGCTAACCATACGTCTTTTATTGAAGTATCTGCAGCACCTAATACCATTGCTACCATAAAAATAAGAAAGAATGCAATTATACTCAAAATTAGTTTGTATGTAAAAGCTATAGAACGTGGATTGTCGTGATCTTTTGTCATTCGTTTCACATCTTTTCTGTTCATAGAATAAAGGAAGAGGAATTCTTAAATTAAGAATTCCTCATGTTTGTATTATTTACCAAGAAAGCTCTTCTTGAAGAAGTCTAGTTGGAAATCTAATGTAAGTGGATCATTGAAATAGAATTCCATCATGTTTGCTTCGTATACGCGATTATTTTTTACTGCTGGGATGTTTTTATATGATTCTGTCTCTTGGAATGAGTTATCAGTATCTTTGTTTTTACTTACGATTAAGTAATCACCAGCAAATTCAGGTAATACTTCAGTAGATAATGCGTAGTAACCTTCTTTTAATGCTTTTTCTTTTACTTTTTCAGGCATTTTTAATTTCATTTCTTGGTACAGAATTTCTGTTCCACGGCCCCAGTTCTCGCCGTATACATAAAGTTGTTTGTTGAAGTTTTCTACAACAGAAACTGTTGCATCTTCACCGATTTTTGCTTTAATTTCTTTACCAGCGTCTTGTGCACGTTTCTTGAAGTCATCAATCCAAGTTTTTGCTTCTTTTTCTTTGTTTAATAATTTACCGATTTCTAAATGCTGTGTTAAGTAATCAACTTTTCCGTAAGTGTACGTTACAGTAGGAGCGATCTTCTTTAACTTATCAACATTTTTAATATTTGATAAACCAATGATTAAATCTGGATTTAGTTCAGCGATTTTTTCAACGTTTTCATCTGATACTTCAGCAACATCTTTCAGTTTGCTATCAAAGCGTGGGTTTTGTTTAGACCATGAATCTACCCCAACAAGATTTACATCTAATGACATTACGTTACCAGCGAATGATGATAAAACAACAACACGTTTTGGATTTGCAGGAACTTCTACTTTACCATTTTCAGATTGGTATGTAATTGTTTCTGATTTACTACCTTTTGCATCGTTCTTTTTGTCTGTAGAGCCATTGCTACAAGCGCTCATAACAAGAACGAAAAGAACTGTTAGTGAAATAAATAACTTTTTCATTGTTTTTCTCCTTTAACATAGATGATATGTGTATATAACAATTTGTTTAACTGTAATCTTTTTGAAAGAGTAGTGGTAATGCAAAATGCTTATTAAAAATCTTGAATATGAGATTCTACAATATAGTATTAACCATATTAATAAAAGAAGATGTAATCTCAAATTTGCTAATTATTAACAAATTGATAATGATTATCACTATTGATTCTTTAAATAATATAATTTTATATAGGTGTATTGTCAATAGTAATTTTGATTGTAAATTTTGCGGAAACAGGTTATATTTTATTGAGAATGATAATCAATGACTAGTGGCTGAGGAGTGACACGAATGAATCAAGAAGAATTGTTTGATGTAACTGTGATAGGCGGAGGACCTGCAGGGCTTTATTCAGCTTTTTATAGTGGACTCAGAGAGATGAAAACGAAAATAATAGAATTTCAACCACAGTTAGGTGGGAAAATACATGTTTATCCAGAGAAGATGATTTGGGATGTAGGAGGGCTGCTGCCAGTTACAGGTGATAAATTAATTGAACAACTTGTACAGCAAGGGCTAACATTTAAGCCAGAAGTGGTATTAAGTACAAAAGTAGAATCGATTATTCGTAACGAAGATGGCACTTTTACGTTAAAAGCAAGCACTGGAGAAGAACATTTTTCAAAAACAGTTATCGTCGCAACTGGAAGTGGTATATTGAAACCTCAAAAGTTATCAATTGAAGGTGCTGAGCGATTTGAAGTATCTAATTTAAATTATACAGTGAAATCTTTAAAGCGTTTCAAAGGTAAGACGGTCATTATTTCCGGCGGAGGAAATTCTGCTGTTGATTGGGCAAATGAATTAGAACCAATTGCGAAAAAAGTGTATGTAACATATAGAAAAGAAGAATTATCTGGTCATGAAGCACAAGTAAAACAACTGCTGAACAGCTCGGCGGAGTGTTTCTTTAATACATCGATTACAAAACTCATTGCTGGTGATAATCATGAAGCGATCGAATATGTAGAATTAACGAATCATGAAACAAGTGAAATTTCACATTTACCTATTGATGAAGTGATTATTAACCATGGATATGAACGTGACATTACGTTATTAGAAAATAGTGAGTTAGACGTTGCAATTATAGATAATTATTATATTGCAGGTAATGCGAATAGTGAGTCCTCTGTAGATGGATTATATGCTGCGGGAGATATTTTAAAACACGAAGGGAAATTACACTTAATTGCGGGAGCATTCCAAGATGCTGGAAATGCTGTAAATAAAGCGAAACAATTTATTCAACCTGATGCAAGTGAGTACGGAATGGTTTCTTCGCATAATGAAGTATTTACGAAGAGAAATCGTGAATTGATCAAGCAGATGATGAAATAATAAAGTGAAACTGTAATCAGTGGGGCTATTCTCCGCTGATTATGGCTACGCACTAATATAGCAGGATAAAGAAACAAGTAACCCCCATTTACTTCTCTTTTCGAGTGACGAGAGAGGTAAATGGGGGTTTTCCTGTTTACTATATTTTCAATCATTGTAATGACACCGGTTTCATCAGTTCATGTGATATGAACGTTTTATTTGTAAATCTCCCTAGAAAACAATGAATCTATGTTTTGCTGCCGCAGAACAGTATTACATTATGCTGTCCCTTTAGCTCGTTCGTTAGGAAATGGCATATTTAATATAGAAGCAATGTACTGTTTTCCATGCATTCGAGCTAATGATTCTAATATTTGACGGACGCGTTTTGTAAGATGTCCTTGTTCCTTTATAGCTTCACAATATGCGTCATAGAAAACGTATTTAGCCCAAAGGAAATCATCTTGTTGGAATAAAAAGTGATTTTTGTACCATTCCCCAATTGTATGGTAACAATTGTTTTCATGTATTACTGCGCTTTGAGAAAGAATACGATCAGATAAAGATGTAGTTAAATGAGAAATTGTGTTTTCTGTTTCAAATTGTAATGTTTTTTCTAACATTGTAATGATGTGACGAGTAGCCATATGTTAACTCTCCTTTGTGTAAATGGGTAATACCATTATATATTTAAAAAATCCTTACTATATTATTATACAATATATGGAATGCATCCACCTTCTTTTTAAATTGCATTTACAAAATCTTTTTTATTTGTTTACAAAAATAAAGTAAGATACAGTATATATGAAAAAAATAATAAAGGAATGAACGCGTTGTATATAACAGTAGAAGAAGCTGCGGAGTATTTGAATTTACCAAAATCGTATATTGAAGAGCTAATTCAGCAAAAGAAAATTCGTGCACTATTTGATGGAGAGCAATATTTATTAAATAAAGAACAATTCAATACACATTTAGAACAAATGGAAAAATATAAGCAATTAGTGGAAGATATATTGAACGAACCAATTCCAGAAGATATGGATGTTAAAGACGAAGATTAAACTATGGGAGATCCCGTATGAAGATATGCAGAAATGTATCTTCATACGGGATTTTTTGTTTCAAGATATCAAAATTTTAAGGAATCTCCAGGGCTTTTCGGGAGTTTGATAGGTATTAGTCTACCAGGTTAAAAGCATATTTTTTTCTAGCTAGGACAAACATAGAGAACGTAACCTGTACAGATACATATACTATCAGTGCAAAAGCTTATAAATTAATGGAAGGGGTTTTCTCGTGAGTTTATTTCATTGGGATTTTTTGAAAGACTTAATTGGATCTTATGTAAGAGTAAACAGAGGTGGACCAGAATCTCAAAAAGGAACAATAGTATCATTAGGTGTGGACTACTTCGGATTAGAGAATGAAAAAGGAGAGAACCATTACTACCAGCTTCGCCATCTGAAAAGCATTACCCAAAATACGAAAGATGGTGGAGTAGGTGATTTAGAATGGGGAGAAGAAGACATTGCAGAAGACTTTGAAACGCTACTTCAAAGCTTCAAATACCGCTGGGTGAAAATTAACCGTGGTGGACCAGAGAAAATTGAAGGTATTTTACAAGATGTTTCTGGCGGTTATGTAACATTGATTATTAAAGAAGAAGTTGTATTAATTACACTATCTCATATTAAGAGTGTTAATTATAATGCATCTGTAAGTGGAGAGAGTGATGAGAGTAGCAATGAGAAAAGTAATGAAAACAGCAATAATTCAAGTCGAGCTCGCGCACTAAGACAATCAAGTAGAGGAAGATAAAACAGAAAGGAGGGTATGAATTTGAAGGATGTATTATGCTGTGATCAAATCAAAGGTTTAGTTGGTGAGAATGTAAAAGTAAATCTTCGTGGACCGGAAAGTCGAGTAGGTGTACTGTCATTGTTAGGAAAAGATTACCTTACACTACAATTACCTCATGGAGAATTAGTGTATTATCAGCTGAAACATGTGAAGAGTCTAGTCAGAAAAGTAAAAGAGGCACAAGGAGAATATGGTTCATGTTTTTATGCGGAAGAAGATACTTTTTTAGATGTATTAAATGACTTGAAGTATAAATGGATAAAGATTAATCGTGGTGGACCAGAGTGTGTGGAAGGTTTATTGAGTGATATACATGATGGAAATATTACACTAGTTAACGGTGATGAGGTCATTTATGTGATTAATTCCCATATTAAGAGCGTGAGTCAAATAGTTAAAAACAAAAAGACTGAAGAAGAATAATGTTTAATAAATAAAAGGGGCATTATGATTGAAAGTGAAGAATGATTTCATATTTCTCTGTAATTATTTTTGGATATATGAAAAAGGGCTTCTTACTATTAAAAAACAGAACATTGCCCCTGGTTATTTTTTGAAATGGAGAATAGGAGAGTAAAAATTCATAGGAAGGAGGATACAGATGAATGAGTTAAACAAAAGTATTGGAGAAAATATATATGTTAAATTAATTGGTGAAAAAAGATTTAAAGGTGTATTAATAGACGTAGGAAATGATATTGTTGTTCTTTACAATGGACAAGACTACGTATATATATCTTTATACCATGTACAATATTATAAGTTTTTAAGACCATATGATGAAGAGATATCAAAACCAGATGTGGATTCTGTAATTAAGAGGGAATCCCCTTCCATTTCTTTGAGAAAAGTATTAAGTACTTCTAAAGGGATTTTTACAGAAGTTTATGTAGCAGGAAATGCTCCAATACACGGTTATGTTACAAGTGTAATGAACGATTATATTGTTTTTTATAGTCCAGTTTATAAAACAGTATATATATCTTTAAAGCATTTGAAATGGTTAATTCCGTATAAAGAAAATCAAGTTCCGTATGCCCTCAATAAAAATGAACTCCCCGTGAATCCGTTAAATATTACGTTAGCTAGAACATTTGAAGAGCAGCTTATTAAAATGGCTGGAAAAATTATGGTGTTCGATTTAGGTGAGGAGTCTAATAAGATTGGAAAGATGGCGAAGATTGATGAGGGGCATATTGAAATATTAAAAGCACGTGATGCAAAAATGTATGTGAATATTCAACATGTGAAATCTGTCCATTGTCCGTAGACGAGTTGAAAGGGCTGGCTTTTTCTTTTATATGTAGAAGAAAAGGTCGAGCCTATTTGTTTAGATTGATTTGAATATGAGGGTAAAAATGAATTGAATATAAATATGTTAGCTTTATCTATGAAGAGCTAATCTTGTGCGAAATTATAAAAAATATGTACGAGCCATCTTGTAATATATTCAATTTATTTTTTGAGGGAGAACTGCTCAACTAATATATTAAAGGGGTTTTGTTTGTGGAGCAGTTTCCAAATTCGTTATCGATTACATTACTTGGTAGTGCTGGTGGAGCAGCAAAAGCAGTTTTAGCAATTTTAAATCAAGCGATAGTAAATGAAAAAGACCCGATTTATGAAGCGATAAAGAATGTTACATTTCATTTGGTTGATATAAAACAAAAAGATAGGGCTTATTATGGTGAGTTGTTTCCAAATTTGAAAGATCAATTGTTTTTATATGAAATTGACCTTCAAGATGTAGTGAAATTCAAACAACATTTGAAAGAAAAAAGCACGGGTGTTGTTATTGATGTTTCGGGGGCAGATACAATCAGAGTATTAAGTTGTTGTAATGAACTTGGAATTTGTTATATTAATTCAGCTTTGGAAAATGAGGAAGTAGATCAGGACGATAGTTTAATCGGCTTTCAGCTTACGGAAAGATATACGAGGTTTGAGAAGGAGAAAGAGAAATTTACAAATACAAAAGCAATTATAGGCTCAGGTATGAATCCAGGTGTTGTTCAATGGATGGTTGTTGAACTTATGAAGGAGCGGCCAAAAGAAAAGCCAAGAGCATGCTATATAGTAGAACATGATACGTCATTTTTGAATGATACAGCACTGATAAAGCCTCATACACTTTATGCTTCATGGGCAGTAGAGCGATTTCTAGATGAAGCGATATGGAGTTATCCGATGTATATGAGTCAGCATCGTCCTCTTTATTTTTATGAAGATGTATATGCTTCAGAGTATAAAGTAAAGTTAGGAGAGAAAGAGTTTTATGGCTGTTTAATGCCACATGAGGAAGTTTTAATTTTAGGAAAAAACTTCAATATGGAAGTGGGTTTTCTTTACCGAATTAATGAGTATACGACTAATGTAATTAGACAGAACTTAGATCAAGTAGAAGATTTATGGAATTGGAATCGTAAAGTATTTAATCCAGCCGAAGAAGAGATTGCGGGCGAGGATCTAGTAGGTGTATTACTCGTTTATGAAAATAGCGAGACATATATGTATAACGTGATGAATAGCAGTCAAGTTTTTCATAAATATAAAACGAATGCGACTTACTTCCAAGTAGGATGCGGAATTTATGCTGGCTTGTGTAGTTTACTGTTCGATAACTTTAAACAAGGTGCCTATTATGTAGAGGAATTATTATTAAATACAGAGAGTAAGTACGGGGAATATTTGAATTTATATATGAAGGATTTTGTAGTGGGCGGAAATGACTTTACGGATGGATTGCTACATGATCGGGTAAGATGGATATAAGTTGTGACGAAAAGGAAGGGGAAATCTCCTTCCTTTTCGTATGATAAGGTTACATCTTACCCTGAAAGCAATTTCATACTTATAATTTAAGGAGATAATATGTAGAGCTTTTGTATTGAGTATGAGGAGTATTTATATGAACAAATTTAAAAGCTTGATATATGAGGAAAGAGAAGCTTTTAAAGTATTTAAAAAAATTAACGGATTTGTTAGAGAAAATCGGTAAAGCTTTTTACAAAACAAAGGAGAATGGTACGGGACTGGGGTTAATGATTACATATAAAATCATTGAGGAACATCAAGGAAGTATCGCGATTCAAAGTAGCATGGGAATAGGAACGAAAGAGGAAATTTTTTTTACCGACAGCATAATGTGCTAGAGGAAAATATTTTTCAGAAAAGTGTTCTTGTTGTGTAAATATAAACATTTTATAAAATGTTTCAAGAAGGGTTTTTTTTATAAAATACTTCGTTTATAATGGAGGAAAATATCGACATGAGATTTGTTATTCATGTAACGGTTCGGTAGTGTTAGAGAAAGAAGGGGTGCACGCGCATCCTTTTTTCTATGCAGATATTATGAAAGAGGTGGTATGATGGAATTAACATTAAATTCGACTGTATGTTTACACACGATTCAATTTCGAAAAGAGCAAAAGAATTATATTGTAAAAGATACAATTACAGGAGAAAAATATGAAATGCCGCCACTTTGGATTGATGCATTGGCAATGATGCGTGACGGTTTTTTATTGGGGGAAATTGAGGAGAAATTAAAAGAAGAGTATCCAGACGAAGAAATAAATATGTTAGCATTTACGAGGCAACTGTTAGAGCTAGAGCTTGTCGGAATGGTAGATGGGGAAGAAATAGCTTGTACAAAGAAGAAAGAGAAAGATTATTTAGCTTGGTTACGTCCTCGTGTCGAGCAATTCTTTCTTAGTTTAAATAAAAAAAATAGAAGCAAAGGTCAGTGATGATCTTTGCTTTTTTGTATAGTTTGTTTAAAAAATTACAGCGAATGCCCTTGCGAAAGCACCGTCGCTATCTTTAATTTTTAAAGGTGCCGCTGAGAAAAAGAAACGTTTCGTGTTAATTGCATCTAAGTTGGTTAAGTTTTCGATTAAATAAATATTATTCCCAAGTAGTATGTGATGAATTGGCGATGTTTCTGTCGTTACCTCATCAGGAGAGATGAAATCTAAACCGACAGATTTTACTTTTAATTGAACTAGTTCTTCAGCTAATTCTTCAGAAAGATAAAAAGCTTCTTTCTCATATGCTTCTGTATTCCATTTCGTAGATAGATTGGAATGGAAAATGACAATATCACCTTCTTTTATGTCAGCGTTGTGTAATACTTCTTTAGGTAGTTTTCGTTCTTGTACATGAGTTACATCAATAAGAACAGCTTCGCCTATAAATTGATCTAGGGGTAATTGATCAATAGTCGTTGCGCCTGAAATGAAATGAGCAGGAGCATCACAATGCGTGCCAACATGAACGACAGAATGAAAATCTGTAACTTGATAGCCTGTCTCTTCAACGCTTGTAATGGCTCCTAAATTGATTTTTGGTGTTCCAGGGAATTGGGACATATTGTTTTCAAATGTTTGTGATAGGTCAATTACTTTCATTTTAAATACCTCCAATATATGTTTTGAAATAAAAAACTCACCTTTCATAATCAAGAAAGATGAGTTTTGTACACAATAGTTACGTTTTATCTTTCAAAATGCAATGCATTTTGCAGGAATTAGCACCTATTCAGTTTGTATAAACTGAGGTTGCTGGGCGTCAAAGGGCCGGTCCCTCTGCCTCTCTTGATAAAGACATATTAAGTTTTCGTTTCTGAATATTCACTACTTTTAAATTGTAATTCATTTCCTTTTTTCGCGCAATACAAAATAGGTATTCACCCAAATAAAGTTGCTCGCATATTGTAGCTTATGTAAATAGAATGCTGCGAAGGAGTGAGTGCAGTGACAGGGAATGTATTGAATTATTACGCTGGTGGAAATACAGCTAGAGGATTTCATAATTTATACGACGAGAATTTAAAAGGGCTAAACAGGTTATTTATTTTAAAGGGGGGTCCTGGAACCGGGAAATCTTCTTTAATCAAAGCAATAGGCCGTGAGTGGGTTGAAAAAGGATATGATATTGAATTTTTGCACTGTTCTTCTGATAATAAATCGGTTGATGGTGTAATTATCCCGAAGTTAAAAGTAGGAATTGTTGATGGAACATCGCCGCATGTTATTGAGCCGAAAATGCCAGGAGTTGTCGAAGAGTATATTAATTTAGGGGTTGCTTGGGACTCAGATAAATTAAGAAAGCAGAAGGTGGAAATTGAACGATTTGTTTCAGAAGCAAGCAAGGCTTTTCAAACTGCTTACGCTTGTTTTAACGAGGCACTAGTTATACATGACGAGTGGGAGAAAATATATATTAATAATATTGATTTTAATAAAGCAAATGAACTAACCGATCAGCTGATTCAGAAGTTATTTACAGATAAAGGCGGGAAACAATCGCTTGTGAAACATCGGTTTTTAGGGGCAGCTACACCGAAAGGAGCAGTTGATTTTGTTCCTAATTTAACAGAGGGATTACCACATCGTTATTTTATAAAAGGACGCCCAGGATCTGGGAAATCAACAATGCTTAAAAAATTAGCTAAGGCAGCAGAAGAAAAAGGATTTGAAGTTGAAGTATATCATTGTGGATTTGATCCAAATAGTCTTGATATGGTTATCGTAAGAGAATTAGGGTTTGCAATTTTTGATAGCACCGCACCACATGAATATTTTCCGAGCCGCGAAGGTGATGAAATTATAGATATGTATGCCTTGATTGTGACACCAGGGACAGATGAGAAGTATGCGACAGAAATTCGTGACGTGTCGATTCAATATAAAGCAAAAATGAATGAAGCGATGTCTTTCTTAGCGAAAGCGAAATCAGTTCGTGATAAATTAGAACGAATATATATTGCTGCTATGGATTTTTCAAAAGTAGATGCATATAAAGAGGAGATTCAAAAAGAGTTTGAACGAATTGCGGTTAGTGTAACAGAAAAGAACAAGTAAAAAATAAAGGATTTTAGTAGGCTGTCGGGAATTTTCTGACAGCTATTTTAGTATGTAGTAAAATTAGCAGTATATTTGTCGAATTTCCAAGGAAATAATCAAAAAATGGAGAGGGTATGAAATGAGAGAGAAAATTAGAGTGGAGTTAGCAAGAATTGAACAAGAGAATGATGTGAAAATTTTATTTGCAGTGGAATCAGGGAGTCGTGCTTGGGGATTTCCATCGAAAGATAGTGATTATGATGTTAGATTTGTCTATATGCATCCGGTAGAGTGGTATTTATCAATTCATGATAAACGAGATGTAATTGAGTATCCGATTAGTGATGATTTAGATATAAGCGGATGGGATATTAAAAAGGCGTTACAGTTATTCGCAAAGTCAAACCCAGCTTTACTCGAATGGATTCGATCACCGATTTTCTATTCGAAAAACTCTCATTTTCCAGAACAGCTTCAGCAAATGAGTGATAAGCACTTTGATCCAAAAGCAACGATATATCATTACTTACATATGGCTTCAAAAAATTATCGTGAATTTTTGCAAGGTGAGAACGTAAAATTGAAAAAATACTTTTATGTATTGCGTCCTATTTTAGCTTGTAAGTGGCTAGAGGAGAAAACAACTTTACCACCTGTAGAATTCGATCGATTGATTACAGAATTATCGTTAGAACGTAGCGTATTAAATGAAATTGAGCAGTTGTTAATAAAGAAAAAGGCAGGTACTGAATTAGATGTTGGATTAAAAATTGAGGTGTTGAATCAATTTTTAGAAGAACAAATTCATTACTATCAGCAATATGTAAAAGGAATTGAAAAGGGATCAGGAATCGATATTGAGAGTTTAAATACATTGTTTCGAGATATGTTGTTTGAAGTATATGAAAAAGAGCACAAGTGAGTTTGTGCTCTTTTTTTATTTTGTAGGAATAAAGAAAACAGATATAGCTGCAAGAAGACCCGCGAATGAGAATAAGTAAAAATTCCATGCTAAGTCATATTGCATTGTCATAATAATACCGACAAGAATAGGACCAGCAATCGCACCAACTCGGCCAAGTCCAAGTCCCCAGCCTAAGGAGGTAGCTCGGATATGGGATGGGAAGTATTGTGTTACATATGCATTTAATATTTGAGTAATACCGACTGATCCAATTCCAGCAAGGCCGATTAAAAGATAAATGATTGTAACAGATGGTTTAATTGTTAATAGTCCAATACATATAGCTGCCATAAGATAGGAGATGCTAATAACAATTTTAGCCCCTATACGATCCGCGATTGCTCCAGCAAATAATGCACCGATTGCGGCAGTAATATTTAGCATAAGTAAAAATGATAGACTAGATCCAAGAGGGTATCCTGCTTGGCGCATCATCTGCGGTAACCAAGTGTTTAAACCGTATATTAAAAACATGCCCATTATATAAGTAATCCAAAAAAGCAGCGTCGCTTTTATGTACTCTTTTGAGAATAACGTAAGAAATCCATTTTTTTTTCTTATATTAGATGGGGCTTGATGAGTTTCCTCTTTTGCATTGATTTCAATTTGAAAACGATTAAGGATTTGGTCCACTTCTTCTTGGCGATTACGTGATAACAAAAATTGAATGGATTCAGGTAAATAACGAATGATGAAAGGAATGAGGAGTAGTGGAATCATTCCGATGCCAAACATAATTCTCCATCCGAAATCTTCTAACATAAACATAGACAAAATAGCACCTAACACGATACCTAAAGGATAGCCAGTAAACATAAGAGCGTAAATAAAAGATTGTCGCTTTTTTGGTGAATATTCAACAGTAAGTGCTGAAGCTGTTGGAATAACACCGCCTAATCCGATTCCTCCGATAAATCGAGATAAACCAAATAATTCAGGGGAAGGAGCAAGTGCAGCAAGGCCCATTGTGATGGAGAAAAGTGCTAAACAGCATATAAGCGTCCATTTTCGTCCAATTAGATCTGTAATGGTTCCAACTAGAATAGCGCCAATAAACATCCCAAATAAAGCATAGCTAGCAATTGTACCAGCGTGTGCCGGTGAAAGTGCCCAGCTTTTGTCTTCTAGGAGCTTTGGCAGAACGGCACCGTAAATACCTAAATCATATCCATCAGCTAGAATGGCTAGCCAACAAATAAAAACAACAAGTTTTGTAATAGAGCTTGAAAAGATAGTTTTTGTAGATTCTAGATAAGGTGGAGCTGAAGTTTGCATAATATTCCCTCCTTTTATTTATAGATAAATATATTATTTTATTTGATGTTAATATTTCCCTTCTTATGTCGAAGTTTATCTGAAAAGGTTTTATAACAAATAAAGAAGTTCAACAGGAATCCTGTTGAACTTCTTTATTTGTTTACTCATTATCAACTCGTTTTAACGGTTGATCTGCTGGACCTTCCATAACATCTCCCTCAATTGAAAAGCGGGAACCATGGCAAGGGCAGTCCCAAGTACAATCACCATTATTCCATTCAACTTCGCAGCCGAGATGTGTACAAGTTGTATCGACAATATGTAATTTACCATCTTTGTCCTTATAAGCACCTGCTCGTTTCCCATTAACATGTACGACAGATCCTTCACCAACTTCGAGATCTTCTGGCTTACGTAATGCGGTTTCAATCTTTCCTTCAATTAAATGTTTCGCAACATCAATGTTCTGGGAGAGGAATGTTTTTATATCTGGATTTGCATGGAAGCGTGATGGTGCATACAGTTCCTTATAGGGATTGTGGACTTTTAGAATGGAGTCCTTCAGTAAATGAGCGGCAGCAGTTCCAGTTGTCATTCCCCATTTACGATATCCAGTTGCAACAAATATATTTGGATTTCTTTCGTTAATATGTCCGATATAAGGAAGCTTATCTAGCGTGATTAAATCTTGTGCTGACCATCTATAGGGAACTTCATCTACTCCAAACGTTGCTTCCGCAAAAGAATACAGTGCTTCGTAATGAAGCATCGTGTTTATTCCTTGTCCTGTTTTATGACTTTCTCCGCCAATTAAAATTAATTGTTCTCCATTATTTGTTGTATAGCGTAAGGAGCGTTTTGGATCATCAATACTTAAATACATGCCACCTGGATAATCTGTTTTTGCTTTAATGGCAAGAGCATAAGAGCGTTCTGCGTACATTCGCGTAAAGAAAAAGCTATTCGCATCATAAAAAGGAAAATGTGAACAAGAGACAACATATTCACAAGTGATGCGATGTCCGCCCTTTGTAATGACTTGTGGATAATCACCCTTTTCCACATCAATAGCTGTTGTTTGTTCATAAACTTTTCCACCCATCTCTACAAACTTTTCTAAAAGTGTTTTCAAATAAAGAAGGGGATGGAATTGGGCTTGATTTTTCATGACAAGTGCAGATTGTACTGGAATTGGAATCGATAGAGATTGAACATAGTCACAAGGTATATTTAATTTTTGATAGGCTTCATATTCTTTCGATAAATTTCTTAATCCATTATCAGTAGTTGTATATAAAAATGAATCTTCATTTGAGAAATTACAGTTGATTTTATATGTTTGCACAGTTTCATTAATAAATTGTAGAGCATGATTATTTGATTCATAGTAAAGTCTCGCTTTTTCCACACCGAAATGATTGATTAATTCATCATAAATAAGATCATGTTGTGCTGTTACCTTCGCTGTTGTATGCCCAGTCGTTCCATTTAAAATAAGACCAGAATCAATTAAAACAACGTTCATACCTTCTTTTGCAAGTAAATAGGCAGTAGTAATACCTGTAATACCAGCTCCGATAACAGCAACTTCTGCCTTTGTATCTTCAGATAAATGGGGAAAAGCAGGGACCTGAGTAGATTCAATCCAATAAGATAAGGGCAGTTGTGGAAATGTATCGCTTTTCATTATAGAAACCTCCCGATTTTAGAACAATTTTCCTTTTAATATTTCCATATGATATGAAATTCATGTGTGCTGTTTTAGAAAGAGTCTATTTTTATTAAAAGAAAGATATAATTATTTTGATATAATTATTTAATATTATCGGTATGAAGAGATAGGAGTTGTGTAAAGCTAGATTCAGGTGAGTTTATTTGTTGTTTACACCGAGGTTTCTTGAATAAGATAGAGTCAATAGTATGTCAGCATATGTATATGCATAATGGGTAAAACCTTATAAAATCTATGTTTTTTCTTTAGTGGAATAAAGTATGATTATAAAAATATAACCAACTTTTATTACTAGGTCATAAAAGTTATTGACAATATGGAAATTCTATTGATATGATTCATCATGTGGAAAGGTTGATAGAGAGTAAAAAGAGAAATGTTTTTCATTGATAATAAAAGCGAAAAATAAGTGACGATAGAGTGAGTATATTTTCCTTATAATAGATGCTTTTTTAATCACCTAGTAACATCAATCTGGAAGCAAGAATTGATATATGTAAGTTGCGCAAGGCGCGGCATAAGAAAGGGGCAAAAGGATGAAGGAGCTTCATACGTTTGGGTGGTATGCAGCACGTGTATCACCACATTTGCCGAAAAAAGCATTTAAACCAGTTCCTACTCGTTTATTTGGTGGACTCGCTTATTTGCTTGTGGCATTGGCGGGGTTAATATCGATTGGTGTATTTGAATTGAATGTGTGGGCGAATCTAGGAATTGCGATTGTTCTTGGATTATGTTTTGCTTCACTTGGATTTTTAGGACATGAAATTTTACATGGAACTGTTGTAAGAAAAGCATGGCTTCGTGATTTTTTAGGCGCGATAGCATTTATGCCATTATCAACTGGCCCGAAGCTTTGGAGAAAGTGGCATAATGCAACGCATCATGTTCATACACAACATGAAGAGAATGACCCAGATGCATGGCCTACACTTGAGAAACTGAAAAAGAGTAAGTTTTTAAGCTGGGTATATCACATGCCTCTTCATGTTCGTTCATTCTTTAGTTTTCTGTCACTAACCATTCAATTTACGTTACATTCGACTCGAATGTTCTTTCATTTTATAAAGGATTTTAAGTCATCCAATCAAAAATCTGTATGGCTTCAACTTCTTTTGCCTTGGACTGTTTGGATTAGTTTATTGTTTATTATGGGACCTGGAAAATGGTTATTTGCATATGTAATTCCATTGTTAATTGCTAACTTTATTGTAATGGCATATATCGCAACAAATCATCGCTTAAATCCAATTGTTCCAGTAAATGATCCGTTAGCGAACTGTTTATCAGTAACAGTGCCGCGCTGGGTAGACGTTTTACATTTCAATTTCTCATATCATACAGAACACCATTTGTTCCCTGCTATGAGCTCTAAATACTATCCGTTAGTAAAAGAGAAAATTAAAGAAATGTGGCCGGAACGCTATCATGAGATGCCAATGACAAAAGCTTTGGCAGCGCTATGGAATACACCACGTGTGTATTATCAAGGAAGTGAATTAGTGGATCCGCATAGAGAGCATTTCTATGGTTCTTTAGGAAATGGACTAGATCCTCATAATATTTCATATCGTGAGGACCATATAGAGGAAGAAGAGAGTATTAAAAAAATAAATCAGTAAAAATTGATATATTTTGCAGTGAAAAAGCAAGCCATTTCAGGCTTGCTTTTTTTTATAAAGAGACTTCTTTTTTATTCTTTTTGCTAAATTGAACTGAATTTGTTTCTTTTCGTTGTAATCGTTTTTCTAAAAGATTAACAAAATAAGTAAATAGAAGAACAAGTACGAGGTAATATAAACCAACAATTATGTATGTATCTAATTGTTGGAAGTTACTTGCAGCAATTGATAAACCTGATCCCCATAATTCGGACAATCCTACATATGCAACGAGAGAGGAGTCCTTTAATCCAATAATAAACTGATTTCCTAAAGGAGGAAGAGATTGACGAAATGCTTGCGGTAATACAATACGGCGCATTGCTAAAGGATAAGGCATACCTAAAGAACGAGCAGCTTCCAATTGTCCACGGTCGACAGATTGAATGGAACCGCGGAAAATTTCAGTAATATATGCACCGTTATGGATTGCTAAAGCAATTGCTCCTGCCCAAAAAGGAGTGAAGACAATAATCGATGTAATACCGAAATAGAGAATGGCAATTTGAACAATTAAAGGTGTACCACGAATAATGGCGATATATACATGAGCAATACTATTTAAAATCTTATTGTTAGAGATTCGAAAAAAAGCGAATAGTAATCCAATTAGTGAACCAAGTAATAGGGATGTTAGTGTTAATTGTAATGTGACAATAGTAGCCTTTAAGAGTGTGGGATAAGTAGACATAAAAATTTCAAACATATGTGTCACCTCATATTGTATGGATTTTGGTAGGGAATGAAATACCCCACATAAAAAGTGGGGCATAATGTATGAAACATTTGACTAGCTAATTTACTTCGTTTTTTCCTCTTCGCCGAGAATATTACGCCCAAACCATTTTTTACTGATTTTTTCATACGTACCATCTTTAATGATTTCATCTAAAGCTTTATTTACTTTCTCAACCATTTCTTTATCATCTTTACGAATAGCAATTCCCATTTCATCAAGATTTAATGGTTTTCCAGCTTCTTTTATATTTGATTTACCTTCTTTGATCATACGTAAACCAACCATTTGATCAGTGATTACTGCATCAATACGTCCAGGCTCTAAGTCCATAAGTGCAGTAATATCGCTATCATATTCTGTAATTTGATCTGTATGTTTTGCAACAAGATCTTTAAAGGTGCTAGCTTTTACAACACCAATTTTCTTACCTTTCAAATTTTCTGGAGAAGAGATAGATGTATTCTTTTTAGCTACGAAAATCTGGGCCCCAGAGCGATAATATGGATTTGAGAAACTAACAGCTTTTAATCGTTCTTCTGTAATGGCCATACTTCCTAATATCACATCATATTTTTTTGATTGTAGACCTTGAATTAGCGTTTCCCATGGATTTGTAATGGGAGTGGGTTTCATTCCCATCTTTTTTGCGAGAGCTTCACCAATTTCCACATCAAATCCGGCAAGCTTTCCGTCATTTTCTTTATAGTTAAAAGGTTTGTATAATCCACTCATCGCATAACGAAATTCTTTTTCACCATTTGAAGAAGTAGTAGCACTTTCCTTATCACAGGCTCCTAGTATGAAGGATGTACATAATGTAATACTCGCAACAATGGTTAATAGTTTTCTTTTCATAAAACCCCTCCTATATATTGATCATACGGATGGTTTTAAGTATGTTATTGAGATATTTTTGTGCACCGTATGAATGTAGTTCTTTTCGTTTGAAACAGAAGTTACATTATAGAACGTTGCGTAAAAATTGTTTTGCGCGTTCATGTGATGGAGCTGAAAAGAATTGCGCTGGTGGAGCGTCCTCTACAATCTTTCCATCATCCATAAAAATGACGCGATCAGCTACATCTCTTGCGAAATTCATTTCATGAGTAACAATCACCATGGTCATTCCTTCTTCAGCAAGTTCTTTCATAACTTGCAATACTTCTCCAACAAGTTCAGGGTCTAAGGCTGAGGTAGGTTCATCAAATAGCATAATTTTAGGATTCATAGCAAGAGCTCGTGCAATGGCAATGCGCTGTTTTTGACCACCTGACAGGAGGTGGGGAGTTACATCTGCTTTATCTTGTAGGCCGACTTTTTGCAAAAGCTGATTTCCAATCTCCTTTGCATTTGCTGTTTCTAATTTTTTTACATGAATAGGTGCTTCTATGATGTTTTCTAGTGAGGTCATATGGGGAAAGAGGTTAAAGTGCTGAAAAACCATACCAACATTTTCACGGACTTTGTTTAAATTTGAATGCTTTGGATCAATTCGTTCACCTTGTAAGTGAATTTCACCTTCATCGTACATTTCTAAAAAGTTAAGACAGCGAAGTAATGTACTTTTACCGGAACCACTGGCACCAATTAAAACAACAACTTCTTTTTCTTGCACTTCTAAATCAATTCCTTTTAAAACATCAAGTGAGCCAAATGATTTTACTAGATTTCGAACCTGAATCATACAAAACCCCCAGTCAAAATATATTTTACAAATGTTGCCCCTTATTTCTGTTATTAGTCATAAATTTTCAGAATCCTTTATTTTTTTCGGGTGATTTGATATTCAAGGGAATAATGATTTTTAAAATCCCTATATCTTTCTATAACGAAAATATGGATAATAATATATAGGTAGTACTTATATTGCTTATAAAAAGGGGGAAAGAAGAGATGGAAAAAGAAAGGAAGACATTTTCCTTTGGCTTACGTACACAACTTATGCTATTTACTACAGTTTTAGCTTTTATTACATATTCAACAAGTATATTTTTTATTTACGTGATATACGATTATTTTCAAAGTTATGTAAGTCAAACTGTTTATAATATTATCGTTATGTTATTAGGTGTAGTATGGTCTGGAATTTTAGCATATGGAGCAGCAATCTTTTTAATTAAACCACTTCGAAAGTTAGAGGAGGCTGCAAGGAAGGCGGCTGAAGGAGATATTCGTGAAGATGTTCCATTACCAAAAACAGATGATGAGATTAAATCTTTAAGTGTTGCATTTAATATGATGCTAGGAAACTTAAGGGGCATGGTAAAGAATATTGATACAACATTTTCGTATACAAACAATCAAGTACAGCAAATTAGAAAACAAACAGGCGAAGCAACGAAACAAGCGCGAGGTGTTTCTGAGACACTTGCAGAGATTTCTTCTGGAGCTGAGCAATCGGCCGCTTCCATTCAGGCAATTGTGTCTGCCGTTGATACAACAACTTCTATTGCAAGTGAAGTAGAAGAGAAAGCGAAACAGTCTGATGAGTTGTCTTCAGAAATGGTTCAAGCTTTAGGGCATAGTACTCGTGTCTTTACTTCCTTAATTCAAGGTATTCAAACATTGGCAAAAGAAAATGAAGATTCAATGCAAAATGTACAGAAGTTAGAAGAACGAATGAAACAAGTAGAACATATTGTTTCTGTTGTGAGTGAGATTGCTAGTCAAACGAATTTATTAGCACTAAACGCTTCTATTGAGGCTGCTCGTGCTGGAGAACATGGAAGGGGCTTTGCAGTTGTAGCTGAAGAAGTACGTAAACTTGCCGATGAAAGCGATCATTCTGCAAGAAACATATCGCAGTTATTACGAAATATGCAAGATGAAGTACAACAAGTTGCAATGAAAATGACAGAACAAGTGAAAATAGCTAAAGAAGAGGCAAAACGTGGAGAAGCTACGGAATTAATTTTAAAAGAGATGTCATCAAGTGTTATGGAAGTGGCTGATGCAACGAAGCAAATTAGTAGTTATATGAATGAACAAGTGAGTCACATTCATCAAACAGGAGCACAAACAAAGGCTGTAGCAGCAATTGCTGAGGAAACATCAGCTGGTTCACAAGAAGTGGCACGTGTGACGTTGCAACAATCTAAAAATATGGTAGTAATCGATCAATTATTAAAGGATTTAGAGAAGCAAGCAGCGGACCTGAAACAAACAATTGAACGATTTTCAATGTAAAAAGGAAGAACAGCATTCTGTTCTTCCTTTTTTACGTATGAAAAGGAGGGATACTTTGTTGAAAACGAAAAACATTGCAAGGATCATATATGGTTTTCACTTTACGCAATCTTTGAAAGTTAGGGCCGTAATAACTAGTTTGCCAATTTTTAATGTCGATATCGGGCCAATTGATAAAGCTTTCTCGTAAATCTTTAACCGAGCATATGTAACGTGCGTGGACAAGAGCAGGTGAGGAATGAGATTTGCTTTTGTGAGAAATAAATAAAGCATAAGAATAAGGAATCTACATAGAGTTCAATGAAAACAGTTGCAAACTATTCATATTTTGTTATGATAGTGTTACGAAAACGTTTGCATAAAATTCTGATGGGATGCAAAAGGAGAGAATTAGTATGAATAAGACATGGTGGAAAGAAGCGGTTGCTTATCAAATTTATCCACGTAGCTTTATGGATTCAAATGGTGATGGTATTGGAGATTTACAAGGTATTATTGCAAAGTTGGACTATTTAAAAGATTTAGGTATAGATGTAATTTGGATTTGTCCAATGTATAAGTCACCTAATGATGATAATGGCTATGACATTAGTGATTATCAAGATATCATGGATGAGTTTGGTACGATGGAAGACTTTGATGCTTTACTAGATGAAGTTCATAAGCGTGATATGAAGCTTATTATTGATTTAGTTATTAATCATACGAGTGATGAACATCCATGGTTTATTGAATCTCGTTCATCTAAAGACAATCCGAAGCGTGATTGGTATATTTGGCATGATGGTAAAGATGGTGCGGAACCAAACAACTGGGAAAGTATTTTTAATGGTTCGGCATGGGAATATGATGAAGTAACAGGACAATATTATTTACATTTATTCTCGCGTAAACAACCAGACTTGAACTGGGAGAATAAAGAAGTTCGCGAAGTATTATACGATACAGTGAATTGGTGGCTTGATAAAGGAATTGATGGTTTCCGAGTGGATGCAATTAGCCATATTAAAAAAGAAGATGGTTTTAAGGATATGCCAAATCCAAAAGAACTAAAGTATGTACCATCTTTTGATAAACATATGAATGTGGATGGCATTCAACCTTTATTAGAAGAGTTAAAAGAAAATACGTTTTCTAAGTACGATATTATGACTGTTGGTGAAGCGAATGGCGTTAAGATTGAAGATGCTGAGCTTTGGGTTGGAGAAGAGCAAGGTAAATTCAATATGGTATTCCAGTTTGAACATTTAAGCTTATGGGATGCAGAAAAGAAGAAAGACCTTGATGTTGTAGGGTTGAAAAAGGTATTAACAAAATGGCAAAAAGGGTTAGAAAATAAAGGGTGGAATGCTTTATATATCGAGAATCACGATAAACCACGTATCGTTTCAACGTGGGGAGATGATAAACAATATTGGCGTGAAAGTGCAACAGCTCTTGGAGCGATGTATTTCTTTATGCACGGTACACCGTTTATTTATCAAGGACAAGAAATTGGTATGACAAATGTTCAATTCCCAAATATTGAAGATTACGATGATGTAGCAATTAAAAATTTATATCGAGAGAAAATTGCAGAGGGCGTATCACATCAAGAAATGATGGAGATTATATGGGCTTCTTGCCGCGATAATTCACGTACACCTATGCAGTGGAATGATGAGACGAATGCTGGCTTCACAACAAGTGCACCTTGGTTTGGTATGAATCCAAACTACAAAGAAATTAATGTTGAAAAGCAGAAAAATGAAGAGAACTCTATTTTCAATTTCTATAAAAAAATGATTGCCTTGAAAAAAGAGCACGATGTACTGAATTACGGTACGTACGATTTACTTCTAGAAGACGATCCGCAAATTTATGCATATACTCGTACATTAAACGATGAAAAAATCGTTGTAATTAGCAATATCTCAAAAGAGGAAGCTGTGTATAATGAGGGTTCATTTGCACTAGAACGCAAACGTTTGCTTTTAAATAACTATAAAGTTGCGGAAAATGAACAAGTAACTTCAATCACGTTAAAGCCTTATGAAACAAGGGTTTATCGCATTTCATAATAAAAAAGGATGCTCTTAGAGCATCTTTTTTTATGAAAAAAAATAAATTTCTATTGCAAAGTGAAAACGCTTTTATTAAAATAGATTTATGAAAACGGTTGCGTAAAGATAAAAATGAAGTAACATAAGGAATCGTTTTCATAAAAAAACTAGAAATTATAATTTAAATCATTATGTTGTTATAAATAAAGGGGAGGAAGAACAGATGAAAATTACGTCTTTTGATTTTTGGCAAAAGTTCGGAAAAGCATTATTAGTTGTTGTAGCTGTAATGCCAGCAGCTGGTTTAATGATTTCTATCGGTAAGTTAATTGGGATGTCTGCTGGGGATGTTAACGCAGTTCATACAATCGCTCGCGTAATGGAAGACATAGGTTGGGCAATTATTACAAATCTACACATCTTATTCGCAGTAGCAATTGGGGGGTCTTGGGCGAAGGATCGCGCAGGTGGTGCATTTGCAGCGCTATTAGCATTCGTCTTAACAAACCGAATTACAGGAGCTATATTTGGCGTAAACGCTGAAATGTTAGCGGATTCAAAAGCGACAGTTTCTTCAGTATTAGCAGGAGATTTAGTTGTAAAAGATTACTTTACTTCTGTACTTGGTGCACCAGCATTAAACATGGGAGTTTTCGTAGGGATTATCACAGGTTTCTTAGGAGCTACTTTATATAACAAATACTATAACTATAATAAACTGCCACAGGCATTAGCATTCTTTAACGGAAAACGATTCGTACCATTCGTTGTAATTGTTTGGTCTACAGTCACTGCAATTGTATTATCACTTTTATGGCCGTTCATCCAAAGTGGATTAAATGAATTCGGTCGCTGGATTGCAGCATCTAAAGATAGTGCACCAGTTGTTGCACCATTTGTATATGGAACGTTAGAGCGTTTACTATTACCATTCGGTTTACATCATATGTTAACGATTCCGATGAACTACACAGAGCTAGGCGGAACATATACGATGTTAACTGGTTCAAAAGTTGGACAAATTGTAGCAGGACAAGATCCTTTATGGCTTGCATGGATTACAGACTTAAATAATTTACTAGCAAATGGAGATACGAAAGCATATAACGATTTATTAAATAACGTTGTACCAGCTCGTTTCAAAGCTGGACAAGTTATTGGTTCAACAGCAGCGTTAATGGGTATTGCTTTCGCGATGTTCCGTAATGTTGATAAAGAAAAACGTGCAAAATATAAACCAATGTTCTTATCGGCTGCATTAGCAGTATTCTTAACAGGTGTAACAGAACCAATTGAATTCATGTTCATGTTTATTGCTCCAGTATTATATGTTGTATATGCAATTACAACAGGACTTGCATTCGCATTAGCAGATTTAATTAACTTACGTGTTCACGCATTTGGATTTATTGAATTAATTACTCGTACACCGATGATGGTTAATGCAGGACTAACTAGAGATTTAATCAATTTCGTTATCGTTTCATTAGTGTTCTTCGGTCTGAACTTTACATTATTCAATTTCTTAATTAAAAAATTCAATTTACCAACACCAGGACGTGCAGGTAACTATATTGATAATGAAGATGAGTCATCAGAAGGAACAGGAAATGTACAGGATGGTTCATTAGCAACAAAAGTTATTGATTTATTAGGTGGTAAAGAAAATATTGCTGACGTAGATGCTTGTATGACGCGTTTACGTGTAACAGTAAAAGATTTAGATGTTGTTGCACCAGAAGCACAGTGGAAACAAAATGGTGCTTTAGGACTTATCGTAAAAGATAAAGGTGTACAAGCAGTATATGGTCCGAAAGCTGACGTATTAAAGTCAGACATTCAAGATATGTTAGGTGCGTAATAAGATGAAATTGCTAACTTTAAACTGTCACTCTTGGCAAGAAGAGAATCAAATGGAAAAGATAAAATATCTTGCTAAAGTCATTCAAGAAGAAGAGTACGATGTCATCGCATTGCAAGAAGTAAGTCAGTCGATACAAGCTGGAAATGTATGCGGTAACAAGAAAGAAGATAATTTTGGACTTTTACTATTAGAAGAGTTAAAAGCGTTACATGTAAAAGATTACAATATTACTTGGGATTTCTCTCATATTGGTTATGATGTGTATGAAGAAGGATTAGCGATTATAACGAAGCATAATGTTGTAAAGGAAGATACGTTCTTTATTTCAGAAAATAAGGATACAACGTATTGGAAAACACGCAAAATTGTAAGTGCGACAATTGCTTATAATGATAAGAACATAACGTTTTACTCTTGCCACCTCGGTTGGTGGAATGATGAAGAAGAATCATTCAAAGATCAAGTTAATCGTTTGATGGGGCGTGTAGATAGTAATGAACTTTCCTTCTTAATGGGTGATTTTAATAATAACGCCCGTTTACAAGGTGAAGGTTATGAATATATGATGCAAAAAGGTTTGTATGACACATATGAACTAGCAATAGAGAAGGATGAAGGAACAACTGTCCAAGGTGAGATTGCTGGTTGGGATGAAAATAAACATAACTTACGAATCGATCTAATATTGTGTAACCAAAGTGAAAAAGTTCGTTCTTCAAAAGTCATTTTTAATGGTACGAACAGAAATGTAATTTCAGATCATTTCGGTGTAGAAGTACAAGTAGATATATAATAGAAGAAATCCTCACAGATGATGAAAAGCTGTGAGGATTTTTTTGAGGAATACAAGTATTGCCAAGAGAAAATACTTGTATTTTTTATGACATTTCCTATATATTTGTTATTATTGAATGTAAAACTAATTTGGTCATTTTGTATGCATACTTTTTTTACTTCGTTATATAATGAAGTAAGTGAAATATTTAATGGGAAAAATAGTGTATTTTCGTTTAATCCACGATGTAGAAAGTGATATAATTGCAAAATGTATGTATCATTTTCTAAAGAAGGAAAAATATATAATTAGGTGATAAATTCTATGAAACAAATTTGGCGTATTTATAAGACAGATTTACGGAATGTAGCTAAACATTGGGCTGCAATTGTTATTGTTTTAGGATTAATGATTTTACCATCGTTATATGCATGGTTTAACATTAAAGCTTCCTGGGATCCTTATGGAAATACAAAAGGAATCCAGATTGCAGTTTCTAACCAAGATGCTGGATCAAATTTAAGAGGGAAAGATATTAACATCGGGAAAGAAATTGTAGATTCACTTAAGAAGGACAAAAATTTTGGGTGGAAGTTTGTCGATGAAAAGCAAGCGATTTATGGGGTAGAGCGTGGAGATTATTCTGCAAGTATTACTATTCCAAAAGATTTTTCTGAAAAGATTGCAACAGTCTTGGATGAAAATCCACAGAAACCAGAAATTGAGTATTACGTAAATGAAAAGGTAAATGCCATTGCGCCGAAGATTACAGCTAAAGGTGCATCGGGGCTGACAGAAGAGATTAGTAAAAACTTTGTTAAAACAGCAAACGGCGAGATTTTTGAAATCTTCAACGATCTTGGAATCGATTTAGAAACTAACTTACCGAGTATTGAGAAGGTCAAGGATCTTGTCTTTAAGTTAGAAGCACAATTCCCAGAAATGAATACACTTGTGGATAAGGCATTAGATGATGCGACTCGGGCAGAAGATGTTGTGAAAGTAGCGCAAAAAGAGTTGCCAGTTGTAGAAAGTGTTATGAATGATGGGCAAGAAGCGTTAGGGAATTTAGATAACTTCTTTGCGAGAAATGATGAAACATTGAAACGTGCACCTGGAACAATTAAGAATAATTTAATTATAATGCAACAAGGTTTAGATAGTGCGGCAGCAATTACGGATTTCTTAAAAAATCCATCATTTGATTCTAATCTGACACTTCCAGATCCGGCTAAATTCCCGGTGTTGCCTAATATAACTATTCCGCACGTACCACAAATACCAGAAATTCCAGCGTTACCGCAAGTGAATGGTGAGGGGTATAAAAATATTGCTAAAAATATTGATCAAACTGTAAATAATGTTTTTAGTTCTACTCGTGTTGGAACGGCATATGTGAAAAGTGTTATGGATGGTCTTCAAAATAAGGGCGTGGATCCAGCTGTAGCACAGAAAAACGTTCAGGATGCTTCAAAACTTCTCCAAGACCGTATTGATAGTGTTTCATATTTAATTGATTTCTTTACAACTTTTAAAGAATCAGCTTCAACGGACTTTGGTAAACAGTTCTTTGGGAACAGAGTAGAAAGTTTAACGGTGCTTAAAAATTCTATGGTGGATGTTAACAATAGAGTTAAGCATGTAGGAGATTTAATTAGTTCCGGACAAGAAGTTAAACAAGATGTGCGAGATGCTGTGAATCAAAAATTAGATACAGTAAATAATTTAGTAAATCAAGCTGAAAAGGATTATAATGCAACATTTGTAGCAGATTTCGAAAAAGCAGTAAGCACAGCTGAGCAATTGAAAAACACAGCTGAAAATGTAAAAGAAGACGCTCAGCAGTTAAGAGGGAATTTAAATCAAGATATAAAAGCAGCAAATGATTTAGTAAACCAAACAAATGAAGCATTAGACAATGGTAGAGAAAAATATGATAAGGCTGTAAATGATTACAGCAGATTAAAAACGGAGCTTGAAAAAGCAAGAGAAGACTTAAGTAACAAAGGTGTTAATGGATTAGATTCTACAAAAGTAGCCTTAAATGAGTTAAATGGACAGTTCAAAGCAGGATGGAATTTAGTTAATGATATGATTCCGGTTATGGAAAGTACAAATAAAGTTTTGGGCGATGTGAATAGTGATAAAAATCTTAATGGCACAATTGCTAAGTTAAATAAAGCAAAAGATGGTTTGCAAAAAGGAATGGATTTAACTGATAAAGGAATTGACGCTATTAATAAAGGTCAAAAACCAGCAGCAGATGTTATTGAAAGTATTAATCAAGTGTCTAAAAATGTTTCGGGCCAAATTGGTGACATTTTAGCTAAATATGACTCGGAAATCACTCCGAATTTCAATGCAGCAATTGCTCGTACAAAAGAGATGTCTAAAAATACATCTCAAATTTTAGGCGAGGCAGATAAGAAGCTTCCAGATGTGAAAAAATTACTTGAAGACTCATCAAAAGGCTTAGTAGATGGTCAAAAGAAAATTGCAGATATTAAAGCTGAAATGCCAGCTACTGAGAAAAAGATTAAAGACTTAGCAAATAAAATTCGTGATTTTGAATCAGAAGAGGATATAAAAGACATCATACGCTTATTGAAAAATGATGTTGAAAAGCAAAGTGATTACTTCGCGAATCCAGTAAATTTAAAAGAGAATAAGTTATTTGCAATGCCGAACTACGGTTCAGCGATGTCACCATTCTACACAGTGCTTGCATTATGGGTAGGCGCACTATTAATGGTTTCGTTATTAACGGTAGAAGTACATGAAGAGGGCGCGAATTATAAGAGCCATGAAATATACTTTGGACGTTTATTAACATTCTTAACGATAGGTCTTTCGCAGGCATTTATCGTATCGATGGGGGATATATTCTTACTCGGTACGTACGTAGTCGATAAATTCTGGTTTGTGTTATTTAGTTTATTTATTGGCGGAGTATTTGTTTGTATCGTGTACTCACTCGTTTCTATTTTCGGAAACGTTGGGAAATCGATGGCAATCATTTTACTTGTGCTTCAAGTAGCAGGATCGGGTGGTACGTTCCCAATTCAAATGACACCACCATTCTTCCAAGCAATTTATCCGTTCTTACCATTCACATATGCAATTAGTGCAATTCGTGAAACAGTAGGTGGCATGCTTTGGGATATAGTTATTAGAGATTTACTTGTATTAAGTGTGTTCGTAGTAGTCATCGTTATCGCTGCGTTATTATTGAAAACACCAATTAACAAATCGAGTGAAAAGTTTGTTGAGAACGCAAAAGGAAGTAAAATTATTCATTAATAAAAAAAGGTTCCTACCGATAGAGGTAGGAACCTTTTTGTTTAATCAAATTTTAATTTCTTTAATGCTTCTGCGAACGGGTTGTTTAATGGTTCTTCTTCTTTATTCTGTTGTTTCATATATTTTTGAACGTCGCGCTTATCAGCCTTGCTTCCAGATTCTTTTTTACGTCTCTCCTGGAATGTCGATAATTTCTCGCGATAGCCACATTTACATGCGAAAATTTGGCCAGCGCCTTCACCACGTAATTCTAACTTCTTCTTACATTGTGGGCAACGAGCGTTTGTTGTACGAGATACATTTTTACGATGACCACATTCACGGTCTTGGCAAACGAGCATTTTTCCTTTTTTGCCGTTTACCTCCAGCATTGGTTTACCACAGTCTGGACAAGACTTCGTTGAAATGTTGTCATGTTTATATTTTTTATCACTCGATTTAATTTCAGAAACAATTTCTTTCGTATAGTTCTTCATTTCTGAAATGAATACTTCTTTTTTCAGTTTACCCTTCGCAATTGCTTCGAGCTTTTGTTCCCAATCACCAGTTAGCGTAGGTGATTTTAACTCTTCTGGCACTAAATCGAGTAACTGACGACCTTTTGAAGTAATGTGAATATCTTTACCACGTTTTTCAAGTAAGAATGAATTGAATAGCTTGTCGATAATATCAGCTCGTGTCGCTACAGTACCTAATCCACCAGTTGATTTTAACGTATCAGCAAGTTGTTTATTTTGCGTATCCATATATTTTGTAGGATTCTCCATTGCTGAAAGTAAAGTCGCCTCGTTAAAACGTGCAGGTGCTTTTGTTTGACCTGATGTTTGCATAATTAACTTCACAGTTAATGTATCGCCTTTTTCAATGTGAGGTAGAAGTTGCTCTTTTACGTCATCGGTTACATCATCATCTTCAAAGCGATTTTCATATACTTCCTTCCAGCCGGCATGTAGAATAGTTTTTCCGCGTGCGATGAACGTTTCATTACCAACTTTTGTGCGTAGCGTTAGTTGTTCGTATTCGAATGCTGGGAATAAAACGGCTAAGAAACGTTTTACAACTAAATCATAAATTTTACGTTCTTTATCTGTGAAGGCCGAGAAGTTAACGTATCCTTCTGTTGGAATAATTGCGTGATGATCACTTACTTTACTATCATCAACAAATGACTTATTAGACTTGATAGGCTTTTGTAATACTTTATGTGCTAAAGGACGGTACTCTCCAACGCCACATGCTTTTAGACGTTCTGGGAGTGTTCCAACGATATCAGATGAAATATAGCGTGAATCTGTACGAGGGTACGTTAGCACTTTATGTTGCTCATACAATTTCTGCATAATGTTTAATGTTTCTTTCGCAGAATAACCGAACTTTTTATTTGCATCACGTTGCAATTCAGTTAGATCGTAAAGACCAGGAGAGAATGACTTCTTCTGTTTTTTATCAATTTCTACAACAGTAGCATTATGTTTATCTAAACCTTTTACAATACCATCGATTTTTTCTTTATTAAAACTGCGACTATTGCCGTTTGCATCTTGCCAAGTTAGTTTTAACTGATTCGTTGTTTGAGCTTCGATGCCGTAGTAAGTTTGAGCTTTGAAGTTCTTTATTTCATCTTCACGATTAGCGATCATAGCGACAGTAGGTGTTTGAACACGGCCGCAATTCAGCTGGGCATTAAAGCGAGTCGTTAAAGCTCGAGTCGCGTTAAGACCGATATACCAGTCAGCTTCTGAACGTGCAACTGCAGAAGCGTATAAATTGTCATATGCTTTACCTGGTTTTAAATTAGCGAAGCCATCTTTAATTGCTTTATCAGTAACGGATGAAATCCATAGACGTTTGATTGGTTTGTTAACTCGAACCTTATCAATAATCCAGCGAGCGACTAACTCTCCTTCACGTCCAGCATCTGTTGCTACAATAATTTCAGTTACATCTTTTCTAAGAAGCTGACTTTTTACAGCATTAAATTGTTTCCCTGTTTGTTTAATCACCGTTAATTTCAAACGCTCTGGTAGCATCGGTAAATCTTCTAAATTCCACTTTTTATATTTCACATCATAGCTTTCTGGATCTGCTAATGTAACGAGATGACCTAAAGCCCAAGTTACAATATATTTACTACCTTCAAGGTAGCCGTTTCCTTTTTTATCGCACTTCAGTACGCGAGCAATATCACGTGCAACGGAAGGCTTTTCAGCGATTACAACGCTTTTTGACATATTTAAAACATCCTTTCAAATTTCCATACGTTAACTATAGCATACATCTTCTTGAGATTCAGTTTCGCTCCAGATTTGAACGTTTTTTAGTGGGATAACATCTGTTTGAAAGTGAATGATGGCGACAGAACATAATATGCACCATGATGAGACTATGAGAAATAGATACTTATTTATTATACGTATTGTTTTATTAGTTGCTTCTATATTAAATAGAAAAGTAAAGAACTTGTTATTTTACTAGAATAAGAGTAGACTTTGAAGTAGAAGAATACTAAACACATGGGAGTTTGTGGATGCAAACTGAGAGTATGACTAATCCGTCATTGACCATTTGAACCTGTTGGATAATGCCAGCGTAGGGAGAGTGTAAAAGCACATGTTCAGGCACTTTGCGTACGCGCAAAGTGTCTTTTTGTGTATCTCCCATCACTATAGTTAGGGGATGAGAATGATGAATATAAAAGAAATTAGTAAAGTAGTGGATTTGGTGAGAGAATCTAATCCGCTCGTTCATAATATTACAAATGTCGTTGTAACAAATTTTACAGCTAACGGTTTGTTAGCGTTAGGGGCATCGCCTGTAATGGCGTATGCAAAAGAAGAAGTAGCAGAAATGGCTAGCATTGCTGGAGCGTTAGTATTAAATATGGGGACACTTCGCCCTGAAGAAGTAGAAGCAATGTTACTTGCAGGTAAATCAGCAAATGTGAACAATGTACCAGTACTGTTTGATCCAGTTGGTGCAGGAGCAACATCGTATCGAACAGAAGTTGCGAGACATATTCCAGCTGAAATCGAGTTAGCGATTATTCGCGGAAATGCAGCTGAAATAGCGAATGTTATTAATGAGAGATGGGAAATTAAAGGAGTAGACGCTGGTGCTGGAAATGGTAATGTCGTAAGTATTGCAAAGCAGGCAGCAGACGAATTGAATACAGTTGCGGTAATTACTGGAAAAGAAGATGTTGTTACAGATGGAGAGCGAACTATTCTTATTCAAAATGGTCACCCTATTTTAACGAAAGTTACAGGTACTGGTTGTTTACTAACTTCTGTAATAGGAGCATTTGTAGCGATAGAAAAGGATTATGTAAAGGCAGCGGTAGCCGCATTAACATTTTATGGTGTAGCTGCGGAACTAGCAGCTGCCAAGACAGTGGAAAAGGGACCGGGTAGTTTCCAAATTGAATTTTTAAATCAGTTAGCGAATACCACTTCAGGTGATATTGAGAAGTATGGGAAGATTGAGATTATATAGTAAGGAGGGGAACTAGATGTCGCGGATTACAAAGGCTGAAATGTCTAGGTTATTATCAGTATATTTTATTATGGGAAGTAACAATTGTACGAAGGAGCCACTACGAGTATTGAGAGATGCACTTGAAGGCGGTATAACAATTTTTCAATTTCGTGAAAAGGGGGAAGGCGCTTTAACGGGAGAGAAACGCATTTGTTTCGCAAAAGAACTACAAGCAATTTGTAAGGAGTACGGTGTACCATTCATCGTAAATGATGATGTGGAACTAGCTCTCGAGTTAGATGCAGATGGCGTGCATGTTGGACAAGATGATGAAGGAATTACTTCTGTTCGTGAAAAAATGGGGGATAAAATTGTTGGTGTATCTACACATACAATTGAAGAAGCACGTTGGGCAATTGAAAACGGAGCTGATTATTTAGGTGTTGGCCCTATTTTCCCAACGAGTACGAAAAAAGATACGAAAGCTGTGCAAGGAACGAAATGTTTAGCTCATTTTAGAGAGCAAGGAATTACAATACCGATCGTCGGAATTGGTGGTATTACAATTGAAAATACAGCTTCAGTTATAGAAGCAGGTGCGGACGGTGTTTCCGTTATTTCCGCGATTAGTTTAGCAGAATCTGCGTATGAAAGTACGAAGAAGCTAGTAGAGGAAGTAAGTAACAGTTTGTAGAAGAAGGCTATGTAGTATTAAAAGGCTACATAGCTTTTTATTTTTTTCTGATATTGATATTTAGAAAAAGGGAGATGATTGTTTGAAACGTAAACAGTTTGTAGAGTTGCAAAATGAATTATTTCGTTTATTCGAACAAGGAGACTTTGATGTTATTTATAGATACATAGATAAAGCGAAAAGAGAGTTCCCTGAAAGGATGGATAAAACTAGCTTTTGGGAAGCGTGTGTACTTTCGATAGAAGGGAAGTATGAAGAAGCAATTGTTAGTTTAAATGAAGCTTTAGAAAAGGGAATTTGGTGGAATCCACATACACTTATGCAGGATGAAGATTTAAAGGAATTACGAGAGAATGAAGCTTTTAAAATGATAGTGAAAAAGTGTGAAGAAATCTTTAAGAAACAGCAGCTAACAGCCGACCCGAAATTATTTACTTATGGAAATGAAGAGGCGAAGACAGGACTATTTTCTTTACATTGGAGAGGATCAAACATAAATGATTTTGCACCGTATTGGTATGGAGAAGAAATATTACGTGAGTATATGTTAGGTTTTTCTCAATCCTCACAAGTACATGGAATGAATTCTTATAGCTGGGATAATCATGATATAGCTATAAAAGATATTATGAAAAGTTTTAATGATTTTATGGGTAAATATGACTTGGAAGACACCATCCTTGCGGGAGCTTCTCAAGGGGGGAATATAGCGATAGAGTTAGCGTTAAAGAATATGTTAGAGACTCAAAAATTTATTGCAGCTATACCCGCTATTCGAGATGTTGAGGCAATTGAAAGTATAGTCGTATCAAATGATATAACGAATGTAGAAGGATATATTGTTACGGGAGATAAAGATCCGTTTTACGAAAACACGCTTCAATTAATGTCGATGTTCGAGAAATATAATGTGAACTGTAAATTAATTGTGAGAGAAGGTTTGGGTCATCTTTTCCCAGCGGACTTCACACAAATATTAAAGAACATAATGGCAGAATGGACAGTTAAAAATATTTAAACAAACGTTTGATTAAAAAAGCACAAACCCTTTAAAATTGTAGGTTTGTGCTTTTTCTTTAAAACATAATTGATATTAAAAGCATTCCAATTCCGATAGAAGTGAATGTTGCGATTAGGCCTGGAATCATAAAGCTATGATTTAAAACATATTTACCAATGCCTGTTGTACCAGTGCGATCAAAGTTAATGGCAGCAACGATTGTTCCATAGTTTGGAATGAAAAAATATCCATTTACTGCAGGGAACATTGCGATTAGTAGTGCTGGTGGAATACCGAGTGATAATCCAAGGGGCATTAAAGCACGTACTGTTGCTGCTTGGCTATATAGTAAAATAGAGAGAATGAATAATGCGATGGCAAATAGCCATGGTGCACTTGTTACTAGGTGCTGAATTGATCCTTGAATCATATTTAAGTTTCCGTTAAAGAAAGTATCTCCCATCCAAGCGATACCGAAAATAGCAACAACTGCTGTTGCCCCCGCTTTAAAGACGTTACCAGACACGATGCTTTCTACATTTGGTTTGCAGAAAATAATAATAAGAGCTGCGATAGTTAACATAACCATTTCAATTGTGTTTGGCATGGAAAGACGAATTAACTTCCCGTCAACCATCCATCCTGGACGAAGTGCTTCAAATGAACCGAGAAGTACGACAAGGAAAGTTCCTACTAAGAAAAGGATAACGGATAGTTTAGCGCCTTTTAAACCAACAAATTCTTTCTTCTCTTCAATTTTAGGAATCATTCCTTCTTTTAAACGTTTCAAGTATTCAGGGTCTTCATTTAATTCTTTCCCCATTTTGCTAGCAACAAATGCAGCTACCATACAAGCGATGAAGGTAGAAGGAATACTTACTTTTAAAATATCTAATAAGGTGATTTTATAGTCAACTAGCATTGCTAAAAGTGCAACTGTTGCAGCTGATATAGGGCTAGCTGTAATTGCTTGTTGGGAAGCGATTACGGCAATTGACATTGGTCGTTCCGGTCTAATCCCAGATTCGCGAGAGACTTCTGCGATAACAGGAAGTACAGAATAAGCAACGTGACCAGTTCCTGCGCACAGTGTAAATAAATAAGTAACAATTGGAGCAAAGAATGTAATACGCTTTGGATTTTTTCGCAATGCTTTCTCAGCTAGATGAACAAGGTAGTCCATTCCTCCAGCGGCTTGCAGTGCACCGGCAGCTGTAATTACTGCTAAAATCATAAGCATTACATCAATAGGAGGAGCTGTAGGTTGTAAGTGGAAGACGAAAACAAGTATTGCCATGCCAACGCCACCCATTACTCCTAGACCAACGCCGCCTAGGCGTGCGCCAATAAAAATGCAGAGTAGTAACGTAAGAAATTGTAGCCAAAACATGATAAACTACCTCCGAAATTCATTAGTTAAGATATATTTGAATAATTTAATTTGAAAGAAAATTAAAACAAATACTCAAAATAATCCTTGTGTTATATACATTTTTTATTATATAACACAAGAAATGTAACATTCACGAACTTTGTTAAATTATTTCGAAAAAATAATGCATTGAGACTTTACATTTGCATCTCTAAATAGGTAGACATTTTAATTTTTATGTTGTAATCTTTGATAGAGAATAATTTAATTCTCATAGAACTCCCATATCGTTCAACTCGTTCAGCGAGAAAGGCAAACTGATGGAAACATTAGGACGCAAAACTACAGGAGCTAAGGCCGAAAGGTTATGCTAGCCAGTTACCGGACGGATAGGGTTGGTCTTGACCAATGCTCTTTTCATTGGTCTTTTTTTTGTTTATAAACAAATGAGAACCGTTATCGTTTATTAATAAGGTTTATATTTTAATAGCGTTACTTTATAGTAAGTTAATTAAGAAAGGTGATGTTAATGAGAAAATATTGGCATAAGCTATCATTTCTTCAAAAAAATGTATTGTTAACTGTGTTAGTTATTTTGACGCTTGTCGGTACTATGGGAGCGTTAAGTTTTAACATGTTTCAAAATAGTATGATGTCTATGTTTGAAAGGCATTCTTTTGAAACAGGAGATACGGTATTACATAAATTAGACGCGGAAATATTGAGAGATGTTGCAAAAGACCCAACGGCAGAAAGAGAAAAGAGAGAGAAGTTAACAGAGAAATTAGATGAATCAACGGAAGAATTGAACAGTGTTGGACAAACCTATATTGTTGGAGCGAAAAAAAATGAAAAAGGTGAGCTACAAATCATTGATTTATCTACAGGTTTAGCAAATGTTGTTGAAGTAAGGCCGGGAGAATATTATAAACAACCAGACCTTTGGATGAAAGCATATGATAAAGTAATGAGCACAAAAAAAGCAAACATGACAGAAGTATATGAAGACGCATTAGGAACATGGGTAACGATATTAGAGCCAATTAAAGATGGAGAAGGTAACATTGTGGCACTTGTTGCAGCTGATGTAGATGCTTCTATTGTTCCTAGTACAAAAGAAAAGTTCATTATACAAGGTTTAATGTTTATTTGTATTTCTGTTTTAATTGCAACTTTTATTCAATTCTTAATTGTGCGTAACGCACTTGCTCCATTGCGAGATTTACGTGAAGGATTGCGCAGAGTCGGTGAAGGTGATTTAAGTATTAAATTAGAGGAAAGACCAGATGATATTGGTATTATTAATGCGTATTTTAATAATACCATTGAGAAGTTTAAAGGAATTATAGATAAAGTGAAGCAGACAGCAGAACAGGTTTCCTCATCTTCGCAAGAATTGTCAGTGAGTACGAAAGAGAATAGCATGGCAGTCCAAGGAATTGTAAGTTCTATAGTTGAGTTAAGGGCTGGCGTTCAATCACAAGAAACTTCAGTACCAAAGTATTTAAGTATTGTATATAAAATGGAAGATAAGATGGAAGAGATAACTAATATTGCAAAACAAATGGCGAAAGAGTCTGAAGGTATGAAGCATCATTCAGTAAAAGGAAATGGTGTTATTGAACAGACCATTAATCAAATGAACATAATACAAAATGCAGTACAAGATTTATCTTCTATCATTCATTCTTTGGAAACAAGATCAAAAGAAATTAGTGATATTGTAAATGTAATTACAGGTATTTCAAATCAAACGAATTCGCTAGCTTTAAATGCTTCTATTGAAGCTTCACGTGCTGAGGCAACCGGAAAGGGATTTGCCGTTGTTGATGAAGTGCGTAAATTAGCAGAGCAGACGGAAGCATCAGCAAAAGATATAGCGAAATTAATAGGGGAAACACAAGTTGAAACGGAAGAAGCTGTTGTTTCAATACAAAAAGCTTCAAAAGAAGTAGAATCCGGAATTAAACTTTTTCAAAGTAGTGGTGCTTTCTTTGAAAAAATTTCAAAATCAGCACAATCTGTTACAAGTCAAGTTAGAGTTGTTTCTAGTAATTCAAGTGATATATTGCAAAGTAGCCAAAATATTGTTCGTGTTGTAAATGAACTATCACTTATTGCAAATAAGTATGCAAATAGTAGTAATAATATTGAAGAAAGTATGAAAGAACAGGAAATGTCTGTACAAGATATTGCTGAATTAGCTAGTTCTTTAAGCTGGCTTTCACAGGAGTTACAAGAGTTAATAGGGGAATTCAAAAGTTAAATGAAATGATTATACGTGCTTTTGTTTGTTCAATAAAATAAATCATGCTACAATGAAAACGAATTAAGGACCGGGGAGCCAATTGGCTGAGAGGATGTAAACAAACATCGACCCTCAACCTGATCTGGATAATGCCAGCGTAGGGAGTTACTTAAAGTGATGTAGCATATGTTATTCTATAATAACTTGCATACAAGGCTTTCCTACGCAGTAGGAAAGCCTTTTCTTGTTTTAATATTTCATTTTATAAGGGGGATTTTACTATGTCACAACAAGTTACAATTTCATTTTCAGTAGTACCACAAGCGAAGAACAAAGATGTGTATTCTGTTGTTGATAAAGCAATTGAAGTTGTACAACAATCGGGAGTTCGTTATGAAGTAGGGGCAATGGAAACAACGCTGGAAGGAGAATTAGATGTACTTCTTGATATCATTAAACGTGCGCAACAAGCTTGTGTGGATGCTGGAGCAGAAGAAGTGATTACTTCTATTAAAATCCATTATCGTCCAAGCACTGGTGTAACGATAGATGAAAAGGTTTGGAAGTACCGTGATGAATATGCAAAACCAGAAGCAATCTAAAATAATTACAACAATTTGGCTTATCCTTCTCATAGCGATATGGGAAGGATCTGTTTCATTATTTAAAATTGAACCGTGGATTTTACCGAAGCCTTCTGCCATTGTTCAAGAATTAATTGGAATGAAAGATTTACTATTACCGAATACGATGCAAACGTTACAAGAGGTTCTAATCGGACTGTTTTTTGCGATTTTAATTGGGACAAGTATTGCAATTATTATGGATGTTATCCCTTTATTTCGTATTTTAATAAATCCGTTGCTTGTTATTTCGCAAACGATTCCAATCGTTGTACTTGCACCGTTATTTATTATTTGGTTTGGATATGGAATGCTACCGAAAGTAATGGTAGTAATACTCGTTTGTTTCTTCCCGATTGCGCTCAGCATTTTAGAAGGTTTTCAAACGGTAGATAAAAATATGTTGAAGTTGTTGCAAACGATGAAGGCAACGAAATGGCAAGTTTACCAGAAAGTAAAGTTTCCAGCAGTGCTGCCATACTTTTTCTCAGGTTTAAAAATTGCAGTTACATATAGCGTAATGGGAGCAATTATTGGGGAATGGCTCGGTGCAAGCGAAGGATTAGGAGTTATGCTTACAAGAGCTACAAAATCCTTTCTAACAGCCCGAGTATTTGGTGTGGCGGCAATTATTGTTATGGTGACATTATGTCTGTATTTTATCGTGGAGTTTATGGCAAGAATAACAGCACCATGGATATATAGAAAGGACGGCAGAAAATGAAAAAAGGTTTAAAAGTTATGTTGGCTGCCTTATTAGCAGTAGGTGTAGCTGGATGTAATCCGGCGAAGAAAGAAGAAAGTGCAAGTAAAGATCAAAAAGTAAAAGTAGTATTAGATTGGTTTCCGAATACGAATCATACTGGCCTATATGTAGCGCAAGCGAAAGATTATTATAAAAAGCAAGGATTAGATGTAGAAATTATTCAGCCAGGTGATAATGTGACAGCGGAGCAAATGATAGCTTCCGGAAAAGCTGACTTCGCAATAAGCGCACAAGAAAATGTAACGTTGGCTCGTGTGGAAGGTATTCCTGTTGTATCTATAGGAGCAATCATTCAACATAACACTTCAGCTTTTGCATCACTTAAAAAAGATAATATGACGTCACCAAAAGATTTTGAAGGTAAACGTTACGGCGGCTGGGGAGGACCAGCAGAAGAAGCAACGTTGAAGACAATCATGGAGAAGCATCAAGCTGATTTTAATAAAGTTGAAAAAATCATCTTAGGACAAACAGATTTCTTTAAATCAATCGGTCGTGATGCAGACTTTGAATGGATATATTACGGATGGGATGGAATTGAAGCGAAGCGCCAAGGAAAAGAGTTAAATACGATTATGGTGAAAGACTTAGACCCAGCGCTTGATTTCTATAGTCCTGTTATTATTACGAGTGAAAAACATACGAAGCAAGATAAAGACTTTGTGAAAAAGTTTATGAGTGCAACGACAGAAGGTTATAATTTTGCAATTAAAGAACCGAAAGAAGCTGCTGATATTTTAATTAAAGCAGTTCCAGATGTGAATAAAGAATTAGTACAAGAAAGTCAAAAATGGTTAAGTACGAAGTATCAAGATGATGCAAAAGTGTGGGGAGTACAGAAGGAAGAAGTTTGGACGAATTACATGAATTTCTTATATGATAACAAAGTTATTAAGAAGAAAATTGATGTGAAAGATGCCTTTACAAATGAGTTCCTTCCAAGTGAAAAATGAGTGGATTACAAATAAAAGAGATCGTAAAAGCTTTTGATGGAAAGAATGTATTGGCAAATATTAGTGCTTCTATACGAGAGGGAGAGTTCGTTTCCTTTGTAGGACCGAGTGGTTGCGGGAAAAGCACATTATTAAATATGATTGCAAATGTTGAAAATCCAACAAGTGGGAATGTAACGTATAAGGATAGGCACGTACAAGAGCAAGATGTTGTAAGTTATATGCCGCAGCAGGATTTATTACTACCGTGGCGATCAGCTTTGCAAAATATAGTTCTTCCGTTGGAAATCGAAGGGAAACCGAAAAAACAAAGGCTAACAGAAGGAATGGAAGCATTAAAGCAATTTGAACTAGATGAATATGCAGACCATTATCCAGATGAATTGTCTGGTGGTATGCGTCAAAGGATTAGTTTTCTGCGCACATATTTATGTGAAAAGCCAATTATGCTACTTGATGAGCCTTTTGGAAAATTAGATGCCTTTACAAAAATGGAAGTACATAGTTGGCTTTTAAACTCTTGGCACCAAGAGAAGCAAACAATTGTTATGGTTACACATGACTTAGATGAGGCAATCTTACTGTCGGATCGCGTATTTATTTTATCTCAAAGACCAGCATCAATAGTTGGAGAGGTGCAAGTGAAATTACCTAGACCAAGAACGATGGATATGTTAACATCACTTGAGTTAAAAAAGGATAAGGAAGAAATTCTGAGAGTATTAGCTCCGTATATGAAAAAATAGAAAAAGCCTTTTAACAGTTTTTGGTATAATCGCTGTTAAGAGGCTTTTTTATATAGGGGGAGAAAGATGAAATCTATAGAGCAAATAGTTGATTCGTTAACAGCTGATAATCTTGAAGAAGGAAAGTCCTTATTAAAAAATCATATTTTATTGATGAAGTATGGTATGGAACATCATGAATTAAAAGAAGAAGAAATGACAGAAGTTTTAAAGTGGGTGCAAGGCCGGAATCAATTAAGAGAAGATGTTCCAGAATTACGCGATTTACATTTAGTTAAAAAATTTCAAGTGTTATTAGATGAATTTATTCATTCTATAATTTCAAATGGTTATGTGGAAGATGCGGTAGAAGTTTTAGAGAGTGTATTAAAAAGTATGGGAGCAGTCGCTCATATTGTAAAAATTATGTTTGTTGGCAAAAGAAAAGTTAATAGAAATTCTTTAGAAATGGTAGAAGAGTTAAAACGAGAGTGCTACAACTTAATGGAACAGCGTGCTGCTGTCGGGTTGCATGCTCAAATCTTTCACGTTTTAGGTTTCGTTCATTCGATCCAGTTTGATTTAGAAGAAAGGTCGCAGGAACATGGACGAACTGTAATAGGCCTTTTAACGGATTTTAAGACGAAGGAATTGAAATCTGTACAACAATTTCAAAACGAAGAACATATTCCAGAAGTGAAAAATATGGTTAGTAAAGAGTATGGGGTAGAACTACAAAGAAGAATTTATATGTGGAAATCGTTAACGCTCATCTTTACAAGTCCATATGCATTAGAAAAGATGTATAAAGAAATTTACGCAGAAAATGGAAAAGCGGAGAAGGAACAAAAGAAAAAATAGAGAATAGAATATAACAGAGTAGTTTATACTCTTAATATAACAAATGTTAAAGGAGTGAAAGGATACAATGACTTTATCAACTGTTCTTCAAATGGTTTTAGCTTGATGCGGGAGAAGTCTGCCCATTTTTAACGATTAAGCTAAATTGAAGACAGCAGGTAAAGAACCTTAATCCTTTTTTACGATAATATGTAATGGGTAAGGTGTATTCACCTTACCCATTTTTTATATATACAATTAAATAAGGCTTTATACTGTTGCTCTCTCTATTTAGCTTATGAACCATAAGTAGAGGAGAGAAAAAAATGAGTATATTAACAGTAGAAAATTTAAGTCATTCGTATGGTGAGAAAACCATTTTATATAATGCGTGTTTTCGACTATTAAAGGGCGAGCATGTTGGGTTAGTTGGGAAAAATGGAATTGGAAAATCAACCTTGTTAAGGATTTTAACAGGAGAACTTATACATGATGACGGAAACATTGAATGGTTTCCACATGTGAAGATAGGCTTTTTACAGCAACATATGGATTTACAAGAGGGGATAACAATTGAAGGATACTTACAAAGTGCATTTTCTAATTTGTATGCGATTGAATGTGAAATGTTAAAAATTACAGAAGAGATGGCTGGAGCAGGAGAAGTAGAAAAGTTGTTAGTAAAGTATGGAGAATTACAAACTATATTGGAAAGCTCTAATTTCTATCAAATTCATACAGAAATTGAAGAAGTAGCAATCGGTTTAGGTTTATTTGAAATAGGGTTGAAAAAGGATGTTTCAAAGTTAAGTGGAGGACAGCGAACAAAGTTATTACTTGGGAAGCTCCTTTTAGAAAAAGCTGATGTTTTATTGCTAGATGAGCCAACAAACTATTTAGATACAGCCCATATAGAATGGTTGCAATCGTATTTAAGACTGTATGAAAAAGCTTATGTGATCATTTCACATGACGAAGTATTTTTGAACAGTATTACGAATGTTATTTATCATCTAGAAGAACGGAAAGTGAAGCGGTACGTAGGAAATTATGAAAAATTTGTGCAAAGTTATCAATTGCAAAGGAAACAATTACAATCGGCGCATGCGAAACAGCAAAAAGAAATTGCTCAGTTAGAAACATTTATTCAAAAAAATAAAATTCGAAAAGCGAAACAGGCCAAAAGTCGAGAGAAAGTATTGGAGAAAATGCAAAGGGTTGAAAAGGTTAATCATGTACCTCGATCCCGTTTTGATTTCAATGTTTATGAGGAGCCAGTTAGTCGCATATTACAGGCTGAAAAACTAAGGATAGGATATAGTTCTCCGTTATGTCCAGAATTGAATTTGCAAGTGAAAAAAGGAGAAAAGATAGCGATTGTTGGTCATAATGGAATTGGAAAAACGACAATGTTAAAAACGTTATTAGGTCAAATAAAGCCGTTAAGCGGTTCAATTTCTGTTGGAGAACGAGTAAATCCTGCTTATTTTGCGCAGGAAGAATTTGCTTCAGAAACAACACCATTAGAAAAAGTTTGGGCAGAACGACCAGATATGACAAAGAAAGAAGTACGCCAAGCATTAGCAAAGTGTGGATTGAAAGAAGAACATGTATTAAAACCTATTCGTTTATTAAGCGGCGGGGAACAAACGAAAGTACGTTTATGTGAACTTATCGTAACGAAAAGCAATGTTTTAATTTTAGATGAACCGACTAATCATTTGGATACAGAAACAAAGAAGTCTTTGCAGGAAGCGTTACAACAATATAAAGGAACAATTTTACTTGTCTCACATGAGCCTTCTTTCTATGAAGCATGGATAACAAAAGTATGGAATATAGAAGAATGGGATGCTGAACGATATGAATAAAGAAAAGGCATTAGCTTGTATAAGCTAATGCCTTTTCCCTGTGATTAACATGATTTTCGAGAACTCTTACATGAGAATTGTATGAAGAAGCACTCTTATGGTGCGCTTATAAGCGTGCTTTTTCTTATGTTATGTTTATATTTAGATGCCTTTCCCTAATAGGCGACTATCTTTCTTTGTATATATAGATAGTTTGAAATGGAATGAAAATAATTCCTATATGTAAAGGATAATGTGATTAGTATAGGAAGACAATAGAACTTAAAGGAAATTCATGTAAAATTCAGATGAACTTCACATGAACTTCATATTAGAAACTAAATATAATTATAATAGGTTATTGTAATAACAATTTGTGATTTTTCATAAAATTAAAAGTTTGAATTTAGGATAGAGCACTCAAACCTAAATTCAAACTTTAGTGAAATAATTAATGGAGGTTACGCTTAGTTTTCGCTAATGGATGCATTTAGAAGTTCGGCGGGAGTGCCTGTTCCTGCCCCTCCGATTGTAACGGATCCACCAGGAGGAATTTCACCATTCCATCCTGCATTCGTAATTACGTAATGATTATTTATTTTACTACTAATTTTAGAATCCCAAACTTGTGTTAAATTGCCGTTATAATCAAATTCTAATTTCCAGTTTTTAATAGGGGTCGTTCCACTATTTTTAATTACAATCGAGAAGTTGTAACCACTTCCCCAATTTGAAGTGACTGAAAAGGTAGCATTACCATTTCCACCAGGAGGTGTTGTATCAGTATCATCTGTTTTTACAATAATAGAAGTAGGCTGTGATTTATTCCCGGCAGCATCTTTTGCTATTATTGAAAATGTGTATTCGGTATTAGATTTTAAGTTTTTGATTGTAATGCTATTTGTTGTTGTACTCCATTTCTCTTCTCCGGCAGTAATTTCATATTCCGTAACTCCTACGTTATCAGTAGATGCAGTCCAGTTTAATTGAACGGAGTTTGAATTTTTATTTGTAATAGCAATATTTTTTACGTTTGTTGGGGGCTCAGTATCTTTTTGAGTAATAGGTCCACCAAGTAATTCTTTTACTAACGTATCAAGTAATTTTGGTCCACTGCAACTATATTTTGGACTTGTACGGCAATCCCCGCTTAGTTCCCAAAACATTGCGCCACTTAGACCCTTTGTCTTTATATAGTCTGTTTTATATTTCATAGATTCGTTGTCATCATAGCTAATAAACGTGCCTGTAGTCGCATTATATAAATAAGGTACTTTCGCTACATCGTTCCAGTGGCGAACAAAACCATTTTTATTAACATAATTAGCTGCTAAATCACCATAATCGTACACACCTGTGTCACCGGTAGAATAATCATCCCAAGTACCTTTAGAAGCGAGCTTTCCGTCACTACCTGGTTTACAAGGTTGGTATTGCCCATTATTTTCTTTTCCGCAACTTTTCCATCCACGTCCGTAAAAAGGTACACCTAATACGAGTTTATCCGCTGGAACCCCTTCATTTGTATAAATGTCTATCGCACCATCTACATAAAATTTTGTATCCGCTGCTGGGTCATTTGGATCTTTGTATAGTGCTGCATTATGGTTAGAAGTAGCTTCCCATCCACCGTGGAAATCATATGTCATAATATTAATCCAATCAAGTATTTGAGAGATCTTCTTTAGCTCTGTATGATCCGCATAACGTTGGCTTGCACCTGATGCGATTGTTAGTAAATATTGTTTCCCATCTTCTGCAGTAGCTTTCGTTAATGCATTTCGAACATCTTGAAGGAGTAGGGTGAAGTTTTGCTTATCTTCAGGACGATAACTACCACCAGGAATCGTTTCAACGCCCGGATATTCCCAATCTAAATCAACGCCGTCAAATCCATATTCACGAAGAAAAGCTACTGTAGATTCAGCGAATACTTTTCTTGTTTTTTCATCAGCTGCCATATCAGAAAAGCGGTTAGACCAAGTCCAGCCACCAACTGAAATTATTGTTTTTAAGTGAGGATACTTAGCTTTTAATCGTTTCAGTTCTCCGAAATTTCCACAACGGGCATATTTATCACAATCTTCCCAAGTTGTACCTGATCCCGGATAAGATTTTGTGACATCAGCCCAAGGTTCACCGAGTACGAGAGTGCCATTAGGAACCTCTTTATTTTGCAGTGGTACTCCAGACTCTTTACAGTTCCACGTTTGTTTATTTGGATTATCGGGGTGAGTAGAAGGGTTTCCATGTTTTCCATTCCAGCAAATATCAGCGAAAGCATAGTTTAAATGAGTTAGCTTTGATGCATCAATGTCTGCAACTTGATAATTACGTCCGTAAATGCCCCATGAAGGAAAATACCCAACAATTTTTTGACCTTGCTTTGGTGAATCTGCTAATGCAACATTTGGAGTAATAAAGTTTGTGAGAAAAAGAGGTAAGAAGAGTAGTAGGGATAGTAATAGCAGTGTGAATTTTTTGGAGCTCATAGTCATTTCTCCTTTCAAAATAAAAGATATATTTAAAGGCATGCGCCA
The DNA here is from genome assembly GCF_040448665.1 of Bacillus cereus group sp. MS39. NCBI lineage: Bacteria > Bacillati > Bacillota > Bacilli > Caryophanales > Bacillaceae > Bacillus > Bacillus cereus group sp. MS39. The sequence goes on along the minus strand of NZ_CP123058.1, from coordinate 4,968,193 downwards.
GTAAACCAAAGTGAATCTAGACGTATGAAACGTCTAGATAAAAATGATCAGACATCACGAAGTCTATACAAGGGAGCTGGGGGTGATTAAATCGTAGCAAATGTAAGATTTAGTGTAAACGCTTTATTTGATTCGCAAAGATTTTCTCAATATGAAATGGCTCTAATACAGACTACACATGAAAATAAAATATTGATTAGGGAGGAAAAGGCTCCTTGTAATTAAATTTGAGAAAAAATTGTATAAAGTCAATTTATAATAGCGTAGCAAGATGAGAAAATATCATGTAAAATAATAGTAAAAATATGTAAAGGAGCGAATGGTGTGGATGTCTTTTTGAACATTGCTGAAGAAAAAATTCGACAAGCAATACGGAATGGAGACCTTGATCATATTCCGGGAAAAGGAAAACCACTACAATTAGAAGACCTTTCAATGGTACCTCCAGAACTTAGAATGAGTTATAAAATCTTAAAAAATGCGGGTATGATTCCACCAGAAATGGAACTACAAAAAGATATATTAAAAATAGAAGATTTAATTGCTTGCTGTTATGATGAAGCAGAGCGAAAAAAATTACAAGAAGAGTTAACAGTAAAAACGCTTCGTTTTCAGCAAGTAATGGAAAAGAGAAAGATTAAAGAGAGTTCAGCTTTTCGTATGTATCAGGATAAAGTGAAACTTTAATCAGTGGGGAGGTTCATCCTCCACTGATTATTAGTTGAACCAATCGGGCATTTACGGGCAGTTGACCGCTCACCTAACTTCTTTGTCTCAGCTGGATTTTGAGGTGAGAGTCTTACTGCCCCGTTATGCGGGGTAAAGTATTTCGTAAATTACGCTAAGAGGGATAAGATGAATACATTTAAAACGATAGAAGCGTTAGCGACATATATTGAAGAACAACAATTAGTACTTCTGTTTATTAAAACAGAAAATTGTGGTGTTTGTGATGTTATGTTAAGAAAAGTAAATTGCGTATTAGAGAATTATGATTACGTAGAGAAAGTAGAAATATTACTACAAGACATGCAAGAGATCGCGGGGCGATATGCAGTATTTACAGGGCCAACAGTTTTATTATTTTATAATGGAAAAGAGATCCTTCGTGAATCGCGCTTTATTTCACTTGAAAATTTAGAGAGAACCATTCAATTATTCGAAGATTAAGGGAGGCTTTTATATGGAATTTATTATTGTCATACTATTATTTGTTGTAGTTGGAACGATCGTAACGGCAGTTCGATCAAACAAAAAGAAGGTAAATCTTACGAAACAAAATAACATTCATAATTCATCTAACAACTCATCACCATTATTTTTCTTTGCTGGATCTGATAATGATAGCTCGCACGATGGAGGTTCACATGATTGTGGAGGATCTTTCGGCGGAGATAGTGGAGGCAGCAGCGGTGGTGGCGGTGATTAATGAGAATACGCCCTATAGGGGGCGTATTTCTTTTTAAACAAACGTTTGATTAAATATTTTTAATATACTAAGGGGAATGGAAATGAAAAGGGAACCGAAAGTGAAAAATAAGGGGAAAGTAGCGTTATTTTTATTAGCTGCGGGAGGCGTAGTTCTTGTTAAATTAGGATTTAAAATTGGAATAATACATATGATTCGAACGTGGTTTGAGAGTACGTTTTCTTAAATAAGGAATATAGCCTCTTGTAATAGAGGTTTTTAATTTGTTATTATTAGACTGAACGGTCGGTTTAAAAGAGGTGTGAATATGAGAAGAAGTGCAGAAGAGATAAAGAAAGAAATTGCATATAAAGCAGAAATTCTGTTTTCACAGAAGGGCTATGCAGCTACATCTATGGAAGAGATTTGTGAAATTACAGAGCGAAGTAAAGGAAGCATTTATTATCACTTTAAAAGTAAAGAAGAATTATTTTTATTTGTAGTAAAACAGCATACGTATGATTGGCTTGAAAAATGGAATGAAAAAGAGAAGTTGTATAGTACGAATACTGAAAAACTATATGGTCTCGCGGAATATCATGTCGAGGACATACAGCAACCCATTTCAAATGCAATAGAGGAATTCTCTATGAGCCAAGTTGTAAGTAAAGAGATTTTGGATGAACTATTGGCTTTAACTAGAGAATCATATGTTATGTTTGAGAAACTAATTGAAGCAGGCATACAGTCTGGAGAGTTTCGTGAAGATAATACGCGCGACCTTATGTATATTGTGAATGGATTATTATCAGGGCTTGGAGTACTTTACTACGAGTTAGATTATAAAGAGCTGCAACGTATTTATAAAAAGGCAATAGATGTATTGTTAAAAGGAATGGCATCTGAATAATAAGTCAGTTGCTTTTCTTACAAAACAAATTAGACCGAACGGTCGGTTTATGGAAGGGGAATGAAAATGAACGCTTTATTTAAAAACCGAGCATTTATGCTCGTTATGGCATCTGATATTTTACAACAATTTGCAATTTGGATCAGAAATATGGCTCTTTTGTATTTCATAATGGAGCGAACGAATAATGATCCAGTTTCAGTTTCTTTGTTATCGGTTATGGAATATGCACCTATTTTTATTTTCTCGTTTATCGGTGGGGCGCTAGCTGATCGCTGGAATCCGAAAAAAACGATGGTTTCTGGAGATGTATTAAGTGTACTGTCTATTGTAGGAATTGTCTTGTTGTTAAAGCTGGATTATTGGCAGGCTATATTTTTTGCAACACTCATTTCCGCGATCGTAGGCCAATTTTCTCAGCCATCATCTTCGCGTATATTTAAGCGCTACGTAAAAGAAGAACAGGTAGCAAATGCGATTGCATTTAACCAAACATTACAGTCATTATTTATGATTTTTGGACCAGTGGTAGGATCGCTTGTGTACACACAACTTGGCCTATTTACGTCACTATATAGCTTAATCATTTTATTTTTGTTATCTGCTATTGCTCTTTCGTTTTTACCAAAATGGGTGGAACAAGAGCAAGTGGCGAGAGGTTCATTAAAAAATGATATAAAAGAAGGATGGAAATACGTTCTTCATACGAAAAATTTACGTATGATTACGATTACTTTCACCGTTATGGGCGTAGCTGTTGGACTAACGAATCCATTAGAGGTATTTCTTGTAATAGAGCGCCTTGGAATGGAAAAGGAAGCAGTTCAATATTTAGCCGCAGCTGATGGAATCGGTATGTTAATCGGTGGTATTGTTGCTGCAGTTTTCGCTTCAAAAGTGAACCCGAAAAAGATGTTTGTATTCGGTATGAGCATATTAGCAATGTCATTTTTAGTAGAAGGGCTATCTACATCATTTTGGATTACTAGTTTCATGAGGTTTGGAACAGGTATTTGTTTAGCCTGTGTTAATATCGTTGTCGGTACGCTTATGATTCAACTTGTCCCAGAAAGTATGATTGGAAGAGTAAATGGAACAATTTTACCACTGTTTATGGGGGCAATGTTAATCGGAACTTCACTAGCTGGAGGATTGAAGGAGATGACCTCACTAGTTACTGTATTTTGTATAGCAATGTCACTTATTTTATTTGCAATAGGGCCAGTTCTACGCATGCAAATAAATAAAGAAGATGTCGCTAATAAAGAGGAACTAACAAATTCGTTAGCTTCGAAATAATCATTGTAAGGGAGCTGGATTGCTCCCTTTTCTTGTGGCAATCTTTTGACAATGAAATGCCCCAACTATATACTGATGATGTAAAAACGATTTTACAGGTTAGGAGAAATGGTGTGAAAAATCAAATCTATGAATTACGCACTGAAAATAATATTTCACAAGGTGCATTGGCTGATAAGTGTAAAGTTTCTAGACAGACGATAAATGCAATTGAGAATAATAAATATGATCCAAGCTTAGCGCTAGCATTCCGTTTAGCTGAAGTATTAGGAACAACTGTTGATAAACTATTTTTGTACAAGCTGTAGGGGGAGTAGTTGTTGGGGAAAGAGAAAATAAGCCTTGTAGTTAAGGCATTAGTAGCTATAAGTACGTTAGTGTTTGCACTTTATTATTGGTTAACTGAACTTCAAGTAAACTGGTATGCACTATTTATTTGTAGCATCGCATTACATTATATGTTTAAAAGTTTGGCATCGCATAATGTGGAAGGGACAACGGAGGAGAAAGAAGATGTAGAAAAACATGTATTAAAAACAAGTGCAAATGTTACGTATTATGTACTTGTTGTATTAATTTTTGGTTTGTTTTTCGCATCGGTAGGTTTTAATAAATGGATTGATTTTCATAACATACCGCTTTTGTTTGCGTTATGCGCTGCGATAGTTGTAAAGCCGGCTGTAGAATTTTTAATTGTAAGACGTTATCGCTAAAAATAAAGAAAAAGATCCTCTTCTCATGAGAAGAGGATCTTTTCTTATAGCGTTTTAGTTTTTGGACTAGGTGGTGTAACGGATGTATCATTTTCGGGAACTTTAGTTAATAAGAATCCACCGATAACGAACAGTACAATAATACTAAGGACACCAGCGTTTGTTTTTCCGGTTAATTGCGTTGTAACACCGACTAATACGGGACCCATAATTGCCGCGAATTTACCAAAGATATTATAAAATCCGAAGAATTCATTTGCAGATTCTTTTGGTACTAGTTTTGCAAAATAGGAACGACTAAGTGCTTGAATACCACCTTGAGAAGTGGCAACTAACATTGCTAAAATCCAGAAATCGAGTGTCGTTTTTAAGAAATAAGCATATATGCAGATAATGATATAAATAATAATACCGACGTATAGCATTTTTTTACCTGTAAATGTTTCTGATAACTTTCCGTATAATAAGGCGAATGGACAAGCTACAATTTGTGTGACAAATAAGATGATTAATAGATTCGTTGCACTAATACCGAGATCTGTTCCGTAAGCGGTAGACATAGTAATAATTGTATCGACCCCGTCAATGTAGAAGAAGTAAGCGATTAGGAACATAAATACAGTTTTATATTCTTTAATATTTTTAAAAGTATCAGCAAGGCGTTTGAAGCTCATTGCAATTGGTCTAGGGTGACGTTCAATATAGTGCGTTTGCTCTACGTTTTTTAGCATTGGAATTGTAAATAATCCCCACCAAAGAGCTGTTATTGCGAATGAAATTTGACTGGCAATGCCGACTGATAAAGGGATAGTGCCTTTTTGAGCAAGAATAATAAGAGCGATACAACCGATGAAAGGAATAGTACTCCCAATATAGCCTAATGCAAAGCCTCGTGTAGAAATTCGGTCCATTCTATCTTTAGAGGTAACATCTACTAAAAATGCATCATAAAAAATGTTTGCTCCCGCAAAACCGACTAATGCGAGCATATAGCAGCCTAATAATAAGTACCACTGAGACGTTGGGACGACTGCTAGCATACTTGTAAATACGATACCGAGTCCAAAGAAGAATGTGAAAAATCGTTTTTTAAATCCTTTATAATCAGCAACTGTGCCGAGAATAGGAGCAAGTATAGAAATTAAAAGTGTAGCGAAAGAGTTCGCATATCCCCAATATGCCGTTGAAGTTGCACCAGATAGTCCGGCTTCTTTTGCAGCTGCTTTAAAGTAAATTGGAAATAATGCAGTGGTAATGACGAGCGAATATACCGAATTCGCCCAATCGTATAATATCCAGCTTTTTTCTTGTCTGGACATTTTTTTCATATAATGTTCCCCCTTAAATTTGTTCTACTAACAGTGTACAAAAATAAAAATTATAAAAAGAGAAACAGTGATGATTTTTACATAACTTTTACATATATACACAGTTCTTTACAATTGAAGTAAATCCTCTACAATTGATCCGTCTGTTTCACCTAAGTGTAAACCGAGTAGTCTAGCGATAGTTGGACCTTCATCAATAAGTCTCATATACGGAATGGTAACGCCGCTTTTTATCCCTTTCCCAGCAGCGATAAAAATTGTTTCATAGTTAGGTTTTGTTGGAGAGTATCCATGCGTACCAAATGTATATTTTTTACTAGGCGTAACATCTTTTTCAGTAATTTCTTTTATAAAATCGCCTGTATAGTTTTCAGTGAAATAATATCCTTCTTGTGCTTCCAACATAAATAAACAATTACCATCTGCACCGCAGTCTTTTGCAGCCTCATCATGAAGCATAAATTCAATACCGTTTTGTTTATTTTGAAGTAGTTCTTCAAGTAGTAGTTGTACTTTTCGAATTGTATCTGTATCATTTTTGTCTTTCACATATACATAGGCAGAGCCGTCGCAACTTTGGCAATAGGCCTTCCAGTCTATTAATTTTCCTTTTGAGTTTATAGATATAAGCCCTTTTTGATGAAATAGTACATTTAATTGAATGGCTTTGTTTTCACTTAAAGCGCTATGATCACCAAGAGTGATAATTGTACTCTCTTCGTATAGATTACTGTCTTTTAAAGCTTGAATAATTTTCCCTAGCCGTTCATCATGTCTATGAATTGCGGCTATTGTTTCTTTGGATTCAAAGCCGTAATAGTGTCTTTGGGTGTCTAAATCGGTGAAGTGTACAAACATGACATTCGGCTTTTTCGTCTGAATTGTATGCACAGCGGAAGCGAGTACGAAATCATCGAGTTCAGGCTGTGATAAGCCATTTCTTATATGACCAAAACGCTGATTCAAATCTAATTGATATAGCGGGCTACCGCTAAATAATGAAACTAAAATTTGATTTTGCCACGGTCTATTTGGAAAAATTTCAGGTAAATTGTAATCAATATTTGCTCTGCCGGTAACAGGCCATAGAAGGGCAGCTGTCGTTAAATTTGCTTTACGTGCTTCATCGTATAACGTTGTTCCTTTAATGGATTTTCGGTACCAATGCCAATCTGGTGACTCACGTCCAGGTTGAAGTAACGTATTGCTAACTACGCCATGTTTATTAGGGTAGTTTCCAGTAACGATTGTTGAGTGGCTTGGATATGTTACAGAAGGATAAATAGGTTCAACTTTTTTCGCAATCGCGCCCTTGTTTATTAATGTTTGGAAATTAGGAAGTTTTTGTAATATAGGAAAATCTAAAGCTGATAAGCAATCGAAAGATAAAATAATGACATGATTTGTTAATGCTTTATCCATAAAGTTCCCTCCTGATTATATAAAGCTTATTCTTATATATTACTATTAATACCTAGTAATAAAAATATATTTCTAGGTATTAATTTATTATTTATTTTCAGAAAAATTAAACATATAATTAAGTATAGGGAAATGAATGGAAGGAGGGAATACTATGGATTGGCTAGATGGATTTAGTATCTTTTACATCATTGGCGGAATTACGATTATCCTTGTATTTGCTATTTCGTATTTACTAAAGAAACGGTTTCCAAACAAACAGTTCGATATTATATTTGCACTTAGTTTAATACTTCTTTGCTTAGCATCCTTTCCCGTCACAATGATGGTTATTGGTGGATGGGAAGGAATGGGATATGGATTTATTGGTTTCTTCGTTCTACTTGGTACACTTATCGGTATGATTGCACATCAACTTGTAAAAATCTCGCGAAAGAGCTACGTATAAAACTGCAGAAAATGAAAAGAATATATAAAAATTAGAAAATTAGCTATTGTTTAAAAAAAGAATTTGTATTATGATAATCAACAAATTTATTTCGTTATAACGATGAAAAAGGACTAGTACATGTTCAACCTTTTTAGCAGAGAGAGAATCCGCCAGGCTGAAAGATTCTTAAAAAGGCGATATGGAACCTACCTTTGAGTTCTGCATATGCAGCGGGAATTTCCCGTTATCAAAAAGAGAGCATGCACAATTTTTGTGCATGAATCAGGGTGGTAACGCCGGCAAAGCTCGGTCCCTATTTAGGGACACGGGCTTTTTTGTATTTTCAAAAGGAGGAAGATTGACTATGAAAAAAGAACAAGTACAAGCGATTACGAAGATGGAAGAGGATTTTGCACAGTGGTATACCGATATTGTAAAAAAAGCAGAACTTGTTGATTATTCAACTGTAAAAGGATGTATGATTCTACGTCCGTACGGTTATGCCTTATGGGAAAATATGCAGAAAGTTATGGATGAGAAGTTAAAAGCAACTGGTCATGAAAATGTATATATGCCAATGTTTATTCCAGAAAGTTTATTGCAAAAAGAGAAGGATCATGTTGAAGGATTTGCTCCTGAAGTAGCATGGGTTACGCATGGCGGGGATGAAAAGTTAGCGGAAAGACTTTGTGTACGTCCTACATCGGAAACTTTATTCTGTGAGCATTTCTCAAAGATTGTTCAATCATATAATGATTTGCCAAAGTTATATAATCAGTGGTGTTCAGTAGTTCGTTGGGAAAAGACAACGAGACCATTCCTTCGTACGACTGAATTTTTATGGCAAGAAGGCCATACGATTCATGAAACGGCAGAAGAATCGCAAGCTGAAACGTTACATATTTTAAATCTATATGCCTCTTTCTGTGAGGAATACTTAGCGATACCAGTAATTAAAGGACAAAAAACAGAAAAAGAAAAGTTTGCGGGAGCGAAGGCAACTTATACGATTGAAAGTTTAATGCATGATGGAAAAGCACTTCAAACAGGAACATCTCATAACTTCGGAACAAATTTCTCTGAAGCATTTGATATTAAGTTTTTAGATCGTAACGGTAAGTGGCAATATGTACACCAGACTTCGTGGGGTGTATCAACGAGAATGATAGGTGGACTTATTATGGTCCATAGTGATAATAACGGACTTGTAATGCCGCCAAAAGTCGCTCCAGTACAAGTTGTTATTGTACCTATTGCTCAGCATAAAGAAGGTGTGTTAGAAAAAGCAACAGAGTTACAAGGACGTATTCAGAAGGTTGCGCGTGTAAAAATAGATGCTAGCAATAAAACACCGGGCTGGAAATTTAATGAGTATGAAATGAAGGGAATTCCAATTCGATTAGAAGTTGGTCCAAAGGATATTGAAAAGAATCAAGTTGTACTTGTAAGAAGAGATACGAAAGAAAAAGAATTTATATCAATGGATCAATTAGAAGAACGCATTCCATCATTACTTGAGGAAATTCATCATTCTTTATTTAATAAAGCAAAAGTATTTCGCGATGAGAATACGTATAGTGTGACGAATTTCGAAGAGATGAAAAAAGCAGCTGATGAAAAGCAAGGGTTTATTAAGGCGATGTGGTGTGGAGAACTAGCTTGTGAAGAGAAATTAAAAGAAGAAGTTGGAGTATCTTCACGTTGTATGCCTTTTGAGCAAGAACATTTAGCTGACGAATGTATTTGCTGTAGTAAAGAAGCAAAGCACATGGTCTATTGGGGAAAAGCATATTAATACTCTTTCTTATAGATGCCAAAAGGACTTTGGGTTGCATAATAAACTGCAATCCAAAGCCCTTTTTAGTTTTATCCCGAATTAACGGGCAGTAAGACCCCCACCTCAAAATTCAGCGGAAGCAAAGAAGTTAGGTGGGGGATCAACTGCCCGTAAAAGCCCGATTGGTTCAACTAATAATCAGTGGGGGATGAACAAAACCCCCACTGATTAAAGTTTCATTTTATATTGGTTTCATGTATTTTTTAGATGGAAGGATGTTGGTCTTTATTTTGCATTTTTACGGCGAATAAACAATAACATACCAATTAGGAATGTTGAAAGTCCTATTAAAATAGATGCAGGATAATGCGCTGCAGTATTAGGTAACTTATCACCTTGTTTTGTCGCATTATCTTTTACGTTACCACCTTGTGAACTGTTATCCCCTTTAACTCGATTGCCATCTTGGGAGCCTTTGCCATCTTGCAAACTGCTATCGCCCTTAACCCGATTGCCACCAGAACCGTTGCCACCAGAACCGTTGCCACCAGAACCGCTACCGCCAGAACCGTTGCCACCAGAGCCGTTGCCACCAGAGCCGCTGCCACCAGAACCGCTACCGCCAGAACCGCTACCGCCAGAACCGCTACCGTCAGAACCGTTGCCACCAGAACCGCTACCGCCAGAACCGTTGCCACCAGAGCCGTTGCCACCAGAGCCGCTGCCACCAGAGCCGCTGCCACCAGAACCGCTACCGCCAGAACCGTTGCCACCAGAGCCGTTGCCATCAGAGCCGCTGCCATCAGAGCCGTTGCCACCAGAACCGTTGCCATCAGAGCCGCTGCCACCAGAACCGTTGCCATCAGAGCCGCTGCCACCAGAACCGTTGCCATCAGAGCTGCTGCCACCAGAACCGTTGCCACCAGAACCGTTGCCATCAGAGCTGCTGCCACCAGAACCGCTACCACCAGAACCGTTGCCATCAGAGCCGCTGCCACCAGAACCGTTGCCATCAGAGCTGCTGCCACCAGAACCGCTACCACCAGAACCGTTGCCATCAGAACCATTGTCATCAGAGCCGCTACCACCAGAACCACTGCCATCAGAACCGTTGCTTCCTGGAGGTTTATTATTATCTTTTGAGTTTACTTCTGCTAAATGATCGCTGTTTTGTACAATAGCGTTTGTTGGAGAGAAGTTTTCCGTGGCTGCATTAACGATATTCAAGCCGCTAAAAAAAGATAAAGAAAGTGTTGATGCTAAAATGAAGATTTTCGTCATTGTTTTCCTCCTGAAAAATTAATATTCCATCTAAAATACATCCCTTTGTAATATTTCATAGGAGATATAGTTTTATGCAAAAAACTATATAGATAAGATGTTCACAAATTTTATGGCTATATTTAGATATTCAAAATAAATATTTCGGAATGATATGTTAAGATTAATAGTAAGAAGAATAAAAAAGGGAGGGCTGAAGAATATAGGATTTCTTATATTCTTATAAAAAATTATGAAACAAACAACAAAACAAATAATAACAGGTACATTTCTAGCGACAGCAACATCTTTTATTTCGACGCATGCCTTTGCAGAAAGTGATAATTTAGCGACAGTAAATGCAACAAACTTAAATATACGTGAACAACCTACAACTCAAGGGAAAGTTATAGGAACAGTAAAAAAGGGAACAAATGTACAAGTTTTAAGTAAGGAAAAAGAATGGGCTAAAATTTCTCATGATGGAAAAGAGGGGTACGTCACATTACAATTTTTAGGATTTTCGAATGGAAATCCAAACGTTGAACAAAAACAACAATTAACGATTAATAATGGACAAAAAGAAGAGGGAATTGTTACGGCAACTCGTTTGAATGTACGTAATAGTCCAGCTCTAGGTAGTTCAATGATTGGCTATGTTCAAAAAAATGAAAAAGTAACGGTATTAGGAAAAGCGAACGGCTGGGCAAAGATTGAATATAAAGGAAAAGAGGGATATGTATCTTTAGAGTTTTTAAAATTTGGAGATGCAATTCAAACACCTGACACTTCTGGTCAAAAGCAACTGCAACCAACAATCAAAAATGGAGCACAAGAAGTAGGAACAATCAATGCAACAAGCTTACGAGTAAGAAGCGCAGCGAATACAAGTAGCTCGGTTTTAGGGAACCTAAAAAATGGTGAAAAAGTAACAGTACTAGGAAAAGCGAATGGTTGGGCGAAAATAAGCTATCAAGGAAAAGAAGGTTATGTATCGTTAGAGTTTGTGAAAATTGATGGCAACACAGAAGAGATAAAAAAGCCGGAACAACCGAAAACATCAGATGCAACGATTAGAAATGGAACGCAAGAAGTAGGAACGATTAATGCGACAAGTCTCCGAGTAAGAAGTGCGGCAAATACAAGTAGCTCAGTTCTAGGAAACTTGAAAAATGGTGAAAAAGTAACAGTACTAGGAAAAGCGAATGGTTGGGCAAAAATCAGCTATCAAGGAAAAGAAGGTTATGTATCGTTAGAGTTTGTGAAAATTGATGGCAACACAGAAGAGATAAAAAAGCCGGAACAACCGAAAACATCAGATGCAACGATTAAAAATGGAACGCAAGAAGTAGGAACAATTAACGCGACAAGCTTACGAGTAAGAAGTGCGGCGAATACAAGTAGCTCGGTTCTAGGAAACTTAAAAAATGGTGAAAAAGTAACAGTACTAGGAAAAGCAAACGGCTGGGCGAAAATCAGCTATCAAGGAAAAGAAGGCTATGTGTCGTTAGAGTTTGTGAAGTTAGAAGCAGGAAAACAAGAAGAAAAACCAGCGGAAAACATTACAAATGGAACGCAAGAAGTAGGAACGATCAATGCGACAAGTCTACGAGTAAGAAGTGCGGCGAATACAAGTAGCTCGGTTCTAGGAAACTTAAAAAATGGAGAAAAAGTAACAGTACTAGGAAAAGCAAACGGCTGGGCGAAAATAAGCTACCAAGGAAAAGAAGGTTATGTATCGCTAGAGTTTGTGAAGCTAGAAGCAGGAAAACAAGAAGAAAAACCAGCGGAAAACATTACAAATGGAACGCAAGAAGTAGGAACGATCAATGCGACAAGTCTACGAGTAAGAAGTGCAGCGAATACAAGTAGCTCGATTCTCGGAAACTTAAAAAATGGAGAAAAAGTAACAGTACTAGGAAAAGCGAACGGCTGGGCGAAAATAAGCTACCAAGGAAAAGAAGGTTATGTATCGCTAGAGTTTGTGAAGCTAGAAGCAGGAAAACAAGAAGAAAAACCAGCGGAAAACATTACGAATGGAACGCAAGAAGTAGGAACAATCAATGCGACAAGTCTACGAGTAAGAAGTGCAGCGAATACAAGTAGCTCGATCCTCGGAAACTTAAAAAATGGAGAAAAAGTAACAGTACTAGGAAAAGCAAATGGTTGGGCGAAAATAAGCTACCAAGGAAAAGAAGGTTATGTATCGCTAGAGTTTGTGAAGCTAGAAGCAGGAAAACAAGAAGAAAAACCAGCGGAAAACATTACAAATGGAACGCAAGAAGTAGGAACAATCAATGCGACAAGTCTACGAGTAAGAAGTGCAGCGAATACAAGTAGCTCGATCCTCGGAAACTTAAAAAATGGAGAAAAAGTAACAGTACTAGGAAAAGCAAATGGTTGGGCGAAAATAAGCTACCAAGGAAAAGAAGGTTATGTATCGTTAGAATTTGTGAAGCTGGAAGCAGGGAAACAAGAAGAAAAGCCAGCGGAAAACATTACGAATGGAACGCAAGAAGTAGGAACGATCAATGCGACAAGCTTACGAGTAAGAAGTGCGGCAAATACGAGCAGCACCATTTTAGGAACCCTAAAAAATGGAGAAAAAGTAACAGTACTAGGAAAAGCAAACGGCTGGGCGAAAATAAGCTACCAAGGAAAAGAAGGTTATGTATCGTTAGAATTTGTGAAGCTGGAAGCAGGAAAACAAGAAGAAAAGCCAGCGGAAGACATTACGAATGGAACGCAAGAAGTAGGAACGATTAACGCGACAAGCTTACGAGTAAGAAGTGCGGCAAATACGAGCAGCACCATTTTAGGAACCCTAAAAAATGGAGAAAAAGTAACAGTACTAGGAAAAGCAAACGGCTGGGCGAAAATCAGCTATCAAGGAAAAGAAGGGTATGTGTCGTTAGAGTTTATAACGATTGGTAAAGATTCCATAGATCCAACAAACCCAACAAACCCTGGACAGGTAATAGAAGAACGAGCCGTTGTAAATGCGTCTTTATTAAATGTACGTAAAGGTCCATCAACAGGTGCGGCAGCTGTCGGTCATTTGAAAAATGGAGAGACTGTTACGATCATAGGAAAAGAAAATGGCTGGGCAAAAATCCGTTTTAATGGCGGAGAGGGTTATGTTTCGTTACAGTTCTTAAAAGTTAAACAAGGTTCGTCTTCTTATGAAATTGTTACCTCATCACAAAAGGTTCAAAAACCAAATGAAGCGGAAGCAACACAAATTATGCAGAATATGAAAGAAGATGCTTACATTAAAAGTGACGGTAAAGTTGTAAATATGAAGCAAGGTTTCGTTCGTGCAAATGGTGTTATTAATATTTATGATATTACGACGGGTAAAAAGCTCACATATGTAAAGGGTGGAGCTGACCTGAAATTTGTAAAAGCTGTTGATGATCGTATTCATGTCCAAATTGATGGTATGACAGGTTATGTGAATATAAATGATGTTACATTACATCCGACAATGACTGGTGAGAAAACGTCGTATTATGCAACTAAAAATGGCAAGTTATATCATTATGTATACAATCCGGAAAATGGTAAACATGCAACGTATCAAATTGGTAATGCTCCGAAACATTTAAAAGAAGGAGAGCGTTACGAGGCTTTTGATAAGAAGCAAATTGGAGGACAAGATAGTTATCAATACTTTGAGTATATGCCACTTCGTGCAACATCTACTTATACAGGAGATGAAATTGATAATTTCTTACGTAAATCGAATGCAAAGAGTCCACTTATTGGATTAGGAAAATATTTTGTAAGTGCAGCAGAGAAATATAAGATGAATGCCGGTTACTTAGTGTCACATGCAATTTTAGAATCAGGATGGGGAACAAGTCGTATCGCGCAAGATAAGAAAAATTTATTTGGCTTTAGAGCGGTAGATTCCGATCCATACAATGGTGCAACTGGATTCAAAACATGGGAAGAAGGTATTGATTTTTGTGCGGCATATATAGATAAGCATTACTTAAATCCAAGTGGAAATACATATAATGGTGGAAACTTAGGAGATAAGGCACAAGGAATGAACGTCATGTATGCAAGTGATGAAAATTGGGGACAGCAAATTGCCTCGCTTATGTATAGAATTGATGCAATGAATGGAAGTAAAGATTTAAATAAATATCGACTTGGAACGTTAACGGCAGGTTCTCCGATATTCAAAAGTATGGCTGAAGGTCAGACTGGAATGACATCTCGCAACATTATGGTAGCCATTAAGAAAACAGTTAATACACCACAAGGATCGTATTATGAAATTGTCTCGGATAATAAAGAATACAACAGTGTCTACGTAAAAGCTGGATCTGTAAATCTTGTGAACTCTTATTAAAGGAAAACATCATCATTTCAATGCAGAAAAGTGAAGTTCATAATGTTAGAGGAAGTGACAGTGTGAAAAAATATATCGCATTTGATATTGGTGGCACACAGATTAAATATGGGATTATTTCAAAATCTGGGATATTACTAAATCACGAAACTACATTAACAGAGGCCCATTTAGGTGGGGAACAAATCGTTCAAAAGATTATTAGCTTGGCGGTGCAATTAATGAATGAACATGTTGTTTCTGGAATCGGTATTAGTACAGCCGGAATTGTAGATATTCATAGAGGAATCATAACTGGCGGCGTGGATCATATTCCACGCTATGCTGGTATTCCTATTATTGATAGATTACAAGCTGTATTAAAAGTTCCTATATCTATTGAAAATGATGTCAATTGTGCTTTGTTTGGAGAGATGTGGCAAGGTGTTGGAAGAGATGAAAATAATTGCATTATGCTTACCCTTGGAACGGGAATAGGGGGAGCTATTGTTATTAATAAAAAACTGTACAGAGGTCATTCATTTAGTGCTGGTGAATGGGGCAATATGTTGATCGAAGGGAAAAAATTTGAAGAGGTTGCCTCGATTTCAGGGTTAATTTCTCTTGTGCGGAAGTATAAAGGTAGCGGGAATTGGAACGGTGAAAAAATTTTTGAATTATATGATCAGAAGGATAAAGAAGTTATACATGCCGTTCGAATATTCTTTAAACATTTAGCCATTGGAATTAGTAATCTTGCTTATATCTTCAATCCAAAAGTAATTATTATTGGTGGAGGGATTACTAATAGAGGTAATCGATTTTTAGAAGAAGTAAAGGAAGAGGTACGAAAATATTTAAATCCTGAGATTTATAGTAATTGCGAGATTAAAATCGCACAAAATCGTAATCACGCAGGAATGATTGGTTCGATTTACCACTTCTTACATCAATATAAATAAATGATATAGGTGTTTTCATATAATTGAGAATTTATTCTTTTTCTCAATAGATAAATAATGCTACAATATAAGAGAAGAATACAATATTTTCCGATTAGGAAAATGCTTTGTAGAAAGGAAGAAACTTCATGCCTATTATTTTAGAAAAAGGACAAAAGATCGATTTAACGAAAGGACAACCGAGAGTAGCAAAACTACAGGTTGGCTTAGGCTGGGATCCAATTGGGCAATCAGGTGGGTTTCTGTCTTCATTATTTGGAAGTAAACCGAATGTAGATTGTGATGCATCTGTTGTTATGTTAGAAGGGGATCGCTTTTTAAACAAAAACGATTTAGTTTACTTCGGAAACAAGCTTTCTACTTGTGGTAGTATTATTCATTCAGGAGATAATTTAACAGGTGAAGGCGCTGGTGATGACGAAACAATTTTCGTAGAATTACATAAAGTTCCGAGCCGTATTAATCGTTTAGTATTCGTTGTAAATATTTATGACTGTGTAAATCGTCGTCAAGATTTCGGGATGATTCGTAATGCATATATTCGGATTCAAAACCCGCAAACTGGTGAAGAATTAGCACGCTATAATTTATCGGATAATTATGCTGGCAAAACGACTCTAATTGCAGGTGAAATGTATCGCCACGGAAGTGAATGGAAGTTTTCAGCTGTTGGAGAAGGCACACAAGATAAAAACTTAAGTGAGATTGTATCACGTTATCAATAAAATAAACCGAGGAGGAATTGAATATGGCATCAATTTCATTGAAAAAAGGACAAAAGGTAGACTTAACAAAAACAAATCCAGGTCTTTCAAAAGTTCTTGTAGGACTTGGTTGGGATACGAATCGTTATGACGGACAAAACGATTTCGATTTAGATGTTAGTATTTTCTTAGTAGGTGCTAACGGTAAAGTTTCAGGGGCAGAGGATTTCGTCTTCTATAATAACCCAAAGGGTGCGAATGGTGCTGTCGAGCATTTAGGAGATAACCGAACTGGCGAAGGTGAAGGCGATGACGAATCGATTAAAGTAGATTTAAAAAATGTACCTGCACATATCGAACGTATTTGTTTCTCAATCACAATTTACGATGGAGAAGGTCGTAGCCAAAACTTCGGACAAGTTTCTAACTCTTTCGTACGTATTTTAGATGAAGAAAAGAATGCAGAGTTAATTCGTTACGATTTAGGAGAAGATTTCTCTATTGAAACAGCTGTTGTAGTAGGGGAATTATACCGTCATGCAGGTGACTGGAAGTTCAATGCAATCGGAAGTGGATTCCAGGGCGGATTAGCGTCTCTATGTAATAATTTCGGTTTAGATGTAGAGTAATAGATTTTATATATCTATCGGTGAAACAGGTGTTTACTGATGGATATATTTTTTAAGATATAAAATATAGAGGTGAATATAAATGGTTATTCAATTGCAAAAAGGACAGAAGATTGATTTAGGTAAGACAAGCCCTGGCTTAACAAAAGCAGTAATTGGTCTTGGATGGGATATTAAATCTTATGACGGTGGATCAGATTTCGATTTAGATGCATCAGCATTCCTATTAGATGCGAATGGAAAATGCACGAAGGAAACTGACTTTATATTTTATAACAATTTACAGTCTCCTTGTGGATCTGTTCTACATACAGGGGATAACCGTACAGGTGAAGGTGAAGGCGACGATGAGCAACTTGTTGTAGACTTGAAGAAAGTTCCGGCAGATGTGCACAAAATTGCTATTACAGTTACAATTTATGATGGAGAAGGCCGTAATCAAAACTTTGGACAAGTTGGAAACGCATTCGTTCGTTTAGCGAATGAAGAAACGAGTGAAGAAGTTCTTCGTTTTGATTTAGGGGAAGATTTCTCCATTGAAACAGCAGTTGTCTTTTGTGAATTATACCGTCATAATGGACAGTGGAAGTTTAATGCAGTAGGAAGTGGTTTCCAAGGTGGCTTAGGTGCGCTTGTAAGAGCGTATGGCTTGGATGCATAAGAAGGGAAACGATATTCGTTTCCTTTTTTTGACCTTTCTATAAATCTAGCAAAGAATAGGGGATAAAGGTAAGATGAGTATTTTGCAAGGGATCCTTGATACGTATGCTCAGTTTTTCGACTTGGACATGTGGATTAAAGTGTTGCAAGATCCAGTATCTTGGGGATTAATAGGTACACTTGTTGTGCTTGAAGGGTTGTTATCTGCTGATAACGCACTTGTATTAGCGGTAATGGTAAAACACCTTCCGGAAGAAAAGCGTAAAAAAGCATTATTCTATGGACTTATTGGAGCTTATGTATTCCGTTTTATTGCGATTGGAATTGGAATGTTCTTAATTAAATTGGCGTGGGTAAAAGTGTTAGGTGCACTTTACTTAGCTTGGCTTTCAGTTAAATACTTCATTGATAAAAGAAAAGGTAATGCAGAAGAAGAAGAAGCTCATGGTATGAACCAAAACAGTATTCTCTTCAGAATGTTTGGTGTCTTCTGGGGAACAGTTGCGATGGTTGAATTAATGGATATCGCGTTCTCTGTAGATAGCGTACTTGCTGCATTTGGTGTATCAAATCAAGTTTGGATTCTATTATTAGGTGGAATGCTCGGTATTTTAATGATGCGTGGTATCGCTGGCGTATTCTTAAAATTGTTAGAGCGTATTCCAGAACTTGAAACGACAGCATATATTTTAATCTTAATTATTGCAGCAAAAATGTTATTGTCTGTTATTCATATTGAAGTAAGCCATAAGCTATTCTTTATTATTTTAGTTGTAGCATTTGGAGCAACGTTTATACTTCACTACATGAAGAATTCTGGACAAGCTAAAGAAGAAGTTGCAGCTACTAAAAATAATCATAAATAATTGAAATGGGTTTGCTCGTTATGCGAGCGCCCATTTTTTATAACTAAAAATAGTTTATAATAGAAGAGAGACTTTATAAAAAAAGTAAATGTTTTTGGAGGTGAACTGTTGTGTTTTCACGTTTTACACTTCAACCATGTGCATTAAAAGACGAATCAGATTTAAAGCAATTTGAAGCGCTTTTAGAAAAACGCCCACAATATGAACTGACAGAGAATGAGATGAAGTTTAGTTATATAGCAACACGTATTCTTGGTGTTCCTAATGATGTAGATGAATATTTCAATGAGCTATTTGATTATAGCGAAGTGAAAGGGGTCGTGGTTTTGCATGAACAAAATTTAAATAAGGTGATTGATCCCGAAAAACTGCGCCATATTCAAGAGGTTTTTACATTACATCAAGAAGCACCGAATGGCCTTACAGTAAATAGGCTTGTCGCCCATCTGTCTGGAAAACAACTATTACCACAAGTAGACAATCCTGACTTACAGCATTATATACATACGACGTTTATTTCTGTATTAAAATTGTATGAAAAACAACATAACCAATCATTAAAAACAGAAGGATTCCGTCGTTTCTTAATCGATATGATTAAGTTAAGTGACAATTACGCAGCGAAGTGGTTCTCTACGATTAATTATAAGAAACAAATGCCGCGCATTATTTGGTACGGTGATGCACAGGAAAGCCGTATATATTTCTTATACTTTCTTATTATGCTCGGTTGCGATGTACTTTATTATCACCCAGAAGGAAAAGATGGATTTGAGAATGTTGATGAGGAAGGAAGAAGTTTTGTTGTGTCTCATCCAGGTCGGATTTCTCTTGAGCCATTTCCAGATCGCCGCCGTGAGCGAGTTGCGACAGTAGCGTATCAGGCTTCAAAAGAAATTGAACAAGTACTTCACCATGATAACTCACTGCTGTACAAGCCATGGCAATTTCGTTCCTATACGCCTGTAGCTCGTACGCTCAAAACAACGTATGATGAACTCTTTTTAATTACGAAAGAAAAGGCATTTGTGCGTCCAACATTCTTTGTTGAAAATAAACACATTTATATCCCTTCTTTATTTGCGAAAATATCAGGTGTCTCAAAAAATGATAAAGAATATTTTCAGCGATTAAAGGCTATTACATCATTTGATAACAGTTTATTAATTAATACATTTCCGTTTACGAAAGAACAAAAAGCGAATTTCCAATATCATTACCGAGATGCGTTAGACCGCGGGGGGAAATTACACCCTGATTTAATTATGAACAGTCATTGGTGGCCACATAAACGTTTGCCAGAAGGATTGCAACATGGTATTGCAGAGGCAATCATCCATACGTGCGAGAGTGAAATGTGTAAACCCATTGCGAAAGAGACGAAACAAGATGTAGCACTGTATGTTTTCGCACAGCTTTCTCAAATACCGCCGAACATTTTAGAGCAACTTGAGAAATTTGATTACTCGCAAGAAGTACCGAAAATTGTTATATTTAATAATGAGAAGAGCGGAGAATTAAGCCGTTCGGATGCTGTTTTATTATTATTTTTAAATCAAATTGGGGTAGATGTATTCCACTTTAATCCAACGGGGAGAAATGATATTGAACCGTATATTGAAGCAGGAGCATTTGATTCCCATTGGCTTGAAGAAGTTAATTTCGATCTTGAGTTTCATGGCTCATCAGCCTATAAAAATTTATCACAAACAATAAAAGGACTATTTCGTCCATTTTTATAAGGAAAGGGAGAATGCCATATGAATAACCCAGTCATACTAGATTCGAAAACAGAATTAAATGAGCAAACGGCACAAGATGTTCGTTTACAACTTAGACAAGATGCAGAAGTACAACGTATTTATAATGCAGTAGATATTAAAGATCAGTTAGAATTAATCGAGCTTGGAAAAGAACCATCTATGGAAATTTCACGTTTCGCTGATCAAATTTTACATACAATGTCTTTATCAAAAATAGAAGACTCTGGAGAATTATTAAAACAACTTGGTAAAATTATGGACAGATTCGATAGCAAAGACTTTGCGGAAGAGAAAAGCGGTTTCTTCTCACGTATGTTCAAAAAAGCTGATAAAATGATTGAACAGATCTTTAGTAAGTACCAAACAATGGGTCGCGAAATGGATAAAGTATACGTAGAAATTACAAAGTATCAAGATGAAATGAAAAAATCAATCGGTACGTTAGATGGTTTATATGAGCAAAATTTAAAATATTATTTAGACTTAGAAAAGTATGTGGTAGCAGGGGAAATGTTATTAGAGCGTTTAAATACAGAGTTGGTTCCAATGTACGAAGAGCGTGTGCGTAACAATGACCAATTAGCAGGTATTGAATTAGAATCACTGAAAAACTCTGTTGAAATTTTAGAGCAGCGCATTGATGATTTAGAAAAAGCACGTATGGTTGCGCTACTTACAGCACCACAAATTCGTATGGTTCAACGTGGTAATAATAAATTAATTGGTAAAATCAATACAGCATTTATTACAACGATTCCTATCTTTAAAAATGGTATTATTCAAGCGGTAAATGCGAAACGTCAAAAGCTTGTTGCAGATTCTATGGCTGAACTTGATCGCCGCACAAATGAATTACTTAAGAAAAATGCACAAAATATTGCAACGCAAAGTGTGGAAGTAGCGAGATTATCAGGTTCTTCTAGTATTAAGATGGAAACACTTGAGGAAACTTGGAACATTATTTCAAGAGGTATGCAAGAAACACAACAAATTGAAGAGCAAAATAAACGTGAGCGCGAAGAAAGCCGCAAGCGTATGGCTACGTTAACAGAGAACATAAAAAAAGAATTACAAGGATAAAGTGAAACTTTAATCGGCGGGGACATCTCCCACAAATAGTGAAATAAATGAAAAGGCAATGAGGAATAATCCTCATTGCCTTTTAGTTTCTCTTTACTAATTTAATGATTTCATTCACAACAAGTGGAATGATACTTAATAAGAGAACAAATCCCCAATCTCGCATCGTTAATGCATGTACACCGAATATATTTGCAAGAGGTGGGATGGAGATAATACACACTTGCATAAGAACACCGATAAGAAGGGAGAAGACTAAATATTTATTTGTAAAAATCCCAATTGAAAAAATGGATTTCGTTCTTGAACGCAAGTTAAATGAATGAACGAGCTGAGAAAAACTAAGAACGACAAATGCCATCGTTTGAGCGTGTAATAGAGCATCTTCATCAATTTTCTCTGGGAAGAGAGGAAATAAATTTGTATCTCCGGTATAGAATTTTGCCCCGGCGATAAAGGCTGCTAACGTTAAAAGTCCAATGACAGCCCCATTGAAAATAAGAAAAGGAACGCTACCACTAAACAAGCTTTCTTTCGCATGTCGTGGTTTTTCTTTCATCACATCTGGATCTTCAGGATCAACCCCAAGTGATAATGCAGGTAGTGTATCTGTAATCAAATTGACCCACAAAATGTGAATAGGGCGTAGTGGTGTTGCCCAGCCGAGTAAAATCGCTAAAAATAAAGCGATAATTTCTCCAAAGTTACAAGAGAGTAAGAAGAGAATTGATTTTTTTATGTTACGATAAATATTTCTACCTTCCTCAACAGCTTTCACGATAGATGAGAAATTATCATCTGTTAACACGACATCTGCTGCCCCTTTTGCAACGTCTGTTCCTGTAATGCCCATCGCTACGCCAACATCAGCTTGCTTTAAAGATGGAGCATCATTGACACCATCACCAGTCATAGAAACGATATTTCCTTTTGCACGTAATGCTTTTACAATCTTCACTTTATGTTCTGGAGAGACTCTAGCAAAAACATTTAAATGATTAATTTTATTTGCTAATTCTGTATCTGAAATGTTATCTAATTCAGTTCCAATCATAATTTCAGACTTTTCTTCAGCAATGCCAAGTTCTTTGGCAATTGCAAAGGCGGTATCTTTATGATCACCAGTAATCATAACGGTGCGAATACCAGCTTTTTTACATTCTGTAATGGAATCTTTTACTTCAGTTCGCGGTGGATCAATCATACCGACAAGACCAATAAAGATGAGGTTTTCTTCAAGACGATCTATATCCACATCGTTTGAATTGTATTGTTTAAATGCGAATGAAAGTACTCTTAAAGCCTCTTGAGACATTGCCCCGGCAGCTTCTAATATTTGATTTTTATCAGCATCTGTTAGAACCTCGATTTTACCGTTTTTAAATATGTGGGTACATCGAGGTAAGAGTTTATCGATAGCACCTTTCGTCATGCTATAGTAGTTTTCATCGTATGTATGAACGGTTGACATCATTTTACGATCTGAATCGAAAGGCATCTCGTTAACGCGCTCATGTATCTTTTCTAAATGATCCTTTTGCATGTTAAAAGTGCTTCCGGCAACGAGAAGCGCAATTTCAGTCGGGTCTCCGGTTTGTGATTCGTTATTGTAAGACGCATCATTACATAGCACCATATTTTCTAACAATAGACGTTGCGTATCATTATTTACATTTAAATTTTCTAAGTGATCGTATTTGTTATCACTATAAAAGTGAGTAACGGTCATTTTATTTTGTGTTAACGTACCTGTTTTATCTGAACAAATAATTGTGACAGAACCAAGAGCTTCAACAGCTGGTAGTTTCCGAATGATAACATTCTGTTTAATCATACGTTGCACACCAATTGCAAGAACGATGGAAACGATAGCTGGCAAGCCTTCTGGAATAGCTGCAACGGCTAAACTAATAGCAGTCATAAACATTTCTAGTGTATCTCGTCCTTGTAAAAAGCCGATGAGGAACATAACGATACAAATAGCTACAGCGACAAAGCCTAAATACTTTCCGACTTGTGCTAAGCTCTTTTGAAGTGGCGTCATATCATCGTCTGCTTCATGTAAAAGGGTAGCAATCTTACCAATTTGTGAGTTCATTCCAGTTTCAACAGCAACACCGACGCCTCGGCCATATGTTACAAGAGTAGACATAAAGGCCATGTTTTTTTGATCGCCTAATGGTACTTGCTCATCACTTTGCATAGAAGGGTGGTAGATTGCATCTTTATCAACAGGGACAGACTCACCAGTTAGAGCAGATTCTTCAACTTTCAAATTGGCGGTTTCGATAAGTCGTAAATCGCATGGTATATACCGTCCGGCATCAAGCATAACGATATCACCTGGAACGACGTGCTCAGATGGAATTTCTTTTAGTTCACCATTTCGCTTGACGATAGCTTTAGGTGTCGCCATCTTTTTCAATGCCTCTAAAGCTTGTTCTGCTTTCGATTCTTGGACGACGCCAATAACAGCGTTTAAAACTACAACGAGCGCGATAATACTTGCATCAGCCCATTCACCTACAAAGGCTGAAATAAGGGCAGCAATAATAAGGACATATACGAGGACGTCATTAATTTGGGCGAAAATACGCTGCCATAAAGAGCGTTTTTGTTTTGTAGCTAATTCATTAAAACCGTATTGCTTTAAACGCTCATTTACAATTTCATCTGTTAAACCGTGTTGTTCGTTTGTTTCTAGGTCGATTAATGTTTGATCTTTCGTCTTACTGTACCAATTGCTCATAAGTAAGCACCTCCAGTAAAAACAATTAGCAATGGTAGTGTTGCTATTATTTGTGAGTAGTATGTATGGAGAAAAAATCTAAGGTGAGGTTCTACTTCCATTGTACAATATTTTACAGTTGGTTGAGAGAAAGAGAAGAGTTGTCATGAATTTGTTGGAAATAAAAAAGAGCCTCATAAGCGAGGCTTTTTACTTTTTAATTAATGTACCTAATTCTTCTGTAATAGCTTGCATTTCACTAATGCTGAATGTTTCACGTTTCATAACATGCTCATAAATGTCACGTAAGTCTTCGTACATTTCTTCATTAAAGCTAGCAGCTCTCATCGCTCCAGCATTAACCATACGTAATTTTTCTTTAATAGCTTCGACCATATATTCAACGTTTTCTTCTGACTTTACGGATAAATCCACCGAAGTGTCCCCCTTTAAAATAACATAAGGATATCTTAACATTTTTTATCATTTTCGTTAATGAATCTTTTCAATCCTATTAAATTAGTAGGGATTTCCTTTATATTTAATAATTGGTTGTTTATACTATAAGTATATATTAAGAAATGCACCAAGAAAGGAAGAAACAAAAATATGGTTCAAGTATTGTTTGTTTGTCTTGGGAACATTTGCCGTTCGCCGATGGCAGAAGCGATTTTTCGAGATCTTGTCGTAAAAGAGGGACTCGAAGAGAAAATTGTCATTGATTCTGCAGGAACTGGAGATTGGCATGTTGGCCATCCGCCACATAAAGGAACACAAAAAATTTTAACAGAAAATGCAGTCACTTTTGAAGGAATTAAAGCAAGGCAAGTAGAAAAAGAAGACTTAACAAAGTTTGATTATATTATTGCCATGGACAACAAGAATATAGCAGATTTAAAAAGTTTAGGTAAAACTGGAGGCTATATTGGTAGGCTGTCCGATTTTGTTCCAGACGGTGGCTGGACAGACGTTCCCGACCCTTACTATACAGGGAATTTCCAAGAAGTATATGACCTTGTAACAGAAGGGTGTGCAAAGCTATTAGCTTTCATTCGAAATGAACAAGGAATATGAGGAAGCTTAGAAAGAAATACTTTCTAACATAAGAAATGAAAGGGTGAAGGAATATGGCAAAGAAAAATAATATTGCTCGAAACATTGCGATTGGTGTAGCTGCAGGTGTAGCTGTATCTATGTTGAAGAAAGAAAACCGTGAAAAAGTAAAAAATACTGCGGAAAAAGCAAAAACAAAGATGATTGAAATCGGTGAAAATGCGAAAATCAAAGAAAAAGTGCAAACTGTTACAGATAAAGGACGTGAACTCGCTGACTTCAATGTAGTAAAAGCGAAAGTAGCAGAAATTAAAAAGTTGACGCCGTCTGTTGTAGAGACATTAAAAGAAACGAAAGAAATTTTTAGTAAGAAAAAAGTTGAGTCAGCAGAGAAGCCAGAAACGATTGAAATTCAAGCTGTGTCTTCAAAAGTAGATGAGATGAAAGCAGAAGAAGAGCCAGTAGTTGCTGAAGATGGCGGTATGAAAGAAGCGCGGGAACTATTTATGAAAGACTCTAATGTAGAGGAAAAAAAAACTGAAGCGTACATTGAATTGAAGCAAGATAAAGAAGAGAAGAAAAGCGTTTAAACATATATGAGAAAAATTTTAGAAAAGGTGAGAAGAAATCGTACTTATTCGTTTGGTAAAGATTTGTATGACCGGACGATGCGCGATGATGTAGCGGGCTTGGCAGCACAGCTCGCTTATTTCTTCTTGCTTGCGATTTTTCCTGGGCTTGTTTTCTTAATTACGCTTCTTGGATTCATTGACCTTCAAACAGAAAGTGTGCTCAATTTATTAGAACCGTACGTACCAGAAGATGCAATGTCTTTAATTGAAGTAAACGTTGATAAAGTTGTAAATGAGCAAAATGGTGGTTTATTATCATTTGGTTTATTATCAATGCTATGGTTTGCTTCAAACGGGGTAAATGCGGTTATGAATGCTTTTAACCGTGCGTATGATGTAACAGAAACACGTTCTTTTATTAAAACGAGAGCTTTATCAATTGTGTTTACATTAGCGATTATTTTTATGATTGTGTTTGCGCTAATTGTTCCAGTGTTTGGACAAGTCATTGGGGCAGCGGTATTTAAAGCAATTGGTTTATCAGATAGTTTTTCTTACGTGTGGAGTATTACGCGTTTAGTAGCGAGTTTCTTCGTCCTATTTGCATTGTTTAGTTTTTTATATACATTTGCACCAGATCGAAAGTTAAAAAGAAGAGAAGTCATTTCAGGAGCAATATTTGCTACTGTAGGATGGATTGTGGTATCGTACTCATTTGCTTATTATGTAGATAAGTTTGCGAATTACGCCAATACATATGGTGGTCTCGGTGGTATTATTATTCTAATGCTATGGTTTTACTTAACTGGATGGGTAATTTTACTTGGCGGTGAAATTAATGGTTTACTCCATCATTATAGAACGGGTGACAATAATTCCCGTAATGAAAAGTGAGCTCTTGTTCCATAATAAAAGGGAACAGGGGGGATATTTCATGAGTAATAATAAAAAGAATCACAACAATAAAAACAACAATAAACAAAAGAGTAGTTCGCATCCAAAGCATAAAACGAGTAGTAGTGCGAACGGGCATAATAGCTACCACTAGAAAAAAACGGGTCCTCTATGAGGGACCCGTTTTTATTTGTTTCCTTTTAATAATCGTAAGCCATTCAAAATGACAAGAATCGTACTTCCTTCATGTCCAATAACACCGAATGGAAGAGCTAAAGATTGCATGAAATTGGAACAAATCAGCATTGCAATTACAGCTAGTGAAAAGATTACATTTTGCTTTACAATACGGTTCATTCGTTTTGATAAACGGATTGCTTGGGAAAGTCGAGATAATTCGTTCTTCATAAGTACAACGTCTGCAGTTTCTAAAGCAACGTCTGTTCCTTCACCCATTGCCACACCAATGCTAGCAGTAGCGAGTGCAGGAGCATCATTTATGCCATCGCCGACCATTGCTACCGTCCCGTATTTTTCTTTTAGCTTTTTAATTGTTTCAACTTTTGTTTCTGGTAAGCATGATGCGTAATATTCCTTTATATTACTTTCGGAGGCAATTGCTTTTGCTGTTTCTTCATTATCTCCAGTAATCATAATTGCTTCGACACCGATGCTTTGTAATTCGCGAATAGCAGCTATTGTTTCTTGGCGAAGCGTATCTTTTAAAGCGATAAGTCCAAGAATGCCTCTCTCATCACTAATATAAACGACAGTTTTACCTTCTTTTTCAAGTGAGACAGAAATACCATTATGAAATGTCTTTGTTTCTTCACCAATAAAATCAGCTTTACCTATTTTATAAGCTTTGTTTTCGAATATTCCTTTTAGCCCAAAACCAGTTACATCTTCAACATTTTCTGGTTTTTTTAATGTAATGTCATACGCATGTTGTGCATATTTAACGATAGATTCAGCTAAAGGATGTGTAGAGTGACTTTCAATTGCTGCTGTAATAGAAAGTACTTCTTTTTCTGTTATATTTTCTCGAACATATACATCTGTTACGGTAGGTTTACCTTGTGTTAATGTTCCGGTTTTATCAAAGGCGATCGCTTTTACTGAAGCTAGGCGTTCTAAATGTATGCCACCTTTAAAGAGAATTCCATTTCTTGCTCCGTTAGAAATTGCAGATAACGTTGCTGGTGTAATAGCAGCAACGAGTGCACAAGGAGATGCGACTACAAGTAAGATCATAGCGCGATAAAATGTTTCATTCCAGCTCCAGTCAAGTAAGAAATGAGGGACGAACATCATAAGCGCAACAACGAGTAGTACCCCTTTTACATATGTTCCTTCAAATTTTTCGATGAATAGTTGTGATGGTGATTTTTCACTTTGTGCACTTTGGACGAGACGGATAATCTTTTGGAATAATGTTTGATCGCTCGGCTTCGTAATTTTAACTTCGATAGCACCGCGTAAATTTACAGTACCGGCAAATACTTCATCGCCATGTTTTTTTTCATTTGGAATAGGTTCTCCAGTAATTGCTGCTTCATCGATATTTGTTTCACCGTTATGAATCGTACCGTCAGCAGGAACGCGCTCACCTGGCTTAATTAAAATAATGTCGTTAATTTGTAATCGTCCAACAGGAACACGTTCTTCCGTTCCATTTGAAATACGTAATGCTTCTTCAGGTTGTAACTCAAGAAGCGCTGAAATTTCTTTTTGACTTTTACTTAATGTATAAGATTCCATCGCACCGCTTAGTGCGAAGATAAAGATTAAAATTGCACCTTCTGCCCAGTAGCCAATGATTGCAGCACCGATAGCAGCAAAGAGCATGAGCATTTCGACATTTAGCTCTTTCTCTTCAATGGTATCTTCAATACCTTCTTTCGCTTTTGCATATCCACCAACTATATAAGCAAGGATATAGCAAGTAATGCCTACATTCATTGCATCGTTCTTTGTGAATAACCAACCAGCTAAAATAAAAATACCAGATGCGATTGCAAATATAAGTTCATAATGTTTCTTTAATGTATCCCATAAAGAGGGATGAGAAATAGACTTTTGTACTTGTAATGTTTTTACTTCTGAGTTCATTACTACTCGCTCCTTCCAAATTCTTATTGAGAAAAAGAATCAAAATCGAAAGCCCTATAAAACGACGAAAGCTGCCATCCATAATGGATAGCAGCATTTCTGTTGAATCTGATTTTAATAGTTATTATGTTATAATTATTCTATAGTATAGCATATGTTTTCGTTAGATGATATGTTTTGTTTGCGTATAAACTGAAAACTTGTGTTTTCACACTTCCTTTGGTATATATGAATATTGTTCATAAAAAGATCGGAAAGGAAGACAACAAGTGAAGACAGAGAAATTTTTTACCCATCCGATTGGCGTACTAATTGCTGCAATAGTAGCGACTTTTTTATGGGGGAGCGCATTCCCGTTTATTAAATTAAGTTATGCTGAACTTGGAATTCAGCCACAAGAAGTTGGGGAGCAAATATTATTTGCTGGTTATCGTTTCTTTTTATCTGGAGTTATGCTCTTATTCTTCTTTAAAGTGTTAGGAAAAGATATGAGCTTCAAAAAAGGAACGGGGAAACAGTTAGTACAAATTGGTTTATTTCAAACATTTCTTCAATATATATGTTTTTATATTGGAATGAGTTATAGTTCTGGCATTGAAGGAGCTATCATTTCAGGAACATCATCTTTCTTTCAAATTTTACTTGCGCACTTTTTATATAAAGATGATGCGCTCAATATGAGAAAAATAATAGGGGTCTCTATCGGCTTTTGTGGTGTCATTTTAGTAAATGTACCGAGTGATGGTAGTTTGTCATTCCATTTCGGAATCGGCAGCTTATTACTTCTTAGTGCAGCAATGTTGTATTCATATGGAAACATATTGGCGAAAGAAGGTAGTAAAACATTAGATATTGGCTATATGACGGCATACCAAATGATTTTTGGTTCTATCGGGCTATTATGTATAGGAGCTCTGCAAGTTGGAGTTATGCCATTTACATTTAGTGTACATGCAATACTTATGCTTATCTATTTATCTTTCTTATCAGCAGCAGGATTTTGCATTTGGAATACAATTATGAAGTACAACAAGGTTGGAAAAGTATCAATGTACATGTTCTTTATACCCGTATTTGGTGTGTTGTTATCGAGCATGATTTTAGGAGAAGCAATTCATTCATTTGTATTATTCGGTTTGGCATGTGTAGCCGCGGGAATTATCGTGGTGAATCGGACGACAGCTAAGCAGAAAAGGGCGAACGAAAAACAAGTAGCATAGATAATAGGAAAACGATTACAATGGAAGAACAGTACTGTTCTTCTTTTTTTTATATAGAAAAAGGATAATAGACTAGGTGTAACGAAAAAAGATACAAAAAGCATTTATTGAGGAGAACATGTTATGAATCTACTTTACATGGTGTTAATTGGACAAATCATTCTTTTTTTTATTGGTGCAATGTACGCAATAGGACAGACAAAAAAAACAAGAAATAAGATGCCGTTACCTTTAGCGGTGCGTCTTATTCTTAGTTTTTCTTTAACAGGGAGTGCAATTTGGATATGGTTACAAGATCCATCAGTAGCGTATAGTACGTGGGTTGCACTAGGTATGACGTTATCAACTGTAGGAGATTTATTTATGGCAGGTTTGATTCCAATTGGTCATCGATTAATTGGAGGAATGATTACTTTCGCGCTTGCTCATTGTTTTTATGTAAAAGCATTTTTGCAAACAGGCATCTCATGGAATGGTTTTTGGATTGGTTTACTCGTATACGGACTCTTTCTAATTATAGGATGGTTCTTTTTTATACGAAATGATAAACAAGATAAATTGTTTACGATAGGAGCTCTAATTTACGGATTGTGGGTTGGAGGAATGGCTTGCTTTGCATTCGCCCTATACTATGAGAATACAGGAATATGGTGGATACCGGCTTTTGGTGGTTTACTATTTGTGATTTCTGATTTTATTATAGGCGTGACAGATATTGGAGGGCGCAAATTAAAGTATGAACCACTTTGGATTTGGTTTACATATGTAGCGGCTCAAATGTGTATTGTATATGTGGGAATATAAAAAGATACTCTCAAAATAGTCTATCCACTATTTTTGAGAGTATCTTTTTTGTTACTATGCTACGATGTTTTTTTGTTGTAGAGCAGAAAGGCTATATTCATCAGCTGCTTTATAACCTTGAGCTAATAAATCATTGATGTAAAGCTTGTTGTAAATAAAACAGAAGACTAGGTTAGAGAATCCGAACGTAAACATGCTAGCGATTAAAATAATTAAAAACCATTTCCAATCTCCACGGAATATAGCAGGGAAGAAACCAAAGAAAAATACAGTCCAACTAAAACCAATTTTTGCTTGTTTAATTTGGCCGGTATTTTCATTTTTAAGCATAACTTTCATAGAAAAAGTCCTCCTAAGTAAATAAAAATATAAAATAATAAATGCAAGATATAGTATATCAAAATAATACATTTTTGAATATTATTATTTAAAATTTTGTAATATTACAATTTTGCAATTCAGAATTTTGTGGAAATTTAGCTGTTGAATTCCTTATAATAAAAGTAAAAAGATGATGAGATGGTGGAATGATGCAAAAGAAAAAACGTTTGCGTGAATTCTTTGGAACAATTGCAATTGCATGTTTGTTAGTGTTTTTAGCGAAAATTTTTGTGTTTTTTCCTACGACTGTAAAAGGAGCGTCCATGAAGCCGACGTTACAAGATGGGGATAAGCTGATTGTTAATAAGTTAGCAAAGCAGTTTGAAAGTTATGGGAGAGAAGATATTATTGTTGTGAAGACGGATAATTTTTATGTGAAAAGGGTTATTGGTTTGCCTGGCGATGTAATCGAGGTGAGAAATGATCAATTATATGTGAATCATGAAGTGACACAGGAAGCGTATTTGTATAGTAATAAAAAACAAGCTGAAAAAAAACTTATGAATTTAACAGAGGACTTTGGACCAATTACAGTTCCTAAAAATAAGATTTTTGTTATGGGAGATAATCGCCTAATAAGCAGAGATAGTAGAAATGGTTTGGGACTTATTGATAGAGAAGATGTATTAGGAGAATTAGCGGCAATTTATTATCCAATTGAACATATGAAAATAATGAATTAAAGTAAAAAACCAAGCAAACTGAAATTTGCTTGGTTTTTTATGTTAAATCGTAGGAGACTCATTAAATTCATAGACGTCTTCATTGTTTTTGTTTGTACTTAAAACGAATTTGTGTTGCAATAGTTGCAGTTTAAAGAATGCTAACGGATCGTGATAAGTTTCTGGGTTGCTTCTTAATGTTGCTAATGTTTGCTCGTCTTCCTGTATTTCAAGTTGAGCTGCTTCTACATTTTGTTTCAATATGCTAAGTGGATCTTTAAAGAACATCATGATATCTCGTTCTAATGCGCCTTCAAATACTTCAAATTGAAGGAAGAATTGTTTTGAGATTGTTTGAGCAATTTCCGTATAGTCTTCCGTTTCAATGTATTGTTTATATTTGTTTGCGAGCATAGACTGATTTTTTTGCATGTTACCAAATAGTTTTCCCGCACTTTTTAAGAAAAATTGTGTCGGTGTAAAGCGTAATAAAATATTGATGTTCGTTACTGTAATTCTATTTGTCATGCGTACAACATCTCGATGCCAATCATCTAGTAATTTGAAATCACAAGGAAGTTTCATGCGTTCTTCTTTATATAATTTATTAAACGTTTCACTCATTTCATCTAAATAAGATTGAGCTTGAATAAATTCATTATGAGCTGTTTCAATCCACTCTTGAATAGAACCAGTAAATTTAGGAAGAAGCACTTGTTGTACATGTTTTTGAACTCGTTCGTTCATCGCAGCATTTAATTCTTCATGAACTAATTTGAAGTCGCTATCTTCTTGAACAAGGTCAGAACAACTCTGTAATAATTCAGGAATTTGAGAATGGATATCTCGTGTGATTTCTTCTTTCGTTAAAAGATAAGATTCTGTAATAGAACGAATTTTATCTTTTTCAAGAGCAGTAAGGTTGTTAATAAATCCATTTAATTTAACTGAGATATGTTTATTCCAGCGTACGGATTTCACTAATGTATTTTCTAACTCCACACGTTCATTTACAAGGTATGCGATTGTCTTTTGAGTAAACCATATTAGTTTTTCTATACGTTCTTGTTCCATGTTACGTTCTGCTAGATTAGAAAGAATAGACTCTGTCACGTCTCCAAGTTGCTGGCTACTCTCTTGTGAAGGAGAGTATGGGAAGAACTGTGCATTTGGGAAATGGACTTTAATCTTACTCATTAGTTTTTCATTATTGGTCGTATTATTTGTGTGTAATACGAAATGAATTTGTAAATTCGGCACTTGTTCACGTAAATAAAGTAATGTATCAAGTTCTTCACCATGTAATGGTGAAGCAGAATTTAATACGTAAATAAGGCTATCTGCTGCTTGTAAGTATTCAAAATATGAGCTGTTTTTATCCACTTGCCCTTGAACAGGTGGCGTAACAAGAAATGCAAATTTATTTTTTCTTAAAAATCTACTTGGTAACTTAATTTCTATACATTTTTTCTCAAGTTCTGATTCGGAAGGTGTAGCCATTCTTTGATGGAATTCATCAAAGCTAGGTATATTGTGTACATCTAACGCTGTGAATTCTGTTATTTCAGTTTGGCTATCATCTTTAAATAGAATAGGAGTTGTTACAGTCTCAGTTAAGATGTTCTCTCCTAGTATTGAATTGATGAATGATGATTTATCCTGGTCACTAGTTCCCGCTATTAGTAATTGTGTAACATTTAAATCACACAGTTCGTGAACGAGTAACGTAAATTGATGACTTAAATCCACATCGTTTTTTTCAGCCCATACAGCAATTATTTCGAATAAATGAGAAACTGTTTCCATATTTACATTTGTTTCAGCTGTTGAATTAGAAAGTAGGGCTCCAGCACTTTTTACGAGTAATGACTCTAAAGTTGTAGGTGAAACTTCATTCCATGCTAACACTGCTGCAGAGACAAATAGGGCATCTTTTGCTTTTGTTAAACTAAACCAATTTGTTAATAAATCTGGTACAAGTCCCTGCATTTCATGCATGAAATGCTCACCAGTAATTAACTCAAAGTACGTATCTTGATAGCGTTCAACAATTTCATGCCAATCGTCATTGTTGTCTGTTTCAATATGTAAGAATAAATGATTTATTGTTTGAATCCAAGGTAGATACAAGTTTTCATTTTGATAGCTGTTCCAAAGCGCAATAACAAGTTCTTTAAATTGGACTTGATCAATTGCATATAAAGCTTTTAAAGATTCATAGAAATATTCTGGTTTGATTTGTTTCGTGAATCCTTGATTCACATAATTGATTAAAGTATCGAACCAGTGTAATGATTTTGTTCGAATTCCTTCTTGAACGGCAAGTTCTATGGCGTTATTCCAATCTTCTTGTTTTTCATAGAATGAGCGAGCAATTGCAGTGATATTAGGATAGTCAGGTTGAAATGCAACAGCCTCACTAATTGTCTTAAATGCTAGACCTAAACGTTCTTGTTCGATGTAAAGAGAAAGAAGTTGTAAGGAAACTTCCATTGTAAGAGTTGTATCTTCCGTTTGAATAGATTGATAAATCTCTTCTGCTTTTGGCAAGAATCCTAGTTCAAAATAAGAATCTGCAATATTTTTGGTTGCCCAAAGTGCAAGTTCGTTATTTACTTTCTCCCATTTAAATATCGCTGCTTCAAAGTCTTTATTTTGGTAATAAAATTCACCTTGAGCAAAGCGGATATTAGAAATGTTGGAGAATTCATTTGTAGATTCATTTATATATGCTTCACCGAGTACTTCTGATACTGGAGTAGAAGTTTCTTCTGTTAAAAATGTTTTATAGTAAACCTTTTGGATAAATTGATTTTCAATGGTCATGTTCGTTCCCCCTGTATAATTTAGAAAAATGATGTTGTATGTAAAGGGTGTATGTTCTTTTAATAGGTAGAAGTTGCATTATATCGACCAAACTATGTTTTTGCTAGATATATCATTTTTCCTGAGAGTTAAACCGTTGCGAAAAGTAACTTTCCTTTATTGTAACAAAAAAACAAGCATATGAATTTTTATTTTTTAATCCCGCTATTTGCGTGTAGTAAGACTAGCACTTCAAAAAGCGGTGAATACAAGGGAAGTAGGAGGGAGTCGTGCACGCAATTGGTGTGTGCTAAAAATTAGTGAGGATGAACAAATCACCACTGATTAATGGTTCACTTTCTTCCTGCTAAAGGAATGGATAGAAGTAGAGTTCATTATAAAAACAATGTATAGTGAATATGTATACCATGTTTGTCTGAAAGATAGAAAGGGCACAATGTGGAATAACGATCGTGCATAGGATGTGTTTTCCGAATGGAACAACATATTGGCGAGTTAATCGCGCATTATGGGTATTTTGGAATTATTATAGCGTTGGCCGGTGGAATTGTTGGATTACCGATACCAGACGAGTTTTTATTGACCTTCGTTGGTTATAACGTTTCTAAAGGAGTTATGTCAGGAACTGCTGCTTTTTTAAGCGGGATGGCTGGTGCGATGTTAGGTATTACATTAAGCTACATATTAGGTTTAAAACTTGGGCTCCCTGTTTTAAAAAAATATGGGCCGAAGATTAGAATTAAAGAACATCACATTGAAAAAACACATATTTTATTTGAAAAATATGGACCATTTCTTTTAATAATTGGTTACTTTATCCCGGGAGTACGTCATTTAACAGCATATTTTGCTGGGATGTCGAATTTAACACTTTGGCGTTTTTGTTTGTACGCTTACGGTGGTGCGCTTATTTGGATAAGTGTTTTTATTGGACTTGGCTGGAAGTTAGGAGAGAAGTGGCGTTTCGTTGAGTATAGCCTACATCATTACGGAGTATGGATTTTATTCATTTCAGTAGTTGTTACATGTATTGTATGGTTTTATATAAAGAAAAAGAAAAACCGCTAATAGCGGTTTTTTTAGCTGAAAGCAATAAATAATACACCAGCTGTAATAAAGACTACACCAACGCCAGTCATAAAGTTTAACTTTTCACCGAGTATAATCATCGCGAGGATGATAGAAAATACGACGCTTAATTTATCGACAGGAGCCACTTGTGAGACTTTCCCTGTTTTGAGGGCAAGAAAATAAAATAGCCATGACGAAGCACCTGCAACCCCACTTAATGTGATAAAGAGCAGTGCTTTTTTATTTAGCAGTACGTCGCCGATATTTTGAAATTTACCTTGGATAATAATAACGCCCACCATAAATAATGCCATAATAATAGAACGAACCGTTGTTGCAACATTGGCATCGATTCCATCTAAACCAATCTTTCCGAAAATAGATACAAGGGCAGCAGCGATTGCTGATAATAGTGCGAATAAGAGCCATGAACTCATAGTAAAATTCCTCCAATCTTACATCATTATACATGAAAACCATTCTCATGTATAAAGTGAAACTTTAATCAGTGGGATTTTACCGCCCCGCAAATAGCGAAATAAATAACGAAATAATCCCCACCTTATATTGCTAATAAGGTGGGGATTATTATACTACTCTGCAATTTCCTCATACAAAAAGTACGTTACATTATAAATATGTTCTACTTCATCGTCTGTCATAAACAATAATTCATCACGCTCAATCCCTTTTTTCTTTTCAATAAACTCAATCATGTTTTTGCGTTCTTCTCTTTTCATCAATTTTATTTCTCCTCTCAATCTGTTTTAATACAGTTTATTTAAGTTACTGCTATTATATAACAGAATCTTTAGAAAGTTCCACCTATTTTATTGTTTTTTTCAGAAGAACTTTTCGACAAAACAAGCCCACCTAAAGGGGGCTTGTTTTATTTTATAGTCGTAAAAACTCGGGCTCCGTCGTACCAGCACCATCGATGTAATAAATTGTGTCGGGATTGATTTTTATTAATACGTAATTAGGGTCTTCAGGACCAAGTAACCAGCGTTTTAAGCTATTATTCCAAAACTTGTTTTTTAATGTGGAGTCTTCCTCGATGGAGGCTAAGCCTTCAACTTCAATATAATCTTCATCTAATTTTTTTCCTTCACGTCCAAGTAGTACATGTACATTTGGATTGTTTTCGATATCTGTTATCTTTTTTGATTTCCGATCTGTTGCAACATATAACACAAAATCTTCGTGGAAAAACATCATAAAGGTACTATGAGGTTTATTTTCACG
Source organism: Bacillus cereus group sp. MS39 (assembly GCF_040448665.1). Lineage (NCBI taxonomy): Bacteria > Bacillati > Bacillota > Bacilli > Caryophanales > Bacillaceae > Bacillus > Bacillus cereus group sp. MS39. The sequence goes on along the minus strand of NZ_CP123058.1, from coordinate 4,931,072 downwards.
TACAGTAGATAATACACCAGTTCGTTGACCGCAAATAATAGTTTCAATTTTTTCTTTTAAATGCATGCTTTTAACCCCTGTTCATAATTTATTGTTTTCTCCGTTTAAACAAGATAATTTAAATATCTTTTATACTGTTTTCTTCAATCCGATTTTTTAAACGTAATTGTGATGAAATCGGACAAGTTAGGAGAAGAATAATAATAATATCGAGGAGAAATACATACGATGGAAGGATGAAAAGCATGTTTAATAAAATATTTCTTATAGTAGCGCTAATCGGGGTACCACTTTCTGTACTTGGAAAAATGCTTCATTGGCCTCAAACAATTATGTTCGCTGTGTATTGCATTACTATTATCGCCTTAGCGGGTTTTATGGGGAGAGCGACAGAAAGTTTGGCAATTGTCTCTGGACCTAGAATAGGCGGATTATTAAATGCTACTTTTGGTAATGCTGTTGAACTAATTATTTCGATTTTTGCACTTCAGGCGGGATTAATTGAGGTTGTATTAGCCTCTTTAACGGGTTCTGTACTTGGGAATTTATTATTAGTAGGAGGGCTATCCTTCTTTATAGGAGGGCTTAAATACAAAAGACAAAGTTTTAATGTATATGATGCAAGGCATAATTCAGCTTTATTAATCTTTGCGGTAGTAGTAGCTTTTGTTATTCCAGAGATTTTTTCAATGAAGATGGATGCTGGAAAGACGTATCAATTAAGTATCGGTGTTTCTATCATTATGATTATTATGTACCTTGCTGCACTGCTATTTAAGCTCGTTACGCATCGTGGTGTATATCAACATAAAACGGATGAAGTAGCTCATGAGGAAGAACCAGAGTGGTCGAAAGGTAAAGCGCTACTCATTTTAGCAATAGCGACAATTGCGGTAGCTTATGTGTCAGAGGCGCTTGTGCATACATTTGAGACAGTTGCAAAGTCATTTGGTTGGTCAGAGTTATTTATAGGGGTTATTATCGTTGCAATTGTTGGGAATGCAGCGGAACATGCATCTGCAATTATTATGGCGTATAAAAATAAAGTAAATATTGCAGTTGAAATTGCAGTCGGTTCTACGTTGCAAATTGCCATGTTTGTTGCTCCTGTATTAGTACTGCTTTCTATGTTCTTTGCACAAAGGATGCCTTTAGTATTTACAATACCAGAACTTGTTTCTATGATTACAGCTGTTTTCTTAACGATTGCGATTTCAAATGATGGAGATACAAATTGGTTTGAAGGCGGTACTTTATTAGCGGCGTATGTCATTATGGGAATTGGTTTTTATTTATTATGAAAAATAGGCATAACAATTGTATTGAGAGAAAACAATAAACAAAGTAGTATATATACCTTTACGTAGGAAGGAGCCAGACAGGTGAAACGAGTATACAGCATATGTCTTTCAACTATGGTCTCGTTTATTCTATTATTTCCTAACATGAGTTTTGCAAAGACAACGGTAGAAACAAAAATGCCTTCATCTGTTTTAAATATTTCTAAAGACAATACGTTTCCAAATGATGCGCAAGATTTGCCGCGCTTACAACCGAGTAAGTTTGCTCAAGAACTATTGAAAACAGCAAATATTAAAATTGAAAATCCGGACTTAATTCGAATGTTTAATGAAACGACAATTTCGAATGCGCCGCTTGCGGTAGGGTACCGAGCGAAGATTTATTTAGGTCAATGGGCTTTAAATTATGAATCGGTTGATACATCGATTAATTGGGGATATAAACAAGTAAATCGCAATGTGTACGATAATCGCGGAGGAGATCGCTTATATCCGCTACGCTATAAGCAAGAAACGCAAAAGACGGTTGAAGGTGATTTAACAGCAGATATGAAAAATACTGCGGATGTGAAAAAAATGATGCTTCTCAAAGCACTTGAAAAAGTACAATTGCCACTTTCATTTAAAACGACCATTGGTTATGGTACTGGACATGAGCGTGTGTATAATATTAGTCCGAGTCAACTTGGATATTTATACGCTTATACACCAGCAGTAAATGAAAAAGGAAAAGTAACATTTGGAGAAGTGTACCTTGTGTTAAAAGGAAATCAAAAGAGGCTTGTAGTAAAAAATATTACCTCACAAGGAATCGGAGCTGCTATTCCAATTCACGATCATTTGTATTTTAAATTCATTTCTTCTTCTCACTCGCAATAATATGAAAAAACGTCAGCTTATAAGCTGACGTTTTTATTTATCCTGCTATTTGTGGGCAATTGGTTCAACTAATAATCAGTGGGGAATGAACAAAACCCCACTGATTAAAGTTGAACTTTAAAATGTTATGTTTGCTGTTTTTGATAAGAAGTCTGCTGTCGGATAGTAGCTATTTTTTACAAGAACATTTGGTCCAAGGCATTTTACTGCAGGACAGTGACAGCTTAATGATTGTGCTGTTTTTGAAGCGCTCCATTTGTCATACGCTTCTTGTAGTGTGTTTGTTTGTACGTTACCTAGAAGAGGAACGTCACCGAAATCAGTTACAATAATATTTCCATCGAAAATGTTGACGTTTAAACGAGAACGACCATCTGGATCGTTACGAACTGTTACATTTTTGCTTTCTTGTAATTTCTTAAATGTGGCGATGTCTCGCTCGTCATCGCTACAAGCGTAGAAAGGTAAAGTTCCAAATAACATCCATACATTTTCATCGCGAATTTCTAGTAAATGCTCAATTGCATCTCGAATTTCAGCTTTTGTTAAGATCTCTAGATTACTCGCGAAGTCACTTGGATACATTGGATGAACTTCATGACGTTTACAGCCCATCTCTTCGACAATTTGACGATGAATATGTTCAATATGCGGTAGAGTCCTTTTGTTTAACATCGTTTCGGCTGATACGAGTACACCTGCATCTGATAGAGCTTTACTATTTGTAATCATTCGTTCAAATAATTTTGCACGTTGTTCATAAGTAGGTTTACGTTCCATCATTGCAAATCCACCTTCAACGAAGTCATCAATTGTTCCCCAGTTATGAGATATATGCAATACGTCTAAATAAGGAATAATTTGTTCGTAACGTGCTAAATCTATAGTTAAGTTTGAGTTGATTTGAGTGCGAACGCCTCGTTCATGAGCGTATTTTAAGAGTGGTGTTACATAGTTGTCGACGGATTTCTTTGAAAGCATTGGTTCTCCGCCAGTAATACTTAAAGAACGTAAATGAGGAATCTCATCTAATCGTTTTAATAAAAGTTCCATAGGAAGCGGATTTGGATCTTTCGGCTGTAATGTGTAACCAACAGCACAATGCTCGCAACGCATATTGCATAACGTTGTCGTTGTAAACTCAACGTTTGTTAATAGTAGTTTGCCGTACTCTTCAAGGTCCATATACGCTTCCCATGGATCGTAAGAAGGAGTAATCGGCTTCATTTTTTGTGATATCGTCATATGAAATACTCCTTTGACTATTGAAATAACAATTTGTCCATTCTCTATAATAGAAGAATATGTACTTTTTATAAAGTGAAACTTTTTTGTGAAAAAAGAGAGAGGGCTTACATTTGAATGAATGGCTGCGACAAAATTGATGAAATTTCATGCCCATAGCAATCATTTTTGCGGTATAATAAAAGCATCTCGAATTAAAAGGAGAGTGCCTTCATGGGAAAAGCAATTGAAGATAAAGATTCACAACTAGTATATTTAAAAGAACGTTTAAATATGTTCATTGAAGTAATTGATACAATTGAACCTGAAGAAGTAGAGTTAGAAGATGTAGATCGTCTTCTTGCGATGTTAGATGAATTAGAATTAAAATGTGAGCAATTTAAAAAAGACGAATAATATATTAAAAAGGCTGCCAATGCAAAATTGGCAGCCTTTTTCTGTATGGATAATAGAAGGACGGTAGAAAAAAAGGTATAATCAAGTTGTGAAAAATTTCATTTATGCTTTAATAGCGTGAAACAAATAAAAAGCTGAAGAGCATAACGATGGAATTTTCAGCTCATAACGTTTTGGTAGCGTTCACAATTGAGGGGGAAGTAACAATGGAAAAGCTTCAAGAAAGCATGTATCAACTAATTGTTGAAACGTCAACGAACTTACCGAAAGATGTTCGTCGTGCGATTCAACAAGCGAAAGAACGAGAAAATGCAGGGACTCGTTCTGCGATGGCACTTGGCACAATTACGAATAATATTAAAATGGCTGATGATAACATCTCGCCAATTTGCCAAGATACAGGGATGCCAACGTTTAAAATTTATACACCAGTTGGTGTGAATCAATTACATTTGAAGGAAGCTATCTATAATGCGCTTGAGCGGGCGACAAAAGATGGTAAACTTCGTCCCAATTCTGTTGATTCTCTTTTTGGAGATAATAGTGGAAATAATTTAGGACCAGGTACACCGGTTATTAAGTTCGAACAATGGGAAAAAGATTATATTGATGCACGCTTAATCCTAAAGGGTGGTGGCTGTGAGAATAAAAATATTCAGTATAGCTTACCGTGTGAATTAGAAGGACTTGGACGCGCTGGCCGTGATTTAGAAGGGATTCGTAAATGCCTTCTTCATGCTGTATACCAAGCGCAAGGTCAAGGCTGTAGTGCAGGTGTAATTGGTGTTGGTATCGGGGGAGACCGCACATCAGGTTACGAATTAGCAAAAAATCAATTATTCCGTACATTAGATGATGTCAATCCAGTACCAGAGTTACAAAAACTTGAAGAGTACGTATTAGAAAATGCGAATAAGCTTGGCATTGGTACGATGGGATTTGGCGGAGAAACAACTTTACTTGGTTGTAAAATTGGCGTGTATAATCGTCTGCCAGCTAGTTTCTACGTATCTGTTGCGTATAATTGCTGGGCATATCGCCGCCTTGGCGTAACAATCCATCCTGTAACAGGTGAAATTATGGATTGGCTATATCAAGAAGGTGAGGATACACTTCAGCAAGAAGCGCAAGAAAAAACAGAGCAACGTGAGATTGTATTACAAGCACCAATTACAGAAGAGCAAATTCGTGAACTTCGCGTTGGTGATGTTGTAACAATTAATGGCATGATGTATACAGGTCGTGACGCAATCCATAAGCATTTAATGGATAACGATTGTCCAGTAGATTTAAAAGGACAAGTTATTTATCACTGTGGTCCAGTTGTCGTGAAAGATGAAAATGAAAACTGGCAAATTAAAGCGGCAGGTCCAACGACAAGTATTCGTGAAGAACCGTACCAAGGCGATATTATGAAGAAATTCGGTATTCGCGCTGTCATTGGAAAAGGTGGTATGGGTGCAAAAACATTAGCGGCTTTAGAAGAGCATGGTGGTGTATATTTAAATGCAATTGGCGGTGCAGCGCAATATTATGCCGAATGTATTAAAGAAGTAAAAGATGTTGATTTCTTACAATTTGGTATTCCAGAGGCAATGTGGCATTTACGTATCGAAGGATTTAAAGCAGTTGTAACGATGGATTCTCATGGTAATAGCTTACATGCAGATGTTGATAAAACATCACTTGAAAAATTAGCTAGCTTTAAAGAGCCAGTATTTAAGTAAACAAAAATGCATCTCGAATGATTCGAGATGCATTTTTTTGGTATATATAGAAAAACATGTTCAGCATGAAAGAATGCACGGCAACAGAAACTACAAGTATGATTATATATGGAAAGGAGACTATTTATGAAATATAAATGGTTATATATCGGTCTCATTTTTTCAATTATGATGGCACTTGTTCCAGTTTCAGCATTAGCTTATACAAATACTCCACATAACTGGGGAATCCCGCGTCCTAAAAATGAAACAGTACCAGATGCAGGAAAGTTATACACAGATTTACTACAAAAAAATGGTGGGTTTTATTTAGGGGATACAAAGAAAAAAGATATTTATTTAACATTCGATAATGGGTACGAGAATGGATACACAGGGAAAATCTTAGATGTATTAAAAGAGAAAAAAGTACCGGCAACTTTCTTTGTAACGGGTCATTATATTAAAACACAAAAAGATTTGTTATTAAGAATGAAGAATGAAGGACATATTATTGGAAATCATTCGTGGAGTCATCCTGATTTTACAACGGTAAATGATGCGAAACTTCGTGAAGAATTAACGAGTGTAACGGAAGAGATTAAAAAAGTAACTGGGCAAAAAGAAGTAAAATATGTACGTCCGCCGCGCGGCGTATTTAGTGAAAGAACGTTGGCTCTTACGAAAGAAATGGGCTATTATAATGTATTTTGGTCACTTGCATTTTTGGATTGGAAAGTGGACGAGCAAAGAGGATGGCAATATGCACATAATAATGTAATGACGATGATTCATCCAGGATCTGTTTTATTACTTCATGCAATATCAAAAGATAATGCAGAAGCACTTGCGAAAATCATTGATGATTTGCGCGAGAAAGGGTATCATTTTAAAAGTCTAGATGACTTAGTAAAAAGCAATCAACCGTAAGCATGTATGCTTGCGGTTTTCTCATGCTATAATGATGTGTAAAAAGGATGGGGAAACGTATGTGGAGCGAACATGTTACGTTAGAGTATCCGTATCATTTTGAAGAGGTATTGAAACGTTTATCTTTTGATCCTCTTAACGTCATTCAATTAGATGAGAAAGTCATTTATGTCCCGCTTTGTATAGACGAGGAACAGATTGTTGTTCGCTTACAAGGGATTGGTACTGTTCAAACTCCACAGTTTTGGATCTCTAGTCAGGCAGGAGATCAAGAGAAAGTCATGAAACGAATGAGGGCCATTTTTCATTGGAATGAACCGTTTCAAGATATACAAAATCATTTTTTAAACACATCATTACGTCCACTATTTGAAACATATGCTTATACTCCAATTATTTTAGAGTTTGATTATTTTGCTTGTCTTCTTCGCTGTATCATTCATCAACAAATAAATTTGAAATTTGCTACTGTGTTAACAGAACAGTTTGTGAAACGATATGGAACAGAGAAGAACGGTGTATTCTTTTTCCCCACTCCAGAAATAGTAGCAAATATTTCAATAGAAGAATTGAGGGAGCAGAAGTTTAGTCAGCGAAAGGCTGAATATATAGTAGGGTTAGGTCGAAGTATTGTCAGCGGTACATTAAATTTAGCGAGTATAGAAACCAGGGCGGATGAAGAGGTTTCCGCACAATTGTTACCAATTAGGGGGATTGGTACATGGACAGTGCAAAATTTTTTAATGTTCGGGCTTGGACGGAAAAATATGTTTCCGAAAGCGGACATTGGGATTCAGCGTGCAGTGCAAGGTGTATTTCAATTAGATGATAAACCTGATGATGCATTTTTAGAAAAAGTGAAACAAGAGTGTGAACCATACTGCAGTTATGCAGCGTTATATTTATGGAAAAGTATAGAGTAGAGGTGTAATAATGATACAAAAGCAACATGAGAGTAAGTTGGAAGTTGGTCAAACGTTTCCTGTGACAATTAAACGTCTTGGGATTAACGGAGAAGGCGTTGGTTATTTTAAGAGACAAGTTGTTTTCATTCCAGGGGCATTACCAGGAGAAGAAGTTGTTGCTGAAACAACGAAAATTCAGCGTGGCTTCGCTGAAGCGAAAGTGAAAAAAGTTCGTAAAGCTTCACCACATCGTGTGAAAGCACCATGTCCGGTATATGAAGAGTGTGGCGGTTGTCAGCTGCAACATTTAGATTATAAAGAACAATTAAATCAAAAGCGTGATATCGTCGTACAAGCATTCGAGAAGTATATGAACAACAGTTTGGAAGAAAAAATTCGTCCAACGCTTGGTATGGAAAACCCATGGCATTATCGTAATAAGAGTCAATTACAAGTGGGACGTAAAGACGAAAAGGTTATTACAGGGCTGTATAAGCAAAATTCACATCAGTTAATTGATATTGCTCACTGTATGATTCAACATAAAGCAACGAATGAAGCGACAAAAGTTGTAAGACGTATATTAGAAAAATTAAATGTTTCTATTTACAATGAGAAAAAACAAAAAGGTTTAGTACGCACAATTGTGACACGTACTGCAGTTCAAACAGGGGAAGTACAAGTTACACTTATTACAACAAAAGAAGAATTACCAAATAAAGATCAATTTATCGCAGAAGTACAAAAACAGATGCCAGCTGTTAAATCAATTATGCAAAACGTAAACTGGCGTAAAACATCTGTTATTTTCGGTGATAAAACATTTAAATTAGCTGGAAAAGAAGTAATTCAAGAAACACTAGGTGATTTATCATTTGAATTATCAGCACGTGCATTCTTCCAGTTAAATCCAGAACAAACAGTTGTTTTATACGATGAAGCGAAAAAAGCAGCTGCTTTAACAGGCGATGAGAAAATTGTAGATGCTTATTGTGGTGTTGGTACAATCGGTCTTTGGCTTGCAAATGATGCAGCGGAAGTACGTGGTATGGATGTAATTCCAGAAGCGATTGAAGATGCAAGAAAAAATGCGAAGCGTCACGGATTTACAAATACGAAATATGAAGCAGGTAAAGCTGAACAATGGTTACCGAAATGGGTAAAAGAAGGATGGCGTCCAGATGTAATTGTTGTCGATCCACCTCGTACAGGTTGCGATGATAAATTACTGGAAACAATTTTAAAAGTGAAACCAAAACAAGTTGTTTACGTATCTTGTAATCCTTCTTCATTAGCACGTGATGTACAAGCATTAATGAAGAGTTATGAAGTGGAATATGTACAACCAGTTGATATGTTCCCACATACAGCCCATGTAGAAAATGTAGTGAAGCTTGTTAGAAAGTAAAGTTTATTCATATTCCCTCACGATATGAGGGAATATTTTCTATGAAGGAGAGTAAAATGAATAATTATAAATTAACGATTCAGTACGATGGTGCACGTTTTAAAGGATGGCAACGTCTCGGTAATAACGATAATACAATTCAAGGAAAAATCGAGAGTGTCATATCTGAAATGATCGGAAAAGAAATTGAAATTATCGGTTGTAGTAGAACAGATGCGGGTGTACATGCTTTGAATCAAGTTGCTAACTTTCAAAGTGATGAGAAGTTAGTGGAACATAAAGTGAAAAAATATTTAAATCAATATTTACCCAACGATATTAGCATTACGAATGTAGAAGAAGTACAAGAACGCTTCCATGCTCGTTACAATTCTAAAGCAAAAACATATCTTTATAAAATTTGGAATGAAGAGCATACAAATCCATTTATGCGTAAATACAGCATGCATGTGAATAAAAAATTAAATGTGAAAAGCATGAAAGAAGCTGCGAAACATTTAGTTGGTTCACATGACTTTACTGCTTTTTCAAATGCGAAATCAAAGAAAAAGTCTATGGTTCGAGAAGTATATACACTTGAAGTGATGGAAGCAGCAGGATTTGTACAAATTAGAGTAAGTGGTAACGGATTCCTTCATAACATGGTACGAAAAATTGTTGGAGCATTAATTGAAGTTGGATTAGGACAATTAGATGCGGACGCAATCCCAAATATTTTAGAGGAAAAACAACGTAATCAAATTAATTGTCTTGCTGAGGCGAGTGGTTTGTATTTGGAGAATGTTGAGTTTTAATAAACAATAAAAAAATCGAGCTGTGTAAGCTCGATTTTTTATTGTTTTGGCATTAAGAAGATTTTTCTTTCTTCATACGTATCTTCAAATTCCAAAAAGCAGCAAGCATAATAGCTGCAAAGGAGCCGCTAATTGTTGCTAATAGTTTTGCATAAGGATAAGCATTCATATCAACTAGTAACATCATACATACAAGGGTAGGGAAGAAGGCTAAGTATTGTAATAACTTTAATTTGTTATCATTACTCATATATATCGTTCCTTTCTAGTATGTTATATGTTTATTGTAGCATATTTTCCCAATTTTTATTTACACTTGGAAGCGGATTCATCCTACATTTGATTAAAGTTTCATTTCATATGTGTAAATGCAATTTTTTAATTCGATATTGTAAGTTTTGCCTACTTAATCCTAAAAACTTTGCAGCCTGTGAGATATTACCGTGATACTCTGTCAGAATTTGATTGATGTAGTTCTTCTCCATTGTCTCTATTGTGTGCTTTAACGTTTTAGGTGCATCATCCTCGTTATTAGTTAGGGAAGGTTGCATATTGAATTCTTTTTTTATTTGTTCACGAAAGCGAGTGGGAAGATGAAACGCTGTAATGATATTTTCATCTTCAACTAAATTCATTGAACCTTCAATGATATGTTCCAATTCTCGTACGTTTCCAGGCCAATCATATGCATACAAGAATTCTCTTACATGTACATCTAGATCCGTTACGCCAAGTCCAAATTGAATGTTGTACTTTTCGATAAAGTGCTGCACAAGATCAGGAATATCTTCTTTTCGTTCACGTAAAGGCGGGAGACATAAAGTAACGACGCTTAATCGGTAATATAAGTCTTCCCGTAATCGATTATGTGTAATAGCTTCAAGAGGATCTTCATTAATAGTTGCTATAATACGAACATCAATTTCTTTTTCTTGTGTGCCCCCGATTCTTCGTATTGTTTTTTCTTGTATAGCTCGCAGTAACTTCGCTTGAAGTGCTGGACTTAATGAGTTGATCTCATCTAATAACAAAGTTCCTCCGTTTGCTTCTTCAAATAAACCAGCTTTATCGATAGCGCCTGTAAATGCACCTCGGTTCGTACCAAATAATAAGCTTTCCATTAGCGTATCAGGTATAGCAGCACAGTTTTGTGAAATGAACGGTTTTGTTGAACGTTGACTTTCATTATGGATACTTTGTGCAAATAGTTCTTTTCCAGTTCCTGTTTCTCCTACGAGAAGTATGGAGGAGGATGTACGAATTACCCTTTTTCCTTCCCCAATGGTTGATTGAATGGCTTCAGAATCACCAATTATGTGATCAAAGGTAAATTTAGTGTTTTGTTTTCGAGAAGAGTCCATTTTTATTGTTTGCTTTAAGTGATTCATCTCTTTTGAAATTTCAATAGCGCCTTTAATTTTTCCATTTTCTATTATAGGGAAAGTATCGTTAATCGTCGTAATTTCTTGCCCTTTATTGTTAAAATACGTTTGTTTTATATTTTTGTTTGTTTTTCCTAATTTTAATGCTTCTATAAGAGTACTATTTTTATTTTCTTCAAATGCGAATACTTCTAAAGGACTTTTATATAGCACATCTGAGCGCTCCATTGATTCAATTTCCATCATTTTGCGGTTATAGATAATCGTTTTACTTTCCTCGTTAATAATATGAATCCCGATATCGAGTTCATTGAGTAAAGTTTCATATAGCATATTCATTTCAATGATCTGTTTAAAATTAATGTCTTCTGTACGCATAGATTATCTTCTCCTCATTTCACCCTATGAAGACTGACTTTTTATAATTTTATTAAAATTCTTATAAAATCGCAAAATTTTTTTGCTATTTTCCCTTTAAAACTTCTTGAATGATAGAAAAATTTTGCGGTTATGAAGATTTTTTCGTGAGGAATCCTCATTTTAAATAGGAATTGGAGATTGGTATGCTTTTTGCATAAATAATAATTGAAATCTTTAAAGGAGGGATATGCAACGTTTCGGTACCAATTAATAAGAAGGAGGAGTTTATAAAGTGAAGACGGTTATAGAAGGCGTGTATAGTCCTTGTTACGGGAAAGTAGAGAAGTTATTTGTTGCGGAAAGTTCTTACGTATACGAGTGGGAGAAATTAGCATTAATTGAAACGATAGATAAACAGAAAGTAGAAATTAAGGTAGGGATCAGTGGGTATATCGAATCATTAGAAGTAGTAGAAGGACAAGCCATCGCTGATCAAAAGTTATTAATAACAGTGAGGGATGATCTTTTAATAACAGGTAGTGATTAATACTATGTATTTTGCTCTTTTCAATAATTATTCTTATTATGGACAATTTTAAAAACGCTTACATGAAATGGGTTTCCAAAGGGAAGAGGGGGGAATTATATGATGGACCAAAACCAAGGGTTAAAAAGGGAATTGAAAAGCAGGCACATATTTATGATTGCACTTGGAGGAGTTATTGGTACCGGTCTTTTTTTAGGATCTGGGTATACAATCCATGAGGCTGGGCCTGGAGGAGCGATTGTAGCGTATCTTGTTGGAGGATTTGTTATGTATTTAACGATGCTCTGTCTTGGAGAGTTAGCTGTTGCGATGCCTGACGCAGGATCTTATCAAACTTATGCTACAAAGCACATTTCCCCTGCAGCGGGTTATGTAGTCGGCTGGATGTCATGGCTAAACTGGTCTGCTACGATAGGTATTGAACTGATTGCAGTTAGTATTTTAATGAAACGATGGTTTCCTGATGTACCGTCATGGATTTGGTGTGTAGCGTTTGCGGTGCTTCTCTTTGCTATCAATGCGTTATCTTCAAGAAGTTTTGCAGAAGTTGAATTTTGGTTTGCAAGTATTAAAGTAATTACAATCATTGCATTTATTATTTTAGGCGGGGCAGCAATGTTTGGTTTTCTAGATATGAAAGGAAATGAACCAGCACCGATGTTCTCTAGCTTTACTGATTATGGTGGGTTGTTTCCAAATGGATTATCAGCCATTTTAATTACGATGATTGCAGTTAATTTTTCCTTCCAAGGAACGGAACTAGTTGGTATTGCAGCTGGAGAGAGTGAAAATCCAGAGAAAACGATTCCGAAGGCAATTAATAATACAGTTTGGCGTATACTTGTGTTCTTTGTATTATCTATTTTCATTCTTGCAGGCTTATTCCCTTGGCAGCAAGCAGGAGTGATAGAAAGTCCATTCGTAGTTGTATTTGATAAAATTGGTATTCCTTATGCAGCCGATATTATAAATTTCGTTATTATTACAGCGGTTCTATCCGTTGCGAATTCAGGATTATATGCAACTTCTCGTATGCTATGGTCTATGTCTAATCAAGGAATGATTAGTCCAATTTTCGGTAAGTTATCTAAAAATGGTGTTCCTATTTATGCATTGATTGTAAGTACAATTGTAGGTTGCCTTTCATTACTATCAGGTATTTATGCGGAAGATACAGTTTATTTATGGCTGCTTTCTATTGCCGGGTTCGGGGCAATATTAGTTTGGGCATCTATCGCTCTATCTAACTTATTGGCTAGAAGGTCATACATTAAGCAGGGCGGGGATGTAAAGGACTTGAAATTTAAAACACCGCTGTATCCATTCGTACCACTGCTTGCGTTAGTATTAAATGTAACAGTAATTGTTGGTATGGCTTTTATTCCAGAACAAAGAATGGCATTATATTGTGGTATTCCATTTATGATTGTTTGTTTACTGTTTTACCGTGCGACAAGAAATAAGGCACGTAAGGTAGAACATATTGAAAAAACGAATACAACAGAGGCAGAAAGTTTGTAAATATGTTAGAAACTTATGCTAAAAAAAAAAGACTGTAAAATTGTAAACAGTCTCTTTTTTTGTGACAATAAAGCTGGAAACATACTATGTATGCAAAGGGGAATTAGCGATGAATCAAGAAGTTTCACAGCTATTAGAACAGATTGATTTACGAAAAGATGAGTTACTAGAGCTTACAAAGACTTTAATTCGTTTTGAAACACCAGCACCGCCGGCGAGAAACACAAATGAGGCGCAAGAATTTGTTGCAGGTTTTCTAAGAAAACGAAATTTTAGTGTTGATAAATGGGATGTATATCCGAATGACCCGAACGTTGTTGGGGTAAGAAAAGGGCTAGAAAGTGACACACATAAAAGTCTTATTATTAATGGACATGTGGATGTAGCTGAAGTATCAGCAGATGAAGCGTGGGAAACCAATCCGTTTGAGCCATTTATAAAAGATGGTTGGTTAGTTGGACGTGGTGCGGCGGATATGAAAGGAGGACTGGCTGGAGCACTATTTGCTATTCAACTTTTACAAGAAGCTGGCATTGAATTACCTGGAGATTTAATCTTTCAATCAGTAATTGGGGAAGAAGTTGGAGAAGCAGGTACACTTCAATGCTGCAAAAGAGGTTATGATGCTGATTTTGCAGTCGTAGTGGATACAAGTGATTTACATATGCAAGGACAGGGCGGCGTAATTACTGGATGGATTACTGTGAAAAGCCCCCAGACGTTTCATGATGCAACACGCAGGCAAATGATTCATGCTGGAGGACGTTTATTCGGAGCGAGTGCGATTGAAAAAATGATGAAAATTGTGCAAAGTTTACAAGAATTAGAGCGTCATTGGGCAGTTATGAAAACATATGAAGGTTATCCATCTGGAACAACAACAATTAACCCAGCTGTTATTGAAGGCGGACGGCATGCAGCGTTTATTGCGGATGAGTGCCGGTTATGGATAACGGTGCACTTCTATCCGAATGAAACACATGAACAAATAATAAAAGAAATTGAAGAGTATATTGAGAAAGTAGCGGCTGCTGATCCATGGTTAAGTGAAAATCCACCACAATTTAAGTGGGGCGGAGAATCAATGATTGTGGATCGTGGCGAAATTTTCCCTTCTTTAGAAGTAGATAGTGAACATGCAGCAGTAAAAACTCTTAGCTCAGTACACGAATCAATTCTATCTAAAAATGCAATTTTAGATATGTCTGCAACGGTAACGGATGGTGGTTGGTTTAGTGAATTTCATATTCCAGCTGTTATTTACGGACCAGGTACATTAGAAGAAGCTCATTCAATAAATGAGAAAGTTGAAGTAGAACAGTTAATTGAATTTACAAAAGTAATAACAGCATTTATATATGAATGGTGTCACACGAAAAAATAGATTAGTGTGTTGAAATCGTACAGGTATGTATACTTGTACGACTTTTTAGTGAACTATTTCAGAGTTGAACAGAAACAACTGAAATAGTTCTTTATTTTTCTATGTTTTTCGTTTTAGTTCGATTAATTTTTCTTTCGCTAATTCAACAGCAATTGCATCATCTAAATAGCCAATTGGAAAGAGATAGTCGGGAATAATATCTGTCGATAAAATGAAATACAGTAATGCGCCTCCAAGAACTGCACGCTCTTCTTTTGAGATAGTTTCATTGCAAAATTGTTGATACATATCGGTTAATTGTTCAATAAAAGGACCAGCGCTATCAATTTGTTCTAATTTACTCGCGAAACTTTCATGAATACGTTTTTCACCTTCTGTTGTCTGAGCATAGCGTTCATAGTTTTCAAGTTCTTGTTTTACGCGAGTTGTTGTATAGTCGAAATCGAATAAGTTAGAGGATTGTAGCGTTTGCTGAATTGTATCAAGAGATGTGTACATATCCGTCTTTTCTTTATTAATGTGAGGAGAATCAGGATACATTTCATCAAATAACAATTGGGGTGGAACTTGCAAACACTCTGCAAATTTTTGTAGATGTTTTTGTTTTGGCGGTTGTTTACCATTCATAATTCTTGAGATTGTTGCGGGATCAATATTTGTATGCATTCCTAATTGACGCATGGATAAGGCACGTTCTTTTAAAAGTTTTTTTATTAATGTACTAAGCCGCTCATTTGGGTTTTCTTTAGGCATAGTGAAGGCACTCCTTTTTTATTGTTGAAAAAATGTTGAGCATTTCTTACATGTATATGAAACAGACAGGCACAGTTGCTCAACATTTTCATAATATGCATTGAAAAGTGAGAAAAAGGGGTGGCTATTTATGAGTACGGCAGGTCTATTTTCAATTTTTTTAATCGGTATTGCTTCTAATTTAGATAATGCAGGTGTTGGGATTGCATATGGCATTCGTAAAATTCGAATTTCGTGGCTTAACAATTTTATCATCGCATTTTTTGGTTTTTTATTTACTTTATTAGCTGGCTTTTTTGGGAACTGGATAGCGTTATTTATTTCAGAGTTTACTGCAAACCTAATTGGAGCAATCGTTTTAGGTATAATCGGTGTGTTTATTTTGTGCCAGCCTTTCTTGGGGCAAAGAAATACTGTAGGTTCTAAAGATGGTAATGTACTTATGGGAATTTTACGTGATCCAGAAAAAGCAGATTTTGATGGTTCTAAAACAATTAGTTTTTCAGAAGCAATTGTTTTAGGGGTTGCGTTGTCTATTAATAATATTGCAGGTGGATTTGACGCGGGGGTAACAAACTTGAATCTGTGGCTTACAGCAACTATTTCTGGGGTGTTTAGTTTTATTTGTATTAGTGGTTTTGCTTATGTAGGAAAACGATTTTTAGCAGAATACTTAGGGAAATGGGCTACTGTTATTGCGGGCGTGCTATTAATTCTTATTGGGATCGATCAGTTGTTGTAAGGAGAACAGAAAACAATGTTCGAGTATTTCCTTGGAAATACGGCAAAGGATTGCATATGTCGACGTACTTTTCCCCATACTAATACGGATTTCTTTTAAAGAAAGGGGGATCCGTATGGGACGCGGAAAAGCATTTGATCATAAGAAAAAAGGGCATGACCATCAACCGCCTAAAGGTGCGTTCATTCATAAAGATGTAAATGAACATACTTTAGAAGAGGAAGAACTACCAGTAAATATTGAAACGTATAAAAATAGTTTGAAAAAACATTAAAAGCACCTACATAGGTGCTTTTTCAACGTATATCTTCAATTAGTTGTTCCGATTCTTCATGCATACTGTATTCACTTAACACTTGAATGCAAAGCCACTTTAATTCTTCGATAGTATGTTCAAGTTCTTCAGGAAGCACATGATGAATGTCTTCAAGTCCCATTCCGAAATGAATAAGTTCAAGTACTTGATCATCGATGTTCCGATCCATTAGTAGTTCAAGTACTTCTAAATTGAATATGTATCGGTGAGCTTCATCGAGTGAAACCACTTTTAACTTCAAGCTTTCTACAATACTCAATATAAAAAGAAGAATCGTTTTTTCAAGAACAGGCTGTTTTTCCATTTGAAATATTAGTTTCATCTTTCACACCTCCACATATAGCGCTAGGTTGTACTATATTATTCAGGAGGGGGGAGCAAATATGCATGATATAGAGAAACTTTTAGTACTGTTTTGTAAGGGGATGGATAGCGGATAAAGTTGAGGTTTTTATGAAATGAAAAAATCCTGCTAGTATAGCAGGATAACTCTGAATTAAAAAATGCTCCAACCTTCTTGAGCAGAAAGAAGTTCAAGAATTTTAAAACCAGCGATACTATTTCCGTTTGCATCTAAAGCCGGTCCGAAAATGCCAATTCCCATTTCTCCTTTTACGCAGCCGAAAATACCACCAGCTACACCACTTTTGGCTGGAATACCAACACGAATCGCAAATTCACCAGACTCGTTATACATACCGCATGTAACCATGAATGTTTTACAGATTTTTGTAATATGTTTAGGGATAATTTGCTTTTTCTTATATGGATCATAGCCATCCATCGCAAAAATTAAGCCAATACGTGCTAAATCGATACAGTTTACTTCAACTGCACATTGACGAGTGTATAAATCCATAAGTTCTTCGATGTCACAATCGATAATTCCGTTTTGTTTCATGTAGTAACAAAGTGAACGGTTTAAGTAAGCTGTCTCTAATTCTGAATTGGCAACTTTAGAAGAATAATTAATGGTAGGATTATCTGTTATTTCACGTACAAAATGAAGGATGCGCTCCATTTTTTTTTCATTATCTTTTCCTGTTAACATGCTTGTAATAGCTAGTGCCCCCGCATTAATCATTGGATTAAGTGGTTTGGATGGGCTTGTTGTTTCTAACTTAATAATAGAGTTGAATGGATCACCAGTTGGTTCCATTCCAACTTTAGAAAATACATATTCTTCACCACGATCTAAAAGGGCAAGTGCAAGTGTAATTACTTTTGAAATACTTTGAAGAGTAAATAGTGTTTGTGAGTTGCCAGCATGGATATATTCTGTTTCTTTATGGAAAATGGCAATCCCTAAATCGTCTGGATTTGCATTTCCTAGTTCGGGGATATAAGTAGCAAGCTTTCCTTTTTTCGTATATGGTTTTACTTGTTCTAACAACTGTTGTAAGTTGTTTGTTTCAATGCACTGCATAGTACCAACGCTCCTATTTCGAATTAACTACGTTTACTTTTCCCGATATGCTCGGAAATAAATAATAACATGAAAAGGTGGAATGATAAAACGAAAGTTACATGTTCTATAGTGGGTCTTTCATTTTGATAATTCTATATTGAAAAAGGAGAATTTTCCTTTTATATAACAGTTTGGAAATAGGAGGTTTATCCATAAAAAATTAAAAAATAAAAACTACACATCTATACAACTATATGTTATTATGGTTATGTAAATAGAAAGCGTTTTCTAAGGCGTACTTATAATGATAACGATTTCATAAATTTGATAGGGGGAATTAAAATGTTGCAGTTTCTACAACGTATTGGTAAAGCATTAATGCTTCCAATCGCCGTACTACCAGCAGCAGGATTATTGCTTCGTTTAGGACAAGAAGACGTATTTAACATTCCTGTTATGGCACAGGCCGGTGCAGCAATTTTTGATAATTTAGCACTTATTTTTGCAATTGGTGTTGCAATCGGTTTGTCTATTGATGGTAGTGGAGCAGCTGGACTTGCCGGAGCAATCGGATATCTTGTTTTACAAAATACAACGAATGCTCTAAGTAAGACATATTCAGCAGCAGAGTTAAATGATAAATTAAAAAGTGTTCAAGATTTAGTAGGTTCAGTAGATCCAACTAAATTAGCAGATACAATGACAAAGGTTTCAAAAGCAGCGGCGTTAACGCCGAAAATTAATATGGCCATACTCGGTGGTATTATTGCAGGGGTTGTTGCGGGATTACTATACAACAAATTCCATAAGATTAAACTACCAGAATGGTTAGGATTCTTTGCAGGAAAACGTTTCGTACCAATCATTACTTCAATCGTAATGCTTCTTTTAGGATTAGTATTCGGTCAAATTTGGCCAACGATTCAAAGTGGTATTGATTCAGTAGCACATGGCATCGTGAACTTAGGTTCAATTGGTGCTGGTTTATTCGGATTATTAAACCGTTTATTAATTCCAATCGGTTTACACCACGTAATGAACACATACTTCTGGTTCGTACTTGGTGACTTTACAAATGCAGCTGGCGATATCGTTCATGGTGATATTGCACGCTTCTTTGCAAAAGATCCATCAGCAGGTATGTTTATGACTGGTTTCTTCCCAATCATGATGTTCGGTTTACCAGCAGCATGTTTCGCAATGATTGCAGCTGCTAAACCAGAAAAACGTAAAATGGTTACAGGTATGTTAGGTGGTCTAGCATTAACTTCATTCTTAACTGGTATTACAGAACCAATTGAATTCTCATTCATGTTCTTATCACCAGTATTATATGGAATTCATGCTGTATTAACAGGTCTGTCTCTATTCATTACAACAACACTCGGCATTCACGATGGTTTCTCATTTAGTGCCGGAGCAATCGATTACTTCTTAAACTTCGGTATTGCAACAAAACCATTGTTACTAGCAGGAATCGGTTTAATTTACGCAGCAATTTACTTTGTAGTATTCTACTTCTTAATTAAGAAGTTCGACCTAAAAACTCCTGGTCGTGAAGACGAAGAGGAACTAGCTGAAGGTGAAGAAGCTCCAGTGGCAGGTTCAATTGGTGAAACTTACGTAGCAGCTTTAGGTGGAAAAGAAAACTTAACAGTTATTGATAACTGTGCAACACGTCTACGCTTACAAGTGAAAGATGCTGGTCAAGTAAACGAAGCAGCATTAAAACGTGCTGGTGCAAAAGGTGTTATGAAATTAAGTAACACGAGTGTCCAAGTTATCGTAGGTACAAATGTTGAATCTGTTGCCGATGATATGAAAAAACACGTATAAATAATGAGATAAGAGGATATCCCAAAAGATTGATAACATCAATTTTTTTAGAGGATATCCTCTTTTTATGTTAACAATTTAACGGGAATCTTACTTTTGTAAATTTTCTTTTTCTTTTTTATACATATAGGTTGGTAATATGTGCAGTGCGTGATAAAGTAGTGATGTTATAGAATAGATTATCCATAATATAGGGAAAAGATTTAAAGTAAATTATCGGTAAATAAGGGGAAAAGGGCAATCATGGATCAAGAAAAAAATAATGTTAATGGGAAATCACGTCGGCCGATTGTATACATAAAAAGAACAATCATTCTTGTTCTACTATTTTCGCTTGTATATTTCATGTATACAAAAATTGTTACGCATAATAAGAAAGAGGAAACTTTAAAAGCGGCAGCAGAAATGAAAAAACAAGAAGAGCTAAAAAAGAAAGAAGAAGAAAAAAAGAAGCAAGAAGCACAAAAACAAAAAGAGCAGGAAGAACAAGTAAAGCAAGTACAAGCTGTGGAAAAGCCTGCTGAGGGACCACCTCAAGAAATTAATGAAAACGCTCAATTAGATCAATATTTACAAAACGCAGGATTTAGCGGGACAGCTGTTATTGTGAAGAACGGAAAAGTTCTTTTGAATAAAGGATACGGTATGGCGAACAAAGAGAAACAAGTACCGAATAATTCAGAGACAACTTTTTATATTGGTTCTATTTCAAAGGCATTTGTAGCGACTGCTATTATGCAATTAAAGGATCAAAATAAATTAAACGTAGAGGATACGGTTGCAAAGTATATTCCTGATTTCCCTCAAGGTAATGGTATTCAGTTAAAACATTTACTAACACATACTTCAGGAATTCCAGAGTATGAGCAGGGAACAGAGGATATTTCTCATGAAGAATTGATAAAAAGAATAGGAAAGCAAAAGCGTGTTGGGGGTCCAGGAGAGAAATGGAAATATTCCGATTCGAACTATTCGATACTCGCCTACATCGCTGAGAAGGTAAGTGGACAACCGTTAGAAGAATATATTAAACAACATATTTTTGCTACTGCGGGTATGAAGCAGTCTGGTTTCGGCAAAGGGCTAGAGCAAACAAGGTTTCCATCGACAGGTTATAAAATAGTAAATAACAATATGACAACACCTAATATTCCAAGTATGTCACAACTATATGGTTGTGGTGATATATATACAAGTGCACATGATTTATATTTATTTAATGAAGCACTCTTCTCTGGAAAGCTGATTTCAAAAGAGAGTTATGATCAAATGTTTACGGCTGTGAAAAAGGATTACGGATTTGGTTGGTATGTAGACCCGGGAAGTTATTCGAATCACGGTGTAATGCCAGGATGGAATTGTTTAAATGGATTTAGCAAAAACGGAAGTGTGTATGTCGTTTTATTATCTAACATTCAAAATAATATTAAATCGTTTGGTAAAGTGAATAACGACATTTATACGATGTTGCGAAATATTGAAGTATAAGAGGCTATCCTATTGGATAGTCTTTTTTTATTGAGGAAGTGTAGGGGCAATGGGATAATGAAATAAAGTGAAACTTTAATCAGTGGGGATCTTACTGCCCGGCGAATAGCGGGATAAATGGAAAAGGGGGAGGGATATGAGTATACATAAGCATCACGCACGTAATGCAAAACGCATATTTTTTGCATCTGTCATTGTATGGATTATCGTCGCAATTGTATTAGTGATGGAATATAAAAAAGGGATGCTATTCACTTCGGAGAAAGAAAATTTGAAATTAATAAGTGTTGTACTACCAGCATTTGGATTATTAATATATAGTTTTATGGAAAAACGAAGGTCAAAAATGCTTAAACAGGAAAATAATCATATAGAGACTTCTGAATTATTTGAGCAAAAAAAATTTGTTGTTCGCAAAGAGGTAGGGGTATTTCAAGTAATAACGTACTTTGGATTAGATGGCAGTGCAGTAGGATTTTTAAAAGAAGAGTATGATTTGGTTATTCAACGTGTATGGCAAGCTGTACTTTCTTTTCTTTTTAAGGGACTACATAAGCAACAATTTTATTTATATAATCACTCGGGAGAAAGGTTGTTGCGTGTTCAAAAGGAGAAGGGAGTACGCAATTTCTATACTTTTTCTAATATAGATGGAAAGAAAATTGGAGAGTTGAAACAAGTACTAAGTTTAACAAAGTGGGAATGGATCTTTTTAGGGGTGGATGGTAAAGAATTTGGTAAAGTGACTGGGGACCTTTCAGCAACAATGCAGAAAATAGATTGGCGAGATGGAACGCATATTGATGTAAAAGAAGATGGTATTCCTTTAGAAGCTGTTAAGTATTTCTCGGCAAGTGGTGGTTCACTTGTTACAGCTTCTATAAGTGAACAGGCTGAATTACCACGAGCGGTTTATTATAGTGCAGCTGCCATTGTTACAATTAAAAATTAAAATATATATAAAGATAGATGGGATACCATCTATCTTTTTTATGTGATTAAAAAAGATTGTTTCTTTGAAAAATGTATGTCTTACCTATCACAAAAAAGTCTGCTTTGTATACATTAAGATGTATAGATGTATTTTTATACTTTAAAAATACTAGGAGGAGAAGTGTATGTGTTTGTTCGGTAAATATTGGAAAAAGCTATCGAGATTGTTTAATAGACAATTAGATTATTTTTTAGATAATAAGTTATTGCCTGCTGTGGAGAGACTTTTATTTTCACAAAACTTCGCGAGATTTATTCAAAGAAACTCTAAGCAAGCTACGGAAGAAGTTATTGAATCAAGTAGATTCCAATCTATTATTTGTAACATTTTAAAAGAATGTAATACATCACCTTTTAAAGAAATTGCAGAGCAATATTTGGGTAAAAACGTAGAAATTACTGTGACAGTTGGACAGTTAACTGGTGTGATTGTAGCAGTTGGTGATGATTTCTTAACATTGCAAGAAGGAATAGGAACAGAAGTTTTATTACCATTTACAAGTATTATATCAATTAAAGAAGTGTAAGAAAGGAGAGTTATATATGTTATTTACTGATGAATTACGTAACCATGTTGGTGAACTAGTGCAAGTTGTGACAGCTGTAGAAATCATTGCAGGAGTTCTTTTATCTGTGACAGATGGGGCAGTAATTGTACGTACTTCTCCTTCTTATGGACCACCAGAAGATGTAGTTGTACGTATTCCTAT
This sequence comes from Bacillus cereus group sp. MS39, assembly GCF_040448665.1. Taxonomy (NCBI): domain Bacteria; kingdom Bacillati; phylum Bacillota; class Bacilli; order Caryophanales; family Bacillaceae; genus Bacillus; species Bacillus cereus group sp. MS39. Next base: position 4,908,068 of record NZ_CP123058.1, on the reverse strand, counting down.
TATTGCTTATGTTCGCTTGGAAGGGTAAGAGTGATACAAGTATGAGAGTGTCAGTTGTTATTCCAGTGCATAATGAAGCAAGTACTTTATCAAAAGTTTTAGTAGAAGTGAGAAAGTTGGAACCATATGAAATTATCATAGTAGATAATGGATCGACAGATGGTACGAAAGAAATAGCATTACAGCATAATTGCCGTGTGATTTATTATAGATATTCCCTTGGTAATGATGTGGGACGGGCAATTGGTGCTAGAGAAGCAAAAGGTGAAATTGTTTTATTTTTAGATGGTGATATCGTTATGAAAAGTGAAGAATTATACAATTTTATTAAAGGAATACAGCAAGGACATGAGATTGTTTTAAATAATTTAACATGGTCCGTTTATTTGAAGATGAGACCGCATTATACGACGGTTGGAAAATATATGTTAAATCGTTATTTGAACAAGAAAGAGTTTGTTGTAGGATCTTTAATTGCAATACCACATGCGATAAGTCGTGAAGTGATTGAAAAACTGGGGTGGTGGAATTTAGCAGATCCAGCATTATTTCAAGCAATGGCGATGTCTAGAGGAGTAAATATTTCTGATATGGCTTCAGTTGATGTCATTTACACAAATAAAGTTCGTCCTGTTCATACGGGCACATCACCGGGTTCACCTTATCCGAAAGCGACTAGCCGTATTATGGGCGATCATTTACGTGCTTTACAATACGTAATCGAAACATATGGTAAACGCGGTAGTTTTTCGGAGGGGAACAGAGATAGAGAGCTTATAGGGAAATATAAACCAGTTGTATTAAAGAAGGAAAAAGCGAAATGTAGTGCGATTATACCAGTGTCAGAAGAAAAAATGACTATAAGATCTGTTATACAAGAAGTAAAAAAAGCAGGGGTAGACGAAATTATTGTTGTTGTGAATGGAGCAGATATTGAGACTGTTAAACAAGTAAAGCTAGAGAATGTTATTGTTGTTGAATTTACGAAGGCGCTTGGACACAATGTAGCACGAGCGATAGGTGCCATGCATGCTACAGCAGATATTTGTTTATTCGTTGATGGAGATTTTGTTATTCCGGCAAAAAAACTAGTTCAATTTTTGTGTGCTATTGAAGGTGGAAGTGATGTGGCATTAAATGATTTGCAGTGTTTATTAGATATATTTCATCCAGCAGATCCAATTAGTATGGGAAAATACTTTTTGAATTTGGTAGCGAAACGACCAGATTTATGGAATAACTCACTAACAGCAGTACCACATGCCATTCATAAGAAGGTAATAGAGAAAATTGGTTATGATTCTCTTGTGATTCCTCCATTAGCTCAGGTGAAAGCTATTTTAGAAGGATTCTCTATTACAGCAGTAGAGTTAGAAGATGTTATAAAAACAAATCGAGTACGTCCAGAGCAACACGAATTTGTAAATGGGCGTATTTCAGCATTTGATCGTATTTTCGGTGATCAAATTGAGGCGATTGCGTATTTATTACAATGTACAGACGAACGCGGTGGCTTTACGGATGGAGATAGAGATAGAGATATCATTCAACAATTGAGAAGGGAAGAAGAGAATACAAATGAATAGTAGTAAAGTAGCTATTATTGGCTTAGGGTATGTTGGCCTTCCTTTAGCAGTCCATTTTGCAGAGAGAGGGCATACAGTACTTGGGTTAGATAAAGATATTAGAAAAATAGAATCAATTATAAAAGGAGAAAGCTATATTCCGGATGTTTCTTCTAAAGAGTTACAAAGTTTATTGGTGAAAAAAAAATTAATAGTGAACACACCGGATCAAGGCATTGCTGATTTTCAAAATAGTGATTATGTTATTGTTACTGTCCCGACTCCGATTAATGAACAAAGAGAACCAGACTTAAGTGCCCTCATTTCAGCCTCACATTATATACAACAAAATCTTCAAAAAGGACAAACCTTCATTTTTGAAAGCTCCACATATCCAGGTACACTCGAGGAAGTTATCATTCCTATTATTTCTCAAACAGGTAAAAAGGTAGGAGAAGATTTCTATATCGGATATTCCCCTGAGAGAATTGATCCGGCTAATAGTCACTATTCTGTTCAAACAATTCCAAAAGTTATTAGTGGACAAACAGAAAAGTGTAAACAAAAAGTTCAGGAGTTGTATAGCACTACATTTGATGTAGTTGTTCCAGTTAGTTCTCCGAAAGTAGCGGAAATGTGTAAGTTATTTGAAAATATTCAGCGCCTAGTCAATATTTCCTTAGTAAATGAGTTAAACACACTATGTGAAAGTTTAGGAATTGATTTTTATGAGGCGCTTGAAGCTGCATCTACAAAACCGTTTGGATTTACCCCATATTGGCCAGGACCAGGAATAGGAGGACATTGTATTCCAGTAGATCCTTTATATTTCCAATGGAGGATAAAAAAGAATGGGACAATTAGTCAATTAATTGAAGCAGCACATGTGATTAATGAAGAAATGCCAGAGAAAATAGTTAAGAAAGTAAAAGGCATGGTGCAATCGCCTGCATCAGTTTTAATTGTAGGAATTGCGTATAAGAAAGATGTAAATGACTTAAGAGAATCACCAGCGTTGCCAATTATCGAATTGTTAATAAAAGAAGGATATGAGATAGAATATCACGATCCATATATTTCTTCTGCAAAATTTGGAGATAAGGTGTACCAATCTGTTTCTTTGGATGAACAAGTCGTTAAACAAGCGGGTTGTATTTTAATTTTAACTGATCACTCTAATATCGATTGGAAGCTTTTTAAAGGAATGAAGCGAGTAATAGATACGCGTGGAATTATAAAGAAGGTGAGTGTATGAGTAAGAAATGTTTAATTACAGGTGGAGCAGGATTTATTGGATCACATTTAGCTGAAGAGCTGGTGAAAAGAGGCTATGGGGTTACGATTGTTGATAACTTCTATAAAGGGAAAAATAAATATCATGATGAGTTAATGAAAGAAATTCGGGTTATTCCAATAAGTGTTTTAGATAAAAATTCTATTTATGAATTAGTAAATCAACATGATGTAGTTTTTCATTTAGCGGCAATTTTAGGTGTGAAAACGACAATGGAAAAGAGTATAGAGCTTATTGAAACGAATTTTGATGGAACGAGAAACATTTTACAAGCAGCGCTAAAAGAAAAGAAGAAAGTAGTCTTTGCTTCTACTTCAGAAGTATATGGTAAGGCAAAGCCACCCTTCTCTGAAGAGGGGGATCGATTATACGGGGCAACTTCAAAAATACGTTGGAGTTATGCAATTTGTAAAACATTAGAAGAAACATTATGTTTAGGCTACGCATTAGAAGGTTTACCTGTCACGATTGTTCGTTATTTTAATATTTATGGTCCAAGAGCGAAAGATGGTCCGTATGCAGGGGTAATCCCACGATTTATCCGTGCAGCTTTGCAAGGAGAAGACATTCTCGTATATGGAGATGGAAAGCAGACGCGTTGCTTCACGTATGTAAGTGATGCGGTAGAGGCAACGATTCGAGCAATGGATGAGAAGGTAAATGGTGAAATTATTAATATAGGTTCTGACAATGAAAAGAGTATAAAAGAAGTAGCAGAAGTAATTAAAAAGCTAACGAAATCTTCTTCAAAGATTGTCCAAGTTCCTTTTGAAGAGGTGTACCCACATGGTTTTGAAGAAATTCCAAATAGAAGACCAGATGTTGCGAAATTAAGAGAACTTGTTCAGTTTCAAGCAGAAGTAACATGGGAAGAAGGATTGAAAGAAACTATTAAGTGGTTCCGTGAAGAAAATAATGGCTAAGTCACTATCGGTCATTATACCTGTATGTAATGAAGCTGAAACGATTTTAGATGTTATCCAATCGGCAAAAGGATTAAATCCAATAGAGATTATTGTAGTAGCAAACGGTTGTAACGATGGTACAGAAGAGGTTGCTGATCGTTTAGGGTGTAAAGTAATCAAGCATACAGAGCTACTAGGGAACGATGTTGGCCGCGCGATTGGCGCAAAACACGCGATAGGTGACGTATTACTATTTATAGATGGAGATTTTGCTATTCAAACTTCAAAATTACAATTATTCCTTAATCCGATTTTACATGATCAGGCCGACATCGTTTTAAATAATTTGGACGCATTATTTTTAAAGAAACAAAAACCGCACGCCGTGACAGTATGGCGCCAAATATTAAATGCAATATTAGAGCGCGAAGAATTAAAGATTGATTCTTTATTAGCTGTACCGCATGCATTGACGAAAGAAGTTGTTCAAAGCATTGGATATGAATGTTTCGTTAATCCTATTGTCGCTCATTTACGCCTAGTACAAAGCAAATGGAGAATTAGTCGTCATTGTGCAATTGACGTTATTACACCGAATAAATTTCGGCCGGCCGAGCATGCTGCGTATGGCACGGGTCTTTCTCAATCTGAAAAACGGATGATAGGTGATCATATAGAAGCTGTAGCAGAGCGAATAGTAGGCAGTGATGAGCGCGGAGGGTATTATGATGGAAATAGGAAAAGAGAGTGTGTCTATCATACTTTAAGTTTCGAAGATTTTTATCAAGGATGGGGCGTTACATCTAAGTTGTATAAAGGAAAACAATTATCGGTCATTATTCCTGTACAAGATGAAGAGAAAACAATTGGAAATGTTATAGAAGAGCTTCGCAAAATTGAACCTTTTGAAATTATCGTTGTTGTAAATGGTTCGTCTGATAAAACAGCAACGATTGCAAAAGACAAGGGAGCAACAACAATTGTATATAAAGAAGCACTTGGCAACGATGTGGGGCGTTCACTTGGAACTTATTTCGCCAAAGGAGAAATTGTATTATTTATAGACGGTGATTTTGTTATTCCAGCTAGTGAGCTATATCCATTTGCAAAAGCTATTGCAGATGGAATGGATGTCGCATTAAATGATCTAAATCATTATTTAGATTTAAGAGTACCACTTCATCTTGTAACTGCATTTAAATATGCATTAAATTTAGCTTGTGATAGAAAAGATTTAGGAGTAGGATCTCTTATCGCTGTACCTAATGCGTTTAGCCAAAAGTGTTTGAAATCAATTGGGTATAGGTCTTTATTGTCACCTTGCGTAGCGCAAGTGAAAGCTATTCTTTCAGGATTCGAAATTGCGTGTGTAAGTCGTGTAGAGGTCGATAAGATGAACCGCATTCGTCCCAGTGAACATTTTGCAAAAATAGGTCATCCTCCAGCTGTCTTGCGAATTATAGGTGATCATATAGAAGGATTAGAGCAATTAATTGTATTAGAAGGTAGCCGTGGTGGATTCTATGATGGGAATAGAAAAAGAGATGTTTTAGAGTAGTAACAAAAAAAGTGTACAACATATGTACACTTTTTTTGTTCTGTTATAAAAACTATAACAGATTAGGAGATAAGAGTATTACAGCTCTACAATGGGTATTGTTCTTATATTACAAAATAGGACTCGTATATAAGGGTACCAAAAAAATACAATTAAGGAAAGGGTTAATTATAAAGAGTTTTAAGTGAAGTTAACACTATGTATATAGTAGTTTGCTCAACATTTCACAAACATGTCACAACTATTTCGTTCACTTTAGCAAAAAAGTAGTATTCTAAGTGTGTAAGCTGTTATATAAAAAATCTTAGTCCTGTACTAATCAAAAATGGAGGAGATTAGGATGACTCAAGTATTAGAAAATGTTAAAAACGCATGGGAAAACTTTAAAGGTGAAAAATGGAAAGCAGAGATTGATGTTCGCGATTTCATTTTAAATAATGTAAACGTTTTCGAAGGAGACGAATCTTTCTTAGCGGGAGCAACTGAAGCAACGAAACAACTTTGGGATCAAGTAATGGATTTAACAACGAAAGAACGTGAAAACGGTGGCGTTCTTGATATGGATACAAAAATTGTTTCTTCTATTACATCACATGAACCAGGATATTTAAATAAAGATATTGAAAAAGTAGTCGGTTTCCAAACCGAAAAACCATTTAAACGTTCTTTACAACCATATGGTGGTATTCGTATGGCGGAACAAGCTTGTGAATCTTATGGATACGAAATGGATAAAGAACTTAGTCGTATTTTCAGAGACTGGAGAAAAACGCATAATCAAGGTGTATTTGATGCATACACACCAGAAATGAAAGCGGCTCGTAAATCAGGTGTAATTACTGGCCTTCCAGATGCATACGGACGTGGACGTATTATCGGTGACTACCGACGCGTAGCATTATATGGTATTGATCATTTAATTGAAGTGAAAAAAGCTGATTTGAATTTAACTGGCGGTGTAATGAGTGAAGATACAATGCGTTTACGCGAAGAGTTATCTGAGCAAATGCGTGCACTTCAAGAGTTAAAACAAATGGCTGCTTCTCATGGCTTTGATATTTCTAAGCCTGCAACAAATACACAAGAAGCATTCCAATGGTTATACTTCGCATATCTAGCAGCGATTAAAGAGCAAAATGGAGCTGCAATGAGTCTTGGACGTACTTCTACATTCTTAGATATTTATATTGAAAGAGATTTAGCAAATGGTACTTTAACAGAAGAAGAAGTACAAGAAATTGTGGATCACTTCATTATGAAATTACGTCTTGTGAAATTTGCAAGAACACCTGATTATAATGAATTATTCTCTGGTGACCCAACTTGGGTAACTGAGTCTATCGGTGGTATAGCATTAGATGGTCGTCCATTAGTAACAAAGAACTCATTCCGTTTCTTGCATACATTAGATAATTTAGGACCAGCTCCAGAACCAAACTTAACAGTTCTTTGGTCTAAACAATTACCGCAGAACTTTAAAAACTACTGTGCGAAAATGTCTATTAAAACATCAGCAATTCAATATGAAAATGATGACATTATGCGTGCTGACTACGGCGATGACTACGGAATTGCTTGTTGTGTATCTGCAATGAGAATTGGTAAACAAATGCAGTTCTTCGGCGCACGTGCAAACTTAGCAAAAGCATTACTATATGCGATTAACGGTGGTAAAGATGAAAAATCTAAAGCACAAGTTGGTCCTGAGTACGCACCGATTACTTCTGAAGTATTAGATTATGAAGAAGTTATGCGTAAGTTTGATATGACAATGGAATGGTTAGCAGGTCTATATTTAAACACATTAAATGTTATTCATTACATGCATGATAAATATAGCTACGAACGTATTGAAATGGCACTTCATGATACAAATGTTCTTCGTACAATGGCAACAGGTATCGCGGGTCTATCTGTAGTAGCAGACTCTTTAAGTGCAATTAAACACGCAAAAGTAAAACCAATTCGTGATGAAAACGGAATTGCAGTTGACTTTGAAATCGAAGGAGATTTCCCTAAATACGGTAACAATGATGACCGTGTAGATGAAATTGCTGTAAATCTTGTAAAAACATTTATGAATAAACTTCGTAAACATAAAACATACAGAAATTCTGTTCATACAATGTCGATCTTAACAATCACATCTAACGTTGTATACGGTAAGAAAACTGGTAACACTCCAGATGGTCGCCGTACTGGAGAACCATTTGCACCAGGTGCGAACCCAATGCATGGTCGTGATACAAAAGGTGCATTAGCTTCATTATTATCTGTAGCTAAATTACCATATGAAGATGCACAAGATGGTATTTCTAATACATTCTCTATTATTCCAAAAGCACTTGGTAAAGAAGATGATGTACAAGTACGTAACTTAGTATCAATGCTTGATGGTTATGCAGTAAAAGAAGGCCATCACTTAAATATTAACGTATTTAATCGTGAAACATTAATGGATGCGATGGAACATCCTGAGAAATATCCACAATTAACAATTCGCGTATCTGGTTACGCTGTAAACTTTATTAAATTAACTCGTGAACAACAAATCGATGTAATTAATCGTACAATGCATGAAAGTATGTAAGTGAAAAAGTGTCCCTCTGCTTTTTATAAATAGCAGAGGGGGGCTGCTTCAATAAAGGAGGAAGTAACATGATAAAAGGAAGAATTCATTCTGTAGAGTCTTGTGGTACTGTTGATGGCCCAGGAATTCGTTATGTCATATTTACACAAGGGTGTTTATTGCGTTGTCAATACTGTCATAATGCTGATACGTGGGAGATCGGTAAAGGAAAAGAAATAACAGTTGAAGAAGTAATGCAGGATGTGACATGTTACCTTCCTTTTATTGAAGCTTCTGGAGGCGGTATAACAGTTAGTGGTGGTGAACCATTATTACAGCTAGATTTCTTAATTGAATTATTTAAGAAATGTAAGGAAGTTGGAATTCATACAACAATTGATTCTTCGGGTGGTTGTTATTCTGAAGAACCAGAATTCCAAAATAAGCTAGATATTTTAATGGATTACACAGATTTAGTTTTATTGGATTTGAAACATATTGATTCAAAGAAACACCGTAAATTAACAGGGAAACCAAATGAACATATTTTACAATTTGCTCGTTATTTATCGGATAAAAATAAACCAATTTGGGTAAGACACGTATTAGTTCCTGGTGTTACGGATAATGAAGAGGATCTACAAAAATTATCTAGCTTTATTCAAAGCCTGTCTAATGTTCAGAAGGTTGAAGTGCTACCATATCATAAGCTTGGTGTATATAAATGGGAGGCACTTGGGCATAAGTATCCACTCGCGAATGTAGAACCACCTACTGAAAAAAATGTAGAGCAAGCAAGACATATTTTACAAGTAGTCTAATCCAAATATTGGATTAGGCTTTTTGCTTTCTTTACAATAAAACCTAGAGTATGTATATAGAAAAGAGTATACTAAAAATAGAATATCCATATTTTTGTAAGGATTAAGTGGAGAAATTTACATAATTGTAAAGGGAAATCAAAATAGTAAAAAGAATTAAGAAGTAAAAGAGTGAGTATCATGGAATAGAGAACATTTGTAAGTTATTGCGAAAGCTCTTATAGGAAAGTATAATGTAAAGATATGAGCACAGATAGGATTAAGGGGTCAATCTTATATGCTTTGCATATCCACGACAGGTACATAGCTGAAAGAGAAGTATTAGAATCTGTTTATGTAATTTTTAAGGAAAATGTTTTTCCTATTGTCGTATATGCAATATGGAGAAACAATAAGCTAGGAGTGGATTTGTTTGATAAAAAACCCCAAGGTTTTAATATTAACTGCACATTACGGTAATGGTCATGTGCAAGTAGCGAAAACATTAGAACAAACATTTCGCCAAAAAGGAATTAAAGATGTAATTGTATGCGATTTGTTCGGAGAATCACATCCAGTTATAACCGATATTACAAAATATTTATATTTAAAAAGTTATACAATAGGAAAAGAATTATACCGTTTGTTTTATTATGGCGTAGAAAAAATTTATGATAAAAAAATAGCATCTTGGTATGCGAACTTTGGAAGAAAACGTTTGAAATTACTTTTACAAGCAGAGAAACCGGATATTGTTATTAATACTTTTCCGATCATAGCTGTACCAGAGTTAAAAAAGCAAACAGGTATTTCAATTCCTGTTTATAACGTATTAACGGATTTTTGTGTGCACAAAATATGGATTCATCGGGAAGTAGATCGTTATTTTGTAGCAACGGATCACGTGAAAAAAATTATGGTTGATATTGGTGTGCCCTCGGAGCAAATTGTTGAAACTGGAATTCCGATTCGTAGTAGTTTTGAGCTGAAGATCAATCCAGACATTATATATAATAAATATCAGTTATGTAAGAATAAAAAGATTTTACTAATTGTAGCAGGTGCTCATGGGGTATTAGGAAGTGTAAAAGAACTATGCCAATCATTTATGTCATTACCTGATTTACAAGTAGTTGTCGTTTGTGGAAAGAATGAAGCGTTAAAACAGGATTTATTAGGAGTACAGGAAAAAAATCCTGATGCATTAAAAGTATTTGGTTATGTTGAAAATATTGATGAATTATTCCGTGTTACTTCTTGTATGATTACGAAGCCAGGCGGTATTACGTTAAGTGAAGCGGCAGCATTGCAAGTACCTGTCATTTTATATAAACCTGTTCCAGGGCAAGAAAATGAAAATGCGATGTACTTTGAAAGAAAAGGAGCTGCAGTTGTCATTCGTGATGATAGTGAGGTTTTTGCAAAGACAGAGGCGTTATTACAAGATGATATGAAGCTTCTTCAAATGAAAGAAGCGATGAAAAGCATTTATCGTCCGGAGCCAGCTGGTCATATTGTGGATACAATTTTGACAGAAAATCATGTAGAACCGAATCATATACCTATTAAATCACCTGCTCTTGCACAATTATTTACTTAATATGAAACCCTCTTTTATATGTTTAAAGAGGGTTCTTTATTGTTTTATAAGATAAAGTAGTAACTTATCCACATGAAGCTTACGCTTTCATTAAACAGTAAAGTCGAAATATTAACAACTATATCCACATTGTCCACAATTTTTAGAAAATTATCCACAATTCTAACATTTACTATGCGTTACAACATATAAAATTGTGAAGGATTTGTTGAATTTATTCACAATTCTATAAATTGTGTGGATAACGTTATCCACACAAAAAAAGGTTCCTTATTTATAAGGAACCTTTTTGTCTATTCTATCACGTAGAAAAAATATGTAATGAGAATGAATAATTAGGGGGGAAAACTTCTAATTATTCATTCTCACTTTAAATACTTTTCGAGCGATAACCCGCTGCGCGATCTGCTTTGCGAAATTCTCGTTGGTAAAGAACTTCTTGTGTACTAGATAATGTGTTTTTTGTTTTGTCACGTTTCTTTTTATCCATTACAAATCACCTCGTGTCCTAAAGTCACTATCTATCGTTCCCAAAGACATAGGGTGATATACGTATATGGCAAAATGTTAATGATTAATTAATTTTTCTAAAAATTTAGATTATGCTTCTTTTAATTGGTGAGCATCTTGGAACGTTGTATCTCGCATTGTAGCAAGTGTATATTGATCTTTTGGGATTTCATATAAGTTATATACTTCTTCATTTGCGTTAATTTCATCATAAACGGCTTTTCTTGTTTCGTTTGCTAGATTTACATATTGTAGTTTTTCGGCAGCTTTAATAGAACGAATATTTATTTTACGAATACGCATAAAGATTGTTTCAATATCTAATTCATAGAAAAGTTCACTAAAAAATGAATCTTTCGCCAATTTATTATAGCCTTTTCCATGATAGGGTTTGCCAAGCCATGTTCCGAGAAATCCGGCTTTTTCTTGCACATCAAATAAAGTAATTGTTCCGATAGGGTTACCCCATTCATCTAAAATTGTGCGTGAAATTAATTCCCCACGCTCTTCAGCTTCAATCGTTTGTTTCGTTAAAAATAAATACTCTTCATAAGAATAAGCCTTTTGACGCACAAAAGGGAAGACAGCTGGGTCCACCATTAACTCGTATAGAACGTGGCTGTCGTGTAAGTCGCGTTTTTTCAACATACTAACTCCTCCTCACACGAGGGTAGCATGACGAAAAAACACCCCACCCTCGAAATTTTTATATCAATCTTTAAAAAATTTCGGGGTGGGAATCGAACCCACTAGAACCAGTTTCTAACGCTGGTGGCGCACCATTTGCCTTCCCCATTCATCAATTTGAAAATGATAATCACGACACAAATTGATTATGGTTTCATTCAGTTTATAATCGTATAATACTTTATCTAGTCAAAAAAATAAACTAGTTTTTTTTATTTTTTTTGTAAATTATTTTTCCATCAATCATGGTTAGTACAGGCTTGGCTAAATAATGGAAAGGATGATGAGTCCATAACACAAGATCAGCGTCTTTTCCAACCTCAATGCTTCCAATTCTATCCTCTAAACGTAAATTTCGTGCTGGAAATATGGTGATTCCTTCTAGTGCAGTTTTTTCGTCTAATCCTTCTCTTACTGCGACAGCAGCACAAATATTTAAATATTGAATTGGTGTATAAGGGTGATCTGTTGTTATAGAAACTTCTACACCATTTTTCGATAATATATGGTAAGTATCCCATGTTTTGTTTTTAAGTTCGATTTTAGAACGGCGTGTAAGAGTGGGGCCAACTGAAACCTTCAAATTGTGTTTCGAAAGTTCTTCAACAATAAAGTGTCCTTCTGTACAATGTTCAATACGTAAATCGAGATTGAACTCTGTTGCAAAGCGTAGAGCAGAACTAATATCATCTGCTCGGTGAGCGTGGATACGTACGGGTATTTCGCGGCGTAATGCTTTTAAGATAGGAAGCATTCGAAAATCAGCTTCATGCCCGTAGTGCTGTGCTTCATAGAATGATTCCCGAAGTAATCCCATAATTCCCATACGTGTTATGGATTCTTTTGTTCCATTACTATGGACCTTTTTAGGATTTTCTCCAAAGGCAATCTTTAAGCCGGCAGGTTCTTGAATAATCATATGATCAATACAAGTTCCAGCTGTTTTTATTACACAAGTCGTACCACCGATAATGTTTTGACTTCCTGGCATAACGTGAACAGTTGTGATTCCGTTTTGTACAGCATCTTGAAATGCAATATCAAAAGGGTGGATTCCGTCCAAAGAACGGATATGTGGTGTTGAAACTTCAGATGTTTCATTTGCATCATTGCCAGCCCAACCAGTACCTTCATCATAGAGACCAAGATGAGTATGGACATCAATAAATCCAGGTAAAAGATGAAGAGCACGAGCGTCTATAACTGTCATATCTTGAGTAGGCTGAATGGAAGGCTTGACCTCGGCAATTCTTTCTCCTATAACGAGTACATCCCCTTGAAATTTTTGGGATGTAATAGGATAGACAATGGCTTGTTTGAGCAATATTTTCATAGGTACCTCATTTCTGTTACTTTACAATATTAATGGAATTTAAGGGAAAGTAACTGAAAGGTTATTTGTGTAATAATGCTCCGGATTCTAGAAAATGAAAGTTTTGAAAGGGACCTTGTAAAACTGTGTTTTAGAAGTACTACATTGTATGCGAAAGTATATTTTGTAATGCATGGTCTATTGCCGGAAATGTGTATTGATACCCATGTTCAATTGCTTTACTAGGTAATACATGTTGTCCTTCGAGTACAAGTATACTCATCTCACCTAATAAAGTGTGAAGCATAAATGAAGGGACAGGTAACCAATGAGGTTTTTTCATTATAGTTGCAATGGTTTCTCCAAATTCCTTCATTCTTATAGGTAGGGGAGCTGTGATGTTAAAAGGGCCATCAATTTCTTCTTTGTGTATGATGAAATCAATTAGGCGAACGACATCGTCTATATGAATCCATGATAACCATTGGTTTCCAGATCCAATTGTACCTCCAATATAGAATTGATAGGGGAGTAGCATTTTGGGAAGAGCTCCTCCGTCTGCGCCTAATACAACTCCAAGTCTTGCGTAGATTGTTCGCATTCCAAGAGAACGTGCTTTAGATGCTTCTTGTTCCCATGAATATACTGTATTTGCTAAAAAGTCATTTCCAGGAATCTCATGCTGTTCTGTAAAAGACTCAGTTTCAGACGTTCCGTAGTATCCAATAGCACTTGCGTTAATAAATGTATTTGGCTTTGTACCAAGTGTTTGCAATTGTTTAATGAGTCCTTTTGTTGTTTGAATTCGACTGTTTAAAATGGATTCCTTTTGTTTCTTTGTCCATCTACTATTAATAGACTCTCCAGCTAGATTAATAACTACATCGATAGAAGCGAGGGGGAAGGTTTGTAAATCTGGTGTCCATTGTACATACTGAAGGTTAGGGTGGGAAGTTTCAGTAGTTTTGTTTCGAGTAAGAATGTAAACATTATATCCTTTTTGAATAAAAAAAGTAGAAAGGTATTTACCGATAAAGCCGGTACCACCAGAAATTGCGATTCTCACAATTATTTCCTCCTCATTATATATATTCTTGAAAAGCAAAAACGTTCCTTGACTATGTTAAAATAATAGAGAGGTGAGAGTATGGCTGTCATTACAAAAATAGAAGTGCAAAAACGATCGAAAGAACGATTTAATATTTATATTGATAAAGGTCAAGGTGAAGAATACGGATTTAGTGTGGATCAAGTAATCTTAATGAAACATGGATTACAAAAAGGATTAGAAATTGATGAAATAGCGTTAGGGAATATTTTATACAATGAAGAGGTACAAAAAGCATATTTACAAGCAATTTCCTATCTATCCTATCAAATGAGAACAAAAAAAGAAGTAGAAGACTATTTACGAAAAAAAGAAGTGGGACAGGCCGTCATCTCTGAAGTCGTTTCGAAATTATTACATGATCGATATATTAATGATAAAGAGTACGCTGTTTTATATACACGAACGCAAAGTAATGTGAATCGAAAGGGTCCAACTGTTATTAAAAGAGAATTATTAAATAAAGGTGTTCAGGATCTAATTATTACACATAGTTTACAAGAATATCCGAAGGAAAAGCAAATTGAGAATGCTTTACTTCTTATAGAAAAGAAGAAAAGGTCTTATCAAAAGCATTCCTTTTTACAAATGAAGCTTAAGTTAGACGAAATGCTTGTTCGTAAAGGATATTCTAGAGATGTGATTCAAATTTGTTTGGAAGAATTGAAAGACGAAAAAGATGACGAACAGCAACAAGAAGCGTTACACTATCATGGGAATAAATATTATGAGAAATATAAGAAGTATGATGGATGGACATTCGAAAATAAGATGAAACAAGCGTTATATCGCAAAGGATTCTCTATTGATGAGATAGAGATATTTTTGCAGATGAAACGTGAAGAGGGATGAGGGGAATAAGATGAATATGCCAAAGCGCTACAGTGAAATGACACCACATGAGCTAAGGGAAGAAATTGGGGTTTTGAAAGAGCAAGCAATAAAGGCAGAGCAACTTGGTATTGTAAATGAGTTTGATGTATTAATGCGAAAGATGGCAATGGCTCGTGCTTATATGACTGATATAAACAAATTTCATATTGGTGAGACATATGAATTAGTAGAAGAACCTGGTATATTATTTGAAATTACGTATTTCAACGGGGTATTTGCTTGGGGACATAAGCAAAATGATAATGAAGAGATTGGAATACCGATTTCTTTATTGCAAGAAAAATGAAAACCAGAGAGCGAATATCTCTCTGGTTTTCATCTTTGGTAGGCGTTACAGGAGATAGGAGATTCTAAAATTGGCGTTTTTTACATTCATTCGCCAGTATAATGAGAGACTGGGTTTGTTGCGTCTGTCCGTTAACTTGCGCTTTTGCATGTTTCGGACGAGTCCACGTATGGTTAAATAATTCAGAACGACTATCTAAGCGATCACGGTAGCTCATCTTTATCACCTCGTGTAGGAAGTTAATTTTTTAGGTTGTACCTGAACTATTCTTCCTGCTGATTTGCAGCACGCATACGTTCTTGTGGGTGCGTGTTAATTGTGCCGTTAGGTCGTTTCGAAGCGAAGCGTGATTTCGCTTTCGGCTGACCATCGATTTTGCTGTTGTTTTTTGACTCAGACCAAAATTCGGCTTGTTTACCCATTGCGAACGCCCTCCTCATCATCAGTTGATACCTCTTTAAGAAGTATCACTTATAGAATGTGCAAAATAGAGGAAACTATCCTTTAGAAATTAAGGGAATAAATAGGTAAAAGGAGAATAGAACATGAATGATATTCACGAAACATTAACAAAAGAATTATTAGACAAAAATGACAAACTTTCTTACGCACAAGCTCGTGCGTGGGTTGAATTATTGTGGGAAGACTTTCAAACAACTTATGCTAAATCAGGTCGTTATCAAGGTGATGAAATGACTGAACAAGTGGTACGAACATGGATTAATAATCATGGAGGTCGCCTTCATGAAATGCGTACAAATAATCCGAAATATAGCCATTTAATCAATCAAGAAGATCATTTGAAACATTAAAAAAAGCGACTTAAGTCGCTTTTTTTAATGTGGAAGTAATTCCAGTTTTTTTCGAAGTTTTTCTTCACTAAAAATCCATCCTGTATAGGAACTAATAATATTTAAATTGTGGTCGAGTTGAACGATTGCAACGAATGGATAATAATCTTTACTGCGATAGCGCAAATCAATGAAGCGAACTTCGTAATAATGATCATAATCGAAAATGTCCCAGCGATACACAGGGGAGAAAGATAGAAATGCTGAGATGTTTTCATCTTGTTTAGCTGCGCGCATAATAGCATTATCTGGGAACGGTACCCGGTCGAACTTATCATATATCATGATGTTACCACGATGCCATCTAGCAACGTAGTAATAATCAGTTGTAACGATTGCTAAATGATAATGATAAAATCTGTAAGAAGGGGAAATGATTATTTTCTCCACATGATTGAAACGTTTATATACGATGCTACGTATGTTTCTATGCATCATAATCCGTCCGATATAGTAAATAATCATCAATATATACGCTGCTAAGGCAGTATACCCTTTATGGGAACCTACAAGCATACAAGCAATCGCGAGTAGGTTGATAAAGAAAATGACGGTATCAAATGTATTAATGATGCCGAGCGCTACCCATTTTTTTGTGAAGGGCCGTAATGCCTGGGTACCGTAGGCGTTGAAAATATCTACAAAGACATGAAGAAAGACGGCAATAAATGACCAAAGTAGTAGATGCAAATATGGAGCGTCTGAAAAGAAGGCGAAAGAGATGCCACTTATAAGGAATGACCAAAGAATCACAGCAGGAATGGAATGAGTAATCCCGCGATGATTTCTTATATATTTAGCGTTATTACGCAATTTTAAAACTGTATCGATGTCAGGAATATTGGAACCGGCAATTGTAGCAAGCATAACTGCTTGTGGCCCAATATCACTTTGTGCTATGGCTGGATCTAACGTTGCCAAACTGCCTAGAGTAACGCCCATAACAAGGTGAGTGGCTGTGTCCATAGAAATCCACCTCCGTTTTTTATTAATGTAACTCTTTTTATTCGATACCTCAAGTCCTTTGCCTTCTATTTCCTATGTCATCTTACTTAAATTTTTTCCTAAAATCTTTATAATAGTACTTATATGCAAAAAAATGAGGGGGATCAAGTTTGACACTTGAAATATTAAATAATTTTAACATAGAGCAGTTTCAAAATGATTTAATTGGTTGGTTTGAAAAAGAGCAACGCGACTTACCGTGGCGTAAAAATAAAGATCCATACCGCGTCTGGGTTTCGGAAATTATGTTGCAGCAAACGAGGGTAGAAGCTGTAAAACCATATTACGCGAATTTTATGGGGAAGTTTCCTACTCTAGAAGCTTTGGCAAATGCTGGTGATGAAGAAGTGTTAAAAGCATGGGAAGGTTTAGGATATTATTCTAGAGCACGAAATTTACATGCGGCTGTAAAAGAAGTGAAAGAAGTATACGGCGGGATAGTACCAAGTGATGTAAAGAAAATTGAAAAATTAAAAGGAGTTGGCCCCTATACAAAAGGTGCTATTTTAAGTATCGCATATGGTATACCAGAGCCGGCAGTTGACGGAAATGTTATGCGTGTATTATCTCGCATTTTATCAGTATGGGATGACATTGCAAAACCGAAAACTAGAAAAGTGTTTGAAGAGATTGTACGTGAAATTATTTCGGCTGAAAATCCATCTTATTTTAATCAAGGTTTGATGGAATTAGGTGCACTAATTTGTATTCCAAAAAATCCATCTTGCTTACTTTGTCCTGTACGTGAACATTGTCGAGGATATGCTGAAGGTGTTCAAAAGGAGTTACCAGTAAAAAGTAAAGCGAAGGCTCCTACAATGGTACCGATTGTTGCAGGGGTACTTCAAACAGAAGATGGTCGTTACGTCATTAATAAACGTCCAAGTACCGGGTTATTAGCTAACATGTGGGAGTTTCCAAATGCTGAACTTGGGGAAGGGATTAGGAATCAGAAAGAGCAGCTTACAGATTATATGAAAGAAAAATTTGAGCTCTCGATTTCTATTGAAGAATACGCAGTGAATGTACAACATACATTTACACATCGCACTTGGGATATATTCGTATTTTACGGAAAAGTAACTGGTGATATTGTTGAAACAGATACATTGAAATTTGTATCGAAAGAAGCATTTGAGCAGTTACCATTCTCGAAATCGCATCGTACGATTTATGAGAATTGCGTTGAGAAAATTACAATGCAATAAAGTGAAACTTTAATCATTGGGGGTTTTCTTCATCCCCCACTGATTATTAGTTGAACTAATCGGACTTTTATGGGCAGTTGATCCCCCACCTAAATTCTTTGCTTTCGCTGCATTTTGAGGTGGGGGTCTTACTGCCCATTAAAGCGGGATAAATTAAAAAAGTGTTCCCTAGATTGGGAACACTTTTTTAATCGTAAGAAATTTTTGTCCCATGAGTCCAATTAGCTTCACCTTGTTGTAAGCCACCTCTTGATTCAATTTCTACTACAATTTCTTTATAGATACTTTGACCTTCTGCATTTAAATACGGCAAAATCTGTTGTAATGAGTGATGAAAATAAGCTAATTCATCTTCTTTCCATTCATTTTTTGAAATCATCGTTAGTTCAGTCATATCGCGTCCTATATACATACTCCCACCTCCATTTCCTATAGTTTGAATGAGTAATAAGAGATATATGCGAAATTTTTTAAAAAGAAAATTACGGATAGCTTCTAAGTAAATTGGTTACATTATTGGTTGTGGAGGTGAGAAAGATGAGTAAAAAACAACAAGGTTATAACAAGGCAACTTCTGGTGCTAGCATTCAAAGTACAAATGCTAGTTATGGTACAGAGTTCGCAACTGAAACAAATGCACAAGCAGTAAAACAAGCAAACGCACAATCAGAAGCAAAGAAAGCACAAGCTTCCGGTGCACAAAGTGCAAACGCTAGTTATGGTACAGAATTCGCAACTGAAACAGATGTGCACGCTGTGAAAAAACAAAATGCACAATCAGCTGCAAAACAATCACAATCTTCTAGTTCAAATCAGTAATGAAAGAAAAACACTTCTCTAATTCGGGAGAAGTGTTTTCTTTGTGCCTGGGTCATGTAATGAAAATAAAGTGAACGACATAACTTCTAATAAGTCAACAAATGTAGTCAAAGGAGAAGGAAGGTAAAGATGAGAAATATGTAATGAGGAATAATAACTGATAAATAAGTCCAAAAGGGGGTAAGTAATGAACGATTTTGATAAGTTGGTAGGAGAGCAATTGGAAACGATGGATGAGTTGTTAAAGTTACAAGCTCATCTAGAGAAGTATCAGCAAATTGAAATGAGCGAAAAGGATACGTGCGATAAAAAGGAATTACATTTTATCCGCCAAGAAATATATAGAACAGAATTAGCATTAAAACTGTTACATGAGAAATTTGAAGAGCAAACAAATAGTGTGATTCAATCTTTTGAAACTGAAAAAATGATTTCGAGTTTAGGATAAGGCATATTGTTACCTTCCGGTGAAAGGTCCTTCTTTAGATAGAAATAAGGAAGGGCTTTTTCTATTTCCATTTCCTCGTTTGTAAATCATTTAGCGAAGGCCCCGTCTCCTAAGAAGATTAGGGATATGGTATTCAGTGTGAAAAATAGAGTCTTGTCGCTTTAGTTTTAAAATTTCGACAAAAAAGTTATAATAGAAAAAAAGTGAATGCAGCTCAAAGGGCATTTGCAGTTGAAAGAAGGGAGCATATATGGGATTTCCCAAAGAAGGAGAAAAAGTACAAATACATAGTTATAAACATAATGGCTCCATTCATAGAATGTGGGAAGAGACAACAATTTTAAAAGGGACACAGAGCCTTGTGATCGGAGCAAATGATCGTACAGTAGTGACAGAATCAGATGGTCGAACATGGATTACTCGTGAACCAGCAATTTGTTATTTTCATGCAAACTATTGGTTTAATGTGATTGGGATGCTAAGGGAAGAGGGAGTATATTATTATTGTAATTTAGGCTCACCTTTTGCATATGATTCTGAAGCATTAAAGTACATTGATTATGATTTAGATATTAAAGTATATCCAGATATGACATATACGCTTTTAGATGAAGATGAGTATGAAAAGCATAGTCAAATTATGCAGTATCCACCTGTTATTGATACTATTTTAAAACGAAATGTAGCACAATTAACACAATGGATTCATCAAAGAAAAGGGCCATTCGCGCCAGATTTCGTAGATATGTGGTATGAAAGATATTTAATGTACAGAAATTAAAACAAACCTGCAGGGGATTTCCCGGCAGGTTTGTCCTATTAGAGGGGGGATTATGTGCAAGGTATAAAAAGATATTTGCAATTTGTTAAACCGTATCGATGGCTTATTGCTATTACAATTATGATTGGTCTAGTTAAATTCGGCATCCCGCTTATTATGCCGTGGTTATTAAAATATATTATCGATGATGTAATTCAAGGCGGAGGGTCACTTCAAGATAAAACATCCCAATTAGTAACAGCCGTTGGGATTGCTTTTTTTATTTTTGCAGTAGTAAGACCGCCAATTGAATATTATCGTCAATATTTCGCGCAGCGTATCGCAAATACAATACTATATGATTTACGAAAAAATATTTTTGGTCATTTACAAAAGTTGAGTTTACGCTATTATTCGAATACAAAAACAGGGGAGCTTATTTCACGTGTAATCCATGATGTAGAACAAACAAAGGATTTTGTAATTACTGGTTTGATGAATGTTTGGCTAGATACGGCAACGATTGCTATTGCTATTATTGTTATGTTTTCTATGAATATAAAATTAACATTTGTTGCGTTATTAATTTTACCTATTTATGTAGTGGCAGTGAAATATTTTTTCGGGCGTCTTCGAAAATTAACGAAAGAGCGTTCGCAAGCTTTAGCAACGATGCAAGGGTATTTACATGAACGTATTCAAGGGATGCAAGTGACACGTAGCTTTGCATTAGAAGAGTATGAGGGTAAGCAATTTGAAAAAAGAAATAATGAATTTTTGACGAAAGCATTAACGCATACGAGTTGGACTGCAAGGACATTTTCGGTAGTGAATACGTTAACCGATTTAGGCCCGTTACTGGTGATCGGTTTTGCAGCATATGAAGTAATTCAGGGACAGTTAACATTAGGGACTATGGTTGCCTTTGTTGGATATATGGATAGTTTGTATAGTCCGCTTCGCCGCCTTGTCAATTCCTCTACAACATTAACACAGTCTTTCGCATCGATGGATCGAGTGTTTGAATTGTTAGATGAAAAATACGATATTGTCAATGTGCCAAGTGCGGTACAAACGACAAAATTAAATGGTGAAGTGATATTTGATAATGTATCTTTTCGTTACAATTCGGATGAAAAAGAGATATTACATAACCTTTCGTTAACTATGTTGCCAGGAGAGAAGGTAGCACTTGTAGGAGCAAGTGGGGGAGGGAAGTCATCTCTTGCTAGCTTAATCCCACGTTTCTATGATGTTTCTTCAGGTGCAGTTTATGTAGATGGGATAGATGTTAGAAAGTATGATATGAGAAATTTACGTAGTCATATTGGAATTGTACTGCAAGATAATTTGTTATTTAGTGATACAATCGGGGCAAATATTTTATATGGAAACCCGAAAGCTACAGAGGAAGAAGTGATTGCAGCTGCTAAAGCTGCGCAAATCCATGATTTTATTATAGAGTTACCTGATGGCTATGATACTGTCGTTGGGGAACGCGGTGTGAAGTTATCTGGTGGGCAAAGGCAACGTGTAGCGATTGCAAGAGTGTTTCTAAAGAATCCATCGTTGCTTATATTAGATGAGGCGACTTCCGCTTTAGATTTAGAAAATGAACGGTATATTCAGCAGGCGCTTCAGACGTTAGCTGCTGATCGGACGACGATCGTAATCGCACATCGATTGGCGACGATTACACATGTGGATACGATTATTTACATTGAAGATGGTGAAATTAAAGAAACAGGTTCTCATGAAGAGTTAATGAAAAAAAGAGGGTTTTATTACAATTTATATCAACTTCAACATATAACAGAAACAGCTCCTTTAGCGTAAAAGGAGCTGTTTTCTTTATTCGTCTTCTTTTTTATCTTCGATTTGGAGTTCTGCTTCTGGTTTATGGTATGTGTAGAAGCTATCCACAAGTAAATCTAAATGCTCTACTTCTTCACTATAGTTAATAATGGCAGAAATAAGAGGGAAAAGGTGTAGCCATGTTTTATACGCTTCCTCATCGTCCTTGTTTTGATAATCCATAAAGATATCAATTAATTCTTGTTTACCTGTTTCAACTTCATCAAGCATTTCAACGGATTGTTGTTTTTTTGCTTTACCAATAAATTTTAATAAAACTTGTTCATGGTAATGGGTTAATGAGTCAAGTTCGTTTTGGATAGATTCCTGAAATTCTTCTGGCATATAGCGCAGTTCATTTTCAGTACGATGTAATGATTTTAACGTACTTAAAGCACGGCTTGTCGTCGCTAACATTTGTCTGAATAAAACGAGCTTACGAATTTTTGCGAACTTTACTTTTTTCGTGTAGCTTCTTTCTTCTTTATACAGCAAATAGTAATGGTTTAGTTTGATCATCTTTTCTTTCATACGATCAATATCAGTTTTTAGCGTTGTAAAATCAGAAGCTTGCCTGCTATTCATTCGAATCCATTTTACAATTTCTTCTGTATTATCAACGATACGATGATATAGTTTTGTTTCGTATTTTGGCGGCATAAACACTAAATTTACAAGTGAAGCCGCAATAATTCCAATCATAATCGTCGCAAAGCGAAGTAAGGCAAAACTAAAGAAATCGTCGCCCTGATACTCCATAATGGCGATAACTGTTACTAAAGCAATTGATATTGTGTTTTCTAATCGTAATTGTAACGTAAGCGCAATTACTAATATACATGTTAATCCAATAATAAAAGGATTATGTCCAAAAGCAGTAGCAAATACGATAGCGAATACCGCACCAATGACGTTTGCTTGAATTTGCTCAAGAGCTGTTAAATACGAGCGGTATACAGACGGTTGAACAGCGAATATAGCTGAGATTCCCGCGAATACTGGACTCGGTAATTGAAGTAAAATACAAGCAAATAAAGCTAATGTGATGGCAATACCCGTTTTTAAAATGCGAGCACCAAGTTTCATACCCTTAATAAGATCCTTTCTCTTGTCATAATGAATGTACAACATGATACTATACATTCATTACAATATGTTAGCAAGTGATATTTTAGTGACGTTAATAAGAAAATAAGATTCATTTTATACTTTTTCCTAATTCTTTTTAAACATCAATTTTTAGTGAAAAAACCTGCTGAATTTCAGCAGGTTTCAAATTGTTACTATAGATTACTATGAGAAGTGTACTTCGTCAATTTTTTCTTGAAAATGAAAAGTTGGTAGATCACTCTGTTGAGATAGATGGATCAGCCTGCTCTTTTTTCGGGATAATTTCAAAAAACTGTTGCTGCATATCATCGAGTAACGGTGTTAATAAAGCAACTTCCTCGTATTGCTCATGTTCATTTAATACACGAATGTAATCTACCAATAACTCAGTCACATCTTGCACGCCGTTTTTACTAATTGGTTGTAATGTAACATTTGCCCCTTTTGCGATTCTTCTTTTTAAGGCGTGTTCTGTTAAACCCGAGCTTGAATCATGACGTAAATAAACAACACCACCAGTCATACCAGCACAAATCCATGGACCAGGATCCCCTAAAACAAGCGCTCGCCCATTTGTCATATATTCAAAAGCGAAACCTTTAATATTAGAGTATACACCTATATTCCCTTGCTCTTTTTCACGGAGTGGCTTTGTCATTCGCCCTCCAATTATCATGTCTGCTCCAGAGAGGCGAATGCCAGCGCGAGCATCAGCGTTACCTTGAACGTATAGCGATCCTTTTTGTGCACCGTACCCAAAACCTTTTCCGACAGAACCGTTATAATATATGCCGTCTTTTCCTTTTGCTTTCGTTATATAAATACCACCACCAAAGGAGGTTTTACCAATACCATCTTGTGCACCGCCATTTACGTGTATAAATAAGTTCTCACTATTGTAAGCACCTAATCCATTTCCAGGAATAGAGCCATTCGTATACTTTAATGTAAGTGGTTCAAGCTTGGTGTCTTCATATAATTTACTACGAACGCGATAGCAAGATTCTAGACCCCCCATAACGCGTTGCTCTACGCCAACGCCTATTAATTCTTTTGAATGAGGGGAATGAACTGTTTCAAATTGTTTTTCCGGTACGTATTCTATTTTTGTAACAGATGGGTTTTCTATCGTTTGTAGTAAATTACATAAGTCTAATAAATTTTCGCCTCGAACTTGTTCTAATAAATCGGAATGTCCGACAATTTCTTGTAAATTTGTATAACCAAGATTTCCTGTTAATCGTTTTAGTTCTACGCCAAAAGCGGTGAATAAATGTAATAATCCAGCAACGGCGCTTTCTAATTCGCGCGGGACGAAGCGGCGTAATCCGTGTTCTTTCGCCTGAGCTTCAGAATCAATTTGTGTTGCAATTCCAACGTGACAAGTATCTAGATGACATCCGCGGCAAGTTGTACAGCCGATTGCAATCATGGATAATGTACCAAATCCAATACGGTTTGCCCCAAGGAGCATGATTTTCAAGGCATCATTAACACTTCGAATACCACCGTCAGCCCAAATTTCTACCTTTTGTCTCATATTTGCTTCTAATAAAGCATTGTGAGCGGCTTTCACACCAATTTCTGCAGGAAGGCCTACATGTTGCAATGCGTGAATACGTGCGGCACCTGTACCACCATCAAATCCGCTAATGTTAATAAAGTCAGCACCAGCCTTTGCGATACCGACAGCAATTGTTCCAATGTTAGGGACGACAGGGACCTTTACAGCTACTTTCGCAAGTTGATTAGCCGTTTTAATTTCTGTAATCATTTGAGCTAAATCTTCAATGGAATAAATATCATGGTTGTTAGAAGGTGAAATTAAATCAGAGCCAATTGTAGCATTACGCGCTTCAGCGATTTTTGCTGTTACTTTTGAACCAGGCAAATGTCCGCCTTCACCAGGCTTTGCGCCTTGCCCAATTTTTATTTCAATTAAGTTTGATGAGTTTAGTAGTTCGGCGTTTACACCAAATCGCCCAGATGCAACTTGTTGTCCACGTGTATGTGGATATTTTCCAATCATATCTTTAATTTCGCCGCCTTCACCGTTCAAGCTAATCATATTTAGCTGATCGGCCGCTTCTGCATATGCACGAAAGGCAATTTCATTTTGAGAACCGAATGACATGGAACTGATAATAAATGGTAAATCATGATTTTGAATGCTGATGGATACTTCTTCGGCCGGAACGACATGTTTTGTTTCTTTCGTTTGAACAAGATGTCTAATCGCGATTGGATTATTTTCTTCTAACTCACTTAATTTGTCACGGTAATCATCATAAGAATTTCCTTTTGCGACATCGCCGATTGCTTTCCAAATTCGCGGGAATATATGAAAAGATTTTCGCATTCTAACTTTAGGATTGTTATAATCATCCGCTCGCAATTGTGCATCTTCAGCAAGTGATTTAAGCGAAAAAGCTAAATCATTTGAACCGAAGAAATTCGTAATTTGTAATATATTTGCGATTTCCTCATGTAATCCGATAGAAGAATAGAGGCGACCGTAACCACGTAATTCATGAATTCCAATTGTTGAAATGACTTTTTCTAGTCCTTTATTAAGAGCATTATACAAATTCGTAATTGGCGTTTTTGTTCCATCATTTACGGTTGCAAATAATAAATATGGATTCATACCATCTGCTCCTAATCCATACAGTGTGACGATATCATGTAAAGAGCGAAGAGCACCAGAACGTATAACGAGAGAGCAGTTTCGGCGTAATTTATTTTCGCTTAATACTTGATGTACTTTAGCGGTAACTAAATGCGGATCAATCCATAACTGTTCATTTAGATGAGCGTTGGCATCGTCTATTAATAGTAGGGAAGCTCCATCGTTCACGGCCTTTATCGCTTCAGAACTAATTCGATTTAAGGCGCATTGTAAAGTTTCTGGCGGACTGAATGTAGCAGAGATTGTAGCGATAGAGCTATGAGTATTGAATAGCTGTATAAGTTGTTCGTACGTAATTGTGTGTAATTTCTCTGTAATAGATTGTGCTACACTTCCTTCTAAAATAATGGGGGAAAGCATCTCAACTACAAATGGCCGTTTAGCTCCGCTTAATAAACTTGGGCGCTCTCCAAGTATTGTTCGTGTGGAGAAGTGCTCGACCTCTCGATCACGATCGATTGCTGGATTTGTAACAACGGCTACACTTTCCTTAATGAAATCAGCGATATTTCGTCTATCAGTATCGAGTGCTGCAAGTGGTGAGTCATGCCCCAGTGAGCGAATTGGCTCAACGCCTTTTGTTGCCATCTGTTCAAGAAGCTGAATATGTTCTCGGTCCCATCCAAAAGCAACGTATTGTTTCGTTTCGACTTGTATAGAATCACATAATCCTGGGATTTCTTTCGTTTCAGGGATAGATAAGTTTAAATGATAATCTTTAGTATCAACTCGCTTTTTAAAACGGTTATATACTTGAGTTTGGTAGTCATCGTATTCGTAGAGTACAAGTTCATCTTGTTCATTCCACTTTAGACCGACTTTTTCTCCAGGAGCGAGTGGTTTTGGTTCTGCTACATATTCAGTTGGTGATACAACTCCAGGTTCAGAAGAGAAAACATAAGAACTCGCTGTCTCTACTTTCCATACTGGTCGTAGTCCAAGGGAATCAACGCTGAAAACAGCCTCATCTTTATAACGTGAAATAATACCAGCTGGACCTTGCGCAAAATGGCCCCAAGCTTCACGTATATACGTATATAAATCTTGTAAATGCGGTTCATAAAGTTTCATTTCATTAATAATTGGTGGGAATAGTATATCCATTGCTTCAAATAAACTGTAGTCGTATTGAACAAGTAGAGTTTCTAAGGTGCGGTTTAAATCTTGGGAGTCACTGCCCCCAGCAGTAAGTGGAACATGAATCATGTCAGCTTGATCACGTAATTTTGCAATTGTGTTAATTTCACCATTATGTCCGAGAATGCTAAATGGTTGTACACGAAAAAAATTAGATAATGTATTAGTAGAATAGCGGTTATGTCCTAGAGTCATAGTTGAAGCGATAAGTGGATGTTGTAAATCATTGTAATAGGCAACAAGTGTATCCCCAGCGCCTAGAACTTTATATACAACATGGTCACGACTTAATGAAGCAACATGAATCGCTTCGTTTTCCTCTATTTTTATCGTTACTGAAAATAATGTTTGCTCAACATTTTCAACTTTATTTTCTGCGATAAGAGCAACTTGCCAAAATAAAGGTTCTTCCTGTTTACCAAGTGGACCGAGTGCATCGGAATTTATTACATCATCACTTTCAAAAATAATAGTAAAACTTTCGTTATTTAATTGCGTACGAATATGATTTTTTAAATTAACGATATTTGCGTTTTTGTTTAGAAAAAAATGTCCAACGATAAAGTGGGGATGATCCACAATCGTTGGATTGTATCCGTTATTTTTCAGCTTTTCATTCCAAAGTGCTTTTGGGACATCAATGTGAATTCCGATACCATCTCCTTCACCATTAATGAAACCAGCTCGATGATTCATTTTGACAAGTGATTGTATGCAAAGATCAATGTTTTCTTTCGTGGCAACTTTTCGTTTCTCCATAACGGAAACGATTCCACACGCATCATGTTCTGCATTTTTATAATCTCGAAATAAAGACGGTGTCCATGTATTTGTTTTATTGAGCATCCGTCAATCCCCCCTCTTATTGAAGTTTGAATAATCTTACTATTTAAGGCGTGAGCAGCCTTGTATACAAAGGTAGTAAGGATATAAAAGAAAATTAAACAGATAATTATGAATAATTATACTATTAATGAGGGATTTATGAAATAGAAAAAAGGAAAAAAGAAAGATGTGCTTTCTTTTTTCCTTTTAATGGCGGGATTATTTATTATCCGCTAAAGCAGCGAATGCTCTGCCTACAGCTTCAATTGTATATTCAATATCTTCTTTTGTATGTTCTGTCGTTAAGAACCATGCCTCGTATTTAGAAGGTGCTAAGTTAACTCCTTCTTGAAGCATAAGCTTGAAGAATTTACCGAACATTTCACCGTCTGTATCTTGTGCTGCATCGTAATCTTCAATTGTATTTGTTGTGAAGTATACAGTTAAAGCACCTTTTAGTCGGTTTAATGTAATATCAATATTATGTTTCGTAGCTTGCTCTAAAATTCCTTTTTCAAGCATTGCACCAAGTTCATCTAATTTCTCATAAAGACCTTCTTGTTGAAGAACTTCTAGACAAGCGATACCGGATGCCATAGAAGCAGGATTTCCTGCCATTGTACCAGCTTGATATGCAGGTCCGAGCGGGGCAACTTGTTCCATAATTTCTTTCTTACCACCATAAGCACCGATCGGAAGTCCGCCGCCAATAACTTTACCAAGCGCTGTTAAGTCTGGTGTTACGCCAAGTAAGTCTTGAGCACCACCGTACATGAAGCGGAAAGCAGTAATAACTTCATCATAAATTACTAGTGCACCAGCTTCGTGAACAAGTTCATTCACTTTCTCAAGGAAGCCAGGTTTTGGCTCTACAATACCGAAGTTTCCAACAATCGGTTCTACAAGGATAGCTGCTACTTCGTGTCCCCATTTATCTAAAGCTTCTTTTAAGGTTTCTACATTATTAAATGGAACGGTAATAACTTCTTGAGCGATACTTTGTGGTACACCGGCTGAGTCAGGAGTTCCTAGCGTAGAAGGGCCAGATCCAGCTGCTACAAGTACTAAATCAGAATGACCGTGGTAACAACCAGCAAATTTCATAATTTTTGTGCGGCCTGTGTAAGCACGAGCGACACGAATTGTTGTCATTACTGATTCAGTACCAGAGTTTACGAAGCGGACTTTATCTAATGCAGGCATTGCTTCTTTTAACATTTTTGCAAATTTTACTTCTAGTGCTGTTGGTGTTCCGTAAAGTACACCATTTTCAGCAGCTGTTGTAATTGCTTTTGTAATGTGCGGGTGAGCATGTCCAGTAATAATAGGACCGTATGCTGCTAAATAATCGATATATTTATTTCCGTCTACATCCCAGAAATAAGCACCTTTTCCACGTTCCATAGCAACAGGAGCGCCGCCGCCAACTGCTTTAAAAGAACGAGAAGGACTATTAACGCCGCCAACGATATGTTCTAAAGCTTCTTTATGTAATGCTTCTGATTTTGTGAATTTCACTACAATTCATCTCCTTACAAAAATCTATGTATTATTCTAACATGTTTTTCGAAAAGACGTATTGTTTGTGATAGAGAAGGCAGTTGGGTAAACTATTCGTTGTGACATTTAGGAGGGGGGTCCGATTATGAAATCGGTAATTGAGGTACAAGGGTTACGTAAAGAGTTTACAGCCTATTCAAGTCGTCCGGGATTAAAGGGTGCTTTTCGCGATTTATTAAATCGTAATTATAAAATAGTACCAGCAGTAAATGATGTATCTTTTAATGTGAAACAAGGTGAAATGGTTGGATATATCGGTGAGAACGGTGCTGGTAAATCAACAACTATTAAAATGCTTACGGGGATTTTGACTCCGACATCAGGAGAAATTTTAGTAAATGGGATGAACCCCCATAAGCAGAGAGAAGAATTCGTAAGAACAATTGGTGTTGTTTTCGGTCAACGCTCACAACTTTGGTGGGATATTGCTGTACAAGAATCTTTTCGTTTATTAAAAAAAGTGTACGGTGTATCAGATGCTCAGTATAAAGAGCATATGGAACACGTGATTGAAACGTTAGATATTGGTCCTTTATTAGATAAGCCAGTTCGAAAGTTATCTCTAGGTCAAAGGATGCGTTGTGAATTAGCGGCAGCATTAATTCATAATCCACCGTTATTATTTTTAGATGAACCAACAATTGGATTGGATGTTCTTGTGAAATTAAAAATACGTGAATTTTTAAAAGAAATGAATGAACGTTACAAAACAACAATTTTATTAACAACCCATGATATTACTGATATTGAAGCTTTATGTGAGCGCGTTATCATGCTGGATGAAGGAAATATTATGTATGACGGTTCTTTAAATAATCTTCGTACGCAGTGGGGAGCAGAGAAGGAAATACATTTTCAATTTATTGCACCAGTTTCCTATCAGGCTTTATCAATGGTTATGCCAGATAGTCATGTCGTTTGGTCGAAAGCGAAAGAGGAAAACGCGTGGGTTGCAAAAATACCGAATGAAGAAGTTATCATTTCAATGCTTATCTCTAAAGTAGTACAAGCCTTTCAAATTAAAGATTTAAAAATTAACGAAGTGTCTACAGAGGAAATTATTCGTAACATTTATGAGGAAGGTATTAAACATGGGTAAGTACATTGAAATGATTCGGATTCGCTTTTTAATGATGCTTGCGTATCGTACAAACTATTATAGCGGGATTTTAATTTATACAATTAATATCGGTGCGTATTATTTTTTATGGCAAGCAATTTATAGTGGAAAAGAGAATATTGAAAGTTTATCTATTTCGCAAATGACTACTTATATCGCAATTGCGTGGATGGCACGTGCCTTTTATTTTAATAATATAGACAGGGAAATTGCGATGGAGATTCAAGAAGGACGTGTAGCAGTAGAACTCATTCGTCCATATAACTATTTAGGCATGAAAGTGATGCAAGGTCTTGGTGAAGGAATATTTCGTTTTGCTTTCTTTTCAATTCCAGGTATGGTTATCGTTACCTTATTATTTTCATTGCAAATTACAACGAATTTTCAAACGTGGTTATATTTCTTCTTATCTTTAATATTTAGTTTTATTATTAATACACAAATTAATTTAATGACTGGAATGCTCACGTTCTTCCTATTTAATAATAGTGGAATTATGTATGCAAAACGTGTTGTTATTGATTTATTTTCAGGTCTATTATTACCAATTAGTTTTTATCCGTTATGGGCCCAAAAAGCAATGGTATTTTTACCGTTTCAGGCTATTAGTTATATTCCGAGTATGATTTTTTCAGAAGGCATACAAGGAAGTAAATTGTATGAGGCATTATTATTCCAAGTAATTTGGGCAATTGTACTTATTATTCCAATTGTACTCATGTGGAGAACGGCGAGAAAACGTCTAATTGTACAAGGGGGATGATGAGATGATATATATAAACCTATTTTTGCAATATGCAAGCCAATATATAAAAACAAAATTGGAGTATCGGGGCGATTTTATCGTTGGATTACTTTCTGATTTAGCACTACAGGCTGTTAATTTAATCTTTATTCTCGTTGTGTTTGGACATACACAAGCATTAAAGGGCTGGAGTAGAGAAGAAGTAATCTTTATTTATGGTTTCTTTTTAGTACCGTTTGCCATATTCTCAGCTTTCTTTAACATATGGGACTTTAATGATCGTTACATTATTAAAGGAGAAATGGATCGTATATTAACGAGACCGATTCATAGTTTATTTCAAATTATATTAGAAAGAATGGAACTTGAATCTTTAATTGGAGCGATTACAGGAATAATTGTAATGGGATATGCAGCAGTGGAGCTGCAATTATCTTTTTACTGGTACGATTTCTTCTTATTCTTACTGATGGTAGGAGGAGGAGCACTTGTATACGGAGGGATATTTGTTACGCTTGCGAGTCTTGGTTTTTGGTCGGATGCGAAAAGTTCAATTATGCCGCTAATGTATAACATAGGTAACTATGGTCGCTATCCTGTTAACATTTATAACCGTGTGATTCGCTTCATTTTAACGTTTGTTTTACCATTTGCGTTTGTCGGAGTGTATCCAGCAGCATACTTTTTAAGAAAAACAGAGTGGAATAGCTATGCATTTGCAACACCATTCGTTGGTGTTATCTGTTTTACGATTGCAATTACTCTTTGGAATCAAGGGGTAAAAAGGTACCGTGGTGCTGGGAATTAATTATAGAAGCTTGTTTGTTTCTAAGGGATAAATCCAATGGCTGTCTCATACATATAAAATGAGGTGGAGGACATGTTATGGGGATTTATTCTATTAATTGCAGCAATTGCTATTTTGAGAAGTGTCCAATTGTTATGGAGTTCATATTCAGATTCTAGGCGTTTCTTTTCGCTTTATAATTTAGCCTCCTTATTTTTAATTTATACAACGGTATTGATTGCGTTTGGGTTAAGTTATGTTGTATTAGAAGAAATGGGCTTTGCAGTTTTGAAAGAAGATGGAGAAAGCTTGCATGCCCAATCTTTTCAACTTGTAGAAATTTGCTTATATTTTAGCGCGGTTACTTTATTGTCCGTTGGGTACGGTGATATAGCTCCGATTGGAATAGGGAGATGGATTGCGATTGCAGAAGCGCTAATTGGATATACATTACCGTTTGCTTTTGTAATGAGGTCTGTAATAGACAATGAAAAATAAGATAGCATTTGATATAGTAAAAGAAAAGAGTAGGAGTGATAACAATGATCACAGTAGGAGAAATGGCTCCAGAATTTACATTAGAGGGAAGTAACGGGGAACAAGTTCGCTTAACTGATTTTCGTGGTAAAAACGTAGTGCTATATTTTTATCCGAAAGATATGACTCCAGGGTGTACAACTGAAGCATGTGATTTTCGCGATGCGTATGGATTATTTCAAGAGAAAGATACAGTTATTCTAGGTGTAAGTCCGGATTCAGCGAACAGACATCTGAAATTCATTGAGAAGCATGATCTTCCATTTGTACTTTTAGTAGATGAAGATCATAAGGTAGCGGAATTATACGACGTTTGGAAATTGAAAAAGAACTTTGGAAAAGAGTATATGGGAATCGAGCGTTCTACATTCCTTATTAATAAAGACGGTGAGCTTGTAAAAGAGTGGCGTAAAGTGAAAGTGAAAGGACATACTGAAGATGTTCTTTCTTATATAAAGTAAATCCATTGTGGAGATAAAATATATAGAAGTAAGGCGAGTGTCTATACATATTTTATCGTCTTAC
>NZ_CP123058.1:575000-4870000 GCF_040448665.1 Bacillus cereus group sp. MS39 | reverse complement strand
AGAGAACTCTGGTTAAGGAACTCGGCAAAATGACCCCGTAACTTCGGGAGAAGGGGTGCTTTCTTAACGGAAAGCCGCAGTGAATAGGCCCAAGCGACTGTTTAGCAAAAACACAGGTCTCTGCGAAGCCGTAAGGCGAAGTATAGGGGCTGACACCTGCCCGGTGCTGGAAGGTTAAGGAGAGGGGTTAGCGTAAGCGAAGCTCTGAACTGAAGCCCCAGTAAACGGCGGCCGTAACTATAACGGTCCTAAGGTAGCGAAATTCCTTGTCGGGTAAGTTCCGACCCGCACGAAAGGTGTAACGATTTGGGCACTGTCTCAACCAGAGACTCGGTGAAATTATAGTACCTGTGAAGATGCAGGTTACCCGCGACAGGACGGAAAGACCCCGTGGAGCTTTACTGTAGCCTGATATTGAATTTTGGTACAGTTTGTACAGGATAGGCGGGAGCCATTGAAACCGGAGCGCTAGCTTCGGTGGAGGCGCTGGTGGGATACCGCCCTGACTGTATTGAAATTCTAACCTACGGGTCTTATCGACCCGGGAGACAGTGTCAGGTGGGCAGTTTGACTGGGGCGGTCGCCTCCTAAAGTGTAACGGAGGCGCCCAAAGGTTCCCTCAGAATGGTTGGAAATCATTCGTAGAGTGCAAAGGCATAAGGGAGCTTGACTGCGAGACCTACAAGTCGAGCAGGGACGAAAGTCGGGCTTAGTGATCCGGTGGTTCCGCATGGAAGGGCCATCGCTCAACGGATAAAAGCTACCCCGGGGATAACAGGCTTATCTCCCCCAAGAGTCCACATCGACGGGGAGGTTTGGCACCTCGATGTCGGCTCATCGCATCCTGGGGCTGTAGTCGGTCCCAAGGGTTGGGCTGTTCGCCCATTAAAGCGGTACGCGAGCTGGGTTCAGAACGTCGTGAGACAGTTCGGTCCCTATCCGTCGTGGGCGTAGGAAATTTGAGAGGAGCTGTCC
The DNA here is from genome assembly GCF_040448665.1 of Bacillus cereus group sp. MS39. Lineage (NCBI taxonomy): Bacteria > Bacillati > Bacillota > Bacilli > Caryophanales > Bacillaceae > Bacillus > Bacillus cereus group sp. MS39. The sequence continues at coordinate 4,869,025 of NZ_CP123058.1, read as the reverse complement.
TTAGTACGAGAGGACCGGGATGGACGCACCGCTGGTGTACCAGTTGTTCTGCCAAGGGCATAGCTGGGTAGCTATGTGCGGAAGGGATAAGTGCTGAAAGCATCTAAGCATGAAGCCCCCCTCAAGATGAGATTTCCCATAGCGTAAGCTAGTAAGATCCCTGAAAGATGATCAGGTTGATAGGTTCGAGGTGGAAGCATGGTGACATGTGGAGCTGACGAATACTAATAGATCGAGGACTTAACCATATAATATGAAGCAATGTTATCTAGTTTTGAGAGAACATAAAAAAACTTGTTGACTTTTAAAGAAAATAAGTTATAATAATGATTGTCTCAAAAGAATAATGTCTGGTAATGATGGCAGAGAGGTCACACCCGTTCCCATACCGAACACGGAAGTTAAGCTCTCTAGCGCCGATGGTAGTTGGGACCTTGTCCCTGTGAGAGTAGGACGTTGCCAGGCAATATTATTCCGCAGTAGCTCAGCGGTAGAGCTATCGGCTGTTAACCGATCGGTCGTAGGTTCGATTCCTACCTGCGGAGCCATTGGAGAGCTGTCCGAGTTGGCCGAAGGAGCACGATTGGAAATCGTGTATACGTCACAAGCGTATCAAGGGTTCGAATCCCTTGCTCTCCGCCATAGGATTTATAATATTGGCCCGTTGGTCAAGTGGTTAAGACACCGCCCTTTCACGGCGGTAACACGGGTTCGAATCCCGTACGGGTCACCACTTTGGAGGATTAGCTCAGCTGGGAGAGCACCTGCCTTACAAGCAGGGGGTCGGCGGTTCGATCCCGTCATCCTCCACCATATAAATTATATAAATAGTATTGTCGCGGGGTGGAGCAGCACGGTAGCTCGTCGGGCTCATAACCCGAAGGTCGCAGGTTCAAATCCTGTCCCCGCAACCAAATGGTCCCGTGGTGTAGTGGTTAACATGCCTGCCTGTCACGCAGGAGATCGCCGGTTCGACCCCGGTCGGGACCGCCATTTTAATAAGGCTCGGTAGCTCAGTCGGTAGAGCAGAGGACTGAAAATCCTCGTGTCGGCGGTTCGATTCCGTCCCGAGCCACCATTTATCTTAATAATATACGCCGGCTTAGCTCAATTGGTAGAGCAACTGACTTGTAATCAGTAGGTTGGGGGTTCAAGTCCTCTAGCCGGCACCATGTAAGTTTCGGAGGGGTAGCGAAGTGGCTAAACGCGGCGGACTGTAAATCCGCTCCTTCGGGTTCGGCAGTTCGAATCTGCCCCCCTCCACCATTTACATAGGGGCATAGTTTAAAGGTAGAACTGAGGTCTCCAAAACCTCCAGTGTGGGTTCGATTCCTACTGCCCCTGCCAAATATATTTACACAACATGGCGGTTGTGGCGAAGTGGTTAACGCACCGGATTGTGGCTCCGGCATTCGTGGGTTCGATTCCCATCAGTCGCCCCATTTTTATTTTTAAAATTACAAATAATCTAATTGATACTTACATATAATTAAGTAAGAATTCGATGGGCTATAGCCAAGCGGTAAGGCAACGGACTTTGACTCCGTCATGCGCTGGTTCGAATCCAGCTAGCCCAGCCATTTTTGCGGAAGTAGTTCAGTGGTAGAATACAACCTTGCCAAGGTTGGGGTCGCGGGTTCGAATCCCGTCTTCCGCTCCAATAAAATTTAACATGGCGGCATAGCCAAGTGGTAAGGCAGAGGTCTGCAAAACCTTTACCACCGGTTCAAATCCGGTTGCCGCCTTTCTTTTGTGCCGATGTGGCGGAATTGGCAGACGCGCACGACTCAAAATCGTGTTCCTTCGGGAGTGTCGGTTCGACCCCGACCATCGGTATCATGAACGGCGTAATAAAAATCTCTATACTAATTGTATAGAGATTTTTTGTGTTTTCATTACACGAAAAAATAAGCACAAAAAGTGTGCGGTGAGTAAACTGCGAAACAATAAGAGGATAAAAATAAACATTCATTTTTATTCTCTTAATTACATTATCCTATAAAATATCAGCAGAATATTGTATATACAATATTCTCTTTAAGCACTCTAAAGAGAACTTCTCCACCCCGGTGACATGAAGTTAAATCCGATAGCACCAGTAGATATTAGTACATTATCAACGGTTAAGTTTGTAATTTCTAAAAACCTCTTTTCAAACTCTTCTTTGTTGTACTTGTACATAGTTGAGTGGCACGCCCACATGTGCGTTGAAGTACTCAACCAATCTCCTAATTCCTTTAATTCAGGAAACGACTCAAATTGAATTGGTTCATCTAATTTCATGAATCTCACTTGATAGATAGTTGGGTTTAACTTCTCTCCTATTCCTTTCAGACCATGTGCTTTTTTCTCATGTGAATGTGTCATAATTCTCCCTCCATCTTTCTTCAAATTTTTTCCTGTTTTTATTATATAACAATAGAAAGTAGTTATAGGAATATTATGGAAATATGTATCGGCGATATAAAAAGACTCTAACATTTCTGTTAGAGTCTTTTTTGTTAAATTATACTATGTGCTTCTAAAATTCGTAATAAATGTAGAAATTCATGTATAATATAACTTGTCGAAAGAACAAAATGATAGTAATTTATATTATGTCTGTAATATGAATCAAAAATGAACTTTTTATATTTCTTTTAAAAATGTGTTGAATACACATTATATTTCATATTAATATTTTTATGTAGATTTAAAACGGGAAAGAGAGTGGAAAGTATGGGTCGTAAATGGAATAATATTAAAGAAAAAAAAGCATCAAAAGATGCAAATACAAGCCGTATATACGCGAAATTTGGACGTGAGATTTATGTGGCAGCAAAACAAGGCGAGCCAGATCCAGAATCAAACCAAGCGCTTAGAGTTGTATTAGAACGTGCGAAAACATACAACGTACCAAGAACAATTATTGATCGTGCAGTTGAAAAGGCAAAAGGCGGTTCAGAAGAAAATTATGACGAGCTTCGTTATGAAGGATTCGGACCAAACGGATCTATGGTAATTGTAGATACACTTACAAATAACGTAAACCGTACTGCAGCAGATGTACGAGCTGCATTTAGCAAAAACAGTGGTAACATGGGTGTAAACGGTTCTGTAGCTTACATGTTTGATGCGACAGCTGTTATCGGTCTTGAAGGTAAAACATCAGATGAAGTTCTTGAAATTTTAATGGAAGCAGATGTTGATGCACGTGACATTCTAGAAGAAGAAGATTCTGTTATCGTGTATGCTGAACCTGATCAATTCCATTCCGTACAATCTGCACTTAAAGATGCTGGTGTTGAAGAATTCACAGTTGCAGAATTAACAATGCTTGCACAAAGTGATGTAGAACTTCCTGAAGATGCTCAAGTACAATTTGAAAAAATGGTTGATGCATTAGAAGATCTAGAAGATGTGCAACAAGTTTACCACAACGTAGACTTAGGAGAATAATACGATAGAAGCCCCTATTCATTTAACGGATAGGGGCTTTTTTTCATGAAGTTAATTAAGAGGATGAATTAGTAAAGGTATTTTGTTTTAGACAGGGAATATGCTTATAGGGATATATGAAATAATCATTATTTCTAGGAGGTTTAATATGGAACATAAAACACCAAAGCATATCGTTGCTGTAGCAGGTTATTTAACAAATGAAAAAGACGAAGTGTTATTAGCTAAAGTACATTGGCGATCGGATACGTGAGAGTTGCCAGGAGGACAGGTGGAAGAAGGAGAAGCGCTCGATCAAGCTGTTTGTAGGGAAATAAAAGAGGAAACAGGATTAACGGTGAAGCCTATCGGTATTACAGGAGTTTATTATAATGCTTCCATGCACATTCTAGGTGTTGTTTTTAAAGTGGCATACGTGAGCGGTGAAATACAAATTCAGCCTGAAGAAATACAAGAGGCTAAATTTGTTGCTTTAAATGAAGAGAATATAGATGAGTATATAACGCGTCCTCATATGAAATCCAGAACGCTTGATGCGATGAGAGCAACACATTGTATTCCGTACGAAACGTGGGAAGTGCAGCCATATAATTTAATAGGTAGATTGTAAAGAAAAGAGTAGCCGGTTTGAGATACAATCAAATCACTACTCTTTTTTGTATACTGTTTAAGAAAAAGGTCAAAATAATAATAGTGCTAGTATTGATTTCAGGAACGTTTGTTCTGTATAATGTATGATATATTGTATACATTTAGATTACTAGATACTTACAAATATATATTTTGTAGATGATATAATGAAAATAGGATGTTTTAATAGGGAAGTATAGGCTTAAGGTATACTCTGTTATTGGTTTAGCATAATCTATATTCAATATTTCAGATGAATAGTAGATAAAAAAGGACTGTGATACAATACTTTTTTATCCAACTATTTGCCGGGCAGCCCGATTGGTGAGGGCTGATTAAAGTTTCACTTTATACCTTACAATGATGTAAGGTACGTGTAAGAGAAATCGATGGGATATTTTTTTACAACAAGGTATTCTTAAAGTAAGAGTTATACGCTGTGTGGAAAAGAGGTGTTTAAGATGAAAGAACGAGTATTATCTAGGGTGAACTATCATCAAAAAGTTGCATTAAATCCAATGACTAAATTCTTTTATAAAGCCATTATTTTATTATTATTGTTAAGTTTTACGTTATTATTCATTGGAAATGTAATGATCGAGCAAAGTGATATTAGTAAATTACATGTACCGGCTAAGTTAGAGGTGCCAGAATCATTAACACATGCATTTATTGCGACAGAAGATAAAAGGTTTTATCATCATAACGGTTTAGATTATATAGCGATTGTCAGAGCGTCTGTTGAGAATATAAAAGCTGGTGGTGTTGTGCAAGGCGGAAGCACAATTACACAACAGTTATCCAAAAATGCTTTTTTAACGAATGAACGTACATTTTCTCGTAAGTGGAAAGAAATTTTTTATACGAAAAAAATTGAACGTACATTTACAAAGGATGAAATTTTAAAATTGTATGTAAGTAATATTTATTACGGAGAAGGAGCATGGGGAATTGAAAAAGCAGCAAACCTTTACTTCGGTAAAAAGGTGAGCCAATTAACGTTGGCTGAAAGTGCAATGATGGCTGCTGTAGTAAAGGCACCCGCTTATTACTCACCTGCACAAAATTATGATAAGGCCGTAGAGAGACGAAATGTCGTTTTGAGATTAATGGAGAAAGAAGGCTATATCAATCATAATGAGTATGTGCAAGCAGTTAGTGAGAAGTTAGTAATTCGTCATGATATAAAAACAGAGCAGTCGATGTTAAATAGTGCTCGTGAAAAAGCAGTAAGCTAAAGGAAGTTCCTACATAGGAGCTTCCTTTTTTTGAATAAATTGTGACAAATTGTGACACAATATCGTCACAATTATTGTGTTTTTGTAATTTATGTGAGCGTGTTCATTGCGTGACATATATAAGTGTTGATATTATGTGTATTGTGTACAATGCTGTATACAGAATATGAATTTAAAGAGGAATGTATATGAAATCAAATAAACTCATGGCTCTTGGTGTAGTTTTTTCTATCGCAGTATTGATTGTAATCGGAACAATTGCGTATAGCATCATAAATGACAAAAAAGATAAAGGGAATGAGATGTTTGCTTATTCCACACAACAATCTTTAGGGAAAGATGATGCCCCAGTTAAGGTAGTTGAATTTGGAGACTTCAAATGTCCTGCTTGTCGTACTTGGGATGTAACAGTATTACCACGATTAAAAGAAGAGTATATCGATAAAGGTAAAGTGCAGTTATACTTTATTAACTTCCCATTTATCGGAAAAGACTCTGATTTAGGTGCAGCAGCTGGTGAAGCAATTTATAAACAAGATCAAGATTCATTCTGGATTTTCTATGATGAGATTTATCAAAGTCAAAAGAAAGACACGGAAGAATGGATTACAGAAGAATTACTTCTTAACATTGTGAAAGAAAAGCTTCCGAAAATTGATGTAGAACAATTTAAGAAGGATTTACAGAGTAAAGAAATGAAAGAAAAAGTACGTAAAGATTCAGATCGTGCTCAAAAATTAAAAGTTCAAGGTGCTCCTTCAGTATATATCAACGGAAATCTTGCAAACCCTGATTTCGATAGTATGAAGAAGGCGATTGATAAAGAATTGAAAAAGTGATGAGCTACTCATCACTTTTTCGACTTTTTTCGATAAAATTCTTGCTTCCGTTTTTTTTACATGCTATACTACTTTACATAAGTTATTCTAATATCTTATATTTATTTCATATTTGCGGGTGTAGTTTAGTGGTAAAACAAGAGCCTTCCAAGCTCTGGTCGAGAGTTCGATTCTCTTCACCCGCTCCAAATTTTATTAAATGTTTTTCTATAAATTGTGATCAACGCAGTGTTTCGTTTCTAAGATAAACGAGGCATTGCGTTTTTTAATGTTTGAAAAACATAATTGTATGCGAAAATAGAAGTAAAGAATAGTATTCCAAAAGTGAATTACTAACCAATATAGTCGTTACATATGGGATGGATTCATCTGAGGAGGCGATTAGGAATGGATTTTGAACAATTAAAGCAAGATGTCATTGCGTATAGTAAAACAATTGGTATAGATAAAATAGGCTTTGCTAGTGCTTCACCATTTGAGGAATTAAAACAGCGCTTAATCCAGCAGCAACAATTAAATTATCAATCTGGATTTGAAGAGCCTGATATAGAAAAGAGAACGAACCCACAGCTTCTACTACCTGGTGCAAAATCAATTATTGCGATTGCATTAGCGTATCCTTCAAAATTAAAAAATGCACCATTAAGTAAGCGTGGAGAACGCCGCGGGATTTTTTGTCGTGCCTCTTGGGGACAAGATTATCATCTTGTTTTACGAGATCGTTTGCAAAAATTAGAAGCATATTTAATTGAAAAACTTCCCGATATAGAAGTTAAGTCAATGGTTGATACGGGTGAATTAAGTGATCGAGCTGTTTCGGAGCGTGCCGGTATTGGGTGGAGCGGTAAGAATTGCGCTATTATTACACCTGAATTTGGTTCGTATGTATATTTAGGAGAAATGATTACAAACGTTCCATTCCCACCAGATCAGCCGATAGAAGATCAATGTGGAAGCTGCACGAAATGTATTGATATTTGTCCTACAGGTGCTTTAATACAAGGAGGACAGTTAGACTCCAAGAAATGTATTGCATTTTTAACACAGACGAAAGGATTCCTACCGGAAGAATATCGTGACAAAATAGGAAACCGTATATATGGATGTGATACATGTCAGACTGTTTGTCCGAAAAATAAAGGAATGGATTTTCATAATCACCCTGAGATGGAACCAGATCCTGAGTTAGTTAAGCCGTTATTAACGCCACTTTTAACAATTAGTAATCGTGATTTTAAAGAGAAATATGGGATTATGTCTGGTTCATGGAGAGGTAAAAAGCCGTTGCAACGAAATGCGATTTTGGCACTTGCGCATTTTAAAGAAGCATCAGCAATTCCTGATTTAATAGGTGTTATGAAAGATGATCCAAGACCGGTACTTCGCGGAACGGCAGCATGGGCACTTGGGAAAATTGGTGGAGATGGCGTGGGCGAAGCCATTGAAAAAGCGATGCAACGTGAGAAAGACGAAGAGGTTATTCATGAAATGAATCGCGGACTTGAATTGTTAGCGCAGAAAAAAGAGTAGATAATATCTCCCTTTTTCATATTGTAATATGGGAGGGAGACGAAATGGTTGTAAAAGTAAATATTGAAAAGCAAGTACAACAATTTTTAGGGTATATAACGGAGAAACGAACAAATGTGGATGGTATTGCTGAAGATTTATTACAAATAGCACAGAGAAAGAAACAATTGTTTCAAAAACGTAGTGCACATATAGTGAAAGCAACTGCGGACGTTTCTTTCATGAGACAATTAAATAATAGCAATCATCAAGAAATTGATTATCAAATACATTTTAAATATTTAATTAAGCATAAAGAATTATTTTATATCGAAGAGGAACAACTAAAACGAAGAGTTTGTTTAAATAATAGCCGGGTAATAGGTGATTATGCTATTGAAGTGCCAGAAGCAGTTGGAATGAGTGAGACGTTAGAAAGGGAAGTTACAAAAGAGAAGTACGGTTCTTATCAGTACAACCGTTTAGAGGCAGTTAAATATGCAGAGCGTTGGTGGGATGATCGAAACCCTGTATATCGTAATTTCCCTGATAATTGTACGAATTTTATTTCTCAATGTCTTCATACTGGAGAAGTACCAATGAATGGATATCCTAATATTCGCAAAGGATGGTGGCAAAGGGAGAATCAGTGGAGTTGGAGCTGGGCTGTCGCACACTCTTTTTATTGGTATTTGTCAGGTGCTACAACAGGGCTTCGAGCTGAAGCGGTAGAAAGGCCAGAGGACCTTATTCTTGGTGATGTCATCGCTTATGATTTCGAGGATGATGGTAGGTGGAATCATACGACGATTGTAGTAGCAAAAGACGCAGATGGTATGCCGCTTGTAAATGCACATTCAGCGAATAGCCGCCGGCGTTATTGGAACTATGAAGATTCTAGTAAATATACACCACAAATGAAATATAAATTCTTTCATATTATTAATGGGTAGAGATTTTTCGCTCAAGTGGTATAATACGTAGTAGACAAAAAACAGAGGTGAATATCGCGTGGGAGTACATGTTGTTTTATATCAACCAGAAATTCCAGCAAATACGGGGAATATTGCTCGTACTTGTGCAGCAACTGGAACAGAATTACATTTGATTAGACCGCTTGGATTTTCAACGGATGATAAAATGTTAAAGCGTGCAGGATTAGATTATTGGCAGCACGTGAAAGTTACGTATTATGATTCAATTGAAGAATTTTATGAGAAAAATAAAGACGGTGAATTCTTCTATTTAACAAAGTATGGCGAGAAAGCTCATACAGCATTTGATTATAGCAAACGTGAGAAGGATTACTATTTTGTATTTGGAAGAGAAACAAACGGCTTACCAGCTAATGTAATCGAAGAAAATTTCGATCATTGTTTACGTATTCCAATGACTGATAAAGTGCGCTCATTAAATTTATCTAATACAGCAGCTATTTTAATTTATGAAGCATTCCGTCAACAAAATTATCCGGGATTAGATTTAGAAATTGTTTATTAAAAGTCGCCATATGGCGACTTTTTTTCTAAAAATAAAAATAATATGTAATCATACATTTAAAAAAGGGTACATATTCATATAGAATGGGATATATGAATAAAAATAGATTAGACGGGTTGAGATAAATATGAAGGAACAATATAATAATCAAAATACCTTTTTAAGTATGATAGATATGGATTTAATAAGAAGAGGACTATTACATGTTATTCAAGATTTAGTATTTATTGTGAAAGTTATGGATGAGGAAACCTTTAAATATATTTATGTAAATAAGATAGGTATGGATTATGCGAAGCTAGGCGAAGAATGTTATGGAAAAACGTTTGCGGAAGTATTATCAGAAGATACGGCGGAAATATTGCGAGTGCAATATGCAAAAGTAGCGAGCGAAGCGAAAGCACATACCTTTTGTGATGTAGTTAGTTTACCAAAGGGTGAGTTACATTATGAATCTTCACTTAATCCTGTATTCGACGAAGAAGGAGTATGTCAGTTTATTATTTGTATTACGAGGGATATCACAGCTCAGATTGAGGAAAAGGCAGAGATAGAGGAAAAACAAATGTTGTTTAAGTCGTTATTAGAATATAATAATGACTCCATTATATCTATAGATTCTATAGGTAGAATTACATATGCAAATCCAGCAACGTATGAAATATTTGGATATCGATATGAAGAATTACATAATAAATTTATTTTTGAATTTATTAATAAGGAATATGAAAAAGATTTTCAAATCATATTTAAAGGAGCCCTGCAAGGAAGGGCAAAACAAATTGTTTCAAAGAAATATGTTCATAAAGAAGGGTACGAGCTCTATATTTCTTTGAGAACTATTCCGATTATTGTGAACGCCGAAATTGTTGGGGTATATATTGTTACGAGGGATGTTACAAGACAAGTATTGAATGAAATGCGAACAGAATATTTAGCTTATTATGACCAATTAACAGGATTAATGAATAGAATTTCATGTGCAAATAAGTTAAATGTTTTTTTAAATGATAATACAGAGTTTGCGCTTGTTTTTATAGATTTAGATGAATTTCACCTTATTAATGATACTTTTGGTCATAAAGAAGGAGATAAAGTATTACAAAAAGTTACAGAATGTTTAAGCAGTTTTCAAATAGACGGTATGCACTTATTTAGAGAACACGATGATCAATTTGTTATGTTAATAGAAAATATAACGAAAGAACGTGTAGAGATAGTTGCAAAAAGAATATTAAAAAAGATTAGTGAACATTTTGTAATCGAAGAAGAGGACGTCTATTTAAGTGCGTCAATCGGAATTGTAATGGCTCCAACAGATGGAGAGGATGAAAAAATATTATTCCAAAGAGTTGATGCTGCTTTGGAAAAAGCAAAAGAAAAAGGAAAAGGGCATTATCAGTTTTATTGCAGTGGATTAGATTGTGAGCGTGAACAAAGATTTATAATAGAAAACCAATTGCATCGTGCTATAGAAAAAAATGAATTCTGCTTGTATTATCAGCCACAAATGAATATTGAAACGAAAAAAATAGCGAGTATGGAAGCTTTAATAAGGTGGGAGAATAAAGAATTAGGATTTGTCTATCCCAATCAATTTATTCCGCTAGCAGAAAGAACAGGATTTATTATTAAGCTTGATGAATGGGTAGTAAATGAAGTGTGTCGGCAAATACGTGAATGGTTAAATAAAGGATATGAAGTTGTCCCGATTGCAGTTAATATTTCAGCCAGGCACTTTCGCTCGATTACATTAATAGAGATGATTACACGGGCGTTACATAAGTACAATGTACCAGCTCATCTATTAGCGATAGAGGTTACAGAAGGGGCCCTTATGCATAAAGACATATCGAAAAGGGTATTGCTACAATTAAAAGAACAAAATTTAAAGATTCATTTAGATGATTTTGGGACGGGATATTCATCTTTAAGTTATTTAAAAACGTATCCAATTGATACGTTGAAAATCGATCGTTCTTTTATGGAAGGTATACATGTGGATGAACGTGATACGAATATTACAGCTGCAATTATTCATTTAGCTCATACTTTGGAATTGAATGTAATTGCAGAAGGTGTAGAAAAAGCGGAACAAATACAATTTTTGAAGGAAAAGAATGTGAAGTTTGTGCAAGGTTATTATTATAGCCGACCTTTATCAAAATATGATGTGGAAAATGTGTATTATAAATGATTGATAAAAAAAGTGATGTGCTAAGAAGCACATCACTTTTTATGTGTACCGGGTTTATCATTGTAACCAGATGTGAAAATAGCTGTAAGAAATGTGAGTGATACACCTAAAATTAATAATAATTTCATACTAATATCCCTCCTATTTTTCAGTTTACGAATCTTAAATATGAATCAAAATGTATGTAAGGTTCTTGGAAGAAAAGAATTTATTTAAAATGAATAGAGGTGTAAAAACTTTAATACCTATATTATACAGAATTTTCTTTGAATTTTGGAGAGAATTTTATAGCAATACTGTATATTTCATTTTGATTTAAAGAATGTTTAAGGACATCCTAGCATACCTTTTATAATAATCCGATTGAACAAGGAGATGGGGGAGGAGCTATAATGGATATTCTAAAAAAGATTGAACAGCATCGAGCAGCAGAAGAACGGTTACAATGGGAAGGTACGTTTGCGGAGTATTTAGAGCTTGTGAAGGAAAGACCATGGGTGGCTCAAACAGCACACTCTCGCATTTACAATATGATAAAAGATGCTGGAATCGAAGAAGTAGATGGTAGAAGAAAGTATAACTTCTTTAGTAATCAGCTATTTGGATTAGAGGATGCTTTAGAACGTCTTGTGGAGGAATATTTTCATCCATCTGCAAAACGATTAGATGTTAGAAAACGTATTTTATTATTAATGGGTCCTGTTAGTGGAGGGAAATCAACATTAGTTACGATGTTGAAACGAGGATTAGAAACATATTCACGAACAGATCGAGGAGCAATTTTTGCAATTAAAGGCTGCCCAATGCATGAAGATCCACTTCATTTAATTCCGCATCATTTACGGGATGATTTCTTTGGTGAGTATGGAGTTAGAATTGAAGGGAATTTATCGCCACTAAACGTAATGCGTCTAGAGCAAGAATATGGTTCAAGAATTGAGGATGTAGTTGTAGAGCGTATTTTCTTCTCGGAAGATCGCCGTACAGGGATTGGTACATTTAGCCCGTCTGATCCTAAATCACAAGATATCGCCGATTTAACAGGTAGTCTGGACTTTTCAACAATCGCAGAATATGGTTCAGAATCAGATCCACGAGCGTATCGCTTCGATGGAGAATTGAATAAGGCAAACCGTGGGATGATGGAATTCCAAGAGATGCTAAAATGCGACGAGAAGTTTTTATGGCATTTATTATCGCTTACGCAAGAAGGGAATTTCAAAGCGGGAAGATTTGCGCTTATTTCAGCAGATGAATTAATTGTAGCGCATACGAATGAAACGGAGTATCGTTCCTTCATAGCAAACAAGAAAAATGAAGCGTTGCATTCAAGAATTATTGTAATGCCAGTTCCATACAATTTACGAGTGAGTGAAGAAGAACATATTTATGAAAAAATGATTCGTGAAAGTGATGTATCCAATGTGCATATTGCACCGCACACACTTCGCGTTGCAGCAATGTTTACGATTTTAACTCGTTTAAAAGATCCGAAGCGTCCAGATATTGATTTAATTAAAAAGATGCGTTTATATGATGGAGAAACGGTAGAAGGTTATAATGCGATTGATGTAGAGGAGCTGCAACGTGAATATCAAGATGAAGGTATGAGAGGTATTGACCCTCGTTATGTTATTAACCGAATTTCCTCTACAATTATTCGAAAAGAGGTACCATCTATTAACGCATTAGATGTACTTAGATCGCTCAAAGACGGGTTGGATCAGCATCCGTCAATTAGTAATGAAGATCGAGAGCGTTATATGAATTTCATCTCATTAGCGAGAAAAGAATATGATGAAATTGCGAAGAAAGAAGTACAAAAAGCATTCGTGTATTCATATGAAGAATCAGCGAAGACACTTATGGATAATTACTTAGATAACGTTGAAGCATATTGCAATAAATCGAAATTACGTGATCCATTAACAGGTGAAGAAATGAGTCCAGATGAAAAGCTAATGCGCTCAATTGAGGAGCAAATTGGAATTTCAGAAAATGCTAAGAAAGCATTCCGTGAAGAAATTTTAATTCGCATTTCTGCTTATGCGCGTAAAGGAAAACGCTTTGATTATAATTCACATGAGCGTCTTCGCGAAGCGATTCAGAAAAAACTATTTGCTGATTTAAAAGATATAGTGAAAATTACAACATCAACGAAAACGCCAGACGAAAATCAGCTTAAGAAAATCAATGATGTTGTTGCACGCTTAATTGATGAGCACGGCTATAATTCTTCATCTGCGAATGAATTATTACGCTATGTAGGTAGTCTGCTAAACCGATAGTTTGATAACAAAACGCTGTCTCTTGTATTTTGCGGGACAGCGTTTTATTATCCATTTATATGTGTAAAGTGTCATACCTTGTCCAAATGTAATAAATTAAGATGCAATTTCATGAATTTATTGTCAATTATTTTTACAATATGCATATGATAGAGTAACCAACCATTCATACGAAAAAAGCCAACACAATACAATATGTTGCAAAGTGTAAATGTGTGCAACTATGCATTGTGTTTCTTTCTTATCAACGGCTGAATATTTCTTTCTAGTATGTGAGTGGCAAAATTTTGTTTAGGATGCTCGGAGTATTATATGAAAAACGTTATATATGTTTATGGGATGAATTTCGATGGGCAGTTATCTTTCATTCTAGCTTGCACAGTATAAAACAAAATTTCTAGCTTACTGTTCATAGGGGAAGACAATTACAGTAAGGAGGGAAAGAAATGGGTGAAGAAAACCAACCAAATTATACGATTTCACAGGAAAACTGGTCCCTCCATCGCAAAGGATATGACGACCAACAACGCCATCAAGAAAAAGTACAAGAGGCAATTAAGAATAATTTACCCGATCTTGTAACAGAAGAAAGCATAGTTATGTCTAATGGTAAGGATGTTGTAAAAATACCGATTCGTTCTTTAGATGAATATAAGATTAGGTACAATTATGATAAAAACAAACACGTTGGGCAAGGAAATGGTGACAGCAAAGTTGGTGATGTCGTTGCGAGAGATGGATCAGGTGGTCAAAAGCAAAAAGGACCAGGAAAAGGGCAAGGAGCAGGGGATGCGGCTGGAGAAGATTATTATGAAGCTGAAGTCTCTATTCTAGAATTAGAGCAAGCGTTTTTCAAAGAATTAGAGCTGCCTAATTTAAAGAGAAAAGAAATAGATGAAAACCGGATTGAACATGTTGAATTTAATGACATTAGAAAGACTGGGTTATGGGGAAATATCGATAAGAAACGAACGATGATATCCGCATATAAACGAAATGCGATGCGTGGTAAAGCATCTTTTCATCCGATTCACCAAGAAGATTTAAAGTTCCGTACTTGGAATGAAGTATTAAAGCCAGATTCAAAAGCTGTTGTATTAGCGATGATGGATACGAGTGGATCGATGGGAATATGGGAGAAATATATGGCACGTAGCTTCTTTTTCTGGATGACGCGATTTCTACGAACGAAGTATGAAACAGTAGATATTGAGTTTATTGCCCATCATACGGAGGCAAAAGTAGTTCCAGAGGAAGAGTTTTTCTCAAAAGGAGAAAGTGGCGGAACGATATGTTCTTCTGTATATAAAAAAGCACTCGAGCTAATTGATAATAAATACTCACCAGACCGCTATAATATTTATCCATTCCATTTTTCAGACGGTGATAATTTAACATCAGATAATGCTAGATGTGTAAAGCTTGTCGAAGAGTTAATGAAGAAGTGTAATATGTTTGGATATGGGGAAGTGAACCAGTACAACCGCCATAGTACCCTCATGTCAGCCTATAAAAATATTAAAGATGAGAATTTTAGATATTATATTTTAAAGCAAAAAGCAGACGTATTCCATGCGATGAAGAGCTTTTTTAAAGAAGAATCCGGAGAAAAAATGGCATAACCCCCTTAAAAAGGGGGTATTTTTTTGTTACCTTTTTATTTTTTTAGTTGACAATGATAATGAAAATCATTATCATTTATTCGGGATATGATTACATTTAGATTTATATATTTTGGAGGAGATGTAAAGTTGAAAAAAAATAAAAGAAAACATATAAATGCGATGATTATCGCTGCGGCGTTATCACTTCCATTTGCTACGTATTCAACGCCTGCTTTAGCGGCAGTAGCAATTGAGGCGAATAAAACGGGCCAAGGTTTAGAAGATGGTACATATGACGCTGTTATTAAAGCGTATAAAGATAAAACAAATGAAGAGTCTATGGCGGCTGTTTATATAAAAAATCCGAAATTAACAATTGAGAATGGAAAGAAAATTATTACGGCAACGTTAAGTGATAGTGATTTCTTCAAATACTTGAAAACAGAAGATATTCATACTCCTGGTGTGTTTCATGATGTAAAAGTAATATCAGAAGATAAAAAGAAAAATGGAACGAAAGTGATTCAATTTGAAGTTGGAGAATTAGGGAAAAGATACAATATGCAGATGCACATTTATATTCCGACAATGGCTTATGATAATAAGTATCAAGTGCAGTTTGAAGTAAATACATTAAATTTAGAAAACAATGTTCCAAAAGAACAAAAGGAAAATAAAGAAGAACAAAAGGAAGAAACAAAAAATATAGTAGTGGATACAAAATTACAACAATACATTAATAGAAATACTTTAGGTCGAAAAGATATAAATGCACCAATAACGAAAGCCGATGCACTACAAATTAAAAACTTAGACATATATGGTGGGAAGGGCATCAATAATCTATCCGGTTTAGAGCATATGGTAAATTTAGAAAAGTTTACATTAAATGAGTCTGCAGTAAGTGACATATCACCAATTGCTAACTTGAATAATTTGAAGTCTTTAGATCTTTTTTCTAATCGAATTGAAAACATTGAGCCAATTACTGGGCTGACTAAAATTCAAACTCTTTCTTTAAGAGATAATAAAATTACTGATTTGACGCCATTAGGTAAATTGAAAAAAGTTAGAGTATTAGATTTAGTCGGTAATAAGATTGAAGATATTAAGCCGCTATTTACAATGGCGTCTCTCGGTAAATTGTATTTAGCTAATAATAATATTAGTGATTTAACAGGAATGGAACAGTTAAATAAAGTAAAGGAATTATGGATTGGAAATAATAATATTACTAATCTTGAATCTATTAGTAGAATGGAGAGCCTTACTAACCTTGCAGTGAGTGATGCAGAAATTACAGATATTACACCGCTAGCTAAAATGAAAAAATTACAATCACTTGATTTAGAAGAAAATTATATTTCGGATGTTTCATCACTTAGTGGGCTAACTAATTTATACGAACTTAATTTAAGTGCAAATGAAATTTCTGATGTAAGACCTATTCAAGAGTTTGGAAAGCGTTTTGTCGTTAAAGTTCACAGACAAAAAATCTTTTTGAATGAAGGCGTAGTAAATGAAGATAGTAAAATTCCTATATACGATTTAAATGGCGAATCTCTTCAAAGTATTAAATGGATTAGCGAGGGGGGAACACAAAATAATGGTTTTGTAAAATGGGACAGCCCTGGAGAAAAATCATATGAGTTTAATTTAGAAACAGGTTCTTCAGAGAATAAATTACGTTTTAATGGAACTGTTATTCAAAAAATAGTTAAAAATCAAGAGGGGACGAATGTTGTTCAAGATAAGGAACTACAACGATATATTAATAAAAATAATTTGAATAGAACTGATTTAGAAGCCCCTATTACGAAAGAAGATTTATTAAAGATTAAAACATTTAAGATAACTAATGGGCAGGGTAACGGTATAAAAGATATTTCTGGCATAGAGTATATGTCGAATTTAGAAAGTCTAGAGTTAGAAAACTTAGAGCTGAAAAATATAGCATTTATCTCGGATTTGAGAAGTTTGAAATCTGTAAGTTTAGCACATAATCAAATCGAAAATATTGAACCATTTTCTAAACTAGAGAAGTTGGAGAAGTTAAATATAAGCAATAATAATATGAAAAATATTGAACCATTATTTAAAGTTAATTCATTGAAAAAATTAACAGCCTCAAATAATAAAATTAATAATGATACTATACAAGGAATACAACAATTAAAAAATCTATCCGTATTAATATTGAACAGTAATGAAATTAGTAGTGTAGAAGCAATTAGTGAAATAAGTATGTTGAATGAACTGGAATTAATAGGAAATCAAGTGGTGAATATTGAACCATTAAGTAAATTGAAAAATTTACAATGGTTAAATTTATCAGATAATCGAATTAAGGATATATCAATCTTTGCTTCGATGTTAGATTTAATTAGTTTAAAACTTCCTGGAAATGAGATTCAGGATATAAGACCAATTATACAACTGTCTCAATGGTCAACAATTGATATTAGAAGGCAAAAAATTTTTTTAGATGACGCACAAGTAAATCAAAAAGTGAAAATCCCTGTATATGATGTGGAGGGGGAACCGCTTGAGAATATTACATTAAAAAGTGAGAGTGGCACATTTAATGAGGACGAGGGTACAATCGTATGGAGTACTCCAGGAGAAAAGAAATACGATTTTGTTTTTGATGGAACGGAGTATTACGGGCTTGGTATATGGTTTAGTGGTGAAGTTATACAGAATATAGTAGAGAAACCGGAAGCAAAAGAAGAAGTAAAAGAGCCAACAAAAGAAGTTGAAGGGCCGAAAGAAGAAGTAAAAGAACCAGCAAAAGAAGTTGAAGGGCCGAAAGAAGAAGTAAAAGAACCAACAACAGGAGTTGAAGGATCGAAAGAAGAAGTAAAAGAACCAGCAAAAGAAGTTGAAGGGCCGAAAGAAGAAGTAAAAGAGCCAGCAAAAGAAGTTGAAGGGCCGAAAGAAGAAGTAAAAGAGCCGGTAAAAGAAGTTGAAGAAACAAAAGAAGAAGTGAAAGAACCGGTAAAAGAAGTTGAAGGTACAAAAGAAGAAGTGAAAGAACCGGTAAAAGAAGTGAAAGAGGAAGTAAAAGAGCCAACGAAAGAAGTTGAAGAAGCGAAAGAGGAAGTAAAAGAGCCAACGAAAAAAGTTGAAGAAGTAAAAGAATTAGCAACAGGATTGGATCAAGAGCCAAAAGGGAATAATCAAGTTGTTGAAAAAGAGGGAAGAAAAGCAGATACTTTAAATAAACAACATGCTAATAAGTTTGAGGAAGATAAGAAATCTTTACCATCAACAGGCGGTGAAGCTAGCACATCGACTTTACTTTCTGGAATAACACTTGTTCTTTCCGCACTAAGTATGTTCGTATTTAGAAAGAGATTATTTAAGAAATAAATAACGTTTAATCTTATTATTATATATAATTAATTTTTAATTTTTTGAGAAGACATTATCATGGCAGTTTCATTAGAAACATGCATATGATGATGTCTTTTTTTATGAGAGAAGGATATTACTGGGGATTGTCTAGGTGTATTAGAAATGGAAGAAAGCAGATTATTGTCGGGAGATAAAGGGTGATTTGTTCACGATATGTACAAATTATAGGAAGAAATAATATGAAATATTGCATTTTATATTGTTGTATCCAGATTTTATGTTAAATTCTTGAATGGAATATTTAAATAGGGGGCAAGGATATGAACAAGAAATCAAAGATCAATAAAGTTATGCTTAGTATTAGTACAATGGCTCTATCGTTAGGGGCGCTTCAAGCTTCTGTATCAGCAGAAGAAAAAGTACCATATAATGTGCTGAAAACGAAACCGGTTGGAATTGAAAAACCAGTAGATGAGATTGGACACGTTTCTAAAGCAGAGGAAACATTATCGTTTCAAGAACGTTTAAAAGTAGGAGACTTTTCACAGCGACCAGCATCTATTATGAAGAGCTCAGAAGTAAAGCAAATTAAAGAAAGCTATTCAATGGCTGATTTAAACAAAATGAATAATCAAGAATTGGTTGAAACGCTAGGAAGTATTAAATGGAATCAAATTACAGACTTATTCCAGTTCAATGAAGATGCAAAGGCTTTTTATAAAGACAAAGGGAAAATGCAAGAGGTTATAGATGAATTAGCTCACCGAGGTAGTACGTTTACGAAAGATGATTCAAAAGGAATTCAAACGTTTACGGAAGTGTTACGTTCAGCTTTTTATCTCGCATTTTACAATAATGAATTAAGCGATTTAAATGAGAGAAGCTTCCAGGATAAATGTTTACCTGCTTTAAAAGCAATTGCAACCAATCCAAACTTTAAGCTTGGTACATATGAGCAAGATGCAGTCGTATCTGCATACGGTAAATTAATTAGTAATGCTTCAAGTGATGTGGAAACGGTTCAATACGCATCGAATATTTTAAAACAATACAATGATAATCTTCATACGTATGTAGACGATCGTATGAAAGGACAAGCTGTATACGATATGATGCAAGGTATTGATTATGATATGCAATCTTATTTATTTGAAACTCGTAAAGAAGCAAAAGATACAATGTGGTACGGGAAAATAGATGGATTTATTAATGAAATAAATCGTATTGCTCTTTTAAATGAAGTAACACCAGAAAATAAGTGGCTCGTTAATAATGGAATTTATTTTGCTAGTCGTTTAGGGAAGTTTCATAGTAATCCAAATAAAGGTTTAGAGGTTGTTACACAAGCAATGCATATGTATCCGCGTTTAAGTGAGCCGTATTTTGTTGCAGTAGAACAAATTACGACAAATTATAACGGAAAAGATTATAGCGGTAATACGGTAGATTTAGAGACGATACGTAAAGAAGGAAAAGAACAGTACTTACCAAAAACGTATACATTCGACGATGGATCTATCGTATTTAAAACAGGAGATAAAGTATCAGAAGAAAAAATTAAGAGACTATACTGGGCTGCAAAGGAAGTAAAAGCACAGTATCATCGTGTAATTGGGAATGACAAAGCATTAGAGCCAGGTAATGCAGACGACGTATTAACGATAGTAATCTATAATACTCCAGACGAATATCAGTTAAACAGACAACTGTATGGATATGAAACAAACAACGGTGGCATTTATATAGAAGAAACAGGTACATTCTTTACATATGAGCGTACGCCAGAACAAAGTATTTATAGCTTAGAAGAGTTATTCCGTCATGAGTTTACTCATTATCTTCAAGGTAGATTTGAAGTGCCAGGTTTATTTGGAAGAGGAGATATGTATCAAAATGAAAGATTAACTTGGTTCCAAGAAGGAAATGCAGAATTTTTCGCAGGATCTACTCGTACAAATAATGTAGTACCGAGAAAGAGCATCATTAGTGGATTATCATCTGATCCTGCAAGCCGTTATACAGCAGAGCGCACATTATTTGCTAAATATGGTTCTTGGGATTTCTATAATTACTCGTTCGCATTGCAATCTTATTTATATACACATCAATTTGAAACATTTGATAAAATTCAAGATTTAATTCGTGCAAATGACGTGAAAAATTATGATGCCTATCGTGAGAATTTAAGTAAAGATTCTAAACTAAATAAAGAGTATCAAGAGTATATGCAACAGCTAATTGATAATCAAGATAAATATAATGTACCGGAAGTAGCAGATGATTATTTAGCTGAACATGCACCAAAATCGTTAACAGCAGTAGAGAAAGAAATTAGTGATACGTTGCCGATGAAAGAGGCAAAAATGACAAAACATAGCTCCCAATTCTTTAATACATTTACATTAGAAGGTACATTTACAGGTAGTGTAACAAAAGGTGAATCCGAAGATTGGAACGAAATGAGTAAACGAGTAAATGAGGCACTAGAACAACTGGCGCAAAAAGAATGGAGTGGCTACAAAACTGTTACAGCATACTTCGTCAATTATCGTGTCAATAGTTCAAATGAATTTGAATATGATGTAGTCTTCCACGGTATCGCAAAAGATGATGGAGAAAATAAAGCTCCAACGGTTAATATAAATGGACCTTATAATGGGCTTGTAAAAGAAGGAATTCAATTTAAAAGTGATGGCTCAAATGATGAAGATGGAAAAATTGTTTCTTATTTATGGGAATTTGGAGATGGCAGCACAAGTGCAGAAGTTAATCCAATACATGCATATGAAAGAGAAGGAATTTATAAATTAGCGTTAAGAGTAAAAGATGATAAAGGTAAAGAGAGCAGAAACGAAACCACTGTTACGATTAAAGATGGAAGTTTAACAGAATTAGAACCAAATAATCGTCCAGAGGAAGCAAATCGTATCGGGCTAAACACTACTATAAAAGGTAGCCTTATCGGCGGAGATCACACCGATGTTTATACATTTAATGTAGCATCAACGAAAAATATCGATATTTCCGTTTTAAATGAGTATGGAATCGGGATGACATGGGTGCTTCACCATGAATCAGATATGCAAAATTATGCCGCTTACGGTCAAGCTAATGGAAATCATATAGAGGCAAAATTTAATGCAAAACCAGGTAAGTATTATTTGTATGTATATAAATATGATAATGGCGATGGAACGTACGAATTATCAGTAAAATAAGTGCTTTTCCAATGTATGTTTAACTTTACTTTTTGTGGAAAATAGTATATTATATAGATATATAATATATCGGTTATTTACTAGGAGGAGCCTGTCACAATAGGTTTCTCCTGTTCTTTTTTAGGGGCCTGTCATACAGGCTTTTCTTTAAAGAGAAAATAACTGAAAATTAAGAACTATAATCTTTGAAAGAGGTGGGGCATACACATAACAAAAAAGGGATTGTTTAAGAGAGGGGGATAAGAAATGGATTTGTTTGGTTATCCACTTGAAACAATTTATTTATACGGATTTATTATTGCTACTATACTCACTGTTATTTATATCTTTTTTGGAGATATATTTGAATCCATATTTAGTTTTGGAGGCGGATCTGTATCCGTTGTTACTTTATTACTTAGTTTTTTCGCCATGTTATGTGGACTTAGTTATATAGGAGAATATTTATTCTCCTTTAATAGCATTCTTATTTTCGGGTCTGCATTTGCTATATCCTTTATTGGTGTTTTCATAATGAAAATATTAATTTTAAAGCCGATTGCAGAAGCAGAACAAAACACTGTGCAGCGTATGGATGAATTTATTGGTTGTAAGGGAGAGGTCATTACGACTATTCCTACAGAAGGGTTTGGTGAAGTATTAATTTCCTCCCAATTTGGAAACAATGCAATCCTAGCTAAAACAGTTGGAAAGAAAGATATTTCACAAGGAACTGAAGTTATTATCGAGGGAGTCCAAGATGGTGTTCTGCTTGTACAGAACATTGCTTATTCTTTAAAGAAACCAAAATTATAAGGGGGAATTTACATGACGATTCCATTAATTATCGGTGGAGTATTACTCGCAATTTTAATTCTACTCATTTTAGTATTCATTACAAAGTATCGAACAGTTGGACCAGATGAAGCATTAATTGTTACTGGAAACTGGCTTGGTGGCGGGAAAAATGTAGTTACCACTGATGATGGAAAGAAGATTAAGATTATTCGTGGCGGCGGTACTTTCGTAGTTCCGATTATGCAAAGAGCAGAGCCTTTAAGTCTATTAAACTACAAATTAGAAGTGGGAACACGTGATACGTATACGAAACAAGGTGTTCCGATTACAGTAAATGGTGTTTCTATTATTAAAGTAGGGTCTACCATTGAAGAAGTTTCTACAGCAGCTGAACAATATTTAGGAAAAGAAACAGAAGAGTTAAAAATAGAAGCAAAAGAAGTTTTAGAAGGGCATCTACGTGCTATTTTATCTTCTATGACAGTAGAAGATGCCTATAGTAATAGAGAGCAATTTGCTCAGAAGGTACATGAAGTAGCTTCTACAGATTTAAAGAAGATGGGACTTCGCATCGTTTCCTTTACAATTAAAGAAATTATGGATAAGAACGGTTACTTAGATGCACTTGGTCAGCCACAAATTGCGATGGTTAAGCGTGATGCAACAGTTGCAAATGCAGAGCGTGAAAAAGAGGCGCGAATTGAAAAAGCTCGTGCTGAGAAAGAAGCGAAAGAAGCTGAGTATCAACGTGATGCACAAATCGCTGAAGCTGAAAAACATAAAGAGTTAAAAGTACAATCTTATAAGAGAGACCAAGAACAAGCTCGCGCAGATGCAGATCTTTCCTATGAATTACAACAAGCAAAAGCGCAACAAGGTGTTACAGAAGAGCAAATGCGCGTTAAAATCATTGAGCGTGAAAAGCAAATTGAATTAGAAGAAAAAGAGATTGCGCGTCGTGAAAAGCAATATGATGCAGAAGTAAAGAAAAAGGCAGATGCAGATCGCTATGCTGTTGAACAATCAGCAGAAGCGGAAAAAGTAAAACAAATGAAAAAAGCAGATGCAGATCAATATAAAATTGAAGCGGAAGCAAGAGCACGTGCAGAAGAAGTTCGTGTAGAAGGTTTAGCGAAGGCGGAAATCGAAAAAGCGCAAGGTCAAGCAAAAGCAGAAGTACAAAAAGCACAAGGTACAGCAGAAGCAGATGTTATCAGATTAAAAGGTTTAGCAGAAGCGGAAGCGAAACAAAAAATTGCAGAGGCATTTGAGTTATATGGCCAAGCGGCGATTATGGATATGGTTCTTAACATGCTTCCAAGTTATGCGAAGGAAGTTGCAAGCCCACTTAGCAACATTGATAAAATTACAGTTGTCGATACAGGTGGCGGTGGTAAAAATAGCGGTGCCGGAAAAGTTGCAGGTTATGCGACTGATTTAATGGCAACGATGCAAGAAACATTAAAAGCTTCTTCTGGCATTGATTTAAAAGAGTTATTAGAAGGATTTGCTGGAAAAGGAGCAGTACAACAATTATCAAACGATAAACCTGTTGTATCTGTAGTAGAAGATGCGAAAAAAGAAGTAGAAAAAGATAAAGAATAGTAAAGCGGGAGGAACCTCTAGTAAGTGAGATACTAGAGGTTCTTCTGTGAATTATAATATTTCGAATAATATACATTTTTATATATTGTTTTAATTATTTAATTTATATAGAATGAAAAAGGTATGTATCAACTCTTCAATAGAGAAAGAGATAGAGAGTCGCATTGATACATTTAAATCGTATGATTTATATAAAGAAATTAAATGTAAAACAATTACATTTAAAACGGTATGGAGGGGTAGAAATATGTTTCAAGGGAAATTAAGGAGTAGTAGTTTAAAAGCAAAGTTACTTGTGTCATTTGTTATCATTTTGATTCTTCCAAGTATTGTAATTGGTTGGACTTCTTATCAGCAAGCGAAGACAAACTTTAATGAGACGATTTCACAATCGGCGAAAGACAATATAAAAATTTTGGATAATGTAATTAATAAAGAATTGGATAGTAAAAAAGTAGATGCAGTTTATTTTACAAAACTATTTACACAATCAAGTTACCAAACGGATCAAATACAAAATATCCAAAATAAACTAGAAGAATATAATAAGTTACATCCAGAACTGGAAGCCATCTATACTGGATCCAGCAATGGGCAGTTTATTCAATCACCGTCTATTCAAATGCCAGAAGGATATAATCCTACAGAAAGAGATTGGTATAAAGAGGCAGTGAAAAAAAGTGGAGAAGTAATTATTACAGCTCCATATAAATCAAAAACGACAGGAAATATTGTTATTACAATAGCAAAACAAAATGAGGATAAGAGCGGTGTTCTTGGTATTGATTTAATTATTAATGATATCGTAAACACTTCAAAGATGGTTAATATCGGTAAAAGTGGATATGTAGCAATTTTTGATCAAGATAAAAATGTGGTAGCGCATCCAACGATGAAGCCAGGTGATAAGGTAGAAGAGAAACTTGAAAAAGAGTTGTACAAACAAGAAACAGGTGATTTTAATTTCAGATTAGATGGTGAAGATCGTCATATCACTTTTAAAACAAATAAGATAACTGGATGGAAAATAGCAGGAATTATGCCTGCAAAAGAAATTATTGAAGCTGCTGAACCTATTTTCTATAAAACGATAACTGTTATTGGTATTTCATTAATAATTGGCGGGATTTTAATTTACTTCATAATTGCTTCTATTATTAATCCGTTAAAACAACTTGTTATATCGTCGAAAAAGATTAGTGAAGGCGATTTAACAGAATCCATTACAGTTCATTCTAAAGATGAAATTGGACAGCTAGGAGAAAGCTTTAACGAGATGGCAGCATCATTACAGAATGTCATTTCCAATATAAATACTTCAGCAGGTCATGTAGCGGCATCTTCAGAAGAATTAACAGCTAGTATGAAGCAGACGAGTGAAGCAACTGAACAAATTACACAAGCGATAGAGCAAGTGTCGAGTGGAGCGGAAATACAAACGAAAGAAGTCGAAGAAGGCGCAACATTATTAGAAGAAGTTACAGAAGGAATTCAACGTGTGGCAGACAGTTCTTCATTAGTATCCACAGCATCTATGTATACGAAGAAAAAGGCTGAAGATGGTGGGAAGTTAGTTGAACAGACGGTGAATCAAATGCAATTAATCCATGAGTCTGTTTCACAATCAGATAAAGTTATTGTTTTGCTAGATGATAAGTCGAAACAAATTGGAGCAATCCTTGAGGTAATTCAACATATTGCAGAGCAGACAAATTTATTAGCATTAAATGCTGCAATTGAGGCTGCGAGAGCTGGAGAACAAGGAAGAGGATTTGCCATTGTAGCAGATGAAGTGCGAAAGTTAGCAGAACAATCAGGACAGTCTTCTACGGAAATTGGAAAACTAGTAAAAGAGATACAATTTGACATAAAAGAAACAGTAAGCTCTATGAAGCAAGTTGGGACAGAAGTACAATCAGGACTTGTAGTTGCAAATGAAACGAAGCAAAGCTTCGCTGAAATATTGAAGTCTACAGATGATACAGTTGTACAAATTAATAGTATGGTAGAAGTAGCGGAACAAATGACAGTAGATGCAAAACAAGTTAGTGCATCTATTAATGAAATTGCAGCTACAATTGAAGAAAATGCAGCAAGCGTTCAAAATATTGCTGGTTCTTCAGAAGAACAATTAGCTTCGGTAGATGAAATCAATGCAGCAGCAGTTCATTTATCGCAAATGGCAGAAGAATTACAAGAGATGATTGGGAAATTTAAAGTGTAATAAAAAAATGTTAAGAAACGAGGTAGTAATTGTACTTCGTTTCTTTTTTTGTGAAGATAAAAATAAAGAAATATAGAGTAACCGTGTTATGATTAGTTGTAATTACAAAAGACTGTAAATTCATTAAATTCTATCTTTAATTATGTTAGGGGAATGGTTTTGAAATTTAAAAAGTTAAAACTACAACCGAGAATTACAATAACAATTAGTACACTTATTCTAGTCGTACTTCTATTAACAAGTTATTTATTTTATTACATATTGTCTGAAACGGTAGAAGAGCAAATTGGGAAACGGGCTTTGCATGTTGCGAAAACAGTTGCTGCTATACCTGAAATAACGGAAGCTTTTCAAAAAGAAAACCCAGCTTCTATCATTCAGCCAATTGCAGAAAAAATTCGAATTGATACAGATGCTGATTTTATTGTAGTTGGAAACAAAGAGGGGATTCGATATGCACATCCTAAGCGAGATAAAATAGGAGAAGCAATGGTTGGTGGAGATAATAAAGGAGTTCTATTAGAAGGAAAATCTTATATTTCGAAAGCAACTGGATCATTAGGTCCTTCATTACGCGGCAAAGTTCCAATCCGTAATCAGGAAAATGAAATTATAGGCGTGGTGTCTGTTGGATTTTCAATAGATGATATTCATGGAGCGGTAGAAGTATATGGAAAGCGTGTATTTTGGATTACAGTAATAGGTCTTTTAATCGGGATAATTGGTTCTATATATTTAGCCGGAAGTATAAAAAGAATGATGTTTGGGATGGAGCCAGAAGAAATTTCATCTTTATATGAAGAGCATAGTACAGTGATTCAATCTGTACGTGAAGGGATTATTGTCATTGATCACAATGGCATGATTAGTTTAGTCAATCAAGCGGCTTATGATATTCTTTCGTTAGATGAACAGCGTAATATTATTGGAGAATTTATTTTAAATGTAATTCCTAATTCAACGATACTAGATGTACTTCAAACTGGTGAAGAACAGTTTGATCGTCAATTAAATATAAAAGGGCAGGCTGTTATTGCGAACCGTCTACCTATTAAAGTGAAAAATAAAGTAACTGGCGTTGTATCGAGCTTACGTTTGAAATCTGAAATGGATCAGTTAACAGCAGAGTTATCTCAGACGAAGCAATATACAGAGGCCTTACGAGCGCAAACGCACGAATATAACAATTTGTTGTATACGCTTTCGGGGCTTATCCAGTTAGAATCATATGAAGATGCTTTAGAGCTTATTCATAAGGAAACAGCGGTATATCAAGATTTTGTTCAATTTATTATGAAGCGAATTCAAAATCCATGGTTAGGTGGAATTTTAATTGGATTCTATAATAGAGCGCGAGAGTTAAAGATTGATTTTATGCTAGATCGAGAAAGTAGCTTAGATAAATTAAGCCCGCATATTGAGAGTAATTACGTCGTTTCTATTTTAGGAAATTTAATTACGAATGCATTTGAAGCAATTGAAAGAAATGAAGAGAATGATAAGAAGGTAAGGATGTTTGTAACTGATATTGGAGAAGAGATAGTAATTGAAGTGGAAGATTCAGGACAAGGGATTCATGATGAAGTCATTACTAGCATATTTTATAAAGGCTTCTCTACGAAAGAAGGCGGGAAACGAGGATATGGATTAGCAAAAGTGAAAGAGTTAGTAGAAGATTTAAATGGAAGTATTGCAATCGAAAAAGGGGATTTAGGTGGTGCATTATTTATTATTGCATTACCAAAAGAGAGAGGCGAATTGTAATGGATGAGGAGATTGAAGTATTGATTGTAGAAGATGATATTCGAATTGCGGACATTCATCGTCGTTTTACTGAAAAGATTGAGGGATTTAAAGTAATTGGAACAGCAACGACTGGAGAACAAGCGAAAGAATGGCTAGAGCTTGTGAAGCCACAGCTCGTTTTATTAGACGTGTACTTACCTGATATGCAAGGAACGGAACTTGTCACATATATTAGGCATAATTTGCATGATACAGATATTATTATGATTACAGCTGCATCGGAAACAGATGTAGTGAGGCACGCTCTACGAGGCGGGGTAACAGATTATATCGTAAAGCCACTTATGTTTGATCGATTTAGGGCGAGTTTGGAAAGTTACCAAAAAAAGATTGTGCAGTTAAAGAAAACTAATCAATTATCTATAGAGCAAATTGAACATTTATGGTCTCAAAGAGGCGTAAAGGGAAATGAAATAGAATATGCCCCGAAAGGGATAGATCCTTTAACTTTAGCAAAAATAAAAAAGCATATGTTAACAGTTGAGGAAGAAGGTATTACGGCAGAAGTGTTAAGCTCAATGGTTGGGGTAAGCCGATCAACAGCGAGGCGCTATTTAGAGTATTTAATATCTGGAAAGAAAGTTCATGCGGAGCTTATATATGGGAGTGTAGGGAGACCAGAAAGAAGGTATTTTCTTGTTTCTTCATAACAAAAAAACAGTAGAGAATTACATTTCTTCTACTGTTTTTTTACGTCTTATATTGGAATAATTCCGATTACAATTCCCGTAATTAACATCACCATTGTCGTTCCAACAGCCCAAAGTAACGTAAAGCGTTGATGTTCACCAAAATCAACTTTGGCCATTCCGACTAATAAATAAGTGGAAGCGACAAGAGGACTTAATAAGTGAACAGGTTGCCCGAGTAATGAAGCGCGTCCCATTTCAGCTGCACTAATTCCGTAAGCAGCGGCAGCTTTCGTTAAAATAGGTAATACTCCGAAGTAAAATGCATCATTGGACATGAAAAATGTGAACGGCATACTAAGAAGAGCTGTAATAATCGGTAGTTGTGGTCCAAGAGCGTCTGGTATAAGAGTAACTACACTTTGAGCCATTGCATCTACCATTTTTGTTCCTGATAAAATACCAGTGAAAATTCCAGCGGCAAATACGAGAGAAACAACGGCTAATACGTTTCCTGCGTGAGAAGCAATACGTTCTTTCTGTTGTTCTAAGTTCGGATAGTTAAGCATAACAGCAATAGCGAAAGCGATTGTAAATAAAACAGGTAACGGCATAACTTCTAGTATGAGACAGACAAGTAAGGTAACAGTTAATAAAAAGTTAATCCATAGAAGTTTAGGACGTTTATGAACGGCAGCTTCTACTGTTGCAGCTTGCTCATCCATCGTTTGCATTTGCTTTAAATATTGTACATCCATAATTCCTAATCGTTTTCTTTCCTTTGTTCCAAGATAGTAAGCAACGAAAACGACCCAAATTGCACCAGCGATCATTCCTGGTATAAGTGGTGTAAAGAGCTCTGATGCGTCTAGTCCAAGAGCACTCATAACCCGAGCTGTCGGTCCGCCCCACGGTGTAAGATTTGTCACTCCTGCTCCTAACATAACAACCCCAGCTAGTATAAGTGGATTCATTCCAAGGCGTTTATATAATGGGTACATTGCGGAAACCGTAATCATATACGTTGTTGTTCCATCCCCATCTAATGAAACGATAATAGTAAGAATCGCTGTACCAACAACAATTTTTAAAGGATCTCCTTTTACAAATTTTAAAATCCTACTAATGACAGGATCGAATAAACCGCTATCAATCATAATTCCAAAATACAAAATAGCAAACATAAGCATAATACCAGTAGGTGCTAGTTTTTGAATTCCTTCTAACATCATAGGTCCCATATTTGCATAAAAACCGCCAATTAATGCGAAAGTAATTGGAATTAATATTAATGCTACTAGTGCTGACATACGTTTCGTCATAATTAAAAACATAAAGACAAATACCATCGCAAATCCAAGTAGTGCTAACATGTAATCTCCCCCTCAAAAATGATTGCGCTTTCAAAAAAAGTAATGAAAATTCAGAAAAAGTGTTTTTTATTTATCATAAAAGCATTCATTCAAATGGTAAATAATTTGAAAAATAACATCATTAGAAGCATAATTTTTATTTTGGTCATTTTGTTCACGGTAGTTAATTTGAATTTTTAAAAAGTAAGCTGCTCTCCGTAAGAATGGTAGAATAAGATGAAAATATTGAAGTGTGAAATAGGGAGTAGATTTTATATGAAAACGAGAATGGAAGAGATTTATAGTTCTTATGAAGGAAAAGTAGAAGAGATTTTTGTTAATGAATCTTCTTACGTATATGAGTGGGAAAATTTAATGATGATCCGAAAAAATAACGGTGAGCTTGAAAAAGTTGCGGTCGGTATTAGTGGAAATATAAGATTAGTAAATGTAGTTGCTGGGCAGCAAATTAATACAGATACATTATTAGTTAAGTTAGAAGACGATTTATTAATTACAGGTTGTGAATGATGAGAGATGTGTAGAAATGGCTACACATCTTTTTTGGTCTTTATATTACAAAAAGTACATTATTTTTTCACAAATCTCACACAACTTTTTGATATGCTCCTTGTGGAAGATACGGTTAGGGAGGAAGTAAAATGAGAACAAAGTATGTGACACTTGCTATATGCTTATTCTTTGTCTTTACAATAGTAGGCTGTGGTAAGAAACAAGCAGAGGCTGTAGCAATTGATGAGAAACATGATAAGTGTGATATTTGCCAAATTGGGGTAATGGATAATCAATTTGCAACAGAAGTCATTTTAGAAAATGGAAAAGCGTTAAAGTTTGATGATATCGGTTGTATGTATAAATGGATGGAGATTAATCCAGGTGAAAAGACGAAAGAAAAATTTGTTCGAGATTATGATTCGAAAGAGTGGATTTCGTTAGAAGATGCGACTTACGTATATGATAAAACAATAACGACACCGATGGCTTACAATATCATTTCATTTGAAAATAAAAAGGATGCAGAGAGTTTTGTGTCTAACTATAAAGGGAAAGTTCTTTCATATAAAGAGCTAGCAGAGCATAAATGGGAAATGAATAAAGAGATGATGGGGAACCCGAAAAAGGGAAATCACGGTGGTCATCATTAATACTAAAAAAGACAACTACATAAGTTGTCTTTTTTTAGTATTACTCAGGTGCAAATATAGAAAAGGTGTAAAAATTTTAGAAGAACGGTTACAATGGAATATAGTAACCTAAAGCAATCATTTACCCCGTATTAACGGGCAGTAAAACTCCCACCTTAAAATTAGGCAGGAGCAAAGAAGTTAGGTGGGAGATCAACAGCCCGTAAATGCCCGATTGGTTCAACTAATAATCAGTGAGGTGAACCCTCCCACTGATTAAAGTTTCACTTTATGTACTTTTTAGAAATGTATACAAATGCGGTAAAATCGTGCTAAACTAATTGCTTCATAATGTTAATGATGAGGCCATCAGGCACATCATTCCAATAGGTTGAGAAACATAGTATAGGTTTTAAGATAATCCGATTAAAGAAGGAATATAAAGGGCTTATGGATAAATGTACTCAAGAAGAGTTATTGTATGTGATGGAGGAATGGTTAAGAAAACATTATCTTTCATAGGAGCTGTAGTTGTGAGAAAACAAAAAATTTTATTATGTATGTTATTAGGACTTTTAATGACGGTAGTGGCTTGCGATAAGCAAGAGGAGCCAGAATCGAAACCGGTTCATGTGAAAAACGAAAAGAAAAAAGAAAAGCATAAAGAACAGGAAGAACCTAAAGAAGAAAAAAGTATAAATTTAATGGACAAACAGTTGCTACTTTCTGCGACTCTTGGAGACACGGAAACAGCTATGAAGCTGATTCAAGATGGAGCCAATATAAACGTAGAAGGTGACAACGGAGAAACTCCTATCCTTGCAGCAACGTATCAAAATCATGTAGAGACAGTTAAAGCGTTAATTGGTGCAGGTGCTAATATTGAAAGGAAAGATGAGAAACAAAGTAATCCATTTCTTTATGCAAGTAGAGAAGGGTATACAGACATTGTAAAGCTACTAATTAATGCAGGGGTTAATACGAAAGAAACTACTAAATCAGGTGGAACAGCACTCATTTCTGCATCTGAACGTGGCCATGTAGAGGTCGTAAAAGAGTTATTAGAGCATACAGATATTGATGTGAACTATAGAAATGATCGTGGTGGAACAGCTGTAGTAGAAACAATCGTATTAGGAAATGGTAGTGAAAATCATAAGAAAGTAATTCAAATGCTTATTGACCACGGGGCAGATGTAAATATGGCCAATAAGGAAAATATTACGCCACTGCAATATGCTGAAAAAAGAGGTTTTAAAGATATTGCAAATATGTTGAGGTTAGCTGGAGCGAATGAAGTCGTACAGCCACAACCGGTGGAATAACAAGATAAAGAAATAAAAAGTACGAAATAATCTCATTTAGATAGACAGAATGAAGAAGTCATTTAGTATGATGGATTCAGTAATGTGTATTTGAATGGGATTTTTTTGTTGAAAATGAACAAATAGTTTCTATATGCTGCAGAATGAATATGAGATAAAGGCAGGGTTCTAATGGAAATACAAAGAGTCTATAACGAAGCTTAAAACGATGTCTGCAAGGAAAAAAGCGTTAGATGAAACTTTAAAAGCAAATTAGTATTTCAGCTCGTACGAGTCAAAAATAAGAAAAAGCCGTATCCGAAAAAGGATACGGCTTTTTCAAGGAGATAAGGGATCAAAAAAATGAAGAAGTCTTATCTCTTTTATATGAGTAAAGGGTCTAGAATGAATCTTGTCCTTTTCATTATTTGTTTAACTCCATTGCAACTTGTTTGCCATTTACGAAAACCTCTGCCACCGCTACTACAACTTCCATCACTTTTTTCATGTCTCATCTCTCCTTGTTTTTTGTTTCATTTCTTACTTTTAGTATAAGGAAATATAGCACTTGCAACTATCGAATTGGATGACAAGAGACTTACATTGTTGTAAGGACAATCGTTTTATTTGTAATAAATGTGATTTTGAATGTGGATTCAGAAATTTCTGTTGTTTTGAACTATAATTAGAAAGAGAGTGGCTTAGAAAGAAGGGAATAATATGAAAAGAATTCTTGTTATTAGTGATATTCATGGAGAAATAGAAAAGTTCGAACGGTTATTGGAAGAAGCTCAATATGATGTAAGACAGGATCAATTAATTTTACTGGGAGATTATGTAGATCGTGGTCCAAATGCGCGTGCTGTAATTGAAAAGGTAAAAGCGTTAAAAGAAGAGGGAGCCCTCGTTCTAAAGGGTAATCATGAAGATATGATGATTAAAGCGTTAACGACTGATGAAGAACGTTCATGGAACCATTGGGTAAAAAGGAATGGTGGAGATAAGACTTTATACAGCTATGGCTTTGTAGAAGAAGATATTGTGGTTAATGAAGAAGCCTTCCAAAAACCAATTTTACAATCGCATATTTTAGAGGAACATGTAAAATTTATTCAAGAATTAGATCATTACATTGAAACAGAAGAGTATATATTTGTACATGCCGGTGTTGAGCCATTGAAGCGAGTTTCGGAATGTGAACCATATACGTTAATGTGGATACGTAATGAGTTTCATAGTGGGTATAGTGGTGAAAAGGTTGTTGTATTTGGTCATACGGAAACAAAAACGTTTCATGGTAGTGAGAATTGTGGCGTGTATTTTGGGAGTAATCGTATTATAGGGATTGATGGCGGTGCTGTATATGGTGGCCAGTTAAATTGTTTAGAATTGCCGAGTAAAAAGGTGTACGTAGTAAAAAGTTGAAAGAGATAAGGGAGTCTTATTTCTTTCAATTTTTTATTAAGAAAAATTTAAGAAAGAATTTTTATAATAAATCTTTCAAATTTTATATTGAGAAAAACGTTAAAATATAATTATAAATAGGATTGAACGATATGGTGGAAGGTGAGAATATGCGCTTACTCGTAGTAGAAGATAATGCTTCTTTATTAGAGTCTATTGTCCAAATATTACGCGATGAATTTGAAGTAGATACAGCATTGAATGGAGAAGATGGATTATTTCTAGCGTTACAAAATATATATGATGCCATTTTGCTTGATGTGATGATGCCAGAAATGGACGGTTTTGAAGTGATTCAAAAAATACGTGATGAAAAAATTGAAACACCAGTCCTATTTTTGACAGCGAGAGACTCTCTAGAAGATCGAGTGAAAGGCTTAGATTTTGGTGGAGATGACTATATTGTTAAGCCGTTTCAGGCTCCAGAATTAAAAGCAAGAATTCGTGCGTTGTTACGAAGAAGTGGTAGTTTAACAACAAAGCAGACTATTCGTTATAAAGGGATTGAACTGTTCGGAAAAGATAAAGACGTTCAAGTAGATGGACAAAGTATGAAGTTAACATTAAAACAATATGAGCTTCTAGAGTACCTTGTTCAAAATAGCGGAAAGATTTTAATGCGTGAACAAATTTTTGATCGTGTTTGGGGATTTGATTCAGATACGACAGTAGCAATTGTAGAAGTATATGTACATCATTTACGTAAAAAATTAGAGCCATTCGGTTATCAGAAAGATATTCAAACTGTTCGAGGTATTGGATATATATTAAAAGAACAATGAAAAAGGGAAGCATGTTTCAGAAAACACGTATTCGATTGACTATATTGAATTCATTAGTATTTATTATCTTGATAGGTGTATTAGGCAGTATCATTTATTCATACACATATAATCGTATTTATAATGAAGTAGATAAATCGATAGGAAAATCCGTTCAGCATAGAAAGAATTCAGATGATAAAAAACTACCTAAAAAAATCAGGGGATATCCTCCGATTGGGGATCCAAGGATAATGGAGTTAACTTGGCTTGGAAACACAGTGGAGATAGGTATTGAAAACGGCAAACGCCGTTTTATCTTTGAAGATAATTTGGAAAAGTTTTCTCCAAAGAAATTAGGAACTTTGCAAGATATAGAAGTGCAAGGGCAATATTTTAGAACGTTTGCATTTCAACAAGATACAAAAATAGTTCAAATTGTACGCGATATAACAGCTGAAGAAGAGATGCTAAATACTTTATTTTTAATTCTCGTTATTGGCTGTAGCATAGGAAGTCTATGTGCAATAGGAATTGGCTTTTTCTTAGCTGGTAGAGCACTCGTACCCATTCAAAATTCATGGGAAAAACAGCAACAGTTTGTTTCTGATGCATCACATGAATTAAGAACGCCACTTGCGGTTATTCAATCAAAAACGGATGTGTTATTCCAGTCACCATCTGCGACAATAGAAGAAAAAGCGATGGATATTTCTACGATTTCAAAGGAGTGTCGACGATTATCTAAGCTTGTAACTAATTTATTATTGTTAGCACGTTCGGATTCTAATCAAATTGAGATGGATAAGAAAACATTTGAAATGGATAAATTGTTAGAAGAAATAGTAGATCCATATAAGGAAATTGCTTCCTATCAAGAAAAAGAGATGATATTGAAAGTGGAGCATGACGTATCATTTATGGGTGATAGAGAGAGAATCCATCAAATGATGGTCATATTGTTAGATAATGCGATGAAGTATACGAATGAAGGTGGGCATATACAAATCGATTGTACGCAAACGAATAGCTCGATTCGTATACGAGTGAAAGATGACGGGATAGGAGTGGAAGATGAGGACATCCCAAAATTATTTAATCGTTTTTATCAAGGAGATAAAGCGAGAAGTGCGTCAGAAGGAGCGGGATTAGGCCTTTCAATCGCGAATTGGATTGTAGAAAAGCATTACGGGAAAATATCAGTAGAGAGCAAATGGGGAGAGGGGACTTGTTTTGAAGTGAACCTACCTAAAAATCAAAGAATATGAGTTAGAAGGCGATCTTGTTTTTTACAAGGTCGTCTTTTTTAAGGGAAAGTTAAGAAACTATTTATAACATGTATTATATACAGAAAGTTCGTCGCATAAAGAGCGATTATAAAAATGTATTTGAGCAGATTATATCGATCAAAATGTTATTTCAATTATGTATAGGGAATGATGAAAAAGAAAGTGTAAGAGGGAGGAATTAATTTTGAAAAAGAAAATGATGACGGTATTCACTATTGGAGTAATGAGCTTAAGCATACTAGGGGGTGCCTCTCCTTCTGAAACATCAAAAGGAAAGACAGATTACACGCAACGCAGTAAAGAGCAATTAAATAATGGAAAGATACATGCGGTGCATACAGAAGAAAAGGCGGAGAATCTAGGTATTGAAACGGAAGGAAAAGAACAAATTACGCTAGAAAAAGAAATCCATGAAACAGAAGTAGGAAGGGAAGCAGAACAGTTAGGCATTTCAATTGAAGGAAAAGATGTTGGAACTCTTACAGAAGAAATCTATGAAACAAAAGTGAAGCAAGAAGCGTTAAAGCTAGGCATATCTATAGAGAATACAACGATTGTAAATTTAATTAATCAAATTAATACGATTAAAATTAATGATGAAGCGGATAAATTAGGCATTTCGACAAATGGAAAAGAAATAGAAGACATTGAGGAAGAAATCTATGGAACGAAAGTAAGAGAGGAAGCAGGGAAGTTAGGTATTTCCCAAAAAGGAAAAGAGATAGAAACGTTAGTGCAAGAAGTGTACGAACAAAAAGTGCAGGAAGAAGCAAAAAAATATCATATTGATTTGTATGGTAAAGATATATATCAAGTATTAAGCGAAATTAATGAACAAAAAGTGTTACAAATGGCAGATGAGCTTAATATGGATAAAACGAATATGAACGTTCAAGAATTAGCAGAAAAAATTAAAAAAAATCAGCCTGAAAAAGGAAAAGAACTAAATTTTGTACCGGTGATTCGCACGGATGCTGACGCGTTTTATTCTTATTTAACGAACTAAAAAGGGCGTGAGAGTGATAAGGAGATGGAAGTGGTATATATGTATGGCTTTACTAGCTATAGCAGTATGGAATGTATATACAAATGGAATTACAAAGTATATGGAGAAGTTAACATTCTTCAATATACAAAATGGAAAAGAAGCGGAATTTAGTAATAATGATGAAAAGATTATCTTATCAAATGTTCCTTTAATTCAGCAATTACCAGAGTTAGATAGAGGCTGTGAAGTGACGAGCTTAGCGATGATGTTACAATACGCAGGTATTACAGTGGATAAGATGAAATTAGCAAATGAAATAAAGAAAGTTGATTTTATGAAAGATGGTGTACGTGGGAATCCGAATGAAGGATTTGTAGGAAATATTTATACGTTTTCTGAATCTGGATATGGTGTATATCATGGACCACTCTTTCAATTAGCGAAAAAGTATTTACCTAACAAATCTGTGGACTTAACAGGAAAGAGTATAGAAGAACTTTATAAGAGTGTAAAATCAGGACAGCCGGTAGTCATGATTACAAATGCAACATTTGAGCCATTAGATGAAGATGAATTTACTACATGGGAAACAAATAGTGGAGATGTTTCTATTACGTATAATGAACATTGTGTAGTGCTTATTGGATATGATAAGGAATTTGTATATATTCGAGATCCTCTCGAGGATAGCCTAGATGTAAAAGTGCCAAGAGAAAACTTTGAAAAGGCATGGGTACAAATGGGGAGTCAGGCAATTAGTTATGTGAAAAGCTCTAAATGAATTAGTAAAGAAATAGATGTAAATAATTGTAAGGGGAGTTTTTGTTAAGAAATAAGAGAACTTCAGCTTATTATATAAGCTGAAGTTCTCTTATTTTTTATGATTAAATCTTTAGAAGTAGTGAATATGAAAAAACGCATAATTGACAAAAAAATTACATGTTATCATTATATATTGTTTTATATATGTTAATTGTATAAAATTACACAAGTATTCACATTACATAAAGGAGGCTTATTATGCAAAAAATATTTAACTGGGTTAAATGTATGAGTATCAAGAAAAAATTAATCATTTCATTTTTTCTTATTTTAACTATACCAGGACTTATTATCGGTGGTGTTTCATATCAAACTGCCAAAACAAATTTTGAACAACAAATTACAGGTAAAGCAAAGGAAAATATTTCTGTTTTAAATACTGTTATTTCTCAAAATATAGAAGAGAAATTTGTTGATGTGGCGTACTTTGCAGACGTCTTAACAGAGGATACATATCCAAACGGACAAGAAGAAATAGTAAGAACGAAGTTAGCTCAATATATAAAACTCCATCCAGAAGTAGAAGGTATTTATATTGGAACACAGACGGGAAAGTTTATAAGAGAACCATTTATCCAAATGGCTGATGGGTATAATCCAACAGATAGATCTTGGTATAAAGAAGCACATGAAAATAAAGGGAAAGTAATTGTTACTGCACCATATCAATCAGCATCTACTAAAAATATGGTAGTGACAATTGCTAAAGAAGTAAAAGATGGTAAAGGTGTTATAGGAATTAACTTAAATTTAGATAACATCTTAAAAATTTCCAAAATGATTAACATTGGTGAAAAAGGTTATGCAGTTATTCTAGATCAAAATAAGCAAATTGTTAGTCATCCATCTAGAAAACCAGGTGCAAAAGTTACTGATCCGTGGATTAAACCAATTTATGAAGAAAAACAAGGAAATGTGTCTTATACAGAACAAGGTGATAAAAAGAATTTAATCTTTGCAACAAATGAGAAAACAGGATGGAAAGTAGTTGGAGTTATGTTCGACGAAGAAATTACTCAAGCTGCGAATCCAGTGTTTTATAAGACTTTGATTGTCATTGCTATCGCTATTGTATGTGGTAGTGTATTAATTTATTTCATTACAAAGTCTATTACAAGACCATTAAGAAAAATAGCTGACTCGGCACATAAAATTAGTAAGGGAGATTTGACAGAGAAAATTACAATCCATTCCAAGGATGACATAGGGAAATTAGGGAATTCATTTAATGAAATGTCTGCCTCTTTACAAGATGTGATTACTCAAATTAGTTTTTCAGCAGAGCATGTCGCTGCATCGGCTGAAGAGTTAACAGCGAGCGTACAGCAAGCAAATGATGCGACAGATCAAATTACAATTGCAATGGAACAAGTATCAGGTGGGGCTGAATCACAAAGTCAAGGTGTTGAAGAAGGTGCGGCTACATTACAACAAGTAAATACAGCAATTCAAGATGTAACTGGAAGCGCGGAATCAATTTCTATCTCCTCATTACATGCGAGAGAAAGAGCTGAAGAAGGGGAAGAATTGGTTGAACAAACAGCAAAACAAATGCAGTCTATTTCTAGATCGGTATCCGAGTCAGATGCTATTATTAAACTTCTTGATGAGAAATCAAAGCAGGTAGGAGCTATTTCTGAAGCGATTCAAAACATCGCTACTCAAACGAACTTATTAGCTTTAAATGCGGCTATTGAAGCGGCAAGAGCAGGTGAACAGGGCCGAGGGTTTGCTATTGTAGCTGATGAGGTTAGAAAATTAGCGGAGCAATCAGGAGAATCATCTGGAGAGATTGCAAATTTAATTGCAGAAATTAAGGCGGATATTGAACATACTGTTAAGGCGATGGATAATGTGAATGGAGAAGTTCAACAAGGCCTTGATGTTGTAACAAAAACGAAAGCAAGTTTTACGGAAATTTTAAGTTCTACTACACATATTGTTTCTCAAGTTAATCAAATGGTAGAAACAACGAAGAGAATTGCTGGAGATGCAAATGAAGTGACAAATGCTATTGATGAAATTGCAGCGGCTGCAGAAGAAAATACAGCTAGTATGCAAAGTGTTGCTGCTTCAACAGAAGAACAAGTGAATTCAATGGAAGAAATTAGTTCAGCTTCGCAAAACTTAGCTGGGATGGCCGAAGAACTACAAGCCATGACTAGTAAATTTAAAGTATAATAACAGCAGATAAGTAAGGGGATATTATTTTCACCTTACTTATTTTTCTATTCAGCAATTAGGGGAGTCATTAACGGGATGAAAAAAAGAAAAAGACTATGGAATTTATGGAAAACGATTACATTGTTAGTTTGTACAGTTGTAATTTTTTCTTTACTTGTGACAGATATATTAATTAGTCATAATGTAGAACGGACGACGGAGGATAGCCAAGCAGAGAAAGCAAAAACAATTGCACACATTGTGGCGAATGATTCAATTGTAATCGATGGTTTGATTGGGAAAGCAGATACTTCTGCAATCCAAACGTATACAAATAGAATATTAAAAAACACAGGTGTTCAATTTATTGTAGTTATGGACATGAATGGAATAAGAAAATCACATCCAAATCCTCAAAAAATAGGCCATCATTTTATTGGGGGAGATGAAGGGCCTGCATTGAAAGGAAAGGAACATGTATCGCTGGCAGAAGGAACTTTAGGTATTTCAATGCGAGTGTTTGTACCTGTATTTTCTGAAACAGGTGAACAACTTGGAGCGGTGGCAGTTGGTATTTCAGCAGATAATGTAAAAGAGAGAGTTAAGGAAAGTAGATATATCATTTACATTGGTGTCGGAGTTGGAGTACTAGTCGGAATTATAGGAGCAATATTATTAGCTAGACATATAAAGAAAAGTTTATTTGGTCTTGAACCTCACAGGATAGCGAAAATTCTTGAAGAAAGAAATACGATGCTACAATCTGTAAAGGAAGGTATTATTGCTGTAGATAAAGAAGCTAATGTAACTTTAATAAATAATGAGGCAAAACGATTGTTTAAGAAAAGTGGACTTGAAGAAGATTTTATCGGTAAAGATGTTGAATTGTATATGCCTAATTCACGTATAAAAGAAGTATTACAAACGGGAGAGGTACAATTAAACGAAGAACAAAATATTTATGGAATTACGATTGTGACGAATCGTGTTCCTTTATATGTAAAAGGAGAAATAGTTGGTGCAATTGCAACATTTCGTGATAAAACAGAGGTTAGAAAATTAGCAGAAGAATTAACTGGTATTAGACTATATGCGGAAGCATTACGGGCACAATCGCATGAATTTATGAATAAAATGCATGTCGTATTAGGACTTACACACATGAAGCAGTATGAAGAATTACAGAAGTATATAAGCGGTATGGTATCAGAGCATCAATATGAAATTGGTGGGGTTATGGAGAGAATAAAAAGTCCAGTATTTGCTGGTTTTTTACTTGGGAAACTTAGCTATGCTAGAGAGAAAAATATAAAATTAATCATAAGTGAAGATTCTTACATGCCGGAAATAGATGATGAAAGTATTATTCATGAACTAATTACGATTGTCGGAAATTTAATTGATAATGCATTAGAGGCAGTGACGAATTGTGAAAAGAAGCAAGTTGAACTTGAGATACAATATGGGGATACATTAATCATTACAGTACAAGATACGGGGAAAGGTATACCAGAAGAAGAAATAGGGGCATTATTTACGAAAGGTTATTCCACAAAGGGAGATAACCGTGGTTATGGTTTGTATCTTGTAAAAGAAAGTATACAGCGAATAAATGGGGAAATTCATATGCATTCATTAGTAGGAAAGGGAACAACGATAACAATTGAAATACCTAAAGGTAGGGATGAGAGGCAAATATGATTAAAGTTTTAATTGTAGAAGATGACCCGATGGTAGCAATGTTAAATACGCATTATTTAGAGCAAGTAGGAGGGTTTGAACTTGTTCAAGCAGTTAACTCCGTTAAAGAAGCGATAGAAGTATTAGAGGAATCACGAGTAGATTTAGTATTACTTGAT
Source organism: Bacillus cereus group sp. MS39 (assembly GCF_040448665.1). NCBI lineage: Bacteria > Bacillati > Bacillota > Bacilli > Caryophanales > Bacillaceae > Bacillus > Bacillus cereus group sp. MS39. The sequence continues at coordinate 4,827,019 of NZ_CP123058.1, read as the reverse complement.
ATTTTTATGCCTGAAGAGACTGGATTTGAGCTTTTAATGTATATTCGGAACCAAGAAAAAGAAATCGATATTATGATGATTTCAGCTGTACATGATATGGGGAGCATTAAAAAAGCATTACAATATGGTGTAGTAGATTATTTAATTAAACCATTTACATTTGAACGATTTAAAAAGGCGTTAACTATATATCGAGAAAAGCTTACTTTCATGAAAGAACAAAAAAAAATTAGTCAATCGGAATTAGATTCGTTAATTTTGCAAAAAGAAAAAAGAGAGCCTACTGTCACTAAAGAGCTTCCGAAAGGATTAACGAAGCAAACGATGCAATTAATTTGGCAGAAGATCGAGTCGCTGAATGGACGAGCATTTACAACAGAGGAAATGGCGCAATTAGTTGGTGTTTCAAGGGTTTCTATTCGAAAATATGTAATGTTTTTGACTAGCATTGGAGTATTAGAAAACGAAATGGTGTATCAACATGTAGGAAGACCAGTGAGTAAATTAAGATGTATTGACCAAAATAAAATAGAGTTTTACGTATAAGCGACTTATTATAAGTCGCTTATACTTTTTTTAATTACAAAATCAATTACAAAACTTACAAAAACTATTTTTACTATTGAAAGCGTTTTAATATTGTTATTAAGAAAACAAGGGGGTGCCATATGGGAATTCAAAAGAATGTGGAAGCGGTATCATTTTCTGAAGGAAATGAAGTACAAAGAGAATCTTTCGCTTCTAAAATTATGAATGTAAAAATCGGTGTTATACCTTTACCGTTATATGTAGTATTGGCTGCTATTATTTATGGGGCATCTGTATATAATAAATTGCCAGCAGATATGATTGGTGGATTTGCAGTTATTATGATCATGGGTATTTTCTTAGGCGACATTGGGATGAGAATTCCAATTTTAAAAAATATCGGCGGTCCGGCAATACTTTCGTTATTTATTCCATCATTACTTGTATTTTTTAACTGGATGAATCCAGCTTCAATGGAAGCTGCGACTATGTTAATGAAAAAATCGAACTTTTTATATTTATATATTTCTTGTTTAGTAGTCGGAAGTATTTTAGGAATGAACCGTAAAGTGTTAGTACAAGGTTTCGTTCGTATGTTTATTCCTTTAGTAGTAGGGACGTTAGCTTCTGTAGCAGTAGGATTATTGGTTGGTTCACTATTTGGATTTGAAATGAAGCAAACATTCTTCTTCATCATCGTACCAATTGTGAGTGGTGGTATTGGGGAAGGGATTTTACCATTATCGCTAGCTTATAGTGATATTTTAAATGAATCATCAGCAACGTTTGTATCACAGCTTATTCCAGCAGCTATTATTGGAAATATGTTCGCAATCGTAAGTGCAGGGTATATGAAGCGTTTAGGTGAGAAGAAACCGGAGCTTAGTGGTAACGGTGTATTAGTAAAAACAGACAATCAAGCAGAGTTATTAAAAGAACAAAATACAGAGAAGCCAATTGACTTCTCATTAATGGGAGCAGGTTTATTAATTGCGTGTACGTTCTTCATCTTCGGAGGATTTGCTTCTAAGTTCATCGGTATTCCTGGGGCAATCATTATGATTTTCTCAGCAGCACTTGTGAAATACTTTAAATTAATGCCAGCAAAAATGGAGCAAGGAGCATTCCATTTATATAAATTTATTTCAAAGAATTTAACTTGGCCGTTAATGGTTGGATTAGGATTGCTATATATTCCGCTAAAAGACGTAGCAGCAGTTCTTTCAGTAGGATATGTTGTTGTGTGCGCATCAGTTGTTCTTACAATGGTAGCATCAGGTTTTCTTGTAGGGAAAGTGATGAAAATGTATCCAGTTGAATCAGCAATTGTAACGGGATGTCATAGTGGTTTAGGTGGAACTGGAGATGTTGCTATTTTATCAGCTTCAAATCGTATGGAATTAATGCCGTTTGCGCAAATTTCAACACGTTTAGGCGGGGCAGCAATGGTTGTAACAGCGACAATTTTATTAAAAATGTTTTCATGATCAAACAAGCTAGCTATATTCATATAGCTAGCTTGTCAAATTAAGGGGAGAATATAAGTATGTTAGAAAATCAAATTAATGAAAGATCATTGTTATTGCATAAAGAATTAGTAGGGAAAATTGAAATTACAAGTAAAGTAGAAGTGAATTCAGCGGATGATTTAAGCCTGACATATACACCAGGTGTAGCGGAGTCTTGCAAAGCAATTGCAGCAGATGAAGAAACAGTGTATGACTATACAGCACGTGGTAATATGGTGGCAGTTGTCTCAGATGGAACAGCAGTACTTGGTTTAGGGAACATTGGACCGAAAGCAGCTATGCCTGTTATGGAAGGAAAGAGTATTTTATTTAAGAAATTTGCGAATGTAGATGCTTTCCCATTATGTTTAGGTACGACTGATGTGGATGAAATCGTTACCCTTGTGAAAAATTTAGAGCCTACGTTTGCAGGAATTAACTTAGAAGACATTGCGGCACCACGCTGTTTTGAAATTGAAAAGCGATTAAAAGCAGAAACGAATATTCCTGTATTCCATGATGATCAACATGGAACAGCTATTGTCGTCTTAGCAGCTGTTATTAATGCATTAAAAGTTGTTAGCAAACAAATGGATAATGTGAAAATTGTTATTAACGGTGCGGGTTCGGCAGGAATTGCAATTGGAAAATTATTATTAAAAGCTGGTGCAAAGCGCATTACGTTAGTTAGCTTAGAAGGTATTGTTTGTGAAGGTGAATCATGGATGAACGAAGCACAAATTGAAGTTTCCAAAAAGACAAATCGAGAATATGTGCGTGGAACGTTAAAAGAAGCGATTCATCAAGCTGATATTTTTATTGGCGTATCTGCTCCTAACGTATTAACGAAAGAACTTGTACAAACGATGAATGAGAAAGCAATTGTGTTTGCTATGGCGAATCCAATTCCAGAAATCTTCCCAGAGGATGCATTAAAGGCTGGGGCAGCTGTAGTAGGAACCGGGCGCTCAGATTATGCGAATCAAGTAAATAATGTATTGGCGTTCCCAGGGATATTCCGTGGTGCGTTAGATGTGCGCGCGACTGATATTACAGAAGAGATGAAATTAGCGGCAGCATATGGGATCGCTAACATCATTACGGACGAAGAACGTAATGCGAATTATGTAATCCCGAATCCGTTAGATAAAAGAGTTGTTCCAAGTGTTGCGGAAGCTGTAGCGAAAGCAGCCATTGATTCAGGTGTGGCGCAAATTATGAAAATACCAAGTTATTAATAGCTAAAAGCAGTGCCTAAAAAGGCACTGCTTTTTTGAGATAAGAAATCAAAATAATGAAGAAGTGTAAAATTATTTATTTGTGTTTCTTCACTATTTATTTAATTCCATTGCAACTTGTTTACCATTTACTAAAACCTCAGTTACTGCTACAATCACTTCTATCATTTTTTTCATCTCTCATCTCTCCTCGTGTCATTTCTTATTTTAAGTATAAGAGAAGAGAGATACTTCAACTATCGAAGTACATGACGTAGAAATTACATTGTTGTAAGAAAGTGTTTTAGTTTTGTCACTTTACTCAGCAGTAATTACAAACTGATCATAATATTTTTCATTCACATATATATTTAATACCCATAATCCAGGTGAAGGTAGTGACATAGTGAGAGGAAGTTCGTTTGTAGTGGAATCAATTGTATTTGAAGTAGTCCAAGTTGGTTTGGAAGTTTCTTGTTGAAAGAGTACTGGTGTTGGAGTTACTGATCCTTGTTTTAGTGCAATAATAGATAGTTTTCCAGTTGGCATTTCAGGATCTAAAAAGTACCACATTATTTCATTTTTTTCATTTACGATAATAGGGCTATCAGCCATTGCAATTTTTTCTTCGATGCCTTTTAAAGGTATTTTTTCTTGTATGAAGGAGGGGGTTTCTTCCCAATTTACATCTTTTAAAACGCTAAGATGAAAGAAGGAAGGTGCATTAACTTGAGTGGATGACGTGGCGATGGCTTCTTTTTTAGGTGCTTCTGAATCAGGTTGCGCTTGTGTGCATCCAGCGATGAGAAAAGAGAAAAGTAGCATAGTTCCAATTTTTTTCATGGTGTCACACTCCTAATTTTTATTGTTAGTGTAATTGTATTTGCTAGAAAGCGGGACAATTCCTTTAAAACGTCAAAAGAGGTCGTAAGTTTTGTACGACCTCTTTTGACATTTTTTATATTTGTTCAGTTGAAAAGGTAGGTTCATTCTCTTTTTGCGGCATCGTTAAGAAAATAACAGAAAGAACGATACATACGCCGCCTAATAATTGATAGGCTCCAAAGGATTCATTCAGCCAAGCGATTGAAACGATGGCAGCTACAAGTGGTTCAATGCTAGATAAAATGCTTGTTTCTGTTGCTGCTAAATATTTCAGACTACCGATATAAAGGAGGAAAGAAAGAGTGCCACTTATGATGATAAGAATAAGCATAGAAAAAGTTTTTTGTGTAAAAGTTTGTGAAAGCTGATTCCATTCAAACGAGCGATTACAAATAAGCAGGGCAATGCCACCGATTAACATCCCCCAGCCAATTACTACAGTTGTTCCGCATTCTTTAATAAGAGAAGCTGGATGAAGGGTATAAAATGCAAAGCCAATTGCTGTTAATAGGCCGAAAATAATGGCTTCTTTCGATAAAACAATATTTTCAATTGAACCGTTTGTAATAATAAAGTACGTTCCTGTTAGGGCAGTTATAATTGCAAGTAGTTGCATAGAAGCAGGGAATTTTCTTTGTCCAAATGCGACATAAATGGTAATAAGAACAGGGCCAAGAAATTGAAATAATGTCGCTGTAACCGCGTTACTAATATGAACTGTTTCAATAAAGGCGTATTGCGCACCGAGCATGCCGAGAATAGAGAAAATAATAAGTTGTATAGAATGTCTAGGATGTTTCCAAATTTGAAATATGTTTTGTTTCTTTATAAGCAAGAAAGATAAAATAAATATTCCCGCAAGCAACAAGCGAATTGTTAAAAAATCAATTGATGATACGTTAGTATGTTGAAATAGCCACTGAATCATCGGGCCAGATAATCCCCATAAGGTAGCTCCTGTAATAATCATAATGAGTCCAATCCGTCTATTGTTGTTCATAATCATGCATCCCCTCTCGAGTATTTGATTTTTTATGTGTGACATGATACAAGGAATTATATATAACTTCTGGTACTGTAAAAAGTATCAGATTTTAGTTTTATTAAGGGGTCAGATATTATGTTAGAATTAACGCCTAATTTAAATACGAAAAGTAAAATAGCATTGTATGTGCAATTGTATGAGTATATAAAAAAAGAGATTAAAGATGGAACGATTCCGGCTTTTACAAAATTACCTGCTAAAAGAAAGCTGGCGAGCTATTTACAAGTGAGTAAGAATACAGTAGAAGCGGCTTACGAGCAATTACTTGCAGAAGGTTATATTGAATCGGCATCGAGAAAAGGTTATTTCGTATGTAAAATTGAACAAATGATTTATGTAGAAAGAAGCGAAGCGAAAGTAGAAGAAGTATCGTTTCGGGAGGAGAACTATAAATTTGATTTCACCCAAACAGGGGTTGATACGGATACTTTTCCGTTCACTACGTACCGCAAGCTTATAAATGATGTATGGCAGCCACATAATAATGAGTTACTTTTTCTTGGACACCCTCAAGGGGAATTGAGCTTAAGGGAGGAAATTGCGAACTATTTGTATGAATCTAGAGGTGTGCGTTGTTCAGCTAGCCAGATCGTATTAGGGGCGGGTACACAAATATTAGTAAAGCTACTGTTTCAATTGTTAAAGGGAAGCAATTATGCAGTTGAAAACCCAGGTTATCACAGGAAAATGGTTGTTTTTGAACAGGGAGAAAAGAAGGTTCAAATGTTGTCTTTAGATAGAGACGGAATTTGTATAGCAGAGTTAGAAAATAGCGATGCAAATGTTGTATTTGTAACTCCTTCTCATCAGTTCCCATATGGAATGATTATGCCTATTACGAGAAGGACGCAGCTTTTACAATGGGCAAAGAAAGAAGAAGACAGGTATATTATTGAAGATGATTACGATAGTGAATTCCGTTATTCAGGAAAGCCAATTCCGGCACTACAAGGATTAGATACAGATGGGAAAGTTATTTATATGGGGACGCTATCAAAAGCTTTGTTGCCCTCATTACGGATGAGTTATATCGTATTACCGAAGAATTTAATTAAAAAGTATCAAAAGGAATATTTATTTTATACGCAAAGTGTTTCAAGAATGGACCAAGAAGTGATAAGAAGGTTTTTAAATGAAGGCTATTGGGAAAAACATATTCATAAAATGCGTGTCGTTTACCGAAAAAAGAGGGATCGACTTGTTTTTGAAATAGAGAAGTATTTCTCTAATCGTGTTGAAGTGATCGGAGAAGATTCTGGATTACACATTTTATTACAAGTGCATAATGGAATGCGAGAAGAAGAACTCATTAAAGAAGCTGCAAAATATAGTATTAAAATATATCCTGTTTCTACGTACTATAAAGACGGTACTGCGCCTGAAAATGTAGTTTTACTTGGGTTTGCAATTTTATCAGAAGACGAAATTGCGAAAGCGATTCAATTATTACATAAGGCATGGTATACAAGAAAGTAAAAAACATCCTCCAGGCATGAGGATGTTTTTTATTATTTATTTTCATCTAAGAATAAGACCATATGCTCTTCGTCCCAATACTGTCCGTTATATTTCAGTGAACGTTCTTGTACACCGAATGTTTTAAAACCTAATGATTCATAAAGTTTCTTCGCACCATCGTTGCCAACAACAACATCAAGCATAACTTGTTCCACCTCTAAAGATTTAGCAAGTTCAAGACATTCTTTAATAAGTGCTTTTCCTGCTCCAAGTCCGCGTGCTTTTGGAGAAACATATACAGAACCGATTTTAGCTTTATGTTCTTGTTTTACATATGGTTTCGTTTCCAGTGTTGCAACCCCGATTAATTGTCCATCTTTAAATGCACCTAGCGTATAGTTTTCATCTTGTGCTAATTTTTGTGCTTTATATTCAATCGCACACTCTTTATTAATAATATCTTCATAAGAAGAGCTGAAAGCTTCAGGGTTTTGCTTTAACCCTTCTACACGAAGTTCTAAGTAAATTTCCGCTTCGTCTTTTGTTAATACATGGATATCCAATTGTATCACCCTCCAAATCTTTGCAAATGTACCTTTATTTTATATTGAAATAAGAATAATTTCAAAAGCTTAGCTTATATGAGCTGATTTTATGAACAAAATAACACCAGTAGTGTTTACTACTACTGGTGTTTTCACACGCATCTTATTCAAAAGGTAGCTCGATTCTAAAGTTTGTTCCTACTCCTAATTGGCTTGTTACTAGAATGGAACCGTTATGCAATTCTACAATTTCTTTTGCAACAGCTAGCCCAATACCTTTTCCTCCAGTAGCTCTCGTTCTCGATTTATCAACACGATAAAAACGATCAAAAATATGCGGGATATCTTCTTCAGGAATACCTTCTCCCTCATCGTCTACATTTATTGTAAAATAATCTGTTTCCGTGAGTACACGTATCGTAATAGATGTGTTTTCTGGCGAATGTTGATAAGCATTGTGTAATAAATTTAACATAACTTGTTCCATACGTCTTTCGTCTATGCAAACTTCTAAATCATCTTTGCAATATACATGGAGTTGCATTTGTTTGTTAGTTAATGTTGTTTTTGTTTTTTCAACCATTCGTTCTAAAAATGGTTGAAGAATCACTTTTTGTTTTTTTATAACAAACTGATGTTGTTCTAATTGCACCAGCATAAATAAATCTTGGACGAGATCGGTTACACTATCTGTTTCATCCTCAATGATTTGTAAGTATTCTTCACGCTCTTCTTTCGTTAAAGAGTCTCTCTTTGCTACCTTCGCATAACCTTTCATATAGGTTAATGGAGTTAATAGTTCATGGGCAACACTAGCGAGAAATTCATTGCGTTCTTTTTTCATATAAGTCAGTTCACTAGATAAATCTTCAATCGTTTTTGCTAAACTTCCAAGTTCATCATTCCGTTTAATACCTAATTGAATTGGTGTATTTAATTTTGACATTTTTTCTGTTGCCCTCTTCATTTTTATAAGCGGTTCTGTAATAACACGAGAAAAAACAAAGACAGAAATAGTCGTTAAAATAATTGTCAAAACACTAATGATAAGAAATTGATTCATGAGTTTAAGTAACATATTTTCTAAGAAAGATGTCTTTAATAACATATACAACTTACCTTGAAATCCTTGAAGTTCCAGCGGGCTTACTGTTGAGATGAATTTTGATTTTTTCCAGTTTTTTTCATTGATTAATCCACCTTCTGGGATAGTCTCTGTTTTACAAGTAAGTTGTTTTTGCATTTCTTTTGTTACAGGTTCTGAGGTAGAAATAATTTTGCCGTTATTGTCCGTTATAATGATAGCTATATCAGAGTTAGCAATTAATTCTGATTCAACTAAGTGTTCAGCCGCAGTGTTGATATCAAACTCGGGGTACATAGCACGTTTAGGCCGTTTACTGTGTTCAGCGCTTTCCATGAGTTTCTTTTCTTTAGAATATACATCCCACTTCGCGCGTTTTTTAATAATTTTACTATAGCGATTTCCTTTCTCTAAAAGAGCAAGTGTTTCTTCCTCAATGCGCATTGTTGAAATGCTTTTGTAAAAAGATACAAAAGCAATTGTTTCAATACATAAAGCTAATATTAAAAAGTATGTCCCAACTTTAAGTGAAAGTTTACTCATTTTCTCACCATACCTTATTTCATATAAAGGGTCAGTGGTATACTATTGTCCACTGACCGAAGTAATTATTCACTTTTCCATTTATATCCGACTTTATAGACAGTTTCTAAGTAATCTTCAACAGGAAATCCTTTTTTGCGTAATTTATCGCGGATATTACGAATATGTGAATCGATTGTTCTATATTCAATGTCTGTTTCATAACCCCAAATTTTTTCGATTAAATCATCTCGGCTATAAGCACGGTTTGTGTTTTGTAAAAATAATCCAAGTAACGAAAACTCGATAGGTGTCAGGGAGATTTTTTCATTATAAACTGTGACAGTATGTTTCGTTTTATCCCACTCGATACCATTGAAGCTAACAAATCCATCTTTCTTTGTACGACGTAATATAGCTTCGATTCTTGCGACTAATACATGCTCATCAAATGGTTTTGTAATATAGTCATCTGCGCCCATAGTGAGACCTTTCACCATATCGTAACTTTGATTGCGGGCTGTTAGCATAATAATTGGAACGTTGGAAATTTGACGGATTTGATAGCAAGTATCCCATCCATCCATATTCGGCATCATAACATCTAACAAAATAATATCGAAGTCTTTTTGTTCTATTAACTTTAGTGCTTCAAGGCCAGAGGTAGCTTTCATACAAAAATAGCCACGAGGACTTAAGAACAAATCTAATAATCGTAACATGCGTTCTTCATCGTCTACTAATAAAATTTTAACCATAATATTGTGCACCCCAAACTGTTCATTCTACTTGTATAGTTTACATGAAAATAATAAAAAACTCTTTTTATGTGATTGAGTGGAAGAGTTATTTTTCGCTCAGAGTAATTGACATAAAAAATGCACTAGTTTTGCACAACTATTTCTTATAATAGAAAACGTAGCGACACAAAATACCCTATGTTGCGACATAACGTCATGTCATTTTATTTATAAAATGACAATTCCATTCTATTGTGTATGTGAGATAGAGAGGGTTTTCGTATTCACCTCGCATCGGATAAGAAAAATTTCCTATCTCACACTTTTTTTAAAAGGAGATCATACACATGAATCCAAAAGAAGAAATTTCAAAAAAAGAAAAGCAAGATCGTAATACGGTTGTCATGTGCATTGCCGTATCTATGGTTATTATTATAAGTTGTGTAAATAAAATTTTGGGGATTTTATAATATAAAAAAGCTTATTGCTTCTTAAGAAGCAATAAGCTTTTTTCGTTATTAGGGGAATAGTTCTATATAATAAACCAAGGTAAAATGGCTAACCCAGAAGTTACAATTGCTGTAGTAAATATTAAAAGCATAGCTCGTTTGTTTTGTTTCATGTCACATTCTCCTCTATCTATCAATTGAATGCTATACGTTCATTTCATAATTGGTGCCTCACTTTATACTTTTAGTATAATGAATGGAAAGGTTTGGTACGATCGATAAAGGTGACATGAAGATTACATTGTTGTAATGAAAAAAGCACCTTTTTTAATCAAAAGGTGCTTTTGGAAAACTATATTGAAGTATTAATCATTTAAGAACAGAACCATATGTTCCTCGTCCCAATATTGACCGTTATGTTTTAAAGAACGTTCTTGTACGCCGTAAGTTTGGAAGCCTAATGACTCATATAATTTTTTTGCAGCATCGTTACCAACTACAACATCGAGCATAAGTTGTTCTACATGTAGTTTATCGGCATTTTCAATAATTGCTTTAATTAGAGCTCGTCCTGCTCCAAGGCCACGCGCTTTTGGGGAAACAAAAACGGAACCGATTTTTGCTTTATGTTCTTGTTTAATGAAAGGCTTTGTTTCTAAAGTAGAAATGCCGATTAAATCGTTATCTTTGAAGACCCCTAGAGTATACTTATCCGGATTGCTTAATCGTTTTGCCATAGCAGCTACAGGATCCTCATGTTTAAGAACATCTTCATAAGAAGAGCTAAAAGCTTCCGGGTTCTTCGTTAAACCTTCCATACAAACTTTTAAATATATTTCTGCGTCCTCTGTCGTTAATAAGCGAATTTCCATAGTTATAACCTCCTTGGTCGATTTCAAATAAAATAAATCCATTACTTCTATAAGATTGTGTATGCGTTTTGTTAGCAGTCTCTTTTAATTTGTAAAAGAATGAAAAGATATATGCTACAATGTTTTGTTTTTAATATGTAATGAAATTATATATTAACTTTATTAACTATTCAAGTCTTTAATATATTACATTTTTATAACTAAAATAACTCCTCAACCGAGGAGTTATTTTAGTTATTCGATTGATAACCATCAATTCGATGTGGATGTGTGTAAATATTGCAAGATTCGTTTCTAATAAATCCTACGACTGTAATGCCTAAATCATGAGCGAGTTGTAATGCTAATTTTGTTGGAGCGGATTTAGATAGAACCATTTCACATCCGATTTTTGAAACTTTGAGTAAAATTTCGGATGAAATACGCCCACTAAATGCAATGATTTTTCCTTTAACAGATATATCGTTGCGCAAACAATGGCCATATATTTTATCTAATGCATTATGTCTTCCGATATCCATTCTTGATAGGAGGATATTATTTCGATCACATAGCGCGGTATTGTGAACCCCGCCGGTTTGGCGAAAGGTAGTGGAAGATTGTTGTAAAGTATTCATTAAGTAAAAGCATTCTTCAGGAGTAATTTTTACATGTATATCATGTAAATCTTTTGCTTTTGCTGCATCGTTAACGAAAATGAAACCTTGTCTACCTTTTCCGCAGCAAGAAGTGATGTATCGTTTATTATATAAAGTTTGATAGAGTGGATTTACTTTTGATGATGTTACATGGACAATTCCGTTATCTTTTTGCACCCATAGTTCTTCAACATCTTTATAGGAAGCAATAATTCCTTCAGAAATTAAAAAACCAATTACCATATCTTCAATATAATTTGGTGTGCATACAACTGTTACATATTCTTCACCATTTAATTTAATAGTAATAGGAGATTCTGTAACAATCTCATCCAGTTGTTTTGAAAATGTACCAGATTGATAGCGTACAATTGTATAAGTCTCTTGCGTAGGCCCCATATTAAATTCCCCTTTTATATGTATTTCTCTCCCATATTTATCATAAAACAATGGGGAAATAAAAACACCTATTAGCAAGGAAATCACAGATTATTTTGGTTATTATTGTATATGTACGATATAATAGAACCGTAGAATAGTGATATTTTCAAGCTTTCGTAGTTATACCTTATAACATCTAGAATCGACTTCATAAGAAAAGTATTCGGGCAGAGCGTTTCAAAAATATGTACAGTAATGCGATTTTGAAAACGGATTCATAATTGTGTTGTACAGTTGGTTGTAAGGAGAGGGGAAACTATGGCAGAACAGACAGTCCGTGTAACCGTGGATGGTAAAGAATTTTCCACATCGGGTGAAAAGACGATACTACAATTATTTAACGAGAGTAATTTGGAACATCCTCAAATTTGTCATGTACCAGAAGTAGATCCAATTCAAACTTGTGATACGTGTATTGTAGAAGTAAATGGGAAGTTATTACGTGCTTGTTCAACGAAATTAGAGAACGGTATGCATATCGAAAGACAGTCCCAGCGTGCAAAAGAGGCACAGACTGAGGCAATGGATCGAATATTAGAGAATCATTTATTGTATTGTACCGTTTGTGATAACAATAATGGTAACTGTAAAGTCCATAACACGGTACATATGATGGGAATCGAAGAACAGAAATATCCGTATGAGCCGAAAGTAAGTGCTTGTGAAGTGGATATGTCACATCCGTTTTATCGGTATGATCCAAATCAATGCATTGCTTGTGGACAGTGTGTAGAAGTATGTCAAAACTTACAGGTTAATGAAACTATATCGATAGACTGGAACTTAGATCGTCCACGTGTTATATGGGATCATGGTGTAAGCATAAATGACTCATCTTGTGTGAGTTGTGGGCAATGTGTAACAGTATGTCCATGTAATGCGTTAATGGAAAAATCAATGTTAGGTGAAGCTGGATTCATGACAGGATTAAAGCCAGATGTGTTAGATCCGATGATTGATTTTGTAAAGGATGTAGAGCCTGGATATAGTAGTATTTTGGCAGTTTCAGAAGTAGAGGCTGCGATGCGTAAGACGAAAGTTAATAAAACAAAAACAGTTTGTACATTTTGTGGTGTCGGTTGTTCATTCGAAGTATGGACGAAAGATCGTCAAATTTTGAAAGTACAACCTGTTTCAGATGCACCTGTTAATGGTATTTCCACATGTGTAAAAGGTAAATTTGGATGGGACTTTGTAAATAGTGAAGATCGAATTACGAAGCCATTAATTCGCCAAGGAGATATGTTTGTTGAAGCTTCATGGGAAGAAGCATTAGAAGTTGTTGCTTCTAACATGCAGCATATTAAATCTGAATATGGCAGCGATGCATTTGGATTCATTTCTTCATCGAAAGTAACGAATGAAGAAAATTACCTTATGCAAAAACTAGCTCGACAAATATATGGAACGAATAATGTAGACAACTGTTCTCGTTACTGTCAGTCGCCAGCGACAGATGGTTTATTTAAAACTGTCGGTATGGGCGGGGATGCTGGAACAGTGAAAGATATAGCTGAAGCAGGACTTGTCATTATCGTTGGTGCGAATCCAACAGAAGGACATCCTGTACTTGCGACGCGTGTAAAACGTGCTCATAAATTACACGAGCAAAAACTAATTGTAGCAGACCTCCGTAAACATGAAATGGCAGAGCGTGCGGATTTATTTATTCATCCGAGCCAAGGAACGGATTACGTATGGCTTGCTGGTATTACGAAATATATTATTGATCAAGATTGGCACGATAAAAAGTTTTTAGCTGAAAACGTAAAGAATTTTGATGAATATAGCAAAATGCTAGAGAAATATACGCTGGACTATACAGAGAAAATTACAGGGATTTCGAAAGAAAATCTGAAAGAAATGGCTCGTATGGTATATGAAGCAGATGGTACTTGTATACTTTGGGGAATGGGTGTAACTCAAAATACAGGAGGAAGTACGACATCAGCAGCAATTTCAAATTTACTACTTGTTACGGGTAACTACCGTCGTCCTGGTGCAGGTGCATATCCATTAAGAGGACATAATAACGTACAAGGTGCTTGTGATATGGCAACATTACCAAACTGGCTTCCAGGTTATCAAGCAGTATCAGATGATACGCTTCGTGCTAAGTTTGAAAAAGCATATGGTACAACTATTCCGAAAGCGCCAGGATTAAATAATATTGCAATGTTACTTGCAGCGGAAGAAGGAAAACTACGCGGTATGTATGTCATGGGTGAGGAAATGGCTTTAGTCGATTCAAATGCGAACCATGTGCAACATATTTTAGCGAATTTAGATTTTCTTGTCGTTCAAGATATGTTCTTATCAAAAACAGCTCGTTTTGCTGATGTTATTTTACCGGCAGCACCAAGCTTAGAAAAAGAAGGAACGTTTACGAATACAGAGCGCCGTATTCAAAGATTATATGAAGTATTGAAACCGCTTGGTGATTCCAAACCAGATTGGTGGATTTTGCAAAAAGTTGCTCGTGCACTGGGTGGGGATTGGAATTACGAAAGTCCAAGTGAAATTATGGACGAAATCGCATCACTTGCACCGTTATACTCTCAAGCGACGTATGACCGTCTAGAAGGATGGAATAGTTTATGTTGGGGTAGTCATGATGGTAGCGATACACCGCTATTATATGTAGACGGATTTAACTTCCCAGATAAACTTGCTCGTTTATCATTAGATGAATGGGTACCACCGGTTGTAGCACCAGATGAGTATGATTTACTTTTAAATAATGGACGCATGCTCGAGCATTTCCATGAAGGGAATATGACGAATAAGTCGGCTGGTATTTTATCTAAAGTATCTGAAGTATTCGTTGAAATTTCACCGGAACTTGCTATAGAGCGCAATGTGAAAGATGGTGGTCTTGTGGAATTAGCATCACCATTTGGGAAAATTAAAGTACAAGCGCTTATTACAGATCGTGTAACGGGGAAAGAGCTATATTTACCGATGCATGCAACAGTAAATGAAGAAGCGATTAATATTTTAACTGGGACGGCAACAGACATTTATACGTGTACACCGGCGTATAAACAAACGATGGTGAAAATGCGTGTGTTACGTGAAAAAGGAGACCGCCCGTTACCATCTTCGAACCCGCGAGATAAAAAGCGTAATCCGCAAAATGGTGTTGAAATCGAGCAAAAGTGGCAAAGAAAACAATACGTATCACTTGTGGACTAGGGGGCGGAGATAGTGGCGAAAGAAATTACGTTAATTAAAAAGAAAGTTGTAACAGAGGAAGAACAGAAGCAGCAATTAGCAGATGAACTTCTAAATGAGCTATCTAATAATCGTGAAGCAGTAGAAGAAACAATGCAGCTTTTAGCACAGTTGCAAAAGGCTGGTATATTAGATGCGGCGATTAGTTTACTTGCTGCGAAGGAAGATGTTTCAAAGATCGCTGTGGAGCAATTAAATCGTGAACCAGTTAAAAATGCACTTAACAATATGATGGGAGCGGGGGAAGCACTATCCTCAGTTGACCCAGAAGTAACGAAGCAAATCACATCGAGTTTAGTCACTGGATTACAATTTGCAACAGATGAATTAAATAGTGGCAAAAAAACAAAAGTGATGGATTTCTTTAAAGTGTTAAAAGATCCAGATATCAATAGAGCCATTACATTCGGTTTTAGCTTCTTGAAAGCATTTGGACAAGGGTTAGAGAAAAAATAGAGTAGATGAAAAAAGTGATGGGGAGTAACCATCACTTTTTTCATTGTATGTATAAGAGTGTTCATGTTAAGCGGAATATATTATTATTAAAAAGATGGATTAGAAATGGAAATGTGGAATCCATCTCAAATATCGTTTTAGAATGTGGAGGAATATATGCAACACCGTAAAAGACTATCTATACCAGGAGTAATTGGACATTCCTTTCAAACAGTTAGATTTGCTTTTTGGAATGTATTAACCTTTCAACTTGCTTATAAATTATTAGCAGCGATTGTATTTGTCCCGCTATTTGGGATCATTTTTAATAAGTTATTGTATTTTGGTGGTTATGCAAATGCGACGAATGATGAATTATTAGCGTTTTTAAAGACGCCATACGGCATAATGGCAATCGTAATTTTATCATTGTTAGCACTGTTTCTTATCTTTACGGAATTTGCGGTGCTTATTATTATTTCGTACTTTGCTCATAAAAGGCAAAAGGTGAGATTACGTCCGATTTTGTATAAAACAGTAACGTATTTACCTTCCCTTTTTACATATTGCTTACCAGGATTTGTTTTGTACGCAGTTGTGTTATTACCACTATTAAGTACGGGGTATAAATCTGCATTGATTCCTGAGATTCAAATTCCTAATTTTATTACAGGTGAACTATTTAAGACAACAATGGGTCAAGTTGGATATTATACTTTCTTTGCTGTAGTTGCCTATTTAAATCTTCGTTGGATCTTTGTTTTACCTATTATTGTTTTAGAGGAAAAGCCGTTCCGCACCGCAGCACGAAAAAGTGCAAACTTAGTAAAAGAAAGCTTTTTTAAAGTATTATTCTTTTTAGTAGGTTTTTTCATATCTGTAGGAATTGTCTTTCTTTTATTTATAGGAATTTATTTACTTTGTCTGTGGGGAGTATATGAATTTACAAACCCAGCAGGGACATTTGCATTATTAGCGGAATCAACAATGTCTGTGTTTTTAACGAGTACATTGTATTTATTTAGCTTTATCGTGACACCATTTTATATTATGGCGATTACGCGATTGTACTTACAAAAGGTTCCAGTTGAAGATGTTTTATTAGAAGAAGGATTAGATTATTCGAAAACGAAAGCAGATAAATGTTTCTTCCAAAAACATCGTTGGAAATTTATTGGCGTATATATTGTAGGAATTATTACTGCGGGAATGGTTGTTGCCTTCATTGTGACCTTTATTACAAACACATATAAAGAACCAATTATTATGGCTCATCGTGGTTATATTTCAAAAGGTGTAGAGAATACGAAAGAAGCTGTGCAGGGGGCTATTGATGCGAAAGCAGACTATGCTGAAATTGATGTACTGCAAACGAAAGACGGTGAACTAGCAGTTATACATGATTTGAAGCTAAAACGTCTTGCTAATGCTAATGTTCATGTGTCAGATTTAACGATGGACGAGTTAAGACAGCTTACTCTTAGTCAAGATGGGTTTTCAGGACAAATAAGTACACTTGATGAGATTATTAAGCTGTCAAAGGACAAAATCAAACTTAATATTGAAGTGAAGCTTCATGGTGGTGAAAAAGATTTCGTAAACAAAGTATTAAAAGTGATTAAAGATAATGAATTTGAGAAGCAATGTGTCATTCAAACGTTACACTATCCGCTTATTAAAGAGTTTAAACGTGCAAATCCCAATATAAAAGTAGGATATATACTGTATGCAAGTAGAGCTAACTTAAAGAATGTGAAAGCTGATTTTTATGTAGCAGAAGAATACATGTTAAATAAAAAATTAGTAAAAGAAGCAAGGAAATTAAATAAGCCAATTTACGTATGGACAGTAAATGATATGGAAAGTTTAAAGGGATATTATAAATTAAACGTAGATGGTATCATTACCGATTATCCTGAAGATGCACGTGAAACAATTAAGATGTTAAAAGAGCAAGAAGCGGAAGAAAGTGATTTGTTTGATAAAATTACTGAAACAACAGATGATTTATTTTCCAAGTTATTTATAAGTTACCCAGCTGCTGGCTAAATGCCTGCAGCTGTTTTTTTAGGAAAAGAATATATCTCTAAAGTATTGTGTACAGTAATAAGTGTATATGTATACGTCGATACTTAGGTTTCTTACATTGTTAAATTATTGTCGAATAATAAATGATTGCTTCTTATTTTTAGGGCGTATAATAAAAATAGAGTGATAGATAATGAAATGGCACGAAGATGCTAATAGAATCAATGTTCCATATATTTACACTATTCTAAATATATAAACTTTAAAAAAAAGGTATGTTAGCGTTTTCATAACTTTTAAGTTATGCTAGAATAAGGACATAAGTTATTAATTATTACAAAAAGAAAAAAGAATCTCTTTTTTCTGTTAATTATAAGGGGGCATTTCATTATGCGTATTGGGGTACCAGCAGAAATTAAAAACAACGAAAACCGTGTGGCAATGACACCAGCAGGTGTTGTACATTTAATTCGTAACAATCACGAAGTATTCATTCAAAAGGGTGCAGGTTTAGGATCTGGTTTCACAGATGCTCAGTATGTTGAAGCGGGAGCAAAAATTGTTGATACAGCTGAAGAAGCTTGGAATATGGAAATGGTTATGAAAGTTAAGGAACCAGTTGAAAGCGAATACAAACACTTCAGCGAAGGTTTAATCTTATTCACATACTTACACTTAGCTCCAGAACCAGAATTAACAAAAGCATTAATCGAAAAGAAAGTTGTTTCTATTGCATATGAAACAGTACAATTAGAAAACCGTTCTCTACCATTACTTGCACCTATGAGTGAAGTAGCTGGTCGTATGGCTGCACAAATTGGTGCACAATTCCTTGAGAAAAACAAAGGCGGTAAAGGTATTTTACTTGCAGGTGTTCCAGGGGTTAAACGTGGTAAAGTAACAATCATCGGTGGTGGACAAGCTGGTACAAATGCTGCTAAAATTGCAGTTGGACTAGGTGCGGATGTAACAATCATCGACTTAAGTGCAGAACGTCTTCGTCAATTAGATGACATTTTCGGAAACCAAGTAAAAACTTTAATGTCTAATCCTTACAATATTGCAGAAGCTGTAAAAGAGTCTGATCTTGTAATCGGTGCAGTATTAATCCCAGGTGCAAAAGCGCCAAAACTTGTAACAGAAGAAATGATTCAATCAATGGAACCAGGTTCTGTTGTTGTAGATATCGCGATTGACCAAGGTGGTATTTTCGAAACAACTGACCGTATTACAACTCATGATAACCCAACTTACGAAAAACACGGCGTTGTTCATTATGCAGTTGCAAACATGCCAGGTGCGGTTCCACGTACATCAACTCTTGCATTAACAAACGTAACAGTACCATATGCAGTACAAATTGCTAACAAAGGCTACAAAGAAGCTTGCCTAGGAAACGCTGCATTACTAAAAGGTATTAACACATTAGACGGCTATGTAACATTCGAAGCAGTTGCAGAAGCTCACGGTGTAGAGTACAAAGGTGCTAAAGAATTATTAGAAGCAGAAACAGTATCTTGCTAATAGCAGCATTATACAAAATAAAATCGAACAATATATAAACCAACATGATAAGAGCTAAGAGTGAAGATCTCTTAGCTCTTCTTGGCAAAAGGGGGCATACATCGTGGCCAACCTATTTAAAAAGAAATCCGTTACGCAATTGTTAGGGGAAAGTAAAAGTAAAACTTTAACGAAAACGCTAGGGGCATTTGACCTAACAATGCTAGGGATTGGTGCGATAATTGGTACAGGAGTTCTAGTATTAACTGGATTAGTAGCAGCAAGAGATGCTGGTCCAGCAGTTATTTTCTCATTCATGATTGCAGCAATTGTTTGTGGATTTGCAGCTTTATGTTACGCAGAAGTTGCATCTACACTTCCTGTGTCAGGTAGTGTGTACACATATTCATATGCAACAATTGGTGAGTTTGTTGCCCATTTAATGGGATGGACATTGTTATCCGTATATGTCGTAACGACTGCCGCAGTAGCCGGAGGATGGACGGGTTATTTCCATAATTTAGTGAGCGGATTAGGACTTGAAATTCCTAAAGCCTTGTTAACGATTCCATCGCAAGGTGGTATGGTAAACTTACCAGCAGTTATCGTTACGTTAGTGATAACTTGGTTATTATCACGAGGTACAAAAGAAAGTAAGCGTGTGAATAACATAATGGTATTAATTAAAATTGGTATTGTTGTTTTATTCATTGCAGTTGGTGTATTCTACGTGAAACCAGAAAACTGGATACCATTTGCACCGTACGGTTTAAGTGGAGTGTTCGCAGGGGGAGCAGCAGTATTCTTTGCTTTCTTAGGATTTGATGCATTAGCAACTTCTGCTGAAGAAGTAAAAAATCCGCAACGTGATCTACCGATTGGTATTATTGCTTCGTTAGTTATTTGTACAATCATTTATGTTGTAGTTTGTCTCGTTATGACAGGTATGGTTTCTTATAAAGAATTAGATGTACCAGAAGCTATGGCATATGTGTTAGAAGTTGTAGGACAAGACAAAGTAGCAGGTATAATCGCAATTGGAGCTGTAATTGGTATTATGGCTGTAATTTTCGCTTACATTTATGCAACAACTCGTGTATTCTTCGCAATGAGCCGTGACGGTTTATTGCCAAAATCTTTCGCGAAAATTAACAAGAAGACTGAAGCGCCAACATTTTCAGTTTGGTTAACAGGAATTGGTAGTGCTTTAATTGCTGGATTTATCGATTTAAAAGAATTGTCGAATTTAGCGAATATTGGAGCGTTATTAACATTCGCCATGGTTGGTGTAACTGTTATCATTCTTCGTAAAACGCATCCGAAATTACAACGTGGATTTATGGTACCACTTGTACCGATCTTACCGATTATTTCAGTTGCATGTTGTCTATTCTTAATGGTAAATTTACCATTAAAAACATGGATATACTTCGGTGTTTGGTTAGCAATCGGAGTAGTTGTATACTTTGTTTATTCGAAAAAACATAGTCATTTAAAAGACGATGGAAGTTCGCAGGATAATTTAGAACAAGCTAATTAAAAGGGATATAAGTATAGTAAGCCTTGTGCGTCTAGGGAGCGCGCAAGGCTTTTTTCTTTTGGGCAAAATGTACATCCTTTTTTGTATGAGAATGTAATGGATGCGGAAAATATGGGTACGCCTTATTAAAATGTGAACAAAATGTTCGGAAAAATGTATGAGATTTCATTGACACATATGAATGGACGCTCATATAATAAGAGTATAAGATATATGAATAATTGTTCATATGTTCAAATGAAGAGGTGAGCTATAATGGCTGTAAATAAAGTAGAAACACCACAAGAGACATGTTCTCAAACGATAATTCATGAAGAAGTTGTTGATCAAGTAAAACAAACAATTCCAACTGATGAAAGTTTAAGTAAAGTAGCAGAATTATTTAAAGTATTAGGTGATCGTACACGGACGAGAATATTACATGCATTATTTGAAGCTGAAATGTGTGTTTGTGATTTAGCTTATTTATTAGGAATGACACAATCATCTATTTCGCATCAGCTTCGTGTGTTAAAGCAAGCGAAACTTGTAAAGAATCGTAAAGAAGGAAAGGTCGTTTATTATTCGTTAGCTGACCAGCACGTAATTCATATCTTCGAGCAAGCGTTTGAACACGTAAACGAGGAAGAATAAAAAGAACGCGAGGAGGGAGAACGATGGCTGAAGCATTAGTGAAAAAGAAACTGGTGTTAGAAGGTTTAGATTGTGCGAACTGTGCAATGAAAATTGAAAAAGGCGTTGGGAATATAGAAGGAGTAAATTCTTGCTCTGTAAATTTCGCGACAAAAAC
Source organism: Bacillus cereus group sp. MS39 (assembly GCF_040448665.1). Classification (NCBI taxonomy): domain Bacteria; kingdom Bacillati; phylum Bacillota; class Bacilli; order Caryophanales; family Bacillaceae; genus Bacillus; species Bacillus cereus group sp. MS39. Next base: position 4,805,557 of record NZ_CP123058.1, on the reverse strand, counting down.
AATGGTTTTAGAAACAGCACAAAATACAGAAAGCGAAGTTGTTACAGAAGCAAAACAACTCGTTACAAAATTAGAACCGCACATTAAAGTGCAAGAAGAAAACAACACAAAAGTAGCAAAAGAAGTGTTTATATTAGAAGGTTTAGATTGCGCGAACTGTGCGATGAAGATTGAAAATAAAGTGAAGGAAATGCCGTCTATTTCAGCAGCAACTGTTGATTTCGTATCAAAGAAATTAAGAGTTGAAGTAGCGAATAAAAGAGAATTAGAAGCGACTGTAGCAAATATAACAAATATCGTTCAAAAGTTAGAACCAGATGTGAAAGTTGTTCGTGAAGAAAAAGGTGGGCATGACCACGGACATAGTCACGACCATGGTGAAGCAAATGTGAAAAAGATGGTAGGACGATTAGTGGTCGGCGGAATTTTGACAGCAATTGCTGCATTAGCGGGCTTACCACAAATGATAACAATTCCGTTATTCGTCCTTGCGTATTTATTAATAGGCGGAGATATCGTTTGGAGAGCGGTAAGAAACATAACTCGCGGCCAAGTGTTCGATGAGAACTTCTTAATGGCAATTGCAACACTAGGGGCTTTTGCGATTCAACAATATTCAGAAGCTGTTGCGGTAATGCTATTCTATCAAGTAGGGGAACTATTCCAAAGTATTGCGGTCAATCGCTCCCGAAAGTCAATTACTTCATTAATGGATATCCGTCCTGATTATGCGAATGTGAAGGTTGGAAATGAAACGAAACAAGTATCACCAGAAGATGTACAAATCGGCGATTATATTATCGTGAAGCCTGGTGAGAAAGTACCATTAGACGGAAAAGTAGTTGAAGGAACATCAATGGTAGATACTTCAGCATTGACCGGTGAATCTGTACCACGTGAAGTCGAAGTTGGAAATGATGTATTAAGTGGTTTTGTGAACCAAAATGGTGTATTAACAATTGAAGTGACAAAAGAATTTGGTGAATCAACTGTATCAAAAATTTTAGATTTAGTTCAAAATGCAAGCAGTAAAAAAGCGCCAACAGAAAACTTTATTACGAAGTTCGCGCGTTACTACACTCCAGTTGTAGTTATTACAGCAGCGATCATGGCGTTTATTCCACCACTTATTTTAGAAGGAGCTACATTCTCAGAATGGATTTATAGAGCTTTAGTGTTCTTAGTAATCTCTTGTCCATGTGCGTTAGTTGTATCAATTCCTCTTGGATTCTTTGGAGGAATTGGTGGTGCATCTAAAAGTGGTGTGTTAATAAAAGGAAGTAACTATTTAGAAGCTTTAAATGATGTGAAATATATTGTTTTTGATAAAACAGGAACATTAACAAAAGGTGTCTTCAAAGTTACAAAAATGGAACCAAGCGAAGGTATTACAAATGAAGAATTATTAGAATATGCAACATTTGCTGAAGTGTATTCTAATCATCCAATTGCACAATCTATTCGAAAGGCATACGGAAAATCAATTGATGAAAAAATAATCGATGAGTATAGCGAAATTTCTGGTCACGGTACAGTCGTAAAAGTACAAGGAAAAGAAATTTTTGCAGGTAATGCTAAATTAATGAAAAAAGAAAACATTACATTTAAGCAACCAGAAACGGTAGGTACATTAGTTCACGTTGCTGTAGATGGGGAATATGCAGGTTATATCGTTATCTCTGATGAGGTAAAAGAAGATTCAAAACAAGCAATTCAAAAATTAAAAGAACTAGGTATTAAGAAGACAGTCATGTTAACGGGTGATGCAAAATCCGTTGGTGAAGCTGTTGGTAAAGAATTAGGTTTAGATGAAGTTCACGCAGAACTATTACCGCAACAAAAAGTCGAAGAGATTGAAAAAATTGATGCGGCGAAGAACGGAAAAGAAAAAGTTGCTTTTGTTGGTGATGGTATTAATGACACACCGGTATTAGCAAGAGCAGATGTTGGTATTGCGATGGGTGGTTTAGGATCAGATGCAGCGATTGAGGCGGCAGACATCGTTATTATGACTGATGAGCCTTCAAAAATTGCAACAGCCTTAAATATTGCAAAACGCACACGACGCATTGTATGGCAGAATATCATCTTTGCATTAGGGGTAAAAGGATTAGTTTTATTACTTGGTGCTTTTGGTATTGCAACAATGTGGGAAGCTGTCTTCTCAGATGTTGGTGTGACACTACTTGCAGTGTTAAATGCAATGCGTGTACTACGAGTGAAAGATTTATAAAAAGAGGACGCAACCTGCGTCCTCTTTTTTAGGTTATTTTGTTGAAATTGACTCAATAAAATAATAACAAATATTATTTTATAAACAAATAACGTAATATTAAAATTTACAAATAAAAAATATTTGTCGTACTATTTTAATATATTTTCCACAAAGATACATATCGTATTGAAAAAACAGAGAAGGAAAAGCTTCTCTGTTTTATTTTTGTATATTTTTTTCAACTTGTTCTCGAACAGTTTGAATGTAATTCATTTTATGATCCCAACATTCTTGACTTAAATCGACAGGGTACTCTTCGGGATTTAAAGTTCGCATATATTCTTCCCAAAATAGTGCGAGACTCTGTTCGTTATATTTTTGAATATCTAATATATCTGGTAATTCATATGTTCTTTCGCCGTTAATGAAAATGTCTTTATGCAGTTCGCGTGCTTCAAAGTTTGTTACAAATTTACTTATATACGTGTGAACAGGATGAAACATTTTTAAACGTTCTTCTTTTCCTGGCTCTTCAGAATCTAATGCAATATAATCGCCTTCTGCATGATCGTTAACTCGATTGATAATGCGATAAATTCGTTTCAGTCCTGGAGTGGTAATTTTTTCAGGGTTAGATGAAATTTTAATTGTATCATTTAACTTTCCATCAGTATCTTCAATCGCAACTAGTTTATAGACAGCCCCTAACGCTGGTTGTTCAAAGGACGTAATTAATTTTGTTCCAACGCCCCATACATCAATTTTTGCGCCTTGAGATTTCAAGTGCATAATTGTGTATTCATCTAAATCGCTAGAAGCAATAATTTTTGTATTTGTAAACCCAGCTTCATCTAGTAGTTTTCTTGCCTTTTTAGATAAATAAGCCATATCACCACTATCAAGGCGAATTCCATAAAAATCGATACGATCCCCAAACTCTTTCGCGACGCGAATCGCATTTGGAACACCTGATTTTAAAGTGTCGTATGTATCAACGAGAAAGACACATTTTTTATGAGTTTCAGCGTATTTTTTAAACGCGACATATTCATCGCGATATGCTTGAACGAAAGAGTGAGCGTGTGTGCCTGCTACAGGTATTCCGAAGCGCTTCCCAGCCCGTACGTTACTCGTAGATGAGAAACCACCAATAAAGGCAGCGCGTGTGCCCCAAAGAGCAGCATCAAACTCGTGGGCACGTCTTGTGCCGAATTCTAAAAGTTCATCGTTATTTGCAGCATGCTTCATACGAGCAGCTTTTGTTGCAATTAATGTTTGGTAATTCACAATGTTTAACAGGGCAGTTTCAATAATTTGTGCTTCGCCGAGCGGTGCATCAACACGTAATAAAGGCTCGTTATTAAATACAACTTCACCTTCTTGCATACTTCGAACGGTCCCAGTGAATTTCATATTTTGTAAATACTGAAGGAATTCTTCTTCAAATTGTAATTCTGCTAAATAAGCGATATCGCTTTCGGTAAAGCTGAAGTTTTCTATGTACTCTACAATCTTTTCAAGGCCAGCAAAAACAGCATAACCGTTCTCGAATGGAAGCTTTCGAAAGTATAAATCAAACACCGAGCGGCGATTATGAATACCATCTTTCCAATATGTATAAGCCATATTAATTTGATATAAATCTGTATGTAAGGCATAGCTATCGTCTTTATAATAAGTCATCGCGAAAACACCTCCATAATTTGGTTATAGTATACCAATTTTTAATCGTTCGTAGCAAAGAATGGATATGGAAGTAGAGTCAAGAGGAAAAAAAATGAAATATTGCATATTTTTTAGAAAATTAACATTTATCAATTTATATTTCTCAAGATTTTATGTATTATTAGAGTAATGGGGGTAATGAGAATGGAGGAGGACAATGCAACAAACATTAGAAAAAATAGGCAAACAAGTCTTTTATAAACGGCTACAGCAAAAAATGACACAAGAAGAATTATGTCAGGGCATTTGTTCTGTCTCATACTTAAGTAAAATCGAAAATGGAAAGATCGAGGCATCAGAAGAAATTCTACAATTGCTCTGCACAAGGTTAGAAATTGCCGTGACGGATTTGAGAGATGTAGAAGAAGATGTGAAGGGGAAGCTAGATGAATGGTTGAATGCACTAATCCGTTTGGATAAGGCACAGATTGAACGCATACGTAACGAACTGGAAGAGGATATGCAAAGTGTTCAAGATTTTGAAATCATAAATTATTATAAATTACTTAATATACGCTATTTACTGATGAAAAGAGAATTGCCGGCAATCGCAGAAGAATTAGAGAAGCTTAAGAAGGCATATAAGAAATTTTCACCTTTTCAGAAGTTATTATATACGTATAGTAAGGGATTATTATGCTGTTTACAATATAAGTGGAAAAAAGGATTAGAGGATTTACTTGAGACAGAGATCATGGCTAAAGAACTTGGATATCATGAGACAGGAATTTATTATAATATTGCACTTACTTATAGTCATTTGGAAATTCAGCATCTTACTTTACATTTTGCGAATATCGCATTAGAGGCATTTAGGAGTGAGTATAAATTTCGAAATGTGATAAATTGTCAAATTCTCATTGCATTGAGTTATGCAGAACAAGGGCAATATGAAGAAGCTTTAACAATGTATGAGAATATATTGAGGGAAGCGGAGGCTTTTGCAGATAAAGATGTTCTTATGTCTATTACTCTAAGTAATATGGGGAATATATATTACAAAAAGAAAAAATATCAGCAAGCAAAAGAGCACTATTTAGAGAGTTTACAACTTCAAAAACAAGTAGATTTAAATTATATAGATACAGTATATGAAATGGCACTATCTTGTATTAAATTAGAGCAGTTTGAAGAAGCGAAAGAATGGATTAATAAAGGCGTTACTGCTGCTAAACGTGAAGAGCGTTTTAATACAAAATTGTATTTGATCCTTATGCTTCAATATAAGTATTTTGGAGAAGCGAAAGAATATAAAGAATTTTTAGAATTAGAAGCGATACCTTTTTATAAATCAGCAGGAAATAAAATTGAATTAAAGAAAGTATATATAGAACTTGCAGAATATTTTGCTCAATCATTAAAATTTGAACAAAGTAATCAATATTATAAATTAGTTATTGAAATGTTAGAAAATCATAAGGAGGATGGAAAATGAAAAAAGTAATAGCTGGAATTTTAACATTGGCAGTAGTGCTTACAATTGTTGGTGGAGTACAATATACGAATAAACCAGATACTTATGCATTAGATGCTAATGCATCGCAAGAAGTAAATTTATAATATTGAGAAACCCCTTTCCAATTGGAAAGGGGTTTTTTCAATATTTGTTCCTCAAAATTCTACAAAACTTGAGAAAATAATTATTTGAATTTTTAGTATATTAATAGTGGAAACATAGTGCTACGATAAAACTACTCTTTTTCAAAAAATAATTTATTAGGGGGAAGATTCATGAAAAAGAAAAGTTTAGCGTTAGTGTTAGCGGCAGGAATGGCAGTTACAACGTTTGGAGGGACAGGCTCTGCATTTGCGGATTCTAAAAATGTGCTCTCTACGAAGAAGTACAATGAAACGGTGCAATCACCTGAGTTTATTTCTGGTGATTTAACTGGAGCGACTGGTAAGAAAGCAGAATCTGTTGTGTTTGATTACTTAAACGCGGCAAAAGGTGATTACAAACTAGGGGAAAAGAGTGCGCAAGATTCTTTCAAAGTGAAACAAGTGAAAAAAGATGCTGTAACTGATGCAACAGTAGTACGTATGCAACAAGTATATGAAGGAGTACCTGTATGGGGATCTACTCAAGTAGCTCACGTAAGTAAAGATGGTTCTTTAAAAGTATTGTCTGGAACAGTTGCGCCTGATTTAGACAAAAAGGAAAAGTTGAAGAATAAAAATAAGATCGAAGGCGCAAAAGCAATTGAAATCGCGCAGCAAGATTTAGGTGTAAAACCGAAATATGAGGTAGAACCAAAAGCGGACTTATATGTATATCAAAATGGTGAAGAAACAACATATGCATACGTTGTGAATCTAAACTTCTTAGATCCAAGCCCAGGAAACTACTACTATTTCATTGAAGCAGAAAGCGGTAAAGTATTAAATAAATATAATAAACTTGATCATGTAGCAAATGAAGATAAGTCACCGGTTAAGCAAGAAGCTCCTAAACAAGAAGCAAAGGCGGTTGTAAAGCCTGTAACAGGAACGAATAAAGTAGGAACTGGTAAAGGTGTATTAGGAGATACAAAGTCGCTTAATACAACGTTATCTGGATCGTCTTACTACTTACAAGATAATACGCGCGGAGCAACGATTTTCACATATGATGCGAAAAACCGCTCAACATTACCAGGAACATTATGGGCAGATGCGGATAATGTTTTCAATGCAGCTTATGATGCAGCGGCAGTAGATGCTCATTATTATGCGGGTAGAACATATGATTATTATAAAGCTACATTTAATAGAAACTCTATTAATGATGCAGGAGCTCCGTTAAAATCGACAGTTCATTACGGAAGTAAGTATAATAATGCGTTCTGGAATGGCTCACAAATGGTATACGGAGATGGTGATGGTGTAACGTTTACTTCATTATCTGGTGGAATTGATGTAATTGGTCACGAATTAACGCATGCTGTTACGGAAAACAGCTCAGATTTAATTTATCAAAATGAATCAGGAGCGCTAAATGAAGCAATTTCTGATATTTTTGGTACTTTAGTAGAATTCTATGATAACCGAAACCCAGATTGGGAGATTGGTGAAGATATTTATACGCCTGGTAAAGCAGGAGATGCGCTTCGTTCTATGAGTGATCCAGCGAAATATGGTGACCCAGACCATTATTCTAAGCGTTACACTGGTTCAAGTGATAACGGTGGAGTTCATACGAACAGTGGTATCATTAACAAACAAGCTTATTTATTAGCAAATGGCGGTACACATTCTGGTGTAACTGTAACTGGTATTGGTAAAGATAAGTTAGGTGCAATTTATTACCGCGCAAACACACAATATTTCACGCAATCTACTACATTTAGCCAAGCTCGTGCTGGTGCAGTACAAGCTGCAGCTGATTTATATGGTGCGACTTCTGCGGAAGTAGCAGCAGTGAAGCAATCATTTAGTGCTGTTGGTGTAAACTAAGGGTTTAAGAGAGTATTATTAATAAAATACTTCAAAAATAAAGAAGGAGCCTATGCTCCTTCTTTATTTTTTTCTCCATTTTTTCCACAAATAAAACAATCCAATAGCGCCCGCAATTGTTACAATCCACTTCGCTTCATTCGTTCCATTCATGACATGATAGGCAGAATATACTTCGATTAACAAAGCCGGTATTTTACCTATTGTGCTGGCAATACTGAAAGAGAGTAATGACATTTTGCCTAGAGCGGCAAATAAAGTAACGATACTAGATGGGATGAAGGGTATGAATCGAAACGATAGAACGAGTAGAAAGGCCTCTCTACCTTCTACATAAAGTAGGCGTTCTACCTTTGGATACTTATTTACTTTGTTGTGAGTGAATTTCTGAAGGCCTATACGATAAATATAAAACGAGATAATAGCCCCTAATGCCTCACCAGTGATCGAAATAATAGTTCCATTCGTTACACCAAATAGCTGTATGTTAATAGCGGTCAAAAAAATACTAGGGATAAAACCTAAAAGACTGATGATGACGTTAATTAAGATACTAAGTGGAATTGCGATTGAATAATAGTCTGTTAAGAAGTTTTGAATTGTTTCAGCCATTGTTTAAAATCCTTTATCTTTTTTTGCATTACACCATATTTCTATTGTGTAGGCAAGTGCAAATTTACATAATGTAGGAAACTGTTGATAAAATACCGTGTGTATACCTTATATGGGTATTGGGTATATAAAATAAGGGGTATATTATTCTAGTTTGGAAAACACCGAACAAATCCTTTATTTAAAAGGTTTGTTCGGTGTTTTTAAGTGGTGATTAAAGTCGGGAAATAATTAAAAAACATAGGGGTATATTTCAGAGAGGGTCCAAAATAGTAGTTTAATGAAATTAGGGTGGTAATATGGCAAAATTGATGAGGAATTTTAAAAATGTATATGTTTTTTCGTTGTGAAATTGACTTTTAGTGAAGTTACGATAATAATCATGGAAGAGGTGATATGATGAAACGAATAAGTAGTCTTTTCTTGAGTAGTTTATTGGCATTAATGCTGATCTTAAGTGGATGTGCAGGAAAAGAACAAAAAACAGAGAAACAAACAGGGAATCAATCGACATCAGTAGAAAAAATTAGTGATAATATTTTAGATGAAATGGAAGGGCCACCTAAAAATGGTCATACAATTGAAAGACATGTAGGAAAATCAGAAGAGGATTTGAAGAATCGCTTGAAGACAGATAAAGTATCAGCGGCAAGTACATACTATGATAAGGAAACAGCGACGAAAGCTGTAAAAGATAGTTTGAAGCAGCATGATAAGGAAATTCAAGATTGGTTAAAAAATTCTAAAGAGGCTCGTCTCGTATTAAATACAACTCATTCATTCCCAGTTGGAAAAACGGTAATAAAGAAAAATATGAATGTAAAAGACAAGTTAGTAAAAACTGTTACTGTTTTGGCGAGAGATAAGTCAGGAGATTTAGGATATAAGATCATTACTTCTTATCCATCTGATAAATAAGAAGGGGGAGTAAATATGTATACGACATTACAATATTTTCTCAAATCGTATTGTACGTTAAGTATCCATGAGGATGAAATAGTAGGCGTGATGGAAGAGTTTATAGAGCAAGAAGATGAAGAAATTGTTTTGAAATTACGCGATGAATTATTATATATGAAGAAAAAGAACGCTTGGGAAGAGGCGTGCGTATTAGCTGCGAAGCAAGGAAATCGCATGTGGTCTTTAGAAGAAACGAAAGACCATCTTGAAGCTTTTTTACTATTATTGCAAAAGAAAAAGGCGTGAGTAGATCACGCCTTTTTTGTTTTTTTAATTTATTCGTTTGATAGTGTCTTATTGTTTTGGAGCGCTTTTATATACGCTTTTTGAAATTTGTCCATTAGATAGTACTTCACCGTTTTGTGTTACTTTTTTATATGTAACTGCTGTTATTTTATCATTAGTCCTGCTAATTACTTGAGAAGACACTTCAACATTTTTACCAGTATTTGTTCCGAAAATACGAGTAGTAATACTGCCTCCATTTGAAAATGCTTGAATATAAATATGATTGCCTGTATTGTTTTTAAATTTTAAATCCGGACCATAATCTGCCACTGCTGCATCTTGCCCAAGTGGTAAATAATTTACGGGCATAGAATGATTGCTTCGAGAAACAATTCCTAAATCTGCCCTTAAAGCTGCGCTATATAATGTGCTACTAACTTGGCAAACGCCTCCGCCTGCACTTTGTATAACCTTACCTTGTGAATATACGGCTGCGGATTTATAACCATGTGCAGCATCTGTTACACCAACGCGGCCATTAAAACTAAACGTTTCATCAGGTGCGACAATCACTCCACTTAAAGTATTAGCTGACTTATTTACGTTATAGGATTGATTTCCATTACGGCCAGCCATAGGAGTTGAATATTCAGCAATTACTTCTTTAATCCCCATTTTCTGTATATCTTCTGTAGAACGCTCAGGTTTTAATAGTGTAACTGGTAATGTAACGTCCGATGAGCCAGAAGTGATGGCCTGTTTCGTTAAATCAGTTAACTTTCCTTTATCAATTTTTTCTCCATTTTGACTTTGGCTAATATTTACTGTAGAGCCTTCAACACTTAATTCGGCATTAACAGGATTTTTTAATGTGTCATTATATTTATCCTTCATAAAGCTTTCATAAGCAGTTGTATTTAATTGAGCTGTTAATTTATAGTCACGTTTTAATTCACCGTTTTCGGCCTGCTTCCGCATTTGGTAACGATTTATTGCATTTCCTTCTTGTTCTTTAAAGATTTTGTCGATAATATCTTTTTCTTTATAATTTATACCTAAATCTTTCCATGTGTAAGTTTGTTTATCATTTTGGAATATGTAGGTAAGAGATTTTTGATCTAATTCAGTTACCTTTTGATTAATAATTTTTTGAATATCTTTTTTATTTTTTCCATCGAGAGAAATACCTTCAAATGTAGTATTTGGTAATGCAGTAGTATTTAATTGATTATTTAGTTTGGATACATATTGATATCCACCAACACCCCCTACACAAAGTAATATGCCTCCAGTAATTGCAGAACCAATCAGTATTTTACTTAGCTTCATTTATTTCCCCCCAGAAATTTTTGTATAAATATATGTATTACATTTTTTGTATAAAAATGATGAAAATAACATTATGTACGTACTAGTATACTATTATTTCCACTATGTGTGTAATGTTTTTATAAAAAACGTTACACTGTTGTAACAATTGTCTCTTTTTGTCACAATATGTACGAGAAATATGTTGAAAATTATAATAAAAAGGCTGTCTAGAAAGATCTAGCAGCCTTTTTATTATAATTTTTTATGTTCATTTTTATTCGTAACACCGAGATGTTCTTGTAGTGTTGTCGAAATATTATTGACGCTTTTTTCATTTGGAACGTAATAATAAATACCACCTATATATTTATCAGTACCTTCTACTTGCATTTTGTCCATTTTTAGATTGGAATCCATTGAATTTTTGGCAATTGTCATCATATCATCAAAAGTTAAATTTGTTTTTAAATCTTTATCGACAGCGTCTAGTAGACCACCGATTTTATTAATGGAATTAAGAGATAGTGCTTTTTCAGCAATAGCTTCTAAAACAAGCTGTTGTCGTTGGCCGCGCATGTAATCACTATCGATATGACGAGTTCTAGCTAGTGCTAATGCCTCTTCTCCATTTAAATGTTGGCGTCCTTTTTTGAGGTGAATTGCATCTGCTTCGTCTTTACTATTTTGTTCTGTAAACTCAACTGGAACATCGACAGTAATACCACCAAGAGAATCGACAATTTTGATAAATGATTTAAAGTTAAATTTTACATAGTAATCAACTGGAACATCTAAAAATTTCTCCACGGTATCAATTGTGCTGTCCACACCACCGAATACGTGCGCATGTGTAATTTTATCGTATTTATCACGTGATTTAATGTAGACACGTGAGTCACGTGGAATACTCACAAGTTTAACAGATTTATCGTTTTTATTAATTGTTGCAAGTAATAGCGCATCCGTACGAGTTGCTTTTCCGTAATTCTTGTCCCTAATATCACTTTCATCAACACCCATAATAAGTACAGAAATGTTGTCAGTCATAGGTTTCACGGCTTTTTCACGTTTGCTGGATTTATCCCCGCGGCCCAGTTCAGAGTAGGCATTACTTAACACAGATTTCGCTTTACTGTATATATGGAAGGAATAGCCTCCTGCTCCAAGTGCTATAATCAGTAATGGAATAAGAAGGAACCAGAGTAGGCGTTTTTTCTTTGAGCGTCCTTTTTTGGATCGGGTGTCTTTGTTCATATCATCGGATTTCATCATTTTTCTCCTTTAAAACTATCAAAGTGTATACATCTAGAAGCGCATTCAAACACATAAAAAATATTGTACGCTAAATAAAAGCGATTGTACATGTATAAAAAATAGATGTCTTGATTATTTATCCTGCATTAACGGGCAGTAAAACTCCCACCTCAAAGTCCAGCGAATGCAAGGAAGTTAGGTGGGAGTTAACTGCCCGTAAAAGCCCGATTGGTTCAACTAATACTCAGAGGGGGATAGCCCCCTCTGAGTAAAGTTTCACTTTATAAGACATCTATTCGTTATTGTATACAAAAGATAGGGATAAGAAAATGATAAAATTTTACCTAATTACAACATAATGCTTACGATAATTGCAGATAAAATGCTAACGAGAGTAGCTCCATATAGTAATTTAAGGCCAAATCTGGCAACGACGTTTCCTTGTTCTTCGTTTAATCCTTTTACCGCACCTGAAATAATACCGATAGAAGAGAAGTTGGCAAAAGAGACGAGGAAAACAGAAATAATACCAACTGTACGAGGAGAAAGGGTATTAGAAATTTTATTAAGGTCCATCATTGCTACAAACTCATTCGTTACAAGCTTCGTTGCCATAATGCTACCAGCTGTGACAATTTCAGAACTAGGTACACCGATAAGGAATGCAACAGGCGCAAATACGTAGCCGATTAATTGCTGGAAAGTAATGCCGAATATAATGAGGAATAGGTCATTAATGCAACTAATTAATGCGACGAATCCGATAAGCATAGCGCCGACAACGATGGCTACGCGAAAGCCATCTAGAATGTATTCTCCAAGCATTTCAAAAAAGCTTTGCTTTTCGCCTTTAATTTCTAAAATATCTTCTTCATCTTTCACGTCGTAAGGGTTAATGATGAGTACGATAATAAAACCACTAAATAAATTGAGAACGAGTGCGGTTACTACATATTTAGGTTCAATCATCGTCATATAGGCACCTACGATGGACATAGATACGGTTGACATGGCAGATGCACAAAGTGTATAAAGACGGTGTTTTGGAATTTGAGCTAATTGTTTTTTAACCGTGATAAAAACTTCTGATTGGCCTACAATGGCAGATGCGATAGCGTTATAAGATTCTAATTTCCCAAGACCATTTATTTTACTAAGGAAGTAACCGATCCAATGAATAAAGAATGGTAATATTTTAAAATGCTGTAATATACCAATTAAAACAGAAATGAAGACAATTGGTAATAAGACAGTAAGGAAAAATGACATTTCACCTTTATTGGCAAGACCGCCAAATACGAAGTTTATACCATCAGCAGCATACTCGAGTAGTTTTGTAAACAGACTGGAAATGACCCGAATAAGTATGAGACCGATTTCTGTATTTAATAATAAATAGGTTAAAATCAACTGTATAATAAGCATGATGAAAATTGGTTTAAATTTAATATGTTTCTTATTGTTGCTAGCAATATAAGCAAGGAAGAAAACAACGATAAGTCCCACGAAAAAAGTAATAAATTTCATAGTAAGCCCCCTAAAAGAGATATTCTGCTATATATGTTTTTCATTTCAAGGGAGAATATGCATCTTTGGTAAAGAAAGGAATAGAGAAGTCATGAATATAAGTAGAGTGCATCACGTTGCAATTATTTGTTCGAATTATGAAGTGTCAAAAGATTTTTATACTCGGATATTGGGGTTTAAAGCGATAAATGAAGTATATAGAAAGGAACGAGATTCTTATAAGTTAGATTTATGTGTAGGGGAAGAGTATCAAATTGAATTATTTTCATTTCCAAATCCACCTGAGCGCCCAAGTTTCCCAGAAGCGGCTGGACTTAGACATTTAGCATTTGCTGTTACAAATATAGGAGAGGCTGTAAACCATTTAAAACAATGCGGTGTGGAGACTGAAGCGATACGTATGGATGAAATAACCGGAAAAAAATTCGTCTTTTTTCAAGACCCTGACGGCCTACCTTTAGAATTGTATGAGGTTTGAAATTGGTGAATTTTATATAGGGTTGCTTTTGCGTAAATGAAGAAACTAAAGTGAAACTTCTTTTTAAAAGGAGGTGTAACTTTAGCTAAGAAAGCTAAAGGGTATATGTGGATATTATAAAATTATTGATGGTAGCCATCCTTATTGCATTAACAGGTTTTTTTGTAGCTGTTGAGTTTGCAATTATTAAGGTGCGTAGCAGTCGTATTGATCAACTCGTTAGTGAAAAACGACGAGGAGCATTGGCAGCTAAAAAAGTAACTTCGAATTTAGATGAGTATTTATCAGCGTGTCAGTTAGGTATTACAATTACTGCTTTAGGGCTTGGGTGGTTAGGAGAGCCAACTATAAAACATTTACTCGAGCCGTTGTTTTTAAAACTACATTTATCTCCTGCAATTGCAAGTACAGTTTCATTTATTATTGCCTTTGCAGTGATTACATTTTTACATGTTGTCATTGGTGAACTTGCTCCGAAGACGCTCGCTATACAAAGGGCAGAGCAAGTTAGCTTATTATTATCGAAGCCAATTATTTACTTTTATCGAGTAATGTATCCGTTTATTTGGGCTTTAAATGGTTCTGCAAGGCTTGTGACAGGGTTATTCGGATTACATCCGGCTTCTGAACATGAAGTTGCTCATTCGGAGGAAGAATTACGATTAATCTTATCCGAGAGTTATGAGAGCGGAGAGATTAATCAAAGGGAATTTAAATATGTAAATAATATTTTTGAATTCGATAATAGAGTCGCAAAGGAAATTATGGTACCTCGTACGGAAGTTGTAGGTTTATATGAGGACGAACCATTTGAAACACATATTAAAATAATCGCACAAGAGAAGTACACGAGATACCCCGTATTTGGTGAAGATAAAGATGAAATCATTGGGATGGTTAATGTAAAGGATTTATTTATTCGTTATATGGACGGTAATCGAGATGAGGAGTGCTCAATTACGCCATATACAAGGCCAGTTATTGAAGTGCTAGAAAATATTCCTATACATGATTTGTTATTACAAATGCAAAGAAAACGAATTCCATTAGCTGTATTATATGATGAATATGGCGGTACAGCGGGTATTGTTACACTAGAGGATATTTTAGAAGAAATTGTTGGAGAAATCCGAGATGAATACGATGAAGATGAACACCCGCCTATAGAGCATATAAGTGAAGGGTGTAAGATCGTAGAGGGAAAGGTGCTTATTAGTGAAGTAAATGATTTATTTGGTATACACTTGATCGCTGATGATGTAGATACAATTGGTGGCTGGATTATGGTACAAAAGCAAATCGTTGCTGAAGGAGATATTATTGAAAAACACGGCTTTTCTTTTAAAGTCCTTGAAAAGGATATGCATCAAATTAAACGAGTGGAAATAAAGAAGGTAGAAGAATGATTTTCTATAAATTTTTATAAAAAGTATATATAGAAAAATAAATGTTTGCGCTTTCAAAAAAGGTGCTATATAGTGAAGGTGGATACTGAAAAATTCTTCTGAATGATACTCGTATTTTTAGAGGGCGAATTTTTTAGATAGGGATTTAGAATGAAAAGTATAGGTGATGAAAATGATAGCAACGAAGGATATACGGATAGAAAAAGATTTTTTAGGTGAAAAGGAAGTACCGAGTGTAGCTTATTATGGGGTACAAACATTACGTGCTGTAGAAAACTTCCCGATTACAGGATATCGCATTCATCCGTCACTCATTACGGCAATGGCAATTGTGAAAAAAGCGGCGGCTCTTGCAAATATGGATACTGGTTACTTAGCGAAAGACATTGGACATGAAATTGCAGAAGCAGCGCAAGAAATTGTTGATGGAAAATACCACGATCAATTTATCGTGGATCCAATCCAAGGCGGTGCTGGAACTTCTATTAATATGAATACAAATGAAGTAATCGCTAATCGAGCGTTAGAACGTATGGGATATGAAAAAGGCGAGTATGCAAAAATTAGCCCAAACACTCATGTAAACATGGCTCAATCAACAAATGATGCGTTTCCGACGGGAATTCATATTGCAACTCTTATGATGTTAGAAGAACTTCTTATTACAATGGAAGAACTTCATTCTGCTTTCCGTGCAAAAGCAAAAGAGTTCGATCACGTCATTAAAATGGGACGTACACATTTACAAGATGCTGTTCCGATTCGTCTTGGACAAGAATTTGAAGCGTATAGCCGAGTGCTTGCGCGTGATATAAAAAGAATTAAACAGTCTCGCCAACATTTATATGAAGTGAACATGGGGGCGACAGCTGTTGGTACGGGATTAAATGCAAACCCTACCTACATTGAACAAGTGGTTAAACACTTGCGAACATTTAGCGGATTCCCACTTGTTGGTGCAGAGCATTTAGTTGATGCAACGCAAAACACAGATGCATACACAGAAGTATCTGCGGCATTAAAAGTATGTATGATGAACATGTCTAAAATTGCAAACGATCTTCGCATTATGGCATCTGGTCCACGTGTTGGATTGGCGGAAATTCAATTACCAGCTCGTCAACCAGGTTCATCTATTATGCCAGGTAAAGTAAATCCTGTTATGGCAGAAGTAATTAATCAAGTTGCTTTCCAAGTAATTGGTAATGATCATACAATTTGTTTAGCATCAGAAGCAGGACAATTAGAGTTAAATGTAATGGAGCCTGTACTCGTATTTAATTTAATTCAATCTATAAGTATTATGAATAACGGATTCCGTGTATTCCGTGAATATTGTATTGAAGGAATTACAGCAAATGAAGAATTGCTGAAGCAATATGTTGAGAAAAGTGTTGGAATTATTACGGCAGTTAACCCTCATATTGGTTACGAAGCAGCATCTCGTATTGCGCGTGAAGCAATTGAAACAGGGAAATCTGTTAGGGAGTTATGTTTAGAACATGGTGTACTGACAGAAGAAGAATTGGATATTATTTTGGATCCATTCGAAATGACGCATCCTGAAATTGCTGGTGCTTCTTTATTAAAGAATAAGAAGATGTAATGTGAAAAAACACCGATCCATTTGGATCGGTGTTTTATTTTTAAAAGATATTAAATACAGCGTTTAATTGAAGTAAGCTAATGATAGCTAAGAAGATTAAACTGTATTTCATTGCTGTTTTAAATAGGACAGATTCTTTACCAACTAGTCCAACTGCGGCACAAGCAACTGCTACAGATTGTGGTGAAACCATTTTTGCCATTGTACCACCTACTACGTTTAATGCAACAAGAGTAGAAGGAACGATGTTTAATTGATCTGCAGTTACTGCTTGAAGCGGTGCAAATAATGAACCACTTGATACTACTGAACCTGTAATGAATACGCCAATCCATCCTAAGATCGGGGAAAGAACAGGGAATGCATTACCAGTAGAAGAGAATGCAAGTCCAAGTGTAGATGACATACCAGAGTAGTTCTCTACGTAAGCTAAAGCGATAACGCTACAGATTGTATATACTGGAGCTTTTAGTTCTTGTATTGTTTCAACCATTAATTCTTTAACCATTTTACCTTTTACACGGTATACGATAAGTGAAACGATAATTGCTAATACGATTGCAGTAGTTGTAGATGAGAATACATCAAATTTGAAAACAGCTGCGAAAGGTGTATCAGCTTTTGTAATAGGTGTAGTTTTCATAACAGCGTTATGAAGACCAGGGAATTGAATGTTAAATACTAAGTTTGCTAGTGCGCCATCCGGAGCAAATAAAGCTTTAATTGGTTTTAAATTAAAGATTGTTACGAATGCAGTTAAGAATACGAATGGAGACCAAGCATATAAAATTTGATTAAATGTATGAGATACTTTTTCTTCTTGTTTTTCTTCTTGAGTAGAAGATTTTGGCTGCCAAACACGTAAGAATAATGCAAGAGAGATCATACTTACAACGGCTGCGAAAATATTAGTAAGTTCTGCACCTAAGAAGTAAGTTACAAGGAACTGAGTAACCGCGAAAGAAACACCACTTACAAGAATACCTTGCCAAGTCTCTTTAATACCTTTAATTCCATCAACCATTGATACAAGTAAGAAAGGTAAAACAATACTAATGAATGGTAAAATAAGAACAGTTTGACGACCGATAGTTAATGCGTCTAACTCAGTTAATTGTGCTGGTACTGTGACTGGGATACCCATAGCACCCATAGCACCACCAGCGATGTTAGCTACTAAACAAATACCTGCTGCTTTTAATGGATTAAAGCCCATACCTACAAGTAATGCAGCTGTAATAGCAACTGGAACCCCTAAACCAGCTGCGCCTTCTAAGAAAGCACCGAAAGAATAAGCGATTAATAATA
The DNA here is from genome assembly GCF_040448665.1 of Bacillus cereus group sp. MS39. Classification (NCBI taxonomy): domain Bacteria; kingdom Bacillati; phylum Bacillota; class Bacilli; order Caryophanales; family Bacillaceae; genus Bacillus; species Bacillus cereus group sp. MS39. The sequence continues at coordinate 4,787,495 of NZ_CP123058.1, read as the reverse complement.
CTTGTAAACGTTGATCATTTGTAATGCTTGAAATACTATCACGAATGATGTTGAATTGCTCTGTTTTAACAGTTAATTTGTAAAGGAAAATTGCTGCGATAACGATAGTACAAATTGGATAAAATCCAGATAAAACACCGAATCCGGCAGATGCTACAGCTACGGTTGCTGGCATTTTATAAACGAATATAGCAAGAATAATAGCGACAATCACACTGTAAAGACCAGCCATGTAACTTTTCATTTTTAGTCCCATTAAACAAATGATGAAGCAGAAAATTGGAAGTGCTGCGATTAGTGCAGATAACCAAATATTGTTTAATGGGTCATAAATTTGTGTCCAAGTACTCATAATAATGACAACTCCTATCTATTTTATGTGAAGAAATTCACATTATTTGTGAAACAATTCACAATCAACTTACATGCTTAGTATATTCTCCTTCAACACTATTGTCAACGTAAAAAAGTATAATTATTCCATAATAGTATTAAAAGAAATGCTTTGTTCATAAAGTAGACAAAAAACAAACTCAAATCTATTTGAGTTTGCTTTTTGAAGTTATTTCTATATTGTTTTCTTTGTTCGTATATCATTAATCTTATATGTTAGATGACGTCTTTGCATTAAGTATATATGATGTTGAAATTTGATAGGGGTCACATGCTGGTCTGAGTTGATCTAGTAAGAAAGAGAAGGCAAATGCATTTAATAGGAAGTTTTGAATAACAGTCTGAGCAAGTACAATACGAATTAAAACAACAATAAGTCAATTTTTAATATTACATTATCTTTTTTACTGAAAATTCCTTTTAGCATAACAAAGAGGTTAAATATAACCCAAATACGTTACGATAGGTTATCAATTATAGACGGTATTTTACAATATCATTACTGTACGTTGCAGTGAGGTGAAAATATAACAAAAAGCTTGATAAAACAACGTTTGTAAGCAAAGTATTCATAGCCCTTACTTTTGCTTTTTCATTATATCATATAGTATAATATTCAAAATCAGTAAGGAATTTTTCCTGAATTTTTTGCTGATAAAGGTGGAAAAAATTTTCAGCTTTATAGGTTGATAAAGTTATGTCGTAACAGGAAATATAAGAACAGATATATAAATAAATAAAAAGAAAATAAAAACGAAAATGAGGGGAACTTTATGAGCCAAAATCAATTCGAATGTCGTATTTCAGAAGAAGATGTACAAATGTTAAGAGCGTTAGCGCATCCGTTGCGTCTACGTCTAGTAATGGAACTAATGCAACGTGGCACTTGTAATGTAACACAATTACAGGAAGTGTTAGAAATTCCACAATCAACGGTTTCGCAACATTTAACGAAATTAAAACAAAATAAAGTAGTACGCTTTGAAAGACGAGGACTAGAAGTGTATTATCAAATTCATAATGATAAAGTAAGTGAAGTTGTAAAAACATTATTTTCTTAAAATTTGAATATTATGGAAAAAGACGTGTGGAATATACGTCTTTTTTTATTTGTCAGAAAGGTAATACGAGAGTAAATATTAGCATGTAAGGAAGAAAAGGCTACCAATTAACATGCTACTGTATGGAATATATTCTAAAGGGAAAAGAAAAGATAGAAAGGAGTGTAGTAAGTAAAAGGAGGAATAGTAGTATGGATGTAAAACGTGTGAAACAAATCTTATCTTCTTCAAGTAGCATTGACGTTACATATGAGGGCGTACCAGTATGGATTGAGAGCTGTGACGAGCAGAGTGGAGTTGCTCAAGTGTATGATGTATCTAATCCTGGAGAAAGCGTTCACGTGAACGTGACGGCTTTAGAGGAGAAGTAATAGAAAAGACGCTTCTAAATGTTTAGAAGCGTCTTTTTTGTGTTATTCCATCATACTTGCAACTTTTTTAGAGCAGAGAAGAAGTACAACTCCTAGGACGATAACGATAATACCGATACTTGCAAATACTTCAAGATAACCTAATGATTGTGTAAAGGAAGCAAGCTTACCAGCTAACCAGTTAGCCATACCTGAACCAGCTAACCATACACCCATTAGTAATGATGCTAATTTAACAGGTGCAATTGCACTTACCATTGATAGACCGATTGGTGATAAGAATAGTTCGCCAATTGTATGGAACATATAAGTGATAACGATGAATAATAAGTTTGCTTTAACAGTTATATCAGCTTCAGTACTTCCAGTTTTTAGAACCGCTAATGTTAAAACAAGGTAACCTATACCTAGTAAAATCATACCAAATGCCATTTTTGTTGGTACTTTTAAATCGCCACGTTTTGATTTAGAAAGTTTTAACCATAGCATAGATACGAATGGTGCAAGTAGTACGATGAATGCTGGATTAACGGATTGGAACCAAGATGTTGGAACTTCCCATCCGAAAATTGTACGATCAACAAATTTATCTGTATAAAGTGTTAAAGAACTACCAGCTTGTTCAAAGCCTGCCCAGAAGAATACAACGAAACAAGTTAAAATTACAATTGCCCAAGTGCGATTTTTTTCTTGTTTTGTTAAAGGTTTCTTTTCGATTGCAGGTTGATTTTTTGTTTTTTTACCAACAACTGTTGTTCCTGCTGTACCAAGGTAGCGAGGAGCTAATAAGTTGAAAACAATTTGTCCAATAATCATACCGATACAAGCTGCTAAGAATCCATATTTATATCCCATAACCATAACGCCATCAACGCTTGTTTTAAAGAAATCTTCTGCTAAAAATCCACAAATAAGTGGAGCGAAGAAAGCACCTACGTTAATACCCATATAGAAGATAGTAAATGCACTGTCACGACGTGAATCATTTTCGTCATACAATTCACCTAACAGTGTAGAAATATTTGGTTTGAAGAATCCATTACCAATAACTAATAGTACTAATCCAAGGAATAGTCCTGTTTTTGTATTCATGGAGAATAGTACAAAGTTACCAATCGCCATAATAATTCCGCCGAGAGTAATGGCATGACGTCTTGTAATATAATGATCAGTTAGCCATCCGCCTATAATTGGCATGAAATATACTGCTGCTGTAAAAGTACCATATAATTGCACTGCGACTGCCTTATCAAATCCTAATCCGCCACTAACGGCAGCAGTTGTTAAATAAAGGACTAAAAGGCCACGCATTCCATAATAACTAAATCTTTCCCACATTTCTGTTAAGAACAACAAATATAATCCTGGTGGATGTTTTTTTGGTGATTGTTGTTCTCCAGCTTTTTCTAATTTTAAAGCTGCATCCATTTTTGTTTCCCCCTAATCCTGTATAACGGATATTTATGTAATTATTTTAATTCACAAAATATTTAGAAGTCAATAGAATTATATGGAAATAGAAAGAAAATTTCTAGAAAAGTTCTATTTTTCTTCAACCGTTACTGTATTTTGCCCTGAAAACGAGATGATAAGCGTTTTCAAATGTAATAATTGAATTCTAAAAGAAAATAAAATAATGATTAATCAGAAAATTTAGATTAAAACATTTATTCTGATATAGAGAAAATATATTCTATTTACTTTTATAATATAACATATTGGGAATAAAAATACAAAATGAAATAATGTGACACTTCAGTGAAATGAAAAAACCAGCTCCATAGAAGGGAGCTGGTTAGAGGTGTATTATTTAACAAAGCGTTTTTCAATGTCATCTAGTAGTAGGTTAGCAGCCATTACACCACCAGCTGTATTCCAAATAACGTCGTCAACTTTGTATGCTTTTTCATTCTTTACTGCATTTAAGTTTTTAAATAGAGGATCATTGATATATTCTTTTTCTAATTCAGAGCCTTTTTTCTCGTTGCCTTTATCGAATGTGAAGTAGAATAATACATCACCATCCATTGCAGAAATACGCTCTTTAGATACATTGCGTTCTGCGAAATCATCTTTGTTTTGATCTCCAGGACGTTTAAATCCAAGTTCTTTTAAAATAACACCAGAGAATGTATCGCCATGATAAATACGAACATCACCAGGCATGAAGCGAACCATAGAGATTTCTTGATTTACTTTATCACCTAGTTTGGCTTTTAAATCTTTCATACTTTTATTGTAATCAGCTAAAACCTTTTGACCTTCTTTTTCTTTATTTAATGCTTTCGCATAAAATTTGAAGTTGTCTTTCCATTCACCACGTAGCGTCTCAGAGAACACAGTAGGTGCAATCGCTGTTAGTTGCTCATACACTTTTTCGTGACGCATTTTGTTACCGATAATTAAGTCTGGTTTTAAAGAAGCGATTGTTTCCACATTCACTTGTCCTTCATCACCAACAACTTTTACATCTTTCATTTTATCTTTAATATGTGGATACCATGGATCACCAGTCCAAGATTTTACAGCCCCAACTGGTTTCACACCTAGTTCAAGTAAAGCTTCAGTTCCTTCATTTGTTAAAATAACTACACGTTTTGGATTCGCAGGAACTTCTGTTTTACCCATTGCATGTTCAACCGTAATCATTTCTTTTTTCGTATCTTCTTTTGTTTCTTCTTTCGTATTTGATTTTCCACAAGCACTTAAAAGTAGTGAAAAGGCTAGTAAAAATACAAATACTGTAAACGATTTCTTTTGCACGAATTTCATTATGTACCCCCTACATACTGAGAAGTTTTTTCAATAGCAAGCATGATATTAAGCTTTTATCTTTTGATTGTCAATACATATCAATGAAAATAGTTCTCATTATCGTTGACAATGAGAATTAAGTTGAAATACACTTACAACGTATCATTATACATTGAAGGGGAAACGCTGCATGTTATTAAAAACAAATCAAGCAAAATGGATTGGGTTATTTGTTGGAATCATTGCAGTAATTACTTGTATTTGGGGAAGTATTATTTTCGGATATACAAATACGAGTTGGAAATTAGCGTTAGATGCTTTTTTTCATTTTAATGGTTCCAATGAACATATTATTATTCAAAATGTGCGTCTACCAAGGGCATTAATTGCAGCTAGTGTTGGTGCTAGTTTAGCCATTGCAGGTTGTCTTATGCAAACTTTAACGAAGAATCCACTTGCTTCTCCAGATTTTATTGGATTAAATTCAGGTGCTGCTTTCTTCATAGTTGTAGCAATTGTTATTTTTTCCGTAACATCATTATCAGCTTTCACGTGGATTGCCTTTTTAGGGGCAGCAGTTGCAGCTGTACTTGTATTTGCTTCTAGTTCTTTAGGAAAAGAGGGGACGACGCCTCTTAAGTTAACTTTAGCAGGGGTGGCAATTAGTGCATTATTTTCATCATTAACACAAGGATTACTTGTTTTAAATGAAAAGGCGCTTGAAGAAGTATTATTTTGGCTTGCCGGATCTGTGCAAGGGAGAAAGTTAGAAATTTTACAATCTGTATTCCCGTATTTATTAATAGGCTGGATTGCATCTCTTATGATGGCGGGGAAAGTAAATACGTTAATGATGGGGGAAGATGTTGCGAAAGGACTTGGACAACGAACAATTTTAATGAAATCATTCGTGTTACTTATTATTGTACTGTTGTCTGGTGGTTCAGTTGCGGTTGCTGGTCCCATTGGGTTTATAGGAATTGTTACTCCGCACTTTGCTAGATTTCTTGTTGGAGTCGACCACAGATGGAGAGTGCCGTATAGCGGATTATTAGGGGCAATATTATTAATCTTGGCTGATATAGCAGCAAGATATGTCATTATGCCACAAGAAGTACCAGTAGGGGTTATGACAGCATTTATCGGGGCTCCATTCTTTATTTATATTGCACGTAAGAGAGGGCTTAGCAAATGAAGAAGTATATCCCGTTTCGAATAGGAAAAGACGGATTCTCATTTTTAATGTATAAACGAGCTTGTATCGTCTTAGTAAGTTTATTAGTTGTTTTAATAGGATTGTTTTTTGCGAGTGCAGGCATGGGGGATATGAAGATCGCTCCTTATGACGTATGGCAAGCGATTATCGGAAATGGCGACGCAATGTCAAATATGGTTGTAAATAAGTTTCGTATGCCACGTATTTTAATTGCCATTCTTGTAGGAATCGCGCTTGCTATAGCAGGCTGTATTTTACAAGGGCTCGTTCGAAATCCACTTGCTTCTCCAGATATCATCGGAATTACAGGTGGTGCAAGTGTCGCAGTTGTACTCTTTTTAGCTATATTTAGTGATAAAAACAATGCGCTAACCGTAAGCATTCATTATATGCCGCTCGCAGCCTTTGCTGGGGCAACGATTGTAGCGCTTTTTGTATATTTATTTGCATGGAGAAATGACGGATTATCACCGATTAGTCTCGTTTTAATTGGTGTTGGTTTTTGGGCGTTAACGAAAGCGGCAACGACTTTGTTTATGTTGTTAGCGCCTATTTATCAAGCGAGTCAAGCGAATGTATGGATTACAGGTACTGTTTACGGTTCTTCATGGCAAAATGTTATGGTACTTGCGCCGTGGGTTCTCATCTTAACGGTAATATCATTTATAGCTGCTAGGCATTTAAATGCGCAAGAGCTAGGGGATGATATTGCGGTAGGACTTGGTGTTCCTTTAACGAAGTCACGCGTATTCATGTTATTACTTAGTACAGCTTTAATTGGCGGAGCAGTTGCCTTTGCCGGAGGAATTGGATTTGTCGGTTTAATGGCACCTCATATTTCACGAAGACTAGTTGGTTCTTTATACGGTGCATTACTCCCAGTTGCGGCTATTGTTGGTGCAATTTTAGTACTTGCTGCAGATTTAATCGGGCGTACAGTTTTTACCCCACTTGAAATTCCAGCAGGGGTATTTACATCAGCAATTGGTGCACCTTATTTTATTTATTTACTTTATAAAAGTCGGAATTCATAAAGGGAGATGAATATGCAAAAAGCATTGGAGACGAAACGTTTGACGCTGTCTTATGGTGAAGCAATTATTATTGATGAGTTGAATTTAGAAATTCCAAAAGGCGAAATTACAATCTTTATCGGTTCTAACGGTTGTGGAAAATCAACTTTATTACGTTCACTAGCTAGATTATTAAAGCCAACAACTGGTGACATTTTGCTAGATAATCAAGCCATTCAAAGTATGCAAACGAAGCAAATTGCTCGTCAAATGGCAATTTTGCCGCAAGGACCGCAAGCGCCAGAAGGACTTACAGTATTGCAGCTTGTAAAGCAAGGGCGTTATCCATATCAAACATGGTTGAAGCAATGGTCAGAAAAAGATGAGGAAATGGTACAAAAAGCACTCGCAGCAACAGGTATGACAGAATTTGCTGAGCGTGATGTGCATGCTCTTTCAGGTGGACAACGTCAACGTGCTTGGATTGCAATGACGCTTGCACAAGATACAGATATCATTTTACTGGATGAGCCTACTACATATTTAGATATGACTCACCAAATTGAAGTGCTAGATTTATTATTTGAATTAAATGAAACAGAACAAAGAACAATTGTTATGGTATTACACGATTTAAATTTAGCATGCCGCTATGCAGACAATATTGTAGCCATTCAAGATAAACAAATATATGCACAAGGTAAGCCGGAAGAAGTAGTAGATGAGAAGCTAGTACGTGATGTATTCCGAATGGAGTGTCAAATCAGTACGGATCCATTATTTGGGACACCACTTTGTATTCCGCATGGAAAAGGAAGACGTGTACGTAAAGAGGTTGCTCAGGCAATGAGTTAATGAAAAAAGACGATGAGGATTCATCGTCTTTTTTATTTTTCGCAAGAGAATAAGAGGAAGAGGGGAATTCGTAAACGTCGTTCATATTCTTCTTCGCTCTGAAAATAAGTTTGATTTGGTGTAGCTTCTTTTAAGGATGTAATTGTAAATCCGGCTTGTTGTAACAATGTGAAATACTCTTCTGTTGTGCGATGATATTTAATAACATCCTGGTCAATCCATGGTTCAACCCGTTTGCCTAGTTTAAAATAATCATCGACGAGCCAGCTAGTTCTTTTACCACTCATTTGTAAGCTTTCAAATGAAGAGGTAATAACGGGATGTTGAACGCTAAAGGTAAAGGTTCCATTTGTTTTTAAAGTTTGAAACACATTTTGAAAAATGATATCAAGATGTTCAATATAATGTAAGGCGAGTCTAGATGTTACTAAATCAAAAGTAGCAGGAGGGTATGTGTAGTCTTTAAGGTTTAAAAAATGGACGGAGCCATTTTTATTTTCTAGCTGTTTTTTAGCTTTTTCATACATAAGTTCGGAGCCTTCAATACCAGTGTAAGAGTGGCAGCCTTTTTCTAATAACTCCTCACCGAATTTAGCGTCTCCGCAGCCTAAATCAAGGATTTGTTTTCCTTTCACATCATCAATGAGTTGAAAGAAGGCTGGTTTTTCAAGTGACTCATTTGGGCTATTTTCTCGGTATCTTCGTTTCATATATTGTTTAAAAAATGCTTCGTTATTATATACATCAGATTCAGTAAATGCCATGATTGAAGCCCCCTTAAATATTTTTTTTATTCTATCAAATATGAAAAGTAAATGATAGATTTCTTGTAATGAATCATATATAATCTAGAATTGTAAGCGGTTACTTTAAACTATTTTTCTATAATAAATTCTGAAAACGTGTTAAGCTAGTAGAGGGATTATTAGAACTATTAAGACAATAATCCGCTTACATGAACGATGGGAGGCTTCACAATGTCTAGTAAAACACTTGCGAAATTTTTAGAAGAAAATTTAGAGGATTTAAAAGCAAAGGGGCTTTATAACGTAATTGATCCGCTTGAGAGTTCAAATGGACCGATCATTACAATTGGCGGAAAAGAATATATTAACTTATCTTCAAACAACTATCTTGGGTTAGCAACAGATAGCCGTTTGCAAGAAGCAGCAATTGGTGCAATTCATAAGTACGGTGTTGGAGCAGGAGCTGTTCGTACAATTAACGGTACTTTAGATTTGCATATTAAATTAGAAGAGACAATTGCAAAGTTTAAACATACAGAAGCAGCAATTGCTTACCAATCAGGATTTAACTGTAATATGGCAGCGATTTCAGCCGTTATGGATAAAAATGATGCGATTCTTTCAGACGAATTAAACCATGCTTCTATCATTGATGGTAGTCGTCTATCAAAGGCAAAAATTATTGTTTACAAACATTCTGATATGGAAGATTTACGCCAAAAAGCAATCGCGGCGAAAGAATCAGGTCTTTACAATAAATTAATGGTAATTACAGACGGTGTCTTCTCAATGGATGGAGATGTTGCAAAATTACCAGAGATTGTTGAGATTGCAGAAGAATTAGATTTAATGACATACGTAGATGATGCACACGGTTCAGGTGTACTTGGAAAAGGTGCAGGAACTGTAAAGCATTTCGGTCTATCTGATAAAGTTGATTTCCAAATTGGTACATTATCAAAAGCAATTGGGGTAATTGGTGGATATGTAGCAGGGAAACAAAACTTAATTGACTGGTTAAAAGTTCGTTCACGTCCATTCTTATTCTCTACAGCATTAACACCAGCTGATGCAGCTGCATGTATGCGATCAATTGAAATTTTAATGGAAAGCACAGAGTTACATGATCGTTTATGGGAAAATGGCCGCTATTTAAAACAAGGGTTAAAAGAACTTGGCTTTAACATTGGAGAAAGTGAAACGCCAATTACACCTTGTATTATTGGTGACGAAGTATTAACACAAGAATTTAGTAAACGTCTAAATGAAGAAGGCGTATATGCAAAATCTATCGTGTTCCCAACTGTAGCTAAAGGAACAGGACGCGTTCGTAATATGCCTACAGCAGCTCATACGAAAGAAATGTTAGATGAAGCAATTCGTAAGTATGAAAAAGTAGGGAAAGAAATGGGCATTATTTAAGTAACGACATCTTTTGAATAGCTTGCAAATGAGGAGTGGGGAAAATGAAAAAAATTCTAGTAACCGGTTCTTTAGGGCAAATTGGTTCTGAACTAGTAATGAAACTTCGTGATGTATACGGTGCATCAAATGTTATTGCAACAGATATTCGTGAAACAGATAGTGAAGTAGTAACGTCTGGTCCATTTGAAACGTTAGATGTAACAGATGGACAAAAACTACATGATATCGCAAAGCGTAATGAAGTAGATACAATTATTCATTTAGCAGCTTTACTTTCAGCAACAGCAGAAAAAAATCCGTTATTTGCTTGGAATTTAAATATGGGCGGACTTGTAAATGCATTAGAAGCAGCTCGTGAATTAAACTGTAAGTTTTTCACGCCAAGTTCTATCGGTGCATTCGGTCCATCAACGCCGAAAGATAATACGCCACAAGATACAATTCAGCGTCCTACTACGATGTATGGGGTAAACAAAGTAGCAGGAGAATTACTATGTGATTATTATCATCAAAAGTTTGGCGTTGATACGCGCGGTGTACGTTTCCCAGGTTTAATTTCTTACGTAGCTCCTCCAGGAGGCGGAACAACTGACTATGCAGTTGAAATTTATTATGAGGCGATTAAAAAAGGCGCATACACCTCATACATTGCAGAAGGAACATACATGGATATGATGTATATGCCAGATGCTTTACAAGCGATCATTTCATTAATGGAAGCTGATCCAAGTAAACTTGTGCATAGAAACGCGTTCAATATTACAGCAATGAGCTTTGAGCCAGAGCAAATCGCAGCATCAATTCGTAAACACATTCCGACGTTTACAATGGATTACGCTGTAGATCCTGCTCGTCAAACAATCGCTGATAGCTGGCCAAACTCTATTGATGCAACAGCAGCAATGAAAGAGTGGGGCTTTAAAGCAGAATACGATTTAGACAAAATGACAACGGACATGTTGGCTAAGTTAAAAAAAAAGCTCACAGCTGAGTTAGTGATGAATTAATAGGAAGGGTCGATTCTTAGGAATCGACCTTTTTTATTCGTATTTTAGGAATATGCAAAAAAATACAAATATGATAGAATGAGTTAATTTGTGTGTAAAGGGGAGACAGAGAATAGAGAAATGGGAGTTAGCAAAGGGAATTTACAATACGTCGCGTTTAACGGGAACATTTAAGCTTCGATCAGGACAAGTATCAAATCAATACTTTGATAAGTACTTATTTGAATCTAATCCAGTACTGTTATTAGAAATTGCTAAACAATTGAAAGAGCTCATTCCTCCTGAGACAGAAGTACTCGCAGGTTTAGAGATGGGCGGAATTCCAGTAGCAACAGCATTATCTTTACAAACAGGTATACCTGTTGTATTTGAAAGGAAAGAAGCGAAGAAGTATGGCACATGTAAGTTGGCAGAGGGTGTTGATATTACTGGGAAGAATGTTTGTGTTATTGAAGATGTTATCACGACAGGTGGTCAAATATTATTAAGTACGAAAGATTTAAGAGAACTAGGTGCGAAAGTCCATCATGTTCTAGGCGTGATTGAACGAACGAAAGAGGGAAAAGTAAACTTATTAAAAGATGGCTTACAGCTACATTCTTTATTTACAATGGATGAGTTAATTGAAGGAGAAAAGGAACATGCAAAGAGTTGACGTCGTATACGCACTAATACATGATGAAGAAACAGATAAAATATTAATGGTACATAATGTAGAACAAAACGTTTGGTCATTGCCAGGCGGGGCTGTTGAAAAGGGTGAAACGTTAGAGGAAGCTCTAGTAAGGGAAGTAAAAGAAGAGACAGGTTTAACGGTTCTGGCAAGTGGACTTGTTGCGATCAATGAAAAATTCTTTGAAGAATCAGGGAATCATGCGATACTTTTTACATTCCGAGCAAATGTAGTAAAAGGTGAACTGATTGCGGGAGATGAAGAAGAAATTTCTGCAATAGAGTGGGTGAATCGAACGATCGCAAATGAACGATTCCCATTCTACGATGGCGGATTCGAGGCATTATTAGAAGTAGCCATTCCATATAAGTTTCAATCAGAAACAAAGTGATTGAAAGAAAAAACAGGAGCGAAAACGCTCCTGTTTTTCTATTCAATCGTCTTCAGTAGTAACTTTTTCAATAGTGGTTTAATCTTCAGACGTAAATCTTCAGCATGATTTGCAACTAAGAAGTGATGGTTATAAATGTTCTTCATTAATTGATAAGTGGCTTCTTTCGCTTCGCCTTCTTCGATGAAGATTCCGATTACTTCCATACCACTTTTACGAGCAAGTTTGACAGCTTCATGCGTATCTAAAATACCGTCTTGTTGATAGTCTAGCGCAGAAGGCTCACCGTCTGTAAAGACAAGTAAGAATTTATGTTTTTCTGGTCTTTTTGCAAGTTTTTCAGAAACGATACGAATAATATATCCGTCGCGGTTATCTTCTTCTTCGCGAAGCTGCATAATTTCTGGACCGACGTTTGGTAACGTTGAGTTTTTATACGTTACAACTTCATGGATAACGTTCGGCTTATCTTCAGGCTTAGCACTAGAAGCATCTTCCCAAAATCCGCTAATAGCGTGCGGGATTTTTAAAGATTTCAACGCTTCATGGAATAGGACCACACTCTTTTTCGTTTCTTCCATCTTGTTATACATAGAACCAGAGCAGTCCACTAGTAATTGGAATGCAACGTCAAGTTCTTGTGATTCTTGTCCTTTTTTATAAAACATCCGTGGCTGCTTTTCAGTATAAATACGAAGGAATTTCTTACGAAGTCTTCCGTAATATTTATCACTATTTGCATTCGTTTTATTTTCAATCGTTTTTTCGATAATTTTCTTTAATTCTTTTACATCTTTATTAACGACTGATTTGATAGCTTGGTAATCCTTTTTTTCATCAGGATTTGATTTGCGAGCTTCTTTAAATGTATGAGAAGCACCAACGTTATACTTACCGTATGCACCATCATTTTGGCTAGAAGCGTGTGAAGCTCTTGCTTCTTCTGTATCAGCGCCATCAAAGTTGGATTGTGTACTCTTTTGAGAAGTACCTTGTACAGAACCAAGTGCTTGGTCGCCATCTTCTGATTCGCGAGCAGTATCGCCCATCATGTTTGTTTTTGTTCCGCTTTCTAATTCAAAGCGTAAAAAGTTCTCGTTTTCATTGTTTTTATTTTCACGATGCCATGTGGAGAAACTTTCATCCATTTTGTTCTTATTTTCATCGTCATCTATGAGCTGCGTATCATCATTTGCTAAATCTTCGACGCGACAGTTCTTTTCGTCTGCAATGACAGATAAATAAAGCGGAGCATGTCCGAAATAATTATTAAGCATATCACTTTCAAGAAGTCCTTCTAAACGATAGCGAATTTTTTCAACGATATACATAATGTCTTCTGTATTACGAGCTTGGAATGTTTCATGCAAAATTGCTTCAATTTGCTCGAAATATTCATTATTAAACATTTCATATTTATCGCTCGTTATTGAAAGATAGCAGAGACAAAATAGACGATCACCGTGATAGTTACGAACACGATTGATTTCATTTTGTGAACCAAAGTAATTGCGATACATTTCTTTTCTTCTTTTAAAAACATGCTTTGTGCCAGGGCGTAAGTTTTTTACGATTTCCTCAACACGTAAATCTTCTAATAGAACAAATAATTGTGTTAAAAACTTTTTTAAGGGTGATTCTTGTAATTCAATCGCATAAGAACGAATTAAAGTCATGTCCGAGTAATGTTTATTACCAAGTGCTTTTAAAAACACTTCGCTTTTTAATCCGATTACTGTATCCTCTTCTTTTCGATCATCCCAAAAGTGACTAATGACAACCTTTTTTTCAATTTCGTCGTAGTATGCTTTATAGCCATACTCAAGGTAGGCATCTTCTTCTTTTAGAAGAGCATACATTAAGTTTTCCATTTGTAGAAACAGCGACGCATCAATTTTTTTGTCACTAAAAATTTGTCTCATGAATTATCCCTCAAAGAAATAACTTTCTGCTAATTCACGGACAGTCATTTGTTCTGTTTCATCGTTTAATTTTGCGATAATACTACGTTCAATTGCACGCATAACAGGAATATATACACCTAAATCACATGCGTCGATAATGCCACGAATACTTGCTGCTTCTTCACTTACACGTCCATCACGAGCTAATGGCATAAGGTCGCTTGCAAATGCAACGAACTTTTCAATTGTTGCAACATCATTTAATTTTGATTCAGATAGTAATAGTTCTTTTAATGTGTCACCTTGAATGTATGGAACTTCAATAATAACGAAACGGTTTTTTAATGCTTCGTTTAGTTCACTTGTTCCAACGTAACCTTCATTAATTGCTGCAATTACACGATACTCGTCATCGCCATATACAACCTCTTGTGTAAATGGATTTGTAATCATTTTGCGGTAATCTAATGCACCGTGAAGAAGTGGTAACGTTTCAGGTTTTGCCATATTGATTTCATCAATATATAGGAAATGACCGTTCTTCATTGCTTTCATAAGAGGGCCGTTAACGAATGTAACTTCAGATGCGCCATCTTTCGTTTGTAGTGTGTTGTATCCTAAAATACCTTCTACATCTAGGTCAACAGAACAGTTAATGCTATGCATTGGTTTTTGGAATAAAGAAGAAAGAGTTTCAGCTAGTACTGTTTTACCACTACCAGTCGGCCCTTTTAATAGAATGTTTTTGCCAAGAAGAAGCGCTGTAATAGCATCTTCAATAATGCTGTTATCAGATGCTTTATATATTTTCTTTCCAATTAAATGTGCATTTTCACCAGCTTCTTGTTTATTTTTTTCGTGAATGGTTGAGAGCTGTTGTTTTAAATCAGCATGTATATGAAATTGTTCTAACATGTATTTCCCACCTAACATTATTTTCATAAAGTAATACATCTTATGATAACTTGTTTTAATATGGTATGCAAAGAAAAGGAGAGAGGAGAAATGGAAAAGAAAAAGCAATCAATATTACATTGATTGCTTACAGTAAAGGAGAAATGAGTCGCATGAAAGACTCTAATATTCGTTTTTTGATACTTCTTTTTTGGAATGCGTTCCATTTAATTTCAGTGGAATGCTTAAAGTCGTCTTCAAAATCATGTTTAATATCATGAACGGTTTCTGATTCATATAGTACGCTAATAAGTTCATAATTTAACTCAAAGCTGCGTACGTCCATATTTGCCGTTCCAATTGTCGCGATCTTATCATCAACGAGTACAATTTTTGCATGCATAAAACCATCTTTATAACTATAAATGGAAGCACCAGCTTTTAAAAGCGGAGTGAAGTAGGACTGAGATGCTTGATCACTAATAATACTATCACTTTTACCAGGATATAAAATGCGTACATCTATGCCAGATATTGCACTTAAACGTAATAATGTTAAAGTTTCTTGATCTGGAATAAAGTAAGGTGTAGCGATCCAAATCGATTTTTTTGCAGATCCCATAACAGCTAATAATGTATTGCGAATGCTTTTATCATCTGAGCTAGGCCCGCTGGCTACAATTTGCACAGCACCTTCTGCACTTGAAATTTCTTTACCTGGGAAGTATTGTCTATTCATAAATTGATCCCAAGAATAAGTATTCAATCCACTAGAGGCATAGAGCCAATCTTCTAGAAAAATTGCTTGTAATTTATATAACGCTTTTCCTTCTATTTTTAAATGACTATCACGCCAAACGGGAAATTTTTTTGAACGGCCAAGATATTCATCACCGACGTTGAGTCCACCAGTAAAACCGATTTCTCCATCTACAATAACGATTTTTCGATGGTTACGATAATTGACAGTTTCAAGTAACCAAGCTGAAAAAATAGGGTCAAATTCTACAATTTCAATACCAGCTTCTTTCATAGGTTTTAAAAAGCGTCTTCTTAACGTATTACTTCCGAGTCCATCATAAAGAAAGCGTACAATAACACCAGATTTTGCTTTTTTTATTAAAGCATCTCGAACTTTCGTACCAATCTCATCAGATTTATAAATATAGTATTGAATATGTATGTGATGTTTTGCTTGCTCGATAGCTTGCAAAATTTCTGAGAATGTTTGATCTCCATTTGTTAAAAGTTTTGTCGTCGTTCTATCTGCGGCAGGCCCGCCTCCAAATTTTTGTACGACTTCTGTTAAATGTACAGAACGTTCATGTAAGGGGACTGTGAGTGCTAATTCTAGTCGTCTTCCTTCTAATATTTCACGGAATAATTTTCTTTGTTCTTCTGAACGATGGAGATGTTTTTTCCTTCTCCAACGGCTACGACCGAAAATAGAGTATAAAAGCACCCCTATAACGGGAAGAAGTGCTAATACTAAAAACCACGCTAAGGTGCTTTGAGGAGACCTATTTTCGATGAAAATAACGAATGAAATTCCTATGATTGTGATGGACCAGAGAGCGCCGACAAATGTATATAACGAAATAAATGATGTATTTAATAGGAAAAGAACGATAGATATAATTACAAATATTGATAGTAATTGAACGATAGGCTTCTTCATTTCTATAAAATTCCTCTAATCTTTCTTAAGTATAGACTTCTTATATAAAAAGGTATAATCCGACATTCTTATTATAAAGTGTTTTGTTTTTTTTACAAAATATAGACATTTTCCCCATGCTTTCCGCATTTGTCCTACATACATTATACTGTGACGTTATTATCCAGCTATTTGCTGGTTAATAAACAGTGTAGGAGGGACAAAACCCTTGCCCTTTATATAGGAAAGGGGATAACCATATCATGGATTTGTAGCAGGTGCATGATGAAGACCAGGATATAGTTATCTTTATTACGCGGATTCTTCTTAATTATATAGGTTACTAACAAGGTCCGTACTATCCATACAATACCTATTAAGATGAGAAAATGGAAAAGGAGAGGGGAAACATGAATTATATAGAAAATAACGGATTGTATTATCGTAATCATCATCCTCATGGAGGGCACAACCATAACGGCGGACATCACCATCATGGAGGGCACAATCACTATGATCATCACCACCATCACGGAGGCGGATGGGGCTGGGGTGGCGGCTCATGGGGCGGCGGATTTTTCCCAGGAAGTTTTGCTGGAGGCGTGTTAGGTGGACTTACAGCTGGCGCATTAACGGGTGCAGCAAGTGGAGGCTACTATCCAGCACCGTACCCAGTAACTTATCCAGCGCCATACCCAGCACCATATCCAACTCCATATCCGGGGTATCAGCAAATACCATATCCGTATTAAACTAAAAAAGAGGCTTTCCTCTTTTTTTAGTTTAATAAAGTATTTATAAAATATTTCCAAAATAAAGGTGAAAATATGTTAATATTTTGTTATTGTAATTCAAAAACATATATACTAATTTTAACTTTTATATTATTATCCGTGAATAGTTGTATAGTGTGCTCGAAATTCTATTTCGCTAGTAAAGTAAAGAGGTTAGATATGAGCGGGATTAATAGGGAATAGGCATTGTATAGAGCTAGCTATAAAGGAATGTAAGAGAATGAATTATAATAAAGTAAGCTAATTATAGCGATAAGAAACTACTGTTTATAATTGAAATGGTATTATATTGCTTTTTATTACAAATAATATTATGTTATTTTAATCGGCATATTTCAAAATGTGATGAATGCAAATAGCTATTATTAAGAAATGAAATATCTCTATTTCTATGAAGAGAAACAAGTTGTGTTTTAGTCAGATAGGAAGCAAGGAGAGATGCGCATGCTAGAACAAAGAGGTCATGCATTATATGACTCTTCATTGCGAGATTTAAAGTTAGCATTAGATGAGTCTTCAATTGTTGCGATTACAGACCGAAATGGTCTTATTACATATGTAAATGATAAGTTTTGTAAAATCTCCAAATATACACGAGAAGAGTTAATAGGAAAAGATCATCGTATTTTAAATTCAGGATATCACCCGAAAACATTTTTTCAAATTCTATGGAAGCGTATTTTGAACGGAAAAGTATGGAGAGGTGAGATTCGAAATCAAGCAAAAGATGGGACGTATTATTGGGTTAAAACAACAATTGTTCCGTTTTTAAATGAAAAAGGAGAGCCGTATCAATTTATCGCGATCCGAAATGATATTAGTAGTAGGAAAGAAGCAGAACAGAGGTTGCGGTTAAGTGAAAGTCGTTATAGGGAGCTTGCGTATCATGATGCTTTAACGAGTTTACCGAACCGATTGCAGCTAATAACGACTGTAAACGAGATGATTGCAGGAAAAAAAGAATTTGGTATGATTTACTTTGATTTGGATCGTTTTAAATTAGTAAACGATACGCTAGGTCATATGATAGGGGATTTACTTTTAAGCGAAGTTGCTTCACGGTTGCATTATGTGCTAGGAGAGAAAGACGTTCTGGCTAGGCTGGGTGGCGACGAATTTGTGCTGTTAACAAAAAATCATAAACAAGATGAAATGAGGCAGTTAGCGACATCTGTGTTGTCGTGTTTTCAGGCACCATTTATGCTTGAAGGTCATGAAGTATACATTTCAGCTAGTCTAGGACTGTGTTCATATCCGCAAGACGGACAAGATGTAGAAACTCTATTGAAAAATTCGGATTTAGCCATGTATAGTGCGAAAGAACAAGGCAGAAATGCCGCGTGTTTCTTTACAGATGAGTTACGTGCAAAAATAAATCGTAGAATGAAAATTGAATTCGCTTTGCAAAAGGCAATTCGTGATGAAGAATTAGATGTGGTACTGCAGCCTATTATTGATTTGAAAACGAAGAAATATACCGGTATTGAGGCTTTAGCACGTTGTTCGACAGAAGAAGGGTCTATTTCGCCAGGCGAATTTATTCCAGTAGCTGAAGAATCTGGACTTATTATAAAATTAGGAGACTGGGTATTAGAAAAGTCATGTCGCTTGTTTAAAACATTGCCAGATTACGAAGAAGGACTAAAGTTATCTGTTAATTTATCCATACAACAATTAATGCAAAAGCGTTTTATTTTATCTGTACGTAGCATTTTAAGGAGAACTGGCTTTCCACCGAATCGTTTAATTTTGGAAGTAACGGAAAGTATCGCTGTTCGCCATTTTGATTATATTATTGCTACATTACAAGAATTAAGAAATATGGGTATTTTAATTGCTTTAGATGACTTCGGAACGGGCTATTCTTCCTTATATTATTTAAAACAATTACCACTAGATATAGTAAAAATTGATCGTAATTTTATTCGTGAATTTCATTATGATCATGCACAGCCAGAGCGAACGATTGTAAAATCTGTTATTGAAATTGCCCATAGCTTAAATTTAGCAGTAGTTGCTGAAGGGGTAGAAACAGTAGAGCAAGAAAGTTTATTACAATCTATGGGCTGTGATTACGTCCAAGGATTTTATTATGCGAAACCTTTATCTGTAGGAGAGTTAAAAGAAAAGTTAATTACAGATTTTTAATAAAAAAGAGAAGCTGGTAGCTTCTCTTTTTTTAATTCGTTTTTTGTGAGTTTTTCATTAGTACTGGATAAAGAATAAGACCTAATACGAACAATCCAATTCCTAAGAAGAACGTTTTTAAATCAGCAGTTCCGGTTTTGATAACCCAAATAGAGTATACAAATGCTAATGTAGTAATGATCGCATCCTTTATTCGAGAGCCAGGCATTATATCATACGTTTCTCCTGTAATAACCAATTTGAATTGGTACAGCGTAGAAACAAGGTATGGAATTAAATAAGCTAATGTTGCTACAACGATAGCGAAATTATACGCTTCTGACACGGTACCAGAAATCGTTGAGAATAAGAAAATTTGCGTCATCACATTTGTAATAAATAATGATTTTGAAGGACTACCTTTTTTATTTGTTTTCGCAAAAAACTTAGGGAAAAGTCCATTCTTTGCTGCTTGGTAAGGTACTTCTGAACTAACAACGATCCAGCCAACTGTAGATCCAAATAAAGATACAAGTGCAAGTAAAGCCATTATATAGGCGCCTTTATTGCCAATTGCTAAATTTAATGCGTCTACTAATGGTTTTTGAGATTCTTTTAAAGCATCTTGCGAGAGAGCTCCCATTGTAAGTAAAGTAATTGACATGTAAATAAGAAGAGCGATAATCAACCCGAAAATGGTAGCTTTTTTTACATCGCGCTGAGATTTTGCGCGGTTAGAAAGCATTACAGCAGATTCAATACCGATAAATGCCCAAAGTGTTGCGATAGCAGCTGAATTGATTTGTCCACCTAACGAAATTGATTGTCCTGCTTCATTCATAAATGTTTGACCGTCTCCGAAATTAGAGGCATTGAAAATAAATAATGTGATTACAATAAACATTGTAAATCCAATAATTTTTGCAATGGTAGCAAGAAGATTCATATTTCCAGCTCGGTCAATATTTTGAGAAAGAATATATTGAATTCCCCATAACATAAGGCTACATACGAGGAAAGTTAGTCCTTTTCCGAGTTCTAGTGAAAATCCGTTCGTTGAAAAAAGAATTTGCTTACTTTGTAACACTGGAAAGAATGTTGATAAATATCCAGCAAAGGAAATAATAACAGATGCGGTTGCAGCCCAGTTCGCAGCCCAATAGCCCCATGCCATACTATATCCTGCAACTTTACCCGCTTTTTTTGAAGGGAACATCGCTTGAGCATAACTTTGTGGTCCAGCTTTTAATTCTGGTTTTCGGATTGCTAAATTTCCAAATACGAGTGCAATCATAAATACGCCAAGGCCTGTAATACTCCATGCGAGTGTAGAACCCATTGGACCTGATACGTGTGCTAAATTTGCTGGGAGCATAAATACGCCACCGCCAACCATATTTCCGATTACAAAAGCTGTTAAAATCCATAATCCCCATTTTTTCGTTTCCATTTTTGTTAACTCCTTTGTAGTAAGTTTTGCTTAAACATCATTTTTTACTAGCTTTTTGGCAATAAAAAAAGAGCCATGTAGATAAAAAATACCTACATGGCTCTTCGCCTAACGTAGGTACAACGGGAATAACCCTTGTACCTACGCGTAATTTTTCCGCTAGGTTTCAAGGGTTACGTATGATGATGATGTTTTTGTGCAAATGTAACTACAATTGTTGTATAAGTAAGCATAGTTCTTTGCTCCCTTTCTCCTCTGATTTTGAAGTTAGTATACTACATGTTTTTTTGAATGAAAAGAAAAATATAAAAATTTTTATAAAAATACGTTTTAGAGATTAAATATTTTCCTGTATTTTTCCTATACTGGAAAATAAGTGAGAGATTGGCAGAAGAGTGTAGCATGGTATAATACATATAGAATTAGAAGGTGACAAGGGGCTATTGTAGATGATGAGTAAGTATGAACAAATTTATACAGAAATCAGTAAGTCTATTGATAATAAGCAATTAAAAGAGGGATGCAAAATCCCATCCGAAACTGAATTAATGAAGCAGTATGAAGCAAGCCGCGGTACGGTAAGAAAAGCTGTAGATTTATTACAAGAGCGTGGATATGTTCAAAAAATACATGGAAAAGGTGTTTTTGTTTTAAAGCGAAAAAACATTGAATTCAACTTTGGTGGTATTGTAAGTTTCCAAGAAGAAAATGAACGTTTAGGACGCCATTGTATTACAGAAGTCGTGGAAATGGAGAAAGTAAAAGCGACAAAAGAAGTTGCGAAGCTATTAAATGTGAAAGAGAAAACAGAAATAGATCATATTAAACGAGTACGAAATATTGATGGAGAAAAAGTAATTTTGGATATTAATCATTTTGTATCGGAATATATTCCTGGATTAACGAGTAAAATTGCAGCGGAATCCATTTATAAATACATTGAGAAAGAATTAGGTCTTCATATTAGTTACTCACAGAGGGTAATTGAAGTGCAGCCATGTACAGAGGACGATAGAGAGTATTTAGATTTAAATGGAACAGACTATGTTGTCGTTGTGAAAAACTTTACGCATTTTTATGATGGAAGTCAGTTCGAATATACAGAATCACGCCATCGTTTAGATATTTTTCATTTTTCGGATGTGGCGCGGAGAAAATAAGGAGATGGAACGAAATAACGTTTCATCTCTTTTTTTATAAAAAAATCACAAACTCGTATATACGAGTGTTGACTAACTTATATATACGAGTTAATATGTAATTGTAAACGGTATCAAAAAAAGAAAAGAGGGACGGGAATATGGGGAAAGACTATCGTCAAACAGCAGAGGAAGTGTTGCAGTATATTGGTGGGAAAGACAATATTGAACAAGCTGCGCACTGTGTAACGAGGCTCCGTATCGCTTTAAAAGATGAAAGTAAAATAGATAACGATAAATTGCAGTCTGTTTCATTAGTGAAGGGAGCGTTTCATAACGCTGGAGTATTTCAAATTGTAATTGGTCCAGGAGATGTTGATCGAGTATATGCAGAATTGATAACGCTTGCAGGTATGAAGGAAGCGACAGTAGCTGACGTGAAAGACTCTGGAAACCAAAAGTTAAACCCAGTTCAAAAGTTTGTAAAAGTATTTTCAGATGTATTTATGCCGATATTACCAGCGATCGTAACAGCTGGTTTACTAATGGGAATTAACAATCTATTAGGAGCGAAGGACTTATTTTTTGAAGGTAAAAATTTATTAGATGTATATCCAAACTTAAGTGGGCTTTGGGATTTAATTAATATGATGGCGAATACAGCATTCGTATTCTTACCAGCACTTGTCGGTTGGTCAGCAACGAAGCGTTTTGGTGGTAGTCCGATATTAGGGATTGTTATGGGATTAATGCTTGTGCATCCAGCCTTATTAAACGCGTGGGATTATGGTAAAGCAGCAACTGGTTTAGATGGACAAAAGATTGAGTACTTCGATATTTTAGGATTATTTCAAATTGAAAAGGTAGGGTATCAAGGTCAAATCTTGCCGGTCTTAGTAGCAGCATTCGTACTAAGTAAAGTAGAAATCTTCTTAAAGAAACATGTACCAAATGCAATTCAATTATTAGTTGTACCAATTACAACGATTGTCGTAACAGGTGTGTTAGCATTAGGAATTATTGGTCCAGTTACACGTCATATTGGAGATTTATTAACAGTTGGATTAGTAGGTGTATATGAAACAGTACCAGTAGTTGGAGCAGTATTGTTTGGAGCATTATATGCACCGCTTGTAATTACAGGTATGCATCATATGTTTATTGCTATCGACTTACAATTAATTGCACAGCACGGTGGTACATTCATTTGGCCAATGATTGCTCTTTCTAACATTGCGCAAGGTAGTGCGGCACTTGCGATGTTCTGGATTTCTAAAAATCAAAATGATAAAAGCATGGCATCTACATCAGCAATTTCAGCATATTTCGGTATTACAGAGCCAGCTATGTTTGGTGTAAACTTACGAAATAAATTCCCATTCTATGCAGCAATTATAGGATCGGCTATTGCAGCTATATTTATTACGTTAAATGGTGTATTAGCACCTGCTATCGGAATTGGCGGATTACCAGCATTTATTTCTATCATTCCGAAATCGATTCCAATATTTATTGTAGGAATGATTATCGCAGTTGTAATCCCGTTTACGTTAACATGGTTATTTGCAAAACGAGTAAAACAGAAGTAGGAGGAAGTTAAACATGAAGGATTTGCATAAAAGTGTAGTTTATCAAATTTATCCGAAGAGCTTTAATAGCTATTACAATAAAGAAACTGGTGATATAAAAGGGGTTACAGAAAAACTAGATTATTTAAAAGAACTCGGAGTAGATTATATTTGGTTAACACCGATATACCAATCACCACAAAATGATAATGGATACGATGTAAGTGATTACTACAGTATTGATCCATCTTATGGAACGATGGAAGAGTTTGAAGAGCTTTTAGAAGAAGCAAGGGCACGTAATATTGAAATTATGCTGGATATCGTTGTAAATCATAGTTCGACGGAGCATAAGTGGTTTAAGGAAGCGAAGGAAGATAAAAATAGTCCATATCGTAATTACTATATTTGGCGTGATGAAAAAAATAATTGGCAATCTAAGTTTGGCGGGTCTGCTTGGAAATATGATGAGAAGACAGAGCAATATTTTTTACATTTATTTGATGAGACGCAAGCTGATTTAAATTGGGAAAATAAAAAACTTCGTGAAGAAGTATATGATATGATGCGTTTTTGGCTTGATAAAGGGGTAACGGGATTCCGATTAGATGTTATTAATTTAATTTCAAAAGATCAACAGTTCTTAAATGATGACGGAAGTACGGCGACAAGCGATGGGCGTAAATATTATACAGATGGCCCGCGCGTTCATGAATATTTACAAGAGATGAACCGAAATGTTTTTGAAGGGAAAGATGTAATTACAGTTGGAGAAATGTCATCTACGACAATTGATAATTGTATTAAATATTCAAACCCTGAGCGTAATGAATTAAGTATGACGTTTAGTTTCCATCATTTAAAAGTAGATTATCCGAATGGAGATAAGTGGACGCAAGCTGATTTTGATTTCATTAAATTAAAAGAGATTATGTCTAATTGGCAAATTGAAATGCAAAAGGGCGGAGGATGGAATGCGTTGTTCTGGTGTAATCATGACCAACCTCGCATAGTGTCACGCTTCGGTGATGATGGAAAGTACCGAAATGAATCTGCGAAAATGTTAGCGACAGCTATGCATATGTTGCAAGGCACACCTTACATTTATCAAGGCGAAGAAATCGGTATGACGAATCCTAAATTCGAGTCCATTGAGCAATATCGTGATGTGGAATCGTTAAATATATACGATATAAAGCTAGAAGAAGGATTATCAAAAGAAGAGATTATCGGGATTTTAAAACAAAAATCTCGTGACAATTCCCGTACTCCGATGCAGTGGAATGAAGAGATAAACAGCGGTTTTACAACAAGTACACCTTGGATTTCAGTGGCTGAAAACTTTACAGAAATAAACGTAGAGAAGGCATTAGAAGATAAAGAGTCTGTATTTTATCATTATAAAAAGTTAATAGAACTTAGAAAAACGTATGATGTAATTACAGAAGGAGAATATGCTATTTTAGATGAAAATCATCTTAAGGTTTGGGCATATACACGTACTATAAATGATGAGGTATTACTTGTTATCAATAACTTCTATGGAGAAGAAATAATGTACTTTGTACCAGCTCATGTTCAATTAGATGGAATGAAACAAGAAATACTACTGTCGAATTATAAAGATTCCAGCAAGGATATTACAAAACTTAACTTAAGACCATATGAATCAATTGTCTATCGATATACGAAATAAAAGGTTGTATGCCCGCGTGGCATACAACCTTTTATTTTAAGACACCACTATACAAAATGCTTACTTCTACCTCAGGTTTGAATTTTACTTTTGCATAATCTTTATTCCAATTTTTTTTCTTCCATAAGTCAGGATGATAAGCGATAAGATGTCTGCCAATCCCGAAAGCATCACAATTTGCTTTTTGTAACTTTTTCGTTATCTTTTTAGCCTCTTTCGTAAGCTGTTTAGACAATTCTTTGTTTAGTTTGGCTCTTTCATCCATTTTGTAAAGATTATCTCTCGGAGCTTCAAGCGCTATAACTTTTAATTGAAGCTTAATGTGAGCATAAACATTTCCTTTTTTATCCGTTGTTATTTTTAAATCTCGTTTTAATTTTCGATTGCTAATTTCCATTGTTAAATAATCAGATGTCTTCTCTGATTCATCGCTAGTAAGTTTTTGGGTTATACGGGCACTTGTTCCCATTTTTCCGGTTAATAACACGAATAAAACAGAGTGTTTCAAAGGTAAATGCCCAGTTAATTTATCATTATTAAATAAAGCTAACCCGTTTGTAATTACTTCTTTTCCTTTTATTTTTATAGAGGGGAGGGTAAAGTCTTTACCGGGATCTAGCATTTTTGTAGCAGCTGTTTCTAAAGTTTCTTTTGGAAATACACTCATATCTTCTAAGCTTTTCACTTTTTTCTTTAGAAAATCTCCAATTAGTAAATTTCCTACTTTCTTTTTTTCAAGTATCTCGGATGTTTCACCATCTACTGCAATAAGTTTTACTAAAGCAGTTGGGTTTGTTGGGTCACGAAAGCTGACATCTAAATAGGGTAGTATACCTTTTTTTAGAATTTTGGTTCCTAGTAATTGAACACCATATTTGAAATAGCGAATATTCCCAGTCACATTTTTTTTTAGGGCATCGCTTGTATCCCTTATGTTATGCCCGGTTGCTGAATGTATTTCATTTTCGAATGAAGATTGCTCTCCGCTTGAACTTTTTACGAGCTCGATAGTTTGCTGGAGTTTATTCTCTTCCGTAATATCAGATCCAATACTATAAGCTAACCTTGCCTCCCTTAATGGTTCTTGATCCCAACAGCCAGAAAGGAGGGAACTAGTACATAATATAAAAAGTAATTTAACTCTTTTTTTGAACATACTGTTCTCCTTTCTTCTTTCTTATTACTGAATAAAGTAGAAATAAAAGAGGGAGGACAACGATGAAAATATAGGTGAACTTATCAGTGAAAGTTGCAATTACTTTTAATTCTTCAGGTGTATCTATAAATAAGGCTATACTAAAAGCAATAATACCAACGATTGGAACAGCTTTTTTATGATTAGCAAGATTGAAGATATGTCCAATTCCGATTGAAGCAGCGCAATAATAACTCGCAATAGAAGCCACAACTGTTATCATCCATATTGGAATGAATAGTAAATCAGTCCGGTCTATAATCCCGATATGTAAGGAGCGTAATAAGTAAGCAACTGGCTCTGGAATAAGTTCAATTTGTTTTGGACTAAATACGATAAAGCAAATCCAAACAGTAAAAGTATAAAAAAGAGTTACAAGTCCATTAGCGATAGAAATGGCCTTTAGTTTTGCAACAGCAGTCCCATTTACTTTAGGAAATGCAATGAGAAAGATTTCAAACCCATACATGGCTGTAATTGTTTCTTTCGATGCTTGAATAATATTCCACCATCCAGCCTCTGTAATGGGGAAAATATAAGAAAAATCAGCCCGCGAGAGCCCAAGTGCAATTAAAAGTGCCATGGGGATAATAAGAATAGAAGCCATGACATAAAATCGTACAATCACTTTAAATGTATTATAGGCTACGTAGCAACAAGCTATTGTAAATAGTATGAGAATGGCATACCAAGGAGTTGCTTGTAATATCCAAACTTTAATGACATTACAAGCATTTAACATAACCGTCATACCGATAAGGGTAAAATAAAAAACATAAGCAAAACCTAATAGTTTTCCAAACTTATTCCCAAATAGCATACAAACACTTTCATACATATCTGCATCAGGAAATCGTTTTAAGAAAAGCCACATAAGTAAAATAATAAGTTGAATTGCAAGACCAGCGATGAGAGCAGAAATCCAACCACCGCCTTTGGCAATGGGGTGAAGACGGTTTGGTAAAGAAAGTATACCAACTCCAATTTGGCATTGAATAACGAAAAAGGTAAATTGAACTAGCGAGATTTTACTTTGCGTGTTTGTCACCGTCCTCATCCTCTCTCGTTACATGTTGTCGTTGCATTTTTTTCGGTTTTGGATCATGTGGTCGTTCCCAAAATGACCAAATTGGTAGTCTTACGAAAGAATCTTTCATGTCTTTTATCCGCATCGGGGCAACGGGAGAAAGATATGGTGTATGAAATGAATGTAACTGGCATAAATGAACGAAAGTTATAATGAGACCGAATGAGATGCCTACATATCCAAATATGGCAGCAAGGAGCATTAATGGAAAACGAAGAATTCGAACTGCTGAACTCATATCGTTTGATGGAACGAGAAAAGATGAGATTGCAGTTAAAGCTACAACGATGATCATTGTGTAAGAAACGAGTCCAGCTTTTACAATTGCATCACCAATTACTAAACCACCTACAATACCGATTGTTTGTCCAACGCGGCTTGGCAAGCGAATACCAGCTTCTCGTAACAATTCAAAGATTAATTCCATTAAGAGAGCTTCAAAAATAGGAGGAAGCGGTACTTTTTCTAATGAAGCTTTAATTGTATACACAAGTTCGAGCGGCAATACATCAGGATGAAAGGCTACTGTTGCGATATATATAGCTGGTAAGAGAAAGGCAATCAAGAAACTGACTAAGCGAATCATTCGGATGAAAGAACCGACAATCCAGCGGTTATTATAATCATCTGGTGATTGATAGAAAGCAAATAACGTAACTGGAACGATAAGTGCAGTTGGATCTCCATCAGATAAAATAGCAACTCGTCCTTCCATTAAATTTGCTGCGACTCTATCTGGACGCTCTGTATTTAATTGTTGCGGAAAGGGTGAGAAAGACGTATCCTCTATAAATTCTTGTATGTATCCTGGAGGCATAAGGGCATCTGTCTTGATCATTTCTAACCTTCTTTTTACTTCTGCAACTAAATCGTCATTAGCTATACTTTGCATATAAGTAATTGCCACTTTCGTGTGCATTTCTTCCCCGAGTGTGAAATATTTAACGACGACATTTGGACTTTTTATGAGTTTACGAATAGAAGCTAAATTGGTTGCTAAATCTTCTACAAAACCAGTATGCGGTCCACGTACAATGCCTTCATTATCAGGTTCTGTTATATCTCTCTTTAAAGATAGAGCTGTTTCGAAAATACAAAAGCTGTCGACGTGTTCATGAAAATATAAGGATTTACCTTGTAATAAAAGCTGCACACCATAATTTAAATTTGTTTCTTTTTTCATATTTAATGTGGAAAAAGCTTTATCTAAAGACAAATCCGACCTAGTTAATAAAGGCTCAAGAGCTAATTGGTGGATTAAATTTGGGTCGGCTAAAGATTCGATATATAAGATTGTTCCTTTTCCGTTTTGAAAAGGGAGATCTAATTTTTTTATATCATCAGAATGAGAAAGTTTATTTTCAATGTAATTAATGTTCTCCGGAAGTGATGGAAACATATGCTTTTGGTTCTTATTCTCTTGTTGTTCTTTGTGCTCTGTCATAATTTCCACCTCTTTTAGAATAAAATTACTTCTGTTAATTTTTGCTTTTTGTGAGAAAATTATGCTTGGATTATTTAGAAAAGTAGGGGAATGGAAAGAACGTATATATTTGCGATATTAATATATATCTTTTGTACTATAAGGGGGTAAACCTAGCGGTATGCATAATTACATCATTCGATGAATAGGAAATTTAAGAAAAGCGATTTATAATACTAGTATTGTGTCTTGCCTTTTTAGGTACAGTACACAGCCGGTGATTGGCTAGTGGAGGTTCTTCCATTTTGCCAGTGCCGGTTTTTTATTGGATAATAGAGAAAATGAAGTTTTATAAAGAAAGAAGGGGTTGTTTTGAAGGAGGTAAATTCTATCTTTATGAGAGAAAAGATTGCTAGTACTTATCTTTATTTTATTTCTTTTCTTGGTTTGGTTACTATAACTATATCTTTACTTGAAATTAAAATCCCTTCTCATCCAACAATACTAATATTGTTGTTACTATTTATGGGGATTGCAGAGTATTTTCCTGTACGATTTTGGAGAGGAACTAGCTCGCTTACCTTTCCGATCATTTACGCTATGAGTTGGCAGTTTGGAATTCATATAACTATTATTGCTATTGTACTCGTAACGCTAATTATTCACCTGCATCGTCGTTCACCGATACAAAGGATGTTATTTAATAGTACTCAGCATGCACTTAGTTTAATCTTGGCCGAATGGTTTTCAAACAAATGTATGTCCATATTAATTAATAAGATAGTTATGTCAGCTCTGTATGAAAATTTAATATCTTTGTTATTATTTTGCGTGTTTTTTTGTTTTTTAAACAACCGCTTTTACGATTTATTAATGATACTCCTTCCGCAGCCATACTCAATCTATCAGTGGTATAAAAAAACTGTAACGGTATTTCTTTGCGAAACTTTTGGTTTCTCTTATGCGGCACTGATGCACGTATTAATTAGTACATATAGTGTGGAAGTAAACGAGATTACAGTACTGTTTTTCTTTTTTCCACTTGTAGCAACTTCCGTTATTAGTTCTTTTTCGGTACGGATAAGGATGGAGAAGGAACGATTATATGAGTTATTTCTTATTACGACCGAAATTAGTCGAGGATTAACCGGAGGAAACTTGAAACATATTAAACAAGCACTGAAAGGGTTTTTTGGCATACAAGCATATGTAATATGGACAAAAGATGATGGGAACTGGAATATTCTATTAAAAGATGGGAAAGTGCGCTCAGATATATCTGATGATTCAGAAAAGTTTAGGGCATTTGAGGAACTTTCTAAAAATCTTGTATTTAATGATTGGAAAATTGGTACGGCTCCTGGAGATGAAATATTTGATAGTGTTATACGCTCACTTGTATATTTTCCTCTTATAGTAAATGGTGAATTAGTCGGAATGTTTGTTGCAGGGAAAAGTAGAAATGCGGGTTTCTTTCCGGAAGATGTACAGTCGTTAGCTACATTTTCTAACCAATTAGCTAACGTTGTTAAAACAAGGATATTGATTTCTGAACAGAAAAAAAGAATGATCTTAGAAGAAAGAAATAGAATCGCACGAGAAATTCACGATGGTATTGCACAAACATTAGCTGGGGTGATATTCCAGCTAGAATCTGCGCAGAAAAAATACCGTGATAAACCAATAGATATGCAGCAAGTAGTAGAGAAAAGTATAAAAGATTTAAGAGGGAGCCTAGGAGAAGTTCGCTATTCTATTTATGCTTTAAAACCATATCCGACACAACAATTAGGGCTTAAGCAGGCGATAGCAAGTAAAATAAAATCTTTAAAACAAGAATATGAACTAGATATTACATATCATGAAAGAGGTCATGCACGTGCGCTTAGTTTTTCAAAAGAAAGAGTTATTTTTGATACATTACAAGAGAGTTTGCAAAACATCGTAAAACATGCACAAGCAGAAAAGACTGATGTTTTACTCAGCTATCAAAGTGAGCACGTACTTTTAAGGGTCAAGGATAATGGTGTTGGTTTTTCACTATTTGAGTCTATGGTTAAAACGAAGAATGAGCCACATTATGGTATATTACATATGAATGAACAAGCTGAACAATTAGGGGCTACTTTACAGATTGATAGTTCTGTAGGGCAAGGGACAGAAATTACACTGTTAATTCCAGATTCACAAACAAGGGGTGCGTAAAATGATTAAAATATTAGTAGTAGATGATCATGCTTTTTTACGGGACGCAATTCGGAGCATACTAGAGGATGAATCTGATATGAAAGTGGTTGGAGAAGCTAGCTCTGGGGATGGAGTATTGGGAAAAGTAGAAGAATGCCGACCAGATTGTATTTTGATGGATATTAATCTTCCAGGGAAAAATGGGATTGAAGCTACAGAGTTAGTGAAAAAAAAATATCCAAGTTGCAGAGTACTTGTGTTTACAATGTATGAACATGATGAGTATTTAATGGATGCACTCCAGGCCGGTGCTGATGGTTATTTATTGAAGGATTCCTCATCAGAGCAGGTAGTAGCAGCAATTCGAATGTTATATCGAGGCGATTCAGTTATTCATCCGCGTATGACTAAAAAATTAATTACATACCATCAGCAAAAGATGAAAGTAGAATCAAATGAAAATGAACTGACGGAACGGGAAAAGGAAATTCTATTTGAACTAGTAAAAGGACTTAGTAATAAAGAAATTGCTGAAGTTCTATATATTAGTGATAAAACAGTTAAAATTCACATCAATAAAATTTTTAAAAAACTAAATGTGAAAAGTCGATCGCAAGCAGTGATTTATGCAGTTCGAAATCAATTGGTTCCGTTGGATTAAATAAGAAATCTATCAAAGAACTATCGTGTTGCTTTATTCTGTATTACAAAGAATAAATGACAAGATAGTTCTTTTGTACTATGTAGGCATAGAATCCTTAGAGAAAAGATACTCCTTTTGATTAATTTTCGGAATAATCAAAATGTGAAATAATAAAAATAGAATTATATTTTAATCCTATTAATAATTCATTGTGTGAAAATCTTTTGTTGGAAATAAATGATGGGGGGCTCCTATAGAAAGAGTAAAGTGAGTGATTAGCTATATAAGGTATGGGGATGGTAGTAGTGTTGGAAATCTTTCATGATACAAAAGATTAAGATTGATAGATTTTCCAACGCTAAGTAGGAATGTAAGAATCAATTTGTTTCAAAAAATAATATGAATAATGGGGAGATGCAATATGAAACGAGGGAAATTTGGAAAGATTCTTATTGGAACGTTAACAGTTGGAATGTTATTGTCTCAAGGAATTCCATATAACGTATTAGCGGAAGAGGTAAATACGTCTACTTTAACTGGAATTGATGATGCAAATGCTATCTTAAAAGGTCTTACCAAGGAACAACGTAATGCCTTAAAAACGTTAGATACTAAACCAGGTTTTGTTATTTCGCCAGGTATCAATACAGCAAGTCCTAATAATGTGAATGTCATTATAGAATTTAAGCAAGCACCTAGCAAAATTGAGGTATTAAAACAAGCGGCTAAAGGGAAAAAAGTAGCTCTTTCAAATGCGGAACAAAAGGTAGAGGCATCACATAAAGGATTTAAAGCAGAGCTTGAACAGCTTCAAAAGAATAAAGAGAAAGGGACAAATGTAAAATCTGCAAAAATAACAAGAGAATATAAGAATGCTTTTAATGGTGTAGCGATTTCTTTACCAGCGAATATGATTGAGGACTTAGTTCGTACCGGTATCGTTAAGCGCGTATGGGAAGATCATGAGGTTAAAATTGATTTGCCGAAAGAAACAGCTAAGACTGCTGTTGAACCGAAAATGGCAGATAGTGTACCGCAAATTGGTGTGGACAAGCTGCATGATGAAAAAATAACAGGTAAAGGAATTAAGGTAGGTGTACTGGACACTGGTATTGATTACAACCACCCGGATTTGAAAGATGCATATAAAGGATATCGTGCAAAACAAGGTGAGGATCCAAGCAAAATAGATCCGAACTCAATAAAAGGATGGGACTTTGTTAATAATGATGCTGATCCAATGGAGACAACGTATAAGGATTGGCAAAATTCTGGGGGATATCCTGAGATTTATGAGGGAAGTGCATATTATACATCCCATGGTACGCATGTAGCTGGGACAATTGCTGCAGACAAACAGAATAGTGTGGATTATGCAGTGAAGGGTGTTGCTCCAGATGTAGACTTATATTCATATCGCGTATTAGGTCCATATGGAAGTGGACAAACAAGCGGTATTCTTGCTGCGATTGATAAAGCAGTGAAAGACGATATGGATGTTATCAATTTATCACTAGGAGCGTCTATTAATGATCCTTTATATCCTACTTCTGTCGCAGTGAATAATGCGATGTTAGCAGGTGTTGTTACAGTAGTAGCAGCTGGTAATAGTGGTCCGGAAGAAGGTACCATTGGATCACCTAGTGCAGCAGCACTTCCCATTACAGTTGGAGCCAGTGATGCTGCAATGACTATTCCAACGTTTTCCGCCGATGCAGGTGATGTACATGTAGATAAGATGATGCTACTTGGAAAAAGCTTTACTGATAAGATTGAAGATTTGAAAGGACAATCCTTATCGGTTGTATATGCGGGGCCTGGGAAATTAGGTGATTTTACAGGGAAAGATGTAAAAGGGAAGTTAGTTCTTATCCAACGAGGTGAGATTACATTTGATGAAAAAATTAAAAATGCTAAGGATGCAGGCGCAAAGGCAGTAATTGTATATAACAATGTAGATGGGGAAATTACAAGTTATCTTGGGGAAAGTACTTCATCTATTCCATCGTTCCGCTTAACAAAAGTAGATGGTGAGAAATTACAAGCAAAAGCTGTACAAGGAGATGTGTCGTTAGCGTTTGGAGAACTTAGTAATATAAAAACAGAGGGAGATCACTTAGCTGATTTCAGCTCCCGTGGTCCTGCAACTAAAACAGATGATATTAAGCCAGATATTATAGCACCAGGTGTGTCTATCTTCTCAACTGTTCCTGAATATATTAATGATCCAAAGGATGGAGAAAATTATCCGTTAGCGTATGGACGTATGTCAGGTACATCTATGGCAACTCCTCATACTGCAGGGGTTGCGGCACTGATTTTACAAGAACATCCAAATTATAGTCCATTTGAAGTAAAAGAGGCACTTATGAATACCGCAGTTGATTTAAAAGAAGAGCGTTCTGTATTTGAGGTGGGATCAGGAAGAATTGATGCATATCGTGCAGTTCATGCAGATACATCTATTGAGGTTATCGATAAAACATCAAACGTTGTAGATGATGAAGAAGTAGAAATTGAAGAAAAAACAGGTTCTATTGCATTTGGGTATAAAAATCAACTTGAAAGTGGGCCTATTAAAGATAGTCGAAAAGTCTTAATTAAGAACAGCAGTAAAACAGATGGGAAAGAGTTTAAATTAGAAGTAGAATTTTCACCTACAAGTGTAGGTGTGCAAGATGCAGCGAAGAATGGTGTGAAGCTAAACGTATCAGATTCTATTAAAGTAGCTCCTGGTACATTAGAGGAAATTAGCCCTGAAATTATCATTCCAGAAAACGCTGAATTTGGTAGATATGAAGGCTATATTCATATTACAAATAAAAACAATGAAAAAGAAGTATATCAAGTACCATTTGCAGTTAAATTCACAGAAAAAGGGATTGCGTCTGTAGATTTATTGAGAGATGCAATGGCAACAGATACATCTAAATTCCATCCATTTATGGAAAGACCAAGTTCGCCGTTGGCATTTAAATTAAATAGTCCTCTTGAAACTATTGATGCAGTTGTGAAGGACCGAAAGACAGGGAAGGCATTAGGAGTCGTTGGTACACTTAATGCAAGTAGTCTAACACCGAATGTTGAATATATGATGTTTTCTGGTATGGGAGGGTATGTATTTCCATTCACAGGAGATCCAGCTCACCCAATTGGGGATAAGCCTGTTATGTTGCCTGATGGAGATTACGAATTGGACTTCGTTGGATATGATAAAGAAGGAAAATCGTATACAAAAGGCGATAGCATTATCATTGATAATGTAATACCTGAAATGAAATTTAAGGATGTACAACCTGGTATACACGAAGTCAATGATTCCATGTTTAAAGAAGAAGACGGCCAACGTGCATTATGGGTGCATGGTAATATTTATGATTCTACAGTAGATGCATTAAAGGCAAAAGGCTTGCAGTATGATCAAAAAGCGAATCAAATTGTATATTATCAAAACTCAGCCTTTCCATCAGGTTGGTTGAATACAATTCAAGCAAATGGTGATTTTAAATTTGGAGTACTTCCAGAGGAAATAAATGAGCCACTTAATTTAAGGTTATTTGGATATGATCTTGCCACTGCAGGGAATATGGCAAATGGATTTAAAGATTATGTCTTTGTTAAAGAGGGAACGGAATACGCTGTCCCAAGCTATGACAAGGATAAAATTAAACTAGGAGAAAAAATTACGTTAACTTTAAATCTTAATAATGTGAAAAAACTTATGTCAGGTACATTTGAGATTCCTTATAGTAAACAGTTGTTTAAATTTACAGATGTGAAACCAAATCCAGCACTTGCAGAATATGTAAAACAACATGGACTGGACCTTAAATTAGAAGATCCGAAGGTAAGTGAAGAAGGAGCTTGGGAAAACAAAGTGAAAGTTGGCGCGTCATTGGAAGGAAAAGAATTTAAAGGATTAGATGGTGATACACCATTTTTAGATGTTACATTCGAGATGACGAGTGATGAATATTTTAATGATTTAACTGCATTTGCAGCAGATAAGTTCACTTATACAAAAGCTGGTGCATCAGAAGGCACTGAGATTCCTGTGTTTAAAGATAAATCTTTTGCTATTGTCTCGAAACATTCAACGGTTACAGGATATATTGGTCCGGAAGCTTTCTTAAATGAAGAGGGGTATTTAGGTAAGAAAGACTATACAAAGCTAGGAGCAAAAGTGTATGCAGTTGGTAAGGAGGGAAAGAAATATACAGGAACGATTGATGATAACGGACAATTTGAAATTCGTAGTGTCCCTGTAAGCGATAAAGAATATGATATTTTCGTAGAAATGCCAGGTCATTTAAATAGTAAATTAACAACAAAAATAGGGAAAATGCAGGATGGAGAATTAGTGGGACAAAACTTTAGAGCTGACATGGATGATAACCTTGCAGGTGATGTAAACGGCGATAAAATGGTGGATATTCAAGATGCTAGAATAGCAGCTCTGTCATATGGAAAAGGAAAAGTATCTGTAAAAGATGGAGATATAAATCAAGATGGTGTTGTAGATGAAACGGATATTCGTTTTATTGAGAAAAACTTCTTGAAAAAGGGTCCAGATGCTAAAGAAAATCAAAAACCGAAAGAAAATGTAGGGCCAGTGACGTTAGATAAAATCTTACGCTCTATTGGTTTAGAACCTAAAAAATAAGTGGGCAAACTTCTAGGGTAAATAAAGCAATCAGACAATGAATAGTAAATGAAATGAGATTGGCTAAAAAATAACCGGTAATGATTTACAGGAACATTACCGGTTATTTTAAAAGTAATAGTTGTTTGGGTACATGAAGCAACTAGTTTAAAGTTAGTTCGCTTTTGATATGGGACAAGGTAGTTGGTTAATTAGTATTGTTTGTGGGATGGAAATAAGGTTTGGAGTTTGAACTTTAAAAATAGGGGGACTTGTGAAATGGGTATTAAGAAAAAACTTGGTATGGGTGTTGTAACTGCAGGGCTTGGTTTATCTTTAATTGGCGGGGGGACATATGCGTATTTTAGTGATAAGGAAGTATCACAAAACACGTTTGCAGCGGGTACTTTAGATTTGAGTGTTAATCCTGAAGTTGTTATTAATGTCGACAATATTAAACCAGGTGATGAAATGGAACGCGGTTTTCAATTAGTTAACAAAGGAACTTTAGCGATAGGAGACGTGAAACTTTTTACAGATTATAGTGTAATCGATGCTAAAGGAGATAATGGAAGTGCTGATTTTGGTGATCATATCCGTGTCGATTTCTTATGGAATTTGGATAAAAATGAGGTTCCAATTTGGTCTACTACATTATCTGAATTAAAGGTAGCTACGCAAAACGGAAGTATTCCTGATCTTGTACAAAAAGGTGTTGTAGACCGAGAAGGAAATGGACTTGCTCCTGGTGATGATGATACTTTCTATGTAATGTTCACATTTGTAGATAGCAATGAAGAGCAAAATGTATTTCAAGGAGATTCATTAAAATTAAATTGGACTTTCAATTCAATGCAGACAAAAGGTGAAGAGAGATAAAGATAAATGTTATATATAAGAATAAATTGATGAAGAATTGAGAAATAAAATTTTTAATAGTGTAAGGGTTGATTTAGTGAATCAACCTTTTTTGTGTTTTGAGAGAAAATTATGCTTGGATTATTTGAAAAAAATAAGCTTGAAAGTTACGTTACGTCATCTTTTATACTTAAGGAAACACGGAGTAGAGGGATGGTGTATATAATTTTGAAAAGTATGTGGGGATGGAAAGAAATTTTATATTTATTTGTGTTTGTATTTATTATTGTTCCAGTAACGGTTGAATCTCTTTTTTATGACTATGCTTTAAAAGTAATAGGGAACGCATTATATGCTGGAGTATTAATGGGATTTATAATGGCAGTGATATTTACTACTGTAGTTTATCTTTTTTGTATAAAAAGATATAAATTGTCGTGGAAAGACATTGGAATTCGGAAGCTTTCATGGAAAAATCTTTTATGGACAGTTGGAGCGGTTATTTTCTTACTTGTAGCTAGTGTTGCTGTATTAGTGATAATGGAGAAAATGGGTATTTCTTTTGAAAATAGTAAGACGGAGGCGGTCCAAAATGATAAATCAATATATTCATTCTGTATCGCGGTAATTGGAGCGGCCATTATATCACCGATCTATGAAGAGATTTTATATCGAGGTGTTTTTTATACATTTTTTCGTGATAGGTATGGCATGTGGGGCGGTATGTTTATAAGTTCTATCATATTTACCGTTGTCCATATTCCCACATATAACACATTACCGGTGAACTTTTTGAGTGGGGTAGTATTTGCATGGTTATATGAGAAAACAAATTCTATTTTATCAGCTATGATTGCCCACGCACTATTCAATTTCATAGCAGTACTTTTAACATTTATGTCGAATTAAGAAGATATATAGGAGGGATATATATGGAAATAGCTGTAGAACGAGTTTTTACAAAAGAGATTTTAGCAAGAGCAGCAAAGGCATTTTATGTAACAGTGGAAGAGAAGCCGCTTGGAGATTTTGAAAATTATATTTTTAAGGCGAAGGGTGATCGTGGTGAAGATTACGTATTACGTTTAACTCACTCTTCTCATCGTTCTAAAAAGGGAGTCGAAGCTGAACTAGATTTTTTACGATATGTTGCGGAGAATGGGGCAAAGGTAGCAGGACCTCTTTATTCAACGTCTCAAAATCTTGTAGAAGAAATTAGAGCAGAGGATGAAACTTTCTTTTTCGCTTCCTTATTTAGATATGCAAAAGGTGAGCAAGTAAAAGGAGAAGAATCTCCTTATTGGGGAGAGACTTACTTTGAAGCATGGGGAAAAGCGATTGGCCAACTGCATCGCCTAACAATGAACTATCCTAAAACAGACTATCGTGATACGTGGGAAGAAGACGAAAGTGGGATTGTTAATGAATTAGAAGATGATCAAGTGAAAAAGATTGCAGCGGTATTAATG
The DNA here is from genome assembly GCF_040448665.1 of Bacillus cereus group sp. MS39. Classification (NCBI taxonomy): domain Bacteria; kingdom Bacillati; phylum Bacillota; class Bacilli; order Caryophanales; family Bacillaceae; genus Bacillus; species Bacillus cereus group sp. MS39. The sequence goes on along the minus strand of NZ_CP123058.1, from coordinate 4,748,857 downwards.
GATGAAATAAAGGCTCTTCCAATTGAAAGAGAAACGTTCGGCCTTATGCACGGTGATATCCATCCCGGTAATTTTCATTATGATGGTAAAGAGCTAACAATCTTTGATTTTGATGATGCGGCTTATAATTACTTTATACATGATTTAGCGATGGTTCTTTATTACTCTGTTCTTTTTACACCTTGGACAGTGGAGGAGAAGACGACATTCGCTCGTAAACAGTTACAAGTGTTAAGAAAAGGGTACGAATATGAACATAAGCTTGCGGATAGTTGGTATGAATCATTACCATTATTTTTACGTTTACGCGATATAGGTTTGTACGGGACGCTCCAGAAGAAGTTTAAAGGGAAAGATATGCCAGATCATTTCAGAGAATTAGCTGAACAACTTCATGAAAGAATTATAAAAAAAGAAGCGATTGTGAATATATAATACATTCAGTTCAAAACAAAGTATATAAAACAATATATACTTTGTTTTTTTATACAAAAATATGTTTGTTTTATTAAAATAATATTGTTATAGATTCGGTATACACTTATAATTTTATATATATTCAGAATATTCTTTATAAAGAAGGAGGGGGAATATTGGAAGCTATCGTAAATTGGATAAATAATATTGTTTGGAGTCCAGCACTTGTTTATTTATGTTTAGGAGTAGGGTTATATTTTTCCATTCGAACGAGGTTTTTACAAGTAAGGCATGTAGGAGAAATGGTGAAGCTGACATTTCAAGGAGAAAAATCAGAGGCTGGTGTTTCTTCATTCCAAGCGTTAGCACTTTCGTTATCAGGGCGCGTTGGGACAGGGAATATAGCTGGGGTAGCAACAGCGGTTGCATTCGGTGGACCAGGAGCTGTATTTTGGATGTGGGCAGTGGCCTTTTTAGGAGCAGGATCAGCTTATGTAGAATCTACATTAGCACAAATATATAAGACGAAACATCAAGGGCAGTTTCGTGGTGGACCTGCTTATTACATTGAAAAAGGTTTAGGTGTGAAATGGTATGCATTAGTATTCGTTGCAGCGACAATTCTTGCAACGGGGCTTTTACTGCCAGGTGTGCAAGCAAATAGTATTGCTGTAAGTTTAGAAACAGCTTTTGGAATTAACACTACCGTATCAGGGGCTTTATTAGTTGTTGTATTAGCTATTATCATCTTCGGTGGGGTAAAGCGAATCGTTAACGTTGCACAAGTTGTCGTACCGTTTATGGCAGTTGGTTATATTTTAGTAGCTTGCGTTATTGTTGCTATGAATATTGAAAAGTTGCCAGAAGCATTTATGCTAATTATAAGGAGTGCTTTTGCATTAGAAGCGGCTTTCGGTGGTATTATCGGTTTAGCAATTTCTTGGGGAGTAAAACGTGGTATTTATTCCAATGAAGCAGGGCAAGGAACTGGACCACATGCAGCAGCTGCTGCGGAAGTATCACATCCAGCTAAACAAGGTTTAGTGCAAGCATTTTCCGTTTACATTGATACATTATTTGTTTGTTCAGCAACAGCATTTATGATGATTATTACAGGCATGTATAACGTATTTGATGCAAGCGGAAAAAGCTTTATCGTAAATAAATTAAATGGTGCTCAGCCAGGACCGGGATATACACAGGCAGCGGTAGAATCTGTTTTCCCTGGATTTGGAAACGGTTTCGTTGCAATCTCGTTACTATTCTTTGCATTTACAACAATTATGGCGTATTACTACATTGCAGAAACGAATATCGCGTACTTAAATCGTGATAAAGACCGTCCTTGGCTGTCTATGATACTAAAGTTTGTATTTTTAGGAGCTGTATTCTACGGCTGTATAAAAACAGCAGCAACGGCGTGGGCTTTAGGTGACATCGGTGTAGGAATTATGGCATGGGTAAATATCATTGCGATTTTATTATTACAAAAACCTGCATTAGTCGCATTAAAGGATTATGAAAAGCAGAAAAAAGAAGGAAAAGATCCAGTATTCGATCCAGGGCCATTAGGAATTAAAAATGCTGATTTCTGGGAGCATGAATACGGAAAAGATAAGAAAGAAGAAGTATCTTAATAGAATAGAAATGAAGAAGCAAAGGGAAATCCCTTTGCTTTTTTTATGGATAAAATGAGGCTGGAAGTTATTTTTTTGCCTATTTTTGAATATAAAAAGAATGTACATGCTTTGTTAAGGGAAGGGGGGAGTATGTTGATAGAGTTTCGTAATGTAAATAAATATTATGGTACCTTTCAAGTTTTAAAAGATATTAATGTACAAGTGAAAAAAGGTGAAGTGGTAGTAGTTGTTGGGCCGTCCGGATCAGGAAAAAGTACGTTGCTACGGTGTATAAATCAGTTAGAGACAATTACAGATGGAGCGTTAATTGTACAAGATACGGAAGTACACAATGCAAAAACAGATATGAATGAATTACGCCGAAATATTGGAATGGTCTTTCAACATTTTTATTTATATCCACATAAAACGGTTCTTCAAAATATTACACTAGCACCGATTAAAGTAAATAAAGTTTCAAAAGAGGAAGCTGAGAAAACAGCGATGTTTTATTTAGAGAAAGTAGGAATTCCGGAGAAGGCTAGTGTATACCCCCATCAATTATCCGGAGGACAACAGCAAAGGGTAGCAATTGCTAGGGGGCTCGCAATGCAGCCGGAAATTATGCTATTTGATGAGCCTACGTCTGCTCTTGATCCGGAGATGATTGGGGAAGTACTTGATGTTATGAAAACACTAGCTAAAGAAGGAATGACAATGGTCGTTGTCACGCATGAAATGGGATTTGCGCGAGAAGTGGCAGATCGGATTTTGTTTATGGATGATGGTCAAATTATTGAAGATACAACACCGACGCAATTTTTTGCAAGTCCTGAACAAGAAAGAGCTCGTCTATTTTTAAGAAGAGTGTTAAATCATTAAAGGGGGAGTTTTATGCTTAAAATGAAAAAGTTGTTTACGTTAATCGTATTTTCATGTTTATTCATACTTGTTGTTGCTGGATGCGGAAGTAAAAAAGATGAGACGAAAGAAACGAATACGAAACAAGGCGGGGCTGTTGAGCAAATTAAAAAGCGCGGGAAACTAGTAGTTGGGGTGAAGAATGATACGAACTTATTTGGCTTGAAAAATCCTTCGACAGGACAGGTAGAAGGGTTTGATGTTGATATCGCAAAGGCGCTTGCGAAAAAAATCCTTGGAGATGAAAAGAAATTAGAATTAAAAGAAGTAACGTCTAAAACGCGTATTCCACTACTGAAAAATGGTGATATTGATGCAATTATCGCGACGATGACAATTACGGAAGAACGTAAAAAAGAGGTTGATTTCTCAGATGTATATTTTAAAGCAGGGCAATCGTTACTTGTGAAAAAAGGAAGCGATATTAAAAGTATTGATGATGTGAAAAAGGGTGTGAAAGTGTTAGCGGTAAAAGGTTCAACGTCTACAAATAATATTCGTCAAAAATCACCAGAATCGACTGTATTAGAATTTGAAAATTACAGTGAGGCATTTACAGCGTTAAAAGCAGGGAAAGGCGATGTATTAACGACAGATAATGCAATTCTTTACGGCATGGCAAAACAAGATTCGAATTATGAAGTTGTAGGGAAAATTTTCACGGATGAGCCGTACGGAATTGCGGTGCAAAAAGGTGCGGATGATTTAACGAAAGAGATTAATAGCTTGCTAAAAGATATGAAGGCTAGTGGGGAGTACGACAAACTGTATGAAAAATGGATTGGCCAAAAACAAGAGAAGTAAAGTGATATTTTAATTAATGGAGCCTTATTCCCATTGATAAATAGTAAGAGGATGAGGGATGCTCATCCTCTTCTTGTAAAGAAAGAGGGGAGAATATGTGCCTGATTTTTCTATATTGACGAATAACATTGATATGTATTTAGAGGGCTTTAAGTATACAGTTATGTCTAGTGTAATTGCGTTAATAGGCAGCTTTATTTTGGGAGTAATTTTGGCTGTAATGCGCATTGCGCCTATTCGTATTTTAAATTGGTTGGGAACGGCTTTTGTAGAGTTTGTAAGAAATATTCCACTCGTATTAATTGCATTTATATTTTATTTCGCTTTACCTGTAATAGGAATTACTTTAAATGGTTTTGTAGCAGGAACAGTTACGCTTACTGTGTATACTGCAGCTTTTATTGCGGAAGTCATTCGGGCAGGCATTTTATCAGTCGCGAAAGGACAAATGGAAGCAGCACGGTCTTCAGGGTTAACGTATGTACAGGCGATGTATTATGTTGTTTTACCCCAGGCGATGAAAATCGTAATCCCTCCTCTAGGAAATCAATTTCTCAATTTAGTAAAAAACTCTTCCATACTCGGAATTATCGCTGGTACCGATTTGATGTATCAAGGAGATTTAATTTCAACGAAGACATTTGTTACGTTCGACGTTTATATATTTGTCGGGATGTTTTATTTAATATTAACAATTCCGCTCAGTATGCTAGTGCGTTATTTAGAAAAACGCTTAGCAAAGGAGGCGGTGTAAATGGATTTTAAGGGAGCCATAACAGGTGATCATATTCTATTTTTATTAAAAGGATTGCTTATAACGTTAGAGGTAGCGCTCGTTGCGATTGTACTTAGTTTTATTATTGGTAGTGTAATAGGGATATTGCGCTACATGAAAATACCTGTCGTCTCACAAATATTAGGGATTATCGTTGAAGTGATTCGAAACTTACCACTACTTTTAATTATATTTTTCACGTATTTTGCACTTCCAGAAGCAGGCTTGAAATTAGAAATTATAACGGCCGTAATTGTTGCTTTAACAATATTTGAAGCAGCGATGATATCTGAAATTGTTCGAAGTGGTTTATTATCTATTGAAAAAGGACAGATTGAGGCCGCAAGATCTTCAGGATTAACGTATGTTCAAGCGCTGTGGCATATTATTTTACCACAAGCATTAAGAAGAATGGTCCCGCCACTTGTCAGTCAGTTTATTTCATTGCTGAAAGATACATCATTAGCAGTTGTTATATCACTGCCAGAGCTTATGCATAATGCCCAAATTATTAGCGGACAGAATGTAAATTATACGATTCCAACGTTTATAGTAGTAGCTTGTATGTACTTTATCGTAAATTATAGTTTATCAATTTTATCGCGAAGATTAGAACTTCGTTGACTCTTACAATATATGTAAGGGTTTTTCCTTGTTTCTCCTTATTTTCCTCTAAATAGAATCTAAATCTTGCAATAATTAGATTTTTTATATTATTTTATCAGAAAAGTTTTAATTTTATATAGAAATTGTAACCGCTTTCGTGTATATTTTTATTATCAGAAAATTTTAACAAGATATAGGGGTATCGGTAGGGGGAGGATTTAGATGCAGCAACCAACGAATGAGAAATTACATCGTACGATGAAGAGTAGACATTTATTTATGATCGCACTAGGTGGTGTAATCGGGACTGGTTTTTTCTTAGGTTCAGGTTACACCATTAATCAGGCTGGACCAGGGGGAGCCATCCTTTCATATTTAGTGGGCGGATTTATTATGTATTTAACAATGCTTTGTCTTGGAGAGTTAACGGTAGCAATGCCAGTTTCAGGATCTTTCCAAAAGTATGCGACGAAGTTTATTGGACCAGGAACGGGCTTTATGATCGGCTGGCTATATTGGCTTGGCTGGGCAGTGACAGTAGGTTTAGAGTTAACGTCAATCGGTTTAATGATGAAAAGATGGTTTCCAAATGTTGATGTTTGGGTATGGTGTCTCGTATTCGGCGTTATTTTATATGCTTCAAACGCTATCTCAGCGAAGAGTTATGCTGAATTAGAGTTTTGGTTCTCTAGTATTAAAGTAGTTACAATTCTTGCGTTTGTTGTTCTTGGTGGTAGTGCATTATTAGGGTTTTTACCATACGATGGAAAAGAAGCGGCACCTCTTTTCTCTAACTTTGTAAGCGATGGCGGGTTATTCCCGAATGGACTAGCTGCCGTATTACTTACAATGATTACAGTTAACTTCTCGTTCCAAGGAACAGAGTTAATCGGGATTGCAGCGGGAGAAAGTGAAAATCCAGAAAAAACAATTCCACGTGCGATCCGTAATACAGTATGGCGCATTATGTTATTCTTCATTTTAACAATGACGATTTTAGTAGGATTAATTTCTTGGAAAGAAGCAGGGGTAATTGAAAGTCCATTTGTAGTTGTATTTGATAAAATCGGTATTCCATACGCAGCTGATATTATGAACTTCGTTATTATTACAGCGTTACTATCTGTAGCGAATTCAGGCTTATATGCGGCAACTCGTATATTATGGTCACTTGCAAATGAAGGAATGGCACCAACATCTTTCCAGAAAGTAAATAAGCGTGGTATTCCAATTACAGCGTTAGTCGTAACGATTGCGGTAGCTGGATTATCTCTATTCACAAGTTTCCTTGCAGAAGATACAGTATACATGTACTTATTATCGATAGCTGGTTTATCGGCTGTTTCAAGTTGGATCATTATTGCTTTATCGCAACTTCGCTTTAGAAGTCAGTATATAAAAGGCGGAGGAAAGTTAGAGGACTTAAAGTATAGAACACCACTATACCCGATTGTTCCAATTTTGGCTTTAATTACAAATAGCATCGTTGTTATTAGTTTAGCGTTTATTCCTGAACAAAGAATGGCGTTATACTGTGGTATTCCATTTATCATTTTCTGCTATATATATTATTATATGAGTAAGAAACGGAAGAAACCGATGAAAGTGGAGATGGAAAAAACAAATGAAACTAACAATCAAACACGATGATATAGAAGCAGATTTATCGTATGGTCAATTAGCGATTGGAAAAGAAAACGGGTATTCACCGTTACAATTACTCATTTCTTCTATCGCAGGATGTAGTGCAATTGTCTTCCGAACAATTTTAGAAAAGAAACGTATTACATACGATACGTTTACAATTGAGACTGAAATTGGTAGAAGTGAAGCTGTATCAAAACCAGTTGAAAGTGTTCATTTGCACTATAAAATCAAAGCACAAAACATTACAGAAGAGCAGTTGGACAAGGCGCTGCAACTTGCAGTGAAAAATTGTACGATTGTTCAATCTGTAAAAGATAGTATAAAGGTTACGGAAACAATTGAACTAATAAAATGAAACATAAAAACGTGAGAATACGGCTCTCACGTTTTTATGTTTTTAATAAAGGGGGAAATATGATGGAATGTTTAGGGTGTAAATTAGCCAACGAAGAAGAAATTATATATAAAATATATGAAGATGACTATGTAACATGTTTTTTAGATCATGAACCTTTCTATCCAGGACATACTTTAATTGTGCCAAAGCAACATGTTGTAGAAGTAGACGAATTAGATGATGTTGTAGCAAAATCCATTATGGATGCTTCTAAGCTGATTACAAAATCGATTAAGGCATTATATAAACCTGACGGAATTACAATTTGCCAAAATGGTGGAATCTTTAACGAGTTAACACATTACCATATGCATGTCATACCAAGATATAAAGAGCGCTCGTTTGCCGAGTTTTATACGGTACAGCTAGGAGAAAAGAAGAATTATAACTTGGAAGAGACAAAGAATTTGTTAAAAGAAGCGATAGAGCAAATGCTGCTTACTGAAAAGGCGTAAGAGAGTTGTTTTTAACGGGGCAGTCAGGAAAATTACAATAAACAAAAAGCTCAATTTCTCAGTTACAATAGAGAAATTGGGCTTTTATTTATTCTATTATTAAATTTTATCTATAAAAAGATTTTGCAGTGTCACAAAGTATAGCGCTCATTCGTTATATAGAGTGAGAGGAGGAATTATATGAAAGTTACAAACAACGATTATGAAAAGATGGAAGAGCTATATGAGTTGTACGAACAAAAAATTTATTATGTGGCTTATTCTATTTTAAATAATATTCAGCAGGCTGAAGATGCGGTTCAAGAGACGTTTATTACTCTTTATAAGAACTTGGAAAAGCTCCATAGCTTGAGCACTGAAGAGCTTAAACGCTACATTTTGAGGGTCGCGAAAAACAAGGCGATTGATAGTTATCGGAAAAATAAACGACATGAAACATTCTTAGAAGAATATGAAAGAGAATCAACAGAAGCAGTAGATGAAAATATTGAAGATTGGGAAAAACGTAAAATGTCTGAGGTTCAAATTGATACATTGCTAAAAGAGTTAAATGAATCGAACAGACAGGTGTTTAAGTACAAAGTCTTCTATAACTTAACGTATCAAGAAATTTCAAGTGTCATGGGGATAACGGAGGCCAATGTCCGTAAGCAGTTTGAACGCGCTCGAAAACGAGTTCAAAATATGATAGGAGGTATACAACATGACGAATTCAAAGAACTCCAAAGAAATATATGAACTTGCAGAAAAAATTGCTTTAGATGATTTTGATAAACTCGAAGAACAGCATGAATTTTCACATACATATATGCACAAAAAGAAATTGTTGATGGAGGAAATGAAGCTGAAAGATGGACAACCGCAGAAAAAGCGTAAAAAACATCGTATGTTAATCGCTGCTGCTTGCTTATTGATCGGCATGCCGACAACCGTTTTTGGGGCAGTGAAAGTCTATAATATGATTGTCCAAAAACAAAATTACGAAGTAAATGTTTCAGTAACAAACAATGACTCGAAAAAGAGTGACAAGTGGTATAAGTTGAAGATTGGTAAATTGCCAGAAAATATGGAAGCAATTGATGACAGTGCTATGAAATATTCCTTTAAAGATAACTATGCAATGGGGGGATTTTCATTTGCTCTTTGGAGAGTAGGAGGGAATTCAGATTTTCCAACTCTGTACTCGAAAAGTTATGAAGAAAAAGAGATAAATGGTAAGAAGGCAGTAATTGTCCATAGAGAAACTGGTAATAAAGATTTAATGTTTAATAGAGTGATTTTTCTCTATTTTGAGGAAGAGGGAATTATGTTACAAAGTTATATTGGAAACGATATAAACGAAGAACAAATGATAGATGTGCTAGGGAGCATTTCACTTGAGCCCACGTCAAAAGAAAAGTCATCATATATAAGCGATTATGATAAAAAGTATTTTAGCCAAGAAGGTAAAACAACTAAGGTAATTCCTTTGAAAAAAGATAGCAAACGACTATTTCATATAGGGCAAAAGGTTTCAGTAACGATATCTATGGATAACAGCCAAATTGAATATGTGATAGAAAAAGTTGAAGTTTTTGATTCAATTAAAGATTTTAAACAAGAGAACTTTAATGAAATGGGCTTAGGAATACTAAGCAGGAATCAGGCTTTGGATCAAGCTGGTCAATTGATACCATATAGAAGGGATAAATATAAAATTGGAAATGGTAAAGATTCAATTGATCAATTAGTAGAGTCAAAATTAGTTCATCCTAAATTTGTTTATCTAACAACAACAGTGAAAAATATAGATAAGCAGGCGACAGAAGAAATTTATATGCATCCATCTATAAAACTGCTTAAATCTGAAGGTAATGCATGGAACTACGCTAAAGAAGATGGAATTGCTGAGAAAAATATTATGACGGGCGAAGTTGATTATTTAGAACCTCACGGAGACGGGAAAAGCTTTTACAATATTGGCAGTATCCGACCAGGACAAACGGTGAAGGTTAATTTAGGTTATTTTGTAGATGAGGATAAACTAGATTCAATCTTTTTGGATGCTTTCAAATACAGAGGGACTGGTGACACTGAAAATATGAATGCGAAACATCGTTGGTGGTTTGATATTCGTCAATAGTAAAAACAATAGGAAAAACTGAACCAAAAAGCTGCTTATGTTTAGCAGCTTTTTTCGTCTCCATACATATGTAAAACTTCTTTCGCACGTATACGTAAACCAGCTATCAATTCTTTCGGTTCTAAAACTCTTGCATCTTTTCCAAGTCTATAAAATAAAGGAGTAATAAAGTTAATTTCACCTTTATCAATTGTTGAATGTATATATCCTGTCCCGTCTTCATTTACTACAACGAATTCTTCAAGGTAAGGCACGCTTTTACATTGGCGCACACCTTCTGTCGTTAATAAGACATGTAACTGGGTAGGAATGTTTATGATGTTAGAGCTAGAGTCAAACCATTCTTCTAAATTCATGAACGTACTTTCATTTTCTTCCATCGATAATATGGAGAGAATACGATCGACGCGATACAGTAATATTTTTTTTCTACTAAAGTCGTAGGATGGTAAGTACCATAGCCCGTCATGAGCATATACACCGATAGGATGAACATGTTTTGTTTTTATCCCCGATTTAGATTCGTATTGAAAGTGTAAATTTTTATTTTCAATAGCCGCGGTTAACACTTCGTTTAAAAGTGGTGTATCAATTGTTCTCTTCGGATTCCAAAAGGCGATATAAGAATGTATTTTATCAACTTTCGCTTTCGCATCATGTTGTAGGGAGCTATACAGTTTATGTGTAACGGAATTGATCTCTGTGTTAAAAGGTAAGTCTCGATAGTAACTTAAAGATTGAAAAGCAAAAAAGATGGAGACTGCTTCTTCTTCCGTAAATAAGATAGGTGGAATGATTCTATTCGTTAATACTTTATAGCCTCCGTTACGACCTTGTTCTGCGTAAATGGGTAATCCCATATCACTTAAATCTAAAATGTATCTATGGACAGTACGAACGGAGATATTAAATTCATCAGCTATTTCTTGAGCTGTAAATGTCTTTTTGGCAGAAGCAAATATAAGAATATCTAATAAGCGTTTAGCTTTTGACAAATGTATCACCTTTTTCTTTTTAACATGACATAAAGTGTCATGTTTTATTGTTAGTATATTGTTTACATCATATGTTATCAAGATGAGATATAAGGAGGAAAAAATATGTCACGTGAAATAGTTTTATTTATTGCGGCGAGCTTAGATGGATATATTGCGAAAGAAAATGATGATTTAGAGTGGTTAATGGAAACGGAAGGAGAGGGAGATAACGGTTATACAGAAATGTACGAAACGATTGATACAATAATTATGGGAAAGAAAACATACGATTATGTAGTAGAGCATACGGAAACATTCCCGTACTTAGATAAAGCATGTTATGTTTTTTCTCGTTCAGAAAAAGGTTCAGACGGAAACGTGGAGTTTGTAAATGAAGATGTAGTGGAGTTTACAAAAAGGTTAAAAGCACAAGAAGGATCTAAAATATGGATGGTCGGTGGAGGAGAGCTACTGAGAGAATTCTTTAAGAATAATCTAATTGATGAATATATCGTTACGATTACACCGCATATATTAGGTTCTGGAGTTCCGTTGTTTCAAGACAAGAACCCGGAAATTAATTTAACTTTAACGGATACGAAACGTTTTGGGCAATTTGTAAATTTATATTATGAGGTAAAGTGAATAACCTACCAATGAATAGACCAAATCACATCTGATTTGGTCTATTCTTATTCCTAGTTATATCAATATTTATCTGTCTTTAACATATCAATTAACATAAGGGATAACATATTAATTTCGATAATTCAAAAGGGAAATTGTAATTTTATGTTGAAATGAATATGGAAATTATGAAGAAATGTACTTAGATTACTGAGGTGGTTGTCTTGAATAAAGGGAGTGAGGAATTGGATGAAAAGAAACTATTAAAATTAGTTTTAGAAATTCAAGAGTTACAAGATTTTGGAGAAGATTTTGAACATAAACTGACTGTATTTGAAAAGAGTGTTCCTTATCCACGTGCAAAAGAATTATTTTTTGCTGACTACGGTGCAGAATACATTGTAAAAAGAGCTATTAATCATAAAAATATAAAGTTAGGAGAGTTAAATAGAGAAGAGTTAGTTACCTTGGTTCAAAAACTTATGGATACAGAAGGAGAAGAATGGGAGCTGGCAATTTGGTTGGACATGGTTAAATCGTCTGTTATTGACCCTAAAATAAGTGATTATATTTTCTGGAGTGATGAAGAATTAACTGCCAGAGAAATTATAGATAAAGCATTGGCTTATAAACCATTACAAATATAAAGTGTGTTACTTTAAGTAGAATTAAAGATTCTTTTTAGAATAAAGAGTGTGAAATGAATATGTTTAGAAATTTATTTAAGTTTTGTCTTTAATTTTATTTAAGTTAAAGGAGAATTTAATTCAATAAGAAAATAAAAGACGCCTAGAGTTTTTGAACTCTGGGCGTTTTCATATGCTAATTATGATGTGATTTTGTAAATCAAAACTGAACTTGTTAATTGATGATAGTTGTATTTCTATATAGATGGCAATGAAATGATAAAGCAAGACCCATGATCGACTTCGCTCGTTACAGTAATATTCCCGCCGTGTAGTTCTACAATTTCTTTCACGATAGATAGCCCTAAACCAGTTCCGCCTGTAGCTCGTGATCTTGCTTTATCAACTCGATAAAAACGGTCGAAAATGTGAGGGAGGTCTTCAGGCGGAATACCTTCGCCTTCATCTTCAATTGTAATGGAGATACTTTTATGTTCTTCTGTAACAGAAATGTTTATATGAGAATGTTCTTTTGAATGTCTATAAGCGTTATTTAAAATGTTTATTATAACTTGTTCAAATCGCTGTTCATCTAAGTTTACTAGCAGTGAAGGAGGACAAGAGAAAGAGACTTTAATGTATCTTTCTTTATATATGGTATTTACTTTTTCGGCTATGCGAGTAAGGAAGGTGTGTAAGTGTACTTCCTTTACTTGAATAGAAAAGTTATGTTGTTCCATTTGTGCAAGTGAAAATAAATCTTGAACTAAGTTCGTAATATAATCAGACTCATCTTTTATAATAGATAAATATCGCAAACGTTGCTCAGGAGATGTGGTTTCTTTTAAAGCAATGTCAGCGTAACCTCTTACGTATGTTAACGGTGTTCGTAATTCGTGAGCAACACTTGCTAGAAATTCACTTCGCTCTGTTTTCATATAATGTAAATCATTAGCGAGCGTTTGAATGGATGAGGTTAGTTCACCAATTTCATCATTTCGAGTAGTCGTTAATGAAACAGATAAATCGCCTTTACTCATTTTTTCAGTGGCATGTTTCATGTGTAACAATGGTTTTGTTAACAACCGTGATAATAGAAAGATAGTGATGACTGTTAATAGAAACGTAATGACTCCGGCAATAATGAATTGTCTTGTTAGCCCGTTAACCATTTCCTCAATTGATTCTGTTCCGAGAAACATATATACGTAGCCTTCCGTTTTTTCAGCCACTACAATGGGGCTAACTGTACATATATAATTAGATGTTTTCCAATGATTCTCTATAATTGCTCCGTCATGATCTGTCCGTGTTTGCATTTTTTCAATATGCTTTTTTATAGTAGTATTTATTTCGTTGGATTTAGCCAGTACTTCTTTATTTGCATTTGTAATAACGACAGTGGTTTCGGCTTCGGATTCCATTAGTGCAACATGGGAGATTGTTTGCTTATCAAAATACTTTTCAAGGACATCTCGGTGACTATTTCCGCGCTTTAATAAAGCTGTCATTTCTTCGTTTACTCTATTGTTGACAAGGCTATAATAAAGCAAGACAAATAGAACACTTTCGATTAAAAGTGTAACAATTAAAAAATAAAATCCGAGTTGAATAGATATTCGCTTCATCGTTTTGCTCCTTAATCTACAGTATCAACCCATCGATAGCCGACTCCGTAAACAGTTTTCAAATGGTGATCAATAGGGAAATTTAATTTTCGTAATTTATCACGCAAATTACGAATATGTGAATCGACTGTTCTATCTTCTGTATTTGTATTTAATCCCCAAATTCGTTCAATGAGCTGATCGCGGCTTAACACGTAGTTCACATGACGTAAAAATAACCCGAGTAAGGAAAATTCGATTGGAGTGAGAAGAAGTTCTTCATTATAGACAGAAACGAAATGCTTTGCCTCATCCCATAAAATGCCGTGATATTGGATTTGCGCGTGTTGATTCGTTCGCCTTAAAACAGCTTCAATTCTTGCGAAAAGCTCTTCTTCATGGAAAGGTTTGGTTACATAATCATCCGCTCCAAGTTTTAACCCTTGGATGACATCTACCGTTTGATCACGGGCCGTTACCATAATGATAGGAACGTTACTAAAGGATCGAATTCTTTTGCACGTTTCCCACCCATCCATCTTTGGCATCATAATATCGAGTAAAACAAATTTGAAGTTTCGATTTTCTATATGTGAAATAGCTTCTTCCCCAGATACTGCACATACGCAATTGTATCCGATTGGAGTAAGATAAAGCGTTAATAATTCAAGCATTCTCGGCTCATCATCTACGAGTAGTATATCGACCATAGAGTACCTCCGCATTTGTAGTTATTACTTAAATTGTAAGTCAAAATCATGAAGAAATGGTGCAGATTATCATGCATCTGCATAATTTCTTCAGAATTGCTTGTTATTGTAAAGTTGAAATTCCATTTTAGGTAATCATATTGGCTCGAAAACGATTCAAATGGAGGCGGTATAGTGAAACAGATGACCCGAATTTTTGGGATAACAATAATTGCGGCGGTTGGTCTTGCGGCGTGTGGACAAACGAATACAGATCATAAAAATCATGAATCTACAAAAGAGAAGAAAACAGAGCAAAAGGAAATGAAAATGAATCAGGAGGTAACTGCGCCTAAAGAAATGAACGAAGGTGCATCGAATGATTTATTAACGACAAGCTTAAAAAATGTAACGAGATTAAACACAAACGATCCTCTGCAAATGGCAGTATTAACTTCGCAAACGATATGGCCAGCAACGCATAAAGAGAATCAGCCAGGCGCTATTATTTTAGTACCAGTAAACGAGTGGCAATTAGGTATTGCGAGTGCGGATCTTATTCACCATCCGAATAACGGGCCGATTTTATTTATAGAAAAAGAAAAGGTACCCGAAGTGACGTTAAAAGAAATAAAACGATTAAATCCGCTCGGAACGAAAGATGGAACACAAATTATGGTGATGGGGGATATAGGTGAATCTACCCTTGAGCAATTAAAAGAATATAAAGTAAAGCAAATAAAAGAAACGGATCCAGCTACATTTGCTAAAGAAGTGGATAAAGAATATGCCGATATAACAGGAAGCTACCCGAATAGTGTTATTATCGGTTCGTCTGAAGAAGAAGGACGTTTATATACAACACCAGCTGTAAATTGGATTTCTCACATGCCAGAACCGCTTTTATATACTGAAAAAAATAAAGTGCCAGAAGCGACAATAGAGGCATTAAAGATGAGAAAAGATAAAGCGAATATATATGTATTAGGACCAGAAAAAATTGTTTCAAAAGCAGTAGAAAAAGAGTTAAGTAAATACGGGAAAGTAACGCGTATTAGTGGTGAGACCCCAACAGAAAATTCGGTTGCATTTGCGAGGTTTAAAGATGAAAAGACGAAATTTGGCTGGGGGTTCACAAAACCAGGTCACGGTTTATCATTTGTTTCAAGCAAAACACCAGATTTAGCAGTTGCTGGGGCACCTTTTTCTCATATGGGTAAACACGCACCTGTTGTATTATTAGAAGAAGGTAAAGCTTCACAACCAGTGTATGACTTCCTTGCTAGTATTCAACCGAAGTTTAAAGATGATCCAACGCTTGGACCGTATAACCACGGCTTCTTATTAGGAAGTACGAGTGATATTTCATTTGAAACACAAGGTATATTGGATGAGAGGTTAGAGATTGTGCAAGAAAGTGGTCAAGGTCACGGTGGACATTAATAAAATGAGAGAAGACGCTATGAAGGTAGCGTCTTTTCTTTAGGAAACTTTTACATAGCAAAAATATCTCTACTCGTTATATAATATCCTTCGTGCAGTCGGCTTAGATTTTCTTATGGAGAAAATCAAATGATAAAGTGAAACTTTAATCAGTGGGGGGGGTTCATCCCCCACTGATTATTAGTTGAACCAATCGGGCTTTTATGGGCAGTTGATCCCCACCCAACTTCTTTGCTTCCGCTGAATTTTGAGGTGGGGGTCTTACTGCCCGTTAATACGGGATAAAAGAGTAGAGGAGTGGTATTTTGTTTCAAACGATAAAAAATGACTGGTTCTCCAACGTGAAAGGGGATGTGCTATCAGGAATTGTCGTTGCTTTAGCGTTAATTCCTGAAGCGATTGCTTTCTCAGTTATTGCAGGCGTGGATCCGACCGTTGGGTTATACGCAGCCTTTTGTATTGCAGTTACCATTTCATTTGTTGGCGGAAGAACTGGGATGATTTCAGCTGCAACAGGTGCAATGGCATTATTAATGGTGACGCTTGTTAAAGATCATGGTTTGCAGTATTTATTTGCTACAACGATATTAACCGGTATTGTCCAAATTATTTTTGGCGTGTTCAAACTGAGCTCATTTATGAAGTTTATTCCTAAATCTGTTATGAGTGGTTTTTTAAATTCACTTGGAATTTTAGTTTTTACAGCGCAATTGCCACATTTTAAAAATGCAGCTTGGCAAATGTATGCATTTGTCGCATTAGGACTTGTAATTATATATGTATTTCCACGTATTACGACGGCTGTACCGTCTACACTTATTTCCATTATTATTGTGACAAGTATTGCACTTATGAGCGGATTACAGTTAAAAACAGTCGGGGATATGGGAAGTTTACCGAAAGAATTACCGTTCTTTAGCATTCCTACTGTACCGTTTACACTTGAGACATTAGGGATTATTTTACCGTACGCAGTTATGCTTGCAATTATCGGTTTACTAGAGTCATTATTAACAGCTTCAGTTTTAGATGATATGACGCATACGGAAAGTAATAAACATAAAGAAGCACGTGGACAAGGTATTGCAAACATTGTCGCTGGTTTCTTCGGAGGAATGGCAGGATGTGCAATGATTGGACAATCTGTTATTAATATTAAATCAGGTGGACGAGGTCGTTTATCGACATTTGTAGCAGGCGGGTTTTTAATCGTATTACTATTCGTTTTAGGTGATTATGTTGTTCATATTCCGATGGCAGCTTTAGTTGCAGTTATGATCATGGTTTCAATTGGAACATTTGATTGGAACTCTGTAACAACGATTCATAAAGTACCGAAAGGAAACGCATTTGTTATGATCGTAACAGTTGTGATTGTCCTAATTACACATAATTTAGCATTAGGTGTAATTATCGGAACAGTAATTAGTGCGGTTTTATTTGCATTCAATATGGCAAAGATTCACGTGAAACATTTATATATTGAAAATAAGAAAATATACGAAATTCATGGTCAACTTTTCTTTGCATCTACAGCAGACTTTATAAATAATTTTGCATTTGAGGAAGATATAAAAGAAATTGAGTTGAATTTTACTCACGCACACGTATGGGATGATTCAGCGGTAGCAGCAATTGATAAAGTTATCATGAAGTATGAACAAAGTGGCGTGAAAGTAAGTATAACGGGATTAAATGAACGAAGCTCGAAGATTATTTCAAACTTAGCTATTTATAATAAAAGAATTGCTAGTTAGAAGCCTCCTTTTTAGGGGGCTTTATTATATAATACGGGTAGGATAACGAAAAGGGGATTCAGCATATGTACAAACAAATTATATTAGCATGTGACGGTTCTGAACATGCACTTCGAGCAGCGGAACATGCAACATATATTGCGAAATGTAGCGAAGAAACAAATGTTGAAGTTGTGTACGTAGTAGATAATAGAACGGCAAAATCAGATATTATACAAGGTCAAACAGATTTAGAAACAATATCGGCTAGTCGAAAAGATAAATTAAAAGAGATTGAAAGTTTATTAAAGAAAGAGAACATTTCCTACAAAATTACGATATTACATGGCGATCCTGGAGATACGCTCGTTCAATATGTGAATACAGGGGATATAGATCTTGTTATCGCTGGAAGTAGAGGATTAAATACACTGCAAGAGATGGTGCTTGGTAGTGTCAGTCATAAAATAGCAAAGCGTGTAAAATGCCCGGTGATGATTATAAAGTAAATTGAATGAGATCTTTTGTAGTGTAAGCAAGACCTTGATATAATTCGAGGTCTTTTTTTGCGTATAAAGAGGGAGAGTGCGGACATACTAGATATATAAGTTTAAAGGGAAATCGTTAACTTACAAATTTGTAAGTTTGTTGTCAGAAAAATCGATGTTATGAAATTTTTCCCATTGGTAAAATAAGAGTATCAAAGGGGAGATAGGGAGGATGGAAGCAATGAAATCATTTCAAAATTTATCATATAGTCAAGGGGTAAGCTTAATTTGTTTAGGGGGATTTGCGGCATCTGTTACGTTAGCTGTTGTAATAAAGATGATTCATCAAATCTTTTAATCTTAGAGTAGGGAAGGAATTGGTTGTTATAAATAGCAAGAGAAGGGTTATAAATAAAAAATAGCTCCTAGCATGTACCTCAGTGCTAGGAGCTATTTTCTTATTTCTCTGTTTCTGCTTTATCGCTTGTTACGCTAACGTTACCCCATTTGTATTGATCCTCTGGTGTATATTTATAATCTTTTACGCGATTATTTACACCTTTTAAGTCAAATTTATAATGAAGTGGAATTAATGGTACTTCATCGTGAACTAATTTTTGCCATTTATCGTATACATCTTTACGGTACTTTTCATCGGCTGCTTTTGGAGAAATACCTTCTTTTAATAATTCTGTGTTTTTGTCGCTAGACCAACGTGTGTAATTGAACGCTGCATTTTTAGCCCAAATACCAGAAGGATCTGGATCAGATGCAGTTCCCCAAGCTGCAGAGAAAATATCAACTTTTGGATCATCTTTTTTAATCATATCGTAGAATGAGTTGAATTCATGCAAGCGACCATCAAGAAGCTCTACTTTTAGGCCGATGTCTTTCCAAGATTGAATAAAGAATTTTGCAAGTGGTTCACTTACATCGCTACCACTCATTGATAAGAAATTAGCTTTAAATTCTTTACCATTCGGGTCTTCACGGAATCCATCTCCGTTCGTATCTTTATAGCCAGCTTCATCTAATAATTTTTTAGCTTTCTCTACATCTTTATCATAGGCACCAATTTTATTGTTATGATATTTTGGTAGAGATGGTGGAATTGGTGAGTTAGCCGGATAACGTAGGCCATGATATAATTTTTCACCAATTTCTTTTCGATCAATAGCATAAGCCATTGCTTGACGTACACGAACATCTTTAAATTTTTCCTTATCCATCACTACTTCTTCTTTTTCTTTATCCATATGGCCTAACTTAAAGCCGATATAGCTATAGTATAAATCGGTTTTACCGACTAATTGTGCATTTTTTAATTTACTTACATTTGGATACTGATCTGCACTTACTTCAGCAATGTCAATATCACCATTTTTTAAGGACGCGTTAACAACGGAAGGGTTAACAACTTTTAAAACCATGCTTTTCAGCTTTGGTTTTCCGCCATAATAGTCATCAAAACGTTCAAATTCAACGGATTCTCCAGGAGTAATTTTCTTCACTTTAAAAGGTCCGAAACCAATTGGGTTTTTACGGATTTTATCAGACTCTGCTAATTTATCGATTGGTACATCTCCTAAATATTTCTTATGAAGAGGATATGCCCAAAGTCCAGTTTTCACTGAAGGATTCGGTTCTTTAAACGTAATCGAAATTGTTTTTGGATCCGTTACCTTGATACCTGAAATTTTTTCGGCTTTTCCATTGTGGTAATCTTCCATACCTTCAATCATTTGCATTTGAGTGTCATAGCGAGAACCAGCATATTGTTTGCTACCAATTACTAGATAAGAGTATTCTAAATCCTCAGCAGTAACAGGGTTTCCATCATGCCATTTTACATTATCTTTGATTTTTAGTGTAATTGTCTTTTTATCTTTAGAAATTTCATATGTAGCAGCACCATCATTCGTGTATTCCCAGTTTTCGTCATTTGATAATAAAGATTCATCGAAAATTGTAATGACCTGGTTATCAGGATCTCCTTCATATACAGCGAAGTTCAAAAGTCCTTCAAATGGTGTGTTAGAAACAAGACCATATGTTAATGAACCATCTTTAACTTCCTTTTTATCATTTTTAACAGATGCACTAAATTTATTTGTATCTACTTTTTTTGTGCTGCTCGTTTTTTCACTACCACCACTGCCCCCACATGCTGAAAGTAGTAATGTTGAAACTGCAAGTGTACTTAATACTTTGAAAAACTTTGGCTTATTTGTCATTTCTTCCACCCCTTATCCTTTTCTTTGTCTTGCGTCGGCCGAACGGCGTAGCGCTTGACCAATAAAATTTATACACAGCATCAATGTTAAAATCATGATTGATGCGGGTAACCAAATCCACCATTTTTCTTGTAATACATCTGGATTTCTAGCATAACTAACAAGTGTACCAAGGCTTGGTGTACTTTCTGGTAGACCAAACCCTAAGAAGGTTAGACCAGATTCAATACCGATGTTTCCAGCAAGGTTTAATGTAACACTAACAATGATAATCGAACTTAAGTTAGGTAGTACTTGGAAAAGAATGATCTTCCAGTTTGGTGTACCTAAAGTTTTTGATGCAGAGACATAATCGAGTTCTTTTTCAGTTAATACTTTTGAGCGAATTAATCTTGCCTTTCCTGTCCATAAGAACACGCTCATAATTAAAATGAAAGTGAAGATATTGAATGTAGGAACAAGTGTAATAAATACAATTACAAGCATTAAAAATGGTAAAACCATTACAAAATCGATAATGCGCATAATGATATTATCAATTGCTCCTCCAAAATAACCGGCAATTAATCCAATGGAAAGGCCAATTAAACAAGAAAGAATAGTAATCGCTAATCCAATTGTAAATGAGTTACGCGTACCAATAATAAGTTGGCCGAAAATATCGCGTCCTCCATAATCTGTTCCTAACCAATGTTCAGCAGAGGGAGGAGCATAAATAGCGAATAAATCAACTCGTACAATATCTTCTTGTTTCATAATAAAAGATGTTGCGTAGACTGCTAGTAATAAGATTGCTAGGAAAACAAGTGAAAACATTGCTAATTTATCTTTACGAAGTTCTCGCCACATAATAGAGAAACCAGAAGGGCTTTTTTCGAATTTAATAACTTCAGTTTGTTTTTCAGGGTTTGCTAACATAACGTCATCTCCTTTCTTTAATCAATACGAATACGTGGATCGACGATGCTTAGAATAATATCTGAAAGGAGAGTTCCAAGTAACGTTGCAAATCCAGTAAACATAACGAGTGCAGTTATTACACTAAAATCACGTTGAGAGATAGATTGTATAAATAGTTGTCCAATTCCCGGATAGCTAAAAATGCTTTCTAAGAAGATAGCACCGCCAACTAATCCTGTAATTTCATAACCTAAGAACGCTGCAATTGGTAAGAATGAATTTCGTAAAATATGTCTAGAATAGATTTTGGATTCTGGAACACCCTTTGCTCTTACTGTACGCACAAAATCTTTATGTTTCGTATCAATAATTTCGCTTCGTAAATATTGAACCGTACCAACTGTCGCAATTAATGCACCAGATAAAGCTGGTAATAGCATGTGATTCAATTTGCTTAAATAGTAAGCAAATGTACCTGTTGCAACTTGAGGATCAACGCTACCGCCGGTTGGGAATATTGCAAACTTAAATCCGAATAGGAAGAGCATAATTAATGCAAATATAAATAGTGGTGTAGCAAAACCTAGATAGTTGTAAAGGGTAATGAGTCGATCAGCCCATGTATCATTCCACCGCCCACTTATAACTCCTAGTGGTATGGCAATTAAATAAGTAAGAATAAGAATAACAAGTGCTAAAGATACTGTATTTCCAAGTCGTTCTCCAATTAAATCGGTTACTTTCATTTTATGTGCATAGGAAATACCAAAGTCACCTTGGGCTGCATTTTTAATCCAGCGAACATATTGTGTTGCAACTGGGTCATTTAATCCAAGCTTTTCACGTTGTTCTTCAATCACTTTTGGATCCGCTTTTGGATTCATTGCTCTGCCGGTTAAGGCATCGCCTGGCATTGCCTTAGCTAATAGAAAGACAAGTACACTTAACACGAATAATTGCGGGATCATCACTAAAAATCTCCGTAATATAAACTTCCACATGTTTTATCACTCCCTTATGGTAATGCCACCCGGTGCGTTGGCGAGATTGCTTTTAAGTCATAAGCACGACCGTTTTCATTGAAATAATTTTCGTATGATTTCTCGTATTCAGAGCTTACTTGTTGACGGAGCTTACGCTGTCTCTCTCTGTTTTCAGGACGAATATCAGGAATTGCTGATATTAGGCGCTTTGTATAAATATGTTGCGGATTACTATAAATTTCTGCACTAGTTGCTTCTTCGACAATGCGTCCGCGATACATAACACCGATACGATCACACATATGACGAATTACACCTAAATCATGACTAATGAATAAGTATGTTAGTCCGAGCTCAGCTTGTAAATCTTGCAAGAAGTTTAATACTTGTGCTTGTACAGAGACGTCAAGCGCAGATACTGGCTCATCAGCAATAATAAGCTTCGGTTTTAATGTAAGAGCGCGTGCAATACCAATCCGCTGCCTTTGCCCGCCGGAAAATTCATGTGGATATTTATAAATTGACTCTGGATTTAGACCAACTTTATCAAGATATTCTTGAACCGCTCTACGTTCTTCATCAGGTGAGAGCTTCTCAAAATTTCGAAGAGGCTCAGCAATAATGTCGAGAACACGTTTCTTCGGATTTAATGATGAATAAGGATCTTGGAAAATCATTTGAATATCTTTTCGTTGTTCACGTAGCTCAGAGCGACTTAATTTTGTTAAATCTCTATTATTAAAATGAATGCTACCCTCTGTTGCTTTCGTTAAATGCATAATTGCTTTACCCGTTGTTGATTTGCCACTTCCTGATTCACCAACGATCCCGTATGTTTCACCCGGCTGTAATTCAAAACTTACACCATCGACAGCACGCACGTAATCTAATGTGCGGCCGAAGAAACCACCTTTAATTGGAAAATGTACTTTTAAATCTTCTACTTTAAGCAGTGCCATGAGCTACGTCATCTCCTTTCTTATCTTGGAAGTTGAAATGCTTGTAGCAAGTACAACGTACCCAATGGTCTGGTTTTACTTCATGTAAAATTGGATTTTCCTCGTGTTGATCAGGTCTAATCCATGGAATTCGAGCTTGGAAGCGACAACCTGTGCGAGGAAGCTTCGCTAACGAAGGAACGACCCCTTGAATTACATGCAATTTTTCTTTTTCACCATACGCAGATGGAATGGAGTTTAATAGAGAACGAGTATATGGGTGAAGAGGGTTGTTAAAAATCTCTTCAACTTTTCCTGTCTCTACAACTTGTCCGGCGTACATAACGACGATACGATCGGCTGTTTCTGCGACAACACTTAAATCATGAGTAATTAAAATGATGCCCATTTTCGTTTGTTCTTGAATAGATTTTAGTAAGTCTAAAATTTGTGCTTGGATGGTTACGTCAAGAGCCGTTGTTGGCTCATCCGCAATAATGAGTGCTGGGTTACAAGCAATTGCAATTGCGATAACAATTCTTTGTCTCATTCCGCCAGATAATTCGTGTGGGTATTGTTTATATGTAAGTTCTGGTTTTGGAATACCAACTTGATGAAGTAGTTCTAAGGTGCGTTCTTTTTTTTCAACTTTTGAAAGGCTTGTGTGGTAGTCTAAGTTTTCTTCGATTTGCTTTCCAACTGTCATAAGAGGATCGAGTGCTGTAAGAGGTTCTTGGAAAATCATACCGATGTTTGATCCGCGTACTTTATTCATTTCTGCGGCTGACATAGTTAGTAGATCCTTATCTCTATAGTTAAGCTGCCCTTGTAATTTTGTATTTGCTTCATTATGCAGTCGCATAATAGAAAGGGCAAGTGCACTTTTTCCGCAACCTGATTCACCAACTATCGCGACAATTTCATTTTCATGGACAGTTAACGAAACATCATCAACTGCGGCATGATAGTGATCTTGTATGCGAAAGGAAGTCTGTAAGTTTTCAATGCGAAGAAGTGGATTCTTCATGGCTATCCCTCCATCTTTTCTGAAAAGACTAAATATTTTGTATGTTGTTGTTATTTTAATATAAATTGACAATGTTTGACAAGCATAAGTTGAGAAAATATTCAAAAATCTTTTTATACAGAGATTGAATGCTGTTATATAAGGGATTGAAGTTAGTTGAAAACGCTAACATATATGTGAGAGGGAAATAAATCTTTTGTAAGAAAAAAGTATTATATGTAGAAAAAAGAGAGGTGTTCTGGAAAGAACAGTCTCTCTTTTTTTGATAAGAATAATATTAGTACTTAAGCTTGTTTTTGTTTTGCAGATCCTGTCTTTAAAGTAAGAGCAAGGAAGAACATTGCAAGTACACAAGATACAAGTAATAAGATGAATCCGCCATCCCATCCGAATGCATCAACGATAAAGCCCATAGCTGCGCTAGCAAAAGTAGCTCCACCTAGGTAACCGAAGAACCCAGTTAAACCAGCTGCAGTTCCAGCAGCTTTTTTTGGTGCTAAGTCTAGTGCGTGTAGGCCGATTAACATAACAGGTCCGTAAATTAAAAATCCAATCGCGACAAGTGCGATACTATCAACCATTGGATTACCAGGAGGATTTAGCCAGTAAACAAGAACGGCGATAAATACACCAACCATAAATAAAATACCAGCAGGTGCGCGGCGCCCTTTAAATAGTTTATCACTCATCCATCCGCAAAGAAGTGTACCTGGAATACCAGCCCATTCATATAGAGCGTAAGCTGTACGAGAGCTACTATGAGTGAAACTTTTTTCCTCTACTAAATAAGTAGGAGCCCAGTCTACAACGCCGTAACGTACGAAATAAACGAAAACGTTCGCGATAGCGATGTACCATAAAAATTTATTGTTTAGTACGTATTTAAATAAAATTTCTTTTACTGAAAGTTCGCGTTCTCGATCTTTTACTTTTTCATCTGATGGATATTCTCCAGTATGTTCTTCGATAGAAGGTAATCCACAAGATTGAGGTGTATCTCTCATCGTAATTAATACATAAATACCAACTAAAATTGAAAGAATACCTGGGAAGTAAAAAATACTCTTCCAGTCATTTGCGAAGAAGTATAAGCCTAATGTCACAAGAGAAGGCATAAGCGCGCCACCGACATTATGAGCAACGTTCCAAATAGACATTTTTGTACCACGTTCACTAATAGAGAACCAGTGAACCATCGTACGACCACAAGGAGGCCATCCCATACCTTGTACCCATCCATTTAAAAACTGAAGGACAAACATAAGTATAATGCTCGTTGTAATGAAAGAAAATGAGCCGAAAATAATATTAATGATACCTGATAAAAATAGCCCAGCTGCTAAAAAGTAGCGAGGATTACAACGGTCGGATACGATACCCATAAGAAATTTACTTAATCCGTAAGCGATAGATACTGCTGAAAGGATAACCCCAAGTTCCCCTTTACTAAAGCCTTGTTCGATTAAGTATGGCATCGCTAGTGAAAAGTTTTTTCGAACAAAGTAGTAACCTGCGTAGCCGATGAAGATACCTAAGAATACTTGTAAACGTAATTTACGGTATTCGCTATCAACGCGATCAGCTGGTAAGCGTTCCGCGTGGGGCGCAGGCTTAAATAATTGTGTGAAAAACATAAAATGAAAATCCTCCCCTAATGAATTCGAAATGTTGTAAGTCAGAGAGAATATAAAAAGGCCATGAAATATAAAAAAGTTTCCTTTTTTATGATTCATAGCCGTATACTCCGATTCTCCGTGACTGTCAATATTAACTTCGTCGAAAATTATACAACTTTGTGACAGAAATGTAAACGTTTTTATAAATAAAAAGTGTTGACGGATTTTGTTTGTGGGATTAATATTTAAATACGTTAAATATTTTATCGCTTAAATAAGAGGTGGATAACATGCCAAATGATATGACGCATATCGATAAAATTCAAGCTCTTGCCTTTTCGATTGGAAAGAAAATGCAGACGGAGTTATTAGAACAAATGCAAGCAACAGGACTTACACCACCGCAGTTTTATATTTTAAAGATTTTAGATCATTACGGTGCTTCAAGAGCGACAAAATTAGCAAAAAAGATGTATGTAAAGCCTAGTGCAATTACAGTGATGATTGATCGCCTAATTGACCAAGAGCTTGTAGAACGCTATCACGACAAAGATGACCGTCGTGTTGTCATCATTGAGTTAACAAAAAAGGGGAAAGCTAGAGTAGAAGAGGCAATGACCGCTCGTAATGAGCATATTGCAAAATATTTCTCACATTTAGAATTACAAGAAAGAGAAGATTTGTTACGCCTCTTTGAGAAATTAGAAACAATTATTTGCGGGACACAAGAGAAAAAAGAGAATAACTAAGAGGAATTGAGGAGATTACATGGAGCAACAAGAAAACATAAATAGAAAGTTGCTGTTAATTGGTTTAATAATCGCGATGCTATTTGCTGCATTAGATGGAACCATTGTTGGTACAGCAATGCCGCGTATCGTCGGTGAACTAGGCGGATTAAGTTTAATGACGTGGTTAACAACAGCTTATATGTTAACATCAACGACAGTTGTACCAATTGCAGGTAAATTAGCGGATTTACTTGGCCGTCGTAACGTATATATTACAGGACTAGTTATCTTTATGGTTGGTTCGGCGTTATGTGGTATGGCAAATGGTATGACAGAATTAATTATTTTCCGTGGTATTCAAGGTCTTGGTGGCGGTATTATGATGCCAATGGCTATGATTATTATCGGAGATATGTTTACGGGAAAAGAACGTGCGAAATGGCAAGGTATTTTTGGTGCGTTATACGGTCTTGCTTCTGTAATTGGACCACAAGTGGGTGGCTGGATTGTAGACGCAGTGAACTGGAGATGGGTATTCTACATTAACTTACCAGTTGGTATTTTAGCAACAATCTTTATTGCAATGGGATTAAAGTCACATAAACAAACAGGACCGATCAAAATTGATATTGCTGGAATCTTTACGATGATTCTCGGTGTTGTAAGTTTATTACTTGCATTAACGTTTGGCGGAAAAGATTATCCATGGGATTCTTGGCAAATTATCGGTTTATTTGCATTAGCTCTAATTGGTATTATTAGCTTTGTTATCGTTGAAACGAAAGCAGAAGAACCGATTTTACCGATGCATTTCTTTAAAAATCGCACGTTTACAATACTGAATGCGATTGGTTTCTTTATGAGTATCGGAATGTTCGGTGCGATTATGTTCGTACCATTCTTCATGCAAGGAATTGTAGGAGTAAGTGCTGCTGAATCAGGAACAATCATGACACCGATGATGATTACAATGATAGTGATGAGTATTATCGGTGGTCAACTTGTATTAAAAGTTGGTGTGAAACCACAAATTATTACAGGGATGCTTATTATGGCTGGTGGTTTCTGGTTATTAACAACGATGGATATGCACACGACTAAACTTACTGCTACTTTCTATATGAGTATTATCGGTTTAGGAATGGGTCTTGTTATGCCGACATTAACATTAGCGTTACAAGAAAGTTTCCCGAAAAAAGATCTTGGAGTCGTAACATCATCAAGTCAGTTCTTCCGTCAAATCGGTGGAACATTTGGTATTACAATTTTAGGGTCAATCATGAATAACACTTCAGGTACAACATTAACAAATAAATTAGTACCTGTATTAGATACGTTCCCGAAAGAAGCGGGTCAAATGGTAACGAAATTTAAAGATATGATTCACACAGATCCACAAGGTTTATATTCGATGCTATTTAGTCCAGAAGCATTAAAACAAATGCCAGAAGCATTCGCTAACAGCATTGTACCAATCTTGAAAAACTCTTTAATAGACTCACTTCATACTGTATTCTTAACAGGATTAGTATTTATCGTAGTAGGCGCTATCTTTACGATTTTCTTACAGAAGATTAAACTGTCAGATCGTAAAAAAGATGCTGAAGAGCCAGCTACAGAGGAAAAAGAACAAACTGTATCATATTCGTAATGAAAAAGCATCGCCTTATGGCGGTGCTTTTTTTGAGTATAACCTTAAAAGCTTTTTCGTGAGAAATGATTGACGTATTTCTAGAAATACGTTATATTATTTTCTGTAAACGGTTACATGAAATGGAGAGGGAAGAGAATGAGTACGATTAAAGACGTTGCAAAATTAGCAGGAGTATCTGTTGCTACCGTTTCCAGAGTGTTAAATAAAAATGGATATGTTCATGAAGATACATTAAAGAAAGTAGAACGAGCGATTGAGATGCTAGATTATAAACCTAGTACAGTAGCGCGTTCATTGTATAATAAAAAATCTCGTTTAATTGGCTTAGTTGTTCCAAATATCGTGAATCCATTCTTTCCAGAAGTTGCACGTGCCGTAGAAGATGTAGCGCATAAGCAAGGATACACAGTTGTCCTTTGTAACTCTGATGAGAGTTTAGAGAAAGAAAAGCAATATATTGATGTACTTAGGCAAAATAATGTGGATGGATTTATTGTAGCAACGAATCCACAAAATAGTGTTAATTACATGAAGTTGTCTGTTCCAGTTGTTGCAATTGACCGTATGTTTAATGAGCGTATCCCTACTGTATATGCAGATAACTATGCAGGGAGTCAGGCAGCGACAAATCTATTAATAGATAAAGGCTGTAAACATATTGCGCATATTCGCGGACCGCGTGACGTAAGCACGGCTAATGAACGTTTTGAAGGTTTTGTAGACGTTATTACGCAAAATAATCTTTCTTATATGATTGCAGAGAGTACATTTGATCCAGCTAATAGTGAGCGTGTAGCAGTGGAATTATTAGAAGAATACCCACATATTGATGGAATTGTTGCTGGAAATGATTTAATCGCAATAGGTATTGTAAAGGCTGCACTCCAAAAGGGGATTTCTATTCCAGATGATTTACAAATTATCGGATTCGATGGAATTTCTTTAACAGAAATGATGTATCCATCTATTACAACTGTTGCACAGCCAATTTATGAAATGGGGAAAATTGCAACAGAGCTGTTATTAGAGCAGATGGAAGGAAACGTATTAGAAGAGAAACACTATCGTTTACCGATTGAAATTATAGAACGAAATACAACAAAGTAAGGAGATGAAACAGATGCCAAATATTGCAGTGGTAGGTAGTATTTCAATGGACTTAGTGGCTGTTTCAAAAAAACGTCCGAAAGCAGGAGAAACAGTAATTGGTGAAGCATTTCATACAATCCCAGGAGGGAAAGGAGCCAACCAGGCAGTTGCTGCAGCTAGATTAGGCGCAAATGTAGCGATGGTTGGAGCGGTTGGAAATGATAATTATGGAACTGTAGTTAAGAACAATTTAGAGAACGAACGCGTTTTTATCGACTATGTGGTACCGGTTACAGATACGGCGACAGGAATTGCTCATATCGTTTTAGCAGAAGAGGATAACAGTATTGTTGTTGTGCAAGGGGCGAATGCTCTTGTAAATGAGTCGGTTGTAGATCGTTCAAAAGATCTTCTTATAAAAGCAGATATGGTTGTTCTTCAACTAGAGATTCCACTTGAAACAGTAAAATACGTATTAGCTATTTGTGAGGAACACAAAATCCCGGTTATGTTAAATCCAGCGCCAGCACAAGTGTTATCAGAAGATATTTTAGAAAAAGCAACTTATATTACACCAAATGAACATGAGTGCCGCATCGTATTAGATGATTTCATATCGCCAATTGAAGATTTACTGGCTAAATATCCAAATAAACTATTGATGACAGAAGGTTCTAACGGTGTTCGTTTCCATAATGGTAAGGAGATTGTACATGTTCCTAGCATTGCTGTTGATGTAGTAGATACGACTGGAGCTGGTGATACATTCAATGGTGCATTAGCAGTTGCGCTTTCTGAAGGAGAAACACTTCAAAAAGCAATTCGTTTTGCGAATATTGCTGGTGGTCTTTCTGTAACGAAACTTGGAGCACAGGGCGGTATGCCAACGAGAGATAGAGTACGTGAAGTGCAGGTGATTGTCGGATGAAAAAGCACGGTGTATTAAACAGTGAGATTGCATCAGTCCTTGCTTCACTTGGACATACAGATACGATTGTAATCGCAGACTGTGGGCTACCAATTCCTGACGGAGTAAAACGAATTGATTTAGCTGTTGAGATTGGAAAACCTAGCTTTTTAGACGTATTGCAAGTGGTATCTGATGATATGGCAATTGAAAAAGTAACGTTAGCAGAAGAAGTCATTAACAATAATGCGGAAGTAAATAAAGAAATCGAGCTGAAATTAATAGAGCCAGCGTTTGAATATGTATCGCATGAACAATTTAAAGAGCACACGAAGAAAGCGAAGGCGATTATTCGTACAGGAGAGGCTACTCCTTATGCCAATGTAATTTTACATGCGGGCGTGATTTTTTAATAAAAGGAAGTGATGGGAATGCGTATTGAAATGAAAAATATTTCAAAGGCGTTCAATGGTAATCCTGTTTTGAAGAATGCACAGTTTATGATTGAAACAGGGGAAGTCCATGCATTGATGGGGGAAAATGGAGCGGGCAAATCAACGCTCATGAAAATTTTAACAGGTGTATACAAAAAAGATGGTGGAACAATCACGATTGATGGACAAGAACGAACTTTTAAAAATGCGAAAGAAGCAGAAGAGTACGGTATTGCATTTATACATCAAGAATTGAACATATTATCGAATTTAACAGTAGCTGAAAATATGTTTCTCGGTAAAGAGTTAATGTATGGGAAGACAGGTATTTTGCGTACGCGTCAAATGAACGCGATTGCGCAGCAGCAACTAGCGGAGTTAGGGTTACATGTAAAAGGCGCTATGTTTGCAGGAGAGTTATCGGTTGGACAACAGCAAATTATCGAAATTGCGAAAGCGTTAATGACAAACGCGAGCGTTATTATTATGGATGAACCTACAGCTGCATTAACAGAACGCGAAATTGAAACGTTGTTTACTGTCATTAATAAATTACGTAAAGAAGGTGTTTCGTTCGTTTATATCTCACACCGAATGGAAGAAATTTTTTCAATATGTGATGCCATTACGATTTTACGTGATGGGGAATACGTAGGAAAGAGACTTATTCCGGAAACATCATTTGATGAAGTAGTGAGTATGATGGTGGGGCGTAGCATTGGTGAACGTTACCCAGAGCGAAATAGTCAAATTGGCGATGTCATTTTTGAGATGCGTAACGGAACGAAAAAAGGGAAGTTTGAAAATGTTTCGTTTCAAGTGAGAAAAGGTGAGATCCTTGGTGTTGCTGGCTTGATGGGAGCTGGCCGTACAGATATTATGAAAGCGATATTTGGATACGAACCTTTAGATTCTGGCCAAATTTTTATAAATGGACAAGAAGTAAAGATTGATAGTCCGATAGATGCGATTAGACAAAGAATAGCTTTCATTACAGAGGATAGAAAATCTGAAGGGTTAGTGTTAGATTTCTCAATTCGAGAAAATTTAGCTTTACCGAATTTAGAAAGTCTTTCAAAGGGAAGTGTCCTTAGTAACGAACTAGAACAACAGTTTACAGCGGATATGATGAAACTTCTTAATGTAAAAGCAGCTAGTGGAGAGCAAACGGTGAAATCTCTTTCTGGTGGAAATCAGCAAAAGGTTGTTATTGCAAAATGGCTAGGTATCCACCCGCAGTTACTCATTTTAGATGAGCCAACAAGGGGTGTAGATGTTGGAGCGAAAAAAGAAATTTACTCTATTATGAATAAGCTTACTGAGCAAGGCGATGCCGTTATTATGGTATCATCTGAGCTTCCAGAAGTTTTAGGAATGAGTGATCGCGTTCTTGTTATTCATGAAGGGAAGGTCGGCGGCATTTTAGAGAAAGGTGAGGCATCACAAGAGTCTATTATGGCACTAGCTACAGGGGGAGAGTAAGGATGGCTAAGAAGGGGAATGTATTACAACAACTCGGTTCTTTAATCGGTTTAGTATTAATTATCGTCGTAATTACAGCTTTAAATCCAGCATTTATTGAGATTCCAAATTTATTTAATATACTGCGTCAAGTATCGATTAATGCGCTTATTGCATTCGGAATGACCTTTGTAATTTTAACAGGGGGTATTGACTTATCGGTAGGTTCTATTTTAGCATTATCAAGTGCACTTGTTGCTGGAATGATGGCAAGTGGTATGGACCCGTTCCTTGCGATGGCAGTTGGATTATTAGCTGGTCTTGTAATGGGAATTGTAAACGGTATCATCATAGCGAAGGGAAAAGTAGCTCCATTTATTGCAACTTTAGCAACAATGACTATTTTTCGCGGGTTGACGCTTGTTTATATGGACGGACGTCCGATCACTGGTCTTGGTGATCATTTAATGTTCCAAATGTTTGGCCGCGGTTATTTTCTCGGTATTCCGGTACCAGCTGTTACAATGATGGTCGCTTTCGCAGTACTGTACTTCATTTTGAAGAAAACGACATTTGGTCGCCGTACATTTGCAATTGGTGGAAATGAAGAAGCAGCAGCATTATCAGGTATTAATGTTACGAGAATTAAAGTAATGATTTATGGTCTTTCCGGAATTTTGGCAGCGCTTGCAGGTATTGTCTTAACATCAAGACTAGATTCTGCACAGCCGACTGCAGGTACTTCTTACGAACTAGATGC
This sequence comes from Bacillus cereus group sp. MS39, assembly GCF_040448665.1. Classification (NCBI taxonomy): domain Bacteria; kingdom Bacillati; phylum Bacillota; class Bacilli; order Caryophanales; family Bacillaceae; genus Bacillus; species Bacillus cereus group sp. MS39. The sequence goes on along the minus strand of NZ_CP123058.1, from coordinate 4,716,167 downwards.
AATTGCAGCAGTTGTATTAGGTGGAACAAGTCTTTCTGGGGGAAGAGGTTGGATTGTTGGTACATTCATCGGGGTACTTATTATCGGTGTACTAAATAACGGTTTAAATTTATTAGGTGTATCTTCTTTCTTCCAACAAGTTGTAAAAGGACTTGTAATCTTACTAGCTGTATTAATTGATCGTCGAAAAGAAGCGTAATGGAGGGACAGTTCATGAAGAAATGGTTACTTATACTCGTTGCATGTATTATGGTCATTACTGCTGGTTGTTCAATGGAACCACCAGAATGGGCAAAGGATTCTAGCGATAAAGGTCGAAATAAAACTATTAAAGTTGGATTCTCTGTTTCAACTTTAAATAATCCCTTCTTTGTAACTTTGAAAAAAGGTGCAGAAAAGAAAGCGAAAGATAGTGGCATCGAATTGATTGCTGTTGATGCACAAAATGATGCAGCAAAGCAAACGAACGATGTTGAAGATTTAATTCAAAAAGGTGTCGATGTAGTTGTTATTAATCCAACCGATTCAGATGCTGTTGCTTCAGCAGTAAGTGCGGCAAACGCCGCGAATGTCCCTGTTATTACAGTAGACCGCGTTGCAAATTCAGGTAAAGTTGTTTCTCACATTGCCTCTAATAATATTGAAGGTGGTCAAATGGCTAGTGATTACATTCGTGAATTAGTTGGCGGGGGAGCAAATGTTGCTGAATTAGAAGGAATACCTGGCTCTTCTGCTGCTCGTGAGCGCGGGAAAGGATTCCATAACGTAGCTGATAAATCTTTAAAAGTAGTTGCAAAACAAGCAGCTGATTTTGATAGAGCAAAAGGATTATCTGTTATGGAAAACATTTTGCAAGCAAATGGTGATATTAAAGCCGTGTTTGCGCATAACGATGAAATGGCATTAGGGGCACTTGAAGCATTGAAGTCTGCTGGAAAAACGGATGTAGTCGTTGTTGGGTTTGATGCAACAGAAGATGCTGTAAAAGCGGTTAAAGATGGGCGTATGGCTGCAACAGTTGCTCAAAAACCGGAATTAATCGGGGAGAAGGCGATGCAAACAGCAAAAGAAATCACGCAAGGTAAAAAAGTGGACAAATCTATTCCGATTGAATTAGAGCTTATTAAGAAAAACAAATAAATATAAATTGAAAATTAGGAAGGAAGAATAACAAATGAAATTCTTTATTGATACAGCAAACATTAACGAAATTAAAGAGGCAAATGCATTAGGCGTAGTAGCTGGAGTAACGACAAACCCATCACTTGTAGCAAAAGAAGGCGTAGATTTCCATGAGCGTATTCGTGAAATTTGCAGCTTTATAGAAGGACCTGTAAGCGCAGAAGTAATTAGCTTAGAAGCTGATAAAATGATTGAAGAAGGAAAAGAATTAGCGAAGATTGCTCCAAACGTTGTTGTAAAAGTACCAATGACAACAGAAGGTTTAAAAGCAGTAAAAGCATTCTCTGATTTAGGAATTCGTACAAACGTTACATTAGTATTCTCAGCAGTTCAAGCATTACTTGCAGCTCGTGCTGGTGCAACATATGTATCACCATTCTTAGGTCGCTTAGATGATATCGGTCATAACGGTATGGACTTAATCCGCCAAATCGCAGAAATCTTTGCAATTCACGGCATTGAAACAGAAATCATTGCAGCATCTGTACGTCACAGTGTTCACGTAACAGAAGCAGCATTAAACGGTTCACATATTGCAACAATCCCAGCAAACGTAATTGCTTCATTAGTGAAGCACCCATTAACAGATCAAGGAATTGAGAAGTTCTTAGCTGATTGGGAAAAAACACAAGAGAAATAATAGAAAATCAAGAATCCTAGTTTAATTGACTAGGGTTCTTTTTTTATTTAAAAGAATTTTCATGCAATTTTGCATATTGTCTTTTAAATTTGTTATATAAACTATTTAATATATACAAATCACTCTTTATTTTTTATATTTTGATATAAGAAGATAGAGGGTCTGACCAGAAAACTGGAGGGCATGATTCTATAACAGAAAGTTTAACGTTTATAGAATTATGCCTTTTTGTCCCGCATTAACGGTCAGTAAGATTCCCACCTCAAAATTCAGCTAGAGCAAAGAAGTTAGGTGGGAAATCAACTGCCCGTAACTGCCCGATTGGTGTGGGCTAATAATCAGTGGGGATGGACAAACTCCCCACTGATTAAAGTTTCACTGTATATAGGGAGGGCAGAAAGGAGAGCTTTTGATTTAAATGCACTTATTTATCTGAATTTTAAGTTTTATAAAAGGAGAGAAATAGAATGAGAAGAAAAGCGCCATTTAAAGTGTTATCATCATTAGCAATTGCGGCAATTATCGGATGCACATCTGTAATGAGTGCTCCGCTAGCATACGCAGAAACGCCAGCAAAAGAGAAAGACAATGTATCTACAACACCAATTGATTACAATTTAATTCAAGAAGATCGTTTGGCGGAAGCGCTGAAGGAAAGAGGAACAATAAATCCAGCATCTTCTAAAGAAGAAACGAAAAAAGCTGTAGAAAAGTATATTGAAAAGAAACAAGGCGATCAGGCAAATAAAGAAATTCTTCCAGCGGATACTGCTAAAGAGGCATCTGATTTCGTGAAAAAAGTAAAAGAGAAGAAAATGGAGGAAAAGGAGAAAGTAAAGAAACCTGAAAAAAAGGTGAGTCCTGAGCAAAAACCAGAACCAAATAAAAAGCAATTGAATGGACAAGTCCCAACTTCTAAAGCAAAGCAAGCGCCTTATAAGGGATCTATTCGAACTGATAAAGTATTAGTATTACTCGTTGAATTTAGTGATTATAAACATAATAATATTGATCAAACACCAGGGTATATGTATTCGAATGACTTTAGTAGAGAGCATTATCAAAAAATGTTATTTGGTAATGAACCGTACACGTTATTTGATGGTTCGAAAGTAAAAACATTTAAACAATATTATGAAGAGCAATCTGGCGGTAGTTATACGACAGATGGATATGTAACGGAATGGCTAACTGTTCCAGGAAAAGCGTCTGACTACGGTGCTGATGGTAGTAGTGGTCACGATAATAAAGGACCAAAAGGGGCACGTGATTTAGTGAAAGAAGCTTTACATGCAGCCGCTGAGAAAGGGTTAGATTTATCTCAATTTGATCAATTTGATAGATATGATACAAATGGTGATGGAAATCAAAATGAACCTGATGGTGTAATTGATCATTTAATGGTAATCCATGCTGGTGTCGGTCAAGAAGCTGGTGGCGGTAAATTAGGCGATGATGCAATTTGGTCACATCGTTCAAAATTAGCAATAGATCCAGTAGCGGTTGAAGGTACAAAATCAAAGGTAGATTACTTTGGTGGAAAAGTAGCGGCGCATGATTATACAATTGAACCAGAAGATGGAGCAGTAGGTGTATTTGCGCATGAATTTGGACATGATCTTGGCTTACCAGATGAATATGATACGAAATATACTGGAACTGGTTCACCTGTCGAAGCGTGGTCATTAATGAGTGGAGGTAGTTGGACAGGGAAAATTGCAGGAACAGAGCCAACTAGTTTCTCACCACAAAATAAAGACTTCTTACAAAAGAATATGGGTGGCAACTGGGCAAAAATTTTAGAAGTAGATTACGATAAAATTAAGCGTGGAGTAGGAGTTCCTACATATATTGATCAAAGTGTTACGAAATCCAATCGTCCAGGCGTTGTACGTGTTAACTTACCAGGTAAAAGTGTTGAAACGATTAAACCGGAGTTTGGAAAGCATGCATATTATAGTACAAGAGGAGATGATATGCATACAACACTAGAGACACCATTCTTTGATTTAACAAAAGGAACAAATGCAAAATTCGATTATAAAGCAAATTATGAGTTAGAAGCAGAGTGCGATTTTGTCGAAGTGCATGCAGTAACAGAAGATGGAACGAAAACATTAATTGATAGACTTGGAGAAAAAGTAGTCCAAGAAGATAAAGATACAACAGATGGAAAATGGATGGATAAATCATATGATTTAAGTCAATTTAAAGGGAAGAAAGTGAAACTGCAATTCGATTATATTACAGATCCGGCTGTAACATATAAAGGTTTCGCGATGGATAATGTAAATGTAACTGTTGATGGACAAGTTGTATTTTCTGATGATACAGAAGGACAGGCTAAAATGAATTTAAATGGTTTTGTTGTTTCTGATGGGACAGAAAAGAAGGCTCATTATTACTACTTAGAGTGGAGAAACTATGCGGGATCAGATAATGGATTAAAAGCAGGAAAAGGTCCAGTGTATAATACAGGTCTTGTCGTTTGGTATGCAGATGATAGCTTCAAAGATAACTGGGTTGGGGTGCATCCAGGTGAAGGATTCATTGGTGTTGTGGATTCGCATCCAGAGGCATTTGTTGGCAATTTAAACGGAAGACCAACTTACGGTAATACAGGTATGCAAATTGCAGATGCTGCATTTTCATTTGATCAAACACCAGCATGGAGTGCAAATTCATTAACACGTGGACAGTTTAACTATTCTGGATTACAAGGTGTTACAACATTTGATGATTCAAAAGTATATAGTAACAAACAAATTGCAGATGCAGGAAGAAAAGTTCCAAACCTTGGACTTAAATTCCAAGTTGTTGGACAAGCGGATGATAAGTCTGCAGGTGCTGTTTGGATTAAGCGTTAATAAAATGGAAATTTAATCAGTCGGAGGTGTTCATCCCCAATGATTATTAGCACACACTTCCTCGTATTCGTCGAATTTCGAGGCGGGATTCTTACTGTCCGCAAATAGCGAGATAAAATAAAAGCACATTCTTCATTCGAAGGATGTGCTTTTTCTTTGTACATTAAGGTATTAATTTATCTATGTGTAGTGTATCAAATTATGTGGGGAAAAGAAGTATTTCCGAGGAAATTGTCGAAAGGATTTCTTTGTTTTTTATGAGAATTGACTCGAAGAACTTTCAGTATATCGGATGGGAATTAATTATTTTAATATGGTAAATGTTCTAATTGGAAAAAAAGTAAATACATATTTTTCAAGGTTTTACTAATTTAAGGTGTCGAAATTTAATTATTTAAAAAAAATAAAATTATATATTGCTTTTAGTTTTTGTTTTAAGTAAAATTCATAGGGAATTAATAAGATAATAGTTTAGTAGTTTAATGTAATATTCTTTCGGAAAAAGAAAAGTAGCACGTAGTAAATTTTTAATTTGCAAGTAAAGGGAGAGTAAAGTAATTGAAAGCATGGAAAAATGTATCGTTTGTTATGAAAAGTAGTATCTTTTTATTATGTTTAACTTGTATGTTTTTTATTGTGCCAAGTACAAATGCGAGTGCAGAAACAGTTAAAATTTATCTAGATCCAGGGCATGGGGGAACAGATACAGGTGCTATTGGAAATGGTTTGAAAGAGAAGGATTTAACATTAGATATTGCTTTGCGAATTCGTAATATTTTAAATTCTGAGTATACAGGTCATGAGATTAGAATGAGCCGTACAAGTGATGTGTATCCTACATTAGCACAAAGAACGAATGATGCTAATCAGTGGGGAGCAAACTTCTTCTTATCTGTGCATATCAATAGTGGTGGAGGAACAGGCTATGAGGATTACAGTTATCCGAATGTAGGTGCTCCTACTACAACGTATCACCAATTGATTCATCAAGAAATTATGAAAACAACTGATTTTGTTGATCGAGGAATGAAAACAAGTAATTTTCATGTGTTAAGAGAGACAAATATGCCTGCAATATTGACTGAAAATGGATTTATTGATCGAGCTGAGGATGCTGCAAAGCTTGCCAATGCGGATTTCAGAGAGCAGCTTGCAAGAGGACATGTAAATGGATTAGTAAAATCATTTAATTTACAAAAGAAAACATTCTTACTTCGTGTAAAGGCACCTGAATTATACTATTATAACCAACCTGATTGGAATGCAAAAGCAGGGACTGTGAAACAGGGAGATGTGTTTACTGTTGTAGAAACATTAACTGTGAATGGTTCGAAAATGTATAAATTAAAATCTGGAAATTATATAACTGCGAATCCAGCATATGTTGAAATTATAAATTAAAAGGCTATACATAGAAAGACAATGATGGAATTAACCCATCATTGTCTTTTTTACTTTGCTTTTTACTTTGCTTTTTTCTTTACTTTTTATTTTGCTTCTTACATAAATCATTCCAGCGAATGTTAATAAGAATGCAGTTCCGATAACGAAGCTGACGCTAGGGGATGCCCCGATTGCACCAACTGTAAAGGATCCAGCAACAACTCCTAATGAGAAGAAAGCATAAAACAATCCGAATGCTTTTCCGCGCTTATCATCTGTCGTATTTTCAACAAGTAATGCATTTATCGATGGGAAAAGGATAGCGAATCCAATGCCATAAATCATCATAACGATAAAGAGCATACCTTTTGTTGCGAATAATCCAAGTAAAGATAACGCGAATGCCATTACTGCAATACCAATTAGCATGAGTTTTGAACGATTAAATCGATCATAAATACGGTTTGTTGGCAGCAAGAAGAAGAGGATGGCGGTAATGCCGAATACACTTAACATCATGCCTGTTGTAGATGCTTTAAGTGCTAATGCCTCAACTTTCACTGGTAGCATATAAGTGACAATTCCTTGTGAAAACATTAGCGTGAAAGCACCAATATATGCTTGCAATAACGGTTCTGATTTCAATAGTTCAATCATATCCTCTTTGTTCATCATTTGTGTTCTTGAAGTATCTTTTCTTGATACGTTATTTGGTAAGAAGAATAGAGATACGATTGTACCAAGGACCATTAAAATAGAAATGGTAATGAACACCCACTCTATACCAGCAGTTGCTTTCATAATTCCACTGAAAGCCGGTCCTACAATTGCCGCTGTTCCAACAGCAGCACCAGATAGAGCCATTGCCTTACCTTGTCTTGCTGAATTTGTTTGTTTTGATAAAAACGTAAAGGCAGCAGGAATTAAAAATCCGTCACTAAAGCCGTGCATAAAGCGCACAACTAATAGTTGTCCACCACTTTGAACAACGGTGTATAACAAGACTATGAAACTCGTAAGTCCCATGCTTATATAAAGTATTTTTTTTGCACCAAATTTATCGACAGCAGCGCCAGCAATAATATTACCGATCATATTAGCGAATGAGTACATACCGACAACTAGCCCAATAATAAGGGGAGATCCTCCAAGACTTTGAGCGAACGTACTCATAATAGGTAATTGTGAAAATGTATCTAGAAACGCTACGATAACAATAAAGTAAATAAAATATTTCAAGCGATATTCACCTCTCCTATGCTATTATGGCATAATGCTAATTTCAACCGCAATGAAATTAGCATTCACAGATGTGGAAAAAAGTACAAAGTGACAAAATATTGAACGTTATTTGTTAAAATTTAGTGGAAATGAGATTGTTTTTTTGAAATATATGGATAGAAGTATTATAATAGATTTGTAAACTTCACCAGGTTAAGTATATACGTAGAGAGGGATGTATAAAATGAAAGCATTACTTTGGCATAATCAACGCGATGTACGAGTAGAAGAAGTACCAGAACCAACTGTAAGACCAGGAGCAGTTAAGATTAAAGTGAAATGGTGTGGTATCTGCGGAACAGACTTGCATGAATATTTAGCAGGACCTATTTTTATTCCAACAGAAGAGCACCCATTAACACACGTAAAAGCACCGGTTATTTTAGGTCATGAGTTTAGTGGTGAGGTAGTTGAAATCGGTGAAGGCGTTACTTCTCATAAAGTGGGAGATCGCGTCGTTGTAGAACCAATTTATTCTTGTGGTAAATGTGAAGCTTGTAAACATGGACATTACAATGTTTGTGAACAACTTGTTTTCCACGGTCTTGGCGGAGACGGCGGCGGTTTCTCTGAATATACAGTAGTACCAGAAGATATGGTCCACCATATTCCTGATGAAATGACGTATGAACAAGGTGCACTTGTAGAACCAGCAGCGGTAGCAGTTCATGCAGTACGTCAAAGTAAATTAAAAGAAGGGGAAGCTGTAGCAGTATTTGGTTGTGGTCCAATTGGACTTCTTGTCATTCAAGCAGCTAAAGCAGCAGGAGCAACTCCTGTGATTGCAGTAGAACTTTCTAAAGAACGTCAAGAGTTAGCAAAATTAGCAGGTGCGGATTATGTATTAAATCCAGCTACTCAAGATGTACTAGCAGAAATTCGTAACTTAACAAATGGTTTAGGTGTAAATGTGAGCTTTGAAGTAACAGGTGTCGAAGTAGTACTTCGTCAAGCGATTGAAAGTACAAGCTTTGAAGGACAAACTGTAATTGTTAGTGTGTGGGAAAAAGATGCGACAATTACGCCAAACAACCTTGTACTAAAAGAAAAAGAAGTTATCGGTATTCTTGGATACCGTCATATCTTCCCAGCTGTTATTAAATTGATTAGCTCTGGCCAAATTCAAGCAGAGAAATTAATTACGAAAAAAATTACAGTGGATCAAGTTGTTGAAGAAGGATTTGAAGCACTTGTAAAAGATAAAACACAAGTGAAAATTCTTGTTTCACCTAAATAATAGAGAATAGTAAAAAGTAGCTCTTTTCTAGAAATAGAAGAGGGCTACTTTTTTTCTATACAGAAAGGTGATAGACTTTCCTTTAACTACAGGTATTTTGTTTGGAAGGGGAAGTCTAATGCTTTCATTTATGTTGACATTGAAACGAATGCTAAAAGCTTGTTTACGAGCGTGGAAAGATAAAGAATTTCAAGTATTATTCGTATTAACATTTTTAACATTAACATCTGGTACGATTTTTTATAGTACAGTTGAAGGATTACGTCCTCTTGACGCTTTATATTTTAGTGTGGTCACGTTGACGACTGTCGGTGATGGGAATTTTAGTCCGCAAACTGATTTCGGAAAGGTATTTACAATCTTATATATCTTTATTGGGATTGGATTAGTGTTTGGATTTATTCATAAGTTGGCAGTTAATGTACAACTACCAAGTATATTATCGAATAGAAAAAAAGAGTAAAGCATGTGGATGCTTTACTCTTTTTTTACATTAGTTTAGACAATCATTCGTAGTAGCTTAACAATACTTTATTACAATATAAGTGCATTTATTCATTATATTCACTAAGTATAAAGTTATAATGATATGAACATTTGCATATTTTAATTTATTGATAGAAATTTCATGAAAGGTGGGATATTCTAGTCATAGGTTAACCGGACGATATCATAGGATCCTAACAAAAGTTTACAATAATTCAATTATAAAATGGAGGATTTCAGATGAAAAAGAAAGTACTTGCTTTAGCAGCAGCTATTACATTAGTAGCGCCGTTACAAAGTGTTGCATTTGCTCATGAAAACGATGGGGGAAGTAAAATAAAAATAGTTCATCGCTGGTCTGCTGAAGATAAACATAAGGAAGGCGTAAACTCTCATTTATGGATTGTAAACCGCGCCATTGATATTATGTCTCGCAATACAACACTTGTAAAACAAGATCGAGTTGCACAATTAAATGAATGGCGTACGGAATTAGAAAATGGTATTTATGCTGCTGACTATGAAAATCCTTATTATGATAATAGCACATTTGCTTCACATTTCTATGATCCAGACAATGGAAAAACATATATTCCATTTGCAAAGCAGGCAAAAGAAACTGGCGCTAAATATTTTAAATTAGCTGGTGAATCATATAAAAATAAAGATATGAAACAAGCATTCTTCTATTTAGGATTATCTCTTCATTATTTAGGAGATGTAAACCAACCGATGCATGCGGCAAACTTTACAAATCTTTCGTACCCACAAGGATTCCATTCTAAATATGAAAACTTTGTAGATACGATAAAAGATAATTATAAAGTAACGGATGGAAATGGATATTGGAACTGGAAAGGTACAAATCCAGAAGAGTGGATTCACGGAGCGGCAGTAGCAGCGAAACAGGATTACGCTGGCATTGTAAATGATAATACGAAAGATTGGTTCGTAAAAGCAGCTGTATCACAAGAATATGCAGATAAATGGCGCGCTGAAGTTACACCAATGACAGGTAAGCGATTAATGGATGCACAACGTGTTACTGCCGGATACATTCAGCTTTGGTTTGATACGTACGGAGATCGTTAAGTATTAAAAAAAGGTCAAATCTCACAATAGAGTATTTGGCCTTTTTATAACTAATACATGGAGGTATGAAACGTGAAAGGAAAATTGCTAAAAGGTGTACTTAGCTTTGGGATTGGTTTAGGAGTTTTATACGGAGGATCTTCAGCTCAAGCAGAAACGTCTACAAATCAAAATAATACTTTGAAAGTGATGACACATAATGTGTACATGCTATCAACAAATTTATATCCGAACTGGGGACAAAGTGAGCGTGCTGATTTAATTGGGGCGGCAGATTATATAAAGAATCAAGACGTTGTTATATTAAATGAAGTGTTTGATAATAGCGCATCAGATCGTTTGTTAGGGAATTTGAAGAAAGAATATCCAAATCAAACAGCGGTATTAGGTCGTAGTAACGGAAATGAATGGGATAAAACGTTAGGTAGCTATTCATCTTCAACTCCTGAAGATGGGGGCGTTGCAATCGTGAGTAAATGGCCGATTGTTGAAAAGATTCAATATGTATTTGCAAAAGGATGCGGGCCAGATAATTTATCGAATAAAGGATTTGTATACACGAAAATTAAGAAAAATGATCGTTTCGTTCATGTAATCGGGACGCATTTGCAGGCTGAAGATAGTATGTGCGGAAAAACTTCACCTGCATCTGTACGTACAAATCAGTTAAAAGAAATTCAAGACTTTATTAAAAATAAGAATATACCAAATGACGAGTACGTCCTATTTGGTGGTGATATGAACGTGAATAAAATAAATGCAGAGAACAATAGTGACTCAGAGTACGCATCCATGTTCAAAACATTACACGCTTCTATTCCATCTTATACAGGACATACAGCAACTTGGGATGCGACAACAAACAGTATAGCAAAATATAATTTCCCTGATAGCCCTGCCGAGTATTTAGATTATATTATCGCAAGTAAAGACCATGCGAATCCGTCATTTATAGAGAATAAAGTATTACAACCGAAATCTCCACAGTGGACTGTTACATCATGGCTTAAAAAATATACATATAATGATTACTCTGATCATTATCCAGTAGAGGCGACTATTTCTATGAAATAGTCCTAAAAAAGTTTCTTCTTAATAGGAAGAAACTTTTTTATTTTGTAGAGGAAATTTCAACTTTCTTTCCAATATGTATAAGACATATTGAAAAGAGGAGAGAAAAATGTGGATCGAGGAATTTTTAAAGAGGTTCCATTACCGTGTGCATTTTTGGATGAAGTGGCTTTAGATAGAAATATTCAATCGATTATAGAATTAAGTGGGAATAAGAAGATTCGTATAGCGAGTAAATCGTTACGTTCTGTTCCAGTTATGCAAAAGATTTTAGCTACAAATGATCGATTTCAAGGTATTATGTGTTTTTCACCTAGAGAGGCTTTGTTTTTAATTGAACAAGGATTCAATGATTTATTGCTCGGATATCCTGTTTATGATGAAAGAGCTTTACATGAAATAAGTTTACTAACCAAGAAAGGGCTTATTATAACTTGTATGGTGGATTGTGAAGAGCATGTTGTTTATTTAGAAAAAATTGCTGAGAAGTCTAATGGTTGTTTTCGTGTTTGTTTGGATATTGATATGAGTAGTCATTTTTTTCAATTTCATTTTGGGGTCAAAAGATCACCAGTAAAAGATGTGCAAAGTGCTTTGAAAATAGTGAGAAGGGTAAAAGAATCATCATGTTTAATACTAGATGGTGTAATGGGATATGAAGCCCAAATTGCTGGGGTAGGAGACAACATACCAAATCAACGAGTGAAAAGTAAAGTGATTTCGTATTTAAAGAAGAAGTCAGTGTTAGAAGTTAAAGGAAGAAGAGGACATATCGTAAAAGAAATACAAAACCTAGGTATTGAACTAAGGTTTGTAAATGGGGGAGGAACAGGAAGTATAAAAACAACTGGGCAAGATAATTCAGTTTCAGAGATTACAATAGGTTCTGCTTTTTATGCCCCGAAGCTGTTTGATTATTATAAAGAGGTGCAATTTCATCCAGCTGTCGGATTTGCTTTACCAGTTGTGCGTAAACCAGCCCCGTTTATTTACACTTGTTTAGGTGGTGGATATATTGCCTCAGGTGCAATCGGGAAAGATAAAGAACCTGAGATTTGGAGACCAAATGGTGCCAAACTATTAGCTTTAGAAGGCGCTGGCGAAGTGCAAACACCGATTTTTTATAACGGTGAGGAACGAGTAGAGATAGGAGATTCTATCTTGTTTCGCCATAGTAAAGCTGGAGAGTTATGTGAGCGTTTTCCTTTTTTATATCGTGTGAAAGAAGGAGAGATTGTTGGGGAGTATTCAACATATCGGGGGGATGGCCAATGCTTTCTATAAAGGGACAAAAATGGAGAAATTGGACAGGGAATGTAGAAGGAACGCCGCATTATACGATGTATCCAGAAAGTATACAAGATGTAGTAGAAGTTGTAGGGCTTGCTCGAAAAAAAGGGAAGAAAATTCGTGTTGTCGGTTCAGGACACTCGTTTACACCTCTTGTGCAAACGGAAGAAATTTTAGTTTCTTTAGATGAATTGAAAGGTATTTTGGATATGGATGCAGAGAAGATGGTTGCCGAAGTATGGGCAGGAACAAAGTTACATGATTTAGGGAAGTTGCTTGAAGAAAAAGGTTATGCCCAAGAAAATTTAGGGGATATTGATTTGCAATCGATTGCAGGAGCGATTAGTACAGGGACTCATGGAACGGGTATTACCTTTGGAAGTTTATCAACACAAGTTATAGAGATTACCGCAGTTTTATCTACAGGTGAGAGTATAGTTTGTTCGGAAACTGTGAATGTGGAATATTGGAGAGCCTTTCAGTTGTCGCTTGGGATGCTAGGTATCATTGTAAAGATAAAATTGAAAGTTATCGGGGCGTATTCACTTGTGTATGAAAGTGAAAAACAGTCACTATCTACTGTAATGAACAAATTAGAAGAATATAAGAAGAATCGCCATTTTGAGTTTTTTGTTTTTCCTTATTCAGATGAAGTACAAGTGAAATTTACAAACGAAACAACGGGTAAAAAAGGTGACTTGAAATGGCATAAACTAAAGGTAGAGTTGCTTGAAAATAAGATGTTTTCTTTGCTATCTAAAGGATGTAAATGGTTTCCTTCTATAAGTAAAGGAGTAAGTCGATTATCGGCTAAAGCTGTACCGAATACAAAGATAGTTGGTCCGAGTTATGAAGTATTTGCTACGTCGCGTGCGGTTCCATTTTATGAAATGGAGTATAGCGTTCCTTCAAAGTATATGCGGACCGTTGTAGAAGAAATTTCAAACCTTATTGAAAAGAAAAAGTATAAAGTGCACTTCCCAATTGAATGCCGTTATGTGAAAAGGGATGATATATGGCTCAGTCCAGCGTATGGAAGGGATTCAGCGTATATTGCTGTTCATATGTATAAAGGTATGAAGTATGCGGCTTATTTTGGTGAGGTGGAGAAAATTTTTCTAAAGTATGAGGGACGCCCGCATTGGGGGAAAATGCATACGTTAACGTACGAAAAATTACAAAGTATATATCCAGAATTGCATTCGTTTCTAAAGGTGAGGAAGTTATTAGATGAAGCAGAAATGTTTTCAAACCCTTACACAGAAAAATTATTTACGATTATGAAAAAAAGCTGACAAAGTATTACTTGTCAGCTTTTTTTAGTATGATCGCATTTCTTGTTTGACTAATACGCTCGTAAAATAGTAATTTATCACGACTAAATACATGTAATAAAACATGAATAATAAATAGACCGTTAATTACAAATTGGAATAATAGTATAACTAGTAATACTAAAGGCTCTGTATGATTTAAGATAGAGCTACTCGAAAGAATATAATTGATTCCGCCTAAAATGAAATAGAATATCCCGTAACGAATGAATAATTCTTTTAGTGTAATATGCTCTGCTTGTCCTTTAATATAAATCCGAAGCAACGCTTTTCCTATTGTTCTTCCATTTGTAAAGTATGGAATGATAATAAAGTAAATTAAGATTGAACATGTAATGAAAAGGAGTTCGTATACATTTGTATAAGATTGGATGTTAGCAATAAATAGTGAATTTCCTTTATTTTTAATGAAAGGTACAACGATAGATAAGAAAATCCAATCAATTTGCATAGCGATGAGACGACGAATAAATCCAACTGGTTTCGTTTCTAAATCAATATGAATATCTAATTCACTTGTTTTCGGAAGGAAGTACGTAAATATTGGTGCAATGATAAAACCAATTACGCCGCCTAGCGTGTTTAAAAACAAATCGTCAATATCAAATAAGCGATAGGCACAATTATAAATACCATATAATCCAGTTACTTGTGTTAACTCAAAGAACAGTGAAAGGCAAAAAGAAATGCACACTGTTTGTAAGAAGCTACGTCGGAAGTAATAACGTAAGTACATACCGAACGGAACGGTTAGTAGAACGTTAAAAGCAACTTGTAAAAACGCAGATTCCTTTAATAAATAGAAGTAGGTAGCTGGCTTCGTTAAAATCGCCGAGGTATGATTACTAATCTCTTGTATGAAATAAAATGGTGATAGTTGCATATGTTGCGTATTAGCCGGTTGTAGGCTACAAGTATCATACGTTTGTGGTAACGGCAAAATCACAAGGAAATAGGCATTTAATAAGTAAAGTAATAATGAATATAAAATAAATGAACGCCATTTATTTAAATAACCGTATTTACGATAATTAAATATTAAAAAAGGGATTAATAGAAACATTGCTAAAATAGGAAATAAAATAAATGCTGTTTTTACTGGAAATAAATATGCAGTCAAAATGAAGCTCCTTTCAATGAAAATTCGTTTATCATTATAACGTTAAAAGAGTCTAAAAACAAAATTAAAATATTTCGAAATAGAAAAAATTACAAATCTCAACGGAATTAAGCTATACTAAATTTAATATAAGGATATTATGATTATCATAAGTTGAGAGAGGGTACAAGATATGCGATATGAGCTTTTTTCTGTAAGTGGGGATCATATTACAACTTTTGAAAGTGCGTGGCGCTTTCAAGAGGGAGAACAGATCTTTGTTCATGATGATCAAACAAAACGAAATTTTATTATTATCCGCCTAACGCATGATGTATTTCAACAAAATAAACATGTTATTCGTTTGTATTGTCAAGAAAAGAAAGTATACGCATAAGAGGGGCAAAGATATAAAAAAGCGAGTCATCCTAGTTTAATAGAATGACTCGCTTTTCGCTTTGTAAGTTTCACTTTATAAGAAAATAAGAGTAAGTACACCTACGATAATGCAATAGAAAGAGAAATATTTTAAATTTCCTTTTGCCATAATGTTCATAAACCATTTTAACGAAATATACGTCATAATAAATGTTGCGATAAATGCAACGACATATGGTACGAATAATGTGTCTAGATTTGGATCTTTTGCAATGTCTGTAATACTTAGTAATAAACCACCTAAGCTAACAGGGATATATAGTAAGAATGAGAAACGAAGGGCTGTTTCTTGCTTCATACCAAGTAGCATCGCTGCTACGATTGTTGCACCTGATCGGCTTATTCCAGGAATTAGTGCGCAAGCTTGTGCTAATCCGACGATGATTGCATCTTTCATAGAAAGGTCGCCATCATTTTTACGCCCACGCAAGTTTCTAATAATCCAAAGGCCGACAGCAGTAATAAGGAGGGAAATCCCAACCATCTTCACACCTTTTAAGTACTGATCGATGTAATCTTTAAATAAAACACCAATAACACCTGCTGGAATGGTCGCAATAACAAGATAAATAATAAAGAAGAAATCTGATTTTGCGTCTTCTGCTCTTGTAAATATATAAGATAGACCATTCTTCGTTAGACGAATTAAATCATTTCTATAAATAAGTAATACAGCTAATAATGAAGCTGAATTAACAAGTAGTTCGAAGCTAAACCCTTCTATTTTTAGTCCTAGCAAATGCTGTGCTAAAACGAGGTGACCGCTTGAAGAAATCGGAATTGGTTCTGTTAGTCCTTGGAACAGACCAAGAATTAAATATTTTAAAATGTAATTAAATTGTTCCATAAAAACCTCCTTGTTTATTAGTCGAAAGAAACAACTTGTTCATTATAACAAAGATACGGATGAATATTGAGAAGAAATAAATATTCAAAATATAATAAAAACCCCTTATAGCGCGCTATAAGGGGTTTTTATTATTAATGAGAAGCCGCTGTTTCTTGAAGACCTTTAGTCAATTGAACATCGACTTTTTCGGCATCATGAATATGGTTCATAATAGTAGTATTTAATTTTTGGAACATTTGTTGTGTATTAGCGAATTCTCGTAATATATCATCATTACAAGATTTTTGGTTTTCGATAGCTTTAATAACATTTGTAGCACCATTTTGTAACGTTTGAATCATAATTAAAATATTTTCAATTCTAGCGTTTGTATCGGCACTCATTTCTACACCTTCATCGACTAAATGTAAATTATCTTTTGTGTTATCGTATGCTTTTTCAATTTCTTCTTGAATTTTTTTCGTTAAGTTGCCGATGTTTTTTGTACTTTCCGCTGTACTTTCCGCTAGCTTTCTTACTTCATTAGCAACGACAGCGAATCCTTTACCGTGCTCTCCAGCGCGCGCAGCTTCAATACTCGCATTTAAAGCAAGTAAATTCGTTTGTGCTGCAATGTTTTGAATGACTTCTACAATTTGCTCGATTTCTTTTGAACGTTCACTTAAATGATTCATACTGTTAGACGTACGCTGAGATTGTTCACCTAATTTGTTAATTACAATAAGTAAACGGTGAACAGATTCTTTTCCTTCATTAGAACAGTCAATAATTTCTTCAATAGATTGAATTAAGCTTTGTTCTTTTTGTAACATTTCGTTATTCAATTCATTGGAATGTGTAGTACGAGTTGAAACATTTTCGAAACATGAGTTTAATTGTTGAACTAAATTTTGAAGTGTATGGTGTTGATTATTTACAAGTTGATGCTCTTGAACGACGTTTTGCACACGGTCGTGAATAGAAGAAATGATCACTTGTTTTTCAGTATCTTTTTGTTTTAATTCTGCTTCTAGTTCTTGTATACGATTTTCTAATTGATCAATTTTATGTAGAAGTGATTTTTTTTGAGTAAACATATATTTATTTCAACCGCCTTTAGAAGTTATATTTTCTCTATATTTGGATTTTAGCATCTTTTATAATTTTTAAATATAGGAATTGTTAAATATTTAAGAATCTATTACATTTTATGCATAATTCCCTTTTTTTCGTCATGAAAAATAAACTGTATTTAATGGTATTGTAAACAAACTGTAAAATAAATCATGTATAACTGTATAAGAAGGGAGTCGGATTATGAACTATTTTAAGCGAATCAGTAGTCTAGTATTAGCAGGAATTATCGGTCTTTCTAGTACAGTCGCTGTAAAAGCAGAGTCAAACGACGAGAAACTTAACAACATGCAACAGCAATTGCAGCAAAACGATGCAGATATGCAAAAGAAAGAGCAAGAGAAGCAAGCTGTTAGTAAAGAAATTCAAGGTATCGAAAACGAACTACATAATTTAAATAATACAATTGCAAAAAATAAAGAGGATCAAGCTGCTATTCAACGTAAAATTGATGAAACACATAAGCAGATTGAGCAAAAAAAGAATGAAATTGTCGTTTTAGAGGATAAAGTCCTTGCTCGTAAGGATATTATGAGAAAACGTATGGTTTCTGTTCAAAACAGTTCAAATACAAGTTTAGTAGTGGAAGTTGTAGTAGAGTCAAAAAACTTTGCAGATTTCTTACAACGTATGAACGCAGTTTCTACTATTCTAGAAGCTGATAAAGAAATTTTACGTCTACAAGAACAAGATCTTCGTCAAATTGAAGAGGATAAGAAAACAATTGATGAAAAAGAAGCATCTTTAGTAGTAGACAAACAAAAATTAGCAAAAGCACAAGCTGAGTTGCAGGATAACTTGAAAAAGCGTCAAGATAACTTACAAACAGTTCAAGCTAAATATAATCAGATTGCAAGCCAACTTAATTTAGCAGCAGAAGAAAAAGCTAAAATTGAGTCAAATATGAAGGCAGTACAAGAAACGATTGCTCGTGAGCAAGAAGCAGCAAGAATTGCAGCAGAAGAGCGTGCGAAAGCAGAAGCGGCTGCAAAGGCTGAGCGAGAAGCTTTAGTGAAAGCACAAGCAGAAATTGCTGAAAAACAAAAGCAAGAGAAAGCTAATAAACCAGCTGAACCTGCTGCTAATAATAATTCGAAGGTAGAACCTGCACAACCTTCGAAGCCAACTGCTGGTGGAAGAGAAATCTATGTACATGCAACAGCTTATACAGCAGATCCAGCTGAAAATGGCTATGCGCCAGGACAACAAGTTTATTCTGCATGGGGAGGCTATAATCTAACTGCAAACCCAGGAATGAAATTAATTGCTGTAGATCCAAGTGTTATTCCATTAGGTTCTACTGTATATGTTGAAGGTTATGGACAAGCAATTGCAGCAGATACTGGTGGCGCGATTAAAGGTCACAAAATCGATGTTTTAATGCCGGATAAAGCTTCGTCTAGTAATTGGGGCAGAAAAAATGTTAAAGTTACAATTTTAAACTAAAACGTAATCCAACTTTACAAAACGTAAAGTTGGATTTTTTTGTGAAAATAATGTTAAGCTGAGTTTACATTTTGTTAAGGATAGCATACAATGATGGTAAGAGGTGGTAAATTTGACCATTTGCAATAAGGTGAAAGAATTAAGAGCTCGCTTTAATTTTACGCAAAGTGTATTAGCAGAAAAGGTAGGAGTGACGAGACAAACGATCGCTGCAATTGAAAAAGGGGATTACGTTCCTTCATTGTTACTAGCATTGACGATTTGTGATGTATTCGAGTTAAAGATGGAAGATGTGTTTGTTTTAAATAAGGAGGGGAAAGAGGATGAATAGAATTATTGCTTCATATATCATAAATTTATTTTACAGTGTATTGGCATGCTGGGCATTTGTAGAGTTTTATGATTTTTATATACAGTTTGCTGATATTATTGAAAATGAGAATTTGTCATCTAAAATAACAATGAGTTTGACACCTGTTGTATTACTATTTATTGTAGCTATCATATTAGCGTTTTTTAAAAGATTGCATAAGAAGAAATATAAAAAATCATCATTGCGATTGTATCCTTTATTATTTCCCCAAGAGGATGAACGTGAGAAGGATATTACAGATAGAGCATGTCGAACAACATTTGTATCATTGTGGTTTGTATTACCTTGTGCACTAGGATTATTAATATTTACACCTGTAGCAAATTTGTATATTCCAGCGTATCCTTTATATGTTGTATATTTGATTTATTTGACTCAAGTGACAGTATTCCACGTATCACTATACAGAAATAAATTAGCTTAAAAAGAAACCTTCTTGCCCCGGCAAGAAGGTTTCTTTTCAGCTAATACTTGTACATATAGCAATATTATCTTATCATTTTATATAGAGTAAGATTTTGTAGGGGAAAGGAATTGTATATGAATAAGCAAAGAATTTATAGTATAGTAGCAATTCTGCTATTTGTTGTAGGTGGCGTGTTAATCGGAAAGCCATTTTATGATGGATATCAGGCTGAAAAGAAACAGACTGAAAATGTACAGGCTGTTCAAAAGATGGATTATGAAAAACATGAGACGGAATTTGTAGATGCTTCGAAAATTAATCAGCCAGACTTGGCAGAAGTAGCGAATGCATCATTAGATAAGAAACAAGTAATTGGTCGTATTTCGATCCCGAGTGTTTCATTAGAAATTCCTGTTTTAAAATCTTCTACTGAGAAAAACTTATTATCAGGTGCAGCAACAGTAAAAGAAAATCAAGTAATGGGAAAAGGGAACTATGCATTAGCAGGACATAACATGTCTAAAAAAGGTGTTTTATTTAGTGACATAGCGTCTCTAAAAAAAGGCGATAAAATTTATTTGTATGACAATGAAAATGAATATGAGTATGCGGTTACTGGTGTATCTGAAGTAACTCCTGATAAATGGGAAGTTGTAGAGGATCATGGGAAAGATGAGATAACGCTTATTACATGTGTATCAGTGAAAGATAATTCTAAACGTTATGTTGTTGCTGGTGATTTAGTAGGAACAAAGGCGAAGAAGTAAAAAAGAAGGTCAACTCTTTAAAGAGTTGACCTTCTTTTTTACTAATGTTGAGAAATAATAGAATATTTTAGTTGGTATTCAAGTATTTTTCTATTTATGTATAATGAAGTTAGAATTCAAGATTTTGGGAGGAACAAGAGTGAGACAACAGGTGAAGAAACTTCTTTTAACAACGAGTATAGCGTTATTGGTAGCTCCAATTTCAGCTTATGCGCATCCAGGGCGTACAGATGCTAATGGCGGACATACGTGTCGTACAAATTGTGAGAAATGGGGATTACAGTACGGGGAATATCATTATCACAATAAACCAGCTTCTAGTAGTGGTGCAACGAGCCCAGCTCCTAGCCAGAATAATAATAGTACTGTAGAAGCTGAGAGACAAGCAGAAGCACAGCGCAATACTGAGGCTGAAAAACAACGTGCTGCAGAAGCACAGCGCAACGCTGAGGCTGAAAAACAACGTACTGCAGAAGCACAGCGTAAAGCTGAAGAAGAGAGACAACGTGTAGCCGAGGAACAGAGAAAAGCTGATATGGAAAAAGGTCAACTTGAAGGTCAAAAGAATGGAGAAACTGATTTTAAAGCAGGAAAAAATGATGCAGAAGTGCATGTAGCTGGAAAATCTGATGCATATAAACAAGCGTTTAAAGCGACTTATGCAGCCGCATGGTCTTTAGAAGAGCAGAAAAAAACGTATTTTGAAAAAGGAAAAGAACAAGGTTTAGCACAAGAGACGATGGACGATAGTCAAGTTGCTCCAGAGTTTAAGGTAAACTTTGCAGACGGGTTCAAAGTAGGGAATAAAGAAAGAACAGAAAACATTGAAAAAGAGCAAGCTGAATTAGGGGAAAAGACAGGGAAAGAACTAGCTGAAAAGAATCCTGGAAATAGAGAGAAAGAAGTATACGTGAAGGCATATGAAACAGCCTATGAAAAAGGGTATAAGTCTACAAAAAAGGCAGTAGAAAAGGCTGGCTATAAGTATGCGTTTGAAAACTATGATTTAAAGGTACCTGCTAAATATGAAAAGAATGAATCGTTAAAAAAATGGTTTGTTGAAGGATTCAAATCGAATAAAAAAGCGGCTGACATTCGAGAAGAAGGATATAAAAAAGGAGACAGTTGGCTTGCATTCTTCTATAAGAATTTTGTTCCAAGTGAATATAAAGAACATAAAGAGCTGTACGAACAAGCGATAGAAAAAGGTAAGAATGCATAAAAAAAGATGAGGGGAAATCCCTCATCTTTTTTTAATCCATCCACTTCACTAACTTTTTGGAAATTAGTAATAAAACACAACCTAAAACGATTGCTACAGCGCCAATAACTGTAAATACTTCAGCATATCCAAGTGAAGTTGTGAAGCTTGCAAGTTGTCCACCTAAAATGTTGGCGATACCTGAACTTGCTAACCATACGCCCATTAGTAAAGATGCTAGTTTTACTGGAGCGAGCGAACTAACCATTGATAGTCCAACAGGTGATAAGAATAGCTCACCTAACGTATGGAAAAGATACGTAAAGACGATAAATAGTAAGTTTGCTTTTTCTGTAATGTTATGTTCATCACTACCTGTTTTTAATGTAGCGATAACAAGAATGATATAACCGATACCGAGTAGGATCATACCAAGTCCCATTTTAGTTGGGATTTTTAAATCCCCGCGCTTACGAGTTGCAAGTTTTGCCCATAATGCTGAAATGACTGGGGCAAGTAAAATAATAAATAATGGATTGACCGATTGGAACCAAGATGTTGGAACTTCCCATCCGAACACAGAGCGGTCTACAAATTTGTTTGTATATAATGTTAATGAGCTACCAGCTTGTTCAAAGCCAGCCCAGAAGAAGACAACGAAGCATGTTAAAATGACGATAACTGCGGTACGTTGTTTTTCTTTTTTTGTTAACGGTGTATCTCCTACTGATGGTTGTCCAGCAGCTGTTTGCAAATCGCGAGTTGGTTTTTTACCAATATCACCAAGGAAGCGATTTGATAGTGTTGTAAATAAAATTTGTCCAATGATCATTCCGATTGAAGCGGCTAAGAAACCGTAACGGAATCCGTAATGTACAACGCCATCAACTGTTGTTTTGAATAAATTTTCTGATAAAAATCCGCAAACGAGTGGAGCTAAAAATGACCCGACGTTAATACCCATATAGAAAATGGTAAATGCACTATCACGTTTTGGATCATTCTCTTCGTATAATTCTCCAACCAGTGTAGAGATGTTCGGTTTGAAGAATCCATTACCAATAATAATAAGCGCTAATCCGAGGTATAGGCCTAATTGGTTTTGCAAGGCAAATAGTGTAAGGTTACCGATTGCCATTGTTATACCACCAATTGTGATTGCTTTTCGTCTACCTAGAAAACGGTCTGTTAAGTATCCACCAATCATTGGTGTGAAATAACAGGCTCCAGTATAAAATCCGTAAATAGAGAGTGCCCATGCGGGACTAAACCCAAGACCACCGCTTACTAAAGCTGTCGTTAAATATAATGTTAATAATCCTCGTAATCCATAGTAACTAAATCTTTCCCACATTTCTGTAAAGAAGAGTAAGTATAAACCTGGAGGATGTTTCTTTTTTCTTTGTTGTTCTCTTTCTAGTTGTATCGTTGATTCCATGTTATTTTCCTCCTGACACAAACAAAAACAAAGTTAATAATTTTGTACATTTAATATTTTACCTTATTAACTATTATAAGTCAATAAAGGTTGATTTTTCAGAAGAAATTGGAAAAGAGAGATAGCTATAGAATGGGTGTTTCTTTTGTGATAGACTATGGACTATGTTTTCTTTGTTAGGAAGCGGATTATTGCACTTTTTTTATATGTGAAATTGATTTCATAAAAGATGAAATTAAAGAAGGAGAAACAAATGAAATTGTTACAGAAAAAAGAAATTTTACTGATTAGCCTTATGTTATTCTCGATGTTCTTTGGAGCGGGGAATCTTATATTCCCACCTTTCCTTGGGTATGAAGCGGGAGAACATGTGTGGATTTCATTAGTAGGGTTTATTATATCAGCAACAGGTCTTCCTATATTGGGAGTTATTGCTATTGCGAAAGCAGGAAGTTTTCAAACGCTAGCGGGTCGGGTTCATTCTTCATTCGCCATTATTTTTCCGTGTATCGTGTATTTATTTATTGGACCAGGTCTTGGTATACCACGTGCAGGAAGTTTAGCTTTTGAAATGGGGCCAGGTCAGTTGTTCCCAGAAGCGGGAAGTGTAGTTGTATTATGTTACACTGTTATTTTCTTTAGTATTGTGTACTGGTTAAGCTTATCACCGTCTAAATTAATGGGGTTGTTCGGAAAAGTTTTAACACCGTTATTATTAGGTATGATTGCCCTTATTTTTATAAAGAGTATGTTTACATCAGTAGGCAGTGTGAAAGAGGCTGCTGGAAACTATGGACAAGCTCCTATGTTCCAAGGCTTTTTAGATGGATATTTAACGATGGATGCGCTAGCCGCTTTAATTTTTGGGATTGTTATTGCAAATGCTCTTCGTGCAAAAGGTGTTGAAGATGATAAAGGTTTAGCGAAATATATGAGTATTGCTGGAATTGGTGCAGGACTATTATTATCTATTATTTATGTCATACTTGGATATGTTGGTTCAATTAGCGGTTCGTTAGGTACATTTGATAATGGGGCGAACGTGTTAGCGCAAGTGATGACTACATTATTTGGACAAGGCGGAGTCGTTTTATTAGGTCTTATTTTTACGATCGCGTGTTTATGTGTGTCAATCGGACTTGTTACGTCTTGTAGTCAATTTTTCGCAAGTGTATTTCCGAAAGTAGCGTATAAAGTTTGGGCATTTATATTGAGTTTTGTTAGTATGATTTTAGCTAATTTAGGATTAACACAAATTTTAAAAGTATCAGTACCGATTCTTGGGTTTATTTATCCAGTTGCATTAACGCTTATTATTTTAGGGTTATTCCATAAGTATATTGGAAAGTATGCATACGTATACGCAGTAACAGTTGGGATTGTAGCGGTATTTAGTGCAATTGATATTTTCAATAAAAATGTGATGATGAATCAGTGGACGCCAATATTGAAATATATTCCGTTTTATACAGAAGGTGTTGGGTGGATTGTTCCAGCTATTATAGGTGTTTGTATAGGCGTTATCGTGAGTAGCGTTCTAAATAAGAATAAATGAGTAAAAAGGTGTTTTCCTATTTCGGAAAACACCTTTCTTTTTTTGGAAAAATAGTATTGAAAATGAATAGACTAAGAGTATGATAAAGATAATTGGTAATATATAGGTTTTGAATAGGTGATGAGGGGGGAGCGTATGAAGGAGGATTTAAATAAGAAAATAGAAGCGCTTGAAACGGCAATTGAAACAATCCAAGAAGCGCTTTTTGAATTGAAAGCAAAACAAAGAGAAATAGAAGTAGAAAATGCTCAGCAACATGTTAGTAAGGAAAAGAAAGAATATATTGAAACGGTAATGGAGGAAAAACAAAAAGAAGAAGTAGTTACAATAAAAGAGCCTGTGCAAGAACGTGAGGTAAAACAAGTGGATATATCTGCTTTTAAACCAGAACCATTTAATATTATTAATTTTTGCCAAACTTGGTTACCACGCATATTTGTTGGCATTATGTTACTTGGAGTAATCTGGTTATTTAAAGCAGGGGTAGATGCTGGGTTATTAACACCTGCAATACGAATTGTGTTTGGTATTGTCCTATCAATCTGTTTTTATTATATAGGTGATATTCAAATTAAACGAGAGCGGCAAGCGTTAGGGTTAGTATTAGCGGGAGGCAGTATTACAGGTATAGTTTTAACGACATTTGCGGCACATTATTTATATGGATTTATTCCAGCAAGTGTCGCGTTTGTATGTAATATTGCATGGGTCATTTTAGGTATTTATGTAGCAAAGAGGTATCAATCGGAATATCTTACTATCTTCGTAGCGGTAGGAGCTTTCTTCGTACCCTTCTTATTAAATAGTACGACTCCTAATCCGTATATTTTCTTTGGATATGAGACGATACTGACACTTAGCTTATTATGGTATGCGTTGAAAAATCGTTATCAGTATTTATATATGATTTCTTATGCTGTTGCTGCTATTGTCCTTTTTGTCTTCTTTGCTATTATGTCAATGTTAGTAGAGGATTTGCAAATACAGTTAACAGTTGCTTATGGTTTAATTCACTTACTATTATTTTGGCATATGTTTACGGAGA
Source organism: Bacillus cereus group sp. MS39 (assembly GCF_040448665.1). Lineage (NCBI taxonomy): Bacteria > Bacillati > Bacillota > Bacilli > Caryophanales > Bacillaceae > Bacillus > Bacillus cereus group sp. MS39. Next base: position 4,690,573 of record NZ_CP123058.1, on the reverse strand, counting down.
GAAGTTTTATAGTAGAGCCACGCTTGGCGATATTTAGTGCGAATGCAGTTCTCTTTATATTAGCCATTTCAAAAATACCTGAATTTACAACATGGGGATTAATGATTAGTGCACTCGTGCACGCTACTATGTTCGTGCTTGAATATAGGAAGAATAGACATTCTACATTTACAAATCTTTTATTTGGTTTCGCAATGGGTGCATTTAGTTTAGCGATTTTATATGAGTATAGTCTAGTGAATGCAGCGATTGTATTATTATTACAAGGTTTCCTCGGTATGGTGACTGCTATTAAAGTAAAACAACAGATAAAATTGTATGTTAGTGCGACGGTTTACGCGATTGGAATGATACAAACTATTTTTAGTCCGTTTGATCATTTCATTTCAGCTGGGTTCGTTGCTCATATTATTTTAATAGGTACATTTTATTACTGCATGAAGCAAGCGAAAGATGTGTTAATGAGTTTTGGAAAATATGTTTATTCTATAACGCTCTATTGGTTTATGGTTATCGTATTTATTGTAATTACTAGAGTCGGTGAAGTGCTTTCTACAGATGGAAGTATAATAAGCGTATCGGTATCATTATTATGGATGGTATATGCATTATTTTCCGTTTGGCTTGGACGGAATAAAAATATGAATGAAATATTGTATGCCGGCTTAGTCGTGTTAGTCGTAACGATAGGGAAGCTATTCCTTCTGGACTTACCAGAAGTATCGATGATGATCAGGGCAGTGTTATTCTTAATAGTAGGTAGTATAGGTATCGTTATTTCAAGAATGTTTTTCTCAAAAGAAGAGAAGTAAAAAGAAGGCAATCCATATCCGGATTGCCTTTTTCATTATTTCTTATTAATTATTACAGCTTCATTGTATTTCGCTGTCGTATTTTGGCGTAGACGAAGCGTTGCTTGTCCAGCTGTATTTGAATCGATTTGTACGTTCACAATTTTCTCAGCAGTACCTAAGCTGTTTGTTGTGAAAGAGAATGCACTACTATATCCAAAAGTAGATGGCCAAGTACCATTTGTATTTTGAACCTTTGCTACTTGTGTACCGCCAGTAGTAAATATACCTAAAGAGTAATTATTGTATGTTGTGTTTGGTAATAAGTTATTTACTTGAATTTTTATTTGGAACACTTCATTGTTTGGTAGAGTGCTAGGGTGTGTAACTACGTAGTCGCTTGCTGTTACCGCACCGTTATAACCATATGAACCTGGTTTGAAAGTATTTGTATTAAACCATTGATAACCTGCATTTGGCGCGCTCCAAGGTTCAGGTTGTGGTTCTGTTGATAAGCTTGGTTGTTCGAATGTTTGTAAAGCAGTAGGTAGATCAAGTTGTAAACCATTAACTTGATCTAAACTTGTAAATGTCTCTTTTTTCGATAACCAATTTACGATATTCTCTAGTAAGATAGCATCGTTTTCTTCCTTGTAGCCATCGTAAGTTTTCTTTGTTTGACCAGAGTCTTCACGGACGTATTTTGGCGTAGCATCTTCAACAGGAGAAGAGTCCCCAATAAAAGCAGCTTTTCCAAGACCTACTTTTGAGATAGCGGCATAAGGACCCTCTGCAACACCACCGCTGTTATAAACACCGCTATCAACAGCGTTATTCCATTTTGATGGGTTTTCTGGAAGATACACAAGGCCTTTTGCTAGTTTTGGGTTTGTAATTGCTAGAGTAGAACCAGCATGCATTGCTACAGATGAAACCCCTTCTGTAATTCCGAATGATTGTGCCGGTGATACAATGTTTTTAGCTGAAACATCACCAATAGCATTATAGCGGAAGCGAATACCGAAGTTGTCAGATAGCCAATCAGAGCTTTCTACTCCTTGCATAGCTTGTGAATTTGTTTCCTCGTTAGACATTCCTTTTGCTGGATTATCCCAAGCACCACGTCTATATCCATTAAATACTTCAGAAGAGTCCCAACGATTTTTATTACGATCTGCATTATAATGGTCGGCAATAAAGAAAATACTTCCGCCACTTTTCACATATTGTAACATTGCATCTTGTTCAGATTTCTTGTAAGGAATATTAGCTTCTGGAACGATAAAAACATTGTAGTCTTTTAAATCTTCGTACGTAATAGGTGTTGATTTACGAAGTTCTTTTACATGATATCCATTTTGGGCAATGCCGTTTCCGAAATCAGAAAAGCCACCATCGATAACCCAGTCAGCTGTCCCGGCCGTTTGACCGTGTGTATTATCGAATAATACTTTCTTCCCGCTATTTTGATTTACAACCTTTGCAGCAATTTCAGGAGCTGGGTCTACAGAGCTTTCTGCATAAGTAGACGGTATGAACGAACTCCCCATACTAAGTGTAATTGCTGTTGCTAAAGAAAATGTAATCCACTTTTTATTCTTCATAGAAGAATCCCCCTAATAATAAATATATGTGCTTTAATAATGTAATTTATTTTTCTGAAAAAATAAAGACGGAAAACGTAAAAAATATTAAAAAATTGTAAAAATACCGTGAATTTTGTTGAGAAATATTTATATAGACAATAAAAAATCCCTTCCAATTAATAAGGAAGGGATAGCTTGTTTAACTAATCTTTGAATTAGGTGTTTCATCAATCTTATGAAATCCTTTCATATAATACACGATAGCTAAGCCAATAAGCCAAATTGGGCCAACGATTAATGCAATTCGTGTATCTTCTGAATACGCCATTATACATAGTACAAGTGCAAGGAAGCCAAGTGAGAAGTAAGAGCTTAATGGATGTAAAGGCATTTTATACGTTAGCTTGTCTTTTTTCTCAGTTGATAATCCTTTACGGAATTTAATTTGAGCGACTAATATAATCCCCCAAGTCCAAATTGCCCCGAAAGTTGAAATACTAGTAAGCCATGTAAATACCTTTGCAGGTACGAGATAGTTTAATATAACGCCAATGAGTAAAACGATAGCAGTTGCTACAATTCCTTGACTCGGAATACCGTTTTTATTTAAACGACCGAATCTTTCAGGTGCTTTCTTTTGCTGTGCCAATGTAAATAGCATACGGCCTGTACTAAATAGACCGCCATTACAAGAAGAAAGAGCTGCTGTTAATACGACAAAGTTAATAATACCTGCTGCTTTTGCGATACCGATTTGCTGGAATGTTAATACAAATGGACTTCCTTTCTCACCAAGTTCGTTCCATGGATAAATTGCCATCATAACGAATAGAGCCCCAACGTAGAACAGTAATATTCTCCAAAATACGTTATCGATTGCTTTTGCGAGTGTTTTTTTCGGATTTTGAGCTTCACCCGCTGTAACACCGATTAATTCAACGCCTAAATAAGCGAATAACACCATTTGTAAAGAGAGCAGTAACCCAGAAAAACCATTTGGGAACCAGCCACCATGTGACCAAAGGTTTGAAATGCCGGTAGCGATACCGCCGTTTCCGAATCCGAATAAAATAATACCAGCTCCAACAATTATCATACAGATAATTGTGACAATTTTGATGAGAGCGAACCAAAATTCAAGTTCCCCAAATACTTTTACGGATAAGAAGTTAAAAGCACTCATTAATAATAGAGCGAGTAAAGCCCAAGTCCAGCGTGGGATATCTGGGAACCAGTACTGCATGTAAATGCCAGCTGCCGTAATTTCAGCCATGCAAGTAACAACCCATAGGAACCAGTAGTTCCAACCGGTAATATAGCCAGCTAGTGGTCCAAGGTAATCATAAGCATATTTACTAAAAGAACCGGCAACAGGTTGTTCAATTGCCATTTCTCCGAGTGCTCGCATAATGAAAAAAATAACGAGTCCAGCGATCATATAACCTAGTAGAATAGAAGGGCCAGCTAGCTTAATAGCAGAAGCAGATCCTAAAAATAGTCCAACGCCAATAGCTGAACCGAGTGACATTAAAGTAATGTGTCGTTCTTTTAAACCACGGTTTAAAGTTCCAGATTTGTTTGTGTGCTGCATAAGAAGAATCCCCCTTGTAGAATGAGCTACCTAAATATTTAACTATTTCAAATTATAAAACATTTTTATCTGTTATGCTACAAAAATAATCGTGACGAGCTGTACTACATCTGTACTTGTCAGACTTAAACTTAAAATTCGAACTATTAGTGAATATATTGACTCTTCTTTTTATTGATTGTTAAGATTAAGTATTATATTTTCTCACATACTAGTAAGAAAAGAGTGTGTGATAATAATTCAGATGTAGGAAGGGTACATAACCATGTTTCAATTACAAAAATATAACACTTCTGTGAAGCAAGAGCTTTTAGCTGGCATCACAACTTTTTTTACATTTGCGTATATTCTTGTCATCAATCCGAAAATATTATCTGATGCAGGTGTACCATTTGATCAAGCTTTTACGGCAACTATTATTGCGACGGTTGTAGGGACGCTATGTATGGCGTTTTTAGCTAACTATCCAATTGTTATTGCTCCAGCTATGGGAATGAATGCGTATTTTGCTTATTCTGTTGTTCAACAGGCAGAGGGGATTACATATGTCATTGCGTTTTCAGCAGTATTTGTAACAGGTATTATTTTTCTTTTATTATCTTTCACTTCATTTAGGCAAAAGCTAATTGTCGCAATTCCTGACAGTTTAAAACATGCGATTGCAGGTGGAATTGGGTTATTTATTGCTTTTATTGGATTACGTCTATCTGGAATTATCGTTGATCATCCATCTAACTTAGTTACGATTGGTGACTTCCATTCTCCAGCTGTTATTTTAACTCTAATTGGTTTAATATTAGCGGCGGTATTAATGGCATTGCGTGTGAGCGGTGCATTATTTATTAGTATGATTGTGACAGGAGTTATCGCCTTCTTTACAGGGCAACTGAAGTTCACGGATAAAATTGTTGCGATGCCTCATTTACCAGAGGGTATTATCGTTTCAAATCCAATCAACGCCTTTTCAGATGTAATTGAATACGGATTATATGGCGTTGTATTCTCATTTTTACTTGTACTGTTATTTGATACAACAGGTGCATTACTCGGTTTAATTAAACAAGCAGGTTTAATTACAGATAATACAGAGAAACGTTTTGGTAAAGCGTTTATTGCAGATGCAATCGGCGGGACTACAGGCTCTATCTTTGGAACAAGCCCAACAGCAGCGACGATTGAATCGTCAGCTGGTATTGCCGCGGGTGGTAAAACAGGATTAACAGGTATTGTAGTTGTCGGTCTAACGATTATAACGGCATTCTTCAGCCCTGTAATTGCTTCTCTATCAAGTGTAGCCGCTATTACAGCTCCTTCATTAATTATTGTAGGTAGTTTAATGGCACAAAGTCTTCGTGATATTAATTGGAATGAATTTGAAGATGCATTACCAGCATTTTTAATTTTCGTTGGTATTCCGTTAACGTCTAGTATTGCGAATGGAATTGCGATTGGATTTTTAGTGTATCCAGTCTTAAAAATTGTGAAAGGGAAAGGGATGGAAGTACATCCGTTACTATACTTATTTACAATTTTATTTGGATGTCATTTATTCTTATAATATAGATATAGGAGAGGGGGCTTCTTATGAGAGGCTCCTTTTTTGTGTATAATAAAGTGAAACTTAAATCAATTACGTAAATTATAAATTACTTAATGGAATATATATGTTACACTAAGAGTAGAGGAGGAACATGAATGGCTGTAAGTAAAATAAAAGTCGCGCGTGTTCAGTTAGATTTAACACAGCAACAATTAGCAGAAAAAGTAGGCGTTACAAGGCAAACGATTAGTTTAATTGAGAAGGGGAAATACAACCCGTCTTTAGATTTATGTTTAAAAATTTGTTATGCGGTAGATAAAACATTGAATGATTTGTTTTGGGAGGACAAGGAGTGAGGGGATGAAAATCGTGAAAGATGAACGTTTAATGATTGAGGGGCTAAAACATATTAGATTAGTTTTTATCTTACAAAATATTATCATACTAGGTATTGTTTTTTATCGCTACGTTTTGCAAGGTGCAGGATATGAAAGTGTTTCGGATTTATTAATGGTATTTATGGGCGGGATAATAGTTATAAACTTTTTAAATCTGAAAAATTCAGTGGAAGTGTATGAGCATACAGGGGGAGTATCGCGCAGTTATTTTATGAAGTTATTATTCATTCCAGTAGGTATTGTTATTGGGATTTTAGCTATTTGTATTATTGTAACACCAGATATTTCGATAAAGGAAATTAGTATGACAGGGCTTATTATGTTTGCTTGTTTTTTAGTTCCTAGTTTGTTTATATACATATATATGAAAAAAATAAAAAGTGAAGATTGAAATATAAGAAAAGCTTTCCCATATTGCGGAAAGCTTTTCTTATATCTTTTTATACAGTACTTTATGAAGGCCAATCGGTTCAATTTCAAATATCTCACCATGTTCTTGAAAGCCTAAGCGCTTGTAATAGTCAGCTACAGTAACTCGGCCATTACACCATAAAATATTTGCTTGACGTTCTTGCAAGATTTGTTCCGCCTTCTGAATTAATGAGCTTCCAGCACGGTTATTGCGAAACTCAGGTAATGTTGCCATTCCTCGTAGACGATAATGCATACCTGCTGGTAAGTCAGGGTATATTTCTTTTGAGAAGGAAGCGATACTAATAAGTTCATCGTTTATAAATGCGCCTAAGTGAAAGGTATCTGTTTCATAGTCGGAAGAGTATTTACAATCTGTTAACGTTTGACTCGGGCGTAAAATTTTTTGACGTAATACGTAAGTTTCAGATCCATCAATATTTTTCACAGTAATCATATTAACATCCTTTCCTATAAGGCTTTTTCTGTTAGTTGTATAAAGAAATAGGCAGGTGCGGCGAAAAGTCCGAGTATGCTAGCAGTTCCGAGAAGGAGTGAAAGTAGGAGGCAAGAGTATTTTATTCCATTTGATTTTTTCCATCCGTAACTACAAATTTCAATGCTAACACCGATGAGAATAATGGCAACGAGTACTTCCGCTAATAATAAGAGAGCTAAAGTTACAATAGACATAATGTGATCCATCCTCATAATATATGATAGTAACATTTTACCATATAAAATGAAAAAAAATGCCCCTCAATTATGTGAGGGGCATTTTTCTATTCTAATATGCTTTTTAGTGTATCGATGTGTTCTTTTGAGCCAGTTACAAGTAATGTATCGCCGTGTTGTAGGCTTGTATCACCATGTGGGATTAATGCTTTATTCCCACGATAAATTTGAATGACGAGTACATCGCCTAAAAATGGAAGGCGACGAAGTGCAACGCCGTTATATTTATTACTCCGTAGTTCCACTTCACGGACTGTTTCGTTTGCTGTTGTAATTAAGCGAACGAGACTCGGTTTATCAATTAGTGCACGTAATAGAATACGTGTAGAGTTAATTGTTGAGAATACGGCGATATGTTCTTGCGTTGCTTTTTCTTGTAGAAGTGGATCTTCTACACTTGCAATAACATGTTCAACACCTAGCTCTTTTGCATGTTCTGCTAATAATAAGTTTTGTTCATCATCGCTTGTTGCAACAACAACGCGGTCTGCATGAAACGCTGTTTGTTCAGTTAATGATGCAATTGTGATGTCATCTAATTTCACGATAGGGAAGTCATGCGATTTCGCTTCCTCATCATTTATTTTATTTTGACGCATCATATATAGTGTCACGTCATAATCTTCTCGTTTTAAATCAAGTGATAATGGAAGTGTAATTCTGCTCGCACCAATAATAGAAACTTTTGGTTTTGGTGTTTCTACTTTCGGGAACATCTTTTTAAATAATATAGGTGCGAAAATACAAGTAATAACTGCGCTTAAAATAAGGGAAGCAGATAAACTTGGACTGATGATTCCTAGTTTTTCACCAATTTGTGCAGCTGCAATAACTAAAGAAAGTGTCGATGTTAATAAGATGGCACTTCCCAGTACGATATTACGTGGATACCATTTTCGTAAGACGAGTGATGGTAACAGTTTTGAAATAAAGAGTCCCACAATTAAAATTGGGATCATGAGCATACTAGAAGGTTCTTTGAAAATAGACCAAACCTCTAAATTTACACCAACCATTACGAAGAAAATAGGGATGAAGAAACCGTAGCCGATGGAATCCAGTTTTTCAACCATATCTTCATTTGGTGATAATAACGATACAAGTACACCCGCTAAGAAGGCACCTAAAATATTTTCAGCTCCAACAGATTCAGATAACCCGACTAATATTAAGATGAGTGCAAAAACAGCTCGTGTATCAATTTGTACACTACCAGCTTTTAAGCTATCTAAGTATGGAATGTTTTTAAAGCGTTTTGCAACGAAGTAAATAACAATACCAGCACCGAATAGAAGAAGAAGGAGCCACATGCTTTGGCCGCTTTCGGAATTTAATCCGACGAATACAGCGAGTAAAATCATTGTAACTAAATCTGCAATAACAGCAACTAATAAAATGATTTGTCCGATTGCCGTTTTTCCTAAGTTATTCTCTTTTAATGTTGGTACAACAACACCTAAAGAAATAGTTGAAATAATTAAAGTCATAAACATTGCATTATCTACGAATCCTAGCCATACGAATAGTAATGATAGAGCATAAGATAAGATGAAAATAAATAAGAAGATAATGCTTGCTGCTTGGAATGTGTTTGGTTCGTTTGTCGTATTCTTTTTCCCTTTTTGTTTAAAGATCGAAAAGTCAATTTCTAGACCACTTAAGAACATTAGGAAGATAAATCCTAGTGTTGATAAGACTTGAAGCCACATATCTGGCTCAATGATGTTAAATCCACTTTTACCTACAAAGATTCCTGCGATGATTTCTGCAACAACGACAGGAAGTGCTTTTAATTTAAAGCGTTGTAACAAAAGGGGAACGAAAAACGCGATTGCAACGACAACCATAAGTGATAGAACAGAAGTGTGATGTTCCATTGCGTTCTCTCCCTTCAAATAAATATAGTAACTATTTAGCCATATAATAGGTAGAAAAGCAACGCATATGGATTCGATTTCATAAAGAAAGAGTTTTCTTAACATTTGTCATAATAAGTATATTTTTCATGATTCTGTTGTTAATTCCGTAATGTGGATGTAATAGGGGAGGGGATAAAGTGAAACTTTAATCCGTGGGGGTCTTACTGCTCGTTAATGGGGATAAAAAAAGACTGCTGAGGAATCTCAGCAGTCTTTTCATGTACATTACATTGAGAAGAAGATCCATACAGTTAAACCAACTGTTGCAGTTGCAACGAAGAAACTGTATATCATTGTAAGAATTTGAACTCTTCCTTCTCCTTCTTTTAAGTGCATGAACATGATTAATTGTAACAACGCTTGCGCAACAGCCATTACGATAATAGTTGTTAAGATCGTTGAAAGTGGCAGGCTTGTGTAAAGTGCCACGTATAGCGCTAGGAACGTTAGTGCAAGCGATAAAATAAATCCGAAAACGTGTGACCAAGGGAATCCGCTATGCGCATGCCCGTTTGCTTGGTTGTTATTTTGACCCATTTACGCCACCATCCCGTTCAAGTAAACTAGTGTGTAAATAAAGACCCAAACAAGATCAAGGAAATGCCAGTATAAGCTGATAATGAATACTTTACGAGCTGTAACTGGTGTTAAACCTCGTTTTAAAATTTGGATAATAACACAAGTTGCCCAAATGATACCGCCTGTTACGTGGGCTCCGTGCGTTCCAAGAAGAACGAAGAATGCAGATAGGAAAGCACTTGTTTGAATTGTTGCGCCTTCACCGATGTACATAATGAACTCTTCGATTTCAAAGAATAGGAAACCTGCACCTAAAAGTAATGTAAGGATGAACCATCCAAGCATTGCTTTTTGGTTGTGCTTACGCATTTCGTGAATTACGATACCACATGTGAAACTACTTGTTAAAAGTAGTAATGTTTGAATTAAAAGCGTTTTAAGTTCAAACAGTTGCGCTGGAGTTGGGCCATCTGCCGTACGACCAGCAAGGACTAGATAAGAGGCGAAAAGTGTTGCGAACAGCATAATTTCAGCCCCAAGAAAAATCCAGAATCCTAGGATATTCAATCTGCTTTGTTCGGATTGATATTCCAAAGGTAAGCTTTTATCTAAAGCCGCCATGTCATTTCACCTCTCATGCTATATGTTCTGTTTCTTTAATTTCATCAACACTTACGTAGTAACCATCGTCATAATCGAATGAACGATAGATTAAGCAAGCTAAAATACCAACGCCGCCGATTGCTGCAAGCCAGAACCAGCTAAATACTAATGCGAAACCTGCAAGACCGAAGAATAAAGACGCAATAATAGGCACACCAGAGTTACTTGGCATGTGAATTGGTTTTAAATCTTCTGCTGCTGGTGTAACTGTTTCTCCGCGTTTTTTCATGTACCAGAAAGCATCAGCTTCTTTAATTTCAGGAAGCTTCGCGAAGTTGTAATGTTGTACAGGAGATTGAGTTGCCCATTCAAGTGTACGACCATCCCATGGATCTCCAGTTGTGTCACGTTCACCGTGACGTGCACTCCAAATTACGTTGTAGCAAAGAATTAGGAAACCAATACCCATCATTACCGCACCAACAGATGCAATTTGGTTTAACCATCCCCATCCAAGACTTTCAGAGTAAGTGTACATACGACGAGTCATACCGTCTAAACCTAAGAAGTACATTGGGAAGAAACAGATATTGAATCCGCTCATAAAGATCCAGAATGTCCATTTACCTAGGCGTTCGTTTAACATATGACCAGTCATTTTTGGATACCAGAATGTGAATCCAGCAAGCATAGCGAATACTGTACCTGCGATTAATACGTAGTGGAAGTGAGCAATTAGGAAGTAGCTGTTATGGTACTGATAATCAGCTGCTGCCATACCAAGCATAACCCCTGTAACCCCACCGACTACGAAGTTTGGAATAAATGCCAATGACCAAAGCATTGGAACTGTAAAACGAATACGTCCTTTATACAGTGTAAACAACCAGTTAAAGATCTTAACCCCGGTTGGAATCGAAATCGCCATTGTCGAAATCGAGAAGAATGAGTTAACCGCTGGACCTGCACCCATCGTGAAGAAGTGATGAAGCCATACGACGAAACTTAGTAAAGAAATTGCAACCATTGAGTATACCATCGCACTGTAACCGAATAGACGTTTACGTGAGAATGTACTAATGATTTCAGAGAAAATACCGAATGCCGGTAAAATAACGATATATACTTCAGGGTGACCCCATACCCAGAATAGGTTGGCCCATAACATTGGCATACCGCCGCTCGCCATCGTAAAGAAGTGAGCATCGAATAGACGGTCAAATGTCATTAATGCAAGAGCAACTGTTAATACTGGGAAAGCGAAAATAATGATAACTGTTGTAATTAAGATTGACCAAGTAAACATTGGCATTCTCATTAAAGTCATACCAGGTGTACGCATTTTTAAGATAGTAACAAGGAAGTTAATACCGGTCATTAGCGTACCGAGACCTGAAATCTGTAATGCAATTGCGTAGTAGTTATTTCCTACACCAGAAGTAAACTCTGTACCTGCCATTGGGAAGTAAGAAGTCCACCCAGCGTCTGGAGAACCACCGATTACGAAAGCGATGTTGAATAACATTGCTCCGACAAAGAATAACCAGAAACTTAAAGCATTTAAGAACGGATATGCAACGTCACGAGCACCAATTTGTAATGGTACTACAAGGTTCATTAATCCCATAACGAATGGCATCGCCATGAAAAGAATCATAACTGTACCGTGTGTTGTGAAGATTCCGTTATAATGTTCAGCATTTAAATAAGTTGTTTCTGGGAATGTTAACTGTGCACGGATCATTAAACCGTCCATACCACCACGGAATAACATGATAACCGCAGAAATAATATACATGGCCCCAATTTTTTTATGGTCAACAGTTGTTAACCATTCGTCCCAAAGCCATTTCCATTTTTTATACTTTGTTAGTACGAAAATGATTGCTAATGTCACAAGAACGATAGAAGCGTCTGCACCGTAAATAATCGGGTCACCTGTGACAAAGAATTCATCAAGCTTCACTGTGTTCACTCCAATCTGTTGGAATAATAGCTATTATTTTTTGTTTTTGTAGTAGTTGTAATCACAATATTCAAGTGATTTTGGATCTACATAACTTAAGTGGTGACTAGAGAATGTCATACGACCAACTACACCAGGTTTAACAATTTCGTTGTACTTATCTTCTGTTAGTTTAGGAGCAGTTTGTTGTACTTCTTTAACCCACTTGTCATATTTCTCTTTAGTTTTTGCTTCAACTTCGAACTCCATATGTGTGAATCCTTCACCAGAGAAGTTCGCACTACGGCCTAGGTAAGAACCAGGCTTATCAGCTTGTAAATAAAGATCCATAATCATGCCATCCATAGTGTACTTCATACCACCAAGTTCTGGTACCCAGAAAGCATTCATTGGACCGACAGAAGTCAGTTTGAATTGAATTGGTACACCGGCTGGGATGTTTAAATAGTTAACGGTTTCAATTTTTTCCTCTGGGTAACTGAATAACCATTTCCAGTTTGCAGATGTAACATAAATCTCAACTGGTTTAATATGTTTGGACTCTGCCGGAACCTCTTCCGAAGCATAAGTTGCTTTTACTGTTGGAATCGATAATGCGATAACGATAATAACAGGAACAAGCGTCCAAATAATTTCTAATAATGTGTTACCGTGTTGTTCAGGTGGCTCGTAGTCCATATTCTCTGGTTTTTCACGATAACGAATCAAGATGACTGTAAACAAGATGAATACAATTGCGATAATTAATGACATAAGCAAGAATGACCAAACAATTAAATCATACTGTGCTTTTGCAACAGGTCCTTGCGGATTTAATACTGCGAGTTTCTTATCACAGCCGCCGAGGAACAGAAGTAATGATAACGGAAGAAGCGAAGCCAGCTTCCAAAACGTTTTCTTTAGTTGCACGATTGAAAATCTCCTTTCTCCTTGGATTGAAACTATGCCAATAAAACAATATAAACCTATTAATTTATAGATGGCAATAGTTTTTGTGATATTGTTAAAAAATAGACACAAATGCACACTTTTTAAGGTGAATATCATTTGTAACTTGATAACATTGTAAACTATTTTCCAATGAAAAACGTGATTGTGAAAATTTTAAGATAAATAAAGTTATACCAAGATATCCAATAAATAGAAAAAAGCTATCTTATTATAAGGAAGATAGCTGAATATTTTGTATATTTAGTTTATTTCTTGTTTTATATTTATTTGTTGTTCAAGTGTGACAATTTTTTTATATTTAACTTGATATAAAATGTAACAAATGATCATAAATGGAATACCGCAATAAAGAGCGATTCTCTGATCTGGAATGAAAGCTAAACTAACAAATGTAATGAAATTGAGTGAGAATGCTACGATTGGAACTATTGGATAAAGTGGTGTGCGATATTTTAAATCATTAATGTCCCCGCCGTTTTTTAAGAAGTTTCTACGGAAGAAAAACTGCGAAGCTGCGATTGACATCCAAACTACGACAGCAGCCATAGCTGCAATAGATGTTAAAACTAAAAAGACAGTATCTGCCGCAAATATACTTGTTAATAGAGACAAACTTGCAAAGATCAGACTGAAAATTAATGCGTTTAGTGGCACACCTTTTTTAGTTAACTTCGTAAAAGCTGGACTTGCCATTCCTTGTTTTGCCATCGCCCAAAGCATACGAGAATTTGCATATAGGCCAGAGTTGGCTACGGATAATACCGCTGTAATAATAACAAAGTTCATAATGTCTGCTGCATATGGAACACCAGCCACATCAAATACAAGTACAAATGGACTTTCGACTAGATTAGCTTCTTGCCACGGGAGTAAACCTACAACAACTGATATTGCTAGGACGAAGAAGAAGAGAGTTCGCCAAATGGTATTTTTGATTGCTTTAGGGATTGTTTTTTCGGGATTTTCACTTTCTCCCGAAGCAATTCCGATTAATTCTGTTCCTTGGAAGGAGTAATTTACTGTAATCATCGTAAGAAGAACAGCTAATGCACCATTTGGAAATAATCCGCCATTTTCAGTGAAATTGTGAAGCATTGGAGCTGGTTTTCCGTTAAAGTCTAGTAGACCGAACATAACTGCACCACCGAGTACGATGAAAACAACAATAGTTGCGACTTTTACACTTGCGAACCAAAATTCTGCTTCTGCATATGCTTTTGCTGATAAAGCGTTTACAAGGAAGAGTGCTGCTGCAAATGTAACACACCAAATCCACGAAGAAACGTCTGGAAACCAGCGTTTCATTAAAATACTTACAGTTGTTAACTCTACTCCAACTGTAACCGCCCAATTTAACCAATACATCCAACCGACAACAAACCCAAAACCAGGTGAAATAAATTTGCTTGCATAGCTTTGGAATGAACCTGCTTCTGGCATAGCAACAGATAATTCACCAAGACATAACATCGTTAAATACATAACAAATCCACCGACTAAAAATGCAAGAATAGCACCACCAGGACCAGCGTTATGGACGATTTGACCAGAGCCCATAAATAGGCCGGTTCCGATAACACCACCAAGTGCAATCATAAATAGGTGTCTACTTTTCATTGTTCGTTTTAAATCTGTTTGTTCTACTTGTTGATTCATATGCCCTCACCCCGTTATTTTCTTGTATGTATAGACAGCTTTTCATTCCGAGTTTTTAATCATTAGTGGGGGATGTGACACATACTCGGCTTATTTATTATGAAACGAATGGAGTATGTAAAAATACGAACTATGACTAAATACTCTAAGAATGTTTATTAACAAGGTAATATCTTCACTATGTTAATTATTTTGATTTTAGCAAAAAAATTCAGAAAAGTATATTGTTTTTTCTTTTTATTAAAAATAATTAGAATTTTAAAACGATAAAAGTGTGAACAATAATTCACAGAATCTTTCTAGCAAACTAGTAAGAAGAAAGGTACAATGATAGGAGGTATGTCTGTAAAATAATAATTAATGGAGTTTTGTTTAAAATGAAAAAGTTAAAATATCTTTTTGTTTTTGGAATTATATTTGCTGCCGCGTTTTTTATAGGGAAAGATAAGATTATACAAAAGGCACAAGTGCTACGCTTAGACTTTCTATCTGAAATGAAAGAAGCGGCTATGATTGAAAATGTTCCGTTTATAAATCAGTTACCAGAATTACCTCGTGGATGTGAAGTGACAAGCTTAGCTATGTTGTTACAATATAAAGGTGTACAAGTAGATAAGATGCAACTTGCTAGTGAAATTCATCGTGTTCCATTTGAACAAAATGGTTTGCGTGGAAATCCTTATGAGGGATTCGTTGGAAATATTTATACGAAAGCTGAACCAGGATATGGTGTATACAATAAACCAATCTTTAATTTAGCAGAAAAATATGTTCCTGAAAAAGTAATTAATTTAACAGATAGAGACGTGAAAGATCTATATAAGGTAATTAGTTCTGGTTCTCCAGTATGGGTTATTATTAATACAACGTTTAAGCCGCTAGCTGAAAGTAGTTTTGAAACATGGAATACAAGTTCTGGTGAAGTGAAAATTACATATTTTGAGCATAGTGTAGTAGTGGTTGGATACGATCAAAACTTTGTATATGTAAATGATCCTCTAAAAAATAATCCACGTTTCGCTGTTCCACGAGCAGAGTTTGAGAAGGCGTGGGAGCAAATGGGGAAACAAGCGATTACTATTTTATAATAATGAAAAAGCCATCTTTTTGATGGCTTTTTATTTTTAAGTTATTATAACGGAAAATTCAGAAGATTCTTTTAAAATTTAACAATTCACGTTATAATAACATTTAACTTGGTGAAGAAGGGGAGAAGAGAAATGGATGTTGCGAAGGAACTGGTTTTATCGAAAAATCAATTAATTGAGTGGAGAAGGCATTTTCATAAATATCCAGAGTTATCTTTTCAAGAAGAAAAAACATCACAGTTTGTATTCGATATACTTCGGAAAATCCCATGTTTAGAAGTATCAAGACCTACTAAATATAGTGTAATGGCAAGGTTGATTGGTAAGCAACCTGGTAAAATAGTTGCGGTTCGAGCTGATATGGATGCTCTTCCTATTCATGAAGAAAATGAGTTTGATTTTATTTCTACATACCCAGGTGTGATGCATGCATGTGGTCATGATGGACATATAGCGATATTACTTGGAGTTGTACATAAGTTAGTAGAAGAAAGAGAAAAGATTAAAGGGGAGATTCGTTTTCTATTCCAACATGCTGAAGAAAACTTTCCTGGTGGTGCAGAGGAAATGGTCGCAGCAGGTGTAATGGAAGGTGTGGATTATATTATTGGTGCTCACCTTTGGGCGTCGTTAGAGGTTGGGAAAGTAGGTGTAATTTATGGTCCTGCAATGGCTGCCCCAGATGTTTTTAAAATTACGATAGAAGGAAAAGGTGGACATGCTGGAATCCCTCATGAAACGGTTGATAGTATTGCAATCGGCACACAAGTTGTTGCACAAATGCAGCAAATTGTATCTCGCCTCACGAATCCGTTGGACTCCCTTGTAGTATCTGTTACGCAATTTCATGCTGGGACAACCCATAATGTGATTCCAGAACAAGCGGAGATTGAAGGGACAGTGCGGAGTTTAAGACATGAGTTGCGAGAAGAAACAGTGAAAAGGATTGAACAGATTGTAAAGCACGTGACAGAAGCTTACGGAGCGAAATATACGTTTTCTTATGAATATGGATATCGTCCAGTAGTAAATGATTATGAAGTTACAGAGATTATTGAGCAAACAGCATTACAGCTTTATGGAAGGGAACGAGTTACTCGTTTACAGCCGACGATGGCTGGAGAAGATTTTTCAGCGTTTTTACAAAAGGCGCCAGGGACATTCTTTTTTATCGGAGCAGGAAATAAAGAGAAAGGAATTATATATCCTCACCATCATCCTCGTTTTACGATTGATGAAGATGCATTACCGATTGGCGTGGAAGTCTTTGTATCATCGATTATGAATTTCATAAGTAAAGGAGAATGAGATGAAGAAAATACACGTATTAGCGCTTATTCCAGTTTTTTGTTTAGTTGTTGGACCCGTATTTGCTAATTCAGTTACTCCTTACATATTAGGGATGCCATTTTTATTATTTTGGGTATTATTATCAGTGCTCATTACGTCTCTTTGTATGGGGATTGTGTACGTATTTGATCCTGCTAATAAGGGGGATGTAAAATGACCGCATTACTTATCATTATTTTATTTTTGTTTCTCGCACTATTTTTAGGAATTCGAGCACAACATGGAAAAGATATGAATTTAGAGCAATGGTCAGTTGGAGGAAGAGGATTTGGCACTATTTTTGTTTTTCTTCTTATGGCAGGTGAAATTTATACGACGTTTACATTTTTAGGTGGAAGTGGATGGGCGTATAGTAAAGGAGCACCTACTTTCTATATTTTAGGTTATGGTGCATTAGCTTATATTTTATCTTACTTTTTATTGCCGCCAATTTGGAAGTATGCGAAAGAGCATAATCTTGTTTCGCAGCCAGATTTTTTTGTGAAGAAATATAGGAGTCAGACACTTGGCATTATCGTTTCTATCATTGGAGTTATTTCGATTATCCCCTACCTCGTTTTACAGTTAAAAGGATTAGGAATTATCGTTTCGGAAGCGTCGTACGGAAGGGTGTCACCAGTTATCGCAGTGTGGATTGGCGCAATTGTTATAACGATATATGTAATTGTTTCAGGTATACACGGCTCTGCTTGGACGGCCGCTTTGAAGGATATTATGATACTGTTTATCGTTATGTTTTTGGGTATATATTTACCGTACCATTATTACGGAGGATTTCAGCCGATGTTTGAAGCTGTAGAAGCAGCAAAACCAGGATTGTTATCTTTACCTGATGAAGGAATGAGCATTTCTTGGTTTGTTTCTACTATTGTATTAACAGCTCTCGGTTTCTATATGTGGCCCCATACATTCGCTTCTGCTTTCTCGGCAAAAAATGAAAAAGTATTTCGTAAAAATGCGGCCATTATGCCACTGTATTCTTTAGTTTTACTTTTCGTGTTCTTTGCAGGGTTTGCAGCTATACTGCAAGTTCCTGGATTAAAGGGAGGGGATGTAGACCTTTCGTTATTCCGTCTGGCTCTTCAAACTTTTGATCCTTGGTTTATTGGTATTATTGGTAGTGCGGGAGTATTAACAGCATTAGTTCCAGGTTCCATGCTTGTTATGGCGGCATCTACGTTGTTAGCGAAAAATATTTACCGAACAATGGTCCCGTCTGCTTCAGATAGACAAGTTGCTAAAGCAGCAAAATTATTTGTGCCTGTAGTAACACTTGTTGCAGTATTGTTTACATTTAAAGGAGGAGAAACAATAGGAGCTCTTCTTTTAATGGGATACAGTATAGTGACACAACTTTTCCCTGCACTTGTATGTAGTTTGTTTCCACGTCAAGTTATTACGAAGCAAGGTGCAATTGCAGGAATGGGGATTGGGTTGTTAGTGGTCGCATATATTACTTTATCTGGTTCAACTATAGCTACGATGTTTCCTGATTTCCCTCAATATATAAAAGATTTAAATGTAGGAATAGTCGCATTGTTAATGAATATGATTGTGATGTTTATCGTTAGTGGATTTACGAAAAATGTGTCTATAAAAGCAGACAATATAATAGTAGAAAAGTAATCCGTGTGCTAGAGCTATCTTTAAAAAGAGATAGCTCTTTTTTTGTATATATTTTCTTCTATTAGCGAAATCTAACTAAAAACTTGTTGAAAAGGAAGTTAGGTGGGGGACTTGTTAGAGTTAAAAGGTAACTTATTTGAAGTTATGAAAGAAATTAGGGATAAGTTAGGTTCGCCTAATGATTTAACAATTAGGGAAGTTGCCCTCGCTGGTAGTTTTACACGCTGTGCTGTTATTTTTTTATGTGGGTTAACAGATAAGGATAATGTTTATAAATATGTAGTTCATACACTTCAATATGAAGAAGTACAAAAAGAAGAGGCTGTTGTTCAAACGTTATTGGATCGTTTTATTTCTATTGCAGAAGTTGGTAAGAAGACGACGTTTCCGGATATTATAAATGCGATTTTAGCAGGAGATACAGTTATATTAATTGATAATATTCAAACCGCTATCGTGATTAATAGTAGAGCTTGGGAAAAAAGAAGTTTAGAACCGCCAGTAACAGAAGACTTAATACGTGGACCGAGGATTGGATTAAATGAAGATATTAATGTGAATAAAATGTTAATCCGACGTGGTTTGCGCGATCCAAAGTTGAGGTTCCAATCTTATATTATGGGGAAGCGATCGCAGAAAGAAGTAACCTTAGTATATATAGAAGATATTATTAACCCTTATATTGTGAAAGAGCTAGATCGGCGTCTTCAATCAATAGAGACAGATGTCGTTTTTGAGACGGGTACGATTGAGCAATTAATTCAAGATAATAATTTGTCACCGTTTCCGCAGTTTTTGAATACAGAAAGGCCTGATAATATTGTGGCCTCGTTAGCGAAAGGAAAGGCAGCTATTTTGGTGGACGGATCACCGTTTGCCCTTATAGCTCCGCTAGTATTTGTTGATATTTTTCAATCTGTAGAGGATCATTACGAGCGCTGGGTGATTGGGACGTTATTGAGGATTTTGCGAATGGTCTCTGGTATTATGGCGGTTTTATTACCAGCGACGTATGTAGCGCTAGTTTCATACCACCAAGGGCTTATTCCATCTAAACTAGCTTATTCTATTGCGGGAGCGAGAGAAGGGGTACCGTTTCCTGCATATATAGAAACGTTAATGATGGCATTAACGATGGAGTTAATACGAGAAGCGGGAATTAGGTTGCCAAAACCGATGGGGCAAACAATTGGGATTGTAGGTGGTCTTGTAATTGGAGAAGCTGCGGTGAACGCAGGGATTGTAAATCCGTTTTTAGTAATTATTATTGCAGTTACTGCAATTGCTACATTTTCACTTCCTGTATATAGCATAACAATTACGTTTCGAATTTTACTTTTTGTCTTTGTATTAGCAGCGACTGCTTTTGGGTTGTACGGAATCATTTTAGCTCTTATTGCACTTGCGATTCATATTACGAATTTAAAGAGTGTTGGGGTGCCATATACAACGCCTATTGCTCCTGCATTTTATAAAGATTGGGAAGAAGAAATGATCCGCTTGCCAAAATCAATGTTGAAAGAAAGACCAGAGTACTTACAAACGAAAGATTCTACAATACGTCCAAAGGAGCGAGAGTAATTGAAACCATTTGAATATGGGGATGAAGAAATTGGATCTCGGGAACTTGGTTTTGCGGTATCGTCAACAATTATCGGTATAGGTGCATTATCTATGCCGCGAGATATTGCTACGCAAACTTTATTTTCGGACGGTTGGATTATTTTGCTTTTGGGTGGATTAGTCTGTGCGGTTTTAGGGTGGTTTGTAACGAGGGTAGCTATTTTATTCCCAAAACAAAACTTTGTTCAATATACGAGTGCACATTTGACGAAGCCTGTTGCATACACAATTAGTAGCATTTTAGTATTAACGTTTGCTGCTTTGACAGCATATGAATCGCGAATGATTGCAATTATTTCACAAACGTATTTGTTTAGTGATACACCAGTGCAACTATTGTCTTTCTTTTTCCTATTAGTTGTTATTTATGGAATAGCAGGATCGAGAGCAGCTTTAGTAAGGCTAAACGTTTTGTTTTTACCTATAGTTTTAATTGCGATAGTGCTGCTTTCTTTATTGAATATAAATTTAATGGAGATAAATAATTTACTACCAGCTTTTCAAACGGACGTCAGTCAATATGCTGTAGGAGTTAAAAACTCTATTTTCACATTTATCGGATTTGAGGTAGCTCTGTTTTATGCTGTGATGTTGAACGATAAGTCAGTGAAAAAGGCACCGATGGCAGTTGCAAAAGCGGTGATGGTAAACGTGTTGTCATACATTTTAATTTATGTAACTTGTATTAGTGTTTTTACTTATATGACAACCCGTGGATTGACGTATCCAACAATTGAATTAGGGAAAGAAATTGAAATTGGAGGAGGGTTTTTAGAAAGATTTGATGCAATTTTTTTCACTACTTGGATTATTACTATTTATAACACGACAGCAATGTATTATGACGTCGCATCTTTATTGTTTTGTGCTATGTTTCCGAAAGTGAAGAAACATATTTTTATTTTCGTAAGTGCCCCGATTATTTTTATGCTGAATATGATACCTAGTAGTTTGAAGGACTTGTCAAATTACGGAACTTATTTAGCTTGGATAGATATGGGCTTTGTCGTGTTAGCACCTTTGTTAGTTTTTATTGTATATAAAATAAAAAGAAGGAATGGTAGAAATGAAACACCTTCTTAAAATCATAATGCTTATAGTTTTAGTTGGATCTATAAGTGGGTGCTCTGAGTTAGAAGAAATAGAAGAAAGAGGATTTGTAGTAGGTGCAGCCTATGATATTGTGAAAAAAAAGAAAGCGAATCCAATTATGAAAGGGACGTATCAGATGGTACTCCCCAGTAAATTGTCGCAACAAGGTGGACAAGGTGGTGGATATAGCGAAAATTATATTAATGTGAGTGCGAAGGCAGATAGTGTCTTTGAGCAAATACGAATTATTGCCAAAAAAATTAGTCGCTCACTATTCTTTCCGCACATACAAGTGATAATTTTCTCTAAAGATTTATTGTCGAATCCATATGTTTTACAAAATACGTTAGATGTATATATTCGTGATCATGAGATGAGAAGAAATATACGTTTGTTCGTTTCTAAGAAAAATGCAGAAGCTATTTTGAAGCAGAGCGCTAAACCTGAAAATTTACCGGCGCAGTATATTGATATGTTAGCTGAACATCCTCCGAAAAATGCTCAAATGATTGAGGCTGCAAGAATTGGTGAAGTTCAGGAAAAGATGATTTCCAACCGAAGCTTCGTATTACCTATTCTTGAATTAACAAAGCAAGGGGTACAAATGAACGGGGCAGCGTTGTTTCGCGGGAAGGATAATAAGTGTGTAGGTAGTTTGAATGGAGAAGAAACATTTGGAATAAATTATATAATAGGTAAGAAAATTGGAGGATTCTTTACCATTCGTAAAAAAGACCAGCTTATTACATATGAAATTCATAAAATGCGTCGAAAGATTAAAGTATCTACAGAAAATGCTACAAAACCGAAGTTCGATATTCACTTGTTTTTGGAAGGAACATTGGCTGAGTTGCATTTTAGTGATCATAAACAAATTATGAACGAAAAGCGATTAAAGAAAAACATCACGGAGGAAATGGAGAAGCGCATTCAAAAATCGATTAAGCTTGTTCAAAAAAAATATAAGGTAGATGTATTAGAGTTAGGGGAAGTATATAAGCGGCATAATTATAAAGAATGGAAGAAGATAGATAAGAATTGGGATCAAGGTGAAAATTACTTTAGTAATGCTGAGATTACTGTTCATGTTCATCCGACAATTGAGCATTCAGGTTCAGCTTTACCAAAAAGAGTAAAGTAAGGTGATGGAAGGTGTTTACTGGATTAGGAATTAGTTGCACAATATTAATGGCAATTCTTCCGGGGGCCATATACTACATACATAAAAAAATCACAACGTATGGAGCACAACCTTGGAATACTGATATACAAAAAAAGAAACCTGAATAAATTCAGGTTTCTTTCGTGCAAAGCAAATGAAGGGGGATACCTTCTATGTATGCTTTGCTTTTATACAAGCCCTAACCAATGTACCAATTGTGTAGAGAGGAATGTCACAACAATAGCGATAACGGTAGGGATTGCAAACGATAAGAATGTCCATTTTGCACTTTTTGTTTCTTTATATATGTTAACCAGTGTTGTTCCACATGGGAAATGAAGAAGTGAGAACAACATTGTGTTTAACGCTGTTAACCAAGTCCAACCATTTTCTAAGAATAGATTTTTAATTTGGTTAAAATCATCTATTTCAGTTAAAGC
Organism: Bacillus cereus group sp. MS39; assembly: GCF_040448665.1. NCBI lineage: Bacteria > Bacillati > Bacillota > Bacilli > Caryophanales > Bacillaceae > Bacillus > Bacillus cereus group sp. MS39. The sequence goes on along the minus strand of NZ_CP123058.1, from coordinate 4,667,526 downwards.
TCCGGTTGATAAGTAAGACATTAATAAAATCGGGATAACAATTTCATTCGCTGGTAGTCCAAGAATGAATGCAGCTAAAATAAATCCATCAAGTCCTAACATTTTAGCGAACGGATCTAGGAAGTTTACAAAATACATAAGTAAGCTCGTGTCACCGATGAAAATATTAGCAAGTAACCAAGTTAATGCAGCCGCAGGGGCAGCTACAACGATAGCTCGTTTTAAAACATAAATTGATTTATCGAGTGTTGCACGTACAATTGTATTCCAAACTTTTGGCTTACGGTACGGTGGTAACTCAAGAGTGTAGTGAGTTGGCACGCCTTTTAAAGCTGTTTTTGATAGTACCCAAGAAACAGTTAATGTCATAATAACACCAATTACAACCATTCCAACTACGACACCTGCAGTAACTAATGTTTGCATACTACCTGTATAACCAGCAGCCATAAATAATGAAGCCATTAAAATTAACATAGGCCAGCGACCGTTACAAGGAACGAAGTTGTTTGTTAAAATTGCAAGCATTCGTTCACGTGGTGATTCAATAATACGTGTTGACATAATAGCGGCTGCATTACAACCAAACCCCATTGCCATTGTTAAAGATTGTTTGCCGTGTGCACCGGAGCGTTTGAATAAGCGGTCCATATTAAAAGCGACACGTGGTAAGTATCCGTAGTTTTCTAATAGTGCGAACATAGGGAAAAAGATTGCCATAGGTGGTAACATAACGCTAATAACAGCACCGATACCGCGGAATAAACCAAGTATTAAAATGCCATGTAACCATTCGGGTGCATGTGCTGCCTGGAACCAAGATGTTAAATACCCTTCGGCCCATCCGAAGAACTCAGCAATCATATCAGAGGGTACGTTAGCGCCTGCAATTGTAAGATAAAAAATAATAGATAAAATACCGAGCATAATTGGGAATCCCCAGATGGGAGATGTGAAAATTTTATCTAGTTTTTCAGAACGATACAATTTATCAGTATTTGTATATTGAACAGACTCTTTACATATGCTTGCAGATGTTCGATAAATATCTCCGACAATATCATCTCGTATATCGTCTTTTGATAGTGCTTGTGCATGTTGAATAATATAGTCCAATGGAAGAGCTTTACTGGCTGAGTGAGATTCCATTTATTACGACCTCCCTTACAAGTGGTTCATTATGGTGTTTTTGAAGTGTAGTTAAGAAATTTTTATCTCCATCTAATATACGTAACGCAATCCAACGTGCTGGATACGCATCACCGAACACTTTATAAATTTGCGGTTCTAATTCCTGAATCATGCTTTCGATTTTTTCGCTGTAAGAAATTTTAATTGGTGTTGGAATTAGTTTTTTATTTGCTACTTTAGCGATCACATTTAGCAAATGTCCAATGCCTACTCGGTTACGAGCAGAAATCTTAACTACAGGTACACCGAGTGATTTGGCTAATTTTTTTTCATCAATAACGATGCCTTTTTTCTCAGCTTCATCAATTAAGTTAATACAAATGACTACGTTGCTCGTCATTTCCATCACTTGGAGTGCTAAATTTAAATTTCTCTCCATAGCAGTTGCGTCTATAACAACTACAGTTACTTCTGGTTTTTCAAATATAATATAATCCCTCGCTACTTCTTCGTCCGCAGAATTTGAATATAGTGAGTAAGTTCCAGGTAAATCAATTAATGTATATTTACTTCCGTTATGTTCATATTCCCCTTCAGCTTTTAAAACAGTTTTTCCTGTCCAGTTTCCAGTATGCTGTTTTAAGCCTGTTAAAGTATTAAATAATGTACTTTTCCCGGTATTCGGGTTGCCAGCTAAAGCAATGCGATGTTTGCTCATCTGAAATCATCTCCTATTAATACCCCGAAAATAAGGGAACTTTCTTCCTTGCGTAGTGCAATAGTGGTGTTGCTTACTTGATAAGCGACAGGATCTCCAAGTGGACTGCGTTGTAATACTTTAATCGTTGCCCCAGGGATAAATCCTAAATCTAATAAACGTCGTTTCATAGTTCCTTCTAATTGTATCTTCTCAATTTGTACAAACTCTCCTGTCTTAAATTCGGAAAGTGGTTTTGTATTAGCCGATACCATAAAAGTTACCTCATCTCTATATTGTTAGTTTAAGTTTAAAAAGTTTCCTTAGGTAAACTTTTTGTTAGTAATATAGTAGACTACATTGGATGATGCTGTCAATTGGTACTTTAAAAATATTCATTTATTTTTAGAATTGTTCCAATTTATTTAGTTGTACTAAAAAATATTACTGAAATTTTATTTAATGTAAATGAAGTAAGAGTGTAAAAGTTAAAAAATACAAAGGATTTGTAAATGTATTTTTAACTAAAAGGGGAAAAGAGCCAAAAACATTTACATTGAGTTTACATTGTTAAGAATAAATTTACATTACAGCTTAATTAGTGTGGATTTTGTTGGGTTCTTTAACTATAAATCTTGGGATTCCTAGCTTTTAAGGGTTATTATCGTTATTTACTTAAAATTAAAGATTGCTTAACACTCACATAATATTGCTGTCCTACAATGAATTTGTGTTCGAAAGAAAATGAATTCGAAAAGTGATAATCCAAATGGGGGTACAAGACATGGTTATGAAAAAAGGTATTAAATTTTCTTTAGCGGCTTTAGTGGTAGCAGGAGCGTTGGTTGGATGTGGGAAAGCGGAAGATACAGCTAGTAAAGAAAGTGCTAAAGGAAGCGATAATACAAAACAAGAATTATCAGGCACGATTGCAGCAGCTGGTTCTACGGCTCTTCTACCTCTTGCGGAGGAAGCTGGAAAGAAATTCATGGAAAAAAATTCGAAAGTTTCTATTCAAGTTCAAGGTGGCGGTAGTGGAACTGGGATTAACCAAGTAGCATCGGGTGCAGTACAAATTGGTAATTCAGATGTTCCGTCTGGAGATAAAATAAAAGATGCTGAAAAAGCGAAAGAATTAGTAGATAACAAGGTAGCGGGTATTGCATTCGCACTTGTCGTAAATAAAGATGTAAAAGTTGATAACTTAACAGTAAAACAAGTACAAGATATCTTCACTGGAAAAGTAACAAACTGGAAAGAGGTAGGGGGGAAAGATGAAAAAATCAACGTAATTAACCGTCCGGCTTCATCTGGTACACGTGCTACGTTTGAAAAGACAGTTATGAAAGAAGCGAAAATTAATGATGGAACTGGTACAACACAAGATTCTAACGGTGCAGTAGAGCAAGCGATTAACTCTACTCCAGGTTCAGTAAGTTATTTAGCGATGTCTTACATGGTTGGCGATAAAAAAGGTGCGCTACAAACAGTGAAAATTGATGGTGCTGAACCAAAAGTTGAAAACATTTCGTCGGGTAAATATCCATTCTGGTCTTACGAGTACATGGTAACAAAAGGTGAGGCAAAAGAAGCAACGAAAGCTTACATTGACTATGTAAAAGGTAAGGATTTTGAAAAGCAAGTAGAAGATATGGGTTACATTCCTATGTCTAAATTAAATAAATAAGAAAGTTTTATGGGGCTGGCTGCAAGGCCAGTCCTGTTCATTTCAATCTATGAAGTGGGGTCTGACCTGTGATGAAGGGGAAAAAACAAATTAATTACGTAAAAAGTGAATATATAGGAAGATCGCTTGTTACGTTTTGTGGTATTTTTATTGTTTTAATTACATTAGCTATTATTGCGTTTATTTGCGGTAAAGGTATTCAATCTTTTACACAAAGCGGTATCTCATTTACTGAGATGTTAACATCGACAAAATGGAATCCAAATGCTGACGAAGGAACCTTTGGGGCTTTGATTTTCATTGTAGGTTCAACAGTGGTTTCGTTAGGTGCGGTTATTATTAGTGCGCCAATTGCTATAGCTCTTGCTATATTCATGAATTTAATTTCGCCGAAGTTTGGGAATAAAGTATTGAAGCCTGTTTTAGAATTATTAGTTGGTATTCCTTCGGTTGTATACGGATTATTAGGGGTTACGATTTTAGTGCCGCTATTACGTGATTCGTTCGGGGGAGTGGGCTTTAGTTTAATTGCAGGTATCGTTGTATTAAGTATTATGATTTTGCCTACTATTGCTAGTATCGCTTCTGATGCAATACGCTCTGTTCCATTTGATTATTTAGAAGCTTCTTATGGTCTAGGATCAACGAAATGGCAAGCGATTAGCCGAGTGATTGTTCCTGCTGCGAAAAAAGGGATTTTAACAGGTGTTGTTTTAGGTTTAGCACGTGCTTTTGGTGAAGCGTTAGCGGTTCAAATGGTAATTGGAAACACAATTAAATTACCAGAAGGAATATATAGTCCGACAGCAACGTTAACTGGTATTTTGACAATGGACATGACAAATACATTAAACGGAACTGCTTGGAACAATGCGCTATGGAGTTTAGCGATGATTTTACTTGTTATTTCATTCCTGTTTATTTTAGTAATTCGAGCGATTGGGCAAAGAGGTGAGCGATAATAATGAACGCAAGAACGGTAAATAAAGTTTGGACAGGTATCTTTTATGCAGTTGCAGCTTTAGTTGTAGCTCTTCTAGTATTCTTAGTGTTTGAAATTCTGCAAAAGGGATGGGGATTTTGGGATCCTAATTTCTTGTTTGGAGAACCAAGTAATACAAGAGCTGGTGGTGGGATTGGTCCGCAGTTATTCAATTCCTTCTACATGCTTGTTATAACGCTTGTTATATCTATTCCTCTTGGATTAGGTGCTGGGATATATTTAGCAGAGTATGCAAAACAAGGACGTTTCTTAAACTTTGTTCGTTTATGTATCGAGACAATGGCGTCTTTACCATCTATTGTTGTTGGTCTATTCGGTTTGCTAGTGTTCGTTACTATGACAGGTTGGGGATATACAGTAATGGGTGGTGCCCTTGCTTTAACGATTTTAAACTTACCAGGTTTAACACGTGTTTGTGAAAATGCGATTTCAGAAGTGCCTCATAATGTAAAAGAGGCGAGTCTTGGATTAGGTGCAACGAAATGGCAAACAATCGCTCGTATTATTATTCCGTCGTCATTACCGCAAATTATTACTGGTATTATTTTAGCGGCGGGTCGTATATTTGGTGAAGCGGCAGCGTTAATTTATACAGCGGGTTTAACATCCCCGATTTTAAATTCAGCAGCGGACTTCTCAAGTCCTGCGCATCCTTTAAATCCATTTAGACCAGCTGAAACGTTAGCGGTTCACATTTGGAAGTTAAATTCTGAAGGAGTTATTCCGGATGCAAAGTTGATTGCGACAAAATCTGCAGCTGTATTAATTATTATGGTATTACTATTCAACGTTATTTCACGCTTGGTAGCATCTATCTTGCACAAACGTTTTACAGGAACGAAAAGAAAAAGTAAAACGACGAAGAAAGTAAAAGCGGCATAAATTATAAAGAGGAACTCTCTACTTATAAGTAGGGAGTTCTTTTTGTATTTTAATATAGAAGGAATGGATGTAATGATTGTTGAATTTGTAATTGATTATATAGATGAATAGGTACGGATGAGAGGGGAAGTTAATTTGTTTTTTCTGCAAATGTCAGGTTTTCCTGGATCGGGAAAATCGACAGTTTCTAAGTATATAGCGAAGTTAACAGGTGCTGTAATTGTAGATCACGACGTTTTGAAATCGGCATTGTTACAATCATTAGAAATGAAAGGGGTTGAATCGACAATTGTTGGCGGAGTATCATACGATGTTGAATGGTCATTGATTGATTCTTATTTAGAACAAGAGCATAGTGTTATATTGGATAGTCCATGTCTATATGAAGGGATGGTTGAAAAAGGAATGAAACTGTCTAATAAACACGGTGTAAAATATAAATATATTGAATGTTATCTTAATGATATGGAAGAGATTAATAATAGGCTACAAACACGTAAGCGTATGGTCAGTCAGATTGGAAGAGTGGATTCGGAAGTAGCCTTTAAAAAGTGGTTAGATGGTAGTAAAAGACCTTTAAATAGTGAATATCTTATTGTGGATTCTAGTAAACCTCTAGAGCAATATGCGGAAAAAATGATGGATTATATGTGTAGGTAGAGAAAAAAGCGTTATCTTCATTCGTGAAGATAACGCTTTTTCTTTAAATATCAGGTGTTTCTGTAGAAGTGCTTATTTTTCTGCGAGAGCGTCTTTTTCTTCCGATTTTATCTAATAGTTCATACATAACTGGAACAACTACTAATGTAAGAACTGTTGAAACTGCTAAACCACCGATGACAACGACTGCCAAACTTTTTGATACCATACTTCCTGCTTGGGATTGGCCGAATAGGAGTGGTAGCATAGCGACGATTGTCGTTATAGCTGTCATAATAATTGGACGTAATCTAGTGGATCCTGCTTCTAGTAAGGCATCTCTTGTTTCCATTCCATGTTCCCGATTTTGTTGCACTCTTTCTATTAATACAATAGCGTTTGTAACGACAATCCCGATTAACATTAATGCGCCGATCAAGGAATTTACATCAACGGGTGTTCCTGAAATGATTAATCCTAAAATACCGCCAACAGCAGCTAATGGCAGGGAGAACAAAATTGCAAAAGGAGCCCGCGCCTGTCCGAAGGTGATAACCATAATTAAATATACAATCCCGATTGCAATCCCCATAATTTTGAATAAATCTTTGAAGTTCTCTTGCATAGATTCAGTTGCACCTGCAATAGTTACTTTTGCGCCGCTAGGTAAGTCTAAGTTAGCTATCGTTTCGTTTACTTCTGCGCTTACTTTACTTAAATCTTCATTTGAGGCCTCGGCAGTAATTTGAATCGTTTCTTTTCCGTCTTTATGGAAGACTTCTGTTTGAAGTTGCTTTTCTGAAATAGTTGCAATGTCTTTTAAAGGAATTGGTCCATTGATAGGTGATAGTATGTTTGTGTTTAAAATGTCTTCTTGTTTAGTAATGTTTTCTTTTTTGTGTTCTATTATAATAGTTGTTTTTTCATTATTAATTGAAACTTCACCAATAGGTGATTTCTTCATAAGGAATGCTACTTGTTGTGCTGCTAATGCTGGTGTTAAGCCTAGTTGTTCGGCCTTTGTTTGATCAACATGGATTTGCCATTCTTTCTTAGAGTCTTCTAAATTTGTTTTTACTTTAGAGAGAGCAGCCATATCTTTTAGTTTTGTTTCGGCGATAGTAGCAGCCTCTTTTAAAATCGTTTCGTTAGTTGCTGTTACGTTAAATTGCAAATTGTTGCCACCACCAGAGCTTGAATAACTTGTTTTTATATAATCTAGTTCAGCAGGCTCAAAAGCTTTATGTTCTTTCTTTAACTCTTTAATATATTGATCAATATCAGAGCCTTTCTTGAAGACTACAAATATACTGGCAAGATTATTTTTTGTCGTTTGTCCCCATTGTGCATCTTCTGCGCTAGATCCCATTCGTAAAATAACATCTGTTACATCCGAATTAGAAAGTAATTTCTTTTCGAAATCGAAGGCTTTTTGTTTTTGCGTTTCAGGAGCGTAATCAGCTGGGAAAGTCATATTAATAGATAACATTGTGTCGTCTTCAGATTTTATGTTCGCTTTCGGTAGTAATACATAGGCTGCAATTGATCCTGCGAATAATAAAAAGGCGGTAAGTAGAATAATGAATTTATGCGAAAGAGCCCACTTTAATGTAGCGACATATCGTGGTGAAGAACTTGGCTTTTTGTGTTTTGTTTTTTTGAGTAGTAAAAACGCCATAAGTGGAACAACTGTTAGTGCAACGATTAAGGATGATAGTATAGAATATACAACTGCTAATACCATAGGTAACATTAATTTTCCGATTACTCCTGATACGAGGCCGATAGGTAAGAAAACAGCGACTGTTGTTAAAGTAGAAGAAGTAATTGCGACGGCGACCTCTTTCGTTGCATCGAGAATAATATCTTTAGAGAAAGATTCTTTTTGTAAACGACGGAAAATATTCTCGATGACAACGATACTATCATCAACGAGACGTCCAACTGCAACTGCTAAACCACCAAGCGTTAAGGTGTTAAGTGTGATGTTAGATTGGTGTAGTAAAAAGAGTGTTAATAAAATAGATAATGGAATACTGACAACGGCGATGAGTGTCGTTCGGAAGTTACGCAAAAAGATTAAGATAATTAGAGTTGCAGCAATTGCTCCAAGAATTACTTCTTTGCCCATACTAGTAACAGCATTTTCAACTTGCTCATGAGTTGAGGCTAAAAGTTTAATAGAAAACTGATCTTTATATTGTTTACTTATATCTTTGATTTTCTTATCAATTTCCTTTCCGATTGCAACTGCATTTTTACTTGGCTCTTTCATGATGATTAATCCGGTTCCTTCTTCTCCGTTTATATGCGAGATTGTATCGTAGTGTTGTTTAAGTTCAATTTGAGCAACATCTTGTAATTTTACTTGAGGTGCAACGGTTATGTTTTTCATATCATCTACATTTTTTATATCCCCAATGACACGAAGATTATATTCTTCTTTATTAACGGTAATTGCTCCAGCTGGAGTGGAAGTTTCCTTTCCTTGTAAAACCTTTAATATTTGTTCTGTTGTTACGTTTTTATCTTTTAATTGGTTTGGGTCTAGTATGATAGATAATTCAGAGGTTGATTTTCCGAAAAACATAACGTTGGCAACACCATCAATGCTTTCGAGTTGTGGTACGATTTCTTTTTCAATTTGTTTTTCATCTGCTTTTGAAAATCCGTTTTGCTTCTGGATAGCAATTTGAGCGAGTGGAATCATAGAAGTATTTAGTTGGCTAACTACGGGTTTCGTTGCATCTTTAGGTAATTTAATTGTATTAATGGTTTTTTCGACTTCACGTGCTGCGTCTTTCATATCTGCTTTGGATGTATATGTAATGTCGATACGTGATAATCCTTCGTGTGTGGAGGAAGTGATGCCATCAATATGTTCTAAATTACGAAATTGTTTTTCGAGGGGATCAGTTACTTCCTTGGTCATCGTTTCAGCATCAAGCCCTTGAGATAATGTCGTGACAGTTATTGCGGGATTATCGATGCTTGGCAAAAACTCCATCGGCAATTTAGAACCAGAATAAACGCCGAGTATGGAAATGAGAAAAACCATGATAATAATAGCGGCTCGGTTTTTTAATGAAAACTTTGTTAACCTATCCATAAGATAATTCCTCCATTAGTATTTATAGTTTTGTGGGCACTTTCTTACTATATAACAAAAAATGGATATTTTTCATTAATTAAATGTAAAAAAATTCTAACAATAATCTTAAGTTAATGTTTTTGTTGGAATTTCGTTATTTATTCTGCTATTCGCCGAGCGATAAGACTATTACCTAATCGAGCTGTCTGTTAAACAACCGATTCGTTCAATTAATAGTTTGTGTGGAGGAACAAAACTAAAAGTCGGCATGTTTGCTTTATGTAGGAAGTGGTGAATCTATTTTTTAGTTTGGATTGATTTGTTTTTATATTGTTAGTCTATAGAGAAGCAAATGATCAGGACGTTAATATAGAAGAGAATGAAAATCTAGGAAGGGGTTATGAAATACAGTTTGGTTAACTAGAGTGTATTGGTATACAATTTAAATAGCTGTTTTCCGTAGATGGGATGAGGCGTCTCTATATAGAAGAAAGTAGGATGGATATTTTTTTGTTTTTTTTTAAAAAACACTTGTTATTTAAAAATCATGATGGTATATTAATAAACGTCGCTGATGCGGAAACGCAGAAAACGACAAAAAAGAAATTTTAAAACGTAGTTGACATCAAAAAACGAAGATGTTAATATGATGAAGTCGCTTTTGGAGTGGCAGACAAGTTCTTTGAAAACTGAACGAAACAAACAACGTGAAACGTCAATTTTTATTTTTAGATGCTAGACAAACTAACTTTATTGGAGAGTTTGATCCTGGCTCAGGATGAACGCTGGCGGCGTGCCTAATACATGCAAGTCGAGCGAATGGATTGAGAGCTTGCTCTCAAGAAGTTAGCGGCGGACGGGTGAGTAACACGTGGGTAACCTGCCCATAAGACTGGGATAACTCCGGGAAACCGGGGCTAATACCGGATAACATTTTGAACTGCATGGTTCGAAATTGAAAGGCGGCTTCGGCTGTCACTTATGGATGGACCCGCGTCGCATTAGCTAGTTGGTGAGGTAACGGCTCACCAAGGCAACGATGCGTAGCCGACCTGAGAGGGTGATCGGCCACACTGGGACTGAGACACGGCCCAGACTCCTACGGGAGGCAGCAGTAGGGAATCTTCCGCAATGGACGAAAGTCTGACGGAGCAACGCCGCGTGAGTGATGAAGGCTTTCGGGTCGTAAAACTCTGTTGTTAGGGAAGAACAAGTGCTAGTTGAATAAGCTGGCACCTTGACGGTACCTAACCAGAAAGCCACGGCTAACTACGTGCCAGCAGCCGCGGTAATACGTAGGTGGCAAGCGTTATCCGGAATTATTGGGCGTAAAGCGCGCGCAGGTGGTTTCTTAAGTCTGATGTGAAAGCCCACGGCTCAACCGTGGAGGGTCATTGGAAACTGGGAGACTTGAGTGCAGAAGAGGAAAGTGGAATTCCATGTGTAGCGGTGAAATGCGTAGAGATATGGAGGAACACCAGTGGCGAAGGCGACTTTCTGGTCTGTAACTGACACTGAGGCGCGAAAGCGTGGGGAGCAAACAGGATTAGATACCCTGGTAGTCCACGCCGTAAACGATGAGTGCTAAGTGTTAGAGGGTTTCCGCCCTTTAGTGCTGAAGTTAACGCATTAAGCACTCCGCCTGGGGAGTACGGCCGCAAGGCTGAAACTCAAAGGAATTGACGGGGGCCCGCACAAGCGGTGGAGCATGTGGTTTAATTCGAAGCAACGCGAAGAACCTTACCAGGTCTTGACATCCTCTGAAAACCCTAGAGATAGGGCTTCTCCTTCGGGAGCAGAGTGACAGGTGGTGCATGGTTGTCGTCAGCTCGTGTCGTGAGATGTTGGGTTAAGTCCCGCAACGAGCGCAACCCTTGATCTTAGTTGCCATCATTAAGTTGGGCACTCTAAGGTGACTGCCGGTGACAAACCGGAGGAAGGTGGGGATGACGTCAAATCATCATGCCCCTTATGACCTGGGCTACACACGTGCTACAATGGACGGTACAAAGAGCTGCAAGACCGCGAGGTGGAGCTAATCTCATAAAACCGTTCTCAGTTCGGATTGTAGGCTGCAACTCGCCTACATGAAGCTGGAATCGCTAGTAATCGCGGATCAGCATGCCGCGGTGAATACGTTCCCGGGCCTTGTACACACCGCCCGTCACACCACGAGAGTTTGTAACACCCGAAGTCGGTGGGGTAACCTTTATGGAGCCAGCCGCCTAAGGTGGGACAGATGATTGGGGTGAAGTCGTAACAAGGTAGCCGTATCGGAAGGTGCGGCTGGATCACCTCCTTTCTATGGAGAATTGATGAACGCTGTTCATCAATATAAGTTTCCGTGTTTCGTTTTGTTCAGTTTTGAGAGAACTATCTCTCATATATAAATGTATGTTCTTTGAAAACTAGATAACAGTGTAGCTCATATTTTTTTAATTTTAGTTTGGTTAAGTTAGAAAGGGCGCACGGTGGATGCCTTGACACTAGGAGTCGATGAAGGACGGGACTAACGCCGATATGCTTCGGGGAGCTGTAAGTAAGCTTTGATCCGAAGATTTCCGAATGGGGAAACCCACCATACGTAATGGTATGGTATCCTTACCTGAATACATAGGGTAAGGAAGACAGACCCAGGGAACTGAAACATCTAAGTACCTGGAGGAAGAGAAAGCAAATGCGATTTCCTGAGTAGCGGCGAGCGAAACGGAACATAGCCCAAACCAAGAGGCTTGCCTCTTGGGGTTGTAGGACATTCTATACGGAGTTACAAAGGAACGAGGTAGACGAAGCGACCTGGAAAGGTCCGTCGTAGAGGGTAACAACCCCGTAGTCGAAACTTCGTTCTCTCTTGAATGTATCCTGAGTACGGCGGAACACGTGAAATTCCGTCGGAATCTGGGAGGACCATCTCCCAAGGCTAAATACTCCCTAGTGATCGATAGTGAACCAGTACCGTGAGGGAAAGGTGAAAAGCACCCCGGAAGGGGAGTGAAAGAGATCCTGAAACCGTGTGCCTACAAATAGTCAGAGCCCGTTAATGGGTGATGGCGTGCCTTTTGTAGAATGAACCGGCGAGTTACGATCCCGTGCGAGGTTAAGCTGAAGAGGCGGAGCCGCAGCGAAAGCGAGTCTGAATAGGGCGTTTAGTACGTGGTCGTAGACCCGAAACCAGGTGATCTACCCATGTCCAGGGTGAAGTTCAGGTAACACTGAATGGAGGCCCGAACCCACGCACGTTGAAAAGTGCGGGGATGAGGTGTGGGTAGCGGAGAAATTCCAATCGAACCTGGAGATAGCTGGTTCTCCCCGAAATAGCTTTAGGGCTAGCCTTAAGTGTAAGAGTCTTGGAGGTAGAGCACTGATTGAACTAGGGGTCCTCATCGGATTACCGAATTCAGTCAAACTCCGAATGCCAATGACTTATCCTTAGGAGTCAGACTGCGAGTGATAAGATCCGTAGTCAAGAGGGAAACAGCCCAGATCGCCAGCTAAGGTCCCAAAGTGTGTATTAAGTGGAAAAGGATGTGGAGTTGCTTAGACAACTAGGATGTTGGCTTAGAAGCAGCCACCATTTAAAGAGTGCGTAATAGCTCACTAGTCGAGTGACTCTGCGCCGAAAATGTACCGGGGCTAAATACACCACCGAAGCTGCGAATTGATACCAATGGTATCAGTGGTAGGGGAGCGTTCTAAGTGCAGTGAAGTCAGACCGGAAGGACTGGTGGAGCGCTTAGAAGTGAGAATGCCGGTATGAGTAGCGAAAGACGGGTGAGAATCCCGTCCACCGAATGCCTAAGGTTTCCTGAGGAAGGCTCGTCCGCTCAGGGTTAGTCAGGACCTAAGCCGAGGCCGACAGGCGTAGGCGATGGACAACAGGTTGATATTCCTGTACCACCTCTTTATCGTTTGAGCAATGGAGGGACGCAGAAGGATAGAAGAAGCGTGCGATTGGTTGTGCACGTCCAAGCAGTTAGGCTGATAAGTAGGCAAATCCGCTTATCGTGAAGGCTGAGCTGTGATGGGGAAGCTCCTTATGGAGCGAAGTCTTTGATTCCCCGCTGCCAAGAAAAGCTTCTAGCGAGATAAAAGGTGCCTGTACCGCAAACCGACACAGGTAGGCGAGGAGAGAATCCTAAGGTGTGCGAGAGAACTCTGGTTAAGGAACTCGGCAAAATGACCCCGTAACTTCGGGAGAAGGGGTGCTTTCTTAACGGAAAGCCGCAGTGAATAGGCCCAAGCGACTGTTTAGCAAAAACACAGGTCTCTGCGAAGCCGTAAGGCGAAGTATAGGGGCTGACACCTGCCCGGTGCTGGAAGGTTAAGGAGAGGGGTTAGCGTAAGCGAAGCTCTGAACTGAAGCCCCAGTAAACGGCGGCCGTAACTATAACGGTCCTAAGGTAGCGAAATTCCTTGTCGGGTAAGTTCCGACCCGCACGAAAGGTGTAACGATTTGGGCACTGTCTCAACCAGAGACTCGGTGAAATTATAGTACCTGTGAAGATGCAGGTTACCCGCGACAGGACGGAAAGACCCCGTGGAGCTTTACTGTAGCCTGATATTGAATTTTGGTACATTTTGTACAGGATAGGCGGGAGCCATTGAAACCGGAGCGCTAGCTTCGGTGGAGGCGCTGGTGGGATACCGCCCTGAATGTATTGAAATTCTAACCTACGGGTCTTATCGACCCGGGAGACAGTGTCAGGTGGGCAGTTTGACTGGGGCGGTCGCCTCCTAAAGTGTAACGGAGGCGCCCAAAGGTTCCCTCAGAATGGTTGGAAATCATTCGTAGAGTGCAAAGGCATAAGGGAGCTTGACTGCGAGACCTACAAGTCGAGCAGGGACGAAAGTCGGGCTTAGTGATCCGGTGGTTCCGCATGGAAGGGCCATCGCTCAACGGATAAAAGCTACCCCGGGGATAACAGGCTTATCTCCCCCAAGAGTCCACATCGACGGGGAGGTTTGGCACCTCGATGTCGGCTCATCGCATCCTGGGGCTGTAGTCGGTCCCAAGGGTTGGGCTGTTCGCCCATTAAAGCGGTACGCGAGCTGGGTTCAGAACGTCGTGAGACAGTTCGGTCCCTATCCGTCGTGGGCGTAGGAAATTTGAGAGGAGCTGTCCTTAGTACGAGAGGACCGGGATGGACGCACCGCTGGTGTACCAGTTGTTCTGCCAAGGGCATAGCTGGGTAGCTATGTGCGGAAGGGATAAGTGCTGAAAGCATCTAAGCATGAAGCCCCCCTCAAGATGAGATTTCCCATAGCGTAAGCTAGTAAGATCCCTGAAAGATGATCAGGTTGATAGGTTCGAGGTGGAAGCATGGTGACATGTGGAGCTGACGAATACTAATAGATCGAGGACTTAACCATATAATATGAAGCAATGTTATCTAGTTTTGAAAGAATATAAAAAACTTGTTGACTTTAAAAGTTAAATAAGTTAAAATGATTCTTGTCTTAAATGAATATAGTCTGGTAATGATGGCAGAGAGGTCACACCCGTTCCCATACCGAACACGGAAGTTAAGCTCTCTAGCGCCGATGGTAGTTGGGACCTTGTCCCTGTGAGAGTAGGACGTTGCCAGGCAAAATGGAGGATTAGCTCAGCTGGGAGAGCACCTGCCTTACAAGCAGGGGGTCGGCGGTTCGATCCCGTCATCCTCCACCATATATGTCGGAGGGGTAGCGAAGTGGCTAAACGCGGCGGACTGTAAATCCGCTCCTTCGGGTTCGGCAGTTCGAATCTGCCCCCCTCCACCATTCTTAATTAATGGGCTATAGCCAAGCGGTAAGGCAACGGACTTTGACTCCGTCATGCGCTGGTTCGAATCCAGCTAGCCCAGCCATTAAGAGCCATTAGCTCAGTTGGTAGAGCATCTGACTTTTAATCAGAGGGTCGAAGGTTCGAATCCTTCATGGCTCACCATTTTAACAAAATATGCGGGTGTGGCGGAATTGGCAGACGCACTAGACTTAGGATCTAGCGCCTTTGGCGTGGGGGTTCGACTCCCTTCACCCGCACTTTTAATAAAATAACTCAAACATGTCTTGCGGAAGTAGTTCAGTGGTAGAATACAACCTTGCCAAGGTTGGGGTCGCGGGTTCGAATCCCGTCTTCCGCTCCAATTTTCAATATGACATGCCGGGGTGGCGGAACAGGCAGACGCACAGGACTTAAAATCCTGCGGTGGGTGACCACCGTGCGGGTTCGACCCCCGCCCTCGGCACCATATGCGCCCGTAGCTCAATTGGATAGAGCGTTTGACTACGGATCAAGAGGTTAGGGGTTCGACTCCTCTCGGGCGCGCTTTTATTAACGGGAAGTGGCTCAGCTTGGTAGAGCACCTGGTTTGGGACCAGGGGGTCGCAGGTTCAAATCCTGTCTTCCCGATATTCCCAAAAACATGGGGCCTTAGCTCAGCTGGGAGAGCGCCTGCCTTGCACGCAGGAGGTCAGCGGTTCGATCCCGCTAGGCTCCACTTTATTTATTATATTTCTCGGAGGTATACCCAAGTTCGGCTGAAGGGATCGGTCTTGAAAACCGACAGGCGGTGAGAATCGCGCGGGGGTTCGAATCCCTCTACCTCCTCCATTTTCTTTTTAAATGGTTTAGATACATATAATAATAAAATTTTTATTTTTTCCTTCATGGAGGTATACCCAAGTTCGGCTGAAGGGATCGGTCTTGAAAACCGACAGGCGGCGAGAGTCGCGCGGGGGTTCGAATCCCTCTACCTCCTCCATTTTTTTAAAAAACATTATATTGTCGCGGGGTGGAGCAGCACGGTAGCTCGTCGGGCTCATAACCCGAAGGTCGCAGGTTCAAATCCTGTCCCCGCAACCAAATGGTCCCGTGGTGTAGTGGTTAACATGCCTGCCTGTCACGCAGGAGATCGCCGGTTCGACCCCGGTCGGGACCGCCATTTATGTTGGCTCGGTAGCTCAGTCGGTAGAGCAGAGGACTGAAAATCCTCGTGTCGGCGGTTCGATTCCGTCCCGAGCCACCATTTTTTTATGCCGACTTAGCTCAATTGGTAGAGCAACTGACTTGTAATCAGTAGGTTGGGGGTTCAAGTCCTCTAGTCGGCATCCTTTAGGGGCATAGTTTAAAGGTAGAACTGAGGTCTCCAAAACCTCCAGTGTGGGTTCGATTCCTACTGCCCCTGTAAAAGTGTATGGGCCTATAGCTCAGCTGGTTAGAGCGCACGCCTGATAAGCGTGAGGTCGATGGTTCGAGTCCATTTAGGCCCACCATATATTATTCCGCAGTAGCTCAGTGGTAGAGCTATCGGCTGTTAACCGATCGGTCGTAGGTTCGAGTCCTACCTGCGGAGCCATGGCCCGTTGGTCAAGTGGTTAAGACACCGCCCTTTCACGGCGGTAACACGGGTTCGAATCCCGTACGGGTCATAAAAAAAGAGTCAGCAATATGCTGGCTCTTTTTTATTTTGTGGAATCCTCCTTTATCAACTGATTTTCCTGAAATAAATAAAGGGATTTAGGAAAAGCTATGGTATGTATAAAAAGGAGGAGACAAAAATGACACGAGTGAGAGACTTTATGAGTACTCATGTTGTACATTGCACACCGCTAGACAATGTATATGAGGCTGCTGTAAAGATGAAAGAAGAATCGATTGGATTGATTCCAGTTGTTGAAAATGAGCAAGTTGTTGGGCTTGTTACGGACCGAGATTTAGTTGTTCGTGGGATTGCTGAGAAACATCCTGGATCTAATAAAATTACAAATGTAATGACAACAAACATTGTTTCAGTTTCTCCAGATGATTCTATTGAAAAAGCTACAGAGTTAATGGCACAGTATCAAATTAGACGATTACCAGTAGTTGAGGGTGGTCAACTCGTTGGGATGCTAGCACTAGGCGATTTAGCTATAAGAGAATTGGCAGATGATCAAGCGGGATTCGCTTTAAGTGAAATCTCGGAGCATACGGAATGAAGAGAGATTTTTATTAGTGGGATAAGTTACGTATAAAAATCAGATGCATTATTCTAGTATATATGGATTAAACTAATATGTTAGCATGATGTATCTGAGACATTATATAATAAATATATGGTTAGTAATTTCGACATTTTTTTTTGAATTTGTCATTCTTAATTTTTAATAAGAGAAAAAATGATATACTGATAGATATAAGCATTATGAAAGATTTCGAATATAACAATATTCATCGTTAATGATGTGATAATGGATTAATATTTCCTATGTAGACAAAAGGGAAGGGGAATTATATGAGGGCTGTACAGCGCGATCCAAATTGGAATTTGGTTACAGATACATATATAGAACCAAATAATTTCGCTGAATTATTTTCTTTGCTTGTACCTTGTCATCCAAAAGGCGAAGGGAAAGAACGAACTATATTAGTGTGGAAAGAAAAAGAATTTTATAAAGAAGAAAATTTAGCGGCATTTATCGTATATGGAATGGATAAAGTAAAGAATTTGCCGCAGTTTCATAAAGATGAAATTCCAACTCTAGTACGTATTCTTCGCTTATGCCAAGAGATTGGTTGGTATGAAGAAGCAAATACTTTTATGATAACTCAGGGACTTGCTGAGTTTGTTCACACTTCATTGGAATATGAAACGTGGGATCTTTTGACGCAAGCGGTTGCTTTAAACTATTTAATTATTAAATATCGTATTGGTGAATTGACTGATGGGGATGTAGAAATTTGGGATAGGGTTAAATTTAATGAGAAATGTATAACGGATTGTAAACATCTATTATCTCATAAAGAAGTATTAGAATTTACATTCTTTTATATGTGTAAGAGAGCTAAATTACTATCAAAAGAGCAATTAAATAGTGATATGATGAGCCTAGCGATGTATTGTAATACGTTTGTGTATGACTTATACACACATGACTTATTACGAAAATATCATAAGTGTACAGACTTCCTATCATATTATGGACCTAGTCAAGCGGTGTTAGCTTGTCAAAGAGCTGTACTTTCTCAAATTTCAGATCGATTAGACCCATTGAAAACTACTCATGTAGATGATTATTTATATGTAATGAAAGAAATGATGGAGCATATGACGATAGGAATAATGGATCGATATGATCATTTTATCGGGAAGTTATTATCATATGTGCCATTTTTCGAAATGATTCAAGTTCCACAACATGCATATTATTGTGAAGAATTGCTGTATATTTGTAAGGGCATTGAATATAAAGAAGAAATATTACGCAATTATATATTTATACAATTACATGATTGTTTACCATCATTCTTTAAACTATTTCTTAAAAATAAGCGTTATGCAACAATTCATGATATTCTGTTCTATTGGTGTGATGATGAACAAAGAATGAGCTTAGAGAAAAAATATAATCTTAGCTTTATTTATGAAAAATATGCTTGTGGATAAAAAGCATTTTCTATATAAAAAATTTATATAAATTAAAAAGGATCTCAAGTTTATGTGAGATCCTTTTTTTATTAGTAAAGCAAGGAGAACGCAATTAAGACGAGAAATAACATTCCATAAAGGAGAAATTGTGCCGTATTACTTCCTTGTATACCAAAAAAAGTATTTATTTTTGTGTATAAATTCAATATATATTTTAGCGGATTATCTTTGAAAGATCGGTACACAGTGTCTCCTCTTTCTAAGCTTTTTGTTCGTGTTTTTTGTTAGTAGGGACATGAATGTATCTAGCTATGAATAATAAAACAGCCATAAAGAATACAGGAAATACGGTAGATAAATAAAAACCAATACTAATAATATTTGTTATTAGGGCACTTAATAGAAAGATGGCATTATATATATGGGCAATTTTTTGTTTTAGTTGTACTTGAAAGGATTCCATCATAATTTCTAAAGCCACAAAAGCAATGATAATAGATAAAAATACAGTGTTTGTATTGTAAATGATTAAACAACAGATTAAACCTAAAAAGGCTAAATATTCAATTAAGAGAGGTATATTGATATTGCGTTGCATACAATTTACCTAA
Organism: Bacillus cereus group sp. MS39; assembly: GCF_040448665.1. Taxonomy (NCBI): domain Bacteria; kingdom Bacillati; phylum Bacillota; class Bacilli; order Caryophanales; family Bacillaceae; genus Bacillus; species Bacillus cereus group sp. MS39. The sequence goes on along the minus strand of NZ_CP123058.1, from coordinate 4,648,396 downwards.
CTAAATATGGCAGTGGGTTTACTGCATTTGTTTTTTCAAAATTCCATTCTCCATTGTGTAACTCAAAATGAAGATGTTGCCCGTATGAATGACCTGTGTTGCCCATATGACCTACTAATTGTCCAGCTTGTACTTGATCACCAGCTTGTACAGTGCGATCTTTCATGTGAGCATAGACTGTCGTATATAATTTCCCGTTTATTTGATGGGCGATGAACACAACATTGCCATAGCTAGCTGAATAATATGATTTCACAACTTTACCTGCCGCCGCCGCCTGGATAGAGACATTACCTTGAGCTGCAATATCTATACCATAATGCATTTGTTCCCAGCGTATATCAAAGGTTGAGCTAATTCTTCCTTGAGTAGGGAATTTGAAAACTGCTGGAATGGAAGTAGTTTGAGCCGTTTGAGCTTGTGATTGATTTTGCATCACATAATGTTTTGCTACGTATCCGTATCCTGTGCCAAAACGAATTTTATACCAAGTTCCTACAGTTTCCACTACTTGTATTTGTGTACCATTTTGTAATGAACCAAGTAGTGCACTACTTGTACTAGCGTTGCCACGTACATTAAGTTTAGGTGTTGCAACTGTGTATTTCGTATTATTTTGAACTGTGATGCCTTTTACTAAAGGTTGTGAACCATTAGACACGAATGCTTTTTGTACGTAACCTGTTTTGCCATTATGTAAAATTTTATACCACTCGCCTTGTTCTTCTTGAATGGTAACGAATTTTCCATTTGGTAATACATCTAAAATTGAAGATTCTAAATTAGGTTCAGAACGAACGTTTAATGCATTGGCATTAACGATGTATTGATTATTAGATTGAAGTTTGTTTTTTAGTAGAATAGCATCTTTTTGTACGTAACCTACTTTATTATTAACAGATACTTTATACCAGCCATTAGTTGTTTCAAGTATGTTTACTTTCGTATTAAAGCGAATTGTATCAATTGATGAGCTATTTGCGTTATCTTTTGTATGTAAGGCTACTTGATCGACTTTGACATATCCAGTTTTCACATTAGATAATTGTTCAGCGTTGGCTGTTTGTACATTTGTTTCTCCCATAGAAGGAAGTAAAGAGGCAATTGCGACAGTAGTTGCTGTTAAAGCAGTAGCTTTCATATTCATATAATAGAGACCTCCTCTAGTTGTATAGTTGTAATTTTATTATAGTATAAAGATATAATATAGTGGGTGTATTCACATAAATGTAATATGAAATCAATATAAAAATAAATTTTTTGAGGATAATGATTCCTTTTTATCTAATTAATTAGGATAATAATTTCTAACATAGAATATAAGTATTATATAGTTTTGTTATTTTGTTGACAATTGAGAAAATTAAAATAGTTGATGATGTCTTATTACGGTGTTATACTGACAGTGTTAATTTCATAGTTTGCTAGGAGAGCTGGTGTTGCCAGCTGAGAGTAGGCCGTAAGCCTTTGATCCTTTTCATTACCTGATCTAGATTATGCTAGCGTAGGGAAGCAATACGGACACTAATAATGAGTCCCCGTTTCTTTGCGTATAGAAACGGGGCTTTTTTGTTTGAAAATTTCATATTGAAACCACTAGGGGTGCTTGTTGTGCTGAGAGAGGAATAATCCTTAACCCTTACAGACCTGATCTAGGTAATACTAGCGAAGGGAAGTGGAGCAACGAATAAATTATAATTTTATTTGCTGTAACCACTTCTTATTTAGAAGTGGTTTTTTATTTAGATATATAAATTGAAAGGGGATAGCGAAATGAAATTTTGCGATAGATTATTAGAAACTGTACAACCAGTTTGGGAGATGAGTCATAATCATCCGTTTGTAGTAGGTATGGGAGATGGCACATTAGAAAAAGATAAGTTTCAGTATTATATTATTCAAGATTATTTATATTTGTTAGATTATGCAAAGCTATATGCGATTGGTGTTGTAAAAGCAACGAATCCACAAGTAATGGGGAAATTTGCTGAACAAATTGATGGCATATTAAATGGAGAAATGACGATCCATAAACAATATGCAAAAAGACTTGGTATTTCTATAGAGGAGATAGAATCTGCAAAACCATCTGCTAAAAATTTAGCCTATACAAATTACATGATGTCTGTATCTCAAAATGGCACACTTGCGGAATTAATAGCAGCACTTCTTCCATGTATGTGGAGCTACTGGGAAATTGGAAAGCGTTTAAACGATATTCCTGGAGCAAGAGATCATGAGTTCTTTGGTGAGTGGATTCAAGGATATAGTTCGGAAGAATACGGTAGCCTTTGTATTTGGTTAATCGATTTATTAAATGAAATGGCAGTTGGAAAGTCTGACAAAGAGCTAGATCGATTAGAGGAGATATTCCTATATTCCAGTCGATTTGAATATTTATTCTGGGATATGTCCTATCGTAAGGAGATGTGGGGATTTGAGGAGCAAGAACATACTACAGTTTCATAATGTTTCTTTTCATTATGATGAGAAGCCAATCATCAATGAATTAAATGCTTCTATACAAGATAAAGAGTTTGTAAGTATTATTGGACCGAGTGGATGCGGCAAAAGTACTCTATTTCGCCTTATTACAGGTTTAGAAGAAGCAAGTACGGGACAGATAGAGCTGACAGAAATAAAGAGCCATCCTGTAGGGTATATGCCCCAAAAAGATATGCTCCTGCCATGGAGAACGATTATTGAGAATGCTGCCCTACCGCTAGAGTGCCAAGGTGTACAGAAGAAAGAAGCACAAATAAAGGCAAAGGAACTGTTACATAAATTTGGCTTACAAGGGTATGAGACAAAATATCCGAAAGATTTATCTGGTGGTATGAGACAACGCGTATCTTTTATTCGAACTTTATTAACAGGCGGGGAGATATTGTTGTTAGATGAACCGTTTAGCGCGTTGGACGCTTTAACGAAGGCATCTTTGCAAGAATGGCTGTTTGAACAATGGAAAGAGTGGGAAAAAACAATTTTATTTATCACTCATGATGTGGAAGAAGCGTTGTTTCTTTCTAATCGAATTTTAGTAGTAGAGCAGCAACCGATAACTACTTTAACCGAGAGGGTCGTACCACTTGAACGTAATCGAACAAGAAAAGATTTATATAAGCCTGAAGTGTTAGCGCTTAAAGATGAGCTTCTTAGTATGTTACAAAGGCAGGTACTCGTATGATGAACCGGTTGAAGGAGCTATTACCTGCCCTTACACTTACTAGTATTTTACTTGCCTTTTGGGAAGTAGGCGCAAGAATCGTAGACGAAATGTACATTTTACCGTCACCGTCTGCAATTGTGATGAAGATCTGGAAACTAAAAGATATATTATTTACGGTTCATTTGCCGGCAACCTTATCCGTCGTTTTAATAGGGGTGGCTATTTCTATCGTACTTGGGGTAGGGCTAGCGATGTTAATGAATGCGAGTAATTGGATGGAGAGAGCATTTTATCCACTATTAGTTGCCTCACAAACGATTCCGATTACAGCGCTTGCTCCGCTCTTTGTTTTATGGTTTGGATATACGATCTGGAGTAAGGTTGTTGTTACTGTTTTAATTACGTTTTTCCCAATTGCGGTCAATACGTATGATGGACTACGCAGTACGAAAAAAGAATGGGAGGAGCTATTAGTTACGTATGGGGCAACGAAAAAAGATGTTTTTCTTAAATTAAAATTGCCGTCTGCTCTTCCTTATTTTTTCTCAGCTTTAAAAATTGCAGTTCCGCTTAGTGTAATTGGGGCAGCAATCGGTGAATGGCTCGGTGCACAAGCTGGGCTTGGATATTTCAGTAAAAGAATGATGACGCAGTTAGACGGAGCAGGTGTATTTGCACCCATTGTATTGTTATCATTATTAGCTATTTTCTTCGTCATACTTATCTCAGTATTAGAAAAGAAATTTATTAGTTGGAGGAAGTATTCATGAAATTTTTAAAACGCATCTTTGTGTTGACATTATTAGTTGCAATGATTACTGGATGTTCTAGTAATTCTGCATCAGATAAGAATAAAAAAGAAAAAGAAATAACGGTCATGCTTGATTGGTACCCAAATGCGGTACATAGCTTTATTTATGCGGCGATTGAAAAAGGCTACTTTAAAGAAGAAGGAGTAAAGGTGAATATTAAATTCCCTTCCAATCCGACTGACCCATTAACTTTAGCAGCTGCAGGAAAAGTAACGGTTGGCTTATATTATCAGCCAGACGTTGTCATGGCAAAAGCAAATGAACAAATTCCAGTGAAATCAATTGGAGCTATCGTACGTTCACCATTAAATCATGTTGTATCGCTGAAATCAGCAGGTATTCAATCGCCAAAAGATTTAGAGGGGAAAACAGTTGGCTATTCTGGAACACCTTTAAGTGAGATGTATTTAAAAACGATGGTAAAAGAAGCTGGTGGTAATCCAGATACAGTGAAAGTAGTCGATGTTGGCTTTGATTTAGTACCGGCACTAATTACGAAAAAAGTGGATGCGGTAACAGGGGCATATATTAACCATGAAGTACCTGTTATGCGTCATGAAGGTCATGAACCAGCATACTTTAATCCAGCTGATTACGGTGTACCAAACTATCATGAGCTTGTATTGGTAACAGGTGATAAAACGTTGAAAAAAGATAAAGAAGCGTTGCAAGCCTTCTTACGTGGTACGAAAAAAGGCTATGATTTCATGAAGAAAAATCCGGATGAAGCATTAAATATTTTATTAAATCATCAAGAAAAAGAAAACTTCCCGCTTGTACCAGAAGTTGAAAAAGAAAGTATGAAAATTTTATTAGAGAAGATGGAAACGAAAGATGAGCCATTCTTATCGGATTCAAAAGAGTCATGGGAGAAACAAAATAAATGGCTGAAAGATAAAGGAATGACGAAAGAAATCATTCCGGCTGAGGAATTATTCGAAAACATTTTAAAGTAGGCGAATGAATATGAAAAATGAGCTTCATGTAATCTCAAATGGTCACATGTCATTCGAAGAGTTAGTGAATGTAGCGATGCAAATTGAAAGTGAGATTGATTATTTGCATATTCGTGAACGTGAGAAAAGTACGAAGGAATTGTATGAAGGTGTGGAAAGTCTTTTGAAGAAAGGCTTTACGGCATCGAAAATAGTGATAAATGATCGAATTGATATTGCTATTTTATTAAACATTCCGCGCGTGCAGCTAGGATATCGAAGCGCAAATGTAAGGTCAGTGAAAGAAAAGTTTTCTTATTTGCATGTCGGTTATTCTGTGCATTCCTTAGAAGAGGCAATCGATGCATTTAAGAATGGAGCGGATTCACTCGTCTATGGTCATGTATTTCCGACAGATTGTAAAAAAGGTGTGCCAGCGAGAGGGCTTGAAGAAGTTTCAGACATTGCAAAGTGTTTATCCATACCGATTACAGCAATTGGAGGAATCACCACGGAAAACACAGGGGATGTTCTTACTAACGGTGTCAGTGGTATTGCTGTTATGTCTGGGATTATAAGTAGTAGTAATCCATATAGCAAAGCAAAATCTTATAAGGAATCAATAAGAAAGTGGGCGGAAAAACATGTGTAAGAAGTATGATGTAGCGATTATTGGCGGAGGTGTAATTGGTAGTTCAGTTGCACATTTTCTAGCAGAAAGAGGACATAAAGTAGCGATTGTAGAGAAGCAAAGAATTGCATCTGAAGCCTCGAAAGCAGCCGCTGGTTTACTTGGGGTTCAGGCAGAATGGGATGCGTATGACCCACTATTTGAACTTGCTAGAGAAAGCCGTGCTATATTTCCACAACTTGCAGAAGTTTTACGTGAAAAAACAGGCATCGATATTGGGTATGAAGAGAAAGGCATTTATCGCATTGCCCAAAATGAAGATGAGAAGGAAAGAATTCTTCACATTATGGATTGGCAGCAGAAAACAGGTGAAGATTCTTATTTTCTAACAGGCGACCTTTTACGAGAGAAAGAGCCGTTTCTATCTGAGTCAATTATAGGTGCTGTATATTATCCAAAAGACGGTCATGTTATTGCACCAGAGCTTACGAAAGCATTCGCACATTCCGCGTCATTCTCGGGTGCTGATATATATGAACAGACAGAAGTGTTTGATATTCGTATTGAAAATAATAAAGTGACTGGGATTGTTACAGGCGAAGGTATTATCGCGTGCGAGAAGGTTGTGATTGCGGGTGGTTCATGGAGCACGAAGTTACTAGGTTATTTTCACCGCGAATGGGGTACATATCCAGTTAAAGGAGAAGTAGTAGCGGTAAGAAGTAGAAAACCACTTTTAAAGGCGCCTATTTTCCAAGAAAGATTTTACATTGCCCCAAAGCGTGGTGGACGTTACGTAATTGGAGCAACGATGAAGCCTCATACGTTTAATAAAACAGTGCAACCAGAAAGTATTACTTCTATATTAGAGCGTGCTTATACAATATTGCCAGCTTTAAAAGAAGCAGAGTGGGAAAGCACATGGGCAGGATTAAGGCCACAATCAAATCATGAAGCTCCTTATATGGGAGAGCATGAAGAAATAAAAGGTTTATATGCTTGTACTGGACATTATCGAAATGGCATTTTATTAAGCCCGGTTTCTGGTCAGTATATGGCTGATTTAATAGAAGGAAAGCAGGAGAATCACTTGCTAGATTCATTGCTTTCTAAACCGGTTTAGAAAGGGGATGGAAGTTTGAATTTAAAAATTAATGGTAATCAAATGGAAGTGCCAGAGAGTGTAAAAACAGTGGCTGAGCTACTTACACATTTAGAGTTAGATAACAGAATTGTAGTAGTAGAGCGTAATAAAGATATTTTACAAAAAGATGATCATACAGATACATCTGTTTTTGATGGAGACCAAATTGAGATTGTAACTTTCGTAGGAGGCGGTTGATTATGTTAAACATTGGACCATTTTCATTTCATTCTAGACTTTTATTAGGAACAGGGAAATTCCCTGATTTTGATGTACAGCAAAAGGCAATTGATGTATCTGAGGCTGAGGTTTTAACGTTCGCAGTACGTCGTATGGATATATTTGATGCAAAGCAGCCTAATTTATTAGAGAAACTTGATGTGAAAAAATATAAGTTATTACCGAATACGGCTGGAGCAAAAAATGCTGAAGAAGCTGTTCGTATTGCAAAATTAGCAAAAGCTTCGGGGCTTTGCGATATGATCAAAGTAGAAGTTATTGGTGATGATAGAACGTTATTACCTGATCCAGTAGAAACGTTAAAGGCATCTGAAATGTTACTAGAAGAAGGGTTTATCGTTCTTCCGTATACATCTGATGATGTTGTATTAGCACGTAAATTACAAGAACTAGGTGTGCATGCAATTATGCCAGGAGCATCACCAATCGGTTCAGGGCTTGGTATTGTAAATCCATTAAATTTAAGTTTCATTATTGAACAAGCGACAGTGCCAGTTATCGTTGACGCTGGTATCGGTAGCCCGGCTGATGCGGCATTTGCGATGGAATTAGGAGCGGATGGTGTGTTATTAAATACGGCTGTATCGGGAGCAAAAGATCCAATAAAAATGGCACAAGCAATGAAATTAAGTATTGAAGCAGGACGGTTAGGATTTGAAGCGGGGCGTATTGCACGTAAACGTTGTGCAACAGCAAGCAGTCCTTTAGAAGGAATGAGCGTAGTTGAATAATCGATATTCTCGCCAAGAATTATTTTCTCCAATTGGAGAAGATGGGCAACGAAAGATAAGAGAAAAGCATGTACTCATTATCGGTGCAGGTGCATTAGGTAGTGCAAATGCAGAGATGTTTGTAAGAGCAGGTGTTGGCACAGTAACGATTGTTGACCGAGATTATGTCGATTGGAGTAATTTACAAAGGCAACAATTGTACGCAGAGAGTGATGTAGAAAATAATCTTCCGAAGGCTGTAGCGGCAAAAAAACGTCTAGCAGAGATCAATCGTGAAGTAAGAGTAGAGGCTCTCGTTCAAGATGTAACAGCTGAGGAATTAGAAGAGCTTGTTACAAACGTAGATGTAATGATTGATGCAACTGATAATTTCGAAACACGTTTTATTGTGAATGATATAGCGCAAAAACATTCTATTCCATGGATTTACGGAGCATGTGTAGGGAGTTACGGCCTTTCTTACACAATTCTCCCTAGTAAAACGCCATGTTTATCTTGTTTATTACAATCGATTCCGCTTGGCGGGGCGACATGTGATACAGCGGGCATTATATCACCTGCTGTATCTCTCGTCGTTTCTCATCAAGTAACGGAAGCTCTTAAATTGTTAGTGGAAGATTATGAATCACTTCGAGATGGACTTGTGTCGTTTGATGTGTGGAAGAATGAATATTCATGTATGAATGTGCAAAAGCTTCGTAAGCATAATTGTCCTTCGTGCGGAGAGAGTGCGATATACCCGTATTTAAATAAAGAAAACACATCGAAAACAGCAGTTTTATGCGGGAGAAATACAGTTCAAATTAGGCCACCTCATAAAGAAGAAATGGATTTTGAACGATACAAAGAGCTGCTGAAAGATCGCGTAAATGATTTAAATGTAAATCCATATTTATTATCATTTTCAGTTGAAGAAAAGAGATTAGTTGCTTTCAAAGATGGACGTGTACTAGTACATGGAACGAAAGATATAAGCGAAGCAAAAACAATTTATCATCGCTATTTTGGATAGAAAAGGATGAGTGGGATGAAAGTAAATAAAGCTTTAACAATTGCAGGATCTGATAGTGGAGGCGGTGCCGGCATTCAAGCAGATTTAAAAACATTCCAAGAGCTTGGTGTGTATGGGATGACGGCTATTACGGCAATTACTGCTCAAAATACGCTGGGCGTTCAAGGGGTATATCCAGTTCCGTTAGAAGGTATTACGGAACAGCTGAATTCAATTGGTACGGATTTAACACCAGATGCTGTGAAACTAGGAATGTTATTTAGCAGTGAAATTATTCAAATTGTAGCAGAACATATTAATAAATTTGGGTGGAATAATATTGTACTAGATCCTGTTATGATTGCTAAGGGCGGTGCATCATTATTACAACAAGAAGCAGTACAAGCATTAAAGGAATATTTATTACCAGTAGCAACAGTTGTAACGCCGAATGTTCCTGAAGCAGAAGTGTTAACTGGGATGGAAATTCATAATGTTGAAGATAGTAAGGAAGCTGCGAAAGTACTGCATGAATTAGGTGCGAAATACGTACTTATGAAGGGCGGCCATGCAGAGTATCAAGGTAATGAAGTAATTGATTTACTCTTTGATGGGAAAACGTTTATCGAATTTAGAAGTGAACGAATTCCTTCAAAGCAAACGCACGGAAGCGGGTGCACATTTGCTTCAGCGGTTACAGCAGGACTTGCGAAAGGCTACTCGATTGAAGAGGCAGTTCAAGAAGCAAAACGATTTATTAGTATAGCAATTGAAGAGCCGTTGAATATTGGTAGTGGTCATGGACCGACGAATCATTTTGCATATAAATTGAATAAAACGCGTGCTTAGGTAAGTAAAAAGTCAGTTTTATAACTGGCTTTTTTTCTGTTTACTTTTTCCAAATACAGGAGTAATATATCAGCCAGAATATATTTTTTTGTAAACGCTGAGTCCGATTGTATGGAGCGGAGGAACCAATTTGTGCAGTGTCACTAGGGGTGAATCTTTCAATTTTGAAAGTAGGGCTACTCTCAAAGCCCGAATCCGACAGCTAACTTCGTAAGCGTCTTGAGAGAGGACGGTGCCATGATGGATACATCACTTCATCGATCTGATTAGTATAGGGGAATATCAATCTATGTTTGAGTTCTTTTATGCTAAGGAGGATGAGGTACATGGAACTAACACTTATTTGTGTTGGAGAAGAAAGCAAGGTAAATAGTTTAATAGATTTAGTAGCATTTCAACATGAGTTAATTATTTTTACAGCAAATGAAGAGATAGCGGCTGAAGTGAGGAATTGTGGGTTTGATTGGACGTATAGTTGTAGTAAGGAGCAGGATTTTACTAGTATTTGTGAGTGTATTAAGAAGGTGATTTTACTAGGGGATGAGCTTCCAATTATTAGTTTCTTTACAGAACACATTCGCTTTTCTTTTCAAGCACCTATTACTGTTGTTACAAGGAATAAACGATATCCAGCGAGGCTCTATGAAACAATTGGAGCTACATTTGTCGTGTTTACAAATTGTGATAATATTTCTTTTTTATTTTTTGAATAGGGCGGGGGAGAAGAAGATGAAGGTGTTGTTATTAGGAGATATAGCGAATCGTTGGGCGGTATCGGTAGAGCGAGTTCAAGAATTGGTGATGCTTGATCCTATTTTTCCAAGGCCCTATATTATATTGCCATCGAAAGACGCTTTATATTTAAAAACAGATGTTATCGAATATGAGCAACTACATGCAGAATTGTCACAAGTTTATATTCGCGGGAGAAATTTACGTGCTTTTTTACGAGGAGAATAAATAGTGAATAAAAAAGAGCGAATGCTAAGTGCAACAAGCTATGCACTTCATGTCATTCGCTCTTTTTATTTCGTATTTAAAAGATCATTTATGTGAAAAAGAAAGAAAAGACGAGAAAACAGATGAAAGAATATTAATAATACTCAATGTAAGCGTTTAAACAGACGGATATTTTCTTATTTTCAGTAATTTGCCTCTTTACAAGTGAAATATAGAGGAGTATATTTACTCTCATAAATCATTCATAAAATTTCCAAAAAAACCTAAAATCGCTGAGTTCCAGAAATGGAGCGGGGGAACCAATTTTGTGCATCGTCACTTGGGGTGAATCTTTCAGTTTTGAAAGTAGGGCTACTCTTTAGGCCCGAATCCGACAGCTAACCTCGTAAGCGTTTAGAGAGGAGGTTTACTTTGTGTTGTTCATTTCGAACACTAAGTAGAGCTTAGTGTTCTTTTTTTGATAACTAAATGGTAAATTTTAACAAAAGGTGAGGGGTAGTTATGTTAGATGTTGTAATGATCGGGATTTTTGTTGTGTTAGTCGCATCGATGGCAAGTCTTGCAAGTTGGTCAGATAAAGTTGTGAAAGAAGGGAAGCAATCATGATGATTGCCTTATCGGTTATTGTTGCAGCAATTACGGTGTACTTAGTGTATGCATTATTAAATCCAGAGAAGTTTTAATTAGGGGGAATCATTCATTATGATTTGGGTCGCAGTTGTTATTACCATGCTGTTGTTTATTCTTGTGGCAAAGCCAATGGGGATATATTTAGAGAAAGCCTTTCAAGGTAGTCAAAAGCTAGATAAAGTATTCGGGCCTTTTGAAAAACTTATTTTTAAAATTACGGGTGTAAAAGAATACAATCAAACGTGGAAACAGTACGCATTGTCATTAGTTTTATTAAATGGATTTATGATTGTTGTCGTATATTTCATTTTCAGACTACAAGGAGTATTGCCATTAAATCCAGCACACATTGAAGGAATGGAGCCTACGCTTGCTTTTAATACAGCAATTAGTTTTATGGCTGATACAAACTTACAGCATTATAGCGGTGAAAATGGTTTATCTTATTTATCACAATTAATCGGAATTACATTTTTAATGTTTGCAGCACCGGCAACGACGTTAGCACTCGTTATGGCATTTATAAGAGGGCTCGCTGGAAAAGAACTCGGTAACTTTTTCGTTGATTTTACGAGAGCACTAACGAGAGTATTTCTTCCTATCGCATTTATTGCGGCGCTAGTCTTTGTCACACTCGGTGTACCACAAACGTTAGACGGTGCAGTTACGGCACAAACGATTGATGGGGCAAAGCAAAGTATATTACGCGGGCCAGTTGCATCATTTGTTTCCATTAAGGAACTTGGGAATAACGGCGGTGGATTTTTCGGAGCAAACTCTACACATCCTTTTGAAAATCCAGGACAAATGAGTAATATTTTGCAAATGATGCTTATGATGCTATTGCCAACAGCACTTCCATTTACGTACGGACGAATGGTAGGGAATAAAAAACAAGGTCGTATCCTTTTCGTATCACTATTTATGGTGTTTTTACTTGGATTTATAACGATTACGACATCGGAATTACATGGAAATCCAGCGTTAAATGGAATGGGTATCGAACATGTACAAGGAAGTACAGAAGGAAAAGAAGTCCGATTTGGAACAGTATTTTCTTCTCTTTATGCGACTGTAACGACAGCTGCTGAAACAGGGGCTGTTAATACGATGCATGATACATTAACACCAATTGGCGGTCTAGTTCCACTCGTAAATATGATGTTAAACACAGTATATGGCGGTGTTGGAGCAGGTTTTGTAAACATTATTATGTATGCCATTATTGCAGTATTTATATCTGGCTTAATGGTTGGACGGACACCGGAGTTTTTAGGTAAGAAAATTGAAGGTAAGGAAATGAAATTAATTGCGGTAACGATTTTATTCCATCCATTGCTTATTTTAGGATTTTCAGCATTAGCTCTTTCAACAAGTTTAGGAACAGATGCTATCTCACATTCCGGTTTCCACGGTTTAACGCAAGTTGTATATGAATACACATCGTCAGCTGCGAATAACGGATCTGGATTTGAAGGTTTAGCAGATAATACACCGTTTTGGAATATTACAACTGGTTTAGTTATGTTTTTAGGACGCTATTTCAGTTTAATTACGATGTTAGCTGTGGCAGCTTCGTTGAAAGAGAAGACGGTAGTACCAGAAACAGTCGGAACGTTCCGTACAGATAATGGTTTATTTGGTGGCATCTTCATCGGAACGATTGTAATTGTCGGTGCGTTAACATTCTTCCCGATGTTAGTACTTGGCCCAATTGCAGAATTTCTTACATTGAAGTAATGGAGGGTAAATGATGAGACCGGTAGTAGTAAAAGAAAAACAAGTAAATCAGTCACAAATACATGCTATAGAAGATGAGGTTAGACAAGCGAAAACGATGGATCGTGATATCGTAACACATGCGATGAAACAATCTTTTGCGAAATTGAATCCGAAAGTCATGATAAAGAATCCGATTATGTTCGTTGTGGAAATTGGATTTATCATTACGTTCATTTTATCGTTTCTTCCAAGTAGTGCTAGTAGTGTACCAGGGTGGTTTAATATAACAGTTTCTCTCATTCTCTTATTTACAGTTTTATTTGCTAACTTTGCAGAGGCGTTAGCAGAAGGGCGGGGGAAAGCGCAAGCCGATTCTTTAAAACAGTCGAAGAAAGATGTGTTTGCAAATGTGGTGAAAGAAAATGGGGACATTGTTCAAGTTTCAGCAACTGATTTGAGAAAAGGTGACGTTGTTATTGTAAAGCAAGGTGAGATGATCCCAAGTGATGGTGAAGTAATGAAAGGGTTAGCTTCTGTAGATGAATCTGCGATTACAGGTGAATCAGCTCCTGTAATAAAAGAAGCGGGCGGTGATTTTTGTTCCGTAACAGGCGGAACGATGGTCGTAAGTGATGAGATTACAATTGTCATTACGAGTAATCCTGGTGAATCATTTATTGATAAAATGATTTCGTTAGTAGAAGGCGCTGCTCGTCAAAAAACGCCGAATGAAATTGCTTTAAATACAGTATTAACGAGCTTAACGCTTATTTTCTTAATCGTTGTTGTGACGTTGCCGATCTTTACAAACTATTTAGGGTTTCAAATTGATACAGCTGTACTTGTCGCATTGTTAGTTTGTTTAATTCCAACGACAATTGGTGGGTTGTTATCAGCAATTGGTATTGCTGGGATGGACCGGGTGACAAAGTTCAATGTGTTAGCGATGTCGGGTAAAGCAGTAGAAGCTGCAGGTGATATTAATACAATTATTTTAGATAAAACAGGTACGATTACTTTCGGGAACCGAATGGCACATACATTACTTCCTGTAGGAAATGAAACGATTGAGCAAGTAGGAAAATGGGCTGCGATTAGTTCAGTTTTAGATGAAACACCAGAAGGTCGATCAGTTATAGAATATGTAAAAACGAAGTCTATATCATATAATCGAGAAATTGCAGAACAAGGTGAATTTGTTCCATTTAAAGCAGAAACGAGAATGAGTGGTGTTGATTTACAGGACGGAACGAAAGTGAGGAAAGGTGCTGTAGGTAGCGTTATTGAATGGGTTCAGTCACAAGGTGGAACGATTCCGAAAGATGTAAATCAAAAAGCAGATTTCATTTCAAAAGAGGGCGGGACACCACTTGTAGTTGCAGTGGATAATCGTATTTACGGTTTAATTTATTTAAAGGATACAGTAAAACCTGGTATGCGTGAGCGTTTTGAACAATTGCGTCAAATGGGGATTAAAACAGTTATGTGTACAGGCGATAACCCATTAACAGCAGCGACAATTGCAAAAGAAGCAGGGGTAGATGAATTCGTTGCTGAGTGTAAACCAGAAGATAAAATTGCGGTTATTAAAGCAGAGCAAGATAAAGGGAAACTTGTAGCGATGACAGGTGATGGTACAAATGATGCGCCGGCACTAGCGCAGGCTGACGTTGGATTAGCAATGAATAGTGGTACGACAGCTGCGAAAGAAGCAGCGAATATGATTGATTTAGATTCGAACCCGACAAAAATTATTGAGGTTGTAGGAATCGGTAAGCAATTGTTAATGACGCGTGGTGCGTTAACGACGTTTAGTATTGCGAATGATATCGCAAAATATTTTGCAATCATTCCAGCGATGTTTACACTTGCGATTCCGCAAATGGAAGCATTAAACATTATGAAACTAACATCACCACTGTCAGCGATTTTATCAGCACTAATATTTAATGCTGTTATTATTCCGTTACTCATTCCGTTAGCGATGAAAGGTATCGCATATAAACCGATGAGTTCGAATGCACTACTTGGCCGAAACCTACTTATTTATGGACTTGGTGGGGTTATTGTACCGTTCATTGGAATTAAAGTAATTGATATAATTGTCGGCTTGTTTATATAAGGAAGAGGGGAAAAAGATGGCGAAGAAACAAAGTATACTATCACCAATTGTCCGCATTACTTTTACATTTTTAGTGTTGTGCGGCCTTGTATACCCGCTTATTGTTACTGGTATTGCACAAGCAGTAATGAAGGATAATGCGGATGGAAGTCTAATATATAATGATAAAAATGAAGTGATTGGTTCTACATTAATCGGTCAAAATTTCACAGATCCACGTTATTTTCATGGGCGTGTTTCTAGTATTGAATATAAGGCAGAAGCATCTGGTTCAAATAACTATGCACCGTCTAATCCAGATTTAGAGAAACGAGTAGAGAAAAGTATTGAAGAGTGGAAGAAACAAAACCGGGCTGTTCCAGTTACAGAAGTGCCGATCGATTTAGTGACAAATTCAGGTTCAGGGCTTGATCCTGATATTAGTCCGAAGGCAGCTTCTGTACAGGTAGAGCGTATCTCGAAAATAACGAAAATTCCGAAAGAAACGTTAAATCAATTGATTAAAGATCAAACGGAAGGTGCGGCACTTGGCTTATTTGGAGAAAACCGCGTGAACGTCCTAAAGTTAAATTTAGAATTAAAGAAACTAATGAAATAGTAACAGTGCTACCTCAATCTAACGGATTGAGGTAGCGTTGTTTCGAAAGAAAGGTTGTGAATGTGTTGTATGCGGATGACTATAAACCGACGTTTCAAAGGCGAACACCAGAAGAGTATTTAGAATATATTCGTCAGCAAAACCGCGGGAAGTTAAAGCTATATGTAGGAGCAGCTCCAGGAGTAGGGAAAAGTTATAAAATGCTCTTTGATGCAAGAGAGATGAAAAAAGACGGTATGGATATTGTAATTGGTTTAATTGAAACGCATGGAAGAAAAGAGACAGAAGAAGCAATTGCTGATTTAGAAAAAATTCCTTTAAAAGAAATAGATTATAAAGGGAAAGTATTTTATGAACTCGATGTAGAAGGAATTATAAAACGTGCACCACAAGTAGTTGTTGTGGATGAACTTGCGCATAGTAATATTCCTGGATCTAAAAATAAGAAACGTTATATGGATGTACAGGAATTGCTAGATGCTGGTATATCCGTATTATCAGCGTTTAATATTCAACATTTAGAAAGCGTACATGACATTGTAGCTCAAATTACTAATGTAAAAGTAAGAGAGCGTATTCCAGATTTTATTTTACAAAAAGCAAATGAAATTCAGCTCGTTGATGCAACGCCGGAAGTATTAAGGAAGAGATTAATAGACGGGAAGATATATAAGGAAGAAAAAATAGAGCAAAGCTTACAAAATTTCTTTACGCTTAATAATTTAGGGGCACTAAGAGAATTATCGCTTCGTGAAGTGGCAGATGATATGGACGAGAAAATTAGCCAAACCGTTATAGAACCGATTGGTGTAAAAGAAAAAATTCTTGTTTGTGTACAATACAGTTCAACAGCAGAGAAGTTAATACGAAGAGGTTGGCGTATGGCAGATCGGTTAAATGCTGAATTGTATGTCTTAAATGTAGAGCGGGAAAATATAGATTCACTTTCAGCAGGGAAAAAGCAAACGATTGAAGAGTGGAAGTTGCTAACGAATCAATTTGATGCGAGTTTTGTTTTAGAAGAGGCAAAAGGAAGAAAGCCAGCGGATGTTATTATTGAAGTCGCGAAAAGACTACAAGTAACACAAATTTTACTCGGACAATCGGCAAGAACACGTTGGGAAGAAATACGAAAAGGTTCAATTGTAAATGAAATTATGAGAGAAACGAAGTATATTGATATTCATATCGTTGCAGATCAAAGAGTTTAGAATAGAGACCATCTATAGGTCTCTATTTTGCTTTTTGTACAGCCTGAAAACATATCATTTTCATTGCGCATAAAATGATAAATAGAAATGTAATTGCACCTAGGAAGAAAATCCAAAAGTAATTTTGATTAAATACAAGAAATCCACCTACAAGTGGCCCTGTGCCCATACCGAGATAGCGGATGAAGTTGTACATACCGATGGCTGTTGCGCGTTCTTGTACGAATTCTTCCGTTAATAAAGTAGTGTGAGTTGGCATAGAAAGTCCCATGCTAAAACCGTATAAAGAGGTGCCGATAATGATGAATGGGATGTTGATGCTATATGTGAAAGAGAATAAAGTGACACATATAATATTGAAGAAACTAGTAGTGAATAAAGCTTGCTTTGTCGTGAGGCGTTTTTGCAAAAACTTGTAGCAATAACTTCCTAACATGATGGAAAGGGACATTGGTACAAATATAAGACCAATTTTACTTATAGTTAAGTGAAATAAATTTGTTAAAATACTCGGTAAAAAAACGAGGAAGCAAAAGTAAATACAAAATTGAATAAAGCCAATAAGAGTAATAGAAAATCCAGTTTTATTTTTTAAGATAAACCAGTACTTCTTTTTTGCTTGCGGTTGCTTAATTACAGTTGGTTTTGTTTCTGGAAGTAGTGAAATGTTTATAATGAATAAGAGAATGCCAAGTGTAGATAAAAACAGAAATACGGATACGTGGCCATTTATACTGCCGAGATAACCACCAATGAGAGGGCCAATCGCAGGTGCGAGAGCAAGTAACATTTGATAAAGGCTCATTGCTTCTCCGCGTTCTTTTCCTTCAAATAAATCGCCTATAATTGTTGCTGCGACTACAGGTATAGCCGCTATTCCTATAGCTTGAACAGTTCTAAAAAATAGAAATAAATAAATGTTCGCCGAAAAAGCACATCCGATTGAACCAATTGTACTAATGATTAAACTAGGGATAAGGATAGATTTTCTCCCTTTTGTATCAATTAAAGGTCCATATATGAGCTGCATAATTGCAAGAACGAATGTGAAAAGTGAAACTGTTAAATTTATAAGATAAAGAGAAGTGTGAAAAGAATCTTGAATCATAGGCAAAATAGGTGTGTAAATATTTTGAGCGAAGGAACCGAGTAAGGCACTCATACAGACAACATATAAAATGAAATTTAGTTTGGATTTTTTCATCATGTTAACCTCCTTATAATTTAGTTTCCTAGGAAACTAAATTTATTTTAACATAATTTTCTCACTTGTAAATATGAAAAAATGATTTTAAAATGGTATATAGTTAAATTGTTTCTTTGGAAACCTAGGGGGGCGAACGGATTGGAACGTACAATGAAACAAGTGGAAATACTTTCGGACATTCGTACACTTTTGCATAAAAAAGAAGAACATTTGAAAGGGCAAAATGAGAAGTTTCTTCGTGAAACAGGTATAAATGGTATGTCTTTATCTGAACTACATGTGATCGAGTGTATCGGAAAAAATGCTCTGATGAATGTAACTGCTATTACGACAGAAATGGGAATGACGAAGGGGGCAATCTCTAAAATTTGTACAAAGTTGTTTCAAAAGCAATTCGTTGAGAAGATGCAAATGTTAGATAATCAAAAAGAAATTTTCTTCCGCTTAACGGAAAGCGGAAATGAAATATATAAAGCTCATGATAAATTGCATAAACAAGCTGAAGAAAAGTGGCTGTTACTTTTAGATGGATATACGAAAGAAGAGCAAGATTTTATTCAAAGGTTTATAAAGGATGTCTCCGGTCATTTGGAAATATAATTGGAAGAAAAAACTCCTTCATTTCAAGACTTTTGAATATAATTTCTAAAAGAACTCATATATAATAGAAAAAGATACTTAACATGGTGAATAATTAAAGAGTCAATATATAAAGAGGAGAGAATAACATGCTTGAAAATACGGGGTTAGTATTAGAAGGCGGCGGTATGCGTGGTGTATATACGGGTGGGATATTAGAATACTTTATGGAACAAGATTTATATTTTCCATATGTAATCGGTGTATCAGCTGGTGCTTGTCATGCAGCGTCGTATCTTTCCAGACAAAGAAATAGAAATAAAACGGTCAATATTGATTATGCATCACACCCACAATATTTATCATATAAAAACTTATGGAGAAAACGTCAGCTATTTGATATGGATTTCATTTTTCATGAGATTCCAGAAAAGCATGTACCGTTTGATTTTGAAACATACTTTAATAGCCCAGAGCGTTTCCTTGTAGGGACGACGGATTGTGAAACAGGAAGGTCTATTTATTTTGAAAAAGAAGGAACGAATGATGATGCACTAAATTTATTACAAGCATCTAGTTCATTACCTTTCATTGCACCAGTAGTAAATTACCGAGGTAAGCAATTGTTAGATGGCGGGATTTCTGATCCGATTCCAGTTCGTAAAGCACAGGAAGATGGGTTTGAAAAATCAGTCGTTATCTTGACGAGAAACCATGGTTATGCGAAGAAAAAATCAAAATTTGGCTGGATTGCATCGAAAGCTTATAAAAAATATCCGAACCTTGTTAACACGATGTTGAATCGTTATGAAGTGTATAATGAAACACTTCACTACATTGAAAAAGAAGAACAAGCTGGGAATTTATTTGTTATTCGTCCGGAAGTGCCGCTTCAAGTAGATCGTATGGAAAAAGATACAGCAAAACTACAAAATTTATATGAGCAAGGCTATGAAGATGCAAAGAGACAGTTTGCAGATTTACAGTCGTTTTTACAAAAATAAGTATGAGGCTGTGGAGAAGATTTTCTCCGCAGCCTTTTTATATTGCTACTTATACGTTACTTTTTAAAAATGTATTAATGTTTAAGTGTTTAAAGAGTTTGTAAAACATCGGGTTTCTTATTGAGGAGAATTTATTTGAAGGATATTATGATGATGTAGCGCTACTAAACTATTAAATTTATGAGGTGATTGTTAATGAAAGGAAAAGTTTTTTCAATTACGACTTTAGTAATATTAGCAACATCAATCTCAACAAATGCATTCTATCCAACTCTAAGCGGTCACAAAAGCGGTAACCTACTATCCTACAGAGCTCAAACTACTACGAATCAAAATGCATCTCGTTGTTCAGTAGCAATTTCTTTTATTAAATCAAATGGAAATAATTCATATATTGAAAGCGCTTCAGACAAATTAGGATCCCATGAATCTGGAAGAGCATTAAACGCAACTGTGAGTAATGGTGCATATAACGCCTTTGGTGCAAAAAGGACTATACTCTGAGCATTATGCTAATGAGAATAATGACTATCAAGAAGATACACACAAAGGTACTTTTGATAGTAATGGTAACTTACGATTACAGTGGTAAAAAGCATTAAACAGTTGTCTTTATAAATATTTGGATAAGGAGAAGGGGATGTTTATCATCTCCTTCTTATCTAAAAGGAGCAGAGACATGTATTTAGCTTTTAAAAATATAAAAAACAATAAACTGTTTTCAGTCATTCTTCTTATGGCATTTTTTATTTCTTTTCTTTCTATATCAATAGCCGCACTTTTAACAGAGTCTAAACGAAACTTTATATCTGCTTTTCAAATCGGTTTTCCAGAGAAGAATCAAATTTTAACTGTTCCGATAGCGAATGCAACTGAATTGGAAGAGGTAATTCCTTTCATACAAGATACTTTTGTTAGAAGTGATATTTACGTAGAGCATTTAAAAGCATTAAATAGTTCAGGGGCAACAAAGATCATAGCTGTGAACCTAAAAGATGATTATTATTGGAAGCCATATATTTCTGAAGGACAATATTTTCATCGTGAAAATGTAAGCGATATGGTTGTTGGCGATCAAACGAATGTAGAGGAGCTATATGAATTTGATGATACATATAAAAAAATAGGAACTATATCGAGAAAAGACAGTGACGTCGGTGTAGCAGGAATATACGTTCCACTTCAAAACTTACCTACTATATCTAAAAAAGGTATTATCGCGAGTAAACAATTACAATTAACAGTTGTTAATCCTACATCATCTATTCATAAAGAAATAAAAAAGTTTATGGATAGGAGTAAAGAAGTGCTTTCGGGAGATGTTCAAATACTGAATGAACGAGATCTTCAGGAACTACATGTGACACATATAGATTCAGCAAATAAGTATTATTATAAATTCATTCTTGTTGCGATTGTTTCTGGCATTTCTGCGGTTTTATTTTGGATTTATAAAAAAGAAAGAGAGATTTCATTAAAAAAAGCAGTAGGTGCTTCTAATATATCTATTTACTGCGAACTATATATTCAAATTTTGTTTATTTCTCTAGCAGCGATGTTCTTAGTTTTTATTACGTTAGAAATATTTTCGGGAACAATTCATACTTATTTTGAGACATACTTAGTAAAACCGTTAACACTATATGTATTGATATGCAATGTTGTTTTTATAATTTTTCTTACAATTTTTGTTACTGTAATTCCAATCAAGCACATTATAAATATATATCCCGGAAAACACTTAAGAACGTAGGAGGTCTTCATGTTTTTTATATTTGATTCTATACGGTCTGTGAAAAAACGATTGTTACCAAGTTTGATTATAGTAATTTCTTTAATTATTGCATTTTCTTCAGCAATAGAATTTGTTAGTAATCTTTCGGGATATCGAAAAATGATGACGGTAGCAAATAATTTATCGACGCATAAAAATTTCTATGAACTTTATGCGACGCAAGATATAACATTGTTTAGCGAAGAAAAAGCGAAAAGTGATTATCAACATTTCATTCAAGGGTTATCGAATACGATACCAATAACAAATAAAACTAATTATCTGTTCCGTAACTATTCACTTAGTTTAAAAAAAGAAAATGGAACGATAAAGACTCTTATTGTTGATAAAGATATTAATAAATACTTTCATATACGAATTTCACAAGGAAGATATTTTGAGGAATCGGAATTTCATAAATCAGTATTTGATAGTAGACCTGTTATATTAGGGGCTAATTATAGAGGAAAGGCATCTATTGGTGATATCATACCATCTGGAAAAATGAAACTAAAAGTAATTGGCTTTTTAGAAAAAAATTCAGCATTTACATATCCTCGAAGCGGTGAAATATCAGATAATCGTATTACATTATTAGATGACATGGCGATTTTACCAATTGGAACAGAAGAAATAGAGTTCTATAGTGTAGACCTTTTATACAATGGGTTAATTATAGAAACAAATGAGAAGATAAATATAAATGAATTTCAAAAGAAAGTATTAAAGGTAACAGAAGGTAAGGGGTATTCGTATTATGTTACAAATCCGGATAAATTATTAGAAAATGAAAAGCAAGGTAGTGATAATATGTCATATCCCTTATTATTAAGCGGTACAGTCTTATCTTTTTCATTTATATCTATTTTATTAACATCAATGGCCACGCTTTATATGGAACGTAAAAATATTTCTATTAAATCAGCATTAGGAGCAAGTACTTTTCAACTATGTCTTCCGTTTGTTATTGAGTATATGTTGTTATTCGTTTTATCTATATGTATAGGAATTATGTATTTTCAATGGGAGAATAGCGGAGTAATTGAAATTCAGAAAGGGCTAGAAAATAGTATGTTATCTTTCTTTGGAACGTTAAAAGTCTCTATAGAATCATTGGTTGTTATAGGTGCTTTATCACTTGTAATGATCCTCGTTATATATGCAATCATTTATTTCAATGTACTAAAAATAAAAAATACATATATGAAAGAGGTGTTATAGATGATTCAGCTCGCAAATGTGGCTAAGGGATACGGAAAGAGTAATTTTAGTGCTTTAAAAGATATTAATCTTACAATAGAAAAAGGCGAAATGATAGCCATTATGGGACCATCTGGTTCAGGGAAATCAACCTTACTTAATATTATTGGCTTAATTGATAACCCCTCTACTGGAAAGTATTTTTTAGATGGCATGGATACGAGTACATTAAAGTCAAACTATCATAAGTATAGAAATAAGGAAGTTGGATTTGTGTTTCAAAACTTTTCGCTACTAGATGATTATACAGTTATTGAAAATGTAATGCTCCCGCTTATATATAGAAAAATTTCTCATAAGAAACGTATACAAATATCAAAAGAAATGCTTGAGATGGTAGGGCTGGAGAGACATATTAATAAGTATCCCCACGAATTATCTGGAGGAGAACAGCAAAGGACAGCGATAGCGAGGGCATTAGCACAAGATACAAAAATTATACTTGCTGATGAACCGACTGGTGCTCTCGATCAAGAAAATGGAGAAAAAATTATGAGCATTTTAAAAGAGGTTCATAAACAAGGAAAAACGGTGCTAGTTGTTACACATGATCAAAAGGTAGCTGCATACTGCCAGAGGACAATATGTTTGCTTGATGGATATGTGGTGTAATATGGATAAAAGTATGTGGAGTGGTGATACAGATGGAAAATGTATATAAAGAGCTTAGACATACTGGATTTACTATGTTGCTTATTTTTGGCGGTGTATTTTTACTGTGCTGGTTCATTCATGATGAAATGCTATTGGATCAGCTTATTGGGTTGAGTGTAGGGATGGTAATGGTTATTTCATCAATATTTTCATTCAAAAGTACAGTAAAGAATTACAAGTAAATGAGAAGTGTTAAAAGTAATTCGTATGATTGTTATAGAAGGAAAGTAGAGCATCTAATTTCGATGCTCTACTTTCCTTTTATAAATAAAAAATCCCTCTGTATGAGGGATTTTAATGTGGTAAGAAAATCAATTGATAAGCGAACAAGATTCCGAATACATACACAAGTGGGTGAACAGAACGGAATTTACCTTTTGCCACTTTCATAATTGGGTATGAAATAAATCCAAGTGCGATACCTGTTGCGATACTTGATGTAAGTGGCATGCTTAAGATTACTAAGAATGCTGGGAATGCTTCATCAAATGCGTCCCAATCGATGTGGCGAACTGATCCCATCATAAGACTACCAACGATAATTAATGATGGTGCAGTAATAGCTGATACACCAGAAACGGCACTTACTAATGGTCCGAAGAATGCTGCTAGTGCAAATAGAACAGCTACTGTAACAGTTGTTAAACCAGTACGACCACCAGCTGCAACACCAGCAGATGATTCAATGTAAGCTGTTGATGGTGTTGTTCCGAACATAGAACCGATTGTTGCTGAGAATGAGTCAGATAGAAGAGCTCGTCCAGCTTTTGGAAGCTTTCCATCTTTCATAAATCCACCTTGCTGAGCTACACCAAGTAATGTACCTGTTGTATCGAATAATGTAACAAGGAAGAATGAAAATACAACGCCGTACAATCCGTAGTTAATTACATCAGAAACAGCAGTAATTGGATTAGAAACGATAATTCCTTCTGGTAATCCAGGCATTGATGTAACACCGTTTGAGAATGTTAATTGTCCTGTGAAGTAAGCGATAATACCAGTTAATAGCATTCCAATAAATAGTGCACCATTTACATTTAAAGACATAAGGACAATTGTAATTCCAAGTCCAGCTAATGCTAGTAGTACTGGAGCAGAGTGAAGATCACCAAGTCCAACTAAGTTTGCTTCATTTTTTGTAACGATACCTGTTAAACGTAAACCGATAAAGGCGATGAAAAGACCGATACCAGCAGTAATTGCATGTTTTAAGTTTTCAGGAATTGCTTCCATTAATTTTGTACGGAAAGATGTGAATGATAACAAAATTAAAATCATACCTGCTACGAATACAGCAGAGAATGCAATTGCGAAAGTCATGCCTTCATGAGCTTTTACAACAGAGTAAGAGAAGTAAGCATTTAATCCCATACCTGGTGCAATTGCGATTGGTAAGTTTGTAAAGATCGCCATAAATAATGTTCCGACAACAGCAGCGATAATTGTTGCTGTAAATGCTTGTTCAAATGGAACTCCTGCATCCCCAAGGATGACAGGGTTTACGACAATGATATATGCCATTGTTAAGAAGGTAATAATACCTGCCATAATTTCAGTTTTAATAGAAGTTTTATGTTTTGAAAGGTTAAACATATAAACATCCTTTCTGTTTACGAATAATTTTCACAACAGTTATATATAATATTCGTTTTTTAATTATTTTGCAATAGTTTTGCATAAAAAGTTTACAACAATTTATATTTTGTGTCTTAAATTCGAATATTAATCGTAAAACGATGTGTGAATTTCAGTTTTTATTGTGCGCATATTATAAGGAAAAGGAGTTGAAAGAAGATATGCCGCAGCAAAAAAACTTTGTAACAATGCCTGCGCAACATCAAAATAAACAGCCTGGTATTGAATCATTAATGAATCCACTTCCGCAGTTTGAAGATCCAAATTATAAAGGAAGTGAAAAGTTAAAAGGAAAAAATATATTAATTACAGGAGGAGACAGTGGGATTGGACGCGCTGTTTCCATCGCTTTTGCGAAAGAGGGAGCAAATATTGCGATTGCGTATTTAGATGAGGAGGAAGATGCAAATGAGACGAAACAATATGTTGAGAAAGAGGGGGTAAAGTGTGTATTGTTGCCGGGTGATTTAAGTAATGAACAACATTGTAAAGATATTGTAGAAGAGACCGTTCGGCAGCTAGGTAGTTTGAATGTCTTAGTAAATAATGTCGCACAACAATATCCACAGCAAGGATTAGAGTATATTACAGCAGAACAGCTAGAAAAGACGTTTCGCATTAATATTTTTTCTTATTTTCACGTTACGAAAGCAGCACTTTCTCATTTAAAGCAAGGGGATGTCATTATAAATACGGCATCTATCGTTGCATATGAAGGAAATGAAACATTAATTGATTATTCCGCAACGAAAGGAGCAATCGTAGCTTTTACAAGATCACTTTCTCAGTCATTAGTGCAAAAAGGGATTCGTGTAAATGGTGTTGCACCGGGACCAATTTGGACGCCACTTATCCCATCGAGTTTTGATGAGAAGAAAGTCTCTCAGTTTGGGAGCAATGTTCCGATGCAAAGACCTGGTCAACCATATGAATTAGCGCCAGCATACGTATACTTAGCGTCTGGGGATTCATCCTATGTTACCGGGCAAATGATACATGTAAATGGAGGCGTTATTGTAAATGGATAGTTTTCATTGATAAGAGCAAAGTAAAGTTAATTCCAATTATTATATTGAGCGCTAGGGGAGGGATATAGATGAAAAAGTTATGTTTCGTCATACTATTATTTTTCATCCTACCGGTTAGTGCTTTTGCTGATACAGATCATTTAATATTAGTGAATCTTACGACAAACCAATTATCTTTTTTTGAAAATGGAAATTATACAAAGACATTCCCCGTAACAACTGGAAGAGACCGTACACCTACGCCTGAAGGTAATTTTTGTATTATAACTAAATTTAAAAATAAAGAATATCATCGAAAAAAAATAGCTGGGGGTGCACCGAATAATCCTCTCGGTACGCGTTGGTTAGGTTTGGATAAGAAGGAGTATGCCATTCATGGAACGAATCGGGAATGGACGATTGGAAGCCGCGAATCGAATGGCTGTATTCGCATGCATGACAGGGATATACAGTGGTTATATGATCGAGTCCAGTTACAAACAAAAGTAATCATTTCCCGTTTTCATACGAGCCCCGAATATGAAGCGAATAAGCTTGGTTACCGTGTTGTAAGTTGGAATGGTCGTAAAGTGGAAGAAGAGCAAATTGGCGTGCTTACGTTAGTAGACCGTGCCGATATATATTGGCAAGAACCAAATGGACAGTTAACGAAAGTGAAAACGTTATTGCCAAACGAAAGATATGCAGTGTATTCAAAACGAAAAGATGGAATATATTATATAGGAAACAATTTGTATATTGTGGATGAAACAGGAGAAAAAATTCGTTATGAGCAAATTCCTACTTCGACTTTAAGTAATATATATAAACGGAAATATAATATTCCGTAATAAGCTACCGTATTATAGACGGTAGCTTATTTCTACTTCGAGTTTAACTGCAACTATTGTATTTTGCTGAATATAATACAGTACAGATAGGGGGGCGGTTACATTATGAAAAGTGAATTTGCTTTTAAAATTTTCTTAGTAACGACCTGTTTATTTATCGTGTATTTGTATGCGTTTCTCGTTTTTTCTTTTTATGTTCCATATGTTGATTTAATATTGTTCTTCGGATTTATTTGGGCATTTGTGAAAGCAAGAGAAGGAGAGAAGAGTATATATCGGCGCATTACCTTATGTGGGACAGTTGTTCTCGTTATTTTGTACTTTTTTATGATGCATGATTTTTGGAGAGGAATGTAAAAAAGCACACGAGTAATCGTATGCTTTTTTTATTTAATATTTTGGCTTAAATGTATGACAACAAGTTTCTACACTTGTTGTTACAGAACTTTCTAGCGTCTCGTTTGTTAAAACCGCGCCTGTATACGAATCATTTGCATTTGAACCAGCCTCTTGAGCATCTGGTTGAACAACGATTGCACTTGCTTGACAAAAGTTACCTTGTCCCCAAAATGAGCAATTGGAAACAGAACATTTCACTTCTGGCATAAAACCCCCTCCTTATACATTAGTTTGGGATTTTACGCCCATTTCATGTGTAGAAGGAGTTTCCTTTTCTCGTTATTTTTTCGTTTGCTCAAGCCATTCTTTTAATTTGTCTTCCGGTTGTTCACCACTAATACGGCTTACTTCTTTGCCATCTTTAAAGTGAATGATTGTTGGAGTTCCTTTAATTTTATATTCATCCCAAGGAACATCTAGTTTTTCAATATCCATAACTTTCATATCAACGTTCAAGTCTTTAGCCATTGGTACTACGACAGGAGATAGCTTTTGACAATGAACGCAAGATGTTTGATAAAAGTATACTGTTTCTTCTTTTTTCTCTTTTAAATTCTTTTGAAGATCTGAAAGAGAGATTTTGTTTGTATAGTAGTCAGGGCCATTTGTCTTACTTTCAGTAGCATTATCAATTTTTTGGCTAGTAGCATTTTTTTCTTCCATTTGTGTGACAGCGAAAATTGCTGCAAACAGAGCGATAATAATACCACCAAATATAAGCATTTTTTTCATTGTTTCATCTCCTTATTTGTTTTTTATTACAATAAAACTACATACAGCGATTGTAATAAAGCCGATAAGTGCTAAAAACGGGATTGTAATAAAACCAAACCAGTTTATGAATTCTCCGGTGCAAGGTACACGGCCGCAAGCTGCCCCAGCAGCTGAAAATGCTGCGACTTTTTGAATTGCATAGTGATATAAAGAAATACAAGCACCGATACTTGCAATTGGTAAAGAATAACTTGCGATGCGATAATCTTTCTTTGCTACAGCGATACCAAGCCATAAAACGAATGGATACATAAAAATACGTTGATACCAACAAAGTACACAAGGCTCAAATTTCATGATTTCGGAAAAATAAAGACTTCCTAGTGTAGCGACAAAAGAAGCTCCCCATGCGGTAAGTAAAGCATATTCTTGCTTTTTTTCTCGTCCCATATTTTATACCTCTCTTATAATAGTTACATACTAAATTATAGTATGAAGTAGCACAGAAAAGAAAGAAAAAATATGTTTATCAATAAAAGTTTTATAAGAGGAAACTTTTATTGATATCAATATTTAAAAAAGCGCCATTCTCCTGAAGAGAATAGCGCTATATTTTACATTTGAATTTGTTCTACTTCTTCTATATGTGACTTTTGGGATGCATGGTCAATATATTGAAATAGGAGCTGCAATTGTTTATCAACTTCTGGCATTTCTTTACTGTATTGATAAGCGTGTAAAAAATGTTCAATACGCTTAGAAAATAGTTGATCGTTCGTTTGAACCATAAGAACGAGTAATTTATCCCAATTACAGCTATATGTGTAATAGAGAGCTTTGTCATAGTCGTTATATGTTTGCACTGTGTACCCTCCTTACTGAGGAGTTATATATAGTGTGTGACAAGTAAGGAGAAATACACTTGAAAGAATTTGTTAAGAAAAAAAGTGAATGAAACGAAAAAACGAGGTGTATCCTCGTTTTTAAGCTTTTGGCATTGGCGTAGGTGTTGGTTTTCCGTATCCTTCTTTATACTTATTGTCAATATAGTTGCGAATTTCCAGCGTTGATTTTCCTTTTTGTTTCATGGAAGCAGATTCAACTGCGATTTCTAGGCAATTGACGCAAGTCGTTGCATGGGAATCCCAAACAACTTCACCATTCTTTTTAATTTCACGAATAAAGCAATTTTTATTATTTTTATGTCCTACACTCTCACCGCAACCGCAGTAACATGGAATCCAATCTAATAGCTCTGCATTTTGCCCAGCGACAGTGTATATATCTTTCATTTGTGGATCAAGCTTGTCTAGGAAGGTAGGAAGTGTGTCGACTCCTTTTGTTTTTTCTTGAATGTCAGCTTGTTGAGTATGCGATGCGTGGTCATGCTCTTCTTTTGATTCAGGTGATTTTTTTTCATTTGTACTAGTAGCTCCGCATCCAACAAGAATTAAACTCAGTACTGCAAGTAAAGAAAATACATATTTCTTCATACGCTTGTCCCCTTTACAAATGTATTAATCAAATTGTATCAGAGATTATGGTGTATCGGTTGAAGATTTTTTCGACTGATTTTTGAAATGCCATCGTAGTGAATGGAATAAAAATAAAATCGGGATATAAGCGTATACAATATATAAGCCAGCCTGAGACAGCACGGTATTTAATACATTGATACTTTCTCGGTTTGTGAAAAATAAAGATGAAATAAATATGACTGCGATAAACAATGGCAGTGTAATTTTAAACGGTATGTGAAACGATCTTTTAGTAATGCAACAAGAAGACCAAATTGTTAAACAAAGATTAGGTAAAATGATGAGATACCATAGGAAAATAATGATGTACTCAAACCTTTGGATAAAAGGAACCTTTATGATTTTTAGCATCGTTAATGTTGGCCAAATGGTATGGTGTAGCTGCCCTTGACTATAGTACATAAGGGAAACAATTGCCAGTACTACGTATAAAACAGTTGAAAAAGCAATACCACCATGTGCCCATTTATTTATCGATTTTCCTTTTTTAATAAACGGATAAAAAATAAGAATCGCTTCAAATCCAAGAAATTCTAATGCAGATGCTTTCGTTGCATTTAGAATTTCTAAAGGTGAATGAGTAAGAATTGGGAAAATGTTACGGACATGTGCATATTTCATTGGGAAAACTAAGAAAAATAGGACGAAAATCGGTATGATAACTCCCCAAAAACATATTCCTGTTACAGACCGCAAGCCACCTCTAATTATGTAATAAGCTACAAGTAAAAATAGTAAGGTTAATTTCCACGGTTTAATTGTAGGAAAGACCCAAACTTGAATCACTTCAATATATGAACGAAGAACAGTAAGGCAAAATAATAAAAGATATGCGGCAAAGCATACAGAAAAAAATTTTCCAATCCACTTTCCGAAACATGTCGTATGAATATTCATTAAATCATTATCTTTTTCTAACATTTTAAGCATGCAAAATAGTACGATATGAGTTGCAATGCCAGCGATGATAAGAGAAATCCAAGCATCATAACCGGCAAATTGTGCAATAATCCTTTGGTATCCTAGCACACCTACTCCAATTTGAAGAGAGTGTAATAGAAGGAATGTGAAATAAGGGGAAACAGTATGTGTTTTATCTTGTTCAGCCATGATAGCACCTCACTATTCTCCGATACCAGATTGTACGACATTAATCTTTACATTGACAGCAACGTCTACGTTAGGATACATGTTCTGAATTTGTTTCATGCTCCATTTTCTTGAGTGACTACGAATTTCTTCACGTATACCAATTGGATCGATTTCATTTTCTTGGAATGTTTGTATTAATTCGTTTAAATCCTTTTCAAGCGCTTTTTCTACATGTCTTTTTACGTAAGTTACATTTTTGCTCTTCGATAAATCAAGCCAGCTGGGAGCATTTTTTATGAGTCCATTTAATTTTAAGTGTATGTTAACTTTCGGAATATCACCGTTTGGTGAAAGAGAACATACACTTTTTCCAGATATGTTTTGAGTAGCAATTAATCCTTTATGTTTACCTTGACGTATTGGGACTTCGTAACGCCCATTTTTCGTTGGATTAATGAGTAATTTAAATAAAAAAGACCTTTTCTTATCTGTATACATAACCACTTTATCCTTTTTTAAAAAAGCTAGCCCTTTAATGGAAGCAGATTTGTCTTCTGATACTTGAATGTAAGGAAGAAATGGATCGCATCCAGATGAATAGAAGTTATATAAAAAAATATTTAAAGCTGTCCGCGGGATTGTCTCGTTTTTTATATTTTGCTCCAATAAATCAGATAAATAAAGTGATCCATTTATTCTGACATGTTTCAGTAATTCTTCTGCTGAACCATCTACAAGTGCTAGCTGCACATCACGGCCAATGTTAGGATCACGTTGTAAGTTGTTAATAACATCTCCAAGTCCATGTTCACCAAATGCTTTTCCAAATAGGACAACACGCATTTGACCTACAGCGATCGTATGTGGAGATTTGGCGTTTAGAAGGGAAGAGATTGTTTCAATTGTACCTGCATGAGTTGATTGAGTTTCTGGTTTAGATTGTACGCCCTTTGTGTAATCGGGATATAAAATGGTTCCGCGAAATTTTTTATCTTTTATTATATCGAATCCACCTACGTGAATCATTCGCTGTGTATCAACTATATATGCTTCTGTACAACCAGATTGAACAATTAAAATGATAATGGAAAAGCATAATAAAATATTTTTCATTTTTCCTCACCGTCGCGTTTTTCTTTCGCTTTGTTCGGGTCATAGCGCCATTTCTTTTTGGGCCTTAGAAAAGAAGCGCGTTCTGCAGTTTGACTAAATGGAAGGCGAAGGAGTCCTTCTGCTGTCCCTAAACCGCGAAATGGATATAGAGGTAATAAATAAGGTGATCCAAGTGATTTTAAGCGAATTAAATGAGCTAATATGAGTACGAATCCTACAATAAGACCTAAGCCCCCAAATGCACCAGCTAAAAGAATAAGTGGAAATCGTAGTATCCGGATAGTAGAAGACATTTTTACAGTTGGTGTTGTAAAAGAAGCGAGTGCTGATAAAGCAACTGCAATTAATAAAATGTTACTCGTTAAAGCAGCTTGAACAGATGCTTGGCCAATTACAATCCCGCCAACGATGCCGATTGTTTGTCCAACTTTTGTAGGTAATCGTGCTCCAGCTTCACGGAGCAATTCGATTGTGATTTCTAAAAAAAGTGCTTCTAAAATGGGCGGAAAGGGTACATTAGCTCTTGAAAAAATAATCGGACCTAGTAAATCCACAGGAATCATTTGATAGTGATACGTTAATACAGCTGTATAAATAGCTGATGAAAATAGCGAGAATGCTGCTCCGAAAAAGCGAACCATTCGAAGAAATGAGCCTGCTATCCATGGTAAATAATAATCTTCTGGCGAGACGAAGAAATCAAGTAACGTCGCTGGTCCAGCTAATGCGTAAGGTGAACCGTCTGTTAAAATGACAACCCCTCCATTCAGTAATGCGTACACAGAGCGGTCTAACCGCTCTGTAGGTAGTAAAACAGGGAAGGGTGAGTTACTATTATCGCTAATAAACTGTTCAATCATAGTTGCATCAAAAGGAACATCAAAGTCAACATCTTGTAAGCGCTGCATTGCAGTATTGATGTGTTGTTCATTTGTAATGCCTTCGATGTAAGCAACTATCACCTTTGTTTTTGATATAGAGCCAACTATAACTTCTTTGAAAACCAATTGCTCTGTTACTATATTTCGGCGAAGTAAGTGTGTATTTGTATCAATATTTTCAACAAACCCGACTTTTGGACCGATTACACTATATTCATTTTCGGTATCGTTATATAATCGTGTACCTAAAACTGAACTTTCAGCACGAATAAGTGCATATTCTGCTGCTTGAGAATCGTTTTTTATCTGTATGAGTACATACCCAACTAATAATTTTTCACGAATATCATCAATAGAAGGATTGGTGATGATCCCTTCGAGTGTAACGATATTTGCTATGTCACTTATATTTTCAATGCGATCTAATTCTCTTTTTATAGGTGTTAAAATGAATCGATTAATGAGGAGTGATTCAGCTGTAGATTTATAATAAAACAAACATAGTGTCCCATCTTCTACGATGTTATAGGAAACGAAATCACTAGATTCTTTCATAGTGAGGACAAACTCTGGAATGGAACAGATTGTTTTTTTCTTCTTTTTAGACGATAAACGAAACATTTTCTCACCCCTTACTACATCATTTGTTTATGTTAGTTTTTGGGAAATACGGGAATTTATACTTCAAAGTTGAAAGTTCATAAAGAAAAGGAAGAGCAGTGAATACCTCTTCCTTTTTTGCGTGTTAATTTGTTTGCTTCTCTTTAATAGACTTCACTAATTTAATCATCTCTGCTCGTATATCTTCTCTTTTAACATTTAATTTTTCCGCGATTTGTTTAATATCCATACCGTCTTTTTTCATTTTTAGTACATCATCAAGAGGGGTATTACTTTTTTGAGAGATGATTGTTAATACCGTGAGCTGACGTAATCCGATATTATAATCTTTCATTTTTTGTTTTAGTCCGTCTGGTGTAGATTTTTGCATATTTGCTAATTCTTGCAGCAGTGCTTTTTTCGTCTCTTTATTCATATGATGCTTTTTCAACTTACTTGGATCTACACCGAAATGCTGGGCTGTTTTCTCCCAAGATTTATTTTGTTTATAGTAAGCTAAAACGTCTTTTATTTCTTTTTTACTCATTCTTGCAATGTGAGCAGCTTTCCAAATTTCATGTTTGTTATAGCCGAGTTTTTCGAGCGACTGCATTTCTTCTTCTGAAATAGGCTTATGATGATGGTGCAATGTTACTTCTTTTGGCGTGGTAGCGGAAGCAGAAGCAGGGAAGGTAGATATCCCGCATAATAATGCTGCCATAGTCATACTTACTACGATTTTTTTGTACATATAAATTCCTCCTAGATGGATAATGTGGAAAACTGTACACATATCATTTCCATAAAATGTGAAATACTTGTGAACAAATGAAGTTTTTTTATTCACAGTATAAAATGACGTTTTTGGAAGTTTTCCAACATAAAACATTGATTAATAGTAAAAAACTAAGGTATAATCGAAATTGAAAATCAATATCAATAACAAATGTATACATATAGATGAAAATAAGGGAGAGAAAAATATGACTACATATACTTCCATCGCAAATGTGATTAAAGAAAGACGCTCTGTACGTACATTCACAGATAAAGCTGTAGATAAAGAGTTATTAATTGAACTATTAAACGACGCAACGTGGGCACCGAATCATAAACACCGTGAACCATGGAATTGTAAATTATACATTGGAGAAGGTCGCAAAAAATTAGTAGATGCAGTATTAAACTCTTTCACAGAAGAAGAAAGAGCGAAACGCGGCAAAATTTTATCAGATCGTTTCTTAAGCACGCCTGCACAAATTGTTGTTTATATTAATGAAGATCCACGTCAAATTCAACGCGACGAAGATTACGCTGCAACATGTGCATTTATGCAAAACTTCCAACTGCTTGCTTGGGAACGCGGATTAGGTTGTGTTTGGAAATCAGGCGGATTAAACTACAATCCATTATTTATAGAAGGACTTGGTTTAACAAGAGGTCAACGCATCGTTGGAATTCTTCACATTGGCTATTTCGATAAAGCACCAGAAGGAAAAGCTCGTACACCGATTACGGAGAAGATGGAGATTATTGAAGGTTAATAGATGAGACATTCTCGTTTTTATGAGGATGTCTTTTTATTATGCAATCAATCCTCATGAAAGCTTGTTTCCAATCATACACTTTCTTAAGGGAAAGTGTAAGGAGGGAAAATAATGAGAGCAAGTGACGATAAAGCACTGCAATATGCGATTGCGGAAATTACGGAAATTGCGACTGGATTTGGGCTTGATTTTTATCCGATGCGTTATGAAATATGTCCAGCAGAAATTATTTATACATTTGGTGCATATGGGATGCCGACGAGGTTTTCACATTGGAGTTTTGGAAAACAATTTTTCAGAATGAAATTACAATACGATTTAGGTCTTAGTAAAATATACGAACTCGTTATTAACTCTGATCCATGTTATGCCTTTTTATTAGATACGAACTCGTTAATTCAAAATAAATTAATTGTAGCGCACGTTTTAGCACACTGTGACTTCTTTAAAAATAATATTCGTTTTTCAAATACGAAGCGAGATATGGTAGAAAGTATGTCTGCAACAGCTGAACGTGTGAAAGCATATGAGCATAAGTATGGAAAGGCAGAAGTAGAGACATTTTTGGATGCCGTACTTGCTATTCAAGAGCATATTGATCCATCGCTTATGCGTCCGAAACTTGCGTGGAGTATTGAAGATTTAGAAGAGGATGTAGAAAAGAAAAGGATATCACAGTACGATGATTTATGGAATTTAGATGATCGAAACAAAAAGAGAGAACGACCTAATATGCATAAAAAGAAGAAAATTCCGCCGCAACCAGAGAAAGATTTACTACTCTTTATTGAAGAATATAGCCGTGAGCTAGAAGATTGGCAGCGCGATATATTAACGATGATGCGCGAGGAAATGTTATATTTCTGGCCGCAGCTTGAAACGAAGATCATGAACGAAGGTTGGGCTTCGTACTGGCATCAACGCATACTCCGTGAAATGGACTTAACATCTTCTGAAGCGATTGAATTCGCAAAGCTTAATGCAGGTGTAGTTCAACCATCAAAAACAAGCATTAACCCATACTACCTCGGTATTAAAATGTTCGAAGATATTGAAGAACGCTACAATAACCCGACAGAAGAAATGAAGCGACGCGGTGTAAAACCAGGGTCTGGTCGTGATAAAATCTTTGAAGTACGCGAAATTGAATGGGACGTATCGTTCTTAAGAAACTACTTAAATAAAGACCTCGTAATGAGAGAAGATATGTACTTATTCCAGCGCCAAGGAAAAGAATATAAAGTAATAGATAAAGAGTGGGAACATGTACGTGATCAGCTCGTAAATATGCGTACAAATGGTGGCTTCCCGTACTTAGTAGTAGAAGACGGAGACTACTTAAAGAACGGAGAATTATACATTAAACATAGTTACGAAGGAATCGAGCTTGATTTAAAATACTTAGAAAAGGTATTACCATATCTTCATCAGCTGTGGGGAAGAACGGTGCATATGGAGTCCATTGTGGAGAGTAAGGGCGTTGTGTTTTCTTATGATGGGAAGATGGTGCATCGGAAGTATGTGTGAGGAGAAGCCGCTGGGATCAGCGGCTTTTTAATTGAATTAACAAATCTAGTTAAGTAAAAGGTATTATATTTCATGTAATGTCCTTTTATTATTTGTTTTTCGAATAAAATTTATCTTCCTAATCCCAGATATTTGTTAAAATATATGATATGAATTACATTTGTTTAGTTTGATTAATAGATTAATAGAGGGATGGGATTTTAAGTGGGTTTTATTAAAAATTTAGTCACCTTTGGGGCTTCCGGTCGAATTGAAAGGAAGATCGAAGAGTTTAATCAGTGGAAAGAAGAATACGAAGAACTATATGAGGAAATGGAAAGAAAAAGAAAAGAAACAAATTCCGTATTGGAAGAGGTCGTTACTTCAAAGGTTAGAGCTATTAAAGCATTAAAGAAGATACATAAGATATCTAAAAATTTAAAAGGGTAGTGGCTGTATACTTCTAATCGATTAATAAAATTATTTAAAGAACAGATAAAGAATTCAGTTGAAATCCTTGTCCGTTCTTTTTTATTTGGAACAAAGTCAAATATGCTATTCTTGAAAAAAGGGAGTTATATAGAGAAATGGAGCGATTCAAATGAGCAAAATAGGGGTTTGTAAGGTTGATATTACACCGCCTGTAGGTATTGATTTTGTCGGATACCATAGAGAGACAGGAATAAATAATATTGAAGAGCATATTTATGGGACGATTTTTGTATTTGAAAAAGATGAAGTGAAAACGGTGTTTATAAGTATTGATAATATTGGGATGTTAGTAGAAGATACGAATATGATTCGTGAGCGAGTAGCGAGTAGGCTTCATGTGCCATTTGAGCGAATAACAGTTGTTTATACACATACACACTCTGGTCCGGAAACTGTTGGTGAGCAACCTTTAGTAAAGTCGTATAAAACGATTTTAGTAAATAATGTAGTGCAAGGTGCTGTTACTGCGAATAACAATTTGAAGTTGTGCGAAGTTGGATGGGGTGTTACGACAGGTGATATCGGTGTCAACCGAAGAGAGAGAACATCTGATGGAAGAGCGAAGATGGGAACAAATATAGAGGGTGTTGTAGATAAACGAATTGGCATGTTAGCGATAAGAAATGCTGAAACGAAGGAGCTATCTGGTATTGTAGTATTTTGTACTGCGCATCCGAATGTTTTAAAAGGTGATAGCGATGTATTATCAGCGGATTATCCTGGAATGACAAGGGAGATTCTTGAGAAAATCGTAAACTGCCCTGTTATTATTGTGCAAGGAGCTGCTGGTAATGTAAATGCGAAGTATCGTGGTTCAAGGGAAGCATTAACACAAATGGCTTACATGCTTAGTGGACATGTATTAACGATGTTGCCAGCAGTTTCTTATAGCCCGATTGTAAAATTAAGAACTATTTCAAGTGCGATGCAAATGAAGTTGAAGGATATCCCTGAAATTGATGAGATAAGAAGAATGGCTCGGTTCGCCGAGAAGCAGTGGGGCGTGAATACGGATGAATGGCTTACTATCGTTTTAGAGAAATATAAGCAAGGTATTCGGCAGTTACGTATTGATTTAGAAGTTCAACTGTTCCAAATTAATGATGGTATGTTCTCTGGTATACCGATGGAACCTTTTTCAGAAACGGCATTAGAAGTGAAAGATCGTCTTCAAAATGAATTAGCTTTCTTTGGTGGATATATGAACGGATATGTTGGTTATTTACCAAGCGAAGAGGAATATGTATATGGTGGGTATGAAGTCGAGTTAAATACAGTTGTATATGGACCGGTTACGAATTTATTGATGCCACCGGGGGAGAATACTGCGGAGTTGGTTGTGAAGAGAGTTATGGAATTATATAACGCGTAAAAAAATATATTCAGTAGAATAAAATTTAAAGAAATTAATGATTTTTAATACAGCTATAGAAAAACGAATCCATTTTGAAGAAGTTGAATCAAAATGGATTCGTTTTTTGTTTACCAGACAGGTCGTATATTTGATGATAATTTCTCTGTATTTTCTTTAGTGACGAATGTCGTTAAATCTTCTTTAAGCATTTGCATTCTTGCTGCACCTATATTTTTAATCCATCGCTGCTCTATTTCAGCTACTATTTCTTCTTTTGCTTTCATTACTGCTAAACCACGTTCGGTTAAAACAATGATTTTACCCCTTTTATCAGTAGGGTGTATTTTACGTGTAACGTAGCCACTATTCTCAAGAGAATCGACCATTTTACTTATAGCTTGTTTGGAAATCCCTAAATATTCAGCTAACTCTATACCAGTTGCTCCATTAGGAAGGATGCGTTTGAACATAAAACCATGTGCTGGTCTAATATCTTCAAATCCCAATTCACTTAATCTGTCATGTAGCTCAGTAATTAATGTACTAAAGGATAATGATAAAAGTGAAGTAAGATCTAACTCGTTAAATGTTTGATTCATGTATATAACCTCCGCACTTGTAGTCAATTAAGTTGACTATATATAATACTTATTGTACTATACACAATATAGTCAATCAAATTGACTATATTGTGTTGGTAGAACAAATAATGATTTATATAATATAGAATCAATGGAGGTTTCATATGGTCAATATCGTAAAAGTTAGAGGGAGTGTCTTTGCACCATATGCATCGCTGGAACCTATTAAGGATCCTGCAACAGGAAGATCGTTTGAATATGCTGGAGATGCACGTGAGTTTACACCATACGCTGTGAACGCAAAGCGTTCAAGATTAGAACAAGAAGTGAATATTGATTTTTATAAAAGAGAAATTTTCACATATGCAGATGCTTGTATCGTCACAGTGAAGATTACAAATCCAGATGGCTCAATTGAGTATCAAAAGGGAGAAACAAGTACAGAAAATATTGTATGTACTAATATCGTATGGGGCGAGGATGAAGTTTCATTTGAAATGAGAGCAAGTGCCAGTAATCCGTTAAATGCGGCAGCACCTGCAGCTGATTATTTGTTGGCTATACGAGTTAATAAAAGTGGTACTGTGCATGTTGAAGGTGTACATGATGGTTTTCCTTGCTATGAATTTTATAAACAAGTAGATTTTGGTTCGTTTGAATTAATATATACACATGATTTTAGAGAAACAAATGATACTCCAGCAGCACTAGCTGGAGAGATGGAATATAACTTTAAAATGACAGTCTAAACGTAAATATAGCACTATTTTTTAGAAGGAAGTAGAAAAGTAAAAGAGAAATCTATTGGTTTTAGGATTGAAATTATGGTTTGTTTTATTTAATAGTATTCAGTATCTAAAATAAAATTATAGAGGTGTTTCTTATGACTAATATCGTAAAAATTAGAGCCAGTGTCTTTATTCCAATTTCTTGGACAGAAGCTAAGAAGGATATGGAAACAGGAAAAATAATTCAATTCGAAGGTGATTCGCGTGAATTTACACCACATGCGGTAAATACGATGCGCTCTAGAGTTGAGCAAGAGGTAGTAGTTGATTTCTATAAAGAAGAAGTGTTTTCATATGCGAACACGGGTATTACGACCGAGAAGGTTACAAGTCCAGATGGTTCTGTGAGTAAAAGAACAGGGAAAGCAAGTACAGAAAATATTGTGTGTACTAATATCACATGGAATTCTGACGGTGTGCAATTCAAAATGAGTGCGAGTGCAAGTAATCCATTAAATGTATATGCACCTCCTGTGGATTATGTATTAAATGTATGTGTGAAAAAGGACGGCAGTATTGATGTTCAAGGAGAGCATGATGGTTTCCCTTGTTTTGAATTTTATAAGCAAGTAGATTTCGGTTCATTTGAAAAAATATATACACATGATTTTAGAGAAACTGGTGATACACCTGAAGCGTTAGGTGGAGAAATGGATTATAGTTTTACAAAGAGTTTATAAGAAGTAAGATAATAATACAGTGTAGTTGAGAAATGCAAAAGTCAATAAAATCAGTGGCTTTTGCATTTTTACTATACGTTAGAAAGGTTCAAAAAAATAAAATGCTTTACAATATACCCTTGAGGGTATATGATGTTATACAAAGTTACAAAGTAATGTATAATATCGTTATAAATACGGAGGTGGTCTACAGTGGAATATAATCAAGATATGAAAAATAGATTGAAACGTATTGAAGGTCAAGTTCGTGGTGTACTTCGCATGATGGAAGAGGGAAAAGATTGCCGAGAGGTTATTACACAGTTAACGGCATCTCGTTCTGCACTTGATCGTACAATTGGACTTGTTGTGGGAACAAATTTAGAGCAATGTTTGCGTGAGCAGTTTGAAAGCGGTAATGGTTCAAATGAAGAGTTAATTAAAGAAGCTGTTCAATTACTTGTAAAAAGCCGATAATCTGTCAAACATAAGTGTTGACAGATTTTCAAAAACATTTTAATATACCCCTACAGGTATGAGTATATAAATTATGGAGGAATCGACTATGAGTATAAAAGTGGATATGAGTTTAGATTGTAAAGGTTTGGCCTGTCCGATGCCGATTGTGAAGACGAAGAAGGCGATGGAAGGTTTGACATCAGGGCAAGTGATTGAAGTTCAGGCAACAGATAAAGGGTCTACTGTAGATATACAAAGTTGGGCGAGTAAAGTAGGTCATCAGTACATCGGGACGAAACACGAAGGAGATCTATTGATGCATTACGTTAGAAAAGCACACGAGCATGAAATGAATGAAGTAGTGAAATATCCTCATACGATTACGAATGCGGATTTGCAAGATATA
The DNA here is from genome assembly GCF_040448665.1 of Bacillus cereus group sp. MS39. Classification (NCBI taxonomy): domain Bacteria; kingdom Bacillati; phylum Bacillota; class Bacilli; order Caryophanales; family Bacillaceae; genus Bacillus; species Bacillus cereus group sp. MS39. The sequence continues at coordinate 4,607,548 of NZ_CP123058.1, read as the reverse complement.
GTATTAAGTGGTGAAGAGTGTACTGTAGTAGATGTTCGTGAAGCGGCGGAATTCGCCTTTGGTCATATTCCATCGGCCATTTCGGTGCCATTAGGTGAACTAGCAAGCGCAGGATTAGATAAGACGAAACAAATTTATGTTATTTGCCGAACTGGTAACCGTAGTGATGTAGCTTGCCAAATGTTGAACGAGAAAGGGTATTCAAATGTGAAAAATGTCATTCCAGGTATGTTAGAGTGGCAAGGGAATGTGGAAAAATAAAATTTTTTAAATAAAAATATACCTATGGGGGTAATTAGATGAGTGTTAAACCGCTACAAGCAAAAGATGTTGCAGAGAAAGTTTTGTTCGGAGAGTTGTTTATTTTAGATGTTCGTAATGAGACGGATTATGAAGATTGGAAAATTGAAGGGAGACAAATTTCTTCTATAAATAAACCGTATTTTGATTTGTTAGATGGTGTAGATCATATTGTAAGTGAATTACCTAAAGATAAAGATGTTTTAGTAGTATGTGCAAAAGAAGGGTCTTCTATATTTGTGGCAGAGCAATTAACAGAGGCCGGGTTAGAAAATATTTATTATTTAGCTGGCGGTATGAAAGCTTGGAGTGAATATGTGAAGCCGTTAAAAGTAGGAGATGTACAGGACGGAGGGAGTATATATCAATTTAACCGCCTTGGAAAAGGCTGTTTATCTTATATGGTCGTTTCAAACGGTGAGGCAGCAGTTATTGATGCAGTCAGAACAGTTGAAGCATATGAAGAGTTTGCGAAAGAGCATGGCGTTACGATTACGAATGTAATGGATACACATTTACATGCAGACCATATTTCTGGCGGACGTAAGTTAGCTGAAAGAGTAGGTGGTACGTATTGGTTACCGCCAAAAGATGCGGAGGAAGTTGTTTTCTCATATAAACCGCTCGTTGAAGGATCAATTATTACGGTGGGGGGTACTAAAATTGAAATTGACGCATTATACTCACCGGGGCATACGATTGGAAGTACATCATTTATTGTAGATGATTCCTATTTATTATCAGGCGATATTTTATTTGTAGATTCAATCGGGCGTCCTGATCTTGCTGGAAAGGCTGAGGATTGGGTGAGTGATTTACGAGAAACTTTATATGATCGATATAAAGTACTATCTCAACAATTAATTGTGTTACCAGCTCATTATTCAAAAATAAGTGAAATGGATGAGAATGGTGTTGTGAGTGCAAAGTTAAAAGATTTATTTACGTATAATGCAGGGCTAAATATTGAGGATCAGGAAGAGTTTCGTAAAGTTGTAACGGAGAATTTACCACCTCAGCCGAATGCTTACGAAGAAATTCGTCAAACGAATATGGGGAAGATTCATCCGAGTGTAGATAAAGAGCGTGAAATGGAGATTGGTCCAAATCGTTGTGCAGTTCACGAATAAGAAATAAATAAAAAATGGAGGAATAGATGATGAATGTAAAACAAGTATTAGATGCGAAAGGTTTAGCATGTCCGATGCCGATTGTAAGAACGAAGAAAGCGATGGATACTTTACAAACTGGAGAAGTGTTAGAAGTACATGTAACGGATAAAGGGTCAATTAAGGATATTCCGGCGTGGGCAAATAAAGGTGGTCATGACATCGTAAAGCATGTAGAAGAAGCTGATGTGCTAAAGTTTTGGATTAAGAAGGCGTAGCATGTTTATAAATGTAGAGAGGTTGGTTATATGAATACAATATTAAGTACGCTCTTTATTGTACTGGCTGCAGGATTTGTTATTTCACGTTTTTTACCGGTAAAAGGTGTTCAAAATATAAGTGGGAAAGAATTAAAGAGTATAGCAGGAAAAAAGGGAAAACAATTTATCGATGTTCGCACAGTAGGTGAATATAGAGGAAATCATATGAAAGGATTTCAAAATATCCCGCTAAATGAGCTAGCGAGTAAGGCAAATCAGTTAGATAAAAATAAAGAAGTAATCGTTATTTGTCAGAGCGGTATGAGAAGTAAGCAGGCTGCAAAAGTATTAAAAAAATTAGGGTTTCAGCACGTTATCAATGTTTCAGGTGGTATGAACGCTTTGTAAGAAAGGAATATCAAGATGAAAGAAATAACAGCGAAAGAAGTAGAGGAAAGATTATTACGAAATGAAGAGTTACATGTAATCGATGTTCGTGAAGTAGAAGAAGTGGCGGAAGGGAAAATTAAGGGAGTGCTTCCTATTAGGTTAGGACTACTAGAGTTTCGAATGCATGAGTTGGATAAGCATAAAGAATATATTATCGTTTGTCGCTCTGGCGGAAGAAGTGCAAGAGCAGTTCAGTTTTTAGAGAGCTACGGTTTTCAAGCAATCAATATGGTAGGTGGTATGTTAGCGTGGGAAGGGAAAGTCGTATAGTACAGAGATAAATGATTTGAGCCTTTTTATAAATAATAAAATACCCCTATAGGTAATTGGAGGGAGCACAACATGGAGCAACAGAAGAAAACAACAATTGTTTTATTTAGCGGAGATTATGATAAGGCGATGGCTGCTTATATTATTGCAAATGGTGCAGCGGCGTATGATCAAGAGGTAACTATTTTTCATACTTTTTGGGGCTTAAATGCTTTAAGGAAAGATGAGCATGTGAAGGTGAAGAAAACTTTCATAGAAAAAGTATTTGGAAAAATGATGCCGCGTGGTGCAGACAAGATGGGATTATCGAAAATGAATTTTGCGGGTATGGGACAAAAGATGATTAAAGGTATTATGAAAAAACATAATGCTATGCCTTTACCAGATTTAATCGATTTGGCGAAAGAACAGGGGATTAAACTTGTAGCTTGTCAAATGACAGTAGATTTATTAGGGTTAAAAGAGGAAGAGATTATGGAAGGGGTAGAGTTTGCAGGAGTAGGAGCTTATTTAGCAGATGCTTCGGATGGGAATGTAAACTTATTCATTTAATTCACCTTCTTTTTAGAAGGGAGGGGATGTAAGATGAGCTTAGTCGTATTACTTTTTATAATTGGGTTTATAGGATCGTTTATATCAGGAATGGTTGGAATTGGCGGTGCGATTATTAATTATCCGATGATCTTATACATTCCGGTATTGCTAGGATTTACTAGTTATACGTCACATGAAGTAAGTGGTATTACAGCGGTTCAAGTATTCTTTGCAACTTTTGCAGGGGCATGGACCTATCAGAAAAGTAATGATATGGATAAAACGCTAGTTGTGTATATGGGAGCTAGTATATTAGTAGGAAGCTTCATAGGGAGTTTTGGTGCTAACGTATTAGCGGAACATACGGTCAATGTTGTTTATGCAGCGTTAGCAACAATAGCTGCTATTATGATGTTCGTACCGAAACGAAATAATAGTGGTGAAGTGACATATAATAAATGGTTAGCAAGCTTGTTAGCGTTTATTGTAGGAGGCGCATCAGGCATTATAGGTGCTGGAGGTTCTTTCTTATTAGTTCCTATTATGCTAGTTATTTTAAAATTGCCGATACGTACAACAATAGCAACATCTATCGCTATTACGTTTATTTCCTCAATAGGGATTACGACTGGAAAAGTGATAACTGGGCAAGTAGTTGTAATTCCAGCTCTTATTATTGCGATTGCAAGTATCTTTGCTGCGCCGCTTGGAGCACGAGTTGGGAAGAGGATCAATCAAAAAGCATTGCAATATATGTTATCGATTTTGATTGTAGGCACTGCTGTTAAGATGTGGATTGATATGTTATCGAAATAAAAGGATGGCGCTGCTTGCAGCCCATCCTTTTATTTATGCCCAAATAACTTTCATTAAGTTTTTATATTCGTCATTTGCTAATTTATATAGCATTCTCGTATGTTCAAAGACAAGTGCTGGATTGAAATTTGGTTCTGAGAATGCAAGTGATGCTGAAATATCAATTGCATTTTGCTTATTTAACGTGAATTTTGCAAATCGGTAAGATGTGTTTAATTCATTGATGACATGCAAAATATCATTTGTTGATGTTGCATCAGGTACGTGAGCAACATTGAAGCAGTATATATCCACAGTAGGATGTTCGTTTTGGAAAGCAGCGATTAGTTGGATTTTTGCGCCAGCTTCTGTCTCTAATCCTACTGAAAAATGAACAGAACCATCATTTTCATCTATATTTTCTTCCATGTATATATCGTTTGATTTTAAGTAGTCTTTAAAATCTGAGATGTTATGTTTTACTGCAGCTTTCATATGTATGAGCCCCCTGATAATTGGAATAGATTGCTACTATTTATTATAATTTAAAAATATTAAAAAAGATAGTTAGAAAGTTCTGATTTTTAATTATAGAGAAATAAAAAGAAGCAGTACTCTACCTCCATAGAGAACTGCTTCTTTTTTATTCATTGTCGTTAGACGATGTTTCTGTTTCTTCACTGCTATTTTTATTCTTATTTTTAGATTCGTTGTTACTTGATTCGCGTTCACTTGAATTTTCCGACTTAGATTCTTTTGTTTTCTCTGTGCTTGTTTTCTTTGAATCAGAGTCTGTTTTTGTATATGCAGGTAATCCAAGGTGAGTACGAAGTTCGTTTGTAACAGTTGCTAATTCTTTTTTATCTGGATTGTAGTAATACGTTCGGCCGCCACCAGCAGATTTGCTACATGTATCGTCACCTTTTTCCATATAGCAGTCTTCACCTTGAATTTGTAATTTCTCAATTTCCGAGTCCGATCCGTACTTGTAGAATGAAAGCATATCATCGAATGTTAAGTTAGTAACAAATTGTCCGTTAATATCATCAATGATGTTACCAACTTTTGTTACAGATCCAACGCTTGTTAGTTTCTTTAAAATGGCTTCAATAACGAGTTGTTGACGTTGTCCACGCATTGCATCACTATCGATGTGGCGCGTTCTAGCAAGAGCAAGAGCTTCTTCACTATTTAGCTTTTGAACACCTTTTTTCAGATGAATTGCATCAGCATTATCATTGCTATCTTGTTCAGTAAATTCAACTGGTACATCGACTTCAATCCCGCCTAAATCATCGACAATTTTCATAAATGATTTGAAGTTAAACTTTACAAAGTAATCGACAGGAACATTCATTAATTTTTCAACTGCATCAATACTTGCTTGTGGTCCACCATCTTTTCCGTTTTTAGTAGAACCGTATGCATGAGCGTGTGTAATTTTATCTTTTTTCTTTTCCACTGGAATATAAGTATATGTATCTCGTGGAATGCTTAATAGTTTTACAGTTTTGCTATCTTTATTAAACGTTGCAAGTAATAGTGCATCCGTTCTTATAGCTTCACCATATTCTTTCCCGCGGACATCGCTTTCATCAACACCCATGACTAAGACAGAGACATTATTTGCGATAGGTTTTACAGCTTTATCACGTAAATCAGATTTATCACCGCGTGCTAAATCGTGTGCGGCATTTCGAACAGCAGAAGATGCTTTATTTACTAAAAACCAAGTATAACCGCCACCTATTATTAAAAAGAATAGAATAACGCTTATAATAATTTTTGTTTTTTTCTTACCTTTTTTCGGTTTACTGCGTGTATTTTCTTGCAAAGATGGGTTTTGCTCCATTTCTTGTACTCCTTCATTTGGATTGAAATACGACACTCATATCCACTTATTATAATGAAATTTGACGAAAAAAACATTACAAATCATTTACATTTCGTAAAAATTCAATATATTTATAAAAAGTCAGATTTTCTATATTTTATTTTTAAGATGTAGAATAAGTATAAGTTGTTTTAGTAGAAATGAAAATATGTATTGTGAGAAAGTAATAGAGAAGTAAGATTTGTTGAAATATAGCCAAGAAGAAATGAGTAGGTTTACTTATTTCTTCTATATAATAAAGAAGAAATTTACGGATAAAGGAGAGAGCATAATGAATCATACATCATTCCGAGCAATCGTTGTGAACGAAACAGAAAGTAAGCAGTTTGTAAGAAACGTTGTAGAGAGAGAAGTAAGTAGTTTACCTGAGGGAGACGTATTAATACAGGTTCATTATTCTTCATTAAATTATAAAGATGCTCTTTCAGCCACGGGTAATAAAGGTGTTACGAGAACATATCCTCATACGCCAGGGATTGATGCAGCAGGAGTGGTTGTGAGTAGTGCAGATGAAACCATTAAGGTAGGAGACCAAGTTATTGTAACGGGATATGATTTAGGTATGAATACTTCTGGTGGTTTCGGAGAGTATATTCGCGTGCCAGCATCTTGGATCATCCCTTTACCAGAGGGGATGTCATTAAAGGAAAGTATGATGTACGGGACAGCAGGTTTTACAGCTGCTTTATCAGTATATAAGCTTATTGGAGCAGGCATAACGCCTAGTATGGGAGATGTTTTAGTAACGGGTGCAACAGGCGGCGTAGGGAGTGTAGCGGTTAGTATTTTAAGTAAGCTAGGATTTAACGTAGTAGGAGCGACAGGGAAAATGGAAGAAGAAGAGATGCTACTACGTCTAGGAGCGAAACAAGTGATTCATCGTACGGAGTTGAATGATGAATCAGGAAGACCAATGTTAAAAGGGATATACGCCGGGGTTATCGATACTGTAGGTGGACATATGCTAGAAACCGCTTTAAAAACGGTAAAGTATGGTGGTTGTGTAACGACGTGCGGTAATGTGGCAGGACAAGAATTGCAAACAACGGTATATCCGTTTATTTTGCGAGGCATAAGCCTTTTAGGAATCGATTCTGTGCAATGCCCAGTGGATGTGAGAAGAGATGTGTGGACGCTTTTAGCAAGTGAATGGGAAAATAAAGAGCTACTATCTTATACAGAAGAATGTACATTAGAAGAGTTAGATGAAAAGTTTATACTTATATTGCAAGGAAAGTTAAAAGGAAGAACTGTTGTAAATATGAAATAAGAAAAGAGACGCTTAAGTTAGCGTCTCTTTTCTATTATAATGATTGTTTTAAATTGATTTTACCTTGTTCACCTAAAACACCATCAGCAATATTTACAGCGTGATCACCGATACGCTCTAAGTTACTTACCATATCAACGAAGATGATACTTGCATCACCTGAACAGCTACGTTCGTTTAGACGTAATACGTGACGTTTACGAAGAACACGTTCCATTTGGTCGATTTTACGTTCTTTTGCAATAACCGTTTGTGCTAGTTCAGTATCGAAGTTTGTTAAAGCTTCAACTGCGTCTTGTAATGTTGAAATTGTTAATTCAAGCATTTCATTTAGTTCAGCTAGTGCTTCGTCTGATAGGGAAACACGGTTTGAAATTTGGAAATCTACAAGTTCTACTAGGTTTTCTACATGATCACCAACACGTTCAATATCTCCAACAACACCTGCTAAAACGGAATGTTTTTCAGAGTCTGAAGGTGAAAGCGGCTTTTCCGATAGTAAAACTAAATACTCGGTAATTTTTTTATCTAAATTGTTAATAGCTCCTTCTAATTGAGTAGCCATGTTTTCATGCTTTTTGTCTTGTGTATTTAAATATTGATTCGCTTCTTTTAAGCCGTGTAATGAAAATTCAGCCATACGTACAACCTCTTTTTGAGCTTCAGTTAAAGCAATAGCTGGAGATTGCTCAATAAAGATTGGATTTAAATGTTGCGGTTTGAAGTTAATAGATGAATCTTCACCACGAATGATTTTTGTTACGATCCATGCTAATACTGCAATAAATGGGAACTGAATGATTGTATTTGTTACGTTAAATGTTCCATGTGCAAATGCAATTGTCATTTCTGGATTTAAGTTTAATGACGTTTGGAAATATTGGATTAAACTTGTAAATGGTACTAATAAAATTGTAAAGATAATGGTACCGATAATATTAAAGATAACGTGAACTAATGCTGCACGTCTTGCGGCAATTGAAGTACCGATTGCTGCTAATACTGCTGTAATTGTTGTACCGATGTTATCACCGAACAATACAGGAAGAGAAGCTTGTAAATCAATAGCACCTTGACCGAATAGTTCTTGTAAAATACCGATTGTTGCGCTTGAGCTTTGTACAATTAAAGTGAACACTGTACCGACAATAATTCCTAAAATTGGATTGTCACTCATGCTAACCATTAACTCTTGGAATGACTCTAAAGAGCGAAGAGGTTTCATACCTGCGCTCATTAATTCTAAACCGAAGAATAACATACCAAAACCGAATACAACTTGACCTACAGAATGTACTTTTTTATTTTTAAAGAAGAATAGTAAAATCGCTCCAATTGCCATAACTGGGAGCGCATATTCTCCAATTTTAATTCCGATAATAAATGCAGTAACTGTCGTTCCGATGTTCGCACCCATAATAACACCGATTGCTTGTCTTAATGTCATAAATCCGGCACTTACAAGTCCGACTGTTAAAGCGGTTGTTCCTGAACTTGATTGGATTAATACAGTAACTAACATACCTGCTAGTACACCCATAAGTGGGTTTGTTGTAAAGCGATCTAAAATATCGCGAAGACGATCACCAGCTGCTTGTTGCAGTCCATCGCCCATGTATTTAATCCCGAATAAGAAAATACCTAATCCACCAATGAACTGGAAGATCATATCTTGAACATTATATTCCACGCACTCCACTCCTTAAATTTCATGTACGCTGTAATTATTAACTAAACCTTGAGGCACTGTAAACGGTTTGCTAGTAAAATTTACACTAACTTTACAAAGGGACAAAAAGTTTACAATTCTTTAAAGAAACAGCTGTATTTTATTGGTTTTCATCTTGTATAAATCTTAATTTTGTAAATAAATCACACTTTTTAGAATAGTATTGTTCAGGTGGATATGAAGGAAAGCGTCTGCGAGTTCATCGTATATTTTTTGATGAAAGTTAAAAAAATATGTAGGAAAATGCATGTGGTTTTATAACAGCAAAAATACGATAAAAAAAGCCACTGAAATTATCCAGCAGCTTTTTCTCTGTTTTTATCTCCATGCTTTTTCTTTCTTATACTTGTAATGTAAATGAACAGGAAAGCAATAAGTAATAGAGAGGAATAACGATATACAGTTGCGTAGTTTGTAAAATGTGCAATGAATCCAAAAATAATCGCGCCAGCACCAATTCCAAGGTCAAATGCGGAGAAGAATGTAGCTGTTGCAACTCCTCGTCGGTGCGGTGCTACTCGGTCAATCATCCATGCTTGTAGTGCAGGTTGAATCGCTCCAAAACCACTTCCGTAGCATGCTGCTGCAATAATTAAACTCGGAATTGTAGTTGTATACGACAGTAAAATAATACCTGTAAACGTAATGATAACTCCTGGAATAATAACAAATGCATGACCTTTCGCATCGTATAACTTTCCAGAAAACGGACGAGTGACAGCGATTGCAAGTGCATTAAATAAGAAGAAGAGGCTTATATCAGCAATTCCGACTTCCGTAGCAAATAATGTAATAAAGCTTCCGATTCCGCCGTACATTAATGTAATACATAATATTAATAATGAAGGAAGTAAAGCTTTGCGCTCAATAAATCCATCGAGAAAAGTACCAGATGTTTGCTGTGGTGGTTGCGGCGATTTTTTGATTTGAAGTAGTTTCGTTAATATTAATGAAACAATTGTACATGAAAGTGCACATAAAAAAAGAATCGTGAAGTTATATGTTTGCATGAGCCAAAGTCCGATAAGTGGACCGAGCGCCATTGCAATCGTTCCAGAAAGACCGAAATATCCCATGCCTTCTCCGCGGCGAGCTTGTGGAATTAAATCTGAAACGACAGTTCCATATGTAGTCGTTGTAATACCAAAACCAGCCCCGTGTAAAATTCGAACGGCAAGCAATAGGAAGACGGTTGAAGCGAAAAGATAACTGCCCATAGCGAGTAAACAAATAGCAGTACCGATCATTAAAATGATTTTTTTATTAAATTTTTGCAAGGCATTTCCAGTTAGCGGTCTAACAAAAAGTGCCGCCACGGTAAACATGCCGACAACAAATCCGATATTGGAACTTGTGCCGCCAATTTCTTTCACATAAACAGGTAAAGTAGGAATTAACATTTGAAACCCTAAAAACATACATAAGTTTGCAAAAATTAAAGCGACAAACTCTTTCGTCCATAACGATTCTCGTTTTACGAGTATTGCTTCTCCCATATATTCATCCCCTATATAAAATTTTCTCTTTTCTTTCGAGTATATGTATTGGTCAATGTAACAGTCAAGGAAGGTGCCTTGAAAACGTATAACAATTTTCGAGGTGGAAAAACTGACAAATTTGTGTAAAAGCTACACAACTATGAAAAAAAGTTGTAAAGTATAGATGTATAGACTTGTAGTTGTTATGAATGATAGAAGTTGTTTTTTCTTTAAAGAAAGCGGATTCAAAAAGTAGTGAATGAGAAGGGGATATATACTTTTTCACTACACATATTTGAAAAGGTTTACAAAACAATGAAGAAAGAGGCGTGTACATATGAGACGATTAGGTATTTCTATTTATCCAGAACATTCAACAGTAGAGAAAGATAAGGAATATTTAACATTAGCAAGTAAATACGGATTTACTCGTGTATTCACATGCTTATTGTCTGTAGATGGAGAAAAAGAGAAAATTATAGAAGAGTTTAAAGAAACAATCTCTCATGCAAATGCATTAGGGTTCCAAGTATTAGTTGATATTAGTCCGTCTGTTTTTACACAATTAGGTATTTCATATAATGATTTATCTTTCTTCCATGAGTTAGGAGCGTACGGTATTCGTTTAGATGTCGGTTTCTCTGGTTTAGAAGAATCGATTATGACTTACAATCCATACGGCTTAAAAATTGAAATTAATATGAGTAACGGTACGAAATATGTAGATAACATTATGAGCCATAGACCAAACCGTGAAAATTTAATTGGTTGCCATAATTTTTATCCGCATCGTTATTCAGGATTATCATACGATCATTTCATTAAATGCTCGAAACAATTTAAAGATTACGGTATGAGAACGGCTGCGTTTATTTCATCCTTTGATGCAACGTACGGACCTTGGCCAGTAACAGAAGGGTTATGTACGTTAGAGCAGCATCGTGAATTACCGATGACAACACAAGCGAAGCATTTATTTGCGACAGAGTTAATTGATGATGTTATTATTGCGAACGCGTATGCATCAGCAGAAGAATTACAAGCACTAGGTGCATTAAATAAAGAGAAACAAACATTTGATATAGGATTATATGATACAACAACAGAACTAGAAAAAATTATCGTATTAGACGAGCCTCATTTTTATCGTGGAGATGTATCTGAATATATGATTCGCTCGACACAAAGTCGTGTGAAATATAAGAAAGAAGAGTTCAAACCGCATAATACACGCGAAATTAAACGCGGTGATCTTTTAATTGATAATGAACAGTATGGTCAATATAAAGGTGAATTACAAATTGCGTTAAAAGATATGGTGAACACAGGAAAAACAAATGTAGTTGGCCGAATTGTAGAAGAAGAAATTTTCTTATTAGATTATTTACAAGCATGGGATAAATTCGGATTTACATTAAAGAAATAGATAAAATGAAAAAGGAAAAAACTACTGACTTCAGCAGCTTTTTCCTTTTTATATATAAATTGTGAGAGGAAGAGCTATGACAAAAGTGCATCAGCGATTAATTTCTATTTTAGAGGAGTTTTTAGAAGAGAAGTCGATGTTAAATCGAGCTTTTTTAGCGAGCCGTTTACATGTATCAACGAAGACGATTCAAAAAGATATAAAATTATTAAATGATATATTGGAAGAAAACGGGGCGAAAATTGAATCGCAAAGAGGGACTGGATACGAACTAGAAATTATACAAACGAAGAAGTTTGAAGAGTTTTGCGTGGGTTTATTTCAAAAACAGACGGAAAAGATCCCAACTTCTTATGAAGAAAGGATAGCGTACATTCTGCAACGTATTGTAACGACAGAAGGGTATGTGAAGCTTTCACAGTTAGCAGAGGAGATTTATGTGAGTAAATCGACTGTAAATTTAATTATGAAAGATGTGACAGATATATGTGGTCGCTATCAATTACAAATTGAAAAGAGACCGTATTATGGTATACGTATTGTGGGAGAGGAGTTTCATATTCGGTCTTGTTTATCACAATATGGTTTACCGCGCTATGATCATACTCCGTTTCATGAGCAATTTGAGCAGAGGGATACATATTTATCGTTACCTCATATCCCACTTATCCGTTCGGTTATATTAAAGTATATCGAGGGAGGAACGATATATTTATCAGATATTGAAATTGATAATTTAGTCATTCATATTGCAATTGCAATAAGGCGTTGTGAAAATCAACATTATATGAAAGGGCTGAATGCGGAGCAATCAGAACTTATCATAAAGAAAGAATATACAATTGCGAAACAGATTGTAGGAGATTTAGAGAAAGAGTTGCATCTTTCATTTCCAGAAGAAGAAGTTTTATATGTGACGATGCATTTATTGAGTACTGCTGTTACAGCGAGAGATCGTTATGAAAATGTGGAAGAACTATTAGGGAAAGATCTATATGCATTTATGCAACATATTCTTTTTAAAGTAGCGGAAGAACGGAATCTTATTTTTTATTATGATGAAGAATTATTATTTGGATTTGGTGTTCATTTAAAAACGTTATTAAACCGTTTGAAGTATAAGTTAAATACGAGAAATCCTCTTTTGGCAGAAGTGAAAAAGAATTATCCGTATGCTTTTGAAATTGCGGTTCTCGTTGGAGATATAATTGGTTATTATACGGGAGAATCGATTCCGGAAAGTGAAATTGGTTATATAGCGATTCACTTCGGGGGAGCGATGAGTCGTTTACAGGAACAGAATCAAAAGAAAAGATGTTTACTAGTTTGTGCGACTGGTCAAGGAAGCGCCCAGCTATTGAAATATAAAATTCTATCACAGTTCCGAGATAAATTAGAGATTGTAGGGATTACAGGTTATTATCAATTGAAAGTGGAAGACCTTTATAAAGATAAAATAGATTGTATCATTAGTACGATTCATATACCGAGTGGTTTGCCTGTGCCTGTTATAAAAGTGAACTCAATATTTGATGATAAAGAGATTAAGTCAATCGGTCAGCAGTTGTTTACGCATGTGAATACTAGTGTGCAGCAGTATATAAAGGAAGATTTGATCTTTTTAAATCATAGCGCTTCTACGAAGGAAGAGGTTATCCAATTCTTATGTGAGAAAGCTGCTGAGAAAAACTATGTACCAGAAAAATTTTATGATTCTGTTATGGAAAGAGAGAATACATCTCCGACAGCCGTTGGGAATTTAGTTGCAATTCCACATCCGATGCAGTTATTAAGTGAGAAAACATTTTTGATGTTTTGTACACTTAATAAAGCGGTTGACTGGGGAGATAAGAAAGTACAAGTTATTATTTTATTTAGTGTAAAGCGCAATAATAATGAAGATTTACAAAAGCTTTATGATTTTTTATATGATATTATGTCTAGTCAGCATACGATAGAGAAATTAACTCAGGCTGGAATGATTGAAGAATTTCAAGAGATTTTACTATCGTTTTGAAAAAGTATATAAAAACTTCCGTTACACAACGGAAGTTTTTTATGTTTAATTGTATGCGTTTTCATAATAAGATAACAATATAGAAAAAAGATAGCTTGGGGGAATTTAAAATGACTGATATGCAAACTCCATTTGCGTTAATTTTACATGGTGGCAATGCGAGAAGCGCGGCGCTTGAAGCAATTGCTTTTGCAAGACAAGGAGATTTTGAGAATGCGAGCGAAAAGATGACACTTGCTAGTGAAGAGATTTCGGCAGCTCATCGCATTCAAACAGACTTAATTCAAGAAGAAGCAAGAGGAAATCATGCAGAAATCAGTTTACTGTTAGTGCATGCACAAGATCATTTAATGAATGCAATTACAGTGAAAGAACTTGCTGAAGAATTTATTACTCTTCATAAACGAGTAGAAGAGAAAGTGACAGTATAAGATGTACATTTTATTATGTTGTGCAGCAGGCATGTCAACGAGTATGGTTGTAAGAAAAATGCAAGAAGAGGCAAAGAAACAAGGGAAGGATTATAAAATTAAAGCAGTTGATTCAGAACTTGTGAAACTGGAAATAAAAAATGCTGATGTTGTTTTAATCGGACCACAAGTGAAGTATTTGTTTCCAGCGGTACAGTTTCTTGCGAAATCATACGATATACCGGTTGCAATAATAGAACAAAGAGATTATGGCATGTGTGACGGTTTAAAAGTACTGAAACAAGCAGAACAATTAGTTTTAGCATAATTATATTTTTTTAAATATAAACATTATAATGTTATAACTTTTTGTCCTTGCGTAGTAAAGAGAAAGAGGAGGGGTATTGATGAATGGTTTTATGAGTTTTATGGAACAAAAGATTATGCCAACAACGCAAAAGATTGCAGGACAACGACATTTATTAGCAATTCGAAACGGAGTTATTTCTACATTGCCGTTAACGATTGTCGGATCATTTTTCGTTATCTTTTTAAATTTACCAATTGATGCATATATGGAATGGATTGCACCATTTCGCCATATTTTAGATATTCCATTCCGGTTTACAGTAGGTTTAATGGCGTTATACGCAGCATTTGGGGTAGGAGCTTCACTCGCAAACTTTTATCAGCTCAATCAGTTAAGTGCAGGGTTGTTATCTGTACTCGCCTTTTTACTAGCATCAGTTGAACCAATTCAAATTACGAAAGCTGTACCAGGTGTTATTGATGCAGGAAGATACATTTCAGTAGGAACATTAAGTGCAACGTCTTTATTCGGCGCAATTGTTACAGCTTTAATTGCAGTAGAAATTTATCACTTTATGATTAAGCATAATATCTCGATTAAATTACCAGACAGTGTACCACCAGCAGTTGCAAACTCGTTTGCAGCATTAATTCCAACTTTAGTCGTTATTCTTTTATTCTGGGGTATTCGTTACGGTTTAAAATTCGATGTAAATACAACAATCACATATTTAATCGCACCACTAAAATCAGTATTAGTAGGAAATAATTTATTCGGCGGTTTATTAACAGTATTCTTAATCGTGTTCTTCTGGTCATTCGGTATACATGGCCCTGCGATTTTAGGACCAATTATTCGTCCAATGTGGGATTCAGCAATTCTTGAAAATATGGAAGTATTCACAGCTACAGGAAATGCACATCAATTACCAAACTTATTTACAGAGCAATTTATTCAATGGTTCGTATGGATCGGTGGATCAGGCTCAACGTTAGCTTTAGTTATTATGTTTATGTTCTCTAAATCTAAGTTCCTAAAAGAGTTAGGTAGATTATCATTCGTACCAGGTTTATTCAATATTAACGAACCAATTATTTTCGGGGCACCAATTGTAATGAACCCAATCTTAATTATTCCATTCGTTATTACACCGTTAGTGACAACGACAGTATCATATTTTGCAGTTGTTTCAGGCATGATTCCGCTCATGATGGCGAAACTGCCATTTACGATGTTAGCACCAATTGCAGCGATTATTAGTACAGACTGGACAATTATGGCTGGTGTACTTGTACTTGTTAACTTTGTGATCTCATTCGTTATTTACTATCCATTCTTCAAAATGTATGAGAAACAGCAATTAGCAGGAGAGGAGAAAACAGAATGCTCGGAGCAATTATCATCTTAATTACATTTGTAGCGGGGCAGTGTATTGCACATTATTCAAAATGGGTACAAAGTAAATCTTTATTAGTGTTACTACTCATATCAATTTTATTTATCGGTAGTTCAATGGGTGCATATGTAATGCTAAGCTTACAATCACCGTACGTAATTATTGTACCAACGATTTTATGTGCCACATGTTTATCTGCAAAATATAGATTTACGAGCATGGCATTAATACAACGTGTGAAGGAGATGCAAAAGCATGGAGCGTAAATTAGGAATTTCACTTTATCCAGAGCATTCAACGAAAGAACAAGATATGGCATACATTTCGGCAGCGGCACGCCACGGTTTTTCAAGAATATTCACATGTCTATTATCTGTGAATCGTCCAAAAGAAGAAATTGTAGCTGAATTTAAAGAAATTATTAATCATGCAAAAGATAACAATATGGAAGTTATTTTAGATGTAGCTCCGGCAGTATTCGATCAACTTGGTATTAGCTATAGTGATCTATCATTCTTTGCAGAGTTAGGTGCAGACGGTATTCGTTTAGATCTAGGATTTGACGGATTAACAGAAGCGAAAATGACGAATAATCCGTATGGCTTAAAAATTGAGCTAAACGTAAGTAACGATATTGCATACTTAGAGAATATCCTTTCGCACCAGGCGAATAAACCAGCTTTAATTGGCTGTCATAACTTCTATCCACAAAAATTCACTGGTCTTCCATATGATTATTTCATTCGCTGTAGTGAACGCTTTAAAAAGCATGGCATTCGCACGGCAGCCTTTATTACGTCCCATGCAGCCGACATCGGTCCATGGGATATTAATGACGGATTATGTACGTTAGAACAACATCGTAACTTACCGATTGAAGTACAAGCGAAACATTTATGGGCAACAGGGCTTATTGATGATGTGATTATCGGAAATGCTTATGCGAATGAAGAAGAGTTAGAGAAACTAGGAAACTTAAATCGTTACATGTTACAGCTGAAAGTACACTTTGTGGAAGAAGCGACTGAAGTAGAAAAGAAAGCGACACTGCAAGAATTACACGTAAGACGCGGCGATATAACAGAATATATGGTACGTTCTACAGAAGTGCGTAAAAAGTATAAAGACTATGACTTCCCAGTGCGCGAAAGTGTACGACAGGAAAGAGGGCAAGTTGTAATTGGAAACAACTCATTCGGTAAGTATAAAGGTGAACTGCAAATCATTCTAAAAGAAATGCCGATAGATGAACGGAAAAATATTGTCGGTACAATTGCGGAAGAAGAGTTATTCTTATTAGATTATGTAGGAGCTTGGACGCAGTTTACTTGTGTGGAATAGGGAAGTATAGGGGGCTGTCCGAATTTTGGGCAGCCTTTTTATCATAAAGTACTTTTCAATGTCAAAGTTTGTCGGTAAATCGATATTCCTTGTCGAATCGTTGATATAGTATAAGTTACGATAGATATATTCGGAAAATCGTGGATATATTGTAGGTTACGATAGATATATTTGAAAAATCGTGGATATAATTTCAGGTAGAGTATATTTTCCTTTAGAAGGAACGCAAAAAAAGGTCAGCCTCAATGAGACTGACCTTTTTTATACGAACTAGTTTAATACTTTAACTGTAACTGTTTTACGTCCCCAGTTACTTGATGTACCTTTATCAGGCATTAAAACGTCAATTTTATTTCCTTTAATAGCTCCACCAGTATCACCAGCGATTGCTACTCCGTAACCTTCAACCCATACTTTTGAACCTAATGGAATTACACTTGGGTCAACTGCAATAAGTTTCATATTTGGATTTGCTGTTAAGTTATGACCTAAAGCTGATTTTACTTGGTCGCCTGCTTTATAACCATTTTCAAGTGGATCTGCTGTGTAAGCTGTTGCTACAACACGTAACTCACGAGAAGATGATGGTGCACTTGTTTCAGTTTCTTTTGCAACAGGTTGTTGTGTAGCTGGTTTTTGAGCTTTAGCCGCTTCACGAGCTTCAGCTGCTTCTTGAGCTTTAGCCGCTGCTTGAGCTTCAGCTGCTGCCTCGGCTTTAGCTGCTTCACGAGCTTTAGCTGCTTCTTGAGCTTTAGCCGCTGCTTGAGCTTCAGCTGCTGCCTCGGCTTTAGCTGCTTCACGAGCTTTAGCTGCTTCCCCGGCCTTAGCTTCTGCTTGAGCCTCAGCTTCTGCCTGAGCTTTAGCTTCTGCCTGAGCTTTAGCTGCTTCACGAGCTTTAGCCGCTTCTTGTGCTTTAGCTTCTGCTTGAGCCTCAGCTGCTTCACGAGCTTTAGTTGCTTCTTGTGCTTTAGCTTTTGCTTGAGTTTCAGCTACCTCACCGGCTTTAACTGCTTCACGAACTTTAGCTGTATCTTGAACTTTAGTTGTTTTTTCAACTTTAACTGCTGGCTGAACTTTAACTGGAGCTTTACCTGTTAAGTAAGGAACGTGAACATAAGCTGTTTTTCCGTTATATTCAAATTGAATCCAGTCATTTTGTACTTGGTGTGTTGTTTCAATTACATCATCTTGTTTCAATTTACCAAGAATTTCTGAGTCTGTGTTTGCACCAGCACGTACGTTTAATACGTTTGCTGTTACGTAGTAAGTGTCTTTTGTATAGTCAGCGCTAATGAAAGCTTCTTTACCGCTATTCAATTTCACTTTTGACCATCCGTTTTCTGTATGTAAAACGTTAACTTTATATCCATCTAATAACTTTCCGACAACTTGTGATTCAGTAGTTGGGTTTTCTCGTACATTTAGTACATCAGTCGTTACGATTGTTTCTGCTTTAGCAGATGTTGTGAAAATCCCAAGACCAAAAACCGCTGCTGTTGCTATACCCATAAATTTTTTCATAATAGCCTCCATTGCATTTGTTTTCGTTGACCTCATTATAGCAACCATTATTTTCTTATTTGCGAAAAACATAGAATTACAAAGCTTTCGTAACGGGGCGTTAATATTCTGTAATAATTCCAGTAATATCCTAAAAGCGCTTTCTTATAGTTTTTAGGGGAGGTTTGAGCATAAGATGCATAAAAAGGGGAGTATTTCAATTTCTAATAGGTTAACAATGTTTCAGTATTATTACGTAATAATTTCGTAGTCGTTACAAAAATGGCGTATTTTGCTGTTAGAACAGGTGATTAGTTATGTAAAAATAACTATTTTCGCTGTGGAGAGATTGAAATGAGGTGAAATTTAATGAAATATCGTTATAATTGTTACAAAATAAGTCGAGGTATGGAAAAAATTACGCCTTGATTTTAGTCTGTCACATATTATTTTTGCAATAATAGGATTCTATAATAGCTTTAGTAGGTTAAAATAATTAAAGATGTTGATAACGTGAAACATATATAATAGAAGAAACACGATTTAATAGATAAAGTGAAACTTTAATCAGTGGGGGGGATTCTTCCTCCCCCACTGATTATTAGTTGAACCAATTGGGCTTTAATGGGCAGTTGATCCCCCACCTAAATTCTTTGCTTTCGCTGAATTTTGAGGTGGGGGGTCTTACTGCCCATTAAAGCGGGATAAATAAAAAGCGTAGGAGTGTAAAATCCTACGCTTTTTATTTATTCATATCGTAAACATTCAATTGGATCCAGTTTTGCAGCTTTGTTAGCTGGAAGTAAACCGAATATAATACCGATTAACATTGAGATACCTACTGCAAGAAGTCCAAGTTCTTTTGAGACAACGAGTGGCCATCCAGCAAAGATTGAGACGATCCAAGCGAAGAAGATACCGAGCATGAATCCGATGAAACCACCGAGTCCTGTTAAAATACAAGATTCAATTAAGAATTGTGTTAATACTTTACCGCGCGTTGCACCAAGTGCTTTACGAATACCAATCTCACGTGTACGTTCTGTTACAGATACAAGCATGATGTTCATTACGCCGATACCACCAACAAGTAAGGAGATAGCAGCAATACCACCGAATACCATTTTCATCATGCCAATGGATTCGTCTAATTGCTTCGTAAATTCACCTAAATCTTGTGCTTCGAATTTGTGCTCAAATTTAGGAGCTTTCATTTCGTTTAAAACAGAAACGGCTTGTTTTTCTACACTTTTACGTTCTGTTGGAGAGGTCATCGTTAATCTTACAGAGTCATACTCATTTACTCCTGAAATGACAGGCGCGTTTTCAAGTGATGTGTAACCTTCAGGCATAGCCATTCCGAACTCATTTTTCGTTTCGTATACACCGACTATTTTATACGGCTTTCCTTTTATATCTGTGTATTGATTTGATTCCCAACCACTAAATAATTTGTTGAAAGCTTCTTCATTTAATATAACAGCAGGGATTGCTTGGTTTAATTCGCTGTCGTTTAATTCACGACCGTGAACTAATTTTATTTTCGAATCTGTCATAAAGGCGCCTGTTCCACCTTTTAAATCAAGATTTACATCTTTTGAACCAGCAGATGCTTTTACTTTCATACTTACATCTGGATACACATCTTTAACGCCTGGTACGGTTTGAAGACGGTTTAGCATATCAGGTGTGATTTTGGCACTATCCGTTCCATAATCAGGATTGTTGTAGTAAATCGTTACTTCATTATCTTTTCCTTGGCCTAACTCTTTTTTAAACTTTGCGTTAGTACCATCACCCATTGAAATGATAGTAATGATGGCACTAATACCGATAATAATACCTAGCATCGTTAAGATAGAACGCATTTTGTGGGCAAAGATAGAGGAAAGGGCCATGCGTATATTTTCACTCGTGTTCAAAATTAACCTCTCCAATCTTGGACGATGTTTCCGTCACGAATTACAATTTGCCTTGCTGCAGCTTCCCCAATTTCACGATCATGGGTAATCATAATGATTGTTGAGCCTTGTTTGTTTAATTCGTAAAAGAGATCCATAATTTGTGTACTTGTTTTCGTATCAAGTGCTCCTGTCGGTTCATCGGCTAAAATGAACTTTGGATTATTTACGATTGCACGTGCGACTGCGACACGCTGTTTTTGTCCACCTGATAATTCGTTCGGTAGGTGAGTAGCACGATCAGCTAAACCTACTTTTGTTAAAGCGGCTAATGAGCGCTCGCGTCTTTCTTTTTTATCGACTCCAGCGTAAATAAGAGGTAGCTCTACATTTTGAAGTGCTGTAAGTCTTGGTAATAACATGAAGTTTTGGAATACGAACCCAATCTCTTTATTACGAACGCGTGCAAGTTCTGTCTCAGACATGTTTGAAATATTTTGACCAGCTAGTTCATACGCACCTGTCGTTGGTTTATCTAAGCAACCGATAATGTTCATTAGTGTTGATTTACCAGAACCAGATGGTCCCATAATAGAAGTGAATTCTCCTTGGTTCAGTGTTACGTCAATGCCGTGTAATATTTGAACGGATTCTGCACCATTTTGGAAAGATTTCGTGATGCCTTTTAAGTTAATCATCGGGCGACGACCTCCATACCATCTTTTAAGTCTTTTTCAGGTTTAGAGATAATTTGCTCTCCTTTTTTCACTCCAGAAACTTTTGCTTCGCTATCAGTCTCGAATTCAACAGTAACAGCTTGTTCTTTCGCTTTACCGTCTTTTACAACGAAGACAACATTTTTGTCACCTTTTTTCACGATGCTGCTTTTCGGAACAATCGTACCAGTTGCTTCGCCAGATTTACTTGTTACGTAAACGTGGAAGCCGTTTTGTAATTCTTCACTATTATCTAATGTGACAGTGAATTGATAGTTAGAAACTGTTTTGTTTTCATCCATGCTCTTTAATGGTGTAGAACCGATTTCTGTTACTTTTCCTGTCCAAGTCTTACCAGCGACCGTTTTTGATGAAACAGTTACTTCTTGCCCGACTTTCATACTAGCAAGCTCATATTCAGAAAGTTGACCTTTTACTTTAAATGGCCCAGCGTGGCGAAGTGTAATGCCGCTCATACCTGTTTTTTCATCAGCAGTTTTCACGATATCATCAATTACGCCATCAGCAGGACTTGTTACAGAAAGATTGCTTACTCTCTCTTTTGCTGCTTTAATCATTTCATCAGATTTTTCAACTTCAAACTTTTTCATTTCAAGTTGCGATTCTAATTGTTGCACTTCGATTTCTGAAGCTTTTAATGCTTCAGCAGGAAGGCCTGCATTTTTATCTTTTTGTAATTTTTGTTTCGCTGCATCAATCTGTTTTTGGAACAATGTTACTTCTTTTTGTGCGATTTTCTTTTGCATTTCTGCTTCTGTTACACCTTGTTTCGCAGTAGGATCATTATATTTAAATAGAAGCTGTCCTTTTTTTACTTCGTCACCTTTTTTTACAGCTAATTCGTACGTACCTTTTGTTGGATCAAATGAAATTGTTTCGATGCCGTTTGGAATGACTTCACCGCCAAATTTTTGCGCGTTTTCAATTTGTTTTTCTGTTACTTTATAACCGCTATATGCCATTGCTACTTCTGAACTACCGCCAGCAAATGCAAAATATGATCCAGCTGCAATACCGATTGCTACTACACTAGTAATTAACACTTTATTTTTCTTCTTCATCTATTTATCACCTTTTCGCTCGTTTTAGTATCTACATTAAGTATAGAAGAGGTGAAGAATCTGACAAATCGTTTTAGCTTACAATAACCTTACAGTTTTGTAAGGTATGAATATGTAAATGTAAGGTAGATCTTGTCCTAGTGTAAGCAAATGAATTGACTCGTCGTTTCTTTCTTACAATAATATTGTATGAAAGAGAGGAGGAGGGAAGATGGAAGCTTATTTTAGTGCGCATCCATTAAAACCATTTATTCCATACTCAAGGCAACACGTCCTTATATTATTTATTATGTTGGTGGCGATATTTTTTCTGTATCAATACCAAGATGTATTACGGCAAAGTGAGTGGAATATAACGGTTCGATATGCGATTGCATTTTTATTTATTGGGAGTGAAATTGGGCTCCATATGTGGGAATGGAAAGCGGGGATTTTTGAACTAGGCACTTCATTACCATTTGAGTTATGTACGATTAGTTTATTGTTAGCATCGATTATGATTGTAACGAAAAGTTACCGAATATATGAGATTGTATTTTTTACAGGAATTATCGGTGCATCACAAGCTATTTTAACACCAAACTTGCAATATGCTTTTCCGCATTTTCGTTTCATTGAATATTTTATCGCGCATATATTGCTCATTTGGGCACCACTCTTTATGACATGGGTGGAAGGATATCGTCCGACAGTACAATCTATTAAACGCACAATGATATTTTTAAACATATTGATTCCAATTGTTTCGTTTGTGAATTACAAAACAGGCGGTAATTATATGTTTTTAGCTCGTAAGCCAGAAACTGCTTCATTACTTGATATGTTAGGGCCGCACCCTTACTATATTATTTCATTAGAACTCGCAGCGCTTATTGGATGTTTTATTTTGTATATGCCGTTTGCGAAAAGAGAAGGGCATGCGCATAAAGAATCACTAGGATCATAACCTAGTGATTTTTTATATAAATATTTACAATTCAGAAAATTAAGAATAAAATTAGAAGGTAAATTATATATAGAGAGAAGGGAAAACGTGGTCAAAAAAGTTTTTCTGAATGGGATGGAAGTGACGATTCAATTTCTTATTTCGATTTTGGGTATTATTTGTTTAGGGACATTGCCGAAACTATTTTATGGATTTGAGCTGCATGCATCACAGTACATAAAGAGTTTACAAGAAGTGTTTGTGAATTTAATGGACATCTCCAATTTTAAATATGTGGGAGATAAATTTTTATTTCCGCAGTTGTTTGTTCATTATAAAGAAACAATTGTTATATTTTTAGCTGCTTTTTTCATTTCATTATTTGTAGCATTTTGTATTGTTTATGTCATTATGAGTAGTTCACCTCGTATACAACATCGTATTAAATCATTTCTTATCTTCCTAGAATCTATTCCAGACATTTTACTTATTTTGTTATCGCAAATTTTAGTTGTATGGGTTTTTAAACAAACAGGCTTTTTACCTTTTCAAATTGCGTCAATCGGAGGCGAGTCGATTAGAGGATTGCCGATATTTTGTTTGAGTATACCGACTACGATTCTGTTTGTAAAAATGTTAGTGCTTCGTTTCGAAAATGAGCTAGAAAAAGATTATGTATTATTTGCTAAGGCGAAAGGGCTGGGGCGCTTTCATATTTTAAATCGTCATATTTTACGAAATGTGTTGCTTAGTACACTTTTCTTTGCGAAAACGAATATCTTTTTTATGTTATCTAATTTATATATTATAGAATGGATTTTTAATACGGGTGGTATTTTTATGTTTTTGAAATCGTATGAGAGTATTAGGGTTGAGGTTTTCATCGTTAGTGTGCTGCTTATTTATATTCCGATTTTTATTTTGTTTAAATTGTTTCATTATCTCATTCCAGCTGCGATGAAGGAGAGACTATAATATGTGGACGTATATAAAACGCGATAAAAGATTTTGGATAAGCATTGGGTTTCTTCTCCTATTAGTTCTTTTGAGCATCGGAAATACGATATGGAATGATGGACAGATTAAAAAAGTTACGTTGCAATATGATGCGGCTGGAAATCCAGAAGTGCCACCCTTCTCACCTTCATTACAATTTTTACTCGGGACAGACCGAAAAGGATACGACCTGTTACATTTAGTCATTGAAGGCGCGAAGTGGACAATTGGTATATCTATTTTAATTGCGGCACTTAGAATGGTGATAGGTGTGTTTTTCGGTGTTATGCTTGGAACATATGTAAAAAGAGGTTTTTCAAAAATCGAGGCTTTTTTTGATAGTTTTACAGTTATTCCAACAGTTATGATTGCGTATTTCTTTCTTCACTTTGCAAATGCATTTGGGAGTGGAGAGGAAACAACAACCTTTTTTGAAAGGGCTTCGTTTCAAGTTTTATTACTTGTAATGCTTGTGATGCCAGTTATTGCATTGTATGTTGCGAAGGAAGTCCGTAAATTGAGAACCGAAGAATTTATTGAAGCTGCGTGCATACTGGGTGGATCGAGAAGGCACATTGTTATAAAACATATTTTTCCGCATCTCTATATGACGTTTATACTTGTATTTTTTCAGCAGTTTACGCAGACTCTGACTATTTTACTGCACTTAGGATTACTGGAAATATTCTTCGGCGGAACGGTTAAGTTTTTAGGACCGATAGAAGAAATAGACTCTTACACACATGAATGGTCAGGTTTAATTGGGGTCTATTTTAGATCATTAACAGTGCATCCGTGGATTCCTCTCGTTCCCATTACATTTTTTGGACTGACTATTTTTTCAGGAAATATGATTGTAAAAAGTATCGAAGAGGCAATGATGAAAGTAAGGTTAGGGGGAGAGATAAAGAAGGACGTAGTAGAAGAGGAACAATCTGCTGTGCAGTCAAAAGAAGAGTTATTTACTTTTAAACATACGATGTGAAAATAAAAAAGAAGCAAGCACAATTACTGCTTGCTTCTTTTCTTTATTTTGTAGAAACTTCACCTTTAGCTTCTGTTTGTGGAATAAAGTATCCAATTATACCACCAATGATTGCCGGAATAATCCAGCCGATTCCTAAGTTGTAAAAAGGAATTGTGTGTACGATATTAGCAATAAAACTTGGAATCATTCCCACATTATCAAGTGCATGAATACAGCTAATAAGGAATGCTGCGATCATTGCTCCGATGTAGACAGAAGGTTTACGTTTCGTATATTTATCTATAAATGATACGAAAATTAAAATAATCGTAATTGGATATAAAATAATTAATACAGGTAATGTAATTTTTATTAATAAACTTAAACCTAAGTTTGAAATAACGAAGCTAAAGATACAAACGTATAGTACGAGTTTTTTGTAGGAAACATTTGTTAGTACTGTTGCGAAATAGTTTGCGAATGCACTTACAACGCCGATTGCAGTCGTTAAACAAGCGAAGATAATGGCGATACTTAATAAAACATTACCGCTTGTCCCAAAGAATTGGTACATAACAGTAGCTAATAGTTGACCACCGTTCTCGAATTGTCCCAAGTTTCCGTTTGAAGCGCCGATATAACCGAGTAAGAAATAAACAATTGTTAAGAATAGGGCTGCAATGCTCCCACAAATAATTGTATATTTCGCAATAGATTTCTTCTCTTGTATACCATTTTGGCGAATTGCATTTACAACAATCGTTGATAATACGAGAGCACCGATTGCATCTAACGTTAAAAATCCTTCAAGAAATCCTTTGAAAAATGGAATTTCTTTATAGTCACCAACAGGTTCTGCAAACGTTCCTGGTGAAAGAATCGCTTTTGTTGCCATAATTGCAATAATTCCAAGTAAAATTGGCGTTAATATTTTTCCAATATGATCTACTAATTTTGATGGATTTAATGATAAGAAGTAAACGACTGTAAAGAAAATCGCACTAAAGATTAACATAGAGTACCATTGGTCTGGGAAAAGTGGTGCAATCCCAATTTCGTAAGATACAGATCCAGTTCGTGGAATAACAAATAGTGGGCCGATTGAAAGATAAATAATGATAGCGAATATTGCTGCGAATTTTGGATGAACACGGCTTGCTAAAGTGTTGAAACTACCACCGGCAAGGGCAACAGCGACGATAGCTAGTAAAGATAAACCGACGTCTGTAATAATGAATCCTGTAATGGAAATCCACATATTTTCTCCAGAAGAAAGACCGAGAAGGGGCGGAAAAATCATATTACCAGCACCGAAGAAAACTGCGAATAGTAATAAACTAATCGAAAGTATTTGCGCTGGTTTTAAAGTTGTACGCATATAAAGAAAATCCTCCTAATGAGTGTTTTTGTCGAAAATTCAAATAATTTGTCGAGTAACTGTTACTATTTTAAAGGTCTGATGACTAGAAAGCAATAGGGAATTTTGAAAATATTAAAAAATAATGCATTAAATCGAATAAATATACTATTTGTATGTTTAATAAGAAGGATTTAATCTTTAACGTAAAAAAACACATATCGCTAGGATACGTGTTTTAAAAAAATATTTTTTTATCACGTTCTTCTTTTAAAATTTCAACTGCTTCTCGGAAACGTTGTGAATGGACAATTTCTCGTTCACGTAAAAAGCGCAAGCTATCATTTATGTCGGGATCGTCAGATAAATCAATGAGCCATTGATAAGTTGCTCTTGCTTTTTCTTCAGCAGCAATATCTTCATATAAATCTGCGATAGGATCTCCTTTTGCTTGAATATAAGTAGCAGTAAAAGGAACACCACCAGCATTATGATAAAACAAAGCGCTATCATGATTAGCGTACTGTGCGTCTAATCCAGCAGCTTTCATTTGTTCAGGTGTTGCATCTTTTGTTAATTTATAAATCATTGTAGCGATCATTTCTAGGTGTGCGAATTCTTCTGTACCGATATCAGTTAGTAAGCCAACGACTTTGTCAGGAATCGTGTAACGCTGATTTAAGTAGCGAAGAGCAGCGGCTAATTCACCATCCGCACCACCATATTGTTCAACTAATAATCTTGCGAGTGCGGGATTACAAGTACTTACTTTAACAGGATATTGTAATTTCTTTTCATAAATCCACATAGTTTCTCTCCTTTATATTTGCCATGGCCACGGTCCTTTGCTCCATTCCCATGGGGCGTTAGAATAACTATTTCCAAACTGCTGAAGTGGTCCGTATTTTTCTTCAATTTTTTGTTGTAGTACTCTTCGTTTATAAGAAAAATCATTGAATTGATTTATAGCGGCAGTATCGTCGGGATGCGTATCTAAATAGAGGGTAAGTTCAACTAAGACAAAGTCTAGTTCTTGCAGTTCTTCAATCCATTTGTAATATTCATTAGGCAATGTTTGTGTCACGTTTTTATTCACCGTCCTTTTTTGTAAGGATTTTCATAGTAATCATAAAATGCTGGCCATAGAGTCCCTTTTCTTAAAGCTTCTTTTGGTGGGAATTGGGGTAAATTAGCTGGTTGAAAGCCCATATATAAGTGGGGGGGAGTTGAGTAATATTTTTTCCCAATTGGAGGACAAGGATCGTTTGGACCATGATAAGGTATGTAGGATTTCATGTATTTATCCATGTTATAAGCCTCCTTTATTAATGAAATATTCATCACTACGTATTGTATTCGTACATAATTAAGATTTATGACACATATAGAAAACTAATAGAGACAGGAGGAGTGCGGATGGAAAGGATTACAACATGCATTGTATTAGAATCTAAAAATTTAAAGGAAACATTATACTTTTACGAAGGGATTCTAGGCTTTAAGCCAAGCAAGGAAAGACCACAATTACGTGTAACAGGTGTTTGGTATGATATCGGTTCAACGAGAATTTGTTTTGTTGTAAACAGGGGACTGGGAGAATATAGAGAGACCGTCACATCATCAGTGAAGGAAATATTTTTAAGAACTACAAACATTGAGCGGATAAAGAAAAAGTTAGAGTTTTATCAAGTAGCATTTTTAGAAGAACGATGTGGTGAAGAAATAAGGGTAACTTTCTATGATCCAGATCGTTTTAAAGTCCAAATTGTTTCAGCGGAGAATACAGCATAGTATTATTTATAGTGCAATAACTTGAATGGTGGATGAAAAAAATATTGACAAGCCCCTCCAAATATTTTAATGTGATTGTATAAAATTGTGTATATAAAGGGGAGTAACTTATTACAGTAAAGTCGTCATTACAGGGAGAAACCCTCGGCTTTATTGGCAACGTTTCGTTGTTAGTGAGACCTTTACCAGCAATGGTAAAGGCCCCTTATTGTCTTTTTTAGGACCCTTACCATATTTGGTAGGGTCCTTTTTGTATACAAAGAGAGGAGAAATAAAAATGAAAAAACTTATTAGTAGATTAAGAGTTGTATTTCATGTCCGTCGTTTCGTTCCATTCCTATTTGACTTTTTTACTTCAAAAGAGGTTTCAATAAAGAAGAAAATTTTATCTGTTGCTTTTTTAGTTGGGTATGTTGCGATGCCGCTTGATTTAATTCCAGACTTCCTGCCGTTTATCGGTATTTTAGATGATATTGGAATTGTGTTATTCATTTTGAACCGAATTGTAAAAATGGCACCAGTTCAATTACAAGAAAAGCATAACGTAAACGTAGGATAGGAGTTAAAAATATGGAGCAAATTATTTTAGATATAATTGAGTTTTTAAAGCAGTTTTCTTATTTTGGAGTTGTGTTAGCATTAACGTTTGAATTTATTCCAGCAGAGGTAGTTTTGCCCATGGTTGGGTATTGGGTATACGAGGGTGATATGAATTTTTGGTTAGCTGTATTAGCAGGGACACTTGGCGGAACGACAGGACCATTAACGTTATACGCACTCGGTTATTACGGTGGTCGCCCCCTATTAATAAAGTATGGGAAATACTTCTTTATAAAAGAAGAACAAATTCAAAAAGCAGATGATTTCTTTGAGAAATATGGGCCAGTTGTAGCGTTTGTTGGACGTTTTGTACCGGGAGTTCGAACACTTATTTCTGTTCCGTGTGGTATGGCGAAAATGAACATATGGAAATTTAGCATATATACATTTGTAGCAATGTTCCCATTAACGACTTTGTATATTTATTTTGGAATGAAATTAGGTCCGCATTGGGCAAAAGCAGCAGATGTTGTTGGTCAATATATGTTACCGATATTAGCAGTCGTTGTTATTATTGTCGGTGGTATCTTAATCTATAAATTTATGAAAAAACGAAATAGATCGGAATCTATCTAGTCATTGGTATTGGAATTTGCACATTTTGTGAAAATAGATGAATAGTACAGGCAAAAGACTCTGAGGGACATACACATATAGGGAATATAAACGAGAGAGGGGAAACAACTATGTCTTGTGAGTGCTCAGGGTCAGCATTAACTTGCTGTCCAGATAAAAATTATGTGCAAGATAAAGTGTGTAGTCCGTGGTCTGCTACTGTAGTTGCGGCAGCAATTGATAATGTTCTCTATACAAATAATATTAACCAAAACGTAGTGGGTACTGGTTTTGTTAAATATGATGTTGGACCAGGTCCGATTACTGTAGAAGCACTGGATTCTGCTGGGGCTACAATTGATACACAAACATTAAACCCAGGAACGAGTATTGCTTTTACGTATCGCCGCTTTGATAGTATACAAGTTGTGTTACCTGCAACACCTGCTGGAACGTATCAAGGAGAATTTTGTATTACAACACGTTATCCACTTTCATAGCAGAATAGGAGAGGATCGAAATGGGAATGAGAAGTTCCAGTTTGTCTTGTTGTTCGAATAAAACGCTTGTACAAGATCAAGTATGTACAGACTGGTCTATTACAGGTGCTGGTACTCAAATTGTATATACAAATAACATCACGCAAGAAGTATATGGTTCAGGTTACGTGAAATATGATGTAGGTGCGAACCCGATTACAGTGGATTTTTTAGTAGGTGCTACAGTAGTTGATACAATTACTGTACAGCCACAAAGTAGTGGTACTTTCACTGTACGATATTTTACGACTGTTCGAATTACTACGACAGGAACAACTGTTAATCAAGGAGAGTTTTGTATTACTGTACGTTATCCGATTTCATAAAAAAAGCATACCGTAAATGGTATGCTTTTTTAAATTGAGAAAGTAATGAAATTGGTATTCTATAAGCAACATGTAAATTGGCAACAGTACTTGCCTTCTAAATATAGTGAAGGATCACTTTGTATATTAATAATACTGACAGATTGTAAGTCTTTTCCTGTGTAAGATATAGTATTGCCAGGAAAGACAGTGAAAATATTAGTTACTGCTCCAACGATTTCAATTGTAATTGCCTCTGTGCTGCTAGTACTATTGTAAACCGAGACAGTACCTGATATAAGTAGTATCCCATCACTTTGCCACAGTATCATTGATTGTAGTGCATCTTTGATAGAGGGAATGGTGTTGTTAGTTATGAGGAAATTCCCTGCAAATTCATTTGTTACTCGCTCACAACTTGGATTTGGAGGAGGGGGCGGTGGACAAGGGTTTGGGCAAATGATAGATAAAGGAGCGAAACAGCCAATATTTTTTTTGTTCTTCAATACAACCCCTCCTTTTTAAGTTGTCTTTTACTACTATTAAATGTAGAAGCATGGCCGATGTGTTAAGAAAAGAAGAAAATTTTTAAAATTAAGATTGTCTAATAGGCTTAAACCTTAACTTATCATTAGTGTTATAGAAAAGATTATATGTGAATAGTCATAGGAAAAGAATGATCAGACTCTTTTAGACAAAAGGTGGTTGTATACAATAGTACGAGGAATGTTGGACTTAACTTTTAATTAACTGTATATTTACAAAAATCTAATAAAATTTATTTGTTATTTAAACGACATTAATATGTTTTAGATAAAATAGCCCTTGTAATGAATCAATTATTATGAGGAGGATTCAAGTGGAAAGAACAGCTTTACGAAAAGTAAAAGGTCTTATTGGGTTATTAATGGTTTTTGTATTAGCATTCGTATCATTTCCGTGGAGTACATCAGTCAAAGCGGAAGAGAAAAAGCAAGAAAAGGCACCAAGTGAAAAGAAAATAGTTTTTCCAGTCGTAAGTGATGTACATATTAAAAATAGTGGAACGGATGATACGTTTCGCTGGAAACGAGCAATCGAGCAACTTAATACACTTGCACCTAAACAAGATGCGTTCGTAATTGTGGGAGATTTTACTGATTCAGGATCACTGCAGCAATATGATCGTTTCATGCAAGTGTATAATGAAAATGCAAATAAAGATGCAGTACGAATGAATTCTCTTGGTAACCATGATTATTGGAACGGTTTATCTGTAGAGGGAGCGCAGAAGCGTTTCTTAGAAAAAACAGGAATGGAATCGATTTACTATCATAAAGTGGTGAAAGGGTATCACTTCCTTGTTATGTCTCCAGAGGATGGGACAACTCATGGATATTATTCGGACAAGCAAATTAATTGGTTAAAAGAAGAAATGGCAAAGGCACAAAAAGATGATCCAGAAAAACCAATTTTCGTATTTTTACACCAACATATTAAAGATACAGTATACGGTAGTCAAGAGTGGGGAACGAAAGATAGTGCGAAAATTAATGAGGTGTTAAAAGGATACCCGCAGGTTATCACGTTTTCAGGTCATTCGCATTACCCGTTAGACGATCCAAGATCAATTCATCAAAAAGACTTTACATCAGTTGGTACATCTTCAGTAAGTTATATGGAGGTTGAAGGTGGTAAAGTACAAGGGAATATCCCGCCAGGAGCTAGTACGTTAAGCCAGGGTTTATTAGTAGAAGTAGATGATAAAGAGGTAACAATTAATCGTCGTGATTTCCATACGAATTCTTGGACAGGCAAGCCTTGGAAAATTAAATTACCAGCAAAGAAAGATACATTTACACATGTAGAAGATCGTGATAAAGAAAAGCCTTACTTTGCTAAAGATGCAAAGCTTGCGGTATCAAATGTAACAGAAAATGCGGCAACGGTGACATTCCCGCAAGCACTGGATAACCTACTTGTCCATTCTTATCGTGTACAAGCTAGAGATAAGCAAACAGGAGAAATTAAAAACAAGTTGTTAGCATTCTCAGAGTTTTATCGTGACCCAGTGCCAAAAGATCTTACGTTTACACTGGCAGGATTAGATGACGGGAAAACATATACACTTGAAGTCGTTGCGATTGATTCATTTGGTAATGAAAGCGCACAACCGTTAACAGCAGAAATCACTACGAAAAAAGATAATATTGACCCGAATGTAAAAGTACCAAAGTCAGATGTCTTTGATGTGAATTTCTTAGATGGCACGTTTAAAGATAACTCATTGTTTGGGACGAAAGGCGATGTGAAAGGGAATGTATCTATTGCATACGATAAAGCTTTAAAAACAAATGTAATGAAATTGAATGGACAAGCAAATACATTTGGATACCTTCCGTTTTCAGCAGCACAAAAAGAGAAAGCAGCAAATACATTTACGTTAGAAACTGTATTTTCAATGAATGAAATTCGTGGACAAGGTATTTTACAAAATACAGAGAGTGGCGGAATTGGATTTGAATCTACAGGAAGTGGATATGTTGAATTGTGGGCTCATATTGGTGGTAGTTATAAGCGTGTTGGAGTTCAGCTAGAAGCAAACAAAACATATCACTTAACAGGAACATATAACGGAAGTGAAGTAGCTATTTACGTAGATGGTAAAAAAGTAAATAGCCAACCAGCTCAAGGAAAAGTGTATCATCCAAACGTACCATTTGCATTTGGAGCTGACCCAGATAGTAATGGAAATGGCGGTATTCCGTTAAATGGACAAATCGCGCTTGCAAGATTATATAGTAAAGCGTTAAGTTCTTCAGAAGTATTAGCAGCGTACAATGAGTTTTCTAACCGCACGAAGTTAGAGCAAGTAAACACGTTATATGAAGAGCTTGGGAAAGTGAAAGAAGTGTTAGCTGGTAAATATGAGTTTGGTGACAAACCAGGTCAATATTCAAAAGAAGCATTTCAAGAACTAGAGAAAAGCTATAACAATGCAAAGCAAGCATTTGAAAATGTAGGAAGTACTGGAGAGCAAATCGTTCAAACGTATAACGAATTAAAAACAGCTAATGTAGCATTTGTACAATCAAAGGTGGCAGAAGAACAACCTAAAACACCGAAAGAAAAATTACAAATCAATATTGAATCTGCAAAAACAGTGGTGAAAAAAGCGCAAGCTGCAAATGTAACGGATGGTTCAGTGAAATCATTGAGTCAAAAAATTACAGTGGCAGAAGCTGTATTAAAAGATGCGAAAGTAAAAGATGCACAAGTAGAAACGATGAATCGTACGATAGAATATGCGATTTCACTCGTTGAAAAAAGTATGAACAAATAAGAGAGAAGAAAAAGAAGCTTATCATGATAGGCTTCTTTTTTGTTATACTAAAAGTAGCATAGAATGAAGGAGCGAATAATTTGGAAGAGAAAAAGCTAAAAAGAATTCTTGAATATGTATGGATCGCGGTTGTGCTCCTTGTAGGATATTATTTCTTAAAAGAGAAAAGTATATGGGTTCTATTTTTAATGACGTTTTTATTAGCGGGTTTAGGCACGTTATTTATTAATTTCTTCTTTGATAGTTTAAATGCATGGAAGAAGAAAAAGAAGGGAACGAAGTAAAGGAGGGAATATATGCAAAAGTGGAAGCTTATATATCAGGTGATTATTTTCCTATTGCTTGTAGGTATTGGCGTTTTTAAATACGCTACACCGATAGGAAATTGGGCATCGTTTACAGCTTGCATCGGCATATTTTTCATTTTACAATCGTTAACGAAAAAATATAATAATACAGAAAGATAGCTCACCGTTTTATTGGCGAGCTATTTTGTTATGCTTTTTTCTCTTCATCATTTGTTTTTTCAGTAGCTAAATGACTATGTTTTCTAGAGTAGAAGAAATAGAAACATAAGCCAACTATAAGCCAAGCTATAAAGCTAATCCATGTCGTTTTAGACAAATTAATCATCAAATATAAACAGCAAAGAATGGCGACAACTGGTAATACAGGTACGAAAGGTGCGCGGAATCCACGTTTTAAATCAGGATGTGTTTTTCGTAAAATAAGTACAGCGCAGCAAACGAATGTGAATGCTGTTAACGTACCGATGTTTACTAAATTCGCTAGTAAATGTAAGTCTAAAAGTCCTGCTAATAAAGCTGACACAACGCCAGTAATCCACGTGTTTAATAAAGGGATTTTTACTCTTTTATTCACACGTGCTAACGCTTTTGGAAGTAAACCGTCGCGGCTCATTGCATACGAAACGCGAACTTGTCCATACATAACGACTAAGAGAACGGTTGTCATTCCAGTCATCGCTCCAACAGCGAGTAGTCCTGCAATTGTATCTTCGCCAACGAAATGTAAGGCAAACGCAACCGGATCAGAAACATCTAATTGTGTATACGGAACCATACCTGTTAAAACGAAAGATACAATCATGTATAAAACAGTACAAATAAGAAGGGAACCGATAATGCCAATTGGTAAATCACGCTGTGGTTTTTTCGTTTCTTCTGCAGCGGTTGCGATTGCATCAAAGCCTAAGAAGGCGAAGAATACAGTGGCAGCCCCAGTAATGATACCGTCGTATCCGAATGGAATGAACGGAGTCCAATTTTCAGGTTTTACATATTTTGCCCCTGCTACGATAAAGGCGATAATAACAGCTAACTTGATAAGAACCATAATATTATTAATGCGTGCGCTTTCGCGTATACCGAAACTTAAAAGTCCCGTAATGAGTAGTAAAATACAAACAGCCGGTAAATCGATAATACCGCCTTTTCCTACGCCAGGGGCCGAGGCTATTATGGTGGGCAGATGGATGTTAAATCCTTGTAGTAAAGATTGTAAATAACCAGACCAACCGACAGCTACTGCCGCGACTGCAAGTAAATATTCGAGCATTAAACACCAGCCGACGATGAAGGCGACGACTTCTCCGACTGTCATATATGCGTAAGTGTACACACTTCCTGAGACAGGAATAGAAGAAGCAAATTCAGCATAACAAAAGGCTACACAAGCACAAGTAAATGCAGCAATAAGGAATGATAACATAATACCAGGACCAGAATGTTTCGCTGCGACAATACCTGTTAATACAAAGATCCCTGTCCCAATTACGGCGCCAATTCCTAAAAACGTTAAATCAAGTGCAGTTAATGTTCTATCTAACTGCCGTGGTGATTCAGTACTAAGCGCTTTTTTTCGTAATAATGACTTCACTTTGGACTCTCCCCCCGTTTTTTCATTTCCATAACTGCGAATATAGTATGAGCCCACTAGAAAAGAGTACGTAAGTAAATGGAGGTACAGTTATGGTGTCTAGTTTTTTAAAATTGCTGGATTAATCTTAATATAATTCAGAATATTTTGTCAAATAAAAATATGACAAATAAAATGCTTATGAATAGGGGAAACTACTGGCAGGAATGGACGAGGGTTAACAGAGTGACAAAAACGCTCATAAAAGTTTTACTTTATAAAGTAGGAGAAGATGTTATGTTATTTTATTTTGAACTTGTCGTCATTTTACTTTGTACGAAATTAGCTGGTGATATTAGTGTAAGACTCGGCCAGCCCTCTGTACTTGGTAAGTTAATTGTTGGTATTATTATCGGTCCGGCTGTGCTTGGTATTATTAATAGTTCTGAATTGATTGATGAACTGAGTGAAATTGGTGTTTTACTACTTATGTTTATGGCGGGGCTTGAAACGGATTTAGAAGAGTTAAATCGGAATTTGAAATCTGCATTCGCAGTAGCGATGGGAGGGATTATTTTCCCATTCCTTGGTGGGTATTTAGCAGGACTTGCGTTTGGAATGTTACAGTCGCATGCGATCTTTTTAGGGTTATTACTTTGTGCCACTTCGGTTAGTATTTCTGTTCAAACATTAAGAGATTTAGGGAAAATGAATACGAGAGAAAGTACGACGATTTTAGGGGCAGCTGTATTTGATGATGTAATTGTTGTTATTTTATTAGCATTTGTGATGAGTTTTTTAGGTACACAAGATGTAAAT
This sequence comes from Bacillus cereus group sp. MS39, assembly GCF_040448665.1. Classification (NCBI taxonomy): domain Bacteria; kingdom Bacillati; phylum Bacillota; class Bacilli; order Caryophanales; family Bacillaceae; genus Bacillus; species Bacillus cereus group sp. MS39. Next base: position 4,571,306 of record NZ_CP123058.1, on the reverse strand, counting down.
GTAACGCTTGTCATTGCAAAGAAAATTATCTTTTTTGTAAGTATCGTTTTCATCTCCTGGAAAGTGGTTCCATGGATTATGAAGATGCTCGTACCACTTCGCGTAACAGAAGCATTAATTAGTGCAGCACTTATTATTTGTTTCTCTTTTTCGTATTACAGTGAAATGATGGGAATCGCCGGTATTATTGGAGCATTTGCAGCAGGGATTGCGATTTCTCAAACAGAATACAAGCATGAGGTAGAACATAAGATTGAGCCAATTGCTTATGCGATATTTGTACCAGTGTTCTTCGTAAGTATCGGAATGGAAATTACATTTCAAGGTATCGGAAGCCAGCTTTGGTTCATTATCATTATGACGCTTATTGCGATTTTTACAAAGTTAATCGGATCAGGTTTAGGAGCAAGACTAACAGGATTCAACCTTCAATCTTCTATTAGTATCGGTGCGGGAATGGTATCGCGCGGAGAAGTGGCGCTTATCATCGCAGCGAATGGACTTGCGGCGAATTTATTAGCGAAAGAAAATTTCACAGCGATTGTAATTGTTGTTATATTAACGACGATTATTACGCCGCCACTTTTGAAGAAGTATTTTGTATAGAGAAGAAGAGCTTATCTGATGTAGGTAAGCTCTTTTTTATTGGAAAAAAGCAATAGTCATATAGCGTGAATAGGTTGTAATTATGGTAAAATCTACGTATATGATAAGTCGAGGAGAGAAAATGTGTGAGGATTACGAAGGGGAAGGTTATCGGTGTAATCATACTTATTGCATTATGTATACCATTTACTGCATGGAAAGAATCAAAAGTGAAAGGTTTTCCGGTTTCTATTTTTTCTTCCTATGTAGAAGACGAAAACCCGAAGGACTATAAGTACACTGCTTTTGTACCTGACTTTGCAATTTGGATAGGTGGATGGGAAAAGCAGCGATCTGAAGGTGAAATAACATCATATAAAAAAGGGGAGCGAACTGTAATTGTTCATCATCCACCTGGTAATGATGCTTTTTATCTATATGATACAAATGATAGTAGAGAAGATACGCAACCGTAAGAAGTGGAGGTTAAATAGTGAAAGCTTCTACATTACTATTTAAAATTGAAAGTAATATGGATCAATTTTCACCAGCTGAAAAGAAGGTTGCCATGTACATAATGGAGAATGCAGAGATTGTTCCGAACTTAACGACGAAAGAAGTGTCAACGAATGCAGGCGCAAGTGAGGCGAGCGTTGTTCGCTTTTGTAAGTCGATTGGAATCGGAAGTTTTAAAGCATTTAAAATCGCACTCGTTCGCGAATTAACGATTGCTGATTATAATATTAACGATTTTTCAGTGATGAATACGGAAGATGGACCGTATGACTTGTTTAATAAAGTTACATATGTGAATAAAGCTGCAATTGAGGCGAGCGTTACGGCTATAGATAAGAAGGAGCTGGAAAAAGCAGCAGACCTTATTGTAAATGCGGATAAAATTATATTTTACGGAGTAGGCGGATCAGCTACTCCAGCGATGGACGGGGCTTATAAATTTACAAGGCTCGGATTTACTGCAATGATGCTATCTGATTTTCATATGATGTTGCCGCTTGTGACAAATTTAAAAGAGGGCGATATATTTGTGGCGATTTCAACATCTGGTCGTACGAAAGATGTACTTGAAATGGCGCAATATGCGAAGAGACAAGGTGCAACAGTTATTGCGATTACCAAGCTCGATCAATCATCACCGTTATATAAAGAGGCGGATATTCGTCTTTGTATGCCAGATGTAGAACAAGATCATCGTATTGCGAGTATTGCTTCGAGAATGACACAGCTGAATATGATTGATGCTTTATATGTGATTACTTTTAATCGTATTGGTAATAAAGTGCTGGATCGATTTATGGAGACAAGAGAAGAAGCCTTGCGGTTACGGAAGTTAAAATGAGAAGATGGGGAAACCCATCTTTTTTTGCGTACTGACATAAAGTGAAACTTTAATAAGTGGGGGGGCATCCCCCACTTATTATTAGTTGAACCAATCGGACTTTTACAGGCAGTTGATCCCCCACCTATCTTCTTTGCTTTCGCTGAATTTGAGGTGGGGGTCTTACTGCCAGTTAAAGTGGGATAAATTCGTCATGAAAAGAAATTAAATTTCATAAAATAATACAGTCATATTGATTTTAAATTTCTTGAAGTTATAATAAAAGTATGAAATTAAATTTCAAAGTAGGTGGTAATATGTTAGAAAATTTATCGACAGAACACCGTAATGAAAAGACGATGAATTTAGATGAGATGAGTATAAAAGAAGTTTTGCAAAGCATGAATGAAGAAGATCGAACTGTTGCGTTAGCAGTTGAAGAAGAGATAGAACAGATTGAACAGGTTGTGCAAACTGTAATTCAATCATTTGAAAGAGAAGGGCGACTCATTTACATTGGGGCTGGTACAAGTGGTCGTTTAGGTATTTTAGACGCAGTGGAATGTCCGCCGACATTTGGCACAGATAATAAAATGGTACAGGGGTTTATAGCAGGAGGATTGAAAGCGTTTACTAAAGCGGTGGAAGGTGCCGAAGACCGTGAAGAGTTCGCGGAAGAAGATTTAAAAAGTATCGGATTAAACGAGAAAGATACTGTAATTGGAATTGCGGCAAGTGGTCGAACTCCTTATGTCATTGGCGGATTGAAGTACGCGGCTAGCGTGGGAGCGAGCACGGCGAGTATTTCTTGTAATAAAAATGCTGAAATAAGTAAATATGCAAAGCTAAATGTGGAAGTAGAAACAGGCGCCGAAATTTTAACAGGCTCAACGCGTTTGAAAGCTGGTACAGCGCAAAAATTAGTACTCAATATGATTTCAACAGCTTCTATGATTGGTGTAGGGAAAGTGTATAAAAACTTAATGGTAGATGTTCAGTCTACAAATGAAAAGTTAGTAGAACGATCAAAACGAATTATTGTGGAAGCAACAGGTGTTAGTTATGAAGTAGCAGCAGAGTATTACGAAAAAGCAGAACGTAATGTGAAAGCCGCGATTGTTATGGTGTTATTGCAGTGTGAGTATGGGGAAGCACTGGAGAAATTAAAAGAAGCGAAAGGGTTTGTGAAGAAGGCACTATAAAATAATAGGGAGGGGGATTCTATTATGAAGAAAGAAGAGAGAATGGCCAAAGAAATTTCAGAGCAACTTGGGGGAGTAAAAAATATTCGTGGTATTGCTCATTGTATGACGAGACTGCGATTAACGCTTCATGATGAAAGTAAAGTGAATATGGACCTTTTGAAAAAGGTTGAAGGGGTTATGGGTGTTATTGAAGATGAGACACTTCAAGTTGTTGTTGGACCAGGGACAGTAAATAAAGTAGCAGCTGAAATGGAAGGTTTAACAGGACTGCGAATTGGTGAGGTGGCAGATCATCATCTTGAAGATCTCGGGCAAGAGATGAAATCAGAGATTAAGAAGAAAAATAATACACCAGTGAAAAACTTTTTAAGAAAAATAGGAAGTATTTTCATTCCGTTAATTCCGGGTCTTGTTGCGTCAGGAATTATAAACGGGGTTGCTAACTTTGCGAAAAACGCAGGTGCTGATCCGAATGCAACATGGCTACAAATGTTACTACTCATTGGTGGCGGTATCTTTACATTCTTAGGGATTTTAGTCGGCTGGAATACAGCGAAAGAGTTTGGCGGGACACCGGTTCTTGGGGCGATTGCTGGTATTTTAATTTTTAACCCAGCGATGGCGAACGTAAAATTATTCGGTGAAGCACTCGTACCCGGACGGGGCGGATTATTTGCAGTTATTTTTGCAGCATGGCTTATGGTTGTAGTGGAAAGACAAGTTCGAAAAGCAGTGCCAAATGCAGTTGATATTATTGTAACGCCGCTTATTACTGTATTAGTCGTAAGTATCGTAACGATGTTAGCCATTCAGCCGGTAGCAGGTTTCTTATCTGAAGGAATTACAAGCGGAATTAATGGGATTTTAAATATTGGCGGCGCGTTTGCAGGAGCAGTACTTGCGGGAACATTTTTACCGCTCGTGATGGTCGGATTGCATCATGGTTTAACACCGATTCATATGGAGTTTATTAATCAAACGCACGTAACACCTTTATTACCAGTACTTGCAATGGCTGGAGCTGGGCAAGTAGGAGCAGCGATTGCGATTTTTGTAAAAACAAAAAATAAACGACTGCGTAACGTAATTAAAGGTGCATTACCAGTTGGATTTTTAGGAATTGGCGAACCGTTATTATACGGTGTTACATTACCACTTGGGAAACCGTTTCTTACAGCTTGTCTCGGTGCAGCTGTCGGCGGTGCATTCCAAGCCGTTATGAAAACAGCCGCACTTGGAATCGGCGTATCAGGATTATCATTAATTCCGTTAATTGCTGATAATAAATATTTATTATATTTCCTTGGATTAGTAGTAGCATATACTTTCGGATTCATCTTTACGTACTTCTTCGGATTCAAAGAAGAAATGGCAGAAAACATATAGAGAAAGGGATTCCTTTCTCTTTTTCTATTCATAGAAAGGGAGATTCATATGATCGGAGTTTCAATTTATCTTGCAAAAGAACGAGTAACGAAACAAGAAGAGTGGCTAAAAGTAGCGAAGAAAAATGGATTTTCATCTATTTTTACATCACTTCATATACCAGAAGATGATCCAAATACGTATAAAGAGTTAATTCAAATACTTGGGAAGCAGGCTCTTGAAAATGAAATGGAATTAATGGTCGATGTTTCTCCAAAATCGCTACACCATTTAGGAATGACGTACGAAAATGTGGAAGAGTTAGTAGAATGGGGTATTACTGGTTTACGAATGGATTATGGCATTACGCCGAAAGAAATTGCGCGCGTATCTCATAAGATGAAAGTGGCTTTAAATGCGAGTACGATTACAAAGTCATTTTGGAAAGAGTTACTTGCAGAAAGTATACGAGTAGAGAATGTAGAAGCATGGCATAATTTTTATCCGCGTCCAGAGACAGGACTAGCAAAGTCCTTTTTACAAAAACAAAACGAATACTTACATGAGTGCGGAATAAAAACGATGGCATTTATTCCGGGAGATGATGAAAAACGTGGTCCGTTATATGAAGGCTTACCAACGTTAGAAAAGCACCGCAATATGCGCCCGCTTGAAGCGTACTTAGAACTTGTACAAGATTGTGGTGTCGATAAGGTGTTAATCGGGGATATAAGCGGAAGTGTAGAAAGTGTACAAGAGATAGCGAGTGCGAGTAGAGGAATTATTCCGCTGCGGTACAAGCCATTGATAGAGAAAAGTGAAGTGTTAAAAATGGTAGAACAAGTGCATACAAATAGACTAGATCCAGCCCGTGATGTCATTCGCTCTGTAGAATCACGAGAAGAAAATAAAGTGGTGTTACAGCCAATGCATACAATTGCAAGAAAGAAAGGCAGCATTACAATTGATAATGAATTGTACGGTAGATATGCAGGAGAGATGCAAGTTGCCACACATGATTTGCTTAAAGATGAGAAAGTGAATGTTGTTGGGATGGTTATAGAAGAGGACTTGTCTTTATTGCCGTATGTTGGCGCTGGAAAAATGTTTCAACTTTTTTGTGCAATAGAGTAAAAGCTTGAATTAGCACTATTCTGTAGGAAAACATTATCCGTAAAAGGGATAATGTTTTTTGTTTTCTTAAAAAAAGTATTTGACGAATGAAATGAAATACCGTATTGTTTTGACTTGTAAATAAAAGTTCACCATAACAAAACAAAAAGGAGAGTTCAAAATGAACCAATATATTGGGAATTTAATTATTCGTATCGTGTTAGGAGTGACATTCTTTGCGCACGGTTTAGCGAAGTTTCAATCAGGTATCGATAACGTAGCAGGATGGTTTACAAGCATCGGCTTACCAGGTGGTCTTGCATACGGCGTAGCAACAGTTGAATTAGTTGGTGGTATATTATTAATTATCGGTTTAGGCGTAAGATATGTAGGACTATTATTCGCTCTTATTTTAGCTGGAGCTATCGTAAAGGTAAATGGAGCAGCAGGTTTATTAGGAGATGGAAAGAATCCAGGATATGAATTAGATCTTGCATTATTAACAATGGGTGTGTATTTATTCGTTGTAAAAGCAGAAGGATATGTAGATCGTTTCGTAAAAGAGAAAGTAATGAAAGCGAAGTAAATTTATTTATAAATTGTTGACTTGACTTGAATTATGATTGTAACTATAATGATTACAACTGATGGATTAAGAATAAAACAATATAAATATTTTTTTGCACAAGTTGTAACTGTAAATGTTACAACTTGTGCAAAAAATAAATAAAACGGGAGGAAGTAATATGCCTAAATCAAATTTAGAAATTATTCGAAGCACGTATGAAGGATCAGCTTCTTCAAATGCAAAACATTTAGTAGAAGCCCTCTCTGAAAAAGTAGAATGGACAGAGGCAGAAGGATTCCCGTACGGGGGAACTTATATAGGTGTAGAAGCAATAATGGAAAATGTATTTAGCCGATTAGGATCAGAATGGGATGATTTTAAGGCGAGTGTAAATATGTGCCATGAAGTAAACGGAAAAGATGTAATTATTGCTGAAGGTGTTTATTCAGGAGTTTATAAAGAAACGGGAAAATCATTTGAAGCAGAGTTTGTTCATGTATGGCAACTGGAGAACGGAAAAATCGTGAAGTTTAAGCAGTATGTAGATAGTCATATTGTTAAGGAAGCGATGAAGAGCTAATGCTTTTTAAATGGATTGTAGGAATATGTATTACAATTATAGTAATCATCTCGTCTATAGTTGGCGGAAAGAAATTGCTTGCATATGTGGAAAAAGAGAATAAAAATATTCAAACCCAGCAAGCGGAAAACGAAAAAGAGAAGAAAGTTGCAGAAGAATCTCCACAAGCTAGTGAAGGTGAAATTATTTCTACTATGCATAAAATGGTGCACCAAAAAGTAAAATCCTCTGAAAAATGGGGATTTTTAGAAATGACAGAAAAGGAAATTTTTAATGTAAAAAGAGATATTGAAAATAGTACAGGTTTTCAATATAAAATGAAGTTATTCTCTATTATAAATAGATGGGAAAAAGGAGATTTTTCTCAAACTGTTGAGGAGCACAACTTTTTATGGAGCCTTCAAGGTGGAGATACTGGCAAGGCGACGGAACGTTTATCACCAGAAGAGGAAAAGCAGTATATAAAAGAAATGAAGAGTAAATAAAAACATCGCCACTCGGATGACGATGTTTTTTCATTAATAATGTTTTCGCAATAAAGCTCTAGTTGGCTGAACAGTAACCGTTTTGAAATGAGAAAATAAATAACATCCCGTCACAACGATTATTGTCCCGAAAATTTGTATCCACGTTAGTTCTTCTCCGAGGAAAAGGAATGCTAAAATAGCTGTGAAAATCGGATTGAAGTTTAGAAAAATACCGGATGTAGTCGCTCCTAATTTTTGCACGCCAATATTCCAAAACACCATACAAAGAACTGTGGAAATAAGCCCAGTATATAAAAGTGATGTTAGGAAAGAAGTATTAATATTGGAAACGGTGAAGCTTCCTATGTTAAATGGCAGTAATAGAATAACGCCGAAAATACCAGAGTATAGTGTTGCCATAAGTGGTGTAGTTGTTTTTGTTGCCCATTTACTACAAACAGAATACATTCCCCAAATACAAACAGCCGCAATCATCCATAAATCGCCGCTATTAAAATGTAGTGAAAATAAAAGTGCAAAGTTACCTTTTAATAGGACAAGAATAACCCCAAAGAATGAAAGAACCATGGATAGGATTTGAAGTGTATTTACTTTTTCTTTTAGAAATAAAACAGAAAATAATGCAATTGAAATCGCATTTAATGTAGAAATAAGCCCTACATTCGTTGCGGATGTTTTTTCTAGTGCTAGAAATTGAAAGATGTTAAAAAGAGCGACCCCTGAAATCCCCATTAGTACTAACGGAAGTATTGCCGCGCGAGGTGGAATGATTTTCTTTTCTTTAAACCATACGATTGGTAATAAACAAACAATCGCAATCATCCATCTTAAACTTGTAAGTGTCATCGGAGACGCGTGATCAACGAGCGATTTTCCAACAACGAAATTTCCTCCCCATAATAAGCTCGTTAATAATAGTAAAAAGACATAAAAATAAGGCATATTAAAATCCCCTTTGTTGTAATCAATGTGAATTGTAAATAATTTTAGCATTTTTCTTTATTGTGTAATATATTATTTTGTATAATGGATAAAAGTTGATAAAATGTTTTGTTTCGAATGATATTTACGGAATGATATTCAGTTTTATATAAATTGTAAGGTGTTTTTTCGAATAATCATCGGTAGGAAAAAGGGGGAATTGTAATGGAGTCGTCTGTTATTAAGGTGTTGGATGATTTAGATGTACAAATTTTAGATATATTGCAGAAGGAGTCTCAAGTAAGTAATGCTGAGCTTGCGCGACGCGTTAATTTATCACCAGCTGCTATGCATGCAAGAATAAAAAGATTAGATGGAGAAGGGTTCATTGATAAGCAAGTAGCTATTTTAAATCAAGAAAAGCTTGGTTTTGATTTGTTATGCTTCATTTTTATGAGTACGAATATTCATCAATCGGATAAACTTGAGGTGTTGGAAAAAGAATTAGAAATGATGCCTGAAGTGTTAGAGTGTCACTGTTTAACAGGAGAGTATGATTATTTATTAAAAGTTGCAAATCGTGATCGTAAAGAGCTGGAGCAGTTTATTCGAAAGCTGAATAAGCTTGGTATTACAAGGATACAGACGAGTTTAGCACTTCGTGAAATTAAATATTCGACGGTATTGCCGATACGAAATGAGGAACCGAGCATCGATTAGATTGCTTGGTTTTTTGTTTGTATAAAGTGATTGACGGGGAGAAAAGAGAGATGTATTATTATATAAAATTATGTATTAAAATTCAATTTAGGTTATAAATATTAATATCGGGGACAAGGGGATATAATATGAAAATCTTTAATGCGGTTACGAGTGATGTGAAAGAAATTTATAGTCTTATTGAAGCTTATGCAAAAGAAGGAGTAGTTTTACCACGTTCTCTTTTATCTCTCTATCAATATTTACAATGTTTATATGTTGTGAAAGAAAGCGATGAGATTGTTGGGGTTGCTGGTTTACATGTGTTAGGGGAGGACCTTGCAGAAGTCCGGTCGTTAGCCGTCTCGCATACATACGCAGGGAAAGGAATCGGGCGTATGTTAGTGAACCATGTAATAAATGAGGCAGCGAAAATAAAAGTGAATAGAGTCATTTCTTTAACATATGAAACGGAATTTTTTCAAAAGTGCGGGTTTGATTTTGTGAATAGAGATGCGTTACCAGAGAAAGTATGGATCGATTGTAGACATTGTCCAAAGGTGGATTATTGTGATGAGGTGGCGATGATTCGATATGTTGGGTGAAATTTTCAGAGAAAAAAGGCCCACTATTATTTACGTAATAGTGAGCATCTATATTTTAGGGGAATTTAAGAACTTGAATTCGTTTTTCTTACCGCAAAATTAAAAATGGGATTTTTAAGCTCATAGTTATAAGTAGAACCATCGACAAGCCCTACAACTCTATCGCTTTCGTAAAGATCAAGCATAAATTGTGCCATTTGTTTTGCGGTGTGGAATTTCGGTACAACATTATCGTATTGGAATTCATCAATATCAAATGAACGTTTTGCAAACTCTGTTTCAGTTGCACCAGGTGCTAAAACCTTTGCTTGCAGTTTTGCACCTTGTTGTTTCAATTCGTGAGATAAACCTTCTGTAAATGCACTTACATAGAATTTCGTAGCGCAATACGTAACAGCATCAGCAACGATTGTGTATCCACCGCCTGATGAAACGTTAATAAGTTGTGTGCCATCAACCATTGAATAATCTCGAACAAAAAGAGAGGAGAGTATTGTTAGTGCTTCTATATTTACATGTAACATCGTTTCTATTTTATTTAAATTTTGTTCAGCAATGGAGGCGAAATTACCAAAACCGGCGTTGTTAATCCACGTTTCAATTTGAAAGGCTTGTAGGCTTTCATACAGCTTATAAACATTTTCCGTGATAGATAAATCCGTTCTTCGAATAACAACATCCAATTCTGGATTCATTTCGTTAATTTTTAATTTTAATCCGTCTAATTCTTCTTGTCTTCGAGCTACAAGTATTAAGTTCTTTCCGCGAGCTGCAAAGGCTAAAGCCGATTCATAGCCAATTCCAGAACTCGCACCAGTAATAACAGTGTATTTCATATAAAATCCCCCTAAGTTCAAATAAATATATTATGGTTAGATTTTATTTGTTAGAGTATACTCTAAGTCAAATGTTTTTTATGAATTTGATAAGGCTATAAAATATATGAGGATAAGCACGTGGAGGGAGTTAGAGTATGTACACAATTAGCGAGGCGGCTAAATTAATAGGAGTGAGTACACATACACTACGTTATTATGAAAAGGAAAATATATTAATTGCAAATCGCGATACAAATGGGAATCGAATGTATGAAGAGTCACATATAAAGTGGTTGCATTTTGTCATGAAATTAAAACAAACGCAAATGCCAATAGCGAAAATAAGAGAATATGCTAGGTTATATTTAGAAGGGGAGCATACAACAGAAGCTCGTTTACAGCTCCTAGAAGATCATAGGAAATCTATTCAGATTCAAAGAGAAAACTTAGTAATTACAGAAAAGATGCTGGAGAATAAAATTATTGCATATAAGGCCTCTTTGGAAAGTAAATAGAAAACATAATCCGACCCTTAATTATTTATGATAAAAATGGATTTGATCTCATAGTGTGCCGGCAAATAAAAAAGAGCAGCTAGCAAAAGCTAACTGCTCTATTCAAGGGATCTCTCCAAGGGGGAGTGGAGAAAATATTATGTTACTAGCAGTATTGACAGGTTATTAGGAAATATACAAATCGGATGAAAGAAATTTCAAATAATCTTTCGGTATTGACAGTTTTTAAAATATTCATGTACAATATATATGAATGACATTCAGTCATTTCTTCTTTGGAAGGATGTAGTTAGTTTAAAAACGGAACAAATATAAATGGTAAATGAGGATGATAGTTGTTTATATATAGTATTGATGAAAGATCATATTTTTTTAAAACAAAAATGACTGATAGTCAGTCATAAGAGGTGAGAGGTATGAAAAATAGAGCTTGGTTATATGTCATATTAACATGTATCTTTGAAATTTTTTGGGTGTTTGGTTTTAATACGGCCGATACTTGGTGGCATTGGATTATTATTTTAGGCGTTATCGCTGTTGATTTTCACTTTCTTTCTAAAGCGTGTGAACATCTTGCGACAGGAACTGTATATGCCATCTTTGCCGGAGCTGGTACGGTAGGTACTTTTTTAATGGATGTATTCCTTTTCGGTGGAAGTTTCAGTGTAGGGAAGTTATTCTTTATCGTGATGGTTGTAGCTGGCGTTATCGGTTTAAAGCTAGCTGATAATAAAGAAAAAACTGTGGAAGGAGCTGCTTAAAGATGGGTTGGTTTTTCGTATTTTGTGCTGCAATTAGTGAAATAGTCGGTGTGATTGGTCTTAAAATGTATAGTAAAGATAAAACGTTAGCAAATGGTGCAATTTATATAGGTGGATTTGCTACATCCTTCGCATTCTTGTATACATCTTTCTTATTTTTACAAGTAAGTGTCGCTTATGCGGTTTGGATTGGTATTGGAACAGCAGGTGCCGTTTTATTAAACATGTTCCTGTTTGGTGAGTCGAAAAGTAAAGCACGTATCATTAGTGTGGCTCTTATTGTATGCGGAGTGACAGGATTAAAGGCTCTTTCTTAAAGATATATTGTATTTTATCTCCTAATGGTTTATTAGGAGATTTTTATTATTAAAAAATGATTTCCTCTTAGAGTTCACTATCATTGACAGTACAATCGATTATCTTATAAAATGAGTGACAGTCATTCAATATGTGTGTGAAAGGGTTTAGATGATGAATAAAAAAGAAAAAATTGTCTATGCAGCTATTGAAGTGTTTCAGGAAAAGGGCGTTGAAAAAACGAAGATTTCTGATATCGTGAAATTGGCTGGCATTGCACAAGGAACTTTCTATTTATATTTTCCTTCTAAGTTATCTGTTATGCCTGCAATAGCAGAAGTAATGGTTGAAAAGATGATACTTGCAGTGAAAGAAAAAGTGCAAAATGATGCGCCTTTCTCAAGTAAAGTGACGCAAGTAATAGATGCGGTGTTTCACTTTATAGCGGAATATCGTGAAATACAAGCTTTAATGTATGCGGGTCTTGCATCTACAGAACATATAAAAGAATGGGAAGCTGTGTATGAGCCTCTTTATATGTGGCTAAGCGAGTTTTTAAGTGCGGCGAAAGAAGCTGGTGAAATTCGTGATTCGGTTCACGCGGAAAGAACGGCTAAGTTATTTATCGCTCTTGTTGAATCTGCAGCGGAACAAGTTTATTTATATGATCATAAAGATGAGGAGCAAGTCGAGCTACAAAAGGCAGAAGTACTAGATTTTTTAACACATGCACTACATATAAAGAGGTAGTAAGATGAACCTGTCTGAAAAGGTAGGTTCATTTTTGAGGAAAACTGAATGATAGTCATTCACCTAATGCGTATGTATGTGTGGAAGGATAGAGTGAAATTCTAATGAGTGGGGGCATCTCTACTCATGATTAGCCCACAAATAGCAGGATAAAGAAAAAGCTTCTTGGGCATTATTTTTTTGAGGAACTTACGGGAAGAGGTGTTAAAAAGTGAAGAAACCGATAAAAGAACAAAAGATGGTATTGGTCATTCTTTTGAGTAATATATTTATCGCTTTTTTAGGGATTGGATTAATCATTCCGGTTATGCCGTCCTTTATGAATGACATGAGTTTAACAGGGAAGACGATGGGATATCTCGTTGCAGTATTCGCAATGGCTCAGCTCATTACGTCACCTATTACAGGCCGGTGGGTCGATCTTTACGGTAGGAAGAAAATGATCATCATTGGATTATTTATTTTTGGTGTTTCAGAACTTCTTTTTGGATTAGGAAAAGATGTGTGGATGCTTTATGCAGCACGGGTGTTAGGCGGAATTAGTGCCGCGTTTATTATGCCTGGTGTTACGGCATATGTTGCGGATATTACATCTATGCAGGAACGTCCAAAGGCGATGGGATATTTATCAGCGGCGATTAGTACTGGTTTTATTATAGGACCTGGAATTGGTGGATTTATTGCAGAGTATGGTATACGTGTGCCGTTTTTCGTTGCAGCAGCAATTGCCTTTATAGCATGTGTAATTTCGATCTTTATTTTAAAAGAACCGTTAACGAAAGAAGAACTTGCAGAGATTTCTGCTAACACGAAAGAATCAAGCTTTATTGGTGATTTAAAGAAATCATTACATCCAATGTATGCAATTGCATTTATTATCGTATTTGTACTCGCTTTCGGTTTATCGGCGTATGAAACTGTTTTTAGCCTGTTTTCTGATCATAAGTTTGGTTTTACACCGAAAGATATTGCAGCAATTATTACAATTAGCTCCATCTTTGGGGTAGTTGTGCAAGTATTTATGTTTGGTAAATTGGTTGATATGTTCGGTGAAAAAGTGTTAATTCAAATATGTTTAATTGTAGGTGCAGTATTAGCTTTCGTTTCAACTGTAGTCTTTAATTATTGGATTGTACTTCTCGTTACTTGTTTCATTTTCCTTGCATTTGATTTGCTTCGTCCAGCTTTAACGACGTTTTTATCAAAAGCAGCTGGAAAAGAGCAAGGATTCGTTGCTGGTATGAACTCGACTTATACGAGTTTAGGAAATATTGCAGGACCAGCGATGGGCGGAATATTATTTGATATGAATATTCATTATCCATATGCATTTTCAGGAGTTGTTTTAATAGTTGGTCTCGGCATTACATTTATGTGGAGAGAGAAACAGCTAGCTCAAAGTTTTGCGAAGTAATGTAGTGAATAACGAAAAGCCTCTTACTATTTTTATGGTAAGGGGCTTTTCGTTTATAAACTTAATCCAAAACGCTTTAATTCAATAAATATCCCCTCTAATTGCTTTCCTTTATCCGTTAACGTGTACTCTACGCGAGGCGGAACCTCTGGATATACTTTTCGCGTTATAATTCCTTGTGCTTCCAATTCTTTTAGGCGAAGTGATAATGTTTTCGGACTAATCCCGTCCATTGATTTTTGTAAATCACTAAAGCGTAATGTTCCTTCGATAAGAAGGTCGCGAATGATTAAAAACGTCCATTTTGTACTAATTACGTCAAGTGTTTTAGCGATAGGACAAGGTATGCCTGGTAAACCTTTCGTTAATACAACTGGATCTATATTGTTCATGGAACTAGCCTCCATAAAATTTTTTTCGATGAATTTGCTTTATAGTATCACAAAACTATACTTTTGGTAACTATATGAAAAAAATATCACTACTTCCATAAAGGAAGTTAGTGCATATACAATAGCAATACGAAATACAAAGGGTTTGTATGAGGAGGTGATTTTCATGGGGATAAAAAAGTTGTTTGGGTTCTTTAGTTTGTTTGTTGTTTGTATTGTACTTGTAGCATGCGGTGTGGAAGAAAAAACGGAAGTCCAGTTATTAAAAGAAATGCCAAAGCCAAAAGCAATGACAATTGATCCCTCACTAAGTAAAAAGGAAGCGAACGAAATGGTTCATGCAGCGCAGCGTTTTTATGCATTTTGGGATACAGGTAAGGAGGAACTTATTCTGCAAACTGTTTCTGAAGATTTTTCCGATAATACATTGCCGAAAGGGCGACCACAAGGAACGGAAGGATTAAAGTTTGCGGCACAAAATTTTCGTAAAGTCGTTCCTAATATACATTGCGAGATTGAAGATTTATTAGTCGTCGGTGATAAAGTAACAGCTCGTCTTTCTTTTACAGGAACGCATAATGATAAGAAAATCAATTTTTTTGCAATTGATATGTTACATGTGAAAGACGGAAAGATAACGGAAGACTGGCATTTAGAAGATAATCTTACGCTGAAACAGCAACTGGGGTTAATAGCCGAGGAGTAAAATAAGGGAGAGAAAAGCGATGAAAAATATATTCATTATAAATGGACATGAAAAATACGGTACAAAGGAAGGCAGATTAAATAAAACGTTAGTTGATTATATGATAACTGTATTAAGCGAGAAGCATCATGTAAAAACGACAACGATTCAGGATGGATATAGTATTAAAGAAGAGCAAGAGAAGTTTTTATGGGCAGATGTTGTAGTGTATCAAACACCAATTTACTGGTTTAGTGTACCGGGATTATTTAAAACGTATATGGATGAAGTATATGAATACGGCTTGTTCTTTAAAGGTGCAGATGAATATGGAACAGGTGGTTTACTAAAAGAGAAGCAGTATATGTTTTCTACAACTTGGAATGCACCTGAAAAAGCATTCGGGGATAAGACTAAGTTCTTTGAAGGAGAAAGTTTAGAATCAACGCTTAGTCATTTACATCGCGTGCAGAAGTTTCTCGGTATGAGTCCGTTAAAGAGTTTTGCTTGTTATGATGTGGTGAAGAATCCTACTGTTGAGAAGTATTTAGAGAACTTGAAGAACCATTTAGAAGAAGTCATTTAATCATTACAGCCATCCCCGTATTTAATGCGGGGATGGCTGTATCCATAACTTCGCAAAATGAATCAATTATTACATTTTTTAAAGAAGAAGGGTATGTTTTTTCTTTTTAAAACGGATCAACTTCAGCTAAATTTGGAGTAGTACTAGGCTGTAGCAAAAGATTTTTTAACGTTCCTACTTCAGAAAGAGCTACTAATATGTAGCCACTAATCAGTACAATAAGCCCAATGACGCGTAACGTTTGTAAGCTCACTTCATTATTATTCGTTTCCGTTGGATTTGGGGGCGTTGAAGGTGGATTATTGTTCATAGCTAGGCTCCCATCTTTTTTATTTATATATGTGTAAAATTATTATTTAACTTATGGATAGGAATTATATAGTCATTTTCACTATATGAGAAATGCCTATGAAAAGTGATTAGAAATTTTGGAGCGAGAAAAGGGGGCGTCTCAAAAAATCATTGAAAATGAGATTCTTTTTGTTTTTCATACAAATAAAAAGGTTAACCAAAGTAGCTAAACAGCTATTTTGGCTAACCTCTAATAACTATCCTAGTATACGCAATGATTCTTCAATAAACGCTGGGATGTCCTCCGGTTGTCTACTTGTTACTAGCTGATTTTGGCATACAACCACTTCTTTATCATGAAAATTTCCATCGGCATTTCTCAAATCGACTGCAATGGATTTATATCCAGTTACATCGCGTCCTTCAAGTGTTTGTGCAGTGATAAGTAGCTGAGGTCCGTGACAAATAGCGAAAACAGGTTTTTTCGCATCCATAAATGCTTTGCTAAAGCGAACGAAACGTTCATCTGCACGAAGTATATCTGGGGAAAATCCGCCTGGTATGAAGAGGGCATCAAAGTTCTCTGGAGAAACATCATCGATACTTTTATCAATTACAACTTCACTTTTTCCTTGTTTACCGTGTACTGTTTTACCTTTTTCTGCTTCAATAGTTGTTAATTCATATCCCTTTTGTTTAAAAGCTTCTGCTGGCTCTGTGTATTCTGTGTCCTCGAAATAATCTGTTATTAAAGTAGCAATTTTTTTACTCATTCTAATCCGCTCCTTACATTATATTATCGGTTCCAGAATCGTCCTTGGGCAATGCCTTTTATAAAGTGAAACTTTAATTCATATTTTTTCATTCCCTCCAGTTCCTTTGCCCTGTTAATTTAATACATACCCTTTTTATTAGGACGTAAACATGTATTATCGTTTTTGTATGTAAAAATCATAAAATATCGGTTGTTTCAGTAATTCTTGTTTGGGGAAGAAAAATAAAAAAGCCAAGGAGATAATTTATTTTCTCCTTGGCTTTTTTATTTTTTTCGTTAAAATGCAGAAATTCGTTGCTTCGTTTTTGGTACAATAATAAATTTGATCCAGAGTAACCCGATAATCATAATGATAAGGCTATGTAAAAATTGTCCTGTAGCAATGAGTATAACAATTGAAAATACAATGAGTTGAATGCTTAGTAATATAAAGATTAAGCGAAGAAATTGATTCATTCGTTTCTCAGTATCAATGGGATATAATGCTACTATAATATTTCCCGAAAAATATTTCCACAGGGAACGGAGCTGCATAGAAATCATATATAGGACGATGTAAGCGATAGCGCCTTTTACGTATATGTTTGGTATAAAATATAAGGCGAAGGCACCGATCAATCCTAAACGAATATATATACCGAAATAATCATTCCCACGTAAAAATGCTAGTGTATGTAAATAGAAGAAAGTTGCTCGTTTTTTATGTAATAAAGGTTCAATCCAATTTGTAAGCCATTTTCTTTTATTTACTTGCTTATTCAGTTGCGGAACATCGGTGAAAATGCTAGCAAATTGATAAAAACGAACGTCCATTTTTTCTTCTTGCTCAATTATGTAATCCCATGGTATTCGTTTGGTAGGCTGTTTTTTCGTGTATAGAAGTAGGAAAGCAAGTAGTAAGAGCAATCCGCCTAATATGAGAACATGTGCCGAGTAAAACAGCATGTAAATGATTAGGGCGTTACAAGCGATACGAATAATGAACCATATGTTTTTTTCATGACTATCACGCCACATCCAATGTGTATATATATTCCAAGCTTTCGTAATCATTAAAACAATAAAGATTGTACATAAAAAAGGTACAGTTAATTGTAATGATTGCAGGGCAAGTGGAACGAGAATAAGGAACGTAAATAATAATGGGAAAAGCTGAATGATGTAATTATATAGAAGAGATTTTTTAAAATAAGATGTTAGTTTCTCTTCTAATGCAAGCAAATAGACAGCATCAGGTTTTTGAATAAATGTACGGATCGGGCATCTCGTTATAATCGCTGTTAGGACGATTGTAATAAGTAATAAAGATAGTCCTTTAGAAGGAGCTGTCTTAAGAAACTTTGCGTAATAGTAAGCACCTATACAGGCAACGAAGATAAAGCTATATAGTAAACCGTTAATCATACGTGCAAAGTATGTAATGATATTTTGAATATGTTGTTGGAAGCGGCTGCTCCATAGTGATTCGATTGACATGTTTTTCACCTCTTTGTTCTATTATATATGTTTTATAAAAGAAAAAACGAGCAAATTGCGTTATGCAATTTGCCCGTTTTTCTTTTCGTTATTTTTTTTCTCATCACGATTCATTAATGGATAGAAAGCAAAGCCGATTACGAATAAACCAATTCCGAGAAGGAACGTTTTTATATCGGATGCGCCGGTTTTAATAACCCATAGTGCGTAGCAAAGTGCGATTACTGCGACTATGCCATCTGTAATTCTTGCCCGCATTTCATTTTTATATGTTTCACCAGTTGCGACTAGTTTTAACTGGAAGATTGGTGAAACGAGATATGGAATGAGGTAGGCTAGTGTTGATACGGTAATAACGAATGTATAAGCTTCCGCAATGGTTCCTGATAATGTTGAGAATAAGAACACTTGCGACATAATGTTTGTTAATCGTAATGAATAAATTGGACTTCCTTTTTTATTTGTTTTCGTAAAGAAGGAAGGGAAGAAACCTTCTTTTGCAGCTTGATATGGTACTTCTGAGCTTAATAAAATCCAGCCCAAGATAGAACCGAATAGGGAAGTAAGAGCAAGTAATGCCATCAGTTTCCCGCCGCCATGACCCATCGCAGCATTCAATGCGTCTGCTAATGGACGTTCCGAAGCTTGTAATTTATCAACGTGAAGTACACCCATTGTTAAAATCGTAATTCCTAAGTAAATGGCAACTGTAATAAGTAATCCAGCCACCGTTGCACGTTTTACTGTTTTAGGAGAGGTAGCACGGTTTGATAAAAGTACTGCTGATTCAATTCCGATAAATGCCCAAAGCGTTGTAAGAGCGGCTAAATTTACTTGTGAAAGAAGGCCGTGTGATACACCTGATTTATCGATCATCGGCGTGTACCATTGTCCAAACTTAGAAGCCTCGAATGCAAATAACGTAACGACGATGAATAAAAGGAATCCTGTTACTTTCGTTGTTGTTGCTAAGAAGTTTAGCTTTCCAGCTCCGCTTACACCGTTTGTTAATATAATGTGAGTTCCCCAAAGTAAGATGGAACAAATAGTAAATGTAATTAGTTTTCCAACTTCTATATCGAACGAGCCGATTGAAAATAGTAGTCGTGTATCTTTCATAATTGGGAAGAAGAGTGATAAATATCCCGCGAAAGATGTAATGATGGCAACGTTACTTGCCCAGTTTGCAACCCAATATCCCCATACCATACTGAAACCAGCCATTTTTTTCTTTTTTGGTGATGAGAATAAAGCATATGCATGACTTTGTGGTCCTGTCGTTAAATCAGGACGACGAATTGCTAAATTACCGAAAACAAGAGCTAGCATTAATACACCAAACCCTGTTGTTAACCAAGCTAAAGTGACACCGAGAGGGCTTGCTGTTTGTGCCAACGTACTTGGCACCATGAAAATACCAGCGCCAACCATGTTACCGACAACGAAAGCTGTTAGTACCCAAAAGCCCCATTTTTTTTGTTGCATAGAAAATACCTCCAAAGTTAGTATAACCAAGTCAAGCGAGGAGATATGTATGTCTTCTTAGTAGAGAAGAGAAGTCCCAAACAAAACAAAAAAAGCACGTAATTTGCCGCTACATGCTTTCTATCTTATAAGAAACCCACGACATACCTCTCGATAGCTCTCCACAAACGAAACGTTTCGTTTGTGACAGTTCTGCACTTATTAAATGCAGACCCAGCAAGCGTGCATGGTGGACACGGGCTTACTTCGGCAATCATTCCTTTCTCATTCCTTCATCAATGCCACTACATCTCCTGAAACGATACTCTTAATGATTGCAACCTCTACCTCACCGAGATACGAATGAGGATTTAAATATTAAATTAACGTAGTTAAGAGTAACAAATGTATTTTTATACGTCAATGGATATAGTAATAATCAGATTATAGAGAAGAGTTTGTGATTAAAAGGGATAGGGATTATTATGTAATATCGAATTTTCATAATATAATAAACATTATTGGTGCTAGAAGATTGAGAAGGGGATGAAGTATATGTCTACATGTCATAAAAATTCAGTAATAGGTGTGCTAGATTCGGGAGTTGGGGGATTAACAGTTGCGAGTGAAATTATAAGACAATTGCCTAAAGAGAGCATTTATTATATTGGTGATAATAAGCGTTGTCCGTATGGGCCGAGAAGTGTAGAGGAGGTACAATCTTTCATATTTGAAATGGTTGAGTTCCTCAAGCAGTTTCCATTAAAAGCTCTAGTTGTAGCATGTAATACTGGTGCAGCTGCAGCATTGACCGCGTTGCAAGAAGCACTTCCCATCCCGGTTATTGGTGTTATACATCCGGGAGCAAGAGCTGCAATTAAAGTGACAAAGAAAGGGAGAATTGGAGTAATTGGAACTGTAGGTACGATAAAATCTAATATGTACGAACAAGCATTACACGAGCTGGATACATATTTGGAAGTGCATAGTCATGCATGTCCGACTTTAGCTACAGTTGTAGAAAATCAATTAGAAGACACAGCATACGTCATGCAGCAAGTGAAACAAGCTTTACTGCCATTAACGAAAGAAGATATAGATACGTTAATTCTTGGGTGTACGCATTATCCACTTTTAGAATCCTATATAAAAAAGGAGTTAGGAGAGGCTGTAACGATTATTAGTTCTGCAGAAGAAACAGCGATAGAGTTAAGCACCATTTTACAGCATAAAGGAATTTTGTCTGACAATTTGAATCCGAAGCATCGCTTTTTTACAACAGGCTCTATTTTATCATTTGAACATATTGCTGAGCGTTGGCTAGGGTATCAAATTTCTGTAGAAGGTGTGAATTTACCTATGGAAAAACAAATTGTGAAATAAAAAGAAGCTGATCTAAAACTAGATCAGCTTCTACATATAAGATTAAACTAAGTTTAATACTGTTACTTTTTCGCGTGTCATAGACTCAAGGCTCTTACGAATACCTTGTGCGCCCATACCTGAACCTTTTACACCGATGAATGGGAAGTGGTCAGGACCGCGCTCTGTGCGCCCGTTAATTTGAACAGAACCAGTTTCGATTTTGTTAGCAATTGCAAATGCTTTGTTAATGTCTTTTGTGAAGACACTTGCTTGCAAGCCGAACTCTGATTTGTTAGCAATTTCAATTGCTTGTTCATCTGAAGAAACACGGATGATTGGAAGGATTGGGCCGAATGGCTCTTCCCAAGCAACTTTCATTTCTTCTGTTACGTGGTCGATTAATGTTGGGTAAATTAAGTTACGCTCACGTTTGTTACCGATAACGATTGTTGCACCTTTTTCAACAGCGTCGTCAACTAAGCTTTGAACGAAGTCAGCAGACTTGTCGTCGATTAATGGAACGATTGTGCTGTCTTGTTCTGGAGATCCAACTGATAGCTCAGCTACTTGCGCTTTTAATAAGCTAACAAGCTCGTCCGCTACGTTTTCGTGTACAAGTACACGTTTAATAGCTGTACAACGTTGACCAGAGTAAGAGAATGCACCGCTTACGATATGGTTTGCAGCATCTTGTAAGTCAGCATCTTCGCGAACGATACCAGGGTCTTTACCACCAAGTTCTAATACAAGTGGAATCATTGCAGCTTTTTTCGCTAAATGTTTACCTGTGTTTGTACCACCTGTGAACGATACCATATTGATGCCTTCGTGTTCTACTAAGTAGTCACCAATTACAGAACCGCGTCCTGTCGCTACGTTTACAAGACCTTTTGGAAGGCCAGCTTTATGAAGTGCTTCAACCATTTTAATACCACTAATTGCACCTTGAGTTGCTGGTTTGAAAATAACAGCGTTACCCATAATTAATGCTGGTGCAAGTTTTGCAGCAGATAAGTTTACTGGGTAGTTAAATGGTGCGATTGCTAATACAACACCAAGTGGTGCGCGTTGGATGATCGCAAGTTTAGATTTCGTTCCGCCAGGGAAGCTATCGCCCATCATGCTTTCTCCGTGCATATGTAGAGCTTCTTCGATTGTGTAACGAATGAAGTCAGCTGTACGAACAACTTCTTTTTTCGCATCTTTATATCCTTTACCGACTTCTTTCATAATGATATCGGCAATTTCATCTTGCATATTTACGAGCTCATCAGCCCATTTATATAAATATTTTGCGCGATCTTGTAGAGAAGCTTCCGCCCATGATTTTTGAGCTTCTTTTGCAGATGCCATTGCTTCATCTACTTCTCCGCGAGTAATTGCTTGTACTTGTCCAATTACTTCGTGTAAGTATGGAGATGGAATTTCGATTGTTGCTCCTGAAGAGCTTTCTCTCCATTCTCCGTCTAAATAAAATTTGTACGTATTGCTAGTTGTCATGATTAGTCCTCCTAAAATAGCAACTTGTAAGAGTGAGTATAAGGTGATTGTAGGGTGTTTGATAACATTTTTCAAATGAAATGTTTGTGAAAACGATTTCTTATTCTTTTTTTATTTTGTATGCCCTTTCTTACAGAAGATTCTCTTATTTCAAACGGATGTAGCGTATATTTTTATTCAGTTTGTGAAAAAACAATTGACAGAATACTCAATAAAGTTGTAAGATTATAAATGGAAAATAAATGAAGGGGGTGTGCGTAATGATTGTAATCGTAAATGTAATGAGTTTAGCTCTGTTAAATGGCAGAAAACATTCATATCATTACGCAACCCGTACGGATATATAAGGCATCTTTGTCTTATAAAAAGCGTACGTTGCGTATATCGTAACGTACGCTTTTTATGCATTTTTGTGCATATCGTCAAGCGGCGGTATGCTTTTTTTTGTCTAATTTGCTTGTTTCCATACGTTGTATGGTTACGATAAAACAAACTTTGGAAGGTGGAAAAATGTGATGAGATTGTATGGGTTACGAAATGTAAATATGATGGGTCTGGATAGTGGATAAAGACATGAGAGTGAAACGAGAACGAGAAGGGAGAGGTTACATTGTTATCAGTATTACTAAAGTTAAAATGGTTTTTTCAAGAGCATTGGAAGAGATATAGTATCGCCATTGGAGCTCTTTTAATTGTGAATATAGTTGAAGTCATTCCCCCGAAAGTGTTAGGGGTTACGATTGATAATATAAAAACAGGAACGTTAACGAACGAAGCAATTATGCAATCTATTCTTATTTTAATAGGGGTTACGATAGTTGGATATGGCCTCACATTCGTTTGGCAACATCAATTGTTTGGCGGTGCATTCGTACTGGAGAAGACGATGCGCTCTAAATTTATGGGGCATTTACTTAAAATGACACCGACGTTTTATCAAAAAAATCGTACTGGCGATTTAATGGCGAGAGCAACGAATGATTTAAAAGCAATTGCTATGACGGCTGGTTTCGGTATATTAACGCTCGTGGATTCGAGTTTATATATGCTTACAATTGTCTTTATGATGGGATTTACAATTAGTTGGGAGCTTACATTTGCGGCACTTATACCGCTTCCAATTATGGCGTATGCGATGAATATATATGGAAAGAAATTGCATGAAAGATTTACAGTTGCGCAAGATGCGTTCGGTGATATGAACGATAAAGTATTAGAATCAATCGCTGGTGTGCGCGTTATTCGTGCATACGTACAAGAAAATGCAGATCAAGAAAGATTTCATCAGTTAGGAGATGACGTCTACGAAAAAAATATGAAGGTAGCCAGAATTGATGCATTATTCCAGCCAACTGTGAAAATGCTTGTTGGCCTTAGTTATTTAATTGGTTTAGTGTATGGCGCATATCTTGTATTTCAATCGAAGGTGACACTTGGTGAACTCGTTTCTTTTAACGTGTATTTAGGGATGATGATTTGGCCGATGTTTGCAATTGGTGAATTAATTAATGTTATGCAAAGAGGAAACGCTTCGTTAGACCGAGTAAATGAAACGTTAGCGTATGAACCAGATGTAAAGAATCCAAAAAATCCAAAGCTTGTACAAGAGCCGAATTATATTCAGTTTGATGAAGTTACCTTTTCATATCCTTCATCAACTGAAACAAATTTAAAGAAGGTTTCGTTTACCTTAAAACAAGGAGAAACGCTTGGGGTTGTTGGAAAAACAGGAAGCGGAAAAACGACGCTTGTACGTCAGCTTCTTCGTCAATATCCGCTTGGAGATGGGGATATTGCAGTCTCTGATGTGACGTTAAATAAAATAACGAATGAAAATGTACTCGGGTGGATTGGGTATGTACCTCAGGAACATATTTTGTTCTCAAAAACAGCAAGGGAAAATATTTTATTCGGAAACCGAGAAGCGACGGAAGAAGAACTCGAGAAAGCAATTGAAATTGCGGCGTTTAAAAAGGATTTAGAGTTTTTACCAGAAGGGTTAGAAACGCTCGTTGGAGAGAAAGGTGTTTCTTTATCAGGAGGGCAAAAACAAAGGATTTCGATTGCGCGAGCGGTTATTCAAAATCCGGAAATTTTAATTTTGGACGATTCTTTATCAGCTGTTGATGCTCGTACGGAAGCTGCGATTATTGAGAATATAAGAACAGAGAGAAGCGGAAAGACGACGATAATTACGACGCACCGTTTATCTGCCGTACAACATGCGGATTGGATTCTCGTTATGGATGAAGGCGAAGTTATGGAAGAAGGTACGCATGATCAGCTTATTAAAAGCGGAGGCTGGTATGCGGAGCAGTTTGAAAGACAACAAGGGGAAAGTGAAAGTGCGGATAGTGGGGTGAAAATATGAGCGTATCAAAACGATTGTTCCAATATGCGATGAAAGTAAAAGGGACGATTTTTGCAGCGATGCTAATGTTATTTATTTTCGTCATCGCAGAACTTGCTGGTCCTTTCGTCGCGAAAACGATGATTGACGATCATATCGTTGGAATAGAGAAACCTTGGTATGAAACAGAAAAGAGTGAAGAGGCTGTTCCGTATAATGGTACCTTTTATAAGCGAAGTGATCGCTTTGAACAAGGTGAGAAAAAAGGAAAAGAAGTACGCGTGATGCAAGTCGGTTTTCAATATTACTTTGTACCGAATAAAGTGAATGCTGAAGGGTCACGTACTGTAAAAGATGATATGATTACCGTCCAAAATGGTAAGGCAGTGCAAGTGTATAAAGCGAAAGCATTAACGAAAGAAGAAGTGTTTGCGTTTTATAAACCAGAAATAAACCGTCTATTATTACTTGGTGGTGGGTATTTCGCTTTATTAGTAGTCGTTTCCTTATTTGCATATGGAAAGCAATTTTTCTTACAGAAGGCAGCGAACAAAATTATTCAAATTATGAGGGAAGATGTCTTTTCTCATATTCAAACGTTGCCGATTCGTTATTTCGATCATTTACCAGCAGGGAAAATTGTTTCGCGTGTAACGAATGATACGGAAGCCATTCGTGATCTATACGTAACGGTACTTGCGACATTCGTTTCTAGTATCATTTATATTATCGGGATATTCGCTGCGCTATTTTTACTCGACGTAAAATTGGCGACGTTATGTTTACTTATCATCCCGATTTTAATCGTTTGGGCAATTCTTTATAGAAAGTATGCGTCTGTATACAATCATAAAATGCGCTCACGTTTATCTGATATTAACGGAACAGTGAATGAATCCATTCAAGGTATGCCGATTATTCAAGCGTTCCGTCAAGAGCGTGAAACGAAAAAAGAGTTTGAAGAATTAAATGGCGATTATTTTAAGTATCAAAATAAAATTTTGAATTTAAATGCCGCAACTTCTCATAATCTAGTGTCTGTATTAAGAAATATCGCTTTCACAGGTGTGATTTGGTATTTCGGTGGCGCTTCATTAAGTGCTACAGGCGTCATTTCTTTAGGGATACTGTATGCGTTCGTTGATTATTTAACACGATTGTTCTCACCAATTACAAATATGGTAAATCAGCTTGCTAACTTAGAACAATCGCGTGTTGCATCAGAACGTGTTTTTGAATTGTTAGAGGAAAAAGGGGAAGCAGTAGAAGAAGAACGTATGCCTCGCTTACAAGGAAACGTGAAATTTGATAATGTGTCGTTTTCTTATAATGGAAAAGATGAAGTGTTAAAAAATATTTCTTTTGAAGCGAAACAAGGCGAGACAGTGGCACTTGTCGGTCATACTGGATCAGGAAAAAGTTCCATTATGAATGTACTCTTTCAGTTTTATGAGTTTGAAAAAGGAAAGCTTACAATTGACGGTCACGACGTAAAAGAGATGCCAAAACAAGCAACGCGTGAACATATGGGAATCGTACTGCAAGATCCGTTTTTATTTAGCGGGACGGTCGCTTCTAATGTAAGCTTAGAGAATGAAAAAATTTCAGAAGATCGCATCGTAAAAGCATTGCGTGATGTTGGTGCTGAACGGTTTGCGAACAATATAGATGAAGAAATTACGGAGAAAGGAAGCACACTTTCAACCGGAGAACGTCAGCTTATTTCGTTTGCTAGAGCACTCGCTTTTGATCCAGCCATTTTAATTTTAGATGAAGCAACGTCTAGTATTGATACAGAAACAGAGGCGATGATCCAACAAGCGTTAGAAGTTGTGAAAAAAGGAAGAACGACATTTATTATTGCTCACCGTCTTTCAACAATTAAAAGCGCAGATCAAATTATTGTGCTTGATAGAGGAACGATTTTAGAAAAAGGCTCTCATGATGAACTAATGAAAAAGCGCGGGCGTTATTACGATATGTACAAAACGCAAATGGAAGGAAACCAGAGCGCTTAATATGTATGGAGGAGAACTTGTGATTTTCACAAGTTCTTTTTTAGTGAATCAGGGCTGTTAAATAAGAAGTATTGTTTTACCTTTTTCTTTATAAATGCTATATTAAAAAATGTTACTTATTTTTTGTATGTAGCGTTATTTTCCCCTTTTGTTTGATTATGAAGAAAAAGGATAAACTAAATAAGAACATTTTCATTGAAAAATTGTTCAAGATTGCATACAATCAATATAGTTTTTAAATTCCTATCAGAATACTTGGAGGATTACCATCATGAAAAAATTATTTTCAGTACTTGCAGTAACTACATTAGCAATCGGGATTGTAGCGGGCTGCGGTAAAGAAGAGAAAAAAGATACAGCTAATCAAGATGCGTTACAAAAGATAAAACAAAGTGGTGAACTTGTAATTGGAACAGAAGGTACATATCCACCGTTCACATTCCACGATTCAAGTAATAAATTAACTGGATTTGACGTTGAATTAGCAGAAGAAGTTGCAAAACGTTTAGGAGTAAAACCTGTATTTAAAGAAACACAATGGGATAGCTTACTTGCTGGTCTAGATGCAAAACGTTTCGACATGGTTGCGAATGAAGTTGGTATTCGTGAAGATCGTCAAAAGAAATATGACTTCTCTAGCCCATATGTTTCATCTTCAGCGGTATTAGTTATTGCGAAGGATAAAGATAAACCTGCTACATTTGCTGATGTAAAAGGATTAAAAGCAGCACAATCTTTAACAAGTAACTATGCAGATATTGCTAAGAAAAATGGTGCAGAAATCACGAATGTAGAAGGCTTTAGCCAAGCTGCAGAATTATTAAACACTGGCCGTGTTGATTTCACAATTAATGATAAATTATCAGTGTTAAATTATTTAGAAACGAAAAAAGATGCAAAAATTAAAATTGTAGATACAGAAAAAGAAGCGTCACAGAGTGGATTCTTATTCCGTAAAGGTAGCGACAAGCTAGTACAAGAAGTAAATAAAGCGTTAGAAGATATGAAAAAAGATGGTACGTACGATAAAATAGCGAAAAAATGGTTCGGTGAAAATGTATCTAAGTAGTGCGTTGGTTTCAGATCGATTGTCTACTTGGATAGATATTATGCAGTCTTCCTTCATGCCTATGCTGAAGGAAGCTGTATTTACGACAATTCCATTAACGCTTATTACATTTATTATCGGGATTATACTTGCGACGTTAACGGCGCTTGCACGTATTTCAGGTAGTCGTATTTTACAATGGATTGCTCGTATCTATGTATCTATCATTCGCGGAACGCCACTTCTTGTACAGTTATTTATTATTTTCTATGGTCTTCCAACTCTTAATATTGAAGTTGAGCCATATACAGCAGCAGTTATTGGATTTTCGTTAAATGTTGGTGCGTATGCATCTGAAATTATTCGTGCTTCTATCCTTTCAATCCCGAAAGGACAGTGGGAAGCAGCTTACACAATTGGGATGACATACCCGCAAGCATTAAAACGTGTTATTTTACCGCAGGCAACGCGAGTATCTATTCCGCCGCTTTCGAATACATTTATTAGTTTAGTGAAGGATACTTCATTAGCATCGTTAATTTTAGTAACAGAAATGTTCCGAAAAGCGCAGGAAATTGCGGCAATGAACTATGAGTTTTTAATTGTTTATTTCGAAGCAGGTCTAATTTATTGGGCAATTTGCTTCTTATTATCTATTGTGCAACAAATATTAGAAAAACGTTCAGAACGTTACACTCTAAAATAACCCTTTCATAAAAGGAGTTTTTGTTTTTATGATTTCAATTCAACATTTACAAAAAAGTTTCGGAGATAATACCGTACTAAAGCATATAGATTTATCAGTTGAGAAGGGGGAGGTTGTTGTTATTATCGGGCCATCGGGATCTGGTAAAACGACATTCCTGCGTTGTCTCAACGTGTTAGAAACGCCGAACGCTGGTAATATTCGCATCGGTAATAAAGAGCTCGACTTCTCTCAAAAAGTATCGAAGAAAGATATTGTCAATCTTCGTACGCAAACAGGTATGGTATTCCAGCACCATAATCTATTTCCGCATTTAACAGCACTTCAAAATGTAATGGAAGGGCTCGTTACAGTGAAAAAGATGGGGAAAGAAGAAGCGAAGAAAAAAGCAAACTATTTCCTTGAAAAAGTTGGTCTTGCGGATAAAGTAGACTTATATCCGTTCCAATTATCAGGCGGACAACAACAGCGCGTTGGAATTGCTCGCGCGCTTGCGATGGAGCCGGAAGTATTACTATTTGATGAACCGACGTCAGCACTCGATCCTGAACTCGTTCAAGAAGTTCTGAAAGTCATGAAAGAACTTGCTAAAGAAGGCATGACGATGGTTATTGTAACGCACGAAATGCGTTTTGCGCATCAAATTGCGAACCGTGTTATTTTCATGGATGGCGGTGTCGTTGTCGAACAAGGTACACCAGAAGATGTATTTACAAATCCAAAAGAAGAACGCACGAAGAAGTTTTTACAAATGTTGCAGTAAATTAAGGAAGGTCTCAAGGCATATGCCTTGAGACCTTTTTGCCATATATATTTATTTTTGGAATCCGCCAAGGCTTTGCTCAGCCATTGCAACTAGACGTTTTGTAATTTCTCCACCAACAGAACCGTTAGCACGAGCCGTAGAATCTGCTCCTAATTGTACACCAAATTCTTGAGCGATTTCGTACTTCATTTGATCGATTGCAGCTGTTGCTCCTGGTACTACTAATTGATTGTAAGAACTTTGGTTTGCCATAGGAATATATCCTCCTTAGAGTTATAAAAATTTTTTTTGGTTGGACTAGCTGGATTTGAACCAGATTATCGCCCCGTTTGGCGCTAATCCATCGGTAATTAAGTTTGTACTCATAGTATGGATGTTACCTAGAAAGATATACGAAATAATAATTTGTAAATTTTGTAAAAAAATCTTAGTGATTTCGTAAATTATGAAATAAGAGTAATCGTTGTATTTTTTAGAAAGAAGGCTAAACTAAGAGCGATATGAAATATGTTTTTCTTTTTGTATCCTGTTATTTGGGGGCAAATCATTAACTTCTTATTTATGACTTATTACAATTAAATCGGTAGCAACTTTATAGTTCTATTTTAAGTAGGGGGGACAGGACGCTCCTATGCACGGCTAGATGCTCTCTTCAATCTGCTTGTAAATGATAACGTATGGAGGAATCGTGATGGGAATTTGCCCGCTTTGCAACGCATTAGAATCACAAACATATTCTTGTCAAAATTGCCAAGGTATACTCCAAGATTATGGAAAAACTGTAGATTACATAGACGATTATAGTGCGTATATGGATCAAGAATTATTAAGTGCAGTAGATGGGTTAACACATAGTAATTCACAAGAGTACTGCAATCATGTTTTTTATTGCGGGATGTGTAATGTGGAAACAGAGGTTGTAGTGAAACTTGTGTAAATAGAAAACTTCCACCTTATGAATGAGGTGGAAGTTTTTGTTTTTGTATTTGTAAGTGAATCATAGGGGATGGGATATGTTCGGTGTTTGATGGAGTTCCGGATTTTATTTGAGACATTTTTTCTTTTGCATCGCGCAAAGAATGTTCAGTTAAGTAGATGGCATATTCGTAAAATAATTGGCGCGTCAGTTCACTTTGTTCTTTTAACTTTTCATCTTGGAATACAGTTCGCCCAGGTTTAGAGTTTGCTTCAAAGAGCCACGGGTTTTCCTGTGTGTCTAAACCGATATCAAAACCGATTTCTCCAATATTTCCGGTTACTTGTTCATCGAGCGCGTAACTGATTTGTAAGGCCGTATGTTTTAATTTATTTTCAATTTGAATTTGTTTCGTTGAATCTGGAAAAAGTTCTTGCAGTAATTTTGTATCGCCACCGCTATTTACATGCGTTGTTAAGCTACCTTTGCCAGCAATTTTTGCAACGATTGCACTGACCATCCATTGGCCGAAATGATTTTTATTTGTATGAATGCGAAAATCAACAGGTTGCCCATCGAAGCGAAGTAAGGAAATACCTTGTTGTACGATAAATTTTTTTAAATCATGTCCTTTTAACACATGGTTCAGAAGCGTTTCTAATGATTGGTACTTTCTTAGTTTATTTTCTTCATTTTCGCGATAACGGCAGTAGTAGCAATTCTCTGTTTGAGAATAAAATAGTTGATGAATATTTCTACCGAAGCTGCCGTGAATCGGTTTCATGTAAACAGATTTATACGTACCGAGAAATCGTTCTACTTGTTCGAAGTGTTGAAATGTTTCTGTGTTTGGTAATAAAGGCATAATGGATTCATCTTTCACAAGAAGTTGATGCACTTCCCATTTATTGAAAAAGCCTGGGTTAAACCAAGGAATGGAGTAGTCATGCTCTAACTTTCTTTTTGCTCTTACGATCGGTTTATAATTTTCGGCTTTACGATTTGGTAATCGATCGTAAATGACATTCGGTAAAGGGACTTTTTTCTTAATCCACTGTTTCTCTTGAAAGAAATATCCTTCAATTGTTTCGTCTTCCCAGTTTATATGTTGCACACCAAAAACGAATACAAATGGTCGCAAGGTGAATGGCGGCGTTAGTAACTCGCTGAGAGAAGTTGAACGGTTTCCTAAAGGATTAGAAGAGTCATCGTTAAAACCAGTTGTAAAAATCCCGATTAATGGTCCGAAAATAATGGTTTCATTTTGCGTGAATGCATGGATAGTAGTGGAATGAGGAAGTAAAAGTTTCTCTGCAATTTGTTTTCCGATAATGATTTCGCGAGTAAAGGAATAATGAATTTTCACCTCTTCACTTGCAACATGGCGTACGCCGAAGGAAAGGGATGAAATTGGTGGTGTAATGGAAAAAATGTAAGGTAAAGTAATACTATTTGGATGCTCATCTGAAATGTTTAATGTATATATGTGCTCTTTCAAAATGGTGTTACCTCCTTTCATTATGGTGTGAAGCGACTAAAATTTAGTGGTCCGTGATATATTTTTTCGGCTAATGCATCACTATGACGAATGTAATGTTCGTACGGGGGGATCGTGTTGACATACATAAGCCAAATTGCCCCTTTTTGATCCATAATGGTGGAAAGCTCTAGCTCGAATAACGAAGAATAAGATTCGTCTAATGTTTGGAACACTTCATTTATAATGTCATGTAAAGCGTCCTGTAATAATTGTACACCTGTACTAGATAATACGTATTTAATTTTTGAAAATGAATGCAACGAGGAATCATCCGTTGCCGAAAGTAAAAGTTGATTCGGAAATGAGCTTTTTTGTATAAATTGGCCGATAGCATTCCACTTTTGTTCTTTATTTTTTTGCAAAATGGTTCGAATATGGAGCGGGTATGTTAATTGATTTGGTGGTTGCAGCATTGTATGGATGATGTAACGTGCTGATCGTATGTTAGATTTGTACCAAGATATAAATTCATCTGTCCGTTTGATTGGAGTAGAAGTATGATAGTCATCATTTATCGTATCGATATGAAACGTTTTGTTTTTATAAGTGATCCGGTACAGACTTTCATTGGAATGTGTGTTAGTAGGCCGTATAATAATATCTTTTGTTTTTAATAACAGTTTGAAAATGTTTTGTATCGTTGCTATTTCAAATTTTGGTATATAAGGAGATAATTTTTTATTCGTGAGAAATAAATCATGAAGTTCGCTTAAGTCAATGAGTGTGTTATTTAAAAAGGTAGTGGTAGGACGGTTGTGTAATGAGTGAATAATTGATTTTGCTTTGTTGAAGTCTGTTTCCTCGTTAAAAGAAGAACGATCGTAAATATAAGAAGGAATAGGGAATATTTGCTCTTTCCATTTTCCTGTATCTGTATCATAAATAAGACCAGAGACAAGGTCTGTTTTAGGATCAATACCAAATGGCGTAAACTGGGCAACGACATTATGATAAAGCCGAGCGCGTTTAGCGATTTCGGTGTAATACATTTGCTCATAATGAGGGTGAGAAGTTAAAATACCGAGAACCAACGAAATCACTCCTTTACTAACAAAATGTTGGCATAATAGGCATAGCTATATATTGCAAATACGTTTTTATACCATTATACTTTTGTCCGTATGATGATATGCTATAGTTTTGGAGAAGCGAAAGGTTGATTGTAATGAATATATGGTTAAGTATGTTAACGACGACAGGGCTCGGAGCGATTATTGGAGGATTCACAAATCATTTAGCGATAAAAATGTTATTTCGTCCTCATCGCCCTATTTATATTGGAAAGTTTCAAGTTCCATTTACACCAGGGTTAATTCCGAAGCGCCGCGATGAACTTGCTGTTCAATTAGGGAAAATGGTTGTCGAGCATTTGTTAACGCCAGAAGGAATCGGAAAGAAATTAACAAATGAAGAGTTTCAAAAAGGTTTAATTCAATGGACACAAGTAGAAGTGGATAAAGTAATTACGAATGAACAGTCGTTACGACATATGTTAGAAAAATGGAATTTAGTACATGTAGAAAAAGAGGCGACCGAGAAAATTGAGCATGTAATTACAGAAAAAATAGAGGCATTTTTAGCAGAGTATTATACATATACATGGGAACAGGCTTTACCTCATTCTGTTCATGAAAAAATAGAGAATACAATCCCAAATGTCTCGGCGTTTATTTTAAATCGAGGAATTCGTTTTTTTGAAAGTGAAGAAGGGAAAGCACGTCTTTCAAAAATGATTGATGATTTCTTTGCTTCTAGGGGAACGCTACTTAACTTAGTCGGAATGTTTTTAGGGAATGTAAGTGTAGTGGATCGTGTGCAGCCAGAAGTTATTAAGTTTTTAGGGCAAGATGGCACAAAGCAACTTTTAACTGATGTACTGCAAAAAGAGTGGGAAAAGTTAAAAGGAAGAGATGTAAAAGAAGTAGAAACGTTTGTAGAAAAAGAAATGATTGTAAGCTCCATATTGTCAGCAGTTAAAGTTGAAGAAACAGTGAGTAAGTTTTTAAATCAATCTGTGCAGCAAGTATGTGAGCCAGTTCGAGAAACAATTATTGAAAAGGTAGTCCCAAGTGCAGTAACGAAAGGCTTGAAGTGGGGGACAGAAAACGTAGAAAGTATATTAAACAATCTACATCTTGCGGAAATTGTCCAGCAAGAAGTATCTACATTTTCAACAGAGAGACTAGAAGATTTAGTTCTATCCATTACCAAAAATGAATTAAAAATGATTACGTATTTAGGAGCACTATTAGGCGGGATGATTGGACTCGTGCAAGGGCTATTACTGTTGTTCCTTATGTAGTAAAGATAAGTACATAGAAATAAAAGTGAAATTTCTTCACATCTCTTGCATAGTTTGATATGGTAAGAAGAGGTGCGTATGTAAATGCACTTAAAAGGCAGTGTGAGCGAAAAGCGCTAGCCTTCTAAAGGAGGAAAAATAAAATGACAAAAAACATTCATGATGTTGCATATGAATTACAAAAAGCAATCGCTGAAAACGAAGATTTCCAAACATTAAAAGCAAGCTACGCAGCAGTACAAGGTGATGCGGCTTCAAAGAACTTATTCGATGAGTTCCGTACAATGCAACTTGGCCTACAACAAAAAATGATGCAAGGTCAAGAAATCAGTGAAGAAGATAACCAAAAAGCACAAGAAGTTGTAGCTCGTATTCAACAAGATGCTAAAATCACAAAGTTAATGGAAACTGAACAACGTTTAAACATCGTTATCACTGACGTTAACAAAATTATCATGAAGCCACTTGAAGATTTATATAACGCGCAACAACAAGCGTAATAGTGGAAGACGCCCCTTGTATGGGGCGTCTTTTTTGTGGTTTCTATTTGTATATATCATTATTTCTTGAAATACTCAGTATCAATGTTCTTTTCCTTCAAAAACTTTTCAATTTCTTTTTGCTTCCTACCATTAACTTGCTCAAAGCGTTTTGTAAAAGAAAAGTCAGTTTTGAATAAGTTACCATCTTGCGCGAGTTTATCTAATTCTTGCTCTAGTTCTACTGAAAGTGCCGTAGACGCTGAAATAAAATCATGAATTTCCTTCGAAGGCTGTTTGTAATCATCAGGGATCGTATTGTTACTAATAAAATCATGGAAATTCGCATCATTTTGTTGCGCTAAATCTACTAGTTGTTTTAATTTCTCTCGGTCGGATTCGGTGACATTCTCGTCAGACATAGATGATGAAAGTGGAACGATGTTTTCGTCTAACTCTCCGCTATAATCTAAATAAGTTTTTATATTTTGTTTCATTTCGTCTTCGTTAATCGTTTCATTCTTTTTTGAGGAAGTGAATATCGTTTCTGGAATTTTTATCGTTACATCTTTAATAGATTGCACATCGTTTTCTTCCTTAGGTTGCGCACTGTTGGAACAAGCTGGTAGCAATAAAATTGTAAGTAACATGAGTAGATATAAAGTATACTTCTTCATTTTAATCTCCTTTTATATTCATTATTATCTCTGTAAAATAGCTATATTCCATTTCAAATACTTTACTAAAGTTGCGTATAGATGTTTTACCATTTGGTAAGATATGACGGATATGAGTAAACCGCTGCAAAAAGCGATGAACACATTGTAAACATCGGAATAACTAATTTGATGAAACCCTGTAAAAAATCCTAATCCTATTAATAAAATAGGTGAAACAATTAATAATGGAGTGGCAATGATAAGTGCTAGAAGAATCGGTAATAAAAAGAGTAGTACGAAAAAGGCGATAATGATAAAGGTAAAGTTTAAAACACTTAAACTCATAACAGAAAATAGTGCGGTTATCATATTTTTAAAGCTTCGTTTATTATCAGCGTTATGTATTGCATAGGAAACAGTAAGTTCTTTCGCGATCGTTTTAGGGCTTCCTAGTTTTCTAGCAATTTCTTCTTCAGATTTTCCATCTTGTTTACCACTGATAAAATGAGTTTCGTACTCTGAGATAATATCTTTCTTTTCTACATTAGGCATATTCCGCAGGGAAGAACTAAGTTGTTCCAAAAATTCATTTTTCTTCATAACAATCACTTTCCTTTATAAAATGATGAATTAAAGTTGAGAATGCTATATTTTGAAAGGGGGATACGAATTACAAAGCTCGTTCCAATTAATGGGTATTCCAATATTTACAAATATATCATTTGCTAGTGTTCTTTGCAAGGTACTGTAATGTTTTTAATACTGTGATGAGATGAAAGTTTTTTGTGCATTTTTAGATGAGATATAAAAATATTATTTTAGGATAAATAAAGGGTTGTAAGCGGATTCTTTATTTATTGTTAAAAAACTGTCAAATTCATATTGTTGGAAAAATAATGCATTTGTAATATAATGATAAACAATACTTCACCACGTTAATTAACTAGGTGAAATTAAAAATCTTTATTACACACATTATGAAATAAAGGGTGATTAGTTTGAGTACAGGTGTAAAAGCAAACGACGTGAAGACAAAAACAAAAGGAGCAGATCTTGTTGTTGATTGTTTAATTAAACAAGGTGTTACACATGTTTTCGGTATTCCAGGGGCGAAGATTGACTCTGTATTTGATGTACTGCAAGAAAGAGGACCAGAGTTAATTGTTTGTCGTCATGAACAAAACGCAGCATTTATGGCAGCTGCGATTGGTAGATTAACAGGGAAACCGGGCGTATGTCTTGTAACTTCAGGACCAGGGACATCGAATTTAGCGACAGGTCTTGTTACTGCGAATGCGGAGAGTGATCCCGTTGTTGCTTTAGCTGGTGCAGTTCCACGTACGGATCGATTAAAACGTACGCATCAATCTATGGATAATGCTGCACTATTCGAACCAATCACAAAATATAGCGTAGAAGTAGAGCATCCTGATAATGTGCCAGAAGCATTAAGTAATGCATTCCGAAGTGCGACTTCCACAAATCCAGGAGCTACTTTAGTAAGTCTTCCGCAAGATGTTATGACAGCGGAAACGACTGTAGAGTCTATCGGTGCGCTTTCTAAGCCACAGCTTGGAATCGCTCCCACACATGAAATTACATATGTAGTAGAAAAAATAAAATCGGCGAAATTACCAGTTATTTTACTCGGTATGAGAGCGAGCACAAATGAAGTGACGAAAGCCGTTCGTGAATTAATTGCGGATACAGAACTTCCTGTCGTTGAAACATATCAAGCAGCTGGTGCAATTTCGCGTGAGTTAGAAGATCATTTCTTCGGCCGTGTTGGATTATTCCGTAACCAACCAGGTGATATTTTACTAGAAGAAGCAGACCTTGTTATTTCGATCGGTTATGACCCAATTGAGTATGATCCGAAATTCTGGAATAAACTTGGAGACAGAACGATTATCCATCTTGATGACCATCAAGCAGATATCGACCATGATTACCAACCAGAGCGCGAATTAATTGGTGATATTGCTTTAACAGTAAATAGCATCGCGGAGAAATTACCGAAACTTGTATTAAGTACGAAATCAGAAGCAGTGTTAGAACGATTACGCGCGAAATTATCAGAGCAAGCAGAAGTTCCAAAACGTGCTTCAGAAGGTGTTACGCATCCGCTTCAAGTGATTCGTACACTTCGTTCTTTAATTAGTGACGATACAACTGTTACATGTGACATCGGTTCACATTCTATTTGGATGGCAAGATGTTTCCGTTCTTATGAACCACGTAGATTATTATTTAGTAACGGTATGCAAACGTTAGGTGTTGCACTTCCTTGGGCAATTGCCGCTACTTTAGTTGAACCGGGCAAGAAAGTTGTTTCCGTGTCAGGTGATGGTGGTTTCTTATTCTCTTCGATGGAATTAGAAACAGCGGTACGTTTAAATGCTCCGGTTGTACATCTCGTATGGAGAGATGGTACGTACGATATGGTTGCGTTCCAACAAATGATGAAATACGGTAGAACATCAGCTACAGAGTTTGGCGATGTTGATCTTGTGAAATATGCGGAAAGTTTCGGGGCGTTAGGTCTTCGTGTCAATACACCAGATGAATTAGAAGGTGTATTGAGAGAAGCGTTAGAAGCAGACGGCCCTGTCATTATTGATATTCCAATCGATTACCGTGACAACATTAAATTAAGCGAAAAATTATTACCAAACCAATTAAACTAATGGAGGCATGGTTGAGATGACTGTTGCGCAATTAATTGATATTGATGCAAAAAGAACGAAAACGAATAACGAAGTATATCAAACATCTACAATGCTTGCGCTATTAGATGGTATATATGATGGTGTGATTAGTTTTGAGGAACTAAAAGAACGTGGTGATTTCGGCATCGGCACATTTGATCAACTAGATGGTGAAATGATTGCATTCGATAATGAATTTTATCATTTACGTTCAGACGGTTCAGCAGAAAAAGTAGAACCGGAAGAAACAACACCGTTTGCGACTGTAACGTTTTTTGAAAAAGAAATGAGTTATACAGTAGAGCATCCAATGAATCGTGAAGAAGTTGAGGCATTATTACATGAATTAATGCCAAGTAAAAACTTATTTTACGCTATTCGAATGGACGGTACGTTCCGTGAAGTAAGAACGAGAACTGTTCCAAGACAAGAAAAACCGTATACACCGCTCGTTGAAGTGACGAAATCTCAGCCAATCTTTTCATTTAAACATACAGAAGGTACGCTAGCTGGATTTTGGACGCCAGATTATGCGCAAGGTATTGGTGTAGCTGGTTTCCACTTACATTACATTGACGATGAAAGAAGTGGAGGCGGACATGTTTTCGACTATGTTGTTGAAAACTGTACGATCCAAATTTGTCAAAAAGCTCATATGCATTTAGCACTTCCAGAAACAGCTGATTTTATGGCGGCTGAATTATCAAGAGAGAACTTAGAGGATAATATTGCGACTGCGGAAGGCGCGGAGTAAAAGGGAGAGACTGTTCCATTGTGGAACAGTCTTCTTTTATTTATAATGTCATTATTTGTCGGTAAGTCGATATTCCTTGTCGAATCGTTGATATATTTTGAGTTATGGTAGATATATTTGAAAAATCGTTGATATATTGTAAGTTACGATAGATATATTCGAAAAATCGTTGATATCGTTATTTTTTTGAAACGAACGGATTCCCCTCGTAATAAAAACGCCACGGATAATGTACAGCTTCTTCTGCATAGTCGATGTTAATACGAGGTCCTGCTGTTATTTTATATTGTGATGATATGTGTTCTTCTTCTTCTGGGACGAGTTCAATATGCAATGTGTCACTTTGTAAGGATACGCCTCGTTCTTCTAACGTAATTCCGAGGGCACGGCATAGTTTGCCAGGGCCATTCGTTAAATTTTTATACTGCGCTTTTGTAATGTCGGTTTTGTTGTAGCGCGCTAGTTTTATTTCTTCTATTCCATCTACCGGTTCAAGGGCTCGAATGAGAACGCCTTGTGGGGTGCCAACTGGCGCTGTAATGACGTTAAAACAATGATACATACCGTAAATTAAATATACGTAAGCATGTCCCGGTGCGCCAAACATGACTTCTGTGCGGTCCGTTCGTCTGCCGCCATAACTATGTGCGGCTTTATCATCGGGACCTTTGTATGCTTCTACTTCTACAATGATTCCGCTTCGTTTTACTCCGTCTACAATATGTACAAGTTTTTGTCCGAGTAATTTCTTTGCGATTTCTAACGTATCGCCTTCATAAAAGGAAGGTGGTGCTTGCATTGTACTATCTCCTTTACTGAGTGTATATGTATATAGTAAACCAAATTTTCAGTAGTAATTCTAACTCGTTCTATTTGCTACATTTATTTCATAAATTATGGATAGAGTACAACAGCGAAGAGGGGGAGTGCGACATGATTTATCGCTTACTAGCTCTTAATATAGATGGGACACTACTATATAACAACGGAAAAATTGCAAAAGGATTACGAGAAACAATTGAATTTGTGAAAAGAAAAGATGTATACGTTACATTGTTTACGAGCCGTAATTTTCAGTCCGCTCATAAAGTTGCAAAGGCGTTGAAATTAGATTCTATATTAGTGACGCATGGCGGTGCTTTCATTTCAGCAACGTTAGATAAGCCGTACGTTCAAAGAAGATTATCGGAAGAGAAGACGTTTAACATTGTGCAGGTGTTAGAGCACTTCGATTGTAACGTCCGCATTTCTCATGAACGGTTTTCAATCGGAAATCGTGAGAGAAATACACCAAACTTAATTGCGCGTACTGTATTATCAAGCGCAGATCCGTTATTTTATCCAGTTCAGTTTGTAGACTCGTTAGGTGATGCGCTCCGTGATCATCCAGTAGCGGCACCAAAAATTGATGTTATTTTCCAAAGTAAAGGTGAAAAAGAACGAGGGCTAAATACATTACGAAAAGCATTCCAAGATATAGAGTATATTGATTGTGATTCAAAACGAATAGAAATTTTGCCGCAAAATGTATCAAAATTACGTGGATTACAATTGCTTGGAGAGCATTTAAATATTTCGCTAAACGAAATGGTTGCGATTGGGGATAGTTTAGAAGATCTAGAAGTAATTGAAAATGTAGGGCTCGGGGTAGCGATGGGGAATGCACCCATAGAGTTAAAACAAGCAGCAGACTGGATTACACGTTCAAATAGTGAGAACGGTGTTGAGTATATGATTAAAGAACATTTCCGCAAGCAATTCCCACTTCCGTTTTTGAAGAATCATAAAAATACACCGAAACGATGAAAGAAAAACGTAGCTTTTCAGCTACGTTTTTTATTAGTTTTATTCGAAAAATGAAAACGTTTTACCGGATAAATTGTGTCTGAAATTCATACAATTAACTTGAATCATTTAGAAAACTGTTGTAAAGTGGGTGATGTTGCCAAAATAGTTACACCACATGAAATATTCTTCAGGTTAATTTCATTGAGCTCCCATACGTAAAAACATTTCCGCATGATAGTTTAGTTCACGTATTGTTTCAAAAATGAATTGTAGTAATTTTACTAATTAGTTTTAGAGTGTCTTTGTTTTATTTAAATGGATTATTTTAAGTTAATGTGAGTAAGGCTTGGTACATATGAAATGTACTTCTCTTTGTAGCTTTAGGAAATTTAAAAGGGGGAATGAATTTTTTGAGGAAATCATTTAATCAAAAAATAAAAAAATTAAGTAGTAGTTTTATAGTAGTGTTGCTAGTATGTATGAATTTTCTAATCCATTTACCATATAAAGCAGAGGCAGCTACACCAGAATTAAAAGGTTTAGGTGATGTATCTTATTACAATGCAATCATTTTTGGAGATCATAGTGCAACGAGTGCGGATATTGAAGGTGCGATGGCTATTCAAAAAAATATGAACGCATCAAGTTATACAGTCTTAGCGGCTGCAACAGGAGCACATAACTTAGCTGGAGCAACATGGGTAGAGGAAGGATATCCAGCATTATTACTAGGTGGTCAATTTACGAAAGCGGGAACAGGACAAGTAATTATTCAAGATGGAACAGTGGCGATGACAAAAGATGGTGACCCAGAAGGTGCAATGAAATCATCATATGACCGTATCTCTTATAAAGAGCAAGCGGAGATTGATGCTAAATTTAAAGAGTTTAGAAAAGACGTTGATAGTGTAATTGAGGATGCGGGCCAATTACATACTGATAAACCAAAACCTGGTATGACTTTTGGAATCGGTGAAGATGTAAATAACCCTAATATTTATGTTTCTTCAGGCCAAAATGGAAAGAAAACATTTAATGTAAGTGATGTTTATCTTCCGAATGTAAGTAATAAAGACTTTATTGTTATTCATTCAGATGCAGAAGAAGTGAGTTTTGGTGGCGGTGCAATCTTGTATGATACAACAGATAAGGGCGGGTTCACATTAGTTAATACATCTCAAGCATATGATCCTAATTCCTTTTTTACCGAGTTAGCTAGTAAAGTCATTTGGGTGTTCCCTAATGCTACAAAGATAACAACTAAAGGATATGGTGTAGTAGGAAGTGTATTTGCGCCTAATGCAGTTGTAGAGACAAAAGGTGGCTCTATTAACGGACAAGCCTTTGTTGGTGGGTTACACCAAAGAGATGGATTTGAGGTTCATAATTTTAAATTTAACTGGCCAAAGTGGAAAAAGCCGGCTGCTGAAAAAGGAAATTTACAAATTAAAAAAGTTGATGAAAACGATGAAAACATTGTTTTAAAAGATGCGAAATTTGATGTTATAGACAAAGATAATAATGTTGTGGCTACTGTTACAACAAACGAAAAGGGTATTGCGGAAGTTAAAGATTTACCATTTGGTGATTATTTTGTAAAAGAAATTAGTGCACCAGAAGGATATATAAAAGTTGATACACCAGTAAAAGTAACAATTGATAATACAAACATAATTGAATTTGTTATGAAGAATACGAAAAAAGTAGAGAATGGTCAATTTAAATTATTGAAAAAAGATAGTGAATCTGGTCAACTTTTACCAGGTGCAAAATTTGATGTTATAGATAAAGATGGGAACGTTATCGAAACAATTATTACAGATGGTAAAGGTGAAGCTTTATCAACACAACTTCCAGTTGGAACATATACATTAAAAGAAGTTGAAGCACCAAAAGGTTACGAACTAACATCTAGTTTAGTTCATGTTGATGTAGCTGCTAATAAAACAGTGACTGTAGATGTGTTGAATAAAAAAATTGTTGAAAAAGCTACAGGTCAATTTGAAATCGTAAAAGTGGATGCAGAAGATAAAGCGAAAGTATTATCAGATGCAGAATTTGAAGTGTACAAAGATGGTAAAAAAGTAGAGACGTTACGAACAGATAAAACAGGTAAAGTAACCTCTAAGAAATTAGAGCCAGGAACATACACATTAAAAGAAACGAAAGCACCACAAGGATATACATTATTAAAAGAAGAAATTGAAGTCGTTGTGGAAGCAAACAAAGTAGTACAAGTACAAGTAGAAAACGCAAAAGAACTAGGAAGCTTACAAGTAATCAAAAAGGATGCAGAGAGTGGAAAAGTTCTAGAAGGTGCAGAATTTAAGCTGAAGAATGAAACTGGTCAAGTAGTTGGAGAGGCGAAAACAACGAATAAAGACGGCATTGTGAAATTCGAAAACTTAGTGCCAGGTAAGTATACGTTAGAAGAAACGAAAGCGCCAGAAGGCTACAAAGCGATAGAAGTTACAGTAGAAGTAAACGTTGTAGCAAATGAAGTAGCGAAACGAGAAGTATTGAATGAAAAAGTGAAAGAAGAAATTACAGGTCAATTAGAAATTACAAAAGTAGATGCTAATGATACAGGTAAAACATTAGCTGGCGCAGTGTTTGAAATTTGGAAAGATGGAACAAAAATAGACACATTAACAACAAATAAGAATGGTAAAGCAATTTCTAAGAAGTTAGAACCTGGAGATTACATTTTAAAAGAAGTTCATGCACCAGAAGGATATAAATTATCTGATAAGGAAATTAAATTTAAGATTTCTAATGAAAAAGTAGAAGTTAAAAATCTTGAAATTACAAATGAAAAAGAACAAGAAAAAGGTCCAGAAAAACCAGGCGAAGAAACAGAAAAGCCAGGTGAAGAAACAGAAAAACCAGGTGAAGAAACAGGAACACCAGGCGAAGAAACAGAAAAGCCAGGTGAAGAAACAGAAAAACCAGGTGAAGAAACAGGAACACCAGGTGAAGAAACAGGAACACCAGGTGAAGAAACAGAAAAGCCAGGTGAAGAGACAGAAAAACCAGGTGAAGAAACAGGAACACCAGGTGAAGAGACAGAAAAACCAGGTGGAGAAACAGAGAAGCCAGGTGAAGAGACAGAAAAACCGGGTGGAGAGACAGAAAAACCAGGTGAAGAAACAGGAACATCAGGTGAAGAGACAGAAAAACCAGGTGGAGAAACAGAGAAGCCAGGTGAAGAGACAGAAAAACCGGGTGGAGAGACAGAAAAACCGGGTGGAGAGACAGAAAAACCAGGTGAAGAGACAGAAAAACCAGGCGAAGAAACAGAAAAGCCAGGCGAAGAAACAGAGAAACCGGGCGGAGAAACAGAGAAGCCAGGTGAAGAAACAGAGAAGCCAGGTGAAGAAACAGAGAAGCCGGGTGAAGAAGTAGGAAAGCCTAACTTACCAGAAAAAGAGCAAGGCAGTTCCAATGATCAAAAACTGCCAGCTACAGGACATAATACAAATTACCTTCCATTTATAGGTGTAATTCTTGTGTTATTAGGAATGCGTTTAAGATTTATGACTAAAAATAGCTAATAGATTTATAAAAGGCAGAAGAGAAATGTCATCTCTTCTGCCTTTAAGTTTTTAAATAGAAGAAATAAGGTAAAACCTTCTGTATTGA
Source organism: Bacillus cereus group sp. MS39 (assembly GCF_040448665.1). Taxonomy (NCBI): domain Bacteria; kingdom Bacillati; phylum Bacillota; class Bacilli; order Caryophanales; family Bacillaceae; genus Bacillus; species Bacillus cereus group sp. MS39. The sequence continues at coordinate 4,527,076 of NZ_CP123058.1, read as the reverse complement.
CCTGCAAACGCCCTTCAAGTAAACTAAAGAGAGTTTGCAAATGAAAAGGTGATAATGTTGTTAATTTCAATTAAAACGCTACAAGATGATCGTTTTTTACGTCCGCTGCAAAATATTGGCGGCTTATTTTTTGAAGATAGTACGATTGGATTTGAACAAGAGGAAGCAAATCTTATTGTTGATATACACATTGAGGATAATGTGAAAGCATCTGCTCGTTTAACAGATGTTGCTACTGGAAATGTGTATGAAGAAACATTCGCAAAAGATTTATCTGCTTTCACAGATGAAAAAGAGCGTATGAAGCAAGTGAAGCACGTTGTTTCTTATGTATATCTTTCTGTTCTTCAGCAGTTAACTGGTCTTGAACAAAGCTGGGGCATTTTAACGGGAGTTCGTCCGACGAAACTCCTTCATAAAATGCTTCAAAGTGGTATGTCAAAAGAAGAAGCACACCAAGAACTTCGTGAAAGCTATTTAATTCATGAAGAGAAAATTGAACTTCTTCAGCGTATTGTGGATTGCCAATTAGCGGTAGTTCCGGATTTATACCGTTTGAAAGAGGAAGTAAGTATTTATATCGGTATTCCATTCTGCCCAACAAAATGTGCATATTGTACATTCCCGGCGTATGCAATTAACGGACGCCAAGGCTCTGTTGATTCATTCTTAGGTGGTTTACATTATGAAGTTCGTGAAATTGGTAAGTTTTTAAAAGAAAAAGGTGTAACAGTTACGACGATTTATTACGGCGGCGGTACACCGACAAGTATTACAGCAGAAGAGATGGATATGCTGTATGAAGAAATGTATGAAGCGTTCCCAGATGTGAAAAATGTGCGTGAAGTAACAGTTGAGGCAGGTCGCCCCGATACAATTACGCCAGCAAAACTAGAAGTGTTAAATAAATGGAATATTGACCGTATTAGTATTAATCCGCAGTCATACCATCAAGAGACACTAAAAGCAATTGGGCGTCATCATACTGTAGAAGAAACAATTGAGAAGTATCACTTAGCTCGTGAAATGGGAATGAACAATATTAATATGGACTTAATTATTGGTCTTCCTGGTGAAGGGCTAGATATCTTCAAGCATACGTTAGATGAAACAGAAAAGTTAATGCCAGAATCATTAACAGTTCATACGTTATCATTTAAACGTGCTTCTGAAATGACGCAAAACAAACGTAAATATAAAGTAGCAGGTCGCGAAGAAATTACAGCGATGATGCACGAAGCAGAAGAGTGGACGCAAAAGCATAATTACGTACCATATTACCTATATCGTCAAAAGAATATTTTAGGTAACTTAGAGAACGTTGGTTATGCAATGCCGACGCAAGAAAGTATTTATAACATTGTTATTATGGAAGAAGTTCAATCGATTATCGGACTTGGCTGTGGTGCATCAAGTAAATTTGTTCATCCGAAGACAGGTGCAATTACGCACTTCGCAAATCCGAAAGATCCAAAATCATATAACGATGGCTTCGTAAAATATACAGAAGACAAACTGAAAATTTTAGAAGAGCTATTTGTATAAGAAGAAAGAGGTTGTTCCGATTTGGAATAGCCTCTTTTTTATATTGTTGTGAGTAAGTTGCTATAATTTCATTTACCAATAGACCACACTGTTTGTAAAACTATGTCGATAATAATCAGAAAAATTAGTCAAATCATTAGAGGACAATGTCTACTTATGGACGAAATGATAGATTTATGAAAGAGAAAAGGGGGAAATTGTTGGCATGTACATGACGATAGGGAGAATATTTGATTTAGCGGTTGGTAAGTATCCGAATAAAGAGGCGTTAGTAGAGCCGGAAAAAAATATTCGCTGGACATATAAACAGTGGGATGAGCAAATAAATAAAACAGCGCAAGCTCTGTTGAAAGAAGGAGTAAGAAAGGGAGATACTGTATCTGTCTACTTATATAATTGCCGTGAATTTGTAAACGTTTACTTAGCCTGTGCGAAAATTGGGGCAATCTTTAACCCGATTAACTTCCGTTTAAAAGCAAAAGAATTATCGTATATCCTTCAAGATGCAGCCTCGAAAGTAGTAGTCTTTGAAAAAGCGGTTGAATCAACTGTTGCTATTATTGAACGCGATTTTCCAAATTCGTCTTTTTGGTACGTAGAAGACGATACACCTTCCTATGCTAGTTCTTATCATGAAAAAGTGAATGTAGCATCTTCTGAGAAAATAGATATCGAAATTGATGAAATGGATTATTGTTCTATGCTGTATACGAGCGGTACGACAGGTCATCCGAAAGGCGTATTGCATCGTCATCGTGAAATGACTGAGCATAGTATGATTTGTACTTATTTCTTAAAATATAATAGAGATAGTGCCGGACTTGTTGTAGCACCTTTATATCATTGCGGCGAGTTAAATGCTGGAATCATTCCGCGTATTCAAGTTGGCGGAAAGAATGTTATTTTGCATCATTTTGATACGGATAGAGTATTACATACGATTCAAGAAGAGAAGATTACGACGTTTTTTGCAGCACCGACGATGTGGAATATGTTACTGCAAAAAGATTTAACACAGTACGATTTAACGTCGATGAAGATTGGTATATATGGTGGAGCGGCGATGGCGCCAGCATTAGTGAAGGAATGTAAAGAACGTCTTTATATTGATCTTGTACAAATTTACGGAATGACAGAAATGGGGCCAGTTGTGGCGTTTCTCGTAGAAGAAGATCAAATTACGAAAGCAGGTTCAGCGGGAACACCGTGCTTTAGTCATGAAATTCGCATTGTAAAACCAAACGATGATGCACCGGCAGAACCGGATGATGTATTACCTCCTTATGAAGTTGGAGAGATTATTTTACGCGGCCCAACTATGATGGCTGGTTATCATAACCGAGAAGAAGCAAATGCAAAATCGATGTATAAAGGATGGTATCACTCTGGTGATTTAGGTTACTTCGATAAAGATGGCTATTTATTCGTCGCAGATCGTGTGGATGACATGGTAATTAGTGGCGGCGTTAATATTTATCCTCGTGAAATTGAAGATTTCCTTCATAGTCATCCTGGTGTATTAGATGTTGCCGTGCTTGGTGAGCCAGATGAATTATGGGGAGAACGTGTTGTGGCAGTTGTTGTAAAGAAAGATGAAACGATTACAGAAGAGGGTTTGGAAATATATTGTAAAGAAAGTGATGAATTAGCAGATTATAAACGTCCTCGTCACTATTTATTTGTGGATGAACTGCCTCGTAATGCGAGTGGAAAATTACAAAAATTTGTCCTGAGGGAGTCGTTGAAAGGCGCAAAACAATAGGGAGTAGAGCAGTCGTCTATACAGATAAAGCTATCTTTTTTAATAAGAAAAGATAGCTTTATTTTTTTGAAAACGATTGAAAAAATGGTGTGTATCTTCTATTTAAACTCCCCTTTATTATTATATAAAAATATTTTTTAGGGGGTTTACATTTTACTTATAAATGTATGTAATCCGCTTTAAATAAGGGTTTTTTGAATTTTTCAGGTGGATTGTATAGATGTTAAAATAATAAATTTAGTAAGAGTGGAATAAATTTATTATAGGAGAATTATCGCTGAAAGATAAAGAAGGTCAGTCATCAGATGACTGTATGAATAAAGTGGTCATTAAGTATATTTTGGTAGCATGAATATAGTAACAAATTAATATGTAAATGAACAGTCTTGTAATGTGTTTTTATTAGGAATAGTATTTATTGTTGGCTGCCCGAAAAAAAGTAGGAATGAACACAATATAGTGAATGAATTGTATTGTTTATTACTTTATGTTGTAGAACTAACGATGGTTTGATGCTGCAAATAATCTTTAGTCCGTACCCCCTTAGTTTAAGGGGTATTTTGGGTGGAATAGATCTCACAGCTAAAAAGTTTAACAATTAACATTGGAGGTTTTATGAGTACATATTTAAAAAGAATATCTGTAATTTGTTTTATTTTTACTGTTATCATTGGACAAGTTTTTACGCCCATCATAGGGCATGCTCAAGAATTAAACGCAACAGGATTTGTTGATAGTTTTGCATTTGAAAAGACGAAATTAAGTTATGGAGAAAAGACTACGATACATGTAAACTTTAGTGAAAAACCCGGAAAGAAGATGAAGTCTGGGGATACATTAACGTTAGCACTTCCTCCAGAATTAAAAGGTTATAGTGGCACAATTGCGTTAAAGGATGAGGCAGGGCGTGTTTTTGGCACGTGCCAAATTAATGCAAATAATGTAGTTTGTACATTTAATGATACGGTAGAGAAGCTTGAGAATATTAGAGGGAACTTTAATTTCACTGTTCAAGGTACGAATGTTGAAGCAGGAAAGACGAAAGATGTACAAACGAATTTAGGGACAGATTTAGAAAAACAAACGGTAAGTATTACGCATCCAAAAGGAGAGGGTACAGAACCGGGGATCTTTTTCTATAAGTCTGGTGATATTCAGCCAGACAAAAGTAATGAAGTGCGTTGGTTTTTAAATATAAATTTAAAGAAACAATATTTACATGACAATATCGTTTTAAAAGATACGTTACAAGAAGGACAAACGCTAAATAAAGATAGTTTTACTATTACTATCAATAATAAAGAGTATTTGTCTCTTAAACAATTTCAAGACCGAGGTTATGGATACATTAAGCTTACAAGTGATAACTCATTTGAAGTTGTAATTTATAGACATATGGCGAACGCTACGTCGTTTACTATTTTCTATACATCAACGATTACTGATAGCGGGAAAAAGTTGAAACATCTACAGAATGACTACAAGCTTGATTATCAAATTTTATATGAGAAACCTATTTCTGAATCTAATAGTGTAAAGGTTGAAAATATATCGTTTGGCGGCGGGGCTGAAGGGGTTTTACCTGCGAAAGGAACGTTGCAGATTGTTAAACATATTGAAGGAGACGAGAATAAGTTTATTCCAGGTGTTTCTTTTAAATTGTTTACAGAGTCAGGTCAGCAAATTGGTGATTCCTATACAACAAATCAAGACGGAATAGTTGAAGCGCCAAACCTTGCTCCAGGTAATTATTACGTACAAGAAATTTCTGCCCCGAACTATGTAGAGTTTGATTCACAAGCAAAAACTCCTTTTACAATTAAGAAGGATGCTACAAACGGAATAAAACTTATGGTTCCAAATAAGTTGAAAACTATATCTGTTGCAGGAACGAAAACGTGGGAAGGCGACAAAGTAAACGATCGCCCAAAAACGATTAAAGTAGATTTACTACAAAATGGTAAAGTCATTACAACGAAAGAAGTTACGGCAGCAAATGATTGGAAATATGAGTTTGGAAAGTTACCAGCAGTTGATAATGCCGGAAAAGCTTATACGTATGAAGTGAAAGAACAACCAGTATCAGGATATCAATCGAAAGTTAACGGATATGATATTACAAATATAAAAATCCACGAAGTAACAGAAGTAGAAGAACAAGGTAAAGAAGAATTGATAGAAGAACTGGAAGCTCCAACTACCCCAGAAACACCAAATGTAACAGAAGAGCCGAAAGAGTTAGAGAAGCCAGAAGTTACGGAGAAGCCGGAAATTCATGTGAAACCAGAAGAAGAGCAAGTTGAAGAAGAGATAATAGAAGAAATAAAAGAAGAAAAACCGGAAACACCAAAAGTGACAGAAGAGCAAAAAGAGTTAGAGAAGCCAGAAGTTACGGAGAAGCCGGAAATTCATGTAAAACCAGAAGAAGAAAAAGTTGAAGAAGAAACAACAGAAGAAATAAAAGAAGAAAAACCGGAAGAACCAAAAGTAACAGAAGAGCCGAAAGAGCTAGAGAAGCCAGAAGTTACGGAGAAGCCGGAAATTCATGTAAAACCAGAAGAAGAGCAAGTTGAAGAAGAAACAATAGAAGAAATAAAAGAAGAAAAACCGGAAACACCAAAAGTGACAGAAGAGCCGAAAGAGCTGGAGAAGCCAGAAGTTACGGAGAAGCCGGAAATTCATGTAAAACCAGAAGAAGAAAAAGTTGAAGAAGAAAAAGTTGAAGAAGAAACAACAGAAGAAATAAAAGAAGAAAAACCGGAAACACCAAAAGTAACAGAAGAGCAAAAAGAGTTAGAGAAGCCAGAAGTTACGGAGAAGCCGGAAATTCATGTAAAACCAGAGGAAGAGCAAGTTGAAGAAGGAACAACAGAAGAAATAAAAGAAGAAAAGCCGGAAACACCAAAGGTAACAGAAGAGCAAAAAGAGTTAGAGAAGCCAGAAGTTACGGAGAAGCCGGAAATTCATGTAAAACCAGAAGAAGAGCAAGTTGAAGAAGAAACAATAGAAGAAATAAAAGAAGAAAAACCGGAAACACCAAAAGTGACAGAAGAGCCGAAAGAGCTGGAGAAGCCAGAAGTTACGGAGAAGCCGGAAATTCATGTAAAACCAGAAGAAGAAAAAGTTGAAGAAGAAACAACAGAAGAAATAAAAGAAGAAAAACCGGAAACACCAAAAGTAACAGAAGAGCAAAAAGAGTTAGAGAAGCCAGAAGTTACGGAGAAGCCGGAAATTCATGTAACACCAGAAGAAGAAAAAGTTGAAGAAGAAACAACAGAAGAAATAAAAGAAGAAAAACCGGAAACGCCAAAGGTGACAGAAGAGCAAAAAGAGTTAGAGAAGCCAGAAGTTACGGAGAAGCCGGAAATTCATGTAACACCAGAAGAAGAAAAAGTACAAGAAAAAGTACAAGAAAAAGTACAAGAAAAAGTAGAAGTACAAAACAAGCAAGAGGTACACAGTAAAGTAGAAGTACAAAATAAATCTGAGGTATCATCGAGTGAAGAAAATAATAAGAAATCAAAACTTCTTCCTCAAACAGGTGGAGTATCAACAGAAGCTACTTCTGTTATGGCAGGTATGTTCTTATTACTTTTCGGAGCGATGTTGTTTAGACGTCAGAAAAACTAATGAACATGAGAGTTCGTTTGGAAACAAAATGCATGTAAAAAAAGCGGAGACTATAGGTCTTCGCTTTTTTATTTTCGTACGTAGCTAAGCAGAACTTTACTTATTAAGTATTGTTTTAATTAATACGTTTTAAAATCATATGCTTTATATTTTTACGAAATCGGGTGAGTAGTGTAATGATAATTATACCGAAGAGAATTTTCCATATGTGTTGCCCAAGTATTTGGAAGATCTCTTCTAAATTTTCACCTAACCAATAACCACCGATTAAGAAGAAGGATACCCAAAATAGAGCCCCTGAATAAATTGTCATCGCAAAACGGCGAAATGGTAAGTTAATAATTCCTGCAAAGTATCCTGTGAAATGACGGACGCCTGGGATGAAAAAGGCGATAAAGATTAGAAAGTAGCCGTATGTATCGAACCACATTTTTGTTACATCAATTTTTTTTTGTGTTAAAAATACATATTTTCCGTACTTCTGAATGAAGGGCATGCCTAGTTTATTTCCTAAAAAGTATTGGAATGTCATACCTACACTTGTCCCAATAAAAGATAACATAATTAAAATTGGTAGGCTCAAATCACCTTGGTGTGATAAAAATCCTGCATAGGCTAATGTAGGCTCTCCTGGAAACGGAAGCGCAATATATTCTAAAAGTAAACCGACAAGTACTACATAATATCCATATTGCTGAAATAACTCGTGAATCCATTCCATGTTGTGCGCTCCTTTTAAAGTGAGTTCCCTCTATTTGAATTGACTTGAACGAATAATAGCGGAAGTTTTTTATTTGATCATACTTAATATAGCTCTTTGCTAATTAGCAAAGAGCGCTGAAGTGTATATATTACGATTAGTTAAAGTTATAGCGGTACAAAAATACGTTGAAATCTTCTTCTTTTGGTCCAAAATTAACTGCTTTTTCTTGTATGCGCTGGAAGTTTTGTCTGTCATAAAATTCATAGTTGCATTCATTATCTGTATATAAATATAAAGATGTTACATCTTCTTTTTTCATGTATTGGAATAAATGACTTAGTAAAGACTTCCCAACTCCAAGACCTCTCGATTCTTCGGATACGATAAATAATTGTATACAGCCTTGAAATTGATCTTCTTTTCCTTGAATGAGTTCTTTATAGGTTTTTTGTACTTGTATAAATGCTTTTAAAAATTCTCTATTCTCTTTATTCGTTATGAATAGCTTTAGCGTATGAAAGGCAAAGCTAACGGTATTATGGAATCTCTTTAAACGGTTTTTATCTTTTTCAGAATCGCCTAAAATGACACCGATCACTTTATTATCTTTTTCAGCTACTTTACTGAAGGAACTTTCTAAAATACAATTGTGTAGATAAAAGTTTAATATTGAGTTTAAAAATTTTTTATCGGCAATGAATTTGTTAAACCCAAATGCTTCACCAATTAAATGTTTTATAGGCTCATAGTCTTCTTTAACAAGATTTCTATAGTTTACTGTGTTCATAATTGTATACTCCCTTTATCAATGTAAATGACTTATTATAAATAGTAAGGTCTCCTCTTAGGGGAGAGTCAATAGTTGCATACGAAAAAAATATAAGGGAAGAGATGCAAATGAAAAAATTATTTTCTATTGGAGAAGTTGCAAAAATAAAGGATATTACGATAAAAGCGCTAAGATACTATCATAAGATGGGGATTCTTATTCCAAAACATGTTGATGAATCAACGGGGTATAGATATTATTCTATAGATCAATTTATTCACATTGATATTATAAAAAGCTGTAGAGAGTTGAACACCAGCATAGTAGAGCTCCAAGAGATTTTTAAGGAATGTAATACGGATAAATTGCTACGATTTTTACAATTGAAGAGAGAAGAAGCGGAAGAGCATATAAAGAAAATGAAAGAGGTAATGGAAACGATTGATGACTTACATGCGAAAGTAGTGAGTTCACAGGAAATATTAAAGAATGATGAAATATCTATTGAATTTTTTGAACAGCGTTATGTCGTTGTTGCGCCTTGTAAAGAAGTAGGGAGTTTACAGGAGTTACTGTATTATTCCGATTTAGAGAAAATCGTGCAAGATTATGAAGAGAAGATGGAAATGGAGATGGGGATTCTCTACAACGTAAATGCAAATTGGGATGTAGAACCGAAGTATGTTTTTAATAAAGTACGAGATGATGTACATATGGAAGAAATACAAAATATACAAGTATTACCGAGCGGAAAATATATAACGTTAGCGTATAGTAAAGAAAATGAGGAAGAACGTCGAAATACCATAATTAAATACATAAAAGAAAATAATATAGAAGTAGAGAGTTTTATTGAAGTGGAGTTAGTTAGTGATATTTTTAATGCGGAGACGTATAGTTGTCAAATTCAAATTTTGATAGGGGATAGTGAGAATAAGAAGTTTTGATGCTATAAATTTAGGGGGACGATCCAAAAAGTCTACTTATTAATAAGAGAGACCATCCCTAAAAAATGGGACGGCCTCCTTAAATCGTATTACTTACGTGAAAATCCTTCTTCATCAAGGTATTCCGCAGCTTCTGGATAAGAGTTGAATGTACCGTCTAAGTTTACACCGGCGTACACGTTCCACATATCATCCTCTTGAATAAGAGTTAGGATGTGACCGTCTTCGTTCTTCCATTCTTCTTCTGCAGCAGGTTCCATTGGTGTAACAATTTCTTCTGGCTCCTGTGATAGACGTTCAATTACTTTTTCAATTAATGAACGCAGTTCTTCTTCTGAAAACTCACGGATGTTAATCATGCCTTTATCATCTGTTTTATAACCTTTAATGAAGTTTGCATATACAAAGCCGTTTCCATTTGGATGTAAGTGATAAACAACGTTCTTTTTATCTAAACGACTTTCTTCAAAGTGAAAGTTCACGCGTTTTAATGATACGTTTTTTCTTTCTAATTCAGGGAAAGATTCAATAATCGATAATTTTTCTTCAAAAGTTAGCATAGTGCCTCCAAATATATAATAAAAGATTTAATTTGTTCATTATAACATAGTTATAATAGTTTCCAAAGGTAAGGAGATGCTTATAATTGAATGCGTTTACGTCACGATACTGTAAAAAGTGGGCTAACGAATATATTCTTTTAGGTGTACAATGGAACGTGGACTTAATCCCGCATTAACGGGCAGTAAGATTCCCACCTTAAATTTCGACGAATGCGAGGAAGTTAGGTGGGAGATCAACTGCCCGTAAAAGCCCGATTGGTTCAACTAATAATCAGTGGGGGAGGAACACACCCACTGATTAAAGTTTCACTTTATATGAAGGTGGTTATTATATGTTTCAAAAAATAGCAAAGGAATGTTTAGCAGGTTTTACTGTTGCGATTGTTGCGTTGCCACTTGCCATTGCATTTGGTATTGCTGCAACAGGAACGTCTGAGGGAGCACTAGTCGGATTGTATGGTGCGATTTTTGCAGGTTTATTTGCGGCTTTATTTGGCGGGACACCGGGGCAGGTTACCGGGCCAACTGGACCGATTACGGTAATTGCGACAGGGGTAATTGCGACGCACGGGTTAGAGGCGAGTTTTATAGCCTTTATGATGGCGGGACTGTTTCAAATTTTATTCGGTGTATGTAAGCTTGGCTCTTACGTGCGATATATTCCGTATCCTGTCGTTTCAGGATTTATGAACGGTATCGCATTAATTATTATTTTAGGTGAAATAAAGCATGTGCAAAATAGTTTTCTACTCGTAGTATTAACGATTATTGTAATGATTGTTTCTGGAAAATGGATTAAAGCCATTCCATCTAGTTTAGTTGCATTAGTTGGTGTGACGGCTTTGCTTCCTTTATTTTCTTCTGCGTTAGAAGGGCTTACAGTGAAGTTGCCGATTATCGGAAACTTATCATTAAATAAGATGATTGAGAAGATTGGGACGATTCCAGAAGCGATGCCGACGCTTCATATTCCATCTTTAAGTGGAACAGGCATCGCAGAACTTATTTTACCAGCGCTTAGTATTGCTTTATTAGGATCGATTGACTCGTTGTTAACATCGGTCGTAATGGATAATGTGACGGGTACACGTCATAAAAGTAATAAAGAACTGGTCGGACAAGGTATCGGTAATATGATGAGCGGGTTGTTTGGCGGATTAGCAGGGGCAGGGGCGACTGTACGATCTATCGTTAATATAAGAAGCGGTGGTAAAACAGCGCTTTCGGCATGTATGCATAGTGTTATATTATTTATTTTCATTATGGGACTTGGATCGGTCGTACAATACATTCCGCTTGCTGTATTATCAGGTATTTTAATTTTAACTGGTATTGGCATGTTTGATTGGGAAAGCATGAAGAAAATGCATGTAGCACCAAAAGGTGATGTCATTGTTATGCTTGTAACGATGGTTGTCACAGTGAAGTTTGATTTAATGATCGCTGTTGCATTCGGTATTATTCTTTCGTTCATGATATACATGGTGAAATGTAAAGAACGTAAAGCTTCTATTGTAAAAGAAAAGGAAGCGACGTATAAAATTAAAGGTCCACTTTCTTTCCTAACAGTGGATCGTGTTTTTCATACTTTACAAGACGTAAAGTCTCCAGTTGTTTTACGTATGAAAGATGTGCGCTATATGGATGTATCAGGAGCGATGGCATTGTTAAACTTTGTTGAGCAATCGGATAAAGTAGGTGCGAGTGTGACGCTAGAACAAGTGCCTGCTCATATTGAAAATACGTTAGTAACGATGGCGAGTAATGAGCAGAAAGATAAATTACAGTTTGTAAAAGCTGAGGCTATATAAAAAAACACCCTCGTATGAGAGTGTTTTTTTATTGTATTCAACATCTTTATATCACAATGTTTTGTGGTCATTGAAGTTTGTTAATCTTAGCATTATAGTAACATTCTAGATTAGGAACGTGATATTATAAAAATGTATATGAATTTTGAGAATTCCTTTTTTCAGAAGGAAGAAAAATGAATTTCTATATTTGATTTTTTATATCAAACTTAAGAATACACCATTTCATTGTAATGGTAAATAGATGGAAAGTATGGATAAACCGACTTTAATTGCTATATTTTTTAACGGAATGGTATGTTTTATACGAGGCTATATACAAATTACGAGATTATTAGACAGAAAATTAAGAAAAAAAGAAGGGTTTTTCACCTGCTTTCTATAATTATATAAGTATAATCTTTATGTAGAAAAGAGGGGTATATATAATGGAAGTAACAAGTAAAACAGAATCTGTCATTGTGAAATATGAAGGGCACGTTGCAACGGTTATGGTCAATCGCCCAGAGGTGTTAAATGCATTAGATGAACCAACGTTAAAAGAGCTATTACAAAAACTGAAAGAAGTTGCGGAGAGTTCAGCGCATATTGTGGTGCTATGCGGGAACGGCCGCGGTTTTTCTGCGGGTGGAGATATTAAATCGATGCTTTCAAGTAATGATGAAAGCAAGTTTGATGGTATTATGAATACTATTTCTGAAGTTGTTGTAACTTTATATACGATGCCGAAGCTTGTGATTAGTGCGATTCATGGACCTACTGCTGGTCTTGGGTTAAGTATTGCGTTAACAGCTGACTATGTGATGGCAGATATATCATCCGTTATTGCGATGAACTTTATTGGAATCGCTTTAATTCCAGATGGTGGCGGCCATTTCTTCCTTCAAAAGCGCGTCGGTGAAAATATGACGAAGCAAATTATTTGGGAAGGAAAGAAATTATCAGCAACAGAAGCGCTTGATATCGGTTTAATTGATGAAGTAATCGGTGAGGATTTCCAAACGGCTGTGAAGCAAAAAATTAGCGAATGGTCACAAAAGCCGATTAAAGCGATGATTCAAACGAAGCAAATTTTATGTGAAGTAAATCGTTCTAATTTAGAACAAACATTGCAACTTGAAAAGCGCGGCCAATATGCGATGAGACAAACAGCGGATCATAAAGAAGGCATTGCTGCATTTTTAGAAAAACGTTTGCCTGCATTTAAAGGGGAATAAAGTGAAATTTGAATTAATGGTAGTTTTACTGCCGGTTAATTTAAGGTAAAGGGGAGAAAGTGCTAACACATTTTAGTATAATTGTGTTAGCACTTTTTTTTTAGGAGTAATGTATGAAGAAAATTATCGGTGTGATCGGCATGATTGTAATAGCATATTATGCTTTACATAGTACACCATCTATGGCGGTGCGAACTGCTTTGTTTTTTGAAGGACATCCAAGCGTTGCGTTTTCTGGCGAGGTGACGAAAGAAAAAGATGTGAAAAAAGAAGCAATTCCAGCTGAGTACCAAACTTTATATAGTAAGGAAGAAGAATCAGAGCACTATTTCTTTCCGCACGTAAGGGCACATGGATCAGGAATTGATATGCTTAGTGCGTGCGTGAAGAAAAAATGGTTTTTCTATAAAGCAGAGCTCGGATGTTATTAAATATAGGAGGTTGAATGATGTCAGCATATAACAAGTTAGTAAGAGATCGTGTTCCAGAGAAGATTTTAATGTCTGGAAAAACATATACAGCACAAAAATTAACAGGACAAGCATACATACAAGCTTTAGCGAAAATTGGAACGGAAGAAATTCGTGAATTTGCTTCTATGAAAGAACGTGAACATGCGCTAGATTCTCTTGCGGATGCACTGGAAGTGATCATTTCATTAGCGCGTGCAGAAGGTGCAACAATTGAAGATGTAGAACGTCTTCGTAAGCAAAAAGAAATAGAGCGCGGTGGATTTGAAAGAGGCATTTATTTGTTGGATGTTTCAGAAGAATAGTTTGATAGAAAGCATAGTGTTTATGAATAACGCTATGTTTTTTTGTTAAAGTGAATTTTAATACAATTTAGAAAATTAAGCTATATGAGTAGAGGATTTATAGTAAATTCGGTATACTGAATAGTAGAGAAAATGAGGAGGAAACGACAATGGCACATCATACGAAAGAAACGATGGAACTTATTAAGGAGCTTGTCTCTATTCCGAGTCCGTCTGGAAATACAGAGAAAATCATTCGTTTTATTGAAAACTATGTAAGTGAGTGGAACGTAGAAACGAAGCGTAACAATAAAGGCGCTCTTATTTTAACGGTAAAAGGGAAAAATGATGCACAGCACCGTTTATTAACGGCACACGTTGATACGTTAGGGGCGATGGTGAAAGAAATTAAGCCTGACGGTCGTCTAAGTCTTTCTATGATTGGCGGATTTCGCTGGAACTCTGTAGAGGGGGAATATTGCGAAATTGAAACATCAAGCGGTAAGACTTATACAGGAACGATTTTAATGCATCAAACATCTGTGCATGTATATAAAGATGCAGGTGAAGCGAAACGCGACGAGAAAAATATTGAGGTTCGTATTGATGAGCGTGTCTTTTCAGCTGATGAAGTACGTGAATTAGGAATTGAAGTAGGAGACTTCGTTTCATTCGATCCGCGCGTTCAAATTACAGAGAATGGATACATAAAATCACGTCATTTAGATGACAAAGTAAGTGTTGCGATTTTATTAAAATTAATTAAGAGATTACAAGACGAAAACGTAACATTACCATATACAACGCATTTCTTAATTTCTAATAATGAAGAGATTGGATACGGTGGTAACTCTAACATTCCAGAAGAAACGGTTGAGTATTTAGCGGTTGATATGGGAGCGTTAGGTGATGGTCAAGCATCTGACGAATATACAGTATCTATTTGTGCAAAAGACTCTAGCGGTCCGTATCATTATGCACTGCGTAAACATTTAGTAGAGCTTGCGAAAACGAACAATATTGAATATAAAGTAGATATTTATCCATACTATGGATCGGATGCATCAGCTGCGATTCACGCTGGATTTGATGTGAAACATGCATTAATTGGAGCGGGTATTGATTCTTCTCATGCATTTGAGCGTACACATGAAAGTTCGATTGCACATACAGAAGCGTTAGTATATGCATATGTAATGTCTCATTTAATTGAAGAATAATTTCATAGAAAATAGAGAGGGCTGATTAAAAATATTATTTTTAATCAGCTTTTCATTTAGGGGGGCAAGATGAAGAAATTATTGATGGGTAGTATCGTCGTAAGTTTAGCGTTAAGTGGATGTGCTCAAGAAGGTTCAGATGAAAAAGTAGTGACGAAGGTAGAGGATACCGAGGGGAATAAAAAAGAGAGTAGAAAAATACAAGGATCACAAATAAATCCACAAGTGCAAAGTCGCTACACTGTTTCAATGAATTCTACTGAGGGAGAAGCGTATACTTTGCATGTTTTTTCGAATAATGAACAACATGAAACGCAAAAAGAGCCTTGGGTTGGTGCACAAGAAGGGGATCAAATATATAAAGGTGAATATCAGCTTGCCTTACAATCTACAAGCGCGACATTATATTTGCAAGAGGCGAAAATTGGAGAGTTTGTATTTAATACGTCTAGAAAAAATGGATTTGTAAGTAAAGGTACACCAGATTTTTTCGTAGCACTGCAACGTGAGTCTTCTAATTTTTCAACAGCGAAAGCTTTTTACATTCATAAAGGGAAAGTGCTCGAAGTGAAAATTAATGAAGATGATTTTGGTATTGCAGGAACTTGTTTTAAAGCTTTAGATAAAGGGAAGTTTCTTATTGGGAATTATGATAATGGAGAAGGAATGTGGTATTTTTCAACTTTCCAAACCGATCTTGAAACGGGAAAAGCGAAACGGGTTGATCAGAAAAAACTTCCTTTAGAGGAAGGGAATGTATACGTTAAGGACAATTTCAAATGATACATTAGGAGAAGCAACTGATGGTGGTATGCTAGATTACTAGGAAGAACAAGTTCAGAATGTAACTTCTTTCTGTTAATAAAAATAAAGAGATTGCCAATAGGCAGTCTCTTTTATTTGTGAAAGGATTTAGAAAGGTTTCTCTTTATTTCCGGCATGTGATATCATTTAATTTTACGTAAAAAGATATTCGAATAATTGTAATCATAATAATTTTAAACGATAAAGGATGATAATAGATTGAGTAATCATAGTACAACACCTGCATGTATATATACGTATGCATTTCGTGAGGAGGAGCGTGCTTTATGTTATTTGGAAATGCGCTCGTTCTTTGGAATGGAGTCTCACGTTAATATTTTGAAAAGTGATGTCAAAATTGACCCGAGTAGAAGTGCATTTATTAAAGAGCGCGTTGAGGTTATGTATGAAGGAGACGACTTAGAAAGTATTTTAAAACAAGTGGAACAAATTGATTTGGCGGGAGCGTCGTTTAAAGTTATCTTCGTTAAAATCAATGACCTGGTTGGAGAAAATAAAATTGAATATGGGGAAAGACGTCTCATTGAACGAGACCTCGGCATGCATATTGAAGGAGAAGCGGATGTCCGTAATCCAGAGCGTGTATTCGGGATTGTTCCTCTTGGAGGACGCTGGTACTTCGGACATTATGTAGAAAGTGAACCAGTTTGGTATCATCACATAAAAAAACCGCATAGTTATTCGACATCTCTTAGCACACGTGTTGCGAGATCGGTTGCAAATATCGCTGTACCAAATCCAGAGGGAGTACGAGCAATTGACCCGTGCTGTGGTATTGGAACAGTAGTAGTAGAAGCACTTTCTATGGGGATTAACATCGTTGGTAGAGATATAAACCCACTTGTAGTTCTTGGAACGAGAAAAAACATTGCACATTTCGGGTTTGAAGGAACAGTAACAAAAGGTCCAATCGAGGAAATTACTGAGAACTACGATGTTGCAATTATCGATATGCCGTACGACTTATTTACGCATGCAACACCAGAAGACCAGTTCTCTATTCTTTCAAGTGCGCGCCGCATCGCTAAAAAGGTAGTCGTTGTAACGATGGAAACAATGGACGACATGATCCATGAAGCAGGATTTGAAATTACAGATCGCTGTGTTACAAGAAAAGGATCATTTACTAGACAAATTCTTGTTTGTGAATAAGAAAGGAAGGTCACCCGTTTGGGTGACCTTTTTTGTTTGATATTGATGTGTGATTGGTTGGTAGTTTAGATAGATGAATTAGCGAAATTTGTCGGTAAGTCGATATTCCATGGCGAATCGTCGATAAATTTAAAAAATCGCTGATATATTCCGAGAATCGTAGATATCGTTACATTAGTATATTACTGTTCTTTTAATTTCTCTTGTTGTACAAGTAATAAATTGCGTAAAACGTGTCCGCGGTAACTTTCTAGTTTTCGTCCTTCATGATAGCGCACACCTAATTTTTTTAATTCAGCTACGTACCAGCCTTTTGTTCCGTAGTACATTAGATCACTTCCTTTTTGCTTTTGAACAGTATATGTGGAGGGGGGAGAGAATTTTCTTTTTTATTCAGCATTAGTGCTACAAATTTGAAAAACATGTAAGAAGAATATGATATCACTTCTATTTTTAGTTTATAAAAATAGGCTTCATAGTAAGAATTTCTAAAAATATAAAGGGGGAATATGCTTTGTTTCCAGGTACTTTATATGAAACACATGTTAAAACAAGAAATTTAGAAGTAGCAAAAGAATTTTATACTAAACTTGGATTATTTCATGCTCGTACAATTGAAGAACGACGTGTAGCATTCTTTTGGTTTGATAAAGATAATAAGAAGGAACAAATGCTGGGCATTTGGGAGGTATCAGAAGAGGAATTCCATAAAAGTCACTTTGCATTCAAGGTTAATTATGAAGAAATCATTCATGCAAGAGAATGGCTTCTTAATAAAGGAATAAAACCAAGAGCTGCTTTCGGTCTTGAACCGTCTGAGCCTATGGTTCAGACGTGGACACCTACTGCGAATCTTTATTTTTATGATCCTGACGGTAATTCTTTAGAGTTTCTATGCTTACTTCCTGAAAAGAAAAACGTAAAACAAGATGTCATGTATTTAAGTGAGTGGGAAAAATTACCGAGTGAAATATAAATTTGATATTGGCTCAAATCCCGCAAAATAATTTAAAAAGGAACCATAACTTTGCTCAAGTAGTGACGTTATGGCTTTTTTGTTTTGTGCGGGCTAAGAGTCACTCACTGTCTACTGTATAAAAAAATAGACAGTAGTGTATGCTTTTTTTTACAATGTATACAAATTTATACCCTATGCGTTGGCATGATATTTGCAATAAAAATAGTATCAACATATAGGGGAGAGATAGAAATGAAGGTTAGTAAAGTGTACACGACAATTGATGCTCACGTAGCTGGGGAACCGCTTCGAATTATTACAGGTGGCGTGCCAGAAATAAAAGGAGAAACGCAGCTAGAAAGACGCGCATACTGTATGGAGAATTTGGACCATCTTCGCGAAGTTCTTATGTATGAACCGAGAGGACATCATGGTATGTACGGTTGTATTATTACTCCGCCTGCAAGTGCTCACGCTGATTTTGGCGTATTATTTATGCATAATGAAGGTTGGAGTACGATGTGTGGTCATGGCATTATCGCTGTTATTACAGTCGGAATTGAAACAGGTATGTTTGAAGTGACAGGTGAGAAACAAAAGTTCATTATTGATAGCCCTGCTGGGGAAGTGGTTGCGTACGCAAAATATAACGGGAGCGAAGTAGAGTCCGTATCATTTGAGAATGTCCCTTCATTTGTATACAAAAAAGACGTTCCTATTAAAATAGATAACTATGAATTTCAAGTAGATATCGCGTTTGGCGGGGCTTTTTACGCTGTTGTGGATAGTAAAGAATTCGGTTTAAAAGTGGATTTTAAAGATTTACCTGCTATTCAAACGTGGGGCGGTAAAATTAAACGCTATATTGAGAGTCAAATGGAAGTAAAGCACCCACTGGAAGAAGATTTAAAAGGAATATACGGCGTTATTTTCTCAGATGAACCGAAAGAAAAAGATGCAACTTTACGAAATGTAACAATTTTCGCTGATGGGCAAGTAGATCGTTCTCCTTGTGGCACGGGAACTTCCGCAAGAATCGCAACTCTTTTTGAAAGAGATGCTTTACAGAAGGGAGGAATTTTCGTCCACGAATGCATTACTGACGGGAAATTCGAGGGAGAAGTATTGTCGGTAACAGTGGTAGATACATATGAAGCTGTCGTTCCGAAAGTAACGGGTCATGCATTTATTACAGGGTTTCATCAGTTCGTTGTAGATCCGAGAGATGATTTGAATCGGGGATTTTTGTTAGGATAGAAGGAGGAGGTGGAAAGATATGCTAGTCATAAGCGCGAACGAACAACGAAACTTAGTAAATATGAACGAAGTCATTGAATACGCGGCGCTTGCTTTAAAAGAATTTTCCGCAGAAAGAACGATCACGCCGATTCGCGGCTCATTACCATTTGCGAACGAGCAAAATACGGCATTAATTATGCCTTCCGTAGCGGAAGGGCTTGAGGCACTTGGCTTAAAAGTAGTAACAGTAGTCCCCGAGAACAAAAAGATAGGAAAGAAAACGATAAACGGGATTGTGATGCTATCAGACTTTCAAACGGGAGAACCGCTCGCACTTTTAGAAGGATCCTACTTAACAATGATTCGAACAGGCGCCCTATCAGGAGTAGCGACGAAACATTTAGCTCGTCATAACGCCAAAACTTTATGCATAATCGGGACAGGAGAACAGGCGAAGGGAATTGCTGAAGCTGTATTTGCGGTAAGAGATATCGAAAAAGTCATTTTATACAATCGAACAGAAGAAAAAGCGTATGCATTTGCGCAATATATACAAGAGAGATTCAATAAACCAGCTTATGTTCACACAAATGCAAATGAAGCAATAAGCGAAGCAGACATCATCGTCACAACTACGAACGCATCCACACCGGTCTTCTCAGAAAAACTACAAAAAGGCGTCCACATAAACGCCGTCGGCTCATTCAGACCGAACATGCAAGAACTACCATCCCACGCCATCGCAAGCGCAAACAAAGTAGTAGTCGAATCAAAAGAAGCAGCACTAGAAGAAACAGGTGACCTTCAAGTTCCGATACAAGAAGGTTTATTTGAGGCAAGCAACATTTACGCCGAGCTTGGTCAAATTATAAGTGGTGAAAGAGCTGGTAGAGAGAACGATGAAGAGATTACTGTTTTTAAATCGGTTGGTTTGGCGGTAGTGGATATTATCGTTGCGAAGTATTTGTATGAGAAAGCGGTGGAGAGTGGCGTGGGGAATAGGATTGAGTTTTGAGAGACTGCCTTTTGGTGGTCTTTTTTTGCGTAAAATCTTGTAAAGCAAGAAAGAGTAGAGTATTTCATGATTAGAATTGAATATTAATATTCTAATATTCAATAGAAAGATAAAATATTTTAAAATTCATAATAAAATATTATAATATATTTAGTAAAATTAACCAATTTATATTTTGCTCATTATGTATTAAAGGGGAAATGAAAATGGCTGGACAAATTCGCATGTCACCAGAGGAGCTTAAATCGAAAGCGGCTCGATATGGACAAGGTGCAAATCAAATTGAGGACATTTTAAGTCAACTACAAAACCTACAAAATGAATTAAGAGGAGAATGGGAAGGGCGTGCTTTTGAAGGTTTTGACCAACAGTTCAATGAATTAAAGCCAAAAGTACAAAACTTTGCACAGCTATTGCAAGAAATTAATATGCAACTGAATAAAACTGCAGAGGCTGTTGCTTCTCATGATGAAGAATTATCACGTAATTTCGGTTTGAAATAAAAATTGTTTTACTCTATATAACAAGCATTTCAAATGAGCCATACAGCTTATAGTGTATGGCTCATTTGATTGCATGCCTAGAGCGAGTGATATTGATAGGGATATATATTTAATGAGATTTCTTTGATGCATTTGGAAAACTTATAGAAAGGGTTTGAAAGAATGGGACAATTTCAAAGTAATTTACAAACAGCAACGCAAATTGCTACGAAAATGGGATCAGCCTCTGATAGGATTCAAAGTGCAACCAGTCGTTCTATAACAAAGGCGACGCGTACAACGTTGTCTGTTAATTTCAAAGCACAAGAAGCGAATCAGCAAGTTTTAGACTTGACGAAACAATTTTCCGATGCCTTTCAACAAGCGGTTGATAATATTCATTCGGTATCTAATGAATTTGAGAGAATGGATAACGAACTTCACAACACTTTTCGCTAATGTGACAACCTACGTAAAGTAAAATAGTAGGAGGAAAAAGATGGGTCGAGATATTGAAAACAAAATTAAAGAGTTAAATCTAAAGTTACGAAATGTATTTGAAGAACAGGACCGAAATCAATTCGCGATTCAAGCTCAGGAACAAGCGGAAGCAGATTTTTATGAATGTAGAAGTCGAAATCGTCGTTTGTTTGATCGAATTTTAGGAACTTGGCATGGTGATAGAGAAATGTCTCAGTTTTTTATGAATACGTATCAAGATGCACAACATATTGAACGAAAAGTCACATTTGAATTGGAAAACAAAAAAGAAACGTTGCTTAAAGAAAGACGAGACCTTAGTGATTTAGAAAACGATCTTTCCTATCAACAACAACAATTAGCAAGGGAGGTCAATGCATGAGTTTAAATATGTATTTGGGAGAAGTACAAAGCCAAACTCAAAGCATGAATGCTGTATGTACCGCTACCATTCAAGGTATGGAACAAGCCATTCAGTCGATTGACGCTTTTGCAATTGATACTGTTCTACAAGGACAAACTTATAGCAGTGCAAAATCATTTTTTGTACAAACCTTTCGTCCTTTAGCGCAAGGCATCATTTATCTGTGTGAAGAGTTAATTCGTCAGAACGATGCTTTTCCAAGTCAATTTCAATCACAAGTCGCTTCCACAGATGTAATTGAACAAGAAATATTAGAACAAATTCGGGAAATTGACCGAATGATAGCAAGTACAGAAGCACTCAATCAAACTATGCCAATTCCAGGTATGGACGCTATGGTAAATCTTTTTACTGTCATGAGGCAAAAACTGCAAGAAAAATTAGAACATCTATATGAATTTAATTATACTTCTAGTAGTAATTATGATACAGCACTTCAACTAGCTGCTAGTATCGCACAAGGTTTAGCAGAGGTACAAAGTGGAAAAGGCTTTAGTCCTGCAAGTGGTACATTTAGTACGCAAGGGTTGAATATGGAGTGGACAACTTCAATTCAAGCGATTACAGAAGAGAGGGCACGACAAGCTGCCAATTCAATTGAAAAAGGTGAAATGTGTGGGAAGCTACCTGAAAAATCTACTGGTGAAAAAATTTGGGACGGTATTGTAGATGGTACGGGACAAGCAGTTAGCGATACAATAGACGGAATAAAAGCTTTAGGAGATTGGGAAACGTGGGAAAACATGGGGAACGCTGCTTTGCACCCTATTGATACCCTCAGTACGATGTATAATGTATTGTCAGATTCATTTATTAATGATGTAATAAATGGAGATGCTGAAAGTCGTGCTAAATGGGGAAGTTATGCTTTAACACAAGTTGGATTAGGACTTATTGGTGATAAAGGATTAAGTAAAGTATCGAAGGTAGCAACTACTGCAAATCTAACAAAAGGTATGTCCAGAGTAACTAATTCTGCTAAATATAGAAATGCAATAAACGTATTAAATAATTTTAATTTAAACATTGGAAACCGTTTTGCTTATGCTGGTATTGGGGGAAGTTCTTTAAAATCTAGCTTTATTGATACTTATCAAACAGCTAAGGATAAGCTATCACCTTATCAATATACTAAGAGGACTATGGATGGTGACGTTTTTGTTGGTAAATTATATGGAGAAGATGTAATTCTTAAAGATGTTAAAGTTGATGAAATTACTTACTCTAAGAGAACTCGAGAAGAAGCTGAACAACTTCGGAAGGAATTTGATAGGAGTGTGAGAAAAGATTTTCTTAATGCATTGGTAAATGATCCTGTTAAACTGAAAGAACTCAAAAAAGCGGGAATAACAGATGCTGATATAGAAAGGATGAAAAGAGGAAACAATCCAAAAGGGTGGCAAGTACATCATAACCTTCCTTTAGATGATGGAGGAACAAACGACTTTGGAAATTTAACATTAATACAAAATCATCCATATCATAAAGCTATAACTAATACACAACGTACGTTAACTAGACACTTACAAGAGGGAGATAGTGTAGACGTAAGCTGGCCTATACCAAAACATAACATCTATCCTAAGGGAGAATAAATAAACTTAGAAAGGGATTTTTATATGTGGAAAAATCTGATTTTAGAAATTGAAAAAATAGAGAAAAGTTTTAATGATAAACTGAATACACCAGCAACAGATAGTGAAGTTAAGAAATTAAGAGAACGCATGAAAAAGAGTTTTAATGTTGACCTACCGAGTGAATATGAGGAGTTTCTTAAAACTGTAAATGGATTAGATTTTAACGGGCTAGTACTTTATGGAGTTGACTCTTATTTGTTAGATACAGAAAGGGACGAATCAATTTGCGGGCTTATAGAAACCAATGAGATTTGGTATGAAAATGAATTTCAAAAAGAGTATCTTTTCTTTGGCGATTCAAATATTGCGTGGTTTTGTAAGAGCTTATTAGACGGTACTTATTTAGAACTTGATAAACCATCAGGTACGGTAATGAACACATATAATGATTTTAATACAATGCTTGAGGAAGCGTTAAAAATAACTCTTCTTTAATAGAAGGTATTAAAAATTATGTTTCATTTTTGAAAGAATATGTTGTGGCAGACAGAAGTATCCGTTCTAAACAAAAAGCTATTTTCTATTATAATACTACTTGTAGTTGCTATTTTATCTCCTTACAACTTATTTAAAAAGATTTATTTTATTATTGGTGTTCTTATTATTGGCGCAATTTCACTTGGTGCAAATAAACTCTTTGAACTGGTACACAGTAAATTTAATAAGAAATGATATTACTTATGTGATAGGGAAATTCCCCTCTAAATCTTTAAGGATTTAGAGGGGAATTTCCACAATATGATTTTACAGGATTACGTGGAACTAAATTAGTTCATCACCATATTGGTGGTGGTGGTGGTCAAGCTGTTGGTGTTCCGCTGCCACTACATCCTGGTTTTGGAGAGATTCATAACGCAGAAAAAGCGATTGGAGCATGGGGGAAAAGATGCAGGATATGTAGAAATGCTTCAGAAATGTATTGAACATCATACATTAGGCGGTAAATAAAAAAATGAAAAATGAAATGAAAAATTGTTTTGATAAAATAATTAGAGAGTGGCAAGATTGTAATAATTCATTGCCAAAATCTTTATGGATAGAAGAAGCAGAGGCTTTTATCTATGAAGGAGAACCAGATACAGAGGGGTACGTATTCTGGAAACCTTTAGAGAAAAATATAATTCATGATTTTGCTGATATAGAAAAAGATTTGGGGATAGAATTACATAATTCAATTAAAGAATATTATAATTCTTATTGGTTTTTAGACTTAGGAGGTAATTATTTAGGTTATGATGTTGAATTAAATCCTGTTATACCAGGAATTGAACTACATGATTTTTATGTATCTTTACAAGGATACCGAGGCGCACATGATAATCAACTGAATAATATTCCTATTGGTATGGAATTTAATGGTCTCTTGGTAGTTGTAGATAATGAAAATGGACAAGTGAAATTAGAAGATTATGAAAGCAGAAGCTTCGAAGTTATTTGTGATAGTTTAGCAGAATTAATTTTAAATCTTTCATAAGATATATTAAAAAATAAAAAGTAAAAGTTGGCTCTTATGAGTCCGCTTTTACTTTTTTTAATATATAGTTTGAATTTACTGTTATATTTTTCAATAAAGTTACTTTTAAAAATTAGATAAGGAGTGTATCAAGGACATTATCCTTTTCTTCCTTATTGATACCAATATATTTAAGTGTAATTTGTAGTGTGCTGTGATTTAAAATTTCTTGTAACATAGCAACATCTTTTGTTTATAGAACCAATAGCCAAAGCTTTTGCGCATGGTGTGAGTCCTAATAGATTCGATACCGGCAAAATCTTTGGCTTTTTGAAATTTTTGATAAGCCTCTAGATCGTATTAATGGGTTGATCTTCTTTTCGAGAAGGGAATAATATTTCACAGAAGGTGTAAAAGGGGATGGTGATTTAGAATAGTATTAAAGATATGGTGAAAACAGGTTCGAAAAAAACATGAAGAAAAACTAGAACATCTATATGAATTTAATTATACTTCTAGTAGTAATTATGATACAGCACTTCAACTAGCTGCTAGTATCGCACAAGGTTTAGCAGAGGTACAAAGTGGAAAAGGTTTTAGTCCTGCAAGTGGTACATTTAGTACACAGGGGTTGAATATGGAATGGACAACTTCAATTCAAGCAATTACAGAAGAGAGGGCAAGACAAGCTGCCAATTCAATTGAAGAAGGTGAAATGTGTGGTAAGCTACCTGAAAAATCTACTGGTGAAAAAATTTGGGACGGTATTGTAGATGGTACGGGACAAGCAGTTAGCGATACAATAGACGGAATAAAAGCTTTAGGAGAGTGGGAAACGTGGGAAAACATGGGGAACGCTGCTTTGCACCCTATTGATACCCTTAGTACGATGTATAATGCATTATCGGATTCATTTATTAATGATGTAATAAATGGAGACGCAGAAAGTCGGGCAAAGTGGGGAAGTTATGCATTAACTCAAATTGGGCTAGGTCTCATTGGTGATAAAGGATTAAGTAAAGTATCGAAGGTAGCAACTACTGCAAATCTAACAAAAGGTATGTCCAGAGTAACTAATTCTGCTAAATATAGAAATGCAATAAACGTATTAAATAATTTTAATTTAAACATTGGAAACCGTTTTGCTTATGCTGGTATTGGGGGAAGTTCTTTAAAATCTAGCTTTATTGATACTTATCAAACAGCTAAGGATAAGCTATCACCTTATCAATATACTAAGAGGACTACGGATGGTGACGTTTTTGTTGGTAAATTATATGGAGAAGATGTAATTCTTAAAGATGTTAAAGTTGATGAAATTACTTACTCTAAGAGAACTCGAGAAGAAGCTGCAAAACTTAGAAAGGTTTTTCAAAATACTGTAAAAAAGGAATTCCTTTACAGTTTGGCAACTAATCCTGAGAAGATTCTTGAACTTAAGAAAGCGGGTATACCAGATTTTGAAATAGAAAATATGAAAAAAGGAAAAAATCCATCAGGGTGGCAAGTACATCATAACCTCCCCTTAGATGATGGGGGGACAAATGACTTTGAAAATTTAACTTTAGTACAAAATCATCCATATCATAAGGCTATTACTAATACACAAAAAACACTAACTAAAGACTTAACTCATGGAGATAGTATTGATATAGATTGGCCTATACCAAAATATAATATTTATCCTAAAGGGGAATAAATTGAGAAAGAAGGTTTTTATATGTGGAAAGATACGCTTTTAGAAGTTGAAAAAACAATGAAAAGTTTTAACCTCAAACTGAATAAACCAGCAAAAGATACTGAAGTTCAAAGATTAAGAGAACGTGTTAAAGAAAGCTTTAATATTGATTTACCTAATGAGTATGAGGAATTTCTTAGAACTGTAAATGGCTTCGAATTTGATGGTCTGATAATTTATGGAGTTGACCCTTCTTTACTAGAAACAGAAAGAGATGAAACAGTTTATGGACTTTTAGAAAATAATAAGATTTGGTATGAGAATGAGTGGCAACAAGAGTACCTTTTCCTTGGAGATTCAGATATAGCATGGTTTTGTAAAAACATATCCGAAGGTACTTACTTAGAACTTGATAAACCATCTGGTACAGTAATGGAAACATATAATGATTTCAATACAATGCTTGAGGAAGCATTGAAACCAACTCTTCTTTAGTAAGGAGGTAGTAAAAATTATGTTTAACTTTTTGAAAGAATATGTTGTGGCAGACAAGAGTGTTAAATCTAATCAAACACCTATTTTTTATCCTTTACCAAAAGAAGAGATAGCAGAAGCAGAAGATTTGTTGAAAATGCAATTCCCCAAAGAACTAAAACGTTTCTATGAGGAAATTGGCTATGGATTTTTAAAGACTAATAAGACTCTTATTAACAGATTCATGGACCAATTTTCTGTTGTAGATTTTCGTTTAAGACAAGATATTTATGAATATAATCCTAATTTGGACGATGTCGATGATGAAGAATCACTAGTATTTTTTGAAGTATCAGAGATTAGCTTTTTAACAATTAAATTTAAGCCGGAAAATGAATTAGGTCAATGTCCTATTTACTCTGAAGATGAGAAAATAGCGGATTCTTTAGAAGAATTTTTAATGAAAATGGAAGGAAATTCTGATTATTATATTTAATAGATATCAATTCTCTTTTTTAGAGTGGTGCATTATTGGTTCATCATTTTAAGAAATGTTTTCTAGCTTATGTGAATGCGAAGACAAATAATAATTAATTATGAGTAACAAAAGTAAGACTTATGTGAATTACGCATAAGTCTTTTTAATATTATCTCAAAGTTAAGAAGATTGAGGGGAAAAATTCTCATGAATCTAGGGGAGCTAGTTTAAAAGACAATTAAATATACCTAGATTTCAATACCCGATTAGTAAAAAAATGGTACCATTAACAGATAGTAATGGTAAAAGGATATTAAATGATAATCAACAGCCTATTATAACTCGAGAATTAACATATGAAGTAAAAGGTCAAAAAATTATAATTCAAGATCATTCAGAGGGTCATAAGTTTGGAGAAGGTGGAGTTGGAGATCATCCACCGCATCATAATGTAAGACCTGAATACAATACACGAACAGGACAGGTAGATGGTATGGAGGATCATTATTATTTTGAGAAGAGAAATAATAAATAGGGAGTATAAAAATGATTGATCAATTTAAATTTTTAAATCCACAAGCGTTAATTAGTATTTTTGGGAAAATACCAAAGTTGGAAGAATCAGAGTTATTAGATGTGCGTCTTAAAAGAGATGGTCCGACTTTAGTTATTCAATTGATGACAAAGGAAAATGTTGAAAACAAGCCAAAGCGATGGAATAAGTGGGATGTAATTTATGTAGAGATATCTTTCTTTACTATTCATAATTTAACAATAAAAGGTTTAGGGACAGAAAATATAATTGATTATTTTGAAATAAATACGATAGAAGAAGAAGGTTTATTAAAAATTAAGTGTAAGAATCAAATGTTAGTTGAGTGCTCGTTTGAATGGGCAAAGGTAGAAGGAGTAACCCCAGGCTTAATAGGGTTACCATAATTTTGATGGGAAGTAGATAGTTAATTTTTATAATATTCATATTTTAATACTTGGGGGTTAAATAAGGAATGTATAAAGGACATTTGAAACGTTGATAGTATTGCAAACATATGAAGCGGAAATTACTAAAATTAAGATACCTGATTATATACCTGTATTAGGTAATTATGATATAAGTGTCAAAGGTAAGATTATAATAGGTGGGTATGGTTATAGATTCCGCAGGGGTTTCATTTAAGTTTGGGAAGGAATCGAGATAATAGAATGCAAAAATTTTCAAAAATAGTTATATGTGTTGGTGCGTTAATAATGATTATACTGGGCATGATTGTACATGATACATGGAAGGATAGGATTTATTTTTGTTTAGCTGTACTTTTTGTTACCGTACTTTCTTTACTATGGAATATAGTTGCTCATAATATTATGGATAAATTTAGAAAAAAGGAGAATAAATAGCTATGAAACTTTTAACGATTGGAACAATAGCAGGGTGGTTTAATTAACATGAGAAAAAGTCTAGATTTTAATAAGAAAGCTTTTGAATATTATATGGCTCTTTATGGTGTAAATGATATAAGATCGACTATAATTACTCTTGTGATTGGGCGCAATAGGTTTGAAAGGTAGCGTTGGAAAAGAAACTGGTATAACAGTTCCTGTTTTAGAGGGGGTTACTGTGGGAAGTAGTTTTAAATGTGAAAAACCTGAGGAGAAAAAATGATATGAAAACACCATCGTATAAACCATTATATATTTTAGTTTATGTCGTAATATCCGTATCTATTATAGGGTTAATGATTACTCCATCCAACAATTGGTGGGAAAAGTTGTTAGGAACTATCGTTCTCATTCTTTTGGGAGCGGGTTTAATATGTTTTTTAAAATTCGGACGGTGGGCGCAAGAGAAATTTTATGATAAATTTACAAAAAAACGGGATTAATATAAGACTGGAGTAATTAAGATATGCGTACAATAAATAGAATTCTGACTTTTACTGTATGTATTATGTTTATGTTGTTAATTGGGGCTTCTTCTACTATGCGGTTAGAGGATAAACTTTTACTTATAGGTTTGCTGCTAATTTGCAATGTTATTGCATACTTTACAGTAGAGTATATCTATAAACGTATAGACAATAAGAAAAAAGTAGATTTATAATTCGCAAAATTCATTTAATATTTAGAAGGAAAAATTATCAATGAAACTATTACCAATTGGAACAGTAGTTAAGCTAGAAGATATGGTGAAAACGGGTGCGAAAAAAACTTAGTCAACAGTAGCGGGGTGGTTTAATTAACATGAAAAGAAGTATAGATTTTAATAAGAAAGCTTTTGAATATTATATGGCTCTTTACGCTGTAAGTGGTATAAGATCGACTATAATTACTCTTGTGATTGGGATAGCAGATATATTTGTGCTTTTGCCTGCTTTTGCGAATCCTGTTCAACCGATATATATGTACATAATAGTTCCACCAATTGCTTTTTTAAATGTATGGGCAATATGGATTGTTATAAATCCTAGGAAGCGACAATTACAATATACTCTATTTCGTGGGGTATTTGGCATCGTATGTTCAGTAGGATTATTAGTTATAACCCAAAAGTTTGCATATGGAATGTTAGGATTACAAACTCCCATCTATTTTGTTTTTTCAGTTGGTTTGTATATTTTTGCTTTGAATCAGTATTATAAAAATCATATTAGAAAACTTCAGGGACCAATCAAAAAATCAAAGTCATCGAAAAAAAACTCTGGTTTCGGAGTATTGGCTTTTGTAGGATTGGGTCAACTCATTGCTAATATCAGTCTTGGTTTTGCAACACAAAAGATGGTAGCAATTGTATTAATGTGTGTATATTCCATGCTTTCGTTTATGTTGTTTCATTTCATTATGGAATTCCATAGGTATTATTATTTAGGGAAGCATATAGAAGATGGGGGTAGAACACATGAAACCATTTAAAGAGTCTGTATTGAATTTTAAGTATATAATCGTGGTTCTCCTATAGTCAGTAAAGAATGCGGAAAAGAAAAGGGAGAAGCAACATCATGAATATAGAATTACATTTAGATAAAGCAAGGATGGGGAATTATGCAATTTTCTAAAGAAAAGTTTTTACCAAATGGTTCTATTGTTCTCTTAAAAGGAGGGACAAAAAAGGTTGTAATTTACGGAAGAAAACAACTACTTATGGTTGAAGAACCTGTATAACTACATAGGCTGTTTTTATTCAGAAGGATTATAAAACTAATCCATTTAACGAAGGTAGAACAGCTCCTAAGATTGTTGACAAGGGTACTTTTGATAAATATGGATTTGAAGGTATTGCATACGAATTACCTGACCCCACTAGTCGGTGGTTGGTAGAATATGGACGAAATGCTAAACTTATTAAGTAAGAGAGGAGAACGAGTTAAATGATTAAGCCTTTATACGCCGAAAATATTATAGTGGGTGTAAAATATAAAAATAAGCTCAATTGGTATATAAATGAATCGGATTTATGGTGTTTAGATTATAATCAAGCTGGTTATTCTCCTAGTGAATATCCAGAAGAAAGAAAAGGCATTAGTATTTTAAACGAGACTACAATAGCTAACTTTTTGGAAAGAATAGAAAAATATAAAAGATTTACAGAAGATATTAGGTTAGAATTTTTAAGGGAACTAAGAACTAATAGAGAAGAAGCCTATTATGATTATAATCCATGTTTCCTAATAGATTTTGAGCGTTTAATTTTTTATTCTAATTATCCGGAATCAATATCTTTTGAAGAATATATTCCGAATAACTGGAGAGGTTATTTACAGCGATTTGATGAACAAGTACCCTATGAATATAGATACTGGGAAGATAAGAATAAAAGCTATTTAGTTAGAGAGGATTAGGTCATTGAAGAAAATAAATTAATTATGATAAAAGAAACATTTAAGAATGAAGAAACTGGTGAACTAACGCCAGGAGTTACTATAATACTTGATGGGAATGTAAGGGGATTATTGGAAATAATTGCAGGGAAACAAGGTTATTCGGATTATGCAGAAGCTCTAAAAGAAGTAATCTTTGAAGGGATTCATCATTTTGTGAAAAGAAATAAATAATAAGCTGACATATACTCTTAAGGTAAAGGGCAATTCCGAAAGGGATATGCCCTTTTTATTTTGAAAATTTGAAATGTAACTAAGATATTACTTTTTTCTTATTTAGTGATACCAATATATTTAAGTGAAAATCTGTGGTGTGCTATGATTCAAGATTTCTTGCAACATTGCAATGTCTTTTGTTCATAGAACCAATAGCCGAAGGTTTTGCGCATGGTGTGAGTCCTAATAGATTCGATACTGGCAAAGTCTCCAGGGTTTTGAGATTTTTGATAAGTCTAGATCTTATTAATGGGTTGATCTTCTTTTCGAGAAGGGAATAATATTTCACAAAAGGTGTAAAATGGGATGTTGATTTAGATGGTGATGGTGAAGATGATAGTATTAAAGAGGAAATGAAAAAGGCATGGTCAACAGTAGCGGGGTGGTTTAATTAACATGAAAAAAAGTATAGATTTTAATAAGAAAGCTTTTGCACATTATATGGCTCTTTATCCTGTAAATGAAATAAGATTCCACGTAATTGGTCTTGTCCTTTTGGGGGCAGACGTGTTCGTTCTTTTGCCTGCTTTTGCGAATCCTTTTCGATTACTTTATGTATATATAGTAACTCCTCCAGTTATTTTTTTGAATTTGTGGGCGATATGGATTGCTATCAATCCTCGGAAACGACAATTACAATACACTCTATTTCGAGGAGTATATGGCATCATATGTTCAGTCGGATTATTGGTTATAACTCAAAAATATGCTTATGAAGTGTTACAATTACAAACTCCCATCTATTTTATTCTTTCATTTGGTTTGTATGGTTTTGCTTTGTATTATTTTTATAAAAATCATATTGAAAAACTTCAGGAACCAAGAAAAAAATCAAAATCATCGAAAGGAACTGGTGGTGTAAAAGTAGCAGCTATTGCAGCGGGATTGGGGCAGTTAATCGCTAATATAATTCTTAGCATCGCAACACAACAGATGGGGGCAATTGTATTTATGTGTGCATGCACAGTGTTTTCGTTTGGTTTGTTTTATATGATTATAGAACTCCATAAGTATTATTATTTACGGAAGCATATAGAAGATGGAGGGAAAGTACGTATAGGCTTTTAAAGAGGATTTGTTGCATTTCAAGTATATAATCGCATTCTTCTTATGGAAGCCATTCACGAGACTTATAGCAATAAAAGATGTATAAGTGGAAGATTATATTCTAGTAAAACATCTGAAGGAATGGAAATTAGGTTTGTTCTTATTAATGATAAGATTATAACTGTTTATCCCGTGTATTAAAGAATGCGAGGTACTCAAAAATGAAAGTAACTACTCAGCCCATAGTTAAAAATGCAAGGCAATATGGAGGGAATTGTTAAGGAGCACTCCCCCTAAGTTTCAGATGAAATTAAATGATTGAATATTTACATTTAAATAATCGACTATTTATGCTTTAATATTTATATGTACATAAATGGGATAATTAGGGATTTATATTTGATATGTTTTAAGAAAGGGGAATGTTTTTTATATGGAAACTCCAGAAAATCAATTTAAACGTGCACTTAATCCTTGGTTCTCCATTTGGACAAAACCACGTGATACAATGAAAGAAATTTTTATATCCAAACCTAAGAATGTGTTTTTACTCATTTTATTAGGCTCATTCGTACAGACTTTAGATCGAGCATCTTCTAAAAATGTGGGGGATTCAATAAGTAGTCCAGTTTCAATAATCTCAATGGTTATATTCGGTACCTTCGTTGCTTTCTTAATTTATTATTTTTTGCTACCAGCGTTATTTAATTGGGTGGCAAAAAAACTTGGTGGACAAGGTACATTTGAAAAAACACGTTACGCAGTTGCCTATTCTTATATCCCTTACGTTTACTCTCTTATATTAGTTTGGCTGCCTTCATTTTTCTTGTTTGGGATAGAAAACTTTACGAGTGAGACACCGAAAATGGAGAGTAGCATAACTTTAACGATTTTGTTTCTTATTTTTGCCATAATTGATATAGTTATTGGAATTTGGACAATCATTATTTCTTTAAAATGTTTAGGAGAAGCACACCAATTTTCAGCATGGAAAGCATTATTAACAATAATAATATCCTTTATGATTATCATTCTTCCTTTAGTAATAATAGTATTTCTTATAGTAGGGGTTACAATCTTTTAATCATTGATTTGCTTCTTATTTACCCAAAGGTTTTCTACGCGCTGTTAGTAATTGTTACAGGGTGAACAACCACATGATTCGGATGTTCCACTTGGCGAAGCGTATGACCTATATGATCAAATTGATCGCCCGTTTTACGGCCTGTTTTTCTTATTATCAGTGTTAACAGGAATTTGTGAAGGCAAACCTGAAAATCAAATATTAAACTATTAAAACCTTAAGGGAGCTGAGTAGATTGTCTTTGTTTGTCCCTTATTTTCCAATTGGAGAATAAGGGACAAATTTTTATGGAGGAGTAAATGCAGCTTTTTACCATTCCCGCCATTCTTCTGTTATATCTTCCTCAGATTCTAAGCCAGCTATTCGTGCAGCTGCATCGATAAATTCATAGAGATCTTCTCTTTCCATTGTTTCGATAAAATGGTCATGTTCGATATTTAGTTCATTTAATTTCATAACTACCTCTTTAACAACTTGCATTACTTCAGCTTCGGTTGGATTCTCACCTAATTGCTGTAAATTGTTAATGTAAGTGTCAAGAACCTTATTTGTTCCACTTATATTTTCTTCAGTGAAAAATTCCCCATCTTCATCATACTCAACCCATGAGGTTGTTGGTTTATTTTTTTTCAATTCATCAAATGTCATGATAACCTCCTGAAAATATTTTTTATCTTCAATCTCATTCTACATTTTCGATCATATATAACAATCATTTTAGAGGGGTTTTCTGTAAGTTGATAGTTTTTTAACTCATTTTGTGAGGTAATCTATTCGTGGTTTTTTTATTTTATTATCCTTATACATATATTTTATGGCAAGAATGCATGAATAGATTTCAAACTTTCTACATTTGCGAAAAAGTTTGACAATACATACGGGTAGTGGTAATTTAAAACCTATAAGAAAACTCGGTATTAATTCCGAGTTTTCTTATAGGTGTAAATAGTCGAGAGGGGTCGAAATATGAAGAAGAAGTTGTTTGTATTACCATTTGTCCTACTATTATTTATTGCATTAGCTGCTTGTTCAGGGGAAAAAGATTCGAAGCAAGCAGGAACTAGTAAATCAGGGACTCCGAAAGATGGAGGAGCGTTAACGATTGGTGTTAGCGATAACCCGGATACGATGAATCCGCTTTATGCGAATGATCGTGTGTCGTTAACTGTGCAGCAAGCTTTATATGCACCGCTGTATCATATGGAAGACGGTAAGAAAAAATTTGTTCTTGCTGAGAGCTTTACGCCTTCAGAGGATCAATTAACATGGACTTTAAAACTAAAGGATAATTTGAAATGGCATGACGGTAAGAAGATTACATCAGACGATATTGCATTTACATTCCAATCTATTTTAGATGAGAAGCAAAATAGTTCAAGCCGTGAAAACTTTATTTTTAAAGGAAAGCCGCTTGAGGTGAAAAAAGTGGATGAGCTAACGACTCAATTCGTATTACCACAAGTAAGTGCATCTTTTGAAGGTGTGATGAATGATTTCTTCCCAATTCCGAAACATGTATTTGAAGGGGAAGCAGATTTAGCGAAGAGTAAGAAAAACTTACAGCCTGTAGGATCAGGTCCATTTAAGTTTAAAGAGTATAAATCAGATGAGTACGTTGCATTAGATCGATTCGATGATTATGTCGGCGGTAAAGCGAAATTAGACTCTATCGTATACCGCGTTGTAAAAGACCGTAATACAGCAAATGTTTCACTGCAAAATGGTCAAATCAACATGAAGATGATTGAGCCGCAAGACTTTAAGAAATTAGATAGCACTGGGAACTTCTCAATGGTGACATTCCCTGAAGGTAGATTATTCTACTTATCTTATAACCAAAATACAGATCTAATGAAGAAAAAAGAAGTGCGCCAAGCAATCGCGTATGCGTTAGATAAGAAAGAAATGATTAACTCTGCATTCGTTTCGAGTCAATTTGCAGAACCAGCAAATTCAATCTTAACGCCAGACGCTATGTATTATGCAAAAGACATTAAAGAGTATAAGTATGATAAAAAAGAAGCGAAAGATTTATTAGCGAAAGCTGGCGTGAAAGATAAAGAAAAAGTACGCGTTATGTATGTAACGAATAATAAAATTATGGAAAGCTTAGCGCTTTATACGCAACAAAAATTACAAGAAGTTGGCTTAGAAGTTGAACTAAATGCATTAGATGCTAGTGCAGCAAGTGATAAAAGCTTAGATAAAGAGAATAAAGAATATGATATTACATTCGGTGGTTACATAATGGGGCCTGAGCCAGATTCATATAAGAGCTTATTCTTAAGTAATGCTGAATACAATTATGCACGTTATAAAAACGCTGATTTCGATAAGTTATGGGAAGAAGCTGCAGTTGAAACAGATAAAACGAAACGAGCAGAACTATACCATAAAATTCAAGAGACAGCTAGAGAAGACTTACCTTATCTACCAATCGCATATCCGAAAGCAGTTATTGCAGTAGATAAAAAGTTTGATGGATTGAAAGAAGCAAAAGCAATTCCAGTTACAATGTTTGAAGATTTATCTAAGATTTATGAAGTGAAATAAGAAACTGTAAAGAAGCTGGTGGAAATCAGCTTCTTTATCAAGTTAAAGCCTAATTGATGTAGGCTAATGAAAGTTTCACTTTACCTTGAGGGGGGAAGTTTGTGTATAAAGTAATTGGGAAGAGGCTTTTAAATGCAATTCCGCTTTTATTTGTTATTTCTATTATTTCTTTTCTATTAATAAAACTAGCACCGGGCGATCCTGTTCGAAACTTTGTCACGCCGAATATGAGTCCAATTGATGTTGAGCGTATTCGCACAAGTTTAGGGCTAGATCAACCAATTTATATGCAGTATATTTTATGGTTAAAAAATATTTTAACAGGGAACTTTGGTTATTCACTTCAAAACCATCGTCCTGTTCTAGATCTTATTGTAGAAAGGTTACCTGCGACAATCGGCTTAATGGGATCGTCTTTACTCGTCTCATTTGTAATCGCAATCCCGCTTGGACTACTTACAGGTGTGAAAAAGAATTCTATCTTTGATCGCATTGTGAACTTTATCTCTTATGTGGGAATCTCAATGCCAGTCTTTTGGTTCGCGTTATTATTAATCTACTTATTCTCTTTAAAGTTGAATCTTCTTCCGAGTATGGGTATGCGTACAGTCGGTCAAGATTCCTTCTTGGATATTGTGCAGCACGGCATTTTACCTTGTATGGTGCTTGCGTTCCAAAACGTCTCTGTTTATATGAGATATATTCGCTCCAGTACAATCCAGCAATTAGAAGAAGATTACGTACAAATTCAATATGCGTACGGTGCTTCAAAGAAGACCGTTTTATTTAATCACGTACTTCGAAACGTATTAATACCGATCATTACAATTTTCGGATTATCTATTCCAAGTTTAGTAGGCGGAGCGTTTATTACGGAAACAGTATTCTCATGGCCAGGTCTTGGTTCGCTCGGGGTAAATGCTATTTTTAGATTTGATTATCCGATTATCATGGCAATTACATTATTATCATCATTCATGTTAATTCTCGGTAACTTAATTGCTGATATTTTATATGGCGTAGTAGATCCGCGCATTCGAATGAGGGGGTGATTTGGAATGAATAATAGGAGATTTCAAACGATAAAAAGTAGTTTTACGAAAAATAAGTTTGTACTAATGGGAGTTATTATACTTGCGGTTTTAACGATCGCATCCATTTTTGCATTCGTATCGCCATACGATCCTAGCAAAATGTCGATTCCAGATCGTTTACAAGAACCGAGTATGAGTCATCCTTTCGGCACGGATGATTACGGAAGGGATTACTTAACGAGGGCATTATATGGCGGACGCGTTTCGCTTGCGGTCGGTTTTCTTGCAATGGTTGTATCTATTACAATCGGAACCGCAGTCGGAACAATTAGTGGATATTTTGGCGGAAAGTTAGACAACTTCTTAATGCGAATTGTGGAAGTACTTATGTCAATTCCATCATTCTTCTTAATGTTACTATTAAATGCTTATTTAAAACCAGGAATTACGACATTAGTTCTTATTATTGGATTACTAACATGGATGGACACCGCTCGTATTGTAAGGGCAGAAACGTTATCCGTAAAAGAGCGTGAGTACGTTTTATATGCAAAAGTATCAGGACAAAAATCACTTATGATTATTGTAAGACATATCATTCCTAACATTTTATCAACCATTATTATCGCCGCGACATTAACAATTGCGACATCGATTTTAATGGAATCATCACTTAGTTTCTTAGGTTTAGGTATTAGAGAACCAGATTCTTCTTGGGGCAGTATGCTAAACAATGCGCAAGGATATATTGGTGAAGCTTGGTATTTAACGCTCTTCCCAGGATTCCTTATCCTTTTAACGGTACTTAGTTTTAACGTAATTGGTGAAGTATTGAAGAAAGCTTTCGCGCCAAAAGGAGCTGGAAATGAAAACTAAAATGTTAAGTGAAAGGAGTGAGAAGCGTGTCTGAAAAACTATTAGAAGTGAATAATTTAAAGACTTCTTTTTTCATAGAAAGCGGAGAAGTAGAAGCAGTTCGCGG
The DNA here is from genome assembly GCF_040448665.1 of Bacillus cereus group sp. MS39. Classification (NCBI taxonomy): domain Bacteria; kingdom Bacillati; phylum Bacillota; class Bacilli; order Caryophanales; family Bacillaceae; genus Bacillus; species Bacillus cereus group sp. MS39. The sequence continues at coordinate 4,489,069 of NZ_CP123058.1, read as the reverse complement.
CGTTACATTTCGTTTAAATAAAGGAGAAGTAGTTGGTATCGTTGGGGAGTCTGGAAGCGGAAAGAGTGTGATGGCGAAGTCTGTTATGTCTCTCGTTACATCACCAGGGAAAGTGAAGGAAGGGGAGATCCTTTTTCATAATGAAAATATCCTTTCTAAATCCGAGAAAGAATTACGCTCTATTAGAGGAAATCAAATTTCACTTATCTCCCAAGATCCAATGTCTGCGCTAAATCCGGTCGTGAAAATTGGAAAGCAAATGACGGAAGTAATTATACGGCATCAAAAAGTGAAAAAGAAAGAAGCAGAGAAAATCGCAGTCAACTTGTTAAAACAAGTCGGTCTTTCTTCACCAGAAGAAAGGGTAAAACAATATCCGCATGAACTAAGCGGCGGTATGAAGCAGCGAGTTATGATCGCAATGGCGATGTCTTGTAACCCAGACCTTCTCATTGCGGATGAACCGACGACAGCGCTTGATGTAACGATACAAGCACAAATACTAGATTTAATGAAAAACTTAAAGAACGAAACGAATATGGCGTTACTTCTTATTACGCATGACTTAGGAATTGTCGCGCAAAACTGTACGCGTGTCATCGTTATGTACGGCGGGCTTATTATGGAAGAAGGACCTGTACTTGATATTTTCCAATCGCCGAATCATCCATATACGAAAGGCCTATTAAACTCTCTGCCAAAAATAGCGAACGGCGTAAAAGAAAGACTCGCTCCTATTCAAGGTGTAACACCAAACTTATTAAACCCACCACAAGGTTGCCCATTCGCAGAGCGTTGCCCGCATGCGATGGACATTTGTGAAAAAGAACGTCCACCATATTTTGAAATCGGAAACGAAAGACGTTCCATGTGTTGGTTAAACGATAAGACAGTAGGTGAATCACATGCATGAAGACAACTTAATTGAAGTTCGGAACTTAAAAAAATACTTTCCTATTAAAAAGGGACTATTCGGCAGAAAAACGGAACAATTAAAAGCAGTCGATGACTTAAGCTTTACTATTAAAAAGGGTGAAACATTCGGGTTAGTAGGAGAATCGGGCTGCGGAAAATCAACGACAGGAAGAAGCATCATTCGTTTACACGATGTCACTTCAGGTAACGTTTTATTCGACGGAACAGACATCGCAAGTTTAAAGGAAAGTGAACTAAAAGAATATAGAAAACGAATGCAAATCATTTTCCAAGATCCATACGCATCATTAAACCCGGCAATGAATGTATTCCAAATTATTAGCGAACCAATGAACATTCACGCCTCTTACGAAAAAGAAGAACAAAAAGAAATCATATTAGATCTTCTAAAAAAGGTAGGTTTAAAAGAAGAACACTTATATCGCTATCCGCACGAATTTAGCGGAGGACAAAGACAGCGCATCAGCATCGCGCGCGCACTATCTGTAAAACCAGATTTCATCCTATGTGACGAACCAATCTCAGCACTAGATGTCTCCGTCCAAGCGCAAGTCGTAAACATGCTGCAAGACATCCAAGAAGAAACAGGAGTCACATACTTATTCATCGCACATGACTTATCCATGGTAAGACACATATCAGACCGAATCGGAGTCATGTACTTAGGAAACATAGTAGAAATTGCCGACAGTGAAGACCTATACACAAAACCGGCACATCCATACACACAAGCACTACTCTCATCTATGCCAGAACCAGATCCAACAAACACTGGCAAAGAACGGATCATCCTAGAGGGAGAAGTACCGAGCCCACTAAACTCACCGTCCGGCTGCAAATTCAGAACGCGCTGTAAATTCGCCACTGAAAAATGCGCGCAGGAAGTACCGAAGATGGTAGAGATTGCGAAAGGGCATCAGGTGGCTTGTCATTTGTTTTAGAGTGGGGGAAAGCATCGGGGGGACCTGGTGCTTTTTTCTTTTTAGTGGGACGTGGTGTGGGATTGGTTGTAGATTAATGGTCAGCGACTGTCTATATTTGTATCTCCTATCATATAATTCCCTTTATTTTTCAACTATAATTTTAATGACGAACTTCTTTTGGTTGGGAAAGCACATAAAGTAAGACAACGTATTAAAAATCATCGTGATGAAGTGTATCGTATTGATGTATGTATTGTAGAAAATCCGATGGAAAGAGGAACTTACGAAACATATATGATTAACGAATTTCAAGCGAAGTATAATGTGAATAAAGTGTTTTATAAATAACATCAACGTAAAACATAATCTTGGTACTACATCAAGATCATGTTTTTATATGTAATAAAAAAATGATTATTCTTAATCATTCGACAAGATGCAACAATTTAAGATTGTATTTTTTGCTATGATAAGTATAGAAGAAATTAATCAACCTCTTATGATTTATGGAAGAAAGCAACAACAAGCTGATAATAAATTATGGGATTATGTTTCTTGTTCATATCCTCATGGTAATTTATCAAAAGAATATAATGTGTTTTTTAATCATAATCAAATAATTCATTTATTATTTAAGGGTTTCGAAACAGAGGATGAATTAGAATTAAGAAGTAAATTATCTGAGTTTTAGTGGAAATGGAGAAAATATAATATGGTTTTAGGAATTTCATATTCTGATATTTTTCGTATCATAATTATTGTTTTGGTTTTTTTCATTTTTTGGAGATTGAATACTTGGTATAATAAAAAATATAATGTTCCTAAGGTTTTTCAATGGTTTCCTAGAAGATGGGGAAAAAGAAAAGTTTCAGAGCATTTGTCTCAACTAGATAAAAAGTTAGAAGCTGAAGGTAAAGGTATCTGGGTTACAATCTATGCTATAGATTTGTACATTGTAACTATTCCTTGTACAGTAAAAAAATATAAATCTTAATACATATATGTTCATAAAAAAGACCTTTTATTTTAAAATAATGAACTGCACCCCAATTGTTAGACACAGTCTAACAATTGGAGGTGCAGTTTTTCTATGGCTAAATTTACAGCTGATGAAAAAATACAAATCGTTCTACGTTATTTGAACGGAAATGAAAGTTATCGAGAAATGGGTAGAGCGATCGGTATAAGTGGCACAATCATTTTGAATTGGGTAAACCAATATAAGCAAAATGGTGTGGAAGCTTTTCTAAAACGATGTACAAATTACACACAACAATTTAAACTAGACGTACTAAACTTTATGATTGAAAACGGTATGTCCTTATTTGAGACGGCAGCTATCTTTAACATTCCTGCCCCTTCAACGATTTCTGTTTGGAAAAAACAACTGGAAACACAAGGAATTGATGCCCTTCAATCTAAGAAAAAGGGGCGTTCATCCATGAAAAAAGATTCAAATAAACAATTAAAACAAGCTTTAGCTGAAGGGTCAGTCGAAGCACTTGAAGCACGTATTCAACAGCTTGAAATGGAAAATGAGTACTTAAAAAAGTTGAATGCCTTAGTTCAAAACAAGGAAAAATCACAAAACAAGATAAAGCGCAAGTAGTCTATGAATTAAGGCATAAATATTCGGTGAAGGCACTCGTGGAGCTAGCTGGTATTCCACGAAGCACGTATTATGATTTAGTAAAAAAAATGAATCGCCCAGATGTAGACGCCGATTTGAAAGCTGAGATTAAAGCGATTTATGAGGAGAATGAAGGTCATTATGGTTACCGTCGCATTCGTGATGAATTAACGAATCGTGGTCAGAAAGTGAATCACAAGAAGGTGCAACGCATTATGAAAGAGCTTGGCTTAAAGTGCGTTGTGCGCATGAAGAAATATAAATCCTATAAAGGAAAAGTCGGTAGAATTGCACCTAATATTTTAGAGCGTAATTTTCATACAGATGCACCGAATCAAAAATGGGTAACAGACATCACAGAGTTTAAATTGTTTGGGGAAAAACTGTATGTATCACCTGTATTAGATTTGTATAATGGTGAAATTATTACCTATACAATTGGTTCTAGACCGACGTATTCACTTGTTTCAGAGATGTTAGAGAAAGCATTGGAACGTTTACTTGAAATCCACCAGCTACTGATGCATTCGGATCAAGGATGGCATTATCAAATGAGACAATACGTCCGTACACTTGAATCAAGAGCTATTGTACAGAGTATGTCTCGAAAAGGTAACTGTTACGACAACGTAGTAATAGAGAATTTCTTTGGGATTATGAAGTCGGAGTTCCTCTACATAAAAGAATTTGAAAGTGTAGAGCATTTTAAAATAGAATTAGAAAAATATATAGATTATTATAATACGAAACGGATTAAGGCAAAATTAAAAATGAGCCCGGTACAATACCGGACTCATTTTGATCAAGCTGCCTAATGAAATAACCGTGTCTAACTTTTAGGGGTCACTTCACCTTTTAATAAAAAGTTACTCTTTTTTATTTTCTTATTCAAATTCATTTAATTACTTAAAATCTCTAAATTTTTAAAACCAAAAGAATAACAAGGGAATGCTTGTAGACTGATCTATACTGCATTTCCTTTTTATCTTTCTATATTAATTCTCTATCTAAAGAATCCTAAAACCAAAATAACCACCCCTAAAAACCACATATTAAAACGAAATCAAAAGACAAACAAACCAAATTCCAATAAAAATTATAAAAAATATCGAAAAACATAAGTTAAAAATTAATACCCCTTTACTATATTCTTTTTTACCTAAAGCAATATACGAAAATATAATAGAACCACCCAAAGGAACTAATAAAGCATATAAAATATATGTAATATCATCTCCAAGACTTCTATGTAAATTACCAGAATCCAAATAAATAAAATCATTATAATAAGCAATATATATATATATTGCTATACAAAAAATAATATTCATTCCTATTCCAAAACAAGTAGTTTTACTCCGTAATATCTTCATTTTCATTCTCCTTCTAAACACTTTATACATTGTAAATAATACCATTTCAAATTCATTTAATTACTTAAAATCCCAATTTTTAAAACCAAAAGAATAACAAGGGAATGCTTATAGACTGATCTATACTGCATTCCCTTATTGTATGTATGCTATATTCTTATTCGCCTTTTCTAACAATAAAACCACAAATCTTGGCGAAGACCTTGGTTTTTGCCCTGTCCTGGGGTCCGTCCTCGCTTTTTATTCCACGATTCCCTTGACCACGAGCCTCCGAACCCTCATCATCAAAGAACTTTCACGGCATAAACGCTATGACTCAGCAAATCACTTCCAAAATTGATACCATTTCTTTTCATTACTTGCCGCAACCATCTGTTTTACTTCTTGAAGTTCTCGCATAACAGTCATAACAGCTTTATCACGATCAGTAACCTGTTGTTTTTCTATAGCATTAGAATGAGTTAATAACTTTTGTTGCGATTCCAATAAGTTTGTTAATTGGGCTATCTGTTCATTTTGATTTTGTAATTGCTTTTGTTGTAATTCTACTGTGTTTTTTAATTCTCTCAATACTTCTTTTAAGAGTAATTTGCAAGCATCTTTCAATGTAACTTGTGGCATACTTTTTAACTCTATTAATCTTTGCAATAACGTAACATCATAATCATTAAAAATAATTTGTTCCCGTTTGTCCGTTTTAAAGGCACAACAGTTATAACCCTCAATTATATTTTTGATATATAAATTATAATATTATTAGGCAAATATTAACACTTAAAATATACTTAAATTGAGAAGCAATCTATTTATTTTTACTGTTTTGGGGGGGACCTGTTTTTTTAGTTGATAGCGATGGGGCAAACACTCATTATCTGAATCTGTCCTTATAAATCAATGTTATCAAATTGATTGAAAACATAAGTTGTTTATCGGTAGAAGAGAAAAAAGATGGAAATTATTGTAATTTTCTAGTAAAAGATACAAAATATAAAATAGTGGTTAAGTTTATGCTCTAATTACTATAAAGTGCAAATATTAAAGTGCTTTATAGGGGCTATATTGCAAATGGATTGATTTCTTGAAAAGGGGTGATTCAACAAATGAATAGGTGGACAAAGTTTTCAATGATTGTAGTCAGTGTTGTGGTATTTAGTATATTTATAGGATATATGGTGGGAATGTTTTTCAATTCTGGAAGTGACAATAAGCAAGCACAAGAGAGAATAGTTGTTGCCAAAGGTGAGGAAATTGACGATTTGGTCAACTCTGAGGGTGTCATAATCGACTCTATGCACAAAATGCTGCATCAAAAAGTAATAGCTGATACAAAGATTGGGTTTATCGTAATGTCTCCTGAGAATATTAAAAAGCTCCGTCACTTGTTAGATCAAAGTGATAAAATACTCGAAAAAGAAAAATATGTTGAGATTTTAAAGCGTTGGGAAAAAGGAGATTTTTCTCAGGCGGTTGAGGAACATAATTATATGTTGGAGCAAGCAGGTGGGGAAAGTACGGGGAAAGCCAAAAGATTAGCTACTCCAAAAGAAGAAAAAGCATATCTCAAAGAGCAAAGCAAAAAAGAAGGTTCTAGTGCAAAAATAGAATAAAAGATAATAAAGCGTATAGATTCCTAAGGGAATTGTATCTTATGCTGTAAGCTCCAAAAATTGTTGTATCTACTCTATTGATATTGTTATATTTGGAGAGTAGATATTAAATGATAGAATGTAAAAGGGAGATTTCAAATTGAGTTCTCCCTTTTACAATTTACTTGAAAAATAACTTCCCCTTATAAGTTTCTATATAGATGCGCCCGTCGCCTTCTTCTTTTATTTCGCTATCAAAATGTTTTATCCAATCAACAATCCCTCGATCACTTTCTGTGACATTTTCTCTTACATATAGATATGAATGAATTGATTTATAAAAAGTATAGTTAGTTAAAAGTCTTTGACCAAGAGAAATAGGAGTATCTGAATTTGGAGTCTCCTGAATTATATATGGAGATGGGAGAATGTTATTACTGTTAACATGTACATAATATTTGGATTGATTAATGGCCCATTTTAGCCATATGATTTGAACTATTATTATAACTATGGTTACCGTTTTTTGTGTTTTTTTAAAATTTTGTCCTGTAAAAGAGTAGTAGGTAAAAATCGGAATAGTAAATAAACCAACCAAAGCTACCCATTTGTCTATTGGTGCACCATTTATCCAGAAGATAAATCCTAAAGCTTTTGTAAATAAAAATAAAAAAACAAGACTTGTGAAAATTATTGATAAATAGTATGTTTTGTTTTTCATGATTTTCTCTCCAAAATATATGTTCATAAAACGAGTATAAGAGTATTTTAAAAAGTGTATATCATATAGATGTAGAGTACAAAATAGTAACTTAAATTAAATATTGCAAGCATAACGCGTTGGTAAGTTTTACTGGCTCCAGCTGAAAATAAAACACCTATAAGTGGTGCAAATAAACCAACTTTCCAAAAGACATTTGCTGATCCACCTATTTCTAATGTATTTTCATTTACTATAGTTAAGAGAGCGTAAGGTACACATATTAAAGATAATATAGCTCACTTGTTCAAAGCCCCACCTCTTTTCGATTTTTTAATATAAATAAAATATTAATTTTATCCATAGATTATTGTATCAATTAAAGGTTTGTATAGGGAATTTTTCTTTGGAATATTAAAATGGTTTCTATTTTATATTTATTAAAAATAGAGAGTAGGAAAAAATCAGCCCAAGCTATACATATACTTCTGGTACAAGGATACTATTCTTTACAATTGAATATCTTTTCTATTATAAAGTTTAAAAACCTCTACATATTAGTAGAGGTTTTTAAATTGCATATTAATGAATTATACTTTTTCAGATAAACGAAAATTATAGAATGCATAATTTTAACTAGATTTATTATTAATTAATTTATCCCCACCACCAAGCTCTGCCTCAATCTGCGAATTCTTCGATGACTCATCCATACGCCAATACGAAATAAAGCTTATCGCGATACATCCAGCTACATAGAAGTAGAATAGTGACTCCATTCCGATACTCTTTAGCCATAATGCGATGAACTCAGCTGTTCCGCCGAATATCGCAACGGTTAGCGCATATGGTAAACCTACGCCAAGTGCGCGAATTTCAGTTGGGAAGAGTTCGGCTTTTACAATTGCGTTAATGGAAGTGTAGCACCGATCATCATGAGTAAGAATGCACCGATTGAATTGGCATACTTTGGAGTGACCCAATAAAGTGAGACAAGGATAGAACACCCAGTCTGTAGTATGTAGATGTAAACGACAAATTGAAGGTGTTTCTTTCTTTTGTAGGGAGCGTGGGTGCCGGTGTGGGATTGGTTGGTGGTTTTGGTTATAGTTTTCACGAAATTTGTCGGTAAGTCGATATGTTGTGTCGAATCGTCGATATATTCGGAGTTGTGATCGATATAATTGGATAATCGTTGATATATTTTTGTAAAGAGTGGGATTAGTTGTAGACTAATGATCAGCGACTGTCTATATTTGCATCTACTATCATATAATTCCTCTTATTTTTTAACTATAATTTTAATGACGAACTTCTTTTTGTTGGGAAAGCACGTAAAGTAAGACAACGTATTAAAAAATCATCGTGATGAAGTGTATCGTATTGATGTATGCATTGTAGAAGATCCGATGGAAAGAGAAATTTACGAAACATATATGATTAACGAGTTTCAAGCAAAGTATAATGTGGATAAAGTATTATATAAATAACATCAACGTAAAACATGATCTTCGTACTACATCAAGATCATGTTTTTTTATATGCAATAAAAACAATTGATCATTCTTAATCATTCGACAAGATGCAACAATTTAAGATTGTATTTTTTGCTATGATAAGTAAGGAATTTACATATCGTGTTATTGGGGGATAAAAAGAGATGTTGAAAAAATTTACTACATGTATTTTAGGTGGCGCTTTAGTATTCAATTTATCTGGTTGCGGCAATACATCCGACAAAACTTCTTCAGAATCTAAAGAAACCAATTCTAAACAAGAAGAAAAGAAAGTGCAAACAACTGATGAGGCGAAAACGAAAGAGAATACAAAGCAGAAAAATACAGAACAAACAAAAGAGAAATCAAAAATAAAAGAAAAAGAGTATGCTGTAAACAAGGATTTTCATACACCTAAATTTGATGTAACTGTAAAAAGAGTTGTAGAAAGAGATAAGGTTGGTAAAGAGAGTATAGGATTCCAAAAACCTGAAGATGGACATGTCTTTATTGTTGTAGAAGCAGAAGGAAAAAATATCACAAACGAATCGATGAAATTAGCCGTTTTACCATCAGTGGATTTAGTGGATGAAAATGATAATACTTACCAAAGTGATGTGTGGGCAGCTAGTAGTTATGGGGTTGAAAAAGGCGAAACCTCTACTATTACTAAGGAATTAAAACCAGGGGAGGTAAGGAGAGAAAGTAAAGTTTACGTGATTAATAAAGAAAAATTTGATACAGGAAAATGGTATGTAGTTGTTAACCATGAGTATAAGGAACAAATTAAATAGTGTTTATTAAGAGGAGGTGGCTCCTCTTTTTTTGTTACAAGTTAACACAGGATTTCGTTATAATGTAGAAATTTAATGTTTTCGGAAAAAAGAATTGACTTCTATATTAGTTGTAACTAAAATGGTTACATAAAGATGTAATTGATTTAGTTACAACTAATATCAGCTAAAAAATATGATTTATATATTTAATTAAGGATGGTGTTCCATACGTTGCCACCCGGTGTAGACAGTTACTAACGCATTCAAATCAATGCATATTCCAAGCTTTAGTATTTTCTGTTACGGGGCAATAAGGTGCAGCGTTATCTTTTGTTAAAAACCTTGGTTGATCTTTCTTTGGAAATATTAGTTTTGGGGAAATATAGTAAGGTATCTAAAAAAAGAACAAGGTATAAAAAGATGTACTTATATAAACCAAAAATTTAGTTGAGCTGGATAATAAAAAGAAAGGTAGGAGATTTAAATGGAGAAGAAACAAGATAACCTTATTTACGTATGGGACGCATATTGTGGATGGTGCTATGGTTTTTCAGAAAGTATTAAAGGATTTTACAAAAACCACACTGAAGTGCCATTAATGGTTTTATGTGGAGGGTTATTTTTAGATAATTTACCAATGAAAAACTTCTCATATATAGAAGAAGGAAATAAAAGAATTAATCAACTTACAGGTGCTGAATTTGGTCCTTCATATCAAAAACTGGTGGAGGAAGGGACTTTTAAAATGAATTCGAAAGATGCTGCAATTGGCTTTTCAGCCTTACGCTCATTAGCGCCAGACCGTTTATTAGAATTCACTTCGGCTATGCAAAAAGCGTTTTATTATGAGGGCCAAAGTCTGAGTGATCCTGAAACATATCGTAAGATTGCAATCGAGCATGGTTTGGACCCTGAACAAGTATTAGAACGTTTAAACGCTCAAGAAACAATAATAGATGTCCAAAATGATTTCAATAAAGTTCGACAGCTTGGTGTTAATAGTTATCCTTCATTACTTTTACAAAAGGATAATCAAATTATCCCTATTGGTGGTGGCGTAATGACGCCGGATAAAATTGAAGCGCGTTTTAAAAATTTATATTAAGAAAATTTAGGATATAGTAGCAAACATGTTATCTTAGGCCACCTGACATTCATCTCCGGAATATTCGCCAGTACTATTACACTTTCAGATAAATGGGAGTGGGAGATTTTATCGGAACAAGATAAAAATATGATAATTAGTTAATAACTTTAACAAAAGGAGAATAACATACTATGTTTAAAACAATCGATACAAATCAAAAAGATGTGAAATTAACGGTGTTTAGTTCGGACGAAAAAAGCTTTATGGTCACAGCAACCTTAGTTGAGAAAGCAGGACATGCATTTTTAATAAACTCAAAATTTACTCAGTCTGATTCGAAAGAAATTGTTGAGTATCTGAAAAAAAACGACTTATCTTTAGATAAAATCTTTATTACTCATGGGGATCCTGATTACTACTTTGGATTAGAAAATATTAAAGCTGCTTACCCAGAAGCTATAGCGTATGCTACAGAGACTACTGTTGAACATATCGTTCATTCTGTACTAGGGAAATTAAAAGTTTGGAAAGATGCCCTTGGAGAAAACGCGCCAAGTAACGTGGTATTACCCCAAGTGTTTAAAGAAAAAACAATTGATTTTCAAGGGTTAACATTTGAACTAGTAGGCTTAGATCATTATAGAACAAGCCTATTTAATAAAGAACTAAAAGTATTAATTGGTGGTATTGATGTCTTTAACGAAATACATGTATTCTTAGCGGATACTAGCTCAAAAGCGGCTATGGAGGCATGGATTGAGAACTTGAAAGTGTTACAAGCATTACATGCTGACATAATTGTACCTAGCCATGGGTCAATCGAAAAATCCCTAAATAATCAAGCGCTTACTGCGACAATGGATTATCTAAGAACTGCGGTTCAAGCTTCTGAGGAAAGTGAAACTTCAAAAGATTTTGTGGCAAAACTTGAAGCAGCATATCCAGGCTATGCAAATAAAGGTGTATTAGAATTAAGTGCAAAAGTTGTAAAAAAAGAAATGCCTTGGGGTTAATGTTATGAATAAATATCAAAAACTATTACATGAAACGTATGTGTTAACTGGCGAAGGAAAATTGGATGCGTTCAAAACGTATTTAAGTGAAAATGTATCTTGGACAGAAGCTGCTGGGTTTCCATATGCAGGTACTTATATAGGTCCAGATGAAGTAGTGAAAAACGTACATGAACGTCTTGGTACGGAATGGGATGACTATAGTGCTAAAGATGAAATTTATACTTTTAATAACGATACTGTTATCGTGTATGGAAAATATAGTGGAACATATAAAGCTACAGGGAAGTCATTTGTAGCAGATTTTTGTCACCTTTATGAGTTTGATGAGAACGATAAAGTTAAGAAGTTTATTCAAATTGTGGACAGTGCAACTGTTAATGAGGTATTAAGTTAGAGTTAATCGTTTCTAATATGCCTTGTATAGGGGGGAGTGTTAGGATAAATGAAATTTCCTAACATTACCCCTGACATTACATTTTTGGGAAGGGTTTTACTTCCCAAAAATGTAATGGAATATAATTTATATGATTAGAAGAGGTAGGTATATATGAAATTAGAGAAAAGTTTAATAGTAATAATTATTTCTGTGTTTATTTTAGGAATTGTGTCCACTTTGATATTTCAAGCTTCCACCGGTAATAACAAGGGGAACTCAATAAAGAGCGAAAATGTCGCTTCTGTATCAAAAGAAGTAAAAGAAAATGAAAAGAATAAAAAGATGGTAGTTGATTTCTATAATGAAGTTTTTAACAAACATAATATCGATATTATCCCTAAATATGTTAGCGAAGATTATAAGCAACATAATCCTTTTGTTGCTGATGGAAGAAAAGCCTTCATGGATTTCTTTAAGGAGGATTTTGTTAAAAATCCTAATTCCTCTGCAGAGATTAAACGTGTAGTAGCTGAAGGGGATACAGTTGCTCTTCATGTGCATTCTCGTACTAATTCTCAAGATAAGGGAGTTGCTATAGTGGATATATTTCGTATCAAGGATGGAAAGATCGTTGAACACTGGGATGTAATTCAAGAGATTCCAAGTGAAGCAGCTAATGATAATACGATGTTTTAGATAGAAGATATATCTAATAATTGTTTAATTGATAGTGCTGTATAGAATTTAGAAATTTATATAATAAGTTATCAAATTTGGAAATCATTTAAAAATAGCATATTAAATGATGGCACAAATTAATACGAAATAGCTCTTTAATAAAAAATCCTACTCATTAAAAAATGAGTAGGATTTTTTATTAAAGAATAGTGCTAATTTTGTGGTTCGGCACCATCTAAATTTGGAAACCATGAAAGTATAGGGACTCTGCCAGCCTTTATCCACTGAACATCTGTGGTATGGTTTTGGTTGACGCTGCACCGGAATATAAAGAACTTGCCTATGAAAAGGTTCTACCCGAAAATCTGCTTGCAAGAAATAGGGAATATTACGAGAATCCTATGTTGAATAGTGAGAAGATTGATAAAATACAAAGTTATAAGCAAATCGTTGATCATTCAAATCAAAGTAACCTCCCTCTTGCAATTATTACAAGAGGTTTACCTGACAATGTTGAAGAGGGATGGCCATCTCAAGAAATATTGAAAATTGAGCAAAAACTCCAAGCAGAATTCCAATGGCTATCAACGTCAAGCAAGTACCGGATTGCTAGTCGAAGTGGACATTATATTCATCATGATGAGCCCGAAGTTGTTATAGAGGAGATTATGTTAATGTTGAAGGAGATGGGGAAATGAGCGATACAAGGATTAAATTGATGCTGGATTTACAAAGAATTGAGAAGGATGAGTATCAGTTACACGAAGGTGAGCAGCATCAAGATTTCTTACCTTTGTTACTTCAATATATTGGAGATCCTCAGCCAGAATTACGGGATAACCTGATTTATTCGATGTTTTATATGTGGATTAAGGAAGAGAATAGATTCTGTGAAGAGGAGTTACGAAGCCTCTTAACTGTTCTGACTGATGAGAACCATTTGTTCTATGGTATTGGTAGCGAGGATGATCAGTCAGTTTTTACAAGGACGTTCTCTGCCTTACCTATCGCTTTGATTGTGCAACGCCACAGACAGAATCCATTTTTTAATCAAGCGGAAATTGAGCAATTAATGCATGTGATGCTCCGTTATTATAAAGAGGAGAAGGATCTGCGAGGTTACCTTTCAGTAGGAGGCTGGGCTCACAGCACGTCTCATGGTGCGGATGTTTTTGTTGAGCTGGTGCAGTGCGAGGAGAGCAGCGTCGCAATGCTGCGTGAGGTTCTTGTCGCTATTTCTGGCATGCTTCATAATGGTAGACACATTTTTAGCGATGAGGATGATGAGCGGTTGGTAAACATCGTGGATACGATGATTGACAAAGAGTTACTTCCACATCAAGAAATCGCTAATTGGATTAGCGGCTTAGCGCAATGCTGCAATTTGCCGAGAAGTCGCAGTCAGGTGATTGCTCGCGTGAACAGCAAGAATTTTTTACGCAGTCTCTATTTCAGAAGGGGACAAGATAGCCGAGGGAATGAGCTTAACACGGTCATACTTGGTACTGAGGCAATATTAAACAAGTTTTCTTTCAGTTAAAGGGTTAGAGGGGCCGTCCCCATCGCTATCAACTTAAGAAGAATAAACGCCACCAAAACAAAAAAAGCCCCAAATTTTTCTTAAAAATAAGTTGGGGCTTTTGAACCAGAAAAGTATGTTTTTAACTATGAAAACTACGATGAATTTTTCCTTTTTTCCTACTTGCTAAATTCAGCAAGTAAAATATTTTTAAAAGGATTAGGACTGTCAGTTCTACCCAAACTATTCCAATTGACGACCAACGTATGCTTGCCTCCAAGTTTACCTCCAACAAGAGTAGTAAACCCTAGAATGCCACCTGTGTGTCCCCATATCGAGACACCGCTTGGAAGCTTAGTTTCATAGATTCCAAGACCATATCCATCGATTCCTTCTTTTCCTGTAGGAACTGTAGTAAGCATTTGTTTTAGTTGCTGTTCTTTCAGTAATTTGCCACCGAGCAAGTAAGAGAAGAATTTGTTTAAGTCGTCAGCAGTAGAAATCATATCTCCAGCAGAGCTACCTGCACTTGGGTTATAATAAGTAACGTCTTTTAGCTCACTTGCTCCGTCTGGTTGGTCATATCCACGGGCATGGTTGGTGCCTGGAATAACGCTTGAATTGCCAGGTAGGAATGTATTCGACAATTCAAGTGGTTCAATAATCCGATTTTCAATCTCTTCCGCATAGCTGTTTCTGGTTACTTTTTCAATAAGAATACCCAGTAATACGTATCCTGTGTTTGAATAAGACCAGCCCTTTCCTGGGTCAAAGTCTGGGGGCAAAGAAATCCCCATCTTCACTAACTCTTCAGCCGTATACGATTTTTTTGTATCCGTAAAATCAGCGTCTTTTGACCTTGAGTATTCAGCGATACCACTTGTATGGTTCAATATCTGCCGGATAGTAATCTGGTTACCATCATATCCATTTCCTTGAATGACACCAGGCAACCATTTTTCGATGGAGTCGTTTAGATTCAGGCGGTTCTCTCCAGCTAATTGAAGTACAACTGTTGCGGTGAACGTCTTCGTCACACTGCCAATGCGAAAGCGAAAATCTGTTTTCATTGGTTTCTTGGTTCTCAGATCCGCTATCCCAGCGGCATAACCCCACGTTCTTCCACCCTCAGAAGTTTTAGCAAGTATTCCCGGGTATCCAAGTTGCAATGTATCCCGCATTGCTTGCTTGACGGAAGTACGATCTCGTTGAGTATTTGTTTGTAACGAACTAGATACATTTTGAGTGGGCTCTGCTTTTACAATTGAGGTTGGTGTTGTATATAACAGGGAACTTCCAGCTATTAAAAGGGCCAGACTTGCACAAGTAATTTGACTACGTATTTTCATAAGGCATTCCTCTCCTCTATTCATATTGTATAAGTGTTTGCTTACTGTTCCTTACTTCCTGACAAGACTTAGGGAAAGGCCCTCACGCATATCGATTAAAGCCCCAGTACAAAGGTATCTATCAATACCAACAATTTGAGCCATTTAAATCTCCATCCCTTCTATAACAAAATTAGTCAAAGGTATGAAAGCATATTATGTACCCGTAGTTATTGTTAGGATTAACACAACAGGAGACATAACCCCAACCCATATTTTACTTTATTTATCCATAATATGTATTGAGAAAGAATGTAAATTCGAATCCTTTCCGTACCCCAGCTATTGATCGTTTTTTTCACCTATTATAATTAGTTATTTAGAATTTCATAATAAAAAACTGTAAAAAAATAACGAGTCCCTTAACGAACAGGAAGTGGTCGAAAAATATGTCTATAGCACAATTTTCTTTTTTGATATGGTGACCCCATCGCCATATCAAAAAAAGAAAAGCATATACCCCAAAACGAAAAAATGAGCTTTTTTGTTACAAGTTAGTACAAAATTTCGTTCTGGGGTACTATAAAATTTTAGCTTGATGGGCATGTGGTCTTACCCCATACCCATCAACTTAAGAATTCAGAATTACCCCGAAACGAAAAAATGAGTTTTTTTGTTTCAAGTTAGCACAAAATTTCGTTCTGGGGGTACTATAAAATTTTAGTTTGATGGCGATGTGACGCTACCCCTATAATGAATATATTGTTTGATCGTTAGTATTTTCTATAGGGAATGAATCCAATCGAATGTTGTTTACGTACAATCATGACAAGAAAAAGAGCATCCTTATATTGTAAGGATGCTCTTGTATTTATTTCAGTACAGAAGGCGATGTCTTTTCTAACCAAAGAATGCCATCATATTGTTCTGTGGGAATCATGATTTCTTCTCTTTCTTTTTTCCCCCAATAACTTGCTGCAGTAGGAGTAAACATCCATGAAGTTTCTGGTCGGTTACTTTCTCCCCTTAGGTTAACAAAAACATGGGGACTTCCCACCGTGCTGATGATTTTTTCAACGCTTTGTTCTTCATGTTCATTATGTACAGGAATAACATCTTCATTGACATCATCCCAACTGCTTCCACTATACGCAAATACACCAATCGTGTACATTTGGTCTTTAATGCGCTGCGGAAGATAATCCATCATATTTGGGCCAACATAATTGTATTGTTGCGCCTTCGTCCAGTCTAATATCATTTTCGAATTTTGTTTTCGAATATGATAATTATGTCCCCACACAATGATTTTTTTGTTTTTATACTGCATTTCAGTGAGCCATGCGAAGTTTTGTGCCATTTTTCGATCTCGGATGTAAAAAGAATAGTCTGTCAGGTTAGGTGAGGGGATGCCACCTCTGACTTTCATATCTGCATCTAAATGCGTTTTAATCGCATCAATCCGTATACTGATTGCTTTCTCAAGGAAATTCACATCATACGCAGCATGAGGTGCAACTTGAGTCAATTCAGATTTATGATTCTGAATAAATGTTCTAACCTTTTCAAACTTGTTAATTACGGGCTGTATTTCTGCTTTAAATCGATCATAAGGATACGTACCTTCATATTTACTGTAATACCTATCTAGTTCAATTAACTCTGACACTGCTGTATCAAATTCAGATGCGACTTCAGGATTTAATTTTTGCAACCATTCTTTTGCATAGGAGCGGAATGAAGAATTATAAAACAAATTCATATCAAAACCAGCTAATGTGAGTGGCTTTCCTTTTTCTTTTTGTTCTTTCATATAGGTAAATAATTGTTCAAGTTCCTCAGTTTGCCATACAGGGTATAAAGATTGTTTCATCGCTTCCGTAGCGGTTAAGTGATCAAAATTTTGCTGAACAGCTGCTGCTTCCCCAAGCCCTGTTTCAAATGCAATCACATCATATCCCATTTCCTCATGTAAGTACTTAATCATACGTATTTTGGATTGATTCATTTCCTTCGCACCATGCGTACTTTCCCCAAGTACAACAATACGCTTGTCCTGTACGGCCTCTTTTAGAAAAGATAAATCTTCTGTTGTTTGGGAAGTGGGTTCATTTAATCTTTTTGCATGTCCATTTAGCCATTCCTCCCATTTGGGTTGATCGACTGGCTTTTCTGCTGCAAATGCTACAGATGTGAAGGTAGTACAGGCAAGAAGCGTACTCATTAGCCCGATTTTCCATTTTTTACGCACAACAACGCCTCCAAGAATCATATTTTTAGAGATTGAATAGAATCTGTATCAAAAATTTACTAATATACCATTATTTATAATAATACATATACAGATTCTAAACAATATTAATATTCTAAAAATTAAAAATCAACTTCGTACATAATGAAGAAACCTTCTATATGGGGTCACCATACATCACCATGGAGCTAAGAAAAGCAAATATCCCAAAACGATAAAATTGACACCCCCAGAACGAAATTTTTAGGCTTTCTTGTAACGAAAAAGCTTATTTATCGTTTTTGGGGTGACCTGTTTTCTTAGGTTGATGACAATGGCCACTCCCCCAAATACTCGAAAAAAATGCCCATTCCACTTAAACAAACTTGAAGATTACCCAAAAAAAGAGTTTAATAAAGATAAGTTTAAATAAACTATCAATTAACTTTTTAGTTGATTAATACATTGGAAAAGAAGGAATAATAATGATGTTTTTTTTGTTAATTATTAATGTGGGTTTTATATTTTTTATTCATTATATAAAGAAATGGGTATTTAAGTATGGAGTAAACCATCCAAGTTCAAACAAGCGCTATTTAAACCTTTTACAATTCGTTAAATTTGCTCCATTAATTGCATTACTTGTATTATTCGTACTGGTTTTAACAACTCTGCATACAAAAGCAGGTATTCGGCTATCTCATGCTTGGTATGCTGCACAATTTTGGGCTTATTATACGTTCTTGTTTTGCAGTTATATGATAACTAAGAAAAAAATTTTTCTGTTTTCGATGATTATATCTTTATTAATAGCCATTTATAACACTCCATTATTTCACTTTGAAAACCTATTTATAGGACATTATGTAGTTGTTGCTGATATTTTCGGAACTTTAATGTTTATAAATTTATGGATAGCAATATCAAAAATTTTAGTGGAAATGAAAAATAAGTAATTAATTTTGGTTCCTGTAATTGACTTAACAGAAATGCTATATACCTATCAATCTGAGATTTTGAAGTATCCCCTAAAATGAAAAAATACGCTATTCTTTCTGTAGAATCATAGGAAAGGATGGCGTTTTTTATGTCTGTTTCTGTGTCTGACGAATTACAACTATTTGCTCAAGAGATTCAAAGTTTTTTATCTCCAAATACCTTACGGGATCTTGCTAGAGACGTTGGCTTTGTACAACGAACCAGTAAGTACCAAGCAAAAGATTTAGTCGCTTTATGTGTATGGTTGAGCCAAAATGTAGCTATGACTTCTTTAACTCAGTTATCTAGCTGTTTAGAAGCATCAACAGAAGTACTCATCAGTCCTGAGGGACTGAATCAACGGTTTAATAAGGCTGCCGTCCAACTTTTACAACACCTACTAGCCGAACTACTAAGCAAAAAACTGGCCGCATCTATGCCGATTTCTTCTCCATACACTTCTGTTTTCAAGCGTATTCGTATTTTAGATTCAACTGCATTTCAACTCCCGGATGTATTTTCATCAGTTTATCCAGGTGCAGGAGGATGCAGCCATACGGCTGGGATAAAAATTCAACTTGAGTATGATTTGTTAAGTGGACAGTTCCTTCATATTCATACAGGTCCAGGTAAACAACATGATCGCACTTACGGCTCTCTGTGTGCCCCAACTGTGACAGCGAATGATTTATGTATCCGAGATTTAGGTTATTTTCATTTAAAAGACCTTCAATATATACAAGATAAAGAGGCCTACTATATCTCTCGTATCAAGTCGAATACACGTATGTATCAAAAAAATCCTAACCCTGATTATTTTCAAGATGGAAGAATTAAGAAAGGTACAGAGTATATACAGATAGATATGGAGACGGTAATGAACTCCCTTCAACCAGGACAAACATGTGAAATAGCTAATGCTTATGTAGGAATGATTGATAAAGTGCCAGCTCGTGTAATTGTTCATCGATTAACAAAACAACAGCAACAAAAACGATTACAAGATCAAGCTGTAAGAGAAAAAAAGAAAGGAATGAAGTATTCTCCTCGTAGTAAACGACTCAGTGGTATCAATGTATATATGACAAACACCCCTACAGATATTGTCCCGACGGGACAGGTACATGACTGGTATTCTTTGCGTTGGCAAATCGAAATTTTATTTAAAACGTGGAAGTCATTCTTTCAAATTCATCATTGTAAAAAGATAAAACCAGAACGATTGGAATGCCATTTATATGGTCAATTGATTGCCATTCTACTCTGTTCTTCTATCATGTTTCAAATGCGCCAATTGCTCCTTATAAAGAAAAAACGAGAGCTTAGTGAGTATAAAGCCATATATATGATTAAAGACTATTTTCTTCTTCTATTCCAAACTATACAAAAAAACACCCAAGAGCTATCAAAGGTGTTACTTCGCCTGTTCAATCTCCTACAGCAAAACGGGAGAAAATCTCATCGATATGAGAAGAAAACAGTCTTTGATATATTAGGTGTCGTTTACAATTGTACCATGTCTGATAATCAAGCCGCTTAATTCAAAAAAGTGAAACCCGTTAGGGTTTATTTCGTATGCAAATCTTTCAATCATCTACACTTGCCCTTTAGAAAAAAGAAACAATCTCGCCTGAAATTGATTTTGCATAAGCTTAGCTTGATAGCGATGGGGTAGTACCCCTAAAATGTGAATTCACAATATTAATTTGTTTCTAGTCTTAAAAATGAATAACTTTAACATCGATAAGGATTTTGAGATAAGTCATACGAGATATTTGTAAGCCTTAGTTGAAGTGTAAAATTAATTAAATATCTATCAATAGAATAAATCATATTGATAGATATTTAATATTGTAAATCTGCTGTTATATAAATTGAGGATATTAAGGGAATTGTTGAGAGGTCAATATTTAAGGGGGAATGAATGTAAACTAATAATAAAAAGTTTGCTTTTATATTAGAAAAGGTTAGTCCCTCACTCCACTCCAGCTAAAAACCTCACACCCAAAAACAAAGGGGAACTCAATTGTTCAAACTCATATAAAGTTTCAATCTTGTCTAAGCATCCATTAGGATATACAATGGATCATCTATTTTTCTTTACATAATCTCCAGATACAGTCCATATCAACTATAGATTCTTGTCTTATGCTAAATGTAATCAAAAAGCAAGTAGATAAAGATAATGACTAAAACATTAACTCTAGATACTTTTTTGATGAATATTACAAATAAACAGGAGGTAATGAAAGATGTTTAAAACATTATTAGCAGGAGCACTTTTAAGTACAGGATTAGTAGCGGGAGGTGCAGATGATGCGAAAATGGACAATTTAAAGTCAAATGAAAATAGTTCAAATCAAGTAATTACACAGAGTGCAGATGGAACAACGTCTTTCTCACAAAACTTTGATTTACCTAAAGATGCAGTGCCAGCAACTCCTAAAGGAAACGCAAAAACTGTTGAAAGAACAGAGGGTACAGGTTCTCAAGAAGGAAAAATGGTACCAACAAAAGAAGGTACAGATTCTCAACCTGGATTTGAAATGGGAGCCCCTGAAAAACCAGAGCATGCAAAAACTGTTGAAAGAACAGAGGGCACGGATTCTCAAGAAGGAAAAATGGTACCAGCAAAAGAAGGAAATTAAATAATATATAGTTATAACGAGGAGCATCCAAAAAGTGGTGCTCTTTTTATATTATAGGAATTAACTAGTTCTACTGAATATAGAACTGTAGGAGGAATTGAGACTAGAACATGGGGGCCTATCTCTTCAAATCATGGTGTTTAGGGCAATAGTTTTGGTGGTAACGTTACAATACAAACATTTTATTAGAGATTTTCTAAATTTACATACACTCTAGATAGACTACATATCAACTTCAGATACTTATTTTATGATACAAGTAATCAAACAAAAGGAGGGCAATACAAAATGATTAAAACAGTATTAACAGGGCACTCTTTTATGTACAGGAGATTATTAGCAGGTGGAGCAAATGTTGAAGATGTACAGACAGATAAGCATATTCCATATGAACAAAATGAATTGTAGCAAATTCTAGAAAAATACGATTCGAAGAAGTTTGAGTTATAAAAAGAAAATAGATAAATATAGTGAAATAGATAAATTAACAAGAGAAAAGTACTTTGTGTATATCACAGGTGATTTTTATTTTCATTTGGATATAGGACTTGAATCAAATTTTTATACTAAAATATATACGGCAAAAAGGAGGGAGTACATTGCACAAAATTATTTATGGAATATTAATTTTAATTTATACTTTGTATTCATTTTTTGTAAGTGACGGAAGTGAAGTAAGGTTTATTATGCTGTTAACTATAGTACTTATCTTTTCTGTGGTTTTAGAAAAAGGAAATGCAAACAAAACGACTGATTAAGGGTCGTTTTGTTTGCATTTTTTTAATTGGCTATTATAGTCCAGGTGCTTTAGGGGGAGCACCAAATTTCGTTTTTGAGACACTATTAAATTTTTAGTTGATGAAAATACGGTACAACTCCTACTAGAGAAAACACCCGCCAAAATAGAAAACTTTTAACCTATTATCCTTTATTCCGTAGCTTTTAAGGTATTTAACACGACTTTGGTTGCGTCTGCAATAAGTTTATCATCGTATTTAGCATCTTCTTTATCATGATTAGAAAGTATAGCAAGAACAATCGGATTTTTATTTGGTGGCCAAATAATTGCGATATCATTTCTTGTTCCGTAAGATCCCGCGCCTGTTTTATCAGCTACTTCCCATCCTTTTGGTACGCCAGCACGAATCAATTTATCTCCAGTTGTATTTCTCTTCATCCAATCTACTAATAGTTCACGTTTTTCTATTGGAAGTGCAGTTCCTAATGTAAATGATTGAAGTGTCTTAGCTATTGCTTCTGGTGTACTGGTATCATGTGTTTCTCCTGGATGCACTTCATTTAATTCAGGTTCAAATCGTTCTGAAGTAGTAACAGTATCTCCCATTTCTCTCAAGATTTTTTCAAATTCAGAGGGACCTCCTAACTGTTTAAGAATCAAATTATGTGCTGTGCTGTCACTATATCGAACAGAAGCATCTGCGAGTTCTTTTAACGTCATTCCTGTATCAACATGCTTTTCAGTAATTGGATTATAATTAGAAAGATCTTCATGAGTATACGTAATCCTTTGATCAAGAGCTTCTAATGAGTTCTTGCGTAAAAGAGCGCCCACAGCTAATGATTTAGATGTAGATGCAAACGCAAAACGATCATCTGAATGATAAGCAATAGTTTGATTCGTACCTGTGTCCAGTGCATAAATACCAAGCTTAGCATCATATTCTTTTTCAAGTTTAGCGAAAGATTGGTTACCTGTATTTTCTTGTTTAATTTGATTAGCTTGATTCGTTTGTTTAGGTGGTTCAGATTGAGTGTTACTATTGGAACATCCTATAAGTGATACACATGAAAGTAATACTACAGGCACAATCTTTTTGTAATGTAAAATGTTAAAGAACTTGTTTAAAACGAACATAAATTTTCAACCTCTTTCAAGAATATATGGATTTTGTCTAGGTATTCTAAATACCAATGCAATTAAAGATGGCATAGGGTAACAATACTACTGCAGCTAAATTTTCACAGGTTAAATTACATCCAAAACGTTTATATGATTGATAAGTCACGGTTTGGGCTGTTTCTTTTTTGTTTCTACTTGTAATGGTTCACCTGTGAAAGTATTACAATACATGTTTTTTACTTTTGGGAATAATAAGTCCTTTCATTTTTTTATAATACATAAAAATAGATGTCAAACGGGATATGTTGTATCCAATCTGGACAGCTCATATTAGAAATACACTTATTAGACACTCTAAGTAATAAATTTGTTCCACTTTAAGATGAGGAAGAATTTGGGGTTTGTAAAATAACAATGGAACTACGTGTTTTTTCGTCATACAAAAACCTCTACATATAAGTAGAGGTTTTTAAATTGCATATTAATGAATTATGCTTTTTCAGATAAACGAAGATAATAGAATACATAATTTTAACTAGATTTATTGTTAACTAATTTATCCCCACCAAGCTCCGCCTCAATCTGCGAAGTCTTCGATGACTCATCCATACGCCAATACGTAATAAAGCTTATCGCGATACATCCAGCTACGTAGAAATAGAATAGTGACTCCATTCCGATACTTTTTAGCCATAATGCGATGAACTCAGCTGTTCCGCCGAATATCGCAACTGTTAGGGCATATGGTAAACCTACGCCAAGTGCGCGAATTTCAGTTGGGAAGAGTTCTGCTTTTACAATTGCGTTAATTGATGTGTAACCAGTAACGATAATAAGACCGACCATCATGAGTAAGAATGCGACGATTGGTTCTGTCGTTTTTTCCATGAAGAAGAAGATCGGCGCTGTTAGTAACGTTCCGAGAATACCGAAAGCCATTAATAGTGGGCGGCGTCCAATTTTATCGGATAGTAGCCCCGCAATTGGTTGAAGTACGACGAAAATAAGTAGTGCGACAAAGTTAATCCAGCTTACAACTTCTTTCGGGAGACCGACTGTGTTTACCATGAACTTTTGTAAATATGTTGTGTACGTATAGAATGCGACAGTGCCTCCTAATGTTAGACCGACTACTGTTAATACTGCTTTCGGGTGTTTCATAAGTGCGCGAACGGTTCCTGCGCTTTCGCGTTTTTGTGATTTTATGTTTGAGAACTGCTCCGATTCATCCATTGTGCGGCGAAGCCATAATACAGCTACTGCTCCCATCGCCCCAATAATGAATGGAATACGCCAACCCCAAGCTTTCATATCGGGCTCGCTTAGCAATTGCTGAAGAACAATTTGAACGCCTAACGCAACCATCTGTCCAGCAACGAGCGTTACATATTGGAAGCTTGAATAAAAACCACGGCGTCCACTACTAGCCATTTCAGATAAATATGTTGCGGAAGTTCCGTACTCTCCGCCAAGTGATAACCCTTGCAGTAAACGAGCAAGAACTAAAATAATTGGTGCCATAATCCCAATGCTTTCGTAACTAGGTGTACAGGCGATAATTAAAGAACCACCGGCCATAACTGTAATCGAAAGCGTTAATGCTGCCCGGCGTCCGTGCCGATCTGCATAGTGTCCCATTAATAAACTCCCGATAGGGCGCATTAAAAATCCAACTGCGAAAATAGCCGCTGTGTTCAGTAACTGACTCGTTGGATCTCCTTTAGGAAAGAACTCTGCTGAAAAATAAACGGCGAAAGCAGAGTAAACGTACCAGTCGTACCATTCAATTAAATTGCCGACAGAACCTTTGAAAATATTGCCGGCGACTCGATTAGATTTTGCTTGAGCCATACTAATTCCTCCTCTTGCTTATAAATAAAATGATAATTATGAAAGCGTGTTCATCGTAGTTGAATTGTACTGTCTATAGAATTAAATCTCAATATTATGACAATTTTATTCTTTTTGTACTTTATGTACATGGAGAGTTTTAATAGTTGCTTCATTATTAGTTTTGTCATAATAATAGAAAAAGGAGATTGATAGTTTTGAATATTTTATCAAAGGATATGAAGCATGAAGAAATCACGCAAAGTGTCATTACAAACGAAAATAGTAAGCTTAATTATTACGTTAATTTTATTTGTCGTTCTCCTGTTAGCAGGAATATTTGTTTACATTCAGTCCGTTGATACGAAGCGCCAAGTGGAGCAGCTAGCACTGCAAACAGCGAAGTCGCTTTCTTTTATGCCAGCTATAAAAGATGCTTTTCAAAATAACGAGCATAAAAGTACGATCCAATCCATTGCGGAACAAGTTCGTGAGCAAGCTGGTGCAGATTATGTCATTATAGAAGATCGCTTTGGGGTTATGTATTCCCATTCTAATTCGGAGTTAATTGGTACAAAGAGTAACAATCCATATAACTATGAAGCACTTACTTTTGGAGGATACTATACGCTCGAAGGAAATGGGGAAAGCGGTCCGGCTTTAATGGCAAAGGCACCGATTATTGTTCATAACGGAGACTACGATCAAGTCGTAGGCGTTGTGACAGTGGAGTTTCTAATAAAAGGCATTGAATCTAACATATTGAGTAGAACGAAAGAAATTATACTTTTTTCTTTAGCGGTGTTACTAGTTGGAATTGTTGGTGGGATACTTTTAGCACGTAGCATCAGGAAAGATACACTTGGTCTGGAACCGAATGAAATTGCGGCGTTATACCGGGAACGAAGCGCGATATTACTATCTATAAAAGAAGGAATTATCGCCATTGATCAAAACGGTTTTATTACGATGATGAATACGTCGGCAGAAGAGATGCTACATGCAAATGATGATTATATGCAGCAGCACATTTCAAAAGCTTTACCGGAATTTCATATGGAGAGAGTTTTAGAAAACGATCAAGAAATCGCGTTTCAAGATAAAGTGTTTATTTTAAACATGACGCCGATACTCGAAAATAACAGTACGGTAGGAGTTGTATGTAGTTTTAGAGATAAAACAGAACTGCAAAACCTTGTGAATACAATATCTGAGGTAAGAAAGTATTCAGAGGACTTACGTGCTCAAACGCATGAATTTACAAATAAGCTCTTCGTCTTATCAGGGTTACTTCAGTTAGGGCACTACAGAGAAGCGATTGAATTTATCCAACAAGAATCTAACATTCATCAAAGCCAAAACCATATTTTATTCCATCAAATTCATGATGCGAAAGTACAAGCTATTTTATTAGGAAAACTCGGAACTGCATCTGAGAAGAAAATTGATTTTCATATTGAAGGAGATAGTGCGCTTCATCCATTACCAGAGCATATAAAAGTTTCGCACCTTATTACGATACTTGGAAACATAATCGATAATGCATTTGATGCGGTGAGTGAGCAAGAGGAGAAGAATGTTTCCTTCTTTGTTACGGATATTGGACACGATATTGTGTTTGAAGTGATAGATAGTGGAGCAGGGATACTGGCAGAAAAAATCACGACCATTTTTCAAAAAGGATTTTCAACGAAAGGCAACGATCGTGGTTACGGGCTAGCAAACGTGAAAGAAATGGTAGATCTACTAGGAGGAACAATTGAAATTCAAAACGAGAAAAATGGGGGAGCGATTTTTACAATTTACCTTCCGAAAACATTGAAAGAAAGTACATGACAAACAGGAGGATGGGCATATGTTGAAGGTTGCAATTGCAGAAGATGATTTTCGCGTCGCGCAAATTCAGGAGGAGTTTTTATCAAAAATAAAGGACGTAAAAGTGATTGGAAAAGCATTGAACGCGAAAGAAACGATGGAACTACTACAAAGGGAAGAAATCGATTTGCTTCTATTAGATAATTATTTACCAGATGGAATCGGAACCGACTTATTGCCGAAAATTCATGCTGATTTTCCAAACGTTGACGTCATTATGGTGACAGCGGCGAACGAAAACCATATGTTAGAAAAAGCAATTCGAAATGGCGTAAGCAACTACCTTATAAAACCGGTCACATTAGAAAAATTTGTTCGCACAATTGAAGACTATAAGAGAAAGAAGCAATTATTACATAGTAACAATGAAGTGAATCAAGCACTCATAGATAACTTTTTCGGTACTTCGCAAACACAAGACGTAAAAAACTTACCGACAGGCGTTGATCCGTTAACACTGCAAAAAGTAAAAGACATTATAAAAGGATTCGAAGAGGGCATTACAATAGAAGAAATGGGAGAGCAAATGGGTGCTTCCAGAACAACCGCAAGAAGATACTTAGAATATTTAGTGGCGACAAACGAATGCACAGTAGAGTACACATACGGCATTATCGGACGACCAGAACGAAAATATCGAATAGGGCGAGGACTATGAAAAACCGATTATTACTATATATATGGATCATGACAGGAGTAATAGCTGGTTGTTCCTCTGAAAAATCCCATACGAATAAAGTGAACATCGACAAAGTAGAAATCGTTGCGCCGAACGTTCAAGGAGCCGGATGGGACTTAACAGCACGAGCGATGCAAAAAACGCTCACAGAAGAAAAAATCTTCACAAAACCAATCACTGTCACAAACAAAGTAGGTGGCAGCGGTGATGTCGGATGGAAATATACGAAACAAAAAGGCGGACACATACTGGCGATTAACTCAAGCTTACTCATAACGAACAACCTACTAGGCCACAGTAAACTAACATATAAAGACTTCACCCCGCTCGCGCTACTAGCATCAGATTGGGAAGTCGTTGTCGTATCAAAAGACTCAAACATAGAAAACGCAAAACAACTAATGGAACAACTAAAACAAGACAAGAAAAACTTCAAAATCGGTGTTGCCCCCGGCCTAGGAAACGACGATCACCTATCCTTCGTACAAGTAAGCAAAGCATTCGGCATAAACCCAGCCGAACTACAATTCTTCGTCTACGAAAACAAAGAAAAAATCATAAACGCCCTAACGAACAAACAAATAGGCGCCGCAACCATGACCCTATCCGAAGCCGAAAAACAATACAAAGCCGGCAAAATAAAAATACTAGCCGTATCCGCACCAAAACGACTAGACCGCCTACCAGAAATCCCAACATGGAAAGAACAAGGCATCGACGTCATATTCCAGCACTGGAAAGGAATCATGGGCCCGAAAGATATGACGGAGGAAGAGGTTGCTTATTGGGATGGTGTTATTAAGAAGATGGTGGAGAGTGAGAGTTGGAAGGGGATTTTGAGGGAGAGAGGTTGGGAGAGTTTTTATAAGGGGAGTGGGGAGAGTAGGATATTTTTGGAGGATAGTTATGGGTGGTATGGGGGTATAACGAGCGAATAAACACTAATTAATTCTCAAAACATATGGTTATAATTATCGGTTTTGTAAAGGTGTAATACGTATTGCAGCATAAAAGTTTAACAAAGCCATATAAACTGCATTGTAATTTCAAATGCAGTTTATATAATACTTCTCTTATTTTTAGTTGAAAATAAGAGAAGTTGAATTTTTCTCTATCTCATTCAATGTATTCACTATTTCTAATCCTAAATGATAGCCAACTAAAGGTGGAACAGCATCTCCAATTTGCTCATATCTATCTTGTTTCGGATCTGAATGGAAGATTACATAAGGGCCTTTAAAAACATACCAATCTGGAAATGACTGTAACCTAGCAGCTTCACGCGGAGTTAGTGCTCTGTTTTTTATAGGATGAATAATTTCGTCAAAACAATGCGATGTTACAGTAAAGGATGGTGTATTCTCTTTTAGTCGTCTGTATCTAGCTGCGTATAATTTTTTGGGGAAATATTGATCTCTTAGTTCTTGTTTTCCCTCTTTAATAAGTCTTTCGCCTGCTTTTTTCATACCTTCACCTTGATGAATCAAGGACATTCTTTTAATTATTTTATCGAGATGTTTACTAGCTTTATGTGAATCCAGATTTTGTCCATCGTAGGGATTTTCTGTTAAAGAAAAAGGAGATATGCCTCGGACAAACTTTAAAAAGTTTTTACGTGAAGGATCATCTATATTTTCAATGTAATTATTATCTTGTTCATAGACTTCGTTTTCTTCTAGAACATTAACATCAGGTAAGTCTAAAATTGCTTGTCCAACAGTAACTACAGGCATCAAATAATCACTACCGTGTGTTTGTTGAGGATAGGAAAAATAAGTGTTTTCGTATTTGTTGTTTACGCCGACAATGAATACGCGCTCTCTATTTTGAGGTACACCATAATTTGCACAATTAAGGAGTACATCTTTTTTATGGGAGGATGTTACTCTGAATGAAACATCATTTTGGGTTTTTTCAAATTCCTCACAAACTTGAGAGAAAAAAGTTTGTTGGTTTTCTGTTTTTTTAGATAGGATACCTTTTACATTTTCAAATAAAAGTATTGATGCATCTACTACTTTTGCAATTCGAGAAAGGTGTTTATAAAGATGATCACGTTCATCATTTTTTTGACGTTTACCAGCCATGGAATAACTTTCGCAAGGCGGTCCTCCTGTTATTACATCTACACTCTCTTTTGAAAAACGTTTTAATAAAATTTCTCTAATTAAATTATCTGTAACTTCTCGAACATCTCCAAGAATTAATACAGATTTGTCGCTGGGTTTAAAGATATGTTCATATGTATTTTTATGTTGTAAATATTCTTCTAATTTGAGAAGATCCACGTGATGATTTGCTGCATATGTTTCTGCAGTTTCATTATTAATTTCTACAGCTATAAGGGGTTTGATTCCTGCTAGCTTTAATCCTGTTGTAAGTCCACCTGGACCTGAAAATAAATCAATGCTGGTATATTTATACTGAGACATTTTTACACTCCTTTTACGTAATTTATGTTAGAATACTAATTTGGATAATTAATCGTTTTAGAGTCGATGAATTAATATTATCATAAATGATCAATAATAAAATTAATAATAACTTCCGGAGGTATTACGGATGAAATATAAAACATTAGACCTTTTTGCTGGTATTGGTGGTATCAGAAGGGGTTTTGAACTAACAGGGAGATTTGAAAACGTATTGTCAGCTGAAATTGATCAGTATGCTTGTCAAACATATGAACACCTTTATTCAGAAAACCCTAAAAATGATGTGACAAGTGCTGAATTTAAAGAAAAAGTAGAGAAACTAACATATGATGTATTATTAGGAGGGTTTCCTTGTCAGGCGTTTAGTACAGCTGGAAAAAAAGAAGGTTTTCGAGATAAAACAAGAGGTACTCTATTTTTTGATGTAGCGGATATAATTGAAAGGACACGCCCAAAAGCTTTTCTACTTGAAAATGTGGAAGGATTAATTCGACATAAAAAAGGCGAAACTTTTAAAACTATTCTTGAAACATTGGTAATAGAATTAGACTACAAAGTTATTGGCGTTGAAAAAGGAGAGAATGGGGAATTAATATATGACCCTCGAAGTTTTTTACTTAATTCTAGAAATTTTGGGGTTCCCCAAAATAGACCACGTATATATATGGTAGGTTTTAATCAAAGGCTTTACAGAGACAAAATTGAATCTATGCCTTTATTTACACTTCCGAAAAGTAGATATAGAAAAAAGATCTATGACAGTGTAAAAGATGTATTAGAAGACAATGTTGGAGAAAAATACTATTTGTCAGAAGGGTATTTAGAAACATTAAAAAAGCATAAAGAAGCTCAAGGTAAAAAGGGAAATGGATTTGGATATTCTATAGTTAATTTACCAGAAATTGAAAATCCAGTTTCTAATGCACTCTTAGCTACGGGGGGATCTGGAAAGGAACGTAATCTAATTTATGATTATAAACCAGATATAGTAGGGAAATTAGTTAAGTCTAAAAAATCACCTCTTAATTCTGAAGGGGTTC
This sequence comes from Bacillus cereus group sp. MS39, assembly GCF_040448665.1. Taxonomy (NCBI): domain Bacteria; kingdom Bacillati; phylum Bacillota; class Bacilli; order Caryophanales; family Bacillaceae; genus Bacillus; species Bacillus cereus group sp. MS39. The sequence continues at coordinate 4,458,069 of NZ_CP123058.1, read as the reverse complement.
GAATTATGACACCAAATGAGTGGGGGAAATTGCAAGGATTTGTTGGTTACGCATTTAAAAATGCTTCAGGTGAAGATACTTTTAGTTTTCCTGAAAAAATGAGTGATGCTCAAAGATATAAGCAGTTTGGAAATTCAGTTACAATTCCTGTAATCGAGGAGATTGCAGATAAAATAGTTGAAGCATTAGATTCTTTAGAAAAATCTTGATCAAGATATCATAAAAATAAACAAATGATTGGTGATTTTACTGTGTGAAATTTCTCTTTGAATTAGATGACGTAAAAAGAGAATTTTATTATTGTACTTATGGAAATAATAAAGAAAGAAGATAGTGGATGAGAAAATAATCGATTCACTATCTTCTTTCTTTATTTATTTGTTTATTTATTTAAAGCGTATTTGAAGATTAAGTTTCAAATAGAGCTCGTTGTTATCTAGATATACTTCACCGAATTTATATCTAGAACTTGAAGGAGTGTCTAATAATGTATGGTTAATTAAATACTCTTGGAATTGTAGTCTATTATAAATATGGTAACAAACAATTTCGCCATCTTCTTTTACAATAATATATCCTCCAGTGGCATCGTAATGCCCATTCCATTCTTTTTGTGGAGTCATTCCTAAAGCGACATCTGTTAAAAAATTCTTTATTTTATATTCATAAAATCTATGATTTCTTTCTTGATTGAAAAGCATTGGATTTTCACTTTCCAGTAGGTTAATTAAATCTCTTAATAATACACCTTGTCCATTATAATAGTACAGGATTGCTTTAGAGAGAATATGAGGTAAGCTAGAGTCTATCAGCTGTAAATTCAACTGGAAATTCTCACTTTCAATACGGCTAAATTCTAGTCCGTACCCATTTTCAATTAAATATTTTACTCTATCTTTAATCTTAGAGCGAGTGTTTATTCTATTTACGTTCTCCATAATATCGTTAAAAGAGGTACTGCTATTATTTGTACAAATTTTATAGATAAAGTTTGTGGATTCTCCAGAATTAAGTAATGTAGGACTTCCGCCTATTCTGGATTTAATACTAAACCCTAATGTAGGTTTTGTATTTGTGTTTAAATCGTGTACTTTAAGTGTAATATCTCTTTTGTTACTAGAATCAGATTTTAGTTTTGCTATATGAATAGAGTTTAAAAAACTTTCGATAGTATGGAATTCGAAGGATCTCCCTTTGACTGCTTTTAAGCTTTCTAATAATTCATAGGATTTTTGTATAAAGTCTTCTTTCTCTAATTCCAGCAATATATTATTATGTTCATCAATTACTTTAATTGATGAATCATGTTCATAAAAATATTTTTGATCATTCTCTTCTCGAACAATGGAAACTAGTGGATAATAAACATCTTCAATTTTTTCTAAATTCTCATCCCCAGCATAGAGAGCGCCCTCTCCTAAAAGTTTTAAAAATGTGTATATTTCGCTCCATTCACCTTTGTTACCTTTCATTGTAGTTAACCTCCTATTCATACTAATGATGTCTGTATAAAAATTATATCATAGAGAATATTAGAATATCTTATTATGTTTTTATGGTCATTAGGAAAGGTAGTATTCTAGTTAATTAGTATATGAAAGATCATAAAATAACATTAATTTTTTATGATTTATTTTATGTTAATTATTATATAATGAATTTTAAATGTTATAAGAATGAAAAAATTGATGGAATTTGTTTGAAGTTGTAAAATGAATATAAAAAATAACGGGAGTTAGTAATATGAATTTAGATATATCAGATGAAATAAAAGTGATAGGGAGTATCGCTCAAGCTTTTAGTAAAGGTGCATACGATAATTACATAGGTAAATTAACCTTTCCATTTTATAAAAATTTTGTTCCAGATACAAAATTAACTTTTGGATCCCCAGTAACCGTACTTGTTGGGAAAAATGGGTGTGGTAAAAGTTCAGCTTTACAGGCTCTTTATGGTGCTCCAAAGGGGAAAAATATAAGTGACTTTTGGTTTTCCACCAATGTAGATCCTATTGCAGAATTTGGCATAGATAAAAGAAGACATTGTTTCTTTTATGAGTATAAAAAAGGTGGATCCACCAAAGAAGTGTTGTATCATCGTATGATTAGAGGTAATCAACCTGACTATTGGGAAACAAGCAGACCCGTCAAATCTTACGGGATGCAACAGAGTACTACTAGAAATAGTCCTATTGAAAAAAATGTATTATATCTGGATTTTCGCTCTGAATTAAGTGCTTTTGATAAATTCTTTTATTTTGGGGAATTAGGGGCAAACTTAGCTTCAAAAAAGAAGCAGGATTATATTAGATATCAGTCAAGGATGCTTAAAAATGTATTAGATAATGATGTTATTTATAAATCTAATGGTAAACAACAAAATCAAAATGTTTATGAATTAAATCAAAATGAGTTAGAATGTATTTCCTTTATTCTAGGAAGAACATATAGCTCTGGTAAGATTGTAGAACATAAACTTTTTAAAACATGGGGTACTTCTATTATCCTTGATAGAAGTACATTTATGTATTCTGAAGCTCATGCGGGGAGCGGAGAAATAGCAATTGTTAAATTAGTTCATGAATTATTGAAGGCTGAATGCGGTAGTTTAATATTATTAGATGAACCAGAAGTGTCTTTGCACCCTGGTGCTCAAAAACGGCTTAAATATCTTCTTTTAAAATTATCACTTGAAAAGAAGCACCAAGTAGTCATTTCAACGCATTCTTCGACCTTTGTAGAAAATATGCCAAAAGAAGCAATAAAGAAGTTTGAACTTAATCAAGTTACTAATAAAATCAATGTTTATGATGGGTGTTATCCAAAAGAAGCTTTTGTAACTCTAGGACAAGCTCTTCCAGGTAATTATATTATTCAAACAGAGGATGCACTTGCAACAAAAATATTAAAAGCGGTTTTAGAAAAAATGGGGACGGATTATCTATCAATGGTAGAACTTATATACTATCCAGGTGGTGCAGAGGCTATCAAAAGTCATTATATTCCTGTATACTCTCAAAAAAATCTATTTGATAGTTTCATTGTTTTTGATGGGGATCAAAGACCGAATGTAGATATTATTGACATTAAAACATTGCCTCTCAATGAAATAAACGTAGATAACCTTCAAAGTATAATAAAGGAAGTCACTAATTGTGATGTTAGGTTTATCGTGGATGGTAATAAAGGCGGGGGCAGAAGTGATCAAAAGCTCGAGCTTCAACAGAAATACTTAGAATATTACAAGGATAATGTTAACTTTTTACCATTAGAAATACCAGAACAAATTATTTGGGATGAAGAATATATAATGTTACTAGTTAGAGAGGAAGAAGATAAGAAAGCAATTAATGAAGCAATTAATTATAAGCAGAAGATAGCTTTGGCAGCAAAAAGTATTTTTTTTGGTGAATCTAAGGAACATATAAATTCTTTAGAAGATATGTTGATAAATAATTGGTTAGCTAGAGATTCTGATGAAAAGGAGGAAATTAAACAGATATTAACAAGTATTATCGAGAGATGTCATCAAAGACAAGCTGCTGTAGTTTAAAAGAAAAAAGTATTCTCTTCTTTTTACAGAGTGTCGGGAAATCCTTTAGAGTTCCCAACACTCTGTAATCTTTTTTATTTTAGGGAATGAAAACAACATAAAATAATAGAATTTAGAAAAATAGCCATCCACCAGATCCTTTTTGGTCAAATGGAGGGCTATTTTTTTCATATTTTGACAAGTTGCAGTGAGATAAGCCTGCATTTGGACAGACTTCAGCCCCCGAAACCGAGCATATCGATAGCCATGCAGTTCTTTGGCGTCCGCAAAGCTTCGCTCTATAGTTGAATAGCGTACTTTATACAACTTTTTCTCTGTAGCTGTTAGCTTGTTTTTTCTAACGATATCTTTCTCTCTCCCATATATGATGAGTGATAACTTTTTGTTTTTGTTCCTTTGAAAAGAACAACTCACGTAGCGGACAAACAGCGCAGTCTTCTGGATTCAATTTATATCGACGATATCCTTCACGATCCGTTGTCACCTACTCTAAAATACATCCCATCGGACAAGCAAATGCATTCATTTCTTCTACATATTTAAATTGGCTCTTCGGTACTTCTTTTTATTTGTAAATAAAGTGAATTCGTGAAAGAGATCCCTATTCAAAGATAAACTGGATAGGGTCTTTTTTATGTCAAAGAACATGGGGAATGGTTTGAAGATAGTTATTAAAAAAGAAGTAGGGAAATTTAATATATTAATTATATGAGATAAGTAAGAAAAGTACTGTTATTTAATAATAAGATGATATGATTATTATAAAGAAAAATAAACAAGGGGTGTAAAGAAGGTATTACAAGAATTTAGTAAGAAATATCAGAAGGAACTTAATTAATATATTAAAGATAATTCATATGAGAGAAGTAAATCTTCTTTAATAATGAACGCTATTAACTATTGAAGTATCTGAAAGTGCTGGATTATTAGGAGATCTCTTTACGATGACTGGGAATAAAAGGTGATTATGGTATGGCGAACAAGAGGTATTTCGATATGCTAAAGAACATATTTCTCTTAATTTTTGAAAGGGAATATCAGGTTATATTGCTTATTTGTGTAAGTTAAGTGATTTCTTTGAGCACGATATGGAGAGCGGTTTTTATAAGAAGATGTAAGAGATCAAGGAGAGAATTTAATGGGAATATAAAATTAGTGTGATAATAAATAGTTAAATATTTTTATAGAAAAGCTTAGTGAACTAATTAAAGAATAAGTCTTATTTTAAATTTATAGGGGGATATTATCAATGTCGATCAAAAATTTCAATTTCAAATCTATAGGTTCTTTTTTACAAGATGGAGAGTATCATATTCCAGATTATCAAAGAGAATATTCATGGGAAGAAAATCAAATTGAAGATTTTTGGATGGATCTAAAAAATCTAAGGAATAATGAAGAAGAGGAACATTTTTTTGGACAAATTGTTGTTCATGATGATATAGAAGATAAGGTTAAATATATTATTGATGGACAGCAAAGAACAACAACTTCAGTAGTCTTATTAAGTGTTTTTAATAAAATATTTACAGATTTCTTTAATAAGGATAGTAGTTTAGCAATTGCTAGAGAGATTTCGGAGGATATACGAATAAAGTATATCGGTAGATGGTCTCAAGAAAGTAACAGGCTAAAATTAAAGATTTCTGATAATGATAATGAGTTTTTTATTCAAAGAATTCAAATAGTAGATATGGTTCAACAAACATTAACGGCAAAATCAAAATCTCAAAAACGCTTGGAGTTTGCTTTTGAATATTTGATGGGGAAAATGAGTGATGAAGTTTTTGGGATGAGCACGCAGGATAAAATAGAGGTTGTTAGGGATTTTTACGAAAACTTTATTAATAATTTTAAGGTAATGTACGTTGAAACAAGTTCTTTAGAGGAAGCGTTTATTATTTTTGAATCTTTAAATGCAAGAGGAAAAGGATTAGAAACTGCAGATTTATTAAAAAACCATATTTTTAAAAATTCTAAAAAACAGATTAATAGTGTGAAAAATAAATGGGAAAGTATGTTGGTAAATTTAGATGGTACAGATGCTACTAAATTTATTCGTCATTATTGGAACTCCAAAGAGGAATTTGTTCGCTCCCAATCATTATATAAAAAAATGAGATTGAAAATTAATTCTGAAAGTAAATGCTTACAATTAATGAATGAGTTAGAGAAGCTAGCTTATGTATATAGTGCAATTAGCCAAAAAGATGATATTAGTATCTTTAATGACAGTGCTTTAAATGATGTAATAAGTAATTTGAAAAATTTTAATGCTAGTTCATTTTATCCTGTTATATTGGCTATGTATAACAGACAGTTTAACGAGAAGCAAATATTACAAGTAGCACAAGAAATTGAAAATCTCATTTTTAGGAATATTATTATCGCTAAGAATGTGGCTAATAAATATGAAGTGTTTTTTGCTGGTTTGGCGTATTCAATTTCAAATGATGAATTATCCACTAAAGAGGTAATTACTAAAATAAATAAAATGAAAATAAATGATGAGGAGTTCCAAATACATTTTGCAACAGTAGCCTTAAAAACAAAGCCAATAATAAGATATATATATAAGAAACTAAACAAGTTGTATATGAGTAATGAAATAGAGATTTCTAATAATAATAATGTTCATATAGAACATATATTGCCTGTAGCAATAGGTGATTGGGATATTAGTGAGGATGTACAGGAAGAATATTTATGGCGTCTAGGCAATCTTACTTTATTGGGTAATGAATATAATAAAAAAATTCTAAATAAGTTGTTTGATAAAAAGATAGAAATGTACCGTAAAAGTAGTATAGAAATAACTAAGCAAATTACCCAATATCGTTATTGGAATACGGAAACCATTGAAGAGAGACAAAAATCACTAGCTGATGAGGCAATAAAAATTTGGTGATTTGGAAACTGCATGAGATTTTTTATAATGAAAACTGTTCTTTAAATCTATACGTTAGATTGTACCATAAGTAAAGAAGCAATTCAGCAGTTTAACACCTAGTTAAACTGCTTTTCCATTATAATAGAAGAAAAACCAAACGGAGGAAATCCCATGCCAACCTACAACAAACTAATCCGAAACAAAATCCCACAAATAATAAAATCCAACGGAAAAACACCAACAACAAGAATCCTACACGAAGACGAATACATAAAAGAAATCTGCAAGAAAACAGAAGAAGAAATAACAGAATACATCGAAGCAAAACAAAACCCGATAAACTCGAAGAACTATCCGACCTACTAGAACTAATAAACGCCCTAGCCGAACACGAAGGCACAACACTAGAAGAAATCAACAACATCCGAAAAAAGAAAGCAGAAGAACGAGGTGGCTTCTCGGATCGTGTATTTCTAATCGAAGTAACCGATAACTAGCCCCTCATAAGCCCCTTACAAGCCCCTACCAAGTAATAAATCACTAAGAAAAAACATAACAAAACAAAAACACCAACAAACACCGTAGTAGGAGTCGAAAAAAATTTTGAAATAACACGCCAAAAACCCGGCCAGTCTCCCATATATATTATGAAGGGGCTTTTACATTTTGAACGGAGACGGGAGGAATTAGGATGGCGGTGTATCGTAATGTGCAGGTGAATTTTTGGCAGGATGATTTTGTTTTGGATTTGACGCCGGAGGAGCGGTATTTTTATGTGTATTTGTTAACTTGTTCGAAGACGACGCAGTGCGGGATTTTTCCTTTTCCGAAGCGGTTAGCTGAGATGGAGACTGGTTATAATCGGGAGACTGTTGATAAGCTTGTGCAGCGCTTCATTGATTATGGGAAGATTCTTTATGATGCGGAGACGCGGGAGTTATTCGTTTTGAATTGGCTTCGTTATAATCCGGTGACGAATACGAATGTGGAGAAGTGTGTGCTTCGTGAGCTTAAGGGTGTGAAAAATAAGGAGTTTGTACATATGTTTCTTCAGAAGTGCGTAGAGGAGGAGCTGAATGTTCCGATGCTTTTAGCGCATTTCGGTATGCCGAGTGATTTGGCTGTGGATGATATTGATCCAGTTTGTGAGGAGACAGAGGAAGAAGAGGTTATAGAGGAAGAAACGGGAAGTCGTGTGTTTTCCTTTTATGAGCAACATTTCGGTAGTTTGTCTCCGCATACTGTGGAGGAACTGAGTGCGTGGATGGAAGATTTGTCAGAGGAGCTTGTGCTGAAGGCTCTTCAAATTGCGTTTGAGAATAATAAGCGGACGGTTGCTTATGTGAAGGGCATTTTGAGAGGCTGGCACGGGAAAGGGTTTACGAAAGTGTGTGAGGTTGAGGCGGATACGGCTAAGTTTCGGAAGAAGGAGTCGTCTGTTAGTACGGGGGAGACGGAGGAGTTTTTGGCGAGGTGTGAGGAGTGGGAGAAGAATGCGCCGTCTGAGGAAGAGTTGCAGCGCTTTTTAGCGGAGCGCGGGTGGCGTCCATGAGTATTCAAAATGTGGAGGCGGAAAAGACGGTGTTAGGTTCTCTATTACTTGATGGAGAGCTTATTAAGGAGTGCCGTTTGACGGAGCAGTATTTTTCTATGCCAGTGCACAAGTCTATATTTCAGTTAATGCGAAAAATGGAAGAAGAGGGGCAACCGATTGATCTTGTGACGTTCATTTCTAGGGTAGATCCGAAGTTTTTAGAGGGGATCGGGGGAATGGAGTATTTTATAGGGTTGATGGATGGTGTGCCTACAACTGCCAACTTCTCTTATTATGAGGGGCTTGTTCGAGGTGCCTGGAAAATGTATCAGGCGGGTGTTCTCGGGCACAAGATGGGAGAGCGTCTTATTGCGGAGAAGAATGAGAAAGTTATTGGTGAGACGATTACGGGACTTTGTGAGTTAGAGGAAAAGGACTGTGTATGTGAGTTTGATTTGAAGGATGCTTTAGTTGGGCTATATGAGGAGCTTCATCAAGATACGAAAGAGAATACTGGTATTGAGACTGGTTATACATCGCTAAATAAGATGACGTGCGGATTGCAGGAAGGGGATTTTGTCGTCCTTGGAGCGCGTCCTTCTATGGGGAAGACGGCGTTTGCATTAAATATTGCACTGCATGCGGCGAAGTCTGGATCAGCAGTTGGGCTGTTTTCGTTAGAGATGAGTAGTAAGCAATTGCTGAAAAGGATGGCGTCTTGCGCGGGCGAAGTGTCAGGAGGTAGGCTGAAAAATCCGAAGCATCGTTTTACGATAGAGGACTGGGAAAAGGTGAGTAAGGCGTTTGCGGAGATTGGTGAGTTACCTCTTGAGATATACGATAATGCAGGTGTTACTGTGCAAGATATTTGGATGCAAACTCGTAAGTTAAAGAGGAAGCACGGTGATAAAAAGATTTTAATTATTGTAGATTACTTGCAGCTTATTACAGGCGATCCGAAGCATAAGGGCAATCGATTTCAAGAGATTAGTGAAATTTCTCGTAAGCTTAAGGTATTAGCACGTGAATTAAATGTTTGTGTAGTAGCATTGTCGCAATTATCTCGTTCCGTAGAGTCACGGCAAGATAAGCGACCTCTTTTATCTGATTTAAGAGAGACAGGACAAATCGAGCAAGATGCGGATGTCATTATGCTTATGTATCGTGAAGATTATTATGATAAGGAAACGAGACAGAAAGAGATGACGGAGATTCATGTGGCGAAGCATCGGAATGGGCCTGTGGGGAGTTTTAGCCTAAGATTTTTGAAGGAGTTTGGGCGGTTTGTGGAGGGGAAATAGTTGAAAGATTTGAGTATGACTTTGCAAATAAAGCATAAGTTTTCCATTTCATTAACTTATGCTTTATTTTTTTGATTCTTTCAATATATTTCTTATTTTCCCATAAAGAAAGATCTTCTCTCCGCAGTAATCCATTGCTGCAAGTCATCTTGGCTACGCCGGACAAGTCGATTCACTAAAACATCATGCCATACATAATCCTCTAATAGGTATATATGAACGGGGTCATCTGTATAAAAAGCAATATTACGCTCTTCAATTGATGGTCCATAAATCATCTCTTTAGAATCTATCGATAAAATAAACCAATGTTCTGTAGACAGAGTTTCTGTATAGGGTGTGATACGATGGGCTTCTAAATTTTTAATGGGATTTTCAACATGTAGGGTAATGCCTTGTACTGTAACTTTATCAGCTACTTCAGATAGTTCCTCTTTTAACGCTTCGTACATTTCATCCCACATCGAAATGACAATACGTTGTTCTGCTTTTTTTATTAAAGTCTGACAATAGCTAATGATTGTTTTATTGTCTTTTAAAGTAATGACTCGATTATCCGTTTTTTCCTCGGAAGTTTCTAACTTCTTTAATGAATCACTAATTCCTTCATAAGTAGACTGCCATTCTGATTGAGCCTTCTGCAAAAAGATTTCAACAGGTAGAGGTGAATAGCGAGTGGTGTCATTTATTTCTTCTTTCATGACAATTCCTTTTTCTACAAGGTTACCTAAAATCTCGTAAATTCGCGCTCTTGGGACACCCGAATCCTTACTCACTTGATAGGCTGTGACAGGCCCTTGTTTAACAAGAGATACATAAGATTTAGCTTCATATTCATTAAAACCAATTTTTTTAAGCTGTTGCACTATGTAGTCCACTTTTTTTGTCCTCCGATGTTTGCTTTTATATTTTAACGTTACAATAACTCTTTACATTTAGCAAATTGGTAGTTACTATTACAATAGTGACTAAGGGGAGGCTACTAATATGGATTTTTATTTAGACCCATCTATATTAATGATTTTGATTGTTTTTGGATTTGTAGCTGCATTTATTGATTCAGTTGTAGGTGGTGGTGGATTAATCGCCTTACCAGCTTTATTATTTACAGGATTGAATCCAGCAAGTGCAGTAGCCACGAATAAATTAGCATCAACAATGGGGAGTGCAACTAGTAATATTGTGTTTTATCGTTCTGGTAATCTTGATTTAAAATCGGCTTTTAAATTATTTCCGCTCACTTTCATAGCTTCTATAATAGGGGCATGGACCGTTCATTTAATGAACCCAGAAGTACTGAAGCCATTAATGCTGATCATGCTTGGTGCGGTCGCTATTTATACGATATTCAAGAAGGATTGGGGAAGTATTTCCACTCATAAAAAATTGTCTGGTCGACACGTCATTATTTTTACCTTTTTTATTTTTGTTATTGGTTTTTATGATGGATTTCTAGGTCCTGGTACAGGTTCATTTTTAATGTTTTCTCTTTTATTTATTGGGTATGATTTTTTAAAAGCAGCAGGTACTGCGAAGTTTCTTAATTTAGGAAGTAACGTTGGTGCATTGTTAATGTTTATGTATGTAGGGCAAGTAAACTATGTGTATGGTTTTATAATGGGGATTGCTCAAATTGCTGGAGGAATCGTCGGCTCCAAATTTGCTATAAAAAAAGGAAGCGGGTATGTTCGTGCTCTTTTCATTACAGTAACTTGTTTATTGTTAGCGAAAAATCTGTATGACTATGTGAAGTAAGTAATGTAGAAAAGGTTAACTATGCAGGCTACATAAATATAATAATTCCTTGTAACATTTTTTAGATGCTACCTTATTTAAAGATAGCATCTAAAACAATTAAGGTAAGAGGGTGAAAATAATACAAACGAATATTTTTGGGGTATGTTTATCTACCTTAGAGAAATACCTACTCTACATTCCTCCTAACCCCAACCCGTAACAATCCCTTAAAATCCACCTCAGCAATCAACACACTTACTAAGATAAGTGTCGCGCCTAAGTATCCTTTTCCGGTAAGTGTTTCACCTGTGAAAACGAAAGCAAAGCCTGCTGAAAAAACAGGTTCTAATGAAAAGATAAGGCCTGTATGTGTGGGCGTTGTGTATTGCTGGGCGATCACTTGCACGATGAATGCGATTGCTGTGCAAAATATGCTTAAGGCTAAGATGATGAGCCATGAGTTGGTTGTGCTAGGAAGCTTTGGTGTTTCGATAATGAATGAAAATATAAGACTAAATAGACCGACGAAACCGAGTTGTATGACTCCAAGTGCAATGGAGTTCACATGTTTTGTTACGCTTCCGGTAATGATGACGTGAATGGCATAAAATAAGGCTGACAGTATGCAAAATATATCGCCATTACCGATCTTGAATTCGCTCGTTAATGTTAATAAGCCGATTCCTATTATCGTTAAAAAGATTCCTACTATAACTTTCTTTTCCGGAATGTGTTTTAAAAATATAGCTGATAATATCGGAATGAAAATGACTGTGAGACATAGTAAGAAACCTGCATTAGAAACACTCGTATACTTTGTGCCGAACGTCGCGAAAATGTAAACGATAAATAAGACAGAAGCGAGTATAAATGCATATTTTACAGTTTTAAAATCGACTTTGAATAAATGTTTGTAAAATATTAAACCTGATAAAAGAAAGGCAATAATAAATCGTAATGCGATTAAATTGTATTCTTCTATGCCTTCAAGTCCAATCTTGGTAAGTAAGATGGATGCACCCCAAAAGAATGTAACCAGTAGTAGTCCTAAATCTGCTTTTAATTGTAGTTTCATTTCTATTCCCTCGTTATGTATAAAATTTTAAATCCCATACCCCTATCCCCATTTTATATTTTAATATTAATTCTGAATATTTGTTACTTAAATTTATCGACGTTTTATTCCATCAAAAAAAGGCTGTTTATAAAACAGCCTTTTTTTGATGGTGAAGTTATTCCTCTTCAAACTGAAAAATATCCCGATTAATAAGTTGGTGGAGATACCTATCCATTTCTGCTGCAGAAACGCTTCTTTCATTTTTAAACCACCACGTGCTTAATGAGGTGATTGCCCCTGAATAAAATTCAATGATTAAATCATTTGGCATCGTATGGTTTTTGCAAAGTTGATTTAACGCTTCTATTTCTTGTTTTCTCGTTTCGTGACTTAAATACTGTGTCCGGCTAATAAATTGTTCATCAGACATTTGCGTCTCTAATATTTTACCGATTTCTTCATGATGTAGAAATTGTTCCATTACTTGAAATGGTTTACTTAATCGATCTGAAACCGGTATTCCAGCAATTATCTTGCTGTATCGTTTAAATCCAAATGCTAATAAAGCATCTTTATCTTCAAAGTGTTTGTAAAAGGTTGTTCGGTGTACCATCGCACGATCACAAATTTGGTTAATCGTGATAGTACTATATTTCTGTTTTAATTGCGTCATTAATTCAAATAAGGAATCCCACAATAATTTATGTGTACGTCTAATGCGTAAATCAAGTTGTTTTTCACTATCGTTCATCTACAATTCTCCTTTTTTGTAGATTAAGTATACAATGGCTGAAAATTGATTCTCCCTTTTTAATCTACATATGTATATTATATTACATGTGTTCCGGTTTATTTAAAGCTTTTTAAGTAAGAAATAGGAGGAGAATCTGCAAATGAATATGACAACTAAGAGCCCTACAAGTGGCAAAGTTGATACTTCTAATTTGAAACATACCCCCATTTTAATTGCATTACTTTTAGGGGCAATGGTTGCATTATTAAACGAAACATTACTTGGTAATGCGTTAACAGTATTAATGAAAGAATTTGGCGTAACAGCATCAACAATTCAATGGCTTTCTACAGCTTACATGTTAGTAGTTGGGGTTTTAGTCCCGATTACAGCGTTACTTCAGCAATGGCTTACAACGAGACAAATGTTTTTGATTGCGATGGTAACGTTTTTAGTTGGTACATTAATTGCGGGATTTGCACCGACATTTTCTATTTTATTAGTTGGCCGTATCGTCCAAGCTGTAGCGACGGGGTTAATTTCACCGTTATTAATGAATACGATTTTACTTATTTGTCCGCCTGAAAAACGTGGTGCCACAATGGGATTAATCGCACTTGTGATGATGTCTGCTCCAGCAATTGGTCCTACATTATCTGGAGTAATTGTGGATTCATTAAATTGGCGCTGGTTATTCTATATTGTTATTCCGATCGTGATCATTTCAATTATGATTGGAATGAAGTACATTCAAAATGTTTCAGAGTTAACAAGGCCAAAAGTAGATTATCCATCTATCCTTTTATCGACATTAGGATTTGGCGGACTTGTGTATAGCTTTAGTGCATCAGGTGATTTAGGATGGTCTGATGCGAAAGTGTATGGCACTTTACTTGTTGGGCTTATCTCATTATGTATTTTTGCTGTTCGACAATTAAAAATTGAAAATCCAATTTTAGAATTACGTGCATTTAAAGTTCCGATGTTTACATTATCAGTTGGATTAATCGTTATTGTGATGATGTCGTTATTTTCAACGATGACTTTATTACCGATGTTCCTGCAAACAGTTTTACTCGTTACAGCTTTTAAATCAGGAATTATCATGCTTCCAGGAAGTATTATTAGCGCCATAATGGGACCAATCGCAGGTAAACTGTTTGATAAATTTAGTCCGAAAGTTATTATCGTTCCTGGTATTGTGTTAGTAGGGATTGCGATGTTCTTATTTAAAGGCATTACTCCTAATACATCAATGTTACAAATTATTGTCATGCATAGCGTATTAATGGTTGGACTCATGTTTGTTATGACAGCACAAACATACGGATTAAATCAATTAACACCAGATTTATATCCGCACGGAACAGCACTGTTTAATACGTTGCAACAAGTAGCTGGCGCAATTGGTACAGCTATCTTCATTTCGAAAATGTCTTCAGGAACAACTAGCTATATGGAAAGCTCCGCAAATCCAATGGACCCAGTAGAGAAGTTAAACGGTTTAACATCAGGATTCCAAGGTGCGTTTACATTAGGGTTGGTCTTTATTATTGTTGCTTTTATCGTATCGTTGTTTTTAAAAGAAGAGAAAAAGGGAGTAAAGACAGCGAGGGTTTTACAGAACGAGAATTAAGGTTTATATAAAAAGACATCTTTAAGAGATAAAGATGTCTTTTTACATTTCCTCCGTAACATCATACCTTAACAACTGCCCCTGATCATAAAACCTCTCAAAAAGAAGCCCCATTATATAAAAGAATACTAGCCCGAAACCAATATGAATGAGTGTAAAAGTAGTTCCAAATGAAGAAAATTCATACACGAGAATTGGCAATTTCGCAGTTGTCCAAACGCCTAAGAAAAATACGATGTACCGAATGCTTGCGCCTTTTTTTAGGAGTAGTGCTGCAATTGGAAAGGCAACGTAGAGAGGACCAGCTGCAATGCCGCCTAATAATAAAGAAAATAGGATTCCATATATGCCGGAATTTCCGCCCATATATTTCATGAGCGTTTCTTTCTTCACCCACTGATCAAGTAACCCTACAAATAGTAGGACTGGAGGGAGGAGAAACAACATATCTAAAATGCTATTCCCTGTTAATTGTAATGCGCTCCATCCTAAAGATTGATTTATAAAAGTTAATACAAAGAGCCCCAGTAATAGAATGAAAAAGAAGCGATATTTTTTTAGTTCCTTCATACCATCACCACCCAAATGATATAGGAGAATAGGAGAGACATGAGCAAAGCAGATGCATTACGCGCGTAAGCAAAGCTTCGCCCGAATATCTTTTGTTCCATCGGTAATGTTGTAATTCCTACTGACATGAATGTAGACATAAGTGCCGCAACTTGAGGAAGGCCTGCGCCGTGTTGGACTAACGTATTACCGAGAGGAAATACGACGAAGCTTGGAATAAGTGCAACGGAGCCGAGTATCGCTGAATAAATAATACCGATGAATCCAGATTGCTCCCCAATAATAGAAGAGATGAAAGACGGCGTTAATATAGAAAGCGATAAGCCAACGAAAAGCATGATGGAGAGCATCGCAGGTAGAAGATTGCGAAACATTTTCCACGACTTCATTAGAGCTTCTTTCGTTTTATTGCGGTCTTTCATAAAAGAAATCCCCGTAAGAATAATGGCTAAAGTGTAAAGGATCACGCCGTTAATCATGATTGGATTCCTTTAAGTCTTTATATTTGTCTATGAAAAAGGATAAGTTCTTCATTTTTTCTTCAATATCCATTTGGAAATCTGCCAATTGTCCTTTTCCAGCAGGCGTAATTTTGTACATCTTTCTCGGTTTGTCTTGATGATCTGTACTTACGTAAGATGCAATTGCACCTTCGTTCTCTAATTTTTTTAGCGTACGATATAAAATGGCACTATCGATTGGATTGACTGGAAGTTCTTCCTCGCACTTTTGTAATAATTGCCCGCCATAGTTATCACCTTCTGCCAAAAATAACAAAAGAAATGCACCTGTATGTCTTCCTGTATGTTTCATGAATAGACCTCCTAGAATGAATTAGGATTTATACTGTTAATGACAGTATACTGTTGTTAACAGTATATGGTGCATGAAGTGTTATGTCAATTTTAAAATGTGCGATTTTTGAGGGGGAAGATAACAAGAACAGTGTTTTCTTTAGCGCTGGTAAACTACGGATAGGGAGGGGGTGTACATCCAAAAACACAAAAAAAAGACACTCTCAAGAGTGCCTCCCCTTAGCAGCCGAATCCGCCGCCCCAACAACTAGCTCCAACGATGATTAATAAAATAAAGAGTACAACAAGTAAAGCAAATCCGCCGCCGAAACCACAGCCTCCACCACAACTACCGCCATAGCCCATATTAACTCCTCCTTCCATAAAGACCATTAATTAATGGATTTAATTTACTTTATGTTTTTACGGATAAACTTGAGCAGGTCCTTTTGAAAAATAAAAGATACTTGGGATTTTATAAGAGTTGACAACCTTATTTTGTCACCGGTATTGGGTCGTTTACATATTGTATTTTATTCTGTGTATTGGGGGAAGGAGGATCTGTATGGCTAATTCTGAAATGATTTTACGCTTACTTACGGATTTAAAGATTGAACAGCAAGCTTTAAAAGAGCAGTTGGAAAAAATACAAACTGCTGTGACTACTCTTGAAGAAAAATCAGCGATTGTGGAAGAGAAACCAACGACTATTGAAGAAAAACCAGCTGTTGCTGCTGCAAAGCAAAGAGCTCATTCTGGACGCCCAACATCTTTTCGTGATTGGAGAGCATCTTCGCAAAAAAATTCTTAAAAATATAAGAAAAGAAGACATCAATTATGATGTCTTCTTTTGCTTGTACAATCCAAATGCGATAAGAAGGTATATATCATATTGCTTTAAAAATAAGAAGAAAATAACGATTGTCGACTCCTGTTTTAGTATAGCATGTAATAATAAATAATCTTATGCAATTCTGCATATATGTAGATTATATGATGTTAATCTTATATATTTTAGTTGTCTGTTATTTGTTTTAATTCATTTACTTATATTATTTTTTGAGCGCCCCATTGGTGGGGCCTTTTTTTATAATTGTTTTAAAGTGGAAACCCCTGAAGCATAATGAGGGGTTTCATAACTAGGTAAATGATTATTGGTGCTTAATGAGATGAGGTTCAGGATATTGCGTCTGAATTTCTTCTAAATGGATTACTATTTAATTTTAAACCGTTCCCCATAAATGATAAACCATGCCGAAAACAAAAAAAGCTAGTCCTACAAACAAAACGATTAAAGCAAGCATTCCATTTTTATTATGTTCCATACATTCAGCTCCTTTTTAGTTATATACAAAAAATCCTTTAGTCGTAATTATGGCTAAAGGTTTTGATCTTCATACTTTATAGTTTATAAAAAAGTTGTACTTCTGTATTAATTTGGAATATGATTGTTTAAAGAGTAGGTGATGAGTACATGCAGGAAACAAAACAATTCCCGCTTATATCTGGAAATCTCTCATTAGATTTAGTAAATACAGAGCTAGTTAGGCGTGGACAACGTTATGATTTATTAATAACGGATGAAGATGTATTAGAATGGCTATATGTAATAAAGGTTAATCTGCCTTTTTGGAATGAAAAAACACTTATAGGGATTCAAGAGCGCATGAATCAAGTTACATCTAGCATATTAGAGGTAAGAGAAATACTGAGAAAACAGTTTGAGGCAATTGCTGATCAGCACGAAATTTCAAATGATTTTATTACGTATTTAGAAAAACAAATTGAGAAAGCACCATTTACATATAAAGTCATTGCACAGCGTCTAGTGCCTATCCCAGTTGGAGAAATTGAGGATGTACTTGTATCGTTAATTGCATTTGATGCTTTAACGTTAATAGCAGAAAATGAGCTTATTTCTCTTAAAAGGTGTTCAAACCCTGACTGTGTTTTATTATTTATAGATAAAAGTGGAAAGCGAAAATGGTGTTCTATGAAAATATGTGGGAACCGGAAAAAGGTAGCAAAATTCCAGGATCGAAAATCTGGAGAAGTTTAGGGAATCAACTTATAACAGTTGATTCTTTTTTTCTGTATTTTTAAACTAACCCCTAAAGTGTGAATTGACTGGTTATTTTGTTCGGGATATAATTATTGATAAATAAGGGAGGCGAATGATGGATAATATAACAGCAGCTAAGCAGAAAGAGGCTCAACCAATAAGTGTAAGGTATTTTGCAAAAATGAAAGGGAAAGGAAGAAGTCCATTACAAGTAAATATAAAGGACTCTTTAACGGGATTATTGGGGGGATTTTTAACGATTCTCACCTTAACATATTTAACGAGTATAACTTCTACAGAATTGCTAATGGCTCCATTTGGAGCGAGTTGTGTATTAGCGTTTGGAGTTTGGAATGCACCGCTATCTCAGCCACGTAATATTATTGGAGGACATTTGATTTCAACTTTCATTGGTCTATCAATATATCATTTGTTTGGGAATGAATATTGGACAATTGCTTTAGCAGTTGGTATGTCGATTGCTATTATGATGTTAACAAGAACAACACACCCTCCGGCAGGGGCCGATCCAATTATCGTTATTTTAGGAGCATATAGTTGGAGTTATTTAGTAACGCCAGTTTTAGTTGGTTCTCTTATTATTGTAGTTATTGCTTTATTTATTAATAATATGAGTAGTAAAAGGAGCTATCCAACTTTTTGGGTATAGTTTGTAAAGTGAAAAACAATATAAATAATTATATTGTTTTTACTATGTTTCATTTTTTATATAGAAAAAGCCTTTAGTCGTAATTACGACCAAAGGCTTTCATTCTCATGCTTTTTAGTTTACAAAGAAAAGACACCCATATAAGAGTGTCTTTTCCAATAGTTTTTTAGCAGAAGCAAGAAGCTCCAACGATGATTAATAAAATAAACAATACAACTAATAGTGCAAATCCTCCAGAAAAACCGCAGCTTCCACCGCAACTACCACCAAATCCCATAATAGTTCCTCCTTTAATAAGAGGGGAAAACAAAGGGTCACTCATGTTTTTTAACGGATTCCATTTACTTTATGTTTTGAAGTATAAACATGAGCAGGTCCTTTTGAAAATAAAAAAGACACCTTGAGTTGCCTTTTGTACAATGTAATTTCATTAATATTCGTTAGCATAAAACTCTTTTATTAGCTTTATTTCATTTGTATCTGGGTTAAATTTAAATATTTTAATTTGATTAGATTCGTCTTTATAGGCAAATGTATTATCGCCAACTGGGGTCATATTGCTGGTGTTTACGATAGGGTCACTACCATGGTCAGTAATTTCTACAGGTTTCTCACGATCCCAAAATGCAATGACAATGATCAAGATGATAAGGCATATACGGATGTTACGTAGTTCTCTCGATACAGTATTCTCCATTCGATATTCTCCTTTGTTGTTTAATAGATTTTGTTAATAAAAGAGATAATTCTTATGAAAATAAATAAAAAAGACACTGTAAAGTGTCTTTTTTATTTGAGTTATGCGCATTGCTTAATAAGACGCTAGTTCCTCAGTATGAATATGAGTAACTATGTAGGGTAGTTTTATTATAACATTTTAACCATTACTGGGTCTATATGGAATTTTATTAATGGTTATGTTTGATTATTCAGGATGATAAACATGGTGAAATATGTAAGTTATCTACGGTAATTGTAAAATATAATTGTGTACATAACTTGTAATGGATGTAAGCAACAGCTGATCGATTGTTAGTATTTTTCTTTGTAAAAAAATATTCAATAATTTATCATTGCAACCGCTTACTCTTTGTGTATAATAAAGGTAAGTTAATAAGTAAAAGGATTGTTACTGTTCGGCAGGCAAAACCTAAATTGATCTAGAGGCTACGGGTGTAGTGTGGCTTTTGGAATCAGTTTAGGTTTTTTTTATACCTTTTGTGACTTTAAGAAGAAGAAGGCGGAACAATATGAGAATCCATAAAATCTTAAATAACAATGTTGTTTGTACGATGAAGGATAATGAGACAGAAGTTGTACTGATGGGCAGAGGTTTGGGATTTCAGAAAAAAGTTGGCGATACGATTGATGAATCTAAGGTAGAAAAAACCTTTGTGTTAGAGACAAAAGAATTATCAGAGAAACTTGCTAGGTTGCTAACTGAAATTCCTGTAGAAAATTTAGAGCTTACAGAGAGAATTATTCAGTTTGCTAAGACAGCTTTGCCGGGGACTTTAAGTGATTATATTTATCTTACATTAACGGATCACTTAAGTTTCGCCTTAACTCGGCATAAAGAAGGAATGGATCTTAAAAATACTTTGCTTTGGGAGATTAAGAGGTTCTATCAGAAAGAGTTTGAAATTGGTCTACAAGCTTTGAACATAATTGAAGAAGAGACTGGGTTTAGACTTTCTGAAGATGAGGCAGGGTCAATTGCACTACATTTCGTTAATGCGCAGCAAGGAGAGCCGGCGATGCAACAAACGGTAGCGATGACGAAAATAGTCCAAGATATTTTAAATGTTGTAAAGTACCACTATAAGATGAACTTAGATGAAAATTCATTTAATTATAGTCGTTTTGTAACGCATTTACGATATTTTGCGCAGCGTTTAATGCAGAAGGAATTGAACTCGGCCGATGATGATTTTTTATACGAGCAAGTGAAAAGTAAGTATGAAGAGGCGTATTGTTGTACAGAAAAAATTGAAGCGTATTTACGAAAAGCACATAATAGTCATCTTTCAAAAGATGAAAAAGTGTACGTAACGTTGCACATTCATCGTGTAACGAAACGCAATGAATTATGTAATTGAATAAACGGGATTGTTACTGGTTTGGCAGGCAAAACCTAAATTGACTTGTAATGGAGTGATTCGTATGTATCACGTCGTTATGGTTAGTTTAGGTTTTTTCTTTTATAAAAATAATAAATGGGATGATTGTAAGGAGGGGGAACGATTATGAAGTATGAACAGTTGGCAAAAGACATATTGAAACATGTTGGAGGAAGAGAAAACATAAATAGCGTTGTACATTGTATAACTCGCTTACGATTTCAGTTAAAAGATGAGGGGAAAGCAAATACGGAAGTACTGAAAGGTATGGAAGATATTGTGACGGTTATGAAAAGCGGCGGGCAATATCAAGTTGTAATTGGTAACCATGTATCCGACGTTTATAAAGCGGTTATTGTTGCCGGAGGATTTCAAGAGACAGAGGAAGAAGACGCGAGTGATAAGAAGAAGAGTAGTCTTATAGATATTCTTTCTAGCATTTTCACTCCTATTTTAGGAGTGTTAGCTGCAACTGGGATGATTAAAGGATTTAATGCATTATTTGTAGCGTTAGGCTGGTTAAGTACACAGTCAGGAACGTATCAAATATTAAATGCGGTAGGCGATTCGTTATTTTACTTCTTCCCGATCTTCTTAGGATATACAGCAAGTAAAAAATTCGGGGGATCACCATTCATCGGTATGGCAATTGGGGGAGCGTTAGTCTATCCGGCTTTATCCGGTTTAAAAGCAAGTGAGCCATTATATACGTTATTTGCAGGAACGATGTTTGAATCACCAATTCATATTACGTTTTTAGGCATACCAGTTATTTTAATGAACTATGCATCATCTGTTATTCCGATTATTCTCGCTGCTTATTTTGGAGCGAGAGTAGAACAGTCTTTAAAGCAAGTGATTCCGGATGTTGTGAAAACATTTGTACTACCATTCTTAACGTTACTAATCGTTGTACCAGTTACATTTCTCGTTATTGGCCCAATTGCGACGTGGGCAGGGCAGTTTTTAGGACAGGCAACGCTTTGGGTGTATCATGCAAGCCCATTAGTAGCGGGTGCTTTACTCGGTGCTTTCTGGCAAGTACTTGTCATATTTGGCCTTCATTGGGGCGTCGTTCCGATTGGCTATAACAATTTAGCAGTAAACGGTGTGGATCCGATACTAGCGCTTATATTTGCTGCTTCATTTGCTCAAATTGGTGCGGTGCTTGGTGTTTGGATGAAAACGAAAGACAAGAAATTAAAAACACTTAGTATTCCAGCTTTTATTTCAGGTATTTTCGGTGTTACAGAGCCAGCGATTTATGGTATTACACTTCCGCTTAAAAAGCCGTTTATTATGAGCTGTATTGCTGGAGGAGTTGGCGGCGCAATACTTGGCGTATTTGGTACACAAGCTTATATGACAGGCGGACTTGGTATATTTACGCTTCCGACATTTATTAGTCCAAAAGATGGGATTACAGCTGGATTTTGGGGCGCAATTGTTTCGATGGTTGTTTCTTTAGTAGTAGGTTTTATTCTAACTTACTTATTTGGTTTTACGAAAAAGAAAACATCTACAGAAACAGAGGAAACAAGTAATAAAATCGCTGCATCAAACGATGATGAAATAATTTTTAGTCCTTTCCATGGCGCCGTTATGTCGCTTCAAAATATTGACGATGCTGCATTTGCATCAGGTGCGTTAGGTGAAGGAGTTGCGATTGAGCCTTCAGAAGGAAAGTTGTTTTCACCAGTTTCAGGTACGATTTCTGCGCTATTCCCGACGAATCATGCGATAGGAATTACGGCGGATTCAGGTGCTGAAATATTAATCCATATTGGAATGGATACTGTGAAATTAAATGGCGAATTTTTCTCTTCTCATATTGAACAAGGAGTGAGAGTAGAAAAAGGGCAATTACTTATTGAGTTTAATATAGCTGAAATTCAAAAGGCGGGTTACATTGTGACAACACCAGTTGTTGTTACAAATTATGATAAATATAGCATCAAAAAAACGGAGATAGAAAAGATTCAAGCAGGAGATTCTTTACTAAAGTTAGGAGTTAAATAGTAGTTACATTTCATACAGGTTCAAACGAAGAAAGGTATTCTTTAAAACT
Source organism: Bacillus cereus group sp. MS39 (assembly GCF_040448665.1). NCBI lineage: Bacteria > Bacillati > Bacillota > Bacilli > Caryophanales > Bacillaceae > Bacillus > Bacillus cereus group sp. MS39. Next base: position 4,435,345 of record NZ_CP123058.1, on the reverse strand, counting down.
TACAATGCCTTTCCTCGTTCATTCTTATATAAAGGAGTTTTTCTATATGTCTAAAGTTAATTTTCCAAAAGGTTTTTTATGGGGTGGAGCAACTGCAGCCAATCAAGTTGAAGGCGCATATGTAGAAGACGGAAAAGGATTAACGACGGTGGATCTATTACCAACTGGTGAAAATCGTTGGGATATTATGAAAGGAAATATTCATTCCTTTACACCGGTAGAAGGAGAGTTTTACCCGTCACATGAAGCAATTGATTTTTATCATCGTTATAAAGAAGATATTGCACTGTTTGCAGAAATGGGATTTAAAGCGTTACGTGTATCGATTGCTTGGACGCGTATTTTCCCAAGTGGTGAAGATGAAAAGCCAAATGAAGCAGGATTACAGTTTTATGATAATTTGTTTGATGAACTGTTAAAGCACGGTATTGAACCAGTCGTTACGATGGCTCACTTCGATGTGCCTGTGCATTTAGTAGAAAAGTATGGAAGCTGGAGAAGTAGAAAGCTTGTAAATTTCTTCGAGACGTACGCAAAAACAATTTTTAATAGATATAAAGAGAAAGTGAAATATTGGATGACGTTTAATGAAATTAATATGCTTTTACATTTACCTTTCATGGGAGCAGGTCTAGCATTTAAAGAAGGTGATAATAAAAAACAAATTCAGTATCAAGCAGCGCATCACCAACTTGTCGCAAGTGCGTTAGCTGTAAAAGCATGTCATGAAATCATTCCAGATGCAAAAATCGGTTGTATGCTTGCGGCAGGTGCAACGTATCCGTACACATGTAATCCAGACGACGTACTTCGTGCGATGGAACAAGACCGTGAATCATTTTTCTTCATTGATGTACAAGCAAGAGGAGCATATCCTGGATACGCAAAACGCTTCTTTACAGATAATAATGTAACAATTGAAATGGAAAAAGAAGACGAGGAAATTTTAAAAGAGCATACAGTTGATTATATTGGTTTTAGCTACTATTCAAGCCGAGCAACAAGTACAGATCCAGAAGTATTAAAAAGTATAACGAGCGGAAATGTATTCGGTTCAGTTGAAAATCCATATCTTGAAAAATCAGAGTGGGGATGGACGATTGATCCGAAAGGCTTCCGTATTACAGCGAACCAACTTTATGATCGTTACCAAAAACCTTTATTTGTCGTTGAAAATGGCCTTGGTGCAATCGATCAGTTAAATGGTGAAGACGAAGTGAATGATGCATACCGTATTGATTACCTTGAGAAGCATATGATTGAAATGTCAGAAGCCATCCAAGATGGAGTAGATATTATCGGTTATACAAGCTGGGGTCCAATTGACCTTGTAAGTGCTTCTACTGGTGAAATGAAGAAACGTTACGGATATATATACGTTGATAAAGATAATGAAGGAAAAGGTTCATTAAAAAGATCGAAGAAGAAAAGTTTTGATTGGTATAAGGAAGTAATTAAGACGAATGGTGAGAGTTTGGAGTCTTAAGTATGAAAAGGAGACATCTTAATGGATGTCTTCTTTTTTTTATTGTGAATAAAGCATGGAAATCGATTTCCCTTTACACAAACATAACGGTATAATATAGTTAAGTTAAGTGAACTTAACTATTGAATGAAACAAAATAACAGCATGGAGGAAGAGTGCTATGACTAGAACGTATAAAGAAATAATTAATGAAATGAACCGAGCTTATAATGAATTCTACATTTTACTATTTCAGGAGTTGAAAGATGAGTACGGTCTTACAGGACAGCAAGAGAGTATGTTATTTCATATTCATTTAAATGAAAACACGACAGCGAATCACATTGCGACTACTTTTAATATATCGAAAAGCGCTGTGAGCCAAGTTTTATCGAAATTGGAAAAGCAGAAGATGATTTCAAAACAAGTAAATCCTAATAATAAAAGGGAGTATTTCCTTACACTTGGTCCAAACGGTAGTAAGTATATGGAGCAGTTGTCTGAGTTAGATGATGTATTAATTGAGAAATACTTTTCAAAAATCGATATCGGTGCTTTAGAGCAAATGACGGATACGTTAACGAAAATAAATAAAGTGATATTGGAAGAAAAACAGAAGGATCTTGATTGTAATGAGTAAGAACTTAGATGAGGTAATGAGTAGAAAGGAGGAGAAGCGTGTGATGAGTTACATACCAAATATGATGACGATAGCAAACTTTGTGTGTGGGCTTTTGGCTATTCACGCTGTTTTCGTTCACGATATGTATGGTGCAGTTCTATTCATTATTACAGGTATGGTATTTGATCTTTTCGATGGCATGGTTGCTCGGAAACTAGATTCTGTTTCGGAAATAGGCGGAGAGTTAGACTCCTTTGCAGATTTAGTGACCTTTGGTGTGGCACCGTCTATTCTTGCATATAGTGTTGCTTTAAAAGATTTGCAATCTATCGGGATGGTATGTGCGCTTGTTTATAGTATTTGCGGAATGCTGCGGCTTGCTAGATTTAATACACAACAAAGCAAACTCCCAACATTCATCGGAATGCCCATCCCATTTGCGGCAATGTGTCTTCTTATTTTATGCCTCCTAAATAACCCAGTTTCCGTGGCATTTGGCACATGCGTACTCGCTTATTTAATGGTGAGCAAAATCAAATTCCCCCATTTTAAAAAGGATCTATCAGAAAGCTTGAAGTCCGAAAGATGGGATTAATAAGAAAGATAAGGAGCATAACATGATTCGTATGGCATTAAGATCATTCAATATACAAATATATTGTTTGCTAGGCGTGATGTTATTGGGATGGTTGATGACACCTTTCTCAGCCCAGTTTGTAGGGATAAGCATTGGCCTTTTAGTAAGTATGTACTGCGCCTGGATTTTAGGAAGGCGTATCGAAAAGTTCGGAGATAGTATCGTAAAAAAAGAAAAAGCACCAATGCTTGGCATGATGAATCGGTTTGCAGCCGCCATACTCGGTGCGATTATTATGTATGAAATTGAACACCGTGAGTACATGTGGACATTTGCAGCTGGAATTATGGGTGGGTATTTCTTAATTATTATTAATTTAGGTTATTACAGTATGAGGGATGCGAAGGAATAAAGTGCTGTGTAAATAACTAATTTGGATGTAAAAGCTAAAAAACCTTCCTTTATAGAGAGCTTTTTATTACAAAGAAAAGACACCCATATAAGAGTGTCTTTTCCGATAGTTTTTTAGCAGAAGCAAGAAGCTCCAACAATGATCAATAAAATAAACAATACAACTAGTAAAGCAAAGCCGCCGCCACAATTACTACTACAACTACCACCAAATCCCATAATAGTTCCTCCTTTAATAAGAGGGGAAAACAAGGGGTCACTCATGTATTTTAATGGATTCAACTTACTTTATGTTTTTTACACAATAATTGAGCAGGTCCTTTTGAAAATAAAGAAAAGACACCCTAAGGTGCCTTTCTCCGACTTGAACCATCTTAATTTTAATAATATTGGACTCCCGTCCGAATATTATTTTACCATGTTAAGTTGTTTTTGGAAATGTTCCATATCGATAATTGTAATAAACGGTTTAGTTTTGGAATTATGTATCTGTCTAAACGTTGAAATTAATAAAGGAACGATATACTTGAGGGTTTTTATGAGTGATTACAATCATACTATTAAAAAGAACCCCATAAATGATAAACCATTCCACTAACAAAAAACACTAATCCTAAAAACAAAACAATTAAAGCAAGTACTCCATTTTGATTATGTTCCATAAAATTAGCTCCTTTTAGAATTATTTTTATCCCGCTTTAATGGGCAGTAAGATCCCCACCTCGAAATTCAGCGAAAGCAAAGAAGTTAGGTGGGGGATCAACTGCTCATAAAAGTCCGATTGGTGAGGGCTGATAATCAGTGGGGGATGAAAAACCCCCACTGATTAAAGTTTCACTTTATATACAAAAAAGCCTTTAGTCGTAATTATGGCTAAAGGCTTTGAGCATTATACTTTTTAGTTAATAAAATCGTATAAGAAGAATTTATAATGTTTTTTATCGAATTTGGAACTGACAATGTACTAGCTTGATAATGAAGCCTGGCTATTAGAATTGAAAAATTTTAGTTTTATTATAATTAATAGAAATGAGAGTAGTGTGAATATAAATCCGCTCCAAATAAGCTGGTGAATACCTAAGTTTGAAATGAACCAGCCTCCAATAATGGTTCCTAAAGTAATTCCGAGATTTGAGAACGAAACGAATAGACTGTTACCAAATTCAGGTGCTTCTTTAGCTTCACTTATTAACCATGTTTGACCAACAATTAATCCACCAGCATGCACGATTCCCCAAATGAATACTATAAAAATCATTGGAACAAGGTAGGAACCTAAATAATAAACCAATATGTAAACAATAGAATATAGAATAGGGAATGATATTACAGTGTTTATTATGCTTTTTTGTAGGAGACCACCAAATAAATGATTACCTAAAATCATAACTATACCAAATATGAATAGCATGATACTGATGAGAGATCCATTCATGGAAGTTACTTTTGCAAGGTACTCAGCGAAGTAACTGTATACGGAAAACATGGCTGCAAAAAGGAATGTGACGGTTAAAATATTTAACCATAATCCTGGTTTGCCGAGTATACGAATTTGTTTGCCGAAAGACATCTTTTCTTTAACAGGCATAGAAGGAAGTAGGAGTAGTATTCCAATGAATGCAACAGTGTTAACGAATGCTCCGAATAAGAAAGCAATTTCGAGTGAAAATTGGTCTGCAAGGTAAGAGGTTAGTGGTACACCTAAAGCAAAGCCAACAGTAATTCCCATGAAAACTTTTGTAACCGCTTGACCGCTCTTTTCTGGAGGGACAAGTTTAGCAGCTGTTACAAGAGCGATTGAAAAGAAGAGTGGATGAAGCGCTGCCGGTAAAATACGAAAAATAAGCATGATTTCAAATTGTGTTGTATAAGCGTAGATTAAATTTGCAATAACAAATATGAAAATTGCTGTTAATAAAATTATTTTGCGATTAATACTAGAGACGAGCAGAATTAAGAACGGACCAGAAATAGCAACAACTAGTGCAAATATACTTACTAAAAAGCCAGCTTTTGTAGTTGAAATTCCGAATTTTTCAGTGATTTGTGGTAATACGCCGACAATACCCATCTCGGTAGTAATAATTCCGAACACACCTATTGCGAGTGTCAGAATAAGTAAAGGATTTACTTTTTTCATTTATTAAACTCTCCATTCGTATCATTATTTTGAAAGTAAATTCATTAACAAAGAAGCATTATTATAAGCATGATTGGATGCCAACATTATCAGGAGTATGTAATTTAAAATACAATAACAGATATCTAAATAACTAGATATGATATGTTAAAAAAATTTCTCCTTTCGATGTTTCTTGCTTTTATAGGCAGTGCAATTTATAAAAAAAGTAATTGGATACCTGTAAAAAAGCAGAATGTGTGAAAGCTAATAATCAATTAGTATGCTGATTGATCATTAGCTTTCATTTTATAATTCGTTTTGGACGTATTCAGAAAACTCTCGTATTGTTTTTTCATTTCGACGATAGTAGGTCCATTTTCCAATTCGGTCAGACTCTAGTAAGCCTGCTTTTTTCATAGTTAATAAATAACTAGAAATAACCGATTGGGCTAAGCCAGTTTTAAGCTGGATATCTCCTACACATACGCCAACTTGAAAGTTAAGGTCTTGTTCTAGATAAGGTTTTTCATCGAAATGGTTTTCTGGATTTTTCAACCAGGATAAAATTTGACATCTTGTTTCATTTGACAATGCTTTATAAATTAATAAAGGTTCCATAAGGATATTATATCTACTTTTATAGATTTGTAAATAGGTTTTAGTGATTTTAAGGGAAGAAGGCATAGTTGATCCCCTTGAATAGGCATAAGATGCTCTTAATCTGTACCCTTTGTAAAGGACATTCTAAAAAAGATGATTTCTGTATGCAAACAGGAGTCATCTTCTTTAAATTCTATTGATAGCAAGAGTGATTATAGTACGTCATATATTTCTTAATTTCATGTTTTAACTGAAAAAATGATTCACATGATTTTATATATGATTCATCGGTTAAAGTGCTAAGAGGATTACGTGCAAAAATGATAATCTTGTTACGTTTAAGCATGTTGTTGCCTAGCTATCAATGGCGGATTCCTAAGAAGAGTAATAATAAAACCAAACTGAAGATTTAAGAAAAATTTTATGTTTACCCCACTTTTTATTTTAAAAGTTTTTCCTATCCTATAAATGAGTTACATCAAGAAGAAGGCTAAAAACGACAAAGTCATAGATGAAAATGTAAAGTTAGGGGATTCTACATGCATACAGAAGTTTTGATTAGTTATTTGTATACTTATTTTTTTACTATTATTTTTTGTATTATGTTTCAAATTGGATTTTATTTTAAAGCGAAAAGAACTGTATCTATTCGGCATTTTCTATGGGTATATGTTTTTCTATTCTATCTTTCGCTAGTATATGGGGTGACGCAAATTGCGACTGTATGGGATATAAGTAGATATGAAACGTGGATTCGTGTCAGTCAAATTAACTTGACTCTATTTGATACGGCAGGTAGTACTACGTATCTTTTAAACATTGTACTGTTTATGCCGTTCGGTTTTTTATTACCGACTATTTGGTCGCAGTTTAGAAAAATGAAACACACCGTATGTGCAGGATTCTTTTTTTCATTGGCAATTGAGTTAAATCAATTACTAAATAATAGAATTACAGATATTGATGATTTATTTACGAATACCCTCGGGGCGATTGTTGGGTATTTAATATATAGAGTTTTATTTAAAATGATATGTAAAAGAGAGAAAAAAAAGCTTGATACTAACACCTCTCTAGTCATAAAATACGAGGCTATTTTTTGTTTAGTGTGTTCATTTGTAGGTGCGATGTTAATTTATCATCCAGCTTTATTTGGAAGACCTGTCATCCTTTAGTGAGGTGATTATGTTCTTGTGCTATCTCGTTTATAAAATGATTCTCGTATTTCTTCCAATCAGTACAAGATTCGCTCTATACGTTATTAAGCTATTCAGCAGACTGTAAGATGATCAGTAATCGTACTAGTGAGATTGAAATAAAGGCTGACAGTTTTTATCCAAGCTTTTCATTTATGTATGATGCGCAAGAATTATTTATTATTGGTGGAGAAGAGAAATGGTCTGATACCCATTATATAAAAAGATTTTTTCATCTTGAGCAGATTACAGATGAGCTAACTATTGATTTAAGAAAATGAGAGATGAGAAGGAATAAATGAATAAACCCTCAAGTATAGAACGATATACTTGAGGGTTTTTATGTATGAAGAAGGCTTTTCTATTTTTCTCTAGAATGAACAGTAATGTATAATCTAATTCCTTAATGTAATAAGGAGGCAGTAAAATTTGAACAGGAAAATTTGGTTTGTATTTACTTTTTTTGCTCTTTTAGTATCTGGTTATGTTGTTGTCCAATATTTTATTATGGATGGATTTCAAACAGGACTTGTAAAAGCGAAGCTTATGTTTGGATCTAAATTAAGTGAATTCTGGTATATGATGTTATTTATACATATTACAACTAGTATAGTAGCATTAGTAATTGGTCCTTTTACATTATCGACTAAATTTAGAGAAAGGAATATCAACCGTCATCGAATAGTTGGGAGAATCTATATGGTTGGTATATTATTAGGAGGCGTTTCTGGACTATATCTATCCTTTTATGCTACGGGAGGATTGGTAGCGAAGCTAGGTTTCGGTTTGTTATCCGTATTTTGGCTAACATCAGCATATCAAGCGTTACATAGAGTTAAGAATAAAAAAATTAAAGACCATCGGAATTGGATGATTAGAAATTATTCTTTAACCTTTGGAGCAGTTACATTAAGAATTTGGCTACCGTTGTTTATCGTTCTATTTGGAATAGAGCGGTTTGAACTTAGTTACGCTATTATTGCTTGGTTAGCGTGGGTACCCAATTTAATTGTTGCAGAATTATTCATAAGAAAAAGACTTAATAAAGGAAAATACGAAGGAAATGAGGATTTACATTTTTGATATAAATTTGCTGTAATATTGAGGGCGGAATTTTTTAAATAGCTGAATTACGTACAAAAATAGGATGGCCCATTGAAGCCATCCTATTTGTATTACCAACTAGCAGTTTCCGTACTTTCTTTCAACCACTTCACCCAATCCAAATCCTCTACCTTAAGCAAACTGAGAGAAACACCTTTCATATCTAAAGAAGTTAGCAGTGTACCAACTTTTACGAATGTAATTTGTAATCCTTCAAGCTCACATAAACGGCGAATATCATTTGCGAAAATGTATTGTTCCATTAATGGTGTTGCGCCGAGTCCATTAATGAAGATGGCGAAGTTTTCACCTTTTCTCCAGCGATAAATGCTTTTTAGTTTGTTCATTAGTTCGATCGCTAATATTTCAGAAGAGGATAGTGCTTCTTTACGGTAACCTTTTTCACCATGGATACCAACGCCATAAAAAACTTCATCGTCGTTTAATGTGAATGAATCTTTTCCTTTCACTGGATCGTTTGCAGGTGAAAGTGCGACTCCTAATGTGTGTAAGTTTTTGATGACAGATTGCCCAAGCATTGTTAATTCTTCTAAAGAATGGCCTTCAAGAGCGGCCGCACCAAGTATTTTTTGAACGAAAACAGTACCAGCGACGCCGCGTCTTCTTTTATTAAACGAAGCATCATCTTCAATTGAAACGTCATCATTTACGATGATATGGTCAATTCGTCTTCCTTCTTCTTTAGCGATTTGTTTAGCCGCTAAAAAATTTGCTACGTCATCTTTAAAGTTTTTGATGATGAATAAAATACTCTTATCTTTTGGCATGAGGCGGGTTGCAGCTACAATCTGTTCCACTGTAGGCGGAGTGAAAATATTGCCGTTTACTGCTGCCGTAAGCATACCTTTTCCTACATACCCAATATCAGCAGGTTCATGTCCGCTACCACCGCCGCTTATGATAACAACGTTTTGCTTCAGTTTTTCTATATTTTTTACATAAATGATGTTATGTATTTCATCGTAATTTACTTTTTCGTTATGTTCAAAATAAAAGCCATGCATCATATCTTGAACAATATTTTCTACATCATTCATAATCTTTTTCATTGCTTTTGCCACCCTTTAATTACTTTGCTGATTGCTCTAGTAATAGTAATAATTGATTGTTTATCATATTTTTCATGAGAGAAGACATAATGGACGGATCTACTTCGCATTTGCTTTCAATCCAATCTTTTATCGTTCCAACGAAGCCGTGACTATAAAAGGAGGCAATCGTATTTTTTGTCTCATCAGAAAGGCTGAATCCACAGCTCATAGATAGTTCATCAATAATCTTCATATATAAGTTTTTCGTATGCTCAAATAAATAGTGATTAAACGAGTTTTGCTCAATGACTTTAAAAGCATTTCGGTAAAATTTTTGATTTTCATAAAAGTAATCAAATAATAAATCGAAAATGTTTTCCCACGTTTCATAGTCGAGAAAGTCGATAATGTTTTCTTTCGTTTCTTCTCTATAAATCCAGCTTAATAGTTCAAATTTATCTTTAAAATGATAATAAAAAGTTTGCCTACGCATTTGACAGTGTAACATAATATCGCTCACTGATATTTTATGAAATGACTCTGTTTCCATTAAATATTTCAATGAATTCGCGATTATCTTTTTAGAAATTATAGAAGAGGTCATCTGAATCATCCCTAGAATGTTAGTAATATGAAAATCCTACCTACAAATGAGAGCGGTGTCTTTAGACAGATTGTCCATTTTGTCCGTTTACTATAAAACGCTTTCATTTTAATATGAGTAGTAAGAAGAAGATTTCAAATATATCACAATATATTAAAGGAATTGAGGGAGAAGCACAATGAAAAAGATTATAAACAAACCAGAAACATTAGTAATGGAAATGTGCAACGGAATGGTTATGGCTCACCCAGAGCTTGAGCTTTTGAAAAAATATAAAGTTATTAAGAAAAAAGAAATGAACGAAAATAAAGTAACGTTAATTAGTGGCGGTGGTAGTGGTCATGAGCCAGCACATGCAGGTCTAGTCGGAAAAGGAATGTTAGATGCGGCAGTGTGCGGAGATGTGTTTGCTTCGCCTTCACAAATTCAGGTATACCAAGCGATTAAAGAGACAGCTAGTAAAAAAGGTACATTGTTAATTATTAAAAATTATAGCGGCGATATTATGAATTTCAAAAACGGTGCGCATTTAGCGACGGAAGATGGAATTGAAGTCGACTACGTAAAAGTGGACGATGATATTGCGGTAGAAGATAGTTTGTATACAGTAGGACGCCGCGGCGTTGCGGGGGTTATTCTCGTTCATAAAATTGCCGGCGCAGCAGCGGAAGCAGGTATGGATTTAGGAGCGGTGAAAGCTGTCGCAGAAAAAGCAGCGGCTAACGTGCGTACAATTGGTTTAGCGTTAACTTCTTGTACAGTTCCAGCGAGCGGATCACCTACTTTCACACTTGCGGAAGATGAAATGGAATACGGCGTAGGTATTCACGGCGAACCAGGAATTAAACGTGAAAAAATGTTGTCAGCAGATGAACTAGCTAACCGTATGACAAATGATCTTGTAAAAGATTTAGGAGTAAAAGATGGCGAAGAAATTGCGCTTCTAGTTAACGGTTTTGGCGGAACACCACTGCAAGAACTTTACTTATTTAACAATGCAGTTACGAGAGAATTAGCTGCTAGAAACATTAAAATTAATAGAGTATTCGTTGGTAATTATATGACGAGTATTGATATGGCCGGTATGTCTTTAACAGTAATGAAATTAGATGATGAGCTAAAAACATTACTATCTAAAGAATGTAATACACCAGCGTTTAAAGTAGATGGACCAGTTGAAAGTGTAGAGTACGTGAATGTACTTGAAGATGTAGAAGAGAAAGAAGTTTCCTTCGAAATAGAAACAGCGGAAGAGCACGCTGTTATTAAAAATAATGTCATTACATTAAACAACATGATCTATCTCGTTGATAAAATGAGCGACGTTATTATTAAAAACGAAGTACCGTTCTGTGAGTTAGATACGCACGCTGGTGACGGAGACTTCGGAATGAGTGTGGCAAAAGGATTTAAGCAATTAAAACGTGAGTGGCATTCGATTGTAGATCAAGAAAATGTTACTATCGGATCGTTCCTTGACGGTTGTTCGATGATTATTATGGAACATTGCGGCGGCGCATCTGGTCCAATTTGGGGCGGAGCATTCCGCGCAGCTAGTAAAGCAGCAGGCGAGAAGCGTGAGTTAACAGTGAAAGAATTCGCTGAAGTGTTGCAAGCAGCACTGCAAGGTATACAATCTATCGGTGAAAGATCGTTCGGCAGAGGAGCAGTAGTTGGTGATAAAACACTTGTTGACGCACTTGCTCCATGTGTAGACTCTTGGTTAGCTAGCGCTTCAAACGAAGAAGACATGAAAACTGCCTTTGAAAAAGGAGCAGAAGCAGCGGTTAAAGGAGCAGAGTATACGAAAGAAATCGTAGCTCGCATGGGCCGCGCTGGTACAGTTGGCGAAAGAAGCTTAGGATATCCTGATGCAGGTGCGCATGCGCTTGGAGTTATCTTTACGGAGATTGCGGGTAGTTTGAAATAGGAATTAGAAAGTCCCTCTGTCTGAAGGCGGAGGGACTTTTATATAGTTGATATGTAGAAGACTTCTTTCGGTACTTTTTGCTTATTTGAGAGATTTCTTCAATCAAATTGTATTTTAGACTTAGCTTTTTTGTGATTGCAGCTTATCGATTTTCCAGTGTGCTCCTAGAGGATCTAAAGAGCTTTCAATATAAAACATATATTCATCTGCGGTACTTGGTACTTCAAAAGCTATTTTTAATTCTACCGTTTCATTTGGTTTAACTTGTATATCAGAAGGGTTTTGATCAAGCATCTTTCCTTCATAGGCCTTTCCGTCTTTTTCATCTTTTAAGTTATATTTTAATTCTGATAGTCCAATCGTTTGACCTCGTACATTTTTTACAGAGACATTAACAACGATAGAATCGTTGCTATCATTTAAATATGCACTTTTAACGGCGGTCAAGTAATAGCCTCCCTTAACACTCTCACCAACTAATAAAATACCTTGTTCCAAGCGGCTCATATCTTCTTTTTCTTCAAAATTTATTAATTCTTCATTTTCATTTTTTGCGGTTGGTTCTTCTATTGGACCATTTTTAACGGCACTATCTTTTTTATCTTGTGTGCAAGCAGCCGTAACACTGACTAATACTAGAATTAAAGTAAGTAATAGGAATGATTTTCTCATAAAATTGATCTGTCTCCTTAAGTTTTTCAATTTTGTGCAGCTATACATATAAGATTAACATAATGTCTCATTATTGGCTCGAAATAGGGAATCTTTTAGACACCTTATTCTTTTTCCTTTTAATATACATTCGATTGGGTCTCACGATATTTGTTAATCTTTTAAATCATTGTCTTAGTAATACCGAGGGTTATTATAGATATATTAATCATATAATTTGTCCCTATCAAAACGAACGTTTCTTGCATCTAATATATTGTAAATATATTTTATTTTGAAAGGATGTGATTATATGGCTCATAAATCTACTGGAGTGTTTCGAGTTCCAGTTTCTGAAAATGGGATTATTCCAACTGCTCTCAACATTATGTTAAACAATGATTCACGCTGCCATACTAGTAATGTAACGGTAACTGTTAAGAGAAGTCCAAACACTTCTTTCCCAACTCAAAATGAATTAGTTGAAATCTCTCGTACTTTTGTTTCTTTAGAACCAAACAGAACAACTAAGATTGTGTTATTTACTCCAGAATTCCAAATAGAAGATTTTCTTGATGTTATTATTAGTGGAAATAAAGATGATGTTAAGGATGTTCTTGTATATTCTTTCTTAGCAGATTCAGCAGGTCACAATCTGCCATCTACTGTTTTCAGAAATGCAGAATACACTTTTGCTTGCTGACACCGTGATGATGTATTCTTTACTGTTGTATCAAGGTGCTATCCTGCGGCTTGAACCATCTTAATTTTATCCCGCTTTAATGGGCAGTAAGACCCCCACCTCAAAATTCAGCGAAAGCAAAGAAGTTAGGTGGGGGATCAACTGCCCATAAAAGTCCGATTGGTTCAACTAATAATCAGTGGGGGATGAAGAAAACCCCCACTGATTAAAGTTTCACTTTATTGTGTTGTTATTATATAAGAAAAGAAGACATCGATTAAGATGTCTTCTCTTTGTACACTTGGTGTTAAGAAGGTATTATATTGCTTAAAAACTATGAAAAAATATAACAATCATCGAGTAAGCCTATTATAGCATCAATAAACAGGTTTAAATATTTAATATTAAATATATATAGATTTATTTATATTTAATCTATATAGTTAAATTGTCTGTTATTTGTTTTAATTCATTTACTTATTTTATTTTTGAGTGCTCCAGCAATGGAGCCTTTTTTTATATTGGTGAGATTGTACTAATATGAAAGAATAGAATTAACTGTATATTGTAAGGGTGATATACCTATAGAGTTTTTGTTTGAGCTTCGAAAAGAATTGGTGAAAGCCATTGTACGTGAAGTTTCTGCATATGTTTTATTTACATAAAATTTGTTATCCGTAGTAAGAAAAAGGCGAATTCCTACTTTCAAAAGGAATTCGCCTTTTTCTATAACCCTATTCATTTTTTTATACATTTCTATCATGGCGGTACCCCATTTATAGGTTATGAGAAAGGGTGTTTTTTGCACTATTTTCTATTCTTGGATATTATTAATAATATCTATATGAACTTATTTTTTTATTAAAAAGGTTTGGCGGTGTGTAAAATGATTAAAGGGATTAAAAATATTGAAACGAAAGAGCCGATAAAAATGTTTCTATTGGTTCCCTGTAGTATTCTTTTGTTTGATAATATTTATCAATATTTTATTCTTAGAAAGGATTTTTCACTACAGAAACTTTTATTTGAACTCGTATTTTTATTTCATTTATTTTATATAATAAGTGTTTACAAAAAATGAATAAACAAATGTTTACAAAATATATTTTTCTTGGAGTAAGTATTATTTATCTTTTGGCATATGATCTTATGTTTATACGTAATCCAGATGCTTCTTTACATATCCCTTATTTAGAGTGCTTCTTAGTAATTTCTGCACCTTTATTTTTAAGTATTCATTATCTTTTATGGGTATCTATTTGTATGATATGTAGATTTTTAATTGCCATTTATTATTTTGACATTAACTATCCAATATCATTAGTATTATTGTTTCTAACAATTTTTGTTACGTCATTTTTTGTATTTCTTTCATTAAAATTTTTAGTACAAAAAATCAAAGCATCCTATGAAAAACAAATGAAAGAAACAGCTTTATCAATAATGAGAATAATGGAATTAAAGGATCAATATACGAAAGGACATAGTGAACGTGTAGCCAATTATGCTACTATTCTTGCTAAAGAAACAAATGAATATGATGATAATTCTTTAAAACAATTTCATTTTATTTGTTTATTACATGATATAGGGAAAATAGGTATTCCGGATGAAGTTTTAAAGAAAGCATCTTCTCTTACAGAAGAAGAATATAATATTATTAAGACACACCCACAATTAGGATTAGAAGTTTTTAAAAATATATCTTTAATAAAAGGTAGTGAAGACATAATTCTTTCTCATCATGAAAGATGGGATGGAAAGGGCTATCCTCAAAAACTAAAAGGAAATCAAATACCATTATGCGCAAGAATTGTTGCAATAGCAGATGCATTCGATGCAATGTCAAGAGCATATCGTTCGGCCCTATCTCCTGAAGAAGCTTATAGACGTATTATAGAAGGATCTGGTACACAATTTGATCCTTCTATAGTAGAGGTTTTCAAAAAGGTATTTCCTTTGTGGGAAAAAATGGTTCCAAATTTTTTTCGTTAAAAGCTCATGTCTGAAATCGATTCATATTTGAGGTATGATGAATGCGGAAAATGAAAAAAACGAATCCAATCGTGATAAAAGTTTGGAACTAGATAATGAATAAGGCACATAAAGAAAAGGTACCTATATATAGGTACCTTTTCTAATAGTTTTTTAGCAGAAACAACTGCATCCGATAATGATTAAGAGAATAAATAATACAACTAATAAAGCAAATCCTCCAGCGAAACCGCAGCCTTCGCCGCAACTACCACCATATCCCATAACAATAGTGCCTCCTTTAGATAAGAGGGGAAAACTAGGGTTCATTCCATAGATTTTAACGGGTTCACTTTAACTTATGTTTTAAAGAATGAATTGAGCAGGTCCTTTTGAAAATAAAGAAAAGACGCCATTAGGCGCCTTCCTTTTAGGTAGATAAGAATTTAGTTTTCCAATCTAAAGAAATTTTGTATCAGCTCTTTGTGAGTATATCATAATATCTGATTGATTTATTATGCATTGTTACATACTTTCCTAAACTCCTCTATTTTCCATTTGATAAAATAAAATCCTAATATTACCAAAAAACAAATAAATATTTCTATATATTCAATATATTTACAAAATTAAAAAAGTGATACATTTAAGTTGTAAGCTATAAAAACTATTAAAGGGGGATTTATTATGTTCAAGAAATTAGTAGTAGGGCTATTGGCAACTGGTATTGCATTAACAGGAGGAATTGGAGCGGCTTCAGCTGATACGCAAAAAGCTGTGAGCTCTCCGAAGCAAGCAACATGCTCAATTCCTTATGAGTATTCTAATGGTAAATTCAAAAGAACTCTTTATTACTCAAATGGAGTATATGCTAATAGTTTTAATGAAAATGTTTGTGGCGGGACGATTACGTGGTATTTAAAACATGTTCAAAATGGAGTTGCTTTTTACGAAGGTAATTTAAAATAGTAGATTCTTTGAACCTCATTTATTGAGGTTCTTTTATTTTTAGTTTTTAAAATGATGCTCCATAAAAAGGCAAAAAGAACTTGTGGAAATCACTACAAGTTCTCTTTTTTGTTAAAGCGAGTACAGGGGATACATAAATTATCTCATTATTCATAACGGGGAAACCATATTGATTACGGCTTAGTTCCATTATATAACAATTTTTGATTTTTTGAAGATCATGTAAATTAGATTGGTGAGAGGATACATCATTTAATAAGCCTATTATTCCTCAACTTTATAGAAAGATATGCTCAAGCGTTATCATAAGGGTTAGGGGATTTATTAAATAGAAATAATTAGTTGTAATATAACGTGTTTTTTACCTAATAAACCTTTTGAATTCTAAATATTAACTATAGAGTAATTCATTTCATAAATTTTAAATTTTTGTGAACGCTGTTATTATTTTATATATAATTATCCCAATAAGTATTGTATTGATTAGTTGTTTTCTGATAACATCGCTGTGTGTTCTACTCTAATAATTATAAAAAGGTGGTGTTTTCTTTATGTCAAACATGTTTCATCAAATTGGTGATGCGATTGAAAGGAGTATGTATTTTAAATCTTGTTTTTATATCTTAACAGGAGCTCTGCTTATTTATATTGGTTACATTGTAGGTAAGTGGGTGGGTTCTGTTGTATTCTAAAGTAAAATAATGGAATTTAATCAAGAAAAAAGAATTTTTTCAAAAAAGTGTAGATTTTTATTAAAAGGTGTATTAATATAAAATCCATATTACTTAAATGTAATATAATTAAATTAAGAATAGGAGATATTATTATGAATTCAGTATTAAAAAAAGAAATGCCTAATTTAGCAGTATTAAGTAATGAGGAATTAAAAAACATTGATGGTGGAGTGGTTCCTTTAGCAATTGCTGGGGTTGCTGGTTTTACAAAAGTAGCTGGTGCAATAACAGCTGGAGCTGGAGTTGTTGGAGCAGGTTATGTAGGCGGAAAATGGGTTGGTAAAAAGATTTTCAAATAAGAGGTAGTAAGGAGTGCTTAAAATGAAAACGATTACTTTAGAAAAGTACAAAAGTCTAACTGAAGAAGAGTTGTACGATACAAATGGTGGACTTGGTCCTGTAATAGTAGCAGGTGGCTTACTAGTTGTTGGAGCTGGTGCTGGACTGTGGGATGCTTACGAAGAGAGTCAAGCAAAAAAGAAAAAGAAGAAAAAATAAACATTTTTATAAAGAGGAAAAGATTGTATGCGCTTAATAGTACAATCTTTTCTTCTTTATAAAAAGCCTTTCGATATGGAATTTTTGAAAGGCTAACAAATTTTATTGTTATCTTTAAGTACAATAAGTTTGACACTCCTGTGTTTATTAACATATGTGGGAGAGAATGCATTTAAAAGTTAAATATGAGAGGTTGTTTAAATAAGTATGTCTTTATTTAAAAAATATCATTGGGTGAGACAACACGATATTAAAGATTGTGGTGCAGCATGCATTTCTACTGTTTCTAAACATTATGGATTACATATACCTATCTCCAAAATCAGAGAATATGCTGGAACTGATAGAAATGGAACGAATGTTTATGGTTTAATTCAAGCGGCTGAAAAGTTAGGTTTTTCTGCCAAAGGAGTAAGGGGAAATGTAGAATCTTTAAAAGAGATTCCATTACCCGCTATTGCGCATGTCATAATTGATGGGAAGTTATTACATTATGTTGTTATTTTAGAAATCACCAAAAAGGGTAAAGTGATTGTTGCTGATCCTGGAGAAGGGATTATTAAATATGATATTAAGGAATTTAATGAGATTTGGACAGGCGTTTTAGTTCTTTTAATACCTAATGAATCTTTTCAATCAAGAGATGAAGAGAAAAATACATTCAGTAGATTTATGTTTCTTTTAAAAAATCAACAAAGTCTCTTAATTCCTATTTTTCTTTCATCAATTTTAATAACCATATTTGGAGTTTTGGGTGCTTTTTATTTCAAAATTGTAATTGATAATATTGTTACTGAGAATTTAAAGCATACGCTAACATATCTTTCTATTGGGATCATCGTATTATACATTTTTAAAGTTCTTTTAGAGTTGTTTAGGTCGCATTTAATTTTATATTTGAGTCGTCGGTTAGATATAAAGTTAATGTTTGGTTACTATAAACATGTTTTATCCTTACCTATGAACTTTTTTGAAACAAGAAAAGTTGGTGAAATTATTTCGAGGTTCCAAGATGCTGCTAAAATTAGGGAGGCACTTGCGACAACAACTTTAACTGTGATGATTGATACGATCATGGTAATAGCTGGTTCTATTTTGTTGTATACACAAAGTTCTACTTTATTTTTCATTACAGCATTACACGTACCTATATACATCCTTATTATTTGGATGTTTCAAAGCTCTTATGAAAAAATTAATCGTCAAGAAATGGAAAGTAATGCTGAATTAACTTCTTATATTGTAGAATCGCTAAATGGGATATCAACAATAAAATCCTATAATGCTGAAAAAGAAGCAGAATTTCAAACTGAAAAAAGATTGATAAGTCTTTTGCAGAAATTCTTTAAACGGTTTTTAATTACAAATAGTCAAGAATCTATTAAAACAATTGTGGAATTAGTAGGAGGTGTTGTAATTTTATGGGTTGGAGCTATTGCTATATTAAACGGGGAAATGACAATAGGTCAGCTAGTTGCATATAATGCACTATTAGTGTATTTCTTAGATCCTATAAAAAACCTAGTAGATTTACAGCCAACATTACAATCTGCTTTTGTTGCTTCAAAAAGATTGACTGAGATTTTAGATTTAGATTTAGAAAAAAATGATCAAGAAGATAAAAAACTTTCACCTACTTCTTTTCATCACAAAATTAGATTGGATAATATAACTTTTAAATATGGAACTAGGCAAAATATATTTAATAATTTAAGTTTTGAAATCCCAATTGGATATAGTGTTGGGTTTGTAGGGGAAAGTGGTTCAGGTAAAACAACAATTGCTAAATTATTAATGAGATATTATGACGTAAACGAAGGTAACATTTATTATGATAACTATCATATTAAAGATATGAATAGGACAGGTTTAAGAAATAAAATAGCTTATGTTGCTCAGGAATCTTTTTTCTTTAGTGGTAGTATTTTTGACAATTTGGTATTTGGTTTGAACAGAGAGGTAACAATGGACAAAATAATAGAGGCATGTATATTGGCCGATGCCCATGAATTCATTAGTTCCTTGCCACTCCGATATGACACATTATTAGAAGAAAATGCTTCTAATGTATCTGGTGGTCAACGGCAACGGTTATCAATTGCCCGTGCTCTATTAAAAGAAGCAGATGTACTTATTTTAGATGAGGCTACAAGTCATCTGGATTCGACTAGTGAGAGAAAAATAATTGAAAACTTAAAGGAATATAGAGCAGGTAAACTAACAACCATAACAATTGCTCATCGATTAAGTACAATTATGCATTGTGATAACATATTTGTAATGAGCAAAGGAGAAATTGTTGAGGAAGGCAAGCATGGAGAATTAATAAATAAAGATGGTTTATATAGAGTGTTGTGGAATAATCAGCTACCACAAGAATTATTAGAGATCACCCGATAAAAAGGAGCATAAGAGGAGTATACATAAATGTCACAACCAATAAGAGACATAACAGAGCTGACTGATAGCGTTGAAATGCTTGAGAAAAATCCCCCGAAATTTATTAAGCTATTTATCTATCTAGTACTAGCTATAATAGTTAGTGCTTTGATTTGGTCTTATTTTAGTAAAATAGATATCTCAACTAAAGGGTCTGCTACTATCCAATCTTCTACGGCTGCAGTAGCTGTTAAACCAAAAGTATCAGGAGAAATTAATGATATTAAGATTAAACAAGGCGAAAAAGTACATAGGGGAGATCCTTTAATAGGTATAACTAATAAACAGTTAGAGCAGGAAAAAAAACACTTAGAAGAAAATAGAGATAAATTGGATGCGGAAATTAAGGATTTAAACATTCTTAAAGATGTTATTGAAAAGAACCAATCAAAATTGCCTGTAGATGTTGAAGGAAGTATTAAAAATGAATTAGATAGCTATTTAAAGCAAAAAGACTTATTAAATAATGAAAATAAAAATAAGATTGCTGATTTTAACTTTCGCCTTCAAGGCCTAAATCATGTAAAAGATGAGGTTATAAATAATCTGGAATTTGAAATTGAAGCTATAAAAAATCAAAATAATATCTTAAAAATTGAAAAAGAGGGGCTTCTTAAACAAAATAAGATTATTAAGGATGAAAATATTAATCAAGAAACTGAAGCAAATATGAATAAGGTTAATCAATTAGATTCTGAGATTGAGGGGAATCTAAAGAGTATTTTAATAAAACAAGAGCAAATAAAAAATAGGACCCAGGAAATAGCATTGGAGAAAAAGGTTATCAATGAGAATATAAGAACTCAAGAGTCTAATATCCAAGATTCTGTTGAAAGTCTTAGAACTTCTAAAGTCTCAGATATTTCGAAGGAGATTGATGAAAAGAAAAAACAATTGTCTTTGTTGCAACAAGATATCAATAATATGAATTTGAGTTATGAACAAACTGTAATTATTGCACCGAAAGATGGTGTAATTGAAATGCCGAATCGTATTAAAGTAGGGGACACGATTGAACAAGATAAAGAGGTATTATCAATATCACCTGATGAAAATACGAATAGGGTATTATTATATATTAATTCAGAAGAGATTAATAAAATTAAATCGGGCGATAAAATTAAATATACTTTTGAAGTGGGAACGACGGAAACTTATTATGGAAATGTAGTTCAAATCTATCATGATCCTATTATTAGCAAGAATAAAGATACTACATTCTTTGTTGTAGAAGGAACAATTGAAAATAAAGGGAAAAAGAAGTTGCGATCAGGTTCTACTGGAAAAGCTGCAATTGTAGTAGATCAAAGAAATATTCTTTCATTAATATTAGAAAAATTAGATATACTTAACTGACAAAGAATAATAAATTAGCTTTTTAGGAGGAACATTCATGTTCATAGTGTCTACAGCAGTTTTTTTACTGGTCACTTTACTGTGTATTACGTTATATTTTAAAACACACGATAAACGTTTTATGTATCTTGGATATGTATCATTATTTTTAACTTTTTTTGTTATTGGTACTTTTTCATAATTAAATGTCAGTGGTTTATCACAAACTAAATTAAGAAGAGCATATATAAGAGAGAAAAGGCATTCATAAGAATGCCTTTTCTTTATCAATTAAGTTTATCTGAATCATTTTTAGATAATATTCTTTTTCTATTAGCTCAAATATAAAGAATGCTATTTTCATGTTAGTAACAACATCTTCTGGAATACATTTTATTCTTTGAATTTATCCGGTTTTTCAACTCTGAATGATTTGACCTCACCGCATTCTAAACAGAATGTGGTTAATAGTTTGGAATTTTTCCCTCCTGAAAAGAACCTACTCGGTGCATCCTCATAAACATACGCATGATAAGCGCTTCCAATTCGCCCCTCTTTAAAATTAGTAGAATCGCAATTATCACATCTTTTATTTTTCATGTTACTAACACCTCTTTAGGTTGATATTTATATTGGCGTATTCTCTATCTCCTTTACAATAGAAGTAAAGCAACTTGGTTATAAATGATGTTTTCGACATAAGACACCATAGCCCTTTATATATTCGCAAGTAAAACAACATAATATCACTATGAATTTTTATAACAATATGAGTTTTTGCATATTTCAAAACTTAATATATCCTTCAAAAAATTTTAATAGTATAATATGTTTTGTCATATTCTTTTAGATTTTTCGACAAAATATAAAATAGAGAACGTATTGGGAGAAGGAATTATGTACACAAAACTATTAAAATCAATTACATCATTAACACTTATTGGTGGCGCTTTATTATATACGAATGGCAGTGATGTGAAAGCTGCTGAGGCGGGTATTTTTTCTGATGTGCCTACATCGCATTGGTCGTATCCCGCGATTAAAGATTTAGCGAGTAAAAATATTATTTCCGGTTATGGAAATGGAAAGTTTGGTTTTGGAGATGTTGCGACGAGGGAGCAAGTAGCTGCTTTAGTGTATCGAGTTATGCTACCGAATAAACAAGGCGGAACGTTTAGTAATAATAATACTCTTTACATATTAAAAGACGGATCTAAGTTTAATAATCCTTATGGTGATATTAATCAGAACTCTACGATGTTTCCTGAGGAAATTTTAATGTTAACGAATGCAGGGGTATTTAAAGGGGATGAGAAAGGGAATTTTAGACCGAAAGCTCCTGTGAATCGCGCAGAAATGGCACAAATTCTTACAAACGCTTTCCATCTTTCTGCGAAACAAAAGCATACATTTAATGATGTTCCAAATGGTTTTTGGGGTGAAAACGCTATTAGCGCAGTGCAGTCAACCGGAATTGTTTCTGGTACAGGCGAAGGAAAATTTGAGCCATCTAAAACGGTAACACGTGAACAGTATGCACAGTTTTTATATAATACTTTGAAATATAAAAAGCCTGAAGTTGCGGTGCAAGATACAGGGGATGCGGCATTATTAGCAGCATTTAAAGATGAAGTGCAAAAGCGTATTAATGCGTACGAAACGAATATTACACTTCCATATAAAACGAAAAATAGTAATCAGGAAGAAGTAATGAAGACACTTTTCAACGCCTATAAAGAAGTCGCAAGTAAAAATGAGTATACAAATTATAATAGATCGAATGTTTCATATGGCATTTCTGGATCACCTGGAAATTATACGTTTACGTTAAAGATTACATATCGTGAAACGAAAGAACAAACGGAATATGTAATGAAGCAAGCAAAGGCGATCGTTTCTTCTATTACGCAAGTAGGAATGGATGATCATGAAAAAGTGAAGGCAATTCATGATTATGTCGTAAAGCATATTTCTTACGATACGTCTTATAAAGCTTATACAGCATATGAAGCACTCGTAAATCGTTCTGCGGTTTGCCAAGGTTACGCACTATTAACCTATCAATTATTAAAAGAAGCTGGAATTGAGAATCATTTTGTAGTAGGAACTGGAGACGGTCAGCCTCACGCTTGGAACTTGGTGAAAATCGAAAACAAATGGTATCACCTTGATACAACATTCGATGATCCAGTGCCAGATGAGCAGGGCCGTGTAACGTATTCCTATTTCAACTTATCAGATGAGCAAATCGCAAGAAATCATGAGTGGAACAGAAGTGATTATCCGCAAGCTACAACAAATTATTATAGTACATTAACAAATAAAATTGCGGCAGGTGGTACGAAAATCCCTGCATATCAGCAAATATTAAAAGATACAAAGTTAAATTATTTAGGAAATGAATACATCGTAAATAACTATAATGAGTTCAAAAATAAAATGCAGCAACGTTATAACGAAAAGTCACCAAAGATCGAAATCCTTTATAAACAATCAATGGATGGCGCATTGCAAGATGTGAAAAAAGTAATTGGAGAAATCGGTTATCCGCAAGGGGCGAACCGTGTTTCTTATAAAGCTGAGCCGTATAATGCAAAAGAAGGATATTCTTTAGTGACGATTACGTTTATGTAGTGAGAATGGGAAAAAGCATCTGTTTTAGATGCTTTTTTATTATTTTAGTTCGACAAAATATGACAAAGGAACATAGCTGCATCTGTTATGATAACTTTGGTAATTTTACATTTTGGAGGATTAATAATGAACAAAAAGAAGATTTTAGCTGCGTTAATAGGAATCATAGTGTTACTTGTAATTATTAATGTAGTTATTGCGAAGGGAAAAACGACATCAACTAGTGAAAAAATGTACACTGAGAAAGAATACAATAAATTAGTAGATGAACATTATGAAGAAATGCAAAAGTTAAAAAGTGATATGAGTGTATTAGAAACTGAAAAAAAATCTCTTGATGCACAAGTTAAGAAGTTAAAAGATGAATTAGCGAAAAAAGAGCAAGAAGTAGTACAACAGCCAGTTCAACAAGAACAACCTAAGCAACAACCAGCCCCAGCTCCACAGCCGGAAACGAAAGAAGAGCCGAAACCAGAACAGCCTACAGGCGCATTCGCAAACCCTGTGAAAAGTATAAATAAAACAGATGCAATGAACAAAGTGAAAGAAAAAGCGAAGCAAGACTTCCAAGATGACTATATGACGCAAAACTTTGTTACGGATGAACAATCAAAAGCATTTGATTTCTTAAATAGCATTGAAATTAAATCACAAGAAGAATTGAACGTGATGAAGAATGCATTAAAAGATTTTCCTAACGATTTTATGACCGCGAAGTTTGTTTACGAAGAACAAATGAAGGCGAAGAATAAGCAATGATAATATGAAAAACGCTATCTTTTAAAAAGATAGCGTTTTTTGTTATGGGTTATAAAATTATTCCTGTATTTGACATATACAGTCTAACTGTATAAAATGAAACTGTACAGTTGAACTATATAGTTTAGCTATATATTTATCGTTACATTGGAGGTCTTTATGAATAGAGATAAAAATTTACCATTAACGGAAACAACCTATTACGTTCTTTTAGCTTTATTAGAGCCAGCTCATGGTTATTTAATTATGCAAAAGGTGGAGGAACTGAGTAATCATCAAGTGAAAATCGCAGCGGGTACATTGTATGGTGCGGTTGAAAATTTATTAAAACAAGGGTTAATAGAATCGGTAAAAAGTGAAGATAAACGAAGAAAAGTGTATGTCATTACGGAACGTGGGAAAGAAGTATTGCACTTAGACTTTATGAGAATGCAACACATTATTGAGGTTACAAAGAGTTTATTACACGTATAGTTAGGGGGAAACGATGATGTGGAGATTGAAATTCTTTTTAGACTTTGAGAAAGAGGAAAAATGGTTAGAAGAGATGGCTTGGAAAGGCTATCAACTAGAAAGCAATACATTTGGTTATACATTTAGATATACAGAGCCGGAAGATGCGACGATTAGAATAGACCATAGAGTATTTAGTAGAAAAAGTGAATTTATTAATTACTGCACATTATTTGAAGATAGTGGCTGGGAGCATATAGCTGGTAATCGGTGGTCAGGTACGTACTATTTTAAAAAGATAAATGAAGAAAGTGAAGATGACATTTTTTCAGATCAAATGTCACGAGCAGGGAAGTATAAACGTCTATCTAAAACCTTTTTAGAATTAGCGATCTGTTATTTGCCGATATTATTTCTATTTATGTATAATAATACGATTAATGTAGAAGCATTTGTAAATCCGAAAGAACTATACTTGACGCCAGGATTATGGGATAAGCAAGGCGTATCATTTCTATGGTCATTCTTATTTGAAACGCCATTTGCATTAATGAGAGGACTGTTTTGGACGTTTATCCCTGTTGTGACATGTATGTATTTTGTTTGCTCATATAAAGCAAATCGGTTGTATGAAGAGAGAAGATGATAGGAGAAATCCCCTTAAAGCTGATGCTTTGAGGGGATTTTTTGAGTTCGTAAATGGTATCTTTTTAAAATGGATAAAGGGAAAGAATGCGCATTGGAAACAAGTTATTATGATTTTTATTTTGCGAACAATACCAAATGGAATAATATACTTAAAATATCCAAAATAAACCTAAATTAAGGTTTTTATATGTTAATATGGAAAAAGATGTGTGCAATATTCTTTATGAACATTTTATTTTAAGGATAAGGGGATTCAATTATGAATTTTAAACAACTAATCTTGGCGGGGACAGTTATCGCATCAACAACACTAGCGCCTCTAACAAATGTGCAAGCAGAAAACACAACAGGATTTAAAGATGTTCCTGAAAATCACTGATCTTATAAAGCGATTATGGATTTGCAAGAGAAAAATATTGTATCGGGTTATGGAAATGGAATATTTGGTTTTGGTGATAGTATTACACGCGGACAAGTAGCTAGAATGTTATATGCCTACTTGAAGCCAACGGATGAACCTAACTTACCAAACCCTTACACAGATGTGAAAAATCATATGTTTGAAAAAGAGATTTTAACTCTTAGTAAAGCTGGTATTATAAGTGGATTTGGTGATGGAAGATTTGGTCCAGATAGTATTTTAACGCGTGAACAATTGGCTGCTGTATTAACAAATGCTTTTCATTTAAAAGCAACATCTACTACCACTTTTAAAGATGTAAATAAAAATTACTGGGCAACAAATGCTATCAGCGCATTACAAGAAAATAAAATTGCTGCTGGCACGGGTGATAATAAGTTTGAACCTTACAAAATTGTAACTCGTGAGCAGTATGCACAATTCTTATACAATGCAATTATTAAATTTGAAAAACCAGAAAAAGAGCCTGAGTCAAAGCCTACTGTTATCCCGCAAGAGTTAGCAGACGATGATATTTATTATTATGAAGGTTGGATGGAGAGCTCATCTGTACTGAAAAGATCTGTATCTAAGGAAGCACAACATTTTGTTACTCAAATCAACACAAAATATAATGCGGAATTAAAGTATGCAGCGATAGGCGTTCCAGGTTCAGAGGTCGTTTTATTCTCTCCGGTATTAGAGGGGATTCCAGAATTTTATGGGAATTTCACTGTCAGGGGCGATGATGAAAATAACTATACTGTTAATTTTGTAATTGATAGAGGTCAAGGTAATAAGGTGTTACTAGAGTTAGGGAAAAAGTGGATCACTATGATAAATCCAAACTTAGATTTGAGTACAGAGATTGATAACATAGTGGCTTCTAATACACGCACAGGTACATTTGATATTAATAAAAACAATCTTAAAATAGAGATAAGCTTAGAGAAGCAAAATTCTAGTAGCGATCTAATGCGTGTTGAAATCCGCAAGTAAAAAAGAGGAGTGAAGTTTCACTCCTCTTTTACTTTTTCTACTTTTATCCTGCTATTTATTAACCGTAAAGCCCAATTCGTGAAGGCTAATAATCAGTGGGGAAGGAAAAAACACTGATTATAGTTTCAATTTATTTTTGGTATATTTAGTTTTAATTGGTTTTTAATACCTTTTTATTTTTTGAGTGTGATATACTTAATGATAATAATATTCCTTAGGAGGATGATTATCATTCATATACTTTTAGGTATTATTGGAGCAATTGTTTTACTTGCTTTTGTTATCCACCCAGGCGTCCCAGACAAACGTGTCCCTCTAAAAAATAAACTCGCAGTAATTCTTCCATTGATTGTTATATCTGGTTTAATTTCATTGTATATATAATTTGAAAAAGTACGTACCTTAATTTAGTAAAAACCTCACTAGAACTACCACTATGGCTTCTTCTTCACCATAATTATGAACTAATACCTTTTTTTCGGTTCCTACGTAATATATAAGATATACAATGTGAATTTTATTGGTATGTTATACCGGTTTAGCATGTGGTTTTACCTTTAATTAATAGCTTGTTCCCTTGTTAATCATTGTATGGATTACAAAAATATCTAATACAGAAGACCGGCATACATAAACTATTGTATTTCTCAATAAACAAAACAATTTAATGTGGTAAAATAATAGTTGGATGGGAGTCCAATACATATTATTAAAATTAAGATGGTTCAAGTCGGAAGAAGGCACCTTAGGGTGTCTTTTTCTTTTTTCCAAATGACAGTTTTGACCTAAAGAAGTTAAATCTTCAATGGATGATTCCCATGAATATATAGATAAAGTTCATCCATATATTTGTAGAAAGGAGGAATTCAAATGAAGAGAGATGATAATAAGATTGGTCACTTTACATCTGAAAAAGGGAAAGAAGATTTTCAAATTGCCTACGATGAATCAATGGCACTTCTTCCAGAACCTAACGATACGAAAGATATAGAAACTACATATGGCACAATTCGTACTTATTATTTTACTAAAGAGGAAAATAAACATAAGGAACCAATACTTTTACTCCCTGGACGTGGTGCATCTACTCCAATGTGGGTACCAAATTTAGAAGGGTTAAGGGAGAAAAGGCCTGTTTACACAATAGATTTACTCGGTGAACCTGGAATGAGTGTGCAAACGAAGGTGATCGAAAACCAAAAACAACAAGCAGAATGGTTAAATGAAGTAATTGAAGGATTAGGTTTAGAAAAAGTGCATATCGTGGGTGTCTCCATTGGAGGGTGGACAACAATGAACTTGGCTAGATATAATCCTGAGCATATTGCGACGGCTAGTTTATTGGACCCAGTCTTTGTATTTGCGCAAATATCCATAAAGATGATTCTAGCATCTATTCCAGCCTCCGTTCCTATTGTACCTAAGTTTATAAGAGAAAAGATGTTAAGCTATGTTTCTGGGGGAGCAGAAATAAATGACGATGAGCCTATCGCTAAGTTAATCGAGTCGGGTATGCGTAATTATAAATTGAAAACACCAGCACCTGATCTATTTAGTAAAGAAGACTTAAAAAATATCAATATTCCAGTGCTTGCATTAATGGCTGAAAAAAGTACAATGCACAATTCGGTAAAAGCAGTTGAAACTGGGAAAAAATATGTGAAAGATATCGATATAGTGAACTGGAAAAATGCATCTCACGCAATCAATGGTGAGTTCTCTAACGAGGTTAATGCTAGAATTCTTGATTTTGTAGAAAAACATGCTAATGATAACTAAGTTGAATGTGGAAAATATATTGTAATAACAACTTTATCTATTTTCATGGATATGTATAATTACATAAAAATTCAGAGGAAAAGAGAGTATACTTTCTTATTGTGTAATAAAGATAAGGCCCGCCTACGGAAATAGGTGGGCTTTTTTTTACATATAAAGAAAAGACAAATGTAAGGTGCCTTACTTCGAGTTGAAACATTTTACGTTTCATAGTACGTATGAATTTCCATTCGAATATTATTTTACTAGGTTAAGTTTTGTGGTAATCATCCCTATCGCTTTATATTCACTTAATTCTTTTTTTCTTTTGTAAAAGAATTTGGTGCATTTTAAACATTGTAGAGGAACATAGGAAAATAGTGATTATCTTTCTATATAGTTGGCACTCTAATCGCTCCTGTTTTACATTACGATAATGGTCTATTTCGAATTCGTAGTTTTCTGTTATTTTTAAGGAGACTGTATTGGATATATATGCTAATATAGGGGGGCGATTATACAGAAAACTGAAAAAATGGAGGTAATTATGAAAACTTTCATATATATGGTGAGACACGGGGATTCACCAAAGTTTGGAAAAGAAAAAACAAG
Source organism: Bacillus cereus group sp. MS39 (assembly GCF_040448665.1). NCBI lineage: Bacteria > Bacillati > Bacillota > Bacilli > Caryophanales > Bacillaceae > Bacillus > Bacillus cereus group sp. MS39. The sequence continues at coordinate 4,406,117 of NZ_CP123058.1, read as the reverse complement.
AGGATTAACTGAAAAAGGAAAATTAGATGTTCAACGAATAACAGATGCATTACAAGGTGAGGGAATCGACGTTGTTATCTCAAGTCCATACAATCGTTCAATTCTAACTGTTCAGCAGTTAGCGAAGCAAATAGGACAAGAAGTTTTAGTATTTGAGGACTTAAAAGAGAGAATTTTTATTGCTGAAGAGGAACGAATGTCGGATAAAGAATTATTCCCTTTAATAAAAAAGTCATTCTTAGACCCCGACTTTGCTTTAATGGGAGGAGAGTCTAATGTCGACTGTCAGAAACGTGCTATAAAAGTCTTAAAAGAATTATTAAACACCTATCGAGGACAGAAAGTAGTATTAGGCACTCATGGAGCGATAATGACTTTGATGATGGGGTATTATGACAGTAAGTATGATTTGAATTTTTTACTACAGACATCAAAACCAGATATATATAGGATGGAATTCAATGGACAGCAATTGGTGGGAGTTAAAAGATTGTGGGAAATTTCATAGATTGACTTTATTCATCCATAGCTTCTCCCAATGACGTGTATTATAAGCAATAGGGTTACTGCGGTAGCTCTTTTTCTTATGGCACTGACGGGGGATTGAGTTCAACAATCTAAAAAATTCGGTTCCTTAGCGTACAAAATTCAAGTTTTGTTCTTGCTATCTCGAGGTGAAATGGGAGGGAATGTTTTTTGGGCAGGATACCTTTAAAAATTTTTAAAAAATTAATCGTATTTTTTTTCTTATGCGGTATTGTTGTTTATTCTATATTTCAGATTATTTTTGTCTGGAGTGTTTCGACAGGATTAGGGAGGGATGATATAGTCGGATTTTCTGATAATAAGTATGTAATTGGCCGTCCACCTGTTAGCTATAATTTATATAAAAAAGATAGTGGAGAAACTATATTAGATAATGTTATTGGTTATAAAAAGGGGAAAACTAAAAGCTATGTTCGAAATGAAGTTGAATTTGTAGTGATAGATGAGATAAAGGGTAGCTATGAACTGTATAAAATAGAAAATGCTTCAGAAAAGGATATAGAACGGCTGAAAGAAATGAAGAAATTAGAATAATAGAGACTATCTGAAAGGTAAAGAAGCACACTTGTTATTGTTAGATCTAAAAAATGGTTTAGACTGATAACTGATTTTTGTTTCATGAAAAGAGTCATTATTAATATAAAGTATTAGGGGTTCAGTCCCATTGTCATCGAGCTAAAATTTTATCGTACCTCCAGAACGAAATTTTGTGCTAACTTGTAACAAAAAAGCTCATTTTCTCGTTTTGGGGTAATTCTGAATTCTTAAGTTGATAGGCATGGCTTCTGCACATTGAGGGGGGATTTTTTTATGAAGAAAAGACACTCACATGAGTGTCTTTTCGATAGTTTTTTAGCAGAAGCAAGCAGCTCCAACGATGATTAATAAAATAAACAATACAACTAATAAAGCAAATCCTCCGGCGAAGCCACAGCCGCCACAACTACCACCAAAGCCCATCATAGTTCCTCCTTTTAATAGGAGGGGAAAACTAAAGGTTCACTCATGTGTTTTAACGGATTCAATTTACTTTATGCTTTTACGAATGAATGGAGCAGGTCCTTTTCAAAATAGATTCATTTATTCTTAGAAAGAGTTCAATGGCAAAATAGGAGAATCTATATTATTCATTAAGAGGGAATAAGTGAAAAATAAAATATCCAAAAATACAGATGGAAATCCGCTTTTATACCTTTCATTAAAATAATACTAGCATTATATATTATAAGGAATACTTGTCCTTAATTGTAAATGAAAGGGGGGGAATTGATATGAGTTATGGCTATGGTCATCCTCCTGGAAAATGTCATAAACATCACAATGAAACTTTGTCAACGGGTGTATTACGTAGACATTCCGCTACGTTGTTTCTTACTGTGGAAGCTATGAATGTTGATCCAGATGATACTCATACAGTAACTGTTGAAATGTTTGATTGGTCATCGGGTTCTCCGGTATTGTTACCATTAGTAGACCCTTCAACACAAACATTGGCACCTAATCGATATGTTACTTTTCGTTCAGCAGCTCTTCCTCCAGGAGTTTTTGCTTATGAAGTAAGAATCATTCGTTCGAAAGATAGAGATGTTGTTACGAATGTTTTTGGTCTTAGTGCAATCGTATTTAACCCACAAGAAGGAAATAATGTTTTACAACATGATTTAGCAAAATTAGACCTTAAATAGATTTTGTAAAAGTCCATTTATTGGACGTGATTAAACAAAAGAGTAGGATTATATCCTGCTCTTTTGTTTTAACATCAACTATATTAGAGTTTTAAAAAAATCTTTCATCATTTTAGCATCTTTAATGTTCACCGTCACACCTTTTACTTTATCTTTCTTCTCATCTTTAGCAATTGTAATTTGCTCCTTATTATCAACCCAAACAAGAAATTCTTTTTTTGCGTCATCTTTATATGTAACGGTTATAGTAGAATGTGCAGATTCTCTCTTTTTTTGATCTAAAGTGATTGTTTTAGGTGTTCCATTTTGAACTGCTGAAACGATAGATTGTATCATTTCTTCGTTATCTGCTTGAGATTTGGAAGTAGTATGATTTGTTGTTTGGAGTATTTCAATGTCTGTAATATTAGCGGAATTTAATTGAAAGGTATTTTTTGTATGTTCTTGCTTAACTATCTGTAGCCGAGGTGCTTGTACAACCTATTAAAGTGAACGATAGAGTGGTTAGAGCGCATATAGATATGATTTTTTTCATAGTATCCCTCCTTATGTTTAATTATAACAATTTTCTGTTATTTAAGGTGATTATTGTAAGGAGAAGATGTTTTAAAGTGGTGAATTATGTTGTTCATTCTCTATTAAAATCAAAATTCACATAACTTTTTTCATATTTTATGTTTAACATTTCGAAAATGGGTGTACTACATATAATATAACAAATAATTCATTTTAAAGGAGGAAGTTAAAGATGGAAACGAAGTATAGTAAACCTTTTGTATATGAATTTATTACGGAGAAAGAGGTCATGAACGCAGCGAATGATCTAGTGAAGAAAGGAATAGACCAAAAAGATATTTACGTATTAACACATGAGAAAGAAAGGACAGATAGAATCGCAGACAATGCAGACGTGAATACAATTGGTATAAAAGAGGAAGGACTTGGAACAAGCATTATGAATGTCTTTCAAAAAACGGGAGATCAGTTAAGAAATAAGATGCAGGAGTTAGGGCTTAATGAGGAAGAAGCGAACTTCTACGAAGAAAAGCTGGATGAAGGGAAAATCTTGTTATTCGTTAAGGATTTAGAAAGAGTCGGTGAATGGTTACAAGAAAGAAGATGCACGTATACCCTTTAAATCTATAAATCTATTACGAAAAGGAGATTGTAAATATGAGTGAGAACGGGCTAAAAGAACAAATTACTGGTAAAGTTGAAAAGAAAAAAGGACAAGTAAAAGAAGGAATTGGTGAAATTACAGAAGATAGAGAGTTAAAAAATGAAGGGAAGTGGGAGAAGACGAAGGGAACTGTAAAAGAAAAAGTCGGAAAAGTGAAACAAAAGATAAGTGATGGATTGGATAACAAAGAATAATACATGTTTATCAAGCTTTGGTTAAACGCCAAAGCTTGATAAATCCATTATAAAAATATATAGGAGGTCTAATTGTGGGACTTATTATTACGTGTATTGTAGGTGGACTTATTGGGGCGTTAGCTGGAATGATTACAGGAAAAGACTTTCCTTTAGGTATAGTTGGTAATGTGATTGCTGGTTTAATTGGATCTTGGGTAGGTAGTGCGTTATTTGGTCATTGGGGTCCTGAATGGGGAGGCATTTTTGTTCTTCCAGCGTTATTAGGTGCAATCGTCTTTATTTTAATCGTTACATTCTTCTCTAGAATGCTACGGAAAGCGTAAGTATGATAATGAATAGTAATCTTAAGTTTATTATATATAGCTATAAAGTTAATGAACTGATAAAAATACATAAAAAAGCATCCAATTAAAATAATTTGGATGCTTTTTTTATGTAATCTGCATACGAATGAGTGGGGAATAAAGAATTCCCCACTCATGAAAATTACACTTTCTATTATGTATTAAACCATCGTTACTTTCTTACAATTATTTATTCTTACGACCTGCCTTGGTTCTATATGAGATAAGTCCTCGCTATTACCTATATCCACTACAATTGTATTCGTTAGTATGTTAATAATGGAACCAATTAATTTTGTAGCATGATCGTGTCGATAAGAAAATTGAACGAAATCTCCCTTTTTAAAGTTGTGCTCTTCCATAGATAGATCCCCCTAAAAATAATGTTTATACATAATACATACACAAATTTATAAGGTTTAAACATTTGTTAGTATTTTTTATGTGTTAAGCTGAGAAAGATGTGGAAAATTTATCCCGCTTTAACGGGCAGTAAGACCCCCACCTCAAAATTCAGCGGAAGCAAAGAAGTTAGGTGGGGGATCAACTGTCCGTAAAAGTCCGATTGGTTCAACTAATAATCAGTGGGGGATGAACAAAACCCCCACTGATTAAAGTTTCACTTTATTTATAATAAAAATAAAAAAATATGTTTAAAACTAATTTTTATGGGTAATTAAATAGTAAAAGTTTGAGATAAGGGGGCGGAAATGATGAATTTGGCAATAAATATTTTGCAAAATGATTTAGGTTATACGGTACAACTTAATGGTGAAATTGATGCGTATACGGCATCAGATTTAAAAAATAAGATTATGCCTATTGCAAGCGAGAAAGAGGTGTATATCGTAGTAGATTTTAATAAGGTAGAGTATATGGATAGTACTGGTTTAGGCGTTTTTATAGCTTTATTAAAAGCAGTTAAGAAAAATGATGGAAAACTAGAGTTTATTGGTGTATCTAAAAGGTTAAAGAGATTATTTGATATTACAGGGTTAACAGAAATATTAAATTTGAATTCCGATTTTGAAAAAGTAGAAAGAAGGTGACTAGGGATGATGGAGAGATTTGAAAAGATAGAAATGAAAATTCCTGCAAAGGCAGAATATGTCGCTATTATTCGTTTAACAATGGCTGGTGTTGCGAATCGAATGGGCTTTGCTTATGACGATATAGAAGATATGAAAATTGCTATTAGTGAAGCATGTACAAACATTGTACAACATGCATATAAAGAAGACGTTGGAGAGATTACAATGGTCTTTGGTCTATATGAAGATCGATTAGAAATTATGGTTGCGGATAATGGGGTTAGTTTTGATTTTAGCACCTTAAAAAGTAAAGTTGGTCCGTATGATATTAATAAACCAGTAGAGAACTTGCCGGAAAATGGTTTAGGTTTATATTTAATAAATACGTTAATGGATGATATACAAATCATGCATGATGAGGGCATGACAGTTTTAATGACAAAATATATACAAAGAGAGCAGGTGGAGAATGATGGAAATCCAATCTCAACCTACAATTCTTACTAAAGAAGACGTTATTAAACTAATTGCAGAATTTCAACAAAACCAATGTGATGAAGCACAGGAAAGGTTAGTTGACCATTATAAAAATCTCGTATATTCCATTGCATATCGCTATTCGAAAGGCGGGCCGATGCATGAGGATATTATACAAGTAGGGATGTTAGGGCTCTTAGGCGCAATAAGAAGGTATGATTATTCGATAGGGAATGCTTTTGAGCCGTTTGCAATACCTACGATAGTAGGAGAAATAAAGAAGTATTTACGTGATAAAACATGGGGCATTCATGTTCCGAGGCGAATTAAAGATTTGGGCGGGAAAATTAAACTTGCGATAGAGGAGCTAACAGATCACCTGCAACGTTCACCGAAGATTATAGAGATTGCGGATCATTTAGGACTATCAGAAGAGGAAGTTCTAGAAATTATGGATGCTAAAAATAATTATCGAGTATCTTCCTTAGATGATGTAGTAGAAAATTCATCTGATGGAAGTTCGGTAGCGAGAATTGAATCTGTAGGTGAAGTAGAGCAAGGATATGAACAGACAGAAAGACGTCTCATTTTAGAGGATATTTTTAACGTATTAAATGAGACAGAAAAGAGTGTTATTCATTATATATTTGGAGAAAATTTAAATCAAAAGGATACAGGGGAACGGTTAGGTATTTCACAAATGCACGTTTCTCGTATTAAAAGACAAGCGATAAGTAAATTGAAGCAAGCGGCGTTTTTAGATACATAAAAATTTTAAATAATTATGTTTAAAACATGAGAAAAGGGGTAGTTATTAAGTATAGGAGGAGATATGAAAATGTCACACGATGTGAAAGAACTAATCGAAGGATTGAATGAAGACTTAGCAGGAGAATACTCAGCAATTATTATGTATAACCATAATGCAGCTACAGTTTCTGGTATATATAGACAAGTGTTAAAACCTTTCTTTGAATCTGAAATTAGTGATGAACAAGGACATGCCCTATATTTAGCGGAGAAAATTAAGACGCTAGGTGGTACACCTACTACAATCCCTTTACCAGTGAAACAAGTAGAAGATGTTAGAGAAATGTTAGAATACGCTAGACAATCAGAATATGAAACAATTAAGCGTTATGAAACGAGAAAAGAACAGGCAGCGAAATTAAATATGACAGAGTTAGTTGTAAAGTTAGAAGATATGATTGCAGATGAAACAAATCATATGGAAGAATTGGATCGTCTTTTAAATGATAAAGCAATGGTGCTAAATTAAAAGTGGAAATTTATAGAGTGAAAGAACAAACTCTCATTTCTGGGGGTTTGTTCTTTTTCTGTATAAAAAATATGTTTGAGTAGGAAATTTTCATTTTATAACTGAGTATGTAATACTAGAAAAATAGAAAATGATAATAGATTTACATTTTAAATACGAAAAGGGGAAATAACTTGTGTCCATTTTAATTGTCGATGATAATCCGGTTAATATCTTTGTAATTGAAAAAATTTTAAAACAAGCCGGATATCAGGATCTTGTATCGCTGAATTCTGCACAAGAGCTTTTCGAATACATTCATTTTGGAAAAGATTCTTCCAGGCATAATGAAATAGATTTAATTTTATTAGATATCATGATGCCTGAAATTGATGGACTTGAAGTTTGTAGGCGATTACAAAAAGAGGAGAAGTTTAAAGATATTCCTATTATTTTTGTAACAGCTTTAGAAGATGCGAATAAATTAGCTGAGGCTCTTGATATGGGGGCAATGGATTATATTACGAAACCTATAAATAAAGTTGAATTGTTAGCGCGTATGCGTGTAGCATTACGCTTGAAATCGGAATTAAATTGGCATAAAGAACAAGAAGAAAATCTTCGAAATGAACTAGATTTAGCTACACAAGTACAAAGAAACTTATTAAGTAGCCCATTAAGAGAAGAGCATATAAAAATTGAAGCAAGTTACTTACCTTCATTTAAACTAGCTGGAGATATGTATTATTGGTATAAAATCGATGAAAATCGCTACGGTATTATATTATTAGATGTGATGGGACATGGTGTATCTGCTTCATTAGTTTGTATGTTTATTTCGTCTGTATTACGTGAAACGATTAAATGTTTAATCGATCCAGAACTCGTTATTAAAGACTTAAATAAATATATGACTCTTTTACATAATGAGAATGACAACATTCCATATTATTTTACAGCGATATACTTAGTAGTGGATACAGAAAAGAGAACAATTGAATATGTAAATGCAGGACATCCTTCTGGATACGTTTTAGTTGATGAAACAAATGTAGTTGAACTAGATCGCGGGAGTTGTGCAGTAGGATTTTTTGATGAAATAAAAGTTCAGAAGACAGTTATACCTTTTGAGAAGAACGCTCAAATATTATTGTTTACAGATGGTGTACTTGAAGCAATTGCAAATGATGAATTTGAGTCTGAAGAGAAATTACGCACTTTTACAGAAAGAAAATGGGGAGATTTAGAAGAAGAGATAGAAGGGTTTTACAAGGAAGAACAGAAGAAAGCACAATCAGATGATATGTGTCTAATTATGATACAAACGAATGCGAAATAAAAAGCGTATGAAATCCAAACAAAGGATTTCATACGCTTTTATTGTATTTTTTGATAAATTTGTTCGTTAGGATTAAATTGGATATAATGCGGCATTATATTTGAGAAACGAAGAGTTTCTTTATTTCCTAAACATAGGAATCCATTGTGACCTAAACTTTCATAAAATAGTTGCTGTACTTGGTTTTGAAGTTTACCTGTAAAGTAAATTAAAACGTTACGGCAAAGTATAATATGAAATTCGTTAAAAGATTGATCGGTTACTAGATTATGCTGCGCAAAAATAATGTTTTGTAAAAGAGATGGATTAAAATAAGCAAAGCGATTATCTGTTGAATAATAGTTAGAAAATGCTTGTGTACCGCCAGCTTGTAAATAGTTTTTCGTATAAGTTTGCATTTTATTTAACGGAAGGATGCCTTGTTTTGCTTTTTCTAACACATTTGTATTCATATCTGTTGCGTAAATAACAGCTTTTTCACTTAATCCTTCTTCGTGAAGTAAGATGGACATTGATAATACTTCTTCACCAGTTGCGCATCCAGCGTGCCAAATTCTAATTTCAGGATACTTTTTTAATTCAGGAATCACATGCTCTCTTAGCGCTTTAAAAAAGTTAGGGTTACGGAACATTTCAGTTACATTAATGGAGAAATCATTTAATAACTGTTCTAAAACCCCTTCCTCATGAATTACTTTTTCAATTAATTTTGAAATGGTAGGGATATGAGAAATCTGCATTCGATTACAAATTCTTCTATAAATAGATGTACGAGCATATTGGCGAAAATCGAAGCCAGATAGTTTAAATACCGCTTCCAATAGTAATTCAATTTCTAAGTTCGTGCGCTTATCCATATCGACGGATGGATCAAAATTATAATACTTATTTTCCACTTAAATTAAACCTCACTTATTTTATTAACCATACACTCATTACTGAATAGAGTTGATGTAAATTTAATGGTTTACTTATATAATCTGAAGCGCCAGCAGATAAACATTTTTCTTTATCATTTGGCATTGCTTTAGCAGTTAATGCAATAATAGGTATTTCATGTAACCCTAAATTCATTCGGATATGTTCCATCGTTTCATAACCGTCCATATTTGGCATCATAATATCCATTAAAATAAGGTCGATATTTGTATTACTTTTTAGTATTTCTAAACACTCTATGCCGTTTTGTGCAGTAATAATGTTAGCATGTTGTTTTTTTAATGCATTTTGTAACGCAAATATATTTCGATGATCATCATCGACAATTAAAATGGTTTTCTCTTGGAAGACGTTATTAGTTTCTGGGATAACGATAGTTTCCTCAACAACTTCAGCAGGAATAACTTCATCTACTGTTGCTGCGACTTCTAAATTGGATACTTGGATTTCATTTAATCCATTTGGAAGGTTAGGAATGTATACCGTGAAAGTACTGCCTTCTCCTACATGACTCTGTAACGTAATCCAACCACCTAACAATCTAGCAAACTCTTTACAAATAGATAAACCTAAGCCTGTACCACCATACTTCCGAATCGTTGCGCCATCTGCCTGTTGAAAGGCTTCGAAAATAAGTTGATGCTGTTCTTTAGCGATACCAATACCAGTATCTTTTACTGAAATTGTTATCCAGTCCTTACTTATAGACTGCATATCATGACTCAAGTTGCTTGTTTCTATTGAATCGAAATGTAAAGAGACAGATCCTTTTTCCGTGAATTTAAATGCATTGGATAATAAGTTTTTAATAATTTGTTCAATCCGTTTTGCATCTGTGTAAAACAAATCAGGAATCGTATCACTATCTTCAACAGTAAATTCAACATTTTTTTGTGCAGCGATATGTAAGAAGTTTTGGTGCATACTTGCCGCCATATCACTTATGTTCGTTGCTTCAAAAATGACGTCTAGTTTTCCGGCTTCTACTTTAGATAAATCTAGTATGTCATTAATTAAAGTAAGTAAATCTTTCCCTGATGAATGAATGACGGTTGCTAATTCAATTTCATCATCGGATAAATGATTATCATGATTTTCTCTTAACATTTCAGATAATAGTAAAATACTATTTAATGGTGTACGTAATTCATGTGACATATTTGCTAGGAATTCTGATTTGTATTTTGAGCTACGTAACAACTCGCTTGCTTTTTCTTCTAATTCTAATTTAGTAATTTGTAAGTCAGCTGTCTTTTGCTCAGCCTCTTCAGTTCTAGACTCTAATTGTTCATTCGTTGTTCGTAATTCTTCGGCTTGCATTTGTAGTTCTTCCGCTTGCGTTTGCAATTCTTCTGATTGAACTTGTAACTCTTCTGTCATTGCTTGTGATTCATGTAAAAGAGTTTGAATTCGCATACGTCCCATAATACTATGGATTGTTAAACCTAGATTATCAACAGTTTGTTGGATTAAATCTTGATGTAAGTCTGAGATCTCAGTTACACTTACTAACTCCATTACTGCAATCACTTTATCTTCAAATAAGATAGGGACGACTAGTAGATTTTGAGGACGTATTTCTAATAAGCCGCTAGTGACATAACGAAATTCTTCTGGTATTTCTCGAAGAATAAAGCTTTGTTTTTCTAAAGCACATTGCCCAATTAAACCTTCCCCCATTTTAATAGATTGTTTTCCAATATCAGCACCTTGATCAGCGAAAGAAGCTTTCTTCACATAGTAGACAGTTTCTTCAACTTCTTCACGTACATAGAATGCACCGCAAGAAGTTTGCGTTTTTTGTATAATTCCACTCAAAATTTTGTTACCGAACATCTCAATAGAAGATACACCTTGATACATTAAAATTAATTCTGCAAGCTCAGTTTGTAACCATTCTCTTTTCGATATTTCGTCTAGTAGGTGATTTGTTGTATGAGCAAGATCTTTTATTTCATCATGTGTATTTACATGAATTCTTTCCGTAATTTTTTCTTTAGAAGAAATGGATGTAATAGCTTGAATTACATTTTTAATCGTTTTTGTAATGGAATTCGAAATATAGAGTGAAACGATAATAGAAATACAAGAAAGTAAGAACAATAAACTGTATAACCAAAGCTCTAATTTACTATTTTCAGTATCTAATTGTGCAGCTCTTTTTTTCGTTAGTTGCTCCTCAGTGCTGCGGAAGTTAGTTACCTGCGATTGTAATGATTGAATTTGAGTCGTATCGATTGCTTGTACGTTATTATTATTACTATTCGTAATGAGTGGATGAATCTCTTTATTAATCCAACTAGTAATGTTTTCATTAATCTGTTTTAATTTTTCTTGCTGAGAGGGGTTATCCTCTAATAGAGCAAAAAGATCTTGATAATGTTTTTCGTAATCCTTTTCCGCAGCGTTAAGGGATTGAACGTAATTTGCATCATTAGAAGTGATAAATCCTTTCGCTTTATTTTCAATTGTTAGCAATTCTTTCTCCACTTGATTCGTTAAATTAAGAACTTTAAAATCGTGATCAATAATAAAATTACGAGATTTTTGTAAACTAGAAATCTCATTGTTTAGCATAATGAAAGAAATAAGTAAGAACAAAATGATAACTAAATAACCAGCCATAATTTTGTAGCGAATACTAAATTTTGCTTTCGATTTCATTAAAAATTCCTACCTTCAAGGTTATTCAAAGTTTTCTATTGTAAAGAATGAAAAACGTAATATATATTATATCAGTTTTCATAAGGCCAAACTAGAAATCCCCCTATTGTATTAGGGGGCTCATTTTTCATAGAGGAAATCATTTTGAAATATAAAACTATATATGAAAAGTAACAATCGAGGGAATAGGGGGATCATATAACTTTTAAGAAGGAAAGAGTGTTCTTAAAGCTTTTTTTGCATCTATTCCTTCAAAGATAAATAATACAAGCTCTCTCTTTTTTACAGTAAGGAAAAAGGATACTAATGTGCTTAAGTTTTTAATAGAAGTAAGTGTTCCATGTTTACTTATAAATACATTCGTTTGAAATGTTGTCATTAAAGCATAAAAATGATGAATCTGCGTTATTGTAGGTGTTTCATTATAAAGAATAGTAGTAGATTGGATTGCATTCATCGAAATATTCCTTTCCATATAGTAAGCATAACAATATAAACATACCCGTTTTAAAAAATGTTAAACATATAAACGTAAAAAAATATAATTATAGTTTTTTACGTTTAGAAAGCGTTACGAAGGGTATACATATACTACAAAGAGATTGACTGAAGAGGAATGATAAGATTTCTAGTCTATAAAAATATACTTTTACTTTAAATAAAAAGGAGTCTGGTATACATGAATGAAATGATGATTGATATTACATTTGATTTAATTTACTTGTTAAGTAGTTCGCTTGTAATGCTTTTACTATTCGCTTTTTTCATAAATGGTTATGTTAATAAGAAGATTAGTGTATACAGAAATGAAGAAAGATAAAGATACATTATATAAAACTTTAGGAGGTTAATAGTTATGAATGTAGATAGAAAAATAGTAGGTGTTTTTAGAAAAATCGATGATGCGGCATTCGTTATTAATGAATTAAAAGATAAAGGATATCCAGCTGATAATATTTCAGCTATTGCAAAGGATCAAAAGGAAATTGAACATCTGGAAGAAAAATCGGGTGAAAAAGTGAATCATGAAACTGCACATAAAGCGGATATCTTTTCAGCGACAGGGCTTGTGGCAGGAGGAGTAGCAGGCGGACTCGGAGGTTTATTAACAGGTCTTGGTATACTTGCCATTTCTGGAATGGGTCCAATCGTAGCGGCAGGACCTATCGCAGCAGCTATCGGAGGAGCCGGTATTGGCGGAGGAGCTGGAAGTTTAATAGGAGCATTTATCGGATTAGGAATTCCTGAAGAACACGCTAAGAAATATGAAGAATACATTTACGATGGAAATATATTAATTTTAGTAGATGCAAAATTAGATGATAAGTTAGAAATTTATAAAATATTTGATAAGCATAATGCTTATAACTCTGATTTCTTTAAATAATATTTACTTCACATATCAATTATGCAAAATGTAAACATAGTGAATATCGTTTTTTGATCTTACAACTTTGGCGCGACCGAGGAGTCGTATGACTATAAGAGAGGAAGGGCTTATAGTAAAAGATCAAGTTCTATTATGTTATTTAAAAGGGAAGAGGTGTCTTTTCGTGATTGTAAAAATAGTAAAGGATAGTAGTAACAGTTTCCTTTGTACAGTTCAAAACAAAAATGGAGAGAAGTATGTAAAGAAATGGTTTCGTAAACAGAAAAACAAGGAAGAATTAGGGCGACCAACTTTTAAAGAAGTAGAAAAGGATTGGAAAGAAAATAGAGAATCGTTTATGTATCCAAATGTTAAAGCGCTTTATTAAATAGAATAGGCGCTTTATTCTTACAAAATTGTCACACTCCTGTAAGGTAATTCAATAGATTAGATACTTTTTCCATGTCATAATAAAGACATAAGAAAGCTTATTCAAACTACAACTTATTAGGAGAGTGTCAGTCATGATTGTAACAACAACGTCTGGAATTCAAGGTAAAGAAATTATTGAGTATATCGATATTGTAAATGGTGAAGCTATTATGGGTGCAAATATTGTCCGCGATTTATTCGCTTCTGTTCGTGATGTTGTCGGTGGTCGTGCTGGTTCTTACGAAAGCAAGCTAAAAGAAGCTCGTGATATCGCAATGGATGAAATGAAAGAACTTGCAAAACAAAAAGGTGCGAACGCTATCGTTGGTATTGATGTAGATTATGAAGTTGTTCGTGATGGAATGTTAATGGTTGCTGTAAGTGGTACAGCTGTACGTATATAAGTAAATAAACAACAGGCTCACCCCTCGAAGCTTATGCTTTGAGGGGATTTTTTTGTCCTTGCTTATTCCAAGGTCGCTTCTGTTCTTGGATTATGAATAATTGTTTCCTGCCTTGCTATAAAATTCATAAGCAAAAAAGCCAAATAAATAGCCGATTGCAGCTCCTAAACTCACTGCAAGAAGTGAATAATCTGGGAAAAACATGCCGAAAATCAAACCGATTATACAGCCAAGGAGCATTCCAATTGGTATTAAACTATCTAGTAACACTTGAGCGTTTTTTGATTTTTTCTTACCTAATGTGCCGTTGTCATATTTATTTTTAAGCCTTCCAATCACATCTTCTACAATACCAACGCCTTCATAATCAGGTATGTTAGGTAACGGAATTCTATGGGCATACGCTCCGGTAACAGGAATTAAGTCAGATGGATTAATTGGTCTAACTAACATGCGAACGAGAACTTCATTCTCTTTTAATGATTCTATATTTTTATATTCCACTTGTAATACATCTTTTGGGTTGCCAAACTTGTGAAATTGAATGTGTTTTCCGTGCAAGATGAATGTGCCCCTTAGTTTGATTGGGTTTATTATAGCATTTTTGGTTTGGGTGGTTATTTCATTAGTAAAAAATAAAGGGGAACAGAAAGTCGTCGTTTATCCATTTGATAAAATCGATTTCTCCTGAATACATAGTAATATAAGAAAAAGACGCTTTTGTGAGCGTCTTTTTCCAACTTGAGATAGATGCATCATTATTGTTCTGCTAGGTTACATAGTTCTCGTATAAAGTCTTCTCACACAAATGATCTGTGTATCAATTTGTTTTTGAAATACAGATCATTTGTATGAGAATTCTTATAAATGATTGCTGAATGATAACCTTACATGAATGCTTTTAAAAGCTCTTGAACTAATGGAATTACTCCACCTACAAAGTTTAAAACTGCCATTGCGATTTCCATATGATTGCCTCCTTTAGTAGTAAGATGTAATAAATCTGTATAATCCCATTATAGTAAGCGCTTACAAAGACATCAATGCATTTCGATATGCAATATTTCATATTTATATTTGGTAATGAGGATGAGGCGGAATCAGTAACTTATCCCGCTATTTGTGGGGGTCGGGCTGTCCATAAAAGCACAATTGGTGAGGGCTAATAACTAATGGGGATGGACAAAAGCCCCAATGATTAAAGTTTCACTTTATCAAAATGTAAGCTGCATCTTGTATAATATAATGGTGGAGGTCGAATATGAAAAAAATAAATTCAAATATTGATTTGGATAAAAATGTATTGGAAGCGGTATTTATTCCGAGAAGGTTTATTGTTTTATGGATTACACTCGTATATATAGCTTCATTGCTTTTAGAATTTCGTAATAATATTCTCTCGATGGATAATTTCTTCTTTACAATGGTCATTGTTATTCATACTGTTTTTCATTGGTATGCTAGTTCATTAAGGAATAGGCAATTGTTATATTTCTTTTTTGTACAACTGTTCATTGTGTTTTTGGCAGCATTCATTGCATCAAATGCTTCGATAGCAATTTTTGTTGGATTAACCCCTATTTTAATTGCCCAAAGTCTATATGTTTATCACAATATATTTAAAGTAATAGCAGTTTTTACTCTTATGTATGCAATATTTTGTACTGCAATTAGTATAAATTATGGTGTGAATAAATTAGCTATTCTTATCTCTATGTTTCTGTTAGTGTTAGCAATTATTATTCCTTTTTCTTATATTAATAAGCAGCAATATGATGCACGGAATCGTATACAGAGCTACCTTCAAGAGTTAGAGTCTGCATATATGAGAGTAGAAGAATTGACATTAGCTAATGAAAGACAGCGAATGGCAAGAGATTTACATGATACGTTAGCGCAAGGTGTAGCGAGCTTAATTATGCAATTGGAAGCAATAGATGCCCATATGCAAAAAGGGAATACAGTGCGATCTCAAGAGATTATGAAACAAACTATGATAAGAGCGAGACAAACTTTACATGATGCAAGGCTGGTTATTGATGATTTGCGTCATACTACCAATTCATTTAATAAAGCAGTAGAGGAAGAAGTTCAACGTTTTTCTGAGGCTACGTCTATACACGTGAGATTTACTATTCAAAGCCCTCCGCATATTTCAAGCTTAGTAAAGGAACATTGTTTATATGTAATTAGTGAATGTTTAACGAATATCGCAAAACATTCGCAGGCAACAGAGGTAAATTTAAAAGTTGAATATATCGATGATCTTGAAAAACTTACTATTGAAGTTGAAGATAATGGAATTGGTTTTGACACTGGAGATATCGGTAAGAGTCCTGGACATTACGGCTTAATTGGCTTAAATGAGCGTGTTCGATTGATGAATGGAGAAATACATATATTGAGTGAAAAGATGAAGGGTACGAAAGTGTATATTCAAGTACCTATCAATAATGAAGGAGATAGCCATGAAGTATAACGTATTAATTGTGGATGATCATTTCGTTGTAAGAGAAGGTCTGAAATTAATATTAGAAACGAGTGATTCATTTCAAATTATAGGTGAGGCTGCAAATGGAGAAGAAGCCCTTTCTTTCATAGAAAAAAAGGAACCTGATGTTATTTTAATGGATTTAAATATGCCTAAAATGAGTGGTTTAGAAACAATTGAAGCTTTAAATAAAAAACAAAATCATACGCCGATTATTATATTAACTACTTATAACGAAGATGAATTAATGTTAAAGGGAATTGAGCTAGGAGCAAAAGGATATTTGCTAAAAGATACGGATCGTGAGAATTTGTTTCGAACATTGGAAGCGGCTATTCGAGGTGAGATATTACTACAACCCAATATTATGGAAAAGATAGTGAATTATAAAAGGAAAGAAATACATGCTAATATGGTTGAAGAAAATAACTTAACAGAAAAAGAATTGTTTGTGTTGAAAGCTATTGCGCGTGGAAATAAGAATAAAGAAATTGCATTCGATATGGGAATAGCTGAGCGAACGGTAAAAGCGTATTTAACAAATATATACAATAAATTAGGTGTTAATTCAAGGTCAGAAGCAGTAGCTGTATCTATTGAAAGGAAATTAATTCATTTTTAAAACATTATATATGCCCAATCGTACATTATAGGCTTGCCCTTTTGTACGATTTTTTTATTTCTTTCTCATGTTATGCTTTAGAAAGTATGAGAGATTTAAGAACGCTCTAATTGCATTACACAGACGTTTTTAATGTGGGAAAGGAAGAAGAATAATTAAATGGCAACTTTGTTTTTAATTTCTGTAGTAATTTTCTTTATTTGGCTGCAAAGCAAACAAACAAAATTAAACTGGATACATATTATTACTTTTCTCATGATGATAGGGATTATTACTTATACGGCGCCGCAACCAATGACTAGAGATTTACAAGCAGAGTTACTGGCAGTTACGCTTTTTTCTTTTGCTATTGGTGTTTGGCAAGGTGGGGGAATTATAGCCTGTAATAAGGATAAAATTTTATATATTACAAATGGAAAACAGTATTCTATTTCATGGATTCTCTTAATCATTGGCAACATAATTATTATTAACATATTTGAAGGCGGATTTATATTGAATGGAGTGTGGTTCCTTTTGTGTAGTGTTTTCATAGCATCTGGGGTAAAAAACAGTATTCTATGTGTTCAATACAAATTAACAGTGCGAAATTGAATGAAAAAGTAAAACTGTTTTCTTTTATCGCAACCTTGAACGTGTTGGAAGAATGGGGGAGTTAACGTAGATGTTTCTACCTATTACTAAATTTGATAAGTTTAATTGGCTTGGAAATGTTGCTTTCTCTTCAGAAAAGGTTAGCAGGAATCGAGTGCTTTCGAGGGCTGAAGAGAGAGAGGATAAGTTGCGTAATAAGAAATGTATAGATTCAGTTACTAAAGTTCATAAGGAAATAAAGATAGGTTTTGTGAAATATGGTGCTAATTATGTATCGGGCTGTGCAGAGCCTTATTCAATCATTGTCATAACGAGTGGTGATATGCTTGTTGGAAGTGGGCGGGTTAATAAGTTTGGCGAATTTAAAATATATACGAATGATTATTTGGAAGAGTATTTGGTAATAGAGATTCAGTTGATAACGGGTGGTTTCTATCAAGGGGGTATAACGATAGAGGTAGAATAAGGTATTATGATTTCCTTTTTATTTAATAAATAAAAAGGAAGCAACCGTAGTTGCTTCCTAAACCTATTAAGCCGAAGCTTTCTTCATTCTCTCAAGTAAACTAGATAATACATGCGTACGATACGATTCTAGTTTTTTACCTTCATAAGTACGGATACCTAATTTTTTAAGTTCTTTTACATACCAACCTTTGCTTCCGAAATACATGTGATCGCTCCCCTTCAACTTTGTTTTTATTTGTTCTGATTGCATATGGAGGTACAGGTAATATAATGAAGGAAATGAATTTCGCGCGAAAATGGTTAACTTTGTTGCAAAAGACATATATACTAAGGATAGTATATAACGAGGTGGGCAAGACGTGATTATAGAGAAGCACGAAATTCAAATTGACCAAATTACGAGCGGTAAAGTGAATATCTTTACTTTCTATAGAAATAGAAAGCAAGTTGATGATCATTTTTTACGATTGCAAGAACCATCGCTTACAGCAAACTACTTCTTCCATTTTCATTTTGATGCAGAGAGCTTGCATCTACTGCAGGAAGAGTTTCCAAGCATATATCCGTACAACGGTAGTGAAACGATTCACGACTGGACGGAAAAGATGAAAGCAGAATTGCAACATCAGATCCAAACAGGAAAATGGAATAAGCGCGTACGTATCGGTAATCGCATTCTAGATGTGGTGTTTACGTGGTGTGACGAAGATATAGTAGAGTAAAAAGAAGCGGATGACGCTTCTTTTTTTAGCGCTGGAATAAAACGAGCTTACCTGCAGAAGATGTACAGCGATGTGTTTTTTCGTGCAATCCTTTTTCTTGTAAAATAGATTCACCTTTTGCTTTCGCTTCTTTTTCAGTTGCCGCCTCGAATGATTTGTCTAATGCTTTAGAACCATCTTTTTCAAAGACTGTTAGAACGTATACTCCCATGAAAATTCCCTCCAATGATAAAAATCAGAATCTTATAACTATTTTGGCATAAATCACTAGAATATGCAAAGAAATATATGACATTGCGTGTTACAATAAAGTGACACTTTAACTAGTGGGGAGTCTTTTCATCCCCACTAGTTATTAGTGGAACCAATCGGGTATTTACGGGCAGTTTGCTTTCAGACTGACTTCTTAGGCTTACTGCCCGTTAATACGGGGTAAAGTGAAACTTTAATCAGTGGGGAGTTTTTTATTTCCTGCTTATTACTAGTTTTCACCAATTGAGCATGTATTGTTTGTGCTCATGCGGATAAAATGAAACTTTTGAAATATAGAAAGGATCGTTATTTGTGAAACAAGTGAAGTTTATACATGCGGCTGATTTGCATTTGGATAGTCCGTTTAAAGGGATGGAAATGAATGTACCGCAGTCTGTTTGGGAAAGAATGAAACAAAGTACGTTTGAATCGTTCGAACGTATTGTTGATAAAGCGATTCAAGAGCGCGTTGATTTCGTATTACTAGCCGGGGATTTGTATGATGCGGAGACGAGAAGTTTGAGGGCGCAAGTGTTTGTGCGCGAGCAAATGAAGAGACTGTCGGAGTACGATATCCCTGTTTTTATTATTCACGGTAACCACGATCATTTAGGGGGAAGCTGGGCAGCAATTGAGTTTCCGGAAAATGTTCATGTGTTTACGGAGCCTTATGTAGAAGAGAAGTCGTTTTATAAAAATGGTGAGTTGTTAGCTTCTATTTACGGGTTTAGTTATTTGCAGCAAGCGGTAACGGATAATATGACAGCGCAGTATACGAAAATGAGTGATGCGCCTTTTCATATTGGCATGCTTCACGGAAGTGTTGAAGGGGATGCAGAGCATAATCGCTATGCACCGTTTCAAATTCGTGAGCTAAAAGAAAAGCAGTTTGATTATTGGGCTCTTGGCCATATACATAAACGTGAGATTTTATCAGAAGAGCCGTACATTATTTATCCAGGGAATATACAAGGACGTCATCGTAAGGAAACGGGCGAGAAGGGTGCATATCTGATTGAACTTACGAAACAAGGATCGCAATGTTCATTTTTCCATACGGCAGATGTTGTATGGGATGAAATTGAAGTGAATATTGATGGACTTGAAACTGTTGATGAACTTATGACGAACGTATCGAGTGCGATGAATGAATACCGAAGAGAAGAGGAAGGGACGCTACTTACTGTCGTATTTACAGGACAAGGCCCACTTTCTCCTTATTTACGTGATGAAAAACGTGTGGAAGAGATTTTTCATATTTTAGCAGCGGGCGAAGAGCGAAAAGACTTCGTATATGCGATGAAGTGGAAAAATGAGACGGTTTCTTTTGCGGAAATCGAGCGTTTGAAAGAAGAAAATCATTTCGTCGGTAGTGTGCTAAAAGAGCTAGAAGCTTTCACTAATATGGACGGTGTGTTACGCACGATTTGGACATCTCCTGTAGCGCGTAATAGTATTGAATCTTTTACAGAAGAAGAGAAGAAAGAGATTCAAAAAGAAGCAGAAAATATTATTTTAGAGCAATTATTCCAGCAAGAGAGGGATAAGAAATGAGAATTGAAAAACTCCATATTTATGGGTACGGAAAATTAGAGAATGTGGAAATGGATCTGTCATTGCTGACGGTGTTGTACGGTGAAAATGAAGCGGGGAAATCGACAATTCGCTCATTTATGAAAAGTATTTTATTCGGTTTTCCGACGAGGGGACAGCGCCGTTATGAGCCGAAAGAAGGCGGCAAGTATGGCGGTGCGATGACTGTGCAAACAGAGAAGTACGGCCGTTTGAAAATTGAGCGATTGCCAAAGACGGCAGCTGGCGAGGTGACCGTTTATTTTGAAGACGGGAAAACGGGCGGCGAGGAAATTTTAAACGATATATTAAGCGGGATGAATGAAAGTTTATTTGAATCTGTCTTTTCATTTGATATGCACGGTCTTCAAAATATTCATCAGCTAGGCGAAGCGGATATCGGAAATTATTTATTTTCGGCAAGTGCAGTCGGAAGCGATGCGTTATTACAGCTAGATAAAAAGCTAGAGAAAGAAATGGATCAGCGTTTTAAGCCGAGTGGGCGAAAACCAGAAATTAACGTGTCACTGCAAGAGATGAAGAAGCTTGAAGAGAAGATGAAAGAGTGGCAAGGGAAAATTGGCACGTATGAAAAGCAAGTGGAGCAGTTAAAAGAAAGTGAAGAGAAGCTAGCTTTTGTTCGCGTGGAAAAAGAGAGTGCAGAAAAGCGAAAGCAAGATTATGAAATATTAGCTGCGCTTGAGCCTCTCGTTATTGAAAAGCGTGCGTATGAGAAAGTGTTAGAAAATGAGAGCGGACAATTTCCTGTAAACGGGATGGCGCGCTATGAAGCGATTAAGGCGAAGATGGAGCCGCTCCAATTACAAGTTGATTCGCTCCAGAAAAAAATAGAGAATGTGCAATCGGAAATGGAATCGATTCAAATAGATGAAGAGTTTTTACAAAAAGAAAGTTATGTAGAAGAACTTCGTATGCAGCATATGTCTTACGAAAATGCACGCCAAGAAATGCGTGATATGACAGGAACAATTACGAATATAAAAGAAGAACTGGCAGAACTAGAGCAACAAATCGGTGCTACTTTTGAAAAAGAAACAGTTCTTTCGTTTGATATGAGTTTGGCAACGAAAGAGTTAATTACGCAAACGGTGCAAAAGGCGCGCGAACTAGAAACGCAAAAAACACAGCTGGATGAGCGTTTTAAAGTAGCGCAGGAGCAATTAGAAGAACAAGAAGAAAACATAAAACAGGTTAAGCAACAAATGTTAGCGGATGAAGAACGAAATACGCTAGTTGAGAAAGAAAAGTCATTCCAAGATGCGGCGTTTATCGGTATGGGCGCAGAGAGAATGAAGCGCAAGTATGAAGAGAAGGCAGGAGCGGCAGTGCAAAAGAAAAAACAGTGGCAAAGAGTTTGTCTTCTGTTACTTCTTATTAACACAGTCGTTTTATTCACAAGCTTATTTATGGACAACCGCCTACTCTTATTTATTAGTGTCATTATTTTTGTAGGGATCGTTCTTGCCCTCGTTTTATATAAAGATCCGTCAAGTGGATTACAAGAAGAGCTTCTTACTCTTCAGCAAAGTGCTGGCGGGAGACAAAGTGAAGAAGCAATGTCAGTTCGTTATCAATTAGAAAAAGATGAAGAGATACGTAAATTATTTGAGCGTGAGTCATATAAGTTACAGCAAATGGAGCGCGCATATGATAAAGTCGTTTCATCGTATGAGGAATGGGAGCGAGAAACGTTCCGCATTAGCGAACAAGTAAATGTGTATAAAATGCGCTATACGTTCCCTGAGTTTTATACGTATGCGCACATATTACCGGCGTTTGAGCGTATGGAAAAAATGCAGCAATTATATCGCGAATTAGAGAAGCAAGGCGCGCGAAAATCTTCATTATATGAAATGATTTCGCAATTTGAACATAAACTAGAAACTGTTATCGGTAGCGCAGAATATAGTAAGCTGCACGAGGCACAAAGTCGTATGCAAAATGAGAAAGAGAAGCGCCAAACTTGTAAGCAGCTAAAAGAGAAATTAGCGGAATGGCAAGAAGAATACGAGTTCACGCAAGAGCAATTGAAACAACTATTAGTAGAAAGAGATGGATTATGGCATATCGCATATTCTACAGATGAAGAGATGTTTTTAGAGGCAGGTAAACTGGCGGAAAAACGTGAAGATGCTGAGAAACAAGTAGGGCGTTTATTACCACAAATTGATCTATTAGAACAGCGTTTAACGAGTTTATCATTAGCTGAACATTATGAAGCTGACGGTTATGATGAAAAATTAAAGCAAGAAATGACGGCCGCGCAAAACTGTCTGGCAAAAGAAAAAGAACTGACAGAGCGTATTGCGAAACATCGTATGGAAATTGCGAATTTAGAAGAAGGCAGTACGTACGGCGATTTAATGCACGAATGGGAAATGAAAAAAGCGCAAGTGCGTGAACAAGTGAAGAAATGGGCTGCTTATGCGGCGGCAAAGACAGTGTTAACGAAAACGAAGCAATATTATCATGAGGTACACCTTCCTCGTATTTTACAAAAATCAGAAGAGTATTTCGTCTATTTAACAGGCGGACGATATAGTAAAATCTTTTCACCGTCAGAGGCGGAACCTTTTATTGTGGAACGTAACGACGGTATGCGTTTTTACAGTCATGAACTAAGCCAAGCGACAGCAGAGCAGTTATATTTATCGTTACGGTTTGCATTAGCGAAAACATTTGAGCATGATTATCCGTTTATTATTGATGATAGTTTCGTGCATTTTGATGCGGTAAGGACGAATCGTACGATTGAACTAATAAAGGAAATTGCGCAAGATAGACAAGTCATCTTCTTTACATGTCATGCACATTTGCTAACATATTTTACAGAAAAACAGATTATAAAATTAACGCATAAGCGTAAAGAAAATGAGTTGTAGTGTGCTATACTAAAAGTAACTGATATGGTGGAGGAATTCGAATGAAAAAGAAAATTGCAGAATATGAAGTTGGTGAACAAGTCGATGTTTTCTTGTTAATTAAAACAGCGACAAAAGGTTTAGCAAGCAATGGGAAACCATTTTTAACAGTAATCTTACAAGATCCAAGTGGAGATATTGAAGCGAAGCTATGGGACGTATCGCCAGAAGTTGAGAAACAATATGTAGCAGAAACAATCGTTAAAGTAGCTGGTGATATTTTAAACTACAAAGGACGTATTCAATTACGTGTGAAACAAATCCGTGTTGCGAATGAAAATGAAGTAACGGACATATCGGATTTCGTAGAAAAAGCACCAGTGAAAAAAGAAGATATGGTTGAAAAAATTACGCAATACATATTTGAAATGAGAAACCCGAACATTCAACGTCTAACAAGACATTTGTTAAATAAGCATCAAAACGAATTTTTAGAATATCCAGCAGCGACAAAGAACCATCACGAGTTCGTATCGGGACTAGCTTATCACGTTGTATCGATGCTTGATTTAGCGAAAGCTATTGCGGCTTTATACCCATCGTTAGATAAAGACTTACTATATGCAGGCGTTATTTTACATGACCTTGGTAAAGTAATCGAATTATCTGGCCCAATTTCTACAACATACACGTTAGAAGGAAATTTATTAGGCCACATTTCTATTATGGTGAACGAAATTGGTAAAGCAGCAGACGAGCTACAAATCGATGCAGAAGAAGTATTAATTCTTCAACACATCGTCCTTTCTCACCACGGAAAAGCAGAATGGGGTAGCCCAAAACCACCGTTAGTAAAAGAAGCAGAAATTCTGCACTACATCGATAACTTAGATGCAAAAATGAACATGATGGACCGCGCATTAGGACGCACAAAACCAGGCGAATACACTGAACGTGTCTTTGCTCTTGATAATCGTTCGTTCTATAAACCGACGTTCCATAATTAATAGTGTGAATAAAGTGGCCTCATTAAGTGTTAATACGCTTAGTGAGGCTGTTTTTTTATTAAAAATGAAATGAAATAGTTAAAAGGAAATAATTGAAGAAGAATCTTTTAAAGAACATGATTTTTTATCAAATGATATGGAGTTAATTAGACATGAAATATTCGAATCTCGATTTGAAGGGATTTTTAAAACTGATTATAAAACAGCACATAATGCAACTTTAAGATCCGGTCGCCCTTGGAAGATATCTGATATAGATGCAGAATAAAAATGGAGGAGATACACTATGGGAATCCATATAACAATGAATAAAGAATTTGAAGATGCAGAGATAGTTGTATATCAATATTATCCATCTGAATCACCAGAAAAAGTTGGGAAAATGTATTTTCATAAAAAAGAGGAAATGTTTTATGATTTAGAACCTGTTCCAGAAGAATCAATCGGAACAAGAAATCATTATTTTAATTGTGCGATTTCTAGGATAGTAATATGCCTGAGAAATGGCGGAGAATTTTTGGAAGAAATGACATACGGAGTATAGCGCAACAAACAAAGATATAAAAAAATTAGCTCAAATAAAGAGCTGGTTTCTTTTTCATACTGTTACTAGGTTAATAGACTTCATTTACAGTAACATCTTTACCCTGCCAAGAAGAGTATTATTGAAACGTAGATTATTAATCTATAAACCCTGCTGATTAATAATAGGAGGAAAAAATATGAAATACATGGCGTATGTAGAAAAAACCAATAAGTTAATCGAAGAGGAGGTTACAATAAATATTAACGGTGTAGTGTTTACGGGATTCTCCACTGTTTGTCCATATAAAATTGAAGAAGGAAAAAATTATCCTGTTATTCTCGACATTACAGTTTTTGATAGTATTGAAATAAATGAAGGAATAGATGGAGTGAAAAATTTAAAGAGAATTGATAATTCTTTCGAATATCGTATTAGTGGAATATTAAATCGTGGGTTTATTGATGCAGGGACTATTATTACAGACGAAGATGAAATATTCCCGGAACACAGTGAATACTTTAACAAGCATGTTGAAATTGAAGTTGATAGAATCAACATTGAATTTTTAAAAGAAGACTAGTCATTTTCAACAACTTCAAACTAGAAATCAGGAAATCATTTTTCTCAGACAACTTCAAACATGAAATTCAATATAAATAAAGGGGCCCTTATTTATGGCAATATGTTTATTAATGACTAAAGAATTTGAGGATGAAGAGATAGTTGTTTATCAATACTATCCTTCTGAATCACCCGCTAAAATAGGTAAGATGCACTATAATAAAAAGGAACGAATGTTTTATGACCTAGAGCAAGCTCCAGTGGATTCATTAAATATGAGAGAACATTATTTTAATTGTGCGTGTACTAGGATTGTGCGATGTCTTAGAAAGAACGAGGAATTTCCAGATAGCATGGCATATCAAGCATAATTAAACGAACATAAAAAAAGCCGCCCAATAGGACCATAGCCATCA
The DNA here is from genome assembly GCF_040448665.1 of Bacillus cereus group sp. MS39. Taxonomy (NCBI): domain Bacteria; kingdom Bacillati; phylum Bacillota; class Bacilli; order Caryophanales; family Bacillaceae; genus Bacillus; species Bacillus cereus group sp. MS39. The sequence continues at coordinate 4,380,139 of NZ_CP123058.1, read as the reverse complement.
AGTTTAAAAAAATGAGTCCGATGCCTTTTGGCATTGGACTCATTTTTTTACAATAGGGAGTAGAAGAGTGCCGTTTTGGACATACTCAAATAAGACTCTCTGGATTTCGTATTTTTTATACGGCTTTGTGAAGTCTTTTCGTACATTCTTGAGTGATACTAAGGATATCGAACGGTGTACGACACTTATACCTTCGTGCTTTTCGTCCGTTTTTGACAAGATCCTGGAAGAGCCTGGTTAGCACTGATACAGGATGTTGAAAGGTTGTGAAAAGCACGTCGTGTATACTAGAGAAGTAAATTTTGACGATATATGTACACTTATACTCACTAACCTCTTTTTGTTTTTTCTCCCATATAAGCCTTCTCATTCGATATGTAATGCTAGCTACCAAACACAAACCAATTAATTGCCCATATAAATGACATTGAAATCGTTCCAGTTTCACAGGTTTCACTTCATGAATTTTAAAAATAGACTTCCATGTTTTAAATATAATTTCAATTTGCCACCGTAAAGAATACAGTTCATACACTTCATTGTGTGGAAGGTGTTTACTAGATACGTTCGTAATAAGAAGGTTGATACGACTTGCATATTTCGGCATCTTCTTTTTCGCTTTCTTGTGATGTTCCAAACGTTTCGCCCACTCAGTTTGTGTTAGACGATATATGACAAGGCGTGTTTTATGTTTTTGGTGAAGCCCTATATAGATTTCCGGTAATTCTAGTATTTGTCCTTCAGGTAGGTCTTTCGTCAATTTTTCTAAATCGAGAAGATTCCATTTTCCACCTTTCTCTTTTTGATAGACTTGTGTATTCCAGCGAATACGTGACACATAAAATGCTTTTCGATCCGCAATTTTTTCTAAATCATAAATAGAAAAATAGCCAAGATCACGAAAAGAAAGTTCCCCTGGCTCTAATGTTTGCGTACGTTCCTGTCCATAACGGCAATCGCTACTTGTTCCATCTCTTACAGCTGTTTCTAAAAATTCTCCAGAAATCAGTTCATACTCTAATTGAATTTTCACGCCAGCTTCTGAACCTCCTTTTTTCGTTCTATGGACCTATGCATTTTTTCATACATTCCTATTCTGGCGCGGTTTTAGATTTCTCGTTTGTTTTTGGATCAACCAAAAAACTGTATTAAATCTTGTTTGATCTTAGGGGTCACTATATATGAACACTACGTATTTGACTTTCTCAACGACCAACATTACTTAACGTGGTAAAATAATATTCAATGTTATTAAAATTAAAGTGGTTATCAAGTCGGAGGAAGGCACTTTAGGGTGTCCTTTCTTTTTTAAATATATAAGCGCACCATCCTTTTCCTAATAGAGATCCTCTCATGCCTCCTTACAGGGGGAATGATAAGGCATTTTTTATTTACCCAATTACCGAGCTCTCACATGTTTTAAATAGTTACAATACTTGTATTGCTTCAATAACATAGGATCATTCTTAAGAATGTCATTGAAATGTATCAATAGATTCTAGTGTAGCAAAATAAATTGTGCTATGATGTGAGCAAATATAAAACTAGCTAACGGAGGGATTCACATGCCGCATGTTGTGTTTCGTGGAATTACTACTGAACAATTAAAACACATAAGCAAGCCATTAGTAGAAGAGCTCGCAGAGATTTGTGAGTGTGGTACGGATAATTTTACGTTGGAACTACCAAGTTCTACGTTTGTATTCAATGGAGAAGAAATAGAAGCGTTTCCTCTTATTGAAGTGAAATGGTTCGAGCGTGGACAGGAAATTCGTGATCGATTTGCCAAGGCCATTACTACATATGTAATGGATTTTGGGCTTCCAGAAGTAGAGGTTGTATTTACGGTTTTCACAGAATCAGCGTATTATATTAACGGGAAGCATTGTGCAAGTTAGAGCTATTTGAAAGATTTTTGTAACATTTATAAGGGGTAGAACCACATCGCTATTAAGCTAACTAGACAAAATACCCCCTAAAAAGAAAAAGGCGTTATTCTTTCTGAGAAATCATAGTAAAGGATAACGCCTTTATATCAATATGGGGTACAGCCGAGATACGTGTAAAAATAGGTCATAGACTTCCTTTTTTCCAACTTTGACCTATTGAGTTTATAAAGGGATTGCTTCTTCTATTGGTTGGGGGATTTTCTGTAAATCAATTACATAATCCCCAAAGCGTTTTATATGCATAGTCATATAAGGACTTAGCCTTTCTAAATCTTGGCGTGAAAAGCGATAACCTTCTTTTTTAGTTGCCATAAAATTATAGTGATATCTACTACATTTTGAAAAATTACAGAATTGGTGATTAAATCATTGTATTTAATACGTTTTTCTTGTTCGATTGGATCGTTTTCCGTAATAATACCATCGCGGCCAAAAAACAACCATCATGATATAGAGGCAAATATAAAGAACATGTTAATCAAAACATGTTCTTATTTAATATAATCGATTCACTTTTTTATAAAAAGTTTGGTTATTTTATTGAAGCTTACTCCACAAACGCACCCGTTTGTTAACTTTTTACCGTTTGAAAGCCATACTTTTTATATTGCTTCATTTATTGGAAAAACCGAAAGTTTTAAACTCTCTCTATTACATATTTATTTTTGGAAAAATAGCCTAACTCCAAATACTAATAATACTGTGCCAGTAATACCCTCTATTGTACGGTTCACCTTTTCTTTTCTTAAAAAAGTTCTTAATTGACGTATTAGAGAGATATAAAGTAAATACCATATTGCTGTCAAAGTCGTAAATGTGAATCCCAACAAAAGAAATTGGAAGAAATGACTTTGATTACTCACAATAAATTGGGGTAGAAAACTAAGGAAAAATACAGCCGTTTTTGGGTTTAAGATTGCCGTGGTAAATCCTTGTCTAAAACTTTTAACCGTTCCAATATCCTTAGAGTTTATTTCCACTGAACCTGACATATCTTCTTTTTTAGAAAAGGCACTTTTAATTGACTTTACAGCTAAATAAATTAAATAAAATGCCCCAGCATATTTTATTAATGTAAATAGCATAGCAAATTTCATTAAGATAGCAGAGAGTCCTAGTGTAGCCATTATTGTATGAATCATCATTCCAGATACCGTTCCTAAGACGGTCTTTATCCCACCATTTCTACCATGAGAGATAGTGTTTTTTGTAACTAAAGCAAAACCGGGACCAGGCATCATTATAATAAGGAGTGCTGTAAGGATAAATAGCAAGTAATTTTCCATGTTCTGGTATTTCCTTTCTGATTTTTAGTTTCGCTTATAGTATAGCTTTTTTCCTTAAAACATTAAATATAAAAAGTGTGATCAGGATAGTATCAGAAACTTTCAAGGTGTTGTAATTGAATTATAGAGGGCTTCACTTGAATAACGTTCTTCTGTAAATGAGCGTTTTAATGGAATGCCAATTACATGAATAATCAGATTTTTGTATGAAAGGATAACTCAATTAAATAAATTAAGAGTGTTTTTTAATTGCTTTTTCTCGGAATACTCTTAATTTTCTTTCGTTTATCGAGGGTATTAGTATCAACTTGACCAAACATTATCCAAAAACTACATTTAAGATTTACGAAAGCATATTCGACTAATCATTCATTAAATTTCTTATCAATCACCAAAAATTAATTATCATAAGGAAGAGGTACGTGACCTTTTATTTAAGAAATTACTTATTCTTGAAAAAATGAATTAACTCCCCATAAATAATTGTAAAGATATAAAATTCTATAATTCCCTCGGAACAAAAAATTATCTTTTATAGCAACGAAGTTCATTTTTATCGTTTTGGGGTAGTGTATTCTTGTTAGCTTGATGGGCATGGGGAGCTATAAGTCTTTAGTTTGATAGTGACGCTATCCAGAAATTAATGATTTTACACCCTAAATGTTATTTAACAAAAAAATATCTCGAATTTGAGATGAATTACTTGCTTTTTTATCACTTGATATGTAAAGTGATAGTAACGAAAGCGATTGAGTCATATGAAAAACATACACTCACTTGCTTTCGATTAAAAAACGAAGTAACTTATTCAGTAAAAACTAAGATGAATTTACAAAAATATAATGAGAATAAATTGAAAAGCTAAGAAGCATATTATTTTTTAATTATCACTTGACTAGTAAAATGAAGCGGAGGAATTATCAATGTATGAAATTAAAGGGCATCATCACATTTCAATGGTCACGAAAAATGCAAATGAAAATAATCACTTTTATAAAAATGTACTTGGTTTACGTCGTGTGAAAATGACAGTAAACCAAGATGATCCGTCAATGTATCACTTATTTTACGGAGATAAAACCGGAAGTCCAGGTACGGAGCTATCGTTTTTCGAAATTCCTTTAGTAGGAAAAACATACCGTGGTACGAATGCGATTACTCGAATTGGGTTACTTGTTCCTTCAGAGGATAGCTTGCATTACTGGAAAGCACGATTTGAGGAATTTGATGTGAAACATAGTGAAATGACAACATATGCAAATCGTCCTGCTTTGCAATTTGAGGATGCTGAAGGTCTTCGCCTCGTACTACTCGTTTCAAACGGAGAAAAAGTAGAGCACTGGGAAACTTGGGAGAAATCAGAAGTTCCTGCAAAGCATCAAATCCAAGGAATGGGTTCTGTGGAAATGACAGTTCGTAGACTTGATAAAATGGCGAGTACACTTACAGAGATGTTTGGTTATACAGAGTTTAGCCGAAATGACGAAGAAGCGATTTTTCAGTCCATTAAAGGAGAAGCTTTTGGAGAAATCGTTGTGAAATATTTAGATGGTCCTACTGAAAAGCCGGGCCGCGGTAGCATTCACCACCTAGCAATTCGTGTGAAAAATGATGCAGAGCTTGCTTATTGGGAAGAACAGGTGATACAAAGGGGCTTCCAGTCTTCAGGAATCATCGACCGTTTCTATTTTAAAAGCTTATATTTCCGCGAATCAAACGGAATCCTATTTGAAATTGCGACAGATGGACCAGGATTTACAGTTGATGGAGATGTGGAACATTTAGGAGAAAAACTGGATTTACCACCGTTTCTAGAAGAACAGCGTGCAGAAATTGAAGCGAATTTAGCACCTATTGAAGAGAAGTAATAGTAGAGAAAATATAAAACTTAAAACCACTGGAGGAATATAAAATGAACCAATTAAAAGGAATTCACCACGTTACAGCGATTACAAGTAGTGCAGAAAAGAACTATGAATTTTTCACTCATGTTTTAGGAATGCGTTTAGTTAAAAAAACAGTAAACCAGGATGATATTCAAACGTATCATTTATTCTTTGCAGATGATAAAGGTAGTGCAGGAACAGATATGACATTCTTTGACTTCCCAGGTATTCCAAAAGGAGTACACGGTACAAATGAAATTTCAAAAACTTCATTCCGTGTTCCAACTGATGCAGCATTAGAGTATTGGGTAAAACGCTTTGACCGTCTTGAAGTGGAGCATACAGGCATTAAAGAGCAATTTGGTAAGAAAACTCTTTCTTTCGTTGATTTCGATGATCAACACTATCAATTAATATCTGATGAATTAGATAAAGGGATCGAATCAGGTACACCGTGGCAAAACGGGCCAGTTCCATTAGAATATGCAATTACTGGTTTAGGACCTGTATTTATTCGAATCGCGAACTTTAGTTTCTTTAAAGAAGTGTTAGAAAAAGTTCTATTATTTAAAGAGGTTGCGCAAGAAGGAGAATTCTATTTATTTGAAGTAAACGAAGGTGGAAATGGTGCTTCTGTCATTGTAGAACATAATACAGTTCTTCCAGAAGCAAGACAAGGTTTTGGTACAGTGCACCATGCTGCATTCCGCGTAGAAAATCGCGCTGTATTAGAAGAGTGGATTGAGAGAATCGGTAGCGTTGGACTTCCTTCATCTGGCTATGTAGACCGTCACTTCTTCGAGTCATTATACGCAAGAGTTGCACCACAAATTTTATTTGAATTTGCAACAGACGGCCCAGGATTTATGGGAGATGAGCCATACGAAACACTTGGCGAAAAGTTATCATTACCTCCATTCCTAGAGCCAAAACGTGAAGAAATCGAAAAATTAGTTCGTCCAATCGATACAGTGAGAAGTACAAAGGAATTTATTAAAGAGTAAAAGTAGAGGTAATAAGTAGGAGAGCAAGTATTTTTGGCTGATAGCTAAAAATACTTGTTTTTTTATTTTCGCTTTATAAGTATATTGAATAAAATAATTGACTTACTTTTTATATGTAACTATAATAGTTACAAAGTAATCTTTAACAATGGCAGTGAGTAATATTTTTTTAGTATAATTGTAACTGTTATAGTTACAATTAAAAATAATCATAAAATAACCAAAAAATGTAAAAACTTTAAATAGCAACAAGAGAAAGGAGACGGGAATGTTGAAACGGTTTAAGTTTTATTTCATTAGCGGTATTGTGCTTGTTTTACTTATCGTATGTAACTTCGTTGATAAGCCGATTGCGAAGGTTGGAGAAGTGAAGGATACTGTTATGATGAAGCTGCATACGAAAGAGAGTATGGCACAAATTGATGGACAGACGATTTATTTTAAGCAAATTGGTGAGGGGAAGCCGCCTTTACTTATGCTTCACGGATTTGGTGGTTCTTCAGATGGGTTTAGTGATATTTATCCGGAACTTGCACGAGACCATACGATTATTGCGGTTGATATTTTAGGATTTGGACGTTCTTCTAAGCCAGTTGATTTTCAGTATTCGTTTCCTGCGCAAGTGAATTTATATTATAAGTTAATGAAGAAACTCGGATACGATCAATTCGCAGTACTTGGTCATTCGATGGGCGGAGAGATGTCTCTCAATTTAGCGTATTTATATCCGGATGCAGTAACGCATCTCGTTTTAGCGGATTCTACAGGGATCGAGTCTTTCCAGCAAAAAGAAAGCTATGAAGTGCCGCCGCTATCAACGGACTTACAAACTGTAACAGAGATTACAGATTATAATAAAAATGCAGTGAAAAATAGTCGCGATGATAAAGAGCATTATGATCAACTGACGAAAATGAGAGAGCGCCGCATTGCGATGGAAGCCGATAAAATTAAGGTGCCGACTTTAATTATATGGGGACGACACGATAAGAGCGTTTCTTGGAAAAATGGTGAACTGTATCACGAGCTATTTGCGAATAGTACGTTCCATATCATTGAAAAAGGATACCATGCACCGTTTCGCCAGGAACCAATAGAGTTTATGGAATATGTACAAGCGTTCTTCGCGAAGAATCCACAATAAATTTTAAGCATAAATCCACTTCTTTCCTCATACAGTGAAACTAATAAGGCTTGTCTAAGGAAAGGAATGAAGTACAGTGGAAACTTTACCATGGTGGGTGTATCTTGTAATCGTCGGGATCGTATTAAGTGGCTACATGGTTTTATATACTTCAAAAAAAGAGCAAGATATGGATAATGAGTTTATCGAAAAAGAAGGCGAAGTGTATATGAAGCGTTTAGAAGAAGAGCGAGAGAAACGGAATCAGGATACTGATAAGGATTCGGTATTGCTTTAATAGAAATTTTGAAAGGCTACCAACTAGTAGAACTTTACATCTAGCTGGTAGCCTTTTTTTGCTGGAGGAGCAGTATATGTTCATCAAGCAAAGCTTATACAAGTTGAATTTTACATGTATACAATATTCATCATGAACTTTTATTGATGGCATTTATATATTTTTTTACTCATAAGAATGGAACTAGCGCATTATTTACTGGGGGGATTAACAATGCATAGGGATGAAACAACATTACATCCTGATACAGGTGTTACATCTGTAATGTTTGTTGAGCGTTCATTAAATGAAATTCGTTTTTGGTCTAGAATCATGAAGGAGCATTCTTTTTTTCTTCGCTTAGGGTTTAGATGTGAGGATACTCAACTAATCGAAGAGGCTAATCAATTTTATCGATTGTTTGAACATATCGAACAAATTGCACATTCCTATACAAATGAAACAGATCCTGAGCAAATAAAAAGATTTAATTCAGAAGTACAACAAGCCGCAACTAATATTTGGGGATTTAAACGAAAAATTTTAGGATTAATTCTCACATGTAAATTGCCAGGACAAAATAACTTTCCATTGTTAGTTGACCATACGAGTAGGGAAGCTGATTATTTTAGAAAACGTTTAATACAATTAAATGAAGGTAAATTAGATGCTCTTCCTGATGCTATTATTAAAGAAAATGTTTTCTTTTTAAGGATTATGGCAGACCATGCTAAATTTATTGGTCATCTTCTTGATCCATCGGAAAGAAAGCTTGTAGACACAGCGCGGAATTTTAGCAATGATTTTGATGAATTGATGTATCAAGCAATTGACTTAGAATCTATGAAACCACAATCTCAAACAGTCCCACTTTTAGATCAATTTTTAGATCAAAATCGTGTGTCGGTTGCATCTCTTCGGGATTTTAAGAAAACAGCACGTGATTTAATTGAGCAATGTAAAATAAAGAGTATCATTCATCCATTATTAGCAGACCATGTTTTCCGTGAAGCTGATAGATTTCTTGAAATAATTGATATGTTTGATACTCATCTTACAAATATTCAATCACAACCTAGATATTAGAAGATAAGGAAAGATAATATTTTACTTTCAGCTGAGAAGTTAACAATTTATTGTTAGCTTCTTTTCTTTGTGAATAAAATTTCTTTTCGTTTAGTAAATTTCCCTGTGAAGACTTCATAAATCCCTTTGACCAAATATGTAATTCTCTATAAAATGATATATATGGAAAGATTATGAATATACAGGAAGTCTATGGATAGTAGATTCTAATAAATTATTCGGGGGGAATTTATTAGTTAAGTATATTAACTTGTTTGCACTGAATTTTACAAATAAAGGGGTATTAGTAATCATGAAAGCAAAGAAATTAGTAAGTTTAGCGTTACCAGTTATGTTATTGAGTGGTTGTATTACAATTGAAACTGATAGTAAGAAAGCCGAACCAAAGAAAGAAGAAACGCAAAAGGTAGAGAAAGAGAGTAAGGCTGCTGAAAAAGAGAGTAAGTCAACTGATAGCAAGAAAGAGGATAGCTTATCTGTAGCGAAAGGTGAAGATACAAACAGTAGTTCATCAAGTAGTCAACAAAGTTCTTCTTCAAATAATTCTACTTCTTCTAATTCTTCAACTGGTAAGGTAACTGGTTCAGATGTTGAAAGATACAAGGCAGATATTATAAACAGTGCCACTCAAATTGAAGATACAATGAAATTAATTGAAGGAATAGCAGATTCAGACGTAAAATCATACAAACAAAAGAAAAGTGAAGTACAACTGAGTTTAGGTGGAGCAAAGGCAACTACAACGAAACTGAAGAATCTACAAGCGCCTCCTGAATTACAGGGAGAACAAGCGAAGATAAAGCAATCGATGGAACTGTATGCGGATTGTTTTCAACTTCTTTTTGATGCATTAGACCAAGAAGACGAGAGTAAAATGCATCAATCATTAAGTAAAGCACAAGAAGGCTCAAAACTGTTTGAAGAAGCAGCGAAGAGTATCGGCAGCAAAACTAACTAAGAATAAATGACTTAAAGGGGTATGAGGTATGAAAGTGAAAAAACTAATAGCTGCTGCAGTTCCAGTTGCCATATTATTAAGTGGTTGTGTTACAGTAAAAGATTCGGCAAATAAAGAAGAAAAGACAGAAGAAACGAGTAAATCTAAGGCTGCTGAAACGAAAGAAAAATCAACTAATTCGAAAGAAGAAAATAAAGATGTTCAAAAGGTTCGAGTTTTAGATGAAGATTATGCACAATATTTATTAGATATTGAACAGGATATGTTAAGACGATTTGATTACTATGACGCTTCTGTAAGAGATTTGAGAAATGGAAGTAAATCAAAAGCTGAGGTATTAGATAGTATTAAAGACATCTATAAAGTATTTGATAAGATAGAGAAGATTTACGCACCGCAAAAACATAAAGAAGACCAAAAAGAGATTGAAAGAGCGACAGGTAAACTAAGAGAAACATTCGGTGAAATAGAGAAGTTATTCAACGATAAAGGCTTCAGCTTAGAGACCGATAAGGAAATCTTAAATAAAGCAAATACAAAACTAGAAGAAGCAAAACGTATTTGGAAACCAACATTCGATAAGTTAAGATCCGAAATAAAAGGTGATACAGCCACAGAAAAATCTACTAGTACAACAAGTAGTTCTACACAGGCAAACCCAACTACTGATAGTCAGGCTCAAACAGATAAAAGCCAAGCTAAAACGGGGGTATTTGTAGGTACAGTTGGTACAAGTGAAGAGTTAGGAATTAATTATGGAAACATGGAGAAAAACATCAAAGATGGTACTGAGATTATTGGTAATTGGGGTATTGATTACGGTAGTGGCATAAAAACTACGTTAGTATTAAAAGGTGATAAAACATTTGAGTCCTATGCGAACGGTTCTTATCCGAATAAAGATAACTACTTAACAGGGACATATGCGGTAGATGTTCCGTCATTCCAGTTATCCTTAAAAGTAACAAAAGCATTTAAAGACGGTCAAGAAGTAAAGTTAACAAATGATAGTATGATGTATAAATTACAAAACTATGATGGAAATACATTACAAATTTATCATATGGATGATAATGTTCGTATTCGTTATGCAAAACAATAAATAGTTGGCAAAAAACTCTGTAAGAAATTTTACAGGGTTTTTTGTTCGTTCTAATTGTATTTCTTCGTTAATTTCCCTGGCACTATCCATATTAGTATAAGTTGAGAAATGAACAAAACGATTTTCTTTTTGGAGAATGATAAGGAGGGTAATCAGAATAGTGATAAAGATTCGGTTTTATTATAATTAGGGGAGAGTGGATAACGTATTGTTATCCACTTTTTTATTTCCTAAAATATATCAACGATTTTTCAATATATCGACTTACCGACACAAAGCGACAATGTTAAGAAGCACGATTATTGTTCGGGAAATTATTATAGGAGCATAGCATATGAAATATACACACTACATAGCGCCATTACAACCTGTAACGTAAAAGTTGCACAGCTAACGCAACGACAACTCGCTTTACTCTTCATCAGTTATTTGACCATACTGGACGTAGAGAGGTGATAAACACAGTATGATTTTTAGTGAACGCTTAAAACAAGAAAGAGAAAAACGAAATTGGTCGCAAAATGATTTGGCTGAAAAGATTCATGTAAGTAGGCAGTCTGTTTCGAAATGGGAGACGGGAAAGAACTATCCGAGCATTGAAATTATTATTCATTTAAGCGATCTGTTCGGTATTACGATTGATGAACTACTAAGGAGCGATGAAGAGTTGACGCAAAAAGTAATTAACGATAGCAAACAGTTAGCATATCCAAAATGGAAGGTGTTTTTCGATAGTTTATTTATGATGGGCGTATTTTTGTTTATTGCAAAAATCGCTGTATGGATGTTAAATAAGTTTGCAGGAGCGAGCATTACACTTGTAGCGGATGCACCGTATGTAATGAATTTTTTACCCCTCATATTAATGGTTATAGGTGGCACGGCTTCTGATAAGTTGAAGAAAATATATAGATAATGAAAGAAATCCCTGACACTAGCTGTTCTTTTCACTTAAATTGTGTACTATAAAGGATAGGATGACATAAAGAAGGGGACATTTAGAATGGAATTTCATGAACAGAAGATTTTGCCGGCAGTGAGGCAAATTAAAGATTTGGAGAAGCTATTACATAGTTCGTATGAGTATATTGTTATTTTAGATATTCATGTTGGTCAATTGAAGAGTGTTGTGTCACTTGCGAAGCAGCATGGGAAAAAGGTGTTTTTACATGTTGATTTGATCCATGGATTACAAAGTGATGGGCATGCGACGGAGTTTTTATGCCAAGAATATAAACCGTACGGGTTATTGTCAACAAAGGCGAGCGTAATTATGAAGGCGAAGCAAAAGGGTGTCGTCTCAATTCAGCGCATCTTTTTAATTGATTCTAGCGCGATGGAAAAGAGCTGTAATTTGCTAGAAAAGACGAAGCCGGATTATATAGAGGTGCTTCCTGGAGCGTTAACGGATGTGATTGCTGAAGTGAAAGAGCGTACAGGTGTACCGATTTTAGCAGGTGGCTTCATTCGTACTGTAGAAGATGTTGAAAGAGCTTTAAATGCTGGTGCGACAGCGATTACGACATCGAAGAAAGAACTATGGAAACATTACCAAAAAAAGTGACGAAAATGTGAAAAAATTCTGTTGACACCGCTTTCATGAAAGGTTAACATTATAGATAAGTTAATAAACGTGACGGAGAAAAGAAGAGATCCACATTTCATTGTTTCTATATAAATTTATATAGAAGCGTGCAAAGCTGTGGGTCTTTTTCTTTTGACAAAAACGAATGGCCATTCATTTTACCTCTATCACATTTGGAAGCGTTTAAATTGATTGTGGAGGGATACTATGTCAGCATTTTTAGGAGAGTTAGTAGGGACTGCGTTGTTAATCTTACTTGGTGGCGGCGTTTGCGCTGGTGTAAGTTTAAAGAAATCGTTTGCGAAAGATTCTGGTTGGATTGTTATTACAATGGGCTGGGGCTTAGCAGTTGCTATGGCAGCGTATGCAGTTGGATCAATTAGTGGGGCACATTTGAATCCGGCTTTAACGATAGGATTAGCATTTAAGGGAGCGTTCCCATGGAGTGACGTACCAGGTTATATCGCAGCACAAATGATTGGGGCAATTATCGGGGCAGTTCTTGTATATTTACATTACTTACCACACTGGAAAGAAACAGAAGATCCAGGAACAAAATTAGGTGTATTTGCAACAGGTCCAGCAATTCCGAACACATTTGCAAACCTTTTAAGTGAAATGATTGGAACATTCGTTTTAGTATTTGGTATATTAGCAATTGGAGCAAATAAATTTGCAGATGGTTTAAATCCATTTATCGTAGGTTTCTTAATTGTAAGTATTGGTTTATCATTAGGTGGAACGACAGGATACGCGATCAACCCGGCTCGTGATTTAGGTCCGCGTATCGCACACTTCTTCCTTCCGATTGCAGGAAAAGGCGGTTCAAATTGGAAGTATGCATGGATTCCAGTAGTTGGTCCAATTTTAGGTGGATCACTTGCAGGATTATTCCATCAAGTTGTATTTGAAGGAAAACAAAATGCAGCACTTATTTATGTGATTATTGCAACTGTGATTGTACTAGCAATCTCTTATATGACAAGTAAAAAAAGTGAAAGCAATACAAATAGTAGAAAAGTAGCATAGGGGGAAACCGATATGAAAAAATATATTCTTTCTTTAGACCAAGGAACAACTAGCTCACGCGCAATTCTGTTCAATAAAAAAGGTGAAATTGTTCATTCAGCTCAAAAAGAGTTTACACAACATTTTCCAAAGCCAGGTTGGGTAGAGCATAATGCACAAGAAATTTGGGGATCTATTTTAGCAGTTATCGCAACTTGCTTAAGCGAAGCTGATGTAAAACCAGAACAAATCGCTGGTATCGGTATTACGAACCAACGTGAAACAGCGGTTGTGTGGGATAAAACGACTGGAAAACCAATTTACAACGCAATCGTATGGCAATCTCGTCAAACAGTTGAAATTTGTGATGAGCTAAAAGAAAAAGGTTATAGCGAAATGGTTCGCGAAAAAACAGGTCTTTTAATTGACGCATACTTCTCTGGTACGAAAGTAAAATGGATTTTAGATAACGTTGAAGGTGCAAGAGAAAAAGCAGAAAACGGCGATCTATTATTCGGAACGATTGATACGTGGCTTGTATGGAAATTGTCTGGCGGTAAAGCGCACGTAACGGATTACTCAAATGCATCACGTACATTAATGTTTAATATTCACGACTTACAGTGGGATGATGAGCTTCTAGACATGTTAACAGTACCAAAGAGCATGCTTCCAGAAGTACGTCCATCATCTGAAATATATGGAGAAACAATTGATTATCACTTCTTCGGTCAAAATATACCGATTGCAGGTGTAGCTGGTGACCAACAAGCAGCATTATTTGGACAAGCTTGTTTCGGTGAAGGTATGGCGAAGAACACGTACGGAACTGGTTGCTTCATGTTAATGAACACAGGTGAAAAAGCAGTAGCTTCTGAGCACGGCCTATTAACAACAATTGCATGGGGTATAGATGGTAAAGTAAACTACGCATTAGAAGGAAGTATTTTCGTAGCAGGTTCTGCAATTCAGTGGTTACGTGACGGAATGCGCATGTTTAAAGATGCAAGTGAGAGTGAGGTATATGCTTCTCGCGTTGAATCAACTGACGGTGTATATGTTGTACCAGCATTCGTAGGTTTAGGTACACCGTACTGGGATAGTGAAGTACGCGGCGCTATGTTTGGTGTAACGCGCGGTACGACGAAAGAGCATTTCATTCGTGCAACACTAGAATCTTTAGCGTACCAAACGAAAGATGTACTATGCGCAATGGAAGCAGATTCAGGTATTGAACTGAAAACATTACGCGTTGATGGCGGAGCAGTTAAAAATAACTTCTTAATGAAGTTCCAAAGTGATATTTTAGACGTTCCTGTAGAGCGTCCGGTGATCAATGAAACGACAGCTTTAGGTGCAGCGTACTTAGCTGGTCTTGCGGTTGGGTATTGGAAAAACCAAGATGAAATTAAAGAACAGTGGCATATGGACAAACGCTTTGAACCAACGATGGAAGCGGAAACAAGCGAAGAGTTATATGCTGGATGGAAAAAAGCAATTGAAGCAACAAAAGCTTTCAAATAATCATAAACAGTGTTATAATGGTGACAAGTTAATAATTCGGTAGGAGATTTGGAGAGACCACAACACGCTATAGAGGCGAAATCTATAGCGGAGTTCGTGGTCTCTTTTTTCGTTATCAAAGGGAGGAATTACCATGAAATTTTCAAGTAAACAACGTAAAGACGTATTAAACGGAGTAAATAAACAAGAGTTAGATGTGATCGTAATTGGTGGAGGTATTACTGGTTCTGGTATTGCATTAGATGGGGCAACACGCGGGTTATCAACAATTGTGTTTGAAATGCAGGACTTTGCAGCAGGTACATCAAGTCGTTCAACGAAGCTTGTACACGGTGGTCTACGTTATTTAAAACAACTTGAAGTGAAAATGGTAGCAGAGGTGGGGAAAGAGCGTGCGATCGTATATGAGAACGGTCCCCATGTAACAACACCAGAGTGGATGTTACTTCCGTTCCATACAGGCGGTACGTTCGGATCATTCAGTACATCAATTGGTCTTCGTGTATACGACTTCTTAGCAGGTGTAAAACGAAGCGAGCGCAGAAAGATGTTTAACCGTGAAGAAACATTAAACAAAGAGCCTCTTGTGAAAAAAGAAGGATTAAAAGGTGGCGGTTACTACGTAGAATATCGTACAGACGATGCGCGTCTTACAATTGAAGTAATGAAAGAAGCAATTGAGCATGGTGCGAAAGCTGTTAACTACGCAAAAGTAGACAGTTTCTTATATAAAGATGGGAAAGTATGCGGTGTACGTGTAATCGATTTACTAGACGGAGAAGTGTACGAAGTTTACGGTAAGAAAATTGTAAACGCAGCTGGTCCTTGGGTAGATACACTTCGTGAAAAAGATAACTCGAAAAAAGGGAAAGTACTTCAATTATCAAAAGGTGTTCACTTAGTCATTGACCAAAAACGTTTCCCATTAGGGCAAGCGATTTACTTTGATACACCAGATAAACGTATGGTGTTCGCGATTCCTCGCGGAGGAAAAACATACGTAGGTACAACAGATACGTTCTATGATAAAGATGCAGCTGTACCACACATGACAACAGAAGATCGCACATACATCATTAACGCGATTAACTACATGTTCCCAAGTGTGAAAATTACAGAAAAAGATGTGGAGTCAAGCTGGGCTGGTGTACGTCCGTTAATTTACGAAGAAGGTAAAAACGCATCTGAAATTTCTCGTAAAGATGAAATTTGGACTTCTGAATCTGGTTTAATTACAATCGCAGGTGGTAAATTAACAGGATACCGCAAAATGGCTGAAATGGTAGTAGACTACGTAACGAACTTACTACAAAAAGAAGGTCATAGTGCATATCCGAAGAGCGACACGAAACATATGCCAATCTCTGGTGGACATGTAGATGGTTCACACGGATTCCCAGCATTCGTTGCGAAAAAAGCAGGCGAAGGTACGAAACACGGTTTAACGACAGCACAAGCAGAAGAATTCGCGAAATTCTACGGCTCTAACGTTGACGTACTGTTCGACTTAGCGAAAAAACATAAAGACGAAGCGAAAGAATACAACATGCCGCTTGACGTTCTAATCCCACTTGTATACGCAATGGATTACGAAATGACAGCAAAACCAGTTGACTTCTTCGTACGCCGTAGAGGCGCTGTATTCTTCAACATCCACTGGGTATATGAGTGGAAAGAAGCAGTAATTAACTACATGGCTGCGAAACTAGGCTGGAGCAAAGAAGAGCAAATGAAATACACAGCTGAATTAGAAAAAGCATTAACAGACGCTGTCATTCCTGTAGATCAACAAGAACAGGCAGCTGCATTAGCATAAAATAGAGAAACACCTGGAGGGAAGCCCTTCAGGTGTTTTTCATCTTGACTAAAAATAAATAAAATGTGTTACAATGATGATAGAGTATTTAGTATGAATTTTGCATAAAATAAAGAAGACAGAAGCCTGAGAAACTTCTGCCTTGTGTAACCTAACTTGCTATTGTGGTGGTAGTAGGTGCGGTTATAAGACAATTACATTAACGTTTTAGCCGAGAACCGCCCTTACCTTTTCCACGAAGCAGGGTGGTTCTCGCTTTTTTGTATACAGAAATTAGCCATGGACCGACGTATCTTCTACCGATGACAACGCCAGCTCCGGTTAGGATACCATACACTAATTTAATTACAAACATCGCGATCATATTATCACCTCCCCCTTTTTTCAAAATGGAAGAGATGATTACCACACCTACTAGTTATAGCTTATTAAGTTACGTATTAATTGTATTATGTTTTAAAATAGGGAACAAGACATATGGATGAAAAGCCCTAGTTTTAAATGGTTGGTTATTGTGTAAAGTGTGGTTTGTCATATACAACTTGTTTGTGAGGTGCCTACAAGCTAAGGTTTTCATTTGAGTTACGTTTCTTTTCTTTAATTTCATTAAGTTGTTCCATCAAGAATGTAGCATCAGATTTTGTTAATTCAACTTTCGGAATGCCATTTTCAAAAATGATTAAAAAGTAACTTATAATTCTCCTTACAATTTGTTCCTTGTTAAATAAACAAACATAATTAAAAAAATAGGGATACTGATAACAACGTTCAAATGAAATACACAGCAGAACTAGAAAAAGCAGCTGTGTTATGTATAGAACTTCAAATACTATACTTGTATTTTATAACCCAAAAACCTAATATTTAGTTTATAAAGATAAATTTAATGAAAAAATAAGATACCAATATGAGGTGTATCATGAAAAAATTAATTACCTATGACCCTGAAATCCAGATGGCATATCTGTATGTAATTCCATTTACTTCAGAAATTGAGATTGAATCGACTGAAGAATTGGAAGAAAATCCGAAATTGAATTTAGATATAGATCAATTTGATCGTATAGTTGGGATTGAGTTTTTTGGAGAAAATGCAAGTAAATTAAAAGGATTAACAAATAGGAGTAAAATATATAAAAAGGAAACTTCAAATGATAATAACTACATATACTCATTTCGAGTTTCTCAGGAAAATCATTTGCAAAAAGTGTTATTTCATAATATCGTATTTTATTTTTCGGATAAAAAGTATGAAGAATTTATCGGTTTTGATATTATGAAGCCCTCTTTGTATGGCCATGAGATATTAGATTCTTTAAGTGAGTATTAGGAAGAAGGAGGACTCGGTGAAATGAGTTCTCTTTTTCATTTAGCGGTGAGGGGAATATTGACTATAGAAAACGAAGGCAAAATCCTTATTGCAAAATGAAAGAGCGCCTTGTGAGGAAGACGCTTTTTAGGTGAATGTAGTGTAATGACTATTCGGTTTATTATATGTAATTTGCTGAGGGAATGATTTCGCAAAAAATATTATTTTAAAAAGGGAGTTGTAATTGATGAAATCGAGAGTTCCTAAGGTTGCTATTCATTAGGTATTTTTTCAATCGTAGCATCATTTGCAATTGGAGGTGTAGATTTAGTCGTTGCGCCGAAAGATATAACGAGTTTATCCCCCAATTGATAATTCCTATTTTTTTCGATAGGAAGTTTTAATAGTTTATTTGGAATAAATTTCATTGCTTCCACCTCGGAGTAGGAAAGTGCTTCCTTTTTTGTAGGGGTATCTGCAACGAGTATGTATACAGTGTCAATTGAAATAACATATCCTGTGAAAGTCTCCGTTTTTAGAGAAGCAGTACTAGTTTGGTTGGGAGAATCTAGTGCTACTGTGCATCCGCAAGCTAATGTTAGGGTGGTTAGTAAAGTTATGATTTTTTTCTTTGGC
Organism: Bacillus cereus group sp. MS39; assembly: GCF_040448665.1. Lineage (NCBI taxonomy): Bacteria > Bacillati > Bacillota > Bacilli > Caryophanales > Bacillaceae > Bacillus > Bacillus cereus group sp. MS39. The sequence goes on along the minus strand of NZ_CP123058.1, from coordinate 4,361,590 downwards.
ATTATTAGTTTTGGCCTCCGTATAGTATATGTTTTGTATTATGATATTCGAATGTATAGATAAATGAAATTATACCATGAGAAAGTGGATTTAAGTTAGAGATATAGTATAAGTACGATTAAAAATATTATTTGGAAGTGAAAATGAGCTTGAACTTTAGATGGAGATGGAGTAGTACTTATAAATAAGTGGCTGCCTCCTATGCAGAGTTTAAAGGGCTACATGGATTTTATGAAATCAAGAGTACTTGAAATAAAGGTTAAACAAAACGGTACGGACATTGCCATCTGTATTTTTTTATAAATTTATAAAACTTTTCCATACAGTACGTCGTCTAATATATGGGAAGGAGGAAATGCTGTGGATGAATTAACGATAGAAGCGTTTGAAATAGAAGATAAGGAACTCCTTATTGATGAAATTATGAACAAGTATGGACAAGAAGTCCTGCAGCTTGTGTATTCATATGTGAACAATAAAGAGGTTGCGAAGGATGTAACGCAAGATATATTTGTGAAATGTTATAAATCTCTTCATACATACAAAGGGAAGTCGAATGTGAAAACATGGTTATGGAGAATTGCGATTAATCAATGTAAGGACTATATAAAAAGTTGGTATAACAAAAAGGTGATCGTGACAGAGGATGAATCTGCTTATATGGGGGTTCAAAATGATAGTGTCGAACAAACTGTCATTCAAAATGCGGAGGACCGTGAGCTCGCTTCTGCGGTAATGAATTTACCGATAAAATACCGAGAAGTCATTTATCTATTTTATTATGAAGAATTATCAATTAAAGAGATTGCTACGGTAATAGAAGTGAAGGAAAACACGATAAAAACGAGACTGAAAAAAGCGAAGGAACTATTGAAGAAAGGATTGGAGGAATAATCAAATGGAAGATCGATTAAAAGGCTTGCGAAAATCAATGGAGAACACAACGTTTCAACACTTGAGTTTTTCTGATCAGCATCGAAAGCGGGTGCGCGAAAAAATCAATGCGTCAAACGAAAAAGAAGAGGACATTTCTTTAGCGATTTTACAACTCCTCAGTAATGAAAAAACAGGATACGAATTGTCACAGCTACTACGAGGGAGAGGGATTCGGAAATTCGAAGGAAATGAAGGGTTTTTATATACCGTATTACATCGTCTAGAACAGAATCGTTTTATCCAATCAAGCTGGGATCACGCGGGAGCTAAATATTATCAATTAAATGATAAAGGAAGAAAGATGCTGCGAAAGGCAGAAAAAAATGCTACGAAGGCACAATTTATATTAAAAGGCTTAGTACAGGAGTGAGGCGAAATTGAATAAAAAAGGGGAACGTTTTGTAAGCGAAGTTACGAATCATATTAAATCAAAAGAAGCAAAGGGCTTTGTAGCAACTGAACTAGATTTTCACTTAAAACAGGCAAAGAACACATGGGTAGAAAAAGGATTAAGTGAGGAAATTGCTGAAAATAAAGCTGTAGAACAAATGGGAAGTCCGATTAAACTAGGGCAAGAACTTAATAAACTGCATAAGCCAAAGGTGGATTGGTTTTTACTTATTTTATTAGTGGCTGCTATGGGGTTAGGGTTTTTGCCAATAATCGCTCTTGGGCATACAAACGATTTACTAATGAACAAATTAATTTCTGTTATTCTCGGCATTGCAACAGCTGTTGGGATCATGCTACTTGATTATCGGAAGTTAGAGAGGCTCGGGTGGCTGTTTTATACAATCGGTGTACTTATCTTGTTAATGATAAAATGTTTTCCGACTGGTTACGTGATTGGGGAAGCAATAATAAAAATTGGCCCCATCAAAATTGACTGTTTAATGACGATACCATTCTTCTTTCTAGCTTGGGCTTCTTTTTTCAATAATAGTAGGTTAAAGTTTATGCATCTTCTTATGTTGTACGTATTTTCTTTATATCTATTTTCAACTATATCAATTCTTTTACCAATTTTCATCTATATTACGATGGTATTCGTTATGCTTTGGTGGAGTAAGCTAGGAAAGAAAACGGCATGGCTTATTACAATATTACCAGTTTTACCCTTTATTATTAGGGATCTATTTTCTTGGTCTGCCGTAAAAGAATACCGGATAGCTAGAATTTTAGGATTTATAAACCCAGCGCATGATCAATGGGATTTACGTTTACAAGAGGCGATGTCTTCAGCAGGCTGGTTTGGTACATATGGAAATATAAAGTCTATCCCTGCTGCCCATACTGATTTTGTATTCGCGAGTTTGACTTACTATTATGGATATGTGCTTGCGCTAGTTCTTGTCCTGATTCTTTCTCTTTTTGCAGTAAGAATAATGAACATAGCTTATAAAATAAATGATGGTTATGGTAAATTGCTTCTCGTTGGCGGAGTGACTCTTTTTGTAGTTCATTTCATTTATAACGTTGGCATGATTTTAGGATTATTACCGCGTACTTCTATATCATTACCTTTTATTAGCTACGGATTGATACCAACTTTATTTCATGCATTTATAATGGGGATTGTGCTGAGTGTATATCGACGTAAAGATATGCCGTTTAGAATGAGAAAAACACCTTGATGCTAAAAGAATTCATTATTATGATCAAGTACAAACGTAAATAGATAGTAGGAGAGGGTTATCATAAATAACCCTCTTTTCGTGTTTAAATAAGTACACTCTCTTTAATAGAAATACATAATTCAGAACGAGATATCGATTCAGTTAGTTGTTGTAAATAAGCGTATTCTTCCACATTTTTTTCGGAAGTGCTAGGATCTAATAAAGGTGAAGATAGAAGTACATCAATTGTAAGTATGTCTGCATCATGAGAAGTGATGTGATAACCTGCAAATACTGGGCGTTTTAAGTCTTTTACTTTTTGAATCATCTTATGGAATTTCGTAACACTTATATGGATTGTGGCTAATGGAAAGCATTTTTCGGTAGGATTGTCGATAGTCTTTCTAATTTTATAATCGTATACGTAATAGTACTTTTCTTGTTCTTCTAGTTTTTGTAACTCTTTCGTTAATAGATGATATGTATCTGTAATACCAGTTGTGAGTGCATTGTGTTCTGCGCCAACTAATAATGTGAAAGGTCTTGGTGATGAGATTGCGAGAGGGCGGACGTTTAGGTCGGTAAAAGTAGGATTAGATTGTAAAATGGTATGTAATTTTTCGGTAGGAAATACGCCGTCATAAATAGCAATAAAATAATGGTTCATCTTGTCACTCCTTAGCTTTTTCTAAACTGATATATTCTACTTTTAAGGTGTAAATCCTGCATAAAAAAGAAACACCTTGAATCATCAAGGTGTTTTCGTTATAAGCTCAAAACTCTCCGAATTAGCCCCAAGTATAAAAGGACTAACCTCACCAACGCTATATAGCTGTAATTCATGCATCGCACGCGTACAAGCAGTGTAGAACAATCTGCGTAGACTTTCATCACTATACACATCTTGAGATGCATCGTAAATAATAACAGCGTCAAATTCGATACCCTTCGCTAAGTAAGCAGGAATCACGACAATGCCTTGCTCATACTCGGCTGAGCTACTCTTCACGAGTTTAATATTATCGATATGACTAAGTGCCTCATATGCAGCCGCACTTTCAGCTGCAGATTTACATATAATTGCGATCGTATTGTGCTGTTGTTTTTGTAGTTCAGCAACTTTGGCAGTAATATGTTCGTGCAGTTCGCTATCATTCGATACTTTCGTCACTGTAGGTTTTTCGCCGTCACGTTCAAAGGCGTGAATGTCCTTTCCTTCCGGTACGAGAGCACGTGTAAATTCAATAATCGGTTTTGTTGAGCGATAGCTACGAGTTAAGTTGATACCGTTCGTTTCATCTGGTCCGTATAAGCTAGTAAGTGTATTGAAATTCACTGCTTCACTCGCATGGGCAAATATCGCTTGGTTAAAGTCCCCGAGTACAGTCATTTTTGCGGCAGGGAAGAGACGTTTTAAAAACTCGAACTGAAACGGCGAATAATCTTGCGCTTCGTCTACGAGTACGTGTTTAATCGATCTATTCGTTTGGAAGCCTTCAATTAATTCTTTTAAAAGTAAAAATGGAGTCGCATCTTCGTAATATAGCTTTCCTTCATCTAACATGTTTACCGTTAATGAGCAAATGTCATCCCATTCTTTCGGTTTTTCTCCAGTAACCCATGATGCATCTGTGAAGAGTTGTTTATATATGCCTGTGAAATTGATAAAGCGCAATGTTTGAACACCTTTACGAAGTGGCTTCAATTTTTTACGGACAATCATACGTCCAAGTACTTTCGTTTCTTTCTCAAAATCATGAAAGGAGTTGTCGTCAAACTCGCCCTTTTTCTGCAAGTATTTATAAGCCTTTTGATATTCATCTTTACTAAGTAGTTCAATTTCTTCTTCTACCCAAGGCTTTTTCAGTTCTGCTTTTTCAAGTGCATCTATTTGCTTATTTAGCCAATCCGTTAACTTTTCAATTCGGCTATGGAAGCGGAGGGAGGAGTCAGTATTATAAAATTGCGCTGTAATTTCTTTCGCAGAGACAATCAGTTTTCCTCTAAATTTCATTCCTCTAAATAGCATGCCTGATGATTCAAGAGATTGTCTGTACGCTCTAATCATCTCGAAAAATTGAGTGGATGCTTTAAATCGGATGCTCGCATTTCTCGTTTTATAGGTAGGATTATTCGTTTCAGTTAGCATGTATTCTAATTGCTCATAAGGATCTTCAACGTCAAATGACTTACTTAGTCTATGATTTAAATATTCTTGGAATGTCACTTGCTGCATATTTTCTTCACCGAGTTCAGGTAGTACGTTAGAAACGTAGCTATTGAACATAGAGTTAGGGGAGAAGAGAATAATTTGATCTGCTTTTAACCATTCACGATATTTATATAGTAAGTAGGCGATTCGTTGCAGCGCAGCTGACGTTTTACCGCTACCAGCAGCTCCTTGCACGATAAGGAGTCGGCCTTCATCGTGACGAATAATTTCATTTTGCTCGCGCTGAATTGTAGCAACGATGCTTTGCATGTGTTTGTTCGTACCTTTTCCGAGCGCTTGTTGCAAGATTTCATCACCAATTGTAAGGCTCGTATCGAACATAGAATCAATCTCGCCATTTTGAATAATGTATTGTAATTTCTTCTCCACATTACCGTGGATTACGCCTCCTGGTGTACTATATTCGGCTGGTCCTGGTGGATAATCGTAGTACACACTCGAAATGGGTGCGCGCCAGTCATATATAAGAAAGTTTTCTCCGCTTGCATCAGTAAGTGTAGCTACGCCGATATAAATTTTCTCCGCAGCAGATTCTCCTTCTTCTTTGAAATCAATTCGTCCGAAGTAAGGTGCTTTATGCATGCGTCTTAATGCGGCAAGTCGATTAAAGGTGTGCTTATGGGTAATTTGTGTGACAGCTAGTGACTGAGCTTGTTGTCTTAAGTTGATAACTGTTTCAAGATAATCATCAAAAGTATCAGTATTCACTTTCACGTCATCCCAGAAGTGTTTACGAATATGGATTACTTCTGCCCGGCGTCTGCCAGTTTCGTTTTCCAGTTTATCAATTTGCTCCGTAATTGTTTCTATTACGGTATCCAATCTTTTTTGCTCTAAATCAAGTTTTTTGTTCATACGGTAAGCACTCCTTTAAAAGTGAAAAATAGAGGTTGACTGAAGATGTGTTTTGGTGTACAATTAAGATACGGATAAATACGTTCCTTTCATTTTAGAAAGCGTGTTTCTGTACTAATTTAACATAATTTTATCATTTAATCAATGATAATAAGATAAACCTTGGTTCCGTGCTACGTGGATCAAGGTTTTTTTGTGTTTTTGAAGAGGGGATCGCAATCACTGTCAGTTTTTACTGGTGAGTCGATATAATTGAAAAATCACTGCTATATTTAGGACCAAGGTTAATCTATTTGAGAATTAACCTTATAATTTCATTTATCGAGAGAAGAGAGTATACAAAAAAGCTCGGGCCTAAGCCCAAGCTTTTTTCAATTCATTATTTCTTTTCGTCTTTCTTAGCGTCAGCTTTTTGCTCTTTGAAAAGATCTTTTAAATCTTTATCGTCAACTTTTACGTCAGCTTTTTTGATTTCTTTCATCATAAGATCGTTCATGAATTCGCCATCTTGTGCTTTCTTCGCAACTAACTCTTTTTTCAGGTCAGCTTTTGATTGCTCAAATGATTTTTCTGGCTCTTTAATGTCTGTAACTTTAATGATGTGGTAACCGAATTGTGTTTTTACAGGTTCGCTTACTTCATCTTTTTTCAGTTTATAAGCAGCATCTTCGAATTCTTTAACCATTTTACCATGTTCGAAGAATCCTAAGTCTCCACCTTTTTCTTTTGAACCAGTATCTTCAGAGTATTGTTTCGCTAACTCTTCGAAAGATTTACCTTGTCCAAGTTCTTCTTTAACCTTTTTAGCAGTCGCTTCATCTTTTACAAGAATGTGGCTTGCTTTAATTTCAGGTTTGTAGCTTTCTTTTAGTTCTTTATCAGTGATTGTTTTCTCGATAGCTTTTTCTTGCGCTAATTGAGCACGCACACCAGTTTTTAAAGTTTCTTCTTTAATACCTTGTTGTTTTAATAGTGTATCGAATTGATCACCGTATTGTTTTTTCATCTCATCGAACTTTTTGTCTACTTCTTTGTCTTCAACTTTGTAGTTTTTAATAAGTACTTTTTCCATAACCATGTTGTTTAATACTTGTTTACCAGCTTGTGTCTTCATTTGATTGTAGAACTCGTCTTTTGTAATGTCACCAGCTTTAGATGTAACGATTTTGTCTGATGATGATGTTCCACATGCTGATAATGCGATTACACTTGTTGCGGCTAAGGCAAGCATAGCTTTCTTCATTCGATAAACACTCCTACTATTATGTATTTTTAATTTATCCCACACCAATGAATTTTGGTTCATAAGAGCCCGATTAAGTCTCACTGATACTTTTGCTTTTTTCGTTGGTAAAGCGCGCTTAACAGGGCTTACCGAGGCTGAGGATAAAGTTAAGATGCGTGTCATTTATTTCATAGTATAAGCAATATGTACAAAATTTAATATATCATATTTCGACTCGATTTCATATTGATAAAGAAAAATTAACCAGTGTGTGTCAGATTTTGAAGGTGTAGCCTATTGGGCGCATGCCGCATATATAGAAAAGAGGAGGGGATGGGGATGAATTCTCAACTTATTTTATTACTTGTACTGTTTATTTTATTGGTTATAGTAGGTATAATTTGCTTATAGAGGAAAAAAGTGAGGAAAGGGCTTTCCTTCCTCACTTTCCATGAAATATAATTTCTATATAACTAGAAATTAATAAAATTGTTATACATACATTAATAACCCGAAAGACACCGGGTTGGCGGCTCGCAGCTATTTGTTTTCGTTCACACAGTGTATGTGTCATGAAATTCGTGTAAAATATAACAAGAAGTGCGAATGCGACAAAAACAACTGTTATAAGTGTCATGAGGCGAGACCTCCTTTTGGCTAAAATACATATACTTTATATATTGTATCATACGATATTTTGTTCGTGTTATAAAATTCAGAAATAGAAGACTTTGTGTTAGAAAGTGAGGGAGAAAATGGACGTTGTTAGAAGATTAGAACAAGCTGAATACTACGTAGACCTACTATTTAAAATGATTGATGAAGAAAAGTGTCCATTTTATTCTTTGATCATAAAGAAAAAAGCTCGTAAAAAAGATATTGAACGTATACTACATCTTTGTGAAATACTGAACGAGCAATATGTAGTGGAGAAAGCAGAAGGGCTTCTTTTGTTCGATGCGCTGTTAGATCAATTTGAAAAAGCGCTTCCACATCAGCTCGAAGTACACGAAACTGCGGAAGCGCTAGCAAAACAAGGTTTATTTAAGCCGCTTATGAATGAATTCTTAAGCATGATTGCGAAAAAATAAATAGATTACTTCTTAACTAACTTCTGATCGGATTCCGTAAAATTCTCCTCAATATTCTCTAATGATTTCTCAAAAATATCGATGAAGTCTTGTCCGTAAATGTTGCGCAAGATAGCGATAAGTTCGATATTTTCTGGGAACTTACCATAGAAATTACGAAGTGCAAGAGCCCCATTAAATACAGAGTTATTTTCAGGATCATACTCCTCCATTAAGCGAAGTAGTAATTCTTCCCCTTTGTCTGTAATCTCAATGTACGTATTTCGTTTATCATCTTCTTTTTTTGAGAATACAAGATAGCCGCGTTCTTCCAGCTTTTTCGAGAAGTTAAACGCCGTTGATACGTGCATAACTCCAAACTTAGCAATCTCAGAAATAGAAGCCCCTTTTAAATGATAAGCGATTGATAAAATATGATGCTCATTAATGTTTAAATCGTAAGGCTTAATCCACTGTTGCCAATCTTTCTCTACACATTTCCATAACGCTTTCGATAATTGAGCAATGCGTTGGCTGAAAATCATCGCTTCTTTTACCGAGTAATCTTTTTCTCCACTTTTCATTTACTCACCCACTTTAACATTCTTTTTCATTACTATCTATTATGCCAGTAAAGTAAAAATTAATAAAGTCTTTTTGTGAGAATTGTGAAAATTTTTCGGAAAAATGACATTCTATACAAATCATGCATAACTATGGAAGCGTTTTATGAGTCGTGAGTACATGTGTTGTCCTTACATGTTAAGTGATAACATATATTGTAAATGCATAAAAACACGGCATATCTGTGTGATATGCCGTGTTAAGGTCAATTTATATAAAAAATATTTGTTATATGCAAAAAACTAAGCAGGAATTTGTTTACGCTTTTTCCGGAACAGCTTCTTGTAGTTTCTCAATTGATTTTTGAATGTCCAAAATTTCTTGCTCAATATGTCGTTTGTTTTGAGAAATATCTTGCTTCCAGTTAGAAAGCGTGTCTTGCATATCTTCTTTTAATTCTTGAAACACTTCTTTACCTTCCGAAGCAGTTTCAACGATTTGACGTTTTAATAATTTTGTATCAGCTGTAATATCAGCTAAAGTCTTTTTAATATCAGTTCCTTTTTCTTTTAGCTTACCGCGCATAGCTTTACCAGAAGAAGGAGTAGAGAAAAGAACGGCTAATCCAGCAACTGCTCCGCCGCAAATGACACCTGTAATAAAGGATTTAGCTTTTGACATAAAAGGAAACCTCCTTATTTTTTGTTCGTATTCATGATGTGAAGAAATATGCATATCTTTAAGACAAGGGAAAGAAAAGTGTGCAGTGCACAGTCCCTGGTATCTTGAGTGGAGAAACAAGCCGTGCAATATGTAATGACTTTAGAAAAGTGGCTTGTTATGTATTACTTCTTATTATAGTGTCACTATTCCACACTATTTGCAATTGTACTTGCGATGTTTTGTAAATTTTCCATTGTGTATTCATTTTGATGTGATTTCCAAACAGCACCGAAACCATCGTTTTCACCGTAGCGTGGAATTAAATGAAGGTGGAAGTGGAACACAGTTTGTCCAGCTTTTTCACCGTTATTGTTAAGTAGGTTAAAGCCAACTGGATTAAACTCTGCTTTAATCGCATTTGCGATTTTCGGAACGACAGAAAAAATGTGTGATGCGATTTCTGGCGTTAACGCAAAAATGTCTTGTTTGTGAACTTTTGGAATAACAAGAGTATGTCCTTTTGTTACTTGACTAATATCTAAAAATGCAAGCACATGTTCATCTTCGTATACTTTTGAGCAAGGGATTTGCCCATCAATAATTTTACAAAAAATACAATTGTCCGCTGTATGGTTCATTGATCTCATCCTTTCAAGTAGCCTTAGCCGTATTTTACCATAATTATATAAGAGAACAAACACGAAAAACAGGAAGCTGACTCAGCTTCCTGTTTTCTGAAGAGGGATTGAAAAAGCATTATCGTAATTTACGTTTCGCAGACACCTCATTTATTTAAGAAATGCACGGTAAATCGGCTAAAGTTTCTGCCGTAGACACCCCATTTTCAAGTGAAATGAATTGCAATCTTTATAAAAGGAAATTGTTTATTTTTTAAAACAGTATATGCTCTTTCGGAGACACCCCGTTTCGAAAATGAAACAAATGATCTGGTTATGTGTAAATTTCTTTGTCCAACATGGACACCCCATTTCATGATGACTTCACTATGTTGTTGTACTCATCAATTGGTGGTTGCTTTTTCAATGTGTTCCTTCTTCACTAATTATGATGTCCGCTTTCGTAAAAATATATGCTAACAAATTTAAATTTTTTTTTGAGGGCATCGATACTATGTAGTACAGCGCTATTTTTGGTAAGATGAATATAGAATGAATACTAATGAAGAAAGTGGTGTCGTATGAGCGAGTTATTGCGTGTAGAAAATGTTACAGGAGGATATACGAAACGACCTGTACTAAAAGATGTTTCGTTCTCTGTGAATAAAGGCGAACTTGTCGGCTTAATCGGTTTAAATGGAGCCGGGAAGAGTACGACAATTAAACATATTATCGGTTTAATGGAACCGAAAAAAGGAACTGTCACAATTAACGGGAAAACAATTCGTGATGATATGACAGCGTACCGTTCTAGTTTTTCGTTCATCCCAGAAACACCAGTATTATATGATGAGCTAACGCTAGAAGAACATTTGAAATTAACAGCGATGGCGTACGGTGTCGATGAACAACAATATGAAGAACGTGTAGGACAACTATTACAAGAATTTCGCATGAAAAATCGTTTAAAATGGTTTCCATCTCATTTCTCAAAAGGGATGAAACAAAAAGTAATGATTATGAGTGCCTTTTTAGTGGAACCATCTCTTTACATTGTGGACGAACCTTTCGTTGGGCTTGATCCGTTAGCGATTCAATCACTCCTTCAAATGATGGATCAAATGAAAAAGAGCGGTGCAGGTATTTTAATGAGTACACATATTTTAGCGACGGCAGAGCGTTATTGTGATTCGTTTATTATTTTGCATCAAGGCGAAGTAAGAGCGAAGGGAACATTATCTGAACTGCAATCACAGTTTAATATGCCAGGTGCAACGTTAGATGATATTTATATTGCATTAACGAAGGAAGAAGATTATGAATAGCACAGCATTATGGAAAGAACGATTTCGTCACTTTCTAAAAGAAGTTCGTACATATAGTAAATACGTATTTAATGATCATTTGAAATTTATTTTCGTATTTATCATCGGCGCAGGAGCGTATTATTATCAGCAATGGTTACAAACGTTAACACCTTCATTTCCGACAGCGCTTGTTATGGCAGTGTTGCTCGGACTCGTATTAACGGCCGGATCCATTCAAACGTTATTAAAAGAAGCAGATCTCGTTTACTTGCTGCCAGTTGAAGAAAAGTTAAAACCGTACTTTACAAAGGCATTTCTCTTTACGTTTATGATTCAGTTATACATAATCGCAATCGTAGCGGCAGCGCTTGCCCCGTTATACTTCCAGCAAATGAAGCAAACAGGAGCGGCTTACATATGGATTGTACTCGCGTTTGTCATTGTAAAAGCGTGGAACTTATTCGTCGCATGGGAAAAATCATTTTTAACAGATCAAAATATACAAAGAGCTGATTGGTTCATTCGTTTTATTTTAAACGGTTTATTTGTGTACTTCCTTGTAGAGCGTACTTCCGTTATTTTTGTTGGCGGAATCGTCCTTCTCATGGTGTTATACCTTGTAGTACTGCATCAAATGGTGAAGGGAAAGCCGCTAAACTGGGAGTACTTAATTTCTGAAGAAGGTAAGAAGATGATGCTGCTGTACCGCATCGCGAACATGTTCGTTGATGTACCAGCATTAAAAGAAAGAGTAGCACGTAGAAAATGGCTTGATTTCATTCTTTCGATGATTGGTGAGAAGCGTACATATTTATACTTATATACGAGAACGTTTTTACGATCTGGTAACTATTTCGGCTTATATGTGCGCCTGCTCGCGCTTGGAGGAGTTATTCTTTACTTCATTCCGTTTTTATATGGACGATTTATCGTAAGCCTTATTTTCCTATACTTAATCGGTTATCAGCTATTAACTTTATGGAAGCATCACCGCATGAAGATTTGGCTTGATTTGTATCCGGTAGGGGGAGAAGAGAAGAAGAAAGATTTTCTTGTCTTATTAAATGCGATCCTTATTACCGGCAGCGTTGTATTTACAGTTATATTCGCCCTTGCGAAGAAAGATTTCATGATGACGGGAATTTTACTAGTCGTAAGCATAGTATTTAGTATCGGTTTCGTTTATCAATACGGGGCGAAACGTATTGAGCGTTTAAATTGAAGGGAATGAACCTATGATTACATACGAAGAGAAGGTTATAAAAGAATTGGAGCAGTGGAAAGCTACATTCATGAAAGATTCTTCTATGATGACACGGTTCTCTAAGAAAGTGCAGACGAAAGTGCAACAGCTTATTCCGGCGAAAGTGCAAAAAGTATTAACGGAAACGATTCGGATGATGGTGCAAACGATTAGTGCTGGATCAAACTTTATAAAGCCGAAATTAAAAGAGACGAACTGGTCATTGCAAAGAAGAGACGGCGAAGTACGTAAAAAAATGGATGAGTACAAAAAAATAGCAGCGGCAGAAGGAGCAGGGACGGGAGCTGGCGGTATTCTCCTTGGCCTTGCTGATTTTCCGCTTTTACTCGGCATTAAAATTAAATTTTTATTCGATGCCGCAACATTGTACGGATTTGATACAAGTAACAAAGAAGAGCGCCTTTTTATCCTTCACGTTTTTCAACTTGCCTTTTCAAGTGACGATCACCGAAAAGAGATATGGAAAGCAATCGAAACGTGGGATACAGAAGAAGAAAATCATATGGACTGGGAAAAGTTCCAAACAGAGTACCGAGACTATATCGATTTAGCAAAAATGCTTCAGCTCGTACCAATAATCGGTGCCCCGGTCGGCGCATATGCGAACTATCAATTACTGCAAAGGCTCGGAGAAGTGACGATGAATTGTTATCGTATGCGAATACTTAATAGAAATTAGAAAGAAAGCATCCTACATGTGTAATGTAGGATGCTTTTTTTAGAAGTTAATGCCGTTATAGCCAACTCCGACTACAATCAATACGATAAAGAGCACAATGAGTACTATATACCCACTACTAACGCTCTTACCGTCTTGTCCAGCTTCACCGCCACCAGTGCCACCACTACCGCCTTTACCGCCAAGTCCCATAGGAATATCCTCCTTATTGTTATATGTTGCTTTTACTTTATACTTTTCTTTATTTACCAATAAATTCCTCCTGGAACGCTAACTAACTTGCAAATCATTTCGTTTCATTTTATAATTTACTTACCGACCGGTAAGTAAAAATAAGTGAGGTACAGTATGACAAAGAATTTACAAACATCGCAAAACATTGTAGAGGCATCATTTAAACTCATGGCAGAGCACGGCATTGAGAAAATGAGCCTTTCCATGATCGCGAAAGAGGTAGGTATTTCAAAACCGGCTATTTATTATCATTTTTCTTCTAAAGAAGCGTTAGTTGATTTTTTATTTGAAGAAATTTTTTCTGGGTATCATTTCGTGAGTTATTTCAATAAAGAACAATATACGAAAGAAAACTTTGCAGAAAAATTAATTGCCGATGGTTTACATATGCTCTCTGAGTATGAAGGCCAAGAAGGAATATTACGTGTTATAAATGAATTCATCGTAACTGCGGCGCGAAATGAAAAGTATCAGAAACGCTTATTTGAAATACAAGAAGATTTCTTAAATGGTTTCCACGATTTATTGAAGAAAGGTGTAGAACTTGACGTTGTGTCACAACATGCAACGGAAGAAAATGCTCATACGTTAGCGCTCGTAATCGATAATATGAGTAATTACATGCTGATGGGATTCCAGTTAAAGTATAAAGAAATTTGGATTCAAAATGTGAAAAACGTAATGAAGGAGGAATAAAAGTGAAAATGCAAAAAAACTGGTGGCTCGGTTTTCTTGGGTTCATTGGAGTGTATAAAATTCCAGGCATGATAGAAGCTTTTCAAGCGGATGGAAGTTGGATGAAGCTAATCGGTTTCATTTGGCTACTGTGGTTCGGATATTTTATTCCTGAGAAGAAAGAAGATTGAATTTCAATTCCCTGTAAAGTTATGTAAAATATAATTTGAGAGTATTCATATATTAGATTACTAGATTTGGAGTGGTTACATGGATCCATTGAAGAATGAAATTCACCCTGACATGGTCAAGGTGTGGAAAGTTCGTGCTGTCATTGAAGAAGGGATTGGTATCCTCGTTATTTTAGCTTACCTTTTCCTCATGATAAAGTTTGATTGGTGGGCGTGGATTTTGTATGTGATGATTGGGCTAACAGTTGCGTTCGCACCATTTTCGTACTTCTTATTCCCGAAACTACGTCAACGTTATTACAGTTATCAATTAAATGAAGAAGAGCTTGAAATTCAGCACGGTCTTTTCGTCGTAAAGCGCGTATTAGTGCCGATGATTCGTGTACAACACGTGACGATTGAACAAGGGCCGATTATGAGAAAATATGGCTTAGCAGAATTACACATTTCAACGGCGGCAACTTCTCACAGCATCCCAGGCTTAACGATGTATGAAGCGGAAATGTTGAAAACGAAAATCGCAGAATTAGCGAAAGTGAGTGATGAGGATGTATAAGAGGCAGCATCCCATTACGATGTTATTAGAATTAAAAATAACAGACTTTATACCACTCATTATTTTCATGTTTAGCTTAAACGGAAAATTCCCGTTTTGGTATTTAATTCCCGCTGGATTCGGTTTACTCACCGTTTTTTCAGCGTTTGAAAAATGGTACTACACAACATATTGGGTTGAAAATAACGTATTACATGTGAAACAAGGGCTCTTTGTGAAGAAGGAGAGCTATTTAAATAAAGAACGTGTTCAAACGATTAACACAAGTTCTAACGTGTTATATCAAATGCTCGGTTTAAAGAAAATTCAGATTGAAACAGCTGGCGGAGGCGATGATGCAGAAGTTAGCTTAGCTGGTATTACAGTAGAAGAGGCAACAGAGCTTATTGCAATGCTAAATGAGCCAACTCCAGAAGTGAAAGCAGAAGATACATCAGAAAAAGTAGTCGAAAAAGAAATCGTTACAGAAGAAAAACAAGCGACAGAATACAAATTAACTTGGAAAGAAATTTTATTAGCATCTGTTACATCTGGTCAGTTTGGACTATTATTCTCATTAATCTTTTTCGTGTACCACCAAGTAGATGAGTACATTCCAAAATGGATAGAGAATGGCGTAAAGTCGTATGTAATGGAACATGATATATATGGCTGGATTTTCATGGTAGCCATTTTGATCGTCCTTTCGTGGATTATATCGACAATCGGTTATGCGCTAAAACATGGAGATTTCACAGTGAATCGAAGGAATGACGAAGTCCGCATTTCGCAAGGTTTGCTTGAAAAGAAAGAGCTTGTACTAAAATTGCACCGTATTCAAGGTATTACGATAAAAGAAAGTATTTTGCGTCAGCCATTCGGTTATTGTGCTGTACAAGTAGAAGTGATTCAAAGTAAAGGACTGGGGGACGAGAAAGAAAAAGTTACGTTGCATCCTATCATTCGAAAAGATCGCGTACAACAGTTACTCGCACATTTACAACTACCATATGAACTGAATAAAAACATTATTTCACTACCAAAAGCAGCATTACGCCGCTATCTCATTGATAGTTTTATATTCTTCGCTATGCTAGCAATCCCGCTTACTGGAATAAGTATATACTTTGAAAAGTATTACATCATGTGGGCATTAATTCCGCTAGCAATCCTCATCTTTACACTTGGATACGCAACATTTAAAACAAATGGTTACAGTGTAAACGGAGAGCAAATTACGCTTGTATATCGCAGCGTCGGCAAATATACAGGGCTTGTTAGAAGAAGGCACGTCCAATCAATGGAAAAGACACAATCATATTTCCAGCGCCGAGCGGATTTATGTACGTATAAGTTCTCTAACGCATCATCCAATTATAAACTAGAGCATACGAGAGTAGCAGATGCGGAGAGAATGCAGGATTGGTATAAGAAGAGATTAAGTGAGGATTAAATAGAATGGCTCGTCTTTTACGGAAGACGGGGCGAATGAAGTCTCGTTAAGACAAGCACAGAAAAATTTCATTGCATTTGGTGCTTGCGAGGAATGTTTTGTGAAATCAGTTAGAAAGCCGACTAGTGAAGATGTGAAGGATGCTAGTTGGAAACAAATTTGTTAAATAGCTTAAAATAAAAATGTTATTACTCAATGTAACAGGAGTAATAACATTTTTTTATGTAGTGAATAAAGAATTAACGCCGTCTTACAAGATAAAACAGTAAAGATGATACAGTAATAGGAAGGCCAGTATCCAGAAAAGCTTCTAAATAAAAGGATAAAAAATCTCTGTCGTTAAACCACATAAAGAATAAATGATTGTAAGAAATACCTAACAATATAAATAAAGGAATTCCGATCTTTAATTCGTGACTTCTTTTTATTTTTCTATAACAAAATTCACCAAATAAACAACCGATAAGAAAAGGGATGCTTCCAAGAATTGAAAACATAATAATAGATACCCAAATCGGTCCCCAGGAGTCAGCATAATTTGGAACTAGTGTATACTATAAAACGTTCACAATGATAGAAAAAACCAGTAAGCATATTAAATAACTAATAGAGAATTTTTCCAATGGAATCAGCCTTATAAAATTCCACTTTATTTTTATGAAAATATAAACCTCTTTAAATTATAGATTAGATATATAAGGATAATCAATTTTTATACATTTCGTGTTTATGGATATATTTTCAATGAATATAAAAGTATAGATGTATAGTCAACTTTCGGTATTTAATGTTATCATATTGAATGATATGGAAATTTTTAATAGAAGAAGCAATGAACAATTCAAAGGCAATGAAGCTTTTGTTGTATAAAGAAAATATTTATTATTACTCAGCGATATTAAAAATAAGGTACGTATTTATATAAATTTAGTAGAAATGGGGTTTTAAAAAGGAATGAGTACAAGTATCACACGGCAAAAGATTTTAGAAGCTGCTTCTCAAATTGTGCAATGTAAAGGGGTTGCTAAGTTAACTTTAGAAGCGGTAGCAAAAGAGGCGGGGATAAGTAAAGGTGGATTGTTGTATCACTTTGCAAATAAAGAAGCTTTAATAGAGGGCATGATACTCAAAGGGACGGAGGAGTATCAAGACGCTATTCACAATAAAGTAGCGGAAGACTTAGAGAAGAAAGGAAGGTGGGTACGTTCTTTTGTAGAGGAAAGATTAAGTAATGAGAGAAGAGTAGAAGAGCTGGGTAGTAGTATGATGGCAGCATTAATGCTAAAACCTGAATTACTTGAACCGTTACAACAATCATTTCAGCAACTGCAACATAAAATAGAAAATGATGAGATAGATTCAGTTTGTGCCACAATTATTAGATTAGCGGCAGATGGATTATGGTATTCGGAATATTTAGGGGTTGGAAGACTAAGCCCCGAATTAAGAGAGAAAGTGATTCAAGCTCTTATTTGTAATTCATATAAATAGAATATACGAACTATATAATGTAAAATAATTCACCATTGCTTATTTAATGCACTGGTGAATTATTTTTTTATTAGAAAAATAGAACAATTTCATAGAGTATTGAATTATAACCGTCCAGACGGTATAGTAATATTTGGTTTAAGAGGAAAATGAAACAAAAAAAGAATAAAAAATATTTTTAGCACACTATTCGAAAGGATAGGCCGCAAAGCTTAGAGTCTACGGTAATACATATTGGTTACTAAGATCGTCTGGTTGCACATTTTTGATGCAACCGGACGGTCTTTTTTTGTTATATAAATATAAAAAATAGGAGGGAATTATGCAAATGAAAAGTACTAAAAGGTATATTTCGATGGTTTCATTAGTTTTTCTAGTATTATTTTCAGTGCTAAATGTGTGGGCTCCAGTTATTCAAGCCGCTGTGATAAAAAATCCAGTGGACGAGATTAATATCTCCCGTACTGATGGTACAACGTCTGAACCATATCAAGCCTCAGATGGCATGAAAGTAGAAGTGAAGTGGTCAGCTAAAGAAAAAATAAAAAGTGGAGATCAATTCACAATTGATATGCCAAAAGAATTCAGAAAAGATCTTATGAATATGAGTTTTCCTTTAAAAGATGCTGAAGGAAAAACAGTTGGTACATGTGAGATGAAAAAGGGTCTATTGACATGTACTATGGGTGATTACGTAGAAGGAAAGAATAACATTAAAGGTTCTTTATTCGTAGAATTCTACTTTGGGCTAGAAGCATATGATGGTGTCAAAGAAATTCCATTAGAATTTAACGTTGATGGTCAAATCGTTAATAAAGAAGTAAGTGTAAATAATACGACAGAGAGACCGAAGCCACATCCCAATACAGATAATTTATTGAAATGGGGTTCTTATAATCAAGAAGATCCGTCCATTGCTGATTGGCTTGTATATGTAAATGCAACTGGAACAGAAATGCAAGATCTTAAATTAACAGACACATTAGGACCTGGGCATGAATTAATTACAGATAGCTTAGTATTAGAAGAGGCTGTATTTGAAGATGGCTATGCACCAACAAATGTTAAGCCAGCAGATTTATCTAAAATTAAAATTAATGCAACGAAAACTGGATTTACAATTGAATTTCCAGACAGTTCAAAAGGTTATATTTTAAGATATAAAACAAAGATTACTAATCCTGCTGCAAAGCCTCATAAAAATATAGTGAAATTAGAAGGTAAAAATATTGTAACTGAAGAAAAAGTTGGAGAAGTATTTGTAAGTGGTGGGGGAGGAACCGGTTCAGGTGACGATAATCCACCTAGCATTGAAAAAAATATAGTTGATGAGAATGATAAGCTTGTAGAGAATCAGCAGTTAACACAAATGGATCAAGCTATTCAATACCAAGTTGGTACACATATACCGAAAAATCCGTCTAATTATACGTCAATGGTAATTAGTGATGATTTAGAGGATGTTTTAGAAGTATTAGAGGCAAAAGTATATGATCAAAATGGTCAAGATATTACTTCTAAAGGAACGTTAAATATAGATAAACAAAAGAGTGAAGTAACATTTACGTTTGGTGAGAATTTTGACTATAAGTCATATGAAGACCAGGTAATTAACCTCAGCATTAAGGCGAAAATTAAAGCTAATGCAGATTTATCTTCTTACGTAGATAAGAAGATTCCTAATAAAGCGGAATTACATTTTGATGATAAAACATTAACATCGAAAGAAGTAACTGTTACGCCGCCTGAAGCTCCAAAAGAAGGTACAGTATCGATTCGTAAAATAGATGCTGAGAATCCGAACAAAGGGTTAAAAGGTGCTGAATTTGAAGTTCAAAATAGTGCAAATGAAGTTGTTGCAAAATTGATAACGGACGAAAACGGTTTTTCAGTACCTCAAACTTTAGCTCCTGGGACGTATAAAATTTATGAAACAGTAGCGCCAGAAGGATATCAAAAATTAACAATTCCAGTAGAGGTTACACTTCAAGCTGGTGAAACAAAAGCCATTGAAGTCAAAAATACTTTGCAAAAGGGTCAAATTGAATTAAAGAAAATTGATTCGGAAAATGGTGAAAAACCATTAGCAAATGCAGAGTTTGATATAGTAAAAGACGATGTAGTAGTTGAGCATATTATTACAGATAAAGATGGTAAGGCAATTTCTCAACCGTTAGCGCCAGGAAAATATATTTTAAAAGAAACGAAAGCGCCTGAAGGATACCAATTAAAAGAAACAGAATTCGAAGTAAATGTAACAGGGGACGGCATATTCCCAATAACAGTAGAAAATGCAATGACAGATAAAGGTAATGTAGAAATTACAAAGGTGGACAAAGAAAACGGTTCAGCATTAGCGGATGTCGAATTCGAAGTCCAAAATGAGAAAGGTGAAGTAGTAAGAAAAGTAACGACGGATAAAGAAGGAAAGGCAAACGTTTCAGATCTTTCAGTAGGAAAGTACAAATTAGTAGAGACGAAAAGCTTACCAGGTTACAAGAAACTAACAGAGCCAGTATCGTTTGAAATTACAAAAGGTATGACGAAAGTCCTATCATTAAAAGTAGAGAATGAACAGTTAGAAAACGGTTCAGTAGAAATTACAAAAGTGGATAAAGATAGCCAGAAAGCATTAAAAGGCGTAGTTTTCGAAGTACGAGATGAAAAAGATAAAGTAGTCAAAGAGGTAACAACAGATAAAGAAGGAAAAGCAACCGTTTCAGATCTTTCAGTAGGAAAGTACAAATTAGTAGAGACGAAAAGCTTACCAGGTTATAAGAAACTAACAGATCCAGTATCATTTGAAATTACAAAAGGTATGACGAAAGTCCTATCATTAAAAGTAGAGAATGAACAGTTAGATAAAGGTTCAGTAGAAATCACAAAAGTAGATAAAGACAGCCAGAAAGCATTAAAAGGCGTAGTCTTCGAAGTACGAGATGAAAAAGATAAAGTAGTCAAAGAAGTAACAACAGATAAAGATGGAAAAGCAACAATTGATGATTTATCAGTAGGAAAGTATAAATTAGTAGAAAAAGAAAGTTTACCAGGTTATAAGAAATTAATAGAGCCAGTATCGTTTGAAATTACAAAAGGCATGACCGAGGTCTTATCATTAAAAATAGAAAATGAAATGGTAGATACGGGGAATGTAGAAATAACAAAGATAGACAAAGATAATAAAGCACCGTTAGCGGGAGTAACGTTCGTTGTCCAAGATGAGAAAGGTAACGAAGTTAAAAAAGTAACGACAGATAAAGAAGGAAAAGCAAATGTTTCAGATTTATCAGTAGGAAAGTATGAATTAGTAGAGGTAGAAAGTTTACCTGGTTATAAAAAGTTAGAAAAACCAGTATCATTTGAAATTAAAAAAGGCATGACCGAAGTCCTATCATTAAAAGTAGAAAATGAAATGGTGGATACAGGGAGTGTCGAGATAACAAAAATAGATAAAGATAGTAAAGCACCATTAGAAAATGTTGTATTTGAAGTACGTGATTCAAAAGGAAAAGTAGTTGCGAAAGTAAAAACGGATAAAGAAGGAAAAGCAAACGTTTCAGATTTATCTATTGGAAAGTATGAGTTGGTAGAAGTAGAAACACCGGCAGGATACAAACCACTAGAAAAGCCAATTTCATTCGAAATTGAAAAGGGTAGAGTTACAGCATTACAATTGACTGTAGAAAATGAATTAGTGGATGTAGGAAATGTAGAAATTACAAAAGTAGACAAAGAAACGAA
The DNA here is from genome assembly GCF_040448665.1 of Bacillus cereus group sp. MS39. Classification (NCBI taxonomy): domain Bacteria; kingdom Bacillati; phylum Bacillota; class Bacilli; order Caryophanales; family Bacillaceae; genus Bacillus; species Bacillus cereus group sp. MS39. The sequence goes on along the minus strand of NZ_CP123058.1, from coordinate 4,340,241 downwards.
AGATGCTTTAGCTGATGCAGTATTTGAGATTCAAGATGCAGCAGGACAAGTAGTCGCTAAAATAACGACAGATAAAAAAGGACACGCACAAGTTACTAATTTATCAGTTGGAACATACAAGTTAGTAGAAGTAAAAGCACCAAAAGGATATAAGCAATTAGTAGATCCGATTACTTTCCAAATTGAAAAAGGCATGACAAAATCTCTTGCTTTAACAGTAGAAAACGAAATGTTAGACAAGGGAAATGTAGAAATCACAAAAGTAGATAAAGATAGTCAAAAAGCATTAGCAGGTGTAGTCTTCGAAGTACAAGACGAACAAGGCAAAGTAGTAACAGAAGTAACGACAGATAAAGAAGGAAAAGCAAAAATCTCAGACTTATCTGTAGGAAAGTACAAATTAGTAGAAAAAGAAAGCTTACCGGGTTACAAAAAATTAACAGAGCCAGTATCATTCGAAATCAAAAAAGGTATGACGAAAGTTTTATCATTGAAAGTAGAGAACGAACTGTTAGATAAAGGTTCAGTAGAAATTACAAAAGTGGACAAAGAAAGAGGCGCGTTATTAGAAGGCGTAACATTTGAAGTGCAAGATGAAAAAGGCAAAGTAGTAACAAAAGTAACGACAGATAAAGAAGGAAAAGCAAAAATTGCTGATTTATCAGTAGGAAAATATAAGCTAGTAGAGGTAGAAAGCTTACCAGGATATAAAAAACTAGCGAAGCCAGTATCATTCGAAATCAAAAAAGGTATGACAGAAGTTTTATCACTAAAAGTAGAGAATGAACTAGTAGATAAAGGTTCAGTAGAAATTACAAAAGTAGATAAAGATAGTCAAAAAGTATTAGAAGGCGTAGTCTTTGAAATCCAAGATGAAGCAGGCAAAGTAGTAACAAAAGTAACAACAGATAAAGAAGGAAAAGCGAAAATTTCAGATCTATCTGTAGGGAATTACAAACTAGTAGAAGTAGAAAGCTTACCAGGCTACAAAAAGCTAACAGAGCCAGTATCATTCGAAATCAAAAAAGGTATGACAGAAGTCTTATCATTAAAAGTAGAGAATGAACTAGTAGATAAAGGTTCAGTAGAAATCACAAAAGTAGATAAAGATAGTCAAAAAGCATTAGCAGGTGTAGTCTTCGAAGTACAAGACGAACAAGGCAAAGTAGTAACAGAAGTAACGACAGATAAAGAAGGAAAAGCAAAAATCTCAGACTTATCAGTAGGAAAGTACAAATTAGTAGAAAAAGAAAGCTTACCGGGTTACAAAAAATTAACAGAGCCAGTATTATTCGAAATCAAAAAAGGTATGACGAAAGTTTTATCATTGAAAGTAGAGAACGAACTGTTAGATAAAGGTTCAGTAGAGATTACAAAAGTAGACAAAGAAAGTGGCGCAGTATTAGCGGGCGTAACATTCGAAGTGCAAGATGAAAAAGGCAAAGTAGTAACAAAAGTAACGACAGATAAAGAAGGAAAAGCAAAAATTGCTGATTTATCAGTAGGAAAATATAAGCTAGTAGAGGTAGAAAGCTTACCAGGATATAAAAAACTAGCGAAGCCAGTATCATTCGAAATCAAAAAAGGTATGACAGAAGTTTTATCACTAAAAGTAGAGAATGAACTAGTAGATAAAGGTTCAGTAGAAATTACAAAAGTGGACAAAGAAAGTGGCGCGTTATTAGAAGGCGTAGTCTTTGAAATCCAAGATGAAGCAGGCAAAGTAGTAACAAAAGTAACAACAGATAAAGAAGGAAAAGCGAAAATTTCAGATCTATCTGTAGGGAATTACAAACTAGTAGAAGCAGAAAATTTACCAGGCTACAAAAAGCTAACAGAGCCAGTATCATTCGAAATCAAAAAAGGTATGACAGAAGTCTTATCATTAAAAGTAGAGAATGAACTAGTAGATAAAGGTTCAGTAGAAATTACAAAAGTAGATAAAGATAGTCAAAAAGTATTAGAAGGCGTAGTTTTCGAAGTACAAGATGAAAAAGGCAAAGTAGTAACGGAAGTAAAAACAGATAAAAATGGTAAAGCAAAAATCTCAGACTTATCTGTAGGAAAGTACAAATTAGTAGAGAAAGAAAGCTTACCAGGTTACAAACAATTAACAGAACCAGTATCGTTTGAAATTAAAAAAGGAATGACAGAAGTTCTATCATTAAAAATAGAAAATGAAATGGTAGATAAAGGTTCAGTAGAAATTACAAAAGTAGATAAAGATAGTCAAAAAGTATTAGCAGGTGTAGTCTTTGAAGTTCAAGACGACAAAGGCAAGGTAGTAACGAAAGTAACGACAGATAAAGCTGGAAAAGCAACAGTTGCAGATTTATCAGTAGGAAAGTACAAGCTAGTAGAAGTAGAGAGTTTACCAGGCTACAAAAAATTAGAAAAGCCTGTACCATTTGAAATTACAAAAGGTATGACAAAATCTTTAGCGTTCACTGTAGAAAATGAAATGGTAGATACGGGGAATGTAGAAATCACAAAAATAGATAAAGACAGTAAAGCACCATTAGAAAATGTTGTATTTGAAGTACGTGATTCAAAAGGAAAAGTAGTTGCGAAAGTAAAAACGGATAAAGAAGGAAAAGCAAACGTTTCAGATTTATCTATTGGAAAGTATGAGTTAGTAGAAGTAGAAACACCGGCAGGATACAAACCACTAGAAAAGCCAATTTCATTCGAAATTGAAAAGGGTAGAGTTACAGCATTACAATTGACTGTAGAAAATGAATTAGTGGATGTAGGAAATGTAGAAATTACAAAAGTAGACAAAGAAACGAAAGATGCTTTAGCTGATGCAGTATTTGAGATTCAAGATGCAGCAGGACAAGTAGTCGCTAAAATAACGACAGATAAAAAAGGACACGCACAAGTTACTAATTTATCAGTTGGCACATACAAGCTAGTAGAAGTAAAAGCACCAAAAGGATATAAGCAATTGGTAGATCCAATTACTTTCCAAATTGAAAAAGGTATGACGAAATCTCTTGCTTTAACAGTAGAAAATGAAATGTTAGACAAGGGAAATGTAGAAGTAACAAAAGTAGATAAAGATAGCCAAAAAGTATTAGAAGGCGTAGTCTTTGAAGTACAAGATGAGCAAGGAAAAGTAGTAACGAAAGTGACAACAGATAAAGAAGGAAAAGCGAAAGTTTCAGATCTATCAGTAGGAAAATACAAATTAGTAGAAACGGAGAGTTTACCAGGTTACAAAAAACTAACAGAACCAGTATCATTCGAAATCAAAAAAGGTCTGACAGAAGTTTTATTACTAAAAGTAGAGAATGAACAGTTAGACAAAGGTTCAGTAGAAATTACAAAAATGGCTGCTGAAAGTAAGAATGTATTATCAGGGGCAGTGTTTGAAGTTCATGACGAAAAAGGAAAAGTAGTAACGAAAGTAACAACAGATAAAGAAGGAAAAGCGAAAGTCTCAGACTTATCTGTAGGTCACTACACACTTGTAGAAGTAGAAGCACCAAAGGGTTATGAAAAATTAACTAATCCAATTCCATTTGAAATTACAAAAGGAATGATAAGTCCAGTTCAATTAGAAGTATTAAACAAATTGACTTCTTTAGCACCACCAGGCCCAGAGAAACCAGAAACGACGGATCCAGAAAAACCAGAAACAACGGATCCAGAAAAACCAGAAACAACGGATCCAGAGAAGCCAGAAACAACGGATCCAGAAAAACCAGAAACAACGGATCCAGAAAAACCAGAAACGACGGATCCAGAGAAGCCTGAAAAAGAATTACCGAAGACAGGACAGAAAATGCCTGTGGAACCATATATGGGAGCACTTCTTATTATGATGAGTTTTGGATTGCTCGTATTAGGTAGAAAACAGCAGAGATAATAAAAATGAAAAGGTATCCTCAAAGTATTGGAGGATACCTTTTTTATTTGGCATAAAAAACATTTAGCAAAAGAACTCGATGCAAATAGAAACAAAAAGGAAGAAAAATTTCGTCCTATTTTCTTAATATGGTTATATCAAAAAATAGCTATATATATTTAATGTGAAAATAAAAGGTTAAAGGCCTTCGTAATGTTTGGGTGAAAAAAGAGTTATCTATGTAATTAATTTGAGTACTTTAAGAAAGAGGGCTTTTTCCTAAAGTGTTCAAAGGATGATAGTTCAATAGCAGGTGGGAGATGAAACTCGTTTTAGCACTGTATTAACACCTTAAAATGTAGATAGGGGAAAATAATGTAAAAAACTATTGTATATTCAAAAACCTTATGTTACATTTGTGTTACAAGAAAGTTACAAACGGTAACTTATGTTACGGTTTGTTTTCTTTTGTTTTTCGGTATGTTACGGAATGAGGTTCGTAGCCAAACAACCGAGAATATGTAAAGCTAAAAAAATAGCAACCTAAAAATAGTTTTTCTATGTGTATAAGAGTGTGTGTAGTAAAGAGCCTGGTGAGAGCTTTACGCACATTATTAAAATTCCTTTCTGTCTTTAAAAGAAGAAAACCAACTACCAACTATTTAGGAGTTTTAAGTAATGATAGTAAATGAAATGTACTTCCTTTCCCACATACAGTACATCTTTACTTTCATTCTAATTACTACACAGACTTTTATACATATGCTGTTATTGTTTTAGGGATATATAGGAGGAGAAAAAATGAAAAAGTTATTAATGGTAATTGGACTTACGTTTTTAATGTTAGCTGGATGTAGTAATGGGAATTTTGACAAAGCAATGGATGAAGGAAAGACCGCGTTAACGAATAAAGAATATAAAAATGCTTTATCATCATTTGAAAAAGCGCTAGATGAGAAAAAAGAAGATTCAGATGTAATGGTGCTTGTAGAACAAACGAAAGTAATGATTGAAGCAGTGAAGTTAAAAGAAGAAACAAAGATAGAAGAATCAATCAAGTCATTTGAAAAAGTAGAGAACATGAAGAATGGAAATGCTGCGCTTGTAAAACAAGCAAAGGAAGAACGAACAGCATTACTAGCCATCTTAGAGCAAAAAAAGAAGTATAGCGAGCAACTGACGAAAAGTGAAGAGTTATTAAGTAAGAAAAATTATGCAGAAGCGAAAGAGATATTAAATAAGCTAGTTGCAGAAACAAAAGATAATAAGAACCTTGAAGAATATAATAAAAAAGCGGTAGGATTAGTTACTAAAATGAATGAAGAAGAAAAAACTGCAAAGAATGAAGCAGCAGCGAGGGCACAAAAAACAAATGTAGTAACGAATCAAAAAGTAGCAACAGAAAAGAACGAAAAAACAAATGTAGTAACAAATCAAAAGGTAGCAACAGAAAAGAACGAAAAAACTGAGACAGAAAAAAATCAAAAGGTAGCAACAGAAAAGAACGGAAAAACTGAGGCAGAAAAAAATCAAAAGGTAGTAACAGAAAAGAACGGAAAAACTGAGGCAGGAAAGAATCAAAATGCATTTACTTTTGAGAAAGCTAAAGAATATATCAAAAATGAATATAAAGAAGAATATGATTACACGCTAGAAGATACACAAGTAGAAAATGGAAAGAAATATTATAAAATTAGAGTGCGTACGACATATAAAATAGAAGGCGCAGCTGGATCAGGATTTACTGGCGTATTCAAAGTATTCGAAGATGGTACGATTATTGAAATGCACTAAATCGATGAAAAAGGTATCCTCAAAGTATATGAGGGTACCTTTTTTAGCATAAAAAAAGCATCTAGCAAAAGTACTAGATGCAAATAAAAACACAAGGGAAGACAAAATTCTTCCCGTTTCCCGTATGTAATTATATCAAAAAATATATAAAAAACTAGCTTTATTTTTTATATAATTGATGTGTAAAGCTATGAAAGTATAAGATTACACTGTTTTCATAGTGTTTTATTAAAAAAGGAGCTGTGTATATGATTAATTTTAAACCAGAAAATTTGAACCAACTATTAAAAGTAATGTTAATTAGTGCGAATAAATCTTATGATGCGATTAAAGATTATGAATTTACAGGGGAAGCGGTAGTATTCCGTGTGGATTTCGAATATATTGACGTTTCTCTAATGATTGTAGATATGTTAGGAAGATCAGCTTCTAAATTTACTATTTTGCCATATGCCCGTCCGAATACGAATGAAATAGACTACATTCAGTTTCATGTGTATGCGATTAATGAAGGGAATTTTAAGGAAATGATTGATACGATGTAGGAAACTATAAAGTGAAACTTTAATCAGTGGGGGATTCATCCCCACTGATTATTAGCTCTCACCAATCGGACGTTTACGGGCAGCCCGACGCCCACCTAACTTCTTTGCTCCAGCTGAAATTTTTGGGGAGTTTTACTGCCCGTTAACGCGGGATAATTTTACAAATATGTATATACCAACTAATATATAATTAATACATTCATATAATTGGAGTGATGAGATGCAGCCGTTAGAAAGGGAGATTCATTCTGATATGCTGAAAGTGTGGCGAATCCACGCTTTCATTGGGGCGGCAGTTATACTAGCAGTCGTAATTGCGTATTTCTTTTTTATGATCAATTTTAACTGGTGGGGCTGGTTGTTTGGCTTGCTAGTAACAGGAGCTATTACATTTATCCCGCTTGATTATTTTGTGTTTCCAAATTTACGTCAACGTTATTATAGTTACAGATTAAATGAAGAAGAGATTGAGATTCAAAAGGGAATGTTCGTTGTAAAACGCGTACTCATTCCGATGATTCGTGTGCAGCACGTAACGATTGAACAAGGCCCGATTATGAGAAAGTATAATTTAGCGGAATTACATATTTCAACAGCGGCAACTTCTCATAGTATTCCAGGTTTAACGAAGGAAGAAGCAGAGCAGCTGAAAAGACAAATTGGAGAACTTGCGAAAGTGAGTGATGAGGATGTATAAGAGGCAACATCCGATCACAATTTTATTAGGTATTCGAATTGCGACTTTGTTGCCTTTTATTTTTCTTGTTTTATTTCGTTCAGATGGTGAAGTAAAACCTTGGTATTTCTTACATCTTGTTCTTTTGGCCATATTATTTATTATGGCAATTTTCTCAGCTATAAAATGGTATTTCAAAGTGTACTGGGTTGAAAATAATATTTTACATATAAAGCACGGTGTGTTCGTTAAGAAAGAAAGTTACTTAAATAAAGAACGTGTGCAAAATATTAGTACGTCTTCTAACATCATTTATCAAGTACTTGGCCTGACGAAACTAAACATAGAAGTAGCCGGCGGGGGTAGTGAGCCAGAAGTGATGTTAGCTGGCATTAGAGAAGAGGAAGCGAAGGAACTGATTGCTTTATTAAATAAAAAAAGAAGCGCTGCGAGTGAAGAAGTACCCATGGCAGAAGAAAGTAAGACGATTTATCAGTTAACGATGAAAGAAATTTTAGCAGCTTCCATTACGTCTGGTAGATTCGGATTAGTGTTTTCAGGATTACTTCTTATTTACACAGAGTTTAATCAATTTCTTCCAGAATGGCTCATAAATAAAGTGGAAGCGTATGTGATGGATAACGGTGTATATGAATTAATCGTTATGGCCGCGATTTTAATGGCGGTTTCGTGGGTCATTTCAACAGCTGGCTATGCGTTAAAATATGCGAACTTTAAAATAGAGCGAAAAGGAAATGAAATTCGTATCGTACAAGGGTTATTTGATAAGAAAGAGTTTGTTTTAAAATTACACCGTATTCAAGCGATCACTGTGAAAGAAGGAATTCTCCGCCAGCCTTTCGGTTATTGCTCTGTCGAAGTGGAAGTCATTCAAAGTATAGAAGCAGCTGGAAATGAAGTTATGTTACATCCTTTTATGAAAAAGAAAGATGTCCAGCAGTTACTTACATATTTGCAGTTACCGTATGAAATGGAAGAGGAAATCGTTCATTTACCGAAGGCTGCATTACGTCGTTACGTAATAATGGGCTGGATTACAAGTGCTGTGCTCGCACTGCCGATCATCGGTACGAGTATATATTTCAAACAAAATATTGCGTTGTTCACTTTAATACCACTATTTATCATATTTACGTTGCTTGCATACGCTCGGTATACAAGTGGCGGATATATGATACGAGACAATCAGTTAGTCATGGTATACCGTGGTCTTGCGAAATATACAGGAATTATGCGAAGAAGACATGTTCAAGCAGTAGGATACAATCAATCATATTTTCAAAAGAAAGACGAGCTATGTACAGCAGTGGTATCGGTAGCGGGGCATCGTTACAAAGTGAAGCATATGCAAAAAGAAGATGCGCTTCGTATATATAATTGGTACAAAGAAAAAGGAAGCACCGGCGTGTAACGGTGTTTCCTTTTTTATGTCGTCATTTGTCGATAAGTCGATATTCTTTGTCGAATCGTCGATATATTGAAAAAATCGTTGATATATTCAAAGATATGATAGATATATTCGGAAAATCGTTGATATAATTTCACATACCGTGGTCTTCAAACTCCGAACTCAAAAACTTAAACTAACACATCAAAAGTAGTCACAAATGACGGACGAGAGAAAATACTTTTCTGCTGTTCCGCATGTGGATGCGCCTGAGCTTGTCCTTCTGCTTGTGCAGGGCGTTTTTTATGAGCGTTTTCGAATGAACGTGATTCTGTCCAATCTTTAAAGTTTTGTTCCGTTTCCCACATCGTTAAGATGACATATGTATCGTTACTTAATGGGCGTAGAACACGGATTGCTTGGAAGCCGGGTTCGTTTTCAATAAGGCCTGCTCGGTTTTTAAATCGGTTTTCAAATACTGGGCGACCTTCGTCTGTTACAGAAATGTTGTTACAAACGATATAGCCAGGTTGTCCTTTAAATTCGCCAACAGCGTCTAGTACGTCATATTGAAGCGCTGATTCTACTGATTCTTCTGTATTTTCTTTATAAAACATATCTTTTTCATTATTTTTTGCAGTGAAATGTGCTTGTTCTAGAGGTGTTTCGTATGAAATAATAGCCTTCATTTTAATGCCCCCTTAATTATTTGTTTCTATTATATCAACTCTCTTAAAAAACTTCGAAGATTATATACATAAAGATACTTCTTTTTCAAATAATAAATGTACCATCATTTGGAAAGAAGGCCGATGTATGAAGAAAGTAAAGTGGACTTTATTAGGTGGATTCGCAACGCTAGTATTAGCGATTGTACTTTATAAACTTATTGTGTTAGCTGGTGGCTATATGATGGATGAAAAGCAGCTCGTTTTCCACTCTTCATCACGTATCGTTGACCAGAAAGGGAAAGAGATTACGAAATTATATGTAGAAAATAGAGATCTCGTACCAGTAGAGCAAATTCCAAAGCATGTCCAGCAGGCGTTTATTGCGGTGGAAGATTCTCGTTTTTATGAGCATCAAGGAATTGATTACCCGTCTATATTCCGTGCTCTTTATAAAGATACGTTAGCTGGAGAGAAGGTCGAAGGCGGTAGTACCATTACACAGCAACTAGCGAAAAACGTCTTTTTAACTCGTGAAAAAACAGTTACGCGTAAATTGAAGGAAGTCGCAATTTCGCTTCAATTAGAGCAAAAATATACGAAGCAACAAATTCTTGAAATGTATATGAATCATATTTATTTTGGGCATGGGGCTTACGGTATTCAAGCAGCAGCAAAGTTGTATTTTAATAAAAATGTAGAAGATCTAACCGTAGAAGAAGGAGCAATGCTTGCAGGTCTTCCGAAGTCACCAAACGGATATTCACCTTATTTCTCTCCAGAGAAAAGTAAGGAGCGCCGTGATCTCGTATTGTCACTTATGCATAAACAAGGCTATTTGACTGCCGAAGATAGTGTACGTTATCAAGGAAAGACAATTGCTTTATATAAAAACTTAGACGAGAATGAACTCGCATATATGCCGTATATTGATATGGTTATAGATGAAGCAGCTCGTTTATACGGATTGTCTCATCAAGAAGTACTGCGCGGAGGATATACGTTTGTCGTACCGATGGATGAAAAGATTCAAAAGGTAGCGTATAACCAGTTTCAAGATGCAAGGAATTTCCCTGGTAAAGAAGAGGGGGCGCAAGGTGCTTTTTTATTAATGGATAATCGTACGGGCGGAATTAAAGCGGCGATTGGCGGAAGAAAGTACGTCCCGAGAGGCTTTAATCGTATTTTCGCAAAAAGACAGCCCGGTTCTGTGCTAAAACCACTTATCGTCTATGCACCAGCACTCGAAACGAAAAAGTATAATCCGTATTCTTTATTGACGAATGAAAGAAATTCATTTGAAGGCTATGAACCCCGAAATTATAACCATGCGTATTCGAAAGAAATGACGATGTACGATGCGATTTTAGAGTCAGCAAATGTGCCGGCAGTTTCTTTATTAAATGAGTTAGGGGTAGAAGAAGGAAAGCAATATTTAGAGAAAGGAAATGTTCATATTGCCGATGCTGGTTTAAGTACAGCACTTGGCGGGCTGAAAAATGGTGTTTCAACATTTGATCTTGTGAAAATGTATCGTGCATTTTTAGCAAATGGCGCTATTATTGAGCCGCACGTGATTGATAAAGTGTTAAATAGACACGGCGCAGTTATTGGAGAATCGCCAAAAGTAGAAACGAAAATTTTCTCGAAACAAACGGCATGGTATATGACGAAAATGTTAGAAGGGGTTGTGAAGGAAGGGACAGCGAAAGCAGGCATATATAGCGGTGCATTAGCTGGGAAAACAGGTACAACTTCCTTACCGAATGACGATAATGGAGCTAGAGATATGTGGTTCGTTGGCTATACGCCAAATTTAGTAGGTGCTGTTTGGATTGGTTATGACCGTACGGATAAAGAGCATCAGTTGCAAGGAGAAAGTGCGTCAGCAACGAAATTGTTTAAGAAAATTTTAACGAAGGCAAATGTAGAACAGAAAGAGCAGTTTATGAAACCAGAAGGTGTGGAAACAATCGGTGCTCCGATTCGGCTGCGCAAGATTGAAGATGTGAAAATGAAATTAGCGTTTAGCCCTTTCGGTTTATTTAAAGCAAAATTAAGCTGGACACCACTTCCAGATGAAAGAATTATGTATCGTATTTATAGAGTGGAAAACGGAGTTCATACGCATGTAGGCACTGTAAATGGTGCCGGAGAATATGAGGAAAAGTTCGTTAACATCTTTTCAAAACCGAGTTTTTACGTTGTACCATATAACACACAAACGAAACGTGAAGGAGAAAAGTCAAAAGTAGCTAAACCATAGTTTTTCTCTGTGCTATAATAAGAATGTTGTGAAAATAGTAAGCGGTTTTACGAATGTTTGTGTCAATTTCATGAACAACGTACATAATGTTATGCATTTTGTTTTTACAAGCTGTATAGTAAAAAAAGATAAATATCGGAATAGAACGTATTTAGAGCAAAAGCATTGGCAAGGAAGGGAGCAAGGGTCTTGGTAAGAACTATAAATGAGACATTTTTAAAAGCATGTAGGGGGGAACGTACTGATTATGTACCAGCATGGTATATGCGTCAAGCAGGTCGTTCGCAGCCGGAATATAGAAAGATAAAAGAAAAGTATTCTTTATTTGAAATTACACATAATCCAGAGTTATGTGCTTACGTTACAAAGTTGCCAGTCGATCAATATAACGTAGACGCAGCAATTCTTTATAAAGATATTATGTCACCACTACCTGCAATTGGTGTGGATGTAGAAATTAAATCAGGTATTGGCCCAGTTATTGATAATCCAATTCGTTCTTTACAAGACGTAGAAAAACTAGGGGAAATCAATCCAGAAGATGACGTACCGTACATATTAGATACGATTCGTTTATTAACGACAGAAATGTTAGACGTACCGTTAATCGGTTTTTCAGGAGCTCCATTTACATTAGCGAGCTATATGATTGAAGGCGGTCCATCTCGTAATTATCATAATACGAAAGCGTTCATGTATGCAGAGCCGAAAGCTTGGTTCGCATTAATGGATAAGCTAGCAGATATGGTTATTACATATTTAAAAGCGCAAATTAACGCAGGAGCAAAAGCAGTTCAAATTTTCGATTCTTGGGTTGGCACAGTGAATGTAGCAGATTACCGCATATTTATTAAACCAGCGATGGAGCGTATTTTTGCAGAAGTTCGTACGATGGGTGTTCCAATGATTATGCACGGCGTAGGAGCTGCGCACTTAGTGAATGAATGGCATGACTTACCTCTTGATGTTGTAGGTTTAGACTGGCGTTTACCGATTGAAGAAGCACGTGCACGCGGTGTTCATAAGGCGGTACAAGGAAATATGGATCCTTCATTCTTACTAGCACCTTGGTCTGTTATTGAAGAACATGTAAAAGCTATTTTAGATCAAGGGATGAAAGAGCCAGGTTATATCTTTAACTTAGGTCACGGTGTATTCCCAGAGGTAAATCCAGATACATTAAAACAATTAACTACATTTATTCATGAATACTCTAAAGAACAGTTAGCGAAGTAAAGGAGAATAGCTGTATGAAAAAGAAAATTGGTTTGCTTGTAATGGCATACGGAACGCCATATAAAGAAGAAGATATTGAACGTTACTATACACATATTCGTAGAGGAAGAAAGCCAAGTCCTGAAATGCTAGAAGATTTAACAGAGCGTTACCGTGCAATTGGTGGCATTTCTCCTTTAGCTACTATTACATTAGAGCAAGCTAAAAAGTTAGAACAGCGTTTAAATGAAGTACAAGATGAAGTAGAGTACCATATGTATCTTGGTTTAAAACATATCGAACCGTTCATTGAAGATGCAGTGAAGGATATGCATAACGACGGTATACAAGATGCAATCGCACTTGTTCTTGCGCCGCACTATTCTACATTTAGCGTGAAATCGTATGTAGGACGAGCACAAGAAGAAGCTGAGAAACTTGGAAACTTAACAATTCACGGCATTGATAGCTGGTATAAAGAACCGAAATTCATCCAGTACTGGGTTGATGCAGTGAAAGGTATATATAACGGTATGTCAGACACAGAGCGTGAAAAAGCAGTATTAATCGTATCTGCTCATAGCTTACCAGAGAAAATTATTGCAATGGGCGATCCATATCCAGATCAATTAAATGAAACAGCGGATTATATTGCAAGAGGTGCTGGAGTAGCGAACTATGCAGTAGGTTGGCAAAGCGCAGGAAACACGCCAGATCCTTGGATTGGTCCAGATGTACAAGATTTAACGAGAGAACTAAATGAAAAGTATGGATACAGTTCATTCGTATACGCACCAGTTGGATTTGTTGCGGAGCATTTAGAAGTTTTATATGACAATGACTTTGAGTGTAAAGTTGTGACAGATGAAATTGGCGCGAAATATTATCGTCCAGAAATGCCAAATGCATCGGACGCATTTATCGACTCTTTAACAGATGTTGTATTAAAGAAAAAAGAATCTGTAATGTAAGAAGAAAGGGGGAGCCTGCTTGAGGAAAAAAGTTGTAATTATCGGCGGTGGCATCACAGGATTAACAACAATGTATAACTTACAAAAAGATATTCATGACAAGAACTTGCCGATCGATACATTACTGATAGAAGCATCGGGTAAACTTGGCGGGAAAATTCAAACCGTTCGAAAAGATGGATTTACAATTGAACGCGGACCGGATTCTTTCTTAGCACGAAAAGAAAGTGCCTCTAGACTGGCGCGAGAATTAGGTCTTGGCGATGAAATTGTAAATAATAAGGCCGGTCAATCATTTATCCTCGTAAACAATCGGTTACATAAAATGCCGAGCGGATCGATGATGGGAATTCCAACGCAAATTACGCCGTTTCTATTTTCCAGGCTGTTCTCCCCAATTGGTAAACTAAGAGCTGGTTTTGATCTGTTAATGCCGAGATCAAAACCAGTATCTGACCAATCACTCGGGCAGTTTTTCAGACATCGCCTCGGCAACGAAGTGGTTGAAAATTTAATAGAACCATTACTATCGGGTATTTATGCAGGGGATATCGATGAAATGAGCTTAATGTCAACATTCCCCCAAATGTATCAAATTGAGCAGAAACATCGCAGTATTTCACTCGGTATGCGTACACTTGCTCCGAAAAAAGAGAAATCTGAACCGAAAAAGGGAATCTTCCAAACAGTGAAAACAGGTTTAGAATCTATCGTAGAATCTCTCGAAGCAAAGATACATGAAGGTATGATAATAAAGGGAACTCGCATTGAAAAAGTTGCAAAACTTGGTGATGCTTACACGATTACTCTTAGTAACGGAAAAGAAATAGAAGCGGACGCGGTCGTAGTGGCAAGCTCACATAAAGTATTGCCATCTATGTTTGCACAGTACAAGCAGTTTCGTTTCTTCCGCAACATTCCGTCCACATCAGTTGCGAATGTAGCAATGGCTTTTTCGAAATCAGCCATTCAGCGCGATATCGATGGAACAGGATTTGTCGTATCTCGAAATAGCGATTACACAATTACAGCATGTACGTGGACACATAAAAAATGGCCACATACAACGCCAGAAGGAAAAACACTTCTTCGTTGTTACGTTGGACGCCCTGGTGATGAAGCGGTTGTAGAACAAACAGAAGAGGAACTTGTTAGGCTTGTACTAGAAGACTTACGAAAGACGATGGATATTACGGAGGATCCAGAGTTTACAGTCGTAAGTCGCTGGAAAGAAGCAATGCCCCAATATACAGTAGGCCATAACGAGCGAATGAAGAAACTCACAACATTTATGGAGAAAGAGTTGCCAGGTATATACTTGGCAGGTAGTTCTTACGCTGGTTCTGGTCTTCCAGACTGTATTGATCAAGGTGAGAGGGCTGCAAAGCGTGTATTATCTCATTTGGAGAAAGTAATGGATGCTGAATTAATCGCACAATAAAATATAAGAAACGCCTTCAATCGTATTGAAGGCGTTTTGTTTGTTATATAAAATATTTATTCGCCAATAAACATATATAAGTTATTTGGCTTTATAACAGCATCACCAGCATAAATAACCCATTCTGTTAAGTTATCAAAATCTAAATGATAAGAATTTCCTTCGCTCATATCTTCTATAAAATATGGTTCATTAATGAGTATTCCTTGAATAAGGTCTTCTGTAATATGTTGCATTTCAAACCACATATGTTCGCTTTTCCCCTCTTCATAGGAAACACCAAACTTAGCGAGAAAACGAAAATCTTCATTTGATTGTTCAATTTGAAAAATGTTGCTGAAATACCCGAAAGTATTCTTCGCATTGTAAGCCATACGAGCCGTTTCACTATTTGTTTTATAAAACATGAGCCCTGTAGCTTCCTCGTGTTCTTTGAAAAAGCTTTCGATACATTCTTCTGAAGTATCAAATTTGAACAAGAGAACAGATGGCGATTGATGGTATTCATCTCGGTCATCCATCCCGCCTAAGAATGTGTTTTGTGCATCTATTGGTTGTAGCTTCACTTCTTCATTCTCAATTGAAGATAATTGATCTATACTCGTTTTATGCCCAATATAAGATAAGCCTTTCTCCCATGGAACAGCTACTGTATGTATAGAACCTTGCTGACTATGCGCGATCACGATAGGCTCATTCATAGGGACTTGGCCATTCTCAACGGTATTATTAGCAAATGTTTGAAAGAGGTCACCAATGCCGTAGTAGGAAGAAATGCGATTTGGAATAATTAATTCTATTTCCGTTACGCCTGCTCTTAAAAGGCCATGTGTATGAAACCAATATTGCGTAGGCTCACCGTCTTTATCGTCTTCATAAACAGAATGAATAACGTACAAGTCAGGAATGTCAGGTAATAATTCATTTTCAACGTGATATTCAATATAGCTTCTAGATATTACTTTCATTGCTGCACTTGAATCGATTACAAATAACAAGTCTGGAGCGAGGTTCCATAAAAACTGTAACTGCTGGAAAAAGCAGTCCAGCACATCGCCTACAAATAGCGTACGAGTGAAAATTTCAGTGCCATAAGCAGCATCTTCAAAATTACGATCTACGATTGTAGAATCTTGTCTATTGTACATTTTATATTCTTCTGGATCGCTCGTTTCATCAATATGCAGTTCATACGGTATGATTGTTTCATCCATATGTAACTCAACAATAAGGCTTGTCTCATCACTGTAAACAATTTTTAATTCATCCACTTTAGTAGAGATAGTCTCTAGCCGCTGTTTTAACTGTTCAATCGTAATTCTAGTTGGTATAACGGCAATCATATCTGAAAAATGACGTTCTAATGTTCCATTCATAGCTGCGCGGTATGTTTCTGTTTGCACTTCCATCCAATCACTCCTATTCAAATGAATCCATTTTATATGCCAATGAAATTTCGATATTTTCTGTTTTCTCTCTCTACTATTATAGGTCGCATTCGTAGAAGGTGTAAAATTATTATTTTGTATTATAGTTTGAAAGCTTGTAAATTAAATAAATTTTTTGTAAAACTTGTCGAAATAGCATTCTATATAACGAATCATTTGTTATGATAGAAATGCTGAGAAAATATGAAATAGGGAGAGGAAAATGGCTGTGAAGAAATTGTTAAGTGTCTTTTTATCATTATTGCTATTGCTTTCATTTACTGGAACTTTAGCGCAGGCAGAAGAAAATACTTCTATGTCAGTAGAAAAAGCAATTCAAGTATTTAAGCAGCAAGGGAAAACGAAGGGGACAGTGGAAGGATACATCGTTGGATATACGCAAAGTCCTTCTAAATACACGAAAGATCCTGCTAAGTTTGATGATACAAACGTAGCAATTGCGGATTCGCCAACTGAAACGAATCCAGACAAAATCATGCCTGTTCAGTTACCAAAGGGTGATGTGAGAGCGGCAGTAAACGTGAAAGATCATCCTGAAAATATCGGGAAGAAAGTTAGTTTAACAGGGACGCTTGAATTATATTTTAGTAGCCCAGGTTTAAAATCGGTAACAGCTCATAAGTTTCAAGGGGAAGGACAAAACCGTGTTAGCGATGTAGTAGCTTCGCCTGGTAGTGGAGAAGTTGCGAAGGGGACAGCGGTAACATTAACAACGAATACAGAAGGAGCAACAATCTACTATACGTTAGATGGCTCTAACCCTACAAATAAGAGCGTTCGTTATAACGGACAAATTGTGGTGAATGAAAATAGTGTAATTAAAGCAATCGCAGAGAAAGAAGGGCTTACTTCTTCAGCGGTTTCAACATTTTCATTTATTATCGTAAACAATGAACCAGTTCGTATTCATGATATTCAAGGGAAATCACATATTTCTCCTTACAAAGGGAAGAAAGTATACAATGTGGAAGGCGTTGTAACAGCACTTGATAAAAATGGTTTTTATATAGAAGATAACCAGCCGGATAATGATCCAGCTACGTCAGAAGGTATGTACGTATACAAAAAAGATGCGAATGTAGCGGTAGGAGATCTTATTCAAGTTGATGGAGAAGTAGAAGAATATGTTGGACCTGGGTATGCAGAAAGGTTTGACACAGATTTAACGACGACGGAAATTAAAGCGAGCCGCGTTGCTGTAATCGCAAAAGATCAACCTTTACCAGCACCGATTGTACTTGGAGAAAACGGTGTGAAAATCCCTGATCAAATTATCGATAATGATGCATTCGGTTTATTTGATCCAAATGAAGATGCAATCGACTTTTATGAAAGTATAGAAGGTATGCGCGTTACGATGCCAACGCCAAAAATTATTGCACCTCAGAAAAACGGAAATTTATATGTAACAGTAAAAAATGGCGGAAATAAAGTCGTAACGAAATACGGCACACCTGTATTAGATGAAAATCAATTAAACCCAGAGCGTCTTTCTGTAAAAGTACCTCGTGATTATGTAGCAAAAGTAGGAGATACTTTCACTGGAGATATAACAGGGGTAGTCGGATATGATTACGGTTCGTTCCGCATTTCGCCAATAACGGAATTACCATCTGTAGTGGAAGGTGGATTTAAGCAAGTAGGCGCGAATATTCAGCCTCGTCTTGATAAGTTAACAGTTGCTACATATAACATTGAAAACTTCTCGGCGAATAAAAAAGAAACAACAGATGAAAAAGTAAAAGCGTTAGCGTATTCTATTAAATACAACTTAAAAATGCCAGATATTATCGGTGTAGAGGAAATGCAAGATAATAACGGAACGATTAATGACGGTACAACAGATGCTTCTTTAAGTGCAAAACGTATCATTGATGCAGTTCTAGAAATTCGTGGACCAAAGTATGAGTATGTAGAAATTGCTCCGAATAATAATCTAGACGGAGGAGCACCAGGAGCGAATATTCGCGTCGGTTTCTTCTACAACCCATCACGCGTGAAATTAGCAGCAGTACCGAAGTTACTTGATAAAAATGTCGTTCGCATTGGAGACGAAAATCCATTATTTGAAAGTACACGTAAACCGCTTGCAGCAGAATTTACGTTCCAAGGACAAAACGTTGTTGTCGTTGCAAATCACTTAAACTCAAAAATAGGAGATGCAACGCCATTTGGAAAAGTGCAGCCGCTCGTATTAAAGAGTGAAGAAAAACGAATTCAGTTAGCGCAAGAAGTAAATCAATTCGTACAAGGAATTCAGAAAAAGAACACGAATGCACCAGTTGTTGTGTTAGGAGATATGAACGATTTTGAGTTTGCTAAACCACTAAAAGCACTAGAAGGAACAATCTTGAAAAATATGTTAAACACAGTGCCGAAAGAGAACCGCTACACGTACATTCATGAAGGAAATGCACAAGTGTTAGATCATATTTTAGTAACAAACAACATCGCACCACACACAATTGTAGATCCAGTACACTTAAACTCAAACATTATGAAAGAACATGGACGTGTAAGTGACCACGATCCAGTACTTGCTCAAATTGATTTGAAGAAAGCTTCTTAAATAGTCATGAAAGAACGCTTAGAGATATACTGAGCGTTCTTTTTCTGTAAAAATCATGTTAAAATTAATTAAAAATTCAGCTTTTTGTAATGAGGAGGTTAAAGATGCAAGCGTGGTTAAATGGAAAATTAATGAATCAGCTTGCAATTTTGTTTTGTACAATCGTCATGCTCCAATTTGTAGCGGAGGTAACAGGACTTACTCAAAATTTGGATATTACATATAACTTAATACATACAGCATCGTCCTATGTAACGTTTAGTTTGGCAGTCATTTTTACTTTAATAGGTGCAAGAAGAGAATTAAGTACATATGCAATTATTTTATTATGTTCAGTTGTAGGTATTAAAGCGATTTATTTTGCGGCGGTCGTTATTTTATGGGGATTGGCAGGTACGCCGTAAAGGGGAGATGATTATACGATTGATAAATGTAAATGAGAATAAGAGAGTAATTCTCTAAGCTAACTTAGGGAATTACTCTCTTATTCGTTCAATTATTTAGTCCGAAATTGCTTGAAGCGCTTTTCTACACCGATCTCTTTTTTGCAGTCTTCTTCTATATTTTTTTCTATCCCGCTTTACTCCTTGTATATACATAAATAAGCTAACGAGAAGGAAGAAAGCACATTGCATCGTTAAAATATACGGTGACATGCCTTGCAATGGTTGTTTCGGATCATATAAATGAATAGGTGCTCCGCCTATTGAAGGAAATATTGTATTTAGCAGGACGTAAGGAATGGAGGCAACTGCAAATGGAAAGAGAATTGCCATATAGTCCTTTTGTGACCATACAGATGCAGCAAGTCCTAAAAGGGCCATTAAACCTGCAAATAAAAAATTAATTCCGATATATACAGTAATGTAAGTGAGAGGCGCATCGAAATATAGGTTTGCGAACATTCCATCAGCATTTATGATGCCTGAACCAATCGTAGGTGTTCCGTCTGGAATGGTTAATTTGCAAAATAATAACGATAAGATGAATGGAAATGTATAAAGAAATCCTCCGCAAAAAAACGTAACGATATATTTCATTACTGAATAAGGAAATAAAGAAATCCCCTTACTTACAAACGGTTTAAAACCATCTGACTTATCCGAATTGTAACTTGTACTAAAGGGGAAACTCGCAATAACTGGCATTAATAATAAATAAACATCCATTTCATTGTCGCGAAATCCGATCCATTTTATATCTGTTGAAATAGGTCCACTCGCTGCGTCTCCTAAATAACGAATTACATAGTAATAGTGATAAATACAAATAAGAACGAATCCACTAAACATAATAATTAAAGAAATACGACTACAAAAAGCTTGCTTTATATTTAAACGAAGCGCACGCATCATGACTGAAAAAGCCTCCACTATTTTGATAAACTTGTCTATTTTCTATATTACTATTAAATGTAAAGATTTTCTTGTTTTTTTATTTGATTATTTGAAAAAAGGGAAATTTGTTGTTGTTAAGTAAGGTTTAATTGTATATCTTAAGAACACCTTTTCCTTTTCTCTTTTCTTCTGATAAACTATGGACAGTATGATATACACTGACTGGAATTTTTTTATACTGGAAATAATAAAAAAGAGAACTTGTCTAGAATGTAAGCGTGTGGTAATATCAAAGATGTACTGATTGACTATATTATCCAATTGGTCATTTTTGGAGGTGACGATGTGGCGATAGATCGAAAACGTTCTATTATTGAAGCTGCAACAAAGTCTTTTTCAGCGTTCGGTTATAAAGCAACAACGATGGATCAAGTAGCGAAGTTAGCGAATGTAGGAAAAGGAACGATTTATACTTTTTTCAAAAATAAAGAAGAGCTATTTGGTGAGATTATTTCTAATTTAATTACAGAAATGAAACAAGTTGCAGAAAATGCAATTCGTTCAGATGTTTCATTTTTTGAAAATGTACATAGAGCATTATATAGCATATTAGAATTCAGAAAAGAACATCAGCTCATGATTAAATTAATTCAAGAAGAGCGCGACATGGGAACGAAAGAAGTACAAGAAGTGATGCAACAAGTAGATGTGGAAATCGTTTCTGTTATTCAATCGTATTTAAAGATTGCGATTGATAAAGGTGAAATTAGCAAATGTGATCCAGAAATTACAGCATTTATTATGCTTCGCTTATACGTATCGCTTATTTTTGATTGGGAAAAAAATCATAAACCGCTAGAAAAAGAAGAAATTGCAGAATTATTTGAACTTTATTTATTAAAAGGATTGTCAAACTAAGATAATCCTTTTATTATTATAAAAAGTGACCACTTGAACGAAATGGTCATATATTTATTTTAGGAGGGATAATAGAAATATTTACTTCATAGTAAGGAACAGTTGCATAGTATAAATTCGGGGATAAGGCATATGTATGAATAAGTATAGCCTTTTTGTTTGGGTAAAAATGACTAAATGAACATTTTGGTCATTTTAATAAAGGGGGAGAAATGATGAAATGGAATCAGTTACTTCGTAAAGAGTTTACTGAAATTATAAAAAGTAAAAAAATATTAATTCCAATTATCGCGGTTTTATTCGTACCAATTTTATATGCAGGTATGTTTTTATGGGCCTTTTGGGATCCGTATAAACAGTTAGATGATTTACCAGTTGCGGTAGTTAATTTAGATAAAGGTGCAGTATTTGATGGGAAACCAATTGAGGTTGGAAAAGGGCTCGTTGATAATTTAAAAGATAATACAAGTTTCAAATGGGAGTTTGTAAGTGAAAAAGAAGCGAAAAAAGGAATGGAAGGTAGAAAGTATTACATGTTAGTACGCATTCCAAATGACTTTTCAAGTAACGCTACAACGTTATTAAAAGATGATCCAAAACCATTAAACTTAGAATATATTCCAAACGAAAGCTTAAACTTCTTATCTTCACAAATTGGTGGAACAGCGATTGAAAAAATTAAAGGTGAAGTATCAAGTACGTTAACGAAAACATATGCAGAGAAAATGTTTGATTCCATTCAAGACGTCTCAAAAGGATTAGCAGATGGGGCGGAAGGAGCAAATAAACTACATGACGGATCAAGTGAATTGCACGATGGTTCAAGTAAAGTGACAGATGGCCTTCATACACTTCAAGGAAAGTCTGGGGAGATGAAGGATGGAGTTGGGAAATTAGCAGATGGATCTAATAAGTTAGTAGATGGGTCTGGAAAAGTAACAGCAGGTTTAAATACATTAAATAGCAAAACGGGTATAGGGAAATTACAAGATGGATCCGGAAAAGTAACAGACGGTTTAAATACGCTAAATGGCAGAACAGGTGAAATGCAGACAGGTATAGGAAAATTAGTGGACGGATCCGGAAAAGTAACGAACGGTTTAAATACGTTAAATAGCAAAACGGGTGAATTGCGTGATGGATCTGAGAAAGTGACTGGTGGCTTGAACAAACTAGTAAGTAAATCTGGTGAATTACAAACAGGAACAACTGACCTATCAAATGGTATGGGAAAACTTGCTGAAGGGCAAAGTCAATTAGAAAAAGGGTCTCAAGAAATTCAAAAGGGATTGCAAGAGTTAAATAGTAACGTACAAAAGTCTGCTGTAGGCTTAGAGGAAATGCAGTCGAAAGTTCCTTCTATATTGAATACAGTAAATGAGAAAATAGATGGAGCTGGGGCGAATGTAAATCAGTTAAATGAACTTACACAATCAACAGCAGGAGATGCAAAAAATGCAGCGCAAGAGGTAGCGAATTTACAAAAGCAAATTGAAAGTTTACCAAAAGAATATCAAGAGCAGTTACAGCCATTCGTAACAAGTGCTGTAAAAAGTACAGCGACAGTTCAGCAAAAAGCTGCCGGAGTAGCAGGTGGAACAAATAAATTAAATGAAGAAGTAAAACAATTAACAGGCGAAATACATCAAACAACAAATGGATTGCAAAACAAATTACCAAATCCAGCAGGGGTGAAAACTCTGGCAGGTGGTGTTGAAAAATTAACGAACGCACAAAATGAATTTGTTAGTAAGTTTCATGGGTTTGGTGAAGGATTAGATAAAGCAAAAATAGGTGCTGATAAATTAAAAGATGGATCAGTTCAATTAATTGATGGAGTAACGCAATTACAAAGCGGATCCGGAAAAGTGACAGCTGGATTAGGTCAATTATCTGCAGGAGCAAATCAATTAGCAGATGGCTCAAACCAAGTAACAGGCGGTTTAGGTACGTTATCTGTAGGAGCAAACCAAATGGCAGGTGGAATAAATCAATTAGCGGACGGTTCAAGTCAAGTAACAGGTGGTTTAGGTACATTATCAGTAGGAGTAACCAAATTAGCAGATGGTTCAAATCAAGTAACAACAGGTCTGGGCGATCTAAATGGTGGCCTAAATAAAATGTCAACCGGCTCAACCCAGCTAATCGACGGCGTTAATAAACTAGCAGACGGTTCCGGAAAAGTAACGGATGGCCTTGTAAAAGTAAACGACGGTTCAGGTGAACTTGCTGAGAAACTTGGCGAAGGGGCAGAGAAAACGGGTGAAGTAAAAGGAACGGATAAAACGTATGATATGTTTGCAAGCCCTGTAAAAGTGAAGACGGAGAAAATGGCGGAAGTTCCAAACTACGGGACTGGATTTACACCGTATTTCTTATCACTCGGTTTATTTGTTGGGGCATTATTATTATCTATCGTATATCCATTACGTGACACAGTTGGTGTTCCAAAATCGGGGTTTAGCTGGTTTATTAGTAAGTTTGGCGTTTTACTATCAGTCGGTATTATTCAAGCAGTAGTAGCTGATGTCATATTACTGTTCGGATTAGGTGTAGAAGTACAAAGTATGCCGTATTTTATACTCTTTAGCATCGTTACAAGTTTAGCGTTTATCGCATTAATTCAATGTTTAGTAACAGCATTCGGTGATGCAGGGCGTTTCATCGCCATCATCACATTAATCATTCAGCTTACAACAAGTGCTGGAACATTCCCACTAGAATTGATTCCGAAGTTTTTACAACCATTCAATGCTTGGTTACCGATGACATATTCTGTATCAGGATTGAAAGCAGTCGTATCAAGTGGAGACTTTAACTTCATGTGGCAAAACGTAGGAATACTCATGATTTTCATCGTGGTATTATCACTTGGAACAATCGCATCCTTAACTTGGATGCACAAAAGACAATTTAGAAATATTGCGGAAAATCAATCAGTTGAAGCGTAGAAAAAAGCACCTTTTTGGTGCTTTTTTTATTTTAATGTAGGGCTAAATAAAAGGACAGGAATTGCAACCATTTGAACAGAAGTATAGTACATAGGAGTTGATATGATGAAAGGAAATCTTACTTATTATTTTATCGTAAATCCGCTAATCATCTTTCTTGTTTACGCCCTTTCACCTATCTTGTTTCATAAAGAAAAATATATAAATATGAAAGATGCACTAGGAATACTTTTAGTTTACTATGTGCTAATTAGCGGGTATTACCTTATGGATGTTATAAGTAAAAGAATGAAGAAGGATAGTAAAGATAAACGATAAATTTTATGGCATAAAAACCGATGGAGGACAACAAAATGACTGAAAGTGAAATGAAATTTCGTGATACAACCATTCGTAACTTTTTCGATAAAGAGGACCGCCTAAAATCGATTCCAGGTCAAAAGAAGAAAAAACTAGTATTGTTAGAGCATTTAATTAGCAAGTTAAACGCTGAAAATCAATATACGGAAAAAGAAATTAATACATTTATAAAACAATATCATGATGATTTCTGTACGATTAGACGTGAGTTTATTGTGCACGGATTTATGGATCGAGAGGATAATATGTACCATATAAACGGGAGAGAAGTTTGGACGAAGTGGGAGGAGTTAAAATAATGAATCAGCAGGGGGAATCCCTGCTGATTATAAGTCCGTGCTAGTCTTACATTTTCTTTGAAGTAAGTCTATGAACTCTTCAACATTCGAACTTGTAATGTATCCAAGCGTTATATATTCATCTTCATAGTAAAATATTATTTTTTTGTCAAAGATTCTTCTCTTCGTTTCTATGGATAGAATTTTTTCATAATCAAATTCGGCAATGAACGTGTTTTTATGTTGGCTAAAAAAGAGAAGTCTTCTATTAGTAGCAAGTAACATGCCAGGATGCGGGACTTTATGCGTAATAATATAGCCAGTAAGTGAACATTTTAAAGTAGATAAAATCTTTTCTTCTTTATGTAATAGTTGTTTTGCAGCTGTTAAGATTGGATTCATTGCATACATTCCTTTTATTTTGATGTATGAATATTATATCAAGAGTAAAAAGATTCTCAATATGTAATATTGCATATTGGGCGTTTTATAGTTTTAATATTATTTTTTAAAAGAAAAAGTACGAGGTGATTCAATGATACGATTAGCAAAAGAGACTGATGCAGAAGCAATAATGAATATTAGAAAAGAAATTATATTATCGGAAAGTACTACAAAGTTTTTCATAGTATCTCCAAAGAAATTACCAAATGATATTGATGCAGAAAAAGAAAAGATACGGAAAAGCAATGAAAAAGGGAATCTTTATATAGTTTATGAAGTAGATAGTAAGGTGGTTGGCTTTTTACTTTTCAAACGCTACGAACTAGAACGCCTACGACATGCAGGTACAATGGGAATGGGGATTAGAGAGGCGTGCTGTAATCAAGGAATTGGTACGAAACTAATTGAATTTCTTATTAGTTGGGCTAAAGGACAGGAAGGTTTAGAGAAAATTTGCTTAGGTGTAGTTTCTATTAATGATAGGGCGATTAAGGTGTATAAACGTATGGGGTTTGTAGAAGAAGGAAGACAAAGAAAGCAAATTAAATATGAAGATGGAACATATGGAGATGACGTATTGATGGGGCTTTATATTGAATAAAGGATTAGTAAGAAGATGTATATACGTTATGCTATGTTCATCTTTTTTAGTCTAAAAGCAGTATGATTGCTCCTCCCATTAACAGACTTTTCCCTATGTATAATATTAATATAGTAAAATCATAACAACCCATATTGCAGTTTCCAATAATATACTATATAATCAGTTTAAGAAAACGTTTTCATGCAAAGGGGGAGGATTTCGTGTCGACTATAGAGGACGTGGCGAAATTAGCGGGGTTATCAAGGACAACGGTTTCTAGGGTGATTAATAATCATCCATATGTTTCAGATGAGAAGAAAAAAAGGGTTCAATTAGCAATGAAGCATTTAGGTTTCGTTCCTAATTCTGCGGCGAGAAGGCTTCGTAAACAAAAGACGGAAACAATTGCGGTGCTAGTTCCAAGGATTACAAATCCTTTCTTCAGTAGATTTATTGAAGCAATCGAGATTGCTGCTTCTGAACATAAATATAAACTGATTATTTGTCAAACAAGATATTTACCGGAAAAAGAGATGGAGTATTTACAATTATTATCTACGAAACAAGTAGATGGGATTATTCTATGTTCACTAGAAAATCCGTGGGAAGATGTAGAGCCATACTTACAGCACGGTCCAATCGTGTTATGTAATGAATATATTGAGGAAGCAAATGTTCCAACAGTGAAGTTTGATCATGCGCAAGGAGCATACATAGCTGCTAAGCATGTGTTAGAACAAGGATATCGTAATCTTATTTTTTGTCGTGGTAACGAAACCAAAGTGGTTAGCCAGCAGCGAAAAATGGGCTTTTTACGTGCAATAACTGAGAAGAGCCGCCAAGTAGAAGCGATCGATTTTCTTGAAAACGCTTTCTCTTGGGACGATGGGAAGAGAATATTCCATGAAGTATTAAAGGACAAAAAAAATCCTACCGCGATTTTGGCAGGAGGCGACGAGGTTGCAGCTGGAATCATTTCAGAGGCAAAACGCCATGACTGGAGCATTCCAGATGATCTCGCTGTTATCGGTTTTGATAATCAAATATTATCACAAATTACAGAGCCAGGTATTACGACAATTGAACAGCCAATCGATGAGATGGCCCGAAAAGTTGTCGACCTGATGATGGATAAAATCCATACGAAAAATTATCGACAAAAAGAATTGTATGAGTTTGAACTGGAGCTCTTGGTGAAAGGTTCAACGATGAAGAAGAATACGATGTTATTAGCCTAGTAGACTATGTCTGCTAGGTTTTTTATGTTCATAAACTACTATTCTTCGTGAACGCAGTCATCACATTTGTTATGGTATGCTTCGTGTTGCTCATCAATTTCTTTCCCGCAATGTGCACAAGTTTTCGTCGGTAAATTTCTGAAAAACTCCATTGGTTGATCGATCATGTCAATCCCTCCATTTCCATTTCTTACTATTATTGTATTAGTACAAAAAGCGAAAGTCAACAACTGTTTTATAACAAAATTGAAAAATAATGAAAAAGTTTAGGAAATGGATTATAGTTAACAATGTAGAATGTAAGTGAAACATGCATTCCTACTCGGTTTTAGAAAGGATGGATACATATGAAAATGACTGTTGTCGGCTTTTGGGGCGGCTTTCCAGAAGCGGGAGAAGCAACGTCGGGGTATTTGTTTGAACACGATGGTTTTCGTTTACTTGTCGACTGTGGTAGTGGTGTACTAGCACAGATTCAAAAATATATAACACCGTCTGATATAGATGCAGTTGTACTTTCGCACTATCATCACGATCATGTTGCAGACATTGGGGTATTGCAATATGCGAGATTAATTACGAGTGCGACAAAGGGGCAACTACCGGAATTACCAATATACGGTCATACGTTTGACGAGAATGGATTCCATTCTTTAACGCATGAACCACATACGAAAGCAATCGCGTACAATCCAGAAGAAACACTTCAAATCGGACCGTTCTCGATTTCATTCTTAAAAACTGTTCATCCTGTTACATGCTTTGCGATGCGTATTACAGCTGGTAGTGACGCTGTAGTATACAGTGCTGATTCAAGTTATATTCCTGAATTTATTCCATTCACAAAAGATGCTGATCTTTTCATTTGTGAGTGTAATATGTATGCACATCAAGAAGCTGCAAAAGCAGGGCATATGAATAGTACAGAAGTAGCAAGTATTGCGAAAGATGCAAATGTAAAAGAACTTTTATTAACGCACTTACCGCATACAGGCAATCCATCTGATTTAGTAACAGAAGCAAAACAAATTTTCAGTGGCCATATTACGCTAGCGCATAGTGGTTACATTTGGAACTCATGAGGTGATACGATGTTATTTATTAATAATAATGGGATTACAGATCCTAGAATAAACTTAGCAATTGAAGAATATTGTGTGAAGAATTTAGATATTAATGAAACATATTTACTGTTCTACATTAACGAGCCTTCCATTATCATTGGTAAAAACCAAAACACAGTAGAAGAAATTAATGCAGATTACGTAAAAGAACAAGGAATTCATGTCGTTCGTCGTCTATCAGGCGGAGGCGCAGTATATCATGATTTAGGAAACTTAAACTTTAGCTTTATTACGAAAGATGACGGAGACAGTTTCAGCAACTTCAAAAAATTCACAGAGCCTGTAACGAAAGCGCTCGGTAAATTAGGAGTAAATGCAGAACTAAGTGGTCGTAACGACATTTTAGCTGAAGGTAGAAAAATTTCAGGTAACGCGCAGTTCTCAACGAAAGGTCGTATGTTCAGTCACGGTACGTTACTATTTGATTCTGAAATCGATCACGTCGTATCAGCGTTAAAAGTAAAAATGGATAAGATCCAATCAAAAGGAATTAAGTCAATCCGTAGCCGCGTTGCGAACATTACAGAGTTCCTAAACGAAGAAATGACGACAGAAGAGTTTAGACAACTTCTTCTAGAAACAATTTTCGAAGGAGAAACAGAAATCCCAACGTATGAATTAACAGAAGAGGATTGGAAAGAGATCCATAAACTTTCTGAAGAACGTTACCAAAATTGGGATTGGAACTACGGAAAATCTCCGAAGTTCAACTTACAACATTCACACCGCTTCCCAGTTGGACAAGTTGACGTTCGTCTTGAAGTGAAAAAAGGAACTGTAACAGAATGTAAAATTTACGGTGACTTCTTCGGTTCACTAGATGTGCATGACATTGAAGAACGTCTAACAGGCGTACAATTTGATAAAGATGCATTCACTGTAGCTTTAGAAGGCGTAGATATCGCACGCTACTTCGGTAACATTACAACAGAAGATTTCTTACATTTATTCTTCTAAAAATAAGGGAGGCTGCCTTAACGGACAGCCTCTTTCTTTTTGCGTAGATTGTCATGTTTTGTCGGTAAGTCAATATATTTTAAAAATCGTTGATATATTTCGAGTTACGGTAGATATATTCGAAAAATCGCCGATATAATTTCATATACCATAAAATCACAGGACATTTGCCCCTTATAAAGGAATATATATATTCAAAAGGAGGCGAATTGAAATGAGAAGGCTAATGTACGTTGTATTATTGCTCAGCTTCGTCATCGGAATGACAGCTTGTAACGATGAAACTTCCTCAAGTCGCACACTTTTATCGATTGGAAAGCCAGGGAAGGATAATATTATATATTTTACGCATACAGATAACAAACGAAAGATACATGATATACAAGACATGTTTCAAAATAAGAAGTGGAAAAGAAATGAAACATTCAGCACTGTTAATAAAACACCAGATCTTGTCTTGTCGATAGATGAGGCCAATAATGGGTTACCGACATTATATGTTACATTGTTTTTTCATGAAAATGGAGCGGATGCATTCAACTTGTATGGGGAGCATACGAGCTTGAATAAAGAGGAACTAGAAAAACTTAGCGAAAAGATGAGTGCATATTATCCTGAAATGATTTTAGCCTTAGTTTCATAATGTGTAGGTGAATAGAATCCCCTTATCTTTCCAAAGTGAATCAACAGGAGGTGATCGTTGTATATGCAGTTAATGGAATATCACTTGCTACTTTAATTTTCTTTTAATATAATTAATTTAGAATTTTTAAATATTCTAAATTTTATAAAGGTGGGGTTTGTGTGAATCTCGTTCAATCTTTGGCTGAAACGGCGAAAAAGAAGGGGGATAAACCGGCTTATATATTTATGGATCAGTCGGTCTCGTATGACCAATTAAACAAAATGGTCACAAGGTTTTCTAGCAATTTAGCAGAAATGGGCATTGGAAAAGGGGACAATGTCGCATTAGTTGTTGGAAACTCACCACATTTTTTGGTCGGTTTATACGGAACAATGAAAGCTGGAGCAACTGTTATTCCAGTTAATCCAATTTATACAGCAGACGAAATGCATTACATTTTACAAAATGGAGATGTAAAAACAATCATCGTACTCGACGTCCTTCTACCTGTTATACAATCTCTTACAACAAGACTTCCTTCACTTGAAAACATCATCATATGCGAAACCTCATCAGATTTTAACCATACAGAAACCGAAAAAATGAAAACGTTTACGAGAATGATAGGGGCTGGAGATTTAACTTTTGAAGGCCCAGAATTAGATGAAGAAGATGTAGCGGTTATTCTATACACTTCAGGTACAACTGGAAAACCGAAAGGTGCGATGTTAACACATAAAAACTTATATAGTAATGCGAGCGATGTGGCGTCGTATTTACAATATACTGCTGATGATCGCGTCGTTGCGGCTTTGCCAATGTTCCATGTATTTTGCTTAACAGTGGCGGTAAATGCACCGATTGTGAATGGAGCAACTATTTTAATGTTACCGAAATTTAGTCCGAAAGAAGTATTCCGTATTTGTCGCACGTACGAGCCAACGATTTTTGCTGGTGTACCGACGATGTACAATTATTTATATTTATTTGAAGAAGCAAGCGCAGAAGATGTGAAGACGCTTCGTCTTTGTATTTCAGGTGGTGCGTCAATGCCAGTTGCTCTTCTGCAAAACTTTGAAAAACGTTTTGACGTTATTGTTTCAGAAGGATACGGTTTATCAGAAGCATCACCAGTTACTTGCTTTAACCCGCTAGATCGTCCGCGTAAACCAGGATCAATAGGCACAAATATTTGGCATGTAGAAAACAAAATTGTGAACGAACTTGGGGAAGAAGTACCTGTTGGCGCAGTCGGTGAATTAATTGTTCGCGGGCCTAACGTTATGAAAGGATATTATAACGCTCCAGAAGACACAGCAGCGACATTGAAAGACGGATGGCTATATACAGGTGACTTAGCGAAAATGGATGAAGAAGGTTACTTCTATATTGTTGATCGTAAAAAAGATATCGTCTTAGTTGGCGGTTATAACGTATACCCTCGTGAAGTAGAGGAAGTATTATATACACACGAATCTGTAGCAGAAGTTGTCGTAATTGGCGTTCCTGATGAAAACTTAGGAGAAGCAGTACGAGCATACGTCGTTTTGAAACAAGCTAACGTAACAGAAGAGGAACTTATGCATTATTGCACGTTACATTTAGCAAAATATAAAGTGCCAATGAGTATCGAATTTTTAACAGAATTGCCGAAGAATACGACGGGTAAATTGTTAAGAAGAGCGTTAAAAGAAAAAGCGATGCAAGTTTAAAAATAGGGGCAACCATCTTTATGAAGATGGTTGCCTTTGTATTTTTTAGAATTGGTTAAGCTATAACCCCATATATTTAAACCGTAATATGACTAATAAGGAGGAGATATACGTGGAGCAAAAGGAATTACGTTTACGGAGAGTTCAATATCTTATTTGTGACATTATGGATGAAATGAACGCTGAAAGTGAGAAGAAAAACTTAGAAATACTGCAGCAAGTCATTGATCATCTTTCAGGTGCGATAGGTGATTTAGTCGATCCATCAAGCTCGTATTCTATTGATTATTTAGAGAGAAAGGTTCATACGGCTCATTATTTACTATTTAAAAATGAACGAAAGGCATATTTGTGCAGGAGATGATATTTTTGCGCTTAATTGATAATGATTATCGATTAAGTAGTTGCGTTGCGTATATTTATATAAAAGCAGCTGATACATACTATGTTATTTTTAAAACTTATAAAAAGTAAACAAATGAAAATATGAAACTATCAAAAAAATTTGCTGACTTAAACAATCATTGGGGTGCGAAGTATGCCAATATTTTAATCCAAGAAAACATTTCAGTTGGAACAGATAATGACTGGGCTCCAGATAAAGCGGTAAGCCGCGCAGAAGCAGCACAATTTATTGCGAAGACGGATAAGTTGAAGAAATAAATGAAACGGAATGAGAAATGAAGGCGCACAACGTTCACTTTTGTGAATAGATTGTGTGCTTTTTTTGTTGAGGGGTTTATTAATGGGATAGAGGTGGAGAAAGTATTGCCTCTTTTAATAAGGGGCTCGATAAACTTTATTTAAATCTATACCAAGATAAATGAAATATTATAATATAAAATTAATTTTCTGTGAATAACAATTATAATATTGTCGGTAAATTGTCGGATTTTGTGCACGAAATCTTCAAAACTTTAAAACTATATTTACTTTACTCTTTCGTTTGTTTACATTGTGATATGTAACATTATATATGTTAAAAATATTTCAGCGAGGTGAGTTTATGGAAGCAAAGAAATGGTATAGGTACTTAATCCAACTTATCGTAGTTGCATTAATTGTTACCTCCATACCACTGAATGGATTGGCAGAAACGGCACCACCGTTTACACCATCTCCAAATTCAGAACAAAGGCCAGAAACAGAAAAGAAAGAGGAAAAGGAAAAGGAGTTACCAGCTCCACATCCAGATCAGTTAAAGAAGGATAAGGCTAAAGCTAAAGCACAAGCAAATCCGACTGAGATTGTAGAAGAAAGAACGGAAACAGAAAAAGTTTTCGATAATAATGATGGTACGTATACGAAAAAGGTATATACGGAACCAATTCATGTTGAGAAAGATGGAAAGTTAGAAGAGGTTTCACCGAAATTAGTAGAAGCACCAAATGAAAAAATTGTAACAGAAAATACAACATTAGAACCAGAGTTCGAGAAAACAGCACAAGATGGAAAGTACGTTCAATTTAAAGTAAAAGATCATACGATTCAGTACAAATTAATGAGTGCAAATGGTGAAAAAGGTGAAGTGAAGCCGTCACCAGTTACTGCAACACATGAAAATAATACAGTCTGGTATAAAGGGATTTTCCCGAATATTGATTTAAAGAGTACGACGTTTAATGAAAACGTAAAAGAAGATTTTGTATTACGTGAATATACAGGACATCACATTTTTACTTTTGCATTAGAAACAGATTTAACACCGAATATACAGGAAGATGGTTCAATCGACTTCCAAAATGAGAAAAAAGAAAAAGTCTTCACATTACCGAAACCGTATATGAATGATTCAAATGTGGATCAACAATCAGGTGAGGCTGTAACGTCAGATGCGGTTCGTTACAATCTTGAGAAGAAAGATGAAAAAACATATACATTAACTGTTACCGCAGACCCGCAGTGGTTACAAGCACCAGAGCGAAAATATCCGGTATATGTGGATCCTTCTGTTGAACTAGGTAACTTTGAAAATGCGTACGCTGCAAGTGCCTATCCAACTGTAAACTATTCAGGAGGAAAACTTTGGGATTCCGGTCAAAATGCTTACACGTTAAAAGTAGGGTATTATGATGGGTCATCTGGAACAAACTTTGCATTTGTTAAACCGAATGTTTCAAATTTAAAAGGTGCAAAGATTGAAGGTGCTACATTCCATGCCTATACAGTTTGGCATTATTATGCGAATCAACCAAATGGTGTTTGGTTAGATGAAGTTACAGGTGGCTGGAATGTTGGTGGAGTGAACTGGAATAATAAACCGAACTCTGCAAATATTGCGCATGCTGATGTAACAAGAGGACAATGGGCAAAATTTAACGTAACAAATACAGTAAAAGCATGGGTGGAAGGCACAAAACAAAATAACGGCTTTAAGCTACATGCAAACGGAAATGGACAAAACCATTGGAAGAAATTTATTGCAGCTGAAAACGGAGCAAATGCACCGTACTTAGAAGTGAAATATTCTTACGCAAAACCGAATAAGCCAAGAGTACAAACTTACTCAAATGGTAGTGGTAGTGGTTCAGGTCACTTCAATCTACAATGGGATGCAGTTCCAGGAGCAACAGGTTATAAAGTTGCTATTTTTAATGGGTATGATTATGAATATATTCCTGTTGGGAATGTGACTAGTTGGACGACAAAAGATAAAAAAATCTTCCCGACGCCAGCAGAAATTGCACAAGGGGAATTTGAGTTCCATACAGATGGTACAAGTAGTGGTGGAGAAGCACCAGTTAATCCAGGGCCAATTTATAAAAATGCTCATTTAGCAGGTAGTCCCTATGGAGATTATAGTTGGAGACGTGGTTATTGGATTCGTATTGTTGCGACATATCCATTTGGCGATAGCCCGCTTTCAGATGAAGTAGTTCCATTTATTCCATTAGAGCAAGTGAAAAAGCCAGATGGTTCAGCTTACATTAATGCGACCGATAAGGCAACAGGATATGTGACATTGAAATGGGACCCGGTTCCTGAAGCATCTGGATATAAAGTTTGGATTTATAACGGAAAAGATTATGAAGCGTTCGATGTCGGAAATAAAACGAATTGGACAACGCAAAATGAGAAGATTTGGCCAACGAAAGATGAAATCGCAAAAGGTCAATATTTACTTCATCATGATAAAAAAGGGGCAGAATTAGCAGTTGATCCATCACCTGTGTATAAGAATTCTGGTGGAATCTATGCAGGTGCGCAAAACTATTGGTTCCGTGTAACAGCGTATAGTACAGCGGGGCATGCTGAAAGTGAAATTTCTCATGAATTTGTACCTAAATTCTCCCAAGACTTTGGATTTATGGGGATGTTTGATTACTGGGCATCTATTCCCGTTTTAAACGGACAAGTCAATGCTACAAATGGTAACTTTATCATGAGTGAGAAAGATATTACATTATCAGGGCGCGGACCGGACGTATCAGTAGAAAGAACGTATAATAGCCAAAGTAAAAAGGTAGGTCTATTTGGTACGGGTTGGTCGAGTGGATTAGAGGAAAGAATTTGGGCCGACGGAAATGGAAACTTACTGTTAATTTCTGCCAACGGAGCAAATGTTACATTTACTAAAACTGGAGACAATAAGTATCAAGCTCCTACTGGTATATATTTAGAGATTAAGCAAGTATCAGGCGGATATGAAATAAAAGATAAAGATCAAACTGTTACATTCTATAAATCTGGTGATGCACAGGGGCGTATTGAGTATACAAAAGATAAATATGGAAACACGACGACGTATGAATATGATGGTGAATCCCGTTTATCAAAAGTAAAGAATGCTTCTGGTAAAGAGTTAGTCGTACAATATGATGGTAATAATAAAAAAGCAGCAAGAGTAATCGGTCCAGATAACAAGACGATTACATTTAAGTATGATGGAGATTTACTCGTTTCTTCTACAACACCAGAAGGAAAAGTATATAAATACGGATATGATAATGGGGTACTAACATCTATTTATGATCCACAACATACAGATGCTAAACCATATAAAACATCGTATGCATATGAGAATGATAGATTAGTAAAAGTAACGGACCCATTAGGTAAAGCTACGACATTAGCATATAATACAGGTTCGAAGGAAGTTACGTTAACGAACCCTAAAGGACGTAAGACTGTTTATACGTATAACGATGCTGGAAATCCAGTGAAAACAGTTGAAGATGTGGGACGACTGAATTTAACGACATCGTATGAATATAATGCAAACAATTTAGTAAAAACAACAACTCCTAAAAATCAAACAGAAACAGCGACCTATGACGGTAATGGGAATGTAACTTCTGTTACTGATGAAATGGGAACTGAGAAGTTTGAATACAATAAAGACAACGGAATTATAAAAGCGACAGATAACGAAAATCGTGAAACAACAGTTGCCTATAAAGCTGCAAATACAGAAGTTTCTGAAACTGACCAAGCAGCAAATACATCATCTTTCATGCAGTATGATCAGTTTGGAAATCCAATTGAAACAACGAGAGAGTTAGGGACAGGTGAAAACCTAATTCAAAATCCAAGTTTTGAGATGAATGATACGCAGAGATGGACTGAAGAAAAGGGTAATAGCCAAGGAGCATTGAGAAAAGATACAATCTTTGCGCCAGGTGGATTGGGCGGATCTTCATCATTACGAATGATTGTACAGGCGCAAAATACTGGCTGGGGATATCATAGTGCGATTCAAGATATTGTAGTAGAACCAAATACAACATATACATTAAGTGGGATGATGAAAACATCATTAACACATGCTGGTGCATTCTTTAATGTTCAGTTGTTAAAAGAAGATGGAAATCCTCTTGATGGTGGAAATAATTGGTTTGATACGCGTCATAACAGGATAGAAGGCGAGAAAGATTGGACGAATCGCCAAGTAACTTTTAAGACGACAGGCCAAACGAAAAAAGTTAGAATATATCTACAAGTTGATTATAATCGAGCAGATTCAAGTGGTTCTGCATGGTTTGATAAGATGCAACTTGAAAAAGGAGAAGTGTCTTCAAGCTTTAATCCAATTGAAAATAGTAGTGTAGAGAATATGACGGAGAAAGGTTGTATTCCAGGATGGATTCGAGGCAATGGATCAAGTTGTGATCCGAAAGATACTTCCCATGAGGAAAGCTTTACAGGAGATTCGTCTATTGTATTAGAACGTAGCCAATATGGTGGTTCAGATGTAGGCTATGGTGCGCATATACATTTAAACCAACAAAAAGCAGAAACAATTACATTAACAGGGATGTCTAAATCTCAGAATGTAGAAAATACTGCATCAGATAAGCTCTCACGAGATTATTCTATTTGGGCAGATGTGTATTATCAAGATGGTAGTGGTACGAACTATCAGGCAAAATTCCCAAGTGGTACAAATGATTGGAATCGTAGTGCAGTTGTCATTCCTGCCACTAAACCAATTAAGCGTATGGAAGTCTACCTTCTATTTAGAAGAGAGAATAAAGGAAAAGTTTGGTTCGATAATATTCGTGTACTAGAAGGTAACGCTCTTATTAAAAACGAGTACGACAACGATGGAAATGTTATCGCAGCGTATGATGAAGATGGGCAAAAAAATACCTTTGCATACGATGCATCAGGAAATAAAAAGAGCGAAACCGATGAAAAAGGCAATACAAAACTATATGATTACAACAAAGATAATCTATTAACGAAGGTTACCTTAAAAAATGGTACCTCTGTAAATTATCGTTATGATCATAATGGAAATACAACAGAGAAATCTGTCATGTTTGGTGGGAAAACGCAAACACACAAATATGAATATGATGTAGATAATAAAAATACAGTGTATATCGATGCATTAAACCGTCGTATTGAAAATACGTACGATGAAAATGCAAACAAGATTAAAACACAAATGCCAAATGGCTCGATTCTAGAATCGGTATATGATACAGCAGATCGCGTCATTGGTGAAAAGCGTAATGGAAAAGATTCATTTACATTCGAACATGATCCGAATGGACAAGTTACGAAAGTGAAAGACCATGTCAACGGTGTAGAACGTACGAAAACATACGATAAGGCTGACCGTGTCACAAGTGCAACAGATAGCCGAGGCGGAAAAATTGATTGGGCATACCACGACAAAGCAAACAGTAAGACAGAAAAACTAAAAGAACAAACAATTACGCAAGGCGGATACACAAATAAAGTATCGTATGACTACAACACGTTAGATCAAAACATTCGTGTGACAGACGGTTCTCAAACGTATCGCTTTGATTATGACGATCAAGGAAATGTTCGTACGTATACAGCCGGAAATGGTTCAGGTTCTACTTTTAACTATGACCATGCGAACAAAATTAAAGATTTAGTAGTAGGTACATCAAACAGTATTCTTCTTTCTGAACGATATGAATATGACCAAGCGGGTAACCGTACGAAGATTAAACATGAAGGTGCGGGCGGGAAAATAACAGAAACAAACTTTGTCTATGACCCGATTAACCAACTATTAAATGAAGCACTACCAAATGGAACAAGTAAATCATACACATATGATGGATTTGGAAACCGTACAAGTGTGAAAGTTGTAGAGAATGGAAAAGAAACAAAATCTATAGCGGCAACATTCAATGATGGAAATCAGCTTGTAAAATTCGGAAACGAATCGTTAACGTATGATGCGAATGGTAATCGTACATCAGATGGAAAGTACAAGTATACATGGAATGAAGATGACCAGCTTGTAGCGATTACAAAACAAGGTGAGAGCAATGCATTTGCAACTTATAAGTATGATGAGGATAATCGTCGTATTGAAAAGAGTGTAAATGGTCAAGTAACACGTTATTTCTATGATGGAGATAGTATTAACCCATTATATGAGACAGATGGTAGTGGAAAGGTACTCCGCCAATATGTATATTCCGTAAATGGTTTACGCATGGCTATGAAATCGCAAGGACAAACGTTATACTATCACTATAATCCTCGTGGTGATGTAGTTGCGATGACAGATCAAAATAAAGAAGTTGTAGCCACGTATGAATATGATTCGTGGGGTAACGTATTAAAAAGTGAAGTAAAAGGTATCGCAGCAGACAATCCATTTGGGTATGCGGGATATATGTATGATAAAGAAATTGGTATGTATTACTTAATTGCAAGA
This sequence comes from Bacillus cereus group sp. MS39, assembly GCF_040448665.1. Classification (NCBI taxonomy): domain Bacteria; kingdom Bacillati; phylum Bacillota; class Bacilli; order Caryophanales; family Bacillaceae; genus Bacillus; species Bacillus cereus group sp. MS39. The sequence goes on along the minus strand of NZ_CP123058.1, from coordinate 4,301,713 downwards.
TACTATAATCCAGACCATGGTGTGTTCTTATCGGTGGATCCTGATCCGGGTGATGAGGATGACCCAGTCACACAAAATGGTTATACATATGCAGGGAATAACCCTGTTATGTCAGTAGATCCAGATGGTCATGCTTTTTGGTTAGTGGTTAATGCTGGTTTTGCAGTTTATGATGGATATGGTGCTTACAGATCAGGTAAAAGCGCAAGGGGAATTGCTAAAGCAGCCGCTATGGGGGCTATTGGCGGTGGTAGGTTTAAATATGGCGCTAAAGCTGTGCGTCAAGTAGCTAAACAAGTCAAAAGTCACAGGCATCATGCCTTTCCTAAATATATAGGTGGACATTCTAAACAACCATTAGTTAAGGTTCCAACTAATGTCCATAAACAATTGCATAAAGAAATGAGGAGCTTTGCACAGTCGAGTAGGAAACATAGTACAAAGTACTATAAAAATTTAAAAGAGAATAATCCAAAAGCGTATAGAAAAATTTTAAAGAAGACTTATAAATTTTATGATACAAAGTACCCGCAGTACAAGAAAGCTTTTGTACAAGGGGTTCACTATTCAAATAAACATGGATACTTTAAGTAAGTAGTTCAATGTGTGATATGAATTAGGAGGTTATACATGATAAGAAGACAAACATCAATGCTTATGTTAGATGAACAAAAAATTTTAATACCGAAAGTATTATGTACAATATATAATAATTTTGTTGTACTAGAAGCAAAAAGTAGAAAGTTAGAGTTAGAAATTATTTGTCCAACATATAAATTGCTTGTAGAAGATGTTTTTTTAGATATATATTTAAATAAATATCCAGATTTTATTCATAAGGATTATAGTTACTATTATAAAGAATTTAGTTTTCAAGAATCGAAGCTAAATATTGAGGGGCAATCTTTTGAGATTCTTAATGGAAATATTCAAATTGATTATTTATCAATAAGGACTTTTTCTATAGAAATGGAATTAGAATTAAGAGCGAGTAATGGTTTAAAAACTATGAGTACATTTTATTTATATCCCCTTATTAAGGAATCTACAATAGATGAGAGAAATATGTACTTTAGCAATCTTATTCCTCAAGTAGTTAAAGAGTTGGAGTCAACAATGGATTCATCTAGTGGGAAACCGATAGAAGAGTTAAGTCTTGAGGACTTTTCTGTTGCGCCAATCTGGGAATGGGATTACGGGCATGAGAGTATAGAGTATCAAGACGAGACTTGGGTCCGACCGTCTCGTGTTAAAAGTCTATTTGAATTAGAGAATATGGATGTCTTTATAAAAGCGTACTTAGTGTTAAATGATGATGAGATTCTATATCAATGCATTTTAAACATAGATGTAGACCAAGGAACAAAGACCCTTTCTATTATAGAAGGAGCTGTATTTGCAAATGAAGAGTATATCGATTTGAGAGATTTTTTATTCAATCCAAAAGTAAATACACAGAAGATAGTTTTTTATATTCAAGATCAAAGATTTGAAAAGATGAGTCCAATAAATTATAGAAAACAACAATGGGATTTAACATTTTCTTGGAGTAAGTAAGGTGAAGTATATAAAATTATAATGAAGGGTAAGCGTCAAACTTATTAATATTAATAAGTTTGACGCTTATTTTTTATGTTTAGAATAGACGAGAGGTTTTTACGGAATTGGTTGTAGTTAATTAATATAAGAAACTGAAGAATGGTAGATTAAGTTCTCAAATGCACCTTTAACTGTTAGAACAAAATAACAGTTAAAGGTGCATTTCCTTTATAAGTATAATTTAATATTCAAACGAGTAATTCTATATGTGTTCACTCGAACGAAGTGAAAGAGTTTGTAATTTAAACAAAAACCGAACCACCATCTAAATGGCGGTTCGGTTTTCTTTACTTTTTCTCAACTAATTTCTTATTCTTCCAATCTAGTGTGAACGATTTATTAAATGTTTTTTGATCAACGTCTTTTATGTTGTTTCCAACCCAGTTTGCAGTTCCGAATGTGTAGCCTGGACGAAGTTGGTAATCGTCGGCGTGTTTTGTATAAGCGACTTGTAAGTTAGATTGATTTGTATTTTTTTCAGAGATAACGACAGCGATCATACCAGGAGAAAATCCACTATTTGTTAATGCTGGAAGTTGATCCATCGGTATTAAATTACCTTTTGCATCAGATTCATATAGGTATGTGCGAGAGTACATGAACAGTTGGTTTCCATATAAAGAATGATAGGAATCACGTGTGTAAATACCCCAGTTTTGATTGTTATATCCGTTAAAGAATACGTTCCATTTTACGTTTTTGTTTGTTTGGTCAATTAAATTTGTTTTATAACTAGTTTGTTTATAGCTTACAGAGTCAGACCAAGTTACTTGACCAGTTGCACTAGCCTCACCGCTAGGGCCATTAGGCGTTACAGAAGCTTTAACAGAACCACCAAGTTGATAAGATACACTAGATGTTACAGTCGTTTCTTCTACAGCATTTGTAGGTGCTACGTTAAAGAAACGAGCGCTGTTATCTTGAAGGTTAAATGCAACATCATATTGTGAAGGATAACGTAATGTTGCACTAGCACCAGGGATTGGGTAGTTATCAATAGGTGCATCACTTATAGTAGGATTTGCTTTTAGAAAACTACCAGTTGTATTAATAACGGCAATCTGTTTATCTGCGCTTGGATCATCGATAAAAGTTACCTTTAAAGACATTGTCATATTATCAGCTTGATCATTATTAAATGTATTATAGCTCGTATGTGTTTTTGCGTTTTGTCCGATATCTGTTACAACTTGTGATGTTGTTTGAGCATAAGCAGCAGGTGTTGAAAGAGTTACAGCGCTACTAGCAAAAACAGCGGATAATGCTAAACATTTTAAGTATGTTTTAGAACGTTTCATGCAATCACTTCCTTTTATCTTTGTCGATATATGTCGTATTACATTTATATCGTAACATGAAAATAATACAGAATGAATGCATATGCATAATTGCATAGGTGAGTTTTGAAGGATAAAGATAATAGAATTTCATCCAACACTTAAGACTCTAAAATGCCCATTACAGCCGTTCCTAAAAATTTTAAGACGATATGTTTACCAATGTTTTTATTGGGAAGATTGAAGTGCTTAATATTTACGTTATAAGTGCATAACAAGTTATAATAGAAGAAATCAATAAGGAGGCTGGCTGTGAAAAATCTTCGTTATTTCAATATATTTACTATGTTACTTGTATACACACTACTTATGCTTTACATAGGCTGGAACGGCTGGGTTTGGCTTCATGCGGTATTTGGCTGGGAATCTTGGGGATATTACGCTTTCGTAGTCGGTTTTATTTCATATGCGTACATTCTCGTGCAAGTGTTTAAGTTCTTGCCATTTTTACGAACGATAGGTTCGATTTGGTTTGCGGTCATACAATACGCGCTTATGTTGTTGCCTTTAGCTAATATTATGGTCTTTCTTTTACAGTTTTCAGTGGAGAAAGAAGCGGCAATTATTTGGACAGGGGCGGCCGTGTTACTTGCGTTTATCTTTATTTTTGCATATGGGGTATTTAACGCATATAGCCCGGTAGTAAGAAAATACGAGGTGCACATACCGAAAAAAGTAGAGGGACGTAAAAGTTTACGCATTGCGATGGCTTCTGATATGCATTTCGGTAAATTATCTGGCGTTTCGCATTTAAAAAGACTTGTCCGTCATGTAAATGAAATGGAGCCTGATATTATTTTACTGCCAGGTGATATTATAGATGATCATCCAGGTGTGTTCATTCAAAAAAATATGGGACATATTATGAAACAAATGACAGCTCCACTAGGCGTATATGGTGTGTTAGGAAACCACGAATATTACGGACGAGCGGTTCCTGAATTTTTACAAGAGATGGATAAGATTGATATTCGTATTTTATTAGATGAAGTAATTACAATTGAAGATGATTTTTATCTCGTTGGAAGAAGAGATAAAACAGAGCGAGATCGCCAAAGCTTTGAAAGTTTAATGAGTACAGTGGATAAATCCATGCCTGTTATTGCAATGGATCACCAACCATTTGAGTTGAAACAAGCAGCGGATGCTGGCGTCGATTTATTATTATCCGGCCACACGCACCGCGGACAAATGGCACCGAATCATATTGTAACGAGAAGAATGTACGAATTAGACTGGGGATACGCACAAAAAGGTGCATTCCACGCGATTGTTTCGTCTGGTTTCGGATTCTGGGGACCACCGCTTCGACTTGGAAGTAGATCTGAGATTGTGCAGGTGGAGGTTACGTTTGAATAAGTGTATGTAATAGAGAGCTAATGGCTCTCTATTTTTATAAATAAAAAAAGGCTCCACATAAGGAGCATTCAATAAAAACAAATGAATTAAAACAAATAACAGACATGTATAATATACAACATTAATAATTGATATAAAAATATTCAGATTTATAATTTGTGTTGATGTCGATTTCATAAAAGAGGTACGATTATAAAACAAGGCTGAAATAAAGGGGGATTATAAGTGATTATATCAGATGTACTATACGGAGAATTTGAAGTGGATCCAGTAGTAGAAGAATTAATTGTAAGTAAGTCTGTGCAAAGGCTGAAAGGTATTCATCAAAATGGCGCAAGCTACTTAATAAATGAGAAATGGAATGTAACGCGCTTTGATCATTCTGTTGGCGTTATGTTGTTAATTAAGAAACTCGGTGGTTCAGTGGAGGAACAAATTGCTGGTTTACTGCACGACGTATCGCATACTGCTTTTTCTCATGTGATTGATTACGTTTTTGAGAATAGAAATGAAAGTTATCATGAAGAGATATTTAGTTCTGTTGTGAAAAACTCAGAAATTCCAGCGATCCTTGCGAAGCATGGTTATAACTATGAAGATATTTTGTTAGATGATTCGAAGTGGACGTTACTCGAAAGGTCCGCGCCAGAATTATGTGCAGACAGAGTGGATTATACGTTACGAGATATGTATACATATGGGTATATTTCTTTAGAAGAAGTTCACAGTTTTTTAGAGGATGTCATCGCTGTAGATGGGAAAATGGTCCTTCAAAATATCGAAATAGCTGAATGGTTTACAGAAACGTATTACAAAGAAGTAATCGATTTCTTTATGAAACCAATGAATATTTACGGAAATGATATGTTAGCTAAGACGTTAAAGCTAGCTTTTCATAAAGAGGTTATTCATGCAGATGATTTTCTTCTTGAAGATGATGAGCTAATTTCGAAATTGCAGCAATGTAGCGATCCAGAAGTACATAGTTTATTAAGCAAAGTTCATCCGAATGTAAAAGTAAAAGAAGATAGAAACGACTATGATTTGTATCAGAAAAATAAAGTCCGTCTCATTGATCCTCCATTACTTCGGGAAGGTGAAGTTGTTCGATCGTCTGTTGTGTCGGAAGAAATAAGACGGATGAGTGAGGTCGCTTATGAAAAAGCGGTGAGAGGGATGTATGTGAAAGTGATTTCGGATTAAAAAGAAGAGCATCACTTCAAGATGCTCTTCTTTTTCACATCACTGATCAAACCAATTCCAAACCTCAATATCTCCAAGAATCGCATAACGAACGTGTGGTGAGTTTTGCAATTTTAATAACTCTTTAGACGGGCCAGTAATGACCATGCCGTATACTTTAACGCCGTTATCTTTTACGTACTGATAGCGCTTATCTAAGTTCAGATCTTTTTCACGAGTCCGAGTAGCTTCACTCACAATTTTTTTATGTTCAGAAAGAATGCGCATCATTTCGATTACTTCACTTTCTTTTGTTTTCGGTTGCTCTGCTTCACTATCAGGAAGGTCTATATGTTCTCGAAATCCGATAATCTCTCCGCTGTGCAAGATAAAATCGTCTTCATTTATTCTTTCTTGTCCTGTGTCTAAAGCGTACCATAAAGGAGTTGGCGGCATTTCTTGTGCTTCAAATGCGCTATAGAGAATTGATTCAACTTCTTGTAACGTATAAGGTTTGTCAAAAGATAGCGCTACTTCTGCAACTGTTCCCTCGTGTATCTTTCCAAGTGTATCCCAAACTTTTTTAGATGATTCTTTCAAAGAAGCTTCTTCCTTGATTTTTGGATGAACAAAGGAAAGTTTTTTTGAATAGGCTCTGTTTGCCCAAGGTTGATTTGTGATAGCTACAGATGATAAGAAACTACGCGTTGTTACTGTCCCAATTGGAAATTCTTTTTTGCCGACCGTTTTATATAAATCCATTTCATTTTCTGTACGGAAAAACGGTTTAATCTTTGTACTGCCTCCAGCGGAACGACTATTTGGCATTGTCGCTTCTAGTGCGAGTGCTGGAATCTCATCTACTTCAGCTAATTTTTTCATATTATAGAAGTAAAAAGAAGATGAAAAATGGCCAACAAAATAGATTGCTATACAAACGGCAAGGACAAAACTAACGGTTTGCCAACGCTGTTTCCATTTTATTTTCCAAAATGGGACTTTCAGATTTTGTGGCGGTAGTCTTTTCTTTATCGGTTCACTCTTCGAAAGCAACTCATCTAAGTACACTTCACACTCTTCACATGTCTCAATATGACTTTCTAACTGCTCTTGTTCATCATGCGTGAGCGTTCCATTTTCGTATTTCTCCCACAGTTTTTTAAACTCTGTACAACCCATCCTGATCACTCCTTTATGCTTTTCGTTTCTTTTCGTCCCCTGTGTAATTCAATTTTCACTTTCGCTAGTGAGAGACCAGTCATTTCTGCTATTTCCTTATACGAGAATCCGTAGTAATCTCGTAGTAGCAGGACATTTCGTCTTTCAAGGGGAAGAGAAGATAAGCTGTTTAACCAACTAGCAATCTCATGTTTTACGAAATAAGCATGCTCTGTACTTGGCACGTTTGGTAAATGGAATTCTTCCACTGTAGTTGTTTTATATTTTTTTTCTTTTCGATACCAATCGATAAAGGCGTTGTAGGCAATTGTAAATAACCACGGCCTAATTTCTTCTCCTTTATAATAGTCAATATGGACGAGCATTCGGTAAAAGGTTTCCTGCATGAGATCTTCAGCACAGTGAGAATCTCCGGTTAGGGAGAGAAGATAGCGAAATAAAGTGAAACTTTAATCAGTGGGGGTTTTCTTCATCCCCCACTGATTATTAGTTGAACCAATCGGACTTTTATGGGCAGTTGATCCCCCACCTAAATTCTTTGCTTTCGCTGCATTTTGAGGTGGGGGTCTTACTGCCCATTAAAGTGGGATAAATCTTGCATATGCTCGGAGTAAATGTCTTCTAATGATTGTTTGCGTTTCACTACATTTCCCTCCCTTCATACATAACAACGAAATACATATAAAAAAGTTACATTTGTTTTTGGAATTATAGTAAAAAACGTCAAGAATTGGATAGGATTCTCTTTTATCATAATACATATAAGGCGGGTGAACAGAGATGGAAAGCTATGAAACACAAATTCAAAGGTCAATTGATTATATTGAGGAAGATGTAATGGAAAAACAGACGCTGCGTAATTTAGCTCGCATTGCAGGTTTTTCCGAGTCGCATTTTCATCGTGTATTCCAAGCATTAGTAGGTGATACAGTAATGGAGTATGTTCGAAAGAGGAGGTTAGCCCGGGCAGCTTATCAACTTTCTCATACGGATGAAAAAGTTATTGATATCGCATTTGAGCATGGCTTTCAATCTCACGAAACGTTCACGAGAGCCTTTAAAAAAATATTTCAAATGACACCGAGTGAATATCGAAAACAAGAAATTGAAACACCGATGTATTACAGCGTGAATGTAAAGCAAAGAAAATTAAATCCGTATTTAGGAGGCATACAAATGGAATATCGTATTGTAAATAAACCAGAATTTTTAATGGCGGGTTATGAACTGAAGACGACAAGTAAAGAAGGGAAAAACCATCAAGACATCCCAGCATTTTGGCAAGAATATTTACAAAAAGACCTTGGAACGACGATTCCGAATCGTAAAGATACGAGCCAATGGGTAGAGCTTGGATTATGTACTGATTTTAATTTAGAAACGGGCGATTTCACTTATATTATCGGAATGGAAGTTACAGGCTTTGAAAATGTACCAAATGAAGTTGCAAAGCGTACTTTCCCAGCAGCAACATATGCCGTATTTACAACACCGAAAGTTCCTCATGAAGAAATGATATCGTCTATTCACCAAACGTGGAATGCAGTATTCTCAGAATGGTTCCCGCATTCAGGATACGAGCATTGCGGCGTTAATGAATTTGAACTATACGATGAGCGTTCCCATGCAGATAAAAGCGAGTTCGCTCAAATTGAACTTTGGATACCAGTGAAGAAGAAATAATAGAAAGAAAAGCGAGCCACTGAGTGGTTCGCTTTTTTAATTCGTAAAAACCCCGATTGTTGAATCGTTGTTTTTACGAAATATGAAACAGCTGCTCTTATCATATAGGTTGCTATATTTGCCGATTTTTGTCGGTAAATCGATATAACTTGAAAATCGCTCATATATTTTGAGTTACGCCGATATATTCAGAAAATCGCCGATATAATTTCATTTACCGATGCTCCCTAGAAATGAAAAAAGAAAAGACGCCACTTAGCGTCTTTTCTACGAACGAAACGGAAACACAAGTATAATCGTTGTTCCTTTTCCAAGTTCGCTATCGATAGAAATCGTTCCGTTATGAGCATGAACGAGCTGTTTCGTAATGGCGAGGCCAAGTCCCGTTCCGATGTTGCTTTCTTCTGTATTTGTTCCTCTGTAATATCGTTCAAATAGAAGCTCTTTCGTTTTATCATCCATCCCTTTTCCGTTATCTGAAATAGAGAGTGTGAATGAAGTAGCGTTTTGCGAAAGTTTTACTATGACATTAGTCGTTTCATTATTATGTTTTACCGCGTTTACTAGTAAGTTTTCGATAATACGCTGGAACCATTTTTCTTCAATGAAATATTGAATTTTGTTTGAGCTTGGTACGAATTCAATATTTTGATTTTGAAGTGTCGGATTATTAATAAATTGTAATAAGACTTTTTGGACGAATTGATTCATTTCAATGTTTACGTGCTGCGCAGGAAGACTGTTATTTTTTAATTGATACGTTAAGCTTAAGTCATCGATTAATGTCGTCATATATTGAGATTTCTCTTTCATAACGCTGCCGAATTGTTGAATGTCGCGATCAGTCCAGTTGTATTGCTGTGATTCTAGTAATAATGCGTAGCCATATATAGAACTAAGTGGTGTTTTTAAATCATGTGTGAGACCGGTAATCCATTCTTCACGTGTTTGCTGCAGTACTTGCCTCATCGCATCATTTTTTTTGAGTGTAATAGAAAGGTGCTCTAGTGAATTTGTCACATCACTAAATAAGCGGAATGACCATTTTTCTTTACCAGATCGCCGGAACCTGACAGGTTTCCCTTTTTTACTAACAGGTTCTTCGTACTTTCCACCAGCGATGTTTTTAAGCCAGCGCATCGCATGGAGTAACGGTTTTCCGAATTTATTACCGTACCAAATAGAAAGAATGACTAAATAAACAAATACGATAAGAAGGATTAATCCGCATCCGATTAGAAACTTTTTAGTAAATACATCGTCTATTTCATCATCTGGGTAGTAGTACTCATTTTTTGCAGTTACAACAAGAAGATGATTGCTATTTGTGTCGTAAAAGCTAGACGTGTTTTCTTTATGATTCCACGGTTCCTTTTCGCTAAGAGCAGCTTGTATGACAGAAAACGTTTTTTTCTTTCCATCTGGATAGGAGAATACTTCTTCGCCATCACTATTAAAGATTTGAAGTGCTGCTTTTTCTTTAGAAAGTAACTGTTTTTCCTCTTCTGTTAATATGAACGAATCCGTAGATACAGACGGGTGCTCTTTCTGTATTGTTTTCAGTAATACATTGCTTTTTAACATACCACCGTATATAACAAGTACGTTCTTTTCTTCTAATTCAATTTCCCAATATGTAAATGTATAAGGGCTTTCTATATGATTCTGTATATACGAGAATAAAGATGTTCTCGTATAAGATGTCGGTACGTCACTGGGCGTATTAAAGTGATAGAGAACTTTTCCATTTTCCTCTACAACTTGAATCCAATCATTTTTTTCTTTAATTAGGTCTTTTACTTCAGCTTTTAACGAAATATCGCCATCTTCTGAAGAGATATATCTTGCAATCATAAAATTATCAGCATCTGGAATATTCGGTTCGTATGAAGTACTAGTAACAAGGAAAATTAAATAAGTGAAAGCAGCTACTACAGCAAGCAGTAATGTAACTAAAACAAATACGTGTTGCAGGATAAACTGGATAATAAGTCGTTTATTAAAATTCATATCGTCACCTTACTTTGTAATGAACTTATAGCCAAGTCCGCGAACGGTTTTTATATATTCTGGTTTACTAGGGTCTTGTTCAATTTTTTCACGTAGTTTTCGAATGTGAACCATAACGGTATTATCATCGCCATTATAGGCAGGTGCTCCCCAAACTTTTTCGTATATTTCTTCTTTCGAAAATACGTAGTTCGGATTCTCGCAAAAGAAGAGTAATAGCTGAAATAGCTGGGCGGAACATTCGACAACATGTCCATTTACTGTAAGTTCTGCGGAATATCGATCAATTTCAAATCTACCAAATGAACTGAAGTTTGCTTTTTGTTCGTGTGGTACTGCTTGTTTTATATGTCTTCGGAGTTGTGCTTTCATACGAGCGACTACTTCAAGTGGATTAAATGGCTTCGTAATATAATCATCTGCACCGTGTGAAAATCCAGATATTTTATCTAAATCAGATGTTTTGGCTGTGAGGAAGAAGATAGGGCAATCTGTTTTTTCGCGAATGATTGGACAAATATCAAAACCAGATTGTCCAGGAAGCATGACATCTAAAATAATTAAATCGTAATCGTTTTGCGCGGTGAGAGATAAAGCTATTTCAGCGGATGTTGCAGTTGTAATATGAGAAAAACCTTCTTTTTCAAGAATGGTAGTTAGTAATTGTAAAATTGCTGTTTCATCATCAACGAGCAAAATATTTGCTTGGTACATAAAAAATCCCTCCTAATTTCCTCGAATATCATATCATCTTTCTATAATTTATGGAATTTTTAAGGAAATTTTAAGGTTTTCTTTCGCAAAAAATTAAGAATCAAATGATATGATAAAAGAACATAGGGGAGGAGATGAGTGTGAATCCGTTTCAAACGATGCGAGCTAGATATTTTTTAATTGTATTTGCACTATTAACTTTAGTTGCAAGAGTCAGTAATGAATTGATAGAAAATACATTTCATATGCAAAATTCTACTTTTATAAATATTCTTATATTCTACATCCTTCCGATTATATGGATTTTTTATGAATATAGAAAACACCGTGTTTCATTTTCATTATTTGTTAATAAAAATGAAACATTTAACCTGGTGCAAGTTTTATACATTACGATTATGTTATGCGTGTTTAGTTACGGGTATCTTATTTTGTACATGTATAGCTTTGCGTGGATTACACCGGAATTTATTATGAACGCATTACGTGAACCGATTATAGATAGTACAGGGGGATATGTATATCAATTTATTATGGTCGTATTCATTGCGCCAATTATTGGTGAATTTGTTTTTCGTGGATTTTTACTGCAACGCTTTGCAGCAAAATGGGGAACGAGTATAGCGATTATTGTAGTAGCGATGTTGTTTGCGTTGTTACATGTTGATTTCCTAGGCGCAGTAGTATTTAGCGTTGTACTATCAATCGTATATATTCGTACGAATAGTTTACTTATGCCAATTGCTATTCACATGTTAAACAATGCATTTGTAATCGGCGCTTCTTATTTAATAAATAAAGAAGAAATAATGAGTTTTGCAGATTTCTCAAATTATACGACCTTTTTCCCAGGACTTATTATTTTTATAACAGGATTAAACTTAGTACTCATCTTCTTATTTGTTAACCGCAAATATTGGAGTAAAGAAATGCCAGCTATATATGTAGAGCAGGAAAAAAGCTTTTCAGACGTAGTGGGGAGTAAATGAGATGAAGAAGACGATTGAAAAAATATTGAAAGACATTATAGATTCTACGTCTATTACAGATATGTGTGATAAAAGCGTTTGTCATTGGGTGCAACCTGTAGTAGATACGATTGTGTTTCCAGAGTATTACTTATTTTCTAGTACTCATGTAAAAGAAAATATTATTTCTCTTCTTATTGTGTTAGGGGTTTTACTAATATTTGGTCTAATTGTAGAAGAAATGATGAAGCGCATCTTCAGAAAAAATGAAGAGAAGTATATGTGGGTTCATAAAGTATTCGAGAAAGTAATAGTGGCTTTCCTTTTGTTTTATAGTATGAAAACAATCATTTACTTTATAGCTTTGAAACATCATTAATTCTAAATTTGAAAGGGATGTATAAAATTATATGAATGAAACAATATCATCAAATAAGTTTTTTTATTTGATTTTGCTTAGTATTGTGCTGATAACGACAGTTAATGTTATTCTTCGCTGGGAGGAAGCTTATTTCTTTATGTATTTAGCGCTCCATTTGTTAGGAATATTATGTATAAGCGGCGGAATAGTTGCTGAAAAAAAGAGTGAAGAAAGCATTAATTATATGTGTGTGACCGGTCTTATTTTACTTTTAGCTGTACAAGGTATTATGAAATATAGTACTTTTTCTTTACAAGATTTTAGTTTATTAGTGGATGTACTTCCTTAAGGGGGGCACGTTATGTTATGTAAGAAGCAAATAGGATACGTACTAGTTTTAATTGGATTTTTTACGCTTATTGTAACGACTTTATTTTTTCAAGACTATGAATATATACGCTATATAAAAGGCGCTGGTTTAATATGTTGGGTTGTAAGTACGTTTCTTATCCCAGAGTATGAACCGAAGAAAGTGTCTAAAGGTAGGTAAAACTCTTCTTTTCGTAGAAGAGTTTTTTTATGTAAATAAAAGGATCTCGAGCAATTCGCGTAATAAGCTTGTTCTAATTTAGCATGTACGAACTTACAATAATAATAGACAGGCAGCATAGAGGAGGGAATAGCGTGAGGAAGGTTATTGGGTGGTCGCTTTTTTTGTACGTTGGGTTTGCGTTGCTTATATATTGGTATTTATTTGGATGGAATCATGAACTGATTCCGGACATGTATAAAGGAACAAAGGCAGATCCAGAAACGTTTATGAATGCAAGAGAGCTTACGCTAAGCCAAGATTATTCGCGCGTGAAAAATTTACTGTACTTTTTAGCGACGCCTCTTGAATGGATTATTTTATTATTTGTACTTGTGCTCGGTGTTTCAAGAAAGTTTGAGAAATGGTCGAAGGAAACGACGAAAATAAGTGTCCTGCAAGTCGCGATTTATTTCTTTTATTTATCACTACTCACAACAGTTCTAGCCCTGCCGATGCAATGGATTAGCCGAAAAGTGTCAGTTGATTACGGCATTTCAACGCAAAGTACACAAAGCTGGATAAAAGATCACATTATCGGTTTTTGGGAGAGTTATGCGACGATGCTAATCGTAGTTACCGTTCTGTTATGGCTTATCCGTAAATTCCCGAAGCGATGGTGGCTAGCAGGGTGGGCACTCTCTGTTCCATTTACAATCTTTTTAACATTTATACAGCCGGTCGTTATTGATCCACTTTATAATGACTTCTCGACGCTGAAAAATAAAGAATTAGAAACGAAGATTTTAGCGATAGCAGAAAAAGCTGATATTCCAGCTAAACATGTATATGAAGTAAATATGTCGGAAAAAACGAATGCATTAAATGCATATGTAACAGGAATTGGCCCTAACGCTCGTATTGTAATGTGGGATACAACGCTTAAGCAATTAAAAGATAAAGAGATTTTATTTATAATGGCCCATGAAATGGGGCATTATGTTATGAAACATATATATTGGGGCGTAGCGAGTTATGTGTTGCTATCGTTTATAGGGATGTATTTCATTAGTCGTATTATAAATATGTGTATTCGAAAATGGGGAGATACGCTGCAAATTTCAAAAGTAGCATGTTTCTCAATTTTACCTTTATTTTTCTTAATTTCTTCAGTACTCTCTTTTGCATCACAGCCAGCAACAAACTATGTTTCTCGTATAGAAGAACGAGCGGCAGATCAATATGCTTTAAATATGACGAAAGATGGGGCATCTGGTGTAAAAACGTTTCAATATTTATCAAAAACGAGTTTAAGCCAAGTAAATCCGCCTGCGTTAGTGAAGTTTTTCTTATACACACATCCACCAATTTTCGAAAGAATTCATACGTTTGAACAATATGAGAAACAAAGCAAAAAGAAGTAGCTATTATGCTACTTCTTTCTTTATAGAGATATAAGTCTGATATTGGGAATATTTATCATTGCTTTTTATTGTGATTTTGTAAATAATAAGCTATAAAATTCTAAAAATCTATATATAAAGGAATAAAGGTGGAAAAATGTATTTTTTACAAAATTTAAAAGTGAAATATAAATTATTATCGCTTATTTCATTAGCAGTTTTAGGTATGGTAATTATGAGCTGTGTAGCAATTAATTCTATTAACAAGATTAAGCATGATACAGAGGTTGTAGTAGATGATTATCAACATTCTGTAGTTTTATTAGAAGGAATGCTTCGTACACAAAATTCACTAGAGTATAACTTACTAGAATTAATTACAGCGTCACCAAATGAGGAGACAAATAAAGAGGGGATTATTGGGAATATTGAAAAGGATCTTGAAAAATATGATTCTTTATTAAAAGAATATGATGATGGCTTCAATTTAAGTAAGCAAGAGGATGAGCTGTTTCAGAAGATGAAGGAATCTTTGCCAAGTTATATGGAGACATATAAGAAGTTGTTTGATAAAGCGAAGGTAACAAATGAATCTCAAATGGTAAACGAATTTCATAAGGAATTAAAACCGAAGGGAGTAGAGTTAGCTAGTTATGCTGTAGATCTAGAAGCGTATGTTTCAAATTTAGCTGACCAAGTATTTAAAGATTCTCAAAAAATGATAGATCGGTCCGTTATTACTTTTATCATTCTTGTAGTAGTTACTACAGTCATTATATGTATAGTAAGTTATATTATTAGCAAGCTTATAGTTGCTCCTTTACAAACGGTTAGTCGTATGATGGAAAGAGCAAAAGAAGGAGATTTAACTGTACATGGTGAGTATAATGCTAAGGATGAATTAGGTGTATTAGTAAGTGATTTTAACGAAATGATTGCAGGGCTAAGAACAAATATGCAAGAAGTAGAGAATAATATTCAGCTTTTATTCCAACATGCAGACGGAGTAGTATCTGCATCGGAAGTATCTAGTGGTGCAGCGAAGAAAATCACTATAGATATTGAAGAAGTTGCAAATGGCGCAGAGGGCCAAATGCAGGCAATGGAGCAAACTGCGGGTGCGATGGAAGAGTTGACACAAGGAATGCAGAGTATAGTGAATACATCATCCTCTGTAAATGAATTGTCTGCTCAATCAGCATTAGATGCAGAGAGTGGTAACAAATTAATGAAACAAATGATTCAACAGATGGATACAATCCAAAATTCAGTACATAACGGTGTGAAACAAGTAGAGACTATGAAAGAACAATCAGAAGAAATTGTTAAAATCATTGATGTTATGCAAGGTATTACCTCTCAAATTAACTTATTAGCATTAAACGCCGCAATTGAGGCTGCCCGTGCTGGGGAAAGTGGTAGAGGATTTGCAATTGTGGCAGATGAAGTAAGAAAATTAGCAGAACAATCTAGTGATTCTGCAAAACAAATTGAGAAGCTTATTACTCAAGTTATGGGAACAACGAACCATACGGTACATATGATGGGGAAAGTAGATAAGGAGGTACAGGCAGGTACACAAGTAGTAATGCATACAGAAAAAGTATTTGGAAAAATTACAGAAAAAGTACAGCAAGTATCTGAGCAAATTCAAACGGTATCTATGTCTACAGATGAAATTGCAGCGAGTAGTGAAGAGATTTCGGCTTCTGCAGAAGACATGGCTCAAATATCCCAAAGATCATCTGACCGCACTGATAGGGTAAAAGAGTCTATTCAACAGCAAGAAAAATCTGTTCAAGAGATCTCGGTTTCAATTGAACAGATGCATAATGCAGCAGGAGGATTAAAACAAATAGTTGCCCAATTTACTCTTCAAAAGTAGTAGTATATTTAAGTTTTAATATAGAAAAATTCCACTCAATAAATAAAAAAATCATCCTATATAACAAAGGATGATTTTTTTATGGGAATTTTGTGCACCTATCACTTAATATATTCTAATTTTTTACAATTTTCCGATTGTAATATATAATAATACGTAATGTTTTGGAGATTTTTCATTTGTAAAAGATAGTTTATAGGAGGAGAGAAAGGGTGTTCAATAAAAAATCAATGCCGGCTATAAAAATGATCCTTTCGATGTCTATTTTCGGATCAATTGGATTTTTTTCTACTCAAACAGGCTTACCGTCTTTTGAATTAGTATTCGTTCGTTGCATTTGTGCGACTATATTTTTAGCATTGTGTTGGCTCGTAACAGGACAGTATAAAAGTGAGAAATGGAATAAAAAAGAAGTAATGCAAATATTAGCATGCGGCGTATTTCTCGTTTTTAACTGGGTATTTTTATTTAAAGCGTTTGAAGTTATGTCGATTACAATTGCGATTTCAGTGTACCATCTTGCACCCATTATCGTATTAATGATTGGTAGTATTGTATTTAAAGAGAGACTTACAGTATTTGCGGTTATGTCCATTGTCATTTGTTTTATCGGTACCGTTTTAGTAGCTGGAGTAGACGGTAGTATGTCGTTAGAGAAATTAATGTCATCTGGAATGGTATGGGCACTTCTTGCAGCGTTATTTTATGCTTTTACCACTTTATTAGGAAAAGGAATTCAGCATACGAGCGCATATGCGATGACATTTTTACAAACGTTTTTAGGTATATTTTTATTGCTACCATTCGTAGATTTTGGCAAGTTTCAAGGGTTAACAGAGATGAACTGGATGATGATTACAGCAACAGGACTTATACATACGGGATTTGTATATTACTTATTTTTTGACAGTTTAAGAGGTTTATCGACGAGATTAATTTCTGTATTAGTGTTTTTAGATCCTGCGGTTGCAATATTATTAGATACAGTCTTTACCGGGTTTAGACCGACTAGTATGCAAGTAGTAGGGATTGTTCTTATATTTGTAGGAATGGCATTTACTTTTCGCAAGGGAACAGAGAAGGAATTATCGATGAAGGAAAGTGCTACTTTATAATTTGAACAAAATGATATTGAAAAGACACATATATATACTATTTGCGTCTTTTTGTGTCAATAAAGTGAAATTTAAAAATGTAAAGGAGTTCACAAAGAGATTGTAGAATTTTTAATATATAGTACCTTAGATGTGACAGCTTCCTTTTTGAAATAAGAAAGAAGGAGGTATAAAGCAGAGAGGACAATGAAGAAAAAATATTGGGTGTAATGATGATTGCGACAATGGTAGGCGGTATATTTGCAGGGACGAATGTGGCCCCTGTAAAAGCGGAAAGTGCACCATTACAAAATACAAATCCAATTGTATTTAAAGATGTACCAAAAGGACATTGGTCAGAAGAGGCAATTCATAATTTATCGGCAAACGAAATTATTTTTGGATATGGGGATGGAATTTTCGGTTTTGGTGATGACGTAACACGTGAACAAGTTGCAGCTTTAATTTATCGTGTATTTGATATAGAAGAACAAGAGGAATATGAAAACCCATATGGGGATATCGATGAAAACTCAACAAACTTTATTGAAGAGATATTAGCTTTAACGGAACTAGAAATTTTTATGGGAGACAAGCATGGAAACTTTAGACCGAAAGCAACGTTAACTCGTGTGAAAATGGCGCAAGTGCTTACGAATGCTTTTGATTTACAGGCGAAGGGATCTCATACGCTTAATGATGTTTCAGCAAATTCATGGGCAAAGAATGCAATTAGTGCAATACAAACAAATGGTATTACAGCGGGAATCGGAGATAATAAATTCGGCCTATCCATGAAAGTAAAAAGAGAGCAATACGCACAGTTTTTATACAAAGCAATTTTGCATGATATGGAACAAAGACAGCAATAAGGTTTAACTAGTAAAGTGATATTTGAAAAATAATACAAAAAGGTCATTGTTGTATAACAGTGGCCTTTTTTGTATGGGATAAAGTGCGAAAGAAAGGTATTTTGAAAAAAAACGAAATGAATTTTCAAAAAAAACTTCCTTTTCTGAAGATTTGTTATATAATATAAAACATAAAATCAAATCTGTTATAAAACAGTTTAAGAAGGGGATGCTAATATGTCGACGCAAACTTCACGGGTTACATTGCCCGGAGACATGTTACCAGCGTACAACGAAATATTGACACCTGAGGCGCTTAGTTTTTTAAAGGAACTACATGAAAATTTTAATAAGCGCCGCATAGAACTTTTACAAAAGCGCGCGGAGAAACAAAAGAGAATTGATGCAGGAGAGTTTCCGAAGTTTTTAGAAGAAACAAAGCGCATACGTGAAGCGGATTGGACAATTGCTCAATTGCCAAAAGATTTAGAGGATCGCCGCGTAGAGATTACTGGACCAGTGGATAGAAAGATGGTTATTAACGCTTTAAATTCAGGAGCGCATCTTTTTATGGCAGATTTCGAAGATTCGAATTCACCAACTTGGGAAAATGCGATTGAAGGTCAAATAAACTTACGAGATGCAGTGCAGGGAACGATTTCACATAAAAATGAAAATGGAAAAGAATATCGTTTAAATAGTAAAACAGCAGTATTAATTGTGCGTCCAAGAGGATGGCATTTAGAAGAAAAACATATGCAAGTTGATGGGAAGAATATGTCTGGTAGCTTAGTAGATTTCGGACTTTATTTTTTCCATAATGCGAAAGCTCTCTTAGCAAAAGGAAGCGGTCCATACTTTTATTTACCGAAAATGGAAAGCCATTTAGAAGCAAGGTTATGGAATGATGTTTTCGTATTTGCTCAAAAATATATCGGTATTCCAAACGGAACGATTAAAGCGACGGTGTTACTGGAAACGATTCACGCTTCGTTTGAAATGGATGAAATTTTGTATGAGCTTAAAGATCATTCTGCTGGATTAAATTGCGGAAGATGGGATTATATTTTCAGCTTTCTAAAGAGTTTCCGTAATCATAATAAATGTTTACTTCCAGATAGAGCGCAAGTCACGATGACGGCGCCGTTTATGCGCGCGTATTCTTTGAAAGTCATTCAAACGTGTCACCGCCGTAATGCACCAGCTATTGGAGGAATGGCAGCACAAATTCCAATTAAAAACAATCCAGAAGCGAATGAAGCAGCTTTCGAAAAAGTGCGTGCAGATAAAGAGCGCGAAGCTTTAGACGGTCATGACGGGACTTGGGTTGCCCACCCGGGACTTGTACCAGTCGCGATGGAAGTATTTAATCACATTATGAAAACACCGAATCAAATTTTTAGAAAACGTGAAGAAATACATGTTACAGAAAAGGATTTATTAGAAGTACCGATGGGAACGATTACAGAAGAGGGGATTCGCCTAAATATTAGCGTAGGTATTCAATATATTGCATCTTGGTTAAGCGGACGGGGAGCAGCACCAATTTATAACTTAATGGAAGATGCGGCAACAGCGGAAATTTCTAGGGCACAAGTATGGCAATGGATTCGTCATGAAGGTGGAAAGCTAAATGACGGCCGTAATATTACGCTTGAATTGATGGAAGAGCTAAAAGAAGAAGAATTAGCAAAAATAGAAAGAGAGATTGGTAAAGAAGCCTTTAAGAAAGGGAGATTCCAAGAGGCGACAACGTTGTTTACAAATCTCGTTCGAAATGATGAATTCGTACCATTTTTAACACTACCGGGTTATGAAATTTTATAAAAAATGAAAAGGGGATGGAACAATTGAAAAACGAAAGAATCGAGAAATTACAAGAGAGTTGGGAACTAGATACGCGCTGGAAAGGGATTACACGCCCATATTCGGCAGAAGATGTAATTCGCTTGCGCGGGTCAATTGATATTGAACATACATTAGCGCGCCGCGGTGCTGAAAAGCTTTGGTCATCGCTTCATACGGAAGATTATATTAACGCACTTGGCGCATTAACAGGAAACCAAGCGATGCAACAAGTGAAAGCTGGGCTAAAAGCAATTTATTTAAGTGGATGGCAAGTCGCTGCAGATGCGAACCTTTCTGGACATATGTATCCAGACCAAAGTCTATATCCAGCGAACAGCGTACCTGCTGTAGTAAAACGAATCAATCAAACGCTTCAACGTGCGGATCAAATTCAGCATATGGAAGGAAGCGATGATACAGATTATTTCGTACCGATTGTAGCAGATGCAGAAGCAGGATTTGGCGGACAATTAAACGTATTTGAACTGATGAAAGGTATGATTGAAGCGGGTGCATCAGGTGTGCACTTTGAAGATCAATTATCTTCAGAGAAAAAATGCGGCCATTTAGGCGGAAAAGTATTATTACCAACGCAAACAGCGGTGCGTAATTTAATCTCGGCACGCCTTGCAGCAGACGTAATGGGAGTGCCGACAATTATTGTTGCAAGAACAGACGCGGATGCAGCAGATTTAATTACGAGCGATATTGATCCAGTTGATAAAGCATTTATTACAGGTGAAAGAACTCCAGAAGGATTTTACCGTACGAAAGCAGGTCTTGATCAAGCAATTGCACGTGGTTTAGCATACGCTCCTTATGCAGATCTCGTTTGGTGCGAAACATCTGAACCAAATTTAGAAGATGCAAAACGATTTGCGGACGCAATTCATAAAGAGCATCCAGGGAAATTGCTTGCATATAACTGTTCACCTTCATTTAACTGGAAACAAAAATTAGATGAAAAAACAATTGCAAGCTTCCAAAAAGAAATCGCATCTTACGGTTATAAGTTCCAGTTCGTAACACTAGCTGGATTCCACTCGTTAAACTACGGCATGTTTGAATTAGCACGTGGCTATAAAGAGCGCGGCATGGCAGCGTACTCTGAACTACAACAAGCAGAATTCGCAGCAGAAAAACACGGATACTCTGCAACTCGTCACCAACGCGAAGTAGGAACAGGTTACTTTGATGAAGTAGCTCAAGTTATTACAGGTGGTACTTCATCAACGACAGCGCTAAAAGGATCTACAGAAGAAGCACAGTTTACGAAATAAAAGGAAGGGGCACCTTTTTAAAGGGTGCCCTTGTTATTTTCGGAACGATTCGAGAGTAAATGGAAATACATCAACGGTTTTTCGAATATATTGACTTACCGACAAAAAAGACGATAGTATCAAATCCACTCAGCTCTATGATCGCGAATAAACTTCATATCTTTCTCATAATGCTCTAAATGTCCTTCATCAATCATTCTCTGGAAATTCAAGTCGCCTTCTTGTGCTTTTCTTTTCATATATGTACATAATGCTTCTAATCGTAGTAACACTATTCCTAAGTAATCTTCGTCCATACTTTTACCGTAGGACTGGACAAACAATTTCACTCTTTCTTTCATACGGCTAGCATGTTGTGCCGATTCATAATGAACTGCCTCACCCGATTCTGTATAATACACTCTACTTAAAGGTACACAAGTATAAAGCGTATAAGCGATATCCCAAATTCTCGGACCAGGAGCAGCAACATCGAAATCAATAATACCTACTGGTTTCTCGTCATGAAAAATAATGTTATATATAGCAAAATCGTTATGGCAAATAACCTCAATGTTATTTGGAGTAAGATCCATCGGTTGCCATTCATCTGATAAGGGAAAGTCACTTACCGCATCATGATAAAGGCGGAGCATCTTTGCTATTTCCTTTAAAACATCATTAGATCGCATATATTCTTTTAAAGGATAATTCCCAGCGTCTCCTTCAATAAAGGATAAAATCTCTCTATCTTTTTCATCTACACCTAAAAACTTTGGAGCATGATGAAACCCTTTGTTTTCTAAGTGCTGTAATAATGTATGAATTTTTGCACTACCTGGCTTTAATTCTCGCCGAACAGTATTTTCAGAACGATACACATTTGATACATTTCCCCCTGTAAGCTTTTCCTCGTTGGTGTAGTTTGACATATAATCCCCTCCAATATAACGACTGTACAATTATATTGTAACACTTCAGAACAAGGGATGTAATCGTATTCAAATGATGTTTGTGTTCACTTCATAGTGAAATCCGCACATACTAAAATCAATTATTTACGAATGTACAATCAATTTAATTTGTCAGTTATTTTCAAAAAAGATTGTACATTTCATTTTAAGTATGCTATGATGAAGTCAGTTGAATAGTTAAATTAAGCAATCCATATATTATCAAGTGCCGAAAAACGAACGAGAAAAAGTATGTGAGAACTAGTTTATGTTTCGTGTTTGATAATGTGTGGATTCTTTTTTTATACAGGAAGACTAAAATAAATTGTGTTTTCTTTAGGAGGAAATAATTATGGCAGTAACAGGACAAGTAAAATGGTTTAACAACGAAAAAGGATTCGGTTTCATCGAAGTTCCAGGCGAAAACGATGTATTCGTACATTTCTCTGCAATCGAAACTGAAGGTTTCAAATCTCTAGAAGAAGGTCAAAAAGTTAGCTTCGAAATCGAAGATGGTAACCGTGGACCTCAAGCTAAAAACGTAATCAAACTATAATTTTATAGTTCATTATGGAAAAAAGGATGGCTGCTGCCATCCTTTTTTTTGTTGTAATATACGAGCATAATGATTATATTTGGGGGAAAAGTATACAAATGAAGTCATACTCGATGTTCGTAGTGGGAATAAAGAAGATCTACACAATACGATTGAAGAAATCTCATTCGCCCGTTTTAGATGAATAAGAAAAAATAGTCGGTTTTTTTGAGGACGAAGAAGAGTAAAAGGCTTTCCAAAATGGAAGGCCTTTTACTCTTCTTTTCCAATCTTTTTCTTCTCACGTTTCTTACATTCAGAGCATTTCGATTTACGAAAAGGCTTTGCGAAGAATAGTAGAATGAAAAACAAACCGAATATAATACTAGCTGAATTTTTCACGATCACAATGCTGCTATTTTTCATTTGAATTGTTGGTTGCATTTCTTTTTCTTCCATAGTGGACCTCCATTTATTGGATTTTCCTTTTAATTATAGCAAAGTTAATTGTCGTAATGATGCGAAATGAGGAAGTAGTTGTAAATATTTATCGGTAGTATAAATACATTTTATATAGGTTTTTATTACGGAAACAATATATTGTTATTTTATAATTTAAAAGATGTTTGATAAATGATAAATTATTGTAAAAAAGCGGAATCTGAAAACCATTTCCTTTTCATAGGTGCTAGAATTATATATGCAGCTGCTAATATAAAAAGAAAAAAGGAGACAGTAGAATATGGAAAGTAAAGTAGAACGCTATGTTGAAAACTATGTGGTAAATAAAAATACAATGGCCTTACTTCCTGTTATTCTAAGTGAGAAGAAAATTGTTACACGAGTTGTTGAGATGGAAGATTCTTTTTTCGTATTTCAAAGGCCCCTAGATATTATAGAAAGAAGTTGCCGCAAGCATGGCTCTAGTTTCTTAGGTAGAAAAGAAGGAACGAAAGAGTTAACTCATATTACACATAAAGCACCGATTGCGATTAGTCCGGCAGATCAACTTTATTTTTTCCCTACGTATTCTTACTCTAGAAAAGAGTGCGCTTGGTTGTCTCATTTTTATATTGAAAGTAATAAAGAGTTAAAAGATGGAAATGTTATTGTTAGATTTATAAATGGTTTTGCTGTGAAATTAGAAATATCAAAAAGTAGTTTTGAAAATCAACAAAATCGTACAGCGAAATTGCGTACTGAATATGAAGATCGTAGAAAAAAACAAGGAAACCCTTGTTTTAAAGAGATTGATCAAAGGGATGAATCGACATTAAGACCAGCTTATGAGAGAGTGTATGTTGTTAGAGAAGAGGATGTGTAAAAAAGGATTTTAGAAGTAGTTTAAAAAATAGTATTGAGTTTTTTAATATATATTTTTATATAATATAATATTAAAAGAGATTATATCGATTTCGAATTATAGAATAAAAAATAGAAAGTGGGTATTAAATATGAAAAAAGCAGCAAGTGCAGCGGGACCAGAAGCTAAACAAGCGTTGCTAGATTTCTTTGCTTTAGGAAGTATTTATTCTGCTTGTTTTGAATAATGATATAGGAGTGAAATATGACTATCATCAGTACGATTTTCTTCTTTAGTTTTTCAGTATTTTTTGTAATTCGTTACTTAAAATTAAAAAAGACATACGATTTATTAATGATATTTGTAAGCTTGTATGCAGGGATTATGAGTGTGGAATTAATAAGTTTAAGTAAAACGGTATCATATGTTTTAGATACCATAGTTATTGTTCTAGTAATAATTGCTGTAATTCTTTTTCTTAAAGATAAAAAGAATCATTAAATTTTATTATTAAAATTATATTGAAATTCAAAAAGAGTTTGACCCAAAAGTAGCTGAATAGCTACTCGGGTTAACCTCTTTTTTATTTATAGGGTGTATTGTTGATATAAAAACAGCATTATGCACAGCGAATTTATTTTTGAAAAGTACTGAGTGTCACTATGTATATTATTCCTTTCTAAATATTGTCGAATATTGAAAGATTATCATAGCGTAATAATGAAGGAATTCTAATGAAAGATATGGAAACTTAATAATTACATCTCCATATGTCGTATCTACCATTTCCTCTTTCATATAAGCAATGATACAGTAGAGGTAGTACTTAGAGTAAAGGGGTAAAGTGTAGAATGGATTTTCAGACAATCAAAGAGTATTTTTCACCAGAAAATATGGATCATATTGTTGAAAGCTATAAAGCGTTCGGACCACTTCTTGGTATTGGTTTACCGATGATAGAAGCGTTGATTCCGGCATTGCCACTCATCGTATTTGTACTGGCGAATGCTGTTGCATTTGGGTTTTGGCTCGGTTTTCTTTATTCTTGGCTTGGATCAGTAATGGGCGCCTTACTTGTCTTTTTCATTATCCGCCATTTTGGCCGAAGTCGTTTCTTTTCTTTTGTAAATAAGCATGAGAGAGTACGAAAGGCAATGGGGTGGATTGAAAGGAAAGGGTTTGCGCCAATTTTCGTCATATTTTGTTTTCCGTTTACACCGTCTGCGCTTATAAATGTTGTTGCTGGTTTATCTCGCATTAGTGTAAAGCAGTTTGGACTTGCGCTCGCGTTCGGAAAGCTTGTGATGATTTTTATTTTAACGTATATCGGTCATGATTTAATGTCATTTATTCATAATCCGGTGAAATCAGTCATTGTAGCAATTGGTATTTTTATTTTATGGTATGTCGGTAAGAAAATCGAAGTAAAGTTAGAACTACATTAAGAATAGTCTTCTTTATTCAGCTATTTGAGGGTAGTAAAACTCCCACCTCAAAATTCGGTTGGATAGGTGAGAGCCTTGTTGCTCGTAAATGCTGGATTGGTGCGGCTGATAAGGAGTGGGATGAACAAAACTCCCGCCGATTCAGTTTCACTTTATAAATGCAGGCTTCATTATTAAAGGATAAGGGGAGAAGCTGATGAAGAAAACTTTGAAAAAAGAAGGCATAGAGTGGATACGAACAATTTTAATTGGTGTATTATTAGCTGTATTTTTTCGAACGTTTTTCTTTTCAACGTACGTTGTAGAGGGGAAGTCAATGATGCCGACATTGCAAGATGGCAATATGCTCGTTGTAAATAAGGTGAGTTATCAAGTAGGGGACTTGAACAGGTTTGATGTTGTTGTATTTCATGCGAATAAAAAAGAGGACTACGTAAAACGAATTATCGGTTTACCTGGGGATCAAATTGAATATAAGCATGATAAACTGTATATAAACGGACAATTCGTGGATGAACCTTATTTAGAGACATATAAGAAAGAGATAAATGGACGACAACTAACGGGTGATTTTAAACTAGAAGAGTTAACGAAAGAAAATTCGGTGCCGCCTGGATATATTTTTGTAGTAGGTGATAATCGCCTCGGGAGCTGGGATAGTAGACACTTTGGATTTGTAAAAGCTGATACAGTTGTCGGTAAAGTTGATTTACGATATTGGCCAATTCAAGAGGTGCAAACGAATTTTTCAAAAGGTTGATATAATAGGTAGAAGTATAGAAAAAGACAAACTACTCTGTTTGTCTTTTTTCGTGTACTATAATACAATTA
Organism: Bacillus cereus group sp. MS39; assembly: GCF_040448665.1. NCBI lineage: Bacteria > Bacillati > Bacillota > Bacilli > Caryophanales > Bacillaceae > Bacillus > Bacillus cereus group sp. MS39. The sequence continues at coordinate 4,275,385 of NZ_CP123058.1, read as the reverse complement.
TAGTAGCAAACTAACGTTCGTTATGTAAGTGAAAGGTGGGGTTACATGTCACTTCGATTTGTAATTGGTAGAGCGGGAAGTGGAAAAAGTACACTTTGTTTACACGAAGTGCAGGAAGAGTTAAAGCAACGCCCAAGAGGGAAAACAATATTATATCTTGTGCCAGAACAGATGACATTCCAAACGCAGCAGGCGTTAATTGGTAGTGAGGATGTAAGAGGTTCTATTCGGGCACAAGTTTTTAGTTTTTCACGATTAGCGTGGAAGGTACTGCAAGAAGTTGGTGGAGCGAGTCGTCTTCACATTGATGAAGCGGGCGTACATATGTTACTTCGTAAAATTGTAGAGTCTCGTAAAGATGGATTATCGGTGTTCCAAAAAGCAGCGGAGCAAAACGGTTTCTTTGAACATCTTGGCAGTATGATTGCGGAGTTTAAACGTTACAACGTGACGCCATCTAACGTATATGAAATGTGGCAACAATTAGATGCGCATAGTAGCAGTGCAGAACAAAAGCTATTAGCGAATAAAGTGTATGATTTACAACTATTATATGATGATTTTGAACGTGCTTTAATCGGAAAATATTTGGATTCAGAAGACTACCTACAATTGCTAGTCGAAAAGCTTCCACAGTCTGAATATGTAAATGGGGCTGAAATTTATATAGATGGATTTCATTCATTTTCACCGCAAGAACTAGAAATTGTAAGACAGCTTATGATTTGCGGTGCGCGAGTTACGATCACGTTAACGATAGATGAAAAAACGTTAGCACAGCCAGTAAATGAACTAGATTTATTTTATGAAACGACGTTAACGTATGAAAAAATAAAGCAAGTGGCGCGTGAAGAGAAGATAGAAATTGAAAAAACAATTCCACTTATGGAACAACCGCGTTTTCATTCGCAAGCATTAGCGCATTTAGAAACGCATTACGAAGCACGTCCAAATGAAAAGTTTCACGGAGAAGCAAGTGTAACGATTAGTACAGCAGCGAATTTACGAGCTGAAGTAGAAGGTGTTGCCCGTGAAATTCGTAGACTTGTGGCAGATGAAGACTATCGTTACCGAGATATTGCAGTCCTTCTTCGTAACGGAGAAAGTTATTACGATGTGATGCGAACGCTATTTACAGATTATAATATCCCGCATTTCATCGATGAAAAACGCCCGATGTCACATCATCCGCTAGTAGAATGCATTCGTTCTGCACTCGAGATTATTAGCGGAAATTGGCGTTATGATGCAGTGTTCCGCTGCGTGAAAACAGAGCTTTTATATCCATTAGACGTAAGAAAAGAAACGATGCGCGAAGAGATGGATGAGTTTGAAAACTACTGTTTAGCGTACGGTGTACAAGGGAAGAGATGGACTTCTGAGGATCCGTGGATGTATCGCCGCTATCGTTCTCTTGACGATACAGACGAGATGATTACAGACAGTGAACGTGAAATGGAAGAGAGAATAAATCGACTGCGCGACGTTGTAAGAACGCCTGTTATTCGTATGCAAAAAAGGCTGAAGCGAGCGGGAACAGTTATGCAAATGTGCGAAGCTGTTTATTTATTTTTAGAAGAGCTAGACGTTCCGAAAAAACTAGAAGCATTACGTATTCGTGCAGAAGAGAGCGGAGATTTCTTATTTGCGACAGATCATGAGCAAGTATGGGAAGAAGTAATGAGTCTTCTTGATACGTTCGTTGAGATGCTTGGCGAAGAGAAAATGTCACTTTCTATGTTCACAGACGTTATGTCGACAGGTCTTGAGGCGCTTCAATTTGCAAACATTCCGCCGTCATTAGACCAAGTGTTAATTGCTAATATTGATCGTTCTAGATTGTCAAATGTGAAAGCAACATTTGTCATTGGCGTGAATGAAGGAGTTATTCCGGCAGCACCGATGGATGAAGGGATGCTTTCTGATGAGGAAAGAGATGTTCTTAGTGTTGCAGGTATCGAATTAGCACCAACGACGAGACAAACCTTATTAGAAGAACAGTTCGTTATGTACCAAATGGTAACGAGAGCAACTGAGAAATTATATATTTCATGCCCGCTTGCAGATGAGGAAGGGAAGACGTTACTTGCGTCTAGCTTTATTAAGAAAATAAAAAGAATGTTCCCTGATGTGAAAGATACATTTATTACAAATGACGTAAATGATTTATCACGTTCGGAACAAATTTCATACGTAGCAACGCCAGAAGTAACGTTGTCATATGTTATGCAGCAACTTCAAACGTGGAAGCGATATGGATTTGAAGGGAATTTAGATTTTTGGTGGGATGTATATAACTTCTACGTAACTTCAGATGAATGGAAACAAAAAAGTAGCCGCGTATTATCAAGTTTATTCTACCGAAATCGTGCGCAAAAGCTAAGTACAGTTGTAAGTAGAGATTTATATGGAGATAAAATAAAAGGAAGCGTATCTCGTATGGAACTATTTAACCGTTGCGCATATGCTCATTTCGCGCAGCACGGTTTATCGTTAAGAGAGCGTGACATTTTCAAATTGGATGCGCCAGATATCGGGGAACTATTCCATGCAGCGCTGAAGAGAATTGCAGACAGGCTATTACGTGAAAACCGTACTTGGGCGGATTTATCAATAAAAGAGTGTGAGCATCTTTCGGCTGTAGTAATAGAAGAGATTGCACCGTTATTACAAAGACAAATTTTATTAAGTTCAAATCGTCATTTCTATTTAAAACAAAAACTACAACAAATCATTTTCCGTACATCAATCATTCTTCGTGAACATGCGAAGTCAAGTGGTTTCGTACCAGTTGATTTAGAAGTGCCATTCGGTATGGGCGGTACAGGATCGCTTCCGCCGATGGAATTCTCATTACCAAATGGCGTGAAGATGGAAGTAGTTGGCCGTATTGACCGTGTTGATAAGGCAGAAGATGAAAACGGGACGTTCCTACGTATTATTGACTATAAATCAAGCTCAAAAGCGTTAGACTTAACAGAAGTGTATTACGGATTAGCACTTCAAATGTTAACGTATTTAGATGTTGTTACTTCAAATGCACATACGTGGATGAAAAAGGGAGGTACTGCATCACCGGCTGGTGTACTGTACTTCCATATTCATAACCCGATCGTTGAGATGAAGGGTGACGCATCTGAAGCAGAAATTGAGAAAGAGATTTTAAAGAAATTTAAAATGAAAGGACTCGTACTAGGAGATGCTGATGTTGTTCGTTTAATGGATAACAAACTTTCAACAGGAAGCTCTGATATTATTTCTGCTGGTTTGAAAAAAGACGGTAGCTTTAGTGCGCGTTCAAGCATTGCAAGTGAACAAGAGTTTAACGTACTGCAAAAATACGTACACCATACGTTTGAAAATATCGGAAAAGACATTACAGAAGGCGTTATTGATATTGCTCCTTATAAGAAGGGGAATAAAGCGGCGTGTACGTTCTGTAACTTCAAATCTGTTTGTCAGTTCGATGAATCACTTGAAGATAACCAGTTCCGTACGCTAAAAGATATGAAAGATAGCGAAGCGATGGAGAAAATTAGAGAGGAGGTTGGCGGAGAATGATTGAAAATTGGCCTAAAAAACCAGAAGGTAGTCAGTGGACGGATGACCAGTGGAAAGCGGTTGTAGCGAACGGACGTGATATATTAGTCGCAGCAGCAGCTGGATCAGGGAAAACAGCAGTATTAGTTGAACGTATTATTAAAAAGATTATAAATGAAGAAAACCCAGTCGATGTCGACCGCCTGCTCGTTGTAACATTTACGAATGCAGCGGCGCAAGAGATGAAAAACAGAATTGGGGAAGCGCTAGAAAAAGTATTAATTGATGAGCCAGGATCGCAGCACGTAAGAAAGCAGCTTAGCTTATTAAATAAAGCTTCTATTTCGACAATCCATTCCTTTTGTTTACAAGTAATTAGAGGATACTATTACATGCTTGATGTGGATCCTCGTTTCCGCATTGCGAATCAAACAGAAAACGAATTATTAAAAGAAGAAGTGCTAGATGACATATTAGAAGAAGAGTATGGAATCGAAGATAATAGTATTTTCTTTGAACTCGTTGATCGTTATACGAGTGACCGTAGTGATGATGACTTACAGCGTATGATTTTAGCGCTTCATACAGAATCAAGAGCGCATCCAAATCCGGAAAAATGGCTCGATAAATTAGTAGAAGCATACGACGTGGAAGGAAAGACAATTGAAGATTTAGTGTATGCTTCTTACTTATTAGAAGATGTGAAATTCCAGCTTGAAACAGCAGAGGCACATATTCGTAAAGCGACTGAACTCGCAATGCTTCCTGACGGTCCGGCACCCCGCGTTGAAACACTGCAAGCTGATGCAGTTTTACTTGGAACGTTGTCATCAGCTGCTCGTGAGTCATGGACAAGTGTGTATGAAGCGATGCAAAATGTATCGTGGCAAACGTTAAAGCGCATTAAGAAAAGTGATTACAACGAGGATGTTGTAAAACAAGTGGACTCTCTTCGTAATAAAGCGAAAGATGAAGTGAAGAAATTACAAGAAGAGTTATTTAGCCGCAGACCTGAAAGTTTCTTACGAGATTTTCAAGATATGCATCCTGTATTAGAAAAACTCGTACAGCTTGTAAAAGTATTTACAGAGCGTTTCCAAGCGATGAAGCGGGATAAAGGAATGGTCGATTTCACAGATTTAGAGCATTTCTGCTTACAAATTTTAAGTGAACAAAGTGAAAGTGGTGAAATGAAGCCATCAGCAGTAGCACTTCAATATCGTAATAAATTTGCTGAAGTACTAGTTGATGAATATCAAGATACGAACTTTGTGCAGGAATCCATTATTAAATTCGTAACGAAAGATTCTGAGAGTGAAGGGAACTTGTTCATGGTAGGTGACGTGAAGCAGTCGATCTATCGTTTCCGACTAGCAGAACCAGGCCTGTTCCTAGGAAAGTATAAACGCTTTACGCAAGAAGGATTAGACGGCGGAATGAAAATCGATTTAGCGAAAAACTTCCGTAGTCGTCATGAAGTGTTAGCAGGTACGAACTTTATTTTCAAACAAATTATGGGTGAAGAAGTCGGAGAAATTGATTACGATGCTGACGCTGAATTAAAGTTAGGTGCTACCTATCCAGAAGGTGAAGATGTAGCGGCAGAACTACTATGCATTCAGCAAACGGAAGAAGAGGTAATAGACGGAGAAGAAGGTGCAGAAGTCGAAAAAGCACAGCTTGAAGCTCGCCTTATGGCGCAGCGAATAAAGGCTATGGTTGATTCAGGATATACCGTCTATGATCGCAAAACGAATGAAATGCGACAAGTACAATACCGCGACTTCGTTATTTTACTTCGCTCCATGCCATGGGCGCCGCAAATTATGGAAGAGTTAAAGCTGCAAGGAATTCCAGTATACGCTGATCTTGCGACTGGTTACTTTGAAGCGACAGAAGTAAATATTATGATGAACGTCTTCCGCGTGATCGATAATCCGATGCAAGATATTCCGCTTGCCGCCGTACTTCGTTCACCAATCGTTGGGTTAAATGATGAGGAACTTGCGACGCTTCGTGCTCACGGGAAGAAAGGTTCGTTTTATGAAGTAATGAGCACATTCTTAAAAGGGGCACCACTTGAAGAAGAGCAAGAACTACATGATAAATTAGAGTGGTTCTATAACTTACTGCAAGGATGGCGTGAATTCGCGCGTCAACAGTCACTTTCTGATTTAATTTGGAAAGTGTACGGTGAGACAGGTTATTACGACTTTGTTGGCGGTTTACCAGCCGGAAAGCAAAGGCAAGCAAACCTGCGTGTACTTTATGACCGTGCAAGACAATATGAAGCAACATCGTTTAGAGGATTATTCCGCTTCTTACGCTTTATTGAGCGTATTTTAGAACGCGGTGATGATATGGGAACTGCGAGAGCTTTAGGTGAACAAGAAGATGTCGTTCGTATTATGACGATTCATAAAAGTAAAGGACTTGAGTTCCCAGTCGTATTTGTAGCGGGACTAGGTCGTCGTTTTAATACACAAGATTTAATGAAACGTTTCTTACTGCATAAAGACTTCGGTTTCGGTTCACAATTTATCGATCCTCGTAAACGAATTAAATATACGACATTATCGCAACTAGCAATTAAGCGTAAAATGAAAATGGAATTAATCGCGGAAGAAATGCGCGTGTTATACGTAGCGTTAACGCGTGCGAAAGAGAAGTTAATTTTAATTGGAACGGTTAAAGATGCCAATAAAGAAATGGAAAAATGGCTCGATGCAAGGGAGCATAGTGAATGGTTATTACCAGACCATATACGTGCCGGAGCTTCTTGTTATTTAGACTGGATTGCACCTTCATTATATAGACATCGTGACAGTGAAATGCTTCTTGAATTAGGACAAGGAAGCATTCCAGGTGAAATTTATGAATATGACACGAACTGGAAAGTGGAAGTTGTTGACGGCAAAACGTTACTTGCACCGGAACCGGTTCAAGAAGAGAAACAAGAATTGTTAGAAGCACTTCGTGAGAAAAAAGCTGTTCCGCTACAAAGTGAACGGAAAGAAGAAGTGTACGACAGATTAATGTGGAAGTACGGATATGAGGAAGCAACATCTCACCGTGCGAAACAGTCTGTTACAGAAATAAAGAGAAACTACCAATCAGAAGAAGGTAGCGATAATGCCTTTATTAAAAAACTGCGTGCACCAATTAAAACGCGTCCTCGTTTTATGGAGAAAAAAGGATTGACGTACGCAGAGCGTGGGACAGCAGTCCATGCTGTTATGCAACATGTAGATTTGAAGAAACCAATTACGATTGAAGTTCTTCAAGAGCAAATTGCCGGAATGGTAAATAGGGAATTATTAACATTCGAACAAGCTGAAGAAGTAGCAATTGAAAAAGTGATTTCATTCTTTGACAGTGACCTAGGTAAGAGGGTATTAGCGGCGGAAAGTGTTGAGCGTGAAGTACCATTTACGATGATGCTTGCAGCAGAAGAGGCGTATCAAGATTGGCAAGGTAAGAGTGACGAAACGATACTTGTCCAAGGGGTTATCGACTGCATGATTGAAGAGGAAGATGGTATCACTTTAATCGACTTTAAAACGGATACGATTGAAGGGAAGTTCCCAGGCGGATTCGATCAAGCGAAACCGATTTTAGAAGATCGATATAAAGTACAGCTTTCGTTATATGCAAAGGCGCTTGAAAAAAGCTTGCAACATCCTGTGAAAGAGAAATGCTTATACTTCTTTGATGGCAATCATGTTGTCAAAGTTGAGGAATAGAGGGACTTGAAAATGGCAATGGAAAAAACGTTAAGAACGTGTGAAAAAGGACATGAATACTATAAAAGTAGCGATTGTCCAACTTGCCCAGATTGTGAGAAAGAAAAGAAACCTAAAACAGGATTTCTTTCACTTCTGTCATCACCAGCACGAAATGCGTTACAACATCATGGAATTCACACTGTAGAAGAACTCTCAAAATACAGTGAAAAAGAGATTTTAAAACTACATGGTATGGGTCCAGCATCTTTGCCAAAGCTTAGAAAGGCTTTGGAGGAGAGCGGATTATCATTTAAATAAAATGAAACAGTAAACAGTGGAGTTTTTTGATAATCTTGAATGAGATAAAAGAAAAAAGTAGGAGAATATCTCCTACTTTTTTTACGCTGTTCCGATCTGATCTTGATCGGCCACATCAGAATCAAACGTATTTGTTGCGCTAACGCCGCTAAAAGTGTTCACGACAAATCCAACATTGGAAGCTCCAGATCCATTATACGCTTTCGTGTTTTCTTTCGGAGACACGTTATAAAAATCCCCTAAATTGAACGAACCATTACTGTTTTGAACGACGAGATTTCCAACAACAGAAGGCATACTACCCACCTACTTTACTAAGCTTTTTAATTACTATATGAATTATTGTGCGGAAGGTTCATCCGTAATATATTGGCGGATTTGCATAATACGAGAGTTATTAAAAACATAATCAACATTTCCAATTTGAAAGCAACCAGAATTTAAAAGTGTTCGCAATTCAACATTGTTTACTTCAATAAAAGGGCATTCATTTACAATGTTTAATTTTACATCTGTCGTTCGTTTTGGGATTGTGATGTGTTCATCTGTAAAGATTTCAAATGCGTCTAAGCGACCTTCGTCTTTTATATAACAAGGAATTTCCCTATGGACGGCAAGAGCTCTACTTTTTAATTCCATTTGATTGGCATCTCCAACTTGAAATACGGCACTAATCCCTAAAGAAATAATAGAAACATTTTGGACAACAGACACATGATGTAACATAGTTTCTCAGTCTCCTTAACCTGGAGTAGGAGGGACATCTGTGACTAATGGTACAAATGGACCCTCTGTAACAGTTTCAAATGGTGTATCAAGAATAGAAGATAGTATGAGGAAATTTGCATCCCCAATTAAAAAGAGTGCGGACGACGATACGCCGTTCATTTTAATCTGGCCAACTTTTAATTCGCGATTTACAACGTTAAGATTCATACATACTTACTCCTTTCGGAAATTGCCCGGTATGTGTTGAATAAAAGAGAGGAAAGCTTTGTCGATATCATGTTTCATCGCTTGAATAATGATATCTCGTAAATAATCTGGATCTGTTGAAATTCCTTCATAGGATTGCGTTTGTGATAAATAATAAGGAAGTCTATGCTCCATCTGTTTTTTTATGTCATCAACCATCATTTGTCGATACATTTCATCAAGCGGCGTTCTCTCTTCTTGTTCAAAATGGAGAATTCGATTATATGCTTCTTCATCTAAGTAACGATGCATTTCTTGAAGGATGCCTTGGTAAAAATCTGGGTTTGTATCTGTTTCAGGATTTACTTTTAATGTTTCTGTATCCACTTGGAAATCTTCAATTTGCTGTCCTTTTGCTGAAAACGGATTTAAACCGATATTTAAAGTACCATTTAAATTTTCTACTTTTAATTGATCGAATTTGTATTCCACTTTTCCTACAGAAGAGGAGGGGCGATTTTTTAATTCGTTAAGCTCTTCTTGGAGTTGGCGAACTTGATCTTCTAGGTTAAGGATGGTTGCTTGTTGTGCTTGAAGAGCTTGTTGAAGTTGGTGTAAGTAAGTATATATATCTTGATTCATTTTGTGAAACCTCCTTTTCAGTAGGGAGGGTAAAAATATTCCTGCTATATATTTATGACAAGGATGTCTTAAGAAGAACTAGTTGATGGTTTGATAGAAATAATTTGTCCTTTCGCCTGCAATGGGCGAAGGGGCTCTGTAAATCCACCGCTATTTGAGAATTTAGATAGAGCTTTAATACTTCCTGCAGTACCAATTTGGAATACAGAAGAGGTTGTAATGCTATCAATTTTAATGCTATTAATGATGATGCTTTGGTTTACATAAAAATTCAATGCAATCGCCTCCTCTAAGTTGAACCAATTATCGCTTGATCAATTACATCTGAATCATTGACAGTCGTTGCGCTTTGATAATTGTAGACAGAAACGTTATCTCCAACATTAAAAGAGCCGGCCCCAGCAAAAGCGCGTGAATAACTAATAGGCCTAATCGCAAATACATCTCCAATATGAAAAATACCACTTGATCCAATATTGACGATACGAATATGTCCGACCATAGCTGGCATACAAAACACCTTTCGTTTTTAAAATTTTCTTTTCTACTATTGTATGGGCGTTTTCAATAAAATGTGTTTTTTTTTTATAAAAGAAACACACACGTTATTGCGTGTGTGTATTGAGTGTTTGATTAGGGTGAAAATCCGTATGTACATGCCAAATTACATTTAAGAGCCTGTCCAGTTCTTGGCTACAATCCACTGTTTTTTGAGAAGTCATTCCGTAGCGTTCAGCAAAATAAATCATTTTTTCACGTTTTTTTTCAATCGCTTGCTCAAACATTGAAATCGGCTCCATCTCTAAATGAAATTTTTAGTATATATGTAGTACATATTATACAAAAAAACCATAAAAAAGAAACACCTTCGCTAAAAAAAGTAAAATTTCTACATTTTATGCCAAATATAAAGGAGTAACGAATAGAATATGAGAAGAATATTGTAAAAATTAGCGTGCATGAGAAGGTTTTTTTCTTACGGATGCGAATACAATTAAAGGTCATGAGTTTTAGGATGGAGAGTGGAAATATTGCGTTTGGTAACGGCGAAAAAAGATGAAAAGGTATTTGTAGGTATTGTGGATGAAGAGGAAGAAAAGGTATTGCATGTAAGAGAAGCGCAAAGACAAAAAGGGGAAAAGGTTACGATTCCGATTACAATGTTAGAGTGTATTGAAAGAGGGACCACATGCTTTGAAAAAATATGTGATATTGTAAATTGGGCGAAGGAAAATGAAGGGGCGGCGTATTATCCGTTAACTGAGGTGAAAATATTAGCACCAATTCCAAGGCCAAGGAAGAATATTCTTTGTGTTGGAAAGAACTATCGTGAGCATGCGATAGAAATGGGCGGAGTAGAGTCAATTCCAGAAAATATAATGATCTTTACGAAAGCGCCAACGACAGTTATTGGAATGAATGAAAAAATTAATAGTCATCCCCACGCAACGAATGAACTAGACTATGAAGGAGAACTAGCTATCATTATTGGTAAGCGAGGGAAACAAATAAAAAAAGAAAAAGCGCTTGAGCATGTTTTTGGTTATACCATTATAAATGATATAACTGCTCGCGACATTCAAAGGAAGCATAAACAATTTTTTCTTGGAAAAAGTTTCGATACATTTTGTCCGATGGGACCGTATCTAATTCATAAATCAATGGTTGAAACGCCAAATGCGTTACACATTGAAACGGTAGTAAATGGGGAAGTAAGACAAACTTCAAATACAAATAAAATGATTTTTTCAATAGAAGAAATCATTTCAACGATAAGTAAAGGAATGACGTTAGAGCCAGGCGATATTATTGCAACAGGAACGCCGGCTGGTGTCGGAAAAGGTTTCACACCACCGAAGTTTTTGCATGCGGGTGATGAAGTGGTCATTACAGTAGAAGGAATTGGTACTTTGCGAAATGTAGTGAAATGAAAAAAGAGCTATCTTGTGAAAAGATAGCTCTTTTCTATGGTCTTGGATGATAGAGGTAATCGATAACCGAAAAAGTGTAAAGACCAACGAATGCAAGTGTACAAATACCAAATAGTATAACCGTAAGTGCGCTTTTTTCTCGTCCAAAACCAATGATAGTAAGAATAACAGCAGTCCAAAATGATGCTTTCAGTAGTGTGAATGTAGTAGAAGTGGAGTAGTGGCTAAGCAATGTTACGGAAATTAGGAAGCCAAAGAATGTAACTAAAATAAAAGATGTAGCTAAATAGTTAATATGTTTACCATATCGTAATAACATATCGCACCTGCTTTCTAAAATGAAAATACAGAAAATTAAAATTTCATTTTAGTATAAATCAATATAAAAAGAAAGAGGTTGTCCCAACATGTAGGACAACCTCTCTATTATTATGATAATACCGCTTTAATTTTTTGGAACGCCCACTCCAAATCTTCTTCAGAGATTACTAGAGGTGGTGCGATACGAATTACATTTTCGTGTGTTTCTTTACATAATAGACCAGCTGCTTTTAGTTGTTCACAGTAAGGACGAGCTGGCTCGTTTAATTCGATACCGATGAATAAGCCTTTACCACGAATGTCAGTGATCATTGGGTTATCAATCTCTTTTAATTGCCCAACTAATTTTTCACCTAATTGAAGAGAACGCTCTGTTAATTTTTCTTCTTCTAACACTTCAAGAGCGGCGATAGAAACAGCACATGCAAGTGGGTTACCACCGAATGTAGAACCGTGAGAACCTGGCTCGAATACGCCTAAAATGTCGCGGTTTGCTGCTACGCAAGAGATTGGGAATACGCCGCCGCCAAGTGCTTTACCAAGTATGTACATGTCAGGAGTTACATTGTCCCAATCACAAGCAAATACTTTACCAGTACGGCCTAAACCTGTTTGGATTTCATCTGCTACAAATAAAACGTTTTCTTTTTTACATACTTCAAGAGCTTCTTTTAAGAAACCAGCTGGTGGGATGTTAATTCCTGCTTCACCTTGGATTGGCTCTAAAATGAATGCAGCTGTATTTGGTGTAATTGCGGCTTTTAACGCTTCTAAATCACCGTAAGGAATTACGATAATGCCAGGAAGCATTGGACCGAATCCACGCTTGTACTCTTCGTTTGAAGACATAGAAACAGCACCCATTGTACGGCCGTGGAAGTTATCTTCGCAAACGATGATTTCAGCACGGTTTGCTTCTACTTTCTTCACATCATAAGCCCAGCGGCGAGCTGTTTTAATTGCAGTTTCAACAGCTTCTGCACCTGTATTCATTGGAAGTACCATTTCTTTATTAGTTAGTTTCGCAACTTTTTCGTACCAAGGACCTAATTGATCGCTATGGAAAGCACGAGAAGTTAACGTAACACGATTAGCTTGGTCAATTAAAGCGTTAATAATTTTTGGGTGACGATGACCTTGGTTTACTGCAGAATATGCACTTAATAAGTCCATATAGCGGTTTCCTTCAGGATCTTCTACCCAAACGCCTTCTGCTTTAGAAATAACGATTGGAAGTGGGTGATAGTTATTTGCCCCGTATGTGTCTGTAAGTTCGATAATATCCTTAGTTTGAATCATGATTGTTCCCCCTTTTGTTATTACAAGAAGTTTGTAAATACTCTAAATATTATATCATTTAAATGTAAAAAAGCGAAACATTTCCTGAAAATAAATGAACATGTTATCATATAGAGTGAAAAAGTGTGAAAAGAGGAGGTAGGGGATACGATGGTACATATGCATATTACAGCATGGGCGTTAGGTTTAATTTTATTCTTCGTTGCGTATTCACTTTATTCAGCAGGAAGAAAAGGTAAAGGTGTACATATGGGGCTTCGTCTTATGTACATTATCATTATTGTGACAGGTTTCATGTTGTACATGGGTATTATGAAGACTGCAACAAGTAACATGCACATGTGGTATGGTTTAAAAATGGTAGCTGGTATTTTAGTTATCGGTGGAATGGAAATGGTTCTTGTAAAAATGAGCAAGAACAAAGCAACAGGGGCAGTTTGGGGACTATTTATTGTTGCACTAGTAGCAGTATTTTACCTTGGACTGAAATTACCGATTGGCTGGCAAGTATTCTAATAAAAAATAAAACCACCTAATAATCTCAAAGACTTGGGAGATAAGGTGGTTTTTTTTACTTTATGTTGCATCGATATGCAACTCTTCTCCGTTTACTTTCGTAAAACGAAACATGTTTTTATTTGACGTAGCGTGACGAACAAAATGGTGCTGCAATGTACAAATCATCTCTTCGTTATCAAATAAAAGAATATTTACCCCTTCGCATGCTTCCTCTTTCGGTAGGAAAGATAAATAATTATGACAATACATGCAATCATATAAAGAGTAATGAAGGGATTGCAATGATTCGGTTAATAATGTAAAGACAGAGTCAGGTAATTCCTCAAGCCATTCCGTATAGCTAAGAAGTAATTTTTTTCGAATTCGTATCATTTCTCCGTTTTGCAAATGGTGCTGTTCGTTGGCGATTTGTAGTACATCTTGTTCATAGAAACGAGCTGGTAGCCAGTTGTTGTTATATAAAATCTCAAAGCCATCTTCGACAATATCTTCTAATAAAAAAGCTTCATCATTTTCATCATCAAAGAATACCCATTCATTGTTTATATATTCTACATTACCGACTGTATGAGCGCGTGGCTGGTTATATAAAATATGGTTACGTTGTATCATATATGATTTCTCCTTTATAAAAAGTAGTTATTTCTGTTATAGACAGTTCGGGCATTCTTTATAACTAGACACACCTAGACATAGGTGGGCATACAATAACACACGTTTTACTGAGTGAAAATGCTATTCCGTATGTGGATAGTACGTTATCGTCAAGTTTTTCATTTTTTTGATCCGCACCTCTAAGGTGTGGATTACTGCTCGTTTAGGAAAAGAAATAAGATGGAAGGATGATTCGTATGTGCGGGATTACAGGATGGGTGGATTATAAACGCTCATTAGAAGGAGAACGGGACGTCGTTACGAAGATGGCTGAGACGTTAGCAAAGCGTGGCCCGGATGATAATAAAGTTTGGATTAAAGGCAATGTCGCATTTGGGCATAAACGGTTAATCGTTGTTGATCCTGAGGGTGGTAAACAACCGATGACTTGTTTAAAAGATGAAACGAATTATGCAATTTGCTATAACGGTGAATTGTATAATACAGAAGATATTCGAAAGGAATTATTAAGGAGAGGATATACGTTCAAAGGTCATTCTGATACAGAGGTGCTATTAGCGTCGTATATTGAATGGAAAGAAGAATGTGTCGATCATTTAAACGGTATATATGCGTTTGCTGTATGGGATGAACAGAAGGAACAAGTATTTATTGCACGAGATCGACTAGGTGTAAAACCGCTATTTTATAAATATGATAGTGGGCGATTACTATTTGGTTCAGAGTTAAAAGCGATATTAGCGCATCCAGATGTGAAGGCAGAAGTAACGTTAGAAGGGTTATCCGAAATATTCGGTCTTGGACCGTCTAGAACACCTGGTCATGGCATTTATGCTGGTATAAAAGAATTACGTCCAGGGCATGCGATGACATTTTCAAAGAACGGTTTATGTATATGGAGATATTGGAATGTAGAAAGCAAAAAACATGAAGACTCCTTTGAAGAAACAGTAGAGAAAACACGCTTTTTATTACAAGATGCGATTACAAGGCAGCTCGTTTCTGATGTACCACTATGTACTTTTCTATCAGGCGGTGTAGATTCGAGTGCGATTACAGCAATTGCTGCGAAAGAATATGCAAGGTCAGGAAAAGGGCAATTACACACATATTCTGTTGATTACGAAGATAATGATAAATACTTTAAAGCGAATGCGTTCCAGCCGAATTCAGATGCACCATTTATTCATTTGATGACGGAGACGTTTCAAACAATCCATCATCGCTGCGTCATTTCAAATGAACAATTAGCACAGTATTTAACAGAAGCAGTAATCGTTCGTGATTTGCCTGGTATGGCAGATATCGATTCGTCATTATTATGGTTTTGTCGCGAAATTAAACAAGATTTTGTCGTCGGTTTATCTGGGGAATGTGCAGACGAAATATTTGGTGGTTATCCGTGGTTTTATAGAGAAGATGATTTGCAATCGAGTGCATTTCCGTGGATGCGCTCTACAGAAGCGCGTGAACAACTGCTAAAGAAAGAATGGAGAAGTAAATTAAATTTACAACAATATGTACAACAGCGTTATGAAGAATCTATTCAAGAAGTTCCTATTTTAGAGGGAGAAAACCCAATTGAAGCAAAGAGACGACAACTATTTTATTTAAACATGGTATGGTTTATGACAACATTATTAGACAGAAAAGACCGTATGAGTATGGGCGCAAGCTTAGAAGTACGCGTTCCATTTGCGGATCACCGACTTGTCGAATATGCGTGGAATATTCCTTGGGAAATGAAAATGTATAAAAACCGCGAAAAAGGTCTATTGCGCAAAGCGTTAGAAGGGTTACTTCCAAATGACATCTTATATAGAAAGAAGAGCCCATATCCGAAAACGCATAATCCGCACTATACGAAAGCAGTAACAGTATGGCTACAAAATTTATTAACGGATAAAGGCTCAATTTTGCACGAACTATTTGATAAAGAACAGCTGAGCGGATTAATTGAGTCAGGCGGTAGTGCATTTCAATCGCCTTGGTTCGGTCAATTAATGACTGGGCCGCAACTTTTAGCTCACTTAGCGCAAATTCACGTTTGGTTTAAAGAATATGGGGTAAATATTAAAGAATAGAAGAAAAGCGACTTACTTTTATGTAAGTCGCTTTTTATTAAATAAATTGTCATATAAAATTCAAAATCATATTAGAAATAATACTTATTTAGAATAATTATTTTGACGTACTTATTATTAGTTGTTATAATTGGAAACAAATGTTCTTGAAAAATATTCTCATTTATCCCGCTTTAATGGGCAGTAAGATCCCCACCTCAAAATTCAGCGAAAGCAAAGAATTTAGGTGGGGGATCAACTGCCCATAAAAGTCCGATTGGTGAGGGCTAATAATCAGTGGGGGATGAAGAACCCCCACTGATTAAAGTTTCACTTTATAAAATTGAGGTGTTATATAGATGACGAAGAAAAAAATAGGTTTACTAGTAATGGCGTATGGAACGCCAGAATCATTAGATGATGTAGAAGCGTACTATACACATATTCGCCACGGGCATAAACCTTCAGAAGAAGCACTCCAAGACTTAATCGGGCGCTATAAAGCAATTGGCGGAATTTCACCACTTGCAAAAATTACGAAAGAGCAAGCGCATAAATTAACAGATTCTATGAATAATATATTTACAGAGTATGAATTTACTTGTTACTTAGGATTAAAACATATAGCCCCATTTATAGAAGATGCAGTAGAAGAGATGAAGCGCGATGGAATTGAGCAAGCGATTAGTATCGTATTAGCACCGCATTATTCTACATTTAGCATTAAAGCATATAATGACCGTGCTATTCGTCTTTCGAAAGAAATCGGTGGTCCTGTTATTGAACCGATTGAACAATGGTACGATGAACCGAAGTTTATTTCGTATTGGGTAGATCAAATAAAAGAAACATTTACAAAGATTGAAGATAAAGAGAAAGCAGTCGTAATTTTTTCAGCACATAGTTTACCAGAAAAAATTATTGCAGCAGGGGACCCTTATGTGGAGCAATTGCAGCATACAGCAGATTTAATTGCGGAGGCTGCCAATATTCAAAACTATACAACGGGTTGGCAAAGTGCTGGAAATACGCCTGACCCATGGATTGGTCCGGATGTGCAAGATTTAACGAGAGATTTATTTGAAGAGCGTAGATATGAATCTTTCATATATTGCCCAGTTGGCTTTGTGGCAGAGCATTTAGAAGTTTTATATGACAACGATTATGAGTGTAAAGTTGTAACTGATGAATTAAATGTCGCATATTTTAGACCAAATATGCCGAATTCACAATCTGTATTCATCGATTGCTTAGCTGAAATTGTTTCCAAAAAAATGAAGGAAATGGTTGACAAGAATTTAGTTTTGAATAATAATTAGTTTATAATAATTTTAAATAAATAATAATTACTATGAAAGAAAGAGGAGGATCCCCCTAGATGAATCCAAATAATCGCTTAACAACAAACCAAGGTGCTCCAGTTGGAGACAACCAAAATTCTCGTACAGCTGGTCGCCGTGGACCGGTATTATTAGAAGACTATCATTTAGTAGAAAAACTTGCGCACTTTGATCGTGAACGTATTCCAGAGCGTGTTGTGCATGCACGTGGTGCAGGTGCTCACGGTGTGTTCGTAACGAAAAACAGCATGAAGCAATATACGAAAGCAGCATTTTTACAAAATGAAGGAACTGAAACGCCTGTATTTGTTCGTTTCTCAACGGTTATTCATGGTCAAGGTTCTCCAGAAACAGCTCGTGACCCACGCGGGTTCGCTGTTAAATTTTATACAGAAGAAGGAAATTACGATATCGTAGGTAACCATTTACCGGTCTTCTTCATTCGTGATGCAATTAAATTCCCTGATATGGTGCATTCTTTAAAACCAGCACCTGATACAAATGTTCAAACACCAGATCGTTACTGGGATTTCATGACGTTAAGTCCGGAATCTACACATATGATGACGTGGGTATTTTCTGATTACGGTACACCAGCAAGCTATCGTGAAATGGAAGGTTTCGGTGTCCATTCATTTAAATGGATTAATGCAGAAGGTAAAATCGTCTACATTAAATATCACTGGAAACCACAGCAAAGTGTACGTAACTTAAGTGCAAAAGAGGTGCAAGAAGTACAAGGAAAAGACTTCAACCATGCAACTCGTGACTTGTTCGATGCAATCGAAAAAGGAAATTATCCGAAGTGGGATTTACACGTGCAAGTGATGCAACTAGATGAAACGGATTCTTTAGACTTTGATCCACTAGATCCGACGAAAGTATGGCCGGAAGATCGCTTCCCATTAATTGAAGTAGGGACGATGACGTTAAATCGTAACCCGAAAAACTTCTTCGCTGAAGTAGAACAAGTGGCGTTCTCTCCAAGTGCAACTGTAAATGGTATTGAACCATCTGAAGATAAATTATTACAAGGTCGTTTATTCTCTTATCCAGATACACAGCGTTACCGTCTTGGTGCGAACTACTTACAAATTCCTGTAAACTGCCCGTACGCAGCTGTTCATAACCAACAACGTGATGGTGCGATGCAAATCAATCAAAACCCATCTACAATCAACTACGAACCGAGCCGTCATGCTGAAAATCCAGTTGAAGACAAAGCTTACCGCGATTCAACTATGAAAGTAGAAGGCTATGTATCTCGTGAAAAAATTGACAAACCAAACGACTTCAAACAAGCAGGTGAGCGTTACCGTTCATTCTCTAAAGAAGAGCAAGTCAACTTAATTGCAAACTTAACAAATGACTTAAAAGACGTAAATGAGCGCACGAAATTACTAGCTGTTTGTAACTTCTTCCGTGCAGATCAAGAGTACGGAATGCGTTTAGCACAAGCGTTAAATGTTGATATCACGCAGTACGTTGGAAACGCTCCGAAATAAATAGAAAAAGACGACCGGATTTCGGTCGTCTTTTTATGTGTAAAATAAGCTTTACACGGGGTGTTTTTCATTTTCGTCATGTCGGAATTTGTTGGTAAATCGATATTCTGTGTCGAAATGTCGATATAATGAAAAAATCGTCGATATATCCGAATAATCGTTGATATATTCATGAATATACCAACTAGGGTATACCACCGACAGTATAATAAAAAGAGATGCAATCTACTACTAATAGACTGCATCTCTTTTTTAATTCACTCGCTCAGTATACTCATAAGCCTTCTCACCGTGCATCGAAATATCAAGTCCCATATGTTCTTCGTGCTCATCTACCCGAACAGGGAGGAAGTAGTTGATCGCTTTAATAATGGCGTATGTCATTAAAATTGTGAATGCATATGTTGCTCCGATTGCGACAAGTTGTTTAAATAGTAAAGCTGCGTTTCCGTAAAATAATCCGTTAGCGCCATCAGCATTTACAGTAGTAGTTGCAAAGAGTCCTGTTGCAATACCGCCCCAAGTTCCGCCGATACCGTGGCATCCGAATGCATCAAGTGTATCGTCGTATCCGAATTTTGTTTTTAAGAAAAAGACTGCTCCGAAGCATAATACGCCGCCAATTGCTCCGATAAGAAGGGCGGAGAAAGGTGTAACGAACCCGCAAGCTGGTGTAATAGCGACTAGACCAGAAACTACACCACAAGCAGCCCCCATTGCAGTCGGTTTTGATTGGAAGAACCATTCTGAAAGCATCCAAGTTAATGCAGAGGCAGCAGCGGCTATATTTGTATTAATAAATGCAGTTAAAGCTACGTCGTTTAAAGATAATGCGCTACCGACGTTAAAACCGAACCAGCCGAACCATAGTAAGCCTGCGCCTAACATCGTAAATGGTAAATGATGAGGGGAAGAACCGTTTATATTTTTTCGTTTTCCAAGGAAAATAGCTAATACAAGACCAGCAACGCCGGATGTAATATGAACGACATTACCACCAGCGAAGTCTAACGCGCCAAGTTCTCTTAGCCACCCGCCAACGCCCCATACCCAATGAGCGACAGGATTGTAAACAATTGTTGTCCATAGAAGGATGAAAATAAGGAAAGCTGAAAATCGCATTCTTTCGGCGAATGCACCTGAAATTAAAGCGGGAGTTAAAATAGCGAACATGAGTTGGAACATCATAAATAAATTGTGAGGAATAGTGGATGAATAGTCTGGATTTGGTGCGTAGGTAACTCCGTTTAAACCGAACCAATCGAGATTGCCGATAAGCCCGTGCCAATCTGGTCCGAATGATAAAGAATAGCCGATCACAATCCACTGAATCGAAACGATAGCCATCGCACTATAACTATGCATTGTCGTGCTGAGTACGTTTTTACTGCGAACCATGCCCCCATAAAAAAGTGCCAATCCTGGTGTCATTAACATGACCATTACTGTCGTTACAAACATAAAAACCGTATCTCCTGTATTCATTCTCTCTCCTCCTATTATGTTAGAAAAAATAACATCGATTTGTTATGTTTCATATCATATTCGAAATGAAATGAAAAATCAACTAAAAATTCAGAAAACTTTATACTTCATGTTAGAAAATCTAACATGAAGTATTTTGAGGGAATGAAATCAACGTATGTGATTCGCCCTAAAAATTGGTATAATATTCTTACGATTAAAAAACATGGGGGATGCGTGTGAGGAAAATACGGACTAGGAAACTATTTATTTGTTTTTGTTTAGCTGTCGTTTTGTTTGTGCCAATACATACGTTTGCAGATGAAAAAAGAGAGTGGCGAGACGAAGTCATATATTCCATTATGATTGATCGCTTCAATAATGGAGAACCGAAAAATGACAAACAGTTAGAAGTTGGCAATTTAGAAGGATATCAGGGCGGAGATATAAGAGGGATTATAAAAAGACTGGATTACATAAAAGAAATGGGCTTTACCGCTGTTATGCTTTCTCCGCTTTTTGAAAGTGGAAAGTATGATGGGGTAGACGTGCGTAATTTTCAAAAGGTAAATGAACATTTCGGAACAGGAAATGATGTGAAAGAACTTGTACATGAAGCGCACGCAAAAGGAATGAAGGTTGTACTTCAATTTCCACTTGGGGAAAACGAAAAGCAAGTCATCGACGCGATGAAATGGTGGATCAAAGAAGTCGATTTAGATGGAAGTTATGTAATACATAGTGAAAAAAAGCCGCGTTCTTTCTGGAATGACGTGCAAAAAGATATGCAAGTGATAAAGAAAGATTTTCGTGTTATAACAAAAGAAGATAGTGAATATAACGAAAAAATAGTAGAATCGTTTTCCAAAGCGGATGTATCGGTGAAACCTTTATATGATGTGAGTAAAAAAGAAGGGGAATCCATTACATTTTTAGATAATCAAGATACAAAAAGATTTGCCCGTATTGCAAAAGAGAATATGAATTATCCACCATCTCGTTTGAAACTAGCTCTTACATATTTATTAACATCACCTGGTATTCCGAATTTTTATTACGGGACTGAAATTGCATTAGATGGAGGGGATACCCCGGATAATAGACGATTAATGGATTTCAAATCAGATGAAAAATTTGTGCAGCACATAACGAAACTCGGTGAGCTTAGACAAGCGAGACCATCTTTACGCCATGGAACGTTTGAGCTTTTATACGATAAAGATGGAATGAGTGTACTGAAACGAAAGTATAAAGATGAAGTAACATTAGTAGCGATTAATAATACGAAAGAAACACAAAAAGTTGCTTTACCTGTAAGTGCAATTGGCGAAAAACAAGAGTTACGAGGATTGTTAGAAGATGAAATTATAAGAGAAGAAAACGGAAAGTTTTATCTTATTTTAAAGCGCGAAGAATCAAATGTGTATAAAATTAGCGGAGAAACAGGTGTGAATTGGTTATTTATCTCCTTAATAGTCGGTGTGAACGTATTATTTATTGCGTTTTTAATTGCGGTTAAAAAGAGACGGAAATGAGTAACGGATGTGTTGTTCTTAATAAGTACGAAAACTCCTCTAATGAGAGGGGACAGGCTAAGGAGAAGACTATCTCCCTAGCCTGTTTTTGTGTGAGAACCGATAAAAAAAGAGAAGAAGTTCCTTATGATGGATATGTATTAGTCTCTATAGAAGGATTAGTTTCGCTAAATCATTTTCTTCTTATGAGTGAGGTGACAGTTCGTTTTCATTGTATTCTACTATTTTTGTAAAGGGAGACTCTCGCCTCAAAATGCAGCTGAACAAAGAAGTGAAAAGACCTATAGAACAAACAATAATTGCAACTATACTAATTTTACATTACATTAAAGGATGAAAAAATATTCTGATACTCATTGAGGGCTATATTTG
Source organism: Bacillus cereus group sp. MS39 (assembly GCF_040448665.1). Classification (NCBI taxonomy): domain Bacteria; kingdom Bacillati; phylum Bacillota; class Bacilli; order Caryophanales; family Bacillaceae; genus Bacillus; species Bacillus cereus group sp. MS39. The sequence goes on along the minus strand of NZ_CP123058.1, from coordinate 4,253,281 downwards.
GGGAGGAAAAATGGGATTTTACGATTTGGGTATTACCATTAAAGAACTTAGAATGAAAAAGAATATATCACAATCCGAATTGTGTCATGGAATATGTTCGCAAAGTCAAATTAGCAAAATAGAAAAAGGTACGATTTATCCATCTAGTATATTGTTATATCAGTTATCTGAAAGACTTGGTATTGATCCAAATAATATTTTCGCACTAACGCAAAATAAAAAACTAAAATATGTAGAAAATGTAAAATATGTAATGAGAGATTGTACAAAGCAAAAACAATATAATGAACTTTACGAAATAGTGAAACAAGAGAAAAACGAAAATAATTTCCAGTTAAAAGAAGATAAACAATTTCTAATATGGCATGAAGCCATTGCTATATTTCATGTAAATAAATCAATAAAAACTGCTTTAAATCTTTTAAATAGTGCACTAAAACTAACTGTAACGAATGTTGATTTTTTATCAGAAAGAGAAATAGATATTATGCAGTCGATGGCTATATTTCATTGGGCAAATAAAGAGTATGAAAAGAGTATTACTATATTAAGAAGGTGTTTAGCTAATTTTAATAAGTTAGATTTTCCTAGAGATAAAGAGATTAAATTAAAAATCATTTTTAATTTAGCGAAAATTTTAGGTCTTGCCAATCAACATGAAGAGGCAATAAAATACAATGATATGGGTATTAAATTAGCTATTAATCTAAATACTTTATATTTATTAGGTGAATTATATTATGGAAAAGCTTGGAATTTGCTAAAGCTAGAACAATATAATGAAGAAGATGTGGCTGACAACATGAAAAAAGCATTATTTATCTTTGAACTAACAGAAAAAGAAAATCTAATAAAAATGGTTAAAGAAAAATATTTTGAAAAACAAAATAAAAAATGATTCATAATTTCTGATGAATATCTTATTAATTTCTATAAAAAAAGGCACCTTACGGTGTCTTTTTTATAACTTATATCATCAATTATTACATTTTATAGGTTTCTTATACCAAGCTTTGTTGATGTATTTACACTTCGCAGGTGTTGAAGTTTTAGGTGTATCCTCGGGTGTAGTTATATTATTAGAACACCCTGCAATATATAGACAGAATGTAGTTAATAAAAAACATAGTATTAATTTCTTCAAATAACCACTTCTAACTCTTGTTTAATTAACATTTTTTCATAAAATAAATTCCTTACTAATTTTACATTACATGAAAGGGTGGAAAATATTCTTATACTCATAATTTGTTACATTTGAGTGGGGAGGGAGGTTTTTGCGCCGATTATTAAAAGGACCTTCTTCATTTATGCATAATAATTAAATACTCATTCTAACTATCCGATTGCTCGTAATCTTAGACTTTGTAATATTTTCTCTACCGCTAAAAAGAAAAACATCCTCTACACAGAGGATGTTTTTCTTTTTAGCGGTAGTTAATAAATTGTACGTCAATCGGTAAGTCAGCACTGCGAACTGCTGCGATAACTGCTTGTAAGTCATCACGGCTTTTCGCTGTAACACGTACTTGGTCATCTTGTACTTGTGTTTTTACTTTTAATTTCATTTCTTTAATGATGTTGTTAATTTTTTTCGCGTTATCTTTATCGATACCTTGTTGAAGTGTTGCGCGTTGGCGAACAGTGTTACCAGTCGCAGCTTCAACTTTTCCGTAATCCAAGTTTTTAATTGGAACGTTACGTTTTACAAGTTTAGAAATTAGAACGTCTTTTACTTGGTCTAATTTGAACTCATCGTCAGAAGTTAAAACTAGTACTTCTTTTTCTAATTTAATATCACTTTTACTTCCTTTAAAGTCATATCGGTTTTGGATTTCCTTTAATGCGATGTTAATTGCGTTTGTTACTTCAGGTAATTCTACTTTCGAAACGATGTCAAAAGAACTATCTTTTGCCATAGTTAGCACCTCCAAATAAATTTCTATCTTTTCATGCACCTAAATAGGCTATGTAATATACATATTAAAGTATAGCGGAAAATACATCGATTAGATAGAGTGTTGCAACTTAAGTGTTTTGACGGATCATCTGTAGGGTAATATAGTCCTATAGATAAAGTCTTTATTTAATTATAGTGAATTTTGGGCAGTTGGACAAATAAAGGAAAAATCGTGTTATAATTAACTTTTGTTTGGAATGATAAAAAATATAAAAAAGTTAATTATATATATAGAAGGGAATTAAAAAATATGTATTTACAATTAGGATCGATTGAACAGGTAACTGTTTTACGCGAAACGGAAATCGGCTATATGGTTGGGAATGAAGAAGAAGAAATCTTCTTACATAAAAACGAATTAGTTGGAGAAATTGCAGAAGGCGATACGATTGATGTATTCTTATACCTTGATCACCAAAATCGTATTTCAGCAACAATGAAGGAGCCGCTTATTACAACTTTTGATTGGAACTGGGTAAAGGTTGTAGAAGTTATTCCTAGTTTAGGTGTGTTTGTTAATATTGGTGTATCAAAAGATATACTAATCCCAGCTGATGAGTTCCCGATTTATATGCCAGTATGGCCAGAGGTTGGAGACGAATTATATTGTACGTTAAAATTAACGAATCGTGATCGCCTTATCGCTCTTCCGGCAAGAGACAGTGATATGCAAGAAATTATCGTAGATGCGACGCCATCTATGCGTAATAAAAACGTCAATGGACGTGTGTATCGTTCACTTCAAGTTGGTTCATTCATACTAACTGATGAGCATTTCCGTGCTTTCTTACACCATACTGAAAGAAAAGAACAAGTCCGCATCGGTGAACGTGTAACAGGTCGTATTATTGACGTGAAAGATGACGGTACAATTAATATTTCACTTCTTCCTCGTAAAGAAGAAGGAATGGAAGATGATGCTGCAGTACTTTATGCATATATGGAAGAACGAGGCGGAGCGATGCCGTTTTGGGATAAGAGCAACCCAGAAGACATTAAAGAACGTTTCAATATGAGTAAGGCTGCATTTAAGCGTGCACTTGGTAAGTTGATGAAAGAAGAGAAGGTTTACCAAGAAGAAGGTTGGACTTACTTTAAGAAATAAAGTGAATGAAAAAAGAACTATTTTTTCTCTAAATTTTTAAGAGAAGAGATAGTTCTTTTTTATTATAAAGTAGATAAAAAGTAAATAAGGTGTAATAAAACGTTTAATCTACAAATATTTTACTGTATTTATAAGGAAAAAGGAATATAAAATGGTAAATTGTCGGAAAATATACATTTTTGAAAAATGTTACGATATTGTCGTTTTTATGTTGAAGCCCCTTAGAAAATTCTTTAAATTGTTAATTGTAAGAATAAAACCGATGCGAATTAGGGGTGAATGTATGGAAAAGAAGCAAGTTAAGAAAAAGTGGTATAGGTACTTCATATAGCTTATGGTAGTTGCATTAATTGTTACTTCTATACCGATGAATGGACTGGCGGAAACGGCACCGCCGTTTACAACAAAGACGGTGTCCGCCTAGCAATGAAAATCCAAGATCAATCGGTATACTACCACTACAACCCGCGCGGTGACGTAATAGCAATGACCGACAAGGACGGACAAATAGTCGCAAGCTATGAATATGATGCATGGGGGAACGTCCTAAAGAGCGAAGCGAAAGGTATCGCAGCAGATAATCCATTTGGATATGCAGGATACATGTATGATAAAGAGATTGGTATGTATTACTTAATTGCGAGATACTATAATCCAGACCATGGTGTGTTCTTGTCGGTGGATCCTGATCCAGGTGATGAAGATGATCCAGTAACGCAGAATGGGTATACGTATGGTGATAATAATCCGGTGATGATGGTGGATCCGGATGGGCATTGGGCATATCGGCCTTGGGGGACGACACCAATGCCATATTATAATAATCGTACAGCGTATGCACATTTTAAGGGAGTTAAGTCTGGAGTAATTGCGGTAAGAAATAGTTATGCAGGATTTGTTGGGTTTGGAAATGTAGCGAATAAGGTATTAACTTTTGGTGCAGGTACAATTTATGGATGGAAAACATCTAAAAATAAATCGAAAAACCAAATTGCAAACTTATCTCCCGGACAGCGTGTTGCCAAACAGCAAATAATAAAAAATGCAGCGAAATCAGCTGCTAAAGGAGCATTGTTTGCTGGTAGTAAAGCTGTTGGCGTGATAGGAATGATTCCGGATGCGGTGACTTTTGTAGATGGATATTATAAAGGGTATAAAAAAGGATATAAAGATTATGAGCCGAAAAAAATTAATTCTAAGAAAAGAAGGAGATAGATTAATAAAATGGAGACGACACATACAATGATTAGTATATATAATGTTGTTTTTATTGTAGCATTATTGGTGATTATGTTGAAAAGGAAAAACTATCTGGCTACAATAGTATTAGTAGTAAGTCTCATATATACAATTCTAGTAAGTTTTACTTCATATATGTCGTTCTTGGGTTACGCAATTAACACGATAATTGTAATTTTTCTAGGGATTAGTTTCATCTTAGCTGGTATTTTTGAAAAAGAAAAGTAAAGCCGATTCGGTGTATCTCAAAATCTAAACAAATAGTTTGATTTTTGGATACACTTTTTTATTTTAAATAACGCATTCCTTCTATCTATTATGGTGACAGTAGGAAAGTTAAGGTCAATTAGCTGAAGATTAGATGTCTATAGGTTTTGAGAAGAGATTCATGAGGGGTGATATAGTGACTGAATTCGATGAACGACTAATATGGATGTATGGAATCATAGTAATGGCCTTTTTCGGAGTAAAGTTTATTGGGCTTATTATTAGGAGTAAGGTGTATTCATTAGCTATGTTTTTAATTCCATTTGCTGTTCTCTATGCATTGTATTTTACGCCTCTATCATCAATTTCTATACTGGTCCGTCTATTGATATTTGGATTATCTTTTTTAATAGTGTCCGTTATATTCTATTTCATTGAGGTCAAATGATGGGTATTAATAGATTCGGGGTTAAATGAAAGATATTAGTTGTAGTCTACTTGACCTTAATTTTTTTGTCTAGTTCAGTGTAGTAGGTTCATAGACAAAGTAAGTGTAATGAAATGTTTTAATAGTTTCTGATGAATTTTGCACACTTTTAGTTACAAGAGATCAAGAGAGAATAGATGAGATATTGAAAGGAAGGTACGAGAGTGCAAGATAATGTACTAGAACAATTAATAAACCGGCTTTCAGTATTATCCCCAGAAAAAGAACGTGAAATAGCAGCGGTTGATTTACATGATATATATGAGAGCACTGAAAAATTCGAGCGATTGCTTGAAAATATTATGAACTCGCAGCAGTCTAAAGAAGACTTAATAGATACGTTAATTGAAGTGGAGGTAGAATTAGATCATATCAATTGGCATTATAAAAGCTTAAAGAAAAAGTTGAAAGTATTGATGAAAGATTAAAAAAGCACAGTCTTATCTTTTTAAATAAGACCATGCTTTTTTTAGTTTCCCTGCTCAAATATAAGAGAAAATGTATCGTTTAATTCACTATCATTTATTTTAATATTTGCTTTTTTTAATTCCTTTTGTATTAACTTGTGACTGAATGTAGGATCGGCAATACGTTCTGCTTCTAAGTTTTTACGAATAGAGTCTTTCACTTCATCATAAGGCTTTAAATCTTTTTTATCAGTTAATTTAATAATGTGATAGCCGTTTGGTGATTTAACGGGATTGCTAATTTGTCCGACTTTTAGTTTGTAGGCAGCTGTTTCAAATTCAGGCGCCATTCTGCCTGAATTGAAGTATCCAAGGTCTCCACCTTTATCTTTTGATAGTAGATCTTGTGATTCTTGTTTTGCTAATTCTTCAAATGAAGCGCCAGCATCTAATTTTTTCTTTATTTCTTTCGCTTCATTTTCGTCACTTACTAAAATATGACTCGCTTTAATTTCTGGTTTATAGTGGTCTTTCACGTCTTTTTCTGTAACACTTTTCTTAATTGCTTCATTCATAGCAAGTTTGAACTTAATTTGATTTTTGAAATCAGCTTCATCTTTTAAACGATTGTTTTCTAGTACAGCTGTGAATTGATCGCCGTATTGCTTTTTCGCTTTTTGTACTTCTTTATCTACATCATCGTCAGATACTTTATATTTTTTCGTGATAACGTCTTGTGCCATCATTTCGTATAGCATGTCTTTTCCGTAACGATCTTTCAACTGTTTTTCGAAGTCGCTCTTCTTAATGGTTGAGTCTGTTGCTGTAGCGACTGTAGCTGAGCTGTTTTTTTGTCCACAAGCAGCTAGCATTAATATACTTATTAGTGCAGTAATAATGAAAATGTATTTCCCTCTCATGCCAACACCTCATCCGAATATGTTATCGCTATTGTAGAATATAGAAGTGAACATGAAGTGAATTTTTAATGTTTTTTCCCTGTAAAATGTAAAAAAAGTACATCAACAATATTGTTGATGTACGATGGAATCAAAGGTGATCGGTCTTTTTAGAATAGGAACGCTTACCTTGCTGAATATTTTTTTGTTCTTGCTCATTTTTTTGTGTACGCTTTGCATTATTATCGCGTGCTTTTTTGTCGTTATCACTCGTATGTGGCATATGTATCAACTCCATTTCTAAACGTTGTACGTTTATCATTTCCTTTTTCGTAAAGACTATGTATAGCAGTGCATTCATGAATAATAAAGGTGGATTCGAAATGGATTTGAAGTTGAATTATACCGAACTTATAAAGAAGTTAATCGTTGTAATCGTCGCAGGTTTGTTAAACGCGATTGGAATGAATTTATTTTTAACGCCAGCGAAAGTGTACGCGAGTGGCTTTGCTGGATTGTCCCAATTGTTATCGCAAATATTAGGTGACTTTTTATCTATTCACATATCAACGGGGGTATTGTTTAGTTTGTTTAATATTCCCGTCGTTATTTTAGCATGGAAAAAGGTTGGAAAGGCCTTTACTTTCTTTAGTTTTCTTTGCGTCATATTTATGACTTTGTTTCTAGAAATTATCCCGGTTAGAGCAGTTTCGAACGATATTATATTAAATGCGATTTTTGGTGGGATTATTTCGGCGATTGGGGTAGGGATTGCGTTGAAGTGGGGGGCTTCTACAGGTGGTTTAGATATAATCGCCATGATTTTATCAAAGATTAAAGATAAGCCTGTCGGTACGTATTTTTTCTTCTTTAATGCACTGATCATTATTGCGGCTGGCTATGTGTATGGATGGGAGAAAGCATTATATACTTTGGTGACTTTGTATGTGTCAACGCGAATTATCGATGCGATTCATACGCGTCATGTGAAAATTACAGCACTAATCGTTACGAAGAATGGGGCAGATGTACGAAAGGCGATTCATTCTCGCTTAGTGAGGGGGATTACAACTATACCAGCAACAGGCGCTTATACAAATGAAAATAAGGAAATGTTAATGATTGTTATTACGCGTTATGAGTTATATGAATTAGAAAGGGTTATTAGGCAAGTGGACCCAGGTGCATTTACAAACGTATTACAGACGGTTGGGGTGTTTGGCTTGTTTCGAAAAGATTAAAGAGGACCAAAGCTGGTCCTCTTTTTTAATGTAAATTCGTAATGTTTTGTAACTGCTCTTGCATTTCGCGTAGCTGAACCTTTTCAGCTGTTGAAGAGTTTGCATAAGCAGAGTGCAAAGCGTTTTTTGCCCTATATACGAGATCTTGTTGCTCAGTACCGCTTGAACAAGATACGGCATTTGCAACGGCATCTCTAGCTTGTTGGAATAGTAAGTTCCCCATTTAAACCCCTCCAAAAGAAGAGTTACTTCTCGCTTTTTCTGCCTCAGCTAATGTACCTCTGTACGGGAATCTTGCATCATGCTTCATAACAGCATCGGCTCCTTGTTGGATAAAACGTTTTGATTTGTTCTTTTTACCCATTCGAAAAACCCCCTTTATTTAGCTGAAAACAATCGACGCGATAATCCGGCGTCTAATAATAGTATGAGCGTTTGGCGAGAAACTATAAGCAGGGAATTTTTAGATTATAATCCAAGAACCTCTTCTAAATATAGCGCAATACCATCTTCTTCATTCGTTAATGTCGTATGATTTGCGAGTGATTTTAATTCAGGAATTGCATTACCCATTGCGATGCCATGACCAGCAAATTCAATCATTTCAAAGTCGTTATCTTCATCACCGAAAGCGATAATTCGCTCTTGTGGAATGTTGTAATGACTAGAAATTTTTTGTAATCCGACAGCTTTATTTAACCCGTTTTTTACGATTTCAATAATCGGCCAAGGTGCGCCCCATTTTCTATGGTCGATTACTTCAGCATGCATATCAGTTAAATGTTGACGAATTGCACTGGAATGCTCGTCATGTGCGTCAATTAATAAGCAGGTTGGATGATCGTTTAAAATATTTAATAAGTCTCCTGTAAAAATATTTGGAGAACCGAATTCGAAAATATGTTTTTTATCTTCATCAATTTCACGAACATACACATCGTCCATTACTTCAGCGTATATATTTTTCACACCAAAATCAAAGCAAGCTCGGACAATTTCTTGGGCTGTTGCTAGCTCAAGAGGAGAGTGATGTGTTCCCCACTTTGAATCAAGAGGATGATGTACGTAAGCGCCATTAAAGTTTACGATTGGTGTGTTAAGACCAAGTTCTTTATAGTAATCAAAACTAGCACGGAATGGACGTCCTGTTGAAATAACGACAATATGTCCTTGTTCCTTTGCTTTTGCAATTGTATGTTTTGTTCGAGTGGAAATTATTTTGTTGTCTGTTAATAAAGTGCCGTCTAAGTCTAATGCGATTAAATGCTGTTTATTCATAATTTCACCTCTTATAATAATTTTTTTGTTTCTATCTATATTTCCGTTTTTAATATGCAGAAATAAGAGGTTAAACTGGGTGAGAACACCAAAGATGGAAAGTTCACTATATATCCATCTTACGTCGCAAAGTGCTGTGGTGTCTACTATTTCTCGCTGGAAATTAAGAAAAGTCAACATCTTTTTAGAAAGTTCAAACAATGTTTCTTTCATTATGTACAAATTGTGAAAAGGGTTACATTGCTCGTGTGATGAGGCTTATAATGAACATGTAATCTTCTCGTATATGTTTGACTCTCCTTTGAAGCTGGCCTATAGTAGGTTGGTTTCTTTTTTTTCTACAAATAGGAAAGAAATCCCTTCCTAAGCTTGTATCATTCATGTATATGTACAAGAACGAAATGTAGTACTTGTTTCCTAAACATGACAGAAAAGCTTTCTTTTAAAATGGATATACTAATGAGGCAAAGACGTCATGGAAGGAGAATGGAAATGGGACAAAATCGCAGGTTTCGTTCTGGACAAAAAGCGCCAAACGATGGCATTTACGTAGAAATTGGTGAAACAGGAAGTATGGTAAAAGATCCGCAAATGGTGAAATTAACTGCGGGTGAAAAGTTTCCAGATAACGCGAATCATAACCGTCAGTGGACATATAAAAGAAAACCGTAACAGGAGCCGCAATCATTATTGCGGCTTTTTTGTCGTTATGCATTGCGTATATTTTTCAGTTGTATAATGAATGTTCCCTTTTTCTTTTTCCAATAATAAGTTTGAAAATACATAAGCAAAATTATTGTATAAAAAAGTCAGTTGGCGTATAATCAAATCAAAGGTCAAAGAAAGTCAAACATTTGGAGGACTGTAAAGATGGACTTAAATCAAATGACAACAAAAACACAAGAGGCGATTATGAGTGCCCAATCTTTAGCGGTATCTCATCATCATCAAGAAGTAGATACTGTTCATCTCTTGTTTACATTATTAGAAGAGCAAGATGGGTTAGCAGTGCGTATTTTTCAAAAAATGAATGTCGATATAGAAGCGTTAAAGCAAGGCGTCGAAAGTTTAATTAAGAAAAAACCTTCTGTAACGGGAAGCGGTGCAGAAGTAGGAAAATTATATATAACAAGTGCTCTGCAACAACTACTTGTAAGAGCAGGAAAAGAAGCAGAGAAATTGCAAGATGACTACATTTCAGTTGAACATGTATTGCTTGCTTTTTCAGAAGAAAAAGGCGATATAAATCAATTACTTACAAGATTTCACATTACAAAAGATAACTTATTACAGTCTTTAATGACAGTTCGGGGGAATCAAAGAGTGACTAGTCAAAATCCAGAAGCAACTTATGAAGCGTTAGAAAAATATGGTCGTGATTTAGTGGCGGAAGTGAGAGCAGGGAAAATTGATCCTGTTATCGGTCGCGATAGTGAAATTCGACGTGTAATCCGCATTCTTTCACGTAAAACGAAAAACAACCCGGTTTTAATTGGTGAACCCGGTGTTGGTAAAACAGCAATCGTTGAAGGATTAGCACAGCGTATTGTGAAGAAGGATGTACCAGAAGGATTAAAAGATAGAACAATCTTCGCATTAGATATGAGTGCGCTTGTAGCTGGAGCGAAATTCCGTGGTGAGTTTGAAGAGCGTCTGCAAGCTGTATTAAATGAAATTAAAAAGAGTGAAGGTCGCATTTTATTATTCATTGATGAACTTCACACAATCGTCGGCGCTGGTAAAACAGAAGGTGCGATGGACGCAGGAAATATGTTAAAACCGATGCTTGCGCGTGGTGAACTGCATTGTATCGGGGCGACAACGTTAGATGAGTATCGTAAATATATTGAGAAAGATCCAGCGCTAGAAAGACGTTTCCAACAAGTATTAGCAGAAGAACCAACTGTTGAAGATACAATTTCCATTTTACGTGGTTTAAAAGAGCGCTTTGAAATTTATCATGGTGTAAATATTCATGACCGCGCGATTGTAGCAGCATCCGTTTTATCAGATCGATATATTTCGGATCGTTTCTTACCAGATAAAGCGATTGATCTTGTTGACGAAGCGTGCGCAACGATTCGAACAGAGATTGATTCTATGCCGACAGAATTAGATGAAGTAACGCGCCGCATTATGCAGCTGGAAATTGAAGAAGCGGCTCTTGGAAAAGAGAAGGACTTTGGTAGCCAAGAACGCCTGAAAACGTTGCAACGTGAATTATCGGATTTAAAAGAAGTTGCAAGTGGTATGAGAGCGAAATGGGAGAAAGAAAAAGAAGACATTCATAAAGTGCGTGACTTACGTGAACATTTAGAGCGCTTGCGCCGTGAGTTAGAAGAAGCAGAAGGAAATTACGATTTAAATAAAGCAGCTGAACTTCGTCACGGGAAAATTCCAGCTATCGAAAAAGAGTTAAAAGAAGCGGAAGAAATGGGTGCACATAATAAACAAGAGAATCGCTTATTACGTGAGGAAGTAAGTGAAGAAGAGATTGCTGATATTGTTTCACGCTGGACTGGTATTCCTGTCGCAAAACTCGTTGAAGGTGAACGCGAGAAATTACTACGCTTAGAGCAAATTTTATCAGAGCGTGTCATCGGACAAGAGGAAGCGGTAAGCTTAGTATCAGACGCAGTTCTTCGTGCACGCGCTGGTATTAAAGACCCGAACCGTCCAATTGGTTCCTTCATCTTTTTAGGACCGACAGGTGTTGGTAAAACAGAACTTGCAAAAACGTTAGCACAGTCTTTATTCGATAGTGAAGAGCAAATGATTCGTATCGACATGTCTGAGTATATGGAGAAACACGCTGTGTCACGCTTAATTGGTGCGCCTCCTGGATATGTTGGGTATGAAGAGGGCGGTCAATTAACAGAAGCGGTAAGACGTAAACCGTATTCAGTTATTTTGTTAGACGAAATCGAAAAAGCACATCCAGAAGTATTCAACATTTTATTACAAATGTTAGATGATGGACGCATTACAGATTCTCAAGGACGTACAGTAGACTTTAAAAACACGGTTATTATTATGACTTCAAATATTGGATCTGCTCATTTGTTAGATGGATTAGAAGCAGATGGCTCAATTAAAGAGGAATCAAGAGAACTTGTAATGGGGCAATTAAGAGGACATTTCCGACCAGAGTTTTTAAACCGTGTCGATGAAATTATTTTATTCAAACCTCTTACAACGAATGAAATTAAAGGTATTGTTGATAAAATTGTAAAAGAATTACAAGGGCGTTTAGCTGACCGTCATATTACAGTAGAATTAACAGACGCAGCGAGAGAATTTGTTGTAGAAGCTGGCTTTGATCCGATGTACGGAGCTCGTCCATTAAAACGATATGTACAGCGTCAAGTTGAGACGAAATTAGCGAGAGAATTAATTGCAGGAACAATTACTGATAACAGTCACGTAGTTGTTGATGTAGAAAATAACGAATTAGTCGTTCATATAAAGTAAAATAAAAAAGAGTTCGGATAAAATCCGGACTCTTTTTTTAGTGTTGTTCTACTGGCTCGTTTGGAATTGTAGCTGAAATTGCTAGTACAAATACCGCAAGAACAACTGAGAAAATAGACGCTTGGTTAAAATCGTATGTACCGCCAGTCATAGAGCCGATTACGTAGCTCATCATATGTACAAGCGCGAACGACCAAATTAATGCCCAAATGAAACGCATATTTTACACCTCTATTCGTTCAATCTGTCCTTATTGTAACACAATTGAAAAAAGAATATAGAAAAATATTTGTAGATTTTTCAACGCAAATTTGCATTCCGTTCATACATTATAGAAGAGTACTTTTATACGTTTAGAAAATAAGGCGGGGGAAAAATGAGTATTACGGAACGTTTTTTTTATTTAGAAAAAGAACCATGTGTCATTTATTTACCGGAGAAGCCAAATGGATTTTCTGTTATGCTTCTCGGTGATTATAACTACTTTATTGAGAATGGTACAAGTTTATGGACACAGCATGCAGGTAGATCTTATTTTTTACATGGCCTTATTGAGGAAGGCTACACGGTCTTTTCCTCTAATTTATACGGAAGACATTGGGGAAACGACCAATCTGTTCGTCTAGCAAAACGTTTATATGATGTTGTTTTGAGAAAAGAGACATTAAATGCGAAAATGCACATTATGGCAGATGGTATGGGTGCACTTGTAGCACTTGAAATGATGAACAAATACCCTGAATGTATACGCTCTGTCGTTATGTTAAATCCGTGTTTAGATTTACCAGAATATGTGGAGTTTGAAAAAGAGCATAAGTTTTTTTACAAAAGATTAGTGAAGGAATTAAGTTTGGCGTATGATTCCAAAGAAGAAGAATTAGAATCCAAAATAAATAAGAAATCATTTACGCTTCTTCCGTCTTGTGTACCTGTTAAAGTTTTCGTATCAACACAAGAAAAAAGAGGAAGAAAACAGTTGTTACGTAAATATGAGAAAATGAGGCAATTCAATCAATGCGATACTTCTGTCTTATTCCATCTGCAAGATGTGAAATATAAAATGGTTAGGCAAACGACTGATTTCTTTAAAAAATATGAAGAAGAATTGTGAAGCTCCCATATACATAAATGAGGAGCTATTTGTTTCAAGGAGAAAGGGTTGGTGGTATGGAGCGCGTGCTAATTATAGGTGCACTTACGTTTGTAGGTTATCACCTTGTGAATAAAATGATTGCAGAAGAAGTAGAAGTGTACGGTCTTGATTTTGATGAATTCGAGAATATGACAAAAATTAATGAAGAGAAGTTATTGTTGATTGGACGAAATGCGTTATTTACGTATTATTCGATAAGAGATGAAGATGGATGGAGATCAGTAGAAGGAGAGAAGTTCGATACGGTTTACTTTTGCTTGTATGAGCCAAATCAACAAAGTGGTTTTCGGAATGAAAGAGTTATATTACAGTATTTAAAGCGGATTATAAGAATGTGTGCAGAGCAGAAAGTGAAGTTAAATCTAATTTCTTCTATTGAAGTAGGAAACGCAGATGAATCTGAAAATAAACGTTTATTTTTGAAAGTGGAAGAAGGATTGAAAAAAGGAGAGGCACCATATAGTGTATTTCGAGTTCCTACATTATATGGGCCATGGCAACCATCTTTTATGATGTATCATCAGCTCATTTTATCAGAACTGGATGAGAAAGAGTGCTATTATGCGAGTGAGGAAAATGGAAGTGATCTATTGTACGTGGAAGATGTATGTGAATACTTATGGGAAAATGGAATGAACGAGGAGCATCTCGGCATATACAATTTACTTAGTGGTAAAAAGTCATTATGGAAAATAGGTATGAACCTTTTACGTGCAACGGATAAAGTGAATAAAAAGAATGAGGAAGAACGAAATGATGCTGTCGAGGTTATTTCGATAAAAAGAAATACCCCGTTAGAATACGGTTTAAATAAACAATTGGCACATATGAAAAAATATAAAGAGTTATACGAAGGATAGCGAGCGTGTTACACTATGTATGTGAAAGTTTTAATGGAGAGGAAGAACATAATATGAATGAGAAAAGCATGCAATTTTTACAAATCGCAATGAAGCATTTACCAGAAGCAAAGGCCATCTTAGATTCGAATGGAATTGCGCTTGATATGGAGAAAGCACAACCAGTATTAGAGTTATTGATGAAAGTTATGAACGAAGCATATGAGCTTGGGAAAGCAGATAAAGAATAAAATTTTCTTTTTTGGAAGGGAAGAGAGGCTCGAACCGTGGATAGAAGCGGTTCGGGCCTTTTTATATTTCAAAAGAAACAGGAAAGGTATGTTTCTGTTTCTTTTAATAAACAATAAAGTGAATAATGCTGGATTTATGGTTTAGCTGAAATATATTCTAGACAAAAATACATTTATGTTTTAAAATTAGTACCAAGTCATAATAATTGATATAAAACGGAGGGCTGCGATGTGAACGTGGGCATTTTAGGGATCGGAAGATATGTGCCAGAAAAAGTAGTCACAAATCACGATTTAGAGAAAATCGTAGATACATCTGATGAATGGATTCGTACGAGAACGGGAATTGCAGAAAGACGCATTGCCGATGATACAATAGATACTTCATATATGGCGGTAGAGGCTTCTAAAAAAGCACTTGAAGATGCCGGGATTAGCGGAGAGGATATCGATCTGATTTTAGTGGCAACAGTAACACCAGATCGCGCATTCCCAGCAGTAGCTTGTGTCATTCAAGAAGCCATTGGCGCAAAACACGCAGCCGCAATGGATTTAAGTGCAGCGTGTGCTGGTTTTATGTACGGAATGATTACAGCGCAGCAATTTATTCAAACGGGAACTTATAAAAATGTATTAGTAGTTGGTAGTGATAAACTATCTAAAATTGTAGACTGGAATGATCGAAATACAGCAGTACTATTTGGAGACGGAGCTGGTGCAATCGTAATGGGGGCTGTTTCAGAAGGAAGAGGCGTTCTATCTTTCGAATTAGGAGCAGACGGAAGCGGCGGTAAGCATCTTTATCAAGACGAGTATGTTATGATGAACGGCAGAGAAGTCTTTAAATTTGCTGTTCGCCAACTTGGTGATTCCTGTCTTCGCGTGTTAGAAAAAGCGGGACTTACGAAAGAGGATGTGGATTTTTTAGTACCACATCAAGCGAATATTCGTATTATGGAATCTGCAAGAGAGAGATTAAATTTACCACAAGAAAAAATGAGTATGACAATTGAAAAGTTTGGTAATACATCAGCTTCTTCAATTCCAATTGCAATGGTAGAGGAATTGCAAAATGGACGTATTCAAGATGGTGATTTAATTATACTTGTTGGTTTCGGCGGCGGATTAACATGGGGAGCAGTTGCTCTTCGTTGGGGTAAATAAGGACTGAGAGAAAAAAAGGAGTGTATTTTGTATGGAGAAAAAGAGGGTCGTAATTACAGGACTAGGAGCTGTTACACCGATCGGAACAGATGTTGAAACAGCGTGGGAAAACATTAAAAAGGGTGTATCTGGAATCGGACGACTTACAAGAATTGATCCGGAACTGTTTCCAGCAAAAGTAGCAGCAGAAATTAACGACTTTGAAGTCGAGAAATATATTGATAAAAAAGAAGCGCGCCGTATGGATCGCTTTACACAATATGCAGTAGCAGCAGCGAAAATGGCAGTTGCAGATGCAAAGCTTGAAATTACAGAAGAAAACGGACCTCGAATTGGTGTATGGATTGGTTCTGGTATTGGCGGTATGGAAACATACGAAGAACAATTTAAGATTTTTACTGAGAAAGGTCCGCGCCGCGTGAGCCCATTCTTCGTACCGATGATGATTCCAGATATGGCAGCAGGTCAAGTATCGATCGCAACAGGAGCAAAAGGAATTAACACTTGTTCTGTAACGGCTTGTGCATCTGGTGCAAACTCAATTGGTGATGCATTTAAAGCAATTCAGCGTGGTGATGCTGATGCGATGATAACAGGCGGAGCTGAAGCGCCGTTAACAAGTATGGCATTTGCAGGATTTAGTTCAGCGAAAGCATTAACATTTAATGAAGATCCAGCAACAGCTTGCCGTCCGTTTGATAAAAACCGTAGTGGTTTCGTAATGGGTGAAGGTTCAGGTATTTTAATTCTTGAAGAATTAGAGCACGCATTAGCTCGTGGTGCTCACATTTATGCGGAAATCGCTGGTTACGGTGCAACTGGTGATGCATTCCATATTACAATGCCGGCTCCTGGCGGTGAAGGCGGCGTGCGTGCAATGCGTCAAGCTTTAGCAGATGCAGGTCTACAGCCAGAAGATATTGATTACATTAATGCGCACGGTACAAGTACGGATGCGAATGAAAAGTATGAAACGATGGCAATTAAAGAAACGTTCGGTGAGCATGCGTACAAAGTAGCAATCAGCTCAACGAAATCAATGACAGGTCACTTATTAGGAGCAGCTGGTGCTGTTGAAGCAATCTTCTCTATTAAATCAATTACAGACGGAGTAATCCCTCCAACAATAAACTATGAGACACCAGATCCAGAATGTGACTTAGATTACGTACCGAATAATGCGAGACATCAAGAAGTAAACGCGGTGTTAAGTAATTCATTAGGATTCGGTGGTCATAACGCAGTATTAGTATTTAAATCGTATAAATAATAGATAAAATAAGGAGTTTTTTCGCAATATATTGCGAAAAAACTCCTTATTTATTTTTACGTCTTTTTCTCCTTTTGCATATACATAAGAAAAAGGAGGGATAAAGATGGGGATTGTTGAAACTGCTGAGTGGTTACATCTATATTATGGACGGCCAGAAAAGCTGTGTGAGAAGTTTACGAAGTATATCCCGCTGCCAAAAGAAAGGTTGTATCGCTTTTTAATTTCTAAAGGTATGTATCGCCCTGTTATGCGAGGAGAACGAGAAATTAAAGAGTTAGAGGAAAAGGAAGTTTGGAAAGAGTTACGTACGGAGTATGAGAAACTGAAAACCTGGTTAAAAGGTCCAGATGTCCCTGTCTTTATTTTATTATCAGATTCCTATAATCGAACTATACAAGAAGAGTATAACGGTAGGGCGGGATTATCTATGCGTCACGTTATTTTCTTATTCGTATGTGGACGGAATTCGGTGGAAGAATTAAAGGTGTTATTGGCGCATGAATATCATCACATATGCAGGTTACATCAAATTGAGACGAAAGAAACAGAATATACATTACTTGATACGATGATTATGGAAGGGCTAGCTGAGCAAGCGGTAACGGAAAGATATTCAGAAAAAAACAATGCACCGTGGACGATGTATCTTTCAAAAGAAGAGGCTATTTATTATTGGAAAAATGTTGTACATGAAAGAATAAGTATAAAACGAGGAACAAGGGAGCACGACATCTTATTAAATGGATTTCACTCTTATCCAAAGATGCTTGGCTATGCGCTTGGATTTCATATTGTCAAAGATTGTGTAACATTGGAAGGAGAAGATACACTTTCTTTATTATCTATAGATGCAAAAGAAATATTGAATAAAGCAAATACATTTCATATATAAAAAACAGGAGCTCTATTTCCTGTTTTTTTTTAGTATTAATAGAAGAAAAAATAATAATTAGAATATATTTCCTTAGGTGGAATAAAGTTAAGAAAAATTGAACATAATGATTGATACAAACAGTAGTGAAGTGAGGGGTAGTGAATGTTATATCTACATGATGTATGGGTAAATTGGTTTGAAGGTGAAGAGAATGGGTATAACGTTTGTCATTTTTACGAATGGCGGAAAGATGATACGATTGAGCTATTAGATCAAGTGCCATTATTAAAAGTAGATGCCACATTATATCATTACATCGAGGACGAATTGTTAGAGCTTCCGCAAAAATTGTTGGAAGACGTACATCATAAGGCATATATTCGTAAAAATCATGAACGTTTGCAGCAGGAGTATTGCTTTGTTGTTACAGATGGAAAAGGAATTATTGCGATCGACACAATTGGTTACAATGTACCAATTCGAAAGAGCAGACTTATACCGCGCCAAGAGCAGATGGTATATGAGATGGTAGAAAATGTACAAGCAGAAAAGTATGAGTTCCAAGTAGAAGAAATGGAAAAAGAACATCATATTTTATCACCATCACCTTTCATTATGAATGGCTTAACTCGTAAAGAAAGACAGCTGAAACAATTATTATTTATGGCGTTAGATCAATTACATACAACGAAAAACACAGCAGAAATTCGCTATTGGTTCACAGAGTGGGATCCATCAGCATACGGAATGGTTCAACATATGGAATTTGAAGATATTTGGGCTAAACTGTATGATGAAGCGAAAACAGGCTGGTCTGAGAAGCACGAACAATTATGCGAGCGTCTCGTAAAAGGACAGCCATTTTTTGAAAAGTTATGGGAAATGGAAAACGAGCAAAAGGTAAATTAAAAAACCGCCAATTGGCGGTTTTTTTAATTTGTTGTAACTTAGCTCCGGCTCCTAGCCCTTCGCGTCTAAGAACCTTCCGCATAAGAAGACAAAAAGCGTCTTCTATGCGAAAGAACCTTAGCCAGTCAGAGCTGAACGAGCTGCCTCCGCTTTATAAGTTACCTACGTTTTCTGCTTAGTCCCATTGCGTTTTCTACTTTGCGTAGTTGTTTGAATGCAACGCGGTTTGCTTTTTCTGCACCTTTGTCTAGAATTTCGTCTAGTTCTGGTGAGTTGATTAGTTCGTTATATTTGTCTTGGATTGGACGAATTGCTTCTACGACTACTTGTGCTAGGTCGCCTTTGAAATCGCCGTATCCTTTTCCTTCGTACATTGCTTCAATTTCTTCAACTGTTTTTCCAGAGAATGAAGAGTAGATTGTTAATAAGTTAGAGATGCCAGGTTTGTTTTCTTTATCAAATTTCACGATACCTTCAGAATCAGTTACAGCACTTTTAATTTTCTTTTCAATTGTTTTTGGTTCATCAAGCATACTGATCATTGCTTTTGGATTCGGATCAGATTTGCTCATTTTTTTCGTAGGTTCTGTTAATGACATAACGCGAGCTCCTACTTTTGGAATACGAATTTCAGGAACAGTGAACACTTCACGGAAGCGTTTGTTAAAACGCTCTGCTAGGTCGCGTGTTAATTCCATATGTTGTTTTTGATCATCACCAACAGGTACGATTTCAGTGTTGTAAAGTAAAATATCAGCAGCCATTAATGGTGGATACGTTAGTAATCCAGCTGGAACTGAATCTCTACCAGAAGATTTATCTTTATATTGCGTCATACGCTCTAATTCTCCAACGTAAGCAACTGATTGCATAATCCATCCTAGTTGAGCGTGTGCTGGTACTTCTGATTGTACAAATAAAGTAGCTTTTTCAGGATCGATGCCACATGCTACATAAAGTGCAGCAAGACTGCGAATGTTTTTACGAAGTTGTACGGGATCTTGAGGTACTGTAATCGCATGTTGGTTTACAATACAGAAATAACAGTCGTGTTCATTTTGAAGCTCCGTAAATTGCTTCATAGCTCCTAAATAGTTTCCAAGTGTAATCGTTCCACTCGGCTGAATACCAGAAAAGATAACTGACATAAGTAATTCCTCCTAAATTTGAATGCGTGATGGGGAAGAGAAGGCAAACAAAAAAGCCCATTCATCCCAAAAACTATAGGGACGAATGGACCGCGGTACCACCCTAATTATTTCACTACTGTGAAATCTCTCTAATCCATAATAACGTTTGGATATAACGCCAAAGCCTACTACCTTCGGTTCGGTTTGGTGCTCAAAAGCCCATTCCATACTGCGCAATTACTTGTTCACACCAGCCACAAGCTCTCTGAAATTGCCTCAATATGTACTCTTCTTTATCATCGCATACATATAAATTTATTTATTGTTACCTAAGCTCTTTTAATATGAAAGAACTAAAGTTTTATAACAAAATGTTTTGCTGATTATTATATCATATGGGATAGTGTTTGCAAACTACATCAAAATAGTAAAACTAATGAGGGTCGAGAACAACCCAAGAACGATACCGGTAATGCAAATTGGATACGTCCATTTGAATGAATATGTTTTATAAATACGTTCTTTCTTATCGGCAGGTTCCTCTACTTCTTCAATTAAAGACTCAATTTTTTTGTTCGTACCAAATACTCTTTGGAAGGCGTAAATTGTTACGTTAAAAAATCCATTTTGAAATATGAATAAAAAACCGCCTATAAGAATAAAAAATAGTGCGACATAAAACGATATATTGACAAAATTCAACAAAAATTGCGATGAAACGAGGAATGCGCCAATACTAGAAGCGATTATCGCTATGGAAATTAGTATACAAGTATGAAAAAAAACTTTATTCAAAATGTTCCCCTCCGTCAAAATATTACTAGAATTATTATACTATAAAAGCTATAATATGTACTAGAATTAATTTTTTGAAAATTATACGCAATTAAAGGTCTGATTTCAAGATGATGGTAGCAATGTTAACGTATCCCTTTACAAAAAAATAAAAAAATAAACATTTTATTAAAAATTTTAACAAAAAAACAAAAAACTATATTCACAATTGTTATATTATATGTATAATGAAAATTGTAGAAACTTGGAGATTATTCTTTCAATTCTACATTTTTACAAGTGAGGGTACAGGAAGTGCAATTAGGGGAGGCAACACAACATGAAGAAAAAGATACCGTTATTACTTGCATCGACGTTGACTGTCAGTATGTTAGGAGCTTGTAGTTACCAAAAAGAGGATAATAAAGCAGGCGCAAAAGAAAAATCCTCAAACAAGCAAGTGTTAAATCTAACCGAGACAGCTGAAATCCCAACTATGGATACGACGTTATCAACAGATGCAGCATCTTCTAACATCATGAATAACACAATGGAAGGATTATATCGTCTGGGGAAAGACGATAAGCTTGTTCCAGGTGTCGCTAAATCTTATGAGAAATCAGAAGATGGCAAAAAGTATGTATTTAAGTTACGTGAAGATGCGAAATGGTCTAATGGTGAACCTGTAACAGCGAAAGACTTCGTTTATTCTTGGCGAAGAGCTGTAGATTCAAACACGGGTGCCAAGTTTGCTTACATACTATTTGATGTTAAAAATGCGGAGAAAGTTAACAAAAAAGAATTACCAGTTGAAGAACTTGGTGTAAAGGCAATTGATGATCATACACTTGAAGTGGAATTAGATAACCCTGTTCCTTATTTTGTAAGTTTAACAGTCTATCCAACATTGTATCCTTTGAATGAGAAGTTTGTAACAGAACAAGGAGCAAAATTTGGATTAGAATCCAATACGACACTGTATAATGGTCCATTCGTATTAAATGAATGGAAGCATGAACAAAGTTTCCAACTTAAGAAAAATCCAACGTATTGGGAAAATAAAGAAGTAAAACTTGAGGAAATAAACTTCAATATTGTTAAGGATCGTTCAACTGCTATAAATTTATATGAAACGAAAGCCATTGATCGTGTAGTCTTAACATCAGAGTTTGTAGACAAATACAAATCAGATGCTGACTTTAAAACGATTAAGAGACCATCTACACAATTTATTCGCTTAAATGAAAAGAATAAATTTTTAGCAAATAAAAATATCCGAAAAGCAATTGCAATGTCCTTTGAGCGTGAAAATATCGGGAAAGTTATCTTAAACGATGGTTCAGAGGGGATATATGGTTTTGTTCCGAAAGGCTTAGCAAAAGGTCCGAATGGAAAAGACTTCCGTGAAGAAAACGGAAAGCTTATCAAAGAGGATATTAAAGAAGCTCAAAAATACTGGGAAGCTGGTAAAAAAGAACTTGGTGTAGACAAAGTAGAGTTAGAGCTATTAAACTTTGATACTGATGATGCTAAAAAAATCGGAGAGTATTTAAAAGGCCAATTTGAAAAGAACTTACCAGGTTTAACAGTTTCAACAAAAATGCAGCCATTTGCACAAAAATTAAAACTTGAAGCAAGTGGAGATTACGCAATGTCATACGCGGGATGGAGTCCAGATTATATGGATCCAATGTCATTCCTTGAAATGTATACGACAGGTAATGCGCAAAACAAAGTAAATTACGCAAATGCAGCGTATGACGATTTAATTAAAAAAGCGAAAACAGAAGTTGATGTACAAGCTCGCTGGGATGCATTATTACAAGCAGAAAAACAACTGCTTGAAGATGCAGCGATTGCTCCAGTATATCAACCAGGAAAAGCTTATTTACAACGTGGCTCAATTACTGGCCTATTAGAACATAAATATGGCGGAGAATTTAGCTATAAGTGGGTTGAACTAAAAAACTAAAAATGGTTTCCATCATGAATAAGGGTATATGCCTATGATGGGCATATGCTCTTATTTTAAAAAAATAAAAGTAAGAATATTTTAAACTATCTTATTGCTTTTGAGAAAAACGGGGAGGTGCTTGACTATGGGACGTTATGTATTAAAACGTTTCGTGTACATGGCTTTGACATTATTTTTAATTACTACACTGACTTTCTTTTTGATGAAATTACTTCCGGGTTCTCCGCTTAAAAACCAGGAGAAACTATCACCGGCACAAAAAGAAATCATTCTTGAAAAATATGGCTTAAATGATCCAGTACCAGTTCAATATGCACGTTACTTAGGTAACTTAGCAAAAGGTGATTTAGGGGTATCATTCCAATATGATAACCGTCCAGTAACAGATATGATCGTGGATCGCATTGGACCATCAGCACAACTTGGTTTACAAGCGATTATATTAGGAACATTTATCGGTTTAATTTTAGGAATCGTTGCGGCACTTCGTAACAATACGTGGGTCGATTATGGGGCGACAATTATTTCCGTACTCGGGATGTCGGTACCATCGTTCGTATTCGCCGCATTACTACAATATTTCGTAGGGGTAAAACTTGGGTGGTTCCCAGTAGCATTCTGGAAAGGACCAGAGTTTACCGTAATGCCTACAATCGCTTTATCGATGGCAGTTATCGCAACAATCGCACGTTTTGCTCGTGCAGAGTTAATTGAAGTTATGCAAGCTGATTACATTTTAACAGCGAAAGCGAAAGGAATTAGCCAAGGTGTTATCATTATTAAACACGCACTTCGTAACGCGTTAATTCCAGTAGTAACAATTTTAGGACCAATGGTTGCAGGTTTAATTACAGGGACATTAGTTATTGAGCAAATTTATGCTGTACCAGGACTAGGGGAACAGTTCGTTAAATCTATTACAGTGAATGACTATACAGTTATTATGGGAACTACAATTTTCTATAGTGCGATTTTCATCTTAGTTATTTTCATTGTCGATATTTTATACGGAATTATTGATCCTCGTATTCGTTTAGCGGGAGGGAAAAAATGATGAAAGATGTACAAAAATTATCTCCAGATTTATTTCAACAAGCCAATCAAAATAATGTTGATAATGAAGTCATTGCCCGTCCAAGCTTAACGTTTTGGCAAGATGTAAGAAGACGTTTGTTCCAACATAAAGGAGCAATGTTCGGTTTCGTTTTATTAGCGCTTATTATATTACTAGCAATCTTAGGACCGATGGTAAGTAAGCATTCTTATAAAGAGCAAGACTTAGGTCGTGCGAAATTACCACCGAAAATTCCTGTTATTGAAAATGTTCATTGGCTACCATTTGACGGTACAGATCAATATGGTGTTGACCAATATGAAAAACGTGATATTAAAGAGTATTTCTGGTTTGGTACAGATGATCTTGGCCGCGATTTATGGACAAGAACATGGGAAGGTACGCGTGTATCATTATATATCGCTCTTTTAGCAGCGGCGATTGACTTAGTAATTGGGGTTGCTTATGGAGGTATTTCAGCGTTCTATGGCGGTAGAGTAGATAATATTATGCAACGTGTTATGGAGATTATTAACGGTATTCCATACTTAATCATCGTTATTTTAATGGTAATCATTATGGGATCTGGTATATGGTCAATTACACTAGCAATGGCGATTACAGGTTGGATAGGGATGTCACGTATCGTTCGTGGACAAATCCTGAAATTAAAAAATCAAGAATATGTATTAGCATCTCGTACATTAGGTGCAACAAATACACAATTAATTGTAAAACACTTAATCCCGAACGTAATGGGACCAATTATCGTAATGACAATGTTTACAATTCCAACAGCAGTGTTTGGTGAGGCGTTCTTAAGCTTCATCGGTTTAGGTATTCAGCCACCATTCGCATCACTTGGTTCTCTTGTAAACGATGGTTATAAATCAATTCAAACGTATCCACATATGATGTTCATCCCAGCGGTTGTCATCAGTATGTTAATCTTAGCATTCAACTTAATGGCAGACGGATTACGCGACGCGTTAGATCCAAAAATGCGTAAGTAAAAGAGGGGAGAAGTAAAAATGAAAACATTGCTAGAGGTAAAAGATTTGCAAGTCTCCTTTGATACACATGCAGGTGAAGTACAAGCTGTACGCGGTGTTACTTTTGATTTGAAAAAAGGAGAAACATTAGCGATTGTAGGAGAATCTGGTTCTGGTAAATCAGTTACTTCTAAAGCGTTAATGGGATTAATTCCGAATCCTCCAGGGCGTATTAAAAACGGTGAAATCGTATTTGAAGGTCGTGACTTAACGAAACTGACAGAAAAAGAAATGCAGCAAGTGCGCGGGAAAGATATCGCGATGATTTTCCAAGATCCAATGACATCATTAAATCCAACGATGACAATTGGGAATCAAATTATGGAAGGTCTTATTAAACACCAAGGGATGAGTAAAGCAGACGCACGTAAAGTTGCGTTAGAATTAATCGACCTTGTAGGTATTCCGAATCCAGAAGCGCGTTTAAAACAATATCCTCACCAATTCTCAGGTGGTATGAGACAGCGTGTAGTTATTGCGATGGCGTTAGCTTGTAACCCGAAATTATTAATTGCCGATGAGCCGACAACAGCGCTAGACGTTACAATTCAGGCGCAAATTTTAGAGCTTATGAAGGACATTCAGCAAAAAACAGAAGCGGCAATCATTTTCATTACACATGACTTAGGTGTAGTGGCAAACGTTGCGGACCGCGTAGCAGTTATGTACGCAGGTAAAGTTGTTGAAATTGGAACGGTTGATGAAATTTTCTACAATCCAAAACATCCATACACTTGGGGCTTAATCGCATCTATGCCAAGTTTAGATGGTTCAGAAGAAGAGTTATACGCAATCCCTGGAACGCCTCCAGATTTATTAAAGCCGCCAAAGGGAGATGCTTTTGCACCACGTAATCCACAGGCATTGAAAATTGATTTTGAAATGGACCCACCTTTATTTAAAGTAAGTGATACACACTATGCGGCAACTTGGTTACTTCACGAGCAAGCTCCAGAAGTAAAACCACCGGCAGTCGTTGAAAAACGCATTCTTCAAATGAAAGCAGGTGAACAACATGACTAAACAACGTGAGAAATTAATTGAAGTAAAAAATGTAAAACAGCACTTCGACGTGAGTGGTGGTGTTGTCAAAGCGGTTAATGATATTTCATTTGATATTTACCGCGGAGAAACATTTGGTCTTGTAGGAGAATCAGGTTGTGGTAAATCGACAACTGGAAGAACGATTATTCGTTTATATGATGCAACTGCTGGTGAAGTGTTGTTCGATGGTGAAAATGTACATGGTAAAAAATCACGTGCAGAGCTGAAGAAATTCAACCGTAAAATGCAAATGATTTTCCAAGATCCATATGCATCATTAAACCCTCGTATGACAGTAGGGGATATTATTGCAGAAGGTATTGATATTCACGGACTAGCAAAAGGTAAAAAAGAGCGTATGGACCGTGTTCATGAATTATTAATCACAGTTGGTTTAAATAAAGAGCACGCAAACCGTTTCCCGCATGAATTCTCAGGTGGACAACGTCAACGTATCGGTATCGCCCGCGCACTTGCTGTAGAGCCTGAATTTATCATTGCCGATGAGCCAATCTCAGCACTTGACGTATCAATCCAGGCGCAAGTTGTAAACTTACTGAAAAAGTTACAAAAGGAAAAAGGTTTAACATACTTATTCATTGCCCATGATTTATCAATGGTAAAATACATTAGTGACCGCATTGGCGTAATGTACCGTGGTCAAATCGTTGAGCTAACAACAAGTGAAGAGTTATATGCGAATCCAATTCATCCATATACGAAATCACTATTATCAGCAATTCCGCTTCCAGATCCAGATTATGAGCGCAATCGTAAACGTATCGTATACGATCCATCTCAGCATGATTATGCTAGTGAAGCACCGACAATGCGTGAAATTCGCCCAGGACATTTCGTACTATGCTCTGAAGCAGAGTATAAGAAATATAAAGAGATTTATCAATAATAAAAAAGCCAATCTTCCGTTATGGAAGATTGGCTTTTTTCTACTATATAAAAGAGTTGTCAACATTTCTCGGTAAGTCGATTTATTTAAAGCATCGCTCATATAAGTTTCATTTACTAAAGACTACACCTTAATCAAACGAGTATTATTGCGCCTGAACAGAAACAATCTCTTCTTTTTCTTCAGGTTTAACAAGTGCATAACGCTCCCACGCTCTACTTTTCCAGCGGAAGAACATAATAATGGCACGTGTCCATTCATCGATAGCAATGGCTAGCCAAATACCAACGAGCCCCATATCTAAATGGAAGGCGAAAAAATAACCGAGTGGTAAACTCATTAACACCATAGAGAATGCGCCGATTAAAACAGGATATTTTGCATCACCAGCTGCACGAAGTGAATTGATAATAACGATGTTCATCGTGCGTCCCGTTTCAAGTAGTATACTTAGTAAAAGAACTGATGCACCTAATGTAATAATGTGCGGATTATCTGTAAATAGTCCCATTAATTGTGTGCGGAATGTAATAACGAGAGCGACCATACATAAAGTGACGCCAATTGCCCATTTCACACTTTTCCATACGCGTTCATATGCTTCATCTTTTTCACCACCGCCAACGAGGCGCCCGATAATAATTGCTGTTCCCATACCGATTGCAATAGCGAATAAATAAGTGAACATAGAAATATTCGTAGCGTATTGTCTAGCCGCTAATGATTCCGTTCCTAAGTACGTTGCATAATACAGAAAGACAATTTGGCAAGCTTGATACATAACTTGCTCAAATGCAGAGGGAATCCCGATTTTTAAAATTTTCCCGATGTATTCTTTTGATAAGGTGAAGTAATATTGTATTTTCACACGGTATTCCATAACGCGGTACAGTAACCAGAAGAAAACGATAAGAGCGATTAATCTGCTGACAGCAGAAGAAATGGCAGCCCCTTGTACACCGAGTTCTGGGAAACCAAATTTCCCGAAAATGAGTACATAGTTTCCAGCGATATGAATAATATTCATTCCAAGTGAAATAAACATCGCTTGCTTTGTGAAGCCGTGTACGCGGATAATTGCGGCTAATGAATTAATAATAGCTTGAAGGAAAATAGCTCCCCCGACGATGGATAAATAGTTTTGTGCATACATGAGTACATCGCCTTGTAAGTTCATTGCCATCATCATATGTTTTGAAAATAAAAGAAAACCAGCGCTTATAACGAGTCCGACCACTAAATTTAATGTGACGGCTAAAGCTGATATTTTAGATGCTTCCATAAAACGTTTGGAACCGAGGTATTGAGATACGACGATAGCTGCGCCGTTCCCGATGACTTCTAGTACCAAAATAGCGATATGGAGATATTGATTCGCTGCACCAACCCCAGATACAGCATCGTCTGATAATGCACTTAACATGAAAGTATCAGCGATCCCCATTAACATAAATAGAAAAACTTCTAGAAAAATAGGCCATGTTAATAAGAATAAACTTAATTTCTCTGTTGGCCCGTTTTTTGCCTGAATTGCTGTCATGTCCGTCCCCTCTTTACCGATATCTATTTTTAGCAAGGTGTATCGTAACATACTTTCTTATCCTTTGCACCCATTTGAGCCTACATATTTTTAATATGAAGGGCCTGCAATTTTATGTTAAAAAGAGAAGGATAATTATGCACAAAGTATTATGAAATATAAAATTTATTTTTCTCTGATAATTTAGAAAAATATAAAAATAGTCATTATCGACACTTTAGCGAGGAAAAATAGTAATATAAAACGTTTACATGGATACATTTTTTAACAGAAAATTTTAATAAAATAGAAATATAAATATACAAAAAATATATTTGTGTGTATAATATGAATTATTAGAACATATATATATTTCTTTCTGTTTGATAATGAAAGGGCTAACATTTTTTGGAGGGTGGAAGTATGAAAAAAAAGATACCAGTTTTTGTAGCATCAACAGTAGCAATGAGCATGATGTTAGGGGCATGTAGCTATCAAAAAGATGAACCGCAAGCGAACGCAAAAGGGGATAGCGGGAAAAGCGGTGCGAAGCAAGTTATTAATCTAACAGAAGTGTCTGAAATTCCGACAATGGATACAACACTTGCCTCGGATGCTGCTTCTTCAAAAGTTATGAATAATACAATGGAAGGGCTATATCGACTTGGGAAAGGCGATAAGTTAGTTCCAGGTGTAGCGAAATCCCATACGAAATCTGAAGATGGTAAAAAATATACATTTAAATTGCGTGAAGACGCTAAATGGTCGAATGGTGATCCTGTAACAGCAAAAGATTTTGTATATGCATGGCAAAGAGCTGTTAACCCGGATACGGCAGCGAAATCAGGATATATTATGTTAGATGTGAAAAATGCAGAGAAAATTAATAAAAGAGAGCTATCACCGGATCAATTAGGTGTAAAAGCGATAGATGATTATACATTAGAAGTTGAATTGGATAACCCAGTTCCATATTTTCTTGATTTAACGGTGTATCCACTATTTTTCCCATTAAATGAGAAGTATATGAAAGAACAGGGAGAAAAATTTGGTTTGGAAGCAAATACAACGTTGTATAACGGTCCATTTGTATTAAATGAATGGAAGCATGAACAAAGTTTCCAACTAAAGAAAAATCCAGGTTATTGGGATCAAAAAGAAGTGAAATTAGAAGAAGTTAATTTTAATGTTGTAAAAGATACAGGAGCAGCTGTTAATTTATATAATACGAATGCGATTGACAGAGTTGGTTTATCAGCGGAATTAGTTGATAAGTATAAAGGGCAAAAAGATTTTAAAACAATTAATGATCCAACTGTGTTCTTCTTGCGTTTTAATCAAAAAAATCCAGCGTTAGCTAACAAAAATATTCGTAAGGCTATTTCTAGTGCATACGATCGAGATGGTATTGGTGAGGTTATTTTAAACAATGGTTCTAAGGGAGCTTATGGTTTAGTACCATCTGATTTTGTTAAGGGACCAGATAAGCAGGATTTCAGAAAAGAAAATGGAAAACTTTCAAAAGTAGATGTGAAGGAAGCTAAAAAATTCTGGGAAGCAGGAAAGAAAGAATTAGGTAAGGATAAAATAGAACTAGAATTTTTAAACTTTGATAATGAAGAATCTAAGAAAATTGGTGAGTATGTAAAGGGAGAATTAGAAAAGAATTTACCAGGTTTAACAGTAACGATTAAGATGCAACCATTTGCACAAAAATTAAAACTTGAAGATAGTGGACAGTTTGATATTTCATTTACTGGATGGGGACCTGATTTCCCTGATGCAATCACATTCCTTGATATGTTTATAACAGATGGTTCACAAAATAAAATGAGTTATTCTAATGCCCAGTATGATGGCCTTATTAAAAAGGCAAAGCAAGAAGGTTCAGATGTAAAAGGACGTTGGAATGACCTGTTAAAAGCGGAAAAAATCTTATTTGAGGATGCAGCAATTGCACCAGTATTCCAACGAGGTAGATCTATATTAGAAAGAGAAACAATTAAAGATGTATATATCCACAAATATGGCGGCGAATTAAGCTTTAAGTGGGCATCTGTAGAAAAATAAAAAAAGCAGGCTAACCGCCTGCTTTTTTTAATACGTACGTTTCTTATAAATACCTTTCCCGCCAACTTGGTTCCAGCCGGATTGGACATCCAAGCTTTTATTAACAAACTTCATTTTTTCTTTTCCGCCAAAGAGTTTTTCACCAATGCTATTTGTAATGACACCAATCAATGCTGTGATTCCGATGATGAGGGCAGCAACAGTGACAAAATCAATAAAAAAAGCAATCATTTGCAAATTCCCCCTTTGCCTGTCTGTATGTTTATTGTATGAGATAAAAGATAAAAAAGAAAGAAATGTCAGAAAAATAATTGATTTATTTTAGAAATCGTATAGACATGGATGAGGATGTTTGTTAAAATAAGAACAAGTGTTCCTTTTGATTCTCACTTTTATAGTCTTACATTTCTTAATTGATTTATGAAGAAAAGGTAAGAAAACGTTCTCTTTTTTATAGAGAAGATTATGGGGAAATAACTGTATATCACATGAAAAATCTATGACAAGCCAGTATTAAGAGGGTTGAAGGTTATTGTTAAATTACAGCTGAAGTGAGTTTGATCATGTTACATAGCAGTGGAATACACGGAAGAGTTTTCTCAATTAGAAGGAAATTTACTGTATATTTCTTGCAAAATCTATTGTATAATGATTATAGAAGTTACTTATTAAAAGTAATTGTTGTTTGCTCAAAGTTGTTGCTTACATGAAATGAGATTTTTTGCACTTTGTTATAAGACAAGGTATCGTAAAAAATTGCTGAATTTAGAAATTTAAACTGTAATTAGTACAGAATTTGTACTCTTTAAGGAGAGTGAGCTTTGTATGGTAACATTATATAGTTCTCCAAGCTGTACGTCTTGTAGAAAGGCGAAATTATGGCTAGAGGAAAATCATATTCCTTATACAGAACGTAATATTTTCTCAGATCCATTAACGATTGAGGAAATTAAAGAGATTTTACGTATGACAGAAAGCGGAACGGATGAGATTATTTCTACTCGTTCGAAAGTTTTCCAAGAATTAAATGTAAACTTAGAGTCTTTACCACTTCAAGATTTATATAAGATGATTCGTGACTATCCAGGGATTTTACGTCGTCCAATTATGATTGACGAGAAGCGCCTTCAAGTAGGTTACAATGAAGACGAAATCCGCCGTTTCTTACCACGTACAGTAAGAACGTTTCAATTACGTGAAGCACAGCGTCTTGTAAATTAATTATAATAACATGAAAACCTTCTACCTATTATATAGTAGAAGGTTTTTTTTAATGTTTCACATTTCGTAATCGAACTTGTTGCACGATAATACCGATGCATAGAACAGTGAAAATGAATAAGAAAGGCATGCTTGTGGTGAAATTTGGATTATTATGAAAGAACGTTGCAAGCCTGTCTTCATGTGTAACCATTTTTCCTGCTGTATAGGCGAGAATCGCTGCTCCGCAATAAATGAGGAATGGAAAGCGTTCCATAAGTATTAAAATAAGTTTGCTGCCCCAAATAATAATCGGGATAGAAATGAGTAAGCCGATTATTACGAGTAAAAATCTTCCGTGAGCTGCACCTGCAATGGCAATAACGTTGTCAAACCCCATAACGAGATCCGCGAATACAATTGTACGCACAGCTTGAAATAAAGTTGTTTTCCCCTGAATAGCAGAAAGATCGTTGCTATTATCAGTTAGTAAATTTACTGCAATTAATGTAAGTAAAACGCCCCCGATAAGTTGTAGAAATGGAATGTCGAGTAAATAGACAGCTAGTATAGTAAGGATAATTCTTAGTACGATTGCTAAAAGAGTACCAATCAAAATGGCTTTATTTCGTTTCGATTCAGGTAAATTTCGGCTAGCTAGTGCGATGACGATTGCGTTGTCACCACCTAATACAACATCGATACCGACAATCATTAGTACAGATGTTAAAAACTCTAAGTCCATTCGTCTGCCTCCATTTATGATGTTTTAATAAGCGAACTGTATGTATGTGGTGAAGAGAGAGACTAAATAATCTTCTCTAATAAAAGTTTCACTTTATTACAGTGTACGGGGGAGGGTGGAAATGTATGTCCAAATTTTTCATGAGTGAGAAATCGCTATAATGATATATTTGTGTAGATGGTCGAATAAAGATAGGCATATAACTATTTTTGTAAAATAAATCGATTTTATTTCCATTCTGGAGAATCTTATCATAAAATGAGAGTACAAGAATCTATTGATTTGTCATATGAGTGGGGAATCCCTTCATAACAATTCTAAGCAGGAAGGGAGAGTTGTATTTTGGATATTGAAAGAATTAATGACCATACGATGAAATTTTTTATTACGTACATTGATATAGAGGATAGAGGGTTTAATCGTGAAGAAATTTGGTATGACCGCGAACGAAGTGAAGAGCTCTTTTGGGAGATGATGGACGAAGCTCGTGATCATGATGATTTCTTTATTGATGGACCGTTATGGATTCAAGTGCAAGCAGTCGATAAAGGGATTGAAGTACTTGTAACGAAAGCAGAGCTTTCAAAGGATGGACAAAAGCTAGAACTACCAATAGGTGTAGATAAAATTATAGACATTCCTCTAGATGAAGGCATTGAATCATTATTCCAGCAAGAATTAGTGGAAGAGGTAGAGAAACAAGCAGGAACAAACTTTAACGAAGATGGTACGTTTGGATTTTTAATTAAATTTAATGATTTTGAAGATGTCATTTCATTAAGCCACCGTCTTATCTTTGAAGATATAAAAGATGAGCTGTATTCATTTGAGAACCGCTATTATGTATATGTGGAATTCGATGAAGTGCTACATGATGAAGAAGAAATTGATCGTATTTTAAGTATTGTTTTAGAATACGGAGAAGAATCAACTTTAACAATTCATCGTGTAAGTGAGTATGGGAAACAAATTGTGAAAGAGCATGCGCTTGAAACAATTCGCAATAATTTTCCTGCTAAAACGTAGGCCGATTTCTGTAGTATGAAATCGGCTTTTTATATGAAGAATAGGAAAGCTTTCTTAGTAAGGAGGTAAGAGATGAAAAATACGTTAAAGTTGATTTTCTTTGTTTTACTATTGTTCGCGTTATTTGTTTCGTTACGTATGTTTATTGATGTAGCATTTTATTCGGATGTAATTGGTATAAAAGATGTTTCGATTTTAGGTATTATTAGTATTTTATTTACGGTATCTGCATTTTTAATTGGCTGCGTTATTTTCTTAGAGAACCGTCATCCGTCTAAAACACTTACATGGCTCATTGTGTTAGGTATTTTTCCGGTATTTGGATTCTTCGCTTATTTATTATTTGGACAGAACTTTCGGAGGAAGAGAATGTTCCAAAAGAAGGCGTTGCTCGATGAACAAGCATTTTTACAATATAAAGGGCATGAAGATTACGAAGAACGGATTTTGCGCAATCATAAGCACCAAGAGCTGTTATTTCGTTTAGCGGACCGCTTAGGCGCTTTAAATATTTCATTTCAAACTGAAACGAGAACATTAACAAATGGAGATGAAACGTTTCAGGCCATTTTAGATGGATTAAAACGAGCGAAACACCACATTCATATGGAATATTACATTGTGCGTGATGATAAGCTTGGAACAGAAATTAAAGATATTTTAATACAGAAATCAAAAGAAGGTGTTGTCGTTCGTTTTTTATATGATGCGGTTGGAAGTTTTAGATTATCGAATTCATATATTGAAGAATTGAATGATGCAGGAGTAGAAATGATTCCGTTTTTCCCTGTGCGCTTTCCGATTTTAAACGATAAGATTAATTATCGAAACCACCGGAAAATCGTTATTATTGATGGAAATGAAGGATTTGTCGGTGGATTAAATATTGGTGATGAATATTTAGGGAAGGATAAATATTTCGGTTTTTGGCGAGACACGCATTTATATTTGCGTGGTGAAGCTGTTCAAAGCTTGCAACTTATTTTCCTTCAAGATTGGTTTTATATGACTGGTGAGGCTGTGCTGGCCCCTGAATATTTACAAGCGAAAGCAGTTGAGGGTGATCATTGGGGAGGCGTACAGCTCGTTGCAGGTGGACCAGATAATAAATGGGAAACAATTAAACATTTATACTTTGCCATGATTTCATCTGCACGGAAATCAATTTGGATTGCGACGCCGTATTTCATTCCAGATGATGATATTTTATCCGCATTAAAGGTAGCTGCACTTGCTGGTATTGATGTCCGTTTGTTAATGCCGAGTAAGCCTGATAAGCGCACCGTCTTTTACGCATCGAGATCGTACTTCCCAGAGCTATTAGATGCAGGGGTAAAGATATATGAATACGAAAAAGGCTTTCTTCATAGTAAAGTTGTCATTGTCGATTCTGATTTAGCTTCAATTGGGACTGCTAATATGGATATGAGAAGTTTTCATTTGAACTTTGAAGTAAATGCCTTTTTATATGATACAGACAGCATTCGAAAACTTGTTCAAGATTATAAAGAGGATATAGAAGAATCAAGTGAAATTCATGTCGATCGTTTTCATAAAAGGCGTCTTCATAGACGAATTGTTGAATCGACGTATCGATTATTATCACCTTTATTATAAAAAGAGATGTCCGAAATTGGGACATCTCTTTTTTAAAAGGAATTTGTAATAAATTGTAGAATATAAGGAGCTGAAAGGGTGTGATTCCGATGTTTATCGCCAAAAGAGAAAATGGAGAAAAAATTCATCTACTCTATCATCATGATGAAGAGCTGTTACATCGTATGCGTAAAATGGAAATCTTCTTTTGCATAGCTTGCGGGAAGGAAGTGCAAATGAAATTAGGGAAACAAAAAAGTTGGCATTTTGCTCATAAGAAAATGGACGCGTGTCTTGCCTTTTATGAAGCAGAATCTATGTATCATATGCACGGTAAAGAATTGTTATATAGGTGGTTCAAACGTCAAAACTTTCCTGTGTATATAGAGCACTATCTTCCAGAAATTCAGCAACGACCAGATATTTTCATAGAGAGAGCAGGGAGAACAATTGCGATTGAATACCAATGCGCCAATCTCTCTATAGAGCAGCTGTACAAACGAACCTATTCGTATTGGCGAGCTGGTATACAGGTCATTTGGATCATTGGTGGAAATCAATTGAAGAGGCAATCAGCATATTGGATGAAATTCTCCTCACTTATGGCTTTCTCCTTACAATCTTATCCTCAGCCATTTCTTATTTTCTTCTGTTCGAAACAAAAATCATTTATGAAATGCGCGTTTCTCACTTCATTTTCTACAAGCGTCTCTTTCTCACATATTATCTATTTACCAACTGAAACGACTACTTTTGAAATGCTCTTTTCTCCCGTCTCTTTCCGAAAAGAAACATTAGGTGAGGAATGGAAAAAGCGAAAGAGCTATTTTCGGCA
Source organism: Bacillus cereus group sp. MS39 (assembly GCF_040448665.1). Taxonomy (NCBI): domain Bacteria; kingdom Bacillati; phylum Bacillota; class Bacilli; order Caryophanales; family Bacillaceae; genus Bacillus; species Bacillus cereus group sp. MS39. The sequence goes on along the minus strand of NZ_CP123058.1, from coordinate 4,217,597 downwards.
AAATGCTCTGCCGATTTGGAATTACAATCATAAGTCACTATTACGCCTTTTATATCAATGTAAATGTACCCCAGCGAATTTTCCTTCTGAAATCGGTGTGCCACTCCCGTCCTCATTTGCTTTTCAAACAAATCCATTTATATGGCAAGCTTTTCTATATATAAAGTGTATAGGTGAGCTTACGGTAGGGGATTGTATTTCTCTTCAATATGTATGTAGTTATGTGAAAACGTATACGAAAAGGCGCATGCTCCCGTACTTTTCACGGCATATATGGAAAGTAGCAGTTGCTGAATATATGACATTTTTATGTTATGCAGGTGTATTGCAGAAAGTAGGGACTTATAAGTACCGGAAAAAAAGAGAAGTAGTTATGTTAAAAACAGAGGAGGAAGTTATAAAATATGATGAAATTTGCTTAACGTATGCCTTATCTTTATTTGAGGCAAAGTACAACATGAGAGAAGGAAAAGGGGATATAATAAAGACTGATCGTGAAGGAATTACATAAGAAAAATCGAATTGTATGTAAGTAGAGATATTTAAAGGAGGGCTTAAAGGATGTCTGAACAAAACACAACAAAAACATTACCAAATCGCAGTGAGATTGAAGAATCAAACACATGGCGATTAGAAGATATTTTCCAAACAGATGCAGAATGGGAAAAAGAATTCCAAGCTATTAAAGGGCTATTACCGAAGTTAACTGAATTTAAAGGGAAACTTGGTGACTCTGCGGACAATTTGCTTGAGGCATTGCAATATGAAGACGAAATTTCAATGCGATTAGGTAAGCTATATACATATGCACATATGCGTTACGATCAAGATACAACAAACTCTGTGTATCAAGCGTTAAATGACCGCGCAACAAATTTATATTCACAAGTATCTAGTAGCACAGCATATATTGTGCCTGAAATTTTATCGATTGCAGAAGATACACTGCAAACATTCTTGACAGAAAATAGAGACTTAAGTGTATATGAACATGCATTAGAAGAAATTACGCGTCAACGCCCGCACGTATTATCTGAAGCGGAAGAGGCTCTATTAGCAGAAGCATCTGAAGTAATGAGTGCGTCAAGTAATACATTTGGTATGTTGAATAATGCGGATTTGAAATTCCCATCTATTAAAGGTGAGGATGGAGAAGAAGTGGAAATTACACATGGTCGTTACATTCAGTTTTTAGAAAGTGATGATCGTCGTGTGCGCGAAGATGCATTCAAAGCTGTATATGAAACGTACGGGAAATATAAGAACACATTTGCAAGCACGTTAAGCGGAGCTGTGAAACGTAATAATTTCAATGCGCGTGTTCGTAAATACGATTCTGCACGTCAAGCGGCATTAAGTAATAATAATATTCCTGAAGCGGTGTATGATCAACTTGTTGAATCTGTAAATGATAATTTACACTTGCTACATCGTTACATTGATATTCGTAAGCGTGCACTAGGACTTGATGAGCTTCATATGTATGATTTATATACACCACTTGTACCAGAAGTGAAAATGAACGTGAAGTATGAAGAAGCACAAGACATGTTATTAAAGTCTTTAAACGTACTTGGTGATGAGTATGTTGACATTTTAAAAGAAGCATATGAAAATCGCTGGGTAGATGTGTATGAGAATAAAGGAAAGCGAAGCGGAGCATATTCATCTGGTGCCTATGGAACAAATCCGTATATTTTAATGAACTGGCATGATAATGTAAATAATTTATATACACTTGCTCATGAGTTCGGTCATTCCGTGCATAGTTACTATACAAGAAAGACGCAGCCGCACGTATACGGTGATTATTCAATCTTCGTTGCGGAAGTAGCATCAACTTGTAATGAAGCACTTCTAAACGATTATTTATTAAAAACGACAGAAGATAAGAAAGAGCGTCTATACTTATTAAATCATTATTTAGAAGGATTCCGTGGTACTGTATTCCGTCAAACGATGTTCGCAGAGTTTGAGCATATTATTCATAAGAAAGTACAAGAAGGACATGCGGTTACGCCAGACATGTTAACGGAGATCTACTATGATTTAAATAAGAAATATTTCGGTGATGCTTTAGTAATCGATGAAGAAATTGGTTTAGAGTGGTCTCGTATTCCGCACTTCTACTACAACTATTACGTATACCAATACGCAACAGGATTTAGTGCAGCAACGGCTTTATCTAAACAAATTTTAGAAGAGGGGCAACCAGCAGTAGAACGTTACATTAATGAGTTCTTAAAAGCAGGAAGCTCAGATTATCCAATTGAAGTGCTGAAAAAAGCTGGAGTAGATATGGCATCTCCAGAACCGGTAAAAGAAGCGCTACAAGTATTTGAAGAGAAATTAAATGAATTAGAAGCACTATTATTTGAAGAGAATTAATTGTAAAGACGAGGAATTTACCTCGTCTTTTTTTGTTTTAAATATTTTTGTCGATATTTGTCGAAAAAATAAGGTGAATTTCTTTCTTTTTTCTAAATTAGAAGGCATTTTTACAGGTGATTTTTGTAGTTAAAACCTTTAAATCGTTTTTTATGGTTGAAATAAGAGAGAGCGATGACAATGACTCCAAATAAAAGAGGGAAGGCAATAATTTTAGGAAAAGCTTGTAGTAGAGAGAGGATGTACAAGAAAAAAGAAACGATGACAGCTAGTAAGATAAGTAAAATATACGTTTTTTTCATACAGAACACCTCCAAAATAGCTTTTTTATAGCTTATTCAGAAATGAAAACGTTTAGAATGTGACAAAAGTGTGAAATTCGACAAAAGGGGTTGTCATCTGACGTCGAATCTTGTAATATAATAAGCGTGAACGAATTCACATACAAACATATACCCCTTTGTTTGAACGTGAAAATTTCTCCCATCCCCTTTAATATTTTTATAAGCCGTAAAGAAGAAGACCTGGTGTTTTACACCAGGTCTTTTTCTTTTGCTATCCATTTCCAATAACGCTCACATTTTACGTCAATCATTTGTACTTTTCGTTTCAGTTGTAATTTTTTCAGTTCACGCTCGATCTCTTGCTGCGAGCAGTCATATATAAATGCTACTTCTTTTGAAGATATAAATTGCGTTGCTTCTAGTAACACTTCTAAAGGTGGTAATGGTTCTGGCTCAATTTCACATTTTACAAGTTCTTTCAATAATTGTACGTATACGTCGTAGGAATAAGTTCCAGCGATTTTAATACCTTCTTCATCTGAATTCGCATGAAAGAATACGAGAGAAGGTATTTCTGTAATATGCATCTCATTTGTAAATTTTAAGTCACATTGGAAAGCTTTTTTTGCGCTAGCGGAATGTAGGTCTTTTTTAAATTCTTCTACATCAATATCGCTATCTCTTGCACATGCAAGTAATAATTCACAGTCAGGGTTTGATACATTTTCAAGGAAAATGTATTCTTGGAGTTTTCGCAAAAACTTCGAACCTGCTTTTCGGCCCTGTAACTCCGCTGCCTTAATTGCCATCGAAACTAAATATGGTGTTGACGATGCTTCTTGCATATGTACCTTTCCATCACATGAAAAACCTTGTAAACTTGTTGTCTTTTCCCACACAAATCGAATATTAGCAGGTTTATTCCATTTGTGTGAGGAAGCGTTCGTTCCGTCCACTTTTCCAGTTACGATATGACGAATAGAGAAGTATTTCCCGTATTCAAGCCATAGTTTAATAATAAAGGGCTCAATTTCCCAGCAATCTTTACAAAGTGGATCAATAAATAAATATGCTTCTACAGACTTATGCTCACATGCGGAAGGAGATGGCATATTTATATGCGTTGCTTCCTGCTTATCCATTACACTTCACCTGTTTCGTTTGGAGTATTAACCATATGCTGAGCAGTTAACGCTAAACGTTCAAAAACGAACTCTCTTATATGACCGTGCACTCCTGTGTCATCCATTGCTTGCTCCATACATGATAGCCAAGCCTCTGCTCGTTTTGGAGTAATCTCAAACGGAAGATGGCGTGCTCTTAACATAGGGTGACCATGTTCTTCAGTGTACAAATTAGGACCACCTAAATATTGCGTTAAAAATTGTTTCTGCTTCCTAGCGGTTTCTGTTAAATCATCTGGGAAGATGGGAGATAGGTCAGGGTGTTTACTGACATAGGAATAAAACGTGTCTACTAATATTGCAATGCATTGTTCACCGCCAATTGCTTCAAATGGTGTCATCGGTTGCTTGCTCATCCTTTATAAACTCCTTTTTCCATGAAATGTATATCTATTGTAGCAATGGAATGTTCCAGAGGGCAAATAAACAGCCTTCATAACGTTCTTTGCTTATTTTTCAAATGTAAAAGAATCTTTTCCTTTTAAAAAGTGAGATATATCCACTAGTAGAACGTATTCACTAGTGGAATTTTCACTTTAGCGTGCTTTGTTTTGTTTGGCAAGGAAAAAGCGTTTTACTTTATTATTTGTATGACGGATTGGTATGTCGTGCTGTTTTAATAAATGAATAAACGCAGCTTTTCCTGTTTCTTCATCTTGCACTTCAAATTCAATTTCATAATCATCGTGATTGTAATAGAAACTATGATCAAAGACAAGCGTTCCGCCTTCAAATAGTGTTTCGGCTCTTTCAGTTGTTAAACTACCCATATAAGTTAAAGTGGAAACAGGAATTTGTAATTTGTGTAGTTGATCCATTACAGCCCCTGGAATGATTACGTTTGTTTTCATCATCATTCTTGCTTCGTCTTCTGTTACGATTTGATGCGTTTCTAACAAGCCGACTTCTGCAGGTTGTTTCAATGTTAATGTATAAGTTTCTCCTTTATGACGAATACGAAGTGCAGAGCCAGCTTCTTTTAACGAGAAGCCCGGTGTTTCAAAGTAGTGATTCACCTGTTTCGTAAATACCTCAATAGAGAATGATTTACATAATGTATCGAATTCTTCTTCTGTAACAATATTTTTAAATTCAATTTCAATTTCTTGTGTCATTGTATGTGCGCTCCTTTTAAAAAATAATTCTTTACACATTATCGCTTTTTCATAAATTTGGTTCAATGTTTTATTTGTTTGCGTCCATGTTATGATACAATAATACTGTTAAGTAAGACAGGAAGTTGAGATGGAGGAGTTAGAGCATGCAAAATAAAATTCAAGTTAAGAGCGTAGAAAAGAGAGAGAATGCGCTTATTTTTTGTGCGGAAAATAATGAAATAGAGGTAAAGGAGCTAAGTGCGCGTAATCACGTACTTGTAGACTCAGACAATTTATCATTTTTATATATTTTAGAAAACGAATCATCTTTCATTTATGTAAGTATTCCGCACACATGCTGGGAATCAATGCATGAAGCGATGAATAACGATATAGTAATGTTCGTTCGTGTGAACGACGTTGAAATGGAATTAGAAAATTTAAAAGAAGAAGTAGAATATTTAGTTGAAAATATTGAAGGTAATGCAAATTACGGAGAAGAACTAGTAACTGCTGTAGAAAAAGTATTTCTATAAGCAAATGGATTGATTTTGGTGGTGGTTGAAATGAATCGAAATTGGGAAGAATTTTTAGCACCTTACCATCAAGCGGTGGCAGAGCTGAAAGTGAAACTAAAAGGAATGCGTACTCAATTTGCAATGTTAACAGAGCATTCTCCAATTGAGTTTGTAACAGGAAGGGTAAAGTCGGTTGCTAGTATTATTGATAAAGCGGAGAAGAGAAATGTACCGTTAGACCGGCTGAGAGAAGATATGCAAGACATCGCGGGCCTTCGAATGATGTGTCAATTTGTTGATGAGATTAAGCCTGTTGTAGAATATCTTCGAAAACGAAATGACTTTGAAATCGTGGAAGAACGTGATTATGTCACGCAAAAGAAAGATAGCGGCTATCGCTCTTATCACGTTGTCATTAGTTACCCCGTTCAAACGATTCAGGGAGAAAAAAAAGTATTGGTAGAAATCCAAATACGCACGTTAGCAATGAATTTTTGGGCAACAATTGAGCATTCTTTAAATTATAAATATAGTGGACGTTTTCCTGAAGATATTAAAATACGCTTGCAACGCGCAGCGGAAGCGGCGTTTTTATTAGATGAAGAAATGTCTTCTATTCGTCTTGAGATTCAAGAAGCGCAGAAAGCTTTTTCAAGAAAACAAGAAACGAAAGATTCCGAATCATAAACTAAAGGGTGTTGGGCGATGAAATTTACAATTATGTCAAAGGGAGATCAATCATCAGATACACTGGCAAGCACGATGAAAGAATACTTGCTAGATTTTGGATTTATAATGGATGAAAAGGAACCCGATATTGTAATTTCTGTTGGGGGAGATGGAACGCTTTTATATGCATTTCATCGTTATTATAATCGATTGGATGAAACAGCATTTGTTGGTGTACATACAGGGCATTTAGGTTTCTATGCAGATTGGTTACCGACAGAAGTAGAGAAATTAGTAATTGCAATTGCTAAAACACCATTCCAAGTGGTGGAATATCCGCTTTTAGAAGTGATTATTCGCTATGTGAATGGGAGTAAAGAGTCACAGTATTTGGCGATGAATGAAGCAACTGTTAAAAGTGCGGAAGGTACATTAGTAACAGAAGTGGAAATACGCGGAGAGTACTTTGAAACGTTCCGCGGGGATGGCCTTTGTATTTCTACTCCTTCGGGAAGTACTGCGTATAATAAGGCGCTTGGCGGAGCGATTATTCACCCTTCTATTGAAGCGATTCAAATTGCAGAAATGGCATCTATTAATAACCGTGTGTTTCGTACTGTAGGCTCGCCACTCGTATTGCCGAAGCATCATACATGTGTGTTGAAGCCGGCTGCAGGAATGAACTTACAAATTACGGTGGACCATTTAACGATGGTTCATCAAGATGTGAAATCAATCCAGTATCGCGTTGCAAACGAGAAAGTACGATTTGTTCGTTTCCGTCCGTTCCCGTTCTGGAAACGAGTTCGTGACTCGTTTGTTGCAGATAAATAGAAAGGGTTTATATATTTGAACAGATTTACATTGAAATGGGATATAGAATCGGCTGAAGAGGGAACTTTAGTTAGAGAATTTTTAAAAACAAAAGGGATTTCTAAAGCCGCCTTAACGGATATAAAATTTCGCGGCGGAGCTATTGAAGTAAATAATCAACATGCCAGTGTTCGTCATCAGTTGCAAGCTGGTGAAGAATTACGTGTCTTTTTTCCAGTGGAAGAAAGAAGTGAAGGGATGATTAAAGAAGATATCCCTTTATGTATTGTATATGAAGATGATGCGGTTCTTGTCATAAACAAAGAGGCGAACATGTCAACGATTCCGTCTAGAGAACATCCGGCAGGTAGTGTTGCGAATGCGCTCTTATCTCATTATGATAAGCAGCATCTTGCAAGTACGGTGCATATCGTAACAAGATTAGATCGTGATACTTCAGGGCTTATGCTTATTGCAAAAAATCGTTTCGTGCATCATCTTTTATCGAAACAGCATCAACAAAAAGCTGTGAAAAGGACATATGAAGCAATTGTTCACGGTGAGATGATAGAACGAGAAGGAACGATTGATGCACCGATTGGACGGAAATCGGATAGCATTATTGAGCGAACCGTTTGTGAAAATGGGCAAAGAGCAGTTACTCATTTTAGAGTGATGGATAGCGCCAATCATAAGACACATGTATCACTTGAGCTTGAGACCGGAAGAACGCATCAAATTCGTGTACATATGGCTCATATAGGCCATCCGTTACTTGGTGATGATTTATATGGAGGAAGAAGAGATGTGATAAAACGTCAAGCACTTCATAGTACATCTTTGACGTTTTATCATCCTATTTTAGAGAAGGAAATGTCTTTCACTACAACGATTCCAAGCGATATGGAAGAGGTATTAAGGCATACTTAAAAAGGGAACAAAATTCTTATGTAACGAAGAATTTTGTTCCCTTTTTTCTTAGCGGAATAATATTAAAATTTGATTTTCACCCGTGCGCTTTATAACGAAAAAGCCACTTTCGGATTTTGTAGCAATGCCATCGTTATTTGGACGACAATATCCATGCGTTTCGCAAGTACCGTCATCGCGTACTAACATTTGTCCAATTAACCCGACAGGAAGCCACTCGGTACGATCTTTTCTTGCTATATATTTGCAAGTTGGATCCCATTCTGTATTTAAAAGAGGTTGTATGTCTTGCGATTCCGTACGTACATATTGGCGTTTTCCAAAGTTATCTGTTTTATAGCGTTTTTGCCAACTTAAAGCACCGCTATTTCCTATAAGGGCGGGGGTTGCACTAGATATTCCTAAAATGAATGAATCGTTTGAAGTAGCGATCCGAATTTTTTCTTCGCTACTAAATGTAACGAAATAACCTACATCAATAAAATGATTGTCTGTTGTTTCAAACATTTGTGCAAAATCAGTTCCACTTGCATTGTAAGAAGCGCCATCAATATACATTTCCCCATTATGAGCAAGCCACTTTGCACCGATATTATGATCGGTTTCATTTGTGCCGTTTGCAATAAACCAAGAATAAGATTCTTCTGCTGTGCCGAAGCGCCCCATAATATGGCTACCTGCAAAATGAGCTGTTGATGTATGATTACCTTCCGCATGAGAAGAGAATCCGTTAGCGATAGTCGCGGTTCCTTCTGCATGTGCTGCTTCGCCTAAAGCAATTGTATGTTTACCTTCCGCATGAGAATAAGAGCCACCTGCTGTCGTTTCACTTCCTTCACTATGGGAACTATGTCCAGTTGCTTTCGTTTTTGATCCTTCCGCATGAGAGAAAGAAGCTTTTGCGTGTGTAAGAAGTCCTTCTGCATGTGAAGCTGTACCCTCTGCATTAGAGTGAAGCCCCTCTGCATGTGCATATCGTCCCCCTTTTTTTACTTTTGTATTTTCAGGTGTAGGAGTTTGAATTATGATCGTTTTTTCTGTTTGTATATCATTGGATGGTGCTAATGCTTCTCTTATTTTTTTCACTTGATTTATAATAGCAGCTGGAATTTCTGATTCTGCTTTTTTATTTATTGCTACAGGGATGTCTTCTTCTGTATTTTTCTCTGTTTGCTCAGAAGGCACAACCTGTTCAGTGTGAGTAGAGAGAGGTTTATTTTTTTGCTGCATCTTTGTTTTTCTATTATCGATTATGCGGCTCATTACAGCATTTTCTAAAGAGACATATTTTGGTTTAGCTTTGTTTTTGGGGGAAGCCCCTTGTCCGTCCAGTTCTTCTAAAGCTGCAGCTCGAATGCTGCACCAGTTGTTAATTCCGTACATGGGCAGATAAAAAGGCGGGCATTTTCTTTTTTGTTTAAAAGATTTTTTCTTCATTCTGTCACCTCCTGCGACAGTATATGCCGTGTAATTAAAAAAAGATGCACTTTATTGCATCTTTTTTTAATTACTTTACCTAGTTTTTATAGGAGAGCCTCCTAAATGATACGGTAATCCTCGTAATTTGTGAATGATATCTAAATAAGGGTCGTTATGAAATTGGGCGGAATTTCTCATGGACAAAAGACAGGGAGGAAGGGACGGAAACGGTCTCCATCTCAGGATAACGTAGTCCGGTTAGTTTGCCACCAAATACAGCGCCAGTGTCAATATTGACTGTATGATTTACGAAGCGAGGTTCTTTAACGGGTGTATGTCCATATACAATCCAAGCTTTTCCTTTATATTCTTGTGCCCAGTCGCGACGGACAGGAGAGCCGTCAGCATGTTTTTCTCCTGTAATATCGCCATATAATACAAAGGTCTGTACTTTTTTATCTTGTCTTCCTATGTAATCTTGCCGAATTCCAGCGTGACATACAATTAACCTTTTCTCATCGAGTACGTGATATAAAGGGGATTGCTCATAAAGTGTGATGAATTTTTCTTTTATAATGTTTTGTTTATGAGAAGGCAGTGCTTCATATTCGGCAACAGTTGTTTCGAGTCCATGAGCGATTGTCACATTACGCCCAAGGAAAAAACGGTATAGTTTATTACAGTGATTTCCCGGAGCGTAATAAGCTACTTTTTTATTTATGACAAGTTCCCATACAATTTCAATCATACGTAATGAATGAGGGCCGCGATCTGTAATATCACCAACAAAAGCAAGCTTACGTTGGTCAGGGTGAAACGGCAGGTCACTATTCCAGTTGTATCCGAGTTTCGTCGTTAAATCTTGAAACTCTTGAAAGCATCCATGAATATCCCCTATAATGTCAAATTTCATATTTAAACCTCCACCATATTTTTCATTAGTATATCTAAAAAAGGATAGAGATAAAAATATACTGTTTTTGCTCGTCATTTAAACATAAAGATTTTCGTTCTTGAGCGAACATTTAAAACGAATCCAATCGCTATCATGTATGTGAGTAAGGAACTTCCTCCGTAGCTCATAAGGGGTAATGTAATTCCTGTAATAGGTAGTAATCCGATGGTCATCCCGATATTTTGAAATACTTGAAAGGTAAACATTCCGATTGTACCAGCACAGATGTAACTACCGAAAGGGTCATTACTTTCTAAAGCGATATGAATCATGCGGAAAATAAGTAGGAAAAAAAGTGAAATAATGACACTTGCACCTAAGAAGCCGAATTGCTCAGCGACATTGGTGAAAATAAAATCTGTATGTGGTTCTGGAAAGTATACTTGTCCATTTTCCCAACCTTTTCCTTGCATTTCCCCTGATCCAGTAGCTAAGAAAGCTTGTCTTAATTGATAGCCTTGCGCATCATATTTGTATGGCGCTAACCAGCCGTAGAAGCGATTTAGTTGATATTCTTGTAAAATGTGTGCTTTAAAGAATTTTGTATGAGTAAAAAAAATATACGTTAATGTAACGCCAGCTACAAAAATACCAGAAACTAATCCGAAAATAAAACGCCAACGTATACCAGAAACTAGTATCATTGCTGCGAGCATAGCTGAAATTACCATTGTGTTTCCTAAATCAGGTTCCTTTGCAACAAGTAGTAGGGGTGGCAAACTTGTTGCACATATTTTTCCGAGTAATAAAAAATCGTCGTGTATTGTTCGGAAAAAATATTTCTCATTGTGATTTGCTATAATTCGTCCGGTGACGATAATTAAAAACAATTTCATAATTTCAGAAGGCTGGAAATTTCCGATGCCTGGAAGCCTGTACCAAGCGGTCGCACCTTTTATTGTAACGGCACCTGGTACTTGAAGTTCTAGTCCAATTAGTAGTACCAATGCAAAGCTATATAAATACCAAGCAATTTTTTGATAACGATCGAAATCGATAATCATAATAAAACCGATGGCTATAAATCCAATGAAGTACCATTGGATTTGCTTTAATACAAAATTTACATTTTGCAAAAATGGTGGTAAAGAGGCTTGTGCACTTGCAATTGCAAAGCAACTAACAGTCCCAATGGCAAATAAGATGAATAGTAATACGTAGTCTATTTGATATTGAGAATTTGGATCTTTCAATGTATGTATTCCTTTCTATCGCCTAGTAAGTATAATGGATCATGTCATGAAAAAAATAATATACAAGCAGACTATTCATACATTTATTCCACTATTTGTAGGAAGTCATACATCACGAGGAAGGAATAGCTCCTCCCTTGTGATGGACTATATTGCACGGAGCTCTTTTGTAATGATATTTAAACAATAAGAAAGTCGTGCATGTGTATTTTTATCTGGAATGAGGTTTGGAAATAGATCGTAAAATTTGGTCGCATTTTTATACCATCCGTAAGCTCTTATCAAACCTTTTTTATAATATTTGGCGTCTTGTAAGAAACCATACTTTTTCGAGGTTAAAACGAGCTGAGAAAAATCTTCACAGCCCTCAAGGAATTTGTGACGTACTTGCTGTCCAGTATGAAGACGGAATGAACTTAAGGGCTCAGTTATATACATCGCATCGCCTTTTGAAAGTAAACTTATCCAAGAGGCCATATCAACACTACAACCATATTTTCTGCCATTTAAAGTGCCGAAAGGTTCCGTTAATAGGTTTTTTCTAAAGAGTACGATTGTAGGCTCACCGATAATATTTTGTCCTGCTAGAAGCATACGGTTTCCAAAATCTTTCCCATTTAGTAGAGTATCTTCATCATATAATTTTTTCATGGAGGGATGTTGTTCAATTATATCTCCATTATCATCAATCCAAGTGCGATAGGATGTGATAAGCGCGAGATTCTTATTTAAGTCTTGTTGAAAATGAAACATCATTTTTTCGATTTTATTATTATAAAATGTATCATCGTCCATTAAGAAATTTATGTACTCTCCATTTGACTGTTCTAAGAGCATGAGGGCGTTATGAAATTGTCCTAGAGTAGAGGCATTTCGAATGTATGTTATATGTTTATGCTTATGTAAATAATGTCTGTATATTAATTTTTCTGTTTCATTATTTGTACTATCGTCCCCTACAATAATTTCAATATTTGAATACGTTTGCGCTAATGCACTTTCTAAAGCAATTTTAAAATAATGTGGTCGATTATAGGTGGGAATAAGGATAGAAACGAGAGGCGGATTTTTTATATTATTCATATACAACTACCTTTCAGAAGTTTTTTGTGTAAGAATAATATCTTGATAACTTGTGTGTTCAGTTCTGCTACACCATGAACCATAATGAGGGGGGGACTGTATTTCTAGCCCATGTTTATTTAATAGGGCACGAATATCTTCCTCAGGATAGGCAACTGCGAAATTAGGGATATCTTTATTTAGAACATAACAATTGTCAATTTGATGATAAAAACCTAACGTACTTAGTCCTGCATTTAAGTAATAGGATGATTCAGGGTTAATTAAAAAGAAAGTAATAAAACATCTCCCATCTTTTTTCAGAACTCGTGCAATCTCGCATACGTAATGTTCTAATTCTTTCGGAAGGAGATGGGTAAATACAGACGTTAAAAAAATAAAATCGAATGATTCATCTTCATATGGAAACTTGTATTGGGAAGCATCTTCTTTTCCATCGGGATTGTAGAATTGATTATATATATCGACATGTTCAAAATGGAAATTGTTACGGCGTGTAGAAATGTTATTTTTGCACCATGTAATTCCCGTATTGAATAAGTCAAAGCCATAATAAGTACCTTCATCGCTTAAATAATTCATTAATGGAACCGCCATTCGGCCAATGCCACAGCCTACATCTAACACTGTTTCATTTGATTTTAAATTGCCAATTTCAATAAAATACTGCATAAATTCTTTTCCAACTTCTTCAAAATTACCACCTACATATTGAACGAGTTCTGGGGGTGGAATTAATGTGATTTTTTTCTCGTTTTCGTTCATACATTCACTCCGTCCTTGTAGTAAAGTAGGGGATTTCTATTGTATATATAAGTTAATCATTTATAGTGAGGGGAACTTTACACAATTAGTTCTTATGAATAAGTAGTGTAATAGAACCCCTCAAAAAATAAAATTGTATTCTATTCTTTTCGCCAATAAATACCGAAATCATCAATCTTAGTAATAGGAGCTTTTAAGTTTCTTTCATTTCTGAAATCTGTTACAGCCTCTGCGCATGTTACCAATCCGTAATCATCAATAATAATATAGCCGCCTGTTGAAACTTTATCGTATAAGTTTACAAGGCTATCCATCGTTGATTCATACATATCACCATCAAGGCGAGCAATTGCAATTTTTTCTACCGGTGCTGAAGGCAAGGTATCTTTAAACCAACCCTTTAAAAATTTCACCTGATCATTTAATAAATCGTATTTTCTAAAGTTTTCTTGCACTGTTTCTAAAGAAACTCGTAAGTAATCGAATGTGTGCAAATAATCACCGTAATCTTTCGGATATTGTTCTAAGTTAGGTGCTGGCAGACCTTCAAACGAATCGGCAACCCATACAGTACGATCCGTAATGTTGTTTGCTTGTAAAAAACCATTCATAAAAATGCATGATCCTCCGCGCCATACACCAGTTTCAATAAAATCACCTTCTATATTTTCCCTTACAACAGTTTCCATAGCCTCATGTAATTGATTCATACGTTTTCGGCCAACCATACTGTGTGCTGCTCTTGGCCAATCCTTACCACCTTGACGCTCACTTTTTGAAACGTTAGGATCAACGATTTTCAAATTGTGATTTTCTACGTATTGCTTAAGAAATAAAGGAAGCGGAACTGTAACTGGTTCATATGATAGCTCTTTAGATATATGTAACGAAGCAGGTAAGTATGGTTCGTATTCTAACCATATTTCAAATAAAATTGTTTTCTTTAATAGCTCAAGATAAAGCTGAACAGCTGATTTATTTTCCATATAAGTGCCTCCTGCGGAATGTCATACAACATTATGACTATGTAGAAAAGAAAGATTTAATGATTGAATTTAACAATGAAAAAGCAGTAAAACTGATATCAGTCTTACTGCTACGTACAAAATTAAGCGATTTTCTCAATGATAATTGATGCACTTGTACCAAGAGCTAGCGATAATCCAATTCCTGTAACAACTGCTTCAACTAGTGATGGTGTTGTAGTAATTTGTGTAATGGCTTGGATAACGATAGGAGCTCCAAGTGAAATTAAGCTTGTGCCCGCACCCGGTACATTAACTCCATTAACTTGAATCCCAAGACTTCCTAATAAACTTACTGCCGCTGTATAAGCAATAACAGTAATTTTATAGAAGCCAGTTTCACTAATTACGAAAGTATCGGCATCCATTTGAGAAATTGCCGTACCAAACTGAGATCCAACGGTATTAAATGGTACTGGATCATTAATCCCAAGAGCCAAAGAAACTGTAGCTGAGTTAAAGGCATACAATCCTGCTGGAAGTCCTAAGCCAGAAGGTCCAGTTGGCCCAGTCGGCCCAGTTGGCCCAGTCGGCCCAGTTGGTCCAGTCGGTCCGGTAGCACCAGTCGCACCAGTTGGCCCAGTCGGTCCAGTCGGTCCAGTCGGTCCAGTCGGTCCAGTCGGTCCAGTCGGTCCAGTCGGTCCAGTTGGCCCAGTCGGTCCAGTCGGTCCAGTTAGCCCAGTCGGTCCAGTCGGTCCAGTCGGTCCAGTTGGCCCAGTCGGTCCAGTCGGTCCAGTCGGTCCAGTCGGTCCAGTCGGCCCAGTTGGTCCAGTTGGTCCAGTCGGTCCAGTTGGTCCAGTTGGTACAGTTGGCCCAGTCGGCCCAGTCGGTCCAGTCGGTCCAGTCGGCCCGGTAGGAAGGGTAAACGGTGGTATTGGTGGTAATGTTGGTCCTACAAGATTAGGGTCAAATGCACTAGCTGATAAAGATTCATCGGGATTTAATCCATCTGAATAATTATTATTTGACATAAATTCACCTCCATAAAGCGTTCATTATATAGTAGATGCAAAACCGGAAGAAAATGACACGGACATTTGAATTATTGAAAAGAAATCTTAAACTGCTTGTGCAAGTTAAAAAAGTGGAAAGTTTATTGTATGTATAACATATGATTGATTTGGAAGAGGGTGATTATGTTGAACAAGCAAGGAATTACAATTAGTTTATGTATGATTGTTCGAGATGAGGAAGATACAATCGGTCGATGTTTAGACGCAGTAGAAAAAATCGTTGATGAAATTATTATAGTTGATACAGGTTCCATTGATCGAACGAAAGAAATTGTAGCTCAATATACCTCTAACATATATGACTTTCCATGGATTAATGATTTTGCGGCAGCTAGAAATTTTTCTTTTTCAAAAGCAACGCAAGAATATATATTATGGCTAGATGCTGATGATGTGTTATTAGAAGATGCTCAAGAGGCATTGAAGCTATTAAAAAAAGAATTAGATTCTAATGTGGATGCTGTTTCGATGCCTTATCATCTTGTAATGGATTCTAATGGGAAACCTTTATACTGTACAAAAAGATATCGGCTTGTAAAGCGTGAAAAAGAATTTCAATGGTTTGGAAAGGTGCATGAGTATTTAGCTATTTTTGGTGAGATTTTTAATAGTAATGTTGCGATTACGCATAAAAAAGAAAAGAAAGTAACGAACCGCAATTTGAAGATTTTTCAAGATGCCGTGGCAGCTGGAGAGGAATTGAGTCCGAGAGATTTGTTTTATTACGCGAATGAATCTATGGATAATCAAAAATATGATGATGCAGTTCTGCTATATGAAACATTTCTTAATCAAGACGAAGGTTGGTATGAAGAGAAAATTTATGCATGTGGTAAATTAGGAGATTGCTATGCAAAGCTTGGAATGTGGGAGAAGGCAGTTGAATCTTGTGTAAAGTCATTTCGGTATGATGTCCCTAGAGGAGAGAATTGTACAAGAATAGGATATATATATATGGATCAACAAAAATATAATGAGGCAATTTTTTGGTTTAAACTTGCAACAGAAGTGACAATGGCAACAGAGAGTCCTTTTCACAGTCCAGCTAGCTACACATGGATTCCCTATTTACAAATGTGTATTTGTTATAGCAAGTTAGGCGAGCAAGATAAAGCTTATTATTACAATGAATTAGCAGCTTCTTATGTTCCGAATAATGCTGCAATTGAATACAATCGCAAATATTTTCGGAGTGTTTTTGATGAACAATATAAATAGTTATAGGTTGCGTTTTTATTACGATTCTAACTCTAATAGATTGGTTATATAGTAAAGTATCGGTAATGTAACCAGTACTGGTTACATCTATAGACTTCATATGAAGTTTATATTTCAAATTCAATTTGCATAAGGAGTGTGTGAAATGAATTCCCCAAAAAATTCTTTATATGAAGAAAAGTCTGGGCATTATTATAATGCAGTGAATCCGAATTTATTAAAGCATATAAAAAAGGAATGGAAAGAAGTTCTTGATATCGGTTGCTCGAGTGGTGCATTGGGAGCTGCCATAAAAGAAAATGGCACACGTGTATCTGGAATTGAGGCATTCCCAGAGGCGGCAGAAAAAGCAAAAGAAAAACTAGATCATGTTATTTTAGGTGATATAGAAACAATGGATATGCCGTATGAGGAGGAGCAATTTGATTGCGTTATATTTGGGGACGTATTAGAGCATTTATTTGATCCGTGGGCTGTAATAGAAAAAGTAAAACCATATATAAAGCAAAATGGTGTAATTTTGGCTAGTATACCGAACATTTCTCACATTTCAGTATTAGCTCCCTTACTCGCTGGAAACTGGACGTATACAGAATATGGTCTATTAGATAAAACACATATTCGTTTCTTTACATTTAATGAAATGCTACGAATGTTTTTAAAAGCAGGTTATTCGATTAGTAAAGTAGATCGTGTATATGTTGATCATAAAATGTATGAACCGCTTATCGAGGAGTTATATGGAATTTGTAAAAAATATCGTCTTGGAAGTGGCTTCATGGCTGAGACGGTTGTATTTCAATATATTATTGAAGCAGAAAAATCACAATTATGAGTACGGCAGATAAAACAATATTATTTGTTACGTGTATAAATGATCGGAAAATGTATGCACAATGTGCGCGACATATATTACAATTGCCAGTTCCTCCAGGATATACGATACAGTTTATGCCGATTCGGAATGCGAAAAGTATGACGAGCGGATATAATCAAGCAATTTCGCATCCAGCAAAATATAAAGTGTATATACATCAAGATGTTTTCATTGTAAATGTAGGATTTTTATATGGATTACTTCAATTGTTTCAGGAACATGAACATCTTGGAATGATCGGTATGGTTGGAGCCCAATATGTTCCTCCAAATGGAACATGGAATGTAGGCAGAGGAGTTGTTGGGAAAGTAATTGGTTATATGAATGATTTATATTATATGGCAAGTCAAGAAAAGCCGTACCATGAGTCAAAAACATTTATGCCTGTAGAATGTATTGATGGATTATTAATGGCAACGCAATACGATATTCCGTGGCGGGAAGACTTGTTTGATGGGTTTGATTTTTATGATGTATCTCAATCATTTGAATTTAGAAAAGCTGGCTATACAGTTGGGGTTCCTGTACAGCGTGATGCGTGGTGCATTCATTATCATATTGATGTGAATATGACCAACTATGAAAAGTACAGAAAGATATTTGTGGAGCACTATATGTCAGATGTAAATCAAGACGAATAGAGGGGCTACAAGATGAAGGATCATACAATATTAGTCGTTGTTTGTATAAATAATGAAGAGCTATTTGAACAATGCGAGAGACAAATACAAAACCTTTTTGTTCCCCCTGGTTATGTCGTACAAATTTTTCCGATACGAGATGCGAAAAGTATGGCAAGTGCATATAACCGAGCACTTTCATATCCCGCGAAGTATAAGGTTTATATACATCAAGATACTTATCTTATTAATCGAGAGATGTTTTATACACTCATTTCTCTTTTTAAAGATAATGAAAAACTTGGTTTAATTGGCGTAGCTGGTGCTCAATTTTTACCGAGCAACGGGATATGGTGGGAAGGAAAAAATTTGGTAGGGAAAGTGATTGAGTACAGGAGACAGAATTATCAATTATTAAATTTGGATCAGCTGTTTTATAAGAATCAATCATTTATGTCAGTTCAGGCAATTGATGGATTATTAATGGCCACACAATATGATATTCCATGGCGAGAAGACTTGTTTCAAGGATTCCACTTTTATGATGTGTCGCAGTCTTTAGAGTTTCAAAAGGCGGGTTATTTAATTGGTATCCCTAATCAAGCAAATTTATGGTGTATACATTACAACGGGGATGAGTTTGATGCGGATACATATGAGAAGTATCGGAAAGTGTTTGTAGAACATTACAAAGATATACTATCTCCATCATAAGGGAGAGATGCAGGATGAAAGGAATTATTTTAGCAGGTGGAACTGGATCTAGATTATATCCAATAACGAAAGTAACAAATAAACATTTGCTTCCTGTTGGACGTTACCCAATGATTTATCATGCGGTATATAAGCTAAAACAATGCGAGATTACAGATATTATGATTATTACAGGTAAAGAGCATATGGGGGATGTTGTTAGTTTTTTAGGGAGCGGTCAAGAGTTTGGCGTGTCCTTTACGTATCGTGTGCAAGATAAGGCTGGCGGAATTGCACAAGCATTAGGGCTTTGTGAGGATTTCGTTGGGAATGATCGCATGGTAGTTATATTAGGGGATAATATCTTTTCTGATGACATTCGTCCGTATGTTGAAGAGTTTGCAAATCAAAAAGAAGGTGCGAAAGTACTGCTGCAATCTGTAGATGATCCGGAGAGATTTGGTGTAGCGAATATTCAAAACCGAAAAATAATTGAAATTGAAGAAAAACCGAAAGAGCCGAAAAGTTCCTATGCAGTTACAGGAATTTATTTGTATGATTCGAAAGTTTTTTCTTATATAAAAGAATTAAAACCTTCTGCAAGGGGAGAACTTGAGATTACTGATATTAATAATTGGTATTTAAAACGAGGGGTACTTACTTATAATGAAATGAGCGGTTGGTGGACTGATGCGGGAACTCATATTTCTCTTCAAAAGGCGAATACGTTAGCGCGGGATATAAACTTTGGTAAACAGTTTAACGGAGAATAGGTGAGAATATGAAAGTTGTAGAAACAAACTTTACCGACGCAAAATTGTTAGAACCGAGGTTATTTGGAGATGAGCGTGGCTTTTTTACTGAAAGTTATAATAAGAAGGTGCTAGAAGCATTAGGGGTTACGTATTCGTTTGTGCAGGATAATGTTTCTTATTCAGCAGAAGCGGGAACGATTCGGGGACTACACTTTCAAAAAAATCCAAAAGCACAAACGAAACTTATTCAAGCTATGCAAGGAGCAATCTATGACGTTATCGTTGATTTGCGAAAAGATTCACCAACGTTTAAACAGTGGAGAGGATATATTTTAAGCGCGGATAATCATCGGCAATTGTTAGTGCCGAAAGGATTTGCACATGGTTTTTGTACACTTGTGCCGCATACTATTGTTATGTATAAAGTAGATGAGTATTATAGTGCCGATCATGACTCAGGGGTACTTTGGGAAGATAAAGATTTAGCAATTCCATGGCCGGTAACAAGTCCTATTTTGTCTGACAAAGATCGAATATTACCGTTGCTTCAGGAATGTGAAGATAGCTTTTGAGTAGGAGAGTTGTTTATGAATATATTAGTAACAGGTGGGGCTGGATTTATTGGAAGTAACTTTGTTCATTACATGTTACAAAGCTATGAAACATATAAAATTATTAATTACGATGCATTAACATATAGTGGAAACTTAAATAATGTACAGTCTCTTCAAGATCATCCGAATTACTCTTTTGTAAAAGGGGAAATTCAAAATGGAGAGCTGCTAGAGCATGTCATAAAAGAGCGAGACGTCCATGTGATTGTAAATTTCGCAGCTGAATCACATGTGGACCGTAGTATTGAAAATCCGATTCCTTTTTATGATACAAATGTAATTGGGACAGTCACATTATTAGAATTAGTAAAAAAATATCCACATATTAAACTCGTGCAAATATCAACAGATGAGGTGTACGGCTCTTTAGGGAAAACAGGTCGATTTACCGAGGAAACTCCATTAGCTCCAAATAGTCCATATTCTTCAAGTAAAGCGAGCGCCGACATGATAGCTTTATCTTATTATAAAACATATCAATTACCAGTTTTAGTAACGCGTTGCTCCAATAACTATGGGCCGTATCAATATCCTGAAAAACTAATTCCATTAATGGTTACGAATGCGCTGGAAGGGAAAAAATTACCGTTATATGGCGATGGATTAAATGTAAGAGATTGGTTACATGTAACGGATCATTGTAGTGCGATTGATGTTGTTCTGCATAAGGGACGTATAGGAGAAGTATATAATATAGGTGGAAATAATGAAAAAACCAATGTAGATGTTGTGGAACAAATTATTTCTCTCTTAGGAAAAACGAAAGAAGATATTGCGTATGTTACAGACCGTTTAGGGCATGATCGTCGTTATGCGATTGATGCACAAAAGATGAAGAATGAGCTCGGGTGGGAACCGCAGTATACGTTTGAACAGGGGCTAAAAGAAACGGTGGAATGGTATGAACATCATATAGAATGGTGGAAACCATTAAAAGAAAAATAAGGGGCATATAAATGAAAGAACGGATTATCATAACGGGAGCAAATGGTCAATTGGGAAAGCAACTACAAGAAGAGTTAAATCCTGAAGAATATGACATATATCCATTTGATAAAAAGTTACTAGATATAACAAATATATCCCGAATGCAGCAAGTGGTACAAGAAATAAGGCCACACATAATTATTCATTGTGCAGCGTATACGAAGGTTGATCATGCCGAGAAAGAACAAGATCTTGCTTATGTAATAAATGCAATAGGGGCTCGAAATGTAGCGGTTGCTTCACAATTAGTAGGGGCGAAATTAGTTTATATTAGTACCGATTATGTATTTCAAGGTGACAGACCAGATGGCTATCATGAGTTTCATAATCCATCACCGATAAATGTATACGGGGCTTCTAAGTATGCGGGAGAGCAGTTTGTCAAAGAGTTACATAATAAATATTTTATCGTTCGAACATCGTGGTTATATGGTAAGTATGGAAACAATTTTGTGAAAACGATGATGCGGTTAGGAAAAGAAAGAGCAGAATTATCTGTTGTAGCGGATCAAATTGGTTCTCCTACTTATGTGGCGGATTTAAATGTGATGATTAATAAGCTCATTCACACTTCTTTATACGGTACGTATCATGTATCAAATAGAGGTTCATGTTCTTGGTTTGAATTTGCAAAAAAAATATTCTCGGATGCAAATATGAAAGTGAATGTATTACCTGTTTCAACCGAAGAATTTGGATCGGCGGCAGCGAGACCGAAATATTCTGTTTTCCAACATAACATGCTACGATTAAATGGTTTTTCACAAATGCCTTCTTGGGAAGAAGGATTAGAGCGGTTTTTTATAGAAACAAAAAGTCATTAACAAAATTTAAGTTAATGACTTTTTTGTTTGCCTTTAAGAGGTTTTATGGTACTATAATTATAGTATCAGGTACTAATAACAAGTATAAGCAATTCTGGGAGGATATATCATGGAACTATTACAAGGGAAAACATTTGTTGTTATGGGCGTTGCGAACCAAAGAAGTATTGCGTGGGGAATTGCTCGCTCTTTGCATAATGCAGGTGCAAAATTAATATTCACATATGCAGGAGAACGTTTAGAAAGAAACGTTCGTGAATTAGCGGAAACATTAGAAGGGCAAGAATCACTTGTATTACCTTGTGATGTAACAAATGATGAAGAACTTACAGCTTGCTTTGAAACAATCAAGCAAGAGGTTGGTACAATTCACGGTGTTGCACACTGTATTGCTTTTGCAAATCGTGATGATTTAAAAGGTGAATTTGTAGATACTTCTCGCGATGGATTTTTACTTGCACAAAATATTAGTGCATTCTCTTTAACAGCTGTAGCAAGAGAAGCGAAGAAAGTAATGACAGAAGGCGGAAATATTTTAACGTTAACATACCTTGGCGGCGAGCGCGTTGTGAAAAACTATAACGTTATGGGTGTTGCGAAAGCTTCATTAGAAGCGAGCGTAAAATATTTAGCTAACGATTTAGGCCAACACGGCATTCGCGTTAACGCTATTTCTGCAGGACCAATTCGTACGTTATCTGCAAAAGGCGTAGGCGACTTTAACTCAATTTTAAGAGAAATTGAGGAGCGCGCACCACTTCGTCGTACAACAACTCCAGAAGAAGTTGGGGATACGGCAGTATTCTTATTCAGTGATTTAGCACGAGGCGTAACAGGAGAAAACATTCACGTTGATTCAGGGTATCATATCCTAGGATAAATATAATATTAATTTTTAAAGGACAATCTCTAAATGTTGAGATTGTCCTTTTTATTTGTTCTTAGAAAGAACAATTTTTAACGAAAGTTCTTACCACGTTATGAATATAACTATAATAGTACACAATTTATTCAGCTACGTATGGAAGTGGGAGGGACGAGTGTGAAGAATAAAAATAAAAGTTCAACAGTTGGAAAACCGTTGTTATATATTGCGCAAGTAAATTTGGAACTTGCTGCACCGAAAATAAAAAGAATTATCTTAACAAACTTTGAAAATGAAGATCGAAAAGAGGAAAGTAATAGAAACGAAAATATTGTAAGTAGTGCTGTGGAAGAGGTAATAGAGCAACAAGAAGAGCAACAAGTAGAAGAAAAAATAGAAGAAGAGGAACAAGTACAAGAGCAGCAAGAACAGAAAGAACAGCATGAGCCAGTGAAAACTGTCCCGTATAATAAATCATTTAAGGATATGAATAATGAAGAGAAGATTCATTTTTTATTAAACCGCCCTCATTATATTCCGAAAATAAGGTGCAGAATAAAAACAGCTACAGTCTCATATGTTGGATCAATTATATCGTATCGTAATGGAATTGTAGCTATTATGCCGCCAAATAGTATGCGAGATATTAAGTTGTCTATAGATGATATCCAATCGATTAGTATGGCAGGTTTTTAAATATGTAAAGGTGGTAGAAAGCTTCTACCACCCCAATAGTTTTTTAGTTTACTTCATTTATTAGATAGAAACGTCGCGTAAGCACTGAATCGCACAGAAACAGCTTAAATCTACAGTAATGCAAGTAGATGTCGATACTAGTCTTGCATTTGGTACAGCTAAAAACGTACAAATTGGGTCATCATTAGGTGGTACAGGGGAAGTATCACCTAATACTACAGTTAACACACGTAGTACAGCACAGCTATCGTCATCTACGCTTTCCACACGGAAAATTGGAGATCGGCAGCTAGTAAGGCTTGCAGATGGTGCAAATGCTTCAAATGGTGCTCCAGCTTTTGTGTATAAAATAAAAGGGCGTGTATTTGCTACCGATGCAGTGTTGTGTGCACCTAAAAATGGAATTTCACAACCAGATCCACACGTTGTTGTAGAACAATCTTGTAATTCATTGATGAATTTTACAACGTCAACTACACAATGAGAAGAGCTATGGTGTTTATTTTCGTTACAACTCATTAATGTCACTCCTTATCTTCTTGTTTGTATTTACATTAATAAGATATTGGAGTCGAGGAGATTTGGTCACAATCTCAAGAGCTTTTTTTTTAAATAGGCGAAAGAAGATAAGGGAAGGTGGAATCATGCTGTTTACAAGCTGGCTTTTATTTTTTATTTTTGCGTTAGCTGCCTTTAGGCTAACCCGTTTAATTGTTTATGATAAAATTACAGCTTTTTTGCGAAGACCGTTTATTGACGAAGTAGAGATTACAGAGCCGGATGGAAGTGTATCAACTTTTACAAAAGTAAAAGGTAAAGGATTAAGAAAGTGGATTGGCGAATTATTAAGCTGCTATTGGTGTACAGGTGTATGGGTTAGTGCTTTTTTATTAGTTTTATATAATTGGATCCCTATCGTTGCAGAGCCGTTACTTGCATTATTAGCTATTGCAGGAGCAGCAGCAATCATTGAAACGATTACAGGATATTTTATGGGAGAATAATATATTTTCATAATACGAGAAAAAGCGGAGTTTAAAAGAATGAGGGAACGGAAATAAAGAGTTGTTCATATAGTGAATAGACAGAATTGACAGTAGAGGAGATGTTTGCTGTGAGTAATAGTCCAAGGCAAAATTCATATGACCTGCAGCAATGGTATCATATACAGCAACAACACCAAGCACAACAACAGGCATACCAAGAACAATTACAACAACAAGGGTTTGTGAAGAAAAAGGGATGTAATTGCGGGAAAAAGAAGAACACAATAAAACATTATGAAGAATGAAACACTCATATTACTGTGAGTGTTTTTTATTATAAATATAAAAAGCGGTATTTCTAATGAAGAAATACCGCTTTTTACTAGCTAATTTGTGCAACTGTTAATGCTGCAGCACGAATATCTACAGTTCCAATTAACTCAACTGGTACAATTTGAATTAAATCACCAGGATTTAAGTTAATAAGAATAACACCACTGGATACGTCTACTTCACCAGTACCAATAACGTTAGAACGAACTGCTGTACCTGATCCAGGAATAATGTTAGCTGGCGTACCCAATGATAAGAAGAAACGACCAGCTTCTGGTGCAACAGGTGAGTTATCAAGACTAATTGTTAATGTATAACTGATTTGATAAATACCAGCTCGTAGAATTCGAATGCCATCTCCAACACTTACTGTATCATTTATTACAGGAACAGTAATATTTGGGTTTGGACTTACGCTAGGTAATAGTAATGGTGTGAATAGTGAAGCGAACTGAGGTGCAGACGCGTTGAAAGCAAAACCGAAGGCAGGTAGTGTACTAGCTGGTTTCGCCTCGCAATCGATTTTAGTAAATTCGCAATCAGAAGAGAACATGTTTTTCACTCCTTTATCTGTTTCTACTTTCAGTTAATGAAAAGGACAGGTTCTATGTTCTAGACAAGTTCCCAATTTTATGAAAAATACATAATAATAGCTTTTAAGCATGGATTGGGTGGCAGAAAACTCTGCCACCCAATCCATGCTTAAATTAATATTTAGTTTTATATAGAAACATCACGTAAGCATTGAATAGCGCAGAAACAACTTAAATCAACAGTAATACAAGTAGATGTCGACACTAGCCTTGCATTTGGTACAGCTAAAAACGTACAGATTGGGTCGTCACCAGGTGGTACAGAGGTACCATCACCTAAAACTACAGTCAATACACGGAGTACAGCACAGTCATCATCATCTATACTTTCTACGCGGAAAATGGGAGATCGGCAACTAGTAAGGCTTGAAGATGGTGCAAATGCTTCAAAAGGTTCTCCAGTCTTTGTGTATAAAATAAAAGGACGTGTATTCGCTACTGATGCATTGTTATGTGCACCTAAAAATGGAACTTCGCAACCGGATCCACATGTTGTAGTTGCGCATTCTTGTAATTCATGTATAAAACGAACGACATTCGATACACAGTTGAAATCACAATCATGGTGATGATGGTCTTCGTTACAATTGCAGCTCATTATGTTCACTCCTTATCGTGAGTTCTGACATACACTATTACAATATGAATGAGATATGGTTGATATTACGTTAATTCTTACGATAAAAGCAGGGAATTTATATAGTAGGGATGTACATAATGCAATATAAAAAAAGACATCCTTATTTAGTGGATGTCTTTTCAGGTAAATCTTTTCGCGCAGTATATAAAAAACGAGATATATCTAATTTTTTTCCTCTAAAAAATTGCGGAGAGGAAATGTAAAGTTCTTCTTTCGCACGTGTAATTGCGACATAAAGTAGTCGACGTTCTTCTTCTAAAGCTTCAGAAGTCTCTGTAACACGATCATTTGCATCTTTTAAAGAAGAAGTATGGGGAAGAATACCATCGCTCGCTCCAAGTAAAAAGACGCATGGAAATTCAAGGCCTTTTGCGTTATGAATAGACATAAGCGAAACAGCATTTTTTTCCGGCATTGTTTTTAATGCTTCCATTTCTTTTTGACCTTGAATTGCTTCATCAATAAATTGTAAGTATGCTGGAATATCGGTGAAACGAGTTGCTGACTCCATTAATTCTTCTAACATTTCTTCTTGTATATCTTTATGCATCGTAAAGGAAGAACGATCGTTACTTTGTAAGTACTCTAAATACTTTCCTTTACCATGAATAATTTCTTTTAATGCTTTTTTCGGTTCTAATTCTTTTATAAATTTAATAAAATCGATACGCTCATTTACCTTTTTTACTTGAAAAGGTTTCAAGCTCGGATTTAATAATAAGAAATGAAGAAGAGAAGGGAACCGCCCCTCGCCATATTTCCATTGTTCACGTTCAATAAATGAAATACAATCATCACGCCCGATATACATCGTTGGCAATATATTTGAAAGTGATTCTAGTCGAAACGGTTCAATCACCAGTCTTAAATGATCTAATACAGGCTTAATTAAAGAATGTTCATAAAATGATTGACTCGCCCCGTGCTTAATAAACGGGATTTTGTGAATTGTAAGCTGATCAAGTAACGAACGGCTTACAGAATGTGTGCGATACAGTAAACAAAAATCTTTAAAGTTGCGTTCGCCGCTATCTACTTTTTCTTGAATGAGCTGCAAAATTTGATTTGCTTCATCAAGAGTCGTAGCAGGTCTTGCGTAAAAAGGTTGTACACCTTCTTCACGCACAGAATAGAGCTCTTTATCAAAACGCTCCTGGTTTAGTTTGATAACTTCATTTCCAAGCCCGACGATAAAAGGATTGGATCGATAATTCGTATTAAGTGCGATAATCGTAGTGTTATCAAATTCTTTTGGAAAAGATAAAATAATTTGGTGACTTGCTCCTCGCCAGCCATATATCGCCTGATCGTCATCACCTGCGATAAATAAATTATTTCTTGGCGTGGCTAACAATTTTACAATTTCATATTGTGCATACGATGTATCTTGGAACTCATCTACTTCAATATAGTGGAAACGTTGTTGTAATTGGGTAAGCAAAGGAACGTTATTTTCTAACATATAATATGTTTCTAATAAGATGTCATCGAAATCAATATAATTATATCGTTGTTTTACTTCTTCAAAACGCTCGTATACTTCTTTAAATTCTTGTTCAACGGGTGTTTTTGCTTTTACATCTTTCGGACGATTCAATTTGTTTTTCTCAAGTGAAATCATGGCGAGCATTGTTTCAGCATCATAATCGTCTTTTAGACGCAATTCTTTCAAGATTTTCTTTATCATAATTTGTTTATGTTTTTCGTTTGCTAAAATTTGCTGATTATATCCTTGACTACGAAGCAATTTTAAAAAGACAGAGTGGAATGTACCAGCAACAACGTAGCTACTTGCAGCACGATTCATACCTGGTAAATTTGCTACACGGTTTCGGATTTCTTCAGCTGCTTTTTGTGTAAATGTAAGCAATAAAATATTTCGTGGATGAACTTGTTTTACATTTACTAAATAACCTACGCGGGTTGTTAAAACAGATGTTTTCCCGCTTCCGGCACCAGCCAATGTAAGGACAGGGCCTTCTGTCGTTCGCACAGCCTCTAATTGTTTTTCATTTAAAAAAACATTTTGTTGTTCGAGAGCGCGAAAATACGCCGCATCTGCATCTTCTTCCATAATTAAATGGGTAGATGTTTTCGGAATATGATATGTTGCACGCGGAATGTCAGCGTGCGTTAATGATTTTTGTGAAAATTTTTCTTGTGTCATATATTCACCTTCAAAACTATAGCATCAACATTTAACTTTAGCGGAAGAAAAAGAAAATAGCAATGTAAAAAACAGGAGGGGATACCTCCTGTTTTCAAATTACAATTCTTTTATCATAACGATGTGAGGAATATTTGCTTCCATGAATACATCAGAATGCGTTACATATCCAAGTTTCTTATAGAAATCTTCAGCATGTGTTTGGGCATGCAGCTTTAATTTTGGTAGCGAGTTTTCATTCGCATACGCTTCAAGTGCATCCATAACAATTTTTCCAATGCCTTTTTTACGATGGGAAGCTAGTACGCAAATGCGTTCCATTTTTCCTATTCCATCCAGTATGCGAAAACGACCAGCACCAACTGGAACATCATTATCATATATAACAACGTGTGTTGAAGTTTCTTCAAACTCATCATACTCTTCGTCAGCAGAAACTTGTTGCTCATTCACAAATACTTGCTTACGTACAGAGAATGCATCTCTTAGTTGTTCGTCCGTTTGTACGATCTGTGCGTGCAAATTAGTTGTTCCCCTTTCCAAGGTGGAATGTTTCGTATACAGTCCACGTTCCGTTTTCTAATTGATATAGAAGATGGAAGCGATCAATTGGTTGTTCATAATAGAAATCTTTCATACGTAATCGACCTAATACATCAGCATGCTCTGCATCGGATAAGCCTTGTCCGATTGTTAAATGAGGTACGAAAGCGTACTCGCGTTCTTGTATAAAGAATTCGCTATGCATCTCCTCATTTAAGAAAGTAAGTTCAGGTGTTTTTTCTACTTTAAAATAAAGAACATTATTAACAGGTGCGAATGAACCAACTTTTCCGACATGAAGGGTGAAAGGGTTCGTTTTACTTGCGATTGTATGTAACTCTTTTACAATCGATTCTAATTGTTCATCTTGCGTCTCAAAGGGTGTTTTCAATGTAATATGTGGCGGAACTAATGCGTAGTGCGGATCATAACGTTTACGCAATCCGTTCGCTTTATCTTGAATCATTTTAGATGGAAAAATTACAATGCCTAATTTCATGTTCCAATTCCTCCCTTTGTAAGTCTAGTTAGATTTTGAGAAAATAACTCTCTTAATCTATTATATCAAATTATTCTGAATACTGCTCTCTATTATTTCATTGATAGAATATGAGAGAAAGCTTTCGGTAAATCAGTTTGCCAATATTTCCACGTGTGGTTACCTTCGAATTCTTCGTAATGTGTGATGAAATTTCTATCTGTCAGAAGCGTATTGAGCTCACGGTTCGGTTGTACGAAATCGGATACTTGTCCATCAGTGCGTTTTACAGCTGTTTCTTCTGTCCCAATGACGTGATAAAGGTCTAGCGCCTCCGGATTTTTAAAGTCTTTTGCTAAGCTCATCACTGTTTCATCCACAAATGGTGATTGCATAACGACTTTACCGAATGTATGCGGATACATAAGTGCAGTCATGAAGGAAACTGTCCCGCCAAGAGAATCACCAATTAACACACGACCTTTTCCCATTTGGTACGTTGGATAATTTTCATCGATATATGGTGCAAGTTCATGAGCAAGGAAACGAATATACGCAGCGTTTTTCACTTCATTTGGGAAATATTTTTCTTTACGATCGTGTACATTTTTATATGGAATACCGACAATAATTGTACGGTCAATTTCTTCAGTTTCACGAAGGCGCTCAATTACACGGTGCGCTTTACCAAGCTGAAAATAATCTCTACCATCTTGTGCAATTACAACTGTATGTTTGTGCAGTGGTGTGTAATTTACTGGTAAGTAAACGAGAAGTGTAACATCTTCTTGAAGTGATGCGCTATAAAATGAAATTTCTTCAATTCTCCCTATTGTTTGATTCATGTAGATCCCCCTAAATAAAAATTTACTGTAATGATTGTAAGAGCGACGCTTGTAGTGAAAAAGAAAGAAATATTCACTAATAGGTGCTTTCGTTTCTATTTTACCATAATGGTACGAAGAATCTAAAAAATTAGTATTTAAGTTATGAAAGAAAACGGATATAATGAAGTGGGATTTTTGACAGGTGAGAGGGGAGACGGAATTTGAAACAGGAAAGATCAATCGCACTACCATTAGCAATTTCCATTATAGCCATTTCATTCGCAGCAGTTTTTGTAAAGATGTCCTCAGCACCATCTTCAATATTAAGTATGTATCGATTATGGATTATCGTACTTATTATGCTGCCTATCGTTTGGAAAAAACGTGAAGAGTTTAGTAAGATTCAAATAAAAGATTGGGGATTTTTAATTGGATCTGGTTTCTTTTTAGCGCTTCATTTTCTTTTGTGGTTTGAATCTTTAAAGCATACGACAGTTGCTAGTTCGACGATTATTTTAGCGCTTCAACCAATCGTATCTTTAGTTGGAGGTTTTTTCTTATTTAAAGAAAGAACAACATACTCAGCCATTGCGACAATGGGAATAGCGATACTAGGCGTAATGTGTATTGGGTGGGGAGATTTAGGGCTAAGTGAACAAGCGATTTATGGAGATATATTATCCTTTTTAAGTGTCATAGCGGTTGTCGGTTATTTATTTATCGGGCAAACAACAGTAAAGAAAGTATCACACTGGATTTATAGCTTTACAGTTTTTGCATTCGCCGGTATTTTTATGGGGATTTATAATATAGTATTGCAAGTACCTTTTACAGGTTATACGAAGTG
The DNA here is from genome assembly GCF_040448665.1 of Bacillus cereus group sp. MS39. Taxonomy (NCBI): domain Bacteria; kingdom Bacillati; phylum Bacillota; class Bacilli; order Caryophanales; family Bacillaceae; genus Bacillus; species Bacillus cereus group sp. MS39. Next base: position 4,186,698 of record NZ_CP123058.1, on the reverse strand, counting down.
GGATTGGACCGTTTTTCTTTTACTTGCGGTTGTGCCGACAGTGTCACACGTCATTAATAATTGGTTATTAAACTACGTAAATGCAACAACAATTTCGATGAGTATTTTAGGTGAACCAGTTGGAGCATCTATATTAGCGTTCTTCTTACTCGGTGAAAGACTAAATGCCATGCAAATTATCGGTAGCATGCTCGTATTGTTTGGTGTATCTGTTTTCTTACTACAGCAACAAAAACGAACAGCAAAAAATGTAGTAAATGAGCCTGCGTATACACAGGAATTATAATGTTAGAGGAGAAAAGAGAAGTTGTGATACTTCTCTTTTTGTTTTACAGAAATATAGGGGAGGAAGGGAAGTTTAATGGAATTTCCATCAAAAAAAGATATATGGTTATATCCGATTTTTTTCGTTGTCATTGGAGCGTGTGTTGCTCCTCTATTTGCAGGAAAAGAGTATTTTCTTTTATTTTTTACACTTCCGTTAGCAATATTATTTATGTGGAGTTGGTTTTCGACAAAATACATCGTCGGAGAAGAAACAATTACAATTAGATCAGGTCTCGTTAAAAAAAGCATATTTATACGAGATATAAAACAAATTTCAAATACGAAAAATCCAATAGCTGCTCATGCATTGTCATTGGATCGACTTGAAATTGTTTATGGCGCACATAAAACAGAAGTTATTTCTCCTAAAGATAAAGACCAATTCATCAATCTTGTTACAAGTAAAAATTCACACATTGAAATCAAGTAAAAGAGTGGCTAGGAAGCCACTCTTTTACTTTGGATTTGTCATATAAGGTTGTACATGAATAATACATAGGTCACGGAACTTTCCTTCAGTAGTTGTGACAATTACGACTGCTCTTCCGGCACTTTTTCCAGTAATCGTTACCGTATTACCTTTTGGATACATTGTGACAACATCAGCATTCATATTTGTCCAAATAAGTTCTTTATTCGTTGCTTGCACTGGCAAAACGGAAGCTGATAACTCAGTGCTTTGTCCAGTTCTTACTTTCAACTTATTTTTTTCCATATGAACACCAATGACTGAAATAACAGAAGGAGCGATTGAAATTTTAGGTGGGTTAGGTTGTATGTTCAAACAAGACGCAGAAGTATTTGTAATAGGTGAAAATTTTCGTGTTTGTTGTTGCTGGAAAGCTGCTAACATGTTGGAGTCCCCTTTCTGTATAAGTGCTGATAGTAATACTATAAAGGAGTAGTGTTATGTTTAATTTAACGAAACATAAAGAAATTGTTAAATTCGAGTAGAAGATTGTCGAACTTTCATAAAAAGAAAGCTCTGCTGATACGATAACAGCAGAGCTTTTCCCTTATAGATTATGACTATGTTGTTTTTCGAAATTCTCAAATTGCTCTTCAACTTCTTTTGAAGGTTGCGTTAGTAAACTAACAATAACGATTACTAGTAAACTAATAGTGAAACCAGGAATCATTTCATATAAGAATTCTTTTAAGAATTTGAATTGGGTCCAAATAATTACTGTAGCCGCACCAGAAATCATACCAGCAAGTGCGCCCCACTTCGTCATACGTTTCCAATATAAGCTTAATAAAATAGCAGGTCCGAATGAAGAACCAAATCCAGCCCAAGCGTATCCAACAAGAGCTAAAATCGTATCATTTTGTTTAAACGCTAAAGCGCATCCGACTAATGCGATAACAAGTACAGCCATACGACCGACAAATACAAGTTCTTTATCAGAAGCAGAACGTTTAAAGAATGTACGATATAAATCTTCTGTTATAGCACTAGAAGTAACGAGTAACTGAGATGAAATTGTACTCATAATAGCTGCTAAAATAGCGGCTAATAAAAATCCAGTAATAAGTGGATGGAATAAAATTTTTCCTAGTTCAAGGAAAATTGTTTCTGGGTTAGATAATGTCAACCCTTGTTGTGAATAGTAAGCAATACCGATAAGACCAGTAAACATAGCTCCGACAACAGAGAAAATCATCCAGCTCATACCAATTCTTCGTGCGCTTTTAATTTCTTTTACAGAGGAAATTGCCATAAAGCGTACGATAATATGAGGTTGTCCAACATAACCAAGGCCCCATGCGAATAAAGAAATCATTCCTAAAGTAGAGGCACCTTTAAAAATATCTAAACGTGTTGGATCTACAGATTGAATTGTATCAAATGCAGGTCCAAGTCCGTTCGAATTCATAATTGTTACGATAGGAACAAGAATAAGAGCGACTACCATAATGATTCCTTGCACGAAGTCTGTCCAACTTACTGCTAAGAAACCACCAAATAATGTGTAAGCGACAACAACGCCTGCAACAATGAATAATCCAACATGATAGTTCATGCCAAATGAATTTTCAAATAATACAGCGCCTGAAACTAATCCTGAAGCTACATAGAAAGTAAAGAAAATCATAATAACAAGTCCGGATACTAAACGTAGCATGTGAGATTTGTCGTGGAAACGGTGTTCCAAAAATTCTGGGATAGTAATAGAGTTATTTGCAATTTCAGAGTAGGTACGTAAGCGAGGAGCGACATATAGCCAGTTTGCGTATGCGCCTAGTGTCAGGCCGATCGCAATCCAACTACTACTTAATCCAACGCTAAACATTGCACCGGGTAAGCCCATTAAAAGCCAACCACTCATATCGGATGCTCCAGCGCTTAATGCTGTTACTGCGGGGCCTAATGTACGCCCGCCAAGCATATAATCTGTTAAGTTGGACGTTCGTTTATAGGCGAAATAGCCAATTACTAACATCCCGAGCATGTAAATAGAGATAGAAGTTAAAGTTAACATCTGCGTACTCATGTAGTTCCCCTTCCTTTTGTCATGTCTTTTGATGCGTTATGCATATTTATAATCTATCATGATTATTCTGAAAAATCCATACAGAAATACGAATTTTCAGAAATGTAAGCGTTTTTTGACATTGTTTTACTTTTTTAATATATAATATTCATGCAAAAAACCTTATTTTTAATAGAGTATTTATTATATTTACATAAAAAGAGGTTGTTTTGTCAATATAATATTGAAAGGAGAGAAAAATAAAATTCTTTTAAAAGTATTGACTTATGAAAAAAGTTAGGTCTATAATGAGTGCAACTTAAAAAAATGCAAGCGTTGATGAAGAAGAGTACACATGATGAACATGTCAGAGAGCTGATGGTTGGTGCGAATCAGTATGGGATTGATGTGGAATGGACTTCGGAGCTTCCAAACCGAAACGAAAGAAGTAGGCTTTGGCGACATGATCTCATCGATACAAGAGACACGTATTGTTTTTGATACGGTAAAGTGCGTTACATTTGTAACGAATTAAGGTGGCACCACGGGAGTACCCGTCCTTTCTATAGGATGAGTACTCCCTTTTTGTGTACAAAAAATTAAATAAATGAAATCGTTTAAGTAAGAAGAGTACGTATATTGGAGACGTTACAGAGAGCCGGGGATAGGTGGGAGCCCGGTGCGGTGCCATATACGGAATGGGCTTACGAGAGGTATGCTGAACAATTATTTTCAGTAGGCAACCCGGGTTCCGCCGTTACAAGGATAAGGTATATATTTTGTACCTGAACAAAGCGGGATGCTTTTGCGTCCAACATGAGGTGGTACCACGGTAAAATTATCGTCCTCTACATATTTTCGATATGTAGGGGACTTTTTTATTTTTCAGATTGAGGTGAAAGGCATGATGACAAAAGAGGAATTTATGAAGCAAAAAGAACAGGGAAGAGCATTTTTAGTAATCGCTGAAGAAGAAGGAGATAGCATTACGCCAATTTCTTTATATAGACGTATGAAAGGAAAGAAAAAGTTTTTATTAGAAAGTTCGCAGCTTCATCAAGATAAAGGACGCTATTCTTACTTAGGATGTAATCCATATGGTGAAGTGAAAAGTGTTGGTACGGAAGTAGAACGAACGATTTACGGCCAAACAGAAAAGCTGCAAAGTAACGTACTACAAGTGTTAGAAGAAGAAATCGCGTCAGCTCAAGTAGACAGTCCATTCCCGTTTTGCGGAGGAGCAGTTGGTTATATTGGTTATGACGTCATTCGGCAATATGAAAACATTGGAGCAGATTTACACGATCCATTGAATATTCCGGAAGTACACCTTTTACTGTACCGTGAGTTTATCGTGTATGACCACTTACGCCAAAAATTATCATTTGTATATGTATGCAGGGAAGACGATTCAGCTTCTTATGAAGAAGTATATGAAAGATTGCAAGTATACAAAGAGGAAGTATTACAGGGAGAAGAATCTGAAGTAACTGAAATAAGATCAACATTATCATTTACTTCTTCAATAACTGAAAAAGAATTTCGCGTGATGGTAGAAACGGCGAAAGAACATATAAGAGCCGGGGACATATTCCAAGTCGTACTGTCACAGCGTTTGCAAAGTGAATGTATCGGTGATCCATTCGCGTTATACCGAAAACTTCGGATCGCCAATCCATCACCATATATGTTCTATATCGATTTTCAAGACTATGTTGTACTCGGTTCCTCGCCAGAAAGTTTGTTATCAGTAAGAGACGATAAAGTGATGACGAACCCAATTGCCGGTACGAGGCCGAGAGGGAAAACGAAGCAGGAAGATGCGGAAATTGAGAAAGAACTGTTAGAAAATGAGAAAGAACGAGCGGAGCACATGATGCTTGTGGATCTTGGGCGGAATGATATTGGCAGAGTAAGTGAAATTGGATCTGTGACGATAGATAAATATATGAAAGTAGAAAAATATTCTCACGTTATGCACATTGTATCTGAAGTTTACGGAACATTGCGAAAACAGATGAGCGGATTTGATGCATTAGCGTATTGTCTACCAGCAGGAACAGTGTCAGGCGCTCCGAAAATTAGAGCGATGGAAATTATAAATGAGCTAGAGAATGAAAAAAGAAATGTATACGCAGGTGCAGTTGGATACGTTAGTTTTTCAGGGAATCTTGATATGGCGCTCGCCATTCGAACGATGGTCGTAAAGGATGAAAAAGCATATGTTCAGGCAGGAGCGGGAATTGTTTATGATTCAGACCCAGTAGCTGAATATGAAGAAACGTTAAATAAAGCGAGAGCGCTATTGGAGGTAATGAAATGATTGTACTAATTGATAATTATGATTCATTCACATATAACTTGTATCAACTGTTAGGTGAATACGAAGAAGATATTGTAGTCGTAAGAAATGATCAAATAACGATAGAACAGTTAGAGGGGATGAATCCAACAGGAATTGTGCTTTCACCAGGACCAGGAAAACCAGAGGATGCTGGCATTTGTATCGAAGTGATTCGTCATTTTTATAAGAACGTTCCCATATTAGGGATTTGCCTTGGTCATCAAGCAATTATATCAGCATTTGGAGGAGACATTGTAAGAGCAGAACGCATTAAACACGGTAAAACATCACGTGTAAAACATAATGGAACTTCAATCTTTTCATATGTAACACAGCCATTAACGGCGATGCGCTACCATTCCCTTGTTGCAGCGCAAACGAGCTTGCCAGAGTGTTTTGACATACTAGCGACAGCGATGGACGATGGAGAAATTATGGCAGTTCGTCACAATTATTATCCGCTATTCGGATTACAGTTTCACCCGGAATCAATCGCGACAGAAGAAGGTGGAAAGTTAATACGTGCCTTTTTAACAGAAGTGAAGGAGGAGGAAAGAGTATGAATAACTATCTTCGTAAATTAGTGGAGGGACAACATTTAACAGAAGAGGAGATGTATAGAGCAGGGCTTCTTTTATTAAATGAAAACATATTGGAGAGTGAAATTGCAGCTTTCTTAGTATTACTGAAAGCGAAAGGTGAAACGGCAGAAGAAATATACGGCCTTGTTCGAGCTCTTCGTGAAAAGGCATTACCGTTTTCGAACCATATACAAGGAGCAATGGACAATTGCGGGACAGGTGGTGACGGTGCCCAAACGTTTAATATTAGTACAACATCGGCATTTGTACTGGCAGGAGCTGGCGTAAAGGTTGCAAAACATGGTAATCGAGCTGTTTCTAGTAAAACAGGAAGTGCAGATTTATTAGAAGAACTCGGTGTAAATATTAGCAGTACGCCAAACGAAATTGATTATTTATTAGAGCATGTCGGCATCGCATTTTTATTCGCACCAGCGATGCATCCAGCATTAAGACGCATTATGAAAATAAGAAAAGAATTGAATGTGCCGACGATTTTTAACTTAATTGGTCCTTTAACAAATCCGGTAAATTTAGAAACACAATTTGTCGGCATTTATAAACGAGATATGTTACTACCAGTTGCGCAAGTATTACAGAAACTAGGCAGAAAACAAGCGCTTGTCGTAAACGGAAGTGGGTTTTTAGATGAAGCATCATTACAAGGAGAGAATTATGTTGTCATTTTGAAAGATAATGAAATAGTAGAAACGAGTATTGAACCTAAGAAATATGGTTTCTCAATAGTGAAAAACGAAGAGATTAGAGGCGGGGATTCGAAAGAAAATGCAAAGATTACGCTCGGAGTATTAAGCGGAGAAAAGAATGTTTACCGCGATACAGTTTTATTAAATGCAGGTCTAGCCCTTTTTGCAAATGGAAAAGCAGAAACGATTGAAGAAGGAATTACACTAGCGGCATATAGCATTGACTCTGGAAAAGCATTAGCCAAACTAAACTTATTAATTGCAGCAAGTAATGAAAAATTAGAAAGGGTGAATTAACGTGGGGACGATTTTAGATAAAATTGTAGACCAAAAGAAAAAGGAAGTTGCGGCATTATATGAAACGTATACACCATTAAAAGAAAGTAGAAAGACATATTCACTTGTAGAAGCATTACAGCAGTTTACTGTCATTGCAGAAGTAAAGCGAGCATCACCATCAAAAGGAGATATTAATTTACACGTTGATGTACAAAAACAAGTGAAAATATATGAAGAATGCGGCGCAGGAGCAGTATCTGTTTTAACAGACGGTCAATTTTTTAAAGGGTCGTTTCACGATTTACAAACGGCAAGAGCAGAAAGTAACATTCCGCTTTTATGTAAAGATTTCATAATTGATAAGATTCAAATTGATAGGGCGTATGAAGCTGGAGCAGATATTATTTTATTAATTGTAGCGGCGTTAACGAAAGAAAAATTAAAAGAGCTGTACAGCTACGTACTAGAAAAAGGATTAGAAGCAATTGTTGAAGTTCATGATGAGCAGGAATTAGAAATTGCAATCCAATTAAATCCGCACGTTATCGGCATTAACAACCGTAATTTAAAAACATTCGAAGTCGATTTAAGCCAAACAGAAAAGCTTGGAAAACGATTAAACGAGGAGAGATTACTTTGGATTAGTGAAAGTGGGATTCATTCGAAGGAAGATATTATCCGTGTTAAAAAAGCTGGAGCAAAAGGTGTGTTAGTTGGAGAGGCACTTATGACATCATCTTCTATTTATACCTTTTTTGAAGACTGTAAGGTGAACATATGAAAGTGAAAATTTGCGGCATCACTGATGTTGAAACGGCAAAACGTGCTTGCGAATACGGAGCTGATGCACTCGGATTTGTTTTTGCAGAAAGTAAGCGAAAAATCACTCCAGTGCTAGCGAAAGAAATCATTCAGGAGCTTCCAACAAACGTGTTAAAGGTTGGTGTTTTCGTAAATGAATCAGTAGAAGTGATCGAGAAAATTGCAGATGAATGTGGGTTAACGCATGTGCAACTACATGGGGATGAAGACAATCATCAAATCAGAAGATTGAATATTCCGTCTATAAAATCACTTGGGGTAACTTCAGAGAGTGATATGAAAAATGCTCAGACATATGAAACGGATTATATATTGTTTGATAGCCCGAAAGAAAAGTTTCACGGAGGAAATGGAAAGCAATTTTCATGGGAGTTACTCGCACATATGTCAAAAAAATTGCGAGAGAAAACGATATTAGCTGGTGGATTAAACGCTTTTAATATAGAAGAAGCGATTCGAACGATTCAGCCATACATGGTCGATGTAAGTAGCGGAGTGGAGACAGAAGGAAAGAAAGATCTAAAGAAAATAAAACAATTTATTATAAAAGCGAAGGAGTGTTCCAAATGAACTACGCATATCCAGATGAAAAAGGTCACTACGGTATATACGGAGGACGATACGTTCCAGAAACGTTAATGCAATCTGTATTAGAGCTAGAAGAAGCATATAAAGAAGCGATACAAGATGAAGCGTTTCAAAAGGAATTAAATCATTATTTAAAAACGTACGTCGGAAGAGAAACACCGCTTTATTTCGCTGAAAATATGACGAAGTATTGCGGCGGTGCAAAGATTTATTTAAAACGTGAAGATTTGAACCATACAGGAGCTCATAAAATTAACAATACAATCGGTCAGGCACTACTTGCAGTACGAATGGGCAAGAAAAAAGTTGTCGCTGAAACAGGGGCAGGACAACACGGAGTGGCAACCGCTACTGTATGTGCCCTACTCGGATTAGAATGCGTCATCTTTATGGGAGAAGAAGATGTGAGACGTCAAAAATTAAATGTGTTCCGAATGGAATTACTCGGAGCTAAAGTAGAAAGCGTAGCGGCAGGTAGCGGTACATTAAAAGATGCGGTAAACGAGGCGCTTCGCTACTGGGTTTCACATGTACACGATACACACTACATTATGGGATCCGTTCTTGGACCACATCCATTCCCGAAAATTGTTCGTGATTTCCAAAGTGTAATTGGGAAAGAAACGAAAAAACAATATGAAGCGTTAGAAGGGAAATTACCAGAGGCAGTCGTTGCATGTATTGGTGGTGGTAGTAATGCGATGGGCATGTTTTATCCGTTCGTACACGATGAAGAAGTCGCTCTTTACGGCGTAGAAGCAGCTGGAAAAGGTGTTCACACAGAAAAGCACGCAGCGACTTTAACGAAAGGAGGCGTTGGTGTTTTACACGGATCGATGATGTACCTTCTGCAAAATGAAGAAGGACAAATTCAAGAAGCGCATTCTATTTCAGCGGGACTCGATTATCCAGGTGTTGGGCCAGAACATAGCTTGCTAAAAGATATTGGCCGCGTTTCTTATCATTCGATAACAGACGCAGAAGCGTTAGAAGCATTTCAATTATTAACGAAAAAAGAAGGGATTATTCCGGCGTTAGAAAGCTCACATGCTGTCGCATACGCATTAAAATTAGCGCCGCAAATGAATAAAGACGAAGGACTTGTCATTTGTTTATCTGGCCGCGGGGATAAAGATGTAGAGAGTATAAAACGTTATATGGAAGAGGTGTAAAAAATGGGAGTAGAAAAAATTAAAGCAGCGTTTGAAAATGGTAAGAAAGCATTTATTCCGTACGTAATGGGCGGAGATGGTGGCCTTGAAAAATTAAAAGAAAGAATTCGTTTTCTAGACGAAGCAGGAGCGAGTATCGTTGAAATCGGCATTCCGTTTTCAGATCCAGTCGCAGACGGTCCAACGATTCAAAGAGCAGGGAAACGAGCGTTAGATAGCGGTGTAACAGTAAAAGGTATTTTTCAAGCATTAATAGAGGTAAGGAAAGAAGTACAAATTCCGTTTGTACTCATGACATATTTAAATCCGGTACTCGCATTCGGAAAAGAACGATTCATCGAAAACTGTATAGAAGCAGGTGTAGATGGCATCATCGTTCCAGACTTACCGTATGAAGAGCAAAATATTATTGCCCCGTTACTTCGAGAGGCAAACATTGCGCTAATTCCACTCGTTACAGTAACGAGCCCAATTGAGCGAATTGAAAAAATTACGAGTGAATCAGAAGGGTTCGTTTACGCTGTTACAGTAGCGGGCGTAACAGGAGTACGTCAAAACTTTAAAGGTGAGATTCATAGTTACTTAGAAAAAGTAAAATCACATACACATTTACCGGTAGTGGCAGGGTTCGGTATTTCAACGAAGGAACATGTAGAAGAAATGATTACAATATGTGATGGAGTAGTCGTTGGAAGTAAAGTCATCGAGCTGTTAGAAAATGAAAAGCGAGAAGAAATATGTGAATTAATACAGGCAACAAAACAAAAAGAAGAGGCATAAGTCTCTTCTTTTTGTTTTACGTAATAAATGTTAAAATATACAGAAAATACATATAACTTAGAGGGTGAGAAAGCATGCTAAGACGGAAACTACTATATCTTCTTTTAACTGTACCACTATACGCTTGGCTCATTAGCATGACGAAAATAGAATTGATGGCTCTATTTATAGGATATGTATTCATCTTTTCCAACTTAAATCGCATTCAAGAGCAATCTATTTTAGAAATATGTATATTTTCGATTAGTATAGAACTATTTAGTATCGTTTCAATTGTATTATTAAACGAATTATTTCGCTGGATCCATTCATTTGAATTAATGAAATTTGGAAATGTTGTATTGCAAGTAATATGTGCTTATATTGTGTTTGTTGTGTTAGATAAAATAGTCGGACAGCAGAGCGTTTTTCAGGATAAAAGAAAATGGGAGTGAAAGGAGCCATTTGGCTCCTTTTTTGAATCTGTTGCAAAAACAATTGAAATTTATGACATCTGTTATATAATAGTTAAAAATTGTATTTTTAATGAAAAGAGATGATAACATGGCCATATTGTTGGCACTTATCCCAATTATGATGATTTTCATTTGTTTATTTTTATTTAAACAAACGTCATTAAGGTCCTCTTTAATCGCTTACGTTGTGTCTGTTGGAATCGTTTTACTCTCGCCAACGTTTCAACTAGGGATAAGTGAAACTGTGCACGCAACGATTAAAGGTTGGTTAATTTGTTTTATTGTCGGGTACGTGTTGTTTTTCGGTATTTTTTTATTTCACCTCATGAACAAAAGGGGGTACATCGATCAAGTAGCGCGTTTTTTAGAAGAAGTGACGCACGATCGTTTATTACAAATGCTCCTTATGTGTTTTGGTATTTGTCCGCTAATCGAATCAGTAAGTGGATTCGGAATTGGCTTCATGGTTGCAGCACCTATCTTTCTATCATTAGGCTATAAACCGTTTCAAGCTGTACTACTTTCATTTATTGGTTTACTAGCTAGTTCATGGGGCGCAATGGCAACTGGTACGATTATCGGTTCGCAGCTTATAAATATGCCGCTTACAACACTTGGCACGAATACGGCACTACTAAGCATTCCGATGTTTGCTTATTTCATCATTCTTTCTTTACACGTTGTTGGCGGTTGGCAGGCGGTTATTGAAAAGTGGAAGGAAGGATGCGGTTTCTTTCTATTATTTTCTCTCGGAATTTATCTTTCTAACGCATATGTAAGTGTGGAACTAGCAGGTATATTAAGTTCTATCGTTACCATTACATTTGGCTTTCTTATCATTAAATTAAAAGGAAAAAATGCGCAAAATCTAATAACAGAGCATGCTGCAGCAACGGAGAGAGAAGTATCTATTATAAAAATTATTAGCCCTTATATATTCTTAACTGTTTGTATTTTACTTTCTCGCCTCGTACCAGCATTACATGATGTATTCAGATCATATGCCGTTCTTGATTTGAAATCATACTCTTACAAGCTAGAGCTACTATATTCACCAGGATTTTGGCTCGGTATGACATGCTTATTTACTATTATCTTCTTCCGTATACCATCTCATATTATTAAACAATCACTCTCGCAAACGATAAAACAATGGATTCCTTTTGCGATTACAACGACGATGTTTATCGCCATTTCAGAACTAATGGGTGCATCTGGCATGCATTCATTACTGGCAAAAACAGCTGGTGAAACATTTGGAACGTTTTTCGTTTTCGTTGCCCCGTTTATCGGCGGAATCGGCGGCTTTTTAACAGGTAGTAACGCCGGATCAAATGCGATGTTTATAAAACTACAAATGCAAACTGCGCAAAACGTAGCGCTTCCGTGGCAATACGTCACAACACTGCAAAACACCGCATCGTCAGTAGCGACAATCGCTTGCCCGTCACGGATTACACTAGGGGCGTATTTATGTAACATTCCTTATCGTGAAAATGAACTATTAAAGAAGACGACGTTAATGATCTTTGGTGCAATTTTGCTAGTAGTGGTAGAGGTTATTGTTTGGTATATGTTGAGAAATTAAAAATCCTCCTAACATAGGAGGATTTTCTTTATGATTGGATAATGTTTTAAATATGAAAAGCTTCTACTAAATGAATAGGAGATGAAATGTATGCCCCTAAAAAACTACGGCGTGTTAAAAGGTACAGTTATACAATCAAAGATTGGAAAAGGGAAAACACCTCATTATCAAGTTCATTTACAAGGCGAAGCAGAAGTAGATTATCGTATTGCAATTAATGTGAAATCGCAAAGTTATCCGTCAGAAGTTTTATATTTTGCGAGTAACGATATTCGGTCAGAGGCGATTCATATTATACCGACATTACCATTCGGTTTTACAGAAATAAAAAACAATGAACCGAAAGTAGCTTTAGACTACGTAAGAGGTAATGTATTTGAATCGAAACAAATGATTCCTTTACCTGCTGAAAAAGCAGGAGTGGATAATGATTTAAATGAAAAAATAGAACGTTATATAAAACGAGCAATAGAAGAAAAAGCAATTATTTACGCGTTCGGTGAAAGATGGGGACCAGAAGAAAATACACCCGATTCTTACTTCCATTTCGAACCAGGAAACGGTATACACGATATTCATATGAACCAAGGGAATGTAGAGAAATGGAAAGGTGATAATGGTATATGGCAAGACGGAGGTATACTCATTCACTTCGAAAAGGAAGAATCATGGATCGGTATTTTTCTTGCCTTCCAGTCGCAGTCATGGTGTACAGATGAAGAAGGACATGCTCGCGTTCCGGTTGAGCATTGTGATTATAAGAACAATAAGTGATGAGAGGAGGGCGTTCAAAACGAACGCCCTCCTCTTATTTTATAAAATCCAAAACTAACAAGTGTAGAAAGACAAGAGAACAGCAGAGCCACACTAGAAAACGCAATGAGGTACATATTATACTTCATCACTTTTCCAATGAGCTGGTTACTGTCGTACTGAAATAGTCCTGCGATTATGTTGAATAAAAATAATACGATAAACATGACGATAACACCGTCTATTGATCCTTTAATATCTGGTTTACTTAAAGCGATATGTGCAGAAATACAAATGGCGATAAATAAAAATAGCCAAAAGGAAGGATTCAATAAATTACTTATTGTAAATAAGCTGTTCAATAATACAAACGTCGATAAGAGCATGTTTTGAACCATTTCTACATTAATAGAAGTAGAAGCGATTGTTTTTTCGAGAGTTGTATTAAATAAGAAATATGAATTTGGTACGAAATAGCGCATTAAAAGGATTAACGCAGTAATACCGGAAATAATAGGACCGATTCCAATGAAGAAGTTCCCAATTCGTTGATATACACTTTTTTGATTGTATTGATGTTGTACGTAGCCTAAAGCACCTTGACTTGTATCTGTTGGGAAAAACTGCGTTGCTACAATTTTATGACGAAAAAGTACACACATAATGGCATGTCCAAGTTCATGAATAGGAACACCGATCCACGCCGTTAAAAGGAATCCTTTTCTTCCGAAAGCTCTCGACCAATACATGCGTGTTAATGCTTCTAAATAGCCTAATAGAAATCCAATTACAATGATAACGCCAATTAAAGAAAATAATTGGATTATGCTTGTAAGGAGTATTTGAAAAATTGAGTTTACAAATTCCATTGTTTTTCATCCAATCTGTTAAAAATATTATTTATTCTGTTTCATAATAGCATTTTTTTTCAAGATTGCTAGCACATATATTTTCATTTGAAAGAAGGATTTCATAATCTTTTTCTTGTAGTCATGTTTTATGTACAAAGTCATATATTGAATTTGTAACACCCTATAAGGTATATGCTTAAAGGAGGGATGAGAGAATGAAATGTCCGGCGTGTCATACGGAAAATACAACAGAGGCAAAGTTTTGCGGGAATTGTGGACATTCGTTAACAGAGGGAGCAGTAGCGAGTGGTGCACAGGAAGAAGGTGAGCAACAGGCACGCGTAGCACCAGCAAAGGAAGCTCGACCAAATGAAACGGTAGAGCAAGCGAAGCGATTTGCAAGTGGCTATTTTCAGTTCTTTAAAAATGCTTTTAAATCACCATCGGCCATTATGAAAAGTGGGAATATTGAAGTGCGAAATGGAATTGTAAGTCTTGTTCTTATTTGTTTTTTAGGAGCATGTCTTTTTTATAGAATGATGAGTGCTGCAGCAGCTGTTACGAAAACATTTGCACCAGATATACCTACTCCTACATTCTTTTTGGACTCTGTAACGGTCTTTTTATTTTTACTAATTTTAACTTTATTTGTCGGATTTATTATTTTTGTAAGTGGGAAGATGATGAAATCATCTTTTTCGTTTCTTGAAGTATTTGGAATATGGGGAACGATAGCAACTCCGGCAATTGCTATATTAGTGCTTTCTTTTCTATTTAGTTTTTTATTAATCTTCTTCTTACCAATCTTATTAGGGCTAGCTACAACATATATGGGAATTAGTATAATTGTAGCTACAGTAAAACTAGATAACGGTGGATTAGATCTTGTTTACACTCTTTTTATCGCAAATGTTTTCATCGGAATTGCAACGTTTATCGTGTTTTGGTCTTACATAAACACGATAATTCAAACCTTTACACAGGGATTAACTGGCCTCTAAAGAAAAGGTGGTTGAATGGATGAATGTATGTACAAAGTGTGGGACTCAGCTTGAAGACGGTGTGCAATTTTGTCAAAACTGCGGGATGAAGAGGGGAAGTCCAGTAGTAAAGAAGAACATGAGCGGCGGTGCAAAGATTGGCATTACGTTGTTAACGCTATTTGTTATAGCGAGTGTGGGACTGTATTTGTACGGATCATCGTATTATAAGCAGGTGGCACAAGTAGACCGGATGATTACGATTTTACAAGAGAAGGACGGGGAGAAGTTAGCTGAAATCATCACAGCAGATGATCCATCAGTTACTGTAACGAGAGAGAGTTTAACGCCTTTATTTTCATATATAAAAGAAAATCCATCCTACGTGAATGAATTGAAAGGAAATTTGAGGATAGGTGAAAAACAAGGGAACGGAATTGAAAGAGCAGATTTTTCGTTAACGAAAGACGGAAAGTATTTCTTTTTATTTGATCGATATAAATTGAAAGCGAAGACGTATTATACGACGTTGCTTACAAATGAAAAAGGTACAACTTTAAAAATGAACGGAAAGGAAATTGATAAGACAGATGACAAAAAGTTCGAGAAGCAATATGGACCGTTTCTTCCAGGAACTCAAGTGTTTCAATCAGAATATAAAAATGATTATGTGAAACTATCACGTGAAGAAAAGGTTGTACTTATGAAACAAGATCAAAATAACGTAACGATAGATTTAACGTTGCAAGCTCAATATATTACTGTCCAAACGAACGCGCCTGGTGCAACATTGTATGTGAATCAAAAGCCAGTTACAGCGCTGGCTGGAGAAGAAATTACGTGGGGGCCTGTAGCAACTGATGGAAGTGCGACAATTTATTTAGAACGAAATGGAGAAAACGGAAGGGAAACGACGAAGGTAGAAACGGTAACGGCACTTTCGTCTTATAATCTTCCATTCGAAAAGAAAGGTACAGAAAAAAACGTTGTTTACAATGTTACTCCGCCACCTACGACTCGGTATGTATATAATGGTTTTATCTTTCCTGATAGTGATAGTCGAAAATTAACGAGTACGGACTTAGCATATTTATCGAAAGAACAATTGAAAATAGCGAGAAACGAAATATACGCAAGACATGGACATATGTTTCAAACGAAAGATATGCAAGCGTATTTTTCAAAACAGTCTTGGTATAGAGAGAATCCGTATTTTACAGGAAAGCTAACGGATATTGAATCTTATAATGTTGAACTCATCAAATCAAGAGAATAGAACACGTGAAAAAAGGTACAGTGCATAACTGTACCTTTTTATGGTTTTTTATCTGAACCAGGATCCCTTGAGAAAAAGATATGAAAGAGGAATGTGACTTTACTTGCTCCTCCTGATGTACTTGCTTGCACATCAGATAATGCGCTAGATGTTAACACACCTTCAGAATGAGGGGGTACGACTATTTTGAGAGTATCATCTGATTCTGATGATGCAGTAACTGTTATTGTATCATCGGATAAGTTCAAAATTTTTACAGTACCGATTGGTAAGATGGACTTGCCAGCGTGTGATGCTGAAGCGAAGTGAGAGCCTTTCCAAATCGTTTGTGGGAAAGTTTCATCATTAGATAACCAAGCACGAGCACTATAAATAGTTGCGTTAATAGAAAATTCTTGATCAAGCGACAAGGCGGGTTTTGGTTCTTTCGGTTCCTCTGGAGTTTGAGCGAGAAGGCCGGCGCACATGTATGTTTCACCTACTTTCAATAGTTACTGTTATAGCATATTAAACATGTTGTTTATAAGACACGACACTTACCTATTAAGGCATAGGTTTGTGCACCAAATTTGAAGTTGAAATTCTCTTTCTTTACAATGGAAGTAGGTGTTATTTCTAAAAAATATGGAAAACGTAAAGAGTATGTAAAAAAGAAGGAGTGGTAAAGTGAACTATGTCATTATTGGCGGAGATGCAGCTGGTATGAGTGCAGCTATGCAAATTGTTAGAAACGATGAAAATGCAAATGTTGTAACGTTAGAAAAAGGTGAAATTTATTCGTACGCGCAGTGTGGATTACCGTATGTCATTAGTGGTGCTATCACTTCAACGGAAAAATTAATCGCGCGTAATGTAAAGACGTTTCGTGATAAATACGGAATTGATGCGAAAGTGCGTCATGAAGTAACGAAAGTAGATACGGAAAAGAAAACGGTGTACGCAGAGCATACGAAGACGAAAGATGTTTTTGAATTTCCGTACGATCGATTATTAATTGCGACTGGAGTGCGTCCTGTTATGCCAGAATGGGAAGGTCGAGATTTGCAAGGCGTTCATCTTTTAAAAACAATTCCGGATGCTGAGCGCATATTAAAAACGCTAGAAACGAGTAAAGTTGAAGATGTAACGATTATTGGCGGCGGTGCGATTGGACTGGAGATGGCAGAAACATTCGTCGAACTTGGTAAGAAAGTAAGAATGATTGAGCGAAATGATCATATCGGTACGATTTATGATGCAGATATGGCTGAATATATACATAAAGAAGCAGATAAACACAATATTGAAATTTTAACGAATGAAAATGTGAAAGCATTTAAAGGAAATGAAAGAGTGGAACAAATTGAAACGGATAAAGGGACGTATAAAGCAGATCTTGTTTTAGTATCGGTTGGAGTGAAGCCAAATACTGATTTTCTTGAAGGAACAAATATACGTACAAATTATAAAGGGGCAATCGAAGTAAATGCATATATGCAAACGAATGTGCAGGACGTATATGCAGCTGGTGATTGCGCAACACATTACCACGTTATAAAGGAAATTCATGATCATATCCCGCTCGGAACGACTGCTAATAAACAAGGCCGACTCGCTGGACTGAATATGCTTGATAAACGAAGAGCATTTAAAGGTACGTTAGGTACAGGTATTATTAAATTTATGGATTTGACGCTCGCAAGAACAGGTTTAAATGAAAAAGAAGCAAAAGGGCTACATATTCCGTATAAAACAGTCAAAGTAGACTCCACAAATATGGCGGGCTATTATCCAAATGCGAAACCACTTTACTTGAAATTATTATATCGTTCTGACACGAAACAATTATTAGGTGGACAAGTAATTGGAGAAGAAGGTGTAGATAAACGAATTGATGTGATCGCAATGGCACTTTTCAATAAAATGAGCATTCACGATTTAGAAGATGTCGACTTAAGTTACGCACCACCATATAACAGCGTTTGGGATCCAATTCAGCAAGCGGCAAGGAGAGCAGAATAGCACTTTTTAAGTGCTATTTTTTTTGCAAAGGTAGGTAAACTTTTTTAGCGAATAATAAAGAGGAAGAAACAGTTACATATAGGGAAGGGGATCATTAAAAATGTTTGTAGCACTTCAAACTGTTCAAGAATCTGAAAAAGAAATATTACGTAATTTGTACGCACTATATCTTCATGATCTCTCTACATTCACTCCTAATATAAAGATTGGGGCAAATGGATTTTTTGAATACGAAGATTTGCATATGTTTTGGGGAAATGACGGAATCACTCCGTATTTTATTAAAAGTGATAATGATATTGTAGGTTTTTTATTACTATTGGAACGTCCATATTTGAAAAAAGAAAATGACTTTGGCATAAATGACATTTTCATATTGAATCAGTACAAGGGGAAAGGAATCGGTAAACAAGTTATTGAGAATGTACTAAAAGAGAAACGAGGGCAATATTTCGTTATCGAACTTGTGAAAAATGTACCAGCAGTTTCTTTTTGGAAGAAAGTATATAGGGAGTTAAATATCGAATTTGATGAGAAAACACAGTTAATCGATGATGAAGAATGCCTCGTTCAAACGTTTAAAATATAATGAAATCGATGCTCCTAGTATATTACTTTGAAATGTAACTTTATCCCGCTATTTGCGGGCAGTAAGAGCCCGATTAGTGAGGGCTGATAATCAGTGGGGGATGAAGAAAACCTCCACTAATTAAAGTTTCACTTTATTTCGAATATACCGTTCACCCTTGAAAACATAGTGCTTATCGCTTATATTTTCATATAGTATTTATTTTTAAATAAAGCAATGGACGAACCAGGGGGTACAGTATGGCAATTAATATGAAAACAATCGAAGAATGGATTGCTGAATCAAATGCAAGACAAGAAGAAGACTTTGGAAACGTTGTAGAAGAGATGAAAGAAGTATGCGTCGGACTTGATAATGCGACATTAATTTATACGAAAAATGTATTTTGTTTCGGTAAGAAAGTAGAAGTATTGTTCTTCTTCCAAGATCATGTCGTGATTGGGCAAGAGAAAGATGAATATGTTGAAATCGAAAAATTAAAGTATGAAGAAATTACACATAGCAACTTAAAAACAAATGACAAAAATACAACGTTAGAATTAAAGTTTGCTAATGGACAATCTATCAATTTAGATAGTTTAAATGATAACTACGGTACGAAAAATTGGTTATTCGCGAGACAAATTAAGAGTATTTTTAAGTTAATCTAGTAAAAAAGCAGACCTCAAAGGGTCTGCTTTTTTATTTGTTTCCTATTACACAAAGGCATCCTCTTTCTTCGTAACATTTCACACTTTTAAATCCTGTTTTATAAAATAGGTTTATTAATTCTTCATTCGTTTTACATTTTTCCATATGATATTGAATTTTGAAAGTTTCAGCCACTAATAAAAAGGATCCGTTCGGTTGTAGGACGCGAAATACTTCTTTTATATCTTGTTCCACATCAGGCCAAAAGTAGTGTGTTTGAAAAGCGGTAATGAGATCGAAGAAGTTCGTATGATAGGGAATAGAAGAAACGCTTGCTTGTTGAACAATGACTTTTTGTTTTTGAACATCCTTTATATTCGTCTGTAGAGAATTTTTTACAGCTTGATTGGAGTAATCAATCCCATATATTTTCCCAAGTGGAGTTCGTTTTGAAAGAGTGTGTATCGTTTTACCTCCGCCACAACCGATATCTAATATGATTGCATCTTTCTTTATATGTAATTTCTGTAATGCCCAATTTGTTAGCCCCGTATGTGCACTGTTCATAATACAAAGCATGGAAGAACCAATTGTCCCGCGAGGGTTTTTTGCTTGCTGGATTAATCGTTGTAAAATGCTCAAGTTAAACTCTCCTTTTATGTAAGAATATATACTCATTTCGCTTTTTATAAATTAAGTCCTTTAAAAAAAGCACGCCGTCCACCGGCGTGCTTCTAATTACGCAAATCCCCTTTTAACCAATTCCGCGCTCGATACGCCCCAACAGGAATTTGAATAAGAGACGTTTCATTTCCAGTATCTATCCCGTATAACTGATCACATGAATTTGTATCAAAACTTAGTAATGGATGCCCGCCCATCCCCATCGCGGTCGCAGCAAAAACGAGTTTATGAACGAGTATACCAGCTTCCATTTGGTGAATACGGTATCCTCTATAGCCTAATGCATTTGTATAGTAATCTTTCTTTCCGACTACATGTAGGCAAAGCGGTACTTGAAAAAGATTCACGTTATCCATCGTCATACTAGATTGAAGGGGATAACGAAGGTCTCCGTATCGAAGTGGTTGTATGGAATGATTTTTGCTGTTATAAGAATAAGCGCCGTTTTCTATATCTTTTACGTTATAAAAACATCCATATAAGGAGACGCGCGTATTTTCATTTACATACTGACCATCAAGGTCGTTGTAATAAGGGAAGGCGAGGCTCGCTTCTTGTAGTAAAGTAGCGAGCCCTGTTGCATCCCATTTCGTTAAAGTGAAGTCAGCATCAGGGGAATACCGTTCTTTACAAAGTTGTAAGAAATCATACGATAACCGTTCTACTTGTGGCAACTGTACAGCGTGGGCATGATGTTGATAGTGCTCTTCATGATGTAGTGTGTGGAAGTGTGCTGTCGATTCGATCATAGAAGCTTCATTTATTTTTGTTATCATAGGATGTTTATATACTTGCTTTGATCGAACGAAATATTCGTGTGCTAACGGCGGAATTTGCTGTAACAACTCATGAGAAGTAACTGTTTTATTTTCACGGTAATCATTGTGAAACCAATTAGTTTGCGGTTCTGTACTTAAAGGAACAACAGCATACACACTTTCTTCGCTTTCTGATAGTCCGAGTAAATGATTGATTGCACGGTCTAGAAACTGAAAATATACGCCATTTGTGTAACCGAATTGTTTGGCACATGCAAGTAATTGGCCGATGAGAACACCACTATCTAACCCTTGAAGTCGATATGAAAAGTTATTGTATTTAAAGTAGTTTTTCCAAAACATAGTGGATACAAATGCAGCACCAAAACAAGACTGTATGTTACAACGATTGCCAAGTGCTTCCGAAAGATAAGAATCGAAATTTCCTTCACGAAGTAAAACAAGCCGGTGATGCGCGGCATCGTAATGGTAAATGCCGTCTGGATAATCGTCAATCTTTAAATATATATACAATTCATTTGGATATAAAGCGCCGCCTGAAGGGATAGATCTTCGGAATAAAATTTTTTCGCTATTTAGTTGGCATAACTGGGTTAAACCGAATGAGTACCAAAGGTAATGACCAATTTCCTTCAAAGTTGGTGTAGTAGAAGAGTTAGGTACAGAGAATGGTATTTCTAAAGGGAGAGGGATGACAGGTACATTTCGATATAATTTATAAGGAAGCGGTGCATCTTCCCAGTCCACTTCATGATTTGGCATAATTTCATCAATTGAAAAATGGAGATGATGTAAAAAAGTATCTAGCTGCATAGAATCCCCTCCTTTACTATGGAAACGGATGCGGATGTGGATTTAATTGTTCATTCGTTAAAGGTTCGTTTGTATATCCAAGTGTCATCGGCACAGTATATACTCTATCTAGTCCTGTAACCCGAGTAAGATGGTGGCCGAACGTCATCGGTAACATGCCTGGAATAATGACTTTTACACAATGTAATCCGTTTTTTTCTATAAGAGGTACTGTTTGATCTACAACGATTACATCAAGTCCAGATTGCTGCAGACGGTTTAAAAGTTGATGAAGATCGGATGTTAAATCTAGATCAACTGATTGTAATGCATTCATTTCTTGGAACGACTGCACCGGGGCATCGTCACGTAAAAGAAAGTGAAGACGTTCTTCTGCTTCTTTCAATCCGTACAGCATACTATGGTCTTCCATTTTATTAACGAGATAAGGATCGTGTAAGCAGTTTTCGTAATGCTCTCTTTTTTGTTCGAGTTCATCGTCTGCTATTAGTAACATGCCTGCTATTTCATGGATGGCACTCTTTAAAGCGCGGACAGGGTCTAAATGAGAGCCTCCCGCACAAACAACGTTCATTCCATTTTCACGCGTATTTTTCGCAATTACCCATAAGCTTGGGATACCGTGTTCCATCGTTGCGTTAAAAGCATGTAATTCATACCCAGTAATCGTGTACAGCCGCTGAATCATTAATTGTAATTCCGTATCATTTGCTGAACTAAGATCAAGGCGGGGGAGAGGTAATTCGGCATACCAAGTGAGCAAAAAGGCGTCACGCTCTACAATTTCTAAAATGCCGTGAAAAATTGCTTCTTCTAAACTACCACCAATTGCACATCCATTTGATGTTTCATACACGAAAGCATCTCGATGACCGAGACTATAATAAGCAATTGATTCAGGAACTAAAAGTGGCCGGTTTTGTAATAAAGAGTAGCCCCATACCCAGTTTTGTTCATAGTCAGGATCAAACGGTTTAAACGGAAAACTATTACGATTATAATGTTCATTTGTATGTACACCGAGCAAGAGGGGATTAAGTGCATGATCCTCTAACTCACGAAAACTGCCGTGTACATTTGTCTTTTTTCCTCGAGGTGACATACCACAATATCGTTCTAAACCTTCTAAAATAGCAGTCGCTTCACTCATTGCAAATGAATGAGTTCGGCCTGCAACACCTTCGTTTCCAAACATTAATGGCATGTTTATAATAACGTCAGCAAATGGTAATAAAGAATGCTGCATTTTTCCGTTCAACATACCGACGCGATAATCTAAATAATCTCTCGTTAAAAATGTGTTTAGTTCATGAATGGAACGACAGCGATATGCTGCTTCGCTTGTTTTTAAGCTCGGTTGTAACGAAATCGCAGCTGCATCTGCCGTATCATCAGGCAAATTGCTACATACAGGGCAGAGCGGATCGGGAAGAAAAGAATGCCGCGTACATTGCAGTGTTTGTAAGTTTAGTAAAATGAGTTCATTTTCTAAAGAAGAATGGTTAAGAGTTAATATTTTCTCTGTTTCTGCACGAATAAGATGGCACATTTGTAACATACCATTTTGGGTGGCACGTACATCACGCCTTGTTACATTATCTGCCTTTAACGCATATTTCCGCTGTAGTGCCCACATTTCTTGTTGATCAAATCCAGCGATAAATCGGCGTCCATCAGAGCAGTTGGAACAGCCAGTTGCAAGAGGATGAATGTAAGGACCGATAATACCTTCACCAAATGAAGTGAATGCACGTAGCCATGGAATATGATTCGACCGAAACATTAGCTCGGCATCATGATGAATAGTAGAAGGAGAGCCATCATGTAATACGAGAGCGAGATGAATATTTTCAGGGAGTTCTTCTGTAAGGTTATGTTGGCGAATGATAGAATATTGTTTGCATAGTTGATCATGTACATAGTTTGCAAGTAAGCCATCTCCTATAAGCAATATATTTTGAGTCATAGACTGTCCTCCTTTGCAATTAATACACCGTACACACCATCTAAGTTTTCTTTCAAAAATGATTCAATGGCTAAATCAAACACGAATGGATAAAAATTATGTTCTTCTAAATGTTGCAAGGCAAGCTGCACAGATTGCACACCTGGAACTTCTTCTTCCGCTTGTATTTCCACTCTAAAAGAATCCGTGTCATATAAAATAATAGAGGATTCAGGCAAGATATTAGCTCTGTAAGGAGTCTCTTCATTTTGAATATGAAGAAGTGATAGTTGTAGTGCGTTTCGTAAGGCTAACGTCATATTAATATTAGATGCACCGTACCAGCGATCATTTATACCGACCCAAACGACAGGAAAGCTGAGAATCTCTTCGCTTACTGCTATTTTAGGTGTTTCATGAATTGTAGAGAGAGCATCGTAATAAAATCTACAATGTTTATCATGAATTGCAGTTAAATCAATCGTCGTAATTTCTTCTAGCATATGTGACTGCCGCTCATACAATTTGTTATTTAAATGTTGTTGCAGTGCCCGGTATACACCTTCTGTCATCGTTTCTCCAGCACCGATACCGATATCGTTATGTTCCGGAATAAGTCGGTGCATAATTTCTGCTACATATGTTTCAATTCCTGCTAAACCAGCTTCTCGGCGCGCTTCATTATGAGTCAAACCACCACAAGTCATAAGAGGCAGGAGGGAAGCAGGACCATCTGATAGTGGGGTAGCTACTTGAATATGGCATTGTGATAACGGTAATTGATATGAATCTTTTTCATCCCATACATGGAATAAACCAGCTTCTTTAGAAGTTAATGAGTCGAAAAAGCGGAATAAATCAGTTGAGGTATGTTGGTTGGACCGCTGTTCAAGTTGTTCAGAAAGATTTTCTATCGTATCAATTGTAAAACTTTCATCAGTTGCGAGAGGATGTTTTATAAAAGGATGCCATGCTCCTTCGAGTGTTTCGTAATTTAATAAAAAGAATTGTGGTTCTTTTTCTCGGTAAGAATCATCAGCGACATGCTTAAGTAATTCAAATACGATTATATTTGCTAACATTGCAGATGGGAGTGGTGAAAATGATGCTGATGAATGTTCATTTTGTAAAGTCGTTTCATGTAGCCGGTGCCATGCGGATTCCCAGCATTCTTCACGATTAGCTGTTACGATAGGGCCGGCTATACCAAGTGCTGATAAACAGACGGCAGGTATGAAGTTCTTTCCTACTTCTCTACAAATCGTGTGAACTGCTCTTAGGCCTTCAATATCTCCATTTTGAGAAACATACAAAATCCAGTCGAAAGGCTCGAACACTTCATGCAGGGGACGATCAATTGTCGTATCTATTTCCTGAACAAGGACATGATCATCAACTTCATGTGCAAGTTCTACTAGCTCATGAATGCGATCGTAATTTGTTTCCTCATAATCTGTAACAAGGTAATGAAAGGTAGGTAATCCTGATTCTAATAAAGAAGAAACTAAGGAAGTAAGCATATCTCCAGAACCAATTATAAGGACGTTTGCCGCGCGATACGTTTCGAATTTTAGAGCGCCTGAATGAGAATCAGCTTCTAAAAATTCAATTTGTGAAGCGTATCTATCAAGTAATGCGCTATTTAATTCATGAGGTGCATCTTGACTTACATCCCGAACGAAACCATTTTCATATAAAATCTCTCCAATTTCAAATACACGATTTTGATAGGGGAGAGGGAGACCATCGGTTATTTCTGCTAAAGAATAATTCCCGTTAAACATTGGCATTAATTTTTCAATCCAGTTGTAAATTCCATCACCGTCCATACGAAATGAACTGGCATTATTTCGAAAATAGACACCCCCGTTTGAGTCGGGGAGGAAAAAAGTATCCTTATTTGCTTTAAGTTTTGCATCAATTGGAAGGTTATTCATTTTAATCCTCCTTACGTTTTAGGCATACATTATTAGCTTATGTTATGAAATTTGTCCCATATGAACGCAATAAAAAAAGGCTGTAGAATAATTCATTCTACAGCCTGTAATAGATTATTAATCTATCAACCTTCTAATAATAATGATTTTGGATCTTCAAGCATATCTTTAACAGCAACAAGGAAGCTAACTGCTTCTTTACCATCAACAATACGGTGATCGTAAGATAAAGCGATGTACATCATTGGACGGTTTTCCATACGTTCTGCATCAATTGCAACTGGACGTACTTGGATTTTGTGCATTCCTAAAATACCTACTTGTGGGCTGTTTAGAATTGGTGTTGACATTAGAGAACCGAATACACCACCGTTTGTAATTGTGAATGTACCACCTTGTAACTCTTTTAATGAAAGTTTGTTATCGCGTGCTTTCATACCTAAATTACGAATTTCGCTTTCGATTTCAGCGAAGTTTAATTGGTTAGCATCGCGTACAACTGGAACAACTAATCCATCTGGAGCTGCTACTGCAATACCGATATCATAGAATTTTTTAATGATAAGCTCATCGCCTTGAATTTCAGCATTTAATAATGGGAATTGTTTTAATGCTGCAACAACTGCTTTTGTGAAGAATGACATGAAACCAAGACGTACATCATGTTTTTTCTCGAAAGCGTCTTTACGCTCTTTACGTAATTCCATGATTGCAGTCATATCAACTTCGTTAAATGTTGTTAACATTGCAGATGTTTGTTGAACTTCTACAAGACGTTTTGCAATTGTTTGACGGCGGCGGGACATTTTCACGCGCTCAACTGGTTTTTCGAATTCCGTTTTTGCAACTGGAGCAGGAGCTGGACTTTTTGGAGCAGCTGGTGCTTCTTTTGGAGCTGCAGCATGAGCTTGTACATCGTGTGGTCTCACACGTCCAAGTGGATCTGTGCTACGTACGTCGTTTAAGTCGATTCCTAATTCACGAGCCATTTTTCTAGCTGCTGGTGATGCGATAGGACGGTTCGTATTTGGTAAACCTTGTAAAGTTGCAGCTTGCTCAGCATTTGGAGCCGCAGCTTTCGGTGCCTCAGTTGTTTCTTGTTTTGGCTGTTCAGCAGCCGGTGCAGGTGTACCTACTGCAACTGGTGCTCCGTTTGCATCTAAAATTGCGATAGTTGCGCCAACTTCAACTGTATCCCCAGGTTCGCCTAGTAACTTCGATACAATACCTGAATCTTCTGCAATGATTTCTACATTGACTTTATCAGTTTCAAGCTCAACAACGCTGCCACCTTTCTCAACTTTGTCGCCTACGTTGATAAGCCATTGTGAGATAGTTCCTTCAGTAATAGATTCTGCAAGCTCAGGTACTTTAATTTCGATCATTTTAAATGTCCTCCCCTTATTTGCCTAACGGTGTGTTTTTTCTTCTTTTGTCTTCGGTAATCTCCATTTGTTAGCCTGCCCCTGGGCAGAAGATCTGCCCGGGGAACAAGCTAGAAACCTTCATTGTTACTTTCAGTTGCTGAAAACTTCAATTTCTTGTTTATCTTGACGGAAGTTATACTTCACATCTAAAGCGTGTGCAACAATTAGTTCTTGCTCAGCTTTGTGAGCGAATGGATCGCCGCCAGATGGGCTAGAGCGATCTGGGCGTCCAATGTAACCTGTTTTCACTTTATCTCCAGCAAGTTCGAACAGAATTGGAGCCATGTAATGCCATGCGCCCATATTACGAGGTTCTTCTTGAACCCAAATAATTTCTTCTAAGTTTTTAAAGCGTTTAATAATAGATTGAACTTTCTCAGCAGGGAATGGGTACAGCTGTTCAATACGAACGACATGAACTTCATCTAAGTTATACTCATGTTTACCAGACTCAATTTCTGCTGCTAAGTCAATCGCCATTTTACCTGTGCTTAAAACAAGACGTTTTACTTTAGTTGGTTTCATGCCAAGGTTTTCTTGTTCTAGAGCAGGTTGGAAACGTCCTTCGCTTAACTGACTAGCAGTTGAAAGCGTAAGTGGGTGACGTAATAAACTCTTTGGCGTCATCAATACTAATGGTCGAACAGCTTCTGTTCCTAAGATAGATGCTTGACGACGTAAAATATGGAAGTATTGTGCCGCGCTCGTTAAGTTTGCCACTGTCCAGTTATTCTCAGCAGCTAACTGTAAGAATCGCTCTGGACGTGCACTAGAATGCTCTGGTCCTTGACCTTCATAACCGTGCGGTAATAGAAGAACTAAACCAGATTTTTGACCCCATTTTGCTCTTCCTGCTGAAACATATTGATCAAATAATGCTTGCGCAGTATTTGAGAAGTCACCATATTGAGCTTCCCACATAACAAGAGTTTCTGGAGCGAATACGTTATAACCATACTCGTAACCAACAACAGCAGCTTCTGATAACGGACTGTTATGAACAGAGAAGGATGCATTAATGTTTGGTAAGCGATGTAATGGTGAATATGTTTCATTTGTATCAGTATCGTGTAATACGATATGACGGTGCGCGAATGTACCACGCTGTGAATCTTGACCAGTTAAACGAATTGGCGTACCTTCTTGTAAAATAGAAGCGAATGCTAATGACTCAGCAAGTGCCCATTCAATTTTACCGTTCTCTTCAAGAGCGTCTTTACGGCGTTCAAGAATTTTCTTCACTTTCGGATATACGTTAAAGCCTTCTGGCCAAGATAGTAGACCTTCATTAATTGCACGAAGTGAGTCAATCTCAACACCAGTATCAATTGGCTGAATGCCTTTTGCAACAACATCTGGCACTTTAACGTCAATTGTTGCAGCGCTCGTATCAGCTGGCGGTACTTGTGCATAGTCAGATTTTAATTGCTCTTGTATAAACTGAGTCATTGTTTCAACCTCATCTGCATTTAGAACACCAGCAGCTTGTAATTGATCTGCATAAATCGCTCTTACAGTTGGATGATTTTTAATCTTTTTGTACACTTGTGGTTGCGTAACTGCTGGGTCATCCATTTCGTTATGACCGTAGCGGCGGTAACCAATTAAATCGATTAAGAAGTCTTTTTTGAACAATATACGATATTGAATCGCAAGGTTAGCAGCAGCAAGACAAGCTTCTGGATCATCAGCGTTCACGTGAACAATCGGAATATCGAAACCTTTTGCAAGGTCACTTGAATATTTCGTAGAACGAGAATCATAGCTATCAGTCGTAAAGCCAACTGCATTGTTTGCGATAACATGAATTGTTCCGCCTGTTTGGTACGCGTTCAATCTGCTTAAGTTCAACGTTTCAGATACAATACCTTGACCAGGGAATGCAGCATCACCATGAACTAAAATTACGAATGATTTTGAAGTATCTTGTTCTGGAAGACCAGATTTTTTACGATTCTCTTGAGCCGCACGTGCAAAACCTTCTACAACAGGGTTAACGAACTCAAGGTGACTTGGGTTATTTGCTAATGTAACGCGAGTGCTAACTTCTTCGTTACTAACGACTTGTTCTCTACCTAAATGGTATTTCACGTCGCCAGTCCATCCAGAATTTGCCACTGCGCCTTCTATTTTTGCATGTTTGAACTCAGCAAACATGTGACTATATGGTTTTTCTAATACGTGTGCAAGTACGCTTAGACGACCGCGGTGAGCCATACCAATCATGACATCTTCTACGCCGCCCTTTGCACCTTCGAGAACAATTTCATCTAGAACAGGTACAAGCATATCAACGCCCTCGATAGAGAAACGCTTTTGCCCAACGAATGTTTTATGCAAGAATTGCTCGAAACCTTCAACAGCTGTTAAACGTTTTAAAAGAGCAGTTCGTTTTTTATTTGATAGTGGTTGACGCAATGAATTTGATTCCACCATTTGATGTAACCACGCGCGTTCTTCACTATCTTGTATATGAGAAAATTCATAAGCTAAAGATTTTGTATAAACGTCTTTTAATCTATGAATTACATCAAGTGCAGTGTGAATACCTTCTGGCGCATCTTGCCATACTGTTTTTGCTGGAATCGCTTTCAAGTCAGCGTCGCTCAGTTCGTTCATTGCTTTCTCAAGAAGAGATTGTCCATTAGCAGCATCTTCCATCGGATTGATGTGAGCCAACGTATGCCCGAATGAACGAATTTGTTCAACAAGCTGAACGACTTTAAGAATTTTTTCAATGTTCCCTGTGTTTTGAGGAGAAAAATGTGTTGCTGTGTTGTCCCCTGTTACGACATCATCTTGAAACGAAGGAGCTCCAAAAATTTCAAAAAGCTCTTGTAATTCCGGATCAACAGAACCTGCTCCAGTTACGTAAAGATCATACTGCTCAATAACATAACCAAGGTTCGGACCATGGAACTTGGCCCAAGGGTTTGTCGTTGTATTCTTCCTCGTCATTTGTTTAAACCTCCCAATGCATATAATCCTTTTTCCATACAAAAGGTGCATTTTGCTCTTTTCAATAATTGATGAACCAATAATCAATGTAAATGTTTTCTTTACTCTTATGTTATTACAATAATTTACATAATACCAAACACTATTACTTATCTGTTTTGTAAAAAAACATTCACAATAACTTATCACCCAAGTTAATCTTTCATGTTATAAAGTAATTCTACAGAAAAATGGGGTGGATATATTTGGTATACCTATACAAATAACTAAAATTGTTGCATGTAAATATAAATATAATAGTTAGAATGTTTCGGTAAAAAAGAGTTCGAATTATGTATATTGAAATAATAAGCGCTTTCATTGATATTATACAACAATATAACGGAATATAGTATAAAAAATAAAAAATTATGAATTTATCGTAAACTTTATTTAGATAGTGTTAAATATTGAAAGGAAAGTGAAGGATTTCTACAAAAAAAGTTGCTAAACATAAAAAATGCTTCATAAACAGTTAGTTTCTATAAATATGCCGAAAAACACCGTAAAACCAATAACGCATTTCGTGGAATAAAGAGATAAATGAAATATTTTAAAAGGATAAAACAAATAGGGAGATATTAAATTTTAAAAAAAGAGAGGAGGAGATATAGTAACGGTTCATTACAGTGTTCCATGTTTCATTTCAAAATAGACGTGCTGAAAATGAAAAAGTTTCTTCTATATAAATAGAACGAAAAATAAACAAAATGAATGTAAAGGAAACTTGACGTAAAGTTTCCTTTACATATATACTCGATATAAGGGAGGAGGGAGAAATTTCCTTGGAAAATAAAATGGTCGAATACCGAAAAAAATTTGGACTATCTCAAGAAAAATTGGCTGAGAAACTTGGAGTTTCCAGACAAACCATCATTTCAATTGAAAAGGGGAAATACGATCCATCACTTCCGTTAGCATTTGAAATAGCGAAAACATTTCAGACAACGATAGAACATGTATTTATTTATGAAGGAAAAGAAGAGGAGGAATCGGAATGAATTATTCACAAAAGTACTTTTTAATTATGGGAATTATTTTCTTTATTATGAGTGGAACCATGGTATTAGCGGGCATAATGACGCATTCTGCACCACCGGCTCCAACGTATACATTGCTTGCGATGATGATTATGTGTTTTTGCTTAAGTTACTTACACCCGCAATTTAAAGAAAAAGATGAGCGAATGAAACTTATTCGTTATAAAGGAATGTTCTTCAGCTTTTTTGCATTAACAGCATATTACCTTCTTTTCTCTATCGGCTTAAACTTAAAAATACTTACACTATCTGCTACTGAACTATTGAACATACTGATGGCACTTACGATGAGTACAGTTTTTATCTCATTTGTTGTTTTAGCGAAAAGATATTAAGATGGAAGAGAGAAAGGAAGATTAACATATGCAAATGATGTATGCTTTTGGCATTGGGCTTGTATTATTTTTAGCCGTATTCTTATTTATTCGTAAAGACGTTCAAGGTGGGACGTTAACGAAAAGAGGCTTTTATAAAATGATCGGCTGTTTAGTTGTTATGTTTATAGCGATTATCGTAATGATCGTTTTAATAAATCAGTCACTATAGAATTTAAAAATGGAACCTTACTGTAGTAAGGTTTTTCTTTTTGGTTTAAAATCCGAAATTTCCCACATAATCCATTTACTACATATAATCGATATTATATAATTTAATAAAATGATAGATAGGGAGAATAGTATATGAATAAAAAAACTATCTTCTTTTTATTAACATGCCTACTACTTATAGCTAGTATTACTTATATAATATGTAACAAACGAGAACAAGTGCCACCTATGTTAGTATGGGAGGGCCAGAAATACTACGTAACGAATGAACCTGCCAAAGCAGAAGAAGTTGGGCAAAGGCTCGGAGAAGTAACAAAGAAACTTGAAACAAGTAAAAAACCTACTAAAAATAGTGAATCCAATATATTACAAGAAAAAACAGAACTATTCACAGTGATAGAAGAAGAAAAAGGTCCTCACTCCCCTTTAATCATAAAGGAGCCTTATAGTGACGAATATAGAATAGTAAGACCGATGTTACATGTACTATAAAGTGAAAAGGAGACTCATATGCAGACAGTAACTTCATATCCATGGTCGTTAAGAAAAATGTTTGTTTTTTTCCTTTGCTTCATCCTGCCTCCTATCGGTGCAATTTATATTTTGATGAATAGAGAGGCGCTACAAAAAAGAGACTTCATTTTATATGTATTATTTGCTGCTATTAATATATCGCTTTGGTTATCGCTTATGATCTTTGATCGGAGTATGTGGATGGTAGCGGGGCATTATGTACTTGGAGCAATTGTAATTGTTTTTTCGAATATGAATAAGAGATAAGCCAGCGACCTTAAAGTTGCTGGTTTTTATTTTGCTATTTAAATGGAAACGGGGAGTGGAGCTAAATGTAAAATTAATCTATTAAGTAATCCATAGTAACTGTATAATTTAAAAAGGAAAAATAGACAAAGGTACCTTTTATGTACTGTGCTCTCGAAATAATATTAAATATTTATTATGTCTGAATACGAATAAGTAATTGTTTGTGAATCAATTTTTAATGTGCAAATATTCATGGATTTGAAAAAGAACAATTCAGAATTAATAGTAATAGAATTTTTCTCCAAATATCAAAAATTCTATTGCAATTAATCCTGATAAATTGGTAGAATAATATGAAAAAAGATTATTTTAGGGAGTAAAATTAATGAGTATTGATAATTATTATTTGCAAAATACACACCTTGTATTAGATACAAATATAATTTTTAGATATCCATCTATATTAGGGACTAGATTGGAGGATATAAAAGTTTCTGTACCTAGTACAGTATTGCTGGAACTAAGAAATTTAGCTAATAAAAGTGAAGATTGGAGAATGATAAATAACCTACTTACTAACTCAATACAAAACAGAATTGTATCTTTAATTCCTTTAAAACCAGAGGCTCCTATAATTGAAGGAGCGGGAGATATAAGTTTTGCTGAATGGCAAATATTAAGTATCATGAAAGAATTAACAGATAATGGCGAGGAATCCATACTTGTAACTGAGGATAAAAACTTGAAGAAAATCGCTCAATTGTATGGAATGTCAGTTATAGGCTTACAGGAGTTAAAAGAGCAAGTTGACCACTACCACACTCTTAGCAACAAAATAGAAGAAGAGGTTAATTTAGTAGGTAACCAAAAAGAAACTATGTCTGAAAAAGATTCGAATGAAGAGAGTAAGTCTTCAAATATTCATATAGACAAAGCAGTAAAAAAAATAGAGCAAAAATCACGAAATAAACTGCTGTTTAATATTTTATTTTTGTTGTTTTTTGGGATAAGTATGTTTTTTGTTGGAAAGTTTTATACGGCAATAATTTCTTACATAAATGTTTGGGGGACCCTAATATTACTTATAGTTTTATCTGCTTTGATTTTTTGGGTAAGGTGTAACTTAAGGTTTGGTTATGGCGGGGCGGAATTTTTCTTTGGATTATTTATTGCATATAAAATCTTTGACATTAACAATTTTGGTAATAGCTATATTCAATTTTTTGGGGCTTTATTTATAATGATTCGAGGGCTAGACAATGTCTCAGTAGGAATAACTGAGACAAGATATTTAAGAGATACTAAATTCCATGATTGTTGGAAATGGATGTTTCGCTTGAAAGATAAATAAGGAAAATAAAGGCTTCTTTCTTATGTTGGAGTGGTCTCAATAGTGGTACTAAAAAATATCTTTGAAATTTGCATATTTAGTATGCAAATTTAGGAGGTATTTTTCTTTTTTTAAAAGAGTTTGTTACCTATAAAGGGAAAATGGAAAATAATTATAATTTAAAAGGCTATTTTAATTGTACAATTTATGAAGCACTGGGAATTTAAAGTGTTTTCGAATTAATAAGCGGATAAATATATCATTTATTGTTATTGATATACTTGTAAAAGACACTAAAGTAAAAAGAATTTTCTATATACACATTTCAAAATTAGAAGTTCGATTTCAAAAAATAACCTAGAGAAATAGAGTCTAAATTAACATATGGAAATTATGCAGATAACCTATATCTTGATATAATAAAGTTATAGAATGTTCTTACCAATAGCAAATTTAATGTTGTAGCGTAATATTTAATTTTTGTTATATAAAGAAGAGAAGTAGCATACAGCAAGACAATGTGAAATGAATTAAAGAGATGGGGAGAGGTACAATGGAAGATAAACCTGCATTAAATGTTGGCTCAAACTTTGGGATTTCAATGGTGGAATCATATGGAATGTTTTTTCGTCATTATGATTTCAAAAAATTATTGCAGCTTGAAAGTAAGTACAATCTAATACCTAAAATGCATATTTATATGGTGGTCAAAGTACCTAAAACAATTTTTGTTCAAGATAGTATAAGTATAAATAAAGAATATATCACTTTAAAAATTAGGATTATCGATGAAAGAGTAGATAATGAAATTGAGTTTAGGATAATTAATAACTTAAAAAAACTAGAATTAGATGTAGTATTAAGTCCGAATAAAGATGATATAGAAATTAGAGATGTTTTAGGAAATTATGTATTTAAGGCTAATTCATTTCTGTGCTTGATTTCAAATGGAAATGTAATGGATTGTGAAGTAGTATATATAGGACGTTCTTTTGGTAAGGATGGTGAGAGGACGGTTTATGATAGATTAAAGTCTCATTCAACTTTACAAAAAATTTATGCAGAGAAGGAAGATGATAAAAGTATTTTTTTATCATCTTGGGACTTTACTAGAAACACTCTATGTTTTATTTCTCCTGTAGAACCGGATGATCAAAAAAGTGCTGAGATTTTTATGAAACAATTTGAAATGTCGGAAAGGCCGTATGAATTAATTCAAAAGAAACAAGAGATAAATTTTACTGAAGCTGCTTTGATAAGATATTTTCAACCAAAATATAATGACATAATGAAGTATAGATTTCCTTCGAAGAAGCATACTGAGTATTCTGATTTATTTAAAGAAAATGTAGATTATGTTTCTGTAGAAATTGATACTCAAAGGCTATATGTAAAACTACATTCAGAAGTTGTACTGGCCAAGTTTAAACATAATCCATTCTATGATTTGAAAGATAAACGAAGTAAATACGATTTCTTTAGGTTTATATAAAATATTGTAAAAATTAACCTTATGTCATAAATAGTAGCCTGAATTTAAAGAAAAGAAGCCTTTATGCTGTTAATATTTTAAATTACTTCCTTATTTAATGTGCGTTTTACGATTTTTTCTAAAAAACTATTTAGCGATTAATATAAATTAAATAGAGATGAAAAGTATCCAATTGGAGGGTAGTTTCTATCTATGATAAGTTTATCCCTAAAATATATAATGATAAATTGAGGAAGTTTGATAATAATAACCGGTAATGAATATGCAATTTATATAATGTTGCTAAAAAAAAGCTATATTAAAAAAGAAAGTATTTTACATAATTACTTATGAATCTAAGAGTGTATTGTAAAAAAATTCATTATCAAGGGGTGTTATAATTGCTTCAACTAAAAGAGAAATTATTACATTACAGTGAAAACAAAGAGTTATTACAAATATTTTATAATGGAGTTGCAAATGAACAATAGCTTTTAAATATGCATTTAAAAGCTATTGAAGCTGATATCCTAGCGGGTCTACATGTGCAGGATGGTAAAACTGTTGAAGAAGCACTTGAGGATCATAAGTTTGAGTGTGATAGGAGTACATTTGATGAAGTCCTCCCTTTAATAAATGGCTTAAATATATATATCGAAAGGATACCCTCTTATCCGTATAAGAGTTACGATAGAGATGGAGATTATGAGGAAACAATGTATTTGTATGATTATCAAGATGTTCTAAAATTGTTCAAAGAATTAGATCCTTTCACATACTTTGTAACTATGGTTTATAAAGCAAAGAATATGGAAGAGTATGAGATTTGGAGTGGCATTGCTTTAAGGGTTAAAAAGGTCTTAAGACAATTAAATATCAAAATACCTAATTATGGAAATAGGGTATTTGTTGCAATGTCATTTAATGATGAATTAAAGGGATTAAGAAAACAACTTTGTAAAGTTATCGAAACAAATGGGTTTAAGCCAATTATCATTGACTCTAAAGAACATAATAATCAAATTGTTCCTGAGATATTTTATGAAATTGAAAGGGCAGAGTTTGTCATCGCCGATTTAACTCATCATAAAGCGGGATATGCAAAAGGCATTGGCAAACAGGTGATTTTCACTTGTAAGAAAGATGAATTTGAAAAAAGACATTTTGATGTAGCACAAACACAATCGTTTGGGAATCCGAGTATGAATTGAACCGAAAACTATCCTCTCGAATCGAAGCAATGTATCTTTTAGAAGAAGTTAGGTAACTTATAAATTTTAGTCTGACTTTATGTAAATGATTAAAGAGAAATAAAACCTTTCTAAGTAATGTGGGCGTATTTTTATGTATCCTTTAATTAATCCTTTTTCTAAAGCCTTCCCTCGTGTAAAAATAAGTATTTATTAGAAGGTGTCCAACTCATCATACATATAAAAAGGTAAACTTTTCGGGATGTATTTTGTGAAAATACAGAGTAGGGGTTTGAGTAATATTATATGATATCAAATTGAATTATGAAACGTAGCATATCAACATCGATTTTTTGATACTAATCTAAATTCTTGTAACAATTAAAGAAGAGAAAATTAAAGATATCCTTGTACCAAATTTTACATATCTTAGAATTCTTCCTTTATAATATTATAGGGTGATTAACTAATGGAAGAGCTAGAAGAAAGAGTTTATTGTAGTAAATGTAAAGGGAAAACCAGAAATTTAATAATAACAAGTTAAGTAAGAACTAGTAAAATATATTATTTTCACAGAAAAATCTAATCGTTGATCAAAAAGCAGTTATTTACAAAATCATGACCAGTAAGTAAAAAAATAGTTTTAACAATAAACATATATTTACAAAATAAAGCCCCCCTGATTATCAAGGGGGCTAAAATTATGACCCCGGAGAGGCTCGAACTCACGACCTCCACCCTGTCAAGATAAGAAACATGTGTTTTACGTTTCGGGAATATCGATCGTAAAGCTAGTTGTATCAAGGGTTTATAGAGTATTCTATATTTTCTTGTGCAAATCCTG
The DNA here is from genome assembly GCF_040448665.1 of Bacillus cereus group sp. MS39. NCBI lineage: Bacteria > Bacillati > Bacillota > Bacilli > Caryophanales > Bacillaceae > Bacillus > Bacillus cereus group sp. MS39. The sequence continues at coordinate 4,149,734 of NZ_CP123058.1, read as the reverse complement.
TAACGTAAAAAAATGAAATTTCTTGACCAGAATCTTGACCAAATTTTATTTAGTTTCTTATAAGTTTTAAAACATCGAGTATGTAATTTGAATTTATTAGCCATATATAAAATCAATAATATGTAATGATTGAAATGATTAAAATTAAGCGTTCTAGAGTACAAGAACCGTCTGTTTTAATAAATGATAACTTAAATTCTCAAGGAGGAAGGGCTCCAGTAATTAACCATGTAGAGATAGAAGAAAAGAATCTAAAAGATTTTGATTTTACTATTTATTCATGTAATGAAGTGAAAAGGGCATTAAAAGAATTATTTCATGGAAAATGCGCATATTGCGAAAGTGTTTTTATAAAAAATGCATCTGGGCATATAGAACACTGGCGGCCCCAAAAAAGGTGACTGAAAATAGAGAGCATAAAGGTTACTATTGGTTAGCGTCTGAGTGGGGAAATTTATTATGGGCATGTCTAATATGTAATTCTCAAGGGAATAAAGGTAATAAATTCCCATTAATAGCTGGCTCAAATTATGCGTTTAAAAGTTCAGATGATATAAGTTTTGAGGCCTCCTTATTAATAAACCCATGTGAAGAAAATCCAGAGTTGCATTTGGAATATACTTATGAGGGATTTATCATTGGTACTACTGATAAAGGTGAAAAATCTGTAGAGGTTTATGGGCTAGATAGACCGGATTTAAAAGTAGACCGTCTTAGAAATGTTAATGAGATAAAAAGGCTTATAGGCATGATGCTAAATGTAATAAGTACTTCTACTTTACTTATTGATTTACCAGACAACGTGAAAAGTGAAGCTATTAACGAACAACTAAAGAAAAATAAAAACCTCATTGACGAATATACAGATGCTTTGCAAGAAAGGTTAGAAGCAAAATCTGAATTTGCTGGAATGAATAGGTTCCTCATAAATGCATATCGAAATAAATATAAGGATAATGAAATTTTTATGAAAGTTACTGAAAAATTATTAGACCAATAAGGGGGATACCTAAATATGGGGTAGTATCAGGGAAATGCAGATTTACCAAACTAAGAATATTTCCAGATGCTGCCCTATTATATTTTAAACTTAATTTATGAAGGTGGAAGATAATAAAATAGATATAGTAGAAAAAGAGGTAGCTTAAATGAGTTGAAAAGAGAATCCTCCTCTTTTCAACTCATTTATATCTATTACTGATTATAAATACAATTAACAGAAAAATATGGAGGAATTATCAGGAATAACTATGGAGCTAAAAATGAAGAATAAATGGAATTAATTAAAAACGAAGGCGTCAAAATTAGACGAATACGGTACCTTAACAATATAGTGGAACAAAATCATCGTTTCATTAAAGAAACATGTGCGTTCTATGTTGGGATTCAAATCGCATGAAACAGCCACTTCTATATTAAGTGGCATTGAAGTAATGCATATGATGAAAAAAGGACAACTTCACCAACGGGTGAAGTCTGCCCCAAATGAAGTCAAATTCATATATAAGTTGTTTGGAATTGCATCATAATTTGTTATTGAACAGGCCACATGTAGGTTCTATGTCTCTTTTGTACCAGAACCAAAAAATGAATCATATCCTACATACAATTACTCGTGTCCTTTTAACAAGTTCACGTAAGAATCACCTCATTGTAGCATTCATATAAACGGAGGACTACAACGATAAAAAGTCTATTTCCGATCTTTTCTGTATCTGAATATTGCATTATCAACTGTTAATGGTACTAAATGTGCCTTAGGCATACTTTTATATCTAGCAACCAAAAGATTACTCGTTTGCTCTACTTCTAAATTTTCTACAGTACTATTAAACTTACATTTTGCTTTATGGTATACAGGAAGATTGGCATAAAACTCTTTGCTTAAAATCTTTTTTACATCTGCTTTATCTTTGTGCACATCAAAAGCATTTGCAAAACAGTGTTTTGTGACTTCTAAAAGTTCTCCTTCAAATATTATTTCAGGAATTTCACATTCATGACTCTTATAAAAAGTTTTAATTTCTTCTTCTATGTTACTTTTATATCTGTCAGTATAAATCACATTTTTAACAATAAATTTTTCTATCTTAAGAAGCATCTCAATAAATTTTTCTGAAGTTATCTCTTCAAATGCTTCAGGATCATTCTTATTATCTGATAAATACCCCTTAAAAATTCTAGTCCATTGTGTTCCCCCGCAACCAATATCAGACACAGTAATCAAAGTTTTTATAGTATGACCTTCACAAATTTTTTTATAGTCATTCCACAACCTGTCTAAGTAAGGGCTGTTTCTATCAAAACCTATATCTCTACTTTTAGAATTAATAATAAGTGTAAAGCCATTATCGTCTGTCTGCTTTTTTAATGGTAGTACACATGTTGAACTTTCTTCCATAAAATCTTTAATCTCAAATGTAAACTTTTTGATCTTGTCGTGTTTCATTACCGTATACTTAGAGATTAGTTTGACCATTGGCTCCATTTCATGATTTTCAAAATTTCTCAAAAAACTGAATAGCTTAATTTCCGCTTCATTTAGTGAGATATCATTCTGTTCACTAACGACTTCTCTAGCTTGGTCAAAGCAACGTAAACTCTTTAAAGCAGCCAGTGCTCTATCCTTTCCATCTTCAAATGCTTCTGTGATACTTTCTATCTTTTCTCCAATTTTCTCTAAAATTCTGGGTACAGCAATAATAAATTGTACTCCGTCAGTATACAACAAATATTTTACCCTTAATTCCTTAATTTGAGATTTAATAAGTTGTTCAAATGTTCCCCCTAAATCCATCTCATCAAATGGTCGTATAACTTTTAAATGATCTATCTCAATACTCTTGTCGTTAACCCTTACCATGTCCGATTGATTTGTCTGTTCTTCAAAACGATTGATTCTTACAAATATTTTACTTTTTATACCTGAACTTTTCTCCAAAGTTTCAATTTGCTTGTATCCTTTTTGCAGATAGCTCAAGAAGCCTTGCAAACTAGTAAATTGATCAAATTTTATAGAGGCAATAATATCATCTATAAACTCTAAAGCATTCTCTTTTCTAATTTCCTGTTGCTTAAAAGCGATTAATCGATTTGTATTATTTCTACATAACGTGCTATACACCGAAATAACGTCCATAGCCTTAGCTTTCCTACGAAGCATTAATTTTAAGTATTCTTCAATAGCCCTTATCTTTGCATCCTCAATTTTTATAGCATCAATTTCATTATTGTCTAAATTCTCAGTTAGATATTTCCCTAAGATTAGAATATAATCAACTAAATTAATTTTATTTTTCCCTTGTAAAACCGGAACAAATTCTTCCTCAAATTTTGTTGAATCATATATGTATGAATCTGCATTAGTATCAATCAAACTACTATCTTTTAATAGATTAACAATTTCTTCTTTCATTCTCTTTGGTTCATTAGGGAAATCAATTGTTTCATTTAAAATAATCTGTTTATCAAATTTAGAATACTTAAATTTAATGTCATCATTTACATCGCTTAAGGTACCTAATTCAAAATAATTCACGGATTCTTTATCAACCATATTTAAGTAAAAATAAACTTTTTTAATTGCTTGAATTAAATTCAAACCTTTTAGTTTTCCTCTAATATCATTCAAAGAAGCATTCCTAGGTATTTCTAATATCTGATACGCATAGTTTTTGCCACTAAACCATGTTTCTTCATAAATTTCATTTGTTGGCGTTGCATCAAATATTGTTTTTTCTCCACGTACTAATAGCTTCGTATCATTTCGCAATACTATCCGATTATTATAATAAATATTTCTGCTAGCAATTAATCCATTATCAGGATAATATCGACTGTTATCGTCCAAACACCATTCTAAAAATTTTAAATTTTTGTCACTAATTAAGCTTTTTAATGACTTTTTCAAATCTTCTGAGATAACATTTGATGTTGTTTTTTCTTTAAATAAAAAAGCTATTAAGTAATAAGCAAATAACTTTTCGTAGTCACTTAGTTCCTCGTCAGGATTGAAAGATATTCCTTGACTTACATTTGTAATAAAAAAGCTTACTACCTGGTCATTCATTTTATCAAAAGATATATTACGTTCGTATTTGTACCAATCTTTCATTGATATATTTTCAAAATTGGACTTTAAGAAACGCTTCCACATTCCTTGCAACGCTCTATCCGTAGTTTGAGTATATAGAGTTATAAAACAAATAAGATTTGCTAATTCTTGCTCACTTTCTGTAATAAAGGTTTCTTCATTGTCCGTATTTAAGATAGCTTCAAGTGTGGTGATAAAATCATCTAAATTATGAATTTTATCTACTTTCTTTAAGTAAGCATCTAAAATCGAAATAACATCTATATTTTTTTGCCTATTTAAATATTGAAACCTCTGTAGACAAGCAGTTTCTAAATTAGACGATAAATAGAATGACTCTACAAACTTTATATTAAGAATTAAATATTCTTTATCTTGCTGATTTAATAAACTTTCGTCAATGTTAATTTTTGAAAATAATATTAGTCTTATAAGCTCTTTCCTTTCATAAGACTCTAAATCACCTAATTTTAAATATGATTCTATAAGTGTTTTTAGTTGTTTTTTATCTACATGATCATTTTTGTGAATTAATGCTGTGATTATGTTACTCCGAGACAATCCTTTCAAATTAATTAATAATTCTAAATATAGATACGTATTTTTGTTTCTTAACATTAAATTATTATAATAATGTTTGAATATACTCCCTCTGCCATATGGGGTATTCAAAACATATTCTTGTATTTCTCTTTTTTTACTCTCTACAACCTCATCATCAATTAAATGTGTAAGATAAAATGGCAGCTGCTTAACATCTACATCGTTAAGATCATCTTTTAAAATATTTTCCAACATTTGTCCTGAAATATCCAAAATTTCTTGGCTGACAAATTCCTTGTCTAGCCCATCAATAAAATATTTCTCAAAACTTTTTGTAATAACACTGTATTTTAAATCTCTAACGTAGCCTTCTAAATACTTATCAGAATTAGTATTGACAGAAAGTTTTAACGCAGCAATCTTTTCTAAAACTTTTTCTTTTATGCTTTGTGCTTTTTCTTTATTTTTAACTATCAAGATGATATCATCCACATATCTATAATAACATTCAAAATCTAAGTCTAATTGTTGCTCTATTTTAGCGTCCAGCATTGTCAAATATAATTCTGCTAATATTCGTGCATATGCAGGACCTTGAGGTAATCCCTTATCTCGATTGCCTACAATTTGCGCAGTTGTATTAATTAAGTAGTCAATAATGTTAATAAGCTTTGATACATTTTCTTCGTTAAAATTTTCTTTCACTTTCTCTGCTAATATTTCCCTTAGATGGATGTGATTAATAGAGTCGTAGAAAGATTGTATATCTAACTTGATTAAATAGTAATCATCATAACTACCATCATTCAAATTAGATTCGATATTGTAAACATATTCCAGCCAAGATTTACTCCAGTTTTCGAAAATATATGGCTGGCTTGAATAGTTCAATCGATATCCGTAACTATTCATTGAAAAATCGCTATACATAAAGCTATTTAATTTGAAAGCTAAACTAGTTGTAATAACTCGATCCTTAGCACCTAAACTATATAAACTTCTTTGCTTGTCCTCGTTCTCCAAACGAATATATTTGTAAAACTCAACAGGTTCTTTATATTCACCATCTTCAATTTGTTTAAGATTTTCTTCTACTTCTAAATCATTCAAATTGAGTAAATCCGCTTCAATAAAACTTAAAGGTACCTCATCATTTTGATGAAGATAACGCCTCTCTGCCTCAATAATATTTCGTGTATCTTGTTTTTCTCTACTCTTAACTTCTATATCGAAGCTTTTATTCAAAAGCTCAATCACATTTTTTATATTTTCTGCTTCACAATAAGGACAATGTTTCCCGAACACCTTTTTCAAATTTACTATAGTAGGCGGGTACAAATTCTTGAGCTTATCCAGCTTCTGAATTGTTAATGCTTCATCATATATCTCTGTTTCTGAAGCGAAAAATTGTTTCAAAAGATTATATCCTAAGTCTTCATTTTGAGGGCTTCTCACTCTACATAGTGTAGCAACTAATAGAACTCGGTCTCTCTCATTCCAATCAACTAAAGGTTTATTAAAAAGGTCCTCAAAATAAATACTCTTTTTCAAAGTGCTTACAACATCTGCTAATGTAACCTCATCTTTTATTACTGTGTCGGTTCTAACAAAATCTTCTTTTGTCGTATCTTCTATTTTAATTTCTAATTTTCGAATAATGTCATATGGTGCATTTTCTTTTAATTTTTTCAAAATCCCAATTTGTTGATTCAACAACTCTTCCGTTAATTCGGTAATTGCCCTAACCTCTGCTAAGCTATGAAACATAAAAGAGTATCGACTGCTTTTTATATGATAGGATAGTGGTATCTTCACGCCTAAACCTATTGAATTTGATTTAGAATCTCCATTCTTCGGATATTTATCTATTAAAATTCGATCTCTGACAGACATATCCGACTTTTCAAGTGCTAAATCCGCAATTCTTTTTACAATCTCATACCCAATATTTTTAGTAACATATGTATCAAATGCAATCCAAATATGAACGCCTCTGTTGCCTGAAAACTCAGAAAGATAGTGGATCTCGTTATCTTCTAATACCTCTATAACATTTTTATATACTTCAAATAATGCGTCCTTCGATTCACTATCGCCGAAAAAATCATAGTCATCATTCAAATATTTTTTTGCAATATCTAAATCGAGACAAATCCATTTCAAAGCGTGGCGTACTTGTTGATAAGCCATTATACTTTTACGATTTTTCAACATATCTGTTAACACCGCGGCTGTAATTTTATTACGCTTTCTCAAATATATAGGTTTACCATCCTCATTAACAGTTTGACGTGCAAAAGTCTTCTTATTAAAGAAAAAATTCTTCAATAATAATTTAGAAATTTCATCAATTTTATATTCCATTCAGCACCTCTTATATAGCTAAAGACATCTATTAACTTAGTAGATGTCTTTATATGTTTGTATTTATGATATCTCCTAGATTTTTATCAATTTTTTCCTGGAAATTAATTTTATCACCTAATCAGTCATAATGAAATAGTCCTGTTGAAATAACCACTTGTGAACTTCCCCCCAATGCTCTTTGATAAAAATTTCATTACTAATGTATGGAATGTTTACTACAGGGGGGGACTGATGCATGCCCATCAACTTAAGAAATTCATTTTAGGGTGGATTGAATCCATAGATAATCATAATTCCTCATTTTAGAGTCAAAGACAAAATGAACTTTCAGCATACATTAATATATGGTTCTATGGTTTTCTTGTAATGGGAAATTTAAGAGTAAGCAAGTGTAATATCCCTTGATTGTCCTTATTCCTAAGGGAATTAAGGCATGATGTGTGATGTTAGATAAAGATCGAATTGACTCGAAAGGTTTTATGAATTAACTTACTGTTAGTAACAATTGAAACTATAAGAACATGGGGGATACCCTAATAAATCCTGTGACTGTCCCCTATTTTGTATTTGGAAATGAATGAGTGTGAAGAGGGAGGATTAGAATTGAGTAGCCTTAACAGGGAAAGGTTAAACACACTGTGAAAGTGATGCGGTAAACTCCGATTTAATAAATATATATTATTTATATGAATTAATGTAAAAAGGGTTGCTTTTCAGATGAAGAGCAGCCCTTTTTCTTATGACTGGAGGAATAAAAAATGATATATCGTGAGAGTAGAACAGGAAAGCAAGGAGTGCTAGAATCACCTGTTGGTATAAATCAACCAGCAAAACGAGTTGAAATCGTAAAACTAAAAATGGTAAAAGAGAGCAGCCTTCTTTACAAAGAAAGAAGAGTGAAATCTCCCGAAGATGCAAGTTTGTTGTTTAAGCAATTTCTAGATGGGGCTGATCGAGAGTATTTTATTGTACTCTGTCTGGATATTAAAAATCAGCCTACTGCTATCAATGTTTGTCATATTGGTAGTTTGAATTCTAGTATTGTACATCCACGTGAAGTTCTGAAACCAGCAATAATTTCAAATGCAGCTTCAATTATTGTTGCGCATAACCACCCTAGCAATGATCCTACTCCAAGCAGAGAAGATCTTGACGTTACAAAACGACTTATGGAAGCAGGAAAAGTTGTAGGTATAGATGTGTTAGACCATCTTATTGTTTGTGAGGAGAGTTTTATTTCACTTAAAGAAAAAGGTCATATGTAAGAAGAAATATAATTTGCCCATGTTATTTAAATAAAAGGGAGGTAGGACATATATGTTTGATGTAAATCAGAGCCGTTTTGCTACAAAAGCGGTACAGAATATAATTCCATTAGAATTGCAACAATTTTTATGGCTTATTATTGATTGTCGAAAAGCCGCTGGAGATCGACGGGACTACTTGCAAGTATTTGAGTTGCGATCAGATCATGAACATCAACTTGTCTGTAATACACAGGAGTCTTCACCTTTGCAATTGGAATACAAATTTAAGTTGAATTCTAAGGGGGTGATTAACTGTAATGTATGGCTGGTAGACAATGGAGAATATGCAACTATGCTTTTACCATCAGATTATTGATAAGGTATAACATTGAAAGTAGAGGTGAAGAGGATGTGTTCTAAACCAAGTGAGGTTGCAATTGAAGTAATAAAAATTATTCTACACATAATTGGTACGAAAGATAAGTGAATATACATTTTACAAATGTGTTTTCTGTAATTACGAGTGAAAAACTAATTCTAACACTAGACTTTATTTTGAAAACACGAAAAATATAATAATGGAAAAGTAGACGATAACAGCACGAAAGAGTAAAAATGAGCATTTAGAAAGAACTAAAATAACGATTGTTTTTCTAGTGATTTTTATCTCCTTCATGAATGATATCGTCTTTTATTAGAGAGGAGTGATTAGAGTGAAATACAAGATGTTTCTTCTTCATCTAATCTCTCCTCAATTTTATCATGTAAGTTTTCGAGATAGGAAATCTCCCAATCTGACGGTAATGTAACTGGATTTATTCCTAGATTTCTTAATAGATTAATTCGTTTACTAAACGCGTCTGCTGCCTTATGAATATCCTTTCCTTGTATATAGCTATTCTTTGCCATAACAATACTGCCGCATTTATCAATCAATCTTAATATCATTTTTAATGACATCTGCATATGGCCAGTGTCTACCTTTTGATTTACTAGTTCTATAGCATTCTCCAATTTATAATAGTCACCTTTTCCAACAATTTGCTTATAAAACTTCATGATTTCCTTTTTGCAACGTTGCTGATTCAACACATCAATGACAAATTCATCGCTATTTCTGGCTTGGGTCTCGAAGCGTAAAATCCCCCTAGTCTCTGAAAAATCTAAAAAGTTCTTATTTGCTTTCTGTTCTTTAAGTAGTAGAGTCTCGTATCGGTTATACCAGTTGACTGCTTTATGCTTAGACATCAAGTACACATTAGTGTTAGAATTCCAATGTTTTTGAGTTTGTTTATTGTCAAGAAAATAGTCAGGTATACTTCCCTTTTTGAATAAGAACAAATACTTAGATATTAAAACTTCGTCAACATTTAAGTCTATTGCTGGTTCAATTCTCTTCGCTTTCCATTCAAAAAAATCGGGGACATTTAATGATAATATATCTCTAAGTACATAATTAAAATTAGTTTGAACCATTTTAAATTCTGATAACTTTGTCAATCTATAATAACCGTTGGGATCGATTAATAATTGAGGGCGTAGTCTAATTTCAATAGATCTGTATCCCCACTTATTACTTCTTAATCGTATTTCCTGAAATCCGAATTTGGATAGTGCGTTAGAAATGTAAGCGCCCTTATCCGAAGAGTCTTTGCGAAGTTGCTGAGAGGTTCTATACTCTTTTAAATAAGTTTGTAATTGTCTAAAAAGGTTATTATACTCGGGTTTCGTCAGTTTATAACTTATATACATCATATCAATCATTTAACAATACCTCACTCAATTTCCCCAATAGCGCAGTATGCTACATCGTACAGACATAGTAAGCGGAGGGGGTATATTATTTAAGTCAAAGTACTGTTACTAAGAAATTAAAAAAATACAAAGACGGCTTAATAGCTATCTTTGTATTTTTTACGATTTATAAATTGGAGTATGCATTAATATATTCGGTAATACGGGCCTTTGAAATTTTGAACACCCGTTCTTTATGTTTGGGATATAAGGTAACATTACAGTCGGCCCTTTTCCTGCCGCTACTTTTTTCTACCTCAATTTCGATAATTTTCTCTTCATGTAGAAAGATGTCAAGTTCTTTCTGTTTTACAGAGATAGGATACTTTGAAGCTTGCAACCAGTTGTCAATCCATTCCCATGTTTTCTTGTAAGGTAAATAGTATTTTTGGTCATCTTCCCAGCCTACATTTTCTTCGCTATTTTCGGGAATAGTGAAGATTTGTAGCAAGTCCAGCTCCTTAACAAGCTCTAATAATGCGCGTAGAAAGTAAAAAGTATCTTTTTTGATAACTTTGTCGGTTTCTTTAAGAGACTCTTCACTATCCAAATCATCATGGTATGGCTTCAATGCTCCATTTGTTTTTGAGGGATGGTCAAGTATACGTGTATATCTAGATTCAGCGTAGTCTTCAAAATCAGAAATTGTAACATCTGCAAATCGATTTTCTAACCACCATTCTCCATCAAATATTTTAAACTCACTTTTGGAAAGTATTCTTGTTGAAAGTTTAATGGCCATTTTCAAGTAATGTTGAAAGGATTTATTATAAAGGTATAAATCATGATCTAAGTAAGAGGAGTTTATCCAAAATCCCTTCTCAATCATTTCATTATTGAGATTCAGGTGAATACATTTATATTTTTTCTTACTGATCTGCGTATATACCTTTACACCTATACCATCTTCTTGTATGTTGTCGCCATTTTTTATATAGAGTCTGTGGGTAGGAACAATAAAAAAATTGGAGAGTTTTGTTTCTATGATCTCCTCAGACTCATCAGTTTCGTAATTTATATTCTCTTGAACAGTAGGATTATACAGTACTGTGTTGCCAGACGAATCAACACCTAAGTTTTCCCTCTTGAGGACACGATTTAAGTGCCGACGATTATCCCGAATCTCATTTGGGAAGTCTTTGAGATTAATCTTTTCTATGTACTTATCAATAAAGTAGTGGGAGAGTTTGCTATTACTTTTCATCCTATTCATCAGCTCCGTGTTATTAAATTTTAATAGGTGTATAACTTAATAATAAATCAACTAAACTTCTTTTTATATAATGGGTTTACAAAGATAGCATAATTCACTCTGGGAACAAAGGAACTTTGGGAATGCGGGAATCTCCGTTTTTTCTACCTTAAGAAGGAAGGTTTTGTTTTATTAAAAAATAAAAATTCCCAACCAGTTCCCTTGAAGTTCCAACGGTTTTCTTATACATATATTATCTATATAGGCAACACTGAGCAACGATTATAATGTGAAAAACAGAAGTTTAATATAAATCATTTATTATACAAAGTAGTAGAAAGTAAATGAAAATAAGGCCAACAAGTAAAAGGTAATTAAATTTAATTTTCAATAAACAATAGAGTAAATACAAGAATTTGAATTGTATATTATTAGTTTGAGGTAAATAAAAAAGGGGGAATATTTTATGTTTGATGCATATGATGATGTAGTTCCTATTGAGGATCTAATGGAAATGTTGGATATAGGACGAAATAAGGCATACGAATTATTAAAATCCGGACAAATTAAATCTTTTAAAGTTGGAAAATCGTATAGAATACCCAAGATGTGTATTCAAAATTATGTGTTTGCTAAAGTGCAAATTCAAATAGAAGAGTATAAATAGCAAAATTAATATCTTACAAAAAGGACAGCGGCTAATAGTCGCTGTTTTTAATTTCTTGTAAAACAGGAGGAATATGAAATGGCAGGTAGAACGGTAAAAAAAGATGATAAGACAAAAACTTGGTATTTTGTTTTGACACATGGAAAAAAAGAAGACGGTAAACCTAGACAATTAAAAAAACGTGGATTTAAAACAAAGCAGGAGGCTCTTAAAGCGCTTCATGAACTTGAACATTCATTAATGACAGGAACATATATTGCTCCGACAAAGATGCTTTATGGAGAATACTTATTAAATCAGTGGCTTGAAGATAAGCAAACTAAAGTAAAGAAACAAACGTTGCAAACATATAGATGGCTTGTAGAAAAGCATATCGTACCTGCGATAGGGAATGTAGAGCTTCTTCAACTTACACCAATGGCAATTCAAAAGCTGTATAATCAACTAACTAAAGAGAAGGCATTATCTGATGAAAATATACAAAAAGTACATACATTAATAAATGACTCTTTAAAAAAAGCAGAGCGATGGGGACTCATTTCTAAAAATCCAGCTTCTTTAGTTGATAGACCCAAAGCAGAGAAGAAAGAAATAAAAGTTTGGGATGTAAAAGAAGTGCAAACTTTTCTAAAGCATGCTCAAAGCCATAGCAGATACTATGTTGCTTTTTTGTTAGCGTTGACAACAGGAATGAGGCAGGGGGAAATATTAGGACTTCGTTGGAGAGATGTTGATTTTGAAACAGGTTGTATACGAATTACACAAACTTTAAGTAGTGACGGAAAAGAAATTTTGCCGTATACCAAAACGAAATCAGGATCAAGGACAGTAGATTTGCCAGAGGAAACTATTATTCAATTAAAAAAGCATCGGAAGCTAATAGAATCAGAAAAGTTAGAGGGAGGATCAGAAGTCTACAATAACTGGGATCTAGTTGTATGTACTGAGCTAGGTACACCGACCAATAAAAGTAATATTCGGAGGAGCTTCAATTCTATAATCAAAAAAGCTAAAATTCCAAAGATTAGATTTCATGATATGCGTCATACTCACGCGACACTGCTGCTGTTACAAGGAGTAAATCCTAAGATTGTATCAGAACGTTTGGGTCATGCTGATGTAAGAATTACACTCGATACATATAGCCATTTACTGCCGAGTATGCAGAAAGATACAGCAATTAAATTTGGTAAAATGCTGTTTGGTGAGGATGATAAGTATTATGTAGAAATTAATTTAGATTAAATTGGCTCAATTTCTCTTAGAAGAGATGAGTTTTTGGTACTCATTTTTTCATATTAAACAAAGTTATTTTATTTCTTATCTATGGAGAATTGTTAGACGCTAAAGTAAAGGTGATTATTGCTAAGGAAAATAGAATAAAGATATGACCAAAGTATGAACGATAGGGCAATGTTAAAGAAATAATTATTTTGGGTAGCCGTTAGAGCAAAAGAAGAACCTTGATTTTTTCAAGGTTCTTCTTTTTTTAATACAGTAAAGAAGGCTTGGAAGACTTGTGCGCTAACAAAGTAGAATTTTAATATCACTCATAATATTAAATAGCATTGATATGGTGAAATGTATTAGCTCTTACATCTAATTTTTGGTTGAAATCTGTTGCATAGGAATTAAGTGTATAGTTATTATCGAATTTTTGTGATATTACTAAGTCGTCAAGTTTATGATAATAAAAACATCTTCATATTTAAAAGCAGCAACATTTGTAGACGTTTTTTGTTAAAATATAATGGACATACGTAAGTCATTGATTCCATGTCTTTGTGAAGACACTAGGACTATATAATAAAGAGGAGATATATATAATGATCAACTTCCAAGATAAAGTAAGTTTCATTTGGTCAATTGCAGAAGTTTTGCGTGGACCATATAAACCAGAAGATTACGGGAAGGTAATTTTACCTTTAGCCGTTTTACGCCGCTTTGATTGCGTGTTAGATAGTACAAAAGATGAAGTACTATCTAACTTTGAAAATTTTAAAGCAATGAATGAAGATGCTCGTGAGCCGATTTTAAATCGTATTGCAAAGCAAAATTTCCATAATGTAAGTAACTATAACTTCACGAAATTACTAAGTGATGCAGATAACATCGCAGATAACTTACGTGATTATATTAACGGATTTTCGAAAACAGCTCGTGATATTATGGATCACTTTGACTTTGACCGCCAAATCGATAAATTAGATAATAATAATCTTTTATACTTAACGATTAAACGCTTTAGTGAGCTTGATATACATCCAGAAGTCGTTTCAAACGTGGAAATGGGTTATATCTTTGAAGAATTAATTCGCCGTTTCTCAGAGCACGCCGAAGCAGGGGATCATTACACGCCTCGTGAAGTTGTACGCTTAATGGTTAGTCTATTATTCATGCAAGACAATGACATTTTAACGAAGCATGGTCTAACACAAACATTATATGACTGTGCTGCTGGAACAGGTGGAATGGGTTCTGTTGCACAGGAGTATTTAATAGAGCTAAATCCAACAGCTGATCTTGAATTTTTCGCTCAAGAGATTAACGATGAATCTTATGCCATTTGTAAGGCAGATATCCTTATTAAAGGGGCAGATGCTAAAAACGTTCGTCAAGGAAACACGTTATCAAACGATCAGTTTAAAGGGGATAAATTCGACTACTTAATCTCAAATCCTCCGTACGGTGTAGATTGGAAATCATACGAAAAGCCGATTAAAGCGGAACATGAAGAACAAGGATATGCTGGACGTTTCGGTCCAGGTACACCTCGTACAAGTGATGGACAACTATTATTCTTACTTCATTTAATCTCAAAAATGAAACCAGTAACAGTGGAAAATCCACAAGGATCTAGACTCGCAATTATTATGAACGGTTCTCCATTATTCGCAGGTGATGCAGGTTCAGGTGAAAGTGAGATTCGTCGCTATGTACTTGAAAATGACTTAGTAGAAGGCATTATCGCTATGCCAAACGACTTATTCTACAACACAGGTATTGCTACGTATATCTGGATTTTAACAAACAATAAGGCTGCTATTCGCAAAGGAAAAGTACAGCTTGTGAATGCAGTAGGCTTCTCGAAAAAAATGAAAAAGAGTATGGGTAGTAAACGTAATGAAATTTCGCAAGAACAAATTGATGAAATTGTTCGTTTGTACGGAAACTTTAAAGAAGGTGAGTACGCTAAAATCTTTGATAACGAAGACTTTGGTTACCGAAAAATCACAGTGGAACGTCCATTACGTTTAAACTTCCTTATCTCTGAAGAACGCATTCAGTGTGTAGCAGAACAAAAAGCGTTCCAAAACCTTGCAAAATCTAAGAAAAAAGGTGACAACGGATTAGCTGAAATAGAAGCTGGTAAAGCTCAACAAGAGAAAATCATTGACGTTTTACGTAGTTTAGAAAGTCAGCAGTTATTTAAAAATCGCGATGAGTTCACAAAATTATTAAAAGATGAATTTAAAAAGGCAGATGTAGCAATTGGTGCATCAGTATTAAAAGTAATATTAGCCGGTCTTTCTGAGAAGGATGAAACAGCGGATATTTGTATGAAAAATAAAACAGATACCGAACCAGATACAGACTTACGTGATACAGAAAACGTACCGTTAAAAGAGGGAATTTATGAATACTTCGAGCGTGAAGTAAAACCACATGTATCAGATGCATGGATTGATGAAACAAAAACAAAAGTGGGTTATGAAATTCCGTTTACACGTCAGTTCTATAAATACACAGAGCTTCGTAGTTCGTCTGAAATTATGGAAGAAATAAAAAGCTTACAGGAGTTAATCTTTGATCAAATGAAAAGGGTGCTGGATTAACAATGGCAAATAGATATCAAACATATATGAATAGTGAATTACCTTGGATAGGAGAATTACCATCACATTGGAAAGTGAGGAAAATAAAATTTTTAGTAAAGAGATTGAATAAAACTCCTAAACTAACCGATGAAGTAATTACAGCATTTAGAGATGGACAAGTTACATTAAGGAAGAATAGAAGACAAGATGGATTTACTTTTTCACTGAAAGAAATAGGATACCAACATATTTCTAAAGGTAACTTAGTTGTTCATCAAATGGACGCATTCGCAGGTGCGATAGGTATATCAGATTCGGAAGGGAAAGGTTCACCAGTTTATACAGTGTGTGAAGCAATAAATGATAGTGAAATTCATCTACCTTATCTCACATACACATTAAGGGTTATGTCAAATAGTGGATATGTGGAATCGTTAGCTAAAGGAATCCGAGAAAGATCAACAGATTTCAGATGGGGAGATATGGGGAACTTATTTGCACTGTTACCAAGCTTGCAAGAGCAAAAGTCTATAGTAGGGTATATTGAAGCTAAAGTTCAATTGCTAAATAGTTCAATCGGAAATTTAGAAAAAATGATACAGATTTTCGAAGAAAAACGCCAATCAATGATTACCGAAGCTGTAACAAAAGGCTTAAATCCAAATGTGAAAATGAAAGATTCAGGAGTGGAATGGATTGGTGAAATACCTGAGCATTGGGAAAAAACTCGTCTGGATTTTATAGCAAGAGTTAAGGCAAGATTAGGTTGGAAAGGTTTAAAAGCCGAGGAATATGTAGATGAAGGGTACATTTTCTTGTCTACACCTAATTTAAAAGGTAGAAATATTGATTTTAAAAATGTCAATTACATCACGGAAGAACGTTATTTAGAATCTCCAGAGATTATGTTAGAAAAAGGAGATGTACTATTAGCTAAAGATGGTAGTACATTAGGAATTACGAATGTTGTTCGAGAATTACCTTCTAAAGCAACTGTAAATAGTTCTATTGCTGTTTTAAGACCTAAGGAATTAATTGATAGTATTTATTTCTACTATTACTTATCTTCAACTTATATTCAAGATATTATTAATCAAATTAAGGACGGTATGGGTGTGCCTCATTTGTTTCAAGCAGATATAAAAAAATTCCCTATTATTTTGCCTCCATTGTGTGAACAAAAAGAAATTGCAAAGTATATAGATGAACAAGTAGAAAACTTAGATTCTCTAATAGAAACAGTAAAAGTTCAAATCCAAAAACTAAAAGACTACCGCCAATCCCTAATCTACGAGGCGGTTACAGGTAAGATCGATGTGCGTGATTTTGAAGTAGAATCGTAATGAGGTGATGGTATGGCGATTGATGCAACGGAAAAAGGGTTTGAGACGAATATTGAAGATTCGTTCATAGCGAACGGGTATACGAAACGTATGCTTGAAGGGGAAGCAAGTCGTCTATTTAAGCAATATGCGCTTGATGTTGAGCAACTTTTTGCGTTTTTAGAAGATACACAAGAAAAAGCACTTCGAGCGTTAGAGAAATCGTATGGTTCAGAGTATAAGCAGAAGGTGATAAATCGCATTTGTGACCAACTGAAAAAGCAAGGATTGATCTATTGTTTACGCCACGGGATTAAAGACCGTGGTGTAACACTAAAGCTTATTTATAACAAGCCGCCAACCAGGATGAATCAGTTAATGAATGAGTTGTATCGCAAAAATAGATTCACAGTAAGCCGCCAAGTGTATTATAGCGATAAACATAATAATAGTTTAGATATGGTACTATTTATCAATGGTTTACCGCTTGTTGTGATGGAGCTGAAAAATCCATTGACAGGCCAAACGGTTGAGCATGCAGTGAAGCAGTTAAAAAGGGATCGGGATCCAAAAGAGCAGTTGTTTACATTCAATGAGCGTGTTGTCGTGTATTTTGCAGTTGATCCAGATGAAGTGTTTATGACAACTGAGTTGAAAAGGGAAAAAACATATTTCTTGCCATTTAATAATGGGAATAATGGCGGGAAAGGGAATCCAACTGTTTACAATAACTACCGTACGCATTATTTATGGGAAGAGATATTAGTTCCTGATAGTTTGCTAGATATTTTATTCCGTTTTGTCTTTGTGAAGAAGGATGATATTTTAGATTCAAATGGTGAAACGATTGGTGAGCGTAAAATGTTGATTTTCCCACGTTTTCATCAATTAGATGTTGTGCGTAAGCTTGAGGAAGATGTACAAGCGAAATCAGTCGGTCAAAATTATCTCATTCAACATAGTGCTGGGAGTGGGAAGACAAACTCTATCTCTTGGTTAGCGCACCGTTTAGCAAAGCTGCATGATGAAGAAAATAATGCGGTGTTTAGTAGTGTAATTGTTATTACAGACCGTCGTGTTTTAGATAAGCAGTTGCAAGATGCTGTGTATCAGCTAGAACATAAAGCTGGTATGGTTGAGCGTATTAACAAAGATTCGAATCAGCTCGCTCAAGCGATTACAGGTGAGACACGCATTATTATTACAACGCTGCAAAAGTTCCCGTTCATTATGGAGAAGGTATCGGATTTTGACCGTAAAAAGTATGCGGTTATTATCGATGAAGCGCATTCTTCACAAGGCGGGAAAGCTTCGACGGCATTAACGAATATTTTATCAGATAAGACGTTAGAGGATGCATACGAGGAAGACCGGATTGCGGAAGAAAATATGGACAACTTAGATGAACAAATCGTTGAAACGATTATGAAAAGCGGGAAGCAGGATAACGTTTCATTCTTTGCTTTTACGGCAACACCAAAGCCGAAAACACTTGAAAAGTTCGGTACGATCGGTACAGACGGCAAGCCACATGCCTTCCATGAATATACAATGCGCCAAGCCATTGAAGAAGGCTTTATTTTAGATGTGTTAAGTAATTACACAGCATATAAGACATTTTATAAAATTGCGAAGCAGGTTGATGACGATCCATTAGTTTCACAAAAACAAGCGACGAAAAAGCTTGCTCAATATGTGTCGCTTCATCCACATAATATTGCGCAAAAGACAGAAATCATTATTGAGCATTATCGTAACTTTACTCGTCATAAAATCGGTGGTCGTGCCAAGGCAATGGTCGTAACAGCAAGTCGTTTGCATGCGGTACGTTATAAAATCGCTTTTGACAGGTACATCGATAAAATGGGCTATGATGATTTAAAAACGGTTGTTGCCTTCTCGGGTATTGTCAAAGATGGTGAAATACCGTATTCAGAGCCAGATATGAACGGATTTAGTGAAAAGGAATTACCTGATAAGTTCAATTCAGATGAGTATAAAGTGTTACTTGTGGCAGAAAAATATCAAACAGGTTTTGATGAGCCATTGCTGCATACGATGTACGTAGATAAGCCTCTTAGCGGGATTAAAGCGGTTCAAACTTTATCTCGCTTAAATCGTACTTGTCCAGGAAAAGAAGATACGTTTGTACTCGACTTTGTTAATGATACAGAAGATATTAAAGCTTCGTTCCAACCTTATTATGAAACGACAGGTTTGGAGGAAGTGACGGATCCGAACATTTTATATGACTTACAAGCAGAACTAGAGCCGTATCAAGTTTTTACAGAGGAAGAAGTGCAAGCTGTAAATGAGCTGGAGATAAAAGGTGGATTCAAAAAGTCAACGAAGGCACAAACGGAACTTAATGCATGGATTGATAAAGGTGTAGAACGCTTTAAGCGATTAAATGAGGAAGAAAAAGAAGCGTTTAAAGCATCGGTAACGAAGTTCGTACGTACATATGCATTTATTTTACAAATTGCGATGTTCATTGATGTTGATTTGCACAAGCTTTATATTTATTTAAACTATCTATTACGTAAGCTACCGCGCAGTAGTAAAGATAAAGACGTATATATGGCAGATGATGTTGCACTTCAATATTATCGTAATCAGAAGGTGTTTGAAGGCAGCATTGAACTAGAGAAAACAGGAGGCGTAAATTTAAAGCCAACTTCACATGGTACAGGTGGTGCAGTGGAAGATGAGAAGGTTCGTTTATCATCTATTTTAGAGAAGTTAAATGAACGGTTTGGCACAGAGTTTACGGAAACTGATTTTCTTTCACGTGACCAAGTAAAAGAAGACATGTTAAACAGTGAAGATATTCAACAAAAAGCGAAAAACAATACAAAAGACAATTTCAAATTTGCTTTCGAAAAATCATTCATGGATTTCGTAATTGATCGTATGAGTAGTAACGAAAAATTCTTTATGAAGATTTTAGAGAACGAGGAATTCAAAAACTTTATTATGGAAGATATGATGAATGAAGTTTATGCGGAAGTGAATGAGTAGAGAAGCAACCGTTGACCAAAAGAGAGTTATTGACCAAATCTTGACCAAGAAGCAAAGAATTTACCTTTTAAAAAAAGACAAAGATCTGCTACATAAAGAAAACCCCTTGACTATCAAGGGGTTTTTCATATGATCCCGACTGGGTTCGAACCAGCGACCTCCACCCTGTCAAGGTGGCGCTCTCCCTGCTGAGCTACGGGATCTTCAAAAATAATTATGTATTTGTAATTTTAATCATTAT
Source organism: Bacillus cereus group sp. MS39 (assembly GCF_040448665.1). Lineage (NCBI taxonomy): Bacteria > Bacillati > Bacillota > Bacilli > Caryophanales > Bacillaceae > Bacillus > Bacillus cereus group sp. MS39. The sequence continues at coordinate 4,129,429 of NZ_CP123058.1, read as the reverse complement.
GTTAAAGCAATTATACATAATTAACTGAAAATTTACAATATTTTTTTTGTGTAGTAAGTTTTTAAAGAGGTAGTGTAATAGAAAATAGTTTTTATTTTAGAGGTGTATTAGTATGTATGTTTTTATATGTAATAAATAGAAGATACTGAGGTGTTATGACTTCCGATACCAATCCAAAGGCCCCTCATCACTCAAATCAACTAGAAAAGGAAATAAGAAATGTAAAGGTAAGCTTATAAGTTCTGGCATAGCGTTCAATGTTTTCTTTGATAGATATTGTCTTCTGAGACAATACGGGCAATCTTTTTCGAATGTCACGAGTATCGACCATACATCTTTTATTGTCCACTTCGTTTTACAATATGTACAACGCGCCATGGGGTTCCTCCTCATTTTAAGATTTCTTCTAGTATATTCCATTTCATTGTACGAAAGTCATTTGTATTTTGTGTGATAAAATGTAATTTGTTTTATTTTTATGTGCATCTATTAGGTCATTTATGATCATTTACATATCGTTTAATCTTTTTGCAGGGTGATAGGTTTTCAGTTTTAATATGCAAATTGGCCAATATATCCTTTTTACAATTTACTTAAAATCATGTATAACAGAGATACAAGATTATTTCATAAATATTCAGAAGTAGAGGGAGAATAATTGTAATGGTAAGAAAAACGTTCAAGATGCGCGTATCTAGAAATAGAACGATTTCGATTAATGGCTCAATTCTTGATGTGGATGTTACGCATGATGAGTTTTTACAAGAGTTTGTTGAGTGGGTCGATTCTAAAGGTTGGTCGTTTATGGGGATGACAGATGAGATCACGCCTGAAGAAGCTAGTCAAAATTTAATAGATTCATTGATTGATGAGAAGGATAAGAAAGAGTAATTCCTTCTTATTTTTTATTGTATATTTATGTTCTTCATCGTAAAAGTATGATATAGTAAAAAACAGTGAATATTCTTCCAATTTAATACAAATTACATATAGATTGGTAGATTCAGTTTTTTAACTGTGAGAGTATAGTGAAAAGGGAGAGTCATATGGTAAATTTTAAGAAAATTTTGGCTTTTATTACCGTTATTTGTTTATTTTTTTTGACACCTATGACGTTACGTGCTGAGACGAATATTGGAGTGAATCCAGAACAAGTGGCACCACCACCTGCGGAAGGACCAAATGTTTTTAGTCAGTTTGCAGCTACGATTGATGGGAAAACTGGTGATGTTTTGTATGACAAAAACGCACATCATCGTGCATTTCCGGCTAGTATGACGAAAGTATTAACAGCGATTTTACTTATGGAGCATACGAAGCCAGAGGATCAATTTACGTTTTCACAATTAGCATTAGATCAGGAGAAGAGTAATTATCAAATTGAGTTTCAACCTGGTGAGACGATTAATAGAAATACTGCGCTTATGATTCTAATGGTGCTGAGTGCGAATGATGTGTCGTATGCGATTGCGGAGCGTATTGGCGGAAATGTTGAGAAGTTCGCTCATATGATGAATGAGAAAGCAAAGCAATTAGGGGCTACAGATAGCCACTTTGTAACGCCAAATGGATTGCATGATCCGAACCATTATACGACGCCGTATGATATGGCTATGATTACGAGAGGTGTACAAAAGTATCCTGAGATTTTACAAGCGATGAATACGAAAAGGACGACGGTTACGACATCTAGCCAGACGGTTTCTATTTTTAATAAGTCTACTTATTTTGAAAATCCATATAGCATTGGTGGTAAGACGGGTTTTACAAATGAAGCCCGCAATACACTCGTTTTATTAAATGAGAAGGATGGAAATCGTATTATAAATGTAGTAATGGCTTCTCAAAGACCTGAAATTTATGAAGATTTGAAGCAGATGGCGGAATATTCTTTTGGTCAATTTGTGAAGCAAACTGTACTAGATAAACATAGTTGGCACCAAAAGACAACATATTTAAATAAAGATATTGATAGCGAACTGGAACAAAGTGCAGAACTTATGCTTAAGAAAGATGAAGGGAAAAATGTGAGGACGACTTTCCGTGCGGCATCATTAGATAAAGATTCTTTGTATCATAAAGGAATTCATCGTGGTGAGGTAGTTGGGGCAGTTGATATTACGAAAAATAATCAAACAATTGCGACGGTAAATGTTCTTTCTAAAGAAGATGTTACTTTTGCAATGCCTAAAAAAGATACGGTTGAGCCAGAAGTAAAAGAATCAAATGTGAAAATGATAAGTATTGGGATAGGTGCCATTGTATTATTTGGCTTCATTTTATATGTAGTGATACGCCGAAATACACAAGGAATGAAATCAGAAGAAAAATAAATTATTAGTATAAAGGCTGTGAATAGATTTTGTCACAGTCTTTTTTGTTTTCATCTATTCGCTAATAAATAACTAATAATTGTAAATTTTCTTATTGCATTTATTTTTTGTTCGTTATATTATTTAGTTGTGTTCTTGTTAAAGAACGAAGTGGATATTATATACTTCAAATAATATAAAACAACGGAGAGGGAGAGAGATGATGAAATTCGTTTGGAAGATTATTAGCAACGTTATCTCATTTGTTTTATTTGCATTAATGGTTTTTTTAGCTTTTGTAGTTATTTCGTCAAAAGCGAGTGGCGGAGATCCAACAGTGATGGGATATCAATTTAAATCCGTGCTATCAGGATCAATGGAACCGACGTTTTTAACAGGATCAATCATTGCGATAGAACCGACGAAAGATGGTTCTAAATATCAAAAAGGTGATGTGATTACCTTTAAAGAGAAAGATGAAAAAATTATCACTCACCGTATTATCGGTGTGAAAGATACAAATGGAAAAGTAATGTATGAAACAAAAGGTGATAACAACAACGGTCCTGATTTAGAACCAGTACGCGCGGAGAATGTAATTGGAAAATATGCAGATATTACAGTTCCTTATGCAGGATATGCATTAAATTATGCTAGTTCAAAGGCTGGAGCTGCATTGCTTCTTATTATTCCAGGAATCTTTTTATTAGGCTATTCTGCGATTTCTATTTTTGGTGCGATTCGCAGCATTGACGGAGAAAAGAAAGAGAAAAAAGTAGAACAATCCGTCTAGTTCGTTTGGTTATACTTTCCGTTTAGGAAGTTAACAAATATATAGATTAAGGGGATATGGACATGACTTTAAAGAAAAAAATAGGAATGGGTATCGCATCAGCTGTATTAGGAGCTGCATTAGTTGGCGGAGGAACATTTGCATTTTTCAGTGATAAAGAAGTGTCAAACAATACATTTGCGGCTGGTACACTGGATTTAGCATTAAATCCATCAACAGTTGTTAATGTATCGAATTTAAAACCTGGCGATACAATTAAAAGAGATTTTAAACTAGAAAATAAAGGATCTTTAGATATTAAAAAGGTTCTATTGAAAACAGATTATAAGGTAGAAGATGCGAAGGGCGACAATAAAGATGATTTTGGTAAACATATTAAAGTAACATTCTTAAAAAATGTAGACAAGCATGAAACAATCGTAAAAGAAACAACGCTAGATAAATTGAAGGGTGACACACTTACAGCGGTAGATAATGATTTAGCTGCTTGGTTCTGGGATGAAAAAGGTATTTCTGCAGGTAAGTCTGATAAATTCACAGTGAAATTCGAGTTTGTTGATAATAAAAAAGACCAAAATGAATTCCAAGGCGATAAACTAAATTTAACTTGGACGTTTGATGCACAACAAACAGAAGGTGAAGCAAGATAATATTAAAAAGGGCTATCATATGGATAGCCCTTTTTCTATTTTTCTAGTATACAGCTATCATTTTGTATCGTTCTTTATTATAATAAAGTTAACGTTCTGTATAAAGAACATATTGTTCGATGGGAGAGATTAAGATGCTGAAAACACCTCGCAAATTAAAAAAGATGCTTATATTGCCTTGTATGTGCTCCATTACGTTTTATTTAGGCTCTCAAATAATGACGTATACAGAAGCTGCATTTATTCATGAAACGAAAGTGGAAGCCGCTCTTTCTACAGCGATTATATTTCCGAAAACAGTAAATACGTTTAAAGAGCAGGCTGAGCAACATAAACAGTTTATTGAACATGAGTATGGGGCGATGAAGGAGAAATTAGCAGTAACTTCTATTAAAGAAATAGAACAGGCAATTACTATATGGAAACAAGGGCGTGAGAAAATTGTTTCTGAGAAGGAAGCCTTGCAAAATGTATATACTGAAATAGAGGGTCCTTACAATCAAATACAGGAAGAATTAAAAGTGAATAAAAGTAAGTCAATTCAGCAAGTAGCTTTATATGTGAATGAAGGCTTTCATAGTATAAAAGATAAGCGTGATTATATTGAGAAAGAAATTAGTTTACAAGCGATTGATGAACAAATTCAGGCTCTTGATAAACAATTAAAAGATGCGATAGATGCAGAGAAAAAAGCAGAAGAGCAGAAAAAAGCGGAAGAACAGAAAAAAGTAGAAGAACAGAAGAAAGCGGAAGAACAGAAAAAAGTAGAAGAACAGAAAAAAGTAGAAGAGCAAAAGAAAGCCGAAGAACAGAAAAAAGTAGAAGAGCAGAAGAAAGCAGAGGATCAGAAAAAAGAAGAAGAACAGAAAAAAGTAGAAGAGCAGAAGAAAGCAGAGGATCAGAAAAAAGAAGAAGAACAGAAAAAAGTAGAAGAGCAGAAACAAGTAGAAACAGTTAAAAAGTCTGAGTAGGGAATTCATGAAAAAGGATGATATATAGGAGTGTGAGGGAGTATTTTCCTTCACACTTATTGTCTATGTATCAATATAAAAAATAAACTTCAGAAAAATCAGAATAATACTGAGAAATAAAAATAACTGAAAATATTAATAAATATGTGTTGTATTTATATAGTGTCGTTCGTTATAATGAACTTAAGGTTTTTAAAAAAGAACAAATGTTATTTAGACCAATCTATTTTTAGTTACACCTCTTATTTCGAAATAAGAGATAACAATATAAAAATACAAAAAACAGCTAGGGGGAATTGATTGTGAGTCTGAAAAAGAAATTAGGTATGGGAGTTGCATCAGCAGCATTGGGGTTATCTTTAATTGGTGGAGGAACATTCGCTTACTTTAGCGATAAAGAAGTATCAAACAATACATTTGCAGCTGGGACGTTAGATCTTACATTAGACCCTAAAACGCTTGTAGATATTAAAGATTTAAAACCAGGGGACTCTATTAAGAAAGAGTTCTTATTAAAGAATAGCGGTTCATTAACAATTAAAGATGTTAAACTAGCGACAAAGTATACTGTAAAAGATGCAAAAGGTGATAATGCTGGTGAAGACTTTGGTAAGCACGTTAAAGTAAAATTCCTTTGGAACTGGGATAAACAAAGTGAGCCTGTATATGAAACAACTTTAGCTGATTTACAAAATGCTGATCCAGATCTTTTAGCGAAGGATATCTTTGCTCCTGAGTGGGGAGAAAAGGGTGGATTAGAAGCAGGCACAGAGGATTATCTGTGGGTACAATTTGAATTTGTAGATAATGGGAAAGAACAAAATATCTTCCAAGGTGATTCATTGAACTTAGAATGGACATTCAATGCTAACCAAGAAGCTGGAGAAGAAAAATAATAAAAAAGCGGGTATCCCCCGCTTTTTTTTATAAAGAAAAAAGAAGTGCCAATTGTAAGCACTTCTTTCTATTTATTATTTTTGATCTTGCTTCCATTTTGTAAATTCAAGAAATTCACGAAATTGTTCTTTGGAGACGCCGGAGCTCATCGCATCTTTAACGAGTTGTGTCCATTCGGAGTCTAAATGATTTTCCTTTGTTGTTTCATCATGAAGTAGAGTGTCAACTGGAATTTGTAGAACTGCTGCGATCTTTTCAAGAAACTGAATGGAAGGGTTTTTTTGTAAATTTCGTTCTATAGAACTAATGTAAGATTTAGCAACACCAGCTTTTTCGGCAAGCTCAGTTAATGAAATACCTTTTTGTAAGCGAAGGCGTTTTATACGTTCTCCAATCATATTTGCGCACCTTTCTATCAATATGTAGTCGTCTTATGATGTCATTATTATAACATAAACTTCGTTAAAAAGAACAAGCCTATTGAGCCTGACTGGATGGCTTCATACGTTGGAAAAAATGTTCGATATCTTGCAGGGCGATACCAGCGTCTAGAGCTTCAAGTATTAAATCAATCCATTCTTGGTCCAGTGCGTCAGTCTTATCTTTGTACAAATGTAATTCCTCCCTAATTATCGGTCATAACTGCTGCTACAGAATAGATGATAATGCAATCTCATTTTGTGTTTTATATAGTGAATTATCAAATATTTTGTAGATAAAACAAAGATAAAATCCCCATTAAATTCCCTCTATGGCGATTATAAAGTTTCTGACAAATATTTTCAATATTTTCAGAAAACATTGTTGAATTGTGATATATTCGTATGCTAACTATGGAATTTTTACAAATATGTTAAAAAAATTACATAATATAACTAAATATTGAAAAAATATTGAATTTTTAATAAAATTCAATTTGTAATACATATTTTTTATTAGGGGAGGAAATAAGGGATGAACAAGAAACCGTTCAAAGTTTTGTCATCAATCGCTTTGACAGCTGTGTTAGGTCTTTCATTCGGAGCGGGTGGCCAGTCTGCATATGCTGAAACACCTGTGAATAAGACAGCTACGAGTCCAGTCGATGATCATTTAATTCCAGAAGAACGTTTAGCAAATGCGCTAAAAAACCGTGGGGTAATTGATTCGAAGGCTTCAGAGACAGAAACAAAGAAAGCCGTCGAAAAATACGTAGAGAACAAAAAGGGTGAAAATCCTGGGAAAGAAGTATCAAATGGGGACCCACTTACGAAAGAAGCATCTGACTTTTTAAAGAAAGTGAAAGATGCGAAAGCTGATACGAAAGAAAAGTTAGACAAACCAGCAACAGGAACACCTGCAGCGACAGGCCCAGTTAAGGGTGGTCTAAATGGTAAAGTACCAACTTCTCCAGCAAAGGGAAAAGAATATAACGGTGAAGTTCGTAAAGATAAAGTACTCGTTTTACTTGTAGAGTACGCTGACTTTAAACATAACAATATTGATAAAGAACCTGGTTATATGTATACTGACGATTTTAACAAAGAACATTATGAAAAAATGTTATTCGGTAATGAGCCATTCGCATTAGAGGATGGCAGCAAAATCGAAACGTTTAAACAATATTACGAAGAGCAATCTGGCGGTAGTTATACAGTAGACGGAACAGTTACAAAATGGTTAACAGTTCCTGGTAAAGCTGCTGATTACGGTGCAGATGGTGCGACAGGTCATGATAATAAAGGGCCAAAAGGACCACGTGATTTAGTAAAAGATGCATTAAAAGCAGCTGTAGATAGCGGTATTGATTTATCAGAGTTTGACCAATTCGATCAATATGATGTAAATGGCGATGGAAATCAAAAACAACCGGACGGTTTAATCGATCACTTAATGATTATCCATGCGGGTGTTGGACAAGAAGCAGGTGGCGGTAAATTAGGTGACGATGCAATTTGGTCACATCGCTGGACTGTTGGACCAAAACCATTCCCAATCGAAGGCACACAAGCGAAAGTTCCATATTGGGGCGGAAAGATCGCAGCATTCGACTACACAATTGAACCAGAAGATGGCGCAGTTGGTGTATTCGCACATGAATATGGTCATGATTTAGGTCTTCCAGATGAGTATGATACAGACTATACTGGTGACGGTGAACCAATTCAAGCTTGGTCTGTTATGAGTGGCGGAAGCTGGGCTGGTAACATTGCAGGAACAACGCCAACGAGTTTCTCACCACAAAATAAAGAGTTTTTCCAAAAAACAATCGGTGGTAACTGGGCAAATATCGTAGAAGTAGATTACGAGAAATTAAATAAAGGTATCGGTCTAGCAACATATTTAGACCAAAGTGTTACGAAATCTAACCGCCCAGGTATGATTCGTGTTAACTTGCCAGATAAAGATATAAAAACAATTGCTCCAGCATTTGGTAAGCAGTATTACTACAGCACAAAAGGTGACAATCTTCACACAAAAATGGAGACGCCACTGTTCGATTTAACAAATGCAACGACTGCGAAATTTGATTTCAAGTCATTGTATGAAATTGAAGCAGAGTATGATTTTCTTGAAGTACATGCTGTAACAGAAGATGGTCAACAAACATTAATCGAAAAACTTGGTGAGAAAGCAAATAGTGGAAATGCACATTCAACAAATGGAAAATGGATTGACAAATCATACGATTTAAGTCAATTCAAAGGTAAGAAAGTAAAATTAACATTTGAGTACATTACAGATGGTGGTTTAGCATTAAACGGTTTCCTACTTGATAATGCATCACTAAATGTAGACGGTAAAGTAGTATTCTCTGATGATGCAGAAGGTACACCGCAGTTCAAATTAGATGGATTCGCCGTATCTAATGGAACAGAGAAGAAAAAACATAACTATTATGTAGAGTGGAGAAACTATGCTGGTTCGGATAACGCATTGAAATATGCTCGCGGTCCAGAATACAACACAGGTATGGTTGTATGGTATGCAGACTCAGCTTATACAGATAACTGGGTTGGTTTACATCCAGGACATGGTTTCCTTGGCGTAGTTGATTCTCATCCAGAAGCAATTGTTGGAACTTTAAATGGTAAACCAACAGTAGCAAGTAGTACACGATTCCAAATCGCTGATGCAGCGTTCTCATTCGATAAAACGCCAGCTTGGAAAGTTGTATCTCCAACGCGCGGAACGTATACGTATAATGGCTTAGCAGGCGTACCGAAGTTTGATGATTCGAAAACGTATATTAATAAACAGATTCCAGATGCAGGACGTATTTTACCGAATCTTGGCCTGAAGTTTGAAGTAGTAGGACAAGCCGATGATAATTCTGCAGGTGCTGTTCGTTTATATCGTTAATACAGTAAAACTACCGAAAGATTTTCTTTCGGTAGTTTTTTTGTGAGCAATGAATTTTATATACAAGAAAAAATTATATATAATGTAACTTTACGAATAGAAATTTATTATATATGAAGTCTATATAAATAATGAAAGAATTGGATAAAAATAGTGGGAGAAGGTGAATGAATGAGTGTTTCTTCTATTGTAAATAAACAAAAGGCATATTTTTATAACGGCCATACGAGAAGCATAGAAGTGAGAAAGAATAATTTGAAGAAGCTTTATAAAGGCATTCAGCGCTTTGAAGAAGAAATATTTCAGGCATTGAAATTAGATTTAAATAAGTCAGTTCATGAGTCGTTTACAACGGAAGTTGGATATGTATTAAAAGAAATTTCTTTTCAATTGAAGCATATTTCATCGTGGAGTAAACCGAAGCGAGTTCGAACAGCACTCACTCATTTTGGATCAAAGGGGAAAGTCGTACCTGAACCGTACGGTGTGACACTTATTATTGCACCGTGGAACTATCCATTTCAATTAGCAATCGCACCTCTTGTAGGAGCGTTGGCGGCTGGAAATACAATCGTTTTAAAGCCGTCAGAGCTAACGCCGAACGTTTCCAAAGTGCTTACGAGAATGTTAGAGGAATTATTCCAAGAAGAGCTTGTAGCGGTAGTAGAAGGCGGTGTAGAAGAGAGTACGGAATTGTTAAAGGAACCGTTTGATTATATGTTCTTTACAGGTAGTGTCGGTGTTGGAAAAGTTGTGATGGAAGCAGCTGCGAAACGGTTGACACCACTCGCGTTAGAACTTGGCGGAAAAAGCCCATGTATTGTACATAAAGATGCAAAAATAGATGTAACAGCAAGAAGAATTGTGTGGGGGAAATTTTTAAATGCAGGGCAGACGTGTGTAGCACCTGATTATATGTATGTGCATGCTTCGGTGAGAGAACAGTTAATCGAGGCATTACGACACGAGATTGCGGAGCAGTATGGAGAAGATCCACTAAACAATGACAATTATGTACGAATTGTGACTGAACGTCATTTTGAACGTTTATGTTCATTTTTGAAAGATGGTAAAACGGTAATCGGCGGGAACTATAAAAAAGAAACTTTACATATAGAACCAACAGTGTTAACGAATGTTACATGGCAAAGTACTGTTATGGAAGATGAAATTTTTGGTCCGATTTTACCAATTATAGAATACGACAACATAGAAGAGGTAATTGGCACAATTCAGCAACATCCGAAGCCGTTAGCGTTATATGTATTTTCTGAAGATAAAGAAGTACAAAAGAAAGTGACAAGTAATATTTCATATGGTGGAGGCTGTATTAATGATGTTGTCTATCATCTTGCAACGCCATATTTACCTTTTGGTGGTGTTGGAAGTAGTGGATTAGGTAGTTATCATGGGGAAGAAAGTTTTCGGACTTTTTCACATTATAAAAGCATTTTAGCCCAATCTACGGCATTTGATATGAAAATTCGTTACTCTTCTACAAAAAGTGCTTTAAAATTCATACGAAAGTTGTTAAAATGATGATGGTGTTTATCAGTAGGCGTAGCCGTATGATAATAGCCCCTTCGTAATGGAAGGGGTTTTTCTGTTCGACATATGTATCATGCAAAAATGAATCAAACATACTACATAAAGAATAGAAGAGAACGCTAAACAACCATTTTTGTTTGGATCGAAACAAAAAATAGTCTATAGAACATAAATATTTATTCATGAATATAAAAATTAAAATTTAAGGTAGATAGGACGGGAAAATGAAAAAGATTATTAAAGTTGAAGCAGTAGAAAAACATTTTGGAAATCAAGTGATTATCCCACCTCTTTCTTTAGACATTAAAGAAGGGGAATTTTTAACGATTTTAGGGCCGAGTGGTTGCGGGAAAACAACGTTACTTCGCATGATCGCAGGCTTTGAAACACCAACTAAAGGGAATCTTTTATTAGATGATGAAAAGATTAACGATTTGCCACCATATAAGCGTCATATGAACTTAGTGTTCCAACATTATGCGCTATTCCCACATATGAATGTGGAGAAAAATATTTGTTTCGGTATGAAAATGCAGAAAGTACCGGCAGCAGAGCAGAAAGAGCGTGCTGAAGAGGCAATGCTTTTAACGCAGTTACTTGAGTTCCGTAATCGTAAACCTGCAAAGCTTTCTGGTGGACAGCAGCAGCGTGTAGCAATTGCGAGAGCGATTGTAAATAACCCGCGTGTATTATTACTAGATGAGCCACTTGGGGCGTTAGACTTTAAGTTAAGAAAAGATTTGCAACGTGAATTGAAAAACTTACAACGTAATTTAGGAATTACATTCATATACGTAACGCACGATCAAGAAGAAGCGATGAGCATGAGTGATCGTATTGTCGTTATGAATAAAGGACATATTGAGCAAATTGGAACGCCGAAAGAAATTTACAATAAGCCGAAAACAATGTTCGTTGCGACATTTATCGGTGAAAATAATATTGTGAAAAATGGGGAAGGCTATGTAGCAATTCGCCCTGAAAACGTAAAAGTACGTTCGGTTGAAGAGCCGATTTTAAAAGAATACCATCTTGGACATATTGAAGACGTTGAGTTTGTTGGAAATATGGAAAAGCTGTATGTACGTGACGAGAAAACATCAGAATTACTAATGGCATATCAAACTGCTGAAGAAGCAGCGCAGTGGAGCATTGGAGATAATGTATACGTAGGCTGGGAGCAAGAGGACGAGGTGACCTTAAATTGAAAAAAGGGAAATTACTCGCACTACCTACAGTTGCGTGGCTGTTAATCTTCTTCCTAATTCCCCTTCTGTTTGTATTGGCATTTGCCTTTATGCAACGCGGAGCATACGGAACAGTGGAAATGCAATTTACGTTAGAGAATATAGCTCGTGTGTTTGATCCACTATACATGGGAACGTTATGGGAAACTGTTAAGATTGCAGTTATTACAACAGTAATCTGTTTAGTAATTGGTTATCCATTTGCTTATACAATTACAATTGTTGATCGTAAATACCGTTCCATTCTTTTATTATTGGCAACGATCCCGTTTTGGATTAACTTCCTTGTTCGTTCATACGCATGGATTGTTATTTTACGTTCACAAGGTCTTGTAAACACATTGCTGTTGAAACTAGGTATTATTAGTGAACCTTTAAATTTACTATATAATACACCTTCTGTAATACTCGGAATGGTCTATTCTTTATTACCATTTATGATTTTACCGGTGTATGCAGCGATTGAGCAGCTTGATAAACGTAAGCTAGAAGCAGCTTATGATTTAGGAGCAACACCAGCAAAGGCATTTTGGAATGTAACAGTACCAATGACAATGTCAGGAATTGCTACTGGTTCTATTTTAGTGTTTGTTTCTTCTATCGGAATGTTTGTTGTATCAGACGTTATGGGTGGATCGAAAGTAGCATTAATCGGAAACGTAATTCAAAATCAATTCTTAGGAGCGCGTGACTGGCCGTTTGGATCTGCGTTATCTATGATTGTTGTTCTATTCTCTGTTCTGTTAATTTACTTATATTATCGTGCAACGAAAGTATATAAATATGATGGGAACGGAGGGGAATAAGCAAAGATGAAGAAGTTTTTAGTTTCTTATTCTTGGTTAATTTTATTGTTCTTGTATTTTCCAATGATGGTTTTAATGGTATATTCCTTCAATGATTCTCGCATTAATGCGGAATGGGAAGGTTTTACATTCCATTGGTATACAGATTTATTTCAAAAGCAAGATGTTATTGATGCGTTTGTAAATAGTATGACGATTGCGATCGTAACGACGATTGTAACGACAGTTCTTGGTGTGATTTTCGCCATTGCATTACATCGTTATAAATATCGTTATGAAGGGGCTATTAACGGTCTTGTGTATTTACCAATATTAATTCCTGATATTTTAATGGGGTTATCTTTACTTATCTTATTTAGTCAATTAGGTATGGAGCTTGGCAAGACAACAATTATTATTGCGCACATTACATTTAGTATTTCATTTGTTGTCGTTATTTTAGCAGCACGTCTTTCTGGTATGGGGCGTGATTTAGAAGAGGCTGCGAATGATTTAGGAGCAACGCCGTGGCAAACGTTTCGTTATGTAACGTTCCCAGCAATTGCACCAGGAGTTATTTCAGCCGCATTATTAACATTCACATTATCAATTGATGATTTTGTAATTAGTTTCTTCGTATCAGGACCAGGATCAACAACATTGCCATTATACATTTACAGTATGGTTAAGCGCGGAGTATCACCAGAAATTAATGCACTTTCTACAATTTTAATTGTGGCTATCGTAGGATTAATGGTTCTATCTGAAATCTTCCGTAACAAAGGTGCAGATGGTGAAGAAAACTCTGGAGGACACCTTCCTTTATAATACGAACGATATAGAAAGTACGAGGGGGTAATAAATCGATGAAATTAATGAAAAGATTAGCCGGCGCAGCAATTAGCTTTAGCCTTGTTGCTGGTGTACTTGCTGGTTGTGGTGAAAAGAAAGAAGAGTTAAATATTTATAGCTGGGCTGATAATTTTGATGAGCAAGTGCTAAGAGATTTTGAAAAGAAATATAACGTGAAAGTTAACTATGATAAGTACGCAAGTAACGAAGAAATGCTTGCGAAATTACAAGCTGGTGGCGCGAAGTATGATTTAATTCAGCCATCTGATTACATGGTTAAAACAATGGCAAAAATGGATTTATTAGCGCCGTTAGATAAAAAGAATATCCCAAATATCGAAAATATGATTTCTAATTTCAAAACACCTGCGTTTGACCCAGAGAATAAATATTCTTTAGTATATACTTGGGGCGTAACAGGAATTGCATACAATAAAAAGTATGTGAAAGAAGCACCTACAAGCTGGGCTGATTTATGGAATGAGAAATATAAAGGGCATGTAACTTTATTAAATGATTCTCGTGAAGTGTTAGGAATGGGTCTTAAGAAGCATGGATTCTCAAACAGCACGAAAGACGATGCACAGTTAAAGACAGCTGCGAATGATTTACAGAAGCTACTTCCAAACTTATTAGCATTTGATACAGATAATATTAAACAAAAATTCATTACAGAAGATGCTTGGATCGGAACAGTTTGGTCTGGAGATGCAGCATTTATCGCAAAAGATAATAAAGATGTAGAGTATGTTGTACCAAAAGAAGGCGGCACAATTTGGGCTGATACGTTAGCGATTCCAAAAGGTGCGAAAAACAAAGAGCTTGCAGAGAAGTTTATGAACTACTTATTAGATGAGAAAGTAAGTGTGAAAAACTACGAGTCAATTGGATACAGTAATCCAAATGAAAAAGCTCATCCTCTTCATAGTAAAGAATATCGTGAAAACCACATGATCTTCTTAACGAAAGAAGAATTAGATCGTACAGAATGGCTTGTTGATGTAGACGATAAGTTAAAAGACTATGATCGTTACTGGACAGAGTTAAAAACAAAAGGTAAATAAGTAAGGAAATGCGGTTTCTAAAATAGAAATCGCATTTTTTCATAGTAGGAGGAAATCGCTTGAAAAAGAAGTTGCATCAATATGAGGTAGTATGTATCGTTTTATTACTTGCTGTATTTGGCATTGTTGCTTGGCGCGTACATGCGGGTGGCGTTACAGTGATGGATACATATGTCCGAGCATTAGTAAAAGGATTACAAACAGAAGGTTCGCTTACATTTTTCTCACACTATACAAAATTAGGTTCTGCTATCGGGATCGTAACTACGCTGGCTATAAGTTTACTTGTTTTTTGGAGAAAACGTTATTATGCTGCGATGATCGTGTATCCAATGGGCATTTTAATAACACATCTTGTTAATAAAGGGATAAAAGAAATTGTGAAAAGGGAGCGCCCATCGTTAAATGAAACGTTGGATGCGCTTGGGTATAGCTTCCCTAGTGGACATGCAATGTTATCTATTATGACATTCGGGTTTCTTACTTATATTATTGCGGCAAATTTGAAGAGTGTAACTGGAAAATATGTTATAACGATTTTGATGGGAATTGTAATTGTATCGATTGGATTAAGTAGAGTTATTTTAAATGTACATTATCCAACTGATATTTTAGCTGGTTATTGCGTAGGTGGTATTTTGTTAATTATGGCGATTTACTGCCATCGTTTACTTACCAAGAGATTGGGACTTAATAAAGAGAGATAAAAAACGTCTGGAAAAACTATCATTATAGTGTTTCCAGACGTTTTTTGTTTGTACGAAGATGTGATACAGTATAAATGACAATTGAATTATTTAAAGTAGGTGAAAATGTGTGAAAACAAATGTACATAAAGTAGATAAGTGGGGGAAATTAGGAGCTTTTTTGTATCAGTTTCGTTATACAGTAATTGTAGCGTTACTATTGGTTGCGATCGCGCTCGGTATTTTCGCTCCAAAGCTGCCGGGAGTATTGGGCGGTGATGGTTTCCAAACGGAAGGGGACTATCAAAAAACGAAAGAAATTTTAGATAAAGATTTTAAGAGGTCTCAAGACACACTTCTACTCGTTTTTGAAAAAAATAAGGGTGCTTCACATGAGGAATTTCAAAAGCAAGTAGAGGGAATTGTAAAGAATGTAAAAGAGAAAGAGACATATGAATCTTTCCATCACCCAGTGCAAAATAAAGAAATGTTACAAGATGATATCGGCTATGCGACAATTTTATTTTCCGGGAAAACAAATAAAGAACGAATGGAAAAGACATTGCAATTTGCTGATAAAATCGAAAAGGAAAGTAATGCAGCATTAAAAGTAACGCCTACAGGGTTTCCAAAAATTAATCAAGAGATTAATGAAAGAACGCAAAATGATTTAAAAGTAGCAGAGATGATTGGATTACCAATTGCATTTCTCGTATTACTATTTTCATTTGGTAGCCTTTTGGCATCTATTTTACCAATTGTAAATGGGGCACTTAGTGTTATTAGTACGATGGGCATATTATACTTTATAGGTAGCGATAAGGAACTATCTATCTTTGTGTTAAATGTTGCACCGATGATTGGACTTGCGCTATCTATTGATTTTGCGCTATTATTTGTAAATCGCTTTCGAGAGGAAGTTGCAAAGCGAACGGTAAAAGAAGCGATAGCAATTACATATCAAACAGCAGGGCGCGCTATCGTATTTTCAGGATTATGTGTATTTGTTGGATTATCCGGCTTGTTTTTCTTTAAGATCGATTATATTCAGTCTGTCGCAATTAGCGGAATGATTGTTGTGATTATGAGTATTTTATTCTCACTCACACTTCTTCCAGCGCTATTATCATTAATTGGGAAACGAATATTAAAAAAGAATCAAGTAGCACATACGCCGGCAAAGGCGTGGCGTAAATTTGCGCAATTTGTAATGAAACATCCAATCGCAATGATTATTATTGTTACAACGTTTATTGTTATTTGCTTATTACCGTTACGTACAGCTAATTTGCAGTTCCCTGACGTAGAAGCTCTACCTAAACAAAGTGATACAAGAATTGCATATGAGAAGTACGAAGAGGCATTTAATAATACTGCAAAAAAACATGCTGATGTTACGTTAGTGGTAGAGACGAAAAAAGATATGAAAGAAAAAGAAAGTTTACAAAAGATAGAAGAAGTCGTTCAAAACTTAAAAGATGATAAGAAAGTATATGAAGTTAGAAGCTTATACGACGGGTTAACTCGTATGAAAGCAGATCAAGTTGCTGGAATGTTAGAGTCGCCAGAAGCGGCGAAACTAGCTCCTATATTTGAAGCGTATACGAAAGGAAATAAGACGACGATAGAAATCTTTTTGAAAACAAAACCACGTACTGAAACTGCTAAACAGTGGGTTCGTGATTTTAAACAAAATTATAAAGAAACAGATGTAACGTATTATTTAGGCGGGATGACGACGTTCCAACAAGAGTTAGAAGATGAAATTAAAGATAAAGTTGCAATTGGTATGTCTGTTATATTTGGATCGACCTTTGTTATATTATTATTTGCATTCCGGTCTATACTCATTCCGATTAAGGCGATTATTATGAATATACTTAGTTTAAGTGCAACAATAGGAATTGTTGTTTGGTTATTTGAAGGTGGGCATTTTGGTTTAGATGCGAGTCCTGTTCTATTTGTCTTACCAATCTTCATTTTCGGTCTCGTATTTGGGCTTAGCATGGATTATGAAGTCTTTCTTATTTCACGTATTCATGAACTGTATGAAGAAACAGGAGATAACGATCAAGCGACGTTAGAAGGACTTGTGTCAACAAGTAGAATCATTACATCAGCTGCATTAATTATGATTGTTGTAACTGGTGCGTTTGCCTTTACTGATATTTTACCAGTACGGCAAATGGGGCTTGGTGTTGCATTAGCAATATTCCTTGATGCAACAATTATTCGTCTTATGCTTGTACCAAGTTTAATGAAACTGTTTGGAGATTGGAACTGGTGGTTACCATTTCGAAAGAAAAGAGAAAAATCATCGTAAAAAATACTCATCTTATAGATGAGTATTTTTTTATGAATAGCAAGGCCTACATTTTGCAAATAGTATGTGATAAGAACATTACATATAAGTAGGTGAAGGCAATGTTTCGTTATTTTAAGTTTAAGCTAAATGATACAGTACAGTTTGCAGAAAACGATGGGCATATGTATCGCATTGTCGGTTATCGATTAGAAAAAGGATTTTATCCAAAAGATGAATGGACTCATATCATTTATGAATTACTTAGAGATTTTGATGGGTATACGATGGATGCGGAAGAGGAGGAACTTGTAAAGGTCATTCAAGTAGAGGATGAGTATTACAAAATACAAGAAGTATCGGGCTATCGTTATCCAGTAAAAATGAAGCAAAAACAACAAGTGATGAAAGTAGAAAAAATTGATGACTTATTAGATACGTATAATGATTATAAAAGATTGGCGGATTTCTTTAAAGATTTATCGTATGAGCAAAAAGCGGAAGAAGTATTGCAGGAAATGAAACGGCGTAGAGCGTGAGGAGGACAGTCTACTATAAGACTGTCCTCTATTTTTGACGGTGCATCAAATTGTATTTTCCGTTACAATGAGAGAATCAATAGAAATAAGGTGATACAGTATGGAAACGAAGAAGAAGGGCGAATGGTGTGAAATTACTGTTCCAGCGAAATGGAATGGCATAAGTATTGATTCGTTATTAAAAATAGAATGGGAAATACCGAAAAAGTTGTTACATCAGCTTCGTATGGAAAAAGGTATTACCGTTAACGGAGAACAGAGAAGATGGAATGAGCTTTTAAAAGAAGGCGATAAGTTACAAGTACATATGTTTATGGAAGAAGAATACGATGTAGAGCCTGAATATGGTGAATTAGATGTAGTATATGAAGACGATCACGTACTCATCGTAAATAAGCCTGAGAAGATGGATACGCATCCTGCGGAAAAAGGTGGAACGGGAACACTTGCAAACCTTGTTGCCTTTCATTTTCAAATGCAAGGTTTAGAGACGAAGGTTCGTCATATTCATCGGTTAGATAAAGATACGACAGGTGGTGTCGTGTTTGCTAAGCATAGAATTGCTGGTGCAATTATGGATCGTTTATTAATGGAACGAAAAATTAAAAGAACATATGCGGCGCTTGTGGAAGGGAAAGTAAAAGGTAAGCAAGGAACAATTGACGCAGCTATTGGAAGAGATCGCCATCATGCGACGAGACGACGTGTTTCTCCAAAGGGAGATCAAGCCATCACATTTTATAAAGTAGAGAAGTATTTTAAAAACCAAAATGTTACGTTCGTAACGTTACAATTAGAAACGGGTAGAACCCATCAAATTCGTGTTCATATGAGCTATAATGGTAATCCATTAGTTGGGGATGTATTATATGGTGGACAAACGCAATATATGTCTGGGCAAGCATTACATGCGATGAAGATAAACTTCTTACATCCCATTACGAAAGAAGAGATCGAAGTGGATGTACCATTCCCTGCAAAATTAAATCATACAATGAAAGAATTTCAAAGAATGAAGGCGTAAAGTGTAAGTTTAAATTTGAGAAAAGTAGATTCTTGCAGGAATTTCTCTAAAAGAAGCGAAGCCGTTAAGAGAAAAGAGAGGTGAGAATTGCTTGGTCAAATATAAATATATACTAGGAATATTTTTCGTTTGTCTTTTAGTTACTCTATGCCTCTATCCATATTTACCAAATGAGATGGCTGTACATTGGGATGAAAATGGTGGGCCGAACGATTTTATGAGCAAACAAGTTGTTATAGCATTTATTCCTTTTTTTCTTATTTTTTTACATGGATTGATGTATATTATTTCACATAATATATATAAGTTGAATGAAGGCGAGCATGTCATTATAAGTGGATTTCTAAAGACGATTACTTTATTTATGTTGTTTATCCATATGCTCATTCTCTTTATTAATTTTGGAAGTATGATATCCTTTCAAACAGGACTAACAATTGGAATTAGTATGTTTCTTTTTATGCTTAGTAAGTTGTTTAAACAAGTTCAGAGTACGGAAAAAGACCCAATCAAATTACAAAAGATCCGTTTAGTGAGTAGGCGGATTTTTCAAATAATGGCATGTAGTATATTATTTTCATTATTTTTGAACTTGAAGTGGGGGTTTTATGTATTACTTAGTGTAATAAGTAGTGGTTCTATTTTGTTCATGTTTTACATTTTATACTCATACATAATAGAAAGTTATGAAACATAAAAAAGAGTCTTCTCATTATGAGAAGACTCTTTTAATCTATTTACTTCGTAATAAATTGTTGTGTCCAGTAGTTGCCGCTTTCTACATAGCCAACACCGATGTGAGTGAAGCCGTTATTTAAGATGTTTGCACGGTGTCCAGCACTGTTCATCCAAGCTTGTACTACTTCTTCAGGTGTACGTTGGCCTTGAGCGATGTTTTCACCGGCAGATGTATAAGAAATACCAAATTTCTTCATCATGTCAAACGGAGACCCGTATGTAGGGCTGTTATGATCAAAGTAGTTATTCTTCTGCATATCTTCAGATTTAACACGTGCTACTTTGCTTAATTCAGTATCGATTTTTAGTGCTGGTAAGCCTTGTTTTGCACGTTCAGCGTTTGTTAATTCAACAACACGTTGTTCGAATTCGCTTAAAGATTTTGCTTCTTCAGCAGGCTTTTGCTCAGCAGGTTTTTGTTCAGCAGGTTTTTGAGTATTGTTGTTTTCAGCAGGTTTTTGAGCTTCTGGTTTTTGAACTTCTTCAGCAGGCTTTTGCTCAACTGGTTTTTGCTCAGCAGGCTTTTGAGTTTCTGGCTTAGCTGTTGGTTGCTCAGTTACAACATTTTCAGTTGGTTGTTGACCAGGAATGAAGCAGTTTGGTTGGAAATTTCCTTGTTGCCATTGTGCTAATGACTCAACGCCCATAGATTGTAAGAATGCTTGTAATTCTTGTTGGCTCATTTGCTTCATCATCACTTTTGAATGCTGAATATTTTGAACCTTTGCGTTAGATGGTTGTACTGTTGCAGCTTGTGCATCTAAAGATGATACTCCTAAAGTAAGAGCTGTTGCAGCAGCTACAGATAATAAAACACGTTTTTTCATGATGTGTGTCCCCCTATATAAAGTTTTAATTTGTTTTCACACGATTTGTTTTGACAGCCTGTCTGACTGACAAATTCATCGTAGCATACAATTTGTGAGAAAAAAGATGGAAAAAAATTCATAGACTTTAAAATTACCTAATTTATCCTAATTGAAGAAAAGGGGAAAAATAAGAGAAACATAGAGTATAAAAGGAATTTTCAGCATTTTTATACTTCGTTTTAAGAGGGGGTTTTTGGATAAATGTACCTATATTGAAAATGAAGAATCCTATTGTATCAATGATTTGAGCGTTTTTTTGAGGAATATAATGGATTGATTTTTACAAAACTGTAATGTTTCTGTTGTTCTTTTTTATAATAAAGTAACATATTCTTAATCTTGTAGCGGACAAAAAAGCGGCTATCTCTTTACATAGACGAAGGAGATAGCCGTTTTCCTATTATTACGTATGTTACGAGTTATTACGAGTTGGTTTCAATTGCTTCTAATAATAAATCTACAATGTGAATTCCTCTCATTTTATGAGAAATTCCTTCTCGTTCAATGCCTAATTTCATTTGTAGTAGACAACCTGGATTTGCAGTAACAATAGTTGCTGCTTCTGTTTCATGTACACGGTCCATTTTATAATCTAGAAATTCCATGGATAGTTCTGAATGAACAATATTGTAAATACCAGCAGAACCACAGCAGCGATCCGCATCTTTCATTTCACGATATGTTGCGCCTTGAATTGCTTCTAGTAACATACGAGGTTCTGAAGATGTTCGCATAACATTGCGTAAATGACAAGAGTCTTGATACGTAATAATTTGCGATGGAAGTCGTAAGTCATTTCGTTTATGGAAATCTAGTTCTACTAGAATAGCAGTAATATCTTTAATTTTAGAAACAAACTGCTTTGCGCGTTCAGCCCACTGTGGATCATCTTTTAAAAGATAATCGTAGTCTACGAGGTAAGCTCCGCAACCACCTGCATTCGTAATAATATAGTCGATATTTAAATCCTCGAATGCTTTTATATTTCGTTTTGCTAATTCTTTCGCTCCGCTCTTTTCACCAGCATGCCCATGTAATGCACCGCAGCAACTTTGTGTTTTCGGAATAACGATATCACAACCAGCTAACTGAAGAAGTTTCATCGTTGCGTTATTTGTTTCTAAAAACATCGTATCCATTAAACAGCCTGTGAAGAATGCAACTTGTTTCTTTTTTGTACTCTCAGCAGGTAAAAATGCAGGACGATCTTTCATTGCTTTCATTTTAGGGACTTTTGGTAAAACGAGATCCATTGTTGCAAGTGTTTCAGGGAATAACTTCATAATACCCATTTTATGTGTTAGCGTTTGTAAACCAGAACGTTGGTAAAATCCGATTAATCCTGTTAATGTTCTCATTCGATTTTGATGGGGGAAGAGCCCTTCAAAAACGACTTTACGAACGGCTCTCACTGGCACCGAGAACTTCTTGTTTTGATTTATAATATCACGAGCTTCTTCTAATAAATGTCCGTAATTTACACCTGATGGACAAACAGGTTCACAAGCACGGCAGCCGAGGCAAACATTCAAGGTATTTTCAACATCTTCATCTGGTTCAATTAAACCGTCAACGACCGCTTTCATTAATGCAATACGTCCTCGTGGTGAATGTGATTCTTTATATCCAGATTGAATGTAAGTAGGACAAGTAGGTAAACAGAAACCGCATCGCATACAGTTTAGTAGTTCATCTTCACTTAATCTTTCTTTAAATTCTTTTTGAATGTTTTCTTTATTTAATGTTGTCATCGCTCAACCACCACTCTTTTGCGAGTGTCTTTCGCGAACATCTTGCCAGGGTTCATAATGTTATTTGGATCGAAGGCTTGTTTAATTCCTTGCATGGCAGCAATACCTTCTTTACCTAATTTCATTTCTAAATAAGGAGCTTTCATCGCACCAACACCATGTTCACCAGTAATTGTGCCACCAAGTTCAATTGCTTTCGCAAATATTTCAGCAAAAGCTTGTTCAGCTCGGTGCATTTCTTCTTCATTACGAGCATCTGTCATACAAGTTGGGTGTAGGTTGCCGTCGCCAGCATGCCCAAACGTACAAATAGGAATATTATATTTTTTTGCAATCGCATTAATAGCTTCAACCATCGGAGCTATTTGTGAGCGTGGTACCGTTGCATCTTCTAATATTGTAGTAGGTTTTAATCTTGCAAGTGCTGATAGTGCACTACGGCGAGCTGTCCGAAGTGCATCTGCTTCCGCTTCATCTTTTGCAATGCGAACATCGACTGCATTCATGGAGCGGCAAACGTTAGCCATTTTTTCAATATCTCGATTGACAACTTCAGGTGGACCGTCTTGTTCGATTAATAAAATTGCTTTTACATCAGTTGGTAAACCGATTTGTGCAAACTCTTCTACTACTTCAATTGTCGGCTGGTCTAAAAACTCAAGTGTCGCTGGAATGATTTTATTTGCAATAATAGAAGAAACAGCACGTGCAGCTTCATTAATATCTTCATATAGTGCAAGCATCGTTTTCTTCGTTTCAGGCATAGGAACAAGTTTTAATATTGCTTCTGTTACGACGCCAAGTGTTCCTTCAGAACCGATAAATAAACGAGTTAAATCGTAACCAGCTACATCTTTTGCTAATTTACCGCCAGTACGAATAATATCGCCATTTGGTAAGACAAGTTCAAGACCCATCACATAATCACGTGTTACGCCATATTTTAATCCGCGTAATCCACCTGAGTTTTCATTAATGTTACCGCCGATTGTAGAAATTTTCATCGAGCTTGGATCTGGTGGATAAAATAAACCTTTTTCTTCTACCGCTTTAATAATATCAAGTGTAATTACACCAGCTTGTACAGTAATTGTTAAATTCTCTTCATCAATTTCTAAAATGTTATTCATATGGCGGAAGATAAGGACGATACCGCCTTCAAGTGGACATGTCCCCGCGCAAAGGTTTGTTCCAGAACCACGAACATATACAGGAATTTTGTGAGTGTTACATATTTTTAACACTTCAGCTACTTCATTTGTATTACGAGGAGCAACGACTGCATCAGGCATTGCTTGGAAGTTTGGAGTGGCATCATAACTATACGTTAAACGCCCCATATTGGATGTATCTACATTATCTTCGCCAACAATGGATACGAATGAATGAATAATTTGCTTTTCTAACATTGGAAATCCCCCTCAAACTGTTAACGTATTTGATCATAATAAAAAACGTTGTAACAGTGCTTTCATTATAATGATAAAAAAGTTGGGGGATTCTTTCTATGTATAATCATCTAAAGATTAATCTTTTTTATCATTCTTTTTTGTGTGATTATCTAATAAGAGGAGCGAGAAGTATAAAATGTTTAAGTCTTTGAATTGTTTCGGGTCAAGTCCTGTATGCTCCTCAATCTTTTTAAGTCTGTAATGCAATGTGTTAATGTGTATATGTAATTGTTCAGCTGTTTGTTTATAGGATTGGTTATAATCAATAAATAAGCGTAAAGTGTGCATAAGCTCAGGAGATGATAGTAAGTTTTCGATGGTGCGCCTTAGAAACTGTTCCCGCGTTTCACCAGAAATATCTTGTAAGCACATTTCTAAACGTAAATCTTCATTAAATACAATTTTTTTCGTTTCAAGTGATACGGAAAGAGCTTGTAATGCTTGTTCGTACGATAAGTTCATATTGCTTGGTGTAACGGATTGTCCAATCCCAATATATAAAGGAATAGAAAACAAAGTTTCACAGTCTTGCTTTAATCTTTTTAAAAATTGATACGTTTGCTCTTTGGAGTTTGTGGCTGTAAATAAAATGAATCGATCATTTCCCCAGCGAACAAATAGATGCTCCTTTGTTAATAGATTGCGTACGTGTTGCCAAATCTTACGCTGAAGCATCGTGTCATTTTGATCGATAGAGAACAAAATAAGTTGTTTCTTCTTATATAAATCAATACCAAGTGTTTTTGCGCGATCGAGAAAGCTTGGAGACCAGTCTGTATTTTGAAGCCAATCAAAGACAAATGCTTCATAAGAACGGTGTTCAAGTTCTAGTTGTTCTAAAAAGTAGTTTTCGTGAATGAGTAGTTCGGTCATTTTACGTAATATTTCTCCGTATTGCGAAATGTTTTCAGGTTCGCCTGTAATTCCAATGACACCAATTACTTCGTCATGAAATAGTAAGGGGAGGTTCATACCCGCCTTTACGCCTTGCAAACGTCGTTCATCTGCTTTTGTAATAATGACAGTTTTCTTTTGTTTCGCGCATCGGAGTGCACCTTCATGAAATTGGCCGATTCTTTCTACATCTGTACTTGCGATAATAACGCCTTGTATATTAATGATAATGATATTTTCTTTAATTAATCTGCGTACTTCTCGTACAATTTTATTCGCTAAATCAGGAAAAAGCATAATTTGCACACCTCAAATTCTATTTGTTGTACATTATATATGTAAATGAAGTAAGAAAGGAAAATTTCACACTTTCCACACATTTATTTGTTATTTTACAATTATAACGAAATCATCCGAAGATGGAGGGAATCTTTTGAGAAAGTATGTTTTTCTTCTCTGTTTTTTATTTCTATTAGTAGGGTGTCAAGGAAGTTCATATACACCGATTGCTAAAGATAAAAGTGTTATTATAACAACGAATATAAAAGAAGGTAGTATTAGTTTTGTTGATGAAAAAAATAAAAAGTTAATTACGACATGGGAACTTAATGAACCAATGGCAGGAGTTGCACTACTTCCAAACGGTGAGGACATACTTGTATATGGCAAGCAGTTAGAGTACATGTATGTATATTCACTAGCAGAAGGAAGGCAAGTGGACAAATATAAAACGGGAAAAGGCATTGTAAATGTGATTGTATCCGAGGATAAAAAACAATTATTTGCTGCCGATCAAACTGCCCAAAAGGTAAGGTTCTTTACGATAAAAGGGAAAGAGACAGGGAGTGTATCAACAGGAAAAGGACCAATTACGATGGTAGAGCACGATAACCAGTTATCGGTATTAAACTTTTATGATACGAAGCTAACGACCATTGATATAAAGAAAAAAGAAGTGATACAATCCTTTATGATTCCCCCAGCATCAACGGGAGCGACAATTAGCCCAGATGGGAAAGAAATATGGATTGGCGGACATGGTGATGGAAATCAAGTCAATGAAAAAGTATTAGTGTATTCATTGAAGAGCGGAGAAATGGTACGTTCTTTACATGCTCCGTTTATGCCTGTGAATATAACGAAGGATAATAAGTATGTATATGCATTAAGTCACGGTTCGAATACGCTTAGAAAGTTTGATGTTAGCACGTATAAAGAGGTGGCTTCTGTAGAAGTAGGATCGAATCCATTTGCATTTTTGAAGAGCGGAGCAGAAGGATACGTAGCAAGCTATGATAGTGATGAAGTGTGCGTCATGGATATGAAGAGTTTGAAAATAAAACAAACAATTAAAGTCGGAAAAGGGCCGTTTCAACTCATAGAGAGGGAAGGTAAGGACAATGAGTAAATATAGGGTGCTAGTTGTAGATGATGAAAGTGATATGAGGCAGCTTGTTGGAATGTACTTAGATAATTTCGGATACGAGTGGGGAGAAGCTGAAAATGGAAAAGAGGCTCTAAAAAAATTAGAGACTGATCATTATGATTTCGTTGTATTAGATATTATGATGCCAGAGATGGATGGACTTTCAGTTTGTAAAGAAATTAGAAAAACGTCAGATGTACCAATTATATTTTTAACAGCAAAAGGTGAAGAGTGGAATAGGGTGAACGGCTTGCGTATGGGAGCAGATGATTATATTGTAAAGCCTTTTAGTCCTGGAGAACTAATTGCTCGTATGGAAGCTGTGTTAAGACGTTATACAAAGCAAGAGCAACAAGAGGAGATTCAGTTTGGACCGATACTTATTAATGAAAAAAGTAGGAAGATTGAGGCTGATGGTGAGCCGATTTCTCTTACAGTAAAAGAGTTTGATTTACTCTATTTTCTTTGCCAACATACGGGACAAGTATTTAGCCGGGAACAATTGCTGGAAAAGGTATGGGGATATGATTATGCCGGAAGTACAAGAACAGTGGATACGCACGTGAAAACGATGCGTTTGAAGCTTGGAGAAAGTGGAAACTACATTCAAACGGTTTGGGGTGTAGGCTATAAATTTGAGGTGTAACGTATGTTTACGATGGTACAGAAGCTTTGGCTTACAGTAGTATGTGCAGTATGTGTAACAGTTTCCTTTCTTTATTTTGTATCTTTATACTCGTATGAAAAACTATACGTTGATAATTTAAAAGATTCATTAGTAATGGAAGGGAAGCGTCTTGCTGCGCAATATGATAAGCGTGAAGGAATAGCAACTTTTGAAGAGAAAGTAAGGGCATTTGATCAAATATCGAGTTCAGATGTTCTTTTCGTATCTAATCCGCGTGATTTAAGCGCGTGTTTACCTTTTGATGTGCATCATCACTCTCTTATAAGTGAAGGGGACAGGCAAGCATTATTAGATGGAAAAACTGTGACAAAGATAGGGTATGAGGAACATTTTGACCGAAATATTATGGGGGTTGTCATCCCTGTTTTAGAAAATAAAAAGTTAGTTGGCATTGTATATTCTTATATTCCTTTAAAAAGTATAAAAGACTTAATATATGATATGGGCCTTATTTTAGCACCGTTAGCACTTGCTATGACTTTACTGACAATATGGATTGGTAGAAAGATTATTATTGCTATTACGAGACCGCTTTCGCAAATGGAACGAGTTGCCAATCATTTGGCTACGGGAGATTTCTCAGAACGGATTACAATTTCTTCCGAAGATGAAATTGGACGATTAGGAAAAGCATTTAATAAAATGGCAAATTCTTTAGAGACAGAAGACGTAAAGCGTAAGGAATTTTTAGCTAACGTTTCGCATGAACTAAGAACACCGCTTAGTTATATAAAAGGATATAGTGAAGCTATTTTAGATGGTGTAGCGAAGGGACCACAGCAGGAAAAAGTAACACAGCTCATTCATAAAGAAGCGGGTCGTATGCAGCGTCTCGTTCATGATTTATTAGATTTAGCACAATTAGAAGGTGAACATTTTCCGTTAAAGAAACAACCTATCGTTTTTTCACAACTGATTGAAGATGTGTTAGATACGTATGAGATTAAGTTTATAGAAAAGAAAATTCGTATTTCAACAAATTTAAATCCAGAAATCATTGTAATGATTGATGAGGATCGCATGCAACAAGTGCTTCATAACGTGTTAGATAATGCGATACGGTATACAAATCAAAACGGGGATATTATGATAACACTCAGGCAGATAGATGATTACTGTGAATTAAACATAAAAGATACAGGAATCGGTATTGAAACAGAGCATTTAGAAAATCTTGGTGAACGTTTTTATCGCGTTGATAAAGCGAGAAGTCGTCAACATGGGGGAACAGGTTTAGGCCTTGCCATTGTCAGACAAATTGTTCATATACATGATGGACAGTGGCGAATTGAAAGTGAAAAAGGGCATGGAACGACGGTTAGTTTTAAATTGAAAATACAAGTTGAAGAAAGCATGTTCTAACGTGAAGGACATGCTTTTCTTCATGAGTGCAAACGAATAGAGGAATAAATATAAATTAATATCAAATAAATATTAAAAATTTGACGATTTTATGAACAAAACATTTGTACTTCTTACCAATTCGTTCTAAAATAGTTATGATGCAAAGTTCTTATAAATCGTTTCAATTGTTGTTTGGAAGATACTGAGGTGATTTAACTGGAGTACAAATCTATTAAACCGAAAAAGATTTACGAAGAAGTATCTGAAGCTATTTTAACAATGATTAAAAATGGTACGTTAAAACCTGGTGACAAACTACTTCCTGTACATCAATTAGCTGAGCAGTTTCAAGTTGGTAGATCTGCTGTTCGTGAAGCGCTAAGTGCGCTAAGAGCAATGGGCTTAATTGAGATGAAACAAGGAGAAGGTACATATGTGAAGAATTTCGATTCTTCTTCATTAACAAAATCATTAAACAATAAATTATTAATGAAGAAAGAAGATATTTTAAACTTATTAGAAGTACGAAAGGTGCTTGAAGTGGGGGCAGTTCGAGCAGCTGCGGCAAAACGTACGGAAGATAATTTGCAAAATATGAAGCATTGGTTAGATGAAATGGCAAAGAGCATTGGAGATGAAAAGGCTGGCGAAAAAGCAGATTTTCAGTTCCATATGGGAATTGCGGAGTCTTCGCATAACAACATTTTGATTGAACTCATGAATCACGTTTCAGAGATGATTGCTGAAACGATTGGTGAATCAAGACGCATTATTTTATATGGTGAACAAACAACATCAGAACGACTTATAGAAGAGCATCAAGTTATATATGATGCAGTGTTAAAGCAAGATGTAGAATTAGCGCAGCAAGCAATGCTAGATCATTTAACAAATGTAGAACATATTGTCACAGGTAAAAACGATATAAATTCGTAATTTAATCTTTTAAAAATCAAATTTTTTGATAAAATAGAGAAAGATTAAGTAAGCGTTTTCTTTAGAAGAGGGAGAGGATAGGCCATGGTTGAGCCTACTTCTTCTTTTCTCAGTCATCTGATGACCATATGTTTGTTGGTGGAGTTGTAAAAAGGGGGAGTAATAATTATGAAAGTTACTTTATTTGTTACTTGTTTAGTCGATATGTTTGAAACAAACGTCGGCAAAGCAACAGTTGAAGTGTTGGAGCGTTTAGGTTGTGAAATTGAATTTCCAGAAGCACAAGTTTGTTGTGGTCAGCCTGCTTATAATAGCGGCCATGTAGAAGCAGCAAAAGAAGCGATGAAACATATGATTGAAACTTTCGAAGATGCAGAATATATCGTTACACCATCTGGTTCTTGTGCGACAATGTTTCATGAGTATCCGCATGTTTTTAAAGATGATCCGAAGTGGGCTAAACGTGCACAAAAGGTTGCTGATAAAACATATGAATTTACACAATTTATTGTAGATGTTTTAAAAGTGACAGATGTTGGTGCAAGCTTACCAGGGATAGCTACTATTCATAAATCTTGTCATATGACACGCCTGCTTGGAGTAAAAGAGGCACCAGGAATTTTATTATCAAACGTAAAAGGATTAACTGTGAGAGAACTGCCAAACGAACAAAATTGTTGTGGGTTTGGGGGAACGTTTTCAGTGAAGATGACTCCAATTTCTGAGCAAATGGTAGATGAAAAGGTAGATAGTGCAATGGAAACAGGTGCTGATTATTTAATCGGTGCAGATTGTGGGTGTTTGTTAAACATTGGCGGACGTATTGAGCGTTTAGGAAAAGAAATAAAAGTAATGCATATTGCTGAGGTACTAAATAGTCGCTCA
Organism: Bacillus cereus group sp. MS39; assembly: GCF_040448665.1. NCBI lineage: Bacteria > Bacillati > Bacillota > Bacilli > Caryophanales > Bacillaceae > Bacillus > Bacillus cereus group sp. MS39. The sequence goes on along the minus strand of NZ_CP123058.1, from coordinate 4,099,435 downwards.
TGAAGGGGGAACATAAGCTATGTCTATGAAAATCAGTGAGAAAAAATTTAATGATCGCGTTGGCGATGGAATTCAAGATTCTTTTATGCGCGGAGCAGTATCTTCTGCGCAAACGCGCTTATATACGAATCGCTTAAAAGCAGCGGAAGAATTAGGAAACTGGGAAGAGTGGCGTGAACTAGGTGAACAAATTCGCCAACATACGTTAGAAAACCTTGATTATTACTTAATGCAGTTAAGTGAAAATGTATCAAAAAGAGGCGGACATGTGTACTTTGCGAAAACGAAAGAGGAAGCAGCAAAGTATATTCAAGACGTTGCAAAAAAGAAACAAGCGAAGAAAGTTGTAAAATCAAAATCAATGGTAACTGAAGAAATTAGTATGAATCATGCCCTTGAAGAGATTGGTTGTGAAGTGTTAGAAAGTGACTTAGGAGAGTATATCTTGCAAGTAGATAACGATCCACCTTCACATATTATTGCGCCCGCACTTCATAAAAACAGAACGCAAATTCGTGATGTATTTAAAGAAAAGCTTGGCTATGAAAATTCTGATGATCCATATGAAATGACAAAGTTTGTTCGTAAACAACTTCGTGAGAAATTTATGGATGCAGAAATTGGTGTGACAGGTTGTAACTTTGCAGTTGCAAATACTGGCTCTCTTTGTTTAGTAACGAACGAAGGTAATGCCGATCTTGTTATGTCGATTCCGAAAACTCAAATTGCAGTAATGGGTATGGAACGTATGGTTCCGACAATGGAAGAATTAGATGTTTTAGTTGGTTTACTATGTCGTAGTGCAGTAGGGCAAAAATTAACAAGTTATGTAACTGTAGCGGGACCAATTCAAGAAGAGGAAGTAGATGGACCAGAAGAATTCCACTTAGTTGTTGTTGATAATGGCCGCTCTCAAATTCTTGGATCTGAATTCCGCTCAGTATTGCAATGTATTCGTTGTGCTGCTTGTGTTAACGTATGTCCTGTATATCGTCACGTTGGTGGACATTCGTATGGTTCTATATACTCAGGACCAATCGGTGCGGTATTAACACCACTTTTAGGTGGATACGATGATTACAAAGAGCTTCCATATGCCTCTAGTTTATGCGGAGCGTGTACAGAAGCTTGTCCAGTAAAAATACCATTGCATGATTTATTATTAAAACATCGTCAAGTAATTGTTGAGCAAGAAGGACGTGCACCACTTGCAGAAAAATTAGCAATGAAAATGTTTAGTATGGGTGCATCTTCAGCAGCTTTATATAAAATGGGATCAAAAATGGCGCCAGCAGCAATGAGTCCATTTACATCGGGCAACCGTGTATCAAAAGGTGTTGGGCCACTTAAAAACTGGACAGATATTCGTGAATTCCCGGCTCCAAGTAAAGAACGATTCCGTGATTGGTATAAAGATCATAAGAAAGGCGGGGACAAATAATGACAGGATTAATTCAAAACCGTGAGTCCTTTCTAGATAATATTGCAAAAGAACTTGGACGTGAGCGGAAAACAGAAGGCGTAAAGCGTCCAGCATGGAAAAGTAATGTGAATGTAGAAACGCTAAAAGATTATTCAAAAGAAGAATTGTTAGAAGTATTTAAAAATCAATGTACAAACATTCATACAACTGTAGTGGAAACGACAAACGACCGTTTACGTGAAGATATTCAAAAAGTAATCGTGGAAAACGGTGGGGGACCTATTATGTTATCGGCAGACGAACGTTTTGATTCTTATGGATTGACTTCTTTATTTAAAGAAGAGCTTCCAAAGCAAAATGTTGAAGTGAATGTATGGGATCCTGAGAAAAAAGAAGAGAATATGCGTATCGCAGAAAGAGCGAATATTGGAATCGCATTTAGTGATTATACTTTAGCTGAATCTGGTACGATTGTTGTACAAAGTCATAAAGGCCAAGGTCGTTCTTTACACTTTTTACCGACTGTATACTTTGCTATTATTCCACGTGAAACACTTGTGCCTCGTATTACACAAGCAGTTCAGGATATGAACACACGTGTAGAAAATGGCGAGGCAGTAGCATCTTGTATTAACTTTATTACAGGACCTAGTAACTCGGCAGATATTGAAATGAATCTTGTTGTCGGAGTACACGGACCATTAAAAGCAGTATATTTCATCGTATAAAAGAGGGGAAAGCAGGCCGGAAAATGGCCTGCTTTTTTAATAGAATAGAAATAATATGAAGTAGAAGTTCTCTCCTTTTTTTGCTATGTTCTTCTGGAAAGGAGAGGAAGGGATGTTCACTTATTTATATGCATTGTTAGTGGGGATGGTGTTTGGTTCTTTTTTTATGTTAATTGCAATGAGAGTGCCGCTAGGTGAGTCTATCATTACCCCGCGTTCACATTGTCATTATTGTAAGTATGTGCTAAAGCCAAAAGAATTGATTCCAATCATTTCTTTTTGTATACAAAGAGGACGTTGTACGAATTGTAAGAGGAAAATTTCAATTTTGTACGTAGTATTTGAACTTGTAACAGGAATGATATTTCTTCTTACTGTATATATGATTGGGGTGGAACGAGAGCTTATCATCATTTTATCGCTTTTTTCGCTACTTCTTATTATTTCAGTTACAGATTACATATATATGTTAATCCCCAATCGTATTTTAGCTTGGTTTGCCTGTTTACTCATTTTAGAATGTGTTTTTGTGCCATTAGTGACTTGGACAGATAGTATAGTTGGTAGTGGCGTTATATTCATTTTGTTATATTGCATGCAAAAGATATATCCAGAAGGGCTTGGTGGAGGGGATATAAAATTACTTTCGTTACTTGGATTTATAGTGGGACTGAAAGGGATTTTTATGATCTTATTTTTAGCATCTTGCTTTAGTCTTTGTTTCTTTGGAGTTGGTATAGTATTAAAACGTATGAAAATGAGGAGCCAAATTCCGTTCGGTCCTTTTATTAGCCTTGGGGCAATATGTTACATGTTGGTCACGTATACAAAATAGAGAGGGGATAGAACATGAATGTATATATGGATGATCAAAGAAGTTGTCCGTACGGGTATGTGCCCGCCACTACAGTAGAATGTGCCTTGCAAATGGTTCGGGATTATGATGTGAATATTCTTTCCCTTGATTTTAATATGGGATGGGGGGAAAGAAATGGATTAGATTTTGTAGAGGCTTTTTGTAAAGAGGGGTTATATGTAAATGAAATTCACCTTCATACGAATGATGTCATCGGTATGCACAAGATGAAACAGAGAATTAATAAGGGAAAGGAAGAAGGAGAAATTAATCCGCACCTTGTTGTTAAATATGTGGGGAGCTAAAAACTCCAAAGTGAAACTTTGGAGTTTTTAATGTTTCATATGTGCTTGTAACGGAATGATTTCTTCTTGTTGAGCTGCTACTAATTCAGTTTCTTCTTGTTTCACGTCAGGTCCTTTCTTTGTTAAGTAATGGTATACCATACCGACAAAGACGGACCCGCCAATAATGTTACCGATTGTAACTGGAATTAAGTTATGAATAGCACCTGCAAAAGAAATTGTCTCCGGATGCGGTGAAACTAAAGATAGAGCAAACAGTGATAAGTTTGCAATGCTATGCTCGTAACCAGATAAGAAGAATGTGAAAACGAGTAGCATCATCATCATAATTTTTGCTGTATCACCTTTAACTTGAGAAGGTAAGAAACACGCAAGACATACAAGCCAGTTACATAAAATTGCTTTAAAGAATAATTGTATTGTAGGTGTATTCATTTTTCCTTCTACTACTTTATTCATGAAATGGCCGTGATCAATTGCTTCGAAAATTCCAGTTGCATAAAATAGTAAGGCAAAGAATAAAGCTCCAGCTAAATTCCCTGCATAACAAGCGATCCAGTTACGAAGTGTATCAGAAATCGTTGTTTCTTTTCTTAAAGTTGCTACAGTAAAGTACATTGTGTTTCCAGTAAACAATTCAGCACCGCCATATATAATAAGTACGAGGGCAATTCCGAAAAACATAGAAGCAGCTAAATAAGTTGCTGGTGAATCTGCAATGTGAAAAAAGTTACCTAATTTAAAACATAGTACAATAATAAAACCGATATAAATACCCGCAAGTGCGGCACGAATGAAATATTGCATCGGGTTTGTATCTAGCATTTGTTTTTTGCTCTTAGCCAGTTTGACAACATAATCTAATCCTTGTTCTAGCATGAGTAATACGCTCCTTTAGTACATCATCTATAAATACTCCTTATATGAATAAAGTACATGGAATTGTTCTCAGTTTCAATAAGTTTGTGCAATGTTTCACAAAAAGGACATACATACATCGAGAAAACGCTTACAAATGGTAGTATAATAGAATTTTTTCTGGACATTGAGGGGGGGAAGGGAAAAAGAAAAAGCGCTGTAATTACAGCGCTTTTTCGTCTAAATTCTTTTCTACTTTTACTTCTACTTCTTTCGAGAAGAACCAACCGCCAACTGCGATTCCCACTAATACAATCCAGAATGTAAGCTTCCATAGTGTAGATTCTGGGAATGAATGCGGAATTACATTTAATGCAGGGTGTGCTAATGTATAAACTGCTAGTTTCACACCAACCCAACCTACAATTAAGAATGCTGCAGTTTCAAGTCCTGGTTTACGTTTTAAGATTTGTACGAAAGCAGTTGCTGCAAATCTCATAATGATTAACCCGATAAGTCCACCTACAAAGATAACAACGAATTGCCCAGTATCAAGACTACCAATTGTACCTAATCCTGTTTTTGGTAAAGTCATTGCTAATGCAACTGCAGCTAAAATTGAATCAACTGCGAAGGCGATATCAGCAACCTCAACTTTAAATACAGTCCACCAAAAGTTCTCTTGTTTTTTCTTTGCTTCTTTTTCTTCTGTTTCTTCATCCGTATTCTTTTTAACATACGTTTTAAATAAGTGATTACCAGCGATAAACATAAGGTAAATGGCACCGATTGCTTGCACTTGCCATACGTCGACTAAGAACGAGATCATAAATAACGATCCGAAACGGAAAACAAATGCCCCCGCTAATCCGTAAAATAGTGCTTTCTTTCGTTTTTCTTCTGGTAAATGTTTTACCATAATTGCAAGAACGAGAGCGTTATCAGCCGCTAAAATCCCCTCTAGTGCAATTAGGATGAGTAATACCCAACCATACTCCAATAATAATGATACATCCATGTACATTCTCCTCTCATTTCTATAAGTACTAAATAAGTGAAGAATTTCCCCACTATTTAGTTTCCCCATACTCCTGCCTATTAACTTTGGAAGGATTTGGAAATTAATACAAAAAAGACCTCTGCCGTTAATAGGCAAAGGTCTTGCTAGACATATGTAATGAAAATGCCAACAAAGCCGGAAGAACTAAGTTCTACGTAATGACGACTTTGTTTCCAAGAAATATTCTTGGACGCTACTCCCCTTTGGAGATATGCTATTGTACTCTCATTATATGGATAATGTATACGGTTGTCAACCTGTTAAAATATCTTCATTCGGATATTTTATTTTTCGGTTCTTTTTACGTGCAAATGAAAAAGCCAATGTTAAAGGTCCCATTTTCCCAAAAAACATCATAAAGATGATAATGGCTTTTCCGATCATAGTTAAGTGTGGTGTGAAATTCATACTGAGACCGACAGTCCCAAATGCTGAAAATACTTCGAAAGCACTCATCAATAGAGGAACTCGCTCAGTAATACTTAAAATTAAAATAGCAAAAAAGATAAATGAAATGGAAATAATAGTGATGGTTAATGCTTTGACAATGAGAGTATCTTTAATAGATTTTTTAAACACGACAATATCATCTTGTTCTTGTAAAAATTTAAATACCCCAAAAAACATGATTAAAAATGTTGTTAACTTAATTCCACCACCGGTTGAAGCACTACCAGCGCCAATAAACATAAGGAGCATCATTAATAGTAGGGAAGGCTTTGATAATGCAGAAATATCAACAGTATTAAACCCGGCAGTACGAGTTGAAACCGCCTGGAAATAAGCGGCCATTCCTTCTTCAAATGGGGTAAATCCTCTCATAGAAAGGGAATTGTGGAACTCGAATATAAAAATAAAAACAGTCGCAATAATATTGACGATTAGAGTAGAAGAGAGCATAAGTTTTGAGTGTAATGTAAGGTTTTTAAAATTTTTCTTTCTTTTTATATCTACGATTACTGTAAAACCAATCCCACCTAAAATAATGAGGGAGGAGATAACGAGATTGACAAGAATGCTATGAGAATGGGACATTAAATTATCGCTCCACACAGAAAAACCAGCATTGTTAAAAGCAGAGATCGAATGAAAAAAGCTATAATAGATCCCTTTAGAAATCCCGTATTTTGGTACCCATTCAAAAGAAAGAATCAAAGTAGCGATACATTCGACTGTAAAAGAGAATAAAAATAATGCTTTGGCAAGACGAATGACGCCACCAATGTTCGTTTGGTTTAACGCTTGTTGCAGTAAAATTCGGTTTTGAAGACCAATTTTTCTGCCGAGCATAATCGCAATTAAAACGGCAAAGCTCATAATGCCAAGTCCGCCTACTTGTATAAGCGTTAAAATGACACACTGTCCAAACAAAGTAAATACTTTTCCGGTGTCTACAACACCAAGCCCAGTAACAGTACAAGCAGAAACTGTTGTAAATAAAGCGTCGATCCATGAAATAGAAGTTGTTGTAGCAATTGGTAGTTTTAATAAGCATGTACCGATAACTGATAACATAATAAAAGACAAAGTAAGAACACGGGGAGGACTCATGCTAATATTAATCCGTTTCATGTCACATATCGTTCCTTTCAGTTTGCTCTTACTAGTATGTGAAAAAGCACGATTATGTATGTTAAAAATAGAAAGAGGCAGAGAATATCTGCCTCTAAGCCATAGGTTATTGTATTATCCACGTAATTGTTGTTGAGCTAAAGCGACTAGTCGTTTCGTTACTTCACCGCCAACTGAACCGTTAGAACGAGATGCTGTATTAGAACCTAAGCTAACACCGAATTCTTGTGCGATTTCATATTTAAATTGTTCAAGCGCTTGTTCTGCACCTGGAACTAGTAATTTGTTTGTTTTTACCATGTTGATACACATCCTTATGAGTAGTCCAATTCAGCTAAATACTTATCTAAACTGGTAACGTTATTTTATGTGGAAACGACGTACTCATACGCGGAAGTAATCGGTGTGATTAGAAGTTATTGGATAGAAAAAAGAGTAGCAAATTTGCTACTCTTTTTTCAGTATTGTCGCTGTACCTTCCACGACAATATCACCGGATTGATTATATATGTTTGTTTGCAACGTAATGATTTTTTTATCGTCTCGTTTTTTAATGACTTCTGCCACAACGCGAAGTGTATCACCGATTTTGACAGGAGCACGGAATGAAACGTTTTGAGATAAATAAATCGTGTTTTTGCCAGGGAGTTTCGTTCCAAGAATCGTCGAAATGAAACTGGAAACGAGCATGCCATGAGCAATACGTTCTTTAAACATTGTCGTTTTTGCAAAAGAATCTAAAATATGAATAGGATTCACATCTCCAGTTAATTTTGCAAAATTAATAACGTCCTCATCCGTAATAGTTTTTGTAAGGGATGCTTGATCACCGACTTGAATCTCATCATAACGAAGCTCCGGAACAGTTTGTGCTTCTTGGAATGGATTCATTTTTGCCTCCTTCTTTTCCATATCGAAAAATGCTAGCCATCTTGATGTAGTAGGAGGAAGAAAGAGTTTTGTTTGTGCTGCAGTTAGCTCCCACATTTTTCTTACTTGATGGAAGTAAATAAATTTTTTGAGTTTTCCTCGAACTGCTTTGCGAGTTCTAGTTGTTTGGACTTGAACTCTCCCAAAAAAACTTCTAACTGTTTTTGAACCTCTTCACGTTGTAATTGTTGTTGTTCAATAAATTGTTTTGTTGTTTCTTCAAATTGACCGCTAGTTTGAGTAAGAATAGACAAAGATGTTTTCGTAGGAGAAACAGTCAGTTGGTGCATTTGATTAGAAAGTTCATTCCATTTCCCTTGCCACTCGTTAATTTGATCATTTAAGGAGTTTCCAGTTAATTGCTTCACGTAATCTGTATATTGGTTATTGAACTGAGCAGTGAATTGTTGTAGTTCTTTTTCTAGTTCATCTACTCCTGATGTTAATTTATGCAAAGCGTCTTGTTGTTGTTTTAAAGTTTCTAAAGTAAGTTGCTCTAATTGTTTCCCAGCTGAAGAGAAGAGGGAAAGAGATTGAGACCAGTTTTTCCAAAATGCATCGACTAATTCGTATGGCTTAGTTTCCATTGTTTGACCTCCAAATGTTTTTTTACATATTGTGAACGCAGATTACTCTGCTGTACCACCAGGTGAAGATGAAGAATCCTTTTCATCCTTTTCTGGAGAAGTAGAAAATGGAAAGAACGCATTGGTGTATAACGTAAAAAACGTCCGCAACATATTTTGATAATGTTCAAAAGAAGTTGCACATGTTGTTAAATATTGCTCTCCATATTCTGTTAAAGAATAAATTCGTTTCGCTGGCCCGCCTTCACTTGTATCCCAAGTGGAAGAAATGAGATTTTCTTTTTCTAACTTGCGCAATGTTCTATACACATTACCTTGGTCAACAGAAGAAAAGCCGATGTCCATTAGCATTTGAATGAGTTTGTAACCATGAAGACTCCAGTCTTTTAGACAGAGAAGTAAGAAAGGAACTAAGAAGTTTTTGGGCATGGAGTTTGGTTGTTTCGCTTGGTTTTTTTCCAAACTTTCTGGGTGTTCTGGTTCATTATGTAGCATGATTGTGCATCACCTCATGAATCAGTTAGATGGAATTTTTTTGCTTATAAGTGCAATTTACACCTATCTGTTTTTAATGTCAACACATTTATTGGAAAATAAAGAAAAATAAAATATAGACTTGAAGTTTTATTCAGAATATTAGAAAATAGTGAATAGGTTGAATTGTTTCAAAAACGAAAAAGGGAGTGTAGGCGAAGTGATTGATCAAAAATTCGATCCATTGCAAGCATGGAAAAATGCTTATGAACAAACCGAAACATTTTGGGGAAAAGCGCTCAATGAAACAATTAAAACAGAAGAATATTCTGCTTGGATGGGCAGCGTTCTAGATTTGAATTTGTTTTATCAAAAAGCATTAAATGATACGACAAAAAATTATTTAGAACAGGTGAATGTGCCGACGAGAGAGGATATCGCTAGAGTAGCTACGCTTGTTATCAATTTAGAAAATAAAGTTGATAACATTGAGGAAATTCTAGAAGAGAAAGTGGATTCATTAGGACAAGCTCCTACATTAAAGCGTGATGTTACGAAAGTAAAACAAGATATTCGCACGCTAGAAACGAAAGTTGATCAAATTTTAGAGTTACTAGAAAAGCAAAATGCAGTACTAGCGAAACTACAAGTACCTGCAAAAGAAGAAGTAAAACCTGCGAATAAGCCGGAAAATAAAAAATGATAATAGCGTTTGTTTATAACGTGTAAAAGGGAAAGGGAGAATCTCTTTTTCATGTATAAACAACGAAACATAATTAATATATGGACTCTATTCATATGAGTACCAAAATGATTCATAACAATCGTTCACAAATTCATTTAAGGGGGAAAAGAAATGGTTCAATTAAATGGCAAAGTAGCAATCGTAACAGGTGGGGCAAAAGGAATTGGAAAAGCAATTACAGTAGCATTAGCACAAGAGGGAGCAAAAGTAGTTATTAACTATAACAGCAGTAAAGAAGCAGCTGAAAACTTAGTAAATGAATTAGGAAAAGAAGGACATGACGTTTATGCAGTTCAAGCGGATGTTTCGAAAGTAGAAGATGCAAACCGACTTGTAGAAGAAGCTGTGAATCATTTTGGTAAAGTTGATATTCTTGTTAATAATGCTGGTATTACAAGAGATCGTACATTCAAAAAATTAAATCGTGAAGATTGGGAGCGCGTAATTGACGTGAACTTGAGCAGTGTATTTAATACAACAAGCGCGGTACTGCCATACATATCGGAAGCAGAAGAAGGAAGAATCATTAGTATTTCTTCTATTATTGGCCAAGCTGGTGGATTTGGACAAACAAACTACTCTGCAGCAAAAGCAGGTATGTTAGGATTTACAAAATCATTAGCATTAGAGCTTGCAAAAACAAATGTAACTGTAAACGCAATTTGCCCAGGATTTATTGATACTGAAATGGTAGCAGAAGTACCAGAAGAAGTACGTCAAAAAATCGTTGCGAAAATCCCGAAAAAACGTTTTGGTCAAGCTGATGAAATTGCAAAAGGTGTAGTATACCTATGCCGTGACGGTGCATATATCACAGGTCAGCAATTAAACATTAACGGTGGATTATACATGTAATGAAGCGAGAAAAAAGTGCATATCCATAGCAGGAATGCACTTCTTTTTTTAGAAATAAATCGACCGAAAAGGAGATAGAAAAATGACTACATTCGTAACGGAATGGGAAAAGCAATTGGAGTTGTACCCAGAAGAATATCGTAAAGCATATCGCCGTGTGAAAAGAGCGAGCGAAGTTTTATTGCGCGAACCAGAACCACAAGTTGGTTTAACACCAAAAGAAGTTATTTGGACGAAGAATAAAACGAAGCTGTATCGTTACATTCCAAAACAAGAAAAAACACAGAGAGTTCCAATCTTATTAATATACGCGCTTATTAATAAACCGTATATTATGGATTTAACTCCAGGAAATAGTTTAGTGGAATATTTAGTAGATCGTGGTTTTGATGTGTATATGCTTGATTGGGGCACATTTGGTTTAGAAGATAGTCATTTGAAATTTGATGATTTCGTGTTTGATTATATTGCAAAAGCAGTGAAGAAAGTAATGAGAACTGCGAAATCGGACGAGATTTCTTTACTTGGTTATTGCATGGGTGGAACGCTAACTTCTATTTATGCAGCACTTCATCCGCACATGCCAATTCGCAACTTAATCTTTATGACAAGTCCTTTTGATTTCTCTGAAACAGGATTATACGGTCCTTTATTAGATGAGAAATACTTCAATTTAGATAAAGCGGTTGATACATTCGGAAATATTCCGCCAGAAATGATTGATTTCGGAAATAAGATGTTAAAACCAATTACAAACTTTGTAGGTCCATATGTCGCTTTACTTGATCGTTCAGAAAATGAGCGCTTCGTCGAAAGCTGGAAATTAGTTCAAAAGTGGGTTGGTGACGGTATTCCATTCCCGGGTGAATCGTATAGACAATGGATTCGTGATTTTTATCAAAATAATAAATTAGTGAAAGGTGAACTCGTTATTCGTGGACAAAAGGTAGACCTTGCAAATATTAAGGCGAATGTCTTGAATATTTCTGCGAAACGTGATCATATCGCCCTGCCATGCCAAGTAGAAGCTTTGCTAGACCATATTTCTAGCACAGATCAACAATATGTATGTTTACCAACGGGACATATGTCGATCGTTTACGGTGGAACAGCGGTAAAACAAACATATCCGACGGTTGGAAATTGGCTTGAGGAGCGTTCTAATTAAAAATAAAAAGTCCAACTAGCGTATGTTAGTTGGATTTTTTTATGGGAAATAACAAAAGATAGAAAGGAGAAATTTATATTTTAGGAGTATAATTATGAAACTTATGACTGGTAAGTTGTTTTGGAATACAGGAGTTTCTATACCTTGTTATCCATCATTAGAAAATGATATGATATGTGATGTGCTTGTAGTCGGAAGCGGAGAAGCAGGTGCTCATATAGCGTATTCGTTAGCGAAAATTGGAATGCGTGTTACGCTCATTGAAAAACGAGCAATCGCATGTGGTAGCACAGCTGCTAATACAGGTTTACTACAATTTCTTCATGATAAATCGCTAACCTCACTTATCCATACATTTGGTGAAAAAAAGGGGGTACGAGCATATAAGCTTTGTTACGAAGCGCTACGAACAATGGAGCAAGTTGTACCGACTCTCGATATTGATCCTCAGTTTATTCCGCGAAGTAGTTTGTATTATGCAAGTAGAAATGAGGATGTATCGTTTTTACAAGAAGAATATAATACGTTACGCCATTATGGATTCCCGGTTGAATATTTTACCGATTCACATATGAAGAAGAAGTATTCATTTATAAAACAAGCAGCGTTATATACGCATGGTGATGCCGAAGTGAATCCGTATTTATTAGCGCATAGCCTTTTGCATAAAGCAAATCAAATGGGAGCTACTATACTTGAGCATACAGAGGCCATACATATAAAAAAACGCCAAAATGATTTAATTTGTTACACGAAAACAGGAAATCAAATTGTAGCAAAGAATATTATTATGGCGACAGGTTATGAAGCACTTTTCGGAAAGAAAGAAAAAAATACAACAGTGGAAACATCATATGCAGTGGTGACAAATAAGGTAGATTCATTTGAAGGCTGGCATGAACGATCATTAATTTGGGAAACAGCACGGCCTTACTTATATTTTCGAACGTATCAAAATCGTATTATTGTAGGCGGATTAGATGAAGCGATGCAAATTCAAACAATTGGTGATACGAAATTATTGCATAAGCGTGATATCCTTATTAACATTGTAAAAGAGATGTTCCCGCAGTATAAGAATATACAGGCAGAGTACTATTGGGCGGCAGCATTTGGCGGTAGTCATGATGGTCTCCCTATTTTAAAAGAAGACAAAAAGATACATAATTTATTTTACGCATTGCCATATGGAGGTAATGGAACTGTGTATGGAATGGTATTTGCCAAATTATTTGAGCAGTTATTTACAAATAAAGAAAGTGAAGATTTTTCTTTATTTAATCGATAGAAAAAAAGGTAGCGAAGTGATGGAATGAGAGATATAAAAAAGTTTTTACAAAAATTACGTCCTGTACAACTCATTGTTTTATTTTATTTATTAGCAGTAGTTGTATCGGTGATATTGCTTAGTTTCCCGTTTGTTACGAAGTCTGGTGTGAAATGGACATTTATCGATGCCCTCTTTACATCTGTTAGTGCGGTAAGTGTTACGGGACTGTCTGTTGTTACGATTTCAGATACATTTACTACGGCAGGAATTATTATGTTAGCCCTTATTTTACAATTAGGCGGCTTAGGAATTATGGCACTTGGTACGTTTGTTTGGATTATAACGGGGAAAAAGATCGGTTTGCAGAGAAGAAGACTCATTATGGCAGACCATAATCAAGGGAATTTATCAGGCCTTGTAGAATTGATGCGTTCTATTTTAATTGTAATTATTTCGATAGAACTTATTGGAGCGATACTATTAGGTACAAGATTTCTACTTTATTTTCCAACTTGGCAAGAAGCTTATTTTCACGGTTTCTTTGCCGCTGTTAGTGCAACCACGAACGGCGGATTTGATTTAACAGGACAATCGCTAATTCCGTATAAGAAAGATTATATTGTGCAAATGATTCATATGTTACTCATTATTTTAGGGGCAATTGGTTTCCCTGTATTAATGGAAGTAAAGCAATTCCTTAGTAAAAAGAGACAGCAACTATTTCGTTTTTCGTTATTTACAAAATTGACGACAACAACATTTTTTGCCCTCGTTATCGTTGGAACCATTATGATTTTTTTACTAGAACGAAATCAATTTTTAGCAGGAAAGTCATGGCATGAAACAGTTTTCTATACATTATTCCAATCTGTGACGACGCGAAGCGGTGGACTGGCTACAATGGATATACGTGAATTGTCACAACCGACGCTTTTATTTATGAGTATATTAATGTTTATAGGGGCATCTCCAAGTTCGGTTGGGGGCGGAATACGTACAACAACATTCGCTGTTAGTATATTATCGTTATACAATTTTGCAAGAGGCGGAAGAACGGTTAGAGTCTTCAAACGTCAGTTACATGAAGAAGACGTGCTAAAAGCATCTGTCGTTATGACAATGGGGATTTTATTATGTGCCACAGCACTCTTTATTTTATCTATTACGGAAAATGTACCGCTTATGAGTTTAATTGTTGAAGTGTGTTCTGCTTTCGGAACGACAGGGCTATCGACAGGTATTACGCCAGATTTAACAACTGTTGGTAAACTTGTACTCATTGTACTTATGTTTATTGGGCGTGTCGGTATTTTAACATTTATACTGGCTAGTGGGGGAAGAGAACAGCCACCTCGCTATAAATACCCGAAAGAGAGAATTATTATTGGATAGTATGAAACCATTCTACCTATGTGAGGTAGAATGGTTTTTTAGTCGTTAATGCCAAATTGCGGATGCATAAAAGCCTCATTCTTATTATCCACTTCTTTTTTTAGCAACTCTTGATTTTCTTCTGAAATCCACCCAATATCATTTGTAGGATGAATCCATTCTTCTCCAGCCATAATGGCAGGGTCTACTTCATCAGTCCAATTGTGAAGTGGACTATTCTCGGAATCATATTTACTGTCTCCGATTACGACGTCATATTGATTTATGAAAGGTTGTTGCATCTTCTTTCCTGTTCCTTTAAAAGATGGGAAATTCATTTGATGCGGGAGCGTTTCATCTAAAATTGGTGACTGAATTTTATCTTTCTTCTTCAAAATAATCGCCCCTTTTCTAATGCTTTCTTCATAGGTAGTATTTCCATCTAGCGGCCTTATGTACTTGTTAACACTTGCCAGTAATAATTATTTAATGTTGTTTTAAACTAGAGTAGAAAGTGAATTCTTGAGAGCAGGTGAATGTATTGGTAAAAAGAAAAGTGAAACAAAATGCGGCAATCAACAATAATAAAACTCCGAAAGAAAGCTTACCAGATGCAGAATTTGCATTAGAGTATGAAGGAGAAAATAGCGCGAAGTATGCAAATCGTAATTCAAAAAAAGGTAAACAAAAATGAGGCGTTTTTTACAAACGCCTCATTTTTTTGTGGGATTATAAAGGTTTTTTTAATTATTTGTAAATTTAGTGTTCATTATTGGCAGAAAAATGCGAAAAAACATAGAAGTAGCAACGTATTACACAAAAACAAACAACAAACAAAAGATTAATGTTGGTTTAATACTGCTTTTACACTAGTTGTTTATATTAGAGTTGTACATAAGATTTATAAAAGGAGAGAGAGACAGTGAAAAAAACAATCTTTAAAGCTGTAGCAACTGGAATGGTATTTTCGTTATTAATGGGGTGTGGTGCAAAGAAAGAAGAGAGTGCTGGGGCAAAAGTAAAGGATGATAAATTATCTGGATCATTAACTGTTTACACAGCGATTGAAGAAGAACTTGTACCAATTTACCTTGATTCTTTTAAACAGAAGTATCCAGATGTGAAACTGAACATTGTTCGTGATTCAACTGGGGTTATTACAGCGAAATTGCTAGCTGAAGGAAAAAATACACAAGCAGATGTTGTATGGGGAACAGCAGCGTCTAGTCTATTAGCTTTAGATAAAAAAGATATGTTAAAAGGATACTCTCCAAAAGGAGCGGATCGTGTTCTTCCGCAATTTAAAGATGATAAGCAACCAGAAAAATGGGTAGGTAATACGGCATTTATGACGGGGATTGCTATAAATAAAGAAGAATTAAAGAAGAAAAATTTACCGATGCCAGAATCATACGAAGACTTAACGAAACCAGAATATAAAGGAACGCTTGTTATGCCACATCCAGCTTCTTCTGGAACAGGATTTTTAACAGTTTCTGCATGGTTACAAATTATGGGTGAAGATAAAGGCTGGGATTACATGAAGAAACTTCATGATAATATAGCAACTTATACTCATTCAGGTTCAAAACCAGCGAAATTAGCAGGCGCAGGTGAATATCCAGTTGGCGTATCAATGGTTTATAGTGCTTTGAAAGAGAAACAAAAAGGTGCACCAGTTGAAGTTGTATTGCCGAAAGAAGGATTAGGTTGGGAAGTAGAAGCGAACGCACTTATTAAAAAAGATAATGCAAAAAATGAAAAATTAGCGCAAGCATTTTTAGATTGGGCAATTACTGATGATGTAATGAAGTTATACTTCGAGAAAAATGGATTTGCGACAATTAAAAATGATTATAAACTTCCAGATGGATTCCCTAAAGATGTGACAGAAAAGTTATACAAAAAGAATGACTTTAAATGGGCAGCAGAAAATCGTGACAAAATTTTAGAAAAATGGGAAAAAGAGTTTGGCCAAAAAGCAGAACCGAAAAAGTAAGTGAGTGGGAGAGAGAAAAAATGAGCGAATATTTATCAATTCAACACATTCAAAAACAGTTTGATGCATTTACAGCGTTAAAAGATATTTCTTTTACTGTGAAAAAAAATGAGTTTGTATGTTTATTAGGCCCAAGTGGTTGTGGGAAAACAACATTGCTTCGAATTTTAGCAGGGCTAGAAGAGGCAACAACAGGTAGTATAGCTGTGGAGGGAAAAGATATTACAGCATTACCTCCTGGAAAGAGGAATTTCGGAATGGTGTTTCAATCATATGCATTATTTCCGAATTTAACAGCACTTGAAAACATTGAATATGGCTTAAAGACAAAAAAATATGGAAAAGCAGAAGTAAAAGAGAAAGCGCTAGAGGTGTTAGAACTTGTAGATTTGCTGAATGTAAAAGATAAATATCCTGCTCAAATGTCTGGTGGACAACAGCAGCGAGTAGCACTTGCACGTGCGCTCGCTCTGTCTCCGGATATTTTGTTACTCGATGAGCCATTATCTGCTTTAGATGCAAAAGTGCGTGAAAAGTTACGTAGAGAAATGCGTGATTTGCAAGAAAAAGTAGGAGTAACAACTATTATGGTTACGCATGATCAAGAAGAGGCATTAACGATGGCCGATAAAATTGTTGTAATGAATCATGCGGAAATTATGCAGATTGGCACACCAGAGGAGATTTATCAAAGACCAGCCAATCCATTTGTGGCAGATTTTATTGGTTCTATTAATTTCTTTTCGAAAAACAATGAAGAACATGCAATTCGTCCTGAGCATGTAACAGTTGTACAAAAGGATGGTATTAAAACGGTTGTGGAAAGTATGGAATTTCGCGGATCTGTATATCGGACGGAAGTGCGGGTCGTAGAAGAAAAAACACATCTTTATAACGAGAAAATTGTAGTGGATATATTGGCATCAGAAGTAGAAGCAACCGCAATTAGAAAAGGAAAGCCGATTCAAATCTCTTTCTCAGAAAATCATATGTTGTCATATGGAAAGAAGGTCATTGTCTAGATGGAGATGTTAGAAGATTTTAAGGTAGAAAGTACGAAAAAAAAGATTAAGAGACGTATCGGTAAAGAAGAGTGGATACAAAGACTATTAATTATTGGTATGCTTCTCGCGTTTTTGATCATGCTTGTATTACCTCTATTACAATTGTTTACACAAGCTTTTTATGATAAAGATGGAGCTTTCATTGGTGTTGCGAATTTCAGTAAATATTTCACAACACCAACGCTAGTTCAATCATTACAAAATACGATATGGATTTCGGGTGCGACAACAATTATTGCAGTGACACTTGCTTTCGCTTACGCCTATGCGATCGCTCGTACGAATGTGTTTGGAAAGCGTGTATTCCAATATATTGCGTTGTTACCATTATTCGCACCAACGATGATGCATGGTATCGCACTTACATATTTATTTGGTAATCAAGGGTTAGTAACGAAAGGAATGTTTGGTTTGTTTGAAGGGATACAAATCCCTTTATATGGACCAGTAGGAATTGTAATGGCTGAAGTCATGTATACATTTCCGCAAGCATTTCTTATATTATTAATTGCTTTTCAAGGCTCTGATTATCGTTTATATGAAGCTTCTAATATGTTAGGAGCGAGTAAAACAAAGCAATTTTTCACTGTTACTTTACCTAGTGTAAAGTACGGATTAATTAGTGCGATGTTCGTTGTGTTTACACTTAGTTTCACTGACTTTGGGGCACCAAAAATTGTTGGTGGGCAATATAATGTACTTGCTACTGACGTATATAAGCAAGTAATTGGGCAGCAAAATATGCCGATGGGTGCAACTGTCGGAATGATTTTATTAATCCCAGCTATATTTGCCTTTGCAGTTGATCGCATTACGCAAAGAAAGCAGGCGAATCTCTTATCTTCCAAATCAGTACCTTACAGAATAATAAATAATAAGAAACGAGATGTTATTTCATTCGTATATTGTAGCGTAGTAACGCTTATGATCATTCTATTATTTGTGGCAGTTGGTATTGCTGCAAGTGTGAAAGTATGGCCATATAATATGAGCTTTACATTTGAGCATTTTAATTTTTCCAGTTTAACAGGAGATGGATTGGAAGCATTTAAAAATAGCGTAATTGTTTCAGCAATTACTGCGGCTATTGGAGCGGTTTTAACATTTATGTTCGCTTATGCGATTGAGAAAATAGATCAGCTACAATTTTTCCGAAAAGTAGGTTACTTTTTCTCTATCGTCCCTTTAGCGATACCAGGTTTAGTACTTGGGTTAGGCTACGTCTTCTTCTTTAGTCAACCAACCATACAAATCTTTGGACTTTCCGTAACGAACCCGTTCCATTCTCTATACGGAACAATTGCTGTGCTAGTACTAGTCAATATCATTCATTTTTATTCTGTAACATTTGTTACGGCAACGACAGCTTTAAAGAAATTAGATCGAGAGTTTGAACTTGTTTCACAGTCGATGGGGATACCGTTTTATAAAACATTCTTTCGAGTTACGGTACCGATGTGTTTACCAGCCATTTTAGAAATGGTAATGTACTACTTCGTAAATTCAATGGTAACTGTCTCAGCAGTTGTATTCCTGTATGCAGCTGATTTTAAACTAGCTGCCGTATCAATTGTAAATATGGATGATGCAGGAAATGTAGCACCAGCAGCTGCAATGAGTGTACTTATTGTTGTTACAAATATTGTAGTGAGAGTTGTATATGAATGGGGA
Source organism: Bacillus cereus group sp. MS39 (assembly GCF_040448665.1). Taxonomy (NCBI): domain Bacteria; kingdom Bacillati; phylum Bacillota; class Bacilli; order Caryophanales; family Bacillaceae; genus Bacillus; species Bacillus cereus group sp. MS39. Next base: position 4,080,499 of record NZ_CP123058.1, on the reverse strand, counting down.
ACGAAAGCACTTCGTAACCGAACGTCACAATGGCAAAAAAGATAAATAAGAAGGGTGATGGATTAGATGAAAGTAGAAGCAGTTATTTTTGATTGGGCAGGTACAACAGTTGATTACGGATGTTTTGCACCACTGGAAGTATTTATGGAGATTTTCCATAAACGTGGTGTGGCAATTACTGCAGAAGAAGCCCGTAAGCCAATGGGATTATTGAAAATTGATCATGTTAGGGCATTAACAGAGATGCCTCGTATTGCGAGTGAGTGGAATCGTATTTTCGGACAATTACCAACAGAAGCAGACATTCAGGAGATGTATGAAGAATTCGAAAAGATTCTCTTCGCTATTTTACCGCGCTATGCGTCTCCGATTAATGGAGTAAAAGAAGTGATTGCTTCTTTACGTGAAAGAGGAATTAAAATTGGTTCAACGACTGGTTATACGAGAGAAATGATGGATATTGTAGCAAAAGAAGCAGCACTACAAGGGTATAAACCTGATTTTCTTGTAACACCAGATGATGTTCCAGCAGGTCGTCCGTATCCGTGGATGTGCTATAAAAATGGGATGGAGCTTGGTGTATATCCAATGAATCATATGATAAAAGTTGGAGACACAGTATCAGATATGAAAGAGGGAAGAAATGCTGGTATGTGGACAGTGGGTGTAATTCTCGGCAGTAGCGAACTCGGCTTAACTGAAGAGGAAGTGGAGAATATGGATCCGGTAGAACTTCGTGAAAAAATAGAAGTAGTTCGCAATCGTTTCGTTGAAAATGGGGCGCACTTTACGATAGAAACGATGCAGGAACTCGAAAACGTAATGGAACATATCGAGAAACAAGAACTTATTATTTCATAAAAGGGGAATAGGATCATGACTGAAAATCACTATTTATTATTAACACCTGGACCATTAACAACAACCAAAACAGTAAAAGAAGTTATGTTATACGATTGGTGTACGTGGGATGCTGAATATAACAAAATGGTACAAGAGGTAAGAGCTAAGCTTGTATCGTTAGCAACGAAGGAAAAAGAGACATATACAACTGTTCTCATGCAAGGAAGCGGTACGTTTTCAGTTGAAGCAGTGATTGGATCTGTCGTTCCTAAAAATGGAAAGCTGCTCGTATGTACAAATGGTGCGTATGGTAAGCGAATTGTACAAATGGCAGAGATGTTACATATAGATGTGGTGGTCAGTCAAACAGAAGAGTGGGAGCCCACTAATATTGCAGCAGTAGAAAAGATATTGCAACGAGATAAAGAGATTACACATATTGCAGTTGTTCATTGTGAAACAACAACAGGTATTATCAATCCAATTGTAGATGTATGTAAATTAGGGAAGCAATACGGAAAAGTAACACTGGTTGATGCAATGAGTAGTTTTGGTGGTATTGAAATAGATATCGCTGAGTTGCAAATTGACTTTCTAATTAGTAGTGCGAATAAATGTATTCAAGGGGTTCCTGGATTTGGCTTTGTTATTGCGAAGCGCGATGAATTGGTGAAATGTAAAGGGCAGGCACGTTCATTATCATTAGACTTATTTGATCAGTGGGAAACGATGGAACATCAAAATGGGAAATGGCGTTTTACGTCACCTACACATGTTGTACACGCTTTTTATCAAGCACTACTTGAATTAGAAAAAGAGGGCGGAGTAGAAGCACGTTACAATCGATATTATAACAATCAAAAAATATTAGTGAATAGAATGAGAGAAATCGGATTTAAGCCACTAGTAGATGAAAAATACCAATCGCCTATTATTACATCCTTCATTTATCCAGAAGAGGGGTTCGATTTTGGGCAGTTATATAATGAATTAAAGTGTGATGGGTTTGTTATTTATCCAGGTAAAATTTCAAAAGTAGATACATTCCGCATTGGAAATATCGGTGATGTACATGAGGCAGATATCAATCGCTTAGTTGATAGTATCGCTAAAGGAGTTGTTATAGGTTGAAAGTATTTTGCTTAGGTGGAGCAGGTAAAATTTGTCGTGAAGCAATTTTAGATTTAGTGCAATTTTCATCTTTTGAGGCGATTACAGTAGCTGATTTTAATGAAGAAGAGGGCCTGAAAGTAGTAGAATGGCTCAACGATCCTCGTGTTGATTTTGTGAAAGTAGATGTAACGAATCACGAGGATACGGTTGCAAAAATGAAAGGTTATGACATTGTAATGGACGGTACGACAATTAAGTTAAATGGATTGTCTACTCGATGTATTGCAGAAGCAGGTTGTCACGGTGTGAATTTGAATGGATTTGGTGAAGAAAATGAATCTCATTCTATATTTGCTCAAAATGAAAAAACGTGTTTACCTGGTTTTGGTATGACGCCAGGTGTAACGCAAATGATGGCAATGCATGCAGCAAATCAGCTAGATACTGTAGAGTCAGTACGTGTAAGTCATGGCTCGTACCGTCCAATTGCTTTTTCTGCATCAATTACAGAAACAACGACATATGAATATGATCCACATTTACCATCGCGTACAGTATATGAAGATGGTGAGTTTAAGCAAGTACCGCCGTTTGCGCGTCCGAGAGAAATTGAATTACCGGCGCCTTATGGTAAGGAAACGCAGTATATAATACCGCATTCTGAAACGATTACGTTAGCAAAAGCACTAGAAAATAAAGGGGTCAAACTGATAGAGACGAGAGGAACTTGGCCAAAGCAAAATATGCAGCTCGTACGTGCTTTATATGATTATGGTATATTGCGTAATGATCGGGTTGACATAAATGGGAAAGAAATTGGCATTATGGATTGTATTTCGAAGTATTTATTGCAATCGAAAGAAGGGCAAGAAACAGAAATTTACGGTTATGCGCTTCATGTAGAAGTAATAGGTATGAAAAATAATGAGAAACAAAGGCACGTATTATATCATACACACCCGTTATCTGATGGTTCTGTTGTAGGATGGGAAAAATTAAGAGCTTATACGAGAAACGTCGGTATTCCATTTGGGATTGCTACAGAGTTAATCGCAAAAGGGAGTGTAAACAAAGTTGGTGTTGTGACACCTGAGGAAGCTTTTGTAAATCCACAAATTATTTTTGATGAACTAAAAAAGCGTGATATTCATATTCATGAAGAAGTTTTCACTGAAAAAGAAGGTCATAACTTTGTATAAGTAAGGCAGTGTATGAGGTAGAAATCAATGGGGTGAATCTATGTCTGTAGTAGGTGAAGAAAGAAAGCGAACCATTCTTGAGAAGGTAGAGTTTAAAGGGAAAGTAAAAGTTTCAGAGTTAGCGAGAGAGTTTGCTGTATCAACAGAGACGATTCGTCGTTATTTAGAAGAATTGGATCGTGAAAAGAAGTTGAAGAAAGTGTATGGCGGAGCCGTCCAACTTCCGGGAGCTGGAATAGAGGCACCAATGTTAGAACGAGAGATGCTGCATATAGAAGAGAAGAAGAGAATTGGGTATAAAGCAGCAACGTTTGTGGAAGATGGAGATGTGATTGCGATTGATGATGGAAGTACACCACTTCAAATGGTGCCATATCTTGTTCATCGTAAAAATTTAACGATTGTAACAAGTTCATTTCCAGTCGCTACACAATTAATTTCTTCTATTAATAAAAAGATGTTTCACGGTGAAGTTTTATTTATTGGTGGAAAAGTCTCTCCAAAGCATTCACGTGTGTCAGGGTCTATTTCGCAGCAAGTAATCCAGCAATTTCATTTTCATAAAGCATTCGTTTCAATTGATGGATTATTACCTGGTTTTGGGGTTTCTAGTTTTGAATTAGAAAAGGCGAAACTGTCAGAAGCGATGCTGAAATTAGCGGAGAAAACATATATTTTATGTGATCATACAAAAGTAGGGGTAAAAGGAAATTACCGAATAGCAGCATTTTCACGTATTCAACATGTAATTTGTGATAAGAAAATGCCCTATAGTTTTGAAGAGGAAGTCAAAAAGCATAATATTCAATGGACAATTTGTTAAATAAATTGAACTCCCACCTGTTTTTGAGGTGGGAGTTTTACTGTCCGCAAATAGCGGGATAAAAGATTTGTATGTATGCAAAAAGTGGACACATTTTCTCATCTCTTTCATATAATTTACCAATACAAAAAAAGTTGGTCGAAGGAAAGAAGGGAGAAGCATGTCAGAACGGATATATAATAAACTTGTATTGTATGCAAATATTTTGCAAAAAATTGGTTTTATTAATGAAAAAGAAAAAAGTGAAATTCTTCATACGCTAGGTAAAAAGGCCCTTTGATTAAAGGGTTTTTTTATTTTTTATCTTTGGAAATATAAACTTAATGTAATATTATCATTTATTTGTAGATAATTGATAACATTTATCAATTATAAAAATTATGTATGATAGGGGATATTATTTTGAAAAAGTTATATTAAGGCGCTAGTAGTAGCCACAACATTAGCAATTCCATTTGCTACATACTACTCCAGCATTAGCAGCACTAAAAGCTGAAGCAAACCAGTCGGTGGCAGCAGCTAGTGAACGTACATACGATACTGAGATTAAAATATATAAGGATCAACAAGATGAGCCATCTATGGTTTCTCAGTACATAAAAAATCCTAAAGTAGCAATTGAAGATGGGAAAAAAATCGTTACTGTAACAATACAAGATAGCGATTATTTTCAATATCTTAGAATAGAGGATAAAAACCAACCTGGTGTATTTCAAGATGTGAAAGTTTTATCAGAAGATAAGAGGAAAAATGGAACGAAAGTAGTCCAATTTGAAATTGGTGAGTTTGAGAAGAAGCATAATATGCATATACTTATTCCGGCCATCGGATATGATCACAAATATCAAGTTCAATTTGAAATTAAAGATCCAATTGTAGGTGACAAAGAAACAGAGAAACCAGATGATAACTCTAATTCAGGCAATACGGAAACGGATCATCCAGTTGAAAGTCAAAATATGATAACAGATAACAAATTAAGAGAACTTGTTAATAAAAAAGTATTTAATAGAAAAGATTTAAATACACCAATTACGAAAGAGGAGTTATTACAAGTAAAGGACTTGTTTTTAAACACGAATGAGATTCTTGATTATAGTGCATTAAAATATATGCCAAATTTAAAATCTTTAACAGTTGCGAATGCGAAGATAACAGATCCGTCGTTCTTTGCGAATTTAAAGCAATTAAATCATTTAGCTTTACGTGGTAAGGAATTTTCAGATGTAACACCACTTGTTAAGATGGATAATTTAGCATCTCTTGATTTGAGTAATAATAAAATTACAAACGTTGCACCACTCATTGAAATGAAAAATGTAAAAAGTTTATATCTATCAGGCAACCAAATAGAAGACGTAACAGCATTAGCGAAAATGGAACAACTAGATTACTTGAATTTAGCAAATAATAAAATTACGAATGTTGCTCCATTAAGCACGTTGAAAAATGTAACATACTTAACTTTAGCAGGTAATCAAATTGAAGATATTAAACCGTTATATTCATTACCTTTAAAAGACTTAGTATTAACGCGTAATAAAGTTAAAGATTTATCGGGTATTGATCAAATGAAGCAATTAAATAAATTATTTATCGGGAAAAATCAAATAGAAGATGTGACACCACTTGCTAAAATGACTCAGCTTACAGAATTAGATTTACCTAATAATGAGTTAAAGGATATTACTCCATTATCAAATCTAGTAAACTTACAAAAACTTGATTTAGAAGCAAATTATATTTCAGACTTATCGCCAGTTAGTAAGTTGAATAAGTTAGTATATTTAAGTTTTGTTGCAAATGAAATCCGCGATGTTAGACCAGTAATAGAACTAAGTAAGAAAGCTTATATTAATGTTCAAAACCAAAAAGTCTTTCTAGAGGATACAGAAGTAAATAAAGAAGTAAAAGTACCTATATACGAAAAAGACGGTGAGGTATCTACAAAAATCCGTCTGAAGAGTGATGGTGGTACGCATAGTAATGGTGTAGTGAAATGGAGTACACCAGGTGAGAAAGTATATGAATTTGGAGTGAAAGATCCATTTAATGATACAGGTATTTTCTTCACTGGTTCTGTGATTCAAAAGGTTGTAAATGAAAAAGTAGCTGAAGAAGTAATAGAGTTTAAAGATGTACCAAAGGGTCATTGGTCAGAAGGCTATGTGAAAGCTTTAGCGGATAATAATATATCAAAAGGTGATGGAAAAGGAAACTTTTTAGGTGATGATTTCGTAACACGTGAACAATATGCACAGTTTTTATATAATGCAATAAAGAAATAAAAGATGAGAAAATACGTTATTCTTTGATTTAAAAAGAATAACGTATTTTTTATGTACAAAATGAAATAGGTAATAGACAGAAGTATAGATATATGAATGGCCCATTTTAAAGAAGAGCTGTGAAACTATATTGACAAAAAGGCGTTCTCATGTGATAATTCAATTAAATTTTTAGAATAATCAAAAAATACTCCTTTTACATAGAAAGGATTCGAACATTATATAAATATTATGCCGGGGGTGACGAAATGTTATTTTTTCTAAAGAAATGGAATGAATTAAAAGATGTGAAATCTGAATTGGCACTTCGTGATTGGTTTTATGGTACAAAAATTAGTTTATCACTCTGTACGTCAAAAGAGCCGTTAACTTTTTTAATAAACGTTGAGGGAAGAGATAAAGGGTTATTTTCAGAAGAAGACTTTATTGTTGTTAATTGTATGTGTGAGCCAGTATTTGAAAATGAAGAAAAACCAGCTGCAGAATCGTTTATGCATGCGGATATTTATAAAAAAAGTAGTGCAGAATGTATTTTACAAGTGCAGACTGTAGATAGCCATTTAATATCAGAGTTATATGGAGAAGAAGGAGAAGTAACATTCGATAAACGTAGCGTGGAACGTGTTTTTGGAAAAGAAGGTATAACAGAAATGACAATTCCCATTGTAGAAGATGAGAAGAAATTTGCTGATTTATTAGAAAGTAATGTACCGAATTTTATTGAAGGTGGAGGAGTAGTTCTTGTTCATAATTATGGCATGATTGTGTGGGGGAAAACTCCAGAAGAAGCGAAAAAATGGCTAGAGGGTATAGAATATTTAATGAATTACCATGTAAAGTTGTTAATGATAAAAGGTGCAAAGAGCTCTGTTATATAAAATGTTTGTGATGTCGTTACAAGTCAATAAAAAATGAAAGCGTTTTAAAAATAATTTCACTCATAAAATATAGGTCTCCTTATTATATATAGATTACATGTTGACATGTAAGGAGGAACATATTTTGCGAGTTAAATATCATTTTCTGCCAAAACAGCAAGTAACATTTTGCAAAATGAACGATTCAGGTGAAGAGGCTTTGCACATTATGAATGAAACGGGATTTCGAGCAATCCCTGTATTAGCAGAAGATGAAAAGAAATTCATAGGGATTATTTATAAAGTAGATCTTTTAGAAAAGAAGTGTAATAGCGGATTAGAGAAATTAAGTACGGAACATATGCTGGGAGATTCCTCTGCATTTATTTTTGAAAAGGATTCTTTTTTTAGAGCATTTTATGTTATTCGTCGACTTCCATTTTTAGCTGTGCTAAATGACTATAATGAATTTGTCGGTATCTTAACGCATTCCAATATATTTGATGTTATCGAAGATTCATTCGGTATGCGGACGGGTGGTTATATATTAACAATTGCAACACAAGATTGTAAGGGAACGATTAAAGAACTTGGGACATTGTTGAAAGCATTTAATATCGGTGGATTATTTACGCTAGATAACGGTGATCAATATATTCGCCGCGTTATCGTAAATATAGCAGATGAGTTAAATGAAAAAAGATTAAAGCAATTAATTGAAAAAATAGAGAAAAAAGGATTCAGGGTGAGTCATGTAGATTATATTTAAGGTGAAAAGGAAAGGTACCAATTTGCTATATGCAGATTGGTACCTTTTTTAGTGCGAGTAATGAATCTTATTTTGAAACAGGAGGTGGAGATAATACTAAATCAGATAAAAAAATAAAATCTGCATGTTCGCGAATTTTAGGAATAGAAGTTTCTATAACACGTGATGTAATTTCACCTGGAGGTCCAACGTGTCCAATAGCTACCATAATCGGTTTTTCTTGAAGTTTTTTAATAAGTAATTGGGCTTGTTTTGAAATATGTGCCGCTGTATACACATCATCAAAAAATAATTGATTTTCAATAATAGGCACTCCTAATTCTTTCCCGATTTTTGGGACAACACTCTTAGGATTTGTTTTACTATCTAAATAAAATAAACCGTGTTTTTTACAAGCTGCAAGTATAAGTCGTACAATTCTTTCGTCCGCGGTCACTTTTGATCCCATATGATTGTTCATGCCAATTGCATGCGGTACTTCTTGAATCGCTTGTTCGAGTCGGTTATTTATTTCTTCGTCGCTTAAATCAGTTGTAATTGCTTTTGGTCCAAGCCATTCTTTTTTACCTTTAATAGGTTCCATTGGCATATGTATAATAACTTCGTGCCCCTTCTTATGAGCCGCTATCGCATCTTCCTTTGTGGAAGGGAGAAAAGGCATAACGGCAACAGTCAGTGGAATAGGAAGTGATAACATTTTATCAGTCCCCTTCATATTATTGCCAAAGTCATCAATGACAATAGCGACTTTGTTTGTATGGGCCTTTGCTTGAACAGGAAACAAGAAGGATGGTAAGAACATAGTAAATATAAGCAATGCAATCGTATATTTGCGCATATAAATATTTCCTTTCTATTTTATCCCGCTATTTGCGAGCAGTGAGGAAGGACAAAATCCCCAATGATTAAATTTCACTTTATCAATCATCATTATGTTTTGCGTTTTTATAAAAATTAAACAAAAAATGTCGAAGAAAAGTATATGGAAAATAGAGAATCCGCTATTTAATTGGTATTTGTAAAAAAAGAAGATGAAAAAAATGTCTATTATTGCGAATGTATTTACAAAGATAGAATAATTTGTAATAATTCTCAAAGTGAGGGTAAAGATTTGTAAATTACAGGGAGAAAATGTTAAATTTTCTGATTCTTCAAATATGATTAAGTAGTTAAAAGGCCAATGGAGAAGTAAAGTTGAGAGCATGGAAGTATAATAAGGGGGATATGAATGTTTACTGTAAAAAGGAAGTACACATTAGAAAAGCTTTCACGTGATATTCATATGAAACGTGAAGAAATGATTCAATTAGGTTTAACAAGTGGGTTAAATAGTATGGAGACAATTCAAGTGAGTCAAGAATTGGACAAGCTTATTTTACAGTACCAGCGTTATAAAGAAAAACAAACACCAAAATGGTTATCAATTATAAAGGTACCTATTTTTCAAATTGGATATGAAGGGAAATCAAGTAATTTTTGGCGAATGCTTGTGGCTGGTTTTATGAAATAAGTATAATTACCCTTTTGGGATAAGGATAATTATACTAGGTGTAACGGAATTTCGATATGAACTGTCGTTCCTTCGTTTTCTATACTGTCAATAAAAATATGCCCATTGTACATCTCTACAATTCGTTTACATATGACAAGTCCAAGACCGGTTCCAGTATCTTTATTAGTAAAGAACGGATGAAAGAGGTGTTTTTGAATATGTTTTGGAATACCTTTTCCAGTATCTGTAATTTGCAATTGTGCGTGTGTTTCATTGTTTGTTACGGAAATGATCAGTGTGTCACCAGAATTCATGGCTTCAATTGCATTTTTTGTAATGTTTAAAACCACTTGTTTCATATGGTCTTTTGAGCAACGGATATGAACAGAATGGTCTGGCAAATGTAAATGGAATACAATGTTATGTAGATTCGCCTCAGATTGAATAATTAATGCTACCTCATTTAGAATGGTTCTCACATCATATGTTTGTTCAATGATAGCAGTTGGCTTTCCAAGAATAAGAAATTCGCTTACAATTTCATTAATCCGTTCTATTTCTTGTTCGATGACGGAAAAATAAAACTGATCTTGTTCATCTTTATATTTCTCTTTTAATAGAGCGACGAGCCCTTTAATTCCGGTAAGAGGATTACGGATTTCGTGGGCTGTACTAGCTGCAAAAGTTCCAACTAATTCAATTTTTTGTAGTTCATTTTGTTGTCTTTCCAGTTTTGTTTGACGTTTTAACAACATATATTGAGCAAGTAAAAATAAAATAGACATTAAAAATAAAGTAGCTATACACTCTATTGCAACCCACTGATATAAAGTTTTTTGATGGATAGGCAATGGAGAAACAGAGACCTTCCAATTTAATCTTTGGAGTGGGGTAGTAAGCATATTAGAATGCGCATCACTTGTTTCGTTATTATCATCGGTGAGAAAAACTACATCATGTTTATCAGTTACTTCAAAATGATATTGTGGCTTAATGGCATTTAAAGATGCTGAAATGTAGTCAAAGCGTAAACTTGCTAACAATAAGCCTGAGATTTCCTTCTGTTTATTGAAAATGGGAGAAGCAATCATAATAGCTTGATGTCCAAGAACACGATCTGTAATGGCTGATGATACAGTTGTTTTCTTCGTTTGCAATACGTCTTGAATATATTTGCGATCTGAGACATCAACAGGTGGTCGGTCGCCTTCGGATGCGATTGTAATGATGCCTTCTGATGTAGCGTAATATAAACCAGAAAAACGTGTATCGTTTCCATCTGTATCATGTACAATTTGTTTAACTCCATTTATATTTCCAGTCTCGGTTCCTACGACCTTTGAGAGCATTTCTAATGCGGAAATTGCTTCACCAAGGTGATGATCTAAATAGTCTCTATATAAAAAGAGAACCGTGTGAGCAGATAGTTTGTTTTCCTGCTCCATTTTATACGAATGATATGAATAAAATGTAGCACCAATTCCTATCGTTGGTAGGATAACAAGCACCATATATAAAACTATGCTGTGGAATTTGACTTTCAAATTTGGTACTCCTTCTTTTTTATTATCATTATATATAAACTATGTTAAAATTGTCATGTTTTTATTCAAGAATCATTCATAATATATTTGGGGAGAGGAAATGAATGAGTGAATACTCATTCGGAATTTACATGAAGTACTAAGTTGTTTTTTCTTTTTATTACTGAGAATTTAAGTGAAGGGTTGAAAGTTGTATGACATCAAATAATGAACGAGAAGATATTTCTCAATCTTTAAAAGTATTTATTGCATTATCTCGTGTACATCGATCTGTTATGGATACTACAAATAAATCTATACAAAGTAACGGGTTAAATCCAACTGAATTTGCTGTATTAGAACTGTTATATCATAAAGGCGGTCAACCACTTCAGCAAATTGGTGAGCGTATTTTAATAGCTAGTGGCAGCATTACATATGTTGTAGATAAGCTAGAGAAAAAGGGGCTAGTAAAGAGAATTCCGTGCCCGAATGACAGACGTGTTATTTATGCACAACTAACTGAATCTGGAGAGAGCTTTATTGCTTCTATTTTTCCAGGGCATGAGCAAGTTATACATCAGTCTTTTGAAATGTTAACGAAAGAGGAAAAGGATGAATTACTTGCTCTATTAAAAAAGATTGGGAAATATGAAAAATAATAGTATGTTCCAAAAGAGCTTTGGATAAAGAAATCCAAGGCTCTTTTGTTTACATGTAATTATGACAGCATCTGCCGTATTTTGTTGAAGAATAAGAGGAGATTTGTAAGTAAGCATTGAATTATAGTAAGGATGCACATAATGGAGAGGAGGCTCGTTCATGTCATTTAAAGACTATGAATATAAACGGCCAAATATTGAAGAATTAAAAGAAAAGTTTACTGTTGCTTTAGAGAAGTTTGATAATGCAAAAACTGTAGAAGAACAAAAACAAGTCATCAATTCAATTAACGAAATTCGCAACGACTTCGGTACAATGGGGAATCTTTGTTACATTCGTCATTCTGTTGATACGACAGATGCTTTTTATAAGGAAGAGCAAGATTTCTTTGATGAATTCTCTCCAGTTGTACAAGGATATGGTACAAAGTATTATAATGCGTTAATTCATTCTCCATTCCGTGAAGAATTAGAAGCGTATTATGGAAAGCAATTATTTGCTTTAGCGGAGTGTGATTTGAAAACATACTCTGATGAAGTTGTGAAAGATTTACAATTAGAGAATAAATTGTCTTCACAATATACGCAGTTATTAGCATCTGCAAAAATTGACTTTGCAGGAGAAGAAAGAACGTTATCGCAACTGATTCCATTTATGCAAGGGAAAGAAAGAAATGAACGTAAAGTAGCAAGTGAAGCATATTACGGATTTTTAGCTGAGAATGAGGAAGAGTTAGATCGTATTTATGATGAGCTTGTTAAAGTGAGAACGAAAATCGCCAAATCTTTAGGTTTCAAAAACTTTGTTGAACTTGGATATGCAAGAATGTACCGTACAGATTATAATGCGGAAATGGTGGCGAATTATCGTCAGCAAGTACTTGATTATATCGTTCCCGTTACAACGGAATTAAGAAAGCGACAACAAGCACGTATCGGTGTAGAGAAGTTAGCATATTACGACGAAAACTTTGAGTTTGCTACTGGTAATCCAACTCCAAAAGGAGATGCGGATTGGATTGTTAATCATGGGAAAACGATGTATAAAGAGTTATCGACTGAAACGGATGAATTTTTCAATTTCATGCTAGATAATGATTTATTAGATTTAGTTGCGAAAAAAGGAAAAGCTGGTGGCGGATATTGTACATATATTGAGAATTATAAAGCGCCATTTATTTTCTCAAACTTCAACGGAACATCTGGCGACATTGATGTATTAACACATGAAGCTGGTCATGCTTTCCAAGTATATGAAAGTCGAAAGTTTGAAATTCCAGAATACAATTGGCCAACGTATGAAGCATGTGAAATTCATTCTATGAGTATGGAATTCTTTACATGGCCATGGATGAAGTCATTCTTTGAAGAAGATGCAGATAAATATTATTTCTCTCACTTAAGTTCAGCACTTCTGTTTTTACCGTATGGTGTATCTGTTGATGAATACCAACATTATGTATATGAAAATCCAGAAGCATCACCAGAAGAGCGTAAGACAGCATGGCGTAATATAGAGAAAAAGTATTTGCCGCATCGTGATTATGAAGATAATGATTATTTAGAGCGCGGTGGATTCTGGCAACGTCAAGGACATATTTATAGCTCGCCGTTCTACTATATCGACTACACATTAGCACAAATTTGCGCACTGCAATTTTGGAAACGTGCAAGAGATAATAGACAAGAGGCATGGGAAGATTATGTGAATCTGTGTCAACAAGGTGGAAGTAAATCATTCTTGGAATTAGTAGAAGTTGCAAATTTAACATCACCATTTGCTGAAGGTTGTGTGAAAAGTGTCATTACAGAAATTGAAGCGTGGCTACATGCGATTGACGACACAAAATTGTAAAAAACATGCGCTTTTTTTCACATGTTTAACATCGACATAACGAGAAAATGATGAGATAATAAAAGAAAATTCAGAATACTAAAGAGGTGTTTCTAATAAGGAGCACCTCTTTTCACCAACAAAAAGGGGGGAAAGAAGTATGCTTCAATCTAATATGGATGTGAGTTTAGAAAGTTTGGTGAACTCATTACAGTCTACTCGAAGCACGCTATTATCAGAAATTGAAATGTTAAATGATACAGAAGTGAATGTAAAGCCACGCCGTGATAAATGGAGTATTATTCAAATTTTGCATCACTTGCATTTAGTTGAACAATCAGTTACATCTGCCCTTGTATATGCTTTACAAAAAAATGAAAGAAACACGACTCCATTTAAAGACCTCCAACTTACGCTTGATCGCACACATAAACGAGAAGCTCCTCAGCAAATGGAACCAACAGAAACGTTAATGAAAAAACAGCAAGGAATTCAATTGCTAGAACATTCACGACAAGAACTATTACACGCGCTTCATAGTGTTATAGATGAAAAAGATCTATTTGAAAATGGATTAAAGCATCCTATTTTTAATGAGTTGAATTTGTATCAGTGGGTTCAATTTCTTGAATTGCATGAACAAAGACATCTTACGCAGTTAAAAGAGGCGAAACATGCAATTTTACAGCGATAAGTAGGAAGAAGTGGGAGACCACTTCTTTTTTGATACGTGCATAGTTTTCTTTCTTATTTTGGAATACTACATGGAGAAAGAAAAGAAGGAGTTGAAAAGTATGTCCAAGAAAAAGAAAGAAGAAGAGCGCGCTTGGAAAGCACGTAAAGAAAATCAAAAACCACATGGCAAAGTGAAAGCCTTTGCTGAATTAGTTGAAGGAACAGAAAAAACGTGATGATTATTTCATCACGTTTTTTGTATGAGTGGAAAAGTTAATAAGAAGGTTGTACCTGTACCTTTTTCGCTTATAATATCGATTTTTCCGTTCATAGCTTGAACAACACTGAACACGACCATCATTCCAAGACCAGTTCCTTTTTCTTTCGTTGAGTAGAAAGGAGAGCCAAGACGTTTCACTTGTTCGGTATCCATACCGATTCCTGTATCTTTTATATACAACTGAATATGCTTATGATCAGGAACTAATGTGAAATAAAGATCACCGCCTTTTGGCATGGCCTCAATGCAGTTTTTTAAAATATTTAACAAGCATTGATTTAGTTTTTGTTTTTCTCCCGCGATAAAAAAAGAAGTGCTTTGCTTTATATAATGCGTACGCACATTTGCTAAATTAGCAAGCGGTGTAATTAACGATAATGCATGTAGTAGTTCTTCTTCTAACTGTAATCTTTGTTCTTTTTCAATACTTGGTTTTGCAAAGGTTAAATAATCTGTAAGAACGTGGTTTGCTTGTTCGATTCCGTTGATGGCTATGTCGATATATAATTTTCGCTCCTGCTCAGTACATGTATCTGATTGTAAAAGTTGCAAAAATCCTTTCGTTGAAGTTAATGGATTGCGAATTTCATGAGAGATAGACGCTGCCATTTCACCAATTAAATGAAATTTTTCAGCATTCATAAGTTCATTTTGGAGACGAACTTGAGTTTGTAATATGTGTAGTAAATATAAAATAAGGATCGTACCAAGTATCGTACATAACTCATACACAATAATATGTGGTATATAATCGGCCTTGTTTGTAACCTTTGAAAGGAAGAAAGGTATCCAACTAAATCCGTATGTGAGACTGTAGATAATAGCAAGTGCTATTTTTATACGATTAGAAGTTCGGTTGAAAAATTTGTATGTAAATAATAGGACAATAAATAGAAGGATAGAACCGATAACCGATGGGAAAACACCTATTCCTCCTAATAAGAAGCGGTATATATTTAATACAACTAATATAGATCCACCAGCAATAGGACCTCCGGTTAATGTACCGACAATTAATACGATATGACGCATATCAAATTGAAATCCATAATTTGTTTTTGCTGCGAAAGTGATACACAGTATAGTAACGAGGCAACATAATACAATAAATATAGCTGAATTTAATTTAGGAGAACGTTTCCCTTTTTGATTCCAAAATAAATGGTATACGAGCATTGTAACAAGGATGAATAATATATTTAAAAAGAGATAAATAATAAAGGGTTTCAGTGGTGTGCCTCCTCTCTTCTCTTCTCGCATTAAATTCATCATACTATAAAATGAAAGAAATGAAATGGAAAAATAGCGGAAAAATCAGAAATTTTTGCTGGTAGTATACAATATGTTACAATAAGCTTTGTCAATGAAAGAAGGAATTCCGTGCATTGCACGGGAGAGGTTCGCGAACTCCCTCTATAAAAAACTATGGAAACAACAATATCTTTAGGTATTGTTTTGTTTTTTTATTGTGACAGTTCAAGAACGTTCTTTCTTCTTATTCGTAGTAGAGAAGGAGAATGAGTGAAATGAAAAAAGAAAAGGCAGTTGTTGTTTTTAGTGGAGGACAAGATAGTACGACATGTTTATTTTGGGCAATAAAGCAGTTTGCAGAAGTAGAAGCTGTAACGTTTAATTACAATCAACGTCATAAACTAGAAATTGATTGTGCAGCGGAAATTGCGAAAGAGCTAGGAATTAAACATACGGTGCTAGATATGAGTCTATTAAATCAACTTGCTCCAAATGCGTTAACGAGAACGGATATGGAGATTACACATGAAGAAGGTGAATTGCCATCGACGTTTGTAGATGGACGAAATTTACTATTCCTATCATTTGCTGCTGTATTAGCAAAACAAGTTGGAGCACGTCATATTGTAACGGGTGTATGTGAAACTGATTTTAGTGGTTATCCAGATTGCCGTGACGTGTTTGTGAAATCGTTAAACGTTACTTTAAATTTATCCATGGATTATCCGTTCGTAATTCATACACCACTTATGTGGATTGATAAAGCGGAAACATGGAAATTATCAGATGAACTTGGAGCATTCGAGTTTGTTCGAGAAAAAACATTAACATGTTATAACGGAATCATTGGTGATGGTTGCGGTGAATGTCCAGCATGTCAGCTTCGTAAAGCAGGATTAGATACGTACCTACAAGAACGCGAAGGAGCAAATAACTAATGGATAATTTCTTTGGATTTCGCATCGTAGAAAATTTGCAAAAAATGGACAAGGATATTCAGCGTAAACAGCTCAAATATCATAATAAAAGAGTAATGGTCAGCAAGGAATTTACATTTGATGCAGCACACCATTTACACTGTTATGAGGGGAAATGTAAAAACTTACATGGTCACACATATAAAGTTGTATTTGGGATTAGTGGATATGTAAATGAAATAGGTCTTGCGATTGACTTTGGAGATATAAAAGAAATTTGGAAGAATGAAATAGAAATTTATTTAGACCATCGTTATTTAAACGAAACGTTACCAGCAATGAATACGACTGCTGAAAACATGGTCGTTTGGATTTATGAAAAGATGGCAGAAGCATTACTAAAAGATAATCGTGCGAACGAATATAAAGGAGCTCGCGTTGAATTTGTTCGTCTATTTGAGACGCCGACTAGTTATGCGGAAGTAAGACGGGAGTGGATGCTTGATGAGTAAAATCCCTGTCTTAGAAATATTTGGTCCGACTATTCAAGGTGAAGGAATGGTTGTAGGACAAAAGACGATGTTTATTCGTACGGCTGGTTGTGATTATAGTTGTGCTTGGTGTGATTCTGCTTTTACGTGGGATGGATCGGCTAAAGATCAAATTAGACAGATGACAGCAGAGGACGTTTGGAACGAGCTTGTAGAAATTGGTGGCGAAAATTTTTCTCATGTTACGATTTCAGGTGGAAATCCAGCATTGCTGAAAAATATTGAGTTTCTTCTTTCTATATTAAAAGAGAATGGAATGCGAACAGCAATCGAAACGCAAGGGAGTAAATGGCAAGATTGGTTACTTCAAATTGATGAGATAACGATTTCTCCAAAACCACCAAGTTCGGCAATGAATACTGATTTTCAGAAGTTAGATGCTGTTATTCAGAAACTAGCAGGAAAAGATATTAGTTTAAAGGTAGTAGTATTTGACGATTATGACTTTGAGTATGCAGTTAATATGCACGAACGTTATCCAGATGTGCCATTTTTCTTACAAGTAGGAAATGATGATACAAAAACGGTGGATGATACGATGTTGATTAAAAAATTATTAGATAAGTATGAGTGGCTGATCGATAAAGCTGTAAATTGTAAAGAGATGAATAATGCAAAAGTATTGCCGCAGCTTCATGCGTTAGTATGGGGAAATAAACGCGGAGTATAATGAGAAGGGATGTTTAAAATGGCAGGAAGATTAGATGAAGATTTAAAAGATGTAACATTATTAGGAAATCAAAATACAAAATATTTATTTGAATATAGCCCAGAAATTTTAGAGGTATTTGATAATAATCATCCAAACCGTGATTATTTTGTGAAATTCAATTGTCCTGAATTTACAAGCTTATGTCCGAAAACAGGACAACCAGATTTTGCAACAATTTATATTAGCTACATTCCAGAACAAAGAATGGTAGAGAGTAAATCTTTAAAGCTATATTTATTTAGTTTCCGCAATCATGGTGACTTCCACGAAGATTGCATGAACGTTATTATGAATGATTTAATTAAATTAATGGATCCGCGTTACATTGAGGTATGGGGGAAATTCACACCACGTGGAGGGATTTCAATTGATCCTTACTGCAACTACGGTCGCCCAGGCACGAAGTATGAACAAATGGCAGACTACCGCATGATGAACCATGATCTATATCCAGAAACAATTGATAATCGTTAATATATAATAGAAAGAAAGGATCTGTATGATATACAGATCCTTTCTTTCTATTATATTATGCATTTTGATTAATGACAGTATAGTTTTTATGACTTACAACTGTAAGAGGTTCCATATCTAGTTCTCTAAAATTTTCCATAATTGTTATATCTACAATAACGGAGTTTTGATTTACTTTTTGAACACGGCCTTGCATTCCACCTTTAAATTCAATGATATCTCCAGTTTCTGCGATCTGCATAAGCAACTCTCCTTGTTACAGTTTTCCAAAAAAAGAATAATTTTGGTTTTTTTTTATTTCCTCTTATTTTGAACCATATTGTCTAGTTTGTAAATGTTTCCAAAGTAAAAATTCGAAAAATATTCACATTTTGTAAGAAAATATGCAAGAACCCCAAGTTATTAGAAAAAAAGAACGGTTTAATGCGTGCATCTTTATATAGGGGTATAATGAAAAATATACAATAACCTACTAAAGTGGGGGAAATTAGAGGCGGTAAAATGATGTTTGAATTTGTGGGGAGTGTTATAGCATTAACTTTATTTGTATTTTCTTATATAAATTTAAAAAAGATTCGTCATCATGAAACGACTACATATTTTGATGGGATGGATGGTATACATGCTGGGGTCACACATGAGAGTGGCGGGGATAAGTAAAGGTGTATAACTTTCTTTTTTTGCGTGGTATGATATTTAAAAATAGTACATAATAGAGTTCGTAAGTGATGAATGGAGAGTGGAAAGAATGAAGATTTCTTTTATTCGTCATGGCCGCTTAGATCGTACTATAGAACCAATGACGGTTACATCCTTTCATGAATGGATGAAAGGATATGACTTACATGCTATAACAGAAAAAGCACCTATACCAATGGAAACAATGGAAGCGATTGAAGCAGCAAAGTTGATTGTAACGAGTGATCAAAGGTGTGCTATACAGTCAGCAGCTGAATTAATGAATTCTTTATCTTTTATGCAAAATTCTCTTTTTAGGGAAGCTGAAATTTCGACGAATTTTTATGCTCCAACATGGTTGAAATGTAAACCTAACGTATGGATGTTTATCGGGCGAACATTATGGATACTTGGTTACCATAAAGGTGTTGAGTCTTATAAGGAAGTAAGAGAGAGGGCGAGGCAAGCGGCTTACTTATTACACCGTTATGCTCTCGTACATGGAAGTATTGCTCTTGTAGGTCATAATTACATTAATGCAATGGTTGGTGCGGAGCTGAGAGCGATGGGATGGTCTGGTGCTCCTATTTTACATAGGAAGCCATGGGGATGTACAACCTATACATTCCACGAAGCGATGGATGGAAATATATTAAATACAAAATTAACATAAAAGCACACGATTTATATATAAATCGTGTGCTTTCTTTTTAAGATATAGAAATTTTGATGTTTAATGTTTTTACGAGATGTGCATAAGGTTCGCCTACAAGCATAACGATTTTATCTTTTTTATAACCTAGTTTTTCATATAGTGAATAGGCACGTTTGTTTTCTAAATTAACAAGTAATGCGATTTTTTCATGCTCCTTTTCAGTTGCATGGATTTCAGCAGCTTCAATTAATTGAGAACCGATTCCTTTTCCGCCATATGCACTTGAAACTGATAATGTATCAATGTAATATTCATCAAGTTCAGCTTCTTTTTCTAATGTAATTGATTCATCTTTATGTAATTCTCTTAAGTAATGTACAATTGGTGCATCAAGACTTGTTGCTTCACTACCGTGATAAGCGACAATAACCCCAACTGCAACCCCGTCTTGTACATATACAAAACAGTTTTCATAGCTCAGTCGATTTCTCTCTTTTGAGAACCATGTTTCAAGTCCTAGTAATACTTCTGTCTCAACTGTGCTGCCTGTGATTTTTTCAGCAATTTCGTGCAGAGCGTTATATAATAAAGGTGCAATTGCCTTCGCATCTGTCTTTTTTGCTTTCCGAATCATAGTATCCCTCCTAGTTTTATTTATATAGTGTAACATAGTGGTATAGAACTTTGCATAATTGAATGTCGAAATGTTTGATATAGAGAAGTAGCTATGTTAGTATATGATATTTAGTGGACATATAGTAAAGTGATATCGTTTGCGAAATAATGAAAATGAAATGAAGGTATAGCACCTGGATAATTTTACAGTTGTTGACCTATAGAATATACGATAAAATAAAATATTGCATAGAGGTGAAATACATGGATAAAGAATTAGCAAATGCAATTTTGGATCAGCTGAAAAATGGTGAAATAAAGGAGTATGTTGTTACGAAAGATGTATTTTATACGTTCAGAGAAGTTGTAGTAAGTCGAGAAGATTTTAAACATATTATTGGGAACGCACAGCGCGGCGGACAAGTAATTTATACATATTCAGAAACGCCACGTTCGTAACTAGAAGAATATAGGGAGGAGAATTATGGGCGATTTTAAACAAGGCATATTACCGCATTGGGATTATATGTGGAAAGATAGAGCTGGCAATAGGTTTATGGGGATGGTCATGTATCCAGAGAAACGAAAGTGTTCGGCAAAAATGCTTCAGAAAATAAAAAGAGCATATGAAGAGGCTATAGAAATTAAAGTAACCATACAAGTTCAACATACATATCAGTACGTAGAAGGAATGATTGTGTACTTTGATGAAGAAGCTCCTGTATGTACAATGATTGATAAAGATGAAAATCCACATCATATATTTGTAAAAGATATTTTGCGCATTGAGCACTCAGAATAATCTTTTCATAAATAAGTTGAATTTCCATAATAATAATCTTTTTCTATAATAGTTATCTTTTAGTATGTAACGCGAACCGAAAGTATATGTATAATATTTAATAAAGTAAAACTGATAAATGTAATCGTTTTTTAGAACAGATTATCGTTTCATGTCTGTTCTTTTTTGCGTGATGCTGGAGAAATATATTCCTCCAGCATTTGCCGTTTTATGACAAAATATATTGGTAACTTTTTTAAAAATAAGGTTAAATTCGTTGACAACTTTTTTGAAAAGCACTTTATTGACATGAGTTTTAGAATGTTGTTTCATAGTCATTGTATTGAAAAAAATCGACTGTCTTGTCGAAAAGTAAAATTTAAAAAAAGAAAGAATTTATACATATATCTTGTGTCTTATTTTGAAACGTAATACAATATATAGAGAAAACAAGAAACAACATACAGAGAGTATAGATTGGAGAGGGAGGGTCGGAAATGATAGTTGCATATGATTCTATGACAGGAAACGTGAAGCGTTTCATTCACAAATTAAATATGCCGGCCGTTCAAATTGGTGAAGATCTAGTAATAGATGAAGACTTTGTTTTAATTACGTATACAACAGGTTTTGGCAATGTACCAGAACGTGTTTTAGAATTTTTAGAGCGCAATAATGAAAAATTAAAAGGCGTATCTGCAAGCGGCAATCGTAACTGGGGAGACATGTTCGGTGCAAGTGCTGACAAAATTTCTGCTAAATATGAAGTGCCTATTGTATCAAAATTTGAGTTATCAGGAACAAATAATGATGTAGAATATTTTAAGGAAAGGGTGCGGGAGATTGCGACACATTGAACTGAATAATGAAATCACGCAAATGCAGGACGGTTTTTATCAGCTTCATAAAGATAAAGAGGCATTAGAAGTCTTTATGGAAGAAGCTAGAGAAAATACCGTTCATTTTAATAGCGTGGCAGAGCGAATGGAGTATATGAAAGAATATGATTACTATTACAACGTTCTGGACGAGTATAGCTTGGAGGAAGTAGAAGAGGTATATAACATCGCTTATGGTGAAAACTTCGAGTTCCAATCCTATATGGCGGCATCTAAGTTCTACAAAGATTATGCGTTAAAAACAAATGATCAAAAACAATACTTAGAAAGCTATGAAGATCGTGTAGCAATTGTTTCATTATACTTAGGACGCGGTGATGTTGCGAAGGCAAAACACTTCGCAAGCATGATTGTAAAACAAAACTACCAACCAGCGACACCAACCTTTTTAAATGCGGGACGAAGCAGAAGAGGAGAAATGGTGTCTTGTTTCTTGTTAGAGATGGATGATAGCTTAAATTCAATCGGCTTTAACATTAATACTGCAATGCAATTATCAAAAATCGGCGGTGGAGTAGCTTTAAACTTGTCTAAGCTACGTGCACGCGGTGAGCAAATTAAAGGTATCGATAACGCTGCAAGTGGTGTAGTACCTGTTATGAAATTACTTGAAGATTCGTTTTCATATGCGAATCAACTTGGGCAACGAAAAGGTGCCGGCGCAGTATACTTAAACATTTTCCATTGGGATATTATTGAATTCTTGGATTAATTGGTAGTCCCTCTACGCAGTAATGTGTATGAGAAAACCTTGTGAACCTAACCAATAGGGTGTCGCAGTAGCGGCTAACGGTATCAGTTGAATAAGGGGTAAAAGAAAAAGAACCCGCGAAGAAGCTGACTAAGAGAGCCTACGGTCCATGTACATGGATAGCAGGTAATACCGTGCCAAGCTTGAAAGAAATGTTACTTGGGTGAAGTGGAATCTTATATTCACCGGAGGCGAGATTCCATGAACTGTGGAATTTATTTGATAATTAATAAGGAAAATAGGAAGTTTTATATTGGTAGTTCTAATAATTTTAAAGTACGATTTAAAACTCATAGAAATCAATTGAATGCTAATCGGCATCATAGTAAACATTTACAAGCAGCCTGGAATTTATATGGTGAGAATAAATTTGAGTTTAAAGGGATAATCGAGTTACCAGATGATAAGAACATTCTTCATAAGATAGAGCAAAGTTTACTAAGTCAATATTATGGGAAACAGTATTGCTACAACGGACATCCCATCGCTAGAGGTGGGGCGTTGAGTGGGGAAAAGAACCATATGTATGGGAAAACTCACTCAAAGGAAGTAAAAAAATTTCTTTCTGAAATTAATACTGGTCCTAATAATTATTGGTATGATAAACCTCAACATATGGAGAATATGAGATCTAAGATTACTAAACGATTTCACGGTAGAAAACATACTGATGAAACAAAAGAAAAAATGTCTAGGTCTCGTAAAGGTAAAAAACATACAAAAGAAACATGTATGAAGATAAGTAAAGCTCAAAAAAACCAATATAATTCTGGAAGAGAAAAACAAAAAAAGCCAATTGTTATAAATGACATTTACTATGAGTCTTTAGCGGAAGCCGGCCGAGCGTTTAATGTGCCTGCTAATACGATAAAATATAGAGTACTATCCAATAACTTTCCTAATTATCAATACTTTCAAGAAGGTGTAGAGACTATCGAACGCACGTCATTAGACGAAAGCTAGTAGAGTAGGCTGGAAATAGGTACCAGTCGAAGTGCAAGGCAACCAGTTACAGGTTGATGATATAGTCCAACCTTCATAGAAATATGAAGACGAGTTGACCAAAAAAATAAATGCTGATGAGAAGAGCCGTATTCAGTCTCTATCAATCGGAATTATCGTGCCAAGTAAGTTCTTTGAGCTAGCTGAGAAAAACGAACCTTTCCATGTTTTCGCGCCTTATACGGTGTATAAAGAATACGGAAAGCATTTAGATGATATTGATATCGATGAAATGTACGATGAATTAATGAGCAATCCGAAAGTGAAGAAGAAGCCGCTAGATATTAGTGCACGTGATATGCTTATTAAAATCGCTATGATTCAGCTTGAGTCTGGTTACCCATACTTAATGTTTAAATCAAATGCAAATAATCAACATCCATTGAAGGATATTGGAACTGTGAAGATGTCGAACTTATGTACAGAAATCTTCCAGCTTCAAGAAACTTCTGAAATAAATGATTATGGTACAGATGATATTATCCGTCGTGATATTAACTGTAATTTAGGATCGTTAAATATCGTGAATGTAATGGAAAATAAAGAAATTCGTGAAGCCGTTCATGCGGGAATGGAAGCTTTAACAGCTGTTTCTGATATGACGATCATTCCGAATGCACCAACTGTGAAAAAAGCAAATGATGAGCTTCATTCAGTTGGACTTGGCGCAATGAACTTACACGGATATTTATCAAAAAACAAAATCGCATATGAAAGTGCAGAAGCGAAAGAGTTCGCTCGTACATTCTTTATGATGTTAAATTACTACTCTATTGAGAAAAGTATGGAAATCGCTAAAGAAAAAGGCGAAACATTTAAAGACTTCGATAAGTCTGATTATGCGAACGGCACATACTTTGAAAAGTATGAAACGACAGATTACAGCCCAGTAACTGAAAAAGTTCAGCAATTATTTGAAGGAATTCATATTCCAACAAAAGAAGATTGGACAAGTTTAAAAGAGCAAGTGAAGAAGAATGGATTATATAATTCCTACCGTCTTGCTATTGCTCCAACACAATCTATCAGTTACGTTCAAAATGCAACTTCAAGCGTAATGCCAATCGTAAGTCAAATCGAATCAAGAACATATGCGAATGCGACAACATATTATCCAATGCCGTATTTATCAAAAGATACGTTCTGGTACTATAAATCTTCTTACGATATGAATCAGTTTAAATTAATTGATTTAATCGCAGAAATTCAAGAACATATTGACCAAGGAATTAGTACAATTCTTTACGTTAATAGTGATATTTCAACACGTGAATTAGCACGTTACTACATCTATGCACATAAAAAAGGCTTAAAGAGTCTGTATTATACGAGAACACGTAAATTAAGCGTGGAAGAGTGCGTGGCTTGTACCGTTTAATATAAAAAGTGAGACATGATGAGCAGGGTTTTCTGAACCCTGCTCATGCTTAGTTATCAATTTTTCATGTTTATTTAGAGAAGGGGCGATTGAATGCGTGCGGTAAACTGGAACAAAAAAGAAGATGATTTTAGTTTAATGTTTTGGAAGCAAAACATCGCTCAGTTTTGGACAGAAGAAGAAATCGCAGTGTCTTCTGACAAAAATACTTGGGCGCAATTATCAAAAGAAGAGCAAATTGCTTATAAGCGTGTATTAGGTGGTTTAACACTTTTAGATACGAAACAAGGTGGCGAAGGGATGCCACTTGTACTTGTTCATCTTGAAAATTTACAAGCGAAAAGTGTATTAGCTTTCATGGGAGCTATGGAAGAAGTACATGCGAAGAGTTACAGTCATATTTTCACAACGTTAGCTACTGAAGAAGAAATCGATGATATTTTTGAATGGGTAGATAAACATCCATTACTTGAGAAAAAGGCTGGTATTGTTACTAGTTATTATCGTCGTTTATTAAAGCCTGAAGTAACGAAAAAAGAGTTATACATGGCGATGGTAGCAAGTGTATTTTTAGAAAGTTACTTATTCTATAGTGGATTCTTCTACCCACTTTACTTAGCAGGTCAAGGTAAATTGACGGCAAGTGGTGAGATTATTAACCTAATAATTCGTGATGAGTCAATCCACGGCGTATTCGTCGGTATTTTAGCACAACAACTCTTCGCAGAACTTTCTGCAGAAGATCAACAAGAAGTGCAAAAAGAAACACAAGAGTTATTAATGGAACTATATGAAATTGAAATGGCATACACAGAAGAAATTTACACTTCTATCGGTCTTGTAGAGGATGTAAATCGTTTCGTTCGTTACAATGCGAATAAAGGACTTATGAACTTAGGACTTGAGCCGAAGTTTGAAGAAGAAGAAATTAACCCAATCGTTTTAAATGGTTTACGTACAGATACGAAAAACCATGATTTCTTCTCTGTAAAAGGGAATGGTTACGTAAAAGCAACGAACGTTGAAAAGTTATCTGACGATGACTTCGTGTTTAATTTTTAATATACGATCATAAAGAAAAGCTGTCTTATTCATTGATAAGACAGCTTTTCTTTATGGATTTGTTTACATAACACTATTATTTTCATATAACGATTTTCGTTAAAAAAGTTCTATCCATTAGCTGGATAGAACTTTTTTGTAATTAAATGGGTATTTACAAGCCTTTTGTATCGGTGTATTATTTAACTAGTACACCGATACAAAAGGAGGGAAGAAATGAAAATAGAGTTTTCTCCAAATACACCAATTTACATTCAGGTAATGGAATACATAAAAAAAGAAATCGTAACAGGACATTTATTGCCTGGTGATAAAATTCCCTCTGTACGTGAATTAGCGAGTGAATTACAAGTAAATCCAAATACGATTCAGCGTACATTTCAAGAGCTAGAACGGGATGGGGTTGTTGTAACGCGTAGAGGAATGGGACGATATGTAACGAATGAAGGGGAGAAAATTATGGAGCTGCGAAAAGAGATGGCGAAAGAATTACTTCATTCTTTTATAGATGGAATGGACAATTTAGGTTTTTCAGAAGAAGAAATTCTTACAATCCTTCGTTCTTCATTACATGAGAAGAGGGAGGAGAGCGAATGACAGAGTTATTAAAAATAGAAAACTTATGGAAGAGATACGGATTAAAAGCAGTGATTCGTGAATTAAACATAGAGATTACGGAAGGGAAAATTATAGGACTCGTTGGAGATAACGGGAGTGGGAAAACGACGTTATTGAAAATGATTGCCGGTCTGCAGCATCCTTCTAAAGGCAGTATTACAATCGCTGGTAAAAAAGTAGGATTAGAAACGAAAGAAATTGTTTCTTTTATGTCGGATAAACCAGTATTTGATGATTGGATGACGGTAAAAGATTCTTTATTCTTCTATCGAGATTTTTATAAAGACTTCGACATTCAAAAAGCGGTAGATACGATTGCGGAATTTAAAATACCGTTAGAAGAAAAAATTACAGCTTTATCAAAAGGTATGGTTGAAAAGCTACAAATTATTTTAACATTTTCGAGGAAAGCAAAGTTATACGTACTAGATGAACCGCTTGGCGGAATTGATCTTGTTTCTAGAGAACACGTATTAGAACTTATTTTACAGTTTTATCGCGAAGATTGTACGATTTTAATTGCAACACATTTAATTGGAGAAGTGGAAAATATTTTTGACGAAGTAATCTTTTTAAAAGATGGTGAAAGTGTACTGCATGAAAATGTAGAAGAATTACGTTTCCAACGAGGAAAAGCTGTTACGGATTTGTTTAAGGAGGTGTTTAGTAGATGAAGGCCAGTTTAATATATATGTACAATGCGAATAAAAAACAAATTTTCATTTCGTTATTGTCATTCATATTTATTGCAGCTGTCGCTTTTGTAAGTATGGGGAATTATATTAAACAAGAATCAGGAGAAGTAAGGCAAATGATTACAATTGCTTTAGTATTCTTAGTTTATTTAATTTTTGCGGTATTAGTATTTCTGCAGGCGATGTCTGCGTTTGGGAAAATGACTGAAAGTAAATTATTTCGGTTAACACCGATATCTGGTAAAAAAATTGTTTTAGCAATATTGTCATATGCAGCAATTAGCTTAATGTGTTTTGAAGTAATAGGTGCTATGTTTTTCTATAGTATCTCGATGAAAGTAATAAAAGGTACAGAACTCCATGAATTGTTATTTACCGAAAGTACACTTACGCTAGATATGGTAAAGCAGTTATTTAGTAGCGTGTTATATGTATTTAATTTATCAAGTATATTGTTAGTCTTACTTTTTACAGTAGCTGGTGTGAAAGTATTTTCTTTGAAAAAGAAAAAAATGGAGTACGTAATTATTTTCTTCCTATTTTTACTAGTAACGAAAGTAATCAATCTGATATATGAAATGCTGGGCCGACTTGCGCCTATACCTACTTTTATTAAAAAATTAGTTTATATAGATGAATCAGCGGATATGAATCTCATACTATATCCAGAAAGACTTATGAATTTATATAGTCTTACTTTTTCAATCGGTATATTTGTTCTACTTGTTTATATAACAGGTCGCATAATCGATAAAAAACTAGAAGTCTAAAGGAGGAATCGACATTGGGAAACGTAGTAGTAAAGTTAGAGAATGTTCGAAAAAAGATTGGTGGAACGGAAATTATCCGCGGTTTATCATTTGAAGTTCGCGAAGGGGAAGTGTACGGGTTTCTTGGACCGAACGGTAGTGGTAAAACGACGACAATTCGTATGATGACAGGTCTTATATCAATGACAGAGGG
The DNA here is from genome assembly GCF_040448665.1 of Bacillus cereus group sp. MS39. Taxonomy (NCBI): domain Bacteria; kingdom Bacillati; phylum Bacillota; class Bacilli; order Caryophanales; family Bacillaceae; genus Bacillus; species Bacillus cereus group sp. MS39. The sequence goes on along the minus strand of NZ_CP123058.1, from coordinate 4,052,139 downwards.
CGATATTACAATTTGTGGTCATAGTATTCGCACGGAGCGTGAAAAGGCGCTAGAGCAAATTGGAGCGATTGTAGAAAATCCTGAACTATATGATTATATGACTGGAATGCAAAACTTAAAGCATTTTGCGAATATGGCAATTACACCAATTAGTAAAGAGCGCATTGCTGAGATTGTAAAGCTTGTTGAATTAGAGCATGCAATTCATAAAAAGGTGAAAACATATTCACTTGGTATGAAACAACGTTTAGGAATTGCACAGGCATTACTTCATCAGCCAAAAATCTTAATTTTAGATGAGCCGACAAATGGATTAGATCCAGCTGGTATTCGCCAAATTCGTGATTATTTACAACGTTTAGCGAAAGAAGAGAATATTGCTGTAATCGTATCAAGTCACTTATTAAGTGAAATTGAACTCATGTGTGATCGCGTCGTTATTATTAAGCAAGGTGAGTTTGTGCAAGAGTACAACTTACATGAACAAGCGAAACACGATGAGACAGTAGTTGTAGCGTTTGAAGTAGATCAAGTACAGAAAGCAAATGAAATCATTAAAGGTAAGGCGCAAGGAAATATAATTGCAGTATCTGTAATGAAAGAAGAAATCCCACAACTTGTAAAAAAACTTGTAAATGACGATGTGCTTGTATACGGAGTTACTGTTCAAAATAAAACGTTAGAGGATGAGTTCTTAGCGATTACAGGGGGAGTGAAAGCGTAATGTTTAAATTAATTCAAAATGAATTTTTAAAGTTACATGCGAAAAAAGGTATGTATATTTTAATTGGTGTAATTGCAATATTGGAGATTTTGGGAGTTTTAGCGATGCTGAAATGGGGAGACGGAAGTGAATTTAAAGGATCATATTTAGATTTTGCAAGTTCAGAGATTGGTTTAATTACTTTGTTTGCAACAATTTTTGGAATTACGATTGCTTCTCGTATGATTACTGATGAGTTCCAAAAAGGCACAATTAAGCAGTTATTAATCCGTCCAAGAAAACGAATTACAGTTTTATTCTCTAAATATATTACAGTGCTACTTACTATAGTATTTATCATATTTGCTAGCACGTTAATTACAATGATTATTGGCGGAATTGTAATGGATGGTAGTAAAACAGAATTAACGGTAGGAATCGTAATGAAATCTACTTTATATCAAGTACTTTCACCGTTCTTCTTTGCGACGCTTGCATTTTTCTTAGCAAACGTATTTAGAAAGTCTGTATTACCATTGATTATTACGATGTTCCTCTTCTTTTTACAAGGACCAATTAATATGGTATTAATGATGTTTGCAAAAGGTGTAGCGAAATTTGTAGTGTTTTTCCATTTAAATTTAAGTGTGTACGATAGCAATAAATTAGTAAGTGGCGGAATGGAACCTACATTTACAGAATTTACATTTACAACTTCATTATTACTTGTAGCTGCATACTTTGTTGTATTGCTAATAGCATCAAGTGCATTATTCCAAAAACGTGACGTATTATAATAAAAGAAATCCCCGCTTGTAGAAACGGGGATTTTTTATTACATAACCTCCTCTTAAATGGCAGCTTGAAGAACAGTGATATGGTATTTTAAGAGATATGTTGTTTGAAAGTAATTGAGAAAAATAGGAGGAATTTCGACTATATCCAAATTATAATTTAGTTATCAGACCATTTGTTTTTATTATCTTTGGGGGTGTTCTACATGCATTATGCATTTTCACGCATAAGACTACGCAGTTTTTTGGGATGGATGATTATAGGGTTGTTCCTTACGATGATTCCATTAGATCTAGCAAATGTTTCTGAGAATGCGCTAGAGGTTATTTCACAAATAACTGTATTTTTTGTATTTCCATTATTTTGGTTATACGTAAAAACAAATAAAAATAATGTTGTGTTTAACAGTTTTTTTGATAAGCCAGGACGTTTACCGTGGGGATTAATTGTATTAGCAACGATAATGGGAATGATTTTTTCAGTTGGTATATCTCATATTCAATTTTACATATTAGCACATACGTTACCGAATTTCTTAGTTACCATGTTAGAAGACGTAAATGTTATTAATACGAGTAACATATATATGACGATATTTACTTTCATTTCAGCATGTGTATTAGCACCTATTATGGAAGAGGTTATTTTTAGGGGCTTCTTTTTACAGCGAATGGCTCATAAATGGGGAATTAAAAAAGCTGTAATCATATCTTCACTTATTTTTGGTTTAGGACATTTTGATGTTATTGGTGCATTTATGTTTGGTATTGTAATGTGTCTTTTATACATAAAGACGAAAAATATATGGACGAATATCGCTGTACACGCTCTAAATAATTTGATTGCAACAAGTATGCAATTTGTCGGTGGAGAAGAGAGTAGTGCAATTTCAATTCTTGAATTACAAGCGCAAAGTAATTTATGGATCGGTATTGGTCTGACAGTTGTTGGATTACTTTGGTTAATTCCTTACGTTTGGAAGCAATGGCGTACAGTAAAAGAAGTAGGTGTGCCAACAGTACGCTTTATAAATGAGGAAAAAGTGGTGAGTGCATTACAAGAAAATGAAGTGTATAGTCAAGTGATCGTAACAGATAGACTGATGGCTGTAGAGCTACCAGATGAAGCAGTAAATAAGCTTCGATTAGAAGAAAATGATTATGTAACAGTATCTGTAGAAGAAGATAAAATCGTTATAAAGAAAGCACTTGATAGATAATTAAAAAGTAGCTCCTTAGGAGCTACTTTTTAATTTGTAATAATTTCTACACGAAAATTATTACCGTTCTTTACATATTTAATATCTGTAACAGTGCGGACTGTTTTTAAAATCTCCACTTTTTCACCAATTCGAGGGATAGTGGGAACATTATCCCAAATGCCAAGTAAATCATCTAATTGTGCTGTTTTTTCATAAAACCAGATTTTCAATGTAAAGCCCCTTTCTCGAACTTTATGTATTTTAATACATAATATATCATTTTTATTCTTATTGTAAGGGGTTTTTTTGTATTTTATGAATAAAAATAAATTAATCTTCTGGGAAGATGTGTTCGATATCAGGAGTAAGAGATACTTCTGATAATACGATATGAGAAACTGTCGTTGCATATGAAGAAACATCATTGATAAAGTCTTCAAGTTCAACGAGTGAAGGAACAGAAATTTTTACAATGTAGCATAAGCTTCCTGTTACTCGGTAACAAAAACTTGCAGATGGATAAGACTGAATAAACTGTTGCATACGTGTTGTATCACCATTTTTTAAAGTGATTTCTAAAATACAATCTAAAACAAGTCCTGCTTTTTTATAATCGATATCGATTGTGTATTTTTGAATAACGCCTTCACTTTCAAGTTTACGAACACGTTCTGCAGTAGACGGAGCAGATAAGTTTACTCGTTTCGCCAATTCACGCATGGAAAGGCGACTATCATTATATAATTCATTTAAAATTTTTCGATCAACACGATCTAGTTGCATTTGTAAATATACCTCCAGTAAAATAATAATTTTTGTAAAGAAAAAATATAAATTAAGATTCATATGAAATGTAAAGTGAACTTTATTTATTTTACAATAAAAAAGAAGGAAATAGGAGGGGAAATGATGGAGAGAATTTCATTATCAAATGTAGGAGTTACAAAGTTTCAAAAGTTATTAGGGCATAATCCAGATCTATTACATTCATGGAGTATGGTAGAGAATACACTGTATAGTAAAGGAACTCTGTCGGCAGAGCTAAAGGAGCAAGTAAGAAGAACATTAGCGTACGGGAATGAATGTCCGTACTGTATGGCAAAGGGAAGACCTGATGATATGCAAAAGGTAGAAGAAATGAGTGTAGCAGTTACTTTTGCACATACATTTGTCCATGATAAAAAGGCAATAGATGATAATATGTTTCATGCATTGAAACAATATTGGACGGAAAAAGAAATTGTAGAGCTTTGCGCTTATATTTGTTTTATCACTGCGTCGCAACAACTTGGTTTTCTGTTTCAATTACAGCCAAATGAAGGAGAAAATGATGATTAATCAAATAGCACTTATTATAATTGATGTACAAAAGGCGTTTCGGTTACCATATTGGGGCCAGAGAAATAATCTTTTTGCTGAAGAAAACATGAGAATGTTATTAGAAGAATGGAGAAAAAGGAAACGACCAGTTTTTCATATTCAACATGTAAATAAAGAAAATGCTCAGTCGATGTTTTATGAGGGAGCGGAAACGGTAAACTTTAAAGAAGAGGTGCAACCACTACCAGGTGAAGTGGTTATTCAGAAATTCGTTAACAGCGCGTTCATTGGGACAAATTTAGAAGAGCAATTAAGAGAGAACAAATGTAATGCAGTAGTGGTTGTAGGATTAACGACAAATCATTGTGTGGAGACTACGACACGAATGGCAGGAAATTTAGGATTTACAACGTATTTAGTGAGTGATGCAACGGCTACTTTTAACCGTAAAGGTCTAGATGGTAAAGAGTATAATGCAGAGGATATTCACAATATGACACTTGTAAATTTACATGAAGAGTTTGCTACGATTGTGACGACAAAAGAAGCATTAAAATTATTTTAAGAAAATAATTGCGAATTATGTAGAAAAAAATAAGAATATTTCGTATAATTTAAGTACAATCATTTTGAAATAGGGGTGGCATCATATGGAGCAAATTCCGGTAAAGAGAATAGAAGAAGTACTTGTTGTAGCAGGGGACGATAAACAGAAGCAAAAGGAATTTTATGAATTGCTCTTATCTACTGAGTTTTATGTTGCTGGTTCACTAGAAGCAGAGGACGGGGCAACAGAAGGAATACTTCGTTTGCGTCATTTCCAAGGAGAGGGTAGATGGATTGTTCCGTTCTTTACGCAAATGGAATTTGTAAAAGACGTGTTGCCAGAAGGAACGCCCCTTATTACGATACGTGGAAAAGAATTATTTGGTAGCATTGAGAAAGATGCTACAGCAGTATTAAATGTTGGCACTGATATAAGTAAAACATTTATTCCAGAAGAAGTTGCAGATATCGCATCTGGACGAATTTTTAATTATTATAAATAAAAGGAAAAGCGGAATCGCTTTTCCTTTTTAATTTGAATACGGATTGGCTACGCCAGAAGAAATAGAGAGTGTTTTATTATTTGTATTTATTGTCGCTGTAGCTCCAAGAGGAATCCCGATGTTTGGGCTTATATGTCCAATCGATAAACCGAATAGAACAGGTATATGATATGGTGCGAAATATTCATATAGTATTGTTTGCAATGATTGAGATGGTTTAGAAGGAGTGCAGTCGTGACAACTTGTAAAAATAATACCGCTACATTCATTAAACTTGCCAGATAAAAGTAGCTGATTTAACATACGGTCAATGCGATACGGTTCTTCCCCAATGTCTTCAAGCAATAAAAGTTTATTAGCCGTATTTATCTCATAGGGTGAGCCAATTATACTTGTTAATACAGTTAAATTTCCTCCCGCCAATGTGCCTGTAACTGTACATGGAGAGGTAGGTACGATACATTCTGAAGCAGATAAGATGGTTGAATACGGATGGAATAGTTGATTGAAAGAAGATAAAGAAAGAGAATCTACACCTTTACCTAGTTCTTCAACCATTGGACCATGAAAAGTAACAAGCTTTGCATAACGTGAAAAGGCCGTATGTAAAGCTGTAATATCGCTATATCCCCAAAAGATTTTTGGATTCTGCTGAATGATTTCATATTGAATGTGAGGGAGGAGACGAGCACTTCCGTAACCACCTCGTGCACAGAAAATGGCCTTTACTTCATTATTTGTAAATGCTTCATGTATATCATCGAGCCGAACTTGATCACTTCCAGCTAAATATCCATATTTCTCATAAACACTCTTCCCGATTACTACAGATAAACCCATTTCTTGTAATAGGGTTACCCCTTTTAATACATTTTCAATTGTTGGTGGGCCGGACGGTGCAATAACCATTACTGTATCACCTTGTTGTAACGCATTTGGATATATCATTGTTTTTAGCCTCCTTCCCTTTTAATATATTCGCTTCCTATGAAGTTCAACCCTTGTAAAAGAAGGGGAAAGTTTGTCAAATAAAGAAGATATAAGGGGAATAGGAGGAGAAATGATGTTTACAAGTCGCGTAATAGATCTATTACAAATTAAGTATCCCATCATTCAAGCAGGTATGGCAGGTGCGATTACGACGCCTGAGCTTGTTGCAGCTGTAAGTAATAGCGGAGGACTAGGAACGCTTGGAGCAGGCTATATGAGCCCTGAGCAAATTCGTGAAGCAATTAATAAAATAAGGGAACGAACTGATAAGCCTTTCGGTGTTAATTTACTGCTAACGAAAGAGATACAGATAGAAGAAGAGAAATTAAACTTGGCAAAGGTATTACTTAGCGGAGTGAATAGAGAATTCGGTATAGAGGAAGAAGAGACGATAAAGCTTCCTAAAAGCTATAAAGAACAATTACAAGTGTTAGTAGAAGAAAACGTACCAGTCGTTAGCTTTGCATTTCAAACGTTAGAAAAAGAAGAAATAGATGACTTAAAAAGAAGAGGAATAAAAGTCATAGGAACAGCTACTCATGTGAGAGAGGCGAGGGTGCTTGCTGAATTAGGAGTAGACATTATTGTTGGTCAAGGTAGTGAGGCAGGAGGGCATAGAGGAACGTTTATTGGGAAAGAACAGGACGCTATGATTGGGACGTTTGCATTAATTCCGCAGTTAGTAGCAGCAGTCCCGCATATCCCAATTGTTGCAGCAGGTGGTGTAATGAACGGACAAGGGCTTGTTGCGGCATTTTCACTGGGGGCAGAAGCTGTTCAAATGGGATCGGCCTTTTTAACGAGTGAAGAAAGTATTACGCATGATGTGTATAAAGAAGCAGTTTTACATAGTACAGATACGAGTACAACTGTGACCCGTGCGTTTTCCGGGAAATATGCGCGGGGTATTCGTAATGAATTTATAGAGAGACATGAAGGGAAAGAAGAAGGGCTTCCGATGTATCCAGTGCAAAATGTATTAACCTCTAAAATACGCCAAGAAGCAGCAAAACAAAATAAAGGAGAATACATGTCGCTTTGGGCAGGGCAAGCGTCATCATTAGCACGAATAGAATCAGCTCAGCATGTAGTGGAGCGAGTTATGAAAGAAGCAGAGAACGTAATCGAACAATTACAAAATATTTATAGAAAAAGACCACTTGAATAATTCAAGTGGTCTTTTCATTAGTTTGCTTTATAAAATTGTTGGATGGCCTCATCGATATAAACCCAGCCTTTCCAACCTAAGTGCATATGATCTTTTAAGAAGTATTTATCATACTCATGATTTGAGAAGTCGGCAATTGGATAGCCAGCTTTCTCAATTTGCTCATGAACTTTCTTGTAGTACAATTCGCGACGTTCTTTCGGGAAGCCAGCGTAATCGTACCAAGGACCTTTTACAGGAACAGAAATGAAGAGTGGTTTTGCACCAGATTGTTTTAATAAATCAAGTACAATTTGTAAATCTTCATATTCTGGCGATTGATCATAAGCATCATTTTTTAAGTAGCCTTCACGTTGCTTTAATTTCTTCTTGATTTTGCTGTTGAAGTAATCATCTTCGATACCATATTCGTTAGAACCTGATTCTACTGCACCAGTTTGATCTGCATGTTTACGAGCCTCGTCCCAATTCATTTGTTTTAATGAAGGGTCAAGTTTTTCTTTATGCGGTTTAATATCAAACATTGCTGTAAATAAATCTTTACGATCTAAAATGTTACGATAAATATAAGCGAAAGGTTTAGCAGCAAGTGCTTTTACTTTATGCTTTGTATCATCATAAACGATACCTTCAAGCGAAATTTTTAGTAAAGTTTCTTTCTTGACGATTTCAAAGTTTAATAAACGTTTTGCAATTTGCTTTTTCATTTCAGGCTTTAAGTCATCATTGAAAAGCAAGTGATAGCCTTGTTGTTTTGAAAAGTTAGGTGCAAAGTGTGTTTCATCAATACCTTGTGGTACAAACCATTGAGGAGAAAGAACGAATACCATTTTTTTATCCTTCAATTGATCCATAGTAGATGCAAAGTTTAACACATGTACAAGGTCTTGTGTTCCTCCGCGTCCAAGTAGGAATGGTGTGAACCCTTCAGGCTTTACTTTGAAATAATTTGATGGATGGAAAGCATCCATACGTGCGAATTCCGATGAACCGTACATCGGAAGGTATTTCGGGTCTGCTAACATCTTTTGCTGTAATATCATACTTTGAATCTTTTCTTCTTTTAAAGAAGTGGCAGCTTGTTCTACTTTTTCATCACTTAAAAGTGGAAGTAGGAAGCGCGTTGGAATAAGTAAGAATACAGCAAAAAGGGCCAATGCTAAAAGCATCGGACCAAATTTTGCTTTGTTCATCGGATTTCTTCCAACTTCTTAATAACCATGTTTGGTGTAGCCCACTCGTCACGGTCAAAATCAGAAATAGAAACTTCAATATCTAAACGCTCTTGGAATTCAACTAATAAAGATACTACAGCGAAAGAATCAAGAATACCTTCTTCAAATAATTGAACATCTAAGTTTTCTTTCACAATATCGTTTTCACATACTTCTTCTAAAATATCTAATACTTGATCTTTAAATTCTGCCATTTTTAAAATCTCCTTTATATCCGAAATATATTATATGTGCAACTTCTTACTAGTATAAGAAGGGTGCATTAAAAGTATCTGTTAAGGTGTCCAGAGAAAATTAGGAAACCGAAACATACAACGTGGAACGTAATTACAATCGCAAGGACATGTGTAAATTTATTGTTTGGCCAAAACTTATGCTTCTTGTTTTTTCGCTCGAAAATATCGAATAAAATAAACAGTGCGGCATGATATAGACCATAAATAACATACTGCGCAACAGCGCTTCCTTGGATGTGCCAAATTCCCATGATGAAGAAGTTTAAAAATGCACCGATATACGAAATTGTGTAGCGGTTTTTAATTAACTTTTTCTTCGTTGCAAAAAAGACGAAACGCATGTAAATAAAATCACGGAACCAGAATGATAAACTCATGTGCCAGCGGTTCCAGAAGTCTTTAATGTTACGACTAAGGAATGGCTTATTAAAGTTTTCAGGAGTTTTAATTCCCATCATGTAACTGATACCAATTACGAATGCACTATAACCTGCAAAGTCAAAGAATAATTGCATGCTAGTAGCGTACATAAAAATCGCATTAGATAAAAGTGTATCTTGATTGGCGAATACTGCCTTTACAAGATATGTTGTTATCAAGTGCGCAATTATAAATTTATACAGAAAACCTTGGAAAATACGGTTAAGCCCTGTATATAGTAACTTTTGATATTCCTCAGCGCTAGGTGGCTTTTGGATATCTTTTTGGAATCTACGGTAACGATCGATAGGTCCACTTGAAATCGCAGGGAAGAATAAAACGAATTCCCAGAAATTAAAGAAGGAAAGTTCTTTAATTAAATTATCACGAACTTCAAAGACCATTTGTACTGCTCTAAATGTTACGTAAGACATACCTGCGAAAACAATAAAATGTAATTCAGGCACAAATGGTGCGATTTTTGCCAAAATAAGTGGCAAAATCGATAAAATAACAGCTATACAAAACATGAATGTACTATTATTTTGTTTTCTTAAAATTAAATAGCCTTTAATTAGGGCATATTGCCAAATAATAAATGCGGCTAACATAATCGCTTGCTTCGGTTTATCCGAGAAGATAATAGCAATCATGACTAATGTTAAAACGGCATTATATTTACGCAACATTTTACCTTTTAATCCAGCTATGATAGTAGGTATTAATAAAATGCCCACTATAGCGAAAAAATAAAATGATCCATATGCGGTCATGCTGTAACCTCACTCAATAATTTTTTGCGATCTACCTTTCCATTTGGTGTCATTGGAATAGAAGATTGATACATGAATTTACGTGGAATCATGTAGTTTGGTAATCGCTCATTGAGTTCTTTTTTAATTGCAGATGTTAGTTTGAATTCTTTTTCAAATGAATGTTCCCCAGGAACAACAACCGCTAATAAATAATCGTATTTCTCACCTTTTTTAATTGGAACGATAACTGCTCCTTCTACGTAAGAACACGCACGAAGGTGATGCTCAATTTCTTCTAATTCCATTCGATAACCATGCAGCTTAATTTGGAAATCAAGACGACCATTATAGAATAGAAGACCATTTTCAACATAGCCAGCATCACCTGTTTTATAGGCGCGCTCACCGTCAATCATAGTAAATGCTTTTTCTGTTAATTCAGGGCTTCCTAAATATCCAACGCTTACGCTTGGACCGACAATTACGATTTCACCTTTTTCACCATCAGGTGCAATCGTACCATCTTCTTTCATAATAAGAAGGCGGCAATCTGATTTACAGTAGCCAACTGGAAGTGATTTGTATTGATCAAGCACTTCTTCTGTAACGTGAATACCTGTTACAGCGACAGTAGCTTCTGTTGGACCGTACGTATTCATAATTGTCGCTTTCGGGAAACGCTCAATTAATTTTCTAGCTACTTCATTTGGTAACACTTCACCGCAGAATAAGAATGTTTTCATGTTCGGTAGCATACTCTCAGAGAAAGATGCTTCCATTAAACACATCTCTGCGAAAGATGGTGTCGAAGTCCATACTTGTATATCCGATTGCTCTAAAGAAGCAAACAAGTCTTTTGGACGTGCAATCATATCTTTATCGATTGCCCAAAGTGTACCACCTGTTACTAATGATGGGTAAATATCCATGACAGATAAATCGAATGAGAAAGGTGCTTGGTTTAAGAATACTTGCCCTGTTTGTAAGTTGAAATCTTCTACAGCCCATTTTGTAAAACTTACAAGGCAGTTATAAGTAATCTGAACCCCTTTCGGATTACCTGTGCTTCCTGATGTGTAAATAATGTAGAAGTTCTCATCACCTTTTACCGCATGTTCAGGATTTGGAGTGTTCCCTTTATGAGTAAAGAAAATATCTTTTAAGTTGTCTTCACTTACAATGCGAACTGGTAAATCAGTTACAGTTACTTCAGTTCCTGATAAAAGTAGTTTCGCACCAGAATTTTCAGCGATACGTTGTACACGATCAGCTGGGATAGATAAATCTACAGGAATATAAGCATGTCCAGCTTTTACACATCCTAAAAAGTTAATAATCATTTCAGGTTGCATATGACCATACACCATAATTGGTGAACGATCATCTGGATACGCAGAAGAAATCCAATGTGCTAACGCATCAGAATCTTCCTTTAATTGTTTGTACGTAATTTTCGCATCTCGCCAAACAAAAGCAGTTTGATCAGGCGTTTCAATAGCCCACTTTTCAATTTGTTCTAATAACTTCATAACGTTCCCACCCTAAAATTCGTTGTAAATAAATGTACTTGTGTTTGTATCATGGAATCCATACAACCAAAGCAATGCAAATAAAATTGCAAGGTAATAAACCGTCTTTGCAACCCATTGTGTGAGTGGTCGAGACCATATCTCTTTTAATCTTTCCATGTCTTTCCCTCTCTTAATGAAATGATAGCTCTTTGTAGGTATCATGTCCTACATTATTGTGAAAAAAACAAAATTCCACATTTTAGGTAAAAATAAGTCAAAAGGCTCTTTTCTGATATTAGCACTAAATACTAAAAAAGAAAATCCCTAACTTAGCAATTATATTACATTCAGCATGAATTTGTAACGGGTTTGACATGTAAATAGGAAGTGGATTGTGTGAATGTATAAAAGTGGTCTGGGAGAATGTATAGAAATGTAATATTTGTTTGAGTTTTTCATAGTTAATGTATGAATTGTTAAAGTTTCATAAGAGGAGGAATTTCTGATGAAGAGGATGTGGAAGGATCTTATTTCAGAAGAAAACATTATTAAATGGAGACAGCATTTTCATAAATATCCGGAATTATCATTTCATGAAAAAGAAACTTCACAATTTATATATGAAACATTATGCTCGTTTTCTTCTTTAGAAGTAACGAGACCGACGGAATATAGTGTACTAGCAATTAAAAGAGGGACGGGACAAGGGAAAGTAGTTGCGATTCGAGCTGATATAGATGCTTTACCAATTCAAGAGGAGACAAGGAAATCTTATACGTCTGTGAATAAAGGAATGATGCATGCATGTGGGCATGATGCTCACGCAGCTATTTTGTTAAGTACAGCAGAGGTGCTATCAAATATAAAGGAAGATTTCGTAGGTGAGATTCGTCTCTTCTTTCAGCACGCAGAAGAGGTATATCCTGGCGGGGGACAAGAAATGGTTGAGGCAGGCGTGATGGATGGTGTTGATTATGTAATAGGTTTACATGTTATGTCTGGATTGGAGAGCGGGAAAATCGGAATTGCATATGGACCGATGATGGCGGCACCAGACGTATTTACAGTTGAAATTCAAGGGAAAGGAGGGCATGCGGCGAGGCCAGAAGAAACGATAGATCCTATTGCTATCGGAGCGCAGATTATTACAAATTTACAACATATCGTATCAAGAAATACAAGTGCTTTCATGCAAAGAGTTGTTTCAGTTACGCAGTTTCATGGGGGAATGGCTGATAATATTATTCCTAATGCAGCAACTTTAATGGGGACTGTGCGTTCTTTTAATCAAGTGTTAAGAATAGAAGCAGAAGAGAAAATTGAGCAAATCGTGAAAGGAATTACAAAGGCACATGGAGGAAAGTATACATATACGTATCGATACGGATATGATCCGGTTATTAATGATGAATATATTACGAAAGTAGTAGAAGAAAGTGCACTACATTTGTTTGGGAATGAGCGCATTGTGAAGCTTGAACCTTCTATGGGAGGAGAAGATTTTTCAGCATATTTAAGAAAGGCACCGGGTTGCTTCATTAAATTGGGGACGGGGAATGAAAAGGTAGATACTTGTTATCCGCATCATCATCCGAAATTTGATGTAGATGAATCAGCTTTAATTTATGGAGTGGAATTATTTTTAGAGACAGCGATAAGACTACTAAAATCATAGAAAAGTATAAAAAAAGGCAACTGCGCTCTATCGCAGTTGCTTTTATTTCTTTCCGTCAGAGAGGGCTGAGAAAGAACTATGCTCATTTATAGTATATGAATAGCTAACGGACAAGCTTGTACATTTTAATCATTTTTTAAAAAATAGTTATTGACATTGATAATCACTGTCAATTAATCTAAGGGTAGTTGAAATTGATAATTATTATCAATAGGATGGATGAGAAATGTTAATGAGAAAAAAATTTCACCTTCTGCGGAGGGGATTAAAAGATAAAAATAAAGATGTTGATCAGCATATGGAATGGCAACGAAATGTAATTCGTTCTGAATATGTAGATGAGAAGAGTACGCTTCCAACAGAAAAAGAGATACAAGGTAAAAGGAGAGATTCAGTTGAGTAAGTTAGTAATGATTTTTGCAAGTATGAGTGGAAATACAGAGGAAATGGCTGATCATATTGCGGGTGCAATTCGTGAAACAGAAAATGAAATTGAAGTTATCGATATTATGGATTCACCAGAAGCTTCTATACTAGAACAGTATGATGGAATTATTTTAGGTGCTTACACTTGGGGAGATGGTGACCTTCCTGATGATTTCTTAGATTTTTATGATGCAATGGATTCTATTGATTTAACCGGGAAAAAAGCGGCAGTATTCGGATCATGTGATTCGGCTTATCCGAAATACGGCGTGGCGGTTGACATTTTAATAGAAAAGCTACAAGAGCGCGGAGCTGCAGTTGTGTTAGAAGGACTAAAAGTAGAATTAACGCCAGAAGATGAAGATGTAGAAAAATGTTTACAGTTTGGAGCTGAATTTGTAAAACACCTTTCTTAATGGCAGAAGGGAGATGAAGAGCAAGTGCATGAGAAAATCGCAATCAAAACGATGACAGATTATCATTTGTATGATTTTATGCGTTGTCCGCATAAATTTTATTTCCGTCATATAAAAAGAAGAGAACCTTCTTCATTTGAATGGCAACAAATCGCACAAATGATTGTGAATCGAATTATTAATGAATATTACACACTACCTGCGGGCCAACAAACGAAAATCGTACTTTTAATATTAATAGAAAAGTATTGGAAAAAGGTAAGGATTAATATGTTTGCTTCAAAGACGGAGTATTATATTGTGTTAGCGAAGTTAACGGATCACTTATTACAGTTTGTTGAAAGAGATGATAGTCAGACACCGCCGTTATTTTTATATGAAAAATTTCAAACATATATGGAAGAGTTAGGTGTCCACATGTCATTGACATTAGAAGTTGGTGAGTGGAGTACTGAGTCGTTTGTAATTAAAAAGTATGTTGTCGATGCGGATGAGGAAATGCTTGCTCTTTGTCAAAAGTTAATGACAGTATTCAGTTATAAAGCTTTCGATATTCTTCCAGGAAAAATTGAAGTTATTAATTTAATAGAAGGAACTAAGTATGAGTACATTCCGAAACAGGAAGATATTATAACTGGCATGGCTGATTTATCTAGAATGAAAGAAATGTTGCAACAACCTGAGCATTATACAGAGCGTCATTTTCGTTCTGAGTGTATGAGTTGTGCGTTTCGTAGTGAATGCCAAAGGGAAGAAGTAAAGAAAGAAGCGAAGCAGAAGAAAAATATCGTACATTAAAGGATGCAATTTTGCATCCTTTTTTGTTATTGACATGAAAAGCTTTTCATCATTTAACGTATATTTGTAGCAGATTTTAATAAAGGGAGGAATAATCAATGGAAGATGAAACGAAAGTATTTCAATGGTTAAAAGAACAGAATGCTCCTTTTGGAATTCAACTGCAAATTTTACAAGCGTTTCAACTGTATCAAATCATTGTTGAAATGGATAAAAAGTTAATGATGTATGAAGAGAGAGAATATCGGGAGAGAATTTAATGTCATCCCTGTAGTATTACTTTCAGTTGTTCAGTACCTTCTAGGAATTTAAGTTCATTCTTTGTTTCAAAGTTATAAATCATATTATGTAGTAAAGGACTGTATTGATAAAAGGTCGTGATGCGGTGAATGAGTAATGGATCATGGTGTGAACTAAGCCTACTGTATTGTTCATATACTGATGTAGTAAATTCATGTCCGAAATCATAATATAGCCCAGCAAAATCAAAGGCGGGATCTCCAATTTGAGCATCACCAAAATCGATAATACCTGAAATGGTTTTATTTTGGTGATCAAATAAAATGTGATGATGTGTAAAGTCAGCGTGAATAATTGTATTTTGAAAAGTGGATGTATCCATACATGTAAAGAATTTTTCGAATAAAAAATTTAACGCTGATTTCTGGTATGAAGTAAGACTGTTAGTAAGATATTGGGTTAATTTTGTTTGTAGCTCTTTCCAGTAGGTGAGTGTTTTTTCTATAGGGAATTCTAATGCCTTCACACGCTTTAAAGGAATACTATGTAGAGCCGTAAGGAAAGTCGCTAATTGTGTAATAATTACTTCAAGTTCTTTTTTCTCTAGCTTGGTAACTATTTCTTTTTTAAAAGGTTCACCATGAATGAGAGTATAGTAACTACAAAGTGGAAAAGTATCAGCATCATTTTTATATAATAGGTGATACTTTGGAACCTCGATTTCTTGTAGCAAATGAGAGAGAATTATGCACAGTTCTTTTTCTAAAGGAATTCGCATTGCATATTCTTGTTTTCGCGGGAAACGAAACAGTAGCTCCTCATTTACTATAACCGCTACATTATCCCATCCTTCTTCATTTTGTTTATATGAATGTATAGAAAGATTAGGCAAAGCTTCTTTTATATACTGTTTGTAAGAGTCCATAATTGTTCCTCATTTCTAAGTTAAGTTATTCCACTTTATGATATCAGAATTTTCTTTCTATATGTTAAAATATAACTATCATTATGAAGAAGGGCGGGAGTATCACGAAGAAAAGACTATTCATCATTTCTCTATGTATCGCTTTTGGATTGTTTTGGTCATATAAAGAAGAGGTTTTTGCTAGCTTTAAACCGATTGATCAGTACGGATTAAATAATGAATTAAAGAACAAAAGTATAGAAACTTTAACTCATAATGAAATGAAAAAGGTAGGAGAACATTTTGTGACAGAGCAATTATCAGTGTTTGAGCTTAATAATAAAGAAGATGTGAAACGAAAAGGTGAAGAACTATTTGTAAATAGAGGATATGAACAATTAATAGGAAATTATTATCCAAATCGGTTTCGGGATTTAGAGTATAAATTTATAAACGAGGACATACGTGAAGTGACGGATGAAAGTTTTCGTTATCAAACTGCAGCGTACGTTGCGGGTACTGAAAATGGTAAGAGAAGCGAAATGAAATTGAATTATGAAATGAAAATTGTAAAGGTTAATAATATATTTAAGGTGTTAGAACAAAAACAGTATGTACAATAAAGTGAAACATGAATCAGTGCTACAAATAGCGGATAAAAAAATCCCCCAGTTCTTTGAGGGATTCTAAAGGTTTTCATTTTGTTGACCAAGTTCTTTTTGAGCAATATATAAATTTCCTTGCTCGACTTGTTTTTGAGTAAGAACAGAATCACCTGCATACCCTTTTTCTGTTTGCACAGTTCTTTTTGAACGATTGGAATTTTGTTTCTTCATATAATAGACCACCCTCCATCAAAAATAAACGAAAATGATGAGTACGAGTAACACAGCGGCAAAAATGGTAATGCCCATTAAAAACGAGGTGTTTTTATATTTAGGTGTCTTATGTACATCTTGCCGATATCCAGGTGAAATTTCAGGGGCGAATTCTTCATCGAATGATTGCTTTTTTTCTTTTTCGTCCATATGTATCCACCTTTCTTTTTCATTATGTTATACGTTCAAAGAAAAAATATGCATAAAGAAAACCGTCCCTCTATCGTGAGTGGCGGTTTTCTGTTGTATATTTTCTTTGAACTTGAAAGAGACGGACAAGAAGGAAGGTGGCGCCAAATGCTAGACCGATAATAAGACCGATCCAATATCCTTTTGCTGCCCAGTCAGTGTAAGTTGCTAATATGTAACCGAGAGGGAGACCTATTACCCAATAAGCGATTAATGTCATAATTAAGGAAACATTTACGTCTTTATAACCACGTAGTGCCCCTTGTACAGGAGTTGCAATTGCATCTGAAATTTGAAATAAAATCGCAAATATAAGAAATTCTTTTGCTAAATGGTGAACATTTGCATCTGTCGTATAAATTGAAGCAATTGCATCATCAAAGAAGTAGAGAAGAATTGAATATAATAGGGCGAATGCAAGTGCTAAGCCAATCCCGATAAATCCATATTGTTTTGCGTTATTGTATCGCTTTGCTCCAACTTCAAATCCAACAGCGATGGTCATTGCCATTGCTAAACTTAAAGGAGTCATATATAACAAGGAAGCGAAGTTCATAGCTGCTTGATGAGCTGCGATTGTTGTCGTACTAAAATTACTCATCATAAGTGTCACTGCAGCAAAAATACTCGTTTCAAAAAAGATAGCAAATCCGATAGGGACGCCAAGTTTTAAGAATTCAGTCCAACTTGAAAGAGAAGGACGATATAATTGTTTAAATATATTGAAAGATGCGAAAGGCTCTTTCGTACGAATAATAATAACGGTAATAATTAAAATGCACCAATAGGTTGCTGCAGAAGCAATTGCCGCTCCAACACCACCGAGTTTTGGAAAACCGAAATGACCGAAAATTAATACATAATTTAATATTACGTTAATTGGTAATGATAGTAATGTAATAATCATCGTTGTGCGAGTTTTTCCTAATGCATCAATAAACCCGCGCAAAACAGTGTAAGTAAATAAAGGGATAATTCCAATTGCAATAATACTTAAAAATTGTGCTGCAATACGTTCCACAGGTTCTTCCAGGCGCATGCCGTTTAAAATAGGTGAAACAGCGAAGAAACCGATAAGGATGACCACGAAACTAGCACAAATTGCTAAATATACTGCTTGTATGACAACTTGGGGAACATCCTCTTTTTTCTTTGATCCAACGAGCTGCGCAACAATTGGAGTAGTAGCCATTAAAATTCCTGTTAATCCGGTACTAACGGGAAGCCATATACTTGTTCCGATAGCAACACCAGCTAAATCAATAGGACTTGCGTGCCCTGACATTGTCGTATCGAAAAAACTCATTGCAAATAATGACATTTGCGTTACGAAAATCGGGAAAAATAGTAATACAAATTGCTTTAATTTTTGTGAGAATGAATTAGTTTCCTTCATAAAATCCCCTTTCCGCTAAAAAAACAAACTCTTACTATCATACAATTTAATCAACAAATAGAAAAGAAATACGCGCATACAACATGTACAATCAATAAAAAAAAGATGCACTTTAAAAGGGGATAAGGTATTATGATAAGGTGTGAAAAATTACATATTCGTTATTAAGGAGGCACTACTCGTGGCTGATTGGTTAATTGGAATAATCATGGGTGCTGTTGAAGGGTTAACAGAGTTTTTACCAGTTTCATCAACAGGACATATGATTTTAACAGGTCATTTACTTGGATTTGACGACGAGAGAGCGAAAGTTTTCGAAGTTGTTATTCAATTGGGATCGATTTTAGCAGTTGTTGTTATATTTTGGAAGCGTCTATGGTCTTTAGTAGGTATAGGGAAAGTAACAGATGGACCATCGTTAAATTTATTACATATTATTATCGGGATGATTCCTGCTGGCATACTTGGCGTATTGTTCCATAGTGCGATTAAAGAAGTTTTATTTGGGCCAGGCCCAGTTGTCATCAGTTTAGTGGCTGGTGGTATTTTAATGATTGTTGCTGAGAAGTTTTCGAAACCAAGTACAGCAAGAACATTAGATGAAATCACATATAAGCAAGCATTTACAATTGGGATGTTCCAATGTTTAGCGCTTTGGCCAGGATTTTCTCGTTCTGGTTCTACAATAAGTGGTGGTTTATTAGCTCGCGTGTCACATACAGCGGCGGCTGAATATACATTTATTTTAGCAGTACCAATGATGGTAGCTGCAAGTGGTTTAGATTTAATTAAAAGCTGGGATATATTAAGTGCGGCTGATATTCCGTTATTTGCAACAGGATTTATTACAGCATTCGTTGTTGCGATGCTTGCAATTGTTTCATTCTTAAAATTATTAGGTCGTGTAAAACTAACACCGTTCGCTTACTACCGTTTCATTTTAGCTGCGGTATTCTATTTCTTCATTATGTAATAAAAAAACTGCCGAGTTCGGCAGTTTTTTTATTTTATTACTTTTTCCATCATGCTTTCCATTACATGTTCCCAAAGAGAAGTATCATCCGCTAATGTAGCACGGAAATTAGCGTACATTTCTTTTTGTTTTTCTTCGAATGTTGGATCTTCTTTTTCAGGTAATGTAGCGCGCATTGAAGTTACTAACTCTTGTACTTTTGGAGCGCGTGGTCCCCAAACGGCTTGTTCATTTCCATCTTTATCAATGAAAATAAAAATTGGAATGGCACGTGCTGTTCCATTTGTTAAATATTGATCCATTAATTCTAAGTTTTCATCGCGAATTAATAATCTCATATCAATATTTGCAACTTCAGAAATTCGTTTCATAACAGGTACGCATAAAAGAGCGTCACCACACCAATCAGCTGTTAATACGATAACACGCCAGCCATCATTTTGGCGTTCTTCTAATACAGGAAGTAATTCATTTGGAATTAAAAAGTTATTGTAAATGTGCAGTAGCTCGTATTGATTTACTTTCATTTCATTCACATATGTATCAAAAGACATACCTTTATCAGCCCATTGTTGTAAGTTCATAAGTAACACCTCTTTAGTATGATTTGTTTTCATTGTACCAATTTTTATATAGAAAAGCTTGTATTCTTACTCCTTCTTGTCACTTAATAATTGATTTAATAGGAAAAGGAATAGTACGACACATAATTCAGCAATGTTGGACAGTTGAACACTCTCTATCCAACCGTCGGCAGTATGAATGACGAACCAAACTAGCGTAATTTCAATGATTGCAAAAAGAGTAATAGCCAGCCAATTTGGCATGTTTTTTGTCATTGGATATAGCAATGCCTTGAGGAAACCGAAGATAAAGAATGTAATACCGTCTAAGAAAGTGATTAATAAAAAAAATAGAAGTAAAGCAGTGCGTGATCTATACTCTATACCTGTAATATGAAAGATTCCTACATATACAAAGAATATAAATGCAAAAATTATAATGAGCAACAGAATAACAAAACCGATAATCAAAGTCTTATCTTTTAGATTGAGATTAGAAAATTTGTCTTCTTCACTCACTATTCCATCTCCTTTTTCTGGAAAATCAACTTTATTGTATCATGAAATGTATATTAAAAAACTACGAATTATGGGGAAATAAGGTGACAAAAAGTAAGATTTCATGTAAAATTATTAATAAGGTTTTTATTTAACTAAATGAAGTAAAAGGGGCTGTCAAAATTGTCTCAAAATCGAGAGCAATTAATGGAAGAACTATCGACAAATGTTTTTGCTATGTTTCGCACGTTGCGTAATGATATTGGAAAAATATTTGGTGGTTACATACCGTGGAATGAGTTCATCGTCCTTAGAATATTGAACCGTACGAATAAAGAAATGGTATCACGTGTAGCTAATGAGTTAAATGTGTCGAATAGTCATATTACAGCTGTTACAGAAAAATTAATTAATAAAGGCTTTGTAACCCGTTCGCGTTCTACATCAGATCGCAGAGTTGTATATTTAGAGATTACAGAGCAAGGAAAAGATTTAGTTGCGAAAATGGAAGGGGAGAAAAAGAAATATTTACAAAAAAGATTCTCCGCGCTTTCAGAAGAAGAAATGAATATAATGATATCAATTTCTAAAAAACTTATTTAATTCATTACAAGTAAGAAAACGCTTACGTAATAAAGGAGAAGACCTTCCCTATGTGAGGAAGGTCTTCTTTCGTATGTAAAAGATTATAAAAAAGAAAATATGTAACATACTATTAATAAAGGAAGGGGGCAGAAATATGACAAATCGAAATGGTAGTAAAGGAAGCGGAAATCAAGGCTCACCAAAATCAGGGCAATTTCAGCAAGAGTTTAGTGCGGAATTTGAGACTGGTAATGATAACAAAGGAAAAGAATATCGTTCGAAAAAAGGAAGTAAATCAAAAAAGGAGTGAAATAATTCACTCCTTTTTTGATTTAAGATGCTGCGGATTGATCCGTATTATATTTTTCTTCTGATTTTGCGACGATCATTGCGCAAATTGCATCACCGGAAATATTTACAGCTGTTCGTGACATATCTAAAATGCGATCAATACCGATAATTAAGGCAATACCTTCTACGGGTAGATTTACTTGATTTAAAACCATCGTAAGCATTACAAGTCCAACACCTGGTACACCAGCAGTACCGATACTAGCTAGTACAGCAGTTAATACGACGACAGCTAATTGGGACATAGTAAGCTCAACTCCGTATACTTGAGCGATAAATACAGTTGCTACACCTTGCATAATGGCAGTGCCATCCATATTAATCGTTGCACCTAGTGGTTGTACAAAAGAACTTATCGCTTTTGGAACACCCAGTTTTTCTTGTGCTGTTTTCATTGCAAATGGAAGAGATGCATTAGAGCTAGATGTACTAAACCCAATTGCCATTACCGGTCCGAAATGTTTAAAGAAACGGACAATACTTTCTTTTGCTAATACCTTTAATAATCCGCCATACACGAAGACGCCGTGAATAATAAGTACTAGCATAACGACAATCATATACTTGAACATCGCAGCGACGCCTGCAAGACCCATTTTACCAACGGATGAAGCGAGCAATCCAAATGTTCCGATTGGAGCTAATTTCATAACGAGATTAACAAGATACATCATTAATTCGTTGCCCTGTTCAAGTAATGAATGGATACCTTGAACCCGTTTTCCTAAAATAGCTATACCGAGTCCGATTAATACGGCAAAAGCAATAATTTGTAACATGTTTCCATCAGCCATCGCTTTTGCTGGGTTATCTGGTACGATATTTAGCAATGTATCGACGAAAGATGTTTCGGTTTTTGCCCCTTCATATTTAAGCCCTTCGGTTTTAAAGTTACCGCCAGATCCTGGTTGTATAATCAGTGCAAATGTAACTGCAATAGAGATGGCAACGGCTGTAGTTACAAGAAAGAATGAAATTGATTTTAAGCCGATTCTTCCAAGTTGTTTCGGGTCTCCAAGCCCAGCAGAACCAAGCACGATAGAAATGAATACAACAGGAACAACTAGCATTTTAATGAGGCGAATAAACAATTGACCAAGTGGATTGAACACATATTGATTTAATGGTTCAAAAATGGATGGTGCAGCTAAATTTAAAGTGAGTCCGACAACTAAACCGAGAAATAATGCGATTAAGATTGCTTTTGTTTGTTTCAATAAAACCCCCCCTTTATTTTTGTAAAATTACTTTCTACATTAATTGTACAAAAAAACTACCTATTTTGACAGTATTTTCTGAATATTTTGTATAAAAATATGTATTTAAATATAGATTGCTTTTGCTAAAGTAAGCAAAAAAGTTGGGGAATCTAGTTAGAAAACAAAGTAGACCATCACATAGGATGGTCTAGGGAAGGGGACAATTTATGTCAATTTAATTAGGGATGGAAGTTGTTCAAGACACTGGGGAATGTCTTATAAATTAGGGAGGAACAACTTCGATACATATACTATAAAAGTTGGATGTGACCTTGGTGTGAACATAGAGTGAAAGAGAGAGGGAGTTTTACATAAAGGATAAAGTAAACAAAAAAATAAGACCATCACAAATGATGGCCTAAGGAAGGGGACAATTTATGTCAATTTAATTAGGGATGGAAGTTGTTCAAGACACTGGGGAATGTCTTATAAATTAGGGAGGAACAACTTCGATACATATACTATAAAAGTTGGATGTGACCCTGGTGTGAACATAGAGTGAAAGAGAGAGGGAGTTTTAAATAGAAGATAGAGTAAATAAAAAAATAAGACCATCGCATATGAGATGGTCAAAGGAAGGGGACAATTTATGTCAATTTAATTAGGATGGAAAGCTGTTCAAGACACTGGGGAATGTCTTATAAATTAGGGAGGAACAACTTCGATACATATACTATAAAAGTTGGATGTGACCCTGGTGTGAACATAGAGTGAAAGAGAGAGGGAGTTTTAAGTAGAAGATAGAGTAAATAAAAAAATAAGACCATCGCATATGAGATGGTCAAAGGAAGGGGACAATTTATGTCAATTTAATTAGGATGGAAAGCTGTTCAAGACACTGGGAATGTCTTATAAATTAGGGAGGAACAGCTCCGATACATATACTATAAAAGTTGGATGTGACCTTGATGTGAACATAGAGTGAAAGGTATGAGAATTTGAGAAATGATACATATAAAATGATTGTTGCGAGAGTTGTAGAGTACGAATAAATATAATAGAAAGTTTCTTGTCATAAAATGAAGTGGAGTTCGAGTATAAATAAAAGTTGAAATCTTTAAAAAAAAGGATTATGCTCAACTATATTATAAGAATATAAGGTTTATCCCGCTATGTAAGGTTTCTTATAAGCCTTTAGTTATGAGGGGAAAAGGGAGTTAGTGAATATGGAAGTAACAAAAAGACAAGGGCTGTATAATCGTTTTATACGATTAAATCCACCACAAATATTAGCACTAGGTTTTTTCTGCTTAATTGTGGTTGGCGGTTTGTTATTAAAGTTACCATTTGCAACGAAAGTACATATTAGCTGGGTAGATGCTTTCTTTACGGCAACATCAGCAGCAACTGTAACGGGATTGGGAGTAGTAGATACTGCAAGTACGTTTACGATGTTTGGCGAGATTGTTATTATGTTTTTAATTCAAACGGGTGGTTTAGGTCTTATGACAATTGCCATTTTAATTGTTTGGGTATTAGGTAAAAAAATCGGATTACGCCATCGATTATTAATCGGAGAGGCATTTAATCAGACAAATATAGGTGGTCTTGTAAAATTAGTAAAACGTGTCTTTATATTTTCTATTTGTATTGAGCTTATTGGAGTCATTTTTTTATCGTTTCGCTTTATTCCAGAGTTTGGTTTTGGAAAAGGTGTATATTATAGCATTTTTCACGTTATTGCATCTTATAATAATGCTGGATTTGCTCTATGGCCGGATAATTTAACAAGGTATGTAGGAGATCCTATTATTAATATTGGGATTTGCTCATTAATCGTAATAGGAGGTCTCGGTTTTACAGTATTAATTGATATATGGTATAGTCGTAGCTTTCGAAAATTATCACTTCATTCCAAAATCATGATTGTCGGAACAGTAGCGCTAAATGTTATAGCGATGATTGTGATTTTTGTATTGGAATATAATAATGTGAAGACGTTAGGGAATTTACCTTTAAATGAAAAGTTATGGGCTTCTTTCTTCCAAGGTATTACTCCTCGTACTGCTGGATTTAATACAGTTGACTACGGGGGAATGGAAGAATCATCTATATTATTTACGATGGTTTTAATGTTTATTGGTGCAGGAAGTGTATCAACGGGTGGAGGGATTAAATTAACAACGTTTGTTATTTTAGTTACATCTGTCCTTTCTTTCTTTAGAAAAAAAGAGGAAATCGTTTTATTTCAGCGCACAATTAAAATGTCGACAGTAACGAGAGCGTTAGCGATTGCTGTTGCCAGTCAAATACTCATTTTTGCAGCGGTATTTGTATTAATGCTTACAGAAAACTTCAGCTTTATTCAGTTACTATTTGAAACAATTTCAGCGTTCGGCACAGTAGGGTTAACGATGGGGATTACTGCAAAGTTATCAGCGTTTGGAAAATGTATTATTATGTTTGTTATGTTTTGTGGATTAATCGGACCGTTAACACTTGTCTTTTCTTTAGCACGACCAGCAAAACAAAAAATTAAATATCCATCGGAAGATGTATTTACAGGATAAGGTATCCCGCATAAGCGAGATACCTTTTTCTTTTTAAAAAAGGGAGAACAATAAACCGATAAGCGCTACTCGGAATAAAATTGCAATGAGTGCTGCAATTCCGCCGACAATCGCAGCGATACCACCAGTTACAGTAGC
Organism: Bacillus cereus group sp. MS39; assembly: GCF_040448665.1. NCBI lineage: Bacteria > Bacillati > Bacillota > Bacilli > Caryophanales > Bacillaceae > Bacillus > Bacillus cereus group sp. MS39. The sequence continues at coordinate 4,026,957 of NZ_CP123058.1, read as the reverse complement.
TCCGCGATTATAAGCGTAGATCCCTAGTAATACAGAAACAAGACCAAATAATGTTGGGAAGGTAAATAGTGATAAGATAGATAAGGCAAGAGCGATAAAGCCAGCCGTTGATCCAGCGGCGGACGATCTTACATCATCTTTATTATCTTTCTCATCGTAATCATAATCAATGCGCTGTGGTGCAACCTCAGCTGCATATTCTTCTTTGTAGTCACTATAATCACTATCTATTCTATCTCTTTTTTTATACTCATCAAATTTCTCAGTCAAAGTCATGACTCCTTTCATAACAAGGTTCAATAGTAGTATGCATCTCTTGTTCTTTTTTATCCCGCTATTTGTGGCCCGCAAACGCCTGATTGCTGAAGGCTAATAATCAGTGGGTGATGAACAAAGCCCTGCTGATTAAAGTTTCACTTTATCCGAGCGAGTACAAGGCGTAATTCCATTTAGAAGAGTGGAATTGTTTTTTTGAAATAGGAAAAGTTAGTATGACTTCCTCTATTTTGGAAAGTATAAAAAAGAATAATGAGGAAAGGGTGCAATACATAATGGAACATCCAATTGAAAATTTAATGAAAACAGCAATGACAAATTTAAAAGAGATGGTAGATGTAAATACGATTGTTGGAAGTCCAGTTTCAACGGCTGATGGAAATGTAGTATTAACAGTATCTCAAGTGGCTTTTGGTTTTGGTGCCGGCGGAAGTGACTTTAAAGGTGATTTTATTTCCGAAAAGCATAATAACGGACAAGGGCAGCATAAAGAGAACAAGCAAAGCCATCCGTTTGGAGGCGGAAGCGGGGCTGGGGTTTCCATTAGCCCAGTTGCTTTTTTAGTAGTTGGTTCTAACGGTGTGCAAGTATTACACCTCAATAGTAGTACACATTTAATTGAGAAGGCTTTAAATACTGTACCAAGCACTGTAGATAAATTTGTAAATGGTCGCCAAAAGTGAACTTGCATTTTTTAGGAATTGTGATATATTAGAAAAAGTGCGCTTTATGATGATCGGAATAATTGAACTGTAAATATATATGATGTGTGGAATAAGGGAGAGGAATTTATGATTAATATCAAAAACTTAGTAGTTGGCTTATGTATGTTAGTAAGCGGTTTTGTTGTATATGTAATAAAAGAAAAAGCTCCATTCTAAAACAGACAAACCGTTACTGTCTGTTTTTAATTTGTAAAAAATGTTGACAAGTTATTGTATTGGTGTTAAAATTTTAATTCGTGTCTCGGTTACAGCTAGTGTAAAGTAAATAAACCTTATAAATATAATACGAAAAGTTTGCGAAAGATCGGGTAGTCTTACCAACAACTTTTGTGAACAAACCCTATAAATTATTATTGTAGGCTTTATATGTATACTAGTGAATCAAGGAGCGGTCAGTGGAACCGTAATGATGAGAGAGAGGTAGGGCTTTCATCCAGTATATGTTACTTTCCCGTTAGGTGAATATAAAAAAGAGGACTCCTTTTCAAAAGGAGTCCTCTTTCTTTTTGTATATTAAATTTAAGTGCGGCTCTCAACTTGCTGACAAATTTCATCTGTTGTTAAACCATGAGCTGTAATTACCGATCCCTTAATTGATGCATCTGCAATACCCATCATATTAGAATCTTGCCCAGTTACAATACAACAATCGCACCCTTGTGCATCATGTTCGGAACCCAGGGTAACAACTTCATGTCCCTGTTGCTGAAGAGCTTGTTGAACATCTGTTAATGAGTTTTCAACAACAATTCTAGCCATAATTCTCACCTCCTACCATCTAGTTGCTAGTATGCTCAAGTCCACTGCATATATTTATGAAAAGACGGTAGGAAGTAAATCTTTGTTTAGTCGTTATATACACCAGTAAGCATTTGACTTACGAATTGATCGTTTAAAGTATCTTGGCTGGAAGAAGTATTTGAGTGAATGTCAATTGAAGCAATAAAATTATTATGTTCTTTATTATTTGGTTCTACCTCTACATAATTATCGAATTTACAAAAACCTTTCGTATCCATTAGATCAAATAGTTGAAGCATTTCTACTACCTCTTGTCTCGTTCCTTTAATTTGTACACACGCCATATTGTTTTCCTCCTTCATTTTGACAAATTGTTTTTTAAAAATAGGATTATGATTACGAAATGAAAAATATGAATGTTATTTTTAGACAGCGTTATTTTTATTATTTTCCCCCTTTTTCAGCAAAAGTCGTTATATATTCCCGAATTTATAAAAACGGACGTCCGTTTATTGAATACAATAGATTCGTATCAATTGATGAAAATCCTTCTTTTAAACAAATATTTTTTTTAGTGAAAATTGGCGAAAAAAATTTTTTGACTTTTTGTAAACGTTAACAATGCTGTTAAATCAATATAATCAAAGATGTACGTACGATTAAAAATTATAAATTTTCTAAAAATTCACTTGATTTATTTAGAAAGGAGAGTAAACTAGGAAACAATAAAAAATTCATAGAACATAGGAGGCGCTTTCCAGTGAACGAGCAATGGATTTTCTTAAATGGAGAATTTGTTCCAAAAGACGAGGCAAAAGTTTCAGTATATGATCATGGTTATTTATATGGCGATGGAGTATTTGAAGGAATTAGAGTTTATAGCGGTAATGTTTTCCGTTTGAGAGAGCATCTTGTCCGGTTATATGAATCAGCAAAATCCATTATGTTAGAAATTCCATATTCTTTAGATGAAGTAACGAATATTGTTGTTGAGACGATTCGACAAAATAAATTATCTAATGGATACATTCGCCTTATTGTATCGAGAGGAGCAGGAAATCTTGGATTAGATCCTGATTCTTGTAAGAAACCGAATGTAGTAGTAATTGCAGAACAACTATCTTTATTCCCGCAAGAATACTATGAAAAGGGGATTCCGGTTGTAACAGTTGCAACGCGCCGAAACCGTCCAGATGTTTTGTCGCCTCAAGTAAAATCTTTAAATTACTTAAACAATATTTTAGTTCGTATTGAAGCGAAATTAGCTGGAGTACAAGAAGCACTTATGTTAAATGATCAAGGATACGTAGCTGAAGGCTCAGGAGATAACGTGTTTATTGTAAAAGGAAATAAATTAATTACACCACCAAGTTCTGCTGGAGCGTTAGAAGGCATTACACGAAACGCTATATTAGAAATCGGTGAAAAACTTGGATATGACGTTAGAGAAGAGTTATTTACAAGACATGATGTATATGTAGCTGATGAAGTATTTTTAACAGGAACGGCTGCTGAAGTAATTGCTGTTACGACAGTAGATGGTAGAACGATTGGTTTAGGGCAAACAGGTCCACATACGAATCGTTTATTAGAAGAATTCCGAAAGTTAGTTATAGAAGATGGAGAGAAGATTTACGAAGAAAATAAAGTTGGATAGCAACTTTTTATAACATAAGAAAGCGTTGAGAGGGAGGAGTAGTTGATTGTGAAGCCTCACAGAGAGTCGGTGGTTGCTGAAAACCGATGGTTCACGTCGACGAACATCGCCCTTGAGTGCTAAGCTGAAGCATTTGTCTAGGCTTAGACGGTAGCTCCGTTATTAGCTAGACTCATTTATGGGTCACTGAGGCAAGAGTATTCTTGCGAAGAAGGGTGGTACCGCGAAATCTTTCGTCCCTTCAGCACATAGCTGGAGTGTGGACGTAGGATTTTTTTTATTGATAAAAGTTTTCAAAAAGGGGGCTTATAAGAACAATGTCTTCAAAAACGGAAGAGAAACTGGCAACTGGTGCACAGCTATTGTTAGAAGCGTTAGAAAAGGAAGGAGTAGAAGTGATTTTCGGTTATCCTGGTGGTGCTGTTTTACCTCTTTATGATGCACTCTATGACTGTGAAATTCCGCATATTTTAACAAGGCATGAGCAAGGAGCTATTCACGCCGCGGAAGGGTATGCCAGAATTACTGGCAATCCAGGGGTTGTCATTGCAACGAGTGGGCCAGGTGCTACAAATGTTATTACCGGTTTAGCAGATGCGATGATTGATTCATTACCACTTGTTGTATTTACAGGGCAAGTAGCAACGACGTTAATTGGAAGTGATGCTTTCCAAGAAGCGGATATTATGGGGCTTACGATGCCAGTGACAAAACATAACTATCAAGTGCGAAAGGCTTCAGATTTACCTCGAATTATTAAAGAAGCATTTCATATTGCTAGAACAGGAAGACCAGGCCCAGTCGTTATTGACCTTCCGAAAGATATGGTAGTAGAGCAAGGAGAACGATGTAATGACGTACAAATGGATTTACCAGGATACAACCCTAATTATGAACCGAATTTACTCCAAATAAACAAATTATTACAAGCAATTAAGGCTGCAAACAAGCCGTTAATTTTAGCTGGAGCAGGTGTATTGCATGCGAAGGCTTCGAAAGAGTTAACAAGTTTTGCTCGTAAATATGAAATTCCTGTTGTGCATACATTACTTGGTCTTGGTGGGTTTCCGCCAGATGATGAACTTTTTCTAGGGATGGGAGGAATGCACGGTTCTTACACAGCCAATATGGCGTTATATGAATGCGACTTACTTATTAATATAGGTGCAAGATTCGACGATCGTCTTACTGGGAATTTAGCTTATTTTGCTAAAAAGGCGACTGTTGCGCATATTGATATTGATCCAGCAGAAATCGGAAAAAATGTGCCGACTGAAATTCCAATTGTTTCAAGTGCTAAGCGAGCGCTGGAAGTATTACTTCAACCAGAAGGAAGGAAAGAAAATCATCATAAGTGGCTCTCTTTATTAAAGAGTAGAAAAGAAAAGTATCCACTATCTTATAAAAGGAATTCGGAAAGTATTAAGCCTCAATACGCAATTGACATGTTATATGAAATTACGAAAGGAGAAGCGATTGTAACAACAGATGTTGGGCAACATCAAATGTGGGCAGCCCAATATTATCCGCTCAAAACTCCTGATAAATGGGTAACTTCAGGAGGATTAGGAACGATGGGCTTCGGATTTCCAGCAGCAATTGGTGCGCAAATTGCAAAGCCTGAGGAACTAGTTATTGCAATTGTAGGTGACGCTGGATTTCAAATGACCTTGCAAGAATTAAGTGTGTTAAAAGAACACTCATTGCCTGTTAAAGTATTTATTTTAAATAATGAAGCTTTAGGAATGGTAAGACAATGGCAAGATGAATTTTATAATCAAAGATACTCGCACTCTTTACTGTCGTGTCAACCAGATTTCGTCGCTCTTGCGAATGCGTATGGCATAAAAGGAGTTCGTATAGATGATCCACTTCTTGCAAAGAAGCAAATACAGCAGGCGATTAAATTACAAGAACCAGTCGTAATTGATTGCCGTGTACTTCAATCAGAAAAGGTAATGCCGATGGTTGCGCCAGGGAAAGGTGTTCACCAAATGGAGGGAGTGGAAAAAAGGTGAAGAGAATTGTTACAGCGACAGTTCGAAATCAAAGTGGTGTGTTAAACCGAATTACGGGTGTTATGACACGAAGACATTTTAATATTGAAAGTATTTCAGTAGGTCATACGGAATCATCAGACATATCGCGGATGACGATTGTTGTACACGTTGAAAATGAACAGCAAGTGGAACAGTTAATTAAACAACTTCATAAGCAAATTGATGTTCTGAAAGTATCAGATATTACAGAAGAAGCGATGATCGCAAGAGAACTTGCACTTATTAAAGTAGCAACATCAGTAGCAAGAGCAGAATTATATAGTTTAATTGAACCGTTTCGAGCCGCTGTAATAGATGTTGGGAAGGATTCCATAGTTGTGCAAGTAACTGGTACGCAGGAGAAAGTAGAAGCATTAATTGAATTACTTCGTCCGTATGGTTTGAAAGAGATTGCTAGAACAGGTGTAACAGCATTTACGCGTAGTATGAAAAAACAAGATAAGCAAGTTATGTTAATTCAATAATCATTTAAATATAGGGGGAAATGAAAATGACAAAAGTTTATTATGAGAAAGATGTAACGGTAAATGTATTAAAAGAAAAGAAAGTAGCAATCATTGGATATGGTTCGCAAGGTCATGCGCATGCGCAAAACTTACGTGATAACGGATTTGATGTAGTAGTAGGTTTAAGAAAAGGGAAGTCTTGGGATAAAGCGAAAGAAGATGGTTTTTCTGTATATACAGTAGCAGAAGCAGCGGAAAAAGCTGATGTAGTAATGATTCTACTACCAGATGAACTCCAGCCAGAAGTATATGAAGCGGAAATTGCGCCAAATTTAAAGGCAGGAAATTCTCTCGTTTTTGCACACGGATTTAATGTTCACTTTGATCAAGTGAAACCACCAGCTAATGTAGATGTATTTCTAGTAGCGCCAAAAGGGCCAGGTCATCTTGTGCGCCGTACATTTGCTGAAGGCGGAGCTGTTCCTGCATTATTTGCAGTATACCAAGATGCAACAGGAGTTGCGACTGAAAAGGCACTTTCTTATGCCGATGGAATTGGAGCGATGAGAGCTGGTGTATTAGAAACGACATTTAAAGAAGAAACAGAAACAGATTTATTTGGAGAGCAAGCTGTGCTTTGCGGCGGAGTAACTGCGCTAGTAAAAGCTGGATTTGAAACGTTAGTTGATGCTGGTTATCAACCGGAACTTGCATATTTTGAATGTTTACATGAACTAAAACTAATCGTTGACCTTATGTATGAAGGCGGACTTGAAAATATGAGATATTCAGTTTCAGATACAGCGCAGTGGGGCGACTTCGTATCAGGACCACGCGTTGTAACGGAAGTTACGAAGAAAGCGATGGGTGCAGTGCTAGCAGAAATTCAAGATGGTACATTTGCAAGAGGCTGGATTGCAGAGCATAAAGCAGGAAAACCAAATTTCCATGCGACAAATGAGAAAGAGAATGAACACGAAATTGAAGTAGTTGGACGTAAATTACGTGAAATGATGCCGTTTGTACAGCCGCGAGTAAAGGCAGGGGTCAAATAATATGAAGCAGATTTTGTTCATGGATACGACGCTACGTGATGGCGAACAATCACCAGGAGTAAATTTAAATGAACAAGAGAAATTGCAAATTGCAAGGCAATTAGAGAGACTAGGTATTCATGTCATGGAAGCTGGTTTTGCAGCAGCTTCCGAAGGGGATTTTCAATCGGTAAAACGCATCGCAAATACCATTCAAAATGCTACAGTTATGAGTTTAGCTAGAGCGAAAGAAAGTGATATTCGAAGAGCATATGAAGCGGTGAAAGGTGCTGTATCTCCTCGTCTACACGTATTTTTAGCTACAAGTGATATTCATATGAAATATAAACTTTGTATGTCAAAAGAAGATGTATTAGATAGTATTCACCGCTCGGTTACACTCGGGAAATCATTATTTCCGACAGTACAATTTTCTGCAGAAGATGCGACAAGAACAGCAAGAGATTTTTTAGCTGAAGCAGTTGAAGTTGCGATTCGTGCAGGAGCGAATGTAATTAATATTCCAGATACAGTTGGATATACGAATCCAGAAGAATATTATTCTCTTTTTAAATACTTACAAGAATCCGTTCCTTCATATGAAAAAGCAATTTTCTCTTGTCATTGTCACGATGATCTTGGGATGGCAGTAGCAAATTCATTAGCTGCGGTTGAAGGCGGAGCGTTGCAAGTAGAAGGAACAATTAATGGAATTGGAGAAAGAGCAGGTAATGCGGCGCTAGAAGAGGTCGCAGTTGCTCTTCATATTAGAAAAGATCTCTATAAAGCGGAGTCTTCTATGACGTTAAAAGAGATTAAAGCGACGAGTACATTAGTAAGCAGATTAACAGGTATGGTTGTACCGAAAAATAAAGCGATTGTTGGAGCGAATGCATTTGCTCATGAATCCGGAATTCATCAAGATGGTGTTTTAAAAGAAGTGACAACATATGAAATTATTGAACCAGCGCTAATAGGCGAATCTCAAAATCTATTCGTACTTGGAAAACATTCTGGACGTCACGCGTTTACAGAAAAAATGAAAGAGCTTGGCTATGAATTTACAAAGGAAGAACGAGATGCGGTGTTTGAAGCCTTTAAAAAATTAGCTGATCGTAAGAAGGAAATTACTGAGGAAGATTTACGTGCACTTATGCTTGGGGAATCAGCATTTGCGGCTCAGCAATATAACATTACGCAACTACAAGTACATTTTGTCTCAAATAGTACACAATGCGCGACAGTTGTGCTAAAAGACGAAGAAGGAAATGTATACGAAGATGCAGCCACTGGTTCTGGTAGTATTGAAGCGATTTATAATGCAATCCAAAGAATTTTAGGATTAGAATGTGAATTGGCGGATTATCGCATACAATCTATTACACAAGGTCAAGATGCACTGGCTCATGTTCATGTTGAATTAAAAGAAGGAACGCATCAAGTATCAGGTTTTGGTGTTGCACAAGACGTATTGGAAGCTTCGGCGAGAGCATATGTCCATGCAGCAGGGAAATTGAAATCTTTTATCCAGCTTGTGAAATAAGTGTTTGATAGGTGAGAGAAGCTTTCCTCACCTATCAAAATAAAGTTCTGAAAATTCAGTTAAAAGGAGTGTTGAAATTGGAAAAACGTATCGTTTGTTTAGCTGGTGATGGTGTTGGCCCGGAAGTTATGGAAAGTGCGAAGGAAGTATTGCATATGGTAGAGAGGTTATATGGGCATCATTTTCATTTGCAAGATGAGTATTTTGGCGGGAGTGCTATCGATTTAAATGGGCAACCATTACCGCAACGAACGCTTGCCGCTTGTTTAGCAAGTGATGCGGTTTTACTTGGAGCGGTTGGTGGACCAAGGTGGGATAGCGCGAAAGAAAGACCGGAGAAAGGATTATTAGCTCTAAGAAAAGGACTTGGAGTATTTGCAAATGTTCGCCCTGTAACGGTAGAAAGCGCAACGGCACATTTATCGCCATTAAAAAACGCTGATGAAATTGATTTCGTTGTCGTTCGTGAATTAACAGGCGGAATTTATTTTTCTTATCCGAAAGAACGAACGGACGAAGTAGCAACAGATACACTTACGTATCATCGTCATGAAATTGAACGGATCGTTTCTTATGCCTTTCAATTAGCGAGTAAGCGGAAGAAGAAAGTAACATCTATTGATAAGGCGAATGTTTTAGAATCTAGTAAACTATGGAGAACTGTTACGGACGAAGCAGCACTTCGTTATCCAGACGTTGAACTAGAACATATTTTAGTAGATGCAGCTGCGATGGAGTTAATTCGGAATCCAGGACGGTTTGATGTAATTGTAACGGAAAATTTATTTGGGGATATTTTGAGTGACGAGGCTTCAGTATTAGCGGGATCATTAGGAATGCTTCCATCAGCAAGTCATGCGGAAAAGGGACCTTCATTATACGAGCCTATTCACGGATCAGCACCGGATATTGCGGGGAAAAATAAGGCAAATCCAATTGCAATGATGCGCTCTGTTGCAATGATGCTTGGGCAATCGTTCGGATTAACGAGAGAAGGGTGTGCAATTGAAGAAGCAATTTCAGCAGTCCTTAAATTAGGGAAATGTACAGCAGATATCGGGGGAACTGAAACGACAACTTCATTTACGAAGGCAGTTATACAAGAGATGGAAGAGCAAGCGTTAGTAGGGAGAGGGAGATAATGGGAAAAAGGCTGCTAGATAAACTTTGGGAAAGACACGTAGTTACGACAAACGAAAATGGATTAGATTTATTATATATCGATCTTCATCTTGTTCATGAGGTAACGTCACCGCAAGCCTTTGAAGGCTTGCGGCTTACAAATCGAACGGTTCGCAGATCTGATTTAACATTCGCAACGATGGATCATAATATTCCGACGAAAGATGTTTGGAATATTACAGATCGTATTGCGAAGCAGCAACTAGATACACTCCGGGAAAATTGTAAACAATTTCAGGTGCCGTTAGCGGATATCGGAGATGAAGAGCAAGGGATTGTTCATGTTATCGGACCAGAACTCGGACTTACACAACCAGGAAAAACAATTGTTTGTGGTGATAGTCATACAGCAACGCATGGTGCGTTTGGCGCGCTAGCATTTGGCATTGGTACGAGTGAAGTGGAGCACGTATTGGCAACGCAAACGTTATGGCAACGAAAGCCGAAAGCGATGGGTATTGAGTTAAAAGGAAAATTACAGAAAGGTGTTTACGCAAAAGATATTATTTTGCATTTCCTTTCAAAGTACGGTGTAGCAGTTGGAACTGGGTATGTAATGGAATTTTACGGAGAGACGATTGAGGCTATGGAGATGGAAGAGAGAATGACGCTTTGTAATATGGCAATTGAAGGAGGAGCAAAGGCTGGTATTATAGCACCAGATGAAAAAACATTTGCTTATGTAAAAGGACGTAAATATGCACCGAAAGACTTTGAAACATTCGAGAAGAAATGGTCTGAACTTTATACAGATTCAGATGCAATTTATGATTTGCATATTTCGATAGATGTGACGGATTTAGCACCGTACGTTACATGGGGAACAAATCCGAGTATGGGTGTTCGTATTGATGAAAAATTGCCAGAAAAGCAGGATGCAAATGACGAAAGAGCATTTTCTTATATGGGATTAAGCCCTGGACAAAGCACGTATGACATTCCTGTTCAGCATGTTTTCATTGGATCTTGTACAAATTCCAGGCTTTCTGATTTAGAAATTGCTGCATCTGTTGTGAAAGGGAGAAAGGTAAAAGAAGGTGTGCGAGCGCTCGTTGTGCCTGGATCGAAAAGAGTAAGAGAAGCTGCGATGCAAAAAGGGCTACATCACATATTTGAAGAAGCTGGATTTGAATGGAGAGAACCTGGATGTTCAATGTGTCTTGGAATGAATCCAGATCAAGTACCTGAAGGAGAACATTGTGCTTCGACTTCAAATCGTAATTTTGAAGGAAGACAAGGAAAAGGGGCACGAACACATTTAGTTAGCCCAGCAATGGCGGCAGCAGCTGCGTTATACGGTCATTTTGTTGATACTAGAAAGGAGAGTTATGATGGAGCCATTTCGTATTCATAAAGGTACTGCTGCAGTACTGATGAATAATAACATTGATACAGATCAAATTATTCCGAAGCAATACTTAAAGAGAATTGAAAGGACGGGATTTGGAAAATATTTATTCGATGAATGGCGTTATGATAATAACCGCCATGAAAACCCTAATTTTTCGCTTAATGCACAAAATAGAAAAGGAGCAAGTATATTAATTACAGGTGATAATTTTGGTTGTGGTTCTTCAAGAGAACATGCTCCGTGGGCGCTTGCTGATTATGGTTTTCGCGTTATTATCGCCGGCGGGTTTGCGGATATTTTTTATATGAATTGTATGAAAAATGGTATGTTACCAATTGTAATGGATAAAGAAATGCGAGAACAACTTGCCAAAACGGATGCGAGAGAACAAATAGAAGTAGATTTAGAGAATGAGGTAATTAAAACAAGTACGCACAGATTTTATTTTACAATCGAGAAAATGTGGAAAGAGAAATTATTAAATGGTCTAGACGAAATTAGTATTACGATGCAATATCATCAAGAAATTGTAGAGTATGAAAGGAAAGTAGCTTTATATTTAAAAAACGGAATGTTCAAAAAATATTTACATTCAGAATGAAGTATTATATACTATGTAAAAATCAGAGGAGAAAGGGAGTAAGTATTATGAATATCATGCAATCTATTAAAATGCTTACACAACTACATCATCATACATAAAGCCCTTGAACCTAGCGTGAAAACGTGTAGGCACAAGGGTTATTCCCGTTGTACCTACACTCTACTAAAGAGCCTTGTAGGTATTTTGTCTACAAGGCTCTTTTTATTTTCGGTTTAGGTGAATGAAATGGGCATACATTAGAAAGGGAAAGGTGTGAGAATTTAGATGACAAAATGGAAACGGGCAAACCCAAATGGAACGAGAGACTATTTATTCGAAGAATGTACGTTAATTGAAGAAGTGGAGCAAAAATTAAGACGTACTTTTTTAGGGCGAGGTTATGAGGAAATAAGGACACCTACAATTGAATTTTATGATGTTTTTGCCTTTCAAAATAGACCGATAGATGAAGAAAAGATGTATAAATTTTTTGATGAAAAGGGACGGATTATCGTGTTACGTCCAGATATGACAATTCCTTTAGCGAGAGTGATGGGAACGCAGAGGTGGGATACGCCGCTTAAACTGACGTATGGCGGGAATGTATTTCGGGCGAATGAGTCCCTTACTGGAAAATATAATGAAATTGTACAAAGTGGTATTGAAATTATAGGGATTGATAATGTAAGAGCTGAAATTGAATGCGTCATAAGCGTCATTCAATCACTTCAAAAGGTGAAGGTGCAATCTTTTACAATAGAGATTGGGCAAGTGCAGTTATATAAATGTATTGTAAAAAAACTCTCCATTCATGAGGAAGAAGAGAGAGTACTTAGGACATACATTGAAAGTAAAAATTATGCGGCTCTATCAAATTTTATTAGAGAAAAGAAATTAGATCGATGTGATGAAACAGTAAGATTACTTGAGAAATTACCAAGGCTATTTGGGAATTTAGAAGTGATTGAGGAAGCAGAAAAACTCGCCTCAAGTAATGAAATGAAAATGGCGATTGCAAGAGTGAAAGAAATATATGAAGCAATTGAAAAACTAGGGTATGGATCTTACATATCAATTGATTTAGGTATGATCCAACATTTAGATTACTATACGGGAGTTATTTTCAAAGGGTATATATATGAAATAGGAGAAGAAATTGTTAGTGGCGGAAGATATGATGAGTTAATTGGAAATTTTGGAGAGATGCTGCCAGCTGTTGGACTCGCGGTGCAAGTCAATCAAATTGTGAAGGCACTGCAAGAGCAACAAGAACCATATGAACGAAAGGGAATAGATATTATTATTCATTATGAGTTAAATAGATTAGCAGAAGCGGAAAGATTACGAAATTTACTTCAAAAGGACGGGAAAAAAGTAGAGCTATCCTTATTCTCTAATGTAAAAGACACCTTTCAATTTGCAAGAAAAAACCAAATAGTAACGGTCGTTGAGGCAAAGAACGAATCATTAGTGGAATATGTATGGAAAGAGAAATGGATAGTCCAGAAAGAAGGAGAAAATCCATGCGTAACATTCAAATTGCGTTAACGAAAGGAAGATTAGAAAAACATGTGATTCCGCTCTTTGAGCAGATTGGAATTGATTGTTCGGAGCTCAAAAATAAAGGACGAAAGCTTGTCTTTCAAAGTAAAGATACAGATATCTCATTTATTTTAGTGAAAGCAGTAGATGTTGCTACTTATGTAGAACATGGAGTAGCTGATATTGGGGTCGTTGGAAAAGATATTTTAATGGAAAACGAGAAAGATATTTATGAAATGTTAGATTTAGGAGTAGGTGTGTGTAAGTTTTGTGTTGCTTCTATTCCTACTTATAATCCGAAGAGCTACCGGAAGAAACGCATTGCGACGAAATATCCACATATTACTTCTAACTATTTTCATGATAAAGGGGAGGATGTAGAAATTATAAAAATAGAAGGTTCTGTAGAAATCGCTCCTATTCTTGGATTGGCAGATGCGATTGTTGATATTGTGGAAACAGGAAAAACATTACAAGAAAATGGGCTCATTGTATTTGAGGAAATGTGTTCTATATCTGCTCGAATGATTGTAAATAAGGCTGCATTAAAAACTAAAAAAGACGAAATATTCAGTATTGTAAATATGATGGAGCAAGAAATTTTGTCAGGAAAATAGGGGGACTTGTAATGGAGATAGTTTTTGAAGATTTTCAAAAGGCGTTATCGAAAATAAAATTGCTACGAGAAAACGCTAATATAATAGAAGAAACTGTTCAAAGAAGTGTAAGCGAAATCGTTCGAAAGGTAAGGAAGAGTAAGGATGAGGCTCTATCTTTTTATACAAAAAAGTTTGATGGTGTGGAGATTAAAGAGTTTCGTGTAAGTGAGGAAGAAATAAAACGAGCAGGTATGTTTGTAGAGAATTCATTTTTAGAAGCGTTACAAGAGGCGAAGAAAAACATTATTTCTTATCACGAAAAGCAAAAAAGGCAATCCATATTCGATTGCACGAGTGAAGGCATTATTAGAGGGCAAATCATTCGGCCGTTAGAAAATATAGGGGTATATGTGCCGGGCGGAACTGCTTCGTATCCTTCGTCAGTATTAATGAATGTATTGCCAGCAAAACTCGCTGGTGTGAAAAAGATTGTAATGGTAACACCACCAAGGCAAGGGGGGATTGATCCCCATATTTTAGTTGCTGCAAGCCTTGCAGGGGTAGATGAAATTTATACGATAGGTGGTGCGCAAGCAATTGCTGCTTTAGCATATGGGACGGAATCGATTCCAAAAGTGGATAAAATAGTTGGACCAGGAAATTTGTACGTTGCTCTGGCGAAACGAGAAGTATACGGAATAGTAAATATCGATATGATTGCTGGACCGTCAGAAATTGTAGTTATTGCTGATGAAACCGGTAATGCAAAATATATCTCTGCTGATTTATTATCACAAGCAGAACATGACGAGAGAGCAACAGCAATTTGTATTACAACGAATATAGAGTTAGCAAAAGAAGTAGAAAGAGAGATAGAAAGACAGTTAGAAACATTACCAAGAAGCGAAATTGCACGTGAATCGATAAATAGAAATGGAGCTATCTTTATCGTTCCTTCTTTAGATGAGGCGCTACAATTATCGAATGAAATCGCTCCAGAACATTTAGAGTTACATATAAAAGAACCGATGAATGCTCTAGCTTATGTGAAACATGCAGGATCTATCTTTCTTGGTCCATATGCACCGGAACCACTCGGTGATTATTTAGCAGGACCGAATCACGTGTTACCGACAAGTGGAACGGCAAGGTTTTTCTCACCGTTATCAGTCGATGATTTCGTGAAAAAATCAAGCTTTCTGTCTTATACGGAGGAAGCGTTAAGAGATGTACAACATCATATTGTAGAACTTGCCAATAAAGAAGGATTACATGCGCATGCGAGAGCAATTCAAATAAGATTTGAGGAGGAAGAATAATGCGTGAGTGCAGTCAAATACGTGAGACGACAGAAACAAAAATCAAATTAAGTTTGCAGCTTGATGAAGGCAAGAACGTTTCTGTACAAACGGGAGTTGGATTTTTTGATCATATGCTAACTTTATTTGCAAGGCATGGAAGATTCGGTTTACAAGTGGAGGCGGAAGGCGACGTATTCGTTGATTCGCATCATACAGTTGAAGATGTTGGAATTGTACTCGGAAATTGTTTGAAAGAAGCATTGCAAAATAAAGAGGGGATTAACCGTTATGGCTCCGCATATGTACCGATGGATGAATCTTTAGGTTTTGTCGCAATTGATATTAGCGGGCGCTCATATATTGTATTTCAAGGAGAATTAACGAATCCGAAGCTAGGGGATTTTGATACAGAACTAACAGAAGAGTTTTTTAGAGCAGTTGCTCATGCTGCCAATATTACATTACACGCTCGCATTTTATACGGAAGCAATACACATCACAAAGTTGAAGCGTTATTTAAAGCGTTTGGTAGAGCGCTTAGAGAAGCAGTCGAAAGAAATGCCAGCATTACTGGTGTAAATTCCACGAAAGGGATGTTGTAATTGATTGCTATTATAGATTATGGAATGGGAAATATTCGCAGTGTGGAACAAGCATTACAATATATTGGAGCAGAGTACATCGTAACGGGTGATAAAGAAAAGATTTTTAGAAGTGATGGAGTAATCTTACCAGGAGTAGGTGCATTTCCGAAAGCGATGGATGTATTGGAAGAAAAAAATTTAGTGCGTGTGTTAAAAGAAGTCGGGCGTTCAGGAAAACCGCTTCTGGGCATTTGCCTAGGGATGCAGCTTTTATTTGAAAAAAGTGAGGAACTACAAGACTGTAACGGATTAAGTTTATTGCCAGGTGTTATTCGAAAGTTAAAGGTTCC
Organism: Bacillus cereus group sp. MS39; assembly: GCF_040448665.1. Taxonomy (NCBI): domain Bacteria; kingdom Bacillati; phylum Bacillota; class Bacilli; order Caryophanales; family Bacillaceae; genus Bacillus; species Bacillus cereus group sp. MS39. Next base: position 4,010,983 of record NZ_CP123058.1, on the reverse strand, counting down.
TTATAAAATTCCACATATGGGATGGAATGAGTTAAAGAAAGAGGGAGAAATAGCACTTTGGAATGGAGTAGAGGACGGTTCTTTCGTATATTATGTTCACTCTTATTATGCAGATTGTCCAAATGAAATTGTGTATGGGATAAGTGAATATGGAGTGAAAGTACCTGGTTTTGTAGCAAAAGGAAATATATACGGCGCACAGTTTCATCCTGAAAAAAGCGGTGACATTGGAATGCAAATGTTGAAAAATTTCAAAGGGGTGGTAGAGGCATGGAAATCTTCCCAGCTATCGATTTAAAAGAGGGGCGATGCGTTAGACTTTATCAAGGAGAGTTTAGTAAAGAAACAGTAATGAATGAAGATCCGGTTGCGCAAGCGATTATATTCGAAAAATTGGGAGCGAAAAAGTTGCACATTGTTGATTTAGATGGCGCAATTGCTGGCGAGTCAGTAAATTTGCTCGTTATTGAAAGAATTTGCAAGGCAGTACGTATTCCTGTGCAAGTTGGAGGAGGAATTCGATCACTTGTAGCGGTAGAGAAGTTATTGTCAGTAGGTGTAGATAAAGTGATTTTAGGAACAGCTGCTCTTTATGATAAGGAATTTTTAGAAGAAGCAGTTCTTCTATATAAAGAGAAAATCATTGTTGGAATTGATGCGAAAAATGGTTTCGTAGCAACGAGAGGCTGGCTTGATGTGTCTGAAATTTCTTACATTTATTTAGCAAAGCAAATGGAGAATGTAGGTGTTCAAACGATTGTGTTTACAGACATTTCGAAAGACGGGACACTTGCAGGACCGAATTTAGAGCAATTGGAGTTACTACAAAAAAGCGTGAGCATTCGTCTTATTGCTTCTGGAGGAGTGGCATCTATTCAAGATGTGAAAAAATTAAATGATATGAATATATACGGCGTCATAATTGGTAAGGCTCTTTATGAGAAAACGATTGATTTAGAAGAAGTGTTAGAGGTAACAAAGTTATGTTAGCGAAACGCATTATTCCATGTCTAGATGTGAAAGAGGGCCGAGTCGTAAAGGGTGTAAATTTTATAGGGTTACAAGACGTCGGTGATCCTGTTGAAATAGCCGCTTTATATAATGAAGCGGGAGCAGATGAGATTGTATTTTTAGATATTACAGCAACGCATGAAGGACGAAAAACAATTATAGATGTTGTAGAAAAAACAGCTTCGAAAGTATTTATTCCTCTTACAGTTGGCGGGGGGATTTCAAGTGTTAAAGATATGTACAATTTACTAAGAGCTGGAGCGGATAAAGTTTCAATCAACTCAGCGACAGTGCGAAATCCAAAGCTAATTGAAGAAGGGGCAGAACACTTTGGCTCACAATGTATTGTCGTAGCAATTGATGCTAGAAAAGTAGCAGAAGAAAAGTGGAATGTTTATGTGAACGGCGGAAGAGTTGATACGGGTATGGATGCAATCGGGTGGGCAAAACGCGTTGCCGAGCTAGGGGCAGGCGAAATTTTGTTAACGAGTATGGATGCAGATGGAACGAAAAACGGGTATGATCTTCGTTTAACAGAAGAAATTTCAAAAAGCGTTTCCGTACCAGTCATCGCGTCAGGCGGATGTGGTCACGTTGATCACATTATAGAAGTTTTTCAAAAGACAACAGTTGATGCAGCACTTGCGGCATCCATCTTTCATTATGGTGAGGCGACAGTGCAGGACGTAAAGAGAAAATTAAGAAATGCAAATGTTGAGGTGCGGTTATGAAACCTAACTTTTCAAAAGGATTATTACCAGCAGTTGTAATTGAAGAAGGGACAAAAGAAGTTTTAATGCTAGCTTATATGAATGAAGGAGCATATGAAAAAACGCTAGAAACGAAAAGAACATGGTTTTATTCTCGTTCAAGACAATCGTTATGGAATAAAGGAGAAACATCAGGAAATGTCCAATATGTGCAATCTCTTTATTTAGATTGTGATCAAGATGCAATTGTTGTTGTCGTAAAGCAAGTGGGACCTGCTTGTCATACAGGAGAGAAAACATGTTTTCACTACCAAATTATATAGGGGGATACATATGGAAAATGCCTTTAAATTACTATTTGAAACAATTGAAGAACGAAAGGGAAATCCACTTCCTGAATCGTATACAAATTATTTATTTTCAAAAGGAGAAGATAAAATTTTAAAGAAAATTGGTGAAGAATGCACGGAAGTAATTATCGCATCTAAAAATAATGACAAAGAAGAATTAGTGAAAGAAATGGTTGATGTATTGTATCACTGCTTTGTTTTATTAGCTGAAAAAAATATATCATTAGAAGATGTTATGGAGGAAGTGACAGAAAGAAATGGGAAGCTTTCGCGAGTAGGGGACAGAAGTGAAATAGATACGTTATAAGGGGGAAATGTAGATGAAGGTGGATTATCACATTCATTTAGAAGAAGGGCCATATTCAATAGGATGGCTAGCTAAAATAAATGAAGTGTTACAACATTATGAACCACTTAAAGAAGAAAAACATTCTATGGAATGGCTTGTGAAAACACAAGAACGCCTGCAAAGACGTGTGAAAGAAGGGCCATTTACAACGAAATGGATTGATTTATATTTAGAAGAAGCTTTGCGAAAAGGTATAAAAGAAGTTGGTATTGTCGATCATTTATACCGTTTTTATGAAGCGAAAGAATACTATGAAAGATATGTCGATATAAGTAATTCAGGGCTTGGTCGTTTACAGAAGGGATGGTTAGACCAAGTAAGGGTAACGTCACTGCATGATTTTACAAAGGCAATTGAAGAGGCGAAAGAACGATGGAGTAAACGAGGCGTGACGCTAAAACTTGGAATTGAAGCGGATTATTTTATTGGTGGTGAACAAGAATTACAATCTTTACTCGCATTAGGAGATTTTGATTATGTAATTGGCTCTGTTCATTTTTTAAATGGATGGGGATTTGATAATCCAGATACGAAAGAATATTTTAAGGAACATGACTTATATGCTTTATATGATACGTTTTTCAAAACGGTTGAGTGTGCAGTTCGCTCTAATTTATTTGATATTATAGCTCATCTTGATAACATAAAAGTATTTAATTATCGGTTAGATGAAAATGAACAACTTTCTTATTATAAGGAAATTGCGCGTGCGTTAGTAGAAACAAATACGGCAACGGAAATAAATGCGGGATTGTACTATCGCTATCCTGTGCGCGAAATGTGTCCGAGTCCGCTATATTTACAAGTACTAGCTAAGCATGGCGTTCCGGTTACTCTCTCCTCAGATGCTCATTATCCGAATGATTTAGGAAAATATGTGGCAGAGAATATAAAGACGTTACGTAATCATGATATTTCTCACGTAGCTACATTTACGAAACGAGTAAGAACGATGAGATTACTGGAAGAAGAAGTAACAATTTCAAAATGATCACGATTTTTTGATGAAAACCACCCTTTTTGTTCAAAATAAGAAAGAATAAAAAGGAGGGTAAGAAATGGCGAAACAACAAAATAAACAAAATGTACAAGATGCACAGCAACAAGCTTATACTTCTGAAACGAATGCTACATCTCAATCAGTTATTGAGGAACAAATTAGCGATACAGTTGCAGAAGGAACGATCGATGCAAAGCTTGGACAAGAATCGCAAGAGAAAGCGTAAGAAAAGGGGAGAGATGAATCTCCTCTTTTCTTATGGGTAAAAAATGTCGATTTTCAAAACTATGATCAAATTCCTTGGTTTTTATAGGTGGATTTCTTACAATGAAAGATAAGAGATATCTTATTTTTTATAGAAGAGGTGTTAGTAGTGGCAAAAATATTAGTAGCAGGGAAAATTCCAGCAATCGGATTAGAACTATTAAAGGATCATGATGTAGAAATGTACGATAAAGATGCGTTAATTTCTTTAGATGAATTAACAGATCGTGTAAAAGATAAAGATGCATTGTTAAGTCTACTTTCTACAAAGGTGACAAAAGAAGTTATTGATGCGGCACCTAATTTGAAGATTGTTGCAAACTACGGTGCTGGTTACGATAATATTGATTACTCGTATGCCGGAGAAAAAGGGATTGCGGTAACGAATACACCGAAAGTATCAACTGAAGCGACAGCAGAATTAACATTTGCACTTCTTTTAGCAGCTGCACGTAGAATTCCTGAAGGCGATACATTATGTCGTACAACTGGATTTAATGGATGGGCGCCATTATTTTTCTTAGGCCGTGAAGTACATGGTAAAACAATTGGAATTATTGGCCTTGGAGAAATCGGAAAGGCAGTTGCAAAGCGTGCGAAAGCGTTTGGAATGAATGTTTTATATACAGGTCCAAATCGAAAGCCTGAAGCTGAAAGTGAACTGGAAGCAACATATGTAACATTGGAAGAATTATTACAAACAGCAGACTTTATTACAATTAACTGTGCTTATAATCCGAAATTGCATCATATGATTGATGATGAACAGTTTAAAATGATGAAGAAAACAGCGTATATTGTAAATGCTTCACGTGGACCAATTATGAATGAAGCGGCACTTGCTCATGCATTAAAAACGAATGAAATTGAAGGAGCAGCTCTTGACGTGTTTGAATTTGAACCGAAAATTACAGAAGAGTTAAAAGGATTAAAGAATGTAGTACTTGCTCCTCACGTAGGAAATGCAACATTCGAAACTCGTGATGCGATGGCTGAAATGGCAGTAAGAAATATTTTAGCCGTATTAAACGGTGAAGAGCCTGTAACACCTGTAAATCAAAAAGTAGTAGTTACAAAATAAAAAGAAACCTTCCGGAATCGGAAGGTTTCTTATTTTTCTTTATTTGCTCTTTTAGATGGTCTTTGTCTAAGAAATTGAGATAGCATATACAAAATATATAGTGGAATAGCAATGAATAAGAAAACAGAAAAATTACCGAACCCTGTTTGGTACATTGTGATAATGATTCCGACTAGAAATAGTGTAATAATGATGCTATATCGTGGAATTGGTACATCTTTTAAACTTGGGATACGAATGCGGCTCACCATTAAAAATGCGAACGTTACAAATACTGTAATAAGAACGATTTTGGGAATGGTATGTGAAAATAATGTTAAGAAAGCAACAAGCCCTCCCGCTGCTGTAATCGGTACCCCAGTGAAATATTTCATTGAAGTAGAAGATGGTGTTACATTAAATCTTGCTAAACGGTATGCTCCGAAAAGAGGGAATAGTCCCGCTATGTATAGTCCGATGATTCCGTAATTGGAGAAAGATGTGTAATACATGAGAACAGCAGGTGCTGCACCAAATGTTACGACATCCGCCAGCGAGTCAAGCTCTTTTCCCATTTGTGAATCAACACGTAATAAACGAGCAACACGCCCATCAAGACTATCTAACATCATCCCGATAAGTACTAAAATAGCAGCTGATTTATAATATCCTAAAGATGCATAGCCGATTGACAAGAATCCACTATATAAATTTCCGAGCGTAAATAAGTTTGGAATAGCTGCTCTATACAAAATCTGATCCCTTGCTTTCTGTAATAAATTCTTAATTAGTTTATGAAATTTTACTTATTTTATCATACCATAAATTTCTTCCTCATACGAAAAAAATTCCCAATTTGTGAAAGATTTCATAGCGGAATGATTTGAAAAATAAGTAAAAAAAGAAGCAACTTTTATAAAAGTTGCTTCTGGCGCTATTCAAATTTCGTTGTCATTGTTCCGGTTTTATAACGATTGTTAGGGTCGAAACGTAATAAGTCTCCATAAATGAGTTTGTCGGAGAGTTTCAATTCAGTTTTTGCTTTTTCAATATTTGGTTGACATAATGAAATGTCCGCTTCTTCACCTGTATTTCGTTTATAGCACATGTTTTTTGTATAAACATAGTTTTCCGAAACGAAGCTACCATCACGCATTACCATAAGTGGATCTTCTTCTTTAATAAATAGGTCAGTCCCAAATTCAACTGATTGATTTGTTTTAATACCAAGTAAATGAAGTAGCGTCGGTTTAATATCAATTTGACCAGATACTTTAGAAATGACTTTTCCTTCTTGACCAGGTACATGAATAATGAGAGGGACGCGTTGTAATTGCATAGAATCAAACGGTGTAATAGCGTCTTTCCCAAGGAACTGAGCCATAGCTGCATTATGGTTTTCAGAAATACCGTAATGATCTCCATAAATGACAATAACGGAATTATCATACAGTCCTTCCTCTTTTAATTGTTTAATAAATAGTTTAAGAGCTTCATCCGTGTAACGAACGGTTGGGAAGTAGCGGTTTACAACACCACTTTCCGAATTAAACTCATCAACATATTGATCTTCTGGATTTAGAAGAAATGGAAAATGATTTGTTAAAGTAATAAATTTTGTATAGAACGGTTGTGGTAAAGATTTTAGCTTTGGAATTGATTGTTCAAAGAACCCTTTATCTTTTAATCCCCAACCGACAGACATTTGTTCTGTGCCTACGTAATCATTTAAATTAAAGTAACGATCATATCCAAGTGCAGGATACATTACATCACGATTCCAAAACGTTTTATCGTTTGAATGGAAGACAGCAGAAGAATATCCGTATTTTTTTAATTGTTCTGGTGTAGCTGTATATTCATTTGTTGCGTGAGTAAAGAATACAGAACCGCGGTCTAGCGGATAAAGTGAATTTTCAACGATAAATTCAGCATCAGAAGTTTTACCTTGTCCCGTTTGATGATAGAAGTTATCGAAATAAAAACTATCTTTAATAAATTCATTTAAAAATGGAGTGATTTCTTTTCCATTTATTTTTTTATTAATAACAAAACTTTGTGTAGATTCCATTGAAATCAAAATTACATTTTTACCTTTTGCAGCTCCAAATAAGTTTTTATCAACTTGCTTATCTTTTGAGTCTGTATAGTTTTTAATTTCAGAGAACCCGTCACCACTTGCAAATACACGTTCAGCCGAAGATTTAGATTGAAGTGTAATATCAAATAGATGATATGTGTATAAACCTAAATTTTTCACGACAGTTTGACGATCAAATGAGCGTGAGAACATTTGTGGCTTATAAATAACTGAAACGACAATTTGTAATGCTAATAGAGCTGTTACACCGCTAAAGAAAGTTCGCTTCTCAGAGCGAGAAAGTGGCGTCTTGTCGCAAAATGCTGGGAATTTACGTGAAAGAAACATTAAAATAATTGCATCTGCAAATAAAAGTAATGTTTTGTACGTAAAGAGTTCTTTTATACTTGTCCCTAAATCAGCCATATTATTTGTTTGAAATAAAACTGGGAACGTAACGAAATCGTTATAAAACCCATAAAACATTGCATTTCCAAATAAAATAAAGGACAGTATAAAACTGATTCCAACTATAATGCGGTTTCGGTGTTTAGATGCAAGTAAAGCAAAACCGAAAAATAAAAGTAACGCAGCTAGTGGATTAATAAAAAGCATAAATTCTTCAAAGAAGTTATCAATTTTAATATCAAATGCTAGCTTGTACACAATATATGTTTTTATCCATAATAAAACGACTGCAACGAGTGCAAATCGCAGTTTTGGAAACAGATGTTGTAGCATAATATACTCCTCTCCTAAAAAGCATGACAGTTCTTGTGAGCCGGTTTGATTAGCGCCTCATTTTATATATACGAACAGTCCTTTGTTATTATGTTTATTATACTATGAGTATCATTATACGAAAATAAAAGAGAGTTGTGGACTTTTTTATAATAATTGAGTAGAAAAAGGGCAGTGGGAGACAATAAAACGGAGTTTCTATGTATGATAATTATCGTGCGCAGAAAGAATCGTGTAATAATACGGAGGTTATAATGCGAAAATTATTATATTTTATAGTATGCAGTAGTGTTATACTTTTTGCTTCACCGAGTGTGTCGGTAGCCCAATATGATGCACCTCTTATGGAAGATGCCCTTTATTCTGTTTTATTTCCGAAAATAAATAAAGCAATTGAAAAACAATATGGGAGCTTGAAGCCTTATCAATGTCCTAAAATTATTAGTTTAAAAAAAGTGTATAGCGGTACATATTTATTTCAAGCAAGTATTGAAGTAACGAAGTATGAACGAGTTGCTGGGAAAATTGCTCCACCATTTGAGAAGGTAACGATTACATTTAATAATGAAGAAGGGGAATGGGAAGTGTCAAAGATTTCAGTAAAGCGCTTACCAAATGATACGAAATTAAACTGTAAAAAAACAATATAAAAAATTGTTTGACAAATAAAATGGTCCTTTGGTATTGTTAATAGCAACAATTAGATGTTTGAAAATTAAATAGACTTACCTCATCTACTCTCAAAGGTAGAGGCCGCGATAGGAAAGAGTAAGCTATGGGAGATTTAATGGAATCTGTGATCATAGGTTGAAAGGGACTATTGCCGAAATATACGAATAACCATCTTATTCATATATTGGGACTGCATTGAATAAATGTAGTACTGTCATAATATTTATTTTATGGAGAGCTATTTGGAGATGTTGATGCGGTTTCTTATTTTGAGGAGATAACAACTCGTTTATTTTTTCAATATATATTTTTCCTAATAAGAAACGCGTGTGAACATTGTTCCGCGCGTTTTTTGTCTATCTAAAAGCGTGCTGCAATGAATAGAAGATTGGGGTTATGAGTTTTAGAGGAAATAAGGGAGGAATTCAAATGTATTTACACGGCACAAGCCGAATCAATGGGCAAGGACACTTAGAAATTGGAGGGTGCGATACGACGCAGCTAGCAAAACAATACGGAACACCACTTTATGTATACGATGAAGAGTCAATTCGAGGAAAGTGTCGCGCGTTTCATCGTGCGTTTAAAGAAAGTGGTTTCTCTTATCAAGTAGCATATGCAAGCAAGGCGTTCTTGTGCATGGAGATGTGCCGAGTAGCTCGTGAAGAGAATATGTCATTAGATGTTGTTTCTGGAGGAGAATTATATACTGCGCTGCAAGCAGGATTTCCGGCATCACGCATTCATTTTCACGGCAATAATAAAACAGAAGAAGAAATTGTGATGGCTCTTCAGGCGAATATTGGTTGTTTTGTCGTAGATAATTTCTTGGAATTAGAAATTTTGCATGATTTAGCAGTGCAACATGGGAAATTTGTGAACATATTAATTCGTGTAACGCCCGGAGTAGAGGCGCACACACATGAATATATTACAACAGGCCAAGATGATTCGAAATTTGGATTTGGCGTGTCAAATGGTCAAGCGATGCAAGTGATTGAGATTGCTTTACAAAAATCAAATTACAATGTGTTAGGAATTCATTCACATATCGGATCACAAATATTTGAAACGGCCGGCTTTGTGCGAGCGATTGAAGTTCTTCGTCAATTTTTAGAACAAGTGAGAGAGCGAACAAACTATGTAGTAAAAGTGCTAAATGTAGGCGGAGGATTCGGAATACGCTACACAGAGTCAGATACACCATTAACTCTTGAGACATATGTGCGAGCTGTAACAAGTGCTGTGAGGGAACAATTTACAGTATGTAATTATCCCCTGCCAGAAATATGGGTTGAACCAGGCCGTAGTATTGTAGGGGATGCTGGAACGACAATTTATACAGTCGGATCTGTGAAAGACATTCCTGGTATTCGGAAATATGTATCAGTGGATGGTGGGATGACTGATAATTTAAGACCTGCTTTATATAACGCTCGTTATGAAGCGATGTTAGCGAATCGAGGGAATGATGAGAATGAGGAACTTGTTTCGATTGCTGGGAAGTGCTGTGAGAGTGGAGATATGTTAATTTGGGATATTGCTCTACCGAAAGTTGCTTCTGCCGATTTACTAGCAATTTCTTGTACAGGGGCATACGGGTACTCGATGGCGAATAATTATAATCGGATTCGTAGACCAGCTGTCGTCTTCGCGAAAGGCGGCACATCACAAATTGTTGTAGAACGTGAAACATATGAAAATATTATTGGGAACGATCGCATACGTATTAAAGAACTTGTTTAAATAGAGAAAAGGAGTTGTTCGGATGGGCAATTCCTTTTTTATAAAATAATTAAAATATATCGGAAAACTAGGATTGAAAAAAATCAGAATTGTGATAAAATACAAATACAAAGCTTATCAAGAGAAGCGGAGGGAACTGGCCCGAAGAAGCTCGGCAACCTGCTTATAGAAAGCAAGGTGCTAAATCCAGCAAAATGGAATCCATTTTGAAAGATAAGGTAAAATATATTACCGAACAGTCTTTTCGAAATGGGAAAGATTTTTTTTATGAATAAAAAGGGGGGCTGTTCGCGTGAGTGTACGGGAACATTTTGAGGAAGTATCTGAGAAAATTCAAGCGATGCTTGCTGATATGAAATATGGTTCAATTACAATTGTTGTGCAAGATGGGAAAGTCATTCAATTAGAGAAAAGTGAAAAGGTACGTTTAAAGTAAAAAGCGCTGACTAGAAAAACTAGAGGCGGTTTTAACCTATTATATTAGGTTAAAACCGTCTTTTTGCTTTTACAGGGGGAAAGAACATGTTGACGTATGAAACGTGGGAAGAAAATAATGTTTCATTTTCAGAAGAAGATGAAACGAAAGGCGCGCTATCAGTATTAAGTTGGGCTTATAAAGAATATAAAAGTGAAATTGTATACGCATGTAGCTTCGGAGTGGAAGGGATGGTATTGCTGCATCTTATAAACCAAGTAAATCCATCTGCTAAAGTTGTATTTTTAGATACGAATGTTCATTTTCAAGAAACGTATGAATTAATTCAAAAAGTGCGGAAACGATTTCCTTTATTAAATATTATAGAAAAACAGCCGGAACTTACGCTTGATGAACAAGCGAAGTTGCATGGTGAGAAATTATGGGAAAATAATCCGAACCTTTGTTGTAAAATTAGAAAAATTTTACCGTTAGAAAAATCATTAGCAGCGGAAAAAGCGTGGATATCGGGCTTAAGGAGGGAACAATCAGAAACGCGTAAGCATACAAAGTTTATAAATCAAGATCATCGCTTTCAATCTATTAAAGTTTGTCCACTTATTCATTGGACGTGGAAAGAAGTGTGGCGATATGTATACAAACATAGCTTGCCGTATAACCCGCTACATGATGTTGGATATCCAAGTATTGGGTGTGAGAAATGTACGTTACCTGTAGGTGAGGGTGGCGATTCGAGAGATGGTAGGTGGTCTGGGAAAGTGAAAACAGAATGTGGTCTTCATTACCAATAAGATGAGTTTGAAAATAAAGCTAAGAGAGGAAATAGAAAATGAGTACAAGAAACGAATTAATAAATCGTATAGACGAGACATACGACGTATCACAAATCGAAAAAGAAATTGAACTAGACAACATTGCGTTAAGTGATTTAGAGCTATTAGCGACAGGGGCATATAGCCCACTTACTGGTTTTTTAGGAAAGAAAGATTATGATTCGGTCGTAGAAACGCTTCGCTTAGCAAACGGGAGCGTATGGAGTATACCGATTACATTACCAGTAACAGAAGAAGTAGCAGAGAGTCTGAAAGCTGGAGAGGAAGTAAAACTTGTTAATGCTGAAAATGTATATGGTGTCATTCAAATAGAAGATATTTTTGTACCTGACAAGGAAAAAGAAGCGTTACTTGTGTATAAAACGACGGATGAGGCTCATCCAGGAGTGAAAAAATTATATGAACGACCGAACGTTTATGTCGGGGGAGCCATTATTCTTACAAAACGCTTTGAAAATAATCCGTTTCCTTCTTATCATTTAGATCCAATTGAAACGAGAGAAGAATTTAAAAAACGTGGTTGGAAAACAGTGGTTGGATTTCAAACGAGAAATCCGGTACATCGTGCCCATGAATACATTCAAAAATCTGCCCTTGAAATTGTAGATGGTCTCTTTTTAAATCCACTCGTTGGGGAAACGAAGTCGGACGATATTCCTGCTGATGTAAGGATGGAAAGCTATGAAGTATTACTTCAAAACTATTATCCGAAAGATCGTGTCTTTTTAGGTGTATTTCCTGCAGCAATGCGTTACGCAGGACCGAGGGAAGCGATATTCCATGCATTAGTCAGAAAGAATTTTGGATGCACCCACTTTATCGTAGGGCGCGATCATGCAGGAGTAGGAGATTATTACGGGACTTATGAAGCACAAGAAATTTTTACAAACTTTACAGTGGAAGAGTTAGGGATTACACCGTTATTTTTTGAACATAGCTTTTACTGCACGAAATGTGAAGCGATGGCTTCGACGAAAACATGCCCACATGGAAAAGAGGATCATGTCATTTTATCAGGTACGAAAGTAAGAGAACTATTAAGAAACGGTGAGGTTCCGCCGAGTACATTTAGTCGTAAAGAAGTAGTGGAAGTGCTAATTAAAGGTTTGAAAAAAGAAGTAGTAACAGAATAGGGAGAGAATGACATGGATACGAATATTACTTGGCATACAGCATCTGTTTCAAAAGATGAGAGAAGAGTAAGAAATGGGCATCATAGTTTTGTAGTTTGGTTTACTGGTCTATCAGCTTCAGGTAAATCTACGGTGGCGAACGCGGTTGCTCGTAAACTATTTGAAAAGAATATTGGAAACTATGTACTAGATGGAGATAATGTACGCCACGGTTTAAATAAAGACTTAGGTTTTTCTGAAAGTGATCGTATGGAAAACATAAGACGGATTGGTGAAGTGGCGAAGCTATTTGTAGATCAAGGTACTGTTGTTCTTACAGCGTTTATTTCACCGTTTCGAGTAGACCGAAAACAAGTAAGAGATCTATTAGCAGCAGATGAGTTTATAGAAGTGTTTGTAAAATGTCCAATTGAAGAGTGTGAAAAACGTGATCCAAAAGGGTTATACAAAAAGGCAAGACAGGGTGATATTAAAGAGTTTACTGGTGTTGATTCACCGTATGAGGAGCCAGAGAAAGCAGAGTTAATTGTAGAAACGCACAAGTATTCTATTGAAGAATGTGCAGAACAAATCGTGAAGTACTTACAAGAGCGTAGTTTTACCCCGCTATTTGCCGGGAAGTAGAACTCCCATCTCAAAATTTGGCTAGGGCAAAGAAGTTAGGTGGGAGATGAACTGCCCATTAATGCCCGATTGGTTCAACTAATAATCAGTGGGGGATGAACACTCCCCACTGATTAAAGTTTCACTTTATATAGGGGGATAAAAAATGAGTTATGAAAAAGTATGGGCTAACAATGAAAAATTAAATCAGACTGAGAAAAATAAATTAAAAAAAGATGGATTGGAAATCTTTAATGATATTCCTTACTATGCAGAAAATGGCTTCGAATCTATTCCAAAAGAAGAGTGGGACGCATTCAAATGGGCAGGGTTATATTTACAAAGACCGAAAGAAGCTGGATATTTTATGATGCGTGTAAATATTCCTTCAGGGATTATTACGAATGCACAGGCAGAAGTGCTTGCTTCTATCGCTGAGGATTATGGGCGTGACGTAATAGATATTACGACAAGACAGGCGATTCAGTTTCATTGGTTAGAAATTCATCAAATTCCAGATGTTTTTAAAAGATTAGCAAGAGTTGGGTTATCTTCAGCTGGGGCTTGTGGTGATATAACGCGTAATATTACAGGGAATCCACTTGCTGGTATTGATGCAAATGAACTGTTTGATACAACTGGTATTGTGAAAGAGGTATATGACTATTTCCAACATAATGAAGAGTTTTCTAACTTACCACGTAAATTTAAAATGTCTATTAGTTCTAACATTTATAACTCAGCAAACGCAGAGATTAACTGTGTTGCATTTACACCTGCTACGAAAGAAATAGATGGTGAGAAAAAAGTTGGTTTTCATATAAAAGTAGGTGGTGGATTATCAGCTCGTCCATATTTAGCTGATGAATTAGATGTATTCGTTTTACCAGAAGAAGTGAAGACGGTAGCGATTGCGATTGCTACGATATTCCGTGATTTTGGATACCGTGAAAAACGTCATTTAGCTCGTTTGAAATTTCTAGTTGCAGACTGGGGAGCAGAGAAATTTAAAGAGAAACTAATAGAGTATATAGGACCATTGCAAAGTAAAGGAGAAAGTGCTCTCAAAGGATGGAATGCGGGATACTTTTATGGTGTTCAAGATCAAAAACAAGATGGACTAAAATATGTAGGTTTTAATGTGCCGGTAGGACGTCTACATGCAGAAGAAATGTTTGAGATTGCAAGAATTGCTAAGCAGTATGGAAATGGACAGATTCGTACATGTAATTCGCAAAACTTCATTATTCCGAATATTCTGCCGAAAAATGTAAAAGGTTTACTAAATGAGCCGTTGTTTGAAGCGATATCAGCAAGTCCGAAATCATTTATTGGTCATGCGGTTTCCTGTACCGGTATTGAATATTGCAATCTTGCTTTAGTAGAAACGAAAGAAAGATTACGCAAAATCGCAGAGTACTTAGATACACAAATTGCACTCGATGTTCCAGTTCGTATTCATATGGTAGGATGCCCGAATTCATGTGGGCAACGTCAAATTGCTGACATTGGATTACAAGGGGTGAAAATGAAAACGAAGGAAAAAGGAATTGTTGAAGCATTTGAAATATACGTAGGTGGAACGTTGTTAGATGGCGGTGCTTACAATCAAAAGTTAAAAGGGAAAATAGATGGCGAGGATCTACCTGAAGTACTTGCATCATTTATAAGTTATTTCAAAGAGAATAAATTACCAGCTGAAACGTTTTATGATTTTGTCGGTCGTGTTGGTATAGAGACATTACAAATAGCGTTAAATACCGTGTTAGAAGAAGTAATAGCGTCTTAGGAGGGACAATATGGACTTATATCGATTTGAAGCTGTGTTAGTAAATAGTATTGTTCCGATTGTTGTTGTTGCTCAAAGTGAAGAACAGGCATTTAAGCTCGCGGAGATAGAGCTTGAAAAGCATTTTTTACCGTTACCAGAAGTAAAGGAGATTTCCCTATTTGAAAAAAAGAAGATTCGAAAAGGTGCAGCATTTGTTATTCATGAGTAGGGAAAAGGTAATAAGAAATAATGAAAACTTCCATTCGTATATAAGGATGGAAGTTTCACTTTAATAGTAGAAATGAGGAGAGATGATGGGGAAGGTTTATATCGTTGGTGCAGGTCCTGGTGATCCAGAGTTAATTACTGTGAAAGGGTTGAAATGTATTGAGAAGGCAGACGTTATTTTATACGACCGTCTCGTGAATAAAGAGTTACTTTCATACGCAAAGCCTGAAGCAGATTTAATTTATTGCGGAAAACTACCAAATTATCACACGATGAAGCAAGAGACGATTAACACGTTTCTTATTAAATATGCGAAAAAGGGAAAAGTTGTAACGAGACTTAAGGGCGGCGATCCATTTGTATTTGGTAGAGGAGGAGAAGAAGCTGAAGCGCTAGCAAAGCAAGGTGTACCATTTGAAATCGTTCCTGGTATTTCAGCTGGAATAGCTGCTCCTGCTTATGCTGGCATTCCAGTGACACATCGTGATGCAAGTGCAAGTTTTGCTATTGTGACAGGGCATAGGAAAGAAGGTGCTGAAGAAGAAGTGAAGTGGGAAAATTTAGCGAAAGGTGTAGAGACTTTAGCTGTATATATGGGGGTTAGCAATTTACCCTACATAAGTGAACAACTGATGAAGCATGGAAAAGACAAAAGTACACCTGCTGCTATTATTGAACGGGGAACGACATCAATGCAGCGCACAGTTGTTGGGACGTTAGGAACAATTGTGGATGTTGCAAAAAAAGAACAAATTCAAAATCCGAGCATGATTGTAATTGGAGAAGTGGTCCGTTTTAGAGAAAAAATCCATTGGTTTGAGAAACAGACAGAAAGTACCTATCAAGTAAGTGGAGTGTTATAAAATGAAAGCCATCTTATATATATGCCATGGAAGTCGTTTGAAAGCAGCTAAAGAAGAAGCGGTTGCATTTATTACGTCATGCATGAACCGTGTAGAGGCAAGTATTCAAGAAGTTTGTTTTTTAGAGTTAGCGAGTCCAACGATTGATGAAGGGTTCCGTACATGTGTGAAGCGTGGTGCTACAGAGATTATTGTTATTCCAGTTTTTTTATTAGCGGCAGGTCATGTGAAAAAAGATATACCGTTTGAATTGGAAAAGTTAAATAATCAATTTTCGAATGTTAAAGTGAACTACGGTAACCCGTTTGGTGTATCAGAAACACTTGTGAAATCGGTGTATAGCGGAAGTGGCATTGAACAGGAAGATAAGAATGAAGTGACGCTACTTCTCGTTGCAAGAGGGAGTAGTGATCCTGAAGTATTAAGAGATATAAACTGGATTGCTTCTTTATTTCAACATGAAGAGAAAATTAAAAAAGTAGAGGTTTGTTATTTAGCGGCTGCCGAGCCGAAATTTGAGGAGAAGTTAAAGGAAGTTGTTGAACGAAAAGAAAAGAATATCGTTGTACTGCCTTACTTATTATTTACAGGTTTACTTATGAAACATATTGAAAAAGAAGTGCGCCAATATGAGTTGGATGAGATAAAAATAAGTCCGTATTTAGGAAAGAATGAAGCATTTCAATATATGTTAATTCAGAAAACGAAGAAATTATTGAAGGGAGATCAATATGTATCCACTTACAGTGCGAGTTGAGAAGAAACGTGTTGTTGTCATTGGTGGAGGAAAAGTCGCGGGATTCAAAATTATTCCTTTACTAAAACAAGGTGCGGATATAGTTGTGATAAGTCCTGAATTGAATGCGAATTTAGTGAAACTAGTGGAAGAAAAGCAAATTCGTTGGTATCAAAGGGAGTATGAAAAAAGTGATATTCAAGGTGCTTTTTTAGTTGTTGCAGCGAGTAGTGATGCCTTATTAAATGAACAAATTGCTGAAGATAGCACAGAGAATCAATTAGTAAATGTTATTACGAACCCGGAAAGTGGCAATGTTCATTTTCCGGCGGCGATTCATCGTGGATTATTGAATGTGGCTGTTTCTACTGGAGGAGCAAGTCCGAAACTGGCAAAAAAAATTCGTGATGATATCGCAAATAAATATGATGAGGCGTATGGATCGTATCTTGATTTTTTATACGAAGTTAGAATAAAAGTGAAAGAATTACAAATAGAGAAAAGAGAGAGAAATATATTGTTGCAAGAAGTATTAAAGTCGATATATGTTCAAAATGAACAAAAAAGAGAATTGTTTTTACAAGAATTAGAGAGAAGAGTTCATATAGGATAATGAATAAATTGTACTTTACAACTATAAAAATATAATTTATAATCACAAGTAACTTCAATAAATGAAATCGATGAGCAAGAAGAGTATGTATATTTGATACGTTCAGAGAGCTGGGAGAAGGTGTGAGCCCGGTACGATAAAATATACAGAATGGGCTTGCGAGAGGTATGTTGAACATTGTAGTAGGCAACCCGGGTTCCGCCGTTAAAAGGATAGAGTATCGGAATTTTCCTGTACTTGAACAAGTGGGATTTATCAATCCAATTGAGGTGGTACCACGGTATTTACATTACATATATCGTCCTCTACATGCATATTTGCGTGTAGGGGACTTTTTTATTTTCTAAAGGAGGTGTGCGAGTATGAAATGAAAGTGTATAATTAACAAAAGTTTAAATATTCAGAAAAGGAGAATTTATGATGAAACAAACACAGCAATGGACGTCGAAAATAGGCTTTGTACTCGCAGCAGCCGGAGCCGCAGTAGGTCTTGGTGCCATATGGAAATTTCCGTATGTTGCAGGTAATGGTGGGGGAGGCGCATTCTTCCTTGTATTTTTACTATTAACTTTATTTATAGGTATGCCCCTTCTAATAGCGGAATTTGTCATTGGACGTAGCACCCAAAAAGAGGCAGTTACAGCTTATAAAGTACTAGTACCAAATAGTAAATTATATCCTTGGATTGGTCGTATGGGAGTTGTAACTTGTTTTAGTGTACTCTCTTTTTATAGTGTTGTAGGTGGATGGATTTTATTGTACTTATACTATAGTGTTACAGGAAGCTTTTGGAATGGTGTTGTTGATTATGGAAAATTATTTGGTGAAACGATTTCAAATCCAGTAAGTGCGATTGGAGCGCAATTTATCTTTATGCTTTGTACTATTTTTGTAGTAAGTAAAGGTGTAGAGAAGGGAATAGAAAAGGCAAGTAAGTATATGATGCCGCTATTATTTATTTTGTTTATTGCAATCATTATTCGTGCGTTAACACTCGATGGTGCTTTTGCTGGGGTAGAGTTCTTCTTAAAACCAGATTTTTCAAAGCTGACAGCAGATACGATTTTATACGCGATGGGACAATCGTTCTTCTCACTAACAGTAGGTGCCTCAGTAATGGTCACGTATAGTTCGTACTTGAAGAAAGAAGAACATTTAGCTAAATCAGCAACATCTATTGTAAGTTTAACTGTTTTTATTACAGTACTTGCAGGATTAGCAATTTTCCCGGCGATTTTCGCATTAGGCGTTAAGCCGACTGAAGGACCAGGACTACTGTTTATCGTCCTTCCAGCAGTATTTGCGAAAATACCATTTGGACAATTTTTCTTCATTATGTTTTTAGTTTTATTTTTCTTTGCAACTTTAACATCTGCGATTTCCATGCTTGAAATTGTAGTAGCATCTGTTGCGAAAGATAATGAGAAAAAGCGTCCGTCAGCATCATTATTAATTGGTATTCTTATTTTTGCAGTTGGAATCCCGTCAGCATTATCGTTTGGAATTATGAGTGATGTGAAAATATTTGGTAAGACATTTTTTGATTTCGTTGATTTTTCGGTAAGTAATGTATTACTGCCGCTCGGAGTATTAGCCATTTCGCTATTCGTACCAAATAAAATGAGTAAAGAAATGTTAATGAAAGAATTAGAAGTTACGGAAACGAAAGGGAAAACATTATTTAATATTTGGTTCTTCTTGCTTCGTTATGTTATTCCAGTAACGGTAATTATTGTATTCTTAAATGCGATAGGCGTATTTAAAATGTTTGCATAATAAAAAGACGGAGATTTCTCCGTCTTTTTATTATGTTGTAGGTGTATTCACTAAACGATTATACGCTTTATAGGCTGTGACGACTGCAATGAATGATCCGATTAAAAATAGTGCTGAGCCGCCAAATGTAAATAACCGGCCAATGTAAGTTTCTCTAGCTTCTTCTATTTTCTGTTGTAATTGTGTATTCATATGATTCACCTCGTAAAATATAGGCATTTAGTTGTAGTCTATGTGGAATGCCTATAGTGTGTGAAAAGTAAAGAAAAAACTCGGTGTGCACCGAGTTTTTTTCTATAATCCGATATAAGGAGATGGATCAACTGCATTTGTCTTGCCGACATTCCATTCTCCAAGGTGAAGTTCGAAGTGTAAATGTTGTCCGTATGATTGGCCAGTATTACCCATAAATCCAAGTTGAGTACCTTGTTTTACGGTTTGTCCATTTGATACAGAACGGCTACTCATATGAGCATATACTGTCGTATATGTTTTTCCGTTTATACGGTGAGATAAGTACACAACGTTTCCGTAACTAGATGATAATTCCGAGCGGATAACAACGCCATCAGCAGCGGCAATAATTGGAACGGTTCCTGAAGCTGCGATATCGATTCCTTTATGGTTATCTATAGAGCGCACGCCAAACCCAGAAGTTTTTGATCCAGCTGCTGGCTTAATAAACCCACCAATATTTGTATCGTGTGGTGTTGGAGCTGCTTGAGCTGTTTGAGCAGATGTAGTAGCTTGTTTACGAGCTTCTTCCGCCTTGCGAGCTTCTTCAGCTTTACGAGCCTCTTCGGCACGTTTTTCTTCTTCAATTGCTTTTTGAACAGCTTGACGCTGATTTTCTAAAATGCCTTTAGATTCTTCTAATCCTTCAATCTCTGAATCTACTTTTGCTACTTTCGTATGTAGATCGCTAATAAAGGTTTGCTGCTGTTGTTGGTTATTTTGTAATTCTTGCTGTTTTTGTTCTAATTTTTGCTCGGATTCTTTCAGTTGTTGCTCTTTTTTCTCAACAGCCTCTTTTTCTTTCGCCACAGCATTTTGGTCATTTGTTTGTTTTTTCACAATATCTGTATCATTGTTTAAAATTAAACTTACAGAGTACATATTATCAACAAGATCAGCAATGTTTGTAGAATTTGTTAATACCTCTGTAATGATGTTTGTACGAGGTTTTTCTTGCATAGATTGTAAACGTTGTTTAATAACTTCCTGACGCGTATCTATGTTTGTTTGTAATTGCTCTATATGTTTCTTTTTTTCAGTAATTATTTGTTGTGTTTTACTAATTTCTTTTTTTGTATCGTTTAATTCAGCTTCGTTTTTATTAATAGAAGTAGTTAAGTCATCAATTTTCTTTTGTAATTCTTGAATTTCTTTTTCTATTTGTTCTTTCTCAGCTGATTTATTTTGTAAGTCATTTTGTTTTCCTTCTAATTCAGATTGAATATTAGATAATTTATCTTGATTCGTTTCAGCGTATACGGGTGAAAGTAACGGAGAAACAAAAAGTGTTCCTGCTGCTAAAACACTAAACGCTGCAAATTTCTTTTTCATGGTTGTCTGGCTCCTTTCCCTATGAATGTTATATATCATAAGAAGAAGAGTGTCTATCGTTGTAACCATAATGTAAAGAAAATTTTATAAAGTTGCTAAGTTTTGTCGGAATTTATCATTTTTCAACAGTATTTGTAATGGTGATTTTATTTTTTTAGTTTGTGCAACAAAGCTGTATTCTAGATTTTATCTGTAAAATAAAGGGAAACAATCGTGATTTTATATAGTGAAAATCAAGTTGAAAACCCACTAAAATACTAGTGAGGAATCGTTCTCATGTTAGGTTTTCTGACATGGGTTTTATTTTTGTCAAGAAAATTATTTGTGTTCAGGAAAAGTTATTTTGTTGTCAGATTTAATTTTTTGATTTATGATTTTTAACAGGGACAAAATGTAGTGAATTGTCGAATAATATGTAATACTCTTAATTTCAAGTTTTATAGATATAGAATGAGAGGTAGAGTGACACATCGAAGAGGGGGTTACAACAAATATGAAAAGAATAGGACTTGCATGGCAAATTTTAATTGGACTTGCCCTAGGTATCGCGGTGGGGGCAATTTTTTATGGCGATAGCACAGTTGTAGGGTACCTAAAACCAATTGGTGATATTTTTATCCGATTAATTAAAATGATCGTTGTGCCGATTGTTGTAGCAAGTATTGTTGTTGGAGTTGCTGGTGTTGGCGATGTTAAAAAACTAGGCCGATTAGGCGGGAAAACAATTCTTTATTTTGAAATTATTACAACAATTGCAATTGTTGTTGGTCTACTGGTAGCGAATATTTTCCAACCAGGAAAAGGCGTGAATATGGATCAATTAACAAAGACTGATATTTCTAAATATGCAGAAACAACAGCTCAAGTACAAAGTCATTCGTTTGCAGATACATTTGTGAATATCGTTCCAACGAATATTATGAAATCATTGGTTGAGGGCGATATGCTTGCGATTATCTTCTTCTCTGTACTATTTGGTTTAGGAGTTGCGGCGATTGGTGAAAGAGGAAGACCGGTTCTGCAATTTTTCCAAGGTGTAGCAGATGCGATGTTTTACGTGACTAACCAAGTTATGAAATTTGCACCGTTTGGTGTATTCGCATTAATTGGTGTAACAGTTTCGACGTTTGGTTTATCTTCATTAATTCCATTAGGGAAATTAGTCATAGTTGTATATGGTGCGATGATTTTCTTCGTTGTAGTCATACTAGGACTTACAGCGAAAATATTTGGAATTAACATTTTCCAATTCTTTAAGATTTTAAAAGACGAACTGATCTTAGCATACTCTACAGCAAGTTCAGAAACAGTTTTACCGAAAATCATGGAGAAAATGGAGAAGTTCGGTTGTCCGAAGGCAATTACATCTTTCGTTATTCCGACAGGTTATTCATTTAACTTAGATGGATCAACTTTATATCAAGCAATTGCAGCTATTTTCTTAGCGCAAATGTACGGTATTGATTTATCCATTACACAACAAATTACATTATTACTCGTATTAATGGTTACATCAAAAGGTATTGCGGGTGTACCGGGCGTATCATTCGTTGTATTATTAGCGACACTTGGTACAGTAGGTATTCCAGCTGAAGGTTTAGCCTTTATCGCTGGTATTGACCGTATTTTAGATATGGCTCGTACAGCAGTTAACGTTGTAGGTAACTCTTTAGCAGCTGTAGTTATGTCTAAGTGGGAAGGTCAGTATGACGCTGAAAAAGGACAAGCTTATTTGAAAGAGATTTCTGAAAAAGGTCAAGCAGCTTAATTATAATTTGAACAAGCTCTCACATAATATGTGGGGGCTTTTCTATATAGAAGGGGAGCGGACGTAATGAAACGTAAATATGGTGACGGTTCTTCGTGGAAGCGACTAATAGAGAAGGATTATGTGGTTAAGCAAGTGGAAGAAGGAATGCTAGGAATATTAGAAATAAAAAAGGTAAGAGAACCTAGTTGTAAAGAATATAATGGTAAAGAACTTTGTATCGCAGGGAATCAATATACGTGGATTCAATATTTCATAGACGGGAAAAATTTTGCGATTACAGCTATGTTAGATGATCAGAAAAAATTAGTGCAATATTATATCGATGTGGCGAAAGAATATGAAATAGATGAACGTGGTTTACCGTATTTTGATGATTTATATTTAGATGTAGTGTTATTACCGAACGGTAAAATGTATATATTGGATGAAGATGAGCTAGAGGATGCTTATAAAAGTGGCGATGTTACAAAAGAAGAGTATGAGTTAGCTTGGTACACTACGAAATGGATAATAGATGCAATAAAAAATAGCGAATTTTATTGGATTTCAATATTGGAAGAAGAAATCAAAAAGTTAAAATGATTGTTGTATTCAAATTTTTGTATAATTACCAAAAAAATCTATACAAAAAATAATTGACTTTTGTTTTGTAAGCGAGTAAAGTTAGGGAAGAAATTATTATTAAAAAATAAATATGAAACCTTCTTATAAAGAGAGGCGGAGGGACTGGCCCTACGATGCCTCGGCAGCGGACTCGATTTCAGAGTGCTGTGCCAAATCCAGCAAGCATTGTGCTTGAAAGATGAGAAGAGCGTTCCTTATAGATGTATAAGACCTCTTCTCATTGGAAGAGGTCTTTTGTTATTCATTAGAAAAAGGTTGAAACTAGGGAGAGATGGTACTTTGAAAGAAACGAGAGGAAATGGTTTGGCTTTATTACCACTTGGGATATTTTTGGCGCTATTTATTGGTTCTGGAATTATTACAGGTGATTTCTATAAATTGCCGATACTTGTAGCAATTTCAATTGCTGTAGGAGTCGCTTTAGCAATGAATCGTAAAGAAAGTTTTAATGTAAAAGTAGAACGATTCGCTAAAGGTGCAGGGAACCCGGATATTATGATTATGGTTTTAATTTTTGTACTGGCAGGAGCGTTTTCTGAAACGGCAAAAGGGATGGGTGGCGTTGATTCTACAGTTAACTTAGCGTTATCCATTTTACCGCAAGGATTTATCGTAGCTGGAATTTTTGTTATAGGGGCATTTATTTCATTAGCAATGGGAACTTCAATGGGAACAATTGCTGCATTAGCACCAATTGCTGTAGGTATTAGTGGACAAACTGATATCTCAATTGCACTTACGATGGCTACTGTTGTTGGCGGGGCGATGTTTGGTGATAATTTATCATTTATTTCAGATACAACAATCGCAGCTGTACGTTCACAAGGAACGGAAATGAAAGATAAGTTTAAAACGAACTTTTTAATTGTATTACCAGCAGCTATTATTACAATTGTACTATTAGTAATCGTTACTTTAGGAAGCGACACGCAGATTAAAGCGCATAGCTTTGACTGGATAAAGATTTTACCGTATGCAGGAGTACTTATTACAGCATTACTTGGTTGGAATGTACTTATTGTGTTAACTGGTGGAACTGTACTATCTGGCGTTATCGGTCTTTTAGATGGGAGTTACACATTAGAGAGTTTCTTTAAAAGTGTAACGGCTGGAATGGGCGGTATGATGGAGTTAGTATTACTTGCTATTTTAATTGGCGGTATGGTCGAACTGATTCAATATAATGGTGGCATTCAATATTTAATGAATATTTTAACGCGTAACATTCGTTCAAAAAAAGGAGCAGAGTTCGGTATCGCTGGCTTAGTGAGTATGACGAATATGTGTACAGCAAATAATACGATTTCTATTATCTTTACAGGTCCGCTTGCGAAAAACATTGCAGATCAATATGAAATTGATCCTCGTAAATCAGCGAGTGTATTAGATCTTTTCTCATGCTGTGTGCAAGGATTAATTCCGTATGGTGCGCAAATGTTAACGGCAGCAGGATTTGCGGCGTTATCTCCGATTGAATTGTTACCATATGCGTTTTATCCGATTTTAGTTGGAGTATGTGGAATTATTTCTATATTAATTGGTTTCCCGAAGTTTTCTAAAGTAGCGGGAAAGAAAGAGTATCACAAAACAGCATAATTTAAAATGAAGTTTATGAATAATAACGAAAGCCGTACAGAGAATGTTCTCTGTACGGCTTTTTTTGCGATAAAAGAGTGAATCATCCTATCCTACCGCATATTTTTACAAAAGGCTGAATGCAACTCAGTCTTAAGTCTGAGTCGAAAACGGTTCTTAAGCTCGTTATGGAAAAGTGAAAAAATAGTTAAGATAAGAGTATCAAATCGAAGGGAGGCAAGCACAAGATGAAACAATTTCTAGCGTTTATCGCGGCTGGTATTTTAGCTTTAATTGCTCTTGGCAGTCTTGCTGGTATTATAGGATTCGCAATTGGAGCAGGAGTTGTGTACTGGAGCTATAAATCATTTGTGCGAGCACAATCATTTTTTGGAAAGTTAGCTTGGGGTATTGTTGGTTTGATCGGCTTGTCCATCGCCCTTTCTCATTCCCCAGCATTAATCGGTATCGCAGCATTAGTAGTTTTATACTACGGATACCGTGAGTGGAAAAAAGAAAAAAATGTAGTTGTTGATTCTGCAACAGAAAGTTCTAAACCATATAGCAACTTTGAAGATGAGTGGAACAAGTTAATGAAAAACTAATAAAAAATTAATAAAAACCAAATCAAATTGATAAAGTAGAAGAGAGGAAGATTATAATGAAACAATCTTTATTCGGACGTGTACGCGATGCAATTTTAGCAGATTTTCATAATGTGTTAGATGAGAAAGAAAGAAAAAATCCAATCACGATGTTAAACCAATATTTACGCGATAGTGAGCGTGAAATAACAAAAATTGAGAAGTTAATTGAGCGCCATAAAACATTAAAATCTAATTTCGCTCGTGAGCTTGAGCAAGCACGTTATTTCGTTAATAAAAGATCAAAGCAAGCGATCGTCGCTCAAGAAGCAGGCGAATTACAACTACATGAGCGTGCGTTACAAGAAGTAGCGTATTATGAAGGGCAAGTAACTCGATTAGAAGAAATGTATGCAGGTGTTGTAGATCAAATTGATGAGTTAGAGCGTCGTCTTGCTGAGATGAAAAATAAATTAAAAGAAATGCACGCAAAACGTATGGAATTAATGGCACGTGAAAATATGGCACATGCAAATCGTCGTATGAATACAGCGATGCATAAAATGGATGAAAATAATCCGTTCTTACGCTTTGAAGAAATTGAAGATCATATTCGCGACTTAGAATCTCGTATAAATGAGGAGCATGAACGTGACACATTTGATATGAAGATTGCAAAGCTTGAGCGTGAAATGAAAGAGAAGAATGATGTATCGTTAACGAAAGAGTTAACAAAATAATAGTAGTATATTATAAAACAGGCTTATGATATAGTGATAGGAGAAAAGGTGTTGGAAAGCAATGCCTTTTCTTCTATGTATATGTAACAAGAAGGGGGGAGCTGAAATGAAGAAACAATTTTCAAAAACACAATTAATGGGGATGCTCCTCATCATATTTGGATTCGGTCTTTTTCTTGATATGATACTTGGACATTTTGAACCAGGTGGTCTCATTTTTGCATTTATTATGCTTATGTTTGGAAGGCATTATCGTAAGAAAAATCGTTATGTAAGGGGAAATGTCTTTTTATTTGTTGGTGGTATCGTATTTTTATTCTTCTTATTTTCATCAGCAGCATTTGTTCTTGTCGTCTTTGCTTGTTTAGCTTTAATTGGTTATCAATTGATTCAACAAGGACATCAGAAAAAAGCAATGAAGGTTGAAATTAAAGAACAAGGATATATAGATGAAGAGAAGCAAATTTATCGTACAGAACCATATTTAAAAAACATGTTTGTAGGTAATGTGCGAATGATGGATCATATTTATGAACTTGAGGATATTAATGTTCAATATGGTGCTTGTGATGTGGAAATAGATTTAACAACTGCTATGATTCCAGAAGGAGAAACGGTAATTGTTATCCGAGGTATCGTTGGTAATATTCGTTTATACGTGCCATATGATATTGAGCTGTCTTTAAATCATTCTGTTATTGTCGGACGTGTGCTCCTGCCAGGACATGAAGAGACAGGATTTAATCGTAATGTTACATTTAGAACAGAGCAGTATAAAGAAGCTCCTCGTCGTATTAAAATTATTTCTTCGCTTGTCGTAGGCGATACGGAAGTGAGGAAAGTATAATGAAGAAACAAAAAAATATTTCGTGGATGTATATTCGTTATTCTATGTTGTCTTCTGTTAGTATCGCACTCATTTGTACAATTGTATATGTATGGAAAAGCGAGCAACAAGTGTATGATTTATTATGGAAGGAATCCATCGCTTCTGTTCCAATTGGCTTGTTTATTATGACTACAAGTTTACTTATCGGGGGAATTGTAGGGTATGCAATCGGTTACTATATAGAGCAGCGTATACAAGGATTAAATACTTTTCTATTTGAAGTGGAGCGAGGGAATTTTCCGAGCGATGTTTCGTTTACTGCAGATGATGAATTTCATGAAGTAGAACGAAAAGTAATCGGTCTTGCTCGTCGATTAGAGGAGCAAGCTGGACTCTTTCAAAAAGTAACGAATGAACGAGCTCATTGGAATGAAGAGATGAGACAAGAAGCGATATCCCAAGAAAGGCATCGATTGGCGAGGGAGCTGCATGATTCTGTAAGTCAGCAGCTTTTTGCAATGTCGATGATGATGTCGGCTATTAATGAACAAGTAGCTGAAATTCCAGAAACGACAAACAAGCAGTTGCAGCTCGTTGAAAATATGGTTGTAAATGCGCAATCAGAAATGAGAGCATTGCTTCTTCATTTACGGCCTGTACAATTAGAAGGTAAGAAACTGACACAAGGTATAGAGGAATTATTGACGGAATTATCGCGAAAGCAACATATGAAAATTGAATGGCTAATCGAGCCAATAGAATTGAAAAAAGGTGTAGAAGATCATTTATTTCGTATTGTGCAAGAAGCTTTATCCAATACTTTACGACATGCGAAAGCGAAGAAAACGGAAGTACGTCTTCGGAAAATTGATCAATATGCAATTCTAAAAATTATTGATGATGGCGTTGGATTTGAAGTTGGAGTGAATAAGGCTGGTTCATATGGTTTAAGATCAATGCAAGAGCGTGTTCATGAAATTGGTGGGACATTAAAAGTACTTAGTTTCCCGGCTAAAGGGACGCAAATAGAAGTAAAAGTACCGATTATGATTGAGAGAGGGGGAGAATCATGATAAAAGTGTTACTTGTTGATGATCATGAAATGGTTCGAATGGGTGTATCAGCATATTTATCAACGCAGCCAGATATCGAAGTAGTTGGAGAAGCTGAAAATGGAAGAAAAGGTTCAGAGTTAGCACTGCAATTAAGACCAGATATTATTTTGATGGATCTTGTCATGGACGAGATGGATGGGGTTGAAGCAACACGTGCTATTATTCAGGAATGGCCAGAAGCGAAAATTGTAGTTGTAACGAGCTTTTTAGATGATGAGAAATTGTACCCTGTTATTGAGGCTGGAGCGACAAGTTATTTATTAAAAACATCAAGAGCAAGTGATATAGCAGACGCTGTACGAGCTACTTATGATGGAGAAACGGTATTAGAGCCAAAAGTTACTGGTAAAATGATGTCTCGTATGCGTCAGAAGAAAGAACAACCTTTGCACGAGGAGTTAACAGAAAGAGAGTCTGAAATTTTGTTATTAATTGCAGAGGGGAAAAGTAATCAAGAGATTGCAGATGAATTGTTTATTGCCCTCAAAACAGTAAAGACACATGTGAGTAATATTTTAAATAAGCTAAATGTCAGTGACCGGACACAGGCGGTTATTTATGCGTTTAGACATCAATTGACGAAATGATAAAGTGAAACTTTAATCAGTGGGGGGCTATCCCACTGATTATTAGTTTACGCCAAATTTTTTTATTGACGTCAATAAATGTAAGCGTTATCATTAAACTGTTAACAGTACATACAAAGGGGAGAGAGTGTATGTTAGTTCAAACGATATTTGGCATGGATAAGTCTAAAAAATTAGGGGATTATGTGAACGCATTACAAGCGCTTTGTGAACAATATAATGTTGAAACAGATAAAATTGCAATTGTTGAGGCGACAGAAGAGTACTATTTATTTTTAGTAAAGCAAGAAGATTGCTACGATGTTGTCAAAGTAGAAACAGTGGATACAAATATCGAATATTATACGAAAGCATATAAAATAAGCAGTTTTAATCATACTGCTTATCAAAAGTAAAAAACTCCCTTTCGGGAGTTTTTTAGGATGCTTTTACTTCGCGGGAATCGGTTATTAAGGGAACTTTTTTCGCACCGCTTAACTTAGCGATTGTAAGGCCGATAATAGCCCCGGCTAATGCTGGTATTAGCCAGCCAATTCCTTCATTATATAAAGGGATAAATTCAAAATATGGTGTGATAAATGAAACTGAAATGCCACCTTGTTTTAATCCGTCAAATACGCTTACGATTGCTGCTCCAATTAAAGCACCTACATAAACAGAGCGATATCCACCGAAATATTTATGAAGTAACGATAGTAGAACGAGTACAATTGCAACTGGATATACAACAAGTAGAATTGGAACAGAGATGGCAATAATTTTCGTTAAACCTAAGTTGGCAACTAATAATCCTAACGCACAAATAATAATCGCGAACATTTTGTATGAAAATTTAGTCAATAATGTTGAGAAATATTGACTACACGCAGATACAAGTCCAACACAAGTCGTTAGACAAGCGAGTGTAACGATTAGAGATAATAGAAGTAAACCGTATGGACCGAATAATTGCTGTACGATAACAGTAAGTAATTGTCCGCCATTTTGTGCATATCCGAGCGAGACGCTAGTTGCACCGAGCCAGCCAAGTGCACCATATACAAGTACGAGACCAGTAGCGGCAATAAGTCCTGCTTTCGCTGTTGCGATGGCAATGGATTTACGATCACTCACACCTTTAGAGCGAATGGCATTTACAACGATAATTCCAAATGCAAGCGCAGAAATGGTATCCATCGTTAAGTATCCTTCCATAAAGCCTTTGAATATTGGAGAAGTTTGATACTCTTGCATCGCTGGTCCTGATTGCCCGAGTGGTGTAAATACACTTTTAACAAATAGTAAGAAAATAGAGAGTAATAAAATAGGTGTTAAAATATTTCCGATGCGATCGACAAGTTTAGATGGATTTAAACTAAGCCAAAATACGATAGCGAAGAAGACGACTGTGTATAAAAATAGTGCTAGGTTACTAGAACGAATTGTTTCTGGTAAGAAAGAACTAACACCCATTTCATAAGCGACATTTGCAACGCGTGGAATTCCCATAGAAGGACCGATTGCGATGTATACAACTACAGTAAAGAAAATTCCGAATAATGGGTGAACATGACTTGCGAGTTGTTGCATGCCGCTTCCTGATAAAGAAATTGCAATAACAGTTAATAATGGTAAACCGACTCCTGTTAGTAAAAATCCAATCATTGCCGGCCAAAAGTTTTCACCTGCATTTTGTCCAAGCATGGGAGGGAAAATTAAATTACCTGCCCCAAAAAATAAAGAAAATAGCATAAGACCCGTGAAAAAAATATGTTTTTTTGATACAGTGTTCATTGTTTTTCCTCCTTTTTTAAATTCATTTGTAAGAACACAAAAACTCGTCCCTAAAGAAAGGGACGAGTTATATTTACCCGCGATACCACCCTAATTTATACATGTAGAAATGAGTCTATATGTATACGGCTTTACAACGTACAACATGATACGTGTTCCTTGTAACGGGGGACAGCCGGTAAGAACTTACTGTAACATTCGGTTCTACTTCTCGGAGATGATTTTCGGTTACGCACTGAACGTTGGCTTTCAGCAAATCGCCAACTCTCTGGGGGACAGTCCTATAACGTACTCGTTCTCGTCAATGAATTTTTATTCAAGTATTCTGACAGTATTGTCACATGTTTTTTTTTGAAAGTCAACATTTTTTTGAAAGATGTATTTATATATGGAAATATCGAATGTGATATTCGTTATTGTAAAGGGAATGGTGAATTGTAAAACGGGAGTAAAAAGTTGTAGAGAATTGTAAAACTTATAGAGAAAGTTGATATTTATAGGAGTAAAGAAGGTATTGTTTGAATTTACAGAGAATAATACAACAATCCACTTGCTGGAAAGAACAAACCAAAAGAGGTGACTGGAATGCTTGCGATGGGAGTATTATTTGGCATTATTGCTATAATTGGTTTTATGTGGTTATATTATTCGCGTTCGTTTAAACAAGCAGAAGTTTTACTCTTTCAAAAAGGTAGTTTGTTGACAAATCAGTCTAGATATTTAGTATGTCCGAAGTGTGGAAGTGCACAGGCCAGAAGTGGAGGATATCAAGAGTGTTGCAAAATTAGATTATGAAAGAAGGAAGCCTCACATTATGTTGTGAGGCTTCCTTCCTTACAATTTCATGGCGCTCCAAATTGTCCACCGATCTCTTTCGATAATAGGAGAGATACTTTGTAATGCGGTCTGGATCTGTTGTAGAAGTTGAGAAAGTTCATGATCTGTTAATTCATATAGAATGGATCGACCTGTTCGAGGTGATAAATCTTGTAGCAATGCTTCTACAGAATCATGTATTTTTCGTACTTCCCATTGTGTTTGAGAGGGGAACACGTGAAGAAAATGTTTTTGTAATTCTTGCTGTATCGTGGTGGTTTTTGGCCGCCTTTTTGATTCTATTTCAATGAGTTTTGGAAAGGTAGAGAAAAAATATCCACGAATGTGTTCGGGGCTTCCAGGAATTGTACAATCTTCAATAGTTCGGTCTTGTACAATAAGTACACCGTTTTTCTTTAATATACGAGAAGCTTCACGTAGAAATGTAGGAATGTCTTGTAAATGATGAATCACTGCGCGCGAAATAACAATGTCGAATGTATCATTAGGATATGGGACGCTATGTGCATCACCGTGAATGAATGAAATATTTGGAAAGCCGCTACAATTTTCTTTTGCAGCTTGTAATATTTCTTTTGAAAAATCAAGTCCAATGACATTTTTGGCCCCCATAAGAGCAAGTTCTTTCGTATAAATCCCGCCACCACAGCCGATATCAATTATTTGCTTGTTTTGTATATTTGTAATACTTTTTATCATTTCTCCCCAAGAAATATGGGCGTTTCGCTGTGCGTATGTGTATTTATTATTTGCATCGTGAAAATTAATGGACATGAAAAAGACCTCCTTTCAATACTTAGTATAGCGTATTTTATAGTGTGTCACGTTTTTGTTTTTTATATGAAGAGTATAAGAATTTCTTATTGTAAAAGGAGGATTAAGTTGAAAAGGAAATATGTATTATTGTTATTTGCTATGTTACTAGCGTCTTGTGGTCAAGTAGAGCAAAAAAAAGAAACAAAAAAAGTGGAAGAGACGGTGAATGAAGTGAAAGAAACGATAGGGGTAACCGTTATACCAAAAAAACATAAAGAGAAAAAGTTACAGGAATCAGAAGCTAAGTTAGTAATAGACATTATAGATAAAACGGAAAAACAAGAAGTAACAGGTAGTTTTGGTGAACCGGAATATGAAATACAAATTAATAGGGGTGGAAAAAAAGAAACATATTATGCATGGCTAAGAGGAGAAGACAGAAGAGGATGGATACAATATAAAAAAGCTATGTATATGCTGAATAAAAAAGATACAGAAAAGCTTTTGGCTATATTTCCAAATATTTTAGAACAAAAAGAAGATGAGATGCAGGTAGGTCCTTTAACGGAAGTAACAAAAAAAGATTTGCAGATTACTGCGTTTCATATTAAAGCAGGCGATCAAAAAGTGAATTATACGGTGCGGTATACGATTTCACAATCACTATACAACAAGTTAGAGAAGGAACAAGAGTATTATTTACAAGTCGTTTTCCCAGAAAAAGTTCAAAAATTAATTGGAGCAAAAGAGAGTGAAAAAATTTCAGGTGAAAAGGTAAAGGAAGGGTATAAACAATATGAATTGCATGCTACTGTTCCGGTAAAAGATGCTTCAGAATCACAATTAAAGTCATTAGAAACATATTATGAAAATTATGATTTGAAAATATTAAATAGCAAAAAAGAAAAAATAGGTGTTTTTCAAAATATCATTCAAATTGTTAAAGAGTATGGTGAAAAAATGGATTTACAAAGATAAAATGAAACTTTAATTAGCCCTTACGGATCGGGATGAAGGTAATTAGTAAAGTTTATATGGCCTTTCCTAGGAAATGATAATAGAGAGGGGAAACCCCCCTCTCTATTACTTTGCTTTTGCAGAGGGCTCATTCATTGATTTTCGTGTAATAAGAAAAGAAATCATAAGAGCGGAAAGGATGACAAGGGCAATAAATACGTGATTGGGCAACAAATCTAATAATAATACGTAACTAACGGTATAAAAAATAAGAGTTGAAGCTAAAAACGATAGAGCGCCTATTATGAGAGATTGTAAATTCATTTGCAAACACCTCCTTATATTTATATTTTTGGCTAAAAATGGATTAAATAAACATTATTTCTAACGATAGAAAAAAATATGTCATAATAGAGAAAAGAATAGTTTTGATGAATAAATATGATTCATTAATGAGAGATAAAGGAGAGGAATATGAAAAATAATAAAAAAGGATTATGGGGAATTATTGTTGCAATAGGGCTATTTTTACTTTCTAAGTTAAAGTGGGTATTTGCAATTTTTAAACTAGCAAAGTTTTCAACGGTATTTAGTATGTTTCTATCACTTGGAGCATACGCGGTTATATATGGTTGGAAATTTGGGGTAGCGCTCATTTATTTGTTGTTTATTCATGAAATGGGCCATTTATGGGCTGCGAAAAGAAAAGGTATACCAACATCGCCAGCAATATTTATTCCATTTATGGGCGCTCTTATTGGGATGAAAGAGATGCCGAAAAATGCAAAAGATGAAGCTTACATCGCCTTCATGGGACCTCTTTTCGGATTGTTGTCATTTTTACCTGCGATTCCACTTTATATAATAACGAAAGAGCCATTTTGGGCATTAATTATTTTACTTGGAAGTATGATTAACTTCTTTAACTTGATTCCGGTTTCTCCATTAGATGGTGGACGAATTATCTCAGTTGTAAGTACAAAGATTTGGGGAGCGGGTCTTATTGTATTGCTCTGTTATGCCATTTACTTTAAAAGTATTTTGGGAGGATTTATTTTTATTATCGGCTGTATGGAATTATATAGAGTAATAAAGAGAGATGAGCCAATTAAGGAATTAGGATATAGAATTGATGGAATGAAAGAATATGTTGCAAGACTTGAAGAGGAGTTAAAAGAAACAGGTGCGGTGCATCGAAATATATATATGATGCAACATGAAATAAATATATTAAGGCAAAAAGAAAGAGAGAAAGAATTAAAAGTAGGAGAACTTCAAAAGATTGAAGTGTTAGAGCATCTTTTACCAAAGTTTGAGCCGCTTGATTACGTTCCATATGAAGATGAAAAAGAAACGCATACAATTCATATAAGAGAAGCATTTGAAATGTCAGAAAGAAAATTACAGGAATGGGAAACAGAAAAGAGACAACAGGAAAACTATTATAAAGTTGATATGAAAACAAAATGGACAGTCTTTGCTTGTTATATCGGATTAATGGCTATACTCGGTTACACAGCTTATGAAGGGTACATTGTTTTACAAGAACATTTACCAACGAGAAATGTATAGAAAAATATTGTCGAAATGATAGGAAGAATTTATACAGGAATTATATTTCTACGAGAGAATGTTACAAGTATAGTCATACATTGTAATATCTTTAGTAGAGAAGGAGTTCTGTATATGAAGAAATTGTTAATTGTATTCGGGATTATTATCGTAATGATCATTGCGAGCTATAGTCTTATGAAATTGCTATTACATTATGCGAATAAGCCTGCTGAGGTAAGTACAATAGCTCAAATAGAAGATGTGCAAGAAGAGACAAAAGTGCTAGATTTTATTCGTATGACGCATGAAAGTTATAATAATTTCTTAAATTACGGTAAAGCAGAGAATTATACAGAAGGGGACTGGAACCAATTTAAACAATGGTTTCAACAACAAGAATCATCTTTAAAAAATATACATACAGAAATAAAGAATGAAAAAATAAAACGTGATGTAAATAGAAGCTATGAAATTGTAAAAAAAGGTGTGGAACTTCAAAATATTGAGTATGTAGTTTATGCACATCGTGTATACCATGACTTAGATATTATAGTAAATAAATATAGAGGTGAAACGAACATCTGGGGGTATACAGAGTTTGGAGATGGAAAAGATATAAGGGTAATTGAACAAGCTATACAGTCCAAATAATAAGCTAGCTAGAAATTCTAGTTGGCTTATTTTCTTTTGTAAGTGCAATGTTCATATATTATTCACAAAAACACCGTGTTAATAGTGATTAAAATCACAATATGTACTATACAATTCAGTTAAACTAAAAACAGTTAAGGAAATAGAGGAGTGGGATACAATGTTAAGTGCAAAAACAATTGAAGTCGTAAAGTCAACAGTACCATTATTACAAGAAAAAGGCGTTGAAATTACAACGAGATTTTATCAAATTTTATTTTCGGAACATCCGGAGTTATTAAATATTTTCAACCATACAAATCAGAAAAAGGGAAGACAACAACAAGCGCTAGCGAATGCTGTTTATGCAGCTGCAACGTATATTGATAATTTAGAAGCTATTATTCCGGTTGTAAAACAAATTGGTCATAAGCATAGAAGTTTAGGTATTAAAGCAGAGCATTACCCGATTGTAGGTACATGTTTACTACGTGCAATTAAAGAGGTTGCAGGTGCACCTGATGAAGTTTTAAATGCATGGGGAGAAGCTTATGGTGTCATTGCTGATGCATTCATTAGCATTGAAGCAGAGATGTATGAAGAAGCGGCACATAAAGAAGGTGGATGGAAAGATTTCCGTAACTTTGTGGTTGTTAAAAAAGTTACGGAAAGCGACGTTATTACATCATTTTATTTAAAACCTGAAGATGGAGGGCAAGTTTCTTCATTCATCCCAGGACAATATGTAACGATTCAAATAAATATAGAAGGTGAAACGTATACACATAATCGTCAATATAGTTTATCAGATGCTCCTGGAAAAGAATATTATCGTATTAGTGTAAAGAAAGAAAAAGGTGTAGATACAACGGACGGTAAAGTATCTAACTACTTACACGATCATGTAGCAGAAGGGGATATGTTACCAGTAAGTGCACCAGCAGGAGATTTCGTATTAAATATGGATTCAACATTACCAGTTGTGCTAATTAGTGGTGGAGTAGGTATTACACCAATGATGAGTATGCTAAATACATTAATTGAACAAAACTCAAAACGTAATGTATGTTTTGTTCATGCAGCGATAAATAGTAATACACATGCAATGAAAGAACACGTTGAGGCAGTAGATAATGAATACGAACAAGTTAAAGCATACACTTGCTATTCTGCACCAACTGAAAAAGATTTGGAAATGAAGAACTTTGATAAAGAAGGTTTCATTGAAGCTGAATGGTTACAAACTATTATTCCGACAACTGAAGCAGAATTTTATTTCTGTGGTCCCGTACCATTTATGAAGCATATAAATGCTGCACTAACTAATTTAGGTGTGGAACAAGAGCATATTCATTATGAATTTTTCGGTCCAGCAGCAAGCTTACAATAGATGAAGTTTGAAATAAGTAAAAAACGAGGTATTATTTTACCTCGTTTTTTATTTGTTCTCGTAACAGCCGATTTACCGTTTCACGGCGTATACCTATGAGTTGACCGATTTCAGTTTGTGTTAATATTTCATATATAGGAATGTCACCTAAATATAGTGTGAACCATTCTTGTAAACGATGTAGACGTTCTTTCGGAGAGACGGTTGTCAATTGATCGATACGCTGTTGCATCATTCTTAATTTTGATTGTAGTTGCATAGCAATATTTGCATATGATGCAGGATTTGCCTGAAGTTGATCGTACCATTCATTACTAATTATAGGTTCAACTTCTGTTTTCATTAAAGCGATTGCTGTACCGTGATATTCCTTCGGTGAAATTAAAGAATGGTGAGGTATCGTTTCACCTGGAACGATAATGTTGAATAGAAATGGTGTTCCATCTTTTTCTATCCGTACTACTTTTAATAAACCTGTTTTTATAAAATATAAAGGACCGTCCTCGCCTTGACGGAATAGTACATCTCCTTTGTGTAGAATCAATGTTAGCCCCCCATTTAAACATTTCTATTTCTTCTATTTTAGCGTATATGTATAAAGACAATATGCTTTTAAATAGCAATTTCATTGACGAAATATATGCTATTACAGTAGTATACTATTTAGTGTGTAATAGTACTAGCAATGAATACGCTGTAGGGGGTTTAGTATATTGTTAGATGCGATAAAAATGACGGATATGAGAATTCCGGCGAATGCTATCATTCATGTAGAAGAGATGAAAGGTGGAGTCGTGTTATCCGTTGAAGTAGACGGCCAAATTATTTATACGATGGCTTATGATGAAGAAACAGATAGTTATGCTGAATTATATGATCGAAACGATAAGAGGGCGTGCCAAGTACATGAGGATTTTATGGGATGGTCACTTCTTCACTAAAAAAGATGTCAATATGACATCTTTTTTTATTAAAACGATAGAATATACAAAGAAATGAAATATAAGGATAAAATTTGTAATAAATGATTTTGCATTGTTAGCACTTTGTAACTGCAAGGGAATTATTTTTTCGCTATCATAAAGATAACAGTCGCAGTTATAGGAGTGGTCAACTTGAAGAAAGTACATATTTCCAACTATATGTTATTATGTGTTTGTTTAATTTTATTTGTTCTCTTAGGAGGATTTTTATATTCATGTGTATAAGAAAAACGCATTCTAAAAAGAACGCGTTATAAAAAAGAAGTAATGATTAATCTAGTTCCGAGAATAATTAATGTGATACGTAATAAATTAATTACGGCATTACCACTTAATTTTGTATTAATATAAGCCCCGATTTTCCCGCCAATCCATGCACCAGGAATAAGAATTAATGCGTAAACCCAGCTGACATTTCCAAGGGAGATGTGAGTTGCAGAACTTACAATTGCTGATAAAAATACGATAAACATCGAAGTTGCTACAGCAATATGTGCTGGGAATGCAAAAAGTAGCATCATTGCTGGAACAAGTAAGGCACCGCCGCCAATTCCAAATAATCCAGATATAAAACCAACTATAAAGGCGATAAAGATTGCGAGAAGCGGTGGAAATTGATAGTGTACAGTGTTTCCTTCGTTATCTGTAAAAGAACGCTTAATTACCGTCATATTTGATAAAGAAAGGGGGTTTAATTTGTCTCGTAACATAAGAAGAATGGAGACAAAAATAAGGAAAATCCCAAAATATAAAGAAAATGTATCTTGGTTTAAAAATTTGTTTGCCCACGAGCCGATGATACCACCAGGGCCACTCCCGATAAATAAAATAAGTCCACTTTTGTAATCTACTCGTTTATGCTTCATATAAGTAAGGGTGGAAGATAGTCCTGTAAAAACGACTGTTACCATTGAAGTTCCTACTGCAAGTTGTGGTGATAGACTGTGTAATCCGATTAATAACGGAACAATAATAATTCCGCCACCAAGCCCGACTAGACTCCCGACTGTCCCGGCGATTAACCCGATGAAAAGTAACATGATGTATTCCAAAATTGCCAACTCCTCTATATAACTTATCCACCAATTATTATACACGCTTTTTAATAAGAAAAAGGTTTGTTCACAAAAAAGTCGTCTTCCTAGAAAAATAAGGAAGACGACTTTTAATTAAAAGATTAAGTGTAATAAAGCGAAAAATAATGCAGCTAACGAAGCTGAAATAGGAAGTGTAATAACCCATGTAATTAACATGCGTTTTGCAGTTCCCCATTTTACACCTTTCACACGATGTGAAGCACCAACCCCTAAAATAGAAGAAGAGATAACGTGCGTTGTACTAACCGGTAAGTGAATGAATGTTGCGCCGAAAATAACAAGTGATGATGATAAATCAGCAGCTACACCATTTACAGGACGAATTTTCATAATTTGTCCACCGACAGTTTTAATAATTTTCCATCCGCCAACAGAAGTACCAAGACCCATTGCGATTGCACAACATAATTGTACCCAGAACGGGATGTCGTCAGAAGTATGATAGTTATTGGCCATAAGAGCCATCGTAATGATTCCCATTGCTTTTTGTGCATCATTCGTACCATGTGTATAAGCTTGTAATGCTGCAGTGAAAATTTGGAATAAACGGAAGTTTTTGTTCGTTTTCGTTAAATTAAAGTTTTTAAAGACCACTTTAAAAATACTGTATACGATATAACCAATAACAAAAGCGATAATCGGTGAAATGATTAAAGCTTCAAGAATTTTTATGAACCCTTTAAGATTTAACGAGCTAATACCGGCAGCAGCGATAGCTGCACCTGCGATTGAGCCGATAATTGCATGCGAAGAACTACTTGGAATACCGTAGTACCAAGTAATTAAATTCCAAGCTATTGCCGCAAGCAAAGCAGCTAAAATTACAAGCGAACCATTTTGCAAGGCAAATGGATCAACGATATCTTTTGTAATCGTTTTTGCTACACCTGTAAATGTCATCGCACCTAAAAAGTTCATAATAGCTGCCATAATAATTGCATGTCTAGGCTTTAGAGCTTTCGTTGAAACAGCCGTTGCAATAGCGTTTGCTGTATCGTGAAATCCATTGATAAAGTCAAAAGCTAAAGCGCAAATGACTACTAAAACGGTCAGTATCAAGAGTGTATCCATGATCAAACTCCTTACGCGTTCTTCATAATAATTGTTTCTAATACGTTTGCAACGCTTTGGCAGCTATCCGCTACTTCTTCAAGCTCTTCGTAAATCTCTTTGTATTGAATAATCTTAATCGGATCTTTCTCACGAGAGAATAAGTGCTTAATTGCATGACGGCGAATATCATCACATTGTGATTCGTAATCCTTAATCTTAATCGCGTTCGTACGAATGTCGACTAACTTCTTTTTAGACAGTAGTTCAACAGAATTTGCAATCTCAATCGCACATTGATTAATTGCTTCAACGAATTTAATCATGTATTCATCAGCTTCTGTAATAGAATACATTTCGAATAGACCAGCACTATGATCTAATCCGTCTAATACATCATCCATACTCATTGCAAGTTGTAGGATGTCCTCACGTTCAATTGGAGTAATAAACGCTTTGTTTAGCTCCATAATGATTTCGTGAATAAATGAGTCACCTTTTGACTCATACTCTTTCATGCGCATAGAAAACTCTTTTAAATCGCTAGCATTTTTAATTTTATACTCCACGAAAAACTGCGCGCCTTCTTTTAAATTTTCTGAAACATTCATTAACATTTCAGAAAATTTATCTTTTTTTGATTTAAATACCATTATTAGTTACCCCCACAAAAGTAATATATGTAAAATATATTGGCTAATCAATTCTAACAAAAAACTGTCGTTTTTTAAAACATTTTATCGAAAAGTTTACAAAAACTTAACATAACT
Source organism: Bacillus cereus group sp. MS39 (assembly GCF_040448665.1). Taxonomy (NCBI): domain Bacteria; kingdom Bacillati; phylum Bacillota; class Bacilli; order Caryophanales; family Bacillaceae; genus Bacillus; species Bacillus cereus group sp. MS39. Next base: position 3,970,820 of record NZ_CP123058.1, on the reverse strand, counting down.
CTCATTGTTGTATTAATAATATTAATAATCAATAATGAATATCTTACTTGTAGAATGTCCTTTTCTTGCAAAAAGTATGAATGTGAAAGAAAAGCTTTACACTATAGGAACGACTACGTTATTATAATAAATTTAAAAGGAGGTATATTCTTCCTTTTGAAAAGAAGAGTGTAAACAAACGAAGGAAGTGAACGAATGAAATTGAAGAACACTCACTTAAAAAAAATGCAGGAGTGGTTCAACAAGAGGAAGAAATTTCGTAATTCATTAATTGTATTAGGGAGTTTACTCGCTACTCTATTTGTTGCTATAAATATAATAATTTCCATTCAAGACATATCTGAATTAAAACAAGCTGTTCCGCAACCGACCTTAATTTATGATGCAAATAATGAAGTTGCGACTAAATTAGCTTCTTCTAAAACAGAAGGTGTTAAAAGGAAAGATATTCCTGACATTATGGTTCAGGCAATTGTTGCAGTAGAAGATAAGGAGTTTTTTAACCATCACGGTATTTACTATAGTGGAATTATAAGTGCAGTTTTTAAAAATATTACAGCAGGAGAAGTTGTAGCAGGAGGAAGTACAATTACACAACAACTTGCGAAAAATGTATTTCTGACACAAGACCGCACATACTCTCGAAAAATAAAGGAATATTTTTTAACAAAAAAAATAGAGCGTACGTATACGAAAGATGAAATTATTGAAATGTATATGAACCAAATTTATTTTGGTGAAGGTGCTTGGGGTATAAAAAGGGCAGCTAAATCTTATTTTGATAAAGATGTAAAAGATTTAACGGTTTCAGAGGCTGCAACGATTGCTGGCTTGATTAAAGCACCGTCTGCGTATTCACCATATAAAAACTTTAATAAGTCAATCGAACGACGTAATGTTGTATTAAGTTTAATGAAAGAGCAAGGATATATTTCTGACGAACAGTATAATAAAGAAAAAGAGAGCGGTCTTGTGCTAAAACGTGGTGTGGATGATAAATACAAGGGGAAATACTCTCAATATGTAGATTATATTGTTAGGGAAGCTATGGACAAGTACGAATTAACACAAAATGAAATTTTAGCAGGTGGTTATCGTATTTACACAGAGCTTGATCCGAAAAAACAACAGGCTGTAGAAGACGTTGTGAATAATGAGAGTTATTTCAAAGATAATGGCTCAGACCAGCTTATGCAAACGGGTGTAGTTCTTATGAATCCAAAAACAGGTGGTGTACCAGCTTTAGTTGGAGGTAGAGGACCGTATCAGTTTTTACAGTTTAACCATGCAACCCAATTAAAAAGACAACCTGGCTCAACGTTAAAGCCTCTGGCTGTATATGTACCAGCTTTAGAGCAAGGGTATGAAGTATACGATATATTAAAAGATGAACCATTTAATATTAAAGAATATAAACCGCAAAATAGTGATCACACTTTTCACGGTGATGTGACAATGTATGAAGCCGTGGCAAAGTCGTACAATGTTTCGGCTGTTTGGCTATTGGAACAAATTGGATTGGATAAAGGATTGAAATCTTTAGAGCGATTTAGTATTCCATTAGTGCCAGAAGATCGTACGTATCCAATTGCTTTAGGCGGGATGCATGTTGGGACCTCTCCATTTGTAATGGCTCAAGCATACAGTACATTTGCAAATGATGGTGTCCAAGTGGAAGCTCATGCGATTAGAGAGATACAAAATGCTGAAGGTGAAACAATTGGAAAGTGGTATAAGAAAGAGACACGAGTGACGAGCGAGAAAATTGCTCAAAAGATGACATATTTATTAAAAGGTGTTGTCGAAAAGGGAACGGGCGAAAAGGCGAAAGTTAATAATGTTGATACGGCTGGTAAGACAGGAACTACTCAAATTGTAAATGGACCAAGCACCGGTGCAAAGGATTCATGGTTTGTTGGATACACACCAGATTTAGTAGGTGCGATTTGGGTAGGGTTTGATAAAACAGATAGCGATCATTATGTTCCAGGGGGGAGTCAAATTACGACGACAATGTTCCGGGATATTATGAAAAAAGCGAATGCCAATCCAGCTCAAAAAGCATTCCAGTTATCGCTCATATCTGAGGCTGATTATAAAAAACAATTGAATACAATAGAAGAGGAAAAACGAAGAAAAGAAGAAGAGAAGAGAAGAAAAGAAGAGGAACAGCAAAGAAAAGAAGAGCAACAAGAGTGGATTGATAAAGTGAAAGAATGGATTCCTTCATTTTGGTAAAAGAAAGAGGCGAATAACGAAATTCGCCTCTTTTTCGTATGAGAAATTAAGTGAACTTTTAATCGGTGGGAGGAGCTGTATCTATCTCTACGAGTTGTTAGCCCATATCAATTGGGATAAATAGTATTACTCGTTAAGTGTAACATTTGTACTGCCAAAGGATTGAGAATCGTATGTGACGATTATTTTTCCTTTACTAATAGGCTCGTAAAGTAATTCTTCTTCGTAATTACCATTGTTTTCATTGTGGATAGAAAGTGTGATTTCATCGATTTTTTTATTTGTATACTGATCTTTAATCGTTTCAGCAATTTGAAGTAACGCTTCGGAACTAGAAGCTTTCGTAATAAGCATTCCGTTTATAACCTTTTTTTCATTCTTTGTGGTATTGGAATAAGGGATGTTGCTTTGTTTTGTATACAAAAGTTTGTATGGAACAGTTTTTCTCTCTGCTTTTGATATAGTGGAATATTTTAGAGTTAAAAAAAATCCTACACATAAAATAATGCATACCATAAGAGAAAACCAAATGCGTATTAGTGACATAACTCTCATTTTCATCCCTCTTTCATATCTTTGACTTCACTATTTATCATACAAAATGAGGATTAAGATAGAGTAAATTTGAGGTAAAGAAACGTAAAGAAGGAGCACTTATCCTCCCAAATAAGTGCTCCTTTCTATATAAAGAGAGATTTAATGCACGGTTAAACGATACATATTATTATAAATATACTTATTGATTGAAAATTAGTAAATTCGGAATACGGATAGTGTTGCAGTCGTATCGCCTGTGTTAGGAATAGAAATAGTGTTTGCTGTAGGCTGTACAGCAATCGTTGTACCAGCTTGTAAAGTAACGATTGTAGAGAAAGAAACAGCACTACCGATAACGTTAGTTGAGAAGTTACGATTAGGTGGTTGGCCATTGAATGAAATACCGAATCCGAATGGTGAAGATCCTGGGAAAGTTGTAGACGCTGAGAAACTAATATCATATACGCCTGTTTCTAAAATTGTTAAAGTATCTGAAGTATCGTTGAAAGAGATATTAGTTAATTCAAAAACTTGATTGAATTGGATGTTTGTTCCAGGGGATATAGTTTGTGGATTTGAGTTTCCGATAGCTGCGATAGTTACAGGAATTGGAGTACCCGCGGCACCTGTTGCGCCAGTAGCACCTTGAGCGCCAGCCGGACCTTGAGCACCAGTAGCGCCAGCTGGTCCTTGAGCACCAGTAGCACCTTGAGGTCCAGTAGCCCCAGTAGCTCCTGTTGCTCCTCCTCCAAGGCAACCTGACCCGTATTGAACTAGGATAGTTTGGATCTCTGTTATGAGTTTAACTAGTTTGTCGATAGTGCAGCAATCTACTTTGAATAACTTAGCGATATACAATAAATAATTAAGCAAGCTTTGTAGCTCAACGTACAATGCTCCGCATGAGAAAGGTTTTGTTTTTAAAATAGTTAATAGATTAGCGATAATAGAATTTCCAATTTGTTTTTGTGCTGGAGATAAATCTAAGCAATTGAGGAATTTTTGTAGGTTATTTAGGGCAGCAATCAAGTTATCGATATTATTTTGAGAAGGGTTTTGAAAGACAGCTTGAATAGCTTGGCCAAGAGATTGAAGAAGTCTAACGAATTCTGTAAGTTCGGACTTAGAGATGTTAATATAACTACAAGCTCTGACTTCGCAACAATCATTACCATAAAATACTTTTCCTTTATTTTTATTGTTCCTCTTTTCATTCCTTTCTTTCATAGAATCAATAGTCGTTACTATATATTAAAATGAAATTTATACTAAATTCGTGATGGACAAACTACCATTTCTAAAAAAATAAGAAATCGGCCCTCTTAGCAAAAATAAGTAAGATAAAGAGAAAGTTTATATAATGTAAAGACGAAAAATTCAACATAAAAAACTGCATGCTAATTGTTGTAGGTATTTAACAATTGGCATGCAGTTTGTGGAGGAGTACCTCATTTGTAGTCATTTAATCTTTCAAGGGTTGTTTTAGGTAAAATTGGAATTGAAATAGTGAAAGTTGTACCATCTTGATTACTGGTCATTTTTAATGTACCGTTATGATTTTGAATAATTTTCTTCGTTACTGACAAGCCCAGTCCTGTGCCCGAATCTTTTGTTGAGAAGAATGGATCAAAGATATACTCTTGAATGGCTGTTGGAATACCAATTCCATTATCAGTGAAAGTAATACGAACAAAATTATCTAGACGATAACTAGTAATTTGGATAGAAAGTTTTTTTTCACCTTGAGCATCGACAGCATTCTGAAATAGGTTTAAAAAAACTTGTACAAGTTCATGACGATCAATATGGACTAATACATCATCTAATTCGGTAGAAAAATTATAATCAATTGAAATATTATGTAAAAAGACTTCACTAGCTAGTAACTGTTGAATATACTCACGTAAAAATGTATTAATAGGAAACGGTTCTCTTGTAAATTCGCGTGTTTTTGAAATAGCTAAAAATTTTGTAATAATACTATTTGCGCGGTCTAATTCGGGAATAAGTAAGTTTTTAAATAATTCTTTATTAGATGGAGAAACAGTTTCTTGTAAAAATTGTAAATAACCTCGTACGGTTGTAAGAGGATTACGTACTTCATGTGCAATCCCAGCTGCAATTCGCCCTGCTAAAGAAAATTTCTCTGCATCACGTTCTGTGTTTAAATAATGAAAGACACTAATAACTCTAAAAATCTCTCCGTTATAATCACGAATAATTCGGTTATTTAAAATGCCATAGTTTTTGTCTAAAACTTCTTCATTATATATTTCTGTTCCCGTCCTTAATGTTTCAAGAGCTTTAATTTTTTCTTCTGGCAATTGTAGTAATTGTTGAATTGGCTTTCCGATTATATCATTTCGTACTACACCAAAATCATCTGCTGCAGCTTGGTTACATAAAGTGATATTTCCTTTAGCATCAACAAAGGTTACATGATGTGAAAAAGCATCAAAAATATGAATGAAGTATGTTTCAAGTTGCTCAAATAAAAATAATGAATCGCAAGTAAGTTGAAAATCAGCCTCTTTATTTTCTTTTTTTATGTTTTGAATGGAATGAGTCGTTCTCGTTTTCTTTATTTGTAAACCAATATGTGGATTTTTGTATGTGAAATGATGTGGTAATTGATTCACAAGTTCTTCATAAAAACGTACTTTATTTTCTAATTCTTCTATTCGTTTTTCATGAGATACAATATCATCGTTTGGAAGCATAAATAAATAACCCCTCAATTTAAAAATTCTTCCATCTAGTATATCATATTTTTATACGGATACTCTGAAAGAAGGGGCTACTTAATAAAATTGATTAGCTGAAGTGTTCGGGAAGTGAGTAGAATGAATAGAAGGTGAAGTTAAAAAGGGAGGGATATATTTGCTTTTCATTGGAGTGACAGGGTGGGGAGATCATGATTCTTTATATATAGATCCCTATGAAAATAGAAATAAATTACGAACATATAGTGAGTATTTTCCTATAGTGGAAGTGGATAGTTCGTTTTATGCGATGCAACCTGCACGAAACTATACAAAATGGGCAATGGAAACACCGAAAGATTTTGCTTTTATAGTAAAAGCATATCAAGGAATGACAGGACATATGAAAGGTGAAATCCCTTTTTCTACGTTTGATGAGATGTTTGATGTGTACAAACAATCTATTCTGCCTTTAATAGAAGCTGATAAATTAAAAATGATTTTATTTCAATATCCACCATGGTTTGATTGTAAAAAGAAAAATGTGGATTTTCTTCGATATACGAAAGAAAAAATGGAAGGTTTACCGTGTGCCATAGAATTTCGAAATCAAACATGGTTTTATCCCGAAATGAAAGATAAGACGATACAGTTTCTAGAACATGAGAAATGGATTCATACCATTTGCGATGAGCCGCAGGCCGGGATAGGTTCGGTACCGCTCGTATTAGAAGTAACGAATGCAGAGATGGTGTTAATACGTTTTCATGGTAGGAATGTTCATGGGTGGCTTGATAAAGGGGAAAATTGGAGAGCGGTTCGTTGCTTATATCGCTACAACAATAAAGAATTAGAAGAATGGGTAGAAAGACTAGAGCAATTAAAAAAGAAGACAAAGGACATATATGTACTATTTAACAATAATTCGGGCGGAGATGCAGCGGATAATGCGAAACAGCTTATGAAAATGATGAACATTACATATGGTGAGCCGAAGCCTGAGCAATTAAATTTGTTTGAATGATAATAAACAAGAAAGGCACTGTACAAACAGGGGGAATGTACAGTGCCTTTCTATATGAAAAAGAGGGGTAACAATGTTACTGAGCGTTTGGTTGATTCATCAATTGTTGGCTTCGTAATAAATGATAATGGTTATCATTATCATTGTCAATAGTTTTCCGAAAAATAAATAATAAACTTTTTATGAGACATTAACGGGTAGGAAGATTCTTGATAAAAGGTTTGGCTGAAGCAAAGAAGTTTTTCGGGGGAGAATGCTAGTAAACTCCTAATAAAATATCAAAAAAAAGAACAGCAATTAATGCTGTTCTTTTCCAGTGACGAATTGTTGTAAATCAAAAGGAGTTATCGCTTGGATAAACTCTTTTGAGATAAGTGTTTGAACAAGAGTACTCTCAGAAATGGAAGCACCTGTTTTCTTTTCATAAGCTTGTTTTAATAAATCAAGTTTTTCAGCCGTTTCTTTCGGTAATTCAATTGTTAATGTGTTCATAATTTCTCCCCCTTACTATTAGAGTACCACTACAATATAGGAGAGACAAGAAAAGAGAATGTGAAACATAAAAAAGGTTACCATTTATAAATGGTAACCTTTTTTATGTATAAGAGTTATTAAGCAATACCGATATACTTTAAAGTTTTTGATGGAGTACTATGATCAAAGAAGTGTTGTAAAAATGCGATATCAACACCTGATTTGTATGCACAATATCCCCAAGTTTTTCGAAGTGTATGTGAGCTAATCCCTTCTAATCCAACTTCTTTTGCAGCTTTGTTTAAAATGTACCATGCATGTTGTCTCGTAATAGATTTTGTTCCTTTTTGAGACTTTAATAATGGTTCATTACGTTTCCAAGTTTTACGTTCTTTCATGTAGTCTTCGATCGCGTGCTGCAAGTCTTCATTTACAGCAAACCATTTATGTTTCTTTACTTTTTCATTGTAAAATAAAATGGAATGGCGAACATTTTCATGTTCATCGATTACATCACTAACTTTTAATTGTAAGATTTCACTTACTTTTAAGCCAGAATTTACAGCTAATACGAATAATAAGCCATCACGTTTCGAAGATTGTAAAAGTATATTTTTGATAGTTTCTAATTGTTTTTCATTTTGAATAGGTTGTCCTGCTTGTTTCATTTCACGCACTCTCCTCTTTTATGTGTGTAAAGGAAAGGATTAACTTGTTTCCTACTATAAAGGGAGAGTGTGAATTTCATGTGAACTCCTAGTGAAATTAAGACAAATTATTTGACTTCTTTTACTTTTTGTAAATTAAAGTAGAATACAACACTATTAGTCGTGTTATATACACCGTACTCGGCATGGTGGAGGTCTAAAATGTTTTTTACAATAGATAACCCGAGACCGGTACCTCCAGTATGACGGCTACGAGATGCATCTAAACGGTAGAAACGATCCCAAATTTTTTCAAGACTTTCTTCAGGGATAGGGTTTCCTGTGTTTTCGATTTTGACTTTTACTATATCTTCCAGTTCTATAACGGAGACATGTATTTTTTCTCCATCTGGCGTATAGCGAATTGCATTGCTAAGTAAGTTCACAACGACTTGCTCAATACGACTACGATTCGCTTTAACGAATATAGAAGAGTCTACATCTACGTTCACTTGTAAATGCTTTTCCTCCATGCTAAATAATAACTTTGTATAGACTTGTTGAATTAATTCACCGATTGAGAATGTCGTCATATCTAGTTTGTACGTACCAGATTCTAGTTTTGCTAATTCTAACATTTCAACAATAAGTCTGTTCATGTTTTCTGTTTCTTCTAAAATAACATCTGTGTAATACATCGTATCTTTACTAACGCCATCTTTAATTCCTTCTGCGAAACTTCTAATTACACTAAGTGGTGTTTTTAATTCGTGTGATACACCAGAAATGAATTCTTTTCGCGTTTTCTCTAATTGACGTTCACGTTCAATATCTTGTTGTAATTTTGTATTGGCAACATTTAATCGATCGATTCGGTCTTTTAAGTTTACAGATAACGTATTAATACTACCGGAAAGCCCGCCAATTTCATCGTCTGCTGTCACAGGTAATTTTTCACTAAAATCAAAATTGGCCATTTTTTTTGTAACGCGATTCATTTTAATTAATGGTTTCACAATGATTTTTGAGTAGTAGAAAGATAATAAAATAATTACGAGAAATACGATGATTAAGGCATAAACATAATAATCCTTTAAAACGAGCATCGCTTCATTAACAGGTTGTAAAGATGCTATCGCAAAAGCGTATTCTGTAATTTTTCCATTTTCCACAATAGGTTTTACAAAGATACTATTTTTTATATTCTCTCCACCATCTATTATATAAGTGTTTAATTGGTGTGAGTTAGCAGTGCCATTTCTAATAATCTCTGCAAAATATTGAACGGCTTGTAATGTTTCAAAATCATTTGCAAGACGAACATCTGCTTTGGATGGAAGCTGTAACTTAGATACGATACCAGTAAACTCAATTTGAGTCACAGTTTTGGATCGGCTTGTAAGTCTATTTTTAGCAGGGTTTCCATTAATGGATTGAAAATCTGAGTTGACATTTTCGTTTTGCCATCGATTATAGTTTGTTGTCAATTCTAGTGGTGTTATGGTGGAATCTTGTACAAAACCGACGACGTTTATCATCCCATCTTTTTTCAATCCTAAGTTTTCGAATTTATTATATTCTTCTGGCGTTAAAACATTATTGAGTGGAATGGAATATGCTTTATTATTTTTAGGATTAATTACATCAATGTAGAAATTATTGTCACTTTTAATAATGCCGTTCGTATTTAAAAACTGCATTTCAGCATTTGTTTTATCATGAAATTCTTGTTTTAGTTTTCGAATTTCCTCATAAGTTTTACCACTTTCTTCGTAAGTATTTACGAACTTCTCAAAAGCAGTTTGAACTGTTTTTACTTTTTTATTAATGTAAAATTTCTCTAAAAATAGAGATTGTCCTAAGAAAAAAAGGAGGAATATGATTGTAAATAATGTTGATGTTAATAAAAATAGTTTAAAGACTATACTTCTGTTTTTCACTGCGTCACCTCTTGTGAGAAATACTGTAAATGATTTCTTAATTATAACAAACGTTACAAAAAAGTAGAGGAGAAAATCTGTCTCTTCTGAAAGTAGTTTTTAATAAAAAGTCACATAAAAAGAACTCGACAGACGTATGACGAGTTCTTTAATGTATTATTGTTGAATTGCTGCATCTAAAGCGATTTCAATCATTTCGTTAAATGTAGTTTGACGCTCTTCAGATGTTGTTTCTTCACCAGTGAAAATGTGATCGCTTACTGTTAATACAGATAACGCATTTACACCGTATTTCGCTGCTAATGTATAAAGAGCAGTTGTTTCCATTTCTACTGCTAGTACACCATAATCTCCAAGTTTTTTAACCATGTCCATGCTTTCGCGGTAAAATACATCTGCTGTTAAAACATTACCAACACGAACGTGTAAGCCTTTTTCAGTTCCAGCATCGTAAGCTTTCTTTAAAAGGTCAAAGTTTGCAGCTGGGGCAAAATCAAAACCTGGGAATGTTAAACGGTTCATATTAGAATCCGTACAAGCTGTCATTGCAATAATAACGTCACGTACTTTTACGTCTTTTTGAATCGCACCGCAAGTTCCAACGCGAATTAAATTTTTAACTCCGTAGCTTTGGATTAATTCGTTTACATAAATAGAAATAGAAGGAACACCCATACCTGTACCTTGAACAGATACGCGTTTTCCTTTATAAGTTCCAGTGAAACCTAACATACCACGCACGTTATTATAGCAAGTAACGTCCTCTAGAAATGTTTCAGCGATATATTTTGCACGTAATGGATCACCAGGTAATAGAATAGATTCAGCAATTTCGCCTTGTTTTGCTTCAATATGTACACTCATGAAAAGCCCTCCTTATAATGTATTGATAGAAATCAATATCATTTGCATTATACACTATCAATCCTTTCAATTAAAATCTTTTAATTATTTGTAATATGTGCAAAGCAGGAGGATTTCATAAATCATAATCTAGAATATATATGTAAGAAGTTTTGTATGAACAGAGACAATAAAAATGGTAGGTGATGTTTTGAAAAATCTTGTCATTGGACTTGTTGCTTTGCTATTTATTGTAGTAGGCGGATTTTACATAAAAAAGTATCAGGAAACTACAGAGACTGTAGGTGATGTTCAGGAAGTGAAATGGGATGTGTCAAATGGAAAAGGAAATGAGAAAGTAGATATTTTGTTTCAATTGCTAAATAATAAAAATAACGAAGTTCGTGGTGTGAATGATCAAATTCGGGCAGTTATTGTAGACGGACAATTAAAACATGTACAACAAATGAAACCTACATTTGCAGGGAATGGATCATATAAGGTATCTTCCAAAATAGCGAAAGATGAAAGATATACAATATTTTTATATGAAGACAAAAACAAGTCTGTGAAATCATTTGCGAAGAAAGATTTTGGGAGAGAAATAGAGGAGAAAAATAAGAAAAAAGTAAAATTTCCAATCGATAGTGTGCTTACAAAAAAAATAGGGGAGTATGAAGTTTCTCTATTATTTGGTGCATTGCATCCGAATGAACCAGCGACGTTAACATTTCAATTCCAAGCGAAAAAGGGTGAGAAATTGAAATTACATTCAGAGAGAGGAGAAGTGGAAGCGCTCTATATCGTGGACGAAACGAGAGAAAACTTTTTATACGCAATACCTGTTGATACAGATGAGCAATTACAATACCGTATTACATTTCCTATAGAAGGAACGTATAAAATATGGGGAGATTTCTATATAAATGGTAAGAAATATGAAAAAGAATTTATTGTACAAGTTCAAAAAAGAAAAAACAGCTAAATGTTTAGCTGTTTTTTCTTTTTCCTATTAATTTTGTTACAGAGAGCATTGTAATTGGTAAAGAATGATTCTTTCTAAATGCTAAATATTTACCGCTCCATGCTGGTTTATATTTTTCTTTAAAATGACGTAGCCCGCTGAAGCTATACGTATAACGAACATTATTAAAGATGGCAGCAGCAACTCGTTCGGACCAAAAAGATTGTGTCGATAAACCTACATTTGAAAGTGGTGCCATACCAATATTAAAGGAGTGGTATTCATTTTCTTTTGCCCACTGGAATAGGTGGATGAAAATTGCATCCATAATGCCGCTAGGTGCATCTGGATAATAGCGCATTAAATCAACAGACAATGATCCGTCTTGATATACGGGCATAAAGGTTGTAAATGCAATGATTTTTCCATCAGCATCACATAATGTAGCGATAGGTGCTCGGCTAATATATTCACGATCAAAGTATCCGAGTGAAAAACCTTTCTCTTTTTTTCCGCCGAGCCACGCATCTGAAACTTTTCTTAACTCTTCAAATAATTCGTTTGAGAATGGTGGCTGATGAATAGAGAATGTATAGCCTTCTCGTTCGAAACGGTTGAAAGTCGCTCGCATACCGGCTCGTTTTTTTCCTGTTATTGTAAATGTGTTCAAATCAACGACAGCTTCTTCACCAAGTTTAAAGAAGTTGTAACCAAAATCATGATATAAACTCATCCATTTACTTTCTATTTGGTAGAATACACAAATGTATCCAAATCGATCAGCCTCAGTTAAAAACTCTTGTAACACAGTACGGTAGGAGGAAGGATCCCCAATTGGATCACCTAGCACAACGAGACGTTTTCCAGTTATAGAGAAGAGAAGGAGCGCTTTCCCATCACTACTGAAGAAAAATTGTTTATCTCCTAAAAATCCTAAATGACTAAGTACATTACCATCGTGTTCATCTAAAAAGTTTTGCAACCTTTTATCATTAGCTGGTTGCCCGGGAAATTCATTTCGATAACGATTGGCAATGAGTGAGCCAATCAGTAAAAATGTAGGAACGAAAAAGGCAGCTGCTAATGCACTTCGTTTCACTTGCGTAATATTACGAACGACAAAATCAGGTTTAAAAGCTTCTTTTGCACCTGCAAATAAAATACCTAAGTTTTTATATAAATATAAAGTTATGAGTAAGAATATAAAAACTTTTACCATATCAGAAAGTGAGACTTCCATTTTCTCGCGTACAAATCTTTTACGAAGCATATATAATACAGCGAGTACGATTAATAAAATAAACGTCTCTTCAATATCAATCCCTTTTAGCGTATTAAAGATGGCTGCTCCGATTAAAGAAACAATCGTCATATAGTAAGAACGCTTTGTTCCATAATATATCCCTCGCGAAAGGATCAGGAGGAGAATACCAAATGTTAGTGATAAGCTAAAAGAAAATTGAATAAGATGTTTTGGAGCTAGAATATGTAAGGCGTGTGCTCTGTTTATACTTGTCGGTAGAATGGTTGATAAAATAACCATTAATCCAGCAAATACTGTTAAAGCAGCAGAGGCCCATGAACCTAGTTTTCCTAGAAAATCACGCTGCAAAGTCCATATAACACCAGTTGTTTCTAATGCAGGCGCAATAAAAGGTTTATCTTCAAACTTTTTAATGGCCACGCCTGTCATTTCAAAAGCTGCAAAAATAAGACCAAGGCAGAAAGGTAAAATGTAATAGACGAGGCGATATAATAACATAGCAGGTAGTAATACGCCTGTATCAATGCCGTATTGTCCGAGCCCAGTTAAAAAGACAAGATCAAATGAACCAAGTCCACCAGGAACAAGACTAACAACACCAGCTAAAGCAGCAATTACATACACACCTAAAAACTTTTGAAATTCGATATCGATACCAAATAATATTAGTATGACGTACATAACAATACCGGCAGATACCCACTCAACTAATGAAACTAATGAGTATAAAACAGTTGGATTTTTTTCTTCTTCCCCTTCTTCTTGCCCTTCGGTTTGCTTTGGTTTTCTATTTTTTAGTTTAGAAAAGCCAATGTATATAGGGACGAAAAGGGCGAAGAAAATAAGAACAGGCCATAGCCACGGTTTTTCATGCAAAATAAAACTTGTGTCTAATATTCCAATAAGACCGAGGAAAGAAAGAATTGCGAGTCCGTTAATAAAAGCAGTTGTCATCCAGGCGATACTTTTAATAAGTTTGCCATTTTCTTTTATGTATGGACGATAAAGCATTGTGCGTACACCAGCTCCAACGAGACCACCAAACCCAATAAATCCATTTAAAGTATTAGCAATCCATGAGATACGAAAAATCTTTTGGACTGGTATATCAGCTTTTAAATAACGAAGCATAACATAGTCATAAAAGAACATTGTTGATACGGCAAATGCACCAAGTGTAATTGCTAAAAAGACTCCTCCGGTTGGAATGTTTTTAATTGTATTGATTGCTTCTAAAAAAGAAATGCCTGCTAATTCTTTTTTTGCTTGAAAGAATACAATTGTTAATACAACAAATGGGAAGATAATTTTCCCGATTTGTAAGAAACGTTTCCATGAAAACGACATAAATACAACTCTCCTTGTATAAGAAAACTGAGACAATAATATTATTATGACAAACTTCAAGAAAAATAAAAAGGTAAATTCCTGTATAGGGAAGCTATTTTTTATATGGGTTATATTTAAAAGAGTATTTCGTTTATCAGAAAGTTAAGTTAAAATGAATTGAAAGAAGGAAGAGAGGGGAAGTAGATGATTATAATAGGTTATGCGGGATATGAGTTAGAGAAAGCGAAACCTAATACATCAGAAGATTTCTTTAATAGATCTGAAGTGACATATATATTAAATAATAAAGAGAGAACTTTTTCCGTTTTATACGTTCGATATTTTGAAGAAGTTTTACAAGAAATTACTCCTTTTGAAGGAAATCCAGTATGTAAAGTAGAAGAACAAGACATATATTTACGGGATATTGTAGCGATATGTTGTTTACTGAAAGAGAATGAGCATCGCATGCAAAAACGTTTATATTTAAATAATATAGAAGCATTCCAACAATATTTTGATGAGGAAACAGTGGTGAAAGTACAAGAAATATTAGCTGAATTACATAAAAATAAAAGAGTAGAAATAGCGTGAAATGGCAAAGGAGAGGGAAAAATGTCTAATCTAATGGTTGAAAATCAAACAGAACAAGTTTCTATGTTTTTAGAAGACGTTATTACTTTGATAACCAATTATGTAAATTATCATACGTTGCCTTCTTTATTAGAAGAAAAACCAGCAGGGAACGAGCAATATTATAAAGGGTTATTAGCATCAATAAGACGTCTTCTCGTTTTTTGTGAAGAAGGACATGATGCATGTTTTGTTTTGTTAAATAGCCAGCCATTTCGAAAAACAGCAGCTGAGAAAATTTTATATAAAATTTATCATCAAGTAATTGCAGAGTTTTTCTCACCAAAGGGTGATCATTGGTATGAAAATAGTCGGTCTGCCTATACAGGGAAAAACTCCATCGTTTTTCAACAAACGCCACCAGCATCTATAGAGCAAGTGATGAAGAGTTTAGAAGGAAAATTTCAATTGATGCGTGAAGAACTAGAATATTATGAGACGGATTACCAAACAAAGATGTTACACAAATATTAATTGCGAAAAAGAAGCTAAGGGGACTTAGCTTCTTTTCCTTTTGTAAAGTTATATAAGGGATTTCCTTTGAATATATTTATGGGGATAGCATTAAGGAGGTGTAACATGAGTCAGCAAGGTGTATTTACAGATTACTTTCATGAAGTAGAAAGCTGGTGTGAAAGTGTTCTTCACGTATTAGATAGCCGTGCAATGGAAGTGTATGATGTCCATATGCTTGCCTATAAAATTCAAACGTTATTAGATCGTATGAAAGAGCATGAGTATGATACAGATGCAGAGTTTATGTATGAAATAAGTGATGATGTAGAACATATTCAGCATCATTTGCAGGAAGTATTCGTGCAAGGAGAAGAGGAATATGAACTATATGAAAGAGGGGATAGTGAACGAGCTGTTCCAATTGGAGGGCATACACTTCCACCATTACCTTATCCGTATAATGCGTTAGAACCGTATATTTCTAGAGAAATTATGATGTTACACCATGATAAACATCATCGCAGTTACGTGGAAGGATTAAATAAGGCAGAGAAAATGATGGAAGAAGCGAGAAAAACAAATCAATTTGATTTAATTAAGCATTGGGAAAGAGAAGCGGCTTTTCATGGATCAGGTCATTACTTACACACGATATTTTGGAATAACATGAAAAAAGATGGTGGCGGAAGTCCAAGAGGGGCTCTTTCACAACAGATTGAACAAGATTTTGGGAGTTTTTTACGTTTTCAAAAACATTTCACAGAAGCAGCTTCTAAAGTGGAAGGATCAGGCTGGGCGCTTCTCGTTTGGGTACCACGATCTGGAAGATTAGAAATTTTGCAGAGTACACTTCATCAATTATTTACACAATGGGATACGATACCGCTCCTCGTGCTAGACGTGTGGGAACATGCGTATTATTTACAATACCAAAATCGAAAAGATGAATATATTAAAAACTGGTGGAATGTTGTAAATTGGCCTGATGTAGAAAAAAGATTTGAAAGTGCGAAACAAATTGAATGGACACCGTATTAGACGCAGGTTCTCTGCGTCTTTTTTATTAGAAGGAGAAAGAGATTTCGTTCATATTTTAAAAGGCCAAGCATACACTTGTACAAAAAGTGCCAAAAGGACGTGGGGGGAAATATGAGACGAATTTGTGTAATAATCACGCTTCTTATTATGTACGCAAGCGTTATACCAATTCCTACATATGCAAAGATGAACAGTAATGTCAGTGCTCGAAATGCTGTATTAATGGAGCAACAGTCCGGTCGTGTATTATACGGAAAAGCAGAACATGAGCCACAAAAAATTGCTAGTATAACAAAAATTATGACAGCCTTGTTAGCTGCTGAATCAGGAAAAATGAAAGAAATGGTATCGGTTAGTAATGAAGCGGTGAGAGTAGAAGGATCAGCAATTTATTTAAAACCTGGACAGAAAGTGAAGTTAGAGGATTTAGTATACGGACTCATGCTTAGATCTGGTAATGATGCAGCACAAGTAATTGCTGAAAATGTAGGAGGAAGTATAGAAGGGTTCGTATATTTAATGAATGAAAAGGCGAAACAAATTGGAATGAAAGATACTCACTTTTCAAACCCACATGGTTTGGATGGAGATGGATCCCATTATTCATCAGCCTATGATATGGCACTTTTAACAAAGTATGCAATGGGGAATGAAACCTTTAAGAAGATTTTTGGGACAAAAACGTATAAATCAGATTCGTGGGATTATCCGTGGAAAAACAAACATAAACTCGTGACATCTTATTATGAATTTGCGACAGGAGGAAAAACAGGTTTTACGAAGAAAGCAGGACGGACACTTGTTACAACAGCATCAAAAGATGGACTAGATCTAATTGTCGTAACTTTGAGCGCTTCTAGCGATTGGGATGATCATATGAATTTATTTGATAAAGGTTTTGAACGTTTCAAGCAAACGAACGTTGTAGGACAAGGAGCTCTTGCTGAAATAACTGAAAAGAAATATGCCAACCATGTATATACGAAAAATAGTTTTGCGGTGCCATTAACTGAGCAGGAAAGAAAGAATGTCGTATTAAAAGTTGAACTCGATAAAAGTGCAAAACTTAAAGATGGAGTAAAGGTTGGGAAGACGGAAATTTATGTTGGCAATGAGAAAGTTGGAGAACGGAATTTATTTTATAGTAAACGAAAGTTAGTAGCTACAACGGGAATGTATTGGAATAATGTGAAAGAAATTTTTTCTCATATGATAGGTGTTGGGAGCGATGGTTAATCTCGTATGGGTAGCGATGGCAGTCATAGGGATTGTATATGCCATGATAAATGGAACGATGGAAGCAATAAATAAAGCCGTATTTGACGGAGCAAAAGATGCAGTAACAATTTGTATAGGACTTATTAGTGTATTAGTATTTTGGCTCGGTTTAATGAAAATTGCAGAGGAAGCAGGGTTGTTAAAAAAGTTAGTGTCACTTTTTATGCCGATAGTAAAAAGGTTGTTTCCAGAAATACCGAAAGATCATCCGTCAATGGGATTTATTTTATCGAATATGATGGCGAACTTTTTTGGATTAGGGAATGCAGCAACCCCTCTTGGTATTAAAGCGATGGAACAATTGAAAGAGTTAAATGGAGGGAAGGATTCGGCGAGCCGTTCTATGGTGACGTTTCTCGCATTAAATACATCAGCGATTACTTTAATTCCTACTACTGTCATTTCGATTCGAATGACGTATGAATCAGCGAATCCTACTGAAATTGTTGGGGTAACATTCATTGCACAAGTACTCTCTATGATCGGAGCGATTTGGATTGACCGCTATTTTTACCGAAGAAGGAGTAGGAAGGGGCGGAAAAAATGAGTATTGTCAATACGATATCATTATGGGTAATCCCTTGTGTAATCGGTTTTATCCTTTTATATGGCACGATAAAGAAAGTGCCGACGTATGAATCGTTCGTTGAGGGGGGAAAAGAAGGGATTCAAATTGCGATCTCTATTTTACCGTTTATGGTTGGAATGCTTGTATCTATTTCGATTTTTCGGGCATCTGGAGCGT
Source organism: Bacillus cereus group sp. MS39 (assembly GCF_040448665.1). Classification (NCBI taxonomy): domain Bacteria; kingdom Bacillati; phylum Bacillota; class Bacilli; order Caryophanales; family Bacillaceae; genus Bacillus; species Bacillus cereus group sp. MS39. Next base: position 3,952,708 of record NZ_CP123058.1, on the reverse strand, counting down.
TAGATGCAATGATATCAGTAATGAAGCCGATGTTAGATTTAATTCATGTCCCAGCAGAAATTGTTCCACTAGCACTTATACGCCCTATTTCAGGCTCTGCTGGTTTAAGTATTACGACCGATTTAATTGCCACATATGGGCCAGACTCGTTTATTGGAAGATTGGCTTCTACGATGCAAGGGAGTACAGATACGACTTTTTATATTTTAACAGTATACTTCGGAGCTGTTGGAATTAGAAAAATGGGAGATGCATTAAAAGTAGGACTTTTTGCCGATTTAATCGGGATTATTTGTTCAATTGTGTTTGTTTCTTTAATGTTTAAGTAAGGCGGCTATTCATTTTTTATGCTATTTCGCTTATAATACGTATACGACCACTATTAAGGTGTTGCTTAATAGTGGTTTTTTTATGCGGTATTTTTGACAAAATGATGAACTTTTATTGTGAGCAATATGAAGAGTATGGACAATAATAAAAGGTAAAAACATGATTTGCCCTTTATATGTTTATTATCATCGCTATGTTGTTTAAGTAAGATGAAGCGAATAGCCGTCAAGCGTATGCGGTTGCCAAGTCTTTCTAATGTAAGGTAAGATAAATTCGAGGTGAAAAAAAGAAATGGAACGATTACAAAAAGTGATTGCGCAAGCAGGTATTGCATCGAGAAGAAAGGCTGAGGAATTAATTCAGCAAGGAAAAGTAAAAGTGAATGGAAAAATAGTGAAGGAGTTAGGAACGAAAGTAACTCCTCAAGATAAAGTAGAAGTAAATAACATCCCTCTTGAAAAAGAAGAACCTGTTTATTTTTTACTATATAAACCAACTGGCGTAATTTCAAGTGTATCAGATGATAAAGGAAGAAGTGTTGTAACAGACTTTTTCCCTGAAATTAGACAACGTTTATTCCCAATCGGACGCTTAGATTATGATACGTCTGGCGTATTATTGATGACAAATGATGGGGAATTTGCAAATGTATTAATGCATCCAAGATATAAAGTTGAAAAAACGTATGTTGCAAAAATTAAAGGGCCATTAACAGGTGAGAAAATTCGCATGTTAGAACGAGGTGTTGCATTAGAAGATGGGAAAACAGCACCAGCACAAGTGAAAATTATTTCTTGGGACAAGCGTAAAGAGACTGCGATTGTACAATTAACGATTCATGAAGGACGTAATCGTCAAGTACGCCGCATGTTTGAAGCGTTAGATTGTAAAGTAGTGAAACTAAAGCGTGAACGCTACGCCTTTTTAGAAGTGGGTAGCTTGCGCCCTGGTGATGCGAGAGAATTGTCACCACATGAGGTGAAACAATTACGTGCATTGGCTTCTACAAAGCCGCGCTAATCGATAGTGTGAAACTTTCACCAGTGGAATGCTCCGCTGGTGATTTATTAAAAAATACATATATTTATCACTCGTCGAAGAGAGGGGAGACAATATGAAAAAAAATCGCTTATTATTTCGCGTTATGATTCTACTCATTTTATGCGGTGCTGTAGGATTTACACTTTATCAAGGATATTTCACTAAAGAAGAGAAAATGCAAATCGGAAAAGAAGCACCTAATTTTGTTGTAACAGATTTAGAAGGAAAGAAAATTGAATTAAAAGATTTAAAGGGAAAAGGTGTATTTTTAAACTTTTGGGGCACTTGGTGTAAACCGTGTGAAAAAGAAATGCCTTATATGAACGAATTATATCCAAAGTATAAAGAAAAAGGCGTTGAAATTATTGCGTTAGATGCAGATGAAACGGATATTGCTGTTAAGAATTTTGTGAAACAATACGATCTTAAGTTCCCAGTCGCAATTGATAAAGGTGGAGAAATTATAAAAACGTATGGAGTAATACCGTTACCAACAAGCTTCTTGATTGATAAGGATGGTAAGGTGATTCAAGAGATTAAAGGTGAACAAACGATAGAACAATTGGAAGAGTATTTAAAGAAAATTACTCCGTAATAAAGAAAGCCTTTACATATGAGGTGCATCCTTATAGTGCCTCTGATTTAAAAATTCTGAGTATTGCGGTAACTTGAGGGTAGAATATACAATAGTACATATAGATATAGGGGCGGTGAGAGTGTTGAAAGAAATTAAGTGTGAATGTGGACATGTGAATCCGATAGGAACTGTTTTTTGTGAAGCATGTGGGAAACCATTTGAAAGCAATGAAAATATAAAACTATTGGATATGCGTTATGAGGGGAGTGCTCGGAGATCTCTCACACAAACAAAAACGATAGTCGATAAAATTTGGAGCTTTTTCTCTTCTGTAAAAGTGGGTGTATGGCTCATTGTAATCACTTTAGCTGCATCAGCAATAGGAACTATTTTTCCGCAAGAAATGTACATAACTCCAGGAATTGCACCAGCTGAATATTATAAGCAAGAATACGGATTTTTAGGGCAACTATACTATCAATTAGGATTTAATAATTTATACGGTTCATGGTGGTATATGATTTTAATTGCTTCAATTGGTATTTCACTTGTGATATGTAGCTTAGACCGTGTCATTCCACTTTATAAAGCTTTAAAGAAGCAAGGGGTGAAAAGACACACTAGCTTTTTAAAGAGACAAAGATTATACGGTACTGGTACACCGCAAGATGGTGATTTTGAAAGAGTGCAAAAGAATTTAAAGAAAAGAAACTATAACGTGAAAGTGGAAGACGGAAATATTTTGGCGGAAAAGGGACGGTTTTCACGCTGGGGTCCATATGTGAATCATATTGGTCTCATTATCTTTTTATTCGGTGCAATGCTCCGTTTTTTACCGAGTATGTACGTAGACGAAGCCCTTTGGTTACGTGACGGTGAAACGAAAGAAATACCAGGAACGGATGGTCAATACTATTTAAAAAACGAGAAATTTATTAAGGAAGTTTATGATAAAAGTAAGGACAAGGAAGTTTTTGATGAAGCGATTGATCGTGTAGGCGATAAAGTGATTGCGAAAAACTTCCAAACGAATGCTGTATTATATAAAGCGGTCGGCGAAAATATAGCAGGACAAAAACCGAAATTAGAAAAAGTAAAAGAATCGGAAATTCGAGTGAATGAACCGCTGAAATTTGATCAATTTGCTGTTTATCAAGTGGATTATAAAGAAAATGAATTTAAAAGTATGTCCTTTAACCTGCAAAACAAAGAAAATAATCAAAAGTGGGGACCGATCAAAGTTGATTTAACGAACCCTACAGAAAAATATGATTTAGGAAAAGGTTATTCTTTAGAACTATTAAGCTATTTCCCAGATTTTTATTTTGACGAGAATGGAAGACCAAATACGAAAACGAAATTACCAAACAACCCTGCATTTGTGTTTAAAATGTTTACGCCTGAAACACCAGATGGTGAAGTGAGTTTTGTTGGTATTCAGCAAAATATAGAACCTGATGGAAATAATAAATATAAAATGTCGTTTGCAGGTGTGGAAATGCAAAATGCAACAGCACTTACTGTAAGGAAAGATTTAACGCTTTGGATTCTCGGTATTGGAGGATTTATATTTATGGTTGGTGTCATTCAAGGGATGTATTGGAATCATCGTCGTATTTGGATACAACGCGTTAATGATGAATGGTGGATTGCAGGACACACGAATAAAAATTGGTTCGGTTTAAAGAAAGATATTGAAAGAGTACTAGAAGGTACGGCAATTCCGCAGCCAAGCGATAAAGTAGTGGATAAAAAAATTAGTTAAGGTGGGGAAACGATATGGTGCAAATAAGTAGTAACTTTCTCTTTACCGCATTTATTTTATATTTAATTGCAACTCTATTTTTCGGGGGAGCAATTAAAGAAAAAGGTCATAAATGGGCAAATATAGGAATAACGATTACAATTTTAGGGTTTATTGCACAAACAGTATATTTTGTTACAAGATGGATTGCATCAGGACATGCACCAGTTAGTAACTTTTTTGAATTCGGTACATTTTTTGGCATGATGCTTGTCGGAGCATTTATTGTCATGTATTTTATGTATCGCGTAAGTATAATCGGACTTTTTGCATTACCAGTTGCACTTTTATTAATTGCCTATGCAAGTATGTTTCCGAGGGAAATATCTCCGCTTATTCCTTCTTTAAAAAGTAATTGGTTGCATATTCACGTGACGACTGCAGCAGCAGGACAAGCAATTTTAGCAATTAGTTTTATTACGGGCGTTATGTATTTATTGAAGAATGTAGATCAATCAACGAGAAGCAAACGTACATTTTGGTTAGAAACGGTAGTGTTCACACTTGTTTGTACAGTTGGTTTTATTGGAGTGACAACGGTATTTTCTAGTATGAAATATGAAGCGAAGTTTCAATGGGTTGATAAAAATGAACAACAAGTGGAAATGAAGTACAATCTTCCGGCTTTAGTGGGACCGCACGAAGGAAAGTTATTGACAGAAAATAAATTAGAGCCGACAGTTGAAGTTCCGGCGATTGTAAATGCGAAAAAATTAAATACAGTAATTTGGTCTGTGTTAGTTGGGACATTACTTTATATCGTATTAAGACTTGTTTTACGCAAACGAGTATCGGCAGCACTTCAGCCGTTAGTAAAGAATACAAATAGTGATTTACTGGATGAAATCGGATATCGTTCTATTGCAATTGGATTCCCGGTTTTCACATTAGGTGCATTAATTTTTGCCATGATTTGGGCTCAAATAGCGTGGACACGTTTTTGGGGTTGGGATCCAAAAGAGGTTTGGGCGCTTATTACTTGGCTCTTTTATGCGGCGGTATTACATTTACGCTTATCAAAAGGGTGGCACGGAGAGAAGTCAGCGTGGTTAGCGGTAATTGGTTTTGCAATCATTATGTTTAACTTTATTGTAGTAAACTTAATTATCGCGGGTTTACATTCATACGCATAGAGAAATAAAATAGGAGAGTGAATGTCACTTTCCTATTTTATTTTTGTCAATTTTTCTTCTTTTTTGAGAAAAACATGACAAAGTAGCGGTTGATTTTGTAAAATGATGTCGAGGACATTATATCCTGTTCAAAAAAAATACATAGTTTTGGAAAAAAATTGAACAAACTTTATTATTCTTGTGAAGCATAATATGGGAAGTGAAACATTTAGAAGATTGCTTAAATAAACGAGAATAGCGCAACATACTAGTGTAGAAGGGTAGGTGTAAACCGTTGTGGTAAAAGTACACAACGGGTAGAAATGGAAAATGAATCAAGAATTTTAATTGTAGACGATGAGGATCGTATTCGTCGTTTGTTGAAAATGTATTTAGAAAGAGAACAATACACAATTGAAGAAGCGGACAATGGTGATACAGCTTTAGAAATGGCGTTACAAAATGATTACGATTTAATCCTATTAGATCTTATGATGCCAGGTAAAGATGGTATTGAAGTGTGTAAAGGGGTTCGTGAGAAAAAAGCGACGCCAATTATTATGTTGACAGCGAAGGGTGAAGAAGTAAACCGAGTACAAGGGTTTGAGGTAGGAACTGATGATTATATTGTGAAACCATTTAGCCCACGTGAAGTAGTGCTTCGTGTGAAAGCGGTCTTACGCCGTTCTGTACCAACAACGTTCTTTACACAAGATACAACGACAAAAGATGTTACTGTGTTCCCTCATTTAACAATTGATAATGATGCACACCGTGTTACAGCAGATGGTAATGAAGTAAACTTAACACCGAAAGAGTACGAATTACTATTATTCTTAGCGAAAGCGCCTGATAAGGTATTTGATCGTGAGCAATTGTTAAAAGAAGTATGGCAATATGAATTCTTCGGAGATTTACGTACAGTTGATACGCATGTAAAGCGTTTACGTGAGAAGTTAAGCAAAAAATCACCAGATGCTGCGAAGATGATTGTTACCGTTTGGGGCGTAGGTTACAAATTTGAGGTTGTGAACGACTGATGCTTTGGAGAAGTGTAGTAGGGAAGTTATGGATGACTATATTACTTCTCGTTTCGTTTGTTCTTGGATTTGTTGCGATTTTACTTTCACAGTTTTTTAGAACATATTATGTTGATATGAGTGAAGCTAGGCTTCAAAAAGTTGCAACAAGTGTTTCAGAGTTAATTGAAGAAGGTGCCGATGTAAAAACGATTGAGAATATCGCGTACAAATTCTCTGATCCCCTTTCAAGGATTATTATTGTAGAAGATGGTAAAGAAATATCTTCTTCGCCGAAACAAGAAGGGTTAGTCACTCTTACAATGGATGATTTGAAAGAAGATAAAGAATTAGCGGCTGTTTTTACAGACAAAAAAGAAATTAAGAATAACATTAGAAAAGCCTCTAATAGTAGAAAGAATAAAAACACTGAAAATGATATTATGATTGTCGGAAAACCAGTGCATTCAAAAAATCAAAGTGCAGTGTTCGTATACGAATCTTTACAAGTACCGATACAAGGTATGGAGAGAACGACTGATTTTATATTCTTATCAGCAGGGATTGCGATTATATTAACAACGTTCTTTGCATTCTTCTTATCTACTCGAATTACAGCACCACTCCGTAAAATGCGTGAGGTTGCTTTTGAGGTCGCGCGTGGGAAGTTTGATGCGAAAGCACCTATGGTATCTCAGGATGAGATTGGTGAGCTTGCAACGGCCTTAAATCAAATGGGGAAACAGTTGAAGTTTAATATGAATGCCTTGCAGCAAGAAAAAGAACAGTTAGCAAGTATTTTAAGTAGTATGGCAGATGGGGTTATTACGTTAAATCAAGAAGGTGAAGTCGTTGTAATTAATCCGCCGGCTGAACATTTCTTACAAGTTTGGCAAGAGGAAAAGGAAGTAGAGCTCAGTAAAAAACTACCTTCTGAACTTGTTGAACTATTCCATCTCGTTGTAGAAAGTGAACAACAACAAGTGGTTGAAATTAATTTACAAAAAGGGAACTATGTAGTTCTTATGACGCCGCTTTACAACCAAACGAAAATTCGTGGCGCTGTAGCTGTATTACGTGATATGACGGAAGAACGCCGTCTTGAGAAGATGCGTCAAGACTTTATTGCAAACGTATCACATGAACTTCGTACACCGATGGTAATGCTTCAAGGGTATAGTGAAGCGATTTTAGATGATATTGTGCAAACGAAAGAAGAAATTAATGAGTTCGTTCAAATCATTTATGATGAATCTGTTCGTTTAGGTAAACTTGTAAATGAACTATTAGATTTAGCGCGTATGGAAAGTGGTAATGTAGAGTTACATATAGGTGAAGTTGATATTCATCCTTTCGTTGAAAAAATAGGTCGTAAATTCCAAGGAATTGCAAAGGATAAAGAAGTCGCATTAACGGTTGATTTCCAGAATCCAATTGAACAATACCCGTTTGATGCAGATCGTATGGAACAAGTATTGACGAATTTAATTGATAACGCAATTCGTCATACGAATGCAGGCGGACATGTAACGCTTGTAATTAATACGAAAAATAATGGTCTTACTTTTGAAGTACAAGATTCGGGCGCTGGTATTCCAGAAGAAGATATTCCATTTTTATTTGATCGTTTCTACAAAGCTGATAAAGCAAGAACACGTGGGAAAAAAGGTGGAACGGGGCTCGGGCTTGCGATTGCAAAAAATATTGTGCAAGGCCATGATGGTAAAATTGCTGTTTCAAGTGTTGTTGGAGAGGGAACTACATTCTCTGTATATTTACCGAATCGTATAATTTAGATATACGTTTTTAAAGTTGATAATGAATAAAGTTCTACTGTTTTTTATTTTTTTGTAAAATCAATTAAATAAATAACAGTAGAACTTTTTTTCTATCTTAGTCGAATGAAGAATAGCAAGAGGGGTGTCGTGAAGCGATGAAATTATATACGAAAACAGGAGATAAAGGGACAACAAGTGTAATAGGCGGCAGAGTGGATAAAGATAATATCCGAGTTGAAGCATATGGCACGATAGATGAGGCGAATTCTCATATTGGATATGCAATGACTAAGCTACAAGGCGGATCTTTTGGAGATATTTACAATGAACTTGAAAATATTCAACATGAACTATTTGATTGCGGGGGAGACTTGGCGATAGTAGAGGGGAAAATTCCTTATAAAGTAACGGTTGAAATGGTTGAAAGCTTAGAAAGAAGGATTGATTCGTATATAGAAGAAGCACCGCCGTTAGAGCGTTTTATTTTACCAGGTGGAAGCGAAGCCGCAGCTGCTATTCATATTGCGCGTACAGTTGTAAGGCGAGCAGAACGATGTGTAGTGTCCTTGCAAAAAGAAGGGGAAATAAATGAAGTTGTTCTAAAGTATGTAAATAGATTATCTGATTATTTGTTTGCGGTAGCTAGAGTAATAAACGCTCGATTACAAGTAAAAGATGTGGAGTATAATCGCAGTGCAATCGTTTTTCGTGATAAAAACGAGAAGGAAGTGGAGTGATTCACTTTCTTTTTTTTTGTATACTTTTTTCTGTAATATACCAAAATAAGAGAAGGTATGGTGTTAATTAGAAAACGGAGGATGTATATGAAAGTGTTAAAATGTGGCGTCATGTTATTGACGGTATTGTTTTTATCTCAATTACATGTGTACGCAGAGGGAAATCAATGGACATGGCCTGTTGAAGGGCAGATAAGTGATTATTTTGGGACAAGGCATGGAAAACACTACGGTATAGATATAGCGGCACCGATTGGCACGCCTGTGGCAGCTATTCAAGAAGGTAAGGTAACAAAGTCTTATTATTCAAGTAGTTATGGAAACGTTGTATTTATTAAACATGGAGAATATGAGGCCGTGTATGCGCATTTAAATAAGAGATATGTAGTTCAAGGGGATTATATTTCAAAAGGAGAAATAATTGGAGAAGTAGGAAATACAGGAGAATCGAGAGGTGCACACTTACATTTAGAAGTTCATCAAGGAAGATGGACGATGGCGAAAAAGAATGCGATGAATCCATTGCTTGTTCTAAATGAACAGAGAAATGAAGTTGTTTCCTCATCCTTATATGTCGTCCAAAAAGGGGACACTTTAGTTAGTATTGCACGGAAATTTAGTATGTCAGTTAAGGAAGTTAAAGATAAAAATGGACTGCAGCAAGATCGGATTTATCCAAATCAACAATTATACGTAAAGTAAAAAAAGAGCTAGTTAAACTAGCTCTTTTTTTTACCAAAAAATAAAGACACATATAAATCCAGAAATAGCTAAGTAGCTATATAAGTAAAATACTTTCGTTCTTGTTTTTTCGTTCGTTCGAAATAGTACAATAGTCGGTTCAATTAAACCGATTGTCAAACAAAGTAAACCAAGAAGCATACAACCGATTGAAATGGAGTACAGGGCGATTTGTGGTGCTTGAAATGGAATCATCCATTTTAATAAAAATGCAATAAGTGCAGTGTAGCAAATGCTGCCGATGTATTTATTCAACGGTGCATTAGAACGGAATCCTGGAAGTTTTTTTAAGAAAGAGCGGGAAACAACTTCAGTTTGTAAAGATGTGTGCTCTTCAATTATTTTTTGAGCTTCTTTTCCTTTTTGGAAAAGGGATAATATCCAGTTTCGCTCACCTTGAAAAATAAATTGAGAAGTTGTCAAATAATGATCCACCTTCACTTTATTCCAACTCTTCCATGGGTGACGCTCACACAGTTTTAATTTACTCTCTGTTTTTTTATCATACTGATAAATACTGATGCCATCTTCATCGAAAGCAGCATAGTATGTCTCGCTTGAGAATGTGCCTAAATCAATTGGACAGTAGAAAAGTAATTCTTTTTTTAAGTAAAAGTATTCTTTTCTTAAGTTTTTTTTCATTGCTTCTCGAATAGAGTGTCTCTTTTCTTTTTTCATGACATTTCCTCCATAATCCAGAAAATGTTCTTATCTTAACAATTCAACATCTTATCACTTTTCATTATATATGACTAGGGGATTCATAGGGGAAATGCCGAATACTAAAAAATCTGGGGTGTATTGTAAAATATAGTGATTGGTTTTGATTATATAAAATTAATAACTTATTTTTAATAAGTTACGCTTTTTTTGTTCACAATACGATTATGTTGTTGTATAATAAAGTGGAAAATAGAATATCGGTCTATCTTCGGGGCAGGGTGAAAATCCCGACCGGCGGTGATGAACTATATGTGATTTTGTTCTAAGCCCGCGAGCCGTTAAGGCAGGATTTGGTGTGATTCCAAAGCCGACAGTATAGTCTGGATGGGAGAAGATGGAGGTTCAAGCGTTCAAAAAAGATATGGATTTGAACGTCTGTTTGATGTGCCTTAAATTCTCCCTTTGTGTAAAACACAAAGGGTTTTTTCGTTCTATGAAAAAGTAGGCATAGCAGAACCTTTCCACTTTCCATGAGATGATCGATGGAAAAGGAGAGAGAAAGATGAAACAAAAAAACAGTGTAGTGCAGATGGTGAGTGTAGCGATGCTAAGTAGTATTGCATATTTACTGATGATGTTGGATTTCCCGTTTCCAGGGCTTCCGCCATTTTTAAAAATTGATTTTAGTGATGTACCAGCTCTAATTGCAGCAATTATTTTCGGGCCAGTTGCAGGTATAATTGTAGAGGCGATAAAGAATATTTTACATTACGGAATTCAAGGGAGTTTAACGGGAGTGCCAGTTGGAGAAATTGCTAACTTTATTGCAGGATGTTTATTTATTGGACCGGCAGCTTTCTTATTTAGAAAGTATCGTACTGTTAAGAGTTTAACGACAGGATTAATGCTAGGGACAATTACAATGGCGCTCATTATGAGTGTATTAAATTACATCATTATATTCCCAGCTTACACTTGGTTTTTAAATTCACCAGCTATGTCTAGCGAGGCTATAAGAACAACGGTTGTAACGGCAATCTTACCATTTAATTTAATTAAAGGAATTGTTGTGACAATTGTATTTGTAGCGTTATTCTCACGCCTGAAAGTATGGGTGTTTGCAAAAATGAAAAATGCATAAAATATAAAATAAAACCACTAGTAGTATGGAACTACTAGTGTTTTTTTATTAAGTAGAATGAAAATAGAAAACAAAAAATATCCCTCATATTAATGAGGGATATTTTTTGAAGTTAATAAAAGACTATTCGAATTTTAAAGAGTCGCCATCAAATGATTCATCAGCAACTTTAATTGAGTCAGTTGGACAACCTTCGAATGCATCCATCATATCTTCAATTAATACATCTGGAATTTCAACGATACCTTGGTTATCGTCTAACGTTACAAATGCAATACCTTCATCATCATAATCATAAATGTCTGGTGCAGCAGCGCCGCAAGCACCACATGCGATACAAGTATCTTTATCAACGATTGTATATTTTGCCATCTTTTTTCCCTCCTGATAATATGTATGTGAAAAGCTCGCCATAAAAATTATAACCTTATTGTAAAACGGTTTTTAAAACTTTTCAACATAAAATTATAATGATAATCCTTATCAATTAGAGTGTCAACTAATTTTTGCATTATGTCATAAGATTTTCAAAATACGTAAATGTTATTTCGTTTGGTACAATATACTATATACAAGTACATAGTGCCGATATGATAAGTTTAATGAGTAACATAGAATGGTGCAATCGTACTAAAAAGTAATTAAGCTAGATTGAAAGGTGGAAGCGGTAATGCAACTACAATATACTTTATTGTATTGTTTAAAACAATTGAATGGTGAAAGGACCGTTTCTTCTATTTATTATTTATTAAAAGGAAAACGATCTTCGCAAACGTTACAAGATGGAAATATGTTCCGAATTTCATTTTTGTTTGGAATATATAAATCGTTAAATAGAACAGACTATGATCGTGAAGTTGCAAAGTTGTTGCAAGCAGATTTGATTCGAGAAATACATGAAAATACATATTTGTTAACATCTAAAGGTAAAATGCAGTTACATACATGGGAGGAAGTGTATGCTTTTCCCACGCATTTACATGGTTTACACTATGGTGAATTAGGTGAAACATTTTGGAAACGATTATCATTAATTATTCAAACTATATCTAATTTACAACAGAATAATACGAAGTTTATTCCCATTCAACAAGATACAGAAATAATGATGTGGGTAAAACGTTTTTTAACAGGTATACCATATAGGCGAAGTGAATTGGCTAAAAGATTATGGAAAGAAATACATAATCTTTTAGGAAAAGGTGATGTGGTAGAAGCGACGATTGTAACATATAGATTAACAGGATATGAACGTATCGGTTGTACATTGCAGCAATTAGCGGAAATTACGAAACAAGATATATTCCGGGTGTATTTTTTATTTTGGGGTACAATTCACTTCTTTATACAAGAAGTTCACGATAAAGAAAATGAATTTCCGCTATTAGCTGAGATTATCTCTTATCCAAATGAGAGAGCTGAATTATTTAGTTTATCAACGAAAAAAACATATAATTTTTGGAGACAAGGACGCTCTTTAGATGAAATAGCGACAATTAGAAATTTAAAGGTTGCAACGATAGAAGATCATTTTGTTGAAATTGCTTTGCGGGAAAAAGAGTTTTCAATCGAGATGTTTATGGAAAAAGATAAAATAGATAAAGTAACAAAAGTAATTGAGGCATTACAAACACGTAAGTTGCGTGAGTTGAAACAAGCGGTTGGAGAGGGTATCTCTTATTTTGAAGTTCGTCTTGTATTGGCGCGGATGGAGGGTATAAATGAAGCTTGAGGAATATTTATATAGATGGTTTGGATATTCTGAATTTCGTACAGGGCAAAAAGGGGTAATTACAGATTTATTAGAAGGAAAAGATGTTATAGCAATGCTCCCGACTGGAAGAGGGAAGTCTATGTGCTATCAACTTCCAGGGCTAATGCAAGAAGGAACCGTGCTTGTTGTATCACCATTATTATCTTTGATGGAAGATCAGGTTACACAATTAAAGTATGTTGTGAAAAACCGAGTAATAGCATTTAATAGTTTTCGGACATTACATGAAAAAAGAGAAGCGATGAAAAAATTAGCTTCATATAAATTTATTTTTGTTTCACCAGAGATGTTGCAGTCGGAAGTGTTAATAAGAGAATTGAAGAAAGTTCATATTTCATTATTTGTCGTGGATGAGGCTCATTGTATTTCACAATGGGGTTATGATTTTAGGCCAGACTATAAAAAACTAAATGTAGTCATTGAAAATATCGGGTCTCCTACCGTGCTAGCATTAACGGCAACAGCGACAAAAGATGTACTCCGAGATATAGCAGAGAGTTTAGATTTGAAGAAAGTGACGCAGCATGTATACTCTATTGATCGTCCAAATATTGCTATGGAAGTACAATTTGTGGAGACGATAGAAGAGAAGAAAGAAGCGCTTTTGGACCAGGTGATGTATTTACAAGGGCCAGGGATTGTATATTGTTCAAGCAGAGCGTGGACAGAACGTTTAACGGAGTATTTAAGAGGAAAAGGCGTGACTGGTGTCGCTTTTTATCATGGTGGTATGGAACATGAAGAGCGTATGTTAATTCAACAGCAGTTTATGAATGACCAGTTGCAGCTTGTAATATGTACAAGTGCTTTTGGTATGGGAGTAAATAAGTCGAATACGAGCTATATTATTCATTTTCATTATCCGACTAATATAGCTTCCTATTTACAAGAAATCGGAAGAGCTGGAAGAGATGGTGAACCGAGTATAGCTATCTTACTATGTAGTCCGTTAGATCACGATTTACCAATTTCAATAATTGAAGATGAATTGCCAAGTCAGTCGCAAATACAATTTTTATTCTCTTTACTACAAGAAAGAATGTTTCAAACGAAAGAATTACCAATAGAAGAGGTAGAAGAAATTTGTTATAATGCAGCAAGATTTAATGAACAATATTGGCGTTTTATCCGCTATCATCTTGAACAGCTTGGAATCATACAACAGCGAAAATTAAAATTAGAGAGCTTGTCAGATGAAATTATGAACAGATTAATAGCTGAAGTAGAAATAAGGATACGTAATAAATATAGTGAGCTAGAAAACATGAAATCGTGGATACAAGTGAAAGAATGTAGGCGTGAATATTTGTTACAACAGTTCGGTTATAGAAAAGAGAACGAGTTGAAAAATTGCTGTGACTATTGTGGTATTACAAAAACAGATTATAAAAAAAGACAAGCGCAACAATCGGATTTCGACTATAATTGGGAAACAGAGTTACAAAAGCTTTTCGGTCTAGAAAAGATGGGGGAATGATGAACATTCAAAGGCATAATATTGAAGATATGAGTCCGAAAGAAATAAGGCTGAATCTGTATATCACACAGTTCATTATTATCGGTATCGGTTGTTTACTAGCATATATATTATTCCGAGATATAAAATCGGTGTATAGTCTGTGGAAGTGGGAACCGGTATCTATACTTATAATAGGCGGCTTGTTGGCGATTGGTATTGTGTTATTAGATTATGTTGCAATGCGAGTATTTCCAGAGTCTTGGTTTGATGATGGTGGTATTAACGATAGGATGTTTCAAGGAATGTCAGTTATGCACCTACTCGTTATTACGTTCATTATCGGCTTTGCAGAAGAATTTTTATTTAGAGGTGTAGTGCAGACTCACTTTGGAATTGTAATAGCGAGTTTAGTATTTGCAGTGTTACATATTCGGTATATAACAAAGCCATTTTTGTTTTGTTTCGTCTGTTTCATTAGTTTTGTCTTTGGTTATGTATTTGAATGGACAGGAAATTTGTTTATAACAATCTTTGCACACTTTCTTGTTGATTTTATAATGGGACTCCAATTAAGAAAATAAATGGAAGGTGGTGGTGAACAACATGAGAAAACGAATTCCTGATTTCGAAGAGGAATTAGAAGTTGAGCGAGTGGAAGAAAAAGAAAGTTTACCGCCGCGTAGTGAAATTCATAGAAATAAAGAGAAAAAAGAAAAGTTTAAAATGAATCATATTTTTGTCCGAGTTTTAACATTTCTATTCATATTACTACCAATTAGTATCTTATGGTATACAGATAAATATATTCAGGTGAAAAGTGATGGTAATAACGCTGGGAAAAGTGCGTTTGAGGTCATTTTCTTTGATTCAGCTAAATCTGAGTCTGAGGCAACATCTGAGAAAGTAGTAACGCATACGGTAAAAGAAGGAGAAACTTTAGAAAGTATAGCGAAGCAATATTTTTCAGATGAAACTGGGATTGAAGTGATTAAAAAGTATAATGATTTACAAGAAGATGACGTGAATGTAGGTCAAGAAATAAAAATTCCGATAAAAGATAAGTCCGCAAAGCAGGATAGCTAGTAACATACCTACTATAAAAACGGAGGATTATCTTTATGAGGAAGGGAGTAAAAAATATATGATATGGATTATCTTATTAAGTGCTCTCATATGTATTGGTATTATATTTCTTCTTGTAATGTATACAGAAGCGATGCGTAATACTGTGTTAGAACATACTTTACTTTTTGAAGAATTTCCGAAAAGTTTTCAAAAAGTAAAGGTGTTTTTTATTTCTGATATTCATAGAAGGGTCATTTCAAGTTCATTAATTGAACAAGTAAAAGGAAAAGTAGACCTTGTGATTATTGGCGGTGATTTAGCGGAAAGAGGTGTCCCTTTTTCGAAAATTTCTGCAAATATACAAAAGTTAAGAGCGATAGCTCCTGTATATTTTGTGTGGGGAAATAATGATTATGAGATTGAATATCATGAATTAGATGCTTTGTTATTAGAAAATAATGTGAAAGTTTTAGATAATACAAGAGTTGTATTTGAGTCTGAACTAGGAGAAAAAATTTGTTTACTCGGTGTAGATGATGTTGGTTTGAAGCGTGATCGTTTAGATTTAGCGTTGGCTGATTGCAAAGAAGATGGTTTTCGCATATTAATTAGTCATAACCCTGATATAATAAATAAAATGTCTGGAAAAGAACAAATTTCACTTGTGTTAAGTGGACATACACATGGAGGACAGATTCGATTATTCCCATCTAAAAAATATTTAAAAGGTGGCGTATATAAGCATTCAAATATGACTCTTTTTGTTAGTAATGGGTATGGAACAACGTTGATTCCACTTCGCTTCCGAGCACCTGCTCAAACACATATTATTACGTTGTGCGGAGGGAAATGATGCCAACTCTAAACGGGAAATATAACATAAAAGCTGTTTCGAATATAATTGGAATTCAGCCGAGTACGCTTCGTGCATGGGAAAGACGATATCAAATTATTGCCCCAAAGCGGAATCATGCGGGGCATCGATTATATACAGAAGAGCATATTCAAATTTTGAAATGGTTAATGGACAAGGTTTCTTCCGGCATGATGATTGGACAAGCAGTTCAATTATTAGAAGAGAATCGTTTGCAGAGTAATGTTCAAAAAGAAATACATTACGATAGAGAAGTTGTTTTAGTGGACGATTTACTGCAAGCTTTGTTAAAATTTGATGAAATTACAACTTCTGCATTGTTAAACGAGGCTTTCAGTATTTATGCAACAGAAAAAGTCATAGCAAGTATTGTTCTTCAAGTGTCAAATAAATTGTTAACGTTAAAAAATAATAATGAAGTTACAATGGTGCAATTCCAATATGTCGTATCATTTTTACAAACTCGTCTAGGAATGGTGTATCATAATGCATCATCATTTTCTTCTATACACAAAGTTGTCGTGTTAGAAAATAATATGTTGAAAGGGTTTGTTTTCTCAACGTATTTACGTTTAAAAGGATATGAGGTGATATATATTAGGTCAAGCTTAGTGGAAGATGGTATTTTGTTAGCTGTTGAGCAAATACAACCTACATATGTAGTAATCTCTTTTGATGAGGAACGAGAACTTAAGAACGCGATGAAAGACATGAATTTGTTGCAAGAAAAAAGTGAGAAACTTTCTGTTGGATTTATAGGAGAAATAGGTGCTCGAGATCAGTTGAACATTCAAACATGCCTAATTGGTGATACGAAAGAAGAATGGGATGATTGGTTAAAAATGTTAGAATAGTTGTTCGAAAAGAACCATCTATTTTCTATTTCATATAATAAAAATTATATTCATTGGTTACGTAGGGAGGGTATGAGATGAGGCTGGAACGATTAAATTACAATAAGATAAAAATTTTCTTAACATTTGATGATTTATCTGAACGAGGGTTAACGAAAGAAGATTTGTGGAGAAATGCACCGAAAGTACAGCAATTATTTCGTGATATGATGCAAGAAGCAAATAAGGAACTAGGGTTTGAAGCGGATGGCCCGATTGCAGTTGAAGTATTTTCTCTACAAGCGCAAGGAATGGTCGTAATTGTAACGAAAGAACATCAAGATGTGGATACAGATGATGAGTTCCGTGACGAGTTTATTGAAATGCAAGTGACTCTAGATGAAAGCGAGCATATACTTTATGAGTTTGCTACACTAGATGACGTAATTAACCTGTCGAATCGTTTATATAACCTTGATGTAACTGGCGGAAAACTATATACGTGGGATGAGCGTTTCTATCTTTGGATGGAAGAAGAGGAGCAAGTTCAATTACTGAAGGCAAATTTTATAGCTATTTTAGCGGAATATGGTAATCCGTCTACAGCAACTATTTATCGTCTAATGGAGTATGGTAAAGAATTAATGGCTTCTCAAGCAATTGAACAAATACACAATTACTTTGTGAAAAAACAAAACCTTAGCTAATATAACAAAGCTAAGGTTTTGTTTTTTATTTGGAGAAACCTAAAATGTTGGTCTGAAAATGTCAAAACGATTAATGGTATAGCGGGAATCATAAATATTTGGGCGCTCTTTACTATACTTAAAAATATCTTCTTAAGTTGTTATATATAGGTAAAATAAAAAATATTTAAATATTTAAGTATTTTACTTTTCTAAAAGCAATAAAAGGACTATAATGATAGTGAAAACGCTTGCAACAGGAAATAGTTTGTATATATTTGTTAGCGTTTTCTATTGCATTCCAAATTTAACGGTGTATACTAGGCAATGAAGGTTTACTAAACAAGTGAAATTACAGGGGGTTTACTTACTATGGTAGCCGAAAAGGGAACTCAAACAAAAACACAACAACAAAGGGAACAACATTTTGAACTATTGAATTCGACACAAATTGTTATTAGTGAAGCATTAGAAAAATTGGGTTATCCAAACGAAGTATATGAATTATTAAAAGAACCAATTCGTATGATGACAGTGAAAATACCAGTTCGTATGGATGACGGGACTGTTAAAATATTTACAGGATATCGTGCACAACATAATGATGCTGTTGGTCCAACGAAAGGTGGAATTCGCTTCCATCCGAATGTAACAGAAAATGAAGTGAAAGCACTTTCAATCTGGATGAGTTTAAAATGTGGTATTGTTGATTTACCATACGGTGGAGGTAAAGGTGGAATTATCTGTGACCCACGTGAAATGTCATTCCGTGAGTTAGAAAGATTAAGCCGCGGTTATGTACGAGCAATTAGCCAAATCGTAGGACCGACGAAAGATATTCCAGCTCCAGATGTATTCACAAACTCTCAAATCATGGCATGGATGATGGATGAATATAGCCGTATTGATGAATTTAATTCACCGGGATTTATTACAGGTAAGCCACTTGTGTTAGGTGGATCACATGGACGTGAAACAGCAACGGCGAAAGGTGTAACAATCTGTATTCGCGAAGCTGCAAAAAAACGCGACATTGATATTAAAGGTGCACGCGTTGTTGTTCAAGGATTCGGTAATGCTGGTAGCTTCTTAGCTAAATTTATGCATGATGCAGGCGCGAAAGTTATTGCAATCTCGGATGCTTACGGTGCATTGCATGATCCAAACGGATTAGATATTGATTATTTATTAGACCGTCGTGATAGCTTCGGTACAGTAACAAAACTATTTAATAATACAATTTCAAACAAAGAATTGTTAGAACTTGATTGCGACATTTTAGTTCCAGCTGCAATTGAGAACCAAATTACAGAAGAAAATGCTAATAATATTAAAGCAAAAATCGTTGTTGAAGCTGCAAATGGTCCAACAACATTAGAAGCAACTAAAATTTTAACAGATCGCGGAATTTTACTTGTTCCAGACGTATTAGCAAGTGCTGGCGGTGTAACAGTATCTTACTTTGAGTGGGTACAAAATAACCAAGGTTACTACTGGACTGAAGAAGAAGTAGAACAACGTTTAGAAAAAGTAATGGTAAGATCATTTGATTCTATTTATGAAACAGCACAAGTTCGTAAAGTGAACATGCGCTTAGCTGCGTATATGGTCGGTGTTCGTAAAATGGCTGAAGCAAGTCGCTTCAGAGGTTGGGTATAATATTATATCGTGAGAAAACGTGATTCCTTTCGAGGGAATCACGTTTTTTTGTTGAAGTATTAGTTTGAGGTGTTGTATATGGAAAATGAAATGATGGAACGAGTAGAACAATTAGAAGAAAAGGTTAAGAGGTTAGAGGGAGAACTCTCAAGAACGATGAAAGCCCGAAAAACAAGTAACGTTCGGATGTTCGGAGAAGGACTACTGTTTTTAATATTTGGTGCAGTTGTAGTAGGGCCGATTATCGCTTTTGTAATCTCAATTCTTACTTGGATTGTTGAAAAATAAAATAAAAACAAAAAAGAACGCTTGTTCTACACGAACAAACGTGCTATACTCTCCTTAGATAAACAAAACGGAAATGATTTTAAGGAGAGATAAATGATGAAAATGACAGTAGACCAAAGATTTATGATGCCAGCAGATGTTGTAGAACGAGTGGAAGTATTAAGAAACAAACAAAGTAAGCGCGGCACATTATTACAATCTGTAAATAAATTTTTCGGTTTAGATACGAAAGAAGATTGTGTTTGGTTTTACGGTTTTTATGGAGTTGCTGTAAGTATTTTATTATTTATGGTGTTCACATCAAATATTTTCGATTTTCTCTTCGCGTAAGAAATATGCGATAAGGACATTGCTACCGAATACATATATAAAGAAGTAAGGTAATCTTCTGAAGCGGGAGTTGGTAGTAATGGCGATGTTTCCTATAGAGCGTAACTATATTGGGTATGGAAGTTCACGACCGGGAATTCCTCTTTCTAAAGTAAGGTTTATTGTAAGTCATGATACGGGGAACCCTGGTAGCAATGCGATAGGAAATCGGGATTATTTTAATGAAATACAACCGAAAGCTTCGGCACATACATTTATAGATGATAAAACAATATTGGAAATTGTTCCTATAAATGAAGTTGCCTATCACGTTCGATATGGTGTGCCGACAGATAATGACTTATATGGTTATGATGCTAATAAGGCTGCCATTGGAGTGGAACTTTGTTATGGCGGTGATGTTAACTTTTGGGAAGCATATACCCGTTTTACGTGGTATCATGCGTATTTATGTCAAAACTTCGGCTTGAATCCGAAGAAAGATATCGTATCACATAAAACACTTGACCCAGCTAGAAAGATTGATCCTGAAAATGTATTAGGGAAACAAGGTATTAAATTTCAGCAGTTTTTAGCAGATGTCTATCGGATGTACGTTTCGTTTAGATGACAAATATATGAAAAATGAATACAATAAAGATAGGTGCCTACTGCTGTAAGTAGGTTTTTTCTTGTTTTTATAATTAGCGTATTGGTAGAAGACTAGGAGTGAGCTGAGTATGCAGAAAGAAACAGCTATCATAATTGGAGGCGGTCCGTGCGGATTAGCAGCAGCAATTTCGTTGCAAAAGGTAGGGATAAATCCGTTAGTAATTGAAAAAGGAAACATTGTAAATGCGATTTATAATTATCCAACTCATCAAACATTTTTCTCTTCTAGTGAAAAATTAGAAATTGGTGATGTAGCTTTTATTACAGAAAATCGTAAGCCAGTTCGAAATCAAGCGCTTGCGTATTATCGTGAAGTAGTAAAGCGTAAATCTGTACGTGTAAATGCTTTTGAGCGAGTGGAGAAAGTACAAAAAGATGGAGAAGTTTTTCATGTTGAGACAACAAAGCGTGACGGAAGTAAAGAAATATATATAGCGAAATATGTTGTTGTAGCAACTGGATATTATGACAATCCAAATTATATGAATGTTCCCGGCGAGGAACTGAAGAAAGTAGCTCACTATTTTAAAGAGGGACATCCTTATTTTGATCGAGATGTAGTAGTTATAGGTGGGAAAAACTCGAGTATAGATGCTGCGTTAGAACTTGTTAAAACCGGTGCGCGTGTAACGGTTTTATATCGCGGAAGTGAGTATTCACCAAGCATTAAGCCGTGGATTTTGCCGGAGTTTGAGGCGTTAGTACGAAGCGGCACAATTCAAATGCATTTCAGGGCTCACGTGAAAGAAATTACTGAACATACAGTAACGTTTACAGTCGATGATGAGGCATATACAATCCAAAATGATTTTGTATTTGCGATGACTGGTTACCATCCTGATCATAGTTTCTTAACGAAGATGGGTGTTCGGATTGATGAAGAAACAGGACGTCCGATTTATGCAGAGGATACAATGGAAACGAACGCTGAAAATATTTTCATTGCAGGTGTAATTGCTGCTGGAAATAATGCAAATGAAATATTTATTGAGAACGGTCGATTTCATGGGGATGCGATTGCGCAAACCATTGCGTCAAGGGAAATATAAAAAGAAGCTGTCGAAATAAACTTCGACAGCTTCTTTTTAATTGTGCATAAACATATTTTGGATTGTTTCATGAGAATTTGTATTTTCTAATGCAACTAATAATTTAATACGTGCTTTTTGAGCATTTAAACCGTATGTGAATACAATACCCATATCTTTTAATTGTTTGCCGCCACCTTCATATGAATATACATCTTGCACGATGCCATTGAAACAGCGAGAAACTAATACGACAGGAATTCCTTTGTCGATTAATCGTTCTAGACTAGGAAGTGTTCTTGGAGGTAAATTACCTTGTCCAAGTGCTTCAATAACAATCCCATCTACTGGAAGGTTTTCAATTGCTGCTAACAATGTATCGTCCATACCAGCGTATGCTTTTAGAACAACTACGTTTTTAGAAACCTTATTTACTGAATATGTTTCATGGTGTACTAAAGCGTGATGGAATACAACGCCGCGCTTTGTTACCATACCAATTGGTCCATACTGTGGACTCTGGAATGTTGCCACGTTACTTGTATGTGTTTTCGTTACATTTGTAGCGCAATGGATTTCGTCGTTTAATACGACTAAAACACCTTTTTCAGCAGCTTCACTACAGCTAGCTACTTTTACAGCCGATAAGAAGTTATATAGACCATCAGCACCTAATTCATTACTAGAACGCATTGCACCTGTTACAACGATTGGAATAGTTGCTTGCACTGTTAAATCTAAGAAATAGGCTGTTTCTTCTAATGTATCCGTACCATGCGTAATGACTACGCCATGAATGTTGTCTTGTTTTACTCTTTCATCAATGATGACTTGTAATTGTAACATTTCGCTCGGTGTCATATGAGGAGATGGTAGATGGAACACGTCTTCAACGATTAAATCAACATCGCCTTCTAAATCAGGAATAAATTTTAAAAGAGGATTTTTTTCACCTGGTTGTACGACCCCAGTTTCTTTATCTTCCTCCATTGCAATTGTTCCACCTGTGTGTAAAACTAGGATTCTTTTCAATGCTTATACCCCTTTCAAGTTGAAAAATACATTTAGAACATAACATGTTTTGAGTAAATTCGACAATGGAAATGTATAAAAGTATGCCTCGAAAATGACAATAAAGTTAGCTGCTATATATACGATGTATAAAATCACGAAACGAAATGTGTAAATGTAGGATAGGAGGGAGCAATTACATTGAAAAAGATGGAGAAAATTTTTATTCGTATATTAGTAATACAATTCATTTGTCTTTCTGTTGTGCAATTGTTATTTATACATAAGTCATCAGTGAAATATTTATCTAAAATTGTTTATTATGAAGGTGTCATGGTAAAAAACAAAGCAGAAATCTTACAGGTGAATAGGTAGTTTTCATTTTCTTCTATGGAGGATTATGCTACAATAATTGAGGATTTAATGACGTGAAGCAAATGAGAAGAAGCAGGAGAATACCTGCTTTTCGTTTTGTTTTATAAGTGAAAAAATGAGGTGTTACAATGGATAAACGAATTTCAATTGCTATAGATGGTCCAGCAGCTGCTGGAAAAAGTACGGTTGCAAAAGTTGTGGCAAAGAAACTTTCTTACGTTTATATTGATACAGGCGCAATGTACCGCACGATTACATATGCAGCCCTTGAACAAAAAGTGGACATTGAAAATGAAGAGAAGTTAATGGAAGTTGTAAAGAATGTAAATATTGAGTTTCAGCAAGGAGAAAATACACAACTTGTATTTTTAAATGGACAAGATGTTTCTGAAGTAATTCGTACACCTGAGGTGACGAATCGAGTATCTATTGTAGCGAAACATCGCCTTGTTCGTGAAGAAATGGTACGTCGTCAACAAGAGTTAGCGGAAAAAGGCGGCGTTGTAATGGATGGCCGTGATATTGGTACACATGTGTTACCAGATGCTGAAGTGAAGATCTTTATGCTTGCTTCTGTTGAAGAAAGAGCAGAAAGAAGACATTTAGAAAATATAAATAAAGGTTTCGATTCTAATTTAGAGCAGTTAAAAAAAGAAATTGCTCAGCGTGATAAATTAGACTCAGAACGCGAGGTTTCTCCTCTAAAGAAAGCTGATGATGCATTGGAATTAGATACAACTTCTTTATCAATTGAAGAAGTTGTCCAAAAAATTATGAGTATTGTTTCAGGAGTGTTTGCGAAATAAAGAAAGGGGATAACCTCTTTCTTTTTTTTGTTTATATAGAAATGTAAAGGATGCGTGAATTGTGAGTCTCTTTCCTTGACAAATGATCGGATTTGTAAGAAGTTAGTAAAAGAAGGATAAAACTTTCAGAATATATTCGCTATTATATTTCAAAACATACTTTCTTCAAGATGATTTTGCTGTATACTATTTATATAGGTTTAATATATTTTCTAGTGAAATGTATGAAAACTGAGTATGTGATGATAAATTCTTAAACATGCAAATGAAAACATATGTTTTCATTTCGTATATACATAAAAAATGCTTTGTCAATTCTGTAGGGAGGTATTTCCATGGTAGAGAAAATGAATGAAGAAGTTATGGATTCAAAAGAATTACAAGTTGGTGACGTTGTTACAGGTTCTGTAACGAAAGTTGAAGAGAAACAAGTGCTTGTAAATGTTGGATACAAAACAGATGGCGTAATTCCAATTAGTGAATTAGCTAACGTTCATATTGAAAAAGCAAGCGATGTTGTAGAATTAGATCAAATACTAGAATTAAAAATTATTAAATTAGAAGAAGATGATCTTGTCTTATCTAAACGTGCTGTTGATGCAGAAAAAGCATGGGTAGAATTACAAGAGAAATTTACTTCTGGTCATGTGTTTGATGTTACTGTAAAAGATATCGTGAATGGTGGATTAGTTGTGGACCTTGGTGTTCGTGGTTTTATCCCAGCTTCACTTGTAGAAGTACATTATGTAGAAGATTTTACTGACTATAAAGGCAAAACATTAGCCGTGAAAATTGTTGAATTAGACCGCGAAAAAAATCGTGTAATCCTTTCGCATAAAGCAGTAGTAGAATTAGAACTAGATTCTAAGAAAAAAGAAGCGATTTCTTCATTAAAAGAGGGAGACGTTGTTGAAGGAACAGTGCAACGATTAACGGATTTTGGTGCTTTCGTTAACGTTGGTGGTGTAGACGGTTTAGTTCATATTTCACAAATTTCACACGAACGTGTAGAGCAACCTTCTGAAGTATTAGAGCAAGGTCAAAAGGTAAAGGTAAAGGTATTATCTGTTGATGCTGATACACAACGTATTTCTTTATCAATTAAAGCAGCACAGCCAGGACCTTGGGAGAATGTTGCTGGCGAAATAAAAGCTGGAGATATTCGTGAGGGAGTAGTAAAACGTCTTGTTACATTCGGTGCATTCGTTGAAATTTTACCTGGCGTTGAAGGTCTTGTGCATGTATCTCAAATTGCAAATCGTCACGTGAAAAATCCAAATGAAGTATTGGAAATGGGACAAGAAGTAAAAGTGAAAGTGCTTGAAGTCCATGTTGCAGAGAAACGTATTTCTTTAAGTATAAAAGAAACGCTTGAGGAAAATAATGTAATTGAGGATTACAGTCAGTATGAACCAAATGCTGATTCTGCTACTTTCCAATTAAGTGATATTATTGGTGAACAACTGAAAAAATTAAAGAAATAAAGAGGGGTACAAGTGGTAAGGGCAAAACGTAAATTAGATCATATTGAATACGCTCTTTCTACTGGTCAGTCTCGTACGCATGGCTTTCATGATATTGATTTTGTGCATCAAGGATTGCCAAATTCAAGTTATGACACAATAACATGTGAAACAAAAATCGGCGAACTTTCACTAAGTTCGCCGATTTTTATCAATGCGATGACTGGTGGTGGGGGAGAGAAAACGTTACATATTAATGAGCAATTAGCATATGTAGCGAAACATCATAATCTTGCTATGGCTGTAGGGTCGCAAATGGCGGCGTTAAAAGATGAAAGTGAGGCTGCTTCTTATACGATTATCAGAAAGGTAAACCCAAATGGTGTTTTCTTTGCTAATTTAGGTAGTGAGGCAACCATCGAACAAGCAGAGCGTGCCGTTGATATGATTGAAGCGAGTGCATTGCAAATTCATTTAAATGTCATACAAGAGTTAACGATGCCAGAAGGAGACCGTGACTTTACTGGTGTACTTCAGCGCATTGAGAAAATTGTATTAAATAGTAAAGTTCCTGTCATTGTGAAAGAAGTTGGATTTGGGATGAGTAAGGAAACCGTACAACAGTTAGCGAGCATAGGTGTAACGGCAATTGATATTGGTGGACAAGGTGGTACAAATTTTGCTGCTGTTGAAAATGAAAGAAGACAGCGAATGCTTTCTTATTTTAATAACTGGGGCATACGAACAGCAACCTCGATTATTGAAGCAACCTCTACAAATAATAACCTCTCTTTTATTGCATCTGGGGGTATACAAACAGCGCTTGACGTAGCGAAAGCAATCGCATTAGGGGCGAATACAACTGCGTTTGCTGGATACTTTTTACGTATTTTAATGCAAGATGGTATCGAGAAGTTAGTGGATGAAATTGATCTTTTACATACAGATTTGAAATTTATTATGACAGCTCTTGGTGCAAAGACGATAGAAGAGTTACAGGCTGTACCTCTTGTTGTAAAGGGCGAAACGTATCATTGGTTAACACAGCGTGGTATTGATACGACGCATTATAGTAGAAGATAAAAAAATCAACCGTTTGGTTGATTTTTTTGTTTTTGTTCGTTTTAGTAATATAAGGTGAGGAATGGAATTAATATTCTATCAAAACAAAATTATTTCTATATAAACACTATCTTGTGCAAGTTGCGACTGAAAAAGAGGCTGGAAAATGTAGATAGTTTGCTACTGAATTATTGGGGAGGGTTTAATTTCGCAAAGGAAAAATAGGTAGAGATAAAAATAAACCATAGAAAAATTCGGATGTTAAATGTTATTTTGATATAAGTAAAAATCATTAAAATAATTATGTAAAAGACGGTTTCGTACAATATCGAAACCGTCTTTTTGTGTTCATTAGTGCTGATTTTGTTTTCGGGCTTGCTCTGGTGTATCCAGTCCAGTTGCACCCGGATATTGTAGTGATTGGTCACGATCAGATTCAACGCGACGTGATTCTCTTAGTTTTCGTTCTTGACGATCTTTACCCATAATGAATAGCACCTCCTTATTAAAAGTGTTGCTGTTATATGAAAAAACTATGCGCGAAGAAAGTGGATTAACTTTCATAAAAAGTTCCCATAATGGAAAACATAGGAGGTGAAATGATGGAAGGGAGTACTTTTTATTTTTTAGCTTGGATAGGGTGGATTGTTGTAACTTTTTTTATGAAAAAGGACTCTATGCGGTGGAAGATAAGCACTTGTATATTGATTTTTATTATTTGCTCTCCGTTACATGTAACGATTGCTTCATTCACGGTATCAGTAAATGCACTTTTGCTTTGTATTGTTGCTTTTATAGGAATCGCACTATATTCTATTTGGAAAAAATTATATAGCTTACTTTCGGCACTTATTATTGCAATGTTATATACAAGTTTTCATTTGTTAGAAGTATATGATCCGATTTGGATTGTGGTGGACAGGTTGTTTTTGGTAAGTGGTGCTCTTGTGTATGCATCGGTTTTATTGCATGAGGATCGCATATTGCGATTATGTTCTCTTTATATAGGAATGTTACAGGGGGAATTGTTAGTGACACTTATTTTTCGAAAACTACATTTCCCTTATGATTACGGAAGTTTAGCGTTTTTTGATATCGTCGCCGTTGCTACATTTTTCATGGCAATTTTGTTTTGGATTGCAAAAGCATCAGTATACATGGAACAGTTCAAGAGGAAAGCACGTAAAAGAAAGGCGAGGGTAATACATGACTGAATATACACCGGCCATTTTATGCGGAGTAATAGCGGGGACAGTAACGAGAGTGCTAATGCTCCGGACGGATACGCGTCAATATCCGACGAGGCTCCACGGGAAAATTATTCACGTTGCGATGGGGTTAATTGCAGCGGCTTTAGGAGCGATTGCGATTCCGTCAATTTTGAAAAAAGATTTTTCTGCTATTACATTTCTTACATTAGCAGCAACACAGTTTCGTGATGTGCGTAATATGGAAAGAAATACCCTTCAACAATTAGATGGATATGAGCTCGTACCGCGTGGAAATACATATATTGAAGGGATTGCGTTAGTTTTTGAAAGTCGAAACTATTTGGCGATGTTAACGTCGTTTGCAACGACGTTTGCGTATATAGGATTCCATTCGTGGATTGCTGGAGTAATTATGGCTATAATCGCATTTATTATCGCGAAAAAATTAATGTCTGGCAGAAGGTTACATGATCTTGTTGATATCGAGCATGTTCCACTTCGTTTTGAAGGAGCGGGGCTGTATATTGATAATATTTACATTATGAATATTGGATTGCCAGCAAGGCAAGAGGAAATTATGAAATATGGAATGGGCTTTATTTTAAGGCCGAAAACAATTGATGCGATGGTGACAATCTCAAACTTAGGACAACGACAAGCTATTTTACATGATGTTTCTGTTGCTTTAGGGATTTATAGAGATTCTGGTACGCCAGCGCTTGTGCCGTTGGCAAAGCGTGATTTAGAAGATGGTAGGGTTGGGATTTTTGTCTTGCCACAAGATCAAGATGCAGAGAAAGCGATAGGTGTCATAGGGAATGTGCCGACGTTAGAAAGTGCTGTTCATATGTCATCGGAAGCCCCGAAAGGAAGGGGAGATAAAAGATGATGTTAGAAAGTGTAATTCTCGCGGTTATTACAACAACGCCGGAGAAATTTGCTGGTGGTGCCCCTTTGTTTACTTGTGAATCGACAGATGAGTTAGAATTTGTTGCAAATAATTTAGAGGCAATTTTAGATGGTATTGCGCATCGCTTACAAGAGAATGTATATATTATTGTGAAACATTAGTAACGTGTGGTATAATGTGAGGTGTTTTGATACGCTGAGAAATATTCTGGAATGCAAATCCCTTCTTGCACAAAGAAGGGTTTTTTACATAATAAACAGAAGCAAGTTGAAAGGATGAAAGTATATGCCGAAACCAGTAATAGCAATAGTAGGCCGCCCGAACGTAGGAAAATCTACTATTTTCAATAGAATTGTTGGAGAAAGAGTTTCAATCGTAGAAGATATACCAGGTATAACACGAGACCGTATTTATAGTGCGGGAGAATGGTTAAATCATGAATTTAACATTATTGATACAGGTGGAATTGATATTGGAGACGAGCCGTTCTTGACACAAATTCGTCAACAAGCGGAAGTAGCGATTGATGAAGCAGATGTTATCATTTTTATGACGAATGGTCGCGATGGTGTAACTGCAGCAGATGAAGAAGTTGCTAAAATTTTATATCGTTCTAAAAAACCAATTGTACTTGCGGTAAATAAGGTTGATAATCCAGAAATGCGTAGTGATATTTATGATTTTTATGCATTAGGATTTGGCGAGCCATTCCCGATTTCAGGTACACACGGTTTAGGACTTGGTGATTTGTTAGATGAAGCTGCAAATCATTTTCCAAAGATTGAAGAAGAAGCGTATGATGATGAAACAATCCGTTTCTCTTTAATTGGACGTCCAAATGTAGGGAAATCATCACTTGTAAATGCACTTCTTGGTCAAGAACGTGTAATTGTAAGTAATATAGCGGGAACGACACGTGATGCTGTTGATACACCATATAGTAAAGATGGTCAAGATTATGTAATCATCGATACAGCTGGTATGCGTAAAAAAGGGAAAGTATACGAAAGCACAGAAAAGTATAGTGTACTTCGTGCGCTTAGAGCGATTGAACGTTCTGACGTTGTTTTAGTCGTTTTAGACGGAGAAGAAGGAATTATTGAACAGGATAAAAAAATTGCTGGATATGCTCATGATTCAGGACGTGCTGTTATTATCGTCGTAAACAAATGGGATGCAGTGAAAAAAGATGAAAAAACAATGAAAGCATTTGAAGAAAACATCCGTGCTCATTTCCAATTTTTAGAGTACGCACCGATTGTATTCTTATCTGCGAAAACGAAAAAACGTACACAAACATTATTACCAGTTATTAATGAAGTAAATGAAAGCCATAGTATCCGTATTCAAACGAACGTATTAAATGATGTAATTATGGATGCGGTAGCGATGAATCCAACACCAACTCATAATGGTAGCCGTCTGAAAATCTTCTATGCGACACAGGTTGCGGTAAAACCACCAACATTTGTTATATTTGTAAACGATACAGAATTAATGCACTTTTCATATGAGCGCTTCTTAAAGAATCGTTTACGTGAAGCGTTCGGTTTTGTAGGAACGCCGATTCACATTATCGCTAGAGCAAGAGACTAATGGAGAGGATGTGATTTTATGACAAAAATCACAGTAGTTGGAGCAGGTAGCTGGGGAACAGCGTTAGCGATGGTATTAGCTGACAATGGACATGATGTACGTATTTGGGGAAATCGTTCTGAACTTATGGATGAGATTAATACAAAACATGAGAATAGTCGATACCTTCCAGGAATTACATTGCCAAGCACAATCGCAGCCTACTCTTCTTTAGAAGAAGCATTAGTAGATGTAAATGTAGTACTTCTTGTAGTACCAACGAAAGCGTATAGAGAGGTATTACAAGATATGAAGAAATATGTAGCGGGTCCGACTACTTGGATTCATGCAAGTAAAGGGATTGAACCTGGTACGTCAAAACGTATTTCGGAAGTGATTGAGGAAGAAATTCCAGAGGGCTTGATTAAAGACGTTGTTGTACTGTCTGGACCGAGTCATGCTGAAGAAGTCGGTTTACGTCAAGAGACGACGGTTACGTCTGCAGCAAAGCGTATGGAAGCGGCTGAGGAAGTACAAGATTTGTTTATGAATAGTTACTTCCGTGTATACACAAATCCAGATATCGTTGGAGTTGAGCTTGGTGGTGCGTTAAAAAATATTATCGCATTAGCTGCTGGGATAACTGATGGACTTGGATTAGGTGATAATGCGAAAGCGGCATTAATGACACGTGGTTTAACGGAGATTGCTCGTTTAGGAAGAAAAATGGGCGGAAATCCATTAACGTTTGCTGGTCTAACTGGTATGGGAGACTTAATTGTAACTTGTACAAGTGTTCATAGCCGAAATTGGCGCGCTGGAAATATGCTTGGAAAAGGACACTCTTTAGAAGAGGTGTTAGAAAGCATGGGTATGGTTGTAGAAGGTGTAAGAACAACGAAAGCTGCTCACGAATTAGCAGAGAAAATGGAAGTTGAAATGCCGATTACAGCTGCCTTATATGACGTGCTATTCAATGGGAATAATGTGAAAGATGCAGTAGGCTCATTAATGGGACGTGTTCGAAAACATGAAGTGGAAGCTATACCTGACTTACTTTAAAGAAAAGCGACAGAAGTACATTTGTACTTCTGTCGCTTTTTATTTTTATGGGTCTTTTCACCATTTTTTTAATTTTGCATAGGATGAAGAGTAACTTGAGGAGAGGGTGAAAAGAATGGATAATAACATTTTTAATAACATTGAAAAAGAAGCGAAAGTGAATAAAGAAGATATTTTTAAATTAGCATCATCTGTACAGAATGCGAATTTACGTGATGAGACTGTGCTTCGTCAATTGATTCATCAAGTGGCTCTTATGGCAGGACGTGAAGTGCCGAAAGAACAAGAGGATCAAATTGTAAAAGCGATCATTAACAATAATATGCCCGCAGATTTTGGCTCGTTAAGCAAAATGTTTAAAAAATAAATATAAGAAACAAAGAGTTTGTAGATTGCATATGATAGCCATGAAAGTATGGGAATAGAGCTGTTTTGGGCATATTTGGTCAACCGAAGCGAGAGATACACTCGCTTCGGTTTTATTTTTATTTAGATTAGTGGAAGATGCGAAAAAACCTGTTGATTAAAATTATATATTCGTAATTTGTAGTAAAATGTTCTTTTTGTATTTGTTTAAAGATTTTAATTTGTTAAAATAGTATAAAAATAGATTAATAAAAAGGGGTGTGTATATGTCAGAAGGGCTCATAAAAATGTGGTTTGCTTTAGGAGCAATTGGATTTATGTTTTTTGCAGTAAGTTTTATTTTACTAAGTAGATACAAAATAAAGAATAAATTTTTGAAAGGGATTACAGCGTTAGTAGCGTACACCCTTATGATTGTGTCAGGAATTGTTATTTTTCTTGTTGTATTTAGTGGACCTGTACAGCAGTAAAGGGAATGGTCTCGAAAATGCTACATACGGAGCAAGTTATATTAGTATGAAAAGGTGATTGCTAGTGAAAAAAGTCCATATTATTTTAATATTTTGTTGTATGAGCCTTTTAACAGGATGTCTGTATCCGAAAGAAAATATGAAACAAAATGCCGTTCCTTATGAAGATCAGATACAGGTTGTTCAAAAAGCTGTAGTGACATTTAAGGAGCAAAATGAGGGGATATTGCCAATTAAGACGCGGGATATGAGTACGCCTATTTATCAAAAGTATCCAATCGATTTTCAAAAGATTGCTCCGCGTTACATACAAGAAGCGCCAGGAAATGCGTATGAAAGCGGAGGAGTATACCAATACGTATTAATAGACGTTGAAACAAACCCAACAGTAAAGTTAATTGATGTTAGGATGGCTGAACAAATCCAGGAATTATCATTAAAGCTTAGGATGTATCGGGATGAACATCAATATCCGCCTTTTAAAAAGGTAATTTCAGATGGTGTGTATGAATTAGATTTCAAAAAACTAGGATATAAAGATGTGCCGCAAGTGACAAGTCCGTATTCTGGTAAAGGGCTTCCTTTTGTAATCAATGAAAAGGGAGAAATTTATGTTGATTATCGAATCGACTTATATGAAGCGTTGAAAAAAAATGAAGGGCAATTTAAGGAGGGGGAAGATATTCGGAATATACTTTCGAAAGATTCTCCATTTGTACCTGCGTATTCTTTACCGTATACGGTAAAGAATGGAGAACCAATTTTTTTAAAATCATAAGTCATGAACCTTTCTTTTAGTGAATAAGTTCTAGAAGAAAGGTTTTTTATGTTACACAACTTGCGATGCAAACAAAAGGTATTTTTTAATAGTCATATGAAATTGGACAAAATTATATGATATATTGTCCGAACTTCTAGAATACCATTATATTATATCAGATATTATAGGCAACGTTAGAGAAGGTATTAGTTGACTATAAATGTGGAATTATTCCCAAAAATATTGAGGGAGGGAATCACTTGGAAAAGGTAGATATTTTTAAAGATATTGCGGAACGCACAGGCGGTGATATTTATTTTGGAGTTGTAGGAGCTGTTCGAACAGGGAAATCAACATTCATTAAAAAATTTATGGAACTTGTAGTTATTCCTAATATTGAGAATGAGTCTGACCGTCAAAGGGCGCAGGATGAACTGCCTCAAAGTGCTGCTGGTCGTACAATCATGACGACGGAACCGAAGTTTGTTCCAAACCAAGCGGTTTCTATCGAAGTAGATGAAGGTCTTGAAGTGAATATTCGATTGGTAGATTGCGTTGGATATACGGTTCCAGGAGCAAAAGGCTATGAAGATGAGAATGGCCCGCGCATGATTAATACTCCTTGGTATGAAGAACCTATTCCATTCCATGAAGCTGCAGAAATCGGAACACGTAAAGTAATTCAAGAACATTCCACAATTGGTGTTGTAATTACAACAGATGGAACGATTGGTGAAATTCCAAGAAGAGATTATATAGAAGCAGAAGAACGCGTAGTAAATGAGTTAAAAGAAGTCGGAAAACCTTTCATTATGATCATCAACACTGTACAGCCGTATCATCCAGATACAGAGCAATTGCGCCAAAGTTTATCTGAAGAATATGATATCCCAGTCATTGCGATGAGTGTAGAAAGTTTAAGGGAAACAGATGTGTACAATGTGCTTCGAGAGGCTTTATTTGAGTTCCCGGTTTTAGAAGTGAATGTTAACCTTCCGAGCTGGGTGATGGTGTTAAATGAAGGGCATTGGTTACGCCAAAGTTATCAAGAAGCTGTTCAAGAGACTGTGAAGGATATAAAACGTCTTCGTGATGTGGACCGTGTCGTTTGGCAGTTTAGTCAGTATGAATTTATTGATCGAGCGAGCTTAGCTGGCATTGATATGGGGCAAGGTGTAGCAGAGATTGATTTATATGCACCAGATGAATTATATGATCAAATTTTAAAAGAAGTAGTAGGAGTAGAAATTCGAGGGAAAGATCATTTATTAAAGCTTATGCTCGATTTATCTCATGCGAAAATAGAATACGATCAAGTGGCGGATGCCCTGCGTATGGTAAAGCAAACAGGATATGGTGTAGCAGCGCCTGCGTTAGCTGACATGAGCTTAGATGAGCCAGAAATTATTCGTCACGGTTCAAGGTTTGGTGTGAAATTAAAAGCTGTAGCTCCGTCTATTCATATGATTAAAGTAGATGTGGAGTCAACGTTTGAGCCAATCATTGGTACTGAAAAGCAAAGTGAAGAATTAGTTCGTTATTTAATGCAGGATTTTGAAGATGACCCATTATCAATTTGGAATTCTGATATATTCGGACGTTCACTTAGCTCTATTGTTCGAGAAGGTATTCAAGCGAAACTATCTTTAATGCCAGAAAATGCGAGATATAAATTAAAAGAAACGCTAGAAAGAATTATTAATGAAGGATCTGGCGGATTAATTGCGATTATATTATAAGAAAAAAATCCCTCTCATCGTAGAGGGATTTTTTTTTGATTTTCGCGTATAGAATAGCAAAATAAACAGTCATTATCTAATATATTGTTGTAAATTGTCAAGTTTCATCAGATTTTCACATTTTAAGAGTAACAATTTCCTTAAAAATATTGAATTATAAAGGAGAATCGTATAATATAGGCGTTGATAATGATTTATCTACATCTTTGTAGTATAGAATTTGTAAAAATTGCCTACAAATGAAAGTAAGACTCATTTTATGATCATTATACAGTCTTATCTTTGGGAGGAGGTGAATGGCATGAACAAGACAGATTTAATCAATGCTGTTGCAGAAGCAAGTTCCCTTTCTAAAAAGGACGCAACAAAAGCAGTAGACGCTGTTTTTGATTCTATCTTAGAAGCTTTAAAACAAGGTGATAAAGTACAACTGATCGGATTCGGTAACTTCGAAGTTCGTGAGCGTGCGGCTCGTAAAGGTCGTAACCCACAAACAGGTGAGGAGATTGAAATCGCTGCAAGTAAAGTACCTGCATTCAAACCTGGTAAAGCGTTAAAAGATGCGGTTAAATAATCCTTACATATTAACAGGGAAGAAGAGTTTCCTTTTTGGGAACTCTTCTTTTTGCTTTTAAAAACATAAATATGCTAGAATGTGTTCGTATCACTTTTAGGTTTTCGGGAGGGCTAGCGGATGGCAAAAGTTAATTTAGAACAAATTGAACATGCAGTACGCCTTATTTTAGAGGCAATCGGAGATGACCCAAATCGTGAGGGAGTACTTGATACACCAAAGCGTGTGGCAAAAATGTACGCAGAAGTGTTCGCGGGTATGCATGAAGATCCGAAAGAACATTTGCATAAAGTGTTCGGAGAAGATCACGAGGAGCTTGTACTAGTAAAAGATATACCGTTTTATTCGATGTGTGAGCATCATTTAGTTCCATTCTATGGAGTTGCTCACGTTGCATATATTCCGCAAGGCGGAAAAGTGACAGGGTTAAGTAAATTAGCTCGAACTGTAGATACAATTGCACGTCGTCCACAACTGCAAGAACGTATTACATCAACAGTAGCGAACTCTATTATGGAAGTACTAGAGCCGCATGGTGTAATGGTAGTAGTAGAAGCGGAACATATGTGCATGACGATGCGTGGTGTGAAAAAGCCGGGCGCGAAAACTGTAACAACAGCAGTACGTGGTGTGTTAGAAAATGATGCAGCGGCACGTAGTGAAATTTTATCTTTTATTAAAACAAGGTAAAGAAAAGTAGGAAACTGCTTTTCTTTTTTTTTTATGTAAATAAATGATATAGTTTTAGCAAGGCAGAGTGAGAATAGAAAGACTACTAAAAAGAATGGAAGATGTTATTTAGTTCGGTGGAAGTTTGGAAAGAGTAGCCAAGTTTTGGTTATAGAAAATAGAATGTATGTGTTATAATAAGTTTTATGAATTAGAAAACAAGGGTGATTTTTGTGTGTGACATCTACGGAGGGTATGCGGGTATAAGAGAGAAATTGATGGAGAAATTACGCCATCCTTATTTTATAAACTATATTGAAGAACCATTTATTGATGAAGAAAAAATAGCATTGTTATATGGTGCTTTAAAAAGTGAAAATTTACATATAGAACAAATTGAGCATTATGTAGTAACGATTATGCTTGTGCAAATTGCGCTTGATACACATGAAAGAGTATCAAATAAAGCAGGGGAAGAAGCGGTTGAATCGCATAAACGTCGCCAGTTAACAGTACTTGCTGGTGATTACTATAGTGGGTTATATTATTACTTACTGTCTATGAATCGTGATATTGTTTTAATTCGCGCGCTTGCTGAAGGAATTAAAGAAATTAATGAACACAAAATAATGTTATATCAAAAAGCGCATGAAACGATGGATGACATAATGGAAAGTGTAGTAACGATTGAGTCTGCACTCTTGCAAAAAACATGTGATCATTTTCATGTATCGCATTGGAAGCCATTTATAACGTATGTACTAGGA
The DNA here is from genome assembly GCF_040448665.1 of Bacillus cereus group sp. MS39. Taxonomy (NCBI): domain Bacteria; kingdom Bacillati; phylum Bacillota; class Bacilli; order Caryophanales; family Bacillaceae; genus Bacillus; species Bacillus cereus group sp. MS39. Next base: position 3,916,298 of record NZ_CP123058.1, on the reverse strand, counting down.
AAAAACCGTCTTCAAAAAGAATGTGAACTGCACGCTGATAAACAACATTCACCTGTTTTTCAAGCAGTTCAAGGGATTATGAAGGATAAAGCGGAGGTAGAAACAGTTATTCATGGATGGATGATGGCACTCAGAAAGAAAGAAAATCAATATTTGGAAAACCACACAGATATAAGCGAAATAAACTCTGTGTTAAGAGATAAATCGAAGACATAAGCAATTTTACATTGGAAGAAGGTACGAGCATGCAACAATCAAAAGAAGAAAGAGTACATGATGTATTTGAGAAAATCTCTGATAAATACGATGTGATGAATTCTGTCATTAGTTTTCAAAGACATAAAGCGTGGCGTAAAGAGACGATGCGCATTATGGATGTAAAACCAGGTAGCAAAGCTCTTGATGTATGCTGCGGGACAGCGGACTGGACAATCGCGCTAGCTGGAGCGGTAGGTGAACAGGGCAAGGTTGTTGGTTTAGACTTCAGTGAAAATATGTTATCTGTCGGTAAGCAAAAGGTAGAGGCGTTACAATTAAAACAAGTAGAACTTTTACACGGGAATGCAATGGAACTTCCATTTGAAGATAACACATTTGATTATGTAACGATTGGATTTGGTTTACGTAACGTACCGGATTATATGCACGTATTAAAAGAAATGACGCGTGTAGTAAAACCAGGTGGAAAAGTAATTTGTTTAGAAACATCTCAACCAACAATGATTGGTTTTCGACAAGGATATATTTTATACTTTAAATATATCATGCCGTTATTTGGAAAGTTATTTGCGAAAAGTTTTAAAGAATATTCATGGCTGCAAGAATCTGCTAGTACATTCCCGGGTATGAAAGAATTGGCTCATATGTTTGAAGAAGCTGGACTTGAACGTGTACAAGTGAAGCCGTTTACTTTTGGGGTAGCAGCGATGCATTTGGGTATGAAACCAGAATCAAAATAGAAAAAAGAAAAAAGAAAAAAGAAAAAAGAAAAAAGAAAAAAGAAGTTTTAGGTTAAGGTGAACAATATGAAGTTACAACTTATGTACTCTTTTTTACGATCGGATATTAATGTGATAGAAAAAGAATTAAAAAAGACAGTTGCTTCTGAACAGCCATTGGTAGAAGAGGCGGCATTACAACTTATTGAAGCTGGTGGGAAGCGAATTCGTCCTGTATTTGTGTTGCTTGCGGGAAAATTTGGAGATTATAAGTTAGATGCAATTAAGCATGTAGCTGTTGCGTTAGAACTTATTCATATGGCTTCTCTTGTTCACGATGATGTTATTGATGCTGCATTTTTACGACGTGGTAGTGCAACTGTGAATGCGAAATGGGGAGATCGTATTGCAATGTATACAGGGGACTATTTGTTCGCTAAGTCTCTTGAATGTATAACAAATATCGAAATTCCAGAGGCGCATCAGGCGCTATCGCATACCATTCTAGAAGTGTGTAAAGGTGAAATTGAACAAATTAAAGATAAGTACAATTATGACCAAAATTTACGAACGTATTTAAGAAGAATAAAGCGAAAAACAGCATTATTAATTGCTGCGAGTTGTCAACTAGGAGCAATTGCTGCTGGCGCTAATCGTGATACGGTAAATCGACTATTTTGGTATGGGTATTTTGTAGGAATGTCGTATCAAATTATTGATGATATTTTAGACTTCGTTTCCACAGAAGAGAAGCTTGGAAAACCTGCTGGTGGTGATTTGTTACAAGGGAATATTACGCTTCCTGCCCTATACGCTATGGAAGATCCCGTGCTTCGTAAGAAAATCACATCTGTACATGAAAATACAACAGCGGACGAAATGAAAGAAATTATTGAGGCTGTAAAAAATAGTGACGCTATTGATCAAGCATTTGCGTTTAGTGAACGTTATTTACATAAAGCATTAGAAATCATAAAACCACTTCCGCGTGGACAAGCGAAGTATGCATTACAAAATGTAGCAAAGTATATTGGGAAACGAAAATTTTAGTGTTTTTTCTAAAAAATAAAATAATCTCTCTATTTCAAAACTATTGCGCAATTGTGATAAGGGTGTTAATATGTGTGTGGGGATATACAATTACATACATAATTCAGAAGTGGAGAGATTTTTTATGGAAAAAACATTTCTAATGGTAAAACCAGACGGTGTACAACGTGCCTTCATTGGGGAAATCGTAGCTCGTTTTGAGAAAAAAGGCTTTCAATTAGTTGGTGCAAAATTAATGCAAGTCACTCCGGAAATTGCTGGACAACACTATGCTGAGCACACAGAGAAACCTTTCTTTGGTGAATTAGTAGACTTTATTACATCTGGACCTGTATTCGCAATGGTATGGCAAGGTGAAGGTGTAGTAGATACAGCTCGTAACATGATGGGTAAAACAAGACCACATGAAGCAGCTCCTGGAACAATTCGTGGAGATTTCGGTGTAACTGTTGCGAAAAACATTATCCATGGTTCTGATTCGTTAGAAAGTGCAGAGCGCGAGATTGCTATTTTCTTTAAGGAAGAAGAATTAGTTGACTACTCAAAATTAATGAATGAATGGATTTACTAATTATTTTGAAATAATTTGTAAACGCTTTAATCACTGTGATAATAGTAGAAAGTGCAAGGAGAATAGGGGTATTCTTCTTGCACTTTTTTTGTTGCAATTAGTTACGAAGTTAGAGCTGTTATGATATATTGATATGTAAAGTAAAAGGCCTATTGGAGAATAAGCGAATGGCTGATCAAATATATAAATTCTTTCATATTTTTAGAGTAAGGAAAGATAATATCATTGCTTAATATAGCGAGATAAATACATATACGAAAAGAGGAATAACGTATGCGATATATTACAGCTGGTGAATCTCATGGTCCACAACTTACAACGATTATAGAAGGTGTTCCGGCAGGACTGCCTTTAGTAGCGGATGATATAAATGAAGAGTTAGCTAGAAGGCAAAAGGGGCATGGGCGTGGTAGACGCATGCAAATTGAAACAGATCAAGTGCAAATTGTAAGTGGTGTTAGACATGGAGAGACATTAGGTTCTCCAATTGCACTTGTTGTTGAAAATCGTGATTTTGCACATTGGACAAAAATTATGGGCGCAGAGCCTTTAACGGAACAAGAAGAAAAAGAAATGAAAAGGAAAGTAACAAAACCAAGACCTGGGCATGCTGATTTAAATGGTGCGATTAAATATGGTCATAGAGATATGAGAAATGTATTGGAGCGTTCTTCAGCACGCGAAACGACAGTGCGTGTTGCTGCTGGTGCGGTTGCTAAAAAAGTGTTAGCAGAACTTGGTATTACAGTGGCGGGCCATGTAATTGAAATTGGTGGTGTTGAGGCTCAGGAAATTACGTATAGTTCAATTGAAGAATTAAAAAGTATTACAGAAGCATCACCTGTACGTTGCTTAGATGAAGAAGCAGGTAACCAAATGATGAAAGCAATTGATGATGCGAAAGCAAATGGTGATTCAATAGGTGGAATCGTTGAAGTGATTGTGGAAGGAATGCCAATTGGGGTCGGTAGCTATGTACATTATGATCGAAAACTGGATGCAAAATTAGCAGCTGCAATTATGAGCATTAATGCTTTTAAAGGCGTCGAGATTGGAATTGGTTTTGAAGCAGCGCATAGACCGGGAAGTGAAGTTCATGATGAAATTCTGTGGAATGAGGAACATGGATATACACGAAGAACAAATAATGCAGGTGGATTAGAAGGCGGTATGACGACTGGAATGCCAATTGTTGTGCGCGGTGTGATGAAACCGATCCCTACACTATATAAACCTCTTCAAAGTGTAGATATTGAAACGAAAGAGCCTTTTACAGCGAGCATTGAACGTTCAGATAGTTGTGCTGTGCCAGCAGCTAGTGTCGTTGCAGAAGCGGTTGTGGCTTGGGAATTAGCGACAGCTTTAATAGAACAATTCGGATTAGATCGTATGGACCTTATTCGTGAAAATATTGAGAAACATAATGAATATGCGAGGGGATTTTAATGGGAAACATACATATTCAAACGAAATCAAAAGAATATGATGTACATGTAGGAAAAGAATTGTTGTCACATTTGACAACAATCATTCAAAACATGCAGCCATCTGTATCAAACATCATGATCATTTCAGATGAAGTTGTTGCAACTTTACATTTACAGACAGTTGTAGATGCATTGCAAATAAAGCAAAAAGTATTTTCATTTGTCGTACCGAGTGGCGAAAAAGAGAAGTCTTTTGAAAATTTCTATGCGGCTCATACGTCAGCTCTTGAAAATAAATTAGATAGAAATTCTTTAATTATTGCACTTGGAGGCGGGATGATTGGAGATTTAGCTGGTTTTGTTGCTGCGTCGTTTATGCGTGGAATTCGCTTCGTTCAAGTTCCAACGACTTTATTAGCTCACGATAGCGCAGTAGGTGGGAAAGTAGCAATTAATCACCCGTTAGGTAAAAATATGATAGGGGCATTCCATCAACCAGAAGCAGTTGTATATCATACGCCTTTTTTACAGTCTCTTCCTGAAAAAGAGTGGCGTTCAGGTTATGCAGAAGTGATAAAACATGCTCTTATTGGTGATGTAAAGCTGTATCATTGGTTAAAAGAAGAAGTGCAAACATTAGCGGATCTTCGTGATGAGAAGTTAATCCATATATTAACGAAGGCAATTCCTGTAAAGGCAAACATTGTATCGCAAGATGAAACAGAAAAAGGTGTACGTGCTCATTTGAACTTTGGACATACGTTAGGCCATGCTCTTGAAAAAGAACTAGGATATGGAAATATTACTCACGGTGACGGAGTAGCGGTTGGAATGTTATTTGCCTTATTTTTAAGTGAGCAAGTGTACAAGGTTAATCTTTCTTATGAAGAGATGAAGCAGTGGTTCTTAAAGTACGGATATCCAAAAATGCCAAGTGATTTGAATGTAGAGCGTCTCGTTCAATTAATGAAACAAGATAAGAAAGCGAACGCTGGAGCAATTCATATGGTGTTAATGCAGGAATATGGGGTAGTGAATGTCGTATCTATTCCAGATGAGACTGTTCATATTGCGTTAGAGGCATTTCAAAAGGATATGGTTTAAGAGCTAAGAAGTGCTTGTTTAAAGGTATCCTCGTAATAGTGACGGTTAAGATAAACGATTGCAGTGAGAGATTACAACCTTATTGTAATTGAATTGAATAAAACGACTGGGGGAAGAAAAATGAGAGTGAAAGAGCAATTGTTAACTTTGAGAGCATATGTACCTGGGAAAAATATTGAAGAAGTAAAAAGGGAATATGGATTATCAAAAATTGTGAAATTAGCATCGAACGAAAATCCATTCGGTTGCTCAGCACGCGTAACAGAAGCATTAACTTCTTTAGCGAGTCAATATGCTCTTTATCCAGATGGATATGCATTTGAACTTCGGACAAAAGTAGCAGAGCAGTTAGGTGTCAAAGCAGAACAACTGTTATTTGGTAGTGGATTAGATGAAGTCATTCAAATGATTAGCCGTGCATTACTACATGAAGGAACAAATGTTGTAATGGCGAATCCAACATTCTCGCAATACCATCACCATGCTGTTATTGAAGGAGCAGAAGTTCGTGAAGTATCACTTAAAGATGGCATTCACGATTTAGATGCGATGTTACAGCAAATAGATGATAAAACGAAGATTGTATGGATTTGTAACCCGAATAATCCGACAGGTACATATGTAGAGAAACAAAACTTACTTTCATTTTTAGAATCAGTTCCTAAGTCAGCGCTCGTTATTATGGACGAAGCATATTATGAATATGCGGGGGCAGAAGACTATCCGCAAACATTACCACTTCTTGAAAAGTATGAAAATCTTATGGTTTTACGCACGTTTTCAAAAGCATATGGTTTAGCTGCTTTCCGTATCGGATATGCGGTTGGTAATGCGAATTTAATTGGGCAGCTAGAAGTAGCAAGGTTACCATTTAATACATCGACTGTAGCGCAGGCTGTAGCACTCGCTGCATTAGAAGATCAAGTATTTTTACAAGAATGTGTGAAAAAAAATGAAGAAGGATTAAATCAATATTACGCATTTTGTAAGGAATATAACGTATTCTATTATCCATCTCAAACAAATTTCATTTTCTTAAAACTCGGTATTCCTGGTAATGAGGCTTTCGAACGATTAATGAAGAAAGGATATATTGTTCGTTCTGGTGCTGCATTTGGTATACATGATGGTATTCGTATTACTGTCGGTTTGAAAGAAGAAAATGATGAAATTATAGAATTATTGAAAGAGCTTGTAAACGAGCAAGTAAAGAAAGAAGAAACATACTCTTAAGAGTTTGTGAAGGCTCCTAATATAGGAGTCTTTTTTATTTAAATGAAGGCCTGTAAAGCTTGATCCGTGCGTGTTAATAATTAATAAGGGAAGTTATTTGCACGGTAATGAAAGAAAACGGTACAATAGAAAGTAGTAATGCGGTATCGGTGTCATATTCGAATCGTTATGAGTGAAAGTACAAGAAGAAGTATGCTTATTCTAAAGGTTGCGTTCGTACACCTAGTTGCTTATGATAAAGTGAAACTTTAATCAGTGAGGGGATGCTTATCCCCTCACTGATTATTAGCCCGCACCAATCGGGGGAAATGAACAGAAAATAATATTTGTTAGAATTAAAGGAGACGTTTATGCAAAAGTTTGAACAAGCTGTTTCATATATTGAAAATGGTGAAGCGGAAAAAGGATTACAATTATTAAAAGAACAATTAAAAATTGCGAATGATGAAGAGAAGTATGATATCGCTCGCTATTATCATACACTTGGATTTACGGATGAAGCGTTAGCTATTACAGAAGACTTGCGTTTATTGTATCCGGAAGAAAGTGAATTCACTGTATTTTTAGCAGAATTATATATTGATCTAGACAAAGAAGATGAAGCGATTGAAGTGCTTCATGATATTCCAGAAAATGATGACTTATATGTTCAATCGTTATTACTTGTTGCAGATTTATTCCAAATGCAAGGTTTCGATGATGTAGCAGAACAAAAACTATTAAAGGCGAAAGAAATGATGCCTGACGAACCTGTTATTACGTTTGGATTAGCAGAGTTATATAGTAGTAAAGGTGAGGAACAAAAGGCAATCACTCATTATGAGTCGCTATTAGCAGAACATAAAGTCATGGGTGGTGTTGTCATTGCACTTCGCCTCGCAGAGACGTTAAGTGCGATTGGAAATTGGGAAGAAGCGATCTCTTACTATGAAGCAGGTTTAGAGGAACAAAAAGATATCCACTCATTATTTGGATATGCCTTCACATTATACCAAGGTGAAGAATACCAAAGAGCAATTGGTGCTTGGCAAGAACTAAAAGAATTAGATCCGGAGTATGCATCGCTTTACATGTATTTGGCGAAAAGCTATGAAAAAGAAGGAATGCTGCAAGAAAGCTATGAAACACTGCAAGAAGGAATTAAAGTAGATGAGCTTTCTGTACCATTTTATGTAGAATTAGCGAACATTGCGGCGAAATTAGGAAAAATAGCAGAAGCAGAGGAAGTGCTTCAAAAAGCGCTTGAGTTAGATCCAGGACATTTAGGTGCGATATTAAAATATGCGTATATCTTAAAAGAACAGGAAAAATATGAAGAGTTAATTGCAGTTGTAGAGCGTGCGATTGATAGCGGAGAACCAGATACACAACTACTTTGGGATCTTGCGTTTGCAAAAAAACAATTAGAAATGTATTCGGATGCATTAAAACACTATGAAAGTGCATATACTTCTTTTAAGAATCATCCAGACTTCTTGGAAGAGTACGGTTATTTCTTATTGGAAGAAGGTATGCGAAAAGAGGCGAAAGAAGTATTTACTCAGTTAATACAACTAGACCCGACACAAATTCATATTGAAGAATTGTTATATAATTTAGAGGATTTTTCATAAGTTGGAAGGAAACTGAATACCGCTTCTTGAATCTAAAAAGAAAAGAGAAAGACAGAGGAGGGACTTAATTGCTATGAATACCCCTGTTTCTGTAAACGAGAAGAAGGATTTTGTAAAATGGTTTTTGAATAATTACCAACTGAAACAGCGTGAATGCGTATGGATTTTGAATTATTTAATGAGTCATGACCAATTGATGCATAAAGTCCACTTCGTAGAGCATGCAAAATATTGTCCGCGTGGTTTAGTGATGTCCGCGAATTGTGTGAAAGACACACCGTTTCACTTTTTTAAACAAAATGTTATGACAACAGATGCTGAAAAATCGTTTCATGATATTCGTTTAAATCGAGATGAAGATATTTATATTCAACTCAATTTTAAATCATCGTTTCAAAATGCCAATTATGTAGCTGTATTAGAAGAAAACCCGTATTTACCAAAGCATATTGAAGTAAATGAAAAAGATCGTTTACTTGCAGAAAGATTTTTAGAAGAAAGTGTATTTTCTTTTAGAAGAGAACGTCTTTTGAAACAAATTGATGAAGCGCTGGATAAGCAAGATAAGGAAGCGTTTCATAAGTTAACAGCTGAGTTAAAGATGTTATAGAATTCATTTGGATTCATAAAATTTTACAAATTTCAGACTTTTTGAGAAAAACTACCTTAATATAGGTAGTTTTTCTTTTTTTACCTCTTTTAGTATGGTTTAATATATATAAAGTGAAAGTTCTGTCATTTACAAATGAAGGGAGGGAAGACATTTGAAATGGAGTGTAAAAGATGTGGAGCAGTTTGAGCAAGCAAGAGAGTATGTAGATACTGGTGTTATACCACTTTTATCAATTTCGGCAGCAAAAGAAATGAAAATGGTAGTAGAACAAGGTGAATTTATCGAATTGTTGAGTATGGAGTTGGAAAGAGAATATAAAGGAAGAGTACTTTTACTACCTGCATTTACGTATTTAGTAGAAAGTCAAAAAAATGAAAAAGGTCGTTTGCAAGAATGGACAAATCATTTGCAAAAGCAAGGTTTTAAGCATATTGCTTATGTTACAAGTGATTTTTCATGGAAAGAAGATATGCAAGAGTTACAAGGAGATTTATTTTGGTTTCCTTCATTAGCGTTAGAACAATTTAGTGATCAAGCGAAAAGAGAAGTTATTCATGCACATATAAAAAATATAATGGTGATGCTAGAAGAAAAGTGGGGAAAGTAATAATAAACAGAAAGTTCTTATTATTATGAGTAGTATGATATTGACCTGTACCTAAGCGTATTATATCATGATAGTGTCCTAGTTTTTATTTTTTATATAATTTATCACGAGGGGACAATTTCTGATAGAGGGGGGAAATTTTCGTGAGCGAGAAAGAACATCGTGTATCAAGAAGACAGTTTTTAAATTACACCCTTACAGGGGTAGGAGGCTTTATGGCAGCGGGTATTTTAATGCCGATGACGCGATTTGCGCTTGATCCGGTGTTAAGAAAAGAAGCGGGAACGGATATGGTTGCTGTTGCACAAGTAAAGGATATTACAACAGAGCCGAAACGTTTCGATTTTAAGGTGAAGCAGGTTGATGGTTGGTACAAGTCCGAAGAGCCAAAATCAGCTTGGGTTCATAAAGATGAAAGCGGAGACATTGTTGCGTTCTCTCCAGTATGTAAACATTTGGGATGTACAGTTAACTGGAATTCGGACAAAGCACATCCGAATCAATTCTTTTGTCCATGTCACGGGGGCCGTTACACAAAAGACGGGATGAACATCAAAGGTACGCCGCCCCTTGCTCCGCTTGATGTATACGAGTCCAAAGTAAAAGATGGAACGCTGTATTTAGGCAAAGCGAAGCCAAAAGGGGGTGCAAAGTAGATGCTAAATAAAATTTATGATTGGGTAGATGAAAGGTTAGATATTACACCAATATGGCGTGATATCGCTGATCATGAAGTACCTGAACATGTAAACCCGGCACATCACTTTTCTGCATTCGTTTATTGCTTTGGAGGACTTACCTTTTTCGTTACTGTAATTCAAATTTTATCAGGAATGTTTTTGACGATGTATTATGTGCCTGATATTAAAAATGCTTGGGAATCGGTTTATTATTTACAAAATGAAGTTGCATATGGGCAAATTGTTCGTGGTATGCACCACTGGGGCGCTAGTCTCGTCATTGTAATGATGTTTTTACATACACTTAGAGTTTTCTTCCAGGGTGCGTATAAAAAGCCTCGTGAGTTAAACTGGATTGTTGGTGTTCTTATTTTCTTTGTTATGTTAGGTCTTGGTTTTACCGGATATTTATTACCGTGGGATATGAAAGCATTATTTGCTACGAAAGTAGGGATTCAAATTGCAGAGCAAACGCCGCTCATTGGTCCTTATATTAAAACATTACTCGCTGGTCATTCCGAAATTGTTGGCGCTCAAACATTAACTCGCTTCTTTGCTATTCACGTCTTCTTCTTACCAGCAGCACTTCTAGGTTTAATGGCCTTCCACTTCATCATGATTCGCAAACAAGGTATTTCCGGTCCGCTATAAGAGATTGCTAAATTAAAGGGGAAAGAACTAAAGGAGGGAGATTATGCATCGAGGCAAAGGGATGAAGTTTGTAGGAGATTCTCGGGTACCAGTAGCTCGGAAACCAAATATTCCAAAAGACTATTCTGAATACCCAGGAAAAACAGAAGCGTTTTGGCCGAACTTCTTGTTAAAAGAATGGATGGTTGGTGCAGTTTTTTTAATCGGTTATTTATGTTTAACAGTGGCGCATCCGTCACCACTTGAGAGAATGGCGGATCCAACTGATGCCGGATATATACCACTTCCAGATTGGTATTTCTTATTCTTGTATCAGTTATTAAAGTATTCTTATGCTTCTGGTTCATTTACTGTAATTGGAGCGTTTATTATGCCAGGGATTGCGTTTGGCGCATTACTGTTAGCTCCATTTCTTGATCGAGGCCCAGAAAGACGCCCATTGAAGCGTCCTGTAGCAACTGGATTTATGCTTTTAGCAATTGCATCGATTATCTTTTTAACTTGGGAATCTGTAGCACACCACGACTGGGAAGCTGCAAAAAAACAAGGAGCAATTGTAAAAACAGCACCAGTTGATAAAAATGATGACGGCTATAAATTAATGCAAAAAAATACTTGTTTAACATGTCACGGTGACAATTTACAAGGCGGGGCAGCAGCACCGGCACTGCAAAATTTAACTTTAAAGCCAGAAGAAATTGCTAAAATTGCGAAAGATGGAAAAGGTTCAATGCCTAAAGGCGTATTTAAAGGTACGGATGAGGAATTGAAGAAGCTTTCGGAATTCATTGCTAAGTATAATAAAAAATAATAAAAAGCTGACTACAAAATTTGTAGTCAGCTTTTTATTTTGATGAAAGAAAGTTTACTATATAATAGAGTAGAGTTTGAGGAAAGAATGACTTTGTTTGAAAGGTGTTGGACATACAGCTTGGTTTATTTGTATGCAATGTTAAGACAACGCTCTATATTATTATTTTTATTAGTTGTTAACATATTAGGTACAATATACGGATTTATATGGTATGGAAATCAATTAAAAGAAACCTCACCTATATTTTGGCCGTTTGTACCCGATAGCCCGATGGCGAGTCTCTTTTTTGTCTTTGTTTTAATTGCTTTTTTAAGAAAGAGAAATTGGGGATTAATAGAGGCGCTAGCGATTGTTACTTTAATGAAATATGGTATATGGGCTGTTGTTGTAAATGCAATTATGATCTATGTAAAAGGTCCTATTGGTCTTATGGGGTATATGTTAATGCTTTCGCACTTTGCGATGGCAGTACAAGGATTGTTATATGCACCGTTTTACCGTATAAAAAAATGGCATTTTGCGGTAGCATCTATATGGACATTACATAATGATGCAATTGATTATTTATTTTGGCAAATGCCGAGATATGGAATTATGCATTTGTTTGTAGAAGAAATTGGTTACTTTACGTTTTGGCTAAGCATCGTCACACTATGTCTTACATATTATTATTGCTTGCGTGAGAACCGAAAACAGTTTTCTTTATGATAGTTAGAACATGTAGGGGGAGAAAATGAAGAAAAATAAGAGTGGTACAAAAATATTGGATCGATTGATTACTATAGTTGTTTCATATAGTATAGCATTTTCTATATTTGCACTCGCAACAACGGCGGTTGTATACGGAAAATGGCTATATTATTTTGAAATTGATTTTTTAAACATTCCAGATTTAGCGGATATGGCGAAGGATGATATTAAAAGAAATTATGATGTGCTTATTACATATTTATCGCCGTTTTATGATGGAGCATTGCAGTTGCCAACATTAGATATGTCTACAAATGGCCGTATTCATTTTGTAGATGTTAAAAATATTTTAGTAAAGATTCAATATGTAATGTATGCGACAATTATGATTGCAATAATAGGCGGGATTTATTTATTAAAAAAGAAAAATGAAAAGTTTTTACTGCACGGATCAATTTTAACAATTATCTTACCGATCGCGCTCATGTTACCGATCGCTATTAATTTTGAAAAGAGTTTTGTATTATTCCATAAGCTGTTATTCAGTAATGATTATTGGATGTTTGATATTGAAACGGATCCAATTATATTAATGTTACCAGAAGAATTCTTTATGCATGCTGCGTGTGCAATTTTATTATTTATTTTATGTGGCAGCATACTTTGTTACAGCTTGTATAGATATTTCGTAAAAAAGAAAAGGATTTCAAAGGAAAAATTCTCTGTTTAAAGAGAATTTTTTTGTTTGTAAAACGATAATATATTTTTCGGTCCAGTTCTGTTCTATTCTTGTCCCAATTAACATATTTTGTACTAGTAGTTATAGGGGGGACCGTGATGAAGAGAACATTAATTGGATTGATAGCATTTCTAATTATAATGTTTCCGTTACGTATATATGCTGAAGAGTGGAGTGAACTAACAGGGTTGTTAGACGACTCATTACAATTAGTGAAGCGTAATGAAGATGAAAAAGCAGTACAAGTATTACAACATTTCTCGGAGCAGTTTGTCATAAAGGGGAATGAAAAGAAGCAAGAAGTAACGCCAGATCAAGTTAGAGTTATTTCTTTAGCTTACGACAAGGCGAAACAATCACTCGCGGAAACAGATTTAGGTAAACAAGTTAAAATTGATAATGTGTTAGCCCTACAGCTCGCTGTTGATGCGAAAGTGTCGAAATATCAACCACTTTGGATGGAAAGAGAAAAAAAAGTAATGGGTGCCTTTTCTCAAATGGAAAAAGCGATGAAAAAAGAAGATACGGGACAGTTTCAACAAACGTTAAACACATTTTTACATGAATTTAATATTATTTATCCAAGCTTAATGATTGCTTTGCCAGAAAACGAAGTGCAGCGTGTAAATGCCCATTTATCTTATTTGGATGAATTTCGTAACGTTATGTTAAAAACGAAAGGTGGGCAAATGCAATTAGGAATCATTAAAGGGGATTTGCAAAAAATATTTCACACAGTAAAAAAAGATGAAATTGCACCCTCTCTCATTTGGTTTATGACAATTACTGGAGGTCTTATTTTATTCACATTAACTTATGTTGGATGGAGAAAGTATAAAGGAGAGAGAGAAAAAAGAAAAAGTAATGTACACTCTAAAAATAGATAATGCAATAAATAAAGATATGGATTGTAAGGTTTATTCATTGACAATGATGTCAGAAGAAAATAGAATGAGAAGTACTATAATTAAAACTTCAATGGAGGTTCAAAGGTTCATGATGTTTTATTTAATTTACTTCGCGATCATAATGATCATACCGTTGTATGCACAGTCAAAAGTACGTAGTGCCTATAGCAAGTATTCACAAGTTTATTCAACATCAGGTATGACAGGAGCGGAAGTGGCTCGAAAGATTTTAGATGAAAATGGATTATACAACGTAGCTGTAGAAGAAACACCAGGTCATTTATCAGACCATTATGATCCAACTGCCAAAACAGTTCGATTATCAACAGATAACTATTACGGTCATTCAGTTGCTGGTACAGCAGTAGCAGCACACGAAGTAGGACACGCAATTCAAGATGCAAAAGATTATAACTTTATGCGTATTCGTCATTCGTTAGTGCCAGTTGCAAACTTTGGATCGAATATTTCTTGGGTATTTATTATGATTGGTGCCTTTGCATCTATGTCTAATTTGTTATTATTAGGTATCATTTTAATGGCAGCAGGTGTTGTGTTCCAACTTGTTACATTACCTGTTGAGTTTGATGCATCAAAGCGTGCAATGCAACAAATTGAAGCGTTAGGTATCGTATCAACAGATGAATATGGCCAAGCTCGTAAAGTATTAAATGCGGCAGCATTAACATATGTAGCGGCTGCAGCTGTAGCGGTATTTGAATTATTACGTCTCGTATTAATGTATACTGGTATGCAGCGTAGCGACGACTAAAGACTATCATTTGATAGTCTTTTTTTATATTGTGGATTGAATTATATAATGTATTGCAAATAGAAATAATAGAAGGAATAGAAGTAATGCGGAAAGGCGGTGGGGAAAGTGAAATATCCAAGTCATATAGTAAAACAAGTGAAAGAACAAAGCGCTTCTTATCAGTTAGAAGGCTTTTTAAGTGGACAAGGTCCTGAAAATCCAAAATTTATGTTGTTAGGAGAAGCACCTGGTGAAACAGAAATTCATAATGGGATTCCGTTTAGCGGGAGAGCGGGAAAACAATTAATGGGTTTTTTAGAACGGATTCATGTTACAAGGGAAGAAGTATATATTACGAGCGCTATTCGGAGTAGACCTTATAAGTGGCGAGAGAAAAAAGAACGAAATGGTGAAATCATACAGAAAAAGTATAATAGAACGCCAAATCAAGGAGAAATACTTGCCCATGCCCCTTTGTTAGATTATGAATTAGAGAAAATAAACCCGAAGCTTATCGTTACACTTGGAAATATCGGCCTTCAACGTTTAACGGGGAAAAATAAAAAAATTACAGATGTGCACGGACAATTATTAATACAGCCCATTCAAAAATTAAAGGATATGCAAAGTGCAGAGTTTACATGGTCAGAGAAAGAATATCATATTTTCCCGACTTTTCATCCTGCTTCCATTTTTTATAATAGGAGTTTATTGGAGTTTATTTATGAGGATTTAGAGAAACTTAAAAAATATGTAATAAAAAACTAGAAAAGCTAGAGAGCTTTTCTAGTTGCGTTTATTTATGTAAAGGATTTTTATTTTCATCTAACGTAAAACCTTCACCAACTACATCATGTACATCACTTACAGCAACAAAGGCATGAGGATCTACAGAAGTAATAATATTTTTTAATTTCACGATTTCATTTTTAGCAACAACGCAATATAATACGTTCCGTTCCACTTTTGTATACGATCCAACAGCTTTTAAAAAAGTAGCTCCGCGTTCCATATCAGATAAAATTTTGGCAGCAATTTCATCGTTTTTATCTGAGATAATAGTTGCTCCTTTTGCCGCATAGGCTCCTTCTTGCATAAAATCAATGACTTTCGCCCCGATAAAAACAGCAACTAACGTATACATGCCCTCGCGGTATGATAAATAGGTAAGAATAGAGACGATAATGACGATAGCATCAAACATAAACATCGTTTTCCCCATACTCCAGCCAACATATTTATGAGCGAGTCTCGCGATAATATCTACACCGCCAGTAGTCCCGCCATATTTAAATATTATTCCAAGACCGACACCGATAAATGCCCCGGCGAATAAAGCCGCGAGTGTCATATCATTTTGTAAGTTTAAATGTAAGTTGAGAACTTCGTAACGTTGAAAAATCCATAGAAATAAAGATACGCTGAAGGTGCCGATTAGTGTATAGATAAATGTCGTTCTTCCAAGTAACTTCCAACCGATAAAAAATATAGGGATATTTAAAATTAAGTTTGAATAAGAAGGATCAAACTTAAATAGAAAATACAATAATAGTGTAATACCGGTAAATCCACCTTCTGCAAGGTGATTTTCAATATTGATATTCACAATACCGAAAGAAAAAATAGCGGAACCGATTAAAATGAAAATGATATTTCGAATCTTCAAATTTGATGTCATATAGAAATCCTCCTAATTATGTAAATGGCATTGCTCCGCTGATACGGTAAAACATAATGATAAGTAATTTCTAGCTTTTAGTAAAAATAGTGAAGGCTATAAAAAACCGCAAAAGAAAGTTTCACTTTACCCCGTTCCAACGGCTGGTAGGGGATAAAGCTCTGAAGGAGGGCAAACCAGCCGTTGGAACCCAATTGGTTCGGGCTGATCTTTTGCAAAAACCGCAAAAGAAGTTTCACTTTATTATATTCTATCTAAAAAGGGGGCGCAAATAGGTGTTTTGCAGGGAATAATATTTGTCAAATCGCGATGAATTGGCTAACATGAAAGAGGAAGGATTAGAGGTGAATTGTATGGAAGCAAAAACGATGAAGGATATGCAGAAAGAAGTAGATGCATATATTGGTCAGTTTAAAGAAGGTTATTTCAGTCCACTTGCAATGATGGCTCGTTTAACGGAAGAAATGGGGGAGCTTGCGAGAGAGGTAAATCATTATTATGGTGAGAAACCGAAGAAAACAACTGAAAAAGAACGTAGTATTGAAGAAGAGCTTGGAGATGTATTATTTGTTATGATTTGTATGGCAAATAGTTTAAATATTGATTTAGAAACAGCACATAACATTGTAATGAATAAATTTAATACTCGCGATAAAGATCGCTGGACACGTATTGATGAGGGAGAGAAAGAATAATGAAAGAAATTAAAGTAATTATCGCTGGACCAAGAGGACGTATGGGACATGAAGCAGTCCTTCTTATGGAAAGAACGGAACATTTTAATTTAGTAGCTGCAGTGGATTATAAGCATGGGGGAGAGAAAATCTCTGATTTACCGGGCATGCCTGCGCTAGATGCACCTATTTACGCAGATTTACATACTTGTTTAGAGGAAGTAGAAGCTGATGTGTTGTTAGATTTAACAACGCCAGAAGTTGGGAAACAACACGTTACACTAGCAGTTGAGCGTGGACTTCGTTCTGTTATTGGTACAACTGGATTTACAGAAGAAGAACTAAAGCAATTAACAGAGAATGCGAAAGAAAAAGCAGTAGGAACAATTATCGCTCCAAACTTTGCAATTGGTGCAGTTCTTATGATGAAATTCTCACAAATGGCAGCGAAGTACTTCCAAGATGTTGAAGTAATTGAATTGCATCATGATCAAAAATTAGATGCACCATCTGGTACAGCTGTCAAAACAGTAGAGCTAATTCGTCAAAACCGTGAATCAAAGCAGCAAGGTCATCCGAATGAAGTAGAGCAATTAGAAGGTGCTCGTGGTGCAAATGTAGACGGCATTCACATTCATAGTGTACGTTTACCAGGTCTTATTGCACACCAAGAAGTAATGTTTGGTGGAGATGGACAAATGTTAACAGTTCGTCATGATTCATTCAATCGTGCATCCTTTATGTCAGGTGTAAAACTATCAATTGATACAGTAATGAACCTTGATCATCTTGTGTACGGATTAGAAAATATTATCGACTAAAGGGGAGAAAACGGATGAAAATTGCCTTAATCGCACATGACAAAAAGAAAAATGATATGGTTTCGTTTGCGTATGCATATAAACCAATTTTTGAACAACATGAACTTTTTGCAACAGGGACGACAGGACTTCGTATTATGGAGGCAACTGGTTTAGTTGTAACAAGATTTCAGTCGGGTCCTCTTGGTGGCGATCAAGAAATTGGTGCCATGATTGCAAAAAACGATATGGATATGGTGATTTTTTTCCGAGATCCACTAACTGCTCAGCCGCATGAACCAGATGTAAATGCATTGCTTCGTTTATGTGATGTATATGCGATTCCACTTGCAACGAATATGGCAAGTGCTGAAATGTTAATGCACGCATTAGAGCGAGGAGATTTAGATTACCGCAAGTTTAGAAAATGAGGGGAACAATTATGAGTGGATTACATATATTAGCGTTTGGTGCTCATGCCGATGATGTTGAAATCGGCATGGCTGGTACCATTGCTAAATATACGAAGCAAGGGTATGAAGTAGGTATTTGTGATTTAACAGAAGCTGACCTTTCTTCTAATGGAACGATAGAATTGAGAAAAGAAGAAGCAAAGGCGGCAGCTCGTATAATGGGAGTAAAAACGAGACTGAATTTAGCGATGCCAGACCGTGGTTTGTATATGAAAGAAGAGTATATACGTGAAATTGTAAAGGTGATTCGTACATATAAACCAAAACTAGTTTTTGCGCCGTATTATGAAGATCGTCATCCAGATCATGCAAATTGTGCAAAACTTGTGGAAGAAGCTATTTTTTCAGCGGGAATTCGTAAATATATGCCAGAGGTTTCGCCACATCGCGTGGAGTCTTTTTATTATTATATGATTAATGGTTTTCATAAACCGAATTTTTGTATAGATATAAGTGAGTACCTTTCTATAAAAGTGGAAGCATTAGAAGCATATGAAAGTCAGTTTTTAACAGGTAGTGATGGTGTGAAAACGCCGTTAACAGAAGGTTACGTTGAAACTGTGGTCGCTCGAGAGAAAATGTTTGGAAAAGAAGTTGGAGTCTTATATGCCGAGGGATTTAAGAGTAAGAAACCGGTTTTATTACATGCTGATTTAGTAGGGGGATGTAAATGAAATTAAAAATAGGTATTACATGTTATCCTTCTGTAGGTGGTTCTGGAGTTGTTGGAACAGAATTAGGAAAGCAATTAGCGGAACGCGGGCATGAAATACACTTTATTACATCGGGTTTACCATTCCGATTAAATAAAGTGTATCCAAACATTTATTTTCATGAAGTGACGGTAAGTCAATACTCTGTATTTCAATATCCACCATACGATTTAGCGTTAGCGAGTAAAATGGCAGAGGTTGCACAAAGAGAGAACCTAGATATTTTACATGTGCATTACGCAATACCACATGCCATTTGTGCTTATTTAGCAAAACAAATGATTGGGGAGCGTATTAAAATTGTTACAACCTTGCATGGAACAGATATTACTGTGTTAGGTTCCGACCCTTCGCTAAATAATTTAATTCGTTTTGGTATTGAGCAATCTGATGTTGTGACGGCTGTCTCGCATTCATTGATTAGCGAAACGCATGAGCTTGTAAAACCAAATAAAAACATTCAAACGGTATATAACTTTATAGACGAGCGTGTATATTTCAAGCGTGATATGTCTCAATTAAAGAAAGAATACGGTATAAGTGAGAGTGAAAAGATACTAATTCACATTTCAAATTTCCGTAAAGTGAAACGCGTGCAAGATGTTGTTCAGGCATTTGCTAAAGTTGTTACAGAAGTAGATGCGAAGTTGCTTCTTGTTGGAGATGGACCAGAATTTTGCACGATTTTACAGTTAGTGAAAAATTTACATATTGAAGATCGCGTCTTATTCTTAGGGAAGCAAGATAATGTTGCAGAGCTACTTGCAATGAGTGATTTAATGTTGCTTCTATCAGAGAAGGAGAGTTTTGGTCTTGTTTTATTAGAAGCGATGGCGTGTGGTGTGCCTTGTATCGGAACAAGGGTTGGAGGTATTCCAGAAGTCATTCAACATGGTGAAACAGGATATTTATGTGAAGTTGGCAATCCAGCAGGAGTGGCAAATCAAGCCATTCAGCTATTAAAGGATGAAGAACTTCACCGTAATATGGGAGAGCGAGCAAGAGCAAGTGTTTACGAGCAGTTCCGCTCTGAAAAAATCGTCTCACAATATGAAACGATTTACTACGATGTACTAAGGGATGACAAAAATGGAAATATTTAAAAAAGCTAGTTCTATTATTGAGACTTTAAAGCAACAAGGACATGAGGCCTACTTTGTCGGCGGAAGCGTACGAGATCTTATTATCGATAGGCCGATTGGAGATATTGATATTGCGACATCTGCTTTACCAGAAGAAGTGATGGCTATATTTCCAAGACATGTTCCTGTTGGTCTTGAGCATGGAACTGTAATTGTGGTAGAAAATGGTGAACCTTATGAGGTAACCACTTTTCGAACAGAGAGCGAATATGAAGATTTTCGAAGACCTAGTAGTGTTCAATTCGTTCGTTCATTAGAAGAGGATTTAAAACGTCGTGATTTCACAATGAATGCAATTGCGATGACAGAAGAAGGCAAAATGGTTGATTTATTTGCTGGACAGCAAGCGATTCAAAAGAGAGAAATTGTGACGGTTGGCAATGCTGCGGATCGTTTTCAAGAAGACGCCCTGCGAATGATGCGTGGTATTCGTTTTGTAAGTACGTTAGGTTTTTCTTTAGAAATGAAAACGAAACAAGCAATAGAAACATATGGACATTTGCTAGAACATATTGCAATTGAGCGAATTACAGTGGAGTTTGAGAAACTGTTAACTGGTACATATTGCGTGAAGGGCTTGCAAGAATTAGTAGAAACGAAGCTATTTTCTCATCTACCCTATTTACAAATGTCAGAAGAGAGATTGTTAAAAGCTACGCAGTATAACTGGGATTCTTTTGAAACGGATATTGAGGCATGGGCATTTTTCTTATATTGTATTGGAGAAGAGCATCCATCTGTCTTTTTACGTCAATGGAAGTTTTCGAATAAAAAAATAAAAGATATCGTTGCAGTTTTATTAACAATCCGTACGAGAAAGGAGAAGGATTGGGATACAGTTCTTCTTTATAAAACGGGAATTCATATCGCTGAAATGGCAGAAAGAGTATATGAAGCGATGATTGAAAGCTATGATAATACATCTGTTAAACGGGTACAAACGTTGTTTGAAAAATTGCCAATAAAGAGTCGCCAAGAAATGAATGTGACTGGGAATGATTTATTAAACTGGGCAAATAAAAAGCCTGGTCCGTGGGTTGCTGAAATGATTCAAAAAATTGAAGAAGCAATCGTACAAGGAAACGTAGGTAATGAGAAAGAGTGTATAAGGGAGTGGCTGCAAGAATGCAATCTACTATAAGAAAGCAGTTATTGCAAGTTTTTTCAGAAGCGGATGGCGCGTTTGTATCTGGCCAAACGATTAGTGATAAACTTGGTTGTTCAAGAACCGCTGTGTGGAAACATATGGAGGACCTTCGGAATGAGGGATATGAACTTGAAGCTGTGCGTCGATTAGGTTATCGAATTGCGAGTAAGCCAGACAAAGTGACTGCTAATGAAATTCAGTTAGGGTTACAAACGAAACATATTGGTAGAACGGTATATTTTGAAGAGTCTGTTGAATCTACGCAGCATATTGCAGCAAAACTTGCTTATGAAGGTGCAGAAGAAGGAACGATTATTGTGGCAGAAGAACAAACAGCCGGCAGAGGTCGTTTAAGCAGGAAATGGCATTCACCAAAAGGAACAGGAATTTGGATGAGTATTATTTTACGTCCATCAATCCCGGTTCATCATGCACCACAACTTACTTTATTAGCGGCTGTTAGCGTTGCACAAGCAATTGAAAAGTGCACGGGTGTAAACGTAGGAATAAAATGGCCGAATGATATTTTAATTCAAGGTAAAAAGGCTGTAGGTATATTAACAGAAATGCAGGCAGATCCTGATAAAATTAATGCTGTCATTATGGGCATTGGTATTAATGCGAATCAAAAGCAAGAACATTTTGATGAGGAAATTCAACATATTGCTACTTCTTTAGCGATTGAATCCGGTGAGCCAATTGTTCGTGCAGAGCTTATGCAACAAATCTTTTTACAACTAGAAAAATTATATGAAGAGTATTTACAAAATGGTTTCTCTGTCATTAAAATTCTTTGGGAAAGTTACGCTGTGAGCATCGGGAAAGAAATTACCGCTCGAACGATGAGAGAGACAATTACAGGTGTAGCAAAAGGAATTACAGAGGATGGTGTATTGCTTCTGGAGGACCATGAAGGGAAAGTACATCACATTCATTCTGCGGATATCGAAATTAAGTAAAAGAAGTTCCTTTTTGGAACTTCTTTTTATTTGACTATTACTTTGCCTTCCATTCCTTTAAGAAGATGGTACCGGCATATTAATTCATATGTACCAGTATTTTTAGGTTTCACGGTAATGTTTTTTTCTTTTCCTGACTCGACTATGACATCAATGCCGAGTTTTTTTACTGTAAAGGTGTGTTCATTCTTACCTTTGTTTTTTAATAACAATGTTGTTGACTCTTCAATTGGAATGGTGATGACGTTTGGATGAAAGTAATCATCATTCAGTTCGACCTCAATTACTTTCGTTGAATCGATAAGTTGTGTTACGACGTTAATTGAGGCAAATGCATGGAAGGAGCTAAAAGTTATCATCCCTACAAGCATCAGAAGCAAACCGGTGAATGGAAATAACCATTTGTTCATAAACATTCGCAATTCTCCTTTTGTAAGTACGTTTCTCAATTAACCTGCATCATTAGTTTAAGAGTTATACGAGGCATTTTAAACAAAGCTTTATCTTTCTATGATTGAGTTATTTATAAAAAAATTTCACATACCTTAATGGAAATAAAAAATTATTTTTTCAAAAAAATGTAGTAATTCCTTTTTGGAGTTTGCTATAATTAGTTCGAATGTGGGCAGTATCAGAGCGAACTGCACCATGATTCGAAGCAATACGAAAAATAATAACTTGGATTCTGCCTTGATCCAATAACGGACTGGGACAGAGGGATGAATAATGCCGACTAACACACAACCCTTCTGCCCTTTTATGGCCAGAGGGGTTTTTTATATGATTTCGGCCATCTCCTCTCTCCTGTATAAAGGAGGAGTAGTTTTTGAAAACAAAAACAGATTTTTTGAAGATGAAAGAGCAAGGTGAGCCGATTACGATGCTAACGGCGTATGATTATCCATCTGCTAAGTTAGCAGAAGAAGCTGAAGTTGATATGATTCTAGTTGGAGATTCCCTTGGGATGGTTGTGCTCGGCTACGATTCAACAGTACCTGTAACAGTAGAGGATATGATTCATCATACGAAAGCTGTACGCCGAGGAGCGAAAGAGACGTTTATTGTAACTGATATGCCATTTATGTCGTATCATGTTTCTCCTCAAGATACGATGGTGAATGCACGCCGCATTGTTCAAGAGAGTGGTGCTCATGCACTGAAGGTAGAAGGTGCAGGGGAAGTGGTATCAACTATTCATTACTTGACGAATGCGGGAATTCCTGTCGTGGCACACTTAGGCTTAACTCCTCAATCTGTAGGAGTACTAGGTGGGTATAAAGTACAAGGAAAAGATGCTGAAAGTGCAAAAAAATTAATAGAAGATGCGAAGAGATGTGAGGAAGCTGGTGCGATAGCGCTTGTGTTAGAATGTGTGCCAATGCAGTTAGCGGAATTAATTTCGAAGCAACTAACAATTCCGACGATTGGAATTGGAGCAGGGAAAAAAGTAGATGGGCAAGTACTTGTTTATCATGATCTTATCTCATACGGCGTAAATCGTGTTCCGAAATTTGTAAAGCAATATACGTCTGTTCAAGAGGAGATTGTGCGAGGGATTTCACAATACGTTACTGAAGTAAAGACAGGACAATTTCCAGAAGAAAAACATTCATTCACAATGAAAGAGGAAGAATGCTTAGCGTTATACGGAGGAAAACAATAATGAAAATCGTAACTACAGTGCAAGAGATGCAGCAAATTACAAACGAACTTCGTATAAGTGGAAAAAGTATTGGTTTTGTTCCAACGATGGGTTATTTACATGAAGGTCATGCGACTTTATTACGTAAGGCAAGAGCAGAAAATGAAATTGTAGTTTTAAGCGTGTTTGTCAATCCACTACAGTTTGGGCCAAATGAAGATTTAGATCGATACCCTCGTGATATGGATAGAGATGAAAATGTAGCAAAAGAAAACGGTGTAGATTATTTATTTTATCCGAGCGTAGAAGAAATGTATCCAGCAGAACAAACGACAACAGTAGCAGTTGTGAAACGTACCGATGTATTATGTGGCAAACAAAGACCTGGTCATTTCGCTGGAGTTGCGACTGTACTAATGAAACTATTTAATATTACATTGCCAACGCGTGCCTATTTCGGTATGAAAGATGCACAGCAAGTTGCTGTCATTGAAGGATTTGTCGCTGATTTTAATATTCCGGTTACGATCGTACCAGTGGATATTGTAAGGGAAGTAGATGGATTAGCGAAAAGTTCTCGTAACGTGTATTTATCACAAGAAGAGCGTGAAGAGGCTCCTCATTTATACCGCAGTCTATGTAAAGCGAAAGAAAGAATTGAAGCAGGCGAATGTAATGCAGAAATCATTACAACTCTTGTGAAAGAGTATATTGAGACGTATACGAAAGGCACTGTAGATTATGCTGATTTATATGCCTATCCTTCACTACAAGTAATAGATAAAATTGAAGGACGAATGATTTTAGCAATTGCAGTTAAATTTGAGAATGTACGATTAATTGACAATATAACATTAACGGTTAAATAAGGGGGAGCATCTATGTTTCGCACAATGATGAGAGCGAAGTTACATCGCGCTACGGTAACAGAAGCAAATTTAAATTATGTAGGTAGTATTACAATTGATGAAGATTTAATGGATGCAGTAAATCTTGTAGAAAATGAAAAAGTACAAATTGTAAATAACAATAATGGTGCGCGCTTAGAGACATATGTTATTAAAGGAGAACGCGGTAGCGGTGTTGTTTGTTTAAATGGTGCAGCTGCAAGGCTTGTACAGCCAGGGGATAAAGTTATTATTATTTGCTACGGTTTAGTGGCAGAAGAAAATATTCATAACCAAGAGCCGAAAATTGCAGTATTAGACGATGATAATCAAATTATCCAAATGTTAGGCGCTGAAAAAGCGGGTACGATATTATAAGTAAGAAGGCTATCTCTAATTACGGAGGTAGCTTTTTTGTGCATCTTTTCATTAAGATGAGATAAAACGTGGTATAGTAACATTATATAATTTTGCGTTTGATAGGTAAGAAATTGAGGTGTTACATATATGAGTAAGCGTTATGTCGTTGTGGATTTAGAGACGACAGGGAACTCCTGGAAGGACGGGAAGGATAAAATTACCCAAATCGCAGCTGTTGTAGTGGAAGATGGAGAGATATTAGAGATTTTTTCATCTTTTATTAATCCGAAGAGAGAGATTCCGCCATTTATTACAGAATTAACAGGGATTGATGAGAGTATGGTTAAGCAAGCCCCGTTATTTCAAGATGTAGCCCCGATGGTTGTTGAGCTATTGCAAGGTGCAGCTTTCGTTGCACATAACGTTCACTTTGATTGGAATTTTTTAACGGAAGAATTAAGGCAGGCTGGATATACAGAAGTACATTGTCCGAAAGTTGATACAGTTGAGTTGGCGCAAATTCTTTTGCCGACGGCTGATAGTTATAAATTACGTGATTTAGCTAAACAACATGAATTAGAGCACGATCAACCGCATCGTGCGGATAGTGATGCTCTTGCAACAGCGGAATTATTTTTACAATTTTTAAATGAAATTGAAAAGTTACCACTTGTCACCTTGCAATCGCTCTATGAATTGAGCGATGTTTTTCAAAGTGATATAGCGGATGTACTTTCTGAAAATATTTTAAAGAAAATGATGCATGGTAGAAAAGCGGCAGAGGGGTATGAAGTGTATCGAAATATTGCGCTTCGAAAACGGAATTATGCTTTAAATCTCAGTGAAACATGTTCATCTAAATTTGATGCTTTCTTGCATAAGGCAATCGATAACCTGGAATTGAATATGCCAAAGTTTGAAAAAAGAGAAAGCCAACAGATTATGATGAAGGAAATATATACAGCACTAAGAGATTCTAGGTTTTCACTAATTGAAGCAGGAACAGGAACAGGGAAGACTCTTGCATATTTACTTCCAAGTATTTATTTTGCAACGAAAAAAGAAGAACCTGTCATCATAAGTACCCAAACAGTACAACTGCAACAACAAATATTAGAAAAAGAAATTCCATTATTACAGAAAATAATGCCATTTTCATTTGAAGTAGCTCTTTTGAAAGGAAGAAAGCATTATCTTTGTCTACATAAATTTGAATATGCTTTGCAAGAGGAAGAGAAAAATTATGATATGGCGCTCACAAAGGCAAAAATTTTAGTGTGGTTATTGCAAACAGAAACTGGCGATCGTGATGAATTAAATATTCCTGAGGGCGGAAAGTTACTTTGGAACCGCATTTGTAGTGATGTACATAGTCCAGGCGGGATGCAAAGCAACTGGTATAGCCGTTGTTTTTATCAACGAGCAAAGAATAAAGCATTATTTGCAGATATCGTTATTACAAATCATGCGTTATTATTTCAAGATTTTTCAAGTGAAGAACCACTATTTGCTTCATGTGAACATATTATTTTTGATGAAGCTCATCATATCGAGGAAGCGGCGAGTAGAACATTAGGTGAACAGTTCTCCTGTATGTATTTTCAATTAGTTTTATCTCGTCTTGGTACGCTAGAAACAGATGATGTACTTTCTAAAGTATATAAAATGATGAAAAAATCAGAGCAAGCCTCTCGTTCGACTTTCCGTATGGTGAGTCATAGTTTGAAGGAATTGAAATTTGATGCGGATGAGCTATTCCAAATGTTACGTGCTTTCATCTTTAAACAAACAAAGCAGGAACAAGGGATAAGCAATATGCCACTCATTTATCGATATAACACGGAAGTAGAGAAAGGTAAGTTATGGGATAGCATTACCGAGTTAACAAATCGTTTTGTATACGATGTAAGAAAATTATTGACTACACTTGAGAAGCAAGTTGATATATTGCAAAGTAAATTAGAATGGGAGATGCATGTTGTTACAGGTGAATTTATGCATTTAATTGAGTTGTTGAGAAAGATGGAACAATCTTTACAATTACTCATTTTAGAAAAAAATTCATACGTGACATGGATGGAGACTGAAACGAAGGGAACAATTCATTCAACCGTTTTATATGCACAGCCTGTTCATATTGGTGAAAGGCTTGCGGATGAATTTTTAACACAGAAAAAGAGTGTTATTTTCACATCAGCAACGTTAACAGTAAACGATTCATTTGACTATATAAAAGAGGAGCTAGGTTTACATGATTTTGCTCCCAATACATTACAGGTTCCATCACCATTCCGTTTTGAAGAACAGATGAAATTAATGGTTTCAACAGATGTGCCTTTTATTAAGCAAGCAAGTAATGAAGAATATATTGAATCTGTATCGGCACATATTGCAAAAATAGCGAAAGCTACAAAAGGTAGAATGCTTGTTTTATTCACTTCGTATGAAATGTTGAAAGAAGCGTATACGAATTTGAAAAATGATGAAGAATTAGAGGGGTATTTATTATTAACGCAAAGTGTAAATAATAAGAGCCGAAGTCGTCTCATTCGTAAATTTCAAGAGTTCGACAAATCGATTTTGTTAGGAACAAGTAGTTTTTGGGAAGGGATAGATATACCTGGAGATGCCCTTAGTTGTCTTGTTATTGTACGGCTTCCCTTTACGCCTCCTCATCAACCGATGATGGAAGCAAAAGGAGAGTGTTTAAAAAATCAAGGAGAGGACGTATTCGCTAAGTTAGCACTCCCGCAAGCAATCTTGCGTTTCAAACAAGGATTTGGTCGTCTGATTAGAACAAGTACAGATACCGGAACAGTATTTGTATTAGACCGTCGTTTGATAAGCGCTTCTTATGGAAAACGTTTTTTACAATCAATCCCAACTGTTCCGCTTTATGAAGGCCCTCTAGAAGAATTATTAGAACAATTAAAGGCATGGCCAAATAAATAAAATTGGAAGAAAAATACGCCTGAAGTACATTTAAGCTTCAGGCGTAAAAAATGTGGGTAGGAGGAATTTTATTTTTCTTACTTCTTGTATACAAAATGTATTGGTTTTCGACTTGAAACCTTTTTTTGCAGTACATGTCCTGCTATAATAGATGGGTGATGAAGCAGGGGTTGTAAAGAATGTACTCTTATTGTAACCGTATTGCGTTCTTCTATAATTAGAAATTTTTGTGTAACGGAGGAGTTTTTTCATGGATAAGAAAATCGAAGTCCTATCAACGACGCGTATTAAATATTCGTCTGACTTGTATAAAATTGTTGATAGTTTGAATCGTACGTTAAAAGAACAGGACCTCATGTTCGGATTAGCATTAGACGAAAAAGATAAAGAAATAGCTGTATTTACGATTTACAGAACGTAGTGATACAATGAAAAAGTGGATCTTTGCAATCGTTATCGTAATCGTTGCTAGCGGAATATATGGGGCGTATGTTTACAATAAAGCAATGGAAAAGAAAATCCATAAAGAGGAAAAATCTGTAGAAATTGCAAAAGAAAAGGCAAAGCTTACAAAAGTAAAATCTGTTGATTATTATAATGGAAATTCTTCATATACAGTCGTACAAGGTGTAGACGAAAAAGGAGAACAAATTATTGTTTGGGTGCCTAATAAAAAAGGGAATGTCCTTGTGAAGAAAAAGAGTGAAGGTATTCCTGAAAAAGAAGCTTTGCAAAAGTTGGCTGAACAAGCTACAGGAAAAGGTGATGAGCCAAAGCCAAAGCCAAAAGAAATTATAAAAGTAAAATTAGGTGCTCAAAACGATATTCCGTTGTGGGAAATTACATATATTGATCAGGAAGATCGTTATACGTATTATTATTTAGAGTTTCAAAATGGGGCTTATGCTGGTCACTACAGCATTGAAAAATAGATGTAGGGGGAACTACAAATGAAATTAGCAAAGCGAGTAGCTGCTTTAACACCATCTGCAACTTTAGAAATTACAGCAAAGGCACAAGCATTAAAAGCAGAAGGTCATGATGTAATCGGATTAGGGGCAGGAGAACCTGACTTTAATACGCCAGAACATATTATGGATGCTGCACATAAAGCGATGTTAGAAGGACATACGAAGTATACACCAACAGGTGGATTACAAGCGTTAAAACAAGAAATTGTGAAGAAGTTTACACGTGATCAAGGAATTGCGTATGATCCATCTGAAATTATTGTATGTAACGGTGCAAAGCATGCATTATATACATTATTCCAAGTGTTACTTGATGAAGGAGATGAAGTTATCATCCCAACTCCTTATTGGGTAAGTTATCCTGAGCAAGTAAAGCTTGCTGGAGGTAAGCCAGTTTACGTAGAAGGCCTGGAAGACAATGAGTACAAAATTACAGAGAAGCAGCTGCGTGAGGCAATTACAGAGAAAACGAAAGCAGTTATTATTAATTCACCGAGCAATCCAACAGGAATGATTTATAGCAAAGAGGAATTACAACAGCTTGGAGAAGTATGTTTAGAACACGATATTTTAATCGTTTCAGATGAAATTTATGAAAAATTAATTTATGGTGGAGCAGAATATACTTCGATTGCCCAGCTTTCTAATGCATTAAAAGAACAAACACTTATTATTAATGGTGTATCTAAATCTCATTCTATGACAGGATGGCGTATTGGATATGCAGCAGGAAATAAGCAGCTTATTAAAGCGATGACGAACTTAGCGAGTCATAGTACGTCAAACCCTACTTCAATCGCTCAATACGGCGCAATTGCAGCATATGCAGGCTCACAAGAACCTGTAGAAACAATGCGTCAAGCATTTGAAGAAAGATTAAACATTATTTATGATAAATTAATTCAAATCCCTGGCTTTACTTGCATTAAACCACAAGGTGCATTTTACTTATTCCCTAATGTAAAAGAAGCTGTAGCTTTATCAGGATACGAAACTGTGGATGATTGGGCAAAAGCTCTATTAGAAGAGGAAAAAGTGGCTCTTGTACCAGGTACAGGATTTGGTGCTCCAAATAACGTTCGTTTATCATATGCGACATCTCTTGAACAAGTAGAGAAAGCATTAGAACGCATTCATACGTTTATGAAAAGTAAAGTGCAAGCTTAATTGTATATTTTATTAACGCAATACAAAAAAACCTTCCTACATAATAGGAAGGTTTTTTTGACGAATTGTGGCAAAAAGAAATAGCGAAAGGTGTGTTATACTAGAGAGCGAGGTGTTTGGTGATGAAAAAGAAAATGATGTTACAGTGGTTTGAGCAGGGAAGCATTGCAATTCCAAAATTACTTATGATGCATTATAAAAAATTAGGGTTAAATGAAATGGAATTTATGGTTGTACTTCATGTACACACATTTTTAGAATCGGGCAATTCGTTTCCGACTCCGTCAGAGATTTCAGAACGGATGACGATTACTGAAATGAAATGTATGGAAGTAATTCAGACATTGATTCAAAAAGGTTTTTTATCACTAGAAGGTGGACAAAAATCAGAAGCGATGATGTGTGAAAGTTATTCTTTACAACCGCTATGGGAAAAAATATTGCATTTCTTAATGAACGAATCAATAGAGGAAGAACAAAAAGAAATAAAACAACTGCAAGTAAATTTATATACAGTATTTGAAAAAGAATTTGGAAGACCACTTTCTCCGTTTGAATGTGAAACGTTGGGTATGTGGGAAGATCAAGATCAACATCATCCGAATTTAATTCAAGCGGCCCTCAGGGAAGCTGTAATGAGCGGTAAGCTTAATTTCCGATATATTGATCGTATTTTATTTGAGTGGAAAAAGAATGGTATTAAAACAGTAGATCAAGCCCAAAACCAAGGACGGAAATTTAGAGCAAATCAACAACGAACGCAGCAAACGACAAAACAAGAGACGAAATTTACTGGGAAAGTGCCTTTTTATAATTGGTTGGAGCAGTAATGTAGGAGGAAGTATATGTTAAATAAAACGCAAATTCGCTATTGTTTAGACAAAATGGCGGATATGTATCCAGAAGCACATTGTGAATTAATTCATGATAATCCATTTGAATTAGTAATCGCGGTGGCGTTATCTGCACAATGTACAGATGCACTTGTAAATAAAGTGACGAAAAATTTATTTCAAAAATATAAAACACCGGAAGATTATTTAAGCGTGTCTTTAGAAGAATTACAACAAGATATACGTTCCATTGGATTGTTTAGAAATAAGGCGAAAAATATTCAAAAATTGTGCCAGATGTTGCTAGATGATTATAACGGGAAAGTTCCAGAAGACCGTGACGAGTTGACGAAATTACCAGGAGTAGGAAGAAAGACAGCGAATGTAGTTGTTTCGGTTGCATTTGGAATTCCAGCGATTGCTGTTGATACGCATGTAGAGAGAGTGAGTAAACGGTTAGCGATTTGTAGGTGGAAAGATTCGGTGTTAGAAGTAGAAAAGACATTAATGAAGAAAGTTCCGATGGATGAATGGGGTGTTACACATCATCGTATGATTTTCTTTGGGCGTTACCACTGTAAAGCACAGCGACCACAATGTGAAGAGTGCCGATTACTAGAAGTGTGTCGTGAAGGAAAGAAGCGAATGAAGGGGAAATAAAGGATGGAGCGAGTTATAGAAATACCGAAAGAATTTCGGTGCTTACCATTTTTTACAGAAAGCGTAACTTCGATTATGTATCATACAGATCAGTCTTTTGAAGAAATAATACAAAAGACTTACTTTATATTTGATATTGAAAGACAATATGAGCCGTGGAATGAAATTGAAAATAGTATTCCTGTACTGTTGAATGTATGGAAAAGTAAGCATGAAGACATTGCTACACTATTCCGAAACAGAAATAAGCAAGAAGCTGAAGGTCCAATGATTCTTTTTGCGGCACATTTGTTATCGATTATATATTGGCTAAATGAGCAACCTGTTCATAGTTTAAATGAAATGGAAGCTTATACGAGTAAATTGGAAGTACAACCAGTTAATTTTATGGAGCGATATTCGTTCATTATAAAGAAACCGAATAATTATCATTCCTATATTCAGTTAGCGCAGTTGTATATTGAAATAGAAAAGCTATATGTTAAGAAAATGATAACAAAAAAGAAGTCCTTTTCTCGTTAAGAGAAAGGACTTCTTTTTTTGTATTAAGACTCTGTTGTGACAACATTTCCGTCTGCGTGAGGTGTATCTCCTCCGGTATTTTGTTGTTGTTCTTGTTGCTTGTGTTGCTCTTCTTCAGCTTTTTTTCTAGCAGCCTCTTCTTCAGCTTTCTTTCTAGCAGCTTCTTCTTCGGCTTTCTTTCTAGCAGCTTCTTCTTCAGCAGCCTTTTTCTGAGCTTCTTCTTGTTGTTTACGTTGTTGTTCTTGTTGTTGCTGTTGTTGTTGTTTACGCTGCTCTTCAGCAGCTTTTTTCTGAGCTTCTTCTTGTTTTTGTTTATCTTCATTAGCTTTTTTCTGTACTTCCTCATCAGCTTTTTTCTTAGCTTCTTCTTCGGCTTTCTTTTTGGCAGCCTCTTCTTCAGCTTTCTTCGGGTCTGGAGTTCCGCCAGGTGCAGTGAAGGATGCACCAATTGCAGGGCTTGTTCCAGTACCTTTTTTCGCTACTACAGAGAAGCTGTAAGTAACGCCAGGTTTAATACCACCAAGAGAAGCTGTCGTACCACTTATTGATAGGCTACCACTTGAACCGTCAGTCGCTTTATAGCTTGCTGCATACGCATCAACTTCTGTTGGTCCAGACCAGTTTAGTGTAACAGTACTAGCGCCATCGAAAGTGACATTAAGACCACTAGGTGCATCTACTTTAATTTGTTTAATTGCATCTTTTTTCGCACCTTTTACGTATAACTCTCCGTTTATTTCTTGTACAGAAGAAGGACGCTCGAAACGGGATTTATCTGTAGCGAATTTGCTCATCATTACTTGGAACATTTGTTGTGCAATTCTAGTATAACGATCGCTAATGTAATTTTCTGGCCCATTCTTTTCGTAACCAGTCCACACAGCCATCGTATATTGTGGTGTATATCCAGCGAACCAGCTATCTCTGTTAGCATCAGCTGGGATGCCATATTTTTTTATATCTCTTGCATCAAAGTTTTGTGTTCCTGTTTTACCAGCAACGTCAAAGCCAGAAACATATGCTGTTGGCCCTGTACCGCCGGAACCAGGTTTTACTACGTCACGAAGAACGTCAGTAACCATGTAAGCTGTATGGTCGTGCATTGCACGTTGTTCTTTCGGTTTAAAGCTTTTCTTTTTTCCGTCTGGGAAAATAACTTCTTTAACGAAATGAGGTTTATTGTATACACCGTCATTTCCAAATGCTGCATAAGCCCCAGCGACATCTAACGGAGAGCTTTCATTACTACCGATTGCAGTAGATTCATGTGCTATCCCATCTTTAAACGTCATGCCTAAACCTTCAGCAAACTCTTTTGCCTTAGGAATACCGACTGCTTGAGCTGTTTTTAAAGCCGGGATGTTTAATGACTTCTTCAATGCTTCACGAAGTGAAACGTCACCTTTAAAATTACCGGTAGCATTTTTAATCTTTGTGCCATCAGAGTAAGTATATTCAGAGTCATTTAATTGATGATAAGTAGACCATTGAAGGTTTTCAATTGCAGGACCATAATCGAAAATTGGTTTCATTGTTGAACCAACTTGGCGTTTTAAATCAACAGCCATATTATGACCTTTGAAAGTAGACTTACTTTCTTTACGCCCAGCACCAATTGCTCGAACTTCTCCAGACTGTGTATCCATAAATACAAATGATCCTTGGAACTGATCGTTTGGATACTTAATGAGATTGCCATCCATAATTTGTTCAGCGTACTCTTGAGCACCTTGATCAAGGGTTGTATGAATCGTTAAACCATCTGAACCGATATTTACATCAGGGTATTCTTTTTCAACTTCTTTTACGACAGCATCTAAAAATGCTTGAAACTTCATTTCAGTTAGTTCTGATTTTTTTAGACCCTCAGTTACAGGGATCTTTATTGCGTTATTCATTTCTTCTTTTGTTATATAGCCGTGTCGATTCATTAATGTTAATACAATATTACGACGATTTGTTGCTCGTTCAACATTTTCTGGTTTTGTTGGATCATAAATGTTAGGACCTTGAGGTAAGCCAGCGAGCATAGCAGCTTCATGTAATTGTAAGTCCTTTAAATCTTTTTGATAATATTTTTGAGCCGCTGTTGCAATACCGTAAGAGCGATTACCTAGATTAATCTTATTTAAGTACATTTCTAAAATCTCATGTTTAGAGTATTGTTGCTCTAATTTGTAAGATAAGTACCATTCTTGCACTTTTCGTTTTGCGGTTTTTTCCATCGTTAGAAAATAGTTTTTAACTACTTGTTGTGTAATCGTACTACCACCTTGGGAACCGAAACCACCAGTGACATTTTCCATAACTGCTTTTGTAGTTCGTTTAAAATCAATTCCATTATGGTCATAGAAACGTGAATCCTCAGTTGCAAGGAATGCATTTTCAACTACTTTTGGAATTTGATCGTAAGTAACATGGGTTCGTTTTTCAGCACCGTATTCATAGAAAAAGTTCCCATTCTTATCAAGAAACTTTGTTGATAAAGGATTGACAAGTTTTGATTTGTCTAATTTTGGAGCGTCCTTCACCATAACAAAGAAAGCGGAAACGCTAGCTACAAGACCAACGATACCAAGAAGTAGACAACCTATAAGGAATTTTTTAAAAAAGGAGCCTTTTTTCTTTGGTTTTTCTTCTTTATTTGTTTCTTGCTTTTGATTTTTTACATGATTTCGTTCTGTACGAGAACGATAATTATCTGACATTATACTTTCTCCTACCTTTCATTCTCTCCCCCAAAAGTCGAAAAAAGAGCCTTAGTGATGACTCTATCACGAAAAATAAACCGTGTCTAGTACACGGATATAATCAATCCGAGGGTGATAACCGCATGATAATAAAGATCCATGCTCTTCTATTTCTTCTTTCGTAATCGATTTCCGTCCACCAGTATTTTGACGATTCCAAAATGCAATAATATGTTTTGCATCTAGTAAATAAAGTTCATCAAAAAGTGTAAATTTAATAATAACAAATGCAATTCCATCATGAGCGATTACTCGCTTCATATGTTCAATTTGATGAAGGTGGAAGTTTTGAAGTGGAAAGCTGGTTTTATTTTTTGTTTCTTTCGCTTCAAAATCGATGTATTTCCCTTTGTATACACCGTTGTAATCTGTTGTAGAAGGTTGTTTAAAATACGCTTCTTTTACCACTGCAGCACTTCGAGCGGGGTAATCTACTTTTACAATTTGAAGAGGTGTAGGTTTTTTATGTACACATGCAATATTATGGGTTAAGTAATATTCATTTGTTTCATTCAATTCCTCTTCAAGGGACATACCTCTATTACTATAAGTATGTTTTTTAATTGGTGTTTTATGAGGTTGTGAAGCTTGATTGTACCGTTTTCCGTTTGGGTAACGAATGGTCATAGTGTGTCCACTCCCAACTTGCTAAGAATTACTTACAAAGGTGATTATAACAAAAAATGAAAAAAGATGTGACCTTTTTGAAGAAAGGTATGATGACTTATTTATGTTTACATGGAATGATTATGAGAAAATTAAACAATATCGTAAAAATATGGTTTGTACAGACGAAGAAAAAACAATCGTTTATAACATTAAGAGGAAAATAGAAATGGCTAATATGGACAACATTTCTCGAACACAGTCTTATCAAGAATATTATGTAAGGAACAGTGAAATTAGGTGGGCCTTTTTAGCAAGTATGGTCTCGAGAAATGCGGGATGGAATATGACTGATTTAAAAGGGAGGTATTATGCTACTGTTTTACCTCAAACAGTAAAAAAACATTTGTTTCTGACTTATGAAGAAGCGAATTGGATTATTTTTTTAGATGCATTTCCTCAGCTATTGTTATACGAAGAAAGTAAGAGGAGGCAGGTACCACTATTCTATTTGTTACAATATTTTAACGTATCAATTTTCATGGAAAAAGAATGGATTTATTTTTGGGAAAAAAAAGATATAAATAGGCTCATGACAGCGCTTATTATAAATGAGCAAAATAAAATTCAAAAACCAGTTATTGAGAATGCATATTTTAAAAAACATGTATTCCATACTGCACTTTTTAAATTGCAAGAAATGCTTCATATTAGTGCTGTTATTTTTCCGACTGTTGAAGGGAGGATGTATGGTTTTTCAGTTTATCAATTTGAAACGTTACAAAAGCGTATAGAACTAGGGCAGAAATTAGCGGAGTTACTGTTTCATCCGAATTATAAAAGTTTATTCCATAGGTTTGCATTGCAAACTATACACACAGGATCAAGAGCAGATTATGAATATTATGTAAGAGAAGCTAGAAAATCTTGTACGCCAGCCCTTAGAGAGGTTTATCCTGTCGTTGCACATAAGGAAATAAGTATGAGAGATTGGTTTTGTAGAGATAAGGAAATAAATGAGTTGTTTCTACTGGAAGAGTATAAGGGTGAAGTTGATATAACAGAATGGTATAAAAGAAAGAGGGAGCAAATCTATGTTGCTTCTATCGTAAATCGTTTTGTTAAAAGGATGGATGAGTTCGTGATATAATAAAAAAGAAGTCCCGTCTTCATAAATGAAGACGGGACTTCTTAATGTGAAGTAATCCTGCCGTGTATGCTAAGAATTTAATCTCAAAACGTAATGAATATAAGAGATTAAGGATGCTTCAGAAATTAGCTTTTTGTAAAAGCGCTAAAGTCTCACTTTATCCCGCTACTTGCCGGGCAGTAAGACCCACGTCTCAAAATTCAGTAAAAGCAAAGAATTTAGGTGTGGATCAACTGCCCGTAAAAGCCCGATTGAGAAGGCTAATAATCAGTGGGGATGAACAAAAACCCCGCTGATTAAAGTTTCACTTTATGTAGCAGGGAAGTTTGGACCATCTAACTTAGGGTTGCCAGTCTCGGGTTTATTTTGTTTGTTTTGTTTTTTCTTTTTTTCGTTTTTGTTCTTTGCCATTTTCATACACCTCCTTTTTGTATTGTTACCATTTCTATAAATGACATACAAAATGATTTCTTTGACGAATAACAACTAGTTTTGTCATGTGAGCAGGAGTGAGGAGTCATTCGGCGAAATTACATGACAAAGGAAAAGCAAAGAAGGGGGCGTTTTGTATATGGCGATGGTTCAGAAGGAAGATGTAATGAAAACAATGGATCAAATGTTAAGTTCTCTCGATTTGCTGGAAATGAATATAGGGATTAGAATGAATCATGCATTGAAGGATACGAGTGAAAAAATATGCAATAAAATAGAAATAACAGAAATGCATATTGAGCATATGGAAAATAAATTAGTGCATCACGAAGAAAAAGGGAATTGGGTGAAGGCATTTCAAAACGTCGTAGTGAGTGCATAATAAGGTGGGAATAAAATGAAGTATGAAGCATTAATACAATCTTCAGAAAAACTCATGCAGTATAATAATGAAGCGAATGTGAAAAAAAGAGAAATGATTGAGTACGATTTTTATAAGGATATGAAACCATTTGTAGATATGGTAGATGAGGAATTAAAAGTGTGGAAAGAATTAGCTTATAAATGGATTAAGGAAGAAAAACCGAAGTATATACATGTACAGCAAATTGA
Source organism: Bacillus cereus group sp. MS39 (assembly GCF_040448665.1). NCBI lineage: Bacteria > Bacillati > Bacillota > Bacilli > Caryophanales > Bacillaceae > Bacillus > Bacillus cereus group sp. MS39. Next base: position 3,878,776 of record NZ_CP123058.1, on the reverse strand, counting down.
TCAAGTGTACGATAATTTACAGACAAATGTTTTGCAATGTTTTGTAAATAAAGGTAAAGGTAAGCGATTCTTTGAAACACATCAAGCCATTTCGTATACTTTGCAAAATATAATTGAGCAATGTAAGTAACAAGAGGGGAAACCCTCTTGTTTTTTTTATGCTTCTGTCATTGTTGTAGGCTTTGTTGCACCGTTTATTTCTAATTCTTTTATTAATGTTCGGTAATCTGAAATGCATATTTTTCCTTCGAGATACCAATGTCTCGCAAAGTCTAACAATTCATTTACATTCTCTGTGTAATACCCCTTTTTTTGAGAAAACGCTTGTTTTAAATCCCCTAATACCATGTTGATTCCTCCCCCATGAGAATCTTCTTCTTGACTATCATAGCATGGAAGGGTTTTCTTTTTTAATTTTTTAAAAATTTAAACTTCCGACAAAAATAGACAGAGACTCCGCCACACAAATTATTTTACAAGTACATATTATATATGTAGAAACTTATGTGAAGGAGGAGAGAATGCATGTTTCAACAATCTAACGTATATCAGCAATCTAATCCATATGCACAGCAAAATATGTACCAATATAATACGGATACATATTTACGGTATAATATGTATCCTTTCGAGCCTAATTATGGAAATCAAAATTATTACCAGCCATTTGAAGTGTCGTTTATGAATCAACCACAACAACAGCAGCCCTATATGGATCAACAGCAGCAACCCTATACGAATCAACAGCAGCAACCCTATATGGATCAACAACAGCAACCCTATATGGATCAACAACAGCAACCTTATATGAATTCACAATACTATATGCCACCACCATCTCCCTATGGAAATCAACAAGCGATGTTTTATCCACCAAAACAACCGTACCCGACGCAGAATAAACAAAAACAACAACAGCAACCGAGTCAATTTTCTAGTTTTGTTTCCCAATTTAAAAACTCAGATGGTAACTATGATGTAAATAAAATGATGAATACAGCTGGACAAATGATGAATGCGATGAACCAAGTGACAGGTATTGTAAAGCAAGTTGGAGGTTTTTTTGGTAAGTAATCTTGGGGGTTGTCTATAAAAAGCATTACGTATAAAGCAGAAGGCTAGACAAATTTCCTTGTAATAAATGGGTATATATAACAAACGGCTTTCTCTCTTTTCTCATATTGTAAAGTGTAGTCAGATTTTTTTAACGAGAGAGGAGAGAAAAAACTATGCATCATTGTCATCCTTGTTTTGGAGGGCATAAGCCTGTAGGACCTATCTGTACAACTGCTCCTGTCATTCATCCGACGAAACAGTGTGTAACACATTCTTTTTCAACAACGGTGGTGCCACACATTTTCCCAACGCATACAACACATGTTCATCATCAACAAATTAAAAACCAAAACTTCTTCCCACAAACAAACTCGAATGTAAATGTTGTAGACCCGATTGACCCAGGGTTCGGCGGCGGATGTGGACCATGTGGTCATGGACATCATGGACATCACGTATCACCATTTGGACCAGGACCAAATGTATCACCATTCGGACCAAACGTATCACCATTTTTACCAAACAATGTATCACCAGTAGGTCCGAATATTGGACCAAACGTTGGTGGAATATTTAAAAAGTAAATGATATGTTAGAACTAGCGAAATGCTAGTTCTTTTTTTGTAATTGGAGTGTTGATATGAAAGTTATTGCTGTAACGGGATATAAGCCATTTGAACTTGGTATATTTAAAAATGATCATCCAGGGGTGGAATGTATAAAAAAAGCATTGCATCGAAAATTAACTACTTTTGTAGAAGAAGGTTTGGAATGGGTGATAATAAGTGGACAGTTAGGAGTCGAATTATGGGCTGCTGAAGTTGTTTTTGAAATTCAAGTAGAATATCCAGATCTAAAATTAGCGGTATTTACTCCGTTTTTAGAACAAGAAGAAAGCTGGAAGGAAGATAACCGTGAATATTACGAATGTATTCTCTCTCAAGCAGACCATATTGATAGTATTACGAAACGGAAGTACGAAAGCCTGGAACAATTTAAATTAAAAAATCAATTTTTTATTGAAAAAAGTGATGCACTTTTAGCTGTATATGATGAAGAAAAACCAGGGAGTCCCAAATATATTGTAGAAGCAGCAAAGAAAAAAGGAGAAATAGAAAATTATCACAGTTATTTTATTCTTTTTTCTGATTTACAAGATATAATAGAAGAGGAACAGTGGAATAATGCTGAGTAATATGTAATATAGTACTCGTATATATGATTGACAAAAGGCATTGTTTCTGAAAAAATTTAGGTAATGAAAGTTTTGGCAAAAATTTGAGGTGAAGAAAATGATTTCGGATAAAATTAAATTAACGGCGAAAGATATTTTAGAAAAAGAATTTAAAACAGGCATGAGAGGCTATCAACAAGAAGAAGTAGACAAGTTTCTTGATATGATCATTAAAGACTATGAAGCTTTCCACAAGGAGTTTGATCAATTAAAGCAACAAAATGCTCGTTTAAAGCGTGAATTAGAGGAACAAAAATTAGTAGCAACGCAAGTACCACAACAACCAGTTGTACAAACACCAGTTGCACAACCTGTATATAACAACACGAATACGGACATTTTAAAACGTCTATCTAATTTAGAAAAAGCTGTATTTGGAAGTAAGTTATACGAATAATTTCTAGTGGTAAAAAGGTTAAAGCATTTTACATAGAAAAAAACATTGCAAAATCTTTTTGTTTCCACTATACTAATGGATGTCATAACGTTTGGGTAATCGCTGCAACGCCAACGTTGTAGAGGAAAGTCCATGCTCGCACGGCCTGAGATGGCTGTAGTGTTCGTGCCTAGCCAATTCATAAGCTAGGGTATTCTGGCTGTAAGGCTGGTTTAACGGCAGGGAAAAAACCTAAGTCCTTTCGGATATGGTTTGACTACCTTTAAAGTGCCACAGTGACGAAGTCCTTGAAGAAATGATAGGAGTGGAACGAGGTAAACCCCACGAGCGAGAAACCCAAATAATGGTAGGGGAATCTTTTCCAAGGAAATGAACGATGGGAAAGGACAGGTTGTATAACCTGTAGATAGATGATTGCCACCGGAGTACGAGGCGTGGGCCGTTTGCAGTACAAAGGAACAGAACATGGCTTACAGAACGTTATGAACCAACTATGAAATAACTCAGCTCTCCTTTGTTAGAGGAGGGCTTTTTATTTGTATGAAGTTATAAATTATGAGTTAAAATGGTTAATGAGAAAATTCTTCGTAAAATGTAATGATTAATAGGACAAATTGCTATTAATTATTGTTTAACTATACATAAGAGGTGAATGCAAATGGGAAAAGTTACTTTAATTGCAACAGCGGCAATGGGTATTGAAGCGTTAGTTGCCCGAGAAGTTCGTGATCTTGGTTATGAATGCCAAGTGGAAAATAGCAAAGTAACATTTGAAGCAGATGAAAAGGCGATTTGTCGCACGAACTTATGGTTACGTACTGCGGACCGTGTGAAAATTAAAGTTGGCGAATTCAAAGCGACAACATTTGATGAGCTGTTTGAAAAAACGAAAGCATTAAACTGGGGAGATTATATTCCAGAGAATGGAGAATTCCCTGTAATTGGTAAATCGTTAAAATCTGAGTTGTTCAGTGTTTCAGATTGCCAACGTATCGTTAAAAAAGCTGTCGTTGAAAAATTAAAAACAACATATAAACGTACAACTTGGTTTGAAGAAGATGGTCCGTTATTCCGTATCGAGATCGCAATGCTCAAGGATATTGCAACATTAACAATTGATGCAAGTGGTGTTGGACTTCATAAACGTGGATACCGTATGGATCAAGGGGAAGCCCCATTAAAAGAAACATTGGCTGCGTCTTTAATTAAGTTAACAAACTGGAAGCCGGATCGTCCTTTCGTAGATCCTTTCTGTGGATCAGGTACAATTCCGATTGAAGCAGCATTAATTGGACAAAATATTGCACCAGGATTTAACCGTGGCTTCGCATCAGATGAGTGGGGCTGGGTTGGTAAACAAAACTGGCGTGAAGCTCGTCAAGAAGCTGAAGATTTAGCGAATTATAATCAACCACTACAAATCATTGGATCAGATATTGATCATCGTATGATCCGAGTTGCTCAAGATAATGCAGAAGAAGTGGGCTTAAGTGATTTAATTACATTTAAACAAATGCAAGTAAAAGATTTCACGACAAAAGAGGATTATGGCTATGTTGTAACGAATCCTCCATACGGAGAACGTTTAAGTGAAAAAGCACTCGTTGAACAATTGTACAAAGAAATGGGACAAGTATTCCGCCCATTAGATACATGGTCAGCGTATGTATTAACAAGCTACGAAGCATTTGAAAAGTGTTATGGAAAAGATGCATCGAAGAAACGTAAACTGTTTAATGGATTTATCCGTACAGATTACTACCAATACTTCGGAAAACGTCCACCGCGTAATTCATAGTATAAAACTCCTCCAGCGCGCATATACTGGCTATTATGTAATGCGTAAAGGAGGACGTGATATGGATAGTTTCCAATTATCTATGATTCAAAAAGCTATTCATCGTACGTATGATGAGATCGGGAAAGAAGTGGATAGCCAAGGTGCGATTGTAGAGGAAATACAAAAAGCACAAGAAGAATATTTGTCAGCTCTTTCACACGAAACAACGATTGATAAACGGTATTTAAAGTCATTAATATAGAAAAAAATTTTCCTTTTTCGAAAGGAAAATTTTTTTTCGTGTATTTCTATGTATGGCAACAGGGGAAAGTGGCTGCACACATATGAGTAGCAGTTGCTATATCTTTTTATAGAAAAACTTTTTGGTTGGAGGCTAAGGATGTTTACTGAGAAGAGATTACCATTTGAAGTAGGAAAACAAGATAATTTTTATGATAAGTTGAATGAATGGATTGGAGATGTGTTTTACGATATCCTTCCGGAAAAAGGCTTTGAAGAGCGTGATGAACAAATTTTTATGGCGTTTCAATTAGAGCGTGCTTTCCAAGAAAAGAAAGTAATGTTCGCAGAAGCGGGTGTAGGAACAGGGAAAACAATTGTATATCTTCTATATGCAATTTGCTATGCGCGTTATACTGGAAAACCAGCTATTATCGCTTGTGCTGATGAAACGTTAATTGAGCAGCTTGTGAAAGAAGAAGGAGACATTGCTAAGTTATCTGAAGCATTAGGACTATCTGTTGATGTTAGACTTGCGAAATCAATGGATAATTATTTATGTTTACGTAAACTTGAAGATGTTATGAGTGGACGAGCTCCAGAAGTAATTGAAGATGTATACTACGAATTACCACAGTTTGTATTCGATCATGGTACGATGCAAAACTTTACTCACTACGGCGACAGAAAAGAATTTCCACTTTTAAATGATGAGGAATGGTCAAAAGTAAATTGGGATTACTTCCAAGATTGCTTCACTTGTGATTCTCGTCATCGTTGTGGTCAAACTCTTTCTCGTGAACATTATCGTAAAGCGGCAGATTTAATTATTTGTTCTCAAGATTTCTACATGGATCATATTTGGACGTACGATGCTCGTAAGCGTGAAGGGCAAATTCCGTTATTACCTGAAAGTAGCTGCGTTGTATTCGATGAGGGACATCTTGTAGAATATGCAGCTCAAAAAGCTTTAACATATCGTTTAAAGCAAACGATGATGGAGCAACTTTTAACAAGATTGTTGCAAAATGATATTCGTGAAGAGTTTGCACATTTAGTAGAAGAAACAATTTGGCAAACAGAGCGATTCTTTGATGTGTTACAAGAAAATAAAAAGGAAATCGCCGGTTCCGATCGTTTAGAAATTACTGTGACAGAAAAAGTAACAGCTGAAGCGAATAGACTTTATGCGAAAATTGGTGAAGTCGGTGATGCATTAGTATTTGAAAGTGAAATGCATACAGTAAACACGTATGATTTAAATATCGTTGATGAACATTTAGATGTATTAGAACATTCACTTCGTCTGTTCATGCACGAGAAAAATGTAATTACATGGGGTGAAGAAGGTGATGGAGCCTTCACGTTAGTGATTATGCCACGTGCAGTTGAAGAAGTGTTACAAGAGAAAGTATTCTCGAAGAAAATCCCGTATATTTTCTCTTCTGCTACATTATCTAACAATGATTCATTCGCATTTACAGCAAATAGCCTAGGGGTAAAAGATTACTTATCATTCTCAGTTGCCTCACCGTTTGATTATGAGGAGCAAATGGCAGTAAACTTACTATCGCATACGAAAGAGAACGAATGGGAAAGAAAGTGTCAATATACACTTGAAAATATACAGAAAACAAATGGACGTACACTTGTATTATTCCGTACAACACAAGAACTTGCAGCGTTTAAAGAATATGTAAGTAAAGAACAAATGTCCGTTCCGTTCCTATATGAAGGGGATCAAGAAATTAGTCAGCTCGTTTCTCGTTTCCAAAATGAAGAAGAGACTGTACTTTGTGCTGTTCATTTATGGGAAGGTTTAGATATTCCTGGTTCGTCATTATCGCATGTTATTATTTGGTCATTACCATTCCCTCCAAACGATCCTGTGTTTGAAGCGAAGCGTAAACATGTAAATGATCCATTCTGGGATGTAGATGTACCGTATATGATTTTACGTCTTCGTCAAGGGATTGGACGTTTAATTCGTACGAGCGACGATAAAGGTGCTATATCAATCTTCTTATCTGATACAGAAGATGAGAAAGTGATAGAAGCGGTGAAAAACGTACTACCAGTAGAAGGTAAAGAATTATAAGGAGAAAGCTTGGCGTTTGCCAAGCTTTTTTTCTATTATAAAAGGAATTTAGATTTCCATGTCGAATTAAGTTTGAGGTAGAAAAGGGAGGTTTTATACGATGACAGTAGCTACATATGAAGTAGAAAAACAATTTTTAACATATGTGAAGAAGATACAGAATTACGGGGAAGCATTAAGCTTAATGTTTTGGGACTTAAGAACAGGTGCGCCTAAAAAAGGTGTAGACCAGCGTTCAGAAGTAATTGGTATGCTTTCATCAGAAGTGTTTGTCATGTCAACTTCAGATGAGATGGGAAATTATTTAACAGAGCTTGAAGCTTTAATAAGTGAAGATAAACTTTCTGAAACGATGAAGAAAATGGTTGAAGAGTGTCGTAAAGAATATGATAGAAATAAGAAAATTCCACAAGCGGAATACGAGGCGTATGTGAAATTAGAAGCGAAAGCGGAAAGTGTGTGGGAAGAAGCTCGGGAAAAATCTGATTTCGAAATGTTCCGTCCGTATTTAGAACAAATAGTTGAATTTAAAAAGAAATTCATTACATATTGGGGTTACGAAACATATAAATATAATACATTATTAGATATGTATGAGCCAGGTATTACAGTAGAAGTGTTAGATCACGTATTTGGTCAACTTCGTGAGCGTATCGTTCCGCTCGTAAAAGAAATATCGGAGTCACAAAAGAGATTAAAGACAAGTGCTTTATCAGAACATTTTTCAAAAGAAAAACAAAAGAACTTTACATTAGAGTTATTAAAGCAATTGAATTATGACTTTGAAGCAGGTCGTCTTGATGAAACGGTACATCCATTTGAGATTACATTAAATAGAGGGGACGTTCGTATTACAACACGCTATGATGAAAAAGATTTCCGTATGGCAGTGTTTGGAACAATTCATGAATGTGGCCATGCTGTATATGAACAAAATATTGCAGAGAAATTCGAAGGTACACCGCTATGTAGTGGAACTTCTATGGGTATTCATGAGTCACAATCATTATTCTTTGAGAACTTTATCGGTCGTAATAAATCATTCTGGAAGAAAAATTATGATTTATTAAAAGAGTATAGCGATGGTCAATTCAATGATATATCAATAGATGAATTTTATGATGCGATTAACGAATCGAAGCCATCGTTCATTCGTATAGAAGCAGATGAGCTTACATATCCGCTTCACGTCATGGTTCGTTATGAACTTGAGAAAGAATTATTTGATGGTACATTACAAGTGAAGGATTTGCCAGCGGCTTGGAATGATAAGATGGAAGCATATTTAGGAATTCGTCCGGAAAGCGATGCGCAAGGTGTATTGCAAGATGTTCACTGGGCTGGTGGTTCATTTGGATACTTCCCATCTTATGCGCTTGGTTATATGTATGCAGCGCAATTTAAGCAAAGAATGTTAAAAGAAATTCCGAACTTTGATGCATTATTAGAAGAAGGAAATGTAACACCAATTCGTGAATGGTTAACAGAAAATATTCACCAATACGGTAAAACGAAAAAGCCACTTGAAATTTTAGAAGATGTGACAGGTGAAGGATTAAATGCAAACTACTTAGCAGATTATTTAGAAGCGAAGTATAAAGAAATCTATGGGTTATAAAAAAGAGCTGCTTAATTGCAGCTCTTTTTTTAAAGGGGATAGAAGAATGATTTATACATATACAGTAATGACGCAAAAAGAAGCGGAAGAAATTGCATATAACTGGCATTATGAAGGGGAATATTCTTTTTATGATATAGAGGCAGATGAAGAAGATTTAGCTGAGTTTTTACATGATGAGAGTAGAGGAGATCATACATTTTCTGTGAAGGAAAACGGCACTCTCATTGGTTTTTTTACTGTTTGTAAAATAAATGATGGAACGGTTGATATAGGTCTTGGAATGAGACCTGATATAATTGGAAATGGATGTGGTTTACAGTTCGTAAACGCTGGACTAGCTTTTAGTAAAGAAAAATACGGATGCAATTATATAACGTTATCAGTAGCAACATTTAATGAGCGAGCAATTAAAGTGTATAAAAGAGCAGGATTCGAAGCAGTTGGAACGTTTATCCAGAAGACGAACGGTAGTTGTTTTGAATTTTTGAAAATGAATTATATATGTAAAAATGATTAAGAAACAGAGGGGATCTTCTGTTTTTTTATTTTGATTTAGAAGTATAGGATACATATTTTTATACTTGTTGTAATTGGGAGTTTTGAAATTTTGACAGAGGATGTGTATGATTGAACTTTAGTAGCAAATAGCAGGTTTAGCAAGGAGAGGTAGAATGATTACAATTAAAACGAAAAATGAAATAGATTTGATGCATGAATCTGGGAAATTACTTGCTTCATGTCATAGGGAAATTGCCAAAATGATGAAACCAGGTATTACGACAAAAGAAATTGATACGTTTGTTGAAGCATATTTAGAAAAGCATGGTGCAACATCTCAGCAGAAAGGTTACAACGGGTATCCATATGCGATATGCGCATCTGTAAATGATGAAATGTGTCATGGGTTTCCGGCGGATGTTCCTTTAAATGAGGGTGATATTGTAACAATTGATATGGTAGTAAACTTAAATGGTGGTCTTTCAGATTCTGCTTGGACGTATAGAGTTGGAAATGTTTCTGAAGAAGCAGAAATGTTATTGGTAGTAGCTGAGAATGCATTGTATAAAGGAATTGATCAGGCGATGATCGGTAATCATGTAGGAGATATTGGCTATGCGATTGAAAGTTATGTAGCAAATGAAGGTTTTTCTGTCGCAAGAGACTTTACGGGACATGGAATAGGTAAAGAGATTCATGAAGAACCAGCAATTTTTCATTTTGGGAAACAAGGACAAGGGCCTGAACTACAAGAAGGAATGGTAATTACAATTGAGCCTATTGTCAATGTAGGTATGCGATATTCGAAAGTAGATTTAAATGGATGGGCTGCAAGAACGATGGACGGGAAATTATCAGCGCAATATGAGCATACAATTGCTATTACAAAAGATGGGCCAATCATTTTAACGACACTTTGAAATAATATGTAAGAGTTTACAAAACTCGAACGAAAAAGGTGTTTTTATAAAATTTGTACGTGTTTTATTAAGAAATGCTTTTCAAAGTATAAAAAGTGCGTTATAATCCATCTATAAAATAAATAGTTAGCTACACTCATATAATCGCGGGGATATGGCCTGCAAGTTTCTACCGAAGTACCGTAAATACTTTGACTATGAGTGAGGACGAATATATTTGCTTGTTTAGCATTCTTTTTTGCGAAACTCCAAAAGCGCGTCTCTCACTTGTAACGAGTGGTGGCGGCTTTTGGAGTTTTTTATTGCATAAGAGGGGGAACAAACATGAAAGTATTACAAGAAAAGATTTTGAACGAAGGAAAGGTTTTATCTGGTGACGTATTAAAGGTAGATGCATTTTTAAATCATCAAATTGACCCAGTACTTATGCAAGAGATCGGAAAAGAATTTGCTAAACGTTTTAAAGAAGAGAACATTACAAAAATCGTGACGATTGAATCTTCAGGCATTGCACCAGCAGTTATGGCTGCATTAGAGCTTGGTGTAAAAGTAATCTTTGCAAGAAAACGTAAATCGTTAACGTTACAAGATAATATGTACGTTGCAAACGTATATTCATTTACGAAACAAGAAACGAATGAAATTTCATTATCTCGAAATCATATCGATGAAAATGATCGTGTTTTAATTATCGATGACTTTTTAGCAAATGGTCAGGCTGCTTTAGGTTTAATGAGTTTAGTAGAGCAAGCAGGAGCAAGTATTGCAGGAATTGGTATTGTTATCGAAAAAGCATTTCAAGATGGAGGAAAGAAGCTTCGTGAACAAGGAGTTCGTGTTGAGTCACTAGCAGAAATTGCATCACTTGATAACGGCACAGTTACATTTGTACAGCAAGAAACTGCGGAGGTGAAATAAACGATGAAGCAACATCCATTTAAAATCGCATCGCTTGGTATGCAGCATATGCTTGCGATGTATGCTGGCGCAATTATCGTTCCGCTTATTGTGGGCGGCGGACTTGGTTTAAATCAAAAAGAGTTAACATATTTAGTCTCGATTGATTTATTAATGTGCGGCGTTGCGACGATTTTACAAGCATTATCAAATCGCTTTTTCGGTATTGGACTTCCAGTCGTACTTGGTTGTACATTTACAGCGGTTGGCCCAATGATTGCAATCGGGAAACAATACGGCGTGTCTTCTATTTATGGAGCAATTATTGCTGCCGGGTTATTCGTTGTTATTTTTGCGAAATTATTTGGAAAGCTTGTAAAACTGTTTCCACCTGTTGTAACAGGATCTGTCGTTACCGTAATTGGAGTTACACTTGTTCCAGCAGCAATTAATGATATGGCTGGAGGAGTAGGAAGTAAGGATTTTGGTAGTCTTGAAAATTTAGCGTTAGCATTTGGTGTATTACTATTTATCATCATTATGTATCGTTTCTTTGACGGATTTATTCGTTCAATCTCTATTTTACTTGGTCTATTGTTCGGTACAATTGTCGCAGCATTTATGGGGAAAGTAAGTTTGCAAGCGGTTGGAGAAGCGGATTGGTTCCACGGTATTCAGCCATTTTACTTCGGTACACCAACATTTGAATTAACGCCAATTATTACGATGATTTTAGTTGCTTGTGTAGGGATTGTAGAAGCAACAGGTGTATATTTCGCATTATCTGATATTTGCAATAAAAAGATCGGTGAAAAAGAATTAACAAAGGGCTATCGAGCAGAAGGATTAGCGATGGTGTTAGGTGGTATTTTCAATGCGTTCCCATATACAACATACTCTCAAAACGTAGGACTTGTTCAATTAACTGGAGTAAGAAATCGCGTTATTATTTATACTTGTGGTGGTATGTTAATCGTTCTTGGGTTCATTCCAAAAATCGCAGCTATTACAACTATTATCCCGAAATCAGTACTTGGCGGTGCAATGTTAGCGATGTTTGGTATGGTAATGGCATATGGTATTAAAATGTTAAGTAGTGTTGATTTTGGTAAACAAGAAAACTTATTAATCGTTGCATGTTCTGTTGGAATTGGGCTTGGGGTTACAGTTGTTCCGACATTATTCTCACAACTTCCTGAAAACATTCGTATTTTAACAGATAACGGAATTGTACTTGGAAGTGCGTCAGCAGTACTTTTAAATATCGTATTTAATATGGTGCCGCAGCGTAAAGTGAAAGTAAAAGAAGAGCCAGTGTCGATGCAAAGTGCAGTAAGAGAAGCATAAAAAAGCAAGGTCTCGTTATGAGACCTTGCTTTTCTTTTTAAGTGGCATCATTTTCCCGTACGTACCAAGGCGCCATATATATTCAAGTGGCCCGTATTGATAACGTGACAGCCACCAGCGGCTAATAAAGATTTGTAACGTATAGAAACTAATGCAAAAGAGAGGACCTACCCATAATGGAGCAAGATAATCATTTTTGAACAATAGTCCGAATACAAGTAATGTAACAATTGTATGTGAAATGTAGTTTGTTAATGCCATTCGCCCAACGTACTGGAAGGGGCGTAATAATGTTTGCCATCTTTCTTTTTGTAATAAACGCATGAGCGTGAAAATGTAGAATATGAATAACGTTTTTCCGCTAAACATTGTAAAGACCTGCATGTAGATTGGTTCATAAGATGGTTTTGATAAGAAATAACGGACCATGAAGAACCACATTGGTAATGTTAAAATGAACATAATAATTTGCCATTTTTTAAGCTTCGGATCTAACTCTTTCGCGCGGCGGAAGATATCCTTTTTGCCGGCGTATAAACCAAGTAAAAATAGTCCAACTGTTTCTGGGAACATGAATGCGTTTAGTCCAATTCCATCAGCATAAAATGCATGGAAACGAGTTTGTATTTGTGACACCCAGTCTTCAAGTGGCATGATTGGTAAGGAAAATCCTAATTCTTCCTTTGGAACGAATGCAATAGCGATACCACCGATTAGCATGAAAAACTGAAAAATACTTAATAAAACGATTGCCCATATTAAAATGGTACGAGGTTCTCTCTTGTAAAATAAAAATAAGAAAAATCCAGCGATTGCATAACTATGTAAAATGTCCCCGTCCCATAAAAGAACGTAATGTAAGAAACCAAATAATAATAAAATAAGTAAGCGACGAACAAATAAAGTTTTTGGGCGATCTGCTTTCGCTTCAGCACGAGTCATAAAAATGTAAAAGCCTAGGCCGAATAAAAACGAAAAGATTGTATAAAATTTTGTTTGAATAAACATATCGTAAAATAGACGGATATAGCTATCTAGCCCCTCATAAACTCCTGAAAGATCACGTGAGTCAATCCCAGCGATAATAGGCCAGTTAACAAGAAAAATACCTAGTACAGCTATCCCTCTAATAATATCGATGGAATGTATCCTCTCGCCTTGTGAAATATTTTGTGTCATTATTTTCCTCCTTGTTAAGTAATTCCCTTTTATTATACAAAATGTAAAGAGGAGGGTATATAGGTAATTTCCAATTTTTAAAACTGTTAAGATATGTATTATGAGATATAATAAGAGTGCACAACAAGTTTTAACCTTCTTCAAAACAGGCAGTAAAGCTCCTTTCTATAAGGGGCTTTCTTTATGAAAAGTATTGATAATGATTCTCTTTAATGATAAAATGTATTTAAAAGTGATAATCATTATCAAAAAAAGGTTGGTGCATGAGTATGGTATATGCATTAGTAGCAGGTACAGTCGCTGTATATGCAGTTATTGCAAAGTATGTTTTAAATGGAGTAGGAACAGCAAAATGAGTGATATGACATAAAATCCCTTTCATTTGTAAAAAGAATGAAAGGGATTTTTTATTTTTAATGAGAATATGCTGAAAATTTAGTATGATAGTAAAGTGAAACTGTAATCGATGAGGGGATGTATTTCCTGATGATTATGAGCTCGCAAATGGCGAGAAAAAGTATATACATCTTGGATAAAGGGGAACAAGGGGATGACAAACATAGTACAGACAAACGGTATGAAAAAACTTGTTTGTTTTTATGAAGAGTGGCAAAAACACGGCGATGCAGAGAATAGTGTAAAGTTGTTTGAGGTGATTCAAAAATATAAACAAGAGCAGCTTATGATAGCGTTCTGCGGTCACTTCTCTGCAGGGAAATCAACGATGATGAATCATCTATATAAAGCGCAGTTGTTACCAACAAGTCCAATTCCGACAAGCGCTAACGTTGTCAAAATTGAAAAAGGAATGGATCGTGTTGTTGTAACAGTTAAATCCGGTGAACAGTACGAATATGACGGTGCATATTCAGCTGAAGAATTAAAACAAATTTGTAAAGACGGTGATGAGGTAATTGGTGTTCATATTTATCGGAATGATGCGCCAATTCCTGAGGGTGTTATGTTAGTTGATACACCAGGGATTGATTCAACAGATGATGCCCATCAATTAGCGACAGAATCAACGCTGCATCTAGCAGACGTAATTTTTTATATGATGGATTATAATCACGTCCAATCGGAAGTGAATTTGCAATTTGTTAAAGAATTGAAACAACGTAATAAAACGGTTTATCTAGTTGTAAATCAAATAGATAAACATAAAGAAAATGAATTATCGTTTGAGGATTATAAAGATAGTGTAAAACAATCGTTCTCTAACTGGGATATTGAAGTAGATGGAGTGTATTATACTTCATTACGAATGATGAACCATACACATAATGAAATTGGGAGCTTAGAAACATTAATTACTTCTATTATGAAAGAAAAAGTGCAGTATGTAAGAGATGGAATGGAGCGAGAAACAGAATATTTAATGGGGGAACATTTTTCGTTTATTCTTTCGGAAAATGAAAAAGCTCTTTTGAAATATGAGGAAGAGCTAGCATCGCCGCTTTCTATTTCAGAGATAGTGGAAAAGAAAGAAGAGCTAACGGAAACTAAACAGCGCGAGGCTAGTAAAGAATCTCATGTGAGAAACGAATTTATAAAAGGCTTACAAGCTATATTAGATAACGCGTATTTAATGCCATTTGAAATGAGAGAATTGGCAAATGCGTATTTAGAAACGAAATTAACTAAATTTAAGGTCGGTTTGCTGTTTGCGAAAGGAAAGACGGAGCAAGAAAAACAGAGACGTTTTGATGCTTTTTATTCTGCTTTGCAAAAGACTGTTGAAACGCAACTTGATTTTCATGTGAAAGAATTTATTGTTGCCTTCTTAAAAGAAGAAGGATTGTTCACAGAGGAAATTGGGAAAGACATATATGCTTTAGAAATTGCTTTCGGATCAGAAATGTTAGCTGAAGTCATTAAACAAGGTGCAGGTTTCACAGGTGATTACTTACTTCTTTATACAGCGGATGTAGCGAATGAACTGAAGAAACGTTATTTTACAAAAGCGCAGCAAATTTTTGATAAAAGTGCAGTCGTTTTAAAGCAAAAGGTGAAGGAAGCAGTTGCACGCATTGAAGAAGAGATTGAAAAATATATGATGTTGCAAACGGCAAAAGAAACGCAATTGCAATACAGTAACAATTTAGAGACATATGAAAGTTATTTGCAAAATGTTTGGCACGAGCGTGTTGCTACACCAGAAGGATTGCAAATAGAGGAGATATTGCAAAGTAAAACACAAATTGTTAGTGAGAAATTCACACTACAAGAGCAGGAAAGCGTAAACGATAGCGTAATGGCTTGTGAGGAAGAGATAAAAGGAACAGCAGCTTTAAATATTCAGCGTATATTAGAGAAAGTGAAGAAAGCTGAAACGATATTAGAGCCATTGCCAGCGCTGAAACATGTACAGCAAGAGGTAATAGAAAAAAGGCGTCGTGTGGAAACGAAACAATTTACAGTAGCGTTATTCGGAGCTTTTAGTGCTGGGAAATCATCATTTGCCAATGCATTGCTTGGTGGGAATGTACTTCCTGTATCACCAAATCCGACGACGGCAACGATTAATCAAATTTTGCCGGTTACAGAGGAAAAACCACACGGAACAGTAATGGTCCAATTCAAATCAAAGCAAGCTCTATTAGAAGATATGAAAGCTGTTTATAAGTTGTTTCATTATGAGATTACTACGTTAGATGAAGCGTTAGCACAAATTGATAAAGTTATGAAATATCCTTCACCAACTGGGAAGCAAAAAACAACATTTAGCTTTTTAAGAGCGGTACAAAAAGGGTATGATACGGTTTCTGCTCATTTAGGGGAGCAAGTACAAGTTACATTAGAAGAGTTTTCTGATTATGTAGCGAATGAAGAAAAATCATGTTTTGTTGAGTACATGGAGCTTTATTATGATTGTGCTTTAACAAGGCAAGGAGTAGCGCTTGTAGACACACCTGGAGCGGATTCTATTAACGCCCGCCATACGGACGTTGCGTTCCAGTATATTAAAAACGCAGATGCTATTTTATTTGTAACGTATTATAATCATGTGTTCTCTCGTGCTGACCGTGAATTCTTAATCCAGCTTGGTCGTGTAAAGGATACTTTTGCACTTGATAAAATGTTCTTCTTAATTAATGCGGCCGATTTAGCAGAGTCTGAAGAAGAACTTGAAATGGTAAAAGGTTATATCGCAGACCAGCTACTGCAATACGGTATTAGAAATCCGCGTTTATTTGCAATTTCAAGTTTATGTGCACTTGAAGAGAAGCAAGGAAAGAATATTGAAAAAGAGAAGTACGGTATTTTACAAAACTCTGGGATTGCTAAGTTCGAGGGATCATTTACATCCTTTATGATGAGAGATTTAATGCTCGTATCTGTTCATGCTTTATATGGTACATTGCAAGGAGCAGATCAGCTTTTAGTAAATATGATAAACGGTGCAAAGCAGGGGAATGAAGAGAAAGAGAAGCAAACGAAAAAATATGAAGCAGAGCGTGATCAGCTACTTCATATTATTTCATCATATAGTGTGCTTGCTGAAGAGCAGGCGATGCAAAATGAAGTGAAAGAATTGCTTTATTACGTGCAACAGCGTCTATTCCTACGCTATAACGATGTGTTTACTGAATTTATTAATCCAGCATCGCTGCGAACGGATGGGAATGTGAAAGTGCAGTTGCAACAGTGCGTTATGGAATTAGTGGCATTTATTCAGCATGATTTACTACAAGAAATGCGTGCGACATCATTACGCCTTGAGAAATGGATAGATGAAGCGATGAAGCGTGCAAAGAATGAAATTGTGGTGAACTGTAAAGTAGAAAATGAATCAATTTCTATGAGTGGAACAGTGGATTATGAATATAAAGATATTGCACATAAAGAACCGTTCCCTTCAGTTGAAATAAAAGATTTCAAAAAAGCACTGGCGCATTTTAAAAATGAAAAAAGCTTTTTTGAAAAAAATGATAAAGCTTTCATGCAAGAAGAGGCTAAAGTTGTATTAGAGCCTTTCGTATCAAACTATGTAGCTGATGAAAAAGATTTATTTGTTCATCATTATAAGCAAGAGTGGGATTCGAAATGGAAATTATTCCAAAAATTGATGCAGCAAGATGTGATGAATTATTATGAAAGTGTATTATTTGCATTGGCTGAAACAATTGATGTATCACTATATGAACAAAGTAAAGAACAATTGCAAAAGCAGTTAGTAGAGATTGAAAAAGAAATTTATGTGATATAGTCGTTATGAGAAAAAGATTCGTTCAATTTTCTTTTGCAATACTGTATCTAAAGATTTGACAAACCCAGCAAATTCATCGGTAGAAATCATATGAGTAAGAACGAGGCGTCTGCCGTCTGGTGTTTCACCGCATAAGACGAATGAAGAAAATTCATATGTTTTGTTTTCTACTACTAATTTTGGATAGGAATACGTGTCGCTTTTCTTCTTCTTTCCATCAATAGAGATGACGTTGCATTTTTTCTCATTGTTGTCCATGGTGAATCCCTCCTTTCTATTATTTATGGTAGACAAGGAGGGTTTAGAACAATAGAGAAAGGGGAGTTTTTTATGTGTGTAGTAATAGAGTATATTTCAAAAGAAGTTATACCGAAACCTTTATTATTGCTTGCTGATCCAAGTGAGGGGCAAATTGATGCATATGTACAAAGAGGGTTAACATATGTAGCTAAGCAAGAGGAGAGAGTTGTCGGTGTATATGTTCTTTTGGAAACAAGGCCGAAGACGATGGAAATTATGAATATTGCGGTTGTAGAGCATTTGCAAGGAAAAGGGATTGGAAAGCAGCTATTAAGTCATGCCGTAGAAACTGCCAAAGGATATGGTATGTCAAAACTTGAAGTTGGTACAGGCAATTCTAGTGTTTCACAACTTGCTTTATATCAAAAATGTGGATTTCGTATTTTTTCTATTGATTTTGATTACTTTTCAAAGCATTATGAAGAAGAGATTATTGAAAATGGGATTGTATGTCGTGATATGATTCGGCTTGCAATGGAATTGAATAAGAACGTATAACTTATTTAGGGGGAAGAGAAGATGGAAGTACATAAAGCAATTACAGCACATTCTCGTAAACAAAATGAAAGTGTAAAAGCATGTTTACAATTAGATGCGCAGCGTGAAGCAGCTATTGAAGCAGCCGTATCTCTTGCGTCAAAGGGGAAAGAATTTTCGGTTGATGTCATTAATGTTGTAACAAAGCAAATTAATGATCTTGCAAAAAATGGTGTTACACTGCAGCGTAAATATGTTACAGAAGAAATGGTTATGGAGTATGTAAGTCGTTTGCAAGAGAAAGAAGGTCGTTAAAGATGATAGTTACAGTCGAATGGTTACGTGAGCATATAGAAGATGAGAATGTCCGTATAATCGATTGTCGTTTTGATTTAGCGAATCCTAATTGGGGTAGAGAAAAGTATGAGGAAGAACATATTCTTCATGCATTATATTTTGATTTGAATTTAGATTTATCAAGTCTTGTAACAGAACATGGTGGTCGCCATCCATTGCCGAATATTGAGGAGTTTGCAGACAAGCTTTCACAAGCTGGTATTGATGAACATACGACAGTAATTGCATATGACAGTCAAGCGGGTGCAAATGCTTCTCGTCTCTGGTGGTTATTAAACTATGTAGGACATGAGAAAGTATATATATTAGATGGTGGATTTCCAGCTTGGAAAGAGAATGGACTACCGATAACAACGGAAATTCCTGTTGCTATACGAAAAATATTCAAAGCAAATGTACAAGATCATATGCTTGTAACGATGGAAACGGTGAGAGAGAATATTTATGCAGGTGCAGATGTTACGTTAATTGATTCTAGAGAGCCAAAACGTTATGCTGGTGTAGAGGAACTAGTTGATCCAAAAGCAGGACATATTCCGACAGCAGTAAACTATTTTTGGAAGGATGGAATTGTACAATCAGGGCAATTTAAGAATGAAGCTGGGCAACAAGAACGATTCCGAAATCTTTCGAAAGATAAGGAAACAATTGTATATTGTGGTTCTGGTGTTACAGCATGTCCAAATATCCTTGCATTGAAATTAGCTGGATTCCAAAATGTTAAATTGTATGCAGGTAGCTGGAGTGATTGGATTTCTTATCCAGAAAATCAAATTGCAAAAGAAGAAGATTAATCACTTGCATGCAAAAATAATTTGTATTAAAATAAGGTCACAAGCAAGAAATTGCTCGAAAAACTTTGTATTTTACACATTGGAAACAATGTGATAATATAACGACAAGTAAATAATACATCCTGCGGTGTACGTAACTTATTTATGTCTAAAACCGATGTTAGTTATACGGAAGCTCAATATTTAGCGACCATCATCAAGCCTTCCTTGTGGAGGAAGATGTACGGTAACTGTGAGGGCATCCACCTGCGAGTAGCGGGTTTTTGGACATTTACGAGGAGCGGCACGTGCGGGGGTCTTATTTCAACTAACATTATATAAAATTCCTACGGTGTACGTAGCTTATGCATGTCTTAAACCAATAAGTTTAATATGGAAGTTCAATATTTAAATGTAGCTAACATGCCATCTTTTTAAGAAGGAAGTTACAAACATTTGTGAGAGCATCCACCTGTGAGAGCAGGTTTATGGACATCTAGAGAGAACGGCATATGTGGGGCTATATAAAAACCTTACGTTTTATACGTAAGGTTTTTTTGTTGCATACATATATCTATTTTATCTGGATTCACCTGTGAAGTTTCCATAATAAATATAGCACTTTCTATCTTCATCAATCTCTCTTGAATCTAAAGCGAACTCCATATGCATGCCGTCGCGCTGAATATATATAAGGTCTGAATGAAGAGATGGCAAAATTTCTTCATAGTTCCATACATCTTTCCGATCTATTATGCTTGAACTCGTTTCACTTAGTTCTCTAACCTCAAAACCGATGTGAGAGTATGTAGGATCTGAAGGGTCATTTGCAAACTCTTCTTTTTGAATATATATAACTGCTGTTCCGTCTGGATCTACTGAAGTAGCAGTAACAACATATGTCTTGTTATCCTTTATAAAATATTCACACGTCATGCGTGCGATGATTTCAGAATTAGAAATATTTGCGTAGTTCCATAAAGCAGGATACCTTTTCGTTTCATCATTAAGTCGATATTCTAAGCGCATTTTATCCCTCTTCTTCCTTTTTCTTCTACTTTATCATGCTATCTTATATAATAGGAATAGAATTTAAAAAGGGGAGTGCGAAGGTGACAAAAACGAAATGGCTAGTAGGTGGTGTCGTAACGTCTTTAATGACTGGCACCTTATTTGGCTGCGCACAAGATCTTCCCCCAAAACCGAATGATAATAGTTGTTCAGATTGGGATTGGGATGATGAACTTGGGGTATGGCAGTGTGATGATAGTAGGTCAGGTTATCGTGGGCATTATTTTTATGGTGGGAGTTACTATCAAAATAAATCCACTTTTAAAAATTCATCGGCGTTTAAATCTTATCAATCGTCTGCGGAATTTAAAGGTGGAATTGGAAGCGGTTCAAAGGGAGGATTTGGGGGCTAACATATGTCGCAATACATAAGGGATCGAAAAGAGTTTTATTCGAAATATCCGAATTTTTGGTCGGATTTATATGAATGTGAGTATAGTTTGTTTCATATTTTCTCTATAACAAATCAGACTATGAAACAATTGCAATTAGCAACTGAACGAATGGGGAAAATATTTTTTAAGACTGCTAAACTTTTGCGGAATTTAAGTGACGAACAGCTTCTTGAACTTGGGTATCCTCCTGCAAGCTTATCTTTCATTAGAATGAAAGGATTATATCCTGAATCTGTTATTTCACGATTTGATTTCGTTTTAACAAGTGATAACCAAATTAAAATGCTTGAGTTTAATAGTGATACACCAACTTTTATTATGGAATGCTTTCAAATGAATGGAAAAATTTGTGGGAAACTAGGCTATGATGATCCAAACTTGGGTCAAGAACGATTACTATCTTCTGGTGTTACAAAGGCCGTAATGGAAGCGACAAAGGGAATAGATAACCCAAATGTTGTTTTTACAGCACATCATGAACATATTGAGGATTGGAATACGACTATGTATTTGAGTCAGTTATGCCATGTTGAAAATAAAGTAGTGCCAATGTCAGAACTTAGAATTACAAAAGATGCTTTAGTGGATAGGGATGGAGTACAGATTGATATTTTATATCGCCAAACATATCCGATAGAAGATTTAATTGAGGATCAAGATCCTGAAACAGGAGACTTCGTAGGTGTGGAACTGTTGCAACTTGTAAAAGCCGGAAAGCTTTTTATAATAAATCCTTTGTCAGCATTTTTGCTTCAGCCAAAATCAATTCAGTGTCTTATTTGGGGGTTAGCAGAAGAAAAGGCCTTTTATACAAATGAGGAACAACAGTGGATTAAAGAATATATGTTACCTACATATTTAGAACCAGATTTATTTTTAGGAAAAGGCTCTTTCGTTCAAAAACCTTCATTTGGTAGAGAAGGAGACACAATTACCGTTCGCGATAAGGACGAAAATATTATGATTCAAAATGCACACCAAACGTATAAAGCGTCACTGCCGATATTTCAAAAGTATACAGAACTTCCAGTCGTATCTTTGGAAACAGAGAAAGGGATGGAGAAACTGTCGTATGTGTTTGGTTCGTTTTTAATTGCTGGAAAAGCGAGTAGTATCGGTATTCGCGCTGGGGAAAAAATTACAGGGAATGAATCGTACTATTTACCGGTAGGTATAAAAAAGGAGGAAAGTATATGATTAATTTTTTATTATATTTAGCAGTAACACTGGGCCTTTTATGCATTGGTCTGTTCCTCATGGAAGTGACAACGAAAGTAAAAGAATTTAAGTTAATGGCCCAAGGAAATAAGGCGGTAAGCTATGTACTTGGAGGACGATTACTTGGGTTAGCTATTGTTTTATATTCGACAGCAGCTAATTCCATTTCACTTCTTGATATGGTTTCATGGGGAGCCGTTGGGATTTTGGCTCAAATTATCGTCTTTTATTTAGCTGAGTGGCTTACACCACGCTTTAATATAAACAAAAGTCTTGAAGAAGATAATCAAGCAGTCGGTCTTTTTCTTATGTTTTTATCGCTTTCCATTGGGATTGTAATTGCTGGTTGTATAACTTATTAAAACCTTTACGTTTAGACGTAAAGGTTTTTATTTTATATATGTTAGTTCGCCATACTTTTCGAAAAAATTGTAGGCTACTGTTGACATCTATTTTAAATAAGAGTAACATTTTCTATGTAATAAAAATAAGTCTCTGTTAGGTGAGGCTCCTGTATAGAGAAATGCTACTGCCCAAAAATGTCGAGAGACGCCAATGGGTCAACAGGAATGATCGAATTAAGGTTTTTCTTAACGTAGCTGGTAATGTACCTATGCTATACAGTGCTAAAACTCGGCGAGGGAGAGGTCCGTAGATTTCTAATTGTTTAGGAATCGTTTATTTGTGTATGCCATGACCTTTACTCTTTTCGGAGTAAGGGTCTTTTTGTTACAAATCTATGAGTAACTTCATAGTATAAACTATAAAATTAAACGAGGAGGTGAGGAGCATGTCAAATTCTGACTCGGTTCCGTTACCCATATACTTCAAATCAAAAATATATGATGTAGGCAGGAAACGACTTGTTCCTCCCTCTATATTTATCATAATGTAGCGTTTATATGCATGTTCAAGCGCTAAACACTGTTACGGTAAAGTGGATAAATTGAGAAACAAAGCGTTTCTTCCTATGTTGTACAGGAGGAGACGATAATATGTTATATGCAAACAAAACTGTGGGTAACACGTCATATAAATTAAGTAAAAAATCAATGAAAGAACAAACAATGCTTCAAAAAAATAAAGATTTATTAATTGAAATCGCAACGAGAGATGTAAAATCTGTATTTGCGTATTTTAAAACAACAAGAGACGGATTATCTATGAAAGAGGCACAAAAACGCATTCAAGTATACGGCCGAAACGAATTAATTTCAAAAAGAGCGCGTATTGCGGAAGTAATGATGAAGCTAAGTGGAATGATTCCAGGTTTTTCAAAACAACATGTGCGTGATGGATTACAATGTGAGAAAATTACTGTGTCTCGAGTAGAATGTTCTAGTGTAACAGGTTTAAACGGTGAATTAAAAATGATGAATGTGCCAGTACAAGAGCTTGTTCCTGGGGATATGATTTTTCTTTCAGAAGGTGATACAGTACCAGCAGATGTACGTATCATTTATGCGAATGATTTATTAGTAAATGAATCCGTGCTAACAGGAAAAGATGCAAGTATTGAGAAATTTGAAAGTTGCTATCACCTTGAGCGTAAACGATTTATTCCTTTAAAACGAATGAAAGACTATAATCCACTTGAACTTGAAAACGTATGTTTCAAAGGGACTCATATTGTTGGCGGAAATGCAAAGGCTGTAGTTGTTTCGACTGGGAAAAATACGTATACAGGAATTCTTCATACTTGTTGTAGTAGAACGTCTTAATGTGTAAATGATGCTAAATATACAAAAACAATGTATAATAGACAAAGTTGAAAAAACGTAGAATGGTAATCTATTTATATAACCTTACGTGATGACGTGGGGTTATTATTTTTTTGGTAGGAGAGGGATTATGAAAAAAGTATTATTAGTTGATGGTATGGCACTATTATTTCGTGCTTTTTACGCAACAAGTGTCTACGGACAATTTATGAAACGACAAGATGGTACCCCTACAAATGGGATTCATGGTTATATGAAACATTTATTAACAGCTATGCAAGCAATTGAACCGACACATATCGTAACATGCTGGGATATGGGTAGTACGACATTTAGAACAGAATCGTTCTCGAATTATAAAGCGAATCGTGTAGCGCCGCCTGAAGAATTAATTCCGCAATTTGATTTAGTTCAAGAAATGACTGCGAAATTGTCTATTCCAGTTATCGGTATGAAAGGGTATGAAGCGGATGATTGTATCGGCACGCTTGCAAAACAATACTGTAATGAAGCGGAAGTGTATATTTTAACAGGTGATACGGATTTACTCCAGCTTGTTGATAAGAACGTTACAGTAATGCTCTTGCGCAAAGGAATCGGAAATTACGAATATTACACACCAGAGAAAATCATGGAAGAAAAAGGCGTAGAGCCGTGGCAAATCGTGCATGCGAAAGCATTCATGGGAGATACGAGCGATAATTACCCAGGTGTAAAAGGTATCGGGGAAAAAACAGCGTATAAATTGATTCAAGAGCACGGAACAGTAGCAACTGTACTAGAAAATGTAGCATCATTAACGAAAGCGCAGCGCACAAAGATTGAAAGTGATTTAGAGAACTTAAATATTTCATTACAATTGGCACAAATTCATTGTGAAGTTCCAATTTCATGTTTACTAGAAGAAGGATTACACACAATGGATGAAGAAAAACTTAGATTCGTTTGTGAAGAAATGAATTGGGGAAGACCTGAAATATTAATCAATATGCTATAAATAGTTTTGAAAGAGGGGTGTTATATAAGTCAAACTTTGACTTATATAACACCCCTCTTTTTGTTTTTACGAACAGTATCGTAGTAAATAACATTATATCGAACTCAATTTTAAATATATAAATGTTTCGACAAAATATATTGATAGAAGTTGATGACAATAGCAACTTTGATAATGAAATGAAGCAATTTCAAAATGGTTTTAGGATGATCACATTTTTGTATGTTCACAAAGTTGTCAGAAAATAAATGAAATTTTCATATGAAGTTCAAATGGAATTCACAACAATCAATTATTATAAGAGCACACAGATAATTCCTTATCTTTTATATAAACCATCCCCCAAGGAGGACAATGAAAATGAGAAAAAAAGTGAGAAAATCTTTTAAACAATTATTAATTGAAAATAAACAATCACTATTAAATAATAAAGAAAATATGAAAGAAATTGAAGAGAGAATTGAGAAACGACATGTAGCATATAGTGGTGCTAGCAATTGATAATTTTGCTTATGAAAAAAGCTTGTAGTTTGGATACTATCCAAACTACAAGCTTTTTCTTTTTTATTACTTCCACCAAATCCAAGCCCAAAAGTAATTTCGTATATTTCGAGGAGTAACGCGTATAAAACGTTCACCGTTAAAGAAGCAATTTAAATTTGGAAGTGTTTCATCAGGATTTTTTGGAATAAAGGTGACGATATTTTCGTTGCTTGTAACGGTTACTGTAATTGGTGGATCGGTAGGCGAGACTTGAAGTTGTAATGAAATATTGGCCGTATTTTTAAATTCATTATTAACAGGCGGACTTATCACTTGTACTGTGAATAAGACGATAATTGTTTCATTTGGTTCCAAATTAGTAGCGACTAGGAAACCGATATTTGGATTCGCTAGTGGAGAGCGTTCCCCATTAATAAAGACCGTGCCGTTCATAAATTGTAAACCTGCTGGAATGGTATCTTGTAATGAAACATTTGAAAGTGAAATATCAGAAGTATTCGTAATACGCACCGTATAATCAAAGTATTGGTTTAAATAAGCTGAGCTGACGGAAGCGTTTTTCACTACTACCGCAGTTATAAATTGAACTGGTATACGAACGGTATTTGAATTAACAATAAAAGTAATAATTGGGTCTTGTGGTGTCAATTGGAAAGCTGCTGTAACTGTTGCGGAATTGACAATTGTATTGTTTGAAGGAATAGAAGTGACGAGAACTTTAAATGTTATCGTTGATACTCCATCTGCAGGTAAAGCGCCGATATTCATACCAGTGTCTGGACGAACATTTGGAACCGGAGTACCGTTAATTGTTACGCTGTTTTCTATAAATGTTGTACCAACTGGAATGATATCTAGGATAGAAGTACTGATTGTAGGAATTGGTGAATGATTTATTACTTCTAATGTGAAAGTTATGGTCTCTCCTGTTGTTACGATAGATTTATCAGCTGTCTTTTCAATGCGAACCATCGGATCAACTACTGTTGTTGTAACGGTATTTGTTTGCTTTGTAATTGTAATAGGCGGTTCATTCGGATCAATGGTAACAGTATAGGAAACAGAAGCATCGTTATTGATTGCAGATTGAAGAGTTGAAGAAGATATTGTTACTTGGAAAGTAATGATAGCAGATTCATTAGGAACAAGGTTTCCTAATGAAATACCAATTTCAGGATTTGCATTAGGCTGATTGATTCCGTTAATTGTAACGCTGCCCGTAACGAAGGCTGTATCTACTGGTACGGTGTCTATGACAAAAAGATCTTCAATCGTTACATTACCGCTATTCGTAATTGTGATTGTATACGTTACAGTTTGACCAGGTAATGCATTCGTTACATCAACAGACTTAATAGCAAAGACATTATCATTTTGGACAGTTGTTGTGACGGTATTTGTTGTAGTGGTATTCGTAACGGGTACGTTATTTGGATTGACTATATAGTTAAAGGTAGTAATTGCTTTGTTGTTGAGTTCATTTGGTGTCGGGATAGAAGTTACAGTTACTTGGAAGGAAGCGATAGCATTTCCACCTACAATTATAGTGCCAATTGGTATCCCGCTTACTGGATTCACTCCCGGAAGAGTTTCCCCGTTTACAATGATGCTATTTTCAACAAACGTAGTACCTTGAGGAATCATATCTTGAATGACTACATCATTTGCTGCAACATTACCAGTTTGATTGAGTGTAATCGTATACGTTAACGTGTCACCGACTGTTGCAAATGCAAGGTCAACAGTTTTATTACTATTCAAAGTCGCATGATTAATTGTTGTTACGGAAGCTGATGAAAGAATAGTTTCGGTAATAGGTGGTCGATCTGGTAACGTGTATTGGTATTCAATTGTACTCGTGTTAGAGATTGGATTTGTTTGTGGAATGGAAGTAACCCGTACTTGGAATAGAATAGTTGCTGTCGTATTAGGCGGAATGTTATCAAGTTGTATCCCGTTAAGTGGATTGTCATTTGGACGAGCGGTGCCATTCACAATAACACTATTCTCTATAAAGCTCGTATTTGCTGGGATGATATCTGTAACGATAATGTTTTCTACTTGTATATTCCCATTGTTTGTGATGGAAATGGTGTAAGGGATAATCGTTTGTAGGTCAGCATATTGGATAGGTGTTGTTTTTGTTGCGATTACATTAGCAGAAATAACTTCAGTGAAGGTAATATTACTAGTCGATATTTGTTCTTCACCATTAATTGTATAACGAGAAGTGGATTGGTTTTGGATACGGCTGCTAGCTGGAAGAGATACCACGGTAACGGAAAACGTGACTGGGATAGAAGAGTTAGGAGCAATCGTTCCTACAAGTATACCAGTACTTGGATCCGCGTTAAGCTGAGGGATATTATTTACTAAAACACTACCGTCTATAAAGGTTGTTCCATCAGGGATATTGTCTGTAAATACAACAGAAGTAGCATTCGTATTTCCTGTATTCGTTAAAGTTGTTGTATAAGTTAAAATGTCACCAATTGCTACAGAGGTCAAATCAACAGTTTTCAGTGAAACGATATCAGCGTCATTAATTTGAACGAAAGTAGTATTGGAAGTAGTAGATTTTTGAATAGGTGCAAAGTCAGGGTTGAAAATAAAATCGTAGACGATGTTTGCAGTATTAGGTGTTGGGTTTACAGCAGGTAAATTCGTAACGGAAGCTTGGAATATTATTGTTGTTGATTGACCTGATGCGATATTAGGAATAGAAAATCCAATATTTGGATCTGCTGCAGGGAGTACAGTGTTGTTAACTGTTACACTTCCCGGAATAAATACTGTTCCATCCTCTATAGTATCTGTAAAAAAGATGGAGTTAGTTGTAGTGGATCCGTTATTTTGAATGAGTACTGTATATTCAATGGTTTCATCAATATTAGCTAATACTGTATTAGTGGATTTTGTAGCGATAAGAATGGCATCAATAAATTGTATATTTGTAGTATTGGAAGATGTCGTTTCTGAAATTGGTGGTAAGCTTGGGTCTGGCTGATACTCATAGTGGATGACGGCGATATTATTAATGTTATTTTGAGAAGGTATAGAGACTACATTTACTTGGAATGTAACGATAATTGTATTGTTTGGAAGGATAATATCAAGGGTGATTCCGGTAATTGGATTTTCGTTAGGTCTCGGTATGCCATCTACAAGAATGCTATTTGGAACGAATGTGGTGCCAGCAGCAATTGCGTCAATTAGGAGAGTATTTGTAATAGGTACTGTACCAGCGTTTGTAACTGCGACTGTATATGTGATAATTTGACCGATTCGTGTAATAGATCTGTTAGCGGATTTAATTGCACTAACATTTGCCGTCCGCACTTCAGTATTTACTGCATTTGATAACGATCTACGCTGAATAATAGGGGAACTAGGGTCAATTTGGTATTCATACGAAGTGTCTGAAATGTTAGTGACTGTGTTGCCCTCTGGTATACTTGTAAGTTGTACTTGGAATGAAATAGTGACTGTTTCATCTGGTTGTATCGTGCCGAGAGTTACTCCATTTTCAGGGTTCGCACCAGGCTGAATCACATTATTTATTGATAAGCTATCTTCAATGAATATAGTACCTTCTGGAATGTTGTCAATGAACAACGTATTGTTAGCTGGAACAGTTCCTATATTTTGTAGTGTATTTGTGTAGGTGATAGATTGCCCGATGGATACGAAAGTAACATCCGCCTGTTTAACAGAAATAATATTTGCATTTTGAAGTGATGTTGTAACAATATTAGAATTTGCAGAGCGATTCACTGGTGGAGCTGTAGGAATACTTACATATTGGTAATTTACAGATGATTGATTTACAATTTCGGTTTCAGTTGGTGGATTATTTGTTTGTACTTGAAATAGTATCGTTTTGGAACTATTTGGTGGAATCGTTCCAATTGGTATTCCGTTTTCAGGATTTGCATCAGGCTGAAGTACACCGTTAATTGTGACACTGTCTGGAACGAATGTAGTCCCAGCTGGAATAGAATCTGTAAAAGTAATATTTATTGCGTCAACATTTCCGGTATTTTTCACTTCAGAAATATAAAGTATAGTTCCGCCAATATCTACAGTTATTGGATTGGACGTTTTTGTAACTGTCAATTGTGCTTGCACGAAATTTGTAATGACAATATTACTTGTAGATGTTTCAGTAATAGGCGGTTGTCCTGGGTCTGGTTGAATTGTATATGTTGTATTAGATTGATTTGTAATCGATTGTTGCGGGAATGAATCGTTAATAAGAATTTGAAATGAAATAAGGTGAGTAGCGTTTGCTACTAGGTTAGGCAAAGTAACACCTGCATTTGGATTTGCACCAAGTATAGCTGTTCCGTTAAGTGTAAAACTATTTTCTACGAATGTAGTTCCTTCTGGGAGCGTATCTGAAAATATGAGATTAGTAGCTGGAATATTTCCGATATTCTCTAGCGTTATCGTATAGGTCAAAATGTCACCGGTTGTTGCTTGTTGTGCATTGACAGCTTTTAAAGAAAGAACATTCGCATCCGAAATTTGTGTGAAAGCTGGATTAGACGTAATTGTTCGAGAGATGATAGGAGCAGTTGGATCGGCGATAAAAGTATAGTCAATACGGGCTATATTAGAAATTGGATTCACGCTTGGAATGGATTGAACGATAACTTGGAATGTGACGGTGACAATTTCTAACGGTGCGATAGAGTTTAATGGTATCCCTACGTTTGGATCAGCACCTGGAACTGAAATAGTATTAATGGTCACACTATTCGGAATGAATGCCGTTCCTTCTGGGACTAAATCTGTTAAAGTAACTGTATTTGCCGTAGTATTCCCGTTATTTTGAACGACTACAGTGTAAGTGATTGTATCGTCAGTAGATTGTACGAGAGAATCTGTATTTTTAATTACAGATAATGATGCATCAACGACAGCTGTAGTAACCGTATTAGATGAAGATGTTGCTGTAACTGGAGGTTGACTCGGATCGACAATATACGTGTAACTTGTAAGTGCTTGATTTATAATTGCTCCTTGCGGTGGAATAGAGTTTGCAAGAAATTGGAACGTTATAGTAGCAGAATCACCTGGTGCGATAATACCAACTGGAATACCGAGAGTTGGACTTGCATCTGGCAGTGAAACCCCATTAAGCGTGACACTATTTGGAACAAATAATGCTCCTTCAGGAACTCCGTTAATGAGTAATACAGAGTTTGCAGGGAAGTTTCCAGTATTCGTTAATGTTGCTGTATACGTAATTATATCTAAGGTAGATACGATTGTTCGATTTGCTTCTAAAACAGTTGTAACAGTAGCGTTATTAATTTGTGTTGAAGCGCTATTAGAATTTATTGTGCCTGTAACAGGTGGAGCAGTCGGATCAACAATAAATGCGTATTGAATAGATGCAACGTTTGTAATTGGATTTGAAGGTGGAGTAGATGTAACTACGACTTGGAAAGTAACAGTTAAGGAACTACCCGCGCTAACGGTTCCGATATTAACTCCGTTATTTGGATTTGCACCTGGAATGGTACTTCCATTTACAGCAAAACTATTTTCAACAAAGGTCGTTCCTGCTGGAATCAGGTCTGAGAAGTTTAGATTCGTAGCGTTTGTATTTCCACTATTTTGAATTAAAACGGTATAAGTGATCGTGTCACCGATATTTGCAAAAGCTGTATTAGCAGTTTTTACAGCTGAAAGTATTGCTGAGTTAATAGAAGTAACGAAGACGTTCGTTTCCACATTGCCAGGTTGAGCCTGTAATGCATTGCCTACGTTATATTGGAAGTTAACAAATCCTAAGTTTTGGAGTTCAGGAGTGAATGTTGTTGGATTGCTTACAATTTGAACTTGGAATATGATTGTTACAGTTTGATTTGGATTGATTGTATTTATACCAACACCGTCAATAATAGAAGCGGATGATAATGAAGTGCCATCAACAACAACTGATCCTGCAACAAATTGTGTCCATGTCGGTAAAGGGTCTGAGAAAACAACATTGTTAGCTGGAATATTTCCTGTGTTCGTAATCGTAGTTGTATACGTAATTGTATCACCGATCGTTGCAAAAGCTTTATCTCCGATTTTAATCGTGTTTAAAATAGCACTTTCAATTTTTGTTGTGACGTTGTTAGAAGTAATATTTTTTGAAACTGGAGGATTTGCTGGATTAACGATATGTTGGAAGCTAACGCTAGCTTGGTTGGAAATTGGATTTATAGGCGGAATTTCATTGGCATTAATATGAAATGCTACGATGACAGATTGGTTTGGCGCGATATCACCAATTGGAACACCTGTAATTATATTTGCATTTGGGATGCTAATTCCGTTAAGTGTAAAACTATTCGGTTCAAAGGAAGTTCCGTCTGGAATAAGGTCGGTAAAAATAACATTCGTTGCACTAACATTTCCGCTATTTGTAATTGTAACGGTGTAGATGATATCCTGCCCGATATCTACCGTTGATACATTTGAATTTTTTTGTGCAGTAAGGATAGCACTATTAATTTGTGTGGTCGTTGTATTAGATTGATTGGAAGTTGTAATAGGTGGCTGGCTAGGATCAACGACGTAATGATATGTGGTTGAAGTAGAATTAGATATTGGATTCAGTGTTGGAAGTGTAGTAACAGTTGCTTGGAATGTGACGATTGCCGTAGTACCACCATTAATGGAACCTATATTTACACCAGTAGATAAATCAGCGTTTGGAATGGTTTGCCCATTAACTGTGAAACTGTTTGGAACAAAAGTTAAATTGCTATCAAGTATATCGATAACGGTAACATCAGTTGCGGTCACATTCCCGGTATTAGGGAGGTTAAGTGTAAATGTTATTGTATTACCAACATCCGCAAAAGTAAGATCTGCTGTTTTTGTACTTATAATATTTGCGTTGTTTATTTGAAGAAGCGTAGTGTTGGAAGTAGCTGAACTCGATACTGGAGGATTAACAGGATCAACAATAAACTCATATGTCGTTGATGCTGTATTCGGTGCTGGATTAATAGGTGGAATGCTGTTAACCGTAACTTGAAAGACGATACTGTATATTTCATTTGGTGGAAGTGTTGCAAGTAATACACCTGTATTTGGATTCGCATTCGGTTGTAAAACGCCATCGACAGTTAATGTGTTAGGAACAAATGTGAGTCCACTTGGTAATACATCTGTGAATACTATATTAGCTGCATCCGTATTTCCTATATTGGAAATAGAAGTAGTGTAAAAAGCAGTTTGCCCGATATCTGCAAAGGATGCACTTTCATTCTTCGTCATAGATAATATGGCTTCTTTAATTTGCGTTGAAACAGGATTGCTAATTGAAGTTTCTGCATCAGGCGGTGAGACTAATTGATACGATGTCGATGAGAAATTTACAATTGGGTTTTCGGCTGGTAATGAGGTCACGTTTACTTGGAAGGAAACATTTACTGTAGCCCCCGCTGTTATAGGCCCAATATTTACACCGTTTGTTGGATTCGCACCACTTTGAGGAATTCCATTAATGGAAAATGTGTTTGCAATAAATGTAGTTCCGCTCGGCATTGTATCTGAGAAAATAACATTTTGTGCAGATGAGTTTCCATTGTTTGTTAAAGTAACAGTATAGGTGAGTGTGTCTCCAATACGACTAAAGGATTTATCGACTTGTTTTAATGAAAGAATGATAGCTGTGTTAATTGTAGTGAACACTGTGTTTGAAGTAACATTCCTTGAAACAATAGGGGCATTAGGGTCAGTGATAAAGGTGTAAGAAGCACTAGCCGAATTGGCAATAGGATTTTGAACAGGAGTAGAAGTAGCGGTAACTTGAAATGCTATTGCTATTGAGCTGTTAGGAGCAATTGATCCAATTGTAATACCTGTATTAGGATTAAGACCAATTTGTGTGATGCCATTTATTGTGACACTATCCGAAACGAACGTTGTACCGTCTGGAATAAGGTCAGTGAACGTAATATTCGTAGCATTTGTATTCCCACTATTCGTTAAAAGTGTCGTATAGGTAATAGTATCACCTAGTGTTACAAGTGTTTGATCAACTGATTTAATCATCGTTATCATAGCATCTAGTACAGGGTTTGTAACGCTGTTCGTTGAAGTAGAAGTAGTAACAGGAGCTGCGCTTGGATCAACGGTATAAGAGTATAAAATTGTATCGTTATCCATAATTGAACTTGAAGGGGGAATAGAAATAACAGTTACTTGGAAAGTAACGGTTACTGTTTCACTAGGAGCGATATTGGGTATATTGACTCCAAGTGCTGGCCGTGCACCAAGTTGCTGCATACCATTGATGGTGACCGAATTTGGTATAAATGTAGTGTTGGCTGGAATAGCACTTGTGAAAGTAATATTCGTTGCTGCAGCATTTCCTGTATTTGTAATAGTAGTTGTATACGTAATCGTATCTCCGACAGAAAGAATGGATTTATCAGCACTTTTTGTAGTAGTTAATATAGCACTATTAATAGTTGTCGAAACAGTATTAGATATATTCGTTTGTGATACGGCAGGTTGGCTAGGATCGACCACATGTGAATACTGTACAGAACTAAAATTTGAAATTGGATTTATACTTGGAATGTTTGTTACAAGTACGTTTATCGTAATAGCAATCGTACTGCCAGGATTTATATTTCCAACTTGAATTCCGTTAGCGGGGTTTCCAATTTGCTGAGCACCAGAATCATTTACAAGAGTACCAGATATAAATGTCGTTCCATCAGGCAAAATATCCGTGAAAAGTATATTTTGTGAAGTGACATTTCCAGGGTTGCTTAATGAAATTGTATAGGAAAGTGTATCCCCGATCTTTGCAAAAGTTTTATCTACAGATTTAATTGCCAAAATTTCTCCGGAATTTATTTGTGTTGAAACCGGATTAGATGTTGTACTTCGTGAAACGAGTGGTAAATTAGGTCCTGTCATAAATTGATAATTAATAGAAGCTCCGTTTACAACGGGTGAGTTTGGTCCCCCAGGTCCGATTGTAAAAATAGGATTTGGGATGCTAACTACTTGCACACGGAAGGTGACGTTTATAAAATCTCCTGCAATAATATCCCCAATTGGTATCCCATTCGCCGGATTTACTCCAGGTAATAAAACCCCACCTACTCGAACGCTATCTTCTATAAATACTGTATTATTTGGAATCGGATCTGTAAAAGTGATATTAGTAGCAGTTGTGTTTCCTATATTTTCTAATAAAACTGTATAAGTTAAAAATGAATTTCCGGGTGCGATGTCAGAAAATAGACGATCGACACTTTTTGTTGCTTGAATAATTGCTTCGTTAATTTGCACTAAAGTTGGATTACTTGTAGCTGTTTCTGTCACTGGCGGCTGGGTAGGATCCACAATGATAGAATACGTCGTACTGGATTGATTCAACGTAGGATTTGTAGCTGGTATTGAGCCAATGGTAGCTTGAAAGCTAATTGTTGATGTTCCTCCAACTGGAATGGGGTCTAAAGAAACCCCACTATCTGGTCTAAATCCAAGTTGTGGGATGGTATTAATTTGTAAGCTATCAGGAACGAATGAAAGTTCAGGTGGTAATATATCGATAAAAACAGGTGTGTTTGCGGTAGTATTTCCGCTATTAGTGAGGGTAGTTGTATACGTAATTGTATCTCCAACAGCAGCAAATGCACTGCTTGCAGTTTTTGTTGCGATTACGGAGGCTGTATTTACTTGTGTAAAAGTTTTATTGGATTGAACTGTTCGTGAAACAGGCGGTTCATTTATATCAACAATAAAGCTATATTGAAGCGATGATCTGTTAGGAATTGGATTCGGATTTGGGATCGTTGTAATGTTTACTTGAAAGCTGAGTATAACTGATGCATTTGAATTTATGTTACCGATATTGGTACCGTTTTGTGGATTAGCATTAGGAATAGTCGTTCCATTTACTGTAAAACTATTTGGGGTAAACGTCGTACCATCTGGCAGTAAATCTGTAAAAATAACATTGTTTGCGGTAGTGTTCCCGGAATTAATAATGGTAGAAGTGAAAGTGAGTGTATCTCCAATAGTAGCGAATGTTGAATTGACAGTTTTATTTATAGATAGAGTAGCATCAATAATTGGAGTAACCGTCGTATTCGTAATGGTACTACCAACAGCTGGTGATTGGTTTGGATTCACGTTATATTCATAATTTACAAGAGCATTATTTGTTAATGTGCCACTAGGTGGTATCGCTAAAATTTGTGCTTGAAAAGTAATGAATATAGTATCTCCGGGAGGAATATCTGCTAAGTGAATACCAAGTGATGGATCTAATCCTGGCTGTGGAACATTATTAATAGTTACAGAATTCTGGATAAATGAAGCCCCTGCGCCAAGTCCATCCGTTAAAACAGTTGCACTAGCGGGAATATTTCCTGTGTTCGTAACTGCAATCGTATAGGTAACGATATCTCCAATTGCAGCAGTCGGTGTGTTCACTGATTTCGTAGCGATGATTGTAGCGTTATTAATTTGAGTTGTTATTACGTTACTTAACGCATTGGAGGATGTTGGAGGTAAGTTAGGATTTAAGAAATATTGGTACGTTGTGTTACTTTGGTTCGGGATAGGGTTCGGATTCGGAATGGAATTTACTTGCACTTGGAACGAGATGGTCGTATTTGCATTAGGATTTATCGGATCAATTGCTATGCCATTTGCTGGATTTGCATTAGAGAGCGTAGTACCATTTACTGTTACACTATTTGGAATAAAAGATGTCCCGCTTGGAATGGCATCTGTAAATACTATACTTGATGCAAGTGTGTTCCCAATATTCGTTAAAGTAGTCGTATACGTAATAATATCATTTACGTTCGCAAACTGTTTATCAGCAGATTTTGCAGAGGTAATCGTAGCGTTATTAATAGTTGTCTGTACAGTGTTAGAGGCCACCATCTGCATGATGGCTGGTTTGGATGGATCGTACGTGTATTGGAATGTAGTGCCTGATTGATTCGTAATTGGATTTACAGCAGGAATAGTTGGTACAAAAACTTGGAATGAAACGGTACGTGATGAATTTGCCCCAATCGTACCGATCAAAATGCCGTTAGCAGGATTTGCATTTGCTATAGGGACACCGTTAATCGTTACAGTATTAGGAAGGAAGATGGTACCATCTGGAATGATATCTGTAAACGTTACATTAGTGGCAGGGATATTGCCGTTATTCGTTAAAATTGTTGCATAAATTATGACATCGCCAACATCAGCGAAATTTGTACTTGTTAGTTTTGTAGCAACAAGATTTGCGGTGTTAATTTGTGTCGTTACGATATTGCTAGTGGCATTTCTAACAACAGCAGGTAAATTTGGATCTGCGATAAAGCTATATTGTAGTGCAGCACTATTTTGAACTGGATTTGGTGAAGGTAAACTATTTGTACTAATTTGAAAAACAATGGTTGTAATTCCACCTGCGGGAATTGTCCCAACTTGAAGACCAGCACTTGGATCAGCACCTAGCTGTAAAGCACCGCCTATAAAAATACTATTTGGTACAAGAGTCGTACCAGGAGGGAGTATGTCGGTAACGACTACATTATTCGCTGGAGTATTCCCAGGGTTAGCTAAAGCAATTGTATATGTGATTGGTTGCCCAACATCAGCAATAGTTAAATCTACCTGTTTGACAATAACTACATTTGCTAAATTAATTTGTGTGCTTACAGTGTTACTTAAAGAGGTTTCTATAGTTGGTGGATCGCCTGGATTTAGAATAAAGCTATACTG
The DNA here is from genome assembly GCF_040448665.1 of Bacillus cereus group sp. MS39. NCBI lineage: Bacteria > Bacillati > Bacillota > Bacilli > Caryophanales > Bacillaceae > Bacillus > Bacillus cereus group sp. MS39. Next base: position 3,841,723 of record NZ_CP123058.1, on the reverse strand, counting down.
TGTACTAGATGAATTTGTTGTTGGATTTTGTGTAGGTAAAGCAGTGACGGTTACTTGATAAGAAACAGTAATTTCACTGTTAGCAGGAATGGAAGGTAACGGAACACCGACGTTTGGATCAGCGTTATTTTGGAGTACACCATTAATAAGGAAAGTGTTTGGAATAAAGGTAGTACCGTCTGGATTTGTATCTACAAAAGTAGGGCTATCAGCAGTAACACTTCCTGCATTCGTTAAAAGAATAGTATAAGTTAATACATCCCCAACAGTAGCAAACGCCCGATCCACTGTTTTTGCTGAAATGACATTTGCATCGTTTACTTGAGTAAATGTAGTGGTTGAAGTAGTGTTCTTACTTACAGGTGAAGCGTTTGGATCCACGATAAAGTTATAGGAAATAGAAGCGCTATTTGAAATAGGATTTGGATTTGGGATGCTAGTTATTAATACTTGGAATGAAGCTGTAATTGTAGTATTTGCATTGATGCTACCAATATTGATGCTAGCTGGTGTAACACCTGGCTGAGCAACATTGTTAATTGTAACACTGTTTGGTACAAAGGCAGTACCATTCGCAATTGAATCGGATAGTACTACATTGTTCGCCGCAACATTTCCATCGTTTGTAAGAGCAAAGGTATAAGTTAATACATCTCCAACTTCCGCAAATGTTTTATCTACAGACTTCGTAGCTTGAAGGTTTGCTAGTCTAATTGTCGATGTAACAGAATTAGAATTTGCTGTTTTTGAAGTTGGTGGCAGACTTGGATTAACAGTATATAGATAAGAAGCGAAAGCATTATTAATGATAGGATTTTGGGCGGTAATATTAATGACTGTTACTTGGAAAGAAAGAGTAAAAGTAGCACCGCCAGGAATTGTTCCGATAGGTAAAGCGACGAGAGAATTTACATTTTGCAAAACTCCATTTAGTGTTACAGTACCAGGAGTCAATATCGTTCCATTTGGAAGTGGATCTGTTAGTTGCACGTTAGTTGCGGCTGTATTTCCACTGTTTGTAATGAGGATTGTATAACTTATCGTTTCGCCAATTGTAGCAAATTGTTTGTTTGTTGATTTTGTTAATGTTACATTCGCATTGTTAATTTGAGTGGAAACGAGATTAGAAGAAATGTTTTTTGTAACGGGTGATTGGCTTGGATTGACGGTATATTGATAAGAAGCGCTCGATCCATTAGATACGACATTTGACGCGGGTATTGTGTTTACTACTACTTGAAACGAAACATTTTTTGTTGAGCCAGTTGTGATCAATCCAATGTTCACACCGTTAGTGGGATTTGCGCCCACTTGTGTCGTGCCATCTATTGTTAAACTGTTTAGAACAAAAGTTGTGCCAGTGGGAATGACATCTGTAAAAATAACGTTATTCGCATTCGTATTACCTGTACCTGTAAAGGAAACGATGTAAGTTAATGTATCACCAATATCTGCAAAATTTTTATCTACTGCTTTCGTCATAGTTACAGTAGCATTATTCACTTGAGTAGATACGATATTGGTCGTATCAGTCCCACTTACTGCTGGTTGATTTGGTACAGGAATGTATTGATATGTTGTTGTGCCACTATTTAATATTGGATTTGTTTGGGGAATAGAAGGAACGAATACTTGAAATGAAACAGTAGTCGTAGAATTAGCAGCAATGGATCCAATGGATATACCATTAGCGGGATTTGCTCCAGCTTGAGTAACTCCGTTAACAGTTACACTTCCCGGAATGAAAGTAGTCCCGCTAGGAATCGGATCCGTATATATAACGTTCGTTGCAGCGATATTTCCTATATTAGCTAAGGCAATACTGTAAGTTAACGTTTCGCCAATATCGGTAAATATTTTGTTAACTGATTTTGTGCCATTAATATCTGCGAGGTTAATTTGTGTTCCTGCAGAGTTACTTGTTGCAAGACCATTAAAAGTTGTTCCTCCGGCGATCGGTGTATATTGAAATGTAATATTAGCAGTGTTAGAGATGGGATTTTGATTTGGGAGAGAAACGACAGTTGCTTGGAAAGTTACTGTACGAGAAGCACTATTATTAATCGTTCCAAGAGATATACCGGCGGTAGGATTTGCATTTGTTTGTGGTACGTTATCTACTGTTACACTGCCGGGTATAAAAGAAGTCCCGCTAGGGAGACTATCTATAAAAATAGCATTATTGGCGGGAAGGAGCCCGGTGTTAGGGATAGTAACTGTATAAGTTAGAATATCTCCAATTGCTGCAACACTTTTATTTACGCTTTTCGTTGCTTGTATATTTGGTGAGTTTATATTAATTTGTAAGCCGACTGTATTTAACATATATGCATCTCCGTTAGTTGTTAAACGGATTGCGGCGGACACTTGGGAGTTTGTTAAATAAGGAGAAATATCAATGGAAGTAATGTCCCAGCCTTGTCTTCCTGCAGATATATTTGTACTTGTAGAAGCGCTTTGGTTTCGTGTGCCAAATGTTCCAGTTGTATCTAAATTTCCAGCAGCATTATTCACTTGAGAACCGAAGAAATTATTTATCGCATTATTTGGCCCAGATAAAGCGTTTAATGAACTGAAATTTGGTCCGAATAATGCTTGATCCCCAGTTAAATCAGCATCCCCTTCCGTAGAACTTAAAAATAACCTCCCGCTTACAGGTCCCCCTGAAGGTGTTAAAAATCCTGAGACAGATACATCGGCACTACCAGTTTCTGCGGAAACACGGTTACCTGCTACATAAATCGTCAAGTTTCTTGCAGGCAATGTTCCGTTTTGATAAGCGACGATAAGTGTCCATCCAGCCGAATTAATTGTTCCGTTAGAAGCATCTATAGGGTCCACAAGTCCAGGGACAGAGCCGGTTGTATAAGAGCCAGATCCTCCAGCTTGAACGAGAGATGTTACATCTGCAGAACGTGTATAGAATCCAAATGTGACGGATCCGGAAACGAATGTTTGATTAGAAGCTGTAACAGCAGAAGGCGTAATTGAGTATGTTGAAACAGGTGTTGTAAAAGAAACAGGGTTTCCTAAAACATTCGTAATGTTTTGATCACGAGATAAATAGTTGCCACCCCAAACAAGTTCTGCGTAAAGAATCGTACTACCAGCAGGGATATTTAAAATAGCGGTAGAACTATTTTGTGTATAGTTTAACGTTGTACCAGCAGGAAAAGTAGGTACTTGTAAAGCGGTATTCGTAGTTGCGAATGCACCAATTGCCCCGATTGTACCAGCACGGTTTTGATTATTAATTTTACTTAAGCCTAAAGTATTTCCTGTAATAGCGAGTGCGCCGTTTGTGGTGGTAGAAAATCGATTCGTAATGGGCATGTTGTCACCTCATTTACAATATAGTCTTGGTCAAAATAGGATATGTGTGTGACAAATAAAGGGAAACATGTACAAGTTGATTTAGTAATAATGATTTAAATGTCTAAATAAGGGGTTGGAGAATGATTGGATTGAAAATAAGAGTGGAGCGTCTTAGAAAAGATAATATAAATGATATTGTTGCATTATCTTCTTATATTGGTTGGGATTATAACAGAGAAGAATTTGAAACGATTTTTAATTCAGGTATTGTATATGGCGTATGGAATGAGAGAAAAGAACTGATTGCAAGCGCTGCAATTATATTATACGGAGAGGCGTTAGCGTCAATAGGAATGGTAATTGTCCATCCGGATTATAAGGGAAGAGGGATTGGAAAGGCGATAACGAGTTCTTGCATGAATAGCGTATCAGCTCGAACTTCAATTATGCTGATTGCTACAGATGAGGGGAAGCCTTTATACGAAAAGTTAGGATTTAGGGCAGTGAGCTATATTTCTAAATACATATGTAACTCGTACAATACGAATTATAACTGTCAAGGAAATGAAGAATATGTGATGAATTATAAAGAGGGGGATTTAGAAGAAATAATAAAAATAGATGAAGGCGCATTTGGAACAAGTCGAAACGAGTTTTTAAAACAAAGAATTATGCAAAGTGATCAGTGTGTCGTTATAAAGGATACAAAAGAAAATGTAGTAGGATACGGTATAAGTGTACAAACGCCAGAAAATAAAATAATAGGACCGATCGTTGCTAAAAATGATGCAATGGCAATGAGAATAGTACATGCTTTAGCAAGAGGGCATGATGGGAGATTAAGAATGGATGTACCAGAAGGAAAGAAAGGTTTCATGAAAGAATTAGAGATTACTGGTTTTCAAAAGGTTAATACACCGCCAATTATGATGAGAAATAGTGATCAATTTTTGAAAAGAAATGGGGAACTATACAGTATTGCAGCGCAAATTTTTGGATAAAAAAGAATCCTTCTAAATGAAGGATTCTTTTTTATTAATCACGATATTGGTCGTGAGTTGGTTGGAAGAGGTCTTCCTCGATATCTCTCACCATAGAAAAATGATCCACATTATAATGACCGTGTAGAACTTTATTATGGTGCTCGATAATTTGTTCTGCAGATAACACGTTAGAATCAGTTGTGGAATGACCGTTTTTAATTAATGTAACATCAAATCCTTGTACAGTAGCTGTTCTAACTGCGGTGTCGATGCAATGTTCTGTTTTACATCCACCGATAACGATATGATTAATTTTTTCTTCTTTTAAAAGTTCAAGTAGAGAAGTGCCATAGAATGCGTTTGTTGCTGCTTTATTAATAAGGATTGCAGACTGAGGTACTTGAATTTCATTATGTACTTCAAATCCTTCTCCGCTACCAGAAGCAACATCGATATCTCTTACGAAAACAACAAGGGCATTTGCATCTAGTGCTTTCTGTACGGCTGTATTTAGTGTAGATAATAGATCTTTTTTACGAAAAACTTCATTTTCTTTTTCATTTCCATCCATTAATTCTTGCTGCGCATCGATAATTAATAGTGCTTGTTTCATCGTGTCTCCCCTTTAATATGAAATAAGTTCCACTATACATATTCATTCATATTGCAAGGAAATCCTCTATTGTCTATGCAGTAGACGATAGATTTACAAAGTTGTCAAAGAAATTTCATTCTCATAGCGTGTAAAAACATGTATGATAGGAGATGGAGAATTTTTGAGTAGGTGGGAATATCATGCAAACAGTAGAAGATTATCTTTCATTCTTACATACGAAAGGATTTAAACTATCAGAGGAAGCACAAGGGTTTATTATGTTCGGACAAGGATATACTGGTGCATCTGATGGAATTGTGAACGCAGCAATAGAAGCGACAATTAAACATCAATTACAGTTTGATGGGAGTTATTTTGTTGCGTTATTAGAACGTTTGAAAGAAGAAGAAATTACAGATAAAAAAAGCGCTAAGGCTTTTATGCGGAAGTTACAAGCGTAACTTCACGCAGCCTGCGCTTCTTTTTTTGTTTTGGAAGGTAATTCAACAAAAACCATGCCTAGGAAAATACATAGGCATCCGATAATAGCAGAAATAGAAAGTTGTTCGTTTGCAACGAGAACGCCTGTTAATGCAGCAAAAACGGGCTCCATTGCGAAAATAATTGCTACTCTCGTTGGAGACGTATGTTTTTGTGCCGATGTTTGAATGAAAAAAGCAATGGATGTCGCGAATAGGGAAGTTAGAAATAGAGCAAATAAAAAGGAAGAATTCGTCCATAGTGCTACTGAAAATAATTTTTCCCAATCTTCAAACAAAAAGGCGCAAATAGAAGAAAACATACCGACAGCTAATACTTGCGACGTGCTTAACAATAATGGTGATATTTTCTTAGAGAAGAAGCCGTTAACAAGAATATGAGCGGCGAAAGCAACTGCACAACCGAGAACGAGTATATCTCCAATGTTCAATTGAAAAGAATCACCGGCCGTTAATAAGTATAAACCAGCCGTTGCTACAGCAATGCCCATTACGATAAAAATGGTAGCTCTTTGTTTTAAAAAGATAAAAGACAAAATGGGTACCATAACGATACTAAGCCCTGTTAAGAAACCAGCTTTTGAAGAAGTTGTATAAAGTAAGCCGAATGTTTGTAATACATAGCCAACGCATAAAAAAAATCCAACGATTAATCCAGCGAGACTACTCTGTTGTATATCTTGTTTTGAAGATTTTTTTGAGAAAATCATTTGAACGAATAATAAAATAATTCCAGCGAATAAAAAGCGAATACCATTAAAAGTAAATGGACCAACGAAAGACATAGCATTTTGAACGACAACAAATGTAGCTCCCCAAATAAAAGAGACAAATAATAAAGCAAGAGGAGCAACCCAATCTTTTTTCACACTCATACCCCCGTTAATTTTGTAAGATAGCTTTTCTAGCTAATTCATCAGCAACTTTATTTTGACTACTTGGAATCCACTTAATAAAAAAGAGATCGAAACTTTTTATGTACTGTAATGCTTCTTCTAATAGTGGTGCAAACATTTTATTTTTTGCGTATTCTTTTTCGACAGCTCGCTCGACAAGTTGCGAATCTGTACGAAAAGAGACAATGTTATAATTATGCTCCGTGCAATATTTTAATGCCGCAAGTAAGGCGTGGTATTCTGCTTCATGATTGGACATTGTCCCAAGGGGCAATGATAATTGTACAGCTGGTTGCACCCCTTTAATAAACACTCCAGCGCCAGAAGGACCAGGATTTCCTTTTGATGCACCATCAATATATACTTCAATCAAAATGAGAAACCTCCAAATTATAAGATGATCCCCTACTTATATGTTTCTTTGAAGTAGGGGATAGAGTACTTTAGCCGATTGTAATACTATAACGACATGTAAATGTTTCATTCGCTTGTAAAGATTGAATTCCTTTTTTTTCCTTGAAATCTTTTGCCGGATTTACTTCATCAGCAATACCGTACCAAGGTTCAATACATAAGAAAGGTGCGTTTTCGCCTGGTGTCCATACGCCAACAAATGGGAAGCCATCAAATTCTACTTTTACAAATTTATTATGTTTATGAGAACGAATAGAGATTTCATCCGTATTCATATTTTCAAAAATAAGCGCATCATTTTTGAATAAATCGTATGTAAGTGGTAATTCATTCGTATTTTCAGCGATTAATTGTTTTTTACTTGAAAGGTAAGGTCCTTCTAATACGCTTGTTTCTAAGCGTTCAGAACCATTAAATGATAAATGATAATCTGTAAATGATTCGCCCTCTAATAAGGGGAAGTTGAAACCAGGATGTGCTCCGATTGAGAAGAACATCTCTTTTGAAGTAGGGTTATTTACTTCATATGTTACATGAACGATTTGTCCGTCTAGCTCATAAGAAACGAGTAATTCGAATTCGTATGGGTATTTTTTTAATGTTTCTTCATTACTAGTTACAATATAAGTGATTTTCGTTTCACTTTGTTCTTGTACAGAGAATGTAAGATCACGAGCAAAGCCGTGTTGTGTTAAAGAATATGGTTTACCATCTACGTAGTATGTATTATCTACTAATCGGCCGACAATTGGGAATAAAATTGGTGCGCGGCGCCCCCAATAAGAAGAATCGCCTTGCCATAAGTATTCAGTGTTATCTTCTTTTAAGCGAACGCTTTGTAATTCTGCACCTTTGTCAGAAATGGAAACGACCACTTTTTCATTTTGAATTGTTGCTGTCATGAAGTGAAACCTCCTAAAACTTTCATATGTTTTATTATACGTTGTCTAAAAGAAAAAAGGTAGTTAAGGATAGGAATCTATTGACGAGAGAGTGTGTATTGCGTAGAATATATTCTTGTTGCTTAAAAAACGAATAACGTGGTTCGAAACCATCCCACGTAAAAAAACTAAGGAGATTTTGTCATGAATATAAGAACATTAGTCGGTAATGGTATTTTAGCGGCATTATATATTGCTGTTTCTATGCTTATTCAGCCATTTGGCTTTACGAGTGTACAGTTTCGTATTTCAGAGATGTTTAATCATCTTGTTGTATTTAATAAAAAAGCAATTTACGGAATTGTATTAGGTGTATTTTTAACAAATCTCTTTTTCTCACCTATGATCGCTTACGATTTAGTATTTGGAGTAGGGCAATCTATACTTGCATTAGTTGCAACGATTATTTCTATGCGATTTATTAAAGGTGTTTGGGCTCGTATGATTTTTAATACAGTTATTTTTACAATTACAATGTTTATGATTGCAATTGAGCTTCATCTTGCATTTGATTTACCATTTATGTTGACTTGGTTAACATGTGCCATCGGTGAATTTGTTGTCATGGCAATTGGTATGCCTGTAATGTACTGGATTAATAAACGAGTACAATTTGAAAGATTTATGCAATAGATGAAAGAGCTATTCCTATAGGGATAGCTCTTTTTGTATGTAATCATATTGAATATAATGCTGTGACTCTTGATACAATATAATAAAATAAAGTGAGGCTTTCATTAGCTGACTACATATAAGAAGTCTTATATAAGGGGAATCTAGTATGAAATATAAAATTCATTGGTTGTATAAAACAAAGAGCGGATTGCAGACGGAATTAACGACAGATTATATGAACATAGAAGATGTATTGCAATTTGCAGAGGATTTCGAGAAAACAGGAAGAGTGAAAGAACTATCATTTTATGATGAAATGGATGCAGAATGGTCATTAAAGGAAATGAAAAAGCTGAGTAAACAAGTGGAGGAAGAGCTCCAAGAAATACTCGTTTATTTTGATGGCGGTTATGATGTACAGACGAAAGAAGCTGGAGTAGGTATATGTGTATACTATAAAAAAGGAAATACAAAATACCGAATTCGCCGTAATGCATATATAGAAGGTATATATGATAATAATGAAGCGGAATATGCATCATTACTATATGGCATGAATATACTCGAGGAATTTGGAATTAAGTATGAAGCAGTTACACTTCGCGGCGATTCTCAAGTTGTACTGCAGCAATTGGCTGGAGAATGGCCTTGTTATGATGAGCATTTAAATCATTACTTAGATCAAATTGAACAAAAAGCGAAGCAAATGAAATTAAAACTTGTATGTGAGCCGATATCTAGAAAACAAAATAAAGAAGCGCATCAATTAGCTACGCAAGCATTAGAAGGAACAGTCATTGATAGTCATAAAGAAATAACCGAATAGAGAGGTGCAAAGGTGGATAAAAAGCAACTCATTACAGAGGTAAATGACTTATTAGAAACGTATTGTGAAGGATGTTTCTTGCGAGAACATAATCGAAAGACAAATAGTAAGTATTACGCTCATTCATTTTGTATACGACAATGTACAGTTGGAGAAACATTGAAAAAGTATGGGGAACAGTTATCATAAAAAACATCCAGAGAAAATTCTCTGGATGTTTTTTAGTGTCTTGCTTCATTTAATTGATGCTCGCATTTACTTAATTTCTTTTCCTCATTCATTAAAAATGGTTCATCTAAATCTGTCGCAACAGATTTCATAATTTCAAGCTGAGAGCGAGCGGCTTCTACAGCAGTAGTCGCATGCTCTAATGTATCTGGATCCATTGAAATTGTCGCTGACCCTACCATTTTTTGTGCTGTTTCTACACGGAATTTCACTTCTTCAAAATCATTTACTTCTGATCCCATTATTACTTCCTCCTTTGTATATTGCGCATTTCACATAGTTTTTGCTCTGTAAAACGGAAATATACAAAGGAATAACAAAGGAGGTTACCAAGTAAGGTAACCTCCTGTTATATGTTGGATTAAAGTTTTACTACGTTAGCAGCTTGAGGTCCGCGGTTTCCTTCAGTGATATCGAAAGATACTTCTTGACCTTCTTCTAAAGCTTTGTAGCCGTCACCTTGAATAGCAGAGAAATGTACGAATACATCGTCAGCGCCTTCCATTTCGATAAATCCAAAACCTTTTTCGTTGTTAAACCATTTTACTTTTCCTTGCATGTTACAATTCCTCCTAAAAACATTTGCTTTTTTCATTTAGTGAAATTCATTTGAAAGATAATATAAACTAAAAATGCTATAATCTTGAATATTCTGCTAAATGATTAATTTAAATATACACGAATTGGTAGAAATTAGTCAAGTAAGCGATTTTATTTTTTTGTATTTTTAAATAATTTTTCAGCCGAATTTTTAAATAGGTATAGGACAGGCCGAGTATGTAATATTCTTAATTGAATGCTATACATAATGAGGTGAAAGAATGAATGAGTCTTATTTATTAGATAATGAAGGAATGAGAACGAGAACTGACATACCAAATTGGGTTGCAAAAGAATTTCAAAATTTTTCGAGTGTCGTGCTAGAACCAACTTTCCCATGTTATTTCGGCTTAACAGCTTTGAAAAAGAATGAACTTCGTTATTCGTTTCTCTCTCATAATGATTGGAGTCATTTGCCACATACAATGTTATCTTTTTTAGAGTTAATGAAAGAGCGCCCAATTGTAAGAAGAGGATTCTTTCTTTTTGTGGAACCGGAATGTGAGGAACAATCACTGGAATATTATCGTGATTACTTTTGGAAAGTACTACAATATTTACATGAAAACGATGACCAAACATGGCCGAAGCAAATTCCTGAAGACCCAGACCATTACTTATGGGAATTTTCATTTGGTGGTGAACCGATATTCGCATTTGGAAATGCGTCAGCTTATAAACAACGAAAAACTAGGCATTTAGGAAATTCTCTCGTTATTGGATTTCAACCGCGTACCATCTTTGATGGATTAGAAGGGGATCGCCCTAAAGGAGCATATTCAAGACAAACGGTCCGAGATCGAGTTGAAAAGTGGGATCAGCTGCCGAAACACCCTAACATTAGTCATTATGGTGATCCAGATCATCGCGAATGGAAACAATACTTCATAGGAGACGATGTAGAGCCGATAAAAGGAAAATGTCCTTTTCTTCATAAGTTAGAAAAGTAAGAGCCATCATCCAGATGGCTCTTTTGCATATTTTGGATAAAAAAGGGTATTTTAGTAGTAAATATTTTGATGAAAGCTAGTCTATTTTTAATCATTACATCATTACTTAATAGTAAAGGAAGTAGAAAGGATAGAGCGATGTTTGGAGCGATTATACAACAAATTGTATTAGGTATTTCATTAGCTGCGCCAGTAGGTCCGATTAATATTGAAATGTTAAAACGAGGAATTGAACGAGGTTTTTGGCATGCATGGGTTGTTGGAATTGGTGGAATGACTGCAGATATTTTGTTTATGCTTCTCATTTATTTCGGTTTATCTTCTGTGTTTATGTATACATATGTACAAGCTTTTATGTATTGCACAGGGTTTTTCTTATTATTTTATTTAGGATTTCAAAGTGTAAAACAAGGAATTTCCCACTCGAATATGGAATATAAAAAGGAAGAGGTAGGTGGCCTTAAACAATCGTTTATGGCAGGTTTTTTAATTGCGATATCCAATCCATTAAATCTTGTTTTTTGGTTTGGTATATACGGAAGTACACTTAGCTCATTGCTTACGAAGGTAACGAAACAAGAAGCCTTTTTATACAGTCTTTGTATTATTGTTGGCATTATTTTATGGAATTTAAATATTGCTTTTTCTGTCCATTTTGGCAGAACTTTATTAAAGCAAAAAGCACTTGGCTATATAACAGCCGGAGCCGGTATTATTTTAGTAGGATATTCTATCCATTTTGCATACAAAGCTTTACAGTTGTTCACATAAGATTGAAGGGGAGATTTTTATGTATCGAACCACTATTGACGGAAAAGAAATTATTATTACGTTAGCACCCAAAATCCGAAAAGAAATTACTGATAGGAATCCACTATATGAAGCGGTATTTCATAATGCAGCAAGATTACTGCAAACAAAGCAACCAACGTTTGCAGTGAATCATGAAATATTTGGGCTCATTATTGGAGAGGTACAAAGAGGAGAAGTAACAGTGTTTGCGGTGGAACATATTATTCCAAAGCAAAATATATTTGGATCGAACAATTTTTTCTCGACAATAGAGCAGCAGGCAAATTTGTAAAGTGAATAGAATAAAATAAAAAATAAAAGAAATAGTCGTAACGATATGTTGCGGCTGTTTTTTTGGAAAAGGGGGAAGGAAGATGAAGAGAGTGGGGAAAGAGTTCTTTTTACAACATGATATCGTTATTATGTATAGTATTTTATTTATTTTCATCATTATTTTAAAAATGCAATTTTTCACATGGATCGGTATGTTCGCGTGTTTGTTTGGGATTGTTTTTATACGCTTAACGAATATATGACACATCGGTTTTTATTCCATTTAAAGCCACCTAAAAACGTATTTTTATTAAAAATGTTAAGAAGATTACATTATGATCATCATGTATATCCAGATGATTTAAAACTATTGTTTTTGCCTGTATGGTTTAGTATACCTAGCTTTACTATATATTTATTTATAGCATATGGTATAACAAAAAGTGCTACTATTACACTTTCATTCGGAATTGGAATGATTATCATGCTTCTCGTTTATGAATGGAAACATTATATTGCACATAAGCCGATTCGTCCGTTCACTAAGTTTGGAAGATGGCTAAAAAAACAGCACATATTACACCATTATAAAAATGAAAAGTTTTGGTTTGGTGTTTCAAATCCAGTATTCGATTTCATATTTGGAACGCTTAAAGATGGGAAAGACGTTGAATTAAGCGAAACAGCTCGTAATTTAGAAAAAGAGAAAAAGACAGAAGTAGTGCGATAAGCACTACTTTTTTATTCTGTTTTAATAGGCATCAAATCTTGACTGGTATGAGATTGAAGTACGTAAATTTTATGTTGAAAAAGTATATTAAAAACTTAGGAGAAATTGCCGAAAAATGTCTATCGAAAAATCTTTGCAGGAATGTATGGATTGTCTAAAATGGAAATAAGTTTCTGAATATTTATAAAATTTAGTCTTTAGGTATACAAGGGGGAATTGTATTTTCAGTAAGAGAGGGGAATGGGAATGAAAAGAGATGATACGTCAGCACGTAAGTTACAAAATGAAGTGAATTATACAGAGGTTGTTCAGTCAGAAGAATTTCAATTGCTATTAAATACGAAAAAGAAGTTTATCGTTCCGATGAGTATTTTCTTTTTAAGCTTCTTTATTGCATTACCTATTTTAACATCGTATTCAAAGGTGCTCAATACACCAGCATTTGGGGATGTTACGTGGGCATGGGTGTTTGCATTTGCGCAATTTATAATGACGTGGTCATTATGTATGATTTATAGCAAAAAAGCAGAATCCTTTGATGAAATCTCGCAAAAAATTCTACAAGATATGCAAAAAGGGAGGGGCTGACTTTGAATATAACCGCTTTTGCATTATTTTTAATCATCGTTCTTGGTACACTCGTCATAACTTATTTTGCGTCGAAGAAAACGAAAAATGCGAGTGAGTTTTATACAGCTGGAGGAGGATTAACTGGTTGGCAAAATGGTCTAGCCATTGCGGGAGATTACATGTCTGCTGCGTCATTTCTTGGTATAGCCGGAGCGATCGCATTAACTGGATTTGATGGATTCTTTTATAGTATCGGCTTTTTAGTTGCTTATTTAGTTGTTCTATACCTTGTTGCAGAACCGCTTAGAAATTTAGGGAAGTACACGTTAGCGGATATGATTGCGGCACGTTTTGATGCGAAAAAAGTTCGCGGCGTTGCAGCGCTTAATACGATGACGATTTCAATTTTTTATATGATTGCACAATTAGTTGGGGCTGGTGCACTTATTAAATTATTATTAGGGATCGAATATACGACATCCGTTTTAATCGTTGGTACATTAATGACAGTGTACGTTATTTTTGGCGGAATGACTGCGACGAGCTGGGTACAAATTGTTAAGGCTGTATTACTTATGGCAGGTACATTTATTATTTCTGTTATCGTTTTCTCAAAATTTAATTTTAGTGTGACTGAAATGTTCGCTCAAATGAAAACAGCTACGCCATTAAAAGATTCATTTTTAAATCCAGGGGTAAAGTATAAGGATGGTCTTGATACACTGTCTTTAAATTTAGGACTAGTTCTTGGTACTGCCGGATTACCACATATTCTTGTTCGCTTTTTTACAGTACGTGATGCAAAAACGGCACGGCAATCTGTTGTGTACGCTACGTGGTTAATTGGCGCATTTTATATTATGACAATCTTCTTAGGATTTGGGGCAGCAGCATTTGTAGGAAATGAGGCAATTATGAAAGCAAACCCTGCTGGTAATATGGCAGCGCCTTTATTAGCTAAAGCGTTAGGTGGAGATTTCTTATTTGCTTTCGTATCAGCAATTGCCTTTGCAACTATTTTAGCTGTAGTGGCAGGCCTTGTATTAACAGCAGCATCAGCATTTGCACATGATTTTTATAATGAAATTATTCGCAAGGGGAAATCAACGGAAAAAGAGCAAGTGTCAATGGCTCGCTATGCGTCTATTGGGGTAGCGGTATTATCCATTATACTAGCGTTATTTGCTCAAACATTGAACGTAGCATTTTTAGTTTCATTAGCATTTGCAGTTGCAGCGAGTGCAAATCTACCAGTTATATTATTCACAATATATTGGAAGCGCTTCAATACAACAGGTGCTATTTCGGGTATGGTCGTTGGTCTTGTATCAGCAATTGTTCTCGTAGCATTAAGTCCAAATGTTTGGAACCCTGTAGCTGGAAAAGCTATATTTGTTGGGGAAGCGATTTTCCCATATACGACACCTGGAATTATTTCAATTCCGCTTGGATTCCTTGCAGCATATTTAGGAACCGTGTTATCGAGTAAGAAAGAAGATGCTGCGAAATTTGATGAGATTCTTGTAAAATCTAATACAGGTCATGGTGTTAGTGATGCGTCGTCACATTAAAAAGAGAAGGGCTTTTCGATATATAAGAAAAGCTCTTTTTTTCTTGTAAATATTACGGTATTGTAAGTAGGATTTTGTCTTAATTTTGTGGAATGAAAATAAGCAGGGAGAAAATTAAATCATCATGGCACCAGCACAGCTTTTGTGAAAAATAAGTTGTTATGGAAGGTGGAAGAAATGATGAAAACGAAACAGACTGATGAATTATTAGCAAAAGATGAGCAATATGTTTGGCACGGAATGCGTCCCTTTAGTCCAAATAGTACAATGGTAGGGGCAAAAGCAGAAGGGTGCTGGGTTGAAGATATACAAGGAAAACGATATTTAGATGGTATGAGTGGTCTTTGGTGTGTGAATAGTGGATATGGCAGAAAAGAGCTCGCAGAGGCGGCTTATAAGCAATTACAAACATTATCATACTTTCCGATGTCACAATCGCATGAACCGGCTATAAAGCTTGCTGAAAAATTAAATGAGTGGCTTGGAGGAGAGTATGTTATTTTCTTCTCTAATAGTGGTTCGGAAGCGAACGAAACGGCTTTTAAAATAGCAAGGCAATACTATGCTCAAAAAGGTGAACCGCATCGTTATAAATTTATGTCGCGTTACCGCGGGTATCATGGAAATACAATGGCAACGATGGCAGCGACGGGACAAGCACAGCGTAGATATCAATATGAGCCATTTGCTTCAGGATTTTTACATGTAACGCCGCCAGATTGTTATCGTATGCCTGGAATAGAAAGAGAGAACATTTATGATGTAGAATGTGTAAAAGAAGTAGATCGCGTTATGACATGGGAATTAAGTGAAACGATTGCAGCTTTTATTATGGAACCAATTATTACGGGCGGAGGCATTTTAATGCCGCCACAAGACTATATGAAAGCTATTCATGAAACGTGTCAAAAACACGGTGCACTTCTCATTAGCGATGAAGTGATTTGCGGTTTCGGACGTACAGGAAAAGCATTTGGATTTATGAATTATGACGTTCAGCCAGATATTATTACGATGGCAAAAGGGATTACGAGTGCATATTTACCGTTATCAGCGACAGCTGTGAAAAAAGAAATATATGAAGCATTTAAAGGGAAGGGAGAATATGAATTCTTCCGTCATATTAATACATTTGGTGGAAATCCAGCGGCTTGTGCATTAGCACTTAAAAACTTAGAGATTATGGAAAATGAAAATTTAATTGAGCGATCTGCACAAATGGGTTCGTTTTTATTAGAGCAATTAAAAGAAGAAATTGGAGAACATCCACTTGTTGGGAATATTAGAGGGAAAGGTTTACTAGTTGGAATCGAACTAGTAAATGATAAAGAGACGAAAGAGCCAATTGATAACGACAAAATTGCAAGTGTTGTAAATGCTTGTAAAGAAAAAGGTTTAATTATTGGACGAAACGGCATGACAACAGCAGGATATAATAACGTCTTAACATTAGCACCACCGCTTGTTATTTCAAGTGAAGAAATTGCTTTTGTTGTTGGAACGTTGAAGACAGCGATGGAACGCATTTAATGAATGAAGCGAGCTGTATATTACAGCTCGCTTTTGTTTAGTAGGAGGTTTTTTTTATGAAGAAATATGAGCCTAGTCAACATTATCACATCGGGTATTATGAAGATGGATACGATTTAGAAGTGACGGCGTACAAAAGAATAAATGAGCCAGTTTGGGATGCTTATATTCCGCACTATGAGGCAGACGACTTTTATAAAAAAGTGGAGGAAATGAAACTAGGTGAATATATAGATGAATACGGCATTATGGTGTATTCATTTAGTAATGATATTGATGATGACGAAGCGCGAATTATTTTTGAAAACTGGTTAAAAAAGAATGGAATTGTTTAAAGATAAAATGAAAAAAGAGATTACTATCTTATAAGATAGTAATCTCTTTTTATTGTAGAAAGCTTATTTACTTGCTTTCACTGCTTTATCTTTTGCACCAAAAGTGTATTTTAACATTGGTGGTGTAATCATTGTAGTTAAAATAACGACAATAACGATAGCTGTAAAGTAATCTTGTGCTAATAGACCTGAAGAAAGTCCTGTTCCTGCGATGATAAGTGCAACTTCACCACGAGAAACCATTCCAGCACCGATAATGGCAGAAGACTTAGCGTCAAATCCAGTCATACGTGCACCCAATCCACAACCGATTAATTTCGTTAATACAGCGATTACTGTTAATGCTAGGATGAACCAAATTTGATTACCAATACCGTCAAATGTAATATTCATACCGATACTTACGAAGAACACTGGAACGAACATAGCGTAAGCGATTGGTTCTACTTTCTTTTCTACTTCATGCTTGTAGTTCGTTTGAGAAATAGCGATACCAGCTGCGAAAGCACCGATAATACCAGCAATTCCTAATAATTCGCCGAAATATGCGAATGAGAAACAGATGATAAGAGCCGCACTGACGATAGACTCAGATACGCGCAGTGGTGATAACCAGCGCATGATTGCAGGAACACCTTTCCATCCGATTAAAATAATAGAAGCGAAGAATACAACTTTCTTCAAGATAACCATTGTTAAGTTAACATCGTCTGTACCTAAGAAGCTCATTGCAAATGCTAATAAAATAACAACAAGAATGTCATCAAATACAGCCGCGCCCAGCATAGTTGTACTTTCACGTGTTTTCATCTTTCCTAAATCACGAAGCGTTTGTACGGAAATACTAACACTTGTCGCACATAGAAGTAATCCTAAAAATACAGCATTTCCTTGTTCCATTCCCATAACAAGACCAGAAACGTAACCACCTACGAATGGAAGAAGGATACCTCCAAGTGCAACTGCTAAAGAAGAATTACGATTTGCGTTTAATTCCTCTAAGTCTGTTTCAAGACCAGCCATAAACATTAAAAGAATAACACCGACATTACTTAATTGTGTTAGAAGCTCTGAATTTTCAATCCAACCTAATATAGCTGGACCGATAACGATACCGACAATTAATTTACCTAGTACAGAAGGTTGACCTAGTCTAACACTAAGATCACCAGCAAGCTTTGTACTTAATAAAATAAGTGCAATTTGAAAGAAAAATTCGAAATCCATCGGATCCTCTCCTCATCATTTTTATTTTTATCATACGATTTCTCGGAATTTGCCTAATGAAAATATGTAAAAACCATTAAACAAAGGGTCTGATTACAAGTTCTTTTGAACTCGTAATTTGAACCTGTAATTAATATATAATAAAATGTATGAAAAATCAATGAAAAAATAGCAGATTTTCATGATAGGATTCGATTTAGGTATGGAGGGAATCACTATATAATAAGAAGAAATAAGGATACATTTTTTATGAATTGGAGAAGGGTATATGTTATTAAATAAACGTTTTACAATTGGAGAAATGGCAAAAATGCAAAATATAGCGGAATCTACTTTACGCTATTATGATGAAAAGGGGATTTTTCATCCGTCCATTGTGGACCCGAAAACAAATTATCGCTATTATACAATCGATCAATTTTCACTATTAGATACGATTAAATTTTTACGCCAATTAAATATTCCATTAAAGGAAATTAAGAAATATATTGATGAAAGAAATCCAGCATACGCACTCAATTTACTGGAAAAACAACAAGAAATGATGTTGAAAAAACAAAGAGAAATTGAGTATGCTTTGGCGAAAATGGAACATAGAATTCATTTAATTAAGGAAGCAACAAAAGCAAAAGCTGAACAAATGGTAATTAAAGAGATCCCGCAGCGAAACATTACAGCAATTGCGGTTGCCCCGAATACGACGGATGATATGTTTGAGTACTATATTCATTCGTTGCAAAAAAATATGAAGCAAATGGATGATAGCTTATTTTCTGGAGATATCGGTGTAACGGTGGCAAAAAAAGGATTAATGCAAAATGAGTTTCAAGCATATAGCAGTGTTTTTATTCTTTTGGATTACATGCCTTTTCAAATACATAGTTCAGATGAAATTAAAGAAGGCATATTTGCCTGTGTATATCACCATGGCCCATATGAAGAAACGGATGAAACATATAAGAAGTTAATGAAATATATTGATCAAGAAGGGTACGAAGTAAGTGGAGATGCGATTGAGATTGCATTAATTGATTGGTCTGTCACAGACAATCCAGAGGAACAAGTAACAGAAATTCAAATTCCTATAATGAAAAAATAAAGCAATAAGATATAGGACCCGTATCATTACAAATTGGCATCAAACACAATAATTCAGTTACCTATTTTTTAATTCTCTATTGACCTTCAAGTAACTTAAAGGTTTAAACTATGAACAGAGCATTGAAAAAGGAGCATTTATATGATGGAAACAACAGAAAAGTTAAGAGAAAAACCGATAAAAAGTTTATTTATTTCATATTTAATACCAGCTGTTCTTGGAATGGTATTAATGTCAGTTAATATTGTGATTGATGCGGTTATGATTAGTCGGGGAGTTGGAGCAAATGGATTAGCGGGAGTAAACGTGGCTATTCCAGCCTTTTCAATTTTCTTCTCTATTTCATTATGGATTGGAATGGGCGGGGCAACGTTATACTCCATTGCACTAGGTGAAAATAAAGTAGAAAGAGCAAGGTCTATTTTTACGCAATCCATGACGGTAGCAGTAATTATCGTAGGTGTTTTAGCTGCGATTTGTTTATGGAGAATAGAAGATTTAGCATACTTATTCGGTGCAAACGAAGTGATTTTACCGTATGCGTTAGACTATTTACACGTATTATTAATGTTTGGAATGATATACGTGTTAGAAAATATTTTAAGTACATTTATACGAAATGATGGAAATCCTAATTTAGCAATGGCAGGTCTAGTTGTAACGGCTGTATTAAATATAGTGTTTGACTATATCTTTATATTCATCTTTGGATGGGGCGTAACAGGTGCTGCTTCAGCGACTATTCTTTCGGCAGCGATTGGTTTCCTTGTATTATTATCTCATTTCTTTAGGAAAAGTAGTATTTTAAAATGGACGAAATTCCATTTTGAGTGGGATACAGTTAAACAAATTATGATAATCGGTTTCCCGAGCTTTACAGCAGAAAGTACAGTAGCGATTGTAACGATTGGTTTTAATATTGCATTCGTTCAATATGCAGGAGAAGTTGGAGTCGCTTCTTATGCGATGGTGAATAGTATTCATGCGATGACATTACTACTATTCTTCGGTGTTGGAGCAGCATTACAACCGATCGCTAGTTTCCATTACGGCGCAAATTTATCAGAGAGATTGCGCGAAGGATTAAAGTTCGCTGTAAAAATTGCGGTAGTACTCGGTGGTATTGCAATAATTGTCGGATTATTCTTCGGGAAATATATTATTGGTCTATTTGATGTCCAATCTCCAGAGTTATTGGAGTTAACATTAACGGGTATTAGCTTGTTCTTTATCCAATATGTATTTTTAGGCTATAACATTGTGTATGGAGAGTACTTCCAATCCGTGCGACAAACGACAAAATCAGTACTTATTATAATGAGCCGAGGGTTATTATTTATTATTCCATTATTATGGATTATGCCAAAATTATTTGGGATAAATGGAATTTGGCTCGTTATGCCAGTAGCTGAAGTATTGACAGCGATTATTGTATTTACGATGAATCGTATGAAACATCCTGTTCCATTAAATATGGCGGGAGAGAAAGAAGCGATATAATGAAGAAAATCCCCTTGAGTAAGTAAGGGGATTTTTTACTCTTTTAAACTAATCGCAAAAGATCCATCTGTTTCTTGAACAGACGCGAAAGCAACGCTTTTAATATTAGTGATGCCCTTTTCTTTTAATTCTTTATATAACCACTTTTCGTCCTTATGAATTAACTTTAAGTTATCGTATTGAATTTGCGAATCAACGATAAGGGCAATTGGTAATCCAGCATACGTAACATCTATGTTCAAATCTTTTGGAGTTAATGGTACAAGTTCACGCTTTGGTAAAATGCTAATGGCTCCGTTCGCTTCTAAAATAGCATATTCAATTTCGTGAACACTTGGATATCCTGCGACGCGAAGGTTAGACAGTAGTTCAGCGATTGGATATCTACTTTTTTGTAAGTTTTCAAAAATAATATCACCATGTTTAATTAAAATGATAGGGTGCCCGAGAATAAAACGATTTAGTTTGTTTAGTAAGCTTAATTTTGTAAGAAGCAAATGCAAACATGTAATAACGACCATACCGAGAAAAGCTTGCAAAGCACCAGAGACAGGTATGGCCTGAAAAGCTAAATAAGATAAAAAGATAATAGCACCAAAATCATGAGGAGTTAGTTGTGCCAAAGCAGATTTACCGAGCATCTTAAGTGAAAGTAAAAATAAGATGAAAAAGAATGATACGTTACATAAAAAGAGAAGCAATAAGGACACTCCTTCGTACAAAGTTGTACTTACTGTTCCCGAAAGGAATATAAATATTACTTTCCAGAGGATAAATTAGGGTGAATTGAAATTTGTCTGTGTACAAACGAATAAACGGATATTATGATGAAAGAAGTAAAGAACATAGGAGTATACGGATATGAAAAAGAAGAAAATAATTACGTATATGATAGCAATTATAATGGTTTGCGCCGTTTATGTGGGATTTTTACAATATAACATTTATAAAGATGGGCATATGAAAGCAATTGACGATGCTGATTATATCATTGTACTAGGCTCGAAAGTAAATGGGACGAAACCATCTTATTCATTGCAATATCGTATTGATAAAGCAGCTGAGTATTTACAATCACATGAAAAAACAATTGCGATTGTATCTGGAGGGAAAGGCAAAGGGGAAGATATTTCAGAAGCATTAGCAATGAAAAATGGATTAATGAAACTAAAAATTGCAGAAGACCGCATAATAATGGAAGATAAGTCAACGAGTACAGATGAGAATATTAAATTCTCAAAACCGTTAATTCCAGACAATATGAAAAAAGGAATGATCGTAACAAACGATTTCCATATGTTTAGAGCGAAAAAAATAGCAGCAAAACAAGGTTTACAATTAGAAGGTCTTCCGGCCGAAACACCGAAGCGAATTGTCATTCCATCGAATATACGAGAGTATTTAGCTATTACGCAATATTGGTTTATGAATCGAATATAGAAAAAGTAATCCCATCTGGAAGTCCAGTCGGGATTATTTTTGATGAAAATCTTACAAATATGTCATGTTCATGAAAGGTAAAGCGATAGTTTCTAGAACCGATTCCTGACATAATGAAGATAACAAAAACTATTTAGAGGTGAATCGGATGAAAGGAAATAATATATTATCTTCACTATGTTACTTTAGTATCTTTTTTGCACCATTTTTACTGCCAATTATCGTGTACTTCGTTGCGGAGGATGAAGTGAAATACCACGCGAAAAAAGCATTTTGGTCACATATTTTCCCGTATGCGATTTTATTTGGTGGATTAGCAGTATCCGGCATATATGGCTTAAGCTCCAATCAATCTGATGGTGCTGGAATTGGAATGATGATCACATATGCGGTGTTCATTCTTGTAGGGATTTATTACTTCATTTGGAATATCGTAAAAGGTATTAAAGTTTTGAAAACAGCGTAATAAGATAAGAAATAATTTGGTGTGAGTTTGTCGTTATTTGTCGGTAAGTCGATATATTCGAAAAATCGTTGATATAATTAAATTATCGTTAATATAATTTCATTTACCGTATTGATAGACGTTTTAGAAAGAGCAATTCAAAAAGAATTGCTCTTTTTGTGCTTATAAGTTGTGAATATTGAAAAAGATATGTTAATTTTTCATTATGAAGAGAAAAAAGGAGTGTTTTTCATGAATGAGATCATACATAAAATGGAGCAACACGTTTCAGTTCGTAAATATAAAGAAGAATCAATTCCGAAAGATGTAGTAGAAAGAATGGTACAAGCTGCGCAGCATGCCGCTTCCTCACATTTTGTACAGGCGTATTCTGTTATATATGTAACAGATCAAGACCTAAAGGCTAAACTAGCAGAGTTATCCGGAAATCGTCACGTGAAAGACTGCGCAGCATTCTTTGTTTGTTGTGCAGATTTAAAACGACTTGAAATAGCGTGTGAACAGCATAGTACAGAGATAAAACATGAAGGAGTAGAAGACTTTATCGTTGCAACGGTAGATGCTTCACTTTTCGCGCAAAACTTAGCGTTAGCAGCAGAGTCGTTAGGATATGGTATTTGTTATATTGGTGGTATTCGTAATAATCCGAGAGAAGTGAGTGAATTGCTTCATTTACCGGATAAAGTATATCCTGTATTCGGAATGACGGTTGGCGTACCAGATGAAAATCATGGAGTGAAACCGCGTTTACCAGTAGCAGCAATTCTTCATGAAAATGGGTATGATGAAAAGAAATATGATGAATTATTAAACGAATACGATGAAACGATGAGCTCGTATTACAAAGAAAGATCAGCAAACAAGAAAAACGTAACATGGACGGAATCAATGAGTTCGTTTATGGCTAAAGAAAAAAGAATGCATATGAAAGAGTTTTTAAGTGAAAAAGGATTTAATAAGAAATGAGTAAAAAGGCAGACTTGCATGCAGGGCTGCCTTTTTTTGGAGGAGAAATAGGATTGTCTTCGAATAAGTATAGGGGGAGGCGATAATATGAAAAAAGCTTTAATCTTTTTATTTGATGGATTTGCAGAATTTGAAGTGAATATAGCGAGTTTATTTTTGATCAGTAAGCAATTCGAAATAATAACAGCAACAGTAGATGGAAAAACAGTTACAGGAGAAGGTGGTTTTTTATGTCAACCACATGTCTCTATCGAGCATATTGAAGTAGCAGACTATGAAGTGTTTATTGTGCCAGGAGGACATATTTTTGACCATTTAGAAAATGAACAATTGTTATCTACCGTGAACGAATTACATAAGCAGAACAAATGGATAGCGGGTATTTGTGCAGGAACATCTTTACTACATGCAGCAGGAGTGCTTAATAAGAAGAAATTCTCAACATCATTAACACCAGATGAAAAACAGTTAGTTCATTTACATGAATGGGAATATAAACAAAATAAAGATGTAACTGTTGATGGGAAAATCATAACAGCAGTAGGATCTGCGTACGTTGAATTTGCTGCTGAAATAATGAAACAGCTCAATTTATTTAATGAAGCTGAAGCGAAGGAGAACTTGCAATACTTTAAAAATGTAACAGCGGTTTGTAATGAAACGTTAGTTTAAGTGAAGATAAAAAGCGGCATAATAGCCGCTTTTTATCGTTTAAGTCTATATGTTTTTGTACAATATAAAGCATCTTTTATCTTGAAAACGTACTTATAATAAATGCAAACTTTCAATAAGAAGATACATACCTGTACAACTCAAAAGGATGTACGTAAATATTTTAAAAATCCGTTGATTAAGCCATTTGAAAATAATTTGACCTATATACAAACCTAGAAATACGATTGGAATAGCATAAAAACTTGATTCCCAAATCGTTTTGTTTGTGCCAGTAAAGAGTATTTGAGTTAGTAGACTAATGAAATATATAAACAGATAAAAAGCCAATGTAGTTGCTCGTAACTTCTCCTTTTTCGTATCAGTTCCTGTAAAATAAAGTAACAGGGGAGGACCTGGCATACCGATACTTGTCGTTAATAGCCCAGATAATCCGCCAACTATGAAATCTCTAGATTGTGTTGATTTAATCTTAACGTTGCATAATAGCATCAACGTTAATAGTAAGAGTAGGATGCTAATTGCTAATTTAAATGTGTTGATGTTAATAGAAGTGAAAATAAAAATACCAAAAGGAACACCAACTATACTTCCGAAAATTAATCTTTTCAGTAGAATAAAATCAATGTCCATTCTTATTTTCCAGATGAGTGATATGGAAATAATTAATGATAAAATGATATTTATTTGTATAGCTTCTTGTGGTAGAAATAACATGAGTAAGAAAGGTGTTGCCATAATAGAAAACCCAAAACCTGTACTCGTTTGTAAAATAGAAGCTACTAATATAATACATATGAAAATGAAAATAATCTCCAAAATAGCCCTCCTACATTATCAGATCCAATACATATTTTAACATAAAGTGAAACTTTAATCAGTGAGGGCTTACTGTCCTTTAAAACGGGAAAAAAGCGGCATTATAGCCGCTTTTTATGTTGCATTCAATATTCCAATGATGACCCTGTAGCTCTAAAATATTTTTCTCGTGAAGGGGTCATTACCCGGATTGCTAATAAACAGGAAAGGAAAAGGATGAGTAATGAGCTACTGATTACAGTGATTTGGACGGAAAGAAATTGTGCGGATGCCCCAATTGCTAAAACGAAAAAGATTTGGATGAAATTTTTTATTGAGTCAAACACGCTATCGATACGTCCTATCATATGTACAGGGATGTTATTTTGATAAAATGTGATAAAGCCAGTACCAGCAAATGATGAAGAAATGCCAAGTAAAATGAAACCGCCTGCTGCGACTATAAATGAATTTGAAAAGGCGAAAATTACATAGCCTATTGCTGTGAAAATCATACCGAATCCGATACAATGTTGAATCGGTAATCGTTTAGCAAAGAGAGAAACAAGAAATGAACCGAAAATATATGCAGCACCAGTTATACTAACAAGCATGCTATATTCCATGTCGGATAAAAACAGTACTTGATTTGTGAATACAACTTCTTGTGAATCGAGCGCCATAGAAACAAGCATAGTGGCTTGAAATAAAACGAATATGAGAATGATGTAAGTTTCAGTTCGAGCAAATGAAAAAACTTGTTTCCAATCACTTCGTAATGTTTGTACGAAAGTATTTGCAACTTCTTCGTTTTGCTTTGTTTGTAACGTAATGTTTGGCAAGAAATAAATGAGAATAGTAGAAAGTAGAAAGGAAAGTGAGTTGCAGTAAATAACAAAGGATGCTGAGTACGTGGTGAGAAGTATTCCAGCAAGGGCTGGACCGATAATAAAAGCCCCGCTTGTACAAAAGTTATTCCAAGCGTTGAATTGAGCGCGTTCTTCAGCTCGTATGAGCATTGTTCTATAAGAAAATGATGCTGGATCGAAAAATGATGTAGCAATACGAGTCAAAAAGATAAAAATATAAATGGCCCAAATAGAATCAAATAGCGGAATACAGCCAATAAGAGCTGCTCGAATGATATCTGTGATGAGCATAATGGAACGTTTGTTTAATCGATCTACTATACTACCAGACCATATTTTTGTAACAACGGTCGCAATTGGACCTACAATCCATAATCCTGCTACAGCAGCAGGTGAGTTTGTGCTATGTAACACCATTACGTTTAGGGCGATGAGATACATAAAATCACCTAAACGAGAAATTCCTGTTCCCGACAATAATAATAATTTATTTTTCATGAGCAGTTGGACCTTTCTTTCATTGTTTTTTTATCCTGCAGGAAATAGCGTATTCCTCTTCGGAGTTTGATTGACGAGCGGTTTTGTTTTCCCAGCGTAATAAAACTTGTGTAACTTCCCAAGTAAGCTGTTGTAATTCCTCTGGAGTTAAAAATAAATGAGATACAATATGACTACCTGTATTCGTTCCTTCTGTGCCGCTTTCTTCAATATAGAAATGAGCAGCTTTTGCTTTATAATATTTTTCAATAATTCCCCGTTTTTCTTTCGTGTCTACTAATTCAAGTAACCCTCCATCATATAAAATTTGAACGTGATAATGTACGCTACCAGCAGATTTATTTAGTTTAGTAGCTACTTGTTTTGCAGTGAGTGCTTCGTCTTTTAAAAGGTGAAGAATTTGAATGCGAGTTGCGTTGGAAATGAGCTTCTGCTGCTCAGCTGAAATAGTAAGTCTATCGTCAAACATTATGACATCTCCTTTCTTATAATCTAAATTTATTGTACATTCTAAAAAATTAGAACGTAAGGAAAATAAATCGCCTTTTTCCTTTATATTTCGACATAAATAAAAATAGCATGTGCATAAACATGCTATTAAATGATAGTAGGTTCTTCACTCAGTTTCCCGCGATAAAACAGGTAAAGCCATATAAAACTAACAAAAATACAGCATATAGCTAATAGGCTACCAATAACACGCGGAGAAAGAGTTTCTAAAAGCCATCCTGTAATGAACATAGATAACTGTATAAGCGAACCATAAATAGAGTAATGGAATGAAAAAACTTTACCCATCATATTTTCGTGCGTGTAAGTTTGAAGTAATGTCGTATCAAGTGGAACGATGATTCCTCCTGCTATGCGCATACAGAATAATGCAATGATCCCGATAATAAGTTGATCGGATAAAATGAATCCGAGAAAGAAAATTCCTTGTAGGAAATAGGCCCAACCAAATGCTTTTTTCATTTTTTCTTTACTATGAGACATATAAAGAGTAACGAGGAGGCTCCCAATCATAAGCCCAGCCCCTTGGACCGTATATAAAATTCCAATGTTCGTGTGGAAAATCCTTTCGGCATAGATCGTTAGTAGTAGTTGATAAGCACCTCCAATCATGCCCCATGAAATGCCGACAAGAATTAATGTTAAAATGATTTTTGTTTGTAATATGTATGTATAACCATCTTTTATATCAGTAAAAAATGCTCTTTTCTTGTTACAAATATCATGAGAAGGGACACTCATAGTATAGATAAAATAGGCTGAAATAAAGTATGACAGGCTGTTGATTAAAAAGGCGAACTCAATATGTAAAGATTGTGCAAGGATTCCACCTAAAGAAGCCCCCATAATAGACATAAAACCATTCATTGTACTAGAAAGAGAGTTAGCAGTTACGAAATGATTTTGGTGTACGATATTTTTTAAGGTTGCTTGTTTAGCCGGCTCAAATAAACAAGAAAGTACGGATAAACATATGTTAGAAATGAAAATAATCTCAATTTTATATAGTGCAAATAAGTAAGTGAGGACGATTATGCCTCGTAAAATATCAGTAAAAATCAGAATCTTCTTTTTAGAAAAACGATCTACAATCCCGCCTATGAAAGGACTAAGCAGAAGTTGAGGCAATCCTTTACTTATAAAAGTGAGTGCGATCATAAATGGAGATTCCGTTATGCTATAGACGAATGTTAATAAAGCTATCGTATGAAACCAATCTCCAAGTACACTTAATGTTTGCCCGTAAAATAGTTTATTGAAGTTATTATTTGTTTTCAGAAGTGTGCTATAAGAAACTGACATAAAAGATTAATCCTTATGTAATGATGATGCTTGCACTTGTTTTTTCCATTCGCTTACATACACTTTCTCTTCTGTCGGAAGTCCAACAGGTAATTTTGCAATCAATTCTAAACTATTTCCATCAGGATCGTTAAAGTATACGGCAGCATGTGCTAATTCAGGAAAAACAATTGGTTCAATTGGCTCCATTCCAAAGTCTTTTCGTGCTGAAATTCCTTTTTGATGTAACCAATGAATCGCATTTTCTAAATCATGTAAACTTACTTGAAAGGCGATGTGTCGTAAAGAGGGGTGATAATTCACTTTGTATTCTGTGCCTTCCCAAAGGCCGAGCCAACTTTCATTTTCTTTAATCCAAAAGAAAGCAATATCGTCTCCTCTTTTATATAATTTTAGTCCTAGCGATTCGTAAAAAGGTATAGACACTTCTAAGTTACGGACAGGTAAATGCGCTTCGTAAAGACCTTTAATCATTGTAATCCTCCTTAATAAAAATGTTTCTTATTCCATATTAAACGATATTTTGTTAGTTGAAATCGCAAATAAGAGGGATGTAAATTCATACGAAAGTATGAAAAAACAGCTCAAATATGAGCTGTTTTCGTATAGTTTTTCGTTCATTTGTTAAGGATAGGATATTAGTATCCGTATCCGCCGCCACCCCAACAGCTACATCCGATGATGATTAGAAGGATGAATAGTACGATAAGCAAAGCAAATCCACCGCCGAAACCAGCGCAACTTCCACCATAGCTCATATGTTTTCCTCCTTTTGAGTAAGTTAATCTATATAATTCATGGACTACTGTATACAGTATGTTTTTTGTATGGAAAAGGAGCCAGTCTCTTTTGTAATTAGACAAACGCCTGTATGGTTATTTTGATTGTATATTGTGCTAGGGATATGTGAATGAATCGCTATATATTTTGCAATTTGTTCATAAAAAATATAAAAATTGTAAAAAAAGCCATTTTTATATTTTTTTATGAGAAGATTTGTACTATAATTTTACAAGTAATATTATGGGAAAAGGGAGTTTTAGTAAAGAGATGGAGATGGGAAAATTACACAATAAAATAGAAAATAAAAAGAAAGAGCTAATCCAACTTGTCGCTAGACACGGATTGGATCATGATAAAGTTTTGTTATTTAGCCGAGATTTAGATATACTTATTAATAAGTTTATGAATGTAAAAGATAAATTACATAAATAATTTGTAGTTTTTTATATTAGGATATTTTGCGAAAAAGGAGAGGAAATTATTTGGAACATTTACAAGAAGAGTTATATAAACAAATAAAAGAAGAAAAAGGTATTGTTACAGTTTTTTTAAAGAGTGGCGTTAGAATAGTAGGAGAAATTGTTGCGATAGACAAATTTACCGTTTTAATGTTAGTTGATGGAAAACAACAACTGATTTACAAGCAGGCTGTATCAACGATAATGAAATAAGACACTCAATTTGAGTGTCTTTTCATTATCGTTTGCAAGCTTCCACGTCAATGCCGGCAGCTAGTAATTTCTTTTCTCCATCTTGTTCAATCATTTTTTGTAATTTAGATAGGAAAGAATCAAAGTTTGTATGCTTTGCCACTTGGAATGTCATTTTATGCTCAATTGGTAGCCACGTATCAATATCAGCTTCGTTATGCTGAATTTTAACCTCAAGCTTATCAAGTGCGTTGGCAACTTTTGCTTCGTACGTTTCTTTCGCTTCAAACTCCATCCATAAATCATATAATTCCTCACCGAGAGAACCTTTTAATGTTCGTTTAATATTTAAAATGGCTTCTTGCTCATTTTTTTGTTTTTGTAATTGTAATTCATGACTATTCATTGTATCAAAAGCAGGAATATCACCAGCTTCAGCTTCGACTAGGTCGTGAATGATAACCATTTTAAGTAATTTTTCAATATTTACTTTTTGATCTAAATAAGGCTCGACTAAAATGGCCATTAGAGACATGCGCCACGTATGTTCAGCAACGCTTTCTTGACGTCCGTTAGAAAGCCAGCTATGTCGCATTTCATATTTTAGTTTTTCTGCTAGTGCAATGACTTGTAAAATGTTATGTTCCATCGTGATCCTCCTCATATTTCCATACTATAATTCTAATATGGAAATGAAATGTGTCAATTCTATGAGTATATTGCGATAAATAGATGACGAGCGTATAATACTTATTATATGTGAAAACGTATTATTAAAATAAAAAAATGTTTTATAAAAATGAAAAGGGAAGGGCCGGAATATGGGAGACGAAAATCAAGTGTTTGCTAGACCAGAAAGAAAAAAAAGGAAGTTTGATATTTCTAGCCCAGTGGGCATAATAGTAGGTTTTGCTATTGTAATAGCAGCAATTATGATTGGCGGCGGCGGAGTAAAAGCTTTTAAAAACTTTTTAGATGTTTCATCTATTTTAATTGTAATAGGGGGAACAACTGCGACAATTGTTGTGGCATATCGATTTGGAGAAATAAAAAAATATACGAAAAGTATTTTTACTGTTTTACATAGAAAAGAAGAAGATTTAGAACAGTTAACGGATTTGTTTGTCGATTTTTCGAAAAAGTCTAAAAAACACGGCCTGCTTTCTTTAGAAGTTGATGGAGAGCAAGTAGACAATCCTTTTATTCAAAAAGGAATTCGATTAATGTTAAGTGGTTACGATGAAGAGGAATTAAAAGAAGTGTTAATGAAAGATGTTGAAACGGAAGTGTATGAGTTAAGAAAAGGGGCAGCATTATTAGATAAAATTGGCGATTTCGCTCCAGCTTGGGGCATGATAGGGACTTTAATCGGTCTTATCATTATGCTTCAAAACTTGCAAGACACATCGCAGATTGGTACAGGGATGGCAGTTGCGATGTTAACGACATTGTATGGGTCAGTACTTGCAAATATGATTGCAATCCCTCTTGCTGAAAAGGTGTATCGTGGTATTGAAGATTTATATACAGAGAAGAAGTTTGTTATTGAAGCGATTTCAGAATTATATCGCGGTCAAATCCCTTCTAAATTAAAGTTGAAACTCGATACATATGTATACGAAACAAAGATAAAAAAAGTAAAACGAGCAGCCTAATATTTCAAGGAGTGGTATGGTGATGATGAAACGACCGCAAAAGGGATCGCCTCGTTGGATGACGACTTTTACAGATTTAACGATGTTATTATTAACTTTCTTTGTATTACTAGTTGCTACATCAAAGCAGGATGCAGTAAAATTGTCAAAGATGCTTGAAAAGTTTAGTGACGTGGAGCAAGTAGATGCAAAAGTAATGGAAAATACAATACCAGATATTTCACATGAAAAAAATGATGAAAAAATGGTCTCGAAAAAAAGAATGGATGAATTATATAAAAAGTTAAAAGCATATGTAGATAATAACGGTATTAGTCAAGTGAATGTATATCGAGAGGATACGGGAGTAAGCGTCGTTATAGTAGATAATTTAATATTTGATACGGGTGACGCGAACGTTAAACCAGAAGCGAAAGAGATAATAAGTCAATTAGTTGGGTTTTTCCAATCAGTACCAAATCCGATTGTTGTTGAAGGGCATACAGATAGTAGACCTATTCATAATGACAAATTCCCTTCTAACTGGGAGCTGTCTTCAGCAAGAGCAGCAAATATGATTCACCACTTAATCGAAGTGTATAATGTGGATGATAAAAGGTTAGCTGCGGTAGGATATGCAGACACAAAGCCAGTTGTACCAAATGATTCACCGCAAAATTGGGAGAAAAACCGTCGCGTTGTCATTTACATAAAAGAATAGTATATTATCATTTTAATAATAAAATAATGAAAATACGAAAATTCTTTTAAAAAAATATTAAATTTTATCATTTTATTTTGTATAATGAGTGAGAATGATAAGGTGAAATATTAAGATATATTTATACATAGAAGGAGAGAATTAAAAAGAATGGCACATAAAATTTTAGTTGTAGACGATGCGATGTTCATGCGAACGATGATTAAAAACTTATTAAAAAGTAATTCTGAATTTGAAATTATTGGTGAAGCAGAGAATGGAGTAGAAGCAATTCAGAAGTTTAAAGAACTTCAACCGGATATTGTAACATTAGATATTACTATGCCAGAAATGGACGGACTTGAAGCGTTAAAAGAAATTATTAAAATTGATTCAAGTGCAAAAGTTGTTATTTGTTCTGCAATGGGACAACAAGGTATGGTATTAGATGCAATTAAGGGTGGAGCAAAAGACTTTATTGTAAAGCCGTTCCAAGCGGATCGAGTAATTGAAGCTTTAACAAAAGTAGCAAACAGCTAATATAGAAGGGGTGCCACAAGGAATCTAAACATTGATAGCGGATATGCGTGTGGCCCCCTTTTTTCTTGCTATAAAACACTAAATTGTTATACATAAATGAAATGTTTGTTAGACAGGTAGGGGATGAAAATGCAAACAGATCTATTAAATATATTTTTTGAAGAATCAGAAGAACATTTACAATCGCTAAATGAAAATGTGCTAACTTTAGAACAAAATCCCACTGATATGGATGTTGTGGGAGAAATATTCCGCTCAGCCCATACATTTAAAGGTATGTCAGCGAGTATGGAATTTACGGAAATGGCGGATTTAACGCATAAAATGGAAAACGTTTTAGATGAAATTCGTCATGGGAATATAGTTGTAAATGCAGAGATTATTGATGTGATTTTTGAGTGCATTGATAATTTAGAGAAGATGGTTGCAGATGTGCAACAAGGCGGAATGGGCAATATTGATGTAATTACAACTAAGCAGAAATTAGAAGCATTATTGAATGGCAATGTAGAAACTCCTGCGGAATATATTGAGCAAGAACCTATAAATAATGATAATGCAGTTTCGCATGAAGTGCATATAACTGTTGAGCAACATGCTATTTTAAAAGCAGTACGTGCAATTATGTGTATTGAAGCACTGCAAAATGTAGGTAATGTACAAAAAACAGTTCCAAGTATTGAAGAAATTGAAGCGGATGCTTTCGGGTTTGAGTTCACAGTATTTATGGATACTGATCAAAGTGAAGAAGAATTAAAACAAGTAGTGCTTCATGTTTCTGAAATTGAGAAAGTAGAAGTGAAGCAAGGACATACATTAAAAGAAGTAGTCTCGAAAGAATTGGGTACACAAGAAGCTATGCAGGAAGATTTACAAGCGGCTACGCATGTGGAATCAACTAAAGAAGTATCGAAGCAATCAGCTAATGCTACACCTGCTAAAAGCGCTGCAAAAACGAAAAATGGTAAAGTGGAAAATCGTTCCATACGTGTTCAATTGGAAAAAATTGAAAGATTAATGAACATGTTTGAAGAAAGTGTAATTGAGCGTGGTCGTATAGATGAATTGGCACAAGCAATTCAAAATAAGGAATTAATTGAGCATTTAAATCGATTAGGCGATATTTCAAAAGATATTCAAAATGTACTACTAAACATGCGTATGGTACCAATTGAAACGGTATTCAATCGTTTCCCGCGTATGGTACGTATGTTAGCGAAAGATTTAGGGAAGAAAATCGATTTACAAATTACAGGTGAAGACACAGAAGTTGATAAAATTGTTATTGATGAAATCGGTGATCCACTCGTCCATTTAATTCGTAATGCAATTGATCACGGTGTTGAGACTGTTGAACAACGTCGTGATGCAGGGAAAAATGAGACAGGTACGATTAAATTAGAAGCGTTCCATAGTGGAAATCATGTCGTAATTCAAATTACGGATGATGGAAATGGAATTCATAAAGGGAAAGTATTAGAAAAAGCGATTAAAAATGGTGTTGTAACAGAATCTGAGGCAAATAAATTAACGGATCGTGAAGTATTTGATTTGATCTTCCAACCAGGATTTAGTACAGCTGAAGTTGTATCAGACCTTTCTGGGCGTGGCGTTGGATTAGATGTAGTGAAACATACGATCCATAGTTTAGGTGGACATTTAATTATTGATTCTGAAGAAGGAAAAGGTAGTACATTTAGAATTGAACTGCCATTAACGTTGTCCATTATTCAATCTATGCTTGTTCAAACGAATGATAAACGTTATGCTTTCCCTCTTGGTAATATTGTCGAAGCAATTCGGATTAAGAGAGAAGACATCCAATCCTTACAAGGAAAAGATGTGTTAAATTACCGTAATCAAATTATTGAAGTGAAGCATTTAAGTACTGTATTTGGTGAAAAAACAGTAGATGAGGCGTTTGCGTCATATGATGGTCAAATGGTTCCTGTGTTAATTGTTCGTAATACACATCGCAGCTATGGACTTATTGTAAACACAATTATCGGTCAAAGAGAAATAGTCCTAAAGTCATTAGGTGACTTCTTTGCAGAGAGTTCTAATTATTTCTCTGGTGCGACAATTCTCGGTGATGGACGAGTGGTCCTCATTTTAAACCCAGAAGGTTTATAATAGGAATGAAGGAAAGCTCCCCACTTGTATACAATTGGGGAGCTTTTTGGTTAATCGTTACTAAACTGAAAATGGGAATAAATACATAGTAACGTTTTATATAATAAGTTTGTTAAAATAAAATGAGAGTTTATATCATTTGATAGAAAAACAGAAATGAGGAGGCAGAGAAAATGCCTGAGCAACACACAAAAGGGGATACGAGCACAATTGTGCTAGAAAAAGAAAATGAGCATTTAACGCCTCAAGAATGCGATATTCTTGGCGAAATTGCAAATATATCATTTGGTTCAGCTTCGACTGTATTATCAACAATCTTAAATAGGCAAGTAAGCATTACTGCTCCTCGCATAGAATTGGTAAATTTATATGATTCAAGCGACGTCGAAGTTCCACACGTTGTATTAAACATTCATTTTACAAAAGGATTAGATATGGAAAACCTTCTTGTTCTTAAGCAAGATGTTGCATTATCCATTGCTGATTTAATGATGATGGGAACAGGTGAAGTAGAAGACGGAAAAGAACTTGGTGAATTAGAGCTAAGTGCTGTACAAGAAGCAATGAATCAAATGATGGGATTCGCAGCTACATCTATGTCTGAATTCTTCCAAGATACAGTAGATATGTCTCCGCCGACAATTAAAGTTGTAAAGTTATCAGAAGAAATGGAGAAAATTTCTGAGATTGATGGGAATCAAACGATTGTTAAAGTATCGTTTGATTTAAAGATAGATAATCTTGTAAACTCTAAACTTGTGCAAATTGTTTCAGTTGAACATGCGAAACGAATGGTAAATAAATTAATGCAATTATCTGGTGGAGTAGAAGAAAAAGACGAGCCAGCGGAAGTAGTGGAAACTGAGATTGTAGAAGAACAAGTTGAAAAAGAGCATTTAACACAAGAAGAGAAAGATGTCCTTGGGGAAATTGCAAATATTTCAATTGGTTCCGCTTCAACAGTATTGTCAACACTTTTAAATCAGCCAGTTACAATTAGTACGCCCAATGTAGAATCAATCAATGTTCGTCATTATGACGGAGTACCAGTCCCATTTGTTATTTTAAATGTTGATTTTGTTGAAGGACTAAAAAATGAGAATGTATTCGTATTTACGAAAGATGTCGCTTTAACAATGGTAGATTTAATGATGATGGGAACAGGGGAAGTTGATCCAGAGAAAGAACTTAGTGAATTAGAACTGAGCGGTATTAAAGAGATCATGAACCAAATGATGGGGCATGCTGCAACGGCGATGTCAGAAATGTTTCAAGAAAAAATGGACATGACACCACCAAATGTTAAATTCGTAACGTTAAAAGAAGAAATGGAATATTTGGGAGAGTCAATGAAAGTGGACGAACTCGTTCAAATTACGTTCAACCTTGAAATTGGCGACCTGCTTCAATCGAAAATGTATCAAATTTTACCGATTTCAGAAGCGAAAGAAATGGTAAGAAGACTTCTATATCCAATGATGGAAGAGGAAGAAGAGATTGTTACGGAAGAAATTGAAGAAGAAAAAATTGTAGAACCTGTTGTGCAACCTATTGAATTTAAAGAAGTAAAACAAATGGAACCAGTATACATGGACACATCCATCTTACAAAATGTAGAAATGAATGTGAAATTTGTATTTGGAAGCACAGTGAAAACAATTCAAGATATTTTAAGTTTACAAGAGAATGAAGCGGTTGTACTAGATGAGGATATTGATGAGCCAATTCGTATTTATGTAAATGATGTATTGGTGGCGTATGGTGAACTTGTAAATGTAGATGGATTTTTCGGAGTAAAAGTGACGAAATCGCTATAAGTCGTTGAAATAGGAGTTTGAGCTAGTAGATGAAAAACGTAAAGTTTTTTCTAATGAGCTGGTTATTCATAAATGTGTGTCTGTTCTTCCCTCTGCAAAGTCAGGCGGAAGAACAAATTGAGCCAGATCAAAAACTAAATGAAATGAATGTACAAGAAGAAAACAAAGAAGTTCAAGAGCAGCCAGAGCAAGTGGAAGTGAATCAAGGTAAAGAGGAACAACAAGAAGTAGTAAATGAACAAGAGGTCGAAAAAAAGATAGAGACGGATCAAGGGGTTATTACAGTAAATAAGTCGGAAATAAAAGTTGGCGAAGAAGTGCGAGTTATTGTAGAGCCGAAAGAGCAAAATGTTCAAAGTATAAAAGGTATTTTGCGCTTGCCAAAAAACGGCGATCAGTATGAACAAGAAAGAATGCTATCGTTTAAGTATGAAGAGGAAACAAAGCGATGGATTGCTAACTACAAGGTCGAAACTTTTGATTTGCAAGGTGATTGGAATCTTCAGCTCATTCAAAGTTCTAAAGAAGCTGAGAAAGAAGAGCTTATAGAAAATGAAGTGAAAGTCCCATTTATTCGTATAAATAATGACACGCCAACAATAGATAAAGAACTGCCGAAGTTGCATAAAGTTACTGTTGACGAGGCGAAAGAGAAGCTAATTGAACGGAAACAAGGCGATTCTATACTTGTGCGAGTGAAGGCGACGGACGGAGAATCAGTTGTGAAAGAGGTTCGTGTTACATTAAAAGGGAAAGAAAATAAAGAAATTACATTTTTATTAGATTACAATAAGCGCGACATGGATTGGCAAAAAGTATTTGAAATAACGGATGCGTTGCCAATCGGGACATACGAAATACTTGTAGAGATAGTAGATGCGGCCGGCAATAAACTGGTTGAAGAAAGTGAATATATCGTTTCTGTTTTGGAGCAACAAACAGAAGAGGATAAAAAGGTAGAAGAACGAGAGAATGAAGATAAATTAGAAGATAAGAAAGAAACTGAGGAGCAGGAAGAATCGAAAGTAGAGATTCCACTTCTGGAAGAAAAACCGCCAGTTGTTCAAATTCCGAAGCAAGAAGAGAAAATAAACGATTTTATAAAAGAGCCGCTGAAAGAGAAAGAAGAAATTACTTACTTTATAAAAGAGCCGTTGGAAAATCATAAGGAATTAAGTGATGGAAAGGCTCAAAAAGAGAATAAAAGTAGAAATGACAATGGAGTCGTTTCGAAAAAGAAAGAACAAATAGAAGAACCGCAAAAGAAAAAAGAAGACAGAAGCGAACAAGGAGTACAAGCTTCTAATGTGTTTGCTATTATGTCAGGTTTATTCGTATTGTTTTTAGTTTTAAAGAGTAATAAAGAATGGGGCTAATTATTTCATCGTAATGGAGGCGCTTAAATGGAAATTAAACGTACGACAATTGAAAATAAGACGCTACAACCATTAAAACAGCCTGCAGCTATTTCAGAACATGAGATTCAGAAAGAACGAAAACGTAGTAACCTAGTGTTTACTGGACATTCTAAAATCATTATGAAAAATAATGAAATCGGAATTTTACTTGCTAGTTTAGGTGACGGAAAGATTGTGAAAGAAATGCTTTCTAAAGAGATGGATACAGTGTTACAACTTTTTAAAAAGTTACACACGCTATCTGGAGAAGGAAAGCAAACCGAAAAAGTATATGAACAAATAATGAGAAACTTGCAAGGGCTTGTAAAACAGGCGCATATAAAAGAACTTCCTTTGTTAGATGGAACGTATGATTTCGCTGAAGTACAACTATCATTTGGCAGAAAGGTACATATTCCGTTGCTAGATGTAAGTGCACTCCTTTCTAGCGTGGAGAGTGATTCATCAGAAGGAAATATAAATTTAATGGTAACGGTTATTACTGCTTACATAACGAAATTGTCTAACGAAACTATTTTAATTAGCGTTACAGATCGCACTGCTAAAGAGCGGGATGTAAGTGTATGGAGAGCGCTCGCAGAAATGAATATGACACAATTATCACAGGCGTTGAAACAAACGATGCAAGAACATAAATGGTCAATGACGTTTCTTTTTCTCTTTATATGGGTTGTTTGTATTATTTTAATTCGAGTTATATAAAGAGGTCGTCACTTTACATTGTGACGACCTCTTTTATATTTTTTCGTAGAAGAATGTATCAAATCTCTGAAGATTATAACGTTCAGGTGTTAAAATTTGTTCGGTACTACCAACAAATAGTACGCCGCCTTTTCGTAAAGAACGACTAAACTTTTCATAAAGTTTTACCCTTGCTTCTTCAGTAAAGTATATCATTACGTTGCGACAAATGATTAAATCGTAATTTGTATCGAACGACTGCATTAACAGGTCGTGTTGTTTGAACGTGACGTTTTGCTTAATATTTTGATGTAATGAATATATATCATTCTCTTTTGTAAAATGGCGTTCTTTCAAATCAATAGGTAATTCTTTTAAAGAACGTTCTGTATATTGACCGCGTTTTGCAGTTTCTAAAATGTGGAAATCAAGATCCGTTGCTATTATTTCATAGCGAAATGGAGATAGATGTTTTGATAAAATTAAAGAGAGTGTATACGGTTCTTCACCGGCAGCGCAAGCGGCACTCCATACTTTTAATTTTCCGTTATTTTGTTCAAGTAATTTTGGTAGTGCTTTCGTCTCTAACGTTTGCCAACGTTCTTTATTTCTAAAAAATTCTGAAACGTTAATTGTAATATAATCAATAAAACTTAAAAATAAATTTTGATCGGTACGTAAATTGCTTAGAAAACTAGTGTAGTTCTCAAAGCCCTTTCTCGAAATAAAAGCATCGATTCTACGACGCATTCTATCTTGTTTATATGAAGCGATATCCATATTGAATTGTTGTTTAAAACTCGCGATAAAATGATCATAATCTTGTTCAATTATCATATTTATAATAGGCACAATAACGATATTGTGCCTCCCCCTTTACATCATACGGATTTTTTGTTCAAAGTTTTTTTTCATCTGTTTTTCATGTAAACCTGGTAAATCATAAATAACAGCATCAATCCCAGCTTCTTTTGCAATATCAACGGGAATGACAGATGTATGCTTGTCTCCGTTATAAAAACAGAGAACTAAATCGGTATCTTCAATAATTTGTTTAACAAAAAACATATAATCTGATCGGTAAATAGAGTCGGAAGGATGATCAAAAGCAACATACTCGGCTCCGTGTGTTTTTAAATAATCAACGATTTCTTGAAATTCATCTGTTACTGCTTGAAACGGTTGTAGCGTGTAAAGGCATAAATTTTGAGCGAGTCTTTCGTTTTCGACGAAAAAACGAAGTACCTCATTTTCAATAGATTTATAACATAATATGTAAATTTTATGTTTGTGAGCATAGTCAGTTAAAAATTTTTTAATTTCTTCTTGATCTAATGCTGTTAATTGATTTGAACCACAAAGAAAAATATTCATAGAATTGTGCCACCTCATGCTAAATTGTAACATATCTTCTATAAAAAATAACTGCAAAATATTAGTGTTCAGAGTATAATTATAAATAACTAGATTTTACGATTAACTTTAGGAAGAAATAAAAAAATAAAAAGGTGATATATATGCTGCGTTCTATCTCGCATAATCCAATTTTATCGCATATACCGCCTGCTACTCAAATGCCGAAAGAAGCAAATGTCAGGACAGGACTTGCATTTTCGGATAATTTGCATGCAGATCCGAAAAAAGATAAATTGCTAGAACAAATGGAAGCATTTGTCGATAACATTGGAGAAATTAAAGAGAAAATTGAAATGGAATTAACACTTGATAACGTAATGGAATACAAAAATACAGTAAAATCATTTTTGAATTTTTACGTTGACAATGTATTGCAATATAAAGATGTCATGTCTCGTCATCCACGTTATGGATATTCACAGAAAATGACGATTGTGAAACAGGCGGAAATGGGATTGAATGAGTTAGAAGATGTTATGAATTTAATTAATACAAAAACGGGACATTTAGAAATGTTAAATCAAATTGGAGAAATCCACGGTTTAATTGTAAATTTAGTCTTGTAAAAGGGAAGGAAGCTATATGTATATACAATTATATGAAAAGCTTGTTATTATTCAAAAAGCATATGAAAATATTCAAGCGCTTGGAGAACAAATATATGAGAATTTAAAACATAAAAATGTAAATGCGGTTCAAAAACTGCAAATAGAGCAATTGCAGTATATTGATGGTTTAAAAAAGTTATCAAATTCATTTGAAGAAATGGTTGTTCAGTTTTGTAAAGAACAGGGAGTGGAATCATTTCGCGTAAGTGCGTTATTTTCGTATTTTTCTCATGAAGAAATTGAAAAAATAGAAAAATTACAAAAAAACTTAACTGAATTAGAAGAGAATGTAAAAATGATTCTTTTGAAAAATCAATATTACTTAAACGTACTATTAAAAACTACAGAAAGTATTGTGGATTCCGTTTCTGAATATAACTTAGAACGAAACAATAATTCGCAAATCTTTATGAACGAACTATTGTAAAGGGGAAGTGAAGCATTATGAGATTATCTGATTATAATACCCCGTTATCGGGCATGCTAGCGGCACAAATGGGATTACAAACGACGAAACAAAACTTGTCTAACATTCATACACCTGGATATGTACGTCAAGCGGTGAATTTCGGTTCTGTTGGAGCAAGTAATGGGCATACGCCGGAACAAAGAATAGGATACGGTGTACAAACGTTAGGTGTTGATCGTATTACAGATGAAGTGAAGACGAAACAGTTTAACGACCAATTATCTCAACTCGCTTACTATAATTATAAGAATTCTGTTTTATCACGAGTAGAGTCTATGGTAGGAACGACAGGGAAAAATTCAATATCTAGTTTAATGGATGGATTTTTTAATGCTTTTCGAGAAGTTGCAAAAAATCCGGATCAATCAAACTATTACGATACGCTAATTTCTGAAACTGGGAAGTTTACAAGTCAGGTAAATAAACTTGCGAAAAACTTAGATTCAGTAGAAGCGCAGACGACAGAAGATATTGAAGCACATGTTAATGAATTTAATCGTCTTGCTGCTAGTTTAGCAGAAGCGAATAAAAAAATTGGACAGGCTGGTACACAAGTACCGAATCAACTTTTAGACGAACGTGACCGCATCGTTACAGAAATGTCAAAGTACGCCAATATAGAAGTATCTTATGAATCTATGAATCCTAATATCGCAAGTGTTAGAATGAATGGTGTTTTAACAGTAAATGGACAAGATACATATCCGCTCCAATTAAATAAAACGAAAGAGCCAATGTCAGTTGAAATATACGGTTCGGAAATCCCTTTAACTAGTGGTGCAATAAAATCAGCGGTCGATACGAAAGGGCAGATTGCTAGTTATAAAAAAAATCTTGAAGACTTAATGAGTTCAGTGAAAAAACAAGTAAATACAGTGATGGGAAAAGATTTCTTCGTTGGAGATTATGCGAAAGAGTTGAAGTTAAATCCAGAATTCGCGAATGATTTTTCGAAAATGAAAATATCTGCTGAAACTGCAAATAAACTGGCAGGAATTACAGATGACAATTATAAAGAAGGTCTTTCATATAAAAAAGCATTGGACCAATTCATAGTTAAGGTAGCATCTGATAAAAGTGAAGTGAATGGTTATCAAAAAATTCATGGAGATTTATTAGAAGGTATTCAGCAAGAAAAGATGAGTGTCGAAGGCGTGAATATGGAAGAGGAAATGGTAAATTTAATGGCCTTCCAAAAATACTTCGTAGCAAACTCTAAAGCTATTACTACGATGAATGAAGTGTTTGATAGTCTATTTTCGATTATCCGATAGGGAATAGTAATTGATTGAAAATAAGTAAGGAGGAGATAGAAATGAGAGTATCTACATTTCAAAATGCAAATTGGGCAAAGAATCAGTTAATGGATTTGAATGTGCAACAGCAATATCATCGAAATCAAGTAACTTCAGGCAAGAAAAATCTTCTTATGAGTGAAGACCCACTTGCAGCAAGTAAATCATTCGCGATTCAACATTCGTTGGCGAATATTGAACAAATGCAAAAAGATATAGCGGATTCTAAAAATGTACTAAGTCAGACAGAAAATACATTGTCAGGTATTGTGAAATCTTTAACGAGAACGGATCAATTAACGGTGCAAGCATTAAATGGACCAAATGGTGAAAAAGAATTAAAGGCAATCGGTGCCGAAATCGATCAAATTTTAAAACAAGTTGTATATTTAGCGAATACGAAAGAGCAAGGTCGCTATCTGTTTGGTGGAGATAGTGCAGAGAAGCCTCCATTTGCGGATGATGGGACATACCAAGGCGGCGAAAAAGATGTAATGTGGAAGCTAAATGATGGTTATGAAATTAAAGCGTTTCGTAAAGGTGAGGACTTACTAACTCCTGTTATTCAAACGTTAGTAAAGATGAAAGACGCGATGCAAAACGGTGATCAAAAAGCGTTACAACCGTTATTAGCGGAAAATAAGAAAAACTTGGATAGTGTTATTAATCGTACAACAGAAGTAGGAGCAACGATGAACACTGTAGATACGTTTAAGACAATTTTAAGCGAGCAAAATCTAGCCCTTCAAGAAAATCGTAAAGAAATCGAAGATGTTGATTTAGCGGTAGCAATTTCTGACTTGGCGTATATTAATGCGACGTATGAAGCGACGCTTAAAGCAGTTAGCACGATGAGCAAAACGAGTATTTTAGACTACATGTAAAAAAATAAGGAGTGAGAAATATGGCAGGAACGTTAACGGGTATTGGCGGTAGACAACAGATTTGGAACCTTGGAAATAACATGATCGATACTTCTAATTTCGTTGAATTAGAAATGAATGCGCTGGATATGAGAAAAACGCCGTATACAAATGAAAAGAATAGCCTTTCACAAGATAAACTTTTATATACAAGTTTAAAATCAGAATTTAGTTCTTTCACGCAAACATTTAAAAATTTAGCGGCTTTTAAAGGAAATGAGAAAAAGGTAACAACATCACAAGACGGTTATATTAATGTAAAAGCTGATGGCGGTGCGATTGCTGGAACTTTTAATATGACGATTACACAGCTTGCGCAGCGTCATCAAATAGCTTCTGATGATATTGGAAATATAGATGCAAAGCTTAATAGAGATGAAACATTAAAACTAGGTGGTAAAGAATTAAAAGTAACATCTGATATGACATATAAAGATTTAATTAATAAAATTAATGATGGAGATTATGGTGTATCAGCTTATACGCTTGGAAATAAAATTTTTATGTCTTCGAAGAAAGAAGGAACAGAAGGAGAAATTGATTTTAAGGACAACACATCTAAATTCTTTCAAGATATAGGATTAGCTAATACGGACGGTACAGCGCGCAATATAATAAATAAAGCGCAAAATGCTGAGTATACGATTAATGGTATTAAAGGCGATAGCTCTACCAATACAATTGAAGCCCTTCCGGGTGTGAAAATTGAATTATTAAAAGTAACTGAGCAAACAGTAGAAGAAAAGCCGGTAGAAAAACCCGATGGAGAAAAGACAGAGGTTGATCCAAAGGCAACAGAGGCGAAAGCAAAAGGTATAGAACTGAAATTTACAGTAAGTGACTCAAACGTAACGGATGCATCAAATGTTATTAAAAAGATGGTTGCGGATTATAATAAAGCTGTTTCTACAATAGATATATTTGCTGGGAAAGGCGGGGCTTTCCAAGGTCAAGCTATTATGCAAAGTGTACGCCAAGCGATGAATAACGTCGTAACATTTTCTCAAGATGGTAATTACTTATTCTCATTTGGTATTCAATTAAAGCAAGATGGAACGATGGAAGTTAATGACGAAGCATTAACGAAAGCGTTAAAAGAGAAGCCGGATGCAGCGAAGCAATTTTTCTTTAGTTCTAACGGATTAGGAAAAATGATGGAAGAACCACTTGAGAAATTATTTGGTGATAAAGGTGTAGTTGGAGAACGAGTAAAAAGCATTGATTCACGTGTAAGTGATTTAGATAAAAAGATAAAAGATATTGAAGCACAAAACTTGCAAAAGCAAGATGAAATTGTGAAGAAGTATCAAAAGCTAGAAAGTACACTAGCTGAGCTTGATAGCCAACTAAAAACAATTAAAGCAATGACAAAACAAAAAAGTGATGATTAATGATAGTTGAGGAAGTGATCGTATGCAAGCATGGCAACGTTATATGCAAAATGATATTATGACGAGTAATCCAATTAAAAATACAATTTTTAT
The DNA here is from genome assembly GCF_040448665.1 of Bacillus cereus group sp. MS39. NCBI lineage: Bacteria > Bacillati > Bacillota > Bacilli > Caryophanales > Bacillaceae > Bacillus > Bacillus cereus group sp. MS39. The sequence goes on along the minus strand of NZ_CP123058.1, from coordinate 3,797,161 downwards.
TTATGAAAGATGTATTGTAGAGTTTCGTAATTTAGAAGAACTGTTACATACTTTTAAACTACAAGAAGGAGATGCACTTCTTGAAAAGTTAGAACGTATTTTTGAAGAATTAAAGCTTCAATTAAATCCTGAAATTACGAAAGATTTATATGATAGTTTATATGGTTTATACGATTGGATTAGCATTCAAATTCAAACAATGAAAGTAACGCGTGAAGCAAAAGACATGGATGCGATTGTGAAAGTGTTACAAGATTTAATAGACGGTTACCGCGGAGCACTTGAAAATGAACAATGATATTTATCGGACGTTTGTCGGCTGTTTTAATGAAATCGGTGAATTGCAAGTGTCAGATGGAGAGTTTGCTGAGAAGAGTGAGATGTTAAATCGTTGGATGATGACATTGGATGAAGAAACGCGCGCACAAGTTGCAGCAGAAGTAAGCCCATTCATTATTAAGGCGGCGCAGCATATTCGAGATAAGCAAAAGATTTTGGAAGAAATGATTATGACAAATGATGGGCGCATGAAAGCTAATTCATTTTACGGTAAATATTAATAATAAAGTGTGGAAACGGATCCCCCTTTTTAAAAGGGGATCCATTCCTTCGTGTAAATAAAGAATTCCGCTGGTTGAGGTTTCATTTTATGGCTGTAAAAAAAACAGGAGTAATCTAAATAATATAAAAATAAGATTCAGCTAGTCGTAAATATATTGAAATGTTATATAGATTACTACGCTTATACAGTTTTTTTATATTCTTTTTATATTTTTGTATTTTTCTAAAGACAACAATGTAAAAATGGAATAAAATATGTAAGGGTACATAATAGTTAATATTTTAATAAATACATATAAGAAATTAAATAATGAAGTGAAACTTCCATCAGTGGATCATATGTTCAAAATGGTAAGTTAAAAAGGAAGGGTGTGGAGTATGCCAGATTTAGTGACTGATGTAAGCCATTATATGAATTATTTAGTGACGAAACGAAATACGGTTTCTAGTAATATTGCAAATGCGAATACACCTGGCTATAAAGCACAAGATGTTACATTTGCTGAGCAAATGAATAAGAGTAGTGCATTATATAAAAGCAATGCTGCGGATTTAAAAAGCAATCCAGATTTATATCAAACGAATGAAATGCACTTACCGACAGTAAATATGAAAAATACATATGCAAAGATTCAAACGAAGTCAATGCAAACGAATAAAGACGGAAATAGTGTGGATGTAACGACAGAAATGCTAGATTTAATGAAAGCAAACCAATTATATGGCGTTTCAATTAATGCGATTAATACACAATATGCAATTAACCAAGCAGCACGCGGACGTTAATAGTAGAAGGAGAGACAACGATGTTTCAGGCAATTAATGCAAGTGGATCAGGGCTAACGACAGCGAGAAAGTGGATGGAAGTTACTTCAAATAATATTGTAAATGCAAATACAACAGCAGCTCTGGGGGCAGATTTGTATGAGCGCCGTAGTGTAGTGCTTGAATCAAATAATAGTTTTGCGAATATGTTAGACGGGACACCAACTAACGGGGTGAAAATAAAGAGTATTGAAGCAGACAAAACTGAAAACTTAGTGTATGATCCGACGCATCCGCATGCAAATGAAGAAGGATATGTACGTTATCCGAATGTTGATGTGACTGCTGAAATGACGAATGTAATGGTTGCTCAAAAAATGTACGAAGCAAATACAAGTGTATTAAATGCGAATAAAAAAATGCTTGATAAAGATTTAGAAATCGGCCGAGGATAAAGGGGGAATAAGGGAAGATGAAAATCCAACCAATGTTACATACACAGCCATTTGGCGCGATTCAGTCAATTGGTGCACCGAAAACTTCAGAAGCACCTGTAGTCGAAGGGAAGAAGTTTATCGATTTATTGGAAGATATGAATCAAACACAAAACAATGCGCAAACAGCGGTATATGATTTACTAACAAAAGGGGTAGGAGAAACACATGACGTTTTAATTCAGCAAAAGAAAGCTGAGTCTCAAATGAAAACGGCTGCTCTTGTACGTGATAATCTTATTGAAAATTATAAGTCACTAATTAATATGCAAATTTAGGAAAATGGACGGGTGTGTTTAAATGGAAAAGTTAAAAAATGTTTTCCAATCGTTAAAAACGTGGCATAAGTTAGTCATTGGTGCTGCGCTTTTAGCAATTGTAACAGGAGCACTTTTATACTTCACCTTGCCAGATAAATATGTTGTTGTATATCAAAATTTAAATGATGCAGACAAGCAAGAGATTACAGCAGAATTATCGAAGCTAGGTGTCGATTACCAATTAGCAGCCGATGGTTCGATTCGTGTGCAAAAGAATGATGCTCCATGGGTTCGAAAAGAAATGAATGGAATGGGATTACCGTTTAATTCAAAAAGCGGTGAGGAAATTTTATTAGAAAGCTCGCTCGGTTCAAGTGAGCAAGATAAAAAAATGAAGCAAATTGTCGGTACGAAAAAGCAACTAGAGCAAGATATTGTAAGAAACTTTGCTGCAATAGAAACGGCAAATGTTCAAATTACATTACCTGAAAAAGAGACGATTTTTGATGAAGAGAAAGCAAAAGGAACAGCAGCGATTACGGTTGGCGTGAAACGTGGTCAACTATTAACAGCTGATCAAGTTGCGGGTATACAGCAAATGATTAGTGCAGCAGTTCCTGGTGTAAAAGCAGAAGAAGTAAGTGTTATTGATAGCAAAAAAGGTGTTATCTCAAAAGGAGCAGATGAAGCACATTCTAGTAGTTCCTCTTCTTATGAGAAAGAAGTAGAGATGCAACATCAAATTGAAGGTAAATTAAAGCAAGACATCGATGCAACGTTAATGACGATGTTTAAGCCGAATGAATATAAAGTGAATACGAAAGTATCTGTAAACTACGATGAAGTTACACGTCAGTCTGAAAAATATGGTGATAAAGGTGTACTTCGTAGTAAACAAGAGCAAGAGGAAAGCTCTACTGCGCAAGAAGGAGCAGATACGAAGCAAGGTGCTGGTATTACAGCAAATGGCGAAGTGCCAAACTACGGTACGAACAATAATCAAAATGGAAAAATTGTCTACGATAATAAAAATGGCAACAAAATCGAAAACTATGAAATAGATAAAACAGTTGAAACGATTAAGAAACATCCAGAATTAACGAAAACAAATGTTGTTGTATGGGTAGATAATGATACGTTAGTAAAACGCAGAATTGATATGACAACTTTCAAAGAAGCAATTGGTACAGCAGCTGGACTTCAAGCTGATCCAAATGGCAATTTTACAAATGGTCAAGTTAATGTTGTAACTGTTCAGTTTGATCAACCGAAAGAAGAGAAGCCGAAAGAGCCAGAAGAAAGTGGTATGAATTGGTGGTTAATCGGTGGAATTACAGGTGGCTTATTAGCGCTTGTTGGACTAATATGGTTCTTCTTAGCACGACGTAAGAGAAAGAAAGAAGAAGAGGAATATGAAGAATACTTAGCAGAAGAGGAAGTTGCTGCAAGTAGTGAAAGTATTATGGAAATTCCTGAAGAGAAAATAGTACCAGAGCCAAAAGCAAAACCTGAACCAGAAGAACCGAAAGAACCGACGTTAGATGAACAAGTGCAGGATGCTACGAAAGAACATGTAGAAGGTACTGCAAAAGTAATTAAAAAATGGTTAAACGGACAGTAAGGGAGGAACAACGATGTTAGATGAAATCTCCTCCAAAGAAAAAGCTGCCATCCTCATTCGTACATTAAATGAAGAGGTGGCAGCAAAAGTCATTGAATATATGACGGCTGAGGAAAAAGAAGTGTTACTGCGTGAAATCGCGAAGTTTCGTGTATATAAACCAGAAACGTTAGAGAATGTACTAGGGGAGTTCTTATATGAACTTAATGTAAAAGAATTGAACTTAGTCACTCCAGATAAAGAGTACATTCGTCGCATATTTAAAAATATGCCAGAAGAGGATCTGGAAAAATTATTGGAAGACCTTTGGTATAACAAAGATAATCCATTTGAATTCTTAAATTCACTTACAGATTTAGAGCCACTTCTTACAGTGCTTAATGATGAATCGCCACAAACAATTGCAATTATCGCTTCTTACATTAAACCGCAGCTTGCTTCTCAGTTAATTGAGAGATTGCCAGATCATAAGCGAGTAGAAACGGTAATGGGTATTGCGAAACTAGAACAAGTTGACGGTGAATTAATTAATCAAATTGGTGAGTTATTAAAAGCGAAATTAAATAATATGGCATTTAGTGCAATTAATAAAACAGATGGCTTGAAAACAATTGTGAACATTTTAAATAACGTTTCACGAGGCGTTGAAAAAACAGTCTTTCAAAAGCTGGATGAAGTTGATTATGCATTATCTGAGAAAATTAAAGAAAATATGTTTGTCTTTGAAGACTTACTTGGTCTTGAAGATCTTGCGCTTCGCCGTGTACTAGAGGAAATTACAGATAACGGTGTCATTGCAAAAGCGCTTAAAATTGCAAAAGAAGAAATTAAAGAGAAATTATTTACATGTATGTCTACAAACCGTAAAGAGATGATTCTGGAAGAATTAGATGGCTTAGGGCCACTTAAGATGACGGATGCTGAGAAAGCACAGCAAACAATTACAGGTACGGTGAAAAAGCTAGAGAAAGAAGGAAGAATTATCGTTCAAAGAGGTGAAGATGATGTCCTTATTTAAAAACAGAATTCCGAAGAATTCTGTTTCTTTTTCTGAAGAAACGTATGAATTACAATTTCCAAAACCAATACCAGTTCACGTAGAAGAAGAAATACAAGTGGACCATGAAGAGCTTCTTGCACAGCAACAATCATTGCATGTTGAACTGAATCAACTAAGGCAAGAACAGCAAATGTTAGAACGAGAGCGCCAGCAATTATTACATGATCAAGAACAATTTCAAATGCACGTTCAGCAGCAGATGAAAGAGATAGAATCGGCACATATGCAGTTTCAAAAAGAGCAACAAGAAACAGCATACGAATGGACGGAATTGTTATGGGATCAATCTTTTCAACTAGCAGAAAAAATTGTGAATCAAGCAGTTGATGCGCGATTGCTTGATGTGCTACCTATTTTAACTGGTATCGTTCAAACATTGCCTACTTCGTTTGAAAAATTAGTCATTACCGTACATCCTGAAACATTTGAACGTATTCAAGAAGAGAAGGAAAATACGAAAGAGTATTGGTTACTACAATTAGTAGAATGGAAATACGATTTCTCCTTACAGTTCGGTGAATTTGTTCTGGAAGAAGAGAAAGAGTTCTTTGAATTTAAATTTGCACCTATATTTGCGAAACTTCGCCAGAAATGGGAAGAAGAGAAGTTATTTGAGGAGCAAAATGTATGAATCGACTGTTAATGAATGAAAACCAAAAATGGAATACGTTTATTGAAACGCCGTTTTTTACGAAAGTCGGTAAAGTTCATAGTGTGCAAGAGCAGTTTTTCGTAGCGAAAGGGCCAAAGGCGAAAATTGGTGATGTTTGTCTCGTTGGAGAACATAGCGTTTTATGTGAAGTAATTGCGATTGAAAAAGAAAACAATATGTTACTCCCATTTGAACAGACAGAAAAAGTATGTTACGGAGATTCAGTTACATTAATTGCTGAAGATGTTGTTATTCCTCGTGGTAATCATTTACTCGGAAAAGTGTTAAGTGCAAATGGCGAAGTGCTAAATGAAAACGCTGAAAACATTCCATTGCAAAAAATAAAGTTAGATGCTCCGCCTATTCATGCATTTGAACGGGAAGAGATTACTGATGTATTTGAAACGGGAATTAAATCCATTGATTCTATGCTAACAATTGGTATCGGTCAAAAGATTGGTATTTTCGCTGGATCAGGTGTTGGTAAGTCTACTTTACTCGGAATGATTGCCAAAAATGCAAAAGCTGATATAAACGTTATTAGTTTAGTAGGAGAACGTGGCCGGGAAGTAAAAGACTTTATTCGAAAAGAATTAGGCGAGGAAGGCATGAAGAAAAGCGTCGTTGTCGTAGCGACGTCAGATGAAAGTCATCTTATGCAACTTCGTGCAGCTAAGCTTGCAACATCTATCGCGGAACATTTCCGAGACCAGGGCAATAACGTACTACTTATGATGGACTCTGTTACTCGTTTTGCTGATGCACGTAGAAGTGTTGATATTGCCGTTAAAGAGTTACCGATTGGCGGTAAAACACTCTTAATGGAAAGTTATATGAAGAAGCTGTTAGAGCGATCTGGGAAAACGCAAAAGGGATCTATAACAGGTATTTATACTGTACTCGTTGATGGAGACGATTTAAACGGTCCTGTACCAGATTTAGCACGCGGTATTTTAGATGGACATATTGTATTAAAACGTGAGCTTGCAACGCTCAGTCATTACCCTGCTATTTCAGTGCTAGATTCAGTAAGTAGGATTATGGAAGAAATCGTTTCGCCAACCCATTGGCAACTGGCAAATGAAATGAGAAAAATTTTATCTATTTATAAAGAAAATGAATTATATTTCAAATTAGGAACGATTCAAGAAAATGAAGAAAATGCTTATGTTTTTGAATGCAAAAATAAAGTAGAAGGTATAAATTCATTTTTAAAACAAGGTCGATCAGATCGTTTCCAATTTGATGATATTGTTCAAGCAGTGCACCATATAGTATAAGACCTCGCACCTGTAGGTCTTATTTTTTTGTTTTTTAATATTTCACAGATTTTTTTGTAAAAAAACTATATAATAGAAAAAGAGAGCGTTATAATAGGAAGGGGCTATGAAAACAGGTGGATAAGCAGCAGTACGACACGATAAAATTGCAAATAAATCAAGAAAAAGAACAGATTTTGAAAGAAGTGTATGAATTAACAGCTGAAAAAAGAAAAATAGAACAAAAAAAAGAATATGATTTATATGTTGTGAAGTCACGTAGTAAAGTCGTACAAACTGGGCAACGTATTATGGCTGGTATGCTTTCCTCACATACGTTTTCACCTGAAAGAATAGAAGAATGGAATCGGAAAATTAAAAAAACAGAAGATTTTATTCGAAAAAATGAAAGCCTTTTAGAACAAGTAAAAGAAAAAGAACGTGTCATTGATGAGATGTATCAAGAAGATTGTAAAAAGCTTGCAAAAGTACGAGAAAAGCAGGAAGAAAAAATGCTTCTTGATTTAAAAATGTGTATGAATGGATGAGGTGAATGTAGTGATACAGTCTGTATTACCGGTGCAACAAAGTTTACCTCCGCAAAAAGAAAAAGGGCTAGAAGTACAATCCAAAAGTGAAGCTTCTTCATTCGATCGTGCGATGAGGATGGAAAATAAACAACAGCCGAAAACGGAGAAAACAAAACGAGAAGATGCACCAGAAGATAGAAAAGAAAACATTCTTTCTAAAAAATCGGCAACGAAAGAAGAGCCTAATGTAAAGAAAGAAGAAAAAAAAGAGACAGAACAGTTATTATTAGCTGTATCTGAGCAAATGGTTGCAATTGAACAGTTACGTGTGCAGCCAGAATTGTTATATCAATACATACAAAAAATACAAGAGTTATATAAAGAATATGGAAATATAAAACTTAACGAATTACCCGCAGGTGAATTACAACAATTACAAGAACTTCTTTCAAATATGAATATCAAAAATGCTATATGTTTAGAAGATACAATGCAAATGGCATTAGATAAAGTGAAGATGCCGGAGCAAATGATGCAAGTATTGAAGGTTGTAGAAACAGAGACTTGTAATATTGCAAAGAAACAAGAAGAGTCCAAAGACTTAGATTTAGATCTTCCGAAAGCTGAGGACGATGATGTAAAGATAGAGTTGCCGGAAGGTGATGTGTTAAACGATTCGAATTCTGCGGGTGCGGAGTTATTAAATAAAGCGACGAGTACCGATCAAATAGGAAAATCCAATAGTGGCGCTGAGAAAGTTTCATTGCCTGACTTAGGAAAGAAAATGGAAGCACAAGTAGAAGCACTGCAAAAGTTTGTAGTGAAACAAGAACGTGTTCTATTTCAGTTAAATCCAGAAAAACTTGGTACATTAACAGTGTTTATGAAAAAACACGGAGATCAGATTGATGTTCACGTAGAAATGGAAAAACACGATGCGAAAAAACGTGTGGAAATCATTTTTGATGAATTGAGATTGAAGTTAAAAGAAAAAGAAATCAATATTCAAATTAGCTATTCAGATAAAGATGAAAATCGTAAAGAGCAGCGAGAACAAGAGCAAAGGCAAAAACAACAATTAGCAAATACGAAACATGAGAAACGAGAATCAAAAGAATTTGCGGGATTATTGGAGGAATAAAGCGTGCCAACAGTTGGATTAAATACAACGAGTACAAATCATATTCCATTGCAAGCAGGAGCGCAGAATAGGAACGCATCTGTTAACGGTGCACAACCGGCAGTAGGGCAAACGAATGGAGTAGCAGCAGGAGAACAAAAGACGCCTGGTGTAATGGGGAAAGATGATTTCCTAAAATTGTTTTTAGCGAGTTTCCAACATCAAGATCCATTTAATGCGATGGATATGAATCAAATGATGAACCAAACAGCGCAATTATCTCTTATGGAACAAGTACAGAATATGACAAAAGCAGTAGACTCTTTAAAAACGACAATGTATTCGACAGCGCTTGATGGTGGAATGAAGTTTTTAGGGAAGTATGTAAGAGGTGTTGATGGTGATGGTAAAAAAGTCACTGGTCAAGTAGAGACAGTTCGCCTCGCAGAAAATAATGAGGTACAGCTCGTTATTGATAATAAAGTTGTATCCCTTCGTTTCGTTGAGAGAGTGTCCGATAAACCAATTGGAGAAACAAATCCAGAAGATGCGAAGAAAGACGAGAAAAAAGTAACAGAAGAAGTAAAAACTACAAATTCATAAGGAGTGTCCATACGTTATGATTAAAGCGTTATATACAAGTATTACAGGAATGAATGCAACACAAAATGCATTAAGTGTAACTTCAAATAATATCGCCAATGCACAAACGGTTGGTTATAAAAAACAAAAAGCTATGTTTGATGATTTACTATATAACAACTCAATTGGTTCAAAAGGTGACAATAAATACGCTGGAACGAATCCGAAAAGTATCGGTAACGGTGTGAAAATGAGCGGTACAGTTACAGACTATAGCGACGGAACAATTACGTTAACTGGTGGTAAAACACAAGCGGCAATGGAAGGTAATGGTTTCTTCGTAGTAGGTGATTCAGCAGGCGGAAATATGGAATTTACTCGTAAAGGTACGTTTGGAATATCTTCAAATTACTATATTACGAACACAGAAGGTCAATACGTATTTGCATACCCCGCAAATGCAGCAACAGGTGAAGTTGATTTATCTGGTATTCCAGGACCATTACAAATCCCGATGGGAACTGCAATTGGTGGTATTCAAACAACGAAGGGTACAATTAAAGGGAATATCCCGGTGAATGAAAGTAAAATTACGCAAGATTTACCATTTTATGATGATGCCGGTAATACATGGACGATGCGTGTAGAATTTACGAAAACGAGTGAACACGAGTATACATATAAAGTTCAAAGACGTAATGACTCGGCAAAAGATCCAAAGTTTGAAGAGGTTACAGGAGCAGGGTCAACAGGTACTTTGAAATTTAATAATGTTGGAAATCCAGATCCGGTACAACAAGGAGCAAATATCCCGTTTAACGGCGGAACGATAAATTTAGATTTTAGTAATTTAACAAATCATCCGACAGATAAAACATTATCAGTAACAGATGTAGACGGTAGAGCAGCAGCAACTGTTAAAGATTGCTTTATTGCTGACGGTGGATACGTAATGGTAAAATACTCTGATGGAAGTATGAAGTCAGCTGGTCAATTAGCTGTTGCGATGTTCCCGAACGAAAGCGGACTAATGAAAACAGGTAATGGTAACTATACAGCGACGAATACAACGGGTATTTTAGCACTTGGCGCATCTGGTCAAAACGGCGCAGGTAAAGTACGTGGTGGTGCACAAGAAGGTGCAAACGTAGATTTATCTGTAGAATTCGTTGACTTAATGTTATACCAACGCGGATTCCAAGGAAATGCGAAAGTAATTAAAGTATCAGATGAAGTATTAAATGAAGTTGTAAACTTAATTCGATAATATATAATAAAGAAAAATTGTAGAGTAGTAGAAAGGGTTTTTTATTCGTATGACAAGACAAGAGCGAATTTTACAATTGCCTTTTTTCGAAAACAAACGTGAACTTGCCGAGCAAGTGTTAAAAATGGAACGAGAAGAGCATGTATATTTACCAGACCAATTTGAAATTAAGCAAGTGCCTCCCTATTCATTTGGTGAAAAACAAGCAATCATTGGCCGTATTCACGAATTTTATTTCGTAAGTGTTGGTAGCGAAGGCGAGTGGAAGTATCAACTGTTTAAAGATGAGATGAAGTGCCGTGAGTTTTTCGTTACGTTGCCGGATATTGCGGATCAGCAGATAGCGTTTTGGTTCAATAACATCGAGTTACTGAAAAGATCTTAAAAAAGATTTTAAAAGCCCTTTTTTAGGTTTTGAGAGAGGACCTGGCGGTGTTTTGGAGCGGTCAGTGCTTAGTAGGTGCACGACCGTTGTGTAAGACCAGAGATATGGAGAGTTGCTAGGTTAGTTGAAGAAGAGGTAAGTGAAGTGTAGTTGCAAAATGGATCTATGGAAGGTTACTGGGATGGTTCATCGTTTTATGGCAGACCAGTGCCTTTTGGATCGTTTGTGATGATAGATTTTTATAAGAGGAGAGGTGAGGAGGATGGCGCAGAATAAGTATCGCGTTACATTCATTTCGCCCAGTGAGGTTGAGCAGCGGACTGTAATGTCGGCGAGTAGTTTGCCAGATTTAATTCGTAAAGTAGAGAGTATAATTGCTGATCCGAACGGTTATTTTGTAAATGATAAAAAAAATAATTGCTATTTTAAAGTGATTAAAGAAAATGTTACGTTTATTCAATATGAGTTACTATTTTCAGATAAAGAGATTCATATTGAAAAATTAAAACATATAGCACCCGCAGTATTAAAACGATTATTTGAAAAAATAAATGATCCGGAACTATATGCGCTTGCGTTACTGGATGTTGATATAGCAACGAAAGAATATGTGCTAGCAGAAATGAATACAGAATTAAGAATAAGAGTAGAAACAGAGCTTTCAAAAAAATGGGAAGCGATGCCGACAGAAATTGTAGGAGCACAAGAAGTGTTATTAGAGGCACTTGCTTCGTTTATACAAGAGTAATTGCTTTTCTAAATAAAGAAATGAATCATTCGACTATCTATATTTTTCATATAGGTAGTTGACTTTTTCGTTTTAATAAAGCTTAATAATTAGATATACGGAAATAATGAAAGGGGAGCGACACCTTTATGTCACAAGCACAAAGTATTTTATTAGAAAGCGGAACAAATGAATTAGAGATTGTTACATATACTGTTGGTGAAAACCTATTTAGTATTAACGTAATGAAAGTACGTGAAATCATTAATCCATTCCCTGTTACAACTGTGCCAGAATCTCATCATGCAGTTGAAGGTGTTGTTCAAGTACGCGGTGAAATTTTACCTGTTATTAACTTAGCGACAGCTCTTAATTTAAAATCGACAAAGCCACTTGATCAAACGAAATTTATCATTTCAGAATTAAATCAAATGAAAGTTATTTTCCGTGTGGATGAAGTACATCGTATTCAACGTATTTCTTGGGAACAAATCGATGAACCAGCTTCATTGTCTATGGGATTAGAAGAAACGACATCTGGTATTGTAAAACTAGATGGAAAAATCATCTTACTATTAGATTATGAAAAAATTGTATGCGAAATTAGCGGTACTGGTTATGACAATAAATCACTTGCAGGGTTAGAACAGAAAACAGATCGAGCTGAAAAAGTTATTTATATTGCGGAAGATTCAGCAATGCTTCGTCAAATATTAGAAGAAACATTATCATCAGCTGGATATACGAAAATGAACTTCTTTAGCAATGGTGCAGAAGCGTTAGCACAAATTGAAAAGTTAGCGAAAGAGCAAGGGGAAAAAATGTTTGAACATATTCACTTGCTCATTACAGATATTGAAATGCCGAAAATGGATGGACACCATTTAACGAAAGTAATTAAAGATGGTGAAGTAACGAATCGTTTACCAATCGTTATTTTCTCTTCCTTAATTACAAATGAATTATTCCATAAAGGCGAAGCGGTAGGAGCAAATGCGCAAGTAAGTAAGCCAGATATTCAAGAGTTAATCGGCTTAGTAGATAAGTTAGTGTTGTAAAAGAGTTTTAAAAGAGATTCTTTTTGCTTGAATAGAAGCTCTAGCTATGTGTGGTAGCGGTTAGTGCTTAATAGAGCCCTGAGCGATGTGAGACCAGAGATATGGAGTAGTTTTAGGTAAATAGGGGAAGTGGGGTACCGAGAGAATTGGTGTATAATCTTCTTCTGTTTATCAGGAATAGAGTAACTAGCCATGTATGTAGCGGTCAGTGCTTAATAGGGTCCCATACGATGTGAGACCAGAGATATGGAGTAGTTTTAGGTAAGTGGAAGAAGTGAAGCTTCAATTGAAGATTTGTAGATTCTATTTACAACTCTATTCTTTTAGTGAAGAGAAGGGAACTAGCCATGTGTAGTATTGGTTAGTTCCTTTTTAGTATTTTATACTCTGTATAGGTGGAAAGATGGAATGTTTGAGGTTGTATGTATGAAAAATCTTCAATTGAAGATTTTTGATTTAAAAATATAAAAAAACGTATCTTTGGATGATTTTAGTAATTTTTCGTGACAACGCAAATTTTTTCGGTGAAATTACATTCTAAATACCATATAATATAATTAAAAGTAGTTAATATGCAATTATACATATTAATGAAAAAATCTTTTTCTATTTCTATATTTTCTATACGTTTTTGTATGTTTATTATTTGACAGATAATTTAGAAATGTTATAATATGGATATGTAAAAATTGCTATTTTCTGAAAAGACATGGGAGTCAGATGAGAATTGCGAAAGGATGAGGGGGAGTGGCACAGATTATGTATCACCACACAGCAATTAATGTATTAAGTCTCTTACAAAACATGTCAAATAATAAAATGAACGATATGCAACTAGAAGTGGAATTTAAAACAATAGAAAAACAATTCCAAGTAAAATATGAAGAACTAGTTGATTTATATAATAGAATGGTATTATTTCAAATAGATGTAGAAAAAAATGGCGGGATGCGAGCATATGAAAAATCAACGATCACATGGCTGAAGTCTGAACTAGAGTTACTGTATGAAGTGTATCAATTTTGCCAACGTCACGGTTTAAACATTATTAATATTTCAAAATACGTTAGTAAAAACGAACTAAATCTTTTCCCAAAAACAGAAAGTCAATTACAAAATACGTATTACAAATTAAAAAAATGTGAAATACCGTTTGAAAATATCGAAAAACAAAAACCAGGACGAAAGCGAAAATATACGCCTGTAAAAGAAACAATCGTTGAAATGAAAAAAGAAAACAAACAAGAATTAAGAAATGAAGTTCCAAATACAGAGACCGAAAAAAATCTTGTAACAGTTATATCTGGTATCGTTGATAATTTTGAAACAATTAGCCAGTGTAGTGAAAGAAAAGAGCGTGAACTACATCAGTTCATGGAAGGAATCTATAAGCTTTCTAGCATGGCTGCAGAGCGTTCAAAGGATGAAAAGAACGCACGTGGACTCGAAGGCGAATTGCATGTATTACGGGATGAAAATGAAAGGCTAAAGCGAGAAAAGGAAGAACTTGTTCATGATATAAAAGAAATGACGCATCATTTAATTCATTTCATTACGAGCTCTGATATCGATCAAATTCGCACATTGCCTTTCTTTGTAAAAGAATGTAAACAAGATTTGCATAAATTAGGGTTATATAACGCACAAGACGGTAAAATGAAGATTATGGTTGATCGTAGTGGACAGGTTATGACTGTAACACAGTAATAAAATTTGGGTACAAAACAAAAGGGAGATACATAGTTTATATGTATTTCCCTTTTGTTTTGTATGGAATCGTTTCAAAGAAGAAAGATGATTTTTAAGGTTGTAGTAGCTTGGAAACCATTTGCGGTATTTGATTTGCTTGTGAAACCATACTAAGGGCAACTTCAGTTAACAATTTAAACTTTAAAAAATCGCTCATTTCCTGCGCCATATCCGCATCTTCAATTCGAGATGCAGCATCTGTTAGGGCCATACTTTGGCTATTTAAATTTTCAATATTAAACTGTAAACGATTCATCATAGCCCCAAGATCTGCACGATGAAGTGATACGCTTTGCAATGCCTCTTCAATTTTACGAATTGCCGCTCTTGCTTCTTGTTCTGTTGAAATCTTGATGTCATGTTTTGTAGGGGAAGGGGGAATATGTTTTATCATATTTACTGTATGACCAATATCATCTAACGTAACAGGTCGGTTTTGTTCATCAAATACAGATAAATCATTAAACTCAGTCGTCTCGCCAATATAGCCAATTTGCTCTGTTAAAGATTGAAACTCTTTATTTAACGAATCACGGTTTTTATTTGAATTTGTATCGTTCGCAGACTGAACAGCTAAATCACGCATACGCTGTAAAATATTCATCACAGTTTGAAGTGCAGCTTCTGCCGTACGAAGCATCGATATTGCATCCTCATTATTACGAATCGCCACGCGCATACCACTCGCTCTCGCATGCATACGAGTCACAATCGCAATATTAGCGGGATTATCAGAAGCGTTATTTAACTTCTTACCAGTAGCCAAATGCTCCATTGCAACATTCATACGCTTCTCATTCTCATACAACGACTGCCTAGCATTCATACTCAAAACATTCGTACCAATACGCATAATAGACACTCCTTATAGATTGATATAGTCGGTATCTCTAAATCCAATAAACGGTTATGGGAGGATAAAGGGGCTTATGCTTATTTGCTGTTTGTGTTTTAACATAAGAGGGAATCAAGATAAGCACTGACCGTTTCTACATATCGTGGATATTCTCTTCCACATAAAAAAGACAGCTTTTATAAATAATCTGTCTATATAGAAAAAATAAACCTCTCCGCAAGCAGAGAGGTTTATTCATAAAACTAACTCAAATGGCTTATTGTAATAATTTAGAAACCATTTGTGGAGTTTGGTTTGCTTGAGAAAGCATGCTGATTCCAGCTTCGTTCAAGATTTTGAACTTAGTCATTTCAGACATTTCTTTCGCCATGTCAGCGTCTTCGATTTGAGAAGCAGCTGAAGCCATGCTAGATGCTTGGCTCTTAAGGTTGTTTACGTTAAAGTCTAGACGGTTTAATGTAGCACCTAGAGTTGCACGGTTAGATGCAATCGTTTCTAATGCAGCATCAATTGATTTAATTGCATTAGATGCATTGTATGAAGTACCAGCGGCTGCTTGTGTAAATAATTTTCCGATTTCTTGTGCATTTTCAAGGGTATTACCAGTTCCATCAGCTTTTCTAAATTTACTAATTGCATCAGTAATTTTTGTTACATCTTCTTTACTTAAACCTTCTTTAATATTATCGAAAGCACTTGCGAAAGAATTTACTGCAGCTGTTCTTTTAAGATCGCTATCACCAGTACCGCCAGCAACGCCTGTTAGATCAGTTAAAGCAGTTGCAAAATCTTTTGCGCTAGTAACTTCAGTATCCATAGCCGGCTTCATAGTTTCGTACAATCTACCAATCTCGTTCAGATTTCCAATTGAAGTATCTCCATTGAATTTATCAATAGCATCAGTAATTTTTGTTGCATCCTCAGTATTCAGACTGCCTTTAACTGCATTAAATTTATTTTGGAAGTCCGCTACTGCTGCTATTCTTTTTGCTGGAGTTTCACCAGCTTCACCAGCTCCAGCAGTTAAGTCTTTTAATACAGTAGCTTGGTTAGAAGCTGCTGTAATTAAACCAGTTCCAACACCGCTAAGTGGTTTGTTTGATCCTGATCCTGCAATACTTAGATTATTAATTTTTAATGCTGCAGTAGAAGTGTCAGCTAAGTTGATATTGATTTGTTTGCTTGTATCTGAGTTATCTAGGGTTTGGATAGCAATAGTTTTGTTATCGCCATTTAATAACTTTTTATCATTAAACTCTGTATTTTTAGAAATGTAATCGATTTGCTCTTTTAATGCAGAAAATTCTTTATCTAAAGCTTTTTGGTTATCAGTAGTGTTCGTACCATTCGCAGATTGGTTAGCGATATCACGCATACGAAGTAAAATGTTAGATACAGAGTTTAAAGCTGAGTCAGCTGTACGGATTAATGACATACCGTCCTGTGTGTTGTTCGCAGCAACACCTAATCCGCTTTCACGTGCACGCATACGAGTTGCGATTGCAAGACCTGCTGCATCGTCAGAAGCGTTGTTGATACGTTTACCGCTTGATAAACGATCCATAGCGTTACTCATTTTAGTTTGGTTTTGGCGCATGTATTCTTGCGTACGCATGCTATTAATGTTTGTATTAATTCTCATGTAAAAGAACCCCCATTTTTTTATATTGACTTTTCTGCAAATTGAAAAACGGTAATATGCGAAAAAATCGATTTCGAACTTATTGTAAGCCTTGCTATAATGGGTGTCAACTGAAAATTTGAATTAATAAATATAAAAAAATAACAGTTTAACAATTTAGTCGTTTTTTTATTACAATATAATTGCAAAGGATTATTGCAAACTTTACGAAAAAACTCTAATATTAGATTATCTTTGTTTACCGAAAAGGTGATATTATGGTAGTTGGAAATATAGTAAAAGAAGTACTTGCATATAAAAAAGGACAATTTCAGCAAAAGTTAAGTAGTCCGCAAGCGTTCGTAAGTAGTCGTTTTCAAGAAAAGTTGCAGAGTGATCCTATGAAGGAGACGAAGGCTACTGCGCAACCGGCAAAAGTAGAGGATATGAGTCAGCCGGTACAATCTACGAAAATAGAAGCTGTTGTGAATAAACAAGCAGAATCTATTCATAAAGTAGAGGAAGTTAGTAAGCCGGAAGAAAAGCCTGAGACGAAAAAAGTTGATGACGTACAAGTTGCGCAAAAAGAGTTCGAACGACGTTTCCCGGAAACGAAAAATGAGGCTGTTGATACGTGGGGATTAACGAAGAAGTATAATATTCAAAAAATACGTTCTTCAAATGAAGGGAAGTATGAGGATATTATTGATCGCGTGAGCCGTTCATACGGAATTCCGAAAACGTTAATTCAAAAAATGATTGAAGTAGAGTCTAATTTTAATCCGAAAACGGTGTCGCATGCAGGGGCGATGGGACTTATGCAGCTTATGCCCGCGAATGTGAAAGAGATGGGTATAAAAAATCCATTTTCACCAGCTGAAAGTATTGAAGGCGGCGTGAAAGAGTTAAGTGGTTATTTAAAGAAAAATAATGGCGATTTAGTATTAGCACTAGCTTCTTATAATGCTGGTCCTGGTAATGTGAGAAAGTACGGAGGCGTACCTCCATTTAAAGAAACGCAAGGATATATTAAAAAAATATTAAATATCGACGTTTCAAAATAAGAGATTTCATTATATAGAGAGAACATGAAATTTTCGTGAACATGATATGGGAGTTGGCTAGATTTGAAATTACAAGATGATATTCCGTTAACAATTTATTTTGAAATCGGAAATACGAAAAAGAAAATTGAGGATCTGCTTCATATAACGAAAGGTACATTGTATCGTCTTGAAAATTCAACGAAAAATACGGTGCGTCTTATGCTTGAGAATGAAGAGATTGGAACCGGAAAGATTTTGACGAAGAATGGAAAGATGTACGTTGAAATCGTTGAATTGAAAAGGTAGGGAAGGGGATTTTCATGAGCGGCGATAAATTAAGCCAAGAGCAAATTGATGCCCTGCTGAAGGCGGTAAATGAAGGCGAGGAAATGCCAGCTTTCGCACAAGAAGCAGGGAAGCAAGATAAATTTCAAGAGTATGATTTTAATAGACCGGAGAAGTTCGGTGTGGAACATTTACGTAGTTTGCAAGCGATTGCTTCTACGTTTGGTAAACAGACGTCACAGACGTTGTCAGCGCGTATGCGTATTCCAATTGACTTAGAGCCTTCGACAGTAGAGCAAGTTCCATTTACGAGTGAGTATGTGGAGAAAATGCCGAAAGATTACTATTTATATTGCGTCATTGACCTCGGACTTCCAGAGCTTGGAGAAATTGTTATTGAGATTGATTTAGCATTTGTTATTTACATTCATGAGTGCTGGCTCGGCGGAGATAGTAAGCGTAACTTTACGATGCGTAGACCACTGACGGCGTTCGAGTTTTTAACGCTTGATAATATTTTTGCGCTTCTATGCAAAAATTTAGAGCAATCATTTGAAAGTGTTGTAGAGATTAAACCGAAATTTGTAACGACAGAGACAGATCCAAATGCGTTAAAGATTACGACAGCGAGTGATATCATTTCATTACTGAACGTAAATATGAAAACTGATTTTTGGAATACGACAGTTCGTATCGGTATTCCGTTCTTATCTGTTGAAGAAATTATGGATAAGTTAACGTCTGAAAATATTGTCGAACATTCTTCGGATAAGCGTAAAAAGTATACGTCTGAAGTAGAAGTGAAAGTAAATCAAGTGTTTAAACCTGTTCACGTTGCGATTGGTGAACAGAAGATGACAATGGGTGACATTGAACAAATTGAAGAGGGAGATATTATTCCGCTTCATACGAAAGTTTCGGATGAATTGCTTGGTTATGTAGATGGAAAGCATAAATTTAATTGTTTTATTGGAAAAGATGGAACGCGTAAGGCGCTCTTATTTAAAAGTTTTGTAGAGTAGGAGGATCCATATGAAGCATGAAGTATCTCCTGTGTCATTAATGGGATTAGAAGAATTTGCAGGAAAGCGAAATGAGACAGGTAAAGCACATATTGATACTGTTTCGGATATTTCGATTGAACTTGGTGTAAAGCTTGGGAAGTCATCTATTACGCTCGGTGATGTGAAGCAATTAAAAGTGGGCGATGTTCTGGAAGTAGAGAAAAACTTAGGACATAAGGTAGATGTGTATTTAAGTAATATGAAAGTTGGCATTGGGGAAGCGATCGTAATGGACGAGAAGTTCGGTATTATCATTTCTGAAATTGAAGCTGACAAGAAGCAAGCTGCGCTTATGAAAGCGCAAAGTCAGATGCAAGATAAAGAGTAGAGGAGGAGTCATATGTCGTATATGACGACCTTATTTCAAGTCGTTTTACTGTTTGGTGCGCTCGGCTACGGTGCATATTATATGACGAAAAAGACGCGCAAACAGCAGTTTTTTAAACAAGGTGAAAATGGCCATATTCAAGTGAAAGACGGCGTGTATTTAAATCATCAAACGAGCGCCTTTTTATTTGAAGTGGATGGCAAGCAAGTGTTCACGGTTATTAGTAATAACGGTGTGCAGTCTGTGCAATTAACAGGAACAGGAAATCAGTTTCAACAAGCGCTAGAAGATGCGGTGAAGAGTGAAACGAAAAAAGTAGAGGATCCATCATGAGAATAAAGAAACAGTTATCATTATTAGCCATTATTTTCGTATTTTCTATCGTTTTTTCAATTATTTTTGTAAATCCAGCGTATGCGGCCCAAAACGGTTTTATTAATTTTGAAAATGGAAAAGAGTTTACGAGTAATTCAAGCGTTCAGCTATTTGCGCTCGTTACCCTTTTATCATTATCTTCTTCTATCGTTCTATTATTTACACATTTTACTTATTTTATGATCGTTCTTGGGATTACACGTCAAGGACTTGGAGTAATGAATTTACCACCGAACCAAGTGCTCGTTGGACTTGCATTATTTTTATCACTCTTTACGATGCAGCCTGTACTTGGGCAACTGAAGAGCGATGTGTGGGATCCGATGACGAAAGAGAAAATAACAGTAAGTCAAGCTGCGGAGACGACAGCTCCGATTATGAAAGAATATATGTCAAAGCATACGTATAAGCATGATTTAAAGATGATGCTGAAAGTGCGCGGTGAAGAGTTGCCGAAAGATTTGAAAGATCTTTCTTTATTTACGCTCGTACCATCCTTTACGTTAACGCAAATTCAAAAAGGATTGTTAACAGGGATGTTCATTTATTTAGCGTTTGTATTTATAGATTTGATTATTAGTACACTTTTAATGTACCTCGGAATGATGATGGTACCGCCGATGATTTTAAGTTTACCATTTAAAATACTCGTTTTCGTATATTTAGGTGGATATACAAAAATCGTCGACATTATGTTTAAAACGGTCGCCTGAAGCGTTTGATGCTATGTGATAGGAGTCATATAAATGAATACGTCACCAATTATAGATATTTTTCAAACCTTTTTTTATAAAGGGGTTATGATTTTAATGCCGGTTGCCGGTGTAAGTATGATTGTCGTTATTATCATCGCTGTCATTATGGCGATGATGCAAATTCAAGAGCAAACGCTGACGTTTTTACCGAAAATGGCGAGTATTGTACTCGTTATTATCATTTTAGGTCCGTGGATGTTTCAAGAGTTAACGACGCTTATTTTAGATTTATTTGATAAAATCCCATCGCTATTGCGTTCGTACTAAGATAGGTGGAATGAAATGAATATGGAATTATGGGCGGCGACGTTTTTTGCGTTTTGTCGCATTACTTCATTTTTATATTTTTTACCGTTTTTCTCAGGTCGATCCATTCCAGCAATGGCGAAAGTTACATTTGGACTTGCTCTTTCCATTACGGTGGCCGATCAAGTTGATGTCTCTCACATAAAGACAACTTGGGACGTAGCAGCTTATGCAGGTACGCAAATTGTAATTGGATTATCGCTTTCAAAAATTGTAGAAATGCTGTGGAACATTCCGAAAATGGCCGGGCATTTTTTAGACTTTGATATCGGTTTATCACAAGCAAGTTTGTTTGATGTAAATGCAGGTTCACAGTCTACTTTACTATCAACCATTTTTGATATATTCTTTCTCATTATTTTTATTTCACTTGGCGGCATTAATTATTTCGTTGCCACGATTTTAAAGTCGTTTCAATATACAGAGGCGATTTCAAAATTGCTGACGACTAGTTTTTTAGATAGTCTACTCGCAACGTTATTATTTGCGATAACATCAGCGGTTGAAATTGCTCTTCCGCTTATGGGAAGTTTGTTCATCATTAACTTTGTTTTAATTTTAATCGCAAAAAACGCTCCGCAATTAAACGTTTTTATGAATGCGTATGTCATTAAAATCACATGTGGTATTTTGTTTATTGCGATGAGTGTACCAATGCTCGGTTATGTGTTTAAAAATATGACGGACGTATTGCTTGAGGAATATACGAAACTATTTAACTTTTTCTTAACGAAGTAGGGGGACGCGCATGGCAAAGGATAATAAAACAGAAAAGGCCACCCCGCAGAAGCGTAAGAAATCGCGTGAAGAAGGGAATATTGCCCGGAGTAAAGATTTAAATAATTTATTTTCCATACTTGTATTGGCAGTTGTCGTTTACTTTTTTGGAGATTGGTTAGGGTTTGAGATTGCAAACTCTGTAGCGGTACTGTTTGATCAAATTGGAAAAAATACAGATTCAACTGAGTATTTTTATTTAATGGGGATTTTATTACTAAAAGTATCAGCGCCAATATTAATACTCGTATACGCTTTTCATTTATTTAATTATATGATTCAAGTCGGTTTCTTATTTTCTTCTAAAGTCATTAAGCCGAAAGCGTCACGTATTAACCCCAAAAATTATTTTACGAGATTGTTTAGTCGTAAAAGTTTAGTAGATATTTTGAAATCACTATTTTATATGGGGTTAATTGGTTACGTCGCTTACGTTCTCTTTAAAAAGAATTTAGAGAAGATCGTGAGTATGATTGGATTTAACTGGACTGCGTCGCTTACTGAAATTATTAGGCAAATTAAATTTATCTTTTTAGCTATTTTAATTATATTAATCGTTCTTTCTATTATTGATTTTATTTATCAAAAATGGGAGTACGAACAAGATATTAAGATGAAAAAAGAAGAAGTAAAACAAGAGCATAAAGATAATGAAGGGGACCCGCAAGTAAAGGGAAAACGAAAAAACTTTATGCATGCCATCTTGCAAGGGACAATTGCGAAGAAAATGGATGGTGCAACGTTTATTGTAAACAATCCGACTCATATTTCAGTCGTACTTCGGTACAATAAACAAGTTGATTCGGCGCCAATTGTCGTTGCAAAAGGGGAAGATGAGCTTGCATTATATATACGAACGCTCGCCCGCGAACAAGAAATACCAATGGTGGAAAACCGTCCACTTGCTCGTTCTTTATATTATCAAGTCGAGGAAGATGAGACGATTCCAGAAGATTTATACGTAGCTGTAATTGAAGTTATGCGCTATTTAATTCAAACGAATGAACTTGAAGTATAATAGCGCGGTTGGAGGAGATCTCTTGTGTTTAAGATAGATTCTGCAAGAACCTATTTTTCTATCTTTTTAGCAGCGTCATTCGTAGTGGCGCTCTTAATTCCACTTCCACCATTTATACTTGATATCGTTATCGTTTTTTTACTAAGTATGTCAGTGCTTATTTATATGCGAGCAACAAGTATTAACGAGTGGGATGAATTAAAGTCATTTCCGACGATGTTGTTATTAATCGGGATTTTCCGCGTATCGATTAACGTATCGACGACGCGAGCGATTTTGACAGACGGAAATGCGGGGCATGTTATTGAAGAGTTCGGTCAGTTTGTAATTGGCGGGAACTTATTAATTGGTATCGTTATTTTCATAGTATTAATCATATTCCAGTTTATCGTTGCAAACGGTGCATCTCGTACAGCTGAAGTTGCAGCTCGTTTTACACTTGATTCTTTACCTGGGAAACAAATGTCGATCGATGCGGATTTAAACCAGCGTATCATTACTGAAAAAGATGCACAGGCAAAACGAAAAAAATTAAATATGGAAACAGAGTTTTACGGAGCGATGGATGGTGCCGGAAAGTTCATTAAAGGGGACGTTATTTTCGGGATTGTCATTTTATTCGTAAACATTATTTTCGGTTTAATTGTCGGCATGATGCAGCAGGGAATGAGTTTTGCTGATGCAGCTATTCACTATACACAGTTAACTGTCGGTGACGGAATCGTAAACCAAATCGGTTCGTTAATGCTTGCGATTTCAACTGGGATTATCGTAACGCGTGTATTTGATGGTTCATCTGATACAGTAACTGAAGGTATCTTTAAAGAGTTATTAGCGCATGAAGTTGTTGTATATGCGCTTGGTGGTTTATTTATTGCGATGGGTATTTTCACTCCGCTACCATTTCTACCATTCGCACTCGTTGGTGGAACAATTGTCTTCTTAGGAATTCGTAATAAAAACCGAATAAAGAAAGAAAAAGAAGACGAGCTTCAAAAAGAATTAGAAATGATTCAAGGCGAAGATGAACAACTGCAACAAGTGGAAGATTCATTCGGAGTATTTACAGATAAATATCCAATTATTGTAGAACTCGGTTTAGATTTAGCAGCACTTGTAAAGCAGAAAATTAACGGGGAAACAGCTCGGGATAAAGTTGTTCTCATGAGGAAGTCGATTATTACCGACCTTGGTATTAACGTTCCTGGCATTAACTTTAAAGATAATACGAGTTTTAGACCACGCGGACGTTACATTATTCGTATTAAAGGTGCGAAGGCAGCTGAAGGTGTTTTAAAATCAGGTTATTTATTAGCACTGAAAACACCGAATGTAATGGCCGATTTAGATGCAGAACCAGCGAAAGATCCGATTTTCGGTGAAGATGGATATTGGATTTTAGAGCATATGGTACAAGATGCACAAATGAAAGGCTATCAAGTATTAGAGCCGCTCAGCATATTAATTACACATTTAGATGTTGTCGTTAGACGTAACCTTCATGAGTTAATTCAGCGTCAACATGTAAAAGACTTAATTAACTCGCTTGAAAATGATAACGGTGTTTTATTAGAAGAAATTAAGAAGAAAGAAATCGACTTATCACTCGTTCAAAATGTTATTAAACAATTGCTAAAAGAGGGTATTTCTATTCGTGATTTACCAACTATTATCGAAGGTATTATTGACGGAAAAGAAATTTATCAAAATCATGTAGACGGTGTAACGTCATTCGTCCGTGAATGTATTTCAAAAGTGATTTGTGAAAATGCAAAAAATCCTGACGGTAAAATTTATGCGGCGCTCTTCTCAGATTCAATCGAGTTAGATGCGGATGTTGTAAATAATTCATACCAAGGTTACTTATTAAACTGGGATTTAGATTTAGAAACACGTGTTGTTGAACAAGTACAGCGTGTCTTTAAACAAGCTCGTTTAATGGGAAGAGAACCAGTATTATTAACGCGTAGAAAAGATTTCAGATTTGCGATTGTAAGACTTCTTGAGCGTTATCAAGTAGAAGCGCAAGTACTTTGTATTAGCGAATTAGCACCGGAAATTGTTGTAGATCAAATTGCCTATATTGAATAGTAGGGGGTGAAGTAATGGAAAGTACAGAAAAGAAAGAAGCGTTAATGCGAATAAAAGCAGCTTCGAAAAATGAATTGTATCGAAAGTTATTTGACCAATATGGTACAGATTATTATTACGTTGTCGATGAAAGTGTAAAACGAAATATCCCGTTTTTTTGGAAAAAGAATTATGAAATGTTAGTTGCTTTTCCAGAGGATAAACAGGAAGAAGTGAATGAAGGCACAGCTCAATTTCATGAACAACTAATGGATGTTGTAAATGATTCTTCAGAACAAATTGTAAAGGCGAACGGAATTCAATCGGTACTGCACAATTTAGAAAACGTGACGACTTCTATGTCATATGCGGCGATGCAAACAGGAAATAGTGAAGAATGGACAAGAAAGAAAGAGAAACTATTAAAGCTGTTTGAAAAAGGTATCGTCGTTGTGAAACAGACGGAAGAAACGAAAGTAGCGAAAGTAACAAAAAAGCAAAAAACTGTGAAAAAAGTTGTTCCGGTCAAGAAAGAAGAAGTGGTTGTAAAAAAAGAAAACCAAGAATCTGTACCGTTTATTATTCAAAAAGTAATTCGTATGCTAGAGCAAAACGATGTAGAACAATATTTCATTCATGCATATGCTGAAAAGTTAAAAGTGAAGTTTGAGAATGCGACGATGATTACAGAAGAAGAAGTGATCGGCTATATATTGGAAGATATGAGATCCCATTTCAATACGGAAAACGTTTTTGAAAAAGAAGTGCAAACAATTGCATTAATCGGTCCAACTGGAGTTGGAAAAACGACGACACTTGCGAAAATGGCATGGCAGTTTCACGGTAAGAAAAAAACGGTCGGTTTTATTACGACAGATCATTCGCGCATTGGAACAGTACAGCAACTGCAAGATTACGTCAAGACAATTGGATTTGAAGTAATCGCTGTACGTGATGAAGCTGCAATGACAAGAGCACTTACGTATTTTAAAGAAGAAGCGCACGTCGATTATATTTTAATTGATACCGCCGGAAAAAATTATCGTGCGTCAGAAACAGTAGAAGAAATGATTGAAACGATGGGACAAGTAGAGCCAGATTACATTTGTTTAACGTTATCAGCTTCGATGAAAAGTAAAGACATGATTGAAATCATTACGAATTTTAAAGATATTCATATTGATGGTATCGTATTTACGAAATTTGATGAAACAGCAAGTAGTGGTGAATTATTGAAAATTCCAGCAGTATCATCGGCTCCAATTGTATTAATGACAGACGGACAAGACGTGAAGCAACATATACATATCGCTACAGCTGAACATTTAGCGAAACAAATGTTGCAAACATCATAGAAAAGAGGTGAAGGATAAGGCAACTGCCTTATTCAAACGAATATGAACGGTCTTTATATAGGCTCTATGGGTATGATGAATTACATGCAGCGCATTAATGTTCATTCAAATAACGTTGCAAATGCTCAAACGACAGGATTTAAAGCAGAAAATATGACTTCTAAAGTATTTGATGTACAAGACACATATCGCCGCGGAGATGGGGCTGTGACAAATATCGGTTCGACTGATTACGCTGTAGTACCAGCCGCAACGCATGTGAACTTAGTACAAGGAAATATACAAATGACAAATAGTGCTACAGATTTCTTTTTAGATGACGGTGCAAACGGTACAACATCATTTTTCGTTACATCTAAAAACGATGAAACGTTTTTAACGAGAGATGGTAGTTTTACAATAAATAGTGATCGTTATCTGCAAACATCATCTGGCGCTTATGTTATGGGAGAGAATAATGAACGTATTCGTATTCCTGAAGGAGCAAAGGTAGCTGTACAAGCAGATGGTACATTATATGATGAAGTAACACAAAATAATATTGCCCGCCTGCAAACAAAAACAGTAGATGCAGAAGCAAATGCACGTCTAATGCAAAGAGAGAACAAAAGCTTTACACTAGCAGAAGGGAATATTGCTGATTTACCGAACGGAACAGGCTTAGTAAAAAACCATATGCTAGAAAATTCAAATGTAGATATGACGAAAGAGATGGCAGATCTTATGACGGATCAAAAAATGATTTCAGCGTCACAACGCGTTATGACTTCATTTGATAAAATTTATGAAAAAGAAGCAAATGAAATATTGAGATAGGAGACTTCCCATAGAGGAAGTCTTTTTTATATTGCTTTTATTACAGTTACATCATAAAATGATAATGATTATCAATATCATTTTATCTATTTTCATAAGAATGGAATTTCATCATGACAGTAATATTTGTTTAACTAAGTGAATTAAAAATAAGGGGATGGTGTGTATGTCTACAAAAAAACAACTTTGTATTGGATTATGTTTAATTTCTAGAAAGAAAGAAGATTGTATATTTGATTCGGGAATCAATGAGCAAGTAGAACTAGCGAAACAAGCAGAAAAATCGAAGTTAGATTTTGTTTTTAAAGCCGATTATTTAGTGGCGCACCCAGATTTAATTGCTCGTAATAAGGGAAATGTCATTTTAGATCCGACGTTACTGTTTACGGCTATTGCATATGCAACAGAAAAAATTGGAGTCGTTACGACTGCATCAACTTCGTTTTATCCACCATATATATTAGCGAGGCAATTACAATCTTTACACTGGATTAGTAACGGCCGAGTAGGGTGGAATATTGTTACATCCATTGACGGTGCTGAAAACTTTGGTGAGGAAGGGATGCCATCATCTGAGGAACGATACGCGAAAGCGGCAGAATGTACAGCGTTAGTAAGAAAACTTTGGGGAAGTCACCCTAATGAAGTATTGAAAGCACATAATCCCGATGTTATTAGAGAAATGGTAAAGCCAATTGAGCATAATGGTCAATACTTTAAGGTGAAAGGTCCACTTAATATTCCGCAACATATTTCAGGGGAAATGCCATTATTCCAAGCTGGCGCTTCAGAGTCAGGCCGGAATTTTGCTGCTTCTGTTGCTGATGCAATTTTTGCTGCAACGCCAGATGTAGAATCAGGAATGGAACTGCGTCAAGATTTAAGAAAAAGAGCAGAACAGCATGGCCGAAAGCAAGATGATATACGTGTATTGCCTGGATTATATTTCTTTATCGGTGATACATATGAAGAAGCGTTAGAAATGCATAGGCAAGCTCATCAACATCTCACAAAAGAGAAGAGATATGCGTTACTTGAAATGGTTCTCGGACTAGACGCTAGAGGGATTCCGCTGGAAAGTAAGGTTACAGAAGAGATGCTGCCAAGTCGGGATCAAACGGTTCGCAGTAAAACACATGCCGAATTATTACGAAAGTTCATTATGAAAAATGAACCAACTGTTGAACAAATACTAGAACGACCAGAAGTTGTTGGCTCCGCACATTGGGTTGCAGTTGGTACACCGCAAGACGTTGCGAAGCAAATTATGGATAGATTTGAGGCCGGAGCGTTAGATGGATTTATTGCCATTCCAGGAGGACCTCCAAAGTCACTAAATCTATTTTTTAGTGAAGTCATTCCTTTATTTGTGAAGGTTGGTGTATTTAGAGAAGAATATACAGGTTCTACTTTGCGCGAACATTTAAGGGGAAATACATCAAAATCTTTGCAGTTAAAATAACAGGATATGTATAAAAAGCCTTTCATAAGAAGGCTTTTTATTTTCGGTATAAATTTCAGAATTATCAATTGACTTTACGGGTCTGTTTTTTTATATTAGTAGGTATACTAATAACTACTAATATACATACATCGTTTTGAGATGAGAGTTATATAGAATGTGAGGGGTTACCGATGGATGAAATTATAAAGGAATTACAAAAGTTGGGTTTTTCTCAGTACGAATGTAAAGCGTATATTGGACTACTAAAACATTCTCCAGTAACTGGGTATGAAGTGAGTAAACAAACAGGGGTACCTCGTTCGATGATTTATGAAGTACTCGGTAAATTGATGGATAAAGGAGCGGTGCATATTGTTCCGTCAGAACCGGTGAAATATGTACCAGTACCAGCTACGGAATTAATGAATCGAATGCGAAAAGACTTTGAGAAGTCCTTTGAGTTTTTAGATGAGAAATTAAATTGTTTAGAACAAGAGCGACAAATAGATGTAATTTCGTATATTCGCTCAAATGATCGTGTTGTAAAAGAAATATGCAATATAATTAATAGGGCGAAGGAAGAGTTATGGATTTCTGTATGGGAAGATCAAGTGCATGAAATTGAGCCATATCTTCATCAAAAGGAAGAGGAAGGTGTACATATATTTTCAATCTTATTTGGCGCTCCAAATATAAAAATAGGCGCGACGTTTCACCATAATTATATGACGCCCCACGTTGTTGAAAAGAGAATGGGTGGTCATTTAACTGTTATTGCGCGTGATGGAGAGGAAGTATTAATTGCGAACTTCTCAAATGATAGCACTTCATGGGCCGTTACAACGTATGACCCAGCACTAGTTCTCGTTGCTACAGAGTATGTGCGGCACGATATTATGGTCGAAGAAATTACGAAGGAGTTTGGAGCTAATAAGTTAGATACGTTGTGGCGTGAAAATATAGATTTAGTTCATGTCGTAACAGGAAAACGAACTTTAGAAGGAATGGAGGATGATAAGGATGAGTAAAGCTCAGGCACATGTAGCTTTGCAAAGCGATGATACATTTCAGCAAGGAGTAAAAGATTGTTTACCAACTGTATTTGGTTATTTGAGCATTGGTATAGCAGCTGGTGTAATTGCAAAAACAGCAGGTTTCTCCATCATTGAAATTGCATTTATGTCCACTTTAATTTATGCAGGTTCTGCCCAATTTATATTAGCTGGTATGTATGCAGCTGGTGCTCCTGCTTCAGCAATTATTTTCACCGTCTTTTTTGTTAATTTACGCCACCTTCTAATGAGTGCTGCCCTTGCACCATACTTTACGAAACTTCCACTATTAAAAAACGTATTTATCGGTTCTCAAATTACAGATGAAACGTTCGGCGTTGCAGTACAGCGTGCAGCGCAAAAAGGATATGTAGGCGACAGGTGGATGATGGGCTTAAATGTAACAGCATATTTAAATTGGATTCTTGCTACTATTATCGGCGGGCTGTTTGGTGAGTGGATACCAGATCCACATACGTACGGGATGGATTATGCATTACCAGCAATGTTTATCGGATTATTTGTCCTTCAGCTCATAAGTAGTAAACCGAAACTAGCAATTCATCTTACTGTTGCAATTGTAGCGATTATGATCGCATACGTTTCACACTTATTTATGCCAGATAGTATAGCGGTTATTATCGCAACATTACTAGCTGCGACGATTGGAGTTGTGATTGAAAAATGGAAATGAGATTGGACGTACTATTACTTTTACTAGCAGCAGGAGCTGTCACACTCGTGCCACGTATTTTACCTCTACTCGTATTTAGCAAACTACAAATTCCAGACTGGGGTTTAAAATGGTTAAATTACATACCAATTGCGATATTAGCAGCACTTTTAGCCCAAGTATTATTTATGCATGAGACGATGCAGTGGGATTACTTGATCGCAGCAATTCCAACATTTCTTGTAGCGATATATACTCGTAGTTTGTTAGGTACAGTATTAACAGGAGTGATTGTGATTATTTTGTTACGTTTCTTTTTCTAAAAAGGATTACGCTCATATAATAGCGAAAAGTGTAATAACATGAAAAATATAGGGGTGGTGTTATGATACTTTTAACGATAGGAGCAATTTTGTTAACGTTGTTTATTTTCTTTATTATCGGCTTCATTACGTTTATGATGTTTGTTGATAGAGCGACACCTCAAATTTATTATACACCTTGTGAATCAGTGACAATGAAAGCTAAAGGTAAACATAAAAGGAAGAAAAGTTGAAAGTTTGCTTTTCTTCCTTTTTCTATTACATCCCCGAAAGAACTAACAACAATAAACCAAATAGAAAACTAATAAAGGAAAGAAAACCAATACATATTGAGAACACACGATTGTTTCTCCATTCGTGCCAAAAAACGATACATCCTAAAATACAAAGGAAAAACCAAATGGGTAAGAATATGAACTCGCTAACTACCTCGGGAAGTAAACCATAAAAAGATGTTAAATATAAGATCCAATTTGCAAAAAATAAAATGGAAACGATAATAGATTGTAAGTAGGGACGTTTTGAAAACTCCCCCTTTTTTACGGTTACAAAAATAATAGTTAGCGCTGAGAAAAAGGCAATGAATATGAAAATAAGTAAGAGTAATGTAAGCGTCATTTAAATCTCCTTTATAAGAGTGTTTTTACAAGAAACGAATCTATTAAATTGTATGCTTGTTTTGTAGAGTGCACGTTATATTTTTCAGTGTACGGATTTAGAAAACCATGTTCACCGTGTAGTTGTTGTATTTCTAATAAAGGATTTTTTTGTTGCTGCAATGTTTGGATTAAAGAGGATACTGAAAAACTAGCTTCTTTTTCAGGGAATATAAGCAATGTAGCGCATGTAGGCTTCATGTGAATATAGTCGCGTATACGAGAGCCGTAACATCCGATAATAAAATCTATTTTCGGATTGTTACTACATAGCCATGAGATGGTAGCTCCAACGCTAAAGCCGATAAGTCCAATATGTGTATAATTGCTTGAAAGAGTATGGATGAATTCGTCAATTTGGTCTTTTCCATCATCAAATCCAATATGATTTACAAAGTGTTGATACGCTTTTTCTTCATCACTATAATGAAATGCGTGTTGCGTTTGTAGAAGATTAGGACAGAATACATCTATATGGGATGAAGTGAAGTGGTGGATAACGTGATGCATATGGTCGTTCACACCATATATTTCATGAACAATAACGAGAGCTAATTTTTTTTTCATAATTACAATGTATCTCTATGAAACTTAAATTCTTTCTCAACAAGGCAGATACGTAGGTGGAAGTTTTCATACCATTGCTTACGACCTCTTTTTTTTGCTTCTTTATGTAAGGCGTTCTGTTTCCAATTGTCAATCGCCTCAAGTGATTCCCAATAAGAAATTGTGATTCCAAGTCCTGAATGATCTCGTGCACTTTCTACACCTAGAAATCCAGGTTGCTGCTTTGCAAGTTCCTCCATTTTTTCGGCAACGGTACTATAATCTGTTGTATCATTCGATAAATTAGAAGTGAATATAACTGCATAATAATGACTCGCTTTTTGCGATGTGTTCTTCATTCAAATTCCCCCTTGAAAATTATTTCATAGTTTGAATTTTAGCACGAAATAAAAAGAAAAGAAGCACGAGGCTTCTTTTCTTTTTTACGCTGTAAATTTTAATCCACCATATATTTTACGACCTTTTTTTTGAATCCAACATACTTGCGCTTTTTTCTTTTGAATATTACGCTCATTCATTGTAACTTGTATAATTTGGTCAATCGCGAGTGGGGTGTTCGTTTGTATTTGACACCCACCGGTACTATAGTCGATAATGGTCGCTTCAATTGGCATCCCGTTCATATGTAATGTTCCAGGAGTCATAAGTTGTTCACGTATATGTTGCCTGCGAAATTGCCTTGGTGATTTCTTTGTGTTTTTTATGAAAGATGCAATTGCTAGTGTAAGAAATGCCTTATCGTACACCTTTTCCACCCGGTCATTAACAGGTTTACTAAATAGATGAAGAATGAGTTTACAATATTGCTCATGGGATACATCATGAAACGACACGCCAATTTGCACAGAATTTTCTTGTCTCCGAATCCATTTTTTTCTACTATGAATCTTTTCTACCTCTCCAAAAGATAATGTATAGGAAGATAGACTTGATAAAGTTTCAAATGGAATGTATGAATCTACTTCAAAACGTGCACCAGTTTCACTAATATCAAGGACGTGGCAAGAAATCGTCATATCTTCGGTTTGTAAAGTACCTGGTAAATTTACTACGAAACGTTCAGAGTTTCGGAAACGCGGTCTTTCAAATGCTACAAATAATGAAGTGATAATCGCTACCCCGTTGTATAGTACCCAGAAAATATTAATATATAAACTTTCTCTTTCAATATGATATTGCGCAGGGTATAAGAGCATAAGTGTTGCCCGAATAAGTGCAATAACTGTTAATATTAGTAGCACGAGATGAGGGACACTTGCAATCCATAAAAAATGTCTCGTATTATTTTGGACGCCTTTTCTCGTTACATGAAATTGAAACTTTTTTCGTAAGAACGTTTCTGATAATATAGCAAATCCCATATAAGGTGCCATAGCTACTTCGTATACGTGACTCCACGTAGTCGTTCGTTTTTTATTCGAAACAGCTTTGAAAATAAGCTGTGACGTTAAAAAGGCAGGAGCCCAAAACATAAATAATTGCATAAAATTAATTTCTAAACTGTAAATATCAAATACTAAAAATAATAGTGGTGCTAGTAAAAATATCATTTTATAAACGCCGAAAAACCAATAGTGAATTCCATCTGCATATAAAAGACGCTGCATAAAAGATAATCCTTTTAAAGTGAAAGGATTCCATTTTTTTACGACTTGAATATTCCCTCGACACCAGCGATCACGTTGTTTTAATAAATCGCTAAACGTTTCTGGGGATAATCCAACAGCGAGTGTTTCATTGACAAATACAGTTTCCCATTTGTTCGCTTGTAGTAGCATACCAGTTGCCATATCTTCAGTAATAACGCCAGTTGCAAATCCTCCAATTTCTTCAAGAGCAGTACGGCGAAATAGAGCGTTACTACCAACATACATCGTAGCGTTAAATCGATCTTTTCCTTCCTCTAATTGACGCATAAAGAAATCTTGTTCATTGGCGATATTATCTTCAAAAAACAAATTATATTGGAACGGATCAGCATTATAAAACACTTGTGGTGCTTGAACAAATACAATATTATTTTTAGAAAAATAACCAATCGTTCGCTCTAAAAAGTTGGCTCTTGGGACCATATCAGCATCCATTGTAACGATAATATCACCTGTCGAATGGGTCATGGCATGATTTAAGTTTCCTGCTTTAGCATGAGTGTTTTCAGTACGAGTAATATAGTGGACAGAAAATTCACTAGCAAGATTTTTAACACTTTCGCGTCGACCATCATCACAAATGTAAATATTGAGCAACTCTTTCGGATAAGTTATCATTGTACAACCAGCGACAGTTCGTTTTAATAAATCGAGTGGCTCATTGTAGGTTGCGATAAAAATATCAACGGTAGGTAATGTTTCGAAAGTAGATAACGGTACTTCTTTCCGTTTATACGGTTTCCATGAAATGATGCTAAAAACGATAGATTGTAAATAACCAGCCCACTCTGTAACTAACAATATAATACCCGCGATAATACTTATGAGATTAATAGTTGGTAACGAATAAAAAGTTCGCCAAATAAGATAAATGGCATTACTAACGATAAATAGAATAATAAGTAATTTTTTTGACCATAAATATTTGTGGGCGAGAGCGTAAGTAATAATGATTATGAAAAAAATAATACCTAAACCTTCGTATATAGAAAGGTTCATGAAAAGCCTCCTTTATTAATAGGGTATGGAATTATAAAACTTTTATATTTGGTTATAAAGATTTTGCAATTACCATTATATAAAATACCATAAAATAGGTTTAAAGTAAGAAGTTTCTATATTATTTATATTCAAAGCTTAATTATTATTAGATACTATTATTAATCTTAAAATCTCTATATTAAAATGTATAAAATAGTAATAAATCACATATTTTGTTAACAAATCTTATGATTTATATTAGAATAATACATATAAAGTATATATATATAATATGTTAGTAAAATTTATTGAAGGAGGTGACCTCTTTGCACAGTAGGATAAAAGAAAATAAAAAAATATTAAATGTATTTATAGTTGTTATGAGTTTATTCTTGCTGTTATCTCAATACCAGTTTTTAAGTTCGATTGGTAAGGTGAGTGCAGCGGTAACAGATGATGAGGGATTCGATAACCCTACTTATCAATCTATTCATAAAGGTGATATGTATTCTACTGGGAATGTGAATTTAGGTATTAAAGCTACTGAAGCTCAGAAGAAAACAGCATTGTATTCAGATATAACGTATACTTACGCGACAACACCGAATGGCTATACACGTGAACTCATTGATGTAGATGATGATCCAACAACTACAAATTCATCTAAGGCATATATTCCTGTTCCAGAAGATGCTGAAATTGAATGGGCTGGGCTATATTGGAGCTCAACACGTTATGAATTAACGCAGCAACAGTATGTAGCACCAATAAAGTTTACTACTCCGGTAGGGAAGAGCTTTCAAGTAAAACCAAGTAATACGTATTACGGTAGTGGCTTGCTTTATGGTTTTGGTATTGATGGTACTTATTATTCTAACTATGCAGATGTTACAAAGCCTTTACAGTCCTCTAATTCAAAAGGAGGAAGCTATACTGTAGCAAATATTCCTTATCCAAATACAAACCTTGCATATAATTATGGATATTATTCTTTTGCTGGCTGGTACATGTTAGTTATCACGAAAGATAAGTCAAAAACAAGAAAAGCATTTACTGTTTATGATGGCGGATTGAAAAGAGCTACTGGGTCTGGTGAAAAAGAATTTACTGTGAAAAACTTTCTTGCTTCAAAAAATGGAGATTTAGATCCAAAAGTTTCTGTTTTCGCTGTCCAAGGTGATAGATATTGGCAAGGTGATAAACTTTCTGTTCATACAGATAATACCTGGAAGGAAGTTACGGATAAGCTGAATCCAACAGGTAATATATTTAATTCCACTATTTCTGAATATGAAGAACATATGAGAGATAAGTATCCAGGTACTTTTAATCCCGATTATAAAAATAATTTAGGAATTGATGCAGATTTAATTAGGTTACCAGCAGGATATATTAAGCCAGGTCAACGAGAAATAAAGTTAAAAGCATATACAACAAAAGACGACTACGTATTAAACACATTAGCCTTTGCTGTAAATGCAACAGCGCCAGAGCTTGTAATCGATAAGGAAGTAGTAGATGCAAAAGAAAAATACGAGCCAGGTGATGAAGTTACATATCGTTTACGGGTGAAAAACATTGAACCGAATTCGAGTTCTGTTGATACAAAAATTGAAGATGTTTTAGATTCACGTCTAGAATTTGTTCCGAATTCGGTGAAAATCATTTCTGGTCCGAATGCTGGAAATCAAACAGAACAGGTTGACTATGACGTAAAGACAAGAAAGTTAACAATAAGAATTGGTGAAGGAGCAAATGCTTCTAAAGGTGGAAACTATACGGATAAAACACCGGAGACAACGGTTGAATTTAAAGCGAAGTTAAAGGGAGAAAAGGTAGAAACTGAAGTTCCTAATACTGCCGTTGTTCAAGGGATTGATGAGTTAACAGGAAGTAAAGTTGAGGATAACTCTTCTAATAAAGTAGTAGTGAAAGTATTACCCGAACGAGAGGAGAAACCCGGGAAGTTAGTAGCTACTAAACTAGCTAAGGATATAAACGGTGGTACGCTGAAGGTTGGCGACAAACTAGAATATACAATTCATGCTAAAAATAGTGTGCCAGATTCTCTCTTAAAATCTGTTAAACTTACGGATAAACTTCCTGAAGGAGTAGAATATGTTCCAAATACGTTAAAGATAAACGGGAAGGAACAAACGGATGTTGAAGATGAAGATCATGTACATATAAAAGATGGAACGATTTATGCCCATTTCGGCGACCTTAAAGGCGAGGGAGAGAAAGCAATAACGTTTGAAGTTGTTGTAAAACCGGAAATGGCAAATAAGAAAATAAAAAATATAGCAATAGTTGAGACGGATAGTTCGAAAGATAAGGAGAAACCAGAAGTTGAAACACCAGTCGATCCGTTGTCTGGACAACTAGAATCGAAGAAAGAGATTGTTGATAAAAGGCAAGAAAAATTTCATGTCAATGATGAATTCGAGTATCAAATTAAAGTTCGAAATAAGGTAGAAAATGGGCTAATTAAAGATATGCATCTAATGGATAAACTGCCTGAAGGAGTGGAATATGTAGCTGGTAGTATGAAGTTGAATGGGAAGCGAATGACAGATGCAATTGACGAAGATGAAGGATCGTATGAGGATAACACGATCAAAGTAAACTTTGGTGATGTACTTGATACAGAAGAAAGAACGGTAACTTTTAAAGTGAAAGTTACGCAAGACGCATTAAAAAAGAAAGAAATTGAGAACATAGCGGTTGTTGAGGGGAAAACACCAGATAATGAAGATTTACCACCACAAAAACCGAATGTAAAAACGAATGTGGAAGCAAAGGAACCTAAAGTAAGAAAGATGGTTTCGGATGCAGATGAAAAAGAAGTGGAAAAGGCGACATTACAAAGTGTAGGTGAAGAGTTTACATGGCATGTAAACTATAATTTTGGTAATGATGTCATGAACCTTGAAAAAGTGGTATTGCAGGATGACTTAGAAGATGTGTTAACTGTCCTACAAGTACGACTTGTAAACAGCGATGGAGAAGAAATAGAAGTTATACCGCAAATTGATGAACAATTAAAGAAAGTAAGTATTGAGTTACCGAAGCAGGACAGAAATTATACTTATCTTGCGAATCAATCGTATACAATGCATATTAAGTCAAGACTAAACGCTAATGTAAATGCAGATATACTAACGAAATACAATGTGAATGATGGTATTCCAAATAAAGCAGAATTACTGTTTGATCAGAAAAAAATTGTGTCAAATGAAGTATTCGTAGTACCACCAACATTAGGGAAGTTTGAGATTGAAAAAGTAGATGCGAACGATGAAAATATCAAATTAGAAGGCGCAGTATTTCAAGTGATTGATAAAGGTGGAAAAGTAGTATCTGAATTAACAACGGATAAAAATGGTGTAGCTATTTCTAATCCATTGCTAGTTGGAAAATATATGTTAAAAGAAGTGCAAGCGCCAGTAGGATATATGCTTATGAAAGAGCCAATTGAAATTCATGTGACTAGCGATGTATCTACCAAAAAAATAAAAATAGTAAATCATAAAAATGAGTGGATTATCCCTGAAACAGGTGGCATAGGAACAATTGTCTTTTATGTAATTGGTGGAATATTGATGTTTATTACATCTTTCTTCTTCTTCAGAAAAAGAAAGATTATGAAATAGATTAGTAGTTTGCAACAAAGGTAGACACAATAGGGGAGTGACGAATAATGAAAAGGATTTTTAGCTTATTATTAATATGTGTATTAGCTTTTTCGGCATTAATGAATATGACGGTTAGTGCTGAATCAAAAAGTACAGGTACTTTAACGATTCATAAGTTTGAACAAAGTAAAGACTTTAAAACAACTACAAAAGGTAATGGAAAAGAAGGACAAACTGTTCCAGAAGGGGCAAAACCTTTAGAAGGTGTAACTTTTGAAATTAAACGAATTGAGTCATTTGAAAAAATTTCAAATGATGGAACTGTTATAAAAGAAGAAGCAAAGCCAGTCAAAGATGCTGCAATTACAAAGGTAACAAATGCAAAAGGGGAAGCTGTTTTTACAAATCTTCCACTAGGACGTTATGAAGTAAAAGCTATTAAAGGTCCAGAACATATTGAATTGGACATGACTACTTTTATAGTTGATATTCCAATGACAAGTACAAACGGTAAAGAATTAAATTACGATGTTCATATTTACCCTAAAAATGAAACAAAACGTGGTTCAGTAGAATTCGTAAAAAAAGGTGAAGGCGGTAAAGTATTAAAAGATGCAGAGTTCCATTTATTTAAAAAGAATAAGGATGGAACAAGTACACAAGTTAAGACACCGAGTTCATTAGTAACAGGTGAAGATGGTAAAGTTCGTGTTGATTCGCTAGAATATGGGGATTATTATTATTTTATTGAGCATAAGGCTCCAACAGGTTATTTAACTAGTAAAGAGGAGCGTCCTTTCTCTATTAAGGAATCTGGTGAAGTAGTTAAGCTGGACGATATAAAGAACTATAAAGAACCTACCATTACTAAAAGTATAAATAACGGTTCAAAAGTAGCTGGAATTAATAAAGAGACAGATTATACGTATGATATTAAAACACTACTTCCTGAAGATATTCAATCATATAAAAAATATGTTGTAACAGATATTTTAGATGATCGTTTGGAAATAAAAGGCCTACCAATTGTTATGGTTGATGGAAAGAAAGTTGAAGATGATAGTGTAAAAGTAGTTGTAGAAGGCCAAAAAGTAACCGCTACGATTGAAGATTTTTCAAAAATAAATGGAAAAGAGCTTCATTTACAAATTACTGCAAAAATTAAAAGTGATGTTGAATCTGGAGTGAAAATTCCAAACAAAGCAGTACTTGATTTTGTAAACAAAGATGATGTTTCATCAGAAAAAGATGGAAAGCCATCTAATGAAGTGGTGGTCACACCGACAACGGGAAATATTAAAATTGAAAAAGTTGATGGTAAGGATAAGACGCTTAAATTAGAAGGTGCGAAGTTCCAATTACAAGATAAAAAAGGTAATGTTATAAAAGTTAATGGGAAAGAAATGAATGATATAACAGATGCAAATGGTATTATTACATGGAATGAAATCCCGTACGGTGAATATCAAATTGTTGAGACGGAAGCACCAAAATATAAAGATAAAGACGGTGCAGTCGAACACTATCAAAAGTTAAGAGATCCAATTGATATTACAATTGATGAAAAACACCAAAAAATAGAGCTACAAGTTGAGAATAATAAGAGCGGTTGGATTATTCCAGCAACAGGTGGTATGGGTACAATTCTCTTCACAGTAGTGGGCCTTATACTAATGGCGGTAGCAACATTTATTTTCTTTAGAAAAAAACCTGTAAAAAATTCTTAATTTATATGTTTATAATAATTGAGTTTAGAAAAGAGGAAAGGCATATTGCTTTCCTCTTTTCCACATTTTATCCGTAGTGAAAGAGGCTATTATGAAACGAAATATAATTTTTGGAAGTATTTTTTTACTAGGATTAAGTATATTTCTCTATCCAACTGTAAGCAATTGGTTTGCAACAAGAACACATTATTCAGAAGTAAGTACGTATGATGAAGCGATAAAGGGGCTGGAGCAGGAAGAGATTGATCGTAAAGAAACGGAAGCACGAGAGTATAATAAGAAGGTACAAAATACGACGCAAACATTTTCAGATCCTTTTCGGGAAAAGGATGGTGAACGTAAAAGTTCTACTGTGGATATGTTAAATGTTGGTGATGTTATGGGGTATATTGAAATCCCAAAAATTGATGTAAACCTTCCAATTTATCAAGGGACAACAGAAGAAGTGTTAAGCCGTGGGATTGGTCAGTTGAATGAAACCTCATTACCAATAGGGGGAGAAAATACGCATACAGTTTTAACGGGACATCGCGGTTTACCTTCAGCGCTAATGTTTACTCATTTAGACAAAATTGAAAAGAAAGATATATTTTATATTCATACATTAGATAAAGTGCTTGCCTATCAGGTAGATCAAATAAAAGTTGTGTTACCAAATGAGACAGAAGATTTATTAGTTGTACAAGGACAAGATTATGCAACATTGATTACGTGTACCCCTTATGGAGTGAACACGCACAGGTTACTAGTGAGAGGTCACCGTGTTCCCTATGATATTGTAGAAAAAGAAATGATTACAAAACCTTTCATTTTAGAAGAGTGGATGATCGTTATTCCTATTGTTATGATTTGTATCATCCTTCTAATAATCTATTTAAAAAAACGAAAATAGTATGTATTGTGTGGTGAGTGTGTGAGAAGGGGATTCATAAGTTTAGTATTGTTCCTTGCAGGTTTATCTCTATTTCTATATCCATTGGTTGCTAATTATATAAACAATTATGTATATAAAACGAGAGTAATCCGTTACGAAAAAGTGGTTGATAATTTAAAAGTAGAAGATGTTAATGAGAAATTTCAGAAGATGGAAACATATAATAGTTTGTTAGGAAGAGCTGCTTTCAAAATGAATGATCCATTTGTTCAGGATGCTGAAGTAAATAAGGAATCGTTAAATTTTATAAATAAAGATGAGATATTTGGTACGGTTTCTATTCCAAAAATAAATGAGGAGTTGCCAATTTACTTAGGGGCGACTCAAGAAAACTTAAGTAAAGGGATAGGGCAAATCGAAGGGACTTCATTACCAATTGGTGGGAAAGATACACATGCTGTTTTAGCAGGGCATCGAGGTTATCATGGGGCAAAGATGTTTCGCCATCTTGATTGGTTAACTGATGGAGACTTATTCTATGTAAAGGTATTTGGAAAGCAGCAAGAGTATAAAGTAGTTGGCCGTGAGATTATTAATCCTAATCAAGTTGATAAATTAAATGTAATAAAAGGAAAAGATAAAGTTACATTACTTACGTGTGAACCATATACATCAAGTAAATATCGTTTGTTAGTGTATGGGGAGCGAGTAGAAGCAGAGCAAAATGAAATTGAAAGACAAAACAAAAGTATAGCAGATGTGAGGAGTCATGAAACAAGAGATTTATTTGAAAAACTGGTTTTTGGCATAGTAGGTCTCATTGTAATTTGTATAGGGTTGTACGGTTTATTAAAAACGAAAAACTAGTGATGCAATATATAATAAAAGAAAATGCCACTTCAAAAAATGAAGTGGCATTTTTTATATTTCCTCTAAGCTATTAACTGGAACCGTTAATTCGCGTCCTGGATTTTTTACTTCATATATGCGGGCGGTTTCGTTGCTTTCGTCGACGTGTTGAATCGTAACAGGCATGCCTTGAAAACTAACATTAGCTTGCTCCGCTGACACAGAAAGCTCTTTTGCACGTTGAATATTCATTTATATTCCTCCCATCATTATTATCTTTGCTAAAAAAGAGGAATAATATACCATTTCGAGACATTCTTAAAGTTTTTGTATTATTTGTAATGTTTCTTTAATAAATGAAGAGAAGATGGAATCAGGATAGCTATCTATTGCTTGAACTGCTTCTTTTGCTTCTTTCAAGGCCGATTTTTTATCTTGAAGTTCTATATAGCAAAGGGCACGATAAGATCCAGCTGTTAATAACCACGATTGATCAAGTGGATGACTCATATAATCCGGTATGATAGCACGATCTAATACTTCTAAAGCTTCCTTGTAATGTTTTAAACCATACAGAGATTTTCCTTTTTCAAGATAATACAGTCCATCGTCTTGAAAAATTGGTACATCTTTTAGTTTTTCTCGGAATTGTTCTAAATGTGCTAATGCAATTGTATATTCATTCGTAACGGTATTGTAGTAATAAGCTTTTAATATATCTATATTTGCAACAGATAAAGTATCTTCTGTAAAAATGGCAAATTGCTCAGATTTTTTTATGTAATATAAATATCTTTCTTTATCAGTTGTAATAATTTTTTGATAAGATAAAATACGGTAAAATTCATCTGTTTTATAATACACTTGATGTTTTTTTGAAAATGCAAGTGCATCTAAAATGACTTTTTCACATTTTTCATAATTACCATATGCGAGTAAAATAATTGCTTCTTTTAAATATAATTGTATATGTGTAATAAGATCCATTTCTAAATTCTTCGTTTTATATTCATCGCGAATTCTGGTAATCAACTGTAAACATTCTTTATATTTTTTCCGTTTGTAGAGCATATAGTAAAACAGTAGTTTCGTTTCAGTACTTTCGCGATACAAAGTATATTTTTCAAATATAGAAACAGCTTTTTCAACGTAATATTCAATATTATAATCGTTCATAATAGCCGCTCCAGTTATGAACTGTTTATATAAACGTGCTGTATTTAAAGTAAGAGGTAGTTCTTTTTGAACGATAGGTAGTAAAGTCTCATATACTTCATCGCATTTATTTGCTTTTATTAATGGCTCCATTTTTTGAATGAGTGCTACAATTTCTACATCATCTTCTTCTAATAAAAAACTCGTTTCACATTCAAGTTTTTCTGCAATATATTGTAATGTTTTCATAGAAGGTGTAGCTTTTCCATTTTCAATTTGACTAAGCATGCTTTTTGTCAATTCGGAACCTGCCAGTGCTGTTTGAGTAAGCTTTTTTTCTTTTCGCAATGCCTTAATTTTTTCTCCGAGAGTTGCCATATTGTAGCTCCTTTATAATTAAAAAAGTTAAATACAATTAAACTTTTTGTTGTAATAATTGGAAAGTTGATTATATAATAAGTTTAACACAATTTAACTTTTAAGGGGAGAGTGTCATAATGGAAGATGTAAGTATAGGTCAAGCTGATTCAAGAATGAAGATTGCAACGAGAAATATCATTTTAATGATGATTGGAAAAATGACGTCTTTATTAGGAGCAGGTATTTATACGTTCGCAATGGGGTTATACGTACTAAAGACAACTGGTTCAGGAATGGGGTTTGCAATTACGCTCGTTTGCGGATCACTTCCAAGGATGATCTGTGGTCCAATTGCAGGTGCTGTAGCAGACCGTGTGAATCGAAAGTGGCTTGTCATTGGAACTGATTTATTAAGTAGTTTAACGATGCTTATTATGTTTATTCTTGCTACTATATTTGGACCATCACTTCTTTTTATTTATATTTCAGCAGCATTATTATCAATTTGTGCAAGTTTTTATTCTGTTGCATTAACGTCGTCTATTCCGAGTTTAGTGGATGAGGGGCGTATTCAAAAAGCGAGTGCTTTAAATCAAACGGCAGCTTCTTTATCAAATATTTTAGGGCCGATCATTGGTGGAGTTGTATTTGGTTTCTTTTCAATTAAGTCGTTCTTTTTGTTAAATAGCATTACATTCTTTTTAGCGGTTATTTTGCAATTATTTATTGTGTTTGATTTATATAAAAAAGAAGTGGCTGAGAGTAAAGAGCATTTCTTGACGAGTATAAAAGAAGGTTTTTCATATGTAAAACGACAGCATGAAATATATAGCTTAATGAAAATAGCATTGTGGGTAAACTTTTTTGCTTGTGGGCTAACCGTTGCACTTCCATACATTATCGTCCATACATTGCATTTATCTTCAAAGCAACTCGGTGTTGTAGAGGGAATGTTAGCAGTCGGGATGTTAATGGGGGCGATTGCTTTATCAGTGCGTAAAGAAGTGAATAATCCGTTTCGTTCTATTTATACGGGACTGTTTTTGTTTGCTGGTTTGAGTTTATGTACAGTCTTCCCGTTGTTAGTTACCATTCCAAAAGTGGCAAGTTTTATTTACTATATTGCTTTTATGATGTTAACGGGTATATCAATTATGATTGTAAATATTCCGATGCAAGTACATATGCAAAAGACGACAGATCCGAGCTACTTAGGGCGTGTGTTTGGCCTACTTGAAACAATTGCTACTGCAATTGCACCGCTCGGTATGATTGTATATGGATTATTATTAGATATGTTGCCAACTAGCATTGTTATGATGACATTAGGCGGAGGTTTATTGTTAGTTGTATTAGTTGGAGTAAAGCAACATATGGCGAAAAAACAAGTGGACGTGTCGGCTTAAAAATAAGAAAATAATAAAAATTTGACTTATCATTATAAAAATGACCAAATTAGTATTTTAGTTTTTGAAACTCTTTTTCATGTATGTTACAGTATAGTGAGCAAGCAAAGAAAAGGAGAAAACATCATGAAAAAATTAAGTTTTGTTATGCTTTTTCTATTAGTCGTGATGGCTGGATGTAGCAACTATGACACATATATTGAAACAGGTATGCAATCATTGAAAGATGAAAAATATAGTGATGCAACGATGTGGTTTGGAAAAGCAGAAAAAGAGAAATCAGGA
This sequence comes from Bacillus cereus group sp. MS39, assembly GCF_040448665.1. Lineage (NCBI taxonomy): Bacteria > Bacillati > Bacillota > Bacilli > Caryophanales > Bacillaceae > Bacillus > Bacillus cereus group sp. MS39. Next base: position 3,752,763 of record NZ_CP123058.1, on the reverse strand, counting down.
AATGAAGCGAAATCATATAAAGAAGTTGCTGAGAGAATGGATCACGGGGCAACAGCATTAAAAGACGGTAAGTATTTAGAAGCGAAAGATATTGCAAATGAAGTGTTACAAATGAAAAAGGACGATGCACTTGAAACAGCTGTAACATCAAATGCAGAGAATATGCTTCAAAAAGCAAATGATGTGGAAAAGAAAGTAAATGAAAGAGTGGCAAAGCGTAGAAAAGTAGAGGAAGAAGGAATTGATAAACTTATCAAAGCTGTCGATAGCATAGATGACGTGAAAGAAAAAGAGAAGAAATTTTCAGAAGCATTAGATAAGGCTGAAGAGGCACAAGCAAGAATTGAAGCGAAGAAAAATAAATAGAGTTGTAGTTTAAAAGGCTGTCGTGTATAACGACAGCCTTTTAACTTTTTTCTGCATAAGAAGTGATGCTATGTAGTAAAAAAGAAATAATTTTAGAATTCCATCTGTCCTCATGATGAATTGTATAAATGTTACGCTGAAATTCAAATTCAGGGATAGGTATGTAGCATAGTTCATTTCGTTGTACTTCTTGTTCAATAGCGAGTTTAGAAATAAAAGCGACACCATTACCGTATTTTAAAATTTGTTTCATCGTTTCTAATGAATCTAATTCAATTTCGGATTGGAATGTAATGTTATGAGCTAACATCCATTTTGTAAGTAAATCTCTCGTTGTAGATGGATTACGATGCAATAATATACGTTCCTTTTCAATGTCTTGTAATGATACATTTTCTTTTTTTGAAAAAGGATGTTCTTTGGAGAAAACAAGAACAAGTGTATCAGGCATTACAATCGTCTGTTTTAAAAGTGATTCATCAAACGGTGCTGCAGAAATTACCCCGAGATCAATTTCATGATTTTGTAGCATTGTTCGAATTTCAGGAGCTGTTTTTACCATAAGTGTTATTTTTATATTTGGAAATTCACATTGAAATTGGTGAATAATTTCTGGTAAAAGATAAGTCGCTGGTACATAACTAGCGCCAATTGTTATAGCGCCTTTATGAAAATCTTTAAACTCTTGCGTGACCCGCCTAGCTTCTTTCATAAGTGCATCTATTTTACAAGCATAATGATGCAATGCCTCACCAGCCTCTGTTAAGAAATATCTTCCAGAACGTAATTCAAATAAAGACACACCGAGTTCCTCTTCTAAGCTTTTTATATGGAATGTAATAGTAGGTTGTTTAATACCAAGTTTTTCTGCAACAATCGTAAGCTTTTTATATTTCTTAATAAGCACTACAATTTCTAATTTTAAGAGATTCATGGCAATTTGCCCCTTTTTCTTCTAACTATAGAAAAAATCTATAGAAATAAATAGTTTATTAGAAGTTTTTTAATTTAATCTTTACAGTACATTAACATTCAGTATAAATCTTCCATATAGAATGAAAGCAGGTTAAGAGTGAGGGGAGAGAGGTGAAACGATGGACATTAAAATTAGTGGATTAGAAAAGAATTTTGGAAAAACGCAGGCGTTAAAGCCGTTACAAATTGTCATGAAACAAGGTGAATTTACCACACTTTTAGGACCTTCGGGATGCGGGAAAACGACTTTACTTAGAATGATTGCAGGACTTGAAGAACCAGATAAAGGAGAAATATATTTCGGAGATACGTGCATGTATTCTAGTGCGAAAAAAATAAAAACATCTCCTCATGAACGTAATATCGGTATGGTATTTCAAGATTTCGCTTTATGGCCACACATGAATGTATTTGAAAATGTTGCATTTGGTTTAAGGGCTACAAAGCAAACGAATCAATTACGGGAAAAAGTAGAAGATGCAATAAAGCGAGTTCGCCTGCAAGGGATGGAGAAAAGATATCCACATGAACTCTCTGGCGGACAGCAGCAACGTGTCGCATTTGCTAGAGCGATTGTAACAAAACCGCATTTTATTTTGTTTGATGAACCGCTGAGTGCACTCGATGCAATTTTGAGAGAAGAAATGCGATTAGAGCTTATGGATATCGTTCATTCGATCGGTTTAACGGCATTGTATGTCACTCACGATCAAACAGAAGCAATGTCAATGTCAGATCAAATTATTGTCATGAAAAAAGGAGAAGTATTACAAAAAGGAACACCAGAAGACATTTATGTGAAGCCATCTCATGAATTTGTTGCAAAATTTGTTGGTAAGGCAAATTGGCTTGTAGAGGGTAAACAAATGATTCGTCCAGAGCATGTGAGCTGGACGAAAAATGAAGTGTGTGAAATGTATACAGGTGAAATTCAGCACGTTACATATGTAGGAGAACGGTATGAAATGAAAGTAAACATGGGTGCACTTGGAATATGGACAGCTTATCACAATAGTAAATTAAGCATCGGTAAACCAGTATCGTTATATGTGCCAAAAAAATATATTCATCATATAGGGGGAGAATCGTATGAAGAAATTCAGTTCGCTTAAGTCTTTATTTGTATGTACGTTATTATTTTCTGCTGTAGTAACAGGGTGTAGTTCAAAGACAGGTAGTGCAGATGCTAAAAATAAAAATGCGAATGAAAAGAAAATTGTTGTATATAGTGCGGGGCCAAAAGGATTAGCAGAAAAAATTCAAAAGGACTTTGAAAAGAAAACGGGTATAAAAGTAGAAATGTTTCAAGGAACAACTGGTAAGATTTTAGCGAGAATGGAAGCTGAAAAGAAAAATCCAGTCGTTGACGTTGTCGTACTTGCATCTTTACCAGCGATGGAAGGATTAAAAAAGGATGGGCAAACGTTAGCTTATAAAGAAGCGAAACAAGCTGATAAGCTTCGTTCTGAATGGTCGGATGATAAAGGACACTATTTCGGTTATAGTGCTTCAGCGTTAGGAATTGTGTATAACACAAAAAATGTGAAGACAGCGCCTGAAGATTGGAGTGATATAACAAAAGGGGAATGGAAAGGGAAAGTGAACCTTCCAGATCCGGCACTTTCAGGTTCAGCTTTAGACTTTGTAACAGGATATGTGAAAAAGAATGGGAAAGATGGATGGAATTTATTTGAACAGCTTAAGAAAAATGAAGTTACAGTAGCAGGTGCAAACCAAGAAGCGTTAGATCCAGTAGTAACAGGTGCGAAAGACATGGTAATTGCGGGTGTTGATTATATGACGTACAGCGCAAAAGCAAAGGGGGAACCGGTTGATATTGTCTATCCAAAAAGCGGAACAGTTATTAGCCCGCGTGCAGCAGGTATTATGAAGGATAGTAAAAATGTAGAAGGTGCAAAAGAGTTTATTGATTATTTATTATCAGATGATGTGCAAAAACAAGTTGCTAAAGCGTATTTATTACCAGGCAGAACAGATATAAAAGCTGAAAATAGACCGAATGTAGAAGAGATTCCCGTATTAAATATTGATTGGAAGACAGTTGAGAAAGAACAAGATGAAATAGGAAAACAATTTAAGAAAGTATTTCAATAAGATGGTGATTACATGGTAAATCGATTCGTATCAGTAAGACAAGTTGGAATGACGGTAGCGTTGTTACTTGTGGCGATGTTAATCGTCATTCCGCTTTTTCTCATTTTATTTTCTAGTGTATATGAAAATAGTAGTTGGAATTTTTTAAAGCCTTTTGAAGTGATGCAGAGTGGTGGATTAGCTGGGATTTTTCTAAACTCAATGCTCCTAGGTGTACTCGTAGTAATAGGAGCAACCATATTTGCATTTCCATTAGCATTTATTATGAGCAAAACAGATGTTGGAAAGTATAGTAAGTTAGATATTATTTTTATGATTCCATTTATGACACCGCCATATATTGGATCGATGGGCTGGATTTTGTTCATGCAACCGAACGGCTATTTTGAACAGTTTTTTCCGATGCTAAAGACGATTTCATCTTCGTTTTTTAGTTTAGGAGGTATGGTTTTAATTATGAGTCTGCATTTATTCCCATTCCTATACTTCATGTTGAAAAACACGTTACTTCAAATTGGGAGTAGTAAAGAAGAAGCGGCAGCAGTTCATGGCGGAAGCTTTTTCTATCGTTTACGAAAAATAATATTGCCGTTATTAGTATCAAGTTATGTAATGGGTGCTTTACTCATTTTCGTAAAGACGATTGCTGAATTTGGAACACCAGCTACATTCGGACGAAGAATAGGATTTCATGTGTTAACATCAGAGATTCATAAATTTATTTCGAGTTGGCCGATTGATTTTAGTAGTGCAACAGCATTATCTTCTTTATTACTTAGTGCATGTATGCTCATTTGGTATATGCAAAATGTATTAAATCGAAAGTATTCATATGCAATGGTTAGTGGAAAAGGTGTGAAATCTAAAAGGTATACATTGTCTATATTTACACGCGTTGTGGCATGGGGCTATGTAATTGGTTTATTAATCGTATCAATTGGAATCCCATACTTTTCTATAATGATTGCTTCATTATCAAAATTAAGAGGCGGCGGCTTGCATGTAAACAACTTTACAACAAGCCATTATGAAGCATTATTTACAATTGGATCTCCAGGATTAGAAGCTTTATGGAACAGTTTTCTATTTTCACTTATAACGGCGATTATTGCTGTTATGATTGGAGTCTTTTTGGCGCTTATGATTCGAAAGGGGAAAAAGTCCTCTGAAAAATGGCTTGATATGTGCGGTATGTTACCGAATATGGTACCAGGAATCGTGATGGTTGTAGGGCTGATTTTATTTTGGAATTCACCCTATATGCCCATGTCAATTTACAATACACCAGTCATGGTTATCGTGACGTACGTTGTTCTTTTTTTACCTTATACGGTGCAGTATGTAAAAGCATCGCTCGGGCAAATTGATGATTCTCTTGTACAGGCAGGAACCATTTTTTCTGGAAATTATATTTATATTTTTAGAAAAATAATATTACCTCTTATTATCCCGGGTATTCTTGCTGGATGGGCGATGACATTTACAATCTCGATAAGAGAGTTAGTAGCATCCCTTCTCATACTGCCTCCATCAGTAGAAACTTCAGCAACATTTATTTTTGCTCAATTTGAACAAGGAGAAGTATCTATTGGAATGGCAATGGCTGTCGTTTCAGTTGGACTTACAACAATATGTTTATTACTTCTGCAACATATGGAGCAAAAACGAAAAGGGGTAGCATGATGAGGATAGAAGTATGGGGAGGAGCGGGAGAATACGGTCGTTCCTGCTACTTCGTAAAAAATAAAGAGACGAAAATAGTATTTGATTGTGGTATTAATCGATCATATGAGGATAGTTATCCAAAAATAGAGAGGGAAGTTGTACCGTTTTTAGATGCAGTATTTTTATCACATATTCATGAAGATCACACGATGGGCTTACCTTTATTAGCGAAGTATGGATATAAGAAAAAAATTTGGACGACTCGTTATACGAAGGAGCAACTTCCCACTTATTATGAAAAATGGAGAAACTATAATTTGACGCAAGGATGGAATGTACCTTATAACGACCAAAATGTTAAAGATTTAGATTATGTATATATTGATGAAATTAGTAATCCGAATGAGTGGATACAGATTACACCTACATTGCGTTTTCAATGGGGGTATAGTGGGCATGTATTAGGGGCTGTTTGGTTTTTAGTGGACATGAGTCATACATATGTATTTTATTCTGGCGATTACTCAGCAGAGTCTAACATACTACGAGCTAATTTACCTGAGAAATTGCGTGGCGATATAAAAGTTGCAATCGTAGATGCCGCTTATCATACTGAGGATGTTTCGCAACATGAAAGAGTAAACGAACTGTGTGCAGAAATTGAACGAGTTGCGCAAAATAAAGGAATAGCATTACTACCGTTGCCACCGCTTGGTAGGGCGCAAGATATCGTATTGTATTTATATGAAAAATATAAAGAACTTCCCATTATAGTAGATCAAGAAATTTTGGATGGATTTGAGGAGATGTTCGTATATAAAGATTGGATTAAAAATAATGAAGAAATTGAACGGGTGCTGGAGAGTTTAAAAAGAAACATAATCGTTATGGATCATGACATCGGTACGCAAAATAGTTATGGAATAGTTGTAATGAGTGATGCGAATATGCAAACGAAACGAGCGCAGTTATATTATGAACAACTGCGATATGAAGAACGAAATTCCATTATATTTACTGGACATATTGCTAAAGGGAGTTTTGCAGACAAAGTTTTGAAAGAACGTGTAGGTAAAGAATGTAGGGTGAAGCGAGTTCCATATAAAGTTCACCAAAGTATAAGAGATGTGAAAGAGATGTTAAATACATTATTACCAGAACATACGGTGTTAGTACACGCTTTGAAAGAGGATACGGATCGATTACAGAAAAAGCTTAGCATAGCAGGATATGAAAATGTGTATTCACTAACTATGGAACGTATAGAAGTCATTTAAAATGTAAAGGGGATAGGTATATGAAAAAAGTATTTGTATTCGTAAGCATTTTCTTTTGTTGTTTCCTTTATAACGTTCAGGAAGGGTTTGCTACTAGTCCAATGAAACCTAGTTTTGAAGTGAAGTTATTATTAAAGCCAGAACAAGTATTAGGTTACAACAAAGAAATGAACCAAGAGATATTAGAATATTTTCAGGCTGGTACAAATTATGAAAGCATACAAGTGCAATTTTTAGATACGGCAAATAAAAATTTAAGTAATGAAGGGTGGTTTGCGAGAATTCGAAAGAAAGAATTTAGTAAAGATTTTGAGCTAACATATAAAAAAAGATATCCGATTCAAAATGGTGTAATTCAAGATGCACTAGAAGTGGCTCAAAAGGATGGATTTGATAGTAAAACTGATAACTATGAGGCAGAAATAGATTGGGGATTTGAGAAGAAAACGTTAAGTATTTCAAATAAGAAAAGCTACAGTGCTAAAGGATATGGAGTACTTGATTTACCAAAAGAACGAGCTGCTCAAAACATGTTAATAGAAAAGTTGCCAGGGAAAATGAACAAATGGTTGTATACGAATTGGGGAGAAGAAATGCTCAAAAATTCTCGTATTTATGGCCCTGTATTAATGAAAAGGTATACAGCTGAATTTGAAAATATTAAAACGAATATTGAAGTTTGGCCACTAAGTAATACAGGGAAAATAGAAGATGATTTCGTAATAGAAGTGTCGTTTAAAACAAATGAGGAAAGTATTGCAACAAAACAAAGAGAATTATTAATGAAGAGTTTAGAACAAAAAGGATGGTTGTTACCGAAAGATAGTTTGAAGACAGAGCTTATTTTTCAGTGAATAGTAAAAAGGAATCCATATTCTATGGATTCCTTTTTCTAATATATGAGTATTAAGCTAAATCAGCTGACACGAACATATCATTATTTTGAAGGTTTTTAGAGCGTAAACTATAAGCAACTACTTTCTTTTTATGTTGCTTTACAACATCAACATGCTCTTCATGACTATAAATATAAAATGTAAAATCTTTTTTGCCACGTTTTGCATTGATAATTAAAGGCGTGCCCTCATTGTGAGGTGGTGCATAATAGCGATCTAAAAATAAACCTTCGTTAAAATCATGAATAATTTTGGATTTCTTTTCACCTTCTACGTTATTGCCATTGATTGTAACAGTCGAATTCTCTTCTTCAAGTTGTGGATGTGTTTCGTACTTGCTAATAATGGATTCAATAACAGTGTTAGGAAGGCTAGAAACGATAATTTTAAATGCCCCAAATACAACTAACATTACAATAAACCAAGTCGTCATAGTATATCATCCCCTTTATTCTATTTAATAATATAACTCATATGGTAATAGTACATATGGTGAAGTTTTGTATAATTTGTGAAAAATATGCCATTTTTACGAACGAAATGTTAGAAAAATCAATTTTGTTACAAAAAGTTGAAATCGAAGTATTTTAAAAGAAAAAGGTTTATAATAAAAATATAACTAATAACCACATTACTAATTATAAGGAAGTGTAACTATGAGTACTGTAGCAATCGTATATGGTATTATTCTTTCCACAATTATTGTTTTGTTTTTTGTTGGGGTTTCACGTTATATTCATAAATGGAAAGAAGGCGTTGCGAAATTAAATCACATTGAAGAAGAACTTAGTGATTTAATGTTACATCATGGTAAGTAAAAAGTTTATTTTTTAACTAAATAATGTGAAGAATATCACAAAACATGCTCTCATTATGAAGGCATGTTTTTTTGTTATGTGAATGATTAGGCACATTCATACATTTTTTCCATACGATACAGTGTGAAGATGAAAATGTTCGGAGTGGAAAAGAGGGATAAAATGAGTAGTTCAGGTTATGTTCCAGATAATAAAAATTTAAAGAAAAGCTCAGGAACTCCAAATCTTTTCTTTGATTCGAGAAAAAATATCTTTTTTAAAAGGGATGAGAAAAACGTTGCATATGAAGTTACGTCAACGCAGTTACCAGCGATGATAGGAGGGGCGTTTGTTGATTTGTTTATGACAAAAGGGCATATGCGAGAACCGCATTGGCATCCGAATGCGTGGGAGTTGGATGTTGTTGTATCAGGAGAAGCAGTTACATCCATATTAAATCCCGAAACGAATCAATTGCAAAATTATCATGTAAAAGCGGGGCAAACTGTATTTATTCCAATGGGATGGTGGCATTGGATCACAGCGGTAACAGAAGAAGTACAATTGCATTTGTTCTTCAATAACGATCAGTTTGAAACAGCAGAAGGATCAGACGTACTTAGATTAACACCACCAGAAGTATTTCAAGCTGCATACGGTGTAAGTGCAGAAAAATTAGGAAAGGAACTTTCGCCAATTAAGGAGTCAGTTGTAATTGGTCCTCCTAATTCAAATCGACTAAATAGCGTTAAAGAAAGTGACGACTCAAATATAGTTGTTACGTTAAATGGACATATAACATCATGTGAAATAGAGTAACTCTTTCTTTTTTAGGAAGAGTTATTCTGTTTTGTATAATTTTGTATTTTTATTCGTTATAATTATTATATAGAAGGGAATTTATAGAGGGGGCATATTGTGAACATATTAAAGATTATAGGAATTATTGCAGGAGTCATTATAGTAGCCGTTATAGCTTTCTTTTTTATTATGAAGTACTATTTGTCAAAAGAAGATCCTGATTACGTATTAAAGTACATAAAAGAACATAAAGATGATGAAACTTGTTCAGTACTAATTAGAAAAAATGGGGAAGTATTAACATCTATAAATGAAAATGAAAAATTGCCATTAGCGAGTACGGCAAAAATCGTCATAGCAGTTGAATTTGCTAAGCAAGTGTCAGAAGGAAAGATAAGCCGTAATGAACAAATTTCATTGCAGGAGTTAGAAAAATATTATGTTAAAAACACTGATGGTGGAGCGCATCCTGACTGGTTAGAAGATGCAAAAGTGAGAGAGTTAGTGCAAAATGGACGGATCGCTTTAGAAGAAGTGGCTAAAGGGATGATTCATTATAGTTCTAATGCGAATACAACATATTTGTTAGATAAGCTTGGAATAGAGAGAGTGAATGAAAGTATAAAAGAATTAGAGCTTACTAGTCATGACAAGTTCTCTTCGTATACTGCTTCACTATATATGAGAGGGTATGTAGAAAAAGAGCTTCACGAGCCAAAAAATCAATCGTTAGAAATGATACGTAACATGTCAAAGGACGAGTATACTAAACATGTGTTACAAATTCATGAATGGATGAAAGATCAAGAAGAATGGAAAAAACGGGATATCCCATTAAAGGTAGATATGGAATTTCAGCGAATTTGGTCAGATCGATTAGTAGGTGCAAACGCTAAAGATTATATGAGTATAATGGGAAAAATAAATAGTAGAAAGTATTTTCCAAAATCAATGCAAGAAGAAATCGAGAATATTTTCAAAGGAACAGTTGATAATAGCAAGTTTGAATTTGCTGGTCAAAAAGGTGGATCTACCGCATTCGTATTGACAAAAAGCTTGTATACTACAGATAAGAAAGGGAATAAAGTAGAAGTTGTCATTATGTTTAACGATATAGAAGATCAAGTTGCATATCAAAAGCTGAGAAATAATGTAGATTATTTTATTCGAGATATTATAACAAGTGAGGAATTCAGAAATAAATTATAATAGAATAATTTTATTATGTAAACAAGATGCTGTTAAAGGTAGGTGTTGAGATGAGGTTGAGTGAGTATATGCTTGAAACATTTCCAAATTTAGAACTTAGACCACCTCTATTTTATAATGGGGCTATTGGTATTCGCTTTAGATTAGGTGTGAACTATGATTGCAATAACATTTATGAAAATTGCTCATATTTAGAAGGCGTTTATAACAGAGCGATTACTTTATTTCAGTCTTTACATGCAACAAAAGATGATATTTATATTGTAGTGGATGTAAATGACTATGCAGACGGTGAAACTTTCAAACGGAAATTGAATATCTTTTCTAAGTATGTAAAAGAGAAGTTCGATTTGTTTAAGTTACAGAAAAATACAATCCCTTATGTTTTTCCAGAAGACGATGAAGACGGGGTATATAAAACACATAGATATATTTTGAAATGTAAAGTTTCTGACTTGAAATACATTTCTATGCTAAAAGCAATTTGTAATCAAGATATGGGAATAAAACCGAGTATTTTTCATAGGGTGTATTTTATAAATGTAAACAAGAATACTATATTTCACGTTTATGATGATAGAGGTTGTGATGTATTAGCTACCTCTCCTGATACAATTAGGGATATTTATAATACATATAATGATTGGATATTAGAATACGATAGAAATAAAATTGATAAAGTATTTAATTGAATGTAGTCTATTTTAATTGAGGGAAATACCATATGAGGTGTTTCCCTTTTATTAATATGAAAATCAACATTTAAATTTGACAGCACTTATTATAAAGGTAAAGGGATTTGATGGTAATGTATTGAATTTGGATAGAAACGGAAAAGGGAGATGAATAAATGACGACAATATATTTCGTTCGCCATGCCCACTCTACATATACAAAAGAAGAATGGGAAAGGCCTTTATCTGAAAAAGGTTTGTTAGATACGCAGCATGTAACACGCTTATTAAAAGATAAACATATTGATGTTGTGATTTCTAGTCCGTACAAAAGGGCAATGCAAACTGTGCAAGGAATTGCGAATACATATAATTTATCAATACAACTGGAAGAAGATTTACGGGAAAGGCTATTAAGTAAAGAACCAGTACAGGATTTTAATGATGCTCTTAAGAAGGTATGGGAAGACTGGACTTTTGTATACGAAGGCGGAGAATCCAATGATGTAGCACAAAGACGCGCAGTAATATGTATGCAAAGTATATTAAAAAAATATAAAGGTAAGAATATTGTAATAGGTACTCATGGGAATATTATGGTATTACTCATGAATTATTTTGATTCGAAATATGATTTTCAGTTTTGGAAAACCCTTCATATGCCTGACGTGTATAAATTAACTTTTGATAATAATTGTTTCATTTCTGCTGAAAGAATACAGTCTACAGATTATCAGATAAATAATTTGTAAAAGTTTATCAAAAAAAGAGGAAAGAGAGATGTTATTGTAGAAGTATGACTTTGTAACATAAAAAATATATGTTAAAGGAGGCTGTTTACATGTTTGAGAAAGAGAAAGAAGGGCTTATTGAAGTTCACAACGTATATGAAATTGCACCAGCAGATGGAGCAATTATTGGTATGGCAACGGAAGAAGAAATGGAAATTGCTGCTGAACTAGAGCTGCAGTACTATGCCCATTCTCGTTTGTTAGAAGCAAATATTCAGTTAGACGGTTCCTCCTACAAAGAGTTACTTCAGGAGTTCCAGGAGTACGAAAGAAAATCAATGAGCTTTTGGCGAGCAATACATAAACGTTTAGCTGTGCCATGGGCATGGGTATTACGTATTGACGTTGCGAATGGCCCTATATATGTAAGTAATGGGAATTCGTATTATGAAGAAATCGATGATGAAGAAGATTATGAATAGATAAGTAAGGAAGCAGCGTTAGTTGCTTCCTTTTTTTATTCGTAGAGATTGAACTGCTTCAATAATAATATTTGGTCGATCATTTTCGATTCCGTGACCAGCATGTTCGGCAAGAATATATTGGCTATTTATTGAGATTTGTAATTGTTCATGAATCAGTTCTTGCCACATTGCTTCAAGTTGTATCGCTTCCTCTTTTGGCATGCCGCCATTAGTCAATTGAGTAATAGAATATTGAGGATCTCTACCGATAACGATTAATGGTATTTCTAATGTTTTACATAGCTCTTTTATTGAGAGAGCACAGTTTTTCCACGCCGATAGTTCAGAAGCTGTCGCTTTATATAATGAAGGCGAGGTAGAGAATTCAATTTGCTGTTTTGATTGATCGGTGAGAATAGGTTTTAGTTCGTTATAAAGTGTGTCTACATCCATTTTTGAATACATATTATATTTTTGAAACCAAACATCATCAGAATCAGTTTGATCAGAAATTGGTAAATGAAGTTCATCTAAACGGTGTAAGTTCATCGAAGTAGAATCAACTAAAATAAGTGCTTGCAGCTTATCTTCATGTAACATCGCAAAATGTTGTGCACATAATCCTCCATAGGAATGACCGATTAGAATAAATGGCTCTTGAATAGCTAGTTTGTTTAGTAACATATGTAGCTCTTTTGTAACTTGCCTTATTGTACGCGGCTGATTGCCTAAATCACTTTTTCCGTAACCTGGGCGATGGTATGAAACGACTGTAAAGTGCTCTGAAAGCTTTTCTATAATAGGAAACCAATCATAAAATGAGCAACTCATTCCGGTTTGAATAACTACCGTTTGTTTACTACTTCCTTTTATATATACTTCTATAGTTTGCTCCAATACCTCTACAAATTTATAAATAGTAAACCCTCCTAACTAAGCTTGAAATAATTTTTGGCAAGCAAAAATAATACACCAAACACCTACACCGAATAGGACCGATGTACTAAGTGAAAATGAGTTTTTTAAACCAATATAAACGATAAATAATAGTAGTGCGGATGCAGGAAATCCATATAGTACGCCTATAGCAAATTGACTCAATTCTTGTTTGTTCCCGCCTTCGAAAGAAATCCAAAATAGACTCAGTAAACTAACGAGAGGAAGGGCAGCAATAAAGCCGCCTATCGTACTAAAATGTTTAGCGACTTCAGTAATAACGCCAATAATAAGTGCCGAAACGATTACTTTAACGAGGAAATGCATATTTTGCCTCCTTCGCTAATAACGAAAAGGCTTTTTCAATTAATTGTTGTTCTTCTTTTGATAACTGTGATTCTAATATTTTTATCTTTTCTTTATCGAGTAAAGTATGTTTTTCTAATACTTCAATGCCTTCTTTCGTTAAAGTAAGGTTCACAACTCTTTCATCTTGTTTGTTTCTTTCTTTCATGATAAACCCTTTTTGAATAAGGCGTTTTACGTGTTCAGACGCTGTGTTATGAGAGAGACTAAGCTCAGTAGCGACTTTTCCAATTGTTATATCTTTCTCACGAGAAGCGATTTGTAAAATACGAATGGCTTGGTGGGAAAGGTTGTCTTCATATTCATATCGTAAGTGATAATAAATACTTTCCCAATGTTGATTGATGTCTTTCATAATGATAAATCCCCCTATTTTTATATCGTATAATAAGATATATTCGTTAGTATAGAGATAAAATCCTTTTATTTGGATAAAAAATGTTGAAAAAGTTTATTTTTATTGAAATATAAGGTAATCTATGTGTAAAGGTATACATTTAGCAAGAGAGAGGATGATAGCTGTGAATACATTTAAATGGATGAGTCATGAGCAGATGTATGTAGATGAAATACATGTTGAAAAATGTGGTCCTCTTTCAGTCGGCGTATATGGGGGAAATCAAGAAAGTGATGCATATGAAAGAGGAGATGCGGTGCTTGCTTGGTGGGATCCTAAATTACAATTTGAATTTGTTATGATTTTTGATACACACCACAAAACAAAAAATATAAATTATATAATAGAAGCAATTTCAGAAAGAAAAGAGAAATTAAAAGAGTTATTTTCCTACCCGATACATTTAGCTTTTCATCATACACATATGTACTTATTAGCGTTATTTACAGATGAGTTGTTTATTGAAAAATGTGATCAAGATGATGAGGAACTTGCATGCTTAATTTGTTTGCGAAAAGGCGAATTTTTATATTGGCTATCAGTTGGCGATTGCTTCGCATATTTATTCCATTCTGAAAAAACGAAGAATGGTAAAGGGCGGTTAAATAAACGGAAGAATTACGAATATATTGGTAGGAAAAATATTTTCGCAGCAAATACACCTTGCTTTACGTCAGGTGTCAGAGGATTAGAAAAAGGAATGAATCACATTGTAATGGCAACGGACGGTATTTTAGAGTGTGATAAACGAAGGTTTGATGATGATCAATCTTTAGTAGAAATATTGCACGACGGAAGTTGCTTACAGATTGAGCCAGTATTAACAAATGTACTGCAGTGGAAAGGTAGAGATTGTGCCACTATTATTGGGTGGTCTATTGACACTGAAAATAAACAATGTGCTAATTAATATAAAAGGAGTTCAAGGTTTTTATCCTTGAACTCCTTTTTGTTAAGCAATATGAATATGATACGTTTTCAACCATTCATTTACTTGTAGCATATATTCCATAGCACTTCTTGCTTCAAAATTGTTAATTTCTTTATTGCTTTCATCGGCAATGGCAAGTAATGTGGAATGATTAATAAGTGAGAAAATAGGATTGTTTTTATTACTGCACAAGTCGAGTGATAAATGACGGATTGTTTGTAAATAATGTGGATCTTGTGAAGTTGGGTAAGCACTTTTTCTTCTATTGCGTACATCGTCAGGTAAAGCAGGTTGCAGTGCTCTACGTAAAATGCCTTTTTCAATATTATCAATGCTTTTTATATCGAAAGGAACGTTCCATAAATATTCAACTAATCGATAATCGCAAAACGGTACACGAACTTCAAATCCTACAGCCATACTCATACGGTCTTTACGGTCAAGTAAGAATGGGAGAAATCTCGTTAAAAATAAATAAAACATTTGACGTTGTTTTGCGGATTTTTTACTTTCACCTTCAAGAGTAGGGACTTCAAGAATTGCTTCTTGGAATCGTGTATCAATATAGTCTTCTAAGTTACATTGGTTATTTACTTCATTTAATAGAAGAGGAGAAGTGTTTTTCCAATTTGTTAGCCAAGGAAACTTATCGACATATAGTAATTCTTCTTGGTGAAACCAGGGATACCCACCAAATACTTCATCAGCAGATTCTCCAGATAAAGCTACAGTCGCATCTTTTTTCATTTCGCAAAATAGTAAATATAGTGAAGTTTCCATTTCGCCAGCACTTGGTAAATCTTTTGCACGGAGGGGAACGAATAAGTGATTTGCTAATTCTTCAGCATTCACAATAATGTCATGATGCGATGTCCCTACATGTTCAGAAACACGTTTTACCCAAGGAGCGTCTAAACCAGTGCGAGCAAATGTCAGCTCGAAATCTTTTGCACTATTTACAAAGTCAACGGAATACGTATGAAGTGTTTTATTTTCCGCAGCAAATTCTTTACCCGCAAGTGCAGTAATACCGCTAGAGTCTAATCCGCCTGATAACATACAGACGAGAGGAACATCGGCAATTAATTGTCTTTTTACTGTATCTTGTAAAATAGATAAAATATGTGATGATGTATCTTCAGTACAGTCTGTATGAATCTTACTTTCTAAATTCCAATACTTCTTAACTACTTTTTTATCACGTGTAAACGTTATAGAATGTCCAGCACGTACTTCTTGAATATGTTTAAAGACGCCACATCCTGGAGTTCGAAATAAGCCTAATCCAAATATTTCATTTATGCCATCCGCATCAATTTCAGCAGGAACAGATGGATGAGCTAATAATGCTTTTATTTCAGATCCGAAAATAATACTGTCATTTCTTTCTGTATAAAAGAGTGGCTTTACGCCTAAATGATCACGTGCTAAAAACAGTTGTTGCTTCTGATCATCCCATAAGGCGAAAGCGAAAATTCCGTTTAAATGTTGTACACAGTCTTCTTTCCATTCTAAATATGCATGTAGTAATACTTCTGTATCTGAATGCGTTTCAAATGCATGACCACACTGTTGAAGTTGCTCTCTCAGTTCACGGAAATTATAAATTTCTCCATTATAAGTAAGAGCATACGTATAATCACCAGCACGAAATGTCTTCGGCTGTGTCCCGCCTTCTGGATCAATAACAATTAAACGCCGGTGTGCAAAGGCCGCACGAGGTGAAAACCAAAACCCTTCAGCATCAGGCCCACGATGCTGAATACGATTTGCCATCTTTTTTAAAATAACATGTTGATTTGAAAGGTTTTCCTTCCAATCTACCCAACCTGTAATTCCACACATACACATCTCATCTCCTAATTTAAAATGTTGAAAAGTAGATTAACGAAATAAAATGTACATCTAGTTAAAGGATGACCATATAAATAGTGTACTACATGAATTAAATTGCAGACTTGAGAAAATTTTCTTGTAATACATAGTTATGTGAGACAATGGCGTAGGGAAAGTATTCCATAACATACAAAAAATAAAAAAAGATGAGAGAAAATTTTTTGTAAGACGTTATATAGGGTGTAAAAGCTTTTACAAAAAAATAAGGGGAATCGCTACATGAAATCAAATGAGAAAAATTTTATAAAAAGATTACAACGGCAAAAAGAAGATGCGCTAGAATTCGTTGTCGATACATACTTACCACTCATAAAAGGAATAACGCACAAAGTTCTTCTTCCAGTTCAAAATGATGGACTCATAGAGGAATGTGTAAACGATATATTTCTTTCCATTTGGAATAACGCAAATAAATTTCATGGAGAGCCGAGTGATTTTAAAAAATGGATAGCGGCAATTGCAAAATTTAAGGCGATTGATTATTACCGGAAAGCGGCTAGAAAAGTAGAAATTATTTCAGATGAGTTTCATATTAGTACAGAAAAGTCAGCGGAAGACGAATTAATCGTTATGGAAGATAGGGAAGAGTTATTGAAGCTTATTAATCAATTAGAACCGTTAGATCAAAAAGTGTTCATTATGAAATATCTTCTCGGTATGAAGACAGAAGAAATAGGAGACAAGTTAGGGTTAACTCGGGCAGCGATCGATAATCGTGTGTACCGTGGAAAAAAGAAACTACAACAAAATGCTACGAAAATTAGTTTTGGAGGTAGTGCAATATGAAAGACATTTATGAATTATTAAATGATATTGATATAGATGAAAAAGAACTTGAGGAAATTGAGGCTTCTGAAATTGAAAAAGAAAAAGTGAAACGTAATGTAAAACAATCGATACGTATGAAGAAAAAGATGAAAAATTGGAAAAAAGGTGTTGCTGTTGCATCTATGTTAGTAGGGTTATCAGTTGCAACGCTTGGTATTGGGTTTCCTACATATGCAGGGGGATTGCCAATTGTAGGTGATATATTCCGATTTTTAGATAATGGTAGAACAGGGTTATATGAAAATTATAAAGCGGACGCAGAGAAGAAAACGGGGCTTCATAATAATTATCAACAATACGCCACAGTACTAAATATGACAAAAGAAAGAAATGGAATTAAGATAACGATTAATAATGCGATTTTCGATGGTAAGACAGTATCAATAAACTATTCTATAGAAAGTAACAGAGATTTAGGCAAAAATCCAAGTACGTTGGATTTTTTAACTATTAAAGGAGCAGGTGCCCAATCAGGAAGCAATGAAATTATTAAGGTCGCTGATAGGAAATATAAAGGTTTAATAAAAACAAGTAGTGATCTAGTTAGTAATAAAGGAACTACAGTGAATGTTGAATGGAGTATACAAAGTATAAACATTTTAGAAACAGAAGAAGAGATAAAAGGAGATTGGAATTTTAATATTAATCTAAAAGGAATAGAAAATAAAGAGAAATTGATTAGAGGTAGTGCAGAAAAAGATGGTGTAAAAGTTAATATGGAGAGAATGGAAATAACACCCATGTCGTTTATTCTATATTACAACCAAGAAGTAGCTCAAGAAATAAGAGGTGTATGGGATGGAGTGGATGTTGATTTAAAAGTGAGAGATGATATAGGTAATCAGTATTATGGAGAAGGAAATGGAGGCTCAGGTGAAGATCCTTATAATTTTAATTGGAGTGAAACATTCCAACAACTTAATGAGAATGCGACTAAGTTAATAATAACGCCTTACGTTAATTTAAGAATTCACACTCCTGAAAATTACGGCTCGGTAACAATAGTTGGAGGAGAAGTAAAGGAGCGTTTTGTGCCTCGAAGATTGGGAGGCAATAAGGGTATTGCGTTAGATGATATTGTAATTGACTTAAAGAAATAAAAAAGAGACTGCCTAAAACCATTAGGCAGTCTTTTTTTCGTTAAGAACTAGTAACGAGCAATGCATGCGGATGCTGCGTTTTATACTCATCTTTCCACGGAATGTTTAGTTGTTCCCACGATTCGCCGCTAGTAGTGGATTGAAACACGCCATTGTTATTTAAAGTGTAAAATGTATGTGGTTCTGCTTCGTTTGTCGCAAACATCGAAATAACTGTACCGATTGCTGATGGTAGTCCTTGCTGTACTTGCTGGAACGGAGTATCTTTCGTTTTACGATAAATAAAAGATTCATAAGGTATACGGTGATGAGCGAGATCAGCACTCGGTGCGGCAGAAACGAGAATTGTATCGCAATCAGCCGGATCGATAGCCATGCTGTATAAATAATGGTGTTCAAGTCCTTCACTGCATGAGATCCAGCTGTTTCCACTGTTATAACTTTCAAGGTATGCGCGATCAGGTCCGCCCATAAAACCATCACCACATGATGCATAAAGGCGATTTGGAGCTTCAGGGTGCATAAGCAATTGATGCGCATCGATAGGAGCACCGAATTTTTTATCAATCCAAGTATGCCCTCTATCATTACTTTGAATAACAGCACCAGCTTCAATTGAAACATGGATTGTATTTGGATTGTTTGGATCAACTGTAATCCAGCGAACATGATGGGTAAAAGGTCTAGGCGGGAAAGCCCACGTATAAGAAGATAATAATGATTTCATATTTTTAAGTTCAGTCCACGTTTCACCACCATTTTCAGAACGGAATAAAGCGCTCGGTTCTGTGCCGACATAAACGACGCCATAGCCGTTAACTTGTTCATTAGGACTTATCGTAATGGAAGTTATCGAAGAGTGTAAAATACCATCTTCTTTAGGGAAATCAAAGTAACGATATGAATCTCCAATCGGTTTCCACGAATCTCCGCCATCGTCGCTTAACCATAAACCTCGTCCAAATGTTCCGCAGTATACACGATTCTTTTGAAATGGATCAACAGCGATACAGGTAGGTTGCATATTTTGTAAGTGACACGCTGTTTCAAAGTGACCATATTGTTCTTTCACTACAACAAGTTCTCGCTCCATACAGAGAAATAAACGTTTCATTTTAGTAACCTCCTTAAAAATTCTTTCATTAGTAAACAATATGAAGCTGAAAAAGAAGTAGTCTTATTTTTTGTTGAGAAAAAGGACTTGTTTGAAAAATATCGAAGTGTGTAGGTAGAGGAAGCGGACGTTTATGGGCAGTTAATGGGGGATAAAGAGGGGGAGTTTGTTTCATACTAACATACAGATATTGCACTTAAAGGAGCATTCGTATGGGACATTCACATGATCATGGTCATTCTAACAATAAAAAAGCGCTACTAATCGCTTTCGTATTAACGACAAGTTTTATGATTGCTGAAGTTATTGGGGGATTTGTAACAAATAGCTTAGCACTATTATCTGACGCGGGGCATATGTTAAGTGATGCAGTATCCTTAGCGTTAAGTTTACTTGCGTTCAAGCTCGGAGAAAAAACAGCAACAACTGCGAAAACATATGGGTATAAGCGAGTCGAAATGTTAGCGGCATTATGTAACGGTGTCGTTCTTATTGTCATTTCAGTATACATTTTTATTGAAGCAATTCGCCGTTTTAAAGAGCCAGTTGAGATTGCTAGTAATGGGATGCTCATTATTGCTGTACTTGGTCTGCTTATTAATATTTTATCAGCTTGGATATTAATGAGAGGCGGAGATGTGAAGGGGAATTTGAATTTAAGAAGTGCTTTCTTACACGTATTAGGCGATCTATTAGGATCAGTTGGAGCGATTATTGCTGCGCTACTTATTAAATTTTTCGGATGGACTGTTGCAGATGCGATTGCTAGTATTCTTGTGTCTATTTTAGTCATTATTAGTGGATGGCGTGTAACACGTGATACGGTCCATATATTAATGGAAGGTGCACCCCAGCACATAAATGTTGAAGAGGTAAAAAGTACATTATTAAATATTACGGTTGTAAAAGAAGTTCATGATTTGCACATATGGTCTGTCACATCTGATTTTCAAGTATTAACTTGCCATTTGATTATTAAAGGTGATGAAACGCAAAATGTATTAAAAGAGGCTACGGATGTATTAAAGGAGAAGTTTCATGTAGAACATGTCACCATTCAAGTGGAAATAGATGGTGAATTTAATCATAGTGAGACAACTTGCAAAGTATGAAAGAAAAAGGATAAGAAAATGTGTCATAACATTTTTCGCACGGCATACATATATATAATGTGGCCACAAATACTTTGTAAGGTAAATATTTCATGAAATTACTTTACTTATAAAGAGTCATCTTTTATAATCAAAAGTGGTAATTGATAAAGATTATCATTTTCAATGATCGTGGAAAGGAGTTTTTTAAAAGATGAGTAGTCAACTCCGTTTTGCTGTTGAAAATCGTAAGAGGCATTTAATTGATGAGTTAATTGGAGCAGGTGTGTTTAAAATTCGCGACCGACAATTATACGAGCTGTCTTTAGAGGAATTGGAAAAAGAGTACGAAGATATGGAAGAATATGCAGATATTCAGGCATAACTATATAGATTAGTAAAAGGTGAGCTGGTTACGATTTTGTGTAACCAGCTCTATTATTATTTCGTAGACATTATTTTTGATATTTCTTTCATTGGACGGAGCCAGTTTTGAGACATCATTTGTTCCATTTGTTTTTCGTCCTGCTTTTGCAATGCTTGAATGATAGAGTGATGTTCTTCAATAGATTGACTTGCTGGAACAAAGTTTTGGAAAAACAAATATTCAAGGCGTAAAACGTGAAGTTGCATATTTTCTAGAAAGGGTTCAATATATTGGTTTTTAGCAATAGAAGAAATTGTATTGTGAAATTGTATATCTAGTTTTAAAGCTTGTTTTGCGTTTTTCGTCTCTATAGAGCGCTGAAAATCAGCATTTATTTCAGAAAGTAGTTTCAAATCAGCGTCTGTAATGTTTTGAAGTGCTTGCTTTCCTATAATAGAGTGAAGACCAGCCATCGTTTCATAAATGATAGGAATGTCGTCTAACTTAATAGGAGCAATTTTTGTTTTTTGCCCAGGTACCATTTCCACTAATCCAGAAAGCTCCAATATTTGAAGTGCTTCTCTTACAGGTGTTCTGCTTACTCCTAGTGCTTCAGCCAACTCCCCATCATTAATTTTTTCATCAGGCTGCAGTACACCTTCAATAATCCAATCTTGTAGTTGATTTAAAACGAGTGATTTTGCCGAAACTCTTCCTTGTTTTTTATAATTTTGAGGGATAGGCATAGTGAATTCAATCCTTTCATTGTATATTTTCTTTTTTCTCATGAACAAACTTTAATTCCTGTTTCCCTTCATCCGGTTTTTGGCTTAAGATGAGCACCATTACAATGACACAAAAAGCCCCTAATAACTGAAAAGATTGAAAGGGTACGTGTAATATAAGTACAGAAGAAATAATAGCTGCGAGTGGTTCAGTACAACCGAATAATGTCGTTTCTTTCGGAGTCAGGTATCGTATGCTGTCTAAGTATAAATAAAATGCAATCAGTGTTCCGAAAATGACGACAAATGTGATGAGCGGTAGGGTACTTAGTTTTACATATTTCATAGTCGATAATAAAATGAATTCGTTTGTAGAAATAAAGTGTAGAATCGTAACGCCAATACCCCCAATAATCATGCCCCATCCAACGATAACAGAGGAAGACCAGCTTTCTAGTAATTCCTTGGAATATAAACTATAAAAAGCAAGAGATACCCCAGATAAAATACCCCAAATAATAGCCGGTGTAGAAACAGCCAAGTTATGAACAGACCCATTTGTTAGTAAGAGAAAAGTGCCTACTAATGAAAGGGTAATGGAAATGAAATCAATTTTTGATGGTCGAACGTTCCATTTGAAAAGTAAGTATACAGTAATAAATATAGGAGCTAAATATTGCAATAATGTTGCGACGGCAGCATTCCCTTCTTTAATAGAAGCGAAGTACGTGTACTGTACAGCAAGCATACCGAATAGGCCAAACAATATTATTTTAGTAGCATCAGATCTTTGTTTCCATATGCCGAATATTTCTTTTTTTCTCGTTCCGAATGATGAAATCATGAGCAAGATAATGCCAGATATAAGCAAACGAATTGTAACTAACCATTCAGTAGAAACATTTTCATATTGAAAAAGTTGTTGTGCAGCTGTTCCGGACAATCCCCATAAACAAGCACCAATTACAACCATAATGATTCCTTTTAAACGATTTGGATCCATATAGTTTTTATTCTCCTTTTCTACAAATTCGTTTCGGATACAATATGCAATATATCACAAAATGAATAAAAAATAAACTGAAATTTCTGTGTTATAAGGTGGGAATTTTAGTAGTTCCAGTTATGTTTACGATACAAGTGAGGAGGTGAAATAAAGCGAGATAAAATTATAAAAATAAATCATAATCAAGAGGATAAAAAAATAAAGATAAGAGTAATTTGGTTTGTTAAAAATATGTGTAGAAGGAGAAATGTGATGAGCTGGGTTACTCATAAACCAACATTTGAATTTGATCAATACAGTCCATATATTCGTATGAATTCTGCTTGGGTGGGACATTTAAACTTCGCTTATGATTTAGTAAGATTTGAAAAGCCAGAAATATTAGTTGAGTTAGGTACACATTTAGGAGCTTCTTTTTTCAGTTTTTGCCAAGGGGTAAAAGATGAAGGGTTATCTACAAAATGCTTTGCTGTAGATACTTGGGCAGGAGATGAGCACACAGGTCCATATGGAGAAGGTGTTTTTCAAATAGTGAGTAAATTTGTGAGCACGAGTTATCCTCAAATAGGGAATTTAATTCGGTCTACTTTTGATGAGGCCGTGGATCAGTTTCAAGATGGAACGATAAATTTGTTGCATATTGATGGCTATCATACGTATGAAGCAGTTTCTCATGACTATAAAACATGGCTACCGAAACTTGCGAATAACGGTATTGTGTTATTTCATGATATTGAGGTGAAAAATCGAAACTTCGGTGTGTATAAATTTTGGGATGAGGTCAAGGCAAAGTACCCTCATTTTCAGTTTGAGCATTCCTATGGGCTCGGAGTGTTATTTCCGAAAGGCTGTAGCGATCAGTTTGTGGAAATACTTAAAAATAAAGAAGAAATACAAAATATGTATAAATAAAAGTAGAGCATGCATCATTTTAATGATGTGTGCTTTTTTGTGGAGAAAAATGGTATTCCATAAAAGGGGAGGATAATAGTAAAAAGTTTTGTTGTGGCAAATATTAAAAAAGTTATTTTTAGATTGTTCTATATAAAAATGTAACATTTTTTATATTTTCCATTGCGAAAAGTAACATCTACTTTTACAATAGAAAAGGTGTTATATTATACTGGAAAAATAAATCGAAATAATATGAAAATTTTGTTTTGTCTTCGCTAATTGTATATTACATACATGTAAGACGACACACGTCATGTTATCGACTTGTAAGGAGAGAAAAAAATGAAAAGTGTAAGATTACCATCGATGCTAGAAATCATAGTTCTTTTATTACTATTTCTTGCTGTTGTCTTTTCCTTCCAAACGATTTTTGATCTCCCAATTCAATTAGCGCTATTTATTTCATGGTTTTTAGTAATTGCGCTTGGATTAAGATTAGGATTTCGTTATCAAGAATTGCAAGATGCAATTACGAAAGGGATTTCTAACGGATTAGAAGCAATACTGATTTTAGTTGCGGTAGGTGCTTTAATTGGAACTTGGATTGCTGGTGGCGTTGTACCAACATTAATCTATTATGGATTAGAGTTTATTCACCCTAGCATATTCCTATTAGCAACATTAATTATTTGTTCGATAACTTCTATTGCGACAGGAACATCATGGGGAACAGTTGGAACAGCAGGTATTGCTATGATGGCGATTGGTGAAGGACTTGGCTTACCACTTCCGCTTGTTGCTGGTGCAGTTCTTTCAGGAGCTTATTTCGGTGACAAATTATCACCACTTTCTGATAGCACAGTCCTTGCAGCTTCTATGGCGAAAGTAGACGTTATTGCTCACGTTCGAGCTATGCTCGTATTAGATGTTCCGGCTTACATTATTACTAGCATTATGTTTACTGTAGCTGGTTGGATGTATGGCGGCGATAATGTAGATTTGAATCGAGTAGAGTTTTTAAAAGAAGCTTTATTAAAGGAATTTGATATTAAAATATGGATGCTTGTTCCGGCAGTCATTGTTATCGCTTTATTAGCGATGAAGAAACCTTCTATGCCAACAATTGCAATGGGAGCTTTAATTGGTGCAATTTGGGCAACTCTTTTCCAAGGAATGAACTTTGGAGAGGCGATTGGAACAGCGTATAACGGATTCTCAATTCAATCAGGTGTTGAGTTTGTTGACAAGTTATTAAACCGTGGTGGAATTAACGGTATGCTTGGCTCAGTAGCCGTTATTATTTTCGGTTTAGGATTTGGTGGATTACTTGAAAAACTAGGTGTTTTAAAAGTGATTGTATCAAAATTTGAGAAGAAATTAAATTCTGCAGGTAATGTAACATTGTCTACATTAATCGTAGCATTCTTAGCTAATATATTTGGTTGTGCGATGTATGTATCATTAATTTTAACACCGAAAATTATGGAAGATAGCTATGATAAATTAAAAATAGACCGACGTGTATTAGCGCGTAACTCAGAAGTAGGTGGAACGTTAACTTCTGGTATGGTTCCGTGGTCAGATAATGGTATTTTTATGGCTGGTATTTTAGGTGTAGCAACGTTCTCATACGTTCCGTTTATGTGGTTAAGCTTTGTTTCATTAATTTTAGCAGTTATTTACGGATACACAGGCAAGTTCATTTGGTATGTAGATGACGTTGAAAAAGGAAAGCAAGCATCATAAAAAATACCTTCTGCGATGGCAGGAGGTATTTTTTTTATATATACGAGTGAGAATTCTTATCATTTGGGTGAGATTCTGTTAAAATGAGAAATGTAGGTATTTTATTTTCAAGGGGATGAAAAAATGGAGTACAGAATTGAAAGAGATACAATAGGAGAAATAAAAGTTCCAGCTGATAAATTATGGGCAGCACAAACGCAACGTAGTAAAGAAAACTTCCCAATTGGAACAGAGCAAATGCCGCTTGAAATTGTAAAAGCATTTGCCATTTTAAAGAAAAGTGCAGCACTTAGTAATCAAAAATTAGGAAAGCTATCAGAAGAAAAAGCAGAAGCAATTGTGGCAGCAGCTGACGAAGTGATTGCAGGGAAATGGAATGAACATTTTCCACTTGTCGTATGGCAAACTGGTAGCGGTACACAGTCAAACATGAATGTGAATGAAGTAATTGCAAATCGAGGGAATCAAATTTTGAAAGAGAAGGAATCTGACGTACATATTCATCCGAATGATGATGTGAACATGTCTCAAAGTTCAAATGATACATTCCCAACGGCGCTTCATGTAGCATGTGTAATTGCAGTGGAAAATCACGTATTACCAGCAATTACGAAATTAAAAGAAACGCTAGCAGAAAAAGTAACTGCATTTGAACATATTATAAAAATTGGTCGTACACACTTACAAGATGCAACACCGTTAACATTAGGACAAGAAATTAGCGGATGGCACCGTATGCTTGAAAAAACAGAGCGTATGATTGCTGAGAGCAATACATATATGAAAGAGCTTGCAATTGGTGGTACTGCAGTTGGAACAGGTATTAATGCTCATCCTAAATTTGGTGAGATGGTGTCAGAGGAAATTAGCAAATTTACAGGTAAGCAATTTATTTCTGCACCAAATAAGTTCCACGCATTAACGAGCCATGATGAAGTTGTATATACGCATGGTGCATTAAAAGCATTAGCAGCTGATTTAATGAAAATCGCTAATGATGTGCGCTGGTTGGCAAGTGGTCCACGTAGTGGTCTAGGAGAAATTATTATTCCGGCAAATGAGCCAGGAAGCTCTATTATGCCAGGTAAAGTAAATCCAACGCAAAGTGAAGCGTTAACGATGGTTGTAGCGCAAGTGATGGGAAATGACGCAACAATCGGATTTGCTGCGAGCCAAGGTAACTTTGAGTTAAACGTATTTAAACCAGTTATTGCATATAACTTCTTACAATCCGCTCACTTATTGGCAGATGCAATTGTTTCATTTAATGATAATTGTGCAGTTGGTATTGAAGCAGATGAAGAAGTAATTAAAGAGAATGTGAATCGTTCATTAATGCTTGTTACAGCATTAAACCCGCATATCGGATATGAAAATGCAGCGAAAATTGCGAAGCATGCTCATAAAGATGGGTTAACTTTAAAAGAGGCAGCATTGCAATCTGGACTACTAACAGAAGAACAATTTGATGAAATTGTCGATCCGAAAAAAATGATTGCTCCGAAAGAGTAATAAAAAAGCCGAGATTCTTTGTTTAGAATCTTGGCTTTTTTATTATTTATCTTATCTATTTGTATTACTGTGCCACAATATATTATTTGTTAGCAGGCATATTCAATACTTTCATATGCGGACAGTTTTCTTTTAAGACTGAAATGAACTTTTCTTCTTCTTGGGGTATAAAAACAGTTACTGAGTCAAATAAATTGTAATGGATTTCTAATTGCTGTCTAGTCCATTTTTTTGAATGAAGTTTTTTACCAGAGTATGTAACGTGACGAATGTCTTCAAATGGAATTTCAGTACGAAATATGAAACCGTGTTTTACAATAAGAGATGAAGCAGTTATATGGTAATGAGAAAAATAGAAGGAAGAAAGATTTACGACATTTAACAGCATCATGAGAGTGAAAAAAATAGAATTTTTATTTTGGAAGAATAACGAAATGAAAAAAATGATTATAAATAATGAAATAAAAATGACGTGAAATGGATTTTTTTTCGCTTTAAATTTCAAGTTAGTCACCCCGGTATACGTGTTCTTTAACTAAATTAAATCATAACATCGTGATAAAACGTGTAAATATGCAGAATTGCATATTCCTTCGGCTTATTATTCATGTAAAATTTCTTGATGGGATAAATTCAAAAGAAGTTTTGTAATAGTGGAGTGGCCTGAAGTGACTTACAAGAATAGAAAGGTAGCGTTAGTCATAATTATTTGTATGATAATTATGGGTAGTTGTGCTAATAAAATTATTGAGGATGGAAACCGAAAGCATACATTTGTACAGGTAAGTAAAGCTTTAGTAGAGGTTGTAAATAGAATATATAATGAGTAAAAGGTGTTTTCGTATACGGAAACACCTTTTTTGTAGTTAAAATTGAAGGCTGAAGTTTTGGAATATGTGAATACCAGTCCCATGTTTAATCAGCTCTTTATCATTTAAATATTGAATAGCATATTTCACTTCTTTCAATATAACAGGTGAAAGGCCGAGGGTATGATGTGAACCAAAAATTTGTTTAATAGGAAAGAGGCTTGTAATTTTATTTAGAGACTGAACTAAATCTACAGGGTCTGTTGATGGATAAAATGCAAAAATCGTGCCTTCATACAGTAAATCTCCTGTGAATAAAAAAGCAGTTTCATAATCGTATAGGCAAATATGCCCCGGTGAGTGACCTGGCGTATGTATAATTTGAATTTTCCTATTTCCGATATCAATCATATCTCCATCTTGTAGTAATTTTGTTGGTGTTCCTTGAAAGGGTTTGAATGTTTCAGGTTGAAATGTTTTAGGTGTAGGTAAAGTAATATCACGAGCGATGTCGTGCCTAATTTGAGTAATAGGAAGTCCTTTTATGCCGTTAATGAGCCAATCTGCTTCTAAAGCATGTACATAGATTTCTTCATATTGTGCGTGACTACCGATATGATCCCAATGGACGTGTGTTGTGACAACAGTAATTGGTAAGTTTGTTAGTTGGTCAGTTATACGCTTCAGATCATCGATACCTAGTCCAGTATCGATAAGAATTGCAGCAGTATCGCCTATAAGTAAGAAGGAATGTACTTTTTCCCAATGTCCATATTCACTAATTGCATATGTATTTTGAGCGATTTGTTTAACAGTAAACCAAGGGTCGTGCAGAATAGTCATGTTTTGTTTCACACCCTATCGTAATTCATTTATTAAATACATTCGCTTTTCGTTGTTTTAAGTCCCTTTTTTAGTTTTTTAATAGATTTTTTTATAAAAGTTTATAAAATGGGTAAACGGAACGTTGAAATGTTTATTTATGTTATGTTAAGATGGTGAAGTGGTGATAAACGTTAATGTGATTTGTTTGGTCTTTAAATAAACGTTTTAAAGGAGTGTTTAGTATGAATGATATTTCAGAGAAGTTTTGGGATGCTTCGGTAGAAGAATTGAAGAAAGGGTATGTATTTGAAGCGGAAGCAGAGGAGTATATTTGTTTAGCTTGTGGAGAAGCGTTTATTAAGGGGGTTATTTATCAAGATAATCAGGTTTTGTATGAAGCAGAGAAGTTTGTACAATTGCATGTGCAAAATGAACATACGTCTATGTTTGATTATTTATTAAACCTTGATAAGAAGTATACTGGTTTAACGGATTTGCAAAAGAAAATGGTTCAGTTTTTCTATATGGGGCTAAATGATAAAGAGATTGTAAAAGAGATGGATGGCGGAAGTACATCAACCATTCGTAATCATCGATTTACACTTCGAGAGAAAATGAAGCAAGCGAAAGTGTTTTTAGCGTTAATGGAACTGTCAGAAGAAAAATCAAAAGTACAAACGAAATTTGTACCCATTCATAGAACAGCAACGATGGTAGATGATCGTTACAATATTACGGAAGAAGAAAATGATGAAGTATTAAAAGCACATTTTACAGAAGGATTAGATGGACCGCTTTCTACATTTCCGAAAAAGCAAAAGCGTAAATTAATTATATTACGCCATTTAGTAACGAAGTTTGATAGTAATAAAAAGTACACTGAAAAAGAAGTAAATACTATCATAGAAAGAGTATACCCGGATTTTGTAACTTTAAGAAGGTATTTAATCGAATATGGGTTTTTAGATAGAACAGCAGATGGAAGCCAATATTGGGTAAAGTTATGATAATATGGAAAAGAAAATAAATAGAGGCACATTATTATAACAACTATACAAAGAAATAGAAGTTGAAAAACAGATTTTTAATAAAAGGAGAAATGAAATTTGAAACCACCTACAGATAACAATAAAGAAGGTGCGGAGTCACATAAGTTAGAAAGTGAGAGTAAACCGATTTGGAAATCGATGTCCATGTTTTTAGTACCGTTACTATTAAGTAATGTATTACAATCGATTGGACAATTATTCGGTATGGTAGTAGTAGGAAGATGGCTTGGCGTTAATGATTTAGCAGCTATATCAGCATTCTTTCCACTATTTTTCTTACTCGTTTCATTTGTAATTGGTATTGGTTCAGGGAGTTCTATTTTAATTGGTCAGGCGTTTGGTGCTAAAAACGAAGATCGTTTAAAAGCTATCGTTGGTACGACACTGACATTTACATTTATTATTGGAGTTGTGTTGGCGATAATAGGTAGTATTTTTGCGATGGATATTATGCGCCTAATGGGAACGCCAGAAAATATTATTGATATAAGTGTTCATTATGCACGTATTTTATTTATATCGATGCCAGTATTATTTTTATATTTTGCATACACAACATTTATGAGAGGTACAGGAGATTCTAAAACGCCATTTTACTTTTTAATTGTAAGTACAGCGCTAAATATGATCTTATTACCAATTCTTATTTTTGGATGGTTAGGAGCTCCGAAATTAGATGTGTATGGAGCAGCCTATGCTTCTGTTATATCTACAGTGATTACGTTTATTGTCATGCTAGTGTATTTAAAGAAGAAAAATCACCCACTACAATTAGATAGTACGGTAAGGAAATATCTTCGCATGGATAGGGAGTTATTGAAGCTATTGTTACGACTCGGAATTCCAGCGAGTATTAATATGATATTAGTTTCATTATCTGAAATTGCGGTAATCGCGTTTGTGAATCGTTATGGTTCGGATGCAACAGCAGCTTATGGCGTTGTGAACCAGGTT
The DNA here is from genome assembly GCF_040448665.1 of Bacillus cereus group sp. MS39. Lineage (NCBI taxonomy): Bacteria > Bacillati > Bacillota > Bacilli > Caryophanales > Bacillaceae > Bacillus > Bacillus cereus group sp. MS39. The sequence goes on along the minus strand of NZ_CP123058.1, from coordinate 3,722,247 downwards.
GCAAGTTATGTACAAATGCCAGCAGTTAGCCTTGGTATTACAGTTTCCATTTTTGCAGCACAATCAATTGGTGCGAATCAATTTGATAGATTGCAGAAAGTTGTGAAGGCCGGAATTATTATGAACTACGTCATCGGTGGTGTGCTAATATCTCTTATTTACTTGTTCTCAAGAGACATTCTATCACTATTTTTAACGAGTCAAACTACAATTGAAATTGCTCATAGCCTAGTTATGATTACGTTATGGAGTTATTTAATTTTCGGGCATGCGCAAATTATTAGTGCGACAATGCGAGCGAGTGGTACAGTATTATGGCCAACTGTTATCGGAGTTGTATCAATTTGGCTTGTTGAAGTACCTGTAGCGTATTACCTTTCTTACCATACAAGTCTTGGCATAGAAGGGATATGGATTGGGTACCCAGCAGCATTTATTGTTAGCTTAATATTACAGTATGCATATTATAAGCTTTCATGGCAGAAGAAACGAATTACACGATTAGTGAGTTAAATCATGCAAATGTCCCTAAGTTATTATACTTAGGGACATTTTTTGTAAGTGTATGTTTACAAATAGCTTTTTAAAGTGATATCAAAATGTTGTCTAATGAGCTTGTTATCGCTCATATAAAACTCCCACGCTTTTTCAGGTTCACCGATAATTTCAAAAGATTCTTCTGTAATATATAAAGCGCAATTATCCTCTAGTGCAATTCCTTCTATATTACCTTGATGATTTTGTAAAAAGGAATGGAAGGCGTTCATTCTATTTAATTGATTATAATGTGGACAAAACCTTTTGTTAACAATCCCCCAACCGTTACACTCTATATAACCAGAACCTTCATAATTTGATCGGATACTAGATGTGAACCAACACATAGCACCAGCGCTATTGCCTGCAATGAGTGTTCCTTGCTCAAGAGCCAATAGTAATTTTTCATCGAGTTTAAGTTCTTTCCATTCTGTAAGCATGTGAATATAGTTCCCGCCACCGAGATAAATTAAATCAGCAGACTGAATCATTTCGTCTATTTCATATTTAGAAGGTGTATCAGCTATAGTACGTAAAATTTGTACTTCACAGTGTAATTGTTTTTCGAACGTGTCTAAAAATAACTTTATATAGCTTTCATCATCATGACTAGCTGTAGGGATGAATAATACTTTTGGATACTGTTTATTTGTTAATTCTATAAGTCGCTCATTAATAGGCAAGTGATTTGAATCTTGTAAATCACCGCCACCAATGACAGCTAATTTCATAGTAAAGCACCACCTAATCATTTTTGTTATATAAAAAATTCGATAGAAGAGAGTTACATTCCTTCTCTCATGTAATGAATAAGTAGAAAATATAGTTTAAGTATATCGGAATAGTAAAGGTAGTGATAACTATATAGAAAAATGAATTTGAAACAATTTACCCCGCTATTTGCGGGCTGCCTGTAAAAGTCTGATTGGTGAGGGTTGATAATCAGTGGGGGATGAACAAAACCCCATTGATTAAAGTTTCACTTTATCGATATATAATACTTCATACTATTGTTTCAAAATATGGAAACAATATGTTTAAATGGATATAACGAAGCATTAATTCAAATTGAATTAGTGTTTATACTTTAAAAAGGAATCGGAAATAGTAGAGATTTCACAAATCGTTTTTTACTTTTAATAGGAACTTGTATTACAATATGGTAAAATTATTTCAGTATATTTATTTAATATAAAAATACAAAGAGGGAGCGTGAAAAAGGTGGATTTTCGATTTGAGTTTGCAGCGAAGGTGAAAGAATACTTAGATGATGAGAAGGATGAAAAAATAATAAAAGATGGACATAGAGATATAATTTTTCACTATTTATATGCGTTAGAGGCTGAAATTGGCGTTGTTAAAAATCCTAATTTTACTTTTTTTACATCAGGAAGACGTTCACATATCGTATTAGAAAATGTTGAATTTAAAACAGAGGTAAATGTAAAAAGTAACATCATTGAAATTACAAAAATAGTGGATAATGTCGTTATTCCTTTAGATACTATCGTAGCAAAGGATCGGGAATTATTTGCACTTGGGCGCAATGAGAAGTTTAATGTACAAATATTAGAGCAGTATCTCTTTGAGACATTTGGAGAGAAATTAGGTTTAAAATGAATGGAATGGCCTACGTATTTATAGGTAGTGAATTTTAGTGTATATCATTCTTGTTTGACCTTTCATTTAATTTGTACTACAATTTGTAGTGTGAAAGGAGCCATACTATGTTTACTCAAAACTATAAATTAAATGAGCAAGGATTAAATCACTTTTTTGGACCTCTTGAAGCAAAAATTATGGAGATTGTTTGGTCTACCGAGGGTATTACGATTAAAGAAGTGCAGCAGAAATTAAGTGAAGAATCACCTGTGAATTTTAACACTGTTATGACAGTTATGAACAGGTTAGTAGAGAAATTACACTTAGAAAAACAGACGGTGAAAAGAAGTGGCATATATCGTACTGTACAAACAAAAGAAGAATTCTTATCCAATCAAACGAAGAAAATGACACAGGAATTGATGGGGGAATTTGGAGATTTAGTTGTAAATCATATGCTAGATGAGTTAGAGCAGGCTGATCCGACTTTAATAAAAAAATTAGAAGACAAATTGAGTCAGTTAAAAAAAGAGGATCAATGAAATGAAATGGCAAATGCGTAAAATCGTATTGTTAGCAGTAATTGTTAGTACCCTCTTTTTCAGTATGTTAGTGTATTACGTTACATATCCATTTCTGTTTCAAAATAAGGCGTTCTTTTTTTCGAATTTTTGCTTGTTTCAATTAGAAAAACATATGAAGGAATTATCGCTCATTCGTATTATAATTGCTGGATTACTATTACTTACAGTACTCATAGTGTGCAAAAGAATTTGGCGACAATTTTTCTATAGTAAAAAATTACAAAAAGTACTTATCCCTTTCACTCGAAAAGGAAAACAAATATATATATTGCCGAACGCGGAAGTTGCAGCATTTACAATTGGGTTATTTCGTCCGAAAGTTGTCATGTCAGAAGGGATGCTTCAAACATTTTCAGATGAAGAAATGGATGCAATTATTTTCCATGAAGAATATCATCAAAATAATCGTGATCCGTTAAAATTATTTTGTTTTACGCTATTAGCAGAAGGAATGATGTACATCCCGATATTAAAAGGGTTATTGCAGCGCTATCATGTATATCAGGAGCTAGCTGCTGATAAATATGCAATGCAAAAGATGAAATCTTCATTCGAATTAGGTAGTGCGTTATTAAAATTAATTAAAATAAAGACAATGGAAAATCGATGTGTGACAGCTTCATTTGCAAAAACAGCAATAAATTTACGAATCGAGCAAGTGTTAAATGAAAAAGTTGTTAAGCTCAATATTCCATTACATACGAATTCGGTATATGTAACATTAGGTTTATTCTGTATGTCGATTGTACTTATTGTCGGAGAGTGCATATAGCCTCTTTTTTTTAAGAATTAACACTACTTATTGTAGTGCTTTAGGGGGAGTAAAATGAATGCAGCAGATTTAACAATTTGGCTTGTAGCTGGGGCAGGGGTATTGTCATTTATATCACCATGTTCTTTACCGCTATATCCATCTTATTTATCATATATTACAGGTGTGTCTATTCAAGATTTAAAAGAGAATCGTGGAATGATGCAAAAATCAGCGATTATACATACCGTATTTTTTATGATCGGATTTTCGGTTATATTTTATGCGTTAGGTTTATCGGTAAGTTGGATTGGAATAACATTTTCATCTAACCAAAAATTGATTCAACAAATTGGTGGGGTTTTTATTGTTTTGATGGGACTGTTTATGACAGGTTTGTTTCAACCTAAGTGGCTTATGGCAGAGAAAAAAGTACAATACAGCAGTAAATCGACTGGATATATTCGCTCAATTTTAGTCGGTATGACATATGCAGCGGGTTGGACGCCATGTGTTGGACCGATATTTTCAGCTGTACTCATGCTTGGTGCAACAAATCCAGAGGGAGCACTTCTTTATATTACCGCGTATACTCTTGGGTTTGCGGTTCCATTTTTCGTGATGGCATTCTTTATTGGGAAGGTAAAATGGATTGTTACATATGCCAATGTCATGATGAAAATTGGCGGTGGAATGATGATTGTAACAGGGGTTTTATTGTATACAAATCAAATGACGAAAATTACCGCATTCTTTATTCGTCTATTCGGTGGATTTACAGGCTTTTAAAAATGAGGAGGAAGAAAAGTGAAGAAGCTAATTGCGATTATACTGGCCGGGGCATTAATTTGGGCCGGAGTTAATTTTTATAATACAAAGAAAGAAGAAAAAGAAAGAAAAGCAAAACAAGCGGAGTTACAAGAAACAGAAGTATTACCACAAGTAGGATTTAAAGCGCCAAACATAACATTAAAAGGGTTAGACGGGAAGCTGTATTCGTTAAATGATGCAAAAGGAAAGCCATACCTTATTAATTTTTGGGCATCATGGTGTGGCCCATGTGAAATGGAGGCACCTGACTTAGTTCGTATGTATGATAAATATAAAAAGGATGTTGAAATTTTTGCGGTAAATGCGACAATTGGAGATCCAGTACAAGAAGCGAGTGCATTTGCAGATCGTCACGGATTTAAGTTTCCTGTTTTACTAGATATGGACGGAGTAGCTGGATTAGATTATAAAGTATTTTCATTACCAACGACATTTTTTGTTAATAAAGATGGAATTATCGTAGAGCAAGTACGAGGCGTATTACCTCCAGATCAATTAGAAGAGAAATTTAAGAAATTAATTGAGAGTTAAAGAGGGGATTTCATAGTGATGGAGTGGATCGTGAAGTTACAACCCGTATCTCTTATAATTGGAAGTTTATTTGGATTTATGTTGATGAAACGAAAGATGAAGAAACAAAGTGTACCATATGAAAAAATGATGGATGCAGTAACAAATGCTTTTCTTATCATCGTATTTGTATGGAAATTTGCACCGGCAATTTTAAATCCAGTATGGGCCTTTAGGTCGCCATTGCAGGCACTATTAGCTGTAGGAAGTATGCAGCATATGATAGTAGGATGCATAATTGCGAGTATATACATTGTTTGGAAAAGTAAAAAGGGACAATTTTCGCTTCGTATTTTACTTGATGCATTACCTATTGGACTATGTATGAGTATTATTTTTTATTTTCTATTCAACCACAAAATAGGTGTACAAACGACATTGCCTTGGGGTGTGAAAATATATGAATCTAAATTTTTATATCATCCCATTTTCGCATACGAGATCGTCCTTGCCCTTTGTATAATCGGCTTGTTATGGATGAAAAATGAAAGGCTCGGAAATGGAAAGAATATAAGTGTTTTTCTAATTATTGAAGGGTTTGCTCATATCATTCTTTCGCTTGTCAGTGAACAAAATTCGGTTTTATTTGGTTTATCAGTACAGCAAATAATGAGCTTTTTTGTTATTAGTTTAGGGATTATGTTCGTGCCGAAAAAATAAAAAGATAGCCACCTATGGAGTGTATCCATGCGTGGCTATCTTTTTATTATGTATTAAAAAATCGGCGGAGTAACAGAAAATAAAACAATTGCATTTTTCTCAAATTGATTTACCCATTTATGTTTTAAATAAGCGGGTATTTTTACGCTATCACCCGTTTCTAATATGTATTCTTCTTCATTTAAATGTAATGTAATTTTCCCGTCTAATACGTATGCTAACTCTTCACCTTTATGTTCTAGTACATTTTCTGATGAAGCTGTATTCGGCGGAACAGTCATAATTGCTGTTGCTAAATTTCCTGTGAAATCAGGTGAGAGCAATTCATATGATAAATTATCGATAATCATTTTTTTTCGTTTATGAGAACGTACAATTAAATCGTCTGTATTTGTATCTTCAAGTAAAAAGCTAAATGTTGGAACATCAAGAGCTTTAGCGAGTACTTTTAATGTTTGAATAGAAGGGTTAGCAGACCCACGCTCAATTTGACTTAACATAGATGGTGTAATACCTGCCATCGTTGCTAGTTCTTTACTCGTTAAACCTTTTTCTTTTCTTTGTTTTTCAATCTTTTTACCAATATCTATATTTTCCATAATGAAAATCTCCTTACTAATTATTAAATTATATTTAACTAAATTAAATTAAAATTAACTGAAGTGAATAATTTATGTTAAACTATATTAAAATTAATTTAATTATAATTTATTGAATCGTAAGCTACAAGGTTATGAGGAGGAAGAGAAATGAAGGAAATAGAGAAATTAAAAGAGCAATATCCACTAATAAATAAATTGATCGCAACAGAAGAAGTGTTTTGGATGAATCCGAACATGGAAAAGTATGAAATGGCAATAATAGATTCGCCACTGAATGAAGAGAATGTACAAGATGCGGAAGAGAGATTAAAGCGTTTTGCACCATATATTGCGAAAGTTTTTCCTGAAACGAAAGAAACAGGCGGTATTATAGAATCACCTTTAGTGAAGATACCTTCTATGAAAAGGTCTTTAGAGAAAAATTACGGGCAACCTATATTAGGAGAAGTGCTATTAAAGTGTGATAGTCAGCTTCCAATATCAGGATCAATTAAAGCTAGGGGCGGGATTTATGAAGTGCTGAAACATGCTGAACAATTAGCTTTGCAGCATGGGATGTTAACAGAAGAAGATAATTATTCTATTTTAGACAGTGATACTTGTAGAGAGTTTTTTGCAAAATACTCAATTGCGGTAGGTTCTACAGGTAATTTAGGGCTAAGCATTGGGATTATGAGTGCGAAACTAGGTTTTAACGTAACTGTTCATATGTCAGCGGACGCAAAAGAATGGAAAAAAGATTTATTAAGACGTAAAGGTGTAAACGTTATTGAATATGAAGCTGATTATAGTAAAGCAGTAGAAGAGGGGCGTCAGCAAGCAGATGCAGATCCTAGCTGTTATTTTGTAGATGATGAAAACTCACATGATTTATTTTTAGGATACGCAGTAGCAGCATCGCGTTTACAAAAGCAATTAGAAGAGTTAGAGATTGTAGTAGATGAAGAGCACCCTTTATTCGTTTACCTTCCGTGCGGAGTAGGGGGCGGACCTGGCGGAGTCGCATTTGGTTTAAAGTTATTGTATAAAGACAACGTACATTGCTTCTTTGCAGAGCCGACACATTCACCATGTATGCTACTCGGATTAATGACAGGACTTCATGATAAAATTGCCGTTCAAGATATCGGTATTGATAATGTAACAGATGCAGACGGACTTGCAGTAGGAAGACCATCAGGATTTGTCGGTAAAACGATGGAACCATTTTTGAGTGGGAATTATACAGTAAGTGATGAAGAGTTATATAAGTTGTTAAAAGAACTGGCGGATACGGAAAATATTTATTTAGAGCCTTCTGCGTTAGCGGGTATGATAGGGCCAGTGAAAGTATGTAAAGAAGATGAGTATTTACAAAAGCGAAAGTTAATGGAGATGATGAAGAACAGTACTCATATTGTGTGGGGAACTGGAGGTAGTATGGTTCCGAAAGATGTAATGAATGGATATTATAAGAAAGGTTCGGAATAAGCACCAATAAGAAGAATGAGGCTAATTGTAGCCTCATTTTTTCATGTACATAAAAATCTTTGTTATTTTCACAATAGTTCTTTATAGTATATATAAAGGATAACTAATATGGAATAAATACAACAAAAAGCTTTATTTTACATAATAAGAGGATGTGTATACGATGTCATTACAGACTAAATATATAGCGGGTATTTCGCTTGGGGTTATGGGAGTAGGCTTTGCGGCTTCTATCCCTTTTCAAGGAACGGTAGCTGGAGAGATTATTCAAGGGGGATTTGAAGCTGGGTTAGTTGGCGGGCTTGCAGATTGGTTCGCAGTTACAGCATTATTCCGTCATCCGATGGGAATTCCAATTCCGCATACAGCTTTGTTACCTAAAAATCGAAAGAGAGTAACGAAAGGGCTCATCAATACGTTAGAAAATGAGTGGCTAACGAAAGAAAGTATTACGAATAAAGTAAAAGAAATGCAGCTAGCGCAAATGGTGCTGCAAATAGCTGAGAGAGAAATGCAGTCTGATGCTGTGAAAAAAGGAATTGTAACGATTGCTGAGAAAGCAATTGTTTCAATAGATACAGAAAAGTTAGCGGTTATTATTGAAAAAGAAATGAAAACATATTTGCATACAATTAATACAAGTAACATTTTACAAGTGCTTGTTGATCAATTAGTTGTGCAAGAATATGATGAAAAGGCACTTGATTACATTTTAGTAAAAGTGAAAGATTGGACAGCGCAAGATGAAGCGCGTTACCAACTCGGAAGCTTAGGTATGAAGGCGATGGAAAATATAAAAGTAGATGGATTCTTACAGTTTACTTTGAAATCGTTTATGAATATTGTAGATGAAGATAAAATTGGCGGCATTTTGCAGAAGTTTATTATTAGCAATATTAACAGCTTACAAGATGCAGATAATAGCACAAGACAACTTGTATTAGCCAAAATTCGTCAAGAAATTATAAATGTAAAAGAAAATGAAGCTTTACTGAAGGAATTAGAAAATTGGAAAGAAAAATGGATTGCCAATTGGGATGCTACTGACAAAATTAAAGAGATGCTGGAGCAAGTACAACAAATGGCAATTACTTTTGTGAAAAATGAAGAATTTACGGATAAATATGTTATTCCATTTTTACAAACACAAATGAATAAAATAAAAGAAGACGAACAGACTGTTCAAAAAATAGAAGGTTGGTTACAAAAACAAGTTGTGACACTTGTTGAAAAGAATCATTCGAAAATCGGAAAACTTGTACAAGAAAATCTTGATAAGTTAGATGATAAAACGTTAATTGAAATGATTGAAAATAATGTAGGTAAAGATTTACAGTGGATCCGAGTAAACGGGGCTGTTTGCGGATTTATGATTGGATTAGTGTTAGAAGGAATTAAAGCAATTATATGAGAAAAACCTTCCACAATTGTGGAAGGTTTTTTATTTTTCAATAATACTCATATTTATATTATAAGCTCTTTCAATATTTAACTTGTAAGTCCCATTTCCTGTTTTAATCGAACTTTTATACCAATGTTCTTGCTCGTTGAATTTTGGATTTTCTGCTGAAGTATTATCTTCTTTTTTCGTTAAATCTTCTACTTGTTCCCAAGGTGTGTTTCCATGTGTGTTTTTTTGATTTGTTACTGCTGTTAAAGACACATCACTCTCTTTTTCAAGATGGACAGACACTCTTGAGCTTTCTTGTACAAACCAATTGTTTTGTAATTGACCTGGATAAAGGGATAGTTCGTTATTTGAAGCACGAACTTCTACATTTTTATTTTGCGGAAGTACAAGTGTCCGTGTCACTTGTGGTGTTGAGTTAAAGAATTTATGTTGAACGGGTAATGATTTTAATGTTACATACATCGTTTCCCCAGCTGTTTGAACGGAAAGGAAATCTTCTTGTTTTAAATTGAGTTTTTCATTAGCTTTTGTTGTCATTTCATATGTTCCAAGAAGGTGAATTTGATTTGTATTATTTCCCTCTATTGTTAGAGGACGATGCCCTGCATCCACTACAATTTTTTTGATAGATTCAGGTATATCAAGTTGTCCACCTGGGATATTACCCGTTTGGCGAGTGGTATTAATAGAATGACGAACTTCATCTAGCAATCCAGTTGATAATAAACAATAAAAAGCAATTCCAACGCTTCCTAAAACGCCGATAAAGAAAATACTAAAAATATCATATTTAATAAATGATTGTTCCTTCTTAGAAAATAGAAGATATAGTAAAATTTCAGCGCCAAGTATAATAAGTAAAACAGGCCACCATGCAGTTAGTGTATCCAATACTTGAGTGCCTTTAATGACTGAAAATAGTAAGAAACAACCTAATGTAATAATGGAAAGCCCCATTGAGAATGTTCCAACGCGCCATGTTCTCATTCGTTTGTACCACCTTTGTTTTCTTTGTTTCCAAGTAACAATTTAAAGCCGCCACCAATTAAGAGGAGTGCAACGATAGATGTTTGGAAATAGCGATAATATAGTTCGCTAAGATGAATATTAAATATAGTTGCAAAATAGTCATTCAAAATAGGAAGGACTGTTTGATCTAATAAATAGTAACCACCGAGTGTAATTAATCCGATACCGATCCATCTTTGATGATTGATAAAATAATCTATGATAGGTTCGTCATTAACACGTTCTTTTCCATATTTTGCAGTTTGCTGTAACGCATCAAAAAAGCTATAGAACCAAATGATTGGTACTAAAAATAAAAACGCAGAAAGTCTTAATAAGTCGAGCAAATAAATAGATAGTAAAAAGGCTGCCATAAGCTGAAGGCCGCGGCGTTGTAAACCTAAATACATATGTCCTGCTCCGGGGAACATCGCTAAAATAGAAGCGAATGTTTTATTCTTCTTTCCTTGTTCACGATGCTCTTCAAACTCTTCGAAAATAGTACGATCATCTAGTTGCTCGCCACGTTCTTTTTTCTGGAGTTGCTGAACAACATCGAAGAAATTGTAAATCCATAAAACAGGTAATGTAATAAGGAAGATAAGGAAACTTTCTTGCGATGTTAAAAGTGCAACGAAAATAATCATACTTCCGATTCCTGTGCAAGCTACTAAAAATGTAAGTCCACGTTGCATAAGTCCTAATTGAAAATGTCCAAGTCCAGGGATGATTGATAGAAGAATGATATAAAATCGTTCGCTCTCTTTAGAGGACTCTGTAAATTCTCTGGTTGCTTGTTTTTTCGATTGATTAATAATAGTGATGACTAAATCTAATAAATTGATCGCCCATAATACGAAGAGTAAAAATAGAGAAAGAAAAGCAATATCACGCGCTCCTAATGCTATTGTACAAAATGCTGCAAAGATAAATAGAAATACAGCCCCTCCGCTATATAAAATAAACCTTCCAAATTTCTTTAAATATAAATGTCCAAGCCCGGGAATTAGCCCTAATACAAGTGCTAAAAAGGGATTTTTATTCATGCTTTGAACCTCCGTCCTTTTTTGATGTATCTACCGATTTGTTTACAATTTGTTGTGAGATAGAAGACTCGTTATGTTTTGAAGATTTCTCGAAATTTGATGTCGCTGTGAAAATATACTGGAATAAACCACTTACCATAAAAATAATTGTAGCTGCCGTAGCAATTATGTAGTGAATAATCGTTCGCTTTAGTGAGTTTGTTTTTATATTTTCATTAGGTTGTAGCGTTTCAAAATCAATTTTCGCCATAACTTCGTTCGTAAATGAATCATCATTTATCATTGGAAGGTTTTCCTGTTGTTCATCGATACTTTCCATATAAAGTGCTAAACAATGATCACATTCATAAAGGTGTTCTTCCATAGATTCACGTTCATTGCTTTCTATAAAATCTAAAGTATAATTGCGCCAATCTTCTTTTGAATAATGCATCATAGAAACTCTTCCTCCTTCCAATGTTTTTTAATCCATTTTCTTGCCCGGTACAGTTTCATTTCGACTGTTTTCACTTCGATGTTTTCCTGTAAAGCAATTTCTTGATAGCTTTTTTCTTCTAAGTAATGTGCGAGAACGACGTCACGGTAATTTCCAGGAAGTTCTCTCAGTTTTTGAGCAATGAGTAATTTTTGCTCTTTCGTCAATAATAAAGCCTCAACATTATGAGAGGATTTTATATTTTCCTCAGTTTCTTTACATAAGGAGAGTTCTTCGTTTTCTCTAGCTTTTTTTCTCTTATAATCAATAGCGTGATTGGTGGCAATACGAGCCATCCACGTTTTTAATCCGCGAAATTGATAATTAGGGAGAGAGGCGTGAATTTTTACGAATACTTCTTGTGTAACATCTTTTGTATCTTCTTCATGTCTTAAAATAGAAAAGATAACTTGAAAAATATAATGACGATATGTTTGCACAAGGATACGAAAAGCATGTTCGCTTCCTTGCTGTGCTTTTTCAATTAATTGTTTTTCCTCAATGGGTCTCTCCCTCCTTTTTGACGCATTCTATTATATAGACGTAAGAAATGATAGGTCACCCTACACATGTTGTAAAAAAAGAATAATATATTTTTAGGAAGGAAGCTATATGAAAAAAGGTGTGAAAAAATGGTAAAAAGAAGTATATAATGAGCAAGTGAGAAATGTTACGTGAAGAAAGGATGTGAATGTTAGTAGGGGAAGGTCCATACTAACAAACATGAAAATTAAAATATTAATAGCGGATGATAATTCTTTTATTAGAGAAGGCATGAAAATTATTTTAAATACATATGAAGAGTTCGAAGTGGTAGATACAGTAAATGATGGGAAAGAAGCAGTGGAATATTGTAAAAAGAACGACGTTGATATCGCTCTTTTAGATGTCCGCATGCCAAATATGAATGGGGTAGAGGCAACGAAATTTATTTGTGAAGAAACGGAAACGAAACCACTAATTTTAACGACGTTCGATGATGATGAATATATTTTGGACGCAGTGAAGAACGGGGCGAAAGGTTATTTATTAAAAAATAATGATCCAGAGCGTATTCGTGATGCAATAAAAGGAGTATATAACGGTCAAACTGTTATGCAAGATGTAGTGCTTGATAAAATTAAGAGCAATTTAATGGAGAGCAAAGAGGAAGAATGCAAAATAGATACAAGTCTTTTTACAGAAAGAGAACTTAGTATTATCGCATTAATTGCGAAAGGTTTCTCGAATAAAGAAATTTCAAAGCAACTTTTCATATCAGAAGGAACGATTGCAAATTATATTACATCAGTTTTAGGGAAAACTGGACTTGAACATCGCACACAAATTGCGATTTATTACTTAACAGGGAAAGTAGATTAAAGATATGGAATTTTGGTTAATTGTAAGTAAATTAATTGTATTTATATATATTGTGTTTAGTTACATTTATTTAAATGTTGTGAACTTACCATGGATTATACTTACTTTGCTTTTATATCTTTCTGTAAACGTGCTAATCTCTATATTTAAAAAAGATACGCACAAAAACATATTAACTTCTCTGTCAATTGGAGTAGTTATATTATTTGCATGGAAGGTTCATCCGTTTTTTATTTTGTTTTTACCATTGAACTTATATGAAATTATATTTCGTTATATAGAGAAGAAATGGCTGATCTTTAGCATTATGATGATTCCTATTATCTTTACAGAAGAAAGTATTCGGATGACATATGGATTAATTGTTGCATTTTCTTTTATCGTATTAACTATGGCAGATCGTTATATCGCTCGTGTATTAAAGCTGGAATCACAAAATGATAAGATGCGCAAAGATATGCAGCGGCTGACGAAAAGCTTACATGAAAATAAAGAGTACATAAAGCAATCAGAGTACACATTTAAGTTAGAAGAGAGAAATCGGTTGTCACAAGAAATTCATGATAAAATTGGCCACTCGATGACAGGGGCGCTAATTCAAATGGAAGCAGCAAAGAGGTTAATGGGGATAGATAAAGAAAAATCTGCCGAGTTATTACAAAATGCAATTCATATATCGAAAGATGGAATTGAAAGTATTCGGGTTACATTAAAAAATATGAAGCCGCCAACTGAGCAAATTGGTATTCATCGTATGAAATTATTTATAGAGGAATTTGCCGGTAAACATGATATAAATATTCCTTTCGTATATAAAGGGAATTTAGATATGATTTCTCCAATTCAGTGGAAGATTATCGGTGAAAATGTTACGGAGGCACTAACGAACGCGATGAAATATGCTGATGCGACAGTCATTTCAATCGATATTCATGTACTTAACAAGATGGTGAAAGTACAAGTGAAGGATAATGGAAAAGGTGCAGCTCTCGTTAAGAAAGGTCTCGGGATTATGGGGATGGAGGAGCGAACAGCATCAGTAAACGGAAAAATTATTGTAGACGGAAGAAGTGGTTTTTCAGTAACGATGCTGTTGCCCATTTAGGAAATTATGACGAGGATGAATCATCTCATATGAAAAAAGTGAATAATCTCATGTGAAAAGAATGAACTTCTGCACTGAGCAGGTTCATTTTTTTTGTTTATACTAAAAGCAGAGAAACCGAAATAGGGGTGAAATGATGAATACATTAGAAATTAAAAATTTAACGAAAAAATTTGGTGATTTCATCGCGGTAGATAATATGTCTTTATCTATTAAAGAAGGAGAGATATTTGGCTTTTTAGGATCAAATGGTGCTGGTAAAAGTACAACGATAAATATGATTGCTGGATTGTTAAGAAGTAATGAAGGTGAAATTAGCATACTAGGAAAAAATATAAAGAAACATAATCGATTTGCCAAAATGAACATCGGTATCGTTCCGCAAGATATTGCGATTTATGAAGAGTTAACTGCCTATGAAAATGTGAAATTCTTTGCTGGATTGTACGGGTTAAGAGGAGCTGAGCTAAAAGCGAGAGTAGAGGAAGCACTTCAATTTGTAGGGCTTAGTGATAAGCATAAAAGTTACCCGAAAAACTTTTCTGGCGGGATGAAACGAAGATTGAATATCGCTTGTGCGATCGCTCATAGACCGAAGTTAATTATTATGGATGAGCCGACAGTTGGAATTGATCCGCAGTCAAGAAACTATATTCTCCAGTCTGTTCGAAAATTAAATGAAATGGGAAGTACTATTATTTACACGAGCCATTACATGGAAGAAGTAGAAGAGATTTGTACGAAAATAGCAATTGTAGATCACGGTAAAGTGATTGCAGAAGGAACGAAAGAACAGTTAAAAGCGATTATTACCGATACGAAAGACATTTGGATTGAAGTAAAATCAGTAGAAAATTTAGATGTAGAAAAATTAAAAGAGATAAACGGTGTGAAAGCTGTTCAAATTGAAGAGAACGTAATCAAGGTAAACTCGGATGCAGGAGTAAATAATTTAAATAAAATTATTCAGCATTTCATTAATCATGACATTGAAATTCGTTCGTTAGAGGAGCAGGCCCCGAACTTAGAAACAGTATTCCTTACGTTGACTGGAAGAAACTTACGAGATAAATAAAAGGTAAATGAAGAAAAGGTAAAGGGAGGTTCATCAATTGAACATCTTCAATATTGCAGTTATGCATATTAAAAGAGATTTCAGAGACGTAAGAACTTTAGTTTTTATGTTAGCATTTCCGATTGTACTTATGCTTGTGTTAGGAACAGCATTAACGAATGCATTTGATAGCGATAGTCAAGCGATTAAAGATATACAAGTGCTCTACAAAGATGAAGCGAGTAGCACGTTTTCTCAATCGTTCGAAGCATTTACGAAAGAAGTCGATAAATCGGGTATTCATTTTAAAAAAGTTTCCGGCAGTATAGATGGGAAAGAAGAAGTGAAGCAAAATAAATATGCTGCTTATGTAGAATTAAATAAAGATGGCGCAAAATTGTACGGAAGTGACAAAAGTAGTATTGAGGGAAGTATTGTGGAAGGCATGCTTACAACATTTATTGATAAGTACAATGTAGCCGCCGAAGTTGCAAAAGTTGATCCTAGTAAGGTGAGCGCGGTTATTTCAAGCGGAAATCATAATGATTATATAAAAGAAACATCTTTACAAGCTGCGAAAAAGCCAGGTTCTATGGATTACTATGCGGTTGTAATGACGACGATGATTGCACTATATGCTGGGATGGGAGCGAGTTCTTTAATTCGAGGAGAAAGAATACGTAAAACAGGAGATCGTCTCATTGCTGCACCTATAAGTAAGGCTGAAATATTCATTGGAAAAGTACTTGGTAGCCTAGTAGCAAATGCCCTTTGCGTATTACTTGTCATGTTATTTAGTAAATTTGTCTTTCAAGCGAATTGGGGCGATCATCTTGGAATCATATTTATTATTTTATTAACACAAATCTTCCTAGCAATTAGCTTCGGTTTAGGGATCGGATATATTACGAAAACAGCTGAATCATCGAGAGCAATTATTCTTGTAGTTGTGCAATTAGCCTCTATTTTTGGTGGTGCATATTTCGTAATAGAAGAAAATTTCGTTACGAATTTATCACCATTAACGTGGGCAAACACAGCTGTTATGAAAATTATTTATGCAAATGATGTAGGAGCAGCACTACCGGTAATATGTTTAAATCTTGGAATCTCAGCACTCTTTTTATTAATTGCGATTATTGCATTACGTAGACGGGAGGGGCTATAGTATGAAAGATATTTTATGGCTCATACAAAAAACGTTATCTGTACTTTTGAAAAATAAAAAAGGGTTATTCATTATTATTAGTTTGCCGATAATCGGAACACTAATCTCCTTCTCGATGTATGGGAATATGGGGCAAGGGACGTTAAATATCGGGGTTATTAATAAAGAAAATCAATCTATAGCAAATGATACGGTGAAATTTTTAGAAGGATTAAATCATGTAAAGGTAAGTAAAATTAAAGAATCTGAAGTAGAAGATAAACTCACTTCCAAAAAACTTGATGGAGTTATTACAGTAGATTCTGGTTTTTCAAAAAGTGTTCGAGAAGGGAAACCAAATCATATTGAAATTTCATCGATTAAAGGTGATCAAGTAACAGGATTTATAAAATCATATTTATACAATTATATTGATAATGTAGCAGCTATTAGTAAAGCAGCAGGAACAGATCAAAGTGCATTTGATACTATGTACGCAGGATATCAAAAAGGTTCATTTAAAATGAAAACTGAGACGCTAGAAGATACTTCGAAAAATAAAGATATGACAAACCAAACGATGGGTTATCTTATTATGTTTATGCTGTTTTCAGCAGCGAACTTATCAGGTTATATTTTAAAAGAAAAAGAAAATAGAACGTATTTTAGACTCTTATCAACGCCGATAGATGGGAAGAAATTCATATTATCTAATGTCGGGGTAAATATGATGATACTCACAATACAAATTTTGATTACAATCCTATTCCTAACGAATGTTTTTCATACGAATATCAATATGCCTTTCATAGTGATGCTTGGCGTACTCATGCTATTTGCTTTAATAGCGATTGGAATATCGTTAGTGCTTGTCGCATTTTCGAAAAACTCAGCATCGGCAAATGCACTGCAAAATATGATCATTGTACCGACATGTTTACTCGCTGGATGTTATTTCCCATATGACATTATGCCGAAAGCAGTGCAAAAAGTAGCTGATTTTCTTCCGCAAAGATGGCTATTAGATACGGTATCAAAACTACAACAAGGAATTCCAATTTCAGATTTGTATTTAAATATTTTAATCTTATTTGCCTTTGCGGTAGCATTCTTCTTAATTGCTATTTATAAATTTGGAAGAAATAATGATGCGAGGAACTTTGTTTAATATAAAAAAGGGTGTGACGTTAAGTCGCATCCTTTTTTGTATGAAGCATGAAATCTAAATTTGAATGACAAAATAGAAAGGTGGAAAGAAAACGAGCGGAAGGAAATTAAAATGATTAAAAAAATATTGCGAGTTATTTCTATTATTATGGCTATATTTATTTTTATATTAATTTGGATGCATATTGACGTCACACTCGGAAGAAAAATGGAAGCTGGGAAAAATATGCCGACAGAGTACGCTCCTCATTATAGTGACTTTCAATTATATGTAAAAGGGAAGTCATTTTATAAACAGTTATTTACTGACATAAGAGAAGCAAAGCAATCTATTTACACGTATTTTTTTATTTTGTCGGATGACAAAAGTAGCCATACTTTTTTAAACTTATTAAAAGAGAAGGCAAAAGAAGGAGTAAACGTCTATTTATCAGTTGATCGCATTAATGATTTATCATTTGAAAGAAAGATGATAAATGAATTGCGGGAAAGTGGCGTGCATTTTACATATAGTAGAAAACCGGAATTGCCATTCGGATTTTATTCACTTCACCATCGTAATCATCGCCGTATTACGACGATTGATGGGGAAATTGGCTATACAGGCGGATTTAATATAGGAGATGAGTACTTAGGGAAAGATAAGCGATTTGGATATTGGCGTGATTATCATGTACGGCTTAAAGGAGAAGGAGCAAAAGATTTAGAAGAACAGTTTGCTTTAGATTGGAAACGAGATACGAAAGAAGATATAAAGAGAAGTACGAATAAAGCTAGTAAAGGGAACACATTACATACGATGGCTAGTTACAATGGGCATCACGTCGCTGAAAAATATGTTGAGTTAATAAACCAAGCGAAGCATTCGGTTGTCGTTACGACGCCTTATTTTATAGCGAAAAATAAAGAGTTAATGAACGCTTTAATCGCGGCACAAAAACGTGGCGTTACAGTAAAAATACTTTGGTCATATAAACCAGATATTCCTCTCATTAAAGAGGCGGCCTATCCTTACATACGTCAAGCTGTTAATAACGGGATTACGGTATATGGTTATAAAAAAGGGATGTTTCATGGAAAGTTAATGCTGATTGATAATGAATTAACTGTTATCGGTACAATGAACATAACCGCACGTAGCTTTTATATTAATGATGAGATGAATTTGTATATTCATGGTGGAACTATCGTATCAGAAGTGAACGAGGCATTAGCGCAAGATATTCATGATTCAAAAGAAATGACGAAAGAATTTTTTGAGAAGTTATCTTTTTGGGAGCGTTGTAAGGAGAAATTAGCAGGACTGGTGGATTTTTATTTGTGATGATTTAACTGAGATACTGGGAATTTAGAATATAGTAAATAGGAAGTTGTATTGTTTATTTAACAAGTAGAGAAGTGAGAAGGAACCTTCAAAAATAGAAGGTTCTTTCTTGTTTTATACTTTATTATTGATAGTTACAAAATAGTTTGGCCTATTGGAGGCTCTGCTGTTAACGGAGTATTTTTACCTGGATATCGAGCAATAGATAGTAAATATGTAACTACGGAGGCAATGCATATAGGTAATCATGGACCTGAGTATATAGAATTAGTATATAATACTCTGACAGAGATTAAAGAGTTTGGTGGTACTCAAGCTGATGCTGTTGCAGCGCTCCAGACAATCAGAGAAGGATTATTAGATGGCAGTATAAAACTAAATCAACCAAAGTAATAAAAATTGAGTAAGTAACAGATCCTGTAGGAGGGAAAGTATGAAGATTTGGGAATTAAGAAGTTCCTCTGATAACTATAAGTCTTTTCAATTATTAAATTATAAAGAAGATAAAAAGTTTTTTGAAGGGAAGTTTAACTCTACAATAAAATTAAAAGATTCATGGAGAAAGTTACCTATTGAATGTTTAGAAGAAGGAAAGGCCAGTGATTTTCCACAATTCTGGGGAGAAATTGGTGCCCTAATGGTTAGTGAAAAAGCAAAAGCATTATTAGAACCTTCAATAGGCGATAATGTTGAATTCTTACCACTTTTATGCGATTCAACTAGTGAGGTATATTACTTGGTCCATGTGTTGAATGTACTAGATGCAATTGATAGTGATAAAGCAATTTTTAAAAAACTGATTACAGGTTTAATAATAGGATGCGAAAAATTCGCATTTAATAGTAATACTGTTCAAAATGAGATGATTTTTAAGGTTTATATAAATGGGAAAATTCATCCCACGGCTGTTTTTATTTCAGATGAATTGAAGAATCTTATTGAACAAAGTGATTTAAAAGGATTTGAATTTATTGAAGTGTGGGATTCAGAAGAGCTTTCGTAAATAAATTCTAAAATTATAAATGGTCCTGATAAGTTTACGATAAAAACTTAAGTCCCCTTGTTATACAAAGTAGGGGACTATTTATCCTGCATTAACGAGCAGTAAGATTCCCACCTCAAAATTCGGCTGAAGCAAAGGGGCGAGGTGAGAGATCAATTGCTTGTAAAAGGCTAATAATTCCTGGAGATGAACAAAACTTCCGATAAAAAATATTATTTTTCATGCACCAGCATCGAAACATCATCATTAATTAACGTCCCAACATGTTCACCTAAACAAATTCTTTTCATCACGCCAGGCTCATCAAAGTTAAAGACATGTGCTGGTAAATTATAATCACGGGCAAGTAGTAAAGCGGCTTGATCCATTACTTGTATGTTTTGCCTAACTATATCGTTATAGTTTAGTTTTTTATACATTTTCGCTGATTTGTTATGTTTTGGATCGCTTGTAAAGACACCATCTACGCCTTGTTTTGCGACTAATATGGCGTCACTATTCATTTCAATGGCTCTTTGTACACTTGGATAATCTGTCGTAACGAACGGTTGCCCGTTACCGCCCCCAAAAATGATGATATAACCGTTATCTAAATGGTGGACTGCACGTAAGCGAATGTATGGTTCAGCTACTGCATTAAAAGGGATGGAAGTCATAACGCGTACTTCTTTATCAGTTTTGCTAGTTAGAACGCCGCGAAGCATTAAGCTGTTAATTATCGTTCCTAACGTCCCTATATTATCAGCTTCTACGCGATCAATGCCCCATTCTTCAGCTAAATGACCTCTGAATATGTTACCACCACCAATTACGATGGAGACTTCGATGCCTAAATCAACGATGGATAAAATTTCGTTTGCGATATGTTCTAATCGTTTCGAGTTAAAGCTATTTCCAGATTGATCAGCAAGTGCGCCGCCGCTTAATTTAATTAAGACTCGTTTATATGGCTTCATAACAATTCCCCCTATATAGATCGCAATAAAAAAGGAACAAAGGCGAATGCCTTTGTTCCTTTTTATGAAAATGAAATAGAAAAGAAATAGATATAATGGATTTCTTTGCATGATTTTTCATAATATCCACTCCTTTTCATCCTTTTTAGTTTGAATACATATATCTTTTAGATTATACGAAATAATCTGATGTTTTATCAAGTATATTTTATTTCTTTTTACGGAATATGTGTCAATGAATATTATAAGAAAAAAATTCGAATTTTTTGTGACGAACTTGTAGGTTTTTGTATGATTTTGTAGGTTCGCCTATAAGATGTGTGAGTAAGCTTTTATAAATACGAAATGAAAGCGTTCGCATGAAGGGGATGAACATAAATGAAAAAATTCGGATTGGCAACACAAATTTTTGTCGCGCTTGTTTTAGGGATTGTGGTAGGGGCAATCTTTTACGGCAATAAAACGGCGATTTCTTATATCACACCAATTGGGGATATATTTATTCACTTAATTAAAATGATTGTAGTACCAATTGTTATTTCAGCATTAATTGTTGCGGTAGCAGGTGTAGGAGATATGAAGAAGCTTGGGAAACTGGGTGGTAAGACAATTCTTTATTTCGAAATTATTACGACGATCGCTATTTTAATGGGATTACTTGCGGCGAATATATTCCAACCAGGTACTGGCGTTGATATGAGTAACTTACAGCAAAGTGATATTTCTTCTTATAAACAAACAGCAGATGCTACAGAGAAGAAAGGTTTTGCTGAGACAATTGTTCATATTGTACCGAAAAACGTATTTGAATCGATTGCACAAGGTGACTTATTACCGATTATTTTCTTCTCAGTATTATTCGGTTTAGGAGTTGCGGCAATTGGGGAGAAAGGAAAGCCTGTCTTTAACTTCTTTGAAGGTGTACTCGAAGCGATGTTTTGGGTTACAAATCAAGTTATGAAATTTGCACCATTTGGTGTATTCGCATTAATTGCTGTTACGGTTGCAAAATTTGGTGTAGCAACATTACTTCCTTTAGGAAAACTAGTGCTAGCTGTATATGTAACTGTTATACTATTCGTTGTGATTGTATTAGGTATTAATGCACGAATGGTTGGCGTAAACATTTTTACATTAATGAAAATTTTAAAAGAAGAACTTATTCTTTCATTTACGACAGCAAGTTCAGAAGCTGTTTTACCTAATATAATGAGAAAAATGGAAGAGTTCGGTTGTCCAAAGGCAGTTGCCTCTTTCGTTATTCCGACAGGTTATACATTTAACTTGACTGGATCGGCTATTTATCAAGCGTTAGCGGCATTGTTTGTTGCACAAATGTACGGTGTGCACATGTCACTAACGGAGCAAATAACGTTATTATTCGTTCTCATGTTAACATCCAAGGGTATGGCGGGAGTTCCAGGTGCATCGTTCGTTGTTGTATTAGCAACGTTAGGTTCAATGGGGTTACCACTAGAAGGTATCGCGTTAATTGCGGGAATTGACCGCATTTTAGATATGATTCGCTCATCTGTCAATGTGTTAGGAAATGCATTAGCGGCCATTGTTATGTCGAAGTGGGAAGGCGAATTCGATAATGAGAAAGCAAAACAATATGTAGAAACAGTCAAAGAAACAAAAGCAGCATAAGAAATCGTTAAGGAGTGAATAATCATGGCAACATTAACTGAAGTTAAAAACGGTGTTCGAATTGAAAAAGATTTTTTAGGTGAAAAAGAAGTGCCAAACTATGCATACTACGGCGTACAAACAATGCGTGCAGTTGAAAACTTCCCAATTACAGGATACAAAATCCATGAAGGCTTAATTAAAGCATTCGCAATTGTAAAAAAAGCTGCAGCGCTTGCTAATACAGATGTAGGAAGATTGGAATTGAACAAGGGCGGCGCGATCGCAGAAGCCGCTCAAGAAATTCTTGATGGAAAATGGCATGATCATTTCATCGTAGATCCAATCCAAGGCGGAGCAGGTACTTCAATGAACATGAATGCAAATGAAGTCATGGCCAATCGTGCTCTTGAGTTATTAGGAATGGAAAAGGGAGACTATCATTATATTAGTCCAAATAGTCATGTAAACATGGCGCAATCAACAAACGATGCGTTCCCAACGGCGATTCATATCGCAACATTAAACGCATTAGAAGGTTTATTACAAACGATGGGTTATATGCACGATGTATTTGAATTAAAAGCAGAGCAGTTCGATCATGTTATTAAAATGGGTCGTACACATTTACAAGACGCTGTGCCAATTCGTCTTGGACAAGAATTTAAAGCGTATTCTCGCGTACTTGAACGTGATATGAAACGTATCAAGCAATCACGTCAACATCTATATGAAGTAAATATGGGAGCAACTGCAGTTGGTACAGGCTTAAATGCAGATCCAGAATATATTGAAGCAGTTGTAAAACATTTAGCTGCAATCAGTGAATTACCACTTGTTGGTGCAGAAGACTTAGTAGATGCAACGCAAAATACGGATGCATACACAGAAGTATCTGCAGCACTTAAAGTATGTATGATGAATATGTCTAAAATTGCAAATGACCTTCGCTTAATGGCATCAGGTCCACGCGTTGGTTTAGCGGAAATTATGCTACCTGCTCGTCAACCAGGTTCATCTATTATGCCAGGGAAAGTAAACCCTGTTATGCCAGAAGTAATTAATCAAATTGCGTTCCAAGTAATTGGTAACGACCATACAATTTGCCTTGCTTCAGAAGCAGGACAATTAGAATTAAACGTTATGGAACCAGTACTTGTTTTCAACTTACTTCAATCAATTAGCATTATGAATAATGGTTTCCGTGCCTTTACAGATAATTGCTTAAAAGGAATTGAAGCGAATGAAGATCGCTTAAAAGAGTATGTTGAGAAGAGTGTAGGAATTATTACAGCCGTGAACCCTCATATCGGTTATGAAGCAGCAGCTCGCGTTGCGAAAGAAGCAATCGCGACAGGGCAATCCGTTCGAGAACTTTGTGTGAAAAATGGTGTATTGTCACAAGAAGATTTAGAGTTAATTCTAGATCCATTCGAAATGACACACCCAGGGATTGCAGGAGCAGCTCTTTTAAAGAAAAATTAAAAAAAGAGGGGGGACAATCCCCTCTTTTTTGTTTACAATATAGAAATGCTATATATGAATAGAGGTAGGGATGTTATGAGTAAGTTTACAGTAGCTTCTAATGGTTCATTAGAAACGACATTAAGAGGAGTAGAAGTATTATCAACACCACTTTTAAATAAAGGGGTCGCTTTCACGCAAGAAGAGAGAGAAGAATTAGGTTTAAAAGGGTTATTACCTCCAGCAGTTTTAACGTTAGAAGAACAAGCACGCCGAGCATACGAGCAATTTTGTTCTCAGCCGGATGATTTATTAAAGAATGTATACTTAACAGCGTTGCATGATCGAAATGAAGTATTATTTTATCGTATATTAACAAATCATTTACGTGAAATGTTACCGATTGTATATACACCAACTGTTGGTGTAGCAATTCAAAGATATAGTCATGAATATCGTAAACCACGTGGTGTATATTTATCAATTAACGATCCGTCAGGTATTGAAGAAGCATTCGCCAATATCGGTGCAACAGCAGAAAATATTGATTTAGTCGTTGTAACAGATGGAGAAGGCATACTTGGAATTGGTGACTGGGGCGTTGGTGGTATTAACATCGCAATCGGAAAATTAGCTGTTTATACGGCTGCGGTTGGAATCGATCCTAGTCGTGTATTACCGGTAATTCTAGACGTAGGTACAAATCGTGAAGAACTATTAAATAATCCATTTTATATTGGAAATCGTCATCCTCGTATAACTGGTGAAGCTTACGATGAGTTTATTGATACGTTTGTACAAGCGGTAAATAAGCAATTCCCGAAAGCACTATTACATTGGGAAGACTTTAGTTCTCGAAATGCACGAAAAATTTTAGATAAATATCGTCATGATATTTGTACATTTAATGATGATATTCAAGGTACAGGTGCAGTTTCTCTTGCTGCGGTATTATCAGCAGTAAAAGCTTCTGGTGTACCATTAAGTGAACACCGCGTCGTTGTGTTTGGAGCTGGGACGGCTGGAATCGGTATCGCAGATCAAGTAAGAGATGCAATGGTCCGCGCTGGCTTATCAGAAGAAGAATCACATAATCGTTTCTGGTGTATTGACCGAAACGGATTAGTTACAGATAACATGGAAGATCTTCTTGATTTCCAAATTCCATATGCAAGAAAAGAAGCAGAAGTAAGTGAGTGGAAAGAAAATGATATAATCGGACTTGCTGAAGTTGTGAAACATGTACAACCGACAATTTTAATTGGTACATCTACTGTTGCAGGCGCATTTAAAGAAGAGATTATTAAAGAAATGGCTTCTCACGTAGAAAGACCAATCATTTTACCAATGTCGAATCCGACGCCACTTGCTGAAGCAAAACCAGCAGATTTAATTGAATGGACAGAGGGAAGAGCATTAGTTGCAACAGGAAGTCCATTTGAACCAGTTACATATAACGGTGTAACGTATGTAATTGGACAATCAAATAACGCACTTATTTTCCCTGGACTGGGTCTTGGTACAATTGTTGTTCGTGCAAGCGTCATGACGGATGGAATGTTCGCAGCAGCAGCTGAAGCGGTTGCAAGCATGGTAGATACAAGTCAGCCAGGAGCACCTATCTTACCAGAAGTCGAAGAGTTACGTAATATCTCGGAAATGGTTGCGATTGAAGTAGCGAAAGTTGCAGTTGCAGAAGGTGTTGCTAGAGTGAAATTAAGTGATAATGATATCAAGATTGCAGTGAAAGAAGCAATATGGGAACCAGAGTATCGCCAAATAAAAGCGGTAGAAAAGGTTAGAATATAGAAATAAAGCCCGTTTATCATAATAAACGGGCTTTCACTTTTACTATTGAAAAAAAGTATAGGAAGTGGCACTTTTGAATTGGAATCAATTATGGAAGAAAGATATATCCCTTTTAATTATACTAATGGTTGTTGTTCCAATTGCTGGAGAGCTTAATTTTCATCCTTTCAACGATACGTTTCGCGTTAGCTTTGGGACACCACTTTTCTTCTTTTTATTACTCTTTTTAAGAAGAATACCAGCAGCAGCTGCAGGTATTCTTGTCGGTATATGTGTCGTTTTATTCCGTGTATGTCTTGACTGGGTATTGCAAGGTTCATTCCATATGACAGAATCATTTTATTTGCGTTATCCTGTGTTCTTTTATTATTTTATTTATGGAAGTCTTTTTTCACTTTGTAGGGTGAATAAGTTTCATCAGAGACCAATCGTTATTGGATGCCTTGGAATTACAATTGAAATTATTGCAAGTATGTCAGAGCTAGCGATTTATCATATGGTAGTGCTCGGTACAACAATAACAGTTTCTGAAGTGAATAAACTTATCATTATTGCTATTTTCCGCAGTTTCTTTGCGCTCGGCTTTTTAAATATGATGAATTTATATGAAACAAAATTAAAAGAATCACAAGTTCGAAAAGAAAATGAAAAAATGTTCATGCACTTGTCCAATTTATATGTAGAATCTGTTCATTTGAAAAAAACGTTACAAAATGCAGAATTGATTACACAAGAAGCATATCAACTATATCGAAATTTACAAGCGAACGATGCCTCAAATAGTAAAATAGCATTGAAAATAGCAGGAGAAGTGCACGAAATCAAAAAGGATAATCAAAGGATTTTTGCAGGATTATCTAAACTGTTATTAGATAAAAATGTTGCTGAGTATGTAGAAGGACATGAGCTTACAGAAATGATTGTAAGAATAAATGAAAAGTATGCTGAAATGCTAGAGAAAGATATACGTTTTTCTAAACATATAGAAGGTGAGCACGCTGCATATCACGTGTATACAGTGCTATCCATCTTTAATAACTTAGTTGCCAATGCAGTGGAAGCAATTGAAGATAGAGGTCTCATTCATATTAAGTTATATAAACGAGAGCAACATGTAATCTTTGAAGTAATTGACGATGGCCCTGGTATTGCACAAAAGTATAAGAAATTAGTATTTAAGCCCGGGTTTACTTCAAAGTATGATCAAACGGGAACACCGTCCACAGGAATCGGACTTTCTTACATACACGAAATGGTCACAGAGCTCGGCGGAGAAGTAAGGTTAGAAGACAATGAAACTGGAAAAGGGTGTAAGTTTATCGTTTGTTTACCGGAGTGCAGTTTAAAGCGGGAAGGGGAATAGATTTGTTTTATTATATTGTAGATGATGATGAAGTTTTCCGTTCGATGCTTTCGCAAATTATTGAGGATGGCGATCTAGGGGAAGTAATTGGAGAATCGGAAGATGGAGCGTATATTGAAGCAGAACAGCTAAATTATAAAAAAGTAGATATTTTATTTATTGATTTACTCATGCCAATGAGAGATGGCATTGAAACAGTTCGCCATATAGCGCCTTCATTCAATGGGAAAATTATTATGATTTCTCAAGTTGAATCGAAACAGCTCATTGGTGAGGCGTATACACTTGGTGTGGAGTATTATATCACGAAACCACTAAACAAAATTGAAGTTGAATCTGTCGTACGAAAAGTAATGGAACGGATTCGCTTGGAGCGTTCCATACATGATATTCAAAAATCATTGAATAACGTGTTTCAGTGGGAGCAGCCGCAAATGCGCAATGAACCGGTGCAAGAAGGGAAAAAGATATCAGATTCAGGACGCTTTTTACTATCTGAACTCGGTATTGCGGGAGAGAATGGCAGTAAAGATTTACTTAGTATGCTGGAATATTTATATGGACAAGAAAAGGCGCAAACATTTGAATTTGGATTTCCTGCGTTAAAAGATATCTTTCACCAAATAACATTAAAAAAATTAGATCATATAGCTTCGGATGCAGATATAGATAAGGAGAGAAAAGCATCTGAACAACGTGTAAGAAGAGCGATTTATCAGTCGTTAAATCATTTGGCCTCTTTAGGGTTAACAGATTTTTCAAATCCGAAATTTGAAAGCTATGCCCCAAAGTTTTTTGATTTCACTGTAGTTAGAAAACGAATGACAGAAATGACAAAGGATGAAATAGCGACTTCTGGCCATATACGAATTAATACGAAGAAATTTATTCAAGTGTTATATTTTGAGGCGAAAAGGTTGATGGAGATAGAGTGAAGAAGGTGCTTATAAATAAGCATCTTTTTTTGTTAAATCAATATTTTATATTTTCTCGTAGAGCATGTAAAATGTTAAGTAAGAGAAAATGGTTTTACATTAAGGAAGTGTCAAAATAATGAGTTTTACATTAAATAAATCGATTATAAAAGAAGTATGCGGAGAGACCTCATATAAAAGAGGGGAAGCTTATTATAAATCAAATAAAGTAATCGTGAATCATTATGATGAAATGAAAGAAATTTGCGAAGCGACGGTAAAAGGGAACGAAGATTTTCATGTTACAGTAGAAAAAGCTAAAAAAGGTGATGTTGTTGCGAGCTGTAGTTGTCCTTCGTTAGCGTCTTTTCAAACGTACTGTCAACATGTTGCAGCCGTACTGATACAAATAAATTATAACCAGCAAACGGGCGGCATGTCCGAAAATATGAGCGGAAATGATCAATTAACGAGCGGAATGTTTCAGTTGTTTGCAGACAAACCACTGCGGCCAAAAAGTAAACAACACCGTTTTGATACACGTGAAATATTAGATGTTGCGTTTATATGTTCACCAGTAGCGACGAAAAGTGGTGGGGCCCTTCTTGGAATTCAGTTAAAACTTGCGAAAATATATTTTATAAAGCATATTAGAGAATTTCTTTCTAAAGTGGAGAAGAGAGAGACTTTTCATTGTTCTAATGAATTTACATACACACCAGATGTACATAGCTTCAGGCAGGAAACAGATGCGGTTATTCAGCAGCTTATTAAAATGTATCATAATGAAAAAATGTATGAAGATGCGTTAGAAGTACATGCGAAACAAGATGAAAGTATGATATTCATACCGCCAGCTTCGTGGAAAGATATGCTCTCTTCACTTTATAAAGTTGAGTATGTACAGCTGAAACAACATGAGCAACTGTTTCATGGCTTACAAATTTCAAACGGTTTATTGCCATTACATTTTGAGTTTACGAAAGGAAATAATGGTGGATTCACACTTCATATAGACGGCCTAAATCGTGTTCAAGTTATGGAAATGTATAACAACGCTCTTTACGATGGGAAATTATATCATTTACCTATGGAAGATTGTATGCGACTTATTGAATTGCAAAAGATGATGAGTCGCTCAAATAGCAATCAGTTTTATATTCCTGAAAGTAAGATGGAACATTTTGTAGCGAAAGTTGTGCCAGGATTAATGAAACTGGGAACGGTACGCATTGATGAAGTAATATCAGATCGTGTTGAAACGCCGTCGCTAAAAGCAAAACTGTATTTAGATCGAGTGAAAAATCGTTTGTTAGCAGGTCTTGAATTTCATTATGGAAACGTCATGATCAATCCGTTAGAAGAAGACGGACAGCCGTCTGTTTTTAATCGTGATGAGAAAAAGGAAAAAGAGATTTTAGACATTATGAGTGAAAGTGCCTTCGCGAAAACAGAAGGTGGTTACTTTATGCATAATGAAGAGGCTGAGTATAACTTTTTATATCACGTCGTTCCGTCGTTAAAAGGCTTGGTTGACATTTATGCGACGACAGCAATTAAATTACGTATTCATAAAGGGGATACAGCACCACTTATTAGAGTGAGAAGAAAAGAAAGAATTGATTGGTTATCATTTCGTTTTGATATAAAAGGAATACCAGAAGCGGAGATTAAAGGTGTATTAGTCGCTCTTGAAGAGAAACGCAAATATTACCGATTAGCGAATGGTTCTTTATTATCACTAGAGAGCAAAGAGTTTAATGAAATTAATCAGTTTGTAAAAGAATCAGGTATTCGAAAAGAATTTTTACACGGGGAAGAAGTGAATGTTCCGCTTATTCGGAGTGTAAAATGGATGAACGGACTTCACGAAGGTAATGTTTTAAGTTTAGATGAGTCTGTTCAAGATTTAGTGGAAAGCATTCAAAATCCGAAAAAATTAAAGTTTACAGTGCCAAATACTTTACATGCTGTAATGAGAGAGTATCAAGTATACGGATTTGAGTGGATGAAAACACTCGCCTATTACCGCTTTGGCGGTATTTTAGCAGATGATATGGGACTTGGAAAAACGCTGCAAAGTATTGCTTACATAGATTCTGTGTTGCCTGAAATTCGAGAAAAGAAACTACCTATATTAGTCGTTTCACCGTCCTCTCTTGTTTATAATTGGTTTAGTGAATTGAAAAAATTCGCCCCGCATATTAGAGCGGTTATTGCAGATGGAAATCAAACGGAGCGGCGAAAAATATTAAAAGACATAGTGGAATTTGATGTCGTAATTACGTCATATCCATTACTGAGAAGAGATATAAGATCGTATGCGAGGCCGTTTCATACACTGTTTCTTGATGAAGCACAGGCGTTTAAAAATCCTACAACCCAAACTGCAAAAGCAGTGAAAACAATTCAAGCTGAATATCGTTTCGGGCTAACGGGAACGCCTGTAGAAAATTCATTAGAAGAGCTATGGTCTATCTTCCATGTCGTATTTCCGGAATTATTACCAGGAAGAAAAGAATTCGGTGATTTAAGGCGCGAAGATATAGCGAAGCGCGTAAAACCTTTCGTATTAAGACGATTAAAAGGGGACGTATTACAGGAGCTTCCAGATAAAATAGAGCATCTACAATCATCGGAGTTGTTACCAGATCAAAAGAGATTGTATGCTGCGTATTTAGCGAAATTAAGGGAAGAAACGTTAAAACATTTAGACAAAGATACGTTACGCAAAAATAAAATTAGAGTTTTAGCGGGATTAACAAGATTACGCCAAATTTGTTGTCACCCTGCTTTGTTTGTTGATGATTATAAGGGCAGTTCAGCTAAATTTGAACAACTGTTAGAGATTTTAGAGGAATGTAGAAGTACAGGGAAGAGAATTCTTATCTTTTCTCAATTCACGAAGATGCTTTCCATTATTGGCCGTGAGTTAAATCGTCAAGCAATTCCATACTTTTATTTAGACGGAAATACCCCTTCGCAAGAACGTGTAGAGCTATGTGATCGGTTTAATGAAGGGGAAGGGGATCTATTTCTCATCTCTTTAAAAGCTGGTGGTACTGGTCTTAACTTAACGGGTGCTGATACGGTTATATTATACGATTTATGGTGGAATCCAGCTGTTGAACAACAAGCAGCAGATAGGGCATATCGAATGGGACAAAAAAATACGGTACAAGTTATTAAATTAGTGGCTCACGGCACAATTGAGGAAAAGATGCATGAACTGCAAGAGGGTAAGAAAAATTTAATCGCTGAAGTGATTGAGCCGGGAGAAGAGAAATTATCTTCTATTACGGAGGAAGAAATCCGAGATATTCTAATGATTTAATATGAAAAAGCTATGCTTTCAAATTTATGAGAGCATAGCTTTTTGTTGTAATAATAATATTTTGTTTTGAACAAAGTAAAGAAATAAGACACTATTTATTTTACTTCTTTGTACCTTTACTTTTGTATGGCTTTGCAGCTGCCTTTTTCTTTGCACTTGATTGCCAACGATTCCATCCTTTACTTCCTGTACCTTGTCCTACACCTTTTTTCGGTTTTGCTTTCGTTTTACTCATATGATCACTCCGTTATATAAAAATCTTATTTGATAATAGTCAATGATTTAGAAGATACTCTTTATAAATGACTATGATTACTTTAAGTAAAAATAAACTGCTTGAATGCTATAGTATAACATGAATTTGCAAGTAAACTGAAAGGAATTACAAAGAAAATGAAAATAATACGAAATACTGCGGATTCTATATTTCGAACGATTACATTACTTGTTGTGTATATGTTAGTCTCGGTTAGTGAAACATTTTTGGGATTAACAAGGCAAAAGAAGTAAAGAGGGTATATTGGAAACAATCAATAAAGCCGTAAAATAAAGAATTGAAAAATATTTTAAAACTTTTTGTTGACTTTCTTTATTTTTTGTATAGAATAATCATTAATAAAATGTTTCAGAGATGTGACAACAAAACGACTATGAAAGGACGAGTAGTAGTAGGATGTAGTCTAAGCGAGTCAGGGGTGGTGCGAGCCTGATACGAAGCCTATTATGAAGAACCTCCTGGAGTTGCTAACCGAAATCCTTTATAGGAAAGTAGACTTAGCCGGGAACTTCGCCGTTACAAGAAGAACAGTATCGAGATATTTCATCTCCGTACTGTATAAGTGAGCAACCTCTGTTGCTAATTTGGGTGGTACCGCGGAACCAAAGCCTTTCGTCCCAGTTTTTTGGGAAAGAAGGGCTTTTTTTGTTGGCTTCTTTTCACAACATCCAAACATTTTAGGAGGAAACCACCATGTATCAATCATTAATGACAGTAAGAGAGACTCAAATCGCAATTAAGGAAGTTAAAACATTTTTCGAGGATCAATTAGCAAAACGCCTTGAACTATTCCGCGTATCTGCACCATTATTCGTAACGAAAAAATCAGGATTAAATGATCACTTAAACGGTGTAGAACGTCCAATTGAATTTGATATGTTACATTCAGGAGAAGAATTAGAAATTGTGCATTCACTAGCGAAGTGGAAAAGATTCGCATTACATGAATACGGATATGAAGCTGGTGAAGGTTTATATACAAACATGAACGCAATTCGTCGTGATGAGGAACTTGATGCAACACATTCCATTTACGTTGACCAATGGGATTGGGAAAAAATTGTTCAAAAAGAATGGCGCACTGTAGACTACTTGCAAGAAACAGTACAAACAATTTATGGAATATTCAAAGATTTAGAAGATCACTTGTTTGAAAAATATCCGTTCCTTGGAAAGTATTTACCAGAAGAAGTTGTTTTCATCACTTCCCAAGAACTAGAAGATAAATATCCAGAATTGACACCGAAAGATCGTGAACATGCAATTGCAAAAGAACACGGTGCAGTCTTTATTATAGGGATTGGTGATGCACTTCGTTCAGGTGAAAAGCATGACGGACGCGCAGCTGATTACGATGATTGGAAATTAAACGGTGACATTTTATTCTGGCACCCAGTATTACAATCTTCATTCGAATTATCATCAATGGGAATTCGTGTTGATAGTAAATCACTTGATGAGCAGTTAACGAAAACAGGTGAAGACTTCAAACGTGAGTATGATTTCCATAAAGGTATTTTAGAAGACGTACTACCATTAACAATTGGGGGTGGTATTGGACAATCAAGAATGTGCATGTACTTCTTACGAAAAGCACATATTGGGGAAGTTCAATCTTCTGTATGGCCTGACGATTTACGTGAAGCTTGCAAGAAAGAAAACATTCATCTGTTTTAATAGAAGAGAGAGGATAGCTCAAAAAGTTATTCTCTCTTTTTTATAGTGTAAACGAGTGGTTTACAGTGGGTTTTACTAATGGTTTCTTTCTTTTTTGGATCCTTTTATGTAATAATTTGTTAAAGGAGGGGACGTTATGAGCTTAGGACAACAACTTAAAAGATTACGAGAGTCAAAAGGGTTTTCACAGGAAGATGTTGCTAAAAAGATTGGTATAACGAGGCAAGCAGTGTATAAGTGGGAAAATGATAAAAGTTGCCCTGATATTGAAAATTTAATTTTATTGAGCGAAATGTATAATGTTACGCTCGATGAGTTAATAAAAGGGAACCGAAATTTAAAAGAGAAAATACATATTGATGAAGATGAGGATTTTGAGAAAGAGAATGAGTTTGGTTTTTATATTGGGTTTGGTTTGCTAATTGTGAGTGCTTTCATTGATTATGAAGGAATGCAAGAGATTTTATTAGGAATTGCACTATTCATGATGGTTTTTTACTCTGACGTGAAGAAAGTTATTTTGAATGAGTTCAGATCGTTTTTTAAAAGAAAAGATATATATGATAAGAAGTGAGAAGAGTCCGTTATATTTCCTAGGAAAGAGTATAACAAGTAATTGAATTGTTTTATAATGATTTTGGGATGTTGATAGTATGTTAAAAAGTTCAAACAAGCATAACCCCGCTCTAAAGCTAGGACGGGGTTCAAAATCTAAGTTTTATTAAGCGTAAAGTTCTTTCAAATATTTTCACTTCAGTAAAGGTTTTTTATAAAACATCACCTACTTATTTGTTACCGAGTTCTTCCGCTAAACCGATTAAAATTCCTTCGGTTCCACGAATGTAGCAGAGTCGATACGAGTTCTCATACTGAACTACTTCGCCAACGAGCTCTGCACCATGCTTAGTAAGTCTGGATACCATTTCATCAATGTCTTCAACGGTGAACATGACGCGCAGATAACCGAGGGCGTTTACAGGAGCTGCCCGGTGATCTGCTATAGTAGGTGGGGTGAGAAATCGCGAAAGTTCAATTCGGCTGTGACCATCTGGCGTAACCATCATAGCAATCTCTACGCACTGGGAACCGAGTCCTGTTACGCGACCAGCCCATTCACCTTCAACAGTAGCTCGCCCTTCGAGATTCAAGCCAATCTCCTCGAAGAAAGAGATTGCGTTATCAAGGGATTCTACAACGATGCTGACATTGTCCATTCGTAGTAATCTGTTGTTTGTCATAGTCTTTATCTCCTTATATGTATAAATTTATTATCTAATTATCCTTATAATTATACTAAAATCTCTTCTAAACAAAAAACACCTTGTCACAGTGTAGGAAAATGTGACAAAGTGTTTTCGGGTATAGTATATAACACCTTGTTAACGAACAACACTTCCTAAATCCTCTACTATTGAAATATGCGCGAACTTTATTTCGTGAATGCTATCATTTCAAGAATTTGATAATGTAGTTGCTATTCGATAAAATAACTTCGAGTTTCCCACAAAATATTCCTATCCTGTACGCTATTAAATGGCTCGATTGTTGTAAATAACTTTCTTGTCACTCTATACAAAGCAAACAGCTTTCTATTTATATAGGAAGGAAATAGATTAATATGGGTTTGTAAGCTGTAATCCAAATGTAAAATTAACTCATCTGAACCAAAGGCTCAATTTTCGCCATAAATGATTGATGCAGTGCCTCCACACCTGTTACTAAATGAAGGCGGTCAATAACGACAGACACTTTAATTTCTGATGTACTTACCATTTTAATATGAATATTTTCTTCTTTTAAAGTAGTGAACATATTCGCAGCGACACCTGGGTTAGATACCATACCTGATCCTACAATGGATACTTTTGCTAAATGATTTTCATATTCTACAGATTCATAGTGTAGTGTTTCTTGATTTTGTTCCAATACCCCTAAAGTTTCTCTTAAATCATTAGAGTGGATTGAGAAGGAGAGGTGAACAGTTCCTTCATTTGTAATACTTTGAATGATGATATCTACATTAATATGTGCCGCTGCTAATGTAGAGAAAACTGTTGAAAGTGCACCTTGTTCCAATCCTTTCATTGTGACGCGTGTAATATTATCTTCAAATGCAATACCTTTAACGATTGATTGTTGTTCCATGTTACATTCTCCTTTTACAATTGTTCCATTTTCTTGTTCCATACTTGAGCGAACTTCTAAAACGACATTATGATTTTTAGCAAATTCAACAGCACGCGGATGTAATACACCAGCACCGAGGTTTGCAAGTTCTAACATTTCATCATAAGAAATTTCATCTAATTTATAAGCATTTTTTACAACTCGTGGGTCGGTCGTATATACGCCGG
Organism: Bacillus cereus group sp. MS39; assembly: GCF_040448665.1. Classification (NCBI taxonomy): domain Bacteria; kingdom Bacillati; phylum Bacillota; class Bacilli; order Caryophanales; family Bacillaceae; genus Bacillus; species Bacillus cereus group sp. MS39. Next base: position 3,686,761 of record NZ_CP123058.1, on the reverse strand, counting down.
TCACATCCGTGTAAATATCACATTTTTTTGCTTTCAGTGCAGCAGCTAATGCAACAGCAGTTGTATCAGAACCACCGCGTCCAAGCGTTGTAATTTCATGATTTTCACTAACGCCTTGGAACCCAGCTATAATAACAATCGTGCCTTCAGCAAGATAAGATTGAATACGATCTGTATGAATGTCAGTAATCCGTGCATTACTATGTACAGATTCTGTCGTAATACCAGCTTGCCATCCTGTTAATGAAATTGCATGATAGCCTTTTGCTTGCAGTGCCATCGTTAATAATGAAATAGTTACTTGTTCTCCTGTAGATAGAAGCATATCCATTTCACGTTTACTTGGATTTTCTGTAATAGCGTTAGCGAGTGCGACAAGTTCATCCGTGCTTTTTCCCATTGCTGAAACGACAGAGACAATGCTATGACCTCGTTCATATTCTTCAATAATTAAATTTGCTACATGTTGAATGCGTTCGACGCTTCCGACAGAAGTGCCACCAAATTTTTGAACAATTGTTTCCATTACAAATTCCTTCTTTCGTCTATTTTTAAGAATAGATTAGGAAATATATAAATCCCAATACTCCTGTAGTTACCAGAAAGACAAACAAAAAACACCATCTCAAATAAGTGAGGATGGTGCTGTTACAGGAAAAGGGAAACAGAAAACGGAGCTAATAAAAAAACCGCCAAAAAAGGAATATCATAAAAAATGATATCTCTTTTTTGTAGATAGCTCTTCATACGTACACGTCTGTACATATGACAGTTCTGTTTCTATTCGAAAACAGCCCCAATTGATAAATGCAGAGAAATTTATCAATTTCGGCAATACTCCCTTTCATCTAAGTTCATAGACATCTCTGTGTCTCCATTAGAATACTCATAAGTATCGCAACCTCTATCTCACGTTTTAGGCGAGAGTGTTTGATTTATGAAGTTGTTGGTAACATTTGTTTTATAATAATTTAAATTTTTCGGGGAATCAAGTGTTTTGTATAAATTTTAAAAATTCTTTCTTTTCTTGAAGGAGTTTGTGAAAACTGTAGCAAAATAAATTTATTGCATGTACATTAAACTTATAGCGCATAGGAGGTGGAAGAATGAAGGGGAAAAAGCCTATTTATGTTTCGGCAGAAATGAACACAACAATGGAAAAATTATGGGGATATACACAGGAACCAGATATACATACAGAGTGGGATGCTCGCTTTACTGAAATTTCGTATTTAGAGAAAAAAGAAGGAGAACCGCAGAAGTTTTTATATAAAACTAAAATTGGATTTGGACTTGAAATAGCTGGTGAAGGGGAATCGATAGGAGAAATAAGAAAAGAAACGGGTGAACGGATTTCTTCTTTAAAATTTTGGACAGATAATAAATTATCACTTATTCAAATAGGGCGTGGTTATTGGAAGTATACACCGCGTAAAGAACACATTCATTTTGAGACGCAATATGATTACGATACGAGGTTTGGTCGTATAGGAAATGTAATAGATTTCTATATGTTTCGTCCGTTATTAGGCTGGGCGACTGCTTGGAGTTTTGATGCTTTAAAATTATGGTTAGAAAAGGGACTTCATCCGAGATTACTAATTAGAAGAACAATGACATATTGGCTTGTATGTTTTTTATTTGCTTTTGTATGGATGTATCAAGGAATAGTGCCGAAACTAGTGTTTACTCATTCAGAAGAAGTAAAAATGCTATCTGTGATAATTGGTTCAACGGAATATAGTATTTTTGTACTTAAAATAATTGGATTATTAGAAATTATTTTTGGTGTCCTATGGCTGTTGCCATTTCCAAAACGAAAAGTATTTGTCGTACATATTTTTATGTTAATAGCCTTAACGATAGCGGCAGGATTTACGAATGTCGCAAGCTTTACAGAGCCGTTTAATCCAATTACATTAAATGTTTTACTAATGGGGTTATCAATTGTCGGTTATATAAATAGCACGAATTTGCCAAGCTCAAAAAATTGCAAGAGGAAGAGAAAGGGATAATGTATGGCTAATATGTATGAAAGACTATTAGGGGATTCTTATAAAAAACTTCATCCAAAATTACAGAAACGCTATGAGATTACAGAAGAAAATAGCTTTACTGGAGAAGGAAAGATGGATGAAATTTACGGAGGTTCTTTTTTCGTAAAATTAATATTAAAAATTGCATCGAAGTTTAGAATGTTTTTCTCTGAGCGGGGGAAGGAAGTGCCATTTACAATACATAATACCGCTGAGCGAGATGAACATGGAAATGAATTTGTGCGGTGGAATCGTACTTTTTATTTTCATAATAAGAAAAGATACTTTAACGCCATTATGCAGATGGATGAAGAGAATAATGAAATTTTAGATTATTTTGGTGAACCGCAAATACTTGTTTCTACATTGAATTTTCATATTGATGAGGTGGGGGCAATGCATATTTCTTCAAAGAAACAATGGTTTTACATGTTTGGAAGGAAAGTCCCGTTACCTAGGTTTTTATACGGAGAGGCCAATATTGTAGAAAGTTATGATGAAACACTACAGTGCTTTCGAATTCATGTACAAGTAAGCAATCCGTTAATTGGTTCATTATTTTCATATAAGGGAACATTTGTAGAGAGGAAATAAATGATATGAAAAATATAATAGTTAGGTTTGCTTGTTATATTATTTTTCTAATATGTGAGTGGTCAAATATAAACCCGGTGGAAGCAATTATTTTATTATCTATTTTGTTATTTATACCGATGTCATTTTGCATCATTGATAAGAAAACAAGAAATGGATCGTATGTATTCTTTTATAAATTTGTGTTGCTGTTATATCCAATTGCAGCAATTAGTGCAATGTTAGCTTTCGTAACAAATCATTATTTCTTTGCATTACTTTGGTTTGTATATACAGGAATTGTTGCGTTATTTGGTATAAGTAGATTGCTAGAAAGAGGATGGAAACCGTTAGAAGAGACAGCTATCGATAGTGCGTTTATGTATTTGTTTTTAGGTGGTTTCTGGTTTTTTGCTTCTGTAGCAAAGCTTTCCATTATGCACTTTAGTTCCGACATTGTTTTGCTTACAGCTGCACACTTTCATTATTCGGCATTTCTATTGCCGTTATCAGCTGGTTTAATTGGGAGGAAAAGAGAAAAGAGAAGTAAAGTATATGATGCTATTATGTTTGTCATCGTCATTTCACCTATGACAGTTGCAATCGGAATTACGTACTCAAGAGTATTTGAATTTTTTGCAGTGTTCCTATATGTATGCGCTATTTATAGTTATGGGATTTATGTTTGGCGTACGAAATTTAATGCTATTAGTGCAAAGATTCTCCTAATCATATCGTCTAGTACACTCATGGTAACAATTATGTTTTCACTTATATATTCGTATGGGAATTTGAAACATGTAATGACGATTACAATTGCTCAAATGGTTTGGATTCACGGTGTTGTCAATGGAATTGGAGTAGCGTTACCAGCATTTGTCGGTTGGATGATTGAAAAGAATGCTCCGAATTATAAATATTACGGGAAACCAATGAGCAGGTTAAGAGGAAATGCGACAGTTGGTGAAGCGTTTTTATATAACAGACATTTATTAGATAGCAAGGAATACAAAGGTTTAGTTGATAAAATGAATGATTTTCATAGTGAGGTATTTGACACGAAGAAGATTCCTTTAAGTATTATTCGATTTTATGAAAATACAAAAGAGTATGAGTTACAATCGCATATTAAATGGAATCGTTGGTTCCGCCCGCTTGCATTTTGCTATGAGAAAATGAGTAAGCGTGTAGGACAAATACATTTAGGAATGAGCGGTAAGTGGGAAACGATGCATGGCTCTATCGTTGGGATAATAGATGAGAAAGATGGAAGGGAGAATGTAAGGGCTTGGCTAAGAAAAAATGAAGCAGGAGAATCTATTTTTGTAGCTCTTTACTCAAAGCACACATATAAGAGCGAGACATATATGAATATTGCATTACCTTTACCATATTCGAATATGACGGGGGTTTTAAAATTATGTAATAAGAGTAATGATTTAATCATTACTAGTAAGCTGAGAAGAAATGGTAAAGGAGATGAGGGGATTTATTTACATACTCGTTTCTTTACAATTCGTTTACCGTTAGCAGAGACTTTTATTATAAAGGAGAACACGAATCACATATTAGAAGCTAACCATAGAATGTGGATATTTGGAGTTAAGTTTTTAGAAATTGATTATGAGATTAAGAAAAGAGAAGGAAAGTGAAAAAAGCTTGGAGAGATACCAAGCTTTTTTTACGTATGCGTAATTGTCATAGCAACTTGTTTATCTAAGTCTCGGTCCCAAACACGTTGAATTTCAAACGTACCTATTTCAAAAAATAATGGGAATCTCTCTTTAAACCAATCTTGCATAGGAAGATTTAATGCTGTATCAATTGGCACCCATAATAATTCGCCTTCAGGAGGATTCAAAAGGAGTTCACCTTCAAATGAATCTGTCCAATAGTTAAATACCATATATCGAACATTTTCTTTCGGATTTACGTATTCATCTAATCCTTTAAAAGTTAAATTTGAAACAAGTAATCCAGTTTCTTCTTGTACTTCTCGTTTAGCAGCTTGAACGATACTTTCTGGGAAATCTACTTTTCCGCCAGGAGCGATGTAGCCAGGAAAACCTCGATGATCGGGGCGTTTTATAAGTAAAACTTCATTATTTCGCTGGATCATACACATTGTATAGATGCGGTGCTCGATGTTATGAGAATTTTGAGGCATAATAATGTATTCTCCTTTATATTTATTTTGATAATTTTACCATAACATAATGGTTTCTTATATAATTGAAAAAGAATATTAGGAATTTTTAGTAAAATATTATAAAGTCTATAATCATTTGAAAAGAGGAGAGAGAAATGCAAGGGGAAGTACAAAGAGAAAAAGCTTTGGGGTATGTTGGTAAATTATTGTTGCCAGTTAAAGCGTCACGACATTTTAAGTTTTTGTGGATTGGGCAATTACTTTCGATTTTAGGGAGTTCTATAACGATGGTTATTTTGCCAGTCGTTGTTTATTCATTGACTGGTTCAACAGTTGTAATGGGGATGACAATGGCAATGTACATGCTACCAAATATTCTTGCTTTACCGTTTGCGGGTTTAGTTGTAGATCGAATTGACCGAATAAAATTAATGTTATTTACAGACATAATCCGCTGTATATTAATGCTATTACTTGCAACACTTATATTTATGGATGTTTTAACAATTCCATTTCTATACGTACTAGTGGCATTATATGGGCTTATGGAAGGCATATTTCAGCCAGCGTATTCAGCTGTAAGAGCAAAAGTATTTGTACCAGAAATTCGAAACGCAGCTAATGCATTAACACAAATGAGTAATCAAGGTATTCGATTAATTGGACCGGCTCTTGGAGGATTGATCGTTTCAGTTGCATCTGCTGGGATAGGGTTTGGATTAGATGCAGTAACGTATTTGTTATCATTTTTTTGTTTATTATTTTTAAGAGAGATAAAGTTTAAAAAAGTAAAACCTATTGAAAAGAGAAAAATCGATTACAAACAAGATTTTATGGAAGGTGTTTTCGTTTTAAAAAGTCATCCGTGGCTGTGGGTTACAATTTTAGTTTTTTCTTTCATAAATATTTGTTATGCCGGCATTATCGTCGTATTAATTCCATGGTTATTTAATGTTCATCATCATTTTGAAGCATACGTGTATGGATTAGGAATGGCATCTTCTGGTGTTGGAGCTGTAATTGCCGCGCTAATATTTGGTGGGAGGGAACGGTGGCATAAGCGGGGATTACTTGCCTATGGTGGTGTTTTAATAAGTGGTTGTGCGCTTTTAATAATGCCGTTTATTGCTTGGGCACCTGCACTAATTGGATTAATGGCAATTGAAGGGTTCGGTATGATGATATTTGGACTCATTTGGGAAACAAGTTTACAAGAGCTTGTGCCAGAAGAAGCATTTGGAAGGGTGGCAAGCCTTGATATGTTAGGTTCATTTGCTTTATTGCCACTAGGTTATGTGGTTGTAGGCTGGTTAGCTACTGTCATAGGTGGCGAAATAACGATTATAGCACTAGCTATTTTAGTACTTGTAACAATTGGAATAGCATTGTCTGTACCAAGTATTCGTCGGTTCGATTGATTATGTAAGCTAAAAGGGGATATGGTATATGAATATAGAAAACCTACATGATTTACTAGTAGATGAGTTGGGATGTAAATATATTTTAGGAGAAAAGGTATTTGAAGCAAAAAATTTCACAGTCTATATCGCTACCCATAGAGGAAATAAGCTAACATATAATCAACTAGTATTAATAAAGCATCTTTGTAACGAAAAGCCTACCGTATATATTTGGGACAAGAAAATTAGTACGGTAGCAACAAAAATGGAAATCACAAAAGAAGTGACAGAAGCGATACAAGCTGGTTTTAAAAAGCAAGAGTAAGCCCTAATCAAATTAGGGCTTACTCTTCATTAAACACAAATGTTTGTTTCATTTTTTCACTCTCATTTACCGGATGGCCATTATACGAGAAATTTTTTTCTTCCCAAGTAATGACGACTTTGAAATTATGGCTGTTAAAGTCTAAAGGGAATACCATGTAGTCAGAGCCTGTCTGACTTTTAGAAACGTTTATATTAGGTGTCGTAGGTTTAACAGTAGCTTTAGAGGTAGGACTGTTATCAAGTATTTCTACAGATACATTGGATACATCACTCCCAATGTTTTTAACGAGTAAACGATATGTATCATACACACCCTGTTTTGGCTGCACTACTTGCTTGTTTGCGTTATAAGATTTATCAATTTGGATATACCACTGTTTTGACTTTGATTCAATTGGTAGTGATTGAAATGTGTATGCACTAGCTTGTATTGGTAGTGCTAAACAGATTAGTGCAAAGAGAGAAAATATTTTTCGTTTCATTTTTAGAGGGCTCCCATTCTGTAACGGATTTATTTATTATTATTTTCTTTTTGGGAAAGGGTATACCATATAATGTAAGAGTTTGTTTTGTGAATATCGGATTAGGAGTCATTATCTCAGTTGTTACGCTTATACTTAGTGTTAGTACAGCTTTTCCCCAACAAGAAAGCCGATCGCCTTTAGGCATAGAATGAAAGGGGAGCTGGATCCGGAATGCTACTAAAAATCGTAAGGTTCGTGGTAATTTAAGTATCCAAAGTATAGGTAGTTTCTTCAGATTTTTTGTTTGATTTTTCCGAAATAAATGATTATAGAAGAGTGTTTCAAAGTATTGGTTGAAGGGATATGTAACGAGCTTGACATGGTTAGTATCGTAATGTTATGTGATACTAATCGCGTTCATTTGTTTTTAAGTACACGGACAATCACTCCTTAGCCCTGCGAATAAAATGAGTGACATCAAAATGTTTGAGAGCAGAATGCCCTCATTAGAACGTTAAATAGTATATTCAATATATTTAGGGGATTAGAGGAAAAAGCTGTGTAGAGGCCATACTACACAGCTTTTTTCGTACGTCTGACTTTAGGATAACCAATTAAGCTTGTTTAATTGTTACGTATACGTACTTCTGTATCACTATCAAAAAAATGTGCTTTTGTTAAACTAAAGGCTACTGAAAGCTTATCGCCAGCTTTCAGTTCTGATCGAGCATTAATTCGTGCGACAAAACTTTGATTTTCAAGTTTTCCATGTATCATAGTCTCAGCACCTAATAATTCAGCAACTTCAATATTAATTTCGACAGTTGAATCAGGAGAAGATTGAAGGACAATTGGTTCATCGTGAATGTCTTCTGGACGAATACCGAGTATAAGTGTTTTTTGGTTGTATCCCTTTTTCTGCAATTTTTGTAATTGTCCTTCTGGTACTTTAAAACGAATGTTTTCTATATGAAAATAGTTATCTTTTAATGTTCCAGTAAAAAAATTCATGGCCGGAGAACCAATGAATCCGCCAACAAAAACATTCTCAGGAGTATCATAGACTTCTTTTGGTGTACCAACTTGTTGGATGATACCATCTTTCATCACAACAAGGCGTGATGCCATTGTCATTGCTTCCGTTTGGTCATGTGTTACATATATAGTAGTTGTGTTTAAACGGCGATGAAGCTTAGAAATTTCTGAACGCATACTTACACGTAATTTAGCATCTAAATTGGATAGAGGCTCGTCCATTAAGAATACTTTTGCGTCACGAACGATAGCTCTTCCTAATGCAACACGCTGTCGCTGCCCACCCGATAATGCTTTTGGTTTTCGCTTTAAATAATCTTCAAGACCTAATATTTTTGCCGCCTCAGTTACGCGATGATTAATTTCATCTTTTGGTAGTTTTCGTAATTTTAAACCAAACGCCATATTATCGTAAACAGACATATGTGGGTATAGTGCATAATTTTGAAATACCATTGCAATGTCACGATCTTTTGGAGCGACATCATTCATAAGTTTACCATCAATATAAAATGAGCCATTAGAAATATCTTCTAAACCTGCAATCATACGTAGAGTAGTTGATTTTCCACAACCAGAAGGACCGACAAATACAATAAATTCTTTATCTTGAATATGTAAATTGAAATCAGAAACAGCAGTTGTTTTATTATCATATAATTTGAAAATATGATCTAATACGAGTTCGGCCATTATACATCACCCCTATTTTTATAATTAACTAAATTATAAGATTTATCGATTGTAAGGTGAATTGGCAAGTTGCACAAAAAATATTAATTTTTTTATGCAAAATTACGAGATGTTCAAAGAAAGAAAAGCCAAATAGACAGCCACAGCACCTTCAAATGTTTTTATATTCAATCCTGTTTTTTCAATGAATTTGTCAATTCGATACTGTAAAGTATTTCGGTGTAAATATAATTGTTTGGCCGCAAGTGATACATTTAAATTACATTGGAAGAATACTTTAATACTCTCTATTAGCTCTTTATCATTGAAAACATGTGCTAATAAATGATTTGTATATTTTTCCCTCTTTTCTTTTGGTAATAAGGTCATTAATTGATAAGGAAGGAGTTGTTCAATGTATGTAATTTTCTTTGATAGATAGGGAGAAAGATAAGAAAATAAATTTCGTTCCCATTGATACAAGTGAGAAATTTGATTGGTATGGGTGTAGTGTCTGCCGACAAAAAAGGATAAGGATATAAAAAAATCTGTTTCCAGCGTATCAAGGGCTGTTTGCAATCTATATTCAGATATATTTTCTGTTAAGATGAGGACTCCAGTTTGTGAAGTTTCCCATATTGTAGGATTATCAAAACCAAGTATTGAATGTAAAGCATTATGAAATTCTTCTCGTTCCGTTATAGGATGCGTTGTGAAGAAATGTAAAAAGCGTACAGATGTTATTTGAATATCTTTACTCTGATATAATGCTTCGTACCAATACTTTTCTATTTCTGTTTCATAGCATGTGTCAGTATGGAGGGGAGTTAAGAGGGATGAAAGTAATTGACACTCTTGTTTATGTAAGCGAGATTTACGAATTCCTACTCTATTCCCATCAATCAAAAACCAACTGTAATCTTCAGAAAGTATGGCCTCATTAATTTTTATATCTTTATCGTAATATCTTTTTAATTGTTGAATCATATGAACACTCCTTATCTTTATATTATTTATTAATAACAAATGCTATAGGGATAATGGATTGACATAGTTTGCGTTAAAAATTTAAAAAATTCAGAAAATATATTGCGGAGGAAAAAGTGATAGTGTTATACTTCATAACAACTGGTAATGACAACATCATGTCGTGATCGAATTGGTATATGTATAAATAATATATCAATGATAGTTTATTCCTTCAACTGGTAATGACATAAGTCTACTAAAATTGATAGGAAGGGAGAGAAGAGCATTGTTTTTATAAATGAATAAAATTCGTTTGTGAACGCTTTATTTACAAGGTGCTCCAAATCTTTTGTAAAGTTGATTATATTAGTTTAATTTGTTGTCAGTGAGTTACAAGAAACATAAGTAAAGATTTTGTTATATAGATGATTGTTTCTAGAGGAGGAAAAGGGATGAAAAAGTGGTTTATTTTCTTTTTGTCAACATTGCTATTGGCAATAGTAGGATGTTCTAACAGTGGCGAAAAAGTTAACACGTCATCTAAAGATGAAAAAATAGAATTACGGTATGCACTTTGGGATAAGAAACAACTACCAGCAGTGGAGAAAGTGGTTCAACAGTTTAATGAAAAACATCCGAATATTAAAGTGAAAATAGAATTAACAGCGTACGGACAGTACTTTCAGAAGCTTGAAACGGCAGCAACAGGAAATGCATTGCCGGATGTATTTTGGATGAATGGACCAAATGCCGTGAAATACGCTTCGGGAAAAGTATTGATGCCTTTGGATGATAAAGCGAAAAAAGATAATTATAAATTGGAAAATTACCCAAAATCTTTAGTTGATTTATATACAGTAGATAATAAAACTTACGGTATTCCAAAAGATTTTGATACAACGGCACTTTGGTATAACAAAAAATTATTTGATGAAGCTGGAGTAGCATATCCAGATGATTCATGGGATTGGGAGAAAATGAAAGAAGCTGCAAAGCAATTGACGAAAAAGGAAAAAGGTGTTTGGGGATTTGCAGCAGCAATGGGAAATCAAGGTGGTTATTATGATCTCATTTATCAAAATAAAGGGTATGTTCTTTCTAAAGATAAAAAAACAGTAGGATTTAATAAACCACAAGCAATTGAAGCATTTAATTATAACATTAGTTTTATTAAAGAAGGATTATCACCAACATTTGCTCAAATGACAGAGACAACAGCATCTGATTTGTTTTTATCAGGTAAAGTAGCGATGATTTTTGACGGGCCTTGGATGGTACCAGAATATAAGAAAAATCCTGATTTAAATATTGCTGTTATGCCAAAAGGAAAAGAAAGAGCTGTTATGATTCATGGTCTAGCAAATGTCATCTCAGCGAAAACAAAATATCCGGATGCAGCTTGGGAATTTGTGAAATATTTAGGTTCTAAAGAGGCAGCAGATGTGTTTGCAGAAACTGGAACAGTCATTCCTGCTTTTAATGGAACACAAGAAGCGTGGGTTAAATCCGTTCCAAACTTGAATTTACAAGCGTATATCACTGGTCTTGAATATTCTTACCCATTACCGAGTGTGAAAAATACAGGAGCTTTATGGGAGCAAGAAACAAAAGTATTAAAAAGGGTATGGGGAGGAGAATTGAATGTTGAAGAAGCAACAAAAGAATTAACAGAGAAAGCAAATGAAGTTCTTTCTAAAAAATAAGGAGAGGGATCCTCTCCTTGCTTTAAATCAAAAATTATGGGAGGAGTGAAGAGATGGAGGATCTATCAATAAAGGTAGTGGAGCAAAAAAATACACATATACAAAAAAAATATAAAAAGAAAAAGAAATTAGATTATATATGGGCATATGTCATGATTGCCCCAACTATGTTAGGGTTATTCATTTTTTATATGTGGCCAATTGTGCAAAATATTTATTTTAGTTTTACAGCGTGGGATGCGTTTGGTAGCTATGAATGGATTGGACTAGAAAACTATAAAAAGATGTTTACTGATAAAGATTTAGGAAAGGCTTTTCAAAATACATTTATTTATATCGTGCTTACTGTTCCAATCGGTATATTTTTATCCATCATATTAGCGGTGCTATTAAATCAAAACATTAAAGGGAAATCCCTTTATAGAACATTATATTTTTTACCTGTTATTACAATGCCTGCTGCAATCGCTATGGTATGGAAATGGATCTATAATTCTGACTATGGGTTACTCAATTACATGTTATCATGGTTTGGAATTGATGGTCCTAATTGGCTTACCAACCCTAACATTGCATTATATTCAATTATTATAGTTGCGATTTGGGGGGGGATAGGATATAACATGGTTATTTTTCTATCTGGTCTCCAAAACATCCCTAAAACATACTATGAAGCGGCAATTATGGATGGAGCCCGGCCAATTACAATTTTCTTTAAGATTACATTGCCACTTTTATCGCCAGTTATTTTCTTCGTAACGATTATGTCTTTAATTGGAGCATTTCAAGTATTCGATCTCATCTTTATGATGATTGGTAGAACAAGTAATGTAATTGAAAATACACAATCTATTGTTTATTTATTTTATCAAAATGCCTTTATTTTAAATGAGAAAGGATATTCGGCAGCCATAGCAGTTGTATTATTAATTATTATATTAATCATTACAGCGATTCAAATGATATTACAGAAAAAGTGGGTGCATTATGATGAATAAAAGAGTAGGTGCAGTCAATAAAAATACAATTATGATTCATGCAATACTTATCATAGGTGCCTTATTAACTATTGGTCCTTTTATTTGGATGATATTAACGTCTCTAAAAACTTATACAGAATCTGTTCAAGTTTCACCAGTTATTATCCCATCTCAATTTATGTGGAGTAATTATACGGAAATATTCAACTTATTACCATTTTTTAAATTTATGATGAATACTGTAATTGTTACAATAGCTAGAACGGTCGGGCAGTTGTTTTTATGCTCATTAGCAGCTTATGCTTTTGCTAGAATACAATTTCCAGGTAGAAATGTACTGTTTTTACTAACTCTTTCCGTCCTAATGGTTCCGGCTCAAGTGTTTTTGCTTCCACAATATTTAATTATGGTAAAACTGGATTGGTTGAATACATTACAAGCGGTAATTGTACCTGGGTTATTTAGTGCATTTGGTACCTTTTTATTACGTCAGTTTTTTATGGGCGTTCCAAAGGAACTAGAAGAAGCAGCAAGATTAGATGGTTGCAATCACTTCAAAATTTATTGGTATGTTATGCTGCCTCTTGCGAAACCAGGTTTAATTGCGCTTGGTATATTTACAACACTCTGGTCTTGGAATGAATTGATGTGGCCGATGATTGTAAATAATTCACCAGATATGATGACATTGTCAGTTGGTTTATCTTCACTACAAGGGCAATATGCAACAAACTATCCGGTACTAATGGCGGGATCATTTTTAGCGATTTTACCAATGTTGTTATTGTTTGTTTTTTTACAAAAACAATTTATTGAAGGAATTACAATTACAGGTGGAAAATAAGAATAATAGAATAGGAGAGGATATGAATGATTACAGCGGCATTAATTGGGGCAGGAAGTCGTGGAATGTACGCTTATGCTTCTTACGCGTTAGAACATCCAACAGAGATAACTTTTGTTGCGGTTGCAGAATTGGATAATGCAAAAAGACGGAAATTCTCTGAAATGCATAGCGTTTCGGAAGATATGCAATTTGAAACATGGGAAGAGTTATTAGCGAAAGAAAAGCTTTGTGATGTATTGCTTATTTGTTCGCCCGACCGGTTTCATTATAAACCTGTTATGCAAGCGATTGAGAAGGGATACAAAATTTTATTAGAAAAACCAATGTCACCAAGCCCTACAGAGACATTGGAAATTGCAGAGGCTGCCACGAGATATAACGCATTATTAACAGTATGTCACGTATTAAGGTATGCACCATTTTATAGGACTTTAAAAGAAATTGTTGATCAAAAGAAGATAGGGGACATCGTTTCAATTCAATGGAATGAAAATGTTGGTCATTGGCATCAAGCGCATAGTTTTGTAAGAGGGAATTGGCGTAATAAATCTGAATCAAGTTCAATGATTTTGCAAAAATGTTGTCATGATATGGATGTGCTACAATGGCTTGTGGGTGCAGAGTGTGAAAAGATTTCATCTTTTGGAAGTTTGACTCATTTTAAATCCGAACATGCACCTAAGGGTTCGACGCTACGTTGTACAGATGGTTGTGAAGTTGAAGAAAACTGCCAATATTCTGCTTTAAAATGGTATTTACACGAGAGAGATGAATGGCCAGCGAATGTAGTTTCTATTGATACAAGCATTGAAAATAGACTGGAGGCATTAAAAAAAGGACCTTATGGGCGTTGTGTGTACCATTGTGACAATGATGTTGTAGATCATCAAGTAGTAAATTTGCTATTTGATAATGATGTAACAGTTGCTTTTACAATGTCTGCGTTTACGAAAGAGTGTTGCCGTACGTTTAAAATTATGGGAACACATGGTGAAATTCATGGTCATGATGTATTAAATGAATTGAAGGTCAAATATTTTTCAGGTGAGGTTGAAACGATTTACCCAGAAACAATAGAAGGTGGACATATGGGAGCAGATAATGCAATTATGACTGATTTTATCGAAAAGGTAAAAAACAATAAAACAGAAAGTTTAACGTCTGCAATGATTTCGGCAAATAGTCATTTGATTGCCTTTGCGGCTGAAAGATCAAGAATAACGGGTGAAACAGTAAATCTTAAGCAATATGTGACAGACTTACAAGAATCGATGAATCCAGCAAAATAAGAAGAGCGCATATAAAGGAACAAATTAAATGTACGATTAAAGTAAATTTTAACAGTTGGAATAAGCTTATCTTTCTATGTGAGAAAGTGATGGTAATTCCTATTTTCATTCGATATAATAGCCATAAACTGGTTATAACAACTTTATAGATGAGGGAGTAAAACATGATTGCAAAAGATAATCGAACACCATTATACTACCAATTAATGGATATTATTGTGGAACAAATTGAAACTGGGAATTTACAAGAACATGATAAGCTTCCATCAGAACGCGAGCTATGTGAGATTCATGATGTAAGTAGAACGACAGTAAGACAGACAATGCAAGAACTGGAAAAAGAAGGATATATTTATAAAAAACATGGTAAAGGGAGTTTTGTCTCACCTCGTGTATTTAATCAAAGCCTGGTTCGTTTTTATAGTTTCACAGAAGAAATGAAAAAATTTGGAAAGGTTCCATCATCAACAGTCGTATCATTTTCCATAATTCATTGCGATAAAAAAATATCGAAAATTATGAATCTTAATCATGAAGAAGAGGTATATCAAATTACAAGACTAAGGTTAGCTGATAAAGAACCGATGCTATTTGAAACATCTTATATTCCTGTAAAGTTCTTTCCATATTTAACGAAGAAAGAATTAGAAGAAACACCAATGTACGAGATTTTTCGTACAAAATATCAAGTCCATATCACGCGCGCGGTGGAAAGTTTCAAAGCGATTGCAGCAGAAAAAGAGCATGCAACATGGCTACAAGTTGAAAAGAATGAACCATCTTTATCTCTAGAACGGATTGCATATGCGAAAGAAAATATAATCGAATACACACAGACCATTGCAAGAGGAGATAAATTTACTTACACAGTTGAATTACAATAAGTATGGTTATACTTATTGTAATTCAACTGGTAATGATGACGTGATAAGATATGAACTAATATTAAGGGGGTTCTCAAATGTTATTACATGCAAATGATGAAATAAGAGAAATATATGGAGCATGTTTTACAGCGAAAGAGATTGCACAACAGCCAGATCTTTGGGAGCAAGTATATTTGAATTTTCAAAGCAAGCATCATGAAATTATAGGTTTCTTTTCAAGTATTTCAAGAAAGCATGAACGAGTGAGAGTTATTTTCACTGGTGCAGGGACATCCGCTTTTGTTGGAGACACAATTGTTCCATATATAAAAAGAATAACAGATTTAAAGAAAATGCATATTGAAAGTATTCCAACAACAAATATAGTCTCAAGTCCTTATTACTATCTTCAGCCAGACATCCCAACAATTTTAGTATCTTTTGCTCGCTCTGGAAATAGTCCAGAAAGTGTAGCGGCAGTGCAATTAGGAGAACAAATTATTCATTCAGTTTATCATATTATTTTAACATGTAATGAAGAAGGAAATTTAGCGAAGCAGTTTCAACATAAGGAGAACGCTTTTGTTATGTATATGCCACAGAAGGCAAATGATCAAGGGTTCGCGATGACAGGAAGTTTTACCTCTATGATGTTAACTGCACTTATGTTATGTAACTATAATCATCCCCATCTTTTAGAATCTAGCATTATGGATATTGTAAGAATAGGAAAAGATGTTATCAAAAAACAAGAACGGGAAATTCAACGAATTGCAGAAAAGGAATTTCGTAAAATTGTATTTTTAGGATCAGGCGTATTTGAAGGGCTTTCTCGAGAGGCTGCTTTAAAATTTCTAGAGTTAACTGCTGGTCGTATCCCAGTTATGTTTGACACCCCCCTTGGGTTTAGGCACGGACCGAAATCAATTTTAGATAAGGATACAGTTGTTGTATTATTTTTATCTAATGATGAGTATACGAAAAAATATGATCTTGATTTATTAAAAGAGATTTTTCAAGAGAAAGAAAGGAGCGAGATTATTGTTATAGCACATCAAGATAATCAAGAAGCAAGGAGACATTGTAATACGTTTTTATGCAATGAAGGACGAAATCTAAAAGATGACATGTATATTACGTTTATTTATATATTATACGGACAAATTTTAGCATTATATAAATCAATTGCATTAGGGATTACTCCAGATAACCCTTGTCCAAGTGGAAGTGTAAATCGTATCGTTCAAGGGGTAACAGTACATCCTTATAAAGGAAAGGAATAGTAATTTATGAACTACTACGTCAAAGCAGCTATATATCTACTAGAAGATGGTGTTCGTGAAAGTGGATATTTACATATTGTAAATGGATACTTTCTAAAACATGTTGAAGAAATAGTAGACGGAGCGTTAGTAATGGATTTTGAAGGTAGAATTATTTCTCCAGGATTTGTTGATACACATATTCATGGTGTAGCGGGACATGATGTCATGGATAGCACATATGAATCGTTAAACAATATCTCTATTAAGTTATTGGAAAATGGTGTTACGAGCTTTTTGCCTACAACATTAACTGATTCTTCGGAAAATATAATGGGAGCTTTGAAAAATATAGCTCATGCAAAAAAAAGAGGAGTGAAAGGGGCAAGTATTATTGGATCTTTTCTTGAGGGACCTTGTTTTACGGAGGTCTATAAAGGTGCACAAAACCCTAAATATTTTATTGATCCAACCGTTGAAATGTTAGAGGAATGGATTGCTGCATCAGAAGGGACAATTAAAAAAATTGCAATGGCACCAGAGAGAAGAGATGCTATTGCTTGTATACGTCATGCTGTGAAAAAGAATGTCCGTGTAGCAATTGGGCATACGAATGCAAACTATGAGATATGCCAGAGTGCGATTCAAGCAGGAGCGACGATTTTTGTGCATACGTTTAATGGAATGAAAGGATTACATCACCGTGAACCTGGCGTTGTTGGAGCGGCACTTTCAACCGAGCACGCGTATAGTGAAATCATTACAGATGGACATCATGTACATCCAAGTGTAGTGAATATTTTATATAAATGTAAAGGATACGACAAAACATGTTTAGTTAGTGACTGTATGCGAGCGGGCTTATTAGGGGATGGCACATATAATTTAGGAGAATTTGTTGTCCAAGTGCAAGACGGCATTGCCCGAACAGAGGCAGGTTCTTTAGCAGGAAGTACACTTCGATTTATTGATGGTGTGAAGAATATGGAGAAATGGACAAATGCATCGTTATGGGAATGTGTTCATATGGGCTCGTTAATTCCTGCTAAAAGTATTGGAGTAGATAATGAAATTGGAAGTATAGCACCAGGGAAAAGAGCTGATTTTCTTATATTAACAGAGGATTTAAATCTTATAGGAACAGTTGTTGGTGGAGAAATGAAATATAAAAAGAAAAAAGAAAGGATTTGAGAGTATGCTTGTTTCAAATCAATTTATACTGAGAAATGCACAAGAACAGGGCTATGCAGTACCAGCTTTTAATATTCATAATTTAGAAACTTTAAAAGCGGTAATTGAATCAGCAGTAGAGCTTAGGTCACCTGTTATTATAGCTGCTACACCAGGCACGATAAAATATATGGGAAAAGAATATCTTTTGCATATGATTGAAGCAGCGAGAAAGCGATATGATATACCAATTAGTCTACATTTGGATCATCATGAAGATATAAGTGATATTAAAAATTGTATCGATTTAGGAGTTAGCTCTGTTATGATTGATGCATCACATCATCCATTCGAAAAAAATATTCAGATTGTTCAGGAAGTTTCGGCGTATGCAAAACAAAATGGAGTAACAGTAGAGGCTGAGTTAGGGCAATTATCAGGAATAGAAGAAGATATAGTAGTGGAAAACTCAATTTATACAGATCCTTACCAAGCGAAAGAGTTTGTAGAACGTACAAATATTGACTCATTGGCAGTTGCAATTGGAACGGCACATGGACTATATAAAGGGAAACCAAAATTAGATTTACAAAGATTAACAAGTATTAGAAAGCAAGTTGATATTCCCCTTGTATTACATGGTGCATCTGGATTATCGGACAGTTTAGTGCAAGAAACGATTCGTTTAGGAATTTGTAAAGTGAATATCGCAACAGAGTTAAAAATTGCATTCGGAACAGCATTACGTCATTATTTATTTTCTCATCCAGAAGAAAATGATCCGCGTAAATATTTTTCAGATGCAATTATGGCGATGAAACGGGTTGTTGCAGATAAAATAAAGATGTGCAAAAGTTTAAATCGTGTGTAAGGAGATATTCTTATGATTGCGACAATTACATTGAATCCATCTGTTGATATGCGATATGAATTAGGAGAATTAAAACTAAACAAAGTACATCGCACGAAAGACTATGAAAAAACTGCGGGTGGAAAAGGCATTAATGTATCGAGAGTACTTCGTTTGCTAGGAGAAGAAGTAACTGGAGCTGGGTTACTTGGTGGTAGTAATGGTGAGTTCATAAGAAAAAACTTGAAAGATTTATCAATTATTGATGAGTTTGTTTCCGTTAAAGAAGAAACTCGCAATTGTATAGCGTTAATCACAAAAAAATCTGCGTCAGCTACTGAAGTATTAGAAGCAGGACCAGCTATTTCAGAGGATGAAATAGCTCTTTTTATAAAAAAATATGAAAGGATAGTAAAAGATTTTGAGTTTATTGTTGCATCGGGAAGTTTACCCAAGGGTATTCCAAATTCATTTTATCAGCAGTTGGCACAAAAGGCAGCTGGAAATGGTAAAAAATTCATATTAGATACAAGTGGAGAACCATTATTGCATGGCATACAAGGAAAACCATTTTTAATTAAACCAAACAGGCAAGAAATTTGCCAGTTGCTTCAAAAAAAACGTGTGTCACAGGAAGAAATGATTGCGGAAGCAACTAAAATCTGCGAGAGGGGCGTGCAGTATGTTTTGTTATCACTTGGAAGAGAAGGAGCGATACTTATTACGAAAGATGGAAGCATAAGGGCAATTATTTCAGAAATAAAAACTATTAATGCTGTTGGCTCAGGTGACGCAATGGTTGCAGGAATAACGTTAGCACTCGCAAAGGGGTATGGGATAAAGGATGCACTTCGTTTTTCAGTGGCGTGTGGAATGGCTAACGCAGCTGAGGAAATAACAGGTTACATACAGCTTAAAAATGTAGAGAATTTCTATAATGAAATTATAATTGTCTAAAAGTAGGAAGGGGAGAAATATGGGGAAGTACGTTGCTTGTTTTGATATTGGAGGAACTTTTATAAAATATGCAATGATTGATGAACAAGGAATAGTACATGAACAAGGGAAAATAACAACACCAGTACAAAATCAAAAGAAAGAAATTTTGTATCGTATTTGTGAAGTATTATATGAGTTTGAAAAGAGCTATAAAATTCATTCTGTAGGTGTATCATCGTGTGGGATTATCGATAATATCAAAGGGGAAGTTCTGTATTCTGCCAATATTTCGGGATATAGCGGTACAAAAATAGCAGATTACATTTATAGTGAGACAGGGTATGTGGCGATAGTTGAAAATGATGTTCGTTCAGCTTGCCTCGGTGAAATGTGGAAAGGAGCAGGGAGGGGGAAAGAACATATTTGGAACCGGGATTGGTAGTGGAATCATTACAAATGGCAAAATGCTTCAGGGAGTGAAAGGGCTAGCAGGAGAGCTTGGTCATATGATAATTGTTCATAATGGAGAAAAATGTAGTTGTGGCGGAGAGGGATGTTATGAGAGATATGCATCGACTTCGGCATTGATTCGTCAGTATAAAGAAGCATCCAAAATTCAAGGGCTAGAGATAGGCACAATCACAGGTGAAGAAATTATAGAACGTATGTACAGAGGAGAGCGGTTGGCGAAAAATGTATATGAACAGTTTCTACAGTATGTTGTTGCTGGTTTAGTAAATATTACTTATATATTTAACCCCGAATTAATTATTATTGGGGGAGGTATTACAGAGCAAGGTGAACCATTTTTGAAACAAATTCAAGAAAGGTTCTATGACAAAATAATGGACATCTATCAAAATAAGGTGAAAATCGTTTTAGCATCATTACATAATGATGCTGGTGTATATGGAGCTTGTTATGTAGCGTTGAATCGATGTGAGGAAAAGTCAATGAATATATAATCTTAGAAAATATTTATCGAGAATAGTTAACATGTGTAGAGCTTTTTTATTCAATTCACACAACCATCATCTTGTTTATGTAGAAGATGATGGTTGTTTTTATTTTGGATTTAAGGGGAATATACATTCGTTAATGATGTACTATAAAGTATTTACGGATGTGATTTATCATTTCGGTTTTCGATTTGAAGTATAAGTCAAAAGGAATATGATTATGAAAAAATTCCCAAAAATATGTTAAAATAACATTGTCATACAACAAGGGGGATTTGTTTTATGGAAAATGGACATCTTGCTAAAGTAGATGTAACGAAAAGAATTGAATCGAAATCTAAGTACAATAAGAAACTTGAAAAATATCAAAGGCGCTTATTAGCATTACAGCAAATAGTAAAAGAAGAAAAAATCGCAGTGATGCTCGTTATGGAAGGCTGGGATGCGGCTGGAAAAGGCGGAGCGATTAAGCGAGTGACAGAACACCTTGATCCACGTGGGTTCCAAGTAAATCCAATTGGAGCACCAGCACCTCATGAAAAACGGTACCATTACTTGCAACGTTTCTGGCGGAAATTACCTCAGTACGGGCAAATTACTATTTTTGATCGCTCATGGTACGGTCGTGTGTTAGTTGAGCGTGTTGAAGGTTTTGCTACAAAGGAAGAGTGGACGAGAGCATATGATGAGATTAATGATTTTGAAAAACTATTAACAGATGATCATTATATAGTCGGAAAGTTCTTCTATCATATTAGTAAAGATGAACAATTAAAGAGGTTTAAAGATAGAGAGAACAACCCTTTGAAAAAATGGAAAATTACAGACGAAGATTGGCGCAACCGTGAAAAATGGGATGAGTATGTTGAAGCAATGGAAGACATGTTTGAAAAAACAAATAAGCCAAATGCGAAATGGCAAATTATCGCGAGTAACGATAAATTATATGCTCGATTGAAAACGTTGAAAGTGATTATTTCATTAATTGAGGATTATCTCTTAGAACATAATATAGAATTACCTTCGTATTATTATGAAATAAAAGAGGGAAAGACAGAGGGTTTTGCAACTAATGAAGATGCAGTTGTAAAATAGTACAGAGTTTACATATGAAATATAAAGTAGAGTTACCCTGTAAGTTTGGGAACCCCTCGGTAATGGGAAAACATAAACCGTGGGGTTCTTTACATGTATAAATAAATTTTAGTATTTTAAATTTGGGGATTTTGTTGTTCTATAGTACATTAACAAGAGGTATTAGTTTTATAGAAAGGGTGAGAAAATGATAGATACAGCAGATGCTTCAATAAGTAATCATATATATACAGAAGAAGAACAACAAAAATTATACAAAAGAACATTACTAATCGTAAGTATTTCACAAATGTTCGGCGGAGCAGGGTTAGCTGCTGGCATTACAGTAGGTGCACTTCTTGCGCAGCAAATGCTTGGGACAGATGCATATGCAGGATTGCCGGCAGCTATGTTTACAATGGGATCTGCGGTAGCAGCTTTCTTTGTTGGGAAGTTATCGCAAAAACATGGTCGCCGCATAGGGCTTGCAGGAGGTTTTATAGTAGGTGGACTAGGGGCTATTGGAGTTGTAGTGGCAGCTTTAACAAATAGTATTATTCTTTTACTAGTTTCTTTACTTATATATGGCGCGGGCACAGCTACGAATTTACAAGCGCGTTATGCTGGAACAGATTTAGCGAATAAGAAGCAAAGAGCAACTGCTATTAGTATTACTATGGTAATGACGACTTTTGGTGCAGTCGCAGGTCCGAATTTAGTAGGAGTAATGGGAAGGTTTGCTCATTCAATTGGAATTCCTGAACTTGCTGGTCCATTCATATTATCAGCAGCTGCATTTATACTGGCAGGTCTTGTCCTTTTTGTTATGCTTCGTCCAGATCCGTTACTTATTGCAAATATAATAGAAACATATAAACAAGAACATACATATAAAGGGCAAGCAGTAACAGAAGAAGCGACAGAAAACAAACGAGGTATTACTGTTGGAGCCATCGTAATGATACTTACACAAGTCGTGATGGTTGCAATTATGACGATGACACCCGTTCATATGGGACACCACGGTCATGAATTAAGTGAAGTAGGGCTTGTGATTGGTTTTCATGTTGGTGCAATGTATCTTCCATCTCTCGTTACGGGAATGCTAATTGATAAAATTGGAAGAACTACGATGAGTATAGCTGGTGGAGTAATTTTACTGGCAGCAGGTGTCATAGCTGCGTTAGCGCCGAGCGACTCTTTAATACTTTTAATCGTTGCTTTGTCTTTACTTGGATTAGGATGGAACCTCGGTTTAATAAGTGGTACTGCTCAAATTGTTGATGCAACTATACCTTCCACACGTGCAAAAACACAAGGGAAAATAGATGTATTTATTGCGCTAGCTGGAGCTTCAGGCGGAGCCATGTCAGGTATGGTAGTAGCGAATTCAAGTTATGCGGCATTGTCATTAGCTGGAGGAGTTTTAGCTTTCATGCTTATTCCAATTGTGATATGGGCTCGGACAGGTAAATAAAATTAAGATAAAAGAAGCTGCGTTCAAAGGGAGGTAACCAATCTTTGAATGCAGCTTTTTTGTAGTTAGTTATATAAAAGAAAAATGTTAGTTTAAATCCCACTCCACAATAAGGCCTAAATGCGTAAGACCACCGCCAAATCCGTATAGTAAAAGTGTGTCTCCGTTATTTAATTTTTCTTTTTTTCTAGCTAAATCTAGAGCGAGTGGAATAGAGACGGAAGATGTATTCCCCATATATTCCACGCTCGTTAATGTTTTTTGTGTTGGAATTTGAGATTTTTCACAAATAGATTCAATCATTCTTAAATTAGCACTATGAGGAATAAACCAGTCTATATCATTTATTTTCATATTTGCGGTATGTAATAGTTCTTTTATGCCTGCTGGTACTATGCGAGTTGCCCATTTATATACTTCTCTCCCATTTTGAACGATTTTTTCATTTGTTTGCAGTGGTGTACCATTCATAGTAGTAGATAAGTTTGTTCGGTATAGATGAATGCCACCGTGCCCATTTGTTCCCATATGAGCAGCAATAAAGCTCGGTTTGTTTTCATCTCTTTCTAATAAAATAGCTCCAGCACCATCGCCAAATAAAATACAAGTCGTTCTATCGCTGTAATCAGTAACTTTAGATAATGTCTCTGTTGCTACGACAAGTACTTTTTCGTGTGATCCAGAAGTGATTAAGCTATTACCGACGTGCAGGCCATATGTGAAACCAGCGCAAGTTGCATTTAAATCAAATGCTATTGTATGAGGTATGTTGAAGTGTTGTTGTATTTGACACGCGACACTCGGAAAAATATAGTCAGCGGTTGTTGTAGCGACGATGATACAGTCTATATCTTCTAAGTTCTTTTTAAAAGTTGTACATAAATTTTCAATTGCTTTAATGGCTAAGTGTGAGGAGTATTCGTCTTCGCTCGCGATTCGTCTTTCCTTCATTCCTGTTCTTTGTACAATCCATTCATCATTCGTATCAATCATTTTCTCTAAATCGTTATTAGATAATATTTGATTTGGAACATAAGTACCAATTGCAGTAATACGAGATTTAGAATGCATGGGAGCATCTCCTAACTTTTTTTATAACTTGATGCTAATATCAGGTTATGAAAATGTCAATAAAGATTTTTATTGTATTGAAGTGATAATGCTTAACTTACTATGAAGGAATTTGGCGAGTGGTGTAAAAATAATATACGATAAGTTTTTAAAATTGATTATGAAGAGAGTTGGGCTCTTTGAAAAGAACTTTGTATATATTGCCTGTTGTCATTATTTGTAGTTTTATTCTTATTGTTTTAGCAGAGAAGTCTTACGCTTGTGAGTGTATGAAAGCATCACCAGAAGAGAGGTTACAAAAAACTAATGTAGTGTTTGAAGGTAAGGTGTTAGAAGTTCAAGAGAAAGATGGGGAAATGAAAACATTATTTGAAGTGAAGAAAATTTGGAAAGGGACAAGCTCTTCGCAAATTATTATATATACAAGCTTTGGTAGCTGTACATTTCGTTTTGCAGAGGGAGGAGAATATTTAGTCTTTTCTTCTTATAGAGGGGAGGAAAAATTAGAGACATCTATTTGTAGTGGAACACAGAGATTAGATGAGGCAGAGCTGAAGAGAAACGCCTTAAGTCATATTGC
Organism: Bacillus cereus group sp. MS39; assembly: GCF_040448665.1. Classification (NCBI taxonomy): domain Bacteria; kingdom Bacillati; phylum Bacillota; class Bacilli; order Caryophanales; family Bacillaceae; genus Bacillus; species Bacillus cereus group sp. MS39. The sequence continues at coordinate 3,662,069 of NZ_CP123058.1, read as the reverse complement.
AAAAGAGTCAGCTCCAACGAAGAAAGTGGATTTAAAAGGTGAGATGGTGAACGGTTTAAGTTGGTGGCAAGTTGCTGTTATTTCTATAGGTGTGTTATTGATTATTGCAGTTGTTATTTTTATTGTAAGAAAAACGCGCAAAAAATGACGCTTAAAGTAAAAATATAAAGAATTTCTTTAGCGTGAGATAGGTTGTTAAATCTTGTGAAAGCGAATTACTTATGCTACACTTTATGTAACTTAAAATGAACGGAGGGGCTTCCTTTGATCTTAATCAGATTACGTCTCAATACTTTGTGCCAATAATTGAATAGCGCTCAAAGGCTCTGTCTGTGTACAGAGTGAACGGGATTGGTCTGCCTATTTTAAAGGAACCCTTTATTAAGCTTATATGTGAAAAAGAGGGAGGGACGAATACGCCCTCTTTTTGTTTTGCCTTTATAAATAGAATGGGATCGTATAGGTGAACACTTATTGTGGATACGTATATGATTTTGGGACTTTTTGACTATGAAGTAGGAGGAAAATATAACTTTCTCCTGTTTCTTTGGTGAACCCTTATCCGTTTACGAAAACACAGGCAGCGACCTGTGTTTTTTATTTTACGTAATCGAAATGGAGGAATAAATATATGGAAGAATTATTACAAAGAGCAGTTTTAGTTGGAGTAAATTTAGGTAAGGAAGATGATTTTGCTTATTCGATGGAAGAGTTAACAAATCTTGCAGAAGCTTGTGATGTAGAGGTAATTGGGCAAGTGACGCAAAATTTACAACGAGTTAATCCATCCCATTATATTGGAAAAGGAAAAATTGAAGAAGTAGCAGCCTATGTAAATGAAGTAGATGCGAATATGGTAATCTTTAATGACGAATTATCTCCTTCACAAATTCGAAATTTAGAGGCGGATTTAGATTGTAAAGTTATTGATCGTACCATATTAATTTTAGATATTTTTGCGCAACGTGCGAAAACGAAAGAAGCGCAGTTGCAAGTAGAGGTAGCGCATCTTCAGTATATGATGCCTCGTTTAATCGGTCTTCGTGAATCATTAGGAAGACAGAGTGGCGGCGTTGGTACGAAAAATAAAGGTGTCGGTGAGAAGAAATTAGAATTAGACCGTCGTAAAATTGAAGAGCAGATTTCAGTTTTAAATAAGGATTTAGAGGCACTTGTTGCGCAGCGTCAAACACAGCGAAAGCAACGTAAGAAAAATGAAGTACCAGTTGTAGCATTAGTAGGTTATACGAACGCAGGAAAGTCAACGACGATGAATGCGATGCTTGAAATTTATAATGGTACAGAAGAAAAACAAGTATTTGAAAAAGATATGTTATTCGCGACGTTAGAAACATCTGTACGAAATATTGATTTGCCAGATAACAAATCATTCTTATTAACAGATACTGTTGGGTTTGTAAGTAAATTACCGCATCATCTTGTAAAAGCATTCCGTTCAACATTGGAAGAGGTAGCGGAAGCAGACTTACTTATTCATGTTGTAGATTACGCAAATCCAAATTATGAACAGTTAATTGATATTACAAATGAAACGTTAAAGAAAATTGGAGTAGAAAATATTCCAACAATCTATGCTTATAATAAATCAGATATGGTAGATGTTGAAATTCCGAAAGTGCAAGAAGACCGCGTTTATTTATCAGCGAAGAAACATGTTGGAATTGAAGAACTTGTAGAAATGATTCGCTCACACATCTATAAAGAGTATACGAAGTGTGAAATGTTAATTCCGTATGATCAAGGACAGGTAGTTTCTTATTTTAATAATCATGCGCACGTTCTATCTACGAGTTATGAAAACGAAGGTACGAAACTAGAAGTAGAATGTAAGACGAGCGATTACGAGAAGTATAAGCGTTTTGCAATTTAATAAAAAAGGCGATCCTAATATGCTTTAGGATCGCCTTTTTCTTATTCTGTAATAGAGGCCCATTTATAAGAATAAATTCCTGCAAATGGACGAACAACAACATCTTTTACTGTTGGACGTTCTAAATATACAAGTCCTGATTGGAAGATTGGAGCGATAGCTGCATCATCTTCAAGTAAGATTTTCTCTGCATCTTGGAACGCTTTCCAACGTGCTGGTAAGTCAGTTACTAAAGTAGAGCTCGTTTTCTCAATTAATTCGTCGTATTGTTTGTTTGAGTAACTCATCTTATTAAACGGTCCGTCTGTGACGAACATATTTAAAAATGTTGTAGGATCAGGATAATCCGGTCCCCAAGTGGAAAGTGAAATTTCAAAATCGCCATTTCCTTCACGGTCTAAAAATGCCTTTACTGGAAGGGGTTGTAATGTGATTTTTAGTCCAGGTAAGTTTTTCTCTAGTTCACCTTTTAAAAACTCACTAATTTTTTTATCGTTAGATTCATCAGTTGTTATGATTGAAAGAGAAGTGTTTTGTAAGTTTGTTTCTTTTTTCGCAGTTTCCCATAGTGCTTTAGCTTCTTTCACATTTGTTTCTACTTTTACATTACTTGTACTGCGAAAATCTGTATTATCAGGTCCTTTTACGAATCCTTTCGGAACGAATGCATTCGCAGGGATAGAACCATTATTTAAAATCGTTGTTGCGATTCCCTGTTTATCAAAAGCAAGCGAAATAGCTTTTCGAGTGTTTTTGTTTGCTAATAAAGGATTCTTTTGGCTAAATCGGAAAAATGTCACGGAAGGACGTTCCATTTTCTTTAAGCTCGGATCTTTTTGATATTTATCAACAAACTCTGAATTAATTGTAATTCGGTCTACTTGTTTGCTTTCAAATAAATTAACAGCTGTTGAAGTATCTTTTACGATATTTACATTAATTTCATTTAATTTCACATTTTTATTATCCCAGTAGTTCGGGTTTTTTGTCATTTTATAACTTGTATCATGTTTCCATTCACTTAATTGGAAAGGTCCGTTATAAACTACATTTGCAGCTTCAAGTCCGTAATTTTTCCCTTGTGCTTCTACAACCTTTTTGTTTTGAGGATAAAATGTTGCAAATCCCATTAAACCTAAAAAGTATGGAACAGGGTGTTCTAACTGTACTTCTAATGTTTTATCGTCAATTGCTTTTACACCAAATGAGTCAATTGGCAATTCTTTTTTATTTATTTTTTCTGCGTTTTTAATATCGAACATAATATGTGCGTATTCAGAAGCAGTCTCTGGATTTACGGCACGTTTCCATGCATATTCAAAATCATGAGCAGTTACTGGATCGCCATTTGACCATTTTGAATCGTGTAATGTAAATGTATATGTTTTTCCGTCTTCGCTCAGTTTGTATGATTCAGCTGCTGCAGGAACAGGTTTATTGTCAGGCCCAGGCATATATAATCCTTCCATTACGTTGTTTAAAGCAGCGTAAGAAAACCCATCGGTTGCGATAGATGAATCAAGTGTAGAAATTTCCCCAGCTTCTACAATGTTTAATACTTGTTTTGAAGATTCTTTTTTCTTTTCTCCAGTAGTTGTTGCCTCTTGTTTTTGACCACATGCTGTTAAAAACATAGATAACGTGATTGAGAGTGCAACGATTCCTTTTGTTTTTTTCTTCATAGTTGTCATCCTTTCCTTCATCTCTGCCTTAGTATAAAAGAAAATATAGAAAATTTCTATAAATAAATCCGATAAAACATATAGAGAAAATATATTATGTAAAAAGTGATATTTCTGGAAAAAGAAATGAAACCAGTATAGAATAGAAATGTTTCAAAAGTCAGAATTTATTACACCTGCTGTAATAAATATATATTTTGTACAGGAAGGAGAAATACACATATGCAGGCAGTTTCGCAAAAAAACACAGTAGAAACACCGACAATATACCGAATACTATTTGCGATTAGTTTCGGTCACTTTTTAAATGACTCGATGCAAGCAGTCGTGCCGGCATTATTTCCTATTTTGGAAAAAACGATGAATTTATCCTATATGCAAGTAGGGTGGATTGCGTTTGCATTAAATATGACGTCATCGATTATGCAGCCGGTTTTTGGTATGTATTCAGATAAGAAGCCATCACCATTTTTATTACCGCTCGGTATGTTTTCGAGTATGCTTGGGATGATTGGACTTGCATTTGCACCGAACTTTATTATTGTTATTATTTCTGTTTTATTTATCGGATTAGGTTCCGCAGTCTTTCATCCAGAAGGTGCTCGTGTTGCTTATATGGCGTCCGGTGCAAAGCGAGGTTTAGCGCAAGCGATTTATCAAGTAGGAGGAAATACAGGGAACTCCTTAGCTCCTATTTTTACAGCTTTAATTTTCGTTCCGCTCGGCCAAATTGGTTCTTTAGGTTTTACCGCATTTGCAGCGGTAGGAATTGTGTTATTAATTTTCGTATCAAATTGGTATAGGAATGAATTAGCAACTGGCGCTGTGAGAAGAAAAAAGAGGGCTGCGCTTGAGGCAGAAAATGCGATTGTCAGTACACATATTAAATTTGTTATATTACTTCTTGTTTTTCTTACTTTTGTACGATCTTGGTACGGTGCTGGTATCGGGAATTTCTATCAATTTTACTTAATTGAGCATTACGGTTTATCTATAAAAAATGCCCAGTATTTCGTATTCGCATTTATGATTGCTGGTGTATTAGGAACTTTCTTTGGTGGTCCACTGGCAGATCGATTTGGAAAGAAAACAATTATTGTATTTTCAATGCTAGGTTCGGCGCCACTTGCACTTTTGCTACCTCACGTGTCGCTCGTGTGGGTTGTACCGTTATTTTTATGTATCGGTTTTATTAGTTCAAGTAGTTTTAGTGTAATTGTTGTTTATGCGCAAGAGCTTGTTCCTGGAAAAGTAGGAATGGTATCGGGATTAATTGTAGGGCTTGCGTTTGGACTCGGAGCTTTAGGATCTGTAGTCCTTGGGAAATTGGCTGATATATATAGTCTACAATTCATTATGTTACTATGTAGTTGTCTACCATTAATTGGACTTACTTCTTGGTTATTACCAAGTGATAAGAAAACGATAGAATAGGGGATGCGCTATGAAATTATGTGAAAACGTAACAGAATTAATAGGGGATACACCTGTCGTCCGATTATCTAAATTTATTCCAGAAGACGCAGCAGATGTGTATGTAAAACTGGAAATGTTTAATCCGTCACGCAGTGTGAAAGACCGTGCTGCCTATAATTTACTGCACGTTGCAGAAGAGAATGGTCTCATCAAACCAGGAGATACAATTATTGAACCGACAAGTGGAAATACAGGAATAGGCTTAGCGATGAATGCAGCTGCTAAAGGGTATAAAGCGATTTTAATTATGCCAGATAATATGTCAAAAGAGCGTATAAATTTATTGAAAGCATACGGAGCGGAAGTAGTTTTAACACCAGCAGAACAAAGAATGCCAGGAGCGATTGCGAAGGCATTAGAACTGCAAAAGCAAATTCCAAATAGTTTTATTCCGCAACAATTTGAAAACCCAGCAAACCCGAATATTCATCGTTATACAACTGCACTTGAAATTTATGAACAAATGGATGGAGAGCTTGATGCATTCGTAGCAACGGCGGGAACAGGCGGAACGATTACTGGGACTGGTGAAACGTTAAAAGAGAAACTACCAAACTTATATATTGCAGTAGTAGAACCGAAAGGATCTCCCGTTTTATCAGGTGGTGTTCCAGGTCCTCATAAACTAGTAGGAACAAGTCCAGGGTTTATCCCGAAAAACTTAAATACAGAAGTGTATAACGAAATTATTCAAATTGCAGACGAAGAGGCTTTAACGACAATGAGAAACTTAGCTAGGCAAGAAGGTTTATTAGTAGGGCCATCTTCTGGAGCTTCTGTTTATGCAGCGATTATGATTGCAAAACGATTAGGCGCTGGTAAAAAAGTTTTATGTATTGCACCTGATACAGGTGAGCGTTATTTAAGTATGGGATTATTTGAATGAAAATGATAGAAACACCTTAATCGTGAAATTGTCACGATTAAGGTGTTTGTTTTAGGTTGGAGAGAGGGGAGAATGACAATGAAACTATTAAAACCAACACATGAATATAGTGAACAAATTTTGGAGTACCGGGAGGCATTTTTAAATGCTGAGGAACAACCACATGGTAGTAGTTCTTTACAAAATTTTGATTCTCTCGATGAATGGTTTGAAAAAATGAGTATACAAGAAGTGGGAGAAAACTTACAAGCTAATCGAGTACCATCTAGCCAATTTTTAAGTTTTGAAAAAGGGGAACTTATAGGTTTTGTGAATATTAGACATCGATTAAACGAAGAATTATTGTGGGAAAGTGGTCATATTGGATATAGTGTCCATCCGAATAAACGTCGCCAAGGTTACGCGACAAAACAATTAAAACTCGCATTAGATGAAGCGCAAAAGTTAGGGTTGCAGAAAGTGTTAATAACTTGTGATAAAGTTAATATCGCTTCGGCTAAAACGATTCAAAAAGTTGGCGGCGTGTTAGAAAATGAAGTAGTTTCTTCTCATACTGGTGAAATTATTCAGCGTTATTGGGTAGAAATATGATTTAGTGAAACTTTGAAAAGGAAATATAATGCTTAATATCGAAATAGATAAATGGAAAAAATAAGGGTGTACTGCAATTTTAGGGGGAAATGAAGTGGGATTAAAAGAGAAAGCGATAGAAATGTCGGAGATTTATAGGCAAAATCCGAAAGTGGAGGCTATTATTTTAGCGGGTTCAGTAGCTAGAAAGTTAGAAGATGAACATTCAGATATAGAATTACATATTTTATGGTCAGCACCATTAGAGGATGAGGATCGTAAAGGGCCTATTAACCATATTGGTGGAACAATTTTGTCCTATCATCCTTACGAGGAAGAAGAATGGTCGGAAACATATTTGACGAAAGAGGGAATTAAATTAGAGATTAGTAACTTTTTAACAGAAACAGTAGAGAAAGTGATTTCGGATGTGGTGGATCAATATGATATAAGTTATGAAAAACAATGTATCGTATCATCCGTTCATGATGGTGTTAGTTTGTATGGAGAAGAGAAAGTGAATGAATTAAAAGATAGTGTGGTAGCGTATCCAGAAGATTTAGTGAAACGGATGATTTCAGAAAATCTTTGGTTAAGCAATCGCTGGCATAATCGAGAGGCTCTTTTAAAACGAAAAGATTGGCTTATGCTATATGATGTTATGTGTGAAGTACAAAGGAATATATTTGGGGTCTTATTTGGTCTGAATAAAATGTATGTACATCACCCAGCATTTAAATGGATGCCGAATAATGTGGAACAAATGAGTATTAAGCCAGAAAATCTATACGAGAGAATGGCGAATACGTTAATAGGGAAACCGGAGTATAGTGTACAGGAGTTAGAAGTGTTAATCGAAGAACTATTACATTTAGTAGAACACCATGTTCCAGAATTAAATATTGCTGAACAACAAAAACGTATTCAATATGCGAAGTGAAAAACGAAGAGATGTAACAAGGGGTTACATCTCTTCGTTTTTATTTTACTAATTTTCCTAGTAATGGTAATCGTTGAATCCTATCACCGAGAATATGTGAAGCAAGTCCGCTCGTAAGGACGAATAAAAGGTAAACAAGTCCTCCTGCAGCGCCACATATAAATACAATGAGAAGTGATTCGATATAAGATTGTCCAGGAATTAACCATTTTAAAATCGTTTTTAAAGCAATTACAACAGCAGACATTGCAGCGGAGTAAATCGTAATAAGAAGTACTGTTTTTGCAGTCTCACCCATTTTAAATTTCGCAAACTTAACGATGCAGTACAACATAATAACATTGGAAACGAGGTATCCAAGAATGGTTCCAAGTACAGCACCGTGTCCGCCAAACAAATGTAAGAGTGGTGTATTTACTAAAACTTTAACGAGAATACCGACTGAGAATGCAATCATCGTTTTTCTTTGATAATCGATTCCTTGTAATATAGCTGCTGAAACTGTGAAAATAGCACTTAATATAGCAGAAGGTGCAAATGAAATTAAATACTGTGATCCATCAAGTGCAATTTTAGGGTCTACATAAACCATGCGGAATGCATCGTAAGCGATGCTAGCAAGACCGAATGCAGCTGGGATAGTGAAGAATAATAAGACTTGAAATATCTTTGAAATTTGTTCTTGTAATTCTTCTAGTTTCCCGCTTGTATAAGATTTCGTTATTGCTGGAATGATCGTTAATGAGAATCCAGTTGCAAGTGAAGCTGGAATCATAATTAACTTTTGGGCATAGTTCGTTATATAAGCGAAAACTGCATTCGCTGTTTCTAAAGGCTCTCCCATTGCTCTAAGGACATCAGCTACAGTGTATTGATCTACTAACGTGTAAAGCGGAATTGCAATACCGACAAATACAATTGGGATTGCATATCGAAGTAGTTCTATATAAATATTTTTTAATGGGATATTCGATGCTCTTGACTTTAATTCTCCTTCGGGAGGCTTTAATCGGTTATATTTTTTCCAGTACATCATTAAAATCGAAACGCTGGCAAGCGCTCCGATAACAGCTCCAAACGTAGCAACTGCAACAGAAGAGGCTACGGAACCTCCTAATAGTTTTGAGACGATGAAGCTACCAACTAAAATGAAAACAACGCGCGCAATTTGTTCTACGACTTGAGAAACAGCACTTGGTTTCATATGTTGAAATCCTTGGAAATAACCACGTGTAACACTCATAGCTGGTACGATAATAAGTGCAAAACTTAATGCTCGCATCGTAAGTGTTACGTCAGCGATAAATTGTGGATCTGGCGTTTTCGAGCGAATAATAAATTGTGATATGTATGGTGCTCCAATAAATAAAATTAAAAATCCTAAAAAGCCCATAAACAACATTAATTTTACGCTAGAGTTGTATAATTTTTTGCTTGTACTATAATCACCAAGCGCATTATGCTTTGCAACGAATTTGGAAACGGCAATAGGGATACCGGCAGTTGAAAAGCTTAATAAAATACCGTACCAAGAGTATGCATATCCATATAAAGCGACCCCTTGTGTTCCCACTAATAGTTGAAAAGGGAAGAAGTATATAAAACCTAATATACGTGAAATCATTGTCGCGCCGCTTAATAAAGCAGTTCCTTTTAAAACTTTTGAAGTAGACAAAATTCTTTCCTCCTACTCGTGCTGTCCTGCATTTGTCCCGCATTAACGGGCAGTAAGACCCCCATCTCAAAATTCAGCGGAAGCAAAGAAGTTAGGTGGGGATCCGGCTGCCCGTAAAAGCCCGATTGGTGAAGGCTAATAATCAGTGGGGATGAACAAAACCCCCCACTGATTAAAGTTTCACTTTATCGTATACTACTATAAACCTGTTCGAGAAGTTAATACAGTATAAACCATAAATGTTCTAATACTATTCATTTAAAAGTCATATTTTACATTTTTAAATAGAATGTAATACATAAAAATTCAAAATATAAGTTGACACTATTTTTAATGTGTGATAAAAATGATAGTAATCAATTCGGAAAATAATATTTGGGCAATGAAAGGGTATAGTAGTGAATATCTCCCTATTTCAGAGAGCTGATGGTTGGTGTGAATCAGTATATAGATTATTCATGAAGTTCGTCCTGGAGCATCTTTCATAAATCTCACATTATGAGGAAATGAAAGACGGTAGTTTATACCGTTATCAAATAAAGTGGTGAAGATTGTTTCACAACTAGGGTGGTACCGCGATATTTATCGTCCCTACGTATTTACGTAGGGACGTTTTTTATTTAGGTCTTACTTTGTTGTGGCTTCATAACTAGGGTGGTACCGCGATAATTTATCGTCCCTACGTATTTGCGTAGGGACGTTTTTTATTTAGGTTCTAACTTTGGTGTATCTTCATAACTAGGGTGGTACCGCGATATTTTTGTCGTCCCTACGTATTTACGTAGGGGCGTTTTTTATTACTAGGGAGGACGTGAGCGTATTAGAAAAGAGTATGGATGAACACTATAAATACCGAATTGTAAAACAGAAAAAGAGAAAGAGAGGAGATTAACAGATGAATTCACAGCAATGGACATCGAAATTAGGTTTCGTATTAGCTGCAGCAGGTTCAGCAATTGGTCTTGGGGCGATTTGGAAATTCCCATATATGGCCGGCATCGGAGGAGGCGGCGCGTTCTTCCTTATTTTCATCGGTTTCACATTATTAATTGGTTTACCGCTATTATTAGCTGAATTCGTTATCGGAAGAAGTACACAAAAAGAGGCTGTTGATGCATATAGAGAAATCGCACCAAAAACATTATGGCCATGGTTAGGGAAATTAGGGATTGTAACTTGTTTCATATTACTTTCTTTCTACAGTGTTGTAGGGGGATGGATTTTATTATACTTATGGAATGCAATTACAGGTAGACTATGGGAAGGAAATGGCTCATACGAAGCTACGTTTGGTGAAATCATTTCCAATCCTTATTTAGCAGTTGGCTCGCAGCTATTATTCATCCTTATTACTATTTTTATCGTAAGTAAAGGTGTACAAAATGGTGTTGAAAAAGTAAATAAATATTTCATGCCAGCATTATTCGTTTTATTCTTTGTATTAATCGTTCGTGCACTTACGTTAGATGGTGCTGGAGAAGGCGTTCGTTTCTTCTTACAACCTGACTTCTCAAACGTAACATCAGAAATCATTTTATATGCAATGGGACAATCGTTCTTCTCATTATCTGTCGGTGTAGCCGTTATGGTAACGTATAGCTCATACTTACCGAAAGAGGAAAGTTTACCGCGTTCAGCATTTTCTATCGTAGCTTTAACTCTGGTAATTACATTGCTTGCAGGGCTTGCAATTTTCCCAGTAGTGTTCGCATTTGGGATGGAACCATCTCAAGGACCGGGGCTATTATTTATCGTACTGCCAGCTATTTTCAGTAAAATGGCATTCGGGAAATTATTCTTCATCGTTTTCTTATTACTATTCTTCTTTGCGACTATTACATCGGCAATTTCGATGTTAGAAATTAGCGTTGCATCTTTAACTGCAAAAGGTAAAGGGAAACGTGAAAAAATGGCTTTAATCGTAGGGGTATTAATCTTCGTTGTGGGAGTACCATCAGCATTATCATTTGGTATATTAGGTGATTTGAAAATTTTCGGAAAGACAATCTTTGATTTAGCGGATTATGCAGTGAGTAACGTACTAATGCCACTTGGTGTTTTATTAGTTTCTATCTTTGTTCCTTTAAAAATGAAGAAAGATGTATTAATGAAAGAACTGGGTGTAAGTAAAAATAAAGGCTATAAACTGTTCGTATTATGGTTATTCTTACTTCGCTTTATCGCACCAATTGCGATAATTATCGTATTCTTAAATGTACTTGGCATTATTTAAAGAGAAAGGTAGCGTATCATTTTATGATACGCTACCTTTTTATCCCGCATTAACGGGAAGTAAGACCCCCGCCTCAAAACTCAGCGAAAGCGAAGAAGTTAGGTGGGGGATCAACTGCCCGTAAAAGCCCCCACTGATTAAAGTTTCACTTTATTTTGCTCTTTTTTGTAGTTCGTTTACTGTTACGAACTGATATCCCTTCTTAGATAAAGAATCTAAAATACCTTCAATGGTCTGTAAATTTTTATTAGACTCATCATACATAGAGTGCAGTAAAATGATAGAACCTGGTTTTACATTTTTATTAACATATTCAATTTTATCAGCAGCAGATTTATAAAAAGTATCAGGTTCAAGATCCCATGTGATTGTTTCGATATTGTTTTTATTTAAATAATAGGGCAGACCAATTAGCTTTTTTCCGTTAGGTGGTCTAAAATCAATTTCGCCTGTATATCCTGTTTGGCGGATTAATGAATTCGTTTTTTCAATTTCTTCTTTAATAAAAGAAGGTGTTTTAAAAACCATTCTGTTATGAGAATATGTATGATTTCCAAGTTGGTGTCCAGAGTGTGCGATAGCTTCTCCTAACGATAGATTTTTCTCTAATTCATTTCCGATTAAAAAGAAAGTAGCTTTTGCATTGTATTTATCTAGTAGCGGTAATATTTGTTTTACATTGCTAGTAGGGCCATCATCAAAAGTTAAAGCTACCACTTTTTCATCTGTTTCTACTCGGTTTGTTAAATCTCCAAACAATTGAAAACTTCTTGCGTTCATCAATTTGTATGTTCCGAATAATGCTACAGTAATAATGAATAATGTAACGATTGTAATGATTATTTTCTTTTTCATAAAGCAACCTCACTATATTTTTGAATTGGACTAAAAAGTATTATATCAAACTAAGTAGTTTCATGCTTTAAAAAGGATGTGGATGCAAGGGGAAGGAATTTATCATATAATAAAATGTAAAAGGTATATTAGGAGGTGTTTACATGGCGATTATAATTCAATTGCCGGACACTGCAACGTCTCATGCAAAGCCAAGTATGGAAATGGCGATACTTTGCGTGAGGTAGACAAGTAATATACAATCGCCTAAATGAGCTCGTATCATTTTTTATATTTGGCTTTGCACCTTATTGAAATGAATCATAAAAAATAAGGGGCGAGCAGAAATGAAATACGTAAAAGCTGCGACAGTTTTACCAGAAAGTTTAATTACTGAAATTCAAAAGTATATACAAGGTGAAACAATTTACATTCCAAAACAAGAAACAAAACATTATAAATGGGGTACACGATCTGGAGGAAGAAAACAACTAGATGAAAGAAATAAAGCAATTAAAGAAGCGTTTAAAAGCGGAATTTCCATTCATCAACTTGCAGAGGAATATTTTCTTTCCGGAGAAACGATTAAAAAGATTGTGTATTCTAAATGAAAATAAAAAGAGTCTAGTTCAAATATTATTTTGAACTAGACTCTTTTTGTTTTGTGAATATTGGATATGTTGCGTATGAATGGGAAAGATAATAGAAAAAATGTGCCGTTTTTTTATTAAACAGAATATTTGAGTGAAAAGCAGAAAGGTGACCATCTATGAATCATATTGGACAAATAACGATAGAGCTTTTAATTGGTTTTTTTGTTCTATTAATTGCTACGAAAATATTAGGAAAAACACAAATATCTCAGCTGACGCCATTTGATTTTATTTCTGCTATTGTTCTTGGTGAGCTTGTTGGAAATTCAATATATGATCCTAAAATTAAAGTGTGGTCTATTTTATATTCAGTATTTGTTTGGGTAATTTTAATTTATACAATAGAAGTTATCACACAAAAAATAAGAGGAACAAGAAGGTTTTTTGAAGGGTATCCTTCTATTATTATTCGTAATGGAAAGATTGATCGTGAACAATTAAGTGTAAATCATTTGGACATTAACCAATTACAACAAATGCTAAGACAACAAAAAGATATATTTTCAATCCGAGAAGTGGAGTATATGATTTTGGAACCTAATGGGAACATAAGCGTTCTGAAAAAGAGCAAGTATGAATCACCGACTATAAATGATTTAAGTTTGAAACATAAGCCTGTATACTTACCAATTTCATTAATTAGTGATGGAAAAGTAGTGAAAGATAATTTGAGGGAAGCAGGCTTTGATGAAGGATGGCTTTATAAACAAATAAAACAAAAAGGGATTACTAAATTTGAAGACGTATTATATGCAGAATGGAAGACAGATGATGGCTTCTTTTGTCAGGAAATGAAGCGGTAGAGAATAATCGATGTATGTAATATTCGTTTCTAATTTATCTTTTACATATCAAAAAGCTGAATCATTGTATACAATAAAACTAGATCAACAATTTGTATGGAGTGATAAAGATGGAAGCTTTTATTAGAAGTGATCAATATAATTTTATAAAGTCACAAGCTTATATTTTAGCAAACGGGCATGCAACGGCAAATGATAGAGGTGTAATTCAAGCGTTAAAATCACTAGCGATTGAAAAGATAATACATGTATTTGAGAATTTAACGGATGAACAAAAAGAGTTAATGGATACGGTATTAACAGTTCAAAATAGAGAAGATGCAGAATCGTTTTTAATGAAAATAAATCCGTATGTCATTCCATTTCAGGAAGTTACAGCACAAACATTAAAAAAATTATTTCCTAAAGCGAAAAAGTTAAAACTGCCTGATATGGAAGAACTGGATATGAAAGAATTATCTTATTTAAGTTGGATTGATAAGGGATCAAGCAGGAAATTTATTATAGCAAAAAATGATAAAAATAAGTTTGTTGGTCTGCAAGGAACGTTCCAAAGTTTAAATAAAAAAAGCATTTGTTCATTATGTCATGGACATGAAGAAGTAGGGATGTTTTTAGTTGAAATTAAAGGTGATGTACAAGGAACTTTCGTTAAAAAGGGAAACTATATTTGCAAAGATGGTGTAGCTTGTAATCAGAATATGAAATCACTTGATAAATTGAACGATTTTATTGAACGATTGAAGAAATAAAGAAAAAACCTCTAGTATTGAAACTGGAGGTTTTTATTTTTTGAAGAAGTAATAATAGGCTTCTTTTATAGTTGTAAATTTATAAAAAAATCGGGTCATTTATAATGAAATTAGATAAAAATATCTATTTGGATACAGTTGCTTATATGCAAGGAGGTAAAACATGAATTACGAAGAGATATTAAAAGTGAAACGGTGGCCTAAAGGTACGATAGCGGCAGGTCGTGGTCATACAGTTGCTCTTAAATCGGATGGCACAGTTGTGGCAGTAGGGCGAAATAAAGAAGGAGAATGCAATGTAAGCCGTTGGTGTGATATTGAAGCAGTCGCAGCGGGCAATGTTCATATGGCGACGAACACGGGTAATGCCCATACAATCGCTCTGAAAAGTGATAATACTGTGGAAGCGGTGGGGTGGAATAAGCATGATCAATGTGATGTAAACGAATGGCATAATATTGTATCGGTTGCGACAGGGTGGCGTCGTACCCTTGGCCTTAAACCGGATGGTACGGTAATAGCGGTGGGCCGAAATAAAGAAGGAGAATGCAATGTAAGCAGCTGGCGTGATATTGTGGCGGTCACGGCAGGTGACTGGCATACAGTCGGTCTTAAATTGGACGGCACAGTGACCACAGTGGGGAATAATCGATATGGACAATGCGATGTAAGTGACTGGAGTGGTATGGTGGCATTGGCGGCAGGTTATCTTCATACTGTAGGTCTAAAATCGGATGGAACGGTGATGGCTGTTGGTAATAATAAACATGGCCAATGTGATGCAAGCAGCTGGCGTGATATTGTGGAAATAGCGGCAGGGAGTAAGCATACAGTCGGTCTGAAATCAGATGGTACTGTAGTGGCAATGGGTTCGAATGAGTATGGTCAATGTAATGTAAGCGATTGGAGTGATATTGTAGCGATAGCGGCTGGTTGTGCGCATACAGTCGGTCTGAAATCAGATGGCACCGTTGTGGCAGTAGGTGATAATACATACGGTCAATGCATTGTAAGCAGTTGGCACAATATCCGATTGCCCGGTAATTAGTTTTTAATAACGATTTGTTGATATGGAATGAAAATGGTTGCTTTACAATAAATCACTAGTAATATTATTCTATTTTAGGAGTAATTATGGAATAGGATATGTAGATAAGGATCCTTTTTAAAAAGAGGGTCTAAATGGAATTTTTGAACAAGCTTTATTTCAAAGCTACAGTAGAAGAGATAAATAAAGCATAGGAGAGCTGAAGAAATGCTTAAAAAGTTTTTGCTTTCTTTACCGGATGTTTTACTTGTATGCGTTGTTCTCTATATAACATACACAACTACTCTTAGTTTTGTACAGATGTTAGTAATTTCAATTGCAATCGGAATCATTGGTGGTCTTGCTATAAGAATTTTTACGGATTTATTCACATTCATCAAGTGGACAATTAAACAAAGGAAGTCTTGACTATGTTTAATTGCTACTAGGAGGGGATGAAATGAGTAAGAAAAAGAATAGAGTAAAAAACGAGATAGTACTTTGGAGATTAACAGCTGTTGTTTTTATCATTGTATGGTACTTTTATCAAAAATAAAAACGCATCGTACTAAAAAAGCACGATGCGTTTTTATTATTTCTTTTGCCAATTTTCTTTTATAAAATCTTCACGGCCAGATTCTTTTTGCTCAGTAGCATATTTCTCTGGGTTCTTTTTATAAAAATGTTGATGGTATTCTTCAGCCTCATAAAAAGGTGCAGCCGGGCGAATTTCAGTTACGATTGGCTCTTTAAACATACCGCTTTCTGCAAGAGCTTGTTTTGATTTTTCAGCAAGCTCTTTTTGCGTTTTATTGTGATAAAAAATAGCAGTGCGATAAGAGGGACCGCGGTCAAAAAATTGTCCACCATCATCAGTTGGATCGATTTGTGGCCAATATAAATCTAGTAATTTTTCATATGGAAAAATAGAAGGATCGAATGTAATTTGTACAACTTCTAAATGACCAGATGTACCAGCTTTTACCTGTTCATATGTTGGGTTTTCTACATGACCACCTGCATAGCCAGAAAGTACTTTATGAATACCAGGAAGTTTATCAAATGGCTTTACCATGCACCAAAAGCAACCGCCTGCGAAGGTTGCGAGTTCGTATGTTTTTTCGAACATTGTTGTAATCCTCCTAAATATATATGTTTTATATAGTATTATACAAAAATTTTTATTGCGCAATAAAAAAGATTCGAAAATATATGTATTATTAAAAATATTTTCTGAAAACATGTTGACAATGAAAAGAACAACGTCCTATAATACGTTTAACAAATAAAAGTTAATTAAGAATTTTCTAACTTTATATGTTGTATATGCAAAGAAGAGGAAAGTAGATGATTATGATCGTTTCAGAGAGCTACTCCAAGGCTGCGAGAGTAGTAACAATCGAATCATTGAAGATCACCTCGGAGCATCGCTTGCGAAAGGGAAACTGAGTAGAGGGCGGCGGCATCGTCTCCGGTAAAAGGACGGGGGTCTAATTGGACCTACAAAGCTTATATTTCGTGAGAAGTATAAGGAAGCTGAGTGGTAACGCGAAACTCTCGCCTCAGCAATCAAAGCTACTAAATTGTAGTAGTTGATTGCTGAGGCGAGAGTTTTTATTTTAAAAAATAAAATAAGAGAATGCGTAGAAGAGGAGAGTAAATGATAAAAATTGTTTCAGAGAGCTGCCTAGAAGCTGTGAGGGTGGTAACAATTTAATCATTGAAGATCACCATGGAGCACTACTTTTGAAAATTAGTAAAAAGTAGCGGAGTTGTTTCCGATAGAAAAACAAAAAGTCTAATTGGACTTGCAGAGCTTATATTTCGTGAGAAGTGTAAGGAAGCTGAGTGGTACCGCGATTCCCTCGTCTCAGCAATGGATTGCTACAAGTGTGTAAGTGATCGATTGTTGAGACGAGTATATTTTTAAGGTTTATATACTGAATATTCTGTTAAAAATACTCATCTCAGCAATCGATATAGAAATAGATTGCAAAAATAGAGAGAAAAAAAGAGGAGCGATGTGAGATGGGAAACCAGTACATTTACATGAATGGGGAATTTGTAGAAAAAGAAAAGGCGGTTGTTTCAGTATATGATCACGGTTTTTTATACGGAGATGGTGTATTTGAAGGGATTCGTAGTTACGGTGGAAATGTATTTTGTTTAAAAGAACATGTAAAACGATTATATGAATCGGCAAAATCTATTTTACTTACAATCCCGCTGACGGTTGAAGAAATGGTAGAAGCAGTTTTACAAACATTGCAAAAAAACGAGTATGCGGATGCCTACATTCGATTAATTGTTTCAAGAGGAAAAGGTGACTTAGGGCTCGATCCTAGAAGTTGTGTGAAACCGAGCGTTATTATCATTGCAGAACAATTAAAGTTATTCCCACAGGAATTTTATGATAATGGACTAAGCGTTGTATCTGTTGCATCAAGACGTAACACGCCAGATGCATTAGACCCACGCATTAAGTCAATGAACTACTTAAATAACGTACTGGTAAAAATTGAAGCGGCACAAGCGGGAGTGTTAGAGGCCCTTATGTTAAATCAGCAAGGATATGTTTGTGAAGGATCTGGTGATAATGTTTTCGTTGTGAAAGATGGAAAAGTGTTAACACCCCCTTCTTATTTAGGAGCGCTAGAAGGTATTACGAGAAATAGTGTTATCGAGCTATGTGAGCGACTTAATATTCCGTGTGAGGAAAGGCCATTTACTCGCCATGACGTATATGTAGCAGATGAAGTATTTTTAACGGGAACGGCAGCAGAATTAATTCCAGTTGTAAAAGTTGATTCAAGAGAAATTGGAGATGGGAAACCAGGAAGTGTAACGAAACAATTGACAGAGGAGTTTAAAAAGTTAACGAGAGAAAGAGGAGTACGTGTTCCAGGATTGGCGGAGAGCTTACTGTAGGGAGAGGAGTTAAGTAAAATGGAGCAGCATACAGCATGTGAGAAATTGCATTGTGAAGAAGTGACAGGTGCCGGACACGTTATTCAATGTTTGAAAAAATTAGGTGTAACGACTGTTTTCGGTTATCCGGGCGGAGCGATTTTGCCGGTATACGATGCGTTATACGGAAGTGGTTTGAAGCACGTATTAACTCGTCATGAACAAGCTGCTATTCATGCGGCAGAAGGATATGCAAGAGCTTCTGGAAAGGTCGGGGTAGTCTTTGCTACCTCTGGACCAGGGGCGACAAATTTAGTTACGGGTTTAGCAGATGCTTATATGGATTCGATTCCTTTAGTTGTTATTACAGGGCAAGTTGCAAAACCTCTCATCGGAAAAGACGGATTTCAAGAAGCAGATGTTGTCGGGATTACAGTACCTGTTACGAAGCATAATTATCAAGTTCGTGATGTGAATCATTTATCACGCATTGTACAAGAAGCTTTTTACATCGCCGAAAGCGGGCGACCAGGACCAGTATTAATTGATATTCCAAAAGATGTTCAAAATGAAAATGTAACAAGTTTTTATAATGAAGTAATTGAGATTCCAGGATACAAACTAGAGCCTATGCCAGACAGTATGAAGCTTAGAGAGGTAGCTAAAGCCATTTCAAAAGCAAGACGTCCACTTCTTTATATCGGAGGAGGTGTCATTCATGCAGGTGGCTCTGAAGAACTCACTCAGTTTGCGAAGGAGAATCGTATTCCTGTCGTTTCCACTTTAATGGGACTTGGTGCATATCCACCGGGAGACTCGTTATTTTTAGGAATGCTCGGCATGCATGGAACGTATGCTGCAAATATGGCAGTAACAGAATGTGATTTACTACTCGCGTTAGGTGTTCGCTTCGATGATCGTGTAACAGGAAAATTAGAACTCTTTTCTTCGCATTCGAAAAAGGTACATATTGATATAGATCCGTCTGAGTTTCATAAAAATGTAACTGTGGAGTATCCGGTTGTTGGAGATGTGAAAAAAGCGTTACATATGTTGTTACATATGCCGACTGATACACAAACAAATGAATGGCTTACGAAAATAGAGGAATGGAAGGAGGAATATCCTCTTTCCTACAATCAAACAGAATGTGAGTTAAAACCACAGCATGTTATTAGCCTAGTAAGTGAATTAACGAATGGTGAAGCGATTGTTACGACAGAAGTAGGACAGCATCAAATGTGGGCTGCGCATTTTTATAAAGCGAAAAACCCAAGGACTTTTCTAACGTCAGGTGGATTAGGGACGATGGGATTTGGCTTCCCGGCGGCAGTTGGTGCTCAGCTTGCGAAAGAAGAAGAACTCGTCATTTGTATTGCAGGTGATGCTTCTTTTCAAATGAACATTCAAGAATTACAAACAGTTGCTGAAAATAATATCCCTGTAAAAGTATTTATTATAAATAACAAATTTTTAGGGATGGTAAGGCAATGGCAGGAAATGTTTTATGAAAATCGGTTATCAGAATCAAAAATTGGATCGCCAGATTTTGTGAAAGTGGCAGAAGCTTATGGAGTGAAGGGGTTAAGAGCAACAAATTCAACAGAGGCGAAACAAGTGATGTTAGAAGCATTTGCTCATAAAGGTCCTGTTGTAGTTGATTTTTGTGTAGAGGAAGGTGAAAACGTATTTCCGATGGTTCCGCCAAACAAAGGGAATAACGAAATGATTATGAAGAGGTGGGAAGAATGAGTCATACTTTTTCACTCGTTATTCATAACGAGCCAAGCGTCTTATTACGTATAAGTGGGATCTTTGCTCGGCGTGGTTATTATATCTCTTCTTTACATTTAAACGAAAGAGATACTAATGGCGTTTCTGAAATGAAACTCACAGCAGTTTGTACTGAAAATGAAGCGAGATTACTTGTTGGTCAGTTAAAAAAATTAATTGATGTACTGCAAGTAAATAAACTATAAGGAGTGAATGGATATGAAAACGTATTATGAGAAAGATGCAAATGTAGAGTTATTACAAGGGAAAACAGTTGCAGTAATTGGTTATGGATCTCAAGGTCATGCACAGGCACAAAATTTACGTGATTCTGGTGTGGAAGTAGTAGTTGGTGTTCGACATGGTAAGTCTTTTGAAGTAGCAAAAGCGGATGGGTTTGAAGTAATGTCTGTTTCAGAAGCAGTTCGAACCGCGCAAGTTGTACAAATGTTATTGCCAGATGAACAGCAAGCACATGTGTATAAAGCAGAAGTAGAAGAGAATCTCCGTGAAGGACAAATGTTACTTTTCTCACATGGATTTAATATTCACTTCGGACAAATTAATCCGCCAAGTTACGTAGATGTAGCAATGGTCGCACCAAAAAGTCCAGGTCATCTCGTTCGTCGTGTATTCCAAGAAGGAAATGGTGTTCCGGCATTAGTAGCAGTACATCAAGATGCAACGGGAATGGCATTAAGTGTAGCACTAGCGTATGCAAAAGGTGTAGGCTGTACACGCGCAGGTGTAATTGAAACGACTTTCCAAGAAGAGACAGAAACAGATTTGTTTGGTGAGCAAGCGGTGCTTTGCGGCGGGGTAACTGCACTTGTAAAAGCTGGTTTTGAAACATTAACAGAAGGCGGATATCGTCCTGAAATTGCATATTTTGAATGTTTGCATGAATTAAAGTTAATTGTTGATTTAATGTACGAAGGTGGTTTAACGAATATGCGCCATTCTATTTCCGATACAGCTGAGTTTGGAGATTATGTAACAGGATCGAGAATTGTTACAGATGAAACGAAGAAAGAAATGAAACGAGTACTTACAGAAATTCAGCAAGGTGAATTCGCGAAGAAATGGATTTTAGAAAATCAAGCTGGGCGTCCAACATATAATGCGATGAAAAAAGCAGAGCAAAATCATCAGTTAGAAAAAGTAGGGACAGAGCTTCGTGAAATGATGAGCTGGATTCATGCACCGAAAGAATTAGTAAAGAAATAGAGTAAGCGATTGTAAGTGAAAAATACGTAAGAGGGGATTTGACAAGATGAGAAGTGACATGATTAAAAAAGGTTTTGATAAAGCGCCGCACCGTAGTTTATTAAAAGCAACTGGTTTGAAAGATGAAGATTTTGATAAACCGTTTATAGCTATCTGTAATTCTTTTATTGAAATTATTCCAGGTCATAAGCACTTAAATGAGTTTGGGAAACTTGTTAAAGAAGCAGTGCGTGCAGCAGGTATGGTTCCATTTGAATTTAATACAATTGGAGTAGATGACGGTATTGCGATGGGGCATATCGGTATGCGTTATTCACTTCCGAGTCGTGAAATCATTGCAGATTCAGTAGAAACGGTTGTAAATGCACATTGGTTTGATGGTATGATTTGTATTCCAAACTGTGACAAAATCACACCCGGTATGATGATGGCTGCACTTCGTATTAACATTCCAACTGTTTTTGTTTCAGGTGGTCCGATGGCGGCTGGAAAAACATCTAAAGGAGAAGTTGTCGATTTAAGTTCTGTTTTTGAAGGAGTAGGAGCTTATCAATCTGGTAAAATTTCAGAAGAAGAATTAAAGGATATTGAAGATCATGGCTGTCCATCTTGTGGTTCTTGTTCCGGTATGTTTACGGCGAACTCTATGAATTGTTTATGTGAAGTGTTAGGTTTAGCTCTTCCTGGTAACGGAAGTATTTTAGCCATCGATCCAAGACGCGAAGAATTAATTAAACAAGCAGCAGAGAAATTAAAGATTTTAATTGAAAGAGATATTAAACCGCGAGACATCGTAACGGAAGAAGCGATTGATGATGCGTTCGCACTTGATATGGCAATGGGTGGATCAACGAATACAGTATTGCACACATTAGCTCTCGCACAAGAAGCGGGTTTAGATTACGATATGAACCGCATTGATGCCGTTTCAAGACGTGTACCACATTTATGTAAAGTAAGCCCTGCTTCCAATTGGCATATGGAAGATATTGATCGAGCAGGCGGGATTAGTGCCATTTTGAAAGAGATGAGTCGAAAAGAAGGGGTGCTTCATTTAGACCGTATTACTGCTACTGGGCAAACATTAAGAGAAAACATTGCTCATGCAGAGATTAAAGATAAGGAAGTTATTCATTCTCTCGAAAACCCTCATAGTGAAGAAGGGGGATTACGTATATTAAAAGGAAACCTTGCGAAAGATGGGGCAGTTATTAAAAGTGGGGCAACAGAAGTGAAACGATTTGAAGGGCCTTGCGTTATTTTTAATTCACAAGATGAGGCGCTTGCGGGCATTATGCTTGGAAAGGTTAAGAAAGGCGATGTAGTTGTTATTCGCTATGAAGGACCAAGAGGCGGCCCTGGTATGCCGGAAATGTTAGCACCAACATCAGCGATTGCTGGTATGGGATTAGGTGCAGATGTTGCGCTATTAACGGATGGTCGTTTTTCTGGAGCTTCACGTGGTATTTCGGTAGGGCATATTTCGCCAGAAGCAGCTGCGGGCGGAACAATTGCACTTCTCAAGCAAGGGGATATCGTTTGTATCGATGTTGAGGAAAGATTGTTAGAAGTAAGAGTTAGTGATGAAGAATTAGGTAAACGTAAAAAAGAATGGAAACGACCAGAACCGAAAGTGAAAACGGGCTGGCTTGGACGTTATGCACAGATGGTAACATCGGCGAATACAGGTGCAGTTCTAAAAATCCCGAATTTCGATTGAGCCAATTTAAAAGAGATAAGGATGATATGAAATGGTGCAGAAGGTAAAGGAGAGAGTGAAAATTGAAGATATCTTAATGGCTCATAATTGCATGAAAGATATCGTTATTAAAACACCGTTACAACGTGATACAGTTTTATCTGAAAAATATGATTGTGACGTTTATGTCAAAAGAGAAGACTTACAATTAATTCGCTCTTTCAAAATTCGTGGTGCGTACAATTTAATTCAAAGTTTATCGAAAGAACAATTACAAAACGGTGTTGTTTGTGCAAGTGCTGGTAATCATGCACAAGGAGTCGCTTATACGTGTAATTTATTGAAGATTCCGTCAAAAATCTTCATGCCAACAACGACACCTAAACAAAAAGTATCACAAGTACAATTTTTCGGTGGTGATTTTGCGGAAATTGTATTAGTTGGTGATACATTTGATAGCTCGTTCCAAGAAGCACAGCGCTATTGTGAGGAAAGTAGAATGACGTTCGTTCATCCGTTTGATGATCCGTATGTAATTGCCGGCCAAGGGACAGTGGCTGTTGAAATTATGCATGATATGGAAAAATCAGTTGATTATATCTTTACAGCAATCGGCGGTGGTGGGTTAGCATCTGGTGTTGGTACATATGTAAAAGGTGTTAGCCCTGCTACAAAGGTCATTGGCGTAGAGCCAATGGGAGCTGCATCTATGAAAGAAGCTTTTCTTCAAAATGAAAATGTTGCATTAGAAAAGATTGATAGTTTTGTGGATGGGGCAGCTGTTAAAAAGGTAGGGAAGTTAACGTTTGAAACTTGTAGAGATGTCATTGATGATATTGTTTTAGTGCCAGAAGGGAAGGTCTGTACGACGATTTTAGAATTGTATAAGAAAAATGCAATTGTAGCTGAACCAGCTGGTGCACTATCTATTGCAGCGCTTGACCTTTACAGAGATGAAATAAAAGGGAAAACAGTTGTATGTACGCTAAGTGGTGGAAATAATGATATTGATAGAATGCAAGAAATGAAAGAACGTTCTCTTATTTACGAAGGGTTAAAGCATTATTTCATCATTGAATTCCCGCAGCGTTCGGGAGCGCTAAGAGAATTTCTGGATAAAGGATTAGGGCCAGAAGATGATATTACTCGCTTTGAGTATATCAAGAAACATAATAAGGAAAATGGTCCAGCGTTAGTCGGAGTAGAGTTAAAACATAAAGAAGATTATGAGCAATTAATTACTCGTTTTAAAGAAAATAATATTCAATTTGTGGAGCTTAATAAAAACCCTGTTTTGTTTGATCTGCTTATTTAATAAAAGGAAAGAGGTAACATACAGTTGTACCAGAAATAAAAAAGATAGATGCAAACAGCGGAAATACTGCTTGTATCTATCTTTTTATAATTAAACTATATATTTTCCATATTCAAGCAGTAGAAAGCTAGATAACCAAAAGAGTATCGCAATACGAATGATTACATACATAGTAAATTCAAAGGTAGTAAGCTTTCGTTCACGTTTTATTTTTTTTAGAAGTCTAACAGAAAAAAATGAACATAAAAGTAGAACGGCTATAGATATTTTATAAATATTCTCTAACAAACTTACATTTTCTAATAAGTTTTTCAGCATGTTCATCACCTATTCTGTAAAGTATGTTACAGAGAAATAGATCTTGCGTTGTCTAGTTCCGTTTGTTTTTTATGTTCCCTGTATCATCAATTTCTACATCATTTGAAATTGTTTGTAAATATTGTAGAGCTTTTTTCTTTTCTTCCTCATTTACAGGGGAAACTTGGTTGTTGCGAATGATGTAAGGGTTGAATGACATTTGGACATCCTTTCCTTTAAAAGTTAAAGTTAATACGCCAGTTTCGGCGCTTTTCCCATTCACATAACTTGGGAATAAAAAGTTACCTAATGAATAAGCGATAGGAACTTTATTATAATACTCAAATCCTTGTAACCAATGCGGGTGACTCCCGACAATCGCGTCAGCTCCTGCTTCAACCATTTTAGGTACATATTGTTTTTGGTATTCTACCGGACGATTTGATTTTTCAACGCCCCAATGCATATAGACGATTAAATAGTCTGCATCTCGTTTTTGCTCTTTAATTGTTTTTGTTACAAGATTTAAATCATATCCGTTCGCAACACCAGGTTTATTGTCACCAGCTACCCAATTCGTATCAGGCATAAATCGAACGAAGGAAAGAAATTTGAACTTTTTCCCTTTTACGGTCATTTCTCGTGCGGTATATGCATCTTTTGCATTTTTTCCGGCTCCAATGTAAGGGAACTTTAATTTTTCCACATGAGAGATTGTGTCTAATAATCCCTCTTGCCCGTAATCAAGTGTATGGTTATTCCCGATATTTACGATGTCATATCCAGTATTTTTAATGGCTTGAAGCGTGGATGGATCACTTTTAATCCAAAACAGTTGTCCAGGAGTTTTCTTTTCTCTCGTTGTAAATGCCGACTCTAAATTAACGAAAGAAATATCAGCTTTTGTTATTTCTTCTTTTACATGTTGGAATGGATAATCAGCTCCGTTTTTTTCAATGACCGGACGTAATTGCCAATCGAACATTGTATCACCAGAGAAGGTGAGGGTAATTTCCGGGTCTTCTATTTTCTTTTCAATTTTTGAAGCGGTTTTACTAGATTTATTTTGCAAATCGGGTTTGTCTTTCGCCTTTGAAGTAAAAGAGTAGTTAATTAATACAACAATTGGTGTAATGCAAAAGGCTATTAACAGAAATCGTTTTAGTAAAGTTTTCATAAATACCTTCCCTTTTGAGTTTATCCCGCAATTAGTGGGCAGTAAAACTCGCGCTAATTAAAGTTTCATTTTATGTATAGCTACAAAAAATTGCGGCTTATGTAGTGGAAAACATTTGTTAATATTCTCAATATTAAGTTAACATATAGATAACCTGTAAATCAATGAATAAACCAAAATATAGAAATAAAGAATTCGAAGGGTGAAGAATAAGAAATGGTTATATTAGGAGCAGTTGTAAATGGGGTTTGTATTATATTTGGTACTTTACTAGGTAAATTATTTAGTAGGATTCCAGAGAGTATGAAGGGAACAATTATGCATGCAATCGGTTTAGCAGTTACTGTACTTGGACTTCAAATGGCATTGAAAAGTGAAAATTTTCTTGTTGTCATTTTAAGTTTAGTGATTGGTACCGTAATTGGGGAGTGGCTACAACTAGAGGGAAAGTTAAAACTGTTAGGAGATTGGCTAGAAAATAAAGTTGGATCGAAAGGGAAAGGGAGCATTTCAGAAGGTTTTGTAACAGCTACACTTATTTTTGCAATTGGTGCGATGGGGATACTTGGTGCACTCGACAGTGGGATTCGCGGAAATCATGATATTTTATTTACAAAGGCGATTATCGATGGGTTTATTTCTATTATATTAACGACAACTTTAGGGATTGGTGTAGTATTTTCGGCGATTCCAGTTATTTTATACGAAGGAGGTATTGCGGTTTTTGCAACACAAATTAATAGTTTGGTCCCGAAAGAATTAATGAATCAATTTATAGTGGAAATGACAGCTACAGGTGGTATTATGATAGCCGCTATTGGATTGAACTTACTTGGTGTTATTAAAATCAAGGTAGCAAATTTACTACCAGGTATAGTGGTAGTTGGAATAATTGTTTCACTTATTTATGGTTACGGTTTACTAGTAAAGTAGTAGGGGATGGAGATACATATGGAGGAATATAAATTTACAAAACGTGTTCATAACATATTACAGATTGCAGCAGAAGAGGCAGAATGTAATATTATTCAACCAACTCATCTGTTTATAGGTATGTGTAAAGAAGGTACTGGCGTTTGCAGCGAGTTGTATATGTATTTGTTTCGTAACGTGAGTACGGATTTTTTAGAAAAACTTTCAATACGAAAACAAGATGATTTAACGGATCAAGGGTATAAAAAAATAGGACAATATAAGTTATCTTATAAGGTGTTAGAAATTTTACAAATAGCGCAGAAACGTATGAAACATTTCCAGCAAGTATTAATGAATGAAGGACATGTTATATATGCACTCTTTCGCGCGGATACGTTTATTGAAAATCCACAAATACATAAAGACATATTACGCATTATAGCTGAGCCAAGAGATTTAGCGGTCGATTTAAAATATTTTATTCCGACTTATAAGCATTTAACTTGTAATGTTAGAAAGGCTAACTCTTCTGATTTCGAAAAATTAGCA
Source organism: Bacillus cereus group sp. MS39 (assembly GCF_040448665.1). NCBI lineage: Bacteria > Bacillati > Bacillota > Bacilli > Caryophanales > Bacillaceae > Bacillus > Bacillus cereus group sp. MS39. Next base: position 3,634,788 of record NZ_CP123058.1, on the reverse strand, counting down.
AGTTTTGTTGAGTCGGAATTTGGTGAACGTTGGCTGTATTCGATAGCGTATGGATTTCGTACATATAAAGAAAATTTACCTATTTATATAGCAGAACAAGAAGAAGTGATAGTAGGTTTTGCTTGTTATGACGTAGTGAGAGGAAAAAAGGATTGTTTGGTCCAATGGGCACAGCGAAACAAAATCGTGTGAAAGGTGTAGGGGAGCAATTGTTACAGTGTAGTCTGCATAGTATGAAGCAAGAGGGATATGAATATGCAATTATTGGACAAGCGGGTCCAGTTGAGTTTTATGAGCGATGTTGTAATGCACGTTTAATACCGATAATGGATTATTAACCAACTTCATTTAGGTGGAGTTGGTTTTATTATGAAAAAAATGTGGGATTGTAGTGATTTTTACTAGAAAATAGCGGGTTTTGTAGTAAATCTTACAAATAAAGCAAATTACTAAACTTTTTATATAAAAGGGTGTAGAATGGGTATCTAAAGAAAGAAGGTGTGAAAATGGCCAGCTGGAAACGAAATTTGATGATTTGTTGGCTAGGTTGTTTTACCACTGCAGCCGGTATGAGTTTAGTAATTCCTTTTTTATCTTTTTATATTGAGGAATTAGGTGTGACTGGCACTTCTAGTATTGCACAGTGGTCGGGACTTGCATTTGGTGTAACATTTTTAATGGGTGCGATCGTATCACCAATATGGGGAAAGCTTGGTGATATACATGGACGGAAATTGATGCTTATTCGTGCTAGCCTTGGTATGGCGATTATTATGACGCTTATGGGGTTTGTAACGGATGTGTATCAACTAGTCGCACTAAGATTTTTGATGGGAGCAGTATCTGGTTTCCTTTCAACGGCGATGACATTCATCGCAGCAGAAACTCCGAAAGAACATTCAGGTTGGGCAATTTCTACAATTTCAACTGGTGGCGTGAGTGGCTCGTTACTTGGTCCATTACTTGGAGGGTATTTGTCTGAGTTAATTGGAATGCGCCATGTTTTTCTTGTTACAGGAGCTTTTTTATTCCTTTCCTTTCTCATCGTTTTTTTCTTCCTACATGAAGAAAATCACTCCGCTCAAGCAAAAAAAATACAACCTAAAAAAGTGTGGACGATGGTCCCAGCAAAACATTTAATTATTAGTTTATTTGTAACAACATTTATTATTCAACTTGCTAATATGTCTGTTCAGCCAATTGTTACATTGTACGTGAAAAATTTAGTTGGTCCTCAAACTGCGCATATTGAAACAATTGCGGGTGCCGTTATGTCAGCGACAGGATTAGCAGTTATTTTGACAGCACCAAGATTAGGACGATTATCAGATCAAATCGGTCCTCAAAAAACGTTAGTTGTAGCGTTGTTTGCTGCAGGAGTTATTTTTATCCCGCAAGCATTTGTAACCTCAGCTTGGCAACTATTAATTCTTCGATTTTTATTAGGTATCGCACAAGCAGGATTATTACCTTCCGTACAAACTCTACTAAAACAACATACACCAACCCACGTTACAGGACGAATATTTGGATATAATCAATCGTTTCAGTTTTTAGGAAATATGATTGGTCCAGTACTCGGGGGGCAAATTGCAGCACATGCAGGATTCCAATATGTGTTCTTCTCTACTTCATCACTATTATTTATCGCGTGTATTTGGGTTTATTTTCATAATAAGAACGAAGAAGTATCAGAGAAACAACATTTGGAAGTTAGTTAACTAAGTGAATGAAAAAAGGATGAAGCAACGATTGCTTCATCCTTTTCTTTAAAATTTAAGACATAGATAACTTAATGTACCAAGCTCGTAACTACGGTGAATGACTTCACCGCTATTTTCACCATTTCCCATAGCGATAAATAAAGGAACAAAATGCTCTGCTCTTGGTACTGCTAATTGTGCATGAGGCGCATTGTTTTCCCAATTAAACAATGCATCTTTATCGTTAGTCTGCATATGTTTTATAATCCAATCATCAAATTCAATTGCCCATTGTTCGGGTGTAGTTTGATTCCATTTCAGTGCTCGTAAGTTATGAACGGTAACACCGCTACCGATTACTAAAATATCTTCTTGTCCAAGTCCTTTTAATGCTTCTCCAATCTTAAATTGTTCTTTTGCAGAAAGGAAAGGATTTACTGATATTTGTACGACAGGAATATTTGCTTCTGGATACATACGATGCAGGAGTGTCCATGAACCATGATCTAAACCTCTCGTCATATTATGATGGACTGGAATACCTTTGTTTTTAAATTTTGTTTCTAACATAGATGCAATGTTAGAAGAGCCTTTCGCACGATATTTTATTTCGTATAACTCAGGAGGAAAACCTCCAAAATCATAAATTGTTTCATATTCGTTATCTGATGAGGAAATCGTTAATACTTCACTTTCCCAGTGAGCAGTGAAAATAACAATTGCTTTCGGTTTATATGTTTCTCCAAGTGTCTTTAAAAAACTTGTATATTCTGTATCTTGAATAGCGAGCATCGGTGATCCATGTGCTAAAAATAATGATGGCATCATAATAGTAACCTCCCTAAAATATAATAATTACTTTATGTAAGTAACTATATAATTTTATTTTATGTTCGTCAATATATTAGTTTAAGAGCTAATTGGAAAAGTGCGTCATTTGTCATAATGAAAGCAATTGCATATAATACATAATAAGGATAATGAATGGATATTCATTTTTTGAGATACATAATAGAGTTGGGAGCTGACGAAATGAACGTACAGGAAAGTTTCGTTACGGCATTGGATGGATCGGAAATTTATTTACGCAAGTGGTTACCAGAAGGTGAACCAAAAGGGATTATTCAAATTGCACATGGTATGACAGAACATGCAGGTGTTTATACAGATTTTATTGTTGCTTTATTAGAAGCTGGGTATGGTGTTTATGCGCATGATCATAAGGGTCATGGGAAAACAGTGAAAAGAGAAGAGGATTACGGTCATTTTGAACCAAATATAGGTTGGAGTGAGGCTGTTTCTGATGTTATCTTTGTATCAGAAACGATAAGAAAAGAGCAGACATGCCCGTTATTTTTACTTGGACATAGTATGGGTTCTTTTTTATCAAGACGTGCTGTACAACTTAAAGGTGAATTATATGATGGATTCCTTATTTCAGGAACTGGTGGAAATCCAGGGCTTTTAGGAAGTATCGGTCATAAAGTAGCGACAATTGAAATGAAATTACGCGGGGAAAAAACGAAAAGTCCGATGCTAAACTTTTTATCTTTCGGAAACTTCAATTCACACTTTAAACCAAATCGTACAAAATTTGATTGGTTATCTTCAGATAATAATCAGGTTGATAAATATATTGCGGATCCGTTATGTGGATTCATTTGTACGACGAGTTTTTATCGAGAACTATTTTCTGGTGTATTAGAAGTAAATAAACTAGAAGAATACAAGAAAACGCCAAAAACCCTTCCGATACATATATTCTCTGGAGACCGTGATCCTGTTGGAGATATGGGAAAAGGTGTAAAAGAAGTATACGAAAACTATAAAAAATGTGGTGTGAAAGACGTGACACTACGTTTATATGAAAATGGAAGACATGAAATGTTCCATGAAGTAAATAGAGATGAAGTATTTCAAGATTTGATTTCTTGGTTAGATGGGCATATTGTATGAGAAGAAACCTCACTTTTTTCAAGTGAGGTTTCTTTGAGGAAATGGAGGAATGGTTATGAGTGAATTTGTAAATAAAGAGTATACAGAAATAGATTTTCAACATGATTTGATTAAAGAAGAGGAATTGAAAAATTGTACGTTCCTAAAATGTCGTTTTAGAGGGATAGATGCATCGGAAGTTTCTACTGAAAATTGTAATTTCATAGAATGTGATTTTACGGGTGCTCTTTTTAACGCTTCTATCCATCAAGGAACTACATTTGCAAATTGTAAGTTTGTTGGTGCGAATTTATTTGTATCGAAGTTTGAAGAATGTAAAATGACTGGCTCTGATTTTGAAGAAGCGAATCTAGACGGAATAACTATAATATCGGGAGATTGGTCATATACGAATTTAAGGTTTGCGAACTTAAGTAAACAAATGTTAAAGGGTATACGTTTAATTGAAGCTGACCTATATGAATGTAATTTAGAAAAAGCAGATTTACGTGAAGCGGATTTAACAGGTGCCCAATTAGGTAAGGTGAAACTTAGCGGCGCAGATTTAAGAGGAGCTGTAGTTGATCGAATTGATTTTACAAGTTTTGATTTAAAAAATGTGAAATTAGATATAGCACAGGCAGTTGCAGTAGCAAGATGTTATGGGGCTAAGGTGAACTAAATTGTTTGTAAAACCGTTCAACAATTTGAACGGTTTTACAGATAATAATAGTTTTAAAAATTACTTTCTATATAAGAAGATATCTTATTAGCAAGAGTCGATGTTAATAATGTAGATACATTGCTTAAAATGATGATCGTAGCCTCTTTGTCAATTAATCGTAAATAGGAGGACGTAAAGCCGTTAATTCCACCGTGATGGAATACAAGTTTATTATTTCTTTCAGTCATAGCAATATTCCAACCGTAACCATATCCGTAAGATTCGGCAGTAAGCATGCGAGATGTCATCCTACTTGATAATAAGCAATTTTCTTTTAGCGCTTTATCAAATTTATATAAATCTTCGGCTGTAGAAAATAATCCACCAGCTGAATATGAATTAGACATATCAATAAATGATGCGTTCTGTAGGCCATGATTTGGATGTAACTCATACCCAGTTGCTTTATGTTTTTGAATGGTATAATTTAAATCAACACCTGTGTTTATTATAGAGAGTGGGTAGAAAATCTTCTTTTTAAGAAATTCCTCATAAGACATTCCACTTATAACTTCAATAATTTTCCCTAAAATAATATAACCTGAATTGGAATAATTGAATTTTTCACCAGGGCTAGATTCAAAGGGACACGCAATAATCCATTGTATTAATTCATCCGGTGTTCGAGGTTGAACAGACTGTAGTAAAAAGTCATGTTGAGCAGTAATATTACCGACTCCAGCAGTATGATTTAATAAATGCTTGATCATAATTTGATTTCCTTTTGGGAAATTTGGAATGAATCGATCTAAAGTATCATGTAGCTGTAATTTTTCCTCTTCCAGAAGCATTAAAATTGAAACTGCTGTGAAGATTTTAGTTATTGATCCAATACGAAACTTTGTTGTAGATGTATTAGGTATGTCCCAATTATAATTAGCTTTTCCAAATGATTGATTATAAAGAGTCTCTTCTTTATGGGCTATTAAGATTGTTCCGTTAAATTTTTCGGTATTTTTATATAATAATGAATTAATATATGAATTTAACAAATTTCAGGCACTCCTTTAAATGTTGGAATATTCGTTACCTGAAATGGAATCCAACGGCATAGGCAATTCCCCCTAAATGAAATGTTTTTTAGAATACTTTTCTATTTTATAATGCAAGTAATATAAGAAGCAAGTTGATTTAAAGACTATGAAAATAACGGTTTTTAAATTGCTTTTCGGAATGTTTGAGTAGTTCATATTTTGAAGGTGGAGAGAAACAATTATGAGAGTGAGAAAATTGATAGTAATTGAAGCTGGTGAAATCAATGAACTTGCGCTACATCTAAAAGCAACAGATACCTATTCAAATAGTAGTATAATAGTAAATGAGGTGTTAATAATATGGAAGATAAAACATTAGGTATACTACTAGATGTTGTTGGTGAGTTGTTTTCAGATGAAATATCAATCGCCGTTTCGAATACGAAAGAATATATTTATTATCGGCCAAGTAAACGAATTGATTTAAAGATTAGCGCTGGGGATCCTATTAAGGAAGGGACAATTGCTCATAAAGCAATGGTAACGAAGCAAAAGGCCTCTGAGTTTATTAACCGGGATGTTTTCGGTATTCCTTATCATGGAATGGCCGTACCATTTTCAAATAATGGAAAGATTGAAGGTTGCGTGACGGCAATTTATCCCGCTTTAACGGATGGTAAGTCAGTCGTTACTTTAAAAACAACAGACGGATGGGTTCCGGTTCCTTTTTCAAAGGTCATGTATTTAGAGGCGAAAGATAAAAAAACGTATGTGAATGCAGAAGAGTTAACAGGAACACATAAGTACTCGCTACAAGAATTCGAATACTTGCTTCCGAAAGATTCATTTATTAGATGCCACCGTGCCTTTATTGTAAATGTAAATCATATTAAAGCGATATATCCTGATACGCACTCTACTTTTGTACTTTCGATGGATAACGGAGAGAGGGTACCAGTTAGTCAATCATACGCTAGTTATTTTCGCAAACTTCTAGGGTTCTAGATTATTCTGCTTTAGAACCTAGATTCGCTGTTTTATCTGAATTTTCGGCATTGTATACTGAAATCCCTATTTAGATACTGTTAAAGTGTAAAATAATTATGAATATTCACAGGGAGAGGGATTACATATGGAGAATAATTTAGATAGAATTAGGGATCAACGTCTGAAAGATCGCGTAGTTACACCTGAAGAAGCAGCTTCATGGATTGAAAGTGGAATGACCTTAGGCTTAAGTGGGTTTACACGTGCAGGTGATGTGAAAGCAGTCCCATTTGCGCTTGTAAACCGAGTTAAGAATGATAAATCTTTTAAAGTGAATGTTTATACTGGTGCCTCTTTAGGTTCTGATGTAGATAAATTATTTGCGGAAGCAGGAATTTTAGGGAAAAGGTTACCTTTCCAAGCCGATGCGACTATGCGAAAAGGAATTAATAACGGAGACTTTTTATTTGTAGATCAGCACTTATCTCATACAGCAGAGTTACTCCGTGCTGACGTTATGGATATAGATGTCGCTATTTTGGAAGCGGTTGCGATTACTGAAGATGGAATGATTATTCCAACCACTTCAATTGGAAATTCTTTGGCGTTTTCTTTAAATGCTAAGTCCATCATTATTGAAATGAATATGGCTCAATCCGCGCAACTAGAGGGGCTGCATGATTTATATGAACCAGGTAAACAAGGAGAAAGACTTCCAATTCCGCTCGTAAAAACGGACGATCGAATTGGCTCAATCGGTATCCCAATTGATGCTGAAAAAGTGAAGGGAATTGTGTTTACGAACCAACTAGACTCGCCATCGACGATTGTTCCTCCGGATGAAGAAACTGTTATTATGGCACAGCATTTAATAGACTTCCTTCGAAAAGAAGTCGAAGTAGGGCGATTAACCAATCGCTTAGCGCCGTTACAGTCGGGAATTGGTTCAGTGGCCAATGCAGTTCTACATGGAATGTTAGATTCGGAGTTTGAAGATTTAGAAGTGTATTCTGAGGTTTTACAGGATGCAGTCTTTGATCTTATGGATGCTGGGAAAGTCAATTTTGCTTCCTGCTGCTCGATCACACTCTCAGAAGAGAAAATGCAACAAGTATTTTCTAACTTTGAAAAATATCGTGACAAATTAATGATGCGCCCGCAAGAGATTTCTAATCATCCTGAAATCATTCGTCGCCTTGGGTTAATCTCAATTAATACTGCTTTAGAATTAGATATATACGGAAATGTGAATTCTACTCACGTTTTAGGTACAAAAATGATGAATGGTATTGGTGGTTCTGGTGATTTTGCGAGAAATGCACGTCTAGCTATCTTTGTTACGAAATCGATTGCGAAAGGTGGTAACATTTCAAGTATCGTTCCTTTCGTCTCTCATGTAGACCATACGGAACACGATGTAGATGTTATTGTCACTGAACAAGGGTACGCTGATTTAAGAGGACTGGCGCCAAGAGAAAGAGTGGAACTGATTATTGAGAACTGCGCACATCCAATGTATCGTGACCAGTTACGAGCTTATTTCGAAGAAGCAAAAACAAGAGGTGGACAAACCCCTCATATTTTAGAAAAAGCTTTTTCTTGGCATACGAATTATGCTAAAAATGGAACGATGCTTGAAGCGGTAGTGGAAACAGTATAGGTGTGTATCGTAAGAAATAGTAAAACGAATGATTGAGTTTGAAGATTAGACTTTCAAAAAAGGGAACGCCAACTTTCAGGGATGGCGTTCTTTTTATTTAAAGAAATTGTTACAAACAGTTACCAATAATATGGTCAGCCATTTTGGTTTTATAAAAATTATCCCTAATCTATGAAAATAAAAGGTTTTTTGAAGTGTTTTCCGAATCAATTTAGTAGTTTACATATTGAAAGTGAGGAGAAAGAATCATGAAGATAAGAAATGCGTTATTAAGTGAAGCAAATGAATTAAGTGAACTTGCACTACATTCAAAAGCAACGTGGAACTATAGCGAAGCATTCATACTTGCTTGTAAGGAAGATTTAACAATTACTGATGAGTACATAAAAAATAATTATGTATATGTTTTAGAAAACGATAATACGAAGATTGGTTTTTTCTCATTTTTACGTAATGATAACGCTCTTGATTTCCTGTACATTCATCCTCGTTACAAAGGAAAAGGGTACGGGAAAATACTTTGGGAGTATGTATTAGAAAAAGCAAATGAGCTAGGAATAAAAAGTTTTACAATTGATAGTGATCCGAATGCAAAAGGGTTTTACTTGAAGATGGGAGCAAAGTTAATAGGAGAGACACCATCAACGGTTTTTGAGGATCGTTTACTGCCTCTTTTGCAATATGATGTGTAAAACAATTAATAGTAGGAGAAGCTGAAAAATGAAAGAATTGAAATTATCTTTTGACTCTTAATCTTTAATAAGTTACTATAATGGTGGTAACTTATTAAAGGGAACTTCATAGAGTTGAAAGGGGAAATACTTTTGAAAACAACTTATGTAAACGCTACAATTGTAACGATGAATGAACAAAACGAAGTGATAGAAAATGGATATATCATTGTAGAAAATGATCAAATTATAGATGTAAAAAGCGGAGAATTTGCTAATAATTTTGAAGTAGATGAAGTAATTGACATGAAAGGAAAGTGGGTTTTACCAGGGCTTGTAAATACACATACACACGTTGTAATGAGTCTCTTAAGAGGTATTGGTGATGATATGTTATTACAGCCATGGCTTGAGACAAGAATTTGGCCACTTGAAAGTCAATTTACTCCAGAGCTTGCGGTCGCTAGTACGGAATTAGGATTACTTGAAATGGTGAAAAGTGGTACAACATCATTCTCTGATATGTTTAATCCAATTGGAGTAGATCAAGATGCAATTATGGAAACGGTATCAAAGAGTGGAATGCGAGCTGCTGTTTCAAGAACTTTATTTAGCTTCGGAACGAAAGATGATGAAAAGAAAGCAATTGAAGAAGCTGAAAAATATGTAAAGCGTTACTATAATGAAAGTGGTATGTTAACTACGATGGTTGCACCGCATAGCCCATATACATGTTCCACAGAACTATTAGAAGAATGCGCACGTATTGCAGTAGAAAATCAAACGATGGTTCATATTCACCTTTCGGAAACAGAGCGTGAAGTACGTGATATTGAAGCGCAGTATGGAAAACGCCCAGTAGAATATGCAGCAAGTTGCGGGCTGTTTAAACGCCCAACAGTCATTGCGCACGGTGTAGTGTTAAATGAAAATGAGCGTGCATTTTTAGCAGAACACGATGTTCGAGTAGCTCATAATCCGAATAGTAATTTAAAACTAGGATCGGGTATAGCGAATGTAAAAGCGATGCTAGAAGCAGGAATGAAAGTTGGAATTGCAACAGATAGTGTTGCATCTAACAACAATTTAGATATGTTTGAAGAAATGCGTATAGCAACATTATTACAAAAAGGTATTCATCAAGATGCAACAGCGTTACCAGTTGAAACAGCACTTACACTTGCAACTAAAGGAGCTGCTGAAGTAATCGGCATGAAACAAACAGGATCACTTGAGGTTGGAAAGTGTGCTGATTTTATTACGATTGATCCGTCTAATAAGCCGCATTTACAACCAGCAGATGAAGTGTTATCACACCTTGTATATGCTGCTAGTGGAAAAGATATAAGCGATGTAATTATTAACGGAAAACGTGTCGTTTGGAATGGCGAATGTAAAACGTTAGATGAAGAGCGTATTATATTTGAAGCAAGTCGTTATAAACGAGGTTTGCAAAGATAGGTATTTTTAGGCTGTGGAGAAAGTCTTCTCCACAGCCTGTTTTTGTGTCTGAACCTTTTTTATGTGTCGACATTGATAAAAAGAGGGAAAGGATAGATTTTTTATCAGTGTTGATCAATAAAACAGAAGAGAATGATTTAGATAAAATCACTAGTTTCAAAAAATCCTTCACGTAATAATGATTATATGAAGGATTTTGATGTTTCTTATTTTTTTGTCTCGTTGACCCATTTAATAATGTCCCGGATGACGTACTCAGGAACATTAGCAGGGATTTCATATTCACTAGGAAGACTTAATTCCCCATCACCCTCCGTGAAGAAATGATTCAATTTTGGGTATTCATTGAACTGAACATTACTGTGGTTTAAAAGCCCTTCCTGCCATTTTGTATATTCATTTTTTACTGTTACTTGATAATCCCGTGCTCCTTGCAGAATCAGTAAAGGCTCTTTTCGTGATCTTGCCTCTTCAACTGGACGCCACCTAGAAACATCATACATAAAATGAGGCGATCCAAAATTGTAGCCAGCTGGAGGATGGTCAGGGTTGAAAGTAGGATCTTGGATAAAAGCGGCCTGTCTTTTTAGTTCATCGATTACTTCCTTTGGCGCCCCTAGGTATTGATTCTGATCAATGGCAATGTCAGTTAATGGGCGTGCAGGTGGTGCGAGTAAGATACTTCCTCTAACAAGTGAGGAAGGTGATTTGCTCAGTATACGCGGCATTGTGCCAGCTCCTAGACTATGTCCAAGAATGAAAATATTATTTGGATCAATGCCTTCCTGCTGCGCCGCTGATTTTGCTGCATATATGGCATCATCTGTAGTATCACGGTCTAACGTAACAGGTTCTGCACTCATCTTTAATGCGTGTTCTAAGGTGCGTTTTTCATAGCGCAACACTGCAATGCCGTTGGACGAAAGGCCCACCGCAAGGTCTCGTAAGATTTTTGTTCCCAGATATGTACTATCGCGATCATGGATGCCAGCACCATGAACAAGAACAACTACGGGTACCTTTTCACCAGGCTTATGTTTCGGAACTGTTAATGTGGCTGGTAACGGATAGGTAGAATTTCCAATGACGATTTCACGTTCTTGATAGGAAGCAGGTTGATCATATCTAGGATGCGGGATAATATAAGATTCCGGAGGCGTCCTTACCCCAACCTCATCTACTTTCCCGCCAGGTGTGAATTTAAGGAGTAACGGTATGGTAGTTCCTTCGATAGTTCCTGAAATTTCCACCGTCTGATGGACCAAGTTTCGTTCTTTTATCACGGGGGTTCCCATGCTTTTTATCCCGCTCCAGTCACTTTGTGTCCACCAGTTTTGTAATGTGTTTGCTGTAAACTTGGATTGAAAAGCAGCAGACGTCAACTGAAGTGCCTCTGGGTACTTACCTTGCTGGAGATATTCAAGGAATAATGATGTACGCTCCGTTAAAGAGACTTGTTTCTTTTCTACAGATGGTTTCTCACGTGTATCTGCGTGAATAGTTGTTGTAAGCGGAAAAGATGAAATACCTAAAGAAAAGAGTAGGGTAAAGGAAAGTACGGATTTTTGTATTTTCTTTTTTTTATTCATGTTTTAACCTCCAATATGTAATGGTAAAAAAACAGGTAGGATAAATTAAGGTTCTCTTGTAACAACCATCTAAATCATTGATATGTCATCTAAAACCAACAGTCCTGGTTTTGTCGTAATCGCTCTGGCAACTCCTAACCTCTCTCTTTCTTTCTTCACTTTATATTTTGACTATACGAAACAAAGTTCTCGTTTTTCTTACTTGATCCTTACAAAATCCTTAAGTGTATAAGATTTGTAAAATATCACTTTCTACTTGACCTGGATTCGAAAAAACAAAGTGGCATTGCTGAATGGAGATACGAAGATATCCCAACCAAACTGTACCCTATACGCCTATTAAGTTAGTTATGGGGGAATTTACATGAAACAGAAGAAAAGTTAAAACAAAAAGGGAGGTATGCAATAAGAGATTTTTTATAAACACTTGAGCGAACAGCGCAGATTATACATGCAATCTTTAGCTATCCTTTTTAAAAGGGTAGCTTTTTTTTGAACGAATAAATATTCAAAAGAATGTCGCATCTTTCTGTTCATATTTCTGCTATAATATATAACGCTTTATAATATTTTATACTTAAGGAGAACAATTCATGAAGCGAAAAAAGAGCCATTTAATGGTAATGGCACTTGTTACAACTTTATTATTAACAGCTTGTAATAATAAAGCGAATAAAAGTGACACAGAGGCAAAAAAACAAGTATTAAATGTAACAGTATCAGAAGAAATTCCTTCTCTTGATACTGCGAAAACGATGGATGGCACATCAGCGCATGTTATGCAAAACATATTTGAAGGGTTGTATGTATTAGATGATCAAGATCAGCCTATTCCAGCGGTAGCAAAATCGTTTCAAAGAAGTGAAGATGGTAAAAAATATACATTTGATTTGCGTAAAGATGCAAAATGGTCAAATGGAGACAGTGTGACAGCAAATGATTTTATGTTTGCATGGAAACGTGCAATTAACCCGGAAACAACGTCTCAATATGCGTCCATGCTCTTTTACGTGAAAAACGCGAAAGAGATAAATAAGGGAACAATGCCTCTTGATGCACTTGGGGTTAAAGTTATAAATGATTATAAATTAGAAGTGGAACTAGAGCAGCCAATTCCTTACTTTTTACAGCTGTTAGCATTACCTATTTACTTACCACAGCATGAATCATTTTTGAAGGAACAAGGAAAGAATTATGCATTGGAACCTAGTAATCTCATATATAATGGTCCATTTGTATTAGAGAAATGGAAGCATGAACAAGAGTTTCAATTAAAGAAGAATGCTGCATATTGGGATCAAAAGAAAGTGAAATTAGACGAAATAAACTTTCAAATTGTAAAGGATACAATGACGGTTGTTAATTTATACGAAGCTGGTGATTTGGACCGGGTGCCTATTAATTCTCAATTTGTAGACAAGTATAAAGGGAATAAGGAGTTACATATGTCGAGCGATCCTGGAATTGCTATGCTACGTTTTAATGAAAAAAATAATGCATTAGCAAATAAAAAGGTGCGTCAATCTATTTCATTCGCGTTAAATAAAGAGGATTTCGTTGCTCACTTTATTAATAATGGGGCAAAACCTGCAAGTGGGCTTGTACCAGCTGGTCATGTAAACGAAGAGACGGGTAAAGATTTTAGAAAAGAAAACGGAGATCTTTCTTCATATGATTTGCAAAATGCGAAAAAGATTTGGGAAGAAGCGAAAAAAGAGCTTGGAGTAGAGCAAGTAAACCTTGAGTTTTTAACGTTTGAACAAGATAATGCAAAACGTATGGCAGAATATATAAAAGGTGACTTAGAAAAGCATTTGCAAGGATTAACGATACAAATAAAACAACAGCCATTTAAGCAAAAATTACAGTTAGAACAAACCGGAGATTACGATATATCTATGGCAAATTGGGGACCGGACTTTAAAGACCCAATTAGTTATTTAGAACTATTTACGACGGGTAATCCGAATAACAAAATGAATTACTCTAACCTTCACTACGATGAATTAATAAAGAGAGCGAAAAGTGATCTAGTACTAAATCAGAAGAAAAGGTGGGAAGCATTGCAAGAGGCCGAGCGTATTCTGTTAGAGGATGCTGCGGTCGCACCACTTTATCAAATGGGCTCAGCTTACGTACAAAAGGATTATGTAAAAGGAATTGAAAAGCATCAATTTGGTGGTATTTATACTTATAAGAATGCTTATGTCGCTAATGAATAAATACAAAAAACCTTACTTTTTAAAAGTAAGGTTTTTTTCATAGGGCAGGGACATCTTTTGGTGGTGTTCCCAGCATATGAAGAAGAGAAATGAAAAATTGTAGTTACGCATTCATAAGAAGTTGCAACAAATAAGATTGAGCAATTTATTTAAGTAAAAAAAGAATAGAAATATAGCATACATGGAATAAGGGAATGCAGTACAGATCAGCATACAAGCATTCTCTTGCTGTAACTATGTTTGTTTTTGAATTATATAAAAAATATTAGATTATATATTTTGTCATTGGTATACTTAAAAGGTAATTGAGGTATTAAGATGAATTGATAGAAATGTTTGTGTAGAATTATTTGAGTATTATAAAAAAAGAGGGGCTTAAGTGTTTGATTGGAACGGGGCTTTTTCTATATGAATGAATTGGTATGTATAATACTTGGGGGAAATTAATTTGGGAATCTCGGGGGATCTTTTGAAGCTAGAAAAAGCAGAGTCAAATTTCATGTACCATTAGGTCCTGGTGTAGGTTTTGGGGGGGATTTGGTTTAGAAGTTAATGTTAAGGAATAAAGGGGATAATTAGTATGAATAAGAAAGTAAAAAGATTTAAATATTTTATGGTTGTATTAGCCTGTATTGCAATTTTTGGTACAGTTTTACCTAATGCATTAGATCCAAATGAAACATTAGCAGGTAACATCTCAGTTGCAGTTTTTGGTACAATGGGTACTTGTTTATTATTTTCTATTACTTATTTTATTATAAAAACAGCTATTTTAAGAGGTGGGAAATAAGATGGTACAAAATTTAAATTTAGAATTTTAATTCATATACATAAAAAAGGAGAATTTCTATGAAATCACTACGTTTATTTATGATCCTCACTCTTGTTGTATTGTTAAGCGCGTGCAATACAGCAACACAAGTTACAAAGGTTCAAAAAAATGGCGAAACGACTTTGAAAATTGGTTCCCTGCAAGGGTATTACGATGTACAAACGCTAAAAGCTGAAAAAGGAAATGTGGAAATCCCTTATGAAGCAGCCGTTGAAGAAGGTACGATTTTATTGCAAGTTACAAAAGATGATAAGGTTATTTATGAAGAAGAAGTCACTTCTCAAAAAGAAGGCTTGCTTTCTTTTGAAGCGCCAAAATCCGGATCATATGATTTAATTGTACGCGTGAAGGGTGAAAAAGAGAAAGCAAAAGAAATTCAAGTACATACTAAGCTATGAAAAAACGGCAAGTGGAGTGCACCCGCTTGCCGTTTCAATTTTCAGTTGATTCTGTTACAACATACGTTTATCAATTTGAGAAGTGATCCTCCGAAATTCCTAATGAAGATAAAATAAGAGATAAACAAAAGAATGTGTTACAACCTTGGCATGTTAGAAACGAAATTGATAACTCTCTTTTACATGATAAAAAGACTCGGTTTGATGCATTTGTATTTGAAAGAGATACAGATGGTAAAGGGGGCATAAGGTGATAATCTTTTTAGAGAAGATGTCCCAGGCCATACTACTGAAATTGATTATATATGGGGGTAAATAAGTTGAAAAATATTGAGGTTCTAAATAAATACATTGAAGGGTTTTCTAATACTCTCCCTACGTGGTTAAAGTATCTAATCGAGGCAGAGGAGATACATCAAAACTATGAGAATGTACAGGTACTTGGTGCATTAAAAACAGACGCGGTGTTGTACTATGTGCACCGTACGCTGCAAGTGTTAGATGGATTGTCTTTAGATGAAGAAGCGTATCGCATTATTGAAAAGGTACTAACGTATAGTGAGCTTGCAAAGGTAGGCTCTTTAAAACAGCGGGAGCAATGGAAGAAAAACGGGATCAATCTATTGGTACATAACGAGGGTTCTGCTGATATCTTTAGTGATATTCAGTTTATCGAACGTATAGAGACAAACTTAAACGCTACTGAGTATTTGTTTGTTCGAGATTTAATTAGAACACATGGATTAATCGGGCAGTATATCCGCGGGGAGGCTCGTTTGGACTCTCATATTGATTTAATTAACACATATAAAGAAGAATACGGAGACGTTAGGTTAAAGGAGATTTTATACTTTCTTAACCAATGTATTATTGAGGGCGTATCAAAATCTTTGTGGAGTGAAGTAAAGAACGATGTGAAGATTACAATTGATGGGCTATTTGATGGTTATGTGGAGCCGTTTACTTCTCGTATACATAGACTCACGCCAAAACATAAGGAGTCAGTATTTGAAAAAGATATAATTATGGGGAGCGAGAAGAGTGACGTTCAAACGTTCTTATCTGATAAGGATTTGTGGTATGTAGAACCGTCTATGCATGCTCTTAGCTTCGAGGATATTTGGACAGTTTTTGTTATGTTAAAGAACGAGATAGGCACTAGAAAGGTTCAGCATATCCATTTCGAGAAATTGATGCAGCAGTTGCACTATGATTTCAAAGGCGAGAAGAAGGACAACGTGTATCGTAAGCGGGTTATTGAGAAGTATCTACGGGAGTACCGTGAGAACGAGAAGCCGGATACAACGCATGTTTCTTTTGAAGCTAAAGTCGATGAAGATATGAAGACTGCATATGTGTCGTTTCAGTTTTCTGCTGTAGGTGAAGCGTTAATCACCTTCTGTGTAGAGGCAGAAAAGATAGATATGATGCATGCTCGAGCAAACGTACTGCTCTTTGATTTCTTCGGGTTACGAAAGGACGCATATGATAGATTCCATAACGAAGAAGTGTATCTGGAGCATATGAATAGTTCGGCTGATGATAAACGAATTATTCTTGATTATATAAAGGGAGATACGGTTGTAGATGTTGGAGCTGGTGGTGGTGTTATGCTAGACATGATTGAAGAAGAGACCGAAAATAAACGAATCTACGGTATCGATATTTCCAAAAACGTGATTGATACGTTGAAAAAGAAGAAACAGGACGAAGGTCGTTCTTGGGACGTCATTAAAGGGGATGCAATCAACTTAGGTAGCTCGTTTGATAAAGAATCGGTTGATACGATTGTATATTCTTCTATCCTTCATGAACTGTTCTCTTATATCGAGTATGAAGGTAAGAAATTCAATCATGAAGTAATTAAAAAGGGACTACAGAGTGCTTACGAAGTGTTAAAGCCAGGAGGTCGTATTATCATTCGTGATGGCATCATGACTGAAGATAAAATGTTAATGCGTGTGATTCATTTTAAAGATGCAGGCGGAATGAAGTTCTTAGAGCAGTATGTCCGTGAATTTAAGGGGCGTATAATCCAGTATGAGGTACTTGCAGACAATACAGTCAAAATGCCTGTTAACGATGCGATGGAGTTCTTATATACGTATACATGGGGTGAGGATTCCTTCGTTCACGAGGTGCAAGAGCAGTTTGGAATCTTTACGCCAAACGACTATAAGGATTTCGTAAAGGGTATCTTTGGAGATAAAGTAAACATCGTTCAAGCTATGAACTATTTACAGGATGGATATACACAACATCTTAGCGAGAAAATCGATTTTAAAGACGAGTCTGGGAATGCGGTTGCGCTACCGGATAGTACGTTCTTTATGGTTTTAGAAAAGAGGTAATGATATTGAAAACTTTTAAAAAGTTTAGTTTGTGAGTTTCGATATGTTTGTGGAGGATCTCGTTCTAAAGCATATGCAATGACGGGAGAGTACATGGAAAGCTATACATTCCAAAAGCATTGCGAAAACAGAAAAAGAACGTAAAAAAAGGGACATGAGTAAGAGTATGCTCATGCCCCTTTTTAGATTATATAATTTATTGTACTTCGCATCAGTCGTATGATGATCTAAGAAATGAAAAACGCTCGGTTTCCTATCTTTCGTTAAAAATCCACTATCTTGATTCATTATGCTGAAACGAGTTTTTACGTATAATTTCTATTAAACTCATTTTAATAAAGAATAATAATTCGTGTCATAGGGAATATCATCTTGATACATATAATTTTTTAGAACTCCTTCTTTTTCAAAACCTAATTTTAATAGCACTTTATTTGACGCCTCATTTTCAAGGAAGACAATTGCTCCGATACGCTTTAAATGAAGTGTATGGAAGCCGTAAGATATAACTTCAGAAACTGCCTCAGTAGCATATCCATTTCCCCAGTGTTCAGGGAGAAAGGCATAACTTATATTGGCTCGTTTATGCTCAGAAGACCAATCGTGAAAACCAATGGTTCCAACGAGCTCTTTCTTGTCCTTTAATTCGATACCCCATTTTATACCGCTTCTTGCATTGTAACTCAGCTTAAAGTTATGAATGACTTGTTTCACTTGATCAATATTTTGTAATGGTTTTTGGCCATAATAGCGCAGTACATCAGTATTAGAAAAGCATTGTAGTATACTCGGTGCATCTTCTTCGGTAAGTTCTCGTAAAATGAGTCGGTCGGTTTTTAATATAGGAAACATGCTTTCACTCCATTTCTTCTGAAACTAGAATGTGTTGTTATTATATAATGTAATCTGAAAATAAAGATTATTCAAGAGGGAAGTATGGTTTTGATTTGTGATAAAATTGATTGTGGAATATATTTCAAAAAAGAGGTTTGCATATGGAGAAAAATTCAATTTTAATTGTAGATGATGATCAAGATATTGTTCGATTTGTTAACGCGAATTTAATGCAAGAGGGTTTTAAAGTTTTTAGTGCTCATAACGGGGAAGAGGCTTTAAAAATAATAAATAATAACAGTATTCAACTTGCTATTTTGGATATTATGATGCCACAAATGGATGGTATAGAATTGTGTAGAAGGATTAGAGAGAAACATAGTTTACCAATTATGTTTTTAAGCGCAAAATCATCAGATGTAGATAAGGTAATAGGATTTAGTACTGGAGCAGATGATTATATTGTGAAGCCCTTCAGTACAATTGAATTTATAGCGAGAGTGAAAGCTCAATTAAGAAGGTATACATATTTTAATCAAAATGCTGTCCAAGAAATAGAAAAGAAAATAAACATTAGAGGGTTAGAAATAGATGAAGTGTCTAGAACAGTAATGTTATATGGAGAAACAATCAATCTTACGAGAACCGAATATGATATTTTGTATTTAATGGCAGCTGCAATGAATCGTGTGTTTACTATTGAAGAAATATATGAGAGTGTTTGGAAAGAAAGGGCCTATGAAAGTAATAATACAGTAATGGTTCATATTGCAAGATTAAGAAATAAAATTGAAGAGAATCCAAAAGAGCCGAAGTTTATTCAAAATGTTTGGGGAGTCGGATATAAAATTGAAGATTAAATCATTACAAGGCATTAGAACTAAGTTTTTTATCGCATTCATATGTAGCATTCTGTTAGCAACTGTAAGTATAATAGCGTTTCAAATTGTAATTGGAAATATATATAGTCATGTTACTGCGTTAGAGGAAAAATATTCACTTTTATATTTAATAGCTTTTTTAATTTTTACTACAATATACTTTGCATTCATGACAAAAACAATGATGAAAAGGTTATCTGAAATAAATAAGAACTTGAAAGAAATAAGTAATGGTAATTTGGAAATACATATACCTATTTCAAAAAACGATGAGATTGGTGAATTAGCCACGAATGTTAATTGGATGGCTAAAAGTTTAAAAGAGTCTATCGAAAATGAAAAAAAATCGCAGGAAATGAAAACTGAAATGATTAGTAATATTTCTCATGACTTACGAACACCTGTAACATCTCTAATCGGTTACGCGGACCTGTTAGGAAATCAGCTTCATTCAAATAGAGAAGAATGTGAACAGTATGTAAGTATATTAAAGCGAAAAAGTTATGAATTAAAAAATCAAGTAGATGATTTATTAGAATATTGTCAAATAAATTATAGAGGGATTGAATTACATAAAAGTGTAGTAAATATGAAAGCGTTCATTGAACAAATCATGATTGATTTTGTGCCACAACTAGATGATGCCGATATGAGCTTTTGTATTAATGGTGATAAGGAGTTACATGTGGAAATGGATGTAGCGCTTATGGTGAGGCTGTTCGAAAATGTAATTAGTAATAGTATTATATACGGGAAAGACGGAAAACAGATTTTGATTCAAATTTCTAAAAGAGACATGAATGTTGAAATAGAAATTAAAAATTTTGGACAATGTATTCCGAATGAGAACCTTCCTTACGTTTTTGAGAAGTTTTATCGTGGTGAAAAATCACGTAGCTCTCATACGGGTGGAAAAGGAATGGGACTTGCAATTGCGAGAAGTATAGCAGAGCTTCATAAAGGGGATATCACTGTGTGCAGTAACGAGAAAGAAACTGTTTTCACCATCGTCTTACCGCATTATCAAGAATTGTAAGAAAGTCGTAAGTATTTCTTTTATATGTCGTAATGTTCACTTCGTATCATGTAGAACAAAGATATGAGGGTGGGGATACAACATGTGGAAGAAATATGTATTAGTAATTTTAGTTGCGTTTTTAATTATAAGTTGGAGTGTAGTTTATTTAGCCCATGGTGTTATATCAGTCATTGTTTGGTGGGGGTTACAAGCCTTTAGCTTAGTATCAATCTTTATTTTGATAGGATCAGTATTACTATTTGTGTGGGAAGGCATTTTCAGAAAGCGAATAGATAGAACACTAATCTTCATCGTTCTTTTCTCTATAATTGGAGCTTGGCCTTTAGGGTGGTTTGCTAACATAGGCGGACTTGCTTACCCAGCAGATGTACAGACTATGAGTCCTAAAATAGTCGTTCGTTTTCCCTTAAATGAACGAGCACTAGTAGGATGGGGTGGTGATCGGGTAGAAACGAACTATCACGTTATAAAACCGAATGAACGATGGGCATATGATATTCTTATCCCGCCTGCTGAAGTGAAAAGTAGTAAGTTAGGTGACTATGGAATATATGGAGCGAAAGTAATGGCACCAGCTTCTGGAACAGTTGTATCTATCAATAATGATGAAAAAGATGTAGTTCCGGGATCGGATAATTTTCAGTCAATGGCGGGGAATCATATTTATTTACGACTAGATGAAACAGGGACATTTTTGATGCTTGCCCATTTAAAGAAAGGATCAATTAATGTGAGGGAAGGGCAACATGTAAATGAAGGAGAGGTTCTTGCTCAAGTCGGTAACTCAGGAAGTTCAAGTGAGCCCCATTTACATATTCATCATCAAAGGCAGGATCCATCCAAGGTGAGTATATTTCTTTCGGAAGGATTACCACTTTACTTTCGAACTGAAAAAGGTGCGATAATGCCAGAAAGAGGTACATACATAGGTGGTAATTAGAAGAGAATTACTTCGCCAAAAAAGGTATTCCATTTTTATTGGAATACCTTTTTTCATTACCCTACAAATGTTTGATACAGTAAGAAAATATTTAAAATGATAACGAGTGCAGCGATTATCCAAGCGATAAAAGTTGTTATACGGTGGTTAACGAGTGCACCCATAATTTTTTTACTGCTTGTAAACATAATAAGCGGTACTAACGCAAAAGCAATACCGAATGATAAGACAACTTGGCTCATAACGAGAGCGTAAGTTGGGTTTACACCTAAAGCGATAATAACTAATGGTGGAATCATTGTAATAAAGCGGCGTAAGTATAACGGAATATGCATTCGAATGAAACCTTGCATAATAATGTCACCAGACATTGTCCCGACTGAAGAGCTAGATAAACCTGCTGATAAAAGTCCGATTCCAAATAAAGCAGCGGATGCAGGACCGACTAAGTTACTAAATTGGTTAAAAGCAACATCAAGATCTTCAACATGCAAGCCGTTTTTAAAGAATAGTGCAGCAGCAACAATTAACATACTTGCATTAATTGCTCCAGCGATAACCATTGCGATAATAATATCAATAAACTCGAAGCGGAAAATCTTTTTCTTTTGTTCATCATTTGTTCCGACTACGCGGCGCTGCGTTAAGGCGGAATGTAGATATATTGCATGTGGCATAACTGTTGCGCCTAAAATACCAGCTGCTAATAAGATACTATCCACGCCTTGGAATTTTGGAATAAATAGTCCTGAAAGTAAAGGGCTTAATTCTGGTTTTGCGTAGAAGACTTGTACACCAAAAGCGATAACAACGATAAAAATCATTCCTGTTATAATAGCTTCTAATGGACGGAAGCCTCTGCGTTGAAATTCAAGAATAATAAATGATCCAGCAGCTGTAATTAAAGCGGCTGGTAACATTGGAATCCCGAACAATAAGTACAATCCGAGTGCCGCTCCAATAAATTCAGCTAAATCAGTCGCCATAATAACGAGCTCCCCTTGAATCCATAAACCGATGGAAACAGGTTTTGGGAAGTTTTCTCGAGCGATTTCAGGAAGGTTTTTACCTGTAGCAATTCCTAATTTAGCGGATAAAGTTTGGATTAATACCGCCATTAAATTAGAAGCAAGAATTACCCAGAGTAATAAATATCCATATTGTGATCCAGCTGCAATATTTGTCGCGAAATTGCCAGGATCAATATAAGCGACTGAAGCGATAAAAGCAGGGCCTAAGAATGGTAATAGTCTTTTTAAGCCTTTCGTTTGTCCACTTAATGCTAAATGGGCTGATTGAACAGTTGTACTTTGAGAAGGGACTTGTTCATCTTTTGATATATCTTTATTCATAGTAGTTTTCCCCTTTAAAATGTTAACTTGATGAAATTATTGTATTTATTCTTGCTCATTATTTCAATACATTTAAATGTATTAGTTGATAATTTTATTTGAACATAAATGTTTCCTTAGTGCAAATTATATGCCTTGCTGCAATAGATGGTGTCGTGTTATGAAAAATTGGGAGTTTATGGTGTGATGACGTGGGGAAGCATAATGAATTAAAGGGCTATTTTTGAAATTTATGTGAACATAAAGCCTATAATACAGTATATTAATTGATGGAAATGGATTTGTATGATATATAATATATTGGGATTACAACATAACCATAGTGTTTTGATGTGTAATCTTGTTTTTTATTTTTGTTAACTTATAGAAAATAGTATAAAGAGAAGAAAATGGGATGCATAAAACTTTGGATACATTTTCTTATTATATATGTTTTGATATGAACGTTAACTTATACATGATTTTAAAAATTAGATAGGTGGTAGAAATACATTGGCAACTACAAAACCATACAGAGTATTACTATATTACATGTACACAACAATTGAAAACCCTGAAGAATTCGCTGCAGAGCATTTAGCATTTTGTAATTCACTTGAATTAAAAGGAAGAATCCTTGTAGCTAAAGAAGGGATTAACGGAACTTGTTCTGGAACTGTAGAACAAACAGAAAAATACATGGAAGCAATGAACAACGATCCGCGCTTTGACGGTATCGTATTTAAAATAGATGAAGAAGAAGGGCACGCATTCAAGAAAATGCACGTGCGTCCTCGTCCAGAGTTAGTTACACTTCGTCTAGAAGATGACATTAACCCACACGAAATAACTGGAAAGTATTTAGAGCCAAAAGATTTTTATGAAGCAATGAAACAAGAAGATACAGTTATTATTGATGCACGAAATGATTATGAGTTTGATTTAGGACACTTCAAAGGTGCAATTAAACCAGATATCGAATCATTCCGTGAATTACCAGATTGGATTAGAGAAAACAAAGAAACACTTGAAGGTAAAAAGATTTTAACGTACTGCACAGGTGGAATTCGTTGTGAGAAGTTTTCTGGTTGGTTAGTTCGTGAAGGGTATGAAGATGTAAGTCAGCTTCACGGCGGAATTGTAACGTACGGAAAAGATCCAGAAGTACAAGGCGAGCTTTGGGATGGACAATGTTACGTGTTTGATGAGCGTATTGCTGTACCAGTAAACCAAAAAGAACATGTTATTGTTGGTAAAGATCACTTTACAGGTGAACCTTGTGAGCGCTATGTAAACTGTTCAAATCCAGAATGTAATAAGAAAATTTTATGTTCTGAAGAAAACGAAGCGAAATATTTACGTGCATGTTCTCATGAATGTCGTGTAAGCCCACGTAACCGCTACGTAGTACAACATGAATTAACTGAAGAACAAGTAGCTGCTGCATTAGAACAAATCGAAGCAGGGAAGTAAGCTGAACTTGTGTAATAAAAAAGGGTACTCCAAACGTCATTTTGGAGTACCCTTTTGATATTATCTGGTTCTGTCTTTTGTCGTTTTTTGTCGGTAAGTCGATATATTCGAAAAATCACCGATGAAAATTTCAGTAAATGAAAATAATCTTTTTTAATGTTTATCATCTTTCTCTTTCACAGCAGAAAGTACAGTTTGTTTTACCCATGCTTTTCTTCGTTTATGTTGTAGACTCCATTGGTATAAACTTTGCGCGCCTAAAATAAGTGAAATGACTATGCCGCTAATTGCTATTAAAAGCGCGAAAAATTCAAGTGGCGACGAGATTTTGTTTGAATCGGTGTTTCTTAAAAGATCAATCATAGTAAACCCTAACATTTGGCCTACTACAGAGTAGAGCGTTAAAACTAATAGTAAAAGGCTATCTTTTTTAGAAGCGACATTTTCTTGATATTTAAACAAACTATCAAGATTTTGTTTTGCATTCGAGTATAGTACTTCAATGTTAAATAGATTTCTTAAGCGGAAGAAAATATCTTCACTCTGTGATTGGGATACTAACTCTAAAGAGAAGTAATTTGCTGTAAATGAATTGATTGAATAAATTAATTTCTCTATTTCATTTGTATCTTGTTCAATGTTAAGTTCAGCATAAGCGTTTGCCATTTTTAATAAAACAACTTTATGAAATAGATTTAATAACAAAGCGTAATAAAACTCCCCGTACATTTGACTAGCAAGTTTAGCGATTGCTTGCTCACCTTCATTTGTTATACATGTAAAAATATGTTCTTCCATAACAAAGTAGCGATTAGGAGCCCATCTTTGATAAGAATGTTTTGTTAAATAATCTTGAATATAAGGGATGTTATTTGCGCTAATATACGGATTGCCATCGTCTGTTAATCCGGAAAGACTGGAAGTTCGGTATACATCGATTATATGAAGGTCTGACTCTTTATTCACGGATAATAAAGTTTGTACATACATTCTTTGGTCTTCAAAGAAAGGAAAGGTTTGAAAGTAAGAGCTCCGCAATCTCTTTTTCTCAAAGAAGTCTGTTACACCATGAAATAAATCACCGAATATAAGTTTTTCCACTTGTGAGTATTGTTTTCCGTTACATTCAATACAAATAGTCTCGTTTGTATCATTTTTAGTTTCAAGTACACGGAAGCGGGCGGCGAATTCGATTGCTTCTGATAATGTCATGTTTGGAGCGGTTTCTACTTCTGTCCGAATTGTTAAGAAGCCAAGCTCATAAGGGCAAAGTGTTACATCAATAGAATGAATCTTGAATGGAACAGAAATCAAATTTGTTGTTAAATGTCCAGTTAAGTTAAGGTCTTTAGAATAGCGTTGTAATCCTTTTTGATGCTCTGAGTGAGGAAATAGAATTTTATTTGTAAATGAAAGATAATATGCTTCCATATTTTGATGTGAAACTTGAAACTTTCCGTAGTATGTATTTTCATTTTCAAGATGATCGAGTCGAAAAGGGCGAAAATCATTTTTCTGTAAGAAAGGGAACATATTTTGTTCATATCCAGTTTTAAAAGAAAACGGGAATATAAATTGAAATATAGCTGTTGCTACATCTTTTTCCTCGATTGTCTGTATTGCCTCCATTTACATTGTTTCCTTTCATATATGCTATAAAAACAACATGCCCAAATTTATTTGAAAATAACCACTGTTTTATACTTGATTAAGAATGAAAATTCAGGTTATTTAGTAGAGGATATGTATAATGTTATGTATACTACACGTTATAAAATTGTATTTTGAAAAGGGGGATGTTGTATGCGTATTTTAGTATTAGGAGCTGGTGGCGTCGGAGGATTTTTTGGTGGCCGATTAGTCGAAAAAGGGGAAGATGTTACGTTTCTTGTTCGTAGTAAACGGAAAAAACAATTGGAGGAAAGAGGACTTGTAATCCGAAGTGTTAATGGGGATTTTTCCTTCCAACCGAAATTAATAACGAAAGAAGATCGAACTGCTCCATTTGATGTCATTTTATTTTCAACAAAAGCGTATCACTTAAACGAGGCAATTCAAGATTTGAAGCCCTATGTTAGCGAAAAAACTGTCATCATTCCATTGTTAAATGGTATCGCTCATGTATCACAATTACAAAAGGAATTTGGCGTGGAAAAAGTAATTGGCGGTTTATGCTTTATCGAGACGACGTTAAACGATCAAGGAGAAATTGTACAAACGAGTGCTGCCAACAGACTTCTGTTTGGAGAAATCAAGCTTCAAGGTTCAGAGAGAATAAAGCATATTTCTAAAGCATTTGCAGGTACGAAATCTAGTTTTGTTTTAAGTGAAAATATTACGCAAGATATGTGGCATAAATATTTATTTATTACTGTAATGTCGGGTGTGACGACATTAATGCGTGCACCAATAGGACCGATTCGTGAAAGTGAAGGTGGACACGAATTTATCCGAAACTTATTTGAAGAATGTGTGCAAATCATGAGGTCTATGAAAGCTCCAGTTAAGGATGGTATTGCCCAGGAACATATGAAAACAATTGATAAAATTTCGTATGATATGAAGTCATCGATGCAGCGTGATATGGAAAAAGGTTCGTCCATTGAAGGGAAGTACTTACAAGGATACTTACTAGATGTAGCAGAACAATTTTCTATAGAAGCACCATTATTAGGGGCAGTATATCAAAATTTGAAAGTGTATGAAGAAATGACCTTTAACAGGTCAGAAATAGAATTGGATGTATGAAAAAATAAAAAAGAAAGCAATATATAAGTGTATTGCTTTCTTTTTTTATGACAAATTATTTATTTCTTTTCGTTCTATCTGTCAAATTTATTTCCTGTTCACGTTTACCGTATAATTGATTAATTTCATTTGCTAACGCATCTAAATAGGAATCGGAAAAAATAGGCTTCTTTTCTTTAGACATATGGGTCTCCTTTATCGATTTTTTAGTATTCATTATGTATATTTACCGGCGGATTATGCGCAATCATTTTAAATTTTTTCTTTTTCAAAATTTTTGTTTACATTTTGAAAATAAAGGAGTATTATAATCCACAGTTTCAATTTTCTAAATCGCTGAAACCGCATGGTACGGGGGACCCGTTCTTACGGATTAGTTCTTAATCCGATGGGGTGAATCCTTGAAAAAGGTAGGGCTACTCATAGGCCCGAATCCGACAGCTAACCTCGTAAGCGTTATATTGAGAAGGAAGGTGGAGCTTGTGCGACAAAAAAAATAATGTCTACAAGTCTATTTCGCTATGGCTTGTAGACATTTTTTGTTTTCTGAAGAAATAGTTTGCTGGCTGTAACAAGCAGCATCGTTCGTACAAAATTATTGGAGAGTGGACAGTATTGGTTTCATCTATTAAAAGATTTTTAATTGGAAGACCGTTAAAATCAACTGAGTTAGGAGAGCAGAAGCTTAATAAAACGAAGGCGTTAGCCATTTTATCTTCTGACGCATTGTCATCGGTTGCATATGGACCAGAGCAAATTTTAATTGCTTTAGCAGGTCTTGGAGCGATTGCTTATTGGTATTCAATTCCGATCGCTGTTGGGGTATTAGTGTTATTGACAGCCCTTATTTTATCTTATCGTCAAATTATTTTTGCTTATCCGCATGGCGGGGGCGCGTATGTTGTATCAAAAGAAAATTTAGGGATGAATCCAGGGTTAATAGCTGGAGGATCTTTATTAGTCGATTATATTTTAACTGTTGCAGTAAGTGTGTCTGCAGGTACAGATGCGCTCACATCAGCTTTGCCTAGTTTACATGCACATAATGTAATCATTGCGATTATATTTGTTATATTTATTACTATTTTAAATTTAAGAGGGGTAACGGAATCAGCTTCCGTTTTAGCGTATCCTGTTTATTTATTCGTTTTAGCACTATTTATATTAATTGGGGTAGGGATATACAATATTTTAACTGGTCACGTTTCACCGACTTTACACACGCCAATTGGAACGCCGGTTGCGGGAATTAGTTTGTTCTTACTGCTACGAGCATTTGCATCGGGTAGTTCGGCTTTAACAGGTGTTGAGGCAATCTCTAACGCAATTCCAAACTTTAAGGATCCTGCACCTAACAATGCAGCGAAAACATTGCTTGCAATGGGTGCATTACTTGCCGTTTTATTTTCAGGAATTGTCTTTTTAGCTTATTATTACGGAATTAATCCAAGTAAGGAAGTAACAGTTGTTTCACAAATTGCTGAACAAACTTTTGGACGTAATTTCATGTACTATTTCATACAAGGTACAACTGCTTTAATATTAATTCTTGCTGCTAATACAGGTTATTCTGCATTTCCACTATTAGCAGTTAACCTTGCAAAAGACAAATTTATACCGAGAATGTTTACGATTAGAGGAGACCGCCTAGGTTACTCAAACGGTATTATTATACTTGGGATAGCTTCGATTATTTTAATTGTAGCTTTCCAAGGGCAAACAGAACATTTAATCCCGTTATATGCAGTAGGTGTATTTATTCCATTTACACTTTCTCAAACGGGTATGGTATTAAAATGGCTTCGTGAAAAACCTGAAGGATGGGCTTTGAGATTAACGGTTAATTTAATTGGTGCAATTATTAGTTTTATCGTAATGAGCATGTTCTTTTTAACTAAATTTGCACAAGTTTGGTCAATCCTTATTTTCTTACCTGCCATCATCTTCTTGTTCCATAGAGTTAAGAAGCATTACGATGCAGTGGGCGATCAATTAAGTTTAAAAACTTGTGAACCACTTGTTCCAATTGAGGGAAATGTAATTGTCGTTCCTGTAGCTGGTATGACGCATGTAGTAGAAAATTCATTGAACTATGCGAAGGCTCTTTCTGCAGATCAAGTTATAGCTGTATATGTTGCTTTTGACAGAGAAGAGGAAAAGAAATTTGAAGAGAAATGGAAGAAATGGCAACCTGAAGTAAGACTTGTTACGTTACATTCTCATTATAGAAGTATTATTCAGCCACTAACAAAGTTTATTGATACAGTGCAATATAAAGCGAGTGAATCAAATTACCGAGTTACGGTCGTTATACCACAGTTCATACCGAAAAAAGGTTGGCATAACATTCTTCATAACCAGTCTAGTTTACTCATTCGTGCGTATTTACTTTATAAAAGAAATGTTGTTATTACGACAGTTCCATATCATTTGAAAAAGTAAGAAGGTTTTTTAAGGATAGCTTTACGAAAGTGAAGCTATCCTTTTTGTGTATACACTATGCATAATTGCATATGGGTCTGAAAGTTATATTGATATAATTTTTGCGTCTATGAATAAGTAGAGGTTTTTGTTGTGATATATGGATATTTCAATTGAAAAAGTGAAGCGGATTATATTTTGAAATAAGGACAGGAAAGCTTGAAAATAAAGGGAATGAAAATACTTCTTTACGATAGATAAATAGCTGTGTTTAAATGACCTTACAGTACAAAACTTACATGAAAACAAAACGAAATTTCATAATTCTGTACGAAAATTATTTTAAAATGAATAGTATTTCCGTGTAATATATTCACTGTACAAATGTGGGAATGGTGTTGAGATAGAAAAATTATACAACCTTATTCATACTAACCACATATGAAAAGTTATGAAATGTTTTATAACAATAAGTAAGTACTGTAGCAATAAAAGTTGGGAGAGATGGTTCATACGTGAGTCACGATGAGAACGTTCTCTATTTTAACCATCTCAAACTATATGCAAGAAAACAGAATAATAAAATGCGATAGTAATAGTTGCTAATACATAGGAGGAGTTAAAGTGAAAAAGACTTTAATTACAGGGTTATTGGTTACAGCAGTATCTACGAGTTGTTTTGTTCCTGTAAGCGCTTACGCTGAAGAGGGGAAAACAGTAGTGAAAACAGTATATGCACAAAATGTAATTGCTCCAAATACATTATCCAATTCAATTAGAATGTTAGGGTCACAGTCACCACTTATACAAGCATACGGATTAGTTATTTTACAGCAGCCAGACATTAAGGTGAATGCGATGAGTAGTTTGACGAATCATCAAAAGTTTGCAAAGGCAAATGTACGAGAGTGGATTGATGAATATAATCCGAAGCTAATCGACTTAAATCAAGAGATGATGAGATATAGTACTAGATTTAATAGTTATTATAGTAAGCTCTATGAACTAGCAGGAAACATAAATGAAGATGAACAAGCAAAAGCAGATTTTACAAGTGCATATGGAAAATTACAATTGCAAGTACAAAGCATCCAAGAGAGTATGGAGCAAGACTTATTAGAGTTAAATCGATTTAAAACGGTATTAGACAAAGATAGTAGCAACTTATCAATTAAAGCTGATGAAGCAATAAAAACACTGCAAGGATCAAGTGGAGATATTGTGAAATTAAGAGAAGATATTAAAAGAATTCAAGGGGAAATTCAAGCTGAATTAACGACTATTTTGAATAGGCCTCAAGAAATTATTAAAGGTTCTATTAATATCGGTAAACAAGTATTTACAATTACGAATCAAACTGCGCAGACGAAAACAATTGATTTCGTTTCTATCGGTACTTTAAGTAATGAAATTGTAAATGCTGCAGATAGTCAAACGAGAGAAGCAGCTCTTCGCATTCAGCAAAAGCAAAAAGAGCTACTACCACTTATTCAAAAGTTATCACAAACTGAAGCAGAGGCGACACAAATTACATTCGTTGAAGATCAAGTAAGTAGCTTTACAGAATTAATTGATCGTCAAATCTCAACTTTAGAAACGTTATTAACGGATTGGAAAGTTCTAAACAATAATATGATCCAAATTCAAAAGAGTGTTGAAGAAGGCACGTATACAGATAGTAGTTTACTTCAAAAACATTTCAATCAAATTAAAAAAGTAAGTGATGAAATGAATAAACAAACGAATCAATTTGAAGATTACGTTACAAACGTTGAAGTACATTAAAAATAAGTAACGATATAGGGAGAGAAGAGAAATGACAAAAAAACCTTATAAAGTAATGGCTCTATCAGCACTTATGGCAGTATTTGCAGCAGGAAACATTATGCCAGCTCATACGTATGCAGCTGAAAGTACAGTGAAACAAGCTCCAATTCATGCGGTAGCAAAAGCTTATAATGACTATGAAGAATACTCATTAGGACCAGAAGGCCTAAAAGATGCAATGGAAAGAACAGGTTCAAACGCTTTAGTAATGGATCTGTACGCTTTAACAATTATTAAACAAGGTAATGTTAACTTTGGTAATGTATCGTCTGTTGATGTGGCTTTAAAAGGGAAAGTAATTCAGCACCAGGATACAGCTAGAGGAAATGCGAAGCAATGGTTAGATGTATTAAAACCACAGCTTATTTCAACGAATCAAAATATTATTAATTACAATACGAAATTCCAAAACTATTATGATACTTTAGTTGCTGCGGTAGATGCAAAAGATAAAGCGACTCTTACGAAAGGTTTAACTAGATTATCAAGTAGTATTAATGAAAATAAAGCGCAAGTAGATCAGTTAGTAGAAGACTTGAAGAAATTCCGAAACAAAATGACGTCCGATACGCAAAACTTCAAAGGTGATGCAAATCAAATTACATCTATCTTAGCTAGTCAAGATGCTGGAATTCCGCTTCTGCAAAATCAAATTACAACGTACAATGAAGCAATTAGTAAATATAATGCAATAATTATCGGCTCATCTGTTGCGACAGCACTAGGCCCAATTGCAATTATCGGTGGTGCAGTAGTTATCGCTACAGGTGCAGGAACGCCGTTAGGAGTCGCATTAATTGCAGGTGGTGCAGCAGCTGTAGGCGGTGGTACAGCTGGAATCGTATTAGCGAAGAAAGAGCTTGATAATGCACAAGCTGAAATTCAAAAAATAACAGGACAAGTTACAACTGCTCAATTAGAAGTAGCTGGGTTAACGAACATCAAAACACAAACGGAGTATTTAACAAATACAATTGATACTGCAATTACAGCGTTACAAAACATTTCAAATCAATGGTACACAATGGGATCAAAATACAATTCTCTACTTCAAAATGTAGATTCAATTAGTCCAAACGACCTTGTTTTCATTAAAGAAGATTTAAACATTGCGAAAGATAGCTGGAAAAACATTAAAGACTATGCAGAAAAGATTTATGCTGAAGATATTAAAGTAGTAGATACGAAAAAAGCATAATCGGATACGAATCGTTAGAGCGTTAAGTATTGATGAGTGATTTGAAGCTCCTGTTCAGTTGTGAGCAGGAGCTTTTTATACCCTTATAAAGAAAATAGGTGAAGAGTATGCAGAAACGATTTTATAAAAAATGTCTTTTAACGTTAATGATTGCTGGAGTGGCAACAAGTAACGCATTTCCTTTACATCCTTTTGCAGCAGAACAAAACGTAAAAACATTGCAAGAAAGTGCGGAAAATTATTCGTTAGGGCCAGCTGGATTCCAAGATGTTATGGCGCAAACGACATCGAGCATATTTGCAATGGATTCATATGCAAAATTAATTCAAAATCAGCAAGAGACTGATTTGAGTAAAATAAGTTCCATTAATAGTGAGTTTAAAGGAAATATGATTCAGCACCAAAGAGATGCAAAAATTAACGCAGCGTATTGGTTAAATTATATGAAGCCTCAAATTATGAAAACAGATCAAAATATTATTAATTACAATAATACTTTTCAAGCGTATTATAATAGCATGCTAGTAGCGATTGAACAAAAGGATAGTGGAAAATTAAAAGCGGATTTAGAAAAGTTGTATGCTGATATTGTAAAAAATCAAAATGAGGTAGATGTATTATTAGGGGATTTGAAAGCTTTTCGCGATAGAATGGCGAAAGACACAAATAGTTTTAAAGAGGATACAAATCAATTAACAGCAATTTTAGCAAGTACGAATGCTGGCATTCCAGCTCTAGAGCAACAAATAAATACATATAACGATTCAATCAAAAAGAGTAATGATATGGTCATTGCTGGTGGCGTACTTTGCGTAGCACTAATAACATGTCTTGCTGGCGGACCGATGATTGCGATTGCGAAAAAAGATATCGCAAATGCAGAAAGAGAAATCTCCAATTTAAAAGATAGAATTTCTGGCGCACAAGCAGAAGTGGCAATATTGACAGATGTAAAAAATAAAACAACAAATATGACTGAAACAATTGATGCAGCAATTACAGCACTGCAAAATATATCAAATCAATGGTATACAGTAGGGGCAAAATATAATAATTTACTGCAAAACGTAAAAGGAATCAGCCCTGAAGAATTTACGTTTATAAAAGAAGATTTACATACAGCGAAAGATAGCTGGAAAGATGTAAAAGATTATACAGAAAAATTACATGAAGGCGTGGCGAAGTAAACAGTGGACTAGTTCTGCTGTTTATTTTTTTATCCTGTTTTTTGTGAGAGTTGGATTTGTAATTTGATAAATAAATTTGCCGTGTGTTTTATCAATGTAGCTTTGCGGTAATATTTCTTCATGAATAAAAAAATGCCTATGTTCAAGGAGGATATTTTTACCCAAACCTCCGAAACAGGAGAATTAGCTTAATTCATTAGAAGGTTATACATCATAGAAGTTAATGTATAATGATGGTGATATTGGTATTATTCCGCAAGAAGTTAGAGACAAATTAGTCGGAAAAGAATTTAAATCATTTGATGATTTTAGAGAGGAATTTTGGAAAACACTTGCTGATTCAAGTTATGCTGGAGAATTTAGTCCTATGGATATAAAAAAGCTTATGAAAAACGGTAAGGCTCCTTACTCACCAAGAACGGAACATTATGGTAACCATAATAAATATATATTGCATCATAAACTGTCTATTGATAAAGATGGAGATGTCTATAATCTAATGATTGTATCTCCTAAAATACATCAAAATGTTTTAGATCCCGCATACCATTTCGGGAACAAAGGGTTATAAATTAAATGAAAGGATGAAAAATTTGATATGTAAATTGACGAAAACAGAACTGCTTGAGCTTGTAAAAAAAATTTATGATCTTGATTTACCTGAGGATGAACACAGTAACTATGTTCATCAATTTAATAACTCTGGTGTACCTCACCCTGCTCCAAGTGATTTGATTTTTTGGAATGATGAAGAATTGACTCCCGAAGAAGTAGTAGAAATAGCATGGAATTACAAATAAAAATAAAAGTGGGATAAAACAGCTCCTTTATGGGCCTGTATTATAACCAGAAAATCTATTTAAGATAGCGTTGCATATCCCCGGGGTACAGTTCAAGACGCTATAATTGGCGTCTTTTTTATTCATTAAATTACGTTTGAATGCAGTGCTCGAATTTTTTGCCGAAATCTTAAGTCTAATACATATCATAAAAACATTCAGTACTTACTTTGTTTATCTCTAAACCAAATTTTCAATGATTGTTTTAAATAAATATGAAGTTTTTAAAAGAAACGTACGTTCTTATTTAGGTTGATATGATATACTAATAATGTAAATATATTCCGTATTTCTGTATCTGAAATTTCAGACATACGAGAGAATGGTTATTATCATATATAAATGATATAACGATGAATTTATAAAAGAACTAGGGAGGCAGAGAAGATGGCAGTCAGTACATATCAGTTGTTTCAACATCTTAATATAACAGGGGAACAAGAAGAATTAGCGTTACGTTACTTGCAGACGAGAGATGAAGAAATTTTAAAGCATATAGAACAAACGACAATTCGTGACAATAAACGTAGTGATTTTGCTTGGCAGTTTATGAGTGATTTTAGGGAAACGTATAAGCAAGACGCAGGTTTTTTTCGGTTATTTTATTACTTGCTTGAAGATCAACTGTTGAATGTTCTTCTCGTACGCTTTTCACATATGAGTTTTCTAGATATAAAAGTTTATTTTGAAAAAAGCGGTCTTGCATTTGATAGTCTTGTAGAATTGGCGTGTAAGTATTTAACAAATCTTTCCCGTTCTGTAAATGAAGCGGATGTTTTTCTTAGGGAATTAATAAGGGAGAATCCAAAGTACATAGAAGAGAAGTTGCAAGTTATAACAGGTCGACCAAAGATGGTTTTGCTTCTGCATATGCTAGATGCAGATTATGAGAGATTTCTTACGTACAGTTCTTTATTGGAGGAAGAGCTGCAAGAGCATGCGGAGTTTATATTGAAACTGGATGGGGCACAAGAGAAGATAGAATTGGCGAAAAGATACGTTCAAGGTGAATCTGATAGTGAAGTTTCTGTTGGTTCATCTTTACCTGATGTAACCTGGCACCTATTATTTCGTGTTTATCAGCATTCAAATGTGGCAAGACGATATATTGACTTGTTAGCGAAACGTTCTGTTAAAAATTTTATGGATTATGCAACGGATCATGTGTGTCATGTTCTTGATCAGTTTGGAAATCATGTAAGAACAAGGGGTTTTGATAAACAAGCGTATGAAACCAGTCTAAACTTGTGCGAACAATTCGGTGTTTCAGAGGAAAGGTTTTTCGCATATCGTCTTACATGGCGTCATTTAGGCGTCTTTAACTCCGACAAAGTATATGAATATCAATTATTGCTTCGTATGGTGGAAGAACAGCCAGAATTTGTTCAGCGTATGCTGCAATATTTAAGTCAAAGTCATTATCTTTTCGTGGTGATGCTTTTGGCGGAAAAAGGATACGAATTTAATCGAAACAGATTACGTGAAGAATTTTTAACGATTGCCCTTGAGTCCGAATCATCTGACATACGCGATACATATCGTGACTATTTAGTTGGGAAATTATCATTTGAAGATATGAAGCAAGTGCTTGAGAGTTCAAAGCAGCAAAATAATTACCGAGGAATGTCTGTTTTAGCAATTGCACTCCTTTGGGATATAGAGGAAGCGGTAAAGAGGGAAGCAGCACTCAAACTTCAATTTGGAAATGACTATAATTATAAATTATATGAACTTCTGCAACAGTATTCTCATAAGGAAGGTTCGCTTGAACGAATGTTGGAAGATCTTCTATCCTACGGTTTATCGAAGGAGAAACTTGTTTATTATTCAGTTAAACAAGCTGCTCGGCACAGTGAGGAGGAAAGTAAGGCAAAAGAAGCACTCGTTCGTTTATTTGTAAAAGAACAGGCATATGTGACAGGAGTATTTACTGAGTATCCTGTAGATGAACGGATTTTCATTTTGGATGAGCTAGCAAAGTATGATGGGGTTAAAACACGTGCTCTTCTTATTCAAAGTCTTGGAGATTCCTCTAAAAAAGTACGTACTGCCGCAGTCGAGTTTCTTACAAAAGATGTGGAAGCTGCAGATGATGTAGCGAAGGAATTGAATAGTAGAAAGAAAGTCGTACGCGAAAATGTAATGCAAACACTTTTAAACTATAAATCTGAAAAATATACACAACTTGTGCAAGAAGCTTTGCAAGAAAAGAAAAATGCTTCCTTGATGGAGAAGTTTGCTCCGCTGCTTGGCGATGGAGACCTAGAAGGAGTATCAGGAAGTATCGAAGCTTTTTGTACACGTATTTTAACACCACAAAAAAGAAACGCACTCGTGCAGTGGCTCGGATTTGAACCACAAATTCGTCTTCGTGATTCCGATGTAATTGCGGATGCAACGCTTCCGCTTGCTTATTTTCAGCAGTATGTATCGGAGTCTGTAATTGAGAAAAAGGAAGCGGTGGAAGTGATAGGTGCAGCTTTAAATGAACAAGATTTGAAAGAAAATATACAAGCAATCTATCAGCTGTGGATTTCTCAAGGAGCGGAGGCGAAAAAGCGAGGTATTCTTTCGATGTATAGCGTTCATAGTGATGATGAAATGGCGCTACTGCTCAAAAAGCAGATTGATGAGTGGGCTGTTGGCATGCGCGGAGCTATCGCTGCAGCAGCTGTTCAGGCGTTGGCGTTGTCTTCGTCGCATCTTGCACTTATGACGATTAATACCATAGCATTCAAATATAAACATAAACAGGTGCGTAATGCTGCGAAAGAAGCGTTGAGTCTCGCTGCTAAAACACGTGGTATAACAGAAGAAGAACTAGAGGATCAGCTTGTTCCGGACCTTGGTTTTAATAAACGCGGTGAAAAGACAATTGATTACGGAAGTAGGATGTTTACTGCCTATTTAACGCCCAACCTGAAAATCGAGTTAAAAACAGAAGAAGGAAAACGAATAAAGTCGCTTCCGAAACCAAATGCAAAAGATCATGTGGAAAAAGCAGAAGAGGCTAAGATGGAGTTATCATCTATAAAGAAACAGCTTCGAAGTATCATTAGTATGCAAACGCAACGTCTTGAAATGGCACTTTCTCTTAATCGTTATTGGTCGCAACATACATGGAAGTCTTTGTTTGTGGAAAATCCAATTATGCAGCAATTTGCTATCTCACTTATTTGGGGCGAGTATAAGGAAGGAAAGTTGCTTGCGACTTTTCGTTATATGGAAGACGGCACATTCAATACGGTTGACGAAGAAGAGCATGAACTTACGCCAGACACTGTTATCGGTCTAATCCATCCGCTAGAATTGTCCAAAGAGGAAAGGGAATTATGGAAGGAACAATTAGAAGATTATGAGGTTATCCAACCATTCCCGCAAATTGTTCGCGAAGTATTTCTGGCGGCGGAAGATGAGAAAGTAACTGTGGAAAGGTTTGGGGGCATTCAAATCAATGGTCGGTCGCTGTTTGGTAAGTTAACGAAGTACGGTTGGAATCGCGGATCAGTTGAAGACGCTGGTGTGTATTATTCTTTCTATAAAGAAGACGCTCGCACAGGATTAGGGGCGGAGCTTGCATTTGAAGGTGCACCTGTTGGATATGAAGAAGAGGACGATGTATGCTTATTTGAAATTCAATTTTATAAAGCAGGCACAGTGAGCCGCGGTTCATACTCCTATGACGAAGTTGATGATGCGAGACGCATTGTGCCAAATCAAGTACCTAAACGATTTTTTAGCGAAATTTTATATGATATAAAACGGACGACAGAATCGAATCTTGGCCATGATGAAAACTGGCGCAGTAAGCGATAAGAAAGGAAATGACATATGCAGTCTATTAAACCATTAATGGAAGAATTGTATGAAATAGAATTGAATGCGTTAGAAGCGAATGATTCGTTTCCAAAACCACCTAACTGGCGATTGTCACCGCGTGCTGTTCGTACGTTTATTATCGGACAAGAAGAACCGCTTCTTTTGGAAGGAAAAGAAGTGGAAATTAGCCGTAAGTTTTATGGGAATGATGCGCTTGTGGAACGAGCGATTGTTACATTAGCAGGGAATCGCGGACTTATGTTAATTGGGGAGCCTGGGACTGCAAAGACGATGCTGAGTGAGCTACTTACTGCCGCAATATGCAGAAATAGCCGTAACACTGTGCAAGGAACCGCCGCTACGATGGAAGATACAATTAAGTATTCGTGGAACTATGCACTTCTTCTTGCGAAAGGACCTGTAAGGGAGGCGCTTGTGCCAGGGCCTCTCTTCGTTGGGATGAAAAAAGGGATATTAACTAGATTTGAAGAGTTAACGCGTTGCCCACAGGAAGTGCAAGATTCATTGATCAGCGTTCTGAGCGATAAGGTGCTCAATATTCCGGAATTTGGAGAACAAGGAATTCTTACAGCAAAGCCTGGCTTCAATATTATTGCGACGGCTAACACACGCGATCGCGGTGTGAATGAGATGAGTAGTGCATTGAAACGTCGTTTTAATTTTGAAACGGTACATCCAATTCAAGATGTAAAGCTTGAAGCAAAAATAATAGAGTCACAAGTAACGCGGTTATTAAGGGCATCAGGCATCAAACCAAAAGTGGATCAAACGGTTGTTCAGCTGTTAGCGACTGTTTTTCATGAACTTCGAGAAGGGGTAACTGCTGAAGGAAAACGAATTGATCAGCCATCTTCTGTTATGAGTACTGCAGAAGCGGTATCTGTATATTATCAAAGTGCAATGGATGCGTACTATTATGGAAGTGGAGAAGTGAAAATGGATGCGCTTGTTCGATATTTGTCAGGGACGATTGCGAAAGAAAACAAGGATGATTTAGAAAAGTTACGCAGTTATTTTACAAGCATCGTTAAGGCGCGAGGCCAAATAGGAGGAGAGGTATGGAAGTCGTTTTTCGAAGCTCGCAATCAGCTGAAGTAAATGCATTGTTTCAAAGAGCTTACAATTTAGATCGGAACGTCGTATACGTGCCAATTCGCCATCATAGTCCTGCGTGCTCTTTTCATATACAAAAGATTGTTAAATGCTATAAACCAGATGCAATTCTTATAGAAGGCCCGATAGACTGTAACCCACTTATTCCGCATATTGTGAGTGCAGATAGTAAAGCTCCGATTTGTATATATTGCAGTTATGATGATAAAACGAATGTGCTTGAAAGAGGAGAAAGTGGAAAGTACCGTGCGTACTATCCCTTTCTCGACTATTCGCCAGAACTTGTCGCGCTACGAAAAGGCGCTGCACAGAACATTCCTGTTTCATTTATTGATCTTCCTTATAAAGAATATGTGTTTTTAACAAAAAATGAGGAAGAGAATGGGAAACATGATGAGCAATATTTCTGGCATAGCCAATATGTCCGTATGCTTTCGGAAAAAACCGGGTGCCGAAATTTCCATGAGTTTTGGGAGAAATACTTTGAGTTGCAAGGCTTTCATATGACGAGCGAGGAGTTTGTCCGTCAGTTATTTCATTATTGTTATTATACACGCGCGGACTATACGCAGGGGATGTTGACAGAAGACGGTTGTGAAGCCAGGGAGATACATATGGCAAAAGAAATTGAAAAAGCGCGTAAAGTGTATGACAAGGTGCTCGTTATTACTGGAGGCTTTCATGTGAAAGGGCTTCTTGAATTGGAAGGAAAAAAGAAAAAGTTGCCGAAAAGCCCGTTACCTAAATTGTATGCTAAAAACTATCTTATGCCGTATTCCTTTTTGGAAAGTGATCAGATGCGTGGCTATGAGAGCGGAATGCCTGCACCTGCTTTTTACCAACATATTTGGGAGAACAGCGATGAATCGGTAGCTGAGCAATTTATGATACGAATTGCTAGACAGCTAAAGGTAGAAGGAATATCAATGGCAGATGAGATTGAGGCTGCACGAATGATACGTGAACTTGCACTGCTTCGTGGAAAGATGCAACCCGGATTGTATGAATTAATGGACGCAGTGCGCAGTACATTTGTGAAAGGTGAGATATTCTCGGCCAATAAGCCTTTAGCATTGCTTCAGAAGAGTTTGCAAGGGACAAAGCGCGGGGAATTGTCAAAAGAAGCAGATGTGCCGCCGCTCGTGCATGATTTTCGTGCTTCCGTTCGGTCGTTTCGTCTACCGGCCCGTTCAACTGTACCGCAGGAGACGATTCTTGACATATACAAGAAAGAAAGGCACTTGCGCTTAAGTCAATTTTTTCATTGTCTCGCTTTTTTAGGAGTTCCATTTTGCGAGAAGCTACGCGGTCCAAACTTAGCTAGAAAACAGAATATTAATCTTATGCGTGAAACTTGGAAATATCGTTTTTCAGCACAAGTAGAAAGTGCTCTGATAGATATATCTGTGTATGGCGGAACGGTGAAAGAAGCGGCGCAGGAAATGCTAAGAGCAAAGCTACACAAGGCAAAGGGACGGGCTGGAGAGGTGGCCCTTTTATTGCTAGAAGCCTATTTAAGTGGTTTGTTTTCCGACTTTTCCATGTACACCCAATTTATAGATGAAGCTGTGCAAAAGGATGGAGATTTTGCTTCTATGGCAAATTGTGCTTATTATTTATCACAAATAGAAAAAGCAAATCAGCAAGCGGATTACGCTAGGAGTAAAGCACTTTCGTTATTTTCTGTTTTAGATGGGGGCGAACCAGCAATTATTGCAGAAAAGCTTATCGATTTGTATACAATGAAGCCTACAGATCAGCAATTTATTGACGCATTGGAGCTTTATTTGCAAAAGGAAAAAAGAGAAAGTCAAGTAGAGGGAGCGGTATTTGGGCTGTTAACTACTTTAGGAAAGCGGGAAATCGATGAGGTAATGCAAGTGGCAGAAGGGTATTTTTATGGAAGCGGTGATATGCAAAAGCAAGCTCCGATATTTTTGAATGGTTTGTTTGCTGGCGCCAAAGATATCTTTTTATATAACGAATCGTTGCTTAACGGAATGTCTCATGTTCTAGAAGAACTTGATGAAGAGATATTTCTACAAGTGTTGCCACATTTACGCCTCTTATTCAGTCAATTCACGCCGCTTGAAGTGGATACGATTGCTAGACAGATTTCCAAGTTATATGGCGCTACAGAAGAAGCGATAAAAGAAGAACCAATTTCCGAAGAGATGCTGATGTATGTAATGCAGTTAGATCGGAAAGCGAAGGGGATTTTAATGAGACGGGGGCTAGAAGATGGAGAATAACATTTCTTTAAATCGCTGGCGTCTTGTTCTTGGGAAACATGCGGATGATCAAATTACATTTCAGGAAGAAGAACCTGTATACAGAGAAATGGACGAGATGCTGGACTTTTTGTACGAGAGAGAACGCGGAGAAGAGCGCGGTGGATCCTTAGATCCCTCTCAGCTAACAGTGCCGACTTGGATTTCGAAAGTGCGGGAGTTATTTCCGAAAGAAACCATTGAAATTATGGAAAATCATGCGTTAGAGAAATATGAATTAACAGCTCTATTACAGGATAAGCAAACGCTTGAAAAAATGGAACCGAATATGAATTTATTAAAATGCATTTTACAATTTAAAGATTATGTAAAACCGGATGTATTAGACACAGCTAAACGTATTGTAGCGAAAGTCACTGAGGAGTTGCGTCGTAATTTAGAGCAAGAAGTGAAGCACGCATTAAGCGGTAGACCGGATCGAAATCGTTCTAGCCGCGTGCGCACGATGCGTAAC
This sequence comes from Bacillus cereus group sp. MS39, assembly GCF_040448665.1. Classification (NCBI taxonomy): domain Bacteria; kingdom Bacillati; phylum Bacillota; class Bacilli; order Caryophanales; family Bacillaceae; genus Bacillus; species Bacillus cereus group sp. MS39. The sequence continues at coordinate 3,592,865 of NZ_CP123058.1, read as the reverse complement.
TTTGATTTTAAGAAAACGATTCGAAAGAACTTAAAGCATTTTGACAAGGAAACAAACGCCATTCATATTGAAAAACCGTACTTTTACGCTGCCACTAAACATGTTAGCACATGGCGTGTAATCCTCGCAGTAGACGAGAGTGGAAGTATGATTGATTCTGTTATCCATAGCGCAGTTATGGCGGGTATTTTCGCAAGCTTACCGACGATTAAGACAGATTTGTTCATCTTTGATACAGCTGTTGTTGATTTAACGGATCGTATTGATGATCCGGTGGAAACGCTTATGAGTGTACAGCTTGGTGGAGGAACATATATTGCTCAGGCGCTGCGCTACGCAACGAATAAAATCGAGATGCCTCATAAAACAATTGTCGTGCTTGTAACGGATTTATATGAAGGTGGCAGTTACGCTGAAATGTACCGAGAAGCGATGAAGATTGTAGAATCAGGAGCAAAACTGATTGTGCTTACTTCTCTTGATCCGACTGCACAGCCTTTTTATGATAAACAGGCAGCTGAAAAAATGGCGGCGCTCGGTGCTCATGTAGCCGCGTTAACACCAGGGAGGTTGGCACAGTGGATCGCAACAATCATTTCTTAAATGTTCTTTCCTCTATTGATGAAACATATTTAATTGCCATGTCCAACAAAGGAACATATAAGAGAGCAATGAAGGATTTGGCTGCTGCAACAAATATCAAAATGGACGTAGAAGAGGGTGCAGCGCAAATACATCTTGATGATGAAACTACTGTAACGTTTACGGGAGATATACGCAGTTACTCCTGCACTTGTGAAGCACGCTCGATTTGTAAGCATGTCATTATTGCTTTATTAGAAGCAAAGAAGATGTACGAAGGTGAGGAGAACATAAAAGTTGATTTCTCTGCCCTTTTGAATGTGGACGTTCACAATATTGTCTCCGAAAAAATGTGGGCTGAAATGATGTTCCGCGAAACATTTCAGCAAAAGTTTGTTTTGGAAGAAGAGGGTGCTTTAATCGCCTCCTTTCCAGAAGAGGATATAACGGTTCGCTTTCTGACAGCTGAATCGGTAGCTGATGCGATTTGTACATGTAAAGCAGAGGGAATATGCCGGCATAAGGCGGAAGCAATATATTGGTATCAAAAAGAGAGAGGAATTTCGCATGAAACGAAACAGGTACAGTTTCTTATTATTGAGTCGGATAAGCTATCTATTTTCAAAGAGATGATTGAGCAAATTGTTCACTTTGGATTAACACGTCTTACAGAAAAAACAATCTATGAAATAGAACAACTTTCTGTAAAAGCGCGTTCTTTGAAACTAGCAAAGTTAGAAAATTTATTTCGTAAGCTAGGGACTGATATTAGGCTATACCGAATGAAACATGCATCTTTTCAAATGGCATCCTATCGGCAAACGCTGTCCGCGATTTATGAATACATTGTGTTGTTAGAACGTCACCGTCTGCAAGAGAGTCCGTTTCGTTCGGAATATTATGAAGTTCCACCGCTTACTTTGCATGCCTTTGGCGCATCCGGCTGGCAAACGAAGTCCGGTTATGTTGGTGTGACATATTATTTCTATAATCGAGAACAGGAAAAGTGGATCACATACACACAGTCACGTCCCATGTTTTATGAAGGGAGCAACACAACTTCTGAGGACCTCCATGAAAAGCAAGTTCCATGGGGGATTGCAGGGAAGGGATACGAACTGTCTCGTTCATCTCTAGGATTGAAACATGCAAAGCTTAACACCGATTTTCAATTGTCATCTAGCTCACAGACAGTAGGGGAAGTAGACGGAAAAACAAATGTAACAGAGTGGCAATCGCTCTTTATAACCTCATGGGAAGAACTACTAAAAAAAGTAAAAGCGAACAGGTTAGAGGCAAGTAAACAAGGAGTCTTTTGTATCGAATTTGCTGAGATGGAAGAATGGGAGTTTCAGAAGCAAGAGCAAAAATGGATTATACCTCTTATTGATAAAAAGGGGAAAGTATTACAAATGCAAATGATGAAACAACGAGACAATGAGCGGACGATTCGACTTGTAAAAATATATTTGGACTCATTACATGTAAAGAGAATGCTAGTTCATCCTTATCAGGAAGGAACAAAGCTCGTAGTTACACCTGTTATTTTATATACAGAAGTAGGAGAAATTATAAATATTACACTTAATGAAGGGGAAACATTGTATGATAGAGTTAGTGCGCATAATCGATGAATTGGAACAAGCTCTAGATGAGATGCTTGTCTCAGGAGCAGGAACGGTACCTCCTTCTTTTTTTCAAGATATAAAACGAAAATGTGAAAAGTATGGTCTTTCTTATGCAGCCGCGCAACTATTTGTCATAGAGGAAGAACGAAACAAGGCCCGCTTTCTTCATAAAGAAGAAACAGGGAAATTGACGGAAGCGTTTTGCAAGCTGCAGGAATATATTCAAGTTGTAAAGGCTGAAATGCTACATTTATAAAGATGTGATTGAATAGGAATTTAATTTATCCCGTATTAACGGGCAATAAAATTCCCACCTCAAGATTTAGAGAAGCGCAAGGAAGATAGGTAGGAGAGGAACTGCCCGTAAAAGTCTGAATGTTTCAACTAATAATGAGTGGGGAATGAAGAATCCCCCACTCATTACAGTTTCGCTTTATTCATCATATTAGCAGTGGAGAACAAGTAATAGGAATACCCAAGCCTAGACACCCTGACTTTGAAGAAACTTTCTAAACACCTAATCAGTATTTATAGAAAGTCCTTTCGGATAAGAAATCTGTTGATTTGTTATAAAAACGATTATTAAGCCGTTGTAAACCAATATACGGAAAAATAACTTTCTTCCGTTTCCATAACAAAAAATTCATCATTCCATTCTGGTTCATAAGCATAAGCAATTCGGATTCCTTTAATAGGGAACTCGATAGGTTTAATAAGTGGGGCATATCTGTTTCTCAATTCTGTGAATTCTTCTTGGGATATTGTTTTCAGTTCTTCTTGTTCAGCTCTAAATTTTTGTTCGAATTCCCAAATAGGCATATCTTTAACGTGTTTTCCTTTATACCAAAACCAATGCGTATTTCTTCGTTCAATGAATTGGCATGTTGCTGCAAAATCTTCCAAGGTTTTAATCGTGTCGTAACTGTTTTTTCCTTTGCTATGTTCAAAAACATATATTGTCTCTTCACCACAGCTTGATAATTCATCATCTTCTATTACAAAATATTTCATATGTAACATCTCCTAGCTTCTTGTCTTGTAAATAATTAATCTTTTTCTATACCATATTGAACAAGAATAAAAACTAAAAAACTGTTTATGTAAGAATGGAAATTTTGTTAAAATACGCTATTATTCCTTGTGTAAAAGTAATTCATATAAAAGGAAAAAATTGAAAGGTAGGATCAAAATGATTAGTGGCTTAAAAAAAGCGGCCGTATCTTCATTAACAGACAAATGGGGATTGGCGGTATTGTCATCGTTTCTTTATCATATTATTTCTAGGGTTTGTATGCTAATTATAGGATTTCCACTGTTGTTTCTTGGTATCCTATTAAGTGAAATAATGAATTCTAGTTTTTCCATTTCAGGAGACGAAAAGTTAAATGCAGCAGGTGCTTTTTCTTATTTACTTGTTTTCGTTGTTCTATTTATTTGTTTAATAGGTGCACAAGGCATTATGAATTATGGGTATCTTAAAGTTACATTGCGTTTAGCGAAAAAAGAATCTACTACAATTGGTGAGTTATTTGAAGGATTTCGAAAAAGTAATGTGTTTAGATCTATAAAGGTGACTACTTTAATGACTGTATACACACTTTTATGGAGTGTATTATTAATTGTACCAGGTATTATAAAATTTATCTCTTATTCTATGGCTTACTATATTTTGTTAGATCATCCAGAATATACGGCGAGTGAAGCAATTAAAAAGAGTCAAGAACTGATGAAAGGACATAAATTAGATTTATTCCTACTATCGTTAAGTTTTATCGGATGGTTTATTTTAGGGGTTATCATCGGATTTTTCACATTTGGTATCCCGTTTCTTTGGATCTATCCATACTACATTACAACAGTATCGCATTTCTACTTGAAAATAGTGAATAGAGATACTGTTATGGAGGAAAAAAAGTTAACTGTTTGATTTTAATTTTGATTCGAAATATTGTATGTATCTTGATTTTATGACAAACACAAAGACTCCATTTTGAAAAAGGAATGATTAAAATGGAGTTCTTTCTTGAAAAGTGGTGTAAAGATTTTATAAAAAAGTTTGATTGTTTTGTTATCTGTTATTTCATTGACGCCCCCATAACTTTAAGTGCGCTTCTTCATAATCATAATAGTTGTAATCATTTTAATCATATATTCCCCATTCAAACAAAAAATAATGGCTATCAGATTGTCCGAATATGTAATCATAAACATATCCCTTTTGTACTTGTATTGTTTCAATATGATTCAATCTAATTAAGAGTTCTTTAATAACTTGTTCTGGTACATTCACATCAGCTAAATCCCTTTTAAATCTACTTATAAAATCATTTTTGTTTAATAACTCTAAGCTATTACATACTCTTGAATAGTATGCGTTAATCCAGAAATCTTTTAGTGCGGTTAGCCATTGTTTATCTGAAGGGTCTGGTTCATCAACAATATCCCATTCCTCTCCATCGAACAATTCTTTTTTAAATAGTGCAGAAAATGCCTCTTGAATAGTATCAAATTGATTTTTTCTGGCAAATATTAAGTCTACTTGCTTCACATGTTTATCTTTGAATTCGTATACATCGAATGATAAATTTGATAATCTTACTTTTGCGATCTGTCTGGCAAATAAATTGAGATCATCAAACAATTTTTGAATTTCTTTATTCATCATAATCCTCACCCCTTTTTTAGAGTTCTGGTATCTTAATTATTGATATTTAATTAATCCGTGTTGTTGGTCCACTAAGAAAAAATGAAGTGTAAGTAATTCTTTAATTGAAAGAGACAAAATATCGTAAATTTATTTTAAAAACACAAATACAACTTTTCAGTCTACAACTATTTTTTAACAGTCTAATACTTTATTCTATAGTCTAAAACATTTTTTAAATGAAATAAATATTAGATCCTTTTTTATTTGTAATACGGCAAGGTCTACTTTATTGGAGCGTTTATGGGAGTAGAACATCGCTTAAACGCTAAATATTACAGAGTAAATAAGGGGGAATCTGGAGGGAAAACATTTTCTATAAACTTTATACATGTTATCATATTTTCAGCAAGTCAATGAAGAAAAAGTCAGAAGAGTTAAAAGAATTATCTAAACTTTATTTAGAGTTGATGGAAAAATAAGTAGGTTATAGTGTGGACAAAAAGATTTCCCAGTACAATATAATGTAGGTAAAGTGATGATTTATGTAAAAGATGGGGTGGAAATCATACAAGGCGGTTTAGATAAAGGTGAAAAAATGGAAGTTGGTATAGGTAGTGCAAGGTAAGAGACAGCTTCTAAGTTAATAGATGCAGCAAACAAAGAAGCAAAAAAATCTAAGTAACCTAACTGTAGGGAAGTGTGATATATCTACAGACTATCCCATAATTAGTGCAACAAAAAATGCAGTTAAAGAGGTAATAGTAAGGGAACTCAATTTAAGTAGCTGTAGAATATAAAAGTTTTATACTGGATTTAAGTATAGAGTTATAAAGTAAATTATCTACAGAAAAATTTTATGAATTCTAAAGTTTAATGCATGATAAAAATCCAGTTCAAAGCTTTTTGATTTCACATATATTCTAAAAAATAACTATTACCAACCTACTAAAACAGAGGTAGCACCACATCGCTATCAAACTAAAAAAAGCAAATAGCTCCTTTAAGTTGATGGGCATTTAGCAATACTCCAAACTGGATAGTATAATTATTTATAATAACAACTAAGACAATCAAATAGATTTTAGTTGAAGAACAAGTCATAATAAAAGGCTGTTTAATATATTAAATAGTTTATGTTCTTTTGTTTTTCTAAATTTAATAGCTAAGAAGAAAATAGGAATTAGAGGAGGGAGAAAATTGAGGTTTTTTACGATATTTGCATCAAGGAATGATACAAGTGATGTAGAAGGTTTCATTACTCAAGTTTTCAAAAATGGGTTCAAGGTTGACCGCAATAAAAATGAATATACCATTCAATCGAAAAGACTATTTGGCAAAAATAAAATTATTATTCGGGTGGATTCTGAAGAATCATCTCCTGATTATTTTTCCAATAATATTCCTGGAATGATGCACATGTACGATCAAATTGAATTTCAAGAAGAACATCTTAAGAGAATGGTTTTGGCACAAATTTCTGTAATTAATACCATAATTGCTATAGAGACGAAGAAGGATTATAGTGATGAATACGTGGAGCTGTTTCTTAAATTACTTAATCAGGTAAACGGTATTGGTTTTATCCCTGATCGAACTCTCATCGGGAATGATGGAAAAGTAATTGTATTTCCGGATGGATCCTCTGGTCCTTCAGAATTTACTCCTCAAGCATGTACGAACAAAATAATGGGACAGAATAGTACTTCTACCGATGGGGAGAAAAGAAAACAGGAATCGATAAGCTACCTGCAAGATAAAGGGATTCCATATATCGAAGGATTGCCTCAATTGCCTCCTTTGACAAGTATTCAGTTAAGAAATCGAGAAGAGATTACGAAGAGAGCGGTAGCTTTGTTGATTGTCATACAATATGCTTGTGATGTTGCCCAAGAAGGAGATTTGGAAAATTCCAAAGAGTTTGTCATGGGGCTGCTGAACAAATTTGATGTGGTTGAATCATTAACGAGGCAGGAAAGAAATTTCCTAACTTCAGAGCAACCTGACGTGAAAGAAGCGATACAGATTGCATGGCAGTATGAAGCCCAATGGGTTTTACTTTGGTCAATTGGTCTCGTGAATAAACTGAAATTTCCAAAAGAAATCTATGACTGTCATTATGCAATTAAACTTGTTTCTGGTTGTAGTTCTTTTAATGAATTTTATCAACAAACAAGATTGCGAAGTGCAGAAGAGATTTTGGATGAGGCCGACCTCATTTATCGGCTTCATTGGGCTTGTGTACATGATAGAATTAATGAGAGAGAAGCAACTGCAGGTATGCAGGAAAGTATTGTTATTGAAAGACGAAGGGGCTTGTTTTGGTTAATCAATTATAAAAATGAAGATTGGGATTGCATCTCCATGGATACATAATCTATATTCTTTGTTCTGTACAGCTTTTGTATTTTAGATAATAAAATTATTGCTTCATCAGTTCAATCTCTTACAGAAAAACGGATGGAAATTCCATAGGTATGAGAAAAAACAGTTTTTAATATCCTAGGCCTCATATACAACTTTTCTATGTTAAATCACTTGATTCGTACATTTTGAACGGATTTGTTATCGTTACTGCAGAAAAAGCATGAATTAAATATTAATCGATGTACATGTTTCAAGCGTATCTATATTGAGTTTGTAAATCTACACAATAAGTTACCTTGTATATAATAAGTGTAGTAGAAGTTCAGTTAGATAAAATTCGGTAGTCGAATTTTTTTGCATAAAGCTGTATAATGCTTGTAACGAAAAGGAAATACAGGAAAGGATATGTAATGAGTTACTATGGATAAAGATAAACAACAATTAAGCGTTGAAGTTGCAAGATTATATTATCAATCAGATTATAGTCAGCAAGAAATTGCTAATAAATTAAATATTTCAAGACCGACTATCTCTAGATTATTAAAGTACGCGAAAGAAAAAGGATTTGTTCAAATTAGCATAGCCGATCCATTTGCTGATTTAGATAACGTTGGAAATTTACTGAAAGAAAAGTACAACTTGTTAGAGGCGCATGTCGTTTTTTCACCAGTGCCAGAATATGCAACGATTACAGAGTATATTAGTAAATATGCAGCTGAGTATATGGAAAAGACGGTTAAAAACGGTGATATCGTTGGTGTAAGCTGGGGAATGACGATGTATGAAATCGCTAGAAAAATCGTACCGCAACATGTAAAAGGTGTAGAAGTTGTCCAGTTAAAAGGTGGTATTAGTCATTCTAGTGTAAATACATATGCGAATGAGACCATTGCTTTATTTGCAGATGCTTTTCAAACGACGCCAAGAAATCTACCCCTTCCAGTTATATTTGATAATGCAGTGACAAAAGAATTAGTAGAGCAGGATCGACATATTCATCACATTATTGAAATGGGGAAACAAGCGAATATTGCAGTGTTCACTGTAGGAACAGTGCGAGACGAAGCGCTATTATTTCGATTAGGTTATTTCGATATGGATGAAACGAGTTTACTCAAAAAACAATCGGTCGGTGACATTTGTTCACGTTTCTTTGATGGAGACGGAAATATTAGTAGCGAAGAGATTAATCAGCGTACAATTGGAATTGAGTTAGAGGAACTGAAATTAAAGAAACGCTCTATTTTAGTTGCAGGTGGTAATAGAAAAATAAAAGCAATTGATGGTGCGTTACGTGGCGGGTATGCAAATGTATTAATTATCGATCAGCATACAGCTAAAGAACTGTTACATTATCAAAAAGGTTAGAAATAAAAGGCTTTCTCAAGATATTAATTTTGAGAAAGCCTTTTATTTTGTTATGTATGAATTATGGAGTGTTTTTTGAATACAAATTGCCTTTTTAAAAATAATTATGGATATTGAGATACATACTACCATTGTTAATATAAAAGTTTTGTTTTTATATATGAAGTGTTTCTTAGTTAGAATACGCTTTATTTACTACAAGAAAATTACTTTTGAAAAAGGATGAACAAAATTTCAAAAGTGTATTTACATTTGTTCAACTAAGAGTTAGAATGAAGTTGTTAAAAGATATGAGGAGTGAAGATAATGAATATTGCAAAGTTAATTGACCATACAATTTTAAAAGCTAATACTACAAAAGAAGATGTTATGAAAGTAATCGAAGAAGCAAAGGAATATAAATTCGCTTCTGTTTGTATTAATCCTACATGGGTGAAGCTAGCTGCTGAAGAATTAGCTGGACATGATGTAGATGTTTGTACTGTAATCGGTTTCCCATTAGGAGCAAGCACTACTGAAACAAAAGCTTTCGAAACAAAAGATGCTATCGCAAAAGGTGCAACTGAAGTTGACATGGTAATCAACGTAGGCGCTTTAAAAGATGGCGATAACGAGTTCGTTGAAAAAGATATTTATGAAGTAGTACAAGCAGCAAAAGGAAAAGCTCTTGTAAAAGTAATCATTGAAACTTGCCTATTAACAGATGAAGAGAAAGTACGCGCTTGTGAATTATCAGTAAAAGCTGGTGCTGACTTCGTAAAAACTTCAACTGGATTCTCAACTGGCGGAGCAACTGCTGAAGACATCGCATTAATGCGCAAAACAGTTGGACCAAACGTTGGTGTAAAAGCATCTGGTGGCGTTCGTACACGTGAAGATGCAGACAAAATGGTAGCTGCTGGAGCTTCTCGCGTTGGAGCAAGTGCTAGTGTTGCAATCGTATTAAATGATGCAAAAGGTGCTACAGATAACTACTAATCATTAATAAAGTTAAGAGCAATAGATACACAAAGTAAAGTGTATCTATTGCTTTAACAATTGAAAAAAATGTAAGCGGATACGAATGGGAGGAGACGGCTTATGAAATATTTAATCGGTATTTTAGGCCTCGTATTGATTTTAGGTATCGCTTGGCTTGCTAGTAATGATAGAAAGAAAGTCAAATATCGCCCAATCATAACGATGGTTATATTACAATTCATTTTGGGGTTTTTATTATTAAATACAAGTGTAGGGAATATATTAATTAGCGGAATAGCAGATGGTTTTGGAGAGCTATTAAAATATGCCGCTGACGGTGTGAATTTCGTATTTGGTGGATTAGTAAATCAAAAAGAGTTTTCGTTCTTTTTAAGTGTATTAATGCCAATCGTATTTATTTCAGCTTTAATAGGTATTTTGCAACACATTAAAGTATTACCTATTATTGTGAAATCTATCGGTCTAGCATTAAGTAAAGTAAATGGAATGGGGAAACTAGAATCATATAACGCTGTTGCTTCTGCGATTTTAGGACAATCTGAAGTGTTTATTTCAGTTAAGAAACAACTAGGATTATTGCCAGAGAAAAGAATGTATACATTATGTGCATCTGCAATGTCTACCGTTTCAATGTCTATCGTTGGATCATATATGGTGTTATTAAAACCACAATATGTTGTAACCGCTTTAGTGCTTAACTTATTCGGTGGTTTTATTATCGCTTCTATCATTAACCCTTATGAAGTTACTGAAGAAGAAGATATGTTAGAAGTACAAGAAGAAGAGAAAAAGACTTTCTTTGAAGTATTAGGGGAATACATTATAGATGGATTTAAAGTTGCAATTACAGTAGCAGCTATGTTAGTCGGTTTCGTTGCTTTAATCGCATTCATTAATGCAGTATTTAAAGGTGTAATTGGTATTTCATTCCAAGAAATTCTTGGTTATGTATTTGCACCATTTGCATTTATTATGGGTGTACCTTGGCATGAAGCAGTTAATGCCGGAAATATTATGGCAACAAAATTAGTATCAAATGAATTTGTCGCTATGACAGATTTAGCACAAGGAAACTTTAATTTCTCAGATAGAACGACAGCGATTATATCTGTATTCTTAGTTTCATTTGCAAACTTCTCTTCAATTGGAATTATTGCAGGGGCAGTTAAGAGCTTAAATGAAAAGCAAGGGAATGTAGTCGCAAGATTTGGTTTGAAATTACTTTTCGGTGCAACGTTAGTAAGTTTCTTATCAGCAACAATCGTAGGCTTATTATTTTAATAGATTCATATCATATAAAAAGGAATGGTGATTGTAATGAGAATGGTAGATATTATTGCGAAAAAACGTGACGGCAAAGAATTAACGACTGAAGAAATCAAATTCTTTATTAATGGATATACAGACGGAAGTATTCCTGATTATCAAGTGAGTGCACTTGCAATGGCAATCTTCTTTAAAGATATGACAGATCGCGAACGTGCAGATTTAACGATGGCGATGGTTGAGTCTGGAGAAACGATCGATTTATCAGCAATTGAAGGAATTAAAGTAGACAAACATTCAACTGGCGGTGTTGGTGATACGACAACATTAGTATTAGGACCATTAGTAGCTGCTTTAGATGTACCAGTAGCAAAAATGTCTGGTCGTGGTTTAGGACATACAGGCGGAACAATTGATAAATTAGAAGCGGTAGAAGGATTCCACGTTGAAATTACGAAAGAGCAGTTCATTGATATTGTAAACCGTGACAAAGTAGCTGTTATTGGACAAACTGGAAACTTAACACCTGCAGATAAAAAGATTTATGCATTACGTGATGTAACAGGAACAGTAAACTCAATTCCTTTAATCGCGAGTTCAATTATGAGTAAAAAAATTGCAGCTGGTGCTGACGCAATCGTACTTGATGTAAAAACAGGTGCTGGCGCATTTATGAAAACAGAAGAAGATGCAAAAGAATTAGCACATGCAATGGTACGTATCGGAAATAATGTAGGACGTCAAACTATGGCTGTTATTTCAGATATGTCACAACCGCTTGGTTTTGCGATTGGTAACGCTCTAGAAGTGAAAGAAGCGATTGATACGTTAAAAGGTGAAGGTCCAGAAGATTTAACGGAATTAGTACTTGTATTAGGTAGCCAAATGGTCGTACTTGCGAAAAAAGCAAATACATTAGAAGAAGCTCGTGAAATGCTAATTGAAGTTATGAAAAACGGAAAAGCAACTGAGAAGTTTAAAGAGTTCTTAAGCAATCAAGGCGGAGATAGCTCAATTGTAGACAATCCAGAAAAAATGCCACAGGCGAAGTATGTAATTGATGTACCAGCAAAAGCTTCAGGTGTTATTTCTAACATTGTTGCAGATGAAATCGGTATCGCAGCTATGTTACTAGGTGCTGGCCGTGCGACAAAAGAAGATGAAATTGATTTAGCAGTAGGATTAATGTTACGTAAAAAAGTTGGCGATGCAGTAAAAGAAGGCGAGCCATTCGTAACAATCTATGCGAACCGTGAAAATGTAGAAGATGTAAAAGCTAAAATTTATGAGAACATTTCTATCGCCGAAACAGCAGTTGCTCCTAAATTAGTTCATACAGTTATTACTGACTAATCATAATTACGTTTACTTTGAGGAGGAAAAAATATGGATAAGAAAAAATATATCGAAGAAGCAAATAAGATGTTATCAAAAGCATATATTCCGTATTCGAAATTTCCTGTTGGTGCAGCGTTAGTTACGAAAGAAGGTAAAATCTATACTGGTTGTAATATAGAAAATGCTTCTTATGGTTTATGTAACTGTGCAGAAAGAACAGCAATCTTTAAAGCAGTATCAGAAGGTGAGCGCGATTTTAGTTACTTAGTTATTACAGGCGAAACAGACGGACCGATTTCACCATGTGGTGCTTGTAGACAAGTGATTGCTGAATTCTGTGAACCGAAAATGCCAGTTTTACTAATGAATGTAAAAGGCGATGAAAAAGAAGTGACTGTTGAGCAATTACTTCCAGGTGCTTTCTCAATAGAAGATTTAAAATAAGTTGAAAAGCCATTCCGCAATTATTAATTGTGGAATGGCTTTTTTATTTTCAAAAGTTGAATGTAATATTTTGTTCATATTCCGTTCATAAACTTTGCGTAAAATGATTGCAGCGAATATAGAAAGTTTACAGCAGGAGGAATAGAATGAAGAAATTATATAATGCAGCATTCATTTACTTAATTATCGGTTTATTATCAGGAGTATTTGCAAGAGAGTATTCGAAAGCACAAGGAATTAAAGGATCCACAATGTTGCAATTAGTGCATACACACGTATTAGTGCTCGGCTTCGTCTTCTTTTTAATCGCTTTGGCTCTATTTAAAGTATTTCATGTCCATGAAACAAAGAGTTTTCATGCGTGGTTTGTTGTTTATAATGTAGGAGTAATTTTTACTGTCGCTACAATGCTATGGAGAGGGCTTCTACAAGTAAATGGAACTGACTTTAATGGTTTAAGCCATATGGCTGGATTAGGTCATGTTATTATAAGTATCGGGCTCGTTTGGTTTATGATTTTGCTCAAAAAGTCTTTTAAATAGATAGGTGTGGGGGAGAGTATGATAGCACTTTTATCAAGTATTGTAGCAGTTTGTATGGCTTTTGGGGTCATGTTTCTTCGCTTTAAAGCAGCGAAAAAACCGGTAACGAAAAAGAAAATTATATTACCGCCAATTTTTATGAGTACTGGTGCAATGATGTACTTCTTACCAGAGTTTCGATTAACATCGTTAGAAATAGTAGAGGCGATTAGTATAGGACTTATTTTCTCTATATTTCTTATTAAAACAACTAAGTTTGAAATAAGAAACGAACATATATATATGAAACCGTCAAAAGCATTCATCTTTATTTTAGTAGGCTTATTGGCTGTACGAGTAGCGTTAAAATCGTATTTAAGTCAATCAATTGATTTAGCAGAGTTAAGCGGAATGTTTTTCTTACTTGCATTTGCGATGATTGTATCGTGGAGAATTGCGATGTATCGTTCGTATACTAAATTAGAAAAGACAATAAAAAGAGCTGGAATTTCTATATAGGAAATCCAGCTCTTTTTATGTTTTATTAAAATTCTTTAGCGCGGAACTCATTTGCTTAATTTTAAACGTATTTGAGCATCTTGTAATGCGGCTGGTGTAACGTTAAGACCATGTTGATCAACAATTTTTGTGTTTAATAAAATGGAATCTAAACTTCCACGAAATGTTTTTGTATAGTTTTGACGCAACATTTGTTGTTCTTGTTTTTCATCAACTGTTAATCCAGATGCTTTTTCTTTTTTTGATAATTCGTTAATACGGAATAAAATGTTTTTCATTTGTTTCACCTCTAGTTAGATTCAATTACATTAGTTACTTACTAATGTATAGTTATTGTAACCTATCTTTTAATAAGTGTCAATGCCTATAAACATTCCTTGTTTTGTAAGTGTATGGGGTGATAAATAATGAAAAAACTACAAATATTTGAAATAGAAAAGATGTTAATATACAATACCTTAGTAGGGTATATAAAGTATTATTTTACTTTATGAGAGTAATAAGCAAAAAGGAGTATGTAATAATGAATGCAGTAATTTCAAAGAAAGAAACAATCATCTCATATACGATTGCTATTTTATTTATTTTAGCTATGGTAACAGCTGGTGTGTTATTAAATGATCCGGAAGTCATTTTGCCAGAAATAGCTGCGATGGCAGTTGCTTTATGGGCATATCGTGAGCCAGGGTGGCTAAGACAACCTGATAAAATTTTTATTGCACCGTCAATAACGGCTGTGATAGGTTTTATGGTGAATCAAATGGATATAGCCTATTTAGGGAAAGTAAGCTTAACGCTTGTATTCATGATGCTGTTTTTACGTGTAATTCAATCCAATTTAGCACCATCAATTGCGACAGGTTTATTACCATTAGTAACAAATGCGACGGAATGGTCATTTGTTATCGCGGTATTTGCTTTAACATTTATTTTAATGATAGGTGTTCTTATATTTAAATTGAACAACGGTATTGAGCGAAAAGTGCAAATACAGTATAAATATATGACTGTATTTCTAATACTAAATTTCGTATGGATCAGTTTATGTTGGATAACTGGTTATGAACAATTAGCAGTTATTCCACCAATATTAGTTGTTGTGTATGAATCACTTCAAAAGCCGATGTACAATGAAAAAATGGCTTTTAAACAAATATTAGTATTAACTGCATCTGCAACTGTTGGAACGTTATTGTACTTTACGATTGATTCATGGATTGTAGTCACTTTATTAAATATGATATTAATGCTTATTTTATTAAAAATCGTTGGAGTACGTATTCCAGCAGCGTATGCATTTCCACTATTGCCGCTCGTATTTCCAGATGAAATGATAAAGATGTTACCAGTAGCTTCATTTGTTGCGGGAGTATTTTTATTTGGTGCAGTACTACTGTATAAAAAGTGGGAGATGAAGCAAAAGGGTATGCAAATGTAGAGAAGGAAATACAATCCTTAGTTAGCATAAAAAATAGACACCTGCGGGTGTCTATTTTCATTAAATGAAGTTTAGCTTAACTCATTTAAACAATTAACAAGTTCTGCCGCTTTAGAAAAGAATGGTGAATGATCAGCTTCCAAAGTAATTATTTTCGTGCAAGGAGTTTCTGTATTCATTCGGCGCTGAAAATCAATGGGAATCGCTCTATCTAGAGTCGTTTCGATATAAATACGATCTATAGTTCCGAAGTTCTCTGCAGATATTTTTATCTCTTGCTGGAATGGACCTAGTGGTTGAGGACGCATTTGTTTGAAAGAAGATTCTTTAATAGCTTCATTTTCTGTAGCATTTAAAAATGTTTGTTCAGTCAACTCTGGTATAAGTTCTGCAGTCATGTCATTCTCATTAATTGAGAATTGTGGACCAGCTTCACCATCTAATTTACTACCAAGACTTTCTCCGTTTTGTGGTAAGAATGCACAAAGATATACTAATTTATCGATTTTATTTGGTATAAGTTCAGCTGTTTGCGTGATTACAATTCCACCCATACTATGTCCAACAAGAATAACTTTTTCATTTTGTTGATCTATAGTAGCTGTTACTGCATTAACATAAGAATCTAACGTTACATTTTGGGAGGGAGTCATATCTTTTCCGCTTCCAGGTAAATCTAGTGTAACAACTGTGTGACCTAAAGCCTCAAGCTGAGGTTTTACTAATTCCCATGCCCATTCACCTTGCCATGCTCCATGTATTAAAATGTAAGTACTCATTTAATCAACACTCCTCTAATGTTTATATGCCTTATTTTTTCGTAATATTGATGGTGTATACTTAGTGTATAGGAAGTGGTTTGATAAATATAATGAAGGTTATTTATAGATGATATAAATATCTTTTATATAAGGAGAACAGAATGAACGTTTTTGATTTTAAAGTTTTTAAAAATGTGGCTCGGTTGAACAGCATTAGTTTAGCAGCGAAAGAATTACATATGACACAGCCGGCTATAACTCATATCATAAACAAATTAGAGAAACGATATGCTTTAACTTTATTTGATCGCTCTAGACAAGGAACGATGTTAACTGAAAATGGAAAGGAATTTTTAGTTGGTGTGAATCGACTTCTAATGGAGTATGAAAAACTTGAGGAAACAGCTTTCCAGTTGAAGAATAAAAGCTTGTATAAAATTGTACTAGCTACGTATCCTTCCGTTACTGTATATTGTTTGGCGGAGTGTATCCAGCTAGGTAATATTGATCAAAGTCAGTACGTGCTTGCAGTTCGAGAAGGAAGCTATCAAGAAGTATTAGATTGGCTGTCTTCTGGAAGTGCTGATTTTTCTATTTCTATAAAAGAAAATTTAATACAAGGATTTCATTATGAAGTTATTGGTGAAGATCCTTATGTTATGGTTTCTTCAAAGTTTGTTCCACCTAATCTTACTATTAAAGAGTTGAAAAATTATCCTTTCATTATGCCGCTTTCTGGTTGTAAAGAAGTACTTGAACCATATTTGACGAAAAATGAAATAGTAGTTAATAAAGTGATGGAATCAGAGACCATTAGTTCAGCATTAGCACTTGCTTTACAGGTTAACGGTATAACAATTGTTCCAGTATCAGGACTACATAAGCAAATTATTAATGATTTCATTGTGCAACCGATAGAAATTAGAATTCCACGACAACTTATTATGCAGTGGTCACCTAAAAAAGAGAATGATCCACTGTTTCGGGCATTTGTTATGAATTTGCTAAGCCAACTACAACAAAAGAAAAAATGAATAAATAAAATGATCCAAAAGGTAAGCTCATTTTACTGAAGCTTACCTTTTGGATGTATTACCAATATAGAGCAGTATCATAAAGTCCGATTAAAATGAGTAGGACACCGGCTATACGTTGAATGTTTTTTCCTATTTTTCGGCTCTTTTTAAGTAGTGCCCCATTTAATCCAAGGTAGGAGATGATGAACATTAATATAACGATAGGGAGAGCTGTTCCTACCGAAAAGAATGTCGGAAACAAGTAACCATAATTATATGAGAAAGATAAAGGGATTAATGTTCCGAAAAATAGAACGAACATAGTCGGACAGAAAGCTAACGAAAAGAAAAATCCAAGTAAAAATGAGCTGACTTCACTTTGTTTTCGTATAAATTTGATAGGGAAGATGGTAGAGAAGAAATTACTACCTTTTATAATACCTGACAACATTAGCCCCATTAAAATTAATAAAGGTCCGATCATTTTCCTTAACCACGGGAAATACAAAGTTAATATTTGCTGAATCTCTTTTCCTAAGACCCATACTAATAGTCCAAGCGTTGTAAAAGCTATTATTTTTCCTGAAATGAATAACAATATATGTTTCCATGCATGTCCCTTTTGTAAAGATTGATTGCCATAAAGTGTAATAGCACTAATGTTTCCTGTTAATTGGCAAGGAGCAAGGGTACCTACTACGCCTAATAAAAACGCAAATAAAAGAGGTACTGATTTCGTAGCATTCGCGACATCCATTAAAGGAGACATGAGTTGATAGCTCCATTCACTAATTGTTGAAAACAAGTTATATTCACCCTTCTAATTAAATTGGAATGCTCCCTCTTTAGTAATCTGCTTCCACGTTTTACCCTCATCTGTAGAAAGGAACACATTTGCTTTCAGTGTAGCAAATACGATTTCAGCTGAATTTTGAGGGTTTTGTGATATGTACATAATTGCATCTTTAGCATCTAAAGATGGAGTTTGTATATTTGTCTCTTCATTTGTAGCAATTGATTTCTTCATTATCATTTGTTTATTGATAGGGGCGTAAATAACATCTTCATTACTTAATGTAACTGCTGTCGATTCAAGTGATGTAGATAATAGTTCAAATGTATTTCCGTAATCTGTAGATAAGTAAACACCGTCTTTAGCACTTACCGCGACTACACTAGCTTGATCCGGATGTACGGAAAAGGAATGAATCGTACTCGAAAGACCTTTTAACTTACTATTTTTCCAATCTTGTCCGTTGTTCGTACTAAAATAAAAACCTTGTTGTAATTTAGAATTTGGACGCTCATTGTATAAATAAATTGCTTCCGTATTATATCCGACAGCAAGGTTATGAAAATCAGATTCTCCGTAAAAAGCTAGCTTTTCAAGGGTATTACCGCCATCAGAACTTTTCATTAATCCTAAAGGGTTTTTTAAATTTGCTCCTGGTTCAGGATGACCGCTGGCAAAGAATCCGTTCTTCGTTGCTTGAAATCCCATATAATCATGTAATCCAGTCTTAGTTTCAAGCCATTTTCCATTATGATAAACTTTTATCCCGCTATGAGTGGCGATAGAAACCCCAGGCATATTTCCTGCATAGCCAATTCCGTGAATGTGCTCGATTTTTCCAGATGTAATTTCTTTATAGAAGTCTTGCGGACTCGTATTTGCTGTTTCTATATTTTTTGACTCAGATTGCACCGTTTCTTTCTTCACGGGTGCTGTTTCGGTATTGCTAGAACATCCAGTAATTATGAATAAGGAAGTAATTGCTAACCCAGTTGCTACATAATGTTTCAAAGTTGTGGCTCCTTTCCTATATATGAGATTTTAAGTATATGGAATAAATGTCAAGAAATTGTGGAGTTGTATGCATAATGTAGATTAGAGGGGTACTAGTAAGGGGGATTTTCCTTTTTCTATGAGTACTATTAATTGACGAAAAATTGTAACAATAATAAAATGAATTGATTAGATAATTAGTTTTTTAATCATACATAGAACGCTAGGGGGATTATTATGAAAGCAACATTTTTTGCTCAAAATAGAGAACGATTAGTAAACACATTACCAGACGAATCTATTACTATTTTATTTGCGGGACAAGCACCTCATATGTCAGCGGATGCACATTATAAATTTGTGCCGAATCGGAATTTTTACTATGTAACAGGAATCGATGAACCAAATGTTATTTTCATGTTGAAGAAGGTTGGAAATAGTGTTGAAGAAACACTTTTTATTGAAAAGTCAGATCCAGTAATGGAAAAGTGGGTCGGTAAAACAGTTTCTAACGAAGAAGCAGAGAAAATTTCGGGTATAAAGAAAGTTGTATATTTAGATAGCTTTGAAAAGACAATGTCAAATATACTTTTTACAGAAAATGTGAAGCATCTATATTTAGATTTAGAGCGTCGTGAATGGAATGGTACAGAGACAAAAACATTAGCATTTGCTAAACATGTAAGAGAACAATATCCACACGTAACAATTGGTAATGTATATCCGAATATTTGTGAATTACGAGTGTTTAAAACAGAAGAAGAAATTGAAATTATGAAAGAGGCGATTGCTGTAACGAAAGACGGTATTTACAACGTACTTAAGCATGCAAAAGCAGACATGATGGAATATGAATTAGAAGCTCAGTTTGATTTCATACTAAAATCATCTGGCATTAAGCATCATGCTTTCAATACAATTTTGGCAAGTGGGAAAAATGCTACAGTTCTTCATTATGAAGATAATGATGCACAAATTCAAAATGGCGATTTAGTACTGCTAGATTTAGGCGCTCAAAAAAATTACTATAACGCTGATATTAGTTATACATTCCCGGCAAATGGAACATTCTCTAGTCGCCAAAAACAAATTTATAATATTGTATTAAAAGCATTGAAAGAAACAACAGAGATTATTAAGCCAGGCTTAAAGTTCGCTGCATTAAATGAGCATGCTAAAAAAGTACTTGCAGAAGGGTGTAAAGCAGTTGGTTTAATACAAGAAGATGAGGAACTGTCTAAATATTATTATCATGGTGTCAGCCATTTCCTTGGTTTAGATACGCATGATGTAGGGACATACAAAGATAGAGTGTTAGAAGAAGGCATGGTTATAACAATTGAACCTGGTCTTTATATTGAAGAAGAATCAATCGGCATTCGTATTGAAGATGATATTCTTGTAACGAAAGACGGACATGAAAACTTGTCAAAAGATATCATTAGAGAAGTTGAAGAGATTGAAGCGTTTATGAGAGAAAACAATGTAAATGTAAAAAAAGATGAAGTTGTTACGAAATAACCATTAGAAGAGGCGCTCAATTTTGGGCGTCTTTTTATTTAGCTCATTGTATATCTCCATATTTTCTTGAAAATCATTTTTTATAATGATTTTGAAAAAGAAAAAGGAGGGGTTTCCATGAAGAGATTTGTGTTAACAGCAGTTACAGTCTTTGTCATATCTTTAATTGCTGCATGTTCTTTGGCCACAAATACAACAAACGATCATAAAAATATGAATGATAAAAAAACTAAACGAACTGAAACGGCTACAAAACCATTGGAAATTGTTAAGGGACCAGAAGTTACTTTAATAGCGAAAGAAGAAAAGCAAAAATTAAGTAACGGTGTTATTGTTCCGGTCTGGACATTTAATGGCTCATCTCCTGGTCCAGAAATTCGGGTGAAAAAAGGTGAAAAGGTGAAAGTGACATTAAAAAATGAACTATCTGCACCGGTATCTATTCATTGGCATGGGTATCCTGTTCCAAATAACATGGATGGAATTCCAGGTGTGACGCAAGATGCGGTTGAACCTGGAAAAAGTTTCACCTATGAATTTGAAGCGAACGTACCAGGAACGTACTGGTATCACTCGCATCAAGATTCTGTAAATCAATTAGATAGAGGATTATATGGTGCTCTCGTTGTAGAAGATACAAATGAAAAGTATGATAAAGATTACACATTAATGTTAGATGAATGGATAACAGATAAAGAAGAGATTAATAAACAGTTAAAAGAAATGACAAAAGGAAAAACAGAAAAAGCAGACGGTAATAAATCTAGTAAGGATAATGAAAATGCGAAAAAGAATGATGATAAGAACAGCATGGATCATTCTGGTATGGACATGGACAGTGATAAAAAAGACCCTGGCAATATGGCAGGAATGGACCATGGAAATATGAAGATGGAAGGACATGATATGAGTATGTATGATTTATTCACAATCAATGGAAAAAGCGGTGATTTAGTAGCGCCGTTGAAAGTGAATAAGGGAGATAAAGTTCGTCTGCGACTCGTTAATGCTGGTTATTTATCACATGATATACATGTTCACGGTCATGATATAAAAGTAATTGCAACAGATGGTCAACCAATAAACGATCCAAAAGTTATAAAGGATCAAGTAATTTCAATCGCACCTGGTGAACGTTATGATATTGAATTTACTGCTAATAATCCTGGGAAATGGTATGTTGAAGACCATTCAGCAAATAAAGGTGCAAAAGGAATGAAAGCTGTTATTGAATATGATGGCAGCAAAGAGAGGATAGATAAAGCAGATGAAAAAGAAAAATTATCGAAATTAGATATGACGAAATATGGTGCTAAAAAACTAGGTAGTTTCACGTTAAATCAGCAGTATACTGCCACATATAATATGGACTTAAATACGCAAATGAATGGAAATGAAATGGTATATACAATTAACGGAAAGGTATTTCCAGATATTGATCCAATTCCAGTGAAAAAGGGCGATTTAGTTAAAGTGAAATTGGTAAATCGTTCTAAAATGGACGATCATCCGATGCATTTACACGGTCACTTCTTCCAGGTGTTGAGTAAAGATGGAAAACCGATAGAAGGCTCTCCAATTGTGAAAGATACATTGAACTTAAAACCAGGAGAAGAATATGAAGTAGCCTTTGCAGCAGACAATCCGGGTGATTGGATGTTCCACTGTCATGATTTACACCATGCTTCCGCGGGGATGGTAACAGAAGTGAAATATACAGATTATAAATCTAACTATGTTCCCAACCCAAACATTCCTAATAAGCCAGAATAATATGAAGCAGTTATCCTATGGATAGCTGCTTATTCATTTTCGGTGCAAGAGTCAATGTATATGTTGATCATGCCCGGGGGAAGGTGGGGGAGTATGATCTGGGAATGTCACGAATACGGCAACGATAATTACCACACTAATTGAAAGTAATAATAAAAAACGCCTTTGGATAAAAGCAGAAAAAGTTTCTGATAAAAGTTGAATTATACATGACATAGTTATTGTTATCGTAAGTAAAAGGCTAATAAACAGTATACTATGAGCTTGTTGAGCGTTTAACATTTCTGTAATCATTGCTCCCATCATACTTGCCATTAATCCAGAGAACATCCCTTCTAAAGCAGTATATAGGTGAAAACGTAGACCGACTAAAAAACCGATACAACCACTAATTAATATAGCAAGCAAAGTAGAATAGAGTAATTCTCCTTTAAAAAGAATTCCTAAATAAAATCCGATACTTAAACCGATACTCATACTAAAAGACATAATAAATACCATATACTCCATTAGGGTACCGTTACGTTTAGAAATGTAAGATGTAATAAGAATCGAGATACAACAAAGTGTTAAGGTGGTTGTTGTGTAAGCGAACATTATGATACCTCCCTGTCCTATCATTCATTTCATCATATGTTCATATGGAGAGTTCTTATGCTTATTTATATCTGCATATTATCTGCACAATTTAATTAATGTGAGTAAGAAGGCTCCTGATTTTTTGGACGTCTTTTTAATTATGAGCATGTGAATGTAAGAGTTAAATGAAGAGTTTCTATTGTGAAGCCATAAAGAATAAGCGTATAATATTATAGTTATCCCATTATGGGGAGTAACCCGCGAATGATAAATAAGATTGTTGTTTTATCATCGCCTCTAAACAGATAGACAATGAAAGTAACACTGGAATACGGATAGGGAGTTATAAAATGAAATTAATTATTGCCGAGAAACCAGATCAAGGTTTGGCTCTTGTTTCACAGTTTAAATATCGCCGGAAAGATGGATATTTAGAAGTGGAAGCGAATGAGTTATTTCCAAATGGAGCGTACTGTACATGGGCAATTGGTCATTTGACGCAGTTATGTAATCCAGAACATTATCACGCAGAGTGGAAAAAATGGTCACTTAATACGTTACCGATGATTCCAGAGCAATTTCAATTTGAAGTAACAAAGTCGAAGTATAAACAGTTTAACGTTGTGAAACAGCTGTTACATAATCCTCAGGTAACAGAAATTATTCACGCGGGCGATGCCGGGCGTGAAGGGGAATTGATTGTACGAAACATTATTAATCTTTGTAACGTACAAAAGCCGATGAAACGTCTTTGGATTTCATCTTTAACGAAGCAAGCTATATATCAAGGATTTAAAAACTTGCTTGATGAATCAGATACTATCAATACGTACTATGAGGCGTATACAAGGTCATGTGCGGACTGGGTCGTTGGTATGAATGCATCGCGTGTCTTTAGTATTTTGCTAAAGAAAAAAGGAATGAACGATGTATTTTCAGCTGGACGTGTACAAACACCGACACTCGCATTAATTGTAAAGCGTGAAAAAGAAATAGAAAACTTTAAGTCGGAGCCGTTTTGGGAAGTGTTCGCAACCTTTAATATAGAAGGAAAGAAGTATGAGGGGAAATGGGAGAAGGATAGTGAATCCCGCTTAAAAGACCCTGATATGGCAAATAAAATTGCAGCATTTTGCCAAGGTAAACCGGCTGTAGTAAAAGAAATGAAAACGGAGCGTAAAGAGTTTCAGCCACCGTTTTTATTTAATTTATCAGCACTGCAAGCGACAGCTAATAAAGCTTTTAAATTTTCACCGAAAAAGACGCTTGATATAACACAAGCACTATATCAAAAAGGGATAGTTTCTTATCCGCGTTCGGATTCTAACTATGTTACACAAGGAGAGGCAGCGACGTTCCCTGATATTTTACAGAAGTTAAGTCAGTTTGATGAATATAAAGGTTTATTACCGGCTCCGGTTGAATCAATTATGAATAATAAGCGTTATGTGAATGAAAAGAAAGTAACAGATCACTATGCCATTATTCCGACAGAGCAAGTTACAAATCCAAGCAAACTATCAGGTGATGAAAAGAAAATTTACGATATGATCGTAAGAAGACTGATTGCGGCGCATTATGAAGTTGCAATCTTTGACTACACAACGATTACAACTCTTGTAGACGAACGTGCTGAATTCATTTCAAAAGGAAAACAGCAAATACAAGAAGGTTGGCGTAAAGTTATTTTCCAAGACGATAAAGATGACGAAACGATTCTTCCAATTGTAGCTGAAGGTGAACAAGGAAAAGTTGTAAAGGTGAAAGTGAAAGAAGGAAAAACACAGCCACCGAAGCGTTATACAGAAGGTCAACTTATTACCTTAATGAAAACGGCAGGTAAGTATTTAGAGAACGAAGAGCTTGAGAAAGTATTAAAGAAAACAGAAGGTTTAGGTACAGAGGCAACTCGCGCTGGAATTATTACGATGCTGAAAGACCGTAAATATATAGATGTGCAGAAAAACCAAGTGTATGCAACCGATAAAGGGAAAGTATTAATTACCGCAATCGGTGATAAAATACTGGCTTCACCAGAAATGACAGCGAAATGGGAGCAGCGCCTTGCGGAAATTGGGGAAGGTACAGCATCACCAGCTACATTTATGGAACAAACGAAAAAGCTATCAGCGAAAATTATTGAAGATGCAGTGGAAATGTCGGAGAAGTGGGATTTCACTGGATTACATGTTGAATCGATTGAGCGAAAAGGATCGAAATTTACAACTGGTAAAAAGGTTGGTAGTTGTAAAAAATGTGATGGCGACGTGATTGATAAGTCAACGTTTTACGGTTGTTCTAACTACAACACAACGCAATGTGATTTTACCATCTCGAAGAAAATATTAAGTAAAACAATTTCACAAAAGAATATGACAAAGCTCTTAAAAGGTGAAAAGACCGATTTAATTAAAGGCTTTAAAAAAGGCGAGAAAACGTTTGATGCGATGTTAGAGTGGAAAGAAAATAAGATTAATTTTGTGTTTGAGAATTAAGTGATTTCAACAAATAAAAGCTTTTGTAACAGGTAAGGTTTGGGGAAATATGGATAGAGAAGAAAAAGCATGACAATTTTATGTCATGCTTTTTTATTTTATAATTACAAAATTTTGTGTACTAATATTAAAAAGGAAGGACTTTAATGTGACATTTCGAAAATTCCTTATTCTTGATTATATTCTATAAAGACTTAAGTTTTCCTCGTGCCCTGTACGTACACCGAAGATACTTAAAAAATTTGTCATGATTTTTTGGGAAATAGAAAATCCAAGGTTTAAATAGCAATACCGGTTCTGCGGGTGGCTTAATAACATTTATCGATGCTGCATTGCTTATATACTTGATTAAATCGTCTGAAGGATTTATACATGTTAAAAAATTGAATTGTTTAAGATTATTTGGATCTCCGTTGTTAATGCCTATTACAATTAAGGAATTCAAGGACCAAGCTTGATTGGATTGTGTAAAACCGGAAACCGAAAGAGGCCCATAAGCTTGTAAAAGCGTCTGCCAATCCCCCAAAACCCAATCAAAGTTGTTTATTCCTTCTAATTCAACTGTCCCTATTAGTTCCTTGTAGGTATTATCGTATAAACTTGAATAAAGTCCTATATTGTTGATGTAAAGTTCCTTAAACTTTTGGTCCAATGAATCCATGATATCATTTAACATTCTGCTCATCCAACTGAGGAAAAGAAATCATTATGAAATTGATTCAAGTGAAGAAGAAAATATTTTCGGAAAATTAAAAAGTTTCATATCTTAATCTATTGACATCCAAATATTGTAATGCTAATCTAAACATACCGACGTCCTGTATGTTTAGATTAGAAGAGGTGTGTAAATGAAAATTAAAGATTCAAAGCAAACAATTGAAAAAATATTAACGGTGTCAGCAACGCTGTTTAGTGAGAAGGGATTTGATAAAACGAGTATACAAGATATTGTTGATTCTATTGGAATGTCACGTGGTGCTATTTTTCATCATTTTAAGTCGAAAGAAGATATATTAGATGCAGTTATAGAACGACATTTAAATTATACTTACGAGATGTTGGAGCAATTAGCTAACAGCGTTGATTCAGTAAATAGTAGGGATAAGCTGATAAAAATCTTAGAGATACTTATATCAGACAAGAATATTCATACGATTGATAGTGTTCTAAATGTCCAAATTAAAAATCCACAGTTTGTTATTCAAAGAATAAAAAAAGGTGTAACAAAAGAAGCGTTAATTTTTAAAGAAATTATAGAACAAGGGATAGCTGATGGATCAATTGAAACTGAATATCCTAATGAATGTGCAGAAGTTTTTATGTTTTTGATAAATATTTGGACGAATCCAGTTCTATTTAATCGTAAAAAAACAGAAACAATTAGGCGGCTGATTTTTATGCAATATATGATGAGGCAACTAGGTGTTGATATTGTGAGTGACAAATTAATAGAATCACTTATGGAGAATTATCCGAATGTAGAAGATGGTGATATAGATGAATAGTTTTGCGGTAAAAATAGATAAATTGGTAAAAACATTTGCTGGTTCAGAGGTGATTAAAGGCAGCGCAATGACGGTGAAAGCCAATACCATATATGGATTCTTAGGTGCCAATGGTGCAGGGAAAACAACAGTGTTTAAAATTTTATCAGGATTATTGGTTCCTACATCTGGGAAGGTTGAAATTTTTGGAATGGATATAACGAAAAATCGCGAGTTGATATTAAAAAATATAGGAACTTTAATTGAAGTCCCAGTATTTTATGAGCATTTATCAGCAACTGAGAATTTAAAATTTCATTTAGCATATATGAATGTGGAAGGATTTGGAGTTTCTGAAGTCTTAGAAATGGTAGGCCTTACTCAAACGGGCGACCAACCAGTTTCTAAATTTTCATTAGGAATGCGACAAAGGTTAGCAATAGCACGTTCGTTCATTCATAAACCTAAGCTTTTAATTTTGGATGAGCCAGTAAATGGACTAGATCCACTTGGAATTCAAGAAATGAGGGTGTTATTTAAAAATTTATCTAAAAATTACGGGATGACCATTCTTATTTCAAGCCATATTCTTAGTGAACTTGAACATATTGTAGATTCAATTGGAGTCATTGTAAATGGAGTGGTTGTAGAAGAAGCACTTTTAGAAGAAGTAAAGACAAAATCTCCGAAAGGATTAGAAGAATATTTCTTTAAAATTATGTCGGGAGGAAAAGTATGTGTTTAATATAATACAACTTGAAATTAGAAAAAATAAAATAAATACGTTTATTTTGGCGAGTGTTATTTCTAGTATTGGTTTACTTGCTTTTATCTATTTTATTGCATTTGTTGCACAACAAACGAATGAAGTTCAATTTCAGAACTATACTAATATCTATAAATTTACTACTTTAATGGGGATGATTGTTTTTTCATGTATATCATCTGTAATGTATACTCGCTTTATTATTGAAGAATATAAAGGTAAACAAATGACATTGTTATTTTCTTATCCTATTAATCGAAAGAAAGTTTTATTTGCAAAGTTACTTATTGTACTTGGTTTTACTACGGTGTCTATGATTATTTGCACTGCTATACCTATCATTATTTTTAGTTTAACAGAAAAAATTTCTCCTATTGTTCCAGACACTCTTTCACAGCAAGATATTTTTTCTACATTGTTAATGATTGTAATTACTGCTTTTATAACAAGTATGGTAGCCCTTATTGCTATGAGAATAGGTTTTATTAAAAAATCAGTTCCAATTACAATTATTTCTGCTTTCGGATTAATTGCACTTTTAGGGAATACTGTGGCATCTGGCTATGATAAGCCTATGTTAGGTGTCATTATATTAGTAATAATTGCTGCTATTGGAATCTTAGTTGCTCTTGAATTGATGCAGAGAGTAAATCGGATGGAAATAGATTAATTGAGGAGGGAAACTAATGGATAATTACCAGGAAATAGTTGAATTGAATGGGAGACGTAAAATAGAGATTCATATTAAAGGAGGAATTATTTTTTGTCATGCAATAAAAGGAACAAAATTAGTTATAAATGGATCGTTAGGACGGCATTGTAAGGGAATGGAAATAAATCAACTATCGAATTGTTTAATTTTAAAACAAAAAGTTCGCTTTACTCCAATTCTTATGGTTGGATTTCCTAAATCGGTTTATTTAGACATAGGTATTCCAGAGGATATGATCGATTATCTAGTTATTAATCAAGATATTGGTGAACTGACCCTTGAGGGACTGCGAGGTGAAAAAATAGAAGCTAAAACGAAGGCTGCCAAGTTGAATGTAAAAGATGTCTTATGTGATTCTTTAGATTTAAAGGTTGGCAGTCGTCCGGCAGATATTCAATTATTAAGAAAAATTCGACATACTAATGTACAGTCTATTTCAGGGAAAATTAAACTAGAGATGGCTGAAGTAGGTGGGGATTTGAATTGTTCACCTGGTGCAGCAGGGGCTTATATTAAGATTCCACCCAGGGCAAATGTACAAATAAATAAAAGTGGGATTAGAAAGTGTGCAGTAAAGGCTAGATTATCAGGAGAGCAACTTTATCAATTCAATTTAAAAGCAAATTTAGGAGAGATAAGAGTTGTAAATTAACAAAGAAAAAAGGGGGGAGAGTATGGAAAAAATTAAGTTGTTTTGTCTGCCATATGCAGGTGGATCAGCATCTATGTATTATCAACTAAAAGGATATATGCATAAAATAGTAGATGTAATCCCAATTGAATATTCAGGGCATGGAGAACGTATTTCAGAAAATTATTATGCGAGTTTCAAAAATATGGTAGACGATATAGCAAGTAAGATAATTGATTATTTGGATGATGATCCGTTTTCTATTTTAGGTTATAGTATGGGAAGTTTAGTAGCTTTTGAAGTTTACTATGAAATACTTAAGCGTACAGGGAGAAAGCCACTTCATCTTTATTTTGTAGCAAATGGTCCTCCGGAAGAAAAAGATAATAATTTAAAAGTATCTAATATGTCATCTGATAGAGTAGTTGAAAATATAAGAAGTCTAGATGGTTATGATTTTTTGTTAGAAGATAAAGAACTATTAGATTTGTGTGTGAAAAATTTTGAAGTTGATTTTAAACTATATAAAGAATATAAATACACTAAAAAAGAAGAAAAATGTTTGTCTAACATATCAATTATTTATTCTGAGGAAGATAATGTAGATGATAATATTTTTAAATGGGCAAAGTATACTGCAAGATTTTGTAATTATAAAAAAATGAAGGGGAATCATTTCTTTATTAATACTCATATAAAAGAATTGGCAAAAGAAATAAATGATACGTTATTAATGGAACTTAAGTACTTATAAACAAATATTATTTAATTTTAGGTGGGAGAATATGCTGAAAAATAATGCGGATGTCAAATTTCAAAAAGATGGTAATTTTAGGGGGAAGGCAATAGAAACTTTTTTATTTGATGAACATGTGTATCAATCAATTGTAAATTTTTGTGATAAAAATAATGTTAAACTACTACAATTTTTTTCTGCATTATGGGCTTTTCAAACTGGTAAGTCGATGGGGAACGATATTGTAACCATAGGTAACTTTGATATTGAGAATTCATTTAATTATAAAAGTTATGAGATAAATATGGAGCAAACAATTATAGACTTAATTAATAGCAAAAAGGATAAATCTTCTACAAAATTAACTGAATTGAATTTTGGGAATTTTGGATATAATGATTTTTCAGGTGTAGTTTTATACCAGTTGGAAAAAAACAGAAATTCAGTCAACAAAGGGGACTTTCAATTAGAAATTGGTTTGCAGCAAACAGAGGGTAAACTGAAGATAGTTTATAATTTTGATACAGATTCTATTAGTAGTATGATGCTAAAGCTTTTACATAATAGAATAGAAATGATATGTAAACAAGTTATGTCAAGGCAAGCAATCTTACTAAAAGATATAGAAATATTACATGAATTAGAAAAACAACAAGTTTTAATAAAATATAATGAAACGTATTCTGAATATCCAAACAATAAAACAATCATTGAATTGTTTGAGGAGCAAGTAAATAAAACCCCTAATGCTATCGCTATAGAATTTGCAGGACAAGAACTAACTTATCAACAGTTCAACGCTAGAACTAACTATTTAGGTAAGTTACTGAGAGAGAAGGGGGTAGGACCTGATAAGATTGTAGCTATAATAACAGATAGATCGATTGAAATGATCTTGGGGATTTTTGCAGTCTTAAAAGCTGGAGGTGCTTATTTACCTATAGATCCTTCTCAACCAATTGATAGGATAAATTATATTCTTGAAGATAGTGGTACAGATATTTTGTTATCAGGGCATGGTGCTGACAATGTAATTAATAATATTATTAACAATGTAGCTATTATCGACTTAATTGGTTGTAAGGAAGAGATAGCAACGAATCTAGAACATATATCAAAACAAAATCATTTGGCTTACGTCATATATACATCAGGTACTACTGGGAATCCTAAAGGGGTTATGGTCGAAAACAGGAATTTAATGAATTTAATTTATTGGATGCTTAAAGATGACTTTAATGAAACAGAAGTGATTATGCAAAAAACAACATATGCATTTGATTTATCGATTTGGGAAATGTTCTTATGGTGTATAAGAGGTGCAAAATTATTTCTTTTGCCTAAAGAGGATGAGAGAGATTTTCAAAAAATTGCAGAGAAAATCAAGAAGCATAATGTTACGAGATTATCCTTTGTACCATCAGTATTAGAGGAATTCCTTTTTTATACAGATGTGAATAAATTGACTTCACTAAAAAGAATACAGTTATCAGGTGAGGCGCTTCCTATAGAACTAGCAAATAAATATAATGAAAACTATTGTGTTGGCGCAAATCTTGTAAATTCATACGGTCCAACTGAAACGACAGTATTTGCTACTTCACATATGGTTCCGATAAATGAGAAACAAAAAGGAATTCATATAGGAAAGCCTATCGCAAACACCCAAATATATATTATGAATAACGAACACCTTTGTGGTGTTGGGATGGTTGGTGAAATATATATTGGTGGTGAAGGAGTAACGAGAGGTTATTTAAATAAACCTCAGCTTACAGCGGAAAAATTTGTAGAGAATCCGTTTAAACCTAGAGATACAGTATATAGAACAGGTGACTTAGGTCGTTGGTTAGAAAGTGGAGATATTGAATACTTAGGTAGAATTGATGATCAAGTAAAAGTAAGGGGATACCGAATAGAGCTTGGGGAAATAAAAACAAAAATAAGAGAAATTGAAGGTATTCAAAATGCTGCAGTTGTACTGAAAGAACTAGATGGCGAAAAATATTTATGTGGTTATATAGTTGCTGACAGAAAGATGAATGTAAAGAAAGTAAAAGTTCAATTAGAAAAAAATTTACCAGAATATATGATTCCAACATATATTATCCAAATGGAAAGTTTGCCGGTAACAAGAAATGGGAAATTGGATAAGAATGTCCTACCAAATCCCAAACATATTTCTTATGAGAAATATGTTGCACCAAGAGATGAAACGGAACGATATATTTCAGGGATATTTCAAGAAATCTTAAGGGTAAATCGAGTGGGAATTGATGACAGTTTCTTTGAACTGGGAGGGCATTCTCTAAGAGCGATAAGACTTGTGAACATGCTTGAACAAAAGTATGGGACACGGATTCCTCTAAGAAAAATTTTAGAAAATAGTACAGTGCGAAAGCTAAGCGAAGAAGTAAAGAGGGATGCAAATCGAGAACAGCATGTACCGATTAAAAAACAACCTGAAAAAAATTACTATGAAATGAGTTCGGCGCAAAAAAGGTTGTATGTAATTGATCAGATGCAAGAACCGAATATTACATATAATATTCCACTAATGATTAAATTTGATGAGAAGATTAATACTAAGCAGCTATATAATGCGTTAACTAAACTTACAGAACGGCACGAATTATTAAGAACGCATTTTGAGCAGATAAATAACAAATTTATTCAGGTTGTAGAAGATCGAGTAGAAATCGATTTTAGTCATATAGAGGAAAAAAATACAGAAATATTAAATGTTTATAAGAAGTTTATCAAGCCTTTTGATTTAAAAAAGGCACCTTTGATGAGAACGATGGTTATTGAAACTGAAAAAAATGAAAGCATTCTATTAATTGATATCCATCATATTATTTATGATGAGGGATCAGCTCAAATATTATTAAATGATTTAGCTAACTTTTATAACGGAAAAAAATTACTAGAATTTAATATCCAGTATAAGGACTATAGTGTATGGGAGAATGCTAGAGATTTAAATGAGCAAAAGCAATATTGGTTAAATGAGTTTTCTGATGAAATACCTTTACTTAATTTGAAAACTGATTTTCCGAGGCCGCAGTATCAAAGTTATTCTGGGAAAAGAGCTATTACAAAACTAAGCAAACATATAAAAGAATTAGTAAGAGGCGTTCAAGTAAAAACAGGTGCTACGGAATATATGATTGTATTGTCTACTTTTATGTTGTTGCTTAACCGGTATAGTCGACAAGAAGAAATTGTAATAGGTAGTCCAGTAGCTGGAAGGACTCATGTAGATACTCAAGATATATTAGGGATGTTCGTAAATACATTGGCTATTAAAGGTAATTTACATCCTGATATGAAATATATTGAGTTAATACAACAACTCAAAGAAAAATGTTTAAGAGCACTTGAAAATCAAGATTATCCATTTGAAGAATTAGTAGAGAATATAAGGGTCGAAAGAGATGCATCAAGAAACCCTATTTTTGATGTTATGTTTGTGTTGCAAAATAATGAATCTACCGAGCTAACATTTGGAAAACAAAAAGCACAAGCAATAGAAATGGATAATAACACGGCAAAATTTGATTTAACAGTTAGTATGACGGAAAGTGAAGATGGGTATGAGCTCATTTGGGAATATAGCACGGATTTATTTAAAGATGAAACGATTGAACGTATGAGCCAACATTTTTCACAGTTATTGACTAATACTTTGAAAAATCCACAAAAGGAACTATGTGAATTTGAGTTGTTGAGTGAGGAAGAGCGACAAAAAGTACTAATTGAATTTAATGATACAGAGGTTACATACTCTCAAGACAAAACGATTATTGAGTTATTCGAAGAGCAAGTGGAGAGAACGCCTGATAATATAGCATTAGAATTTGGACAAATATCTCTTACTTATAGAGAACTTAATTCTAAAGCTAATTATTTAGGAGAGGTGTTGAGAAAAACAGGGGTGAAACCAGACTCTGTTGTGGGAATAACTTCAGAAAGATCTCTGGAAATGGTTATCGGAATATACGGAATTTTAAAATCTGGAGCAGCATATTTACCAATTGATCCAAAGAGTCCAAGAAACAGAATGGAATTCATAATTGAAGATTCTAATATTAAAATAATGTTAGGTGGTCCTGGTAGTAAGGACTTGTTAAATGGTTTATCTGATATTGTGATTGTTGATATTACAGAATGTAATGAAGAAAGAGAAAGTAACTTAAAGGTGATATCAAAACCGAATCATTTAGCGTATGTAATTTATACGTCTGGGACTACAGGTATGCCTAAAGGAGTAATGATTGAAAATAGAAATATTGTCAATCAAGTATTTTGGCAAATAGAGAACGGTAATTACACTGAAAAATCAGTTATTGTTCAGAAAACAGCATTTTTCTTCGATGGTTCAGCTTGGGAAATTTTCCCTTGTTCAGTAGCTGGATGTAAACTGAGCATACTTAATGAGGATCAAAATAAGGATCCAGGGGAACTTATAAAGTTTTTACCTCATAATCAGATAGCTCTCACACCATCAATGTTGAGGATGATATTAGAATATATAGAGGACCATGATCAAGCTGAGGTATTTCAATTAATTAATAAATTATATTTAGCTGCAGAGCCAATATCAAAAGATTTATTGGAAAGATTAAGAGAATTGATGGGGGGAAGATTCGGTAACTTATGTAATTTGTATGGACCTACAGAAACTACAGTTACTGCAACTTCTTATCATTTTAGTAATCAGGCAAATATAGAAAAAGTTCCAATTGGAAAGCCAATATCTAATACACAAGTTTATATAATGAATGGAAATACCTTATGTGGAATTGGAGTACCAGGCGAATTATGTATAGCGGGAGCAGGTGTATCGAGAGGTTATTTAAATAATCCTATGTTAACTGCTGAAAAATTTGTAGAAAATCCGTATAAACTAGGAGAGAAAATTTATCGTACTGGAGATTTAGCTTGTTGGCTAGAGGATGGTAATATTGAATATTTAGGTAGAATTGATGATCAAGTTAAGATTAGAGGATTTAGAATTGAACTTGGAGAGATTGAGGAGAAAATAAGAACTCTACCAGGAATCCAAGATGCTGTTGTAGTTGTAAAAGAAAATAATGATGAAAAATATTTGTGTGGTTATTTAGTGTGTAAAGCAGAATGGAATGTTTCTGAAATTAAAATGAAACTTAAAAGTATGTTACCTGATTATATGGTACCAACATACATTATGCAGATAGATAAGCTTCCAATTACTAGAAATGGGAAGCTGGATAAGAAGGCGTTACCATGCCCTGAATTTGTATTAGCAGAAAATTACGTCGCGCCAAGAAATAAAATTGAATCAGCTATTATAGAAATGTATAAAGAAATTTTGCATATAGAACAAGTTGGAATAGATAATGATTTCTTCGAATTAGGTGGGCATTCATTAAAAGCGACAGTTTTAGTGAATAGTATAGAACGAAAATTTGGAATGAGAATTCCATTACGTAAAGTAATGGAATTAAAAACTGTTCGGAATTTAGCTGAAGAAATTAAAGAGGTGGATGGATATAAACTATATTCGCCAATTGAAAAGCAAGTAGATCGTCATAGTTTTGAACTGACTTCAGCTCAAAAAAGGCTGTACATCATTGATCAAATGCAAGGGGAAAATATTATTTATAATACCCCTCAAATTTTAGAAGTGAATGGTTACCTTGATTTGAATAGGTTGGAAAAGGCATTTCAAAAGTTGATACAACGTCATGATATTTTAAGAACTCATTTTATTATGGAAAATGGAACACCAATTCAAAAAATAACTGACAGTATTGAATTTTTGCTAGAGTTTGAAGTGATAAATAAGGAACTAGATATTCAGCAATTATTAAATGAATTTGTAGAACCATTTAACTTAAGTGAATCGCCATTATTAAGAGCAAAAGTTGTACAGATTACAGAAAATAAATCAATTTTAATAATTGATATTCATCATATTATTTGTGATGGAGTTTCAAAGAAGACTCTATTGGGAGATTTATCGAAGTTCTATGAAGGGAAATATTTAGCAACTCCAGAAATTCAATATAAAGACTATAGTGTATGGGAAAATAATAGGGAATTGTTTGGACAAAAGAATTATTGGTTAAATGAATTCGCAGAAGAAATACCGGTACTTGATTTAATTACAGATAATCCAAGAACTCAGAAGAAAAGTTTTAAAGGACAAAATATTATAACTAAATTAGGACTAAAATATAAGAATGCTATAAAACAGCTAGAAAAAGAAACAGGGGCAACAGAATATATGGTATTGTTGTCAACCTTCATGTTATTCCTAAGTAGATATAGCAGACAAGAAGAGATTGTTGTGGGAAGTCCTATATCTGGCAGAACTCACTCGGATACAATTGATATGCTGGGTATGTTTGTAAATACTTTGGCGATTAAAGGGAATATACAATCTTCACAAAGATTTATAGATTTGGTGGCACAATTACGAGAAAAATGCTTAAATGCGTTTGATAATCAAGAATATCCATTTGAAGAGTTAGTAGATCAACTTAGTGTTGAAGGGGATCCTTCTCGAAATCCAATTTTTGATGTCATGTTTGCATTTCAAAATAATGAGAATGAAAAGATAACATTTGGAGAAGCTGATGTTGTTTTATTGCCAACACCAAATAATGTATCAAAGTTTGACTTAACAATGAACATTGAAGGTATTGAAGATGGATATGAGTTGAATTGGGAGTATTGTACGGACTTATTTAAAGAAAAAACAATTGCTCGTATGAATGAACAATTTGTCCAATTATTGAAAAATGTTTTGAAAGACCCACAAAAGAAACTGTGTGAAATTGAATTGTTAACTGATACAGAAAAAGAAAAAGTTATTTATGAATTCAATAGGACACATATTGAATATCAAAACGATAAGACGATTATTGAAAGATTTGAGGAACAGGTGGAAAAAACTCCAGATAAAATAGCTGTAGAATATGAAGGGGAGAGCCTTACCTATAGACAATTGAATGCAAAGGCAAACACCATTGGGAAAAATTTAAGAGACAAGGGAGTACATACAGAATCCATTGTCGGAATTGTAACAAAGCGTTCGCTAGAAATGATTGTTGGGATTTATGGTGTACTAAAAGCAGGTGGGGCGTATTTACCAATTGATTCAGAATATCCGGTAGAGAGAATTAATTTTATGTTGAACGATAGTAAGGCAAAAGTATTGTTAGTGGGTGAAGGTAATCAAAGTATAGTAGATCATATAGATGCTTCAACTATACTTGTTAATCTTACAAATTGTGAAGAGGATCAGATAAACCCAGTTCCTATCTCTCAACCAGATAGTTTGGCATATGTCATTTATACTTCTGGTACAACAGGAACACCGAAAGGTGTAATGGTTGAAAATAGGAATGTAATGAATCTATCTAATTGGCAAATCGATGAAGGGAAGTATGGAGAAGATACGGTTGTTCTTCAAAATTTAAACTATATCTTCGATGGCTCGGTTTGGGAAATTTTCCCTGTTACTTTATCAGGAGGAAAACTGTTAATTATTTCTGAAATACAAAACAAAGAACCTAGAGAGTTATTAACTCTTTTAGAGAAAAAGCAAGCTCTGTTAGTACCATCAATGTTCAGAATGTTGTTGGAATATGCAGAAAAAAATGGAAAAGCGGATGAATTAAAGCAGTTTGAAAGACTATATTTAGGAGCTGAACCACTTACTAGTGATCTGATAGCGAAGTATGAGGAGATAACAGGGGCAAGTATAGACAATATAAACAATTTATATGGTCCAACTGAAGCTACGGTTGTAGCTACTTCATATCGATTTAACGGGAAAGATAATAGAGAAATCATTCCGATAGGAAAGCCAATTGCCAATACTCAAATATATATTTTGAATAACAAGAGTATATGTGGAATTGGTATGCCGGGAGAATTATGTATTGGTGGTTCAGGTGTTTCTAGAGGGTATTTAAACAGAGCAGAACTGACGGCTGAAAAATTTGTAGTTAATCCTTACAGACCAAATGAGAGAATCTATCGAACGGGAGATTTAGCTCGTTGGAATGAAGATGGAAATATTGAATATTTAGGTAGAATAGATGAACAAGTTAAAATTAGAGGGTTTAGAATTGAATTGGGAGAGATTGAAGAAAGAATTAGGGATGTAGAAGGAATCAGTGATGCCGTTGTTATTGTTAAAGAAAACAATGGTGATAAATATTTATGTGGATATGTAATAAGTAGTGAATCTATCGATATTAAATACATTAAAGAGAAATTAAGGGGAAATTTACCGGAATACATGATTCCGACGTATATCATGCAATTAGATAATTTCCCATTGACAAAAAACGGTAAATTAGATAGAAAATCTTTTCCAGATCCACAAATTACAGATAGAGAAGATTTTGTTGCACCTAGAGATAATGTAGAGGAAGGTATTATGGGGATTTTCAAAGAGATTTTAGAATTTGAAGTGATTGGTATAGATGATAGTTTCTTTGAACTAGGAGGACACTCATTAAAAGCGACTAAATTGGTAAATGCATTAGAAGAAAAGTTTAAAGTTAGAGTTCCGCTAAGTACGATATTAACAGAAAAAACAATTAGAAAAATAGCTGAAAAAGTAAGAAATACAGAAGTGAAATCAAATAGTGATACTATTGCCTATCCAGAATTGATAGTAGCAGTAGAAGAGGAGGTATAAGTACCAATGAATAGAAAATATAAAATGAGTTCTGTCCAAAAAAGTTTATATGTAATTGATCAAATGCAAGAATCAAATATCACTTATAATATCCCAATCATGTTAGAAGTCGAGGGGGAAATTGATAAAGAACGCTTACGCATAGCTGTAAAACAGCTATGCGTGCGTCATGAGTTATTAAGAACTCATTTTGCACATGTGAAAGATAAATTTCTCCAAATTATTGAGGATACAGTTGATATAGAGTTAGAGCATGAAAAAAGCATACCAGAACATGTACAACGAGTTTTCAAAGAATTCATTCGACCTTTTGATTTAAGTGAAGCACCTTTAATGAGAATAAAAATACTTGAAATAAAAGGTGAAAATACGATTTTGATGTTGGATATCCATCACATAATTTGTGATGGTGGTTCAACAGGTCTTTTAATAGAAGAAATGTGTAGATTGTATAATGGAGAGGAACTCTCTCCAGTGGGTATGCAATATAAAGACTACAGTGCTTGGCAAAATTCGAGAGATATGACGGAACAGAAAAATTATTGGCTTGACGAGTTTTCTGAAGAAGTACCGGTTTTAGATCTAATTACAGATTTTACTAGACCTAAGCAACAGAGTTATAAAGGTAGTAGTAATACCATAAAAATAGATCATAAAACTAGTAATGCTGTTAAACTCTTTAGTAAAGAAACAGGGGCAACAGAATATATGATATTGATGGCGAACCTTATGATGCTGCTAAGTAAATATACGAGACAAGGTGAGATTGTTTTAGGTACACCTGTTTCAGGACGTACTCATCCAGCAATCCAAAATATGTTAGGTATGTTTGTAAATACTTTGGCGATTAAAGGGAATTTGCAATCTTCACAAAGATTTATAGATTTGGTGGCACAATTACGAGAAAAATGCTTAAATGCGTTTGATAATCAAGAATATCCATTTGAAGAGTTAGTAGACCAGCTTGGCGTGGAAAGGGAGCCTTCTCGAAACCCTATTTTCGACATTATGTTTACATTTGAAAACAAAGAAATGAACTCGTTGAGCATGGGAGATTATAAGGTAAATGGTGTGAAAGTTGATAGTAAGGTAGCAAAGTTTGATATTACTGTTACTGTTATAGAAACAAGTGACGGATACGATGTAGAATGGGAGTATTGTACGGACTTATTTAAAGAAAAAACAATTGCTCGTATGAATGAACAATTTGTCCAATTATTGAAAAATGCTTTGAAAGACCCACAAAAGAAACTGTGTGAAATTGAATTATTAACTGATACAGAAAAAGAAAAAGTTATTTATGAATTCAATAGGACACATATTGAATATCAAAACGATAAGACGATTATTGAAAGATTTGAAGAACAGGTGGAAAAAACTCCAGATAAAATAGCTGTAGAATATGAAGGGGAGAGCCTTACCTATAGACAATTGAATGCAAAGGCAAACACCATTGGGAAAAATTTAAGAGACAAGGGAGTACATACAGAATCCATTGTCGGAATTGTAACAAAGCGTTCGCTAGAAATGATTGTTGGGATTTATGGTGTACTAAAAGCAGGTGGGGCGTATTTACCAATTGATTCAGAATATCCGGTAGAGAGAATTAATTTTATGTTGAACGATAGTAAGGCAAAAGTATTGTTAGTGGGTGAAGGTAATCAAAGTATAGTAGATCATATAGATGCTTCAACTATACTTGTTAATCTTACAAATTGTGAAGAGGATCAGATAAAC
This sequence comes from Bacillus cereus group sp. MS39, assembly GCF_040448665.1. NCBI lineage: Bacteria > Bacillati > Bacillota > Bacilli > Caryophanales > Bacillaceae > Bacillus > Bacillus cereus group sp. MS39. The sequence continues at coordinate 3,553,071 of NZ_CP123058.1, read as the reverse complement.
CCAGTTCCTATCTCTCAACCAGATAGTTTGGCATATGTCATTTATACTTCTGGTACAACAGGAACACCGAAAGGTGTAATGGTTGAAAATAGGAATGTAATGAATCTATCTAATTGGCAAATCGATGAAGGGAAGTATGGAGAAGATACGGTTGTTCTTCAAAATTTAAACTATATCTTCGATGGCTCAGTTTGGGAAATTTTCCCTGTTACTTTATCAGGAGGAAAACTGTTAATTATTTCTGAAGTACAAAACAAAGAACCTAGAGAGTTATTAACTCTTTTAGAGAAAAAGCAAGCTCTGTTAGTACCATCAATGTTCAGAATGTTGTTGGAATATGCAGAAAAAAATGGAAAAGCGGATGAATTAAAGCAGTTTGAAAGACTATATTTAGGAGCTGAACCACTTACTAGTGATCTGATAGCGAAGTATGAGGAGATAACAGGGGCAAGTATAGACAATATAAACAATTTATATGGTCCAACTGAAGCTACGGTTGTAGCTACTTCATATCGATTTAACGGGAAAGATAATAGAGAAATCATTCCGATAGGAAAGCCAATTGCCAATACTCAAATATATATTTTGAATAACAAGAGTATATGTGGAATTGGTATGCCGGGAGAATTATGTATTGGTGGTTCAGGTGTTTCTAGAGGGTATTTAAACAGAGCAGAACTGACGGCTGAAAAATTTGTAGTTAATCCTTACAGACCAAATGAGAGAATCTATCGAACGGGAGATTTAGCTCGTTGGAATGAAGATGGAAATATTGAATATTTAGGTAGAATAGATGAACAAGTTAAAATTAGAGGGTTTAGAATTGAATTGGGAGAGATTGAAGAAAGAATTAGGGATGTAGAAGGAATCAGTGATGCCGTTGTTATAATTAAAGAAAACAATGGTGATAAATATTTATGTGGATATGTAATAACTACCCAAAATATAGATGTCGCTAACATTAAGAAGAAGTTAGGCGAGAACTTGCCTGAATATATGATTCCAGCATTCATTACGCAGTTAGAACGATTACCAGTAACAAGAAGTGGGAAAATTGATAAAAAAGGATTGCCTGAACCTAATATTACAAGTTCCGAAAGTTATGTTCCTCCAAGAGATGAGATAGAGCTAGATATCGCTAAGGTATTTCAAGAAATTTTAGGAACAGAGCGTGTAGGTATTGATGATAGTTTCTTTGAATTGGGTGGTGATTCGATTAAGGCAATTCGTATAGTATCTAGATTACGAGAATATGGATACGAAATAAATGTTCGAACAATTATGCAAAATAGAACTATACGTAATATTAGTACGAGAGTAAATAAAGCGGAAATAAAAGTGGTAGATCAACAAGAAGTCGTTGGTGATATAGAGCTAACACCGATTCAAATGGATTTCTTCCATAGCAATCTAGCTCATCCTGAACATTTTAATCAATCAATTATGCTAGAAAGTAAACAAAGAATTGATCGAAAGAAAATTGAAAATACACTAGCTACAATTGTTAAGCACCATGATATGTTAAGAGCAGTATTTCAAGATGGAAAGCAAAAAATAAAAACCATTACAGATAGTGAATTATATGAATTACAATACATTGATTTATTGGAAATCAGAGGAAAGGAAGACGTATATTCAAGAATTAATGATCAAGTAAATAAGCTTCAAATGAGTATGGATTTAGAAAAGGGACCGTTATTAAAAGCAGCAGTAATTAAAACTGAGAAAAATGATTATTTGTTTCTTTGTGCCCATCATTTAGTAGTAGACGGCGTATCGTGGAGAATTCTTATAGAGGATATAAATATAGGGTACAATAGTAAAGATGGTACTCCTACATTACCATCAAAGACAATGTCATATAAAGAGTGGAGTAATTTATTGCGAGAATATCGTAATAGCCATATTTTAAAGAAAGAAATTCCTTATTGGAAACAAATTGAAGAGAACGTAAAAGAGAGTTTAATAGAAAAAATATCAAACGAAGATAAATTTAACATGGAGCATATAGAGCTAGCTTTAACACAAGAATTAACAAATAAAATGTTATATAAAGTTAGTAAGGCTTATAATACAGAGATTAATGATTTATTACTAACAGCTTTATCTAGAGCGGTAAATAACGTAACAGGAAAAAGTACAGTAGCTGTCAATATGGAGGGGCATGGAAGAGAAACGATAGAGGGTGTTTCAGAAATTGACAGGACCGTAGGGTGGTTTACTAGTGTATATCCTGTTGCAATAAGTGATATTGGTAAAAGTATTCGAGAGGATATTCGGAATACAAAAGAAACATTGCGAAAAGTACCTAATCGTGGAATGGGATATGGTGTATTAAAAAGGTTGGGAGAAAGTGTCATAGAAGGTGTTACACCAGATATTACTTTTAATTATCTTGGAGAATTTGTTCAAGAAAATAGCCATGGGAATTTTGTAATGAGTGATTTACCGTGTGGAAAGAATGTTTCAGACGATAATGATCTTGGGACACCAATCTCCTTTAATGGAGCAATTTCTAATAATGTATTCCACATGATAATAAGTTATGATAAATCAAAATTTAATACTGAAAATATGGAGTTAATGAAAGAAAGCTTTAAAAAAGAGCTAATAGAAGTTATAGAGCATTGTATTATGGTTGAGCAATGTGAACATACAGCATCCGATTTTGGAGAATTGAATTGGAGTGATAATGAATTTGCTTTAGTGAAGAATAAGCTTCAAGAGCAAGGATATGATATAGAGAGAATTTATCCTATGACACAAATGCAAGAAGGAATGCTATATCATAAATTACACAATGAAGATTCAACAAGTTATGTAGTTCAGACTGTATTCCAGTCCAATATCGCTATAAATGAAAAGATTTTGAAAGAATCTTTTGAGTTACTTGTAGCAAAACATGAAGTTTTACGAACAAATATAGTTTTCAAAGATGTAAGTGACCCTAGACAAGTGCTATTAAAAGATAAAGAAATTGAATTTACACAAATTGATTTAACAGAAATAGAAAATAGGCAAGTAGAATTAGGTAAAATAAGGGAAATGGATGTAAGAAGAGGTTTTGATTTTGAAAAAGAAAGCTTCCTTCGAGTAATTTTAGTTAAATTGGATGAAGAAGATTATCGACTGATTATAAGTTTTCACCATATCATTATGGATGGATGGTGTCTATCCATATTAATGAATGATTTGATTTGGTTTTATGAACAGTTATACATGAAAAAAACAAAGAGTGATTTGAAAGAGTCTATTCAAAAAACATCTAGTTACGAAGATTATATCCGATTAACACAAAATAAAGATAAGGAAATAGCTCTTAAATATTGGACAAGGCTTTTAGAAGATTATGAAGAACCGGCAGGTATAAAGCCGATAGGCAATAGAAAGAATGAAGAAGCTAGCGAAGAAGTTCAAAGAATTGAAATAAGTTTATCTAAAGAAGAAACTCAAAAGCTAGAGAAAATGAGTAATAAGCTTGGGGTTACTGTTAACACTGTAATAGAAACTGCATGGGGAATAATTTTACAGAGATATAACAACACACAGGATGTAATTTTTGGGAAAGTAGTATCAGGAAGAAACGTTAATTTAAATGGAATTGAAGAAATGGTAGGTCTCTTTATTAATATGGTACCTGTGAGAGTGAAAAATCAAGGAGACGATAGCTTTTCAAGCATAGTATCAACCTTACAAGAACAAGCTTTACAAACCTCACAATATGACTATAGTTCATTAGCAGAGATACAAAATTGTAGCATATTAGGTAATGATTTAATTCAAACTATGATTGCGTTTGAAAATTATCATTCAGAAGAGCGTAATTTAAATACGAGATTGAATTTAATGATGGTAGACGGAAGAGAGCAAACGAATTATGCTTTGACTTTAAGTGTAAATCAAACGGAAGTATTAAATTTAGGCATGATCTTTGATACTGAGTTATTTGGAATACATGAAGTGAAAAGAATTCTTAATAGATTATCTTTGATTCTGAAAAGTGTTATAGAGAATCCAGAGATAAAGGTAAATAACATTGAATTATTAAATGAGGAAGAAAAAATATTGGTGTTGAATGGATTCAATTCAACTAAGACAGAGTATCCTGACAATAAAACAGTTGTCGAACTATTTGAAGAGCAAGTACAAAAAATTCCTAATGAAATTGCTATTGGTTCAGAAGATCAAAGAATTACTTATCATTATTTGAATGAACGAGCGAATCAAGTGGCAAGAAAGCTCAAAAAGCTCGGAATGGAACAAAACCAATTTGTTGCAATTATGGCTGAAAGAAAAATAGAAACTATTATTGGAATTTTAGGTATATTAAAAGCGGGTGGTGCTTATTTACCGATAGATCCGAAACAACCAATTGAAAGAGTAAAATACATTCTTAAAGATAGTGATGCACAATTCATTTTAGCAACTGATATAAATGCTTCATTGTTTAATAATTTATCTTTAGAAAAAATTAGTTTACAGAAAGCAGCACTTAAAGATGAATTATCGTCAAATTTAAATATAGTAAATACATCTAGGGATTTAGCGTATTTAATTTATACATCTGGTACTACAGGAACTCCTAAAGGGGTAATGGTAGAACATCGAAATATAAATCGTTTAGTGAGAAATGCGGATTATGTAGATTTTGAAAATGTTCGAATCTTACAGACGGGATCCCTTGCTTTTGACGCATCTACGTTTGAAATTTGGGGAGCTTTGTTAAATGGAGGTAGTCTCTATTTAGTTGATGATGAAGTAGTAATGAATCCTAAGCTACTGCAACAAATGATATCTGAATTTGCAATAAATACGATGTGGTTTACAACTACTCTATTTAATCATTTAATTAGTTCTAATTATAAGATTTTCGATTCGTTAGACCAAGTTCTATTTGGTGGAGAAGCGGCATCAGCAGAACATGTTCGACAATTGATTGCTCGAAATAAGAAAATTAAATTATGCAATGGTTATGGCCCAACTGAAAATACAACATTTACAGCTTGTTATCCAATAAGTAATGATTTTGATGGAGGCAACATTCCAATTGGAAAGCCGATATCTAATACGCAGGTTTATGTTTTAGACAATAATAAAATATGTGGCATTGGAATGCCTGGAGAACTATGTGTTGGTGGAGATGGATTATCAAAAGGATATTTAAACAGACCAGAGTTGATGAAAGAAAAATTTATTAATAATCCATATAATTCAAGTGAAATTATATATAAAACCGGTGATTTGGTAAGATGGTTAGAAGATGGTAATTTGGAATATCTGGGAAGAATAGATGAACAGGTTAAAATTAGAGGTTTCCGAATTGAACTTGGTGAAATAGAGAATACTATAAGAAAAATAGAAGGTATTCGTGATGTGTCGGTGATTGTAAATGAAGAGAAACATGAAAAGTATTTATGTGCGTATGTTTGCTACGATGATGGAATAGAATCCAGAGATATATTGAATTATTTAAAAGGTAGTCTACCAGAATATATGATACCGACATATATTGTTCAACTTGAAAAATTACCTATAACTAGGAATGGAAAGTTAGATAGAAGAGCTTTACCAATGCCAGAACATAAAGGGACAGAGCAATACATTTCACCTAGAAACAAAATTGAGTTAGTTATTGCAGAAGCATTTCAAGAAATTTTAGGAATTGAACAGGTTGGCATTGATGATAGTTTCTTTAGATTAGGAGGACATTCATTAAGAGCAACTAGATTAGTAAACAAAATAGAGCAAAAATTAGGGACTAGAATTCCATTGAGAGATGTGATGGAAGAGAAGACCGTGCGTAGAATTTCTCAGAAATTACAGCAATCTACCGATTTAGAAAAGAATAAGCCTATTGAAAAACAGCCTAAAAAACCAAGTTATGGAATGAGCTCAGCTCAAAAAAGATTATATGCTATTGATCAAATCCAAGGTGAGAATATCACATACAATATGCCGGGAATGATGAGAGTACAAGGTAGTCTTGATTTGGAGAAGTTGCAGCAAACGGTCAATGCTCTGATTAAGCGCCAAGAAGTATTAAGAACACATTTTACTATGAAGAATGGACAACCAGTCCAAATAATTGAAGACAATGTTGAACTTTCTGTTGGATACAGAAAAGGGAATAAGTTAAATATTGATAAGATCTATAAGGATTTTGTGCGACCGTTCGATTTAAATAAAGCTCCATTGATGAGAGTGCAAGTAGTAGGAATTTCAGAAAATGAATCGATATTAATGTTAGATATTCATCATATTATTTGTGATGGTGGTTCAATTGGTGTGTGGTTTGAAGAATTTTCGAAAATATATAATGGCGAGGATTTGCCGGAATTAAAAGTACAGTACAAAGACTATAGTGTATGGCAAAATTCTAATGTTATGAAAGAGCAAAAGAAATATTGGTTAGATGAATTTTCTGGTGAATTGCCATTGCTAAATTTACAAACAGACTATCCAAGGCCACAAAAACAAAGTTTTAAAGGTAACTCTATTAAAACGAAATTGAGTAGTAATACAAGAGAAGCAGTAAAGTTGATAAGTAAGGAAACTGGGGCTACAGAATATATGGTTTTATTATCAACATTTATGTTATTGCTTAGTCGATATGCTAGAACAGAAGAGATTATTGTTGGAACACCTATCGCTGGAAGAACCCACCCTGAAACACAAAATATGCTTGGAATGTTTGTCAATACATTAGCGATTAAAGGAGATATGCAGCCAAATCTTACTTATCTACAATTAATAGAGCAGTTAAAAGAGAAATGTTTGAAAGCGTATGATAATCAGGAATATCCATTTGAAGAATTAATTGAGAATTTAGATTTAGAGAGAGATATTTCAAGAAATCCTTTATTTGATGTTATGTTTGCATTGCAAAATAATGAGGAAAGTCATTTGAAATTAGGAAATACTAAATTAGAGCAAATTGAATCAGAAAGTGAAATATCTAAATTTGACTTGACAGTTAGTATGACAGAAATTGAAAGTGGCTATGAGCTGTTATGGGAATATTGTACAGACTTATTTAAACAATCAACAATAGAACGAATGGGATTACACTATTCCGAGTTATTAAAAAATGCAGTGGAAAATCCAAAAAGAAATATTTATGATATTCCATTAATGGGTTATTCTGAGTATAAAAAAGTACTTGAAGAATTTAATATAACGACAACTGAATTTCCTGGTGAGAGTACAATTGTTGAGCTCTTTGAAAAACAGGTTGAAAAGACACCTGAAAAAGTAGCTGTTATTTCTAATGGTCTTGAATATACGTTTGGTTATTTGAATAAAAGATCAAATCAATTAGCACACCAGCTTCAAAAGTTACAAGTACAACCAAATGATTTTGTAGGGATATGGGCTACACGTAAAATTGAAACTATAATAGGGATTTTAGCAATATTAAAAGCAGGTGGAGCTTATCTACCAATTGATCCGAAACAACCTATAGATAGAACTCGTTATATGCTTAGAGATAGTCGTGCAAAAGTGCTTCTTACGGAAGTTGAGAATTTACCAGAGCTGCTTGATGGTTCTTTAACTGTACTTAATTTAAAACAAGAAAATATTTATGATATGTCTTGCGAAAATCCTACAGTCATGAATCAAACAACTGACTTAGCATATTTGATCTATACTTCTGGGACTACAGGTGAACCTAAAGGAGTTATGGTAGAACATAGAAATGTAATTCGTTTGGTTAAAAATACAAATTATGTTAATTTCCATGATGTGGGGATTCTACAAACGGGATCATTAGCTTTTGATGCATCCACATTTGAAATTTGGGGTTCTTTATTAAACGGTGGAAGATTATACCTTGTTGAACAAGATGTATTAATGGATGTAGAAGCATTAAAACAAATGTTAGCTAAATATCGAATTAACACGATGTTTATTACAACTGCTTTATTTAATCAATTAGTTATTACAGATTGTACAATTTTTGATTCGTTAGATCAGTTGCTCTTTGGTGGAGAAACTACATCAGAAGAACATGTTAAAAAATTAGTTAAGAGCAATAAAAAATTAAAACTTTCAAATGTGTATGGGCCGACTGAAAATACGACATTTACAACACATTATCCTATTTGTTCAGAAGAGTTAGTAGAAAAAACTCCAATTGGGAAGCCGATATCTAACACAACAGTTCATATCTTAAATGGACATAATTTATGTGGAATTGGTATTCCAGGAGAATTATGTGTCGGGGGTGCCGGTGTAGCAAGGGGATATTTAAATAAAGCGGAATTAACAGCTGAAAAATTTGTTGTAAATCCACTGGTTCCTGAAGAAAAAATCTATCGTACAGGGGATTTGGCACGCTGGCTTGAAGATGGGAATATAGAATATTTAGGAAGAATTGATGAACAAGTTAAAATTAGAGGGTTTAGAATTGAACTTGGGGAAATTGAAAGTAAACTTAGAGAGATACCTTATATTCAAGATGTAGCTGTTACTTTAATAGAAAAGAATAATGACAAATATTTATGTGGTTATGTAGTTAGTAAACAAAAAATCATAACCGAAGAAATTAAGAATCAATTAGGAAAAACTCTTCCACAATATATGGTTCCAACATATATTATGCAACTAAGCGCTTTACCGATGACACAAAATAGGAAAGTGAATAAAAAGGAATTGCCTATTCCTGATTTTGATAATTCGAATCATTATGTTGGTCCAAGAGATGAAATTGAATTATGTGTAGCAAGAGTGTTTGAGGAAATTCTTGGTATTGAACGTATAGGAATCGATGATAGTTTCTTTGAATTAGGAGGAGACTCAATTAAGGCGATTAGAATTGTTTCAAAGCTACGTGAGAACGGGTACGGAACGGATGTTCGTAATATTTTGCAAAATAAAACTATTCGTAAAATATGTCTAGGTATAAGTAAAGCGAGAAACATAATAATTGATCAAAGTGAAGTAACGGGAGTTGCAGCATTAACGCCAATCCAAATTGATTTCTTTAATAGTCAATTAGAAAAGCCAAATCATTTTAACCAATCATTTATGTTGGAAAGCAGTGAAAGAGTGAATGAAGAACATCTTAATAAAGCAATTACTGCTATTGTAGAGCATCATGATACATTAAGGACTGTATTTAGAAGTGGAGAACAGGTTGTTCAGTCGATAAAAGAAAGTGCATTGTATGATTATCACTCCTATGATTATTCTCATATTCAAAATAAAGAGGAGTTATATGAGAAAATTAATAATAGTTCTAATAGTATACAGGCCAGCTTTGAAATTTCTGAAGGACCTTTAGTTAAAGTTGTATTATTCCGAACAAAAGAAAAAGATTACTTGCTAATTTCTATGCATCATTTGGTAGTAGACGGAGTATCATGGAGAATTATTATTGAAGACTTGAATAAAGGGTATACTCTTTCTAAACAAGGAAATGAGGTAATTCTTCCTAGAAAAACTATGTCGTTCAAACTTTGGAGTGAGGCTTTAACTAAATATAGAGAAAGTGAATCGCTAAAAAAAGAGATACCATATTGGCAAAAAGTCGAGAGGTTAGTTAAGGAAAGTAAGTTACCTACAAATCAATTAGGAGAGAAATATTTACCTAGAGAATTAGTGATGCATTTATCAGAATCCGAGACAAGTTATTTACTGTACCAAGCAGGGAGAGCCTACAATACTGAAATTAATGATTTACTTTTAACAGCGGTATGTAGGGCTGTTAATAAATTGGATGGTAAAGAAACTGTGGCATTGAATCTTGAAGGACATGGAAGAGAAATGCTAGATCAGGATATAGTGATTGATCGAACGGTTGGTTGGTTTACAAGTGTATATCCAGTAGCTGTAACAGGGATAGGAGATTCTATTACAAATGATATACAAAAAACAAAAGAGGCATTAAGCTCAATTCCAAACAAAGGTCTAGGATATGGAGTGTTAAAGGCATTGGGAGAAAATGTTTTGGAAAATGTTAAGCCTGATATTACCTTTAATTACTTAGGAGAATTAGATCAAGAAAGTGGATCAGATTATTTTAATATGAGTGATATACCACGTGGTGAAGAGATTGCAATAGAGAATGAATTTAGTACTGGTCTTTCTATAAATGGAGCTGTAACTAATAAAAAACTTCGAATGGTTATAATTTATAATGGCTCAAATTATAGTGAAAAATTTATGCAAGCATTGAATGATGAGTTTAAAAAACAATTGTTAGTTATTATTGAGCACTGTATTGAAAAGAGAAAGAATGAAAAGTATATAGAAAATACTAGAAGTCATTTAAACAGAGATGAAGCTATCACTCAAGTAATATGGGAAGAATTTGGATTAGACAGTATATTGAAATCTATAACTGTTGAGAAAAAAGAGCACTCAGTTCTGTTTGTGACAGATTTAAGTAGTGAAAAGAGAGGCGAGATTAAGGGAGAAATAATCAATAAATTATCATTTTTACAGGTTCCAGATTATATCGTTGATATGAATAAGTATCCATTAGTTTCAGGGAATATGGAGGAGGAACAATTTATAAGCTTGTGCAGTGAGTTAGAGAATACAAATAATATATCGTTACCGAAAATTACTAAAGATGGTGAAATGGGTGAAGTTATAGAGGGATATACACCTTCAATCATGCAAGAATTGTTTTTATCAACACCGAATACTATGATAGAGGAAAAGATTATAATAGAAGGGGATTATGATAAAGACAGCGTTATAGCCGCTATAGAAAAAGTTGTTCAAGAACAATCTATTTTAAGAAGTACTTATCAAAAAATAGCGGATAGATATATTATTTGTGAACATGGTTACAATACGTTTTGGAAGCCAAATTACTTTGATCTAAGATATGCTACTTCTACTTATATTACTGCAGTATATGATTTAATTCATGGAATGCGGAGAAAAATGAGTACAAGTATATTAACTGAAAATAATATGTTAAGCAATATTGTAATTACACAAAAGACCGAAAGAGAATATTGCATTTATGTGATTATTCATCATAGTATTTGGGATAAGGCAAGTAATCAGATTTTTAAAGAGAAAATTATAGACATTTTGAATTTAAAAGCAAAATATGTAAAAACAAATGAAACGTATAAACAATATGTAAATGAAGTAACAACTAGTAAAATATATGCGGAAACCCATAACTTATCGAACTTAGAAAAATTTAAAGAGAAAACGGATGAGTATGTAAAGCGTAATATAAATAATGTGTTAGAAAAGTCAGTTGTTTCATTATTTAAAATGGGTTCGGCTACAGAAAAGCTTTATAACGACAAACCTTGGTCACTATTCGCGTATATTTTGAACATACTTGCTAGAGAAAATAAATTAACAAATGTCCATACTGAACCTTTACCAATACTTATTTTACAAGAAGATAGAAGATATATGACAAATGATTATAGTAATACACTTGGAGAGTTTTTAGATTGGTTACCATTGCTAATTGAGGGATCTAAAGAGAATGAGTTGCTAGACTGGCAACAAAAGGTTAATGAAATTCAAAATGTAAAAAAAGAAAACCATTATAGTTTAGTTGAACTATTAAACTACAGCACAGTCGAGATGAGAAATATGATGGCATCAGTTCTTTCAATCAATTATCAAGGTGGGTTTAGTATTGAGTATGAGGAGATGCAAGAGATACTAAAAAATGATGATTATAATAAGAGTACAGAAGTTTTTGTAAATAGCTATTCTAATTATTTAATCTTGTCGTATCCAATTTTTAGTGGTTGTTCAGGAGATATAGAAGAAGTTATTCAAAATGAATTAAATCAATTGGAAGACTTACTAAATAAGAAAGTTGAAAGTGAGCAATTTGAAAAAGTAGTAATTAAACATTAAAAAATGATAATATGAGACCGCTAAATAGATGATTGCTGAGTTTATTAAATTGAAGTAGAGGGATTCTATTATTTTTAAAACATAGTAGAATGTATTTTATCATCTATCATGGTTAGTAACATGAATTTAAGGTCATACTATTCTCTTTGCACTTTGAGGAGATGGTATGATCTTAATTTTTGAAGAATGATATATACGTAAAACTTTTGAGTAAGAATATAATTAATGAAAGGTTTATAAAACATGTTAGAACTTTATTTAGCAAATATATTAAATATGAACAAAGCAAATTACCAAAGGTTATATTCTGTTATGGATGATTTTATAAAGGTAAAAGTGGATGAAATGAGAAAGTATGAGGATAGACAGAGGACAGTATTAGGAAATTTCCTTGTGAAATATTTTATCGCAAAAAAAGTAAATGCCAATATAGAAGATATAAAATTAGAGGAAGATGAATTTGGTAAGAAAAAAATAGTAAATCATGTTGGGTATTGTTTTAACATTTCTCATTCAGGAGAATGGGTATTTATAGGTATTGCAGAATCTGAAATAGGTGTAGATGTTGAAAAAATAGAATCTTTGGATTTCTTAAATATTGCTAGCTATTTTAGTAAGGAAGAAAAAGAATATTTAACAAAATTGGATTCAAAGGTTCTTGAGATGGAGTTTTTTAGAATTTGGACAGCGAAAGAGAGTTATATAAAATATAAGGGGTTAGGTATGGTAATTCCGTTAGAATCATTTAGTGTACCGATATCTGAAAATGAGAATTTTGTTAAAACGTTGTATGAAAAAGAATCAAAAGAGGCATTTGTTACATCATCAAAAATAAATGAAGAATATTATATAAGTGTATGTGGAAATTCTGCTATGGAACAATTAGAGTTAATATATTTAGATTTAAAAAATGAAATAGGATTATCAGATTATTTTTCCTCTATGAATGATAGATAAGGGGATATAAGATATTAATATTTATATTCCTGAAAAAAATGTATTTTCTTGTACAATACAATTTCCTATTAACATAAAAGATTCGATTATTCGAAAAAATGAACCTTTGCGGATAAAAAACTCCTTAGTTAGAAGGAGGGCACTGAAAAAGTCCACTTCATAAGAAAAAGAAGGTAACCATCTACTATATACAGGCGGTTACCTCTTTTTCTTTTTAGATATATTGAAAAGATATATGATATTTTTTCAAAGCTTTCACTTTTTCAGTCGCCTTGCTAGAAGGGGGTGCTTTTTTGATGTAGCCCTGAAATAAAGTTTAATTAAACTAACTCTATAAACGATGATAAAAGAGCAAATAGAAAAGTGTGTTTTGAAAAAAGATTGATTAAAACACGCTTTTAATATATTCAACTGAATCATTTTTTATAAAAATGTTTGATTAGCTTTGTAACCGTTATTCCATTAAGTGACCCCTTAATGAAATAACGTGACTGACATTTTTAAACAACGCTAGTATGTTTTAAATGACTTGATTGTCACTCACACTACCATCGATACTATACCTTGTGAGCCACATTATTAAAGATTTAATGATTTAGTTGAGATGGACTCACTTTTTGAATTTGAACAAGTATGTCAAACGATTTACCTAATGATATATCAACAGTTTTCGGTATGTCAGGGCCTTCGGTAGTTATTCCGGAAAAAATTGGATGTTTTTCGTTTAACCAAGTATTTGTTATTCCGTTTGCTTTACGTAAATCAAGTAAAAATTGGTCATTTTTTACTTGTCCAAAGGTATAGTTATAGCTGTTTGGATCATCTGATTTTAATATTCCATATGGACCAAATTCACGGTTACTATTATAAACATTATATCGGCCTTCAGAAACAGAGGTTCCAATAGATACATACCGTTTTCTATAATGTTCTGCTAAATGTTGCCCTGCTACTTTAGGGTATATAAAAGGTATCATATTTGTTTTCGAAACGTGTCCATTATGTGCCCATACAATTGTTTTTCCTAGGTGTTCTTCTGTCCACTTCACATTTTCATACATTGCAATATCATGTTTCAAAAAAAAATCCGATGGGTTATCAGGAAATGATGCTGCCATTGTAGTAAACTGCTCGATAATACGGGCAGTTTGTTTTATCCATGCAAACTCTTTGGAATTTCCATTTAGAGTATTTTTATTTTGTTCTAATAAAGCATTGATTTGTTTAGCATTTGAAATATATTTTTCTTTATTTTCTTTCGTAAGGCCGCTAAAGATATTAATATCCTTTGTTACAGGAATAAGGTCTTTTATCTTCTCTTCTAAACTAGGCAAAAGCTTTTGATTGTTTCTGCGTACATATTCTATTATATTATTATAAATATTTTTGCTTACTGATTGTATATCCATCCCAATGACACGCACTTTGGATTTATGTTTTGGATCAGCATTATATTCTTGTATCCAATTAATAAGATCTACTATCTCTTTCGTGTTAAATTCAGGTGATAGATGTTGGTTTGGGTTCCCTTTACCAGTAAGAACATAACGATCAAGTTTTAAAGCTCTGTCCCACCCCTCTTCTAAAACTAAGTTGGTAAAGCCTTTTTCAGATACTAAATAATGAACAATGCGATGTTTCATTGTAAAAACTTCATGAGCCCCATGCGTAGTTTCACCTAAACCCACGATTGAAGCTGATCCTACCATATCCTTCAGTGGTTTTAAATCATTAAGAGATGCAGTTGGATTAGTTGTTTTTAAAGGCTTTGCATGCTCTTCTAACCATTTGGCTATTGGATTAATATTGTAGGGACTTGTAAAGGAAACTTCTGTGTCTGAAGCTACATAAGTATTTTCTGTAAAATTAGTCGATAATATAGTAGACGTAGGAATTGTAGTAGTCATTTTTTTCATAAAAACCTCCTAAAATATTTATTTGAATCAATTTCATAATCCTCAAGTTTAAACGATGGAAAAGCCGCGATTCCTTTATTAAAGGGCTTTCAAGAGTGGCTTTCGTCATTGACGATTCAATATGGTACATTGGATGCGGGCTACGATTATGAAGCAATTTATACACAACTTTATCGTGTGAAAGCTAAAGAAATCATTGCCTATAACAAGCGAAACGAAGGAGAGTTTCTTGGGTTTGAGGGACACTTCGCTCCCACTTTCAAAAACATACTTCTAAAATTCTGCCACTTCAACTGAGGAAAAGAAACAATTATTAAATTGATTCTTTTATTAGTTTTTTGACATGTTCTAAGAGCATCTGTTTGAATCATCAATTCTCTTCTCACAAATCTATTCTATTTCCTAAAACTCACTTATTTCTTAATAGATTCTTAAGAAATTATTAATTTACTCATGTCAATAAAAAACAAAATTACTTACACTGGTGTTTGTAAAAATGCACAATAAAAATATCACCTAAAATAATAAAAAATTATTGTAAAACGATAAGATTTATAATAAAATCGAAATCAGAATAAATAAGTGTGGTGCTTTTTATGAAAAAGATAAAAATGTTGTTTTTTTAATTAGAGGAGGTATAAATATGGACATTAACAATTTGATTATTGAAAATATGGATAACCCTCATGAGTTGGAGAGAATGTATAGAAAAGACCCGAAAGTTTTTAAAAAGTCATTCTCACAAGCATGGGATGAAAAACCTGATTCTCAGGTACTAGCTGCTTGGTACGAAAGATTGCATTTCAAGGAGACGGCAAATAAAGAAAAAATATCGCTGTTTCAAAAAGGTTTCTTATTCATGGGTATGTTAGCTATTCTAGCTGGACTAAGCACCAGAATCATTTTCCACTTTGTCGAGCAGGAAGCAATTGCTCCCATTAACCTAGCTTTTGGTGTAATTCCTTTTATTGTTGCTTATTTTATTTACAATAATACTCCGAAAAAAAGTATTATTTATTTCCTTGCGGCGTTGTTACTAATTTCCGGATTGTATCTTAATATGTTGCCATTAAATTATAAAGACAGCAGTATCCTTGCTTATTTACATTTTCCTATAATGTTATGGGTTTTAGTAGGGATTGCGTTTACAGGAAATGAATATTCAAAAGGTAGTACAAGATTAGCTTATATTAAATTTAATTTAGAATATTGTCTTCTCTACGCGAGTATGGCAGTGAGCGGAATGGTATTAGCAGTATTCACCATGAAGTTATTTAGCTTCGTTGACTTGGATATAGGAGAATTCTATTTTAGTAATGTTGTGTTATTTGGTGCTGCTGCTCTCGCTATTGTGGCTGCATATTTAGTATCAATGAATCTTAAACTTGCTAAAAATATTACACCATACATATCTAAAATTTTTAGTCCTCTTGTCCTGATCACATTGTTGATCTATCTTATAACAGTTATATGGGTCGGAAAAAATCCGTTCTTGGACCGCAATTTCTTAATGGTCTTCAACGGAATACTCCTTGGTGTATTGGCTGTTACTATATTTTCTATTGTTGAGAGTGACTCAGATGAGAAAAAGAACATTTCAGATTATATAAATTTTGCCTTAATTGTTCTGGCGCTTATTATTGACACTGTGGCTTTGTCAGCCATCATATTCAGACTTTCTTCTTACGGGATTACACCTAATAGACTTGCTGTGTTAGGGGTAAACATACTGATCTGGGCAAATCTAATTTGGATTATGTTTTCCTATATGCGTTTCTTGCAAAACAAATCAGGACCAATAGCTATCCAAAATGCCGTTACGAAGTATTTACCAATCTACGGACTTTGGGCAGCTTTCGTTATATTTACGTTTCCGATAATTTTTAATTAGGAAGGCTTTGTTAATGTAATGATAAATTTGTTAAAAGAGGATGATGGATGTCATCCTCTTTTAACTGTATAGAAAAACATATTGAAATTATTTTGATGTAATATATAATAAATTCAGATATTTTAATAAAAACTTCTTATTAAGAGAGGTGGAGGGACTGGCCCTTTGAAACCTCAGCAACCTAATGTTATATAAAGGTGCTAAATCCTGTAGGATCTAAAAGTCCTAATAGATAAGAAAATGGGTATAAGTAAACCTTCTTCTGATTTTGAAGAAGGTTTTTTGTCATATAAATGGAGAATTAGAAAGGTGGTGATACAGAAGCGAAAGAATTAAAGAAAATATAGAAGAAGAAACCGGAGGGCGTAGTGAATAATCAAGTTGGAAGTTTAAAAGAGGATAGCACTAGTGATAGTATTTGGAGCAATAAAGTTTTTTCGTATTTTTTCTTAGCAAGTTGTATTTCTTTGATAGGCAATTCAATGGCTACGCTCGTTTTACCGTTATGGGTAATGAAATTAACGAATTCTCCAATACTTGTTTCTGGGGTAAACATTGCAATAGCAACGACGGCAATTCTGTTTGCACCTGTAACAGGAACGTTAGCAGATCGAATGTCGCGAAGAAAGCTTATGATAATGGCGGATGTTATGAGATGTATCGTTATGATTATCAATCGCGGTAATAGCATTTTATAATAAAATGTTGTACATTCCGTTACTACTGTTACTTATTATACGTTCAATTGGGAGTGCTTTATTTACTCCAGCTTCAAATGCAGCATTAGTAACATATGTGGAAGAAAAGCATGTTCAACAGGCGATTACGCTGAGACAAATCTCAATACAAATCATATCGGTAGCCATTCCTTTAATGGCTAGCTTTTTAATTAGTATTTTTAATTTTCATGGAGTATTTATGTTAGATGCACTTACATTCTTTATATCGTTTTTAATTTTAATGAAAATTAAATTTCCACGTGAACTGAAAATAGAAAAGAAAAAGCCTTTTTATGAAGAATTTAAAGAGGGGTTCTCACTTTTAAAAAGTAATCAATCATTGAAAATGTTGCTTACGCTGCAATCATTAATTTGCTTGGAGCGGCGTGTATGCTATCACTGCAAGTAATCGTTGTTAGAGAGATGGATCTATCTATGCAGTGGTATAGTATAGTTTTTGCGGCATCACCGATAGGGATTTTAATAGGAGCATTTATTACGAAAAAGATTCGTACATATAAAACGATTACGACTGCTTTTATATGTACTGCTATTATGGGGATTTTTAATGCTGCAATGGGTACGACGTTAAATCCGGTATTATTTTCAGTTTATTATTTTCTGTCAGGAATTGCATTTGGGGTAAGTAATGTATATTTTGGAGTGTTGTATAGAAAGTTAATTCCAAATGAAGTGTAAGGAAGATTTTTCGGTTTTTTAAGTTCGTTATTATTAGTATCTACTCCAGTTGGAATTGCAATAACAGGATATTTCTTAGAGTCAATTTCAGCTTCTATTTTATTTATTATAATTGGTATTATTACGTTTTTAGTTTCGGTTATTTCATTTGTAATGATAAATAAGAAATAAGTGTTGTATGAGATTTTTCAAAAATAAAAAACGTCCTAAAATAGGACGTTTTTTATTATGTGTATTGCCGTTTTGTCTTAATAAGTAACAACACTTGTGAAACACAAGCAAGTACTGGCAGTTCAATCAACGGTCCAATAACGAGTGCAAGTGCGATAAGAGGCTCGTCTGGAAAAGCTGTTACAGCAATAGCAAGTGCAACAGGTGAGTTTCTTGCTAATGTTGTTAAGTTTAAACTTACTGTATCTTTATAAGATAAACGCATAATGCGTCCGATAAATTGTCCGAGTACGAAATTAATGATGAAGAACAATAGAACAGGAATGAGTAATAGTAAAACGACATTCATATTTTGTAGTAAATATTTACCTTGTGATGCAAACATCGCTACTATCGCTAAACTTAAAAATACAATTTGCGCAGAGTTGAAAAACGGAATGAGTTTATTCTCAAGTGTTTCAGCTTCTTTCATTTTATACATAATGAATTTTGTAGCGTGTGCAAGTACAAATGGCAAGACGATTACAATAACAATACTTTTTACTAAAACAGAAACCGCTACAGTCTTCATGACACCAGCAAATAAAAATAAATAAATGGGAAGGAGTAGTACTTGCAAAATTAAATTTACAGGCAAAATTGCAGTAGAAAGTGCTACATTTCCTTTCGCTATTTCAGTAAAGATTAAGTACCAGTCTGTACATGGAGTAACCATTAACATAATAAATCCAACCCAAAGTGCTGGATGATCTGAAAAAAATAGTGCACCTAATCCCCAAGCGAGTAAAGGTGTCCATAAAAAATTAATAGTAAGACTCGTTCCAGCAAATTTTAAATTACGGAATCCATTTTTTATCTCTTTCAATGGGATGATGAGGAATAATCCGTACAGCATGAAAAATAAGAAGGGGACAATAAAGTGCTCTGAATACATATGTATCAAATTAAATTGTCCGAGTACGATGCCGCATGTAACAGCAAAAAGAATAATAAAAGTTTGAATCTTTTCTATAGTGCTCATGAGTAAATCCTTTCTAAATATGAATTGCCCTCTCTAAATCCATTATACAAATAATAAAGTTATAATGGGTGTTTTAATTGTATTGGGGATATTATTTTTAATTTGAGATATTATTTTTTATTTAAAGTTACTTGACTAAAGTAAGTTACTGTATTACAATCACTTACATAAGGTAATTAAATAACAAAAAGTTTTTTATGTTTTTACTTAAGGTATCTATTGGAACTTTTTACTAGAATAAGAATTTTTATGATGATGAATAATGAATATGATAAGAAAGTTTAGGTGAAGAAAGTGGGATTATTTAGCTCGTTATTTGGTAAAAAAGAAGAAAATACAAAAGTAGAGGGGAATAAAACAATGTCAAAAGTATTATTTGTAAAAGCAAACGATCGTCCAGCGGAGCAAGCAATTAGTTCAAAAATGTATGAAACATTTGTAAGTACTTATAGAGAAGCGAACCCAAATACAGAAATTACAGAGTTAGATTTATTTGCATTAGATCTTCCGTACTACGGAAACATCGCTATTTCAGGTGGATACAAACGTAGTCAAGGAATGGAATTAACAGCAGAAGAAGAGAAGGCTGTAGCAACAGTAGATCAATATTTAAATCAGTTTTTAGAAGCTGATAAAGTTGTATTTGCGTTCCCACTTTGGAACTTCACAGTACCAGCACCATTAATCACATATATTTCATACTTATCTCAAGCTGGAAAAACATTTAAATATACAGCAAATGGCCCAGTAGGTTTAGTTGGTGATAAGAAAGTCGTTGTATTAGGGGCGCGTGGTTCGGATTATTCTTCAGAACAAATGGCTCCTATGGAAATGGCGGTTAATTATGTAACGAATGTGCTTGGGTTCTGGGGAATTACAAATCCAGAGACTGTTGTAATTGAAGGGCACAATCAATATCCAGATCGTTCACAACAAATTGTTGAAGAAGGTTTAGAGAACGTTAAGAAAGTAGCGGCGAAATTTTAATTGATAGTAAATGTAAAAAACCAACATGGATGACCATGTTGGTTTTTTAGTCTATTTCTATGTTAAAAAATGTATATTTATAAAATGAATGAAAAGTTTGAAAATAGTATTGCAAAATATTATATGACAAATTATAATAAGTTCAAGAATAGTTGATAGTCGAATTTAATATTCAGAAAATTCAATTAGTTAAAAATGGAAAATGAGATAAGGAAATTTGAATGGGGGTTATATTATGGCGAATAAAGTACCGTTTTCGTTCATAGTAGTTATTGGATTAATGTTATTTGCACTATTTTTTGGAGCAGGAAATTTAATATTCCCGGCAATGCTCGGTCAATCGGCAGGAGAGAATGTATGGATTGCTAACGCTGGATTTTTAGTAACGGGTGTTGGATTACCACTACTAGGTGTACTAGCATTTGGTTTTTCGGGTAAAGATGATTTACAGTCATTAGCAAGTCGTGCTCACCCAGTATTCGGGATTGTGTTTACAACAGTTTTATACTTAGCGATTGGCCCGTTATTTGCAATACCAAGAACAGGAAATGTTTCTTATGAAATTGGTCTTAAACCGTTTATGCCAGAAGGATTAGGTTCTACACCTTTAATTCTTTTCACAATTGTATTCTTTAGCATCACTTGTTTTTTTTCGCTAAATCCCGCGAAAATTGTCGATATTGTTGGAAAAATCTTAACGCCAATTAAATTAACATTCATCGGTATTTTAGTAATCGTTGCTTTTATTCACCCGATTGGAGAAATGCAAGCACCAGTTGAAGCTTATACATCACACGCATTCTTTAAAGGGTTCCAAGAAGGATACTTAACGATGGACACGCTTGCATCATTCGTATTCGGAATCATCATCATTAATGCAATTAAAGAAAAAGGTGCGAAAACGAAAACGCAAATTATGGTCGTTTGTGCAAAAGCGACAATCATTGCAGCATCTATTTTAGCAATTATCTATACAGCTCTTTCTTATATGGGTGCTTCAAGTGTTGCAAAGCTTGGACATTTAGAGAATGGTGGAGAAGTATTAGCGAAAGTTTCTAACTATTATTTTGGATCATATGGCGGAATATTATTAGGATTAATGATTACAGTAGCGTGTTTAACAACTAGTGTGGGACTTGTATCAGCATGTTCTTCATTCTTCCATAAGTTATTCCCAAATGTTCCTTACAAAGCGATTGCCATCACGCTATGTGTATTTAGTGCAATTGTTGCAAACGTAGGATTAACACAATTAATCGCAGTTTCTGTTCCAGTACTAACAGCAATTTATCCACTAGCAATCGTATTGATTTTCTTAACATTCTTCCATTCATTATTCAAAGGAAGAGCTGAAGTTTATCAAGTGAGCTTAATCGTAACATTTATCATCAGCTTATTCGATGGATTAAGTGCAGCTGGAGTTAACATTGAAGTAGTAAGCCGAGTGTTCACTAAATTCCTTCCGATGCAAGAAGTAGGATTAGGATGGATTTTCCCAGCGATTATCGGTGGATTTATCGGATATGGCAGTAGCGTTTTAAAAGCAAAAAATCAAGTTCAACCAGCTAGTGCGAATAAGAAAATAGGTTAAATAAAAAAGTTATAGAACTTGTTTCTATAACTTTTTTTGTTACTATTGATAAGGATAGAAAAAATAAAGTAGTAGGGGAAATAAAATGAAAAAAACAATTGATCATATCGGCATCGCAGTTCGAGATATAGATAGTACGATACGTTTTTATGAAAATGTGTTACTAGGAACTTTAATAGATCGTTACGTAAGTGAAGCTCCTGGTGTGGAAAGCGAAGTAGCCATTCTTGAAGTGGATGGAGATAGAATTGAATTACTTGCACCGACGAATAATAAGACATCTCCAATTGCCCGTTTTATTAAACAAAAAGGTAAAGGTGTTCATCACGTTGCGTATCGTGTCGATGATTTAGATGTGGCTCTAGAAGATTTAAAAGAACAAGGTATTCGGACATTAGAGCACACACTTCGGATTAATAAGCACGGTAGAAGATTAATATATCTTAACCCAGCGGATACAGAGGGAACAATCATTGAGTATTGTGATTATCCAGAAGAGAAGTAAAGAAATTTTATGATTGAAGAAGGGTATTACGTAATAACGTAATGCCTTTTTTATTTATGTATTTCACACTTTCTTCACAAATAATTCACGATAACCTTTCTTCTTTAGGAACTTACATAAATATATTTTATGATATAATAACAATCGACTTTAAAAATGTAAGTTGTATCTGTGAAGGTAGTTACTATTATATTAGAAGTTTTGAGGTGGAAGAGAAATAAAGAGTTTTACTGTATAGAAGTTTATATTTAATCAGGTTAATATTTATTCAAGTAATCGACTTGGTAAGTAGATGTAATGAAAATAGAGCGATGAGGAAGAAAGAAGTGAAATGAGTGTGAAAGTAATGAGAAGGTTAGGGGCATGGTTATTAATTGTATGTATGCTTATTATATCGATGCCGAAAAGCGCATCTGCTCATGCGTACATTGTGAAATCAAACCCTACTGAAAATGAAACGTTGAAGAAAGCACCATCTGCAGTGAAAATTGAATTTGATGAGGATATACAAGTTTCGCATTTTAATACATTGTTTGTAAGAGATACCTCAGGTACAAGAGTAGATTTAAAAGATGCTCATATTGATAAAGAAAATAAAAAATTATTAGAAGTAGGGTTAAAAGAAAATTTAAAAAACGGACTCTACTCTATTCAGTGGAAAGTGATTTCTGCTGATGGGCATCCCATTCAAGGAGTGATTCCGTTCCGAATTGGGTCAGCAGAAGCGGGAGCAGACGATATACAAGTAGAAGAGATGGGGTATGTCCCGAAAATAGATATGATTATGGAACGTGGAGTTTTATATACAAGTTTCTCACTATTTATAGGAGTGCTATTCTTTAATCTTATTATGTATAAAGGGAATGCAACCTCGGTTCGATCAAGGAGTAAGAACATAATATGGATCTCATTATTGGGTATATTGATTAGCTTATTATTCAATCTGCCATTGCAAGCGAAAATAAATGCTGATGTTTCATGGTTAGAAGCATTCGATCCATTACTATTAAAAGAAACATTACAGCTTTCTGTTTTTGGATATGTGTGGATTACTCAAATGGTTCTTATTAGTTCGCTTATCATTGTTACTTATTTTGCGATGAAGTGTGAGAAGCTGTCGTCGTTTAAAGTATGGAGCATTCCAATACTATTGTTTATCGGGATACTTGTTATGAAAGCCTTTAATAGTCATGCATTTGGTTTAAAGTTTAAAGAGATTGCGGTCGTTATGGACTTTCTACATTTATTCGCAGCTTCGTTATGGGTTGGAGGTCTATCATCCATTATTCTTCTTTTACGTAAAGAGGAAGACAAGTGGAATATGTATTGGGATATGATTAAGCGTTTTTCACCGTGGGCAACAGGTGCTGTCATCGTGATTTTAATAACAGGTCTTTTTAACAGTACATTCTTTATACCAACAATTCATTCGTTATTTGATACGAAGTATGGTTTAGCTTTATTAGCGAAGATACTTTTATTCATTTTCATGGGGATATTGGGAATTGTTCACTATGTGAAAGGGAAAATGAGAGCGGAGCAAGGATTAGGCGCTACGGTGAAAGTAGAGTTTATCATAGGAATTATCATCTTTGTCATCGTAGCTTTTATGACAAACGTACAAACACCACCGATGCCTCCTACTGGACCTTTTACAGAGAGTAAGCAATTAGATAATGGGTATGAACTTACTTTACATGTAAGTCCTAATAAAGTAGGACAAAATACATTCCATATTACTTTAAGGGATGAAAATGGCCAACCTGTTACTGATATGGAGCAAATTATTTTAACTACGCAATCATTGGATATGAACATGGGGAAAGGTTCATTTAAAGTTTCGGCCGTGTCACCAGGAGAATATGAAGCGGAAGGTATGTATATTAACATGACAGGAAACTGGAATATACAAGTGCACGGATTAACAAAATTTCTTGATAGCTTTGATGCGGATTATAAATTTATAGTAGGCGGCAGATAAAGAGAAGGTATAAATAAAAAGGAGTTAATAGAAAATGAAACGTATAAAAAAAATTGGCACAACAATGATCGCAACAATTATTGCAATGGGCATTTTTTCGTTACCTGTTAGTGCGCACGTCACTGTGAAACCAGCAACTTCGGACGTTAATTCTTGGGAGACTTACACGATAAAAGTACCAGTTGAAAAGAATGTAGCAACGACAAAAGTTACATTGAAAATACCGTCTGGAGTGGAATTCCAACAGTATGAACCAGTACCAGGATGGAAAGTGGAAGAGCAAAAAGATAATGCTGGAAAAGTGAAAACTGTAGTATGGGAAGCAACAGGAGAAGGGATTTTACCTGGCCAGTTCCAGCGATTTACTTTCGTCGCTAAAAATCCGGATAAAGAACAAAAAATAGCTTGGGATGCATATCAACAATATAAAGGCGGAGAAATTGTTGAATGGACAGGCGATGAAAAAGCTGAAAAACCACATTCACTTACTACAATTGCAAAAGGTACGTCATTAACAGGAGAACATGGTGAAGTGTCTAGTGTAGAACAGAATAAAGGTACTAGTAATATGCAAGTAATAGCGATTGTCTTATCTATTTTGGCGATTGTATCGTCGGTAGGGGCGTGTGTTTTTGTAGTGCGTCGTAAAAAGTAAGATATAAGAAAGAGCCTACACACAGCAGGCTCTTTTTCATTTTTATTTCACTTCAACCTGCTGCCTTACAGTAAGTGTTTTCGGCTTTATATTTACGAAACAAATACTCACCACAATAAATAATAGTCCGATGAATAAGCTAATAGTAATGGCCTCATGTAAGAAAATTGAACTTACAATAATAGCGATTAGTGGAATAAGAAATGTATAAGCCCCAACTTTACTTGCTTCACCAGCTCCAACAAGAGTGAAGTATGCAAGCCATCCCATTGCAATAACAAAGAATGAAATAAAGAGTAGTACACTAACAAATGGTATACTCCAAGCGATACTAGACCAGCTTTCAAACTCTGAACCAAATCCAATTAAGCAAAGTCCGCCAATAATAAGCTGAAGTGTTACCATCCAAATGGAATTAACGCGGTGCCCAGTCTTCTTAATAAATACTGTGCCAAGTGCCCAGCCAATAGCGCATCCTATCGCGAGAAGGATTCCAATAATAGAAATATGTCCAGTTAAACTACTAGAGCTAATGACACCTACGCCAATAAATCCAAGAACAAGCCCAAAAATTTTTAAGCCGTACATAGATTCTTCAAGCCAAATCCATGAGAAAATGCCGAGTAAAACAGGTTGTAGAAATACAATGGCGGAAAATAACCCAGCGGGCATATATTGAAGGCCTACAGTTTGTAATCCGTAAAATATAATGATGTTAAGTAAAGAAGAAATAACGTATAAATGCCAAGTTTCTTTTAAGTGTAACTCTTTGTATTTCGGTAATGCGAAAAGGAGTAAAATGAAACCTCCAATTAAAGTTCGAACGCCTGCAAATAAAACGGGTGGTGTATAATGCAGGGCAAACTTAGATAAAGGCCAATTGATTCCCCACATGAAAACGAGAAAGGTAAGGATTATGGCCGTCTTAGTTCGAGAAAGCTGTGTCACGGTAAGACCTCCTTGTTGTTATTCATTTCACTATGATATGATATCGACTGTAATAAATAAAATGAATCTTTTTTATAAGGAGTATAAGTGATTAGTTATGACCATTACACAACTGCAAGTATTAATAAAAACTGTTGAGTTAGGTAGTTTTACGAAGGCTGCTCGGGTGTTAAATATGACGCAGCCAGCTGTAAGTCATGCAATTTCAAGTATTGAGTCAGAGTTAGGAGTTACGATTCTTATACGTGATAAACGAAAAGGGCTAATCGTTACGGATGTAGGAAACAGAATTCTTGTGCATATTAGAGAGATTTTGAACGGTGTAGAGAAGATTGAACAAGAAGTTGCGATGGAGAAAGGACACGAAGTTGGGACGATTCGAATTGGGAGTTTTCCGAGTGCCTCTGCACATTTCTTACCCAAAATGATAAACCTTTTTAAGGAGAAGTATCCGAACTTAGAAGTCGTTCTTTGTGAAGGAACGATTAAAGAAGTTGAAGATTGGTTAGTATCGAGGGTTGTTGATATAGGAATTGTTATTTTGCCTAATAAAGATATGGAGATTGTCCCATTAACGAAGGGGAAAATGGTTGCTATCTTAAGAGAGGATCATCCTCTTTGTAAGAAGGATTCTATTGCAATTAGTGATTTAGAGAATGAACCGATCATATTATGTAAGGGTGGATACGAACCACCCATTATTGATATGTTTAAACAAGCAAACGTACCACTTCGGGCTGAGTATGTAATATCAACCGTTACTACAGCTTTAAACATGATTCAAGAAGGGCTAGGTATTGCAATATTAGCCGAATTATCTTTAACGAATTTACCACAGAATGTGCAAACGAGAGAATTGGAACCACAAGTATGGAGAGAAATTGCTTTAGCTGTTCCTTCATTAAAGGATTCCTCCATCGCTGTGCAGCTATTTATTGAAGAATTTCAAGCGCTATTTGCAGAATAAAAAGAGGTGTCTCATATATCATAATGGGACACTTTTTAATTTACTTATAAAAAATCTATGAAAAGGATTGACTTATCTTTTTGTTGTAACTATAATGATTACATCGAGGTGGTGATCACGATGAAAATTAGTAGCCGCTTTTCTATAGCTGTTCATATTTTATCTATTTTGAAAAACAATCCATCTTCACTTTGTACTTCAGACTATATAGCTGAAAGTGTAAACACAAATCCAGTAGTCATTCGTAAAATGATGTCGTACTTGAAACAAGCTGGTTTTGTATATGTAAATCGCGGTCCAGGTGGTGCGGGATTATTAAAGGATTTACATGAAATCACATTGTTAGATGTATACCATGCAGTAAATGTAGTCGAAGAAGACAAACTATTTCATATTCACGAGCAACCAAATCCAGATTGTCCAATCGGAGCAAATATTCAAGCGGTGTTAGAAGTTATATTAATACAAGCGCAATCCGCGATGGAAGAAATTTTGAGAAATATTACGATGGGGCATTTGTTTGAAACTTTGCAAGAAAAAATGAATGCTTAAATCATATTTATATTTTTTATTATTAATGTAACTGATTTGATTACAACTGTAAAGGTAAGGTGTAAAAGTATGACTGTAAAAATGAAAGTATACTCAGATTTTATATGTCCATTTTGTTTTTTAGCAAAAGGTCCATTAGATGAAGTAGCGAAAGAGAAAGATGTAGAAATTGAATGGATGCCATTTGAATTACGTCCAAGTCCATATTCAAAAATAGATCCATGGAATGAGCCAGAAAAATTAGGCTCATGGGATGCTTTTATTCTTCCAACTGCGAAGAAGTTAGGAATCGATATGCGTTTGCCACGTGTTTCACCGCATCCATATACACATTTAGCTTTCGAAGGATGTCAATTTGCGAAAGAACGTGGACTAGGAAATGAGTATCATCACCGCGTATTCACAGCATTTTTCCAAGAAGAGCAAAACATTGAAGATATTGATGTTTTAACAAAATTAGCGGTAGAAGTAGGTCTTCCTGAAGCTGAATTTAAAGATGCTTTAGTAACTCGTAAATATAAAGAAAAGCATCAAGAAGCAATTCAGCATGCATATGATGAAGCAAATATTATGGCTGTTCCAACTGTCATGATTGGAGATGAAGTCATTCAAGGGCTTGCTAGTAAAGAAACGCTACAAAGAGTCATCGATAAAGAAATTGAAAAGGATAAAACAAATTCATTTGAAGGTATGCAATGTAATACAGATGGATATTGCTAATTCGCTTGTTATGAAATAACAAAATAAATTATAAAACAAATATTTGGAGGAATTAAAATGTCAGCAACTACAACAAAATTAAAAGAAGCAATCGTGAACCGTCGTTCTATTCGTAAAGTAACAAAAAACGATGCAATTACGAAAGAAAGAATTGAAGAAGTTTTAAAAACAGCTTTACACGCACCAACATCTTTCAATATGCAAAGTGGTCGTATGGTTGTATTAATGGATGGAGAACATGAAAAGTTTTGGGATATTGTTAAAGAAACACTAAGAGCCCGCGTACCAGCAGAAAACTTTGAAGCGACTGTAGAAAGATTAAAAGGTTTCCATACAGGTGTTGGGACTGTGTTATTCTTTGAAGATCAAGCAACAGTAGAAAAAATGCAAGAAAATGCACCATTATATAAAGATCAGTTCCCATTCTGGTCTCATCAAGGAAATGCAATGTTACAACATACTGTATGGATGTTATTATCGGCTGAAGGAATTGGCGCATCCCTGCAACACTACAATCCAATCGTAGATGCTGAAGTGAAAGAAACTTGGAACATTCCAGCAGAGTGGAGCTTAGTAGGACAAATGCCATTTGGTGAGCCAAATGAACAACCAGGAGAAAGAACTTTCTTACCTACTGAAGATGTAGTGAAATTTTATTAAGAAATTTAATATGTAAAAAGTTAAATAAAAGGAGAGTACATATTAGCCATATATGTACTCTCCTTTCGTATGCAATGTTAAACTCTTACTGCAAGAACGATTTCCTTCATATGAATCGAAGTCTTTCCTTACAATTAAAAATCTATTATGTTTATTATTTTGAAATGACAGTAAACATCCCCGTCATGTTTGGTGAGTAATCCTTAAAATCAAATTTTTCATAGAATGATTCTTTATCTTGTGATGCAAACAAACCGACAAACGCCTTATCAGGGGCATTCTCATGTAAGTATGCAACTAAACGATGCATGATTTCTTTCCCGATACCGTGTTTCTGATACTCTGGATGCACCACTATATCTTGAATATAGAAATAGATAGATTCATCACCAACAATTCTCCCCATGCCGATCATTTGTTCATTATCTTTCACTGTGATGCAGTGAATAGAATTCTTCAGTGAAATATCTGCTACATCAAAATTCATATAATCAGTCCATCCAACAGAATCACACAAATATTTGTACTCTTCTAATGTTGGGATGTTATGTTTAAACTCATATGTTTTCAAAATGTATCCTCCAAGCCCTTAAATTTAACAAGTATATACATTCGACATTTTTTTATCTTTTCCTCTTATGTAACTGAATCCCTTTTAGCTATTGAATTTCGTACAGTTTCCTTATTTGTATTAATTTATAAGAGTTTAGGGGAAAAATATTAGAAATAATGCAGTAGAAAGGGAAGTGGAAAAATGAATGATGAGAAAAAATATACAGTGGTAGGTACTGATGTTGAGGAGGTAAAACGTTTAAATGAAAATTCGGGATTATCGTATAATCAAGTGAAAGAATTATTAGCGAAGCAAATGCAAAAAAAGAAATAATGAAATTGAAATTCTTCATTTTTTCATTTAGCATCCTAATTAGAGAGAGTTATGAGGATAACTCTCTTTTTCAATACATTGGAGCAACTTTTAGAGTGGAGGAAACAACATGAAAAAGTGGGTAAAGGTAACGTTGTCGATCGCTGGAGGTATTGTCCTATTGGCATGTGCCGGAGGATATTACGTGTATAAAAATTATTTTCCAAAGGAACCGGAGCGTATCGTATATGATAAAGATAGAGTGTTAAAACCGATACATAATCAGTTGAAAGGAATTAATATAGAAAATGTAAAGATAAAAGAAAAAGAAGTCGTAAATGCGACTGTAGATGAGCTTCAAAAAATGATTGATGATGAGAAATTATCATATGAAGAATTAACGAGTATTTATCTTTTTAGAATACAAGAACATGACCAAAATGGAATATCATTAAATGCTGTTACAGAGATTAATCCAAATGCAATGGAAGAAGCGCGAAAGCTAGATAAAGAAAGATCTTTCAATAAGAAGTCGAACTTATACGGCATGCCAGTTATCGTAAAAGATAATGTACAAACGGTAAAGGATGCGGCAACGTTATTTAACATAATGGTAAGTTTTGATGAAAAAGATGCTATGACAGAAAAAATGAAAGATAAAGAAAGAATTGATTATACGAAGGACTTATCAATAGACGGATTGAAAGGGAAAAAAGTAGGAGTTCTATTTTCAATAGACCGACAAGATGAAAATAGAAAAGAAGTAGTAGAAAAGATTAGAAAAGACCTTCAAGATGCAGGTGCGATCTTGACTGATGATATTCAGTTAAACGCTGAGGGTGTAGATAATTTGCAAACGTTAGAATATGAGTTCAAACATAATGTTAACGATTATCTTTCAAAGCAAAAAAATGTACCGGTAAAATCGCTAGAAGAGATTATAACGTTTAATAAAAAGGATAGTAATAGACGAATAAAATATGGACAAACATTAATTGAGGGATCTGAAAAATCTGCTATAACAAAAGATGAGGTTCAAAAAGTAGTGCAAACGAGTCAAGAAAATACTAGAAAAGAGCTAGATAGGTATTTAGTAGAAAAAGGTTTGGATGCTTTAGTTATGATTAGCAACGATGAAGTTCTTCTATCAGCTGTAGCTGGCTATCCAGAATTAGCTGTGCCAGCAGGATATGATAACAATGGAGAGCCAGTAGGTGCAGTGTTTGTCGGGAGGCAATTCGGTGAAAAGGATCTGTTCAATATTGGATATGCGTATGAACAACAGTCTAAAAATAGAAGATCACCAAAACTGTAAAAGGGTAAACGAAAAAAAGAGCGCCGCTAAATTATGTTGATCGGCTAATATAAAAAGAATCTAACAATATAAAAAGAAAAAAAGGATTCTGCTCAATTAGTAAGAAAGATTGTCTATAGAAGCTCATAAAATGTAATATATTCAATTTCCATCCATTGAAGGGGGAGGTTAAAACTTAATGAATGAAGTGAAAAATTTCTTTCGAAGCAGAGGGTTTCAACGGTTTCTCGTTTTAATAATAGTAGCGCTTGTATTATACGGATTAAAAAGTATGATTAATTTAATATTGATTACGTTTATACTGACGTTTTTAATGGATCGGTTTCAACGTTTTATTTCAAAGAAGTTGAAAGTGAATCGGAAAATTGTTATCGCATGTTTGTATATCATATTAGTTTCCTTTATTGGCACGACATTGTATAAATATTTACCTGTGCTAACGATACAAATTTCTCAATTAATTTATCAATTTAAGTTGTTTTTTCAAAATCCACCTGATAATGAAATCATTAAATATGCACTCTCAACAATTAATGGGATGGAAGTATCAAAATATATAGAACAAGGTGTAGATGTCATATATCAATCGATTGCAAATATAGGAAAAGTCAGTTTGCAAATACTACTCTCTCTTATTTTAAGTTTATTTTTCTTGTTAGAAAAAGAGCGCATAATATCATTTACTTCGAAATTTAAAGATAGTAGTCTGAAGGTTTTTTATGAGGAGATTGCATATTTTGGCGAAAGGTTTGCAAGATCGTTCGGTAAAGTAATTGAAGCACAGTTTTTAATTGCAGTTGTCAATTGTGTACTCACTGTAATTGCACTTGTGATTTTAGGGTTTCCTCAGCTTCTTGTATTGGCTGTCATGGTCTTTCTACTCGGTTTGATTCCTGTTGCCGGTGTAATCATTTCCTTGTTCCCGCTATGTATTATTGCTTATAACGTAGGTGGAGTTATGTACGTTGTATACATACTTGTGTTCATTACAGTAATCCATGCTCTTGAAAGTTATTTTTTAAACCCGAAGTTCATGTCTGCGAAAACGAATTTACCAATCTTTTATACATTTATGATTCTCATCTTTTCAGAGCATTTCCTTGGAATATGGGGGCTTATTATTGGTATACCAATCTTCATCTTCTTATTAGATGTACTTAATGTAAATAATGAGGAATCAATTAAAAAATAGAAAATAACTGATGTTTTCAATGAGCGAGCAATGAAAAAGCAATCCAAAATAAATTGGATTGCTTTTTTGCATACACGATTAAAGAACAGGTGCCATTGTTTCTTTCAATACTTGAACAGAGTGATCGAATTTTAATTCTTCTTCTTCACTTAATTCCACTTCTAAAATTTCACGAACACCGCCGCGATTTAAAACAGCAGGTACACCGATATAAACATCTTTTTGACCGTATTGGCCTTCTAAGTAAGCTGATACTGTTAATACACTATTTTCGTCGTTTAAAATCGCCTTTGTAACACGTAGAAGTGACATACCAATACCATAGTAAGTTGCCCCTTTTCGCTCGATAATATGGTAAGCTGCATCACGAACGTTTATGAAGATTTTGTCTAAATCTTCTTGCGTGTATGTGTTGTCTTTATCAAGAAGCGTTTGTAGTTTTTGAATACCGACTGATACGTGACTCCAAACAGGAAGTTCCGTATCACCATGTTCACCGATAATATAAGCATGAATGTTGTGTGGACCAATATCGAAATACTCACCTAACATATAGCGGAAACGAGCAGAATCAAGAGTTGTACCAGAACCGATTACGCGTTCTTTTGGTAAACCAGATTCTTTCCAAGTTACGTAAGTTAAAATATCGACAGGATTAGTTGCGATTAAGAAGATACCATCAAATCCGCTATCCATAATACTACGAACGATTTGTTTAAAGATTTTCGCGTTTTTCTCAACTAAATCTAAACGTGTTTCGCCTGGTTTTTGTGGTAATCCAGCCGTAATGACTACAAGATCAGCATCTTTACAATCTTCGTAGCTACCTTTCCATACTCTAGTTGGAGCTGGAGCGAATGGAACAGCATGACTTAAATCCATTGCTTCTCCTTCAGCTTTTGCCTCGTTTACATCAACTAAAACAAATTCTTCAGCTACAGCTTGGTTAATCATGCAGTAAGCATAACTACATCCAACTGCTCCTGTTCCTACTAATACTACACGGTTAATCCCTTTTTTCATTTTAAAATTCCTCGCAATTTCATTGATTTTATTATGTAAGATAATACGTCTTACTTCTATAGATTCATATCTAGTTTATTACATTTTATAAAAGATATTCAAGTATTTGAAAATGTATCCGTGCAATTTCTTGCACGAAACATAGGAAGTCAGTGAACCGAATATAATGCAATAAAATCCTTTATCGAAGGGGAAAAGGGCATGATGCAGCCATTAACGATGGAAAGAATGCTCCATATTATTAATGTGGGGCTCGTAAAAACGAAGAATCCAAAGCAAATTATTATTGCTGGTGCAGGAATTTCAGGATTAGTTGCAGCATCGTTATTGAAAGAATCAGGGCATAGCATAACAATTTTAGAAGCGAATAACCGAATAGGCGGAAGAATATATACGATCCGTGAACCGTTTAGCAGAGGCTTATATTTTAATGCAGGGCCAATGCGAATTCCTGAAACACACGAGTTAACTTTAGCTTACATTCGTAAATTTAAATTACCATTAAATCTTTTTATAAATAAAACCGCTTCAGATATTATTTATACGAATAATATTAAAACGAGATTGAGCGTGTTTGAAAAAAATCCAAGTATACTTGGATATCCCATTGTAGAGAACGAAAAAGGAAAAACAGCAGAAGAGTTAATGTTAGTAGTAATAGAACCAATACTTAATTTTATAAAAAAAGATCCTAATAAAAACTGGATCATCGTTGAAAAAAAGTATAAAACATATTCGCTTGGATCATTTTTAAGCGAGTATTATTCAGATGGAGCAATAGATATGATTGGGGTACTTCTAGATATGGAAGCATATATGGGAATGTCTTTAATTGAAGTATTACGTGAAATGATCTTTTTTACTTCAACGACAAAATATTATGAGATAACGGGCGGAATGGATACATTACCAAATTCATTTTTACCTGAGTTAAAAGATAATATTTTTATGTCGTATAAAGTAGAAAAAATTATACAGGAAGATAGTAAAGTGATGATGCAAGTAACAAATGGACAAACGTTACATCCATTTATGGTAACAGGCGACATTGCTATTATCACAATTCCATTTTCAGCGTTACGATTTGTAGAAGTTCAGCCATATCATTTATTCTCTTATTTTAAAAGACGGGCAATTCGTGAATTAAACTATATAGCTTCGACTAAAATTGCGATAGAGTTTAAAAGTAGATTTTGGGAAAAAGCGAGACAGTGTGGCGGTAAATCTATTACAGATTTACCTATACGATTTACATATTATCCGAGTTATGGCATTCATACACCAGGGGCGGCTATCGTTTTAGCGAGTTATACGTGGGCAGATGAGGCGTTAACGTGGGATAGTCTCCCGCAAAGAGATCGTATACGTTACGCATTAAAAAATTTAGCGGAAATATACGGTGACATCGTCTATAGTGAGTTTGTTACTGGAACATCTTTTAGCTGGAGCCAAAATCCGTATTCTTGCGGCGCATTTACGGCTTTCGAACCAGGTCAAGAGTTAGAGTTATTTCCGTATATTACGCCGCCAGCTGGCAAAGTACACTTTGCAGGAGAGCATACGACATTAACACATGGATGGATGCAAGGAGCAATAGAGTCTGGAATTCGAGTTGCTTATGAAGTAAACGAACAGTGAAGATATATTTACAAATCACTATTCTTTTTATAAAATGATTAATATAAATCGTAATTATTACGCTTTGAATACGTTTGAAATAAAGAAATGGATGGTCGATCAAATGAAAAAAGTAGAAATTCATATATTAGGTGGCTTTTTAGGAAGTGGAAAATCAACATTATTACAAAATTTATTGTTAGCGGAAAAAAAGAAGAATAGAAAAGTTGTAGTATTAATGAATGAAATTGGTGAATACTCGGTAGATACAGATATTATTGGAAAAGAGAATGTTTTAAGGGAACTTCTGAAAGGATGTATTTGTTGTACGCTAAAAGAAGAGCTTGAAATACAATTACACTCGTTATATCAGCAAGAAAGACCAGATGTCATTTATATAGAAACGACAGGTGTTGCACATCCAATTGAAGTGTTAGATGCGTGTGTATCACCAATTTTAGCACCTTTCTTAGAAGTGAAATCAATTGTCGTCGTTTTAGATGCAGTAAGGTGGTTAAATCGAAGTGTATTAAGTGCAAACGTTCAGCAATTATTGCATGAGCAACTGAAGTTTGGTAGCCACATTTTAATTAATAAATCAGATTTACTAACAGATGCGGATAAGAACAAAGTAATTGAAGAAGTGAAAGCAATAAATAATCATGCGAAATTGTTTGAAACAAAATATTGTAATATATCTTTAGAAGACATAGAAGAAGCTGAATTTACGAATGATGGAGAACATGAGACACTACATGTAAAACAGCATTTACATATACAAACGATGACATATCAATTTACGAAATCGATTGATCAAGTTAAATTATACGAATGGCTTTCGAATTTACCAGATAGTATTTATCGTGTAAAAGGATTTGTGAAATTCCATGGAGATAAATACCCGCACTTATTCCAATATTCATTTGGGGTACCAACTTTACTGGAACAAGATTTCGGTTTCCCGACGAATTTGGTAGTAATAGGAGAAGGGCTAGATAAGAAACAATTAGCTGAAGGGTTAGAGAAAGTGGAACTTAATTCTAATTAAGATTAAAGGCCTAACTTATTTTTAAGTTAGGCCTTTTTGTGTGTAGAAAAACACTTGCAGATTTTGTCTAACGACAATAATTGCAAAATTCAGAAATATATTTATAATCAAATCTAAGAGGTGATTCAGGTGTCAGAAAAAATAATAATGGATGTAAAAAATCTAACAACAAAAGGGTTAGAGACGAGAGAGAAATTATTGTGTGCTGCAGAAGAGGTGTTTGGTAGTAAAGGATATTACGAGGCTTCTATTGTGAATATTACACAAGAAGCAAAGGTAGCGCACGGAACTTTCTATAATTACTTTCCATCTAAAAAAGATATATTTGATGAATTGATTCGCAGATTGAACCGTGAGTTACGCTTAATTATTAAAGAAGAAATGAAGAGAATATCAAGTTATGAAGAGGCACAAAGAAGAGGTTTTCAGGCTTTTTTTCGGTGGGTGAAAGATCGACCTAATCTATATAACATTGTACAACAGGCAGTAGTTGTTGATGATAACTTATATAGATGGTATTATGCAAAGCTCGCAAATGGATTTTTAAAAAGTTTATCCGCGGGTATGGAAGCGGGAGAGTTTAAACAACTTGATAAAGAAACAATTGCGTATTGTCTTATGTCAATTGGGCAATTTCTCGGAATGCGATGGGGTTATTGGGAAGAGAAAGATGTTCCGGAAGATGTATTTGAAGCAGCGATGTCATTAATATTTGAAGGATTGAGAAAGAGATAAGGGAGTGGGGAAAATATGCAAGGCATTGCTTATTGGATTGAAAAACGGTCCTATTTACATCCAGATCGCATTGCCATTATTACAGAAGAGGAGGAAATGACATATAAACAGTTACATGAGTATGTAAGTAAAGTAGCCGCATATTTAATTTACGAATTAAATGTGAAAAAAGGAGAAAGGATTGCTATTTTATCGCAAAATAGCTTGGAATATATTGTGCTTTTGTTTGCTATAGCAAAGGTAGAATGTATTGCTGTTCCACTAAATATAAGGTTAACAGAAAATGAACTTATATTTCAGTTGAAAGATAGTGGAACTATAGTTTTATTTGTAGAGGAAACATTTCACAATATGGCATTGTCAATGCAGAAGGTATCGTATGTACAAAGAGTTATTTCGATTACAAGTTTAAAAGAAATAGAAGATAGAAAAATTGACAACTTTGAAGAGATAAATGAAAGCGCATCCTTTATTATATGTTATACATCAGGGACAACTGGAAAACCGAAAGGAGCCGTACTTACACAAGAAAATATGTTTTGGAATGCGCTTAATAATACATTTGCGATTGACTTAACTATTCACGACCGCTCCATTGTATTATTACCTTTATTTCATATTGGTGGGATTGGTTTATTCGCATTTCCAACTTTATTTGCAGGTGGCGTAATCATTATTCCAAGAAAATTCGAACCAACCACAGCTCTTTCCATGATAGAAAAACATAAAGTAACTGTAGTGATGGGTGTACCTACAATTCATCAAGCATTAATTAATTGCGCAAAGTTTGAAACTACAAATTTACAATCAGTTCGCTGGTTTTATAACGGTGGTGCTCCATGTCCAGAAGAGTTGATGAGAGAATTTATAGATAGAGGATTTTTATTTGGGCAAGGCTTTGGTATGACTGAGACATCACCAACCGTATTTATGCTTTCAGAAGAAGATGCAAGACGTAAAGTAGGATCAATTGGGAAACCAGTTCTGTTTTGTGAGTATGTACTTATTGATGAAAACAAAAATAAAGTTGAGGTTGGTGAAGTTGGAGGATTACTTATAAGAGGGCCGAATGTAATGAAAGAGTATTGGAATCGGCCAGATGCAACAGAAGAAACGATTCAAGATGGTTGGTTATATACGGGAGATTTAGCTAAAGTTGATGAAGATGGTTTTGTATACATTGTCGGTAGAAAAAAAGATATGATAATTTCCGGTGGTGAAAATATTTATCCACTTGAAGTAGAGCAGGTCATTAATAAGATTTCGGAGGTATATGAGGTAGCGGTCGTTGGTAGGCAACATGTAAAGTGGGGGGAGATTCCAATCGCCTTTATTGTGAAAAATAGTAGCAGTGAATTAACTGAAAAAGAAGTCATTGAACATTGTCGTTTATTTCTAGCAAAATATAAACTTCCAAAAGAAATTGTGTTTCTAGAGGAATTGCCTAAAAATGCAACTGGTAAAATTCAAAAAGCACAGTTAGCAAATCAATTGAAAAGCAGGTGAAGAGATGACGATGTATAGCGCTGGTCAACAGGCATCATGTAGTAAAACAATAACAGAAACAGATTTTGTATTATTTGCAGGTTTGAGTGGAGATTTTAATCCAATTCATATTGATCATGAGTATGCGAAACAAACTAGATTTAATCAAAGAATAGCACATGGTTTACTAACTTCTAGTCTATTATCACAATTACTTGGGATTCATTTACCTGGAAAAGGATCCGTTTATATGGAACAAACTATTAAATTTACAGCACCAGTCTTTATAGGAGATACGGTTACAGCTACGGCAACAGTACAAGAATTTATGATAGAAAAGAGAGTTTTGAAATTGTTAACGGAGTGTCATAACCAAAAAGGAGCTTTAGTATTAACTGGTGTAGCAACTATGATGGTACCAAAAGAAGGAGGAGTAGTCTAATGAATATTGGGATTGAAGCGACTGGTGTTTTCTTCCCAAAAGACGTAGAGACGGCGGCAGACCTATCTCAAAAAACAGGTATCCCTGAGAATATTATTATAGAAAAGTTTGGATTATATGAAAAACATGTCGCAGATGAAACGATGCATGCATCAGATTTAGCTATTGCTGCTGCAAAGCCAATATTATTACAAGTAGAGCCTCAATCTATTGATGTAGTCATTTATTTTGGCAGTCCACATAAAGATTACCACGTATGGTCAAGTGCCCCAAAAATTCAGCATGAACTTGGATTGAAAAATGCTTATGCTTTTGAAATTATGAATGTTAGTTCTTGCTTTCCTATTGCTCTCAAAGTCGCAAAAGATATGCTTTACTCCGATAACTCAATTGAAAATATATTATTAGTAGGTGGATGTAAAGAATC
This sequence comes from Bacillus cereus group sp. MS39, assembly GCF_040448665.1. Lineage (NCBI taxonomy): Bacteria > Bacillati > Bacillota > Bacilli > Caryophanales > Bacillaceae > Bacillus > Bacillus cereus group sp. MS39. The sequence goes on along the minus strand of NZ_CP123058.1, from coordinate 3,514,135 downwards.
TCAAATTGTAGATTATGATAATCCACGCTCACGTTTTATGTTTAATTTCGCTGATGGCGGAAGCGCAGCTTTAGTGAAAAAGGACGCTAAAAACGGTGAAATATTAGGAAGTGCGATTAAAACAGATGGTTCATTTCATGAAGATGTACGTATTCCAGCAGGTGGATCAAAGCAGGTTGCGAGCTATGAGACAGTTGAGAATCGACAACATTATATTGATGTAATAGATCCTAATAGTATGAAAGAACGTCTAGACCGGGTTTCAATCTCTAATTTTGACAAGGTGATTCGGGAGGCGTTAAGAAAAAGTGGATTTACTCCTAAAGATATTAAAGTATTGTTACCACTGCATACAAAACGTTCTATGCTAATAGAATTGATACAGGGGCTAGGGCTAGAAGAAGAACAAGTTGTATATTTAGATCATTATGGACATATGTCAGCGCTTGATCCTTGTATTGGTCTTCACTTTGCAAATGAACAGGGAAAATTAAAGGCCGGAGATATTGCAGTAGTAGTTAGTGCAGGGACTGGGTATACGTGGGCAGCGACTGTAATTAGGTGGTGAAAAATACTAGATGGATACATGATAAATGGAGGTGTTTGGAAAGAGGCGGCGAATGTAAAGGTACTTCACTAAATTTTTTTAACAGATTTGTTTGTATGATTTAAAGGAAAAGTCATAATTACGGATGGGTAACTTTGGCGTGTTTGACTCTATCAGAAAGTAAAGTATGGGGAGGATCACAATGTCGATGAAAAAACGTAAATGGCTAAGAATGGTGGCTACTGGTTGTGTGTTAGGTTCGTTATTAATAACGGCAGCTTGTTCAGGAAAGAAAACAAGTACTGAGGATGAAAAGACGATTAAGGTAGGGGTTCTTGCTTCATTAACAGGTCCATTAGAATCATATGGAAAACAAACAGTGAACGGATTTGAATTAGGGTTAGACTATGCAACTGGTGGAACTGGCAAAGTTGAAGGGAAGAAGATTAAGTTTGTTGTAGAAGATACGGAAACGAAAGCTGATGTAGCGGTTAAAAAAGCTACGAAGTTATTAGAAGAAGAGAAGGTCGATTTTTTAGTCGGATCGTCTAGTTCAAGTGATACATTAGCTGTTCTACCACTAGCTGAAGAATATGAAAAAATAATGGTTGTAGAACCAGCAGTAGCTGATAGTATTACCGGGAAGAACTGGAATAAATATATTTTTAGAACAGGTAGAAATTCATCTCAAGATGCAGTCGCTGGTGCGGCGGCAATTGCTAAAAAAGATGTGAAAATAGCAACGTTAGCACAAGATAATGCTTACGGCCGTGAGGGAATTGCGGCATTTAAAGCGGGAGCGAAGAAATTAGGTGCGAATATTGTAAACGAGCAATATGCTGATACGAATTCGACTGACTTCACTGCAAATATTCAAAATATCATTAGCTCAAAACCGGATTATTTATTTATCGTTTGGGCAGGGGCAAATTCACCTTGGAAACAGTTGAAGGATATGAATGTGGAAGCGCAAGGTATTAAAATTTCTACAGGTGCACCAGATATACCGGCATTAAAAACGATGGATGCGTTAGTAGGAATGCAAGGTTTTTCTGTTTATTATCATACACTCCCGAAAAATAAGGTGAATGATTGGTTAGTGGAAGAACATAAAAAACGATTTAATGGTGCGGTGCCAGATTTATTTACAGCAGGAGGAATGTCAGCGGCAATTTCTATTGTAGAAGCTTTAAAGAAATCAAAAGGTGATACAGATGTAGATACATTAATTAAGAAAATGGAAGGAATGGAATTTGATACACCGAAAGGAAAGATGAAGTTTAGAGAAAAGGATCACCAAGCGATGCAGACACTGTATTCTATCACATTGAAAAAGCAGGGTGGTGTTGATTATCCAGTGCCAGTATTAGAGCGAGAATTAACGATGAAAGAGACAGAACCACCAGTTCAAAATAAATAGACTGAATTTTCTGTTGTTTTTGTATAAAGAGGGGCACACCCTCTTTATACGTATTTCTTTCATACTTAAAGCTTTAAAGGGAGGGATTTTGTGACACATTTGCTTGAAACGAAAAATCTTAGCGTATCTTTTGGCGAGCATCATGTTATTAAGGGTGTGAATTTGACAGTACAAAAAGGAAAGCTAATTTCCATTATTGGACCAAATGGTGCAGGAAAGACAACGTTATTTAATTTACTAAGTGGACAAATTTCTCCAACGAAGGGTGAAGTATATTTTAAAGGACAAGAGATTACAAATTTATCAATTTCAGATCGAACTCGATTAGGAATTGGTCGTTCTTTTCAACTTACAAATATATTTCCAGAGTTAACGGTACTTGAAAATGTGCGTTTAAGTGTTCAATCATTCGTGCAAGATTACTATAGTTTTTTTCCAAGTTCGGCAAAATTTAAGCAACAAGTTGGAGAGGCGAGACGTTTCTTAAAAACAGTATTACTTCAGGAGAAAGAACATGTATTAGCGAAAGATTTAGCACATGGAGAAAAACGAAAGCTAGAGCTTGCGATGTTATTAGCTTTAAAAACGGATGTGTTACTACTTGATGAGCCGACGGCAGGTATATCAGTTGAAGAGGTACCGGCTATTTTACAAGTGATTGAAAACATTAAGAAACATCCAGAGAGTACAATTGTACTTATTGAACACAAAATGGATATGGTACTAGGTTTGTCAGACCATCTTATCGTTTTATTTCATGGAGAGTTATTGGCTGAAGGATTGCCAGAAGAAATGATGAAAGATGAGCGTGTACAAAGTGCTTATTTAGGGGGATTATATAGTGGCACTATTACAAGTGAATAATATAGAGACGTATTTAGATCAGTTTCATATTTTACAAGGGGTATCTCTTGCTGTTGAAAAAGGAACGATTACTGTACTGTTTGGAAGAAATGGGGCAGGGAAGACTACGACATTACGTTCGGTTATGGGATTTCATCATATCGCACATGGTGAAATTTATTACGATAGTACACAAGTAAATGGATTATCTACACATTTAATTTCAAGGAAAGGAATAGGGTATGTACCAGAAAATCAAGGTATTTTTCACGATCTGACAGTAGAAGAAACATTCGCTCTTGCTAGAGGTAAGGGTGAAGAAGCGGAAGAAAAAATAGAATGGATGCTTGAACTATTTCCAGATTTAAAGCAATTTTGGCACAAAAAAAGCGGACTCCTAAGTGGAGGACAAAAGCAAATGTTAGCAATTTCAAGAGCATTTATTAATAGTGATGGTTTACTACTTATTGATGAGCCGAGTAAAGGCTTGTCCCCCATTATGATAGAAAAATTAATGATAGCTATTTTGAAAATGAAGGAGAAAACAACAGTTTTACTCGTTGAACAAAATTTTATAATGGCTAGTCAAATTGGTGATTACTTTTATATTATGGATAACGGAAAAATTGTTCATAACGGTTTTATGCATGAATTAAAAGAGGATAAGGAAATGTGTCATAAATATTTAGGGATCTCTTAACATGAATCCGGGGTGAGAAGGATGGATGTGTTAATCAATTTATTTGTAAATGGGATTTCAACAGGGATGCTCATTTTTTTATTAGCATCAGGTCTTTCGCTTATTTTCGGTTTGATGAGTGTTCTAAACTTCGCACATGGTGGTTTATTTGCGTGGGGAGCGTTTACAGGTGTTTGGCTATTCAATATGACAGGTAGTTACGTATTAGCTTTAATTGGAGCAATAGCTATGGGAATGTTCCTTGGATTCATTTTAGAAAGATTCCTTATTAGACCGGTATATGGAAATCACGTTCGCCAGCTTCTTGTTACGCTTGGAGGAATGCTTGTACTTAGTGAATGTATTAAAGTATTTTGGGGACCGAATCCAATTGGTGCAAAGTTACCGTTATGGCTACAAGGAAGTTTTACATTTGGAGGCGTTATATTAATTAAATACCGTCTATTCGTTATTTTAATTGGGATTATCATTTATATTGCCTTACTATTATTGCTCAAAAGAACAAAGGTAGGTCTTATGATACGCGCAGGCGTAATGGATAAAGAGATGGTTCAAGCCCTCGGTATTAACGTAAAAGCGATATTTTCTTTCGTCTTTTTATTAGGCGCAGGAATGGCAGCGTTGGGAGGCTTCTTATTAGCACCGTATTCAGGCGTTATTTTCGCCGAGATGGGTATGCAGTATGCGATTTTGGCTTTCATAGTAGTAATCATTGGAGGGTTAGGAAGCGTACAAGGTTCAGCAATCGCTTCTTTAATTGTCGGATTAGCGGGTGCTTTTACAGCGTATTTTATACCGGATTTATCACTTGCAATCAATATGTTAATGTTACTATTTTTCTTAATAGTGAAGCCAACTGGTCTTGTTGGTGAAAAGGGGTGAAATGGTGAACAGCACATCAAATCGAATTAAAGTATACTTCGGAGTATTTATGCTCATTTGTTTAAGTGTATTTCCATTCGTAAATGATTCACGGAGCTTGTTAATTTTGTTCACTCAAATCTTCATCTTTGCTATTTTTGCAATGAGTTTTGATGTATTGCTTGGATATACAGGAATTGTATCGTTCGGTCACTGTATGTTCTTTGGAATAGGAGCATATGGCGTAGCGCTTTTATTTGATCGGCAAGGAGTATCCATAACGAATTTTTTTATAGGGATAGTAGCTGCAATTATCATTTCAGCCATTGTTAGTTATATAATCGGTTTGCTTTCTTTACGGCTGAAAAGTCATTTTTATGCAATGTTAACACTTGCTATTTCACAGTTATTTTTCGTACTTGCTGAAAAGTGGCGCGGGCTTACTCATGGAGGGGATGGTTTTACATTTGGTGTACCAGACTTATTCCGTGATCGTTTTAACTTTTATTATGTAACCCTTATATGTTTAATTGTCATTTTTATTCTGTTACGTCTTTTCACCAAATCTTCTATTGGAAAAGTATTAAAGGCAATTTCACAAAATGAACAACGTGTTGAAGCTCTAGGATATAAAGTGCTTCATTATAAAATTATTGCTAGCATTGTTGCAGGAGTAGTAGCTGCGATTAGCGGTGGTTTATTTGTTATCACATTGCGTTTTGTTAATACGACAGTATTTTCAATTGAAATGACATTAAATGCATTGTTGATGGCGATGATTGGCGGAGTTGGAACGTTAATTGGAGCGATTGCTGGAGCTGGAATTATTGAATCACTGAAATATTATTTATCAGAACTAGCCACAGAGTTTCCGATTTTTGAACGATGGACGATTATTCTCGGTTTATTGTACATTATCGTATTGCTAGTTTTCCCGAAAGGATTAGTTGGCACGGTTAAGGGACTGAAGAGTATGAAACGGAATAAGAAGGAGAAAAGTGCAGAAGTGGAGCAAAATGTGTGAAAAATCAATTGTATAGATTATGAAAATCCCTCTTTTAGATTCGTAAAGGAGGGATTTTTATTGGCGTATGTAATTAGTTAATTTGATAGCTCTTCTATTAATCAAATAGTTCATCAGGGATTTGTTTTAAAGAGTTATGATTTGTAAAAAAATAAACAGCTAATTTCTCAACTGGAATATCTTCAATTGGTTCCAATTTATCCTTTCTAATCGGTAAAAAGGCTATTCCATTGCCATCGTTTATAAAATCTTCAATGAGTGAATAAGAATCTAATTGTTGAAGTTGATGCTGAGATAGATTATTTTCTTTTAGAAATTGTATCGTTCTATTTCTAAAAGGGCACTTTTTGTCATTGCTAACGAAGAAGAGTTCCTTTGAAAAGTCAATGGTACACTTTTCTTTCGCTTTTAATAAGCCTATAGAAATTGAAGTGGAAAATACTTTTTTAAACGCTGTGTCCGGGTAATCCTCATAAGTAATGACCATATCAACTTTTTGTTGCTGCAGTAATTTTTGCAAATGACTACTATTTTCTACATATATTTGATAATTCCTGAAATTTTCTTTAATGCGCTTACTTAAATAATTAGTCAAAATAGATTGTGACGTCGCGATTATATAAGAAGAACCACTCATTTTAATTTGATCTTTCGCTTCTTCTACTAGAGTTAATATTTGATTCGTGTAGTCTAATAAAATGTCACCAGAAGGTAGTAAGGAAACGCCTTTGTTATCTCTATGTAGTAAAGGTGTTTCTAACTCTTGTTCTAATTTTTTGATTCGCTCAGTTACGTTTGGTTGAACATACCCTAACTCTTTCGCAGCTTTACTAATAGAACCTTCGCTAGCTACAGTTTTGAATATAATAAGATCATTTATTTCCATTTATCACAGCCCCTTATACGATATCATTATAAATGATACCAAACATAATTTATACCTATTTTACGTTAGTCAATCATCCCCTTATCATTGTGTATATAAGATGGAAAGTGAGTGATAAACATGATTGGAATGCAATATAAGGTCATTTTGCCAAAAGATTATGATATGGAGATTATTAGGAAAAGGGTAGAGGATAATGGGTATAAAACGGATGGTTTTCAAGAATTGAATTTCAAAGCATATTTAATGACTGAGGCAGGTAAGCATGGGAATTTCTATAACTGTTATGCACCTTTATATATTTGGAATGGTCATGAAGGGATGAATAAATTTATTTTTGAAGGGTATTACGATAATATTTTACAATCGTTTGGGTGGCAACAAATAAATATAGGTGTTCCATTAGTTGTTAATCTAAGTGATGATTTTAAAAAATGCAGATATGTTGTCGAATATACGGGGAGTATCCCTCAAAAGAATTCATTGATTGGGACTCAATTTAACATTTTGAATAAGAATGACCAGAATACAGAAAATTGTAAAGGGAATGTAATAGTGTATAACCCAGATAAGTGGGGATATAGTCAGTTTGAATTTTATGAAGTAAAGCCTGAAATTGAAGAGATGGAGGATATTACAATATATGAGGTTTTACACATTTCACAGTAGATGCGGAATTGAAATATAAATAAATTATTTATAAAAAATCCATGTTGATTCATGTAATAATGTTCAAAATGGATTTTTCTTAATTATCTTATGTATATTCAAAACAAATTACTGCTTTTCTTAATTCTTTATTAAAGAATAAGTAAATACGATCGGCACCATAAGCTTGAAAATAATATCCTGTAACAAATCCAACATATGTAAATGGATGTCCATATTCATCTTTTGGTACATATAGAAGATTCGTAAAGTCAAAAATTTCGTCTTCGTTATCGCAGTCTTCTAATAATTCTTTACCTTCTTCTGTCATAAAACGAACATCATTTAGGATACCATTTACCACGGGATAATTTAATCCCCAGCCATTTGTTTGTTTTTCGGCAAACTCTTCTTCTAATACTTCTACAGATGTAAATTCTTTTCCAAAGCTAGAATAAGGATAAATTTTTTGATTACGTTGAAAATATTCTTTGCGGATTTGATAATTTCTTTCATTACTCTCGTAGGCTTGTTCTATTATGTCAGAATTATTTTGTTCGATTTTGAAATAATTCCAATCCGCTTCAAATTTATATTTTCCATTAATGACATCGAACCCTAATGTATCTGCTTTCGTAAAATTTGTGTGAAATGGTTTGGTAAAATCACCAACGCAACCATCATGGATTTCTTTTGCTGACACAATATGTAACCATTCTTCTGATTCCGGTTCAACACATTGTAAATTAATAGAGCAAATGGGTAAAAAGTGTTTTTTATGCTGTTCCAAATCATCATAAAATATGTCCTCATATTCAGGAAATGGTTTTATAAATCGTTTAGAAATTTGTATGTTATCCCCACCTTTTTATGATTGTTTTATTTAATTGTATCATTATATTTAGTTTTTTGTTCGCAAATTAAAAACACTCATACTTATGAGGGGGAAAGAGTACGTTAATAAGGTGTATATTTCATTTTGGAGATAATAAAATGTAACTATTTAATGATGTGAATTCCCGAACAAATTGTGTCAGAAAGCAAAAAAATGCATAATAAGGATTAGGTATTTGAGCTTACACCTTTTTACATAGAAAGGTAGACCAGATATTACACAAGTGATGCATTTGGGTATAACATATTGTTTTAAGTTAGGTGTATGAAAAATATAATTATCTCTTGCATTACTATCACTTGAGTGGTAAAGTGATAGTAAGATTCACGATAGGAAGTGATCAAACATGCGTGATAATACGATAGGGTCATTAATATGGTTACGTTTAATACGATTCACGAACCAAAGTAATCAGATGTCAAATGAGTTTTTAAAACGTTTTGATTTAACGACAGCTCAATTTGATGTTCTTTTGCAAATACGTACGTATCAGCCATTAACACAAATGGAGTTAGCTGAAAAGGTAACTGTTACACAAGGCGGTATTTCTCGAATGTTAACTCGTCTTGAAAAAGAAGGATATATTGTACGAAAACAGGATTGGAAAACGAAAACAATTAGTCTTACAGAGCAAGGGGAAGCAGCTTTAGAGAGAGCATTGCCAGAGCAACTTGCATTTCAATCTTCGTTTTTTGATGATGTATTAAATGAAGAAGAGCAAAAAATATTATACGAGCTGATGACGAAAGTTCATAAGCATAGTGAAAAAAAAGAATTACCACAAGAGTAATTTTTTTTACGAAATCAATTGACTAATCAAGTGATGTTGTAAGTAATAGAGAGATACATTTGAATTACCAACGTTTTTAGAAGAGAAACTAATACCACTTCATTAAAGGAGAGAGTAATGATGGAAAAATACCGTATGGATACAAGTAAAGGAATGGAGTTTGGATTATATTCGATTGGGGATCATGTTTTAAATCCGCATAATGGAGAGAAAATTAGTGCAGAACAAAGAATTCATGAATTAATTGAAACAGCTAAGTTAGCGGATGAAGCTGGACTGGATGTATTTGCTGTCGGTGAAAGTCATCAAACGCATTTTACGACGCAAGCTCATACAGTTATTTTAGGAGCTATTGCACAAGCTACGAAAAATATAAAAATTGCAAGTTCAGCAACGATAGTAAGTACATCTGATCCGGTACGAGTATATGAGGACTTTGCTACAATTGACTTGATTTCTAATGGACGTGCAGAAATTGTGGCTGGCCGTGGATCGCGTATTGGAGGATATAGTTTACTTGGTTATGACGTGAATGATTATGAAGAGTTATTTGAAGAGAAGATGGATCTTTTATTAAAAATTAATAATGAGGAACATGTAACATGGAATGGACAGTTCAGAGCACCACTTGCACATGCATCGGTTATTCCGAGAGCTAAAAATAATAACTTACCAATTTGGCGTGCAGTTGGTGGCCCACCAGCTAGTGCGATTAAAGCAGGACGTACAGGTGTACCAATGATGATAACAACACTAGGTGGTCCAGCTATTAACTTTAAAGGATCAGTAGATGCTTACCGTGAGGCTGCTGAGAAAAGTGGGTTTGATCCAGCAAGTTTGCCAGTTGCAACAACGAGTTTATTTTATACAGCAAAAAATTCACAAGATGCACTTAGTGAATACTATCCTCACATTAATGCTGGTATGCTTACACTACGCGGTGGTGGGTATCCGAAACACCAATTTACAAATGCAATAGATTACCGTGACGCGTTAATGGTTGGTAGTCCGCAACAAATTATTGAAAAAATGCTTTACCAATATGAATTGTTTGGGCAACAACGCTTTATGGCACAAATTGATTTTGGTGGTGTACCATTTGATAAAATTGAGAAAAACATCGAATTAATTGCTACTGAAATTTTACCGGCTGTTAGAAAACATACAGCAAAATAATATAAAAAATACCGAGAGTCTAATCGATTCTCGGTATTTTTTATGTATTAATTTAGTTTGAAAAAATGAAAAAAAAATGAATTTTTAGTCTAGAGAGAAGGAGGGTATTTTCTATTTTTGAATAACAATATTTCGTGTTTGAATTTTAAAAATACATTTTCCTCTTGACAAAAAACTAACTAATTTCTTCATTGGTTAAGAGGACATTTTTTTATAAGAAAGTCAAGTGTATAAAGAGAAAAACGATTATTTTATTGATGCGAAAGTAAGTCTTATATTAAAAAAATACATTTTATTAATGAGAAAAATCTAATTCAAAAAAATGACAAAAGACATATTTCAGACAAAATGATGTCAATAATACGTCAAAAATCAGCTGAATTTACTATGCAGGTATATTATACAATTCGATTAACGGATAAAACACTACTGAAATAGTGAAAAGGTAAATTTTATGAGAAAGTTCTTTTGTAATGATCTTGAAAACTGAAAATTTATATTTTCTAAAAGTACATAAACAAATTTATCTTTCTATATTTCTAAGGTTTGAGTTGTTTTATTAATACAATTCAATCGAAATTACGATATAAAAAATTATGAAGGAAGTGATTGTAATATGGAAACGCTCGAATTGGCACGAATACAATTCGCATCAACAACGATTTTCCATTACTTTTTTGTTCCGCTGTCTATTGGCTTAGCTTTTATCATTGCGTTAATGCAAACGTTATATGTGGTAAAGGGACAAGAAATTTATAAGAAGATGACGAAGTTTTGGACGCAAATATTCCTTGTAAACTTTGCGGTAGGTGTAGTAACTGGTATTCTACAAGAATTCCAGTTTGGTATGAACTGGTCAACCTATTCACGTTTCGTAGGTGATGTGTTTGGTCCATCACTTGCGATTGAAGGTTTATTAGCATTTTTCATTGAGTCTACATTCTTAGGTTTATGGGTATTCGGTGAGGATAAATTACCGAAGCGAATTCACCTTTTATGTATTTGGCTCCTTTCAATTGGAACAATGTTATCAGCATTTTGGATTTTAACTGCAAGTGCATTTATGCAATCGCCAGTAGGATATGAAATGGCAGCAGATGGACGTGCACAAATGAATGATTTCTTAGCAATTATCCAAAACCCACAATTATGGGTACAATTCCCGCATACAATTACAGCGGCAATTGCAACTGGTGCCTTCTTTATTGCAGGTGTGAGTGCATGGAAAATAACGAAAGCTCAAGAAACTGAAGTGTTTAAAAAATCGTTCCGCATTTCTATCATTGTTGGAACACTTACGACAGCGCTTGTATTATTCTTCGGTCATGCGCAAGCACAACAATTAATTAAGACACATCCAATGAAAATGGCAGCAGCTGAAGCGTTATGGAATACGAGTGAGGATCCAGCGCCATTTACAGTATTTGCGAAAATTGATGCAGAGAAGCAAGAAAATTCGTTTGAAATTCAAATCCCTTATATGCTAAGTCTATTATCATTTGATAAATTTAGTGGTCAAGTAGAAGGAATGAATCAAATTCAAAAACAATATGAAGAAAAATATGGGCCTGGAGATTATATACCACCAGTACACACTATGTTCTGGAGTTTTAGAGCGATGGTAATGAGTGGAACATTTATGCTTCTTCTAGGAGCATACGGATGGTTCTTATCAAGAAAAGATCGTTTAGTTGAAAAAACTTGGTATTTAAAATTAATGGTGTATGCAATTGCACTACCGTTTATCGGTAATACAGTAGGATGGATTATGACTGAAATGGGACGTCAGCCTTGGGTAGTTTTCGGTGTTATGAAAACGGAAGATGCTGTATCTCCAAATGTTACGTTCGGAGAAGTATTATTCTCTTTAGTTTCATTCACATCACTATATTTAATTATAGGAGGAATTACTGTTTACTTATTCGTTCGTGTCATTAAAGGACATGAAAATAAGAAAACGAAACAGGATTCTCAAAGCCATGATCCATTTGATAAGGAGGAAGAGTATGTTATCTCTTAATGAGTTGTGGTTTATCATTATTGCAATTTTATTCGTAGGCTTCTTTGTACTTGAAGGTTTCGATTTCGGTGTAGGTATAGTTTCAAGGTTTTTAGGGGAAAACGATTTAGAGAAAAGAATATATTTAAATACAATTGGTCCATTTTGGCACGCGAATGAAGTATGGCTTGTTTGTGCTGGTGGAGCTATGTTCGCGGCATTCCCACACTGGTATGCAACTTTATTTAGCGGATTTTACATTCCGTTTGTATTTATGCTTCTTGCTTTAATTATAAGAGGGGTTTCCTTTAAATTCCGTGCGAAAATAGACAATCATAAATGGAAAGGTTTTTGGGATTGGGGTATGTTTTTAGGAAGTTTACTACCGCCTGTTCTTTGGGGAGTTGCAATTGCTAACTTTATGGTAGGTATTCCAATTGATGAAACTAAAAATGCTGTAGGTGGATTCTTACCGTTACTTCATCCATTTGCATTACTTGGAGGAGTTGTGTTCCTTCTGTTATGTATTGTTCACGGGTTGCAATTCCTTACTATTCGTACAACTGGTAAGTTAAGAGAACGTGCACGTATTGCTGCAATGAAAATTGCGCCATTCTCAATTATAGCACTCCTTATTTTTGCCGGATTAGGATTATGGAAAACAGATATTTTCACTGCCCATGGTACAGAGTGGATTATGGTTCCGATTGGAGCTTTTGTAGCATTATGTACGTCAACATTATTAAATAAAAGAAGAAGAGATGGTTGGGCTTTCTTTATGACGAGTTTAACAATCATTTTACTAAGTGCGAGTGTGTTTATCGGCATGTTCCCACGTGTCTTAATTAGCTCGTTAGGGTCAATATACGATTTAACAATTTATAATGCAGCATCGGGAGATTATGCACTAAAACTGATGACGTATTTTTCAATTGCTATATTGCCATTTGTTTTGGGAAGTCAAATATGGAGTTTCTATGTGTTTAGACAACCTGTTAAGTCAGATAAAGATTTGGAGTACTAATGAAAAGAAAAAGAGGACTTCCATCGTATCCTGGTAGCCGAGTTTTATATGTAGTGTTAACAATCATTAGCATTTTAGAAGCTATAAGTATTATTGGGCAAACAGTGTTTTTAGCACGGGCTATTACGTTTTTATTTCAAGGAGAAACAGTGCAATCTGTGTTAAATGAAACGGTTTATTTTGGAATCACGTTTGCAGTACGTCATATGCTAGTTCGAATTTCGCAAATATTAGTGGAACGTTTCGCTGAAAAAACAGGATCGCTACTGCGAAAACAATTAATAGAGGCGTATTTCACATTAGGTCCACGATATGTTCAAACTGCTGGAACAGGTCATCTGGTTACCTTATCGATTGAAGGTATTGAGAAATTTAAAACATATATTGAATTAACAATTCCTAAAATGATTAGAAGTAGTATTGTACCGGGACTAATTGTACTATATGTTTTCACGCTAGATATTGAGTCTGGAATCATTTTAGTTGTAACGATTCCTATCGTAATTATATTTATGATCCTACTAGGATTAGCAGCGCAAAAGATGGCGGATAGTCAGTATGAGTCGTATCGTGTACTTTCTAATCATTTTGTAGATACGTTAAAAGGATTAGAAACATTAAAGTATTTAGGTAAAAGTAAACAGCACGAAGGAAAGATTGAAAAAGTAAGTAAAAGATATAGAAAAGCAACGATGCGTACTTTGCGAGTTGCTTTTCTTTCTTCTTTTGCATTAGATTTCTTTACGAGCTTATCAATCGCATTTGTGGCAGTCGGATTAGGGATACGTTTAATAGATGGGACAATTGTACTATTGCCAGCCCTTACGATTTTAATTTTAGCTCCAGAATATTTTCTGCCGATTAAACAAGTTGGAGCGAATTATCATGCTACGTTAGATGGACAACTTGCAATGGAGCAAATAGAAGAGATTTTACAGCAACAAAAAGAAATAGGAACGAAAGAATCTAATGTAGGTTTAATATGGAATGCCTCTAGTAACTTGAAATTACAAGATGTAAAAGTAAAGAATAATGAATCTGAAAAAGCTATATTAGAGGGAATTGATTTTACTTGGAAAGGCACCGGCACTATAGGTGTAATTGGTGAAAGTGGGGCAGGGAAATCGACGTTAATTGACGTATTAGCAGGATTTTTAACTCCTTCGGGTGGAAAGCTGATAATAAATGGTGTGAAAATTGACGGGTCTACTCGAGAAGATTGGCAAAAGAATATTGCTTATATTCCACAGCAACCTTATATTTTCCCGCTTTCATTAAAAGATAACATTTGTTTCTATGAAACAAATACAACTGATGCAGAAGTGGAAAGAGTTATTAATGAAGTTGGTCTTCGTTCACTCGTTACATCGCTTCCGAACGGGATGTATGAAAGAATTGGAGAAGGTGGACGTATGCTTAGTGGCGGGCAAGAACAACGTGTCGCTATGGCGCGTGCACTTTTAAGCAAAAAGCCAATTATTTTATTAGACGAGCCTACAGCACATCTTGATATTGAAACTGAATTTGAAATAAAGCAAGCGATGTTACGTCTGTTTGAAGGTAAGCTAGTATTTCTTGCAACACATCGTCTTCACTGGATGAAACAGATGGATCATATTCTTATTTTAAATAAAGGGGAAATGATAGAAAGCGGAACGTATGAAGAACTTTTAAAGAATGAGGCATTACATTTTCACAGGAAAGAGAGGGGATAGAGATGAGTAACTGGATTAAACCTTATATACAGCAAAATAAAGGTAGAATGACTTTAACTATTTTCCTTGGTCTTCTTGGAGTTAGTTCAGGTGCGATGTTACTTTTCATTTCAGGTTATTTAATCTCTAAATCTGCTCTTAGACCAGAAAATGTAATGGCTGTATATGTTCCTATCGTTGCAACACGTGCGTTTAGTATAGGACAAGCGGTATTTCATTATTTAGAGCGTTTAGTTGGACACGATGTCGTACTACGCATATTAGAAAAGATGAGAACGAAACTATATAGAATAGTAGAACCGCAGGCGTTATTTTTCCGCTCACGATTTCAAACGGGCGATATGTTAGGTATATTATCCGAAGATATAGAGCATTTGCAAAACCTATATTTACGTACAATATTTCCTAGTCTATTAGCATTAGTTGTATATAGCATATTCGTACTTGTTATCGGTGCATTTGACGTAGTATTTGCACTTATTGCAGCAAGTATGTTGGCTATTATCGTCTTTCTGCTTCCGTTTGTATCATTACTTTTAATGAAGCAACATCATGTTACTTTAAAACAAGGAAGAAGCCGTTTGTATCAACAATTAACAGACGCTGTTTTTGGATTATCAGATTGGCAAGCAAGTGGTAGAAAAGATGAATTCATTGATAAGTATGTAGAGCAAAATGCTCAGTTGTTAAAAACGGAAAAAAGAATGAAGCGCTGGAATCATATTCGGGACAGTATCATTCAATTAGTAGTGGGGATTGTAGTTATTTCAATGATCATATGGACTGGAAATGAGGCGGCAAGTGAACAGATTGCACCTACCGTTATTGCGGCTTTCGTCTTAATGACGTTATCAGTCACAAACGCGCTTATTCCTCTTTCAGATGCTATAGATCGAATTCCATCATATGTAGAATCTGCTCATCGTCTAATTAAAGTAGAAGCTAATGATGTTTTACAGGATGAAAAGGAATTACATAAGGATAAAGATTATGTTGCATCAAAACATATAGACATTGAAGTAAATAATGTATCGTATAGTTACCCAGATAGTAATGAATTTGTATTGAAAGAAGTATCACTGCAAATAAAGGCAGGAAAGAAAATTGCCATTTTAGGAAGAAGTGGAACAGGAAAATCTACTTTGTTAAAATTGTTAGCAGGTGCGCTAAGCCCGTTGCATGGTGAAGTTTTATTGCATAGTGAACATGCTCATACGAATCTTTTATCAAAATATATTTCTGTATTGAATCAAAAACCGCATTTATTCGATACGACAATTGGAAATAATGTGCGAATCGGTAAACCAGAGGCTACGGATGAAGAGATATGGACAGCTTTAGAGAAAGCACAATTAGCTTCGCATATAGCTTCTCTTCCAGATGGATTGCAAACAAAAATGCATGAAATGGGGAAAAGGTTTTCTGGTGGAGAAAGACAACGGGTTGCTTTTGCTAGAACGCTAATGCAAGAGGCTCCAATTATTGTACTTGATGAACCTACGATCGGCTTAGATCCAAAGACAGAACTATCTTTAATAGAAACAATGTTTTCTGCAACAGAAGAAAAGACTGTTATTTGGATTACACACCACCTTGTAGGAATTGAACATGTAGATGAAGTTATATTCCTTGATCGTGGTCAAATTGTGATGCAAGGCAGTCATGAACAACTTCTGAAAGAAAACGAGAAGTATCGAAAGCTTTATGAGTTAGATAAAGGAATATAGTTTGAATAAGTAATAATTGTAAAAATAGCTACGCCAAATGGTGGAGCTATTTTTGTTTTGAAATGAATATTCTATTCTTTTTTAATGTTGGATTGCAGATGTATATGATCATTATGAATGAAAAATGAATTTCATATTATACATATAATGGAGGGGGATATACATGAAGGAGCAGTATAAAATTATTGTTTTAAGTGATGAAGTATCAGGGGCAAGGATTCAAAATGCATTAGACAAAAATAAATGTAAAACAATCGTTCATATTGTAGACGTTTCAACTATTGTTCGTATAGAAAATTCTTTTCAATATATAGTCATTTGGAGAGTGGACGCAGAAAAACTTACAAATGAATTGATAAACAAGGGCGTGCAAAGTACAAAAATTATTAATTTAACAAAATACATGTATGAATGGAGGAATAAATTAATTTCTATATATCAAATAAATCCGGATCTTATGTTTTTATACATGTCTATGAAAAAAGTAAAGAGTGATCCCACATATGAATTGTTTGCTACCGGTTTGTCTTATCCGCATTGTGGCATAAGTACGGAGCTCCTCTCAAAAAAGTCAATAAAATTAACACTTCCATCGCAAGATCTATACTATGATTATTTAATAGCGTCACAACTTCTATCAAACGATCATTCATTTCAATATTGTTTGATAGGAATAGCCTATTTCTCTTTTTACTTTGACATGTCGTTATCATCTGAAGCATATAGAATTCACAAAGTATATTATCCATTGTTTCAAGACGGTCATCATACTGTAGTTCATGCTCCTCTACCTACTGATGGATTCTCACATCTAGATAGTCCGAAACCACTTTTTTCTATTTTTAATTTGCATTTTGAATATATTTTATTAGACGAACTAAAAGATGAATCATTGATACTACCTTGGATAAATGCTGAATGGAATACCACTCCCCTTCATATTCCTTTTGAAGAACATGGGAAAATGAGAGCAGCTTCACATGCTAAATTGTCGTATCCTCATACTTTAGTTGAAAATAAAACGATTTTTAAAACATATTTAGAATTACTGTTAAAAAATGATATAAAGCCACTAATTGTTGTCTTCCCTGTTACTTCACATTATTTCAATTGTAGTAGTAAGAAATTAAAAGAAGATTTTTATAAAGTTATAAATGATTTTCAAGCACAATATTCTTTTCAAACCATAGATCTATTTGATTCACCATTATTTTGTGATGAAGATTTTTATGATAGTGATCATATGAATAAAAAAGGTGCAAATAAAATGTCCGCGTTATTAAATATGTTTATTCAGGAACGAAAAGTATGATATTTCGATTCATATTTGCATAAAAGTATATAGGCTCCATACAGTTAAAGTAATGTGATTTTTGCATCGCGTATACAAATAATATGCGAAGAGGTGAGAGAGTAAAATGAGAACTCGTATTGAAAGAACTGTAGAGGTGGTAGATCAACTTCCGTTGGTAAGTGTGTTAATTCCTACGTATAATCGACCTCGCTACTTTGAAAAGGCATTATGTAGTGTGTTAGAACAAACGTATCCTAATATAGAAATTATAGTTGGAGATGATAGTACGAATGACGAAACAGAAAAGGTGTTACAAAAATACTTATGTAATCATTCAAATATTATTTATATAAAAAACAGGTCAACTCTCGGACAATTTGAAAATGCGCTCATGTTATTTAATGAAACGAACGGTGAGTATGTAAACTTTTTAATGGATGATGATATATTTCACGTGAATAAAATTGAAAAAATGATGAAGTATTTTTTGAATGATCTAGATAATGAAATTAAGCTTGTAACATCTCATCGCCAAGTAATTGATGATAAAGGGAAAGAACTACGACATATTTATTCAACTGTCCGTTTATTTGAAGAGGATACGATTATAGAGGGAACAGAATTAGCAAATAGGGTAATTGTGGATCAAAAAAATTACATTGGAGAACCGACAACAGTTTTATTTCGTAAAAATGATTTACAAGAACCGTATGGGATTTTTGATAAGAGGCGGTATCTATGTAACGTAGATATAGCTTCATGGTTATCTTTATTAAGTAAAGGAAAAGCAGTATATATAGCAGAGACACTTAGTTACTTTCGATTACATCCAGATCAACAGTTAAATGAATCTAATAAAATGATGGATGGGTTAGAAGATTTTTCACATAGTATTATAGCAGGAAAAAAATATGGTTTCTTATCCGACGAAAAAGAATTAGACAAAGCGATAACTAATTTTCTAGATTATGCAAGAAGGATAGTTCCATCATCGATATTGTATACATTAGACTATTATCAAAAAATTAGGAGAAAGAAAATAAACATAGAAAAGAAAAAACAACATATAAATAATAATTCTCCTTTACCAAAAGTAAGTATACTTATTCCCGCGTACAATAGACCTTATTACTTGGAATTAGCGCTCAATAGCGCACTGAATCAAACATATGAAAATATTGAAATTATTATTTCTGACGACAGTACAAATAATGAAGTTAATGCTATGATTCAACCGTATTTACGTGAATATGAGTGTATTACATATGCTAAAAATGAAACTCCGTTAGTTGCTGAAAACTTTAATAAGTGTATAGAACTTGCGAATGGGGATTATATAAACTTTTTATTAGACGATGACTTATTTCATCATGAAAAGATCGAGAGAATGATGAAATACTTTTTGACGTTAGAAAATATTTCATTTGTGACGTCATATCGTGAACTGATTGATGAGAATGGAGAGATATTACCACCCTCAACATTGAATATGAAAATTGCAAAAGAAACTACACTTTTTGAAGGAAAAGAATTAGGAAATTACATATTAAAAAATTTAAAAAATATAGTTGGTGAGCCGACAACTGTTCTGTTTAATCGAGATTTGTTTGAAGGGAAGTTTGGGTATTTTAAAGGAAAGGCTTATTCTTCTATTAATGACATTGCAACTTGGCTAGATATGATGAGGAAAGGTAAAGTAGTTTATATACAAGAACCTCTTAGTTATTTTAGACAACATAGTGGACAAAATCAAAAACAAATACATTTTATTTTAATGACAATTGAAGAGTGGATTGAATTAATTATAGATGCATATAATAGTGGATTTTTAAGTTCTGAGAGAGATTATAAAGAGAGTTTATCTTATTGTTTAGAAAATGCGGGATTTATAGTTAAGGATGCGGTAAGAAATGGGGAACTAGATCAAATTTATAATGAAAAGATAAAAAAAGGGTTAAACAAGCTAGTCTCTCATATGTTTGAGAAAGAATGTTGTTATTGTCAATATTGCAATCAGCAATTTGAAAAATTTTCACCTTGGCCAGCACATTATGATTTTCCAAAATATAAATTTGAGATGTGGAATAAAGATACAGGGATATGCCCATTTTGTAGTTCAATGGATCGTGAAAGGTTGTATCGTGCGTACATTGAAATGGAAACGGACTTGTTAAGTAGAGAATACACTATGCTTCATATTGCACCTGAAGAGAAGTTAAGAGATTGGTTTAACGAGTATAAAAATATTACGTATGTATGTGGGGATATAGAACCAAAGGATCCATTAATGAAGGAAATTGACGTTACAAGCATTACATATGATAGTAATACTTTTGATGTAATTTTATGTAGCCATGTATTAGAACACGTTCTTGACGATGACAAAGCAATGAGAGAGTTATATAGAGTATTAAAGCCAAATGGATGGGGAATTATTCAAGTACCAATCGTAATGAATGTAGATTCTATTATAGAAAATAAATTAATTGTAACACCACAATTGAGAAAATTAGCTTTTGGTCAAGAAGATCATGTGAGAATTTATAATCAATCGGGATTCATTCAACGATTAATGAATGCAGGGTTTAAGGTGGAATTATATAACGTAGCTGAAAGAAAAGGAATGAAAAGTGCTAGGAAATTTGGATTATCTGAAACAGATACGCTCTATATTGTCCGAAAATGATAGGAAGGAATAGATAGATATGGAGAATATTCCTTTTTTGCGTGCTTCAACTGTACCTGTAATTGAGTATTTGGACGAATTGAAGGAAATTGATACATCTCACATATATACGAATTATGGACCTATAAATCAACGTTTTGAAGAAACAATTATGTCGGAGTTTTTTCAGAACAGGGGCGCTGTTACAACAGTGGCAAACGCAACGTTAGGGTTAATGGCCGCTATTCAACTTAAGAAAAGAAGAAAAGGAAAATATGCCCTCATGCCTAGTTTTACATTCCCTGCGACTCCATTAGCGGCTATTTGGTGTGGATTGGAACCTTATTTTATTGATATTTCAATAGATGATTGGTATATGGATAAAACAGTACTTTTGGATAAAATTGAAGAATTAAAAGAAGAGGTTGCGATTGTTGTCCCGTACGCAACTTTTGGATCATGGATGGACTTAGAAAAATATGAAGAATTAGAGAAAAAGGGTATTCCGGTTGTCGTAGATGCGGCACCGGGATTTGGGTTAATGAATGGAAGTATGCATTACGGTCAGGATTTTAGTGGTATGATCGTATATAGCTTTCATGCAACAAAGCCGTTCGGAATTGGTGAAGGAGGGCTCATATATAGTAAAAAAGAAGAAGATATACAACGTATTAAAAGAATGGGTAATTTCGGATTTGATAAAAATCGTGAATGTACGATGATGGGGTTTAATTGTAAAATGTCTGAATATGCGGCAGCTGTTGGGATTGCGACTGTGAAAAAATGGAATCAAAAGTTAAAAGAACGCACCCGTATTTCTGAATGGTATAAACAATTGTTACAAAGTAATGGATTAATGAAAAAAGGATGGAAACTCCAAAAGACAGAAGCAGTTATTCAACAATTTATGCCTATTCTTTGTCCAGAAGAAGTTCACAACATACAAGTAATAGAAGAACTGAAAAAACAGAAAATAGAAGCTAGATTATACTTTTCACCATCATGCCACCAACAAGTTCTTTTTAGAACTTATAAGTCTACAGATTTAATAGAAACGAATAAAATAGCCAAACGAATAGTAAGTTTACCTTTATGGGAAGGAATGACGAAAGAAATAGTAGAACAAATTGTAATCTGTTTAGGGCAGAAGGTGGTGTCGGCAGATGAATAGTTTTTATAGTCAAGAAGAGCTAAATAAAATTGGATTTTTATCTGTTGGGAAAAATGTATGGATTAGTAAAAAAGCAAGTATATATAATCCAGGTGTTATATCAGTTGGTAATAATGTAAGAATTGATGATTTTTGTATTTTAAGTGGTAAAATCACAATTGGAAGTTATTCGCATATATCAGCGTATACAGCGTTATATGGAGGGGAAGTTGGGATTGAAATGTATGACTTTGCAAATATCTCAGCTAAAACAATCGTATATGCAGTACTAGATGATTTCAGTGGAAATACATTAATGGGCCCAACTGTCCCGAATCAATATAGGAATGTGAAAACAGGAAAAGTTATTTTAAAAAAACATACGATTATTGGTGCTGATTCTATTATTTTTCCAAATGTAACTGTAGGAGAAGGCACAGCAGTTGGTGCGATGAGTATGGTAAAAGAGAGTTTAGATGATTGGTATATTTATGCTGGAGTTCCCGTAAGAAAAATAAAACCTCGTCAAAAAAAGATGCTAGAGTCAGAAAATGATTTTTTAAAAAGCATTAATTCTTAACAAAAAAGAATTAATGTTTTTTATTTTTATGATACAGCAAAGTTGTATCTTAACTTATTATGTTTTAAATTTAGCTGACAAAGGCAATACTGAGCCATAGTGAATGTAAAGTTGGAGGGCGAGCGTATATGTTTGATGAGGATGGGATTGTTTTAATTATGGAACCAGCTGATGAAAGTAACTTGAGGAGGTTTATTTTTTCGGTGCCAAAGTCAGTGTATGAAAAGAAGGGGCTTACATTACACTATGGAACAGCTATAGGACAAGGATATATGGATATAATTGAAGATATTATTAGCGTAAATATAGAAATAGATGTTGTAACGATAATAGGGCATGTAAGAGGGTAAATAGCTATTTGAAAAAGGTTATAAGTAATTTAGCTAGAAGTTATGCATAGAGAAAATTGCAGACAATTATAAAGGCGAAGGGAGTCTAAAATGAAAATCAAATCAATTTTATTAGTGTTTATAGTTTCAATTGGTTTAATGGGATGTTCACTAGTAGAGCAAGGAAAGAACTCCATAGATTATGCTCAAAAAGCGACAGACTATGTAAATGAAATAAGTGCATTTGCAAATGATGCACCAACATTAGCTGAAAAGGCTGTTAATGATAGCGAAGCTCGAAAAGAGTTAGAAACGAAGCTTAGTGAAATTAAACAAGATATACCCGCTTTCAATGAATTAACACCACCTGATGTAGCAAAGGATCTTCATCAGCAAATCGTCGGATATAACGAAAAGTTAAATACATTAATTGATACGGCAATGACGAAGATAGAAGAAGGAAAAGTGGATGTAGAGCAATTTAAAAACTCTGAACTTATGCAGACGATTGATCAAGTTCGTGATTTGAAAGAGAAGGTTCAAAATTTAGGACAATAATAAAAAGCTCCGTTTTGTGATGAACGGAGCTTTTTTATGTTTTCTAATGGAAAAGTTTATAATATTTTCTTCTTAATAATATAAGTGTTTTTTTATATCTTCCATTTTTCTAAAATATGTATTGTTTTATTAGTTGCATCCATGTTCACTTGAACACCTATCGGCATAGTGATCATCGGATGGGTATGACAACAATCAAAGTCAGCTAATAAAGGAATTCTTTGATTTTGCATTACTTCTAATAATATTTCATAAGGTTTGCGATTTGTACCACAATCATCAAACTGCTCATGTTTTCCAAGAATAATACCTGAAACTTTATCAAATACGCCGTTAACTTTAAGTAATGAAAAGCTTCTTTCAATAGTAGCTGCATCTTTTGAACTATCCTCAATAAATAAAATATCCCCATCTTGAATACATGGCATATAAGGACTACCCCAAATTCCTTCTATTGTATTTAAGTTCCCTCCAATAATACGTCCAGTAGCTTGTCCATTTGTTACAGAAATCCAATTGTTTGGTCTAAGTTCTTTTTCTTTCGTCTTCTCTTCCCAATTAATAAATTCATCTGACCAAAATAAAGGTTGTTTTATGTTGTAAGGAAGCATTTGATCATGTAGTAATGTTTCTACAAAATATTTGTATGTATAATCTACAAAAGGCTCACACTCTCCAAAAGAGGGAACGAGCGCCGGACCGTAAAATGTAGGAATTCCTGTTTTAGCATAAATCCCTAGTAATAAAGCGGTTGCATCTGAATAGCCAATCATTATTTTGGGATTATTTTGAAAAACATCATAGTCAATATAAGGTAATAATGAATTAGAATTCATACCGCCAATAGTTGACATGATACAAGAAACATCAGGGTTTCTTATCAAGTCATTTAGTTCCTCTGCACGTTCTTGTATGCTTCCAGAACGATAATAATCATATCGACCTGTTAGTGAACCTTCTAATATATGAAATCCTTTTTGAAGTAAGTAAGATTTTGCGCGTTCGAATCTTTTGGGAGAAGTGTAGGTTACTGGTGAAGAAGGTGAGTAGATCCCAATTGTGTCTCCGTATTTTAATGATTTTGGAAGTATCATTTGCATGAATCCCTTCTATTTTAAAAATTTTATTTATGAGGATTTATCGATGAATATTCTTATATTTCAGTGTTTTTATTGTAACATAAATGCATTGAAATAATAATTGCTATAGATGAATAAATATGCTTTTTACCTTGACGATATAAAGGGAAAGTTGTTATGGTTGAGTGTGAGTGTATAAAAGGTTTGCTAAAGGAGTTTTGAAATGAAGCGGTTAAAATGGGGAAGGATAACGATCCTATTAGTTTTTATTTTAGGGGTATGTTGGTTCTTATTCCAAGGAACTCAAAAGAGTACAGCAAGTGCAGAGGGACCACCTTTACAAGTGGCAGAATTACCTGAAACAGGATTAACTGAAAAAGTAGTGCCACCAAAGTACATACCACCGGAAATTGATGCAAAAGCAGCTATGATTATCGATGCGAGTAATGGAGATATTATTTATCAACATAATGAAAATGAAGCTTTTGCGCCAGCAAGTATGTCTAAGATGATGACAGCGTACCTTCTATTAGAAAATGTACATAATGGGAAAGTTCGCTGGGAAGATCCAGTGAAAATGAGTGCGAAAGCGGCACAAACAGAGGGTGCGAGAATCCCAGTCCAAGTGAATGACACATTAACTGTTAAAGATTTGTACCATGCATTAATGATTGAATCAGCAAATAATTCGGCTGTAGCTTTAGCAGAACATATGGCAAAAACAGAGAAAGATTTCGTTCAGCTTATGAATGAAAAAGCAAAGCAGTTAAAAATGTCGGATTATGCTAAATTCGCAAATGCGTCAGGACTACAAGAACCTGATGGAAGTGAGACGAAGATGACGGCTGCTGATGTAGCAAACTTGGCGTATCATTTAATAAAAGACTATCCAGAAATATTAGAAGTGACTCACTTACGTCAAAGTCAGTTAGCATTTAATAATATTAATGTTGTAAGTACAAATGATATGTTAAACAAAAATAATAAAGCTTTATATATAGAAGGAATAGACGGATTAAAAACAGGATTTACAGATAGCGCGGGGTATTGTTTTACGGGTACAGCAAAACAAGGTGATACTCGTATTATTACAGTTGTAATGGGAACGAAAGGTAAAACGAAGCGTTTTACAGAGACGAACAAGCTAATGTCTTATGCATTTGGCTTAGTTAATTAAGTGAAATACTGAGTTGGATCATCATATCAGAAAGGCGATTTGTTGTTACTTATTATCGGTAACAATAAATTGCCTTTTTATTGTTAGTATTAGGAAGTAAAAAGGTAAAAAATGTGAGTGTTATTATTTGAGTTTATTATTGTTTGTTGATAGTATAAAGTTAGAAGCTTATTAATGATAAGTTTTAAGAGGCGGAACATGATGTATACATATGAAAAAGCCTCAAATGAAAATTGGAGGGAATTATGATGGCAAAAGATTTTTACTCAGCAATTGAAGACAGAAGATCTATTTACGCGATTAGTAAAGAGCAAGTAGTTTCTGATGAAAAAATTCAAGAAGTGATTTATCATGCTGTAAAACATACACCTTCAGCTTTTAACTCTCAGAGCGCCCGCGTTGTCGTCTTGCTAGGAGAACAACATGATAAGTTATGGGATATTACGAAAGAAACGTTACGAAAAATTGTACCTGAAAATAACTTTGCATCTACCGAAGAAAAAATGAATGCATTTAAAAGTGGTTATGGAACGGTTTTATACTTTGAAGACAGTCAAGTAGTGGAAGAACTGCAAGAAAACTTTGCATTATACAAAGAGAATTTCCCAACGTGGTCACAGCAATCCTCAGGAATGTTACAATTTGCAATTTGGACAGCTTTAGAAATTGAAGGATTTGGTGCTACATTGCAGCATTACAATCCATTAATTGATGAAGAAGTGAGAAAAGAATGGGAAGTTCCAGGAAACTGGAAACTTACTGCGCAAATGCCGTTTGGTAAACCGGTGGTAACTGCAGGTGAAAAAGAATACCAACCTTTAGAAAATCGTGTGAAAATTTATAAATAATGCGAGATAAAAGGTGAACAGGGATACAACCTGTTCACCTTTTATAAGTAATAAGGATTTTTTTGATAGGAATTTTTCATCTGATCTTTTAATTCGTTTTTACGTGTTTCAATAGTTGATATTTTTTGTAAGGTAATAATTGAAACGAATTGAAAAAAAGCATAGTATAATTCTATATTTTTATTTATAGGATCATCTATTATGTTTTTCATAAATATACCTCCTTCTTTAATCCCAATATTTGCAGGCAATAAGACTTCCATCTTAAAATTCAATGTACCGCCCTGTAAAAGTTCGATAGGTTTCAGTGTAGGGTAAATAAAATTTGTATTGGTTAAAATACCACTATATATATGATAATATAAATATCCTATAAATTCCATAGTTAGTGAAAAGTAGGTAGTGGTGTGTGTGTTTTCGCCAAATTAGAACAGAATTTTTGAAGTTAAATCTTACAAATCGTCAAATCTTTTATAAGTGATAGATAGTATCAAAAATAGTTTTCTAAAAATATTATACTATTGATAAAAAAAGTATTTTTTGTCATGATAAGAGTATGCTTCATGGGAGGAGCTTTACTAGGAAATATATTCTTTGCATTGGATTAGATGAATAGGGTTTTTCAAAGTGGATAGACAATGTATATTAAGATAATGAATGGAATGTCGAATTTTCAATGAAATACATAAGAGAATTGAAAAAAGCATTGCAAAAACAATAAGTTTAATGGTAAAGTTCACATGAAGTTCACACGGAATACACTTCATTCATTTAAAATGAACTCTGTGTGAAAAATAAAACTCTTGTTAAAAAATGGAACTTAATGAATATTTTACTTTAATAATATTGTAAAGTATTAAGTTTATAAGTTTTTTAAAGAGGATAGTAGGGAAAGGAAGTAAAGACAACTTATGAAAAAAGTAATTGCAGGTTTAGCAGCAGCTTCAGTAGTAGGTGTTGCAGTTCCAGGTATGGATTCTGCTCAGGCACAAGTTTCAAATGAAGCGCTAAAAGAAATTAATGGACAAACTCAAACTCAAACGACTGTAACTGAAACAAAAAAGGTAGAAACAACTTCTGAATTAAAATACACGGTAACAGCTGATGTATTAAATGTACGTTCAGGTGCTGGTACAGGACATAACGTTATTTCTAAAGTGAAATCAGGTCAAGTACTACAAGTAATTGGACAAGAAAACGGTTGGTTCAAAGTAACTGTAAACGGTCAAACTGGTTATGTAAGTGGTGACTTCGTAACGACTGGTGGTAAAACAGGAACTACTGTTCAACAAGGAACTGGTACTTACACAGTAAACGTTTCTTCACTTAACGTACGTACAGGCCCAAGTACATCTCATACAGTATTAGGCTCTGTAAATAAAGGTAAAACAGTACAAGTTGTAGGTGAAGTACAAGATTGGTTTAAAATCAACTTCAATGGTGGAACTGGATACGTAAGCAAAGACTTCGTAACAAAAGGTGGTTCTGCTGTATCTAACGAAACACAACAACCAACTACAAACAACAATACTACTACAGTTCAAACTGGTGGTTCTTATGTTGTTAACACTGGTGCTTTAAAAGTACGTACAGGCCCAGCTACATACAACGCTGTAATCGGTGGCGTAACACAAGGTAAAGTATTAAACGTTACTGGCGCTGAAAATGGTTGGTACAAAATTAACCATAACGGCCGTACAGGTTACGTAAGTGCAGACTTCGTTAAGTTTGTAAAAGGCGGAGTAAACAACGTTACAAATAACAATAACGTTACAAATAACGTTCAACAACCAGGTAAAGACGTACAAAAACCAACAACAGGTGGAGATACATCTTCAATCGCTGGATTCGCTAGATCTTTAAATGGTTCACCATACAGAACTGCTGGTACAACACCTGCTGGT
The DNA here is from genome assembly GCF_040448665.1 of Bacillus cereus group sp. MS39. Classification (NCBI taxonomy): domain Bacteria; kingdom Bacillati; phylum Bacillota; class Bacilli; order Caryophanales; family Bacillaceae; genus Bacillus; species Bacillus cereus group sp. MS39. The sequence continues at coordinate 3,486,296 of NZ_CP123058.1, read as the reverse complement.
TTTGATTGCAGTGGATTCATTCACTACGTATTAAATCAAACTGGTCATAAAGGCGCTCGTCAAACAGTTGCTGGATACTGGAGCTCTAAAACAAAAACTAGCAATCCACAACCAGGTGATTTAGTATACTTCCAAAATACTTATAAATCAGGTCCTTCTCACATGGGTGTTTACTTAGGAAACGGTCAGTTCATTAGTGCAGAAACGGATGCAACTGGTGTACGTATTAGTTCTGTAAGTAACTCTTACTGGAGCAAGCACATGTTAGGTTACACAAAAGCATACTAAGAAAAAGTAGTTTATATACTTTTCGTATAGAGAAAAGGCTTTCCAGGGAAACTTGGGAAGCCTTTTTATAGTTGAATAAATTGGGAATGTAGTAGTTTTTACTGTAACTTCCCATTTAAAAATCGAGCGTATAGGTCATGGAAGTAGTTCGGGCGAAATAAGTTTGCTGCATGTCCTGCAAGCGGTATTTCTTTATATAAAACGTTAGGAAGAATGGATTTCAAATCAAAAAGACAAGATTTATAGAGATGATCATGTTCACCCATTACCCATAGAATAGGGTGGGGAAGTGATTTCAATTTAGATTTTAAATCGAATTCTAAACGATGCCGTAATGATTGGGCAATAATTGATGAATGCAATTGCAATCCGAAACGGTAATAAATATTTCTTGAAATGACTGCGAACGGATTTGCTTTTAGCATGCCACTTGGGAAAATGGTATTTGCGTATTGAGAGAGCCATTTAGAGTACTCGTCTCCTCGCTTCTCCCAGAACTTTTGAAATACGTTATATAAAAGGGATGGATTATTATAATGTCCACCAATGTGACAAATGCTCAATACTTTTTCTGGATGCATTTGTGCAAAAATTGTAGAGATATAACAGCCGTAACTTAGAGCGCAAATATGAGCTTTTTGAATGCCTTCTTTTTCATATAAATTCAATAATTGATCTACGAGGCGCTGTAATGAAAATTCGATATCTGCACCTTTATCATCGCCATGACCTAATAAGTCGTAAGTTATAATGTTATAGGTGGCTGAAAATCGTTTATGCTCTTTTTTGAAGGCACGACGATTGCCGACTAAGCCATGAATAAAAATGATTGTTTCCTTTTCGGAATGTATATTTGTTTGCAAAAAGGATACTCCTTTCAATAACGGGAGATTTATATAGTATTGTAAATTGGTTATCTATAATTCGCATAGAATAATATTTAGTACTAGGTAATAATATCAGATGTTTACATCTGTTGTAAAGATGCGTTTGCATGTATATTTTGTAAAAATAGAAAAAGTGTGTTTACATTCAGTTTACATTTGTATTGTATTCTATTTTTAGAAAGAACAGTTTGGTTTAACATGAGGAGATGAACAAAAATGGAAGTTAGAAATGAGATAGAGAAAAAAGGGAGCTGGAGGCAGTTTTTACGCCTTATTCAAGATACAAATCCTCCGAAAGGGATTCTTGCTTTTGCTTTATTAATGAGTTTGCTTTCTACGGGAGCTAGTTTATTTATACCGATGTTAACGAAAGGGTTAGTAGATAATTTTTCACTTTCGTCAATTAGTACAGGACAAATTGTTGGGCTAATTGCATTCTTTATTATGCAAACTATAGCCGCAGGATTGTCTATCTATTTACTAAATTATATTGGGCAGAAGATTGTAGCTGGACTGAGAGAACGTTTGTGGAAAAAGGTGCTTATTTTACCGGTAACTTATTATGATCAAAATAGAACAGGCGATACAATTAGCCGTATGACAAATGATACAGGAGTTGTGAAAACATTAATTTCTGAGCATTTGTCAAATTTATTAACAGGCGGTATTTCAATTGTTGGATCATTAATTGTATTATTTGTTTTAGACTGGAAAATGACACTTTTACTTTTAACGGTTATTCCGTTATCAGTACTCATTTTAGTCCCACTTGGACGAAAAATGTATAAGATTTCAAAAGCACTTCAAGATGAAACGGCTTCTTTTACTAGTGTATTAACACAAGTGTTATCAGAAATTCGTTTAGTGAAATCTTCGAACACAGAAAAAAAGGAATATGAAACTGGAAATAAAGGTATTGAAAAGCTATTGCAATTTGGTTTGAAAGAGGGAAAAGTGCAAGCGTTAATTTCACCAGTTATGTCGTTTGTTTTAATGGCATTGCTTGTTATTATCGTAGGATATGGTGGAATGCGAGTTTCTAGCGGTGCATTAACTACAGGAGAACTAGTAGCGTTTATTTTATATTTAGTTCAAATTATAATGCCGATGAGTCAATTATCTATGTTCTTTACACAATTCCAAAAGGCAATTGGTGCAACGGAAAGAATTAATACAATTTTAGAATATGAAGTAGAAGATCATGAAACTGGTGTGAAAGTCACAAATGCTAAGCAGCCAATCGTTCTTGAAAATGTATATTTCGAGTATAACGAAGAAGAGCAAGTTTTAAAGAATATTGATTTCACAATTGAATCAGGTAAAGTAACAGCAATCGTAGGACCAAGTGGTAGTGGGAAAACGACGTTATTCTCACTGTTAGAACGTTTTTACGAGCCAACTAGCGGTGCCATTAAATTAGGAAAAGACTCAATTAAGAATTATTCACTACAGTCATGGCGACGTCAAATTGGTTACGTTTCACAAGATAGTCCGTTAATTGATGGAACGATTCGTGATAATATTTGTTACGGTGTTGAGGGCGAAGTGACAGATGAAGAAATTGAAAAAGTAGCAGCAATGGCATATGTTGATGCATTTATTCATGATTTGCCAAACGGATACGCAACAGAAGTTGGAGAACGTGGTGTGAAGCTTTCTGGAGGGCAAAGACAACGAATTGCGATTGCTCGAGCGTTACTTCGAAATCCACAAATTCTTATGTTAGATGAAGCAACTTCTAGTCTAGATAGTAAATCTGAGTCTGTCGTTCAAAAGGCATTAAATAACTTAATGAAAGGCAGAACAACGTTAGTTATTGCACATAGACTTTCTACTGTTGTAGATGCAGATAAAATTATCTTTATAGAAAAAGGGAATCTTACAGGAAGCGGTACACATGATGAATTATTACAGACACATGATATGTATCGTGAATTTGCAACGCAACAATTGAAAATTAAAGAGGGCGCATTATAAAATGAATAATCAGTGGGGTATGTACTCCACTGATTATTCATTTTTAAAAGCTTTATAAAGGATGCTAATTAGAAGGGAAATGGTTTCTTTGATACCTAACATTTTAATAGTGGACGACGATCCGCATATTAGAGAACTTGTTTCTGTATTTTTAGAACGAGAAGGTTTTCAAACATATGAGGCAATTGATGGACTAGATGCACTTAAGAAAATAGACGAAGTAAAAGTTGATATGGTTATTCTTGATATCATGATGCCGAATATGGATGGATTTGATGTATGTTTTGAATTAAGGAAGTACTATGATATTCCGATTTTGATACTAACTGCTAAAGGGGAGACGTCCCAAAAAGTAAAAGGATTTTACCTTGGCACGGATGATTATCTTGTAAAACCATTTGATCCGATAGAACTAGTAGTGAGAGTAAAGGCACTACTGAAACGTTACCAAATTACAGTATCGCAATCGATTCAAGTTGGAAATGTACTGTTAAATCGTAAAACATTTGAAGTTACAATTGGAGAACAAATAGTTACATTACCGCTAAAAGAATTCGAATTGCTCTTTACTCTAGGTTCTAAAGCAGGAAGAACTTGTTCGAGAGAGCAATTAATTGAAGATGTATGGGGATATGATTTTGAAGGGAATGAACGTACACTAGACGTTCATATTAATCGGCTACGTGAGAAGTTTCAAGAAGAGAAGTCGAAGTTCAGTATTAAAACGATAAGAGGCTTAGGGTATCGCTTAGAGGTAAGTAAATGAGAAAAAGAAAAAGAATGAGTAAGTTGAAGATGTTGAAAGTAACGGGAGCGATAATAGCGCTCTTTTCTTTTCTCACTATAATTTGGTCTATCGCATTTTATGTAGCAACTAGTATATTGAATGCTTTTGAAGTAAACGTATCGTCGTTTGTGGCCTTTCTAATTAGCTATATGGTCGGTTTTGTATTTATTGTTCTTATTTGGACATTGATTGGGATATTAATGAGACCAAAACGAGAGGCAATGATCTGGACTATAATTGAACCGATACAAAAAATTACAAAAGGAGACTTTTCCGTAAAAATACATAATGAAGAAAAGTATGATGGAGAAATTGGTGTGCTCGTAAAAAGTATAAACGATATGACAGATGAACTAAATGCGATGGAGAAAATGCGTCAGGAATTTGTATCGAATGTTTCTCATGAAATACAGTCACCATTAACATCTATAAAAGGTTTTGCTAGAGCACTACAAGATAACAATCTTTCCGAGGAAAAACGAAAGCATTATCTTACCATTATTGAAACGGAAACGACGAGATTATCTAAACTAAGTCAAAATTTACTGAAACTAACTCTTTTAGAGGCGGAAGAGTATACACCAGAAAGAGTGGCGTATCGATTAGATCAACAGTTAAAGCAAATTGTATTAAATAGTGAACCGCTCTGGGCTGAAAAAGAAATTGAATTAGAACTGGATTTAGAAAAAGTAAATGTTATTGCTGACCAAGAAAGTATGAGTCAAGTGTGGATTAATTTAATTCATAATAGTATTAAATTTACGCCAAGTGGTGGCACAATTACAATCCAGTTACAAAAACATGAGAAAGTAGTGGAAGTACGTATTCGCGATTCGGGAATTGGTATATCCGAAGAACAGAAACAACATATTTTTGAACGTTTTTATAAAGCGGACACTTCACGAAATCGTACTTATGGAGGAAGTGGCTTAGGTTTGGCCATCGTAAAAAAAGTACTCGACCTTCATCAAGGAGAAATAAAAGTCGAGAGTGAGGAAGGGAATGGCGCAGAATTTATTGTGTGTATTCCGAATAATGAAGGAAAATAGTGTTAGGAGGATATCTTCTAACACTATTTCTCTTTAAAAATACATTCCCCGTTACTGCAACTATATTGATAAGCCTTTCCTTCATTATTCATACGGTATGAATAATCTGATTTTGTATCTTTTTTAAAGTTAACATATGCTTCTGCACCGTTTTTATCATCATCGATATCAATGAATTGAACGCTTCGTATAGAATAATCCTTTTTTTCACTTAAACCTCTTTCTTGTAAGTTTGTATGAATACCTCTTATTAATTGGTCGAACAGTGACCAATTTAAATTAAGATGCTCAAATGATTCAGTATGTCTTCCTAAAATGCCATTGTCTTGTATTATTTTATTATTATTATCGTATGTATAAGAGTATGTAAAATAGGGTTCGTCTTTATATACTACCTCTGCATAATAGCCGATATTATAAATGGGAGTATATTTTCCAGTTATGCTTTGTATTTCTTCTTGCTTATAGTTTTTTATAGTATGGAGATAATTGCTAGTATCTTTTTCTATTACTTTATAATGTAGTGGATTACCAAATATAAAGTACATCGCAAAAAATATGATACATAGTCCGACTGCAGTTAGTGACAAGAACCATTTTTTTCTTTTCATACACATACACTCCCCTATGCTGGATTTATTTTTATTTTACATGAATGATGATAAAACATGTGAGACTTATAAAAAAATATTATAGTTACCCACAGGTAACCTACGCACATGAAAGTGCATCATTGCCTTTTTACATAAATATAGTTACACTTTTAATATAATAATAAACAACTGAGACGATTAAGGAGTGTTATACTTGGCAGAATTATTACAAGGCAAAAATGCTTTAATTACAGGAGCAGGTAGAGGGATTGGTCGTGCTGTAGCGATTGCATTAGCGAAAGAAGGCGTAAACGTAGGTCTTTTAGCTCGTTCAGAAGAAAACTTAAAAGCTGTAGCGAAAGAAGTAGAAGCAGAAGGCGTAAAAGCTGTTATTGCGACTGCTGATGTATCTTCATATGAAGAGGTAACGACTGCAATTGAAACGTTAAAAACCGGTTTAGGATCTATCGATATTTTAATTAATAACGCTGGTATTTCTAAATTCGGTAAGTTTTTAGAACTAGACGTTGCTGATTGGGAAAAAATCATTCAAGTAAACTTAATGGGTGTGTACTATGCAACTCGTGCAGCTTTACCAAGTATGATTGAACAACAATCTGGTGATATTATTAATATTTCATCTACAGCAGGACAAAAAGGTGCACCTGTAACAAGTGCATATAGTGCTTCTAAATTTGGTGTTCTTGGCTTAACAGAATCGTTAGCGATGGAAGTTCGTAAACATAACATTCGTGTAACTGCTTTAACTCCAAGTACAGTAGCAACTGACATGGCTGTAGATTTAGGATTAACTGATGGAAATCCGGATAAAGTAATGCAAGCAGAAGATATTGCAGAGTTTATCGTAGCGCAGCTGAAATTAAATAAACGTACATTTATTAAATCAGCTGGACTTTGGTCTACTAATCCATAAGGGTTAAAATTATAAGCAAAGAAGGGATATTTATTCTGTAATGGAGTGGATGTCCCTTCTTTATTTTTTGTATATAAGACAGAATTTTCGTTATAATCAAAAGTGAATAGTAGAAAAGCATTGAAAAATTGAAGGGATGGTATTTTCATGAGTACGATTGAGAAATGGACGGCTGTTGATCAATATGTGAGTGATGTATTAATACCGAAAGATTCTACATTAGAAGAAGTACTTCAAGCAAACGCTGCAGCTAATTTACCAGCACATGATGTATCGCCAACGCAAGGGAAGTTTTTGCAACTATTAGTACAAATTCAAGGAGCTCGAAACATTTTGGAAATTGGTACTCTAGGCGGATATAGCACGGTATGGCTTGCAAGGGGATTGCCATTGGGAGGCAGAGTTGTTACATTGGAGGCAAATGAAAAGCATGCTGAAATTGCACGTAGCAATATTGAGCGTGCCAATTTGAATGATATAATTGAAGTGCGAACAGGATTAGCTTTAGATTCTTTACGGCAAATCGAAAATGAGAAGTATGAACCATTTGATTTTATTTTTATAGACGCCGATAAACAAAATAACCCTGCTTATTTTGAATGGGCACTGAAGCTATCACGCCCTGGTACTATAATTATTGGGGATAACGTAGTACGTGAAGGAGAAGTTATTGACAATACGAGTAATGATCCTCGCGTGCAAGGGATACGTCGCTTCTATGAATTAATAGCTGAAGAGCCAAGTGTAAGTGCTACTGCGCTTCAAACTGTAGGAAGTAAAGGCTACGATGGGTTTGTAATGGCAGTCGTAAAAGAATGATGAAAGGAGATAAAAAGATGAAAAAGAAATTTCAAAAATTATAACATGTATGGTGTACAACGCAGCTACCTCGTGGACCTCCAACATACTTGGAAATATAAGTTTATATAAAAATTGGAGGTAAGGAATAGATGAGAACTGAAAAAGAAATGTTAGACTTAATTATGGATACAGCAAAAGAGGATGATAGAATCCGAGCTGTCATCATGAATGGATCACGTGTAAATCCAAATGTGAAAAGAGATTGTTTTCAAGACTATGATATTATGTATGTTGTAAGTGATATACAATCTTTTACGTCTAATCATAATTGGATTCATAGATTTGGAGAAATAATGATTGTACAAATGCCAGAAGAAATGTCATTAATTCCAGCAGATGAAGACGGGAAATTTCCGTATTTAATGCAGTTTATGGATGGAAATCGAATTGATTTAATGCTAGTTCCATGTGATTTGATAAATAAGTTTGTTGGACAAGATAGTTTAAGTGAACTGCTTCTGGATAAAGATAATTGTATTGATGAATTTCCACCAGCAAGCGATAGGGATTACTTAATACAAAAGCCTACAGAAAAAGAGTTTTTAGATTGCTGTAATGAATTTTGGTGGTGTAGTACGAATGTAGGGAAAGGACTATGGAGAGAAGAACTTTCTTATGCGAAAGGGATGCTCGATGGTCCAGTACGAGATATGTTCATTGTAATGCTAGAATGGCATATTGGTATGAAAACAGACTTTACAGTTAATACAGGTAAGTTTGGAAAGCATTTCGAGCAATATATTGAAAAAGATATGTGGGAGCATTTTAAACGGACCTATTCGAATGCTGAATATGAAAACATATGGGAGTCATTTTTTGTAATGGGCGATTTATTTAGAAAAGTTGCGAACGAAATTGCTAACACATATGGGTATCAATATCCTCAAGGTGATGATGACAGAGTGACAAGCTATTTAAAACATGTGAAAGCATTGCCGAAAGATAGTACATCGATTTATTAATATTGCAAAGTAGTAAGACTGTCCTAATTACGGACAGTCTTATTTTTGTTCATGAATAATAATTTCTCTAACAAAGTGCAGATGAATCACATATGAAATTTTAGGGAGGTTTTTATCATGTATTATTTTTATTCGTCAGAAATGTTTGCCCCATATGAATGGGGACTAGAACGAGATGTTTCTTACGCCTATATGCCATATCACTCATTTTATTATGGAGACTATATGAGCTCATTGCCATACACATATATCCCTCAAAACTATACAGTACAAATGAAAGCATATGAGCGTGGATCGTGGACACCATTTTCGTGGGTCGAAAAATATGCGTACGCATTTTCAGGACCGTACAATAAAGCGGAAGTCGCTCTTACATTTGATGATGGACCAGATTTAGAATTTACGCCGAAAATTTTAGATAAGTTAAAACAACATAATGTAAAAGCGACATTTTTCCTGCTCGGTGAAAATGCAGAAAAGTTTCCGAATGTAGTAAAGCGTATTGCGAATGAAGGGCATGTAATTGGCAATCATACGTACAGCCATCCAAATTTAGCGAAAGTAGATGATACTGAGTACCGTAATCAAATTATAAAAACAGAAGAAATATTAAATCGTTTAGCTGGTTATGCACCGAAGTTTATTCGTCCACCGTACGGTGAAATACTTGAAAATCAATTGAAGTGGGCAACAGAGCAAAATTTTATGATTGTACAATGGAGTGTTGATACGGTTGATTGGAAAGGAGTAAGCGCTGATACGATTACAAATAATGTGTTAGGGAATTCATTTCCTGGCAGTGTTATCCTTCAGCATTCGACTCCAGGTGGACATTTGCAAGGATCTGTAGAGGCGCTAGACCAAATTATTCCGCAGTTAAAAACGAAAGGGGCACGCTTTGTAACGCTGCCAAGTATGTTCCAAACATCGAAAGAGAGAAAATAAAATGGATTTTAAATCACTCGGATTGTGTCTGTTATCTACTGATTATTAGCCCACTCATACGGGCGCCCGACTTTAAACTCACTCATTGCATTTGTAGAAATTTGAGGTGGGATTCTTATTGCTCGCAAATAGCAGGATAAAGAATAGGACTCCCAAGTACTTTAAAATGGGAGTCCTATTTTATTTATAAACTATTATTTTCTAGTAAGTCTTTTCCTTTTTCTATAACAAATTCATAGTATGCAAGATCATATGGATAAATATCTTCAAATGTTATCGTTATCGGTTTATTGCTTAAAACAGAAATAGCTGTAAAAGATGAAATCTCTCTTTTTAGTAGTTGTAGAAAAGAAGTTGCATGTACTTTCATCACATCGTCTACTTCTTCACCTGGTGCGAATGGAAGTGGATTGATGACATTGTGAAAATACATATGACAAAACTCGCGATCTGTAAGATTTGAAATTTCATAATCTATTTTAAAGATGCCTTTGTATGCTAACTCAGTCGTTTGAAAAGAAAGCCCCAGTTCTTCTTTAATTTCACGAAGACCACCAATTTGTACATCTTCATCATGCATAATATGTCCGGCTGAAGTAATATCCCATATACCCGGAGCTTCTTTTTTATTTTTAGAGCGTAATTGGAAATATAAGAACATATCTTCATCATCTTTTTCTACAAACCAACAATGAAATGTTTCGTGCCAATCACCGTCACGATGCACTTCATCACGCAATTTCTTCCCAAGTGTATTTCTTTCAGGATCAAATATTGTTAACCACTCTGTCATTTAAATTCCCCTTTCTGCAAATTTTATTATACAATATTTGTATTGAATTTTGGGAAAATAAAGAAAAACGGAGTGGTTAATAGTGGGGATAGAGAGTAAAGAAATAAAATCGATTATTTCAACAGAGGAAGAATTACGGAAAATATTGGGGCAACCAAGTGAGCGAGCGTTAAAGAAAGTTATTTCATCATTAGACCACCATTGCATAGATTTTTTGTCAAAATCTCCTTTTCTAGTATTGTCTACTGCAAATAAATTAGGAGAGTGCGATGCTTCGCCGAGAGGTGACGCACCTGGATTTGTATACGTATTAAATAATAATCAAATTATCATTCCAGAAAGACCAGGTAACCGTCGTATAGATTCCATTTTGAATATTATTTCAAATCCGCACGTAGGGTTACTCTTTTTTATTCCAGGCCTTGGGGAGACGCTCCGGATAAACGGCCGAGCGTATATTACAAACGACGAAGAGATATTGCAAGAAATGCAGGCGAATGGACGCAATCCGTTACTTGGAATTGTCGTTGAAATAGAAGAGTGTTATATTCATTGTGCAAAAGCTTTTATCCGATCTAAGATGTGGGATCCAGAATCATGGTTGAATAAAAAAGAGTTACCTTCAGCAGCAAAAATGTTGCTGGAGCATGCGAAAGTAAATACTTCTGAAGAAGATGTTGCACGCTCTTTAGAAGAAAGCTATACGAAAAGATTGTATTGAAAAAACTTTATAGATATAGTTTTGTAAGGTGAATATGTACACATTTTAGAATGTGATATTCATATAAGAATCGTTGATTTACAAACTGGAGAAATAACAAAATAGGTAAATCAAGTGGTAGTTGCATAATGTTATTTTGAAATACAATAAAAAATGATTTTGAAAATTTTTAGTAAAAATAGGCTTGCTTTTTGAAAAGTTGATAACTATAATAAGTTAACAAATAGACATGAACGAAAAAGTAACGATAAGGACACGAAATCATTTTTACGGTTTACAGAGAGGGAAGTCAAGGGTGTAAGCTTCCTAACACGAGAAATGGTTTTACCACCTTTGAACTTCAATAGTGAACGAGTAATCTAGTAATTATTGACGGAATCAGCCGTTATCTGAACTTGAGCAATCTAGGGAGAAATATGTCTAGGTTGGAACAAGGGTGGAACCACGAAAACACATTCGTCCCTTTCCTAGGGATGAGTGTGTTTTTTTATGGATGTGAAGATTGAAAATTAAAAATAATCAAAAAATAGTATTGATTTTGTTTTTTATGCGAGTATAATGAGTTAACAAATAAACATGAACGAAAAAGTAACGATAAGGACATGAAATCATTTTTACGGTTTACAGAGAGGGGAGCCAAGGGTGTGAGCTTCCTAACACGAGAAATGGTTTTACCACCTTTGAACTTCAATAGTGAACGAGTAATCTAGTAATTATTGACGGAATCAGCCGTTATCTGAACTTGAGCAATCTAGAAGGAAATAAGTCTGGATTGGAACAAGGGTGGAACCACGAAAACACATTCGTCCCTTTCCTAGGGATGAGTGTGTTTTTTTACTTTGAAAGGAGGTGCAGTAAAATGAAACGATTTGTACGTACGGAAATAACCACCACCTGCATGATTAAAAAGCAGAGCAAGGTGATTGATAAAGATAAAAAATAAAATTGTAGGAGGAGATTAGAAGATGAATAACGTTATTAATGTTGGGGTGTTAGGCTTAGGTACGGTCGGAAGTGGTGTTGTCCATATTTTGAAAGAACATTATAAAAAAATTGCACTTGATACAGGGTATGAAGTGAAGGTAAAGACAGTCGTTGTACGTGATTTAGAAAAAGAACGTGATGTTTGTATTGATGGAATTGTAGTAACAAGTCATGTCGATGAAGTTCTAAATGATTCAAATATTGATATTGTAGTAGAGGTAATGGGCGGAATTGAAGAAGCGAAGCAGCACATTGTTAAGGCTTTACGAAATAAGAAACATGTCGTAACAGCAAATAAAGATTTAATGGCTGTATACGGTGCGGAACTTCTCCACCTGGCGAACGAAAATGATTGTGATCTATGTTATGAAGCAAGTGTAGCGGGCGGTATTCCGGTGTTAAGGGGATTAACAGACGGATTAGCTTCAGATCAAATTGAAAAAATAATGGGAATCGTAAATGGCACAACAAATTATATGTTAACAAAGATGAGTCAAAAGGGATGGTCGTATGAAGAGGCATTACAAGAAGCACAAAAATTAGGTTTCGCAGAATCGGATCCAACAGCGGATGTAGATGGGTTAGATGCGGCGAGAAAGGTAGCCATTCTTGCAAACTTAGGTTTTTCGATGAATGTTTCTTTAGATGATGTGCAAGTAAGAGGGATTCGAAAGGTCGAAAAAGAAGATTTACAAATGGCTGAAAAGTTAGGATTTACTATGAAATTAATTGGTAAAGCAGAGAAACAAGGGTCAGCCATTCATTTAAGTGTAGAACCGACTCTTTTACCAAGTCATCATCCATTATCGAATGTAAATAATGAATTTAATGCAGTGTATGTTCACGGTCAAGCAGTAGGGGAAGTAATGTTTTACGGACCTGGAGCTGGGAAGTTACCGACTGGTTCTGCTGTTGTAAGTGATATTATTTCAATCGTTAAAAATATGAATCAAGTTCCGAAAAATAAAAGTGCGTTAAAAGAACCAGAGCCATACGAGTTACAAGGAGATGAAGAAGTCGTTTCGAAATATTTCTTACGTATTTCATTACGAGATGAACCTGGGATGTTACAAAAAATAACAGAATGTTTCGTTAATTATTCTGTAAGTTTAAAAGAAGTTATTCAATTACCTTTAAATCGTGAACTTGCAGAAGTCGTTGTTGTGACACATCAAACTTCAAAGTATCAATTCGAACGAGTACTAGGAGCGATAGAAGATGTCGCAAGTGAAATAAACAGTTATTACATTATTGAGGAGGAAAAACAATATGTATAAAGGATTATTAAAACAGTATGCTTCTTATTTACCGGTGAATGAAAATACACCTGATGTGAGCTTAATGGAAGGAAATACACCGCTTATTCCGTTATTAAATATATCAAAACAATTAGGAATTCAGTTATACGGTAAGTATGAAGGAGCGAATCCGACAGGTTCTTTTAAAGATCGTGGTATGGTAATGGCTGTTGCGAAGGCGAAAGAAGAAGGTTCGGAGGCAATTATTTGTGCATCCACAGGTAATACTTCGGCATCGGCCGCAGCATACGCGGCACGCCTTGGAATGAAATGTATAATCGTAATCCCTGAAGGAAAGATTGCACATGGAAAATTAGCGCAAGCAGTCGCCTATGGAGCTGAAATCATTTCAATCGAAGGAAATTTTGATGATGCACTTAAGGCTGTAAGAAATATTGCTGCTGAAGAGCCGATTACACTAGTAAACTCAGTGAATCCTTATCGAATTGAAGGGCAGAAAACAGCAGCATTTGAAATTTGTGACCAGTTGCAAAGTGCACCAGATGTTTTAGCGATTCCTGTTGGAAATGCTGGAAATATTACAGCGTACTGGAAAGGTTTCTGTGAATATGAGAAAGAAAAAGGCTATAAGAAGCCAAGAATTCACGGGTTTGAAGCGGAAGGAGCAGCTGCTATTGTAAAAGGACATGTCATTGAAGAACCTGAAACAATTGCAACAGCAATTCGCATCGGTAACCCAGCGAGTTGGTCATATGCTGTAGAGGCTGCCGAACAATCTCACGGTGAAATAGATATGGTATCAGATGAAGAAATATTACATGCGTATAGATTATTAGCAAAAATAGAAGGGGTTTTCGCTGAGCCAGGATCAAATGCTTCATTAGCCGGCGTTATTAAACATGTTCAATCTGGAAAAATCAAAAAAGGAGAGACAGTTGTTGCGGTTTTAACTGGAAATGGGTTGAAAGATCCTGATATCGCAATCTCTTCTAATACATTAGATATTGCAAGTGTTTCAAATGATATAGAACAAATTAAAGAGCATATAAAAGGGGTGATTATGTCGTGATACCATTAAGTATTCGTGTTCCTGCTAGTACAGCGAATGTTGGACCTGGATTTGATTCAGTAGGAATAGCTTTGTCATTATATTTAGATGTGGTGGTAAAAGAAAAAGCTGATAAATGGCAAGTAATTCATTCCTTTGAGGAGTCAATTCCGACAGACGATAAAAATTTAATCGTTAGCACGGCATGTAAAGTGAGTCCTTCTTTATTACCCCATATAATAGAAGTTACTAGTAATATCCCGCTTACAAGAGGACTAGGAAGTAGTGCATCAGCCATTGTAGCAGGGATAGAGCTTGCGAATCAACTTGGCAATTTGAACTTAACGACTGATCAAAAAGTTCAAATTGCTACAAATTTTGAAGGACATCCAGATAATGTTGCTGCTTCTATATTAGGAGGAACTGTAATCGGAGCACTTGATGGAAAGAATGTTTCGGTTGTAAGAATTGAAAGTAAGGAATTAGGTGTAATTTCTCTTATTCCAAATGAAGAGTTAAATACAGAGGAAAGCCGATCTGTATTACCAGATGTGTTTCCATTTCATGAAGCAGTTAAGGCTAGTGCAATCAGCAACGTATTAGTAGCTGCGTTTTGTCAAAAGAAGTGGGAAGTTGTAGGTGAAATGATGGAAAGAGATCATTTTCACGAGCCGTATCGTTTAGAACTCGTACCGCTATTACCATCAATTCGTAAATGTGCAAAAGAGTTTGGCGCATACGGCACAGCGCTTAGTGGTGCAGGTCCATCCATTTTTATATTGACGCCATATGATAAACGTCAAGAAATTGCTGAGCAATTAGCGAGAGTATTTACGTCTATGAAAGTGTGTGAGCTAGAAATCGATCATAGAGGAATTACTGTAAATAAAGAAGAACATATAGAATTATAAAAAAAGCTAGCATTGCTAGCTTTTTTTGTTGTAAATATCTTTTCAGTTTTCATATAAAAGAAAAGTAATAATGTATAATTTAGTAAAGCGTGTATTCATTTGGAGGCGATCGTATGAAAAAAGAGTCACCAGAAGAAAACAGGGAACGTATAAGGCAAAGTGAATTGAAAAATAATCCTACCGGTTCTTTACATGATGGATTCAACAGAGCTGAATCAGGTAGTCCAGTGGATATGACGGGTGGTATGAATTGGAAAGGTACAGCGCTAGTAATTTTAGTGCTAGTTTTAGGGTGTATTATATACACTTATTTTTTTAGTTAAAAAATAAGTGTTAAAGATTCGAATTATTTGCTTTTATATTTAGTGGGGATGAAAAAACACTATTGTACTACATATACTTTAAGCAGATTATAGTTGTTCATACACACTTATTTATAATACTCAAAATAGAGCTACCGTTATGCTAGTTCTATTTTTTTGCCACATTCCTGTAACAAAGCCCCTGTATATTCAGTGGTGGAGGTGCAGAAGATGAAAAAAATGATAGCAATATGTCTTCTTACAACGATGTCATTTTCGACTTTGGTCGGGTGTGATGTAAAAGGTAACAAGGCTGTACAAGAGTCTAAAGTAAAGAAAGCGACGTATAAAGAGTTCACTTACGATGTAAATCCAGAGACTTTCACGTTAACTGTAGAACATGATGGTGTAAAGGAACAGGCATCACAGCCGTTACCGAAAATGAAGGTGTCGAATGTAAAAAAAGACAAGGATCGCACATCTTGGGAATACCCAGATCAAAAAGTAAAAGTGAATCTAGAAAAGAAAAAAGATCACTTAAATATTGAAGTGGAATCGACTGGTGCAGAAAGTTTTATATGGCCGAAAGTACAAGCTGAAAATTATACACTTCCGTTATGGGAAGGAAAACAAATTCCGAGTAATGATGAAAATTGGAAGAAGTTTTTAAAGGATGATGCATATTCATTTGCTGAATCATTTTCTATGAAGTTTTTTGCGTTAAATGGTTCGAAATATTCCATTGTATATATTGCGAACAATATGTTTAATAATGAATTGAAATTTCATTCGGATCCGAAAATAGGATTTGATTTTATACATGAATTCCCGAGTATAAATAAAAATAAAACATATGGATTTCAATTATATGTGACAAATAATGATGCAGTCAGTATTGCTAAACTATATAAGGATAATATTGCTCGAAAAGGTGAATTTAAAACATTACAAGAAAAGGCTAGAAAAAATAAAGAGATTGAAAAACTTTATGGTGCGGCTCATTTTTATTTTTGGAATCAAAATGGTTTGTCTGACAGTAACGTAAATTGGCCTAAAATAAGAGAGCAAATAAATAGTCCTGTATTTAGTCATATAAAAGGGCTTATTCAAAAGAATAGTTCGGAGCCTGGAGAACTGAGTGTGTTTGAGCAAGTAAGTAAACAAGATTTCATTGATAAGTACCAAAAAAATGTTATTTTGCGTTATGTAAATGAAGTATTATCAATGAAGGAATTGTATAAAGATGATATTTTTCAAAAGGTTGATCAGAGCGCTAGTGAGTTATTAAACAAAGGGGTAGATCACTTATCGAAGATGGAGTTATATAACTTAAATAAGCATGTATTAAAGTCGGCGCTCGGTGATGCGATTGAAGAAGTAAGTAAATGGGGTAACGCAGATGGAACGGATATTATAAAGGAAATGAAAGAATCAGGAATAGACAAAGCGTGGATTGGGTTACCGAACTGGGAACAAGGGTATATGCAGCCTGATTTCGTGACAGAAGCTAAGAAAATAGGATATTTAGTTGGTCCGTATGATTCTTATCATTCTATTCACGAAAAAGCTGATAAAAATTGGAATACAGCTTCTTTTCAGGATCCATCGTTATATGAAGAGGCAACTGTGACGAAGAAAAATGGAGAAAAAGTGCAAGGATTTTTAGGTAGAGGGCGAAAGTTAAATCCAACTTTATCTCTTCCTAGTGTAAAAGAGCGAATGAACGAGATATTAAAAAATGGACCTAAATATAATTCATGGTTTATTGATTGTGATGCAACAGGTGAAATTTATGACGACTATTCAGCCAAACATATAACGACACAAGAACAAGATTTAAAAGCAAGATTGCAACGAATGGATTATATTGCGCAAGAAAAAGGTATGGTAGTTGGCTCAGAAGGCGGAAATGACTTTGCAAGTAGTACGATTACATTTGCTCACGGTATTGAAACGCCGGTTATTAAATGGGACGATGAAGATATGAGGAAAAATAAAACAAGTCCGTATTATGTGGGCGGATATTGGTCACCGAATCAAAATGTTCCAGAAAAATATGCAAAACAAGTACCGTTAAAAGAAGAATATAAACAAGTATATTTAAATCCAGTATATTCGGTACCGCTATATAAATTAGTATACAATGATTCTGTAATTACAACGCACCACTGGGAATGGGGAAGTTTGAAAGTAAAAGATGAGGTAGGGAACCGTATGCTATACGAATTATTGTATAATGTTCCTCCGTTGTACCATTTAGATGAAGTAGAGTGGAATAAGCATAAACAAGAAATTACGCAGCACCTGAAAGTTTGGAATGACGTTCATGAACAGGCAGTAGAAGAAGAAATGATGAACTTTGTATATTTGTCAGAAGATAAATTAGTTCAATCTGCTTCTTATGGAAAAGATATTAAAATTATTGTGAATTTCTCGAATGAAGAGATAGAAATAGAAAAGACGAAACTAAAAGCAAAATCCGCTTTCATTAATAATCATGGGAAGAAAACAATGTATACACCGCTTGAGAGATAATATGAAATGTATTGTTGCATTATTAATTTTTCAGGTGAAAATTGAAGGATTCGAAACGAATAAATTTATAAATCTATAATTTTGAATGTTGCGAAGTGCTAAATATTTAAAGTTGGAAAATAGTGACTTGCCAAAAATAAGCACGAGAGTATAATGTGAAATGGAATACATATTGGATTCATTATGTAACCTTACAAAAATGTAAGGTGTTTGAAAGGAAATTCAATATGCAGAATACTAGACATACATTATACTAGGGAAAGAGAAAGAGAGGCGAATGAAGATGAGCTCTGAATTAGAACAAAATACGAGAAGCAATAAAAAACGTTCTAAAAGAAGGTCAATAAAATGGTTCATTTTAATTCCATTTTTCCTACTTATTTTTGGAGGAGTAGGATATGGATCATTAATATATAATAAAGCAAAAGCTGTTGTAAGTGATGCGTATGCACAAATTGATAAATCATCAAAACGTGATAAAGAAGTTGAGCCTTTAAAGGATAACATCTCTATTTTAATTATGGGTGTAGATGGTAGTGAAATGCGAAAAAGTCAATATGGTGAAGCTGTTCGCACAGATGCACTTTTATTAGCAACAATTAATAAAGATGATAAATCAGTTAAATTAGTAAGTATTCCGCGTGATTCACGTGTATATATTCCATCTAGAAAGAAATTAGATAAAATTACACACGCACACGTATTTGGTGGTGTTGAAAGTACACGAGATACAGTGGAAAGATTTTTAAATGTTCCTGTTGATTATTATGTAAAGTTTAACTTTGAATCATTCGTACAAATTGTCGATTCACTTGGTGGTATTGATATTGATGTACCTGTTACTTTCACAGAGCAAGATAGTAAAGATCAAGCGGGTATGATTCATTTAGAAAAAGGCTTCCAACATTTAAATGGAGAACAAGCACTTGCACTTGCAAGAACGCGTAAAATTGATAGTGACGCAATGCGTGGACAAAGACAACAACTTGTAATAGAAGCAATTGCAAAAAAAGCGATGTCTGTGCAATCAATTAGCAAAATGGGCTCTTTACTTGATGCGGTTGATAAAAATATGAAAACGAACTTAACTTTCGATGATATGCTTGCGATTACAAAAAATATGGCAGGATCTAATTTAGAAATGGAAAAAATGCAAATAGAAGGTACGGATAAACGTATCGGAGGTATTTATTATTACATTCCAAATGAAAAAAATGTGAAAGATATTTCGAAAAAAATAAATGATCATCTAGGTGTAACACCGAAACCAGTTCGAAACGAATAATAAAAAAAGATTGGCTTTCGCCAATCTTTTTTTATCGGAATGGATTTGTAACTTTTCTGTAACGATTTTTTATTTTAGAAAAACTATACTCATATGTATGAGAATATTGGAGAAGCAAAAAGTAAAGAAAAATAATAAAAATCTGTAATAAGGAAAGATATCATATGCAGAAATGGATAGGCATTATGGGAATCATTTTTATGTTGACTGGATGTAAAATGTCTGAAGCTCCAACAAGTTTAATGGGTGCTCCTGCCAATGAGAAATGGATTAATGAATTAAAAGAGCAAATAGATAAAGATTTGCCTGTAAATTATCGATTGCTTACTCCAATGTCTAATAAAGATAAGCAGATGATTTGGTCAATGGATTTTAAACAAGATAATAAGAAAGAAGCCATCTTATTTTATAAATTGCCGAATGAAGATCATAGCGTATATTTAGCTGTATATGAAGAAGTCGGAAATGGATGGAAAGTAAAGTCCACGCACAGATTTGATGGTGGAGATGTAGATATCGTTGAAGTCGGTGATTTTACAGGGAATGGGAAGCGAGAGTTATTAATCGGAATTTCTGTAAGTCGTGAATCGTTAGAACATGTTATGTATGTTTTTTCGGAAGAAAATGAAGATATGAAGGAAATATATAATCGAAGTTATACGAAGTTATTCATAGAGGATTTAAATAAAAATGGACTGAAAGATATAAGTCTTGTTACGTATGAAAAAGATGAGAAATTGACAGTTGAGTTCATGGAACAATTTAAGACTTTATCTGAAGCGTCATTCGATCCATTTATAAATAGCATTCAAAGAATACAAATGGGCCGCATTTCTGAATCACTAAAGGCGGTTGTAATTGACGCAGGTGTTGGTGCTCATTCAGGGATAACATATGTAGCAAAATTTGATAAGGGTCATTATGAGCCACTACCTATAGATGGGAAAGAAGATTTATTCAATGATTATGTAGTCGAAAGCAAAGATATAAATGAAGACGGCATTATTGAATTTGTTCGTACAGTGCGTCCAAAAGGTTGGGAAGATAAATCACATGGTGATAGTCCGCTATTCGAACGTTACATACAGTGGAGTGAATCTGAAATTAAACCAATTGAAGAAAGATATATCGATATAGAAAAAGGATATTATGTGAAAATTCCTGAAGAGTTAATTGGAAAAATTACGATACCAGATGAGCAAAAGGAATCAAATTCTCAAAAGTTTTTGGAAACAAGTACAAAAGAATTATGGCTTGAAGTCCATATATTTGAGCGGAAAGAATGGTTCAAAATAAAAGGATACGAAGCAGCAGTTAAAACAGCTTCTCACGTATATGCTGTACCGAAACAACCACATTTTGAAAAAGTGAAAGCATATGTAAAACCGCTAGCGGATTATCAACAAGAGTAGGGAGGTGGAAATTATGCCAACAATTTTAGTTTTAGAAGATGAAATGCCTATTCGTAGTTTTATCGTCTTGAATTTGAAACGTGCTGGATTTTATGTGTTAGAAGCTAGTACGGGAGAAGAGGCGTTACAGATTTTATGTGAACATACTGTTGATGTAGCATTGCTTGATGTAATGTTACCAGGAATTGATGGTTTTCAAGTTTGTAAATCCGTCCGGGAAGAAAATAAAAAAATAGGTATTATTATGTTAACCGCACGCGTACAAAATGAAGATAAAGTACAAGGACTAGGAATTGGTGCAGATGATTATATCGCAAAGCCGTTTAGTCCAGTGGAACTAACTGCACGTATACAATCGTTACTAAGAAGAATAGAAGTACATGATGAAAAAGCGAATACAATCATATCTGGCCCGTTTTCGTTAAATGTTATAGAAGAAAGATTATATAAAAGTGGACAATTAGTTGATTTAACCCCTACAGAGTATATGATATTACAGTATTTGATGAATCAGGCTTCAAAGCCGGTTTCACGTGATGAAATTTTAAATATGATTTGGGGAACGAATTATGTAGGTGAGACGAAAGTAGTAGATGTAAATATGAGGCGGTTACGCCAAAAGATAGAATGTAATCCATCAGAACCTGAATTTATTCTTACTGTGTGGGGAAAAGGATATGTGTGGAAGGAAAGTATAAGATGAAAAGAAAAGTGACTTTATATTTTATGACGGTCATTATACTTATGCTTGTATTATTTGAAGTCGTATTTTCAGTCTCCATTTATCGATATTATTATAATGGTATTGTGCAATATATAGAATCTCATGCGAAGACAAGTACGCGATTTTTCTCTGAATACAATTCACTATACTTTATTCGATTGCAAGAATATAGCGGGGATATAATTGAGAGCTTTCAGTTAGAAGGAACCGAATTACAATTAATTGATCGGCATGGTACGATTATACAATCGTCAAGTGGACAAAAGGTAGAAGGTAAAGTAGTTATTCCATATTCGTTACTAGAAGGAGAAATGTATCATCAAGTGACTGCTACGAAAGACAATGTGAAACAATTGGAAGTGATTAGTCCACTTATTCATCAAGGACAAACGATCGGTGCTTTGAAATATACAACTGTTTTAACGAATGTAAATGCAAAGATTATTGAAATTATTATGTTTACTATTTCAGTTGGAATTGTCATTTCTGGTATCGTATTCTTAATCAGTAGACGATTAGCGAATTCGTTTGTTAAACCTATCGAATCTATTATTCATGCTTCTTCACAAATTGCAGAAGGTACATTAAAGAAGAAAATTAAAGAGGATTATCCAGGTGAATTAGGTGAGTTAGCACATAGTTTAAATCATATGTCTAATAAAATAGAAAAAGCGGAACAGATGAAAAATGAATTCATTGCTTCTATTTCTCATGAAATACGAACGCCTTTAACTGGAATTAAAGGTTGGAGTGAGACGTTAAAAACGGTAGATCATTTAACAGAAGAAGAGATAAAGCAAGGCATGGGAATTATTTCAGGTGAGACAGACCGATTGATTCATTTAGTAGAAGAATTGCTAGATTTTTCAAGATTACAATCAAATCATTTCAATTTATATAAACAAAAGGTGCAAATATACGATATACTAGAGGAGACGATTTGGCAATTAACTCCTAACGCTGAAGAGAAACAAATTCAATTTATTAATACGATAGAAAGAATTGAATTGATGGGAGATCGAAATAGGCTAAAGCAAATTTTCTTGAATATTGTTCAAAATGCTATTAAATATTCACATGAAAAAGGTACAATACACATTGAAGCGACTAACAATGAAGGACAAGTAGTGATCAAGGTGAAAGACGAAGGGATTGGAATTGCTAAAGAGCATTTACCATATATAGAACAGTCATTTTACCAGATTAATAACCATGCTACAGGTGCTGGTCTCGGTTTAACTATCGTTAAAAAAATGGTAGAGCTTCATGGAGGCACACTTAGTTTTATAAGTAAAGAAGGAATAGGAACAACCATTTTAATAAAACTCCCATTATAATACATATATATGTCTGTTTATATAGTGTAATAAAATAAATAGATGTATAATTATATTGGGTGATTTATATATAAGATTAATAGGGAGAGGAATTCGATAGAATGGAAAAAGCTTTTAAAGTTAAACGAGTAGTATTCGGATTAATAGCGATTGCAGCAGTAGCTATAGGGTATTTCATGTTTCAATCCATTACTTCACCAGCAAAGGCTGTTGCAAAACAAGAAAACGTAGTACAGCTTGCAAGTGAACAACCGAAAGTAGAAATGAATAAAACGGCACCAAGTCGTTTTAATGGAAAAGAAAGAAAAGTTGCTTATCTTACATTTGATGATGGCCCAGGGAAATATACGGCTGAATTGTTAAATATGTTAAAACAGCATGATGCGAAGGCGACGTTCTTTTTAATTGGAGCGAATGTAAAAGGATTTCCGGATTTAGTGAAACGTGAAAATGCAGAGGGTCATTATGTAGGTATGCATAGTATGACACATAATTTTGCAAAGTTATATAAAAATGGCGAGTATGTAAATGAAATGAAAGAAGATCAAAGCTTAATCGCAAATATTATTGGAAAATCACCTAAATTAACACGTCCACCATACGGTTCGATGCCTGGATTAAATGAAGGTCTTCGAAATAAAGTAGTAGAGGGCGGTTTTAAAGTATGGGATTGGACAATTGATTCATTAGATTGGAAATATAACAAAATGCAAGTTGATGCAGCGGCAGCACAAATTGCTCAAAATGTAATAACAAATGCAACAAAACCACAGGAAGTTATTTTAATGCATGACATTCACCCACAATCAGTTGCTGCTGTGCCAGCAATTTTAAAAGGGTTAAAAGAAAAGGGTTATGAGTTTGAAGCTTATCATGAAGAGAGTCACTTCCCAGTGAATTTCTGGCATGATAACCGTATGTAATGGAGGAATGAACGTTGAAGTATGGAAAAGTAGCAGTAGTTGGAGCACTGTCAGTAGGACTATTAACAGGTTGTTTCGGTGAAAAACCAGAAGAAAATCTATATACAGCTTTTGAAACAGCAGCGACACAAGAAAAATCATTAGTTGATGAAGCGAAGAAGTTAGAGAAATTAGAGAATGAAGGTCAAGAACTATATTCTCAAATTTTACAAGAAGGTAAAGATCATAATGACACTGTTATGAAGAAGATAGAGCAAGCTACTGCAAATGTAGATGACCGTGAAAAAGTATTAAAAACTGAGAAAGAAATGCTAGAAAAAGCTCAGAAAGAAACAAAATCTGTTCAAGGAAATATAGAGAAGCTTGAAGATAAGAAGTTACAAAAACAAGCGAAAGCAGTAGGAGAGTCGTATCAAAACCGTTATGATGCATTCCAAAAGATGAATGAAAATTATACGAAGGCGTTAGCGACTGAAAAAGAACTGTATGAAAAATTAAAAGTAAAAGAAACGAAATTAAAAGAGATTGGTGAAAAAGTTAAGGCTGTTAATGAATTAACTGTGGAAGCACAAAAATCAAAAGAGCAATTTAACAATTTTACAAAAGAGTATAATGACAGTAAATTAGCATTCTACAAAGATGCAGAGATTAAGATTAAAAATCAGAAATAAAGAAGAATCTTAAGCATAATAAAAAGCCGGAGAAACATCGTTACAAATGTTTTTTCGGTTTTTTACGTTGAATGAATAGAAAAGACTGGAATTGATATCATAAAAGAGTTATAGTGAATTATTCCAAGGGAAACATTGTAAAGTAAGGAGAATGGAAATATGTCATATGAATTTTTACTCAAATTAGGTTTAGCGCTCTTTTTAGGATTATTCATCGGGATAGATAGGCAGCTAAAGAATAAACCGCTTGGTGTGAAAACAAGTATGGTTATTTCTGTAGCAAGTTGTTTAATTACGATGGTTTCAATTGAAGCCGTACATGTATATTCTGTTCCAGGGCATACAAATATGGATCCAATGCGTCTAGCTGCTCAAATTGTGAGTGGGATTGGTTTTCTTGGGGCAGGTGTTATTTTACGAAGAAGTAATGATGTTATTTCTGGATTAACGACAGCTTCTATGGTGTGGGCTGCTTCAGCTTTAGGTATAGCAATTGGGGCAGGCTTTTATTTACAAGCGACGGTTGCAATGATTTTAATTATTTTAGCAATTAACGTACTTCCACAACTTGTGAAAATTGCAGGTCCGTATTCATTAAGACAAAAAGATTTATCTATAAAAATTACTGTAAAAGAGCATCATGAGTTAGATGGTATATTTAAGCAAATTAAAAATTTAGGTATGCATGTGAAACGCGTAAAAATTAAAGATATAGATGGTGGAGCATTTCAGCAATTGGAAATGGTTATTTTAGCTCCAGAAGATTTATATACAACAGAGTTATATAGTTCCTTGAAAGAGATTGATCGTGTTGTTTCAGTTGAAGTGGAAAGTAGATAATTGTGATAAAAAAGAGTGAAGTGGATTCACTCTTTTTTTATTTGGATTTTTAAGGAAAAAAATTGATATAATGATGAATAACAAGGGGGAGAAATGATGGAAATACATATTAGAAGAGCGATAAAAGATGATATACGAGGTATAGCAAAGGTGCATGTTGATAGCTGGAAAACAACGTATAAAGGGATATTTGCTGACGAATTTTTAGAAAATATAACATATGAGCAACGAGAAAAACAATGGGAAAACATTTTTCAACAAGAAGATACATACCAATATAGATTTGTAGCAGAGACGTCAGATGAAACAATAATCGGATTTATTGACGGGGGAGTGGAAAGAAGTGGTGCATATAATTGTGATGGGGAATTATATGCAATCTACCTTTTACAAGAGTATCAAGGAATGAAAATAGGACAAAAGTTATTTCAATCTCTATTATCAGAATGTATAAATAATGATATGCAATCACTTTTAGTATGGGTTGTTACGAATAATCCTTCTAAAAATTTTTATGAAAAATTTAATCCAGAAAAAATTGATACAAAATTTTTAGAGCGAGTACAGGTAGAAGAGACAGCCTATTGTTGGAGAGATATAAATAATATTATTATGTAAACTTATTCTTTGAAAGAGGTATGCCAATTAAGGTATACCTCTTTTGTTTAACTATTTTGGATGGATTACTAATGAAAAATAGTAAGTATGTAGTTTGAAATTGAGTATTTTTTACGTGAATTTTTAACTAGATTAAAGAAAAGATAGAAAACAAGAAAAATTAAATTAGATAAAAAAATTCTGAAATATACTATTGAATTGAATATCATTATCAATTAGAATCATAATTGATAACGATATTCAATTGTTGTTTATTATATAAAATTTCGATAGCTTTAATATAAAGAGGAGGACCAATATGCAGCATGCGAAACAAATCGCAGAACATGCAACATTACAAAGTTTTTTAAACTGTTATTTAAGAGAAACAGGGAGTGGAGAATGGATTACAGAGGATGAAAAAATGAAAAGTATCTTCAGTAATACGTTGAATAGAGATATAGTCCCCACATATTTATATTGTCGGCTATCGGCACAACACATTACTTTGTATGGAGAAGTTATATATAAATCAGCAACAGATCGCCATTTGTTTGGAGAACAATTTTATTATCAAATGGGAGAAAATAAGAATGTTATAAAAGCAGATTACGTTACTGTTATTACATTCTTAATAAAAGAGATGTCTATCAACTACGGAGAAGGGACGAATCCTGCTGAACTTATGCTTCGAGTTATTTGTAGTTGTCAAAATATTGAAGAATTTACAAAGGAGAGAATAGAAGATACATCTGCATTATACGGTTTCCATACAACTTTTATAGAGGCAGAGCAATCTTTATTATTTGGACATTTAACGCATCCAACCCCAAAGAGTAGACAAGGTATTTTGGAATGGAAAAGTGCAATGTATTCTCCAGAATTAAAAGGAGAATGTCAGCTTCATTATTTTAGGGCACATAAAAGTATAGTAAAGGAAAAATCATTATTATTAGATTCTACAACAGTAATTCTAAAAGAAGAGCTATGTAATGATGAGATGGTTTGTAAAGAATTTATATCGAAGTATTGTAATGAAGATGAATATTCATTACTTCCAATTCATCCGCTTCAGGCAGAATGGCTATTACACCAATCATACGTACAGGATTGGATAGAGCAAGGAGTACTTGAATATATCGGTCCTGTCGGTAAGTATTATATGGCAACATCATCACTTAGGACGTTATATCATCCCCAATCAAAATATATGCTTAAGTTTTCATTCCCAGTAAAAGTAACAAATTCAATGCGTATTAATAAATTGAAGGAACTAGAGAGTGGTCTTGAAGGAAAGGAAATGCTAAATACAGCAATTGGTGAAGTGTTAGATAAGTTTCCAGGTTTTGATTTTATTTGTGATCCAGCATTTATTACATTAAATTACGGGGCAAAAGAATCTGGATTTGAAGTAATTATACGAGAGAACCCTTTTTATGGTGAACATGCAAATGACGCTACTTTAATTGCTGGATTAGTTCAAGATACTATACCTGGGGAACGTACTCGTTTATCGAATATTATTCATCGACTAGCAGATTTAGAAGGTAGAAGCTGTGAAGAAGTAAGTTTAGATTGGTTTAGACGATATATGAATATTTCTTTAAAGCCAATGGTATGGATGTACTTACGTTATGGTGTTGCATTAGAAGCGCATCAGCAAAATAGCGTTGTTCAGCTAAAGGATGGTTATCCGGTCAAATATTATTTCCGTGATAATCAAGGGTTTTATTTCTGTAATTCAATGAAAGAGATGCTTAATAATGAGTTGGCTGGCATTGGAGAACGTACTGGAAATCTATATGACGATTATATTGTAGATGAGAGATTTCGTTACTACTTAATTTTTAATCATATGTTTGGTCTCATTAACGGTTTTGGCACAGCAGGATTAATTAAGGAGGAATTTCTTCTCTCTGAATTAAGATCTGTACTTGAATCGTTCCTTCCGTATAACCGTGAACCTTCTACCTTTTTAAGAGAATTGTTAGAAGAGGATAAGTTGGCATGTAAAGCAAATTTATTAACGAGATTTTTCGATGTCGATGAGTTAAGTAATCCTTTAGAACAGGCAATTTACGTACAGGTACAGAATCCGCTCGTTAGAGAAGTGGCTGTTCGTTCATAAATAACGTTAAAATTTCACGTAATACAAATAATGGTATTTTTTCGTAAGGCGGAGGGAGTTATGAGAGTGGACATGTATCATACGAGAATATTGAAAGCGCTTGAATCAGAAGATTACATTTCAGTACGAAGAAGAGTGTTACGTCAATTAGTAGAGTCGTTAATTTATGAGGGGATTATTACGCCAATTCGCATAGAAAATGAAGAACAAATTCTTTTTCTTATACAAGGACTTGATGAGGACAACAAAAGTGTCACGTACGAATGTTACGGAAGAGAACGAATGACATTTGGACGTATCTCTATAGATTCATTAGTAATAAGAGTTCAAGAGGGAAAACAAGAAATACACTCAGTCTCTCAATTTTTGGAAGAAGTTTTTCGGATTGTTAACGTAGAACAAACGAAATTAGATTCTTTTATTCATGAATTAGAACAAACGATATTTAAAGACACGATTGCTCAATTTGAAAGAAATAATAAAGAAGAATACACTCAAAAATCTTACGATGAGTTTGAAAGTCATTTAATAGACGGCCATCCATATCATCCTAGTTATAAAGCACGCATTGGGTTTCAATATCGTGACAATTTTCAATATGGATATGAATTTATGAGACCAATAAAAATTATATGGATTGCAGCGCATAAGAAATATGCGGCTGTAGGTTATGAAAATGAAGTAATCTATGACAATATTTTAAAAGGTGAGATAGGCGCGCATACATTAGAAACGTATATGGAACGAATTCACAGTGCGGAATGTAATCCAAAACAGTACGTGTTCATACCTGTTCATCCTTGGCAGTGGGAGAACTTCATCATTCCAAATTACGCTGACCATATACAGGATAAAAATATAATTTATTTAGGACAATCGGCGGATGATTATTGCGCGCAACAATCGATGAGGACGTTAAGAAATGTTACGAATCCAAAGAGACCATATGTAAAGTTATCGCTGAACATACTTAACACTTCAACACTCCGTACGCTGAAACCATATTCAGTTGTGAGTGCACCAGCTATATCGAATTGGTTAAGTGATGTCGTAAGTCAGGATTCTTATTTAAGGAATGAATCGCGCATTATTTTGCTAAAGGAATTTTCGAGTGTAACGTATGATACAAATAAGAAAGCCACATATGGTTCGTTAGGATGCATTTGGCGTGAAAGCGTTCATAAATATTTAAATGAGAAAGAGGATGCGGTTCCCTTTAACGGCTTATATGCAAAAGAGAAAGACGGGACACCAGTTATTGATGCATGGTTAAACAAATATGGGATAGAAAATTGGCTACGATTACTGATTCAAAAAGCGATCATACCAGTTATACATCTTGTTGTAGAGCATGGAATCGCATTAGAATCACACGGACAAAATATGATTTTAGTTCATAAAGAAGGGCTACCTGTCCGTATTGCATTAAAGGATTTCCATGAAGGACTTGAGTTTTATCGTCCATTCTTAAAAGAAATGAATAAATGTCCAGACTTTACTAAAATGCATAAAACGTATGTGAATGGAAAAATGAATGATTTCTTTGAAATGAATCGTATTGAATGTTTACAAGAGATGGTATTAGATGCACTGTTCTTATTTAATGTAGGAGAATTAGCTTTCGTACTTGCAGACGAATATGATTGGAAAGAAGAAATTTTTTGGATGATAGTTGTCGAAGAAATTGAAAATCATTTTAGAAAATATCCACACTTGAAAGATAGATTTGAAAGTATTCAGCTATACACTCCTACATTCTATGCTGAGCAATTAACGAAGCGACGATCATATATGGATGTGGAATCGCTTGTTCATGAAGTTCCAAATCCATTGTATAGAGCAAGCCAACTTATGAAACAAAAATCAGTTGTTACAGGGGGAAATTATGCTAATCGTTAATAAACAAGAGTATAGCAAAAGTGATTTTGATTTGAGATTACAAGTTTATGAGGAAATGGAACAATTTCAAGAAGCAGAAGGAAATAGATTTGCGCTTTGTCTGAAAGATCCATTCGATATTATTACGCTTGTGTTTTTCTTAAAAGAAAAGAAATCCTCAGTATTGCTTATACATGAAGATACGCCAAAAGAAACGGCTATTGAAATGGCAAAGCGTGCAAATTGTATCGGGATTTTATATGGAGAATATGGCGATTTTACGAAATTAGAAGTAGTGAAAGCTTTACTAGAAGAGCCCTCTTTATTGCAATATAGTTCTGGTACAACAGGAGAACCGAAACTGATTCGTAGAGCATGGACGGAAGTGGACACAGAAATTACTGCTTATAATGAAGCTTTAAACTGTGAAATAGATGAAGTGCCGGTCGTTATGGCTCCTGTTTCACATTCATACGGATTAATATGTGGTACGTTATCCGCAATTACGCGGGGAAGCAAACCTATCATCATTACGAATAAAAATCCTAAATTCGCATTAAATATAGTTCGCAATACAGAAAAACATATCATATATGCAGTACCACTTATGTTACATATTATGGGGAGTTTCCCGCAAAGAACGTTTCAGTTTCATAAAATTATGACATCCGGAGCGCCTTTGCCAGAAGCATTGTTTTATAAACTAAAAGAAACGACAACATATATGATGCAGCAATACGGTTGTTCTGAAGCGGGTTGTATTAGTATATGTCATGATATGAAAAGCCATTTAGATTTAGGAAATCCGCTACCTCATGCGAGTATAAGCATGGGTTCAGATGAAAATATGCCTGAAGAAATCGTAGTGAAAATGAATGATAAGAAAATTTTCACGAAAGATTTGGGATATAAATCTGAGCGTGGCCTTCATTTTATGGGACGCATGGACGATGTGATTAACGTTTCAGGATTGAAAGTCTTTCCGATAGAGGTAGAAGAAACAATACTTCGATTAGAAGGTGTTCAAGAGGCCATTGTATATCGAGGGAAACATCCTGTGATGGGCGAAATTGTTAAAGCGAAAGTAATCTCTCATATTGATCCAGTGCGAATAAGAGAATGGTGTATGCAGTATTTACCATCTTATAAAGTTCCACATGAGATTGAAAGTGTAACTGAAATTCCGAAAAATAAAACTGGAAAAGTAAGTAGAAAGTTACTAGAGATGGGAGAGGTTACAGCATGAAACGTGAAACATTAAAAAATGAAGTTTTGAAAATTATGACAGGGAAAATGGAGCTCAAAAACGTTACGCATTTAGAAGAAACGATGCGCTTAAATCAAGATTTATATATAGATTCGGTAATGATGTTACAGCTCATTGTATACATAGAAATGGATTTAAAGTTATGCGTTCCGGAGGATGAATTAGATCCAAAGGCATTTCTTACTGTAGGATCTTTGCTTGATTTTATGGAGGAGTTACAGCCGGTATAAGAAGTAAATGTGAATAACTAACCTTTAGGAAAGTGGATGAGAGTATGACTTCAATTAAAGTGCACTGTTTAGTGAGTTGTTTTTGTGAAATTATAAAAAGGCGTAGCGATATTGATTTTCGTCCATTTTATTTTGGATTATGGGACGGCGATTTTGATATAACAGAAGGCGGAATTATTTCGTATCACTCTGAAAACATTAACCATGATAATTACTTACTATGGTATGAAAAATTGTACGGTATGAAAGTGAACGAATGGTACGATCATGCAAAAGATAAAAATAGCAATGTAGAAATATTTTTAGAATTAGTAGAAAACAAGCCTGAAAATCGTTATGTCATTGTAATGGTTGATATGTCTCTATTACCAGAGAGGGAAAATAAATTTCATCAAAAACCATTTCCACATTATTTAATGATATCGAAGACAGAGAAAGAAGAAGAGTGGTTCATGCTAGATCCTGATTTTCGCTGGGAAGGGAATATGGAAAGAGAAAAAGTGCTTCACTCTGTTCAAGATAATCCATTTGGTGGAGGGTATTTCATTGATGTAGAAGAAATTCAGGAGCCAACAGAAGAAATGGTAGCGAGTTATTTCATAGAAACTTTCAAAAGAAAGGACAATGAACTGACTATGGAATTGAAAAATTTAATTATAAAAATGGCAAATGAAGAAGAAGGTTATTCGCTTTCGGGTCTTGTAGCGGCAGTGAAGCAAATACCAGTACTTGCAATTCGTAAATATAGTTATGAACATGCCTTTGCATACTTCCGTGAAACGTTGCAATATTCGGAGCAAGAGTTTGATTATTGGTGTGATCGGGTAGAGGATATTGTACAAGGATTTACAAATGTACAGTATCGAGCAATTAAAATGGCGATGACGAATAATAAAGGCATGTTATTATCAATTGTTGAAAAGTTGGATGAAATGAATGCAATTGAACTGCAAATTAAGGCTGAATTAGAGAGACAGTTTGTATCATGGAAAGAAATGAAAACAAACGAGTCTGTCTTAGCATTTTAAAAACCTAACTGAATTTAAGATAAGGGAGTTCAAACCTATGAAATATTCATTATGTACTATTTCCTTTCGTCATCAATTAATTTCATTTACTGATATTGTTCAGTTTGCATATGAAAACGGTTTTGAAGGAATTGAATTGTGGGGGACTCATGCACAAAATTTGTATATGCAAGAGTATGAAACGACAGAACGAGAATTGAATTGTTTAAAGGATAAAAGCTTGGAAATTACGATGATAAGTGATTACTTAGACATATCATTATCGGCAGATTTTGAAAAAACGATAGAGAAATGTGAACAACTTGCAATATTAGCTATTTGGTTTAAAACAAACAAAATTCGTACGTTTGCTGGACAAAAAGGTAGCGAAGATTTCTCGGAACAGGAGAGAAAAGAGTATGTGAATCGTATTCGCATGATTTGTGAAGTATTTGCTCAGCATAATATGTATGTACTTTTAGAAACACATCCAAATACGTTAACGGATACGCTGCCTTCTACTTTGGAATTATTAGGAGAAGTAGATCATCCGAATTTGAAAATAAACCTTGATTTTCTTCATATATGGGAGTCTGGTGCAGATCCAATAGACAGCTTCCATCGACTAAAGCCGTGGATACAACATTACCATTTTAAGAATATATCGTCAGCAGATTATTTGCATGTGTTTGAACCAAATAATGTATATGCAGCAGCGGGAAGTCGAATTGGTATGGTTCCATTATTTGAAGGTGTGGTAAATTATGATGAGATTATTCAGGAAGTGAGAGATACTGACCATTTTGCTTCACTCGAATGGTTTGGACATAATGCGAAAGATATATTAAAAGAAGAAATGAAAGTATTAACAAATAGAAATTTAGAAGTAGTAACTTCTTAATATAAAATGATGTAAGAGTCTCTCATTGTAGAGACTCTTTTTTTAAAAATACAAATAACCAAAAATTACCATGTATTTAAATTAAAATTTAACACAATTTATATATAAATAAGGAGGTGATTGGTAATGGCTAGAAATCGTAACTCTAATCAATTAGCATCACATGGAGCACAAGCAGCTTTAGATCAAATGAAATATGAAATTGCACAAGAATTTGGTGTACAACTTGGCGCTGATACTTCTTCACGTGCAAACGGTTCTGTAGGCGGTGAAATTACAAAACGTCTAGTAGCGATGGCAGAACAACAACTTGGTGGCGGATATACTCGCTAATTGTAGAAGGTTATAGGAGAAAGGAAGGATTCTTCCTTTCTTTTTTTTTCAATTAATTGGTATGAATATATTGCGAACTGGATTCAAAGAATAGGAATAATACTATATTTTCCCCAATTTCTTTTGTTGTGAATGGGAAGTAGTAAAGATGTAATAGCCCTGGTGGAATGAAAAATTACGTTCCAGCAGGGCTATTATATGGTCAGAAATATACGATGAAAGGGTTCCGAAGCCAACATGTTAAAAAAAGAAAACTGTTGTTTAATTGCGCTTGCATCAGTTCCACTTGTTATGACATTAGGGAATTCAATGCTTATTCCAATTCTGCCGACTATTGAAAAGAAATTACATATTTCATCGTTTCAAGTATCCATGATTATTACAATTTACTCTATTGTAGCCATTTTACTTATACCGATTGCTGGTTATTTATCAGATAGATGGGGACGAAAGATGATAATGGTTCCGAGTTTGCTGATTGCGGCTATAGGCGGAGCGGTAACAGGTTGGGTATCATGGAAAGTTGATAATCCCTACACTTGGATACTGATTGGTAGAGCGATTCAAGGTATTGGTGCAGCTGGTGCAATGCCAGTTGTTATACCTTGTGTTGGTGATTTATATAAAGATGAAAAACAAGTTAGTACAGGTTTAGGAATCATTGAAACATCCAATACATTTGGAAAAGTGCTGAGCCCTATTTTAGGATCTGCTCTTGCTGCCATTGTATGGTTCTTACCATTTTGGGCAATTCCAGTTTTATGCATAGTATCAATTGTTTTATTACTTGTTCTAGTAAAGGCAAAGAAACAAGAAGGAGAAGTGCCACCACTTAAAGAGTTTATAAAATCTATTATCTCTACGTTTCGAGAAAAGGGAAGATGGTTAATTGCCATTTTTGTATTAGGTGCAATTATTATGCTTATTTTATTCGGAATTCTCTTTTATTTGTCGACGATACTGGAATCAAAGTATGACATACATGGTATATGGAAAGGTTGTGTACTTGCTATCCCGTTACTTGTATTGTCACTTAGTTCATATATGGCGGGTAAAAAAATTGGAGATAATCAAAATGTAATGAAGAATTGTATTTATATTGGTTTTTTAATGGCAGCTACATCAGTCATCATTCCTTTATTTATAAAAGGGATTTATTTACTACTTCTTTGTCTCGTTATTATGGGGATAGGAATTGGTATGGCACTCCCATGTTTAGACGCCCTAATTACACAAGGAATTGAAAAGGAGCAAAGGGGGACAGTTACGTCATTTTATAGTTCCATGCGATTTATTGGTGTAGCAGCTGGACCACCTCTATACTCTTTTTTCATGAAAGGTGCTGACCATGAAGTGTTTTATGTAACAAGTATTTTCGCTGGTATCGGTGCTGTTATAGCAATGATTTGGATTAAACCAGAAAAAGATGCAAAGACGGTAAAACAGAAAACGGAACCTACTTCATAATTTGTAAGAGAATTGCATGGTGTTTTAAGGAACATGCAATTCTCTTTCGTTTATTAAGAATACATAACTTGTTTTAACATATAAAGCGCGACACCCCAAATGATGAGACCCGAAAACTTGTTTAATAATACGATTGTCTTTCCAGTTGAGTCCATTCTTTTTAGAAATTTCCCTGCTAAGGCTAAGCTTATAAACCAAATCCAAGAAACGATAATAGTTGCAAGTGTGAAAGCCCATTTTTCACTTCCTATGTATTGAATAGAATTTGTTCCGATTACACCGATTGTATCTAAAATTGCATGTGGATTTAATAACGAAACCGATGCAGCGAAAAGGATTTGCTTTTTTAATGGCATGCTGTTTTCTTGTTTTATATCGTTGGAAGGGTTACTTCTCCAAATAACAAAGCCCATATATAGGAGAAAGAAAAATCCAATTATATATAACGTGTTAGTTAGCCAAGAAAAAGTAAGGAGTACAAGGGAGACACCCTGCACCGCAATCAATATGAGTAACGTATCACATATAGAGGCAGTTAATACTACAGGGGCTGCCCTCCAAATGTTTGGTTGGCTCGCACCTTGGTTAAAGACGAAAACATTTTGGACACCTAATGGAATGATAAGACCAAATGCAAGAATGATACCATGAATAATTGCTTCACTCATCATATTACCTCCTATTTTAATTCAGTATGATAGTGTATATTGTATAAAAGAAATGAAAATTTGTATCCATCCATATGGTTGGAGAGGTTACCAACCAAAAAGAATATAAGGTGATATGATGGAAAGATTCGTTTGGAAACCGAATATGTCTCTAGCGACTCCTCTGTATAAACAAATAGAAACGTATATAAAAGAAAGAATCGTTAATGGAGAATGGACTGTTGGAACGAAATTACCTTCACAAAGAGATTTGGCACATACATTCGGTGTGAACCGGAGTACAATTGTAATGGCTTTCGATGAACTAGTGGCAAAGGGATACATTGAAGGGAATGGCAGGAAAGGAACAATTGTTGTAAATAATAATGAGAATGCTTCAACGTACGCGCCCCCGCCTAATTGGCAGTCTTATGTAGAAACGGGACTTCATTATCCGAATCTGCCTGCTATTCAAGAGATTAATCAAGCTGAATTTTATCCGCATGTAATTCGTTTAGGAACAGGTGAGCTCGCGCCAAGTCTTTTACCTGAAAAAAAGATGAAAGATATTATGAATAAGCTTTTAAAGTCGAGCATGATACTTGGGTATGAAGAACCGAAAGGGAATTTCTATTTAAGGAAGAAAATTGCGGACTATTTAAAAGGACATGGTATAGATGTAACTCCTGATTCTATATTAATTGTTTCAGGAGCAATTCAAGCGTTGCAACTTATTTCTATGGGGCTTCTTCCAAAAGGGGCATCCATCTTATTAGAAAAACCATCTTATTTATATTCTCTTAATGTTTTTCAATCAGCAGGAATGCGTTTAATTGGTATACCAATGGATGAGAACGGTTTACATTCATCATATATTACGAAATATAAGAAGCAATTTAATGCATCTATTTTATATACAATCCCGTCTTTTCATAATCCGACGAACTTTAGTATGAATGCGAAGAAACGAATAGAAGTGATGGAAATATGTAACGAAATTGGTTTGCCAATTATAGAAGACGCGGTGTACCAAGACTTATGGTTTGATGAGCCTGTTTCAAAGCCTTTAAAAGCATATGATAAAAACGGAATTGTACTACATATTGGGAGTATGTCTAAAGTTATTAGTCCAGGGTTAAGAATTGGATGGATTGTTGGATCTGAGCCAGTCATTCAAAGATTGGCAGACATAAAAATGCAAACAGATTATGGTTCAAGTTCTATATCCCAGCAAATTGTAGCGGAATGGTTTGCAGATGGATTGTATGATGAACATTTACAGTTTGTAAGAACTAAGTTGAAAAAACGTAGAGATTTTATGTTGCAAATGTTAGAGAAATATTGTCGTGATATAGCAACATGGTATGAACCGACAGGTGGTTTTTATATTTGGTTACATATGAATGTACCCGTTTCGAACCGTAGCTTATTCGACAAAGCTTTGAAAGAAAAGATTTTATTAAATCCAGGTACTTTGTATGATAGAAGTGCAAACCAATTTTTGCGTCTATCATATTCATACGCAACGTTAGAAGAAATTGAAATAGGTATCAAAAAACTTGCACAACTAATGAAAAAGTAAGAGGAGAAAATAATGAAACAATACGTAATTTGCCAAATTATCAATGGAGAAAAATATTTAGCTGCTTATGCGGAGTCGAAGCAGGATGCAATTGAAAAAGCAGAATTGTTAGGATTACGAACGGGAAATCGATACACAGTTATTACTGCGGAAGAAGCTGAAGGGTTAACGTATCCTTAAGCAACGAATAATAATGATGCAGCAGGAAGTAAATAAGCCTAGTAATCTATGATATTACTAGGCTTATTTTTTTTGAAAGCGTTACGTGTTCTCGTATGAAAAATAATAGTATTATGAGTCAAGTTGACGGAAATACCGATTTGTTTTTCGGTCCTGATTTCCGTTTCTATAGTCATCAATATATTGTCTGAAGTTCCAAGATTGTAAAAACTTATTTGCGGCGTTATAACCAGAATTGTAAAGCCACTCTTTTTCTTCCTTTGTTAACTCAAAGTTTGTACTTGTAATGGATCCTGTTGGAATTGTAATCGTTCTTGCTTTTGATTCCTTATCTAAATGACGTAAATCATGGGCTTGCATCATCGTTTTAAAAAGTCCTTTGAACATGGAGATAGGCTCGTTATAATGGGCAGGGTCAGCTTGAATCTCATCTTTTACGAAATGAAATCCAAATGTTGGCCAGCGAGGAGAGGAAGGTGAGTCGAAAATCCAAATAGGGTAATTGCTTAAAATCCCTCCATCAACCATATAACAAGGTTGCTTCCATTTAGGGGTTCTCCATTTTACCGGTTCAAAGAAGAAGGGGATTGTACTACTCATTCTTACAGCTTTAGCAATAGAGAAGCGATAATTTAAAAATCCGTAGTTTGGTAAGTCATCAGGAAAGATAACCATTTTACCATTACTTATATCAGAAGCGATAATTTTAAGCTTATTTAAATCAGGTAAATCTGTAAATAAGTGAACTCCTTTTTTGCGAAGTAATTCTTCAATCCATTCTTCTATAAATATATTAGAGTAAATACCAAGAGTAGTCCATGCGCTTAATCCTTTTCCGATTAAGGGGATTCTGTCAATAAAGGTTCTCTTCGTAAATTTATTATAATCGATATCAGTTATAATCGTTTTTAACTCTGAACAAGAATATCCTGCTGCTAGGAGCGCAGCGATAATGGAACCAGCTGATGTTCCAGCTACACGTTCCCATTCATAGCCTTTTTCAGCTAACGCGCAAATTGCCCCTACATGTGCAATCCCGCGTACACCGCCTCCTTCAAAAACACCATCAATCTTCATCAATCATACTTCCTTTCGAATAAAAGATTTGAAAATGGCAAAAAAGCACGTATTGTACGTGCTTCTTTACAATAGTTTTTAAATTTACTAGCAGCCTACAAAGCCGCCCCAACAGCTAGCTCCGATGATGATTAGAAGGATAAATAAAACGATTAATAAAGCGAAACCTCCATAACCACATCCACCACAACTACCGCCGTAACCGTAACCGCTGCAACTATATCCGTAACCCATGTGGAATTCCTCCTTAAATTAAAAATAAAAATGAACGAGGGGAAAATGTACTGGAAGAAATAATGAACTATCGTGTTTGTAGGAACAATGTATACTATGCTTTTTTTAACTTGTTCGCGTATGGAGGAAGAGCCCGTTTTTTTGGAGGCTTGTTGTTTTTACAAAGAATGGAGTATAATTTTTGTGCGATGATACAAATAAGTATGTAAATATAAGGAGAATTTATGAATAAACAAATTGAAGTATTAATTGATAAATATGGGCTGACACATTTAAAAGAGGAACTTATTCATACTGTATTTCCTTGTGTAAAAGTTGTGCCAAAGCAGGAGGAAACAGTTGCGGTAGGTAGTTCGAAAATGGGAGGAGTTCCTGACTTGCCAGCTACATTTGAATACCCGATGCACAAAGGAAATCCATTACAGTTTATCGCTCAATTTAATTTAAATGATTTACAAAATGTTGGTATGGATCACAATCTTCCTAAGACAGGGATGTTATATTTTTTCAGCATTGAAAATTACTTTGAAGAAGATGTGAATCCAACTGAAGCGGGGCGTGTACTTTATTATGAAGTTCCTGTAGAGCAATTACGAAGGGCAGATGAATTGCAAACAAATTATAACCAGTGTGCAACTACTTTTGAACTGATATATAAATTGCCAGAGCTTTTCATTGAAGATGAGGCTGATTCAGACCGTTTCTTACAATTACTTGAAGAACTAATCCCAGACAACTACGATAACCATCAAATGTTTGGTGAGCCATTCTCTGTACAAGAGGAAGTATTATATGAGACAGGAGAATATATGGGGATAGACCCGCAGCAAATGACGCTTTTATTCCAAATCGATTCAGATACTAAAAATTGTAATATGATGTGGGGAGATTTAGGAATGCTTTATTTCTGTATTGGAAATGAAGACTTAAAAAATCGACGTTTTGAAAATACGTGTTGTGTATTACAAACTTGTTAATGAAAAAGGTTGTTCTTGTAAAAAGAACAACCTTTTTACAATGTTAAATATGCATAATCTCATATGACCTATACGAAAAAGTATTGTATACTCTGAAACTATACGATACTTTTTCGTATAGTTATAGAATGTAAGGAGTGACGAGATGGGAAAGACAAGTAAGTATGTGACAGCTGCCGCACTTTGTTCAACTATAGTAATGGGGGGCTTACACGCGTCATCTGTATCTTATGCAGCTACGAATCCAACTGTAGCGACATCACAATCAGATGTAAAGTTGTTAAATGATTTCAGAAAAGAATTAAAAAAACAGATTGATAATCGAGAAGAAAATATTACAATCACATATAAAACAAAAGATAGAAATGCTAGAAATATTATGGACCAATTGTATGGCGAATTTAATAAAATTGTAGATGCAGATGAGTATGTAAAATATAATGTAGCGTCTACTAGATATTCTATTAAAGGGTTACCAGGAAACTATACGTTTACACTGCAAGTGAAATACCGTGAATCAAAAGAGCAAACACAATATGTAAAATCTCAGGCAAAAGCAATTATCGGTTCAATTGTAAAACCAGGGATGGATGAGAATGAGAAAGTAAAAGCTATTCATGATTACGTTGTAAAACACGTATCTTATGATACGTCTTATCAAGCGTATACAGCATATGAAGCGTTAGCGAACCGTTCTGCCGTTTGCCAAGGATATACGTTATTAACGTATGAATTGCTAAAAGAAGCGGGTATCCAAAATCATATTGTAACAGGTACAGGAAATGGACAAGCTCACGCATGGAATTTAGTAAACATTGAAAACAAGTGGTATCATCTTGATACGACATTTGACGATCCAGTGCCAGATAAAGCTGGGCGCGTAACATATTCATATTTTAATATGTCTGATGAGCAATTAAGTAAAGATCATGAATGGGATCGTAGTAAATATCCAGCAGCAACTACAAGTTACTTTAATGAATTAACAAACAAAATAAAAGCTGGTAGTTCGAAAACCCCCGTATACGAGCAAATGTTAAAAGATACTAATTTAAAATATTTATCAGCACAATATGGGGCTGAAAATTATAATGAATTTAAGCAAAAGTTGCAGCAACAATTCGCTTCTAAGCCAGAAAAAGTAGAAGTACGATATAAGCAGTCTATGGATGGAACAATGCAAGATATAAAAAAAGTGTTAAATGAAATAAATTGGCCAAAAGGTGCCAAGCGTGTATCTTATCAAGTAGCACCATATAGTGCAATGGCAGATTATTCATTAGCGACAATTACATTTACTTATTAATTAAGAAGAGCATCTTGGAAAGGTGCTCTTTTTATTATGTATCACTCCAAAAAACAGAATTGTGTGATAAAA
Source organism: Bacillus cereus group sp. MS39 (assembly GCF_040448665.1). Taxonomy (NCBI): domain Bacteria; kingdom Bacillati; phylum Bacillota; class Bacilli; order Caryophanales; family Bacillaceae; genus Bacillus; species Bacillus cereus group sp. MS39. Next base: position 3,445,385 of record NZ_CP123058.1, on the reverse strand, counting down.
TATAAAAAGGAAGGATGTGGGATTTGAATGAATTTGTTCGAAAGTAATATTTTTACATTGATATATACTTGTTTAGTAATCGGACTTATCGTTTTGTTTTTCCTATCATTTACTTTGTTCCTTAGAAGATTATTGCAAAGCAGCGCTGCAAAAAAACAACAAGTGATGCATATGAATCAGAAGCTAGATCGAATGATTGAATTGCTTGAAAAAGATAAGAAATAGCGATAGAAGATGTATGAAAAGGAGAAGCGGATGGCTAATTATATAAAAAAATTACGTGAAAAAGTAGGGCACGACTGTGTTCTCATAAACTTTGCGGGTGGTTGTGTGTTGAATGAACATGGAGAAGTATTACTGCAAAAAAGAGGTGATTTTAACGCTTGGGGATTTCCTGGCGGTGCAATGGAAATCGGGGAATCTGCCGCAGAAACTGCGGTTCGAGAAATAAAGGAAGAAACAGGTTATGATGTAGAAATAAATGAGCTTATCGGAGTGTATACAAAATATTTTCAAACATATCCAAATGGAGACAGAGCCCAGTCCATTTTAATATTCTTTTCATTCTCAATTATCGGAGGAGAGAAAAAAGTAGACGGTGATGAAACGTTGGATTTGAAGTTTTTCCCGCTAAACAAAATGCCACCATTGTTTAATCAACAACATGAGGATTGTTTGCAGGACTTACTAGAGAAAAGAGTAGGGATGTATCGTTAATATAAAAAAAGAAGCTAATGGGATTAGCTTCTTTTTTTATATTGTATTTATTTCCACCAATCATCAAACATTGATGCTGGAACTTGTCTCTTATGTTCACTTACTTTGTAACGCTTCTCAATCTTCTCAGCAACATCAGCTGGAACTGCTTTACCTTCTAAATAGTCATCTAATTGATCATACGTAATACCTAACTCTGTTTCATCAGCTTGACCTGGTTTTTCATCTAATAAATCAGCTGTTGGCATCTTTAAGTAAAGTCGCTCGTCCGCACCTAATTCTTGTAATAGAGCGCGTCCTTGACGTTTTGTTAATCCAGTTAATGGTAATAGGTCTGCACCACCATCTCCGAATTTTGTGAAGAAGCCCGTTACAGCCTCTGCAGCGTGATCTGTTCCAATCACAAGTAATCCTTGTTGACCGCCGATTGCGTACTGCGTAACCATACGAATACGTGCTTTCACGTTACCTTTATTGAAATCAGTTAATGATTCACCCAATAAGTTTTCGTATTGATTTGAGAAAGCATCAACTGTTGAAGCGATATCAAATGCAACAGATTGATCCGCTTGAATAAATTGTAATGCTAATTGCGCATCATCTTCATCTTTTTGCACTTTATAAGGTAGGCGCACAGCGATAAACGTTGCGTTACCACCTTCATTACGAATTTCCTCCACTGCAAGCTGAGCTAAACGTCCAGCTAATGTAGAGTCTTGTCCGCCACTAATTCCAAGTACAAATCCTTTCGCACCCGTTTTTTTTACATAATCTTTTAAGAAATCAACACGTTTACGGATTTCTGCTTTCGGATCAATTACAGGCTGAACATGTAATGCTGTCATAATCTGTTCTTGTAATGTCATTATGTTTCCTCCTATTCGTATTAAAGCGGTAAATAAGTTTATATGTATATTGGTACATACTTCTATCCTTTATTATTTCGCAAAACTAACGAATATACAATAGGATGCGTGTATGAATATGAATGTAGTCATTATAATGAAACTGCTTCGTTTAAGCAATTTTTTTGAAACCTTTCAATAATGTAAGGTTTTTGTCATTTGAATCGATGGAAGGTATTTCCGTACTTTACTAATATAAGAACATAGTTAGTAGAAGGGCGGAGAAGTAATATGAATATTAGAGAACTCGCATATCGGAATGTGACGCGAAATAGACGAACATATTCAGCGTATTTTTTAAGTAGTGCATTTGCTATTATGGCCTTTTTTGTGTATTCATTTTTTGCGTTTCATCCAGCATTAAGTGCTGGAGAATTGGGCCAGTACGTGTTCGTAAGTATGTCTTTTGCACAGTCCATTATTTACTTATTTACATTTTTCTTTATTTTATATTCGATGGGAATGTTTTTAAAAACGAGAAAGCGTGAATTAGGAATTTTAATGATGTTAGGTATGACGAAATATCAATTAAAGCGTCTTATCTTCTTTGAAAATATTATGATTGGGATAGGGGCAATTGTTTTTGGAATTCTTGCAGGAATGTTATTTTCTGGAATATTAATATTTGTAGCTCCGATGATATTAAAATTAGATATTTCCTTAGCCTATTACATACCAATGAAAGCAATTATTGTAACGAGTATTATGTTTTTCATATTATTTATAATTATTTCATTGTTTAGTGCAGGAATGATTCAAAAAAATAAAATTATGAAATTGTTTAGAGGGTCAGCAGAAGCGAAGCCGGAACCGAAAGCATCTATTATTTCTTCTATATTAGCGGTCATATTGCTTAGTGCCGGATATGCAGGAGCGCTTATGTCACACGGCGCAATGGTATTTATCATGATGATTCCAGTTACAACGGTAGTCATTATTGGTACGTACTTGCTGTACAAGCAGTTGAGTGTCTTTATTATTAGACTATGTAAAAAAAGTAAACGTTTCTATTGGACACAGACAAATATTATTACGTTGTCAGATTTAGCTTACCGTATGAGAGATAACGCAAGAATGTTCTTTATTGTAACCATTATTTCAACTGTAGCGTTTTCAGCAATAGGTACATTAGTTGGTTTCGCATCAATGATGAAAGGAATTATGGAGAGACCAATTGCGTTTCAATACCACTCTAAGCAAGGAAATAGTAATGAATTACAGCATTTGAAGATGATTGATGAAGGATTAAAGAAACATAGTATAGCAGCTTCTAAAACTACTATTTCAACGAAAAAGGCGGAGGAGCAGTCGTTAAGAAGCGCCATTTTCATAAAAGAATCAGATTATGAGGAATATGCGAAATTAACAGGAGAACCATTTCAAACTGTAGCAAATAAAGAAGTTTTATTTTTGTTTGTCGATATACCAGGACCACCAATGAAAGAAAGAAAAGAAATTACTTTACCACATTTGAACGATCCTTTAAAAGTGAAAAAAGTTAATACTTCTTCATTAAGTAAAATACTAAGAGGTAACGTTTATGTAATCTCTAAAAATCAATATGATGCATTACAAGATGGATTTAAAGAGGAAAAAGATTATGTGTACAAAACAGAAGGAATGAAAGATGAAATTGAGGTTGGTAAAGAACTTACTCATCAGATGAAGCCTTATGAAGAACATGCAACGTTTAGTGCAGAAGAGTACGAACAAAACCAAAGTTTACAAATCGCAGGACCAATTTTATTTGTAGGTTTCTTTATTGGTATTGTATTTTTCGTATGTGCAGGAAGCTTCCTTTACTTCCGTTTGTTTTCTGATTTGGAGGATGACACTCGTTTGTTTGAAATGATTCGAAAAGTAGGCTTAACGAGTGGAGAATTATCGAAAGTAGTTACAATTCGATTGGCACTTTTATTCTTCGTTCCAATAGGTGTTGCAACATTACATGGGGCAGTAGCGTTAACTGCACTGGGACAGATGTTTGAGTACTCATTATTTAAAGAAAATATGATTGTATTAAGTATTTTCGTAGGAATTCAAGTTGTATATTTCTTACTGATACAATCTCGTTATTTAAAACAATTGAAAGAGAGATTACGTATTCGTTAAATGTGTTTTTTTAACTTGAGTACAAAAATTTCTAAAAAGAGGCAGGTATTACCAAAAAGTGATAAAATGGAAAGAGCGAGGTGGAAAAAAATAATAGAAAGTAAGGGGGGAGTAATATGAAAGCAACAGGAATTATTCGAAAAGTAGACGAATTAGGACGAATTGTTATTCCTAAAGAGTTACGAGAAGTATTAGGGATCCAAATCAAATCACCACTTGAAATTTTCGTAGAAGCAGATAAAGTCATTTTACAAAAATATCAACCTTACAATGCTTGTCAAATAACAGGTGATGTTTCAGATCAAAACATATCATTAGCAAATGGAAACATTACTGTTAGTATAGATGGAGCGAAACATTTAATAAAAGAAATAGAGAAGTTTTTAAACAAGAGTGAGGTTTAGTCTTAATTTATATTATTTTTTAAATTTCATATCATTCTTTAAAAACTATAAAAGGACCATTAAATTGGTCCTTTTATTTTGGTTATTAGTTGTACCAATCGGATTTTTGGTGCTTAAAAATTACGAGATAAATCAAAGAGTAGTATAAAATTAGTAAGCTATATTGAGAAATATTTTTAAGGAAGGAAAAAGAAGCAAATAAAACGAATGTTACATTTAAACGTTTTCAAAAGTGGTCTGAAATGAAAATAATATATTTTCAGGAGGGATTACGATGAGGAACAGTAGTACAGCGAATAAACAAAAAGGTATACAATTGATTCCTTTTACAGTAGACAAGGTGATTGAACAAGTAAATGAAATTCCACCAGGTGTACAACTCATCCATGCTCCACAAGTATGGGAGAAGAGTGCGAAAGGAAAAGATATTGTCGTTGCCGTATTAGATACAGGGTGTGATATGAATCATATAGATTTAAAGGATCGCATTATCGGCGGAAGAAATTTCACGAAAGATTACGAAGGGGATCCAAATGTTTATCTTGATAACAACGGACATGGTACTCATGTAGCGGGGACAATTGCAGCGACTGAAAATGGTGTCGGTGTTTTAGGAGTGGCACCACTTGCTAAAATGCTAGTGTTAAAGGTTTTAGCGGGAGATGGTTCTGGGAGTTATGAGCAAATTATTGAGGCGATTCATTATGCTGTAAATTGGAGAGGGCCTAATAAAGAAAGAGTTAGAGTCATTTCCATGTCACTTGGTGGCCCGCAAGACGTTCCGGAATTACATGAAGCAATTCAAAATGCGGTAAGACATGATGTTCTCGTTGTATGTGCTGCTGGAAATAATGGAGATTGCGATGATAACACGGAGGAGCTAGACTTCCCAGGTGCTTATTCTGAGGTAATTGAAGTTGGTGCTGTTAATTTAGAACGGAAAATCGCATGTTTTAGTAATTCAAATCAAGAAATCGATTTAGTGGCGCCAGGCGATGGAATATTATCTACGTATCCTGAAGGGAAATATGCTGTATTAAGTGGTACTTCTATGGCGACACCGCATGTTGCTGGAGCGCTGGCCTTACTCATTAAGCAGTGTGAGAGAGAATATGGTAGAAAGTTATCAGAGCCAGAAATATATGCACAACTTATTAAAAGAACTGTACCTTTAGGGTATGAACGTACATCTGAAGGTAATGGATTAATAGATTTATTAAAAGAATAGCAAATACTAAAAAAACATCTCCTATTCATAGGAGATGTTTTTTTAGTATGGTTTTGTTGCATGTACTGGGGAATCTAGTATTTAATTTTTTTTTACGAAATGTATATTAGGCTGGTGGTTATGCCGTACGTCTGTTCATAAAATTATAAAAGGTACATAGAACTGGCATCGTAACAACGAAAACCGCTATAAGGTTAGAGGAGGTATATACTGATGATATATCAAGCTATCCAGCAGTTAATTGATCGTGCTATTGAAGTTCAATTAATTGAAAAAGAAGATGAAATATATACAAGGAATCAAATCCTTTCCTTACTTCGTTTAGATGACTTTGTAGTGGAAGCGTCAGCGCCCGCACCCGCACCCGCAAAGAAAGCAATTTCGGAGTTATTGGAAGAGTTAATTGAATATGCTTGTATGCATAAAGTCATTGAGGCAGTAATGGACGAGAAGGAGATTTTAGCAAGTGCAATTATGGATGTTTTTATGTCCAAACCGTCCGTTATCAATTCTCTATTTTATGAAAAATACGAACAAAATCCGAAGGCTGCGACAAATTACTTCTATGAGTTAAGTAAAAACAGCAACTATATCCAAATGAAGCAAATTGCCAAAAATATAAATTATAAAGTAAATACGGAATATGGTGCCATTGATATAACGATTAACTTATCAAAACCGGAAAAAGACCCGAAACAAATTGCTAGAGAAAGAGTGTTGGAAAGTACAAATTATCCAAAATGTTTACTCTGTATAGAGAATGAAGGATATAGGGGCAGAATTGGACACCCTGCACGATCGAATCATCGTATGATTCGTATGAACCTTACAGATGAAAGCTGGTTTCTACAGTATTCTCCGTATATATACTTTAATGAACACTGTATTGTATTGTCCTCAGAACACCGGGATATGAAAATTGACCGTCAAACATTTTTACGTTTGTTAAAATTCGTAGAAAAATTCCCACATTATTTCCTTGGTTCCAATGCAGATTTGCCAATTGTAGGAGGGTCCATTCTAACACATGACCACTATCAAGGTGGAAACTATGAATTTGCTATGGCAAATGCATCAAACGACCTAATTTTTGAACTAACTTTCGAGAAATGCAATGTTCTATTATTAAATGGCCTATGTCAGTTATTCGCTTAAGAAGTAAAGACATAGAACAAATAGTAAATGCAGGGGAGTACATATTAGAGAGGTGGAAGGGATATAGTTATCCATCTGTTAATATATTTGCATTTACGAATGATGTTCCACATAATACGATAACTCCGATTGCTCGTTACCGGAATAGTATGTACGAATTGGATCTTGTTTTGCGGAATAATCGTATAAGTGAAGAACATCCGCTAGGTATTTTCCACCCTCATGCGGAAATACAACATATTAAAAAGGAAAATATCGGACTGATTGAAGTAATGGGGTTAGCTGTACTTCCGGCGCGTTTAAAAACAGAACTTCAGGAAGTGGAAAAATTCTTACTTAACATTCCAAGTGATATTCCAACGCCTCATATACGATGGGCAGAACAATTAAAAATCAAATATGACAATCGGATACATGAACACAATGTACAGGAGATTATAAGAGAAGAAGTGGGACGGAAATTTATACAGGCGCTTGAAGATGCTGGTGTTTTTAAACGAGATGACGAAGGGATATCGGCATTTAAACGTTTTATTCAGACCTTAAATTAGGAATGGACTTAGTAGTTATAGTAATTACAAAATGACCTAATTATATGATAAGGGAGGTAATAATATGGAGGAGTGTGAGCATAAGCAACTACAGGAATTGAAACAGGTAGGTGGCCCTATATTAATGGTGTGTATAAAATGTAATCAAATTATTAAAGTAAAAAAGAATTAAACGCATGTATTTCTAGTGTGTGATGAACAAAGTCCTCATTGATTAAAGTTTTACTGTATGAAAAGAATAGAAAAACTAAAAAAACATCCCATATTCATGTGGGATGTTTTTTTAGTATGGTTCTGTCGCATGTATTACGACATCTAATAAACCGGGGAATCTAGCATTTAAGTCATCTTCACGAATTGAAATGAAACGTTGTGTGCCTTCAAGGCGTGTATACATAACACCGGATTCACGTAAAACCTTGAAATGGTGAGATAAAGTTGATTTCGCAATTGGAATGTTTAACGCACCACAAGATTGTTCATTTTTCTCTAGTAGCATAGTTACAATTTGTAAACGAATTTGATCGCTAAGTGCGTATAAGACAGAAGAGAATTGAATTTCTTCTCGATTTGGATGATAGAGAGTACGCATTTTTTCACCTGCTTGTATAAGTTCATATATTTGCACTATAACATACAAAGTGCTATATTTCTATTGTTCGAATATATTCGAACAATAGAAATATAGGGGGAGAAAAAATGAAGTATATAAAATTGCAAAAGGCAGGACTTAATATTTCAAAGTTGGGGCTAGGAACAAACGCTGTAGGGGGACATAATTTATATGCTGATGTGAATGAGGGAGAAGGAAAACAATTAATTGAAGAAGCTATTCAGCAAGGGATTACATTTTTTGATACAGCAGATTCATACGGATTCGGTAGATCAGAGGAATTGGTAGGGGAAGTATTGAAAGGAAAACGCCACGAAGTTGTACTTGCTACAAAAGGTGGAATACAGCCGTTATTAAATGGAGAAGTTTATATTAATAATGAACCAAGCTATTTAAGAAATGCTGTGGAAAATAGCTTAAGAAGATTACAGACTGATTATATTGATTTATATTATTTACATTTTACAAATCCTGAAACAAGTTACATAGATTCAATTGGAGAGCTTAATCGCCTAAAAGAAGAAGGGAAAATTCGTTCAATTGGAATATCTAACGTTAATGTAGAGCGATTAAAAGAAGCGAATCAGCACGGACATATAGATGTTGTACAATCACCATATAATATGTTAGATCGTAATGCTGGGGAAGAACTTTTGCCGTATTGTATAGAAACAAGTATTTCATTTATTCCGTATGGGCCTCTTGCCTTTGGGATACTAGGTGGGAAATATACAGAAGATTTTAAATTGAACGAAGGGGATTGGCGTCAAAGTGTAAATCTCTTTGAAGAAAATACATACAAAAGTAACTTTAAGAAAGTAGAAATGTTAAAAGGCTTAGCTAAAGAAATGAATCTTGAAGTATCGCATTTAGCTTTAGCGTGGCTTCTAAACAAAAAAGGAATTGATACTGTTATTCCTGGTGGGAAACGAGCGGAGCAAATAAGAGAAAGTGTAAGAGCGGTGGAAGTTTCATTGAATGAAAAGGTTATGAAAGAGATTGAATCTATTTTAGAAGCTTAGTTAAAAAGAGGGGTAGTTCCCTCTTTTTATATAAAAGGAGAAGATTTAAATGAAAAGAGTACTAGCTGTATTCTTTACGATAATGTTTATGATTGGTACAGATACTTTCTTAATTTCACCACTTTTACCGACATTACAACAGGTATATCATGTTTCAACTGAGTTGTCAGGGTGGATGGTAAGTTCATATGCTTTAGGATACGCTGGATTTGCACTTATTGCTGGTCCTATATCAGATGGCTTAAACAGAAAAAAAGTGATGGTAATAGGAATGAGTTTTTTTGCGTTAAGTACGTTTTTATGTGGAATGGCACCGGGTTTTCTATGGATGCTAGCATTTAGATTTTTAGCAGGTGTAAGTGCAGCCTTTGTATCTCCACAAGTGTGGGCATCTATTCCGCTCCTTATAGAGAAGGAGCAAATTGTAAAGGCGATTGGGATTGCAACAGCAGGGTTATCAATCTCTCAAATTTTAGGTCTACCAGTAGGGTCGTATGTAGCAATGATACACTATACTACACCATTCTTCGTCATTGGTATATTATCAGCACTACTTGTCATTCTTATTTATGTAGTATTACCAGAAATACAACCGGTTCATATAGGTGGAAATAAAACAAATATCTTAAAACGCTATAAACAATTACTTACAGATTCAAAGGTTTCACTTTCTTATTTTGCATATTTTGTTTTTCAAACTGGTAATTTTGCTGCATTTTCATTCTTTGGCGTATGGCTTTCCATTCAATTTGGCTTACAAATTCATGAAATAGGAACAGCTATGCTCATATTAGGATTAGGGAATTTAACTGGGAATATTTTTGGTCCTAGAATCGTAAATAAAATTGGTTATAACCTTTCTTTCTATGGCGGCATTCTATTTACAGCAGTGCTATATGTATTACTTCCTCATGTAAAGAACATTATATTTGTGGAGTTATTATTCTTTGTTTTATTTTTTGTGACAGGAATTTTGTTTGTATTGATGATGAGGCACTTACAAAACATGTCCAGTGTAGCAAGAGGAACAGGAGCAGCTCTTGCTAATGCTTCGATGTATATTGGTCAAATGATAGGAGCGGCAATAGCAGGACTGCTATTTGCTGCATCTCACAATTTTATATTTGTAGGTAGTTTTACTGCTTTCCTATATGTAGTTGCTTTATTATTGTTTAGAAAAAGTGAAAAACTTACTGAAAATCATGAAACAGGAATTGCGTCATAAAGCCTGTTCAAATAAAAAATAGCTGTATTTCTTCGGTTGAGGTGACATCAAATAAAACGAGTACAAGAAGTGCAGTTAGTGTAGCAATGAAAATGTCAGTTGAAAACCAAATATGAAATATATTAAATCAATATTAGAAGAGTAATAATACACGAAGTAGTTTTTAAGTGCAGAAGCTACAGAAAGTAGAGAAATAGTGTATAGGCATTGTAACAAAGTTATGGAGAATCCAAAAATAAAAATCCCTACAAAGATAGGGATTTATATATCGGCATATAGTTCCTTGGAAAAGGATATATGTAGTTTAACATATAGGACTACTTATATTTGTGAAATAGATGTGAAAGTAATGTGAAAAATGCTGAAAGAAAAAACTATTTTAATAGAGGATAATTTAGATTAGGATATGGATTTTACATAAATGCTGTGTTATATTTCTACTTATCTGTTAATAATTACATGTTTTAATTTTATTGGGGATAAAAGGGAGAGGTTTAAATGCAATGGTATTTGAAAGCTCTAAAGAATTATGGGAATTTTAGTGGTAGAGCTACGCGAAAAGAGTACTGGACTTTTAGTTTATCGAATATCGTAATTTTTTGGTTACTGTTATTTTTATCATCATTTTCAGAGGTGTTAGTTGCTATTATTGCGTTGCTATTTATGTTAGTAATGATTATACCAAGTTTTTCGGTTGGTGCACGACGATTGCATGATATTGGGAAAACAGGATGGTGGCAACTATTAAATTTCGTACCGTTTGGTAGCGTTGTTTTACTTGTATTTTTTATCATTGAAAGTGAAGAAAGTGACAATCAATACGGACCAAATCCGCATTCAGATTTAAAAGAAGCGATTTAATAAACCTATTATTAAAATGGTTTGCACGGGCTAATATTATTAAGTGGATCTCTAGGCCTATATGACTTTTGAAACTGTAAAAATGGGAAGAATAAAGGCAGAGAGAATATAGCATGGCAAGAAGAAAAAATTCTAAATAAAAAGCACTGTTTTAGCTAATGTAACTAAAACAGTGCTTTTCTCTTTGATTGAACTGTTGCTGCATTTTCATCATGTATGCCTGCATCTTTAATAATTCGTTGTTTTGCTTTATTTAATAGATGGTCTACTGCTTCACCAAAATAATTAGCTTCGCTTTTTGTGCGGGCTTCTCGTAAACATTTATAGTTTTCTAGCAGTTCCTCTTTTTCAGTGTTTGTTAAGAAATCTTCTATTTTCTTTTTTGTCATACGAAACACCCTTTCTTCTGACAAACGACGCAATAGAAAATATTTATTGTTTATTATAGCAATAATTTTTAAAGAAAGTATAGACTAACGTCGTAATAATTTGTCAATTTCTTGAATCTTCTCATCAGCTTTCCCAATTTGTGAATTTTTAGCCTGCTCACCACCAAGCGCTTGGTGCAGTAAGAAAGTCTGACCGGAAATAGCAGTCACAATGGATACTTTTATAATTTCTTTTATTAAGGTGACATCGAATAAAACGAGTCCAAGAAGTGCAGCTAAGCTACCAGTGAAAATATCAGTCAAAAACCCAAAGTGGAAAAAAGTTTTCAAACGGCGTGGAAGCAATAACTTGCCTTGGTTATTGATAAGATGGGAAACGAAACCGGTAATGCCACCAACGAGAACAGCAGTTAGCCATTGATACATTTCCATCGAATCCACTCCTTTTAGTGAATAAGATTCGATTCTTTTATATTGATTCCTTTTAATATTTCATAGAAGCATATTGAGAAAGTTTGTTTGGGTTTATTACGTATTCAATTTAATTATAACAGAAAAATCTGATATATTTCAGTCTATTATATGAAGCGGTTATTCCTTAATATGAATGTAGAAAGAGGTGCGTGATATGAATATAGATTATCGAATAAGAAGTGTAGATGGTTATACAAAAAATATAGGGGAATTAGTAAGCATGCTGGAGCATACGAGGGCTGTAACATTACAGGAAATAAACGATCTATCTGTTGAGCAATTAGATTTCATTATGACGAGTGGAGGGAATTCCATCGGAGCGTTACTAAAGCATATAGCAGCTATAGAAAAAGCCCATCAACTTATTTCATTTCAAGAGCGCGACTTTACAAAAGAAGAATTAGAAATATGGGAAGACGGACTGTATTTAGGGGAAGCGGGGAGAACAATCCGTGGTAATGAAATACAGTATTATGTACAACTTCTACAAAGTGTTCGAGAAGAATCTCTGAAGTATTTGAGTGAACAAGATGATGAATGGCTTATGTCAGAAAGAAAGTGGCCTAACGGTGTAGTGCATAACCAACACTATCTGTGGTTTCATGTGCTAGAAGATGAGGTTAGTCACCGTGGACAAATTAGAATGATGAAAAATAAAATATTTGAAAATTGCGTTAAATAAGGTAGCTTTTTAAATGAATATTCCATATAATGAGAGTAATTAAAATGAGAACGGAGTGATGTTTTATGGCGAAAATAACGTATATGAATCATAAACCAAATACAAAGGTGGATGGAAAGGGCGAGACTGTATAAGTGAGCGCACGATCCTTCCGCTTAGCTTAAACTAGGGAGGATATCAATTTGAATCAAAATATTTTAGAATCATTCGGCTGGGATTCTTTTTTTGAAGAACAAGCTGTAGAGAACTTTGAAGTAGGGCGTATTTTACTAGAGCATAAACATATATATCGAATTATTTGTAATGATGGTGAATATATGGCAGAGCTGTCTGGAAAGTTTCGGCATGAAGCAGTAACGAAGGGAGATTATCCAGCGGTTGGTGATTGGGTGTATATAAAGAAAATAGAGAATGAAAAGAAAGCAATTATTCATCGTATTTTTCAAAGAAGAAGCTCTTTTTCTAGACAAGAGGCTGGTAATCGAACGGAAGAACAAGTAATAGCAGCAAATGTAGATTATCTATTTTTAGTAAATGCGCTTAACCATGATTTTAACGTAAGAAGAATAGAACGTTATTTACTATTAGCGTATGAAAGTGGTGCAATGCCTGTTATTGTTTTAACAAAGAGTAGCTTATGTGAAGACGTGGAACAGAAAATTGTTGAAACGGAAGCTGTGGCAATTGGTGTTCCGATCTTCGTCGTTGATAGTTTAAAGCATACTGGTATTGAATCGTTGCAGCAATTTGTTTCTTCAGGAAAAACAATTGCTTTAGTCGGGTCATCGGGGGTTGGAAAATCCACTTTGTTAAATGCACTCATAGGACTTGAAGTAGCAAAAACGGGAGATATTCGTGAGGAAGATAGTAAAGGAAGGCATACGACAACTCATCGTGAATTGTTCCGATTACCGAGTGGTGGTTTAGTTATTGATACTCCGGGTATGAGGGAGCTACAGCTTTGGGAAGGAAGCGATGCAATTCAAACAACATTTTCTGATATTGAAGAATTAGCAAAAACGTGCCGTTTTAGGGATTGTAAACATGAAAATGAGCCAGGGTGCGCAGTGCATAATGCAATTGATAACGGAATTATTACGATAAATCGTTTGCAAAGCTATAAAAAATTACAAAGAGAACTGGCGTATTTTATGAGAAAACAAGATGCTATTCTTGCGAGAGCAGAGCGTGATAAGTGGAAAAAGATTTCTAAACAGCATAAAAAAATATGAAAAGCCAAAGGGTGGTTCCCTTTGGCTTTTTTTGCATTTGTAAATTTTATAATAATATTATTCATATATATAGACAAAGGGAATTTAATTGTTTAAACTTTACAAGGTATTCATCGTAATAGATTATGAAAATAATAATTTAGGGATGGGGAATGTTTACAACTCGCTAGATTTAACTATTGAAATTGAAAAGCAGGAGGTTTGTAATGGGTAGACTATTAAATTGGTTTCGTGATATGAAAGTAGCAAAAAAACTGCTAATTTCGTTTTTTGTCATTTTAATTGCGGCTGTCTCTATTATTGGAGGCATGTCTTATCAAACAGCTAAAAAGAATTTTGAATCACAAATTACGAGCAGTGCTCACGACAATATAAAAATATTAGATAATTTAATCAATCAAATGATTGAGGCGAAATTTAACGATGTAAATAATTTTGCACGAGTGATTCAAGGGAATATGTATCAAGGGGATAATCAAGATGAATTAAGAAAAATGTTATCTCAATATATTAATTTGAATAAAGATGTTGAACAAGTATACGTTGGTGGGAATGATAAGAAATTTGTGCAAGAACCAAATATACAAATGGCAGCAGACTATGATCCAACAGAACGTTCTTGGTATAAAGATGCAGTGGCAAAACAAGGGGGTATTGTCGTTACTGAGCCGTATAAGGCGCAAGGAAATGGACATATTGTCGTAACAATTGCAAAACAAGCAGAAGATAAAAACGGTGTTGTAGCAATAGATTTAAGTTTAGATAATTTATTAAAAACAACAAAGTTAATCAATATCGGTAAAAAGGGATATGCTTTCATTTTAGATGGAAAACAAAAAATAATTGCACATCCTCAAGAAAAATCTGGGGAAAAAGCAGCTGATTCTTGGGCGAAGAAAATTTATGAGGATAACCATGGTGCTTTTTCATATATGTATGATGGCAGCGAAAAACAAATGGTATTTGCTACAAATGTAAAAACAGGTTGGAAAATCGGTGGAACGATGTACTCAAATGAAATAATTGAAGCTGCGCAGCCTGTATTTTATAATATGTTAATTGTTATGTTCATTTCATTAGTTATAGGCGGAGCACTTATTTATTTTGTGACACTTTCTATAACGAAGCCATTAAAAAGATTAGTTGCCACTTCTAAAGAAATAAGTGAGGGAGATTTAACGCAAACAATCGAGATTCATTCTAATGATGAAATTGGCCAACTTGCAAAAGGATTCAATGAGATGACAGATGCATTGCGAACGTTAATTGGAAGAATTAATACTTCGGCTGGACATGTTGCAGCAGCATCAGAAGAGCTAACGGCAAGTGTAAGACAAGCGAGTGAAGCGACTGAGCAAATTACAATGGCAATGGATGAAATATCGAGCGGGGCAACAACGCAAACAACGAGCGTAGAAAATGGTGCAATGTTATTATTTGATGTAACAGAAGGAATTCAGCATGTAGCAAATAGTTCATCATCAATTAGTACCGCTTCTGCTCATACTCGTGAAAAAGCAGAAGATGGCGGGAAACTAGTCGGAAAAACAGTAAATCAAATGCAGTCTATTGCAGAATCTGTTTCACAATCAGATGAAGTTATACAGTTGCTAAATAATAAATCAAAACAAATTGGTGACATACTAGAAGTCATTCAAAATATTGCAGATCAAACGAATCTTCTAGCTTTGAATGCGGCAATTGAAGCTGCAAGAGCAGGAGAGCACGGAAGAGGATTTGCAATTGTTGCAGATGAAGTACGTAAATTGGCGGAGAAGTCTAGTGTATCTTCTAGTGAAATTAGTAAATTAATATGTGAAATACAAGATGACATGAGTAAGACGGTAAAATCTATGGGGCATGTAAATGAAGAAGTTCAATCTGGACTTGTTATTGCGAATGAAACGAAGCAAAACTTTACTGAGATTTTACTATCTACAAATGAAATTGCAGATCAAATTAAAACGATGGTTGAAACGGCTAATGGGATGTCAAGAGGTGCAAATGAAGTGTCTATTTCAGTAGGTCAAATTGCAATGACAGCACAGAACAATGCGACGAGTACTCAAAACGTTGCAGCATCAGCAGAAGAACAACTAGCGTCCATTGAGGAGATTAGTTCGGCGGCTGGTACATTATCTCAAATGGCTGAAGAGTTACAAGGGTTAATTGAAAGATTTAAAGTGTAACAGAGGACAGACTACTCCAAAATAGCAGTATGCGATTTTGGAGTAGTCTGTTTTTATTATGTAACATGAAATGGGATAGAGAGTATTTTTATGATGTTTAAAGGTATATCATGTATAATATTTGTCGAAAAATAGAGGTATTTGTTTGCTTTGTGTATAATTATAATCGTATAAAATGCAAATAAAGGAGATTACTATGGGAGTTTATTGGGGTACCAAAAGACATTCTTGGCTTAGTTATGTCTCATTTTGGTTAAGTATTTCATTTTTTATTGTCTTTTTAATTGAAGTGTTTATTTTAAAAACACTTTCGAATAGTTCGGTGCAAATTGTTAAATATTTTTATTTTATACTTGTACCAGTAAACATCTTTCTTAGTTTAAAGTTACTCTTTAAGAAGAATGAAAAGAAAGCATTACCTATTTTTAGTTTCATTGTATCATTATTATTTACAATTTTAATACTAGTATTAGCGTTAGTAGCTACGGGGAAATTCTTTTAAGGGGAGTGATAAAAGTCACTCTTCTTTTTTGTTATTGTAAGGAAATACTAAGCGGAGGATGGACAAAGAGTGCATTTACTTATGTTTGATATGATTGGAAAGCGTTAGAAGCATATTAAGAAATATAATGAGAGACAATTCATATAATAATGAAGAGAATCAGGTGTTTTACATGCAATTATGAAGCAAATGAATACGGTAAAAACGACGATATATGGTACAATACATATGGATAGTGATAGAGATAAAGGGTATATAAAATACTCATCGTTTTTTAGTAAGAGAGGGGTTATCTTATGCTATACGAGGATTTGATGACATTATTTCAAGCAGCTCCGAAAGAAGAAGGTAGAGGCGGCTGGAAATATATAATCCAGGAACGAAATGATAAATATGAAATTGTTGATGAACTGTTGAAAAATCAAATGAGTGTTGAATTGTATTTTAATGAATATGATGAGGTGAAAATCACTTTATATAAAGATGGAATGCCTATTTCTACTATGCAAAGAATTGCGATTTCAAAAGTTGAATTAGACGAAGAGGAAGAAGGAATTCAATTCGTTTTAGAGCGTATGCCTAGTCGGATGATTCGGTTGCAATTAAAGCCATATTTAGCACTCGAAATGGGGCCGTACTGGGAAGTATGCGATGATTGTGAATGAACATAAAAGAAGCATCCGATAACATGGATGCTTCTTTTATGTTTTTTGAAGTTGTTTAAAAGCAATAATTGGCAGTAAAATGATGCTGACCCATCCAATTATAGGATATAGAATGTGGAGTAATTCACTGTAACCAATGTAACTAAAGCAATAACTAATTAGTAAAATGAAGAAAATAATATTGTTACTTTTCCATCCGGTGATGGATTGCATTTGTTTTGTCATTCCGAACACATTACCAACTAAAGTTGTGAACACTTCACCGAAAATGATAAGAACAAAGAAAAAGTGAAAAGTTGCATTGAATTTTCTTATGACTTCAGCCATTGGGATATTATATTGATAAAATTGATCGACTGATAAAATAGCTAAATGGCTACATAATAAAATTAAAGAAAGTCCTGCACCGCCTAAAATACCGCCCCATAAAATGGCCTTTCGATCCTTTACTTCACTGGCTAACGGGACGAGAACGCTTTGGGCGAGAGAAAGATTTAAGGCGACATATGTAATAGGACTAGTAATCCACTTCATATTCCAGCTTTCTGCAGGAATAGTGTCACTAATAGGAGTTGTACCGTGAAAAAAAGTTGTAATAGCAAGTCCGATAATAAAAATCATCATAATAGGTACGACAAGTGTATTAACTTCAAAAACCCCTTGTAATCCGCGACTACCTATAATCAGACAGGCGATCAATATAATGAAAATACCAAGTTGTCTTGGTAAACGAAGTTGCTCTTCAAATACCGCCCCAGCTCCTGATAACATAACGCTCGTTACACCAAATAATACGAGTAATAATAGTGTGTTTACAACATTGCCAAATACATCCCCAAATAAATATTTGTTAAATTCTTGTGCTGAAAATGCACCGATTTGTGATGAAAGTAACATCATCTTTGTGCCAAGCCAAATAAAAAAAAATCCACTTACACATATGCCAATTGTTCCATATAATCCGTTCACTGTAAAAAATTCAACGATTTCTCGTCCAGTAGCAAATCCAGCTCCAACGACTGTTCCAATATAAGTAGCAGCGACCTTCTTTGCTACTTGCCATTGTTGATTGTCCATGTTATCCCTCTTTCTACTACGATGAGCTTGATTTACTATTATGCATATGTATGAGCTTGGACAATTAGACGTATGAAGTGTTTGAAAACATACATGAATTAAAAGATATTAGGGAAGTATTAAAGGTGTTAAAACTTTGTTACATATGAGCCAATCGTTCGAAAGGATAGGAAATGTATGGTAACATGTAACTAGGTTATGAAAAGATAAACATTATGAAATGATAAGAGGAGTGGATTGTATGAGTACGAAAACAAATGTTGTTGAAGTATTAAACAAGCAGGTAGCAAACTGGAATGTGTTATATGTAAAACTACATAATTATCACTGGTATGTGACAGGACCACACTTCTTTACGTTACATGAGAAATTTGAAGAGTTTTACAATGAAGCTGGAACAAATATTGATGAATTAGCAGAACGTATTTTAGCGTTGGAAGGTAAACCGCTAGCGACAATGAAAGAATATCTTGCAACATCTAGTGTGAGTGAAGGGACAAGCAAGGAATCTGCAGAAGAAATGGTGCAAACATTAGTGAATGATTACTCTGCACTTATTCAAGAATTAAAAGAAGGTATGGAAGTTGCTGGCGAAGCTGGCGATGAAACATCAGCAGACATGTTGTTAGCGATTCATACAACATTAGAACAACATGTATGGATGCTAAGTGCGTTCTTAAAATAAATATAAGTATATTAAGAAAAAAGTCGTTGAAAAATTCGTTCAATGGCTTTTTTTGTCATTTTTCAGTTTTCTTTTATGCTATAATATAGTAAAAAGGAGGCGATGCAATGTTTCGCTTTTTCAGAACTGGAAAAGAAGAGCGTGAAATTACGAAAGATGAATTAGAACAAGCGATGGCTAAGTTTCTAGAAACGAATGCTAATATCGTTTATACAGTATTAGTAAATGATGATTATACAGTAAATTATGATTTGTTAAAGCCGTATTTACTTGCATTTCCAACAAATAGTTTTCTTATTACGAAGGAAACGCTTGAGGTATTTGAACATACAGAAGAAAATCTAAACCTAGTTAAAGAAATTGATATCGTACAAAAAGCAGTAGATCAGTACGTAACAGAAAAAGAAATGTTTCCACTTGTTGAAGGTAGTGAAGAGCGTCTTATATGCGGGATAAAATTAGGACCATATTTGAAGCGTATATTAAAAAGAGACCTATATATTTCAGAAAAACATTATTTAGTTTCAAGTAAACCGGACAGAAAAAAACAAAAGAGTGGGTAGATGTATTGAGAACAACAATAAATATATTGTTGTCTTTTTTTGTTTTTAAAAATATTGATTTTTCTGTTTATTAAACTTTATACTAAACTTATTGGACGAAGAGAAGTAATGATTAAGTATTGTTAGCGTGAGTTATATACAGTGATTACAGAATGGTATAAAGGTTTGAGAAATAAATATTATAAAAGATTACGGGGGAATGGGTGTATGGAAAATAGTATGACTTACATTCAATTATTAAATGAAACGTTACATTGTTACACAAATAAAGGGAGTTTGGAAGCGTACACTTATATAATGGAGCATGCTAAAGGTGTAGTGGGGAATAAAGCGCAAATATATAATTTTAAATATGCGCTAGCGAGTGCAGCGGGGCTTGAAGAAGAAGCGTTACAGATAATGAAGGAAGCTATTATGGACAATGGATTTTGGTACGGAAATGAGTATTTAATTTCGGACGATGATTTAACACCACTACATAAATTTGAAGAGTTTCATAAAATGGTTCAATTATGTAAAGAAAGAGAAGAATTAGCAAAGAAAACAGAACGAGCAGACGTGAAATATTTAGACAGCAATAAAGAAGGAAAACTATTTATTGCAATGCACGGGGATCAAGAAAATATAGAAATAATAGAACCATATTGGAAATCTGTTTTGACACAAGATTATACGTTAGCTTTACCACAATCTTCGCAAATTCAGTTTTCAGATGGATTTGTTTGGGACGATATACATAGAGGGAAAGAAGAATTAAAAGAGCATTACGTTACGTTTATAGAAAATCATACAGTAGAAAGTGTAATAATTGGTGGTTTTTCTGCTGGCGCAAGAGTAGCTTTGTATACAATTTTACAAAAAGATATAGATGTAGATGGTTTTATTTTTGTGGCGCCGTGGCTTCCAGAGATTGAAGAATGGAATGAGTTGTTGGGAGTGCTACAGAATAAAAATATAAAGGGATATATAGTGTGCGGGGATCAAGATGAAGATTGTTTCGAATGTACGCAGCAATTTGTACAATTATTAAGAGATAAGAATATAGAACATGAGTTTAAAGTTGTACCCAATTTAAATCATGATTATCCTAAGGGTTTTGATGAACTATTAAAAGAAGCTATTGAATATATAGACGACAAAAATAATAAGTAGTAAAAAAGGGAGATGCATCATAATTGATGTATCTCCCTTTTGTCATTATAAATGAAAAGCATTTGCTAGTAAGCGATAAGAATTCAATTTATCTTCAAATCGATGAGTAATTGTGACAATCATAAATTCATCAGTATTGTACGCTTTGCTTAAGTTTACGATTTGTTCTTTCACAGAAGATGGATCACCGACGATCATACGTTGACGATTTTCTTTTATACGGAATAAATCATAAGCGCTGTATGAATAATTTTGTGCAGTTTCGATAGAAGGAGTACCAGTTGTACGCTTTCCTTGTTCTAGTAATAAGATTGATAAATCTAAACTAGAAGCAATTTTTTCCGCCTCTTCATTCGTTTCTCCGCAAATAACAAAAATAGAGACGATTGATTTTGGTTTATCTCCTAAATAAGAAGGTTGGAACTGTTCTTGATAAGCATTCATTACTTCAGGGCCACCGTATCCGTTAATGAACTGTGCGAATGCAAAAGAAGCACCTTGTTTTGCGGCAATCATTGCACTCTCTCCGCTAGAACCAAGCATCCACATCTCGGGAGATGTTGGAATGACAGGAGTAGCCTTTAAATTTGCATAATGATGGTTTTCTGGTACTTGATCATGTAAGTACATTGCAACATCTGCAATTTGTTCTGGGTATTGATCAAGTGAGACCATTTTGCCTTCTTGAAGTGCGCGAGTTGCAATTGGCATACCACCAGGTGCTCTGCCGACACCAAGATCAATACGATTTGGATAAAGCGCTTCTAAAACACGGAAATTCTCAGCCACTTTATATGGGCTATAGTGTGGCAACATAACACCACCTGAACCCACTCTCATACGATCTGTTTTTGCTGCAATATGTGAAATAAGTATTTCAGGACTTGAACCAGCAAGGCTGACAGAATTGTGATGCTCAGATACCCAAAAACGTGTGAATCCTAATTTTTCAACTTCTTGTGCAAGTGTAACTGTATGTGAAAAAGCTTGGGCTGCTGTACTACCATCTGAAATAGGGGATTGGTCTAACACACTTAATTTGATCATAGAATATACCTCGCAATCTTAATGTACATCCTATTATATATTTACTTACGAAAAATGCGTAATAAAATGCTCAAAATAAAAAATGGATAAACCACTTATCCACTTTTAACGAGGAAAGCCTCGTTCATAATGATTCATTTCGACTAAATTTAATATATATTCGTAGTTATCAATCTCAAGTTTTAGTTGTTCACGCTCTTTTTTAGATAGTTGTTTACTACTAAGTTTGTTGCATAGTTGGTGTTTCTTTCCTTCTAAATACTTCTTTGTAGCGTTGTAGTCGTAAGTTTGTTTCATTTTCAACCACTCCTTCTTTGCCGTTGCTATATTATACGAAGCGTGATGAGGTGTGAAAGCTAACTCTTATGTACTTTTAGTGAATATTTCACTTGCTATGTTGTTATGTTTATAGGAATTTATGAATAAAATGCACTAAACCACTAATTCCCATTTTATCCCGCATTAACGGGGAGTAAAACTCCCCATAAATGCCCGATTGGTTCAACTAATAATCAGTGGAGGAAGAATCTCCCGCTAATTATAGTTTCACTTTATGAAGTAAGGGGTGGAATTGTGCAGAAAGATATAATGTATAACACTGAGATGGATGAAGTGTTGAAAGTTATAAATAAAGGGTTAAAGAAGACGACTCGTCCGAAGCAAATTATAGTAGTAGGAGCCGGTATGGCTGGGTTGGTTTCGGCGTCTTTGTTAAAAACTGCAGGACATGAAGTGAAGATTTTTGAAGCAAACAACCGGGTAGGTGGTCGTATAGAAACGATTAGAATGGAAGATACCGGATTATATTTGGATGTTGGAGCAATGAGGATTCCGTATTCGCACACATTAACGATGGCATATATAAGAAAATTTGGGCTACAGGTAAGCCCTTTTATTAATAGAAATGAGACAGATATCGTTTATGTAAATGGCCGAAAAACGACATTAAAACAATATGAAAAAGATCCAAGTATATTAAAGTATCCTGTGGAAATGAATGAAGTCGGGAAAACGTCAGAGGAGCTATTATTACTAGCAGTGCAGCCTATTATAAATTTTATAAAAAAGAACCCAGAGAAAAATTGGGATATAGTAGTAAAGGATTTTGGGAGATACTCTACAGGACAATTTTTAAAGTATCATCCTTATCAATATAATACTTACTTTTCACCAGTAACAATCGAGATGATCGGTGTTTTATTAGATTTAGAAGGTTTTTTGGAAAGGTCATTTGTTGAGACGTTACGCTTTTTATATATTATGCAAGAGGAGAGTGGCTTTTGTGAAATAGTAGGAGGGAATGATAGATTACCAAAGTCATTTTTACCACAATTAGAAGAAAATATTATATATAATCAAAAACTAATGAAGCTACAACAACACGATAATGGTGTAACAGCTTTTTATCGAAACGAGGAAACTTTTGAATATAGTAGTATTACAGGGGATTTAGTTATTATTACAATTCCATTTTCGACAATGCGCTTTGTGGAAGTAGATCCATTTGATTCTATATCTCATGAAAAATGGAAAGCAATTCGTGAATTGCATTATATGCCAGCAACGAAAATAGGAATTCAATTTAAAAGTCGATTTTGGGAAAAGCAAGGACAATTAGGTGGCAGAATTATAACGGATTTGCCAATTCGTTACGCTTATTATCCAAGTCACGGAATTGGAGAGAAAGGCCCTGCTATGATGTTAGGAAGCTATACATGGTCTTATGATGCGTTGTTATGGGATGGGTTATCAAAAGGTGATCGTATTTATTACACACTACAAAATTTAGCGACAATACTAGGCGGTCAAGTATATGATGAGTTCATGTCTGGCATATCAAAAAGTTGGACATTGGATCCATATGCACTTGGAGGGTTTGCGCTATTTCAGGCAGGGCAAGAATCTGAGCTACAACCAGCGATTATAAAACCAGAGGGGAGATTATACTTTGCAGGTGATCATACAACGTTATATCACGGATGGATACAAGGTGCAATTGAATCTGGAGTTCGTGTAGCGGTAGAGGTAAATGATTAAAACGTGTAAAATTCAGAAATTTCTTTACTGTATGGTTTGAGATGGATATTATTATATATAAAAGAATTAAAAGGAGTGTTGAAAGTGAATCCGTTATTATTCGATTTTCCTTCTGAATTTTATACTGATAGGCTATTTATTCGAATGCCGAAACCGGGTGACGGTAAAGCTGTATACGATGCAATTCAAGCTTCTATGAAAGAATTAAAACCTTGGATGGTTTTTGCACAAAAAGAGCAAACAGAGGAAGAAGTAGAAGTGAGCATTAGAAAATCGCATATTCAATTTTTGCAGCGTGAGGATTTAAGATTACTAGTTTTTTCGAAAGAAACAGGTGAATTTATTGCATCAGCTGGATTGCATCGTATTAATTGGGATATACCTCAATTTGAAATTGGGTATTGGATTGATTCAAGGTTTAGTGGAAAGGGTTATATGGTAGAGGCTGCAAAGGGTATAACGGATTATGCTTTTTCTGAGCTGAAAGCAAACCGCGTAGAAATTCGATGTGATTCTTTAAATAAGAAGAGTAGAGCGATACCTGAGAAATTAGGATTTAAGTTAGAAGGTACATTGGAAAGTGCGAGTGTAGCGGTAGATGGAAATGGGTTAAGGGATATGTGTGTATTTGCCATGACTAGAAATACATATGAAAAAGAAGAGCTGTAAAGAAACAGCTCTTCTTTTTGTGTATTATGGTACAGGATGTCCATTAGAGCTTTCGAAAATTGTAAACCATTGTTGACGATCTAAATTAACTTTTGTAGCAAGAGCGGCTGTTTTAACACGATCTAGTTTACCAGATCCAACGATTGGCATCATGTTAGCTGGATGAGCAAGCAGCCATGCATACATAACTGTATCGATGCTAGTAACATTTAGTTCAGTGGCAACCTTTTGTAACGTTTCACGTACACGTATGGCACGTTCTGATTGACCAGTAAAGATTTCTCCGCCAGCAAGAGGCGACCAAATCATAGGATTGATTCGCTTTTCTTGGCATAAATCAATTGTCCCTTTTTCGAAATGTTCAAGCTGCATCGCAGATACTTCAATTTGATTTGTAATGAGCGGGAAATCTAAATAAGAACTTAACATATTAAACTGTGAAGGTAAAAAGTTAGATACACCGAAGTGACGGACTTTTCCTTCTTGCTTTAAGCGTGAGAACGCTTCTGCTACTTCATTTGGATCCATAAATGGATCAGGGCGATGAATGAGCAGTACATCAATATAATCTGTATGTAAGTTTTGTAATGAGTCTTCCGCGCTTTTTATTATATGTTCAGCACTAGTATTGTAGTGCGCAACATATCGCTCTGGAAATTTTGGTGATGGGGGAGCGATTCCACATTTTGTGATAATTTGCATGTCTTCGCGTAAGGAAGGCTTGAGTTGTAACGCTTCTCCAAATAATCCTTCACACGTATAGCCGCCATAAATATCAGCATGATCGAAAGTAGTAATTCCCATATCCATACAAGCTTCCGTAAAAGAAAGTAACTCATGCTTTGTCATATTCCATTCTGCTAAACGCCAAAAACCTTGAATAATACGAGAAAATTCTAGTGTTTCGGCCATTTGAACTCGTTCCATTATAAGTACCTCCTTGATGAATGAATCATTTTTTGAAAAGGCTTTCTTGCTACATATTATTATATAGTTACAGTATCGTACATACAACAAATATGTTTTGCTACAAAAACGATTTTCTCTATATGCTATAATGTAGAAACATATAGCTATAAGGAGATGTAATGGATGATTCCAGTAACAATATTAACGGGTTTTCTAGGGTCAGGAAAAACGACATTATTAAATCGTATTTTATCAGAGAATCACGGTCAGAAATTAGCAGTGATCGTAAATGAAATAGGGCAAATTGGTATTGATAATCAGTTGATTATGAATGTAGAAGAAGAGATTATGGAGATGACGAATGGATGTTTATGTTGTACTGTACGTGAAGATTTACTCGTCGCTTTAAAACAATTACTGGACGTAAAAGCAGAAGGGAAAATGGATTTTGATGGATTAGTAATTGAAACGACTGGTCTTGCAAATCCAGGTCCGATTATTCAAACATTCTTTCTAGATCCTGTTATTCAATCTGCATACCAAATTAACGGCGTTGTAACAGTAGTAGATAGTTATCATATACATAAACATTTTGAAAAAGGACTAGAAGCAAAGGAACAAATTGCATTTGCTGATGTCGTTTTAGTAAATAAATTAGATTTAGTGGGTGAAAGTGAAAAGGAAAATCTCTTGCAGGAACTGCAAGGTATTAACCCAACTGCAAAGTTAATCGAGGCGACTAACTGTGATGTGGATATTCAATCGTTACTACAAATTCAGACGTTTAAAACGAAAGATACGTTACAAATTTATCCCCATACAGAGCATAATCATCTAGAAGGTGTAAAATCGTTTGTACTGCGTGAAGAACGTCCGTTAGATTTACAAAAACTAAATGAATGGATGTCAGCTGTCGTTCAAGAACTAGGTGAATATTTATATCGCTACAAAGGAATTTTATCGATTGATGGAGTAGATAAACGTATCGTTTTCCAAGGTGTGCATACATTGTTTGCTGCATCATACGATAGAGAGTGGCAAGAGGGCGAAGAACGAGTAAGTGAAGTCGTGTTTATCGGAAAAGATATTAATAAAGAATGGTTCCAAGAACATTTTGAGGAGTGTGTGAAATAAGTCTGCATATATTGCAGGCTTATTTTTTGGAATTAACTAAGTACCCTATGGAAAAATGCTAGATTGCAAAAGACGAAGGATAATAAAAAGCCCGTTTTCACAGGCTTGTATGTTCATCTAATAGTAACTCCATTACAACACCTACAACTGGACCTTCGTCATCAATATCACCATTTAAACGGAAACCAAATGACTCGTATAATCCCATTGCGAGTTTGTTGTCTGGATGTAAACTTAAATAAATTATTTTACATTCAAATTTATCTTGTAAGAATTGAATGAGTATGCGAAGGAAACGTTTTGCGTATCCTTTTCCTTGATATTGCTCGTCAATCATAAAGCGATCTAACCACACACTTTTACGTTTTTCCCAATACCATCCATACATTGCGTATCCTACTAGTGTTTCTCCATCATATAAACCTACTGACGTTCCGTTTCCCTCATATAATGCTTCTGCTAGAGAAAACGCATTGCTTTCAATAAATTGCTGCTGGTCTTTTGCGACGTTTAAAGCAGCTACCGAACGCCAATTTTTTGCTGTAACTTCACAAATGTGAAGAGTCATAATTCCAACTCACCTTCTAAATTAATATAGCTTAAAAGCTAATATGGATAATTTTACTTGTTATTTTGGTCAAGTCAAGTAAGAACAAATAAAAAAGAAGCTGAATGACATATTCAGCTTCTTTTAAAAATTTGATTAGTTAGTAGCTTCTTTTAATGTATTTACGTTTTCTTCCATTAAAGTGAAGTAATCTTTATTATTTTTCGCATCGTCTTCAGAAATAGTAGCTAAGTGATTTAAGCGTAAAATTTTTGTACCCGTCTCTTTTTGAATTACGGACGCTACCTTTGGTGTAGAGAATGTTTCAAATAAAATATATTGTAGATTATGTTCTTTTACTGTTTTTGTAATGTCAGCAAGCTGTTTTTGAGATGGTTCATCAGAAGCTGAAATACCAGCGATAGCAATTTGTTTCAGGCCATAGCGTTGTTCCCAGTATCCATAAGCTGCGTGAGAAACTAAAATATCTTTCGTTTTTGCATTCGCAACTGCTGCTTTAAATTGATCGTCTAAATCAGTAAATTTTGTTTGAAGTGCTGCGAAGTTTTTTTCGAACTCTTGTTTATGATCAGGTTGTAATTCTACAAGTGCATTTTTAATTTTTTCTGCCTGTTTCATTGCTAAAGTAGGATCTAACCAAATGTGTGGGTCTTTATCGTGATGATGTTCATCCTCTTTATGACCGTCTCCGTGATCATGATGCTCTTCTTCAGTAGAAGTACGCAGTTCAATACCTTTTGATGCATTTACAATTTTAACATTTTCTTTTTGTAATGCTTTTTCCATTTTTTCAGCAAATGGTTCTAATTCAGCACCGTTATAAACGAATAAATCTGCTTTTGCAACTTGTACTGTTTGTTTTTGACTTGGTTCAAATGTATGTGAATCTGCACCAGGTGGGTAAATCGCTTCAACAGTTACATAGTCGCCACCAATTTTTTTTGCAAAATCTGCAAGAGGAAAAATAGTAGTATAAACAGTTAGCTTTCCGTCTTTCTTGGCATTACCTTCTTTTTTATTTGAGCAGCCAGTAAAAATTAAAGTGAAAATAAGTAAGAATGAAAATATAGTCAATCTTTTAGGCATGAAGTTCTCCTCTTTTCTTTTTTTACGGATATATTTTCCCCAATTATAGAAGAAAAATATCATTTTAATGCAAAACGGAATAATTACGTTTTAGTTTGCGAACTTAGTATAATACATCTTTTATAAAGTTGCAATAAATAATAATCATTCCGATTTGTTTTTGTTATAAAGTTGTCAAATTTGGATGTATTATTTTTAGGAATGCATGCATATGTGACAACGCTACGTTCATATATTTGAAAGGAGGGTGTAGAGGGGGATGAGTGTTTGGGTTACTTAATGGAAGCTATTTTATTGATATTAGCGGTAGTATTACCATTAGCATTAGTCTTAATTTTTTTAAGAAGATTAATAAGTAATTTAGGAGATGCATCAACAGTAACAAAATTGCGAGAGAAAGATGAGAAAAAAGAGTGAGTAAAGCACTATGCGTACGCATAGTGCTTTACTTGTGGTAAAATGAGAGCAGGAAACTCCTAAAAGTTGTATTTTACTGAAGGAGAGAAAAGTAAAATAAGAGGTATATGCATATATGAATAAGCGAACAGCGTTAGTACTTGGTGCAAGTGGTTTAGTTGGACAAGAGATAACGCGTCTATTACTTGAATCAGATTACTACGATTCGGTTACTATTTTTGTAAGGGAACCAATGCAATGGCAACATGAAAAGTTACAGCAAAAGCAAATAGATTTTTCGATGTTAGAGGAATATAAAGAGTTTTTTGCTGTAGATGACGTATTTAGTTGTCTAGGAACAACAATCAAAAAAGCAAAAACAAAGGCAAATTTCAAAAAGGTAGATTATGAATATACGTTACGAGCTGCTTGTTTAGCTGAAAAACAAGGGGTACAAAATTTCCTTGTTGTGTCTTCAATGGGAGCAAAACCTAAATCGTTTTTCTTTTATTCGCAAGTTAAAGGGAGAATGGAAGAGGAATTACAAAAGTTAGTCATTGGTGGTATTCACATTTTTAGGCCATCTTTATTAGTAGGAAATCGACAAGAATTTCGTTTCGGTGAACGAATGGCTGAAAAGTTATCTCGTATCATTCCTTTTATATTTAAAGGGGCTTTCAAAAAGTATAAACCTATTTCAGCTAAAGATGTGGCGAAAGGAATGTATATAACTGCATTGCGAGAAGAATCGGGTATCCATATTTATAATTCAAATGAAATTACAACGATAGAATAAATAAAACCGAGAAGAATGACTTCTCGGTTTTATTTATTTGTAATGATTTTCCCCGGTGCTCGTTTGTATTGATACGGTTCTTCTAACTCAAAGCTAAGTTCATTGGCGGCTATTCTTGGAAAGTAAGGATTGCGAAGTAACTCACGTCCGATAAAAATTAAATCTGCTTCGTTATTATTTAAAATTTGTTCTGCCTGTACTCCAGTCGTAATCAAACCAACAGCCCCAGTTGCAATGTTAGCATGTTCTT
Organism: Bacillus cereus group sp. MS39; assembly: GCF_040448665.1. NCBI lineage: Bacteria > Bacillati > Bacillota > Bacilli > Caryophanales > Bacillaceae > Bacillus > Bacillus cereus group sp. MS39. The sequence continues at coordinate 3,416,090 of NZ_CP123058.1, read as the reverse complement.
TAATATGTTTAGCATATTGCACTTGATACCCGGGATATACATCGATGTGTGCCGGAACAACAGCTCCAGAACTACAATCAATTAAATCTACTCCTTGTTCTTTCATCCAGTTTGTATATGGAACGTAATCTTGAACCGTTAAACCGTCAGGATGATAATCGTTTGCTGAAATACGAACAAATAACGGTCCGTTCCAAACTTCATTTATTGAGTCAATGATTTCACGTAAGAAACGATAGCGATTTTCAGGTGAACCTCCATATTCATCAGTCCGTTTATTAGAAAGTGGAGAAAGAAATTCATTAATAAGATAACCGTGAGCGCCGTGTATTTCAATAACGTCAAATCCAGCTTGTTTGGATCGCATTGCAGCCTCTTGAAAAGCTAATATGGTCTTTTTTATTTGCTGTATACTCATTTCTACTGGGATTTTCATAGTTTCATTAAACGGAATTGCGGATGGAGCGAGAGCATCCGTTTTTAATTCAGCTTTTCTTCCGGCGTGAGCAAGTTGAATGGCGGCTTTTGCGCCGTTATCATGTATAAAAGTTGTCGTTTTATGTAAGCCTTCAATTAGGCTATCATCCCATATACCTAGGTCTTTATTAGAAATTCTTCCTTCAGGTAACACGGCTGTTGCTTCGATCATAACTAAACCAACTTGACCAGCAGCTCTTGTTCCGTAATGAACGTGATGGAAATTAGTTACTTGGCCATCCTCGTTTTCTGATGAATACATGCACATAGGTGACATAACGATACGGTTTTTTAATGTAACGTCCTTAATTGTATAAGGTGAAAAAAGTTCAGAATTCATCCAATAGCCTCCTAGATTTAATTTTCTTACATTTTATCATTCTTGTTTTTGTTTCCCTAATAAAACGCTTATACGAAAAATTTTTTCTATTCGTGTTACAATAATTAATATGAATTGAATTGGAGGATGACATATGTACCAGGCTTATTATGAAAGTGAATTAGGCTTGCTGGAAATTACAGCGAACGATAAAGGAATTACGTCTGTTATATTTGTTGATGAGAGACAAGAAGAACATAAAAATGAAATGATAGATCAATGTATAAATGAGCTAGATGAATATTTTAAGGGGAAAAGAAGAGAGTTTACGGTCCCACTGTCTGCTGAGGGAACAGCATTTCAAAAAAATGTATGGGATGTGCTCTATACTATCCCTTATGGCGTAAGTGCTTCATATTTAGATATTGCAGAGAAGGTCGGAAATACGAAAGCTGTACGAGCGATAGGAGGAGCAAATAGTCGTAATCCAATTTCAATTATCGTTCCGTGTCATCGTGTAATAGGAAAGAGCGGGAAGCTTGTTGGGTATGCGGGCGGTTTATGGAGGAAAGAGTGGTTATTAAATCACGAAGGTATTTTGAAATGACGTATGGATGGGAAGAGGGATTGTTTTGAAATGTATAAATTGTGGGCAAATTTGCGAGGGAGATCGGTTGAATTGTGAAAGTTGCCAGCGGACTTTGCATACTGAACAAGGTGAAGGATGCTCGCTAATAGACAAGGAATTAGAAGTATATGTAGGTAGACAATATCGGTATTACAAAAGGAAATGGGAACTTGAGGATAAGCGGATTGCTAGGTGGAGCTGGAATGGTTGGGCTGCTATTTTCAATGTGGGTTGGCTTGGATATCGTAAGTATTATGTACCTGCAGCATTATTTTTACTGTTATTAGTAGCATGTGATGCGTTTTCTTATTATATGGGCTTCAACGTAGCATTACCAATCATTAATATGGTGCCTCTTACGTTTCTGTTACTCATTTTTATTCTGTTTGGGATGGGGATTTTTGCAAATGGATTATATTATCAATTTGCAGAAAGACGTATATATCGAATAAAAGCACGGGGAATTCAAGATGCATCGGTTGAAAACTATCTCATTCGTGATAGTGGTGGAACGAGTAATGTAGGAGCGACAATCGTTACGATTTTAGCGGTTGCTAGTATCTTTTTCAGCCATTTCTTTTTCCCGACAGATCGAGATATTATTCAAAAAGTTCGTACAAGCTCGCTTTATGAATATCCGTTCTTTTCCATTGGTGAATCGTTTGAAAGTTACTTTAGAAATCCAGGTTGGATATATTATCGTGGAACGGAAGGATTAGAATTAGTAGAATTCCAAGGGGTTAGTCCTGATATGCCAAGGAAGAAGGTGAAAATCCAATTTGTTGTTGATTATAAATTGGGTGAGATTGAGCCGTACTCACTTACGATTAACGGCGAATCTAAAAATGAGGAAGAATTTTTGAAGATAATGGACGAAATATTTAAAGTTCAAAACCCATTTGATATAGAGGATGGATTACAAGTAAAAGAAATAGAAAAAGAAGTGGATAGAAGAGTGTTCTATCAGCTTCTTTTTTTACTGTACAAAAATAATATTTGAAATAATCTGAATCTTTTGTATAATAATATATATTATACTGGCTTTCATTTATACATATAGATTGGGGGAAGGAAGAATGAAAAGAAAAGTAACAATGATTGCTGCAGTTGCATTATCGACTAGTGTATTAGTTGCAGGTTGCGGAAATGGGGAGAAGGCATCTACAACGAAGAAAGAAGCAGGTAAGGGAGCAGCAGAGAAGCAAGTATTAAACTTACTAGAAACAGCAGAAATTCCTTCAATGGATACGTCAAAATCAACAGACTCTGTATCATTCCGTGCTTTTGTAAATGCAATGGAAGGGTTATATCGTTTAGATAAGGATAATAAACCAACTCCAGGTATGGCAAAAGATGTGAAGGTTAGTGAGGATAAAAAGACATATACATTTGAATTACGAGACGCAAAGTGGTCTAATGGTGATCCAGTTCGAGCGCAAGACTTTGTTTATGCATGGCAACGCGCATTAGATAAAGCAACGGCTGCAGAGTATGCATTTATTTTATTTGATGTGAAAAATGCACAGAAAGTAAATAAAGGAGAATTACCGCTAGATCAATTAGGAGTGAAAGCGAAGGATGATAAAACGTTAGTAGTAGAATTAGAACAGCCAGCACCATATTTCCTTGAGCTTACTTCATTCCCTACATTTTTCCCTTTAAATGAAAAATATGTGAAAGAACAAGGGGATAAATATGCATTAGAAGCAGATAAACTATTATACAATGGACCATTTACGATGAGTGAATGGAAACATGAAAGAAGTTATCAGTTAAAGAAAAACCCTAATTATTGGGATAAAGATACTGTGAAGTTAGAAGAAATTAATGTAAATATTGTGAAGGAAACGAGCACGGGAGTAAATTTATATGATAGTGATCAAGCGGACCGTGTTATTTTAAGTTCTGAATTTGTTGATAAATATAAAAAGAATAAGCCAGATGAATTTAAAACGAAGTTAGATCCACGTATGTATTTCTTGCGCTTTAACCAAAAAAATGCAACGTTCAAAAACCAAAAAGTTCGTGAAGCGATTGATCTGGCATATGATAAAAAAGGAATTGCAAATGTTATTTTAAATGACGGATCATTACCAGCATATTTCTTAGTACCTGAAAAATTTACGACAGGACCAGATGGGAAAGATTTCCGTTCTGTAAATAAAAATTTCCGTGATAGTAAAGACAATGCAGAAAAAGCAAAAAAATTATGGGAAGAGGCGAAGAAAGAACTTGGCCAAGATACAATTACAGTAGAATTTCTAAATGATGATAACGGTAGCCGTAAAAAAGTGGGCGACTTTATTAAAGAAGAGTTAGAGAAGAATTTACCTGGTATTAAAGTGAATTTGAAACAACAACCATATAAGCAGAAGCTAGAGTTAGAAAAGAAATTTGAATATGAATTCTCATTATCAGCATGGAGTCCGGACTATCCAGATCCAATGACTTATATTGATATGTTTGTTACTGGAAGTTCATTTAATGAAATGGATTATTCTAACCCGAAGTATGATGATTTAGTAGCGAAATCAAAAGGAGAGCTATTAAAAGATGATAAAGCACGCTGGAATGCACTTGCAGAAGCTGAAAAAATCTTAATTGGTCAAGATGCTGCCATTTCTCCTACGTACCAACAAAGTACGGCTTACTTAGAGAAACCATACGTAAAAGGTATTGCGAATCATACGTTTGGTGGGGACTTCAGTTATAAATGGGCATATGTTACAAAGAAATAGTATAATAAAAGATAAGTGAATTTTCACTTATCTTTTATTTGTATAGGAGGAATTAGAGTTGGTAAAGGGAATCAATCATCTTTGTTTTTCAGTGTCTAATTTAGAAAAATCTATTACATTTTACGAAAAAGTACTAGAAGGAGAATTATTAGTTAAAGGGAGAAAACTTGCATATTTTAATATATGTGGGGTATGGGTAGCACTTAATGAAGAAACACATATTCCGAGAAATGAGATTCATCAATCTTATACGCATATTGCGTTTTCAGTTGAACAGAAAGACTTTGAACGTCTACTGCAGAGATTAGAAGAAAACGATGTTCATATTTTACAAGGAAGAGAACGAGATGTAAGGGATTGTGAGTCTATATATTTTGTTGATCCAGACGGCCATAAGTTTGAATTTCATTCAGGGACATTGCAAGACCGACTTAATTATTATAGGGAAGATAAACCTCATATGACATTTTACTAAGGGGAGAAGAAGTTGCATGTGCTAGTAATTGGTGGAACAGGAATGCTAAAGAGAGTTTCTATGTGGCTTTGTGAGCAAGGGTTTCATGTTTCCATTATTGGAAGAGATGAAGGGAAATTAGAAAATGTTAAGCGAGAGAGTGCTACACCAGAAAGTATCACATGCCTTCCGTTAGATTATCATAATGATGAAGATGTAAAGTTAGCTATTAAACGTACAATTGAGAGGAATGGCCCAATAACATTAGTTGTCGCATGGATACACGCAAGCGCAAAGGATGCGTTATCACTCATTTGTAAAGAATTAGACTTGTCGTCTGAAACATACAACGTTTTTCATATTTTAGGTAGTAAAGCGTCGCGTATACCCGCACAAAAAATAGGTGGTACGCGATGTAGCTACCATAGAATAATATTAGGTTTTATATTAGAAGATACATACGGGAGATGGCTTACCTATGAAGAAATATCGGATGGGGTAATAAAAGGAATTGAGAGTAAATGTGATGAATGGATTGTAGGACGAGTAGAACCGTGGGAATTGCGGCCAACATGGTAAGGGGGAATGTGAAATGAAAACAACTGTATATGTAACAAGGCACGGTGAGACGGAATGGAATGTAGCGAAACGAATGCAAGGGCGGAAAAATTCTGCTTTAACTGAAAATGGTATGTTACAAGCAAAGCAATTAGGAGACCGAATGAAAGATTTATCTATCCATGCGATCTATAGTAGTCCAAGTGAAAGAACCCTACATACTGCAGAGTTAATAAAGGGCGATCGTGATATACCGATAATCGCGGATGAGCATTTCTATGAAATTAACATGGGTGAATGGGAAGGACAGACAATTGATGATATAGAAAGCCAATACCCAGACGAAATACAGTTATTTTGGTATGAGCCACATCTTTTTCAATCCACATCAGGAGAAAATTTTGAGGCTGTTCAAAATAGGGTAATGGAGGGGATACAGTTCCTTTTAGAAAAGCATAAAGGAGAAAGTATATTAATTGTCTCCCATGCGGCAGCGGCAAAATTACTTGTAGGACATTTTGCGGGTATTGAAATAGAAAATGTATGGGATGATCCATTTATGCATAGTGCTAGTCTTAGTATAATAGAATTTGAAGAAGGAAAAGGTGCAGTGAAGCAATTTGCAGATATAAGTCATTTTCAATAAACGTAAAAAAGGCCGCAAAACGGCCTTTTTTTGTAGGCATAAAAACTAGCAATTACGTTTTTTATACCAGAAGTGATCGAATTTCTTGTTTTTGCAAGATGGGAATTTATGTCCGCCTTTGCAATCATTCCACTTATGCCCGTCATCGTGACAGTCTTTACCATGATCACAATCATCATCGCAAGATCTACCGTGTCCGTGAGGGAAGAATTCGCATTTTTTACAGAAACTGCGTTTTGTCCAGAAAAATTTCTTTTCAAAGCGTATGCATTTTGTAACGAAAGTACAATGCTTTCTGCGAGTACGTTTTGTAACTAAAACGCATTCTTTTCTACGCGTTACTTTCGTAACGAACGTCCATTTTTGAACGCGTACACGAGTACATTTCGTAACGAATGTCCATTTTTTTACATGCGTACATTTTGTAACGAACGTACAATGTTTCACGCGAGTACATCTTGTTCTTGGACATTTACCCCCAGTTGTACATTTACCCCCAGTTGTACATTTACATCCTGTTGTACATCGATGATGAGAGAATTTATCATCATCGCACTCAAAAGTACTTGGATCTTGGTGTAAGAAATCCTCCATCCCAGCACTTTTGATTTCTTCAACCGCTTTTCTAATATCACGTTTCATAGAAATCCTCCTTATCATGTATTAAGTTGAAAAGGTATTCTTTTTCCTTAACATGATATGAGATATGAAGTCTTTCTGAACAGGACAAGAGTGTAATTTTATATAAATAGTTGATAGCGGATGTATGGACAAGACAAGGCGCATACATTGAATGAAGAGAACTGAGAAGGGATGAGAAAACATGCTGCCTTCATATGATTTTTTTATTCATCCAATGTACTTAGTGGAATTGAAAAAAGACATTTGGTCAGATAGTCCAGTGCCAGCAAAATTAACTTATGGAAAAAAGAAGTATGATATTGATATCGTATACCGGGGTGCTCATATTCGTGAATTTGAGAAAAAGTCTTATCATGTTATGTTTTATAAACCGAAAAAATTTCAAGGTGCGAAAGAGATTCATTTAAATTCTGAGTTTATGGATCCGTCTCTTATACGAAATAAATTATCGTTAGATTTTTTTCATGATATTGGTGTACTTTCACCAAAATCACAACATGTGTTTATAAAAATTAATGGTCAAATTCAAGGTGTATATTTACAGTTAGAATCAGTTGATGAAAACTTTTTGAAAAATAGAGGATTACCAAGTGGTTCTATTTATTATGCGATAGATGATGATGCGAATTTTTCTTTAATGAGTGAGAGAGATAAAGATGTTAAGACCGAGCTATTTGCGGGTTATGAATTTAAATATTCGAATAAAAATAGTGAAGAACAATTGAGTGAATTTGTATTCCAAGCGAATACTTTGTCGAGGGAATCTTATGAAAAAGAAATTGGGAAGTTTTTGCATGTTGATAAATATTTACGATGGTTAGCTGGCATTATTTTTACACAAAACTTTGATGGTTTCGTTCATAACTATGCACTATATCATAACGATGAAACGAATTTATTTGAAGTGATACCGTGGGATTATGATGCGACTTGGGGGCGAGATGTCCAAGGGAGACCACTTAATCATGAATATATTCGTATTCAAGGTTATAACACGTTAAGTGCAAGATTGTTAGATATACCTGTATTTAGAAAGCAATACCGAAGTATTTTGGAAGAAATATTAGAAGAACAATTTACCGTTTCATTTATGATGCCGAAAGTTGAAAGTTTGTGTGAATCGATTCGTCCATATTTACTACAAGATCCATATATGAAAGAAAAATTAGAAACATTTGATCAAGAAGCTGATATGATCGATGAATATATAAATAAAAGAAGAAAGTATATACAAGACCACTTACATGAATTGGATTAATTTTGAAAGAGATTGGAACATTATCAATCTCTTTTTTTGTATAATAAAGATGTATCAACAAAACTGACTTACTATTCACTTAAAAGAGTATGGGGGATGTGGAAACATGACGGTAAAATGGATTGATTGGGTAAAACAAATACAAGCTATAGCCCAAGCGGGTTTAACGTATTCTAAAGATGTGTATGATATAGAGCGTTTCCAACAATTACGAGATATTTCCATTTCCATGATGTCACATTACACAAAGACAGATTGGGAAATAGTAGAGAAGTTATTTGCAAGTGAGACAGGCTATCAAACACCTAAAGTTGATATAAGAGCAGTCGTTTTTCAAAATGAAAAGTTATTATTTGTGAAAGAAAAAAGTGATGGGAAATGGGCATTACCAGGTGGATGGGCCGATATCGGTTATACGCCAACAGAAGTAGCGGCAAAAGAAGTTTTAGAGGAGACGGGTTATGAAGTAGATGATTTTAATCTACTCGCTATATTTGATAAAGAAAAACATCAACCATCGCCTTCAGCAACACACGTATATAAAATTTTTATTAGCTGTAAGATTATTGGTGGCGAAAAGAAAACTAGTATTGAAACAGAAGATGTGGAGTTTTTTGGTGAGAATGAATTGCCTAATTTATCGATTGCTAGAAATACAGAAGAGCAAATTAAAGAAATGTTTGCCTACATGAAAGAACCTCAAAAAGAAACATTAATAGATTAATTATGCTTATGCCGATAATATTGTTGAAATGAAGATATTGGCAGAATGCGACCTTTATGTAATAATGGGATGGTATGGTATGTGAAGAAAAAAGGAGATAGAAAATAAAATGTTAGCAAGCATAATAGATCAGTTATTGCAATTTTTTGCAAGCTTAGGTTACTTTGGAGTAGCGCTAGCTTTAATGATTGAAATTATCCCGAGTGAAATTGTACTTTCGTATGCTGGATTTTTAGTAGCGGATGGTAAAATTAGTTTTGTTGGTGCAGTTATCGCCGGAACTATTGGTGGTACTTTAGCCCAAATCTTTTTATACTGGCTTGGATATTACGGAGGGCGTCCGGTTGTAGAGAAATATGGGAAATATCTACTTATTAATAAACACCATTTAGACATAGCAGAAGGTTGGTTTAAGCGTTACGGAGCAGGAGTAATCTTTTCTGCACGCTTTATCCCAGTCGTACGTCATGCAATCTCTATTCCAGCAGGATTAGCTAAAATGCCGTTAAAACTATTTACACTATATACAGTAGTTGCGATTATTCCATGGTCAATACTATTTATATACTTAGGTGAAAAGCTTGGTGGAAATTGGCGACACATTAAAGAGTATGCATCTGATTACACACATTACATAATTATAGGAGCTGTTCTCTTTGTTGCTCTATACTTCGGTTTAAAGTATTTAAAAAAGAAAAAAGCAGCGCGTTAAAGTCAATGATTTTTCATTGGCTTTTTTATTTGTTTCGGTTCTAAAAAAAAGGAGTTGTCCATAATGTGTAATAATAAAGCGTAGCGGAGGAATGTGATGAAAGGGTCACCGTTTATACGTGGAACGATATTTTTAACGATGGCAACGATGATATCTAAAATGTTAGGATTTATATATGTTATACCGTTTACAGCAATGGTCGGTACGAGTGGGTACGTTTTATACACGTATGCTTATCGCCCATATACGATTATGCTCAGCATTGCGACGATGGGACTACCACTTGCCGTTTCAAAAATGGTATCAAAATATGATCAACTGAATGATTATCATACGGTTAAGAGAGTGCTAAAGAGCGGTATCTTTTTTATGTTAATAATGGGAGTAATCTCATGTTTTACGCTATATATATTAGCTCCACATTTAGCTAAACTTGTAATCGATGGAAATGATCAAACAGGGAATAGTGTAGCAGCGGTCACTACTAATATCCAAATTGTAAGTTTTGCGTTAATACTTGTACCGGTAATGAGTTTATTAAGGGGATTCTTTCAAGGGTTTCAATCGATGGGGCCTTCTGCTTTAAGTGTAGTTGTTGAGCAGTTTTTTCGGGTCTTAACCATTTTAATAGGAAGCTTTGTCGTTTTATATATTTTAAAAGCTTCTGTCTCGCTAGCTGTTGGTATTTCAACGTTCGGTGCTTTTATGGGAGCGATAGGTGGATTAACAGTTCTAAGTGCGTATTACATAAGGAGGAGAAAGCACTTAAAGAAAAAAGAGATGGCAAGTATACCGCAAACAACGAAATCTTTCTTCTCACTGTATAAGGAGCTCTTTACATATTCAATACCGTTTGTTGTGGTTGGTTTAGCAATTCCGTTGTATCAGACGATTGATACATTTACAATTAATAAACTACTTATACAAATAGGGTATATGCAAGGAGAAGCGGAGAAGATAAATGCAATAATTGGTCTTGTTCAGATGGTTGTACTCATCCCAGTTTCCGTTGCGACTGCTTTTAGTATGTCTCTCGTACCTGAGATGACAAAAGCCTATACAGCAGGGAATGTGAAGTTACTGTACAAACATTTTACGAGAACGAATGTATTAGTAGTAGGTATTACGGTACCAGCGGCGATTGGAATGATGTTGTTAGCAAAACCAGTATATACTCTTTTATTTGGTGCCGGAAATGATCCGGAGATGGGGAGAGTTATTTTACAGTATTATGCTCCTGCCTGTATACTATTTTCGCTTTTTACAGTAACAGCTGCGATGTTACAAGGAATTAATCAGCAACAGAAAACAGTGCTAGGATTAGGTATTGGCATTATAGTAAAGATAGTTTTAAATATCGTATTGCTTCCGTATTTCGATTATGTAAGTTTTATTATTTCAACATACGCTGGTTATACGATTTCAGTTGGCTTTAACTTGTGGATGCTTTCTAAATATGTTATAAAGGCAACATAAGCTTTTTAAGGCAGAGAGCACTCTGTCTTTTTCTTTGTTTAGAATATTTTTCTTATAAAAACGTTTTCAAAATAATTTTTCTATTGAAATTTAAACGTATGTTTCATATGCTGAGAATGGCGGTTCAAAAACTGTTATGTAAGAGAGGTAGATTCCTACATGTAAAAAGAATCGGGGTGATAGTATGTTAAATATTTATTTAACAGACCGAAACGGAAAACTACAAGAGGTTGAGGAAATGCAAAAGGGTTGCTGGATTAATGTACTTCATCCAACGGAAGAAGAAATTCAATATCTAGTACAAACTTTAAATGTAGACTTAGATTTCATTAAAGACCCTTTAGATGATGAAGAACGCTCTCGTATTGAAAAGGAAGACAATAATACTTTAATAATCGTGGATATTCCAACAGTTAGACATGATGAAGAAGGAAATTCGATTTATGACACGATTCCAATAGGTATGATTGTAATGCCAGATTGCTTTGTGACAATTTGTTTAGAAGAAAACCCAATTTTCGAACGCTTTATTAATCAACGTATTAAAGAATTTTATACGTTTAAAAAGACACGCTTTGCACTTCAGCTCTTATATACGATTTCTACTTATTATTTAAGATACTTAAAGCAAATTAACAGAAAAACAATCGATTTAGAGCATCAATTAAATAAGTCGATGAAAAATAAAGAGATTTTCACATTGCTAGGCCTTGAAAAAAGTTTAGTTTACTTTACAACATCATTAAAGGCGAATAAAATTGTAATTCAAAAATTAATGCGTAACAGTACATTTTTAAAAATGTATGAAGACGATCAAGATTTATTAGAAGATGTATTAATTGAAAATAAACAGGCTATTGAAATGGCGGAAATATATAGTCACATTTTAAGTGGAATGATGAATACTTTTAGCTCCGTTATATCAAATAATTTAAATAGTGTTATGAAACTGTTAACGTCTATTACAATCATTTTATCATTACCAACGATGGTTTCTAGTTTCTTTGGAATGAACGTAAAGGTTCCGTTTGAAGGGGAAGCACATGGTTTTGTAATTGTACTCATAATATGTGTAACACTATCTTTCACATTAGCGTTTGTTTTTTGGAAGAAACGTTACTTTTAACGAGAAGAAAGCTGCTCTAGCATAGTTATATAACTGCGCTAGAGCAGCTTTTTTGCTATGAAATCGAAAGTTTTGAATAGAATATAACTTATAAAATGTAATGTATATGAAGGAAATGAATTCCGTATAAGCCTTGTCCAATTCATAAAATGGGGTTAAAATTACATATTGTTAATGAAAAGTTGGAGGAAATACATCATGGAATTGTTTCAATTACCGAAAGCATTCCTGCAAATGAATACAATCTTTATCTCCATATTGATCGAAGCACTTCCTTTTGTGCTCATTGGTGTATTTATTTCAGGATTCATTCAAATGTTTGTGACAGAGGATATGGTAGCGAAATGGATGCCGAAAAACCGTTTTCTGTCTGTTTTAATGGCTACTTTTTTAGGTATGATGTTTCCAGGTTGTGAATGTGGAATCGTTCCGATTGTAAGACGGTTAATCGGAAAAGGGGTTCCACCATATGCCGGGATTGCATTTATGCTAACTGGGCCAATTATTAATCCGGTCGTATTATTTGCAACATACGTTGCCTTTGGAAGTAGTATGCACATGGTATGGTATCGTTCTATCGTAGCGATTATCGTAGCAATTATCGTTGGAATTATATTATCATTTATGTTTAAAGAACATCAATTACGAGATGATCACTTCCCAGAAGTGAATCATAAGCGTCCATTACGTAAAAAAATGTGGGATGTATGTACACACGCTGTTGAGGAATTTTTCTCGATGGGAAAATATTTAGTATTAGGTGCGTTAATTGCAGCGGCAGTTCAAACGTTCGTACAAACTTCAACACTTCTTGCTATAGGACAAGGGCCGTTCTCTTCACCAGCTGTTATGATGGGACTAGCTTACATTTTATCACTTTGTTCAGAAGCGGATGCGTTTATTGCTTCGTCATTCCAAAGTACATTTTCAACAGCATCACTTGTCGCGTTCCTCGTATATGGACCGATGGTGGATATTAAAAATATGTTTATGATGCTTGCGACGTTTAAAACGAAATTTGTAATTGTCGTTACTGTTACAGTTACACTTGTTGTTTATGCAAGCTCACTACTCATTTATGCGATGGGGTGGTAGGTTATGTTTCGAGCATATATATTATTAGGTTTTACAATCTTAATCGCGCAGCTTCATATTTCCGGTAATATTACGAAGTATATCAATATGAAGTATGCTTATTTATCAACAACAGCAGCTATTATTTTAGGGTTTTTAACGGTCGTTCAAATTATTATCGTATTCCAAAAAGAACATCAGAAAGAACAAGAAAAACAAGATTGTAGTTGTGATCATAGCCATTGCGGGCATGATCATTCAAAAGATGAGAATACATGGTGGAAAAAAGCATTTTCGTACTTATTGTTTTGTTTTCCGATAGTCTCAGGATTATTTTTCCCAATTGCAACGTTAGATTCAGATATCGTTAAAGCGAAAGGATTTCACTTTCCAGTTGCGCAAGCAGAAAGTAAAGATCCGTTTATGACAAGGCAATTCCTAAGACCAGACACAAGTATTTATTACGGAAAAGAAGGATACCGTGGTGTAATGGAAAAAGGGAAGAAAGAGTTTGTTACGAAAGATAATATTACTTTAAACGATGAAAATTTTCTTAAAGGAATGGAAACAATTTATAATTATCCTGGCGAGTTTACTGGGAAAAAATTATCTTTTAAAGGGTTTGTTTTCAAAGATGACTCTTCTCAAAAAGAACAATATTTCTTATTCCGTTTTGGTATTATACATTGTGTAGCGGATTCTGGTGTATATGGTATGTTAGTGAAAAAACCAGAAGGGGTAGAATGGAAAAATGATGATTGGATTCAAGTTGAAGGAGAAATATCAACGGAATTTTATCAGCCATTCCATGCGAATATCCCTGTATTAGAAGTAACGAAATGGAATAAGGTTGAACCGCCAAAAGAACAATATGTATTTAGAGGAGCCGATTGATCACATCGGTTCTTTTTTATGGACTAAGAGTTCTGAATGTTGTTAATATTAAACGTGTAGTGATAGTAAGCCCATACCGTTCTAGTGTTAATGGGAAATGGAACTCTTACCGAACTTCTTTGCTCCAGCCGAATTTTGTGGTGGGAGTCTTAATGTCTGCAAATAGCGGGTTAAATAATCAAAGAGGTGATAACAATGACTGAAGTAAAAGGGAAAACAGCTAATGAGTCTAGAGTGTTTAAAACGAGCCGAGTATTTCCAACAGATTTAAACGATCATAATACGCTATTTGGTGGGAAGATATTAGCCGAGATGGATATGGTTGCTTCTATTTCGGCAACAAGGCACGCAAGAAAAGAATGTGTCACAGCATCTATGGATTGGGTAGATTTCTTACATCCTGTTCGCTCTTCAGATTGTGTTAGTTATGAATCTTTTGTAATTTGGACGGGTAGAACTTCTATGGAAGTATTTGTGAAGGTAGTAGCAGAAGATTTAATTTCAGGTGAGAAACGTATAGCAGCAACGTCATTTGTTACTTTTGTTGCACTTAGTAAGGAAAATAATCCGGTTCCTGTGCCGCGAGTTATCCCTGAAACAGAAGAAGAGAAAGAATTACATCGCATTGCAGTGTTACGTGCAGAACAACGCCATATACGTAAGGCGGAGAGTAAGAAAGTAGCTACATTATTAACTTTTTGAGTTGAATATGTAGTCGTTAAAGGTACAATAACAAACGGAAATGTTTTTCATATGAAAAGCGGACACCTAAAAATAGGTGTCCGCTTTTATAGTTTTTTCATCCACATATCATATGACGATAACTACTTAGCAGAAGCAAGCAGCACCGACGATGATTAAGAGGATAAATAATACGACTAATAGCGCGAATCCATTACCATGTGCGAAGCCCATTGTTATTTCCTCCTTTTATTTTAAGATACAACATACAATATGCAAATGAGCTATCGTTTGATATGGACATATATCATGTAATGACATATTTTCTTGAATGATATTGTATTAAAAAAGGGAAGATATAGAAATAACAGTAAGTGGAGGAAGGAAAATATCCATGAAACACTTTTTCGTTGTAATCCTTTGTCTAATAGGTGTATTCATTTGGATGAACATCGATGTGGAAATGGGGAAAAAAATGGCTAGTGAATATGAATTAGGACAAGTTCAATTAGGTGAATTTCAACTATATACGAACGGTGAAGAGTTATATACGAAATTGTTTGAGGATATACGCAATGCAGAAAAGTACATATATATCCATTTTTATATTGTAGGTAAAGATGAAATAAGCAAAGAATTTTTGCAGTTGCTTGAGAAAAAGGCATCGAGTGGAGTAGAAGTAAAATTGTCAGTTGATCGAATAGGTGGATATAAGCTGAAGAAAAAGATAATTCGTCAACTAAAAAGCAATGGTGTCCAGTTTACGTTTAGTAAAAAACCTAAATTGAAACATTTATTCTATTCGTTGCATCAACGAAACCATAGACGCATTGTTACGATTGACGGAAAAGTATCATATATCGGCGGCTTTAACATTGGAAAGGAGTACCTTGGACAAGATCCGAAATTTGGCCCGTGGCGTGATTATCATGTACGAGTTAAGGGGAATGGCGCCACGGATATGGAAAGAAAGTTTGCTGCTGACTGGAAAGAAGATACGGGAGAAAAAATGCCTGTACATAAAAGTCTACCTGCAATTGGGCATGTAAAATATCAATATTTATTTTCAGATGGAAAAGGGTTATGGGAAAAATATGGAGCGCTTTTAAAGCAGGCTAAAAAGTCTTTAATTATTGCTACGCCATATTTTGTACCAAGTAAAGAAATGATGAAAGAGTTAAAAGGTGCATTAAACCGAGGTGTCAATGTGAAAATTCTCGTACCATTTAAAAGCGACGCAGTATTGTTAAAACAAGCTGCCTATCCGTATTTGAGAGAGATGAACCATGCTGGAGCGGAGATTTATCAATATCGGAATGGTTTTTTTCACGGGAAAGTAACAATCATTGATGGAGAAATTGTTGATATAGGTACAGCGAATTTTGATAATAGAAGTTTTTATTTAAATTGTGAATCTAACTGTATCATATATGATACAACAGTTGTTGCTGACGTATGGAACCGATTAAAAGAAGACTTTCATAAATCAAAAAGATTTTCAGAAGAAGACTTTGAGAAAATTAGTAAGTGGGATTGGTTTTTAGCAAGAATAGCAAATGTTATAGCATCATATTTATAACATATAGACAAAAGAGAAGGGAGGTATTTTCATGGATTGTATGAAAGAATTAATGAGGTATAGTTATATGCTTATTTATAAGGTTGGGGAGTATACAGGAGAGGTAAGAGACGAAGAATTAAAAGAGCTATTACAGCATCATTTACCATATATGTTGCAAGCGTATAATGAACAAGTGAATTTTCAAGAAGGAGAGAATGTACAGCATATAACTTGTGAACCAATTTCATCTCATTTTCATGAAATGGAAAAGGAAACTGATAGTAAATATACAGGGGATATCCATATTGCAACTTGTTATATTTCGCATTTAAAACGGTTAGCACTAAAGTTCGCTCAAGTGGCAGTTGAAGTTGCGAATCCAGAATTCCGCTCGTTTTTAGAAAATTGCTTCCTGAAAATGAATCGTTATGCCTATAGTGTATGGCAATATGTTGTGAAGAAAGAGTATAAGATTAAACATGTATATGAAAATGAGAAGTTTGCATAAGAAACTAAGGCGGAAAGATAGGCGCCTTAGTTTTTTACTTTTCATGGAGAAAAAAAGACTAGGTGTCCATATTTATTATTAGAAAATTTACAAATATTTACCGTTTATTTACTATTTTTCAATCTTTCCTTTAAAAATAGAGAGTAATATGGGATTGTACATATTCTATCTAAAGGAGGAAACGCAAATGAACAAATGGGTTAAATCATTAACTGCTATGGCACTTGCAAGTTCTTTATTAATGGTAGGTTGTAGTAAAGGTGAGGACAAGAAGAAAGAAGACGATACAACAACACAACAAGAGGACAAAAAGGATAAAGAAACAAGTGGAACTGAGAAGTCTACAGATTCTAAAGAAAAGAAATAAAGTGAAACTTTAATCAGTGGGGCATCCCCCACTGATTATTAGTTGAACCAATCGGGCTTTTACGGGCAGTTGATCCCCATCTAACTTCTTTGTTTTTACTGAATTTTGAGGTGGGGTCTTACTGCCCGTTAAAGCGGGGGAAAATAATAATAGAGCTTCCTCTTATATATGAGGAAGCTTTTTTGTTGAAAATTGATTAAAATTATTAAAAAATAGAGAAAGAATGAAAAAGGGGGAAAACAAATGAAAGTATGTATATTGGGAGCAACTGGGCGAGTAGGTTCAAATATAATAAAATTAGCATTAAAGGATGCAGCTGAAGTGACTGCACTAGCGCGTGATTTAAATAGAATAGAAATAAATCATGAAAGGTTACGAGTGATAGAAGGTAATGTATGGAATGAAAATGATATAAAGAAAGTGATAGAAGGAAGCGATATAGTAATTAGTGCACTTGGAACAGATCAAAATGGGACATTGGCGAAGAGTATGCCACATATTATAAAGAAAATGGAAGAAGTAGGGGTTCATAAAATCATTACAATAGGAACAGCAGGTATTTTACAAGCAAGAACAAATCTAAATTTATATCGTTTTCAATCAGCTGAATCAAAAAGGAAAATGACAACAGCAGCAGAAGATCATTTAGCTGCATATAAGATACTTAGTAGTAGTAATTTATGTTGGACGGTCGTTTGCCCGACGCATTTAATAGACGGTGATGTGACAGGAGTGTATCGAACTGAAAAAGATGTATTACCAGAAGGGGGAGCGAAAATAACAGTTGGTGATACAGCGCAATTTACGTGGAATCTGTGTAGTGAAAACAAATATGAGAATAGTCGAGTAGGTATTTCATATTAAAAAACCATCCCGAAATTGGGATGGTTAAAAGATGATATAACATACAAATATGAGAATCATAATGATTTGGAGAATAGCTTTCGCTACTGTACTGCTTAAAAAACCAACTACAGTAGCAACTCCTACTAGAAAGGCGTCTTTTGGCGCTTTTTTATGCATTAGTTCTGTAATAAATACCGATAAGAACGGTATGATAATTAAACCGAATGGTGGGAAGAAGAAAGATCCGACAATGATAGAAATCATACCGACACGCTCTCCCCATTTAGAACTCCCGTATTTCTTTAAGAAATATCCATTTGCAATAAAATCAGCAATGAAAATAAATAGTGTGAAAATGACTTGAATAATCCAAAAGGAAGTTGTTAGTTCTCCGCCATTTATACCAAAATGGTAAATTAAATATCCAGCCCAGACAGCAAGGATGCCTGGAATGATAGGATAAATAAAGGCGAGAAATGAAACAATGAAACAGGCAATGATACAGATTGTTAATAATACTGTCACTTTATAACTCCTTCTTCGTGTCTAATTTATGTACCGCAATTTTTTTCACTTGATGTCCATCAAGTTCTAGTGCTTTAAATTGAAAACCGGCAAATTCAATGGAATAACCAGCTTCAATATTTAAATCAACTGCTTGAGAGAGGAGCCAGCCTCCAATTGTATCTAAATCGCTATCATCAATATGCAGGCCAAACATATCATTTACTTCAGAAATGAGCACCTTCCCATCTAAAACAGTGAGCTTCGGCGTACGTTTTTCAATCATAGGTGATTCATCCGCATCAAACTCATCTTGAATTTCTCCAATGATTTCTTCAAGAATATCTTCCATTGTTAAAAGTCCAGCAGTACCACCATATTCATCCATAACGATTGCCATCTGAACGCGATTCTTTTGTAGATGTACTAATGTTTTGCGAATTGGAACAGTTTCAAATACAGTTAGTACTGGATGTATGTAAGATTCAAGTGGTTTATGAATGTTTTTCGTTTGATCGTGAAATATTTCTTTCGTATTGATCATACCGATAATATCATCTTTATCTTTTTCGATGATCGGATAGCGTGTATACTTTTCAGTTGCGACGATATCCATATTCTCTTCTAACGTATTTTCAGTAGATAAGCAAATCATTTCTGTACGAGGGACCATAATTTCTTTCGCGACCCGGTCGTCAAATTCAAAAATATTATTTACATATTTATATTCGGTTTGGTTTATTTCGCCGCTTTTGAAACTTTCACCTAAAATGAGTCGTAGTTCCTCTTCAGAATGGGCAAGTTCATTTTCTTTCGCAGGCTCTAAACCGAGTAGTTTTGTGAAAAAGATTGCCGTACTATTAAGTAGCCAAATGAATGGATACATAATTTTATCAAATAAAATAAGTGGTCGTGCAAACTTAAGTGTGATTGCTTCTGCTTTTTGAATGGCGAAAGACTTTGGAACTAATTCACCTAATACAACATGGAAAAATGTAATAACACTAAAAGCAATAATAAAGGATAAAGTATTCGCCATTGTTCCAGTAATATTAATCTTTTCAAAGAGCGGTCGTAGTAAATGTTCCACAGTCGGTTCACCGAGCCAACCAAGCCCTAAAGAAGTAATCGTAATCCCGAGCTGACAAGCTGATAAATAAACATCTAAATTAGATAGGACACTTCTTGCAGCTAAAGCTTGTTTATTGCCTTCATTTGCAAGTTGGTCAATGCGACTTTTTCGTACTTTTACAACAGCGAATTCTGATGCAACGAAAAAGCCGGAAATAAGGATGAGTACAAAGATGAGAAAAATATTTAATATGTCCAAGTGTGTTCTCTATTCCGTAGTTTGGAATAAAGATGTCACCTCCTGCGATTATGTTATACTTTTATAATAAATCCAAACGAAAAGAATAGTCAAAGAAAAAGGGTAAATATTGGTATGTTTCTGCAATTGTTTTTGAATTTGCTGTTATTTTGTCCGCTATACAAAAGGAATAACCCCCTACTTTCAGATTATAGAGGGTTATTTCAAATTAAGGTTTTGGAATACTTCTCGTTAAAGCGTATGATTGTTGTTTAACGTGATTTGTCGTCCATAGTGTTTGAAGGAAAGAGAGTATGCAATACGGGATATACAAAAGTAATAAGCTAAGTGTAACAATAACAGGTGCATTTCCGCCGAATTGAACGATAAATTGCAATAGTCCGCTTGCATGGAAAACGCATTCCATAATAACGAATGAAAGAATAATGGAACCTAGAATAGATTTATGATTCGAAGTAAGTGCTAAAAACAATGTATCTACAAGAAAAGAAGATTGTTTTATTTCATACTCATTGGTGTTACTTAAGAAAGGAACCCACTTTTTTATTGCTTGCATAACGATAATCATGGAAGTACTACAAACGATGATAAAAGATGAGTAGTAAGGAAGCTTTATCAATTTTGCGATGTATAGGAGTAGTAATAAGACTGAACATTGTAATAATACAGTACAAAAAGAGTAAGGTATCCATTTTAATAAAGAAGTGAACTTCTTAACCGATTGAGGTGCTTTAAAAAATAAATGGCCGATTCCTAAGCTGATAAAGAATCCAATCGCAAGAGTAAAGGTAAAACGAACAATCGATAAAAAATATATTTCCCATATGTAAGGGAATAACGGTGTTGAATGATTAGAAGTATGAACCATTGGATTTGCTGAGAAAAAGATAGATTCGTGCATCCAATCGATCTTTGGAATTGTCATAGAAGAAAGGTGTACGAAGTTATGAAAAATGCTTATAAAGCCAGTTATGTATGAGTATTTATGTGTAATGAATAATGCAGGAATAGGACTAATGATAAATATAATGAGAACACCAACAATAAATTTACATATATGTGAGCGCAATAAAGACATGTAATCACCTACTCTTAGAATATTCAGAAAATTCTTATTCTTATTTTAGCTTTTTTCGGAGTAAGTTACAATATATTTTTCTTAAAGAAATTTAGTATTGTAGGGGATATAAGTGAATGAAACGTGAATAAATTATGACAAGAAAATGAATAATTTTCAGAAAAGTAAAATAAATTATTTATTTTTTTCTGAAAATATAATATAGTTATGGCACAGAAAGTATTTTAACATAAGGAGGCTGTTTATGAGGATTAAAGGGAATTATGTGCCGAAAAGGGAAGTTTTATTTTGCTCAAGTTCAATTACGGTAGGGGAAGCACTGGAGCATTTAAATAAAACTGGGTATCGTTGTGTACCAGTTTTAGATGAAAAAAAAGAGAAATATTTAGGGAATGTATACAAAGTAGATATTTTAGAATATAAAGGTTCGCTGGAAGAGAGTGTAGTACAATTATTAAACGATAAAGAAGGTTATGTTAGAGAAGATTCTTCGTTCTTTAAAGTATTTTTTACAATAAAAAAATTACCTTATTTATCAGTAGTTGATGAAAATGGAGTCTTTCTTGGAATTTTAACGCATAAAAAGGTTTTCGAGTTATTAGAAGATGCTTGGGGCGTTCATTCTAGTAAATATTCTGTCATGATTGGGACACAAGATTATAATGGGGCCATTCAAAAATTATCGACAGTATTAAAGAAATATACAGGTATCCAAAGTTTAATGACTTTTGATAATGATGCATTATTAGTTCGGAGAATTATGTTTACATTAGGAGAAGAGTTTAACGACGGAGAATTAGAGACGTTACTGAAAGATTTAGAAGATCACGGATTTAGAGTTGTGTATGTGGAAGAGATGAAAAATCCACGCGAAGTTGAAACGATAGAGTAACATGCAAAAGCCATCTAATTATGTTGGATGGTTTTTGTTATGTTACGTGAATAAAGTTATTTAAAAATAATGATAGGATAAAAGTCGAGATTGTAACAATATTTGTGTAAAAGAATAAAAAATGTAGATAATTTTGATTTTCAAAAAAATCAATTTGAAAATATGTTTTTATTTTTAACTAAATATGTTACTATATGTGTGATAAAAACAAAGAGGTCTGACAACTATACTCCACGCAATACCACTCTAATGAGTTAAATATTCAAAAAAATCAAAAATTAAAATTAATAATTAGAGTAAAAATAAGGGGAATGGAGAAATTATGGAGAAAGACACTGCTTTGTAAGGGGCATATTTTATCAGCTTGAGCAGAGAGGAGGATGCATAGCATATTGTGAAAATAGAGATAAACAATGAAAAAGTGCTATGCAAATGAAAAGTATGAAGGGACGTTTAAGGCCAGGTGATACGGTAGCAATCGGTTTAATGTTATTTGCACTATTTTTAGGAGCAGGAAATTTAATTTTCCCACCAGTTTTAGGGCAACAAGCTGGAGAGAATGTTTGGATTGCTACAATTGGATTCCTTGTAACGGGAGTCGGATTACCCCTATTAGCTGTAACAGCTGTCGCGTTTGTAGAGGGGGACTTGAAAGCGCTATCTTCTAGAGTTCACCCAATATTCGCGTTTATTTTCCCATTGATTAGTTATTTAGCAATTGGACCATTTTTCGCGATTCCGCGTACTGGAGCCGTTTCATTTGAAATGGGTATGAAGCCATTTTTATCAGAGGCATTGGTTTCCGAATGGTACATGTTATTTCTTTTCACGATAGTTTTCTTCGGAATAACTTGGTATTTATCATTAAATCCATCTAAATTAGTGGATTGGTTCGGAAAATTTCTTACACCATTGTTAGTATTGATTGTTGCTGTTATTGTTGGAAAGGCAATTATTGATCCAATTGGAGAACCAGCTGCGCCGCTAGCAGCATACAAAGAAAATGCTTTCTTTGGTGGATTTATACAAGGATATTTAACGATGGATGCAATTAGTGCGCTTGTATTTGGAATTGTCGTTGTACAAGTTATCCGTTCTAAAGGAATAAAAGAAAGTAGTCAAGTTGCAAAAATAACAGTAGTTTCAGGTATTATTGCAGTACTTGGTTTAACGTTAATTTATTTATCACTTGCTTATCTTGGTTCAACAAGTACATCACTTGGTGTATCAGAGAATGGTGGACTTATTTTAACGAATGTTGTAAATGAGTTATATGGAACAAGTGGTAAAATTTTATTAGGGCTCGTTATTATACTTGCTTGTTTAACAACTTCTGTTGGATTAACATCAGCTTGTGCTGGCTTCTTTACAAACTTATTCCCTAAACTTTCGCATAAAGCGATTGTAACGATGGTATGTGTGTTTAGTTTAATTGTATCTAACCTAGGTTTAACACAATTAATCACAGTTACTTTACCAGTGTTAATGATCATTTATCCAGTTGCAATCGTATTAATCGTACTTTCTTACTTCCATAAATGGATTGGGAAGCGTAATACCATTTATATTGGAGCAATTTTAGGCGCATTGTTAATTAGTTTCTTTAACGGTTTAGAAAGTGCGAACATTAAAATTGACGCGATTTCTAATGTACTACAAATGTTACCATTATATAATGAAGGAATAGGATGGTTAATTCCATCATGTATTGGCGGGATCCTCGGTTTCTTCTTCTATAAATCAAATGAATCAAGTGAACTACAAAAGAAAGGTGCTTAGGCGCCTTTCTTTTTTTAAAGGGGATTTTATTGTTTTGTCTAAGTAATAAATGGGAGGAATGATAAAATGGCTAATTTTGAAGATTTTTTAACGTTGGATGTAAGAATTGGAACTGTAACACATGCAGAGGAATTTAAAGAAGCAAGAGTTCCAGCGATTAAACTAGAAATTGATTTTGGAGAGCTTGGAATTAAGCAGTCAAGTGCTCAAATTACGAAGAGATATACCCCAGAAGATTTAATCGGTCAGCAAATCGTTGCTGTTGTAAATTTTCCGCCAAAACGTGTAGCTGGATTTAAATCAGAAGTGCTTGTTTTAGGGGGAGTACCTGAAGCCGGTGATGTCGTATTACTTCAGCCCAATATGGAATTACCAAATGGAACGAAAATTAGTTAGTGTAAAGGCGGGGGAACATGGATATTGGACGAGAATATTTACAATGTGCCATTTCGAATTTTGAAGCAACAAAGAAACAAGGGGAACGGGTGCTTTCTCAATTATCATATGAACAGATTGAATGGTCTTCTCATGAAGCAACAAATAGTATAGCGGTTATTATAAAGCATCTGCAAGGTAATATGCGTTCTAGATGGACGGATTTTTTAACATCTGATGGTGAAAAAATAGATCGTAACCGAGACGCTGAATTTGAAGATGGTTATCATTCTAAGGAAGAGGTTCTCGCAGCATGGAATGAAGGATGGGAATATGTTTTGAAAACGATGCATGTGCTAACGCCAGAAGATTTATTAAAGACGGTATATATTCGCGGTGAAGCACATACTGTCATGCAAGCAATTGAAAGACAAATTTCTCATTATGCTTTGCATATTGGACAGATTATTTACATTGGGAAGATGTTAAAAGAAAATGAGTGGGAATGTTTAAGTATTCCTAGAGGACATTCTGCACGTTATGTAGAGAAAAAACGTTCAACATAATAATAGGAAAGAAACCGATATAAGATGGGGAATAAAAAAATAAACCAAATGATAGATGGTTCTGTAATCATAAGAATGCCGCCAAAAATAAGTCCATATATAATAAGAAAGAAATTAAAAAGTGTATTCACAGGGATAAATCGTGAGATGAACACTTGCTGCCTTTTAAAACAATCACTGTGAAATAAATAAAAGCGGAAGTACCATGTGGCAGTAATAAGATCTTTCTTTCGTGCAATTCTTTTTTTACATATATGACAGATAAACGGTGGTTGCATTTCATTACACTCCATTTTTCATTTTTGTAATAATGTAAGACATGATTAGGTACAAAGTGTATATTCCTATATACGCTCCTGATATAAGAAAAAATGGATTTAGTAAAATTCCATGAATGCTTGTCATGAAAACTAAATCTTGTATTAAAACATCATATATATTAATAGAAATAATTGTACCGAGTACATAAAGTGCTAAGTACGCTGAAATATGTAATGCAACACGGATTGTAGGATACTTAGCAAGCCAATAAAAAATAAATGATAGTACAATGGGTAATGTTCCTATTAGTAGCTTCAATTCATTTCACCTCATTAACAATATAGCCGAAATTTAGACGGTCTATTCTCTAGAGCTTGTACATAACTTGAAATAGAGAGGGTGATAGTATGAATCGAGGCTTTTTTTATGTGAAGTTCACAAGTGTACGTAAGTTAGTTTTATTTATTATTGCTACAGTACTTGCGACTTTTTTTCTTATTAGTATGATGGTAACTTCTATGAAAGAGACAAAGTCCACGTATTTATATAATTGGTTAAATGAGTTATCAATGAATGGTTACATGTATGTTCTTGGGAAAGAGAATCATTATTTTACACAAGAGTATCGAAATTTAAATCAGGATTTTTCGATTTCTTCGTTTCTCTTTTCGATGGCTACGAATATTCGTTTTAATGATGTACGCAGTTTTGTCGGCAAAGAGCTACCTGGTTTTGGTAAGTACGATACAGAAATTGTTATTGCGGGTGAAGGGACCAATTATTCTAACTTACCGATTGAGTCGAGCGTTCCGCTTGAAGAAGTAGTAAAAGAACGGACTGGAGAAGGTGGACAGGCTCCAAAGCCGGATACGAACAAAGAGAAAAAGCAACCAGATCAAACGACAGGAAAACGACAAGTTGCGTTTATTTATCATTCGCATAGCTGGGAATCTTATTTGCCGTTACTCAATTTAACAAACGATCCAAATCCGAATAAAGCGACAAGTTCCGTCACGAATATTTCAATAGTCGGCGACCGATTTCGTGAACAATTAGCAAGTGAAGGGATCGGAGCTACTAACGACAAGACTGATGTCGGTCAAAAGTTGATTAGTAAAGGGTTAAATAGTAATAGTTCTTACAAAATGTCACGGGAAATTGTACAAGAAGCAATGGCCGGCAATAAAGAACTACAATACTTTTTTGATTTACATCGTGATAGTGCTCGGAAAAATGTCACGACAAAAGCAATTGGTGATAAAGCATATGCGAAGCTTGCGTTTGTAGTAGGGAAAGGCAATAAAAATTATGAAAAGAACTTACAATTAGCAACGGCTTTACATGAGACGATTAGTAAGAAGTACCCAGGAGTGAGTCGTGGTGTCATTCAAAAAGGATTCCAAACAGGAAATGGTGTCTACAATCAAGACTTATCAGGACAAGCGATATTAATTGAAGTTGGTGGCGTAGATAATACAGAGGAAGAACTAAATCGATCGATTGATGCACTTGCTAAAGCGTTTGGTGAATATTTCTGGCAGGCGGAAAAGGTGAATGGATAAAGTGAAACTTAAATGAGTGGGGAGTCTGCTGATGAGTATGAGTTCACATTCATTTTGAAAAAGCGTGAGTGTAATGCTTGCGTTTTTTTTGTAATGATGAGACTTCACAGAATAGACATATTTTGTCGTTGTTATAGTAATATCGAAATTTGTCAAATTATACTGCGAGATTTACAAAGGGATTTTCGAGAAAGTAGAGAAAATCTTTTTATAAGGAAAGCTTTTTATTATGAAATTGGTAGGGTGATTGAAGTGATTAGGGAGATCAAAATAGAAGATGCAGCACCATTTTTGCAATTAAGTAAGCAACTAGACGAAGAAACGAAATTTATGTTATACGAACCAGGAGAAAGAAAATTTACAGCCGAGCAACAAGAACAAATGATTCATCGCTTTATAGAAAATGAATATGCAACAATATTTGTAGCAGTTGAAGAAGAGAGAATAGTAGGGTTTATTTTAGTGAATGGAAATCATATTCAAAGAAAGAGACATGTAGCAGGTATTGTAATTGGTATTTTGCAAGAGTATAGCGGGCGAGGTATTGGGACGAGATTGTTTAAAGAGGTTGAGAAGTGGGCAAGATTACATGATGTATGGCGTTTAGAATTAACGGTAATGGCCCACAATACAAGAGCTCAGGCACTATATAAAAAAGCTGGATTTGAGAAAGAAGGTGTCAAAAGAGCTGCTCTTATTATCGATGGAGAGAACATCGATGAGTATGAAATGGCCAAATTATTAAAATAAGAGGTCGTTATATGAAAAAAAGATGGATACTACTTGGTATCGTAGCGATGATACTCATTGTTGGAGTAGCAGGAATCAATTATAAAATGTATAAGGATAAGCAGGCGCGCGAGGTAAATGTAAATAACATATTTCCGAAAGCGAAAGAAACGATTGCGAATATGGATGGTGATATTGCGGTCATTAGTAATCCGAATTCGATGCTTGTGCTTGTGAATAAAAGTAGGCGTTTGCCAGATGGGTATAGACCGCCAGATTTAGTTATTCCGAAAGTACGTTACTCAAGTGAAGGTGATCAAGAAAAGAAAAAAATGAGGAAAGAGGCAGCAGGGGCACTTGAGGAAATGTTTCAGCAAGCTGATAAGGAGCGTATTTTCCTTTTTGCAGTCTCTGGATTTAGATCTTTTGATCGACAAAAAGCATTAAATACGATGTATAAAAAACAAGATGGAGAAGCAAAAACAGCAATGTCGAGTGCAGTTCCTGGAACGAGTGAACATCAAACTGGACTAGCTATGGATATTACATCGCAATCTGCTAAGTTTCAGTTAGAGACAATTTTTGGTGAAACGAAAGAAGGGCAGTGGCTTTCTGAAAATGCCCATAAATTTGGTTTTGTCATTCGATATACAAAAGAGAAAGAATCGCTTACGGGCTATCGATTTGAACCATGGCACGTGAGGTATGTGGGAAATCCACAAGCTACATATTTATATGAAAATCAACTGACACTTGAAGAAGTAACAGAGTGATCAATTGAGGGGAGAGAAGGATTATGACGGTGTTATATAAGAAAAAGGTACACGTGTATGTAACAAGAGAAAAAGAGGGAGTTATGCAACTGCTTGTTTTTAAACATCGTGATATACCTGAAGCTGGTATACAAGTACCAGGGGGAACAGTTGACGAAGGGGAAACGTTAGAAACAGCAGTGTTACGTGAAGTACAAGAAGAGTCTGGATTACGTCATTTATGCATAGAACGATTCCTAGCCGACTACATCATACATGTAAAGGAGAAAAAGGAATATCAAAAACGTCATTTTTTCCACGTAACGTTACCAACAGATGTAAAGGATAATTGGGAACATACTGTAAGTGCCGGTGAGGAAGATGAAGGTTTAGTATTTTGCTACGAATGGATTGATATTGCAAAATGCCCTGCATTAGCGGGGAAACAAGGTGAGTTTTTACATTTGTTAGATGAAGTATATGTAAAGTAATAAAAGGGTCTGAAGCGGAAGTTCATTCGTTTCAGACTTTTTTTATTTTTCAGGAAATAAAAGGTTTTTATATTGGTAAGTTGAATTCTTTTAAAGGATTGTAGTTGTATATGCGAGGAGCGGAGAAAATGAAAAACTAATAGGTACATGTAATCAATAAAAGGCTTTATAGAAGGAGAATGATGATGGAGGTTCAGTTCAATACACTGTTACAAAAAGAATTAACAATTCATGATATACAAAAAGCAATGGCAGCTGGGCAATTAACTTCAAAAGAATTAGTTATGTATTACCTTCATAGAATCGCAAAGTATGATCAAGACGGACCAAAAATCAATTCTATTTTAGAAATCAACCCGGACGCTATCTTTATTGCAGAAGCGCTAGATCATGAAAGAAAAACAAAAGGTGTAAGAGGTCCACTACACGGTATACCTGTTTTACTTAAAGACAATATTGAAACGAACGACTCTATGCATACAAGTGCAGGTACGATTGCTCTAGAACAAAATATAAGTATTGAAGATGCATTTCTCGTAACAAAGCTGCGAGAAGCAGGAGTAGTGATAATAGGAAAAACAAATATGACAGAATTAGCAAATGGAATGTCTTTTGACATGTGGGCTGGATATAGTGCAAGAGGTGGGCAAACAATAAACCCTTATGGTACAGGTGAGGATGATATGTTTGTTGGAGGCTCAAGTACAGGATCTGCGATAGCAGTTGCCGCTAATTTTACAGTAGTATCTGTTGGAACAGAAACAGATGGTTCTATATTGAGTCCAGCTGTTCAAAACTCTGTAGTAGGTATTAAACCGACTGTTGGTCTAATTAGTCGTAGGGGAATTATTCCGCTTACTTATTCACAGGATACAGCGGGACCATTTGCTAGAACGGTTACAGATGCTGCTGTTTTGCTAGGGAGTTTAACTGGGGTAGACGAGAAGGATGTAGCTACTCATAAAAGTGAAGGTATAGCAGAACATGATTATACAAAGTATCTTGATGTTACTGGCTTACATGGAGCGAAGATTGGTGTATTTAGCAATGCACCAAAAGATTATTATGAAACTGGTGAGTATGATGAAAAGTTGTTTAAGGAGACGATTGAAGTGTTGCGTAGTGGGGGTGCGACAGTAGTAGAGGATATTAATATTCCGTCTTTTCATAGAGAATGGAGCTGGGGTGTATCGCTCTATGAATTAAAGCATAGTTTAGATAACTATCTTTCAAAATTACCTTCTACTATTCCAGTGCATTCTATTTCAGAGTTAATGGAGTTTAATGAAAATATAGCAGAAAGAGCTTTGAAATATGGACAAACTAAGTTGGAGAGAAGAAAAGATGTTCCTAATACGTTAAGAAATCCAGAATATTTAAATGCAAGATTAGAAGATATATATTTTTCTCAAGAACAAGGCATTGATTTTGCACTGGATAAATATAATCTTGATGCGATTCTGTTCCCTTCTTATATAGGCTCCACTATATGTGCGAAAGCAGGTTATCCGTCTATAGCAATACCTGCGGGATATATGGATAACGGGAGACCGTTTGGAATTACTCTTGCAAGCACTGCTTTTTCTGAGGGGACCTTGATTAAACTAGCTTACGCTTTTGAACAAGCGACAAAGCATCGGAAAATCCCTAACTTATCATGAATAAAATAAATAGGATAGGAATTCCTGTCCTATTTATTTTGTTCATTAAAGTGAAATATCTTTTTGCTCTGTTTTATCATATTTTAATAAGTTAAATGATAAACAAGCAGAGCACAATATAAGGATAGAAGCGAGAATATAAATCGTACGAACACCGAACAAATCGGTAATAATTCCAACGCTAAGCATAGAGAGACCAGAAGCTGTCGAGAGGAGTGCACCATGAGCTGTATACATTTTTGATAGTAAAGTAGGGGCGACACTTGATTGTAGCACTGTCGTTTGAGAAATATCTCTAATTTGATAACATGGACCCATTAGAACGCATAGAAAAAGCGCAATAAACCCGCTACTTGTCATACCATATAAAAATGTAAGAATACTAAACATAAGAGAGCCTATCGCCATGGAGCGTATTAAATTGTTTTGAATGTATGTACTCATTTTCCATGCTAATATCCCGCCAATTAACGTCCCAACATAATAACTTGTATTAATATATCCCCACCATTCTTCTCCTTTATGAAGGACAGTTGTTACATAAGCCATCGTAATAGCACCGATCCATATTGTCCCCGCGAAAGTTTCAATTAAGTCCATACATGTAACGGTACGGAGAGAAGGGTTCTGAAATAAGAGTTTCCAACCTTCCAGTAAAGCAGCGCCTTTTGAAGAAGAAGGTTCAATTACTCGTTCAGTATGTATGGAACGTAATGAAACGTGTAGTGCAACGCACCCAAAAATCATCAAAATGTTATTCATCATGAGTGTAGAAGTAGCGCCGATAAGAAGAACAATAACACTTGTAAATGAATAAGCAGCGGCTTGCACAATTTGTATGGAAAAGGAAAAAATACTATTTACTTTTACTAATTGTTCTTTTCGTGTAAGGCGAGGAAGGATACCGTATAATAACGGTGCGCTCCAGCCGCTACATAAAGAAATGAAAAAAATGAAAATGAATAGTGCTACAATGTTTGTGGACAGGGCTGGGAATAATATCATTAATAAAAATAATAGAGCAGTTTTTGTCCATTGTAGTGTGAAAAGTAAGGAATAAGATGAAAAGCGATTCATTATAAGTGGTGCAGATGTATTTGCTATAAGATTAGTTATCACTTGGAGTAATGGAAAAAGAGCGGTTAATGTAGCTGATTTCGTTGTGATATACATATGAGTTGTAATAATCATGATGTATACGATGTCAGCGAGAGTAATGCATATTTTAGAGCCTAAATAGTAAATTAGTGAACGATTTTGCAATAAGTACACAACCTTCCTGAGGAAAAACATTCCAATAGTTAGAATAATTATAATTTGAAAGTTGGAATTGTGAAAGAATTTAATTTTTTGTCATTTTTTGAAAGGAAATGTCATGTATAATGAAGAATATATTAATATAGTATTTTATTAATACTTTTTATAACAGTGAATATGTACAATAGCTTGTAGTAAATGCCCCGGTATAAGAAAGGGCGGATAAACCATTCTTTTCTTCATATACATATAGAAAATGAGAAAGAAAGTGAGGGTTGCATATGGCTGCTTGGGTAATTTGGTTTATAATAGCTGGTATTTTATTTATTGCGGAAATGTTGTCGATTACGTTTTACATGCTTTGGCTTGGAATTGGAGCTGTTGTCGGAGGTCTAATTGCTTTATTTGCCCCTGAAGCACTACTGTTACAAGTTGTTGCTGGTGCGATTGTAAGTTTAACATTGACTTTCTTTACGAAAAGAATTTCAAAAAACTTTCGAGAAGCAAAAGGTTTTACTGATACAGTAGATTTGCTTGTTGGTAAAAAAGGCATTGTTATGCAAACGATTACAAATGAAGCGAATGGTATTGTGAAGGTGGATGGAGATATTTGGACAGCTATTGCAGATGATCCAATTGATGTTGGAGAAAAAGTTATTGTTATAAAGAGGCATAGTACTATATTACAAGTAAAAAAGGAGAGTGAATAAATATGGCAGTAGCATTAACATTAACGATTATTTTCGCACTAATTGTTGTTACATTTATCGCATTAACAATTAAAATAATTCCACAGCAAAAAGTTGGAGTAATTGAAAGATTTGGTAAGTTTCAGCGTATTATGGAGCCAGGATTAAATATTTTAATCCCAATTGTAGACCGTGTTCGCGTATATCATGACTTACGTATTCAGCAAACGAATGTACCACCACAGAAGGTAATTACGAAAGATAATGTACAAGTAGAGATTGATACAATTATTTTCTATCAAATTGTGGAACCAGAACTTGCGACATATGGTATTTCGAACTATGAATATGGTGTTCGTAATATTACTTCTGCAACGATGCGCCAAATTATCGGTAAAATGGAACTGGATGAAACGTTATCTGGTCGTGAAAAAATTTCAACAGAAATTCGCTTAGCACTTGATGAAGCAACAGAAAAATGGGGCGTTCGCATTGAGCGTGTTGAAGTTGTTGATATTAATCCGCCAAAAGATGTGCAAGCATCGATGGAAAAACAAATGAAAGCAGAACGTAATAAACGTGCGATCATTTTAGAAGCTGAAGCTGCAAAACAAGATAAAGTCCTTCGTGCTGAAGGTGAAAAGCAAAGTAAAATCTTAATGGCTGAAGGTGATAAAGAAGCACGCATTCGAGAAGCTGAAGGTATAAAGGAAGCAAAAGAACTAGAAGCGCAAGGGGAAGCAAGAGCGATTGAGGAAATTGCAAAAGCAGAACAAAATCGAATTGAATTACTTCGTGCAGCAGATTTAGATGAACGCGTACTTGCTTATAAATCATTTGAATCATTGATTGAGGTTGCAAAAGGTCCAGCAAATAAAGTCTTTATTCCGTCTAATGCAATTGAAACACTTGGTACTCTCGGAGCAATTGGAGAAATCTTTAAAGAAAAACAAGCGAAGAAATTGCCTTCGATTGATACAAACAAAGAACAATAAGGGTGTGAAAGAGAAATGGGTGCCATTTCTCTTTTTATTTTTGAGTAGGATAAAAAATATTAGTCCTTTGCCATTATGAATAGGACTTTTTGTTTGTCACTTTTGAAAGAATAATAAGTTTAGGGTGCTTGGAATTGCTAATTGGAGTAACACGTTTACTAGACGGGTTAAAAAACTGTCAAAGTAATATATTTTTGTTAAAGAAAATTTTAAATATGATATAATGGGATTTTATGGATATTAAATAAGGGAGTGGGGAACAAACATGCAAATACTACTAATACGTCACGGTGAATCCGAAGCGGACATTTTACATGTACATGAAGGACGAGCTGACTTTGAATTGACAGAAAAAGGAAGACGGCAAGTGCAAAGGCTTGTACAGAAAGTGAAAGCAGATTTTCCGCCAGATTTCATTTGGGCAAGTACATTAAAGCGTGCTCGTGAAACTGGTGAAACGTTAGCTGAAGGAATTGGATGCCCAATTCAACTAGAAGAGGAATTAATGGAGTTTAATAACGGAGTGCAAGCAGGCTTATCTTTTGAAGAAGCAAAGAAATATCCAGAGCCAAAGTTTCTTCATGACCGTTTTGAAAATGGGGAATCATTTATTGAATTTAGAATGAGAATAGAAGGAATCTTTTCTAAAATCGTGACAGAGAATACATATGACCGAATTGCAATCGTTGCACACGGTGGTGTAATAAATAGTCTATTACGTGCGTTTTTCAAAATGCCAATTTCAATGGATTATTATTTTAAAATGGGCGATACGGGAATAAGCTTAATTGAAATTGATGGGGAACAAAAAACGGTGCATTTCATTAATGATACGAATCATTTGGACGGGATATAAAGACCCGTGTACAAAGTAGTGTTTTTTGATGCTGACGGTACGCTTTTAAGTGAGATTGATAGAAGTATGCACGAAAGTACAAAAGAAGCGATACAAAGATTAATAGATAAAGGAATTCACGTAGTTGTTACAACAGGGAGACCATATAGCTTATGTTCGCAATTTAAGGAACTAGGCATAAATACGTTTATTTCTGCAAATGGTGCACATATTAAGTGTGAGGAATCAGTTATACATAAATCAGTACTTTCCAGTGAAATTGTTCATGATATCTCGGGGTTTGCTGAATTACATGGTCACGGTATTTCTTATTTTAACGAGGATTTTGCAATGAACGGAATAGCCTCGGATAATGAGCGTGTAATGCAAGCGCTTAGCGAGACGTTGAATTTAGAGAAGTATCCTGAAAAAAGTAGGGATTTGTCAGAAGAGGTCTATTGTTTATGTCTGTATGCGGATGAAATAGAATCTCAGAAGTTTATTGAAAAATACCCAATGCTTACATTTGACCGTTTTCATGGTTATGTCATAAATGTATTGGAAGATAATAAAGTATCGAAGCTAACTGCAATTCAAAAAGTATTGGAGCATTTAAACATTAGTAAATCAGAAGCAATTGCTTTTGGCGATGGTGGAAACGATATTGAGATGTTGCAATATGTAGGATTAGGAATTGCGATGGGGAATGGCGGAGAAGTACTAAAAACAAAAGCTGATTTCGTTACAAAGAAGGCGAGTGAAGGTGGTATTTCCTTTGCCTTAAAGGAGTTTCGTATTATTTAAAGATAATAGCTAGTCAGTTTGAAACATCCTGTTTTCATGACAGGATGTTTTGTTTAACAATATTCTTGCAATAAAAGTAAAAATGTGAGTATAATGAAAAAGTAGTTAGGTAAGCTAATTAATTTAAGAGAAAGGAGAGTGAAGATAAATGGGTTCAAAAAATGATTCTCTTCCTTTAGGGATTGGGCCGTATACAGAGTTAATAAAAAAGACAGCATCAGCGGATACGGATCCAATCGCAGCAAAACTTGGTTTGTTAATGTTATGGACGTCTGATAATGTTCTTGATGCTGTTGACCTAGATTTAGCTCCGCTTGGTATATCGGAAAGTAAATTAGATTTTTTACTGTTGTTTATTTTACGTGAAATGGAATCAAATGGGGAAGAAGTGAATATGAGTCCTTCTGATATTGCGAGTCGATTAGGGATAACACGTGCTTCTGTCACTGGCTTGTTAGATTGGATGGAGAAACGAGAGTTAATCGTAAGATTCCATCATTCTGAAGATCGAAGAAGGTTAAAAGTGAAAATTACGTCGAAAGGAAAAGAATTAGTTACACACTCTTTACCAACTTTTTGGTTATCTTGCGCTTCGTTAGTTGACGACTTTAATCAAGAAGAGCGTCAAGTTTTAGAGAAGCTGTTAAATAAAATGCAAGTAAATATGCAGGTGAAATTAGGAGAGGGTAGGTAAATAAGTTGATTATAAGGGTCAACTTATTTATTTGGAAATATAATTAGTCTACCTTATTATATGTTTAGCTAACTTTAGAGGGAGTCATACTTTTTACGATGTAATTAAAATAAGTAAGCGTACTTTAGATGTTTTAAATAGAAAAAAATCGTAATAAGGGAGAGATATTATGATGGAAATAGGAAAGAAAATAAATAGTGAAAAGAATTATACAATAATGACCGTTGTATTATGTTGGTCGGGTATGGTAGTTATGTCTAGCTTATATGTAACAATCCCTTTAATTGCACTATTTTCAGACCTTTTTAATGTTTCACTAGCACAATCTGCAGCTACAGGCAGTATATTTTCTGTTGGCTTTGCTATAGGTTGCTTGTTATTTGGGGCAATCTCTGATAAATATGGGCGAAAAAAAGTGATCTTCATTGGATTACTTGCTCTGTCGATTATTTCGTTTTCCTTAGGGTTTGTGGATAGTATAATGTGGCTTGTTATTTTTAGGGGCTTACAGGGTATTGCAGCAGCTACATTTTCTCCGGTAGCGTTAGCCTACGTTGTAGAAATGTTTCCAGTAGAAAAAAAGGTTACAACAATAGGATTTGTTAGTACCGGTTTTTTAGTAGCTGGAATTGTAGGGCAGGTAATCAGTACGGTTGTTAGTCAGCATTTTGGATGGCATATGGTGTTCTTTCTTCTTAGCATTGTCTATATGATTACTGCTGTATGGGTTCATTATTCTCTTCCGAAAGGAGAGACGTCTCAATCCTATACTGATATTTTGGGACCAATTAAACAAATGGGTAAAGTTTTTACACATAAAAGCTTAGTAATGAGCTATATGATTGCATTTGTTTTATTAATGGCTTTTGTTAATATGTATATTGTTTTAGGGAATTATTTGAGCTCTCCTATTTACACTTTAACTGCAGAACAAATCCTTTATTTTCGCTTAGCGGGGCTGTTTGGTATGTTGCTGTCACCGATTGCGGGTCGTTTAACAAAGAGGTTCGAAGTAAGGAAAGTTCTTCAGGGGGGATTGTTGGTCGCTATTATTAGTCTAAGTGCAATGGGTTTTGTTTCATACCTGCCTCTACTTGTCATAATGAGTGTCTGTTTTGTAATAGGTATTGCTATATCCGTTCCGTCTTTAGTTGCTCTTGTCGGCCAATTGGGAGGGAAAGCAAGGGGAATAGCAGTTTCTATCTATACCTTTGTTTTATTTTTAGGTACTAGTATAGGCCCCTTCGTTTCTATTTATCTTATGAAAATAGGAAGTTATACTCAAACATTTATTTTATTAGGAATGTTACTTTTTATTGGATTTATTGCTTCTCTATTTATTAGTAATGAACGTGTATTTGATGATATGTAGATTGGATAATAAATGAGTGGAAAATCACTCAAATAAAGGAATGCGAGGATCTTTCGTATGCTCACATAATAAAATATGAACTTGCCCACGATGATGATAAAAATGCGAAAGAATTTCAAGTAACCATTCAAATCGAGAATAAGAAACACCCCAATAGGCAGTCATAACTTCTGCTAATTCTTCTGGGGAATAGGAAAGAAATGTTTTAGAGAGAAGATTGTATCCTTCAATCATTATTTGTTGCATGTACGCAATTGTTTCCGGTGTATGTTCGAAATAAAAGGTATGTAACTCTTTTTCCGTAATACCATTTAAAATGAGTAAATCTGCATGGCAAATAAGAGAAAGATGTGCACACATTTCAAATACTGATCGCTTCGAGTGAATGGGGTATATTTTTAAATCTTCTTCATTGTATTGGTTAAGCATTTGAATAGAAGTATCAACAGCAACTTGTAGTTGATGCAAGGCAGGTTGAACAAACATTGTAATTCTCCTCATCTCCGTATATAATAGTTTCTTAAGAGTATTATATCATACTCAAAATTCCGAAAATTCTAGTAGTTTGACTAGCATATTGAAAAGTATTATATTGTAAAAGGTCATATGAAACGTGAAATAGAATGGAATGCAATTATTGAGTTAGGAGTTAGACCAATGAGTTTGAAATATGGAAGAGATACGATTATTGAAGTTGACTTAAATGCAGTAAAACATAATGTAAAAGAATTTAAAAAACGTGTGAATGATGAAAATATTGCAATGATGGCTGCTGTAAAAGCAAATGGGTATGGCCACGGGGCAGTTGAAGTTGCGAAAGCTGCTATTGAAGCAGGAATAAATCAGCTTGCAGTTGCATTTGTAGATGAAGCGATAGAGTTAAGAGAAGCAGGAATAAACGTGCCGATTTTAATTTTAGGCTATACATCCGTAGCGGCTGCTGAAGAGGCAATTCAATATGACGTTATGATGACTGTTTATAGAAGTGAAGATTTACAAGGTATAAATGAAATCGCAAACCGTATTCAAAAGAAAGCGCAAATTCAAGTGAAAATTGATACAGGAATGAGTCGTATCGGTTTACAAGAAGAAGAGGTTATGCCATTTTTAGAAGAATTGAACCGTATGGAGTATGTAGAGGTAGTAGGAATGTTTACACATTACTCTACGGCAGATGAAATTGATAAATCATATACGAATATGCAAACAAGTTTATTTGAGAAAGCTGTCAATGCGGCAAAAGAATTAGGAATTCATATTCCATATATTCATAGTTCAAATAGTGCAGGTTCAATGGAGCTTAGCAATACATTTCAAAATATGGTTCGTGTAGGTATTGGAATATATGGAATGTATCCTTCAAAAGAGGTAGATCATGCAGTCGTTTCTTTACAGCCTGCGTTGTCGTTAAAATCAAAAGTAGCTCATATTAAACATGCGAAGAAGAATCGCGGTGTAAGTTATGGGAATACGTATGTAACGACTGGTGAAGAATGGATTGCAACTGTACCGATTGGCTATGCTGATGGATATAATCGTCAGTTATCTAATAAAGGGCATGCATTAATAAATGGAGTTCGAGTACCTGTTATTGGCCGTGTTTGTATGGATCAACTTATGTTAGACGTTTCAAAAGCAATGCCAGTACAAGTTGGGGATGAAGTAGTATTCTACGGTAAACAAGGTGAAGAAGAAATTGCGGTAGAAGAAGTAGCGGATATGTTAGGTACAATTAACTATGAAGTTACATGTATGTTAGACAGAAGAATTCCACGAGTTTATAAAGAAAATAATGAAACGGCTGCTGTCGTAAATATACTAAGAAAAAACTGAATCGTTGTGATTCAGTTTTTTTATTTTTGACAAATGAAAAATGTTCTGTTTGTACCGTGTAATTGAATGTTCTTAAAACCTACAGATTCCAATGAAGAAATTATTTCTTCATTGGAATAACAAGCTTCCTCAAAAGAAAAGTCACTTCTTGTCCAATTATTATCTATGTCATGTTGAAATAGTATAAAGTTCATTTCTGCTTTTTTATTTTCGTTATCATATGTAGAATCAATTGTACATACATATTCTTCCGCTGAAATATGAAATGAAGCAATCCAATTTTCAAGAAAACCTTTCTCCATATTCATATCAAATACGAATGTACCTTCGCTATGTAATACGGAGTAAACATTATGAAAAACATTTTTTAATTCATCTAATTTTAAAATATGGTTTAAGCTATCGCCAGTAGAGATAACATAGTGAAATTGCTCATTTATATTGAAATAACGAGCATCATCGACGATAAAGGTTGCGTCTGGCGCGTTTTGACGTGCGTATTCAATCATTTGAGCAGAACCATCTATACCAGTTACTACAAAATTATTATCAATTAATTTCTTAGTAAGGTGACCAGTCCCGCAGCAAAGATCTAAAATATGAGAATGTGGTGGTGCATATTGTAAAACGAATTTTTCCAAAAGTAGATAGGAGTGTTCAGCAAAATGTCCCCAATGTTTATTATAGATGTCTGCAAAAATATCATAATCAGAATAAATTAGTTTTTTACAC
The DNA here is from genome assembly GCF_040448665.1 of Bacillus cereus group sp. MS39. Classification (NCBI taxonomy): domain Bacteria; kingdom Bacillati; phylum Bacillota; class Bacilli; order Caryophanales; family Bacillaceae; genus Bacillus; species Bacillus cereus group sp. MS39. The sequence goes on along the minus strand of NZ_CP123058.1, from coordinate 3,377,210 downwards.
ATATGTATTCACCTCAAGATTCATTACATTATAATAGTTATGCTTCTTTTTCATTTCAAAACCACATTGTGTATATAGTTTTAAAGCGTGGTTATTTTTCGTTTCGACGTCTAATTCAATTGTTGAAATTCCTTTTGTAATAAGGGTATGTACCATATAACTAAGAATATCTTTTCCGTATCCTTTACCTTGATAAGAAGGATGAACAGCGAACCCTGATAGTGTAGTAGATTGTTCTTGCTCAGAAACTGTAATCGTTCCTATCACTTTTTCGTCGATAAGAGCACAGTAAACTTGATAGGAAGGGGAATTCATCATTTTTTGTAACCATGTAGCGGTATTTCTTGCTGAATCTCCAAAAGCTTTACTGGAAATTTCAATAAGATCAAGAAGTGACCCTGAAGATGCAAGAGTGAGCTGTATAGTATTCTTTGTTGATTTTTGCACTTCTTTTGCTTTGAACTCCATACTATATTCACTATATAAATAAGGTAACTTCATATGTCTTGCAAATTCTTTCCCAGAATCAGAATCCCCATTCATAATAAGAAGAGCTTCATCTGCCTTTCGGATTCGTATTTCTTTCATTGCAGTTTGTAAAAGAGTAGTGCCTATATGTTGTTTCCTATAGTTCGGATGAACAAACCCTATTAACTCCAGTTTTGTCGGTCTTTCAAAATCATACATACTTAATGCACCGATTAATTGAGTATTATCATAAAATAGGAAATCATTTATCTCTTCATTAGTACGAGCAGTTAAAAAGTTTATATGTAAATCTGATGAGTAATCAATTTGATCGTGTTGCCCACAAATATGAGCTAAATCTTTCATGCGCTGAATTTCGTTTGTTATTAAAGATTTCTTTTGTTCAATATTCATTTCATAACCCCTCTCATTCGTATTTAAAAATAGGATGGATGACTAAGCCACTTTTTTAACTCCACGCTGCCCTGAACAGATAATAACCGGTACAAATATCGATAGGGAGGTCTACATTCTGCAAGATGAGGAAGGGGCATAATGGTTTCGTAACCTTGTTTAAAAGCATGTGCCTCTTTTTCTGTAAACACATATTCTAAGCCGATAAAATCAAACTCCCGGGGAGCAACGGCATAGGCTTCTGTATCTACTAATCCCGTAATAGTTGTACCATCTGATAAAAACTGAGTAGGGTCCATATCAATTAAAACGAGCGTTGATTCCTTTGGTGCTGGTAAGGAAGAAAGTTGTGATTCAAAAGTAGGAAATGCATTTTGTATGCTTTCATTATCGGAATAAAACATATTCACAAGCTCTTTACTCACATTTAAAATGTGTGATTGGAATTCATCTAGTGTAATTTGGAAGGAACCTGACACATTTCCTATGTAATCGGCTTTAAATGTATGTATTTCTGCAAGCCCTTTTCCTAGACTGAATAAAATAGAATCTGGTTGCCCGATAAAAGATTGAACTGTGTTACCTACTAACTTTTCGGCTACAACGAATTCACGGCCATTTAAAATATGTTTTTCTAATATTGCTGGGATAGGAAGATTAGTATGTTCTTGCAGCAATGTATGTACAGCTTTTAAATGGTGTACGTTCCTTGGATTAATTCCAAATAGGTTTTTACATCCCCACCAAAAATCATTATTTGGCTCTTCATTCATTTTAGAAGAACGAACGATGACTTCTGCATCTTCTGTTCGGACGAGGAACACATCGCTTGCATGGTCTTCATAACCTGGGTGTAAAGCTTGAATAGATAAAATAGGTGAAGTGAATAGTTGTTGTAGCATGAAGTTGCTCCTTTTTTCTGTAAATTCTATAAATTTATTATATAACAGAATATGTTCCAAATGGATAAAGATAAGGACAACATAGAACTTAAATAAATTTATAGTGAGAAATCAGTGTGGAAATTATATTTTTCTAGTTTTGTATGAATTATCAAAATAATGTTTCTGATGATAAATCTGTAAAAATGCCTGAATGTAAATCCCGTATTTTTCAATAAATGAAAGGTTAAGCATACTTTTATAAGAGTTATAATGTAGGTTATGAAAAATATTTCTCAATAATAAAATGAAGTGAAAAATATGAAGAAGTAGAATAGATTCCTTTATAATAGTTTTTAATTAATTAATATAATTAACTATTAATATTGTTAGATAGGAGAGAATATGATGGCAAATGTACTCGTAATAAATTTTCCTGGAGAAGGTCATATAAATCCGACTTTAGCTATTGTAAGTGAGTTAATTCGGCGAGGGGAGACAGTTGTTTCGTATTGTATTGAAGATTATAGAAAGAAGATTGAAGCAACAGGTGCAGAATTCCGAGTGTTTGAGAATTTCCTCTCTCAAATTAATATTATGGAACGAGTAAATGAAGGTGGGAGTCCTTTGACGATGCTATCTCATATGATTGAGGCATCAGAGCGTATTGTGACTCAAATTGTAGAAGAAACAAAAGGGGAAAAGTACGATTACTTGATATACGATAATCATTTTCCCGTAGGACGTATTATAGCCAATGTTTTAAAATTACCTAGCGTTTCTTCTTGTACAACATTTGCTTTTAATCAGTACATTACTTTTAACGATGAACAAGAATCAAGACAAGTAGATGAAACGAATCCATTATATCAATCTTGTTTAGCGGGAATGGAAAAATGGAATAGGCAGTATGGAATGAAATGTAATAGTATGTATGACATTATGAATCATCCTGGTGATATTACTATTGTATATACTTCAAAAGAATACCAGCCGCGTTCAGATGTATTCGATGAATCGTATAAGTTTGTCGGCCCATCAATTGCTACTCGAAAAGAAGTAGACAGCTTTTCTATGGAAGATTTAAAAGATGAAAAATTGATTTTCATTTCTATGGGAACAGTTTTTAATGAACAACCTGAACTATATGAAAAATGTTTTGAAGCGTTTAAAGATGTAGAAGCGACAGTCGTATTAGTTGTTGGTAAGAAAATAAATATAAATCAATTTGAAAACATTCCGAATAATTTTAAGTTGTATAATTATGTGCCGCAATTAGAAGTATTACAGTATGCTGATGTATTCGTGACACATGGTGGTATGAATAGTTCGAGTGAAGCATTATATTACGGTGTCCCGTTAGTTGTAATTCCGGTAACAGGAGATCAGCCTTTAGTTGCGAAACGAGTGACCGAAGTAGGGGCTGGAATAAGGCTTAATCGTAAAGAATTAACTTCTGAATTGTTACGTGAGACTGTAGAAAAAGTTATAGATGATGTGACGTTTAAGGAAAATAGTCGTAAAGTTGGAGAGTCACTTCGAAATGCTGGTGGGTATAATAGGGCAGTTGATGAAATATTTAAAATGAAGATGAATTCATACTTAAAACTTAAATAAATGTTTGGAGCACACTTACTGTAATATGTAAGTGTGTTTCTATAAATAAATTACATAAAAAATCACTGTAAAGGTGAAACTTTTGTGTATATAAACTCATATCTTTGAATTAGTAGTAAAATTACGTTAAAATAATACTAAGAAAATATATAAGTTTTGGGGGTAATGAATGAAGAAAGTATTTGAATACGTATTATTAACAATTGGCTCAATTATTGTAGCGGGTTCATTAGAACTTATTTTAGCACCTAATGGATTAGTAGATGGCGGAGTAACGGCCATTGCTATTATGGCGAATAAAGTTGCAGGATTGCCGCTTTATGGAGTGTTCTTAGGAATTAATATCCCGATTTTATTATTTACTGCAAAAGTAATGGGCAAGAAGTTCTTCATCCGTACATCCTATGCAAATGTTGTTACAACACTCGGATTGATTTATTTAAAACCATTTCCAGCAATTACAACTTCTGAATTGTTAATTGTTCTTTATGGAGGAGTTCTATTTGGTGTGGGTGTAGGGATTGTAGTAAAAATGGGCGGAGCAATTGATGGATCAGAAATGTTAGCTGTTTGGATGAATAAACATTTTAAAGTGCCGATTAGTACATTTTTACTTGCTGTAAATGCGGTTATTTTCATTTTTGTTGCCATTTTATTTTCAATTGAACAAGCGATGTTCTCATTAGCAATTTTCTATATTGTTACGAAGATGATTGATTTCATATTAGATGGTATTAATCAAGGAAAGAGCGTTATGATTATTTCTGGTAAAAATAAAGAAATAGGCGATCTACTTATGAAAGAGTTGCAATTATCCGTTACGTATCTACATGGAGAAGGTGGTTTTTTAGGAGAACATAAGAGAATCATTTATTGTATTACAAACCGTTTCATTTATCCGAAAATGAAAGATCTCGTTCTCTCTGTAGATCCAACTGCTATCATTGAAGCTTCCTATTCAACAGAAACAACTGGTGTTAAGCGTCCGGGAAGGACTGCGAGATCAGAAAAATAGTGAATAAAAATAGCTCCACGTAAGTATAACTTGCGTGGAGCTATTTTTATTTAGCGAACCAGGCCTTTTTCAGTAATTGGACAACGGTTTCGATACGATCCTCTGGAATACTGCCAAAACCGAGCAATACATACGACTCATCCATTACATTATGAACAGAATCGTATGTGGAGAGAGGGTATAACTTAATACGTTCTTTTGCGGCTGCATGAATAAGTTCTTGTTCATTCATCCCGTTATGAACGTGAAGTACAATATGAAGTCCGGATTGTTCACCGAGTATATGAACGTTATTTCCCATCTCGTTTGTAATAGATTTAATTAAAGAAATATGTTTTCTTTTATATAACGTCCGACTTCGGTTAATATGACGTTCCCAATCACCATTTTGAATAAACGTGGCAAAGGTAAGTTGCTGCAACGTAGAAACAGTTTGTTTAAACATACCACCAAGCTCTTCATAGGCTCTTAACAGATGAGGTGGTAAAACAATATATCCCATTCGTAAAGAAGGTAAAAAAGATTTCGAGAAAGTTCCCATATAAATAACACGTTCATTTGCATCTAGTCCTTGTAAAGAAGGAATAGGTTTTCCTATATAACGGAATTCCCCGTCATAATCATCTTCAATAATATAGCCCTTACAATCATTCGCCCATTGTAATAACTCGAGTCTTCTAGATAATGGCATAATGATTCCAAGTGGAAATTGGTGAGATGGAGTGACATACGCTACATTGCAACCCGATTCACGTAAAGCGGAAATATGAATTCCTTTATCATCTAAAGGGATGGGGTGAACGGTAAGACCAGAACTTTGAATCATAGCAGGAATACGGTGAAATCCAGGGTTTTCGATTCCGAATTCCTTTTTTGAACCAAGCAGCTGAAGTAGTAGCCAAAGAAGAGGCTGCGTACCTGCTCCGATAATAATTTGATCAGGTGAAGAATGTACCCCGCGAGCATGATATAAATACTTTGAAATATGTTCTCGTAGAATGAGCTCACCTTGTGGATCTTCCTTAGCAAATAATTCATTTTCATACTGAAATAAAGTTTCGTGGATTGCTCTTTTCCAGTTTGTTATCGGAAAAGCTTTTTGATCAATAAGTCCTTGACTACAATCATAATCATATTGTTCGTTTTCTTTATTGTTAGCACTGTTTGACGCAATTTGCTGTTTCTTTTGAATGACATCAATATTAACTTCTGCAACAAAAATCCCACGTTTCGGTTTGCTTTCTACATACCCTTCAGCTAGTAATTGTTGATAAGCAGATTCCACTGTAATACGGCTCACATTAAGTTGCATAGCTAAATTTCTGTGAGAAGGAAGGCGTGTACCGGCACGTAGTGATCCATGAGAGATTTCACGTTTCATATATTCATAAATTTGTAAGTAAAGGGGTGTTTTACTTTGTAATACTAATGGGATAGTCAGATCCATTCGTAGACGCTCCTTTTCATACTGGCCTTATAAAAAAGAATAAAACTGTCACTTAAGCTAAGGACAGTTGCTTTCTATAATGATGATATAACATTTAGAAAATTTTATAAATAGTAAGGGGAGAATCATAATGAATATTAAAGCAGTAGTAACAGAAGAGGATTTACATGATGTATTGCCCGTATTACAGCAATTACGAACGAAACTTTCAAGAGAAGAAGCGAGTTCTTTATTTCAAAAAATGAAAGAAGAAAATTATAAACTACTCTCGTTACGGGATGAAGATGAAGAAGTTGTGAGTCTAGCCGGTGTAGCGATTTGTACGAACTTTTATAATGAGAAACATGTTTTCGTGTATGACCTTGTAACGGCAGAAGCTCACAGATCAAAAGGATATGGTAAAGTTCTGCTGTCATATGTAGAAAAATGGGGGAAAGAAAAAGGGTGCAGCTCTATCGTTCTTACATCTGCGTTTCCGAGAATGGATGCACATCGTTTTTATGAAAGAGAGGGCTATGATAAAGTAAGCTATTCTTTTTATAAAGAGTTATAATACTAAGTAGGTTCCGTGTGTGAAAATATATGGAACCTATTTTCTTTTCCAGATTTGAGCTAGGAACAGGTCTAGTAATATAATTTGTCGAATATTAGAATTTAACAAGGAAATGTTGAATTTGGAGAATGTTAGGGGCGTTTATATTTGGAAAAAATAAAGAAATTATCGATACCAAATGATGTAAGAGTCATCATTATTTCTGATATTCATGGGGAATTAGATCTTTTTAAAGAACTATTACATAAAGTTAATTTTAAAGATGAGGATTATTTAATTATTAATGGTGATCTTTGTGAGAAAGGAAGAAATAGTATTGGCGTCGTAAACTATGTGATGGATCTAGTAGTTAGTAAGCCAAATGTTTATGTAATAGAAGGGAATTGTGAAGTTGTAGTTGAAGCACTTGTAAATGAAAACCCTGCGCTAATACATTATTTGTGTACGCGAAAGAATACAATTTTTAATGAGTGGCTAGGGCAATTGAACGTTACCGTTAATGAAGAAAGTGATATTCGTGAAGTGAAAAACATATTGATGGGCCATTTTTCAAAAGAAATAAAGTGGCTAACAGAATTGCCAACAGCGATTGAAACAGAAGATTATATCTTTGTACATGCTGGCCTTGAAGATAGAGAGGATTGGAAAGAAACAGAACGAAAAAATGCGATAGCAATGCCGGAGTTTTTCAATAAATCACATAGATCAAATAAGTATGTAGTTGTCGGTCATTGGCCTGTTGTGAACTATTCTGATGAGGCCCCATCTAACAATCCAGTTATTGATCAGGAGAAAAAGATTATTGCAATTGATGGGGGAAATGCGATTAAAGAGGCAGGGCAATTAAACGCATTTATCATTCAGAGGAAGCTAACAGGTGATACGTTTTCTTATACATATGTAGACTATTTTCCAGAGTATGAAGTAATAGCAGATTTTCATACTGATGCAACAATGCAGGGCGGGGTAACATATCCGTACTATTACATAGAGCCGCTGGAGAAGATGCAAGATTACACAATGTGTAAGCAAAAGGAAACGAATACATTACTCTCTGTGAAAAATGAATATATTAGGCAACTTGATTCAGGTGAATACACAGTGAAAACTGATATTTCTTGTGCACAAATAAGCGTAAGCATAGGGGACATTGTTTCTCTCATTGATAACAGCTGCTCGGGATATGATTTAGTTAAAAGAGATGGAGTAGAAGGCTGGATAGAGAAAGGTATTTTAGTTGAGATAGAAAAGATGAAATAGGAGGTATGGAGCCTCCTATTTTTTTATTACCTTTTTAAATGAGTAGATTGCTTGCTGTCTTTCATAAGTAAGTAAATCGTACTCGGTAAAATGGCAAGCGTCATTCCTAAAAAAATTGTGAGTATAGCATAACCTCTATACGGAACAGGAACGATCAATGGAAGCCCGGCTAGGAAAATACCTGCTATTACCATTGAAATACTACAAATATTTGAAGCTCTTTTTTCAAGGTGTTTATCATTCCATTCCAATGAAACCGTTGATTTACTCGTATCAATTTTGGAACTGAAATAGCCTATTACTATAAACAAAAGCCCTAATGCTAAAAATATTAAATGATCAAGAGGAAGAGTGAAGCCAAGAGCGATGAGAGCAATGACAATATCGACAAAAAATAAAAATAGTAAAATTGTGTTGCCAATCCAAAGGAGAAATTTCTGGTTACTCGCTGCTTTAGATAAAGCTAAAAATAAAAAGAATAAGAAGGTACATATAATTATATTTACGATAACAAAAGTGCTTTTATCCATTGTTGATGTAGGCGTTCCATTGAAGTCCCATTTCGTAACAATACGTAATGGTAAGAAGAAATAGAGAATAATATTTGTTGTAATAATAGTGAGAAATAAAGTAATACTAAATCGATTATTCATTGAATCACCAGCTTTCCACATGAATAATTGGTATCTTATAACAAAATTATACAATATAATAAACGATATTTGTTTTGATTTTTCTGAAAAAACATTATAATTATATATGAAATAAAGAGGATTGTAGGAGGAAATTATGAAAAGCGTAATATTAAAAGGGGATAAAGTTACAATTCGTACAATTGAAGAATCAGATATAAAAACATTATGGGATCTCGTATTTAAAGAAGAAAATCCAGAATGGAAAAAATGGGATGCACCGTATTTTCCGTTTTCAATGCAAGAATACTCGTCTTATAAAGAGAAGATGAAAACTCGTTTAAAAGAGGAACCTCTATCCAATTTAATTATAGAAAATAACGGTCAAATTATAGGGACAATCGGGTTTTATTGGGAATATAAACCGACGCGTTGGTTAGAGATGGGGCTTGTTATTTATAATCCAAATTACTGGAATGGTGGTTATGGTACAGAGGCGTTAACATTATATCGAGATTTACTATTTGAAGAGATGGAGATTGGTAGAGTAGGAATCACGACTTGGTCTGGTAATGAACGAATGATGAAAGTAGCTGAGAAAATAGGAATGAGTTTAGAAGGTAGAATGCGCAAATGCCGTTATTATAACGGAACGTACTATGATTCTATTCGAATGGGAATGATTCGTGAAGAATGGGAAGCGTTATATGTAACGAAGGGGTGAGGAAGTATGTACGCTATTATTGCTACATTTGATCGTGTGTTTACTAATAAAATTATAGAATTGCAAAATGAAATAACAAATATCATTGGCACAAATCAATTAGCAGGAGTAGAACCTCATATTACATTAGCTGATTACAATGAGGTAGATGTTAACTTATATACTAAGAAACTAGAGGAGTTTGTAGCTGTTCAAGAAAATATGGCTGCAATAAATTTTCCTTCTGTTGGAACTTTTCCTACTAATGGAACGATCTTTTTAGCACCGACCATTACAGATGAATTGTTAAAACTGCATCATTCTTATCATGATAATTTTAAAACTTTTCATGATAATTTAAATTCATATTATGTGACAGGAAAATGGGTTCCGCATTGTACGATTGCAAATAAGTTACATGCAGATCAGTTTTTAATTGCAATGGAATATATTTATGAAAAATTTGATTATGCAACAGCTTCAATTGAGAAATTAAAATTAATTAAGGTGAATTATGAAAATGGTTCTGCCATTTCTTCTAGTATATTAGCAGAATATAATTTTAAGAGAATGGAGACAACGAGATGACATATGTAATTAGAGAAATGAAGCAAGAAGATATCCATGCGGTACAATCAGTAGCGAAAGTTGCTTGGCATGATACATACGAAAGCATTATTCCGAGAGAGATTCAAGACAGATTTTTAGACGAGGCCTATTCTGATGAAAAAATGAAATATCGTCTTGAAAATACACATTTATTTGTTGCGGAAGAAGAGGGAGAAGTAATTGGCTTTGCGAATTTTTCACCTGTTAGATTGCAAAACGAAGCAGAATTAGGAGCGATTTATTTGTTACCAGATCAGCAAGGGAAAGGGGTAGGAAGTGCTTTATTACAAAAAGGGTTAACGGAATTAAAAGGAATTCGGAAACTATACATTCATGTAGAAGCAGCGAATGAAAAAGGAAAACGTTTTTATGAAGCGAAAGGTTTTGCACAATTAGAGGAATTTGAAGAAGATTTTGAAGGACATATGATGCAGACAGTAAGGATGGTTTTATACGTATAGGGAGGATTAGTAATGAAAATTTTTGATTTTAGTGAAAAAGTGGGAAAGAAAATCTCAGCATTTCAATCTAATTTCATAATGTCAAAAATATTAAACTATAAAGGAAATGTACATATCGGTGCTATGCATTTACGAGAGAATGGAATAATTGGATATCATGAAGCAGTTGTATCACAGCTGCTTCTTATTGTGGACGGAGAAGGATATGTATGCGGAGCAGATAAAGAAAAAGTGAAGGTGGAAGCGGGACAAGCTGTGTTTTGGGAGAAGGACGAATCTCATGAAACGAGTACGGAAAAGGGATTGATGGCAATTGTAATTGAGTCGGAGGAACTTGAACGAGCGATAGTAATGCCTATTAAAGAGGAGAGTTGTGAAAAATGATAGAAAAGGCAAATCGGGAAGAAACGGACGAAATAATACAATATGCAGCTCAATCACTTTTTGAAGGCACGAGGGGAAATTGTCACTTAAGTACAGAGAAAGCGATTGAAATTACAAGGCCGATTGTAGAAAGGGGAGCATATTATTTAGTCGTTAAAGAAGAAAACAATGTAATGGGATGGATATTAATAGGGGAAAATACGGACTATTTTTCTCATGAAAAACTAGGGTTTATATACGAATTGTATGTTTTTCCAGAGTACCGCGGAAAAGGGTTGTCAAGAAAGTTAATGTGGGCTGGTATTAAGGAATTACAAAAGAATTATTCAGAAATTCGTTTGAATGTATTTGCTGGGAATTTTGCGAAAGAGATGTATGAAGAGTTTGGTTTTGTTGAAAGACAGGTAATTATGACTTTGAAGTGAGAAAAATAAAAAGAGAAAGAGAATATGTTGCGTATTTGCAAATGGTGTATCCGGCATTACAAATAGAATCAACTTACATAAATGAGATAGGACAAAATAATGATTTAGTGAACACTTTATTGCTGAAATTAAAAATGGATAAGTTCTTAAAGATACATAAAATAAAAGATTTTCTTTAAATTTATAGAGTATGCTTAAAAACAAATAAATTAGTATTATATAATATAATGTTATTATAGTAAAAGATAAAATTTGGAAAAATATCATTTTTTTGTTTAGAAATTTTTAAATTATTGATATAATCAATTTGTAGAATTGATTATTGGTTAATTTTACTATTTTTTAAATTTTAAGGGGGATTTACTCATGGCAGGACAAATTCGCATGTCACCAGAGGAGCTTAAATCGAAAGCGACTCGATATGGACAAGGTGCAAATCAAATTGAGGACATTTTACGTCAACTACAAAACTTACAAAATGAATTAAGAGGAGAATGGGAAGGTCGTGCTTTCGAAGGTTTTGATCAACAGTTCAATCAATTAAAGCCAAAAGTACAAAACTTCGCAGAGTTATTACAAGAAATTAATATGCAGCTTAATAAAACTGCAGAAGCTGTTGCAAGACATGACGAAGATCTTTCTCGTAATTTCGGTCTACAATAAGACAGATAAAAAGAACTATATAATTTAGCCATGCAACCATACGTTGTATGGCTAAATTACTTTAAAACTAGAGTAAGATACGAAGTCTTTAACTTAATAGACTCGCAGTCGCAGGAGTGATAAGTAGTGAAAAAGTTCAAGTGGAGCATCTTGTTGTTTATTATTTTAGCTCTTGTGTTATCAACAGGGGTCTCCTATTTAGCGTTAAATCAAAATGTTAAGAAAGCAAATGAGAATGCTACGCAAAAAATGACAGTTGCATTGGTAAATGAAGATCAAGGTACTGTATTTGAAGGTAATAAAATAGCGTTTGGAGATCAATTTGTTAAAAATGTAAATAAAAATACGAAACAAGAATGGTACGTAGTAAGTCGTGGTGTAGCAGAAAGTGGTTTGAAAAATAATAATTACAATATGATGATTGTAATACCTAACGATTTTTCTAGAAAGGCTGTTGCAATTGATTCAGAACTTCCAGAGAAATTAACTTTAAATTATAAAGTAAATGCAACTGGGAATAAAGATTTGAAAGCTGAGGCAGAAAATACAGCTTCTGCTATTCTAGAAGATTTTAATAAGCAAATCATCGATGTTTATTTTGCAAGTGTTATCGGTAAGTTGCAAGGTGCACAAGATAATATAGGTAAAATAATTGAAAAAGGGACCAATCAAACGACTATGTATAAAAAAGATGTACATAGCCCGTTGGCAAATTACACAAACCAATTTAAAACGGTACAAGATTACACTGGTATTTCTGTTAATAGTTTTAAAGGATTCCAAGATGTTTTAAAAGGGTTTGGACAAGCTTTAGATGAAGGGAATAAATCTAATAATACGTATTTAGAAGGATTTAATAACTTTCAAAAAATACAAACGGATAATAATCTGTTAGCGAATAATTTTACAAATCAATTTAATCAGTATATGAGTGATATGAATTCAGGCGATGTTTTAAAACAGTTAAGTGCATTAGAATCTGCGAATAAAATTATCGCAAATCAGTTTACGCTTTCAGAGAAAGATCCTAATATTTTAGCTGATGCTTCAACAATTCAAAAGTATTTAACAGATGTAAAAAAACAAGTGTCAGAATATGATACAGAACTTGCAGGAAAGTTAGAAAGTGATATTCAAGAGACGGTAATTAAAAAGTTAAAGCAATCTATGTCGAATGATGGAAAGCAAGAAATCTTTATAAATACATTAATGAAGCAACCAGATGTTCGAATAAAGAAACAAATCGAAAATTTAATTGCGAAATTACCGAGTTTAAACATGGAAGAAATCGGTCAAAGTGATTTGCCAGATACAACGAAATTACAACTGCAAAATGTAATTCAATTTACAAAAAAATATAATAAAGAAAATAATTTTTATTATGATCCTGTAAATAAAATATCTTTAGGAAGCGCTATTAAAGAAGTAAAGGATAAACTTTATACAGAGGGAATTACATTTAGTGATACTGCGAAAGTAATTAAAATGGAATCTTCACAAACTTTGAAGATAAATATTCCAGAAGAATTTAAACTAGATGGAAGTACAGAAGCGTTACATATTGATGGTGTGGATCGTACAAGTGACTTTCTTCAAAGCGAAGCAGGAGAAATTACAATAGCTCCTCGTAATGAAGGGGATATAAAGATTAGCTTGCATGTAAAGTTAAAAGATCCAAACATCAATATAGATGTTTTCTCTCCTGTAACGTGGCAGTGGGAATTGAGCGGGACTCATAAAAAAGAAACTAGTTCTGAAAAAGAAGAACCTAATAAAGAGGATAAAGGAACACAAACGGAAAATAGCAAGGTGGAAAATGTGGTTCATAAATCACAGTATGGCATAATGCCGTTAGTACACAATGCTAAAACGCCTATTATTAAAAAAACAGAACAAGGTAACAATGATAATGGAGGAACCTCTGAAGGCGGAACGGGAACAGATCCAGGAGGAAACCTAGGAGGCGGAACGGGAACAGATCCAGGAGGAAACCCAGGAGGCGGAACGGGAACAGATCCAGGAGGAAACCCAGGAGGCGGAACAGGAACAGATCCAGGAGGAAACCCAGGAGGCGGAACGGGAACAGATCCAGGAGGAAACCCAGGAGGCGGAACGGGAACAGATCCAGGAGGAAACCCAGGAGGCGGAACGGGAACAGATCCAGGAGGAAACCCAGGAGGCGGAACGGGAACAGATCCAGGAGGAAACCCAGGAGGCGGAACGGGAACAGATCCAGGAGGAAACCCAGGAGGCGGAACGGGAACAGATCCAGGAGGAAATCCAGGAGGCGGAACAGGAACGGATAATGGTGGTAACTCAAAAACTATTGAAAGTACAACGAATCAAGTTGTACATCAAAAAACAGAAGTATTAACAAAAAATATATCTAATGTATTAATAAAAGAAGCAGTAGATACAGTTGAAAGTTATCAAGGTTTAATGAGCCTTTACGAAATGTATTATGGGATTGATTTAAGAACGAAAGATGTAGGTCCTAAGCTAGAAGAGGGAAGTTTAGATACAATTGCAACTGAACAATCTTTGTATTACGTATTAAATAAACAAAGCTTAATTGACTTAATTTCAAATCTTGTTTCAGCTAGTATTACGAGTGAAGTAAAGCAAGATATGACAGGTTTAAAACAAAAAATAGACTCTTACCAACAGCTCATTACTAGTGCAGATCAAAATTCAATGCTACTAGCGGAGAAATTAAATGAAACGATGCAGCAAGCAACTAGTATGAATCAAAATTTAGGAGAGTATGTAAAAGGTTTAGCGAAATGGCGTGAGAGTAGCTTAAAGTTAGCTGAAGAACAACAAGTATTAACGACTAATAATGCAGGTGAGCAAACAGCTGTACTATCGTTAGACTCTGGTATTAAATCTTTAACGATGCAAACTCAGTCATTAGTAGAGAGTTCAAAGCATAGTTTAGCGACATCAGATGATGTGTATAAAACATTTGACCAAATTAATGGACAAGCAAAAGAAATTCAAGACAGCGGAACGACAATTGTTTCGAAAGCAGATTCCTTATTAAATGATTTTACGAAGAAAATGGAAGATGATAAAGCATTCTCGAAAAACTTTACGAAGATTTTGGCGAATAGTCGTATTGGAGATCGTCAAAATGAGATGCTATATGAGTTTTTATCTAGTCCAGTTCAGAAACAAAATGATGGGGTAATTGTAGCTGGTAATGCTTTTACACCATACTTAATCGTATTAACTTGTTTCATTGTTGCGTTATTTACAGCATATGCAATTGCGAATCAAGAAAAGAAACGAACGCAATCAGATCATTTTGAAGAGAGATTCTCTTTAATTGATATGAATGTACCAACTACAGTAGTAGCATTTGGAATATCGATTGTGGAAGGAATCAGTATAGGAATCATTTCAGGCCGTCTTTTAAAATTCGGTCAGGATCAAAGTTTACTATGGATTGCATTTATCACAATCATTATGATGGCGTTCGTATTAGTTTCAACATACTTACTACGACAAATAAAAATGGTAGGGATGTTTATCTTATTAGTATTTTTAAGTATGTATCTATTTTTAACTGAAGCAGTTGGAAGTAAAGTAGACCAAATGTCTTCTGTAGGTAAATTGCGTCAATTTTCACCGCTTCAATATATAGAAGGTTTTCTAAATGATTTTATTAGCGGTAAAGATACAGGAAAAGTTATTTTTATCGTATTGTTTGTAATTGCCATTATAGGATTAGTTAGTAATCTATTTGTATGGCACAAGAAATGGGAGGAAAAAGAAGTAAATGATCAAACAATGGAGCATAGTGGTTAAGTTATCATTTATTTGTTTCCTTTTACTGTTTGTCGCGCTACCGATTAGGAGCGCGGCGGACAGTTATCTTGGTGATGATGGAAAGATTCAGTTTAAAGTAGACCGCTTTGAAGATAAAGACCAAGAAAAAAATAAAAAGGAACATAAGGAAACAGAATTAGATAAAGCATCAATTGAGTTATTTAATAAAGATATAGAAGAAGAAATTCAAAAAAAGAAAAAGAAAGAACAAAAAGAGATGGAATCCTTAAGAGATTCTCTTTTTATAAAACAAAAAGAAAATACTCGTGTTAAAGATACGAAAAATAGTTTATTTAGCAGTGAATACGTTGTAAGAAAAAGCGCTGATGAAGTAGCGAGTAATCAAACAATGAATGAAAAGCCAATCAGTACAACAATAATCATATTGTTAGGCGGCAGTGTTTTACTTATTTGCATCGGTATTTATACGGTTCTTCGGAAAAGTTGGAGGTAAAGTAATGGCAATACAAACGCATATTAATGTAACGGTAGATTTTAGTAAATGGAATGGAAATACATATGATTTGCGTATTCCGAATCATCAATCTATTAAATATTTATTGAAAAACTTATTAGATACGTTAAAGATTGATAATCATGAAGGTTCACATTTTGTAATGAAAGTGAAAAATAAGTCAATTGTTTTAACAGATAATGATCGTTTAATTGATCACCAAATAACAGACGGAGATATTTTACAAGTTTTATAAAGAATATTTCTTGCTTGTAGTTTTTTGAAAATAAGTTATTACTGGTTATAAAGAAAAGGAGAAGAGGATAAACATGACGGAAAAAACAATTCAAATTGATGCAATGAACTATCAATTTCAAATAGAAAAAGAAAATTGGAAATTGGAGATGACAAAATCTCAAACACGTATAAAAGACTTCCGTCAATTCGATATAATTACGGGCGCATCATCTGACTTTGTACCATTAACGATAGAAGAAATGGATGATATGTTTACGTTTCTATTTCAAGTCGACAAAAAATTATATAAGTGGGACGACCTTGGCCGTTTTGGAAGAAATGAGAAATTAAGACTGCTTCGAAATGTTGCGCAATTTCGTAAATATTTAAATAAACGAATTACGTTCTTTTTACATCCAGACAATATAGTTTTTAATGCGAATTTAATGCCAAGTATTATACATAGAGGAATTCGAGATATTGTTCCACCAACCCCGTTGTTAGAAGAGCAATTTTTAACGCAATACAAGTGTCTAATTATTGCTTTATTCTCCGAAAAGCACAATTTTGATGATTTATATGCTGGGTTACTAAAAGATGCAAAAGAAACAACATTTGAACAGACAGTTGCTCAAATGGAAAGTTTAGATGCATTACTGCAGTTTCTTGATGACAGCTTTGAGAAGGAACAAACAAAAACAGAAAAAAATATGCAGTTAGTACCTAAAAAGAGCTATAAATCATTTAAATACTTAGCTTTTTCCTTCATAGCGGCGACAGTTATTTTAGCTGCTCCTTTAATATATTTCACTTTTATAAAATTTCCTTATCAAAATAAATTATTAGAAGCAAATGTGAGTTTCATAGCAACTGATTATGACAAAGTAATTACGCAATTAAATGAAGAGGAATTTGAATCATTACCGATTGCATCTAAATATGAGTTAGCATTTGCATACATTACAGCTGAAAAACTAGGCGAAGATCAAAAGAAGTCAATTATGAAAAATATTAGTTTGAAAAGTGATGAAAAGTATTTGTTGTATTGGATGTATAACGGAAAAGGTGATTTTGATAAATCATTAGATTTAGCTAAGATACTTGATGATCCTCAGCTTATTATGTACGGCCTTGTTAAACAAATTGAATCACTGAAAAATAATCCGGATTTATCAGGAGAAGAGCGTGATCAAAAATTAAAAACATATGAGCAACAATTAAATGAGTATAAAAAGAAATATGGCGATGCATCAAACGATAAAGACTCGTCGAACACAGAGAAAAAAGAGTAAGCACTTGATGAGACAGTTGAAAAGGAGCAGTGAACACGGATGGAGCAACTATTAGTATTGACTTATGGAGACAAAATATATAAGTGCACATTACATCCAAATGAGCAATCAATAGTGTCGATTGGAAAAGAGTGGACAAATGATATTACGAATCCAAGTTTAGAACAAGAAGTAGAGTTAAAGTGGAATAATGAAGTAAATGCTTGGATGGTACAAAATCAATTAATAGAGTTCAATAAGGAATTTGAGATTGGAAAAACTAAAGATGTGAGCTTGAAAATCTTTATATCTATTATTGGTACAAATAAAGTGTTTGATATCGGAACGAAACATTCTCTTACATTGAGTCAAAACAGTTATGATGATATTTCTATTACCGGAACGAATGTGGATTTAATGTTATCTCGTGAAACGTTGTACGATTCTTTTAAAGTGAACGTATATGACGGGGATGTATTTCATAATTATACGAAGTTAAAAGGTAGCGTTATGTTAGAAGCAGGAGACGTATTATATTTTGATGGTGTTTTAGTAGAGATAGGCAGTGAAGATATTCAAGTATTGTCTTCAGAAGAGAACGTTAAATCTACGTTACCTATTTTAGTAGAATCAGAAACGAATTATCAAAGTGGTTATCCAGACTATCATCGTTCACCACGTATTATTTACCGTGAACCAGAAGAGAAAATGACAATTGCAAAACCTTCAAGTATGCCGTCAAAACCGACTGAGCATTTGGCAAGAATCATTGCACCATCTCTTGTCATGATTGTCGTAACAGTATTACTTGCTATCTTTATGAAATATGGAATGTTTATTATTGCATCGATTGCGATGACATTAGTAACGATTATTGTTTCTGTCACATCTTATATAAAAAATTTAAAGCAATATAAAATTGACATTGTGGAACGTGATAAAAGTTATAGAGAGTATATCAAACAAAAAACGAAAGATTTACATGCAGAAAGTGAAAAGCAACGTCATGCATTACAATATCATAATCCAAATGTTGAAGTGATACGTAATATGGCTATGCAAGTAAATCCACGTATATATGAAAAAACAATGCTACATCATGATTTCTTAACATTTAGCGTTGGGACAGGACAAGCTAATACAAGTTTTGAAATCCAATTTAATGAAGAAGAATTTAGTCAAACGAAAGATGAATTAATTGATATAGCACGTGAACTAAGACAGCGTTATCTATCATTGGAAGATGTACCTGTTGTAACAGATTTGATAAATGGACCGGTTGGCTATATTGGACAACGCTCTTTAGTGTTAGAACAATTACAATTATTAGTTGTACAAACCGCGTTATTCCATAGTTATTATGACTTGCAGTTTATTACTATTTTTCCTGAAGAAGAAAAAGAAAAATGGGATTGGATGCGCTGGTTACCACATGGAAGTGTTCGCGATATAAATGTACGTGGATTTGTGTACCATGATCGTAGCCGTGATCAAGTGTTAAATAGTTTGTATCAAATATTGAAAGAACGAAAATTAAAACTAGATGAAAAAAGTTCAACGAATGAAAAAATGTACTTTGCACCGCACTATGTCGTTCTCATTACAGATGAAAAACTAATACTAGACCATGTTGTTATGGAATTCTTTAATGATGATCCGAGTCAATTAGGTGTATCACTTGTATTTGTACAAGATGTTATGCAAAGTTTACCGGAGCATGTGAAAACGGTAATAGACATAAGAGATGCAAAACAAGGGAACATCATCTTAGAACAAGGAGAGCTTGTAAACCGTCAATTTAAACTAAATCACGTACCGAAAGGGTTCAATTTAGAAGATGTTTCACGAGCATTAGCACCGTTAAATCATTTGCAAAACTTGAAAAATAGTATCCCAGAAAGTGTAACATTTTTAGAAATGTACGGTGTTGAGAAAGTAAAAGAACTGAATATCACAAGTCGCTGGGAGAAAAATGCTGCACATAAATCTTTAGCTGTACCACTTGGATTACGTGGTAAAGAAGATATCGTAAACTTAAACTTACACGAAAAAGCACACGGACCACACGGGTTAATAGCAGGTACAACAGGTTCAGGTAAATCGGAAATTATACAATCGTATATATTATCTCTAGCAGTCAATTTCCATCCTTACGAAGTAGCCTTTCTACTAATTGATTATAAAGGCGGCGGTATGGCGAATTTATTCAAAAACTTACCGCATTTATTAGGAACAATTACGAACTTAGATGGAGCACAAAGTATGAGAGCGCTCGCATCAATTAAAGCTGAATTACAAAAAAGACAACGATTATTTGGGGAAAATGATGTAAACCATATTAACCAGTATCAAAAACTGTATAAAGAAGGTTTAGTAAGTGAACCGATGCCACATCTATTTTTAATTAGTGATGAATTCGCGGAACTGAAGTCAGAACAACCAGAATTCATGAAAGAGTTAGTTTCAACAGCACGTATCGGTCGTTCACTCGGAATCCATTTAATATTAGCTACGCAAAAACCGAGTGGTGTTGTAGACGATCAAATTTGGAGTAACTCGAAATTCAAACTAGCATTAAAAGTTCAAAATACGTCAGATAGTAATGAAATTTTAAAAACACCAGATGCTGCTGAAATTACATTACCAGGACGTGCTTACTTACAAGTTGGGAATAATGAAATTTATGAACTATTCCAATCAGCTTGGAGCGGAGCAGACTATGTAGAAAACAAAGAGGATAAAGAACATTTAGACGCAACAATCTATGCAATAAATGATCTAGGACAATATGAAATATTAAGTGAAGACTTAAGTGGACTTGGTAGCAGTAAAGAAGTAATAAGCGTACCATCTGAACTGGATGCTGTTATTGACTACATTCACGATTACGCAGAAATAAATGAAATTGAAGCGTTAGCTAGACCGTGGTTACCGCCACTTCCAGAAAGCGTATATTTACAAGACTTACACGCTATTCAGTTCAAAGAAGCATGGACGAAAGAAAAGAAACCATTAAAAGCAACAGTTGGTCTACTAGATCAGCCTGAATTACAATCACAAACACCATTAACACTAGATATTAGTAAAGACGGACACGTAGCGGTCTTCTCAAGCCCAGGCTACGGAAAATCAACATTCTTACAATCAGTCATTATGGATGTAGCTCGTCAGCATAGTCCGGAGCATTTGCATGTGTATTTAGTGGACCTTGGAACAAATGGTCTTCTACCTTTAAAAGGATTACCTCATGTAGCGGATACGATTACAATTGACGAATCAGAAAAATGTTTAAAGTTTGTTGAAAGATTAACTCAAGAAATGAAAAATCGCAAACGATTATTAAGTGAATATGACGTTGCAAATATTGAAATGTATGAAAAGGCAAGCGGGAAAGAAATACCACATATTATTATTGCAATTGATAATTATGATGCAGTAAAAGAAGCGAAGTTCTATGAAAGCTTTGAAATGCTAATTATGCAAATTGTCCGAGATGGTGCAAGTTTAGGAATTCATACCTTAATTAGTGCAGGGCGACAAAATGCACTTAGAATTCAATTGTACAATAATATTAAAATCCAAACTTGCCTATATATGATTGATCAAAGTGAAGTAGCTAGTATTGTAGGGAGATCTGATATAAAAGTGGAAGAAACAGCAGGAAGAGCGTTAATAAAACTAGAATCTCCTACATTATTCCAGGCTGCATTGCCTACGAAAGCAGAAGATGAACTACAACAAATTCAATTATTACAACAAGAAGCAAATGATATGGACCGAGAATGGGATGGAGAACGTCCGAAGGCAATTCCAATGATGCCAGAAATTATTGATATTGCTACTTATCGTAAAAATAAAGACGTTACAAAAGCTCTACAAGCAGCAAGAATTCCAATGGGACTTGATTTTGCAAACGTAGAAGTTGTAGCTCATGATATTGCAGTGAATGATCATTTAATGATTTATAGTGTAGATGATAGTATGAGAAAACAAATTGTATCTAGCATCCTATCTCAATTGAATAAAGATTATTTTGAAAGTGTGACGTTAGTGGATACAGCAGAGTATAGTTTCGTTCAATATAAAGATAATGTGACGCACTACATTGTAGACGAAAATGAAATCAATATGCATGCGAAGTATTGGATGGAAGTAATTCGCGAACGAGCTCTTGAATTAGCGCAAGCAAGACAAGAAGGTAGAGAAATTCCTGCATTCACAAAACAACTCATTATCATGACAAATGTTGAAGAGTTTAGTAAATTTGTTTATTTAGAAATGGAGGATGCAGCAACTTTAATTGATCTATCTCGTACAGTAGGCATTTACTTTGTATTAGCAGGTCACCACGACTACATGGACCGAAATCGTGAAGCTCTACCTATGAAAATGAGAAGTAAGCTAACAGCAGCAATTATCGCAATGCCATTAAATGATCAAAGTATCTTCAACATAAAATATATAAGCAACGAAGCGCCATTAGGTAAAGATGAAGTGTATTACTATCAAAAAGGGAACATAATGAAACTAAAAATGCCTAGAGTAACTAACGAGGTGACAGTATGAAATTAAAGAAGAAAGCTAAGGTGATGATAGTCGTGTCAATAGTGGCAAGTTTATTAAGTGGATGTGGTTTTGGGGAGACAAAGATAGAGTATGAGAGATTAGTAAAGGCATTGGATGAAGGGGACATGAAGACTGTTATGTCTGCAAGTGATGATGGGTATGCTTATGTGAAAGAAGAGGTTAGGGATAGTACGTTTTGGGCGGAAAATGATAAACGCATTAACGTCGTATATCAAACGACAGGAGCGGTATACAATATCAAAGAAAAAAGGTTCTATGGGACAACTTTACAAGAAATTGCTAGTTCATTAAATAATGAGCAAAAAAAAGAAGAAACTATATATAGAACTAGTATTAAATATGAAGATAATCAATTGAAAAGTCCAGATCAAAGTTTGGATGTTTCGAATGTTCATTTTATATTTGATAGATTGAAGGGAATAGATAGTTTAAAACCCAAAAAAGATAAAAAAAGATTTAGTGAACCATCCAAGGTAACATATTACTTAACTGAATCGGAATTTCAAGAAATAATTAATGATAAGTTAAAGGTGGACTATGATAAATTTGATGAAGCAATATTATTATTGGAATTTAATTCGGCAAAAGATACAAAAGAAAATCCTATGGAATTCACTACGATAAGCATAACGATGGGGTATGAAAAAAAGAATAAAGAAGGTCAATTAATAAGACATGATCAAAAAATAGCAATCTATTTAAATACTAAAGAAGATAATAATGAAAATTCTAAAAACAAATATGAGGAGTATGAAAGACAATATATGAATAATAGGTAATGTATAAAATAGGAGGGAATAAGTGTGGGGAATAGTACAAATGATCTCCAAAGATTTAAAATAAACAGTGATGTAGGAAAATTAAGATTAGCAGCAGCTGATATTTATGCTTTTAATGAAAAAGAAGATGATTATAGTAATCCAGACTCAGGAAAAAATAAGAAAAGACTAGAAGATAACTTTGATGCCGAACTAATAGCAGAGGATGATCAACATCCTCAGACTGGTTTTGGGGCATACGCTCTAAAAGACAACCATACAGGTGAAATTTTTATAGTTTACGTTGGAACGCAACCGAGTCAAATAGGCGATTTAGCAACCGATGGAGCAATTGGACTGCATAATTTAACTAATTCACCTATATTTGGGTCATTAGCGGAGTTTCAGTATAGTCAAGCGGAAAGATTTTATGAAAAAGTCAAAGCGGATAATAAAGGAAAGAAGATAACTTTACTAGGGCACTCTTTAGGTGGCGGAGCAGCGAATACAGTTGCATTAAGACATCAAGAAGATAATATAAACGTATTAGCTTTAAATCCTGCGCCTGTTTTAAATAAAGATGTGGTTAAGTACGGATACGGGACCAATATGAAAAATTGCCGCAGTCTTATAAATGAATATGATCCTTTGTATGGCGCCATTAAAGCCGCAGATTTTGTAATACCTGGACAGGTTTATAAAATGGAAAATGGGGAAGGGCATTCTTTTTTATATGATCCAAAATTTTATTCTGGGAATGGGAATGTAGCAATAGATAAATTGAAAAAGGTTAGCGAAACAGGATTTGATTGGAAATTTGGTTTTTTAGAAATATCAGAATCTGCTGGGGACCTATATAAAGGAATCACTGGAAAAAAAACATTAAGTACAACAGAAGAAGTTGTAGTGGATTTAGTGGTAAATGGAACCCCAGTCAGTGCAATTCTAGTTGCAATAACAGTAGTGGGAGATACTAGTGCTCTAGCAACAAAAATAGCAAGTATAGGTGTAGAAACAGGAAAAAAAGCTTTGAAATTTAGTAAGGAAGTTATACAAGAAGTTAGAAATCAGGTGAATGCGGCTGTGGATTGGATAGAGAATAAATTAGCAAAATGTAAGGAAAAGGTACTTGAAGTGTTAGAATCAGTATTTAACGCAGCTGTAGATTTTTTAGTAGGATGCATCATTCTTTATTTATCCCGTGATGAAATTATAGCAATTGCAAAAGAAGTAGCATCTTCTCTTGTTCAAGATATTTTAGATGTATTTAAAGGTGACTTTGAAATTGATACAAATATTGCTTCAATTGCTGGAGATTATGTAAGAAGCCATCGCCAATCATTATTAAACTATTTTATGAATGATGGTAGTAGAGGATTAAATCGTTCATTATTAGTAGAGATTTCCAGAGATGTGAACGAACTTTCAAATGATTTAAAAGAGTTAAGTCAAGATGTAACAGATGCGGTAATTTCTATGATAGCAAAAGATGAAGAGTTAGCTTCGGTTTCCTATTATTGATAAATGTTAAGGAAGGGGGTATGAGGATGGATTTACATATGATAATGTCGAGGGTTCATAGTACATTTCCGGACAGTGGTGGGCGAGATCAAATTATTAACGTTGTTATGCAACTTGAAAAAGCAGCTGTATCCTTGACAGGAGATATTAGAAGATTAGAAAGTAGTATTGATAATAGTTTGCAAGGTAAAACACGTGATGCTTTTATTGATCGTATCCGCCAATTAGAAAAAAGGCGACAAAAAATAGAAGAGAAAATTATCGTATTAAAAGGATCGGTGAATTAATATGAAAGATTATATGGAGAAAGTTTTGCCTTTAGGAAGTGTAGTGAGGTTGAGTACTGAGGAAGAAAAAGATGTAGAGTATGTAATTACTACAAGAGGAATACTTCTCGATGAAGACACTTTCTATGATTATGGTGGGGTATTACACCCAGTAGGATTGACGGCAGAGACATATAAATTATTCAATGACTTTGATATTTTAGAAGTAAAATTTGAAGGGTATAAAAATTCTATTGAAGGAAAATTTGCTCATAATTTTAAAATATGGCGAAATGAATTTGTAAAAACGATAAAGAACAAGGCTGAAAATAATAAGTAACAATTATTAATAAAACAAGGGCTATAATATATTTAGAAATAAATAGACTTTCCTCTTCCAACATGGAAAGAGGAAAGTCTATTTTTGATTGAATAAGAATCTAAATATCTAGTATTACGTGGGAACAACATGAAAAAGAACGTCAAGAATTTATAGCGAATAGAAAAAGAATAAAATAAAAGTTGAAATAACATTTGTAAATAATAGTCATAGACTGTTTTTTATGGTGGAAATCTATTTGTGAAGAAATAAATCATTTTATCCTATACGATGAAAATGGGATATTTCGGTATTTTTATAGTTAGGAAAAAGTTATTCTAAAAGGAGTAAGTTGGGGAATCATAGACGCAAGAAAAAGACACCGAAACAAATAAGAAAGGAAGCTGTTCAGATAAAACCGATAGTAGAAGAAAAACCACTAAAGAAGAGTAGCAACAAGTTAGTTGATATTCTCCTAGGTATTCTTCTTTTCCAAATTTTTATATGGGCTGTCTTGGAAGGTTCTACAACACAGGTAAGCAAAGGGAAGACGTTCCTTATTATCGTTTTCTTTCTCTTAATTGCAATAGGGTTATCTATGATAGGAAACAAATAAGGGGGAGTTCATATGTTTAAGAAGAAGGAGAAAAAAAACATTTACGTTAGACTGGTAAACACACAAGGGGAAATCATTCGAGAGTTTAATTGTACAGAAAAAGACTTGCGAAAAGTAAAAGAAAATGGTGCTGAAATTCGTTTGGTTAGAGATAAGTCATATGAGATGGTAGCAACCGATGAACAATTAGAAAAACTAGCAAGAGCTGAAGCAGAAATCGAAGAGGAAATTAAGGCATGGGAAGACGCTTTAAATGAGAGTTTGGAGGAACGCGAAGAAAGAGAAGCGAGACAGAAGGAATTGAAAGAAAAGAATAAATGGAGTACAAAGAAGAAAGTAATCGTATTTGGACTGATATTCTTTGTATTTATTGGATTACCTATTATCGAAGGGTATCAGAATAGTAAACTAGTTAAAGAAGGTACATCATTACATGCAGAAATTGTAGGTAGGCATGTAGAGAAGGAATTCATGTTTACACACCCCACATTAGTAGTTGAGGTAGACGGTAAAAAGCATAATGTATGGGTAAGTGAAGAGACATATAACGGAGCAGAGTGGTTAGGTAGACTAAAAGTCATCAAAACAAAAGATGGTAAAGTTGAGAAAGATCCTAGATATGAGGGGGAAGACTTAATTACGAGTTATTAAGCAGTATGTTTTTAATATTCGCTGCTCAAATTAAATAACATTATTATTTGCAAAAATCGAATCCATTAAAATAAAAAACAAATTTTAAATAACTGTAATAACCTCCTAGCATATTGTTGATGGGAGGTTATCACCTTTCTGAAGATAAAATTAAAGAGCTATATTATCTCGATACAATTGTGATGACAGTAACGTTTTTACTAAGTGAGTGCAGTTTCGGGGGAAACAAAAATAGAGTATGAGGGATATGCTTAAGTGAAAGAGAGAAGAATATTTAGAGCTTTTGAGGAGAAAGAAGGCTATTTGAACTATCAAAAGCATTCTGATTATGTACGGTAATTAATATAGAGATAATATTATCTGAATATAGTTACACAAAGATGAATGTACTTAAAAAGTTAGGAATGTAATGGGATTTTATTGAATGAAAATTATTTAAACTGTATAGAAGGTGAAAAACTGAATGTGGAACATAAAAGAAGAAGATTTAGATGGATTTCGAGTAACATGTAGCAGCCGTTTAAGTCCTGAGGGTGCTTTAGGTTTTATGATAGGAACAATAGTGTACGTTTCAGTTATGATGTTTTTTCTTATTGGTACTTTAGTAACGTTTGGTTGGGACTATTATACTACTTTCTTTGAGAAAACAATCGTTAGAATGGAACTTGTGCTATATAGCTTACAAATAATTTTTTTAATTCTATATTCATTTCCAAAAGCTCGATTTAAATTTCAAAAGTTACAAACATTTGTTGTATTATTATATGCATTTCAATTAGGTACGATATTATTCACGGCTCTAATTCTTCCTGGAATGTCTGATTATACAATTGATCGAATTACATTAGTATATGTAGGTTTCTTATTTTTTGGAGCAGTGATTGTTCATATTGTGACAACGATTGATACGTTTAAACAGGCAAGTGAAGGTGCGTTTAGTATGGATGAAAGATCCGTGTCCTTTTTTAGTAAAACAAAAGGAACTATGATGAAAGTTGCTTCAATATACGCATTAATCCTTCTTATTTTGATTTATTTTCATAATGATTATGCATTTGATACTTTTATTGGATATGTAATAGGAACTGTTTTAATGTATACGATAGCCATCGGTGCAGCTGAATTTCAGCTATTAGTATATTGCAGGTTTAAATTTCCGTCATTTAACATTTCATGGGAGCAACATAAAAGAGAGACTCCAAGATATCGAAAGAAAAATAAAAAAGGTAAATCGAAACGTAAGGCATAAAGAAAGTGTGTATTGTAAGTTTTGGTGGTGAAAAAGTAATAATTTATAGGAGAGTATTTGAACTACAAAAAGAAAATTTACTTATGTAAGGTGATTAAAGTGATTAGAAGATAATCTGATCGAAAATGTAGAGAGTGTAGTGTGATGATGAAATGAACACAAAAAAGGTTTCTAAAATGATTACTATCATAATAACAATCAGCCTACTACAAGCATGTAGTTTTTTTGAAGAAAAGGTAGAGTATGAGCCATTTATTAAGGCATTGGATGAAGGTGATATGAAGACGGTTATGTCTGCGAGTGATGATGGGTATGCTTATGTGATCCAAAGAGGTATTTATAGTACGTTTGAGCAAAAAGAAGATGGAGAGCACAGTAAAACAATTCGTCAGACTACGGAAGGTGTATATAATACAAAAGATAAAAGTTTATACGGAGAGGCGATACAAACAGTTGCGACTGATATAGAAAAAGACAAGGGAAAAAGGACAAATGAAAATTATAAAAAAGAAACGATTTATAGTACTCATGTTAAGTATGAAAATGGACAGGTGAAAAGTCCGGATTCAAATCTAGATGTTTCATACGTGAACTTAATTGTAGATCGTTTAAATGGGATAGGGAAACTAAAGATGAAGCCTGAAGATGATATAAAAAAGTTTGATCAGCCTAATTCAGTGGGATATCGACTAACTGAATCTGAATTTAAAAATATTATTAATAATAAATTAAAGATACAATACGATGAATTTGATGGAGCAACAATCGTATTGCACCTGGATGCCCCAAAAAATCCAAAACAAATTTTGCAAATGAGGATAGATATAGACTTTAAAGAAAAGAATGAGGATGGAAAATTAGTAGAAAATATGTTCCAAATAATAACGTATTTTAATAGAAAACAGGATAATAACCAAGATGCGAGACAGGAATATTTAAAATACAAGGCGCAGTACAACAAAAGAGATGGTTAAGAGTGGCGATGAAAATAAAAAGATATAAAATCAGTGACTAAGAAAATTGCATCTATATTTTGGTAATATACTATAGTTCGGGGAAAGGTGGAGTTAACAAATGTGGAACATAAAAGAAAAAGATTTAGATGAATTTAAAATAACATGTAGAAATCGCTTAAGCCCAGAAGATTCTATGGTGTTTATGTTTGGAGGAATAGTTTATAGTTCATTATTCATGCTTTTTATTTTGGTAGCATTAATTAAGATTGGCTGGGGTTACTATCCAACTCTCTTTGACAAAATAATTGTTAGTATTGAATTAGTGTTATATGGTTTGCAAGTAATCTTTTTCATTCTATATCTAATTCCAAAAGCTCGTTTCAAATATCAAAAGTTGCAAGCACTTGTGATATTATTATTTGCATTCCAGCTAGGAACTATAGGATTCACATTATTTATACTTCCAGCAATTTCGAATTATTCTATTGATCAAATTACATTATTATATGTGGGTTTATTGTTTCTAGGAGCAGTTTTTGTTCATCTGGTGACAACAATTGATACCTTTAAACAAGCAGAGAGTGGAGCCTTTAGTACCGATGAAAGAGCAACTTCATTTTTTAGTAAAATAAAAAACAATACAATGATTGGTATTACAATATATGTACTAACCCTTCTTATTTTAATTTATTTTCATAATAATTATGAAACAGGGGTTTTAGTGGGGTATATGGCAGGAACCCTTGTAATGTACGCAGTAGCCATAGGTGCAGCAGAGTTCCAATTATTAGCCTATTGTAGATTTAAGTTTCCGTCATTTTATATTTCGTGGGAGGAGCATGAAAGGGAGCGTCAGGAATTCTTAAAGCGTTATAAAGAGAGAGAGGAAAAGAAAGCGAAAGAAATAAAATAAGTTTTGGTTTCTGAAAATTCGAACAGAGTATATAAGCAATTAAGAATTGTATAAAAATCGATGCTAATAAAAATTAAAGTATCTTCAATATAATCTGTATGAGTAAATAAATACCAATAAGTACAGGTGAAGTGTATTACTTTCCAAAAGGGAACATAATGAACTTAAAAATGCCTAGAGAAATCAACGGGGTGTCAGTATGAAGTTAAAGAAGAAATCTAAGATGATGATAGTTCTGTCAATAGTATCAAGTTTATTAAGTGGATGTGGTTTTGGGGAGACGAAGATAGAGTATGAGAGATTAGTAAAGGCATTGGATGAAGGGGATATGAAAACGGTTATGTCTGCGAGTGATGATGGATATGCATATGTGAAAGAAGAGACTAGCGAAAGTACTTATGAAGAAAAAGAAGATGGTGAACATAGCAGGATAATATATCAAACAACCCATGGAGTATATAATGTGAAAGAAGACGACTTATATGGGAAAACAACTCAAAAGATTGCTACTGATATAAAAAATGATAAAAACGTTGGTAGTAATCAAAATTACAAAAAAGAAACTGTCTATAGTACAAATTTGAAAAATGAAAAATCTCGTTCAATAGCCCAGAATCAAGGCATAGATGTTTCATATGTAAAAATAATGTTTAGAGGATTAAATGAACTTAGTAAATTGAAACCGAGTGAAGATACAAAAAGATGTAGTGAACCGAGCATAATAAGCTATAATTTAACTGAATTACAGTTTAAAAGCATAATAAATGACAAGTTAAATTTAAAATATGATAAATTTGATTCTGCAATATTGATGATTGAATTTAATACGCCTAATGATACAAAAGAAAATCAAATGAGAATAATACAAATAACAATATCGGTAAATTATGAAGAAAGAAAAGAAGATAAGCTTATAAAACGCAATCAAGAAATTTCAACATATTATCATACCAGAGAAGATAATAATCAAAGTGCCAAAAAAGAATATGTAAATTATGAAAAAGAGTATATAAATTAAAAATAATATATTTTGATTGAATTTTGAGAACGATAAATGTTGTGAGGATATGAGTAAAGGGGTAGTAAAAAATAGTTATTGTGATAACAGTTATGTTTTACTGAGCGCGTATAGTTTTGGTAAATCAAAATAGAGTATGAGAGTCTAATAAAGGCATTGGATGAAGGTGACAAGAAGACGGTTATACTTAATTGAAAGAAGAATATTTGGAACTTTTGAGGAGAAAGGATACTATTTGAACTATCAAAAAGCATTCTGAGTATATGATTATGGTAATTAATGTGGTAATGATATACCTAAAAGATTATCTGAATTTAGTTGTACAAAAATTTATGTACTTAAAAATATTAAGAATGGAATAGAATTTTAGTGGATGAAAATTATTTAAACTGTATAGAAGGTGAAATGTCAAGGTGTGGAATATAAAAGAAGAAGATTTAGATAAATTTCGAATAACATGTCAAGGACGTTTAAGTCCTGAAGGTGCTACGGGTTTTATGCTTGGAACAATATTTTATATTTCAATATTTATGTTTATTATTTTTGTAGGTGATTTGAATTACTACAACAATTTTTTTGATAGAACAATTGTTAAAACTGAAATTGTGTTATTTAGTATTCAAATTATATTTTTAATTATATATCTATTTCCGAAAGCATGTTTTACATTTCAAAAGTTACAAACGCTAATCGTATTACTATATGCGTTTCAACTTGGAACGATATTATTTGTAGTTTCGATTGTTTCTGAAATGGCTGATAATTCAATTGGTAGGATGTATACCGGGCTACTAGTTGTAGGAGCAGTTATTATCCATATTGCAGCAACGCTAGATACATTTAAACAAGCAAGTGAAGGTGCATTTAGTAGTGATGAAAGATCCACCTCGTTTTTTAGTAAGACAAAAGGAGCTGTGATAAAGGGGGCTATAATATATATATCAATACTACTTCTTCTGATGTATTTTCAAAATGATTATTCAATTGATTTTTTTGTTATGTATGGAGTAGGAACTGTTTTAATGTATGCGGTTGCAATCGGAGCGGCAGAATTCCAATTATTGGCGTACTGTAGATTTAAATTCAAGTCATTTAATATGTCATGGGAAGAGAATGAGAGAATGCGTGGGAGAATTCGAAAGCGAAATACAAAATCCAAATCGAAAAGTAAATAAGAGGGAAATAGAATTGAAGTGAATGAAAATTATTTAAACTGTATAGAAGGTGAAGAGCCAGGATGTGGGATATAAAAGAAGAAGATTTATATAAGTTTAGGATGACATGTAATGATCGTTTAAGTCCTGAGGGTGCTATGGTTTTCTTTATTGGAGGGATAGTTTATACTTCAGTATTTATGTTTTTTATTTTTATGGGGGGATTGGATTATTATCATACTTATTTTGATAAAACAATTGTTAAAACTGAAATTGTTTTATATAGCTTACAATTCATCTTTTTAATTCTATATTCATTTCCAAAAGCACGTTATAAATTTCAAAAGTTACAAACGCTCGTTGTATTATTATATGCATTTCAATTAGGTACAATAACATTTACAGCGTTAGTTCTTCCTGGAATATCTGATTATTCAATTGATCGAATGACTTTAATTTGTGTAGGGTTATTATTTATAGGAGCAGTTATCGTTCATATTGTGACAACAATTGATACATTTAAACAAGCGAGTGAAGGTGCGTTTAGTAAGGATGAAAGATCCATCTCATTTTTTAGTAAAAGAAAAGGAGATGTGATGAAGTGGGCTACAATATATGCGCTAATCCTGTTTATTTTGATATATTTTCATAATGGTTATGGAATTGATGTTTTAGTTCTTTATGCGGTAGGTATTGTTTTACTGTATACAGTAGCCATTGGAGCAGCAGAATTTCAACTATTGGTGTACTGTAGATTCAAATTCAAGTCATTTAATATGACGTGGGAAGAGAATGAGAGAATGCGTGGGAGAATTCGAAAGCGAAATACAAAATCCAAATCGAAAAGTAAATAAGAGTGAAATAGAATTGAAGTGAATGAAAATTATTTAAACTGTATAGAAGGTGAAAAGTTAGGGTGTGGAATATAAAAGAAGAAGATTTAGGCAAGTTTCGAATGACATGTCAAGATTGTTTAAGTCCTGAAGGTGCGACGAGATTTATGCTTGGAACGATATTTTATACTTCATTATTTATGGTTATTATTTTTGTGGGAGGAATGGATTATTATACTACCTTGTTTGATAAGGTAATTGTTAGGATTGAATTAGTGTTATATGGTTTGCAAGTAATGTTTTTGATTCTATATTTATTCCCAAAAGCTCGTTATATTATTATATGCATTTCAAATGGCAATAATATTACTCGTAGTTTTGATTGGTACTAAAATGGCTAATAATTCAATTGATCAGATTACATTACTGTATGCAGGATTATTATTTTTAGGAGCAGTAATTTTTCATATTTTGACAACAATTGATACGTTTAAACAGGCAAGTGAAGGTGCATTTAGTATGGATGAAAGATCCGCTTCCTTTTTTAGTAAAGCAAAAGGAAAGATGATGAAGTGGGCTACATTATACGCAGTAACTATTCTCATTTTGCTATATTTTCATAACGATTATGGATTTGATACTTTAGGTATGTATGTAGTAGGGACCTTTTTAATGTATACGATAGCCATAGGTGCAGCTGAATTTCAGCTATTAGCGTATTGCAGATTTAAATTTCCGTCATTTAATAAAACGTGGGAGTAACATAAAAGAGAAACTCCAAGATATCAAAAGAAAAATAAAAATAGTAAATCGAAACGTAAGGCATAAAGGGAAATGGCAGAATAAATTTAAATGTCCGCCATTTAATATAACGTGGGAAGAGAATGATAGAATGCGTGGGAGATTTTGAAGGCAAAATACAAAATCCCAATCGAAAAGTAAATAAGAGTGAAATAGAATTGAAGTGAATGAAAATTATTTAAACTGTATAGAGGGTGAAGAGTCAGGATGTGGAATATAAAAGAAGAAGATTTAGATAAGTTTCGGATGACATGTCAAGATCGTTTAAGTCCAGAAGGTGCTACAGGATTTATGTTTGGAGGAATACTATTTAGTTCAATAACTATTTTTTCTATTGTTTTATCAGCTGGGTGGGATTACTGTATGCTTCTCTTTAATATAGGAATTGTTAAGTTAGAAGTGTTATTGTACAGCCTACAAATAATTCTTTTCATTATTTATTCATTTCCGATAGCTCAATTTAAATTTCAAAAACTACAAACCCTTGTCGTATTATTATATGCATTCCAAATGGCAACAATAGCTCCTACTGCGTTGACTGTTACTAAAATGGCTAATAATTCAATTGACTGGATTACAATACTGTATGCGGGTTTATTGCTTTTAGGAGCAGTGATTTTTCATATCGTGACAACAATTGATACGTTTAAACAAGCGAGTGAAGGTGCGTTTAGTATGGATGAGAGGTCTGCTTCTTTCTTTAGTAAAACAAAAGGAAAGATGATGAAGTGGGCTATACTATACGCAGTAACTATTCTTATTTTGCTATATTTTCATAACGATTATGGGTTTGATGATTTATTTATGTATGTAGTAGGGACCTTTTTAATGTATACGATAGCAATCGGAGCAGCTGAATTTCAGCTATTAGCATATTGCAGGTTTAAATTTCCGTCATTTAACATTTCATGGGAGCAACATAAAAGAGAGACTCCAAGATATCGAAAGAAAAATAAAAAAGGTAAATCGAAACGTAAGGCATAAAGAAAGTGTGTATTGTAAGTTTTGATGGTGAAAAAGTAATAATTTATAGGAGAGTATTTGAACTACAAAAAGAAAATTTACTTATGTAAGGTGATTAAAGTGATTAGAAGATAATCTGATCGAAAATATAGAGAGTGTAGTGTGATGATGAAATGAACACAAAAAAGGTTTCTAAAATGATTCCTATCATAATAGCAATCAGCCTACTACAAGCATGTAGTTTTTTTGAAGAAAAGATAGAGTATGAGCCATTTGTTAAGGCATTGGATGAAGGTGACATGAAAAAGGTTATGTCCGCTAGTGATGATGGATATGCGTATGTGAAACAAAGAGGTATATATAGTACATATGAACAAAAAGAAGATGGAGAGCATAGTAAAACAATCTACCAAACTTCGACAGGTGTATATAATATAAAAGATAAAAGTTTATATGGAAATACAACACAAGAAATTACCTCGGAAGTAGATAATAAAAATTATAAAGAAGAAGTTAATTATAGTACCAATATTATGTATCAAAATGGACAGGTACAAAGTCCGGATTCAAACCTGGATGTTTCATATGTGAACTTAATTGTAGATCGTTTAAAAGGAATAGGGAAACTAAAGATGAAGCCCGGAGGTGATATAAAAAAGTTTGATCAGCCTAGTACTGTTGGATACAAACTAACTGAATTAGAGTTTCAGAGTATTATTAATGATAAGTTGAAAATACAATATGATGAATATGGTGGTGGATCAATCGCATTGCATATTGATTCTAAAAATGGTTCAAGCAGATATTGGAAGTAAGTATTGTATTGGATTATAAGAAGAGAAATGATGAGGGCAAGTTAGTAAAATATATATCACAAATACATACATCTTTTGATAGTAACCAAGGTAATAATCAGGATGCGAGACAGGAATATATTGATTTGAAAGCGCAGTATAATAAGAAGCAGTAATATTAAGAAGGGGATTTGCATGTAAAGATAATAGCGACATAAGTGTGGTGAATGTTTCATAAATATCTCTATTTGTAGTGGAAAGAATTTGAATATAAATATGTAGCCCCAATTGCCAACTATCTCGATACTAACAAAGGCGTTATTTTAGATGTAATTACGAATGTCTTTAATTCAGTAGCAGCTTTCCTATTGGGAACACTACCGCAATTAATCGAAGTTGGCTCGCAAATGATTATGAGTCTAGTAAACGGATTGGTCCAAGCGGCACCTTCGATACTAGAAGCGATGGTTGAAGTGATCAATACGATTATACAGTCAATTGCTACGTATCTACCTATGATAATTGAAGTAGGTATGCAAATTTTACAGGCGCTAATCACTGGAATTGTACAAGTCCTACCTACGATTATCCAAACGGGATTACAGCTGATTCTTACGCTAATCCAAGGAATCATGCAAATGATACCTACGTTAATTCCCGTAGCTGTAACGATTATCAACGGATTGATATCGTTCTTACCTCAGTTAATCGAGATAGGTATTAACTTATTGACTACGCTAATTACAGGTATTACACAAGCGCTTACGTTAATAGTACTTGCGATTATCACGGTTATTACTACTTTAATCGATGCGATTACAGCGAATTTACCGGCAATCATTTCGGCAGGTATTTCGATATTGACTACGTTAATAGACGGTATCGTACAAATGTTACCTCAGCTAATTGATTTAGCAGTCAATTTAATAACGAAAGTTGCTGATACAATTCTAGCGAATCTACCCGCAATTATTGATGCAGGGGTAAAGATACTCATGGCGTTGATAGATGGGATTGTTCAGATATTACCGCAGTTAATTAACGCAGCTTTAACGTTAATCGCTAAAATTGTCGAGACGCTTATCGCTAATTTACCGCAGATTATAAGCGCAGGGGTTAACATTCTACTAGCGTTGATCGCTGGTATTTTTCAAGTGATTCCACAATTAATAGTAGCGGCAGTTAAGTTAATCATAACTCTCGTTGGCGAAATAATTAAAAACCTACCGAAGCTTTTAGAAGCAGGAGTTAAATTAATCGAAGCACTAATCAAAGGTATTTTCTCGCTTTTAGGACAGTTAGGAAGCGATGCTAATCGATCTAGCGAACATGATCATGACGAGAACGATAAGTTCAAGGGAGAATGATCGAAAAGGATTTAAGGTTATTGTTAACCTGAAAGAACGAGGGAAACCAGTGGATTTAACGGGCTATGTAGTAAAGTATGAAGCAATTAGCCCCTACGGTAATTTCGTTCGTGACGATGCAGTTATTACGAATGCAAAAGATGGAGTGTTTGAATATACCGTTTCAAAAGAAGCTGTATCAAGTGCCAGAGTATGGATTGGTTACTTTGCTTTTGAAAAAGGGACTGAACGTTTTACAACGCAAGATATACGTATTTCGTTAGGAAGTGATGTGAAGCAAGGGTCTATCCAAATAGAAGATTATATTTCAGACTTTGATAAGCTCAAGAAACAGATAGATGCTTTGCAAGTAGCGGTCGATAAGGCAGACGTTGTTAAACGTAGTGGCGACACTATGACAGGTAATCTTGACATGGACATCACTGGAGGTTTCAAAACCTTACAGTGGACAGCTGGGGGAGTTAAAAAAGGGCAAATGACTATGAGTGCAACAGGCGCATCTCTTCAAGGTTTTCCTTCCACTGGAGGAACTAAAACAGCGTGGGCTTACAACCATGACACTGACGCGTTTAACATATTAGCTTCAGGTACAAACGTACTTAAAAAAGCTGGAGATACTATGAGTGGAAACTTGACGTTGGACAGAACTGGAACGGCGGCTAGGGATATATTATGGTCGAAAGATGGAGCAGTCCAAACTAATTTAGGTATGAATAGCGCCAATAAGCTTAGATTGTACGATAACGTAAATGCTCTCACTGTTTTCGAACACGATACAGCAACTAAAACTTTCAGTATACTAGCTGATTTCAAAACAAAGAACGACACCGATTGGACAAACCTAACTCTACTAAACGGAGTAACAAATCAAACAGGTAAAACATCTAAGGTAAAAAGAACAGGAAATACCGTTTGCCTAACTGTTAATGTTATAGGCGTAAAAAATAACCAAATCATTACTACACTTCCAACAACTTTCCGTCCGTTAAGTGATATGGGATTTTCAAGTTCATATATAAAAAGTGATCTAAATTCCGCTGAAGGTATTATTACCATTCGTGCGGATGGTTCGGTCCATTGCGAGTGGATATCCGAAGGAAGTACCCCTTTGAAATTCTGGTCATTCACACTTACGTATCTCATTTAAGGAGGCTGAACAATGAAACATATTTATTTGTACAACAAAGACACAGGAGCTTATATAGGTGATGATGTTATTTTTCCAAGACAAGAAGAAATAAGAGGTATGGTTACTAAAACGAGAATCGAAACGGTGGTTATCGGAACAGAAGAAGCCGATGGTTAGCCGATGGTTATAAGTACCCTATATACGGGAATGAAGAAGTGCGGTATGAAGAGGAAGATGTGATTGGGTATAAAGACGTCTATGATATTCCTGATAATGCAACAGAGATTCCCCTCCCACAACCAAACTGGAAACCTGTTTTTAAAGATGGCAAGTGGATTGAAACAATCACACAAGAAGAACTGGATGAGTTGAACAAGCCACAAATACCACAACCAAGTGAACTTGATAAGCTTAAAAAGCAACAAGAATTAATGCAGCAAGCTTTAGATGAATTAATTATTTCTAGTATCTAATAAAAAGGAGCTGACGCAACATGGCTGAGTACATGGCTCAACGAGTAATTGATGAAGTTTTTACGTATACATTTATCGTCACAAAGATGAAAGCATATAAAGAAAGAATTGATAAATACTTAACTGAAAATGGAAGAGAAGACTTAATTACAAGCGCGCAATAGAGTGGGCTTTTTTTATTTTTAAAAAAGGAGGTAAATAAGTGGATCGTATTGATGTATTATTGAAAACATTTATAGCTACATTTGGTGGATTCTGCGGGTATTTTTTGGGAGGATGGGATGCAACATTGAAAATCTTAGTGACGATGGCAGTTATTGATTATTTAACTGGCATGATAGCAGCAGGATACAACGGAGAACTAAAAAGTAAAGTTGGTTTTAAAGGCATCGCCAAAAAGGTGGTGCTTTTTCTTTTGGTTGGAGTCGCGACTCAGTTAGATACAGCACTTGGAAGTAATAGTGCTATTCGTGAAGCGACAATCTTTTTCTTTATCGGAAATGAGTTGCTTTCACTTTTAGAAAATGCAGGGCGTATGGGAATCCCGTTACCTTCAGCGTTAACAAACGCAGTAGAAGTTTTAGGTGGTAAGAGCAAAAAAACAAGCTCTGAATATGATAATAAAAAAGGAGATGTTGAATAATGGGTTATATTGCAGATATTTCTAAGTGGAATGGAGACATTAATTGGGATGTAGCAGGACCGCAATTAGATTTAGTAATTGCACGTGTGCAAGATGGTTCGAATTATGTAGACCCTTTGTATAATGGATATGTACAAGCGATGAAATCAAGGAATATTCCTTTTGGAAATTATGCATTTTGTCGTTTTGTATCTATCAACGATGCCAAGAAAGAAGCGCAAGACTTTTGGGCTCGTGGTGACAAATCAGCTAAGTTTTGGGTAGCTGATGTTGAAGTGCAAACAATGAGTGATATGCAAGGTGGGACACAGGCGTTTATCGATGAACTACGCCGACTAGGAGCTAAAAAGATAGGGTTATATGTAGGGCATCATACGTATGATTCGTTTGGAGCGCGTAATATACAAGCTGATTTTGTATGGATTCCGCGATATGGTGATAATAAGCCAGCGTATCCTTGTGATATTTGGCAGTACACTGAAACTGGAAATGTACCTGGCATTGGTAAGTGTGATCTTAACTCACTTATAGGAGATAAACCTCTTTCATGGTTTACTGGAGTAGATGAAACAATTGCAAATAGTCAATATGATTCTAGTTGGTTTACAAAACAAGACGGTGTATTTAAGTTAAATACATCTATTAAACTTCGTACCGCACCATTAACTGATGCTCCAATTATCGCTACACTTAATGCAGGCGATGAAGTAAAGTATGATGCATTCGGTTATGAAAAAGACGGTTATGTATGGATACGTCAACCACGTTCAAACGGATATGGTTACATTGCAACTGGTGAAACTTCAAACGGAAAACGTGTTAGTAGTTGGGGTTCATTTAAATAAAAGAATAGTTTGATTAACAAAAATAAGAGCCGTCCTGTTGGGCGGCTTTTATTTTTGTTCGGTTCATCAAGTTTAAACACAGCATTCTTTTTATCTATATATCTATGTATGCTGGCTTAGAGACATAGTCGATATACGATTAGCCCCACTTACCCTTATCAGTGTATTTGTATAACATAGTAATAACTTCGGCTCTGGTTGCAAAGTCGTTTCCACGACTACCGTCATAAATACCTTGACCTGTTCCCCATGCAATTGAATTACTGAAACCACCTTTAGGAGACCATGCAGGGCTATTGAAACGCTTTTGATAGAGCATGGCTACCGCTTCATGACGAGTGATCCGATCAGCTCCACGTGATCCGTCAGAAATACCTCGATTTATTACATACTGGCGCGCTTCATCGTAAGAGTTGTACCGTCTTTGAGAATAATTAGCAATCATAATCCAAAAGTCTTTTCGATACGCCGGACTATCTCTCATATCAAATTTAATGACATAGTTTCTAATAGCCCAATCCATTTGAGGATCTGCCCAATGTGCTGAAGCTTCTTTTGGGGCGATTGTTGCTAACCCTGTAGATAACGTAATAGCAGCAATTACAACAAACATAACCTTTTTTAGTTTTTTTAACATATTTTCCATTCCTTCCCTATGTGTGTATTACTTTTAGTATATTATAATATTGGCTTTTAAAAGTAAATAGATATATTGATATTTATAGGGATAATTTGTGAAATCAACAACAAAATGGAATTGTATATGTGTGGAATTTTTTATTTATTCCATAACAAACTTACTTTTAAATTTAACAATATGATAGATATAGAGTAAATGTATATTAAAATCGTTAAGCTAGCTTAACGTTTACTTAATGGAACTTTGGTAAACTTAGTTGTGTAGTTATTACATAACGAAAAAGGAGTCGAAATATGACACGCACCCTAATACGAAACATCAATGCCAGGTTACGAAGAACTAAAGTGGTATCCTATTGAAGTGAAGCGAGGGAAGCAGACGTTTCAATTTGAGGTGTATCGCTCAGATAATGAAATATCCGTATTCTATATCGATGAGCTAGGACGGAAACGTGAGATAACAAGTACTGAAGAGTTAGCCATGATGTTGGTAGTAGCTGAAGATAAGAAGCGCTTTTTGAATTTCGTAGGAGATTCTGAATGGGTTCTGTTAGACGGAGTGTGTGCTGATAGAGGGATGACGAAAGAGGAGATATCGGCGTATTTATATTTGAAGACGCATGTATTGGATGCGATGGAAGAAAAATGAATACAACAAGAAAACCGCCTTAGAGGGCGGTCTTTTTTGTGGATAAATTCGTCGGAATACGGAATTTATTGCGGTATTTATTTAACGGAATTCACATATTACCGCTTGTACAAATAGTAAGATGTAGGGTAAAATGTGGATAACGATAAACATCGTTAAGAGTGAACGGTATCAACAACCGTATTGCACAAAAACATTCCTCATTGTACGTCTCCAACCTCTAAAGTATCGTAATTAAGCGAACACGATTGCTTATTATCGATACATCGTCCACATCCCGATATCTTTAAATCCTAGTCGTTTATAAATTCGTCCAGCAGCTGGATTGTTATAAAATAAACAAAGTGTTCGGCCTTCTTTCGTAAAGTCCTGAATCATTTTTTGTAGTATGAGTGAAGCGTAGCCATTTCCACGATAATTCGGGTGTGTACATACACCAACTACCATAGCGGATAATGAATTTTCAGCGGAAGTAGAGGCGGAGGTTAAGCCTGATGAGGTTTTATCTATGAGTGACCACTCTTTTAGTTATTCATTTAGGAAAATTATAGAGGTTACAGACTTGTGAGTCAATAACTATCAGAGGTAAATTATTCAGGGGACACTTGTGAGATAGGAAAGAAAGCTGAACTAAGGGATTTACCTAGCTCGTGTATGAACTGGTAACTAGAGAGATGGATTATGTAGTTAACCTGAGGAGGATAACTATGTAGTCGATCTCTTTTGTTTTATCCTGAGAAGGTATAACCCAGAGTCAGGGTTCTCAAGTTTAGTATTAATTAGTGATTTAGGTTGGGTGTCTTGGCTAATCGTTATAAGAGATGTAAATATCGTCTGTTAAATCATGGTACGTTATAATATAATAGAAAGATATATTGATTAAAGGAGGAATTTAAGATGAATACTAATCCACTACCAACTTCACGTAGAACTATACTAAAAGAGAGAAAAATAGAATTGAATCAATTGATTATTGAGAGGAAGAATAGAAACAGACTTTACTTAATTTTAGGTATTGTATGTATCTGTGCACTTGCATATTTGTTCTATGTTGCAGAAGCCTTTCTTAAAGAAAATAGTTTTGGGACATTTACAAGTCCTTTTTTACTCATTACAATAATAATGTTTACACTCCTAGTAATGTTTTGTTTTTTACACCCCTTAATGAAACCATCAAATGAGTATATAACTGAATTTCAGGAGATAGAGAACGAATTAAATCTATTAAGTATTTCGTACTCATCATTAGAAGAGCGGTCGGAGACACTTTTTAAACATCATCATTTCGAATTAAAAAGATATTATGATGAGAATCTTAAACAAAGTTCATGGATATTTTTTGTTGGTATAGTATGCATAGTAATTGGTTTTGCAATAATTGGGATAACTTTATATTTTCTAATCGCTAACAGTTCCAATGAGCTAGAAAATAAGGTAATTGTAGCTTCAGTAGGTGCGATAGGAGCTATTCTATCTAATTTTATTGCT
Source organism: Bacillus cereus group sp. MS39 (assembly GCF_040448665.1). Classification (NCBI taxonomy): domain Bacteria; kingdom Bacillati; phylum Bacillota; class Bacilli; order Caryophanales; family Bacillaceae; genus Bacillus; species Bacillus cereus group sp. MS39. The sequence goes on along the minus strand of NZ_CP123058.1, from coordinate 3,335,253 downwards.
GTAATTTACTTAAAGATGCATTCTGAGACTGTAAAATCATTAACAGAGTTTCACAATCGTTTTGTAAACACTCACCATTTCTATTTTGGCAATTTCTTACTCTCTAAGATTCAGAATGAGGACAAGAGAGAAGATGCACTTGTTGAGCTAGCTTTAAAGATTAATGGTATTTCTCCAAAAGCTCCAGCTCAGGGGGAAGAAAATAAATAGGTATCACCTAAACACTGTTTGAATCTAAGCAGTGTTTTTCTATGGAGTTAGACTTAGGAAGAGGACTAGATAGTTGATCTCTTTTGCCTTTATCTTGAGAAGGTATGGCTCACAGGTAGTACGAGAGAGAGGAAGACCGTAAGGTTTGTCTGAGGGGGAGTTTGGTAGTTTTTCAGAAGCTTAATATTTAGTTTTGTATATTGTATAAAATGGATTAGTAATCTGATAAAATAAACTTTAGAGTTAGAATTATTAGAAAAGAAGGTGGAGACAATAACTTATCCATTCCATAAAGAAATACAAATATATAACCAATTTTCTTCAGAAGTGTTCAATATAAATTTTTATGGTGGAATAACTACATTTTTAGGGCCAAATGGATCTGGTAAATCTCAAGTTTTAAGAAAACTAAAAGAAATATTTGGTTATGAATATTTAAATAGAAAAACAAGGTTAGTGACAGCTGGTCGGCTTTCGAAGATTGAAACCCTTCGCTCAAATCACGATGGTATAACTTATCCAAATCATGACAGTATGACATTTGGTGGAGTGAGTTATAGGGAGTATAGACATCAGGCTGAAGGTATTTCTGGTGATGTCCATACATTGAGTGTGAGACATGATATAAGGATAAAAGTAAGTGAGAGATTAAGTACACTTTTTAAAAGAAATATATTTATTGAATGGGATGCAGGTGAGTTAAAAATAAAGTTTAGTGGATTAGAGGGAGAACCTTATTCTGCTACAAGAGAAGCGAGTGGCCTATTGCATTTGGTAACACTTCTTTCTGCGCTTTATGATGACGAAGTTAGTGTGCTTCTAATAGACGAACCAGAAATTTCATTGCATCCACAATTACAAGCTTTTTTATTTCAGGAGATAAAGAAGGTTGCTGGAGACCCAGAGGATAAATCAAAAAAAATGATTATCTTGGCAACCCACTCTACAGAGTTTGTTAGCTTATTAGTTCCAGAAGATTTAACTAAAATCGTCTTTTTTGAGAATACAATGAAGCCACCAGTGCAAATTGATCCACAGGCAGGAGAACTTAATAATAGAAAAGTAAAAGAATTACTTACCAGACTAGGGCAAGCACATAAGTCTGCACTCTTTAGTTCAAAGCCATTATTAGTAGAAGGGCCAAGTGATGTACTTATTTGTAATGCGTTAAATCAACATCTACAAATATTTTTAGAAGCGGGAGGCGCACAGTTAGTTCCTGTTATTGGAAAGGGTGAAATTCCGGTTGTAGTGAAGTTAATGAGATTAATAGGAAAAACGCCAGTTGTAATAACTGATTTGGATACTGTAGCTGATAATATTGCATCTGTTAATATATTTGCTGATGATGAGAAGATAATAGAAAAAGTTCGAGGAATGGCACATGCTGATTTTACATCATTCTCAAGGAGTGTATATAGCATGTTTACAAAAACAATTGATGAACATTGGGAGGATATACATCTATTGGCAGAGCGGCATTCTTATTGGATTAATCGTGACACTGAAAAAGATGAAATGATTGCCAAGAGACGAGCGGGGATGGCGACGCTACTTGAGATTGATGCTGAAGAGCTTAAAAGCTTCAATAATGGAGAGGTTTTATATGGCGTAAAGCAAATGTTAACTTCTTTATTTGATGTATTAGAACTGTCAGGTTGTTTCGTTTTAAGAAAAGGTACTATTGAAAACTACTACCTGTTAGCATCACAGGTAACTGAGGGGAAACCAACTGCAGCTGTTGAGGAGATTCAATACATCATATCACAGCCAAGAGAAAATATAGAAATAGCATATGCTGATTTGGTTAGGGGTCTTAAATATGCAGCTTCTCACAAAGAAATTGATGAAGGTATTGGTATAATCAATTATTTACTATCAGCTATAACACCGTTACTTAATGCGGGTGACAATGTAAAGTCAGATGCGGAGTTACAATTAGAAGCACGAAAATATGTTGGGGACATAGCTGATATGTTCAAGTTTTCTAAAATAGAAATTGATAGAGTTCAAAATATCCGAGTTGAGCTGGGAAGTAATATCTTAGAGATTAGTGGATTCCCTGTTGATTTTCCAAAAGGAACAAATCCGATAGAAATAGCTAATAGGAAGTTCCAAAGGTAGCAAGTGAGTACTACTTAACGATTCACTTTAGAGTATAATCTAATCAGATTCATGTCTTATTAAATAAGAAAATCCAATTAGAATAACTCCTAGGTCACTTTATAGGTAATCTAAAGATATTCTAATTGGATTTTTATTTGTGAGTTGTTTATTGCCTGATTTTCTCCTCAAGTTTTTAATTACCTAGTGAGGAAAACCCTCACCTCGATGGAGTCACTTTTCAGTACATCAACATAGGAACTTTAAAGTTATAAAAACATAACTGTTCAGATCAACCTGAGAAGGTGAAACCTCCTTTGATCATACCCTGATAGGTACTACTCTAATTGTGCTACCTTATCAAACCTATACCCAACAGTGATTGCATAAGTATCACTGAATAGAAATAGCTTAATAGAAGTGCTTACAAGATTATAATCTGTATATTGCTTGCTCGAATATTAGCCTTTATACACTGTTCTATACAGTAACAACTATACAGTATTTTATGCAGCAGCTACTTGTGAGATAGACAATGTAGTTGTACCAATGTATCCTGGCTCATTAGATACCCTCTACTTACTATCAATTAGTTTACATAATTAATGCTATAGGAAGTAATCGTTTTAGTTACAACGATAAGGCAGCAAACACAGAGCTGAACTCTTGAACCTTCCTCTGAGCTACACATAGAGAGGGGATACTAGGTTAGTCCTGCCTCGTAAGTCCTTCGTTTATTCTTGCTTAAGATACTGTACTCGCAGAGATAGCTCTATATAGATTAGCCTCTCGTAGGCTTTATATTGCCCTGTATGAGTAGGTAGCTATATGACTAGTGCTATGGCCTAGCTCTACATGTATACCTGCTATGCTTGGAATCACATTGGTTAGTACCTACTGTGCTGTGTCTATCGAGTAGGGCATATGGTATCCGTTCTCGCTGTGTATACCTTAGTGATCATTGCATTAGTGTATGCTATGTGTCCTGCTCGTTAGTTTGCCTTAATGTGTGTGCCAATGAGTTGGCTACGGTGTAAACTGTATAGTCCTGCCTCCTCGGGTATGGCCAGTAGTAACCAGCCTTCTTAGCTACCACCTCGGTAGGTGCCCCCACATTTTATAAGGCAGGGGTAGGTACGCTCGTACGCACCTAAACTTATGTAGGAGAAATCATATAGGAAAATTGCCCCCAAGTATTTACTTATTGAGACAACCACCCCACCAGAAAAATAAAATTTAGAGTCGGGACATCGAGGCTATCTCACCAGTATTACCTAGGTATTACCTATATTCAGAATATACGAATACTATTGGTTCCTAATAGGAGATGACATATAATTGAAACTAAGGAGGAGGGATAGATATGTTCTCAATCGTTAAGTCGCAACTTGGTAGCATTAGAACTTACGAGGATAATGGAGTAAGATGGTTTGTTGCTAAGGATATCTTGATGGGTGCTATCGGATATAGAAACATGACAGACTTACTAAGCAGAGTAGACAAGGAAGAGAAGGAAACTATTCAGTCATCTGGTGGGTACAAACTCATAGTGTTAACCTCGGAAGGGTTAAGGCAATTCTTTGATAGGACGAACTCTAGTAAAGAACAATTCAATACTATGAGGAAGTGGGCTATTGAGCAAGGATGTATCCTAACAGAAGTGAACAGGTCAGTTGCTATAAATCTACCAGCTCTAGGTGATACATTTGATAAATCTGAGTTTGAAAGTAAACCAGATAGATCTCATACCTTAGAAGGAAATTTCTATAGCTCAATTACCAAGTCATATATAAATGGATTAGTATTGTGTGGGCTATCGTTTAGTTTACTACTGATAAAGCTACCAGTTATTAGCTCTAAATAAAAAGTTAGGTTTAGCTCCATTATAACTACTGGTCGTGTTGCCTCCTCAGTTTTACTAAAAGTCATACTCAACATTCGCTTCCGGTAGTTATCCTTCTATAGTTTTCCGCCTCGATAGAAACAGCGCTCTAAGGAAACTAAATAGATCCAACTCTCAACTGTCTAAAACATACAGACCTTCTGAGCAGACTCTTATGAGAACGTAGTAATAAAGGAGTAGACCTCCTTAGCCTAACTCCTTATGTGTAAATCCCTATAAAGTAATTATTCTTTATCGTGTTTGTTCCACATGTCCAACTTGCCATCTTCGAATCTCAGCATAGCAAAATCTATATTGCCTTCACCTTTGTAGATTATGGTTTCTATATAGCCCTCCTTTTTGTAGAGTTCACCTACACCGCCAATCAACTGAGCTACTTCCTCATGAGTCATATCATCTTCAAGAGCTTCGAACTCTCCCTCGTTTATGTATCCCTGAGATGGCTTATAGTCCTCAAATGGTGCCTTCGTGGTAACTTCTTCTTCCTGTGAGCAGGCAGCTAATAAACCGATACTTATAAGTAAGGCTCCTAATCCAATGTGTTTAACCATATAACATCCCCCTTGGTTTATTCTATTCGTTCTCATAGTTGTCCTATCAATATCACTTATTGGACGTATTCTATAAGTTCCTTACAGGTACCAGCTCTAACAGATTACTCGTACAGTATTCTCTGTTAGTTTGCCGTCTCATGGATACACTATTGCAACTAAACTAATGAGTTTAGCTTTAAAGATATATCTGATAGCTAACCAATTAGAATAATTCCTAGAGGAAGAAATAAAAGAACTCTAGAGAATAACCTAATTAGGGATACCTATATAGAATAACCTCTTAAGAAAAGATAAAAGAACTTAAGAGAATACCTATATAGATCTCCTTCCTCAGTATTGAATTTTAAATGAACTTAAAACAATAACTATATGAGAAAGCCAAAAGAGCTATACCTATAGAGTTAAAATCTTTAAAGACTTGTCTATCTCTGTACAGAGAAGGTAAATCTTTAAAGTATTTCTCTATAGGTATACCTCTTTTAGTTTATCTTTCTCTAGGTTATAGGTATTTAAAATATTTAAAACAAAGATCTATAGTGAGATAGCTTAATAGATTATTCTCTAGAGGTAATACTTTAAAGTCTTTTCTTCTCGTTATCGAGATAGGTAAATCTTTAAAGTATTACTCCTAGAGTCCTTCCTCAGTAGACCTTTATATATATTTTAAAACTGAGATGGACTAATTAGGGTTAACTACTAGGTTTATTCTCCATAGGTTTAACTACTTAGTGTATGTACGTAGAGCTAGCCGAATAGTGCCGACCCCTAGCAAAAGCTAGTGATACCAAGGATTACAGGTGTTTTTGAGGTGGCTAAAAAGGTACAGAGTGCCAAAAATGAGCACTTTTAGAAAGACCTACTGAGGACGGGATCTATGAAGTACTAATGCAGTATTGTAAGTTAATAGCTAAACAGGTGGTACTATTGTACAAGATTGAAAGTAGAGGTCGATATCAAATAGGAGGGAGAATGCGATTAACTAAATTAAAATACTATTTTTACTTGTTTTATTTATATAGAAGGAGGTATTTATGTTAAAATAATACAAAAATAGTTAAAATGGGAGTGTAGATAAATGGTCAAACCAGGTACTGTAGCTAAATTTGATAGAGTAAAGCAATTTATACATATTGAGTCACTTGGTCAAGGGGGTACTGGAGATACACATCTCTTTAAAGATGAAACTACTGATATGTTTTTTGCATTTAAAAAGTATGCACCTAAAGACACTAACTATATTAATGAGTATTATGAACGGTTTGTTGATGAAATTAAAATTTTATTTACAATATCCCACCCTAATATTGTAAGGGTTTATAACTATTATTTGTATCCTGAAAGTAAACTAGGCTATCTTCAAATGGAATATATTGATGGGGTTTCAATTGCTGATTTTCAACCTTTATTTGGGAAAGGTTGGGGGGAGATTTTTACTGAGACTATATCAGCATTTGTGTATCTAGAGTCTAAGAATATATTACATAGGGATATTCGTGCAGCGAATATTTTGATAGATAAACATGAAAATGTTAAGGTTATTGATTTTGGTTTTGGTAAAAAATTAGTAGGACAAGATCGGGAGGGGAGAAGTGTTCTCTTGAACTGGCCGGTAACGCAATTACCAAAGGAAACGGCTGAGGAAGGGATATATAACCATCAAAGTGAGATCTATTTTGTTGGAAAATTGTTCAGTAATATTATTGGTGAGGGTCTTGCTAATTTTAAATTTAACTATATTATTGATAAAATGATTCGGTTAGATCCTCTTGAAAGATATATGTCGTTTCGGGACATTTCATTTGATATTTCCCAAGGTATATTGGCAATAAACTTTACAGAGGAGGAAAAGGGCCTATATAGGGATTTTGCAGAAATACTTTCGAAACATGTATTAAGCCATACAGATAGATACGAGCCAGTAAGTGACCCTAATATAATAATGAATTACTTATCTACTCTTATTCGAAATAGCTCTCTGGAAACGTATATTCAAGACAATAGTAAATTAATTAGTTGTTTTGTCGATAATGCTTATAGGTATAGAACTGCAGTTGATATCCCACTTTCAATCGTTGTTAATTTTTATCAATTGTTACAACGATTGGAGTCTTATAAACAAAAAATAGTGTTAGATAACATAGATATGAGATTGTCTAAGGTAAAAGTAGAGATAGACCTTGATGATTTACCGTTCTAAAAAAATGTTGTGCCAAATGTTTTTTTATACGAGAAGGTAAACGAATATAGAAGGGTCTAATTTTATTTTTAAGTGAGGTGAAGTATTTCACATCAAAAATCAAACAGATATATTTTAACCCCGTTCTGATTTTAAGGCGGGGTTATACGTGTTTTAGATTTTAAAATTAAATAACTTTATTGTCATTTTACACGGTCATCTTCATGATTTCTCAGCTATCGAAGTATAGCTCCTCAGTTTTTTCTTACCTCTGTTTGGACTAGTGTTCTACAAATTAACACCACATTATTCCCCGAGTTGGCGGCTTGTTAGATCTTATACAAAAAGGAATAGATTACTCAGACTTGCCTTCTTTTCCCTACACTGATAGTTTACCATTCTCAAACAACAGTGTAGGGCTAATGAGGGATACCCTCCAGATTGCTACTTTATTAGTGAACCACCTAAAAGAGCGTATTACTTTTTAACTACTATATATAGGGAAAAGGGGACTACCTTATCGCTACTATATTGTAGAAGAAAAAACAGATACTGTCACACAAGAAGTACAGTATATATAGGGAGCAAAAGAGGTAGTCCACCTACAACTACTATATCTATAGAGGAAGTAAAACATGTATATACGAGAAGGTAAAAAAAAGAGGTAGTTGCTCAAATCGTACTATATATATGAGGGAGTAACAAAGGTAACGGATGGGCTACTACAGAGTATAGGAATTAATAAGGGGTATAACTCTACTTTATTAGTGGAGGAGAAAAACAGACATAGCTCACACTAGTACTAATTTATACGAAATACGGTATTGCATCACAGTAAGTTAGCCTTTTGAGACAGAATCTTGTCTGGTGGTTACTACTATATATATGAAGCAATCAATGAGGTGTTGATATTAACGAGTAACTTAACAGTAGGACACCAACAGGAAGTTCTAGGGCAAGGCTTTAAAGTTTATGGAACTGTGGAGGAGCCGCTTTTCCTAGCGAAGGATGTTGCTGAGTGGATTGGACACACAAATTTGACTGTTATGATGAGAATGGTTGAAGAAGAAGACAAGGTACTAAACAATGTTTCGACCCTTGGAGGAGAACAGATATCAACTTTCATCACTGAAGACGGAATCTACGAAGTACTAATGACATCCCGGAAGCCGATTGCTAAACAGTGGAAAAAGGAAGTTGAGTTACCCGAGGAGGGTAGCTCTTTTGTTCGTTCTTTACAGATATATCTTGTGTCTTATTTTGAAACGTAATTCAATAGGAGGAGTTAACCTTTTGAGACGAGATACTACCCCATAGTAATACTACTTTATATATGAAGCAATTAATGAGGGGTATGCTGCTACTTAATAGTATAGGAAATAAACAAGGGTTGTTGCTTTTAGTTCATTCTCCCCCTTGAGTGAGCTAGAAGGAGTAACACTTGTACCTCCTATACAGATTCTCCAAATCATAGTGACAAGTTCATTATCATCTCTCCAGATGATTGATATTCCAGCTGAGTTTATCTTGGCTGGCTCCTTTTTGGAGGGGCTGCATAACTGTTTAAACACTTTGACATTACTTATAGATTAAAGCTAATAAGGAGGAAGCCAATATGACAATCATGTTCTACATTGATTTAGATGGACTATGTAAGCAACACAACAGGACGCTTACATTGTTAGCTGAGGAGGCAGGAGTCACAAGAGCGACACTATCTCGGGTTAAGGCTACGGGGTCGATCAACATGGTAACGCTGAGTAAGATCGCCACGGCACTAAAGATTGAACATCCGGAGAAGTTAATCAAGGTTATGAAAGGGTAACAAAGGAGCCAGTACAAATAAGGTAAATAGGGAGAGGATGATAATGAGAAAGCAATATCAAATGAGATTACTAAAGAGAGAGATTGATAACGAGTTAGAACTGATGAAGTTGGACTACGAGTCAAAGCTAAGAGGTATGAAAGTGGAGCAACACTTACAAGCAATGAAGACTATGGAGGTGAAAAGCTAATGGATAAAACTTATTTGCATTACACTGTGAGGTGGCGCTTCAAGAATACTGACAGCATTCTCATAGGCCATCACATTGCAGCTTGCGGAGTTGGCAAACAAGATGAGCATATCCGGCTCATAAAGGATACTTACAGACAAGTATATGACTCAGGTATTACTTACCTGATTAGTATCGACTGTATGGAAGTAAGCGAAGGAGAGTACACTCTACTCAAACAAAAACACATGGAGGTGATCTAATGGACAAGCAATGGAACGACTACTTAGTTTGGCGTACAGAGAACGGTCATACAGGACTTTCCGCTGAGGAGCAATACAATGAGTTCTTAGCTGTGGCAGGAGAGCCCGCAGAGAATGAGGAGTCATCTAGAATCGAAGCTAAGGAACTGGAAGAACTGTTCGAGGGTGTAACTGTAAAGGAGAGCGTACAAGTTACGTTTGACGTTATTAAGATGATTGCTACTGTAGGCGGAGAGATTACTTATACTGACATGGCAAACCTAACAGGGTACAACTTGAGAACAGTAAAACGCCACGTAGAGGAGTTAGTCTCAAAGGGTTACCTTCATATCAAACGAGGAGTGCATGCTAACTCGTACTACATCGGTAACGATATGAGAGCGACTAACAAGCCTAAGAAGAGTATTCATTTTGTAGAGACATTTGAGTGGGCTAACGGGATTGAGGAAGTTACTGAAGAAGTTACTATCAAGGGTGGTATTGGTGAGATCCGCGTAACGATGTATAACATTGAGGAGATGCTGGAGAGAATTTCTCAGTTTATGAGAGAGGTAGGCTGTCCTTATCAACACGGTCAAAATGTGAAAAAGGTAAGCTAGTAAACAACTAAAAGGGAGAGATGGAGAGAATGACAAATAACTTACAGGCAAATAACCAAGAGGTAAACTTCATTGATAGCTTAGAGATTGCGAGCATGACAAGGAAAAGACACGATCACCTATTAAGAGATATCGATAATTACATGGATATATTTTTAACCAACCCAAATTTGGGGGCGTTAGATTATTTCCAGAAAGCAACTTACTTAGATCTCAAAGGTGAACCGAGAAGAAAGTATCTTCTTACACGTAAGGGTTGTGAATTAGTAGCTAACAAGATGACAGGCGAGAAGGGCATCCTCTTTACAGTAGCCTACATTGATCGCTTCCACGAGATGGAAAAGGCTATTGAACAGCCAGCTCTACCGAATACCTACAAAGAAGCGCTACTGCAGTTGGTCGAACAGGTGGAGGCTAGGGAGAGGTTACAAGCTCAGTTGGATGAGCAAGCGCCTGTCATAGCTTACCACGAGAAGGTGTTAGACATCGAAGGGTTTACGACTATGGAGAGTACAGCTAAACAGCTTGGTCTCAGAAGTGCTCAACAATTGAACAACCTACTGAGACAGCTCAAGGTAATCTACTACACGAAGAAAGGCTCATGGGTTCATACAGCTAACTATTCATATTTGAAGGATGAAGGCTACATCGGTTACAAGCCTCTAGAGAAAGGTAAGTTACAGATGTTAGTTAGCCAGAAAGGTACACAAGAGATAGCTAGATTAATTGGTATTACTGAATAACCCCCTAACCTTATTGCTTCACAGGCTACCCCTTAGCCGACTCAATACAAACTAAACCCAAACCAAAAGGAGAAGATGACAAATGATGAACAGACTAAAAGGAATTATTGCAGGCGGTAAAGTTAAACAACAGGAGACAGCACAAAAGGAGTTAGACAAAGTATTAGCTCAAGAGTCGGATCTACAAAGTCAATTATCTAAAGCACAATCTAATCAGTCTAAAATCCAACAAGCATTAACTGTAGTAGAGGCTAGCTTAGTAATTGATGAGAACGACAAACAAGCTCTAGCTCAACAAAAGAAAGCTCAAGGCAAGTTAGAGGAGTTAGCTAAGGAGATTGAGTCTACACAAGAGAAGTTAGTGGAGGTAGCTGAGAAGAAGCGAGAAGCTACAAGAGAAGTGTTCCGTTCTCGTGGGGACTTAGCTCGTAAGCAAAACGTAAAGGCTCACCTATCAGTGATCGCTCCAGCTCGCATCAACAAAGCATTAGGAATAGAGGAAGATGTCTTTAAGTTTAAATCAGTACCGGTAGAGTCTAAAGACTTAGCTACAGAATATGGCTTCGTAGATACACAAAGCCTTCAGCCTGTTAGTTCTAGGGAGGAAGACCAAAATGAAGACTTTAAGACAATAGTACAAATGAACAATGAAGACCACAAACAAGCAAGCGAACAAGCTGAGGCTATCGCTCGAGAGATTGAAGAAGCTATCAAGAATGTATTCAAAAATAATGGTATTGAGTTACATCACCAAACATTGATTAACCTATCTCGTATCTAAGTGAGCCAGGATATCATATAGCATTACCCTAGAGTTGGATGCTGAGTTAGTAATCGCTGAAACCAGACTACATAGGTGGAGGTTGCTAACTTGGTAGATCGGCTCCACTAGAAAGCTACACAACAGACGAACAGCCATAGCTCAGAAGGTGGCTTTCTAATATAAACAAACAGACGAGGAGGAAACAAACATGAACCCAGATCAACGAGTAGCACAAATGAAACTAGAGAGACGATTCAAAGAGTTTAACGAGAAGATTGATCGAATGAATAAACAACTTGAGGAAGGCAAGCGAGCATTTGTTGAACAGAAGAAAGCTAACGAGCAGGCTAAGTTCCAAAAGGAATACGATGAGTACCTAATCAGCATTGGCAAGAAAGAAAAACCTATCGAGATGAGCAAGGAAGACCAAGCCTACTATGATAACTACATGGCTAGCCTAGGGTTAGGGCAGAGGGGGTAGTAGTATGGGGAGATTACCTTCACAACTTAAACCTCTTCCAGAAGGATTGAGGGAGTATACCAATGAGATAAGAGACAGGCTCATGAGTGGTGACCTCAACAGAGAATCTGAGGAGATGGCAGCTATCAAGGAGAAGCTACAGAAGGAAACGAGTATCTGTGGAGCAATCATGAAGAACAAGGTATGTACTACTAAGCCATCTAATGAGATCAACCTCCGCTGTAACTGGCACGGAGGGAAATCTACAGGAGCTAAAACTGAGGAGGGAAAAAAGAAGATGAAAGAAAACCTAGAAAAAGGACGAGCACCTATTCATGGATTGTACCAAAAGGATTTCCTAGCCAACTTAACCGAGGACGAAAAGAACTGGTATAGCGACAACCTAGAGTGGTACCAGGAGAATTATGACTTAGACCCACTAGACATTACTAAGTTAGATCTAGCTCTCATTAACTTCATTAAGAGCTGGAGAAAGAATGGTACATCTATGAAGTATGCGGTTAACGAGAAAGTTAGTATGGTTGACTTTGAGAATAGGGCTGTCAAACTGTTAGACGATTTAGGGTTATCTCGTAAGTTCCGTAAGTCTAAGGAGAATGCTGGTAATCCATCTAACGTAAATATCTACAATCAGTTGTTTGATAATTAATAACTAGTGAGGACGACAACTCTCTAGCCTACTTTGCAGGTAGGCTATTTGGTGCGTTCTCATAACTAAAAGGATGTGAAACTAAATGGCTTCAGTCATAGATATTATGATACAAGCTCAAGACAGAGCTAGTAATACTTTCAGGAACACCTCAACAGAGGCTAGAAAGATGCAAGCTATCATAGGGGGTATCACGATAGGCGCTTCTGCAATGACTCCAGCTCTGCTAGGCGGACTCGGTGCAATTGCTTCCTTGTTCGGTACTGCTGGGGTAGCTGCCGCAGGGTTCGGAGCACTGGCATATACCACGATAGGGAAGACTGTGGAGACCGCCAAACAACTGGAAGAAGCCCAGCTCAAGGCTAATGCAGCTTTGATTGCTGGGGACACTAAAGGATACGCTAAGCAGATGGCCCTCGTGCAGGCTATCATGGAAGACCTAACTGAGGAGGAAAAGAAAGCTGTAGTAGCTATCAACCAACTTAGTGATGCTTGGCGAGATATGGAAAACAAGATGGCTCCTACTACGTTAAGCCTCGTGGCTAACTCCACAGATTTCCTCCGTTTGACTATGAATAAATTGTTCCCTGCCTTCCAAGGAGTCGGACAGTCCTTCTCTAATATGATTGGCAAAATGAATGAAGGAATTACTCAAGGTAAAGCTGATAAGTTCTTCGAGCATATGAACACATTTGCAGTACCTATGTTTGAAAAGGTAATGATATCAGCAGGTAACATCCTTAAAGGATTAGGGGATATCATGATAGCCTTCACTCCACTAGGGATGCAGCTAGGGGATGGAATGGTTAGTTTGACTGATAAGTTCGCCAAGTGGGCTGCTGGTCTACAGAGTAATCCAGCTTTTCAGAACTTCGTTAAGCAAGTACAAGAAAGTACACCTGTCATTATGAATCTAATCGGACAATTAGTGTTAACTCTGTGGGATATTGTCCAAGCGTTATATCCTGTATCGTTGCAAGTCTTACAATTAACAGCAGACTTCTTACAGTGGGCGAGAGAGTCGGGTGCTTTAGATACCGTTTTAGGTCTAGTATCAGCAGCTATTAAGTTCGTAGCAGATAACGCTAATTGGTTAATACCTATAATAGCAGCAGTGTGGGTAGGCTTTAAAGCGTTCATGGGGATTTCTGCTCTCGTAGGGATAATCAGTAGTGTGGTAGGTTCACTGAAAAACTTAATTACGTTCCTTAAGAACTCTCAAGCAGTCTTAACTTTATGTAGAACTGCAATGTTACTATTCAATGCTGCTCTGTGGGCTAACCCAATAACTTGGATAGTTGCTCTCATTGTAGGGTTAATCGCTGCAGGTGTCCTGCTCTATAAAAACTGGGATGAGGTTGTTAAGTTCTGCAAGCAGATGTGGGATGTGATGAAAAAACAGTGGGAAGAAGGTAAAAAGAAGGTCATCAAAGCCTACGACGAGATGGTCGCAGGAGCTAAGCAATGGTGGTCTGATACTAAGAAGAGCTGGAACCAAACAGTTGAGGACGCCAAAGCTAAAGCTCAGGAGATGAAAGACAAAGTAACTCAAAAATACGAGGAACTTAAGAGGGAAGCTGTACAGAAAATTGTGAGTTTAGTAATTGACGCAGCTCAGAAGTGGGAGCAAATGAAGACGGATGCTTCTAATAAGGCTGAAGAAATGAAGAATAAAGCTATCCAGAAATACGAGCAGATGAAAACTGATGCAGTTAACAAGCTTAACCAGATGGTAAATGACACTAAACAGAAGTTTAACGATATGGTTAGGGCTGCGGAGGATAAAGTTAGCTCGATGGGAAGAGCAGCTACCGATATGATGAACGGATTCAAAGAAGGAATAGCTAACGGGTTTAACGATGCGGTATACAAAGTTAGTAGCGGAATCAATAGTATGGTGAGCCAGTTCACTGGATTCTTTAGAACGTTCTACAACTCTGGTAAAGGACTGCTAGGCTCATTCGTTAATGGTATCACATCAGGCTTCGGAGACGCTGTCTCGGCAGTCTCTAGAGGTATGTCTAACATCCGAGCTTACTTACCGTTCTCTCCTGCCAAGAAAGGTGCTCTATCAGACCTAGACAAGTCAGGCAAAGCATTCTTCCCTACTTGGTACGAGGCAGCGCTAACTCAAGTAGGTGCTATGGAGCGATCTGTAGGCAGAGCATTCTCAGGAGTTGCTAACTCAGCAGACGTAGCCCTAGCAGGCACAGGCTTGGAGGCTTTCACTGGAGGACGTAGCAAAATAGTAGTAGAGCATATTCACAAAGGCGAGGTAGATATCAATGGAGAGGACTTGAAAGCTAGTATCAACCAAGTATCTCGCGAGGTAGTTGATTCTGCACAGACTGGATCAAGATTCGACTATGGGGGCCTTCAACAGTCAATCAGAAAGCTTTAAGGTACACCCTACAGGATAACTAATGAGGTAGCTTGTTCTACCTCTAGGTTGCCTAGTGGCATAAATAAAGGGGAGAGATGACAGGTGAGAAATTACTTTGTAGTAGTATCATGTTACAAACAAAACAGTGAGCTATTCGAGGTTAACTATTGGTTTGACGTTGAGGGTGATGTACAAAAAGCGATGGTAGTATACACAGAAGCAACTAGAAAGGCTTACGAAAAAGCAATGGCAATTACTAAAGGAGAACTAATCAGCGTGACTTCCGGAGAGGTTAGTGAGTTCGAATACAAAAGACACGCTCTCACAGAGGAAGGTAAAAGAGAGTTAAACATGCAGAAGAGAGGGAGAAACTAATATGAACTATTACCAAGTAAATATAACCTACCTAGATAACGGACAAGAATTTACTACGCAACAGTGTTTACCTATGGAGGGGAAACCCATCATAGCGCAAATGAGGTTCAAGCGGCTAATCAAGAAATACACTGAGGAGGCAATCACCTCGGTAGGTGGCGAACTCGAAGAGGTTAAGACTAAGAGAGTAACAAAGGAATACTATGAAGCTAATAAACACTTACAGATATTCGAAGGAGCGAGAAGCTGGCATGCATAGTGCTGCTGAGTTCCTTATATGAAGTCCGAGGATAGATCTGTATCCGTGAGGTGGCTGCCTTAAAGGTCATCTAGATAGTCATAATAATAAACAGAAAGGAAGACAGAAGCTAATGAGTGCACCGCAGAGGAAGTCAGCGCTAAGAAGATTAGATCTAGAGAGTCGGTCTCATAGGTGGAGATTATACTTGTTTATAGCTCTAATGTACCTAGTGTTAGCTGGATCTATATGGTTTGGTCTACAGAGTCTAGCATTATTGTTTCCGATACTATTCACGATAGGAATACTAATGAGATAGCCACCTTAGGTTGTCTCATTTTTTTATGTCCATAGGGGAGGGGTTTCTGCGGGGTGTGTTCTTGCGCAGAAAACGCATATTTGTAACATCAGGGTATTGCCCCGGTAGACCAATCTCGCATAGGGTATTCACATGAGCGCAAACTATAATTTCAATTACCGTAATGGTAACTCTGAGGAAGAAAACAAAAGAGCCGACTCAATGAGAGTCAGCCCGAGGGGGAGTGGCCTAGAGATTTTAGTTTCTGCCCCCTTAATTATTATCTTGTCGATCCCACCCCAGTAGTTTACCCTTCTCGAATATCATTACCGCAAAGTCAATCTCACCAGTTTCCTCTCCGTCACCATCGTAGGTTACGTCTATGTAGCCGTTAGAGCTGGTGCGTTCTCCTTTTCCTCCTACAAGGTCTGCAACCTCTGAGAGTGTCATCCCTTCCTCTAGGGAGTTGTATTCTTCTTCGGAGATCGTAGAACTGTTGCAGGCACTCAGCAGGATAATGCTGAACAGGAAAACAACTATTCGCTTTTTCATTGACATTCCTCCTCAGTTATTTCGTTTAAATTAAAACTAAGAGTTTTAGAGATTTTGCCAGCTCGTAAGATAACTACATACGTAAGGCCTAGTTGGAATGTATCTACTGTGCAAACTTTATTAGTAATGCGAGTTAGTGAGTCTTGGAAGTTGGATACTAGAGTATCGATCTCCTCCATAGCGATATCTAAATTAGTTGGTTGAATAGTATTTGTTGTCATAAAAAATCTCTCCCTTTAGTTTTTATTTGTTTACACGAGATAGGTAATGCTTACAGGTGTACAATCATGAGTGAAACGATGTAACCGACTGCGTAAAGAAAGTTTATGCTGCCGCCAGCTACCAAGGTTGACTTAACTCATTCTTTGAGTTTCAACTTATTCGCCTCCTGTGAAGTCGAACCTTTACAGCTATTCCTGCTCGTGATACTATAGGGAGCAAAGAGCCTTATAGGTTCGACTGAATTGCGTAGCCTTGTTCGGTATACTCGCCAAAGTATAACTACCGAGTAGGGCTATTTTGTTTTGTGTAGTTTTAGGTTAGTCAGTTAACTTCTTACCAGCATACATACGAGTTAACATTTTATCGATCTTATTAGCTTTATCTACAGTGTTGATCTTATTGAGTTGATTAAAAGCTGTATAAAACCTCTTAGCATCCTCGATGGACTCCAGCTCGTAGAAGTCTTTGACTTTACCGTAAAACTTTTGTTGCTTACTTTCCAATTGCCATGTTCACCTCATTCCCTGAGTGGCTTAATTACATATTAATTAAAAGTTCTAGAACCGTCAATACTTTTTTGGAAACTTTTTTAAATCCCTTTCTTTGCCTCACAGTTTATCCTTACAACCAATTATGTTAGCTACCTCTTTTGGTTACCAAAGAAAGCTCGAATAAGTGTAAAATTCTTTAGGGTTCGTACAAGCTTATTACACGTTGTATAACTGGTTTAGGTATAAATGTAATAAGGCGGATGATAAAAGCTCATACAAGGGAAACTGGAGCTTCGTTTTATGAGGTGGCTCGAAAATGGAGATGTTATTTTACATCATATGGCATTCAATCGAGCATATACCTAATCAGTTGCCAGACCCTTAGACACAACCCACTGAGGACTATCCTAAATTGGATAATCGTACAAGAACCAGATGCAATGCCACCCTGGTAACCAATCGGGCATAGCTAAATAGAGATACCTCCTGTGTTAAAGAGCTATAGGACAGCAACCAGATAGGAGGGATTATTACCTACAGTAATGCTACTGAAGGAAGTTGAAAAGTTTGCACTTAAGAGATCGCTGAGCAGTAGATAGCTTCTGAGCCAGAACGCCATAGAAATATCCAGTGAAATCACGTACACGTTTCATCTTGCTAATAAGTACACTAGCGCGTAACCCTGAGACAGCTACCTCTACAATATCAACTAAATCGGGTGCGTACTTTTGAGCAGCCAACTGAACACGACTCCATAGCTTGTACACCTCAGTTGCATCAAAGTAGGAGATAGCCGAGCTAGCGAACTCAGAAGGAACACCAACAGCAACTAAGTGATCTATACCTAGCTCGTCTACGTATGTATTATCTTTAGAGCTTTTAGTTTTGTAAGTAATTGTATCTGTATGAGAAAGATGCTCCTCAACACACTCAGGAGTAGGCCCTACAGCTTCCTCGCAAGGTGACTTAGCGAGGTGACTCTCATAGGGATTGATTACTGTTATTGAAGCACTATAGCCACCTTTAATAGGCTTAAATTGGTTGATGCGAGTAATGATTCCTAGCTCAGATAAACCCTTAAGAGCACGCTGTATAGTGCGTTTAGAGTATCCTGTGAGGTCAGCTAAAGAGTCTACTTTAAGGTAGCTGACTCCTATGAATTTGCATGAGTAACAAGCAAGCTTCCATAGTACTGTGTATTCTGACTCTTTAAGTTTGTACACTGACAGGTATTCACTAATAGAATTGTCCATCTCATTAATTGAATTAAAAGATTGATATTTTCGTAGTTCCTTCATATTGTATATTCTCCTTAATAGGAGCTACTTGCAGAGTGTATCTTAGGGTAGTACAATATAAGCAAATAGCTCCATAGTTATTTTGTGAAAGAGTCCTGTCTGGCCGCCAAACTAGAGCAGGGCTCTTTTGTGTTTACTTATAGGTCGAACCTATTGAGAGGGTTATACTTATCGTTGGATTCAGCTAACGAGTTACCGAAAGCATGTAGGTAAACCTCAGTAGTTCTTATCTGGGAGTGATGCATCAGCTTACTCAAGGTGTATATGTCCATTCCAGCTCTCAAGCAGTTACTCGCATAGGTATGTCTAAACATGTGAGCTGTAGTTTTGAATCCCATACGAACTGAAAGCCTGGTGAACATTAACTTGACAGCGTTCACTGTGAGTGGGTTACCTTTGTGGTCATTAAACACATGAGCAGGCAACTTAATGTAGTACTTCTCACAGAATAATCTCCACTCGTACAACTCCCGAGCCACCTTATCCGTTAACGGAGTAGACAGACTCTTGCGATTCTTCCCAAAGATAGTGATAGTCTTATTGAGTAGATCCACGGAATCCCACCTCATGGATACCAGCTCGCCTAGTCTTATGCCTGTACCCGCGAGGACGACTATCACGGTATGACCTCGGTAGCTATACAACGTGTTTTCCCGAGAGCGCATCCTCCTGTAGTATCTAAGCATCTGCTTTATCTGTTCGTCGGAGTACACCTTGATTGTCTTGTCCGTCTTAGCAGGCTTAATCTTGTTAGTGGGGTTGCTACGGATATCTATAACGTCCTCATCCTCTAGGTACCTAAAGAATGTCTTCAAGTGCTGGAGCTTACCATTACGAGTAACTACAGCGTTTCCTCTCTCCTTGGAACAGTAGAGGAGGTAGCTCTTTATAACCTGTGGAGTAATATCCTCGATGTTAATGATTTCCTTCTCGGTAGTGAGCCAGTGAGAAAACTCATTGAGTGTATCTCCATAGCTCTGTATTGTCCTAGGAGCTAGCCCACTGAGTTCTTTATCTTCTAGGTAATCCTTAATCATAAATCTAAGCAGTGCCATTTACTTTCCCCCTTGAGTACACACAAAAAAGACCACCTCCATAGGCTACTTGTGAGTAAACTAGAAAGTGGTCTCTTGTGAGAATATTGTTTCTGTCATAGATAACCATTCAGCAACACCTTGTGAGGCTTGTCCTGCCTCGGGTGAATTAACTCGCCTGTACTACCATAGCGGATAATGAATTTTCAGCGGAAGTAGAGGCGGATGCGATGATTGCACCGTCTTTTTCAATATAATACGTACGTCCTGTATTTGTTTCAATAGCCTGCCTTAATATTTTCTCTGATTCATTAGTAGTCGGAAATTCAGCGATGTCACTTCTTAATTGCATAATTCGTTCTATATCATCGAGTGAGTCAAGTTTAATTGTTTCATAAATTGGTGTGCTAGGTAAGTTGTTGTCATTTAGACATTCGCAAAAATACATTTCATTTTTGGCGCCTAATTGTAGACTTGGAGCAGTTTCAAATCTTTCTACAATAGTTGACTTGCCAGAGAGTTTAAGCGGCTTATATGCGGAAAGAAGTGTCTCATAATCAATGGTAACAAAGTCTTCTTTACTATAGGGGATAAATGAATCGTGGAAGCGGAGTAAAATTGATTTTAATGTTCCATTCTCTTTAAATATGCCCCATAATTCTTGAAAATCTGTGTCATAACCGAAAGCTTCAACATCTCCAATAATAAACAAGTTAATGGCTGCTTCTTCTTTTAGGTAAGCGAATACTTGTTCATGATCTTTCTTTGTTAATTTTCGCATCATAACGAATTGACCTCTTTTTTTATTTTTCTAAATATTACAACTTAAGTTTTTTGAAATCAATATAAAATTTTATGTTTAGTTCACAAACTTTCGGAAAAACTAGGAAAGATATGACAAAGGAGGTTATGAACGGTGGATCATCCAATTCAAGGGTTAATGAAAGCGGCAATGGAAAATTTAAAAGAAATGGTCGATGTAAATACGATTGTTGGAGAGCCTGTTCAAACGGCTGACGGTGGTGTGGTGTTAACGGTTTCTAAAGTAGCGTTCGGGTTTGGAGCAGGAGGTTCTGATTTCCAAACGAATGATGGACAAAGAGCGAACGGTAACCCTGCATTTGGTGGCGGTAGCGCGGGTGGTGTTTCTATTACACCAGTAGCATTTCTTGTAGTGAATAAAGATGGAGTAAATATTCTGCATCTACAAAATGCGACACATTTAGCAGAAAAAATGATTGAGTTAGCTCCACAAACAATTGATAAAATTCAATCGATGTTCCAAAAAGATGAAAAGAAAGAGGGAAATCATCATCCTCAAAACCCAGATGAAATCCTTTAAAAACGCCTGCTCACGAGCAGGTGTTTTTTCTTGTAATCACTATGTAATAAAACACATGAAATTGTAAATAGTTTTTGAATTTTTTTCTATGTTTCTAAAATTTTTCATGTTAAAATATGCTATAGAATTGAAACATATAAAACGAAGGTGGCTAGGTGCTTTGTCTGGAGGATCTGACCAAGTAAAGAATATGATATATATTAATGGTAATCGTCGGGGTCATTGTTTTATTACATCAGGAATTACGTTTAAAGAGTTTGCAAGTAACATCCCTTCACCGCTTCATCAAGTGTTGCTTTTGAAGCATAACTTTGAATGGACAGATTTTCATTATCATACTTTATTTGAATATGTTGAGGAAGAAAATATACATAAGCTAATTCAAGCAGAGATTGATGAATTTGATGAATTTTGTTGGGTAGATTTTGATGATGCAAGCGATTTAGATGAATTAGAGCCAAAAGAAATTGCAGAGCTTTTATATTTGGCTCACAAAAAAGAACCACTTGCAAGAACATTCTTTCCGCTATTGAAAAATAGATTTGTTTATTTTTCACATGATGACGGATGGTACAACAAAGTGTATTATCGTAGAATTGCTGACTTTGTAGGAATGTTAAGTAAAGTCATTCCTTATAAACTCGGTGCTTTCGGTAAGAAACGTTTTTCTTTGTTCCAAAAATCAAAAATTTTCCCAGCAATTTCGAAAGAAGTGATCATGGGGCTTCTTCCATTAATGGAAGATGGTCTTTATATTGATCTAGCAGGGAAAATTGAGTCAAGAAGAGGTCTTGAAATTCCGGTATATGTAGTTGGTTCGTATGAAAGTACGGATGAGGTACTAGATAATATTGACGAATTGAAAGAAGAAGCAACAGAGACAGGTTGGCTCATTTTTGATAAGAAAGAACAAGAGTGGCAATGGGTTGTGGACTAAGAAAACTTGGCGCATGCAGTCAAGTTTTCTTGTCATTTGAAAGGAGTACAAATGAAGAAATATTATACAATTGTGGGTATTGTAAGTATTATTCTCGTGGCGATATTACTTATAACTTGTCCGAAAGAATCAGATTTTAAATTGTATCTAGAAGATAAGTATGCATTGAAATGTAATGAGAGTAGTTTTGAATGCACACAAAATGTAGATGGTAAAAAAGAAAGATTACAATTTGAAAGTGCAGATGCACGAAATGGTGTATTTTTTATGACTGTAAAGCAAACATTTAAAACAGAAGCTGGTGTTACGAAAGAATATAGCGGAGTAGGAATGTTTGGTACATTTCTTTTTGTTTCAGAGAAGACTTTCTAGTAATAGAAGGTCTTTTTCTTATGCTTATGTTCATATAGATGAAGTAAGACAAGCATAGGAGGGGTAGTAATGAAGAATACATGTATCGTTTGCGGTGGTGAGGAGTTTTTTTCCTCAACTTTGTATGCCCGTACGAAACAAGATTGGGCATATGCACAAAATATGTATCGATTTGAAAAGGTGTTTATTGAGCATCGGGATGAAGAAAATTATCCAGTGTTTCAAGAAATTACAGCGAAACATTGCTGTGGATGCGGTCATATTATGTTGTACCACGAATGAACACACCAAGTATAACTTGGTGTGTTTTTTTTAAAACGCTGACAAAGCAAGCGGATAGAGTAAAGTAAATAAAACAGAAAAACTACCAAAACCAATTGCTGTATATCCAAGTGTTCTTGCGCCGAAATTGACAGCTAATAAGCCGACTAAAATCGCAAGAGAGCCGAGTGTAACCGGATAAAATGCAATTGAGAAAAGCGAAAGAAATAAAGCGACATAGCCTACCATTGCACCGGTATTTGTACCTTCTATTTCATTTGCAATTTCTTTACGCTTATGTCTAATTGGTATGCCAGTTGGTGATATTTCAGCTGCATACTCTTCGTTTTTTTCACCACTTTTAAAATGATGATTTCTCTTTCTTCGCATGTACATCCCTCTCTTTCAATTGGGTGTACCTATAGTATCTTACATAAAGAGAAGAACATGAGTATGAGTTAAACCCAAGTAAAGCAAAAATTGGAGAATAAAGATTCCATTATTAGCTTGTACATCTCCTAGTGAAGATAAACAGGAATTTTGGAAAATGATGTAGAATGAAATGAGTGATAAAACGTGAAGGCGGGGGAATGTATGACGAAATTTAATTGGCATGAATCAGTAGAGAAAAAATGGGATAGTAGTGCAGAATTTTGGACTCAAAATAGTCAGGAGATGTGGGATAGCGGGAGTAGGAGTACAATTATTCCATTTTTTGAACAGTATGTGAAGAAAGAAGCTCAGGTGCTCGATGTTGGTTGTGGGGATGGATACGGTACATATAAATTAAGTCGAGCGGGCTATAAAGCAGTTGGAGTAGACTTATCAGAAGTGATGATTCAAAAAGGGAAGGAGCGCGGAGAAGGACCGAATTTATCTTTTATAAAAGGGGATCTTTCTTCCTTACCATTTGAAAATGAGCAATTTGAATCAATTATGGCAATTAATTCTTTAGAATGGACCGAGGAACCATTACGAGCATTAAATGAGATAAAGCGCATTTTAAAAAGCGATGGGTATGCATGTATTGCAATTTTAGGACCGACAGCAAAACCTCGAGAGAACAGCTATCCTCGTTTATACGGCAAAGACGTTGTTTGTAATACGATGATGCCTTGGGAATTTGAACAGTTAGCGAAAGAACAAGGTTTTGAAGTTGTAGATGGCATCGGTGTATATAAGCGCGGAGTAAATGAGAAGATGCTAGGTCAACTACCTATCGAGTTACAACAATCGTTAACATTCTTATGGGTATTTATGTTAAAAAACGTATAAAGAAATGAAAGAATTTTTAGGAGGTAAATAAGTGCAGAAAATACAAAAAACTGATACAATATCATCAGAACCAATTAAAGGGGGACTAGGGTATATGACAACTACTACAACAGTTAAATCCGACATTGAAATCGCACAAGAAGCGAGTATGAAGAAGATTCAAGAAATTGCAGCTGAATTAAATATTTTAGAAGATGAATTAGAGCCATACGGACATTATAAAGGTAAGTTATCTCTTGATATTTTTAAGCGCTTACAGAACGAGAAAGACGGTAAAGTTGTTTTAGTAACAGCGATTAACCCAACTCCAGCTGGAGAAGGTAAATCAACAGTAACAGTTGGTTTAGGTCAAGCTTTTAATAAAATTGGTAAGAAAACAGTAATTGCACTTCGCGAACCATCTCTTGGACCAACGATGGGGCTAAAAGGTGGAGCAGCAGGTGGTGGTTTTTCACAGGTTGTACCTATGGAAGACATTAACCTTCACTTTACTGGAGATATTCATGCGATCACAACTGCTAATAACGCGTTAGCGGCGTTTATTGATAATCATATCCAACAAGGAAACACACTTGGGATTGATACGCGTAAAATCGTTTGGAAACGCTGTGTTGACTTAAATGATCGTGCCCTACGTAACGTAGTAATTGGTCTTGGTGGACCAGTTCAAGGTGTACCACGTGAAGATGGTTTCGATATTACAGTGGCATCTGAAATTATGGCCGTATTCTGCCTTGCAACAGATATTCAAGATTTAAAAGCACGTCTATCTCGCATCGTAGTTGCTTATAACTTTGCAAATCAACCTGTAACGGTTAAAGATTTAGGTGTAGAAGGTGCGTTAACATTATTATTAAAAGACGCATTAAAACCAAACTTAGTACAAACGTTAGAAAATACACCAGCTATCATTCACGGCGGACCATTTGCGAATATCGCTCACGGTTGTAACAGTGTTATCGCTACAACAATGGCAGCAAAATTAGGTGATTATGTTATTACAGAAGCTGGATTCGGTGCTGATTTAGGTGCAGAGAAGTTTTTAGATATTAAAGCTCGAGCAGCTGGCATTAAACCAGAAGCAGTTGTTATTGTTGCGACTATTCGTGCGCTTAAAATGCATGGTGGCGTAGCAAAAGATCAATTAAAAGAAGAAAATGTAGACGCATTAGCAAAAGGTATGGAAAACTTACAGAAGCATGTTGAAACAATTCAAAGCTTCGGTGTACCTTTCGTAATTGCAATTAATAAATTTATTACAGATACAGATGCAGAAGTTGCATACTTACAAGAGTGGTGCAATGAGCGTGGCTATGCAGTATCCTTAACGGAAGTTTGGGAAAAGGGTGGCCAAGGCGGAGTTGACCTTGCTGAAAAAGTATTAAAAGAAATCGAAAAAGGTGAGAACAACTACGCACCACTTTATGAATTAGAATTACCATTAGAAGAAAAAATTCGTACAATTGCTCAAAAAGTGTATGGTGCAAAAGATATTGAGTTTGCTCCGAAAGCACGTAAGCAATTAGCTCAATATGAAGGAGAAGGATGGAGTAACCTACCAATTTGTATGGCTAAAACACAATACTCTCTTTCTGACGATGCAACAAAATTAGGTCGTCCATCTGACTTTATCGTTACAATTCGTGAGCTAAAACCATCAATTGGTGCAGGGTTTATCGTTGCGTTAACAGGAACAATGTTAACAATGCCAGGCCTTCCAAAACAGCCAGCAGCACTACAAATGGATGTAAATGAAGATGGAAAAGCAGTAGGTTTATTCTAAAAGGTTGTAATTCATCTCGTTTATCTGTAAACTATATATACATCAAGTGGCGCCTTTCCATCGAAAGGCGCCTGTTTTTTGGAGGAAATTATGTTTGATCCAACTGCTTTTGATAATTTAAAAGTAATCGTAGAAGGTGCTGTTTATGATTTTGATTTACATGGAGATATTCTTGTAACAGATCGAAAAGACATGATGGACCTTGCCTCATTAAGTCGTATATACCATATTTCATTTCAATTAACAGAACCGTTCGAACCGGTAGTAAAAGCAACATTTTCACTATCTGTAGATGCAAAGAACTTGTCTGGTGAAATATTGGAAGTACCACAATTTACACCAGGTTGTGAAATGAAGTTAGCATTTTCATTCCCGATAGAAAAGCCAGAGGTAGTGTGTGAAGAAATTGAAACTTTCATGCATTCTATATGGGGAAAAGAAAGAATGATTACGCAGAAAATTTCATATGAATATAATAAGCAAGCGATTTCATATCATAATAAGGTAGAGGTTCTATTTCAAAAAGCGATTACAGAAGACCATGTTGATGATTTAATAGCTGTTATCTCACACATGATAGAAACGGTGCGAACAATACAACATTTTCTTCAAAAATAGAGATAAAGGAGAAAAACAAATGATAAAAGATATGCAACCATTTTTACAACAAGCTTGGGAGAAGGCTGGTTTTAAAGAATTAACTGAAATTCAAAAACAAGCGATTCCAACTATTTTAGAAGGACAAGACGTTATAGCTGAATCTCCAACTGGAACAGGAAAAACATTAGCGTACTTATTACCCCTTTTACATAAAATTAATCCTGAAGTAAAACAACCACAAGTTGTTGTTTTAGCACCAACACGTGAGCTTGTAATGCAAATTCACGAAGAGGTTCAAAAGTTTACAGCAGGGACTGAAATTTCAGGGGCATCTTTAATTGGTGGTGCAGATATTAAGCGCCAAGTTGAAAAATTAAAGAAACATCCGAGAGTAATTGTCGGTTCACCAGGACGTATTTTAGAATTAATTCGAATGAAAAAGCTAAAGATGCATGAAGTGAAAACGATTGTATTTGATGAGTTTGATCAAATTGTAAAACAAAAGATGATGGGCGCAGTACAAGATGTAATCAAGTCTACAATGCGAGATCGTCAATTAGTATTCTTCTCGGCGACAATTACAAAAGCGGCAGAAGATGCTGCACGTGATTTAGCAGTTGAACCACAATTAGTACGTATAACACGTGCAGAGACAAAAAGCTTAGTTGAGCATACGTATATCATTTGTGAGCGACGCGAAAAAAATGATTACGTAAGAAGAATTATGCATATGGGCGATGTAAAAGCAGTTGCTTTCTTAAATGACCCATTCCGTTTAGATGAAATTACTCAGAAATTGCAATTCCGTAAAATGAAAGCAGCAGCTCTTCATGCAGAAGCAAGTAAGCAAGAGCGTGAAGCAACGATGCGTGCTTTCCGCGGCGGGAAATTAGAAATTCTACTTGCTACTGATATTGCAGCACGTGGAATAGATATCGATGATTTAACACATGTAATCCACTTGGAGTTACCAGACACAGTAGACCAATATATTCACCGCTCAGGACGTACAGGACGTATGGGTAAAGAAGGAACTGTCGTTTCTCTTGTAACACAACAAGAAGAGCGTAAATTACTTCAATTTGCAAAAAAACTAGGCATCGTATTTACGAAGCAAGAAATGTTCAACGGTTCGTTTGTAGAAACGAAACCGAAAGTACCAAAGAAAAAGAAACCAGCATTTACTGGGAAGAAAAAGCCTAGATAAATAATTAGGAAGACGTAACTATTTGTAGTTACGTCTTTTTTATTTGCAATTGAATAATACAAGGAGTTTTATTAATGGTTATTAAAATGTATCGATTATCACTTTTTAAATCAACATATGTACAAGGAAGTAATATAAAGAAAGTCGAATATTAAATTGATGCGAAATAATAAAAAGAAGGTACATATATGGATAGGAAATTAGGAATGTTTTTGAATACGAAACATATTGAAGTAAACGAAGGAATACAAAAAGCAAGGGAATGGGATTTAGAATATATTCAATTATATGCTATGAATAAAAACTTCAACTTAGCTAATATTCCAATGGTAGAGTGGAATGCTTTAAAGAAAAGCTTATTTTTTAATGGAATAAAGATTCCATCATTAGCAATTAGTTTTGGAGAAAATGGAATTATAGGAACAGAAGCTGGCAGTGCAATAGATCAGTTTAAATATATTACTGGCAGAGGTTTGGAGCTGGGAGCAAAGATAATAACAGCTCATATTGGGAAAGTTCCAGATGATGAAAAAAGTGAGTACTATGATAAAATGGTACGGGTTTGTTATGAGATAGGGGAATTAGCGTTCAAATTTGGGGGAGTCTTTGCTATTGAGACGGGATCTGAAAAAGCAATAGTATTAAAACGGTTTTTAGAAACTGCAAACTCGAAAGGACTAGCTGTTAACTTTGACCCAGCAAATTTAATAAGTGATGTAAATGAAAATCCGGAAGAGGGTTTATTACTATTAAAAGATTATATAGTACAAACTCATATTAAAGATTGTAAAGAAGTGAAAAGTGATTGTTCAAGTAAGTATATAGAAGTAGCAGTAGGAAATGGTGAAGTGGATTTCGATATATTCTTCAAAGTATTAGATGAAATTGGATTCGACGGATATAACATGATTGAAAGAAATGATTATTTTGACGAACTGGATGGGATGAGTCAGTCGATAAATTTTGCAAAGAAGTACATACCAACTCAAAAGGAATAACGATAGCAGCTGTAGAAAGCTACATAGAATGTAAAAAAACAATAGGAGGAATACAAATGATTCATAAAGTCGGACAAATTATGTTATATGTAAACAATCAAGATGAGGCGGTCAATTTTTGGACAGAAAAAGTAGGGTTTCATGTAGTAGCAGAAGAAGATAACAAGCAAGGAATGAGATGGATTGAAATCGCTCCGAAAAGCGGTGCAGAAACGAGCATTATATTACATAATAAAGAAGTGATTTCTAAAATGAGCCCAGAATTAAATCTTGGTACACCATCTTTAATGTTCTTCTCAGAAAATCTTGATCAATTATATACAGATTTAAAAAATAAAAATGTTACTGTTGGGGAAATGGTAACTATGCCTTCTGGTAAAGTGTTTAACTTTGCTGATAGTGAAGGCAATTATTTTGCGGTTATGGAAAAGAACAAATAATAATATTGCTTTGTGAAAATCCCCCTCAAATATGTTGAGGGGGATTACATATTTGAAGTGGATTTTTCATTAGAGAGTTGATTAATATAAAATACGCCTTTTTCAATAGCTGTCTCAATATAACCAACGATTTGATTAAACGTAAATACTTGTAAGTCTTCATGCAAATGTTGCTCTGGATACAACATATCTTCAAAAAGATACTTTCGAAAAGCTAATACGTTTTCTTTAGAAACCTCTTCAATATCCATAATGTGAGCCTCTTCGTTGAGAAGAGAGAAGAGCCGTTGTTCGTTATCGTAATGATGAAGCAACTTTGCATTTAACAATTTAAAATCGTTATAGTACATAGGTGCGATCGTTGCGTCATTTTCTATTCTATTTTTTAGCCAAGGTAGAAAAAAGCCGCTTAGCCAATTATCATCGGCAATGAGATGAGTGTAATAGCCTAAAAGAAAAGGGGAATCCATATGAACTTTATATTTTTGAAAAAAAGAATTGAAATCTATCCTTCTCGTATAGTTTTTCGTTGTGCCAGCGTAAAAGTGTGAAGCTCCTTTTTCTTTTGCTGAATGAACCGCATCGGGGGCTACTCCTCCAAGTATGAAAGAAGTTTTATCTTGAATACATAGTTTTTCGGCAATCTTGTTGGCGATAATAGCATGCATAATTCGTGATCCCATGAATGGCACCTCGGTTTCAAGTATTCATTTCAGGAAGAGGACTGGACAGTTAGTATTACTTTCCCTGTACTTTTTCTACTTTCGACCCATTCATGTGCTTTCCCTGCATCTTGAAGTGGAAAAGATTTCGCAGCTTTCATTTTCAGACGGCCATCACGTAAATAACGGAAAACTTCATTTGCAGTTTTTTGGAGTAGTTCAGGACGTTTTTTTCGTGTAGTACCAAAACTAAAACCGAGTATAGAACGGCAACTTGCGTGTAAATCTTTCGTTTGAAAGTTACCAATTTCACCGCTTGCATTTCCGAAATGAACGAGGCGACCATAATAAGCAAGACATTTTAAACTTCTTTCCGAAACCGTTCCAGAAATAGAATCTAAAATTACATCAACCCCTTCACCGTTGGTCAGTTCATTGACTTTCTCTACAAAATCTACATCTTGACGACATATAACATAATCAGCTCCAGCGTCTAAAGCGATTTTAATTTTCGATTCATTTCCGACAGTACCGATAACAGTTCCAGCTCCTAATAGTTTAGCGATTTGAATTGCTGTCGTACCAATTCCACCAGCCGCAGCGTGAATGAGTACAGACTCACCTTGTTGAAGCCTTGCAACATTTGCGAGTAAATTATAGCTTGTGAAAGATACGATAGGACACGCAGCTGCAGTTTGAAAATCGACTTCATGGGGTAAAGCAAAAGTAAGGTTTTCGTTTGCGACAACGTATTCTGCGTAAGAGCCATCTTGAGGAAAAGCAATGACACGTTGTCCAGGATAAATATTTTTCACATGAGAACCGACTCGTTCTACAACACCAGCGGCATCTATCCCTGGTATAAAAGGTAGTGCTTTATTTCCTTTTTTACCATAACGGGATTTAATATCGGCGAAATTTATACTAGTAGCAACAACGCGAATCAAAACTTGATCTTCTGAAATATCCGGCATATCCACATCTGTATATTTCATCACTTCAGGACCACCGAACGACGTTACAATGATAGCTTTCATTATATATCCTCCTAAATTTGACTATATAAATCATTTTAAATGTTCATTAGAAATTGGAAAATTATATAATAGTTATGTGTGATTATAAGTGAAGCTTATGAACATATTGAATCATTATATTAATCTATATAAAAAAAATTTTGAAAAAATCGAACGAAATGTCAATTACTTGCCAATATATAGTGTAAGACAAAGGAGGGATGGTATATGAAGGTTGAAGCAGTGTATACAGATTTGATCCAATTAACTTTATCAGGCAATAAAGAAGCATATAGCAAGTTGTATGATAAAACGATTCAAGAAGTATATAAAACAGCACATTTTTTAATTGAAGATAAAACGGATGTAGATGATGTCGTTCAAGAAATATACATACAGTTATATGAATCGCTTTGTAAGTATGATAGCAAGAAACCATTTCGCCCTTGGCTAATTGGACTTGCGATTAAACAAATTCACTCTTATAGAAGAAAGAGGTGGATGCGATTACGAATTATAAAAAAAGCAGAAGAGCAAAGAAAACCGGAACAAATTGATTTTTCTAACGATGTTGTAAGTAAAATATCAAACAAAAAACTAATCGAACTCATTCATAAATTACCGTATAAATTGAAACAAGTTATTATCTTAAGATACTTACACGATTATTCACAAGAAGAAGTAGCACAAATATTACATATCCCAATCGGTACTGTGAAATCTAGAATTCACGCAGCATTAAAAAAACTACGTCAAATAGAGCAAGTGGAAGAAATCTTTTTAGGAGAGGTAGGGAATGTGAAATGAGTTTAGATTGCAGAATTAGAGAATCTATACAAGAGGAAGCGAATGGGATTGTTGCCCCGCCGGAGTTAAAAGAAAAAGTAATCGTTCAAATAAAAATGAATCACGGCGGGAGTAAGATGAAGAGACGCCTTATTGCAGGAGTGCTTGCAGCAGCATTTTTAATCCCAACGACTGGTTTTGCTTACCAATCTATTATGGCGGATGGTATATACGGGTCGTTTGAGAACTTAAAAAAACATGCCGGAGCGATGACATTAGAAGCGTATATGCGTTTTAATGCAAAGTTATCAGAAGCGAAAGACGAAATGGGTGCGAAGGAATATGAAGAGTTTACAAAAGAACTAAAGAAATTAACAAATGCAAAGCTTGCGTACGGGGATTCGAACGGTAATATTAATTATGATCAATTATCACCAGGAAAAAGAGAAGAAATGAAAAATTTAAGTATGAGCCTTCAACCATACTTTGATAGATTAAATGGTCATAAATCTAGTAAAGAAGTATTAACACAAGAAGAGTTTGACCGTTATGTGGAAGCTTTAATGACATATGAAATCGTACAAGTAAAGACAAAATCAACTGGTGGGATGAAAGTAGAAGAAGTACCTGAGGCGTATAAAGAAAGATTTATTAATGCGGAGCAGTTTATGGAGTATGTAGATGAAAAGGTGAGATAAGTAAAAAGCTCAAAGCCTAAGCTCTGAGCTTTTTTATTGAAACGTAAAATTATTAACCACCTATTCCTTTTGCTAGCGATAAGAAATATACAAATACTAGTATTGCTCCATTTAATGCTGTACCAACTATTCCGAATAACCAATTTTTTGATGCGATTGCAAAAAAAATTCCAAGTAATGAAAGTATGCCTAAAATCGCAATAATTAAAGTTAAATTTGCATTAGGTCCTCTTAAAATAAAAAAGGAACATATACTTGCGAGAAACGTTAGAAACGAGAAAGCACCTAATTTATACATAATAAGTCTCCCCTGGATAAAATGCATTGTGATCTAAATACAACCAATTTAATTTTAACATAATTCCCCTTTTTGTTTATATCGGCTTTTACAAGTAATATTAGATTTATAAACAAACTGACCTAATTAGCAACACTTAAAAAATGGTTATCAATTATATTTTTTCATATTTGCAGTATCTTTTTGTATAAAACAATCTAAAAGAGAATAGCCAGCTATTAAACTTATTATCGTAACAAAAGTAGTATTTATAAGAATAATATTAGTTAAATAAGGTAGGTATGCACCAACTGGTGAAAAGAGTAGAGCTGGAGAAAAGGAAATGAATAGCGTAGGCACAGTAATAGCGATAAATTTATCCGGTTGAAAGCGCCAGTTTTGTTTACTTGTTTCGCGATTAATGGATTGAAGGAATCGTAATAAAATGCCAACTATAAGAGGGAAGAGTGTAAAGTAGAATAATCTTGGATAAACGTTAAAATTCACCTGCGCATCTGTATCTAAATAAAATTGAATTTTTACCCCGACAAATAATAATAAGACGATAAATAAGGTAAAGCAGAGGTATAGCATCACTTTTTGCATTGCATTCCACCATCCTTTACTCAAAATATATTCAAAGAAAAAAGAGATATACAATAACTACTGTTGTATATCTCTTCTTTTACTGTTAGCTAATAGTGGAATTTGTTTTTTCTAACTTTGTGAAATAATCAATAATGCCCATCGCGCTAATTTCTATATCTAGATGTAAAATGTTATAAACGGAATGATCTGATGGAACGTTTAACATTGTAAGATGAGAAGAGATTTTTTCCATTAACACAGTTTGTAATGCTTTAGTCGCTTCGTCGAAATCATTATACTGTTCAAAGACCTCTTTACCAGTATGAACGAAAATAGGTAGCCAATGTTCCAGTTGGTTATATACTTCTGTAACATTGGAGGATGCACCGTAATGGCCGAAATAAATAGTATCTACATTCATACTTTGAATATGATTTTTAGAAGCAATCATCGCATCTGGCTGGAATTGTGAAGGGGACGTTGATGGTAAATATAGTTCAACACCAAGGTCTGCGAGTTCTCTATAATAAATGCCAATTGTATCGCCAGTAAAAATGCCGTTTGTTAATGAATCGTGAATGCTAATATGGTGCTTTGCATGTCCCGGTGTATCGTAAAATGTAAGTGTACGGTCTGCGGCAATTTTTAACGTATCACCATTTTGTACAATACGAACACGTTCTTCTTCTATAGGAAGAATTGGATCAAATAGTTTATCGAAATCTTCTTTGTATACAGCTTTTGCGCCTAGAATGAGTTTTGTTGGGTCAATCATATGACGAGCACCGCGAGAATGCACATATAAAGTAGCGTTTGGACACTTTTCCATCATTAAACCAGCAGCCCCGGCGTGATCTAAATGAACATGTGTAACGATAATGTTTTTTACATCGTATAAATCAATATGTAATTGTTGTAAGCCATCTAAAATATACGGAAGAGAAGGGGCTGCACAAGTTTCAATTAAAGTAATATCGTCACCTAATAAAACGTACGTACCAGTTCGTTCATTGTGTTGTAAATCAAAATCATCAATAAGATATAGGTGTGAAGATAATTGCTCTACTTTTTTCATCGTTACCACTCCTTAGTTACTGTATGTTTCTATTATACGCTAAAATAGAAAAAGGCAGAAAACGAAAGCTCGTCTTCTGCCTTTTTAAAGTGTTGTTATTTCGTTTGTTCTTTATTGATAGACATAACGAACAGTCCAACTATGCCACCAACGATTGGAAGCATAATCTCTCCTGCTAAATTAAAGTAGGAGCTTAAAAATAAACCATTTACATCGATTACCCAGCCAGTAACATACAATAACATCATATATATTACGAAATAAAACTCGCGATTTGAAATCGTTTCATGTTGTGCAGTTTTCATAATGAACACCATCCTTTTCTTTTATAATGGAATACAAACTGTCACATTTTGTTCACAATTCAATTGTAAAACTTTCCATCATAAAAGTCTAGTAGTCTGTGTCGAATTTTTGAACAGAAATAAAGCGCTATCATATTGGGGTGTAAGTACGTAATAAGAGCTGTATATTCATGAATGTAGTATAGTATAAACATAGAATGATAGTGAAGAGAGGGGTAAGGAAAATGACAGTTTATGATTTTTCAGCTAAAACGATAACAGGAGAAGATAAATCGTTAAAAGATTACGAAGGAAAAGCACTTCTTATTGTAAATGTAGCTAGCAAGTGTGGTTTTACACCGCAATATAAAGGGTTACAAGAAGTATATGATAAATATAAAGACAAAGGACTAGAAATACTCGGTTTCCCTTGTAACCAATTCGGAGGACAAGAACCAGGTACAGAAGCAGATATTACTAGTTTTTGTGAGTTAAACTACGGTGTAAATTTCCCGATGTTTTCAAAGGTTGATGTAAAAGGTGACAAGGCTCATCCTCTGTATACATACATGACAGAACAAGCACCAGGTTTACTCGGTATGAAAGCAGTGAAATGGAACTTTACTAAGTTTCTAATCGGAAAAGACGGGAAAGTAGTAGGGCGTTTTGCGCCGCAAACGAAGCCGGTGGATTTAGAGGTTGAGATTGAGAAGGTACTTGGGGAATAACTAGGAATTTCACTTTATTAAAAAACGCCTCAAAGAACAATGTAGTTCTTTGAGGCGTTTTCTTTCAACTCACATTATCAAGATTAAATCGCTGAATGGAAGTCATTTGATTTTGGCGGAGAGGCTGCTTTTTTCATAAGGATTTCCCATAAGTGTACGGATTTCTGCCATTCTGTTGCGGATTGTCCCTTTTGATACATAGCGTTCTCATAACTGAAAGTAAGTTGTTGCATATGAGCCGAGTTGTAAAGTGTATCAATGTGGAGAGCATATTCTCGGAATGTTTGACTTTCCCCACGTGGTATACCGATTCGCGCAAATTGTTTTAAAAGTGCGCCATAAGCTTTGCTATAAACAGCATCACCTTTTCGGTATTTATAGAAAAGAATGATAAAAAATGTAATCCATTTTATTCTAGTGGTGAAGAGAATATATCCTACAATACTAGTCGATATCGTAGAGAGAAATACGTACCACCAGGAAAATTCATTTTTAGAATTTGTACTCTTTTTAGTAGTAGTTTCTTCTGTATCGTCTATTAAATTTTTGAGCTTGGCTTCATTGTTCCGCTGGCGTATTTGCTCGTTTTGAGAATTAGTTTCTTCGCTATTTTGTATAGTAGGAGCAGGAGTATTATTTGTGAAATTATAGGGATTCGTAAATCCTTTTGTTGGTTCGAATGGAATCCATCCGTATCCTGGGAAATATACTTCGACCCAAGAGTGTGCGTTATCATTCGCGATTTTATATACATCGTCACCTTCTGCAGAGGCAAGTGTATTATCAAGAGTTCCTTCCGTATAACCTTTTACCCAGCGAGCAGGAATCCCGGCGGAACGAAGTAACACGATCATAGATGTCGAGAAATTATTACAGTAGCCGCTTTTTGTATCGAAAAGGAATTGATCTACATAATCTTGGTTTTTGGCAGGGAACGAGACATTCATTGTTTCATATACAAAAGAATGGTCGGTAAAGTAGTTTTCAATAGCTAATACTTTATCATATCGGTTGTCTTTATCATTTGTTAGATTAACAGCTAAGTCTCTTACTCGCTGCGGTAATGATTCGGGAAGTTGCGTGTACTTTTTCATGAAATAAGGATTTGTTTCTTGGCCTTCATTCATTTTAACAGCTTTCAATTTTTCTATGGAAAACTCCGGGACATCATATGTTACTTTATAGGAATTTAAAGTAGTAGAAGAATCTCCATCCATCGTATAGATTTTTTCAGAAAATGGGTCAACGCTGTATGATACATCTGAAGAAGCCTCAACTGATATTAACCCTGCTGGATAGGTAAGGTGAGGATAACTTTTTTGCATGTTGATTGTTGCCTTTGTTGTCTCCATTTTTGTATTTTGTTCGTACCAGCTCACGACGTCGTTTTTATTTTTAAAAGAAATCTTTTTTTGATTTTCAGAAACTTCCCAGCCTTTTCCTGTATAAAAATCTTTCGTTTCGACTCTCCAATATTGTTTGTTTTGCGTTTGTGCTGTGAAAACAATTGTAGGATCCGCCTTAAAAGGACCGCCTAATCTCGAGTCATCTAAACCATACCCAATTTTAGAAACTTCTTGCTTTTTACTTGCTTCGGATGTATTGAATTTTAAAAAATCCATTGGGTTTGGCCATTGAGGTCCAAATTTTGGAGCAAAGTATGCGATGGTTACTGAAAATACAATAAATAGTGTAAGTGGTCTAAGTAATTTTGAGATTTCTCTAGCATAATTTTGTAAGTGTTCCATCTCTTTTATTCGTTCTATGTGGAGATGACTAAGCATAAAAAAACCGATGACAACAGTACGAATAATAGCGTAGTTTGCATTGTATAAATGTAAGTCGTGAAAAATTGTGATATAAATAATAGTCAATATAAGAAATAACAACCCACGTTTTTTATGAATCATCCAAAAAGAGATGAAAGCACTTAAAAACCAAAATGATAAAAGCAATAAAAGTGTTGGGAAAACTGGAGAAATATCTAGCAAATTCCCCTGAAATAACAAGGAGGAATTTCGAGAAATATCAGTAAAAAATGTCGTTAGCCAAGATGGATTTATAAAAGCATTTTTATAATATAGGAAATGAATGATGAATAAAATCGTGACGATCTTTATTGGAATCTGCCAACTTGTTTGAAAAAAAGAGAGTGTGAAGCAAATTCCTATAAAGATTATAAAAATATCTAATCTACCTACGTTTGTAATACCTACGAGGGGCCTTAGCCATTCTAGTAAAAGTAGAAATGCGCATGCATGCATGAAAAATCTAGTCATATCCAATTGTTTTTTTTCCTGTAATGTTATCATTTGCTCACCTCAAAAAACACGTTTGTATACTGGTTTCCATAAACCACATTTACAAATATTTGTCGTTTTTGTAGAGTTTCTAGAATACTGAGTTCTCGGTGTGAGAGTTGATTTGCTTTTTCTTTTACGACAAACACCATTAATTTTCTATTTTTTATAGCAGCAAAGTCAGCCGCCTTTTGAATATCGGGAGAAAGATCGCTTGTCACGAGTATAATCGTGACGGGCTCATAAATTTTTCTTAATTCCATTTCTACACTCCGGGAGAGCGGGAATACACTATCTGCGTGTACTTTC
The DNA here is from genome assembly GCF_040448665.1 of Bacillus cereus group sp. MS39. Taxonomy (NCBI): domain Bacteria; kingdom Bacillati; phylum Bacillota; class Bacilli; order Caryophanales; family Bacillaceae; genus Bacillus; species Bacillus cereus group sp. MS39. The sequence goes on along the minus strand of NZ_CP123058.1, from coordinate 3,297,986 downwards.
GCTAAATGACAAAAGATTTGCTGCAACTGGCTATCTCCATTGTCTAAAGGAAAAAAAGTACGTTCTTTTCCGACAGACACGAATGACGCCAGTGAATTTTGCTTCAAGACAGACCTGACAATAGAGGCAGTAAATGTGACGACTGATTCGAATAGAGGGGATGGGGTTCTGTCCATGAATATCATAATATTATGGCTGCGCTGTTGTTCAAACTCTTTCGTCATAATATTGTTTGTTCGTGCAGTTGCTTTCCAATCAATCCATGAAAAGCGGTCGCCAGGTTTATATTCTCTGACACCGACAGAAATTGTAGAGTCTTTTGCTAAATTTATATTTGCTGAAAGCGCTCCTTGTTCGAAATGATTTTCCAATTGTCGATATGTTATATCTACATACTGAGGGTAGACTAAAAATGTATCTGGAACTGAAAAAGTTACTTCTTTCTCCATCATACCGAATAGATCACCAGTTTTGACACGTACGCTTGAAAAAGTGTGCTCTCCTCTAGGTATTGTGTCAATTGCATATTGAAACGAAATATTTCGTTTCAATCCTGGAAAGAGTATTGCCTTATTTACTTTCGTTTGTTTACAATTTGTGAATTGTAATGGCAGTTCATCTTCTATAATTAAATAAAGTAAGGGAAATGGAAAACTTCTTTTTATTGTAATCGTGCTTAAAAATGGTTCTCCTGCTACATATTCGTCTTGATTTGTTCTTCGTTTTACCTCAGCGTTCCGTAAAGCAAAGAAGGGAAGCAATAGTGAATAAAGGCCAATAGGAATCGCACTGTAAAACAAAAACCAACTTACAAATCCTCCTTGAAGCATAGCGTATACAAAGGTTAAGACTAGGCATAAAGGAATGAGTGATAACTTAGTAACATGATATAGTGCTCGTAGCATGCGTTTCATCAAAGGTTCATCGTCCTTTGAGTCGGCACGGCAGTTCGTGCAACGATTTTTGAAATAACTTGTTCCCCTGTTACTCCTTCAAATTTTGCTTCCATTTTTAGAATGAGTCTGTGAGCTAACACGTAAGGAGCTAAAAATTTAACATCGTCTGGAATAACATAATTTCTACCATGGATGAATGCATAAGCTTGTGAAGCTTTCATTAAAGCAATTGAGCCACGTGGACTTGCACCTAGCTGTATAGAACTATAAGAACGAGTCTGACTAACAAGCTTTACAATGTAATGCTTGATTGCTTTGTCCATGCTTACTTCTCGTACGCTTTGTTGTAAATAAAGTAACTCTTTTATTGTAGTAATAGCTTGTAGATGGGAGAGTGGATTTGTTTTTTCCATCCGGTTTAAAATTTCAAATTCTTCTTCTGGTGTAGGATATCCCATTTTTAGTTTCAATAAGAATCGATCGAGCTGGGCTTCTGGTAAAGGGTATGTTCCCTCATATTCGACCGGATTTTGTGTAGCCATTACAAAGAACGGTTTTGGTAACGGTCTTGTCATGCCATCTATTGTAATATTGCCTTCTTCCATACTTTCAAGTAAGGCAGATTGTGTTTTGGGAGATGTACGATTAATTTCATCAGCAAGTATAAAATTCCCCATGATTGGTCCAGGCTTGAACTCAAATTGGAGCTCTTTTGGATTGTAAATAGAAACACCTGTTACATCTGACGGCAGTAAATCAGGTGTGAATTGAATTCGCTTGTAATCAGCATCAATGGATTTAGAAAGAGCACGTACTAACATTGTTTTCCCGACACCAGGAACATCTTCTAATAGTACATGACCTTCAGCTAAGAGAGCTGTCAAGGATAAGATCGTTTCTTTTCGTTTTCCGACCATTAATTTTTCAATATTGTTTATTATTTTTTCTACAATAGGATGTAATGAATCAAGCTGGGGCATCGTAACCCTCCTCATTTTATTAACGTTTTCTAATCTATTTAGTGGAAAATAGAATTTACGCCTCTATTTGCGGGAAGTAAAAATCTTATCTCTAATTCTGAGAATATTCAGATTATTTATCTCGATTATATCTAGTATAATTGTTTCCGTAACTTAGGGCAATATGGTAAATAATGATTTGTAGTTTTATGTGCAATATGTCTTGATATAAACTAGTATTATCGGTAAAACATAGAGGAGGGGAAGGAAAGAGTGACTTCGATGAGCAAAATAAATAGCATAGGGAACCCTACGCGTAAAGTTGGAAACCTATATCATACGCCTTGTGATTAAAATTTATATGAGTAATAAATAAAGCCGACTTCCTTAAGAGGCCAACTATGTAAATTATTACAATCCTTTATTTTTATCTTTCTTATATTCTTTTTGTTTATCTAACCAAATATGAATTAATTCTACCAAGTCCATTGTTTCAATTTCACAATATTCGCCTTTACCATCTTCGGCTAAATTGTCTAACACAGTAGTTGTATCGTTCCGAATTTCTAAACCGCAAATGTTGCCATTTACTACTACATAATTTTTTTCTCCGTTTAAAACACTTTTTATTTCTTCTAAAATCCAATCTCCAAAAGCTGAAACTTCAATTCCTAAAAAAGTTTCAACAAGTTTAATTTCTTGAGGAAGTCTCATAACTAAATTTCTACTGTTAAGTACTTCAAAACTATATGGATATTTCATGACTATTTTACTCCTTTATTTCTGGATTTAGGGACTCTATTTACTTCTCCATTAATCTCACAAGCTCTATTAAGGTAAGAAGTTCTTATACTATCATCACTCTTGTCCTACTTGAATTATAGTAAAAGTAGATTATTATTAAACTTATCTATCCAATATTTTTCTGATGTAGGTATGAATTCAGTGAAATCTTCATATGTACCACTCCAATCTTTTGGTACATAGTTTTCGTATGATGCCGGTTCTGGAAACATTGAATATAGTATTTTATTATCAAAGTTAATTAATAAGACTGGACTAAAATCTAATAGATCTTCTCCTGCATTTTTCCTTGTAATATTTTCAAGTAGTAAATAATTTATTTCCTCTTTAGTTGTTTTATATTGATTAATCCTTAGTAAAAATACTTCTACATTTTCATTATTTAATACTTGTATTCCATTTCTTTCTTCCGTTTCCTCATTATCTTCAATGCTTACACCTAAATTTTTATATGCATGATCTAATTTATCATAATCTAAAAACCATAGTTCTTTATCTGTTACATACCATCTAAACTCATTTTTATATATAACGGCTACTATAATGTTTTCTGCATAAAGCGGTTCTAATATCATAATATCCTCCTTTTATTATTATCTTATAATCCTGCCATTCTGGGTGTATTTTTCTATTCATTCAATTCAACTTGCTGATAATTCATATGGATTCCCTAGCGTTTTTTGTTCAACTATTTTCAGGATAGTTGCCCTTGGTAGGGTGGAATTAAATTATTACATTTTATTTATAAACCGATATAACGATTTAGGCATATCAAATTTAACTACTCCCAAATTACTTCCTCTATTATATAAGAAATTTTTTGCACGCTCATTATTATCAGTACTTCATCTTAAACTTTTCTAGAAGCAAGGAAGTAATTTAACAGTCAGTGAAGGATGTGATCCCTCCACAATGATTAGATATTCACTTTTTTATATTTTTTCGGAATTTTTGACAATCTCTTGAACTGTGCGAAATATCACATCTGTATTTTACAACCTCTCTTATAGTAAGGGTATGTAAGAGAGACGTATTAAAGGAGTGAACAGTATGAAGAAGAAACCTTCAGCACTAATGAGACGTTTAAAATATTTTTCACCAATAGATCGTTATAACGATAATCATACACAAGAAACATATGAAGATCGTGAATGGGAAAATGTGTACAGAAAGCGTTGGCAGCATGATAAAGTAATCCGTTCTACACACGGTGTGAACTGTACTGGTTCTTGTAGCTGGAACATTTATGTGAAAGATGGAATTGTAACATGGGAGGGTCAAGAGCTTAACTATCCAACAACAGGTCCTGATATGCCTGATTTTGAACCACGAGGATGTCCGCGTGGAGCGAGCTTTTCTTGGTACATTTATAGTCCACTTCGTGTGAAATATCCATATGTACGTGGTGTGCTTTGGGAAATGTGGCAAGAAGAACTACAAAATAACGAGTCACCATTAGATGCTTGGAAAAGCATTGTGGAAAACCCTGAAAAGGCACGTAAGTATAAGCAGGCGCGTGGTAAAGGCGGATTCATCCGAGCGAATTGGGATGAAGTATTACAACTTGTTTCAGCTTCTTTACTTTATACAGTAATAAAATACGGTCCAGACCGAAATGTTGGTTTTTCACCAATTCCAGCTATGTCGATGTTAAGTCATGCTGCAGGTAGCCGCTTTATGCAACTTATGGGCGGGCCGATGCTTAGCTTCTATGATTGGTACGCTGATTTACCACCAGCTTCTCCGCAAATTTGGGGTGATCAAACAGATGTACCAGAAAGTAGTGACTGGTATAACTCTGGTTACATTATGACATGGGGTTCAAATGTACCGATGACAAGAACACCAGACGCACACTTTTTAGCGGAGGTTCGATATAAAGGAACGAAAGTCGTTTCTGTAAGTCCTGACTTTGCCGAGTCTACAAAGTTTGCAGATGATTGGATTAGTGTGAAACAAGGTACAGATGGTGCACTTGCGATGGCAATGGGGCATGTGATCTTACAAGAATTTTACGTAGATAATCAAGTGGAATACTTCACAAAGTATGCGAAGCAATATACTGATTTTCCTTTCTTTGTCACATTGAAACAAAAAGGAGATCAATTCGTTGCTGATCGTTTCTTAAATGCTTCTGATATTGGACGCGAAACGAAGTTAGGGGAATGGAAACCTGTAATTTGGAACGAAAATACGAATGATTTTGCAACACCTCACGGCACAATGGGATCACGTTGGGATAACGAAAAGAAATGGAACTTACGTTTAGAAGATGAACAGACAGGTGAAACGATTGATCCACGTCTTTCTTTACTTGGAATGGAAGAAGCGATTGAAACTGTACAAATTCCATACTTCTCTGATGATGGAAATACAATATTAGAACGTACAATTCCAGTGAAAAAAGTTATGACAGAAGAAGGCGAAGTGTGCGTTACAACTGTATATGACTTAACATTAGCAAATTACGGCGTGAATCGAGGGCTTGGCGGACAAGAGCCGAAAGATTTCAATGATGATGTACCGTTTACGCCTGCATGGCAAGAGAAAATGACAGGAGTGAAACGAGAGCTTATTATTCAAATCGCTCGTGAGTTCGCACAAAATGCTGTTGATACGAATGGCCGCTCGATGATTATTATGGGAGCTGGTATTAACCATTGGTTTAATTCTGATACGATTTATCGCGCAGTTTTAAATCTTGTTCTTCTCGTCGGAGCGCAAGGTGTAAACGGCGGTGGTTGGGCGCACTATGTTGGGCAAGAAAAATTGCGACCAGCAGAAGGATGGCAAACAATTGCAATGGCAAAAGATTGGCAAGGGCCACCGAAATTACAAAACGGTACATCTTTCTTCTATTTCGTAACAGACCAATGGCGTTATGAAGATACACCTGTTGGCCATTTAGCATCACCAATTGAAGGTAACTCACGTTATCAACATCACGGTGATTACAACGTATTAGCAGCACGACTGGGCTGGTTACCTTCGTATCCGACATTCGAGAAAAATGGAATTGAATTATATAAAGAAGCTGTTGCTGCTGGTGCAACAACGCAAGAAGAAATCGGTAAATACGTTGCACAAAAATTAAAAGAAAAAGAACTAAAATTTGCGATTGAAGATCCAGATAACAAAAACAACTTCCCGCGTAATTTATTCGTATGGCGTGCAAACTTAATTTCAAGTTCTGGTAAAGGACACGAATATTTCTTAAAACATTTATTAGGTACAACAAACGGATTGATGAATGACGATAGTGATTCGTTACGACCAGAAGAAATTAAGTGGCATGAGGACGCACCAGAAGGGAAGCTTGATTTACTCATTAATTTAGATTTCCGCATGGCTGGAACAGCACTTTATTCTGATATCGTCTTACCAGCTTCAACTTGGTATGAAAAACACGATTTAAGCAGTACAGATATGCATCCATTTGTACATCCGTTTAATCCGGCAATCGGTTCACCATGGGAAGCACGTTCTGACTGGGATATTTTCACTTCTCTTTCTAAAGCTGTGTCTGATTTAGCGAAGAAAATCGATCTTGAACCAATGAAAGAAGTTGTTGCAACACCACTTCTTCACGATACACCGCAAGAACTAGCGCAACCACTCGGCAAGATTAAAGACTGGAGCAAAGGTGAGTGTGAACCAATACCAGGTAAAACAATGCCACAAATTCATGTTGTCGAAAGGGATTATAAAACGATTTATGACAAAATGACTGCGCTAGGACCGAATGCAGGGAAACAACCGATTGGTACAAAAGGGATTTCTTGGTCTGCAGAAAAAGAATATGAGCAACTAAAGAGTCGATTAGGAGTTGTTCGAACAGATTCTATTGCGAAAGGTTGCCCAGACATAAAAGAAGCAATCAATGCTGCTGAAGCGGTATTAACGCTTTCTTCTACAACAAACGGTCATATGGCAGTAAAAGCATGGGAAGCACTTGAAAAACAAACCGATTTAAAACTACGTGATTTAGCAGAAGAACGTGAAGAAGAATGCTTCACTTTTGAACAAATTACAGCACAACCGAAAACAGTAATCACTTCTCCAGCCTTCACAGGTTCTGAAAAAGGTGGACGACGTTATTCACCATTTACAACAAATGTGGAACGTCTTATTCCTTGGAGAACGATAACTGGTCGACAATCTTTCTACTTAGATCATGACATGATGAAAGAATTTGGTGAAACGATGGCAACATTTAAACCAATTCTGCAACATAAACCGTTCCGTAAATCACGACCTGAAGTAGAAGGGAAAGAAATTACATTAAACTATTTAACGCCGCATAATAAGTGGTCGATTCATAGTATGTACTTCGATTCATTACCGATGTTAACGCTGTTTAGAGGTGGTCCAACTGTTTGGATGAATAAAGAGGACGCTGCAGAAGCTGGCGTAGCAGATAATGATTGGATTGAGTGCTTTAACCGTAACGGTGTTGTTGTAGCGCGTGCTGTTGTAACGCACCGTATACCGAGAGGAATGGCATTTATGCATCATGCACAAGATCGCCACATTAACGTACCTGGTACGAAATTAACAAGTAACCGCGGGGGAACGCATAATAGTCCAACTCGAATTCACGTGAAACCGACACATATGATTGGTGGATATGGTCAATTAAGTTATGGATTTAACTATTATGGTCCGACTGGGAATCAGCGCGACTTAAACGTTGTAATTCGCAAATTGAAGGAGGTAGATTGGCTTGAAGATTAAAGCACAAGTCGGAATGGTAATGAACCTAGATAAATGCATCGGATGCCATACTTGTAGCGTAACATGCAAAAACACCTGGACGAACCGTCCAGGTGCTGAATATATGTACTTCAATAACGTAGAAACGAAACCTGGTATTGGTTATCCGAAGCAATGGGAAGATCAAGAGAAATATAAAGGCGGCTGGGAATTAAAAAATGGTGAAATTCAGCTGAAATCCGGTTCGAAAATGAAACGCCTTATGAATATTTTCCACAATCCAGATCAACCAACAATCGATGATTACTTTGAACCTTGGAACTATGATTATGAAACGTTAACAAATAGTCCGCAGCGTAAGCATCAGCCAGTTGCACGTCCGAAATCAGCAATTACAGGCGAATTTATCGACAAAATTGAATGGGGTCCAAACTGGGAAGATGATTTAGCTGGTGGACATATAACAGGATTGCAAGATCCGAACGTAAAGAAAATGGAAGAAGAAATTAAAACAGATTTTGAAAATGTCTTTATGATGTATTTACCACGCATATGCGAACACTGTATGAATCCATCTTGCGTATCATCTTGTCCATCTGGTGCGATGTATAAACGTGAAGAAGATGGGATTGTTCTTGTAGATCAAAACGCATGTCGTGCATGGAGATTCTGCGTATCATCTTGTCCATATAAAAAAGTGTACTTTAACTGGCAAACGAATAAAGCTGAAAAATGTACAATGTGTTTCCCACGTATTGAAGCTGGTATGCCAACAATTTGTTCAGAAACATGTGTAGGACGTATTCGATATATTGGGGTAATGCTATATAACGCTGACAAAGTAAAAGAAGCGGCTTCTGTTGAAAATGAAAAAGATTTATATGAATCTCAGCTTACTGTTTTCCTAGATCCAAATGATCCAGAAGTAGCAGCTGAAGCGAAAAAACAAGGCATTCCTGAAGAATGGATTAAAGCGGCACAACAGTCGCCAATTTATAAAATGATTATCGATTGGAAAATTGCTCTACCTCTTCATCCAGAGTATCGTACAATGCCAATGGTTTGGTATATACCACCGCTTAGCCCAATTATGAATATGGTGGAGGGGAAAGGTAGTAACTGGCAAGCAGAAGAGATTTTCCCTGCTATCGATAATATGCGTATTCCAATTCAATATTTAGCGAACTTACTCACTGCAGGAGATGAATCACACATTCGTCTTACATTAAAAAAAATGGCTGTCATGCGAACGCATATGAGAGCACTGCAAATTAATAAAGAACCAAATGAAGCTGTATTAAAAGAACTTGGTTTAACGAAACAGGATGTAGAAGATATGTATCGTCTTCTTGCTATCGCAAAATATAAAGATCGCTTCGTCATTCCGGCCACTCACCGCGAACAAGTTGCAGATTTATATAACGAACAAGGAAGCTGTGGTTTATCATTCGCAGGTGGCCCAGGCTCTTGTATGACAATTTCTTAAATAAAGGAGGCAGAAAAATATGAAACAAAGTTTACAAACTGCTTTTTCCTGTTCTTCATTCCTTCTCTCCTACCCGGAACTAGGGTGGAGAGAAGATGTAACTGAATTACAAGAAGAGATTGCAGCAATTGAACAGGAAGACGTTAAAGTATCACTTACAGCATTTGTAAAACAGGTGCTAGATAAAACGAATGATCAACTCATTGACAGTTACGTATATACATTCGATTTTGGTAAGAAAACAAATATGTATCTTACTTATATGAACACTGGTGAACAAAGAGAAAGAGGTATTGAATTACTAGAGTTAAAACAACATTATAAAAAATCTGGTTTTGAAGTAACAGATAAAGAACTCCCTGATTATTTACCGCTATTACTCGAGTTTTTTGCAAATGCAAATGAGCAAGACAGTGAACCAATTATGAGTAAATACAAGGGGAACATACAAGCATTACACGTTCAGTTAAAAGAAGCAGATAGTATGTATGAACCAATTCTTGCGGCTGTTCTACTCGCTATCGATGCATGGGGTGTACAGACAAATTAGAAAGGAGAGTTGTTAAAATGATGGATCAATTTCTATGGGTATTGTTTCCCTATATCATTTTTGCAATCTTTATCGGTGGACATATTTTCAGATACAACTATGATCAATTTGGATGGACATCAAAATCTAGTGAACTATTAGAAAAGAAAATGCTCCGAATCGGAAGTATATTATTCCACTTTGGGATCATGTTCGTAATTGGCGGTCATGTTATGGGGATTTTAATTCCAGAAGCTGTATATCGCTCAATAGGTATTTCTGAGCATATGTATCATGTAGTAGCAATTAGTTTCGGGCTTCCGGCAGGTGTTGCTTCTATCATCGGTTTAATTATATTAACATACCGCCGTGTAACGGTAAAACGCATCATTGCAACGAGTACAAAGGGAGATTATATTGCGCTTATTTTATTACTTATCGTTATGATGGCAGGGCTTTCTTCAACATTTTTAAACATCGACTCAAAAGGATTTGATTATCGTACAACGATAGGTCCTTGGTTCCGAAGTCTCTTTATTTTCCAACCGAAAGTTGAATATATGACGGAAGTACCTGTATGGTTTAAAATTCATATTCTGGCAGGCTTAGGGCTTTTCGCAGTATGGCCATTTACAAGACTAGTACATGTATTTAGTGCCCCAATTAAATATGTAAGCCGTAGTTATGTGATTTACAGAAGACGTATTCCTAATGAATTGAAAAAATAATACTGCTGTAAACGGATAGGAGCTAATGGCTATAACGAAACGAGGTCTAATATGGAAGGCCTCGTTTTTTATATAGGGGAGATAAACCATGCCCATAAACTTAAGAATTTAATAAAATACCACTAGTCAGAAAAAAATGTGTATTACAAAGAAGGAGATATGACTGTAAATCAAGTTTATTTAGTACCTTATTATATAAAAAGCTTTCGAAGGGGAAAATATATTTGTTCCTTATTCCGTTAAAGGACCAGAACAAATCGGATGCGAAGTATACACTACATTATGAAGTGGAATGTGATGAAAAATGAAAAAAATTCTTAGTATATGTGTCTTGTTTGTAGTCAGTATGGTATTAACTAATCAAAGAGAGACAATGGCTCAATCAGAAATCTCCAAAAATGAAAAGAAGTTTAAGGAAACAAACGATGCTATCATGTTCAAAGACAGCTTTCAATCTGGACTACAAAAATGGAAAATAGCTATTAACAACCCGGAAGACCGCGTCAACCTAGATAATAATACGATCACACAACGTGTACGTGTAGTAGATGCGCCCGACATGATGAGTAATCACAAAGCAGTTCAGTTCGTTGTTGCGCATTCACAAGGACAGTTACGTTCAGAAATTGCACAGCCATACGAAGAAGGGTTTCACGAACGTTGGTATACGGCACAGATTTATATCCCGCAGGATTGGATGTTTGACACTGACAGTGGGGTCGATATCGTCATGCAATGGCACGCTGTACTCGGCAGTGAGCGAGTGAATAGGGATTTTCCGGAATTGGCTATCGCAGTGAAAGGCGATAGATGGAGTATACAACGCGCATTTGGTCCTACTACGAATATACAACGCGATTTTAAGACATTGGATGAAGTTGTGCAAAAAGGAATCTGGTCTTCTTGGATAATCCATGCAAAGTGGTCATCAGGGAATAACGGATTGTTACAAATATGGAAAGATGGAAAAATTGTATGGGAAGTGCAAGGTCCAAATGCCTATGCTACACGAGCGCGTACACCTTACTTAAAGACAGGGATTTACCACCCACAGTGGAAACCGAAGTACGGCCAAACGAAACCTGGTCCTGTAAAAGAACGAAAGATTTTTATTACTGATGTCAAAATCGGAAACGAACAGGCAACCTATCAGGACATGGTAACTAAATTCATGCCTTCAAGAAAGGAAAAAACACATCTGGAATAAGTGAGTGATGCAGAAAATTTACGATTTTAACAATATTTTATATTCATATAAAGTTGTTTAAATGAGATTTATATAACGAAGAATTTAGGTTGATGTTAAGAAATTAGGCTTTTTAATACTGGAAATTCCTTAATGTTGTAAATCTGCATTTTTCTGACGCTATGCTATACCCATCAACTTAAGAAGTTTATAACACCCACAGGCTGAAAATTCGTGTGTTTTTGATAGGAAACGGTTTGTTTTTCGTTTTGGGGCATTTCCTTTACTTAGCTTGATGGTGATAGGGAGAGAAACGTATACGTGAAAATTAACAAGTAGCTTAATATGAAAAAAGATTAGCATCTAAATAAGATGCTAATCAATGCTACAAACAGAAGCAGAGCAATCTTCACAAGCAATTTCACATTTTAAAAATTGTAAATCATGAATTGTAATCTTTCCTTTATGAATAGAAATTGTACCCTTTTTTTTCAAATCATTTAACATTCGATTTACACTTTCACGCGAAGTTGCACAGAAATTAGCAAGTTCTTGATTCGTTAATGGTAAATCGATGAGAATTCCATTTTCTTTTAACACACCATAACTATTTGTCATTCGTATGAGAGTAGAATATAGGGCACCTTTTTTGCCGTGTAATACTAAATCTCGAAACTTCGTCTGCATTCTTCTTAAATGTTCACTAATCCATTTCATAAATTCAAATACAAGTGCGGGCTTTTGGAGTAATGCTTTTTCTAACGCTTCACGCTTTATAACGCCTACTTCAACATCTTCAAGGCATTTTGAATTTAATAAATACTTCGCATTGTCCGTGAACAATGTTAATTCTCCGATAATGTCATATTCCGAACAAATCCGAAGTGTTAATTCTTGCCCGTCAGCACTTAGTTTACTAATTTGTACTTTTCCTGAGTGGACGATATAGAGTTCTGTCGCGTCCATACCTTCTTGAAAAATAAAACTTCCTTTTTTAATCTGCATTTTATATTCAACAGATGCAAGTAATTCCTTTAAATCTTGAGATAATGTCATACTGTTTGTCACAGCAATCACCTTTCTTCTTATAAGCAATACATTTCCTATTTTGAGTGTAAATATGCTGAAAATGCAAGAGCTATTTTAAAAATAATGTAAAATTTCAATGACCGTAAGTAGTAAGGGGATGGAGATGTGAACAAAATTCGAACAGATTTGTGAAGAATTTTTGAATGGGGAAAGTAATGTGAGAAAAGTCACATTGAATATGTCGCTTCTTTTTTATAATGAAGGCAAATAAAAAAATTGAAAGCTTACTAAGGATTGCAGCAGAAAAGAAGGGATATAGATGCACGAGAAAATGAAAGATTCTTTAGAACGACCACTTCAAGATTTACGTATTTCAGTTATTGATCGTTGTAATTTTAGGTGCACATATTGTATGCCTGCTGAAGTGTTCGGGCCTCATTACGCTTTTTTACAAGAAGAGTTTTTATTAACGTTCGATGAAATAGAAAGATTAGCAAGATTGTTTATAAGTATGGGAGTCAATAAAATTAGGCTTACTGGCGGCGAACCTTTATTGCGTAAAGACTTACCGCAGTTAATTGCAAGTCTTACAAAGCTAGAAGGTTTAAAAGATATTGGGCTCACAACAAACGGTATACATTTAGCAAAACAAGCTAAGGCGCTAAAAGAGGCGGGATTAAAACGTGTAAATATTAGTTTAGATGCGATAGAGGACCATGTCTTCCAAAAAATTAACGGAAGAAATGTAAGTACAAAACCTGTACTGAAAGGAATTGAAGCAGCAAAGACTGCTGGATTAGAAGTAAAGGTAAATATGGTCGTAAAAAAAGGGATGAATGATAGTCAAATTCTTCATATGGCTCGTTATTTTAAAGAACAAGAAATACAGTTACGTTTCATTGAGTTTATGGATGTGGGCAGTACGAACGGATGGAATTTTGAACAAGTTATTACGAAGGAACAATTAATAGAGAAGATTAATCGCGTATATCCGATTGAACCTGTTACACCTCGTTATTTTGGAGAAGTTGCGAAATTGTATCGATATGTAGGGAGCGATGCAGAAGTTGGATTTATTACTTCAGTATCTGAGTCATTTTGTTCCTCTTGTACGAGAGCTCGTATTTCGGCAGACGGTAAGTTTTTTACGTGCCTATTTGGAACGAAAGGAACGGATTTACGAACGCTTCTTCGAGAAAATATTCCTGATGCATCACTATTAAAAATTTTACAACATACGTGGCGATATAGAACAGATCGATATTCAGATGAAAGAACGGCGGAAAGTACAAATAAACGTCCAAAAGTTGAAATGTCATACATTGGGGGATAGCGAAAGGAGGATTCCCTATGCAAGGGCGATATTCAAGGCAAGTATTGTTTTCTGGAATTGGTGAAATGGGTCAAAGAAAAATAAGAGAAAAGCATGTGCTCTTAATCGGTGCGGGTGCACTAGGAGCTGCAAATGCAGAAGCACTCGTAAGGATGGGAATTGGGAAATTGACAATTGCCGACCGTGATTACGTCGAATGGAGTAATTTACAGCGGCAACAGTTATATACAGAAGAAGATGTACACCAGTGTAAACCGAAAGCAATTGCAGCGGCAGAACATGTAAGAAAGATTAATTCTGAAGTGAAAATTATACCAGTTGTAACGGATGTCACAATGCAAGAAATAGCAGAGTTAACAAAAGAAGTGGATCTTATAATAGATGCGACTGACAATTTCGATACGCGCCTACTTATAAATGACATTTCACAAAAAGAAAATATACCTTGGATATATGGTGGCTGCATTGGAAGTTACGGTGTAACGTATACAATTCTTCCTGGGAAAACACCATGTTTTCGCTGTCTGATGGATCATCCTATGGGCGGTGCAACATGCGATACAGCCGGAATTATTCAGCCAGCTGTACAAATGGTTGTTGCTCACCAAGTAACAGAGGCGATAAAAATATTGGTGGATGATTTTGAGGCGCTGCGAGGAACAATGTTATCATTTGATATTTGGAACATTCAATATCTCTCATTAAAAGTAAATAGACAGAGAAAAAGTACATGTCCATCTTGCGGGAAATCACGAACGTATCCAAGTCTAGCATTTGAAGCGCAAATGAAAACGGAAGTGTTATGCGGACGGAATACAGTTCAAATCCGTTCAGGAATAAAGAGAGATCTTAATTTAACCGAAATTCAAAAACGATTACAAAAAAGTGTACATGTCCAAAAAACACCGTACTTACTATCATTTCTAATTGATCAATATCGTTTCGTTTTATTTACAGACGGTAGGGCATTTATTCATGGGACAAATGATGTGAAAATAGCAAAACGATTATACGCAAAATATATGGGATAAAGAGTAAGAGGGTTTCAATTTATTAAAACGAGGTGAAAAAATGTTAGAAAAACGTATACCAATTCCAGTGGCAGAAGCAGTTGCACGTGTAATGGAATATGCCTACCAGGGTGAAATAGAAAAGGTTTCTCTTATAGAAAGCTACGGTAGAACGCTAGGAGAAGATGTTAATGCAGACCATGATGTTCCGCATTTTGATCGCTCTCCGTACGATGGGTTTGCAATTCGAGCGGAAGATACAATAGAAGCAAGTAGCAGTAACCCCATTCAGTTTGAAGTGATTGGCGAAATTGGAGCAGGTTTTGTTTTTACAGAAGAAGTGAAACCATTTCAAGCTGTCCGTATAATGACAGGTGCGGCAATTCCAGCCGGGTGTAATGCTGTTGTTATGTTTGAGCTAACGGAAGGATTTGAAGAAAACGAAAAGACATATATGAAATTAAAACGTTCTTTCTCTTCTGGGGATAACATTTCTTTTAAAGGAGAGGATGTAAAACAAAATAGCATTCTTGTGAGAAAAGGGACTGTTATTAACCCTGGAGTAGCAGCGCTTCTTGCTACGTTTGGTTATAGTGTAGTACATGTTGTAAAACACCCAGTTGTTGGGATTGTGACGACAGGGAGTGAATTACTTGAAGTACATGAACAATTAAAGTCAGGGAAGATACGAAATAGTAACTCTTATATGATTGCTGCTCAAATTGAACGAGCGGGCGGAGTTGTACAGTATTATGGACAATTCGCTGACGATTTTGAGACGTGTTATAACACTGTAAAAAAAGCGATAAAAGAAGTCGATATTTTAATTACAACTGGTGGTGTTTCAGTAGGAGACTATGACTATTTACCTGCTATTTATGAAAGGTTACAAGCTAATGTACTTTTTAACAAAATAGCGATGCGACCAGGAAGTGTGACAACTGTAGCTGAGTTAGAAGGAAAACTACTATTTGGTCTATCTGGTAACCCTTCTGCTTGTTATGTCGGTTGTGAATTATATGTTAGGCCAGTCATTAGAACATACTTGCATAAGAAAGATCCGCATGTATATCGAGCGGAAGCAATTTTACAGAAAGATTTTCCGAAAGCAAACCCATTTACTCGTTTTGTAAGAGGGAAAGTGGAAATTGTAGATGGAAAATTGCAAGTGACACCAGTTGGTTTAGACAAATCTAGTGCCATTTCTTCACTTGCAGAGGCGAACGCATGTATCGTCCTGCCGGGAGGAACGAGAGGATTTGAAGCAGGAATTACTGTTTCGGTACTTTTATTAGAATCAAACGCCGGAAGTGAGTGGCCTTGGGAAGAACCACTTCGATCATACAAATAATAGAAAAATAGATTACTAACTTATACAAAGATAAGAGGTGCAAGATGACACATACGTATTATGAAGTAATTGATACACCTATTTCAATTGAAGAAGTTACAAACAAAGTAATTCGTCGTGAATGCGGCGCAGTTACTACTTTCATTGGTACTGTTAGAGAATTTACGAAAGGCCGTCGTACACTATATTTAGAGTATGTAGCATATAAAACAATGGCAGAAAAACAGCTTGAGAAAATTGGCACCGAAGTAGGAGAGAAGTGGCCTGAGACATATGTCGCCATTACACATCGCATTGGTACATTACAAATTTCTGATTTTGCTGTTGTCGTCGCTGTTTCTACACCACACCGGGAAGCTGCCTATGAGGCAAACGAATATATTATGGAGCGTATAAAACAAATTGTTCCCATTTGGAAGAAAGAGTTCTGGGAAGATGGTGAATCATGGATTGGTGATCAGTTAGAGAAGGTAGCATATGCAAATGGTGAGCCTGGAAAGGAGATGAGAATATGATTGAAGTACTATTATTTGCACATTTACAAGAAGAAGTAAGTAAGCCAGCATTACACATAGATTGTGAAAATATTACGGTTGCTGAACTAAAGGAAGTGCTCATTAAGAAATACAATGTAGCGATTTCAAGTGAGATCATGGTCGCTATCAATGAAGAGTATGCACTAGAGGATGACATCATTCAAACTGGCGATGTTATAGCAATGATTCCGCCAGTAAGTGGTGGTTGATTCTTTTCAGCCTAATCATGTTAGGACGTGATTAGGCTGGAGGGAATGAATATAACTATGCATACATAGGAGGGAACAGGATGAAAAGTCCTAATTTTCAATTAAGTTTACAAACTTCTAATCTAGTTATCGGTTTTATGGTATGGGTCATTTTATCATCGTTAATGCCTTATATTAAAGCGGATATTCCATTAACTGCGGGACAAATTTCTATGGTAACAGCAGTACCGGTTATTTTAGGTTCTGTTCTTCGCATTCCAATTGGTTATTGGACAAATCGTTTCGGAGCAAGAAAATTATTCTTTATTAGTTTTATTCTATTATTATTTCCTGTCTTTTATATTAGTGTTGCCAATTCAATGATGGATTTAATTATTGGTGGATTATTTGTCGGAATCGGTGGCGCAGTATTCTCTGTAGGCGTAACATCTTTACCGAAATACTTTCCGAAAGAGAGTCACGGTTTTGTAAATGGTATTTACGGTGTCGGTAACGCCGGAACAGCAATTACTTCGTTTTTAGCACCTGTCATTGCAACTTCAGTTGGCTGGAGAACGACAGTACAGTGTTATTTAGTTTTACTTGCAGCATTTGCACTTATGAACTTTTTATTAGGCGATCGTAAGGAGAAAAAGGTGAATACACCATTAATGGAACAAATTCAAGGTGTATATAAAAATGAAAAACTTTGGTTTCTATGTATCTTTTACTTTTTAACATTCGGATCATTTGTCGCATTTACAGTATACTTACCAAACTTTTTAGTATCTCACTTCGGATTAGAGAAAGTGGATGCAGGTATGCGGACAGCTGGATTCATCGTATTAGCAACAATGATGCGTCCAATTGGCGGTTGGCTAGGTGATAAATTTAACCCATTTAAAATATTAATCTTCGTATTTATCGGTTTAACACTTTCAGGTATTATTTTATCATTTATGCCTAGTATGAACGTGTATACATTTGGTTGCTTACTAGTCGCATTTTGTGCAGGGATTGGTAATGGTACAATTTTCAAACTCGTTCCAATGTACTTCTCAGAGCAAGCAGGGATTGTAAACGGACTTGTTTCAGCCTTAGGCGGACTAGGAGGGTTCTTCCCGCCGCTAATTTTAACTTTACTATTCCAACTAACAGGCCATTATGCAATTGGATTTATGGCATTATCAGAAGTCGCACTTGCTTGTTTAATCATTACAGTATGGATGTATAGCCAAGAGAAACTGTTAGTGATGTTAAAGAATCATTAATCAGGAAAAAGAACCGTCCCAAAGTATTTTGGTATGGTTCTTTTAGTAATAGGCTCCAACATGTTTTTTATTGATATCTCAACAAACGCTTGTTTTCTAAAATAATGTGGTTTTAAAATGAAAAAAAGAAGGCTTATGGGATTTTATGTTAAAATATAGATGTCAGGTGTTATTCAATTAAAGGGCAGGTTAGTTAAAGAAAGTTTAAATTTCTTCCAAAGATCGAACTAATTTTTAACATACAAATATTTAATTGAATCGGGGTGTTTAGATGAAAAAATTATATAAGTCTACTCAAGATAAACAAGTATCAGGTGTATTAGGTGGTTTAAGTGATAAGTATGGAATTGATGTTAGTATCCTTCGTATAGTAACTGCATTATCAGCCTTTTTTTCTAGCGGATTTACAGTGTTACTTTATATAATAGCTGCAATTGTTTTGCCTACAGATAAAGATATTAAGAGATAAATGTATGAACTTAAATCTAATTCAACAATCGAGAACTCAGTTTATTGTCTATTGAAAGTTTCCAAAGTAAAAGCAACAGTACGATTGTTATAAGACTGAAATGAACAACCGAAAAATCCTCATAAAACATTCGGAATATAACGAGAACGAAAGTAATAACTTTTGAATGAAACGATGACTATTGATCGCTAACGAATCGATAAATAGTCGCTCCTTTCTAAAAAAATATATATTTATATATAAAAATATATTACGGTATTTATAACAAGAAAAAACTTCATATTTTTTAGGGCCAGATTTTTTGGTAAGGCTAATGGATATTGTGAAAAAGTACACTTAAAATAAAGAATAAAGTTTAGGTCGATAAGATAAGATTATGAATTTGTATAAATAATCCATAATTTTCTTTATGAGTCATATTTGATATGTTAAAGAAAAGAGAGGGGAGGGAAATGAAATGAGAATTTTTGATGCACATTTTCATATTATTGATTTTAATTTTCCGGTTATTGAGAACCAAGGATATTTTCCGCCCAACTTTATTGTAGAAGACTATCAGAATGAAACTCCTAATTTGAATGTAATTGGTGGAGCGATCGTATCTGGTTCTTTCCAAGGGTTTGATCAAGAATATTTATTAAAGGCACTAAAACAGTTGGGTTCAACATTTTGTGGCGTAACACAATTACCTTCTACAGTGACGGATGAAGAAATACTAAATTTAAATGAAAATGGGATAAAAGCATTACGTTTTAATATTAAAAGAGGTGGTTCAGAAGATTTATCGAAGTTGGATTACTTTGCTAGAAGAGTTCATGAATTAGTAGGATGGCATAGTGAGCTTTATATGGATGCAAAAGAGTTGCCCGAAATTGCATCCACTATAGAAAAGTTACCAGCTATATCAATTGATCATTTAGGGTTATCAGAAGAAGGTTTACCACATTTATTAAAACTAGTTGATAAAGGGGTACATGTGAAAGCTACTGGTTTTGGTCGTGTCGAATTAGATGTTGAGAATGCCTTAAAGTCGATTTATGAAGTTAACCCAGATGCACTTATGTTTGGAACAGATTTACCATCTACCAGAGCGAAAAGACCTTTTGAGTATGCAGATATCAAATTGATTCAACAGCTATTTGATGAACAAGCTACCGATAACATCCTGTATACGAATGCTTTTAAATGGTATTTTAGGTAGCGTCAGGGTCTACATTTGAATTAAATGTGTCCATATTTTTTAAAGTGTTTAATCCAAATAAAATATATTTAGAATGAGGTTTTAAATGTTTGTTTTTATTATATTAGACGTAATATTACCAATATTAATATTGATGCTAATTGGTGCAATCTTACAAAGAAAGTTCCAATTTAACTTAAAGCAGCTATCTACACTTATTACTTATTGCTTGATGCCAGCAGCTGTATTTGTGAATATATATGATATTAGTATAGAAACAGGTTTGTTGCTCCAGATAATATACTATTTAATGCTTTACAGTCTGAGTGTGATGATAGTAAGTCATTTCATTTCAAAAACATTAAAGTTAGAAAAAGGAGAAAGTGCAGCTCTAAAAAATAGCATTTCGTTAATGAATTCCGGTAATTATGGATTACCAGTAAGTCAATTGATTTTTAGTCACAATCCAGTGGGGGTTTCCATTCAAATTTTTATTGTTATTTTTCAGAATATTTTAACTTATTCGTATGGGATATATAACTTACTATCAGCAACAAAAACAATCGGAAGTATTATTCGATCATTTCTAAGACTGCCTGTGTTTTATGCACTCATATTAGGGGTTCTCTTTCAATCTTTTACAATTCAAATACCTAATTCTATCTTTCTACCTCTTAATCAGCTTGGGAATAGTTTTGTTGCAATAGCACTCATATTGCTAGGAGCACAATTATCCAACATTAAGCTTAATTTTTTCCATCGAGTCATAACATGGGCTTTAATTGGAAGGCTACTGATGGGACCATTATTAGCACTTGCCATGATCTACCTACTAAACATTGATGGTATTGTTGCACAATCATTATTTATTGCAAGTTCTTTTCCTACTTCAAGAAATACATCAACCATTGCTATGGAGTATCAAATAGAGCCTGAACTACATGCACAAATCGTTTTATTTTCAACACTTTTCAGCATAATTACAGTAACTGTCGTTATTTATTTGTCATATATTTTGTTTTGAATATACGTTTAAAACCGAATAGATTTGAGGCGGTAAATGATGGACGGAAATCCCATCGATATGAGAGGAAAACAGTCTTTGATATATTAGGTGTCGTTTACAATTGTACCATGCCTGATAATCAAGCGGCTTAATTCAAAAAAGGAACCAATACAAAAAGAACAAACGCTTCTAAAAAACGTTTGTCCAAAGGGAATTACTATTTTAGCTAAGAAATAGATTATTATTTGTGAGTACGAGAAAGCTTTTTTATAAGTTTAGGAAATATAGATGTTAGTTCCTGCTTCAAACGCTTTGTAAACGATGGATCTTTACCTGAAGTTGAAATCGTTACAACATATTCACCATTTCGTATGACACCCGGTGTGTGAAACGATGATTCTGTACCATCACTTACAACGTTAACCCATTGAAAATCATGGGCAGCTTGTTTGACCATCATATTTACATCATGTTGATTTGTAGCTGCGTAAATAAGGTGAGCATCTTTAATATCATCATTACTAAAAGTTTTTTGCTTCCAAGTAATAAAAGGTAGTTCCTTCATTTCCTCGCAAATTTCTGGGCTGACAACGGTCACAAAAGCGCCTGTATCTTTTAATCCAGACGCTTTTCGATATGCAATTTTACCTCCACCAACTATAACAACTACTTTTTTATTTAGGTTAAGCATAAGAGGGTACATGTCATACATACACACATTCCTCCATTCGTTCTAATAATGTCAATTTCATATATGTATCAAACTGAAGACAGTTACAAGTCGTGATGTGAGCATATTTTTTTGTATGCAACTTAATTTTTTGAAGCAACAGTCCGGTAAAGAGAAGATACGGCATGACATATACATGGGATGCCGTAGATGTTATAGTCTTGAGCTCAGCAGTAAAAGAGGGTGTTCCTTTCGTTAAAAAGGAGCACGATACTTGCATACCGAGTTTTCGTTCGACAGCAGCTCCGATTTGTTGTAACTCATGTATCGGCTGTGGATCACTACTGCCTCGTCCTACGAGTAAAATACTACTATCTTGCTTTGGCATAGCTTCACGTATTCTTTTTACTACAAGTTCAACCATATGTGGATGCGTACTAAAAGGTGGTACAACTGAAAATGTTATTTGAGGATATTTCTTTTGTAGTTGCTCTATTTCAAAAGGAATATCACGTTTATAGTGAGCTGCTGCAAATAATAAAACAGGTACAATCATTATTTCAGTTGCGCCCTCTAGTATCGTTTCTGTAACTGCATCTTGAATGGTAGGTGTCGTTAGTTCTAGGAAAGCTATTTTTTGAATCTGTTCGTTACGTTCTTTCATAACAGATTGAATAAAGTGAATGAATTGTTCATTACCTTCTTGCAGGCGACTACCGTGTCCAACATATACAATTCCTTTCATTGTCCCACCATGTCTTTCTTCATAATCATGTCTTGTAATTGTTGATCTACGTTATGAAACCCGACTTTCTTCGCATAGTGTAAAGTTGGAATATCGGTATATGAGAAGGGAAGAGTAAGAATATCGATAAAGCCAAGGCGTTTTATTTCTGATAGAAATGTATCAATTGAGGCACGCCCTTCAAATACAATACTATCCCATGAGAATTCAGAAAGCATACGAGAATGGACTTCATCGAAACGATGATCAATTGTATACGCATGAGTCATCATATATGACCCGGCACCAATTTTCTCTTGAATAAAAGCAATCCGATTAATATTTCTGCCTAAATAAACAGTAGTATCGGAAGAGAACTCTGCTTGTTTACTTAGTAGCCCATATTGCATCAGTT
Source organism: Bacillus cereus group sp. MS39 (assembly GCF_040448665.1). Classification (NCBI taxonomy): domain Bacteria; kingdom Bacillati; phylum Bacillota; class Bacilli; order Caryophanales; family Bacillaceae; genus Bacillus; species Bacillus cereus group sp. MS39. The sequence continues at coordinate 3,275,503 of NZ_CP123058.1, read as the reverse complement.
TTTCTTGAGTGGCAACGTTCAAATATTGCAGTTTCGCCTGTAAGGAACGAACATCTTTCTGATGTTTACTACATGATCGCATCAATATTTCTACACTTTCAGCTGAACAAAAAACAAGGCGATCAACGTTAAAAATTTCATTGATTTGTTCAAATGTTAATGTGTATTCTTCCTTTTTGAAAGTTGGAATTTGATATATTTCTGCACCGGCTTCTTGTAACTTTTGCACCATTGAACTTGTTTTATTTGTTGCGGATGCAAATAAAACTTTTTTACCGTGTAATGGTTTACATTCTTTCCAAGCGATTTGATTACGTAAGGAAACGACATCACCAACAATTGTCATGGCTGGATTTGAAATATTCTCGTTTTTGACGATAGGAACAATGGTTGAAAGTGTTCCTGTGACAACGCGCTGCTTTCCGGTTGTACCCCATTCAATGACGGCTACTGGCGTATCTTTTTTCTTTCCTGCTTGTAGTAAGTTTTCACAAATTGTAGGTAAGTTTTTTATACCCATGTAGTAGGCAATTGTGTCGCTATTGTGGGATGAATTATATTTTCCATGATCGGTTAAAGGGCCTTTTGCATGCCCAGTTAATAAAGTGACGCTATTACTGTAGTTACGGTGGGTGAGGGGGATACCTGCATAGCTACTAGCGGCGATGCTAGATGTAATACCTGGTACGATTTCATATGGAACGTTCGCTGCTGCTAAAGTTTCTGCTTCTTCACCAACGCGGCCAAAAATAGATGGATCTCCGCCCTTTAATCGGACAACGATTTTTCCTTCTTGTGCGAATTGAAGGAGGTGGGCGTTAATCATTTCTTGTCGCATAATATGATTCTTTGGCATTTTGCCGCAATAAATAAGTTCACATGTTTCTTTTGTATAACTAAGAAAGAAAGGGTTTAATAAACGGTCATATAAAACGATATCTGCACGCTTTAAACAATCTATCGCTTTCTTTGTAATAAGCCCTTCATCACCTGGTCCTGCACCAACTAAATATACATATCCGTTCATAATCGCACCTCTTCTATTTTTATTTAAAAGGAAGCCAGAGGAGGCTTCCTTTCGTAAATTACATGTTTATATAAATGTCACCATCAATAACTTCTACTTCGTATGTTTGGATACAGCCGTCATCAGGTTTTTGAACTTCACCTGTTATTAATGAGATTTTCCAATCATGCAGTGGACAAAAGACGAATTCTCCAGATACAATTCCTTCTGCTAACGGTCCGTTTTTATGAGGACAACGATTTTCTACAGCTCGAATATCTCCATTTGAAAGGCGGAATAGGGCGATAGACATACCTTTCATTTGCACTTCTTTACCGATTTGAATAGGAAGGTCTTCCGCACGCATAACTTTTATTTTTTCTTTCGTTTGTATCATATAGATCACAGCTCCTTATTTCACAGTTTCTACTTCATACATCGCTTTTAATGACTTCGTTTCTAGTGCTTGTCCCCACGCTTCCGTATATGTGCTACGAGCTGTTTGGAAGCGTTCATTTAGCGTAGTCACCATACTTGCATCTTGTAGTATTTCTTTTATGTGATCGAAGCCTAAACGTTCTGTCCAGTAGGCAGTACGCTCTCCATAAATACCAGTTTCACGATAATATTGCATGTAAGCTGTAGCGATGCGAAGGACATCATCTTCAGTTGGGACAATCATTACAAAATCAGCTTCGCGTACTTCTGTACCACCATTTCCGCCAATATAAAGTTGGTATCCATTTTCGACACAAACAACGCCAAAATCTTTCGTTAGTACTTCCGAACAGTTACGAGGACAGCCCGTTACACCCATCTTCATTTTATGTGGTGTATCTACCATTTCTAATGATTGTTCAAGTAGCATACCAAGTCCTAATGAATCTTTCGTACCGAAACGGCAGAAGCGAGAACCAACACATGATTTTACATTACGAAGAGATTTTGAATACGCATATCCCGAAGTCATATGTAAGTCAGCCCATACGTTAGGTAAATCTTGTTTTTTTACACCGTATAAGCCAATTCGGCTCGCACCTGTAATTTTCACAAGAGGGACGTCATATTTTTTCGCAACTTCAGCAATTTTCATTAAATCATCAGCTGTTGTAACGCCTCCGTACATACGTGGAATAACAGAAAATGTACCATCGTGTTGAATGTTACCATTCATTCTTTCATTAACGAAACGAGATGATTTATCATCTTCATATTCTTCTGGAATCGCCATCCGTAAGTAGTAATTTAAAGCAGGGCGACATTTTGAACAGCCGTCTTCATGTGCAAAACCAAGAACATTGCGTACTTCTTTTGGAGATTTTAAGCCTTTCTCGTGAATGGCGGCTACGACTTCATCACGTGATAAAGTTGTACATCCGCACATACCAGCAGACTGCGCAGAAGCATCAAAAGCATCTCCGAGTGTATGAGATAAAACTTGTTCCACAAGCGGACGACATTTACCACAAGATCCTGCGGCTTTCGTGCAGCCTTTTACTTCTTCAAAAGTAGTTAACTCTTGCTCTAAAATGGCATGAACGATTGTACCTTTCGTAACACCATTACATCCACAAATCGTGTCATCTGCACTCATTGTAGCAACGTCAAGTTCACTTTCTTCACCAGCTTTGTGAAGAAGGGAAGCGGCTGTATATTCTTGTATATCTTCTTCTTTCTTTAACATGCTAAAGAGGCGTGTGCCATCAGCTGTGTCACCATATAAAACGATACCGACGACTTTATTATCACGAATTAATACTTTTTTATAGGAACGTTTACATTCATCAAATATTGAAATTGCTTTCGTCTGATCATCTTCATAAATTTGGCCAGCAGAGAATAAATCACAACCAGCAACTTTTAATTGCGTACCGACGATACTGCCCGTATATCCATCAGTTTGTAAATTCGTTATATGTTTCGCTAATATTGCGCCTTGTTCATAAAGAGGGGCAACAAGTCCATATGCGATACCATCATGTTCTGCACATTCGCCAACTGCATAAATGGATTCATCATTTGTAAGCATATAGTCATTGACTACAATGCCTCGATTGACAATGAGACCAGCATCTCTTGCTATTTTCGTATTTGGCCGTATTCCGACAGCCATTACGATTAAATCACAATCTACAACTTCACCATCTTCAAATTGAATGCCCTCAACATGTTCTGTGCCAAGAATTTTTACAGTTTTCTTTTCCATTAAAAACTTCATGCCTTGTGCTTCTAAATCTTCACGCAGAAGAGAAGCTGCTTTCGTATCTAGTTGTTGCTCCATTAAGCTAGGCATTAAATGAACAACATGTACGTCCATTCCTAAGTCAATTAGACCTCTTGCGGCTTCTAAACCGAGTAACCCGCCACCAATGACAACGGCCTTTTTCTTTTCTTTAGCGGTATCTATCATAAATTGTGTATCTTCAATAGTTCGAAATCCTGTTACACCAGGAAGTGTGGAGCCTTCAACAGGTAAAATAAAAGAACTAGAACCTGTTGCTATAATGAGCTTGTCATATGTAAGAGTACGATTTTTTTCTGTAGTAATAATTTTTTCTTCTCGATTAATACTTTGAACTCTTTCGTTTGTATACAAAGTTATTTCGTTTTCATCGTACCAACTATATTCATTCATAATGATATCTTGCATATTTGTTTTGCCTTGTAAAACATGAGAGAGCATAATACGGTTGTAGTTTGGATGCGGTTCATCTCCAAAAATAGTAATCTCATATGAATCACTATCATGTTTTAATATTTCTTCCATACAGCGTATGCCAGCCATACCATTTCCGATCATCACTAAACGTTTTTTCATTTTCGTTTCCCCTTTTTATGTGAAATATTGAACAAAGGATTATATTTCTATTATAGAAAATCAAAAAAGCGGGAGATGTGATATTTATCACACTTCTATAATGATTCACAAATTATTAAAATTCGGGTTAATGTGAAGGGGAGAAGTGTGGATGTTATTCACGTAATGAAAAAGCAGGACATAAGTATGTATACTCATGTCCTGCACTTTATTTATGCTCTCGTAATTGCACGTGGAAATAAAATATTATTTTCTAAATGAATGTGCTCAAATAAATCAGACTCTAACGCTTCAAGACGTTGATAAACAAGTCGGTAAGTGCCGCAAGCTCCTTCTGGAGGAGTAAAGTCATTTGTTACTTTACGAAGTTCTTTTATAATATTTCCGGCATGATTGTGCTCATTTTCTAGTTCATCTACTACTTTACGTAACTTTGCATAATTTTCATCAGTTGGATTTTGTTCGAATTCTAAAATTAATGGGAAGTCTTCCGTTTCTTCTTTAATTAAATGTTGTTCTAATTCCATTTTAAGTTCATGAAATAACTTATGAATTTTAGCTAAATGAGGCTGATTCGCTCCATGAACGCGTAATACTTTCGTCACATATGGACTTAACTGAGGTAACTCTTCATTTAAATAACGATGATGCTTATGAATTACATAATCAATCAATTCACGATAAGAAGCATTTTTCCAATCAATTTCAGATTCATTTAATCGTTTCGTATTATGATAAAGTGTATTTAACTTTGTAATTACTTCAGAAGCCGGTAAATTTCTTTCATGAATTGCATCAATAAGCGGCTTATTACCACCACAACAAAAATCTATTCTATATGATTTAAAAAGATCACTAGCTTTCGGAAATTGTGTAACAATCTCACCAACAATAGAAGTTTCAGTAAATGTATGTTTCATATGAATGCCTCCATAAAGTTTAAATGTAATATCTAAATTAAGAATAGCGATAAATGAAAAACTATGTGGTGATTGAAATCACTTATTATGTGTCAGTTTTGAGAATAATAAAATGAGTTTTATAAAAGGAAGAGAATTCGTTGCAATCGTTTCTGATAATAAAAAAAGAAGCTTACTAGAAGCTTCTTTTTTACTACTATTTTTCACATGCAACTCCATCGCCATCACGATCAAGTTTAGAGCTATAACCTGGTTGGTCTCTATATAATGGAGCTTTTCCAGCATTTTTAACTTCAGTACAATTTTTGTAAGTTACATTACTATTGTTACTTGCAGCAGGTTGTGTTTGAGCTTGCTGTGCTTTTTTCTGTTCCTCTTGTTGTTTACGAGCTTGTTCATCAGCTTGGCGTTTTTGCTCTTCTTGTTGCTTACGAGCTTGTTCATCAGTTTGGCGTTTTTGCTCTTCTTGTTGTTTACGAGCTTGTTCATCAGCTTGGCGTTTTTGCTCTTCTTGTTGTTTACGAGCTTGTTCATCAGCTAGACGTTTTTGCTCTTCTTGTTGTTTGCGAGCTTGTTCATCGGCTAGACGTTTTTCATCCTCTTGCTTACGAGCTTGCTCTTCGGCTTGGCGTTTTTCATCCTCTTGCTTTTGAGTTTTCTCGTCCGCTTCTTTCTTTTTATCATCTTTTTTCTCTGCCTTATTAGAAGCGACTTGTTTATTTGTTGCTGTCGTCTTTTCAGAAGAAGGAGCTGAAATACTTGATAATGCAACAAAAATGACAAATAAAATAGCAGTGATAATAAATTGTTTTTTTGCTACACCTGTCTTTTTAATTACGGATAAGATTGCTAGAACAAGGAAAAAAATAAATAAAATTAAACTTAAAGTAGCAAAAAAATCGATGACTGGGTGTTCAGATTTTGTAGTGCCCATTCCTATTAAGAGAATTGAAATCATAAAAAGAATAACAGTAGGACGACCATATTGTTTTGCTTTTCCATTTTTCTTAAAGAATGAAATGATACATAGTATTAAAAGAATAAAAGCAATAAAAAATAAAGCTGCACCAATATTACTCAAAATCGCCATTTTTATACCTCCATTTGTAAGATTTTCACTATTGATTATATAGGAACTTATTGGATATTACACGATTTATATAAATTTAGAAAATTAGTATTTTTAATAGACTTACAAACATTTATTTCGTATATAAGGAAAAATAGATATATTTCCTATTACATTTTTAAAGAGAATTCATAAAGTATAATATATCGATTGAAAGGAGGGGGGGTTAAATGAAATTTCAATTATTGGTAACTTGTATATTACAAGAAGGTAATGCTTTCTTTTTAGTAACGAAAGTAGACGATGTTATTACGTTAAAAGTACCGATTACTGCGGGAGTAGCAGGTTTATTCTTAGCTTTAGGTGTACCAAGATGTTCTTAATTTAAGTTTCTAGAGTAGAAGGGAAGGGATATACCTTTCTCTTCTACTCTTACATAATATGATTATGTAAACTAAAATATGTTTTGTAATAGCACGTTTAAAATGGACATGCATATACTATAATGTTTCATTGGATGTTAGTGATGAAAGGTAGTTTTCACACGTGCATGTAGTGATGTTCATTAAGTTATGAAATTAAAGAGGTGCTATTATATATGAAAAGAAGAACATTGGATATTCCAGTTACATTGCGAAGAGAGTGGTTTTTAATAGAATTAGCCCATTTAACGAAAAAATATGGAATTGAAATTGCAACTAGCAAAATGGAAGCTGCACCGTTTTTAAGAGATCAAGTTACGGAATCAAAAATAGGATCAGGGCTCCAATACGATAAATATGATGATGAGTATATCATTGATTTATAAGAAAGAAGCTGCGTATAAAAGGTTATGAAATAGACCTTTTATACGCAGCTTTTTTAGCTAGAAATATGTTGAGAAATTTTTAATGAGCTTAATAGGAAAAGGAATGAATACATGTTGAGAGAATAACGTTTCATAAGAAAGGACAGTTACTATTTATTTCACCTGCAAAAATAACTAGAGTAAAATAGTGCTTCCTTTCAAAAAAGGGGGAATGTTAATGAGGATTTTGAAAAGGTGTATGTTATTATTTCTCGCATTTTTTATTATAACTCCGATGGCTGTTAGTACGAAGGTAGAGGCGGAGGAAGTAAAAGAAATTAAAACGGGATTTCCAGATAAAGAAGTATTTACACCTGGAGAATGGTTTTTAGGTCAAAAACCTGCTAATTACGATGAGAATAAGCCTCCAATTCTTTTTGTACAAGGAAGGAATGGGAATGCTGATAGTTGGTATGGAAAGACAGTGTATCACGATATAAATGATATGTATGACTATGCTTTAAAAGCAGGCTATCAAACAGTATTTATACAATTATATGATGCTGCTGGGAAAGGGTCAGCTAGTCAGTGGGACAACGGAAAATTGTTAGCACAAAAATTAGAAGAAATATATAATCACTTCGGTAAAAAAGTTAATATTGTAGCACATAGTAAAGGCGGTATCGATACACAGGCTGCATTAGTAGGATATGGTGCAAATCGATTTGTAGGAAATGTTATTACGCTTGCGACGCCACATCATGGCTCAAATTTAGCGGACTTATCATATAGTTGGTGGGCAGGATGGCTGGCTTCTATTTTAGGTCAAAAAGATGATGGTACGTACTCATTACAAATGGGCGAAATGGCAAAATTTCGTTCAACGATTGATAATAATCCAGCAGCTAAATTAAACCGTTACTATACGGCTACTGGGACTAGCTGGGGACCAGTATTTTCTGCGCTATCTATGGGCGGGTTATATTTGTCATCATACGGTTCAAATGATGGACTAGTAAATGAGTGGAGTGCTAAGCTGCCATATGGAACGCATTTATTTACAGATTCCAGATTTGATCATGATAATATACGAAAAGGATCTTCTGTTTTCTCTCGAATTGAACCATATTTACGTACAGCAAGTGTAGCCGTACCGGCTTTAGTAGCATCCAGCACTAGTTCAAATGAAAATATAGAACAATTAAATACAACTTCAAATCAAAACATATTAGGAGGAGAATTGCCACAAAATCAGTGGATAGAGCAAACTGTTACGGTTGATAAAAAAGCTGAAGGAATAGTTTCTATCTTAACAGCGTCTTCGGATGTAGAAGTACAAATGATGTCTCCAAAAGGAAAAATGTATACAAATAAGGATAGCGTTATTACTACTGGTGAAGGTGAATCTTTCTTTGGTGGTGCGACAATTAGAACATTTAAATTTGATAAAATGGATGTAGGAGAATGGAAAGTTAAAATGATGGCGAAGCAGTCGAAAGATGCATTTTTAATCGTAAGCGATTACAATAGTGGTGCACCATTTGTTCTCCAAATGCCTACAAAAGTTAAAGTGAATAAATCTGAGTATAAACTGAAAAAATCACCTGTGGCACCTGAAATGAAAGGGGATCTTTCTATAACAGTAAGAGTAGTTAATAAAGAAGGGAAACTAGTCTCTGAATACAATGAATTACAAAAGGGTAATAACAATACGTTTACTGGTGCTTTGAAGGACATAAAGCAACCAGGAGTATATAACGTTACGATGGATATAAAAGGGACGAATAAAGAAGGACAACCGTATAATCGTACAATTGTTAAGTCGGTTTATGTGGAGAAGTAAGAAAGAATGAGAAGTTTTTAATATAAAAAGTACCGAACTTTTGTAGTAGAAGAGTTCGGTACTTTTTTCATGTTTATTAGATTAACAAAAACGTACAATGGAATTTATGTTTGATTATAGGAATCAAAAGAGCATTATTCAATAAAAAAAGATGCTGAAATAGCATCTGAATGTGAAGAGGATTATTAACTTAGTTTTATAACTGTTAATTCAACTGAATTAATACCATTATCACAAGTTGCAATACTTTGACGATTAAAACCACTATTATTTTTCAGTTGAAGAGTGGAATTAGCTGTCACTGTAACAATCGTTTCGCCTGCTAGTTGAAGACATTCGTTATTTGATGAAGTATTCATTTGGAAAGCGAAATCACCTTGACTATTAGCAAGTGGATTATTATTTAAAAATATAGTCATGACTGGAATATGTGGAAATACAGGATTTGAAGTAGTGTTAATCGTTGAAATGAAAGAAACTCTATAATCACCAGCTTGACTAAATTGTATAGTAGTAGGATTTAGTAAGGAAACTCCTCCTGCTATAGGGCCAACGTGATTAAATGGAAAAGGATCGTCAAAAGGGACAGTTATAAACTCAGTTTGCCAAAAAGTGCCGTATGCTGGACAGCTTCTTTTATGAGAATGGTCGCATGAACATTTTTTATAGGAGCTAGAAGAGGAGTTGCATGAACATTTTTTATATGAACTGGAAGAAGAGTTACATGAACATTTTTTATTTGAATTTGAAGAATGATAGTATGAACCCAATATATTACCTCCTATTATGAATGAAGTGTATACTCATAGTATTTTATGCTTGTCTTATATAAAAGGTGATAGATTTGGAGTATAAAGTGCTAATACGATGAAATGTAGTAATAGAATAGTAGCTGTAACGATTTTGAAGAAGACAAGGTTGATGTTTTGGTGGAAATATCAGTGGAATATCTTGAAAGATTGAAGTAAAGCGGGCACTCATATTTTACATGTGAAAGTAAAACCATTATCCTCAGTTGCAATGATGTGATCGTTTAAGTGAATGTCTATTTTGAAGCGTTTGTATATTAGAGTTTATGGTTATTATCTTTTATTTACGTAGTGGGGCAGGAAGAAGACGAAAAGTATCGAATGAATGTACATATGTAGCATTGTTTGCTTTTGGTGTGAATAGTAATAAAAGATACGTTGAAATATTTTAAACCGTAACAAAAGAGCGATTAAATAATAGAGGGAGCAACTTACATGGAAAATATATTAAAGGTATCTTCAAAATCAAAACCAAATTCAGTAGCAGGTGCAATAGCTGGTGTACTAAGAACAAGTGGCAATGTGGAAATTCAAGCGATTGGGGCGGGTTCTATAAATCAAGCGATTAAAGCAATTGCAATCGCAAGAGGATTTGTTGCTCCAAGTGGTATTGATTTGGCCTTTGTTCCAGCATTTCAAGAGGTTACTATTAATGATCAAGAAAGAACGGCGATTAAATTAATTGTAGGTCCTAGGAAGAGAAGGTCTTAAAAGAAAGTGTTGATATGAATAATTTGGAAAGGTTGATAGATAAAGTAATAAAAAGACCACTCTCATTTTTGAAGTGGTCTTTTGTATTTTCGTATTTCATATTGTGGATACGCCCCATATACTGAATTCGTAGTGGTATTCAGTGCGCTCAATAACAATCCCGAATTCTAAATCGTCCCCAACTAATACAAAATCTGCATATCCAGTTAGAAATCTTGATATGGTTGATAACGCTTCTAAATTCTCAAATACTTCAGCAATGTTCAGTTTAACTGCTTCAAATTTACCACCCTTAGAGAAAAAGAGTCTCCCTTGATTAACTGGAAATTTAATAGTTTTAGCTATTTCTTTTAACAATGCTATTGATAGTATTCTGTTTTCTTCACAAGGGGTAACTATTCAAACAGCACCTCAAGGATCAGGAGCTAATCAAATCCGCTTGAATGCTCAGAACATGACTTTATACGGCAGCAATCAGGCTCGTGGTTACTTTGGTTTTATTAACCGTACAGATAGTAATATTCAGTCTGCTCTAATCTTAGGTAATGATTATGCAAGTTCAGGAACCCTCAATGGTTCTTTAGTACTTGATCAAACTACAATTGCAGGTACTCAATGGACTAACTCAGTTGCTTCTATTGGAATTGTTACTGGTAGAAGTGGGAATGACATCTTGAAATCAAGTTACATTAATTTCTATCGTTACGATGGAGGAATGGAGCTCAAGTCTCAAGGTGAATTCAAGATTACGAATGATAACGGAAACGTGAACTTACATGCTAATGCTACAGGATCAACAACTGGTTTTATAAATTTAAGCGCTTCTAAGGATATTAACTTTACTTCTAAACGTGGCTATTTTAATTTCTACACAAGTGAGAATAAGTCATTCCCAGCAATGGTAATTAAAGATTTAGCTTCAACAAATCAAGGTGATGTAGATTTCAACTTTGCAAATCAGCTTACGCTTAGAGTGGCAAGGCATCCTGATTATGTGGGGGACGGATTGCAGATTAAAAATGGAACAGGAACTTCTTGGGGAAACATGAAACTAGGCATATTACGAACAATAGGGAACATTGGCTGTAATGCAGATGTGTATGCAAAGAATTTCATTAATACGTCTACACGGAAAGTTAAAACGAACATCGAAGATTTACCTTTCTCAGCACTAAAAAAAGTTAATAACTTAAGAATTAAACAATATAATTTAATCTCTGATGTTGAAAAATACAATGCAGGTGAAATTGATGTTTTACCTGTAAATTACGGTATGATTGCAGAAGATACTGATGAAGTATTCACAACAAAAGAAAAAGATGCAGTCACACTCTATGACTCTGTTTCTATTACAATGCAAGCGGTTTAAGAATTAGACTGGAAAGCAGACAATATGCAGTTTGATATTGGAATGTTAAAGCAAAAACTTGAAGGACAAAGACTTAAGGAGGTGGAACAAGAAAAACGAATAATGACTTTAGAAGAATTAGTAGGGAAATTGATAAATGAAACAACAACTAAAAATATAACACAAACAGAGCAGCCATAAGCTGTTTTTTATTTTGCACAAAATACGGCTTTTATAGATTAAGAGGGTCACAAAATGTGGTCCTCTATTTAATTTAAATAAGGAGGTAAAATAATGGATCGAATCGATGTATTATTAAAAGCTTTTATTGCAACTTTTGGTGCCTTCTGCGGGTACTTTTTGGGAGGATGGGATACAACATTGAAAATCTTAGTTACGATGGCAATCATTGACTATCTTACAGGAATGATTGCAGCAGGATATAACGGAGAGTTGAAAAGTAAAGTTGGATTCAAAGGCATCGCCAAAAAGGTGGTGCTTTTTCTTTTGGTTGGAGTGGCAACTCAATTAGATACAGCACTCGGAAGCAATTGTTCTATTTTCGACAATTTCAATATTCTTTTTAAGATATATTGATGTTTCAGCACAACATATTGATTACTCACCCAAATAGTCATAAGTGCAAGGCTTAAATTCCTGCGAATAGCAGCCAATTTAATATTATTGTCCTGCTTTTTCTAATGCTTCTTGACGTTGAAAAACATACTATGTAACAGTAAACGAAGCTAAAATAAGCCAATTCATAAGAATTGGCTTATTTTTCATACTTTAGATTCTTTGCTTCCCATATTAAAATTAATTCTCTTAACTCAGAAGTTTCAATTGTACATGAATAATCTTCATCTTCAACATAACGATTTGAGATATGTGTGAAATCTGGTTTTATTTCTAAGTCACAGGCATTCCCCCCGAATTTGGAGGATTCCTCCTTACCGTTTAACACTTGATCGATTTCTGTAATCCATGGTTCCGCGGTCCCGCCTTGTATATCAGAAGCTAAAAAATCTGCAACTATAGATATTTCTGAAGGTAATTTTATTAATAATGTATCATATGGGCCAACAATAAATTCATAATTATATTTCATTTTTCTTGCTCCTATCTTTTATAAATTGGAAATACCGATATAATTTTTCTATTTGGAGTAAGAAAAATTCTGATTTTCATCCCATTTGAAGTTACCCCAATATATGCATTACTTGAGCCAGTTTGAAATCTAGCATTTTCATAAGTTTCTTCAATAGTTTTTAAGACTTGTGTTCGACTCCAGTCATCTGGAAAAATATGGACGGTGCTAATTAGCAATTACGAAAGGGATATAGATAATGAGAGGCATATGAAATAATAAATAAAGCCGACTTCATATAGAAGCCAGCTACTTAAATTATTACAATTCTTTATTTTTCCCTTTTTTAAACTCCTTTTGTTTATCTAGCCAAATATGAATTAAGTCTACTAATTCAACCGTTTCTATCTCACAAAATTCACCCTTACCATCTTCGGCAAAATTGTCTAGGACAGTAGTTGTATCTTTCCGAATTTCTAAACCGCAAATGTTGCCATTTACTACTACGTAATCTTCTTTCCCATTTAAAACACTATGTATTTCTTCTAAAATCCAATCTCCAAATGCAGAAACTTCAACGCCTAAAAAAGTTTCAATAAGTTTAATTTCTTGAGGAAGCCTCATAACTAATTTTCCGTTGGTAAGTACTTCAAAGCTATATGGATATTTCATTACTATTGTACTCCTTTTCCTTTATACTAAAAATAAAATTTATTCCGATGGGAAAGCAGAGATGATTTTCCCATTTCCATCAATATACATGCTAATCCTTATACCATCTGAACCTATTCCTGAATATGTGTTACCAAATTCATAAGTTCTATTATTATATGCTTCATTTATATTATCTACAATCTTTTGTGGGCTCCAATCTTTAGGGAAAAATGTGGAGAATCCCCTATTTCCGCTTTTAGGGATTCCATTTACTTCTACCCTAGCTTTATAGACTCCTTGATCATTTACTACCTCTTTTGTTCCGCTAATTATTTTTCCAGGTGTATTCTCCAATACTTCACTATGATAACCCATTGCGTCACCACGCCAATTTATTTCACCCTCTAGGATATGTTTGGGTACATTTCCTCTGAATTTTTCTGTATGTTGTAAATTAGATATAATTTCTCTATTAGAAAGTGATGGAGTATGATTTTCTCCAACATGATTACCCCCACCAGAACTACTTTCACCTCTAGCTAATTGATAGCTTGATAGCTTTTCATGGGATTGTCTAAAATCAGACATATTAAATCTGGATCGTATACCATTTCCACCAGAGAAAGCATAAGAAACATCTTTTTTAAAAGATTGTAAAATTTCGGATGCTTGCTTCAATTCTTTTACTAGCGTTACGCCTTTAGCTAATGTACTTGCTCCACCTGCTCCTTTTGTGACGAGGCCTGCTCTACCTAGTCCCTTATCGAGAATTAGACCAATGCCTATTTGTGTTAATCCATAAGTAGTCCATTGTGTAATGCTCTCTGCATCTCCATCTATTATATCTCGTTTCACAGTACTTGAAAATGCATGCCACATATTTTTTGTCGTTTCATCCAAATGTAAAATCGCATATGTAACATTAATAAAAGTTCCTATATCCATATTGCTTAAAGTTTCCATGGACTTGATTTCATCTTCAACAGCTTTCCCTGTTCCGATTACAGTGCCATTCCACATCTTTTTTACTGTTTCGAACATTGTAACTACATCGTCTATCTTATCGTCCCAAGCCTTTCTAAACGGAGATTTCTTTTCTATCCTACCGCACATTTCTCCATCTTCAATTGAATTATCAGCCTGACGATTCCTATCTTCTGCAATCGCTTGAATAGAAGCCGCCCATTTCATATTCAACCCTTGTGTACTAAATGTACCACTAGCAGGACTAAAACCTTTCCCACTTTGGACTTCAGCAAGACCCGTCGCAATGATAGCGGCTAATTGAATTGCTGTATTATAGTTATTACTAGATGTTTGGTTGAACTGATACAAATGATCTAACTTTTCTTGAAGCTTGCGCCTCATGGCAATAAAAAGATTCGTCATAGCGTCCATACCCGGGATTGGCAAAGCTTGACTGATGGCTTCCATACTTGCCTTCATTCGGTCAATTTCTCGAATTTGTTCTAATATTTCATGTTCAATTACATCAGTTGAAGCTACCTGTGATTGAAATTGACTTGGAAAGGCATCATTCTGACGAATTAGTTCTTCACACAAGTAAATGATTCCTTGTGCTAATGGACGAAAGGTTTGTGCAAAGAATGCTTTTGCACTGCTATATGTTTGTCCTTGTAGAACAGTATCAATTGCAAAAGCATCAATCGACTGAATAGCTTGTTCCATACCTTGAATGGTAGCGGTACATACAGCGTTCATGCTTTGTGTTTGCGTATGTACTTCCCCTAGATACATATTCAAACTCATGAATTGACCTCCTTTGCTAGATTCTGTTTTTGATAGTAAAGGTCATTTTCTAAGTCACTAAGATTTCGTTTTTCCTTAAGTAATGTTTCTTTTTGATTTTCCAATTCGAAAGTAAGTTTTCGCTCAATATATTGTGCATCTTGACTCATATTCATAAAAAACAATGACATTTCTCTATCTCTATGCCAAGTTCCTAAAATACGGTCAAACAAACGATGGTTTTGATTTTTCCATACATGAAAATCCTCTTCTACTTGTTCCTGTGTTTGAATCGCAGATTGATTCCGATTCTGTTCTTCAAATACACTTCGTAATTTTTGATTTAATTGATTCATTTGTTTTTCAATATCTTGACTCATCTTTTTCCTCCTACCGTTTTACTTTACGTAGGTTATCACATTAGCGAAAAATATTTTGAAGTTCTTTATCCATTCTCTCAAACTCGTTAGCTACCGAATGAATATTATCAACCGCTTGTTGAAAGGCTACAGAAAATTGTTTCGTCAAATCTAAAACTTGTTGGCTCGCTTCTTGTGCTTTGGAGTTAACAGATAGTGTTGTACGCGTCGCCTTTGTTATAGAACGACTTGTTGCACTTTGAATCCTGTCAGCAGCTGATCCCATTTTCGTAGCAATTTGTGTTGCTGTTTGTAAATTACTTTGGAATTGTCCCATCGTATAAACCCTTTCTATATTTCTATGAACGTATTAAAGAAGGGGAGTGCCTAGTATGTATGTCCATTATCCTATTGTTCTTTATAGGAACCCTCCTGGAAAAATATCGCGGATATAATTATAACAATAAATGGTTAAATTTCCCTCAAAAAATGTATTTTACAACATATGTGTTTGTTATAGCTCTCAATAGGTAATCCACGATAATACCTATTTATCAAGGTGATTGTAATACAAAATTTATTGTGGGAATTTATGTTGAATGAATGGTTTTTAAAATGAAAATCGCCCTAGTACAGTTTAATTAAAAGGATATTATTTGCTCACATTTTGCTCGCAAATAATATAAAAAAACGCGAAAAAATATGAAATACCTCTTTGGAATAGAATATAATATAACAAATAAAAAGTGTCACAAATGCTTGTATAACAGGCATTTGTGGCACTTTTATAGTTTTATATAATATAAAACGAACAACCCTAAAACTGTTCATTCTTCTCCCAAGATTCTACAATATAATGTGCAATCGTCGGGTTGAATCCTTTCCCAACTAAAAACATAATTGCAGCAACTTCTGTTAAAGCGTGTTTGTGTGATGTGTGTTTTGCCTCATTTAAACCGTAATCTACCCAAGGTTTTACGAAATCTAGTACAGGTTTCTTTAAAGGTAAAAACTGTGTACCGACAAATTGTTGAATTTGTTGTTGTGTCGGTTCTGTAATTGGTCCAGGTGGTAAGATTTGTGGCTGTGTAATATCGAATGTTGGTCCAGGAGGTAAAATTTGAGGTTGCGTTGGATCAATTGTTGGTGGTTTAGGTGGTGAGACACGTGCGTCGTAGTTTGGTTGATACATTTGTTGTTGGTATTGCGGTTGTTGTGGCTGAGTTGGGTATGGGTTTTGTTGGTATTGTTGTTCTTCATTTTGTGGATATTCGTAACTTGGACGTGTGTCATATGGATTTTGCTGATATTGTTGTTCTTGATTTTGTGGTGCTACATATGGATTTTGCTGATATTGTTGTTCTTGATTTTGTGGTGCTACATATGGATTTTGTTGATATTGTTGTCCCTGATTTTGCGGCGCTGCATATGGATTTTGTGGATAATCACCTTCTTGATATTGCGGTGTTGCGTATGGATTTTGTTCATATTGTTGCTCTTGTTCTTCATATTGTTCTGTATACCTTTGTTCTTGTTGCTGAGGATAAAATGGTTGTTGTGGGTAGGGTGGTTGATTATTATAGAACATACTTATTCCTCCTTCATGATGATGCCTACCACCTAGTGTATGGGCGGACAAGAAAATATGTGATGAAAAAATGCGGGCGTGTTACAATAAGTAACTGGGTGAAGATAAAATGACAAAACAAGAAAAGATTCAAAAAACAATTACTTTTGTAAAACATATTTTAGAAAAAGATGCGAGTGGGCATGATTGGTATCATATTGAGCGCGTACATAAACTGGCGATTTCTTTATCCGAGCAAGAAGGGGGAAATCGTTTTATAATTGAAATGGCAGCATTACTTCACGATGTGGCAGATGAGAAGCTAAATGAGAGTGAAGAAGCAGGAATGAAAAAAGTTTCTGATTGGTTAGAAGAGTTACATGTGGAAGAAGAGGAAAGCAAACATGTTCTTCATATCATCGCCAACATGTCTTATAAGGGTGGTCATGGTGGCAAAGTGAAGTCACTTGAAGGGGAGATTGTTCAAGATGCGGATCGCTTAGATGCTCTTGGAGCAATTGGAATAGCTCGCACATTTGCGTATGGTGGAGCAAAAGGGAGATTAATGTATGATCCAACTATTCCTCCGCGTGAAGTGATGACGAAAGATGAATATAGAAAAAATAACGATCCATCTTTAAATCATTTTTATGAAAAACTTTTGAAACTAAAAGACTTAATGAACACGAACGCAGCAAAACAAGAGGCTGAAGTTCGTCATCGTTATATGGAACAGTTTATTGAACAATTTATGAAAGAGTGGAATGCACAAATATGAAAATGTTAACTGTGGAAAACTTATCGAAATCATACGGAGAAAAACCGTTATTTGATGGATTATCATGTAGTATTACAGAAGGACAACGTGTCGGAATTATTGGTGTAAACGGTACTGGTAAATCGACATTATTAAAAATTATTGCAGGGTTAGAAATTCCTGATATAGGTGATATGACGCATTCACGTGGGTATACAATTAGTTATTTATCACAGCAACCAGAGTTTGATGAAAAGCTTACTGTATTAGAGCAAGTGTTCCATGGTGATACACCTTTAATTCGTCTTCTTCGTGATTATGAACAATCGTTATTAAATATCGAAAAAGATCCAAGTAATGAAAAAGTACAGGAACAATTATTTGCAGTGCAGCAACGTATGGATGCGATGAGTGCATGGGAAGCAAATGCGAATGCAAAATCGTTATTAACGAAATTAGGAATTACAGATTTCACTGCAATTGTTGGGAATTTATCTGGTGGACAGAAAAAACGTATCGCAATGGCACAATGTTTTATTGAAACACCTGATCTATTAATTTTAGACGAGCCTACGAACCATCTGGACCATGAGACAGTGGAATGGTTAGAAGAATATTTAGCAAGATATACAGGTGCTGTATTACTTGTAACCCATGATCGTTATTTCTTAGATCGTGTAACGAATCGTATTTTCGAATTAGATAATGGAAAGCTATATAGTTATGAAGGAAACTATAGCACGTTTTTAGAAGCGAAAGCTTTGCGTGAGGAGCAAGAAATTGCGCAAGAATCAAAACGTCAAAACTTATATCGTCGTGAACTAGCGTGGATCCGCCGTGGTGCAAAAGCCCGTTCGACAAAGCAAAAAGCACGTATTCAACGATTTGATGAGCTAAAGGGTCAAGAAGGACCAGCTGCAAAACAGTCAGTTGATATTGCACTTAGCGGTAGCCGCCTTGGGAAAAAAGTACTTGAGTTAAAAGATGTAACGAAAAAATTCGGTGATAAAACGGTATTACACAACTTTAATCATATTGTGAAACCAGGAGATCGTATCGGAATCATTGGAGCGAATGGAAGTGGGAAATCTTCTCTTTTAAATATGCTTGCAGGTAAGCTATCTCCTGATAGTGGTGAAGTTGAAGTAGGGCAAACTGTAAAAGTTGCTTATTATACGCAAGAAAATGAAGAGATGAATTTAAATCAGCGTATGATTGAATACATTAAAGAGATTGCAGAAGTTATTCATACGACAGACGGAAAAGTAATTGGTGCATCTCAAATGCTAGAACGTTTCTTATTCCCGACGCATTCACATGGCACACCGCTTGGTAAACTATCTGGTGGCGAGAGAAGACGTTTATACTTATTACGTATATTAATGGGGGAACCGAACGTACTATTACTGGATGAGCCTACGAATGATTTAGATACACAAACATTAACAGTGTTAGAAGATTATTTAGAAGATTTTCCAGGTGTCGTTTTAACTGTATCGCATGATCGTTATTTCTTAGATAAAGTAGTAGATGAGTTGTTCATCTTTGCGGGAGAAGGAGAAGTGCGCGAATTTCTAGGGAGTTATACGGATTATTTAGAAATGGAAAAAACGAGAGAACTTATTGAGAAAGCGGAAGTGCAGAAAGAGAAAAAAGTGGTAGAAGAAGCTCCGAAACAACAACGTAAACGTAAACTTTCATACAATGAGCAGCGTGAATGGGAAACAATTGAAGATACAATTGCCGAACTAGAAGAGAAAATTGAGTCAATTGGAGAAGAACTTGCGAAAGTTGGATCTGACTTCACAAAGGCACAAGAATTATCTGAAGCACAGCAGAAAACAGAAGAAGAGCTAGAAAAAACGATGGAAAGATGGAGTGAACTATCAGACATCGTTGAAGGATTAAAATAAAAACAAGCTGCATATATTGAAAAGTAAAGAGAAAAACTTTACACTATTGGTAGAACCTATTTTAGGAGGGAAAAAATGAGAACATCTAATCCAATGTTGAAAAAAGAGGCATTCCGTAAAGAGGGAGCAAGCGCTTCTGCGATGACGATTGGCGGAACAGTAGGCAAAACGTTTATTATGCTTATCTTGCTACTTGCAACGTCTGTCTATTCATACATACAAATGATGCAGGGGACGATGAAGATGCCTGTATTAATTGGTGCTTTAATCGTTGCGGCAATCATCGCATTTGCGTCTATGTTCTTCCCGCGTATTTCACCTTTTGGTGCACCAATCTATGCAGCGGTAGAAGGGGTTGTATTAGGTAGTATTTCAGCGGTTTATACAATGAAATTTGGCGATTCTATCGTTTTAAATGCTGTATTACTAACAATCTCAATTCTATTTGCAATGTTAGTGTTATATGCAACACGCGTAGTAAAGGTAACGGATAAATTCCGTACAGGCGTGATGGCAGCAACACTTGGAATTATGGTTATGTATTTAGTCGTATTTCTATTAAACATGTTTGGTGTAACTGTTCCATACATTCACCAAGGCGGTACAATCGGTATTATTATTAGTGCAGTTGTTATTGTAGTTGCTGCATTAAACTTATTACTAGATTTCGATTTAATCGAAAATGGTGTACGTAGTCAAGCTCCGAAATATATGGAGTGGTACACTGCGATGGGACTAATGCTTACATTAGTTTGGTTATACTTAGAAATTCTTCGTTTCGTTTCTTACTTTACGAAAAATGACTAATAAAAAAATCCTGCATGAAAAATGCAGGATTTTTTTATTTTCAAAGATTTTAATCAGTGGGGCTGTTACTGCCCGTTAATGCGGGATAAATTGAAGGTATGGTATAATATGGATGGTGATAGTTTGAATTGAAGGGGATGGCATATGATGAAAGAGAAGAAAGGGATTATGAAAAAACTATTTTCTAAAAGTTTTTTCATAGAACTAGATGAAGCTTTAACATATCCGTCAGCAGAAGTTATTACTTCAGCAATAGAAGGATATGCGGCTGAATGTAATAAAAAACTAAAATTTGAGAGTAAAGTTAAACCGATTACTTTTTACTTAGAAAATGTAATGTACCGCGTTGAAATAAAGATGGCTCGCGGTGGATATTACATATCATGTAGTGAAGTATAAATTTTGAAACCTTACATGTTTAAAATATGTAAGGTTTCTTTTTTGTTTTTATTAGATATAAAATAATATTTTTCACTTTAAAATATATTATTTTACGCTTTTTACCCTTCAAACATTTTTCTTTACAATGAAGAAAAATATGTGAGGTGGTATAACTTATGATGAATCGAGTTGTATTAATCGGTAGATTGACAAAGGAGCCAGAATTATACTACACAAAGCAAGGCGTCGCTTATGCACGAGTATGTGTTGCGGTGAATAGAGGTTTTCGAAATAGTTTAGGTGAGCAACAAGTAGATTTTATTAATTGTGTCGTTTGGCGAAGAGCGGCTGAGAATGTAACTGAATATTGTACGAAGGGGTCTCTTGTTGGAATTACCGGGCGTATTCATACGAGTAATTACGAGGATGATCAAGGTAAGAGAATATATAAAACGGAAGTTGTAATTGAGAGCATTACATTTTTGGAGAGAAGGCGGGAGGGCGCATCGCAATAAGAGGGGACTTTAAACAATGGGTTTGGGGCAATTAGGTTGAAAGATAAAGTGTGATGATGGAAAGAAATCAGCAAAATAAAGCATCCGAGTAGGTTTAGAAAGGTGGAACATGTTACAATACACCTAAGAACATGCAATAAAGGAGAGTTTTTTACGTGAAGATTAAAGCAATTGAACCGACGCCAAGTCCAAATACAATGAAAGTTATTTTGAATGAAGTATTACCATCAGGAGCGCGTAATAATTATACAAATGAAAATAAAGAGCAAGCACCAATGCAAGTGCAAGAAATTTTGAAAATTGAAGGCATTAAAGGTGTATATCATGTAGCCGACTTTTTAGCGGTGGAGCGAAATGCAAAGTATGACTGGAAAGTTTTATTACAACAAGTTCGTGCTGTTTTCGGCGAAGAGGTAGTAGAAGAGAGTGAAGAACAACAACTTGCTCATTTTGGAGAAGTGAAAGTGTTTGTTCAAATGTTCTTTACAATTCCAATGCAAGTAAAGTTAACAGATGGAACAACAGAAGAACGTGTTGGTTTACCAGATCGTTTTAAAGAATCAATTATGAAAGTTCAAATGTCTGCACCAAACGTTGTAAAAGAACGTAAATGGGTGGAACAAAGTACACGTTACGGTAATTTTGAAGAAATCGGGAAAGAAGTAGTGGAAGAGATTGTTGCTGCTTATTCAGAAGAACGTGTAAATGAAACAGTTAAAGAATTATTAAACCAGGCAGGTGCTGTTGAAGTAACGATTCAAAAGCGTGAGCCGTATAAAGTAACAGTAGAGATGATGAAAGATGCTGACTGGAAAAATCGTTTTGCAGCATTAGAGCAAATGGATCCTACTGAAGAAGATATGCCAGTGTTGAAGATGGCGTTAGATGATGAAAAAGTTTCAATCCGCCGTTTAGCAACAGCGTATTTAGGTATGGTAAAAGGTGATGGGGTATTGCCGTTATTATATAAAGCGTTATTAGATCGTTCAGTAAGTGTTCGCCGTACAGCGGGCGATTGCTTATCAGACGTAGGTGATCCAGCAGCGATGTTCGTTATGATTAAATCTCTGAAAGATTCAAGTAAATTAGTACGCTGGCGTGCAGCAATGTTCTTATTTGAACTTGGAGATGAAAGTGCGATTCCTGCATTAAAAGCAGCGCAAGATGATCCGGAGTTTGAAGTAGCGATGCAAGCGCGTCTAGCATTAGAGCGTATTGAAGGCGGAGAAGAAGCAAAAGGTTCTGTATGGAAACAAATGACGGAGTCTCGTAAAGGGGAATAATGTATGATTGTTTTCTATGATAGTTGGTGCCCGATGTGTACGGCGGTTGCAGAACGTACGAAAAAACTAGATAAAAAGGGTAAGATGCAATTTGTTTCATTTCGAGATGAAGATGTAGTTGAGAAGTATGAACTTTCTCAAGAACTACAAAGCAAGATGGAACAAAGATTGTATATTTTAAAAAATAATAAGTGGTATGACGGGATTCATAGCATACATGTATTAGCAAAGTCCGTTCCATCTTATTGGTTTGCCGTTCCATTTATAAAACTGTCTATCGTACTTGGATTTGGAAGTAAAGTATACGATTATATCGCTAACAATAGAAAACTTGTCCCAGTTGGACATTGCCGCGGTGGGGTTTGTGAAATCCCTACAAAAAAATGAAATCATCGTTATCTTTCTTTTGCACCTAGTAATAGAGCGTGATATGATGAATTTGGAATGAAAGTTGAAGGAGAGATTACACGATGTCAAATGCTTATGAAGAATACATGCGCCAAATGGTAATCCCAATGCGTCAAGAATTAGTGCGTTCTGGGTTTGAAGAGTTAACTACAGAAGAAGCTGTAACAGAATTTATGGAAAACACGGCAGGTACAACTTTAGTAGTTGTAAACTCAGTTTGTGGTTGTGCAGCTGGTTTAGCACGTCCATCAGCAGGTCAAGCAGTTGTTCGTGCTGAAAAACAACCTGATCATCTTGTAACTGTATTCGCAGGCCAAGATAAAGATGCTACTGCAAAAATGCGTGAATACTTCGGAGAAATTCCTCCATCTTCACCATCTATGGCATTATTAAAAGGAAAAGAAGTTGTTCACTTCATTCACCGTCATGAAATTGAAGGTGCAACTATGGACGAAATTATTACGAACTTAGAACAAGCTTTCGAAAAGAATTGCTAAAGAAGGGGGAGAGTAAATCTCCCTCTTTTCTTTATATAGAGGTGAAAAAATGATTGTAACAACAGCAGGAAGAACAAACAAAGAAATGACAGATTATGCAAATAAGGTAGCAGCAGAATTAAATCGTTCTTTCGTTAAACGTAATGACATACCAGTACATAAACTACATGAGCAGTATGAACAAGATGTACTTGTTGTAGGGAAAAATCGATTAGCTATTTATCCGAGAGGAACGGAAGAGTCATTTTTCTTTCATCCAAACTCAGCGATGTTTCGTGTAAAAAGGTTAATGCGCGGAGAACACGATCCGTTTGTACAAGCCACGCAATTAGAGAGCGGGATGACAGTATTAGATTGTACGCTCGGTATGGCATCAGATAGTATTGTAGCTAGTTATATTGTTGGTAAAAGCGGAAAAGTAACGGGACTTGAAGGCAATGAGTATATGGCTTATATTATGGAAAATGGTTTGAAAACATGGTCTTCAACTGTTTCTGAAATTGATGAGGCAATGCAACGAATCGATGTGAAGCAAACGGAGCATTACGCATTTTTAACACAATGTGAAGACGATAGTTATGATGTCGTGTACCTTGATCCGATGTTTGAAGAAACTGTTATAGAATCAGATGGAATAAAAGGATTAAAACACTTCGCTTTGTATCATGATATTACTGACGAAACAATTGCGGAAGCCAGGCGTGTGGCGAGAAAGCGTGTCGTTCTGAAAGATCATTTCCGTAGTTCTAGATTTGAAAAACATAATTTTCACGTATACAAAAGAAAAAGTGCTAAGTTTCACTTTGGTGTAATTGACCCTTGCTAATTGTTTGAAAAGATGTATAATAAGCAATAATTAATTAAATATACTGTCTGTGATGAAGAGAGTAGTCTTTTTTTGGAAGGAAAGCGAGCTAGGGATGGTGTGAGCCTAGTGCGGAAGAAAAAGATGAAGCGCACTTCGGAGATGCTTCTTGAACGAATAGTAGAGTAAACCGAGGCCCCCTGTCCTCGTTATAAACGGGAAAGTGGTTCGTAATGAACAACAAGGGTGGTACCACGGGTTAAAACTCGTCTCTTTTTTAGAGACGAGTTTTTTGTGTTTTAAAAATTAAGGAGGTTGTAGTATGGATTACAAAACGCAGTTTGCGGAAAGTTTATTCAATATTTTCACGAATGGATTAACGCAAAAACAAATTTTAGATTTAATTGAAACACCGAAACAAGATGAATTCGGAGATGCAGCGTTTCCATGTTTTTCACTTGCGAAGCAATATAAAAAATCACCAGCTATTATCGCAAAGGAAGTTGCGGAGAAATTAAGTGATCCATTTTTTACGAAAGTAGAGGCTGTTGGTCCTTACGTAAATGTATTTTTTAATCGTGAAACTGTAAGTGATGCAGTATTAAAAACGATTTTAGCGGAGAAAGAAGAGTACGGTCAAAATCACTTAGGATGTGAAAAGACTGTAGTTATCGATTATTCCTCTCCTAATATCGCGAAGCCTTTTTCAATGGGGCATTTACGTTCTACAATGATTGGAAATTCACTGAAACATATCGCTGAAAAATGCGGCTATGAAGTTGTAGGAATTAATTATATTGGGGATTGGGGAACACAGTTTGGAAAGTTAATTACTGCTTATAAAAAATGGGGAAATGAAGCAGTAGTTAAAGAGGATCCAATCCGTGAACTATTTAAGTTATATGTTCAATTCCATGAAGAGGTAAAAGACGACGAAGAACTAGAAGAAGATGGACGCGCTTGGTTTAAGAAATTAGAAGAAGGTGATGAAGAAGCGGTTGAGCTTTGGAATTGGTTCCGTCACGAATCCTTAAAAGAATTTTCTCGTATTTATGAACTTCTCGGTGTTGAATTTACTAATTTTCAAGGAGAAGCTTTTTATAATAACTTAATGGAAGATTTTATTGGAATTTTAGAAGAACATGATTTGCTTGAAGAGTCTGAAGGCGCGTTAGTCGTTAATTTAGAAGAAGAGGGAATGCCGCCTTGCTTAATTAGAAAATCAGATGGTGCGACGATTTACGCAACGCGTGACTTAACGGCAGCGTTATATCGTCAAAATACATTTGGGTTTGATAAAGCGTTATATGTAGTTGGCCCAGAACAAAGTTTACACTTCAATCAATTTTTCACTGTATTAAAAAAGCTTGGCTATACTTGGGTTGATGGTATGGAACACGTACCGTTTGGCTTCATTTTAAAAGATGGTAAGAAAATGTCGACACGTAAAGGAAGAGTTATTTTACTTGAAGAAGTACTTGAAGAAGCAATCGACCTTGCAAAACAAAATATTGAAGAGAAAAATCCAAACTTAAAACAGAAAGAAGAAGTAGCAAAGCAAGTCGGCGCTGGCGCAGTTATCTTCCATGATTTAAAAAATGAGCGTATGCATAATATTGAATTCTCATTAGAAAATATGCTGAAATTTGAAGGTGAAACAGGGCCGTACGTACAGTACACACATGCACGTGCTTGCTCTATTTTAAGAAAAGAAAGTGTAGAATTTGAAACGTGTATGTTTGCATTAAAAGATGATCATAGCTGGAGCGTCGTAAAATTACTTAATAAGTTTCCACAAGTAATTGAAGCAGCCTTCAACAAAAATGAGCCATCAATCATTTCGAAATACGTATTAGATGTAGCACAATCGTTTAATAAATACTACGGCAATGTTCGTATATTGGAAGAGAGCGAAGAGAAAGACAGTAGACTGGCATTAGTTTATGCTGTGACAGTTGTATTAAAAGAGGGATTACGTTTACTAGGGGTAGAGGCTCCTGAGGAGATGTAAAATAAATAGGTATACGTATCATAGTAGATATGTATGCCTATTTATTTTTATAGAAAATGTGAAAGCAGAAGTTTAATTTTATTAAATCTAAACTTTTCTAGAATTGTTTCAAGTGTAGGAATGTCCATATTAAATGGAGAATTGTAATGTCATATATAAAAAGGAGGCGTTAAACTTGGAAACATACGATTGGAACAGTAAAATAACATATTTAAAAAACACGAGAGATTTATATTACAACGACGATTATGTAAGCTTTTTAGTAAATATGGTTTGGAAGATTACTAAGCCAGTACATATTGTTGATTATGGTTGTGGATATGGTTATTTAGGATTAGTATTAATGCCTTTACTTCCAGAAGGATCAAAGTATACAGGCATTGATAGTGGAGAAACATTATTATCTGAAGCGAGAGAGTTGTTTCGTTTACTTCCGTATGAGACAGAATTTCTTGAGGGAGATGCTACAGAAATTGAATTGAAAGATACATACGATATAGCAATTTGTCATGCTTTCTTATTACATATGAGTTCGCCAAAAATGATGGTACAAAAAATGATGCATTCAGTTAAAAGGAACGGAAAAATAATCTGTTTTGAACCACATTGGATATCAAATATGTCTTCATACTCTTTAAATGGAGAGAATCAATCGGAAATTATTAGGCTAGGTGCTTTGCAGAAGTTATTTGAAAGTGACATGCAGAGAAGCGGAAAAGATGGAAATATTGGTATGAAAATACCGATATTTTTAAGTGAACTAGGCGTAAAAAATATTCAATGTAGAGTAAGTGATAAAGTGAACTTTTTAGATTCTAATATGCATCATGATGATAAACAAAGGTTGTATCATTCGTTAAAAGAAGAGGGAATTGCAGGTGATCCGGGTGATAAACAGCAATTTATAGAACGTTTAATGTCTAGAGGGTTAATATATGATGATGCGCTAGCACAATATGAAGCTGAACTCCGATTTTTTAAAGCATTTCAAATGCATTCGTCTTTAGTATATGCTCCGAATATGAAAATTACATTTGGTGACATAGAATGTTAAAAGGTAGAGGTATATTGAGGATTGTCATTTTTTGTCGGTAAGTCGATATCCACTGTATAATCGCTGATATATTTTGAAAATCGCCGATATAATTTCATGTACGGATTTCAGCTTCCAAAAGATAAGCTCCTCATGTTACGTTATTCCATTTAATTAAACAAAATATGGGGGAAAACAATCATTTTTACTATATTTTGTTATAAATTTGAATAATATTAATTAATACCATCTATTATAAGAGATTTTAGTTGAATACCTACAATATGATGTGTAAAATCTAAGCAAGTAGCAGTACAAATAAA
This sequence comes from Bacillus cereus group sp. MS39, assembly GCF_040448665.1. Taxonomy (NCBI): domain Bacteria; kingdom Bacillati; phylum Bacillota; class Bacilli; order Caryophanales; family Bacillaceae; genus Bacillus; species Bacillus cereus group sp. MS39. Next base: position 3,248,043 of record NZ_CP123058.1, on the reverse strand, counting down.
TATTCGAGGTGAATACATGCTAGATTTTAAGCAGTTAGATGCTTGTTTGAAAGACAAGAGATTTATAGATGGATTACAGGAAATAAATAATGAAATTTCATATATAAAAGAAAAGAATACTTTATCTTATTTGAAGAGTTGGCTTGCTAGTGTTCCTTCACATAAGGAGTTTGACATATTAATACGTCTTACTGATGAAGGGCTTATGCACCAATACAGTTCATTCCTCATTCGCTACGCCTACAAAAAATTCCCAAATATGAGAACGCTCTCTTTATATTGTGATGAGTTAATTGATGAGCGGAAAATACTTGAAGTAGAACAGTTGTTAAAAGACTCATTAGAAGAGGTAAGTAAAGAAGAAATAGAAGCTGATCTTTTAGCGAAAACATATTTTACGTTAGTACGATGTTTGTTGGAAATGAAACGAAATGAAGAAGCCCTAATCTATATGCAAAAGGCAGAGGAGTACAGTTCACGTGCCGTATTTGATAAATGGGGCTACGTCTATATGCATACAGGTGAATGGGAGAAAGCAGAAGAACAATTTATAGCCGGCATGCAGCATAAAGATTGTGAAGAGCTATCTACCTATTTATTATCACAATTATATGCGAATCAAGGAGAACAAAAACGTGCATTACAGCTAATTGATGATGCGATTGTAAAGTTCCCACAAGTACCATATTTTCATTTTGAAAAGGTAAAATATTTATTAGATTTAAGGAAGTATGAAGAAATGTTAGTGGTAATAGATAACATAAATAATCAGCTTCCTTATCATGCGTATAAAGCTTACTTTGTACATTTACGTGCAGAAGCGCTTTACAAAATGAATAAACTTGTAGATTTACAACAGTTATTAAAAGAAGAAAAAAGTTTAAAAGAGTCTTTATATCATAATTTAGAAAAAAATCCAGATGGAAAAAAGGTGCATTTACCGATAGTTCCTATTGTACAAAAGGATAATTATTGTGTTCCGACAAGTTTAGAAATGATGTTGCAGTTATGGGGAGAAAAACGTACACAAGATGAAATAGCAGATTTTATTTTTGATATGACAGGCTCAAAGTTTTCGGATACTGTTTCTTATTTAGAAGAATTAGGTTATGAATATCGTTATTTTAAAGGTAATGAGGAAAATTATAAGAGACTGCTGGATGAAGGGATTCCGGTTTTATTAAGTATAGATATTGAGCATGCTTCACATGTGCAAGTATTATCTGGATATGATGATACGTTACAAGTTTTTTATGTTCAAGATCCGAACTTTATAGAACCAGTTATTGTGGAATATAGTAAGTTACAAGAAAAATATCGTTACACAGGTTGTTTAGCGATTACGTTTGTTCCGAAAGAAAAGAAGGAGCAATTAGCATTTTTAAATGAAGAAGAAAATCATTATTTTAAATCTATTTTTTCTCTTACGGATCATTTAGATGAACATGATAAAGAGGGGATTTATAACTTAGTACAATTTTTAAAAGAGACGAGTGATAATCCGAATACGTGGTTATATACGGTTAAGCATTTAGATGTTGAAGTAGATAATGAGTTTATTATATGTTGTATTGAAAAGTTAATGGAGAAGTTTCCGAACTCAGATTTTGTTAAATTGCATGGTGCGCAGTGCTTTATTCGCCTTCAAGAATTAGAAAAAGCCGGGCAAATGCTGACAAGTGTTGAGAAGAAAAATAATCGTGCTTTATATCATTTAATAAACGGAAGATATGCTTTTGAACAGGAAAGTTATATAGAAGCGATTTCAAGTTTTCGTTCATCATTACAATTAGACGCAGATCAGCCGATTGCTTGGAGTTTTCTCGCTTTATCATACATGTATATCGATCGATCTGAAAAGGCGTTGCAGTTTTCTCAAGTTGCTTTAGAACGTACTCCAGAAAGATTCACTTTAACGAATCACGGATTAATATTAATAGATTTAGAAAGATATGAAGAAGCGTATGAAATTTTTAATGACCTATTAAGAGAGAATAAAAATGAGGCACATGTATGGTATGAGCGCGCGAGATGTGCGCATCATTTAGGGAAATTACATTTAGCGATAAAAGGGCTTAAAGTAGCGATTTATTTGGATAGTAATGCACCTTACATCTATACGAAACTTTCGGAAATATACGAGTCTGATTTGAAGGATGAGGAAAGTACGAAAGAAATTTTATTAAAAGGTATTGAGAATTGTGACGATAAGGCACCTCTATACGTAAAACTCGGTGACTATCATTTTCAAAATGATAGTCTGGAAGAAGCAGAAACATTGTATAATCGTGCTTTAGAAGAAAATCATGATGATGTTTATTCTCACTTTGGACTTACGCAAGTTTATATGGCGAAAGAACAATACAAGGAAGCGAAACAATATATTCTCGGTATTGAAAAACAAATTGAAAAGAGCCAAGATTTTCTTATGAATGCGGGAATGGTTTTATGGGATGCTGAGATTGAACTTGGTGGAAATGAAGAAGGGTTTAAAGTAGCTTTGTCTAAGTTAGAGAGTGGTATAAAGCAGAGCGAATATAATGTGGCAAGTGCGTTAGATGAATATGTGAATCGAATTAAAGGAACGGTATTTGTACAAAGAGGTATAGCATTCTTAAGAACGTTACACAAAGAAAGAAATGAAATAAGCGAATACGGTTGTTATACAGGTATTTTATATGAATCTATTGGGCAGTACGGCCAAGCGATGAAAAGGTATAATAAGGCGATAGAACAAAAGGAAACGGCATTACCGTATTACCGAATTGGTGAAACACTTATGGCATTAGGGCAATTGACAGAAGCAAAGCAAGCGTATGAAACTTGTTTAGAGCTTGATGGGAATTTCGTCGGTGTACATTTACAGCTTGCGGAAATATACGAAAAAGAAGAAAACCGTTCTAAAGAACAAAGTCATATGGTTCAGGCTATGAAAGAAGAGCCGATGCATATTAATATGGAATATTTGGCACAGCTTTCAGTAGAAATGAGTCTTCAGGAAGAGTTACTGACAGAACTAGAACAATTAGCGGACGAAGCACCTGAAATATGGCGATTAGATGCGATTGCATATGTGTATGGAGCGATGGATGAAATAGATAAAGAACAAGCACAGATTGAAGAGGCACTTCAATTAGATAGTGAGCATATAGAAGTTCTATATCATTATGCCAAAGTGTTAGTGAAAAAAAGGAATGCAAAAGCAATTGAAATTGCAATGAAAGTTATACAAAAAGATGCAAATAATGAACAAATATTTGATGTGTATGTAAAAACGATAGAACAACATAAGAAATTGTCTAACATACGAGATTTTCTTCATACATTAAAGGTGAAGAAGGCAGAAAGAAGTATGGCATTTATGTATGCTGCATCTGCGGTGACGGAAAGATGGATTGAACGGCAACAAAATGAACAGCCGAAAAAATCCATAATTACGAGAGCTTTTTATCGTATGAAAAACCGTGCGAAAGAAATTTCGATTATTACTACAATCATTGATTTGTATGAAATCTCGTTAAAGTTAAATCAAAAAAATAGTATGGCAGCGCAGCGATTTTCACTATTTTACGAGAATGTGGCGATGTATAAAGAGGCGATAGATGTATTGCAAACATCGTTAGAAAATAAATGGGATTACGATGTAGCGAAGCAACTTGTAAATCTTTTCATGGCGTGTGAGGAAGAAGATATGTTACGGGATGCTTCAGAATTAACGAAGCAAATGGTTCGAGAGTTACCAGATGATTATGATACGCTTCTTTTACAAGCACAAGTATTCTTTAAAATAGGAGAAGAAAGAAAAGCAGAAAAGATTACCTTACAATTAATGGAGCAAACACCGTTTGTAAGTAGAGCGTTTCTTGCTTTAGGAGAAATGTATCAAAGTCAAGAAAGGTTTGAAGAGGCAATTCATGTATTAGAAAATGCTTCTATACATCATCCAAATGAAGCAGCAATTCTTCTTTCTTTAGCATCTTCGTATCATGGTGCCGGACAAACACTAAAGGCAGAAAAAATAACAAATGATGTATTAACAATAGATGCGAGTGATTTGTTAGCAAGATATGATCGCGCTTGTTATTTAGCACAGTTAAATAGAATTGAAGAGGCGAAGCAAGAGCTTGAAATTGTTCTTCGTGAGGATGAATCAAGATTCTTTGCTGAGCTTATTGAAGAAGATGAAGATTTAGCTGGAATACAAGAATTTAAGAAATAATTGTATAGGAATTGTGAAAAAATGGTATAATTAAATATATATTTCGAATTAGTTGACAATTTATTGCCCAATGGCATAAAATAGCTTTTAATAAAGTATACAAATCTGAAGACGAGAACGAGTAAAATAATGAATTGTTCCCCAGAGAGCCGGTGTATAGCTGAAAGCCGGTGTGCAGACGTTATTTGAAAATCATCTCCGAGGAGCCGAGGCTGAAAATAAGTAAGCCCGGACGGATGTCTACCGTTACAAAGAACACGTATGATAGTACGTTGCTAAGTGCTATTAGCGAAGAGCTAATAGAATTAGGGTGGTAACGCGGTTAAACCCGTCCCTACTTCATGGGGACGGTTTTTTTGTGTGCTTTAAAATATTCAAAAGGAGTGATTGTAGATGAAGAAAGTAGATGTAAAAGAGTCAGCTGTAGGGAGAGAAACACGTATTCGTAAGCAGTGGAACGAGCAAAGTATTTTCGAGCAATCAATTCAGAATCGAGAAGGCGCACAGTCTTTTGTGTTTTATGAAGGACCACCAACGGCGAATGGATTACCGCATGTAGGTCATGCGCTTGGACGGACAATTAAAGATGTAGTAGCAAGATATAAAACGATGGCTGGTTATAAAGTGCTACGAAAAGCGGGATGGGATACACACGGTTTACCTGTAGAATTAGGTGTTGAGAAGCAACTCGGTATTTCTGGTAAACATGAAATTGAAGAGTATGGAATTGAGCCATTTATTCAGAAGTGTAAAGAGAGTGTATTCACATATGAGAAGCAGTGGCGTGAATTCACTGAAAGCATCGGTTATTGGGTAGATATGGATGATCCATACGTTACGCTAGAGAATCCATATATCGAAAGTGTATGGCATATTTTAGGGACGATTCATGAAAAAGGATTATTGTACAAAGGGCATAGAGTCTCACCATACTGCCCAAGTTGTCAAACTTCACTAAGTTCACATGAGGTTGCACAAGGGTATAAAACAGTAAAAGACTTAAGTGCAACAGTTAAGTTTCAAGTAAAAGATAGTGAAAATGAATATTTCCTAGGGTGGACAACGACACCTTGGACACTTCCAGCAAATGTTGCGCTCGCTGTACATCCAAATATGGAATACGTGAAAGCGAAACAAGAAGGTCATGTATACATTGTTGCGAAAGAACGTGTACAAGATGTATTAAAAGAAGACTATGAAGTATTATCTGTTCATAAAGGTGAAGAATTAGTAAACACATCTTATATGCCGCCATTTCCAATGAAAGAAGTTACAAATGGCTATCACGTTATCGCAGCAGATTTTGTCACGGCAGATAGTGGTACAGGACTCGTTCATATCGCTCCAGCATATGGGGAGGACGATTATAGAGTCGTTCAAAGTGAAGGATTGTCATTCTTGCATGTTGTAGATGAGAAAGGTGAATATACAGAAGCAGTACCATTTTTGAAAGGGAAATTTGTTAAAGATTGTGACGTGGATATCGTTCGTCATTTAGCGAAGGAAGGTTTACTGTATCATAAAGAAAAGTATGAACATAGCTACCCACATTGCTGGCGTTGTGATTCACCACTTCTTTATTATGCAGGAGAGAGTTGGTTAATCCGAACAACTGCAATTAAAGATACATTTTTGCAAAATAACGATTCTGTTACTTGGTATCCAGACCATATGAAACATGGACGCTTTGGTAAGTTTTTAGAAAATATGGTGGACTGGAATATTAGCCGAAATAGATATTGGGGAACACCATTAAACGTATGGGAATGTGAAAGTTGCGATCATCAATTCGCACCGAAAAGCATTGCTGATTTAAGAAAGCATAGTACAAAAGAAACACCGGAAGATTTGGAATTGCATAAGCCATATGTAGATGAAGTGCAAGTTTGCTGTGAAAAATGCGGAAGTACAATGAATCGTACACCAGAAGTAATTGATGTTTGGTTTGATAGTGGTTCCATGCCATTTGCGCAATATCATTATCCATTTGAAAATAAAGAGTTATTTGAAGAACAGTTTCCAGCGGATGTTATTGCAGAAGGCATTGATCAAACACGCGGATGGTTTTATAGTTTATTAGCAGTATCAGCACTATATACAGGAAAAGTACCTTATAAACGAGTGTTATCACTAGGACATGTATTAGACGAAGAAGGACAGAAAATGTCTAAAAGTAAAGGGAATGCACTAGATCCAGTTGATTTAGTAAATCAGTTTGGTGCAGATGCTTTAAGATGGGCGCTACTCGTTGACAGTGCACCGTGGAATGCGAAACGTTTTTCTGAAAGAACAGTACTGGAAGCAAAATCTAAGTTTGTAGATACATTAGTCAATGTGTATAGCTTCTATGTTTTATATGCAAATTTAGATGGGTATAATCCGAAAGAAACGTATGATGTAAAGCGGACGAAATTGGATGAATGGGTATTATCAAGATTGCATAGCACTACGAAAAAAGTGAGAACAGCACTTGATGATTATCAATTTACGAATGCAGCTCGTGAAATCGCGGCACTTGTAGATGAAGTAAGTAACTGGTATGTAAGACGATCACGTAATCGTTTCTGGGAGTCTGGTATGAATGCTGAAAAAGCAGCTGCGTATGAGACACTTCATGAAGTACTTGTAACAATTAGTAAATTAATTGCACCATTTACACCGTTTGTCGCTGAAGATATTCATTTGAATTTAACTGCAAGTAGCGTTCATTTAGAGGATTATCCAGTTGTAAATGAATCACTACTTCAGCCGAAATTAGAAGAGGAAATGGATGCAGTTTTACAGGTTGTTGAACTTGGAAGAAGTAATCGTAATCAGCATTCTTTAAAAGTAAAACAGCCGTTAGCAGAACTTGTATTACTAGCGCATAATGAAAATGATATGGATTGGGAATCTTATCGTGATATCGTCATGGATGAGCTAAATGTCAAAGCGTTTCATGTTGAACTCGATGAAACGAAATATACGTCCTATCAATTAAAGCTGAATTTTAAAACAGCTGGGCCGAAGCTTGGTAAAAATGTGAATGCAGTAAATACATGGCTAAAACAATTACCAAAAGAAGAAGTGCAACATTTTGTATCTACAGAAAGAGCAGTTTACGAAGCAGCACCAGGAGAAGAAGTAGTTGTAACAGCTGAAGATGTACTGGTAGAGAAAGTCGCAAAATCAGGATTTTCTAATACGACTAACGGACAATATACAGTTATGTTAGATACGAATGTAACGGAAGAATTGTTACAAGAAGGAGTAGCTCGTGAATTCATTCGAGCGGTTCAAGAATATCGTAAGCAGTTAAATTTACCGGTTAATTTACGAGTAGATGTTATTCTTGATACAGAGGAAGAACTACAACGAACATTAACGAACCATAAAGATTTATTGGAAGAAAATTTACTCGTTAAGCAATTTACATTTGATCACTTAACGAATGAAGACGATGAACTATCTTTAGGTGAAGCGAAAGTTCGAATTAAATTAAGCGCGGCTCATTAAAGAAAAAAGGAAGTTGGAATGATTCCAACTTCCTTTTTGTATGATGGAAATTTATCCGGCTAATTTCCTCATAATCCATTCGATAGGTCCTCTAGAAAATTTCTTTCCCCATAACACACTAATTAAAATGCTAAAAATGAAAAATCCACTAGCAAATAATAAAACGAATAGTAGTGATTGTTGTTCCATTTTATTTAATAGAATTAACGTCCCAATACCGATAAATACATGGCTGACATAATGAGTTAATGTTAATTGTCCTGTTTGTACAATGGAAGTGACAAACCAATTATTTCTATATTTTTCAGCGATGTTGAGGCAAATGATTAATATAGCAATAGCGGATCCTGTAGCAGATAAAATATATAATACATTTGGTAAGATGGGTCCTGTATTAAATAAAAATGTGGCAGCCTCTTTGCCGATATATGGAATAAAAAAGTGAGTAAGCCCTTTTGATAAAAGTTCTGACAATATTGTAATTGTAATACCCAGTAAGAGTAATCTTTCTCTAATTTTCTTATTATGAAGATCTAACCTGCCAATTATCATACCGATTAAGAAGAACGAGAACCAAGGGAAAATAGGGTGATAGCCATTAAAGAATAAATTGCGAAGAAAACCTTGTATTGTCCAGAAGTCTACATAGTTTATGAATGGAGTAGGTCCTCCCCAACCTTCGAAAGTATTGAAAGTAAGCTGAAGAGCTTGTGCGATTAATAAAATAATGATAGAAAGAAAAAGTAATAGTTTTTTGCGTACTGTAATGAGTAATGCAGCGACGAAAAGGTAAACACCGTAGTAGTGTATTATATCCCCAGTCCACTCTAGTCCATATAGTAGTAATCCTAAAATAAATAAGAATAGTGATCGTTTCCATATGGTCTTTCGGCTATTAGAAATTTTTATTTTTTCATTGCTAGCAACGGCTGACCTAGTCATTAAAGTGATACCGATGCCTGCAAGTATAACAAACAAAGCAGAAGCTCTACCTTCAAATAGTGACATGAGGGTTATTAAAAAAGGGGGACCATTTCCTTCTGCACCTGTTATCACCATGAAATTAACAAGTAGCATACCAAACATCGCCAAAGCTCTAGCGAAATCTAAGCCGATAATGCGCTTTTTTGTATTCACTTCAATCCCTTCTTTCAAAAATGCTATTTACAGCTTCAATCCCTTCTTTCAAAAATGCTATTTACAGCTTCAATCCAAATTTGTTTATAATCTATCTTTGCATCAATCATCATAAAATTCCCGATATTATCAAGCACTAATGCTAACATATGAGCTTTTGAAACTAGATTTTTATTTTCAATTAATTGAAGTTTATTTGCTTTTGTAAGGAGTACCTCAAATCCATGTAAATATTCTGTTTGCACAGTTAGTAATCGATCTTTGTACATATTGTTTCTTGAAGATAGTAAAACATATTCTTGTAACACAAGATTAAAATAAGGGTCGTTTCGCTGTTCATCAATTATTTTAAGGCCAATTGCAATACATTTTTCAATAAAATTTGTTTTCGTAAATTCTTCTGTATGAAAATACGAAGAGAACTGCATAGCTTTACATAATTCAGTAAAAATACATTCAATCAAGGCATCTTTAGACTTAAAGTAGTAATATATAGATGGTTTTGCGATACCAACCTTCTCACCAATCATCGTATAAGTTGTTTTAGCAATACCGTACGTAGCAAAAAGGCGATAACTTGCTTCCATTATTGAAGAGAGTGTTTCTTCACTTTTACTCATAATAGATCCTCCTAAAAAAGGTTATTTAAATCGTATCATTCATTAATAATTTTTTCAACCTACCGTTAGGTAAAAAGTCTATTTTTTTAAACAGTAATATGAAAAGTTTCAGGGATAAGGAATGACTTTAGAAATTTCTTTCTAAAGTATTGTTTTCACTTTACGCATAAATATTGAGAAAATTTCACTGACCCTAAATGGAAAGGTAATAGAATTGTTTATAGAGAATTACTCGTAGATTCAATTTTTATCCCCCCATGTTGTGGGGAATGATTGCCTAGTGGTAATGGGATAAGGTTGAGCTACTTTATTAGGGGGAGTGGTTCTATGTTTAATAAAAAAATGGTGGCAATGGCAATGACTGTGCCATTAGTAATGGGGACGATTTCTACGGTTTCGGCGTTGGAAAAACAACAGCAAGTAAAGCTAGAAGCTTATTCGCCGCAGAAAAAAGCAACTGAATATTTAAAAGAAAATGCTGCACAGTATGGATTGAAAACAGACCTTTCAGACTTGCAATATATTTCTACAACAGAAACGTCAGTAGCTTCATATGTTAGATTCCAACAAGTTGTTAATGGTGCGCCTGTATTTTCAAAACAAATTACAGTTACACTTAACGGAGAGGGAAAGGGCGTACTTGCTGTTTCTGATTATCAATCCGTCAAAGGTGTGAAGGAAGTAACGACAAAAATTAGTGAAAAAGATGCAATACAAAAATCAATGGCGTATGTTGGAGAAGCAAGTGAGCAAAACTTATGGGCTCCTACAGAGAAAGAATTCGGATATATTGTTGAAGAGGGAATTGCTCGTCCAGTATATAAAGTTGTAGTCCATTCTAATAACCCGTTTGGTGCATGGGAAACATTTATTGATGCAGAAAATGGGAAGTTAATTAAAAAGGTTGATATAAACCGAAAAGCTGAAGGGACAGGAAAAGTATTTTTACCTAACCCAGTCGTATCTAGTGGTAGTAAAGTAGGCTTAAAAGATAATAACGATGCGGATTCAACAGCGTTAACGAATCAATTGAAGACTGTTACGTTAAAAGGTTTAGATGGGACAGGATTTTTAATTGGAGAGTATGTAACAATTTCTTCAAAAGCAAAAACAAAATCTACAAATTTACAATTTAACTATACACGTGCAAATGATAGCTTTGAAGATGTTATGTCGTATTATCATATCGATACATTACAGCGTTACATTCAAGGGTTAGGTTTTAAAAATATTAATAATCGCTCTATTAAAGTGAATGTGAATGGAACGACGGCGGATAACTCATTTTATTCTCCGACAACGAAAGCTTTAACTTTTGGTACTGGTGGAGTAGATGATGCAGAAGATGCTGGTATTATCGCACATGAATACGGACATTCAATTCAAGATAACCAAGTTCCTGGCTTTGGTAGTTCAGCAGAAGGCGGAGCGATGGGAGAAGGATTTGGTGACTTCTTAGGTGCTACGTATGAAGATGCAGTATCGACAACAGGCTACGGAAAAGCATGTGTTGGAGAATGGGATGCGGCTGCTTATTCTAGTTCAGATCCGACGTGCTTGCGCCGATTAGATACGAATAAAGTGTATCCGAAAGATGTTACAAATGAGGTACATGATGATGGGGAAATTTGGGCACAAGGTCAATATGAGATGGCACAAGCTTTTGGACGTGATGTAGCAACGAAAATTATTTTACAATCACACTGGTCATTAACACCAAACTCTAAATTCAGTGATGGAGCAAAAGCGATTAAGCAAGCGGATGCTCTTTTATATGGCGGACAACATGCTGCTGATATCGATCGTATTTGGGCAGCAAGAGGAATTAGTACGAATTAATATAAAAAGTCGTGGCGTTTATAAGCCACGACTTTTTAATTTGCTTAAGAACTGGTACTAGTAAAGTAAGCTATATGAATGCTAATGTAAATTCATCCGCATTCTAGTTGTTTTTTTCGTCTTTAAAAACAAAATGCTCTTTAAATTTTCTAGACTCAACTTTTTGACCGTTTCTCATAGAGCGGAAAGGGTGTTCTTGCCAAGTAATGATTACATCAACTTCATCTGCTTTTGTGGCAACTGGAAAATTAGTATGTTCAAATCCAGTTTTTCCACTTGCTAAGCGACTTTCCTTTCGTGAGAAAAGTTCATATTTCGTTTTCGTTTTTGGCTCGTTGCGGAATACTTCGACTTGTACGTTATATACTTCACTGTTACCAACATTTTTTACTGAAAATTGATATGTTTTAAATTCATCTTCTTTAGCTTGAAGCATATTTTTATCTATGTTCTTCGGTTCATCAATATTCACTTTCCATTGATCAGAGTTTTGGGAGATTGGTAAAGATTTTGGTGAATAGGCGTATGTTTCATTCACTGCAATTAGGCATAACAAAAGAAGAAAGAAACTAATCGCTTTTTTCATATAAACACCTCGCTATAAAATTTTTATTAATATGCGTAAATGAAATAGAAATTATGTAATAAAATGGAAATAGGTGATAATTTGATTCAAATGAATTTGAAAAAACTTGAAGAAGTAGTAGGTGGTGAAGGGTTACAAGAATCGTTTCATCACATAGAGATACATGGTGTCTGCATAGATTCCAAAAGCATTAAAGAAGGAAATTTATTTGTTCCAATCATTAGGGTGAAAGATGGACATGATTATGTGAAAGAGGCATTCGATAATGGAGCTGTCGCTTCCTTATGGAAAAAGTCTTACGGCACTCCGCCAAAAGGGATGCCAATTATATTTGTAGATGACACTTTATTTGCTTTGCAACAATTGGCACAATTTTATCGAAAAGAGCTAAATGTAAAAGTAATTGGAATTACAGGTAGTAATGGTAAGACAACGGTAAAAGATATAATAAGCACGATTTTAAGTACAACTCATCGTGTGCATAAAACAAAGGGGAATTTTAATAGTCAAATCGGTTTACCATTAACAATTTTAGAGATGAAACGAGATACAGAGTTTTTAATTCTTGAAATGGGGATGAGTGAAAAAGGACAAATTCGAAACTTATCAATAATAGCACAGCCAGATGTAGTAATCATTACAATGATTGGCCATTCTCACTTAGAGACGCTTGGATCAAAAGAAGAAATTGCGAAGGCTAAATTAGAAATTATTGATGGATTAAAAGGTGAAGGATTATGTTTGTATAATGGAGATGAACCATTGCTTTTGAAAAATAAGAATCTATCGAGTATAAATTGTAAGGCATTTGGTGAAAAGTATACAAATGATTTGATTCCAACAAACGTGCAATTAGATGAATATGGTGTTCATTTTAAATTAAATGATTCAAAAATACAGTACGATGTTCCCTTACATGGAAAACATAATATTTTAAATACGATTGTCGGAATCGCCGTAGGTCAATTTTATAATGTCACTACAGAAAAAATACAGAAAGCATTGCGACAAGTAAATATTACTCATATGCGCTTTCAATTTTTAACTGCTAAAACAGGGTTTACAATTATTAACGATGCATGGAATGCCAGTCCCTCTTCAATGAAGGCTGCAATTGAAACGTTACAGATATTAAATGCCTATAAGAAAAAAATGATAGTAATTGGGGATATGCTGGAGTTAGGGGAGAATGCTGAAACATATCATAGAGAAATTGGTAAAATGTTAAATGAAGAGAGCATTCAATATGTATTCACTTATGGAGAGTTAGCTGAAATTGTAGCGGAAGAAGCGAGAAAGAAATATGATACAGGAAAAGTACAGTCATTTAATAGTAAAGCCAAGATAGCAGAGGAAGTATTAAAAGTTATAACGAAAAAGGATGTTGTATTACTAAAAGGCTCACGTGGAATGGCTTTAGAGGAGATTGTACAAAATTGGATATGAAAAATCAAAATATATTAAAAAAGGCTTGCGTTTTATAAAGTGAAGAGATAGAATACTCTGTAAATATAAAAAGTGAGGATCAGGAAAAGTACATGATGCAAAGGTCTACAGAGAGCAATCGGTTGCTGAGAAGATTGCGATACCGCATGATGGAAAGACACCTGTGAGTGTTGCTTTGAACGTGATAATTAGTAAAAGCAAACGGTACCTACCGTTATCAGGGCTAAGATGGTCATTATGACAATTTGGGTGGTACCGCGGAACAATCCGTCCCTATTTATAGGGGCGGATTTTTGTATTCTTTGAAAGGAGGTGAGTGACCGTGGATGATGACGATGACAACAATAATGTAAATAAATATAAAATTAATGGAGGGAAAAATAATGGGGTCAATAATGAAGCGTTCACTCACAAAAGAATGTACGGAGCAAGGTGGAAAGGTTGTATTACTTCAAGGATGGGTAAAAAAGATTCGTCATCTAGGTAATGTTAGTTTTTTATTAATAAGGGATCGATCGGGAGTTATGCAATGTGTATTAGAAAATGAATTAGCTGGATATAAGGTAGATGTGGAAAGTGTCGTTCAAGTCGTTGGTGAAATTGTAGAGACTTCGAAAACAGAGTTAGGGGTTGAAGTGCTTGCTCACGAAGTGAAAATATTAAATGGCGCAGAACCACTTCCGTTTGAAATAAATAAAAAGAAGTTACAAATTGGTTTAGATCAACTACTGAATGAGCGGGTATTATCATTAAGACATGAGCGAACCGCGGCGATATTTAAAGTGAAATCTACACTCGTTCAGAGCTTTAGTGAATTTCTTATAGAGAACGATTTCACACGTATATTTACTCCGAAAATTGTTTCACAAGGGGCAGAAGGAGGAGCGAATGTTTTTAAACTTCCATACTTTCAAAAAGAAGCTTATTTAGCACAATCACCACAGTTTTATAAACAGATGATGGTAGCTGGAGGGCTAGAACGTGTTTTTGAAGTTGCACCTGTTTACAGAGCGGAACATCATAATTCTTCCCGTCATTTGAATGAATATATATCGTTAGACGTAGAACTTGGATTTATTCATGATTTTTATGAAGTGATGCAATTAGAAACGGATGTTTTACGATATATGTTTCAACAAGTAGCAAAAAACTGTGAAAAAGAACTACAACTATTACAAATAGAAGTACCTGTTATTATAGAAATACCGAAAATTACATTGTTAGAAGCGCAAGAAATTTTGAAAAATAAATACCGGAAAGAGTCGCCAAGTGGGGATTTAGATACAGAAGGTGAAAAACTACTAGGGAAATATGTGAAGGAAACATATAAGAGTGAGTTAGTTTTCATTACACATTATCCGAAAGAAGCTAGGCCGATGTATACGATGCCGAATAATGAGAATCCGTCTATTACTGATTCGTTCGACTTACTATATAAAGGATTAGAAATAACATCAGGGGCACAACGAATTCATGATTATGAAAAGTTACTTGCTTCTTTTAATGAAAAGGGATTACATCCAGATACATTTCAATCTTATTTAAATACATTCCGATACGGTTGTCCCCCGCATGGTGGTTTTGGAATTGGATTAGAGAGAGTTGTATACAAACTATTAGAATTAACAAATGTACGAGAGGCGAGTGCTTTTCCAAGGGACTGTACAAGACTTATCCCTTAATAATAAGGGAAGGAAATGTATCCGTTGTGCTATTTTATAGTACAACGGATTTTTTAGTTCATAAAACTCAGCACTTTCTCACCAAATTTTAATGTAAGCTTAATTGTTCTCTCTTTTTTCACCTTTAGTATAAGCCTTAGAAACGAAAGAGATATACAAGGTGAAGGGAGAAATATTACATGCGTATTTTAGTTGTACCATCAGGATTTAAAGAAAGTTTAGGGGCGAAGGAAGCTGCTGATGTAATGAAAGAAGGGATTTTAAAAGTCATGCCGTTAGCTACTGTAGAGACTTTACCAATGGTGGATGGTGGGGAAGGTTTTACAGAGGCAATTATAAATATTACTGGTGGAAAAATGTATGAAGTAGAAGTAACGGGACCTGTAGGAGAACAGATACAATCTTATTTTGGTGTTTTTGAAACGAGAAATGGTGAGCGTACAGCTGTTATTGAAATGGCTGCTGCAGCAGGATTACGCCTTGTACCGAGAAATTTACGTGATCCTAGAAAAACGACTACTCATGGTGTTGGGCAGTTAATAGAATTAGCTTTAAATAAAGGGGTAGATCGTATATTAATAGGGTGTGGTGATTCAGGAACATCTGATGGCGGAGCTGGTATGGCTGAAGCGTTAGGTGTAAAGTTTTTAAATGAAGATGGAAAGGAAATACAAATTCAAGGTGGAACCTCTTTATTACAAGTTTCAAACATAGATACATCACAAGTAGATCCTAGATTAAGGCATGTTCAAATCGATGTTGCCTGTAATTGGTTTAATCAATTATGCGGCGAGCAGGGAGTAGCGCGAGTATTCGGTCCGCAAAAAGGTGCTAACGAAGCCCAAGTAATAGAACTAGAAAAAGCACTGGAGCGCTATGCTTCTGTTATAAAAAAAGATATAAGTATAGATGTACATCATACGCCAGGTAGTGGTGCATCTGGCGGACTTGGTGCTGGACTGCAAGCTTTAATTGGTGCAACGCTTCATCCGAGATACGATATTATTATGAAGTATATGGATTTAAATAAACTATTGCTAGCGTGTGATCTTGTATTTACTGCGGAAGGAAGTATAGATTTTCAAACACCACGTGGAAAAATTCCAGCTGAGGTGGCTAAATGCGCAAAAAAATATGGATTACCAGTAATCGCATTAGTTGGGACAGTCGGTAAAGGTGCACGTATTAATTACGATTATGGAATTGATGCATATACAAGTATATTACCAATGCCATCTTCATTAGAAAATGCATTTTCTAATGCGGAGAAATGGCTTCGTGATTGTACAGAGAGTACGATGCGTACAGTTTTAGTTGGTTATCAAATCGCTTCTCGGTTGAATAAAAGTGGGTACGTATCATGATTGAAAAAAATGTAGTGGAATTACATGTGAACAGTACTGATCATCCGAAAACTAAGCCATCTTGGATTCTGCCCATAGCACTTATATTAATAGTAGAAATAGTTCTTTTGCTTCCATCGTCATTAACGATGGAAGCGAAATGGAGTTTGTTTGGATTTTGCTGTGCAATTATATTATGGACAACAACAACGATAAATTCGGCCTATATCGCACTTGGATCTGTCCTATTTCTAATTATTTCAGGAACAGCAAAGCAAGATCTTTTATTTGATTCGTTAGCTTCAGATGTCATTTGGCTTATGATCGGTTCCTTTATTTTAGGAAGGGCACTTCAAGTTACCGGTTTAGCTGAGAAAATGACGTGCTTTGTTGTAAATCGTGCTCGGAATATTTTGGGCTTGTGCGGGATTTTGACAATGATTATTCAAATACTCGCTTTCTTTATTCCATCAACATCTGGACGCGCAGCGGTTGTATTACCTGTTTTTCAAGCTATATCAAAAGAAATTGGGAGTAGAAGAATTACGAAAGCATTAGCAATTTTAATGCCTACTGTTATTTTAGTTTCAACAAGTTCTACAATTATTGGTGCAGGTTCCCATTTAATTGCCCTAGATATGTTAAAGGAATTTAATAATAAGGATATTACATTTGTGGAGTGGTTAATATGGGGATTTCCATTTGGATTCATAATGAGCTTTATAAGTTGTCGTGTAATATTATTTTTATTTTTAGACAAAGAGGAAGTAAAAACAAAACTGAAACAGAAAAAAGTTAAGTTTGAATTATCGCGAAATGAAAAGTATACAATCAGTACTTTAATAGCAATGGTAGCTTTTTGGTTAACAGAGTCGTTTCACGGTTTGGAAATTGCAACTGTAACGATAATCGGAGTGTTTTTATTAACTTTGCCAAAACTGGGCGTGATGCAGTGGAAAGAAAGTTTAAAAGGTGTCTCATGGAACTTAATTTTATTTGTTGGAGCAGCAATTGCATTAGGGAAATCTTTAATGGAGAGTGGTGCAGCGCAATGGATTATGCAGAAGTTATTTTTAGTAACAGAACTAATTAATAAGCAATCCATTTTCATCGTGTTACTCGTAATTGTTATTCTTTCAGTCACATCACATTTATATATTACATCTCACACAACGAGAGCGGTAATTTTTATTCCGCCATTATTATACTTTGCAAGTAGTCTACAGCTAAACGAAGTCGCTGTACTATTTTTAGGCATTGTTGGCATGAATTATTGTTTAACCTTTCCAGTCAGTTCTAAAGCATTACTTTTATTTCAAGAAAGTGATAGAGAAACTTTTCAGCCGCAAGATTTATTAAAGTTAAGTAGCTATTTAAGTGTTATGTATATGTTTGTAATGGTTGTATTTTACTATGCATATTGGCAGTGGGTTGGATTGTCTCTCTAAAAATCAGGAATATAATTCATTCCTGATTTTTTTATTAAGTCGAAAAGAATATTGGGTATTATTTCTTTTGGAGGAAAGTATTACTTGTTATACTGAAATGGTATGAAAAGATTATATAATGCGGGAGGCTTTTATGGGAGAAAGGATTTTAATTGTTGAGGATGAAGAAAAGATTGCGCGTGTCGTGCAGTTAGAATTAGAGTTTGAAGGATATGAAAGTGAGATTGCTAAAACAGGAACAGAGGCAATGGAAAAGTTTCAAGCTAGTAAATGGGATTTAATTTTACTTGATGTAATGCTTCCAAATATAAGTGGGTTAGAAGTACTTCGAAGGATACGTTTGAAAAATGCTGTAATACCTATTATTTTATTAACCGCTCGTGACTCAGTTGTTGATAAAGTAAGTGGCTTAGATCAAGGAGCAAGTGATTATATTACAAAGCCATTTCAAATAGAAGAACTTTTAGCGAGAATTCGTGCATGTTTAAGAATTTCAAACGTAAGAAAAGAAGAGGAAAATAGTAGTTATCAAATTGCAGATTTATATTTAGATGAGAAAACACGAGAAGTGAAAAGAGAGAATCATTTAGTGGAATTAACACCACGTGAGTTTGATTTATTACTATTTTTAATGAAGCATGAAAATCAAGTGTTAAATCGAGAACAGATCGTAACGAATGTTTGGGGATTTGATTATTATGGTGATACAAATGTTGTCGATGTGTATATTCGATATTTACGTAAAAAAGTAGATTGTAATGTGGACGTACCACTTATTCACACTGTTAGAGGTGTTGGGTATGTCTTAAAGGTGTAGTATATGAAAATTAAAAATAAAATATATTTATTCTCTACAGTATGGTTACTACTTATTTTGTTACTTATTAATAGTTCTATATACTTTTTGTTTTATAAAGTTACAACGAACGGAGAGTTAGAACGATTAAAACGTGAGGCAGTACATATTATAGAAGGAATGAATGCGGAATCAGCAAAAGAAATAGACGCAGTAAATCTACTACAACCATACTTACCTTCAAACGGTATGATTAGAGTTATTAATGAAAATTCAAATGTAATGATTAGACAAGAAGTGGATAGTACAAAACCAATCCCAGCAGTAAATACGAAATTTGAAAGAAAAGAATCGGCGGGAATTTATGAGAAGAATGGTGGGAAATTCGCTTATATAAAAATGCCAATTATTTGGAATGATGGGAAAATCGTTTCGTTAGAAATGACAGAACGTTTAGATAGTTTGCAAGAGAATTTGAATATGTTAAAAAATGTATTAGTTATTGCTTCACTTTTCGTTTTAATTCCGTCTTTTTTTGCGGGCAGAATGTTAAGTAAACTAATTTTAAAACCTGTAAACTCTTTAATACAAACAATGGAGCATATACAAGATAGAGGGATATTCAAAAAGATATCGCTAGAGAAAAAATCAAAAGATGAATTGTACAAAATGGGAACGACATTTAATAAAATGATAGATTTATTACATCAAAACTTTGAAAAACAACAGCAGTTCGTTTCAGATGCTTCACATGAATTGAGAACACCGTTAACAGTTATTGAAAGTTATGCAAAATTATTAAAAAGATGGGGAATGAAAAAACAAGATGTTTTAGAAGAATCTGTAGAAGCGATATACTCAGAGGCAGTAAGAATGAAAGGCATGACAAATCAAATGTTACTGCTTGCCAACAGTAGTGCAGAGTGGAAGTTGGAAACGAAAGAATCAGATGTAGTTCGTTTATGCAAGTTGACTGCGGAACAACTAGAAAAAACATATAATCGGGATTTTCGTGTTATTACAGAGGAAGAAAAGATTGTTGTAAATATTGATGAACAAAAAATAAAACAAGTATTAGTAGTATTATTGGATAACGCAATGAAATACAGTAAAGATTCAATCGATTTGATAGTAGGAATACAAAAGGAAAGAGTCTTTTTTTCTATTCAAGATTACGGTATGGGAATTCCTAAGGAGGATATACAGAAAGTGTTTGATCGCTTTTTTCGAGTTGATAAAGCGAGGAGTAGGGAAACAGGAGGAACAGGTCTAGGATTGTCGATTGCGAAACAAATTATTGATGCTCATGAAGGGAATATACAACTGGAAAGTGAAGAGGGAAAATGGACGAAAGTTACCGTATATTTGCCTCGTTTTTTATAAAGAGATAGGAGCTTGAAAATGAAAAAGAAATGGAAGGTTGCATTGTTACTTTGTTTTGTGCTTGTAAGTGTAGCTTTTGTATCACAACGTATTGTTTCTAAGCAAGGAGAAAAAATATTATCCGAAAAACAAATTCAGAATATTGTGTCTGAACAGTATCCTGGAAAAATAAAAAATATGAAATTAGTAAACAAAGGGGAACAAGATGTATATAAGGTAAACCTTTTAAATGAAAAAGGCTCATATGAAATAATAGTAGATGCTCAAAGTGGTAACATAAAACGTGCAAAAGAAATATCATTAAAAAGTAATACAATAACGAAAGAAAAAGCGGAAGAAATGGCACTTCAGAAAGTACAGGGGATCATTAAACAAATTATATTAGAAAAAAGAAATGGGATAGAAGTGTTTGTTATAACGATAGAAACAAATGCTACTCAAAGTACAATAGTTGAGATTGAAAAAACAACTGGCAAAATTCAATTGTTACAGAAACAAACGACAAAAGTTACAGAGCAGCAAGCAAAAGAGATTGCAGTGCAGCAAGTACAAGGGAATGTGAAAGGGATAAGACTAGAGAAAAAGAACGAAAAAAATGTATATGTAATAGAGATAGAGAAAAGTGCAAATGAGAATGTAATGGTAGAAATTGAAGAAGCGACGGGTGCTTTTATTGGTACTTCACAAATACAAAAAGTCGTTACAGAAGAGCAGGCGAAAGAAGTTGCGTTACAAAAAGTACCAGGCGGATTAATCGAGAATGTAAGTGTAGTCAATATAAATGGTACGTCTACCTACCAAATTATAATAAAAAAACAAACAGAAACAGTTGATGTAAGAGTACATACAATAACAGGTGAAGTCATGTCTACTACAGCGGTAAATAATGCTATTCAGCAAAAGGAGTCATCTCAACAACAAGATGACGATGATCAAGAAGAAGGTACTGATGATCACGGTGATGATGATGACGAAGGATAATGAAAAATAAAAGAGTTTTCTCACCAAATTTTAATATATCCCTTGACAGTTACAAATATAACCGATATACTTCATATTAATTTCAAAAGAAAATATATTCTAAATATTTAAATGTGTTGAATAGGAGTAGTAAGGTCGTATATTTGTACAGAGAGCTATGGGTTGGTGTGACATAGTCAAATGACATCCTGAACTCGCCTAGGAGCAGTAAGGTGGAACGGAATCACATTCTTAGTAAATCTTAACGGTTAACCTTCGATATTAGGTTTGTAATCAAACGATTACTACTAAGGTGGATTCATAATGGAATCAATAAGGGTGGTACCGCGTTAAGTAAATGGCTTAGCGTCTCTTTATATAGAGACGTTGAGCCATTTTTTTATTTTATGGAAATAGAAATGGAGGGTTTATTCGGATTGGTTTATAAAATTTAATTATCTATATAGAGTAATTTAATTAGGAGGAAATAAGATGAAACAGACGGAGCAATGGACTTCGAAATTAGGTTTTATAATGGCTGCAGCAGGATCAGCAATTGGACTTGGCGCAATATGGAAGTTTCCTTATATCGCTGGGAAGAGTGGGGGAGGAGCATTCTTTTTAATCTTTATATTATTTACTATATTAATTGGACTACCATTACTTATAGCTGAATTTATGATTGGACGCAGTACGCAGAAACAAGCAGTTGGAGCATTTAAAAGTATCGCACCTAATACAGGATGGCACTGGATTGGACGCCTTGGCGTTGGAACATGTTTTATACTACTTTCGTTTTATAGTGTTGTAGGTGGATGGGTGTTAATTTATTTATTCAGAGGAGTAACAGGACAACTTATTACTCCGGGACAAAATTATGGAGCATTATTTACTGAAACAATTGGAAATCCCGCTTGGGCGATTATGGGACATTTCGCTTTTATGTTCATTACGATTTGGGTTGTATCAAAGGGTGTACAAAATGGAATTGAAAAAGCAAGTAAATATATGTTGCCAGCATTGTTCGTTTTATTTGTTGCTCTTATTATTCGTTCATTAACACTTGATAATGCAATACAAGGTGTGAAGTTTTTCTTACAACCAGACTTCTCAAAGATTACTTCAGAAAGTATTTTATTCGCGATGGGACAATCATTTTTTGCGATTAGTATCGGGATTTCGATTATGGTTACCTATAGCTCGTATTTAAATAAAAAAGAAAGTTTACCAAAATCAGCAGTTACAATTGTTGGATTGAATTTATTTGTTTCATTATTTGCAGGTCTTGCTATCTTTCCGGCCGTATTTTCATTAGGAATGGAGCCGACAGAAGGGCCTGGATTACTATTTATCGTATTACCATCTGTGTTTAGTCAAATTCCATTCGGTGGGTTGTTCTTAACAGTATTTCTTGCACTATTTACATTTGCAACATTAACATCGGCATTTTCTCTACTAGAGACAGTTGTTTCAGCATTAGCAAATGGTGAACAAGAAAAGAGAACGAAATTATCATGGATAATCGGTTTCGGCATTTTCTTAGTAGGTATACCATCCGCGTTATCATTTGGAATATGGAGTGATATTACGATTTTCGGAAAGAATATTTTTGATGCAGTAGACTTCTTATCTAGTAATATATTAATGCCACTTGGAGCACTATTTATTAGTATTTTCGTTTCATTCAAAATGGAAAAGAAGGTGCTAGAAGCAGAGTTTTTTGTAGGTGGAAATTATGGAAAGAAAGTATTTACTTGTTGGGCGTTTTTACTTCGATTTGTAGCGCCACTTGCAATAATCATCGTCTTTTTAAATGTAATAGGGATTATTTAATCTAGGATGTTATAATATTCAGTAAAAAAGAAGGTGATGATTATAAAGGCGAATTTGATGGGAACAGGGAAATACATGAACATTAGAGGGAAAAAGCTATACGTTGAAACGTATGGAAATCTTAAAAATAAACCAGTCCTATACTTGCATGGTGGACCAGGAGAAAGTTGCTATAATTTTTCATTTCATCAAGCGGAACGTTTAAAAGATTCTTTATATGTAATAATGATAGATCAAAGAGGTGTTTGTCGCTCAGAAGAAATTACTGAGGACGAAGCTTTTGGATTAAATGATTTGATTGAAGACTGTGAGGAACTAAAAAAAGTATTACAAATTGAGAAATGGTCTGTCATTGGACATTCTTTCGGTGGATATGTAGCATTGTTATATGCTTCGATATATCCAAGTTCAATAGAGAAAATCATATTTGAAGCGCCAACTTTCGATTTTGCATTAACAAGTAGAGCTTTGTTACAAAAGACAGGGCATTTATTAAAAAAGTATGGAAAAGAAAAAGTAGCAGAAGAGTCCATCGCTTATTCATCTAGCAATGCTACTTCAGAAGAGTTGCTAGATGCTTATATAAGACTAAGCAATGAATTAGAAGAAAATAGAATGGGGATTTACAATTATAAGGAAGATGTGACAGACGAGAGTTTGTATAGTGATGAAGAGTGGGAAGTATTTTCAAATCGCTCCAAAATTCATTTTGATAGATTAAAAGTAGAAGGAGCAGTTCATACTTCATTATTACAAAAAATAAAAGATATACAAAATCCAATGTTATTAATTGTAGGAAAACACGATGCAGTAACGTGTGAAAAACAAATTGAAATATTTAATAAAGATGCTCAAAATGGGGATTGTATTGTATTCGAAGAGAGTGGTCATACACCGCATTATGAGGAAGCAGATAGATTTGCAGAAACAGTCATGCATTTTTTGAAATGAAGAAAAGGGTGCTTCTATAAATGAGAAGCACCCTTTCTAAATTTCTGGATATGTGATTGTTATGTTTGGCCATTTACTTTGCCAATTCTTTTTAATAACTCTGTTTTTGTACATATGTATACGTTCTTTTGTTTCAAGAAAATGAGTTGTTGGCCTCACTTGTAAGGAAAGAACATCTTCAATACCACATGGGGCTGTTAATATGACGTTGTTTAGTTCGTCAAGCGTAACTCCTAAAGCGGTCGCTGTTTCAGGAAACCTAGAAATAGCATCAACGGAAGAAGAGTACGGTGGCATATTATTCACTACATGCATACGAGCTTGATTTTTTACCGACCAAGGTATAGAAGCATCCATATTTACCAGTGCTTTCTCTAGTGATTGCTCATATACCTCATCTGTATGTAATTGATCAAAATAAATGACATCAATATCTGGTGTAGCCGTTCGTATTTCGTAGTCATGTAAAGTATCCCAAACTTTAGAGCGAACAAATCCGGCGCAAATCCACCAATCTGGTAGCTCTAGTGATTTTGCCATTTGTAATATATCCATCATCCATTCGTCGTTTTCGATTAAGCGAATTATATCTTGCTCTGTTTGTATAGTCATTTGTTATCCCACCTACTATTTTTATAGAGGACTAATTCATCAGTTTAATAATCCATGTGATCCAGTAAGCACCTGGTATGAATAACAGTTGTGCTAATAACGTACCAAAAAGTCTAGAAATCATTAGCCAACCATACATTTTACTCATTGCTTCTGCACCTTCTTCTGATTGAAGAGCTCGCTCTGTTAAAAGAGCGATACGTGGATCGAGCAGCACTGTTAATAAAATAGTAGCAAAGCCATTAATAAGGCCAGAAGCTGTAGTAGCTTTTGTTGCGTAAGCTGGAAGTAAAAAAGAAGCGTATAGGGCTGAAAGAACACCAGCTGTATAAATTGCAGTAGCAAACATGTTAATAAGCATAATACGTTTTGGAATACCACCGATACGCAGTCTATGAATCATTTCTAATTTTGGAAAGCGTACGTATTTTCTTGTGTACTTTAATTTTTGAATGTTATTTGTTTTCATCATTCGAATGAAAGAACCATCTGTTTCAAAGTTTTGAATGACGTATCCAAATAATTTGGTCAAAGTTGGATACAGTATAATTGCAAGTAAAGTACCGACAGAAGCGGATAATAGAACGAGCCGTATAGTATGTTCTAAATTAATGGAAGCGTCTCGTTTTGCCTCATCGACAATCCCGCCGATTAAAAAGGCTTGTAGCATGTTAGATGTTCTTGATATAAGTAACACCATGCCTACGACAGACAAAGCAACAGCAATTCTCTTTAAACGCACTCCAGCTAATCGAATACTATAAGAGCTTGTTTCAACCGCGTGAATAACAATTGTGAAAACCATTATAACAATTAAGGTTATTGACATTAGATTCACCAGTTTCTATTAAAATAATTATAACCTTTTTACTTTATCATATGTATTCCATTTTGTAACTGAACGTATGTGACATAGAATAAGAAATTTCCGAAAAGATAAATAATGATAGTAAAAAGGTAGGCATGAAAAAGCCTTCTATATAATATGCAAAGTAAATAGGAGCGGGGGATTAAATTTGTACACAACATTTCTATTTGACTTAGATGGAACCTTGACGGATCCGAAAGAAGGAATTATAAATTCAGTATTATATGCATTAAAAAAGGTTGGAATTGAAGAATTACATGTAAGCGAGTTAGATTCATTTATTGGTCCACCCATCCAGCAATCATTCGTAGAGAGATACAATATGAACGAAGGAGAAGTTGAACGAGCTGTTTTTTATTTCAGAGAGTATGTAAAGCAGCGTGGATTGTTAGAAAATAATGTTTACGAGGGTATTCCAAATCTCTTAAAACAATTAAAAGATACCGGAAATCATTTATTTATAGCAACTTCAAAACCTACTGTATTTGCAAAACAAGTACTAGATCATTTTCAACTAACGAATTATTTCGAAAGTATCATTGGAAGTAATTTAGATGGTACAAGAATAACGAAAGAAGAAATCATTGCTCATATTTTACAAACAAATGAAGAATTTAATAAAGAAGACATTGTTATGATTGGAGATAGAAAGCACGATATAATCGGTGCGAATCATAATAAGATTGCTTCAATTGGTGTTTTATACGGTTATGGTAGTAAAACAGAATTGACTGAAGTTGGTGCAACTCATATAGTAAATGATGTAAAAGAACTACATCATTTTTGTGTAGACAATAGTTTGATAAAGCAGTAAATATAGAGACTAGCAATCCCTTTATAACGTATGACGATGAATTCGTTTATCCCGCGTTAACGGACAGTAAAACTCCCACCTCAAAATTCAGTTGGAGCAAAGAAGTTAGGTGGGAGATCAACTGTCCGTTAACGTCCGATTGGTTCAACTAATAATCAGTGGGGGATGAACAAAACCCCCACTGATTAAAGTTTCACTTTATGTTTAAAGGGATTTTTCATATGTAATCGAATACTTATAATTAGACATTTTTAGCATGAAAAATTTGTATGAATAAGAGGAGGGATGTCAGAAATAAAAGATTAGTAGAAGTTTATCAATAAAAGTTTGAATTTTCAGTTTAAAGGAGGGGTATGATTGGAGCTAGTTATTATATTATTAGCACTTAGTTTACTTATGTTTGTAGCATATAGAGGGTTTTCTGTTATTTTATTTGCACCGATATTTGCATTATTTGCGGTATTTTTAACAGAGCCTAGTTTTGTATTACCTTTCTTTTCGAATATCTTTATGGAGAAAATGGTAGGTTTTATTAAACTATATTTCCCTGTATTTTTACTTGGGGCAATATTTGGAAAAGTAGTAGAAATGTCAGGAATTGCAGACTCGATTGCAAAGACAATTATAGAGTTAGTTGGTGAAAAACGTACGATTTTAGCGATTGTATTAATGGGTGCTATTTTAACGTATAGTGGCGTTAGTGTGTACGTAGTAGTGTTTGCTGTATATCCGTTCGCAGCTAAGCTGTTTCGACAAGCGAATATTCCGAAGCGTTTAATCCCTGGAACGATTGTACTTGGAGCGGTCACATTTACAATGGATGCGCTACCTGGATCACCACAAATTCAAAACGTAATACCTACAACATTTTTTAAAACGGACATTTATGCTGCGCCGATACTGGGTATTGTAGGGGCAATTTTTGTACTGACGTTAGGATTACTATATTTAGAGAGTAGACGTAAGAAGGCGAAGGCAGCAGGAGAAGGGTATTTTGGTTTTAACGATGGGGATACTGAAATGGCAGCTTCTTTGCAAGTGCAAGTAGAACAAAAAGATATGCCATTACTGAAAAGCATTGAAATTACAAGAGTTCAGCAAGTGATTGCTTTTATACCACTTATTTTAGTAGGTGTAATGAATAAAGCTTTTACTATTATGATACCGAAGTGGTATCCGAATGGTTTTGATTTTTCTGCAATTGGCATGAAAGCATTTGGAAAAGTAGAATTAAGTGCAGTAGTTGGAATTTGGTCAGTAGAATTAGCACTTATTATAGGTATTGTAACAACGTTATTATTATATTGGAAACGAGTAGTAACAGGATTTCAAGCTGGATTGAATACAAGTATTGGTGGAGCGTTACTTGCAACGATGAATACAGGAGCTGAGTTTGGATTCGGTGGTGTCATTGCAGCACTTCCAGGATTCGCGATTATGAGAGATGGTATTTCTGCCACATTCACAAATCCTCTAGTGAATGGAGCAGTAACGACAAATATTTTAGCCGGTATTACAGGCTCTGCATCAGGAGGAATGGGAATTGTTTTAAGTGCGATGGGAGATAAGTTTATTGCAGCGGCTAATCAATTTGATATTCCATTAGAAGTAATGCACCGTATCGTGTCAATGGCATCGGGAGGAATGGATACATTACCACATAACGGAGCTATTATTACTATTCTTACAGTAACAGGTTTAACACATAAACAGTCATATAAAGATATATTTGCTATTACAATTTTGAAAACGGTTGCTGTATTTTTAGTAATTGCATTCTATACTGCAACAGGAATTTATTAAGTCGATATTTTATAAACTAAAACATTAATTAGGGTAAGAAGGGGTGGGGTACTTGCAAGAAGTTGCTGAGTTTCGTATGCCGAAGTCCGTATTATATGGAAGAAATTCGCTAGAAAAGCTGGGGGAACAATCTAAGAAGTTGGGGAAAAGAGCGTTTATAGTTACGGATACAATTATGGAGAATTTAGGATATGTTGAGAGGTGTATGCAACAATTAAATACGAAAGGTATTACTGTTATTACATATAATAAAGTAAATGCTGAGCCTACCAATATACACGTGTTAGAAGCGTTAACTATTTGTAAAGAAGGAAAGTGTGATTTTATTATTGGTATTGGTGGTGGAAGTTGTATTGATGCGGCGAAAGCAGTTGCGGTGTTATATACAAATGGTGGAGAAGTGGAAGATTATGTCCAAAAAGATATGGAAATAGACAAAGATCCGCTACCACTAATTGCAATCCCAACAACTTCTGGTACTGGATCGGAAGTAACAAGTGTAGCAGTAATTACGAATAAACGAACAGATGTAAAAATGATGATGAAGCATCCAAATTTCACACCGCAAGTAGCGATTATTGACCCAATTTTAACGCGTTCGGTACCACCTCATATTACAGCAGCAACAGGGATAGATGCATTATGTCATGCAGTCGAAGCATATATTTCTAAAGTTTCACAATCGCTTACCGATGTACTTGCACTTTCCGCTATTGAAAGTATTATGAAATATTTACGTAGTGCATATGAAGATAGAGAGAATATGGAGGCAAGAGAAGCGATGATGATTGCTTCTTTACAAGCTGGAATCGCATTTTCAAATGCATCTGTTACGTTAGTTCATGGAATGTCAAGGCCGGTAGGAGCGTTATTTCATGTACCACATGGTATATCGAATGCAATACTATTACCTACAGTTTTAGAATATACAAAAGTTAGTGCAGTAAAAAGACTAGCGGATATTGGTCGTTGTTTAAATAAAGATTTGTATTCCTATTGTGATGAAGAAGTAGCCGACTACACGCTGGGAGAAATAAAAAAACTTTGTTTTGATCTTCGTATTCCAAATTTAAAAGAATACGGAATTGGTGAGGTTGAATTTGAAAAAGCTATTTCTAAAATGGCATCAGATGCAATTGAAAGTGGAAGTCCAGCAAATAATCCACGTGTGCCATCATATGATGAAATTAAACAGTTGTATCGAGAATGTTTTCATTATCAATATGAAGATTCTATAAAAACATCCGGTAATTAATTTCAGAATATTCTTATAAAATTTCCTTGGAAATAGTTAAAACAAGACTTTATATTATAAACGTAAAGTCTTGTTTTATTATGTATAATATACATAATAAAATGTTGTGATTATTTTTGAAAAACAGTATAAGGTGGGTGTTTGTGTAATGAAAACAATAGGTTTAATTGGTGGTATGAGTTGGGAATCAACTTCTGAATATTATCGAATCATAAATGAAGAAATAAAAGAGAGATTAGGAGGGTTACATTCAGCAAAATGTATGATTAATAGTGTGGACTTTGAAGAGATTGAGCGATTCCAGTCTAACGGAAATTGGAATGGAGCGGGAGAAGTATTAGGGAATGCAGCATATTCGTTACAGAGGGGAGGAGCAGATTTTATAATTATTTGCACAAATACAATGCATAAAGTAGTTGAGAAAATAAAGGAGAATATTCATATTCCAGTCTTACATATCGCTGATGCAACTGCGAAAGAAATTAAAAGGAAAGATATTCAAAGGGTTGGTTTGCTTGGAACTAAATATACAATGGAGCAAGATTTTTATAAGTTACGCATAGAAGAGAATCATATAAAAGTAATGGTTCCATCAGAAAAGGATAGAGATAAAATAAATGAAGTAATATATAAAGAATTGTGTTTAGGAAAGATAACATCCAAATCTAGAGAGTATTATAAAAGAGTTATAGAAGAGTTAGTAAAAGAAGGGGCACAAGGAATCATATTAGGTTGTACAGAAATAGGGTTATTAATAAAACAGGAAGACATATCCATTCCGGTATTTGACACAACTTATATACATGCAGTTGAAGCAGTTAATTTCGCTTTACAAAATAGATTATAATTATATTATGTAACCTAGTTCAAGTTTGTGGAAAACATTCAGAAAATATTTTATAATGTAAGTGGTTACAATTGAGGGGGAATGCGTATGTTTTCAGTTCAACCAATCGCATTTGTACATAATGAAAGAAAGGAAATAAAAGATGATGAGTGGGGAGAAGTAAGATCCTGTATTACTGTAACTGAAATGTATACAGAGGAAAGTATACAAGGGATTGAAGATTTTTCTCATATTGAAGTTGTTTTTTATTTTCATAAAGTAACTGATGAACAAATTCAATATTTTGCTAGACATCCTAGAAATAATAATGATTATCCTAAAGTAGGCATTTTTGCACAGCGCGGGAAAAATCGTCCGAATCGCATAGGAGCAACAATTGTAAAGGTGATCAAAAGAGAAGGTAAATCAATTATTGTTGAGGGGTTAGATGCTATTGATGGCACACCTATATTGGATATAAAGCCGATAATGAAAGAGTTTATGCCGAAAGAAGAAATTGTACAGCCTAAATGGGCAACGGATATAATGAGACAGTATTGGAAGGGGAATGGAGTAAAATGAGAATATATGAGGCAACAATTGCAGATTTAGATGGACTAGCATCAGTTTTTAATAACTATCGTATGTTTTATAGACAAGATTCCGATTTAGAAGGAGCAAAAGTATTTTTGCGAAGTCGAATCGAGAGAAAAGAATCCGTTATTTTTGTTGCAGTTGAAGACGGCAAATATATTGGCTTCACACAATTATATCCATCATTTTCTTCCATTTCGATGAAAGAATTATGGATTTTAAATGATTTATTTGTACAAGCAACTAAGCGCGGGGCAGGAACAGGTAAAAAATTATTAGAAGCTGCTAAAGAATTTGCATTAGAAAATGGTGCAAAAGGTGTAAAATTACAAACGGAGATTGATAATTTATCAGCACAGCGATTATATGCTGAAAATGGTTATTTGAGAGATAATCGTTATTTTCATTATGAATTAACGTTTTAAAAAAATATAAGATTAAAAGAGACGTTTTCATTGTGAAAACGTCTCTTTTAATTTGTATTATAGTTGATTTAAAATCCAATTTGTAGCATCTTCAAAGTTTTCTGCAATGTAGTTTGGTTCAATATGTGCCCATTTGTCTCGGTACGTATGTAAAGCATCATATCCAGCGCCTGTTCGAACTAATATCGTTGTCGCATGTACTGTTGCGCCTGCAACGATATCAGTCCAGCGATCACCAATTACAGCGCATTTTTTTAAATCAAGCCCATGTTTTTCAGCTGCTTGCAGCAGCATACCTGTACTTGGTTTACGGCATTCACAACCATCACCGTGTTTGTGAGGACATACGTAAATATCATCAAAGCCGAAACCTATTAATTCTTGTGCAAAATCAGCTACAGTTGCTATCCCATCCGCGATACCTGGCTGATTTGTGAAAGAGAAAATTTTTATATTTTGAGATTTTAGTTTTTGCAGAGCTGCTTTTGTAAAAGGAAATAATGTAAAAGATCCGGGGTAATGTATTGTAGTGTCACCACCAATTGTACCGTCACGATCAATAAAAATTGCTTCGATGTTTGTCATAGTTATAGTCCTTTCAATTAAAAAGTAGTTTAAAAATGTTTTACAAATCGATATCCATTTACTTCATATCCTAATTTTTTGTAAAAAGGATGTGCCTCTACTCTTTTTGTTCCACTGACTAGCCATGTGCCGATACAATTATGTGTCTTTGCTAATTGCTCCGCATAATCCATTAATATTTGTCCAATGCCTTTCCGTCGTATTGTAGAATCAACACTAATAATTGAAATCTCTCCATAACGAGTTACATCTTCTAGATTTTCACGTATACGAAACCCAAGTAATCCACATATGGTTTCTTCTTCCTCATAAACATATAAAAAATCAAACGGACTCATTTGTACGAATTGCAATCGGTTGTTCATATCTTCATAGGAAATAGAGGAACCCTTTAATTCTGTTGTTAAAGAACAAAGTGCATCTATATCGCCTATCGTAGCTTCACGAATTTGAAAAGACATATAATCCACTCCAATAAAATGTAATCAAACATTAAATATTCTGTTAAAAAGTATGTATTCCTGCAACGAAAATAAATATTTTATAATGATATATAGATAGTTATATGTTATTCTTTTCCTTGATTGTATTGGAAATGGAAAGAAGGGGAATGTATGTTAGAAGTGAATATCCGCTCTGCCGGATATGATATAGGAGAAAAGACAATTCATGATATTGCCTTTTCAATTGAAAAAGGTGAATTAGTTGCACTTATTGGTGCGAATGGTGCTGGGAAGAGTACGACGATTAAAACGATGCTCGGTTTACTTGTAAATATGAATGGTGAAATATCATTTGGTGAAAAGAAAAATCCTTATGCATACGTGCCGGAACACCCGACATATTATGATTATTTGACGCTTTGGGAACATATCGAACTATTAATGGCTGCTCGCGAGAATGAGGTAGGAAGCTGGGAAAGAAAAGCAGAAGAGTTATTACATATGTTTCGAATGGATAAACATAAACATGAGTATTTATCAAAGTTTTCAAAAGGTATGAAACAAAAATCGATGCTCATTTTGGCATTTTTAACTGAACCAGATTTTTATATCATTGATGAACCTTTTATCGGTTTAGATCCAGTAGCTACGAAAGAGTTTTTAAGTTATTTATATAAAGAAAAAGAACGTGGCGCAGGAATTTTACTTTGTACGCACGTATTAGATACAGCTGAAAGAATTTGTGAGAGATTTTTACTCATTTCACAAGGTACATTAGTCGCAGATGGACATTTAGAATCTATCCAAACGTTAGCGGAAATGCCAGGGAGTTCATTATTAGACTGTTTTGATGTAATCGTAAGGCGTGAACAGCATGATTAAACAACAATTTTATAAAAGATTGCGCCATGAACTGGGGCGTAAATGGAAGTCCATACGTTCTATAACTGATTGGACGGTTGCACTATATATTATTATTCCTGCACTTATATTTATAGGGATTTATTATCGTTCACTATGGATGGAAGAATTATCGATGGGAGAGACAGTTTATTTCGGATTAGGTCTACTCGCATTTTATGTGATTACATATTCTAGAGGAGTTCGCTCATTTTTTGAACAAGCGGATAGTTTATTTTTAATTTCTTATCCCACTCACATGCAAAAGTTAATCCAGTATGGCATGACATATACGTTCATTCGAATAGCGATAACGAATGTAGTGGTAGTAGTTGCTATGTTACCCGTGTTGATGAAAAGTATTGGAGTGGCGCAGGTACAAATCATATTATTTTGGCTATTCTTTACTGCATTTCGATTTATGTTATCGTTGTTAACGAGATTTATTCATATACGTGTGGGGAAACGATGGCTAATATGGATTGTAAAAAATGTGATATTTTCTATAAGTCTATCCTTTTTTGGATTGAGTCTGTTTCTTATTTATAAAAATTCCTTTTATTCTATACTATGTATCGGTCTAGCAGTTTTATTAATCATCGTATTAATAAAAGAAAAACTAAATTATAAAAATTGCTTTTTTAAAGAAGTTGAGAAAGAGAAAGAAGAAAGTATGCGCTGGACGAGTGGGATTATGCAAGTTGGTGGTCATGCGGCTAAACCGAGTAGTTCGAATAAAAAGCCGTGGATGTTTCCACGTTCTAAAAAGTTTTTAGGGAAGAAAAAAGATTCTCGTATTGTTGAATCCTTTTTAAAAGAATTTTTCCGTACAAGTAGTGCACGAATATTTTATATTCAAATTGTATGTATAAGTACTGTAAGTATTATCATGAGTCCGAGGTGGATTGTAGCTATTATTCTTGTATTTTCTTTAGTTGCAATTTCTCGTTATGCGCGCGATTATTGGAATGAATTTACGAAAAAAATGTTTCTTCATTTATATTGTGATGAAGGAAAATTACTACTGTTAAGATGGAAGGCAGATCGCTATTTATTACTTCCAGTACTGCTTTTGTATGGAATAGTTATACTTTCTCATTTTTATTTATTACCAGCTGTAATTGCCGGGATTATTTTTATAGTATGGATTGGTTGGATTGTATTTTTACCATAGAAAAAGAGCCGGAAAATGGCTCTTTTTTTAATCTGTTACACATTGATAAAGGAAATATACTAAAACGAGTATGCTTGCGGCGGAATACATGACATCTAAAGTCATCTGATTGCCTCCTCATTGTTGTTGTATTTATATTGTATGAAATCTTACAATTTCATATTCAAGTGAAAAATATGTGAACGTTAACAAAATTGTAAAGTGCAAAAATTACAATCATTTTGTATAATAGAAGGTACAACCGTTATATAAAACATAATGAGTGAAAGGGGAGGGAACATACATGCCAAATTGGTTTAGAAAAACCTTAGTCGCATTAATTACCGTATTTACATTTGGTTTAGTGACGCCTCCTTCCATATTGCTTGATAATGCCAAAGCTGCGGACAAGCCTACGAGCACAGCTGGGCAACAAAATTTGGAGAGTACGTCCTATACATATGAAGAAACGAATGACAGGTTAACCACTGATACTTTTATTACGTACGCAATGCAAGAAGCAGAGAAGCAGTCGATGCAAAAGTTTGGCACTAAAATTGGTCCAGTAATTGAAGATGAGTTTAAAGATGTAATATTACCGAAAATTGAAGAGGCAATTGCCGAGCTTGCAAGTGATGTGCCAGAGGAGTCATTGCAATCATTAGCAATTTCTCAAAGACCAGCTGGCGGAAATAATGAAAAGATTTTTCATGTGTATGACACGAAATCAGGAAATGACTTATTGCGATTTCATGTAAGAAGAGATCATCCACCGCAAGATGGTTATTATTTTAATTTCCACTATCACCGTTTTGATGATGGGTACTCAGGACACCATGAATTAGGGAATATTTATTGGAATACGAATGTACCGCCAAAGTGGCTTTCTTAAAAAGAACAAGAGAAAATCTTGTTCTTTTTTATGCTTATAGAAGGGTAAGGCAACTATATTGTTGAATAAAATAGGTTTAGGAAAAAAGAAGTAAGGGAGTATGGGAATGCAAAAATATATTGTTTTTGACTTTGATGGCACATTAGTAGATTCACAAAATATATTTGTACCAATTTATAATCAAATTGCTGAAAAGCACGGATATAAAACGGTAAGGGAAGAAGAAATTGAGTATTTGCGTAAATTAACGATGCCAGAGAGATGTAAACAACTTGATGTACCATTGTATAAACTACCGATATTAGCGCTGGAGTTTTATAAATTGTATCAACCCGCTATAAAAGATCTTATTTTGTTTCATGGGATGAAGGATGTATTAGATGAACTGCATAAAAAAGGATACGGAATTGCCGTTATATCTTCTAACTCAGAAGAGCATATTCGGGCATTTTTACACAATAATGATATAGAAAATATACAAGAGGTATATTGTTCTAAAAATTTGTTCGGTAAAGATAAAATGATAAAAAGATTTTTAAAATCGAAAAAAATAACAGAGAAAGATATGTTATACGTCGGTGACGAACAGCGAGACGTAGCAGCGTGTAAAAAGGCTGGGGTGAATGTAATATGGGTATCTTGGGGGTATGATGTTATTGAAACAGTGAAAAAAGATGCACCAGATTATATGGTCAATACACCAATGGAAATTGTACAAGTAGTACAAGGGGCGTATTCTTAATATGAATACACTTTGAGCAGGTATTCATCATATTGAATTTTGGGTAGCAAATTTGGAGGAATCCATTTCTTTTTACGATCCGAATGGGTTTATTGTAGAAGTAGCGTATACATCAAATGTAGAAATGCAAGGGGAATAAAAATGAAAACAATTACAGCGTGGCAAAACAATATACAAATAGTAAAAGATGCAGTTAATATTGAAGAAATCTCCAAAGGTTTCTCACCGGATAAGAAATATATAATTACGAGTGCGAATAACGAAAAATATTTATTACGGACAGGCGATATAAAAGAGTATGAAAGAAAGAAAATAGAGTTTCAAATTTTAAATGAAATGCAAAACCGTAGTGTGCAAGCACAAAAACCAATTGAAATGGGTTTGTTGGCAGAAGAAGGTGTATGCTATGGCATTTTTTCATATTTAGAAGGGGAAGATGCGAAGAAGCTATTGCCTACATATAAACAAAAAGAACAATATGATATTGGTATAGAAGCAGGAAAAGATTTAGCAAAAATGCATACATATGAAGCTCCTAAGGATATCCTTCCATGGTATGAAAGAGCAATGGAAAAACATCGAAAATATGTAGAGGCATATAAAACATGTGGAATAAAAATAAAAAATGATGATAAAATCATAAAGTTTATAGATGAAAATGAAATATATTTAAAGAACCGCCCAAATCGATTTCAACACGATGATTTTCATTTAGAAAATATAATTGTACGTGATGCGAAATATGTAGGTGTTGTTGATTTTAATGGCTATGATTGGGGTGACCCACTTCATGATTTCGTAAAAATTGCACTATTTGCAAGAGACATTAGTATTCCGTATTCAATCGGACAAATAGAAGGCTACTTTAATGGGGGAATACCAGAGGAGTTCTGGAACTTATATGCGGTGTACGTTGGCATGACAGTTTTCTCATCAGTTGTGTGGTCCTTACGAGCAGCACCGCATATGTTAGAGGATACGTTAGAACGCCTTACTATCGTTTTAGAGGATCATAAAAACTTTGAGTTATTAAAGCCAATCTGGTTTCAGCCAGAAAAGATTGCTATGAAATAGGAAAGGTAGGTGTGATTCACATCTACCTTTATTTTTTTACCATTCTTCATTTTGAAGCAGTTGTAATGCTAACTTTAAATCTACATCTTCCTGTATATGTTCCGGAGTCCAGGGGATATGTATATGCGGTTGTATACCAATTCCGGACATTCCTTCGCCTTTATCTATAATAGAGAGCCGTGAAGTAGGGTAGTAAAGTGCGAATGTATCAGCCCATTCCATTACCGCTAAATTAGAATAATCATTTAAACCAGCAGTAGGACGACCTATTACTTTTACTTTCAATGATTTTTTTGCAACTTTTACAAAAGAATCACCAGAACTTCCACATGTAACATCTGTTAATATAACTACTCTACAAGGTGATTTTCGTCCGTGTATTTTTAATGATTGAAGTTCTTTTGGTAACTCAGAAGTATCAAATGTAACGAATCCTTTTTTATAATTCCTTTTTAAATCTTGAATAAATATATCTGTGAATAATTTGGAAAGTTCGTCTAAAGAATCATAATCTTCCATTTCGATGTCTTTCATACGTAATTGATAGTTTCGTTCTGTATGATTTAATTGCATTGTATCTGAAGAATCTAAAAGGGAGATCTCTTTGTCTTCGAATAAGTAAGGAAGTAATTTAAAAAATGCATCATCACTTCCACCACGATTCAAACGCACATCAATAATTAAGTTCGGAAAAGAATTAAGCTCATTTTTGTGTGAGTCTAATAATTTATTAATCGCTTCAGTATTTGCGAAATCAGTCAAAGTAATTAAGAGTGTGTCTTTATTATGCTGTTTAAATGAATAAATAGGCGTGTATTCATTTTGTTTATACTTTTGTAAAGTAATGGTTTCGATTACGCCATCTTCATTTAT
The DNA here is from genome assembly GCF_040448665.1 of Bacillus cereus group sp. MS39. Taxonomy (NCBI): domain Bacteria; kingdom Bacillati; phylum Bacillota; class Bacilli; order Caryophanales; family Bacillaceae; genus Bacillus; species Bacillus cereus group sp. MS39. The sequence continues at coordinate 3,210,446 of NZ_CP123058.1, read as the reverse complement.
AAGTGTACAAGTTGATGATTGTAATAAAACATAATCCCATTTTTCGCGTTCATATGTATTCTCATTTAAATATTTCTTATATTTTATTAATAGCTCAGGAATTTTCATATTATCTAATGCTAAAATTGACTGTCCTTTTTTCACTCTTACTTCATGTGAAGTGGATGTAATATATAGGCGGTCTTCGTATCTTTTCACCTGGAAGCCAATACTGTTAAGAGGTTGATTGTTAGAGTGCACTTTAAAAAACATATGATTATCTTTAAAATCTAGTAAGTAATCACGTACAATTTCAGTAAATTGTACTGGTGTTAGTTCTCCTTGTTTCTCTAGTTTCTCGACTGTCTGTAAATATGTAGTAGGATCGTCCCATCCTTTCTTATCTATACAACCTGAATAATCGTGATGAGTAATCGAAACAATTTCTTTGAAAATTTCTGTGTACACAGCTTTTCCTCCTAATAATTTAATTAGTTGAATAATAGAATTCTGTATCCTTTACGTATTATCCTTTTTTTTGCATAGAGAAAAGGGGAATAGAGGGAAGTGTTATCTTCCCTCTATTAAAATATTTATTTGATTTTCTTAAATACAAGCGGCTGCGTACTTAACATAGCTGGTACATGTAACTGAAGGGATGGGAATTCACCACTTACATTCATTTCATAAGCGAATAATAAACTCATTTTCATTTGGAATAAATCAACTTTTGCAGAGAAGATGTCGTAATGATGATGAGCTAATTGAATATCCATCCCCATAAATTGTACAAATAACGAATCATCTCGTTTGTATACTCGTAATGTTCCGTATGCAGGATGATCGAAAATACCGGTATAATCTTCTAACTTGTGAGAAGGTGTAGTCCCTTTAATTTGTTCAGGAATGGATTCAGTTGCTTCTTTCATCATTTCCTTCATTTTTTCAGTATCTTCTACAGCACGTTTATGCCAATCAATGAATTCTAATTCAAGTAGTTCGTCATAAATTTGATTAGCGAGATAAGTAGGTAGTAATGTGTCTCCAGCATTCGTTAAAATAACAAGGCCTATGTTTTCTGTTGGTATGAATGAAACAAGTGCTGAAAACCCATCAATATTACCGCCATGATGAATTACCTTATTACCACGGTAAGCGCTAATAAACCAACCAAGACCATAACTATTTAATGGAGATTCCGGAAGTGATAAAACTGGTTGATCTGGAATGGAATTATGTGGTGTATACATTTGTTGTAATAATTCAGAGGAGATTAATTCATGATCTCCAAATTTCCCTTCGTTTAAGTGAAGAAGGACCCAATTTGCCATATCTTCAATTGTAGAATTAATACACCCGGCAGCGCCGACCGTATCGATGTTATGGAATGGAACTTCTTTTATTTTACCGTCATTTTCAACGTAAGGTAATGCATAATCATCTGTATTTTGTGAGTCTGTAACAGAGAAGTTTGTTTGATCCATATTTAAAGGCTCTAAAATATGTTCTGCAACATATTGTTCCCATGTTTGATTCGTAATGTTTTCTACAATATAACTAATTGTCGCATACATTAAGTTGTTATAAAGAAATGCTGTACGAAACGGAGCATCAAGTGGTAAATGTTTTATTTTTTCAACGAGATCTTTTCGAGATAAGGAAGAGCTATACCAAAGAGCCTCATGACGGCTTACACCAGTTCGATGAGAAGCTAAATCTCGTCCGGTAACTTGTGAGCTAGCAAGTAGTTCAGATAAAGAGAAGTTAGGTATATAAGACTGGATAGGAGTATCCCAATTAAACTTTTTTTGTTGTGCTAATAAGCTTAATGAAAGTGTGCCAAAAGCTTTCGTTGAGGAACCGATTGCGAACCGAGTACTCGGTGTAACAGTGTCTTTTGTCTCTAGATTTCGATAGCCAAATCCTTCTGAAATAATAACTTCACCGTCTTTTATAACAGCCACAGCAGCTCCAGGAACGTTTAAATCCTTCATCATTTTTTCAACCGTTGTTTGTAAAGAAGTCATAACAGGAGTTTCAATTTTAGACATACTTCTAACCTCCAAATATAAATTTTATCCTACCGCACTATACTTTCGGTAATAGAAAATGAAAACCTTTTTAATTATGGAAAGTTAATAATTTTGTAAGAATTATTGAAATGAAATTTTATTAATCAAGATTATTAAATTCACTGTTTTTCATGTTATGATAAATTTCATATAAGATTGAAAGAAGGTTTTACTACATATGAAACATGCTGAATATGAATACTTAAATTTATGCCGCCATGTAATGGAGCATGGTACGAAGAAAGAAGATCGTACAGGGACAGGCACTGTATCTGTATTTGGATATCAAATGCGTTTTGATCTAAGTAAAGGTTTTCCTTTATTAACGACAAAGAGAGTGCCATTTCGCCTTGTAGCAAGTGAACTGCTTTGGTTTATGAAAGGTGATACAAATATTCGTTATTTATTGCAGCATAATAATAATATTTGGAATGAATGGGCATTTAAGAGCTGGGTAGAAAGCGATGAGTATACTGGTCCTGATATGACTGATTTCGGTCTTCGCTCACAACAAGATGAAGAATTTAAAGTGCAATACGATGAGCAAATGGAATTGTTTAAAAAGAACGTTTTAGAAGATGATGATTTCTCAAATAAATTTGGTTATTTAGGAGACGTATACGGTAAGCAGTGGCGTGCTTGGAAAACGACAGCTGGTGAGACACTTGATCAATTAAAAGATGTAATTGAAATGATCAAAAAAACGCCGGACTCACGTCGTTTAATTGTTTCTGCTTGGAATCCTGAAGATGTACCAAGTATGGCATTACCACCTTGTCATACGTTATTCCAATTTTATGTAGCAGATGGCAAACTTTCTTGTCAGCTATATCAAAGAAGTGGTGACATATTCCTTGGAATTCCATTTAACATTGCAAGTTATTCACTGCTAACACATTTAATTGCACATGAATGTGATCTTGAAGTGGGAGAATTTGTTCATACAATTGGAGATGCACACATTTATACGAATCATTTTGAACAAGTAGAAAAGCAATTGGCACGTGAACCACGTCCATTCCCGAAACTTACATTAAATCCAGATGTGAAATCTGTATTCGATTTTGAAATGGAAGATTTAACAATTGAAGGATATGATCCACACCCAGCAATTAAAGCACCGGTTGCAGTATAATTGTAGAGGAGATGAAAAAATGATTGTTTCATTTATGGTCGCAATGGACGAGAATAGAGTAATTGGCAAAGATAATAATTTACCTTGGCGTTTACCAAGTGAATTGCAGTATGTAAAGAAAACAACGATGGGCCATTCACTTATTATGGGCAGAAAGAACTACGAAGCGATTGGTAGACCACTGCCTGGAAGACGTAATATTATTGTAACTCGTAATGAAGGGTATCATGTTGAAGGTTGTGAAGTAGCACATTCTGTAGAAGAAGTGTTTGAACTATGCAAAAATGAAGAGGAGATTTTTATTTTTGGTGGAGCGCAAATTTATGATCTCTTTTTACCTTACGTAGACAAGTTATATATAACAAAAATCCACTACGCATTTGAAGGTGATACATTCTTTCCAGAAATGGATATGACAAATTGGAAAGAAGTTTTTGTTGAAAAAGGTTTAACGGATGAAAAGAATCCGTATACGTACTATTATCATGTATATGAGAAACAACAATAATAATAAGGATTGATGTGAAATTCACATCAATCTTTTTATTTGTATTCGTTAATATAAGTTTATAGATGATATTCAATAGTGCTATAATGAAATCTAGCATGTAAAAATGCTAAAATTTTCAAAAGTATTCATATAGAAAGAGGAGGAGAATTGATTGAGAAAGATATGGGGGATTCTTTTTCTTTGCTTAACGTTCATGTTAGTTGGATGCGGTAAAGAAGAAAAACCACAAGAAGCGTTTGATACATATACAAAAGCATGGAATAAACAAAAATTTGCAGAAATGTATGATCAATTATCAGAAAAGGCAAAAAAAGATATTTCGAAGAAAGAGTTCACTGAGAAATATGAAAAAATTTATTCTGGCATTGAAGTGAAAAACTTAAAAGTAGAAGCAGGAGAAGTAAAAGAAGATAAAAAAGATGAAGGTCCTGTTCCTTTTAAAGTAAGTATGGATACAGTCGGTGGTAAAATCAATTTTGCCCATGAAGCAAAAATGGTGAAAGAAAAAGATGGAGATAAAGAATCTTGGAAAATAGATTGGACTCCTGATTTTATATTCCCAGGTATGACAAAAGATAGTAAAGTGCGTATGCAAACGACAGAGCCAAAACGTGGTGAAATATACGATCGTAATGGAAAAGGTCTTGCAACGAATGGGAAAGCTTCTGAAATTGGAATAGTTCCAGAAAAATTAGACGATACTGCTCCGCAAACGAAAGAGACAGTAGCGAAGTTATTAAATATGTCTGTAGAAGAAATTGATCAAAAACTAGCTGCTAAATGGGTAAAACCAGGGTATCTCGTACCAATTGGAATTTTGCCTGAGGGGGCAACGCAAAATACGTACATTGATTTACCAGGTGTTTCAACAAAACCTGTAAATGTTCGTACATATCCGTTAGGGGAAGCGGCAGCTCATCTGACTGGTTATATTGGAAAGGTAAATGCTGAAGATTTAAAAACGCTACAAAAGAAAGGCTATCAAGCTGATGATCCAGTTGGTAAAGCCGGTTTAGAGCAAGTATTAGAGGAAAAGCTACGCGGTAAAAAAGGTGGCCGTGTCTTTGTAGAAGATGCGCAAGGAAAAGAAATTAAAAATTTAGCAAAAACAGATGCCGTTGATGGAGAAAATGTAACTTTAACTATTGATAGTGCTGTTCAAGAAAAAACGTATAATGAAATGAAGGGCGAAGCTGGTTCAAGTGCAGCAATTAATCCGAAAAGTGGAGAAACAATTGCACTAGTAAGTAGTCCAGCATATGATCCTAATATAATTGCACGAGGGACATCGAAGGCACAACGCGAAGCATGGAATAATGATCCGAAAAAACCGATGACGAATCGATTTACACAATTATCAGTTCCAGGATCTGTATTTAAGCCTATTACAGCTGCAATTGGTCTTGAAACGAAAACGATTGATCCAAAAGAAGAGTTGAAAATTGAAGGATTAAAATGGACAAAAGATTCTTCTTGGGGTAATTATTATGTAACACGTGTGAAAGATGCAAATCCGATTGATTTGGATAAGGCGATGAAATACTCGGATAATATTTATTTCGCACAAGAAGCTTTGAAAATCGGAAAAGACAAGTTTATGAGTGAAGCGAAAAAATTCGGATTCGATGAGAAATTACCAATTGAATATGGATTCCCAGCTTCTAAAATCGCAAATGATGGTATTAAAAATGATATTCAAATGGCAGATACAGGATATGGACAAGGACAAGTATTAATGACTCCTCTTCATTTAGCTTTAACGTATGCGCCAATTGTAAATGATGGAACGATTCCATCACCGTATATTATTAAAACAGATAAACAACCAAAAGCTTGGAAAGAAAATGTAATTTCTAAAGGAAATCAGGATATATTAAAAACTGCTATGACGAAAGTAATTAATGATCCAGACGGTACAGGGAAAATTGCTAAAATTGATGGAATGACTCTTGCTGGAAAAACAGGGACAGCGGAATTAAAAGTATCGAAAGAGGCCGAAGGAAAAGAACTAGGCTGGTTCGCTGCATTTGATTTGAATTCACCAGATATGGTCATTACAATGATGATTGAAGATGTAAAAGGTAGAGGCGGAAGTAATATTCCAGCTGAAAAAGTGAAACATGTGTTTCAAAAATAGAAAATGATGAAGACTACCTCCATGGAATGTGGAGGTAGTTTTTTGTTTCACCAAAACGTATTGAAAAGATAGTGTTTATTAACTTACGAAAAAAAAGTAGCTATTTTTTATTGACATTGAACATGACTTTTTGTATTATACTTACATAAGGTAAGTTATTTACTTTCGAAATATAAATCTCAAATTAAAGATAAAATGTGTAAAAGGGAGAGAATACAATGACAAAAGTACTATTTATTACAGCAAATCCAAATTCAGCAGAAGGTTCTTTCGGAGTGGCAGTAGGGGAAGCTTTCATCGAGGCTTATAAAAACGAACATCCACAAGACGAAGTTGTAACAATTGATTTATTCAACACTACAGTCCCAGTAATCGATGCAGATGTATTCGCTGCTTGGGGTAAATTTGCAGCAGGTGAAGGTTTTGAAACTTTAACTGAAGTTCAACAACAAAAAGTTGCAGCAATGAACACAAACTTAGAAACATTTATGCATGCAGATCGTTATGTATTCGTAACTCCAATGTGGAACTTTAGCTATCCACCAGTAGTAAAAGCATACTTAGATAACTTAGCAATCGCAGGTAAAACATTCAAGTATACTGAAAATGGTCCAGTTGGCTTATTAGAAGGCAAAAAAGCACTTCATATTCAAGCAACAGGTGGCGTTTATTCTGAAGGAGCATACGCAGCTGTAGACTTCGGCCGCAATCACTTAAAAACAGTATTAGGATTCATCGGTGTAAATGAAACTGAATACATTGCAGTTGAAGGTATGAATGCAAACCCTGAAAAAGCACCAGAAATTAAAGAAGCAGCAATTGCTAATGCTCGTGAATTAGCAAAACGTTTCTAATATAGAATACTTAAAAATGTCCAAGCACTTGCTGTTTGGACATTTTTTCTTCTTTTTCCTTCGTTTGTCTAGTATAATGAAGGTCGGAATGATAATAGGTGGGGGTTCTGTATGATTCAAACGTTTTTTAAAATCTTTTATTTAATTTTAATCGTAATTGCGATTACACCGAGAATGTGGCGTCTGAAAAGACAAGTAAATACGATGTCGCCACAAGAAAAAGATAATGTTGTGTATAAAACGACAAATTGGTTTGGTAAGAAAATGGTACGTGTAGCTGGTGGGGCAATTGAAGTAAATGGTCTGGAAAATGTTCCAAAAGATAAGCCGGTACTAGTTGTAAGTAATCATCAGAGTAATATGGATATTCCTGTTTTACTAGGTTACTTAAATAAACCAATTGGATTTGTTTCAAAAGCAGAGATTAAGAAGTTTCCAGTTGTACCAACTTGGATGGAACTTATGAATTGTGTATTTATGGTTCGTAATGATCGTCGTCAATCTCTTCAAGCGATTAAAGATGGAATTGAGCTGTTAAAGAACGGGCATTCTATCGTAATCTTCCCAGAAGGGACGAGAAGTAAGGGTGGCGAAATTGGAGAGTTTAAGGCTGGGAGTTTTCACCTTGCAGTAAAGTCAGGTGTAGCAATCTTACCTGTAACGTTAGATGGGACATATAAAATGTTTGAAGCGAATGGAAACCGTATGAAACCAGCTCATGCAACAGTAACAATTTCTAAGCCGATTACACCTGAAGAGTATGCGAATATGGATATTAAAGAATTAACGAAGCATACACAGGATGTTATCGCATCACAATTACATAAGTAATAAAAAAGGTTTCAGCTTAATATAAGCTGAAACCTTTTTTATGCTGTAGGTAAGACATAAAAGAGTACGCAGAAGAACATCATCGCACTACCACCTAAAACGAAAAGATGCCAAATGGCATGATTGAAAGGTAACTTTTCCCAAAGGAAGAATATAGCCCCTACAGAATATAAAATTCCACCTGCTAAAAGTAGTGAAAAACCATGTCCAGTTAGATTTTCATAAAGTGGTTTAATAGCAACGATTATGAGCCATCCCATTATGATATAGCATAATGTTGATGCCTTAATAAAGCGACGTACAAAGAAAATTTTGAAGATGATACCTCCGAGTGCTAGTGTCCATATAATAGCGAGTAACGTCCAGCCTAATGGTCCGCGAAGCGTAATAAGTAAAAAAGGAGTATATGTGCCAGCGATTAATAAATAAATGGCTGAGTGATCTAGTATAGTAAATAATTTTTCTACTTTTGGATGATGAATGCTATGTAACAAGGTCGAAAACAAGTACAGTAAAAACATGCTTACACCATAAACCGTAAATGCAACTACAGCAGATGCGGTACCATGCTTAGAGGCATGAATAATTAATATAATTAAGGCAGGGATGCTTAAAATGGCACCGATACCATGTGTAATTGCATTTGCAATTTCTTCTTTCACAAAATGCGTCATTCGTGTCATTTTTTCAGTCATAATGCAAATCCTTTCTACTATCATAAAATAATATGTCATTTCCCTTACCATATCATACACAAGGGCAATAGAAAATGAAATTTGTATAATTGATTATATTTTTGAATTTTTTTGACAAAAGGCAATGGATTTGTTGACGTTTTCAAACTTTTTTGACAAAATAAAATTATGCAATAGTAGGACAAGGAATCTACTAATAAAGGGGATGGAGAAATGTTTTCAAATATTGGCTTTCCAGGATTAATTTTAATTTTAGTAGCTGTACTCATTTTGTTTGGGCCGAAAAAATTGCCAGAAATCGGAAAGGCTTTAGGGGAAACGTTAAAAGAATTCAAAAAATCAACGAAAGAATTGACTGATGATGCATTTCAAGAGAAGGAAAAGAAAGAAAAAATGTAATGAATTTTCCTCGAAATGGATAAATAAAGTGTGGTGAACGAGATGGAAGATCGGGAAATGAGCGTAGTAGAACATATTGTTGAGCTTCGCAAACGAGTAATATATACAGTACTATCCTTTGTCCTATTTTTAATTATCGGATTTACTTTTACGAAGGATATTTATTTTTGGCTAGTAAAAGATTTACCAATGAAATTAACTGTTCTCGGTCCAAGTGATGTATTATGGATTTTTTTCTCGATTGCTACAGTATTTGCTATCGTTTGTACAATTCCTTTTGCTGCTATACAAATTTGGTTATTTGTAAAACCGGGTTTACATCCAAATGAACAAAAAATGACAGTAATGTATATACCGGTATTGTCTATATTATTTATTGCAGGTTTATGTTTTGGATATTTCGTTGTAATGCCGTTTTTATTTCATTTTTTAACTACGATAGGTAATGAAATGTTTAATACGATGTTTACGACAGAAAAGTATTTTCATTTTGTTCTTAATTTAACAGTTCCATTTGCTGTAATTTTTGAATTACCTGTAGTTGTCATGTTTTTAACGAGTATTGGACTGTTAACGGCGGAATTGCTAATAAAAATAAGAAGGTATGCTTACGTAGCATTGATTATCATTGCATCGTGTATATCACCGCCGGATTTTTTATCACATAGTTTAGTAGCGGTACCACTTATTTGTATTTATGAAATTAGTATCGCTTTATCAAAGATTGTCAGTAAGCGGAAAAAGAAAAGAGAAGAAGAAATACAGTCGAAAAGTGCCTCGTTATAAAGGCACTTTTTTTATTTATTTGTTATACTTTAGACATAAACGTATACAATATATAGAAGAAAAAAATTATAGAATCTCCAAAATTTAGACAAACTTTGCGCTTTGCTAAGTTTATACTAAAATTATTAAGCAATATACGGATAACGGGATTCCTGTCTGATCGATATTTAGGACGGAGGATAAATAGAGTGTAAATCTTCTAACCAAAAGGACTACAGGGATTGACTAAGGATACTTTTGTATTCATAGAAGTCTCCACTTTAAACAACGTGTTATAGCGTAAAGTAGAGGAAGTTCAAAAATCCAATGAAAAAGAGGATTGATATTGTGATTACGAAAAGTTTTTATTTCACTCATTCAACAGGGGATTGTATTAAAATATTCGAAATCCCTGTCCTACAGGCACAGCATCCATTATCGTTTCTAATTCAGTCTCGTCTTCAATTATTTATTGCAAAAATTCAAAAACAAAAGCACCCAAGATTTTCGTATTCTTTCCGTGAATATTTGCAAAATTGTTTGAAGTGGAATGATTATTTAAATGTATATAAAACAAATACCCTTGAAAAAAATGCATGATACAGAGTATGGACAGGGTTAGTAAACTCTGTCTTTTTCATTTTAGATATAAAAATATAATTAATTTGGTGAAATTTGTTCGAAATTGTTGAAAGCACAGGGAATGCTAGTATAATAACAAGGAGAGCGTATTGGAAAGGGAAGAATATAATATGCAAAAAATTAAAATTGTAACAGATTCAACTGCAGATTTAACGCAGGATGTAATCGAAAAGTATGGCATTCATGTGCTACCATTATCAATCTCTGTAAATGGACAAACGTATTTAGATCGCGTTGATTTACAACCTGATGAATTTATTGAAGAAATGATCAAATCAGAGGAATTACCAAAAACATCACAACCGGCAATGGGTACATTTGTAGAAATGTATGACAAGTTAGGTGAAGATGGAAGTGAAGTACTTTCCATTCATATGACAAGTGGAATGAGTGGTACTGTGGCAACTGCCAATAGTGCTGCATCAATGACCGACACAAAAGTAACAGTTGTTGATTCTCAATTTATTACACATGCTTTAGCATATCAAGTAATAGAAGCTGCAAAAATGGCAAATGAAGGACGCTCACTAGAAGAAATTTTAAAACGTGTAGATGAAGTGAGAAAGAATACTCGTTTATATGTAGTAGTAGATACATTAGAAAATTTAGTGAAGGGTGGGCGTATCGGTAAAGGAAAAGCGTTTATCGGTTCGCTACTTAATATAAAGCCAATTGCTAGCCTTGAAGATGGTGTTTATAACCCTGTAACGAAAGTGCGTAGCCAAGGTCAAATTGTAAAAACGTTAGCTAAGTTATTTGAGGAAGATACAGCTGGAAAAGTTGTAAAAGCTGTTGCAATTCCGCATGCGAAAGCAATTCCTTTAGCTGAAAATGTAAAAGCGGCTGTTGAAAAAGTGAGTGGATTTGCTCAATCAGAAATTTTCTTTACAACGCCTATTATTAGTACTCATACAGGTCCAGGTGCAATTGGATTTATGTATTTAGCAGAGTAATAAAAAGCTACTTGAAATGAATTTTCAAGTAGCTTTTTTTTATGTGAATAGAAAGTAAGAAATAAGAAGGGTTATACAGGCACTCCCGCTAATGATATAGCGAGTCTGTAAATATTCATTCATAGAAAACACCCACTGATTAAAGTTTTACTTTATGATTTTCTATAGTATATGTTGGATATAGAAAATAAGTAGTTACGTTATACGTGTAATGTTTCAATTTTTTCATTTACTTGCTTACCGTTTGTTGCGTTATTATAAGTAAAGGTTTGGCCTAAAAAGAGTACATGCAGTTGTTCCCACGGTAACATACGTAAATTCCAATTATTTCGAAGCCTTGTTACTGCCTCGCGGGGTGTTTCATCGGCGAGGGCAAAAGCTCCGTAATGCATCGGTATAAAGTGTGTAGCGTTTAAATCTAAATAAGCTTGCACTGCCTCTTCAGGTGAAACATGAGATGCTTTCATAAACCACTCTGGTTCATAAGCGCCAATTGGCATAAGGGCAATATCAATTGAAAAGCGTCTGCCAATTTCTTTGAAACCTTGGAAATAGCCACTGTCACCACAAAAATAAACGGTTTCTTTCGTTGGTTCATTATTAATAATCCATCCACCCCAATGTGATGTATTCATATCAAATAAGGATCTTCTCGTCCAGTGCTGAGCAGGTACGAAGTGAAAGGAAACATCATTAATGATTGTATTTTCCCACCAATTATACTCTTCTACACGAGTAAATTTTTTGCGAGTAAATAGTTTTTTCAGTCCAATAGGTACAAGGTATAAAACATCATCATTTAGCTGGCGAAGCGATGAAAAATCTAAATGATCATAATGACCGTGTGAAATGAGGACAATATCAATTTTAGGTAGTTCTTGTATAGAAAGACCAGGTTCAGTAAGTCTTGGAACTAATTTTAATTTAGTAGCCCATACTGGATCTGTTAATATATTCAGCCCATTCGTTTGGATAAGGAATGTGGAATGACCAATCCAAGTTACAGACGTCTTTTCAAAGTTGTTTTGTAGGAATTTACTTTGTTTAACAGGTGATTGTTCTACTAAAAAAGAAAAATCCTTTTTATTTTGTTTTCGTTCTTTTCGCCAACGTATAAAGGAACGAATTGATTTTTTTGTACTCACATTATCCATGTTTTCATAACGTTTTGTCATGAACATCACCTCATTTAAAATCGTTGTAATTGTATTGTACCGAAATGTTGTTAAGGAATACAGTGTATAACATGGATGAATGTTTAAGGAATTGTTAAAAAATAGGGGGATGCGTTTACAAAAGTAACAATAAAATTAGTTTTGCAACTTCTATTTAGAGAAATAATAGTAAAAAAATAAATTTTGTCTAGTAATTGGCTTGAAATAAAGAAGTAACATACGTAAATTCGTACGATTTCGTGAACAAATGTAGTAAACAATTTTCTCGTAGTGTTAACTTTTGTTATGATAAACATAACCTATTTAAATTTAGGATAGAGAAAAGAGGTTTATAAATGAAGCGTTATCAAAAAATAATTGGTCTTATGGTTGTATTTTGTCTCTTTGTACTTGCTGGATGTAGTGGATCGGGTTCAAAGCTTCGTAAACCATTGAATTGGGATTTAGAAACTTTCCAATTTACAAATCAAGATGGAAAGTCATTTGGTACAAAAGATTTAAAAGGGAAAGTTTGGGTTGCAGATTTTATGTTCACAAATTGTCAAACAGTTTGTCCACCAATGACTGCAAATATGGCCAAGCTGCAAAAGATGGCAAAAGAAGAGAAGATAGACGTTCAGTTTGTTTCATTTAGTGTAGATCCAGACCTTGATAAGCCGGAAAATCTGAAAGCTTTTATTCAAAAGTTTACAGAGGATACTAGTAACTGGAATTTATTAACGGGATATTCGTTAGAAGATATTACGAAGTTTTCAAAAGATAATTTCCAATCACTTGTAGATAAGCCGGAGAATGGTCAGGTCATGCATGGTACATCATTTTATTTAATTGATCAAAACGGAAAAGTAATGAAAAAGTATAGTGGCATTAGTAATACGCCATACGAAGACATTATACGTGATATGAAGCGATTAGTGGATTGAAAATAAGGGTGCATAGCACCCTTATTTTTTTGCATTAGTCTATGGATAAAATGTCATGTTGTTGTGGAAGTTTTGGTGCCCGAATTTCTAACACGCCGTTTTGATACGAAGCTTTCGCTGCTTTTTTATTAATTGAGTACGGTAATTTAATCAATCTTGATGCTTCTGAAATGGAACGTTCTCGGCGATAATAGTTATGAGATGTTTCTTCATCTGCTTCTTCTAGTATCTCTTCTTTTACAGAGACCTTTAAGTATTCAGTTTGTATTTCAATTTGAATTTGTTCTTTTTGGATACCCGGCAGTTCAGCTGTAACTACAAGCTCTTCACCAACTTCATATAAATCTACAGGGAATGTTAATAAACGGTTTCCTTTTTGGAAAAAATGATTTAAATCAGCGATTACATTGCGAAGTGGTGTTTGCTCGAAGAAATCATCAATTTGCTTTAAATAATTGCGAACCGGTGGGCGAGAAGAGTCTTTTTTTTCTTCACTCATGGTATTCCCTCCTAGAAATCAATTTGCAATATCATATGACAAAAGCGGAGAAAGGTGATTGCCTAGTTTTCATGTTTTCATAAAAAATTGTTAAAAATGTGAAATGGAGTGATTTTTTTATAGTTTTTGGTCGCCATATTCAATTGATTATGCTAGTATAAATAGGGTTGATATAGTAGTATATAGACAGAATGAAAACTGAAAGAGGGTAAGAAGTATGTGTGGTTTTGTAGGATGTTTATGTGAAAACCCTAGAGAGTTTTCAGAAACAGAAAAACATCAATTTGAAAATATGAACACGATGATTTTCCACCGCGGTCCAGATGACGAAGGATATTTTCGTGATGAACATGTACAATTTGGCTTCCGCCGTTTAAGCATCATTGACTTAGAGGCAGGACATCAGCCGCTAACTTATGAAAATGATCGATATGTAATTATTTTTAATGGTGAAATTTACAACTATGTAGAATTACGTGAAATGTTACTTGAAAAAGGTGCAACGTTTGCAACACAATCTGATACAGAAGTTATCATTGCATTGTATGCACATATGAAAGAAAAATGTGTAGACTATCTTCGTGGTATGTTTGCATTTATGATTTGGGATCGTGAAGAGAAGAAACTTTTCGGTGCACGTGACCACTTCGGTATTAAACCTTTATACGTCGCACAACAAGGTGATACTACATTCTTCGCATCTGAGAAGAAAAGTATTATGCATGTGATGGAAGATAAAGGCGTTAATCCAACGTCACTACAACATTACTTTACGTACCAATATGGTCCAGAGCCAGAAACATTAACAATTGATGTTAATAAAATCGAGCCTGGTCATTATTTCGTAAAAGAAATCGGTAAAGAGATGGAAATCCATCGCTACTGGAAACCTTATTTCAATGCTTCAAGCGCAACGAAAGAGGAGCATATCCAAGCAATTCGTGATGTGTTATATGATTCAGTAAAAGTGCATATGCGCAGTGATGTACCAGTAGGTTCATTCTTATCTGGTGGTATTGATTCATCTATTATCGCTTCTATCGCAAGAGAAATGAATCCAAATCTTTTAACATTCTCTATTGGTTTTGAACAACGTGGTTTCAGTGAAGTTGATGTTGCAAAAGAAACTGCTGAGAAATTAGGCGTTAAAAACCATAACGTATTCATTTCAGCGAAAGAGTTTATGGATGAGTTCCCAAAAATCATTTGGCATATGGATGATCCTTTAGCAGATCCAGCAGCTGTACCATTGTACTTCGTTGCAAAAGAAGCACGTAAGCATGTAACAGTTGTTCTTTCAGGTGAAGGTGCAGACGAGCTATTTGGTGGTTATAACATTTATCGTGAGCCAAACTCACTAAAAATGTTCTCTTACATTCCTAGCCCAGGTAAGAGCGTTCTAAAAGCATTAAGTGGTGCTCTTAAAGAAGGATTTAAAGGAAAGAGCTTCCTAGAGCGTGGATGTACGCCAATTGAAGAGCGTTACTATGGAAACGCGAAAATCTTCCGTGAAGAAGAGAAAGTTGAATTAATGAAGTATTACAATGAAAGTGTTAACTATATGGATATCACGAAACCATTGTATAACGAGATTAAAGATTATGATGATGTAAGCAAAATGCAGTACATTGACATGTTCACATGGTTACGCGGTGACATTTTATTAAAAGCTGATAAAATGACAATGGCAAACTCATTAGAACTTCGTGTACCGTTCTTAGATAAAGAAGTATTTGATGTTGCATCTAAAATTCCAACTGAATTTAAGATTGCTAACGGAACTACGAAAGCTATTTTACGTGAAGCGGCACGCGGAATCGTTCCAGATCACGTATTAGATCGTAAAAAACTTGGATTCCCAGTACCAATTCGTCACTGGTTAAAAGACGAAATGCATGATTGGGCTATCAATATTATAAACGAGAGTAAAACAGAGCATTTAATCGACAAACAGTATGTATTAAACTTACTGGAAGCACATTGTGCAGATAAAGGCGATTATAGCCGTAAAATTTGGACTGTACTTGCGTTTATGGTATGGCACCAAATTTATGTTGAGCATAAATACGATACGAATAAGTTCCATGAAGAAACAAAACGTGCGTATAGCTTAGTTTAATTAGAAAAACCTTAAGATCGCATACGGTCTTAAGGTTTTTTTCATAAATAGGAAGTATTATTGATACAATAATAGTAAAAGGATGGACAACATATGATTACGTTTGAGAAAGTTACTGTAGAAAATGAAAGCGTTGTTAAAGAAATGTTTAAATCGCATAGTTTAGGTGAGAAAAAGGTAAAGTACTGTGTGAAAGTTGATGATACATATATTGGTGTAATAGATTATAGTGTTCAAGAGGAACGAGCTGTTTTATCACAGCTAATTATTCATTTTGATTACCAAGGTTACGGTTATGGTGCAAATACGTATTTTACATTTGAAGAAATGATGAAACAAAGAAATGTGAAAGAAATAAAAGTGCTACAAGAGGAATTAACAGAAAAGGCGAAGTCTTTCATAGAGAGTTTTGGTTTTACTTCAGAAGATGAAGAGTATGTAAAGAAAATATAACGATGATTACTTATGCGATAAAATAAATATAAGGCAGGTGGATGTATGACGATGACTTCTGGTCTTGTATTAATTGGAGGGTGCTTTATAGTAGCAGAATTATGTCATATACTCATTCGGAAAAGAATGAGTAAGAAAAAAAAGCCGTATGAATTACAATACGTCCCTGTCTTTTTCATTATGTTTTGTATGCTAAGTACATTACAAAATCTAATGAACTTTCCACCACTTGTGAATGTTTTTTTAAAGTTCGGTTTACTTTATAGTGGTGCTGGAATAACACTTTTATTTATTTTATTTTGCATACGTTATGTTCACTATCAATCGTATATATTTATTTTAAATTGGTTAAAGCAAGATGATAGAAACCGCCTTACATAAGGCGGTTTTTTTATTTGTAATTGTAACAGAACTTGTACATTTCACATAAAATAGGACGAGTAGCAATGCAAACATATTACAAGAAAGGGGCGGGCAATAAAATGAAACTTGTTATAGACGCAGGGCACGGTGGATATGATTCTGGTGCTGTTGGTAATGGTTTAGTAGAAAAAAACTTAACACTTCAAATTGCTAGACGCGTTCGAGACATTTTAACGGTAAATTACCCAATTACAATTAAAATGACACGTGATAGTGATGTGTTTATTTCTTTATCGGAACGTGCTAATATTGCCAATGCTTTTGGTGCGGATTATTTTATTTCATTTCATATTAATAGCGGCGGGGGTACAGGTTTTGAAAGCTATATTTATAATGCGTTATCCAACAGCAGCACTGCATATGCAAAGCAACAAAAGATGCATACAGCAGTAAATCCTGTATTAACAAAATACGGTCTTCGTGATCGAGGAGCAAAAAAAGAAAATTATGCGGTATTAAGAGAAACCGCAATGGATGCAATTTTAACTGAGACTGCCTTTATTGATACAACGTTTGATGCAAATTTATTAAAAAATCCACAATTTATTGAAGATCTAAGTCAAGCGTATGCGAATGGAATAGCGGCTATTTTTGGAGTAGCTCCAAATCCACAACCTCCTAACCCACAACCGACACCTCAAACGAAGGGAATCGCTTATATCCTTGGGAAAAATGTAAATTTAAGAAATGGTCCATCAACTTCTTCCTCAGTTATTCGTCAATTAAATTCTCCAGAATC
The DNA here is from genome assembly GCF_040448665.1 of Bacillus cereus group sp. MS39. Taxonomy (NCBI): domain Bacteria; kingdom Bacillati; phylum Bacillota; class Bacilli; order Caryophanales; family Bacillaceae; genus Bacillus; species Bacillus cereus group sp. MS39. The sequence continues at coordinate 3,193,142 of NZ_CP123058.1, read as the reverse complement.
TTACGTTGTATATCAGGAAAGTAACGGATGGTTAGATTTGGGGAATGGACAATGGGTGTATAATGATCCTTCTTACATTAATTTTGTAAAGACAAGTAATAGTGATGGAAGTCCGATTGGGGTTGCATATATACAAGGGATGAATGTAAATTTAAGAAGTGGTCCATCAACTACATCTGCAGTTATCCGCCAATTAAATTCTCCAGAATCTTATTTAGTATATATAAATGAAAATGGTTGGTTAAACCTTGGTGGAAATCAGTGGGTATATAATGATCCATCGTATATTAAATATACTCAATATTAGGAATTAAAATGATAATGCAATATGGATGCGTATCTTTGTTATGTATAACAAGGGTACGCATTTTAATAACAACATTTATTTTCATACTTATGCACTATGTTTTAAAAAGAAACATTAGAAAAGCGGATAGAATCTAAATAGTATATATTAAAAAAGTTTTCTGATATACATTGACAATATATGTAGGATACATTAATCTTTAATTGTTAATGATAATCGATTTCATCTAGGGAGGACATATGATACATACTAAAAAACTAATTATGTTCTGCATTATGATACTCATGGTTGTAATTGCAGGATGTAGTAAAGAAGAGAAAAAGGAAAATGATATATCAGCGAAAGCAAAAGATTCATATACGGTAAAGCATGCAATGGGCGAAACGACAGTAAATGGTACACCAAAAAGAGTTGTTGTTTTAACGAATGAGGGTGCTGAGGCACTTTTAACTGTTGGAGTAACGCCAGTTGGAACGACAAAACCACGAACTGGGGATGAATGGTATCCTCATTTAGCGAATGAGTTAAAAGATACGAAAGTAGTAGGAACTGAGCGTGACATTAATTTAGAGGCAGTAATGAAGCTTCAGCCGGATTTAATTATTGGTAATAAAATGCGTCACGAAAAAATATACGAGCAGTTAAAAGAAATCGCGCCAACAGTATATGCTGAAACATTGCGCGGTGATTGGAAAGAAAACTTTACGCTTTATACAAAAGCTGTAAATAAAGAAAAAGAAGGGCAAAATGCTCTTAATGATTATAAAAAGCGTATTGCAGGAATAAAAGAACAATTAGGTGATAAAATTAACTCTAAAGTTTCAATTATTCGCTTCGTCCCAGGTGATGTTCGTATTTATCAAAAAAATTCATTCTCAGGCGTTGTATTAAATGATATTGGATTTAAACGACCACCACTACAAGATAAAGATGAATTTGCGATAAAAGGAATTACAAAAGAACAAATTCCAAATATGGACGGGGACTACTTATTCTATTTCACATCTGATAAAGATGCGGATAAGAATAATGAAGGAAACACGTTAGCGAAAGAATGGACAGAAGATCCGCTCTTTAAGCAGTTACAGGCTTCTAAAGATAATAAAGTATTCGAAGTAGATGAAGTGATTTGGAATACAGCAGGTGGTATTGTAGCTGCAAACCTTATGTTAGATGATATTGAAAAATATTTTCTAAAGTAAATGAATGGTCGAGTACATCACTTTAAATGGGTGATGTACTTTTTTATTTGTGAAAATACAGAAAATTCCTTCTTTTGAGTGTGGATAAGTTGTACAATTAAACCAATTATGGAATAAAGGAGTGGGAATGAATGAAAGCTACTCATAAAGATTGGATTTTGTTTAACGGAAGAATTGTAAATACGAAGGAAGAACAGCCGATGATTTCATTAGAGGAGAGAGGCTTTCAATTTGGTGATGGTATATACGAGGTATTTAGACTATATGATGGGAAGCCACATTTATTAGATTTACATTTAGAACGATTCTTTAATTCTATGGAAGAAATAAAACTAATTCCACCGTTTACTAAGGAAGAGTTAGTGGAAGAGTTGCATCAAATGATTGAAAAAAATCGATTTCAAGAAGACGGGAATGTATATTTGCAAATATCAAGAGGTGCTCAAGCACGTAATCATGTATATGAGTCAAATATGCAACCAACATATTTTGCAAATATTGTTTCATTTCCAAGACCAATTGCTGCTATGGAACGAGGAATAAAAGTTACTGTAGAAGAGGATATACGGTGGAAGTTCTGTCATATAAAATCTTTAAATCTGCTCCCTAATATTATGATTAAAAATAAAATAAACGAACAAGGCTATCAAGAAGCGATATTAGTACGAGATGGAATTGTAACTGAAGGGTGTCATTCGAATTTCTTTATGGTGAAAAATAATAGATTGATTACACATCCTACTGATAATTTCATTCTACACGGCATTACACGTCACTACGTTATTACATTAGCGAAAGAGTTACATATTGAAGTAGAAGAACGAGAATTTTCGCTACAAGAAGTATATGAGGCTGAGGAGTGTTTCTTTACAGCGACACCACTTGAAATATTCCCAGTCGTTCAAATTGGTGATGAACAGTTTGGAACCGGCGAAAGAGGACCAATTACAAAAAAACTCCAAGTTGCGTATGAAGAAAGTATTAGTTTGTTTAAAGTTACGAATTAATATTGAGGAAAAAAGCTGGTACTCCCCCAGCTTTTTTTCATGATATAATTCAAGCATAGGACAAGTTTTGAAAACGCTGTAAAAAGGGGATTTAATGTATGAATTATGAAGATTTTAAAGAAGTAATTCACGGTAGAAGAAGTGTTAGAAAGTTTACAGAACAAGAAGTATCCACTAGTGATATAAAAGAAATTATTGATTGTGCTCGTTATGCACCGAGTGATACGAACTCACAAACGTGGGAATTCTTGGTTATTATGAACCGAGAGAAAATTAAAGAAATTGAACAAATGACATGGGATGCATTACATAAACTTGCGGCAAAAGCGGCAGAAAACGGAGAAGAGAAAGCAGGGAAATTACTTACACGTTCTTTCGGACCATATGCAACAGCTTTCTCGGAGGCGCCAGTATTAATCGTATGTTTGGCCACACCATATGAATCAAAGTTTCGTGAAAAGATTTTTGATCCAATTGCTTTTGTTCCAGATTCAGTTTGGGAAGAAGAAGGAATTAAGAGTAGCTGTTTAGCGGCACAAAACTTAATGTTGGCTGCACATGCGAAGGGGCTTGGTACTTGCCCGATGACAGGGCCGGTATTGTTAGCTCAAGATGAACTACGACAATATTTACAAATTGAGCCTGAAAAACAAATAAATATGGTTATTTCACTCGGTTTTCCAAAAGATAAGCCTAAGAAACTTCCAAGAAAAGAAGTAGATGAGATTACAACATTTGTTTTTTAAAGCCTAAAATAAAAAGACATTGAATGAACAATGTCTTTTTATTTTGGACAGGTATGTAATTCATCTGTTGGGCTAAAATGATAGAGAAGAGGGAATTACTATTTATTTCATAAAAAAAATTAATGTTCTATTAAGGAAAATATGATACATTAATCGTGAGCAAGATTCTATTTGTTCATGAAAGTTTTAAAATTAGTTTTAAAATTTAAAAGTTATTTTTGTATAATAAATTATAATGAAATGACAGGGGGGATGAATTTTGAAAAAATTCATAATCACTGGATTGTCTGTATTGTTATTAGCCGGTTGCGGTGCTCCGCAGGAAAAAGAGGATGCGCAATCAAAGCAGGAAGAAAAAGTTGTAAATGCAAGTAATGAGAATATAGTTGTATTTCCTGAAGGAGCAGTGCCAGTTGGAGAAGGAAAAGTAAAAGTCATTACACCAGACGGTACTTCTGAAAATGGTAATATACCGGCTGTATTCATCAAAAAGGATACTTTAATTCAGCAAGTTGAATTAGAGCTTTCTAATTTTCAAAACGATAAAGAAACATTTATATTTGTAGATCAAGTATATGCAGATAAACATCAAGTCACTAGTACAACACAGACAACAGTACAATTAAAAGAAAAGACGCTTGAGACAGGTAATCATACGGTTACTGCAGTTCAGTATGAAAACAATGACCCGAAAGGAAAGGTTATTAGTTTTAATCAAGCAACATTTGAGACAAAGCCTGCGTCTTAAGAAGAATAAAAAGTACATTACTCAAAAAAGTAGTGTGCTTTTTTATTTGGACTAGAGTGTGCAAGAGTGAATAACTTGTTTCGTTTTCTAATACGATTAAATAGGAAGAAATCACTTGTTACTACTATGACAGAGAAAGAGGTTGAAGATGTGAATCGGTGTATTCGTATCGTCTTGATTAGTATAATGATGGCAGTAATTTGGTTTACGATACAAGAAGTAATTCAAATTACGCTCAATTAACAAATTCATGATTTGTTAATAGGAGCTATTTGTTTTACCATTGTTTATCTATCATATGATAAACTCAGATTAAGGTAAGTTTTACAAGAAAAATGTAGGTATTTCATTTGAAATGTCGAATAGTATATACGATGTCGTAATAACAAATTTTCTATTGTTTACTGTGAAACAGAAGAAGGAGAGATAGTAGTTATGAAACGAGCTCTTATTAATATTGATTATACATATGATTTTGTAGCGGAAAAAGGTGCTTTAACTTGCGGAAAACCAGGTCAAGAAATTGAGAAGGAAATTGTACATATAACGACGCAATATATTGAAAATGGAGATTACGTTGTCTTTGCGATTGATAAACATGAAAAAAATGATGTATATCATCCAGAATCAAAGTTATTCCCGCCTCATAATATAGCTGGCACAAATGGAAGAGATTTGTTTGGTGAATTACAAGAGGTATACGAAACATATAAAAATGCAGAGAATGTATATTATATGGATAAAACACGATATAGTGCATTTGCAGGAACAGGTTTAGAGATGAAGTTACGAGAAAGAGGAATAGAAGAAGTACATCTTGTAGGTGTTTGTACTGATATTTGTGTTCTTCACACAGCAGTAGATGCTTATAATAAAGGATTTAAAATTGTAGTTTATGAAAAGGCGGTTGCATCTTTTAATGCGCAAGGACATGAATTTGCACTTGGACATTTTAAGTCATGCTTACATGCAGAAGTGAAGTGAAAAAAGAGGCCTTTAAAAAAGGTCTCTTTTTTCGTTTGAATTGTGACGACGTTTTGCTTGATTAGTTTTTTTATAAATGGACTAATTTTTTCTGGTAATCCATTTAAATCAAAAAATTGTACATGCAATGATTCAAACCCATCAGCTTTTAACGTACCACCTGTAATGTTTTTGCAAAGGTATGCGATTGTTATAGGGTAAAATTCATCTCCGTTCGGTAATTTCACAAAAAATTCTTTTCCGGAAAATACATGTATTAACTGCAAAGTTCCTATTTCAATCCCTGTTTCTTCAAGAACTTCACGTCTTCCGGCTTCTTCTGTTGATTCGCCAAGTTCAACAAATCCACCGGGAACACCCCAAACACCATTTCGCCTTTGTTGTAGTAATATTTGTCCTTGTTCATTGAAAACAGCTACAGCAACGCCAGCTAGATTGAGTGGTCTTGATCCAATAACTTCTCTTAGTTCTTCGATATAGCCCATTGTTAGTTAACCTCCGCGAGTCAAAATATTTTCAAATGAACTATTCGGCGTTGTGTTAATATTCCCCTTTTTGTTTAGGTAAGTATTGAGGTCTTAACATAAAGTCATTTATAAAAAATTCTATTGTTATCTCCCTTTAGATAATAAAAAAGGGTATATTTATAGAAGAAAGTGTAACAAGTTTTAAGGAAATCAAAAGGTATGACAATAAATTAGTTTTTCATAAAATTTTCATTAGTTAAGGGTGTGTATGGATGAGTTTATTAACGTATACTGAAGAATTTTTTAATTATGTAAGAGAGTTTTTACTTTTAAGATTTTTACTATTTGCTTTAGTACTAATCATTATCTCTTTTGTAATTAACCGCATTATTGATTGGTTTTTTAGGAAATCAAGCTTTTTTGATGAAGAGGTAGAGCAAACAATTCAAAGTGTGATTCGATCTATTTTTAGATATATCATCATCATCAGTCTAATCATATATTTAATTAGCCAATTTGTAGATATAAAAAGTATCATTGCAGGTGCAGGGATAGCGGGTGTTGTTATCGGTTTTGCTGCACAACAGATGTTAAAAGATGTTATATTAGGCTTTGCGAGATTAGCGGACAAAGAGTTTCGTGTTGGCGATTTTGTTACTTTTAACGGAACAAATTCAGGAACGATTGAGGAAATTAGTATTCGTTTTATGCAAATTCGTGAATGGTCAGGAAAACTTCTTACGATACCACACGGAGAGATTAGGACGATACAAAATTTTAATAAAGGATGGATGCGCGTAATTGAACGGATTACGGTAAGTTATCAGGAAGATCCTATAAGAGTTAAGGAATTGTTAGAAGAAGTTTGTGTTAATTGTAATGAAAAATTGGCTTCGAGTCTTTATAAAGTAGAGGATGAAGCTGTTGAACCGTTTAAATATGTTGGTGTCACAGATTTAAACCCGAATCTTAAATATGTTGGATATGAATTTTGTATTACAGGTTTAATAAAGCCAGAAGATTATTTTGAAACTTCTAGACAAGTAAGGTTTGAATTAATGTCTATGTTCCATAAGAATCAAGTGCAAATGCCAGCAGCAAATATGGTCGTTACTACTGAAAGTTTACAGCATAACCATGGTGGACAATCTTTATCGGACAGCTAAAGAAGAACAAGAACAGTTTGTTAACAAAATTCTGTTTTTAATATTGGATAGAAAAACAATAATAAAATGATTAATTTAAAGAAAGAACTGAAGGAATTCGGTTCTTTCTTTATTTGTAGAATTTAGAAATTTCTTAATGTTATAATGGTAGTTGGTGATGAAAATGAACTTTGAAGAAAAAGAGATGCATCGTTTAGAAGCATTAAAAGCAATTGCTGAATTATTAAATGAAGCAACAGACTTACAGGACATGTTAGAAAAAGTGTTACATACATTGTTACAAGTTATGAATTTACAAACAGGGTGGATATTCTTTATCGATGAAAGTGGAAAGCACCGTATGCTTGTAGATGAAAACTTACCACCGGCTCTTACATGGAAAGAGAAGAAGCCGATGTGTGAAGGAGATTGCTGGTGTGTAGAGCGTTTTGTGAATGGGAGATTAGAAAAAGCAACAAATATTATTGAATGTAAGCGGATAGAGGATGCGATTGAATGTAATTGGGGAGAGACCGAAGATGTTACGCATCATGCGACAATTCCCCTTAGGTCTGGATCGGAGAAGTTTGGTCTATTAAATGTGGCCTCACCTCAAAAAACACATTTTTCAGAGGAAGAATTAGCATTACTAGAATCAATTGCATTTCAAATAGGAACGACAATACAACGTATTCAGTTAGTAGAGAAAGAACGTAAATACGTAGTGGTAGCTGAAAGAAATCGACTTGCACGTGATTTACATGATTCAGTAAAACAATTGTTATTTTCTATTATGCTAACAGCAAAAGGTACTTTAAATATGACGCAAGATAGAGACTTGCAAGAGATGTTGAGCTATATTGGAGAATTATCACAGGAAGCATTACAAGAAATGACACTTTTAATTTGGCAATTAAGACCGGAAGGATTAGAGAAAGGTTTAGCAGAAGCAATTAAAAATTACGGAAAGTTGTTAGGGATTCAGGTGGAAGTTCGAATTGATGGTATGGTTTCAATTGGAGATGAAATAGAAGAAGTTTTATGGCGTATTAGTCAAGAAGCAATACATAATTGTAAAAAACATGCTTCATGTGAAAAGGTAAATGTTCTTTTAAAAATAGAAAATAACCAGTTGTATTTTTACATAGAGGATAACGGAATAGGATTTATACAAGATCACGTAAGAGAGTCAGCGCTCGGTTTAAAAAGTATGAAGGAACGTATTCAGTTAATGAGGGGATCATTTCAAATAAAAACTGAGCTGAAAAAGGGTACAAAAATTGAAATTCAATTGCCGGTTTAAAGGGGAGAAGAAGATTGAAGATTAAATTACTACTAGTTGAGGATCATCATATCGTTCGAAGAGGACTTGTATTCTTTTTAAAAACGAGAGAAGAATTTGAAATAGTTGGGGAAGCAGAAAATGGTGAAGAGGCATTAACATTCATTCAAACGGAAAGACCAGATGTAGTATTGATGGATCTATCAATGCCGAAGATGGATGGTATAGAAGCAACAAAACGGATAAAACAATATGATGAAACAATAAAGATACTTATATTAAGCAGTTTTTCAGAGCAAGATTATGTTTTACCAGCACTGGAAGCTGGAGCAGATGGTTATCAATTAAAAGAAGTACAACCAGAGCAACTTGTTGCTTCTATCATTGCAGTACATGAAGGAAATGCGAATTTTCATCCGAAAGTAACACCAGCACTATTCGGACGGTCAGCAGTCAAGAAAGAAAAAGAAAAAGAAAAAGAAAACCCTTTTTCCATGTTAACGAAAAGAGAGCAAGAAGTACTTCGTGAAATTGCGAAAGGGCGAAGTAATAAAGAAATTGCAGCAGAGCTTCATATTACAGAACAGACTGTGAAAACACACGTTTCAAATGTTTTAGCTAAATTGGAAGTAGATGATCGTACGCAAGCTGCATTATATGCGGTGAAGCACGGGGGAAATAATAAGTATGAATAATTATGTCCCTTGTTACGACAGAATACATATGAGTATTTAAAATTTATCCCGCTATTTGCGGGCTTATAATTAGTGGTAGATGTACAATACTCTCACTGATTAAAGTTTCAATTTATAGTAGTGCTAAATAAAGGTTTTTCTTCTTTCTATAATTAGGTACAATAAAACTACGATGGAAGGGGAAGATATGCTATGCCAGGTACAAGAAGTGGGATTGGAAAAATTCAAGCTTCGTTAAACGGTTTATCACCGAAATTGCGAAGTATTGCCGAACATATATTGAAACATCCACAAGATGTTGTACATAAATCTATTACAGAATTAGCTGAAGTTACGAATAGTTCTGAAGCTACGATATTCCGCTTATGTAAGCATCTCGGTTTTCAAGGGTTTCAAGATTTAAAGATTACATTAGCTCGTGAAATTGTACATACTCCTATGCAAAATATTCATGAAGAAGTATCGGCAGAAGATAGTATGGTCACTGTTGCTAAAAAAGTTTTTCATTCGCATATTACAGGACTGCAAGATACATTGCATTTGTTAAATGATACAGCGCTAGAGCAAGCCGTAAAGGTATTGCAAGATGCAAGTCGTATTGAGTTTTATGGAAATGGTGGTTCTGGTATTATTGCGATGGATGCATATCATAAATTTATGAGAACGGGTATTTCTTGTATTGCTCATACAGATTCACATTTTCAAATTATGGGTGCGGGTTTACTTACTAAAGAAGCAGTGGTAATTGCAATTTCTCATTCTGGTAGCAATAAAGGGTTACTGGAAGCGTTAGAAGTAGCAAAAGCAAGAGGAGCTCACATTATTGCAATTACGAGCTATCAGAAATCAGCATTAAGTCAACTTGCTGATATTACTTTGTATACTTCAACACGTGAGACGGAATTCCGCACAGAAGCAAGTTCATCAAGATTAGCACAGTTAAGTTTATTAGATACTTTGTACGTTGGGTTATCGTTACAACGCCAAGAAGAGACGTTGCAAAATTTACAAAGTATACGTGAAACAATTTCGATGAAACGAATATAAAAAGTCCTTCAATTGAAGGGCTTTTTATATTGGCCAATAGTTTTTTGTGAAAATTTGATGATTATAATTTCCTGTTTTAAAAAATCTTTATTAATTGAGTTTTTTACTCCCGCGTAGAGTTCTAATAAACTATACATAGATGCAATTTCGGTTTTCCCTTCAAATAAACATTTGGTTAATAATTCAAATATTGTTCAATATTTAACAATAGGCTTTTAAAATTACATGTTATGATGAACGTGTAATGATGATTGAACATTTAAATTTGGCATAATAATTAGCCAAACCAGTGAAGACAGAAGTTGTGAGATGAACTCATTAAAATTCTAAAACACTAAAGGGGAGATCACATATGAAAGCAGTAGTGGTAAATAAAAATAGTAAAGCAAACATTGAAGTTATTGAAAAGAAATTACGTCCGTTACACTCAGGTGAAGCGCTAGTAGATGTAGAGTATTGTGGGGTTTGTCATACTGATTTACACGTTGCAAATCATGATTTTGGAAACACAGATGGCCGTATTCTTGGTCATGAGGGTGTAGGTATTGTTACGAAAATTGCTGATGATGTAACTTCACTAAAGGTAGGTGACCGTGTAAGTATTGCATGGATGTTCCAATCTTGTGGACGTTGTGAATATTGCGTAACAGGTAGAGAAACATTTTGCCGTGAAGTTAAGAACGCTGGTTATTCAGTAGATGGTGGTATGGCAGAACAATGTATTGTTACAGCTGATTATGCGGTGAAAGTACCAGAAGGATTAGATCCTGCTCAAGCATCATCAATCACATGTGCGGGCGTAACTACATATAAAGCAATAAAAGTATCAGACATTAAACCTGGTCAACCTATCGTCATCTATGGTTGTGGTGGATTAGGTAACCTAGCTATCCAATATGCTAAAAACGTATTTGGTGCAAAGGTAATTGCAGTAGATATTAATGACGATAAATTAGCGTTAGCAAAAGAGGTTGGTGCGGATATGACTATCAATCCAATTTCTCAAGGCCCTGCTGATAAGATTGTTCAAGATGAGTTTGGTGGTGCTTATGCTGCTGTAGTAACAGCCGTTTCTAAAGTAGCATTCAACTCAGCAGTTGATGCAGTACGTGCTTGTGGTAAAGTCGTTGCAGTAGGTTTACCAGTAGAAACTATGGATTTAAACATTCCGCGACTTGTACTAGATGGAATTGAAGTAGTTGGTTCTCTAGTCGGTACTCGTAAAGACTTAGAAGAGGCATTCATGTTCGGTGCAGAAGGAAAAGTAGTGCCGGTTGTTCAAACTTGTTCTCTAGATAAAGTACAAAATGTATTCGAAGAAATGGAACAAGGTAGAATTCAAGGACGTATGGTAATCGATTTTAAACAGCATAATTGTGATTGCAAATAATTCATTTTAAATATAAAAAGCATGAGTCTAGCTAAAGACATGTAAAAAAGTTAGACAGCAGAAAGAAGATGATCCCTGCATTCAACAGGAATCATCTTCTTTGCATTCCACTACTATCAATGTCGACTAACGAGAAAGGATTAAAGGTTCACTTTATCTACAAACGAAAAAGAATCTTTACTTTTAACAAATTTTTTATGATTTGGAACGGTTTGAATTGCTACAACTTGCGAATCTCTTGCTTTCAGTGCATCTTGAATCCCGATTGTCATAAGCTTAATAAATAGAATCGTAATAAAGAATGAAACGAGAGTATAAAAAATAATCCACCATGAAAGATTCATTTCATTACGATTTAATCCAATAAGGCCTGCCCAATCATTCGATAGAGAAACAGGTTTGAGTACTCCGTCATAGAGTTCACGCATTTGTATCCCACCAATTACAATATCAAGCAACGCTAAATGGATAACGAGTATGAGAGTTTGGACGATATGTTCCATAAATAACACAAATAAGCGGTCAAGTAATAAGACTCGTAAGTGTTTTTTGATAATATGAAAACGGCTAGCACCCAATAATTGTGAACTTAAAATATAATCTTGTTTCATAAATTCATCAACCTCTGAGGATATATATAAAGAAAGTGTAGGCAGAGCGACGAAAATAAGTACGAGTACTTGATAAAACGCAAATGAAATATTTGGATCTAATCTATCAGCATTTGATATGATTACAATATTAACGGGCGTGATGAGTATAAATGCGATAAATAAAGTAGGAATATAGTAAAAAACTTCTGAGCATGCCTGGAAAAATCTCTTGAATTTTGGAGCATATAAACTTAAGAGGATTCCTATACATGTTCCGAATAAAATTCGAAAGAAGCTAATTGCCACAGCTAATAAGATAGTGAATTTTGCTCCTTCTATAATTTGTAAGAAAACAGACTCTCCAAAACGATCAGATCCAAAAGGTGGTATTAACGATGGTGGAAAGGGAGCCTTTCCAAGTAATTCGTTATTGTCATTGTAAAGTAACTGAGGAGGTTTTGGGATGTTATCTTTAAAGAACCAACTATAAATAAAACTAGCTGAAACAAGTATGAATAAATAAGTAAAGCCGATTAAAAAGCGTTTTGATTTCCAAATAGATTTCATAAAGCTACTCCTTTCAATTGTTTTTGCCATCTATTCATCATGAGAGAGATTATTTGAAAAATGGCATAAAACGGTAAAATAATCATGACAAGTATAATAAATGCAGCGGGAGGTGAAATAAACGCCTTCTTAAATAAAAATTGAATAATACCTTGCATATTAAAAACAAATTCTAAAATGAATAAGTTAGAAAGTAAGAAAACAAAAATCGTTTTTAAATGGTAGAAGAAGTGGATAGATATATTTTTGAATAAATGAATGCGTAGTATATAACTGGATGAAAGACCTTTTCCATATGCAACCTCTACGTAATGTTTTCCATGTTCTTCTTGTATGTATAACACCATCATCCGAAACATTTGTAATGTAGGTAAGACCGCTAAAGATAAAATAGGGAGTAAATAAGCGCGATTTTCATTAAAAGAAATAATGGTGAAAGGAGCTTCCCCAAATTTCTTAAGTACCCAAATGAAAAATATTTGCAAACAAATCATCATCATCATATCAGGGACAGCTTCTAATATGAACACAATTCGGTTTATCCATTTTTTTATATAATCTTTTGCTAAAAAATAAAAAAATGCCATGCTAGATGAGATAAAGAGCGCAAGCAAAAAGGCCACAAATAATACAATAAACGAATATAGGTAAGGTTCTAAAACAGTTGGAAATAATGGTGTTGTTTTTAAATGACCAAACTTTGGGTCTGATCCTATAACCAACAATGATTCAGGTGAGAAAACCTGTTTTAACATAGTAACGATCTGGTTAAAAAAATAAATTGGTTGAAAGGTGAATCCTTGTTGAGTGATAAATAAATAAGGTAAATTTAATAATAGTAACAGTGATAAAAGAATTGATGAAAACTTAATTGTGAATTGAGATATTTTATGTAACATTAAATCCCTCCGACATCTTTTTACAACATTATACAATAAAGTCTAAAATATTGTTTTATTTTTCTGAAAAATATAAATGTTATTAGGTTTTATAGTATGGAACATATATTTACAAGTTAATAAAGTGATAGTAGGATCCGCACTCTAAGACTATTAAGATAAAAGGACGAGTGAACTTAATACAATAAAAACGAGCAAAGTGCACAAAATTTCCATTGCGGAGGTAGTTGCTGTACAACTCCTTTTTCATGCAAATGAGTAGAACGTAAGGAAGGACTATGTATGTGTTGTTAATGAAAGAAAAAGAGAGTGTGTTGCGTAACGAATATATCGCAACTTTACCGCGGGGAAAATCTAAATTTAGTATGTAAGTGAAATGGAATGAGGGGGATAAATTTTTTATCGTGAAAAAAATTTTCTTTTTAAAACTTGATTAATGAAAAAATATTTTATATACTAATTCATGTAAACGGTTTACTAGATCATATTTTGCTAGAAACGAAGGGAAGATTCGCATGGAAACAAGGGGGAGAGTAATCGGGATTGATATCGGTACCACAAGTACAAAAACGGTTGTGTTTACAGAAAAAGGAAAAGTCGTTGCGTCACATGCAGTTGATTATCCAATTATTCAACCAAAGGTCGGATGGGCTGAGCAAGATCCTGATGTAATATGTGCTGCTGTATATAAAACTGTAAGCGTTGCCATCGGAAAGGGTAACGTGTTACCAGAGGATATTTCTTCAATCGGTATTAGTACAGCAATGCACGCATTAATTGCAGTAGATAAAAACGGTGCACCATTAACGCGTTCTATCATTTGGGCAGATAATAGAAGTACGAAACAATCGGAAAAATTATTACAACATATGAATGGGCATGACATTTATAGACGAACAGGCACACCAATTCATCCGATGTCGCCGCTTTCTAAATTATTGTGGATGAAAGAGGAAGAGCCAGAATTATATGCGAGCGCTTCTAAATTTATTTCCATAAAAGAGTATGTTATTTATCAATTGTTTTCACGTTACGTAGTGGATTATTCAATAGCATCTGCTACTGGGTTATTTAATTTAGAAACATTAAACTGGGATGAAGATGTTTTAACGATGTTACATATGTCATCAGAACAATTATCAACACCTGTGCCAACTACATATATTTTATCGGGTATGAAACCTGAATTAGCACAAAAGATGGGCATTCGTGAAGATACTCCAGTTGTTATTGGTGCAAGTGATGGTGTTCTTGCGAATGTAGGCGTTGGGGCAATATCGCCTGGATCAGCTGCAATTACGATTGGAACAAGTGGTGCGGTTCGAACAATTTCATCAAGTGTTAATACAGATGAAAAAGGAAGAACGTTTTGTTATGCATTAACAGACGAGCACTGGGTGATAGGCGGACCAACGAATAACGGCGGAATATTACTGAGATGGTTACGTGATGAATTTGGTAGCCCAGAACAAGAAGTTGCAAGGAAGCTTGGCATTGATCCATATGATTTATTAATTAAATATGCGGAAAGTGTACCAGCTGGAGCAGGTGGATTGCTATTTTTACCGTTTCTATCTGGAGAACGTGCACCTTACTGGAATGCAAATGCGCGTGGTACATTCTTTGGAATAAACCTTCAGCATAAACGAGAACATTTTATACGAGCAGTCATGGAAGGTGTGTGTATGAGCGTATATTCTGTGGCACTCGCAATTAGAGATTGTACAGGTCCACTTACTGAAATACGCGTTTCAGGAGGGTTTGCGAAATCTGCATTTTGGAGACAAATGCTATCCGATATGATGGGAAAAGAATTGCTTGTTCCTGAAAGTCATGAAGCATCTGCGCTTGGGGCAGCGGCAGTTGCTTTATATGCTGTAGGAAAAATTGATTCTCTTGAAGAGGTAAAGGATTGGATTGATATTGTACATCACCATGTACCGAATAAAGAAAATACGGCTATATATTTAGAAATGTTTTATATGTATGAACGACTTTACAATCGCTTGAAAGAAGAATTTGATTGTATAGCTGCTTTCCAACGTAAACAATAGGGGGATTGGGAGAAATGGTAGTTGGGATCGTACTAGCGGCAGTTGTCATACTACTTTTACTTATTACGGTAGTAAAATGGCATCCATTTGTCGCGTTAATTTTAACAGCAATTGGTGTAGGGCTAGCAATGGGAATGCCATTGATTGGAACTTCACCAAAAGATCCAGGGATTATCGATTCTATTAAACTAGGGCTTGGTAATACGTTAGGGTTTTTAGCGATAGTATTAGCATTAGGAACGATGCTTGGAAAAATGATGGCCGAATCTGGCGGTGCTGAACGAATTGCTAACACATTAATTGATCGTTTTGGGAAGAAACGTGTTCACTGGGCAATGATGTTCGTTGCATTTTTAGTAGGGATTCCAGTGTTTTTCCAAGTTGGATTTGTACTGTTAATTCCATTAGTATTTACAATTGCGGTAGAAACAGGGGTATCACTTATTACAATCGGTATACCACTAGTAGCAGGTTTATCTGTTGTACACGGACTCGTTCCGCCACATCCAGCAGCGATGGCAGCAGTAGGTATTTTTAAAGCAGATGTAGGGAAGACAATTTTATATGCTTTAATCGTCGGACTTCCAACTGCAATCATTTCAGGTCCGCTTTACGGGAAATGGATTGGTGCTCGTATACATAAAGAAGTACCATTAGATATAGCGGAGCAATTTATTGAAAGAGATAAGAAGAAGGAGCTTCCTAGTTTCGGAAATACATTGTTTACAATTTTACTTCCAGTATTTCTAATGCTAGGTGCATCGATTGCGGAAGTCGCGCTAAACAAAACAAGTCAACTTGCACAAGTATTGCACTTTATTGGAGATCCAATCGTTGCATTATTAATTGCAACGATATATTCTTTCTTTAGTCTTGGTTATGCAAAAGGTTTCTCAAAAGATAAAGTATTACAATTTACAAATGATTGCTTAGGGCCTATTGCGAACATACTGTTAGTTATCGGTGCAGGCGGCGCGTTTAATAAAGTATTATTAGATTCTGGAATTGGAACGACAATCGCAGAAATGGCGAAAGAATCTCATATTTCACCGATATTATTAGGTTGGGGAATTGCGGCACTTATCCGAATCGCAACTGGATCGGCAACGGTTTCTATGATGACAGCAGCTGGAATTGTAGCACCGATTGCAGCAAGTACACCAGGTGTAAACGTTGAACTATTAGCACTTGCAACAGGTGCAGGATCATTAATTTTATCACATGTAAATGATTCTGGATTTTGGATGATTAAAGAGTATTTCGGAATGACTGTGAAGGAAACATTATTAACATGGACTGCAATGGAGACAATATTATCTGTTGTAGCACTTGGACTCATTTCGTTATTAAATATATTTGTATAGAATGGGAGATTGATTAATATGAAACTAGGTTTAATTGGATTAGGAAAAATGGGATTCCCATTAGCGGAACATTTATATGAAGACAAACATGAAGTTGTTGTATATGACGTAAATAAAGAGCTTGTTGAAAAGGCTGGGGCTTTAGGAATTACTGCTCGTCATACATTAAAAGAAATGATTGCTGAATTAGAAGCCCCTCGTACAATTTGGGTAATGGTACCTGCGGGAGAAGTTGTTGAGTCAGTATTAAAAGATGTATATCCATTATTAGAAGAAGGCGATATCGTTATTGAAGGCGGAAATTCATTCTATAAAGATACGTTACGCCGTGCTGAAGAAGCGAAAAGCTTTGGTTTACATTACGTTGATATCGGTACATCAGGTGGTGTAGAAGGAGCTAGATACGGCGCTTGCTTAATGGTTGGTGGAGAAAAAGAAATTTATGATCAATTAGAACCTTTATTTAAAGATTTAGCAGTAGAGAATGGGTATTCTTATGCAGGCCGCGTCGGAAGTGGTCATTTCTTAAAGATGGTTCATAACGGTATTGAATACGGAATGATGCAGGCAATTGCTGAAGGATTTGAAGTGTTAGATAAAAGTGATTTTGATTTCAATTATGAAGATGTTGCAAAAGTATGGGCAAACGGATCGGTTATCCGTGGTTGGTTAATGGACTTAACTGAAAAGGCATTTGCAGATGATCCAAAACTAGATGGTATTAAAGGTGTGATGAACTCTTCAGGAGAAGGGAAATGGACTGTGGAAACAGCACTTGAACTTCAAGCGGCAGCACCAGTAATCGCAATGTCATTATTTATGCGCTACCGTTCTCAAGAAGATGATACATTCCACGGAAAAGTAGTTTCAGCTCTTCGTAATCAGTTCGGTGGACATGAAGTTGTGAAAAAATAGGAAATGATTTTCGAAAAGAAACTTGTGCAAAGGCGCAAGTTTCTTTTTTATAGTGTAAGACATCTCTACTTTAAAAACACCGTCAATCACTGTTTATTTGTACTGATTGTATCAAATATATAGTGAAGCATGAAAGATGTCCTAACATAAAAGTAAGAATAAATAAAATGAAGTTTTCATAAATAGTAAAAGGATGATTATGTCATCAATGTAGCTATGAAATGGTGTTACATATGAAAAGAGCGTGTTAATAAAATATGAGGTGGTTAAATGGGAAATGAGCAAGTGAAGAATGCAGGGGAAGAAAAAAAGTTATGTCTTTGTATGATTGTTAAAAACGAGTCTAGAATTATGGAAAGATGTTTAAATGCTACAAAATCAATTGTAGATTTTGTTTCTATTTGTGATACGGGATCAACAGATCATACACCTGAAATTATTGAAAATTGGTGTAAAGAAAATGAAATCCCTGGAACAGTTCATCATGAACCATTTAAAAACTTTGGTTATAACAGAAGTTTAGCAGTGTCATTGGCACAAAAAACATATCCAGAAGCAGATTATTTATTAATATTAGATGCGGATATGATATTAGAAGTTGATCCTGATTTTGATAAGACTAGTTTAACGGAAGACCATTATCTTACATTGCAATATGATATTCATATTAAGTATTGGCTTACACGCCTTCTTAAAGCTTCTTTACCATGGAAATCTGTTGGTGTTACTCATGAGTATTGGGATATAGATCGTTCCAAAGTTGGTGCGGATTACAATACGAGGGTAGCTAGGTTAGAGACGCTTGTCGTTAACGATCCAGGAGATGGTGGGAGTAAAGCTGATAAATTTGAGAGAGATGAGAGGTTGTTGTTACAAGGATTAAATGATCCAGAAACAACGCCAGATTTGCATATAAGATATTTATTTTATTTAGCCCAAACTTATTTTCATTTAAGTCAATTTGAAGATTCGATTAAATGGTATAAAAAACGGGTGGAAGCAGGTGGATGGGTTGAAGAGGTGTTCTATTCGTTATTGCGAATAGGATTTTGTTATGAACAATTAGCAAACCGTTCAGCAAATAAACAATATGAAGTAACAGAAGCTGATGAAATAGAAAATGCAAAGAATCAAGAAGAGCAAAATACAGCATTAGCTATTCTTTATTTTCAAAGAGCGTGGGAATATAGACCAACTCGGGCTGAACCATTATACCAACTTGCAAGAATGTATCGATTAAAATCTCAAAATAATATTGCTTTGATGTATGCCCTGCAAGGGAAGGAAATTCCTTTTCCGAAAAATGATCTTCTATTTGTAGATTATCATGTGTATGATTACTTATTTGACTATGAGATTTCTATAAGTGCTTTTTATATACCGCATAAAAAACATTTAGGTGCAGTATCACAAAAATATTTGGAATCGAAAAAAGAAGAGTTACCGTTGCATATAGCAAATATGGTAGAAAGTAATGCGAAATTTTATTAAATACATTTTCGGTTAAAGGAGTAGTGGAGTAATCATGGAATTAATACGATGGGCGCTAGAATTAGGGGAATCTGTGCATGGAAATACGTATGAAGAATTGATGCCACTACTAGATTATTATTATGATCGCGATCATTTAAAAGCGTATTGTATCGCAAATCTTCTTATAGACATGGACGTAGCAGAAGAGCATCGGGAAAAAATCGAATTAAGAAGGTGCATTGCTGCTTATTATGCTGGAATGTATAAAGTAGCAAAAAAACATGCAAATGAGCTTTTACTGAAATATCCGGATGTGGATTTATATAAAAATAATTTAAGACTAATGGAAGCATATTTGAATAAAGAATATGATTATTGTCTTTTTATATGCCCAAAGACGTATGGTAGTTTTATAGATGTCGCGCGAGCTTTGAAATGGCGATTGGAGCAAGAGGGAAATACAGCAATTATATCAGAAACAATACTAGAAAATGTGAAAAATACAATTGTGTTTGGAGCACATACGTATGCGCATAACCCGAATCTACTACCGAAAAATGCAATTATTTATAATTTAGAACAGCTATATGAAGGAAGCCCTTATGCACATCCATTTTATTTAATATTATTAAAAGATAAGGAGATTTGGGATTATAGTAAACAAAATATAGAATGGTTAAAACAAAAAGGGATAGGAAAAGAAATAAAACATGTAGGAATGAACTATGCTCCAACTTTGGAAATAAAAAAAGATGCATTTGATGATGAGATCACTGAAGACATTGATATACTGTTTATAGGTGCTCTTAATTCGAGGCGGCAAGCTATTTTAGATCAATTAAAAGCAGTTGCTCCAAATTTAAATATAGTTTTTAAAAATAATGCGTGGGGAATTGCTAGAAATGAATTGATTGCTAGGTCTAAAATTATATTAAATATTCATTTTTACTTGTCAGGTATTCTTGAAACACCTCGGGTATCTTATGCAGTGGCAAATAAAAAGTTTATTATTTCGGAAAATAGTAATCCAGAGGACGAGATGGAGTGGCCAGGAATTGTGTTTATTTCGTACGAAAAAATAATAGAAAATATTTTGAAATATATATCTTTACCAGAAGAACGTAATAAATTAGCAGAACAAGCGTATACCCATTTTGAAGCGAATGGAAGCAGAGGTATACTGAGTCATAATGGTGGAGAATCGTAATTGTGAAGAACTCATACTTGCGTATGAGTTCTTTTTTTTGCCTATCATACTATTTTATCAAGCTAGTTCCCTCTTTATATTGTGTTTTGTATAGAAATTTCTGATAATATATAAGTATAACTTGAAAACAAAGGGGAGAAATAATTATGAAACTAGTCGTTATTAATGGTACACCAAGAAAATTCGGTAGAACGCGTGTGGTGGCAAAATATATTGCCGATCAATTTGAAGGGGAGCTATACGATTTAGCAGCAGAGGAACTGCCTTTATATAATGGGGAAGAATCACAACGTGAATTAGAAGCGGTAAAAAAATTAAAGGCGTTAGTGAAAACTGCAGACGGTGTAGTACTATGTACACCTGAATATCATAATGCAATGAGTGGTGCGTTGAAAAATTCGTTAGATTACTTAAGTAGTAGTGAATTTGTTCATAAACCTGTCGCATTACTTGCAGTTGCAGGAGGCGGTAAAGGTGGAATTAACGCATTAAACAGTATGCGTACTGTTGCTAGAGGGGTATACGCAAATGCCATCCCAAAACAAGTTGTGCTTGATGGACTTCATGTACAAGACGGTGAACTGGGAGAAGATGCAAAACCATTAATTCATGATTTAGTTAAAGAATTAAAAGCATATATGAGCGTATATAAAGAGGTGAAAAAACAACTAGGAGTGGAGTGATAAATCAATCGTATAAAAAGTACTTCTGCCTTCCTATCTTTTTCTATATAATAAAAAGAAAGGGAGTGCAAACTTATTTATGAACAAATGGATCTTGCTTATAATCTTATTATTACCACCACTATACATTCTTTATATGACGTTTCGAATGAAAAATGTTGCTCGTGAAAAATTGAGTAATCACTCTCCGTACGTTCTTATATTAGGCGCAAAGTTATTTGGAGATAGACCGTCTTTATCACTTCAAAACCGTTTGGATGTAGCGTTGGAATATTTATATTCCCACCCTGAAGCGAAAGTAATTGTTTCAGGTGGTCAAGGGGAAGATGAAGATATACCGGAAGCTCATAGTATGAGAAACTATTTAATGGTACATGGTATAGATGAGAGTCGTATTTTAATAGAAGATCAATCTACAAATACGTATGAGAATGTCAAGTTTAGTATGGATTTATATGATGTGAAGCATGCGGTAGTTGTAAGTAATACGTATCATTTATATAGAACTAAAATAATTGCAAAGCGTTTAGGCATGAAGATGGAGGCACTAGCTGCTGAAACACCAATGCGTTCTAAGAAAAAAATGTATGTACGTGAATATGCTGCAATAATGAAAACGATATTGTTCGACCGTTAGAGCTCAAATTTGAGCTCTTTTTTAATTATAAAGCGTATCATTTGAAATGAATGCCGTATTCCATCAAAATAAAGGAAACAACATTAAAGGAGTTGTATTTGTGATTCAATTTAATCATGTGTCAAAAGCGTATGAAGATGGCATGAAAGCAGTGGATTCATTGCATTTAGAAATTAAAAAGGGAGAATTTTTTGTTCTCATTGGTCCGAGTGGTTGCGGGAAAACAACGACAATGAAAATGATTAACCGTTTAATTGAAACGACTGAAGGATCTATTTTAATCGATGGAAAAGATATTCAACAATATAATATAAACGAATTACGCTGGGATATAGGCTATGTGTTGCAACAAATTGCTTTGTTCCCGCATATGACAATTGCAGAAAATATTGCAGTGGTTCCTGAAATGAGAAAATGGAGCAAAGAAAAAATAAAAGCTCGTGTCGATGAGTTGCTACAGATGGTCGGGCTAGATCCAGACGTATATCGCGATCGCATGCCTGATGAATTGTCAGGAGGGCAAAAGCAGCGCGTTGGTGTCGTAAGGGCATTAGCCGCAAACCCGAAAATCGTTCTTATGGATGAACCGTTTAGTGCGTTAGATCCATTAAGTAGGGAACAGCTTCAGAAGGATATTGTACAATTGCAAAAGAAGATTCAAAAAACAATTGTATTCGTAACACATGATATGCAAGAAGCATTATCACTTGGAGATCGTATTTGTATTATGAAAGAAGGAAAAGTAGTTCAATTAGATACACCAGAAGGTATTATACATAATCCGAAAAATGAGTTTGTAGAAGAGTTCATTGGAAATCGTGGACAACCTTGGTATGAGGGGAAAAGTATAGAAGATGTATTGCCACTTGATGAAAGTATACGGGTAGAAGGGGATGCATTATCATTGCATTCTTCTTTACAAGAAGCATTAGTTCGTGTACGAGCTGACGAAGTCGTTCCAGTTGAAGAAAATGGTCAATATGTTGGAGTTTTAACAAGTCGTCATATTGTTAATTACATTGTTGAACAAATGAAGGAAAGAGGCTAAACAGTGACTGATTTTATACAAACGTTCCAAGAGCGAAAAATAGAATTACTAACTGCATTAAGTGAGCATTTACAAATATCGCTTATTTCACTATTTTTTGCAGTAATTATTGCGGTGCCACTTGGCATTTTATTAACGAGAAAACAACGAATGGCTGAATTTATAATAGGAACTTCTGCGGTTATGCAGACAGTGCCATCACTTGCATTACTCGGACTTTTAATTCCGTTAGTAGGAATTGGAAAACTCCCAGCCATTATTGCATTAGTTGTGTATGCACTATTACCTATTTTACGAAACACATATACAGGAATAAGGGAGTTAGATGAATCTTTAATCGAAGCAGCGAGAGCTATGGGGATGAATAGCTGGAGAAGACTGTGGAAGGTAGAGCTTCCTCTTGCATTACCAATTATTATGGCCGGTATTCGTACGGCGATGGTATTAATTGTTGGAACAGCTACATTAGCAGCTCTTATAGGTGCTGGTGGGCTCGGAAAACTCATATTACTTGGTATCGATCGAAATGATCATGCGCTTATCATTTTAGGGGCCGTACCAGCCGCGTTACTCGCTTTATTCTTTGATGTAGTACTTCGAGTGCTTGAGAGTCCAAAACGCTCTTCTAAGCGTATTATATTGACGATATGTATTACTTGTATAATGATTGCTTCTCCCTTTCTTTGGAACACACAAAAGAAAGATATTGTTATTGCCGGAAAACTTGGATCAGAACCTGAAATTTTAATTCAAATGTATAAGCAGCTTATTGAACAGGATACCGATTTACACGTAGAATTAAAACCAGGTCTTGGAAAAACAGCATTTGTATTTGAAGCATTGAAATCAGGAGAAGTAGATATATACCCTGAGTTTTCGGGAACGGCTTTATCTACTTTTGTGAAAGAAGAGCCAAAAAGCACAAATCGGGATGAAGTATATGAGCAGGCTCGCATTGGAATGGAAAAGAAATATAATATGGTTATGTTGAAGCCGATGGAGTATAACAATACATATGCACTAGCTATGCCGAAAAAAATAGCAGATCAAAATAATATAAATACAATTTCTGATTTAGGAAAAATGGCACAGGATGCTAAAGTAGGATTCACATTAGAATTTGCTGATCGTGAAGACGGTTATAAAGGAATGCAAAAATTATATAACTATAAGTTTTTAAATGTGAAAACGATGGAACCGAAACTACGTTATAGTGCAATTCAATCAGGGGATGTTAACGTAATCGATGCATATTCAACTGATAGTGAACTTGAGCAGTATGGACTGAAAGTGCTAAAAGATGATAAAGGGTTATTCCCACCGTACCAAGGTGCACCATTATTAAGAAAAGAGACGTTACAGAAATATCCTGAACTTGAAAAAGTATTAAATACATTATCTGGGAAGATTACAGATGAAGAAATGCGAAAAATGAATTATGAAGTAAATGTGAATGGAAAAAGTAGTGAAGAAGTAGCGAAACAATTTTTACAAAAAGAGAATTTACTTCGTTAATTTTACAAGAAATATACAAATTTATATGTATGAAATGACCGTTCATTACAAAATGAACGGTTTTTTTGTGCATACTTATACATTTTTTCAAAAAAGTATTCCATTTTTCTTCATTTTCTTTTAGAATAAGTAATGTTTTCCTGAAAAAATATAAGAGAAACGTCTATTAGAGAAAAAGGTGACTTTAATAGTTGAACGAACATAACACCTAGAATGACAGATGGGGTGGTACAAATAGAAAAGAAGTTAGGTTTTTTTCCATTAATTGCATTAGTAGTCGGAACGATGGTTGGTGGCGGTGTTTTTAGTTTACCGCATGATTTAGCAGTAGGAGCAAATAGCGGCTCTATAATAATTGGTTGGTGTATTACAGCGATGGGAATGATTCCACTCGCGCTCGTATATCAAACGTTAGCAAGACAAAAACCGGAGCTTGAGGGCGGAATTTATAGTTATGCACGTGCTGGTTTCGGAGAGTATATCGGATTTAACAGTGCTTGGGGATATTGGCTAGCAGGAATTTTAGGAAACGTTGCAACAATCATGTTACTGTTTAGTACATTAGGTTATTTCTTCCCCATTTTTAAAGGTGGAAATAATGTTGCGTCTATCGTTGGTGCATCACTTTTATTATGGACGCTTCATTTTCTAATTTTATTTGGAATTCGCGAAGCATCTATTATGAATGTTATTGCAACGATAGGGAAATTAGTTCCAATCGTATTATTTATTGTTGTAATGGTAACAGCGTTTCGCTGGGATACATTTACACATGATTTTTGGGGAGAAGGAACTATATCAGTTTCCTCTATACTTGGTCAGGTGAAAAATACAATGCTTGTAACTCTTTGGGTTTTCATTGGGGTTGAAGGAGCGGTTGTATTATCTGGTAGAGCGAAAAATAGCCGAGATGTTGGTAAAGCGACAGTACTTGGACTTATTTTAGTAATGTCTATTTATATTTTAATTTCTGTCTTGTCTATGGGAGCGATGACAAGAGGAGAGCTTTCCGTGTTAGAAACCCCGTCAATGGGACATGTATTAGAACATGTTGTTGGGACATGGGGCGCCGTTGCGATTAACATCGGGTTAGTTGCTTCACTTGTAGGTACATTAATAGGCTGGTTTTTACTTGTTTCTGAAATTTCCCACGTAGCAGGAAAAGATGGCGTGTTTCCGAAAGTGTTTACGAAAACAAATAAAAAACAAACGCCACATATGGCATTATGGATCTCAAATGGCGTTGCCCAAATTATATTTATAATCGTTCTGTTTTCAGAATCAACATATCAAATTATGTATTTTATTGCTTCAACATCAATTTTAGTACCATATTTATTATCAGCGTTATTCCAATTTAAATTAGTTATTACAAACGAACTAAAAGATGCAAAAGTAAAAAACGGTTCGTTAGCTTTAATTGCTTCTACTTATTCTGTATGGCTTCTATATGCAGCAGGTTTGAAAAATTTATTACTTGTTTCAATCGTGTATGGAATTGGGATTATTGTTTACATGTATGCAAGAAAAGAAAAAGGAAATCGTTGTTTTAAAGGTATTGAGAGATATGTAATGTGGGCAATTGTTATCGCAGCTATCACATCACTTTATATGTTATTAACTGGAAATATAAAAATGTAAAAGTCCTTTTAAATAAAGGGCTTTTTTCTTTGTCTAGAGAATATTTAATACATAAGATATTCAGGAGGGATGAAAATGGAAGAAAAAGAACAGTTAACCAGAATTGTTGATTTAGCGAGTGAAGTAAGGAAAGTATTAGTGCAAGAATCCTTTTTTAATCATCATCCTGAACTACGAGGAGTGATTGAAAATTTAGCGAGTGCTGTAGAGAATTTGGCGGAATTACAGCAAAATACAGATGAAAACGCTGAAGATCGATTACGATATGTACTTGCTAAAATGAAAATTGCTCATAATGCCATTTTACAAGAGAAAAAAACATTTCCATCTCATTAATATACGTTTTAATTTTGAACCTGGCGGATAACGTCAGGTTTTTTGTTTCTAGTTTTTCGTTTCTTTCATACACTAAGAATAGTATGAAAAAAAGAAGGTGACGAAGGTGAGATTACATAAAGCTCTTCAGCCAAGTTTTATAAAAAGAATGTACTATATGAGGTTTATCGGAAAGTTTACAAAAGCAGAGAGAGAGAAGAATGGAGAGAACTTCTTTGTACAATGCCTATCGCCAATACCATTCACGTTACAAGAGCAATTGAAAAATGAACCATACGTATTTGAAGGTTTATGTAGCAATAAAAAGAATGAAAAAGTCTTTTCGGAATTAAAGAAAAGAAAATTAGAAAAGCAATTGGTTATGTTTCGTCTCTATTATGAAAGAGGACATATATACGTGGAGTTAATTTGTGCAGAAGAACCACGAGAAATGGCCAATGGCTATAAAATGATTCCAGTACCTAAAGTTTCCGAATATAAAAAAGGAGAGTCTTTAGAAAGAAAACTTGGAAATGGCTATTTGTCATTTCTAATGCCAAAATATCCGAAAGACTTTGAGCCTCCCGAATTATTGTGGCACGATGGAAGGTTATATGGAAATATATCTTTAAAGTCATCATCAATTAGTTCAATCGCATATTTTGAACAGCAGCGGGAATGTAAGTATATAGACTTAAATGACTGGATGAAGTATGTGGAAATAGCGGTAGAAGATCAATTGTATTTTGTAAGCAATCACATGTATGAGCAATTAAAAAAACGAATGACTGAAGAAGGTAAGCATGTAGAAGTAGAGGAAATAAAAGTGCACAAGGATGAATGGGAATGGGATGAGCGTGAATCCGTCTTTTTACAGTATGTAAAAAGTTTTGTACGTAACAAAGGGCTATATTTGGATGAAACGGACATTTATAATTTCCATATAAGTGCGAAAACAAATATGTTGACGATTCTAGGTGGTATACCAGGCGCTGGGAAATCTCGATTTGTGCAAGCTTATGCAGAAGCACTTGGATTACAGTATGGGGAAGAATTGGTTTGGATTCCGATTTCACCATCGTATCAAGAACCACATGATTTACTTGGTTACCTTCACCCAAATGGTACTTTTATTGAAAGTGAAACAAAATTAGTTAGGGCGTTAATGAAGGCAAAAGAAAATCAAAATCAACTATATATAATCGTTTTTGATGAAATGAATATGTCACATATTGAGCATTGGTTTACTCCATTTCTATCTGTTCTTCAACTTGAAAAGCAAAACCGTATTCTAAATTTGTATGAAGGTGTACAAGAAAAAGAAAATCCAATTCCATCAACAATTGAAATTGGTGAAAATATTATATTTGTAGGTACAGTAAATTTTGATGAAACAACGAAAGAACTCTCAGATCGATTATTAGATCGGACGAATTTAATAACGTTACAAAAGATTCCGTTTTGTGAGATGTGTATGGAACAAGAGAAAATTGTATTACAACCACCTCTGAAAGTAACTGCAGGAGAATTTCGTATAAGCTGGGTCAGGAATAAAGCGATGATTGAGGTGTTTTCTGAAGAAGAGTTAGAACTATTAGATAAGTTACATGTTGTATTGTCATCACATGATATGTCAAAGGGAATTTCATTTCGATGTGCAAACGCAATCGCTACTTACTTGCAAAATATACCGTTCCAAAATAATCATTCCTATATGATCAGTAGAGAAGAGGGATTTGATTTACAAATCAAGCAACGTGTATTGACGAAAATAAGAGGTACTGAAATGATGGTTGGGTCTTTACTTTCTGAAGACGTAAAAAGGGGGGCGACATTACTACCTCTTTTGCAATCGCCACTTGCAAACAGAGTATCTACATTTGAACACTCTTTAGCATATATAAGAGAAAAGCGTAGAGAACTGGAGCTGTATGGCTATGCAAAATGAAGGGCGATATGAAACAGAAATCGTTGATACGAAAGAAACACTCCCTTTTGTATTAAAGTTAATCATTGGAACTGAGGCAAAGGGGGAATATATTTTATTAAATCGTCTTTGTACATCTACTACAGCATTAGTTCAATGTATTTATAAAGTACAAGAATTAAAACCAATTAGATTGCATTACCATTATGAAAGTCCAATGAATATTACTTTTATATGGAATAAAGTATATGAGGGACAGAAAAATATAAAAGAATCAAAATATGAAATAAATGAAAAAAAACAAAAAGTATTAATATATGAACATGGAAAAACGGAATTCTTTTATCCGTGGCGTTGTGGATTATATCATTTTGAAGTGAATATAGAAAATAGAACGTATTATGGCGCATTTCAAATCGTTCCCAAAAATTTTTTTGATGATCAATTTGAAATGATTCAAAACTATGTAAAGTCAATTTTGAATGAGTTGATTTTAGATAGAGGTTATTATAAAAAGACTTTCTCTGCACTTAGTGATATTGAAGATTCTTCTTATTTAGTGTTACTTAGAAAGTTGCCGCAAAAAATGAAAAAGATAAAGCAAATTTTTAAGAAAATAGAATCGAGTTCAAAATTTATACATGAATATAAATGGGAAGAAAAAGAGCGGAAAGCAACGAGAAAAGGAGCCATAGTGACGGAAAGAAAACCGTATGCAAAATATTATAATCGTAAGTTTATAGAACAAAAAAATAGTAAGGAAAATGCATTTCTTAAATTTAAAGCGATGCAATTTTATTTCTATTTACTTGAAGCTGAAAGTTTTTTGAGCCAAACAATTGAAATATTAGAAAGAGCAAAAAGAAAGAAATCAGAAGAATTTCAAGCTGTAAAAACGATTATACAAACAATTGAGCGTAATGGATCAGTGACCGATAGAGAGAAACAAAAGTATAAAAATATTCATTTACTAAAAGAGGCGGATTTGCGAAAAAGCTCTATGAAGATACAAGAATATAAAATATTAGCGCACTTTGTACATGAAAGTGTACAATACTTTCAAACTTTAATGCATTCTCCATTTTGGAGAGAAGTTTCCGAAACAGGTAACATGTACTCACATAATTTACCGATACCACATCAACAACTACTGCAGCATTTAGATGTACTTCCACAATATACAGAACAATCTCCATCTTTATTATTTGTTTATAAACCAACATTTTTAGTGTATGAATATTACGCTTTTTTTATCGTTATTTCCATGTTAGAGCAAATTGGTTTTGAGGCTAGAAATTCCATTCGTGAACAAATTCAAGAACATTTTTATGTAGATGGATTACAGGATGGAACGACAGTAGTTTTACACCGAGATGATATTAGAGTACATGTCGCATTTAATGATTTAATTGAAACTCATCCCCTTATTGCATTAAGTAAAGGGAGTAATTTTTATAATGGAGAAGATACGAAGAAGCCAGACATTCGCTTAGACTGTTATGTAAAGGAAGAAGGGAAATACGTATATCAATCTTCTATTATTATTGAAGTGAAGTATAGCCCAATGTACAACATTTTTCAGCACGTTGGAAATACGAAGGCAACTGAGCAAATGTATAAGTACTGGTCTATAAAATATGTAGAAGAACAGGATGGAAAGAGAGTCTATTATCGAAGGGCCATTTATGAAGTTATTTGTGTATATCCAGGAAGTCATATGCATAGTAAAAAAATTGAGTCTGGATGTGGTGTGTTTTTGCAATTATATCCATATAAAACGAAACAAGGGGAAGAGAAATTAGCCGGAAAACATGGAATGGTACAAATTTTTGAGAAGTGGTTAAAAAGCATGAAGAAGTAAAAAAATCCTTTTTTATAAAGGATTTTTTTAGATTAAGAAGAAATATATGCTGTATGGAAGACAACTTTATACGATTTGAATTTGAAAGTAATATAAGTATGTTGTTAGAAGAACGGTACATGAGGGATAAAAGACGATTAAGATGGAATTTAATTCGTTTTACAGAATATAATAAGTCATAAATATTTTTAGTTGCATACGAAGATTTGTTCTTATATGATAGATAGTGAAAGCGTTATCAAAAACAGAGCGGCGATGGGAAAGGCGGGTAAATATGTTCCAGCGTGTTCAAACAAAAGAAGAACATTTTTGGTTCGAGCAACTATGGGGAGATTTTTGTGAAGAAAGAAACTTAATGTTCGTAGAACGTAATTTAAATCCATCACGATTTTTATTAATAGAAGATGAACATCATATTGGTACAGTAGAATGTATTAAGTATACGGAACCAGAGCAATCGAATTCTGAGTTTTTCTATCCGTTTTCTAAAAATGATTTAGTGAAAGATTTGAAAAATGTGTATGAAATAGGCAAGTTGAGTATTGCGAAAACGTCTCGTGGGAGAGGACACTTCAAAAGACTAACAGCTATTTTATTTATGCATGCATTAGAAACGAAAGCGGAATGGTATATTGCAGCAGTGACAAAAAGAATGTATATGTATTTATTAACACTCGGTTTCCCAATTGAACCGGTAGATAAGCCATTTCAGTTTCATGATACTTTACAAGGTGTACCAGTGCGAATTCATGCCCGAAAAGGGGCTACGCATTTGTATTCTTTAAAAGAATTTCGAGATGTGATTCAAGGGAATGCTCATGCACAGGCATTAATCGCAGAATACAGTAAAAATATTATGTTAACAAAATAAAGCGAAATGAATATATATAATAAAGAGAATGCTATTTTAATATGAAGTCATTCTTCATGAAAAAAGACCCTTATTATTTTAATAAGGGTCTAAAAATTATAATCCAAATATACTAAAAATCATTTTGCGGCGCTTCGGCTTCTTTTCTCGTTCATATGTTGGTTTTGAATCGGGAGTAATATATATTGGTTCTTCTTTCTTCAGGGAAGCTTCTAGCTTTTGAATTCGCTCTAACATTTCCTCCATTTCACGGCGATGTTGTAAAAGTTGGTACGTAACAACATCATTTGCCTTATCTTGCATTTGTTCTTCCATTCGATCTAGCCTTCTCGTAATAGTGTTTAATTGAGCTGCTAATTGCTCAAATTCATGTGATGATTTGTCTTGAACAATTGTATTTACTTGAGTTTTTAATTCTTCAACATCATTTGATGATGTTTTTTGAGTAGGGTGAGAGTTTTGAGACTGCTCTATTTGTGAAAGATGGAATTCTAACATTTGATCTAAATCTTCTTGTGTGAAAATAAAGTGACCATATTTATTTTTTTCTATCGTAAGATTTAATTGTTGTGCAATCCGGACAACAGCCTTTGGGCTAACACCTAATTTTTTTGCGATAAATGGTGTTTTATATTCCAAAATAATCCCTCCTATATATATCCTGTTGAATGATTTCGATCTATGAAGGAAGTTCCCTTCTAGTGTGACAAAAGAAGTGTGGAATCGGCAAAGAAAGTGTTTTTTCACGAAATGAAGCTGTGAAGAATATATCGTTTATATAAAATGTTTTATCTTAAGATTTAGAACTATTTGACTAAGGGAAATGAATTAGATTATCATAATGATAAATATCTTTTTTATGTATGCATATAATATATAAAAAGGTGGTTGCTAATGTAGAATTTTTTTAGAGTATTAGAATGCTTACTTCACTTGAATAAAATTAAGTAGGAGGTGGCTTCCTTGCTTACAATGTAAGTAAGGAGAAGTATTTGGACATATATAGTATAAGTATAGTGATTGTTTTAATTGCCTTAACGGCATTTTTCGTCGCAGCAGAATTTGCAATTGTTAAAGTGCGAAGTTCACGAATTGACTATTTAATTGCAGAAGGAAATAATCGCGCAACATCTGTCAAAACAGTCATTACAAACTTAGACGAATATTTATCTGCTTGTCAGCTAGGAATAACAGTTACAGCTCTGGGGATTGGGTGGTTTGGTAAACCGGCGTTAAAGCAAATGTTTGACACGCTTTTTGTAAATTTGAACATTTCTACTCAACTAGCAGACATTTTTGCTGTAATTTTAGTGTTTTTGTTTATTACATTTTTACATGTTGTAATAGGGGAATTGGCCCCAAAAACATTCGCGATTCAAAAAGCTGAACAAGTGAGTTTGTTTGTTGCTAAACCGTTAATTTTCTTTTATCGTATGGCGTTTCCATTTATTTGGATCCTAAATGGATCAGCCCGAATTATTACGAAGTTGTTAGGGCTGAAACCACCGAAAGGGCACGATGAGGTTCATTCAGAAGAAGAATTACGGTTGTTAGTTTCAGAAAGTTACAAAAATGGAGAGATTAATCAATCTGAATATAAATATGTAAATAAAATTTTTGAATTTGATGATCGTATAGCGAAAGAAATAATGGTACCCCGAACTGAGATGCATATTATAAGTAAAGAAATGCCTGCTGAAGAAGCCTTGCAAAAAATGTCTCGGGAAAAATATACGAGATATCCAGTTGTAGATGGGGACAAAGATCACGTAATAGGCTTTGTAAACTTTAAAGATATTTTCACAGATTTTGTGCAGCATAATGCAGTAAGTAATAAGAAAGTAGAGCAATATATTAGGCCAATCATTTTAGTTATCGACTCTATCCCAATACACGACTTATTTTTAAAAATGCAAAAAGAAAGAACGCATATTGCTATATTGATAGATGAATACGGTGGTACGTCTGGACTTGTTACAGTTGAAGACATTTTAGAAGAAATAGTGGGAGATATTCAAGATGAGTTTGATACGGATGAACAGCCAGAAATTCAACAAGTTAGTGAAACGAAAACAATACTAGAGGGAAAAGTGCTTGTTAGTGAAGTGAATACGTTATTAGGTTTAACAATTGATGATAATGGTGTTGATACAATCGGTGGTTGGATTTTAACGAAGAATATAGAAATTGCTGAAGAGGATTTCATTGAAATTGAAAATTATAAGTTTTGTGTAAAAGAATTAGATGGACACTATATAAAGAGATTAGAAGTTACAAAAACTGTAGAATCAATTGTTATTTTAGAAGATGAAAAACAAATTCCATTTCAAGAACAAATTAGTTCGTAGACTCTGCTATATGGCAGGGTTTTTTTGAGCATAATGTTTTTGGCAGAATAAGGGCTATGATACAATGGCATAAGTCAGACCTTTCACTAGGTGAAATATTGTTGTATACATATATTTGGAAGGGGAAGAGTTATGAAAAAGCATTTATATATAAATGGAGATTGGAAGTCTGTAAACACTTATAAACCATTATACGCACCATATTCTGAAGAAACGTTAGCGGAAATTGCACAAGGAACCGAAGAAGATGTACAAGAGGCTGTTACTGCTGCAAAAAATGCAATGAAAAAAATGAATACATTATCTGCATATGATCGTGCGACTATTTTAGAGAAGGTTGCACAAAAAATGGATGAAAGAAGAGAAGAATTTGCAGAGATTATTGCAAAAGAGGCTGCAAAACCAATTCGTGCTGCGAGGGGAGAAGTAGATCGTACCGTTCAGACATACAAATTTGCAGCGGAAGAAGCGAAGCGTATATACGGCGAGACACTGCCACTTGATGCAGCACCTGGTGCAGATGGGCGTATTGCATACACAATACGAAAACCGATAGGGGTTATAGGAGCTATTACACCATTTAATTTCCCATTAAATTTAGTGGCACATAAAGTCGGCCCTGCAATTGCTGCCGGAAATACAGTTGTGCTAAAACCAGCTGATCAAACGCCATTATCGTCTTACGCATTAGTTGAATTATTTGAAGAGGCAGGATTGCCAAAAGGAGCTTTAAATATTATTTCTGGTCCCGGTTCAACTGTAGGTGAGGCGATAGTTACAAATGATGATGTTGCTTCCATTACTTTTACGGGAAGTCCGAAAGTTGGAATTGGAATTAAGGCAAAGGCTGGGTTAAAGCGAGTTACGTTGGAACTGGGATCAAATGCTGCTGTTATTATTGATGAAGATGTAGAATTAACAGATGAAGTAATTGAACGTGTAAAATGGGGAGCATTTGTAAACAATGGACAAGTTTGTATTTCGGTACAACGTGTTTTTGTACATGAAAAGAGAATGGATGAATTTCTTTCAAAGCTAAAGAAAGCGATGGAAACAGTTGTTGTAGGTGATCCATTGCTGGAAGAAACGGACGTATCGGCTTTAATTTCGAAAAAAGATGTAGAGCGAATAGAAATGTGGGTGCAAGAAGCTATTAAGGAAGGTGCAACTGTTTTATACGGTGGTAAGAAACGTGATGCAAGGATTTTTGAACCAACTGTATTAACAAATGTTCCAGAGTATGTATCTGTTCAGTGCCAAGAAGTATTTGGTCCACTCATGACAGTAAATACATTTAAAGAATTTGATGAGGCAATTGAGCAAGTAAATCATTCACGTTACGGTCTACAAGCAGGTGTGTTTACAAATAATTTGTTTAAAGCAATGCGTGCAATTGATGAGCTAGAGGTTGGTGGTGTCATGATTAATGATATTCCAACGTTTAGGGTAGACCATATGCCTTACGGTGGTGTTAAGGAAAGTGGTACGGGGCGTGAAGGAATTAAATATGCAATAGAAGAAATGACAGAAATGAAATTAGTGTGTATTAAAAAATAAAGTAGATCGAGCTTAAACATCCTAATAAAAAACGAGTAGGAAATGTTTACGATTCCATACTCGTTTTTTTATTGTTTGTTTTACGTTTCTCGGAACGATTTAATTTAACCAAGTGTACCTTTTACTTCATTTCTTGTTTGAAAATAGCATCTTCTACATAAATTTGTTCTTTGTCAACAGCAGTGCTATGAGATAATACTAAACCGATTGGTGTTTCTATGCCTTTATTTTGAACAATTGTAAAAGGAACATTTTTTTCATTTGCTAATTTAATGTATTTTGATAAATGTGGGTAAGCAATGCCACCATTTAGGAATATTTGTAATGATTGAGAAGAGCGCATGCTACTAGCTACTTCAGAATATACATTACTTTGCATTACTTGACCGATAGTTAAAGCGATTTCTACACGCTCACGTAATGTAGTTAAATACATATTACGTTCTTCTGGTTTGTTCTGCTTTTGGCCGTAAATGCCTTCTTGGAGATAATCTTCCACATTTTTATTTACCATATTTTTCACACCTTTCATTTTCTATTGTACGAAAGAATGAAGCAGGATGCAAAAAAAAGTCGCATTGAATGTAAAAAACTTTGAATGAAAGGAAGGGAAATGGAATGTATCAATCTAAACAATTAATAAAGACATTAAAAAATTTTATCAACACATATTAACAAAATGTGACAATAATCTATTAACTAATCGCATTTTTTGTGTTAATATTCAAAATATAAAGGGTGTTCGTCGCATGGAAATGGAGGGAATGGGGGTTTTTCCAATCGATAAGGATATTAAAGAAGTATTTTGTTCGCACTTGAAAAACAACAGGCACCAATTCGTTGAGAACTGGAAAAACAAAATGATAATTTCCGATAAAGATCCATTTAAACTAGAAGCAGTTCAAAATGGAGAGGATTTATTAGAGTTAATTATCGAACTTACTATGGAAGAGAAAGATATAGATTATCTTCAGCCATTATGCGAGAAAATTGCTATTGAACGTGCAGGGGCAGATGCGAATATTGGAGATTTTGTTTATAATGCAAATGTGGGAAGAAATGAACTTTTCGAAGCGATGTGTGAATTAGATGTTAGCGCACGTGAATTGAAACCGATTATGGCCCAAATACATACTTGTTTTGATAAATTAATTTATTATACTGTTTTAAAATACTCGGAAATTATATCAAAAAATTTAGAGGAAAAACAGCAATATATTAACGAAACACATAAAGAAAGGCTGACGATTTTAGGGCAAATGTCAGCAAGTTTTGTACATGAATTCCGTAACCCACTCACTTCAATTATGGGATTTGTTAAATTATTAAAGGCAGACCATCCAAGTTTATCTTATTTAGATATTATTTCTCATGAATTAGACCAATTAAATTTTCGTATTTCGCAATTTTTACTCGTATCGAAAAAAGAAATGTGGAATGAATCAGAACAATTTTGGCTTAATGATTTGTTTCAAGATATTATACAGTTCTTATATCCGAGTTTGGTCAATGCAAATGTTTCGATTGAAAAGAATTTACCGTATCCAATTCCACTTGTTGGCTATCGGAGTGAAGTGAGACAAGTATTTTTAAATATATTAATGAACTCAATTGACGCTCTAGAATCAATGAAAGAAGAACGGAAAATTATCATTGATGTATTTGAAGAAGATCAATCGATTCGAATTGTGATAAAAAATAATGGGCCAATGATTCCAGCTGAAAGTGTAGAAATGATTTTCGAACCATTTGTAACTACTAAAAAGTTAGGAACTGGTATTGGATTATTTGTATGTAAACAAATTGTAGAAAAACATAATGGGTCTATCATGTGCCGTTCAGATAACGAATGGACAGAATTTCAAATTGTATTTCAAAAATAAACAGTCTACACCAAATGAATGGTGTAGACTGTTTTAATTCGTAAGTATAACGGCTTCTAATTTAGGATCTTTAGTTGAATAACCTAAAAGTGAAATTGTATATATGATGTTCGGTTCGACTTTGAAATTCGGTATAGTTAGTAAGACGCTGGGATTATCGGCGAGTGAAACTTCAATATCTGCTGTACCAGGACTAACTTCCAAAAAATCTGTTATTTGTTTAAAGAGTACATTTTCAAATAAATGATCTCCACCTTTTAAATCTACATTTACAACAGGGGTATCTGGAGAAAAATGTGCAAAGCGTATTTTTGCTTGACCAGCTGGTAAATGTGTATTATCAAGCATAGGTTGTAATTGTAGATGATTATCACTATTTATTGCGGAAAAAGTATAAGTGTGATTCCCCATTATTGGTACTAAAGCTGAAAAGATGGGAGTTTCATTTCCAACAGGGACAATATCTATACGGTATTTACCTTGCACTAATGTTAAATAGGGACTAAATTGTTTAAATGAAATATTTTTAATAACCTTTTGCCCGTTTACTAAAATGTCAACCGCAGGTGTATTTGAAGCAGAGTGAAAAAAACGTATGTGTGACGGTAAAGCAGCTTCTTGTGAATCTCTTTTTTCATACGCCTGTACCAGTTTCGTAAGCGCATCGTAATATTTCATATATAGTTCTACATATTTTTTCGGATTTTTAAATTGATAGTAACGAGCGAGCTGTTCGTAACGTGCAGCTTCTTGTCCATATTTTTCGATTTCAGATTGAGACATGAATATTCCTCCTTTGTCATCATTAAAACTATATGCTTAACAAGAAAGAGGTTATGCGAAAAAATTGTTTTTTGAAGGAGAAAAGTTGAAAATTAATAAAGAGTATTGCTTATGGATAAGTGTTTTTTAGGCGAAAGAGCCTTATAATTTTCTAGAGTATACAGCAATATATCATCTATGTTGGATGATGATGTACCGATTACAATGTATATTTCGAAATAAAAAACCTTAAGAGCGTATGAAGTAACATATCGAAAACATGTCCAAAAATCCTTAGGAAACTAGGGATTTTTTTAATAATGGGCAAATACACATACAAAGTGATAATTGTCCTACATAAATTATAAAGGAAAGGTAGTTTAAATATAAGGAAAGGAATAAAATATTGGGATGGGGATATCCAAAAAGGAATTGTGAATGGAGTTATGGAAGGTTTTGTGCTTTACGATGTAGGATGAATCTTGAATTTGTAACATTATTTTTTCTATTTACGTTAGCAAGTGGCAGTATTAACCGATAAAAGAGCGTCGTGCCGAACTGATTAATGTGGTTAATCGGTTCTTTTTTTA
The DNA here is from genome assembly GCF_040448665.1 of Bacillus cereus group sp. MS39. Lineage (NCBI taxonomy): Bacteria > Bacillati > Bacillota > Bacilli > Caryophanales > Bacillaceae > Bacillus > Bacillus cereus group sp. MS39. Next base: position 3,155,412 of record NZ_CP123058.1, on the reverse strand, counting down.
TTGTATAAAACGGAGGAGAATGTATGTGAAATATAGGTTTCTATAAAAATAATTGCTATGCATTTAGTAGGATTAATTGTCGATATTTGTTTGAAAATATGCAATATAAAGTAGGAGAATAGGAAGGAGTTTAAAGGGAGTTTCGTCGAAGTTTACACAATGTCGGCAATTGAGGGAAGCTGATATTATGTTAAGAAAATATGTAGTGAAGCGTTTATTTTATATAAAGGAGGGTTATTGGAGCGTATAGATAAGGGTTGGTCTTCATTTTAAGTTCTGAATTTTCTGTTTTCGAAATTAATATTTAGCACTCATTTGTATATTTTATAATAGTTTTTTGATAAAATCACTGCTTTCGCAGAGGGTTCTTTTTTATGAAAGAAACGTCAATTTTCTTCATATATATATACAAATTGGAGAAATGGGGGAGCGCTATGCGCGATTACTTAATTAAACCACTTGTTGGTCAGCCGTATCCAATGATTTCACATGGAAAAGGTGTGTATTTGTATGATCAAAACGGAAATAAATATTTTGATGGCTCGTCAGGGGCAATTACGGCAGGTATTGGGCATGGCGTAAAGGAGATTGCAGATGTTATAAAAAAGCAAGCAGAGGAGATTGCTTTCGTTTATAGATCACAGTTCACGAGTGAACCAGCTGAAAAATTAGCGAAGAAATTAAGCGATTTAAGTGTAGGAGATTTGAACTGGAGCTTTTTTGTGAATAGTGGTACGGAAGCAAATGAAACAGCTATGAAAATTGCAATCCAGCATTTTCAAGAGCGAGGTATTCAAGGGAAGCATAAAATTTTGTCACGATGGATGAGTTATCACGGTATTACGATGGGAGCCTTATCAATGTCTGGGCATCCACTGCGCAGACAACGTTTCGTGTCAATTTTAGAAGATTATCCAACTATTCCAGCTCCATATTGTTTTAGATGTCCGGTGCAAAAGGTATATCCAACTTGTCAGCTTGCTTGTGCGACTGAACTAGAAAGATCAATTGAAAGAATTGGTGCAGAACATATCGCAGCTTTTATCGCTGAACCAATTATCGGAGCAGCTGGAGGAGCAGTCGTTCCGCCGAAAGAATATTATAAAGTCATTAAAGATATTTGTAGTCATTACGATATTTTATTTATTGCTGATGAAGTAATGACAGGGCTTGGTCGTACTGGCGCATGGTTTGCGATGGAGCATTGGGGTGTAGAACCGGATATTATGACTCTTGGTAAAGGTTTAGGAGCTGGATATACACCGATGGCAGCGACGATTGTAAGTGACCGTGTTATGGAGCCAATTTTACGTGGATCGCGTTCTGTAATGAGTGGGCATACGTTAAGTGCAAATCCATTATCTGCAGCAACAGCTCTAGCTGTTATTGAATATATGGAGAAACATAATCTACCTGAAAAAACAGCAGAAAAGGGAGAGTATTTAATAAAAGGACTACAGAAAGTTCAGCAACAATCGACAATCATTGCTGATGTGCGCGGAAAAGGGTTGCTGATTGGAGTAGAATTGCAACCGTTTACAAAAGCGTCGGAACTTATTTCGGTTGCAGCTAAAAATGGTCTTCTATTATACCAAGCTGTGTCAGGGCAAGCAGGAAAAGAAGATAGTGCACTGCTTGTAGCACCGCCGATGACAACTACATATTCCGAGTTAGATGAATTACTTTCAATTTTTGCAAAAAGTGTAGAAGAAATGATGCAAAAAGGAGGGCATAGTATCGCATGACAACTATTACGAATACATTCGATAAATTAAAAGAGATAGAGGAAGTAATTTCTTTGTTCCACGATGATATGACATTAATGTTTGGAGGATTTGGGGGGATTGGATCCCCTCCATCTTTAATACAGGCGATTTTAGAAAAAGGAGTTACAAATTTAAATTTAATAGGAAATGACACGGGATTTCCTGATGTAGGAATTGGTCGTCTTGTTACGAATGAAAGAGTAAAATCATTAATTACTTCACATATTGGTTCAAATCCAAATGCAGGAAGACAGCTAAACGAAGGAAGGTTACAAATCGAGTTTTCTCCTCAAGGAACATTAGCAGAGCGTATTCGCGCTGGTGGTGTAGGACTTGGAGGGGTATTAGTTGATGTAGGTGTTGATACGATTGTAGAAGAGGGAAAACGTACAGTTGAAATGAATGGCAAGACATATTTAGTTGAAACAGCATTAACTGCTGAGGTTGCAATTGTATATGCGAAAAAAGCGGATCCGTTTGGTAATCTTGTGTTTGATAAAAGTGCTCGTAATATGAATCCTCACGTAGCTATGGCAGGGGATATAACGATTGTAGAAGCAGAAGAAATCGTTCCACTTGGAAGTTTAGATCCAGAAGAAATTGTTGTCCCAGGAGTATTTGTAAATTATATCGTACCGTCGGAAGGAGTGAATTGGAAATGGGTATGGGCGTAGAAGTGAGAGATAAGATTGCTAGGCGCGCGGCGAAAGAAATACAAAATGGTATGATTGTAAATTTAGGTATTGGTATACCATCGCTTGTACCGAATCATCTTCCTGACGATATAAATGTTATGTTTCATGCGGAAAATGGAATTGTAGGTATGGGACCTACGCCAAGAAAAGGGAATGAAGACGAAAATTTATGTAACGCAGCAGGTTTACCGACTTCTCTTATTACAGGAGCGAGTTATTTTGATAGTTGCACAGCGTTTGGGATGATTCGAAAAGGTTTATTAGACATAACGATTCTTGGTTCATTACAAGTAAGTGAGAATGGTGATTTAGCGAACTGGATTGTACCAGGAAAACGCGTTCCAGGTATTGGGGGAGCGATGGATTTGGCACAAAAAGCGAAGCGGGTCGTTGTTGTGATGAATCATGTCGATAAATACGGAAATGCAAAGATTGTTTCGGAGTGTACATTACCATTAACTTCAAAGAAATGTGTAGATTTAATTATTACGGATATGGCAGTTATGGAAGTGACGCAGGGTGGACTCATTTTACAAGAATTAATGAGTCCATACACAGTGGAAGATATAAAACAACATACAGAAGCTGATTTTAAAATTGGCTCTAACTTACTAGTAATCGAATGAGGGGAGATGTAATATATGGAGCAATTAAAAAAGAAAATTTGTGATTATATCGAGAGTCATGAAGAGGAAAGTGTAAAATTTTTAAAACGATTAATTCAAGAAAAAAGCGTATCTGGTGATGAAAGTGGTGCGCAGGCGATTGTGATTGAAAAATTACGTGAGCTAGGTTTAGATCTTGATATTTGGGAACCTTCATTTTCTAAAATGAAAGATCATCCTTATTTTGTATCACCGCGTACAAGTTTTTCAGATAGCCCGAACATAGTGGCAACTTTAAAAGGAAGTGGCGACGGGAAATCTATGATATTAAATGGACATATTGATGTCGTACCAGAAGGAGATGTGAATCAGTGGGACCATCACCCTTATAGTGGTGAGCAAATAGGGAATCGTATATATGGTCGTGGAACAACGGATATGAAAGGCGGCAATGTCGCACTGATGCTTGCGATGGAAGCCATTATTGAATCTGGTATCGAATTAAAAGGAGATATTTATTTTCAAAGTGTAATAGAAGAAGAGAGCGGCGGGGCAGGAACATTAGCGACTATATTACGAGGATATAAAGCAGATGGTGTCATTATTCCAGAACCGACAAATATGAAGTTTTTCCCGAAACAACAAGGGTCCATGTGGTTTCGTCTACATGTGAAAGGCAAAGCAGCACACGGTGGTACACGTTATGAAGGAGTAAGTGCAATTGAAAAAAGTATGTTTGTTGTAGATCATTTGAGAAAATTGGAGGAGAAGAGAAATACCCGAATTACAGACCCGTTATTTAAAGGAATCCCGATTCCAATTCCAATTAATATTGGGAAAATTGAAGGAGGGAGCTGGCCAAGTTCTGTTCCTGATTCATTAAATTTAGAAGGAAGATGTGGTATTGCGCCGAATGAGACTATAGAGGCAGCAAAAGAAGAGTTTGAGAATTGGATCGCTGAATTAAATGATGTGGACAATTGGTTTGTTGAAAATCCTGTAGAAGTAGAGTGGTTTGGAGCGAGATGGGTTCCTGGTGAACTAGAAGAAAATCATGAGTTAATTACGACACTAGAGCATAACTTTGTTGAAATCGAAGGGAATAAACCAATTATTGAAGCATCTCCGTGGGGGACTGATGGAGGTTTATTTACACAAATCGCTAACGTACCAACGATAGTATTTGGTCCAGGAGAGACGAAAGTAGCACATTATCCAAACGAATATATAGAAGTTGATAAAATGATAGCTGCCGCAAAAATAATTGCATGTACATTACTAGATTGGTGTGAGGTGAAAAAATGAAATACTATGAATCTTTTAGAGAACAGACGAATGGCTATACAGTTGAAGGTGTTTTAGACTATTTTAATAAACGTATTCGAGTAGACCACTACACAGGAAATATTGAGAGGATTATCCAAACAATTGACGAATTAGCAGAGAAGCATTCTTTCACTAAATGTATTATTAAAGGAAAGGGAGAGCATGTTTCTACATGGCTCTCTTTCGGTTTTTTATTGGAAGCAACAATACCGCATTATTTTCAAGGTCACGATGCATATTTCTTCGTGAAATTTATTAGTGATGAAAGACGAAATAGTATTCATTGGGCTGAGGAAGATACCATTTTAAGCGGTGTTAAAGCAAAAGAAGTAAAGGAAAAAATAGTCCCAGAGAAATTTTTATTAAGAAAAGCGACAGAAGTGGATGCGGAAGAATTAGCAGCTGTCTTTGGAAAAGTATTTGAAGTTTATCCGACGCCTTTAAACGAAGCGAGTTATGTAAAACAAACGATGAAGGAAGACGATACAATATACTATGTGTACGAATTCGAGGGGAAAATAATTAGTACAGCATCTGCAGAAATGAATATAAAAGAAGGAAATGCAGAATTAACAAATTGTGCTACTTTACCCGAATATCGTAAGCATGGGTTTATGAAAAGTTTACTAATTAAGTTAGAAGAAGAACTGCAAGAAAAATCGATTTTCTGCTCCTATACAATTGCTCGATCGCTTTCTTTCGGAATGAATGCGGCCTTTCATCAGTTAGGTTATACGTATACAGGAAGATTGGCGAACAATTGCTACATTTTCGATAAGCTGGAAGATATGAATATATGGGTGAAAGATTTGTCTAAATAGTACGGTATAAAAAATAGAACGGAATCGTCATGCTTATAATCGCATATAGGTATGCCGGAAATTCGGCGTGTGATTGCTGGATTTTCGGCAAAAGGGGGGATGACATTGCTAGCAGTTTCGACACAAGAAGTCATTGAAGCGATTTTGGGCAGTATTGATGAGGCTATACACGCAGTAGATGAAAATGGTATTACAATTTTTTATAATACTGTAGCTGCGAAACACGATGGATCAAAAATTGAAAAAGTGTTAGGTAAACATTTGTTAGAAGCGTTTCCTTCTTTATCTAGGGAAACAAGTACGTTAATGAAAGTGTTAGATACAAAAAAACCAATTGTTCATCAAGTTCAGCATTATCAAAATTTAAATGGGGAAGACATTTGTACAGTAAATACGACGTTACCTATTTTTATAGATGGAAATATTGCTGGAGCTGTTGAAATTGCAAAGGACTATTCTACAGTTCAAAAACTTACGGATACAATTGTAGATTTGCAGTCAAAAATAAAGCGGTCATCTAGAAAAAAAGCAATTAAAAAGCATGTTGCATTTGAGACGATCGTGACGGATGATGCTCGATTTAAACAGACGAAAGAATTAGCACAAAAAGTAGCGCCAACTGATGCAAATGTTTTAATATATGGGGAAACAGGAACAGGGAAAGAGTTATTTGTACAAGCGATTCATGAAGCTTCTAAACGGAAGAACAAGCCATTTATTGCACAAAACTGCGCAGCTTTGCCAGAGTCGTTATTAGAAAGTTTATTATTCGGAACGACGAAAGGTAGCTATACTGGGGCAATTGAACGAGCGGGATTATTTGAACTTGTAGATGGTGGGACATTGTTTTTAGACGAACTGAATTCAATGCCTCTCGATTTACAAGCGAAAATGCTACGTGTATTAGAAGATGGTGTAATTCGTCGAATTGGTGATAATAAGACGAGAAAAGTAGATGTTCGCGTTATTACCGCAATGAATCAGCCACCAGAAGTATGTTTAAGAGAGAATAAAATTCGTACGGATTTATATTATCGATTAAATGTCTTTTCATTATATATTCCGCCGCTACGTGAAAGAACTGAGGATGTATTATTATTAGCGTCTTATTTTTTGAACGAATATAATAAAAGTTATAAAAAAGGTGTACTTCAAATGGATAAGGAAGCGAAAGAAAGACTACAAGCTTATCAATGGCCTGGCAATGTTCGTGAGCTAAAACATACAATTGAACATGCTGTCATTATTGCAGAAAGGGATACACTAACAGCCAATTGTTTACCGCGTACATTTCGGAAAGAGAATCTGCCAAAGAAGAAGAGCATATTGCCACTTAGAGAAGCACTTCATCAAACGGAAAAGGAATTAATAGATCAAGCGTTACTTGAAACGGAAGGCAATATATTACAAGCTGCAAAAATGTTAGGTATCCCTCGCCAAACGCTTCAATATAAATTGAGTAAGTACGACAAAACCGCCGAATAATTGGCGGTTTTTGTGTGTTTGCACCAATAAAAGCGTGTTTACATATATAAAAAGTAATGAATATGATAGTATGTATGGATTTCATATACAGTGCTTACAAATATTTTTTTGTTTATGTAATAGCGTTCTCCGTACATTTACTTATCAATAATGTAGAGTTGGCATAACTATTGCTTATATAAAGGATGAGCGTATAAAAAGGGGGAATAGCAATGTTACATGATGTATACAAACCAAATCGTCACTGGAAGGATATCGAGTTGTGGAAGGATGTTACTGAAGAGCAATGGAATGACTGGGTTTGGCAATTAACGAATACGATCAAAACTTTGGATGACTTAAAGAAAGTGATTAATTTAATACCTGAAGAAGAAGAAGGCGTTAAAATTTCAACAAAAACGATCCCGTTAAATATTACACCGTACTATGCTTGGTTAATGAATCCTGATGACCCACGCTGTCCGATTCGGATGCAATCTGTACCGATCTCGGAAGAGTTATATAAAACAAAATATGATTTAGAAGATCCGCTTCATGAAGATGAAGATTCACCAGTTCCAGGGCTAACACATCGTTATCCAGACCGCGTATTGTTCTTAGTAACGAATCAATGTTCTATGTATTGTCGTTATTGTACGCGCCGTCGTTTTAGTGGACAAATTGGAATGGGTGTGCCGAAGAAACAATTAGATGATGCAATTGGTTACATTCGTGATACACCACAAGTACGAGATGTATTAATTTCTGGTGGTGACGGTCTTCTTATTAACGATAAAATTTTAGAATATGTATTAAAAAATTTACGAGAGATTCCGCATGTCGAGATTATTCGTATCGGAACGAGAGCGCCGGTAGTATTCCCGCAGCGTATTACAGAAAACTTATGTAACATTATTAAAAAATACCATCCAGTATGGTTAAATACACATTTCAATACTTCTATTGAAATTACAGAGGAATCGAAAAAAGCATGTGAAATGCTAGCAAATGCTGGTGTTCCAATCGGAAACCAAGCAGTAATTTTAGCTGGTATTAACGACAGCGTTCCAATTATGAAAAAACTTATGCATGACTTAGTAAAAATCCGTGTACGCCCATACTACATTTATCAATGTGACTTATCTGAAGGTATTGGTCATTTCCGTGCACCAGTATCTAAAGGTCTTGAAATTATTGAAGGTTTACGCGGTCATACATCTGGTTATGCGGTTCCAACATTCGTTGTAGATGCACCAGGAGGCGGCGGAAAAATTGCGCTTCAACCAAACTATTTAATTTCGCAAAGTGCAGATAAAGTTGTGCTTCGTAACTTTGAAGGTGTTATTACAACGTATCCAGAGCCAGAGAGCTATATCCCAGGAAGAGCAGAAGGGTACTTTAAGGAAATCTATCCAAACTACGAAGAAAAACGTTCAGATGTTGGTATCGCAGGTCTTATGAGTGATAAGAAATTTAACCTTGTTCCAGACGACTTACAGCGTATGAGCCGTCGTAAAGACTATGAAGATAATGACACTCATGCATCACTAAAAGATAAACGTGATAAGCGTGATCAACTTAAAGATAAAAAGTATCAATCGCAAATGGCTAAATTAGAAGAAAACGACAAAAAAAATGAGGGTGATGCAGTATGAATTGTATGTGGTGTGACAGTACAGAAGCGAAAGAAAGCTTGAATACTGTATATTGGGAATTACCAGATGGTACGAAAGCCATTGAAATCCAAGAGACACCATGCATTTCTTGTTCCTCATGTGGTATGGACTATCAAGCAGATCAAACAGTGAAAGAAATAGAAGATCAATTGTTTCTAATTTATACGAAAGATTTACCAAAACAACTAACATATGAAGAATTAATGGGAAGACCACGTCTATTAAAAAGAAATTATTTCGACTTTTAACCAGCTTTTATGCTGGTTTTTTTCTTTTTTGCCTTGTATAATGTATCCAAGTTAGAAAGGCAGGGAATATTTTTGAAAAAGACATTTTACCACTATATGATGAAGCATCGTGCAGCTTTATTTAGTAATGAAGTATCGAATTTAGCAGAAGCAATGTATGATGATTTAAGCTTTCCAAAGCAATCTGAAGATTATGATGAAATTAGTTCATACTTAGAGTTAAGTGGATTGCTAGAAAGTATGTCTATATTTGATGAAGCTTGGGATTTATACATACAAGAGAGATAAGAACTATATGAATTTTTTGACGTGAAGCTAGTCTATTTGCTAGCTTTTTTTTACGTTGTAAATAATTTTTTTATACGGTGATATTTTTTATTGAAAAAATTTATGAATATACGCTTCTGTGATAAGCGTTTTTATGTAGGTTGCATATACTGTTATCAAAATCACGACGTCAAAAAAAGGAGAGATATAGATGGCGAGAAAAAAGCAACCTAAATATAACGTAGGGGACATAGTCGTGATTACGCTATATGGAACCGTTGGTAAAATCACAAATATGAAGGTTTTAGATGGAGTTTACGTTTACGAAGTCAATAATCACGATGGGTTTTACGTAGAGCAAACGTTGCAGCACGTTTCAGAGCAAGATATGAAAAAAGGTGAAACTGAGTGGATTGAATTAAACTATAATTTCACATTTGGTGATCTCGTGCAAGTAACAGGATATGATAAAGATGTGTTTCGTATTGTTGGTTTTCGTACAGAAGTATGGAGATATAAAAATGACGCATGGGAAGATACTATATACGAATTGTCACGAATTACGGATGGTGAATGGTTAGAAGCGGATGAATCAGATTTAACGTTACTTGCTAATGCTCAAACGGCAAATGCAATTTTGAAGAAAATGAAACAAGATAAAGCTGGTATGAATAAATTAGATTTAGGGAAATTAAAGTCAATTAACAACTCAAAAAAAGTGAGTGTTAAGACAAATCGTCAAGAGATCATTGATGGATTACTTGATATTTATAACGATTATCAATTGTTATTCGATACATTTAAAGATGAAGAATACAAAATTGTTATGGATGTTGTTCATAATTATTTAGTTAAATTGACAGAGAAAAAATAGTTAACTAGAAAGAGAGAATGAATTGAACAACAACATATGCAGTATAAGGTATGCCTACAATTATTAAAAAAATAAAAAGCCATTTAATAAGAGAGTCTGCCCATTGATCTTCATGCATGAACTCTTCTTTTGTTTGCCCTACTTCTTGTTCTACCTCATATTGGTATTCCATAATTAAATCCCCCTTTTTGATAGCTTGTACTACCATCGTATGCATCTCGTCCAAAGGATATGACCTATAAAAAAAGAAAAACTATTTTTCTAATCTCATATACATAATTTTGAGATTTTTTCATAAAACAGAAATAAAGGAGTGATGCTCATGAAGGAAATTGAGGTCGTAATTGATACGGAAGAGATTGCGGAGTTTTTTTATGAGCAACTAATTGAAAGAGGGTACGTCCCAAAACGAGAAGAAATTGAAGATCTCGCAGATATTACATTCGAGTATTTATTAGAGAAATGTATGATTGATGAAGTTTTTGATGAAGAGGATGAGTGAAAGTAACGGCGGGCTTAACTCGTCGTTTTTTACTCTTTACAAACTTGTCACAAATAAAGTCAGAAATTATTGGTATAATTAAAAGAAAATTTTACTCAAGAGGTGAAGGGATGTTCAAAAAAATTATTGATTCTTTATTAGGTAGGAAAAAAAATCGTTCGTATTCTAGTAGTGATTATCGCCATAGAGGTCGCTCTTATTCAAGTAGCGATTATAAACGACGTTCATCTGGTTATGGGCATCAGCATTATAAAAGAAAACGTAAAAGTCGTAGCTTCTTTTCAAGTAGCTGATGAAATGGCGTCGTATACTAGCTTTATTTGATAGACCACTGCGAAAAAATACAATCGTTGCAGAACGTTATAAAATTGAATCAGTAATTGGAATGGGCAGTTATGGGGTTACATATGTCGTTAATGACTTACAAATAAATAGATATAAAGTCTTAAAACAATTAAGACAGAGTAAACAAAGATATGAGTCTGGTAGAAAATCATTTGAACAAGAGAAAATGATTTTACAAACATTAAATCATCATGCAATTCCTAGTTTATATGATCATTTCGTATGGGAGAAAAAAAGCTTTTTCGTGATGGAATATATGCCTGGTAAAAATTTCGAAGATTATATTTTCTTAGATGGGCATGCATATACAGAACGTGAAGTTTTTAAAATTTTATATGAAATATTAGAAATTGTATCGGTGTTTCATAGTAAAGGTATTATTCACCGAGATTTACGTATTCCGAATATATTAATGAAAGAAAATCGAATTAGTATTATTGATTTTGGTTTGGCTAAATTGAAGGGTGAGGGTGATGAACGAGCTACAACTTATGAAGGTGAACAAGCTATGATGCGAGAAGTTCACTTTCGTAGCGATTTTTATGCGCTTGGTCATTTCTCGTTATTTTTATTATATGCAGGCTATGAATCTAATGAAAAACATGAAAAACCATGGTATGACGAATTAACTTTGGAAAATTATAACCGTGAGATGCTTATGCGAATGTTACAAATAAAAACGCCGTACTATGAGAATGTACAAGATTTAAAAAAAGATATAGCTTTTGCTTTAGAAAGGATGGAGGTTCCATGTTTCAAAAGTTTTTAGCAAGTGTTGGTATTGGTAATGCAAAAGTAGATACAGTTCTTGAAAAAGATGAGTATATTGTTGGAGAAGAAATACTAGGGAAGGTTCATATAACTGGTGGTTCAGTTAGCCAACAAATTGAAAGCATTTACTTAACGTTATCGACGTCGTATGTACGAGAAGTGGATGATAAAAAAGTAACAGCAACATATGATTTAGAGCGAGTTCGTTTAACAGAACCTTTTTCTGTTGAGCCGAATGAAAAAAAAGAAATTCCATTTTCATTTATAATGCCAGTTGAAACGCCGCTTACACTTGGAATGAAAACCGTTTGGGTGCATACAGGTCTTGATATTAAACGCAGTATAGATCCAAGTGATCGTGATTACATTCAAGTGTTGCCTAATGCACTATTAAATAGTGTGTTAGAGAGTGTAAATCAATTAGGTTTTAAAGCGCGCCATATAGAATGTGAAGAATTACCGTATCGATTACGTAAGCAAGTTCCGTTTGCACAAGAATTTGAGTTTGTTCCTGTTTCCGGAGAGTATTATGGGAAATTAGATGAACTAGAATTATTAATCTTACCAAGCGCTTACGATCGCTTAGAAATTATTATGGAAGTAGACAGAAAATCTCGCGGATTAGCAGGTTTATTTGCGGAAGCGCTTGATCTTGACGAGAAAGTGGTTCGCTTTACAGTAACGAACGAAGATATTCCAACAATGCAAGAAAAAATTAACAATTATATTTTTTAATAAACTATGCATAAAAAAGAGATGGAGAGGAAAACTAAAACAACCGCTCCATTTTTTTGCATAGTGAGGTTATGTATGTGAAACGATATCGACATTTATACTTGTTAAGTTTTACGCTACTCATTTGTTTTGTCGTATTATCACTTTCGTATCATACCGCTTGTATTGAGAAATTTGACAATATAGTCGCGCATTTTATTCAAAGCTTTCGAAACGATTACTTGACAGCCTACTTTACTTGGGTGTCTTTTATCGGTTCCAAAAGAATATATTTTCCGTTACTCATCATTCTTGTAATGTATTTTCTCGTTAGAAAAAAGTTGCTTAGTGCATTACTTCTAACAATTAATTATTATGGATCTCGTTATTTAAACAGTATGCTTAAACTATGGTACGAACGAGCAAGACCTGATGTAACGCAGCTTGTTACTGCAACTGGATATAGTTTTCCGAGCGGTCATACGATGAATGCTACTGCTTTTTTAGGATTTATTGCATACGTCACAATTACAGAAGAACGTATTACATTGCATAAAAAATTGTTGATTATTTTTATAGCGAGCTTTGTTGTATTATCTATTTCAGTTAGCCGAATATATCTTGGCGTTCACTATCCATCTGACATATTAGCAGGATGGGCAGCTGGCGGTAGCTGGCTCGTTTTATGTGTTATATTTCATAAAGCGTTCATTAAAAAAGAACCTATGTCATAATAGGTTCTTTTTCCATTGGTTCAACATGAATGTGTGCATGGTAAATGCCAAACTTTTTCCGGAGCATAGCCTCGATGTTATCAGTAATACAATGACTTTCACCAACATCCATACGAGCATCTACTTCGATTGTAATATCAACGTACGTTTGATTCCCGTACATACGAGCGCGAATGTCTACGATGTTTTCCACGCCACCAATATGTTCAATAGCACCAGCATACTCTTCCATCTTATCTGGATCGATTCCATCCGTTAACATATGAGAAGCTTCTACGAAAATCTCCCATGCAGTTTTACAAATAATAAGGCCGACAATTAAAGCGGCAATAGGATCTAAAATAGGCATTTGGAATTGCGAACCGACAATACCTACTACTGTACCGATACTTACGAGAGCATCTGATAAATTATCCTTTGCAGCGGCTTCTAATGATTTACTTTTTGTTCGTGCTGCAATCTTTTTCGTATATAAATATACAAAGTACATAACGACAGCAGAAAATAAGGCTACCCATGCAGCAAGTACATTAGGCGCTGCTTGTTTCGGATTAAAAAAAGATTGAATGGCGCTAATAACAACTTCTAAACCGACCGTTGCCATAATAAAAGAAGCAACAAGTGATGCAATTTGTTCTGCGCGCGAATGCCCATAAGGATGATCTGGATCACGAGGTTTACGAGAGATTTTTAGACCAATTAATATCGCTAAAGAAGCACCGATATCCGTTAAGTTATTTAAACCGTCAGCACGTAATGCGCTAGAGAGGGTAATATAACTGATGATGATTTTCATAGAGGATAAAAATATGTAGGCCATAATGCTGACAATCGCACCTTTATCAGCTTCTTTATGAGAAAGAGTATCCATTTTAATCACTCACCTTTCTACAAGGAATTTCTTTCTATAAATAGAGTACCAAACGAAACTCGTGTGGGTCTATACAAACATTGTTGACGTTTTTTAGGTTTTTAAGAAGGGGATAACAAAGTTTCGTGAAGGAAAAATATGTTGTAAAGTGCAAAGTTAGGGTGTGAAATTAATTGGGATTGTTTTACAATTAAAGGGTAGGAGGGTAAGAGGATGAAAAAACTAATATTTTTCTTACTATGTATTGTTCTTATAATGATTGGGTGTAATTCATCAAATAACGAAAATGTGAAGGAACATAATATTTCTAAAGTATCCATATCTACTTTTAATGGATACGGTGGATTAAATGAAAATTATTTTCTAAACATGGAAGACAAACAAATAATCAATGGAATTAATAATATGTTTAATGGCATGAAAAAACAAAAGAAAAGAGGCGAAACACCACAATACGATATACTAATTACATATGAAAATAGTGATACGAAGGGTATCCATTTATACCTCGGAGATGAAGGGGAAAGGAGTGTAATTATGTACATTGGTCATGAAGAAACTGTATACTACACTTCTGAAGAAATGACGAAACAACTACGAAAGATAATTGTGAAAAAAGATTAAAACCCTCTAGAAATTATTTTTCAGAGGGTTTTAATCTTAGTATGCTTCTAAAAACTCAGTAACTTGCTCTTCAGTTTTTGCGTTAGCACTATGTAAGTGGCCTAGTTTCTCACCATTTTGATATACAAGTAAACTTGGAATACCCATTACTTGATACTCTTCAGCGATACTTGGGAATTCATCTTTGTTAATAGAATACCATTCAAACTTATTGAACTCTTCCATTACATCTCCGATAAAGTTGTCCATACGCACACAATCTGGGCACCATGTAGTAAAGAACTTAACAACTACTGGCTCCTCACTTGCGATAATGTCTTTGAATTCCTGTTCAGATTTGATTTCTTTCATGTTTTGTTTCTCCTTTTTCACTATTAATATTTTAGGTTGGAACCTCACTTTTCTTTATAAGCTTTTTCTAGGGTTGTGTCAAACTTCTGAATTGTAAGGTTACTATTATAAGTAGGATAATTTAAATTGTATTCATGATAGCCATTGCTATAACGTTCTTTTCCTCACATATTTTTATGAGATGTTTATGAAGCGACTGAAATGTAATGTCGGATAAAACAAGCAATCTCTTTCTGGTACTTAGAGAAGGTAAACGGTGGATAATCATTACTCATAAATTTTATGAGTGAATGAAACAACAAGCAGGAAATTCAAAAAAAGATGTAGGGGATGCATGTATGAATTTAGAGGAATCGTTATAAGAACGTATTCGTGAAGTTGTGAGAGAAGAGATTAGGGCGGCGTTATATGAGTTTCAGCAATAATCACAACCCAAAAAAGTAATATGAGTGAAAGAAGCGTGACTAACAAGAGGGGAAATTGCTGCACTGTATAGAGTGAAAGAAAAAACATGATGTGGAACGCGAAAGGGATCATAAGAACATCTTAGGAATTATTTAGCGGTTAAGAAGTCAGGGGAATTAGGATGTTGAAATGGGTGAAGAAACAAAAACGCCCACCTTGCATTGTTTGTGAGAAACAAGAAGGTGAGCTTCAATTAAAAGAAACGAATTGGATTTGTGAAAATTGTGCCCAAATTACGCATGAACAAGGTATTGAAAGAGATACCTATACCCTTTTACACCTTATTCCATAAATAAGAAAGCTGGTGGGCTTCTGATTCAAGAGCTATTAAATGATCATTATTAATAGAGTTATTCGTATACATTCTGTTCTTTTGGATGTTAAGGACAGTATAATTCACATCGTTATATTCATTTGAAAATGTTGATTCATTTAATAATGTCAGTGTTGAGTTGATGTTATATTTATCAATTCGCTCTTTTTTTCCTTTGAAAAATAGTTTAATAAGATGCGGCTCATCATTAATGAGCAAACCGAGTTCAGGCGATGAGCGGACGATTAAATTATCTGATAACCAATGTGATTTACCTGGATCAAACCAAGAGACGTCTTTGTTTTTAATAAATTTTTTGTACTGCTTTATAACATCAATGTAGTTTTGCTTTTTCTTCTGGTCAACAGTTTGTACTAAAGTTTCAAAACAGTCAAAAGGTAGTTCGTTTTTATGAAATTTAATAACAGTTTCTCGTAATTGTTTCCAGTAATCAAAAACCGGGTGATATTCAGGTTGAGATTTTAAATTCTTTACAAAATTTGTTTTAGCTGCACTACTTTTCAGTGTGAAGTCTAAAAATTGTGTAAGTCCCACTTTAATTTCCGCCATGTTACACCTCCTTTCCAAATGTTACTAATTCAATATTGGAAAGGGAAATCCTGCATTTTTAAGGAGGTGAACTAGATGCTAGAAAAACCGATGTTCATACACATGGAAGTTGAGGGAGAGTAATATTAAAATTTCATTTGTTTTTTACTGTAATAAATAAATTCATTTGAATAGAAGTGAAAAATAGAGGTTTGCCTTAGTCATTTATAAAAGTCGAGAATATTTATAACCATAGGAGTAAATACACAGGTCCGATTTTTGTAATGATGGAGGGAATTGATGTGGACATAACTCAAAGCATGGCAAGAATAGTGGTTAATGGGAAGGATCTTCCGTTTATTTCAGTTAGAACTTCTGTATGGAATCAAGGACCTGTAAATGATTTAATTGTTTCGACAAACTTGAGAGTCGAGGAGCTTTATCAGTTTATGTGGTCACAAGTGCCAGTAATGCTTGCGATGTATTTTCTTCAAGGGGCGGACTTAATGAGGTTTGCTAGAATTAATGGGATTAATCAAAGGGTAACGGGAGAATATATATATCATTTCACTTGGGGATAAAACGAATGTAAAGTAGCTTAACAGCTGCTTTTTTATTTTGTAAAAGAATTTTAGAAGATTAGAAAATATGATTAGAGAGTGATATAGATAATTTGTGACTGTTTTTCAAGTTCGTAAAGTTAATCAGTTACTTCATTTCATACAAGGGGGGCTATGAATATGAAGTTTTTAAGGAACGCAAAAAAACAGTTCCAGTTGCTCCTTTAGGCCCTTGATTTCATTTAGGTCCAGTATTATTTAAGAGTGAACTGTTCAAGGTTCCTTGTAAAATTAAGCTGAATGTTTGTTGCAGAAATGGGTCGGATAGATTTGAACAACTAATGAGCGAAGATAAATTTTGGAATAGAAATTGGAATAACGCAGAGATTTGAGTAAGAGATGTAGTAGGCAAAGAATTGATTAATTGAGTGATAGTTCGTATAACTAAATTTTTATTTGGAGTATTTGGTTGTACTGCAATGATTAAATCATTTAACGCTTGTAATGACGATTGGAGTATTTGTGTAATGTTCAGGAATATTTTTCTTCTAAGTACATGTTTAGAAAATCGAGACGTTCTTATGGGACGTATAATCAATACTTGGTTATTAACAGGAAGTGTAAGTAAGGCTAGAAAACAAAATGGAAATATATTTTTCTTAACTTAAAACATAAAAGAGTAATTTATTAAGTGTTCTAGTGAAGAAATCATCTATTTGCAAAAACTACTTTGTTTTATAGGAAAAGTAATATAAATGGAAAAAATTCAAACACTCAAGTGAATAGTGAACCGAATGAAAAAATAAAGGAAGACAGCTGATAGAAATAGCAGGAAGTTGGGTACAAGCCATAGGTTCTGTAATTTCATTAATTGGACAAATACGTGAAGAAAATGAGGAGTTGGAAGGGAGCGATTGATAGACTAGTTTAAAAAATTAAAATGTAACTATTTTCTAAAATGACAATGAGTAATTTTCACCTTGTTTTTTGATGAACCATTTTTATATGAAAATCATATAATATATTGTAGGACAAGCAACCAGTTTATAATCTATTAAATACTCAAAGAGCTTACCTTTTATATATCTTCGCATCTACTGATCTAGATGCTCTTTTTTATTGAACAAAACACCCATTTGGAAAGGAGGTTAATAATGGGAGTGACATTAGAAGAATTAGAAAAGTGTTATAATAAAGCCTTTATTAAGGGAGCAGAGTACGTAGCTGTTCAGATTGAAATGGATGGATTTCATAGCGATGAAGTAATTATTGACGACAAATATAGTATAGATTCTAAATTAAAGTATTATAAGAAAACATACAATGAAAATTTAGAACATAGATGGATTCCAGGGATTCGTATTGTAGGTTTTGCATATGGCTATTCGTTCTCAGAAATTCTACATGAATTAGGGTTGCTAGTGAAGAAATGATTAAACAAATAGCAGTTATTTTACGCGATGCCATGCTTTTAGTGGTGTCTTTTTTGTTGTGAAGGAAAGATATAAATAAAAAAGAGAGCCTAAGCTCTCTTTTGAATAGATACCTAACGTTTATGCACAGATTGGAATTCCTAATGCTATTAAGGTCAATGCTACTTGAAGAGAAAGTTCTAATCTAGCAATTTCGATTCCAGCGACTGAGACCACTAAAAGAGGTTGTCCATTAACGAACAAAACACAGCTTTCCATACTTTCGCCTCCTTTCGAGTAATCTAATATAGTATATGAATAAAATTGTAATATGAAATAGTCAAATTAGTGGATTTAATAGAATTGATAATTTAACCTATAGTATAAAAAAATTAAGTAGACTAATAGCTGATTTATTAACACCATATATGAAGGACAAGAATATATTAGGAGTATATAAAAACGTAGGAGTGGTAAATATGTTCTTTGCAAAGTTACGCGGCAGGAATGAAGTTCCACCAGTAGAAACAGATGCTCGAGGAGAGGCTTTCTTTAAATTAAGCCCGGACAAGCTTAGCTTAAAATTCAAGTTAGATTTATTCGATATAGAGGATGTAGTAGCTGTCCATCTGCATCTTGGGTCAAAAGGAACGAACGGTCCTGTTGTAGCTTTTTTATTTGGACCTATAACAAATCCAGTTTCAATAGAGTGTGCAACTCTTACGGGAATGATTACTCAAGAAGATTTGGTCGGGCCGTTAGCGGGTCAAACATTAGGTACTCTTGTAAATGAAATCATATCTGGAAACATATATATTAATGTTCATACAGTACAACATTCTAATGGTGAAATACGAGGACAATTGAATTATTGTTAATGAATAAAAGTAGTGAAAAATAAAGCATCCATTTAGGGTGTTTTTATTTTGTGAAGGTTGTATAGATAAGTAATCTATT
Source organism: Bacillus cereus group sp. MS39 (assembly GCF_040448665.1). Classification (NCBI taxonomy): domain Bacteria; kingdom Bacillati; phylum Bacillota; class Bacilli; order Caryophanales; family Bacillaceae; genus Bacillus; species Bacillus cereus group sp. MS39. The sequence goes on along the minus strand of NZ_CP123058.1, from coordinate 3,136,502 downwards.
TTTAGTAATCTTGAACATTCATTTCTAAAATTTTGAAAGTGGTCGAATTTAAAAAATAGTTATCAGAAACTTGTTAATGAAATGCCCCTTCAAAAATTAAATTAGTATTAGTAGATGAACCTTGTAAATGAAATATGCAAGTGTAACAGATAATAAAAATTCTTTAAACTTAATCAAAGCTAATAGATTAATTCTCCACACCCACTGAAATAAAAAATCATAACATAAATTGTAATTACTTTTACGGAAGTGAGATGAAAATAATGTTTTATTCATATTTTACTACCCAAGCAGGTATGCGACCAGCGTATGGTACATCAATAACGTTTAGCGGAGCACAAAGTACAGTTCAAGCTGTTCAACAAGCGTTACAAATGCAACAACAAATGCAAATGCAGCAACAAGGTATCCAGCCGTATTATTCATCTATGGAGTATTTTTACCCAGTGCATCAAATCACACCGTATGGAAGTTCTTTTCTTACTATCCCGTATGGAACTGTATTTAATCTATAAATTGAAAGTTTAATCAGTAGGGGCAGGTATCCCAAACCGATTATTAGTCCTCACCAATTGGACATATACGGACGATCCGGCTCCTACCTATCTTTCTTGCATGTTCCGAAATTTTTTGGGAGTCTTATTACCCGCAAATGGAGAGGGGGATATGTAAGCGTCAAATAGTTCTCAACTACAATTTGTAAATAGTCGATGAGATAATCTCCGTACATATTACAAGTGTTTTTTGATGAGATGATACCGATTAAAGAAAAAATAGGGATTATTTTATCATGAAAAATGATGGTTAGTGGCTCTGTATGAAAGGATACATGAACATTTATTTACGTGGATTAGATCGAGATGTAGCAATGAAGTCCTATTTGTGGTTATATCGAATAGGACGATTGTCTTATAACTATTAACCTACAAAGAAGATTTGACCCGTTTTTTCTAATCTTGAAAGATATTTACAGCCATAACATCACATATTTTATTTATAATTGTAAATAGTTATTAAAATGTATAAATGATATTTCTTTTATATAATAAAAAAGAAAAAAGGGAAAATAATGCAACTTTTTAATTTGTTTATTCGTGTTATATATGAAAGGAGGAGGGGGATGGAGATTGAAGAAATATATAAGGTTTATATAAACGATGTGTACCGGTATTTATTTTCCCTTTCTCGTAGCCATCACGTAGCGGAGGACTTGATGCAGGAGACTTTTTATCGGGCGTATCTTTATCTAGAAGACTATGAAAACCAAAAGGTAAAATCATGGCTATTTAAAGTGGCATATCATACGTTTATTGATTTTGTTAGGAAAGAGAAAAAAGTAACTTTTGTAGGAACGGAAGAATTAGAGACAATACAAGCAGGGGAATCTACAGAAGAGTATGTAGTCGCAAAAAATAGTTACGAAAAATTAATTCAGATTATTCATACTTTACCAGTGGTAGAGGCACAATCTATTTTATTATGTGACGTACATCAATTAACGTACGAAGAGGGTGCTACTGTATTAGATTTAAAGGTAAACACGTATAAAAGTCACATATTTCGCGGGAGAAAGAGATTAAAAGAATTGTTAAAGGAGGAAAAGAGTCAAAATGACAAATGATAAACCTCATTCTGAACAAGATGATTATAAAGAATTGTTACAAGAAGCTCTTCATCAAAGACCGGCTTCACTTCCTGATGGAAAACAGGAGCAAGTGTTGAAAATAGGTAAAAAAAGAGCGCGTATTACGAATGTTTTGATTGTATTTACTTTTTTACTACTTATTCAACCTATTATATATATATCTACACTCTTATATTATACAGTGGCACCTACAAACGCAATGGAGATACGGAATGTAGTAAATCAAACGTTAAGTGTAACAGAACCAAATGTATTTTTGAAAGATAGGGACATGGAGCAAACATTGCTGCCGCTTAGTTTGCAATTGCATTTTGATTTGTATAAAAGGGTAGGAAAGAAAGATATTCGAATAGGAGAAGAGAAAACAGATTATGTATTAAGTAGAGCAACGAAAGTAAGCCGTGAATATACAACAGATGAAAAAATTCCAGAAGTCCCATATATAGATAACGAGGTGTTGTCTCATCCTAATAATTATAATGCGTCCTATAATAGTAGCGAAGAAGCGCAAGTATTAAAGGGTCTTCCGCAAGAATCTGTTGTAGAAGCATTTGTATCTTTTAGAGAATTATTAAGTGTACAAGAGGTAACGAATATGTTTCCTACTATTGATATTGTGTGGTATGCCGTTAATACAGGATTAGAGGAGAAGCAAACGAATGAAGAGGGTATGTATGTAGCCCCGATTGGCTTTCCAGCAGATATGATTTCAAGGCCAAGTGGTGCTTTTGAAAGTGATTCACCTCATGAGGAACAATTTATTGATGTGTTAAAGTCATTACAGAAGCATGAAGATTTAGCAGTGAAGCTATCTAGAGCGAAAGTATTAGAGTTGTCAAAGCGTATTTCTTTCCTTGAAAAAAATGGGGTGAAAACATACGGGGCAGTTGTAACTGGGCCTAAAGTAGAAGTTGAAAAATTGATGAGCCACGAAAAAGTTAGAAAATTGAAAGTAGGTGAAGCGAGGTTATGGAATTGGCATTCTTAAAAAAAAGAAAGAATCATATTTATAAACAGGAATCGTGGATGGGGACTATTTCATTCATTATTGCTTTACTAGCGTTATTGTATTTGAACATTATATTGCTTATTCAAGAAACATTTATAGGTAAAGGTTTTTTGCAAATAGTTGGTATTGGAGTGGTGTGCTCAGTCATAGGCATGATCACAAAAAGCAAAAGTCGAAAATATGCATTGTGGGCATGTAGTTTATTTGTTTTTATGCTGTTGTTTGCTTTATTTGGATTTATGTTAGGTTGGATGATAAGTTTTGGGCCGTAAATATGTGGGAAAGAGCGAATGTAGATTTGCTCTTTTTTGTATGGAACGTAAAATAGATGTATCGTGCAATCCATTAAATTTGAATGGATTGCACGATACATCTAGGTTGTGTTTTTATTAATATGTTTTCCTCTCAAGTGTATATAAATAGGCGACAAGTATAGTGCTAAAACAATAGCTCGTCCAAACATTACGAATCCCTCTTACATAATATGTAGTAATAAGCATGAAAGGGGAACTAGTATGTCTTGCTATTACTACTGTAAGTATTGTAAAGAGTACAAAAAGAAACAGCATGATTGTTGTAAGAGCACGAGTAAGTGTAATGACAACGAGGAGAAGCTTGTTAGGGCATCTGCATTTAGAGCTAGAAATACGGTGAATCAAACGGTTCCTGCCAATACTTTTGTAAAGGTATTGTTCCAAAATGAACAATTTGATTTAGCAAATGAGTATAATCCAGTAACGTCTATTTTTATTCCGAAGACTAGGGGAGTTTACTCTATTATTGGAACGATTGGTTTCTTTCCAAACGATCCTAGCTTAAATTATAGAGCTCGTGTAGAAATTCGTGTAAATGGAAACGCAGCAATAGCTATAGATAATGACTTTTTCGGTCCAATAGGTTTTGGAAATGTAGTAAGTGTTTCGACGATTATTCAATTGAATGAAGGAGATCAAGTTGAGGTTTATGCACAAAGTAGCATAGACGGAGTTTTAAGTCCTTCAGAAGACGGCTCACATTTTGAAGCTGCAAGATTCCCTTCTCCAATTAAATAAAGTCGAGTAAACAAAAGAGAAAGAATAATCCTCACCGAAATGGTGGGGATATTTTATTCTATTGAAAATAGTAACAGTTTGTCCAAACTATTCTAATCTATATTGCATAGTATGTAATAATAAATTTAAAGGGGGACTTACTACGTCTTATTATTACTGTAAGTATTGTAAAGATTACACAAAGAAAAGTCATGATTGCTTTAGAAAAAATAGTCAATGTGATAGAAAGTATGTAAAAGTGAATTGTTGTGATGATAAGAAAGAAAAGCTTGTAAGGGCGTCTGCATTTAGAGCTGTTAATACAATGAATCAATCTGTTCCGGAAAATACTTCAGTTAAAGTATTATTTCAAAATGAACAGTTTGATTTAGCGAATGAATATAATGCAGCAACATCTATTTTTATTCCGAAGACTAAAGGGGTATATAGTGTATTAGGGAATATAACATTTTCTCCAAATGATTTTAATGTAAATTACAGAGCTAGAGTTGAGATTCGTGTGAATGGAAATCCAGCAATAGCAATTGATAATGATTTCTTTGGGACCGGTGTATTTTTTAACAATGATGTTTCAGTAACGTCTATTCTTCAATTAGAAGCAGGGGATTCAGTTGAAGTTTTTGCTGAGAGTAGTGTTGCTGGAGTAATTGTACAAAATGTTAATGGTTTGAATACGGTTCACTTTGAAGCGGCAAGATTCCCTTCACCAACTGAATAACGAAGACAATACAACACTTTTCAGTAGGTTTAGTTAATCCCCTTCACCAAATGGTGGGGGATTATTATTGTTTTTCTAAAATATATAAGTAAATCGGTTAAATATAGTTTGTTTCATGAGAATTTCACATGCTAGGAAGTAAGGTTGAAAGTGCTAGCTTATTATGAGTATTAGATATTCTGCAGGTAATAAAAAGCGTACAACGAAACGAGTAACATGGTTGTAAAAGTTCTTTGGTATTACATTTGCTAGCTGTCTAACGTAATAGAAAAGATATCTTGATTTATGTCCGTATAATTACGTTTTTTCTTTACTATATAGAAATTACATATTTAACAAAGGTTTGTGTAGGTATTGCTATTGTATGGAAAGGAATAACATTAAGGCGATTACACTATATAAAAATAAAATAAATCCTAAGATGAGAAGTATTGGATGCAATTTGAACATATTTGACCTCCTTGAGTATATAAAGATTTTAATACATCTATGGTCAATTTAGAAGGGATATATATTAGATGAATATAATGTTTGAGTGAATACAATAATGTAACAGAGGAGTGAAAGTATAATAAATAAAGGAGTATTATTGAGTTCACATTGATTAAATTGTTTATAAGTAAGCAGGATGGGGGATCGCCTGTGAAATATAAAAGTAAACAGGTTTATATATACAGGATGAGGGATAAATAAAAAAAGAGCATACATAAACAGTACGCTCTAAAGAAAGATAGGTTTTATGAGTGGATAATCTCCATACGATAATATATGCTCGGTTAACAAAAATGTGTGAAAAATCAATAGATTATCAATAGAATATCATGAAATGAGTAATTTTAGTCTTTTACTGAAGTCGTTTAGCTAATCAAAATATGATTAACAATTGGATAATGATCGTACTTCAGTTTCGTATTTCTTATAGTTTGGATATTGCGTAATAGTTTGACACTTAGGTGTGGAAAGTTGATTAATTATAGAAACATTTGTAATTACCTCGTTAAAAGGACCGAAAAATGTGATTTTTAGTTTTGAGTTTGGTGGAACTTTGACCACGATAGGTTTTTTTTTCATAAAATCAGCTCCTAAGACGCAGTATTGTATACTGCGTTTTTTGTTTAGATTAATATATAATATGAAATTTTTAGTTGAGTTGATAATGATATGGAGTTTAATGGTGTGATTAGATTATGAAAAATTAGTAGAAACTTAATTAAAAGATCGTATATTTTGAAAAAAATATAGATTTTCTTTATTTATAGTATAGATAGCTAGTATTAGGCATAAGGGGCTTTTAATAAGACAAGCTTTGAATATGATATTAAAAAGGGGATGAATTGTATTGGGGTATATTATCGATATTTCAAAATGGAATGGCACTATTGATTGGGATATTGCAGCATCTCAGCTAGATTTAGTTATTGCTAGAGTTCAAGATGGTTCGAATACGGTAGATTTTATGTATCAAAATTATGTGAATGAAATGAAGAAACGCAGTATTCCATTTGGTAATTATGCATTTTGTCGTTTTATATCTATTGCTGATGCAAGGAAAGAGGCACAAGATTTTTGGAGTCGTGGCGATAAATCTGCTAAGTTTTGGGTGGTGGACGTAGAAATTCAAACGATGATGGATATGCAAGGGGGGACACAAGCGTTTATAGATGAATTACGCCGTTTAGGTGCGAAAAAAGTAGGGCTATACGTGGGGCATCACACGTATGTATCATTTGGAGCACGTAATATTGAAGTTGATTTTGTATGGATTCCTCGTTATGGAGGAAATAAGCCAGCATATCCGTGTGATATTTGGCAATATACTGATTCGGGAAATGTTCCTGGTATTGGGAAATGTGATTTAAATCAATTAATAGGAAAAAAGTCGCTTTCTTGGTTTATAGGATCGGATCAAGTAAATCAATCTGTTCAATCCGGCAAAGAGGATACACAACAATCAACTGGTATTGGTATTGCGGTTTCGAAATATTCTGATGGATATGGCATAAATCTATATGAAAATCCTGCGAATCCTCAGTTTACAGGTACAATCACTCAAAAAACTCCATATTTAGTCTTACATGGTTATTGGGGAGGCGCAAATAAAGATATGATTTGCTTAGGCAATGATAAACAGTGGGTATATGTAAAACATTTTGATGTGAAATGGTTTTATGCATCTTCAAAATATCCCGTTGGGTATGGAGTTAATTACTATGCAGAGCCTGAATGTATAAATTATAAAGGAAATATTGATGGATCAAAATCTTTTCGTGTGTGGGGCAGAGCCAAAAATGCGGTAGATATCGGGCAAAATAATTGGATACTGGAAGAACATGTAAATATTAAGAGTCTATAGGAATACGTAAAGGGTCATTTTACTGATACATAGTAAGATGACCTTTAATATTTGAACAAAAAAGAACAAGATACATAGTTTATTCAAATGAAATGAATTACATGTGGAAAACACATTGTTAACACAAGTACATTGTATAGTTATTCTTATATAATAATAAAAGTGAGGTATTTTGAATTGAAAAAGAAAAAGCTATTTTTAGGAACAATTATTTCATGCGTAGTACTGGCATTATCGGCATGTGGTTCCTCAGACAACGTAGTAACATCAAAAGTAGGCAATGTTACAGAAAAAGAGTTAAGTAAAGAATTAAGACAAAAATATGGGGAAAGTACTTTATACCAAATGGTGTTAAGTAAGGCGTTGTTAGATAAATATAAAGTTTCAGATGAGGAAGCAAAAAAACAAGTAGAAGAAGCAAAAGAAAAGATGGGTGATAACTTCAAATCGACTTTAGAGCAAGTTGGCTTGAAGAATGAAGATGAATTAAAAGAAAAAATGAAGCCAGAAATTGCATTTGAGAAAGCGATTAAAGCGACTGTCACAGAAAAAGATGTAAAAGATAACTATAAACCAGAAATGAAGGTAAGTCATATTTTAGTGAAAGATGAAAAGACTGCTAAAGAAGTGAAAGAGAAAGTAAATAATGGTGAAGATTTTACAGCTTTAGCCAAGCAATACTCAGAGGATACTGGTTCAAAAGAACAAGGCGGAGAAATAACTGGTTTTGCTCCAGGACAAACGGTGAAAGAATTTGAGGAAGCTGCATATAAATTAAATGCAGGACAAGTAAGTGAGCCGGTAAAAACAACTTACGGGTACCATATTATTAAAGTGACAGATAAAAAAGAATTGAAGCCATTTGATGAAGTAAAAGATCAAATTCGTAAAGATTTAGAACAGCAAAGACTACAAGATACGACTGGAAAATGGAAACAACAAGTAGTCAATGATTTACTGAAAGATGTTGATATTAAAGTGAACGATAAAGACTTTAAAAATACATTTGAATTTCTAGAAAAGAAATAATGACTGTAATTAGAAAAGGGAACCTTTATAGGTTCCCTTTTCTAGTTAGTGTGTGAGTTATAAATAGATAGTAAGACAATATAATATTACATTTAAATATTAAGAATTACAATGGGAATTTATGTAATTGTTTTAAATTGGAATGATCAATGCTTCATAGAATGTTGATATTATAATGTTTCGTTTGCTTAATTTTATTAAATATAAAGTGGATTTATTAATTTCATCCCACTATTTGCATGTAGTCTGATTGGCGTGGGCTAATTAAAACCTGAATTGATTTAAGTTTTTCTTTATTGAAGTGGATAAACATAATTTGCAGAATGAAACATACAATAGTATTGAAAAAATATTGATGTGAAATGAAGTGAAAAGCAGAGCATTCTACTAAAAAGGATGTTCTTTTTAGTATGAAACTTTTAGGATAAAGAAAGAATGCTTTTAAACAAATTATTTAATAGATAAATATATTACGTAGGAGGAGAAAATATGAAAGTAATTTTTCAAAGAGAAGATGGAGGGAAGGTTTTTGAATCGTATGATGAAGATATAAGTAACTTATTAGCTATTTTAAAGGAAACGAAAGGGATTAAGATTGGGATGGTTGAGTATGAAGTATTAAAATACGAATTAGAGTATTTTCGTAACCCAAAAAAAGCAGTAACGGAGAGGGAATTACATATAATAGTACAACCAAAATATATGTAGTAAGGGGAGAATATGTATTCTTAAACAGTATGTACGAAAAGAGAGTGTTTACATTGCTCTCTTTTCTATAGAAATTTTGTGAGTTCGTTCTTTATAATATATGCTTTCATTTATAGTTGGTTAATAAACTTGAAAAATTAAAACTTTTATATAAGAAGTGAAAAGCTCATTTGATGAAGAAAAAATAAATGATGGATAAAAATATAATTTAAATCATTCCAAAAGAACGTAGGTTCGTGTATAATTAGAACGGATGTTCTTGTGTGTGCAGATAGTATACGAATAAGAAATAAAGTGAAACTTTAATTAGCGGGGTGTTCATCGTCCGTTATTTATTAGCTTTCACCAATTAAGCGTTTACGGGCAGTTGATTTTCGTCTTACCTCCTCGCATATAGCGGATTTTGAGGTAGGAGCTTCACTACCTGTTAATGCGGGATAAATATGAGCCTAGCAATTATTAACGAATAATCGAGGAACAATATGTGTGAAATAAAATGGATAAATGATCAAGGAGATAAATAAATGAATGATGTAAAGGTGCAGAAAATAGAAAGAGAATGGGTTCCATTTACAGTAATGTCGGAACAGTTATTAAGTATGCGAAAGATTGTTGGAGAGAAGTTTAAAGTACAAAAACCGTTCTTAACAAACGAAGCAAAAGAGAGAATTTCTGATAAATTATTAACGTCATTATTGTCTGAGAAAGAAATATTGGTGACATATTTTGAAGATGGTTACATCCTTACAAGTTATATGACAGTAGTGCATATAAACCCGCTAAAGTGCATTGTAATATGTACTGACGCATTTTATAAAACTTACGTATTTAATACTTCTGATATTATTGAAATAACGTAAAGGAAGCTGGAATTTCAATTTTAGCTTCCTTTACGTTATGTTAGATGAGGGATATAAATAATGAAAAGAAAAAGCAGCTAGCTTCATACTAGCTGCTAAGCCCCAGGGAAAGGGAGAAAAAGATAGGGTACTCCAAAAATCAATAATAGCTGTGTAACAGCCTGATTATAGTATAGACAAATTTATTATTCCTAAACAGTACGATGAAAAAATAGGACTAAGCTGTACCTACTTGGTTTTGATCTGCAAGGTCAGAATCAAAAGTATTAGTCGCGCTCACACCATTAAAAGTATTAACAACAAAACCAACATTTGAAGCACCAGATCCATTATAAGCCTTCGTATTTTCTTTCGGAGAAACATTGTAGAAATCGCCTAAATTAAATGAACCGTTACTATTTTGTACAACTAAATTCCCTACAACTGAGGGCATAGTTTTCACCCGCTTTACAATCATTTGTTAATACTACTATATGGTGTTATAGTCCAAATGGTTCATGTAACAAAAATTGTGGAATAGTAAAACGTTTGAAGTGTAGCTTAATCCTACAATAAAAGTATGTTAAAATTAATGTAAGGTTGAGTAATTTTTATGAAAAATAATTGTATAATTAATATATGCGAAATCAAAGGAGGCAAAATGTAATGAATAATGTTATAAAAAAAGTAGATTTAACAGATGCAAAATCAAGTAATCTTGTTGCACTTATTTATAGCAATGAAGTTATATTGGTTGAAGAAGCATTTTGTCCAAATGAAATAAAATTAAAGTTTAATGAAATTGCAATTTTATCGGCTATTAAAACAGCACATATAATGAAAGTATCCATCAGAAAAGAACTGGAAGCAATTTTTCATGACACTGGTGTTTTATTTGTGAAGCATAGTGTTGATTATGGAAATAGTCAATCTATCACTATGCATTTTGAACAATTCAAAAAGTTGCAAAATGAGATTGAGAATTTAAATAAAAATAGGTAATCAGACTAGATGAAGATTCTTTCATAGAGGTGAACTGTTCTATGATGAAAAATTAGTTTGAAATTTTTTCAGATGAATCTCACTGTAAGCATAAAAATGGTTTTATTAAGATGCAGGATAATGAAGATTTGAAAAGAAGTAATCTTGGTGTAGCTTTTATGTATCGGTGTGAGAAATGCGGGAAAGAGAAGCTGAAATATAAAAGCAATAACGAAATAAATAATGACTTTTTTGATATATAAGCAAGAGTAACTGTTATGGTTACTCTTTTTGCTTACATAAAAACTCCTACTAAAGTATGAAATGAGTTGATACTTTAGTAAATGGCTGAATGAAAAGGGAGAGTGTAAAATTTTATAAAGGAGGAGAGGTATATGCAGCGAAACGAAACTGGAAAAATTGTAATGATTACAGGAGTGACGCAAGGATTAGGTCGTGCAATGGTTGATCGATTTGATGAATTGGGATGGAATATATATGGCTGTGGACGTTCAAAAGATAAAATTGAAGAATTGAAAAAATATTACGGTAATATACATGATTTTCAAATAATCGATGTTTCAGACTCCCAGCAAGTAAGTAATTGGGCGAATTATATACTTCATAGATATAGAGCACCTGATTTGTTAATAAATAATGCATCGATTGTTAATAAAAATGCGCCACTGTGGAAAGTAACAGCTCAAGAATTCGAAAATGTAATGAATGTAAACGTAAATGGTGTAGTAAATGTAATTAGGGCATTTGTCCCAGCGATGGTAGCTAGGAAAGAAGGAATGATTATTAATATGAGTTCTAGTTGGGGCCGAGAGGGAGAAGCTGAGCTGGCGCCATATTGTGCCTCAAAGTTTGCAATTGAAGGTATCACGAAATCTATGGCACTTGAATTACCCTATGGTATGGCTGTTGTTGCTTTAGATCCGGGCGGAAGTATCAGGACCCCAATGCTGTATTCATGTGCACCAGAGTATGTAAATGAATCACCCACACCTGAAATGTGGTCACATCACGCGATTCAATATATATTAAATATAACAATAGATAAAAATGGAGCTTCATTGACATGCCCAGAATGTATGTAAATATATTTTGAATTGTATACGTATCTTTTAATTAGCATATTTTCAGTGATATACGCTTTGTCTAAAAAAAGTACCTTAAAGGTGCTTTTTTGTATGATTAACACGTTTTAGAATGCACAAAATTACATATAGAAAATAAATATGAGATAAAGGATGCCGTTTGTGTATGGCGAAAAAAAGCACTAGAAAATTTCTAAATAGGTGATAAAAATGAATCCAAGCGGTTTAAAAGTGACAGGAGCATGGTTTCAAGTAGGAGGAAATCTTACTGCGGCTATTGGGGCGACAAGAGGATTTCTTGGAGAAGAGAAAGTTGAATCGAAGATTGTAATTGTAGGAAGCTCATTACAAGCCCTCGGTTATATATTACAAATAATAGCGAGTAATGATACCGGAGATGAAGCTGAAAGAGAAAATCAAAATATGTGTTTGGAGAATAAAAGTGAAATGCTTGATAAAATGGGCATTGAATTATTAGCATTAGGGAATATATCAAATGTAATAGGAACATATTTTAATATAAATAAACAATTGAAAGAGAATGATTATCTCATAATTGTCGGGAACAGTTTACAATCGATTGGTGCTTTTTTAGGAGTAGAAGCAGCTTTGCTTCAGATGAAAGCAATACAGAGAATTATAATACTAGGTAATTCTTTGCAAAGTTTAGGTGCGGGACTTCAAGCGTATCAAGGTATTATTAATGTATCAAAGAATGAAATAGAAAATGAGGGCAGTATGGTTGATAAGAAAGATGAGAAGAGAATAGCACTCATTGGTATTTGGATACAAGCAATAGGAACTATTATTTCTGCGATTGGATTAACTATAATAGAGAAAGAAGAAAGATTAGAAAAAATAAAAATATGAAAATACACATTTGATAAAGGAAGGGGGATTTCAATTTTACATACGTGGTAAGATTAAAGTAGTAGGTTTTTAGGCATTGGAATAGAATATATAAGAGTAGAAAAGTTTTTTATGCTTAATTGGAATGTATGAAATATAAAAATAATTGGTTTTGTGAGCGTATGATAAGAAGAGAGATAAAAAATACAAAACAAGGAGTTTTCAAGAGATGATGTATTTACTGGCAATTCTACTACCACCAGTAGCCGTATTATTTTGCGGAAAACCATTTCAAGCGATAATTAACTTCCTATTAACATTAATATTTTGGGTTCCAGGAGTTATACATGCGATATTAGTTGTACATGATAAAAAAGCAGACCGGAGATTAAAAAAACAAATTCAAGCATATGATGAAATGAATAAGAGGAATAGAAGATAGCTAAGTCGTGAAATGATTGTAAAAAGAAAGGGGGACTACCTCCTTTCTTTTTTTCATTCTGTCTAAGTTTAAATTTTAGTATAGCGGTAAGAATTTTTAATATAAGTATTGTGATAATTAGTTTTAGACTGTGCGCTTAATAAACCGGTGTAAATGTTTTCAGGCACGTTAAAGAAATCATACATTCCATTCTTTAATTGAATGCGTAAAATCATAGAAAAAGGATTATAGCCAACAGCAACAATATTTTTGGAACTCACGGGAGATAGCTTCATCATTATGCAACTCCTCACTTTTCATTTTTAATAATTTCTTGTAGATGTTGTGGTTGTGGTGTTGAAATCCTTATAATTAAAGGGGTATTATACTTATATACAATATATTAAATGTTCGTTATACGTAATGATAAGGAAGTTCACACGAAGTACATATCATTGTGCTATTTTTATTTCACCTTTGATTTATAAATAAGAAAATATTGACCATTTGAAAAAAAGGTATATTATTTATACGAGGTATGAAAAATTCACTTTTTACATTCTATGCTTCAAGGGGCAGCATTATTAGGAAAATAGAAGTGAAAATAGTTTGTATAAGAAGAATTCTAAAATTTATAATCTGTGAATTAGGAAAATATTGAATGCTCCAGGTCAATATACTTTCTTAATTAAATTCATTTTAGAAAGTGACCTCAATATTTTTAAGTAAATCAACGGGAGAATTGAAAGGCAGGAGAAAGTAACATGTCAGAAAATTATCGTTCTCGAGAGGAGCGACGACAAGTTAAAAAGAAAAAACAGCCAGCGTCTAAAACACAAAAACCAAAAGGTAAAACATCATTCTTTCGTAAGTTTTTGATTACTTGTTTATTACTTGGTATTGTTGGTTTAGTGGCGGGGGTTGCTACCTTCTTCGTAATGATTAAGGATGCACCAAAACTTGAGAAAGCAAAACTTGTTAATCCGTTATCCTCAAAAATTTATGATAAAAATGGCGATTTGGTATATGAATACGGGAAAGAAAAACGGACGAATGTTACGTATGATCAAATTCCTAAATTAGTAGAAAATGCATTTTTAGCAACTGAAGATGCACGTTTTTATGAGCATAGTGGAGTAGACTTTAAAGGTACTGCCCGTGCTGTTTTGGTGAGTCTTAAAGGAGATTACGGTTCACAAGGTGGAAGTACAATAACGCAGCAGGTTATTAAAAACTACTTCTTATCGATGGAAAAAACATCAAAACGTAAAGTTCAGGAAATATATTTAGCGTATAAGCTAGAACAACAGTATTCAAAACATGAAATTTTAGAAATGTATTTAAATAAAATTAATTTAGGAAACCGTTCATATGGTATCGCAACAGCAGCACGAAACTATTATGATAAAGATTTAAAGGAGTTAACATTACCAGAAGTTGCGATGCTTGCAGGTTTACCAAAAGCGCCGAATAACTATGATCCAACGAAAACAGAAAATGTTCAAAGGGCAACAGAAAGAAGAAATGTTGTACTAGGATTAATGAATCGACATGGTTATATTACAAAAGCAGAAATGGAAGAAGCATCGAAAGTTTCAGTAACGGATGGTCTTAAACCTGCAACTGAACTTCAAGCAATGCCATATCCTGCATTTATGGATGCAGTTGTGAAAGAAGTAGAAAAAGAATTGCCCGATGCTAATATTGGCTCAGATGGTTTAGAAATTCATACAACTTTGGATCCAAAAGCACAGAAATTAGCTGATAATATTTTAAATACAAATATTATCGATTATCCAAATGATAAATTCCAAGGTGCTTTCACATTTATGGATACGAAAACAGGTGAGGTTCGTGCTATAGGTAGTGGACGCGGTGAAAATAAAGCAGTATTTAAAGGGCATAATATGGCAATTGAATTAGATCGTGCAGCTGGTTCGACGATGAAGCCAATCTTTGATTACGGTCCTGCAATTGAATACTTAAAATGGGCTACGTATCATCAAATTGATGATTCTCCATTTAAATATTCAACTGGACAAGAACTTCGAAATGCGGACAGAAGTCATTTAGGCCCAATTACTATGCGTGAAGCGTTAAAAATGTCACGTAACGTTCCAGCAGTTAAAACTGCAAAAGAAGTAGGACTTAATAAATCAAAGGAATTCTCTGAGAAATTAGGTATTACATTTAATAAACCGCTGGCAGAATCTACAGCTATTGGTACAAACGAAGTATCACCAACTGAAATGGCGGGTGCTTATGCGACATTTGGAAATGGTGGAAAGTATGCAAAACCGCATTTTGTTAAGAAAATAGTTTATCCAGACGGCAAGTCACAAAGTTTTGAGCAAAAACCAAAACAAGTTATAGCTGACTCTACAGCATATATGATTACTGATATGCTTCGTTCAGTAGTGACATCAGGTACTGGTACAGCGGCAAATATAAGTTCTTTAGATGTAGCTGGAAAAACAGGTACAACAAACTATGCTTCAAAACAATTAGCTCAATATAAAATTCCAGAAAGTGCAACTCGTGATAGTTGGTTTGCAGGTTATACGCCGCAATATACGATGGCAGTATGGACTGGGTATATGAAAGATGGTAAAGACGAGTATATTAGTAGTAAAAATACGAAAATTGCACAGTTGATCTTTAAAGAAATGATGAGCGAGATGGCTACAGATAAATCAAGATTTAAAATGCCAAGTAGTGTAATTCAAGAAGGTAGTGAGCTACGTATAAAAGGGGAAAAACGTGATTCTTCTCCAAATACGAGCGTACCGGATACAACGGAACAACCAAAACAAGATCAACAGCAAAAAACTGAAGAAGAGAAAAAGCAAGAAGAATTAAAGAAACAAGAAGAAGAAAAGAAACAAGAGGATCTTAAGAAGCAAGAAGAACAAAAGAAACTAGAAGAGCAAAAGAAACTAGAAGAGCAAAAGAAACAAGAGGAAGAAAAGAAACAAAATGAACAAAATAATGGAAATGGCCAAGGAACGACACCTCCAGCGAATAACGGAGGAGGCCAAGGAAATACAACACCTCCAGCAAATAATGGAGGAGGCCAAGGAACACCACCTCCAGCGAATAACGGAGGAGGCCAAGGAAATACAACACCTCCAGCGAATAATGGAGGAGGCCAAGGAAATAATACGACACCTCCAGCAAATAATGGAGGGGGTCAAGGAAATACAACGCCACCAGCGACCACACAACCAGATACTGGTGGGAATACAGGAGAGGCTCCTGCTAATAATGGGCAATAAGAAAATTTTATGAATAATATTAAAAAGCACTTAAGATTTGTAAACATTACAAATCTTAAGTGCTTTTTTCGTTTAAATGTTAAAAGTACCATAGAAATTTTGGAAATAAACGGAAGGGAAATGATAAAAAACTTGAGCCTGAGGTAATGGAGGATAACTTTGGCTTTGAAAGGTGGTACTACTTGGATGTGCGCCATGATGCCAAAATGAGGGAGTAACTTGACCTGGAATTTGATATTGTTGCCAAGTTGCAGGAAGTTCAATTCCTACATCGGAACTAGCTGTATGAACGGCTGGAACGTGTATCCCAGGAGTCGAAGGAACGACGGCTGTTACTCTTGAAGATACCCACATAACATAATCACTCCTAAGTTGTGATAATAAAGTAGTATATTCTTTTCACGCGTATAAAGGTACATATAGATAGGACTTTAGGCTAATGTATACTTATAAAGTTGTAAGACCAATTTATATTGATGGTGGACCATTATTATAAAAAGTTACGTCTATTTACGGAGGGAAAAGGGACTAAGAAAATGTAAAATGGAGGTGTTAATTGCAAGAATATACGTGTTTATGGAGGAATTTTAATGGAACGATTATGGACGAAATCATTTATTCAAATGACTTTCGCAATGTTATTTTTATTTACAGGATTTTATTTACTTGTACCAACGCTCCCGCTCTTTATTAAAGAGATAGGCGGCAATGAATCACAAGTTGGACTTATGATGGGAATGTTTACTATATCAGCAGTTATAATACGACCGATTATCGGAGGAATGTTAGATCAATATGGGAGAAGATCTTTTATTATTTTCGGACTCGTCTTTTTTGGGATAACGATGTATTCTTATAATTTAGCATCGACTATTGTTCTTTTAGCTGTTTTACGGGTTATTCATGGGGTGACATGGGCTGTTTCTACAACAGCTGTTGGAACAGCGATAACTGATATTATTCCAGATTCACGCCGTGGTGAAGGTATGGGTTGGTACGGGATGGCTATGACAATTGCAATGGCAATCGGCCCAATGATTGGATTATCGGTTGTACAAAATTATTCATTTCACGGCCTATTCTTGTTGGCAACCCTTTTATCCTTTATGGCAGTCCTATTATCGTCCATGACGAAAACGCCATTCACACCACAAAAAGAAAAAGGGAAAATGCAGTTGTTTGAAAAATCGGTTCTATCCATTACAATTGTAGTTTTCTTTTTATCATTTGCATATGGAGGGATTACGACGTTTTTACCGCTATTTGCATCTTCAATCGATGTGAATCCTGGGACATTCTTTCTTGTATATGCAGTTGCTTTAACGATTGTAAGACCAATTTCAGGAAAACTATTAGATAAGTATGGAGAAGTATTTATCATACTCCCGGCATTATGTATTACTGTTATCGCGATAGTTGTATTAATGATTTCAAATAGTTTAATAGGGGTAGTTATCGCAGCTGCATTATACGGTGTTGGATTCGGTTCAGCACAGCCCGCATTACAAGCAGCGATGCTTACAATTGTTGACCCGAGTAAGAGAGGAGTTGCTAACGCTTCATTCTTTACTGCATTTGATTTAGGGATTGGACTTGGTGCGATTTTACTTGGAGTTGTTTCGCAAATGTTTGGTTACCGTATTTTATTTGCAGGTAGTGCAATTTCAGGACTAATCGCTTTCATTATTTTTGTCATTTTTGTAAAACAGCGATTAGGTAAAAAAGAATTTGCGTAAACGGGAGTAACAAAGATGAAAATTTCAATTGAACTTAACGATTTACAATGGTTAAAGGATAACATAATAATAGTTCAATTCAGCCGGACTATTTCTTTAGGGATAGTTTCTGAGAAATCAGATGGGGAAATCGTGTCAGTTGAGAAAAAAGTCATTCTATTTTGGGAGATGTTTATAATCTTTGGTACTTTAAAAACTATCATTTAGTTAAATGTTACTATGAGGAAACGGAAGAAATTCAATTTAATTATGTGAAATAATAACTTTTTTAAAAATAAATAAGTTTTATATAAGAATTATATTGATGAGATAGTGAAATAGATATCATGTAGAAACGAGTTGTATATGTGTACAGCTCGTTTTTTTTATTTTCTTAAAAAAATTGGTTGAATGATATATTCTGTGGGATTTTCTGAGCCATCCTTATATTTTGTTTTAATAAGACGCATAAAGAAGTCAGTCCTTTCTTTATAAAATGTGAAAATTATTTTTAGAAAATTGTATTGCTACATCGGTAAAAGTATAGGAAACTTATCATTATAAAATAAATTGAAATCTTCTAAAAACTCTGATACATTGAAATAGAAATGTAGTTTCACGATTTTGTAAAGGCTTACAGTTATGTGCACGAAGATCTATTAGGATTGGAGGAAATAATGATGAAAGCTGAAGAAAAATTTTCCCCGGGATTAGATGGTATAGTGGCAGCGGAGACGAAAATTTCGTTTCTTGACACAGTGAAAGGTGAAATTGTAATTCAAGGGTATGATTTAATCGAACTCTCAAAAACAAAAGAGTATTTAGACATTGTGCACCTTTTATTGGAAGAACATCTACCAAATGAGGATGAAAAAGCAAAACTCGAAAAGAAATTAAAAGAAGAATACGCGGTACCAGAAGGTGTATTCAACGTATTAAAGGCATTACCGAAAGAAACGCACCCGATGGATGGATTGCGTACAGGTGTGTCCGCATTAGCTGGTTACGATAATGATATCGAAAACCGCTCGTTAGAAGTAAACAAAAGCCGCGGGTACAAATTATTGAGCAAAGTACCAAACATTGTAGCGAATAGCTATCATATTTTAAATAATGAAGAGCCAATTCAGCCTCTTCAAGAATTATCATATAGCGCGAATTTCTTCTATATGTTAACAGGTAAAAAACCAACTGAACTTGAGGAGAAGATCTTTGATCGTTCCCTTGTTTTATATAGTGAACATGAAATGCCAAACTCTACATTTACAGCGCGCGTTATTGCATCAACGCAATCGGACTTATATGGTGCTTTAACAGGTGCAGTTGCATCTTTAAAAGGTAGCTTACACGGTGGTGCAAACGAAGCGGTTATGTACATGCTTTTAGAAGCTGGTAATGTTGAGAAGTTTGAAGAGTTGTTACAGAAGAAACTATATAACAAAGAAAAAATTATGGGCTTTGGACATCGTGTGTATATGAAGAAGATGGATCCAAGAGCACTGATGATGAAGGAAGCTTTAAAGCAGTTATGTGATGTAAAAGGTGATTATACACTATATGAAATGTGTGAAGCTGGAGAAAAGATTATGGAGAAGGAAAAAGGAATTTATCCGAACCTTGATTATTATGCAGCTCCAGTATATTGGATGCTTGGTATTCCAATTCAACTTTACACACCAATCTTCTTTAGCTCTAGAACAGTAGGACTATGTGCGCACGTAATTGAGCAACATGCGAACAATCGATTGTTCCGTCCACGTGTAAATTATGTTGGCGAGCGACATGTACTTAGTAAATAAGAACAACTGGGGAGTTGTTAGCGCCGCCCGCTAGATGGGTGTTTGACCGACACCCATCATTAATAATAACGAATTTTCGACAGAAAGGGAAGAATAGTATGATTAAAACAAATGAAATTAAACAAAAAGATGCATTATTAGAAGAAATTGCGGATTATGTATTAAATAAAGAGGTAAATAGCGCAGAAGCATTCAGTACTGCTCGTTACGTATTACTTGATACACTTGGATGCGGAATTTTAGCACTACAATATCCAGAGTGTACGAAATTACTAGGACCAGTTGTACCAGGAACGATCGTGCCGAATGGTACACGTGTACCAGGTACGTCATATGTGCTTGATCCAGTGAAAGGTGCATTTAATATCGGATGTATGATCCGTTGGTTAGACTATAACGATACTTGGCTTGCAGCAGAGTGGGGACATCCATCTGATAACTTAGGCGGTATTTTAGCAGTTGCAGATTATATTAGCCGTGTTCGTATTTCAGAAGGAAAAGAACCATTAAAAGTACGTGAAGTATTAGAAATGATGATTAAAGCACATGAAATTCAAGGTGTACTAGCTTTAGAAAATAGTTTGAATCGTGTTGGTCTTGACCATGTATTATACGTAAAAGTAGCAACAACTGCTGTAGTTGCAAAAATGCTCGGCGGAACACGTGAAGAAATCTTTAATGCATTATCACATGCATGGATTGATAATTCTAGTCTTCGTACATATCGTCATGCACCAAATACAGGCTCACGTAAATCATGGGCAGCAGGTGATGCAACAAGCCGAGGTGTTCATCTTGCAATGACTGCTCTAAAAGGTGAAATGGGATATCCAACAGCATTATCTGCACCAGGCTGGGGATTCCAAGATGTATTATTCAATAAACAAGAATTAAAGTTAGCAAGACCATTAGAGTCTTATGTAATGGAAAATGTATTATTTAAAGTTTCATATCCAGCAGAGTTCCATGCACAAACAGCTGCAGAGTGTGCTGTGAAATTACATCCAGAAATTAAAGAAAGATTAGATGAAATTGATCGTATTACGATTACAACTCATGAATCAGCAATTCGTATTATCGATAAAGAAGGTCCATTAAATAACCCAGCTGATCGTGATCATTGCTTACAATACATTACGGCAATTGGTTTATTAAAAGGAGATATTGTTGCGGATGATTATGAGGATGTAGTAGCAAATGATCCACGTGTAGATGAATTACGTAATAAGATGGTTGTTGTTGAAAACAAACAGTACAGTTTAGATTACCTTGACCCGAACAAGCGCTCAATCGCCAACGCTGTTCAAGTTCATTTCAAGGATGGCACTGTAACAGAAAATGTGGAATGTGAATATCCACTTGGTCACCGTTTCCGTAGAGACGAAGCAATTCCAAAAGTTGTTCAAAAATTCACTGCAAATATGGCAGGTCATTATTCTAGTAAGCAACAAGAACAAATTCATGAAGTTTGTCTAAATGAAGAAAAACTAGAAAATATGAATGTAAACGAATTTGTAGATCTATTCTTAAATTAATAATAGGGGGAATTTAGAATGGCTTGGGTTGTGAATAAACAGTCAACACAAGAGGAGCTTGCGAATCGCTTCCGAGCTTTAGTAGAAGCAAATGAAATTTTGCAAATTCCAGGTGCTCATGATGCAATGGCTGCTCTTGTTGCGAAAAATACAGGTTTTTCAGCTTTATATTTATCGGGAGCTGCTTACACTGCAAGTAAAGGGCTACCAGATTTAGGAATCGTGACGTCTACTGAAGTAGCAGAGAGAGCAAGAGATCTAGTAAGAGCTACAGATTTACCGGTTCTTGTTGATATTGATACAGGATTTGGCGGTGTATTAAACGTAGCGAGAACAGCAGTAGAAATGGTGGAAGCGAAAGTAGCAGCTGTTCAAATTGAAGATCAACAATTACCGAAGAAATGTGGACATTTAAATGGTAAGAAACTCGTTACTACAGAAGAGTTAGTTCAAAAGATTAAAGCGATTAAAGAAGTTGCACCAAGCTTATATATTGTGGCACGTACAGATGCTCGCGGTGTAGAAGGCTTAGATGAAGCAATCGAAAGAGCGAACGCTTATGTAAAAGCAGGTGCAGATGCAATATTCCCTGAAGCGCTTCAATCAGAAGAAGAGTTCCGTCTATTTAATAGTAAAGTAAATGCGCCTTTACTTGCGAATATGACTGAGTTCGGGAAAACGCCGTATTATAGTGCAGAGGAATTTGCAAATATGGGCTTCCAAATGGTTATTTATCCTGTAACTTCACTTCGTGTTGCAGCGAAAGCATATGAGAATGTGTTTACTTTAATTAAGGAAACAGGTTCTCAAAAAGCTGCACTTTCAAGTATGCAAACGAGAAGTGAGTTATATGAAACAATTTCATATCATGACTTTGAAGAACTAGATACTGGAATTGCAAAAACAGTATTATCAGAGGATCAATAGATAAAACAACTAAGGCGATGAGAATACATCTTTGGCAAAACGAACTGCTTGATGTGACAATTCATCGCCTTCTGTTTTCAAAAATAAGAAATTCCACTCATCGTAGACGAGCATACGTAGTAGCAAGTAAGGCCGAAATGATAGGGGGATTCAGATGGAGAAAACAAAGTTACCGTGGGATGAATTTTTTTCACTTAATAAAGATGTGAATTATACTTTCTTTACGCCAGAAGATTTTTCAGGAGATGAAGATTTAATCGCAAAAACGACAGAACAATTCGTTAAACAAGAAATTGTTCCACAAATGGAGAATATAGAACAACATAACTATAAAATTTCTCGTCAATTATTTGAGAAAGCTGGAGAACTTGGATTATTAAGTATCGAAGTCCCAGAAGAGTACGGCGGATTTGAGTTAGGAAAGGCAGTTTCAGGGCTTGTAGCAGAAAAAATGGGATACGCTGGTGCATTTAGTGTTTCCTTTAATATACACGCTGGTGTAGGTACATTGCCTTACATATATTACGGAACGAAAGAACAAAAAGAAAAATATTTGCCGAAAATTGCGTCTGGAGAATGGATTGGGGCCTATGCTTTAACTGAGCCAAATGCTGGTTCTGATGCTTTAAGTGCAAAAACAAGTGCAGTATTAAATGAAGATGGTACTGCTTGGAAGTTAAATGGTGAGAAGCAGTGGATTACAAATGCTCATATGGCAGATGTATACGTTGTTTTTGCGAAGACAAATAAAGGAATGACAGCGTTTATTGTCGAAAGAACATGTGAAGGTGTATCCATTGGATTAGAAGAAAAGAAAATGGGGATTAAAGGTTCTTCAACGGCTACCCTAATTTTAGAAGATGTTGTCATCCCTGCTCAAAATGTTTTAGGGGAAGTTGGAAAAGGGCATCACGTAGCTCTTAATATTCTTAACTTCGCTAGACTAAAGCTGGCTTTTGGAAATATTGGAACAGCAAAACAAGCAATTGGTTTGTCGGTTCAATATGGAAAAGAGCGAAAACAGTTCCAAACGGAATTAGTAGATTTTACGATGATTCAAGAGAAAATTGCAAATATGATCATTGCTACATATGGAGCAGAAAGTGCAGCCTACCGTACAGCAGGTGTCATTGATGAAGCAATTCATGAGAGTGATGAAGATCTTATGAAGAAAATGTCTCAATTTGCAATTGAATGTGCACTTAATAAAGTAAATGCTTCTGAAACACTTGGTCATATCGTAGATGAAGCTGTACAAATTCATGGTGGTTACGGTTATATGCAAGAGTACGAGGTAGAACGATTATATCGTGATGCTAGAATTAGTCGTATTTTTGAAGGAACGAACGAAATTAATAGATTAACAGTTGCTAAAATGTTAATGAAGCAAATGGAACAAATTGAAGATACTGTAGTAGAAGTTGATGTAGCAAATGTTGAAAGAAACCATCGTTACATTTTATTATCGAAAAAATTGTTGAAACAATCTTTGAAAACGCTCTCTAAAACTTCAGGGTTAAAAATTGACCAAGAACAAGAATATTCACGTGTATTATCAAATATGTTAACGGACGTGTACGTCATGGAATCAGCATTTTTACGTACGAGGAAAGCAATTAGTAAAAATGGTGAAGAGAAAGAGCGTACGAAACAAATGATAACTGACGTTATTTGTGAAGAAGGCTATCGTAAAGTAGAAGAAGCAGCGATTTCTATACTTTCAGCGGCTGTCACAGAAGAACAAGATAGACACGTAATTTTAGCTGAAATTCGTCAATTATTAGTGCCTTTATACACGAACGTGTTTACGAAAAAGAGAGAAATTGCGAAAGCTATTATAAATCGCGGAAAGTATATTGTGTAAATAGGAGGAAAGCGATATGAAAAAGATTGGCTTTATCGGTTTAGGTAACATGGGTCTTCCAATGTCTAAAAATTTAGTTAAATCAAGTTACACAGTATACGGTGTGGATTTAAATAAAGAGGCCGAAGCTTCCTTTGAAAATGAAGGAGGAATTATTGGCTTATCAATCTCGAAACTAGCAGAAACATGCGATGTGATTTTTACAAGTTTACCTTCACCTCGCGCTGTTGAAGCGGTGTATTTTGGGGAAGAAGGATTATTTGAAAATAGCCACTCGAATGTAGTTTTAATTGATACCAGTACTGTATCTCCACAATTAAACAAACAGTTAGAGGAAGCTGCAAAGGAAAAGAAAGTAGACTTTTTAGCAGCGCCTGTTAGTGGTGGGGTAATTGGAGCTGAAAACCGTACATTAACGTTTATGGTTGGTGGATCGAAAGAAGTGTATGAGAAAACGGAATCTATCATGGGCGTACTAGGCGCGAATGTTTTCCATGTTAGTGAGCAGATTGATAGTGGCACAACAGTTAAATTAATTAATAACCTATTAATTGGTTTTTATACAGCTGGTGTGAGTGAAGCTTTAACATTAGCGAAAAAGAATAATATGGATTTAGATAAAATGTTTGATATTTTAAATGTAAGTTACGGTCAAAGTAGAATTTATGAGCGTAATTATAAAAGTTTCATTGCAACTGAAAACTACGATCCAGGCTTTACTGTGAATTTATTAAAGAAAGATTTAGGATTTGCAGTAGATTTAGCGAAAGAAAGCGAACTTCACTTACCAGTAAGCGAAATGCTATTAAACGTATATGAAGAAGCAAGTGAGGCAGGGTATGGTGAAAACGATATGGCTGCTTTATATAAGAAAGTTAGTGAACAGTTAATTTCTAATCAAAAATAATAGACTTATGTACATCATAAAAAAGGAGAGAATATAATGATTACAACTGAAATTAAACGAGTAAAAAATCATATTAATGGTGAGTGGGTAGAATCTACTGGTACAGAAGTAGAAGCAGTTCCAAATCCGGCGACTGGAAAAATTATCGCTTACGTTCCGCTATCTCCGAAAGAAGATGTTGAAAAAGCTGTTGAAGCGGCAAAAGTAGCATACGAAACATGGTCTAAAGTACCAGTTCCGAATCGTTCAAGACAATTATATAAATATTTACAGCTTTTACAAGAAAACAAAGAAGAGCTTGCTAAAATCATTACGCTAGAAAATGGTAAAACATTAACGGATGCAACTGGTGAGGTGCAGCGCGGGATTGAAGCGGTAGAACTTGCAACATCAGCACCAAATTTAATGATGGGACAAGCTCTTCCGAATATTGCTAGCGGCATTGATGGATCGATTTGGCGCTATCCAATTGGAGTTGTTGCTGGTATTACACCGTTTAACTTCCCAATGATGATTCCATTATGGATGTTCCCACTTGCAATTGCTTGCGGTAATACGTTCGTATTAAAAACATCTGAAAGAACGCCACTTTTAGCAGAGCGACTTGTAGAGTTATTCTATGAAGCTGGTTTTCCAAAAGGGGTATTAAATTTAGTACAAGGCGGAAAAGATGTTGTAAATAGCATTTTAGAAAGTAAAGATATTCAAGCTGTTTCGTTCGTTGGCTCTGAGCCGGTAGCTCGTTACGTGTATGAAACAGGTACGAAACACGGAAAACGTGTACAAGCGTTAGCTGGTGCAAAAAATCATGCGATTGTAATGCCAGATTGCAACCTTGAGAAAACAGTGCAAGGTGTAATTGGATCTGCATTCGCAAGTAGTGGAGAGCGCTGCATGGCATGTTCAGTAGTAGCAGTAGTTGATGAAATCGCTGATGAATTCATCGACGTACTAGTAGCAGAGACGAAGAAGTTAAAAGTAGGTGACGGTTTCCACGAAGATAATTATGTTGGACCATTAATTCGTGAATCTCATAAAGAGCGCGTATTAGGCTATATTAATAGCGGTGTAGCAGATGGAGCAACTTTATTAGTAGATGGCCGTAAAGTTAAGGAAGAAGTTGGAGAAGGTTACTTTGTAGGTGCGACAATCTTTGATGGTGTAAATCAAGAAATGAAAATTTGGCAAGATGAAATTTTTGCTCCAGTATTAAGCATTGTACGAGTTAAAGATTTAGAAGAAGGTATTAAATTAACAAATCAATCTAAATTTGCAAATGGCGCGGTTATTTATACGTCAAATGGTAAACATGCACAAACGTTCCGTGATAATATCGATGCTGGTATGATCGGTGTAAACGTAAACGTTCCAGCACCAATGGCATTCTTCGCATTTGCAGGAAATAAAGCTTCCTTCTTTGGTGATTTAGGTACAAATGGTACAGATGGCGTTCAATTCTATACACGTAAAAAAGTTGTAACTGAGCGCTGGTTTTAATATAGAGTGAACAGCCAAATCAGTTGTTAAATGAAAACCACCACTATTAATAGTGGTGGTTTTCGTCTTGTTAATTATTTTTTTCAAAAGCTAGTTTAATACCAAAACCAATTAAGACGATTCCTGTTAAGCCTTGAATATAACGTTGCGTCCTCGGTTTTTTCATAAAAGCACTAATTTTATCAATTAAAAATATATAAAAAGCGAACCAAATAACTGTTAAAACGAGGTAAGTAAGACCCATTACGAGAAGTTGGATAAACGTATTATGATTTGGATTTAAAAATTGCGGTAAAAAGGTTAAAAAGAAGACTGCAACTTTAGGGTTTAATAAATTCGTAAGAAACCCTTGGCGAAAGCAAGAAGTGTGTTCATTTTCATTATTTAAAGATATATCGTTCGTATCAAAGCCTTCTTTGTTTCTTACCGCTAAAAGGGCTTTAATGCCAATATAAATTAAATATAGAGCTCCAACGTACTTGAAAATAGAAAATAAAAGCGCTGACTTTACAATAATTGCGGAAAGTCCGATTACTGCTGCTAAAGTATGAATTAAAAGTGCAATACATGTACCGAACACTGTTTTCACTCCACCGACCTTACCGGCAACCAATGTATTTTTCGTCGCCATTGCAGTATCAGGACCGGGTAAAATAATAAGACAAATAGACATAATGATGAAAAGAAAATAATTTTCAATCATAGTCGCTCCTCCTTTTTTATTTTTAGAATATTTGATTAAAAATAGTGTAGCACACATTTTAATTTAATAAAATTAAATTTTATTAAAAATTATTAAATGAGAAAGAGGCTATATAGTAGTTGAATTCCACTACTATATAGCCTCAATTTTATCCCGCATGACCGGACGATCGGTGAGGGCTAATAATAAGCGGGTAATGAACCCCCACTTATTAATGTTTCACCTTATTATGCATTAAGTAAGTTAAAGAATCGATTTACATCTTCTTCTGAAACATCACTTAACTGCTTATATTTATAATTCGGATTTTGATCTTTATCAACGACAACAGAACGTACTCCTTCGAAGAAATCCGCATGTCTCATGAAATTTTTAGCAAGTACAAGGTCGGTAGCAAAACATTCTTCAACGGACTTATCTTTTCCATCAATAAACTGTTTTAATGTTACTTTTAACGAAATAGGAGATTTTGATAATAGCGTTTCTTTCGTTTTTAAAGCAAAGGAACTTTGATCTTTCTCCAATGAATGGATGATCTCTTCAATTGTATCGAATGCAAAATGTGAATTCATTTCTTCTAATGAAGGAGCAAGTTCGCTTTCTAAGTTTGGAGCAGTTGCAAATGTACGAATGACTTCTTTTAAATTAGTATGTACATCATCTTCTTTATGCCAATTTACACTTTCAAGTTCAGTAAGGAAAATTGGTAATGAATCAGATGTCATAAAGTAATCAGCAGCGTTTATAAATAATACGTCAGCAGCTTTTAAAACAGATGCTGTTAAAGCAACATAGCGGCCAGCAAACCCTGGAGTTTTATTTAAGAAATAAGCAGCACCGACATCTGGGAAGAAGCCGATATTCATCTCTGGCATTGCCCATTTCGTACGCTCAGTTACAATTCGATATTTCGCACCATTTGTAAGACCGACACCACCGCCCATTACAATTCCATCTAAACAAGCGATGATCGGTTTTTTATATTGATAAATATATGTATCAATTTCATACTCTTCTTCAAAAAAACGTTCCGCATGCTGCAATGCAGTTTCGTTTGAACGCGCTTCATAAAGAGTTTTAATGTCGCCGCCTGCACAAAAACCTTTTGTGCCAGCTCCTTTTAATACGATAAGCGCAATTCGCTCATCATTTTCCCACTCTTTCAGTTTTTGCCCAATTGGTTGCAACATGTCATAAGATAAAGAATTAAGCGCTTTTGGGCGGTTTAAAGTAATTGATGCAACGCCGTTTTCACTAACAGAAAATAAAACGTGTTCAGTCATAATTCATCCTCCCTTACATATCTTCTTATTCTTAATTCTTGATACGTATTGAAATGTCCTTTATAAATTTTGTCTAAACTTGACGGTACGTGTTAATTTGTATATCGCATATTTTGACGAGATATATTTGCAGGATTTCTGAGGTTGAAAATGAATATTACAACATTACTGTAATTGTAATTATTTGAAATTATCATGATAAACACGCTATTATATATGTGTAAATTGTATATAATGACTTCAAAAAGAGTATTTGAAGCGATTATGATGAAAGAAAAATTGCTTTTCATTAGAAATAGAGAAAGGAGAAATCGGAATGCCAGTACCTTTACTATTGTCGGTGATTATTTTGTCTTCTTTAATGATAGGGATAACGCAGTATTTTCATCATACAGATACGACAGAGGAAGTGAAGGATAAAGTACGACTTGTATTTCCGATTTTTATCATATCTATTTCTTTTTGCATTTTATTAAATAAGGATGGGTACATTATCGCAGTATTTTCATTTTTTGTAGCGATCGTTTTCATTACAGTTTTATATTATGTAATGAAAGACTTTATACAAAAATAAAGATGTCACATTAGACATTTTTATTTTTAAAATAAATAAAATTTCACATACCGTATTATATGTAAAAATAAAAAACATATAGTAGTAGAAAAGTGTGTACTTTGCCGTGTATTTACTTGTCAATCTTGCATAGCCAATATACTATTAATAATGTAGAGATTAGAAAAAGGGGTTGTATCTGTCATGAAATTTGAGATGCACACAAAAATTATTTCAAATGAAAAAGAAGTAAGATTACATATAGAAGAAAACATATTTCAATTAACATTGGATGGTTATCACTTATTTACAGTTCAAGAAATATTGCCTTTATATAAATCAAATGAAGAAAGAATTGGTAGTGCAATGATACAAAAGTTAGAGTGGGAAAACGGAAAAACTACAATAAACTATCAACTCGTATCACTAAAATCAGTAAATTAAAAGGAGCAGGAAACTATGAAGTTATTTCATACAGCGGATTGGCATTTAGGAAAGCTCGTTCATGGCGTGTATATGACTGAAGATCAAAAGATTGTATTAGATCAGTTTGTACAAGCTGTTGAAGAAGAAAAACCAGATGCGGTAATTATTGCAGGGGATTTATATGACCGAGCAATTCCACCTACGGAAGCAGTAGACTTATTAAATGATGTTTTACAAAAAATAGTGATTGATTTACAAACACCAGTTATTGCGGTTGCAGGAAACCATGATAGTCCAGATCGTATTCATTTTGGAAGTAGTTTAATGAAGAAACAAGGATTATTTATTGTGGGACAATTTCAATTTCCATATGAGCCAATTATATTAAATGATGAATATGGCGAGGTTCACTTCCATCTCATTCCATATGCAGATCCAAGCATAGTTAGACATGTTTTGAAAAACGAAGATGTACGTTCTCATGATGATGCGATGCGTATTTTTATGAATGAGCTTTCTGAAACGATGGATAAAGAAGCTAGACACGTATTTGTTGGTCATGCATTTGTAACTTCTGCGGGAGAAGCGGAGGAGAATACAAGTGATGCAGAACGACCACTTTCAATTGGTGGTGCTGAATACGTAAATAGTCATTATTTTGATAAGTTTCATTACACAGCGCTTGGACATTTACATCAAGCGCATTTCGTACGTAATGAGACCATTCGATATTCTGGTTCGCCACTTGCGTATTCTATTTCTGAAGAAAAACATAAAAAAGGTTATTATATTGTGGAACTGAACGAAACAGGTGAAGCAACAATTGAAAAAAGGTTACTTGCACCACGCCGTAAAATGCGAACAGTAGAAGCAAAAATAGATGAATTATTACAACATCCAGTAAGTGAAGATTACGTGTTTGTAAAATTATTAGATGAAAATCCTGTCTTGCAGCCAATGGAAAAAATACGCTCTGTATATCCAAATGCAATGCATGTTGAAAGATCTATTCAAAGACGAGAGTTCACAGAGTCAAATGAAGTAACTGTTTCAAGACATAAAACGGATGATTTATCTCTTTTAAAGGCTTTTTATAAAGAAATGAAAGGCTTAGATTTATCAGAAGAGAAAGAACGTCTATTTGTAGAAGTACTACAAACAGTGCAAGAACGGGAAGGTGAACGAGGATGAGACCGATTCAGCTAATTATGACAGCATTTGGGCCATATAAACAGAAAGAAGTAATCGATTTTAACGATCTTGGAGATCATCGTATTTTCGCCATTTCTGGGAATACAGGAGCTGGAAAGACGACGATTTTTGATGCGATTTGTTATGTGTTATATGGTGAGGCAAGCGGAGAAGAACGTAGTGATACGAGCATGCTTCGCAGTCAATTTGCTGATGATAATATGTATACAAGTGTAGAACTAACCTTTCAATTAAAAGGGAAACGTTATGAAATAAAACGACAACTGGGACATAAAAAACAAGGGAACAAGACGATTACGGGACATGCAGTAGAATTATATGAAGTAATTGATGAAGAGAAGGTTCCAGCTGTTGATCGTTTCCATGTAACGGATGTAAATAAAAAAGTGGAAGATTTAATCGGTTTAAGTAAACATCAATTTAGCCAAATTGTTATGTTACCGCAAGGGGAATTCCGAAAACTATTAACATCTGAGACTGAAAACAAAGAAGAAATTTTGCGTCGTATTTTTAAAACAGATCGTTATAAGTTAATGCGAGAGTTACTTGATCAAAAACGAAAACAATGGAAAGACGTCTTACAAGAAAAACAAAAAGAGCGAGAGCTACATTTTCGTAATGTTTTTAAATTACCGATCCGAGATGGAGCATTATTAGAGACATTAGTGGAACAAGAGCATGTAAATACGCATCAAGTAGTAGAAGCATTAGAACAAGAAACAGCTGTGTATAAGGCAGAAGTTGAGCAATTACAAGTAGAACAAGATGTTCAAACGAAGCAATTAAAGGATGCTGAAACACGTTTTCACGCAGCGAAGTCTGTAAATGAGAAGTTTATAGATTTACAACAAAAGAATGAGAAATATAACACTTTACAAGAAAACCGTACAGTTATTGAAGTGAAAGAAAAATCTTTTAAACGTGGGGAACAAGCGAAGCGCTTATTACCATTTGAACAATGGCACGAAGAAGCGATGCAAAATGAGCAGAAAGCTGAAAGTTTGTTAAAACAAATTATCGCCAAAAAAGAAAATATAATGAGTAATTTTGAACTTGCTCAGGGGAAATATGAAGCAGTAAAGAATAAAGAACCTGAGAGAGAAGATGCAAAAAAACTTGTTCAAAGATTAGAAGAGTTACAATCGATTATTGCATCGTTAGCTGAGAAACAGTTGAATTTACAAAATGCAGAAATTCAAATAGGAAAATTAAAAGAAAGTATGCAAAACTTAGATCGACAATTAGAAGAGCATACAAATCAAAAACAGTTAATGTCTAGTGAATTACAACAACTAGAACAAGCACTTGAGCAATATGTAGCTAAAGTAGAAGAACTAACGAATATGCGAGAAGATGCAAAAGTTTTAAAGCAAGCATATGATGTTTGGCAAGAAAAGCAAAAATTCGAGAAAGAAAAAGAAGCGGCATATAATAAGATGCAATTGGCAGTTAACGCATATGAAAATATGGAACGTCGCTGGTTAAGTGAACAAGCTGGTATATTAGCTCTTCATCTACATGATGGCGAATCTTGTCCAGTATGTGGTAGTACGAACCATCCGAAAAAAGCTACAGAGCAAAGTGATGTAATCGATGAAAAAGAGTTAAATGATTTAAGAGAAAAGAAAAATGTTGCTGAAAAATTACATGTTCAACTAGAGGAGAAATGGAATTTCTATCACCTACAATATGAACAGGTAATAGAAGAGGTTAAGAAGCGAGGCTATCGCTCAGAGGAATTAGTTGAAACATACAGTGCACTTGTTCAAAAAGGAAAACAATTAGCAATTGAAGTAAATACGTTAAAAGCAAGCGAAGAAACGCGTAAGCAAACAGCTGTGAATATAAAAAGTGTAGAAGGAAAAGTAGATGCACTTCAGAAACAAAAGCGTGAGGTAGAAACAGAGCAGCACCGAACAGAAATGGAGTGTATGCAGCTTCGTACGTCATATGAACATGATAAGAAGAATATTCCTGAAAGCTTACAAACAGTACAGGCTTGGAAAGTTCAGTTTGACCAAGCTATGCATGAACTCAAATTAATGGAAGACGAATGGAGGAAAGTGCAGGAAGCGTATCAACATTGGCAAAATGAAAATATACGTATTCAAGCAGAACAAGAAGGTGCTTCAAATCAATTTGAAGGTGCAAAATTGAAGAAAGAAGAGACTTTCGCGCGCTTTATGAAAGAGCTTGAACAGAGCGGATTTACAGCTCAAATTACGTATAAAGAGGCCAAATTAAGTGATACCGAGATGGATATGTTACAAAAAGAAATTCAAAGCTATTATTCATCTCTTGAAGTACTTGCAAAACAAATTGAAGAGTTACATGCTGAATTAAAAGATAAAGAGTATATGGATATTACAGCGTTAGGTGAACATATAAAAGATTTAGAAATAAATCTTGATATCATTAAAGAAAAGCGTCAACGTGCGCAAAATGCGGTAACATATATTTTTGATTTACATGAAAATATTAGACGTATTGATGAGCAAATTCATGAGGAAGAAAAAGCTTTCCAAGAACTTGTTGATTTATATGAAGTAATGAAAGGTGATAACGAAAGCCGTATATCATTTGAACGCTACATCTTAATTGAGTATTTAGAACAAATTGTTCAAATTGCAAACGAACGATTACGTAAATTATCAAATGGACAATTTTATTTAAAACGAAGTGAACGAGTTGAAAAGAGAAATCGTCAAAGTGGATTAGGATTAGATGTATACGACGCATACACTGGCCAAACACGTGATGTAAAAACACTATCTGGCGGCGAGAAATTTAATGCATCGCTTTGCTTAGCGCTCGGAATGGCAGACGTCATTCAAGCATATGAAGGCGGTATTTCCATCGAAACGATGTTTATCGACGAAGGATTCGGTTCATTAGATGAGGAGTCATTAACAAAAGCAGTTGACGCCTTAATCGACTTACAAAAGTCAGGCCGATTTATCGGTGTCATTTCACACGTTCAAGAGCTGAAAAACGCAATGCCAGCTGTATTAGAAGTAACGAAGCAGAAGGATGGGTGTAGTCAGACTCGGTTTGTGGTGAAGTAAGTTCAATTGTAATTCATACTTAAAGCATTGTTTGCGAGTTTCTAGTATAAAAATTATGATAAAACAAATGCCGCCTCTTTATAGAGGTGGCATTTGTTTGTTATTCAGAATTAGACAATGCACCTACGAGTTATCTGGAGAAGGCGGAGTATTTTCCAAACGATTATAAGCTTTAAAAGCCGAAATTGCCGATATAACACCACCTACTAAAAATAAAGCTGATCCACTGACTAATATGATACGACTGACATATGTTTCACGAGCTTCTTCAACTTCTTCTTGTAACATTGTTGGCATTTGAAATCCCCCTAAACAACATTTATTTTGTAGATAGTATATACAAACGCCTAAAATATGTTAAAATCACTGGATAGTGTTAGGAGGGAGTATATAGTTAGATGTGAATTGTTTGAAAAATCTTCATTATAAATATATGCTAACTTCACATAGAGCACATATTAACATTGTATTATGTATATGTACCAAATAAATAAAGTGAATTGTATTTCGTTCTGTTTTTAAAAATTTAAAATTCTATTATTTTTATATAAAGGTTTCACATCGGAGTTTTAAATATTTTGGAAATAGATCTAAATAAGAGGAATTCATATAAAAGGGGAATGTCTTATGACAACATATACGAGTGAAATGAGAAAAAGTTTAGTTTCAGAAGAAGATGTAGATATTTTGAAAATTATGGCGCACCCAATCCGATTACAAATTGTAAATGAATTAAGTACGAGAAAAACTTGTAATGTAACACAATTAACAGAATTACTAAATATTCCACAATCGACTGTTTCGCAACATTTATCAAAAATGAAAGGTAAAGTGTTACGAGCTGAGAGAAGAGGTTTAGAAATTTATTATCATATTAATAATTTAAAAGCGAGTAAGATTGTAAGTGTTTTAGGATATATAAACTAATGAATTATTTTCATATAAAATAGCCCCTGCTGGTGAGCAGGGGCTATTTTTTGTTGTTTTATGTATTCGTATTTAAAATTTTATAGTTTTTATGATTTACAATCGTTCGATCAAATTCAAAAGTACCACCGCTTACATTTGTAATTTCAACTAAGACCGATTCAGTATAAAGTTTTAATACAGATCCTGTAATCTTTAAATTATTTCGTTGAAAAAGTATAGTATCCCCTACGTTTGCTTTCATAGTACCTCCTCATTAAAGACAGAAATATTTTTTATTATATATATTAAACCACGTATAGATATATTAGTGAATATTTAGTTTTATTTATCAATAAAATATTTTTTATTTTATAAAAAATAAAGTGCACTATAGTGTAAAAATAGTTTTTTTGTTGTATAGGAAAATCGAATTTTTGTAATCTAGCCATCATATAACTTGAGACATAATTTTTATAAAAGAAGATGATAAAACAGCTGTAAGTCGTATGGATGCAAAACATAATAATAACTATTTACGTATTTAATAATTCGTTTTTTGTATTTCGTCCTTCGTTTTCTGTAACTGATTCCATATTTTTGACGCTCTATCTTGTAAGTGCTTACATAAACAGAAAGATCTTATACAATGAAGGTGTTAAATCAAATGAGGTGGCCAATATGAACATAAAAAAAGAAAATTTAGCGAATAGCATTAAAATAGAAAGAGGAGGCGGAATGATATGAAAAAATCAAAAGTTAATCCATGGCTTGTTGTCCTTGGCACAGTCATAGTACAAATGGGACTTGGGACGATATATACATGGAGTTTATTCAATCAGCCTTTAGTTAGTAAATATGGTTGGAGTCTTAACGCAGTTGCTATAACTTTCTCAATTACTAGTCTTTCCTTAGCGTTTTCGACTTTATTTGCGAGTAAATTGCAAGAAAAATGGGGACTTCGTAAACTTATTATGATAGCTGGACTAGCATTAGGACTAGGATTAATACTTAGTTCACAAGCTTCCTCATTAATATTGCTTTATGTACTAGCAGGGGTTGTTGTAGGTTATGCAGATGGTACAGCATATATCACTTCACTATCCAATTTAATAAAGTGGTTTCCAAAGCGTAAAGGTTTAATTGCTGGTATTTCTGTCTCTGCATATGGTTCAGGTAGCTTAATCTTTAAATATGTTAACGCACAGTTAATTGAATCAGTTGGTGTATCACAAGCGTTTATATACTGGGGTTTAATTGTTACAGCTATGATTGTAATTGGCGCTTGTTTAATCCATCAAGCTGCAGATCAAGGAGCAGTTCATGAAACAAAAACTCAGGAATATACAACGAAAGAAATGTTAGGCACAAAACAAGTATACTTATTATTTATTATGTTATTTACATCATGTATGAGTGGCTTATACTTAATTGGTATGGTAAAAGACATTGGTGTTCAACTTGTAGGGCTTAGCGCAGCGACAGCAGCTAATGCGGTGGCTATGGTTGCAATCTTCAATACATTAGGTCGTATTATTTTAGGACCGTTATCAGATAAAATCGGCCGTTTAAAAATCGTTACTGGTACATTTGTTGTTATGGCAGCTTCAGTCTTGGTTTTAAGTTTCGTAGATTTAAATTATGGTATCTACTTCGTATGTGTAGCAAGCGTAGCGTTTTGCTTTGGTGGAAATATCACTATTTTCCCAGCTATCGTTGGTGATTTCTACGGTATGAAAAACCATAGTAAGAACTACGGAATTGTGTATCAAGGATTTGGATTTGGAGCACTTGCAGGTTCCTTTATCGGTGCACTTCTAGGTGGATTCAAACCAACCTTCATGGTGATCGGTGTATTATGTGTCGTATCATTTGTTATCGCAATTTTAATTCAAGCACCTAAGCAGAAAAAAGAACAAGAAGAAGAGTATCGCAGCGTAGCATAAGTATATAAATCTTCTATCACACTATAAATACGAAAAAGCATCCTATTAAATAGGGTGCTTTTTTTATGAATGATTGCAAGGAGGTTATATAATCTTTGGGATTTTCGAGACAAAAAAGCGAGTGAAATACCCAATTGGATTATATTGGAATATTGAAAAATGATACATTATATCCGAAATACGTATTAAATCTTAAAATATAAACAAGACATACATCAATAATTGCAAGATATATTTTCTCGGTATTTTCAGAAAAATGTTGAGAAAATATATACTTGAGTTTTTGATAAGGCTTTGTAAATGAAGGTATCTACAGTTAGTCTTCTACAAGTTTAAAAAGAGGAGTATGAATTAAATGTGTAATGTAAGTACTTATTAATGCTTTTAGATGTAATTGTATTGAGAATCACTAAGATATTTTATCTGAAAAATAAAAATAGGTTGACAAGTTTATTGAGAAAGATTATCATTTCGATGTAAGAATGTTAAATGAAAAACATTATCAATGAATAATATTTTGATGAAAAGTACACTTGACCAATTAGTTTAGTAAGTGTATTATTTTTAACATCATCATTGATAATGAAAATCGTTATCAATGATGATGTTAAACTGGATTAATTTTTATATGAAAGGATAGAGGAAATGAACATAGGGGAATTTGATGGGAAAACGGTTTTAGTAACTGGTGCAGCGCAAGGTATAGGTAGTGTTGTAGCAAACATGTTTTTAGAAAGAGGAGCTACAGTTATTGGGGCTGATCAAACTGAAGAGGGGTTAAACGTACTCTTAAATCAAAATGAATTAAATGAAACACGTGTGAAAACGTTTCGTTTAGATGTGAGTGATAGTGCCGCTGTTGAAGAAGTAGTAGAACGGATTGAAAATGATATAGCACCGATAGATATATTAGTAAATGTTGCAGGGGTTTTACGTATGGGAGCGATTCACTCTTTAAGTGATGAAGATTGGAATAAAACATTCTCTGTAAATTCTACAGGAGTTTTCTATATGTGCCGAGCAGTAAGTAAATATATGATGCAAAGAAAGTCAGGGGCAATTGTTACAGTTGGCTCAAATGCGGCAAATACTCCGAGAATGGAGATGGCTGCGTATGTTGCATCAAAAGCTGCAACGACGATGTTTATGAAGTGCTTAGGATTAGAACTTGCAGCATATAACATTCGCTGTAACTTAGTTTCTCCAGGTTCTACTGAAACTGAAATGCAAAGATTATTATGGGCTGATGAGAATGGAGCTGAAAATATAATTGCTGGTTCTCAAAATACATATAGACTCGGTATTCCGTTACAAAAAATTGCACAACCTTCAGAAATTGCTGAAGCAGTATTGTTTTTAGCCTCTGATAAAGCGAGTCATATTACAATGCACAATTTATGTGTCGATGGCGGAGCTACATTAGGAGTTTAATAAAAAATTCAGGAGGTTTTAATACTATGAATGAACTTATAGCCGTAAAGGAACTGTCGGAAAAATTATTAGAAGATTATAAAACTGAATCTTCGTTCTTTTTTGCTTCACCAACTCGAACGATATTGGCAGAAGGAGAGTTTACTACAGTAAAACATCATGAAATTGAAAGTTTTCCAGAACTAGTAAAGGCAGTATTAAGCAATGCAAAACAAGCTGGAAATCCGAACCCTATCGTTGTTGGTGCTTTGCCTTTTGATCGTAGAAAAGAAGTTCAACTTATCGTACCAGAACATAGTAGAATTACTGAGCGTTTACAGTTAGAGACAACAAATGAGATAAAACGAAATGAGAAACTGGCATTTGAAATGACGCCTGTACCAGATCCTGAAGTTTATATGAATGGTATAAAGCAAGGAATTGAAAAAATACAAGACGGAGATTTAAAGAAAATCGTTCTATCCAGATCGTTAGATGTTAAAACTTCCGAAAAGATTAATAAGCAAAAACTTCTTCGAGAATTAGCAGAGCATAATAAGCATGGTTATACATTTGCTGTGAATTTACCAAAAGATGAAAACGAGAATAATAAGACATTAATTGGAGCAAGTCCTGAATTACTCGTTTCACGAAATGGTATGCAAGTTATTTCTAATCCATTAGCTGGTTCAAGACCGCGTAGTGATGATCCAGTAGAAGATAAAAGAAGAGCAGAGGAATTACTTTCTTCTCCCAAAGATTTACATGAACATGCGGTAGTAGTTGAAGCTGTTGCTGCTGCGCTTCGTCCATACTGTCATACATTACATGTTCCGGAAAAACCATCCGTTATTCATAGTGAAGCGATGTGGCATTTGTCTACTGAAGTGAAAGGTGAACTAAAGGATCCGAATACTACTTCTTTGGAATTAGCAATTGCTCTTCATCCTACGCCAGCAGTTTGCGGAACGCCGATGGAAGAAGCGAGAGAGGCGATTCAAAAAATTGAGCCATTTGACCGTGAATTCTTTACAGGAATGCTAGGATGGAGCGATTTAAATGGAGATGGTGAATGGATTGTTACAATTCGCTGTGCTGAAGTGCAAGAAAATACACTTCGTTTATATGCAGGAGCAGGAGTTGTTGCTGAGTCAAAACCAGAAGATGAGTTAGCAGAAACATCAGCTAAGTTCCAAACAATGCTGAAGGCTTTAGGATTAAGAGATAATTCGCTGAATGAAAAATAGGGGGAAGAAATAATGTTATCAGGTTTCACGGAATGGCCAGAAGAATTTGCAAATCGTTATCGAGAAGAAGGATGTTGGCTTGGAGAAACATTTGGTTCGTTGTTAAGAGAACGTGCTGAAAAGTATGGAGATGAAATTGCAGTTGTAAGTGGTAATATGCATATGACGTATAGTGAGCTTGATAAAAAAGTAGATCGCTTAGCTTCAGGTTTACTGAATTTAGGAATAAAGCAAGAGGATCGAGTTGTAATACAGTTACCCAACATTATCGAGTTTTTCGAAATATGCTTTGCGCTATTTCGAATTGGAGCACTTCCTATTTTTGCACTACCTTCACATCGAAGCAGTGAAATTAGTTATTTTTGTGAGTTTGGTGAGGCGAGTGCTTACGTTATTTCAGATAAGGCTCTCGGCTTTGATTATCGAAAACTAGCAAGAGAAGTAAAAGTGAAAGTGCCAACTTTACAACATGTAATTGTAGTGGGAGAAGAAGAAGAATTTGTGAACATAAGTGATCTGTATATAGATCCCGTTCCATTACCAGAAGTTCAGCCAAGTGATGTTGCGTTTCTCCAATTGTCTGGAGGGACAACAGGGCTTTCTAAATTAATTCCTAGAACACATGATGACTATATTTATAGTTTACGTGTTAGCGCTGAAATTTGTAATTTGAATACGGATAGCGTCTATATGGCAGTTCTTCCAGTAGCGCACAATTACCCGATGAGTTCTCCAGGGACATTTGGAACTTTCTATACGGGTGGAAAAGTAGTGTTAGCAACTGGTGGTAGCCCAGATGAGGCATTTGCTCTTATAGAAAAAGAAAAAGTTACGATTACTGCTCTAGTTCCACCATTAGCAATGATTTGGCTTGATGCAGCTTCTTCTCGTAATAACGATTTATCGAGCTTAGAAGTGATTCAAGTAGGTGGTGCTAAGTTTAGCGCTGAGGTTGCAAAGCGTATACACCCTACATTTGGATGTACGTTACAGCAAGTGTTCGGTATGGCAGAAGGGTTAGTAAATTACACAAGATTAAATGATCCTGAAGAAATCATCATTCATACACAAGGGAGACCGATGTCTACATTCGATGAAGTAAGGGTCGTTGATGAAAATGATAACGATGTAAAACCTGGTGAAGTAGGTAGTTTGTTAACAAGAGGGCCATATACAATTCGTGGCTATTATAAAGTAGAAGAGCATAATGCACGATCATTTACAAAGGATGGATTTTATCGCACAGGTGATCTTGTAAAAGTAAATGAACAAGGTTACATCATTGTAGAAGGTAGGGATAAAGATCAAATTAACCGTGGTGGTGAGAAAGTTGCTGCGGAAGAAGTTGAAAATCATCTATTAGCACACGATGCAGTACATGATGTAGCCATTGTATCAATGCCTGATGATTATTTAGGAGAACGTACTTGCGCATTTGTAATAGCTCGTGGACAAGCTCCGACAGTAAGTGAATTAAAAATGTTTTTAAGAGAACGGGGTATAGCGGCTTATAAGATTCCAGATCGAATTGAATTTATTGATTCATTCCCGCAAACAGGTGTTGGAAAGGTAAGCAAAAAAGAGTTACGTAAAGTCATTGCGGAAAAACTTATTAAGGTAAAACGATAATAAATATAAAAATTGGAAGGAAGTGATTAGATGGCTATCCCATCTATTTCAGTATACAAAATGCCAGTTGAATCAGAACTACCAAAAAATAAAGTGAACTGGAAACCAGATCCGAAACGTGCGGTTCTTCTAATCCATGACATGCAAGAATATTTTCTTGATGCATATAGCGATAAAGAATCACCAAAAGTAGAACTTATTTCAAATATTAAGGTGATAAGAGAAAAATGTAAGGAACTTGGTATACCAGTTGTTTATACAGCACAACCAGGTGGACAAACGTTAGAACAACGAGGGTTATTACAAGATTTCTGGGGGGACGGTATTCCTGCTGGACCAGATAAAAAGAAAATTGTCGGTGAACTTACTCCTGATGAGGATGATATATTCTTAACAAAATGGAGATATAGTGCATTTAAAAAGACAAATCTATTAGAAATTTTAAATGAACAGGGAAGAGATCAACTTATTATTTGCGGTATTTATGCGCATATCGGCTGCCTTTTAACAGCTTGCGAAGCATTTATGGATGGTATAGAGCCATTTTTTGTAGCAGATGCAGTTGCTGATTTTTCATTAGACCATCATAAACAAGCATTGGAGTATGCATCTAATAGATGTGCAGTAACGACATCAACAAACTTACTGTTAAAAGATTTACAAAGTGTAAAAAGTGATGAGAGTGAAGGAATCACTTTACAGGAAGTGCATGAACTAGTTGCACAACTACTTCGTGAGCCAGTAGAGAGTATTGATATTGATGAGGACTTACTAAATAGAGGACTTGATTCGGTCAGAATTATGAGTTTAGTAGAGAAGTGGCGTCGCGAAGGGAAAGAAATAACTTTTGCAGATTTAGCAGAACGTCCAACTGTTTCCGATTGGTACAGTTTACTATCTTCACAGACAGCACAGGTGCTGTAACAAATAGACTACATAATAAAGGGGTAGTAAAGAATGCCTAATAGTCAAAAGGTTCGTCATTCGTTATCATCTGCGCAGACTGGTATGTGGTTTGCACAACAATTAGATCCGCTTAATCCGATTTATAATACTGGGGAATATGTTGAAATAAACGGAAATATTAATCAAGAAATTTTCGAATTAGCAGTACGTAAAGTTGTAATGGAAGCAGAAGCACTACATGTTCGTTTCGAAGAGGATGAAATTGGCCCGTGGCAAGTTATTGAGAAATCGTCAAATTTTCATATGCATTTTATTGACGTTCGTAAAGAAGAAGATTCT
This sequence comes from Bacillus cereus group sp. MS39, assembly GCF_040448665.1. Classification (NCBI taxonomy): domain Bacteria; kingdom Bacillati; phylum Bacillota; class Bacilli; order Caryophanales; family Bacillaceae; genus Bacillus; species Bacillus cereus group sp. MS39. Next base: position 3,094,651 of record NZ_CP123058.1, on the reverse strand, counting down.
GAAGAAGCTGCTAAAATATGGATGAAAAATGATTTATCTATGCCAGTCGATTTGAAAACAGATACATTATTTACTGAAGCACTTATTCAAGTTGAAAATAATCGTTTCTTTTGGTATCAGCGCATCCATCACATTGTGATGGATGGCTATGGATTTTCACTTCTTAGCCAAAAGGTAGCGAAAGAGTATACATCACTTATAGAAGAAACAAGAAAGAATGAAAAGCCATTTGGTTCTCTTGCAAAAATTGTACAAGAAGATATGGAGTATCGTGAGTCTAAACAATTTCAGGAAGATCGTATTTTTTGGTTAGAAAAGTTTGCAGATGAACCGGATGCCATAAGTTTAGCAGAACGAGCGCCAAGAACATCAAATGGATTTTTACGAGAAACAGCTTATTTATCCAGTTTGAGTACGAAAACTTTACTAGAAGATATTAATATTTCGTTAACAAATTGGCCGGAATTTATTGTCGCTGTAACAAGTATTTATATGCATAAATTAACAGGTGCAAATGATATTGTTTTAGGTTTACCGATGATGGGGCGACTAGGTTCTGCATCTATTTATACACCGAGTATGGTAATGAATTTAGCACCACTTCGTCTCACTGTAACTCCAAATATAACTCTTGCGGAATTATTACAGCAAGTTTCTAAAGAGATTCGAGAAGTACGTCGTCATCATAAATACCGTCATGAGGAATTAAGAAGAGACTTAAAGTTACTAGGTGAAAATCAAAGGTTATTCGGGCCGTTAGTGAATGTGATGCCTTTTGATTATGGGCTTAATTTTGCTGGGAATCGTGGTATTACACATAATTTATCAGCAGGACCTGTCGATGATTTATCGATAAATGTTTATAAACGTTTCGATGAAAATGAGTTAATGATTCATTTTGATGCGAACCCGGAGGTATATAGTGATTCGGAACTAGCATTGCATAAAGAGAGATTTATGAATGTATTAGAATTAGTGATAAATGATTATCAAAAAGACGTGTCGATTGGAAATATAAACATTACTCTTCCTGAAGAAAATCATAAAGTTTTATTCGAATGGAATGAAACTAAGGAAGCTGAGGATTTAATCACTCTACCTTTATTATTTGAAAAACAAGTACAAAAAAATCCAAATAAAATAGCGGTTACGTGTAACGGAGTAGACCTTACGTATAAAGAGCTAAATGAACGGGCGAATGAACTAGCGCACTATTTAGTAGAAGAAGGAATAGGGCCAAATCAGTTTGTAGCTTTAGTATTTCCAAGGTCAATAGAAATGGTAGTTAGTATGCTAGCAGTTTTAAAGGCTGGTGCAGCGTATTTACCGATAGATCCAGAATATCCAGCTGAGCGAATAAATTATATAGTAAATGATGCAAAACCAATTTATATCATCACACATTCATCTGTTTCATCTACTTTAGTTATAGAAAATGATATAAAAAAAATCGAATTAGATCGAGAAGAAACAGAACTAGCATTAAAAGCATATTCTCATAGGAATCTACCATTTAGAAATGAAGAATCACTTTTAAAGCCTGCGTATACAATTTATACTTCAGGCTCAACCGGAAATCCAAAAGGTGTAATTGTTCCTATGAAAGCTTTAAGTAACTTTTTATTGGCTATGGACGATATGTTTTCACTAAACGAAAACGATCATTTAGTAGCAGTTACAACGTTTGCTTTTGATATTTCTGCACTAGAAATTTATTTACCTCTTATTAGTGGTGCAAGTATAACAATCGCACAAAAAGAGGTAATCCAAGAACCTTCTGCGTTAACGGCATTGTTACAAGAAGAAAGAGTAACAATTATGCAAGCTACACCGACGTTATGGCAGGCGTTAGTAACTGAATATCCAGAAAGGCTACAAGGGCTAAATGTGCTCGTTGGTGGTGAGGCGCTTCCGGCCCATTTAGCAAATATATTAAAAGAATTAGGTTGCTCTATTACAAACTTATATGGACCTACTGAAACGACTATTTGGTCTACTTTCAAGAACATCGACGAAAATGAAATTGGTATACCCCCTATTGGAAAACCGATTTGGAGTACAGATGTGTATGTATTAGATGCAGGATTACAACCAGTACCACCTGGAGTAATTGGCGAACTATATATTGCAGGAGAAGGAATCGCAAGCGGATATTTAGGAAAACCTGCGTTAACGGCTGAACGATTTGTTGCAAATCCATATGGAGAACCAGGGAAGCTTATGTACCGCACAGGTGATCTTGTGAAATGGCGTAACGACGGTGTGCTAGAGTACATGAGTCGCGCAGATCATCAAATAAAAATTCGTGGTTTTCGAATTGAATTAGCTGAAATTGAAACGGTATTACAACGACATGAAAATATTCAACAAGCGGTAGTGATGGTACGAGAAGATCGTCCAAATGATAAACGCATCATTGCGTATATCGTTGCAGAAGAAAAGGAACCGATTAATCTTTCAGAAATTCGTTCTTATGTTTCAGAAAGTTTAGCGAATTATATGATACCATCGGCATTTGTTGTGCTAGAAGAATTACCATTAACGCCAAATGGTAAGGTTGACAGAAAGAAATTACCTGCTCCTGATTTTAATGGAATGAACAATGAGAGAGTTGCTAGAAATCCGAAAGAAGAAATATTATGTGATTTATTTGCAGAAGTACTTGGTGTTTCTCGAATTAACATTGATGATAATTTCTTTGAAATGGGTGGACATTCACTTCTCGCATCTCGTTTAATGGCAAGAATTCGTGAAACGTTAAGTGTGGAATTAGGAATAGGAAAACTATTTGAATCGCCAACTGTTGCTGAACTTGCGAAACAATTGGATCAAGCAAAAACTGCAAGACCAGCTATTAAGAAAGTAAGTAGACCAAATGAAGTTCCACTTTCATTTGCACAGCGCAGGTTATGGTTCTTAAATTGTTTAGAAGGTCCAAGTCCTACTTATAATATTCCATTAGTCGTTCGTATTTTTGGAAAGTTGAACGAGGAAGCATTGCAAGGTGCCTTTTATGATGTAGTTGAGAAACATGAAACGCTTAGAACGATTTTCCCTAACGTATTAGGTAGTTCCTATCAGAAAATTTTAGATATGGAAAATTTAAATCTAGAAATGATAATAACAAAAATATGTAAAGATGAATTAGAAAGTGTGCTTGTAGAGGCGGTAAAATATAGTTTTAACCTTGATGTTGAACCAGCAGTCCGTCTGCAACTATTTACAGTGAATGAAAACGAACATGTATTACTAATTCTATTGCACCATATTGTAGGGGATGGCTGGTCATTACAACCGTTAACGAGAGATTTTACAGCGGCATATAAAGCACGATGTCAAGGTAACAGAGTTCAGCTAGAGGCACTTCCAGTTCAATACACAGATTATGCACTTTGGCAACAACAGTTGCTTGGTGATGAAACTACAGAAGAGAGTCTTATTTCAACACAATTAGAGTTTTGGAAGAAAGAGCTAGAAGGTTTACCAGATCAGCTGGAGTTACCTACAGATTACCAGCGTCCAATTGAAACGAGTTATCGCGGAGAAACAATTCATTTTCAAATAGATGCGGGTATGCATAGTAGGTTAGTAGAGCTTGCACGGAAAAACGGAGTTAGTTTGTTTATGGTGTTGCAAGCAGGACTTAGTGCGCTATTTACAAGATTAGGTGCAGGTACTGATATACCAATCGGTAGTCCGATTGCTGGAAGAAACGATGATGCACTCTCTGACATAGTTGGTTTATTTGTAAATACATTAGTGTTACGCACAAATACATCAGGAGATCCAAGTTTTAAAGAATTATTGAATAGAGTGAAGCAGTCAAATCTTGCAGCTTATGAAAATCAAGATGTTCCATTTGAACGACTCGTTGAAGTGTTAAACCCAGTACGTACTCGAAATAGTCATCCGCTGTTTCAAGTTATGTTAGCTTTCCAAAATACGCCAGAAGCAAACTTTGATGCTCCAGATATTAAAGCAGACCTTGAAATCCAAAGTGTGGGCTCTGCGAAGTTTGATCTAACATTTGAAATTAGCGAGAGTAACGGAGTTCATGGCACGCCAGATGGCTTACAGGGGTTACTAGAGTTTAGTACCGATTTGTATAAACGTGAAACGGTTCAACAATTAGTAGAACGATTCATTCTGTTATTGGATGATGCAGCGAAACATCCGGATCAATCAATTGGCACATTAGAAATTTTAACATTAGCAGAGAGAAATACAGTGCTAGAAAAGTGGAATGGTGGTTTTCAAATTGTACCAGAAATGACATTATCACAATTATTTGAAAAGCAGGTTTATATAAATCCGAATTCTATTGCTGTCGTCTTTGAAGATGAAAAGTTAACTTATGAAGAGTTGAATAAAAAAGCGAATAAAATAGCTCGATTGCTAATTGCAAAAGGAGTTGGTCCTGATCAACTCGTTGCTTTAGCAATGCCGAGATCTTTAAATATGGTTGTAAGCTTACTAGCTGTTCTGAAAGCGGGAGCAGGTTATCTTCCATTAGATCCGGATTATCCGTCAGATCGTATTTCATTTATGCTCCACGATGCGAAACCATCATGTGTGTTAACAAATTCAGATGTGGAAATTGAATGTGATGAGGAACTGAAAATTTTAGTTGATGATGTGAAGACAATAAAAGAAATTGAGAAGTATAGTGAAGATAATATTGATGAAATGGAGCGCATGAAGCTATTATCTCCTTCACATATTGCTTACGTTATTTATACGTCAGGCTCAACAGGTAGACCGAAAGGCGTTATGATACCTCATCAAAACGTAGTAAGACTTTTAGGAGCAACTGATCATTGGTTCCAATTTGACGCAGAAGATGTTTGGACGATGTTCCATTCATATGCTTTTGATTTCTCGGTTTGGGAAATTTGGGGTCCTTTATTATATGGAGGGCGTCTAGTCGTAGTACCACATACTGTAAGTCGATCGCCGAAAGAATTTTTACAACTTCTTGTTAAGGAAAAGGTTACTGTTTTAAATCAAACTCCATCAGCGTTCTATCAATTGATACAAGTAGATCGTGAAAATGAAGAGATTGGTCAAAAATTATCATTACGATATGTCGTTTTTGGAGGAGAAGCACTTGAGCTAAGTCGATTAGAAGATTGGTATAGTCGACATCTTCATAACGCACCAAAGCTTATTAATATGTACGGTATAACGGAGACGACAGTACATGTTAGTTATATTGAGTTAGATGAGAATATCGTTTCGTTACGAGCGAATAGTTTAATTGGGTGCAGTATACCTGACCTTAAAGTATACGTATTAGACAACTATTTACAACCAGTGCCACCTGGAGTAGTTGGAGAAATGTATGTTGCAGGTGCAGGGCTTGCTCGTGGTTATTTAGGAAGAGCAGGTTTAACTGCTGAGCGTTTTATCGCAGATCCATTTGGTAAGCCAGGTACAAGAATGTATCGTACAGGAGACTTAGCTCGTTGGCGTCAAGATGGGACGCTAGATTATATAGGGCGTGCAGATCACCAAATAAAAATTCGTGGATTCCGAATTGAATTAGGGGAAATAGAAGCGGTCATAATGAAACACCCTAAAGTTGAGCAAGTAGCCGTTATTGTACGGGAAGATCAACCAGGGGATAAACGGTTAGTTTCTTATATCGTCCCATCAAATAATGAAATGATTGATTCAAATGAAATGCGTAAATATGCTGGAGGTAGTTTACCAGATTACATGGTTCCATACGCTTTTGTAGTAGTAAATGAGTTGCCTTTAACTCCAAACGGTAAATTAGATAGAAAGGCATTGCCGGCTCCAGAATTTATCGCATCATCTTCTAGTCGTGGACCAAGAACACCGCAAGAAGAAATGTTATGTGACTTGTTTACAGAAGTTTTAAGTGTGCCGCAAATTGGAATTGATGACGGATTCTTTGATTTAGGTGGCCATTCACTTCTTGCAGTGCAGCTTATGAGTCGTATTAAAGAAGCACTTGGAGTAGAACTAAATATCGGAACTTTATTTGCAGCGCCTACTATTGCAGGTCTTGCTGAAAGACTTGAGGTGGGAAATGGACAAAGTGCACTTGATGTGTTGCTTCCATTACGAGCAGGCGGAGACCAATTACCACTATTTTGTGTACACCCAGCAGGTGGATTAAGTTGGTGCTATGCAGGACTTATGAAATCTTTAGGAACAGATTATCCAATCTACGGTGTCCAAGCATGTGGTATCGCTAAAAATGAAGAACTTCCAAGAAGTTTAGAGGAGATGGCAGCGGATTATTTAAAACACGTTCGTGAAGTACAGCCTCACGGACCATATCGGTTACTCGGTTGGTCGCTCGGAGGAAATGTTGTGCATGCAATGGCGGCGCAACTACAAAGTGAAGGGGAAGAAGTAGAATTACTCGTTATGCTGGATTCTTATCCAGGTCACTTCTTACCAAATACGGAAGCACCTACTGAAGAAGAAGCGTTAATCGCATTACTTGCTTTAGGCGGATACGATCCAGATAACATGGATGGTAAACCACTTACGATGGAAAGTGCAGTAGAAATACTTCGTAAAGATGGAAGTGCATTAGCAAGTCTTGAAGAAGAGACTATTTTGAACTTGAAAGAAACATATGTAAATTCGGTAGGATTGTTAGGGAAATATGTACCGAAAGTTTATAACGGAGATATTTTATTCTTTAGATCTACTGTTATACCAGACTGGTTTGATCCTATCTCTCCAAATACGTGGCTAAATTATTTAGATGGGCAAATTGTGCAACACAATATTGATTGTAGACATAAAGATTTATGTCAACCAGGACCACTTACAGAAATTGGACAAGTGTTAGCGAAATATTTGCAGAATAAGAAAGGGGTAAGTACAGTATGACGAATCCATTTGAAAATGATAATTACACATATAAAGTACTAAAAAATGAGGAGGGCCAGTATTCGCTCTGGCCTGTCTTTCTTGATGTACCTATTGGTTGGAATGTCGTACATGAAGAGGCTAGTAGGAATGATTGTTTACAATATGTTGAAAATAATTGGAAAGATTTGAATCCAAAAAGTAATCAAGTTGGCGAAAAAATATTAGTAGGAAAACGATAATGAAGGCAAAAATAAATCCAAAAGTAGTTGTAAGTATCGTATATATAACAGCGATGTTTATGGCTGCAATGGATGCAACAATTGTGAATGTAGCATTGCAAACGATAAGCAAAGAACTGCAAGTACCCCCATCTGCAATGGGGACAGTAAATGTTGGGTATTTAGTTAGCTTAGCTGTTTTTCTTCCGATTTCTGGTTGGTTAGGCGATCGTTTTGGTACGAAAAGAGTATTTTTAACTGCCCTTTTCGTTTTTACAATTGCATCTGCATTATGTGGAATTGCGAATGATATTACTTCATTAAATATTTTTCGTATCATTCAAGGTGCTGGTGGCGGGCTTTTAACACCGGTCGGGATGGCGATGTTATTCCGAACATTTTCACCAGAGGAAAGACCAAAAATTTCTCGATTTATTGTACTGCCAATTGCTGTTGCACCAGCGATTGGACCAATTATTGGTGGTTTCTTTGTAGATCAAATGTCCTGGCGCTGGGCATTTTATATTAATTTGCCGTTTGGTATTATTGCGTTGCTATTTGGACTTCTATTTTTAGCAGAGCATATTGAAAAATCAGCTGGTCGTTTTGATTCTCTCGGTTTTGTTCTTTCAGCACCAGGTTTTGCGATGCTCATCTATGCACTCAGTCAAGGGCCGTCAAAAGGATGGATTTCTCCAGAAATAATAAGTACTGGGATAGCTGGGATTGTATTCATTTCACTGTTTATAATTGTAGAACTGAAAGTAAAGCAACCGATGTTAGATTTACGCTTATTAAAAGAACCCGTTTTTAGAAAAATGAGTCTCATATCCTTGTTTTCATCTGCTGGTTTACTTGGAATGCTATTTGTTTTTCCGCTTATGTATCAAAATGTAATCGGAGTTTCTGCGCTGGAATCAGGTCTTACGACATTCCCAGAGGCGATTGGATTAATGATTTCTTCGCAAATTGTACCATGGACGTATAAGAAATTAGGTGCTCGAAAGGTAATCTCTATTGGACTAATAAGTACCGCGGTTATATTTGTATTATTAAGTTTTGTAAATCATGATACGAATCCATGGCAAATACGGGCATTATTGTTTGGCATAGGTATTTTCTTAGGACAGTCTGTCGGTGCAGTTCAATTTTCTGCTTTTAACAATATCACACCACATTCTATGGGTAGAGCAACTACTATATTCAATGTGCAAAACCGATTAGGATCTGCAATAGGAGTTGCTGTTTTAGCTAGTATACTGTCTAGTTTTGGAAGTAATAACGTACAGAATAACGCACAATCAGATTTCTTGCCATATCAAGCGGCATTAATTGGATCAGCACTATTTTTACTTATAGCATTACTATTTTCTTTACGTATTTCTGATAAAGAGGTAATGTCAAAGAAGAAAGAAAAAATGTTATCAGTATCACAAAAAGAGAAAGAACTCGTCAATGAATAGCAATATATGTATGCTACTTTAATTGAAATTGATATTAGTAGAAAAAGGAGATTTTACATGATAGAAAGTAAAGTTGTAGATTCTATACCAACTTTGAATGAGAATGATTGTCAAATATGGTGGGCAAGAATTTCAGATTTACAATCATGGCATTACAATTTACTAAATGATGTAGAGCAAGAGAAAGCAAATTCATATCATCATTCGGCAGATCGTGCACGTTTTATAATAGGTTGCGTAATTAGTAGGTTAGTTCTTGGAAAGATACTTTCTATGTCGCCAGTTCAAGTGCCGATTGATCGATTGTGCCCAGTATGTAAGTTACAACATGGTAGGCCGCAATTACCAGAAGGTATGCCACAATTATCAGTTTCACATTCGGGTGAGTGGGTTGTCGTTGCATTTACAAAATCTGCATCTGTCGGTGTTGATGTTGAACAAATGAATCCAAATGTAGATGTGATGAAAATGGCAGAGGGCGTATTAACAGATATTGAAATAGCACAAGTTATGAAATTACCTAATGAACAGCGATTAGAAGGATTTTTAACGTATTGGACTCGAAAAGAAGCTGTGCTGAAAGCGACAGGTGAAGGACTATTGATTCCACCAGTTGAAATTACTGTATCAGCTCCAAATGATCCTCCTAAATTGTTGGTTTTTAAGGATAGACAAGAGTTAGCAGAAAATACAAGGATGGAAGATGTAAGGCCTAGTTTAGATTATATGGCTTCCATTGCAATATTTAGTAAAGAAGTAACTGAAATTACGCAGTTAGACGCGGTAGCGCTATTAAATTATAAATAAGTTTAATAAAATATTTTATAGAAGAGGTGTTCCACATGTTAGTGGCGGAAAGTAGAACAAATGAATTCACTTATAATGTACAAGCAATTAAAAATATTTTATTTTCTGGAGATACATCATCTATTCTTGCTTTAGAAAAGCTTTTGAATGATACAGTTCAATTTGATGTTCTAGAACAAGAGGTAATAGATAGACAGTACATTCCGAAAGAAGCAAAAAATTTCTTTGATAAAAACGGAACATTTCTTTATCGTGTATCTAATGTTAGTTATAAAGGTAAGGTGTTATCTGAAAATCTAATTTTTGCGGATACTTCTTTTTTACCGGATACAATAAAAAGTGAATTAGAAAGTGGAACTATTCCTGTTGAAAACCTGATAGAAAAAATGGAAGTAAGAAGAAACGTATTATATGAAGGATATCAGCCATCTGGAAATATTATCGAATTGTTTGATGGATGCTCTGTTGCGGCGAATGTGTATCCAACTAGAAAATATCAAATTGTAAGTAACTGCAAATGTTTATTTTATATTTGTGAAGTGTATCATGCAGAAAATATAAAGGAATTGCTTAAATAAGAAATAAACAAGAAACCAGCCTATAAAATGGCTGGTTTCTTGTTTATTTAACAGCTTCTTTTAATTCTTTACCTGCTTTAAATGCTGGAACTTTACCAGCCGCAATTTGAATTTCTTCCCCAGTTTGTGGGTTACGCCCTGTACGAGCAGATCTTTCACGCACTTCAAACGTTCCAAAACCGATTAATTGAACTTTATCGCCAGATTGTAATGCGTTAGCAATTGTGTCAAATACGGATTGTACAGCTGCAGAAGCATCCTTTTGAGAAATATCAGCTGTTTGTGCCACATTTTTAATTAATTCTGTTTTATTCATGTTTTCACCTCATAAAAATTTTTTTAGAATGAATGTTTTAGTATAATGGATAGTAAAGATAAAGCTAGTTTTATGGTTGGAAAGAATACTATATAGTTATGTTAATTTCGTTGCAAGAGACTGAATCCCTGCTAATAATTGGGGATTAATTAAGAATTGATGCATACAAAAAGCAATAGTATGAGGATGAGGGGGAATATACGTATGATTTTTCGTGAAAAGAGTGAGAAAGAGAGTATATTAATTCGTCAACATGATCATGGTTTTTTGGCTGGAGAGATTGCTAGGCATATAAAAGAATGTTTTTTTGAAGATACAACATACTTAAAAGAGACAATTGATGCAATATATGAACATGATAGAGGATGGATAGAACTTGATAAAGTACCAATTTTGAATGATGCTAAAAATATTCCGTATACATTTATGGATTGTCCAAGCCCATTACGTTTTGTTTTTTATACGATTGGTTTGAATGAAATTGAAAATTCTAATCCATACGGGGCATTGCTTTGTAGTAAACATTTTTTATCATTTCCACTAAACGAGGAAGATGAAGAGATGATGTCATTTTATAAACATGAATTAGAACGACAAAAAAGAATTTTGAAAACGTTAACAAAGGAACAGTTTGCGATGTTCGATAAACATTATAGATTATTAAAGTTTTGTGATGAACTTTCTTTATACGTATGTATGAATAAGCCTGGTGTCAAAAAGAAAGATGAAATTGATTTATTTAAAGATGGTTTTGAAGGAACAGAAATGTTTAATAGTAAGGAGGAGAAACTTATTCAAGCTGAATGGGTTGATGAAGAAACGATTCGAATTACACCGTATCCATTTAAAACGGAATTTCATACGTATGTAAAATATAAAACTATAAATAAACATGAAATTGAAGAAAAAGGGATTGTAAAAGCTGATAGAGAATCAGAAATGAAGGAGCAAAACATTCGTTTTATACAATAAGGAGGAGATTTAAATTGAAAGATTATATGTTAAAACAGTTTGATTATCATGTTTGGGCGAATACAAGATTATTCAATCGACTAAAAGAGTTACCAAACTATGAGACAATTTTTAATGAACAGATACAGAGTGTATTTCCGTCAATTCAGGATACTTTTGCGCATATTTATATTACAGATCAAGTGTGGTTACACATATTACATGGCAGAAGTATGAGTGAAGCAATACAAGATCGTGAAAAGTTAAAAAAACAAATCGATACAAAATCGCTAAATGAATTAGAAGAAATGTTTTTAAATATGGCTAATCAGTATAAAGAATTTCTAAGTACACAACAAGATGTACATGCTGAATTTGTTATTAAGAATCCATATGCAGGGACACTACATACTTCAATTTTAGAATTAGTGCAACACGTCGTAAATCATGGTACATATCATAGAGGAAATATAACAGCAATGATCCGTCAACTTGGTCATTCATCGACAATGATGGATTTTGTACTATATTTACATATGATTCAGAAAGAGGGAGAGTAATATAGTTTGTAAGAAGGAGAGACTTTAATTGTAAAAGTCTCTCCTTCTATTTTATCCTGCATGAACTGCCTATAAAGTACCGATTAGTGTGGGAAAATAATCATTTGGGATGTACAAAGCCCCCAATAATTAAAGTTTCACTGTATTTCTTATGAAGCTTTATTTTCTTGTAATTGCTTAGCATATTGTACAGCCTTATATGCATTGACTCTACCGTTTTTCCAGTACGTACCTGTACCACTAATTTTATCAGAAGTTGACTCAATAATTTGGCGGATTTGTGTATTGCTATATCCTTGATTTGCTAAAAGAGCAGCGACTCCTGCAACATGAGGTGTTGCCATAGATGTACCACTTAATGATTGATACGTGCTCCCTTTATATGTTGAATATATATTTGAACCTGGAGCTGCAACATCTACCCAGCTACCATAAGTAGAAAATGAAGATTTTCTATCTGATTGATCTGTAGAAGCAACTGCAATTACTTCGCTGTAATAAGCAGGGTAATTAGCTTTTGTATTTCCAGCATTTCCAGCAGCTGCAACTATAACAGAGCCTTTATTCCATGCATATTGAACGGCTTGTTGTAATGCAGTACCACCATTTGGAGCTCCTAAACTTAAACTAATTACTTTTGCACCCGAATCAGCAGCTTCTCGAATACCTTGCGCTACAGCATCAAGAGTACCACTTCCTTGATTATCTAATACGCGGACAGCATAAATTGAAGTCTGCGGGGCAACACCAGCAATTCCGACGCTGTTATTCGTAAGTGCTCCAGTAATTCCAGCGCAATGTGTACCATGACCATTACCATCATCAGATGTATTGTCGTTATCAACATAATCATGCCCGTAAATTACTTTAGAAGCTAAATCAGGGTGTGAGCCTTGAACTCCTGTATCAATAATAGCTACTTTTACACCAGGATCACTTCGTTGGCTATCCCAAGCTTGTGGAGCTTGAATCTTTTGTAATCCATATTGATTTTTAAAATATGGGTCGTTTGGAGTCAAAAAGGCATGAACGTAATAATTCGGTTCTGCATATTCCACATCTGGATTATTTTTATAACTCTTTATTTTTTCTTTTACAGTACCTTTTGAAAATTGAACGACTTCAAAACCTAACTTATCATCTTTAGATAAGACATTAGCTCCGACAGATTTATGAAAAGATTGCACATTATTTAAAGCTGCATTTTGCTTGAACTTAACGATTAATTGGTTAGGAACGTAATCAGTAGATGATGTTTCAGCACTTGAAGTATTCGTGTTAAAGAAGAAACCACCAATAATAAATGATAAAATAGATAGGAAAACAATGAATTTGTTTTTCAAAAGATTTTTCCTCCCTTTTCTTGGATGAGTTTTTCAGCGACACTTTAATATCGCATTCCTTTTCAACTATATAGTTAGACCATACGATTTATGACATTTATGTGAAAAACTTTTGGAGGAATAAAAAGGAGTAAATATTGATATAAATATATTTTTAATGATAGTAATTAAGTAAAAGAGGGGATGAAAAAAGGAACGCTCATCATGTGTGAGTCATTCCTTTTTTCATAGATTAACTTGCCTGTTTTTTATGGTTTTCTTTCAATTTCTCTGCTTGTAAAAAACGATTCGTTTCAGCGACAACGATACCACTTAATCCGATTAGGCCAATTAAGTTTGGAATTGCCATAAGTCCATTTGCAATATCAGCAAATGTCCATACGATACCAAGTTTTAAATTGGCACCAATCGCAATCATCACGATAAAGATTGCTTTATAATATCGAACAGCACCTTCTCCAAATAAATAAGCGACACATTTCTCACCGTAATATGACCAGCCTAAAATAGTAGAGTAGGCGAATAAAATTATGGCAATACCAAGGATCATACTACCAGCGGTGCCGAATACAGATTGGAATGCAAGTGTTGTAGCTTCAACACCGGTTTTACCTGATTTCCATGCTCCAGTTGTAATTAATACAAGTCCTGTAATTGTACAGACGATAAATGTATCAAGAAAAGTACCAGTCATAGAAACTAAAGCTTGTTTTGCAGGTGAATCTGTTTTTGCTGCAGCGGCCGCAATAGGAGCACTACCTAAACCAGCTTCGTTTGCAAATACACCGCGCGCCATTCCGATTTGAATAGCTGATGCGACTGTTGCTCCAATAAAACCACCTGCGGCTGCTGTACCTTGAAATGCACCAGAAAAAATAAGTGAAAATGCTTCTGGAATTTGATCAAAGTGATAGAAAATAATAATAAGACCAGCAATTATATAAAAGAAAGCTTTAATAGGAACGATAAATCCCGTTACTTTCCCGATTTTTTTTACACCGCCTAAAATAACAATAGCGATTAAAAATGACATTAATATACCAGTTAAAGCAGGGGGGAAAGAGAAATTAATTCGCATTGCCTCTGCAACTGAGTTAGATTGCACCATATTACCGATCCCGAAAGAAGCAGTTGTACCGAATATAGCGAATAAAACAGCAAGCCATTTCTTACCTAAGCCACGCTCTAAATAATACATTGGTCCACCTGAATATTCACCATTTTCATTACTAACACGGTATTTCACTGCTAGAATTGCTTCGGCATACTTTGTTGCCATTCCGAATAAAGCGGTAATCCACATCCAAAAAATTGCACCAGGACCACCAATTGTAACAGCTGTTGCAACACCGGCGATATTTCCCATACCAATCGTTGCGGCCATAGCTGTCATGAGTGCTTGGAAGTGGCTAATATCTCCAGAAGATGACGTATCTTCTGACTTTTTAAATGCTATTTTGTGAGCGTATAATAGTTTACTAAACTGTAAACCTTTCAAACGCACTGTGAGAATGATACCAGTACCAACGAGTAGCAACAAAGTTGGTAATCCCCACACGTAATGATTCATTTGTTCTAATACTTTACTTACTGTCTCCATCTTTATTCTCCTTTTTTAGAAAAAATAAAAACCACTTCAAGTAAATGAAATGGTCTCTGGAGAAACAAGGAATAGAAAAATAAACCGATACAAATCGGCATTTTCCTTCGCTTGTCTCTGTCCTTTTTACCTGAGAGATTATCCGCTAAAATAGCGGATTTGCTCCTTCGGCGCTCTTTTTCCTCCGCGCTATTAAAAGCGAGAGGGAGTCTCTCCAGAGATTCGTCCCCATGCAGTTCTACTTGTAACCAAGACCTGAGAGTTTCAAAGTTGGTATTACAACTTTTTGCCCCGTCGGTAGATCAATTGACCTTCTCCTGAATGGTTCATCCGAATTATAAAATTAATATACACATTGAATGTAAATCAATAAAAATATTATAGACAGACAAACTGTGAATTGCAATCTTTTTTTTATTTTAAAATAGTAAACAGTTTTATTTTTTTGAAATTCCTAATTTATCTTTAACTTCATTTAAAGTAGATAAAGCGATGACAATATGTTGATCGGCAAGCCCTAAAGCCTGTTTTGTATTTTCAATTATTTCATTGGCCGGAGTAGAATTATTGTATTTATCAATAATTAAATCTGCTGCATTTTTCATGTAATTTGATGCGGATTTAAACTGAGTTGTGAATTGGATTAGTTGTTTTTGTATATGTATATCCGTTATGCTTTCTTCGATTTTTATCGTGTCTATTTCGTTCATAAGTGTTTCATACTGTTTGGAAACAGCACTCATTGTAACTAATAGTTTATTTCTATCCACTGAATCTCCGTTCGTGTTCATCTCTTCCCAGGCAGGCAACCAATCTTTTTCGATAATGTCATTATAATTAGTAGTCAATTCCTTAATTTTAGGTTGTAATTTAGTTTTGAAAGTTTTTGTATCCACTGTTTCTACAGTTGCTTTTTCATTATCATTTTTATTTTTACCATTAGTTACGTAGAAAATCGTACCGAAAATGATGAAAATAGAAATAACTACTGTCCATTTAGTAAAAAGAATTTTCTTCAATATGTAACGCCTCCAAAATTTAAAAACTTATAATTATAATATATAACAATAATGTTGTTTTAAATAGAGAAAATAAAGTTAGAAGTGATTTGAATTACATCTTTTTTATACGTAACTAATTAAAATTAGTAAAAAGATGAAAGGAATATGTAAGAAAGGGGAATTTTAGTGAAAGTAAATAAAAGAAAACAAGTTTTAAATATTGTAACGGGTATGTTATTAATTGGTGTATCTCGCATTAACGGGCAGTAAGACCCCCACTTCAAAATGCAGCGAAAGCAAAGAAGTTAGGTGGGGGATGAAGAATCCCAAAATGATTAAAGTTTCACTTTATTTGCACTCATTTATGTAGACAAAGAATCTAAAATTGAAAAATTTCCAGTACCAATGTCAGCAATCCATATTAATGATGATAATGAAGAGGTTTATACATATATAAGTGTAATGCTTATTATAAAGGCAAGTGGATGGGAGCCAGCATAGTTAGTTTTAAAAAAGTGGAACGAAAGGTAAATGTATAACATTATCCGAGAGAAATTACGTATTATTTATTTGAGCAATAGATATACAAGGGAGAAAAGATTTCGATGTAATTCGTATAGAGCTACATTTTTTTTATATTCCGAATTATTTGAAATGAAAATAGATAGATGGTTTGATAGATATAGTGTAAAAAAATGATTAGTTGTACAAAAGTAGAAATTTGTAGTTACCATAGTTTTGTTATGTAAACTGATTGTTGTAAGAGAGATTGTATTATGAGGGGGAATTAGAAATGTTACTAAAAACAATATTTTGCAGAGTGGAAGAAAAGAAAAGGGAGATGTTTTCGGCTGCTCAAGAAAAATGACGTGATTTACAACATTTAGATGGTTTTCATGGGCAATTTGGTGGATGGAATGAAGATGAGGCATGTGTATTTACTTTATGGGAAGATAGAAGTGCATATCAATCATTTATGAATGGTACTCACGATACAATTTATTTAAATAGTAATCAAAAAGATACGTTTCTTTCATGTGAAATTGAACTATTTCAAACGTTGTATGATATAAATGCTAAGCCTTTGCAAAACGTTGTTACAGAAGGATCATTCGTAAGAGTTGCCATATGTGATGTAAAGGGAGAAAAAGAAAATCATTTTTTACATAAGCAAGAAACAATTTGGAATAAAGGAATGGAGAATGCAAAAGGGATGTTAGGTGGAGTAGTTGCGAAGTCTTTAAAAAATGAAACTCGTTACATAGTATTAACTTATTGGGAAGATGAAATGGCGCATCAATATTATGTGGAAGAGAGTTTTCCTATGTTGTATAAACTAGCTAACATTCATGAAGATATAGAAGAGATAAGAGGTAAACAAGCTGTATGTAAGGAAGAATGGCTTGTATATTAAGTGCAGAAAAAGTGTATAAATGAATGTATAATAAAGATAATTTCTTGTAAACAAGAAATTAATAGAAGACGTCATATACCCTTTCATGTTAATATATTTAAGTTAAAATAGGAGGCTTACCCTTTTGTATTGTACGGTAGAAGCAGTGTGAGCTTGAAATTTTTTATGAAAAGGATGTGCCTAACTTGCGTATCAATAAATTTATTAGTGAAGCTGGAAAAGCGTCTCGACGCGGAGCAGATAAATTAATTAATGAGAGAAGAGTAATTATTAACGGTAAGGTTGCAAAAATTGGTGACCAAGTAAATCCAGGTGATGATGTACGAGTGAATGGAGAGCAACTTCGTATTGCTCGAGACCATGTGTATATCGCTTTAAATAAACCAGTAGGTATTACATGTACAAGTGAAAAAGCAGTAAAAGGTAATATTATTGATTTAGTGAATCACCCTTTACGTATTAGTCATATTGGGCGTCTAGATAAAGACTCAGACGGTTTAATTTTGTTAACGAATGATGGCGATATCGTTAATGAGATTTTACGTGCTGAAAACAAGCATGAGAAAGAATATATCGTTTCAGTAGATAAGCCAATTACACCTGATTTCTTAGAAAAAATGGCAGCAGGAGTTAAAATTTTAGGTACAAAAACACTTCCTTGTGAGGTTACACAGTTATCAAAATATGAGTTCCAAATTATTTTGACACAAGGGCTGAATCGTCAAATTCGCCGTATGTGTGAAGCTTTAGGTTATCAAGTATATACGTTAAAACGTACGAGAATTATGAATATAGAATTGAATAATTTACCAGTTGGGCAGTGGAGAGATTTATCGAAGAAAGAGAAAAGACGTCTATTTTCAGATTTAAATTACGAACCACAAGATTGGTAAAATTGAGAAGTGAAACCAAATTTTTTTTGGTTTCACTTTTTTAAATTAAATAAATAATATTATTTAACACTTGCAAAAATAAAATGAATAAGATATATTAAATAACAATAAATGGATGTTTTATAAAAGCAAAGAAAAGGACACGAGTTATTTTACCCGGTTATACAGAGAAGGAAGGAAAGCTGAGAACTTCCTAACGCAGAAAAATAACTTACCACCTTAGAGCTGCACTGGAGAAATGAAGTATCTAGTGCCGTGTATGCGACGTTATCGCAAAAGAAGCCATTGCATATTGTGATGGGAATCTGGGTGGAACCACGGATATAAGCATATTCGTCCCTATTTTAGGGATGAATATGCTTTTTTGCATTCAATTTCATAATAAGCAAAGAAAAGGACACGAGTTATTTTACCCGGTTATACAGAGAAGGAAGGAAAGCTGAGAACTTCCTAACGCAGAAAAATAACTTACCACCTTAGAGCTGCACTGGGGAAATGAAGTATCTAGTGCCGTGTAAACGACGTTACCGTAAAAGAAGCCATTGTATGTTTACAATGGGAATCTGGGTGGAACCACGGGTAAAAGCACGCTCGTCCCTATTTTAGGGATGAGTGTGCTTTTTATTATGAAATGGAGAGATGAAAAATGAAAGAACAGATGATTGAAATTAAATTTCCAGATGGTAGTGTTAAAGAATTTGTAAAAGGAATTACTTTAGAAGAAATTGCTGGATCAATTAGTAGTAGCTTGAAAAGGAAAGCAGTCGCAGGGAAAGTAAATGATCAGTTATTTGATTTACGCCGAAATATTGAAGAAAATGCGGAAGTAGAAATCATTGCTATAGATTCAAATGAAGGTGTAGAAATTGCAAGACATTCTGCGGCACATATTTTAGCGCAAGCTGTAAAGAGAATGCAAAGTAATGTAAACCTTGGTGTAGGGCCTGTTATTGAAAATGGGTTTTATTATGATATGGATCTTCCGAATAGTGTAAACGTGGAAGATTTACCGGAAATCGAAAAAGAAATGAAAAAGATTATAAATGAAAATGTAAAAATAGAACGAGTTGAGGTCTCACGAGAAGAAGCAAAAAAACTGTTTCAAGAAATGAATGATCACCTGAAATTAGAATTGTTAGAAGCAATTCCTAGTGGGGAAAGTGTAACACTATATAAACAAGGTGAATTTGTAGACTTATGTAGAGGACCACATGTACCATCAACAGGATATTTGAAAGCATTCCAATTAACTCACGTTTCTGGTGCATATTGGCGAGGTGATAGTAACAATCAAGTGCTTCAGCGTATATATGGTGTTGCGTTCTCTTCTCAAAAAGAATTAGAAGAGTATTTACATTTCGTTGAAGAAGCAGCAAAAAGAAATCATCGTAAATTAGGTAGTGAGCTGGAGTTATTTATGTTTTCTGAAGAGGCTCCGGGAATGCCATTTTATTTACCGAAAGGACAAATTATTCGTAATGAATTAGAAGCATTTTTAAGAGAAATTCAAAAAGAGTATAAGTATCAAGAAGTACGTACTCCGTTTATGATGAACCAAGAATTATGGGAGAAATCAGGACACTGGGGACATTACAAAGACAACATGTATTTCTCTGAAGTAGACAATAAAAGTTTCGCATTAAAACCAATGAACTGCCCAGGACATATGTTAATGTTCAAAAATAAATTACACTCTTATCGTGAATTGCCAATTCGTATGTGTGAGTTCGGTCAAGTACACCGACATGAATTTAGCGGGGCGTTAAACGGATTATTAAGAGTACGTACTTTCTGCCAAGATGATGCTCATTTATTTGTAACACCAGAACAAATTGAAGATGAAATTAAATCCGTAATGGCGCAAATTGATTACGTTTATAAAACTTTTGGATTCGAATATGAAGTAGAGCTTTCTACTCGTCCAGAAGATTCAATGGGTGATGATCAGTTATGGGAGCAAGCAGAGGCGGCACTAGAAAATGTATTACATTCATTGAATTATAAATATAGACTAAATGAAGGTGACGGTGCATTTTACGGACCGAAAATCGACTTCCATATAA
Source organism: Bacillus cereus group sp. MS39 (assembly GCF_040448665.1). Lineage (NCBI taxonomy): Bacteria > Bacillati > Bacillota > Bacilli > Caryophanales > Bacillaceae > Bacillus > Bacillus cereus group sp. MS39. Next base: position 3,074,589 of record NZ_CP123058.1, on the reverse strand, counting down.
AAGACGCTTTAAATAGAAGTCACCAGTGCGGAACAATCCAGCTAGATTTCCAAATGCCAGAGAAGTTTGATTTAAATTATATAGATGAGAAGAATGAAAAGAGAAGACCAGTTGTCATTCACCGAGCAGTATTAGGATCTTTAGACCGCTTCTTAGCTATATTAATTGAACACTTTGGAGGCGCGTTCCCAGCCTGGGTGGCACCAGTTCAAGTGAAAGTCATTCCAGTTTCGAATGCAGTCCATGTACAATACGCAGATGAAGTTGCAGATAAATTAGCACAAGCTAGTGTTCGTGTTGAAAGAGATATGCGAGATGAAAAGTTAGGATATAAAATAAGAGAGGCACAAATGCAAAAAGTTCCTTATATTCTTGTTATTGGTGATAAAGAAATGGAAAGAAAAGCTGTAAATGTACGTAAATATGGTGAAGATCAGTCAGAAGTAATTGAACTAGATGAGTTTGTAGAAAGTATAAAAGAGGAAGTGAAAAATAAGAAGTAGAGATTGATAATAAAATACACCATTAACATGTATTACGGAATTTAAAGTAATGAAAGAACCATAATAAATGATGAAGGGATAGCGATTAAGCTATCCCTTCATCATTTATTTCCATATACTTCACTTCAGACTGTTAAATCATTTTCTGATTTTATATGAATGGCTTCTTGTAAGAGCTTTTGGAGAACTGCAGCAAAAACAGCAATCACGATAGAGGAGAAAATAATGATCAATCCAATTGGTATAAAACTTGGAGGATCAATTTTTTTTGCCATAAGATAGTAAAGTGGCATACCTAGTATGTATATAGTGCCGATCGTGAGGGCACAGTATTTTATATTTTTTAAAGCCTTTACTGATAATACCGAGAACGCTTTGTTCTTATCAATATAACTTAAAATTTTAAAAACTTGATACAGAGCGAAGTAAAAAGGGATCGTCGCTACGTACATATCGATTAAAACGAGAGATTTCATATAAGCAATAGCTGGATACAATTCTCCAGCGAAATTCCCGATTTTAGGAACTAAAAATATGCACAATGCAAGTACTACTATACCTATAAAAACAATAGCTAGTTTTAAAAAGAGTGTTGTAACTTGTTTCATAAAAAGCACCTCGTTTATTTAATGACAACATGATTTTATCATATAATTTATCGTTTTAAAATAAAATTATATTGTTTTTTAATTTATTATTGTTGTTATTTATGTATCCCATTAATTTTGAAAAAATAAAAAACTTGCTCATTACAAAGGAATCCGCCTTATGAAATGGTCTGTAATATTTTTTACCTTACAAAAATGTAAGGTAAATGTAAGCGAAATCGAAGGAACGAGTTTTAGAAAAGTGAGAATATGGAATAGGAAAAAGGTTTACGTAACTCGTGTAAACCTTTCTGATTGAAAAATTTAAAAATTATTAAGGATTTACATGAGAAAAAGATAAGAAATATGTGAGAAATTAATTTTATACAAAAGGGATGGAGTGAAAGAGATGTCAACAAATGTAGTTACTGTAGAAAGTGTAGAAAAAACGTATGGGAAAAGAAATGAGAATCAGTCAAAAGCGTTAAGGGGTGTGTCATTAAGTATTAAAGAAGGAGAATTCGTCGGGATTATGGGTCCTTCTGGATCTGGCAAAACGACACTACTTAATGTGATTAGTACGCTGGATCAAGCGACAGGTGGCAGCGTGACAATAGCTGGTACAAATATTACTTCTATGAAGGGGAATGCATTATCTGATTTTCGATCTCAAAAATTAGGATTCATTTTTCAAGATTTTAACTTACTTGAAAACTTATCAATTTATGAAAATATCGCTTTACCACTTTCTCTGCAAGGCGTACCTTCAAGTGAGATTACGGGGAAGGTAAATGAGGTTGCAAAGAAATTAGGGATTACTGAAATTTTAACGAAATATCCAACTGCTGTTTCTGGTGGACAAAAGCAAAGAACGGCGGCAGCACGAGCTTTAGTACATAATCCAGCAATCGTATTAGCAGATGAACCGACTGGTGCGCTTGATAGTAAAAATGCAAAAAGCTTATTAGAAGCGATGCAAGATTTACATGAAAATCACAATGTAAGTATTTTGATGGTTACACACGATGCATTTAGTGCGAGTTATTGTGAGCGTATTTTATTTATTCAAGACGGTCTTCTTTATAAAGAGTTAAAGCGTCAAGGAACACGAGAAAATTTCTATCAAGACATTTTAGGTGTGCTCGCTCATATGGGCTCAGCTGCTGAGTCTAAGTAGGGGGCGAGACTATGTTATTCAAATTATCACGTCATAGTATGAAAAAGATGTTAAAAGATTATATGGTTTTACTTATTGGTCTCGTTATTAGTATTAGTATTTTCTACATGTTCCAAACGATGGCTATGAATAGTGAATTTACGAAAGATAATAGTCTTATTAGTAGTATTAGACTCGTATTCTGGGTAGGTGCCATACTATTATCGTTCATTACTGTATTTTATATTATATATGCCAATTCTTTCTTACTCACATTAAGAAGAAAAGAACTCGGTATGTACATGATGCTCGGTGCGAAAAAGAAAAAAGTAGCACAGTTATTATTTATTGAAACATTCGGTATGGGGATTGTCAGTATTATTATCGGGATCTTAGTAGGGATGTTGCTTGCGAGTGTAGCAGGAAACTTTTTAATGAATGGTATGGAAATTTCAGCGAAAGGTAGTTATTCATCTGTATATACACCAGCAATCTTAGTTACAGCTATTTTCTTCTTAATACTATTTTTTATTACTGGTTTAATGAATAGCATCCGGTTATTACGTAAAACAGAATTGGAGTTAATTCGTGAAGATGAAACACTAGATGAAGTGAAGAAAAGTAAAACTCGCATTATTATAATGACTGTACTTGGTGTATTACTAGTAAGTACAGGATACTATTTTATGGTAAATATAAAAATGTTTGCTGAAATCGGTTTTATAATAGCGACAATTGTTACAACACTTGGAACATATTTTATCTTTAGTTCATTGCTTCCATTTTTTGTGATGAAAATTAAAGGGAATAAAAAACGAAATGAAACAGGCTTAAATAGTTTTACATATGCACAGCTACGCTTTAGAGTAAATAGTTTATCGAGAGTATTAGGTACAGTAGCGATGTTAATTGCATTAGGTGCAGGGGCAATGACGGCAGGTATGGCATTTCAAAAAAATGTAGGTATTATGACAGACTTCTCACGTGTATATGATGTTGTAATTCATGATCCAAATGATCAAGATAAAGCGGCATTAAGAGAAATGGAAATTGTGGAAGAAAGCAAGTATAAGTATAAAGTAGATGGAGAAGCGGTTTATTATTTACGTAACGACTTAACTGCGAAACCACCACTTGTTTCCGATCACTTTGATACAAAAACTTTAAAAGAGCCTGCTCGTAAACGTGTGGCTGAACCTTTAACTGAACCTGTTTATTCTGCTTTGGAAGCTCCCGAAGCAGCCAATAAACTTCCTCGTATGCCAAGGGATTGGGAAGATGCGGTTGTAAGAGAAATACAAATTACACATAATCAATTTAACGGAAAACCTGTAAGAATTGCTGATGAAGAACACTACAAAGCAGTTCAAGGAACGGAACATAGTGTAACATTAGCAAAAGTAGATGATATGAAAAAATATAAACCGTTGTTAATTGAAATAGACAAGAGACAAAAAGAACAAATTGAAAAAACAACAGGTGCAAAAGTAGACTTATTTACGAAAATGACAATTTATCAGTTTATGAACAGTTTCATGAGCGGAACAATGTTTATGGGGTTTTTCCTCGGGATTGCCTTTTTAGCAATGATGGCAAGTTCGCTAATGTTCAAAATATTAACAGGTGCTTCTCGTGATGTACGCCGTTATGAAATGTTACGAAAAATCGGTGTGAGACGTAGTATGTTAACAAAAAGTATATATAAAGAAATTTCATATTTATTTATCTTCCCAGCAATCATTGGAATTTCCCATGTGTTAGTAGGGCTTAACTTATTTAGCTTTATATTAGTTGACCCGTTTGTAAAGGTGTGGGTGCCGATAGGGATTTTCTTAGTCATTTATTTCATCTATTACTGGATTACTGTCCAACTTTATAAAGGTATGGTAATGCCGAAAGAAGAGGTAGCGAAATAGTTAAAGGAAAAAGTCTTTGTTTTGAAAACAAGGGCTTTTTTCTTTATTTCTAATACATTGTGATCGAGTCATTCTATGAATTTTATATTGAAAATTAAGGAAATATTAAGAGTTTATATAGCGGAAAGTTAAGAAGTGTATGGGATATTAAGAATGTGCAAAAGATCAAGGTGAAATTGTTGTATATTTATATTTTTTTGAGGTAGTTTTACTGAACTAAATTGATGTTTTTATAAATTTAAAAGAAAGGAAACTACTTATGAAGAAGATAAAAAAATTAATAAAACTTATTGGAGTCATCATTTTACTATTATTAATCGTAGCACTAATATTTCCTACATGGACCTCGCAAATAAAAGGGAAAAACAGTATAAGTACATTAGAGCAAGTAGAGATAAATGGAAGTGATCATGAAATTATGATACGCGGAAAAGATAAGAACAATCCGGTTATTATTTTTGTACATGGTGGACCAGGTACTTCAGAAATACCATATGCGCAAAAATACCAAAACTTATTGGAAGAGAAATTCACAGTTGTTAATTACGATCAAAGAGCGAGTGGGAAGTCGTATCATTTCTTTGAAGACTATTCGAATCTTACATCAGATCTTCTTGTAGAAGATTTGTTAGCTATGACAGATTATGTTTCAAAACATCTTGGTAAAGAAAAAGTAATATTGGTTGGTCATTCTTACGGTACATATATCGGAATGCAAGCTGCCAATAAAGCCCCTGAAAAATATGAAGCATATGTTGGCATAGGGCAAATGAGTGATACAGTAGAAAGTGAAATGGATAGTTTAAACTATGTGATTGAACAGGCACAAAGTGCTGGGAATACAGATGAGGTTGCCTATTTAAATGAGCTGACTGAAAAAATTAAAAATGGCGATACATACACTCCGAGGAATTATGTTGCAAAATATGGTGGAACTTCGAGACTTATTGAAAATCCAGATGGTGATAATGTGGGGATGTTATTTAGTAATGAATATAACTTACTTGATGTAATTCGTTATAACATTGGAGTATCAAACTCTCAAACTGTCTTATTAGAAAAAGATTTAAAGAATCCATTGCCTACTAAAGTAACTAAGCTGAAGCTACCGTTTTATTTTCTAATGGGAAAATACGACTATAACACCTCATTTCATGCAGCAAAAACATATTTTGATTCAATTGAAGCAGATCAAAAAGAATTTATTACTTTTGAGAAATCAGCTCATTATCCGCAATTTGAAGAGAAGGAAAAGTTTTATGAGTGGATGTCCGATACATTTCTAAAATAAATAAAATGTATCCAAGCTTTAGAGAATTAATAAAGTTAGCTAGAAGTAAAAAGATCTTAGCTACATATCATTACGTGAAGCGAAGTTAAATAAAAAGACTCTTGTATAAAAGACAAGAGTCTTTTTATAATGTTCTCTATATAGAAGGAAAAGATTGGATAATGGTCGGAAAATATAATATAACTTCCAAGAAATGACTGAAAAAATAAAATTTTGTCGAGGGAAAGGGTTAGAAGTATGAAAGAAATGCTACAGTTATTTCGCAACAAAGTGTATGCACGATTTTTTCTAGCGAATATTTTAGAGCGACTCGGTTCTATGATTGCTGGAATTTCTTTAATGTTTTATTTGTTAGACCAGTACGGAAAACAACCATTTTACGCAACGATGACACAAATTATGATGGCATTACCTGCATTAATCTTTTTTCTATTGGTAGGGACAGTAGTGGATCGTTTTGATAGACAGCGTATTTGTACGGTAAGTAACATATGTTGTTCGCTCTGTAATATCGGAATTCTAATTTCGCTTTATTACGGGATGATTATACTCGTCTTTATATTTTTATTTTTGGAAAATGCATGTATACAATTTTTCTCTCCATCAGAACAGTCGATGATACAAGGAGTAGTTGAATCAGACCAATACGGTGCAGCAGCAGGTGTGAATCAAATGGTAAATAGTTTATATGCTTTGTTTGGTGTAGGAATTGCAACGATGGTGTACTGGACTTTTGGAATATACGGGAGTATTTTAGTAAATACGCTCACATTTATTATGCGAAAACAAATATTTTATTTATGCTTTCAAATTTATATATTATCGAATGGATTTTCAATACATATGGAATGTTTGTTTTTGTAAAAGAAAATTCTAAATTAGAAATATTTACAGTGAGTCTAGTTATATTATACGTGCCGCTTTTTATACTATTTCGTATATTACATACGCTTTTACAAAATGTTATAAAGGAGCGTGTGTAATATGTGGCAAGTTGTAAAAAGAGATGTGAGATTTTGGATAGGTATTACTTTTTTGAGTGTACTAATGATTGTTAGTATTGGATATACGGTGTTTTTTGATGGGAATATTCGCGAACTTACGATGATGTATAACGAAAAAGGGGAACTAGAGGCAGCTCCATTTTCACCATCGGGTAAATTTTGGTTTGGAAGTGATGTGAAAGGCCGCGACCTTGTTCAATTAATAATAGAAGGCGCGAAATGGACAGTTGGAGCGAGTATAATTATAGCGATTTTACGAGTTATAGTTGGAGGGGGAATTGGTTTACTTCTTGGTATGTATGGCAAACGTTCTTTTCCAGTTATTGCATCCTTTTTTGATCCTTTTAGTATTGTACCGATGGTTATGATTTCTTATTTTATGTTAAATGAAGTTTTAACGTTTGATAGTGGAGCAGAAGTTGTGCCGTTATATTTGCGTGTGGCATTTCAAATTATAGTACTTGTATGCCTTGCTGTACCAACAGTTATGTTGTATGTAGCGCAAGAAGTAAAGTATATTAAGAAAGAAGAATTTATGTTGGCAGCTACTGTGCTCGGCGGAAGTAAGTGGCATAGGTTGAAGCACCATATATGGCCGCATATGTTACCATCATTTCTTTTATTAGTAGCTCAACAATTTGTAAGTGTGTTATTACTTCTTTTGCATCTTGGATTACTTAAGTTATTTTTTGGCGGGACGATATTATTTGGATTAGATGCAGATAGTGTAACAAAAGAATGGACTGGTCTAATTGGTCAAAATTTTCGGCACTTAACTACACATACTTGGATAGTACTTATACCAATTGCTTTCTATAGTATGACGATCTTGTCAGGCAATCTAATCAGTAATAGCATGCAAGATGCGATTAAACTAGGAAATATAAAAAAAACTAAGAGCAAGGATAAAGAAGTAAAGGAAGAGAAACGAGTACAAACTAATGTGAATGATTTTTCTTTCTATAGAGAGGTACAAAAATAAAAAAGATAGCTGAAGACAAATCGTTTTCAGCTATCTTTTTTCGTTTAAAGTGGTGGTAAATCAATCTTACCTTCTTCAAATAATTCTTTTATCATATGCTTCGTATAACCAGCGGCTTGACCAAAGGTGATTTTTGCTGGCATTGGTGCTTCATTTACATCTACAACTACATCAATAATACACGGACTATTTTGTTTTACCGCACTTTCGAAAGCAGGAAGTAGTTCATCTACATTCTCAACACGGTATCCAATACCTCCGCACGCCTCTGCGTATTTTGCAAAATTAGGGTTTGTTAAGTCTGTACCAAATTCGATATTCCCCATAACTTCTTGTTCGAATTTAATCATGGCGATTTTATTATTGTTTAAAACGACGACAACGATTGGTAGTTTATATTTAACAGCTGTTACGAAATCGTTCATTGTCATTCCAAAACCACCGTCACCACAAACCGCAAATACTTGTTTATCCGGGAAAGCAATTTTTCCAGCAAGTGCACCAGGTAAACCGCAGCCGAGTGTTGCGAGCCAGCTAGAAATAATAAATTGCTGATTTGTCATACGAAAGTGCCTTGCTGTCCATACTGTTACATTTCCGACATCGACTGATAATATTGCATCATCATGAGCTACTTGTTGCAGTGCATGCATAACGCGTTGTGGTTTAATTGGAGTAGAAGAATCTTCTTCTTGATTGTGTAATTTTTCTTCCCACTTTTTCATCATGTCTTGGTGATTCTCTAAGAAGGAATGGTCCTCGTGTTTTTCTACATTTTCAATTAACCATTTTAATGTTTTATCAGCATCACCAGCTAAGCCAATATCTGTTACGTAACGTTTTCCGATTTGGGCAGGATCAGTATCGATGTGAATTGTTTTTGCTTTTTCGGGCAAGAAACCTGTGAACGGATAGGATGTACCAATCATAATTAAAGTATCCGCATGTTTCATTGCTTCATAAGAAGGTTTCGTTCCAATTAATCCTAATCCACCGATACAAAGTGGATGTTCATCAGGAATAATTCCTTTAGCTGGCAATGTAAGTACGATTGGAGCACCAATATGTTCTGCGAATGAAAGTAAGGATTCTCTCGCGTGTTTCGCACCTTTTCCAGCTAAAATTACAGGCTTTTTCGCTTCATTTATTGCGAGTTTGGCAGCATGTAAATCTTCTTCTTGCGGAAATAATTCAGGTAATGTAAAAGAAGTATTTGTAACACGAGCACCACTTTTCACTTCGAATTTCGGAACATCATCTGGAATCGTAAGAACAGATACACCTTTTTTTGTATAAGCCATTCGAATCGCTTGATTCACGACAGCAGGCAACTGTTCTGCTGACATAATGCGCTGGTTATATACCGCAACATCATCGAATAATCTTTCTAAGTTTACTTCTTGGAAAAAATCCGTCCCGAGTAAATCTGTTTCTACTTGACCTGAAATTGCTAGAACAGGGGCTTTATCGAGTTTAGCATCATATAAACCATTTAATAAATGAATAGCACCGGGCCCTGCGATTGCCATACAAACGCCGAGTTTCCCTGTTAATTTCGCATAGGCAGCTGCTGCAAGTGCACCAGCTTCTTCATGGCGCACTTGAATAAATTTGATTTTATCTTGTTTTTTTCGTAAAGCTTCAATTATAGAATTGATGGAATCTCCAGGCATTCCGTATATATGTTCTACTCCCCAGTCAATTAAAAGGTCAACTAGAGCTTCACCCGCTGTTTTCCCAAACATAATTTTTCCTCCTTATAATTAGGTAGATACTATTATGTTTTGGAGAAAAAGGAAAAATATACAAATGATTATATTATTATCTTTAATGATGACCAGCGAATAGTGTAAATACTGTTATTAGTAAAAATCCACTAGTTGCCCATGTTAAAAATGTCAGGAAAGAGAGCTGTCTCTTTGCTTTCCAAAGCATTTCATGAATTGTAACATAGCCAAGTGAACCGATTGCACTTCCCATAATGAGCCCTTGTAAATGTAGGGCTTTTCCTTCCATCAAAATTCCGAAAACAGTACCGGTACCGAGAATAAGTGAAAGTAATAAAGTCGTTAATAAAAAGGAAATATATTTATGCTTTGTAAAGAGAAAGGGGATAATTAATGCTAATCCTTCTGGAATATGGTGAACGACAATTGCTATTAAAAAAGGAACTGCAGATTCAGCATGATTAATAAAAGCTGTACCTAAAGCAAATCCACTCGGCAAATTATGAATAAATATAGCAAAAGAAAGAAAAAGGAAAGTTTGCCACGCTTGTTGATCTTTTTTATGTATCATTGGATGGTGACAATAGTTATCTAATAAGCTCATAACTAAAATACCGATAGCTATACCAAGTATAGGCCCAATTATTTCATAGCTTGCAAATGTTTCAGGAATTATTTCAAGGGATAAAAGCCCAAGCAAAATCCCTCCACATAATGCGTATAAACGATGCATTTTTTCTTCAATTAGCTGGTTCGTAGCAATGCCAACAGCACCGCCTAATAGTAATCCACCAAATGAAAAAAACGTAACAATCATTGGAATCCATAATCGTTCCATAGTATCACACTCCGATTCTTCCACTTATTTTTAGCTTACGAAAAGGAAAGTTAGATTAGTCCAATTAATTATGTTTGATTATAGAGAAAAAACTAATAATTCGTTATAATTTATATATTAAATTTAAATGGAAATATGAAATGGGGAATACAGTTGCAAACAAAATGGAGTCTATCTGAATATGAAAATCCAAAACGATATGATATAGAAAATAAAACTTTGTCAGATTTTCCGTTCTTACTATCATGGGCACAAAAACTAAGTATACAAAATGAATGGATTCTAGATATCGCCTGCGGAACAGGAAGGATTACAATTCCATTTATAGAGGACGGATATCAAATGATTGGTGTAGATATACATGAAGGTATGCTTGCTGAAGCGAAGAGAAAATCTATGGATTGTAAAAAAGTAAAATGGCTACAACAAGACTGTTTACAATTAAAGATTGAAGAAATAATTCCGTTAGCATTTATGGTTGGTCATGGATTTCAACACTTTCTTACGAATACAGATCAAAATAAATTATTAACATCTATTCATCATGTGTTAGCTGATAATGGTATATTCATATTCGATACACGTTTTCCTTCAAAAGAAGAATTAATACAACCATCTACAGAAGAATATTGGACAACTATTAGTGATGAAAAGGGAAGAAAATGTGATTTATATACTGAAATGACATATGATTCAATTCAGCAAATACAGCACTACATAACAACAAGAAGGTTTTATGAGGGTGATGTGCGAGTAGAAGAACTGAAAACAACGATTGATCTTCGCTATACGTATCCGCAGGAGTTAGAAAGATTATTAGTAGCGAATGGCTTTGAACTATTACATGTATATAATGATTGGAAAGGAAATGAGTTAGGGGAAGATTGCTATTCTATGGTAGTAGTTTGCCGGAAGAAAAAATAGTGTTATTTTTAAAATATGAGTGTGAAAAGCTTTTAAGGAGAGAAAAAGATGACTTGGTACTTAGATAATGTTTATGAAATAAATAAAGAAGCGCCCTATACATTCTATCTTCCTAGCTCAGAAGTTTTGGAGAAATTAAAGGTTGGAGATTTGGTAAAGTTAATTTTTGTAACTAAAATCGAAGACGAAGATGGGTTTCATGGTGAACGAATGTGGGTGGAAATCACTGAAAGAAATGAGAAAAAGTTTGTAGGGGAACTGATCAATGAACCATATCGTTTAGATTTAAAAATAGGTGATAAAATTTCATTTGGAATTGAAAATATATGTGATACGGAATATAATGATCCAGCTTCAAAAGATTGGGATTTTTATTTTGATACGAAGGTAATTGTTAGTGATGATGTACTTGAAAAAAGAGAATTTAACTTTATGCTTAAAGAGGGTTCAAGAGAAGAAGGTGACTCTGGTTGGTCAATATTGAGTGGCTATGAAAGTGATGACTATGTCAATAATCCTAAAAACTTTCAAATTATTTCAATTGGAGTCATTTTGAATATAGATGATTCTATTTTAAACTTTCTTGAGGAACCACCTTTATGTGCATATGAAAGAAATGATGAAGGTAGGTTCTATAAGATTGAAGACTATGATTGGGATGCTTATTTAAATGGATAGATGAAGTTACTTTGTTTTAAAGAAAGCGATATATATTATTTCATGCTATGTGCTGGATGAAGGTTTTACAGATAATAATTGAAGAGAATAGTAATAAATGGAGGGGTTTGTAATGCAGCAAATAAAAAAAATAGGAAACTCATTTTGGTATATGACACCTGTTTCGGAAACAGATAGACCTATATTAGGAATGGTTGTTGGACAAGAAAAAACTTTAATGATTGATGCAGGGAATTCAGAAGAACATGCACAATTATTTCTAGAAATGCTACAAGAAAAGAATGTATCAAGACCTGACTTCGTAGCATTAACGCATTGGCACTGGGATCATATTTTTGGATTGCCTGTACTACAAGATGCATTAACTATTGCGCATGCTGAAACGAAAAAAGAAATGCAGTCACTAGTATCTTATGAATGGACAGATGAAGCGTTGGACGCACGTGTAAAAGAGGGTACTGAAATTGCATTTTGTGCGGATTGTATCAAGAAAGAGTTTGAAGAAAAAGCGAGAAATATTAAAATCATTCCTCCGGCCTTAACATTCCAGGATCAAATTGAATTAGACCTTGGTGAAGTTACATGCGTGTTAAAACATGTCGGCGGAGATCATGCACATGATTCAGTTGTTATTTACGTGAAAGAAGAAAAAATCATATTTTTAGGAGACTGTATATATGCAGATATATTTTCTTCAAAATGGAATTATACGACGAAACGAACGTTTAAATTAATTGAAGAATTGGAGTCATTTGATGCTGAAACTTATATTCTTTCTCATGGGACAGCTATAAGTCGGGATGAGTTTTTACAAGAAATACATTTACTAAAAACAGTAGGAACTTATACAGAAATTCATAAAGGCGATGAAGAGAATATAAAGGAAGCGTATAAACGAGATGTAGATAGAGAATTAAATGAAGATGAATTAGAAACAATTACGTTTTTTGTAAATGGTTATGAAATGAATAATCAGTAAGACACTACATTAATCAAATATAATTAAATTGCACAAAAAGAGTATTGAAAAGAGTATTGAAATTTAATTCAATACTCTTTTCAATAGTTAAATATGTAGTTTCAAACAAATTCTAAATAGGGGTTTATCGTCTGAAATAATGCCATTCTATTTATTTTTCTTATAGATAGTGGTTCAAGTGGAAGCTTTCTTCGCTAATTCAGTTATATAGTTAAAAAATCCATTGTGGTTTACATCATATACTACATTTACAGGTCGTCCGTCAACAGTTTCCACTGTACGCCCCTGGCTAGGTCCATATGTATGAACAATACTATTAATTGTTTGTAATTTTGCAAGGTCAGATTTCCCGATAAAGGCAGCAGTTAATACATCCCACAAATAGTAAGTAGAGTTCGTTGAGAAATGAACGAGGGGAGGCACCATTGCATAGCATTGACCAAGGAAATCAACACCAATATATTTACGCTCTTTTGCCCACTGTTCACGTATGTTAATAGTTAACGGAACTTGGTTTGTACTTTCTAGTGTCACTAAGTCGATTTTAATTTTTGATTCCCACACACGAGCTACTGCTTCAGGATCCCAAAACGAATTCCACTCAGCTGTTCCATCATGTTCTGGTTCATGTACATTGCCGGCAGTACGAAATGTTCCTCCCATCCAAACAAGTCGCTCAATTTTCCCCTCGATTACAGGTGCTTCATATAGTGCACGGGCTAAATCGGTAAGAGGCCCTGTAAATAATAAAGTTGTTTTCTCTTCAGTTTGTAGTAGGGTTTCAATTAAATGATGATGTGCAGGTTTTTCTGCTACGGGTGTTACAACTTTTCCAGACTCATTTAAAATGGGTAAAGCATCTACATAAAATGCATGCATCCGCCAGTCTTTTGGAAATGGATTTTTCGCACGGGAATTTGATGCAGCTACTTCAATATTTCCTTTGCCGAAGCGATCAATAATTTTGCGACTTGCAGACATTGCTGGTTCTAAATAGCAATCTGCAGGGATAACTGAAACACCTGTAAGCTTGACATTATCCATCTGGAGTAATAAAAATAGTGAAATTAAATCATCTACACCACCATCATGATTGAAGTACACTTTTTTCATCATTGTAATCTCCATCCTATATAATTTAGTTAGGAATTAAATATGAATTGTGGAAAAATCATCAATGATTTCCACCACTTCAATTTTTCCATTGATCAGTAACTCAGGAAGTTCATTATTTACATTTCCTTTCCAATAACCTCTAGCTTGTTCAATTTTTTGAGAGAAAGGAATACCATCTTCTTTCGGTAAAAGATTTCCGTCACCTTCAAAACAATGTCCAATTACTCGTAGTTTAACAATCTGCAAAACTTCCCGATTGTAAGAATCAAATAATGCTTTCCATTTTAAAGCATCTTCATAGCTCTTTGCAGCATATAAACAAGATAATCTTGAAGGGTATTCAGGAAATTCTTGTAGTCTAACCATTTCTACAATCGTTTCTCTAACGGCTCTAATTGTTTGATCCATATAATTCATAACTACTTTAGCATTTTCATTATTTATATGTAATTCTTCATTTGTATAATGTTCTTTTAAAATTTGCATGGAATCTTCACCGCTAGAATTCAAATGTTCCCTTTCAAAAAAGAAATGAAAGAGGGTATTCGTTTGATTTTTATCGAAATGAATGATTTGTCCAATATTCATTTTTTTCTTTGTTACGATGTGATATGCGAAAAACTCTTGTTTATTCATGGTTATCCTCCTAGTAGTAACTATCAGGTATTACAAAGTTAAATTTAATAATTCAACATTGAGATATATAAAACCTTTATAAATGAAAGTAAGAATTTGAGCAGAAAGTAAAGATAATATATGATAACGCTTTAAATTTGTTCACAAAATGTTCACTTACGAAGAGGTTTCCATAATCGATATAATGACAAAGACTTAAAGAGAAAGGATGATAGAAATTGCCAACAACAAGAAAGGAAAACCTCCAATTTGGTATGATGATGTGCCTTGGGATGGTTATTGTAATGACGTTTTATAATTTATTACTGAATGGAGCAGGAGGGCCAATTCATATTAAGGAGATCGCATTAGAACTAATAATTGGATTCATTATTGCATTATTAATTGAAATATGTATCGTTGGACCTTGTGCGAAAAAACTTGTATTCATGTTACCGTTTGATAAATCGAAGAAAATAAATATTATAGTTGCGATGGCGACAGCTATGGTAATCGGAATGGTTTTCTTTATGTCTTTTTACGGAATGACTATGATGTATTTACATGGTGGATTACAAGGAAACTCATTTGTATCGATGTATTTTTCAATTTTCATTAAAAATTTCATTTTGGCGTATCCATTACAATTAATTATTATGGGGCCACTTGTGCGCTTCTTATTTGGAAAGTTTGTTATGAAGAATAAACCTGTTAATATAGCGTAGTTATAATTATTAAAATATTATATAACGATAAAGTGAAAAACACATCTCAAATATTTTGAGTTGTGTTTTTTATTGTTCATTTGTAGCTATTTTCATACTGATGTGACATTTGTCCTTTTGCTTTTATAGGATTATAGCGTTTAATTAAGTCAGAAATAGAAGGTTAGGAGATGATTTTTTGAAAGGTATTGTATTTGCTGTATTTGCTGGCGTATTTATTACACTTCAAGGTACATTTAATGCAAAACTTAGTTCACATATCCGTATATGGTCAACGAGTATTATAACGCATTTAATTGGATTCATTATTGCAACAACAATATTTTTGTTAAAGAAAGAAGAGAAAGTAGCGGATTTAAAGGATGTGAAAAAAATATATTTAGTAGCTGGTGCACTTGGCGGGTTAATTATTTGTGCAGAAACAGTAGCGATACATGCAATGGGAGTTACATTAACAGCTGGAACACTCATGGTTACTCAATTATTAACAGCAACTCTAATTGAAATGAAGGGATTATTTCAAATAAAAAAGATACAGATGGAGAGATATCATATTGTGGGAACAATAGTAATGATTATAGGTATTGTTGTATTTAATATGTAAATATTTGTTTTATGTAAGTGGATTGTTTGGCATCGGGTTAATTATTTGTATAATGGGTGCAATAAAGAGTTTAGGTCCAGCGTATACGGTGTTAATTAGCCTTATTACTCAATTAGTTGTTGCGTTATGTATTGATACATTCGGATTATTTGGAATGGAGAGCATTCCATTCCAAATAAATAAATTAGTTGGGATAGGTCTATTAATTGTAGGGGTAGGAATTTTTAAAAATCTATTTTCGAGTAAGAAAGCTATTCATATAAACAAGGATAGGGTCTAAAGAATTTAAAGGGGAAAGGTGTTAATGATTAGAATAATTACACTTAGCTCGAATGGCTGAGGAACAATTAACTAGCCAATATAGATTAGACTAAGTTAAAGAAATGAAAAAAGAAACTATATATAAAACGGTTTCTTTTTTACATAAATTTCAAGATTTTTGATGGTGAACTAGAAAAATAGCTTCTCAAATTCTTTTAAAATCATCCTTTAAAGTGAAGTTAATACCATGGGTATCATTAGATAACAAACCTCATATGATAAGTCAGAGGGTGTTTAAATAGCATTTCGTTTTTATTTATAGTATTTAATAAACTATAATACAACTTCATTTAAAGGTATTTTGATTCTTAATTAAAAATAAAGTGGAAAATTAAGAATATGTTTATGTGGTTCGGTATTAAAGCTAGGTAGCATAAAGATTAATAATACAAAGATGAACAACATATAAATAAAGTTTATTCATATGTTCTATCTCCTCTGCAATTCCTAGTATATTTGAAATCTATATATTTCTTCCTCATTCGTGGAAAATAAAACTAATGTTGGGACCAGTAATATTTGTGGGGATTAGATAAAAATAGTTCTCCCTATATCGCCAGAATTTTAAATATTCCATTCGTTTTTTATGTTTTCTTTTTAAATTTTTGTACTGATGATAAGATTCTTCTCTCAATTAGATCTTTAAATAACGTAGACCTATTTGGTGCTTGAATTTCTTCCAACGTGTACTTTCCGAAGCATAGTGGTTCATAAATAGTCTTATCATTGTCCTCTGTTGTTAATTTCCCGACTTTTTGTTATCTTTGTCTAAAATTTGAAAAACAGTAGGTTTTCAAATTTACATTTAAATTAGCATTATCTATTTTTGGAATTCAATTTGTACAAGTAATTGAATTGAAATTTTGATTGTTGGTTCTTGCGGTGGTACAGTATCTCCTGTTACTTTCGCTGTATTTTGAATCTTTTTTCCAGCTTGGTCCTCGCATTGAGTACCACTGTATTTTGTATGTTCTTCACTGTTTTCTCAAGTGTAATGATTAGATCTGGTAGAATTAAGAAATGACCTTCGTTCATTTCATTTTCTTTTCTTTTCTTTTCTACTCTGATATTTAGATGCTAATTACAATTAAATAATATATGATTTTCATAAAAAAGATATAGTAATATTTTGTCGTTAATTGTACTAATTTGATATTTTATAGTATTATTTGTCGTGAATTATACCTAGCAGAATATATTTTATGAAACTATAAAAGAAACAATGCGGAAATTTATCAAATAATTTACTTAAAAGGAGAATGTAATGAATACTTCTATCGATATACAACACTTGTGTGATCTTGCACATAAAGCATTTAATGCCCCTGTACATATTTTATCTACAGACAAAAAAATTTTATATCATTCTACATCTGATGATGTTTATAGTCCTTTTTATTCTTCAAAAGAAGAACATCTTAGTGATATTTATCAAGAAAACGATCCCTTTAACTTACCACTTTTCAGATGTAACAGCTATCTTGAAAATTTTGTTCTAATACATATAGAAAATCATGATCACATTAAAGGGACTATTATTATCGGTCCCACTATACATCCAAAAGGTTCAGATGATATGACCATAAAACTTCAAAAAGAATTTAAATCAAATGATAAAATTCAAGAAAGACTAGCCTATTATCAGTGTTTATCTGAGATTAAAAAAACTACATTAATTGATATGGGAATTTTATTACATTACATGATTTTCAATGAAAAGTTAGATGTGGGTATTGTTTTAGAAAAAAATAAAGTACTAGAGAAAGTTCCTAATAAAATTGTGAAACCTGATTTATATATTTTAAAACGCCGACAAAACAAACCTAAAACTCACAACATGGCATTAGTAAATGATTTCTTTTTGACTATCAAAGAAGGAAATAAAAAAAAGTTAATACAGTATATGTATGCAGTTTCACAAGAGGATGTTGAACTGATGTTAATAGAGGACCCGCTCAGGAACCAAAAAAACCTTGGAATTATTGCGATTACCTTAGCTACTCGATATGCGATAGAAGGAAACCTGCCACCAGATATTGCTTTTGCTCATAGTATTTTATATATACAAACTCTGGAACAATTAGATAACGTAGAATCTGCAAAGCGATTGTCAGGAGACGCTTTACGTACCTTTGCAGATCGTGTGAAAGAATTTAATGCACAAAAGTATTCATACGCGGTTACTACATGTATGAAACATATTAATAAAAATGTTTACGATGGAATAACTCTCAATGAACTTGCTAATCATTTGGAAATTACCCCTACTTATCTGTCTAAACTATTTAAAAAAGAAATGGGAATTACTTTAAGCGAATATATTCAAAGGGAACGAGTGGAAGAAGCAAAAAAATTATTAACTCTAACTACTTATTCGTTATCAGATATCTGTGCTTGGCTTAACTTTAATGACCAAAGTTATTTTACGAGGGTTTTCAAAAAAATTACTAGCATGACCCCTAGACAGTACCGTGAAAAATATACAATAATATAGGCTTGTTATCTGGTTTCAATGTAAAAACTTAAACATAGGTGTAAGTAATCTCTAAAACTTGAAAATACTGAGCTTATTACTCTAGAAAAAGTGTGTGATTTGTTTAGATAAGGAACTTGTATTCAAATAGACGTATAATCAACCTGATATTATCTTGTTAGCGGAACAGTTTCAATTTTCAGGAGTTGGCAAAAATAATGGAGAAACGAAGCTTATCTATTTTTTAAATAATAATTATGCGCTGGATTTATCAGTATAGTTCTGAATTAGACAAACGAGTCTGACGTCAGCTCAAACAAATAGCTTTTGAAGAGTCCATGAAACATATATCCAAGCAAAAGCACAATGGAAATGTTTATACCATATTGTTAACTTGAAACACTATTTTTCTAAAGAAAACAAAAAAACAGAAGGCTGCAAAGGATTTTTAAGAAAGCTTTGCAGCTATTTTATATTTTAAAATCTATGGTTATAACGATGGATAAGTTTATAGATTAATATCTCCATTTTAAATATTTATTAATGTTAATGTTAGAGTATATTTCGTAAAAATTAATAATGTAACATATATCACATGATATATCTATGTTTTATGCAATTATACATAACTAAATAAAGGTAAAAAAGTATAAAAAAACCTATTAAATTATTCTATAAGTATTTTTTCTAAAATATAATTTCTTGGTTAAGCTAAAATAGTTATTTTTTAACCATATATATATTAATTTGTAATCATTACAATTACAGAGGTGAAATTTTTAATTAATTATATTTGTATAATGTTTTTGACTCGTGTTTTTACTTAACAGTTAAATTATCGAGTACAATCGACAAAATTTTGCTATTTACGCATTAAAAATTTAATGTTTTAATGAACAACATAACTGGTATGACCAGAGAGAAAGGAGAAGATTACGCTAATAGGAGTATAGCGAAGTTGTAAGTAACATTATATCGAAAATAATTTTCCTAATAATCAGTTAATTAATGAGAGACCTAGAATCTCAAAAGGATCAAGTTTGTAATAAAAGTGTTCTAAGTTTTTGCATAACAAAAGTGAATTTATTCCGCAATAAAAGTATAAGCAATGTACAGTATAAGTTCATCTTTTGTAGTCTTGTAAGGCTCTTGCTGACAAAACTAAGAGACATATTATGTAATTGATATTAAACAAGGTCAAAACAGGATTAACTGTAAGCGTTGGTTTATCTATCCTCGCGGCTCTGTAAGTTAAACCGCAACTCTATGGGAGAATTAATATTTTACTACCCATTGGGTGTCTAATTCAAATATAGCTGATGAATTTTTATTGTTTATTTTTGAAAAATAGAGTATCTAAATGAGAGATGAGTAAAATTCTTACATCCTATTAGAAGTAAAAAATAAGGATAACACCCTAACTGAAAGACTTCTCTTTCCTCATCCGTGTACAAAGAGAGAGCCTAGCGCTAGGTCGTACAAGTTATATGAATCAAGTTATAGAAAAAAATGGTAAAGGAGTGTACGGAATGAAGAATAAAATAATGACAGGATTTTTAATAACATCCATTGTAACTGGAGCGAATATTCCTATCAATACTCTCGCAACACCAATCGTTCAAGCAGAAACTCAACAGGAAAACATGGATATTTCTTCATCATTACGAAAATTAGGTGCGCAATCTAAATTAATCCAAACGTATATTGATCAATCTTTAATGAGTCCTAATGTACAGCTAGAGGAAGTCCCAGCTTTAAATAACAATCAATTCCTAATCAAACAAGATATGAAGGAATGGTCATCGGAACTCTATCCACAGTTAATTCTATTAAATTCAAAAAGTAAAGGATTTGTAACGAAATTTAATAGCTATTACCCGACATTAAAATCGTATGTAGACAATAAAGAAGATAGAGAAGGGTTTTCGGATAGACTTGAAGTTCTTCAAGAAATGGCTATGATGAATCAAGAAAATGCGCAACGACAAATTAATGAATTAACAGATCTTAAATTACAGCTTGATAAAAAATTAAAAGATTTCGATACTAATGTGGCAACTGCGCAAGGCATATTAGGTACAGATGGAACAGGAAAAATAGATCAGTTAAAAAATGAAATATTAAATACCAAAAAAGCAATTCAAAATGATTTACAACAAATTGCATTAATACCAGGAGCTTTAAATGAGCAGGGATTTGCTATATTCAAAGAAGTTTATAGTCTTTCAAAAGAAATTATTGAACCGGCTGCTCAAGCAGGGATGGCAGCGTATAACAAAGGAAAAGAAATTAACAACTCTATTCTAGAAGCGGAGAAAAAAGCGGCGCAAGAAGCGACAGAGCAAGGTAAAACTGCTCTAGAGATTGAATCGGCCAAAAAAGCAGCTCGTGAAGCAATTGAGAAAAGCAAACAAGGTGAAATAGCTGCAGCTGCAGCCGCAAAAACGCAAGAATATGACCTGATGAAAGCCATTGATACTGAAAAGATTAAGAAAACATTTGGTGTCTTCGCAGAAGTAAATAAACTAACAGCAGAGCAGCGAGCATATTTAGATGACTTAGAGAAACAAAACCAAAAAATATATGATTTAACAACGAAACTATCAATAGCAGATTTACAAAAATCAATGCTTCTTATTTCACAAAATGATTTGCATACGTTTGCAAATCAAGTAGATGTAGAACTTGACCTACTAAAGCGCTATAAAGAAGATTTGGATCTAATAAAAAATAACATTACAAAATTATCTACTAATGTTGATGCAACTAACGAGCAGTCTCAAAAAGATACATTAAGACAATTAAAAAATGTAATAAGTTACCTTGAAGAACAGGTATATAAATTTTGATATTACGTTTTTGAAAAAACTATAAAGATTATAAGAATCTAGCGAAAGAAGGAGAATAGTTATGAAAAAATTCCCATTCAAAGTGCTAACTTTAGCCACTCTGGCAACGGTTATAACTGCTACTACTGGTAACACTATTCATGCATTTGCACAAGAAACGACCGCTCAAGAACAAAAAGTAGGCAATTATGCTTTAGGTCCCGAGGGACTGAAGAAAGCATTGGCTGAAACAGGGTCTCATATTCTTGTAATGGATTTGTACGCAAAAACAATGATTAAGCAACCGAATGTAAATTTATCTAATATCGATTTAGGTTCAGAAGGAGGAGAGTTGCTCAAAAATATTCATCTTAATCAAGAACTGTCACGAATCAATGCGAATTATTGGTTAGATACAGCGAAGCCACAGATTCAAAAAACAGCTCGTAATATTGTAAATTACGATGAACAATTTCAAAATTATTACGACACATTAGTAGATACTGTACAAAAGAAAGATAAGGCAGGTCTAAAAGAGGGCATAAATGATTTAATTACAACAATTAATACAAATTCAAAAGAGGTTACAGATGTAATTAAGATGCTACAAGACTTCAAAGGGAAACTATATCAAAATTCTACAGATTTTAAAAATAATGTTGGTGGTCCAGATGGGAAAGGTGGATTAACTGCAATATTAGCAGGTCAACAGGCAACGATTCCACAACTTCAAGCTGAAATTGAGCAACTTCGTTCTACTCAGAAAAAACATTTTGATGATGTATTAGCATGGTCAATTGGTGGTGGATTGGGAGCAGCTATTTTAGTTATTGCAGCTATTGGAGGAGCAGTTGTAATTGTTGTAACTGGTGGTACAGCAACACCGGCTGTTGTTGGTGGACTTTCAGCTCTTGGAGCAGCTGGTATCGGTCTAGGAACTGCAGCTGGTGTCACGGCATCTAAGCATATGGACTCCTATAACGAAATTTCTAACAAAATCGGAGAATTAAGTATGAAAGCAGATCGTGCTAATCAAGCAGTTCTTTCGCTTACTAACGCGAAAGAAACATTGGCATATCTATACCAGACTGTAGATCAAGCGATATTGTCTCTAACAAATATTCAAAAGCAATGGAATACAATGGGCGCAAATTATACAGATTTACTGGATAATATCGATTCTATGCAAGACCACAAATTCTCTTTAATACCGGATGATTTAAAAGCTGCTAAAGAAAGTTGGAATGATATTCATAAAGATGCAGAATTCATTTCAAAAGACATCGCTTTTAAACACGAATAGAACTGAAAATGAAAAATTATATTGGAGGAATATAAAATGATGAAAAATATCCCGTACAAACTGATCGTTGCATCTGCTCTATTAACTATGACAGCAACTTCTGTAGTCTCACCAGTAGCAACTTTTGCAAGTGAAATTGAACAAACGAACAATGGAGATACGGCTCTTTCTGCAAATGAAGCGAGAATGAAAGAGACCTTGCAAAAGGCTGGATTATTTGCAAAATCTATGAATGCCTATTCTTATATGCTAATTAAGAATCCTGATGTAAATTTTGAAGGAATTACTATTAATGGATATGTAGATTTACCTGGTAGAATCGTACAAGATCAAAAGAATGCAAGAGCACATGCTGTTACTTGGGACACGAAAGTAAAAAAACAGCTTTTAGATACATTGACTGGTATTGTTGAATATGATACAACGTTCGACAATTATTATGAAACATTGGTTGAGGCGATTAATACAGGGGATGGAGAAACTTTAAAAGAAGGAATTACAGATTTACGAGGTGAAATTCAACAAAACCAAAAGTACGCACAACAATTAATAGAAGAATTAACTAAATTAAGAGACTCTATTGGACAAGATGTTAGAGCATTTGGAGGCAATAAAGATCTTTTGCAGTCGATTCTAAAAAACCAAGGTGCAGATGTTGATGCAGATCAAAAGCGTCTAGAAGAAGTATTAGGATCAGTAAACTATTATAAACAACTAGAATCTGATGGGTTTAATGTAATGAAGGGTGCTATTTTGGGTCTACCAATAATTGGCGGTATTATAGTGGGAGTAGCAAGAGACAACTTAGGTAAGTTAGAGCCTTTATTAGCAGAATTACGTCAGACCGTGGATTATAAAGTAACATTAAATCGTGTAGTTGGAGTTGCTTATAGTAATATTAATGAAATGCATAAGGCGCTTGATGATGCTATTAACGCTCTTACTTATATGTCAACGCAGTGGCATGATTTAGATTCTCAATATTCGGGCGTTCTAGGGCATATTGAGAATGCAGCTCAAAAAGCAGATCAAAATAAATTTAAATTCTTAAAACCTAATTTAAATGCAGCGAAAGACAGTTGGAAAACATTAAGAACAGATGCGGTTACATTAAAAGAGGGGATAAAGGAATTAAAAGTGGAAACTGTTACTCCACAAAAATAGGGAAATATTTATTCTGTTGCAAAGTGACCCGTAACATAGAGAGTCTATGATTACACTGTTAAACAGTAAAGCAATAATTAACAAATCCTTATATATTAAAAAGGCGGAGTCTCATTAAAGACTTCGCCTTTCACTTATATATGAGTTTTATCCAAATAAAAAGTTAGTCATGTAGTTTACTTGTTTTTAAAAATTTGTAACAGAATTAATCAATAGGGGACAGGTTATATAGATTTGCTTAATAATATCGAATCTATGCAACAACATCGTCTTTTAATAAGAATAGGACTTGAAATCATACTCTATACAGGAGGAATAAGAAAAGATGAAAAAAAAACCTTATAAAATACTGGCTGTATCAGCATTTTTAATTATGACAACTACCTATGCAGTCGCACCAGTAGCAACCTTTGCAATTGAAACTGAACAAACAAACACTGGAGATATGTCTCTTTCAGCAAATGAAGAAAAGATGAAAAAAACTGTGCAAGATGCTGGGTTATTTGCAAAGGCTATGAATGAATATTCTTATTTGCTAATTAATAATCCGGATGTGAGTTTTGAAGGAATTTCTATTAATGGGTATGCAGATTTACCTAGTAAAATTGTACAGGATCAAAAGAATGCAAGAGCACATGCTGTTACATGGAATACAAAAGTAAAAAAACAGCTTTTAGATACATTGACCGGCATTATTGAATACGATACAAAGTTTGAAAATTATTATGAAACATTAGTAGAGGCGATCAATAATGGAAATGGGGATACTTTAAAAAAGGGGATTACAGATTTAAGGGTGGGGATTCAACGAAACCAAAAGTCTGCAAAAGCACTAATAGAAGAATTAACTAAATTTAAAAACGCTATTGGAGAAGATGTTAGAGTATTTGGAAGCCATAAAGAGACCTTGCAATCGATTTTAAAAAACCAAGGAGCTGATGTAGAGACTGATCAAAAGCGTTTAGATGAAGTTTTAGGACAAGTAAACTATTATAAGAAATTAGAATCTGATGGGTTAATAATGGTGAAAGTCCCTTTTATCCCCACGCTTATTTCTGGTGGCATAATGATAGGTACTGCTAGAGATAATTTAGGTCGATTAGAGCCTGCTTTAGCAGAATTACGTAAAACTGTAGATTATAAAATTACATTAAATCGTGTAGTCGGAGTTGCATTTCATAATATTAGTGATATGCATAGTACGATTGATAGTGCTATTACTGCTCTTACTTATATGTCCACACAATGGGATGATTTAGACTCTCAATATTCGGGCGTACTGGGGCATATTGATAAAGCTGATGAAAAAGCTGATCAAAATAGATATAAATTTTTAAAGCCTAACTTGAATTCAGCTAAAGACAGTTGGAAAACATTAAGAACAGATGTTGTCACATTACTAGAAGGCATAAAAATTGCAGAGAAGAAAGAACAAGATTTTATGAATCTACTTCGTCCATCAAACGTTTTTTACTTTTATAAAAAAATCCATAACGCATACACTTTTGAAATAAAGACTGGAACAAATGCACCAAATGCGTCTTATAAAGTTATGAATTTAACTAAAAACACTGTTCATCATATGTGGAGTGGAGGGGCTAATACAAGCATGTGGGCTGACTGGCTTTCATTCAATCCAAATGATGAATTTGCGGTGGTAGCAGTAATGGATGGAAAAGAATATGTTGTGTATAAAGACAAAGTAGAAAATATAATGAACTGAACCCCCAAAAACGCATTAATTGGAGATGGTACACTAAACTAGACACCAAGTTAATTGAAAAATTGACCGGCATATGGCTCCTTATTTCCTAGAACACCTAGCTAAAGCAAAGGAATTCGTACATAGATTAGTTGACATTTATGTAGGTTTCATCCATTTTCAAAGATAGTTTTTCTTTTTTGTTTTATTTTTCAAAAATCACGAATGAAATTTCCGTATTCACGAACTCAGCACATAATGGTTGTTAGATGAATTGACATACCACGTCCCTTTAGAATTTCAGGCATATTACGATAACTTAAAGAAAAAAATAATAGTAGCAAATGGCTACTATTATTTTTCTTTAAAATATCACATCTGTCATGTTCCTTATTTGCTTTCCCAGAATTTATTCTAGTTAAAAAAACCTTGCACCAGAACACATATTGTTCTGATGCAAGGTTCGCTGCAATATAAAATACACGACAGTAAGGGCAAGATATAAAATGTGATTTCAAAAGAAACATATGTATATGTGAAGTAAGGTAAAAGAGGGGCTGCTCATAACCAGTAGCCCTTCTTTATAACGTTATTTTGCAGGGAAATGTTCAAATATACGTTATAAATCATATTCCTCTTTTTCGGAAGAGCAACAAGAACATCTAGCTTAAAAATTTTCACAACAGAGCCAGATAACGTGTTAAAGTATTAATTACTGTGCATGTAAAGATAAAAAAGAGCCTTACAAAAAGATGTTTGTAATAGTTTAGCTTATACGATTTTAGGGGATTAATAGCATTTTATGCCGTTATTATTAACCTAATTTCCAAGAAATAGAGGTGAATGTAGGATGACTAAACCTTTTAAAAAAAATAGTCGTTATATGGTTGGATTGGACAGTCTAAGGGGCCTAGCTATACTAGGTGTTATTTTGTATCATATTAATTTTAATTGGATGCCTGGAGGATTTTTAGGAGTTACTGTATTTTTTGTACTTTCAGGTTATTTAATTACAGATATTCTAGCCATAGAGTGGAAGAGAAATAAGAGAATTGATTTAAAAAAATTCTGGCTTAGTAGGGCAAGGAGATTGCTTCCAGGAATGCTTGTTATGCTCGTTATAACGTTGGCATGGATTACGGTTTTTCATAGCTCTTTACTTGAAAAAATGCGCGGAGATTCATTAGCGGCATTATTTTATGTTAGTAACTGGTGGTATATTTATCATAAATTATCGTACTTTGATAATTTTAACCAGCTTTCTCCATTGAATCATTTTTGGTCGTTAGCAGTTGAGGAACAATTCTACGTTGTTTGGCCGTTTATTATTAGTTTAGGGCTTTACTACATAAAAAAACAATCCCGTATGATTTTATTAATTTGTCTGGCAGCCGTTGCTTCAGCTTTAGCGATGGCAATTTTGTATGAACCTGGAGCTGATCCGAGCAGAATATATTATGGTACAGATACGAGGGCCTTTTCCTTACTTATCGGAGCGGTACTTGCCTTAGTTTGGCCAAGCAATAGGCTTGCAAATAAAATTATCCCAAAGGCGCGTTTCATTCTTGATGTAGTGGGGGGCATTGCCCTTATTATTATTTTGGTTATGTTTTGGAAAACCAATCAATATGATCCATTTCTATACAAGGGAGGAATGGTTCTCTTATCAATTGCAACAGCATTGTTAGTGGCAAATCTAGCTCATCCAGCTAGTCGTATTGCTCAATTTTTACGATTTAGACCTTTACGTTGGATAGGGATAAGATCGTATGGCATATACCTCTGGCATTATCCAATTCTTACATTGACGACTCCAAAGGTAAATGCTGGGGATTTTTCACTAATAAGAGCAATCCTTCAATTTCTTTTGATTATATTGATTGCGCAAATTTCATGGAAGTTTATTGAAAAACCAATCCGAGAAGGAACGCTCCGGAACATTCAGTTTAAGAATTTAAGAATTCAAAATGTCACTTTAGGTGTTAAGTTAGCTTTAATTTGTACATTATTCGTTTCGTCGATAGCAGTCGTAGGATTATCAAAAGCTAGTAAGGCTAAGGAGAATTCTCAACAAGATAAGGTGGAAGTAGCACAAACACAACCGGCGCCACATCCAGTTGCAGTTTGGGAAAATCCAAATCAAGAGACGCCTCAAAAACAAGGGGAATCAAGAGAAGTAAATTCTGCGCAACCTAAAAGTTCACTCACAGTTACTGCGATAGGCGATTCCGTTATGATTGATATTACTCCGTATTTAAAAAATACTTTTTCTGATATTAGGATTGATGCGCAAATTGGTCGCCAGCTGTCAAAAGCGATTCCGGTAGTTGAACAGTTAAAATATGAAGGGAATTTAGGAAACTATGTCATTATTGGATTAGGTACAAATGGAGCCTTTACTACTGAGCAACTTGTTTCATTAATAAAAGTAATTGGAAACGAACGTAAAATCATATTTATTAATACGAGAGTACCACGTCCGTGGGAATCAATCGTGAATGAGAGACTGAAAGTAACGGCATCTGAATATCCGAATGTAACTCTAGTTGATTGGTATGCAGCAAGTGCTGGAAAGAAAGACTACTTTGCACCTGACGGTGTGCATTTAACCAAAGTAGGTGCAGAAGCATACGCAGCACTTGTAGCTAAAGCGGTGAAGCAATAATTAACTATGTTTTATTAACTTCTGTTGGGTAAGGAAATGGTTCTGAGTATGAGGTGCCACTCTGAGGTTTAATTACAATTCAAAAAAGAATATTATTCATGTTTTTCTAATCTACGATTTAGAGTGGCCTGACTCACTCTTGTAATTTGACATGAAATATAGGCGAACTTGAAAAGAAAGAAAAGGACTAGAAGAGGCTACAAAGGATACAAAATATGAAGTTGAAATATTAGGAAGAGGCTCTGCAGGTGGAAGCACTGCAAATACATTAAAAGAGCAACAAGTAATAAAAAAGTTAATTCAAATCCATAAAGTATAGTTCTAACGAGAATACCAATGACAGATCCTCGTTGGCCCAAAGAAGGCGACTGGGTGAAAATGAAAACTTGCCTTCATGGTAGCCAGCAGAATTGTTTGAAGTATCGAACCCTTTACAACCTTTAGAATGGTATTTTGCGGATCATAAACATAGTAAAGCGACAACAATAGAATATATATGGGGTTATAAAGAATTAGCTTTAAATTATAGACATGCTCTTGGTTTAATAGAAAGGGAGAATAAGGATATTGCAATATTTTTAAAGCGAAAAGCCGAAATTGAGGAATTAGAAGAATTGTAATAGTGAAGGAATTGATTAATTTATAAAAAACGTAGGAATAAAATATTCCTACGTTTTTTGTACATAACATTTAAAAAAACACCTTATTTTTGGGGGATTTGAAGGTTCTAATGGAAGATTTCCTGGTTTTCGATTTGAATCAATATGATACTATTTACATGTACTGTCATGTAGGGAATTATATTTTTTGCACCTAAACTGTTTGTAATAATTGTAGGATTTTCTGTTTTTTTGTCGAATATATCTTTAATGCAAGGAGGGACATTACATGATTATTAAAGACTATTTCATCAATCTTTCTATTTTTTCTTTATTAGTTAGCGCAGCGATATTTATTCAAGTGTTTTTGATTCATTCCAGGCGATATTTCGAAAAATTCTATGGAGGGATTATTGCAGTTACTTTGATGCTCTGTTCTTTTCCATACATGGGATTTTCCTACGATCTTCGAGTTGTTCCTCTTATTCTATCTTTTATTTACTTTGGTCGCATTGCTGGCTTGATTACACTAATTAGCATAATTATAATGCGTATCTTTTTCATTGGTGGGTATTGGGAGCCACCTGTGATTGCATATTTAAGTATGAGTGTTCTATTTTCTACTATTAAAACATATTCTAAAAACCTTCAGCCTTTTAAAAGTGCATCTTTATATTTTTCTGTTTTTGTCGGAATAAAGTGGTTAGTTGGTGTATTCTTTAATACTACGTTACTTTACTCTGGAGGTTTATTATATATAGCGTTAGGACTTTTAATTGGGCTATTTCTTATGGAAGCCTACCAGAGATTATATTATTTAACACAGGACTTATCTAAAATGAATCGGGAATTAAAAAAATCAAAGCAAGAACTTACAGATACCGTACATGAGCTTCAAGGAGGGATTTTTAAATTTAAAAAAGTGGGTAAGCACTTTATACACACTTTATGTGATGGACAGTTTTATTATCAAAAAGGATTTTACTCTGAACAGGTGGTAGGGAAAAGCTTACGGACTATTGATGCCTCTATTGTTCCACCACATTTAGTTTCACAATTGATGAAGTATTATCTTCAGGCATGGGAAGGGAAAGAAATTATATTCGAATTACCCTGGCCAGATGATAAAACAATTATTCTTATTGCACTTAGGCCGATTAAACGAAATGGACAAGTTATTGAAGTTGTTGGTTCTACAGTCGATATAACCGAAAGAAAAAAGGTAGAATCAGAATTAAGAGCTACCAAAGAATTACTAGAATCATTTATAAAGCATAATGTAGATGCTATTACCATTTCTGATCGAGAAGGGCATATTTTACAAGCAAATAAAGCTTATGAAAAGATATTTGGATGGTCATTAGAAGAAATCATAGGTAAGAGATTACCCTGTGTACCAGATTTCTTAATGGAAGAATCACTCAAAAATATCCAGAAAATTCTAACAGGAGAATCCGTAGTTACTAGATTAGAAACTGTTAGACGACGTAACGATGGAAGTCTTCTTGATGTCAGTCTGACAGTTTCTCCTATATTAGACGTAAGAGGAAATATGATAGCTTTATCTGCAATATGTAGAGACATCTCTGAAAGAAAACAAGCAGAAAGAGAGCGACATCGATTACATCAACAATTAAAAGATAGTGAAATGAAGTACCGTGCACTAATCGAACAAGCAACTGATGCAGTATATGTAGTAGAGCTGAATGAAAATTATGTTCCCAGTCGATTCATTGAGGTAAACCCTGTTGGTTGTAAAAGATTTGGATATAGTAGAGATGAGCTGCTCTCGTTACCATTTCCAAATGTAGTACCACAAGATTCTAAAATGATTGTAAGGTTGTTAGAAAAAATTAGAGAGGGACAAACTTCCTTCACTTTGCAAGATGAATATGCTTTTCCAACAGGAAAAATAATAACAACTGAGTTTAGTGTCCGTGTTTTTAACTTAAATGGTAAAAAGGTTTTCCTGAGTATTTCTCGTGATATCACTGAACGGCTAAAAACAGAAGAATTACTACGGAAATCTGAAAAACTTGCTGTCGTAGGACAATTAGCGACTGCAATGGCTCATGAAATTAATAATCCATTAACCGCAATGAAAGGGTTTATGCAATTACTAAAATCAACGGAAACTGAGAATAATCAGGGGTATATAAATATAGTATCATCAGAGATTGAGCGTATAGAAAGTATTACTAATGAATTTATGGCGGTAGCCAAACCACAGGTGTTAAAGATACAACCTAATGATATTAGTGTGCTAATGGATCAAGTTTTAATGCTACTGCAACCTCAAGCAATGATGAATAATATAAAAATTAGAATTGATTTTACACCTGGTATTCCATTGATTCCATGTGAAGGAAATCAATTAGAACAAGTATTTGTTAATATTATAAAAAATGCAATTGAATCCATGCCAACAGGAGGAGAAATTTTGATTCAATTTGATAAACTTGATAATAATCAAATAAGGATTCGCTTTATCGATCAAGGATGTGGGATTCCAAAAGAACGTATACCATATTTAGGAGAACCTTTTTACAGTATTAAGGAAGAGGGAATCGGCTTAGGATTAATGGTATGTTATAAAATTATTGAAACACACCAGGGGAAGGTATTTATTGAGAGTGAAGTGAATAAGGGAACTATAGTTGAAGTCACTCTTCCAATTTGCACACTTCAAAATTAATATATTCTTTTACTGAAATTTTATAAATTAGTAAGCAGTTAGCTTTGGCTAGCTGCTTTTTTGTATATATTGTAATCGATTCTTCATATTACGGCTTTTTAATGTTTCATATATAGATTTTAAAAACTCTGTAAGTGTTTTGTAACATTTACGAGAGACTTTTTTAACAGTTATGAGAGAGAAAAGAAAGATTTGTTATATATGATGAAATTAATCTTACTAGTAGGTGTTCTAATTGACCTAGAAACCAAGGAGGAAAAATAACAATGAAACAATTGAAGCCAGCAATTAGTGTATTAGGTAGTGTATCGATGGCACTGACTTTAGCATCTCCTGCTTTAGCAGATGTAAAACAACCGAATCCAGGAGGTACAGTTGAAATATTCAAAGAGAATGCAAATGTAAAAAAAGAAGATAAGAATTTCACGCTCGGATCTGATGGGGAAATAGGTTCACTCATTACACAAAACATTGAAATGGCAAACAACGATTGGGATAAAGATGGTATTTCTAACGACTTAGAGATGAATGGATATAAAATTGAATTCAATTCACAAACTGGAAAAAATGAAGCGAAAGCATGGGATCCCGAGAAGGATAAAGGGAAACCAAAATTTATATCGAATCCTATGAATGCAAATACGGATGGTGATCCTTTTACTGATATGTATGAGGTTGAGAATTATAACAACGATTCTGATACTAATTTCAATCCGATAGTTGCCAACATGCCGAATTTGCAAATTGGTGTCAAACGAATTGAAGTAATTCCTATTGCAACCATTACGGATAATAATGGCGGATCAGTTAGCAGAGGATGGGAAAAAAGTGTATCTACACAACATTCATTTAATGTAGGTTTAAGTGGTTCAGGTGGTGTAGAAGGCTCAGCAGCCGGTCCTGTTCCTTCCGGAAGTGTTTCAGCAAATGTGGGATACGGATATTCAAAAACAACTACGGAAACGGAGAGTTATACAAATAATTTTGATTGGTCTACTGCAACAACTGTGGATACAGCGAACGCAGCAAAATTACGGGTACATTTGGAATATAAGAATGTAGGAACAGCATCCGCTGAAAATGTTTCGCCTCATTTTAATATTCGTTTAGGAAACAAAATTATTAATACTGTAAAGGCAACACAAGATCGTTATAAAGCAAACTATTTAAGTACAGAAAAAGGTGGACGGAATAAAACAGAAGTAGTAATTGACAGTTTAGAAGGACAAGCAGATGCGAATATTGTCTTATCTTTGGATGAATTGAAAGCTGTTGAACAAGGGGAACTTCTTTCGATTGAAGTTTTACCTACAAGTACAATGGATTTATCTATTGAAAAAGGTGAAGAAATTATGCATTTGGGGGATTCAGGGAGATATGAGTCTAGAGTAAATGCAGCTACTGAACAATTAGAAACAGATATAGGAAATATACCAAAGTTTAGGGTATATACTCCTAAAGACAAATCCATTGCTGATAAGCCAGTTTTATCCTATAACGAAGTTTTTCAACATGTAAATATAGATACGAAAAAAGTAAATCATATTGTAAACAAGGCTAAAAGTACTAATAACGTATCAGTGGTTTCAGCTAATAATGGAACTGATGCATTGAACGATTTAAAAGCGGGACAGGGAGATCGCGGTTATTTATATAAAGACTCTGTACACGGTGCTTTTGCAAAACTACAGCAACCAACATTAGTAGAAGGTAGTTATGATTCTGTGACGCAAAAGATTAGGGCAACAATTTTACCTGGTTTATTTGATGTGAGTAAAGAGATTCCTACTATTTATAGTAAGAAATGGAATGCTCCGTCACAAACAGTAACACTAGTTAAACGTGAGAATGGATTTACATATGAGTCTAGAGAAAATATACACCCTATTAAATCTGAAATTGCTGCGCACAGAAAAGTTACATTTGAAATCAATGACGCACACAATCTAACCCCTACACAAAAGATTGATACTGAAATTAAAGCTAATAAAGAATTTGAAGATTATGTAGTAGATAATTCAGGTGAATTTGTTACAGAAGGGGTTCCTTATACCGTAGCTTCATATGGAAATACAGCTTATTGGGGAAGTCATCATGCCGGGAATAAATGGGAGTATCTTTGGGCTGAAAAATCTAGCGATGAAAAAGTGAATGTAATTATTGAAAGAGTAGGTCAACCTAAACCTGGAAAACCAATTAAAAAGGATGAAGAGGTATTAATTAAATTTCGAAATCCTATTTATTCAGATTATGCATATTTAAAACTTCAAGATAGTTATATCCATTTAGATCAAAAACAGAACGCAAGTACTTTTAAATTTAATCATGCATATCCAAAGAATTTCACTGGATACCATAAGCAATGGAACATACTATCTAATGGTAACAAGTTAAAGGTAGGATATTTAATCGATTATATGAAATATGGTAATGGAGAGAATGGGACTGATACTATAGCATGGAATCTATCAAGAGTTCAGTAATAGGTAACAGTTCTGTTACTAAGTTTGAAAAGAGGACCGGAAATGAATTGAATCCGAAAAGTTAGATACAATAATTTAGGTTACTAATAAGGAATGAGTTCGATGTTGAATCGGACTCATTCCTTTTAATTTATATAATTTAGTAACTACTATTTTAAATACCTATCTAGTCATATAAGTAATCAAATGTTAAGATTACTATCTGTATTACAAAATTTATTTTCTGAATTTTCATTGGATAATAGAAAAAATAAATTTTGTGTTATTGGTGAAAAAGAAGCGAGGATAGTATATGAAGAAAAGAATTTTAATCGTAGAAGATGAAGAAAATATTCGAGAAGTATGCAAACGGTATTTAGAAAGAGAAGAATATGAAGTTTATACCGCTGTAAATGGTAAAGAAGGTTGGGATTTATTTCTTACACATCAACCAGATTTAATTATATTAGATTTGATGATGCCAAAAAAAGATGGATGGGAATTATGCGAGGAAATTCGTCAACAGTCAAATGTCCCTATTATTATGTTAACTGCTAAGGGAGAGGAAAGGGATCGAATTTTAGGCTTAACAATGGGGGCTGATGATTATTTA
This sequence comes from Bacillus cereus group sp. MS39, assembly GCF_040448665.1. Classification (NCBI taxonomy): domain Bacteria; kingdom Bacillati; phylum Bacillota; class Bacilli; order Caryophanales; family Bacillaceae; genus Bacillus; species Bacillus cereus group sp. MS39. The sequence continues at coordinate 3,040,119 of NZ_CP123058.1, read as the reverse complement.
ACAAAGCCATTTTCCCCCCGTGAATTAGTATTAAGGGTTCAAATTATACTAAGAAGAGGAAGCCATGTACCAATACAAGCGAAAGAGTCTCTATTGGAAGTGATAGAGTTTCCAGATTTAAAAATATATCCAAAGACAAGATATGTACTTGTTTGTGATAAGGAAGTGGAGTTAACGGTGAAAGAGTTTGAGGTACTTTATCTCATGGCAAAGCATCCAAAACAAGTATTTTCTCGCTCGCAGCTTCTTGAATTAATTTGGGATTTTGGACATGAAGGGGCATCAAACACAGTTACCGTGTTAGTGAGTCGTTTACGTGAAAAGCTCGAAAAGCATACGATAAAGAATCGTTGGATTCATACGGTTTGGGGTATAGGATATCGCTTTGAGCCAAATGGAGGAAATGAAACATGAGATTACGTATTCAATTGTTACTCATGAATCTATTAAGTACCAGTATTATGGTAATTGCTATATGGTATAGTGAGACCAAAATGTTACTTGAACCGGAACAAACGCGGTTATTAACAGTAATTGCATTTGTGGCATTCATTATTTCAACGTTTATTTATTGGTTAATGACACGTCCTATCATGAGATCTATACAAAATTTAATAAAATTGACGAAACAATTTAGTGATAGACACTTTGAAACGATGTATATAATTGGGCAAGAACCACGTGAGTTTAAAGAATTGGCAACAGCCTTTCAACAGATGGCAAAAAAATTAGAAGAAGGGTTTACTAAGTTAGAGGAACAAGAAAACTCTCGTAAGGAGCTAATTACCAATATCTCACACGACTTACGAACACCTATGGCTAGTATGCAAATGATGATAGAAGCATTACAAGATAACCTGATTGAAGATCCTGAAATGAAAAAGCAATACTTAGCAACGGTTTTAAAAGAAATAGAAAGATTAAATGGATTAATTAACGACTTATTTGATCTTTCAAAGTTAGAGTTTGAGCAAGTAGATTTTCACCCAAGTTTCACACATTTAGATAAAGTTCTATTAGATGTATTAGAGTCACATTCTGTCTTATTAGGAGACAAACAAATCCATGTGCAATTGGATGTCCCTGATACATTACCTCGGCTTTTGATTATGCCCTGTAAAATTGAAAGGGTCATAGGTAATTTATTACATAATGCAATTCGATATTCTCCTATCTCTGGAACAATTGAATTGACTGTAGTGGAAAATAAACCAACTCAACAGGTCCAATTCACTATGCGGGATGAAGGAATGGGAATTTCTCCAAATGATCAATTACGTGTATTTGAACGTTTTTTTAGAACAGATCGATCAAGAAGTTCACAATCTGGAGGTTCCGGACTTGGATTAGCTATTGCAAAATCATTGATTGAAATGCACAAAGGGGAAATTGGCGTAAGGAATCGCGCAGATGGTAAGCAGGGAAGTGAATTTTGGTTCACTCTTCCCATCACATCAGTAAAAAAATAAGATGCTGAAAGACTTTTGTAACATTTACGTTAGAAAAATGAAAGACCTTCTTGTTAACATACTACTACACAGTATGTTACAGGAGGTTTTTTACTTTATGAAAAGAAAATATGTATGGCTTATAGGTGGTTTAATAATTGTATTGGGGATTTTATGGTCATTGTTCCGACCAGAGAAATTATTTATTGATAAGCGTGTAAATGAATCATTGCCACAAGCAGAGATACAATCAACTGAAGTAAGGCAACAAAGTGATCGAGTAATAAGGGAAGGTCAGTTTCAAAACGGTGTCCATGAAACAACTGGAACGGCAAAAATTCACCAATTAGCGGATGGAAAACGTGTTTTACGACTTTCTAATTTTGCAACATCAAATGGGCCAGATGTACGAGTTGTATTAGTTCCTACAAATCGTTTGAAAAATAATGAAGACGTAAAAAACTATCAGTATATTGAATTAGGAAAATTAAAGGGAAATAAAGGAGACCAAAACTACGAAATTCCTGAAGGGATAGATGTAAGTGAATATGGTTCGGTTTCTGTTTGGTGTAAAAGATTTAATGAAAACTTTGGTGCGGTTTATTTTAATAATTAAATATGAACTTAAAATTTCCTCTTACAGGCGAAATTCATATGGGTTATGGTAAAAGCTACAGCGGACTTAGTTGCTAAGAAGGGCACTCATAAGAGTGTCTTTTTCATATTTCTCAATTTTTGTATATTTTAGTGCAATTGGACGTTTACGAAGAGATTTTATTCGTGCATAAATAATTTTAAGAGTATGCCAGGAAATCTTTGATTTATCAAGAAAAATTAAATTTAAACTGTATTATATACAGAAGCCACTTGAGGGGTGTTAAGATGCCAAATTTCTCATTTTGGGGTAGTTGCTTTTCATAGCTAGATGACTATGTATCGGTACCCCATAAGAAAAAGGTAGGAACATATCAAATATGTTCCTGCCTTTTTTTAAGTTTAACATGTATAACCTAAATATAAATGTATTGAGGTCTTCTTTATTTATTATTTTTTAAACCGCAAATGAACAAACTTCAACATCTTTATTACGTTTACAACTCGCATCATAATACGTGTACTACCATCCCAATCTTTATTTGTAGGTATACCTTTAAAGAAAGGGGAGCAGCTTAATATTTTTATGTTTGAAGACCATTTTTCTATTGATTTTGGATTGTTTACATAAAAATACATCATCGCGCCGTTATTGCCAGATTTTTTTACAGTTGCATTCGAAAGGTTCAGTGCGAATTTTGATTCAGCATCAAAATATAGCTCTCCTCCAGGAAAACGTTTTGACATAGCAACTATGATCTCTTTTAAATCTTCTTCTTTAAAGTAATAAAATACACCTGCTGATATAAAAAGAATACCGTCGTTTGGATCATATCTTATATCGTCAAACCAAGAAGTATCAAAAAATGATTTAGCGATACTAATATTCCTTGGTGTATCTTCAATTAAAGTCTTGCGAAAAGAGATTGCATCGGGTAAATCAAGGTTATACCAATGTATTGTACCGTTATCAATTCTTGAAAAAGTAGTATCTAGTCCTGAACCGATATTTACTATAGTGGCGTTCGGGTGTTTTCCTATAAATTGTTTTATCGTATCATCAATTTTTCGTGCACGAGTAATGTATGTGATACATCCGTATTCGCCAAATGTATTTGCTATTGTTGAGAAGTCAAAATCGCATTCTTTAATTATTCGAATAGCCTCTGTATCATCTAAAATATCCTTATTTTTCTCACTGCCATATGCTCGTCCCCATAGGGGAATAAGCATCGTACCTTGTACTGATTGTAAATCTAACTCTTTAACCATGAAACATCCTCCGTTGCATAATAAAACAATATATTTAGTCGTTATTTAACATTTTTGAGAGCATTGTATTTGTTTTATATAGTCCGTAAGTTAAATCCCGCCTATCTTCTTCGGATAATTGTTCGAGGTTTACTGTGAAATTTTTATAAATTTGTTTCCATCTCTCATAATGTACCTTTTCAGCTTTTTCTGTCAGAGAAATTAATACAGCTCTTTTATCTACCGTATCTTGCTTTTTTACAATATATCCGTTTTGTTCTAAGTTACGTACAGTTATACTTAATTGTTGCTTAGGAATGTTTAAATAACTAGCAATCATCTTTGAATTTACAGGTACTTTTTGCTGGGCGATATACTCTACTACGTGTTGTTCTAAATGTGTAAATTCAGAGGATTTTTCTGATAGTAATTTGAAAGTACCTGACATATTTAATAATAAATTCATGTATTCGTTTAATAATTCTTTATGGGACATTATTTTCGCTTCCTTTTTGGATTTAGTCATTATTTTATTACTAATTTAGCTATAAATCAAATGTTTAAACTTATTATAGTAAATTAACATTTACTAATTTGTTATTTTGAGATTATGTGAACTAAAGAAGAGGAGGATGAGAAGTGATTTTAGAAAAGACGAATATGGCCAAAAATAAAATATTACTAAATATATATAAGTAATGAATGCAATGTCTTTTTCAGTTATTATGTTGTAAATAATTTTATGATAAAATCTTTTACATAATGAAATAAAGGGGTAGTGTTCTATGGGTTATTTCTCAAATGGTTTATTAGTTTTGTTTGTTCTTATCGTCTGTAGCTGTATGATTTTTGGTTGATAATATAATAATAGATTTTTATAAAAGAAGTTAACTGAGGTGAGGTTAACTTCTTTTTATTTTATGTTGAGTAGGAATTTTATTATTTTTATGGAAGTTTATTTAAATTAATTTCATATTAATAAGGGTAATTTTATAAAATACAAACAAACGAAGGAATAAGGGGTATTTACATGAATAATAGAATAAATTACACAATTAAACACCCATCAGATTTCAATGGATTATTAAGCTTATATGAATCTTTAGAATGGAATTCTCTTAATTTAACGCTGAATGAATTGGAACAAATGTGTAAACAAAGTTGGTATGTAATTTATGCTTTTGATGATAAAGAGTTAGTGGGGATGGGGCGTATTATATCAGATGGTGTAATAACAGGCGTTATTTGTGGTGTATGTGTATCGCCAAAGTTTCAGTCCATTGGTATTGGAAAAGAAATCGTAGAACGATTAATCCAGCACTGTGAACAAAACAAGGTTATTCCCCAACTTATGTGTGTGGAAAAATTGCAATCTTATTACGAATCTATTGGGTTTGAGACATTCTCTATTGGGATGACAAAACATATTAAAAGATAGTGTGGCTTTATATTTTCAGTGTACTTGTGCATATTTTCAATAAAGGAGACTGACTATATGGAGATTGCTAAAGGGGTAGAAATGTTACAACTTGAGTTTCAAGAATTTATTATTCACCCAATTCTTTTATGGGATGATGAAATGGCAGTGTTAATAGATACTGGTTTCCCTGGACAATTTGAAGACATACAAGTAGAGATGGAAAGAGTAGGGATACCCGTTGATAAGCTAAATGTTTTGATTTTAACGCATCAGGATATAGATCATATAGGTAGCCTTCCTGATTTGTTGAAGAATGGTGTAAGCGATATTAAAGTTTATGCGCACGAGCTAGATAAGCCATATATTGAGGGAGAGTTACCTTTATTGAAAGATGGAAATGTAGAGAATCCACCAAAAGGAAAAGTTAGTAATACGGTGATAGATGGGCAAGAACTTCCGTATTGCGGTGGGATACTAATTCTACATACCCCAGGACACACTCCAGGTCATATTAGTTTATATTTGAAACAAAGTAAAACCCTTATTGCAGGAGACTCGATGTATAGTGTGAATGGAAAGTTAGGAGGAATTCATGCCCCAACAACTTTAAATGTTAAGGAATCACAGCAGTCTTTAAAGAGGTATTCAAATCTAGATATTGAATCGGTAGTTTGTTATCATGGGGGATTAAGTAAGGAGAATATAAAGATTCAAATTCAAAATTTGTAAAAGTTGAAGAGGAATTTTTTGTTAAACTGTGCTGAAGTATAATCTAATTAATAGTTAATAAATAATAAAAGAGCATGTTTGAAAAAAATTCAAACATGCTCTTTTATTAAATGAAATCTATTTAAGATTAACGGCCTAACCCGTTCCAATAAAAAGAAACGATTTCTTGGGCTAATTCATCTATATTTGTAAGAATAGGATTGTGATTTTCATCTTTAAAATTCCCAATTGATAATAAAGATACGAATGCATGAGCCGCAAACGTAGCGTTTCCTCTTGGGATTTCTCCAATTTGCATTGCATTATCAAGTGCTTTTTCTAATACTTCATACATGTTGTCTTCAGCATTTTTTAATTGTTTCAATTGTTCTTCAGATAATGATAGTTTTGCATCTTTCATAAAATTCTTCATATCAATATCCATCGTTGCGTGTAAGTAGACTTTAGCGAAGTCCAATAATCTTTCTTTTAAAGTCTTATTTGTAGAAAGGATTTGAGACATATTTTCGCGTATACGTACCATCATTTGAATCATAGTAGCGGTAAATAAATCTGCTTTTGTTGAATAGTAATAGTAGACGGTTGCTTTCGTAACACCACAAACTTTTGCAACTTCATCCATGGAAACGACTTGATAATTTTGAGTAAGAAATAGTCGAGTTGCAACTTCCAAAATGGTTTCTTTTGTAGATTTTGTATTTTTATTTTGACGAGGCCTTCCGAGAGGACGTTGTTTTTGTTCCAAATCCATTCGCTCCTGACATGTATTGTTGAGATAATTATAACACAAAGTTTTATTCATTCTTGATTAATTAACCAACCAGTATATATAATTAATGTTAGAGGAAAAAAGGAAGGTGGGTTTTTATGAAAAAGCACCCGTTACATATGTTAGGGAGGCTTGTAGCAGGGAAGCATACACAGTGGATAACTTTATCGGTTTGGATTCTTATTACATTATTACTTTCATTTACATTGCCACAAGTAAACAGTACGAAAGAACCGAATCCGAAAAATTTACCTGAAACAGCTATGTCGCAGCAAGCGGAAGCACTTATGAAAAAAGAGTTTCCGAATAATGCAGGAAATCCTTTGTTAGTAGTATGGTATAGAGATGGTGGATTACAGTCACAGGATTATAAACTCATACAAGACGTTTATAAAGAATTAAAGGCCAGTCCTTTAAAGGAACAATCAACGTTACCACCATTTGATACAATTCCGGAACAAGTATTATCAAAAAGTGCATCAAAAGATGGTACATCATTTGTTACACCAGTATTCTTTAACAAGGCTGCTGGAACAGATATATTAAAAGGAAATCTTGATGATTTAAGAAACATAGTGAATAGTAAGGTCGATGAAGATCCATTTAAACAAAAAATAAGTGATTCTGGTTTACATGTTCGATTATCTGGACCTGTAGGCATTCAAACAGATGCAGTTAGTTTATTTAGTCAAGCAGATGTGAAATTATTAATTGCCACTGTACTACTCGTATTAGTTTTATTAATTTTACTGTACCGTTCACCAATTTTAGCAATTTTACCTTTACTTGTTGTTGGCTTTGCATACGGTATTATTAGTCCTACACTCGGTTTTTTAGCTGATCACGGATGGATTAAAGTAGATGCCCAAGCGATATCAATTATGACAGTATTATTGTTTGGTGCTGGAACGGACTATTGTCTATTTTTAATTTCGAGATATAGAGAGTACTTGCTAGAGGAAGAAAGTAAATATAAAGCATTGCAACTTGCAATTAAAGCTTCTGGCGGAGCAATTATAATGAGTGCGTTAACTGTTGTACTTGGATTAGGAACATTATTACTCGCTCATTACGGTGCCTTTCATCGATTTGCGGTACCATTTAGTGTTGCTGTATTCATAATGGGAATTGCTGCTTTAACAATTTTACCAGCGTTATTATTAATTTTCGGTAGAGCTGCATTCTTCCCGTTTATACCGAGAACAACTTCAATGAATGAAGAATTTGCAAAAAAGAAAAAGAAAGTAGTAAAAGTTAAAAAATCAAAAGGCGCCTTTAGTAAAAAACTTGGAGATGTTGTAGTACAAAGACCGTGGACAATAATTATGCTCACTGTATTTGTATTAGGTGGATTGGCTTCATTTGTACCACGTATTCAATACACATATGACTTATTAGAATCGTTTCCAAAAGATATGCCTTCCCGCGAAGGGTTTACGTTAATTAGTGATCATTTCTCAGCTGGTGAATTAGCGCCAGTAAAAGTTGTTGTTGATACGAAAGGAAAAGAGCTTCCTATTAAAGAAGAACTAGAGAAGTTTTCTTTCGTAAAAACTGTGAAAGATCCAAAAGTGGGCACAGAAAATAAGCAAATACAAATGTATGAAGTTTCTTTAGCTGAAAATCCATACTCAATTGAAGCGTTAGATCAAATCCCTAAATTGAAAAACAGTGTAGAAAAAGTATTAAAAGATGCTGGGGTTAGTAATGCAGAAAATCAACTATGGATTGGCGGAGAAACAGCATCATTATATGATACAAAGCAAATTACAGAACGTGATGAAGCAGTTATCATTCCAGTAATGATTAGTATTATAGCTTTATTATTACTTGTTTACTTACGATCAATTGTTGCGATGATTTATTTAATTGTAACTGTTGTATTATCGTTCTTCTCGGCACTAGGGGCAGGGTGGCTATTACTTCATTATGGTATGGGAGCGCCGGCCATTCAAGGTGCGATACCGTTGTATGCATTCGTATTTCTAGTTGCTTTAGGTGAAGATTATAATATCTTTATGGTTTCAGAAATATGGAAAAACAGAAAGACACAAAATCATTTGGATGCAGTAAAAAATGGCGTTATACAAACAGGTAGTGTTATTACATCCGCAGGTTTAATTTTAGCAGGAACTTTTGCGGTATTAGGTACACTTCCAATTCAAGTTCTTGTTCAATTTGGTATTGTAACTGCAATTGGTGTATTACTAGATACATTTATTGTTAGACCATTACTTGTACCAGCAATTACAGTTGTTCTAGGTCGCTTTGCTTTTTGGCCAGGAAAGCTTTCAAGAAAGAGTGAAGAAGTACAAAAGGTGGATGCATAGTTAAGAAAGCCAAGGATATTTTCCTTGGCTTTCTTCTATGTAGTTTATTAATTTTTTGAAGTCAAATCATCAGTTACAGCATGATCAGCATCTTCAATAGCAGTTTCTGGCATTCCATATAAGCCATTCATTGCTTGTTCTTCTACATTAAGGTTTACAGTATTATTATTTTGAATAGGTGTATTGTTTGCGATAGCATTTTCTTTTTTATTTACATTTTTGTTATTCATGTTTGAATCCTCCAAACGTCAGTTGATTTATTAATAGTATGTGGTTGGATTCCAATAAATATGTGAATGGATTTTTGCAGATGTTATATAATTAAATAAAAACTTGAGGATAAATTTAAATTGTAAGGAGTGAAAAGTTGTGGTGAGAACAAGAAAGTTAGCCTTCTAAAATAAAATAAAATGAAATTTTAGGAGGCTATTAAAATGAGGTTTCATATAATTGACAGAGAAAATTGGAATAGAGAGCAGTATTTTGAACATTATTTAAAGTTGAAATGTACGTTTAGTATGACTGTGAATGTTGATATTACGAGGTTATTAAAGGAATTACATCAAAAGGGAATAAAATTTTATCCCGTTTTTATATATTTAATTTCTAAATTAGTAAATAATCATAAAGAATTTCGAACATGTTTTAATGATGAAGGAGTTTTAGGTTATTGGGAGGAAATGACACCAAGTTATACAATCTTCCATAAAGATGATAAGTCTTTTTCAAGTATATGGACGGATTATTCTAGTGATTGCTACATTTTCTATAAAAATTATGAAGAAGATATGAGATGCTATGCTAATGTTCATGGTCTCTTCACGAAAGAGAATATTCCGCCAAATACTTTTCCTATTTCTAGTATACCTTGGGCTAGTTTTACTGGATTTAATCTAAATATTAATAATGATGGTGATTTTCTATTACCGATAATAACTTGTGGGAAATATTTTAATGAAGAGAATAAGGTTATACTACCAGTTTCATTACAAGTCCATCATTCGGTTTGTGATGGGTATCATGCGAGTCGATTCCTAGAGGATTTACAGGAGTTAAGTAATAGTTGCAACGAGTGGCTAAAGTAATATCTAATTTTTAATAATATACAATTAAAAATAAATAAAAGAAGAGAACATGTTTATATTGCATGTTCTCTATTTTATTCATTAATATTGAGTTACAGTGGAAAATATAGGTTGATTTGTAGTTTAATAGTAAATAAGATAATTGATTTTAATTTTCTTTATTTTATAACTATACCGTTCATAAAACTTATTATTTTGTAACAATGAAGGGGAAAACAAAAATGACGATAATCTGTATAGAAAAAGCTACAATTTTAGATGCTGAAAAGTTAACAGAAATAATGACACGAACATTTAATGAAGAAGCAAAACATTGGCTAAGCGATCAAGGTGATGTAATTGACTATAACATTCAACCACCAGGTTATTCTTCAGTTGAAATGATGAAATATTCGATTGAAGAACTCGATTCTTTTAATGTGATAATGGATAAAGAAATAATCGGGGGTATTATAGTTACGATCTCTGGTAAGTCATACGGTCGAATTGATCGTATTTTTGTTGATCCTAATTATCAAGGAAAAGGGATTGGATCACATGTTATTAAATTAATAGAGGCGGAATATCCGAACATAAGGATTTGGGATCTCGAAACATCTAGTAGACAAATTAATAATCATCATTTTTATAAAAAAATGGGCTATGAAATAATTTTCAAATCTGAAGATGAGTATTGTTATGTAAAAAGAATAACTGTAGAGTCAGCTAAAGAGAACCTGATTAAAAATAATGATATGAAAAATAACCAATATGAAAACTGTAATCTAACAAATACAGAATATTATCAAGTAAATTTAAAAAATAGTGCATTTGTTGGTAGTAATATAATGCATATGAATATGAGTAATTGTAATGTGAGTCAATCAAAGTTTAGAAATATAAATTTTAAAAGTTCTTTATATGCCGATTTAAATCTTTCCGGTAGTAAATTTTCTTTTGTGACTTTAGGTGGAGTTCATTTTAAAGATACAAACCTTGGAGAAGGTAAACATCCTATTTCATTTAATAGATGTGATTTGGAAGGTAGTACGATATGTAATAGTAATCTAAAAAATATGGAAATAGAAAATTGTGATATAACCGGTATGACAATAGATGGTGTTCCAATTGAAAAGCTGCTGGAGTTATATAATAAAGTAAAAAGTTAACCTGCATTAATGTAGATAAGCTGTTCATAAATTGGATGTTATACTGAAATGATTATGTAAAAATAACATAAAGAAATATAGAAGAGAAGGGGTTTCACCCAGGGGTCTAGAATGAATATGTATTGTTATGAATATGGAGGGGAGAAAATATGGAGATCAAACTAAGAGCGGTAGAAATACAAGATGCTAGAGCAATTCATCGTATATGCATACAAGATGATGTTTTACCTTATATGGTTTTCTTACCTAGTATGCGTGTAGATGCGATGGAAAATAGAATTCGTAATTTAGCGCCAAATCAATTTGAATTTGTTGCAGAGTATGATGGAAAAGTTGTCGGATTTGTTGGATTAACCCAAAGCCCAGGACGTAGATCTCATTCGGGGGATTTGTTTATGGGGGTAGATAGTGAATATCATAATAAAGGCATTGGGAAAGCACTTCTTACAAAAATGCTTGATTTGGCTGATAATTGGTTAATGTTAGAGCGAGTAGAGCTTGGTGTTTTAGCAACGAATCCGAAAGCGAAATCGCTATATGAAAAATTTGGATTTGTAGAAGAGGGAATAAAAGTAGGGAATTTGAAGGCTCACGGAAAGTTTATTAATGAAATTATGATGAGTCGTTTTAGACCTGATGGTTTAATCATACATAATGCATAGTGAAAAGCATGACATTATAATACTGTCATGCTTTTTATTTGTTAGTTGTTGTTAGGCAGTTTTGGTTGCACTAAAAATAATGCTAAGCCAATAAAAATAACTGTAATGCCTAGTCCTTGTTGTAAAGAAATAGTCTCATTTAATATAAAGTACGCTAGTATACAAGTTCCAATCGTTTCTCCTAAAATGCTCATAGAGATAACTGTAGCACTCATCCATTTTAATAACCAATTGAATATTGTTTGACCTAAAATCGTAGCAATGAAAGCTAAGCCGATAAAGCACAACCAAGTTTGTGTAGAGTAATGGATGAAAGATTCTTGCTGCATGTAGGCAAATATACCGAGAAAACAGGCGCTACTTCCATAACTAATTACCGAATACGGTATAAGTGATAAATCTTTACGAACATGTTGGCTAATGAAAAAGTAAGCGGTAATAATTCCGGCCGCAATAAAGGCTAAAATATCTCCGTATAATGCTTCTCCGCTAATTTGGAAGTCTTGCCATCCGATGACGATACTTCCTGAAATAGCGATGAGGCAACCAATAACCGCTCCTTTCGTAAATCTCTCTTTAAATAGAAAGTAACCACCAATCATTGAAAATAAAGGTTGTAACGTTACGATAACTGTAGAACTCGCTACAGAAGTATATTGTAATGATTCAAACCATAGTACATAATGTGCAGCTAAAAATAGCCCGGATATGAATCCGAATCCCCATTGTCTTCTTGTTACTGTTTTTAGCTCGTTTCGATTATTTTTATTAAATAGTAATAACGGTAATAGAATCAGTGCAGCAAAGAATAATCGATAAAAAGCAATGATAGCCGCAGGAGCATCTGCCAATTTTACGAAAATTGCTGAAGTTGATAGGGCGAATACGCCGAAAAATAAGATGCAATATGAAAGAATAGGCGATTTCACAGTTTGTCCCTCCGATACAATGTTTATTATAATAAAATTAATACGATATAATGTACAAAGGTAAGTATATAAGTCCTTAAGGCGATAGGAAAGGATTATTTGCCTTTGTTTACTATGTCAGCACAAAGACAACGAAATATGCAATATGATGAACGAAAGGAAGGTTTTACTATGATACATGATAGACTCGGACAAACTGTATTAAGTTATCGTAAGAAAAATAATATGACAATTCGTGAATTTGCTAATTATGCAGGAATTAGTACTTCACTAATTAGTCAAATTGAACGAGGATATGCGAATCCTTCTTTAAGTGTATTGGAATTAATTGCGAAAGCATTAAATGTACCGCTATTTACACTTTTTATTAATGAGATTGATACAGATTCACTCATTTCTAAGAAAAAAGATCGAAAAAAAGTATATCGAGAAAATAATGATCACATTGTATATGATGTATTAACACCGGATTTTATGAAAGCACGTATTGAAATGCTAATGATGGATTTAAATAAACAAGCAAACACAACGGAAAGTCACTATTCACATGAAGATAAAGAAGAGATTGCTGTTGTTATGAAAGGAGAAGTGTATGTGGAGTTAGAAGGAAAAGAATATTTTTTAGAAGAAGGCGATGTTGTACGTATTCCGCCAAATGTGAAACATCGCTTTTTGAATAAAAGTGATGAATCCAATCATATTTTATTTGTATTGACACCATCTTTAGGATGAGTATTAAGTGATTTTTATTACGGGGGAAAAATAGATGGAAAATAAAACTGTTTTAAGAGATGGTCTTTCAATTATTTCTCAGTGTAAAAAACAAACAAATGATATTTGGCATGCGCATTTCGGAGCAGCTGCAATTGCTAGTTATTTTTTCATGAAAGATAACAATATGGAAGAAGAGATCACTCATAGTATGTATTCCCAATCAAAAATGATGTTGAACAATCAAAACTTAGGTGAAATCATCGATAGTAAAGAAGAAATTGATTTTCAAAGTGCTGAAAAACGGATTATAAAATCATTGGAGCATACAATTGATGAACTTCATTGGGTGGGGCATAATGTCATTTATGCTGCATTAAGTTTATTAGCTATAAAAGAGTTACAAAAATGGGGGAATAATCAAGCAATTGAAGGGATTACTAACCTTATATTATCGTTTCGAAAAACAATTCCTGGTAGATCGTGGATTGGTTTTACGACGAAGGAAGTAAAACAATTAAGTATAAACGATGAGATAGAAAGTGAATTCAAAAATCCGAAACAATTATCTAAGTTTATTTTAAAGGAGCTCTCGCAATTTAATATTATTTATAGAGCGGAAGCGCATCATGATTTAATTGGTCATTTGCTTACTTTTTCTCATGCAATTAATATTATGTATGATTTAGGGCATAGAGATATATTCCAACGAGGGATACGTCCACTGTTAAAACTAGTATACGTGTTACGTGCTAGTCAATATCTTATGCCGAATACTGAAATTAACTTGCACTCACCTATAGATCGTTTACCTTTAATCGAATCAAAACGTGCTTATGTATTACCAACAGAAAATCAATTTTGGCTAAAAGACTATAGTGCGTTTGATTGGGATTTCGGGCATGTTTTTAAATTCTCATATAGTTATTTTGATCATATAAAGAGAGCTCCAGAATATAAAGATATTACATTAGAGAAATTCCGATTTGTTATTAATACATAATGAAGTCTAATGATCTGTATAAAGGGTTAAATTTAAATTTTTTTGTTGATAGTATATTATTTTTTTATTTGTAAGATTTTACATGCTTATTTTACTTTTACTAATTATGTAAATAGGCTATACTAAAATACATATATTTTAGTATTGGAGAGAGAAGTAAAACGACATGGAATTAGTGAAATTGGAAAAAGTCATTGAAATAAAGAAAGAAGAACTTTTATATTTAGTATCGGATTACGGAATTCAACATGAAAAAGTATTGGCATTAAGTCAAGAAATAGACAAATTGATTAATTACTTTATGTTTTTAAAATAAAAAGAACTATGGCATGATTTGAAAATGTTATAGTTCTTTTTTATTTGGAAATTCAGATGTATATTCTATATACTGATAATAGATAGAATATTCTGTTTTGAAGGAGGGAGATATATGATATTACATACGCACATTTCAGGCGAAGGGGAACCAATTATGCTTTTACACTCTGGTGGTATGACAGGTTTAGTAGAGTATGAAGAGCAGGTAGCATTTTTTCGAGAAAGAAACTATCAAATCATTCGTCCTGATTTAAGAGGACATGGAAGATCAGGGGGGACGTTGGAGAATTATTTCCTACGATCTGTAAAGGATTTACATGATACGTTAGTACATTTACAAATTGATAGATGTCATATAGCTGGTGTTTCACTAGGAGGATTAGTCGCTTTATTATTTGCAAAAAAATATCCAGATAAAGTGAGAACATTAACTTTTTCAGGTATTTTTCCGGTTAAGAGAGAAAATTGGGAAGAGTCTCAGGAGTATGAAGCAAAGTGTCATCAGGAATTGATGGAAAATAAAGAAGTTGTAACGTATATGAATGAAATTCATGAGAAAAGTGACTGGAAAGCATTACTTGAATCGTGGCAAGTTAAAGATTGGTACCCATTTGATGAAACAGGTGATGTAGCTAATCTTCAAATACCTACACTTTGTATTGCTGGGGGAGATGCAGAAGATGAAGTTACAGCTACTACAATGTTCAAACAATTAAACGATAATATTTATATTGCTGTTATTCCGTTTGCTGGTCATTTAGTGCATAACGATCAACCAGAAATATATTCGAATATATTGTCTAATTTCTTACAGAATGCACAAGCTGCTAGTCGAATATAAGGACTTTTGGGTATAATAATAAAGGAATTATTAATTGTATCGGTTAGGAGCGCAGCACATATGAAAACAGTTGTTGTTATCGGTGGAGGTATAACGGGACTTTCTACTATGTTTTATTTAGAAAAATTAAAAAAGGATAATAATATCGATTTAAATTTAATCCTTGTAGAAAAAGAAGAGTACTTAGGTGGTAAAATCCATAGTGTAGAAGAAAAGGATTTTATTATGGAATCAGGAGCGGATTCTATCGTTGCTCGTAATGAACATGTTATGCCGCTTGTAAAAGATTTGAATTTAGAAGAAGAAATGGTATATAACGAAACGGGTATTTCTTACATACATTCTGATAATACTTTACACCCAATTCCATCTGACACTATATTTGGGATACCGATGAGTGTGGAGTCTTTGTTTAGCAGTACGCTAGTATCAACGAAAGGGAAAATTGTTGCTTTAAAAGATTTTATAACGAAAAATAAAGAGTTTACAAAAGATACTTCACTTGCTGTATTTTTAGAAAGCTTTTTAGGGAAAGAGTTAGTGGAAAGACAAATTGCTCCGGTGCTTTCAGGAGTATATTCCGGTAAATTGAATGAACTTACTATGGCATCGACATTACCGTATTTACTGGATTATAAAAATAAATATGGAAGTATTATTAAAGGTTTTGAAGAGAATAAAAAACAGTTTCAATCAGCAGGAAACAAAAAGTTCGTATCATTTAAAGGTGGACTATCTACGATTATTGATCGTTTAGAAGAAATGCTGACTGAGACAGTCGTTAAGAAAGGCGCTGTAACGACTGCTGTAAGGAAACAAGGTGATCGCTATGAAATCTCCTTTGCAAATCATGAATCAATCCAAGCTGATTATGTTGTTTTAGCAGCTCCGCATGATATCGCAGAAACTTTATTACAGTCTAATGAGTTAAACGAGCAGTTTCATACATTTAAAAACTCATCTCTTATAAGTATTTACTTAGGATTTGATATACTTGATGAACAATTACCGGCGGACGGCACAGGATTTATCGTAACGGAAAACAGTGATTTACATTGTGATGCGTGTACATGGACAAGCCGGAAGTGGAAGCATACATCGGGAAAACAAAAGCTATTAGTAAGAATGTTTTATAAGAGTACAAATCCAGTATATGCAACGATTAAAAATTATAGTGAAGAAGAATTGGTACAAGTCGCTTTATATGATATTGAAAGGAGCCTGGGGGTTAAAGGGAAACCAGAAGTAGTTGAAGTTACAAATTGGAAAGATTTAATGCCGAAATATCATTTAGAACATAATCAAGCTGTTCAAATATTACAAGAAAAAATGACGGATCTTTATCCTAATGTATACTTAGCTGGAGCTTCATATTACGGTGTCGGAATTGGTGCGTGTATTGGAAATGGGAAGAACACTGCAAATGAAATAATTGCAACATTAAATGAATCGTCAAACTAACATAGTATAAATAAATAAAATGTCCCTCCAGTATATTGGAGGGACGTTTTATTTATTTCACTTGAATTGAAATTTTTTTATTAGTTGTATTATTCTCAGTAATCGTTAATGCTATGTTCCCAGATTCTTTAAATGAATATGATGAGAGTTGATAAAGCTCTTTTATGCCATGTTTCTCTTTTAATTTATTGGCTGGAAGTGATGTTATGTTCGGTTTCCATGTTTCCTGTTTACCCGAAGGATAGTTAACTATTATTTCTGGATTATTTAATTGCATTACTTCCCAAGAGGCAAAATGTAGTTCAACTTCTGTATCTTTCTTTAGTAATACTTCTGAGAAATATCCAAGCTCTCCGACATTACCGAAAACAGTAAAGTTTTGATTTTGTAATGTGATATCTAAATGTTTAGGTTGATAGGTTGCTGCGTGATAGATTCCATATGAAAGCGAAAGAGTGGAAGCGATTAACATGCCGATTGAAAATGTCATAAAGCTATTACCTTTAAAACTAGTCATCATGAATGAATTTGGGGCGAACTTTTTTGCAAATAAAAATATGAGTAATATGAGTAAGAGGGATAAACTGATGAATATATACATAGAAAATATACACCTCCATAAAAAACATATTTTAACTATATTTTACCATGAATGTATGGGGGAGGGTGTTGTTTTAGCGGGGAAAAGTGAGCAAGGAATCGAAAGTATAAGACATCTTATTACGAGCGGAGTGATGGAAATGAAAATAATACAATTAATTTTAAAACTAGAGTGTAAAGAGATGATCATAGTATTTTGATCACCTCTTTATTTTTTCTAATCATGCAAAAGCAAGAAGGGTTATTTTTAGTTCGTATTGAATTAAGAGGATAAGCTTCTCTAGAAATATTTGATAAATGGGACATTGAGGACTTTCCTAATTATAAATACTTTTTCTGCTATAATAAATGAGTAGAAAGAAAGGAGTGATCCTGTGGCGTTTCCTATATTAGAAACAGAACGTTTGCGTTTAGTTGAAATAGAACAATCTTATTGTCAAAAAATATATGAAATCTTTTCATTGGATGAAGTAACGTGTTATTACGGTATGAATTCTTTTACGGAGTTTGGACAAGCTTCACGTATGATTGAATCTTTTTCAAAAAATTACTTTGAGAAAAAGGCAATACGATGGGGGATTGTATTAAAAGAAACAAATACTTTAGTGGGTACAATTGGATTAAATAATTTACAACTATGGAGTAAACGATCTGAAATTGGATATGACTTACATCCTCGTTATTGGGGGAATGGTTATGCGTCAGAAGCGGCTCGAGAAATTATTCATTATGGATTTCGAGATTTAGGCTTATTTAGAATTGGAGCTATTACATACCCTGAAAATGTTACTTCTTGTAAAATGTTATCTAAAATAGGCTTTCATAAGGAAGGGTTATTACGTGGATATATTCATCAAGGAAATAAGCAACATGATGCACTATTGTATTCTATAGTTCGAACGGATGTAGAGGATATAAAGTGAAACTTTAATCAGTGGGGGTTTTCTTCATCCCCCACTGATTATTAGTTGAACCAATCGGACTTTTATGGGCAGTTGATCCCCCACCTAAATTCTTTGCTTTCGCTGAATTTTGAGGTGGGGGTCTTACTGCCCATTAAAGCGGGATAAATTTATAATAAAAAAACCCTCTTATAAAAGAGGGGTTAAGTGAAAATTAACCTATTTTAGGTAATAAACGTTCTCCGCTTTTCATGCTACTTTTACATAAAGGGCATTTAGGCTCTTCTTCAAATGAAAAATTCTTTCTCATCCATCCTAAACAATCCTCTGATTCACATTCCCAGACAGGGGTTTGTTCTGGTGGTACTTCAGCTACATCGTTCTTTCGATTGCGATACATATAACCACTCCTTTTATGTAAAAAATTTTAGTTATATATTAAAAAGGTTGTTAACCGAGCTGGTAACAACCTTTTTATTGTTTAAATTATAGCTTTACAACGTTTTTAGCTTGAGGTCCACGGTTACCGTCTTCAACTTCGAAGCTAACTTCTTGACCTTCGTCAAGAGATTTGAAGCCGTCGCCAGTGATAGCTGAGAAGTGAACGAATACGTCGTTACCGTCTGCAACTTCGATGAAACCGAAACCTTTTTCGCTGTTAAACCATTTTACTTTACCTGTTAATGTCATGGTAATGCCTCCTAAAATTTAAAAAGATTACAATATGATCGGCCTTATTTGAATGAAAAATAAAAGTTCACATATTATCAAACACCCATAAGGAGTACAAAATAATCCTGATTGATACTTGATAATATGCAAAGGAAATATGGTGTTAAATTGACCTTAATTACTATCTTACAACAAATGGTGGGAAATAGCAAGTGCTGGTAATACCAGTGAATAATCTTGGTGATAATAGTAAAACGCACAAAGTCATCTCTTTTATTTATATATTATTCCAAATTTAGGTTTATGCTAAACTGAGAACATTTTTCTTGGGATTTTTGTCACGTCCTTTTTATTTGGTTTTCTTCAATTGCTAAATCCAGGTATTACAATTCTTTCAATATCTAATGTAATTTTAGTTGGTGTAGCTGCCTTTATTCAATTTTTCTTCCACAGAAACTAACGAAGAGCCATATTTTAAGTATTATGAGGAAATTCATTGTATAATTTTACTAACTTATTAAAAATACTGGAGGGAACGGATTAATGAAGAAGTTCTATAAGATAAATGAATCAAAAGAGAACAATGATAAACCACATTCAGTAACTGAATTTGAAAATATAACAAATAAAGAATTTCCTTATTACCAAAAAGGAAGCAAATATGCTTGTTGTGAATTTTGTGGAAGTGTTGTGAGCATTACAAATGGAGCAAATAATAATTCTTGCTCTAATGCCACTCGCGCTATGTACGCTAAACATACTTCCCTGAAGGATGGTCTTCCATTCGATCCTGATTATAAAAATTGTATAGGATATTCAGGAAACGCGGGAGGTTGGCAACAGATTTTCACTCAAGAAAAAGGAGTATTAAAAAATCAAAAACTGGAAAACTATATAAATTCCCACAAGGTCGATATTGCAAAAGAACTTTTTGATTTAATTGGCATCCGCTTCTCAAATACTAGTGGAGTAAATAATCTTTTTAATGAAATGTATGAATCTTTCACAGCAAATAAGGGTTTATATGTTAAAAAATGGTATCCGTCAACCGTACCATTTTTGTTAATGCAGAGAACATCAAACCTAAATTTTTGGGGATATATAGTAAATGATGCTATTGTGCAAGAATTAAAGAATGAAGGAATTGAAATTGATGGGAATCAATTTAAAGAATCTGATTATCAAATAAGTTTTGATTTGAATAAAGATGATTTTCCGACGCATATTATTGTTAGGTTGCTAGATTCAAAGGGGAATTTTGTCGATGTTTCAAAATGCTCATTGAATAAAATATTTGAATAAGTATTTTTGAGCTAATAGCTGAGTTCATTATGCCACCTTAAGGGTGGTTTTTTTATGTTGTTTTGTAGAATATATTTTACATTTGTTGAGTTTTTTGTTGGTGATTTTTCCTAAAATTATTATAATCTATGTAGTTAAATAAATTCATACACAGCTTTTTCTTATAATGTAGTCTTTGTTATTTAATCTTTCTAACCCACTCAAAAAGCGAAAAGAAACGCCATTCCTACCGCTTGATAGGGCTTAAAAAATTGTGAAATTGTTCCAGTATTTACTCTATAAACTTATCAGGAGTTTCAAAGTAGCGAGCTGTACACCCATAGAAATTATTATAGCAAAACAAAAAAAGGGATTCCCTGAAATTTGGAAGTTACGTTGAAATTATTTTTATTTCTGTCGATTTCTCGTTATTCTCAATCAATTAGGATTTAATTTAAAAAATAGTCGGTGCCAATAATAGAAAGGAGTTTTAGATTCAAGGATTTAATTCAGAAAATAAAATCACTCGAATATCTTTCAATTCTTTTTTATAAGCTTTATCTGCATATTGATTTGTATAGACAATTTTTTATTATACAATGGATTTAATAGTAAAGAAAGCGAGAACCGATGACAGAACAGATTCAAAAAATTGAAAAGGCCAAATGCTTACTTGGACATAATGAAGAAAATTGAAGAGCATGAGGATTTAATCTTTGAATTTCAGCGTAATCACGGGACAATCACAACACTACTGACTGACCTTGTAAAACACACTGATGATGCTATGATTGAAATCAATAATATGCACAGGCTTATTGAAGGAAATAACTTGAAATAGAGAAAAGGCCGCAACAACGGGCTTTTTGTTTGCTTTATATTGAATTGAGCCTTAGTATAATTATCACGACAATCATGCTTTCTATCGCTTCAATTGTTTTATGGAGACAGTTATGGGGTAGAAAAGAGAAACAACGAGATTTAAGTTAATGAAAGTGGGAGAAACTATGGGGATTATAGCGTTTGAGGGAGCGAGTGCGGTTGGTAAGAGCAGCACGTGTCATGAATTAGAAAAAAATTATGGTGCATACATTATACCTGAAGTGAATTTTTTATTTGAAAGACCAAAAAACGAACATAGAACATGGTATTTTGAAAAACAAGTAGAGCGCTGGAAAATAGCAGTGCAAAAGTCAGAGCAATATGAATTAGTAATACTTGATGGTGATATTTATCAGCCACTTAGTTATAATTGGTGTTTCCATTTTGATATATTTAATCAGCCATTATCTTTAATAGAAAACTTTTATAAAGAAAAGCTGATCAATAAGGAAATTGGTTTTCCTGATCAATATTTTTATTTATATACGAATGATGAAGAACTTAGAAAACGGAAAGAATTTGACGAGACAAAAAGAAGAAGAAACTTTGAAAAACATTTACATATATCAAAATCGTTTCAACGTTATTATGAAAATTTAAATGCTGTTACAGATGGGTATTGCAAAATGATTGATGCGAAAAGTGTAAAATCGAATGAATTAGAAATTGTGAAAAGTTTAAACAGTTTAAATGTGTGTGAAGAGAGACGTTTTGATGTTTCGAAGTTAGATGCGATTACGAAGTGGTTAAAAGAGCATCGTGCATAAAAACAACGAGTGCCTTATAAGGTACTCGTTGTTTTTTTTATGTATTATATATTGATTTTAAAATTTGTAAGTTCGCTTTTTCATTTTTCTTAATAGCATTTGCATATTTAGCTAGAAAGAGCTGAGAAGGATAAACCGGTAGTTCACCACAAATGTCGATACCATAAACATTTTTATTCCTAATAAGAGAATGTAAACATTTTAATAGTGTAGAAAGTTTCATATGTCCTTGATCCCAATTTGTAATAGTTACTTTTGAATCTAAAACATCTTTATCAATGCTTACATATATAGTATCTGTATGAATATGCGAAAGTATCGTATGTGTAGATACTTCATAAGTTGTATCTATCGGGAATACTTCTACGCATGAATAATCATTAGAATGAATGGTTAAAGAAGAAGGTCCGATAATAATTACTTTCTTTAATTTCGGGTTATTTTGAAGTGCGAATGATACCCATGAACCGCAAGAAATAAGAGTATGTTCATTTTCTTCTTTTAAGTTCATGTCAGTGTGATGATCAAATAAAATAAGGCTAAATGGTTCATCTATTTCTTTTAGTAGCAAATAAGATACATAATGATAATTTCCAGAACCGATAAAGGTGATTCCTCTTTGCTTTCTACGATATAACTCCCGTTTTATTCGCTTTAAAGAAGGAGTCTCGCAATACAGGTTTGAGTGCTCTAAATGACTAAAATCAATATCTTCATGTGAATAAGAATGAAGTTTATTTTGTAATAAATATGTATCGTCAAAGTTTAAAAAAGTTAAACCGCTATACAATAAACTCATATTTATTCATCTCCTTTATATGTAGGCTAGCATATATTTTTATAAAATTAAAACGAAATGCTTAGAGATGGATCTGCATTTGAAAAAGACGGGTATTTTGACGGAATAATCTTTCAATTTATAAAGAAAAGAAATATAATATAAGGAAATGTATATATGGTTCAAGAAATAGAAAATACGAAATGGGATATGTGGGAGGAAACAAGCAAGATGAAAACATTTTTTAAAATAATAGGTATTTTAGCTGGTATGGCGGTAATTGGCGTAGGTGTAACATATGGTATGCTGTATTATCTAAATAATAGTAAACCAGCTGCGAAAAAGGCATCACCAGCTGCTCCGGCAGCAGAAGTACTAGCTGATAGTAATGTAAAAGCTGAAGATGCAAAGCTTTTAGAAAATGGTAATCATTCATTACCGAATAGTGGTTTTAATAAAAATTTTAAGTGGACAGATGAAAACATACAGACAGCATTACATGAAATGGCACATCAAAAAACGAAGGCTGATCAAAAGTGGGGCTATATTTTTATCACACAAGAACGAATTGAAAGTTTACTTGATATTGTAAAGAGTAATGATCTAGTACAAGGAAATACATATGCAGATATATTAGAGAGATGGAAACAAGGAAAATATGAAAAGATGGATGCGGATCACAACAAGATTTGGAAATTACAAAGCGGGAATTTAGGCGAAGGAAAAGGATTAATGTCAGAAGCGGAACAAAAAGAGTTAATTAATCAAGTGTTTATGCAAAAAGGTACTTATTCAGGCAGTAAATTAATTGCAGATGGGGGACAGACTAATAAATAAGATACTATTGGAAGAGAGTAAGTGCTTATTAGGCAGTTACTCTTTTTTTGTGCACCTTTTAGTCCCGCTCTAGTAAGGAAAGAAACGATTGTAAAACGGGTGAAATCCATCTAGATTTATGATAGATTACATGGCTTTGAATAACTGTTGAAGTTTCGATAGGCTGAAAACAGAGTTGTTCTTTTTGACAACTTTCTTGTACAACAATGTAAGGAAGAATTGAAATTCCTAACTCACACATCACAGATTGTTTAATGACTTCAACGTTGGAAGTTTCAAATGTTTTAGCTGGAATATTTCCGCTTTGACGTAAAAACCGATCTACCATCGGTCTATAGCCGCAGCTTTGTTCTGTAAAGATAAATTGAGTATCATTTAGTAAACAAAATGGATTAGAGTGTGTAGAGTAATGGGGAGGTAAAATCCATCCAAATGCTTCATTACAAAAAGTACGCGTAATAAAATCATTATGTTCCATACTTTCTCCAATTATGAAAATAACATCTGATTCTCCTTCACGTAGCTTATTCATTGCTTGTTCGTTTGTAGTTGTTTCCAGTACGATATTTACTTTCGGATTCTCCTGTTTGTACATACGTAATAATTGTGGTAATCGGTACACTGCTAATGATTCGTTAGATGTAATCGTTAATGTTCCCTCTAAATCATCACTATTTTGAGGGATTTCTTGCGCTTTTTCATAAATAGCTAGTAATTCTAGGGCATAAGGATGAAATTGATGACCTGCTTTTGTAAGAAGTACTTTTTTCCCTAATCGATCGAATAGAGGGAGACGTAAATCGTTTTCTAATGCTTTTATATGCGCTGTCACAGTAGATTGCGCATAACCTAACGCATGAGCAGCTCTAGAAAAACCACCATACTTAACAATCGCACAAAATGTTTTAACATGTCTCATTTCCATAAGCAATCCCTCTTTTATTATCATGATTTGTGAATGATTATATCACGTATTTCAATTTTCCAAATGATTAAATCCTTTATAAAATGAAATTGTAGGAATATTCATTTAAGTGATATTGGAGGAGAAAAGATGATCAAAAAGGGCTATCATATAGCTGTAGTTGGGGCTACAGGTGCAGTAGGGCAGAAAGTTATTGAACTGTTAGAAAATGAAATGAAGTTTAATATAGTTGAAGTTACATTGCTTTCGTCAAAACGATCCGCTGGTAAGGTAGTACAATTTAAAGGACGAGAGATAATTATACAAGAGGCAAAAATAACTAGTTTTGAAGGTGTTGATATTGCCTTTTTTAGCGCTGGAGGAGAAGTGTCTAGACAATTTGTTAATCACGCAGTCACTAGTGGTGCCATCGTAATTGATAACACAAGTGAATACCGAATGGCGCACGATGTACCGCTCGTTGTTCCAGAAGTAAATGCGCACACTTTAAAGGAGCATAACGGTATCATAGCAGTTCCGAATTGTTCAGCATTACAGATGGTAACGGCTCTTCAGCCAATACGAAAATCATTTGGTATAGAACGAATTATAGTTTCAACGTATCAAGCTGTATCAGGATCTGGAATTCACGCGATTCATGAATTAAAAGAACAGGCTGAGTCTATGCTTACAGGTGAAGAAGTAAAGAGTACTATATTACCAGCGAAAAAAGATAAAAAACATTATCCAATTGCGTTTAATGTACTTCCGCAAGTAGATATATTCACAGATAATGATTTTACATTTGAAGAAGTAAAAATGATTCAAGAAACGAAGAAAATTTTGGAGGACCAAAACTTGAAAATGGCAGCTACTTGTGTGCGTGTTCCGGTCGTATCCGGGCACTCAGAATCGGTTTATATAGAACTTGAAAAAGAAGCGACTGTTGCAGAAATAAGAGAAGTGTTGCTGGATGCACCAGGTGTTGTACTGCAAGATAATCCTAGTGAACAGTTGTACCCAATGCCATTATATGCAGAAGGGAAAATAGATACATTTGTCGGGAGAATTAGAAAAGACCCCGATACACCAAAAGGATTCCATCTTTGGATTGTTTCCGATAATTTATTAAAAGGGGCCGCTTGGAACTCGGTTCAAATTGCAGAAACGTTGGTGGAAGAGGGGATAATATAGTATAGGTAAATTAGGAAACTGTTAATGATTACAGTTTCCTAATTTTTATTTTATAATTGTTTTCTTTATTCCAGCCAAATTTGATTTGAAAGACAGTAAAAAACATCAAGAATGAATAAAATTTATTTGGTATGATATGGATAAATTAGATGTAAGGGGGGATTTAGATGTACCAAGTAAAGGGGTACTTTTCATCATTAAAAGGAAGTCATTATGATATTGGAAAGCAACAAGGGGAGTTTGTGAAAAATCATCCGTATCTCATTCCACAATTTATACAGCAAGAACATTTAGTATCAGATAATTATTGGACAGAATCTAGAAATATATTAAATCAATATTGTCCAGGAATTAATGAAGAAATTGAAGGGTTTTGTGAAGTGTTGAAAATTCCTGCTAGAAATCTGATGTATTATTATCAAACACTATTAAAAGCAGGATGTAGTCATTGTGTCGTATTACCTAAAAAGACAGATTCAAAGCACACATATGTTTTAAGAAATTATGATTTGTCACCAAAAATAGATGATATGCGTTTTTGCTCAACACATGTTGAAGGTGAATATGTGCATAGTGGCTTTTCTACTTTTTATTTCGGTCGAACAGAAGGAGTTAACGAGCATGGGTTATCTGTTACATTTTCAGCATGTGGTCAACCAGTAGGAAATATTGAAGGCTTACGAAAGCCAGTGTTAAGTGGTTTACAATGCTTTGCGGTAATTCGAGTATTATTGGAGAAATGTAAAAATGTGCAGGAGGCGATATCACTAGTTGATGAAATGCCAATTGCAAGTAATATTAATCTAATTGTAGCAGATCCTTTAGACGCAGCACGTATTGAAATATTTGACGGTTTTAAATCAATAACCACAATTGATGAGGAAAACCAAAATTTTATCGTATCAACAAATCATGCGATTAGTTTATCTGTTCAAAAATTGAATAATAGAAGATTAGAACAATCTACAAACAGATATTACACATTGTATGAACATTTAAATCGAAATGAACAAGTGAGCATGGATTCTTTAAAAGAATTAGTAGAAAGAGAGTATCCTACTGGGCTGACAGTACATAATTATGAAGAATGGTTTGGAACTTTGCATTCTGTCTTATTTGATTTGCATAATCGTACAATGAATATTTGTTTCGGATCTCCACTATTCAACGACTGGTACTCATTGAAAGTTGGAGGAAGTCTTTCATTTTCTCAGGTAAATGTGAAATTTAATAATAAAACGTATACTGACTTTTGGAGAGAAGAATGCTATTAATTGATTCAAGAAGAATAAATGAGATAAAATGGTAATAGTAAGGTGTATATACGAGAGGGATTGCCATTGCTAAAAGTAATGTTACCGATTGTTCTTATCTTATTTGTTGCCGTTTCAATGTATATTACTTATGAAAAAAGAAAAAAGCAGGGGTAAAAGGATTGAAGAGTGCGTT
Source organism: Bacillus cereus group sp. MS39 (assembly GCF_040448665.1). NCBI lineage: Bacteria > Bacillati > Bacillota > Bacilli > Caryophanales > Bacillaceae > Bacillus > Bacillus cereus group sp. MS39. Next base: position 3,013,154 of record NZ_CP123058.1, on the reverse strand, counting down.
AACTTCAATTTGTTTCTTTACACTAGCAATCTTAAATTTGCTTGCATATTGGTTTAACTTTGGCGGTATTTTTATTTGGTTAATTTCAATTGTTTTATTACTAGTGGGGGCATATTTTACGAAATATATTCCAATATCTAAAAAGGTACATTGAAATTTATTTGAGTTTAAAAGTTATGTTGTATTTTGTTTTGAAAAGAGATTATTCTACTAGAGCGTTGTGAAACGGTTTTATAGGATAATCTCTTTTGTTCGTTTAGCTTTGTAAAGAACGTACTGTTCTTTTTAGTTGTTCAATAAATTCTCGAGTTGCAGCACACATATATTTATCTTTTCTATAAATAAGCCCAATTTCTATTGTTGGGGTAGGATTTTCTATTTTAATTGCTTGAATGTTTTTATTTTGTAAAAAGTCTATATACGGTTTTGGTAACACTGTAATTCCCATTCCTTTTGAAACCATTTGGATTAAAGATTCCATCGTACTAATTTCTAAAATTGGTTTTGGTTTAAAGTTAAATTTTTGACAATGAGATGTAATTAGTTCGGTTAAAAAGAAATTTTTAGGTAAAAGAATTAAAGGGTAGTTCTGTAATTCAGCAATAGATACATGATTACGTTCAGCTAATGGATGATCGGTTGGTACGACTAATGTAAGTTCACTTTTGTATAGAGGGATAGAAATAATCTCCTTATCTTGCACCGGGAGAAATGTAATGCCAATATCTAGTTCGTTTTGTAATAATTTTTCACGAATATTTCCTGTACGAAGCCCTAATACAGAAAGCTCTATATTGGGATATGAATGATTAAAATTTAATATAGCTGGTGGTAGTAAATAATTTACGACGGTTAACAAAGAGCCTATTGTTAAGGAACCTTGCTGTAATCCGTTTAGATCTTGAATTGCAGAACGAGCTTGTTCGACTTCATGAAAAATGGTTTTACTATGTAATAATAAAATCCTTCCTGCATCAGTTAAAGATATTTTTTTACCAATGCGATCGAAAAGCGGCATTCCTACTTCATGTTCTAATGCACGTATTTGCTGACTTAGAGAAGGTTGTGAAATATTTAGTTTCTCAGCTGCTTTTGTGAAATGCAATTCTTTTGAAACAGCTAAAAAATATTCAAGTTGTCTTAATTCGATTGGAATCACCTCAAGTTTAATGATAGGTTATACCTATCATTATTATATAAATAATTGGATTGAACAATGATTTTGTTGAGCTTATAATCACTTTATTAGAGAGGGATTGAAAAGTTTTTGAAGTAAGGATAGATAAGTATCGGAGCAAGGATATTTGAGTGGTTATTACATTTGCTGACCTTTTGTCATTTTAAATGAAAAATAGACAGAGAGTTTGAAAGTATAAATTAATCTATTGAAAAATTGTGGGGTAAGTAAGAGGAGCGATTAAGATGAATAAAGTATATGAGGTACTATCTTTAAATATAGGGTTACCAAAAGAGGTTACATACGGCGGAAAGGTAATTCATACAGGTATAAATAAGAAGCAAGTAAGGGAACCGGTGTTTTTATCCTTTTTAAAATTTAATGGAGATGGGCAAGCGGACTTAGTTCATCATGGTGGAGTAGATAAAGCAGTTTGTGTGTATTCTGGAGAACATTATAGATACTGGGAAAAAGAGTTGAATCAGGCCCTTGTATATGGAGCATTCGGAGAAAATATAACAATTAATTGTCTGTGTGAAGAGGATGTTTGTATTGGTGATACATTTCAAATTGGAGAAGCAATTGTACAAGTAACACAGCCAAGACAACCTTGTTTTAAATTAGCTAAGAAATACAATATTCCAAAGTTACCACTTTATTTTCAAGAAACAGGATATACAGGATTTTATTTTCGTGTATTAAAAGAAGGATGGGTATCACCTGTTGATACGTTAAAGTTAATAAAGTCTGATCCAAAAGGTGTTACAGTAGCATTTGCTAATCGTATTATGCATAAGGAAAAACAAAATATGGAAGGGCTAAAAAGGATCTTAGAAGTACATGCACTTTCTACAAGTTGGAGAAATACATTTGAAAAGCGAATGAGAGGAGAAGAAATTAATACGAGGGAGAGACTAGAAGGAAAAAAATAATAAAAAATATTTTTTTATAAATGGTGCATTTCTATGAGTAAAAACGAAGTAGAAAGCACTATTTTTATATAATAAACTTATTAATATTCAAAAATCTTAATATCGTTTTATTCGACTTATTTTCGAATAGTCAAAACATAAAATTAATTAGACTCTTTTTTTATATTTTATGATAGTATATTGATTGGTAAGACCTATTACATTAAGAGCAGGTTATATAACTAAATCTAATTTGATGGAATTAACGTATGGAGGGACAACATGGGGAATGTTGAAATTTTTGAAAAATTTCTTTTAGAAGAACCGAAAAGAGAGAAGTTATTTCCTTTATTTGAAGAAGTGTTTGGAATTACAATTCAAACATTGAATGATTTTTCAGAAAGAGGTTATTGGGATGATACATACAAAGCTTTATCATTTTTACATGACGATAAAGCGATTGCAAATGTTGCGGTATTTTCGCTACCATTGCTAGTAAATGGTGAAAGAATAAATGCAGCCGGCATTCAAACGGTAATGACTCACCCTGATTTTCGTAGACAAGGACTCATGACACAATTAATAAGTAAAATGATAGAAGAAATTGATAAGAAATGTGAATGTACATTATTATTTACGGAAAAACCTGAACTATATGCATCATTTGGGTTTAAAGTTGTGCAGGAGTATTTGATGACTATTCTATATGATAAAAAGAATAATAATGACTCCTTACTTAGAAAGTTAGATTATTATATGGAAGAGGATAGAAAGTTAATACATGAAACTATTGATAGTAGCCAAAGACTTTCAAATAATTTTTCAACATTAAACTTCAGTCCTTCGTTTTATTTGAATATGTATGATTCGGGATGGAATGAGAAATTGTATTATTCAGAGAAAATAGATGCTCTAATTGTGTATGAAGTAGATAATGAAAAGTTGAAATTATATGGAGTATTTGCACCAGTAATTCCAGTTTTAGATGAAATATGCGGAGAAATCGCTGAAAGATTTACAGAAATCGAATTTTACTTCTCACCAGATCAATTAGGGATTGAGGATGTACAATTTACAGAATTACAGTCTAATAAGTATTTAATGGTTCGAAGTAATAAAGAGTTAGATTTTAAAGGTTATAAATTCCCTGTATTAGCGGAGTTTTAAAGGTTTGTATAAAGGCTTTATTATGGAGGAACTATGAATATATCGTATATACCTAAACATGTTGAGCAGCTCACTATAATGAATGTCCCTGAATATTATAAAATTAATGACAACCGGTCGTTTATTGTCCGTTCGAAAGCAGAAACAGATTTCTGGCTTAAAACACATTATGGTTTTGAAGTAATGAATGGTCATGTATTTTATAATGAAATGATGACAGACTTTCAAGCTGAAGTTCAATTGTGTATGGATCCAAATTCAAAATACGATCAAGCAGGTCTTTTTGTTATGATTTCGGAAAAATGTTGGTTGAAAACTTCATTAGAGTATATTCCAGATGGCCCTTCTCATTTAGGAGCTGTCGTAACGAATAATGGATATTCTGATTGGTCAACACAAGACTTTCCAACAGAATTAGCTACCCAACAACTTCATTTTCGAATTGTTCGTAAACGTGGCAATTATATAATATATGTAAAAAATAGCTGTCAATGGGAACAAATAAGAATTGCTCATTTGATGGAGGATATAGGGAATGCGCCTGTTAAAATAGGTTTTTATACGTGTAGTCCTTCTAAAAACAATGGATTTGAGACTGAGTTTTTAGATTTTACAATTGAAGAGATATAGATTAAAAACCGTATTCTTTCTACTTAAGAATACGGTTTTTCTATTTGCGTAATATAAAGCACATTTATTGACCGGAAAGTCATTAATGCTTATCATTTAATAATGTTAAATATTAATTTGCATAATATAATAGAAATACTGGGAAAATCAAAAATTATATGGCTTAAGTAAGGAGGGTATGAATTATTAAATGGTAATTTCATAGGAAAAAGGAGATTAAGTATGAAATCATTTCGCAAATTATTACATTATTTAAAACCATACATGTTCTTCGCGATTATTGGACCACTATTTATGGTACTTGAGGTTGCGATGGACTTAATTCAACCAACTATTATGCAACATATTATTGATGTTGGGATAGCAAATCGTGATTTGAATTATGTAATAAAAATGGGGCTTCTTATGATAGGAGCTGCAGCACTCGGTTTAGTTGGAGGACTTGGGTGTATGATGTATTCTACAAAAGCAGCTGTTAATTTCGCTACAGACATACGAAAAGATGTATTTGCGAAAGTAGAAACATTTTCTAGTGAAAATCGTGATTCATTTGGAACTGGGAAATTATTAACGATTGTGACAAATGATATTACTTCTATTCAATCGGCGATGACGATGACATTACGTGTACTTGTTCGTGGTCCTTTGTTATTTATCGGAAGTATAATAATTGTTTTTGTAACAGCACGCGAGTTATTTCCTATATTACTTGTAGTTGTTCCAATTTTATTACTTGCGATTATATTCATTGCAAGTAAAGCGAGCGGAACGTTCAAAAAAGTGCAAGAAGCATTAGATAAAGTGAATACAAAGCTACAAGAAAATTTATCTGGAGTACGTGTTATTAAAGCGTATGTAAGACAAAAATATGAAATTACTCAGTTTGGAAATGTTAATACAAATTTAACAAAGATAAATATTCGAGCGGTGCAGCTTATTTCCATAATGATGCCAATCATTATGTTAGTTGTAAGCGGCGGGATTGTCGCAACATTATGGATTGGTGGAGAAAAAGTATTTGATGGAACGCTTCAAGTAGGAGCTATTTTAGCGTTTATAAACTATTTGAATATTATTTTAATGTCACTTATGTCTATAAGTATGGTATTTATGCAAATCGCGCGAGCATTTCCATCTGCGGATCGTGTACAGCAAGTTTTAAATACTGAAGTTGATATTACGACGGAAACAAATGCGGTTGCACCTAAGCAAATCGAGGGACAAATTGACTTTAAAAATGTTAGTTATAGTTACACGAAAAATAATGAATATGTTTTAAAAGATATTTCATTTAACATATGTAAAGGTGAAAAAGTAGGAATTATCGGTTCTACAGGAAGTGGTAAATCTACTTTAGCAAAACTGTTACCGCGTTTATACGATGTTGATCAAGGGGAAGTATGCATTGATGGAATAAATGTTAGAGCATACGATTTACAAAAACTTCGTGCTTCAATCGGGTTTGTACCTCAAAAGGCATTATTGTTTTCAGGTAGCATAGAAGAGAACTTACGTTATGGTAAAGAAGATGCAACGAATGACGAACTGGAAGTAGCGGCTTCATCAGCTTGTGCGACTGAGTTTATTAACAAGTTGGAAGATTCATATCAATATCATTTAACACAAGGTGCGACGAATTTATCAGGTGGACAAAAACAACGTGTATCAATTGCAAGGGCACTTGTGAGAAGGCCATCCATTCTTATATTAGATGATTCTACATCAGCAGTTGATGCGAAATCAGAATCTAACATTCAATCGGCATTAAGAACAGAATATAAAGGAACAACAACATTATTAATTGCCTCTAAAATCTCATCTATAATAGATGCTGATAAAATTCTTGTTTTAGATAACGGTGAATTAGTTGGTGATGGTACACATGAAGAATTGTTAGAACGATGTGAGGTATATCAAGAAATCTATCTTTCCCAAGGTGGCAATTTACATAAAGAAGGTGGGAAAGAACATGCGTAATTTTCAAGGGCAATTTGCTAATAAAGGTGGGCGTAACGCGCCTAAAATGGGTGAAGCTAGAAACACTAAAGGAACTGTATTGCGAGTATGGAACTATATGGGGTATCAAAAGGTTGCTCTTACGTTCGTTATATTTTTAGTATTTGTTACGACATTACTTGGGTTATTAGGTCCTTATTTAATGGGAGTAATTATCGATCAATATATTGTACCGAAAGATTTAAGCGGTACGGCGAGAATGTGTTTGTTACTTATCGCGATTTACGGTGTAACAGTATTGTTAACTTGGCTACAAACATTTGTCATGGTTAACGTTGCATTAAAAACAATACAAAAAATACGACAAGATATTTTTGAGAAAATCCAAACGCTTTCTTTACGGTTCTTTGATGTACGTTCTCAAGGGGATTTAATGAGCCGTGTTACAAATGATATAGATAATTTGAATCAAGCGTTGACGCAAAGTGTTGTACAAATTATTTCATCAGCATTAACCTTTATAGGTGTAACGATTGCGATGTTCGCATTAGATTGGATTTTAGCGATTGTTACTTTAATTACAGTACCTATTATGTTTTTCGTTACAAAAAAACTAGTTACTTATAGTGGTAAAAACTTTGCAAAGCGTCAAAAAGATTTAGGAGAATTAAATGGTTTTATTGAAGAAGCTATAACTGGAGCGGATGTTACAACGTTATACGGGAAAGAAAAAGAAACCGTACAAAATTTTAATAAAATTAATGAACAACTCAGAATGTCTGCTACGAAGGCGGATACATTTTCAGCTTTTATTTTTCCAAGTATGAACTTTATAAATAACTTAGGTATGGGGCTTGTAATTGGGACAGGTTCAGTTATGGTTTTAAATGGAATGACAACAGTAGGTGTCATTGCGGCTTTTATTAATTATTCTCGTCAATTCTCAAGACCACTAAGTCAATTCGCAACTTTAATGAATACAATTCAAGCGGCAGTTGCTGGTGGAGAACGTGTCTTTGAAATTATGGATGAAGTACCAGAAATTCAAAATAAAAAAGATGCATGCATTGTACAAAATTTACAAGGGCATGTTGCACTCGAGAATGTTTCATTTGGTTATGAGGAAAATAAAACGATTTTAAAAGAAGTGAGTCTTAAGGCACAGCCAGGGGAGACAATTGCTTTAGTTGGTCCAACTGGATCGGGCAAAACAACAATCATTAATTTGCTAACTCGCTTTTACGATATACAGCAAGGGCAAATTCATATCGATGGAAAAGATATAAAAGATTATGATATTAATTCGTTACGAAGTAAAATAGGAGTAGTTTTACAAGATACGTACTTATTTGCTGGGACGATTATGGATAATATTCGTTATGGTCGATTAGATGCTAGTGATGATGAAGTAATCAATGCAGCTAAGGCAGCATCTGCGCATTCTTTTATTAAACATTTACCGAATCAATATGAAACAAAAATTGCTTCAGAAGGATCGAATTTAAGTCAAGGACAAAAACAACTTCTTGCGATTGCGCGGGCGATTTTAGCAGATGCAGATATATTAATTCTCGACGAAGCAACATCAAATATTGATACGAGAACAGAATTGCAAATTCAAAAAGGACTAAATAATTTAATGAAAGGTCGAACAAGTTTTGTAATTGCTCATCGACTGAAAACGATTGAAAAAGCAGATCAAATCCTTGTTATAAAAGATGGAAGTATTTTGGAAAGAGGGAATCATGAATCTCTTATGGAAGATAGAGGGTTTTACTTTGATCTGTATACGAGTCAGTTTAAAATTTAATAAAAACTTTAATATGGTGCGGTTTCTCCAGGGAGGAGAAACCGCATTTTTATATTTATAAACATTATTATTCAAATAGTTGTTTACTAAATGTTTTAACTGCGTATTCTTGCATCCAAGGTAAAACATGCGTAAAGTTATGAAAAAAACTTTATGACCCAATCTTTTACTTGTAATTTTTGGATGTACAAATTGTTCCAAAAAAGTGTTGCATGAGTATGACGTAAACTATGAAATCGAATTTTTTGTATTTAATAGTGAAATAATTGAACTTTGATTATACAACGGCAGTGGAACAAATAGAGCGAACGAAGACAACCTTAATGAGTGTTTCACGTTATATTTATACGTTTTAATGATTTAATAAATAATACAATTTGAATTTTATTAAAAAAGACACTGTTTCCAGTGCCCCAACTTACTACGAGAGTTTTATGAGGAAACTTAAATAGGTGAATTTAAGTTTCTCTATAATATATGAGACTACAATTAGAAAATCACTTATTTTTTAAAGGAGTTAATGGGTAATTGTACGTGCTAAAATCTTTATTAAAAATATCCTGTACTAATTGGATAGTTTCATGGTCATAAAAACTATCGTATGTTGGGAGGCGTGGGAATAAAGGATCGGTAATATCAGCATCTGCAAAATCACCTCTAAAAATCGCTCTGTCCTTCTGATGATGCCATGATTTGGTTAGTATGTGTAAAGGAGAAGTTTTTAATTGATATGTTTGTTCTAAGTGCGCAATTTCAGTAGAGAAATTTTCAAGGTAGATATACTTTGTAACAAATTCTTCCTCAGCTGGTTCATATTGCTGCATTAAATGTGGATCTACTTGTTCTAAATCTTTCATTTGCGCTTTTAAATAGTAGAGAAAGATTTTAAATGAAATAGGCTTATTACAAAATTCATTACCATAATAAAAATTCCGAATAGGATTCCATGCTGGATTTTCTATGTGAGGCGGGGCAATTAGTGAGAAGAATGAACTTACAGCTCTTGTATAGGGGTTTCTCACTAATTTATAGGTATCTTTTCCGTTTGTATATAAAGCCGCAGCTAGTTCAATAAAGTAGTCCGAGGAGTTTTTGTATATTTCATTTTCATAATTATGGATGAAGGAATCGTATTTTATGGCTTGTTTAAATAAATTTATTTGATAAAAAAACCAATGTGCAAGAGAAGTACAGCCACTTTTCTGACTCCAAAATAAAATCAAAGGAAAGTTAGAATTAAAGTGAGGAACGCGTCCGTATTTAATAATATTTGCAAAAGACATAGTTAACCTCCATTCAGTAATGTCAATTATTTTTAGTTCATGAATAAAGAACCTGGCATATGAACAAGAGAAGAGGAGTAGAATAGATAATTTAATAACAATATAACTTTAAAATGAGAGCGTTATTTTATAGGAATATGAAAAGAGCACACAAAAAATGTGTACTCATAACAATCTAAATTATTTTAAGGACCATGATATATCATCAAGGGCTTTATAAATATAACTATACATGCGGTAAAAGAGATACTTTGGATTGTATTTTTGTTTCCAGTTCATAATAATCACCCCTCATACAAATAGTTTAATTATATTATATAGTTGTTAATTCGAATGTTAAGAAAATCTGATGTGAATTAAGATAAATTTATACAAAATAGTTATTTTATAACCCAAAATAAAAGAACCCGTTTGTTATAAACGGATTCTTCACACAAGGTCTGCAAGAAATTCAAGGTAACTGGACCAGAGCACCATATAGAATTTCTTTTGATATTAATGTATTCAAAGAAATCTAAAATGTTAATAGTAATTAAACAAAATTCTTATTTTAAAGTTAAAGAGCGCCTTGTAGAGCGCTTCTTATAGCTAATTATGAATGTTTATGTTCAATCTTAGATTTCTTGCTTGGAGGAATAAAATGCTCTTGAACAAAGTTTTGATAGACAATACCGCCAATAATTACAATATAAAACACCGTACAAAAGAAGATTAAAATGTATTTTACTGCCTTGTTCATATTTGTACCGTCCTAAAAGAGAATTATTTAGATTTTAATATGGTATGTAAAAAAAGGTGCATTTATACAAGGGAAGGGTAGCTAGCAAAAGTAAAACAAAATCTTTATTTAAAAACTAAAGAGCGCTTTTTAAAGCGCTCCTTAATAAAAATAAAAAAGAATACCTCATGATACTGTATGTTTTTTAGGAATGTTCGAGATTTAATATAAAAACGCTATTTAAGTAGAAAACATTAAAAAGGACCTGATTAGGGGTGCGGGTCCTTTTAATGGAACAATAGAAGTTTGTAAAATTACCAATATATTACCATAAAAGGTAATCGATTTCCATAACTGAAGTGTTGAGAAATGAAAGAAAACAAAATAAAAAAGAGCACCATGCATAAGTGCTCTTTAAATTAGGAGGTAACACTTTGAGCTGGATGTTTAGGTTAAAAATATATGACGTAGAAAAGAAATAAGACTTAAAATTTATTTTCCACTCCATACAAAAAGAAGCTAGCAAATGCTAACTGTTTGTTGAAAAAAGAATCCAACCCAAGTTATTTACTGACAGAGTTTCAGGAAACAAATGATTAAATTAATCTAACTTTTCAATTACAATTGAAGCATTTACATTTGTTTGTGTTCCACCTGCCAAAGTCTGCAAAGTAACCGCAGCAGCGGAAGTATGATTATTAAGGGTAAGAATATCACCTGCTGCTAAAGTGAGAATTGTTTGCCCATTGTTTTGTTGAGTACCCGCACCTGATCCATAAATGGAGTTGGTAACGGGAGCCCCATTTAAAAAGAGGGCAAATTGATTAGGTTCAACTCCTGATACAGAAAAAGAAATTTTATAATCTCCAGCATTAATAACTGTCATCTGAGAAGTTCCAAGAGTATGAGTAAAACCGGATGTGATTCTACCGTGTGAATTAAAAAGAATAGGTGCTTCTAAGGCAACAACTTGAGCTGCTGTATTGAAAACATAAGCATACTGAGATAAACCAGATACTGTAAGACCGGCAGGCCCAGTAGGTCCGGTAGCTCCAGCGGTTCCTGGTAATCCAGTAGGCCCAGGAATGCCTTGGATACCTTGAAGCCCAGTTGGTCCAGTCGGGCCCGTTGGTCCTGGCGGTCCCCCGGAAGGGCCGATAGGTCCAATAGCTCCAGAAGGTCCAGTTGGACCTACAGAACCAGGAATGCCAGGAATCCCTTGAATGCCTTGAATCCCTTGAATTCCAGTGACCCCTGTTATTCCAGTGGGTCCAATAGGACCTTGAATGCCAGGAATGCCTTGGATGCCTTGGATACCTTGAATTCCAGAAGGTCCAGTTGGACCAATAGATCCAGAAATCCCAGGAATCCCTTGAGGTCCAGAAATCCCAGGAATCCCTTGAGGTCCAGAAATCCCTTGAGGACCAGTAGGTCCCGGGTTACCTTGAATTCCAGAAGGTCCGGTAGGCCCCCGAGGTCCACCTGAAGGTCCAGTAGCTCCAGTAGGTCCCGAAGGTCCAGTAGACCCGATTTGAGGCAAAGGAAAGGCGCATGGAAATGGGATGTGACATTTCTTTTTAAATTTACTCATTTTTACACCTCCGTTATAAATAACTAGCCAATTTTTATTTATACTTTAACAACTTATGAGCAAGCAGACATACGGGTGTAAGGAAAAACCATAAAAATCACATGAAAGGTTTTAAGAGCAAGTCTCTATTTCACATTCCATACCAAAAAGAGCACCATATATAAGTGCTCTTCTGACCAAGACCTATTGTAAACCTATGACTTGTGAGTGTTCTCGAAATTAATATATGATTCAACAATTATTCAGTGCAGGGGATATTAAAAAGAGCGCTTCGGAAAGCGCCCTTCTGTAGCGACTATCCACCCTAAAAAGAATGCAATATATCATCTGAAGTTACGTTTGTTTAATTGAGTGTTTTTTGTATAAAAATTTCATTTTGTAGAAAAGGGGAATGGATATGAGATTCATAGGAATAGTAGCAAATATGTTTAATGAGGAAGATCGTTACTTTAATGCAATTCAAGGACCATTGAATGTAGGTGAAAAGTATGAGGTTGGTGTGATTATTAATAAAGCTGTTTTCGGGGCAGTTGATGGTGTGTTTGTGGAGATACAAGAGTATTGCGGAAATATTGAAGGTGTTTATCTGTTCTCGCGATACAGCGTTTCAAAGAGAATGTTTGTCATCACTGAAATGGTAACTGGTAAAATCGTTTCTCATTCACCAGTTAGTTCAAATAGAGCATTTCTTAAAGCACAATATATGGTGCGTAAAAATATTGAGAAATTGTATAAGAGTTTGGAAATCCACAAAAAGAGATGTTATGTGAATGTGTTGATTGAAGACATACCGGAGCATTTAAGAGAGAAAGTGATTGAGAATTGTAAACGGAAAGTTGAAACGGAGATGGTACAAGATGTATAGCTCAATAAAAGGTGCTTATTGGGACACTTTAGATAAAATAGCCCGTAAAGAAGATGATAAGGTGTTAATTAAACTTATGAGAGATGTAGAAAATGCTGTTGATGATGAATTTCTCAAGCAAATTGAAGAAGGAACATTATTTGGAGGATTACAGAATAAAAGAGCAGCTAGCAAAAGCTAACTGCCCGGCTGGTTCTCCAAGGGGGAACAAGGAGAAAGTAACTTAATGGGTTGTCTACAGTATTGACGGAATATTGAGTTTTATTCAGGGCTGATTCCAAAAAAGTGACATACCGCCAAAATATAAAATTATTAAAAGGACAATTACTATGAAAGCAATTAAAGAAACTTTCTTCCAGGAATTTTTCATTAGTAGACCTCCTTTATGAAGAATATTAACACTTTATAAGGAACTGAACAAAATAATCCTTTGAAAAGAAAGTGAGGTTAAAAGAATGGAGGGTAACGTAAAGCTTTTAGGTGATGATGGAATGTTAGGGATGGAGTTCAAGGAAAGAACGATCTGTGTTTATAACACAGAAGACGATGTAATGGGGGCATTAACGTCACTAAAAATGACAGCTAACTTCATCTTACAATCTGATGGTCTAACATATTTTATCTCTGAACCAACTTCAGATGCGCAACTTAAAGGAATGACGGATTACCTTGATCGTAAAGGCTGTTGGTATGAAGTTAAGTAACGATTTTAGTTTAGTGGAACAGAATATTTAAAAATCAATAGTCAAAAAAGAGGATTACTTATAATGAGTAATCCTCTTTTTATTTTATCTCGTATGAATAAGAGTAGATATAGAAGATTACCGCCTTAAAATTAAATAAGTAATGCATGTAAGGGGGAGATTCATTGGGCATCTTAGCAATATTTTTTAAAACATACTTTTAAAAAGAAAAGAAATTTAGAACTTGAATTTAATTGATTACAATTGAAATAGCACTGAAAACTAATAAAACAGCCATAATGATGTTAAATGATTTCGTATGCTTTAATAAAAGCTTTTGGAACATGGAACCAAATAAGCTCCAACTAAATGTACTCATTAACCCGACTACACCTAGAAATAATGAGAAAAGTAGAAAACTTGAATATGAATTATAGTAAGGGAGAATAAAAGTTGACACTACCGTCAGCCCGAATAGTATCCCTTTAGGATTAACAAATTGAAGAAAAATCCCCACTGTGAATAAGTTTTTATTATGTTTTTCATCGGGATCGGTACTAGTTTTACTAGTGAGCATTTTAAAAGCTAAATATAGCATATATGCTACACCTAAAATTTTTAAAGGGAATTCTATTATGGGTAGGATATTAATTAGTACAATATTAAAGAAGCTACATAAGGAAGTGAGGATGAAAAACCCGAAAGCTACTCCAAAACAAAATTGCATACTCCTTTTTAAACCGTGTTGATTGGCGTATGTCATAGCTAAAAAATTGTTAGGTCCGGGTGTGAAGCTACTTATAAAAACAAATAACAAAAAAGAAAATATAGGCATTTTAATCCCCCCTAATTATTTAGTGTGTGTTATAATGACCGAAAAGAACAATATAACGTGTGCTTTTTATTATACATAACGGTCGTTATATTGTATATAGTGTAGGGGTGTTTCTTATGGAAGAAATTCAACTTATTTTAGCAAAAAATTTAAAAACAATACGTGAAAAAGAGAAAATGAGTTTAGAAAAGGTCTCTCAATTAACAGGTGTGAGTAAAACGATGATTGGACAAATTGAACGAGGAGAGTCAAGTCCAACATTAACAACGATATGGAAAATCGCTAATGGTTTGAAAGTGTCTTTTACTTCTTTAATCAATAATCCGCAACCAGATACGAAAGTTGTTTTACGAAATGATGTACAAGTATTATCAGAAGACAATGGGAGATATAAAGTGTATCCTTCCTTTCCTTTTCAAGATGATAGGAACTTTGAAATCTATACGGTTGAAATTGAAACAGAAGGAAAATTAAGTTCGGAAGGCCATAAAGAAGGGACCGAAGAATTTATAACGGTGTTTGAAGGGAAATTGATAATTGAAATAAATGATTGTCAATATACATTAAATAGCGGAGATGCAATTCGCTTTAAGGCGGATAGACCGCACTCTTATCATAATTCCGGAAGTACGCTAACTCGGTTAAGTATGACCATTTATTATCCAGCTGCATAAACTTATAATTATTTTAAGAGTATAAAGAAATGTGTGTTAATAAACCATCTATAAGAGATGGTTTTATTTTATTAATTCATAAAAAAAAGACACTCGTTTGAGTGTCAACATAGTATTGCTCTCGCGTATAGGATTGGAGTATGTTTCTCAAAAACGTATTGAGATGGTTCGCATTTTGGGAAACTGTCTTCTTATTCAATGTAACATTGGCAGGGAGAAGTGTAAATTGATAATGTATATACGAAAAATTTAGTATAGATGGTTACTACTATGAATATAGTACAAATTGTTTTTATTGCTTAATCACTGTCGTGAAATTATTGAAATATTATTAGCTTTAAGAATGACGTAATAATTACTACTTTAGCAGCTAAGAATGTTTATTATAAAAAAGAATGAATCATTTATTAATCGATTCGTATAATTGTTAAAGAGGCACCTGTTGAACCACCTCCAACTAAATTAACTACGGATAATACGCCGAATAGTTGAAGGGAAATTGTATTACCAGCAATTAAATTGGTTATTAAATTATTATTATAATTTGAAGTTGATATTGTGGGTGAAAAAATAGATCCGGGAAGTGGAGTCGAAGAGTTTAATAGTAGCCTTGTACCAGCAAGTAGAGAAGTTGTTGTATTAATTTGATAGGTTAAATAATATCTTCCAGTAACAGGAATTGTATATATATCATTTGTAGCGTTCACTGTAAAATTACCGAGACTTTGGTTATTAGAAAGTGGAATATTAGTTCCACCTAATATGACTGAGATGGGACCACCTAATGTATTATTAGCGAACATAGAGTTTGTTGTAATAATGGGTCCAGTAATACCTGTGGGTCCAGTAAAGCCTGTAGGTCCAGTAATACCTGTGGGTCCAGTAAAGCCTGTGGGCCCAGTAGGACCTGTAAGTCTGTATGGAAGAATAATTTCAAGTGCCAGTGATAATAGTTCTTTTTTCATTTCTTTATTCTTATCTTGAATATAAATCACCTCATTTTTAAATTAGAACGTAACCGATTTAGTATTTTGAAATGGAACTATCATTTTATTATATTAATACTGCTAGTTATAGCAACGGTAAAAAGTTTACTATATGTAAAAATTATTTGAGAATGAAAAAAAGTAGTTATGGAATTCTTCTAAAATGATAGATGTATTAATTTGTTGAGTAGTAAACAAAAATGTGGAACGAGGTATTAAAGTGAAGCGAGATAATAAATTATCAATAAATAAAGCTATGATAGAACCTGAAAACATTGGACCTACGTTTCCAGTTCTTCCCCCAATTTATATTCCAACGGGAGCAACAGGAGCAACGGGAGCAACAGGAGCAACAGGAGCAACGGGAGCAACAGGAGCAACAGGAGCAACGGGAGCAACGGGAGCAACAGGAACAACGGGAGTAACAGGTCCAACAGGAGCAACAGGTCTAACGGGAGTAACAGGTCCAACAGGAGCAACAGGTCCAACGGGAACAACAGGAGCAACAGGAGCAACAGGAGCAACAGGAACAACAGGAGCAACAGGAGCAACAGGAGCAACAGGAGCAACAGGGTCAACGGGTTCAACAGGTTCAACGGGAGTAACAGGTTCAACGGGAGCAACAGGGTCAACAGGAACAACAGGTCCAACGGGTTCAACAGGAGCAACAGGTTCAACGGGAGTAACAGGTTCAACGGGAACAACAGGAGCAACAGGAGCAACAGGAGCAACAGGAGCAACAGGAGCAACAGGAGCAACAGGAGCAACAGGAGCAACAGGAGCAACAGGAGCAACAGGTCCAACAGGTCCAACGGGTTCAACAGGAGCAACAGGTTCAACGGGAGTAACAGGTCCAACGGGAACAACAGGTCCAACTGGAGTTATTGGACCAATAACAACAACTAATTTATTATTTTACACTTTTTCAGATGGAGAAAAACTTATATATACAGATTCAGATGGGATAGCTCAATATGGTACAACACACATATTACCTCCTGATGAGGTTTCCTATATTAATTTGTTTATTAATGGAATACTTCAACCGCAACCATTATATCAGGTTAGTAATGGTCAGCTAACTTTATTGGATAATCAACCACCAACGCAAGGTTCTTCAATTATTTTGCAATTCATCATTATTAATTAAAAAAGACAGATTCTTAAATAAAAAGAATCTGTCTTTTTGTTCTACATTAAAGTAGTTAAACTAAGTGACGATAAATTCGATTGTAATTGGAATTCCGCCGTCTAATGCATCTCCGCCAGGAATTGTAATAGCACCAGTAGGTCCAGTAGTAATACTGGAGTTCACACTAGGTTGAAGAATGCCGTTTACATAAAAGTTGTAATACGTAAAAGTCGGAAAAGCAGTTGCAGTAGTACCAGCATCGTTTAAACACGCTGTAGCAGCAATTGCAAAAGCTGCACCTGTTCCTGTTCCAGCTCCTAGTGTAGATGTAAATCTTCTAGATGCCATAAATGGTTGGATGATTGGCAATTAATTCGCACCTCCTAAATTATTTTTTGAACGAAGTATAGAATAACTTGTCCGATATATTGTATGAGAGTTTTCTATAATAGAAACGGCTTCTTAATTATTGAGAGAACATAATTTTAGTAAAGATATTGTTACTTATCTGAAAAGATGGTGTTGTTACTTGTTGGTTATATGCAAATGCTTAGTTTTAATATTTAAATTAAAATGTGCTTTTGGACCTAAGAGATAAACGTGGAAAATTAAAATAAACTCTTAAGTTTAGGTGTTTAATCTAAGCAGTCAATTATTAAAAACATATAATTAATATGTGAGTCATGAACATAATTAAATATCGTTTTTTCGGTTTAATTATAATTCATGTTTCCTATTTTAAGTGAATGAAACCTATACACAATTTTATAGTTCTTATAATAGGAAAACACTCAAATATAAAATAAGTAAGGAGGAAATAAATGTCACATAACAATTGTTTTGGTCATAACAACTGCAATAATCCGATTGTTTTCACTCCAGATTGTTGTAACAATCCACAAACGGTTCCTATTACTAGCGAACAATTAGGAAGATTAATCACTTTACTAAACTCTTTAATTGCGGCTATTGCAGCGTTTTTTGCAAATCCAAGTGATGCAAACAGATTAGCTTTACTCAATTTGTTTACTCAACTATTGAACTTACTAAATGAATTAGCACCTTCTCCAGAAGGGAATTTCTTAAAACAATTAATTCAAAGTATTATTAACTTACTACAATCTCCTAACCCAGACCTAGGTCAATTACTTTCTTTATTACAACAATTCTTCAGTGCTCTTGCACCATTCTTCTTCTCTTTAATTATTGATCCTGCAAGCTTACAACTTCTATTAAACTTATTAGTTCAACTAATTGGTGCTACTCCAGGAGGTGGCCCAACAGGCCCAACAGGTCCAACAGGTCCAGGAGGCGGAGCAACAGGAGCAACAGGGGCAACAGGAGCAACAGGCCCGACAGGAGCAGGAGTAACAGGTCCAACAGGAGCAACAGGAGCGACAGGCCCAACAGGTCCAACGGGAGACACAGGAGTAGCAGGCCCAACAGGTCCAACGGGAGCAACAGGAGCAACAGGAGCGACAGGCCCAACAGGAGACACAGGCCCGACAGGAGCAACAGGTCCAACAGGTCCAACGGGTCCAACGGGAGACACAGGTCCAACAGGAGCAACGGGAGCAACAGGAGCAACAGGTGGCGGAGCTATTATTCCATTCGCTTCAGGTACAACACCATCTGCGTTAGTTAACGCATTAATAGCTAATACAGGAACTCTTCTTGGATTTGGATTTAGTCAGCCCGGCATAGCTTTAACGGGTGGAACTAGTATCACTTTAGCGTTAGGTATAGGTGATTATGCATTTGTAGCACCACGAGCAGGAACTATTACGTCGTTAGCAGGTTTCTTTAGTGCAACAGCTGCATTAGCTCCATTATCACCTGTGCAAGTGCAGATACAAATATTAACTGCACCAGCAGCAAGTAATACGTTTACGGTACAGGGAGCACCTCTATTATTAGCACCAGCATTTGCTGTAATAGCGATTGGTGCTACAGCATCGGGAATCATACCTGAAGCTATTCCAGTAGCTGCTGGAGATAAAATACTGTTATATGTTTCATTAACAGCAGCAAGTCCAATAGCTGCAGTTGCTGGATTTGTAAGTGCAGGTATTAATATCGAATAACTTGTGGTAATGTATTCTGTATATAGCCCTTCCTAATTTTTTAGGAAGGGCTATATTTTATGGGGAAATAGGTGATAAATCAATTGAGAAATTTCTTATTGTTAAGTTGGTATATGAGAAAAATCAAAATGTATGATTTATACTTTGTTATTTATGGAATAAGTTATGCAGTTTAAAAAATTACCTATAAATAAAAAAAAGATGAATTCTATTAAGAATAGAATTCATCCATTACATAAATGGTATACAAGGAAAGTAAGGTATTTATCGTGAACGTTGAAATGTTATAGTTCAAATTAGTAATAAACTATTTGTTTTTATTACAGTTACATCCTTTTTTCTTTACATAGCCTTGCTCAGCTAAGTCTCTTTGCGATTGGGAATTGGAAGATTGAGAATTCGAAGACTGAGAGGATGCTGATGAACTACTATTTTTATTATTAGAGTAGTTTTTTCGATAGTTATAATTACTCATAGTACTATCACCTCCAATTAAATATATAAATATTATATGTATGTACTCTATTAATTGTTACGATAAAAAATAGGAATGGAGGATATACAATAAAAAATCTCCTACGTATTTTCCGAGGAGATAAATAATTGTCTTTTAATGATATAAATTAATATCCCCAGTAAAGAGGGAAATAATATGAATCTTGGTAATATAAATTTTGTTGTGGATTAGGAGGTTGAGTTGGTGTGTTTATCATTCCTCGATTTTGATTACAGTTTGCTGGAGGACCAATTACTGTAGTGGATTGAATAGGGGATATCGCTTGTTTCCATTGTTGTTCATCGAGACAGTAAGTATGAGCCATCATATTAGCGGGGGTTAACCTTAAAATATCAGAACCAAAAATAACTTCTGGGGTTGGGGCATCGAAAATAGCTAATAAATGAGTACCATCTGCTGTAGCAATTTCATAATGCCACCACGCTTGTGGAATGTTGGCAACTTGCCCTGGTTTTATCGGTAAGTTTAATATTTGGTTTGTAAAAGGATTAAGTAAAGTAACAACAGCAGATCCTGAAATACAGTAAACAAGTTCAGCTGCATTTTGATGAATATGTGGCTCTACAACATTTCCTGTACTTAAATAGATATCTAATAAAGAAGTATTTTCTAAAGTATTTAATTGTTTTATGCCAAGTACGTTTATATAATTTTGGGCATCTTTCTTAAAAAAATTACTTTTATTTAAATCATGGGTGAAATTAGTTGAGGGGGAAGTGTAGTCGATATTAGAAGTCATTTGTATTACCCGCCTTTCTTATATTTTCATGCAATTTGAATTTAGGATATGAGTCTAGTTATTGAAATGTGAAAGCGTTGCTGCTCTTCGTTTGTAAAGTGATAAAAATGTTCGTTTGAATGCACTATAATTACAAGAGTTTCATTGCGAAAAAAGGCGCTATTAATTACAATTAATGTAAAAGATAGCGCTTTTTTAATTTGGAGTACAAGGGGAGTGCAGAAAATGAACCATACTATTTTAAAAGAGTTGGAAGTTGAATTAAAAAATTACTTTCAACCGTTTTTGAATGCACCTGCAACAATAGAAGAAATTCAATATGCCGAAAGTGAAATGGGAATTGCGTTTCCAGATGAATTACGTAATCTTTATCTTGCACATAACGGTGAGGATAAATCAGGACCAGGGTTGTTTTTTGGTTTGCCATTTCTCTCGTTAGATGAAGTTTTGGATGAGTGGAGAGTATGGAAAAGTATTGAAGATGATGCGTTTTTTAATTTTGATGCATTTTCAATACCAACAGAATATATTAAGGAAAGATATGTGAATCACAATTGGATACCTATTAGTAAAGATTATGGCGGTAACAATTTAGGAATAGATGTTGATCCGGATGAAAAGGGGAAAGTGGGACAAGTTATTAATTTTGGACGAGATGAAGAAGTGAAATATGTAATTGCAAATAGAATTTCAGATTTGTTACTATTTATTTTACAAACGCTAAAAAATAAAAATTTCACCATTCATCAAGAGGAAGATTATTTATATTGGAGTTATGGTGCTAATGATAATATACATTTTTTAGACGCTTTATTTAATATTGAATTACCTGTTTTACAGCCCCAATTTATATTTCAATCTGAAAATAACGTTAATGATTGGTACGATAGTTTAGATGAGAATTGGAGATATATAGTGGGTGCATCTGAACGAGCAGACAGGTTTATTAGAGAGAAGAGATTATATTTAGGTGGAAAAGGGTTAGTAGATATTAGTCCATTACAGATGTGTACGGAAGTGAGAGAACTAATTTTATCCGGAAATGAAATTCGAGATTTAGCAGGATTAGAACGAATGAATTCTTTAAAGAAGTTATATTTAGTTAATAATCCGGTTCAAGATTTAACGCCAATCATACATCTAAAACACTTACAAGAAATGAATATAAAGAATACGGAGATAAATAATTTATCGGAACTTGTAGAAATGTCATCATTAAAAAAATTAAATATTACACATACTAGTATTCAAGATTTTTCGTTGCTACCGCAGTTTCAAAAATTAGAATCGCTTTCTGTACATATTTCAAATCATGAGCAGCTCTACGCGATTTCGAAAGTAGATAATTTAAAGCATTTATATATTTTAGGTTTAGAGAATGTTAGTGAATTGGATTTACTTGTTTTGCAAAATTTAAATAAGTTAATCACAATTGAATTTGAAAATAGCGACATCGCTAATTTATATTGCTTTCGACACAATGCGTCAATTCAAAATATAAAGTTGACAGATACAAAGGTAAAAGATGTATCGGCATTAGGTAAAATGAAAGGACTAAAGGAATTAGAATTAGATGGCGCAACAATTGATAACCTTGAAACGATTTGTTGTTCTCGATCATTAGAAATATTTACAGGATCGTTTGAACAATTTTTTATGTTAAAAGACTCATTTGATAGGAAAATAGATTTTTCAAAAGTAATAGGAGGGATGAGTGAAGAAGAAAGTGAAATTTGGCACCAGCATGTAATAGATTAGAAAATAAATTATGTATCACTGAATGTCACATCCCTCGTTAATCGTTCGTCTTGTATGTAGAACGGATAAGGAGGGATTTTATTATGAAACATTTTGATGTAGCAATTGTTGGTGGTGGGCTTGCTGGATTAACAGCATCTATATATTTAGCGAAAGCTGGAAGGAAAGTTATTGTATTAGAAAAGTCCAGTCACTTCGGTGGTCGAGGGAGGACTATAAATAAAAACGGCATTTGTATGAATCTTGGTGCACATGCTTTATATAGAGGTGGAGAAGCGTTTATAACTTTTAATGAGCTAGGAGTAAATCTTCCAGGTGGAATCCCATCTACAAAAGCACATGGAATATGGAAAGGGAATATTTATACCATTCCAACAGATTTTCGCTCTATTTTATCAACACCGTTACTTTCATGGTCTGCAAAAGTTCAGTTCGCTCGTCTTATGATTCATTTAGGAAACTTAGATGTAGGAAAGGTTCCAAAAATGAGTCTAACTACATGGGCAGAAAATGAAATTAAAGATCCAATGGTTCGAAATATATTTTATGCATTATGCCGAACAACAACATATACGTATGCTCCTACAATACAATTAGCATCTTCCGTACTAAAGCAAATACAGCTTTCTATGAAAGAAGGAGTACTTTATGTAGATGGTGGTTGGGAGACGATAATAACAAATTTAAGGAATATAGCAAGTACTAGTGGTGTGCAATTTCTGGCTAAAAAGCATGTTTTGAAAATAGAGCATTGTGAAGGGAAACAAAGAATACAATGTTTTGACGATGAAGTATTTGAAGCAGGTGTAGTCATTGTAACAACTCCACCGAAAGAGGCTTGTAAAATTATAAAAGGTGCAGAAGGAACAAGTTTGCAAAAATGGTGTGAACAATCTATACAAGTGACCGTGGCAGCGTTAGATATTGGTTTAAAACAATTACCGAATCCTTTGCATCATTTTGCATTGGGATTAGATCAACCTCTATTTTTCACGAATCAATCGAGAGCAGCTAAATTAAGTGAAGATGGATCAATTGTAGTGAGTCTAATTAAATACCATAACCCTGTACTAGAGCTGAATCATATTCAAGAAGATAAAGAACAGTTAGAAAATGCAATGGAATTGTTACATCCAAATTGGAAAAGAGAAGTTGTTGCACAGCAATATTTACCGAAAATAACGGTAGTATATGATTTTCCTCATATTGACCGTGTTGAAAAACCAGGCCCTAACATACCTGGAATGCCAGGTGTTTACGTTGCAGGAGATTGGGCTGGGCATGATGAAATATTAGCTGATGCTGCGGTGGCAAGTGGAAAACGTGCAGCGTTACACATATTAAAGCAATCCGAAAGTGAGGCAATTCATCATGGAAACGGAGCAATTATATGAAACGTATCAATCATTATTATTTTCGTTAGCATATAGAATCCTTGGGAGTGTTATGGATGCTGAAGATATCGTCCATGACGTATTTATATCACTTAATAATATGGAGGACGTTCAATCTATAGAAAATATGAGAGCCTATTTATGTAAAATGGTAACAAATCGCTCAATTGACAAATTACGTTCGGCAGCACATAAACGGAACGTATATGTCGGAATGTGGTTGCCAGAGCCATTTGTGGAAGAGGTTGATGATCCATCAGAGTCATTTGTAATGAAAGAATCAATTTCTACGGCATATTTATTACTTTTACAACAATTGTCTGAGGTAGAGAGAGTTGTTTTCATATTAAGAGAGGTTTTCAGTTATGAATACGAAGAAATCGCTTCAATTGTAGATAAGAGTAGTGCGAACTGCCGAAAAATCTTTCAACGTGCACGAAAAAGTATTTTGGATAAGCCGAAGCACTCAACATTAAGTACGAAGAAGATGGCTGCCTATGTGGAGAAATTTGTATCATCATTGCAGTGTGGGGATGCGCAAGGCATATTAGAAGTATTAAAAACAGATGCGATATTAAAAGCGGATGGTGGTGGTAAAGCTACAACTGCAATCCATCCAATCTATTCTGCAGATAGAATTATACGTTTATTCTTTGGAATTGGGAAGAAGTTCCCGGAAGAGTACAATGTTAATTATAAGATGGTAAATGGTGCCCCAGGTGTTATTGTTAAAGTAAATAATAAAGTGACTTATGTGCTTTCATTTACATTTGAGAATGAGAAAATCTCAAATATTTATATGATGGTTAATCCTGAAAAACTTATGCACTTAAATGTAACTGTATAAAAAAAGACGCATTTCTTTAGAAGTGCGTCTTTTTTTTATTTCTCTAACATTTCAAGAGGTACATCTTTTTCGCCTGCTACTTCAAATTTAATTTCCCCATCTTCTTCATAAATACGTGAAATAATCGGTATAGTAATCATTAATTTTTTATGCTGTTTTCGTTTTCGAGCAGCATCTAAGCTAATCACGTTCATTGTAAGCATCCTTTCTTCTAGAAATATATAAACAAAAGAAAATGCGTCCGGAAAGGGCGCTTAATTGAATTTGAAATACCGATTCATTTAATTGGGGTTTATATGATTTAACAACTGCAATTGAATTAAAAATAGTATGAATGGAATAATTGCACGTAGAAATTAACTTTACCAAAAAACGAAACAATATGCTATAAAAAAATTTAAATCTTTGTCATATAACGAGAAAAAGGATTTCGTTTCGCATATAATGAAAGTAGACGGGCAGCAAGAGCTTTTTCATCATATTGCTTGGAAAGGCGATGAAAAGAATGGATACGTTAGATTCATTATTATTTCAACTTGAACAATATGGAGAAGAGCATGATCGAAATAAAAAAACACGGGAAGAAAAATTACGGAATATTTCTCGTGAGATGGGGCAATTTTTATCAATTTTAGTAAAAGGATGTAGCGCAAAACGCATTTTAGAAATTGGAACTTCTAATGGTTATTCTACATTGTGGTTAGCTAGCGCGGTAGAAGAAACAAATGGAAATGTAACAACTGTAGAGCTTTCTTCAGAACGAGTTGGAGAGGCACTTGTCAATTTTGAAAAGGCAAATCTTTTACAAAGGATTGATGTTCATAATCAAGAAGCAGGGGCATTTTTAGATGTGCAACTAGATCATTCATTTGATTTTATTTTCCTAGATTCAGAGCGGATGCAATACATGTGGTGGCTTGAACATATAAAACGCATTTTACAACCAAAGGGTTTTCTTGTTGTTGATAACGCAACCTCTCATGCAAGTGAGTTAGCCGAGTTTAGAAAAATGATTGAAGAAGATGAAATGTTTGAAACAGTCTTATTGGCATTTCAAAACGGAGCATTTGTAGCGCTTAAGAAGAGTTAGGATTGAGCGTAATATAATTATCACATTGAAAAAGGTTGTATGTCAAAAGATTGAGTACAGTAGGATGGGAAGGACGTAATTTATATACGTAACATACGAAGAATCCGCCTTCAGCATGTTGTTCTCTAGGTCTTAAGTCTGAGGAAAATAATGTTGAGAACAGGTATACTTATAGTAAGAAACAGGGAATGACTGCATAAACAGGCATTTCTAAAAAATCGATTTCAAGCAGTTAGAATGTATATGAAATACGATATAATAGATGAAATATAGTGCATATAAATTCGCACATATAAATAAAGGAGCGATTTTGTTGACTGAACTCGAGAAAAAAGAACCTGTATCCATTGTGAAAGATAATAATGTAGAAGTAGTAGTGGATACAGTTATAAAAGATCAAGAATTAGAGGAACTGAATAAAGAAGCTGATCTTTATGTACAAAAATTAAATAGCGAGCAAAATACGGATTTATCAAAAGTATTGTCACAGCTAGGAGATTTAGGGGATAAAGAACAACAAGCAGCAGGACAAACGTTATCAGCATTAAAACGTCCTGTAACAGCGATGATGAATGGAAAGAATGAAGAAATTCCAAATACATTGTTAGAATTACGAAAAGTGGTATCAGAGCTTGATCCGAATTCATTAAAAGCAAGTGGTATGAAGAAAATTATGTTTAAAGTATTCAAGAAAAATCCACTTGAAACATACGTGCATAAATATCAATCTATAGATAAACAAATTGAAGAGATTATAAGATCCCTTCTAATTGGTCGTGACAACTTACAAGAAGATACAGTTGGTCTTGAAATGCTTAAAGAACAATCGCACGATAAAATTCACGCTCTTGATAAACAAGTATACTTAGGAAGAAAACTCGCTGGTATGCTGGAAGCTGAGAAACAAAATCCAGAACGTCAAAGAGATATTCCATTAATTAACGATGCATTAGAAAAAATTCTAGTACGTACACGAAATATGCAGCAAGCGAAAAGTGTACTATTACAATCTATCGCATCTGTAGACATTATTAAGAAAAATAATGAAAAGTTAACAGAGGCAATTCGTAATGCAATTACGATGACGCAAAACGTTGTAACAGTTTCAGCTGCTATCCAGCTAGCGTTAACAAATCAGCGTAAAACAATTGATGCAGTGAATGCGACAAATGAAGCAATTGAATCAATGGTATTAAGTAACTCACAAGCATTAAAACAAAATACAGAAGAAACAACAAAACTTCTTGAAAATCCTGCAATTAGCATGGATAAATTACGCGAATCATTCCAAAACGTATTTGCTGCGATTGAAGCTTCTGAGAAATCATCAGAACGTATTATAGAGTCAAGTAAGAAGTTTGTAATTGAATTAGACACATTTAATGATGAAATGAAACAAAAACTCATTCAGCGTCCAAGGAAATAACAGACTTTTAGAGGAGGTGAAAAAATGAGTTTCATTCAAACCGTATTAGTACTATTGGGTACATTACTTTTAATCGCATTTACTGTCGTTGTTTTAGTTGTATATTTCGGACGCAAACTGTTTTTTTCATGGACGAAACCATATAAAAGGGCACACGATTCTTTAGATAAGTTATCGAATAAATCTTTGCCGTTTCTACAAGAATTTACACAACATCCACTCTTTTATCGCTGGATTCGTACGGAAGGAAAGAAAGAACAATATACATTAAACACGCTTTTCTGTGCATCGGGTCAACGTACGAGAGAGCAAGTATTTTCAATGTTACCGAAAGAAAAACAGAAAAAAGTACATGTAATGGCAAAAACAACGAAAAAACTTACAAATGAAGATATTGATGTAGCGGCGATGAAAGTAAAAGATTTTTTAAGACAAGAAACGCAGCAAACAGTAAAACCGACAGACTTATCGTTTTACAAATTGTATTTTTATGATCGATATCCAGATGCATTAAATACAATTCAAGCGTATAAACGCTCAATAAATCCTGCATTACAACGAACGGTTGATGATATTACAATTTCAGTATTAAATGCCTTACCGTATTATCAAGAGCAGCGTATGTTTGAACAACAACATAAACTTGAAACGTTTTTAATGAAAGATTTAACAGCGATGCTATCTTTAGTCGTACAATTACCACCTTCACAACGACCAGAAAAAGAAGAAGAATTAAAAATCTACTTGCAAAATTTCCAAAAAGAAATGGAAGTAGTCGAGCGAGATATTCGTGATTCGATTGATCACGATTTGAATGTGAAGATGAGGGCAGCGACTGAAAAGTTTAAGAATAAATAAAAAAAGTGCCTTAAAGCTATAGTTCTTAGCTTTTAAGGCGCTTTTTTTATTAGATGTTATTTTGCTTTAACTGTAGTTTTACTAGATGCAACACTTTCATTATGCAATCGATCAACTGCAGTTACTACATACGTATACGTTTCTCCAGAAATAGCTGTTTTATCTACATAAATTTCTCCGAGTTTTGTTTTTCTTACAGTAGTAAGTAGATTTTTTGGGTTTTGTATATCTACTTCATTTTTTCCATTGACACGGTAAATTGCGTAATAAGCAGAGTCATTCTCTCTATCATCAATGATACCTATAGCAATACCTTCATCTCTTGGAATGGCACCTTTTAAAGTCGGTTGTTTTGGGGGATCATGATCAAGCCAAGGCATAGGCGGGATTAATGCGGGATGTTTATATATGTCTTTGGAGAGTCTATCTTTAACTCCTAGTGGATTGTTATTCATATCTTTTAAGCTAAAATGCATACTACCTTTTATCTCAGGATATAACCGGTTTAATGCAATTTGTCTTGGATATTCTTCCGGATCAGACCAAGCGGGGACAGAATTATTATTAATTTTATAGGCCGCCTGACCGATGTATAGGTGAATCGGTTTATTATTTGTTTCTTTTACCCACCAATCTACTAATATGTCATATGCAGCTGGTGTGAAACCAATATTCCAATAAATTTGCGGTGTAATGTAGTCAATATATCCTTTTTGTATCCATTCACGTGTATCGGCATAAAGGTCATCATAGTTTCTTTGACCTGCAGTTGTGTTAGAGCCAGTTGGATCGTCAGCTATATTTCGCCATACGCCGAACGGACTTATACCAAACTTTACGTATGATTTTTCTTGTTTTATAGCTGTATTTAAACCTTTTACAAGTTCATTTACATTGTCACGTCGCCAATCTTCTATATTAGTAAATCTACTGTTATTATATGCTTCGTACGTTTTTTGATCGGGGAATTGTTCACCCGCTACTTTATATGGATAAAAATAATCATCCATATGCAGCCCGTCAATGTCATAATTTTGAACAATTTCTAAAGCACCTTCTGTTATAAACTTTTTCACTTCTGGAATACCAGGGTTGTAATATAATTTCCCGCCATAAGGTACAACCCAATCCGGATGCTGTTTTGCAGGGTGATTATCCGATAATCGATTTATATCAGTGTGATTCATCGTTATTCGATATGGATTAATCCATGCGTGGAATTCTATATTTCTTTTATGTGCTTCTTCAATCATAAATGCGAGTGGATCATATCCAGGGGCTTTTCCTTGTGTCCCCGTAATGTATTCAGACCAAGGACCGTAATTGGAAGGATAAAAAGCATCAGCGGTTGGTTTAATTTGTACAACCACTGCATTCATACCTGTGCTTTTTACATCGTCTAGCAATCTTATAAATTCTTGTTTCTGCTTTTCGATAGGCAAGCCAGTTTTTGAGGGCCAATCAATATTAAGAACTGATGCAATCCATACAGCGCGTAATTCATGCTTTTTGTACGTAGTATTTACTTCAGCATAAGTAGAGTAAGGGGAAATGAAAGAGAAAGGAATAAAAAAGATGACGATACAACATATCATTAATAAACGTTTAACGATCATTTATACGCCTCCCTATTATATCGTTAACTAATATGATATCCGAGGTGAGGTTGTTCTTACAATTGAGAAAAATACATATTGAAACATTAATTTAATAGGGGAAATATTTTTAGTGAAATTTACTTTCATCATAACTAAATTCTTTCACAACTTCATATGCTTGTTAGTAAAGTGAAACTTCCTTTCATTCGAAGGGGATAAATTATAAGTATAGGAGGATTAATAAATGAAGGTTTTATTCGTTTGTTCTGGAGGGATGTCCAGCGCAATTGTTGTAAACGCTTTAAAAAAAGAAGCGGAGAAAAAAGGTATGAACATGGAAGTGCATGCAATTGGAACAAGTGAGGTAGAGGAAGAAGTAAAGAATGGTTGGGATGTTGTAATGGTTGCACCTCAAGTAAGACATCGATTTGACTCTGTAAAAAAATTTGCAGAAGAGGAATCTATTCCATGCGGTATCATACCGCCGCAAGCATATACGCCGCTTGGTGGATCGACTTTATTAAAAACTGTAAATGATTTAATTAGTTAGGGGGAAGTGTTATGAATAAGTTTGTCACGTTTCTTGATAAAAACTTATCTGGACCGATGGCAAGGCTTTCTGAGCAAAGGCATTTACAAGCAATCCGTGATGGAGTTATTTCAGCTTTGCCATTTATTATTGTAGGAAGTTTCTTTTTAATCGTAGCATTTCCACCTTTACCGAAAGATAGTTTCATATCCGTTTGGGCATTAAAGAATCAAACCAGTATATTAATACCATATCGTTTAACGATGTTTATTATGTCTTTATATATAGCATTTGGAATAGGGTATAATTTAGCGAAAAGTTATAAGCTAGATGCTTTATCAGGAGCACAGCTTGCAGTATGTTCATTACTATTAACATTAACGCCTGAATTAATTGATAAAAAAGGGTTTATGCTTCCGATGACAAATCTCGGTGGTCATGGATTATTCGTGACGATGATTGTTTCTATTTTATCAGTTGAGATTTTAAGATTTTGTAAGACGAAAAATGTAATGATTAAAATGCCAGAACAAGTACCGCCGTCTGTTTCACGTTCGTTTGAAGCACTTATACCTGCTGCATTCGTTATTATTTTAATGAGTTTAGTAACTGTCGTTTTTAGTATTGATTTACATCATGTAGTTGATAAATTAGCGGCACCGTTAGTAAAAGCTGGTGATAGTTACTTCGGTGTAATCATTCCAGTATTTTTAATTACATTTTTTTGGTCATTCGGAATTCATGGTGTGTCAGTTGTTGGAACTGTTGCCCGGCCATTATGGGAAGTATATTTAGGGGAAAATGGTGAAGCAGTTGCTAGTGGCGCAAATCAGTTACCATTCATTTCACCAGAACCATTATACCAATGGTTTATATGGATTGGTGGTTCTGGTGCGACGTTAGGGCTTGTATTAGCTATGATTGTATTTGGTCGATCAAAATATTCGAAGGCATTATCAAGAACTTGTATTGTGCCTGGTATTTTTAATATTAATGAACCTGTTATTTTTGGATTGCCAATTGTACTAAACCCAATATTAATTATCCCATTTATCATTACACCACTAGTAACAGCAACTATTGCATACTCAGCAACTGCGATGGGGTTTGTTACACCAACACATATAATGCCTCCATGGACATTACCAGCTCCAATTGGTGCATATTTAGCAACAGGTGGGGATTGGAGAGCGATTGTACTCGTATTTATAAACATAACAATATCATTCCTTATTTATTTACCATTCTTTAAAATGTACGACAAAAACATGCTTGAAATTGAGAAAAATGGTGATGGAGAATCTGTTAATCCGTAAGTTTTATATTTTATTTTGAGTGATAGGCATGTTGTCTATCACTTCTTTCACATGAAGTTCAGAGAGGGTGAAATGGAATGAATATAAAATTTAGTTATAAAGGTGTATCTTTATTATTATTTGGAGTGATATGTGCAAATTTACTTTTTGTACCTTTATTAAGAATGCTACATTTATCACAAATGCATAGTATATGGCTCGTTACAAGCATTGCGGCAAGTATTTTGCTTACAGTAGTTGTTTCTTTCATTGATGGATCGTTCACATCGAAAGTTCAGTTGTTTTTTAGATTCATATTATTTTCGATCGGTTGTACGTTTGTAACTTACATGATTGTTTTTTAGTAAATAGGAGGTCATGCATGTTATGTATATTGTAGGCATAATGTCAGGTACATCGTTAGACGGTATAGATCTAGCACTCGTTCATATAGAAGGGAGTGGTGTAGAGTCTAAGGTCAAACTTATCCATTTTACTACTGTTCCATTTTGTAATGATACAAAAAATGAAATACAACAATCGTTATCAATAGAAAATTCAAATGTCCAACTCATATGTAGTTTAAATTTCAAGCTCGGTTTATGTTTTGCCAATGCTGTAAAGGAAGTTTGTAAAGAGGCCAATTTTTCTTTGAAACAATTAGATTTAATAGGTTCTCACGGACAAACGATTTATCATCAGCCAAAGCAATATGGTAATTTGATTCCTTCCACATTGCAAATTGGAGAACCAGCAGTTATAGCATATGAAACGAACACTACGGTTATCTCTAATTTTCGAACGATGGATATGGCAGCAGGGGGACAAGGTGCACCACTTGTACCATATTCAGAGATTATTTTGTATCGTCATCCAACTAAAAATAGACTACTACAAAATATTGGCGGGATCGGTAATGTAACAGTAATACCAAATCACCGAAGTGATAAGAGCGTAATAGCTTTTGATACTGGTCCAGGCAATATGATAATTGATGAAGTATGTCAAAGGTTATTTCAGTTGCCATATGATCAAAATGGTAAGATTGCAAAACAGGGAGTAGTTGTAGATGAAATTTTGACATATTGTATGAACCATTCATTTTTGACAATGAATCCACCAAAATCAACTGGTAGAGAACAGTTTGGAGAAGAATTTGTAAGTGAGTTATTGAAGCGGTTTGAAAAGCATAGTAAAGAAAATATATTGACGACTGTCACAATGTTTACAGCAAGATCGATTGTTCATCATTATCAGGAGTTTATTCTGCCGTATTATGAAATCGATGAGGTGATTTTAGGTGGTGGTGGCAGTTATAATTGTACACTTGTTGAAATGATACGGTATGGATTGAAGGAAGAAAAGTGCGCAATATTCATTCAAGAAGATATAGGCTATTCTTCAGAGGCGAAAGAAGCAATCGCCTTTGCAATTTTAGCAAACGAAACACATCATTGTAATCCGAGTAATGTGCCAAGCGCAACAGGTGCAAAGCAATCTGTAGTTTTAGGGAATATCACATTCCCTCCAATAAGATGATGAAAATGAGGCGAACATATGAAGTATATGATTGGAGTAGACGGCGGGGGAACAAAGACAGAAGCAATTGCATTTGATAAAGATGGAAACGAACTTGTAAGAGCTACAAGTGGATTTGGAAACATATTAATAGATTTTGAAGAAGCACTTTTTCATATTATGGAAGCGATTGATCAATGCCAGAAAGGTTTATTAAATGGGAATTGCGTTTGTGTTTGTTTAGGATTAGCGGGTGCAAGTGGAGCAAATACAAATGAATTAACATTTCGTCTAAAAAAGAAGTACGGAACACAAATTGAAGTTTATAATGACGCAATGATTGCACATGCAGCGGCTTTAAAAGGGAAGGAGGGAATTTTAACGATTGGTGGTACAGGTGCGATTTGTCTAGGAAAGAAGGGAGAAGTGTACGGGTATAGCGGTGGATGGGGACATATTTTAGGAGATGAAGGAAGCGGATATTGGATTGCATTACAAGGTTTAAAGAGAATGGCAAATCAATTTGATCAAGGAGTTCCACTTTGCCCATTAAGCTTAAGTATTCAAGACGAGTTTCAACTTTTGACACCGTCTCATATAAAAAGTCTAGTATATATTTCTTCAAAAGATAAAGTGGCAGCAATTGCACCATTCATTATTGAGAAAGCGAGAAATGGGAATGATGATGCACATGAAATTATGATGCAAACTGGAAAGGAATTAGCTAGGATTACAGTAAATGTTTATAACAAGCTGAAATTTAAGCACCCAACTTCAATTGCAGTAAGTGGCAGCATATTGTGTTTCGTTCCTGAAATATATGCTGAATTTAAGAAAGGCTGTGAGAAGAGTATAGGAGAAGTTACATTTTTATCACAATCAGAACCAGCTGCGAAAGGAGCATATTATTTAATGAAGAATATATATTTTTAAAAATAGTTGTATGTGAATTTTTGTATGATTTGTAAAAAAATGATGTTAAAATATACGAAGGGATCTAAAGCAAGAAAAGTACAATATACATAGTCATTGAATATTGTATAAGTACTCCCATGTAGAAAGTGAATGATTACATGATTAATAGTATGCAGTTTTTGTATTTGGTGGCTTCTTATTTATTTGGAAACATATTGACCGCTTATATAGTAACAAAATGGAGACATAACGTTGATATTCGAGATGAAGGAAGTGGGAATCCTGGCGCAAGAAATATGGGGCGCGTATATGGAAAAGGGTATTTCGTCGCTACATTTTTAGGTGATGCAATTAAAGGGGCAATCGTAGTTTCTATTGCAAAATACCTTTTTGAAGATTCTACTTTTGTAATGTTAGCTTTACTAGCTGTTTTACTTGGACATATTTACCCAATTGTATTTAAAGGCAAGGGCGGAAAAGGCATTTCAACATTTATTGGAGGATTAATCGCATTTGATTATTTGATAGCGCTTACTCTTGTTGCTGTTTTCATTATATTTTATTTAATCTTTAAAGGATTTACTAAGCCAGGGTTAATTACAATTGCTTGTTTACCAATTTGCATAATTTTGTATTCTTACTCTATTGTTACGACTATTTTAAGTGCTCTTATAATTGTACTTATTTTATATGTAAATCGAGAATGAAATGAACTTTTAATAAGTGGAGTTAATCTCCACTTATAATTTTTATTAAATGCATAAAGGAGATAGAACATGGGGTTAATTTACAAGGTTGCTGATCAAGATTGGGAATTTGAAAGTATACATAAATTGAATTATAAAACATTTGTAGAAGAAATTCCGCAACATGAAGAAACGAAAGAGCGTGTTCGTATAGATCGTTTTCATGAAGAAAATACATATTTAATTTGTTTAGATGACGATAAGTTAGTCGGTATGGTCGCATTGCGGGGAAAACGACCATTCTCGTTAGATTATAAAATTTCAAATCTAGATTTTTATTTGCAAGAACATGGAGAAAACGTATATGAAATTCGTTTGCTTTCAGTAGAACGTGAATATCGAAATGGAAGAGCGTTGTTAGGTTTAATTCGCTTTTTACATCGTTATTTGCTTCTAAATGGATATGAATTGGCACTCATTTCTGCTACAACACGTGAGCTACCTTTATATGAGCAAATGGGATTCAAAACTTTCCATAAGTTAGTTGGTACAGAAGAAGCAGCCTTCCAGCCAATGTATGTTACCCCCGCTATGTTTGAAGAGTCGAGTGTTGGAGGGATTATGACGAAAGAATATACGTTTTTACCTGGTCCAGTAGATATTGAAGAGAATGTTCGAAAGGCATTTTCTACTAAGCCTATTTCGCATCGTTCTAAGTCATTTCAAGTAACAATTGAAAATGTGAAAAAACGTTTACTGCAAATGACAAAAGCAAAACGTGTGCAAATCATGTTAGGAACAGGGACGTTATCAAATGATGCCATTGCTTTACAGTTGCGTTCTTTAAAAGGGAAAGGACTCGTATTAACAAATGGGGAATTTGGAAATAGATTAGTTGGACACGCAGCACGCGCGCAATTACATTTTGATACGTATAAAAAAGAAATGGGAGAACCGTTTATTTATACAGAATTAGAAAAAATAATGAAAACTGGAAATTATGAATGGCTTTGGTTTGTTCACCATGAAACATCAACCGGAATGTTAAATGATTTAGACGAACTAAATGTTTTCTGTGAAAAGTATAAAGTGAAACTATGTGTAGATTGTATCAGTTCAATTGGAGCGATACCGATAGATTTAAAGGGTGTATATTTTGCAAGTGGTGTTAGTGGAAAAGCAATTAAATCGTTTACTGGATTATCTTTCGTTTTTCATAATCATAATGTGAAAGTAAACGAGACATTACCAGCCTATATGGACGTTGGCATGTACGGAGAAAATGAAAGTATTCCATATTCTCATTCATGGAATTTAATTTATGCATTGCAGGAAGCGTTGAAGAAATTTGAAGATGAAAAAGCATTTGTAAAAATAAATGAGACATATGATTATATGGAAGAAGTTATTACCACTATGGGTTTAAACCTTGTTTCACCTAAAGAACATGCTGCGCCAATTATACTTACTATTCAATTAAACGAAGGTCTTTCTTCTAAAGTAGTAGGTGATGCGTTAGCGTTACAAGGATATATTGTCCATTATGAATCAGCGTATTTACAAAAGAATAATTGGATCCAAATTGCATGCCTGAATCATTATAAAGAACGTGATATGAAGAGGATGTTGAATTGTTTGCATTTGTGTACTTTAAAGAATAGCGTATATATATGAGGAATGATTTTTTAACAGGGTTGGTTGCGTATAAAGGAGTAATTGCCTACGAAAACTTAGGAATGAGACAATCAGTAAATTATAAATCATTAGAAGGGGTGTTAGTATGATAACTAAAAAACTACCATTACATATAGCAGACATTAAAAAAGCTCAAAACATTCTAGACAGAAATGCTCGTAAAACTCCATTAGTGAAATCTTTTTATTTGACTAGTAAAACAGGCGGAGAAATTCATTTGAAATTAGAAAATATGCAATTAACGGGTTCTTTTAAATTCCGTGGCGCATTTAATAAAATGTCACAGCTTACAGACGAAGAAAAAGAAAGAGGAGTTATTGCATGTTCAGCAGGTAATCATGCGCAAGGAATTGCTTTATCTGCTCATTTACTCGGTATTAAGAGTAAAATTGTTATGCCGATTTCTGCACCTCAGGCGAAAGTTGATGCAACTAAAGGATATGGATCAGAAGTGGTTTTACATGGTGAAACCTTTGATGATGCGAAGGCAAAATGTGAAGAGATTATTAGGGAAACAGGTGAAACATACTTACATCCATATGATGATGTAGAAGTAATGGCTGGTCAAGGTACAATAGGATTAGATATTCTTGATGATATGTGGGATGTTGATACTGTCATTGTACCAATTGGTGGAGGTGGAATTATTTCTGGTATTGCTGTTGCATTAAAATCTTTTAATCCATCCATTCATATAATTGGTGTCCAAGCAGATAATGTTCATGGAATGAAGGCATCTTATGACAAAGGTACAATTGTAGAACATTATGAGGCACCTACTATAGCAGATGGTTGTGCGGTTAAAATACCAGGCAATTTAACTTTTGAAGTTGTAAAAGAATTAGTAGATGATATTGTCACAGTATCAGAAGGTGAATTAGAAGTAGCGATGAAAGACTTATTACAGCGAGGTAAAGCTGTTGTAGAAGGTGCAGGCGCATTAGCTACTGCTGCTCTACTTGCAGGGAAAGTGGATCCATATATCAAAGGGAAAAAAGTAGTAGCGGTTATATCTGGTGGAAACGTAGACTTACAGCGTATTTCGAGTGTTTGTGAACAGTTTTTTGTAGCGAATGAAGTGAAATAGTATTTTAAAAATATTAATTTTATGAAGTAAGAGCTAAGAGAAATTATCTTAGCTCTTACTTTTTGTCTACTGTGTAGTACAAGTTGTAATATACTTGCATTATTTGTTGTTTCGTGAATTATTTTATTTAATCGTCTATTTTCATAGATAACTCAAATAATTATATCAATATTGTCGAAACGGGAACAGAAATTTAATATAATGGTTTTAATGTATGAATGAGCGGTTAGGAGGATAGGCCATGAATAAGGAAGAACAGGTCATGAACGGTTTCAGGGACTTATATAATAAGATGGTTTGGCTTAATAAGGATAAAATGGAAGAAGGTCTTAAAGGGTTTAAGTCTTCTGAGGTACATTGTATTGAACATATTGAAAACAATGCAGATTCTAACGTGACACAACTTGCAGAGGCTTTTTATGTAACTCGCGGTGCTATAAGTAGGATGACTAAGAAGCTCATAAAAAAAGGCCTTATTGAAAGCTACCAAAAGTCAGAGAATAAAAAAGAGATCTATTTTAGGCTTACTGAACAGGGGAAAGAAATTTATAAAATCCATGAAGACTTGCACAAAGAGTTTCAAGAGCGGGATAAAGTTGTATTTGAGCAAGTAACCGAGGCAGAATTCGACAGTATAATTAGCTTCGTGGAAAAATATAGTAGGCATTTGGATGCAGAAATAAAGAAACAAGGTATACATATTAAGTCGTAATAAATTTAAATAATAAAAAGGTAGCCTTACTCGTATGAGAAGAGGCTACCTTTTTATTATTGTTTTTTGTTGACTAATCAACAAAATGGAGTTATTATTTTGTTGACACAGCAACAAAAAGTTTTGAGGAGAGAAGTTAAATGTCTATATTTAGATCACAAAATGAAAAGGAAACTGAAAAAAACATAGATAAACATGCTTTAATATTCGGGCTTATTTCTGTATTTCTTTGTGGTATAGGGTTCAGTATCATTATGCCTGTAGTGCCATTCTTAGTGCAGCCTTATATAAGTAGTCCGGAAGAACAGGCTCTAGTTGTTACGCTACTGACCTCTGTTTATGCGGTTTGCGTGTTTTTTGCTGCTCCTGCACTCGGGGCTTTAAGCGATAAATATGGTCGTCGTCCATTACTTTTAATATGCCTTTTCGGTTCTGCACTCGGGTACTTAGTTTTTGGTATAGGAGGGGCCTTATGGGTACTATTTGCTGGACGCATAATAGAAGGTATAACAGGCGGGAGTATCAGTACAATTTTCGCATATTTTGCAGATATCATTCCGCCAGAACAGAGAACGAAATACTTTGGATGGGTAAGTGCGGTGGTAGGTGTAGGAACCATCATTGGCCCAACTCTTGGGGGATTACTTGCAAAGTTTGGTCATTCTGTACCTTTATATTTTGGAGCGCTCATAACTTTATTCAATGTATTATATGGGATGAAATATATGCCTGAGAGTCTTGACAAAAATAATAGGTTAAAAGAGATTACTTTTGTAAGGTTAAATCCTTTTGTACAACTTGCAAACATACTTTCTATGAAACACTTAAAATGGTTACTCGTCTCAGCGTTTTTACTTTGGATACCTAACGGATCTTTACAAGCAATTTTCACACAATTTACGATGGATACTTTTAGCTGGAAGCCTGCACTAATCGGACTTATGTTTTCAATTATGGGCTTTCAAGACATCATTTCACAAGCTTTTATAATGCCAAAGCTTGTGGGCAAGCTTAGTGATAAACAAATAGCAATACTTGGGATGGTTTCGGAGATTATTGGCTACAGTTTTATTGCAGCATCTGCTTTGTTTTCCCTATATCCTCTTTTAATCGTTGGGATGTTACTGTTTGGTTTTGGTGACTCGATTTTCGGGCCTTCATTCAATGGGATGCTCTCAAAGTCTGTCGATTCTAGTGAACAAGGAAGGATTCAGGGTGGAAGCCAATCTATTCAAGCTTTGGCAAGAATGATTGGTCCAATTATTGGAGGGCAAATTTATGTATCACTTGGTCATGCCGCACCTGCTTTTATGGGGATGATTCTTATAGTAGTTGCAATAGCAGTTTTGTATAGGGGCACGCATGCAACTGTATAAAATATCTGCACTATTATGGTCTTTCTTTATTTAAGAATGTCTCTATTGGAATCTTTCCTGAATGAATTGTATAACAGATAAATATAAGAACAAATAATAGGGTGTCAGAACTTAGGAACAAGTACTGGCACCCTATTTGTTTACGGCTCGAGAGTTAAGAGAAATTAAGAATGTATTCTGTAATGATCTCATGGTGAAGGTTAAATAGAACTATCAATAATTAAAGTTAGCTTTTTTGAAAGTAAAAAGCTAGGTAAATGACTAAATAGTTTAATTATGCTTGTGCTGAAGTAAATAATGACTCCATTTTTACTTTGCTCTTCTCTCGAATTTCAGCATCCGCATGGCGCATCACATATTTATGCGCTATAGCAATTGCTAAAACATCATCTAATAAGCCGATCCCAATAATAGCAGCTATATCTGGAATGAAATCAATTGTTAATACGTAATAAGATAAAGCGGCTAATATTATGAATTTCGCTTTAGTAGGTAATTCTTTCTTTTTCATTGTGTAGAATAAAATAATACTTTCATATACGCTGGATTTACCGAGGTTTACAGAGCTTTTTTTGAACTTTTTCCAAAGTGTCTGTTTCTCCATATAAACACTCCTTTTACAAAAACATCGATTTTTTAAAAGGATAGACAAAGAAGTAGGGAAATAATCAATTTTATTGTTTTTCTTATTGTATATTCCATAAAAATAGGGAATTACCTGTTCAAAATAATAGAATGTTGGTTATGTAACGACTCACAGTGTTTTGTTACATAGTATATATATTGTAAAATGTATGTGGATGATTTAGTTATTATTATGCATTTTAAAAGCAGTATGGGGGAAGAAAAATGAAAATAATAGAACTACCAATTGAATTCGAATTTAACGGGGTAAGACAATGTATTTATCCAAGTTTAATTATAGTACATAATGAATTAACATTAGTCGATACAGGATATACGAGTTTTTTACCTTTAATTGAAAATGTAATATTAAAACATGGGTATGAGATGAAAAACTTAAAAAATATAATTATTACTCATTATGATGACGATCATATAGGGGCTTTATATGATTTCAAAGTGAAATATCCTCACATTAATATTATTGCTAGTGAAATTGAATCCAACTATATTAATGGCGATTTAAAATCAGAGAGATTAGTTCAAGCAGAAGAAATGTTAGAACGTATGCCAAATGAAGAAAAAGAATTTGGAAAATGGTTTATCCAACAGTTAAAAAATATAAGACATATTTCCGTCGATGAAAAAGTACATGATGGCCAAATGATTTTGAATGATGAATGTCAAATAGTAGCGACCCCAGGACATACTTCGGGGCATATTTCATTATATTTTCCAAATTTAAATTGTGTAATTACAGGGGATGCGGCCGTTCAAGATAATAATGAATTAGTAATAGCTAATCCGAATTTTTGCTTAGATATAGAAAAAGCGGAAGAATCTTTAAAGAGAATTAAAAACCTTAAAGCAGCAAGCTATTATTGCTATCATGGAGGAAAGCTTACTGTATAAAATAATAAAAAAACGATCTTTCCCATATCGAAAAGATCGTTTTTTTAATTCATAGATTCTGCAATTCTAATTAATTCATTAAAAATGTTTTTATAAGAAAAAAGCCAAGTCTTTAAAAGAGCTGGCTTCATGAATTCATCATGTGAATGAGCTTATCACCATCAATTAACTTAATATTTTTATTCGCAGCATTATTGCTTGCGTTTTTGTTGGAATTACTCAGTAGTTTAGTCGTCACAAATATCCTCAGCTGTTAAAACCCCAAATATATCTTCATATACAGGGCTAGTATCCACATAGGAGGAAGAACACATGCTCTCGTAACTAGAAAAAGTTACTCTAATTTCTACAGAGAAATTTAATTCATCTTCAATTCGTTGAGCACATGTTTGATAGTTCTCCCTAATCTCTTGTAGACAGCTTACAATATCTTCTCCATATATTGGATGATTTATAATTATACGTAGTTGTCTGTTGTTTTCTGGTTGCTCATTTAGGAAATAAGCGCTATCCAATTTAATATCTTCGCCAGTGATAGAAGAAGATACAATTTCTTCTATCACTGTAGCCAAAGTCTCATCACGCATTTTTTCTATTTTACTAATAATCCCGAGCTTTTTAGATGCATTACGTATCAACTTATTTTCTTTTTGATTATGCTGATGAATGAGTTGTTCCAGGTCGTCCAAAAAACATAGTAACTCCATGTGGTTATCTATCATTATGTAACCCCCTCTTTTTAAATATAGTGAGATGCAAAGGGAAATATTCGCGAAAAATGAATTGGTACTAGCAATTGACAACCTATTGTGAGCATACACTGATAGGGCTAGAAGTCGCTAACAGAAGCATGTCCAAGAAAGAGTGGTTGAGTGGTAAACACAAACTTAGGAGGAAAAGGAATTTATAGAAAACATATTATTATGCTCATTGTTATCTGAATAAGAAATGCTAATTACATATTATGAGGATGGTTATTTGCTCAATGGATATATGACTGTGATTGATATAGATCCGTTAAATAGTGCTTTAATCTGTACAGATGTTTTTTACCACAGGGTCGCACTTGTTTTTTTGATATTATTACTAGTAAAAAAGCCGAATCTTAGGATGTGCACCCCAATTGTTAGACACAAACAACAATTGGAGGTGTACTTTTTTATAGTTAAATTCTCACTAGAAGAAAAAGTAAAGGTAGTAAAAAATATTCAGATGAAGGTGACGGAGTGAAAAGACTTGCGGGATCCATAAAGGTTCATCCGAGTGTACTCCAGCAGTGGATTAAACAATATAATGCGGTAGGTGAAAAACGCTATAGAAGATATCCCCTGGATTATAAACTGGATGTAATTAATTATATGGATAGACAAGGGACATATATTAGAGAAACAGGAGCTATTTTTAATATCCCATCTTATGGAACGGTTCGTAGGTGGAAGGAAGCATATGATTTAAAAGGCGTGGATTCCCTACATGAAAAGAAGAGAGGGCGTCCAACTATGAAAAATACAAATACAATAGAAAAATTAAGAAGTACATTTTGTCTCCGGCTAATATGAAAAGGTTATTAAAATCGGAAAGAAAACAAGAAGAATTTGTTCATCTAGTACACGATGAATATAAAAAAAGAAGATAAGAATTTTTTTATTTTTCATATTTGGCGAAACAAATGGTACAATGAAAGCTAATGTGAAAAATAAGGAAAAGAAGTGGTCAATTTGAAAAACTTTTTAGAATTAGGAATTAGTGAAACTTTTAATCATACATTACGTGAAAATGGAATTACAGAAGCAACACCAATTCAAGAGCAGGCAATTCCTGTTATTATGTCAGGTAAAGATATTATTGGGCAGGCGAAAACAGGAACGGGTAAAACATTAGCATTCGTGTTACCGATTTTAGAAAAAATCGATCCAGAGTCTAGTGATGTTCAGGCTTTAATTGTTGCGCCAACAAGGGAACTAGCACTGCAAATTACAACTGAAATTAAAAAAATGCTTGTTCAAAGAGAAGATATTAATGTACTAGCGATTTATGGCGGGCAAGATGTAGCACAACAATTGAGAAAATTAAAAGGTAATACACATATTGTTGTAGCGACACCAGGTCGATTATTAGATCATATACGACGTGAAACAATTGATTTAAGTAATCTTTCAACGATTGTACTAGATGAAGCGGATCAAATGCTTTATTTCGGTTTCTTATATGATATTGAAGATATTTTAGATGAGACACCTGGTAGTAAACAAACGATGTTATTCTCAGCAACGATGCCAAAAGATATTAAAAAATTGGCGAAGCGTTATATGGATGAGCCGCAAATGATTCAAGTACAAAGTGAAGAAGTAACGGTAAATACAATTGAGCAGCGTGTCATTGAGACGACAGATCGTGCAAAGCCAGATGCACTTCGTTTTGTTATGGATCGTGATCAGCCATTTTTAGCAGTTATTTTCTGTCGTACAAAGGTTAGAGCAAGTAAGCTGTATGATGATTTAAAAGGACGAGGTTATAATTGTGCTGAACTTCATGGTGATATACCTCAAGCGAAACGTGAAAGAGTTATGAAGAGTTTCCGCGAAGCTAAAATTCAGTACTTAATTGCGACGGATGTAGCAGCACGTGGACTTGATGTAGATGGTGTAACGCACGTATTTAACTTTGATATCCCTGAAGATGTAGAAAGTTATATTCACCGCATTGGCCGAACAGGACGTGCAGGTGGATCAGGTCTTGCAATTACATTCGTTGCAGCG
Source organism: Bacillus cereus group sp. MS39 (assembly GCF_040448665.1). Classification (NCBI taxonomy): domain Bacteria; kingdom Bacillati; phylum Bacillota; class Bacilli; order Caryophanales; family Bacillaceae; genus Bacillus; species Bacillus cereus group sp. MS39. The sequence goes on along the minus strand of NZ_CP123058.1, from coordinate 2,970,317 downwards.
AAAGATGAAAAACATTTAGAAGAAATTGAAAAAACGCTTGGTGCACCAATCCAAAGACAAATAATCGAACAACCGAAGATAAAACGTGTAGATGAAAATGGAAAACCGGTACCAAATCCTGCTCCAAAGAAATCAGATCAATATCGTCAAAGAGATAGCCGTGAAGGTTCAAGAAGTGGTTCAAAAGGTGGCCCAAGAAATAGTTCGAGAAATGATAACAATCGATCATTTAATAAGCCAAGTAATAAGAAAAGTAGTACAAAACAAGGTCAGCAAAGACGTGGACGTTAAATAGTGGTAATTGTAAAAGAGTCGCAAAATATTGCGGCTCTTTTTTTGTTTGTATAGAACAAGGATAATGGCAAGAAAAAACAAAAATTTCATTCACCGTATTTAAAACTTATAAAGGGAATTTTATAGTCCAAAACCAGCAGATCAAGGGTATTACTACCATGTCGCAATTCAAGAACAAGTGCAACTTACGTATGAACAATATTTAATCGAAAAAAATTGAGAGAAAGCTATTCGTACTAGCTCCCCTGATGATGATACGGATTATGAAGAAATCAATTGGTATAACGATACGAAAACATCTTTTGCAAACAAAGAATTGGACGATGGAGTGAAAGAAGTTCGTAACACATTCAAATGGTACGGGAATGTTATGCTGCAGTAAAAAGAACGGAACTTATTATGTCTACTATTTCGGCAGAACACTTTGGTTGAAAGGAAAGGTATTGAAGCGAGCGAATATTTTTATTACACATTCCGCAATTATTGAAATGGAACAAGAGAAGTTTATGAAGGATTTAACTCATATTGGTAGATGAGAAAATAAGGGCGTGTGAAGATTGAGATATCTTATTTACAAATTTGAATTAACAACCATTTTCGAACATTGGTCGAACGAGAAAATTATTGTTGCTGAAACGGAAAGTAAAACAAGTTATCTGTATTGGCAGCAGTTCAGAACAAAATTTATAACAATGTCGATGGCGGAATTTATGAAGTTTGTAAAGTGCGAGAATGAAGGTGTTTTTGACATCAAGCGCATGTACAGTGCAGAGCAGGCTTTTAAGAAAATGCAAAATTATCGCAACCTCCATTTCGCTTACATGGGTATGCGAGTAATACGATCGCTGGGAACTGGAAAACTCATTTGTTCGTTTTGTTCGAGGGAGAAATTGAAAAGCACAACTGTCATCATTTTTGGGAAATTGCTTATTACAATGATGAGGGCAATGTGGTCCGAAGCTACCAGAAGGTGGATATGCGGTATAAGAAAAAAGGACTAGCAGTCGTATCTGCTGTCCTTTAATAGGAGAAAAATTATTCTGGATTAGAACTACGAATAACCAGAAAACGCGCTTTAAATCAGTGTTGTCAAAGATGTAATAATCTATGCAACAAAAAGCTTAGTCGGAATTCAAAACACCAAAATGGCTTGCATTGGTAACAGGCTCAAAACTAGTATATGTAAAATGAAAAATCTCATACAAAAAGCAGACAACAATTTTGGTTGTCTGCCAGTGAGTAGAATGAGTTAGCAAATTGTGATAAATTGCATTCCCATTACGAGAAGAGTGAAGCTGCTACTTCAAAAAGCTTATTAGTATTATTTTCAATATTAAAAAACATATAGGAAAAGCAAATAAGTTAAGAACCTACCTGCTTCTACTGTAACAAAAGAAAGAAGTATTAACCGTGGATACGGCGGCTTGAAACTAGTATGTATTATTATTTGAAAAATATTCAAGGGGTGAAGAAACATGGAATGTTTGATAAATGGTTTCTATGAAATTAATCAGCTAATTAATAAAACAAAAGAGAAAAACAATGAGTAAATATAACAATAAAAAGGTTGAGCTAGATGGTTGTATCTTTGATTCAGAAGCCGAGTCTAAATATTATGAGTTGTTAAAAGAAAAGCAAGGTGCAGGTGAAATACAGGCAATCGAATTGCCACCATGGTTTGTTCTGCAAACAGGTTTTAAAAAGAATGGAAAACGATTTGATGCAATTACATATAAAGCAGACTTAATGATCTATTTGCCAAACGGTGATGTGGAAGTCATTGATGTGAAAGGTGTATTAAATGACACTTTTAGTATTAAAAAGAAAATGTTCGAATATTATTTCCCACATTTGTCGCTTGTTGCATCTTGATTATATAACGTTAGCAGAACAAATAGTACAAATGACAGCAATCTGAACAAGTGTTTTACGTTGCATTTATATATATTAAGTTTTTTTATAAATGCCTTAATTAATATATAGGAGGAGTTACGTTATGCTCTGGCTAGGAAACATTATAGGATCCGTATTAGTTTCGTTTGTTACTTGTGGTATACTCTATTTTGGTTTTAAAGCAGAAGAAAATAAAATAGCGGCTATGCAAAAAAATAATGATGGAAATAAAGTTTAATACAATTTGAATTTTGTTAAGAAACATACAATTTGTCTATAATGTATATTAATTTTCAGATTTCGGATTTGCTTAGTAAATAAAAAGTCTCTTCAATCGGATTTAAAGAGACTTTTCTTTCACATATCATAGCAATTTAGCTCTTGTTAAATTAGGATTTAAGTTCATTCTAAGATGTTTAGGGCGTACCGATAGTTACTGCCAGCAATGCAGCAATTCTATCTAAAGCTTCCTGTACTGTAGTAGGAGGAAGAGGAGCCCAGTTTGCTGGATTATTAGGTGTGTAAGCTAAATCGAAAGCATCATCAACTCTAATTAAAGATGTATTTGTTCCTATAAGATTTATTCGGGAACGAATAGGTAATGAATCAACTGTCGCTCTGACTCTTGTAATAACGTTATTAGCGCCGTTGACAAATAAATTTCCTGAATTAGGGCTGGGATTGAAGATGTTTTCTGTAATAGCAAAGCTGGTTAAATTTAAGGGGTCAATTGGAATATGACCAGGTAGCACATTAATAATGACATTACCATTTATTCCTCCACCAACTAAGTTGACTTGGGTATCTGTAGTTGCTTGCGAATTAATAGTGATATTGCCACTAGAAACGAACGAAGCAAACATTGCCATGTTAATTCCATTTTGAGTATAACCAGCGGATAACATTGAATCACGGATATTCACTTGATTCACAGAAGTCGATAAAGCTGTGAATATAGGAGCAGGGGTTATATTAACGGTAACAAAGAATAATTTACCTGAAACACTTTGTGCCGTTTGAAAGTTAAAATCAAGAGGCGCACTTAGTAATGTCAGATTAACAAACCCAGATCTAGGATCCTGGGAAAAGTTCAAATCAAACCAAGACGGATCATTTATATCGAAAGGAATTTGTAATCTAGTCAATAAAGTACTAGTTCCTACTAATTGAACGTTAGCTTTTAAATGAATTAATGGTTCAATATAGTTACCAGGTCCAATAGAGATAGCATAACGTTTAGTTATATTTAAAGGATCCGGAAATGGTGCTATAGCATCTGTTATTGATGCCATTGCTGCAGTCACTGTTAGAAATGGTGCGCATTCAGAACCATCAGCAGTAGCGTCATTACCAGCTTTGTTTACATAAACAATTTGAGTGAAAGGTGGTAGGGGTTCTATACATCCAGGTCCAGTAGGCCCAGTACTTCCAGTAGGCCCGGTAGGTCCAGTGGGTCCAGTAGGCGCCCGGTAGGTCCAGTAGGCAGTGTGAATGGTGGAATAGCTGGTAAAGTAGGTCCGAGTAAATCAGGATTTATTAAAGCGGAAGATAATAACTCGTCCATAATAATTTCACCTCTAAAAAACTAGTATTTCTAATAATAAATGCGGAAATAGAGAAAAGTGAAATGGACAAGTGAAAAATTAGACAACGGAATTTTCGCAAAAGTATTATTTAACTGAAAAGAGCACCGACAGAGAGTGTGGTGCTCTTGGACCAAGGACTATATTTTGTATTTTTTAAAGTCCATATAAGTATATGAATTTTACAAATAAATAGTGAATTTATTTTCACTAAAATTCTTATTTAAATACAGAAGCCCTAGGATTAGGGGTTCAAACCTTGGTATATTTCACGCGACATTAAAAAAAGAAAAGAACCCTCTATAATAAAGAGTTCTTCAAGTGATTTAATCTATTAATTGCACTCATGGTAATATTCATCACATGAATCGTTATTATCGTTACAGCAGATACAAAATGTTTTTTGAACAAATAAACTAACTATACTAGTAGGACCTTCCTGTCTTGTAAGAGTAAGACTTTGAAAATCTTCAACTTGAAATATTTTTGTTTGAACGGGTTGTAATGTAGTAGTAATTGGTATACTAGATTTTCTTGTTAGAATAGTTACTTGAACGGGTGCACTCATACCAACAACAAATAACTGGATTAATGTTTTATTGTGATTGTTTGTAAAATCCTCAAATACAGTTTGTGGAGTGGTAGTTTCAAGGAAAACAGATACAGGTATATTTCCATTTGCATTTTCTTCAGAACCTGCAATTGTATGCGTCTCAATAAAACAGTTGTTTTTTTGATTGCCCGAATGTGACTGTTTTTTATAATACTTTTTACCGTCTTTATAAAAGTAATCAGCCATATGAATGTAAAGCTCCCTTCTTTTAGATGTCTATATAGTTTATTTAATAAAGCGAAGTAGTGCTTGTACAACATTATAAAATCCGCTCTCGTAATTACTTAAAAATGTTATTTGAAAATTAAAGAGCGCCATCCAAGGTACTCTCGGCTAAACACTGATATTGAAAAAGAATACAACATAATATCGTATGTATGCTTCTGAGGGATGTGCGGATTTAATATAAAATAGTTATTGGAATGAAATGAAGAGTAACCAATGGTTTATTAATGAATATATAGTGAGTGGAGTCATGGTTGAGGGGCCAGATTATGATGATTCCTAATATAAAAAGAGAGCTAGAAGGCCCTCTTTAATAGTTGTTGTATTCTCCAGAAAAAAGGAAATTTTCAAGCGTATTAATGTGTTAAAAATTTTGTGAACATGAAGTGCAAGGTCCACCAGTAGGTTGAAATACAACATTGTCAACAAAGGCTGTTGCGCCTTCACCACCTGTAGCAGTATTTTGGAAAGAAATACAAGCTATAGTCACAGTAGCAGGTATACACACAACAAGAACATAATGTTGGAAAAGAGATTGTGGTTGATTCATAACTGGTACAATATGTGGAATGTTTGATGGACCAAGAGTTGCAGGGGCTGGGGGACATGCTTGCCCAAGTTCTGGAAAAGATACAGAAGCTATAAGAAATGCACCATCCCTTACATCTGCAGCAAATGAAAATGTAAAACAACAACCTTCGTCAACATCAACTGTTTGATTAATACTTCCACCTGGACCAATTGATGCAGCTAAGAGACTAAATGACCCATCTGGCAGAAAACGACCACTATGAACGTTTGGAAAACCTACTTCTGAAACAGAACCGACTTGATTCCAACCTGGAACTGGATCTACTCCTACAGGTGGTATGTCAAATCCAGGGTTGTTAAGAACATTATTACATGGACAACATCCTACAGCAGTTGGTCCAGTCGCTCCGGTCGGCCCAGTTGGTCCGGTCGGCCCAGTTGGTCCAGTCGGCCCAGTTGGTCCAGTTGGTCCAGTTGGTCCAACTTGAGGTGGGGGTACAGGGGGGAGAAAACAATCACATGGAATATGAAATTTCTTTTTAAATTCACTCATTTTTACACCATCCTTATCATTCATTCACCCACTTACACACTACAACTTATGAATTGGTTAACACACAAGTATAAGAAAAAGGCCCTTGAAAATTAAAATAAATAAAAAATTAAGCCCTTATGTCACAAATATAAACCCATTCCATAATATATAAGGAACATGGGTTCACTCCAAAAAGCTTTTAATATATATAAGGGAGTCCGCTTCCTAAATCAATACCGTTGAACCTGTTGCTTCTGTTGGTAAAGTGAATGACGAAAAATAGATAGGAGTGTTGAATCGATTAAACTTGATTTAACTGCAGTTCCATGTAAAACAATATTTTCTTCATTCATACCTTCATCTCCTATGATTGCTCGTCATAGGAGGTGAAGGTAGCAAAAAGCAAATCATGAAGTTGGAAAGCAATTATATAAAAGGGCAAGGATTGTTAAGGGGAATTAAAGAATGTATCGTAGTGAATGGAAAATACAAGAAGAATTATACGATTATAATGGTTGGATAATATACGATGGTGAATGGGTTGAAGTGGACAAGCGTTTTTATTTTATAAATTAAACAAAAATTTCATTTAATAAGTATTCAAAAATCAAAAAAGAGCACTCAATAAAGTGCTCTCGTGACGAGATTCATTTTGTAATGACTATTTCAAATTATAAAGAAAGGAACACAGAATATTATATGTGCGTGTAGTCAATTGAGTTCGTTTTTTACAAACAAAGAGCAGCTAGAAAAAGCTAACTGCTCAATACAAGGAGATACAGGGAAAACTACTTTAAATGAGATTTGGCATACAGCCTACATACAGTATTGACCGAATATTTATTTTAAATCCAATTTATTTAAAGTAAACATCCCAACAGATAAAATGGCTGCACCTGCTGCAGAACCTAACCAGTCTCTCCAGCCTAATGAATTTAAAGGCGTATCTGTTAAATCCATAATTAAGAAGATAGCAAACATTAATACACCAAATGCTAAGCATCCCCAAAATGTTTGCAGATATTTAATCATCTTCTTTCGGAACTTGCTCATATAAATCACCCATTATTAATGTTTTGTATTTTTATAAACAAATTATTGTATATATGAAAATTAAAAGTACGAAATATGCAATATTGCATATTTAACAAAATAATCCATTCATAAGTAAATAGATCGAACTGAAGAGAACCGTATCATATGAATCAATTGTCATTTTTTGAAGCCATCGATGAAAAAAAGGAGATACGTAGACTTGTGGTGAAGGAGCTGAAAAACTACAAAGCATTGTGCGTCCGGATGAAGAATCAAGAAGAACAGGATCAAGCGGGGGTATCGTTCTTTTTCCTAAAATAAAAGGTGACGATAAGAAACATGAGATATGTTTTAAATAAATTGAACAGACGTTAAAAAATAAAAATTTATAAAGGAAATAGAAAGGAAATAGAAAGTAAGATGTTGTATATGTACGATAATAGGAAACTTTTTACTAACTAAACATATAATTTAAATAGACCGACAGTCGGTCTAGTGGGAAGGAGAACGTGAATGCGCATTGTAAAGGAGTATGAGGAGCGTAGAAAGGAAATTTTAGAAACTGCTGAACGTTTGTTTATTACGAAAGGTTATACGAAAACAACAGTAAATGACATTTTAAAAGAGATAGGGATAGCAAAGGGGACGTTTTATCATTACTTTAAGTCGAAAGAGGAAGTAATGGATGAAATTATTATGAGGATTATTAAAGAAGATGTTGCAAAAGCGAAAGTAATCGTCTCTAATCCAAATATCCCAGTATTAGAAAAGTTATTTCGAGTTTTGATGGAGCAATCGCCAAAATCAGGAGATATAAAAGATAAAATGATTGAGCAATTTCATCAACCAAATAATGCAGAAATGCATCAAAAAAGTTTAGTACAATCCATTATTCATTTATCTCCTGTATTAGCAGAAGTTTTAGAGCAAGGAATTGAAGAAGGTATATTTTCTACTCTATACCCGCAGGAAACGATTGAATTATTAATTTCCTCAGCGCAAGTCATATTTGATGATGGGTTATTTCAATGGAAACCGGAAGAAATGATGAGAAGAGCCAAAGCTTATATCAAAATGATGGAAGTATCTGTTGGGGCGAAAGAAGGATCCTTTAATTATATGATGGAGGTTTTAATGAAACAGAAATAATATTTTTCTGTTTGTTTATTATAGACCGACAGTCGGTCTAAATTAAAGGAAGGATGTGATTATGATGTCTATTAGTATACAACCTTCGATGAAAGATTTTTATTTAATGGTTAGTGGGCAAATTATTACTATTTTGGGTTCAACACTTTTACGTTTTGCCCTATCTTTATATGTATTAGATATAACAGGGCGTGCTGATATATTCGCAGGATTATATGCGGTAACGAGTATTCCGTTTTTGCTAGCCCCTCTCGGCGGAGCGATAGCAGATCGTTTCAATCGTCGTAATGTAATGGTTATTTTTGATTTTATAAACGCTGCGATTGTAATAAGCTTTATAGTTTTGTTATTTACTGGATCTGTATCTATTTTATTGATTGGAACAATTATGTTTTTACTAGCAGTCATTGGTGCAATGTACTCACCAGTTGTAATGGCAAGTATTCCGCAATTAGTTCCAGAAAAAAAGTTAGAACAAGCGAACGGTATCGTAAATGGTGTGCAAGCATTATCTAATATAGTTGCTCCTGTATTAGGAGGAATATTGTACGGCATAATTGGTTTGAAAATGCTCGTAATAATAAGCTGTCTTGCTTTCTTTTTATCTGCGATTTTAGAAATGTTTATTAAAATACCTTTTATAAAAAGAGCGCAAGAAAGTCATATCATACCGACAATTGTAAAGGATATGAAAGATGGCTTTGTATACGTTTTAAAACAACCATTTATTTTGAAATCTATGCTTTTAGCCGCATTACTAAATTTAATACTAACACCGCTATTTGTTGTTGGTGCTCCAATTATTCTACGAGTAACAATGGAAAGTAGCCACACGTTATATGGAATCGGAATGGGATTGATCGATTTTGCAACTATTTTAGGTGCGTTATCAATAAGTTTTTTTGCGAAAAAGCTACAGATGAAAACATTGTATTACTGGATGATTTTAATAGCTTTATTAGTAATACCAATGTCACTATCAGTTACGCCATTTATTCTTAATTTAGGAAACTACCCACCATTTATCCTCTTTATACTTTCTTCTATTCTAATTGCAATGATCATGACGATTGTATCCATCTATGTGATTACTGTAGTTCAAAAGAAAACACCAAATGAAAACTTAGGAAAAGTAATGGCAATTATAACAGCTGTATCTCAATGTATGGCACCGATTGGGCAAGTTGTTTATGGTTTTATGTTTGAAGAATTTAGTATGAAAATTTATTTACCTATATTAGCTATTAGTTTCATAATGATATTAATAGCGGTTGTGACGAAGAAAATATTATCGAATGAAGGGAACTAGCTTCATATGATTAGGAGAATATTAAAAAGCGATTTCTCTCAAAAAAAAATGATAATTACCATTTTATTTATGTTTATCATGCTATCGAGTCTTTTAATGGCTAGTGCCTCAAGTAGCGTTTTACATCTATTGAACTCAATGGATCAATTGTTTAAAGTATCAAGCGCACCTCACTTCGTACAAATGCATGCCGGAGAAATAAACCAAAAGTCAATTGATTCATTTGTAGCAAAAACTCCTTTTGTAAAAGAACAGCAAACGGCTGAGATGGTTCAAATAAATGGATCTAACATTTTTATTAAAAAGAAAAATCACGCAGAACATAATAGTGTAATGGACATTAGTTTCGTTAAGCAAAATAGTAAGTTTGATTTTTTATTAGATTTAAATAATAAAGTGGTCGATGTTAGGAAAGGGGAAATAGGTATACCCATTTATTATATGCAAAAATATAATTTGCGTATGGGAGATAAAATATGGGTTGTTAAAAATAATAATGAACTAGAATTTACTATTTCAGCATTTGTTCGTGATGTTCAAATGAATCCATCAATTGTTAGTTCAAAACGGTTTGTAATAAGCAATGAAGATTTCGAAAGAATAAAAAGAAATTTTGGAGAAAGCGAATATCTTATTGAATTCCAGCTAACAGACGTAGATAAAATAAATGAATTTGAAAATTTATACCAGTCATCGAACTTACCCCAAAAAGGTCCCTCTATTACGTATGCACTCTTTAAAACACTCAATTCATTAACAGATGGAATAATAGCCGCCGTACTTATCATAATAAGTGCATTATTAATGTTAATCGCAATGTTATGTATTAGATTTACGATCATTACTTCGATGGAAGAAGATTATCGGGAAATTGGTGTTATGAAAGCTATCGGCATTACAAGTAAAGATATTCAAAAACTATATGTAACAAAATATGTTGTTATTTCAGCTGGTGGATGTATATGTGGATATATACTTTCACTATTTGTTACAAAGATATTCACTTCTAATATCACTCTTTATATGGGGGCGGCAGATAAAAGTATTTTACACAATGTTGTGCCATTAATAATCACAACATTGTTATTTTTAGTCGTTATCCTGTTCTGTCGTATCATTTTGCGGAGTTTTAGGGAGATTACAGCAATAGATGCTTTACGATCAAGAGATAAACTAGGGAAAAGAAAGATTAGAAACTCCTTTTCACTCAATCGATCTAAATTTAAAAATGTAAATATATTTATTGGTATACAAGATGTTATAAAAAGATTTAAGTTATATCGCGTATTAAGTATCGTTTTCATAATAGCCGTACTCATGATTGTTGTACCAGTTAACTTTTTATATACGATTCAGTCACCGAAGTTTGTAAATTATATGGGAACAGGAAAAAGTGATATTCGAATAGATTTACAGCAATCTGAAAATATAGAGAAACGATTTAAGGATGTTATTTCATATTTGCGAAATGATGCAGAAGTAGAAAAATATGCAGCATTTGTAACGAGTACATTTAAAATGGTAAACGCTGATGGTACACATGAAAACTTAAATGTAGAAGTGGGAGATTTCACTAAATTTCCATTAGACTATATTCAAGGTATGGCACCAAAAAACGAAAATGAAATTGCTCTTTCTTATATGAACGCAAATGAATTAAAAAAGAATGTAGGGGATAGAATCATTTTATTTGTAGATGGGAAAGAGAAAACGCTAACTATTAGTGGTATGTATCAAGATGTAACCAATGGTGGGAAAACAGCTAAAGCGAGTTTTTCTTATAATAATGAAAATATATTATGGTATGTAGTAAATGTAGATTTGAAGCCTACTGTGGATTTGCAAGAAAAAGTGAAGGAGTATAAACACAATTTTCATTCAGCAAAAATAACAGATACGGATGATTATTTAACGCAAACTTTAGGAGAGACAATTAAACAATTAAGACTCGTAACTCAAGTGGCAATTTTGATTGCGATATTGATATCAGTTTTAATTACTGCAATGTTTTTTAAAATGTTATTGGCAAAAGACTCCTCCCAAATATTAATAATGAAAAGTATTGGTTTTTCTAGCAAAGATATTCGTATACAGTATATAACACGCTCTATTGTCATTGTATTATTAGGCATTGTGACAGGGACATTTATAGCTGCTACGTTTGGTGAGATGTTAGTAAGTTGGTTGGGCTCATTTATGGGAGCAGCTCATATAAAGTTTGTCGTGAATCCTATCGTTTCTTATGTAATATGTCCAGCTATATTATTTATATCTGTGACAGCAACAACACTTTTCAGTAGTTTTACTATGAAACAGACAAACGATGTAAAGCCAAATGGAGAGTAGGGGGTGTGTAACTTGAACAAAATTTTAGAAGTTAAACAATTAAACAAAAAATATTCCATAGATGGAAATGCAACTTATCATGTGCTAAAAAATATAGATTTAGAGATTTATGAGGGAGAGTTTGTATCGGTCATGGGGCCTTCGGGTTCTGGGAAATCGACGTTACTATATACGATTAGTGGAATGGATCAAATATCATCAGGAAGTGTGAAAGTTGATAGGAAAGAAATATCATGTATGAAAGAAGAAGCGTTAGCCGCATTGCGCCTTACTGAAATAGGATTTATTTTTCAGCAGAGCAATCTTCTTAGAAATTTGAATTTATTTGATAATATTATTTTGTCCGCTTATTTAGCGAAACGTGAGAGTAAGAAAATAGTAAATAAGCGTGCTCTGGAGCTAATGGAGAAAATGGAGATAAGTGATATAGCGTCTCATTATATAACCGAAGCATCTGGAGGCCAATTACAAAGGGTCTCTATATGTAGAGCACTCATCAATAATCCGAATATTATTTTTGCAGATGAGCCAACTGGTGCTCTAAATTTAAAATCAACAGAAGAAGTAATGCAAATATTATTAAATATTAACCGTGATGGGACTACAGTTATGTTAGTGACTCATGATGTAAAGGTAGCAGCGAAAACAGAAAGAGTTCTTTTTATGGTGGACGGAGAAATTGTTAGTGAAATACAGTTAGGTAAGCTTAGGAACGATGATTTAAAAGCACGAGAAGAGAAGTTGTTAAAATGGTTAACTGTACTTGGATTTTAAAGATAAAAACTCCTATTGAATGTAGGGGTTTTTCTTTGTCTGAAAGTTCAAAAAGATATATAATAATTTTCTGACTATTAAGTTTTGGAGGGATACAAATGAAAAATGAAACGTTGCACACACAAGAAGATATTATTAAAATGCTTGATTCATTATTAAGACCGGCAGAACCATTTTGGAATGAATTTTATGCGAATAGAGAAAAAGATGTTCCGTTTTTTGAAAATGTTCCAGATGAAAACTTAGTTTCATATATACAAAAAAAGTGGGTTTCAAAAGGAAAAGTACTAGAACTTGGATGTGGTCCGGGTAGAAACGCAATTTATCTAGCAAATGAAGGATTTGATGTAACAGCAGTGGATTTATCTATAGAAGGGATTAATTGGGCGAAAGAAAGGGCATTAGCAAAAGGGGTAAAAATTGAATTTATTTGTGATTCAATTTTTAATTTAGAGGGTCAAAATGAATTTGATTTTGTATACGATTCGGGCTGTTTACATCATATTCCACCACATAGAAGGATACATTATGTGGATTTAATTAAAAACTCATTGAAATCGGGTGGTTATTTTGGAGTAACATGTTTTGCAGCAGGCGATTTAGATGAGCGAAATGGATCAGAAATAACAGATTGGGACGTATATAGAGGATGGAGTCTACAAGGTGGTCTTGCATATTCAGAAGAAAAATTAAGAGATATATTTGACGAGTTTGAAGTGATAGAAATTAGAAAGATGAAGCAAATTGACCAACCAAATACTATGTTTGGAGAATCATTTCTTTGGACAGCATTATTTAAGAAGAAATAAGAGAGTAGATAATTGACAAACGCATCGTTTTTATAGACAATACACTTATAGGAATGTACGTTCGGTATTTTGGCCAATGTATGTTTTACATAAATACATATCAAGGGGTTGTCTCTATATGAGTACTACAAATCAAAAAATTACAACTTTTTTAATGTTCGAAGGTAATGCTGAGGAGGCGATGAATTTTTACACGTCGCTATTCGACCAATCAGAAATTGTAAGTATCTCTCGCTACGATGAAAACGGACCTGGTAAAGAGGGTTCTGTCATTCATGCAACTTTTACGTTAAATGGTCAAGAATTTATGTGCATTGATAGTTATGTAAAGCATGGTTTTACATTTACACCATCTATGTCTTTTTATGTAACTTGTGAGACAGAAGAAGAAATTGAAACGGTTTTTCATAAACTAGCGCAGGATGGATCCGTACTAATGCCTTTAGGTTCTTATCCATTTAGCAAAAAGTTTGGCTGGTTAAATGATAAATATGGTGTGTCTTGGCAGCTAACGCTTGCGGAATAAAAATTTAAAAAGAAAAAGCGTAGCCTATTTATAGTTACGCTTTTTCTTTTTAAGAATTTTGCTTGCCGAATCTTTCACCGAGTTTAGCTAACAATTCAGGCTGATCCCCTTGGCTCATTACAACTTCAACAAAGATAAGTCGATTCATATTAAAATTTATTTTAGTTAAGACTTCTGCTAACTCTATTTCATTTTCCACTTTACATGTTAGGCTTTTTTCTTCTGATCCGAATGTGTTTGCTAGTTTCGTGTAATCCCACATTTGTATGTCATTATACGGTTGATTTTGACCGTGAATTGCACGTTCAATAGTATATCCGTTGTTATTGATTAAAAATATTATCGGTTTTAAATTTTGACGAAGTATAGTCGATAACTCTTGAACAGTTAATTGGAACGAACCATCACCAATAATTAAAATGTTGCGCCGTGATAAATTGGCGAGCTGTGTACCAAGTAGAGCGGGCAGTGTATATCCGATAGATCCCCATAACGGTTGTCCTACATATGCAGTGTTATTAGGTAGAGGGATAGCAGCACTACCAAAGAAAGGTGTTCCTTGCTCTGCAATTAAAACATCGTTTTCTTGTAAGAAATGGTATATTTGTTGCCAAAAACGTTTTTGTGTAACCATTTGAGCTTTTGGATTGAACTCTTCTGTCATAGATAGGGATTCTGAAATAAAGGACTTCATTTCAAGTGTTTCCTCTAAGCGATGTTCGATTAAATCACTTAATTGTTCTAAAACATCTTTCATTACAACTGGTCCATATGTTTTATCTATAATTTTCACAGTATAGGGATGGATTTCTATAACTTGCTCTTTCGTAAAACCTTGTGTAAAGCCGCCGGTAATAGTATCAGTTAATTTTACGCCAATACTAATAATACAGTCAGATTCATCAATTCTTTTTCGTAAGTATGGAGAACTAACATCCCCAGTATAAATTCCTATAAATTGAGGGTGTTTTTCAGGGAATATTCCTTTCCCCATACTTAACGTTGCGATAGGAAACCCAGTTTTTTCTACGAATTGATGTAAATATTCTTCCGCATGAAAACGATTCACTTCAAAATCAGCTAAAATAACAGGTTTTTTTGCACTGTTTATTATTGAAGTTGCATGTAGAAGCATTTTATCCAGCGCATCTTTATTACTTAAAACTGGTTTATGTAAAATTGGTTCCGTAGGTTTATTAATTGGCTTATTATATACATCAATTGGTAATTGAATATGAATAGGGCGTTTATCACTCCAACATGCACGTAACACACGGTCAATTTCTTCAGCGGCATGCTCAGGTGTTAATTTTGATTGTGCTACCGTGATTTCTCTATACATATTGGAGAAATGATCGAACTTTCCATCACCTAACGTATGATGAACGAGTGCTCCATTTTCCATTGCTTTAGTTGTTGGCGTACCTGTTATTTTTATAACTGGTACGTTTTCGGCATATGAGCCAGCAATACCGTTAATGGCGCTTAATTCTCCAACACCGAAAGTAGTAATAAGAGCAGCGATTCCTTTTATGCGAGCGTACCCATCTGCTGCATATGCAGCATTTAATTCATTACAATTTCCAATCCACTTTAAATTTTCATGTGCTACTACATCATCTAAAAAGGCAAGGTTATAATCACCAGGAACCCCAAATATATATTCAATTCCTAATTCGTGTAGTCTATCCAATAAATATGTACTTATAGTATATTGCGATTTCAAATGAATCCTCTCCTAATTGTGCATTGAATATTTCAATAAACTATAGAAGTTCTAATGTGTTCGTTAAAATATTCAATACTAGATTGTGGTATAATTTACATACAGGGGGAAAGTAGATGACACAACATAAAGAAGAACAGATGAATGAAGCATTAGCATTATTTTATTTTGCATATAAAACATTTACTGAAAAGCCAGATGAAATTATAAAAGAGTATGGCATACAACGAGTACATCACCGAATTTTATTTTTTATCGCACGATTTCCAGGGATAAGTGTAAATGAGTTATTATCACTGCTAGAAATAAGTAAACAAGCTCTTCACGGACCACTACGACAACTTGTGGAAAAGGGCTTAATTGAGAGTAATGAAGCTACACATGATCGCCGTGTGAAACAGTTATCTTTAACAGAAATAGGTGTAGATTTAGAGAAAAAATTGAGCGATGTTCAAAGACAACAGATGAGTGCTATTTTTTCAAAATTTGGTGAATCGTGTGGAGAAAATTGGCATCAAGTTATGAATGAAATGGCAAATAGTCGATCAGGTTTTGATGCTTGGATATCAAAACGAGAAGTTGCAATCGATCAGAAATAAAATAATAAGAAATATATCTGTTTTTATAGTTTGAAAAAGAACAAATTTTATCCATACATTTGGCAACTATGGATTGGTCATAGAGTGAATGGATAAAAAGATACATTACTAGATACTTTATACGTGTACGCAATGGAACAATAAAATTCACATTTCCGAGAGGGGAATTATTATGATAAAACTTGTACTTATTCGTCACGGACAAAGTTTATGGAATCTTGAAAATCGCTTTACAGGATGGACAGATGTAGATTTATCAGAGAATGGATTAAGTGAAGCGAGAGAAGCAGGAGCGATATTAAAGAAAAATGGATATAATTTTGATGTAGCTTATACATCTGTATTAAAACGAGCAATTCGGACTTTATGGATTGTACTTCATGAGATGGATCTTGCTTGGGTACCAGTACATAAATGTTGGAAGCTAAATGAAAGACATTACGGTGCATTGCAAGGGTTGAATAAAGATGAAACTGCGAAAAAGTATGGTGAGGAGCAAGTTCATATTTGGAGAAGAAGTATTGATGTAAGACCACCAGCTCTTACTGAGGATGATCCTAGATATGAAATGAATGATCCAAAATATAAAGCACTTAAAAAAGGTGAGTTTCCATTGACTGAATGTTTAGTGGATACGGAGAAAAGAGTACTTGATTATTGGTATTCAGAAATCGCGCCGTCATTAAAAAGTGGTGAAAAGGTAATTATTTCATCACACGGTAATACGATTCGTTCGCTAGTGAAATACTTAGATAACCTTTCAAGCGATGGTGTTGTTTCATTAAATATTCCAACGAGCATTCCACTCGTTTATGAATTAGACGATGATTTACGTCCGATTCGTCATTATTACTTAAGTATGGACGGAGAAGTACCAGAAGGGGAAATTCCGAAACATATTTCTTTTTAACATGAAAATTTGAAACGCATGCTTGTCTACATATACAATGTAGATTCATGATAAAGTGAAACTTTAATCAGTGGGGGTTCATCCCCCATTGATTATTAGTTGAACCAATCGGGCTTTTATGGGCAGTTGATCCCCTACCTAACTTCTATGCTTTTGCTAAATTTTCAGGTGGGGGTCTTACTGCCCGTTAATGCGGGGTAAAAGACGTGGTACCTTCTAATGTATATGCGATATTGCTAAATTTAGAAGCTTGTCCACGTCTTTTGTAATAAAGAGGGCTGCTTGTGCATGTAATGATATCGTGAGTAGTTTTTGAATGGAGGGTGATGTCATTGGTGATCTCTAACATTCGAATCGGCTTATTTATTTTAGCAATCGTTTTTCTCGTTCTTGTGTTCTTTTACTGGAGAAACGAAGAGTTGTACGAGGAGAAAAAGCAACGTATTAGAAAGACTTGGTATGGGTTGTTTATAATATCAGTCACCGTGTATTTCATGATAAAAGGAATTGATTTAACCCTCTGGAAAAACCTTTTAATGTTCACTGCAATGGTTATTTTCGTTGATATCGCATTTATTTTGACACCTAATATTTCCGAAATATGGGGAGCGAAATTTAGCGATATCGGGAAGACTGTTCAATCGATAAAACGGTCATTAATTGCTTCTAAAGCAAGAGGGGAAATATATACAACAATTATTCAAAATGTCAATCCAGCAATGTTCGGTACAATGGAATGGCATACGGAAGAAGAGTATACAAAAAGCTTAAACGCATTTTTAGATTCGTATGGGGAAAAGATTGGTGCGAAAATTGTTGTATTTGAAGCGGCAAAGGAATTAAATACTAACTTTCGCGGTATCCGTTCTCAATTTAGTATTATCGTTCCGTTTGAACACATTGAGCAGTTGAATGAGCAGAAAGCGGTACAAGTAGAAAATGTCGGCATTATACCAGCAAAAACTGTGAGTGATGTTTTCATTGTTATTGATGGGAAGAAAAATAATCTGCAAGATCGAGATTTTGAAAATGTATATAATTTAACAATACATCATAGTTATTTTAGTAAATAAGGACAGAAATTTTTTCTGTCCTTTTCACTTATACATAAAGGTAAAGCGAATTTAGACAAACTTGTATAAAATCGGACAATCATTCCTACACTAGCACGTAGAGGTGATTGTAGTGATTAAAAATAATGACAATGATTTTTTTAAAGAAGATAATGAAGATACAACAGATTTCTCGTTAATAAAAGGAGATACATTACAGCAAGTAGAAGAATTAGAAGAAGAATTAAAAAGAAAATGATACGTGTACACGCTGTCTACATTTGCGATATAATATAAATAGAAGATTGTATCTTTTTGAAAAGGGGGAGAAGAGATGGCTGAAGTAAACGTACAAAAGTCTTCATTTTTTAAAGAAAAAAAAGAAGAACCAAATACAGATTTCTCTCTTGTGAAAGGTGCATTAACGGAAAATATAAATCGTTTAGAGAAATTAATGAATAATAGTACTTCAAAATATATGAAATCAAAAAAAACGAAAGAAAATGCATAGTGCATTTTCTTTCGTTTTTTTATAGGATTAAATATTTAAAGGGTGGATTTTAAAGTATGAAATAGAAAGGGAAACTAACGAATCATGGTATAATGATAAAAGACTTACATATTATTTTGTCATTTTGAGAGGAGCTTAAAAATGTATTCTACTTTAGAACAATTAACAAAGCACCCTGTATTTTATCATTTTGCAGAAATTTCAAAGATTCCTAGAGGATCTGGTAATGAAAAGGAAATTAGTGATTATTTAGTGGGCTTTGCAAAAGAGCGTAATTTAGAAGTGATTCAAGATGAAGCGATGAATGTCATTATTAAAAAAGAAGCAACTGCTGGTTATGAAAATGTACCAGCTATTATTATTCAAGGTCATATGGATATGGTATGTGAAAAAAATCAAGCGACTGTACATGATTTTGAAAAAGATCCAATTGAATTACGAATTATTGGGGACATGTTATATGCAAATCAAACAACTTTAGGTGCTGATAATGGTATTGCAGTTGCGTATGCAATGGCTTTATTAGATTCAAAAGACATTCCACATCCAGCACTTGAAGTAGTTATAACCACTGAAGAAGAAACAACAATGGGCGGGGCTTTCGCTGTTGATTCAAATCATTTTGAAGGAAAGATCTTTATTAATATTGATTCTGAAGAAGATCATAAATTACTTGTAAGTAGCGCAGGTGGTGCGAAAGCTGTTGAAACAATTCCAGTAATTTGGGATGAAGCGCCAGCGAATATGGATGCATACCGTCTATATGTTGGTGGTCTAAAAGGCGGACATTCTGGTATGGAAATTGATAAACAACGTGGTAATGCGAACAAAGTATTAGGACGAGTATTACATGATTTATCAGTAAATATTCAATTTGCTTTAAGTGAAGTTCATGGCGGATTAAAAACGAATGCAATTCCGCGTGAAAGTGTAGCTACAATTGTATTACGTACAGAAGATGTAGAGAAAGTAGAAGAAAAACTATTATCATGGACAAGAGTATTACAAGAAGAAATGCGTGCTGTTGATCCAGATGTTCATGTTACACTTACAAAATTGGATGAGAAAGTAGAAAAAGTATTTGCTAAAGAAACACAAAAGCAGCTTATTTCATCATTATTCTTAATTCCGAACGGCATTCAAAGCATGAGCATGGATATTAAAGGTCTAGTAGAAAGCTCAACAAATTTAGGCGTTATTGAAACGTTGCAAGATGAAATTAAATTACGTAACGAAGTGAGAAGTTCTGTAAGTAGTTTAAAACAACATGTTGCAGATGAAATTAAATGTATTGCCGAATTAGTTGGTGCAACATTTGAAATAGAGTCAGAGTATCCAGAATGGCCATACAATCCGAATTCACAAATTCGTAATTTGTTTGAAAAAGTGCATCAAGAAAAATACAACAAGGATGCTGAAATCTTCGCTGTACATGCAGGTATTGAATGTAGTGCATTCGTTCAAAAGATGCCTGACTTAGATGCAATTGCATTTGGTCCAGACATTTTTAACGTTCATACACCAGATGAACATATTAGTATTTCTTCTGTTGTGAATAATTGGGGATTCTTCGTTGATGTAATGAAGGGTACGAAAGAATTAGCTAAATAATATGGATGAAATGAAAAGTAGCCTATAAAACTTTATAGGCTACTTTTTTGTATTGATCTTTATTATGAGTTTTTTAGTTAATAGTTTTGTTCTTATTTCTAGAGGAGATTGTACCAAAGATTGCTCCTGATATTGCACCGATTAAAGTCATAAAAATTGCACTCCATGCTGCAAATGACATTATTACACCTCCACATAATAAATTATTGTTTCTTAGCCTTTTGAATAGAAATGATAATTGCGACAACTATTAAGAAAATAAGAGGAGACCAAGAATAGAAAGACATGTAATATTCTCCTTTCAATATTAATTTTATAAATTAGTATAAATAAATTATTGCATTTTTAAAGAGTAAACATATAAAATATGCAATATTGCATATTGAATTGTAAAACTTATAGAAGTGGAAACAGTTATTGAATAAAAATGCTAATTTATAAAGAAAGTAAGAATTTTTTAAACCTTAAAAAGGGCAAACAATCAAAAAGCTCTTCTATCTTATATAAGGTAGAGAAGCTTTTAAAATGATTTTTGTCTAATAAAAATGTATCCAATATTTTTTTACTGATGAGATAAATGTAAATTATTTTGAGATTTTAAAGCTGCCTCCATAATAATAATTTTCTCCAAGTTTCATAACGGCTACATATGTTCCTGGATTATAAACCTTAGTAATAGGTGTTACAAATCTACCATAATTATGTTTTAAACCTGAGTCATAAATGGTTTTATATCTATGCAAGTTTATTTCATTATTTTCATTTTCACTCAATTGATATATTTTTACAATACCAGTATCCTTACCACCAGTATATATAGTAACATCGAATGTATCTCCATGCTTTAAGTCACCAACTGCTAACTCTTCTATAAAATCTGCATTATGATGTAATAAAAAATAGCTTTGCCACCGCCAATTATCTAAAATTCGTGATTCTTTTTGTGTAAGTTGCGATTCAGCAGACACAGGTGTGATTGTACTAATTGTATTTGAAAATAAAAATCCTCCAACAGTCAATGCACCAATAATTGTTGATTGCCTTAAAAGTTTCAGGTTCTAAACCTCCTATTTACTTAAGGATTCAGAAATCGTTTTTGTGAAAAACTAGCTGTGAAATCTAATGGATGATAATATCTTCTATAATCATATTAACATTTATTGATTTATCAGACAAATTAATAAATAATAAAACTATATCGAGGGAGTGAAGGCTAATATAAGAAAGAGGTTAGATGTATAGCTAAGAAATCTTAATTATATGTAATTGGGATTTGTTATTTGAAAATTCGATTGTTTTAATGCTGAAATTTCAATTCAATTTAGTACATAATTTTACAATTTGACTTATGTAATTTATCACGTTATGATTTTTTTATTATAAAAGAAAGGCTTGAATATAATGATTCGTCGTTTGAGAAAGCTAAAAAATGTAGCAGTCGTAGTAAGCTTCTAAGTGAATGACAAAGATCTACAATACTTAGAAGCGAGGAATAAAGTTATGAAGCATCCATTATATAATCATTGGTCAGAAACGAAATATTTAAAAGATATAGTAACAAATCCACTCATTGAAGTAGGAGAGTACTCCTATTACTCAGGGTATTATGGTCATCAAAATTTTGAAGACGGCTGTGTAAGGTATTTGTGGGGGGATGCTAAGTCCCGAGCACTTTTCAATCCAATTGAACAGATGGGATGGCATCTTGATAAACTCATTATTGGGAATTATGTTTGTATTGCCAGTGGAGTAGTCATTTTAATGGGTGGTAATCATAATCATCACTCAGAATGGATTACAGTATATCCATTCGCTGAGCAAATTGAACATTCATATGAACCGAAGGGTGATACAGTCATTAAAAGTGATGCTTGGATTGGAATGAATGCTATAATAATGCCTGGCGTTACAATCGGTGAAGGTGCAATCGTTGCAGCAGGATCTGTCGTAAGTAAAGATGTTCCGCCGTATACAATAGTTGGTGGAAATCCTGCTAAGGAAATAAAGAAACGATTCACTGATACAGAAATGAATATGCTAATGGAAATGCGTTGGTTTGATTGGGATAGAGAATTGATTGAGAGGGCAATTCCTCTGTTATCTAGTCCATCCATTGAACCATTATTTGCTTTTTATAACAATGAAGTGAAAAATAAATAAATCAGTTAGAAAAACTACATCCTAAATAGGGTGTAGTTTTTTATTATTTGTACTAGAAATAATCTCTCTGTTATGGTCTAGTTTTTATAAATTATCTTAAGAAAAATTAAGAAATATAACCAGTGGTTCTTAATATGTTTTATTTATAATTCAAATGATTGAACAAAATTGTTTCTTCATTTTCCCTTCAAGGTTTTCCATCACGAAGTATTTGCTAGGAAGTAGAAAAAAGCTAGCCCATATATTAGAAATTTCAGCGATATTCCAAAAGTATTCACCTGAAGTATTTGGTGGACAGCAACATTTGCACTTATGTATAAGCTGGGCATTATATAGTTTATAAAATCTGCAGCAATGATTCTATTTTTGAGATAGCGAAAAGGGATTTTTTTATGCAATTCATTTTGTTTTCTTAACAAAATACCTAATGCTTTCTTATCTAAATAGGAACAAATTTATTACTTAGATTGTCTATTACGTGTATTCCTAAAAATGGATGTCCAAATTAAATACTATTTATCCGGCTTGATATCTATTTTTATGTATTGCAAAAATATGAAAGGACTTATTATTTTAAAAAATAAAAAGATATATATTAGTGGGGTACAAGTTTAATACTTTTACAGATGGGGCATTGCAAGTGGAAACGAAAAAGAAACAACCCAAACAGTAGCTTATCAATCATAGAAACGTAGGAGGATATATATGATAAAACCAGTCGTAGACATAAAAAACATTCAAAAAGTGTACGGTAAAAAAGGTGAGAATGAATCACACGCATTAAAAGGTGTTTCATTTTCGATTCAAGAGGGGGAGTTTGTAGGAATTATGGGGCCATCTGGTTCTGGCAAAACAACATTATTAAATGTAATTTCGACTCTTGATAAAGCGACAGATGGCGTTATTGAAATTGCAGGAACGGATATTACGAAAATGAAGCAAGGTGAGCTTTCTGATTTCCGTTCGCAAAAGTTAGGATTCATTTTCCAAGACTTTAACTTATTAGAGAACTTATCTATTTATGAAAACATCGCACTTCCACTTTCCCTTCAAGGTGTTTCATCACGTAATATTGGACCGAAAGTAGAAAAAGTAGCGGATATGCTAGGGATTACAGAAATTCTTCAAAAGTACCCATCTGAAGTATCTGGTGGACAAAAGCAGCGTTCAGCAGCAGCACGTGCGTTAGTGCATGAACCTGCTATTATTTTAGGGGACGAGCCAACTGGAGCTCTAGATTCCAAAAATGCAACGAGTTTACTTGATGCCATGACAAGCCTAAATAAAGAGCAAGGTGTATCCATAATGATGGTTACGCATGATCCTTACAGCGCAAGTTACTGCCAGCGTATTTTATTCATTCAAGATGGTGAGTTATATAAAGAACTTCATCGCGGTGGTACCCGTGAAGAATTCTATAAAGAAATTTTAGACGTGCTTGCAAACTTGGGCACACAAAAAGCGTAAGGAAGGAAGTTCAATCATGTTATTTAAGCTTTCTATGTCAGGCCTAAAAAGTAAGTTGCAAGATTACATTGTTTTACTTGTTGGTCTTATTGTCTCTATTTCAACTTTTTATATGTTTCAAACGCTAGCATCCAATAAAACGTTCCTTGAATCTAACTCTTCTATTAGGGATATTGTGTCTGTATTTAAAATTGGTTCCTTTTTGTTAGCGGTTATCACATTTTTCTATATTTTATATGCAAACTCTTTCTTATCAGCTCTTCGTCAAAAAGAATTTGGTATGTATATGATGTTAGGAGCAAAAAAGCATAAAGTTACCTTACTTATGTTTATCGAAACAATTATATTAGGTGCCACATCTCTTTTGATTGGAATTACAATTGGTGTTGGACTTGCAGAAGGTATCGGTCAGCTATTAATGAAACAACTCGAGTTTGCTGGCGAAGGTTATAAAGCACTTTATCTGCCATCTATAGCTATTACTTGCGTCTTCTTCTTTGCACTATTTATATTATCAGCAATTATGAATAGTATTAAATTATCTCGTATTTCTGTACTGCAACTTGTACATGCAGATGAACAAACAGAACGTGTTGCCATAAAAGGAAAAATGACCGTTGTAATTGCATTCCTTGGTATTCTTTTATTAGGTATTGGTTATGCATCACTGATTTATATGTCATATGCAAATTCGCTAATTGTTTTGGGATTAATGGCCGTTGGATTAATCTCAGCAACCGTTGGTACTTACCTAATATTTGGATCACTTCTCCCAGTTATGATTAACAA
Source organism: Bacillus cereus group sp. MS39 (assembly GCF_040448665.1). NCBI lineage: Bacteria > Bacillati > Bacillota > Bacilli > Caryophanales > Bacillaceae > Bacillus > Bacillus cereus group sp. MS39. Next base: position 2,945,870 of record NZ_CP123058.1, on the reverse strand, counting down.
GCTAAAGAGTAATAAAAAACGTAGTGAAAAAGGCCTCAATGCTTTTACTTTTGCACAATTAAATTTCCGCATTAATGGTCTAACAAATGTGCTTGCAACAGTAGCAATCTTAGTGGCTCTTGGTGCTGGTGGAATTGCTTGTGGTATGGCATTTAAAAACAACATCCTAAACATGACAGATCAAATACGAATTTACGATTCAGTCATTCATAATCCAACAGCAGAAGAAAAGACAATTTTGGATAATATCTTATTTCAAGAAAAACTTGAATATCATTACAAAGTTGATGATAGGTATGTTTATTATCTTAAAGAAGATTTAGAAAAAAATCGCCCTTTCTTGCAAGGTATGAAAATAGAGAAAGTTTCAGAGGAAATACCCATTGGTGCATTTTCAATAAAGTGGGTTAAAGGAGAGATGAACACAAAACAATGGATCCAGGCTTTCAGAACGATCCAGTCAAATTATGTGTATCCTGATTATGAAATAAAAATTGTAAATCAAAACATCTACGATGGGCTGAAGGGTAAAGAAAGTACTGTGTTTATGGGGAAAACAGATGATTTTGGATCATACATAAAAGAATGGAAAAAACTTGATGAATTACAGATAGCAAAATATAAAAATGTGAAAGCGGAAGAATTGGATAGTAAGTATCAAGCGTATATTGTGAGTCATGATTTTGCCAGCGGACTAATGTTTATGGGTTTTTTCGTTGGTGTTGCATTTTTAGCAATGATGGCAAGCTGCTTAATGTTTAAAATTTTATCCGGTGCATCCAAAGATAGTACACGTTACCAAATGCTTCGTAAAATCGGTGTTCGCCGGGAGTTATTAATACAATCAATTTATAAGGAGTTATTCTTCGTATTTTTAGTCCCAGCAATTGTGGGTATTGTTCACATATTAGTTGGTATGAACATGTTCAGCGTTCTTTTGGCTGATCCGTACTTTCGTATTTGGCTACCAATTATTATTTTCGTAGTGATTTACTCGATTTACTATGTGATTACAGTTCAATTGTATAAAAGAATTGTACTTCCGAAAGAAGGTTAATGTAATAATATTATGTATACTAAATATTGACAGAATTGCCCTCCGTTATGCTGAAATGAAAAAATACCATGTAAGCAAAATAGAAAGTGAATTTGAGATATAAATATGCAGCAATGAGCGGCAGAAAGTGTTAGAAGAAAAGTAAATACAAGTAGGGGGCCATTTCATCTATAACTTACAAGAAGATATGTATAAGCAATTAAAAGAGAAAAATACTATTCTTTCTATATCTTAATCATGAAGGGGCCAGATAGCATCGTTCCTACATTGAGTACTAATTTATCCTCATTTGTAGGAACGATTGCACTATCCCTTACAATAAAATTGAATTATCATCCAATATAAATTGTTAACTACAATAACTACCTTGTATTCATGGTATCTATTGTAGTTATTATTTCAAATTAGGCCTGCACCAAAAAAGTGTTAATTAACATAAAACTTGTAAACCTTATTCATCATAAGGATTATCGTTTTAGAAAAGGAGTGTATGTTGAAAAAATTTTTAAAGGTAATTTTAATCTTATTAGTAATATTTATAGGAAGTATGTTGGGAAGCATAATTTTAAATAAAACATATCATACTGAGTTTAAGTCTTTAGATAACACAGATCAAAACATGTTAAAAGAATTATATACTATTTATAAGAGCTTCGAAGAATCGAGTGATAAACTTTGGAATGAAGATTATCGCTTCGAAAAAATGCCATTGGTTCTGATACGTAGTAATAAAGACGGGGGATTCTTTAGACAAGAAGCTTATGCAGTTAATGTAACGGGATTAGAAAATAGTATTTTTGCAAAAGAAATAAAAGTTCCCAATTCTCTGCATTTACCTAAAGTCTATCGCTTAACTCGTTTTGATTTTAGAACAATTTCTACCTGGATTCCTTGGAACTTTGGGACAATAAATATGAACGATATGGATGTATTTTATTTAAAATATTATCCTAAAATGTTTAGTAATCCAGATTTATATTTTGATTTTTCGTCTTTCTTATTACATGAAGCTTTTCATGCTTATAAACAAAAAGATTGGACATATGATGCAAATGGTAGAGAGTTTATTTACGAATATCCGATTAATAAAGAAAATTACGCGCTAATGGGATTAGAATTTAAGTTATTAGATAAAGCGATGATTGATATGAACCCAGAAAGTATTAATAAGGTATTATATGATTGGACAATTGTACGTAACTATCGCTTGAAAAAATGGCCTCAATTAATTGGAGAAACAAAAACGGAAGCGATAGAAGGTTCAGCACGATACTTAGAGTATCGATATAGTAATTTAACTGGTGGAAATCTTATGGTACTTGCAAAGAAACAGAAGCCATATCATGTTACTTTTATGGAGGCGTTCAACTTTATTGCTAATGGACAGGCAGAATCTCCAAAGTTTTTAGAACGGAATATGAAATATGAGACTGGTTCAGCGCTTGAATTAAGCATGGATAAAGCAAATATACCATGGAAAGAAGCTATTGAAGATAGTGCAATCAAACAAGGAAAGACACCATATGAAGTATTAAATACGTACTTTAATATAAATAATACACCCACAATTGAAAATAAAATTAAAGAAATTAAAGAGAATAATGACTATGAAACACTTTTAGAACAAGGAGAAAAACTGGTGAAAATAAGTAACAAGTAAAAAATGAGATTTGCAAAAGAATATCCTTTAAGATCGTATTGAAGAGGATATTTTTTCTTTTTATAAGTTTTATAAAATAATGGTGTAATAAAAAAATTAATTAAAATAAGGAGTCATAAAGCAATTATTTTTTATTAAAAGTTAAATTTTATGGAGAAAAAAATATTAATTGTAAATGGATCTCAAGAAAATTGTAAGACGTTATCTTTTATACTGATTATATTATTTTTGTTCTTTCAATTAGAGGTTTACAAAAAGGCGTATAAAAATGTACCACTTGCTTATGCCTTTAGTTGTTCAATACGAGAAAATTGTGGAGGAATCATATGGAGTCAAAAATTCTTATTGTTGATGATGATAAAGAGATTAGAAATCTTATCTCTGTATATTTGGAAAATGAAGGTCTGAAAACTCAAAAGGCTGAAGATGCTATTGAAGCGTTAGAACTGTTAGAAGAAAAGCGATTCGATCTTATTATTTTGGATGTTATGATGCCAAATATGGATGGTATTGAAGCGTGTATGAAGATTAGGGAAGAAAGAAATATGCCTATTATCATGCTTTCTGCAAAATCAGAGGATATAGACAAAATTCAGGGTTTAGCCTCTGGTGCCGATGATTATTTATCAAAACCGTTTAATCCGTTGGAGTTAATCGCTAGAGTAAAATCCCAATTAAGAAGGTTTAAAAAATATAATACAAATGCAGATAATGATAAAAGTATACTAGAAATTGGTGATTTGACTGTAAATACAGATACACGTCAAGTATGGATAAGAGGCACGGAAGTAAGGCTAACTCCAAAAGAGTTTGATATACTCGAACTACTTGCTCGTAACAAAGGAATTGTTCTGAGTGTTGCAAAAATATATGAAGCAGTTTGGAAAGAGGTTTTTTATAAATCGGATAATACCGTCATGGTACATATTACAAAAATAAGAGACAAAATTGAAGAAGATTCTAAACATCCAATTTATATTAAAACTGTTTGGGGGATTGGGTACAAAATATGAAGAAGGTTAGGTTTAGAAATAAGATAATTATAAAACTTCTTGGTGCTGTTGCAGTTAGTTTTTTTGTTTCGTTTGGTTTAACAATCCTCACTTTTATATATATCATAATTCCATTAACTCTAAATCACTATCTTGATAATCTTAGTGCATTTGAAAATAATATACTTACATTTCTTATATTCGCGTTAGCGATCTTTACTTTTATAATCATTTTTTTAATATTGGTTCGAAAGAAAATAGTATATTTGAAGCTCATTTCTGATAATGTGAATGATATTGCCAATGGAAAACTGGGTTTGACAATTGAGATCGAGGGAAAAGACGAATTGACTCAACTTGCTCAAAATATTAATTACATGTCCAAGGAATTGGAGAATACATTTGAACAGGAAAGACGATTGGAACGTACAAAAAATGAACTCATAACCAACGTATCTCATGACTTACGCACACCATTGACATCTATTATCGGTTATGTAGATTTATTAAAAAGAGGGCAATACGACAGTAAAGCACAATTACAGGAATATCTCGAAACCACTTATTTAAAATCACAGAGATTGAAATATCTAATTGATGAATTATTTGAGTATACCCGTTTATCAGACAACGATGCCAAGTTAAACTTTAATGAAGTTGATTTATCGGGTTTATTGGAGCAAATAGTTGGGGAATACACTCCTATATTTGAAAAGGAAAGTTTAATTGTTCAAAAATCAATAACGGAAGAATCAATACCTATTTTCATGGATGTAGAAAAAATGGTACGTGTTTATGAAAATCTGTTTATGAATGCGATAAATTACAGCATGAAGCCATCCGAATTATCAATATGTCTTGACGTAATTGATAATAAGGCAATTTTGAAAGTATCAAATAAAGCTGAGAAACCACCTGTTAGCGATCCAAATAAATTATTTGAGAGATTTTTCAGGGGTGATAAGGCAAGAAAAGATAATCAAGGAAATGGACTGGGACTCGCTATCTCAAAAAGAATTGTTGAACTTCATAATGGTAATATACATGCAGAATATAAAGAAGGTTGGATATCCTTTATTGTTGAACATCCGATCATATAGAATGGCTTATGGAATGAAAGGTTCCATAAGCTTTTTTTTAAACTTAAGAAACTTTTTAAGTTAATAATTCAAATAGGTCATTCATAGTAGGCATGATACTGATAAGTTAATTTTTTTATTTTTATAAAATAATTAATAGAATGAGGGAGAGTTCATTGATATGAATAATGGAAGAAACGATAGTAAGTTTAGCAACCAGTGTGCCTCAAAATTTAATCGGGACACACTGGTTTTATTTTTTATAAATGTGGAACAAATGTATTACTTATATTGTCTATTAAGTGTAATCCTAAAAAATATGAAAGTACGAATCATTTTGAAAAATACAAAGGTATTAAAAAGAGGGATATGTGTGGGAATACTAAGTGTCAGTGTGCCTAAAAGGGTGGGATGAGATGATTTATATGAAAGTCGTCCTAATGTCTTATATGTATATAGAATTTGATATCGCTGTCTATTTTTTGAAGGATTATGTTAGAATAACGCTTTTTTTGAGTACAAAGATATTGGAGGTAACAGAAGTGAAAGGTATGTTTTGCAAGAGATTTATTGCAATAGTAACAGTGCTTACACTATTTTGTAGCATAATTGTTACATCTGGAAGAGCATCAGCGGAAACAGTTCCTGTTTTAGACGTAGAAGCAGGATCAGCAATTTTAGTAGAAGCAAATTCCGGAAAAATTTTATATGAAAAAAATGCGGATGAATCACTAGCAATTGCTAGTATGACAAAAATGATGAGTGAATACTTAGTTCATGAAGCGGTGGATAAAGGAAAACTTAAATGGGATCAAAAAGTTAAAATCTCTGAATATGCATATAAGATTTCACAAGATCGCTCATTATCAAACGTTCCATTAGAAAATGGTGGCTCTTATACAGTAAAAGAGTTATATGAGGCAATGGCAATTTACTCTGCAAATGGTGCAACAATCGCTTTAGTTGAAGAAATTGCTGGAAAAGAAGCCGATTTCGTGAAAATGATGAATGATAAGTCAAAAGAGTTTGGAATGAAAAATTATAAATTTGTAAACTCTACTGGCTTAACAAACTATGATTTAAAAGGACATCATCCAGAAGGGACAACTCCAGACGAGAAAAATAAAATGTCCGCAAGAGATTGTGCGATTTTAGCACAACGTCTCGTTCGAGATTTTCCAAAAATGTTAGATACAGCAAAAATACCCAAAAAAACATTCCAAAAGGGTGGCAAGTATCCAATTGATATGGTGAATTTTAACATGATGTTAAAAGGTTTAATTAAGCAATACGAAGGTGTAGATGGGTTGAAAACAGGAACTACTCCAGAAGCCGGTGATTGCTTCACTGGTACAGTAGAAAGAAACGGTATGCGTCTAATCTCTGTAGTAATAAAAGCAAACTCTCATACAGCACGTTTTGATGAAACAAAGAAATTATATGATTATGGATTTGCGAATTTTGAAGTGAAGAATATCTACGGAAAAGATTCAGTAGTAAAAGGGCATGAAACTTTGCGAGTTGCAAATGCGAAAGACAAAGATGTAGTAGTTCAAACGAAGCAAGCTGTTTCACTTCCAATGCCAAAGGGCAATAAAGATGTTTATAAAAAAGAATTTAAAGTATCAAATAAAGAACAAGAAGCTCCTATTAAAAAAGGTGTAACAATAAGTAAAATGATTATCTCGCCTAAAGATAATACAGATCCTGGGTTCTTATCAGGTAAATCATTACAAATAGACCTTGTAACAAAATCTGATGTAGAACAAGCAAATTGGTTTACACGATTTATGCGTAAAATCGGATCTTTCTTTAATGGTATGTGGGATAGTGCGGTTGATATAGTAAAAAGCTAACATACATTTTTTTCCATAAATTAAAAAACGCTATTCTTTTTGTAGAAATATACAGAAAGGATGGCGTTTATTATGAATCTTTCGATTTAAAGGGTTCAGGTGCAAGGTTAGTTTCATAAAGTTACATGATGAAAAACCACCCACTATTCCATCAAATGACAATAAAAAATTAATATCCGGTACGTATTTCTGTAATTAGATTTTATAAAAATTTAATAAAATCTTTTCTTTGTATTAAATATTTTGTTTTAAATTATGTATATAAAGAAATGGAGGTCAAATTAACTTTGTACTGCTTATATTAGGAATTTAAAGAAACAATATGTACAATTCTCCCACTACATTTGTATAGTGGCTTTTATGAACAGCAAAATTTACAATTTACAAGGAGAACATTTTATGAGTAAGAGAATAAAAGAATTAGATTCCATACGAGGGTTAGCAGCACTTACCGTGGTATTTGGACATTTTTGTTTAATGCTACCATCGTTGCCTAATTCTATTAAATTTTCCCCGCTTAGGATTTTATGGGCGGGTGGAGAAGCTGTAATCGTTTTTTATGTACTCAGTGGTTTTGTGTTATCTATGGCACTTTACCATTCAAAAACAAATTATTGGGGATATTTAATTAAGAGATTTGTAAGAATCTATATCCCTTATTATTTTTGGATAATCATTACCTTTGCTTTATTTATTTTATTTTCACCGTATGAAGTGGTAGGACTACGGGATTGGTTCTATGATAGGTGGCAAGGTTCTATAACAAAATTAGATATTATAAACCATTTTGTGCTTCTTAATAACTTTTTTACGGAAAATTATAATCCAGTTATCTGGTCATTGGCTCAAGAAATGCGTATATCTATTGTGTTTCCTTTCTTATTCCTTCTTTTTTATAAACTGAGTTGGAAGAAAACGATACTATTTGCTTTGAGCTTTTCTTTAATTAATGTTTTTCTTAATATGTTGCATATTGGGAAAGCTGAGGGGTTTTATAATGGTTATGCTGATACACTGCATTTTACATCTATGTTTATGGTTGGGATGTTACTTTTTAAACATCAGGAAAAACTTATCTACTCATATAGGAATATGAAAAAAATTAATAAAGGATTTCTTATTGCACTAGGGGTTATTTTATATTTATATTCCATTTTAATTTATGGTATTTCCCGTAATGATACTACTTTCTTATTAAAAGATTGGGGTGTCGTAATGGGTGTTAGTATATTTATTATAATGGCCATGAGTAACCTAAAAGTAAAAGCATTTTTAAATAAGAGTGTGTTTGTATATTTAGGAGAAATTTCATACAGTATCTATTTGTGTCATTTTCCAATCATGATGGTACTATTTAAACTTTTGTATACAAAGATATCTATCTTATTCCTTCTTACTTTGTGCATTACAATGACACTCCTTTTTTCTATAGTTTCGTATCATTTAATCGAAAAGAAATGTATCAACTGGGCAAAACAAAGAACAACAAATTTTTTGAAAAAAGTATAATGACTAGAGAGATTTTATCTCTTTAGTAAATATACGAATATGACCGATTCCTAAGTATATTGGGAATCGGTCAATTTTGGATTCTAAATGTAAATATAGTAAAGTGGAATATAATTGAAATCAAAAAACACTTAGAAATAACAATTACGTTGTGAGCTATTGTATAGTATAGATATGGTTAAAAATAAAGGGGGACTACATATGTGGAAGCGATTTGTAGCGATTGGTGATAGTTTTACAGAGGGAATAGGGGATGAAGTAGAGGGAATTGCATTAAAAAGCTGGGTAGATCATTTTGTTCAACTGTGTGAAAACGATATAGAATATGCCAATTTTGCAAAGCGTGGGTTAGTAACTAAAGAAATTCGCTCGCAGCAATTGGAAAAAGCATTAACTTTTAAACCAGATTTGGTTAGTCTAATTGCAGGTGCAAACGACGTTTTAAAAGGACGTTGGAATCATAATGCATATAAGAATGATATGGAATTTATGATAAATACATTAAGTAAAACAGGTGCTGATATTATGATAGCAAATCTTCCGGATTTTACAGTAAGGCTTCCTTTCGCTTCTGAAAAAAAACAAATAATAAAGGAACAATTATTAGAGGCAAATGATGTTATATGTTCACTGAGTAGAGAGTATAAGCTTCATCATGTTGACTTTTGGAGTCATCCTTTAGTTAATGACAATACGCTTTGGTCTAAGGATTTAATTCATCCAAACTCAAAAGGATATGTAAAAGTTGCTGAATTGATTTTTAGTAGTGTGCTTGTACAGAAGACAGAATAATAGTTTGCAATGTAACGAATACCATATTAATTGTATTAAGCTATATTTTTTAGTAAATGGAGAGGACTAAAAATTTAACAAACAAAGCGTATCTACACTATTTTTCTACAGAAGTGTACAAATGCAGAATCATAAAGAAAGATCACTTATGGAAATAGGTGGTCTTTATACGTTTTTATAACTAAATTAATAATGTATTGCTAAAAATTTCGCATTACATAAAAATTAAGTTCTCTTATAGAAAAACGGATTTTATATTATCTTAAAATATATTACATTTTACAAAAAACTCGTAATAATGTTATATAATAACATATTTGAATTATTTTTCGGACATTTACCCTAATTGTGAATAATGTGTAATTTTTTTGAAGTATAAATGTCCAATAAATTAAATAGGTGATAAGTGCGGAAGTATTAATACTATATTATTCAATATAATTGTTTGGTATGATTTGTGGATTTGGTTTTTTATCCAAATTTTTTTACTCGAATATTAAACCTTATTAATATAGTAGGTGGAAAAGTTGTGTGATAGTATTTGATATAGAAAAAAGCCAGCGCTGAAAAGGATGTGATTTGAATGTGCAAACAACTGTAAATGATTATTTTAAGGTAATGTTTAGTTGTTATTAGTGTAAAGAAAATTCCTTCTCTTTCAAAGAATTCATCCATTGAATAAAGTTAATTCTGCCATACGTATCACATGAAATGAAACGTTTTTAATAACATTTGGATATATTTCAATATACTTCCGATACTATAACAGATTAAAAATTTATCTATTGGAGGTATATAATGGAATATCCATTTCGTAACTTAGTATTTGAAGGTGGCGGAGTAAAGGGAAGCGCTTATATCGGTGCCATCCGTGCACTAAATGAAGAAGGGATTTTACCAGAAATACAACGATTTGGAGGGACTTCAGCGGGAGCGATTACTGCATTACTTTTAGGTCTTTCCATTCCATTCGCAGATCTTGTAAAAATCCACAAAGACATGAATTTCAAAGCGTTTAAAGATGATGATTTTTCGATTGTACAAGATAACATTCGTTTATGTTTTGATGGTTTTGGTATCTAAAAAGGGGGGTTCTTTACTGAGTGGGTAGGAAACATCGTTGAAAAGTGGACAGGGAATAAGGATACAACCTTTCAGCAGTTGTATGACAAAACAGGAAAAGACGTGTTTTTCCAAGGAACGAACGTTTCTACACACCAGCTTCGTACGTTTTCTCGCGAAACGACACCTGATGTCCCGTTAGTAGCTGCTGTGCGGATTTCGATGTCGATCCCATTCTTTTTTAAATCTGTGGAATGGGATAAAGATTATTATGTAGACGGAGGTGTACTCGATAACTACCCAATTCGTTTATTTGATCGGAAAAGTTTTGTGAATAAAGAAGAACACTTCACGACCACAGATACGATTGACGAGGTTAATAAACTGGTAAGCAATACGGAGGATTATTCTACATTAAGAAGCTTACACACGAAATACAATGCATCTTTCTTTGATCCTGCAGATGAAATTGTCTACAACAAAGAAACACTAGGTTTCCGTTTAGAATCTCAGGCCGAGATTGCCATGTTAAAACAAATCGCAACTTCAACAGAACATCATATTGGCCATTCTCTTATTCATTTTGCATGGAATTTGTCTCAAACCATGATCAAAGGTCATGAGAGCGGAAAAACAACCAAAGAAGATGCTGCCCGCACTGTATTTATCAATACATTCTTTACGCCGTCGTTTAATTTTGATATCACAGAAGAAGAAAAGAAAACACTCATGAATTCAGGTTATACTTCGACTAAAGACTATCTACATCAGTTTAATACGTCTGAAGTAAAATTGTTTAATCGACCATAAAGCCGAGTGCAATGCACTTGGTTTTTTTCAATTACCCTGTAAATTTGCTGTTTTTTTAATTGATTATACAATATTCTATTTACTATTCTTCAGTGAAAATCTTAAAAAATAAATTTTTAATCCTTGGAGTATCCTCAGTAACAAATATTTACAACTGTAACTGAATTCTCCCTTGATGTTCCACCTAATGTGGTATCTATTACTACACCATATACAGTGAAAATTTGAACATATGCTGGATATGCAACATGTCGGAATGTTTACATTTAATCTATCATTTATTTACATCTCTCCGTATTACAACAAAACTGTCATACATTTTTACTTAAATTTAATTGAAAAACAGGATGATGGAGAAGAGAAGGTAAATATATAAATAAGAAGATAGTATATATATAGGGGGGAACTAAAAATAACGAAATTCATTTTATATAGAAAAAACCAGGATGATTTTAAAAAGTTATCCTGGTTTTTTCTTGAATACACATAATTATCCATATTTCATTAAGTTAATTTGAGCTAATTATAAGTTAGCAGAATTTTTATCTATTCCAGCCGTGATAGTGTTAATAACAGTATATAATTTGTAGAATTAGTTTATAGAAATTATAAAACTATTTTTCATTAGATGTATCTAATTGATGATTGATTACAGTGCTGGACTTATTATTTATAAGTATATAAATCCAACCTATGAATGATAGAATTACTGGATAGAAAATCGCCCAACCACTAAATGAGTATACAAAAATACATATAACTAGAGACAGGAAGGCCATCCACCAACCTATATCTGTAACTTTTAATAACTTAAGAGCAGCTAGCATTGTAAAAATATATGAGGTAATAAAAATTACACTAGGGCCTTTTAGAAGCATCTCTAAATTTGGTCGTGCTATACCATAAAAAATTAAAATACAACTAAAAATTCCGCCTAAAACTAGCAAAACCCTAGTTGGAGTTTGGGATTTAGAATGTAATTTAGTAAAGAAGGAAGGGAAATGTCCTTCTCTAGCTTGGGCGTAAATCATTCTTGAAAAACCTGCAATGAATCGCCATCGTTATTTGGAACGTATCCTTTATGTTAAGATTGGTAAAAGAAGTTCGTTTTTTTTGACAATTAATATTAATGCGAGTTATGTAATCAATATACTTAAATGGTTTTATATTTCATTTATGTATTTCTTTTCGTCTGAATGAATTATTTATTACAACAGGTTTTCCGTCCAAAATAAAATGTTCTAAAAAAGGACAATATAAGTATCTTTATAATGATTTTCTAATATAATCAAGGTGTTAATGAAAGGAAATCTGTGCTATTTTTAATTTTTTACTAACTAATACAGCTTCAAATAAAGGACACAATTGCTACATGCTAAGTGTAATTTATTATCCATTCAAGATTCTGTTTATTCGATCTTTCTAAAAATAAAAAAAGATTAAACTCATAAATATACAAGTTATAATGAGGGCGTCTAGAGATAGTTTATTACCGCTAGATAAAATATCAAACCTAGTTTTGGTGCAAAAATTCTAAAGACCTTACAAGTAACTTTCTTAAATTGGACATACTGATATGATTTGATTACTCTACAAAGGATGTGTAATTAGAAAGGAAATTTATTTAACATCAAAAGAAAGCGTTAACAACGAGAATTTGTTTTGAATTAATTATTCTAATAACTTAGTTTCAACTGCAATTAAAATCATAAATTATGGGGGTGCATATATGAACATGAATGTAGCATCTATTAAAGAAAAAAAGGTTGTTAAATACAAAAGTTGTTTTGATGTGATTGGGCCCATAATGATAGGTCCTTCAAGTTCACATACTGCAGGTGCTTTGTCTATTGGAACAGTTGCTAATAAATTATTTCAAGGTCTTCCAAAAAAAGTTGTGGTAACGTATTATGAATCATTTGCTGAAACCCATAAAGGTCACGGAACTGATTTTGCAATAATTGCTGGTATATTAGGCTTTGCTGCAGATGACAGTAAAGTGCCAGATGCTATTAAAATAGCAGAATCTAAAGGGATTGACATTACTTTTATTGAAAAATCAGGTGATAGTCCTGCCGGTCATCCAAATACGGCAGATGTATATGTAGAGGATGACAGTCGAAGTATTAGAACGATGGGTATTTCGGTCGGCGGTGGATTGATTGAAGTCAAATATGTTGAAATTGATGGATTTAGCTTAGAACTGCAGGGGCCATTGCCAGTTGTTATTGCGATTTCAGAAAGAGCTGACTTTGAATTTGTCTTACGCAGGATCTTTAAACAATATGATGTTGAAATTAACAACTTTCATAGTTTGAAAGATAAAACAAAATATTTATATGCATTCGCTTTGGATTCGCTATTGCCTGGTAATGCTCAGGAGGAATTAGGGAATTTAAGCAATATAGCTAATCTTATTATTCTTTAGTTACATTAAGGAGTGAAAAAATATGTATATGGCCATAAAAGAAATTGTGGATGCAGCTAATAAAAGACAAAAGCCAATTTATAAATTAGCAATTGAACAGGAAATCGAACAAACTAAAATTTCTTATGAAGAAGTTTGGAGTAAAATGGAACGAAATTTAGCGACTATGCAAAATGCTATAAATAAAAGTATCGAGGGCGACGGTGTATTTTCTCCTACCGGTTTAACCGGAGGTGATGCAGTTAAAATTAAAAACTATCGAGAAAATAGGAAAACTCTTTCTGGAGATTTGATGGTGTTAGGGATTCAAAGTGCTATCGGTGTTAATGAAGTAAATGCTGCATTAGGAGCTATTTGTGCAACTCCAACAGCAGGTGCGAGTGGGACGATTCCGGGAGTCCTATTTAGTATTAAAGATACGTTGCAGTTAAGTCATGAAGATATGATACATTTTCTATTCACATCAGCGTTATTTGGAACGATAGTAGCAAACAACGCTTGTATTTCAGGAGCGTATGGAGGATGTCAAGCTGAAGTAGGCAGTGCCTCAGCAATGGCGGCTGCAGCTGCGGTAGAAGCTGCAGGTGGAACGCCACAGCAATCTTCTGAAGCTTTTTCGATTGCATTACAGAATTTACTCGGTTTAGTTTGTGATCCGGTCGCTGGTTTGGTAGAAATTCCTTGTGTAAAGAGAAACGCCATTGGAGCGACAAATGCTTTAGCAGCAGCGGACATCGCATTAGCCGGCGTAAACAATATCATCAATGCTGACGAAGTTATTGAAGCGATGTATAGAGTTGGAAGACAGATTCCTCGCGAATTAAGAGAGACAGGTTTAGGTGGAATTGCGGCTACACCTACAGGGATTGCTATTAAAAATAAAATATTTGGGGAGAAACAATCAAATCAATAAACAGTTACCGTCTGTATTGTGAAATGGTTAACAATCTATTCTCTATTGTTCGCTTAAGGATTTCTGGATATTGGGAATTATCAATAATATATCCTACTATATAATTGAAACATTTTGTAAGTGGTAACAAACTCTTCAGGTTGATGCTTCGTTAATTTTTTGAGTCTGATCAACTTAGAAGAAGGATATACGATGTGGCGCACTTTATAAACAAAAAGAACGGTCTATATTCCTATACCTTAAATAAAGACGTAAGAATAGGAAACAAGGAGGAATTATTATATGAATGGGAATACTGCAAAAAACATAGAATTTCAAGCTGATAATACAGCAGTAAAAAATGAAAAATATCTAGACCCTAAAAAATGGCATAAACAGGATACTACCTGGGCATTGAGCCTTTTTGGAACAGCAATTGGAGCAGGGGTACTCTTTTTACCGATTAATGCAGGTTCAGGTGGTTTATTATCATTGCTGTTAATTACCATACTTGCATATCCAGTTATGTACTACTCACATAGGGCGCTTGCTAAAATGATTTACGCTTCGAATTCTGCCGATGAGGGGATTACAGGTACAATAAGAGAATATTTCGGAAATAAAGCAAGTATCATTTTTAACATTGTATATTTCGTCTCCATTTATACGATCGTGCTGATGTACTCGGTCGCACTTACAAATACTGCAAGTAGTTTTATTGTACACCAATTGCACATACCGGAGCCTCCAAGGGCTATTTTATCACTTGTATTAGTACTCGGTCTTATCACTATACTAAATTTTGGTCAGGATATTACTGTAAAGATAATGAGCATGCTAGTATATCCTTTCATTGCTTCCCTACTTTTTATTGCAATATCTTTAATTCCACAATGGAATACTTCAATGCTAAGTTTTTCAAGTGTTTTTACTGCTTCAACTGGAACAGGGTATTTCGGAACGATTTGGATGATACTACCAATCATAGTATTCTCGTTTAATCATTCTCCTATGATTTCGTCATTCGTTATGAAACAGAGAGCTACGTATGGAATAGACGCTACTGATGCCAAGTGTGCCCAAATACAAAAAGTTTGTTATATCATCACATTCGCTGTTGTTATGTTCTTTGTTTGGAGCAGTACTTTAAGTTTGACTCCAGATGATCTTAAGGTGGCAAAAGAACAGAACTTGTCAATCCTATCATATCTTGCTAATGAGCTTAATTCACCAGTAATCACGATTGCAGCTCCTATCATTGCGTTTGTGGCTATTACAAAGTCTTTCCTTGGCCATTATATAGGAGCGTATGAGGTAATGCGTGACATGATTATCAAGTCCAGTAAAAAACGTGGGAAAGATATAGGAGAAAAAACAGTTAAGACAATGATTCTTACTTTTGTTGTATTAACATGCTGGTATGTTGCTTATACAAATCCAAGTATTCTTGGAATCATTGATGCCCTTAGCGGTCCGTTAGTCGCTGCTATCTTATGTCTATTACCGATGTATGCGATTCGTAAAGTACCAGTACTAGCAAAATACAGAGGGAAAATGAGTAATGTATTTGTAATTATTATAGGGATACTTACTGTTCTAGCAAGTATTAAGTCATTATTTTAATCTACTGTAGTTAGTTCTGATGCAAAAATCGTGTGATATGGAAAAAAGAAAGATTCTTATCGGAACTGAATTCTATATTTTTGATTTAAAGAGATCATGGTTTTGGACAAACTCCTCATCTTGGAGAGTTTGTCTTTTTTAATTATATGCATAACTTTTATCGTTTTAGCCAAGAAGACCCCTTCCTCAAGGAACGTAGAGTGAGTAGGTGGGAGATGAATTAGCTAAAATGATAAACTGGTAACCCCATTATGAAGAAGTAAAAAAAGGGAAAACTATTGTATAACTATCAATAATTTAGGGGGCGCCAAATGAAGCATAATAAAGAAGTAACACTTGGGGATTACGTTCAATTTTCATATCGTAAAAACCCTAATTTACAATTAATGGGGTTTGTAGTGAATGTTTTACAAAATACAATTGTTGTAGATATTGCGGAAAGAATGGATATTGAGGTAGATGATGTTAGGCAAGTTGTAAAGCATGGTTATTATAATAAAGTGGTTCATAGGCAAATAAAGAATAGTGTTTCATAAAAAAGTGCTCCTATATAAATGTAGGAGCACTTTTTTATGGAGAGAATTTCCACAAAGAATTTTTTTGTCTGAGGTATACAATTTTTATATGAAAATACGTTTTGAAGATATTCTCTTATTTGTTAATTAATAATTTTTTCAATCTTTATAGCTGTTATGGATTTAAAATATTATTTATGAAAATTTCACATAATTTTATTAAAAAGAAAAATACTAATACTTGTTTTAATACTTTACTTCGAGGCATTAAAACAAATTTACTAACTACGAAACAAGGAGGCATCACTGTGGACATTCGTGAAGGATTAATTCCAACAGCTTTAGGTACAGCAGTGACCGCAGCAGGTTATGCTCTTAAACAAACTCGTGGAACTAATAAAATGATTGCAAATACAGTATTTGGTTTTGGTTTAGCTCACGTCGTTTTAGGTGTAATCGATCTTGTTGAACATCGTCGTTAGAACGAAAGGCAAGCATTGATATATGCTTGCCTTTTTGGTAGTGCATTTATTATTCATTTTTCAAAGTATGTTTGTATGACGTAATCATTATCAATGAAATTAAATAGCTACACTACAGGGAAATTAGAAAGTAAAACTTTGAGCATTGAATTTTATGAAATGAGATGGTGATGGAATGGAATTTTCTTCTGAAAGTAATACGTATCATGCTGGTGACATTGTCTATATTTTTTATCGAAATCCTCATACTCAAGACGTAGCTAATATACAAGCTGCAGCAGTTGTATATAATCCTGAAAGACCTACTGAATTAGCACTATTTCTTTACGAAACGTATTATCCACTAACAAATGAGATGGCTATATATGCTACCGAAGATGAAGCAAATCAAGCATACACTTACTATTATGGTGATATTTCAGAGGGGATGTTGGAATGAATAAGCCATTTATGCCTAAGCTCGTATATTTTGAACCTAAAGCATTAGATTATCCTTTGGGAAAAGAGCTGTTTGAGAAGTTTTCAAAGATGGATGTTGAAATTCGACATACTACTTCCCATAATCAAGTAAGAGATTTGCCAGGCGATAATGATTTTCAAAAGTATCGAGTAGCAAAATCTACGCTTGTTGTTGGTGTTAGAAAAACACTGAAATTTGATACTTCCAAGCCTTCAGCAGAGTATGCAATTCCTTTTGCAACGGGATGTATGGGGCATTGTCATTATTGTTATTTACAAACAACGATGGGAAGTAAGCCTTATATACGAACGTATGTAAATGTTGAAGAAATTTTAGATGCTGCTGATAAATACATGAAAGAGCGTGCACCTGAAGTAACAAGATTTGAAGCGTCGTGTACTTCAGATATTGTAGGAATCGATTATTTAACGCATACCCTTAAACGGGCTATTGAGCATTTTGGAGAATCAGAATATGGGAAATTGAGATTTGTTACGAAATTTCACCATGTAGATCATTTACTTGATGCTAAACATAATGGAAAAACAAGATTTCGCTTTAGTGTAAACGCTGATTATGTGATTAAAAACTTTGAACCAGGAACTTCTCCCTTAGCTAAACGAATTGAGGCAGCAGGAAAAGTAGCTAGAGCCGGATATCCTCTTGGTTTCATTGTAGCTCCTATTTACCTGCATGAAGGCTGGCAGGAAGGGTACTATCATATGTTTGAACGCCTAAATGCTGAATTACCTCTTGATGCACGGGATGATATTACATTTGAATTTATTCAACATCGTTTTACAAAGCCAGCTAAGAGAATGATTGAAAAAAACTACCCGATGACAAAATTAGAATTAGATGAAGAGAAAAGAAGGTATAAATGGGGGAAATATGGAATCGGAAAATACATTTATCAAAAAGAAGAAGAAGAGGATATAAAAAACTATCTGTATTCCTATATGAAACAGTTCTTTCCTAATGCAAAACTAGAATATTTTACATAAAAGAAAAGAACAAAATTTATTACATCATCAATCAAAAAAATTACTCACTCAGAAAGTGATATTGGTCAACAATTCGCTAATAACTCATTTGAAAAATTTATATACGAAAGTCTTTTATGTAAAAGTATGTTTCATTATGAGCTGAATCCCAACAGTTAAATAGAAAAATAAGGCGGTTGTATGAATATAAGTCCGGTATTGTACCGGGCTCATTCTTTTTAACGTTGCATCAATTCTTTTGTGAATATAATTATCTCAATCTCGCTTAAAATGTTCCATATTCTCAAATTATTTGAATTGATAGTTTTTTAGTTATTCACATTTGTAATGTAGTCTTAGAAATTTCAGAAAATCACATTCATATATTCGATGTTTTCATTATAATATAAATCGATTTCTATTTTATAATCACAAACTATATTTCTTTAATTTGAATGGTGGCAGTACCTTTTAATAGAATTTCCTCCTTGGTTTAACAAATATTTTTTTGTAAATAATATATTTGTTAAACCATTAATTAAGGGGGACTAGTATGCCGCAGGATCGAAAAGAAGAAGTTCAAAACGATACATATGAAGGAAAAGAGATTATGCCAGATAATCCACAATATCTACCACGTCATGTGCAAATGGAGCTGCCTCCCGAATTTTCTATAAATCCTCTGTTTGCCCGCAAAGGAGAATCAGTCGTTCCGCGATTTAACATGCCTGATGAAGGCATGTTACCAGAAACAGCGTATCAAATCGTCCATGATGAAATTACTCTAGATGGCAATGCACGCTTGAATCTTGCAACGTTCGTTAGCACCTGGATGGAGCCTACCGCAGAGCGGCTATATGCTAAATCATTTGATAAGAACATGATTGATAAGGACGAATATCCACAGACAGCTGAAATTGAGGAGCGGTGTGTTCGCATTTTAGCCAATCTCTGGCATTCCCCTAGCCCCCTTACAACTATGGGCGTTTCAACAACTGGATCGTCGGAAGCATGTATGCTCGGGGGGCTTGCGTTAAAGAGACGCTGGCAAAATGCACGCAAAAGAGAGGGGAAGCCGGTGGATCGGCCTAATATTGTATTTAGTTCTGCTGTTCAAGTCGTTTGGGAAAAATTCGCGAACTATTGGGAGGTTGAACCACGCTATGTAAAGGTTAGCCCTGAGCATTCCCGGTTGGATCCTCAGGGGGTCATTGCAGCCGTGGATGAAAATACGATTGGTGTGGTACCGATTCTCGGTGAGACTTATACCGGACGTTACGAACCAGTTGCTGCCATTGCAAAAGCGTTGGACGATTTACAGGAGAGGACGGGACTCGACATTCCTATGCATGTGGATGCGGCTTCGGGCGGATTTATAGCCCCGTTTCTTCAACCAGATTTAGTCTGGGATTTTCAATTGCCGAGGGTAAAGTCCATCAATGTATCCGGACATAAATATGGATTAGTCTACCCTGGATTGGGTTGGATAATTTGGAGGGAAGCTGATGATCTCCCTGAGGATCTAATCTTCCGCGTCTCCTATTTAGGCGGCAACATGCCAACTTTTGCCCTGAATTTTTCACGTCCTGGTGCACAAGTACTCCTGCAATATTACAATTACCTGCGTTTGGGGAAAAGGGGTTACTATGATGTCCAAAGGGCTTCTCAGAAAGTCGCTCTTTTTCTTAGCAAGGCGATTCAAAAGATGGAACCTTTCGAACTTTTGTCCGATGGTTCGGATATACCGGTTTTCGCTTGGCGACTGAAAAATGGTCACACATCAAACTGGAATCTTTATGATTTATCTCGACAATTGCGTGTGTTCGGTTGGCAAGTACCTGCCTATCCATTGCCTCCAAATCTAGAAGCGGTGACGATTATGCGCGTTGTGGTTCGAAATGGATTTTCCATGGATCTCGCGCATTTATTTTTGAGAAACCTCAAACAGGCTGTTGCCTTTTTGGATTCCCTGGATGGGTCTATGCCTCATGATACGAAATGTGATAATGGGTTTCATCACTAATTGGGGGCAGCTCCCGTCGTCGTTAAGTTGAGCTCAACACCCATAACTTTTCGAGCTATTCACTGGGAAGCGGTACAGAAAAGCTGATGGTTTCAACCAAGGGATACATGATGATAGGTGATGAACAAATTGATGCCAGAGGGCTTTACAATATCAAATTATACGCCCAGTTTGCAAAAATCTATTGGCTTTTCTTCCTTTTTTTCTGGTTTCGAAAGATGGCTTGAATTACATAGAGTTAATGAAGGACTATCTGTCATAAACCGAATGAAACATTTGAATTTTATTCAGATTGCCTCCCCTGAACACCTTTTTGATTAAATTTTTTTGAAAATGGATTTTTACATTTGCTATTAAAAAAAGCTTAAAGCACTTTTTTATCAATTTTTATTTCAAAGCTAAATGGACCTCTACGGTTATCATTCAAAGGAGTGAACAGTCGATTCACTCCTTACTTTTTTGTTAATAACTTTGTTGTTGATTAAAATATTTTTAAATGTATGGAACAAACTTGTTACTTAGGTTGTCTATTAAGTATTCGTATAAAACAGGTGTTTATGATAAGTTGGATGCTTGAAGAGTGATATCCGATATACTCTTTAATTTTATTGGTATGTATAACACCTAGAAAAACCATATATTCTTGAAAGAGGTTGAAAATGTATGATAGTCTTAAACAAGTTTTTTAACATTTTACATTACAAAAAGGCGGTACCTGTAGTATTTCTTTCATGTGCAACGCTTATAGGCTGTTCCGATAGTAATACTCAATCTGAATCACTTAAACAAACGAAACAAACAAATCAAATCAAACAAGAAACTACTGGTAATGATTCTTTTGCTAAACTTGAAAAAGAATTTGATGCTAAACTCGGTATTTATGCATTGGACACTGATACGAATCAAACCGTTACATATCAATCAGATAAACGGTTTGCATACGCATCTACCCACAAAGCTTTAGCTGTGGGAGTACTTTTACAAAAGAAATCAATAGAAGATCTAAATCAAAGAGTTTTGTATACTCGTGAAGATCTTGTTAATTACAATCCAATTACAGAAAAGTATGTTGATACAGGTATGACTCTGAAAGAGCTTGCAGATGCTTCCCTTCGATATAGTGATAATACTGCACAAAATCTTATTCTTAAACAATTAGGTGGACCTAGTGAATTCAAAAAATCACTGAGAGAAATAGGAGATACCGTTACAAATCCTGAACATTTTGAACCAGAGTTAAACGAAGTGCATCCAGGAGATGTACATGATACTAGTACCCCAAAGGCATTAGCTACTAGTCTTCAGGCTTTTACGCTAGGAGATGTACTTTCAACTGAGAAACGGGATTTATTAATAGATTGGATGAAAAAGAACACTACGGGAGACAGCTTAATTCGTGCTGGAGTTCCAGGAGGATGGGAAGTAGCTGATAAAACAGGCTCGGGATCTTATGGAACCAGAAATGATATCGCAATTATTTGGCCACCAAATAAAAAGCCAATTGTTCTTGCGATACTTTCTAATCATGATAAAGAGGATGCTAAATACGATGATAAGCTTATTGCAGAAGCAACCAAAATAGCGTTAGATACCTTAAAAACTACAAATAAATAATAATAGTAATTAGTTATTAAAATTTTTCTGTTTTTCCGTCACAAAACTGTGGCGGTCTTTTTATGTGTTTAAAAAAGAATCGACTTAAGTAAAGAAAAAAGATAGAAACAATCCCTATTCAATTTATTAAGTAACAACAAATATACGCTTTATTGGATACTTATTGCATTTGTGAGGGTAGGTAAAATATCATCTTTTTTACATAAGTAAAATATTGAATACCAAATGAACTTTAAAAATTGCGCCTAAATTAAAGGAGAGTACGTTATGAATACAATCATGATTGTAGAAGATGATATGAAAATTGCTGAATTACTGGGAACTCATATAAAAAAATATGGATACCAAAGTATTATTATAGAGGATTTTGAAAATATCTTAGAAATATTTCAAGAGATAAAACCAGATGTAGTGCTATTAGATGTAAATTTACCTAATTTTGATGGTTATTATTGGTGTCGCCAAATACGAGCAATTTCTACTTGTCCAATTGTATTTCTATCTGCAAGGAGTGGAGAGATGGATCAAGTTATGGCTTTAGAAAATGGTGGTGATGATTATATTACGAAACCTTTCTATTATGAGGTTGTAATGTCTAAAATCCGTAGTCAACTCAGAAGAGCATACGGTGAATATGCTCCTAAAGTAAAAGAACGGATAGTTGAGCAATCGGGATTATTCCTGTTCCCAGAAAGAATGGAACTTCAACTAAATGATAGGAAAATTTTACTTACTAGAAAAGAAACCACTTTATTAGAAATATTGATAACGAAGTCTCCGCTCCTTGTAAAACGTGAAGTGATTTTAGAACAACTATGGGATAGCTCATATATAGACGAAAATACATTGAGTGTAAACATAGGTAGAATTAGAAGGAAATTGCAAGATTTAGGTATTGAAAACGCACTGGAAACAGTTCGTGGTGCTGGATATCGTTTGCATGCTACTTGGGAGAAGGAAGGAAAGGAATAATGAAATTATTTTTACAGGAACATATTCCACTCATTTGTTATACATTTGCCCAATTGCTTATCATTCTTTTTATATATTGGTTTGATGGTTATCCACATATTTTGACGGCATTATATTCTGTATTTTTGGGTGTTTTTTTATTAATGGGTTATTTAATATATCGTTATTATAGTCATCGTTCATTCTACAAGCGTCTATCAACACCAATGGAAACTTTAAATGAGTCAATAAAAGATAGTGATTTGACTCCATTATCAATGGCCTTAGAAACATTACTACAATCTCAATATCAATATTATCAAAACCAATTAAAAAAATGGGAACGAAAACAACAAGAACAAATGACTTTTATGAATCAATGGGTTCATCAAATGAAAACACCGCTTTCTGTTATTGAGTTAATTACACAAGATGCAGATGACTCTCGATTTGACAGTATTAATGAAGAAACGGAAAGAATCAAAAAAGGATTAGAAATGGTCTTATATGTTGCTCGTTTAGAAACATTTGAACAGGATTTTCATGTGGACAGATTGCAGTTATTGGAAATGATTGATTCTGCTATTCATGAAAATAAACGTCTATTTATACGTAGTTATGTGTATCCAGAGGTAAAAGTAGATCAGAATCTTATTGTAGAAACAGATAAGAAATGGTTTCGATTTATACTCAATCAAGTACTATCAAATGCAATTAAATATTCATCAAGTAAGAAAGAGAAAGTAATAGTATCGGCGTATTCAAAAGGACGAGCAATTATTTTAGAAGTAAAAGATCATGGGGTTGGTATTCCTACTGCTGATTTACCACGTGTTTTCAATCCATTTTATACTGGAGAAAATGGTAGGAAATTTAAAGAGTCTACGGGAATGGGATTATATCTTGTTAAAGAAGTATGTGAAAAATTAAATCATAAGATTGAGCTAGAATCTGAAGTAGGTAAGGGAACAAAAGTTAGAATCATATTCCCGTATGCATCTCGTTAACCGATGAAAGGTATACTTTTCATCGGTTTTTCTTTTGAATCTTACAAACTTGTTAGATAACTGTTAGGGAAATCGATATGAGACATACTATATATAGGTTACACTTCATATATCGAAAAGAGAAATGGAAGGTGAAATACTTGTGGAGATACTACATGTTTCAGATTTAGGGAAGGTTTATCCTGGGAAAATTTCTTATACAGCATTATCCCATATTGATTTAAAAATAAACAAAGGTGAATTTGTAGGAATTATGGGACCATCTGGTAGCGGTAAAACAACGCTATTAAATATGGTGTCTACTATAGATGCTCCAACATCAGGAGAAGTATTAATTCATGGAGAAAATCCGTATCTGTTATCTCCAAATCAGCTGTCTTTATTTCGAAGACGTGAATTAGGGTTTGTTTTTCAATCATTTAATCTCCTTAATACATTGACAGTGAAAGAAAATATTGTTCTTCCACTTACACTTGATGGTGTCAGTCCTAGAGAAATGGAAGGGAAAGTAGAAGCTATTGCTAAAAAACTAGGGATAACTGAAATATTAGATAAACGTACGTATGAAATTTCTGGTGGGCAGGCACAAAGAACTGCAATCGCACGTGCTACTATTCATAATCCAAAATTATTACTTGCGGATGAGCCTACAGGAAATCTGGATTCAAAATCTGCTAGTGATGTGATGGAATTATTGACAAAGCTTAATAAAGAAAATAGCACAACGATGATGTTAGTGACACATGATGCAATGGCTGCAAGTTATTGTGATCGAATTGTGTTTATCAAAGATGGACAATTATACAATGAGATTTATTGTGGAGATAATCGCAAAGTGTTCTATCAAAAAATTCTAGAGGTTTTAGCATTATTAGGAGGAAATGCAAATGACTTTTCGACAGTTCGCATTTAATAACGTTATTCGTAGTAAAAGAACATATTTGGCTCATTTTTTAAGTAGTACGTTTGCTATTATGATTTTCTTTACCTATGCATTACTTGCATTTCATCCTAATTTACAAGGCGATCTTGCTACCAGTGTAACAATCAATACATTTGCAAAGTCAGGATTACAAATATCGCAGGGGTTAATATTTTTCTTCTCATTCTTCTTTATCCTATATTCTGTAAGTGCATTTTTAAAAACAAGAAAAAAAGATTTTGGAATTCTAATGCTACATGGGATGTCACGTTCACAATTGAACAAATTAGTATTTATTGAAAATATAATAATTGGTATCGCTTCAATTTTAACAGGAATTACAATTGGAATGGCGTTCTCTAAGTTTATCTTAATTATGAGCAACAATCTGCTAATGATTGATAAAGGACTCCCATTTTACATGCCCTTTAAAGCAATTGGAATAACATTTGGAGCTTTCTTCTTATTATTTTTATTTATTTCACTTTTCACTTCTCGACTAGTAAATGTAGAGCAATTAGTAGAATTAATAAAAGCAGAAGAAAAGCCAAAGCCTGAACCCAAATCATCCTTTTGGCTGTCTTTATTCGCACTTATTTGTATTGGATTAGGATATACGGCTGTATTCCATAGTGTTAATGCAATTCAATACAAGGATATGCAATATGTATTATTCATGATGGCGACAGGGGTGAGCTTTGTTGTACTTGGGACGTACTTCTTATTTACACAGCTCAGTGTGTATGTGTTACGTGTATTAAAGAAAAGGGAAAATATTTTCTTTAAGAAAACAAACATACTAACCATCTCAGATTTAGTGTATCAATTAAAAGATAATGCAAAAATGTTTTTTATGGTCACTATTATTTCTACCGTTGCCTTCACTGCAGTGGGGACTTGTATGGGATTAGGCAACTCATCCATGGCTGAATCGGAAAGTCCTTTTGCATTTTCTTATCAGTCTTATAATAATAACCATTTAGAAAAAGAACATTTAAAAAAAATAGAAAGCGAACTCCATGGTGGTGAGTTTAATTTCAAACAGGTGACTTATTCAATAAAACAAATTCAAGATACTCTCTATAACAGTAATATATTATCAACCGTTATAAAATTAAGTGATTATAATAAGTTAGCTAAGGCATTTGGTTTTGAAAAAGAAAGCTTAAAAGATGAAAATGATAGTCTTGTCATACCTTCAAAAAAAATTGCTAATTCAAAATCTAATCAAAATAGCTTTCAATTGTTGTATAGAGATATAAAAAAAGATATGCATGTAAATAAAATACTTACTCCGAAAGAATTACAAGATACAAGAGTAACGATAATTATTGTACCAGACGCTGTATATAATCAAATGATAGTGGATCCAGAGAATTATTATTTTGAATACATTATTAATGGTTTTATTGTGAAAGATTGGGAGAAAACAAAAAAAGTTGCGGAAAATATTGTAGCTGCTTTTCAGAAGGATAATAAAGGTATAAATGAGCATATAATAGACAACGAAAAATATACATTTTCGACTTTAATTCTTACTTGGATAGGGATGAAACAAGGTTTTGGACTTGCATCCATTATGAGTGTATTAATAGGCATTGTTTTCTTTACATTTGCTGCAAGTTTTTTATATTTCCGATTATACACAGATTTAGAACGAAATCAGCAGCAATATAAAATGATAGCAAAAGTTGGTTTAAGTAAACTCGAATTAAAGAAAATTGTGTCACGTCAACTTGTATTACTATTCTTTTTACCCATTGTAATAGCAATTACACATAGTGTCGTAGCTTTTATGGCCTTGCAAAAGTTAGCTGATTTTTCAGTCTTGGGTAGTTCCGTTATAGTATTGGTTTGTTTCTTAGTTTTACAAATTATATACTTCTACTTTGTTCGTGCTCAATATTTGAAGAAAATGTATAAAACAATGATTTAATTCAATTCAAAAAAATAAAAATAAGGAGAATATAGAATGAAAAAAAGATTTGGGTTATTAATAGTAGCTGGTATTTCGATTACCGTGTTAGGAGCATGTTCATTATTTAGTACAAAAGACTCTCCAGCAAATGGAATTTCAATAGAAGTAGGAGCGATAAACGAACAAACAAGGAGCTCTATAATTGACTCATACAAAGATATAACAAGCTCACAAGACCTATATCAATTAAAAGAAGGGACGATAGATAATAACAAGCTCGACATAAAGCTACCGACTAATTTGGGGGATTCTATGGATACTGCTACTAGTAATTTACTATTTATTAGTAGAACAACTGCTGAAAAAATGAATAAAAAGGGGCTTATACGCGAAAGAGATAATAACGAGGGGCTTACATCATCAGTCCCTATTGGTTCGTTACCAAAAATAGAAAAAGATGAAACTATCTTATTTGCAAATAAAGAATATAAAGACTTGAAAGAACTAACATTTGATCAGAAAAAAATGAATGTTCAATATGAAGGGGATGTATGGCTATCTCCGCATCGTGGTGGATCCAACGTAATCCTATTAATTGTAGAGGATACATTATTCAAAGAAATAAATGGGAAAGAAAAAACTAGACAGATTCTATCTTTTAATAAATCTTTTGGAAATCTTAATTTAGTCAATCAAGGGAAAGCACTAGAATTAAGCAAGGAAATAGATAAAGTGAATACGGCGTTAGGTACTGAGGACAAGAGAGCCGTGAATTTTATAAATATTACGGAAAAGTAAAAAAGTCTATATGGGTAGAATCGCATCACCATTAGATTAAGAAAAACAAATCTAACTATTAACGGCTCGAAGTGATGAAAATAACACTTATACCCTAAGTGATTTTTGATATTTATTGATATAGAATCCTTATTATTAGGATTCTATTTTTTGTTTCAAAAATCTATAAAGAAAAAAGGTAAAATCGGCGAAAACGAACTAAAAGGTATTTTAAATGAATTTTTCAAAACACCACTAATAATGATAACGTTTGCTAAATATAGATGTTCCTTAAGCTTGTAAGAAGCTTACAAACTTCCCTCTTCTAATGCAACTTAAGTGTAAATTAATTTTTTTGTAAATATGGAACAATGTCATTACTTACAATGTCTATTAAGCGTTGAAACATTTTTTATTTAATAAATTAAGAAAGGAATAATGATTTTTAATTAAGGGAGAAGATTGAATTGAAAAAATTATGGATGCTGTTTTTCATTTGTTTCGCAGTTATGTTGGTAGGATGTAATAAAAATGAACCGCCAAAACAAGTATTTGAAGAATATATCAATTTATGGAATGATAAAAAATTTGCAAATATGTATGATTATTTATCAGATCATGCAAAAAAAACGATTTCTAAAAAAGAATTTACAGAAAAATATCAAAAAATCTATGAAGGTATTGGCGTTAAGAATTTAAAAGTTAAAACGAAAGGAGAGAATGCTAAAGATAAAGAACTTTTTCTTTTTGAAGTTAAGATGGATACGGATGGAGGAACAGCTTCATTTATCCATGAAGCAAAACTTGTGAAAGAAAAAGAATCTTGGAAAATAGATTGGACACCAGATTTCATTTTTCCAGGTATGAAAAAAGATTACAAGGTACGTATGCAAACAGAACAAGGAAAACGTGGAGAAATATACGATCGAAATGGGAAAGGTCTAGCAACGAATGGTAAAGCGACTGAGGTTGGAATTATTCCGGAGAAACTAGGCGAAACGGCAGCACAAACAAAAGAAATAGTAGCACAGTTACTGGATATGTCTACAGAAGAGGTCGATCAGAAGCTTTCAGCGAAATGGATAAAACCAGACTCCTTTGTACCAATTGGTATATTAAAAGAGGGAACTAGACAGAATGATTATATTGAATTAGAAGGAGTTTCATCTCGTCCAGTAAATATTCGTACGTATCCATTAGGAGAAGCAGCGGCACACTTAACAGGATATATAGGAAAGGTGAATGCAGAGGAGTTAAAATCGCTTCAAAAAAAAGGTTATCATGCAGATGATTTAGTAGGTAAGACCGGTTTAGAGAAAGTATTAGAGAATAAATTACGTGGTGAAAAGGGTGGACGCGTATTTATGGAAGATGAGAACGGGAAAGAGATTAAAAACATAGCAAAAAAAGAAGCAAAAGAAGGGGAAAACGTTACGTTAACAATTGATGCTGCAATTCAAGAAAAAATCTTTAATGAGATGAAAAATGAAGCAGGATCTAGTGCAGCGGTCAATCCTAAAACAGGTGAAACTATTGCACTTGTAAGTAGCCCTGCTTATAATCCAAATACAATAGTTAGAGGAGCATCAAAAGCCCAACGAGAAGCATGGAATAACGACTCGAAACTACCAATGATGAATCGTTTTACACAAGCATTTGTACCAGGTTCCGTATTTAAAACGATTACTGGTGCAATTGGTTTGGAAACAAACACTATAAACCCTAAGGAAGAATTTAAAATTCAAGGATTAAAGTGGGCAAAAGATTCATCTTGGGGAAATTATTATGTAACACGTGTGAAGGAAGCTAGTCCAATTGATTTTGATAAGGCAATGAAGTACTCTGATAATATTTATTTTGCTCAACAAGCTTTGAAAATGGGAAAAGATCAGTATGTAAATGAATTTAAGAAATACGGATTTCATGAAAAATTACCAATCGAATACGAATTTCCTATTTCAATCATTGCAAGAGATGGGATAAAAAATGATATTCAACTAGCAGACACGGGATATGGACAAGGACAAGTATTAATGACACCACTTCATTTAGCATTAACATATGCACCGATTGTGAATGAAGGGAATATTCCATCGCCTCATCTTTTAAAAGAAGCAAAAGTAGCGGGGAATTGGAAAGAAAATGTGGTTTCTAAAAAGAATCAAGAGATATTAAAGAGCGCATTAATAAAAGTCATTAATGACCCTGATGGCGCGGGGAGAATTGCTAAGGTTGATGGTATAACTCTTGCTGGTAAAACCGGTACAGCAGAACTGAAGGAGTCGAAAGAAGCAGACGGAAAAGAACTTGGATGGTTTGCAGCTTTTGATGCAAATGCGCCCGACATGATCGTTACCATGATGATCGAAGATGTAAAAGGAAGAGGGGGGAGTAACGTTCCAGGCGAAAAAGTAAAACATGTTTTTCAGAAAAAATAAGTAACTATAAGGTGAAATCTTTTACTACATTCATTGTTTGCTTAACACGAAGGTATAAATTGAGCAATACAAAGAACAATTAAGTTTCGAAAAAGCATTCTCCTTAATCGAGAATGCTTTTTTGTTGTGGCTGAATAAAGATAATAACTCATCTTTGTTTTCATTTTTGAAAGGTTGGTATTGCTAATAGTAAATAGAAGAGTAAAACAAATTGAAAGGGACAAGTGATGGGAATTTTAAACTTTAACAAAACAGTTATTTAGTAAAACATAAATAGAGCACACAAATAAGTATGCTCTAAGAAAAAGGGTGATACAAGTGGAGTTTTGCGTGAAATGCACAAATAATAATCAGATTTTTTTTGAGTGTATTTTTAACATTGTATGCTTTACTTGTTGTTAGGAGCCTGTCATGTAAAAGAATGTATAGATGATTATGTTATGAAAGTAATTGCACCGCTTTACATTTTTAGGAGGATTTTTTTATTAAAAAAAGATAAAGAACGGAACAAATGAAACTTGTATCTTGTCTATATATTGAAACCATAATAAAAGTGAGGGCAGTTTTATCTTTATTCAAATAAGTTCGAGGTGTGGAAATGGAAGAGACGTTTATTGAAAAGTGTATTCATGATGAGCTTGACTATGTTATAAAAGACTATTGGCAAGATGTATGGAATTATTCATTTATTATTACGAAAGATCCACACTTATCAGATGATATCACGCAAGATGTATTTATAAAGGTATTTAAAAATTGGAATTCATTTCGAAAGGAGTCATCTATTAAAACGTGGATATTAAAAATTACAAGAAATACAGCAATAAACTATTTGAAATCCTCCTATTTTAAAAGGATATCATTAGTAGGTTTTTTTAGTGATGATAAGCAATCTCCATCGGCAGAAAAAGAATTTTTTAATCAAGAGGAAATGAATGAAGTGTGGGATGTTGTATTAAAACTACCTAAAAAACACCGTGAAATAATAATTTTAGACGCGAAATATGAATTATCTTATGAAGAAATGGCCGAAACACTAGGAGTATCCATTGGAACTGTAAAATCTAGATTAAGCCGTGCGAGAAGTAAGGTTTCAAAATTAATAGGGGAGGGTAGTAGTGATGAACAATAAACAAAATCCTGACTGGTATAAACAATTAAAAAAAGGCCCAATGGAGAATCGTAAAGATGAAGAAGAGTTTATTTTTAAAATAAAGCAGTCTATATATGAAAATAATGAAGCGGATCTTGTAAAACATAAAAGACCGTTTCGTAAAAGAGCATTGCCTATAGTAGTTGTTTTGGTTTGTACAATGTTATTTGTTATCGTTCAACAACCATGGCTTGATGATAATAAATCACCGGTCCAAAGTAGTACACAAATTAAGCCTAAAACTAAAGATGAGTCTGCTCAAGATCCAACATTAAAACAATTTATGAATGAATTATATCAAAGTACAAATTCAAAAAATGAAAATGACTTGTATAGAGCGTTAAATGATGAAGTTCTATTTAAAGGGAAGAGTTATAAGAAGGATGAATTGAAGTTTGATGAAGATATTTTTCATGAGTTGCAAGTCGCTCTTACAATGGGGGGAGAATTTGCAAATGATACAAAAAAAGTATACAAAGTACCAAGTGGATTGACAGAAAGTAACCAACCAAAGCAAGCGCATTTTATATATGCAACGGTTACTGGAAATAAAACAAAAATTTTAGCTGAACCAAAACGAGAATCACAAGTTTTATATGAAGTATCTAATGAAATGGTAAAAGCTTGGATTCCAGAAAAAGTGCAAAATGATGGATATATAAAAATATCGACAATTAACGGTAATACTGGATATGTACAAAAAGAGTATGTTTTAACTGATATTAAGTATTCATTTATGTTCGAAAAGAATGATAATGGTGATTGGAAAATAATAAATATAGATTCTATATGGTAAAAGAGGAAGGTTCACTTTAATGAACCTTCCTCTTTGTTATTATCTTTTTTTTGAAGTGTATGCCAAGACTCTAAAATTTCCGATGTAACGAGAGCAGCGATGTTTTTTTCTGAATTACTACCAGGAATAACGACAGAAATGGCGATTTGTGGATCTTCGGTAGGAGCATATGCAATGAAAAGAGAATGATTTATCATTTTTTCTTGCTCATTCGGAAAACCTGTAATACCCGTTTTACCTGCGACATGGAAGGGTAAGTTTTTAATTTCCTCTATATTTTGGCTCATCCCACCTTGCACGACACTCCAAAATTTCACCGGGTAACGATTTGAACTTTCTAAAATTGGTTTAAACTTTTTTGTTTCCTTACCATTTTGATCAATAATAGCACTTACGATTTGAGGTTTATATTTATCACCTTTACTTGCTAAAGTTGCTGCATATTGAGCAAGTTGAAGAGGAGTGTGTACTTCATTTCCT
This sequence comes from Bacillus cereus group sp. MS39, assembly GCF_040448665.1. NCBI lineage: Bacteria > Bacillati > Bacillota > Bacilli > Caryophanales > Bacillaceae > Bacillus > Bacillus cereus group sp. MS39. The sequence continues at coordinate 2,913,591 of NZ_CP123058.1, read as the reverse complement.
CCCCAAGAGGCATTTAATAAGGCGGAGATACCATTTTCAAACTTGTTTGTTGGATGAAATTCATATTGTCCGTCTTCTTCAAAAGGTAAATCAACCCCGGTTTTAGAACGAAGGCCAAATTGCTTTAAATACTCTGTCCATATATGTGCAACTTTTTCTATATTCCCATTATTTTGGTTGAATAAGGGTAGAGCTACTTTTGCTGTCATAAATGTGTTAGATGAATTAATGATAGCCTGCCTTGGTGTAATCTCACCTGTTGGCGTTCCAGGTGCATTCGTAATGTTATTTTGATTATCATATTGAAAAGTACCTTTATCTAAATAAGTATCTTCAGGTTGAAAAAGCTTTTCGTTTAATCCAATTAAAATAGTAAGTGGCTTTATAGTTGAGGCCATATTTACATAAGATTCACCATACTTTAATTTTTGAATTGCTTTATTTTGCGAAAGTGATTTAATGTTTTCATTTTTAGATGATACATGTGTATTTAATGTATTTGGATCAAACACTGCCGAGTTGGCCATAGTTAAAATTGCGCCAGTTTTTACATCGGTTACTACAACATAACCAGCTTTAGCATCACGTATTTTCTTAATTTGAGATCTTAATGCTTCCTCTGTTTTTTGTTGCAATTTAGAGTCTAAAGCTATCTGGACATCTTTTCCTTTTTGAACTTTTTGAATGTTCCATAAGAATTTTTTATTATTCATTTTAAAAATCAGTGTTTTTCCGGGTTTTCCTTTTAAATCATTTTCATATTGAAGCTCAATCCCACTTTTTCCAACAGGTCCATACTTAGAATTAAGGTCATTTTCTACATACCCAATTATCTGTGAACCAACTTCGTGTTTAGGATAATATCGAATCCATTCATCTTTAATTATTACATTATTGGGTTTGTTCTTGTTTATGAATGTAAGTTCACTCTCATTTATGTCAGAGTATAACGGTAAATCATTCATAGTTTGCTTTTTACAAGATTGTTGTAATTGTGATTTTATGTCCTCTGCCGAAATGTCATGTTGAAACTCGTTTGAAAATTGATTAAAAAAAGCTAATGTGTTTGATGTATCTTGATTCGATACCTTTTCATCATTAGAAGTGCAATATAGAGACTTAACTTTCTTATTTGTAGCTAGTATTACACCATTTTGATCGGAAATTTTTCCTCTTTCAGCTGAAGAAGTTGCGATAGTAATTGAGATGAAGTTGATTTTTAATAAAATTAGTAAAATCAAACCTACAATAGAAAGAACCGCAAAAAATCTCCATCTTTTTATATGTAACATATAACCCTCCCTTATGTAGCCTATTTCATCTTATAGTTAATTATTTTTTTTGTAAATGTGGAACAATTTTATTATTTAGGTTGTCTATTAAGTATAACAGCATGAAGAAAGGAATAATTAGTATGAAAAGTTACTAGCAAGTCTATGTTTAAGCTTAATATGAGTCATTATACAGTTTAGCGTTTCTAATGCAAGCAATAAAAAAATAGAGAGAAAAACAGGAAAGGGGATTTATCAATTACGCGGCTAAACGAAGAAGGCTTGATGCTTACAAGGATGTAGAAAAAAAGATAAGACACTATTTATAACTGAATGGTGATTTCTAATATATAGGGAACGTATTTATTTACTAAGTATTAGTGAGGAGTTCCGGAAGAATTATATGGAGGATTTATGAAAAAACAAAAAGAAAAAAAGCAGCAGACATATATATCTATTCGATTAAATATAATGTTCCTTTGCATATTTCTACTATTCTCAGCCATTATTATGCAGCTAGGAAAAGTACAAATCGTTGAGGGAGAGGCTTATAAGAACCAAGTGGAGAGCAGTCAAAATGAAACAACTAGTATACCAGTTCCACGTGGACAAATACTAGATCGAGAAGGGAAAGCAGTCGTTAATAATAAATCTCTTCGCACAATTACGTATACAAGGGTGAAAGGAATTACGAGTGAAGATATTTTAAAAACAGCAAAAGACTTAGCGAAAGTACTTGAAATGCCCGAACAAGATATAAATAAGTTAACTGAAATCGATAAAAAAGATTTTTGGATGCAGTTGAATACGAAACATGCGGAGACAAAGATTACTAAAAAAGATATAGAAAAGTTTAAAGAAAAGGGAATAGAGGGAAAAGAGTTAGATAAAAAAATTGATGACTTAAGACGAAGTCGCGTTACAGAAGTAGAATTGGCAGAATTAACAGCACAAGATTTAAAAGTGTTAGCTATTAAAAGTAAAATGAGTTCAGGTTATCAACTGACACCACAAATTATTAAAAAAGATGTAACAGATGAAGAGTATGCACGGATAAGTGAAAAGCTTATGGAGTTCCCAGGAGTAGATGCAACGGTTGATTGGGAACGTAATTACGTAAATGGTAATTTATTTCGTTCCGTGTTAGGTAATATTACAAGCAGTGAAGAAGGATTACCGAAAGAAAACTTAGATTCTTATTTGGTACGTGGATATAACCGTAATGATCGTGTAGGAAAAAGTTATATTGAACAACGATATGAAGATGTATTACACGGTACAAAAGAAGAAGTGAAAAACATTACTGATAAATCAGGAAATATTGTTAGCACAGAAATAATCTCTAAAGGAAAAAGTGGTAATAGTTTAACATTAACGATTGATATGGAATTACAAAAGAAAGTGGAAGAAAGTATAGAGAAAAATTTGAGGGCTTTTAAGAGTTCAGAGCCACTGTTGGACCGAGCTTTTGTCGTCATGACGAATCCAAATAATGGACAGATTTTATCTATGGCAGGCAAAAAGATTGTAGAAAAAGAAGGGAAAATGGAGATTGAGGATTTGGCATTAGGTAACATGACAACTTCGTATGAGCTAGGATCAGCTGTAAAAGGTGCTACTTTATTAACTGGATATGAGACAGGGGCAATACAGCCAGGAGATCAATTTTATGATGCACCGATGAAATTTAAAGGTACACAAGCTAAGAAATCGTGGAATGTATCTGGATTTGGTAATGTAAATGATTTAAGAGCTTTACAAGTATCTTCGAATGTATACATGTTCCAAACGGCCTTGCAAATCGCGGGGGTTAATTACGTACCAAATGGTACGTTGGATATTAAACAAGAAGCATTTGATACGATGCGCTATTATTTTAAACAATTTGGTTTAGGTGTCCCAACAGGTATTGATTTACCGAATGAAATAACTGGACAAACGAGAACAGTAGATAGTCAACCTGGTTTTTTACTAGATTTTTCTATCGGTCAGTATGATACGTATACGCCATTGCAATTGGCACAATATATTTCAACGATTGCGAATGGCGGTTATAGAATGCAACCTCAAATTGTACAAGAAATACGAGAACAATCAATAAAAGAAGAGGTTGGCAAAGTTATACGCTCTATAGAGCCTGTCGTATTAAATCGAGTTGATATGAAGACAGAACATATTGATCGGATAAAAGAGGGGTTTAGATGGGTATTCCAAGAAGGTGATGGAACTGGTGTGAAACATTTCAAAAATGCTCCATATAAACCAGCAGGAAAGACAGGAACAGCTCAAACTGTATATGGTGGAGATGATCCAATTGGTAGAAATGCAAAAGGAGAACGTATGGAATGTTACAATTTAACGTTAGTTGGATATGCTCCATATGATAATCCAGAAGTAGCATTTTCTATAGTAGTCCCATGGCTTCATGATGATAAAAGTGGAATTAATTCTATAATTGGAAAGGAAGTTTTAGATGTATACTTTGATTTAAAAAAGCAACGTATACATGGTGGAGATACTAATACAGATAGTTCAAATCAAAATTAGTAAAATTTGTGTACTTTTCTCAGGGGAAGAGACCCTGTTTATATAAAAGTCTTTATAAGTTAAAGGAAGATTTGAAATAAGAGATGGCAACTATCACAGTTGCTATCTCTTACTTTTGTTAATATTTTGGCTACTGTTAAAAAGGTTTTAAATTTATGGAACAAACTTGTTTCTTAGGTGGTCTATTATGTGTACGTATAAAAACAGGTTTTTAAATAGGATACAGTGTATTGAATTTACTACTTGTTTTCAGTATTGAAAATTTGAAAGGAATGATGATTTTGAAAAACAAAAGGATGCTAAAAATAGGAATATGCGTTGGTATATTAGGTTTAAGTGTTACAAGCCTAGAAGCTTTTACAGGAGGGTCACTGCAAGTTGAAGCGAAAGAAAAGACTGGACAAGTGAAACATAAAAATCAGGCGACGCATAAAGAGTTCTCTCAACTTGAGAAAAAATTTGATGCTCGATTAGGTGTATATGCGATTGATACTGGTACAAATCAAACAATCTCTTATCGACCTAACGAAAGATTTGCCTTCGCATCAACCTACAAGGCTTTAGCCGCAGGAGTATTACTACAGCAAAACTCAATTGATACATTAAATGAAGTCATTAAATTTACGAAAGAAGACTTAGTTGAATATTCACCTGTTACAGAGAAACATGTAGATACTGGAATGACACTAGGAGAAATTGCTGAGGCTGCTGTTCGTTCAAGTGATAATACTGCAGGGAACATTTTATTTAATAAAATAGGCGGACCTAAAGGATATGAAAAAGCGCTTAGACAGATGGGTGATCGGATTACTATGGCTGATCGCTTTGAAACAGAGTTAAACGAAGCTATTCCAGGAGATATTCGTGACACTAGTACAGCGAAAGCAATTGCTACTAATCTGAAAGCTTTCACGGTCGGAAATGCGCTTCCAGCTCATAAACGTAACATTCTTACAGAGTGGATGAAAGGAAATGCTACAGGAGACAAACTTATTCGTGCAGGCGTACCAACTGACTGGATAGTTGGAGATAAATCAGGAGCTGGAAGTTATGGGACACGAAATGATATTGCTATCGTATGGCCGCCAAATAGAGCACCCATTATCATCGCAATTTTATCTAGTAAAGATGAGAAAGAGGCTACCTATGATAATCAACTCATTGCAGAGGCAACTGAAGTGATAGTTAAGTCTCTTAAATGATAATTCCTCAATTCTTTATGTAACGTAATTGAAAATATGAACCTAGAAAGCGATTCTTTTCATGTGAAAAGAATCGCTTTTTTGTATTTCTATAATGAATAGTAAGTATATAAGTAAAAAATTTTATTACATAGACATTCTATCCCCTAGAGTGCATGAGGGGAGTTTTCTCCTGTGGTGTTCGTAGTAACAATATTATTATTTATACGATAATAATATTGTTGGCGTATGTATGCTAGTTACTCCTAGATGGATATGTAATTTTACATATCCATCTAAAAGACACATATGCGTCAATTACTATTAAATTATATTAAAATCATTTTTGGATGAGGGATTGATATAGGTTTTGGTGAATAAAAGGATTTTTATGTTTAATTATCATAGTATAATTATTTCACTTTATGAAATGAAATTTGGATTTAACTTTTTTAAATATAATATTTTATAATTTGAATAATAAATATCTGAAAAATCAAATTTAATAAAAGCGATTTTCTGGTTTACTTATGAAAAACATAGTGTTTAAAATGAGGGGGAAGTAAGGCCCTTATATTGTTTCAAAAATAAATAAAAAACGAGATGGAATTACTTTTTTGAAAAAATTTCTATCCTCAAGTGTGTGTGATGAAATCCTAACGTTAGGTTGTACAACATTTACGATTAAAACTGTAAAAAACAATAGTGAAGAGGTGTACGGAATGAAGAATAAAATTATGACAGGATTTTTAATAACATCAATCGTTACTGGAGCGACTATTCCTATCAATACTCTCGCAACGCCAACCGTTCAGGCAGAAACGAAACAAGAAAATATAGATATTTCCTCAGCATTACGAAAAATAGGTGCACACTCCAAATTAACACAAACCTTTATAGATGGAGCCTTAGCAAGTCCGAATGTGCAACTTGAAGAAGTTCCATCTTTAAATACAACTCAATTTCTAATTAAACAAGATATGAAAGAGTGGTCCTCAGAACTATATCCAAAATTAATTCTACTAAATTCAAAAAGTAAAGGATTTGCAACCAAATTTAATAGCTATTATCCAACATTAAAAGGATTTGTAGATAATAAGGAAAATAAAGAAGGGTTTTTAGATAGACTGGAAGTTCTTCAAGATATGACTATAACAAACCAAGAAAACGTGCAACGTCAGATTAATGAGTTAACAGATCTTAAACTACAGGTAGATAAGAAACTGAAAAATCTTGATACAGATGTGGTAAAAGCACAAAGTGTACTTAGTTCAGAGGGAACAGGAAAAATAGACAAATTAAAAAATGAAATGCTAAATACAAAAAAATCAATTCAAAATGATTTAGAGCAAATAGCATTATTACCAGGAGCTTTAAATGAACAAGGGCTAAAGGTATTCCAAGAAATTTATAGTCTATCAAAAGATATCATTGAACCGGCTGCTCAAACCGCAGTAGTGGCGTATAACAAAGGAAAAGAAATAAACAATGCTATTGTAGAAGCAGAGAAGAAAGCAGAGCAAGAAGCAACAGAAAAGGGAAAATCAGTTATAGAAATTGAAGCTGCCAAAAAAGAAGCGCGTGAAGCGATAGAGAAAAGTAAAAAAGGTGAAATTGCTGCAGCTGCGGTTACCAAAACGAAAGAGTATGATCTTATGAAAGTGATTGATCCTGAAAAAATTAAAAAAACATATAGTACCTTTGCCGAAATTAATAAACTAACAGCAGAGCAAAAAGCATATTTAAATGATTTAGAGAAACAAAATCAGACATTATATGACTTAACAACTAAATTAACAGTAGTAGATTTACAAAAATCAATGATTCTTTTCATGCAAAATGATTTGCATACATTTGCTAATCAAGTAGATGGAGAAATTGAGCTAATGAAACGTTATAAAGAGGATTTGAATCTAATAAATAAGAGTATTACAAAATTATCGACTGAAGTTGATACGAATAACACTCAGTCTCAAAAAGATACATTAAGACGACTAAAAAATGTAACAAATCAACTCGAAGAACAAGTTAATAAATTTTAATATTAAGAAATAAGGTTTAATAAAAAAATTATAACGCAACTGGAAATAAGGAGGAGAATTAAAAAATGAAATTTCCATTTAAGGTCATAACTTTGGCCGCTTTAGCAACGGTTATAACTGCTACGAATGGTAGTACTATTCACGCACTTGCACAAGAACAGACAGCACAAGAACAGAAAATAGAAAATTATGCGTTAGGACCTGAAGGGTTAAAGAAAGTGTTGGCTGAAACAGGCTCTCATATTCTTGTAATGGATTTGTACGCAAAAACAATGATTAAGCAACCGAATGTAAATTTATCCAACGTTGATTTAGGTTCAGGAGGGGGAGAATTAATCAAAAACATTCACCTGAATCAGGAACTGTCACGAATCAATGCAAATTACTGGCTAGATACAGCGAAGCCAAACATTCAAAAGACAGCACGTAATATTGTAAATTATGATGAACAATTTCAAAATTATTACGACACACTAGTAGATACTGTAAAAAAGAAAGATAAGGCGGGCCTCAAAGAAGGAATAGCGGATTTAATCGGTACAATTCATACAAATTCAAATGAAGTTACGGAAGTTATTAAGATGTTAGAAGCTTTCAAAACAAAGTTGTATACAAATACTGTAGATTTTAAAAATAATGTTGGAGGTCCAGATGGACAAGGGGGATTAACGGCTATATTAGCGGGAAAACAAGCACTAGTCCCACAACTTCAGGCCGAAATTGAGAATTTACGTTCTACGCAGAAAGCACATTTTGATAATGTATTAGCCTGGTCAATTGGTGGTGGATTAGGAGCAGCTATTTTAGTTATTGGAACGATTGCAGGAGCGGTAGTAATTGTTGTGACCGGTGGCACAGCGACACCAGCTGTTGTTGGTGGTCTAACAGCTCTAGGGGCAGCTGGTATCGGTTTAGGAACAGCAGCTGGTGTTACGGCATCTAATCATATGAACTCTTATAATGAAATTTCTAATAAAATCGGAGAATTAAGTATGAAAGCCGATCTTGCTAACCAAGCAGTTATTTCACTTACTAATACAAAAGACACGTTGACATATTTGTATCAAACAGTGGATCAAGCAATCATGTCTCTAACGAATATTCAGCAACAATGGAATACGATGGGAGCAAATTATAAAGATTTATATGATAATATCGACCAAATGCAAGAACATAAACTTTCTTTAATACCTGATGATTTAAAGGCTGCAAAACAAAGTTGGAATGATATTCATAAGGATGCAGAATTCATTTCAAAAGACATTGCTTTTAAACAAGAAAAAACAAATTAAAAATCAATATATATGTATAGGAGGAATTAAAATGAATAAAAACTTTCCTTATAAACTAATTGCTGTATCGACATTTTTAACTGTGACAACAACTACTGTAGTTTCTCCAGTGGCAGCCTTCGCAAGTGAAAGTAAAATGGAACAAACTAGTACCGAAGATATATCTCTTTCTGTAAACAGCGAAAAGATGAAAAAAGCTTTGCAAGATGCTGGGGTATTTGCAAAATCTATGAATGATTACTCTTATTTGTTAATTAAAAACCCAGATGTTAACTTTGAAGGAATTGACATTAAAGGATATACAAATCTACCTAGTCAAATTCTACAAGATCAAAAGAATGCAAGAGAGCATGCTACAAAATGGGATTCACACATAAAAAAACAACTTTTAGATACACTGACGGGGATTGTAGAGTATGATACTAAATTCGACAATTATTATGACACATTAGTAGAAGCGATTAATGAAGGGGATGCAGACACATTAAAAGAAGGCATTACAGATTTACAAGGTGAGATTAAACAAAATCAAGCATATACACAGAATTTAATACAAGAACTAGCTAAGTTAAGAGATAGTATTGGAGAAGATGTCCGGGCATTTGGAGGTCATAAAGATATTTTGCATTCGATTCTGAAAAACCAAGCATCTGGAATTGATGAAGATGAAAAGCGCCTAAATGAAGTTTTAGAGCAAGTTAGACATTTTAAACAAGTAGAATCAGATGGAATAATAACTGTATCAATTCCCTCAATTCCTACGTGGATTGCTGGTGGTGTAATGATAGGGGTAGCAAGAAATAATTTAGGTACGTTAGAGCCGTTGTTAGCACAATTACGTCAGACTATAGATTATAAAGTAACATTAAATCGTGTAGTTGGTGTTGCGTATAATAATATTAATGAAATGCACAATGCGATTGGATCGGCTATTAATGCACTTACCTATATGTCTGCACAATGGCATGATTTAGATTCTCAATATTCGGGAGTGCTTAGTCATATTGATAAAGCATCCCAAAAAGCGGATCAAAATAAATTCAAATTCCTAAAACCTAATTTGAATGCAGCGAAAGATAGTTGGAAAACATTGAGAGCGGATGCGTTTACATTAAAAGAAGGGATAAAAACATTAAAAATGGATCCTGTTTCTTCAAAAAAATAGCGGAATACGGTATTTGTTGCAAGGGCATTTATACAGTTATAAAATGATTTTTTGTTCTTTATAAATTGAAAAGACGGAGGTATAATCAGGCCTCTGTCTTTTGTTTTATTGAAATATTTTTATAATTCCATCCTATATGTAGAAAGTAGTTATACAAGTTTGAATTTTTAAGGTGAATAATTTTTATGAATTTTTCCGTAAAACCTAATCTATGATTAGTGAGCTTTATATTCTTATTTTCCTAATTGAATACTTTTATACAATTAGATGGAAGTTAAGAATACTAAATCAAAACATAATAGGTTGTTATTGATGAGTTTATCGTAAAGTTGTTATTTTATGTGTCATCAAATAACATTTATAAACAATTAGAAATAAAGAAAAGGAGACTATTATGAGAAAAAATAGAGTATTAGATACAACATAAATAGCGTAAATAATTTTTGGTGTAAAAAAATAATAAATAAAATAATAATCCTTACATGCACTAAGGAAAAATGAGGGAGATAATATGGGGAATAATTCAAAATATAAAACTATAAAAATACTTGCAGCTACTGCTACAGTAACTATGCTTGCGACTGGAATGATTTCTTCATCAGATGTCTTTGCAGAGGAAACAAAGCAGCAAAAAAAATTATCAACATCACTGCAAGAGGGAAAGTCAGTTAAATCAGAAAACAGAATATATACAGTCCCAGGAAAAGGGGATGTTGAGATACTGAAACAACAGGAAAGAAAAAGTATGGCATTTAGTCCATATGAACCCACTGGTTTATATGCAAAGCCAAATGAACAAATAACGATTAATGTAGAAGGAAATCAAAATATTCAAGCATACATTGGAACGTATTCGTATGATGCTTCTTGGAGAGAAGATTCTAAAATAAAATCATTTACATTAAAACCTGGTATAAACACAATCCAATCTCCAAATGGGGGGATGATTTATTTTTATAATAAACAACAAGGTGGCACTATTCGAACAACAGTCACAACGGGTGGAGCGACTACTCCTTTCTTTGAACTAGGCAAACATACGAAACAAGATTTAATAAACATGCTGGACCAATATCCAAATGCACATGCAGTGGAGTTAAAGGGAGAACGTGTATTAATTACGGCCAGCCCGGCACGTGTTAAGAAATATTTGTTAGGCTCTAATACAGATCCTGTACAACTCTTAAAAAAGATGGATGAAGCTACTCGAATTCAAGACAAAGTAGCTGGATTATCTGAAGAACAAGCAGATAAACATTATATTCATTACGTAGAAGAAAATCATTCTCCTGATTATTATATGTATGCAACTTCTTATCGAACCGCATATGTGGGAGACGCAATCCAATACGTGTTAGATATTAATAAATTTATAAAAGATGGTTGGGGTCCATGGCATGAGGCAGGGCATTTGAGACAGCAATCACCTTGGAAGTTTTATAATATGACAGAAGTACAAAATAATATTTACAGCCTTTCTGTAGAAAAAGCATTTACATCTAATCAACCTTTTAGATTGCAACAAGAGGGTGCTTATACTAAGGCATTTCAATACTTAGAACAATCTAATAAAAATTATGATGAAATTAGTGATGCTTTTGTTAAGCTTGTTATGCTTTGGCAACTACAATTAGCATATGGAGAAGACTTCTATCCTAAACTGCATCAATTGTATAGAGATATGCCTTCTGATGAACTTCCACAAACAGATGAAAATAAAAAACAATTATTTATGATCTCAGCATCAAAAGTAGCCAAACAAAATTTGATGCCTTTCTTTGAGAAGTGGGGATTACGTCCAAATAATGATACCATTCAAAAAGTGGCTGCATTAGGATATCCAATTTTAACAGCAGAGATTTGGAAGGGTACTGATTCTAATCCGATTAAACCAAATGTGCCTAATGCAAATAATATTTTAGAAGGAAGACAGTTTGCATGGTCAATGAAAGGAATTAGTGATTTCGAGTTTGCTAAAATCAATTTCAATAAGTCGGCAGAAGAAATGCAAGTGGACTTAAAAGCAGGCGTACCGCATCACTATTTTAATGAAACATATGCGAGTATTAAAGTACAAAATGCATCAGGCAAAGTAGTATACAAGAAAGACATTTATGGAAACAAACAACAAAATGCTGAATCGCAAAAAGTTCCAGTTAAAGTAGGGGATTATATTGAGTTAACACATCTAGAAGGTGTGCATAGAGCTACTTTAACAAATATAGATAATAGTAAACAAGAAAGCTTTGGAAAAAAAGCAATGTACGAAGTTACAAAAGAAGGCCTGAAAAAAATAGAAAAAATGCCAGAATCAACAATTTTAGATGGGAATCAATTTGCATGGTCACTAAAAGGAATAAGTGATTTTGAGTTTGCTAAAATCAATTTCAATAAGTCGACAGAAGAAATGCAAATGGACTTAAAAGCAGGCGTACCACATCACTATTTTAATGAAACATATGCGAGTATTAAAGTACAAAATGCATCAGGCAAAGTAGTATACAAGAAAGACATTTATGGAAACAAACAACAAAATGCTGAATCGCAAAAAGTTCCAGTTAAAGTAGGAGATTATATTGAGTTAACACATCTAGAAGGTGTGCATAGAGCTACTTTAACAAATGTAGATAACAGTAAGCAAGAAAGCTTTGGAAAAAAAGCAATGTACGAAGTTACAAAAGAAGGTCTGAAGAAAGTAGAAAAAATGCCAGAAACAACGGTTTTAGACGGGAATCAATTTGGCTGGTCTTTAAAGGGATATAGTGATAGAGAAATCGCAAAAGTAGATTATAATAGGGTAACAGAGAAAATGCAGGTGAATTTAGAAGCAGGTGTACCACATTCTTACTTTAATAATACGTATGCAAGTATTAAAGTACAGAATTCATCCGGTAGTGTTGTGTACAATAAGGAAATAGTGGGAAATAGACAACAAACTGCTGAAAGCCAAGTGGTGCCCGTAAAAGTGGGAGATTACATTGAGTTTACCCATATAGAAGGGGAGGCAGTAAATGAAAAGACACGGGCTACACTTACTAACCTTGAGAATAATAAACAAGAATATATAGGCAAAAAAAGAATCTATCAAGTTACTTCAACGGGATTAAACAAAATAGATTAACATGAAGAACATTTAAATTATTAGTTAGATACTAAGTAGTCGTTCATTATGAACGGCTATTTGGCTTTTATTTATATAAAAGTGAAATATAATCCAATGTTTAATGATTTATCAGAAGTAAAAAGGTAGGTATTATATAAAAGAAAATGAATAATTTATGCAGAGCTTGTATATGGTGTTATTATTTAACTATTCTAAAATCAATTGATAAAAACGCTGGAATGTTTTTTTAGAAAACAACTGACTCCATACGTGGATTAGTATTAAGATTCAAAATGTAAAATATCTAAAGACCTAAGTACAAGCACACTTTTAGCAATTAGGGTCGGCATATACATAAATATGCGTTTGAGTGGAATTTTGGATGAAAAATCCACATGCATAGTATACCAAAATATTTAAGGTCCTTCGTATGCAATATTGTATACGAAGAGTAGGTGGATAGAATAGTTAACTTACTTCTATTAAAAGTAAACTGTGTTTATATTAAAAAAGTTAAACTCCAATTGAAGCTGGTTAAGATCTTAATTCTTCATAGCTACCTAATTAATCAATTTTAGCTACTGAGTAGGAAAGAGTTAATTAATTTGAAAATGATTTGAGTAGGTAAATTCTCCGTTATACTTAATTAGTGCAATATATGTCCCTTTAGTATATACATTTGTAATCGGTGTTCTCTAAATTTCTAACCCTTTCGGAGTAGTAATAAATTCTGATTCAATTGTTATAAAATGTTGTAAAGAGTCGGAAGGGTTAACGTTGAAATTTTTTATTTTGGCACCAAAACGTTGAATTAAGTAGTAAGTATCTCCTTTATGAGGTATTCCATATTCCAGTCGGGTTGGTATGTACTATTCTCAGCTTCCTCCAATTCATTAATGGTTTTAAATCCCTAATCGTCATTAAAAGGATCAGAATCTGTGGTTTTAACTTCTTTTATTGGTGAAATTATTTCAATGCTAGTCATACTTCCTACTAATATTAATATGTTTCATAACATTTCATTCTCCAAAATCCATATCGGTTCCTGCGAAAGTGTATTCTAATGTTAGTATTATCCTGATATATGCGGTTGTCAAAAAAAGTTTCATAATAAGTCCTTAGCATTTTATGAAACTAAAAATAATATATTTTTCAATTTTAATATTTAAAACTTATATATACATGTTACAATGAAGTTTTCCAATTTATTTTATTCTTCTATTTAGAATTTATGGTTTAGTGATTCAATACAACAAAAGTGGCTGTAGTAAATAGATAAATGAATGAATGAAGTGATGCAGTTAGAATAGTTAAAAGGCAGTTAAATATAATTATTAAAAGAATAAATTCACTTAGTTATACATAGTGCATTTATTGTGGTAAGGATTTCACATGATTTGTATAGCGCTAAATTAAAATTTTATCCAAACAAAGCCAATAATTTTTTAAAAATGAAGTATATGTTTCATCCAGTTTATTTGGAATAATTCGTAGTCTAATAATTGCTTAATCTAAAAAACATATTCGAAAGGAGGATATATAAAACTCAGCTTGTGGAATTTAAATCGCTACATATGAAAATAAAGGTAAATGAATATGAAAATGATTTCATTTCTAATGGTACCATAAGTGAATGTGGAAAAAATAAAGGAGAAAAAATGTAAATAAACTATATAAGTAGTATGAATGAAAAGGAGAAGTATCTAGTGTTTAATATAAAAGAAAGAATGGGACAAATAAAGCTTAAAACGAAGTTGTCTATGGCATTTATCGGAATATTAATTATACCTAGTCTTATCGTAGGAGTATCATCCTATAATAAGGCAAAAACAGATCTTAATGAAACAATCCTACAATCAGCAAAAGATAATGTAAGTATTTTAGATAAGATTGTAGATGATGAATTAGAAAATAAACATACAGATGTAACTCATTTTGCAAAGGTACTCACACAAGGCGATTATAATCCTGAACAATTACAAAATGTACAGAGTAAATTTGATCAATATATACAGTTACATCCAGAGATAGAAACGATTTATACGGCATCCGGTAACAATCAATTTATTCATGCACCTGTTGGAAAAATACCAGAAGGGTTTAATCCGTTAGAAAGTAGTTGGTATAAGGATGCAGTAAAAGCAAATGGAGGGATTATTGTTTCATCTCCATATAAATCAAAGGCTACAGGAAATATGGTAATTGCAATTGCAAAGCAAAATGCAGATAAAAGTGGTGTCATTGGCGTAGATTTGAATATTAATGATATCGTAAAAACATCCAAAATGATAAAAATTGGAAAGCAAGGCTTTGTATCTATAGTCAGTCAAGATAAAACTATAGTTGTTCATCCATCACTGAAGCCTGGTGAGAAATTAGAGAAAACTTTAGCGGATGAACTGTACAAGAAAGAAGATGCAGTAATTACTTATAGCCTTAATGGTGAAGATCGAAACATAAGCTTTAAGACAAACAAAAAAACAGGATGGAAAATAGCTGGTGTAATGCCTACGAAAGAAATTGAAGAAGCTACCAATCCTATTTTTTATAAAACGCTCACTATAATAGGGGCTTCATTATTGTTAGGTGGAATTTTAATTTTCTTCATACTTAGATCAATTATTACTCCACTAAGACAATTAGTAATTTCAGCTCAAAGAATTAGTCAGGGAGATTTAACTGAGAAAATAGATATTCGTTCAAAGGATGAACTTGGTCAATTAGGTGGTAGTTTTAATACAATGGCAGAGTCGTTACGTAATATTATTACTCAAATTAATACATCTGCAGGACATGTAGCTGCTTCTTCTGAGGAACTAACTGCTAGCGTAGAGCAAGCAAGTGTTGCGACAGAACAAATTACAAAAGAAATGGAGGAAATCTCGAACAGTGCAGAGGTTCAAAATAATGAAGTTGAATCTGGAGCTAAATTAATTGGTGAGGTAACACGAAATATTCAATACATAGCTGATAATGCTTCTGAAGTATCGGATTCATCCATATACACAAAACAAAAAGCCAATGAGGGTGAACAATTAGTAGAACAAACTGTAACACAAATGCAGTCTATACATCACTCTGTTTCTCAATCTGATAATGTAATAAAATTACTAGATAAGAAATCGCAACAAATTGGAAGTATATTAGAAGCGATTCAAAATATTGCGGAACAAACAAATTTATTAGCATTGAATGCAGCAATTGAAGCAGCTAGAGCAGGAGAACAGGGAAGAGGCTTTGCAATTGTTGCTGATGAAGTTAGGAAGTTAGCAGAGCAATCATCCGAGTCTTCAATGGAAATTGGAAGTTTAATTAAGGAAATACAATCAGATGTACATGAGACTGTAAAAGCCATGAATGAAGTAGGTGTAGAAGTACAGTCGGGAATTCAGGTTGCGAATGATACAAAACAAAGTTTTTATGAGATTTCAAAATCCGCAAATGATATTGTGTCAAAAGTGCATGGTATGGTGGAACTATCAAATAAAATGACAACTGATGCAATGAAAGTCGATACATCAATTGATCAAATATCTATGGCTGTGAAAGAAAATTCTTCAAGCATGCAAACGATAGCAGGTTCATCTGAGGAACAACATGCTTCCATGGAAGAGATAAATTCTTCAGCGATACACTTAGCACAGATGGCAGAAGAACTTCAAGAGTTAATTGGTGGATTTAAGATATAAGTATAGATTCATAGAAAGTTTTTCTTTGAACTAAGCTTTTTTGACAGGAATAGATTTTTTCATAACTAGAACAAATAAATGAATAATTGCATATATTGTATTTTCGTTAAAGCAAGGCATTATTCTCTCATAAAAAGGAATCACTAGAACAATATGTGATTCCTTTGAGAAATGCTATTAAATCTAAGACTAATTTCTAATGGTCCCAGTATCTTTTATTTTGACGTGTGTCTTTACATTTATTTTAGCCTCTGCTAACGCTTGCAACCAATTTCCTTTTACTTTTTTCCATTCTTTATATTGAAAAGCTCTAGCATATAGGGATAATCCGATTGGATCAATTTTATTCTGCTGTATTTCATTCAACATATTTTGTAAATTCTTATTAATTTCTTTTTCAATAGCACTTTTTATATTATTTATATTTGTTTTATTATCATAGTGCCCCTTAATTAAATTCGCATTGGTTTTTTCTATTAAAGCTACATTAGCATATATATTGAAATTAAATATAAACTTTCCGTTTTGAAAATCAACATCTACTTTCCTTGTCGCGTTCTGTACGAAGATAGAAGTGTTTGTTTTTTTGTTGGACTTTTTAGGAGGAAGCGCAAGGTGTAGTATCATTCGGCCGTTACTTTTTGGCTTATTTATAAGATTGAAAAATTTAACATCTTTTTTAGGGATATGAGTTAAATATTTCCCTTTTCGATTTAAAAATGCAATTCCTACTGTGTCGATTTCATTCTTTGTTTTTTTGATAATTGGAACAGTTTGCGTCATTCCTTCTTCATTTTGTTCTCTCATTAATTGTTGAATTGTAGAAGAGACGGATTGGTTATTTTGAATTGAGGATTCGATTACACCATTTATATAAGATGAAAGTGATGGTTTACTAGGCTTATGAATTTTAAAAATTTCTTCTGTAGGTCCATCTACAAGTATTACTTTAGTATTAATGGTAGCGTAAGGATCACGGTATGATGAATCAAGCTCCTGCAACCAATTCTCTTCTTTTGCCAATTTTTTCCCGATTAAAATGATTTCAGCTTTGGAGGCTGTCATATAGCCCGTTAATTTCGTATCTATCTTACTGAATCCAGTATATACAGTTGATGCATGTGTCCAATGTTCTATAGTACTTTTTTGCTGTTTATGATGAAAGAGTGGTATGCTTGTTCCAACTTTTATGTCTCCATTAGGGGTTTTATCCAAGCCAATTAACAGGATTAATGAAACCTTCTCAAGAGGAATTCTCTGACTACAACCAATTATATATACACAACAAATTACAATCCATATCCATTTTCGAATCAAAGTTGCTTCCTCCTAATAATCCAAGTAAAAAGAATACTGTAAGAGAAAAATAAGATTGGTAATAGAATAAAGAAAACGACATTTAAGATATCCATAAGAGAATATATAAACAAATATTGATCCACATCGGGATTTAGGAAAATAAATATGCCAACTATAAATAACATAAAAGCAAGCAGCGCCCAATTGCGGGTGTTTTTTTGAAGTGAAATGGTCACAGATTCAAAACTGAAAAATAAATACGGATATATCGTAGTGGAAAATACAATTAAATAGTAAGCGATATATATAATTTCTAATCGTTCCATGAAAGAAAAACGAACCCCTTTTAATAGATGAAATACTGGCCAGATTACGTCTTTTATCCCCTCTGGACTAAAGTATATATAAGAAAGAATAGTCACATATAGATAGAAAAACATGGTTCCAGTATTCGCTATTAGTAGTCCTTTTATGGCTTTTTGTTTTTTTTGTAAGAACGGGTATATATAATATGCAATTTCTAAGCCAGCATAAGGAGTAATGGTTTCTTTTGTTGCCTTTACAATAGGGTATAATCCATCTTTAAAAATAGGTAGTAGGTGTAAAGGGGTGTAGTTAGTCTTTAGTGAAAAAAGAAGAAATAGTGGCATCCAAGTAGTGAAGAAGAAAACAAGCATAGAATAACTAGTAAGAGCCCTTAACCCACTCAGAGCTAAAATAATAAAAGGTAATAGTAATAATATGGTGATTTGATAAGCAGGAGTGGAAGGGAATATCCACACTTTTACAATATCAGTTGCCTTTAATAAAGTATTAAAGCCAGCAAAAAATAAATAAAAGGCATATAAAAGAAAAAGAATTGTCCCTATCCATTTCCCAAAGTATGTTTTTAAGATTTGTGAGAAATTTTTGTTAGGATTTTTTTGTAACATTAATATAATAAATATGCCTATTATAGAAGTAACTATCCATCCAAGAATGATTGAAAGCCAGCCATCTGTGCCAGCAGTAGTAGCAAGTGGGCTTGGCATAATTAACATACCTGATGCAAGTTGCAGTGAATGAATGAAAATAATAAATTCGAATAAAGTTATGTTTTGAAATTTAAGATTCCCCATGCGAACCACCTTCTTTTTTCTTTTTTTGTTTCGGCTGTCCTGTACTCGAGCGGGTGGTAATCATAGAAATAGGAAATCTTACAAAAGAATCTTTTAACTCTTGGAGCCGAAATGGTGCGATTGGCAATCCGTATGGTGAACCATAGGAAGTTAGTGAAACAAAATGAGCAAATAAGAGCATTAATCCACTAACAATACCTACAATCCCATAAAAGTATGCCAATAACATCATTGGGAAACGAATAAGGCGTATAGAACTTGATAAATCATAATTAGAAACAATAAATGATGCAATGGCTGTAATAGATACGATAATAACCATAACGTTACTTACAAGACCAGCTTGAACAGCTGCCTGTCCAATTACAATCCCTCCAACAATTCCTATGGTTTGTCCAATGGGTTGTGGTAAACGAATACCAGCTTCACGTAGCATTTCTAGTGTAATTTCCATTATAAAAGCTTCCAATAAGGGAGAGAAAGGGACTTTGACTCTAGATGTTGCAATAGAAGTGTATAAATCTATAGGAATGATTTCAAAGTGAAAAGAGACTATAGCAATATAAAATGCGGGTAAAAAAATAGCAATAATAAATCCTGCAAATCGTAATAAACGAAAAAATGATGCAATGAGCCAATGAATATTATAGTCATCTGGAGTTTGAAAAAATCCAATTAAATTCATTGGAACAACCATTGCACCAGGGGATCTATCCATTAACACTGCTACTTTTCCATCAAGTATATGATTTGCAATGGCGTCTGGGCGTTCGCTTAAATAAGCCTGTGGAAAAGGAGTCCAATTTTGATCTTTTGTATAATTAGATAGTTCCCCAATACTCAATACCGCATCTGTTTTAATTTTACAGATTCTAGTTTCTATTTCTTGGACTACATCTGCGTTTGCTACATCCCCTAAGTAAATTAAATAGACTAAAGAAGTAGCGCGTTCGCCAATTGTCATTTTTTTAATTTTCAATTCAGTAGAAGGAATATATCGACGAATTAAGCCTATGTTTTTTGTGGCATTCTCAATAAACCCATCATGTGAGCCTTTAATAGTAACTTCTGAAATGGGTTCTTGAATCGCTCTTTCTGCCCAGCCTTTTGTATTTATTAGAAGGGACCTCTTTTCTCCTTCCATAAACAGTACACATTGTCCCTCAAGTAATCCTTCTTTAATTTCATTCCACGTATATACTATTTTGGTATGAGTAGCAATAATATTAGAATTAAATATTTGACTGTCTTCATTCACTTCTTGTAATAATGGTGTAACAACATTTCCTTTTAATGCAACACCATCTGTAAGGCCTTCAAAATAATATAGTAAAATATTCGTGTTTGTTTTTAATTGCAAAGAATGTTCAATCAAATCTGCACTAATATCAAAGATATTATCTAGTGTATTTTTAAGTTGTTTTAAGTTACTTGTTTGGATCTTTTCAATGTTTTTATCTGTCTTAGTTTCTAAGGTCTCTTCAATTAAGGACAAAATTGACACCTCTTTAATTTATAACGATTAGTTGTAGTTATTATTTTTATATGATTGAATTTTATTCACTAATTTAAACGAATTGGAGATAAGGATTAATAAATTTGATGTGCTATATTATTAATTCAATAATTGAGAGCAAAAAGTAGATGTAATTTGTGTGGCAATCTAAGTATCAAGATAAAATTGAAATTTGAATAATTATAATAAAAAAGAACCCTTGATAGGTTCTTTTTTTAGTTGGTAAATATGTTGTCAACAATAGATGGCGATAAAGGTATTAATTTAGATGTCTTTATGTTACTCAGCTGAATTTTGTAGGAAGAATTATTTTTTCATACCTCAATGCTCAATAAAAAAGGACATTTCATTTATTTGGGTGTTCTAGTGTATTTGAATTTTGCGTGCTAATAAATTTTGTTTAGGGACAAAATGAGTTTTCTTAATTATCAGAAAAATAAGCACAACAAAATTCTTATTGGTTATTTTGGTAAGTATCAAATATTTCTTTGGCCTTATTTTCTTGATAGTACCGTACGTTTATATGTTTCTAAGGGAAAGAAATATTTTCATTTTTATTACCATCTATTGTTTGATTAAGATGTTAACATGAAATTGAAGCGTTTACAACTAGAAAATAAAGAAAAAATATTAAAATACGACTTTTTTCGACAATTATTTTATGTTTATATCTAATTTTTTTATAGGAAAAGGCGGAGGAAAGCGGACCTTTTCCTATAAAATATCTTGTTGGAATTAGAAATAACTAAAAAAGTAATAATAGCTAAAAATTAAAGTGAAATTCAATGAATATGAGTTCAAAGTCATGAAATTCAATGATAAAGTTATAATTGAATTTTTGAACCTCAGGTATCTTGAAAGTATGGTCAAATTTTAATCCACGTTGCGTTTCGTCCTTTTGTAACTAGCTTAATATGGCCAAATAATTGCAAGGAATTTAAAGCCTTACTGATTGTACTCTCTGCAATGTCTGGATAAGTGTTACGAATACTTTCCTTAGTAAAGGGTTGTTTTTGTTTAAGTATAAAATCCTGGATTCTCTCAACTTTAGTATGTTTACATATAGAATCTAGAACTGTGTTATGAAGATCTTTGTAAGCCTCTAATATAATTGTTAAAAACGTTTTTAACCAAAAGCTATTATTATGTTCCTCGCAGTACCAATTCACCGAAGATTTATAAATCGAATTGTAATAATCAGATTCATGTTTCTTAATATATTTATCCAAACATACATATTTTACAAATGTATGTCCACTCTTAATTAACAGTAATTGCATTAACATAAATGCCAGCCTGTTATTACCTTGATTGAAAGGGACTATGCAATAAAAATTTAATATAAAACGAGCTATTAATAAAAGTGAATGTAGCCCCTTACTAGTATTTAATGAGTTGTATTGATCACATAATTGCTCCATAAACTGTGGAATAAGTTCATGCGGAAGAATGCGGTAACTATTCAAGTGCATTCCATGTTCTGGAATTCCTGGAATAATAAAAGGTTTTTCACGCCATTTGGCACTGTCCGAGGTAATGTAATGTATTAGTTGAAAATGCAATTCCTGTATAGTTGCTGGATTAATTAATAAAGTACAGGAGTTTTTATGTACAAAAGAAAGTGTTTGATAATAACAAAAAATAGCATCTTCTGAAATATTTTGAGGTACTATATCATCTAAAATAAGCTCTTTTAATCTTTTATTAGGAACTTTTACATCTTCATAAATAGTTGTGAAATTTTTTATGTAATGTAGTGGTATAGTTTTTTCTAAATTATTAAATATGTCAGGGTTTTGTTCCTGATAAGCAGCTAATTTTCCTTTGAACTCGCTAATGTCACTTATTAAATTTATTAACCTCCTTTTTAATTCAATATTTTTATACTTATCATCAAAAAAGTCTCTCATTTTTGTTCCCCCTGTAACCCCTTAACACGTTGTTGCATGTATCTTTCCATTCTAAAGGTATTCCACGACATCATTGTAAAATAACGACATTTTTGTTCTGATTTTGATCGTGTTTCAGAATCTATATTTTTATTTGGTATTTAAAATATAGAAATTATAAAGAAGAATCGTTAGGATTCAATTTTAATAGGCATAATCCTAACATCAAATGTACAAATGTACAATAAAAAAATAAAAAATATAAAACTATCGACTCTTTTGAAAGATAATAAATTAATTGTAGGTATAAATGTGTTTTAGTTTAAGAGTAAATATTGAATTGGTAATAAAATTTTCATAGTTGAAAAAATAGATAAGTAATTAATTTGTGACAGTTATGTGCCTAATCAATTCATTTGCAATGATGAGAATTCCACAATTAAATCCTAACGAGCCTAAATTTCTATATTTAGCCTAAAGATTAGGGGGCTATATTGATGAAATGTATCATTAAATATAGAAATATGTAACGTTTAACACTTGTATTGTAAAATATATTGACATAAGTTAAATTAAATACTAGGTACAGGAGCAGTTAATAACAATTCAGTAAAGTACCCTTTAAACGTTTCACCCTAAAAACGTTTATATTTATAATAATTGCAATCACACTGAAGTTTTTTGTTTGTTCCTGTACCTTATTAGGTAAAAATCATATAATAAATTAATAGGGTGTTATGGGGGAATTGGATTGTCAATTCTCTTTTTTACCTTACATTATCAATCTCTAGATGATTTGTTTAAAGTAAGGATTCACAGGGTAGAAGATGACTATTCACAAGTACTATAAAGTTAAGTTGGATATCTAGAGGTATTTTATAGGAATATGTATCTAAGATTAAAGGGTTTGTGTGCATTCACCATTTGAATATAAACAGATTATTTATTGTGTTTTTTCGGGTTTAGAAAATATGTGTGAATTTAGCCTTGGAAATGACTTGTATGTATGTTGTATAGTAGAAGTGTGAAGTCTGGAGGAGACTGATTTAATCAGCTTCTTCCAGACTTTTTTACTTTAAAATTGTATTTTTTCAGCATGAGGGTAAATATAATTCTTTAAATTAATATTTGAATTTTTTGTGAAATAATATAAGGATTTTATTCCTCTATTAATACATAATGTTACAAAATAGAGTTATTGTATTTATTTTATTTTTATATGAGATTAAAAATAATAATAAATGTAACAATGTATGAGTGATATTAGTATATTTACTAGTAATTTGTTCGTTTATCTTTATATTGCTATTATATTAGCGATAACAATAATATATTGGGGGGGACAAGAATGAATTTGAAATTTACATCTAAATTTGAAAGATTAAGAAAAAGTAAAAAAGGAATTGGTGCTTGTGTTTTAGCTGCAGGGATGACGGCTATTACAATGATTCCTCAAAGTGCGTATGCACATGGATTTGTTGAAAAGCCAAGCAGTCGTGCTGCTTTATGTAGTCAGAATTATGGAGCATTGAATTTAAATTGTGGAAATATAATGTACGAGCCTCAAAGCCTAGAAGCACCTAAAGGATTCCCAGATGGTGGACCGATTGATGGGAAAATCGCTTCGGCAGGAGGACTATTTGGAGGAATTCTTGACCAACAAACATCAAATCGCTGGTTTAAAAATACGATTATGGGTGGAGCAAATACATTTACATGGAAATATACAGCGGCACATTCTACAAGTAAATGGCATTATTACATTACAAAAAAGGGATGGGATCCTAATAAACCATTAACACGTGCTGAATTAGAACCAATTGGAACTGTGAACCATGACGGTTCGGCCGCATCAAATAATTTAACACATACAATTAATGTACCAACTGATCGAAATGGTTATCATGTTATTTTAGCTGTATGGGATGTAGCAGATACGTCAAATGCGTTTTATAATGTAATTGATGTAAATCTAGTAAATAATGAAACTCCCGATACAGTAGCTCCAAGTCAACCAACTGGATTAAATGCGTCTAAAGTTTCTGCCAATAGTGTTGCACTAACATGGAAGGCCTCTACTGATAATATAGGTGTAAAAGAATATCAAGTGTTACGCAATGGAGAAGTAATTGATACGGTACCAGGTACAACTTTTACTGATAAAAAACTAAAAGCAAATGCGGAATATACCTATACTATAAAGGCATTAGACTCTGCTGGAAACATATCAAAAGAAAGTGAAAAACTAAAGGTTAAGACAACAAATGAAACTCCAGATACAGAAGCTCCGACTCAACCGAAAGGATTACATAGTATGAGTAAAACAGCGACAACTGTTGATTTGATGTGGAGTCCGTCTGAAGATAATGTAGGTGTTGACCATTATATTGTATATAGAGAAAGCGCTGGGGTTATGAATAAAATTGGGGCAGCTGATAATACATCCTTTATGGATAAAGATTTGAAGACTAATACATCGTATAAGTATGTAGTGACGGCGGTTGATTTAGCTGGAAATGAATCTAGTAGAAGTGATGTTTTGAATGTAACGACAAAGTCAGAGGATTCCACATATGAAAAATGGGATGCAAGAAAGGCATATACTAAAGGTGATAGAGTAGTACATGAAGGAAAAGTGTATGAAGCGGTTCAAAATCATCAAGGAAATGGCGACTCAAATTGGATTTTTGCCCTATCGCTTTGGAAGCCAGTTTTGAATAAATGATAAGCGGGGAAGGGTAGTTATCACTAATTCTATGTGCAATACCGAAACAGGGGTGAAGTTTTTAATCTCCATCTCAACATATACGAAATGAAATTATTAAAGAATCCCAATGGAATTCCATTGGGATTCTTTATTTTCTAATTTGTAATAGCGTATATTTTCACTGTAAATTTGTTAGTGGCACCAATTGGACTTGCGATATAATATTTAGTATTCGTGTAAGCTTCAGTCCTAGATCCATGTGAAATATTTTTCCAACGAGTAGAATCTGTACCTAGGGAAACATCAATCATTACATTGAAAGAAATAGTAGAAGGATGATCTTTTTCTGAAGGCTCAATAACCCATTTTAATTCCTTAGTACCTACAGGTAAACTATCAATTTTAAAGTTTTGACTGGATCGGTTTTTTTGTCCGGATAAAGGGCTAGATTCGGATGAAATCTGCGAAATTAATATTTCTTTTTCATTCAAATGTATACCATTTAATTTAATGATATTGTCAATTAAACCTGGCCCAGGAAAGTCAGCTGCGATGATACCAGAATGTTTAATTCCACCTTGTTGCAAGAGTTCGGTCCCAAGTGTATTCATACCACCATAATATACTTGTCCATTTCTATCGCGGGGGAAATCACTCCACGCATTAGTGAGATTCGTTTGAATCAACTTAGGACTACTATCAGTATTTCTGTTCTCTTTTCCACTTGCAACAAACCAAGGATATACATTATTTAAAAATGCGGCTGCACCACCTGTGCCACTAAAATGGTTAAGATAGATTTTATCATTGTTAAAATTATTATTTGTATTTTGAAGGTGGGTTTTCACCGCATTCCATTTTTCATACATTCCGTCTGGTCCGTTTTCAATTTCAAATGTATCTTGTATATTTAAGCTATCGTAATTAATGCCATATTGCTGAGAGGCTGTAAAGTTTTGTAAGATTACAATTTGCCCTCGGATATCGCCTAGAGTAGGATTATTTCTTTTTGAAGTTGGTACAGAACTTGAATCCCAAAAATAGGAGGAATTAAGGTCTTTGTATTTTTTAAGTATTTCTTCAAATGATAGTGAGCCGCTTTCAGGAGTAGTTTCTTCTTTTAAGCGCATTAAAATTGTTTCTGTAGGATGATCTTTTAAAAATTGAATTGCCTCTTTTAATACATCTTCAAACATTGCTTTTTGATTTACAATCCCATGGTACATTGCAAAAGAATCTTTTACACGTTTAACACGCATATCTACATATCGAATTCCAGAATTTAATTGTTGGGGTAGACTCATAGTTTGATTTCTTGTCAAATTTTCATCAAGAAAACTTGCTCCATGTAAAGCCATTGTACCGTGAGTCCCTGGAATAGATATTTTACTTAGTTTTGTTGAATCTTCTACTTTCGACATCCACGATGGATTTTGATATCCTATATTGGATTCATAGGAATAACCTGGATGACTATCAGCTAAAATAGGAGATGGTGTACTTAAACTTGCTAGTGTAAAACATGTGAGTATGCTAATTTTAAAGAAATTTCTCATTTTTATTTTGTTCATTTTATCTCTCCTGACTTTTAAATAATAGATACAATAAAATAAAATGATTTTTTATTATATTTATTGTTTTCATTCTTAAAGTAATGAATTTTTGTGATTGAAAAAATTAAAAATAGAGGTAGTAATTTACTTGAGACTTTAATAGTTTGTTGTAATAGATTGTATCTAATAGCCAAACGGATTCTTAAAGAATAGAAGCATAGATAGGTGAAAAACAAATTTTCCGCGGTACTGTATACAAACAAAACAGAAGTCTTAAAAAAGACTTCTATTTTGTGACATATAATGAATGATAAGGTGGTTAACAAATCAAGATAATGTGACTGAGTGGTAAAAATCTATTTATAGCTGTTTCAGAATCTCTTATAACAAGGCTACCTACGAAAAATGGGCCTCTGCAAGGCTAATAAAAAATTTAAAAATTCTACTCATTAAAACTTAAACTAACTACAGTTGCGATAGATTGGGCTGCATGTTCCCAGCTTCCATCTATAACTTTTCCAATCTGTTGACCAAGTACATTTAAATCATTTGGATTAACTGGAATCCCATTATACGCAGCAAGAATTGATAAAAGCGGAGCAGCAAATGGTGTCCAACCACCTCTATCAATATTAAATACAGGCTTATCTACTACTTTTCCATCTTGCACAGTAAACTCATAATAAAATTGATCATCTGGACGGAAACTTAAATGATGTGAAATTTGTCCCTTAACATATTTTTTTCCTGCACCTAGATTTACTACTTCTATTTCTTTTACGTTAAATTCATGCTCAAACACTTTTATTTTTTTGACTTCTGGACCATTTAAGGCAGCATTAACAGCTGTTTCTAAATTATTTTGTGCTAATGGTTGAATACTCATTTGTTCCTCTTTTTGTTGGATAGGAGCCTCTTTTTCTGCAGCCAACACCGATGTAGTCGGTAGTGCACCTGTAGCTAATGTAGCTGCAAGTGCTGTCGTCATCATGATTTTTCTTTTCATTTTCATAGTTTTTCTTCCTCCCTTAAAGTTATGATATATAATCTTTTAAAGACTGACACGATGCAATATTTTATTTCATAATGCACGCAAAAAACTAGTTTAAGAATTATGTGAAATTATGTCAGGAAATTAAAATTAATTATATATTCATTCACAATGATATCTATCTACACATATTTTTTCAATTTTCCGACAAATGTAATGATAATGACTACTTAAGAGTCAATTTAGTACCTTGTTTATCTATAGAAATCCTATAAATAAACTAATTTCATAGTGAATGTAATATATTTGATATCAAATGTCTTACATAATGATATAAAATTTCACATTTTTTTATTATTCTATATATCTAAAAAGGGTATCGGAATATGAGTGATATGTAATGCTTGTAATAGGTGTGAATTATGTGATACCACCTATTGTAACAGCTAATATGTAAGTTGTTATCTTTCTTAAAAACATTATCTATCTAGCTTCGTGAAAAGCATTTTGATGGATTATTTTAATTTGATATAAAAAGAGGACGCATTATTATTTACGTCCTCTTTTTATTTTTATTTATTAGATAAGTTTAAGAAGAAACTTTTGTTTTAATTATGTCGATTCACGGATAATTAAGTTTGTAGGATATTCAATAATTTTACGTTTAATAGATTCATCTGTATTTATATATAGTAGTATCTCGTTAACGGTACGTTTACTCAGTTTAACAATTGGAATATCAATAGTACTAATTGTTGGGGTTGTAACTGTACAAATTAATTGATTATCATAACCACAAACAGCTAAGTCAGTTGGAATAGAATACCCTTTAATAGTAGCTCCTTTAATAACTCCAGCAGCAACTTGATCATTTCCTGTAAATAATGCAGTAGGTTTATCTTTTAATTTATCTAGCTTCTCAAAAATTCTAAACCCATCATTAATAGTAATTGCATCTCCAAATAGCCATTTTTTATTGAATGGTAATTGTTTTTCTTTTAAGGCATGCAGATAACCTTGTTGGCGTTTTAATTGTGCTTGACTATTAAGAGAATCAAAACAAAAGCCAATTTTTTTATGACCTTTACTTATTAAATGTTTAACAGCTTTGTATCCAGCTTCAAATTCATCGTAACAAATTATTGGAATAGGTGCATTTTCCTCATACTCATTACAAAGTATTATGGGCCCATATGCTAAATAATGCTCTATATTTTCCCAACTATTTTCTAGGGATGCGAGAATTACACCATCTACAGCCTTATTCTTTAGTAAGGAAAGTAATTCAAGTTCAATTTTTTTCTCATAAAAAGTCTGATAAATTAGCAATTTGTAATTATGCTTTAATAATTCTTTAGAAATTTCTCTAGCTAATTTTCCGAAAAAGGGATGATCTATATTTGGAATTGATAGTGCAATGGTTTGTGTCTTATTTATTCTAAGATTCCTAGCAATAGAACTAGGAGTATAGTTGAATTCTTGCATTACTTTTATTATTTTCTCACGTTTTTCTGAATTTACATAAGGATGATTATTTAGAACTCTTGAAACCGTAGCATTTGATACATTACATAATTTAGCTATTTCATTAATTGTTACCATAGAGAAACCCTCCGTAAAAAAAATGTTGACATGTAATCGATAACATAAAATATAGTCTACTCATGATTTTCAAAATAATTTCTTAGAGGTGATTTAACGTGAAAACTCTTACTACAATTTCTGGACATAGTAAAGACAATTTAGCTTTATTAAAGTGCCTACAGGGGGAAACAAAAGAAAAAGAATTTGAAATTAGTAATATATTACCGAATCACAGGATGAAAGAGAAATTATTTAGGGAAAATAAATTGAAAATAGATATTGATATAGACAAAGATATTTTCAATTATAGCAGAAAAAATATACAGAAAATAGAATTTATGCCAGTTAATCGGTTGATTTCTCAAGATGAGGTTGAAAAAATTATAGGAGTTTTAAAAGATGTTTTACCGACAGGCCAATTTACAAGTGGACCATTTTCAAAAAAACTAGAAGAAGTAATCGGAAGTTATTTAAATAAAAAGTTTGTAATTGCAACAAGTAGTGGTACAGATGCTCTTATGGTGTCATTGTTATCTATTGGTATCCAGCCGGGGGATGAAGTAATTATGCCAGCTAATAGTTTTGCTGCTACTGAAAATGCTGTGTTAGCGGTCGGAGCAAAACCTATATTTGTAGATATAGATCAGAAGAGTTATTGTATTGATCCGTCTAAAATCGAAGAAGCTATAACCCAAAAAACTAAATGCATTTTGCCTGTACATTTGTATGGTAAACAATGTGAAATGAAAAAAATTCGTGAAATCGCGGATATATATCAATTAAGAGTTATTGAAGATGCATGTCAAGCTATTGGTTCTTCAAATCTTGGAGAATATGGAGATATTATTGTTCTTAGTTTTAACCCATATAAGAATTTTGGTGTATGTGGTAAGGCTGGTGCAATAGTTACCGATAATGAAACTCTTGCAATACGTTGCAATCAATATAGTTATCATGGATTTGAAATTGATAAAAAAAATAAAAAGGTATTAGACTTTGGATTCAATTCTAAAATTGATAATTTGCAAGCAGCTATTGGTTTGGAAAGGATTAAGTATTTATCATACAACAATTTAAAAAGAGCGTATTTAGCTCAACGATATATTCGTGAGTTAAAGGATTTAGAGGATAGGGAATTAATAAAACTACCTATGATGACAGAAGATAATGTCTGGCACCTTTTTCCGATTAGAATTGAAAATGGAAGAAGAGACGAGTTGAAAAATAAATTGTACCAATTGTATAACATTGAAACAGATATTTATTATCCAGTATTATCTCATAAACAAAATACCAAGTGGGTAAAGGAAAATGATTTGCAGAATAATATGGTAAATACAGAGCAAGTTCATAAAGAAATATTACATCTACCTTTACATCCAAATATGATGTTAGAAGAGCAAAATTTCGTTTTGGAGGGATTATTCAATGTCAATAAGTAATGAAGTTTTAAAGTCTTTAAATTTTGAAAGACTACCACAGGTTAAAAACCCGAAATATGTAGTGTTCTGTGATTTTGATGAAACTTATTATCCTCATAACATGGATGATTCTAAAAGAAGCAATATGAAATTGTTAGAAAAGTATTTGTATGAACACGGAAGTAAAGGGAATATAGTAATTGGTTGGGTAACGGGAAGTAGTTTAGAATCAATTGTTGAAAAAATGAAAAAGGGTGGTATTCAGTATTTTCCTCATTTTGTGGCGAGTGGATTAGGTACAGAAATAACGTACTTTGAGAGTAATGGGACTACTATAGATGATCAAATTTGGGAAGACAGAATTATAGAGGGTGGATTTGATTCTTCGAAGATTGAAAGAATTATCAAATTGCTAGAAATAAAATATGAAATTTTTTTAAGACCTCAGACACAATTAGGAAGTTCTAAGTACAAATTTAATTTTTATTATGAAGAGCAAAATGAATTTATTGATGCAAAGAATTTAGAAAAGATAGAAGAAATCGGAGAAGTATTCCAAGTTGGAGTTAATATTAACAAATGTAATCCATTAGCTGGTGATCCAGAAAATTGCTATGATGTAGATTTTATTCCACTTGGAACAGGTAAAGATGAGATAGTGAAATTTATTTTAGACAAGTACGAACTAGATAAAACAAATGCAATAGCTTTTGGAGATAGTGGGAATGATTTAAGAATGCTACAAGCTGTAAGACATGGTTATTTAGTAGAAAATGCAACAGAAGAGGCTAAAAAAATACACTCAATGTTAGCTCAAGGTGAATACTCGATTGGAATTTTAAATACTCTAAAGCACATTATTAATTAAAAGGGGATGTTCATATAATGAATATTGGAATTATAGGTGCAGGAAGTATTGCAAGAGCTCATTCTAGAGCATTATCAACTGTTGATAATTGTAAATTAGTTGGAGTGTATGATGTTAATTATGAGAATGCCGATAAATTGATAGGGGATTTTGGTGGGAAGGTTTTTAATAGCTATGAAGAGTTACTAGAAGTAGTTGATGGGGTAATAATATCTTCCCCGAATTTTTGTCATAAATCTCAAGCAGTTCAAGCGTTATTAAAAAATAAGCATGTGTTATGTGAAAAGCCAATGGCTATTTCTTGTGAAGAAGCAAAATACATGATGGCAATAGCAAAAAATACTAATTTAGTAGCTTCAATGGGGTTTAACTATCGCTATCTATCTTATGTTAAGGCTTTAAAACAATTAATTCAAAATGAAGAATTAGGGGAAATAGTAGTGGTAAGGTTGCATTTTAAAAAGAATAGCGCTTTTAGGAGAACTTCGTTTACTTGGCGAGATGATTTTCAAAGTAATAGAACTAGTGGGGCCTTGGGAGATTTGGGAATTCATCTAATAGATTTACTATGGTTTTTATTTGAGAGTGATTTTAGAGAGGATACCGTTCGTACTAAAATTAAAACAAATGTTAAGGAAAAAGAAAGCAAACCAGTTTTTGTTGATGACTATGCTGAGGTTTATGGCCAATTGAAAAATAAGGTTTTTGTTAATATTACAACATCTAAAAGTTCATTTCTTGACGATTGTGGTTTTAGTATAGAGGTAATAGGTACGAAGAAAGAATATAAGTATTCTTCTAAAGAGCCAAATAAATATATACTCTTTGATGGATTGGAAAAACATGAAATCCCGTTACCATTACCTTTACTAGTCGATCCAGAAAACGAGATTTTTGAATGGTCTGATTCTTTTAGAAGTGAAATTATAGAATGGGCTAATGCTGCGGAAGGTGGACCAAATAAGTCTGTAGCAACATTTGAAGATGGATTTCGTTCACAAGTAATATTGGATATGTTTTTTGATAAAAGCAGTAGTAATAAAGAACGATCTGTAGCAACTATTTAGTTTTATGGTAAAAACAGGGGTTTAAAACTTTTACTTAAATCCCTGTTTTTATTTTGGATTGGAGTTGAGAAAAGATGCGGTTAATGTTTTATTATGGTTGCTTGTTTTATTTTATTGTAGGAATAATACATGTTTGTATAGGTAGTTTAATTCCTTCATTAATACAATATTATGGAAAAACTCCTGATCAATTAGGTGTTTTAATATTTTTTCAATTTACGGGTTTTTTATTTGGTGTTCTAAGTTCACCCATACTAGTAAGAAAGTATCATTATTTTAAAACAATAACATTAGGTGTTTTAGTAATGTCCATCGTCCTAGGAGGTTTTATATATATTAAAGAATGGGCATATTTAGCCGTTATTTGTTTTGTATTAGGCTATGGAGCAGGTTTGTTAGAAACTACGGTGGGTTCCTTTATTATTTCAGCAGAAAGGAATAGTGCTGCTAAATTTAGTATTCTCGAAGTATGGTTTGGGGTTGGGGCGCTAGGGTTTCCGTTACTAGTTAATTATATTACAAAATTTTATGAATGGTATTTTATTCCTTATGGGATATTACTATTCTTTATTTTTACACTATTTGTTTGGTACATGCTTGGACGTACAAAATTTCTAAATTTTTCTCCTCAAAATAATGAAAAGGGAGGAGCATCCCTTTCCTCATTCACTCTGAAATTTAAAAGTGAAAAGATTACAGTTATATTATTTATTTCACTTTTTGCATTCTTATATGCAGGCATAGAAACTAATCTTGCAAATTTTTTATCTACAATAATGCTTCTTACCAATAATGAATTAATCAGTTCAGTAAGTATATCTTGTTTTTGGCTAGCAATAGTTATAGGAAGAATACTTGTAAGTAAGCTAGCCCATAAATTTAATTATTGGACATACATTACATCTAGTTGCTTTACATTAGTAATTCTTTTATCTTTATTTCCCTTTGTTCGAGGTGCAGGTATGTACTTGTTTATCATCTTTATTATTGGTTTAGTTATAGCGGGTGTTTTTCCAATAACATTAATCTTAGCTTCCTATATTATGGAAAATAATATTGATCAAGTGACTAGTCTATTTATTGCATCGGCCAGTTTAGGGGGGGCATTAGTATCTTTCCTAATTAGCTGGAGTCTATCATTAAATACTATCACTGTTACTTTTGGGATATTTTCTCTTTTTGCATTGAGTCTAGGCTGTATTATTTTAAAAATGAGGAAAATTTCAACTTATAGTAATGAAAGTGCCAAAAAGGTAGAAAGTATGAAAAATTTATAGAAAAATTTTTTATAATATGAAAAAGGTAATTTTATGTGAAGTCTCTAAAAAAATTGATAAAGTTAAAAGTTCCGTATTTGGGCTTTGTTTTGTATATTGTAATGTGTAATATATACATCAGAGGTACTTCGAAAATAAAAATGATAAGCAACAGTGACTAGTTCTCAGGTGATTGAATATTATGACATGAATAGGCTACCTTGTTGTATATCTAATAAGGTAGTAAACAGCAAAGTTTCATAAATATTAAAAAATTATTTTGATTAGCATGTAAGATTAATCTAAGAGGGGTTTGTTATCGAATGGGGATAAAGATTAGTAAAAAGGATAAGATTGATATCTCTAAAAAATTAAAGTCTTTTTTAGCTGAACAGTATTCACTGAAATTGGGTGAATACATAAGCTATGAGTTACTTGAATTCATAATAAAGGAATTAAATCCACATTTTAATCAAGTTACTAGGGATAGGTTAGAAATGTTGTTAAAGAATATAGAAAAAGATATATACAGTTAATAGAATTTAAATAAAAATTGAAATAATAAGATATCATTTTAGATATCTTAATAGCCAGTAAGAATAGAATAAGTAATGCGTTACAAAACACTCATCCAAATGTATTGATTATAAAGGATGGGTGTTTTCTTCATATAGGATGTTATGAAAAACCTGTCGATGAAAGTCTACATTAAAGACTGTCACACATTTTTGTATGCTATATCATTTACTATAACTAAAACCTAATGATATATATGAACTAATTCCAAAGGAGAGTAGTTAATAAATGACAGAATTGAAATAAAATTAGAAAAAATACCTATATAATGGTAGAATATGGTTGGTTAACCTATGGCTGAATAATCAATAAATCTATTATTAAAGGGGGAATTAATTTGGGGAATAGGAAAAAAAGAATGAAAAATTATTTTCAAAGGTTAGTAGCTGTAAGTGTTTGTTTTTTGTTAGTTTTTCTGGGAAGCAATTATTCAAAAGCCGAAACCGTTGCACCTATAACATTAAATCCTAAAGATGTAGAAGCATTCACCAATAAAGTAATTCTAGAAAAAATGAAAAAAGAAAACGCAGCTGGTGTAGCTCTTGTCGTTGTAAAGGATAATCAAATTCTATTTCAAAAGGGGTTCGGATTTTCCGATAAAGAAAAGAATACTCCCATCGATCCTAAAAAAACAGTTTTTCGATTAGCGTCAATATCAAAAGTTTTTACTGCTAGTGCTGTCATGCAATTAGTTGAACAAGGGAAAATTGATTTAAATAAAGATATATTAAATTATATGGGGGGACTAAAGTACCAAAATAACATGGGTGAACCAGTTACAATGGAGCATTTACTTACCCATACAACAGGGTTTGATTACGTAGACCCTAGACCAGAGGACATCCATTATCAAGATAATGATTACACAATGCTTAAAGATTATGTAGAGGATAATATGCCCACAGTAGTGAGAAAGCCAGGAGATACATATACATATGATAATTTTGCTTCTATGCTTCAAGGGTATATTGTTCAAAATCTGACAAACACACCTTTTTACAAATATATGGCCAAAAATATTTTTTACCCTTTAGAAATGCATAATAGCAGTTTTGTTATGACTAATTTTATTAAAGAAAAGTTAGCAACAGGATATGATGCTAAAGGTAATGCCATCCCATTTTATCAAACAAGACCAACAGATATGCCACAAGGGAGTATGTTTTCTACAGGGAGTGATGTAGCCAATTTCATGATTGCTCAATTGAATGATGGTAAATTTAAAAATAACCAAATACTACAAAAAGAAACTGTAGAAGATATGCAAAAAACAAAATTTGCTTTACATCCCAAATACCCTAATATGACATACGGATTTGAGTTCTTTTCACCGCAAAGTCATAATGGGCAATATGTGTTTGGTAAAGGTGGAAATATACCAGGTTTTTCATCTTTAATGTGGTTAATTCCAGAGCATAAAATTGGAGTTTTTGTTGTTACAAATAAAGATAGTTCAGCACTACCTGTTGAAGTATTTGATGATTTTATGAATCAATATTTCCCAGAGAAAACAAAACCTGAATATTTAAACCCTAATGAAGAAGAATTAAAGAAATTTGAAGGGGTTTACCGAGATTTGAGATTAAAAAACCTAATGTCACATGTAAACATAAGTGAAGGAAAATTATATGTAAGTGATAAAGCATATGGTAAACAGGAGCTAAAACAAATAGACCCTTTACTATTTGAGGATGAAAAAGGGAATTATATGGCGTTTAAACTTCACAAAGATGGTACCGTGAAAGAAATGATACATTGGAACTCTGGTAGTTCAGCGGTGAAGCTAAGTGAGCCTGAGAGATTTAAAGACGTAGATGAAAATCATCCATATGCTAAGTTTATAAATCCTTTACATCAATACGAGGTATTACAAGCAAATAAGGAGGGGAATTTCACTCCAGAATCTTCTCTTACACGAGCAGAATTTGCATATTGGTTATCTCAAATTGCTTACTTTACGCCACCTTCAAAAAAAGAACCAGTGTTTTCTGATGTGAAAAATCATCCATATGCACCACATATTCAAAAGTTATATGAAATTGGTATTTTATATGAAAAAGAAGGGGAACAATTCCATCCAGACCGTGCAATTACTAGACAAGAAGCAGCATGGATTACCTGGCAGTATTTAAAAATGTTAGGAGCGCCATCTGCAGATGCAACATTAAAGGGAGAAACTGATGAATGGGCAATAGAATCCGTGAAAAACATTGTAGGTCATCGTTTAGTAGGGCCTGAGGTTATATATAATGAAGATGGATCAGCAGATTATCTATCAAAACAAAGTATGAAACGGCAAGAGGCAGCTGCATTATTATTTTACGTTTTGTTATCTAGTTAATTTGTTTTGAGGTAAATTTTACAAAAGGAGAAAATCAAGAGAGCTTGAAATAATTCACAGAAAGAGAATAGTCTTAGGGCAATTGTTTATCGTAATAAACAGAGGGTGGATGAGTGATAACCATACCCAAAATCTTAAGTAGAGCTGTTATTAGAAGGATTTCTTAAGTGTTTTGTAATGTAAGGAGCTCCTTTCAGGGGGCTTTTTTTATTTTATTATTAATAATTTCATGTACCGTAATTATTAATAATAAAATAAAAATCTATAACAAGGGGATTCAATTCCAGTTAAATAAAACTAGGACACAGTAATACATTAGTTACCAACAAATAGGATGCATAAAAAATTGTGTTCATCTTTTTTCCTAGAAAAGAAAAAAAGTTAATTTATATAATTTTTTACACAACCGCTCAATTATTAAAATTACCGACCGCTCACATTATTGAGTGACTGGAAAACAACAAAGACGTTCTTAAATGTATGTAAAAACTTTAATAACAAAGATAAAAAAAGAATAGGTAATCGGAAATGTCGAAAGGATTAAATTGATATTAAAAATTGAAGGTGATACCATAAAATTAAACGATGTTTAAAACGTTGTTTAATTGATAAATTTTAGAGGAGGAGATAAGTTGAGGGGAAATGAAAACATATCAACGAAAGAAAAGATTTTAAATACAACATTGGAGTTAATTAAAGACGAAGGATTCGAAAGTGTAACAATAAGAAAAATTGCAGCATTGTCAGATACAAATATCGCGCTTGTAAATTACCATTTTGGCTCAAAGGAGAAGTTGATTAGCGAAACAATTAAAGTCCTATTAATTAGCTTTCAAGGCACTTTTTCTATTTTAGATGATATTAAAGTGCCAGCGAAAGAAAGATTAAAAATATTTTTACTTGATTATGTACTAGTAATTCGGCAATACCCTGAGTTAGTTAGGAAAATTATTGCAATGGGAACTACGGTATTTACATCTCAATACGAATATGGAGATTTTTTGAAGAGTCTTGGTTTTAGTAAAGTGAAGAATACTTTGAGTGAAATAACAAATGAAACGGAACAGGAAATTTTAATGATGATGACAGTGCAAATATTCGGATCCGTTTTTCTTCCAGCATTAATGATGCCAATTCTTGAATCAGGAGCAGATATAAAAATACTGCCTGTAGAAAAACAAATTGATTTCCTATTTGAACGCTATTTTTATAAAAATTGAGATAGTGGGTGGTAGAGATGATTAGTTTTTTTAGAAAACACTGGTGTGATGTAGGCTTAGTAATGGCTATTGCTGTCGTAGGTTGTTTAGTCGCAAATTTTGGAGAAATGAGTGAAATAAAAGTACTGTTAGCGTTAAGTTTTGTAGCCATTTTAGTGCATCAATTTGAAGAGTATCGTTGGCCAGGTTATTTCGCTGGTCTGTTTAATGTAGTTATATTTAAAAGTGATATACCAGATCGTTATCCATTAAATACGCAATCTGCTATGGTAATAAATATTTTGATTGCGTATGTTTTTTATTTACTTCCGGTTTTCTTGCCAAATATTATATGGCTTGGATTGGCACCTATTTTAATGGGATTTTTTCAATTCATATGGCATGGTATTTTTGCGAATATAAAAGCAAAAACAATATATAACCCAGGATTAGGTGCGGTTGTATTACTACATGTTCCGATTGGTTATGCATATATGAGATATGTTCTTTTACACAATTTAGCTACAAATTTGGATTGGATATTAGGTTTAATCTATTTTCTAGTAGCTACCTATTTTTTTATTATAAAAGGAAATATGTTACTGAAAAGTAAGGAGACAATTCATTACTTTTCAAAAAAGCAATTAGGTCCGTACAATGATGCATTTAAGTGATTCAGAAGGGATTTTGGGTGCTGAAGAGAGTACAAGTGAATTACAAAAGAAAGGTGTGTAGGCGCCTTTCTTTTGTTTGAAGGAGATTTTTGTATTTTGGGGTAGCGTCTCATGCCCATCAACCTAAGAAATTCATTGTTCCTCAAAATGAAAAAAATGACCTGAATTCTCATAAATAATGGTTGTAGTTATATAAAATTTTTGTTTTAGGGATACCTCAAAGTGTTAGCTTAATAAGAATAATCCTTAGCCTCCTTTAGATGAGAAAGGGGCTTTTTTACATATGAAATTACATGGGTCTTTAAAGATAGCTTTGAGCGTAGAGAGAAACTGAAATAAAAGTAAGGTCGGGTAAAGACTAGTATTGAAAAATATAAAAGATGGAAGTAGCATAGGGGATTTACGCATAAAGTAATATTGATGGTAAAATTAACAAAATTTTCATTTGATTCAGATAAATATGTGGTGCTTTTAACTTATAATAATGTTACTACAATGAAAATACGGCTGCGAACTAGTTATTTTAAAAATCAAATTTAGATGGGAAGAGGATAATGAAGACCAGAGATAGTTATAAAATTATTGTAATTGGTGCTGGGACTGCAGGAATATCTTCTACTGCACATTTGTTACGAAATGTACCCCTATTGAAAGAAAGTATAGCAATTATTGATCCATCAAAAAAACATTATTTTCAACCACTATGGAGTTTAGTGGGGGGAGGAATTGTTTCAAAGGAAAGTACGATGCGTGATCAAGAATTGCTTATTCCAAAAGGTGCAACGTGGATTCCTAAAAGTGTCGTTAAGTTGTTTCCGGAAGAAAATAAGCTACTTTTAGATGATGGACTGCTGATTGAGTATGAAATACTTATTGTAGCAGCCGGTATACAAATAAATTGGGACGGCATTAAAGGCTTAAAGGAGTCTATTGGGACTAATGGGGTTTGTAGCAATTACTCTTATAAATATGTTGATTCTACTTGGAGAGAAATTGAAAAATTTAAAGGAGGAAATGCAGTTTTTACCCACCCAAACACTCCAATTAAATGCGGTGGTGCTCCACAAAAGATTATGTATTTAGCAGAAGAGTATTTTTCTAATAGCGGTGTAAGAAACAAAAGTGAAGTAATGTTTTATACGGCGAACGCTAATATATTTCAGGTTCCACGTTATGCTAGTACATTAGAACAAGTACTAGAAAGAAAGCAAATTATAACGAATTATAATAAAAACTTAGTAGAAATTATTGCCGAAAAAAGAGAAGCAATTTTTGAAGATACGCAAACACTGAAAAGAGAAACTGTACCATACAGTATGATCCATGTTGTTCCACCAATGGGGCCACCTAATTTTATTAAAGAGAGTGAGATAAGTGATTCTCAGGGGTGGGTAGATATAAGCCCTTATACTTTGCAGCATGTACAGTATAAGAATATTTTCGGACTTGGAGATTGTACCAATTTACCCACCTCTAAAACTGGAGCGGCAATTCGAAAACAAATACCTGTCTTAAAACAAAATATTAAGGACGTACTTAACGGAAGAGACTTGCATGCTAAATATGATGGATATACATCCTGTCCGATTGTTACAGGTTATAAAAGTCTTATACTCGCTGAATTTAACTATGAACATGAGCCTCAAGAAACATTTCCGTTTAATCAAGCGAAAGAACGATATAGTATGTTTTTACTTAAAAGATATATGTTGCCCTATATGTATTGGAATTTTATGTTGAAAGGGATGCTATAGGAGAAGATAGAAAGCAGTTATACAAATGGAAAAGTAATTTGAAATAACTATTTGGAGGGAATAGCTATGCTTTTAAAATATTTTTATGATGAAAAATTAGCACATGCTTCCTATTTGGTCGGTTGTCAGAAGGAAGGCGTAGCAATTGTAATTGATCCAGGTCGTTATATAGAACAATATATAGAATTTGCTAAGAAAGAGGGAATGGAATTAATTGCTGTGGCTGAAACTCACATTCATGCAGATTTTCTTTCTGGGTCTAGAGAACTTTCTAATCTTTATCATGCAAAGTTATATGTATCTGATGAAGGAAATTGTGATTGGAAATATCAATATCTTAACGAAGGTCGATACAAATTGGTTAAAGAGGGCACAGAGTTTAAAATAGGTCATATAAAATTTAATGTAATTCACACTCCAGGGCATACGCCTGAAAGTATTTCTTTTTTAGTAACTGATACAAGTCAAAATAATTATACAAATGATAAGCCGATGGGAATATTCACAGGTGATTTTATATTTGTAGGAGATATAGGAAGACCTGATTTATTAGAAACTGCTGTAGGTATGAAAAATACTGCAAAAATAGGAGCGAAACAATTATTTAATTCTATACAAAAAATAAAAATACTCCCTGATTATTTGCAAATATGGCCATCACATGGTGCAGGAAGCGCATGTGGAAAAGCATTAGGAGCAATTCCAACTTCTACATTAGGTTATGAAAAGATGTTCAATTGGGCATTTCAGTGTAATGAAGAAAGTGATTTTGTATCGACTTTATTGACGGGACAGCCAGAGCCTCCAAAGTATTTTTCATTAATGAAGAATTTAAATAAGTCTGGTCCTCCAAATCGTAAGAAGAGAGATGTTATTGCTATTAAAACAGTAGAAAAACTTCAAGAAGTTATGACGAGCGTTCAGCAAATAGTTGATATAAGGGATGTAGAGAGTTTTGCTTCTGGTCACATTGAGAAATCAATTAACATACCTTATAACAATTCCTTTACAACTTGGTGTGGATGGTTACTAGATTATAAAACAGAAACTTTAATCATTCTAGATGAGGAAAAGGTTAGAGTGGAGGAAGTTATTAGAGACTTTGAATCTATTGGGCTAGATAATATTATTGCTTTTGTACCTGTAAAGGTAATACAAAGATTGAATAGATTAGAAAGTTACAAAGAAGACACATCAATCGAATTATATCCGCATATAAAAGGTGGAAGTGTTAAGTTAATCGACGTGCGTAGTAAAAAAGAGTGGGAGGAAGGACATCTTCATGATGCAATACATATCCCTTTAGGAAATCTATTTAAGCAGCTAGATTGTATACCAAAAGATTGCCCAATAGTTTTACAATGTCGAACCGGATTGCGTTCCGCTATAGCAGCTAGTATTTTACAAAGAGCAGGTATAAAGGAAGTAGTGAATTTAAAGGGAGGATTTCTTGCATGGCAAAAAGAAGAGCTTCCTTATAAAACATGTAATCGCAATGTGTAGGGAAATAAATTTTATTAATTTATCCGATAAGGAAAATTGCGGATTACATAGGAGTATATCTATATATAGGAGCAATAGATGATTTATTCTATAGACCTGAATTTATTCAGAATTATGCTGATGAGCAAATAGATTTAGTGTTATCAGGGCATGCTCATGGAGGGCAAGTTAGATTGCCATTTATCGGAGGTTTAGTTGCTCCAAATCAAGGGGTTCTCCCTACATATACAGCCGGTTTATATGAAAAACAAAATACGTCTATGGTAGTAAGTAGAGGACTAGGTAATAGTATCATTCCGCAAAGAATTTTCAATAGACCAGAACTTGTAGTCGTACAGTTAAATTGAACTGTACGATTTTTTGTATAGAAAAATAAGCCATATGTAATTTATACAAGTTAACATTACAATTTTGTTAAAAATTTTCTACGTTACATAAAGTAACAAAATTTGACCCGTAAAGTTTGTTATAGTGTAAATAATCAAAAAACTTAAAAATTAGTCGAGTGAAAAGTGTGATAAGGAATCTGTATAAAAACATAAAGGGGTGTACACATGCATAAAGAATATGAAATTGAAGAGTATACGGCGATTGAGGAACAAATACATTATTATTGTAAATGCTTATTAGTAAGTCATCCTGATCAAATTATAAAGTATTTAGAAAAAAGGTTAGAAAAATATGCAGAAACATTACAATATGCCCATTTATATCCCGACACAGTTATATTACCGTTACAGCAATTAGTTATCGAATATTCTTTAGATGTTGCTAGAATTAGGAAATATATGAATTTAAAAACGTAAAATAAAATATATAATTTAAATGAAACAGAGTCGACTTTAAGAAATGATATTCTAATGTCGACTCTGTTTCATTGTTTAAGATTGAAAATACATACTAATCAATGAAGTTTGACATATAATTACGCAAGAGTAAAATAAAAGTGAGTACTCACTCATTTTAGAAAAGGGGGAAGAATACGTGCAGCAACCTGCCATTATTTTACGGACTGTATCAAAAAGTTTTGGAAAAAAAGAAGTGTTACACAATCTTTCATTGCAAGTTGAAAAAGCAGAGATATTTGGTTTAGTTGGGCCTTCAGGTTCAGGGAAAACGACTCTTATTAAATTGATTGCAGGTATTAATGAGGCAACGAAAGGTGAAGTGCTTGTATACAACACGAACATGCCTAATTTAAATGAAATGAAAAGAATTGGTTATATGGCTCAGGCTGATGCATTATATGAAGAACTATCAGCATATGAAAATGCAGATTTTATTGCAACGATGTATGGATTAAAGGGAAAACATAAAAAAGAAAGAATCGAAGAGGTTTTTGACCTTGTACAATTATCACAACATATAAGACAGCAAGTGCAGCATTTTTCAGGTGGGATGAAGAAGCGTTTATCATTAGCGATAGCACTCCTTCATGAACCTGAAATATTAATTTTAGATGAGCCAACAGTGGGGATAGATCCACTTCTTAGAAAAACAATCTGGGAAAAATTTTATGATTTGAAAAAGAAAGGCACAACTATTATTGTAACGACGCACATTATGGATGAAGCTGAATTTTGTGAACGCCTAGGATTAATTAGAGAAGGGAAGCTAGTTGCGACTGGAACACCTGAAGAATTGAAAAAACGGGTATCATCAGGACGGATTGAAGATGTCTTTTTGTTGGAAGAGGTGGCTCTATTATGAGAGTTACTGGTGTAATCATTCGTATTATTCGCCAATTTTTTCGAGATAAACGTTCGTTAGCGATGATGTTTGGGGCACCAATGTTATTACTTTGGTTATTGTCTCTAGTGTTTACACAAAAAGACTATGTACCGCATATCGCTGTAGTTGATGTGCCTGCTCCTATTGTAAAAACAATGAAAACTCAAGAAGCCTCAATTTATGAATACGGCAAAGAGAAAGCAATTTCAGAGTTAGAACTGCAAAAGGTAGATGCAGTAATTTATTTAGAGAATAGGAAAATGAATCTTTTATTAGAAGGAAGTGATTCATCAAAAAATCGTGCTGTACTTCAAGTTTTACAAAAGAGTACAGAAAAGAATGAAGTATCAGTTATGAAGCCTGAGGTAAATTACTTACATGGCTCTAAAGACTTTACAATGTTTGATGGGCTTGGTCCCGTATTGATTGGTTTCTTTACATTTTTCTTTGTATTTATATTGTCTGGAGTTTCCTTTGTTAGAGAACGTTTAAGTGGTACATTAGAGAGGTTATTGTCCACTCCAGTGAGAAGATGGGAAATAGTTGTAGGATATATTATTGGTTTTGGAATCTTTGCGTTTATACAATCAATTATAATCGTGAATTTTTCAGTTTATATTTTAGATTTGTATGTAGCTGGTTCCATATGGCTAACGCTACTTATTACATGCCTGCTTTCTTTAACGGCATTAACTTTAGGGACGTTTTTATCAGCATACGCAAATAATGAATTTCAAATGATCCAGTTCATACCGCTTGTCATTGTGCCCCAAATTTTCTTTTCTGGGTTGTTTCCAATTGAATCTATGAATAAGTGGCTACAAATGTTAGGGAAATTATTTCCGCTCACATATGGAGCTGACGCAATGAGACAAGTGATGATTCGAAATCAAGGATTTACAGAGATTGCGTTAGATCTAACTGTATTACTACTTTTTTCTCTATTATTTGCAATAGGGAATGTATTTGCATTAAAGAAACATCGGAAAATATAATGATGATACAAAGGGGCATTATAGATGAAGAAGGATTGGTTGGATGAATTAATTGCCGCAACTAATACGGATAAACGAAATGAACGTCAAATGCGTATTTTAGAGGCAGCTGTTGATATGTTTGGAGAAAAAGGATATGCATCAACTTCTACAAGTGAAATTGCAAAGCGTGCTGGTGTAGCGGAAGGAACAATCTTCCGCTACTATAAAACGAAAAAAGATTTATTGTTAGCAGTCGTCATGCCGACATTAACAAAGTTTGCTGCACCATTTTTTGTACAAGCCTTCGCAAAGGAAATTTTCAAATCGCAGTATGAATCGTATGAAGGGCTGCTAAGAGTTGTTATTCATAATAGATTTGAATTTGCAAAAAAGC
This sequence comes from Bacillus cereus group sp. MS39, assembly GCF_040448665.1. Lineage (NCBI taxonomy): Bacteria > Bacillati > Bacillota > Bacilli > Caryophanales > Bacillaceae > Bacillus > Bacillus cereus group sp. MS39. The sequence continues at coordinate 2,868,883 of NZ_CP123058.1, read as the reverse complement.
ATTTTCCAATGATAAAAATATTAATTCAAGAAGTGCCATTTCAGCCAGAATTGAAAAACGAAATACAACATTTAGTAGAAACAGAGTTACTTTCACATTTTAAAAAGTTGATTGTAAAGTTTCAAGAAGAAGGGGAAATTATTGAGATGCCTCCATCTTCTGTATTACGTCTTACTTTATCAGCTGTATTAGGTTTACTATTAACAAGGTTTTTATTATTGCCTGAAGAAAAATGGGATGATGAAGTGGAGATTGAAAATACGATTCAATTTATATTGTATGGATTAACGCCACGAATCTAACTATAACAACATTTTAGGGGTTTGATTTTTTGTATTTAAATAAATGTAATTTAATAGGTTTAATCATAAGTAAAAATATGTTGATGTGTGAATTTCATATACTATTTTTAAGCAAATAATAAATCGCCTTTAAAAAGGCGATTTATATTCATTATACAATTTTGATAAATAAGTACTTGTTTACTAAAAATATTTTGAATTAGCGTGTTTCTTTGTCTCTTCTTCTAAGACCTAATAATCCTGCTAGACCTAATAAACCGAGCCAAGCCCAATTATTATTTCTATCACGATTATTATTTAAATCATTTGTCGTATTTACATTTCGAGTTCTCACATCATTATTAACTCTGTTCAAGTTATTATCATTAACTCTGTTCAAGTTATTATCATTAACTCTGTTCAAGTTATTATCATTAACTCTGTTCAAGTTATTGTCATTAACTCGAGTTGACATATCAGTGTTATTAACTCTATTCATATGATTTCCATCGTATTCAGCTTGGGCAGATGTGCCTAAAAACATAATAGATAGTGCTAAAACACTTAAAATAGATGATAATTTTTTCTTCATAAATTTCCCCTCCTTTCTTATGTATTAATTTTTCCATTGCTTTTGTACATTATTCGTATCACAGTATCTAAATCATAAAGTTAAAATTATTAGAACTATCTTTAATCTCCATTATTAAAAGTACAGGTAAATACAACGAAGCGGTTAACAAAAGTTAACCGCTTATGCCATGTTATGCTTGATCAGATTGAAGAACATGTAAAGGGGGAGGAATAATCCAGCCTTTTTTCTTATTTAACCGTAGTAAAGTAGCACCTGCTTGTGCTTTTTTCATATGGAATTGTCCAAACATCATTCCTACGTCTTCTCGAAGTGATTGTCCCATCGCTTGGCTACATGCTACTAGTCCAGCAGCAAGATCCATAGAAACTTTAGCTGCAATTTCTGCGTCATTAATACGAGCACCAGGAGGGATTGTTTCAATAGATGCAACTGGACGTTCTGGAGGTGCTGGTGGTAATGCCACACCGTTTGATTTTAACAAGTTTTTTAGTTCTTCAACTTCTGATTGGATATCATTTTCTATAAGATTTTCTAAAAACTTTTTTAAGTCCTCGTCTCCAGTATGATTGACAAGAACTTGGTAACCAGCAATTGCACCTTGTGCCCCTGCAAGATAACTCCAAATTGCAAAGACTTCTCCGTAATGCATTGGTTCATTTTGGGGATTACCACTTAATACTCCCATTTTAATATGCCTCCTTAAACTGAATGGATTTTTTGAAATATTTCTTACCAAAGAAAAAATACTTCTGAAAATGTTCCGTAATAAAGAAAGTAGGTTTCTAAAATTCATTTGGAACACCCTAACTACAAGTAATACTTTCTCAGTCTATAATGTACAAATTTAAAGAATATATTCTAAATAACTTGGGATTAAAATTCATATTAAGGCTTATTTTAATTTAAATGTAAAGAGGAAAGGAAAGAATCTGTAACTATGCTAGTAAAGATGGATTGTGTTTAGACAAAAAAGTGTTAACAAGTTTGTACAAGAACTTGTTAATACATATACGAAATAGATTTGAATTGCAGTTGATATAGCATTAAATTTATAGTTATTATAAAAATAATCAATATAAACAGACTTTGCTTAAGATACTAATATCAGTACAATTTAGATTGTATGGATTGATACCATGGAGGTAATGAAATGCGGCAATTTGCAAAACCAACAATTGTTGTAAGTAAATGTTTAGAATTTGATGCCTGTCGTTATAATGCAGAGATGATACCAGATGTAACAATACGAAATTTGCAGCCATTTGTTACATTTATACCTGTTTGTCCAGAAGTCGAGATCGGATTGGGGACTCCTCGTGAAACGATACGAATTGTAGAAGAAAATGGTGTGAATAGGCTTGTACAGCCGTCGACACGAGAAGATGTAACTGAAAAAATGAAGCAATTTTCAAATGACTTTTTACAAACGATATCCGATGTGGATGGTTTTATTTTAAAGAATCGTTCGCCAAGTTGTGGTACGCGCGATGTGAAAATTTATTCTGGTTTTGAAAAAGCGCCAGTAAAAGGAAAGGGATCTGGCTTATTTGGCGGAGCAGTAATAAAAAAATTTTCGCATCTTCCAATTGAAGAAGAGGGTAGATTGTCGAATTTTATTATTAGAGAACATTTCTTTACAAGACTGTTTACAATCGCGCATTACAAAATGATTAAACATACTAAAAACATAAAAGAACTCGTATCATTTCAATCAGACTATAAGTATTTATTTATGGCATATAATCAAGTGAAACAAAAAGAATTAGGGCGTATTATTGCAAATCAAAAAAATGAAACGATTGAAGTTGTATTTGAAAACTATGAGAAGACTTTATATGAATTATTTATGCGCACCCCCCGCTATACATCGAATGTAAATGTATGTGAGCATATTTTTGGATATTTTAAAACAAAGTTGAAAAAACAAGAAAAAGATCATTTTTTAGATTTGATACAAAAGTATATAGAAAAGAAAGTCCCGCTTAGTAGCTTACTTACAATTTTAAAATCATGGGCCATTCGATTTGACGATAAGTATTTATTAAGACAAACATATTTTGAACCATACCCTGAAGCTTTAGTAGAAATTTCTGATTCGGGAAAAGGTAGAGATTATTAAACAATAAATTACATAATTCGACACAAAACTTCCTATGTTGTTGTAGAACAATGTAGGAATTTTTTTGTGCATTAGTACAGAATCTGTTTTAAAATTGAGTTATGACAGAATTGTAGCAATTGTCTAACTAATATTCGTGTCTTTTAATTCGTAATGTTTGTAGTAGAAACTCGCACGCTGTCGAAACTCAATATTCGATAAGGGGTGTGTAGCGGAATGGAATTTACTCTAACTCGCGAAAAACAAATGATTAAAGAAATGGTACGTGACTTTGCTGAAAAGGAAATCGCACCGAAAGCTGTGTATTATGACAAAACTGCGGAATTTCCATATGAAACATTTCAAAAAATGGGCGAACTAGGATTATTAGGTATCCCATTCCCTGAAGAGTATGGAGGTTCAGGTGGCGATACTGTATCGTACGCGTTAGCAGTTGAAGAAATTGGTCGTGCTTGTGGTGGGACAGGATTAAGTTACGCTGCAACAATTTCATTAGGTGCTTCTCCAATTTATTATTTCGGTACAGAAGAACAAAAACAGAAATATTTAGTTCCAATGGCGTCAGGTAAAACATTAGGTGCTTTCGGATTAACTGAGCCGAACGCTGGATCTGATGCAGGTGGTACACAAACGAAAGCTGTATTAGATGGAGACGAGTATGTTATTAGTGGTGAAAAGTGTTGGATTACAAATGCAGAGTATGCAAATACAATTATTGTAACCGCTATCAACGGTGTTGAAGATAATGGTAGAAAGCGTATTTCGGCATTTATCGTACCGACTACAAGTGAAGGATTAACGATTTCAAGTCCTTACGATAAGATGGGTGTTCGTGCTTCTAATACATGTGAAATCGTACTTGATGGTGTACGTGTACCGAAAGAAAATATTCTTGGTGATGTAAATAAAGGATTTAAACAATTCTTATATACACTTGATGGAGGACGTATTTCAATCGCAGCATTAGCAGTAGGTATTGCACAATCTGCATTTGAACGTGCGCTGCAATATGCGAAAGAACGTCAACAATTTGGAAAGTCAATCTCTAATTTCCAAGCGATTCAATTTAAATTAGCTGATATGGCGACTGAAGTAGAACTTGCACGTAATTTAGTACATAAAGCAGCTTGGTTAAAAGATAATGATAAACCTTTCGGTAAAGAAGCGGCTATGGCAAAGTTATTTGCATCTGAGGCTGCTAGTCGTATTGCAAATCAAGCGGTACAAATTCACGGTGGATACGGCTATATGCGTGAATATGAAGTGGAACGACATATTCGTGATGCAAAACTATTAGAAATTGGTGAAGGAACTTCTGAAATTCAACGTCTCGTAATTGCAAGACATTTAGGATGTAGATAAAAAGGAGGAATCACTATGTTTCAAAAAATATTAATTGCTAATCGCGGGGAAATCGCAGTTCGTATTATAAAAACTTGTCAAAAACTTGGCATTCGCACTGTTGCTATTTATTCTGAGGCTGATGAAAATGCCCTTCATGTAAAAATGGCAAATGAAGCTTACTTAGTAGGTGGATCGCGTGTCCAAGAAAGCTATTTAAACCTTGAAAAAATTATTGAAATAGCTAAGAAGACAAATGCTGAAGCAATCCATCCGGGATATGGATTATTATCAGAGAATCCGTCTTTTCCGGTTCGCTGTAGAGAAGAAGGGATTGTATTTATAGGTCCATCAGAAGAAATCATTACGAAAATGGGAAGTAAAATCGAATCTCGTATTGCAATGCAAGCTGCAGATGTCCCAGTAGTTCCAGGTATTACTACAAATATTGAAACTGCTGAAGAAGCAATTGAAATTGCAAAACAAATTGGTTATCCATTAATGCTGAAGGCATCCGCAGGCGGCGGAGGCATTGGAATGCAGTTGATGGAAACTGAGCAAACGCTCACCAAAGCATTTGAAAGTAACAAAACAAGAGCACAAAACTTCTTCGGTAACGGAGAAATGTATTTAGAGCGCTATATTGCAGATGCACATCATATTGAAATTCAGCTTTTAGCAGATACACATGGTAACACAGTGTATTTATGGGAGCGTGAATGTTCCGTGCAGCGCCGAAATCAGAAAGTAATTGAAGAAGCACCTTCACCATTTTTAGATGAAGGTACGCGAAAAGCGATGGGAGAAGTTGCTGTACAAGCTGCCAAAGCTCTAGGCTATACAAACGCAGGTACAGTTGAGTTTCTTGTAGATGATCAGAAGAACTTTTATTTCTTAGAGATGAATACGAGATTACAAGTAGAGCATCCAGTTACAGAAGAAATTACTGGTTTAGATCTTGTAGAACAACAACTTCTAATTGCATACGGTGAGAAACTATCATTTACACAAGATGATGTAAAACGTAGTGGTCATGCCATTGAGGCACGTATTTATGCAGAGGATCCGAAAACTTTCTTCCCATCACCTGGGAAAATTACAGATTTAGCGCTTCCATCAAATGTACGTATTGATCATTTTTTAGAGAATCAAGTCACGATTACACCTTTCTATGATCCAATGATTGCGAAAGTCATTGCTCATGGTGAAACTCGTGAAGAAGCAATTTCAAAATTACATGATGCTTTAGAAGAAATAAAAGTAGAAGGTATTAAAACGAACACGCCAATGCTACTTCAAGTATTGGAAGACGATGTGTTCAAAAGTGGTATTTATACAACGGGTTTTGTAACGAAACAACTTGTTAAAAAATAAGATTTAACAATATTAAGGGGGAAAAAATGATGACGAAGGTATATGCATCGATGGCAGGAAATGTATGGAAGATTGTTGTAGGAGTAGGAGATACAGTAGAGGAAGAGCAGGATGTCGTCATTTTGGAATCTATGAAAATGGAAATTCCAATCATTTCAGAAGAAGCTGGCACAGTTATGAAAATTAATGTGCAAGAAGGCGATTTTGTAAATGAAGGAGATGTATTACTAGAAATTGAATAGGGAGATATAGGGGGAAGCGAATTGAAACTACCTAATTTTGCTGTCATTAAAGAAGTCGGGCCACGTGATGGCTTACAGAATGAAAAAAAGATTGTTGGCACAAAAGATAAAGTAAAATGGATTCAACTACTTACAGAGGCGGGATTATCGTACGTTGAAGTTTCCTCATTCGTTCACCCTAAATGGGTCCCTGCATTAGCAGATGCAAATGATGTATTTTCTGAGCTGAAAAGGGATCCCAATGTTACTTATGCAGCGCTTGTTCCAAATCAAAATGGTTTGGAACGAGCTTTTTTGCAAAATGTAGATGAGGTGAATGTTTTTTTATCAGCAAGTGAATCTCATAATAAAAGTAATATTAATAAATCAATTAAAGAAGCATTAGTTGTAATTGAAGATATAACAAAACAGGCAATGTTCGAAGGGAAAAAGGTAAGAGGCTATGTTTCTACTGTATTTGGATGTCCTTATGAAGGGGATATAAGTGCCACAGCAGTTGACGAATTATGTAATCAACTATTTTCATACGGCATTTATGAAGTATCTCTTGGTGACACGATTGGTGTAGCGAATCCACTACAAGTAGAGCGAGTATTAGAGCATTTATTAAAGAAATATGATGCTTCGCAGTTTGCAATGCACTTCCATAATACGTATGGAATGGCTCTGGCGAATGTAGTTAAGTCATTAGAATATGGTATTACAACATTTGATAGTTCTTGTGGTGGTCTTGGTGGATGTCCATATGCACCAGGAGCATCAGGCAATGTTGCAACCGATGACTTAGTTCATATGCTCCATAAGTTAGGGGTCCAAACGAATATTGATGAAGAGAAGTTATTGAAAGCGAGTCACTTCATTCAAAGTAAATTAAATATCCAATTACCGAGTCATGTGTATAGAGCGCTTCAACATAAAACGATAAGTAGGTGAGAAGATGCTACAATTACAAAACATTTCAGTTGATTATGTAACACCTCACGTTGTAAAGATTTCATTAAATCGTGAAAGACAAGCAAACTCATTATCTTTAGCGTTATTAGAAGAGTTACAAAATATATTAACTCAAATAAGTGAAGAGTCCAATACTCGCGTAGTTATTTTAACAGGTGCTGGTGAAAAAGCTTTTTGTGCTGGTGCTGATTTAAAAGAACGTGCTGGCATGAATGAAGAACAAGTTCGCCATGCTGTTAGTATGATTCGTACTACTATGGAGATGGTTGAACAATTACCACAGCCAGTTATTGCTGCTATAAATGGAATCGCCCTTGGTGGCGGTACGGAATTAAGTTTAGCTTGTGATTTTAGAATTGCGGCTGAATCTGCAAGTCTCGGTCTTACTGAAACTACACTTGCAATTATACCAGGAGCAGGTGGTACGCAGCGTTTGCCAAGATTAATTGGTGTTGGTAGAGCGAAGGAATTAATTTATACAGGAAGACGTATTTCGGCGCAAGAAGCAAAAGAATATGGTTTAGTAGAATTTGTTGTACCAGCTCATTTACTTGAAGAGAAAGCAATTGAAATAGCAGAGAAAATTGCTAGTAATGGTCCTATTGCTGTTCGATTAGCAAAAGAAGCAATTTCAAACGGTATTCAAGTTGATTTACATACCGGATTACAAATGGAAAAACAAGCGTATGAAGGTGTAATCCATACGAAAGATAGATTAGAAGGATTACAAGCATTCAAGGAAAAACGCACACCAATGTATAAGGGGGAGTAAATATGTTAGACCAAAAACAACAATCGAATACATTTGAAGAACGAGTTGAAACGATTAAACAAGGCGGCGCACCAAAATATCATGAACAAAACAAAGCAAAGGGAAAACTATTCGTTCGAGATCGTTTAGCGCTTTTATTTGATAATGGTGAATATGTAGAAGATGCATTATTTGCAAACTGTGAACAAACTGGATTACCTGCTGATGGTGTTATAACGGCAACGGGTAAAATACATGGTCGTATGGCATGTGTGATGGCAAATGATTCAACTGTAAAAGCTGGATCATGGGGGGCACGTACAGTTGAAAAGATTTTACGTATTCAAGAAACGGCAGAAAAATTACGTGTTCCGTTATTTTATTTAGTTGACTCTGCTGGAGCGCGTATTACTGATCAAGTTGAAATGTTCCCAGGGCGCCGTGGTGCAGGAAGAATTTTCTATAATCAAGTGAAATTATCAGGTAAAGTTCCGCAAGTATGCTTATTATTTGGACCTTCTGCAGCTGGTGGCGCATATATTCCAGCCTTTTGTGATGTTGTTATGATGGTGGAAGGAAATGCATCTATGTATTTAGGGTCTCCTCGTATGGCTGAGATGGTTATCGGCGAGAAGGTAACCTTAGAAGAAATGGGCGGAGCACGTATGCATTGCTCTGTATCAGGATGCGGAGATGTTTTATGTAAGACCGAAGAAGATGCGATTACACAAGCAAGACAATACATTTCATATTTTCCAAACAACTACTTAGAAAAGACTCCATTGGTTACACCTCAAGAACCGAAACAATTCGATAAAACGTTAGAACAAATCATTCCAGAAAATCAAAATGCTCCTTTCAATATGAAAGATCTCATTAATAGAGTTATTGATGAAGGTTCTTTCTATGAAGTGAAAAAACTATTTGCTCAAGAACTCATTACAGGTTTAGCACGTATTGATGGTAAGCCAGTTGGTATTATTGCAAATCAACCGCGTATGAAAGGCGGCGTATTATTCCACGATTCAGCTGATAAAGCAGCGAAATTTATTAATTTATGCGATGCGTATCATATTCCATTATTATTCCTTGCAGATGTACCTGGATTTATGATTGGTACAAAAGTAGAGCGTGCTGGTATTATTCGCCACGGTGCAAAAATGATTTCTGCAATGAGTGAAGCAACTGTACCGAAAATTTCTATCGTTGTTCGTAAAGCATATGGTGCTGGTTTATATGCGATGGCAGGTCCAGCTTTTGAACCAGATTGCTGCCTAGCATTACCGACAGCTTCTATTGCGGTAATGGGTCCAGAAGCCGCGGTCAATGCTGTATATGCAAATAAGATTGCAGCTTTACCAGAAGAAGAGCGTGATAGCTTCATTGCTGAAAAGCGCGAAGAGTATAAGAAAGATATTGATATTTACCATTTAGCATCAGAGATGGTCATTGATGGTATTGTTCATCCAAACAATTTACGAGAAGAGTTAAAAGGACGATTCGAAATGTATATGAGTAAATATCAAGTATTTACGGATCGTAAACATCCAGTTTATCCAGTTTAAAAGCCCTATTTAGGGCTTTCTTGCTCAAAAGTCAAGGAGGGGAAAACATTGAAACAAGCAGTTTGGTTTCCAACAGAAGAGTATAAAGAAAAAACGCGTTTATATGGTTGGATGAAATCATTGGGCTATGAAGATTATGAAACGTTTTATAATAAATCTATTGAAGAAACAGCTTGGTTTTGGGGAGAAGCTGAGAAAGCGGTTGGCTATCAATGGATGAAACCTTATACAGAAGTGCTAGATTTAGAAAATGGTACGCCGTTTGCACAGTGGTATAATGGCGGAACATGTAACGTTGTAGAATCGGTTTTATCACGCTGGCTTGCAGATGATGAAACAAGAACGCAACTAGCACTACAGTACGAGGGAGAAAATGGAACTTCAAAATCATTTACATATGAAGAACTTGACAGCTGGGTAAGTCGCGTTGCAAACGGTTTGAGACATGCGGGTATTGAAAAAGGTGACCGTGTAACAATTTATATGCCGATGGTTCCAGAAACAGTTGTTGCGATGCTAGCTGTTATGAAAATCGGAGCAATTATTTCACCAATTTTCTCAGGATTTGCGTCTGATGCAGTCATGACTCGCGTGCAAGCGGCAGGGTCAAAAATGATCATTACTGCAGATGGTTTTTCACGCCGCGGTAAAATTGTTTCATTAAAAGATGAAGTAGATAAAGCTTGTGAGCATTGTCCAACTGTTGAAAAAGTTGTTATCGTTCGTCATGCAGGAAATGATTTTACACCGCATCATTACGATTTCTCATGGAGTACGCTAGAAAAAGAAAAACCATTTACACATGCTGAAGAAATGCATAGTGATGATCCGTTAATGCTCATTTACACATCAGGTACAACTGGGAAACCGAAAGGAACAGTACATACACATGCTGGTTTCCCTTTGAAAGCTGCATTTGATGCAGGATTTGGAATGAATATCAAACAAGGTGACCGCGTGTTATGGGTAACTGATATGGGATGGATGATGGGACCATTTCTACTATTCGGCTCTCTCATAAATGGAGCAACGATGGTTATGTACGAAGGTGTTCCTGACTTTCCAGAGGCAGATCGTTTATGGGAGACGGTTGATAAATATGAAATTACACATCTCGGTATATCACCAACATTAATTCGTGCGTTAATGGCAAAAGGTGATGAGTATGTTAATAAACATTCACTAAAGAGTTTAGAAGTATTCGCATCAACAGGTGAACCTTGGAATCCAGACCCTTGGATGTGGCTATTTGAAACAGTTGGAAAAAGTAATGTACCAATTTGTAACTATTCAGGCGGTACTGAAATTTCTGGTGGAATTTTCGGAAACGTCCTTATTAAACCAATTGCACCGATTAGCTTTAACGCTTCTTTACCAGGAATGGCAGCGGTTGTGCTCGATGATCAAGGTAATCCAATTCGTGATGAAGTTGGAGAATTATGTTTAGAGAAACCTTGGGTTGGTATGACGAAAAGCTTCTGGGAAGACAATGAACGCTATGTGAACACATATTGGTCACGTTTTGAAAATAAATGGGTTCATGGTGACTGGGTGATTTATGATGGTGAGCAATATATTATTACAGGACGCTCAGATGATACGTTAAACATTGCTGGAAAACGTATTGGACCTGCAGAATATGAATCTATTCTTGTGAAGCATAATGATGTCATAGAAGCTGCCGCGATTGGTGTACCTGATGATGTAAAAGGTGAAGTTTGTCATTGTTTTGTAGTATTAAGGGACAATGTAACATTCACAGGAGAGTTAAAGAAAGAATTAATGAGTTTAGTAAACTCTCATATCGGAAAAGCATTGTGTCCAAAAGATATTCACGTTGTAGAAGATTTACCAAAAACACGTAATTCTAAAGTAATGCGACGCGTCATTAAAGCTGCTTACTTAGGAAAAGAATTAGGTGATTTATCATCACTTGTAAATCCTGAAGTAGTTCCGTTTATTCAGGGGTTACAGTCTAGCAAACTATAAAATTACGAATGAGCTCTATGTAAATAGAGCTCATTTTTAATGTTTACAAAAAGATAAGAGAGAAAAAGTAAATTTGAAGTTAAAAAATCTACTATTAGTGTTAAGTATGTCTGTGTTTGTTTTTAGTTTTTATCAAAATAGGATACTGTTGCATATCTATCCAATGGAGTAATTGAATTTTGTTAAGAATGAAAATTTAGTGAAGAAAAAAGTAATGAATAAAAGGAGAAATCCCTGGGGGACAGGGATTCAATAAAGGAAATATCATCGTCGTTCAATGTCGAAATTTGGCGTATTAGACAAATTAATATTATCACGAATTTTCAGGAGATTGTGATAGTGGATGTGTCAAAAATGTGTACGGTTTTCATATAAAAGTGTTAATTAAATAGGAAAAGGGAAAAGAATTAAGTTCACTCGTTCTTAAGATTTTTCCCTTTCAAATTTACTGCTTGTTCGTTGTTCTATATACATCTGAAATTGGTAAATCGTCGCCATGTAAAGCTTGAGTACTGTCCTTTTTGTTTGAATCATGTGCCTCCTGGGATGTTTCTTGCATTTGCTCTTGAGCTTTACTAGGAGTATTCAGCGCATCCGATGACACATAATCAAGTTGTTGACTTAATAGATTTTTTTTATCCATGTTATGTAGCTCCTTTTTGAATTTAGATATAAAAACGAAGTGTTTTTAAATAGTTACGTGGGTATTATGTTTCTTTGAATGGAATTATATACATAAACTATATTGAGAATTTAACTAATTATAAAAATCACTTGTGATGACAAGTTTAAGAAATATAAAGATCATTAGTTCTTAATAAAAGCTTTATTTTAGTAGGGTGTTTCGAAATTTCATTTGAAAGGAATATCCCAATGATAAGATGAGCACTGTAAATCAGTGCTCATCTTATCAGAAATTGCTTAGTACTTAAAGATAAAACCATTACGGACAATTCACAATGGTAATAGTAACGCTAGCCATTGTTCCAGGAGAATCAAGAAGTGAAGCAGTAACGGTTACTGTTCCAGGCCCATTAGCGGCTAGAAATACAGCGGTAAAGTTACCTGAAGCATTTGTAATGACAGCAAGAGGAACCATGAAAGCAAGAGAAGGATTACTAAATGAAAAACTGACCACTACTCCTGGAGTAGGACTACCGTTTACTAATACTTGACCCGAAAAAAATAAAGTATTATTTCCTTGAGTGGATACACATGTCGTGGTTTCGTTAGAAGTCAAAGTAATAGATGCAGGCCCAGCAGGAAGATTAAATCCAGTTGGTCCAGTTGGTCCAGTTGGTCCAGTTGGTCCAGTTGGTCCAGTTGGTCCAGTTGGTCCAGTTGGTCCAGTTGAACCAGTTGAACCAGTTGAACCAGTTGGTCCAGTTGGTCCAGTTGGTCCAGTTGGTCCAGTTGAACCAGTTGAACCAGTTGAACCAGTTGGTCCAGTTGGTCCAGTTGATCCAGTTGGTCCAGTTGATCCAGTTGGTCCAGTTGAACCAGTTGGTCCGGTTGAACCCGTAGCTCCTGTAGAACCGGTGGGACCAGTAGGGAATTGAAAGGGTTGAACAGGTGGAAGTGTAGGTCCAATAGACCCCGGATTAAGTGCAGCAAAAGATAAAAACTCGTCCATTATTTATCACCTCTAAAAATCGTATTACTAATAGTAAATGTAATGATAAAGCAAAGTGAAATGGACAAGCGGTTGTATTTTAATAAATTAAACAAAATTTTTATTTGATAGAAAGAGAGATTAGTATGATTCCTTTAGAAATTAAATATAAAAAGGCGAGTATTTTCAAATCGCCTTTTGGGTAATGCAGTGTAATTTTATTCAGTTATTTTAAAAATAGTTTCATTCGATTTGGAAAATCCATACAGTTTCCTTGCGAATTTTAAAATTTCTTCTTCACTATCTGTTAAAGCTTTAACATCATTCTTAAGGGAATGACCATCCTTCTTTAAAGAAGATAATTTTTGTTGCTCCGTATTAAGCGTGATTTGTTTTTCTTTAATCATTTCTTGTTGGTTATTAAGAGAATATTGAAGGACAAAAATGATAGGTAATATTAAAGCCAAAATAGTTATAATACGGCGTCTTGTTTTTTTATTATTACCTTGTTGGGTGTTAGGGTTCACTTGCTGTGAGGGTATATTAGGATTTGATTGTTGTGATGATACATTTGGGATGTTTCCCATTAAAATGCCTCCATTACTGATTGTAGAATTTAAACCATTTAAAAGTATTATAAATGTTCAATAGGGATTTTAGAAGATATTTTAATATAGGTGAGTTTTGTAAAGTTTAAACAAAATTTTTATTTAAATAAAAGAAACCCCGATTGTCTATGGGGCTCTTGAAGATAATGGTTAAGTAATGAAGTACTCCACTAATTAAAGATATCATGAATTTTTTGGTGAAAATACTGGTGAATTCATCCGAATTAATGAGAGCCTCATTTGAAACAAAAATGCTATTTTAATAGGGAGGGGAATAATGATGATTCCATGGGACAAGCGAGTATACATTGTATCAAGGTGATTATTTTATTAAAGAGGGGACAATTTTAGAGGTTAGTGAAAAGGCGAATAAATCATTATATTGGCTTCGGTGCATGTTAGCTCCAAGCTATGAAAAAGTGTGTGGTAATAGTACAAAGCGACTTTGGTTGATTCGGATAGATGATGACGAAGAATGATGTGAAAATTTCATTTCGTAGAGAAATAAGGTGATTAAGGGTGGGCATAGAATATGCCCTATTTGTATTAAAAAAGAGCAGAATTTCGCCTATATATAAAGATGTTGGAATTGTTCTAAAGGGGGGAATATCTGAAATATAAATAATTGAGGGGAGTGAATTAATAATGGAAACTAGTACTTTTTTAGGATTGTTTTGGGGATGGGTAACGGTTATCGTATCGGGAATACTTTTCGTACGTCCATCGGTACTACGTGAATTGAAAAAATTAGTGGTTGAAGACAGAGGATTTGGTATTATGTATGGTTTTCTATCGATTTTCCTAGGGTTAGGTAGTGTAATCCTACATAATGTATGGGTATTCAACTGGCAGGGGTTCCTAACTTTTATTGCATGGCTTGCATTATTAAAGGGAATCTACATAATTGCATATCCTGAACCTTCCAAGAAAACAGACTTTGAAGTAAGGGTACTATCTACACGTATAGTGCTCGCTATCATTGGCGCCTTGGCTTTATGGATGCTTATAGTAATCTATATAAAATAATCTTTTTCTAATAAGGAAGTTAATAAAATATGAGGAAATTCCATAATAATACTAATTTTAGAATGTTCCATTGCGAAATGGTCAGAAATTCTTGCTTACAAATCGTGCATTCCCTAATTTATATGCTCAAAAATTTATAGGAGCATTAGAATTTGCGAGTGTTCGGGATTTTGGTGTATGTGGTCTTTTAGTTAGACAAAATGGTGCGTACATTTTTAAAACTCATAGACGGCTGGTTGAATCTTGGCGAAGAGCAATAGATTAAATACGATTCTTTGATGTGAAGTTCGATAAAAAAGTACAGTAGATTCATCTATTGGAGGAAAACGTGGTGTTTCTAAAAGGAATAATTTACGTTTCTATGATTCACCAACTTGGCAGGATAAAGACGTTGCTGGTTCTGTTAATGTATGATTAGAGTTTATTATTGATGCAAAAGCAAGTGTTAAAGGAACATTACAATACAAGATGCACAATAGCAAAGGAAAAACATACTGCTGGTAAATAAGCTTATATGTATGTGAAGTAATTAAAGAGTCGATTTATAAGAGTCAGCTTATTTTTCAATACTCCACTCAACTAGTAATTATAGATGTCAGTTTAAATCTCTACGTGTTAATATATAAAAAGCTGACTATATTTAGTCAGCTTTTTATATATTCTTTCCTTTAAGTTGACATTTAAAATATTACCAATGTTTTCTTTTACAATGACAACAAATAAAGAAACATTTACAGCGACACTTATTTCGTTTAGAACTCCAATCATCATTGCAATGCTGTTCTTTAGATTTCCACCAATCATCATCACAATGGTGTTTTTCTTTAGATTTCCACCAATCATCATCACAATGGTGTTTTTCTTTAGATTTCCACCAATCATCATCACAATGGTGTTTTTCTTTAGATTTCCACCAATCATCATCACAATGGTGCTGTTCTTTAGATTTCCACCAGTCATCACAACAATGCTTTTTCTTAGAACTCCAGCAATCATTTTTCCAGGACATTCTTTTATACCTCCCTTCAATAGGATTACTATTATTCTATGTTTTAGTAAAAAAATGGCTTGTTTATTCACCTATTATTTTCCCTTTAAATGATAGAGTGCTTTCTACTAGATATAGAATCCATACAAACTATGCTAAATTTTACAAAATAGTGGAGAGAACTACTGGTTATGAGATTGATTAATAAACACTTGGTGAAGAAAACGTTCTGATTATAAATAATATCTTATTTTGGAGTATGTTTTTCTGAATGTATACTTCAAAACAGCAAAGGAAAAATATACTATATTACTGCAAACAAAGTCTATGTATATGTGAAGTAATAGGAATAGCTGGAGATTCTTTAAAAAGTCAGCTTATTAATAAAAAATTTTTTTGAGAAAGGGTCTGTCTAAATTTTAAATTCAGCAGAATTAAATCCAAGTCCAATCATTAAACAGGCCTTTAATTGTTAGAGGTCCGTTTTGTTATTAATAAAGAAAAGAATGTTATTGTCGTTGAAAGCACGTTTATACTAATAATGCTACATATTTGGAGTATTTGAATTGAGTATTCATACAGTAGTATATTCGTTTTTAATATATATAAAAAGGTTTAGTACAAGTGTTTGTTTTTTTGTTTCTATGCTTTTGTCTCGTACACTTTTAAGCTATTGGACATACTTTACTAATAGAAAGGATTAGGGGGTGAGGATTTGGGTTCTCGATTTAATAATTGTAGAAAAAAATGTACGTGTAAACATGATGATTGTTGGGATGTTTTTGAAGAGTGTAAAAAAGAACAGCATGAGAAATGTGACAGCTCTTGTGTACAAGGAATTAGAGACGAACTTAAAAAATTAATTAATAAAACAGTGCGAATTAACACTGAAGGACGTACTTATATAGGTACTGTTTCTTCTGTAACTTGCGATGTTGTTAAGCTGGCTGCTATTCCTGGTTCAGTTGCAGCAATTATATCTCTTTGTAAAATTGAAGCGATTTTACCACCTGCTACAACTGTTGCTGATGAGTTTGATTTTAACGGTGTTGACGTAGCAAATAAAGAGTAATTATGCTTTATTGATTGCAAAGCCATTCTTATGAATGGCTTTTTATTTTGTTTAAAAGGGAATATATTTTTCATATAGAAATAAATTTGAAGGTGTATAAAAGGTTGTGTGAAAGGAGAATGAGAGTGATCAAGCTGAAACAATTTACAAGAACTGATTTCAAACAATTAATAAATTGGATTGATTGCGAAGAATTTTTAATACAGTGGTCAGGAAATGTATTTACATACCCTTTACATGAACAACAATTAGAAAAATATATTGAAAGCAAAAATACGCTTGCATTTAAAGTAATAGATGAAGAGACTAGAAAAGTAATTGGTCATATTTCACTTGGGCAAATTGACAATATAAATAAATCTGCAAGAATTGGAAAAGTGTTAGTTGGTGATACGAAAATACGAGGGCGTTCTATAGGGAAACATATGATGAAAGCAGTATTACAAATTGCATTTGAAGAATTAAAACTACATAGAGTAACTCTAGGTGTTTATGATTTTAATACGTCGGCCATCTCATGTTATGAAAAAGTAGGATTTGTAAAAGAAGGTTTATTAAGAGAATCCAAAAAAGTAGGAGAAACATATTGGAATTTATGGGAAATGAGTATGTTAGAATATGAATGGAGTGATAAAAAATAATAGTTTTTTATAATTATGTTATGTCAATTAAAAGGGGTATGGTGGGAAGTTATGAATAAAAATACTAAAGTAATTTCAGTTGCAGCTGTTTCAGGAGGAGGTAAAACTACTGTTACAGAAAGTTTAACTCACAAGTTAATGAATTCAAAAGCACTATATTTTGATAGTTATAACTTTGATAATTGTCCTGCTGATATTTGTAAATGGATTGATGATGGAGCAAATTATGATGAATGGGTACTCACACCATTAATTAAGGATATTCAGCATCTGTTACAAAATAGTTATCTAGATTATATTATTGTAGATTATCCTTTTGCATACCTAAATAGTGAAATGCGACAATTCATTGATGTAACCATATTTATCGACACACCTTTAGATATTGCGATGGCTAGAAGAATTTTGCGAGATTTTAAGGAAGATACAATGAGTGAAATACAAAATGATTTAAAGCACTATATAACATATGCTAGAAAAGCTTATTTAGAGGCACTTCATACCGTAAAGCCAAATTCAGATATTGTTTTGGATGGATCTTTATCTGTCGATGAAATAATTAATCAAATTTTAGAGTCACTTAATCGGAGAGAAGTAATCGTCAATGGTTAAATGTATAGAGGAATATGTACAAGTTGATGATTTTAAAATGTATTCAAAAGTATTCCAAGGAAAGCAGTTGCAACCTGTTATTATAATGGAAGCAGGTTATGGCGATTATTCAAACACATGGGATCATATTGCTGAAGAGTTGACGGAATATGGGACGGTACTTTCATATGATCGAGCGGGATTAGGGAAAAGTGGGAAGAGTTCCAAGAGACGTATTAGTTCTGAAATGGTAAAAGATTTAAGAAGTTGCTTAGAGCAATTACAATTGAAACCACCTTATATTTTTGTAGGACATTCTTTTGGTGGTATAAATGCACGTTTATTTGCGACTTTTTATCCCGAAGATATGTTGGGAATCGTTTTGGCGGATTCGACACCAGAAAATTATAAAGAAGATTTTCTGCCAATCATGTCTAATGAATTTCAAGAAGCTTACTATAAACAGTTTGTATATGAAAGTTCATATGAAGAGTTTACATTTAGTTTAAGTGAAGTAGATAGATGTTGTAAATCAATGAATGATATTCCACTTGTCGTGTTAGCTGCGGGTAAAAAAGCTTTTTATTCGCCAGATGAACAAATGAAATGGTTGCAATTGCAAGAAGAATTATTACGATTATCAAGCAATAATAAATTTGTAATTGCAACACAAAGCGGTCACTATATTCAAAAAGATGAGCCGTATTATGTAATAGATGCGGTTAAGTGGATTATTGGGTAGGGGAGAGATAAATATGTACACTTTATTTCAATACAATTGGCAAGTAAGAGATGATTGGTTTAAGTGGTGTGAACAACTTTCAGAGGAAGAATTGCTCCGCAAGCGTGTAGGTGGTGTAGGAAGTATTTTAGAAACATTATTCCATATTGTCGATGTTGAATACAGCTGGATTAGTGCGCTTCAAGGAAAAGAAGATAATGAACCGCAGTTTAAAGATTATCAATCAATCCAAAAAGTGAAAGCGTTATCTGATTTATATAAACGAGAATTAGAAGATTTTTTACAGTTGTGGTCATCTAGCCTAGAATGTAAGATATTAAAAGCTTCGTGGACAGATAAAACATATACATACGGTGAAGTGTTAAGGCATGTAATTGTACATGAAATTCATCACATTGGTCAGCTATCTATATGGGCGAGAGAGCTAAATCTTCAGCCTGTTTCAGCTAATTTAATTGGAAGAGGACTATAGATTTAGAAACCGGCTTGCACTGTAAATACAAGCCGGTTTTTATATATAAGAAGATTTCCTAGTTGAAATCCTCGGATTTTTTCTGACGTATATGTAAAAACATTAAAAAGGTAATAATGAAGAAAATCAACAATGTTTGTATGATTAAATTTTTAAACTGAAGCAAAACTGTCCAAGATGTAACAGCATCTTTAAAAGCTTGGAGTGCAGAGTACGAGGAAGGATCAAAACCGTACTGTAGTAACTTTTTTGTTTCAATAAAAGTACTGTTTTCTTCATTGGAGTCTAATATTACGGAAATAAGTCTAGTATCTCCTCGTTTTGCTGTACTGACAAAACTATAATTACCATTAGTTGAAAAACTAGTTTGTAAGCCGTCAACACCTTGGAGTTTAATGTTTTTATTAAGAGAATAAATCATTTTATTTGTGTTGAAAACTTTTGAATCTTTGAAGGTAAATTGGTAAGAGGTTAGTTTCGTAACATTCAATACATCTGGAAAGTCTTTTACTAATTGTGTCGCTAGTTTAGCTACGTCTATAGCTGTTGTAGTTGATTGTTTATTTGTATCGTTATTCATTCCAGTAGCATTTAGAAACGGGGATGGTTGTGATAACTTTAGTTGTTTTGCTTTCTCATTCATTAAAAGTGTAAAGTTATCTTCGTTTCCAGCAATGTGTTCTGCAAGGGCAAGTGCGGAACGATTATTCCCTGTCAAAAACAATGCATGAAGTAAATCACGAACTGTCGTTTTATCTTTCGAAGTTACTTGTATAGGACTCGTTTCTGCTCGGAAAACTTCGTTACTTATTTTTACTAATTCATCTAACTGTATTTTTCCTTCATTCAGTTGTTCCATGGTGATATACTCTGTCATTAATTTAGATAAAGTAGCTGATTGTATAGGAGTTTCTTCATTTTTTTTATAAACAACTTCACCTGAATTAGCATCTATTAAAATAGCTGATTTAGCTTGAATAATTGGACCATTTACATAGAGGTAAAAATATAAAACGATAAGTGCTGTAATAACAAAAGATAAGAATAAAATTGTGAACTTTTTCAAGAATTGCATAAGCGATCCTCCTACTATGACATCAATAATACTATTGTAAAAAGGAATGCTTAATTAGGAAGAAAGAAAAGGTAAAGAATTTCTAAAGAATTATAAAGGATTATTAAATTTTGGATTTTAATGGAAAATAAAAGGTCCAATTTCTTATATGGTAAGAAATTGGACCTAAAATTAAGTTGTATTAACATTTATATGGTTGTAGTTTTACAGTGAAAGTTGTTTTTTTATCATCACTATATACTTCAATTGTTCCTTTATGCAATTCCACAATACTTTTTGCAATTGCCAATCCGAGTCCAGATCCACCAGTGTTCGTAGAGCGAGATTTTTCAACGCGATAAAAACGTTCAAAAATATGAGGTAAATCCGTACTAGGAATAGGTTGGCCGTAATTTGTTATATCTATATTAATCATATTATTGCTTTCATAGGCAGCAAGGTCGATATATCCACCATCGTTTCCATAAGCGATAGCATTTATAATAAGATTTTCAAACACTCGTACTAATTTGTCTCCATCAGCTAATA
Source organism: Bacillus cereus group sp. MS39 (assembly GCF_040448665.1). Classification (NCBI taxonomy): domain Bacteria; kingdom Bacillati; phylum Bacillota; class Bacilli; order Caryophanales; family Bacillaceae; genus Bacillus; species Bacillus cereus group sp. MS39. The sequence continues at coordinate 2,848,317 of NZ_CP123058.1, read as the reverse complement.
CCATGAGTTTTTGAGATGGGAAAGAAGGTCGACATTCTATATTAGCTTCTTGAACTTGTATGCGGAATTGAACAGTTAATTGCCCCAGTAGCTCTACAATATCAATGGGAACAGAATATAAACTTAACTCTTTATTTTGAACACGTGTATATTCAAACAAATCATTCATTAATGCGTTAAGACGGGTTACTTTATCGTAAATGACTTGTATATAATGGCGTAATTCCACTTCATCTCTATAATTATCATGGTGGATTAAATTTACGTATCCAACTATAGAGGTAAGAGGAGTACGTAAATCATGCGATACATTTGTAATAAGTTCACTTTTTGCTTGTTCCGCCTGTCTTTCTTCATCAATCGAAACTTTCAATTGTTCAACAATGTGATTAACCCCGCTTGCTAACTCTTCCAGATAATTATGGTTTACGATAGAGACTTTATGATTGAAGTTTCCATTTGCAATATAACGAATCTCTTCTATCATTTTTTTAATACAAGTTTCATAATAAATCTTTCTTTCATGACGATAAAAAATGTATAGGTAGGATGAGAAAATAGAAAATAAAAACAAATAAGATACAATCATCATCCATAGAGATTCCTTTATTCCTTTATATTTTTCATATCCAAAAATTCGAATGAATTCTTTTCCAAGCTCGCTTAACGTAAGTGAACTTTCAATTACACTTGTAACGAGGCGATATATAATTAATTCAGTAATAGGAGTAAGTGTGATAGCTAACATGAACCAAAAAATTAACTTCCATTTTGGGATATCTTTTAATATATCAAATGCTTCATTTCTCAATTTTATAGCCTACTCCCCAAACAGTATGAATAAACTTCTCTCCATTCATTCCTGTTTCAAGTTTATCTCGTAAATTACTAATGTGAACCATTACAGTTTTATTTGAACCATAACCATCTTCATTCCAAACGCGTTCAAAAATTTCTTCGGAACTAAATACTCTTCCGGTATTACTCGCAAGTAAATATAAAATATCAAATTCAATAGATGTAAGTTTAATATATTCTCCATTTACTTTAACAGTATGATTATGTTTGTGTATTTCAGCAGAACGAATACGAATAATACCATCTTCATTTTTGGAGGAAGTGGCATTTTGGAAAGATGATCTTCGTAACAAAGCTTTCACTCTAGCTACTAATTCTAATGGATTGAATGGCTTAATCATATAATCATCTGCACCTGTCATAAGACCTAATATTTTATCCATATCTTCTGCTTTTGCACTCAGCATAAGAATAGGTACAGTATTATTCTCACGAACTTCCTGGCAAACTTCTAATCCATTTCGCTTTGGCATCATAATATCCAAAATCATAAGATCAACTTCATATGTAGAAATCATTTGCAATGCCTCATCTCCATCATATGCTTTATAAATGTTATAGCCTTCATTTCGCAAATAAACAGCAAGTAACTCAACAATATCTTTATCATCATCAATAATTAATATGTTTTTATTCATTATGTAGTTCCTTTCCTAACAAATCATTAACATTACTATAATATCAAACATTTATGTATTTTGTAGCAATGATTCGCCATAAAATTTCATGTAACGTATAAAAAAGGGATTAAAACATTCATAACGAATACAAATAAAAAGGATATTTAAATACAGCGTTATATTGAATATTAGGAAGAAAGGTGACTTGAGATGTTATATATGGATATATATTCATTTACTCCAACTGGAAAAATTGAAAATGATATAAAATCGTTTCTATTAAAATACAATAAAGAACTTACTTATAAACATTCAATTCGGGTGGCAAAAGAAGCCCGTAAAATTGCGAGTACGTATCATGTAAATGAAGAAAAGTCAGCGATTGCAGGATATTTACATGATATTAGTGCAATCTTTCCAAATGAAGATCGGGTTGCAGTTGCTGAACAATTTGGAATAGAGATATTACAAGAAGAACGAGAATTTCCAATGATTATTCATCAAAAGTTATCGAGAGTAATTGCAAAAGAAATATTTAAAGTGGATGATGAAGAAATCTTAAATGTTATTTGCTGCCATACTACACTACGTAAACATGCAACGAAAATGGATTTAGTGTTATTTGTTGCTGATAAAATAGAATGGGATCAAAATGGAGACCACCATATTTAGTAGAAGTAAAAAAAGAATTAGAAAAATCTTTAGAACATGCTGCTTTTGCATATATTTCATATTTGTGGGATAGAAAAGACACGTTGAAAGTTATACATCCATGGCTAGAAGAAGCATATTGGCAGTTAAAAGAAATTGTAGAGTAGAAAGGAATTAAGAATGCAATTAAAAGAATATATGAATGAAACATTCCCTGGGGTTACATTAGTACCACATATATACTTTCAGTGGAAAAATCATCTGCATTTTAACTTTGGGAAAGGGAAATATCAAAATGTAGAAGGAACCGACGATGTAAATATGGAATACTTCTCTCAAATTTATACATATAATAAATACTTATTTGAAGATATATTTTCAAAAGAAGATGAAGTGTTTTTAGTAACAAATGTTTATCGATTTAAAAAGGAAAATATGAAAAATTCACAGAAAATAAATGTATATAATAAATTTATTAAAAAGAGGGATTTAAAGTTCCAAATAAAACAAAAAACAGTACCTTTTCTATTTGAAGATGAAGAAGCTGATTTATATTGTACATATCAATTTTCATTAAAATGTTTTGCTAGCGATATAAAGTATAAACCACTTATTCAAGCTGCGAATCATGAAGATTTTCCAGGTCTTAATCCTCGTTTTGGACGTAAGGAAGAGATTTCTTATCCAGATGTATTTCTCATAAATGTAACGAAAGATATTATCATGTTTATTTACGATGATAGAGGATGTGAAGTAATTGCGAAGAATAAAGAAACAATACGAAATTTATATGAGAAATATAAAGAGTGGATTCCAGATTATGAACGAGAAAGTATAGATAAAGTATTTACATGATAACAATAGGGGAAGTGAAGCGTGTAATGAAACGTATTGCAATCGTATCCGCATGGGAACCAGAACTTACGTATTTGCATCAATATTATCCAAGTGAACGTATTGAAAAACGAGCAGCTTGGGAATTTCATTTTCACTATATTAATAATATGGAAGTTATCTCCGTAATAACTGGAGTTGGGAAAGTAAGTTGTGCTAGTTGTGTGCAATTATTAATTAGTGAGTTTCAGCCAGATGAGTTGTTTATGACAGGAATATGCGGAAGTCTATCAAATAAGGTGAAAAATGGACATATTGTAGTAGCCCTTAATGCAATACAACACGACGTTACTGCTGCTGGTTCAGGGGAAGATATTTTTAATTTATATAATGGTAGGACAGCACCTATTGAAACAACAAAGTCACTTGTAAGAAGAATAAAAAAGATACGATCTTATGATCCGATTCATTATGGTACATTTTTATCTGGAGATCAACGTATTCGTAATTCGGAAATGAGATATTTACTCCATACTGTATATGGAGCATTAGCGGTTGATCAAGAAGTGGCAGCTTTTGCTTATGTGTGTCAAATCAATAACAAACCTTTTCTCAGTTTAAAAGCTGCATCAGATCAAGCAAATGATAAAACGAAAGAGGAACAAAAAATCTTTAAAATGTTAGCGTGTGAACGAGCGTGCGAGCATTTAATTGCTTTTTTACGTGTACATGAGATTAATGTAGTAAAGAATAGATAGTAAGAGGGGTTAATATTGGAAAGTACAAATAAAATAGCTATTCTAGGTGCAAACGGAAAAGCCGGGAAATTCCTTGTAAACGAAGCGTTAGAAAAGGGATATCAAGTAAAAATATTAACAAGAAATTCTAATAATATCAAAATAACAAATGGAAATTTAGAGATTATTAATGGAGATGCACGTGATTTTGCTTCAATACGGGAATTACTTAAAGGTTGTCGAGCTGTAATTAATGCGGTAGGTCAACCGAAAAATGAATCTTATATTTTTAGCGCAGTAACGAATCATATTCTAGAAGCAATGAAGGAGTTTGAAATAAAAAGATATATTGTAATTTCCGGAGGTTCTTTAAATGTTACAGGAGATCAAAAGGGAATTGTAAATAAAATAGGGGCTACCTTATTTAAAGTTTTTTTATCAAAAATGATGCAAGATAAATATAAAGAATTACAAATTATCCAAAGTAGTGAAGTAGATTGGACAATTGTTAGATTACCATTTGTTATGAAAGGGGAGGGCATTGGAAATATAAAAGAGAGTTTAGTAGATATGCCAGGAATCAAAATACAAAATGGGGATATTGCACCGTTTGTTATAAAACAAATTAACAGTGAGAGATATGTAGGAAAGTGTCCGTTCATTTCAAATTAAGTGGCAGAGTTAATAATTAAAGAATAATGGGTAGAGTGGAACTAGTACATTTCATGTATTTGGACGTTAAGTTTAACACGAGTAAGTGGAGGATAATTTTATATGATTCAATACAAAAGATGCAGTGAAGTAAGTATAGATTTAGTATATGAAGCATTTAAAGATGGATTTTCAGATTACATTATTAAAATGGAAGTTTCAAAAGAAGATTTTATAAAAAGATTTTTTGGACCAGAAGGGAATTCACTAAAACATTCCTTTCTTGCTTTAGACGATGCCAAATCTGTTGGTGTAATACTTGGCGGGATAAAGGATTATGAAAACATAAAAACAATGCGCTGTGGAACATTAGCAGTGCATCCTAATTACCGTGGTATTGGTGTGAGTCCACAGTTATTTGAACTGCATAAAGAAGAGGCGCTTCAAAATGAGTGTAAGCAACTTTTTCTTGAAGTCATTGTAGGCAATGACCGAGCGATTCATTTTTATACGAAATTAGGCTATGAAAAAGTGTACGATCTATCTTATTATAATTTAAAAGATATGACTAAAATAATTAATAAAGATTGTAAGGGAATTGAAGTAAAACAATTAGATTTTCCATCTTTTAAACTTGAAGTTCAGAAATGGTTACACTTCCATATAAATTGGCAAAATGATATGGATTATATCGAAAAAACAAATAATAAATTTTACGGCGCATATGTCGATAATGATTTAAAGAGTGCTATATGTGTGAATGAACAAGGTAAAATTAGTTTTCTTTTCGTAGACAAAGACTATAGAAATCGTGGTATTGGATCAAAATTATTACAAGTAGCAAAAGAAAGCTTACATGTATCAAGTTTATCAATTGGATTTCCAAACAACAATTTACTAGAAGGATTTTTAAAGAAAACTGGATTTGAAAAGAATTCTTTAGCACAATTTGAAATGTATGTTTTGCTATAAAAAGCGGAAGGGATTATTCTTTCGCTTTTTATTTTTGTACTATATTGATATTTTACTTTGTATAATATTCTTTTTTTATGTAGAATAGATAGGATGGGAGGGGATGAAATGAATAATGGATTAAAGTTTAAGATTTTTGAATTGCATTGTTTCGTTCAAAAAACTTATTCTGATATTAAAATAGCATGTGATATTGCTATTTATCAAGAAAACACTTCTAAATATTTAATTTCATTAGGATTTTTAAATAAATCATATATGACATATATAGAATCAAAAAGATTTTATCGTGAAAATGAAGAACTTGTAAGTGTAGAATTTGATAATTTCTTTGATACATATGATAAATTAGAAGAGGAATTAAAAAAAGTTATTTCAACTGAAGACAAGAATCCATCATTGCTACATAGCAGATTTGATCAATTTCAGCAAAAAGTTGAAAATATAAATGACCTAATAAAAGTATTGCAAAACGCTCGTTAAAGAATACTTTTTCTTTTTCATATAGAAAGTATGCATTAAAAACATATTAGGGATATGACATATTGAAGAGGTGACTTTTGTTGATGACAGAAGTCATCTTTTTATAATACAGTTTTGCGTAATGTGATGTACTTTTTATTTTTGATAGGAATACATTTAAGCAGTTTCATATTTTAAGAAATTATACGAGGAAAATAACATGAATAATAAAAAAGAAATAGCTATAGTTGCTTTAACAACAGGATTGGCCTTAACAACTGTGACACCATATGGAGTAGGTTATGCAGAGGAAAAGAGTCAAATGCAAGTCGAAATTCAAGGGGATTCGTTCCGTTCAGGTGAACTTACACAACCATGACAAAAGATGCCTGAGAACGTAGTGAAAGATGCGCTTAAGGAAAAGACGGAGCATGCTTTGTCACCAAAACAAGTTAGTGGAGACGAAGGGGTAGACTACGAAGTTATTCAAAAACGTGGTTCTTATGATGGGACTACACTTGTGCGTATGCAACAAATATATGAAGGTAAAGAAGTATACGGACACCAATTGACTGCTCATGTAGATAAAAAGGGTATTATTAGATTTAAAGCCTACATTAACAGTGCCTGTTGGAGCGACAATTCACGTAGGAGATTCATTCGATCCATTGGAAAAAGTATTAGCTATCGATAAAGAAGACGGTGATCTTATTTCTAAAGTAAAACTTAATGGTGAAATGAATACCTCTAAAGCAGGTACTTACGTATTAACGTACACAGTAACAGATTCTGTAGGTAATGAGGTACATGCAATACAAAAAGTATTAGTGAAGGATAAAAACACTAGCAAAGCTAAAGGTATTACTAATAACGGTAATATCCCGAACAGCATTAATTCTGATAAAAAAGAATCTACATATAAAGAGCTTCCCAACACGGGTGCCAGTACAACTAACAGTGCAACAATGGGCATATGGATGGTTATTGCAGGTACAGTACTCACTTTGGCTCGCAAATTTAGAAAGATATAAAAATAATAGTAGGGATTATTTCTCACACAATAATTATTAGATGAATTTTTTACTTAATAAGATTTTAGTATTTAAGTAGTGTATTTTGCTTCTATAAAAATTTGTGCTTGGACGCTATTTTGCCTACAGACCTACATTACATATAAAACACGTTACTATTCTCATTCAAATAAAAGAATAGTAACGTGTTTTTTTGCTTTAAAAATAGCCTAAATTCAAAAGGTCATGGGTGTGGAAGTAATTCTAATCTGCCATTGATAAGTTACTAGAAACACTTTGTTTTAATGAAAGTTTAACTCTATATGACAACATGAGATTTTCGATATTTACCAGGTGTTTCGTTAGTGAATTTTTTAAAAATTTTAGTAAAATAGCTTTGATCACTAAAGTTGAGTGAAGCACATATGTCTGATAAGGGATAGGTTGTGAAAGTTAATAATTTTTTTGCTTCTTCAATTCGTTCACGTTGAATGTACTCAATTAATGAAATACCGACTTCTTTTTTGAATAATATAGATAAATAATCCGAATTTACGTTTGCAAATTTAGCAAGTTGTTTAACAGATATTTGATTGTAAATATTTTCAAAAATATAGTTTTTGCAAATAGCGATAGTCTTTGAGTGTTTCTGTACTTTTTGTGCTTTTACACGGTCTGCAAAAGTATAGAAAACATTCCTTAATAAATCCCAAACAGATTCTGCGTCTTTTAAATCCTCTGTCTTTTGGATGTATAGATCATAAATCTTGTAAGCAATCCCGGAAGGAAGTCCTCCTTTTATCGCATATCTAGTAGCAAGTGTGATGGATGAAATACAAATGTTTTTATGACGTCTTAATTGATGGAATGAAGATAAGGATGAAAGAGTCTCTTGTTGGAATTCATAATAATATTTGAGTACGCTTTCTTTATCCCCGTTTTCTATAGCTCCAAGTAGTTGGTTCTCTATATACAAATTATGACAGATGGATTTGTTTTTTTGCATTGAAATATATACATCCTCGTTTAAGATACTGCTATGACTTACATGAAATGAGTCACTGTTATTTGAAAAGGTACTTACATCTGAATTTTTTTTATAGAGAATGTTATAGAACAATATTGCTATATTTACAAAGAAATTTTGATCTTTGACTGACAATGAAAAATAATGGTCTCTTGTTCTTTTATAATTCGAAATAAAATTAAGGTTACTATCCGTTTTACTTGTAGAAAAATTTACATGTGTCAAGGGCCCAATAATAACAGTACCGTTCACCATATAATGGCTCTTTATGTGAATTAAAATGAAGTGCCCTAAATATTGGTGAGTTCTGAAGATAGGCGAATTATATGAATCATTTTTTTGAAAAAGCACATGTAACTGTTCTATTTTTGATTTATAAAACGAATGTGAATCATCTTTTGATGTAAATTCTAAAAGAATATTTTTGTTACAATCTAAAAAACAAACTGGAATTTCAAAATATCGGAAAAACATATTACAAACGTACTCTATCTCAACTAGACTGAGCTTTTTAGTCATATTATTCCTCCTTACAGTTGTGCGTATTAGTTGAATGTTTATATATTCCTTTCTTTCATATGTAGAAACGGAAAAACTTTATCTATAAAAATTATAAACTTCTAAGAATAATACCATAATTTAACATGAATAGCACATATTATTTGAATATACAGGTAATAGTTTTAGGGTGTAACGTAAAATATGAATTGTCACACTTATTCGTTGTTCATTGCTTATATGTATCAAAAATGATTAAGATTGGATTTTAAATAGGGATAGGAGGGGAGAGATTAATGAATTGAAGTGAAGTAATTAATGAAAATTAGCGATAGAAGTAAATGTGTAACGATTTTTGAAGTAGAGATATAAGTGTAATTCAGGAGAAAACTACATATATCATACGGAGAAACAACGTAATAATAGAAAATAAGTAGAGTGAATAAGTGTTTGTAAACAATGGATTGTTGGACGACTATGTTTTAGGTTACTCGTTTAAATCTGGTACTTGGCACACTATTGCTTTTAAGAGGGTAATAGTAATAAAGGGATTTTTAAAATGATAGAAGTTGTAAAGGGGATAAGAGAAATGAAAAAAATATTTAGTGTGCTTTTAGTATTTTTCTTAACATTTTCTACATGGTCTAGTGTATTAGTAAAGGCAGCTTCACCATCCAAAGGTACTTTAACGATTCATAAATATGAACAAGAAAAAGATGGTGCACCGGGGCTAGAAGGTGATGGCTCTGCAAATCAAGAGGTACCAACAAATGCGAAACCGTTAAAAGGTGTAACTTTTGAAGTGAAAAGGGTTGCGTCGTTTGAAAAAATTTCAAACGATGGGAAAATCGTGAAAGAAGATGTGAAGCCTGTAATAGGAGCAACTCCAACTCAAGTAGTAACGGATGATAACGGACAAGCTGTATTAAAAGAACTGCCGCTAGGACGTTATGAAGTGAAAGAAGTGGCAGGACCTCCGCATGTTAACCTAAATCCAAATACGTATACAGTGGATATTCCTTTAACGAATAAAGAGGGTAAGGTGCTAAACTATGATGTTCATATGTATCCGAAAAATGAGATTAAACGTGGTGCAGTTGATTTAGTAAAGACTGGTGCAAATGAAAAAGCATTAGCAGGTGCAGTATTCTCTTTATTTAAAAAAGATGGTACAGAAGTGAAAAAAGAGTTAGCAACAGATGGTAATGGGCATATTCGCGTGCAAGGATTAGGGTATGGGGAATACTATTTCCAAGAGACAAAAGCGCCGAAAGGGTATGTACTAGATCCGACTAAACACGAGTTTTTTATAAAGACCTCCGGAACTATCAACGAAGATGGAACAATTACTTCTGGTACAGTAGTTAAAGTAGAAGTGCAAAACTATGAAGAACCAAATATTGATAAAAAGATTAACGGGGATTTGGAAGCGTTACCAATTAATCCGTTAACTAATTACAATTATGATATCAAAACATTAATTCCAGAAGACATTAAAGAATACAAAAAATATGTAGTAACAGATACTTTAGACAATCGTTTAATGATTCAAGGAAAACCAGTTGTGAAAATTGATGGAGCGGAAGTAAATGCAAGCATTGTAGAGGTAGCTGTAGAAGGCCAAAAAGTAACAGCCACAGTAAAAGATTTCACAAAGTTAGATGGTAAAAAAGAATTTCATTTACAAATTAAATCACAAGTAAAAGAAGGCGTACTATCTGGTTCGGAAATTTTAAATACAGCAAAAATTGATTTTATAAATAAAAATGATGTATTTGGAGAAAAGGAATCTAAACCTGTAGTTGTTGTTCCGACAACTGGAATTATCGAGTTAACAAAAGTTGATGGTGCTGATAATAAGAAATTAAAAGGTGCAGAGTTTGTACTTAAAGATAAAAATGGGAAAATAGTTGTTGTGGCAGGTAAAGAAGTCACTGGTGTATCAGGTGAAAATGGTGTTATTAAATGGACTAACATTCCGTATGGAGACTATCAAATTTTCGAAACGAAAGCACCAACATATACAAAAGAAGATGGTAAAACAGCTTCTTATCAATTATTAAAAGACCCCATTGATGTAAAAATTAGCGAAAATAATCAAACGGTTAGATTAACGATAGAAAATAATAAAAGTGGATGGATGCTTCCAGTTACGGGTGGTATAGGAACGACTCTTTTTACTGTAATAGGTCTTGTGTTAATGGTTACAGCGGCATTTGTTTTCTTTAGAAAAAAGGTTGCTAATAATTAAGGTTTTAGGAACATGTAACCATGTGATGTGAAAAGGGGAGAAGTAAAATGCTTCCCTCTTTTCGATATTTTAGTATATACAGAGGTGGAAATATGAAACGAAATCTTATTTTAGGAGGTATTTTTTTATTTGGTTTAGGTATTTTTTTATATCCTACTATTAGTAATTGGTTGGCGACTCGTGCACATTATTCTGAGGTTAGCTCTTACGATAAGAAGATCAAAGCACTACACAAGCAAGAAATCGAGCGAAGAGAAAAAGAAGCAGCCGAATATAATAAACAAGTTCAAACTTCCATGAAAACATTTGCAGATCCATTTTCTGAAGAAAAAAGTAATCATCAAGCGTATGCCGATGCGTTAAATTTAGGTGATGTAATGGGTTATATTGAAATATCGAAAATTAATATAAAACTACCAATCTATCAAGGGACCTCTGAGGAAGTATTGAGTCGTGGGGTAGGTCATTTAGATTATTCTTCGCTCCCGGTAGGTGGAGAAAATACGCACACTATTTTAACAGGGCATCGTGGTTTACCATCAGCAAAATTATTTACAGATTTAGATAAGTTGAGTGAAGGAGACCGTTTTTATATTCACTCTTTAGACAAAGTTCTTGCTTATAAAGTAGATCAAATTAAAGTAGTTTTACCACACGAAACGGACGATTTAAAAATTGTGGAAAATAAAGATTATATAACATTAATTACATGTACGCCTTATGGAGTAAACACAAATAGATTACTGGTTCGAGGTGAGCGTGTGGAGTTTAACGAGAAAGAAAAACAAAAAATGCGTAAAGAGATATTTATGTTTAATAAGTGGACCGTAGTAGTCTTAATCCTATTATTATGTGTGTTACTAGTCGCAATTTATAAGAAAAAATTAACTCGATAGAATGAATTTATTTATCCTGTATTAATGGGCAGTGGGACCGAAAATCCAGAGATAAGCAAAGAAGGTATATAGAGGATGAAGTAAATCCTCACTGAAAGAAGTTTCACTTTATTCGACTGTAGAAAAAATACGGTAAAGGTGGGAACAAAGGAATTGAGGTTACAATTAAAGTTGGTAAGTATTCATTTTATGGTTTTGTTAATGTTATGTGTAAGTTTTGTCGTATATGCACCAAAAGAAGCATATGGATCCACGACTAACTTAGAAGGTCTAGGGGATATATCGCGTTATAATGCTGTTGTCTTTGGTAACCATATAGCAGTAGGTGGCGACATTGAAGGAGCAATCGCAGTTCAAGGTGATATGGATGCATCAGGTTATACGATTGTAGGTGCAGCAGCAGGAACATCTAATATAGTAGGTGAAAAATGGAGTGATGAGGGATATCCATCCTTGTTATTGTCTGGAAAATTTAAAAAATCAAGAGAGGAATCTTTTATTATTCAAAACGGAATAGTCGCAATGACAAAAGAGAGTGATCCAGATCGTATCATACAATCTTATTATGATCGTATCGTTTATAAAGAAAAACTAGAAATTGATGCGAAATTTAATGAATTTCGCAACATAGCCAACCAAGTCAGTAAAAATGCAGGTCAATATAAAACGGATACCCCAATTTCAAATATGAGTTATGGTATTGGAAAAGATATAAACAATCCTAATATTTATGTTTCATCAGAATTGGTAGGGAAAATCAATTTAGATATAAGAGATGTATTTTTACCCAATGCTAAGGATAAAGATTTTATTGTTATGTATTCGGATGCAATAGAGGTTACATTTAAAAATGGGTCCATTCTATATGACACGAACAATATTGGAAGGGCTACGGATATCATTCCTACATCACAACCCTATTCTCCTAAATCACCGTTCACTGAGTTATACGGGAAGGTGATTTGGGTTTTTCCTAATGCAAAAAAGATCACAACAGAGGGATATGGTGTCGTTGGGAGTGTGTTTGCTCCAAATGCTGTATTAGAAACAAAAGGCGGTTCGATTAATGGACAAGCATTTGTCGGTGCAGTACAACAAACTGGTGGATTTGAATTTCACAATTTCAAATTTAACTGGCAACTATGGAACAAACCTAGTACAGGAAAAGTAAAGATAAAAAAAGTAGATAGTAATAATGATAATAAAAAGTTGCTTGGAGCAAAGTTTCATATTGAAGATTCAAATAAAAAAGTAGTTAGTGAGTTTGTAACAGATGAAAAAGGAGAAGCGATATCAAAAGAATTACCAATAGGTAACTATACTCTAGTGGAAACAGAAGCGCCTAAAGGTTATGAATTATTAAAAGATAAAATAGCTATAAAAGTAGAAAAAGATACAGTAGTAGAAATTAAAATAGGAAATAAGAAATTACCAGATCCAACGGGGAAAATGAAGCTAGTGAAAGTAGATACTGGAGATAAAAATATAAAGTTAGTAGGAGCAAAGTTTAAAATTGAAGATTCAAAAGGAAAAGTAGTTGGAGATCTAGTAACAAATGAAGAAGGAGAAGCGATATCAAAAGAATTACCAATAGGTAACTATACTCTAGTGGAAGTAGAAGCGCCTAAAGGTTATGAATTATTAAAAGATAAAATAGCTGTAAAAATAGAAAAAGATACAGCAGTAGAAATTAAAATAGGAAATAAGAAATTACCAGATCCAATGGGGAAAATGAAGTTAATAAAAGTAGATACGAGCGATAAAAATAAAAAGCTAGCAGGGGCAAAGTTTCATATTGAAGATTCAAATAAAAAAGTAGTTGGTGAGTTAGTAACAGATGGACAAGGAGAAGCGATATCAAAAGAATTGCCACTAGGTAACTATACTCTAGTGGAAGTAGAAGCACCTAAAGGTTATGAATTATTAAAAGATAAAATAGCTGTAAAAATAGAAAAAGATACAGTAGTAGAAATTAAAATAGGGAATAAGAAATTACCAGACCCGACTGGGCAATTTGAAATTGAGAAAGTTGATGATAAGGATATTAATTTAAAACTAAAAGGCGCTGTATTTCAAGTCTTAGATAAAGAAGGTAAAGAAGTTACTAGATTAACAACGGATGAAAAAGGAAAGGTGATTTCCAACCAGTTAGTAATTGGAAAGTATACGGTTAAAGAAATAAAAGCGCCAAACGGATATATGTTACTTAGAGATCCAATAGAAATAGAAATTACAGAAGCGGTAAGGACACAAAAACTAACAGTGAAAAATGTGAAGAATAATTGGGTAATTCCTAATACTGGTGGCAGCGGAACAACAAGTTTTTACGTGACTGGTTTTGTGCTAATGTTTGGTGTGCTATATTTCTGTAAGAAAAATCGTTACATTAGATAGTTTTTAGGGGATGAGTTCGGCATTGTACTAGATTCATGCTACTAAATTTGTTGAAGAAGGAAGGATAATAGTAAATATAGAATATATTAATAAATCGAAATTTTTACGAGGTGAAAGTGATGGCAATAAAACAAGACGAAATTAAAGTAGTAGTCGGAGCCGGGGTGTTTAATAATAATCCAGGTTGGATACAAACGCAAGAAGATGAACTTAATTTACTAGATAAAGTTACATGGGAAGAAAGATTTGAATACAATTCTATTTCAGCTATTTTAGCTGAGCATGTATGGGAACACCTTACTTTTGAAGAAGGTGTAAGGGCAGCAGAAATTTGTTATGAATTTTTAAAGCCAGCAGGGCACATTCGGTGCGGTGTTCCTGATGCATTTTTCCGAGACGAAGCATACCAAAATATAGTTCAAATAGGCGGACCTGGCCCGAAAGATCATCCAGCAGCAAGTCATAAAATTGTTCATAATTATAAAACATTAACGAAAATGTTTGAAGCTGCTGGATTTGAGGTAGTTTTACTTGAATATTGTGATGAAAATGGTCAGTTTTATTACAACGAATGGGATGCAAATGACGGTGTTATTTTCCGTTCGAAAAGGTATGATTCTAGAAATAAAGGCGATAAACTTGGTTTTCCATCGCTAATTGTTGATGCGATTAAACGGTAAATCATTCAACAAAAACAGGAGTAATTCTATAAGTTCAAGAGTCGCAAATGCGGCTCTTTTTATTTGTGCGTAAATCTATAGTTAATGAGGAAACATACATGATACTAAATTTTCAACATGCTATAACTCGATTTGAAAATTTTTCAAATCTTTCTTATAACCATTAACTTTAAATTAATACTTCGTTGACATAAAGATTTATTTTATATGTATATTCGTGTAAAATAGAGCGAGAACATACATTCTGTATAAGGGGGCAATCAAGATGATAGCTGAAATTGGGAAACTAACTGCTGGATATATTGTAAAATTTGAACGACAATTTCCATATACAATAGAGGAAATTTGGTCTGTTTTAACAGAAAACAGTAAGCTTAAAAAATGGATGTCTAATTTACAGATTGAAAGCCTTAAAACAGGTGGAATAATCAAGTTTGACATGATGGACGGTTCATTTATAAATATTGATATTTTAGAGTGTCAAGTAAACGCAGTGCTTGAATTTACTTGGGATAAAGATCGTGTCCGATTTGAAATACATAAAGAGGAAAATGGTACTCTTTTACTTCTTAAAGAATACATTCATGAGTTAACAGATCATACACCGAAAGATATAGCTGGTTGGCATATTTGTTTAGATCTTTTTTCTTCCGTTCTAGAAGGAGAAGAAAAAGAATTTTCTAAAGATGAATGGCAACAGTGGTTTGAAATATATAAGGATAAGGTTCTTGAAGTGAGAGGATAATTACGTAAGATAATATATTTATTATGTAATTATTATATTGTAAAAATAGTTTTCGTGAAAAATAAGAATAGAGGTTAATATGAAAGTAAATCAATTAATTGCTAATAACATAAATAAATTAGATACAGCTATTCCATTTAATAAGTCGTTTGGAATCGCTGGTTTATCAGGATCGGGTAAAACAACTTTTTGCCAAACGATTGGCGAAGAATCAAAAAAACGATTAGTTTCTTTATTGCCAAAGGCTGAATATCAATATTTATTTCCTAATATCATGGAAACAAATTTTAGTGCTATTAAGATGGAGGATATGCCTTTAGTACTTTTTCTAGGAAAATCATCGATTTCTTCCAACCCACGTTCAACAATAGGTACTCATACTGGAGTGTTTACTGAAATTCGCGAAAAACTAGCTGAAGTATTTCATCTTTCCCCTGAGGTTTTTTCGTTTAATAATCAGTTAGGTTGGTGTATTGGTTGTAAAGGCCGAGGCACTACTAAAAATATTGAGTGTAAAAAATGTAAGGGAAAACGTTATAGCGAAGAAATCGAACAACATACGATAGATTTATTTGCTAAACCACATACAATTTCAAATATTAATGATTTAAGTGTTGAGTCTATTCTTTCGTTAGCGGACGAGTTAAATATTAGTGAAGCGAAGCAACATATACTGCAAAATATAATTAATATGAACATTGGCTATTTAACATTAAATCGAATTATGGGTACGTTGTCAGGTGGAGAGTTAACAAGACTATATTTGGCTGAATTTATGGCAGTAAGCGAAAATGCTGTAATTATTATTGATGAGATTTCAGTTGGACTTGATTATGAAACATTATTACAAATATTAGAAGAGATTAAGCAGTTAGGGTGTAAAAATCAAATTTGGCTCATTGATCATTCAGATACAGTACTGGATACAACAGATGAGCAATTGTTCTTTGGACCTGGTAGCGGAAAATATGGTGGACAAATTGTGAAAGAATCGCCAAGACCAAAACCAATACTATCGGATCTAAATAAAGAAGTACCAACAGAATATTATATATTCCAAGAATTATATTGCCGTAATATCCAAATGGCGGAGTTTCAAATTCCTAAAAATAGGCTTGTGACGGTTACAGGAGAATCTGGATGCGGGAAATCTACACTTGTCAATGAATGTTTAGCTACAGATTTCTTGAAACGATATCCCAAAGATAAATTAGTTATGGTAGGACAAGATCGAAATCAATCCATTACAAGTCGATCAACTGTAGCCACTTTCCTAGATATTAAAAAGAAACTCACAAAGTATAGCGAAGAAATTGATGATATTTTTGAGCGTTCGATTGAAGATATTATAGATGAACTTCCAAATGAAGATATTGCGTTTAAACGCTTGAGTCTACTAATTAAACTAGGACTTGGTTATTTAACGTTAGAACGAAAAACACAAACATTATCAACAGGTGAGTTCCAATGTGTTCATTTAGTTTCGGAGTTATTTGCAAACACAAGAAATCCACATACATTATTTATTTTTGATGAGCCTTCAAAAGGTTTATCACAAAATATTTTAAACCAATTTATAGATAGTGTTAGAGGGATATTACAAGATGAATCAGTCTCTATCATCATGATTGAACATAATAGTTATATGTTAGAAAGCTCTGATTATATTGTAGATTTCGGGGAAAGACAGCTTGAATCTATAAAGCATCTTGATGTAGTAAGTCATGAAGATTATTATCGTCAAAAAAGCAGTGTGAATAATGCTGAGCAAATACATATTTCTTCAGCGCTTAAGCATAAAGAAGGCGTTCACTATTTAGAAGAAAATCATATTAACTATTTTAAAAATGCCGAAAACATTTATAAGGGTGGTATTTTAAAAAGTTTATCATCAATGGCCCGTTTAATTTATGGTGAATATGAATCTGATACAATTGCACCTGTTGTTGCTATTGATCTTGAAAGACATTTATATAGTCAATATAGTTTCTTATATGAAATTGGTGGATTAATTAATCATATTGTAGCTGCTCATCCAACTAATAAAGATACGAGAAGTTTTGATTTCTATTCACAGGACAACCATTGTCCATCTTGTTCTGGACGTCTTCAAATTGAAGTTTTCGATAAAGATATTACAATTCAAGATAAAAACGTTCCATTTTGGGACGGTTTATTCGATCCGGAAATCATGAAAGTATTAAAATTTTATCAATATGAAAAAATAGAATTTCTATTTGAAGAAATTAAAAATGAGCTTGGTCACGATTTATCAAAGAGCTATAATGATATGTCAAAAGAAGAAAAGCATACATTTTGGTACGGATATTTTGAAAAATCATTTTATGATAAAAAAGGAAAGACACGCAGAACATGGGTAGGATTTAATACGATTATTGGTGGATATATTGTTATTTCAAAAGCAGCTATTAAAGAAGAAATTAAGACTTCTAAAGAAAAGATGACATGTCCAATTTGTGAAGGGACGGTATTAAATCATCATAAACCGCTTAAATTTGGTAACTTCGATATTCGTGAAATTATCAATCAACCAGTTGATGAAGTGTTGAAGATAGTCGGTGATTTACCTGCACTTCAAAAATTGAAATTTATTGTTGGTGGCGATATGAGATTGACAGAAGATGTTTCTTTACTGCCAAGAAAAGCACAAGTTGCACTGAAAATGTTTGAATTAGAACAGGCAAGCTTTTCAAACTATGAAATGGTGTTACAAAATGTCTTACCATTCTGGGACGAAATAAAAGGAAATATTGAATCCATTAGTGTTAATAATCAAGTAACTGTTTGTGATTTCCCTAATGTATATGAAACGAGAGAAAACATTATAGATAAGTATTTCACAAATGGTAAATATAAAAAACTTACGTATGTATACGAAGCGTTTGGATACAAAAAGTTAGTTACCCAAATTAATAAAATTAAAAAAAGTAATCCATGTCCATTTTGTAAAGGAAAGAAAGTTATAACGGAAGATAATCTACATGATGGTGTATTTAAACTAACAATTCCATGTGTAACTTGTAATGCAACTGGTATTAATGACGAAGGGTTAAAAGAAGTTGTTGAAGGCGTGGATGCACAAACATGGTTAACTGGAAAAGTTAGTGATGTTGTGGGTGAGAGCTTAATAACAGAAACTGTTTCGCAAATATCAATTTTTAATCGCATTCGCGAATTGGATAAACTAGAAATGATGGCGGTTTATGAATGTTTGGAGATAAATAATTAATCGGAATAACTAGTATGGTTTTAAAATAATTGATTGTAAAGACACAAATGCATGATATTAATTGTGTAAATACAACACATTTAATTTTCGTTTGAATTATTAAAAACAGTTGACTCTCACACAATGTCATTGTTTAAGATAAAATTGAGCTTCGAAGTAGTTGTAATTCATAGGAGGAAAATATGTTTAAAATAGGTGATTTTTCGAAACTATCTTCCATTAGTATTCGTATGTTGAGACACTACGATAAAGTGGAATTATTACAGCCAGTAAAAGTCGATGAACAAAGTGGATATCGATATTATTCAGCGGCCCAATTAAAGAAAGTAAATCAAATTCAAACATTAAAAGATATGGGGTTTAATATTGCTACTATTAAAGAAATAGTAGCGAGCGATAATATGGAAGTAATAAAATCACAATTTGAAAATCGTAGTGCCCAAATAAAGGATGATATGGATACCCTCCAAAAACAATTACGTCTTCTCGAAGCCTCAATGAAAATGATGAGAGAGGATGTTGTTGAGATGAACTATCATGTTTCAATAAAAGAGATTCCAGATAGAAATGTAGCTAGTGTTAGAAAGATTATTCCATCATATAATTGTGAAGGGGATTTATGGGGTATATTAATGCAAGAAATTCAAATGAAAAATATTAGTATTGCCCATCCGAGTTATAGTATTGCGGTTTTCCATGATCATGAATACAAAGAAATTGATGTAGATGTAGAAATACAGCTAAGTATTTTAGGTACGCATGAAAATACAAAAGACGTTACATTTAAAAAAATTGAATCCACTAATGTAGCTTCCATAACGGTTAATGGAAGTTATGAACAGATGACAGCTGTAAATGAGGCTGCAGCAAAATGGATTGAGACAGAAGGTTACGAATTAGCAGGCCCGATGTTTAATATTTATCATGTGAGCCCAGCGATGGAATCGGATCCTAATAAGTGGGTTACAGAAGTTTGTTATCCAGTTAAATGATGACAAAGAAAAAAGGCATTAATTATATGTCTTTTTTCTTTATCAACTTATCCGTAAATATTAAGAGATATTACTTCTTGATTCGATTCGTCAACTACTAGTACAATTTTATTTGCAAATGTACAAAATGAGCGGAGTGTAATGGACTCCTTTAATGAATCTTCTAAAATCCAACCTGTTGGTACTAAAGAAATGCAATCCTCTTTTTCAAAGAATGAATGTTTGAGGAAATATGCTATTTCTTGAGTTTCTTTTAAGAACATCGGATCAATGCAATCGAATAGTACAGAATAATATTTTAATGTTCTTCTACCGACAATTCTATTAAAAGAACAACTTCGGTATAAATCAGGCACTACAGGATATATACCGTTTGTTAGAAGTTCTTTTAAAGTTTGTTTTGATTCTTCCTTTAAACCTATCATGAAAATTTCATGCAATTCATTATTAATATAAACTTGTTTCACATCGTTATAATGAGGGATTAATTCATTTTTAACTATATTTAAAGTAATGTCATTTGTAATGGGAAAGGACGTATAAACGTCCTCTTCAAGTATGACATCCATGCCACTGAAAAGTTGGCAAATTGGACTGAGAGAAGCATTTGAAGATACAGGAGATACCTTTTCTATATAAAAATCTTCATTTATAGTAGGTGCTGGATATTTTTGCTCTTCGATTTCAATTAACCAATCATACATAATTATCTTTCCTTTCCTCATAGTTTTCGTATCGGACTATATAGTGCAATAAAAACTTCGAGTAGCTTAGTGAAAGCAGCTAAAGCAAATATAAACACTGGATTATAGGCTGAAATAATACCTCCTACTAATGCCCCGAGTGGCATAGCTAATCGTGTAAGTACACGCGAAAATCCTAAAACCCTTCCTTGCATATTTGATGGAACGGTTTCCTGACGAATTGTGGCTACAATTGTATTCCATGCAATATTGCAAGTCATTGCAATACCGAAAGCAATACCGGGAGCAAGCCAGTATGTACTCCAAAGCGCAAAAGTTAAACCAATTGCTCCAACAAATAGGAGTAGAGGAATTAGAATGCCGCGCTGCAATCTTTTTTCTAAAGGAACTGCAATCAAGCTTCCTAAAAGCCCGCCTATTCCAATTAGTGAATAATTAAAGCCACTTTGTTCCGGCGTAAGTTGCAATGTGGATAGTAAATAATACATGAACATACCTAAAACCGCACTTGCTCCAAAGTTTCCAATCATAGCTTGAAAAGATAAAGCTAAATTTAAGCGGTCATTTTTGAGCCATTTAAATCCATTAACCAAATCAGCTAGTACATTTTGAAGTGTATTTTTATCTTCGCATTTCTTGTTTACGGTTTTCATAGACGGTAATAATATCACAGTAACCAATGTTGCAATAAATGAAAGAACATTAATCCAAAGCACCTGAAAGCCACCAATAAAAGAAATGAAAAAACCAGCTATCATTGGACCAAACAAACTAGCGAATTGATTGACCATTTGACAGAAAGAATTAGCCTTCGTTAATGATGCACCTGCAATATGTGGAATGACTGTAACAGTTGTTACATCAAAAAGCATGGACATAACTGCTAAGGTAAAAGTAATTACGTATAAATGCCAGATTTCTAATAGATGTAATGCATGTAGAATTGGTACGAGACTTACTAAAATAATATTGGTAATATCAGCTATCCAAAGTAACTTTTTTCGATCGTATCGATCAATTATTACACCAACTAAAGGGCCAAATAAAACAATTGGCAATACATTAATAGCAAATAAAGAACTCATAATTACAGCTGAACCGGTTAATTGATAGGCAATCCAAGGCAACGCAAAAGTATAGAGTGAATCCCCAATTCGTGAAATGAGCAAACCAAAAATGAAAATCTTGAATTC
The DNA here is from genome assembly GCF_040448665.1 of Bacillus cereus group sp. MS39. Lineage (NCBI taxonomy): Bacteria > Bacillati > Bacillota > Bacilli > Caryophanales > Bacillaceae > Bacillus > Bacillus cereus group sp. MS39. The sequence continues at coordinate 2,826,892 of NZ_CP123058.1, read as the reverse complement.
TTTAGAGAAAGTTGTTTTTACGGTATTTCTTCGTTCTTGTATAAGTTTCACACTGCTTATCCCACCTTTATTATAGAGGAATTTGAAAATTATCCGTCCAATACTTGTTATATATAGAATTCTGTAATTTTTTGGTGAATCCTACTTTTTAGAGGCATTTTAAGGAGAAAATGAAAAAACAGTCTGTCCTGTATTAAATAGTATATGTAGTTGGGGAGAGAGGTAGATTATACACATAAATAAACCATAAAATTATTATGTAAACTATTTGTGCGTATGAAATATATTTTCCTTATAATTTTTATTTTATAATATATAATAGAAATTAAGAAGATTTTGGTAGTTAATGAATAAAAGGATTTTATTTGAAAGGAGTGATGTGTTATGAACAAACAGATGAAGACAAAATATGAGGTGAAAATAATTTGAGTATGCGTATCATGCCTCTATAAACTACGTTCGCTCAAAGCTAGGAGCAGCGCATGATAAATATTAAAATTGGAAAAAATCAATACCAATAGCATTGGCTGAGGATCATAATTTTGATTGGCTAAAGGATGTAGAAGTGTTTACTGTTTTTAATCAGCAAGATTCAGGAAATATTAGCTTTGGTATTATTGAAAATGGACATCGTTACTTTTTGAAGTATGCCGGTGCACGTAATTTAGAGTACAAAGGTAATTTAGAGGATGCAATCCAACGATTAATGAAAGCAAAAGAAGTATATGAACAAATTCAACATCCTTTACTAGTTCCATATATTAATTGTATTCAAATGCAAAATGGGTTTTGTTTAAAGTTTCATTGGATAGATGGGGAATGCATGCACAATCATTGGGACTTTACTCCGTTTGAAAAGCACCATTCACCAAATTCACCTTTTGTTAAGTTAAGACAATTAGCCGTGACGGAGAGACTTAACATATTGACTCAGATTTTTGAGTTTGCAACCTATGTGGAGTCACTAGGCTATGTCATGATTGATTTTTATGACGGTAGTATTTTATATAATTTCGAGCAATCAAAACTGACGATTTGTGATATTGATTTCTTTCAAAAAACACCTGTATTCAATGAAATTGGGAAAGATTTTTGGGGGACAGCTCGCTTCAAAGCACCGGAGGAATATGAACTGCATGCACAAATTACAAGCGAAACGAATGTGTACGTATTAGCTGGAATTACTTTTGCCTTTATTGGCGGAAAAAGTGATAAAAGCTATGAAAAATGGGAGAGCACACAAGAATTATATAATATATGTACAAAAGCGTTGCATAAAGAAAAAAGTAAAAGATATCGCACTGTTCAAGCGTTTTATGAAGCTTGGCTTGCATATATAGAATAAATAATTGATGGCTCATTTTTCTTAAGAAGCTGTGGAATATATAAGTATCAACAAAGGGGAAATAATTAAATGAACGAATTAGAGTACAAAAACTTTTATGATAAAGTAGGAAGATTAAATGGATGGGATTTTAGTAAAATAAAATGTGAAACTGTAGGAGATTCATGGGACTTTTATAGAGAGGTAAAAGAAAGATGCAAGCCATCACATATTTTACTAGATGTTGGTACAGGCGGAGGAGAAAATGTACTTAACATAGCGTCTTCGACTAAATTATTAATTGGAATAGATAGTTCTAACGGAATGATTGAAACAGCACATTCTAACTTGAAAAAATCAGGTTTACAAAATGTTGAGTTTCTTCAAATGGATTCTGAAGCTTTAGCGTTTCCGTATGTGCATTTTGATATAGCTTCAAGTTGTCATGCGCCATTTGCAGCGACTGAATTAGCAAAAGTAATGAAAAAGGATGCTTTTTTCTTAACGCAACAAGTTAGTGAACATGATAAATTAAATTTGAAAGAAGCATTTGGAAGAGGACAATGCTTTGGCGAAAGAGATGGCACTTTAAAAGAAAAGTATATGAGAGAACTTAGTAGCGCAGGATTTGAACTTGTGCAAATAAGTGAATATGATGCTACTGATTATTACAGTACGGCTGAAGATCTCATTTTCTTATTAAAACATACGCCTATTATTCCTAGGTTTGGAGAAGAGGATGAGGATTTTACTATTTTACAAAATTTCATTAACACAAATAGTTCTGAAAAAGGGATTCGTACAAATTCAAAAAGGTTTATGATTATTGCTGTAAAATTATAATATGTTATAAAGTAAAAGCTGCTTTTCTTTAAGAAAAGCAGCTTTTTGTGCGGGAAAGAAGTTTATACAAAATGGTCTCCATTTAATATAATATTAATTCGTGCTTCAGTAACAGAAAATTGGGATGGATATAGAGGTAAGGCAGCGAGTATTTTTATACAGAGAACAAGTACGACAGTAAAATTAATCCCAGATTCTAAGCATTTTTATTGGGATTATCCAGAAGTAATAGTAGTAGAAATAAGGTAACATTGGCAAAGTCAACCTTTTTGAATTATATGTAATAAAGAAATAATGTATAGAGTAAGTAAGTTGCTTAGAGTGCTATTTTTTAGCCGGTGTATTTCCCATCGCGATAGAAATTCTATTCCAACTATTAATTTGATTAATAATCAAGATAAGGTCAATATATTGTTTTTCATCATAATGTTCGCATACTCGTTTATATAGGGAATCAGGAACTCTTTTAGTAGGAATTAGTGTAATATGCTCGGCTAGTTCAATAGCGAGTTTTTCTTCTGCTGTATAAAAAGTACATTCATCCCAAGTACTTAAGCAATAAATTCTTTGTTCAGTCTCTCCCATTTTTCGTGCATCAGATGTATGTAAATCTAAGCAGTAAGCACAGCCATTGATCTGAGAAACTCTAATTTTAATAAGTTCTCTAATCGTGCGATTAATCGTAGATTGCTTTGTGTACTTTTCCATGTCCATCATAATTTTCATAGCGTCAGGTGCAGCTTCATAGTAGGAAATTCTTTGAGTCACAATACAACACTCCTTTTAGTTTAAGATATGTGGCATTAGCCGAAAATGTTAACTTAACTGTTCTAATACAAAAGTATTAGTTTGTTAATTAAAGTTTCAATCTCCAGGTGGATTTTTCCTGTTAGTTTTTGAAATACAATACTAATAAATATAATGAATTTGGAGGTTAATTATAATGATTACACATATATCAGATATAAAACTACAAACGGTTTCCATAGAAGGGGTAAAACAAGTTTATAAGGACATATTATCTTTTCCAATAAAAAAAGAAACAGCATCATTTATTCAATTTGAAGTCACACCGTATACAACAATTAGTTTTCAAGAAGTATACGAACCAATTGCACCTGCGCATTTCGCTTTTGAGATTCCATATTCAAAATTTCATGAAACAGCAAGATGGCTTGAAAAGTCTGGGTTACTTATAGTGAAATGGAAAGATGGAAATACAATTGGTGAAGAGAATGGCCTATTCAATTTATATTTTAAAGACGGTGATGGAAATCTTCTCGAAATTATCGCACATAGTTATGTTAAAGAAGATGTATTAGTACCGCAGTCTCCTTTAAACATTTTATATGTAAGGGAAATCGGTCTTCCTGTTAAAAGTGTACCTGTATTTACAGAATGGTTGAAATCAAATCTAAATTTGAAAACGATGGAAGATGGGGATATTTTCAACTTTGTAGTTGGTGGAACTGCATATATTGTTGCGACTTGGTGGCAGCGACCTTGGATTCCAATTGCGATGAAAGCATTACCACCGAAAGTACACGTTACTTTCGGAACACCAGATCTTGTATTTTTACAGCAAATCCAAAATAATTTTAAGAAAAATAGTGTTCCATATGAATGTAAACATAATGAAGTATTTTTTATTGAGCAGGGATATGCATTTACTCTCTTGTATACACAAGAGTTTCATTCTGATATTCCTAATCAATTAAACTTACCACTTTCTATATCATTATAGAGAGCGGTAAGTTTAATTTTGTTATTAGAAATGAAAAATTAGTTATTATGTTGATTTAACATTTGAGCTATTCCTTGACCGAATGACCAATTCTCTATAGGTGTCTCATGTAGTGTAATGAAAACATCAGCAGTAGAGATTTGTAATATATTAGCTGTAATAGTGGCTATAGCTTTATATAAATCCTTTTTTTGATTAATTGTTCTTCCTGGTCCACACGTAATAGAAACATAAATCATATTGTTGGATCGTTTTATTGAACCTTCTAAAAGGTAAGATGAATTATAAAAAAGTTGATGAGAAGGATAAGGTAAAAACATTTGAAAATAATCATTTTCGGGAATATTGAAATGTTCAATTAACGAATGGTGAATTTGTTTACTTACATTTTTTAATAACTTATTATCGGATAATTTTTCAGGATGATAAACAGTGACAAATGGCATAATATAGCACTCCTTTTCTTTTGATTTCATTTTACTTCCAATACTTCCATTTGTATAATTGAAAATATATTAACTTATTATCAATAAAACCGATGAAGATGGTGTTTGAAATGGAAATGAAAGAATTACTTACATTTAAAAAAATTATTGAAGAAGGAACGTTTTCACAAGCTGCTAAACAATTAAACTATGCACAATCAACAGTTACAGCACATATAAAAAAGCTGGAAAGTGAAATTGGTTTTCTTTTGTTTGAAAGAGGATGGGATGCAAGATTAACAGAAGAAGGAAAACTTTTTGCAGAAGAAGTAGAAAATTTATTAATTCATTGGGAATATTCCATTTCTCAAGCTCAACGAATTAGTAATGAAGAGAAAGGGAGTTTGAGAATAGGCCTATTAGAATCTGTTTCTAAAAGGTTAATACCGATAATATTAAAGTTTTTAAATGCTGAAAAACCATATATACATTGTGATTTTGTAGTAGGAAATACAGCACTTTTATCAGAAATGATAGACCATAATAAGATTGATTTTGCCGTGTGTGGAAATAATGAAAATATATCAAATGTAAAATTTATTGTTATATGTGATGAACAAATTGAATTTATAGTGAATAATCCCGAGCATCCTTTGTTACAAAAAGAATTTGTTGAAGTATTTGATATTGTAGATTATCCCGTTATTGTAGGTGAAAGTAATTGTTATTCCTATCAATCTGTAAGTTCTCTCCTAGCGGAAAATAATTTATCTTTTAAAAGAATTTACAATTGTAGTGCATTAAATCTCATTCCAGAAATGCTTTTTGGGAATACGATTGGAATTATCCCGAAAGGTACAATTTTGAATGAAGAAGTACTATCTTTTAAGGTTAAGGGGTTTAATTCTAAAATTCCGATTGGTATATTAATTTCTTCTAAAAATAAAAATTATTTAAGTCATACGAAGCAAAAAATTATGAATGTCATTAAAGAAGTCTTATAAATATGCGGAAATATAAATGCTATTTTCAATACGTATTTTTTCCTTATCATTTTAAAGGTCTTTGTAATGATAAGGTTTAGATGAGTAGAAGGATATACAGTAGTTAAAGTGAATTAAACTAAAGGTATTAGGGATAGGAGGGGAAAACTTGGATTTAGGTGAGCCGATAGCTAAAGGAAATACTGCTAACATATATCTTTATGAAAATAAAGTAATTAAATTATTCAAGGAATATCTTACTGATAAAGAATCTATGAATGAAGCAAAAAAACAAAAATATGCTTATTCATGTGGACTACCAGTTCCAAATGTATTTGAAGTGACAAAGGTACAAGCTAGACAGGCAATTATTATGGAATATGTAAAAGGAGAAAGTATTGGGGATCTCCTACTAAACAATCTAAATGAAGCAGAGCATTACATAAATATTTGTGTCAATGAGCAAAAAAAGATTCATGCTATACGTGTGAACATAGATGAAATAGAATCAATGAGAGGAAGGTTAGAGCCACAAATTAAATCTGTTTATAAATTGGATGAACAACAAAAGGAAAATATATTGAATAAGTTAGCTTCAATTAAATTTGAACCTAGATTATGTCATGGGGATTTCCATCCGTTTAATCTAATTTTGAGTAATAAGAACGTGAATATTATAGATTGGGTAGATGCTAGTTCAGGTGACATTCGCGCAGATGTGTTTCGTACCTATTTATTGTATGCACAGGCTTCTATAGAATTAGCAGAAATGTATTTACAAATATATTGCAGTAATACTGATCTAACAAGAGATGAGATCTTTCAATGGGCTCCTATTATTATTGCAGCTAGATTTTCTGAGAAAGTATCTCCGCAAAATGAAGTGTATTTAAATATATTATTGAAGCAGTATTTATAAGTAATAAAACAAAGGTTGTTTAGTAGATAATTAATAAATAAATGCTATTGTTTAACTAAAGTTTCCTTGTAGTTAAACAATAGCATTTTTAAACATTGATATAGGTATATTTATTTTCGATCTTCATCCTATAAAGGTTCATTATTCGTACTTGTTCCTCAGTTAATTTTTCTTTATCCCAATACATATGCATTAAGCTATATTCAAAAATCTCCTTTAATTTTATAAACAATGGAAACTTGTCTATCATCTCTTTTGGGAGTTCATTTTCTTCTTGATATCCTTCAAATAGTGCATTTGTAATAGAATGCTCATAGTCAACGATATTCCCATTTCCAGCAAATGAATATTCTATCGCACTATAAATAGGAACTGCTAAATCAAATATGTAAAAATGTTTTTCACAGTCTTGAAAATCAATCATTGTTAAGTTTGAATTGTTTTCAACTAAAATGTTTTCTAACCATAAATCACCGTGAATTAAGCCGTAATTTGAAGTGGATTTTTGTAGCTTTTTTATAGAAGTTAAAACGTCAGATGCAATTTCTCTTATAGTAGTTTCTTCTTTAGGGATATACTTAAGAAAATTATACTCTTCATTTTCATACCAATAGTTTATATGTTTAACCGGTTTAGTCTGTTCAAAACTTTTAGAAATACGATGTAATTTTCCAATTTGTTTACCAAGCTTTCTAAATATATTAGAATTCCATTCGTACCTTGGTAAATGTATGCCAGGCGTAGCTTTATATAATACAGCAAAAATCTCTTTGTCTAATGTTAACTTTTCTACTAAATTCCCATTAAGAGAATGTATGATTGGAGGAACTGCTAAACCATTTTCATATAAAAAGTTCGTATATGTAACTTCTTCTAACTGTTCTTCATATGTTTTGTAGTTTGTAATTCTAATGAAGTATGTACCTAGTTCTGTAAGACATTGATACATTTCATTCGTTATTGGTTTAATGTTAATAAAATTTAACGAATATTGTCCATTTATTAATTGAAGTATTTCTTTTTCTAGCTCGTTCATTGTAACATCCTTTCCAAACTTTAATTTTTTACTTGAGAACTAAAAGACTCTTAATTTACAACATTCGTGTTTTATTTTTGATATCCTTTAAAATGAAGCGATGTAATGAATGGCCCATGTTATAAAACACAAGAAGTATCAAAAGAAAGTAATGAACATCTTTTATAATGCTTAATAAGGGGGGAGTAAATGAATGAACATATACAGAAGATGATTGATTGGATTGAGAGCAATTTAAAAGAAGAATTTTCATTAAATGAATTATCGTGTTATATGGGTTATTCTCCGTATTACTGTTCTTTTAGATTTCACCAAGTAACAGGCATTAGTATTAGACGTTATATTCTTTTGAGAAGATTGTATTTATCTACGGGGGAGTTGACGAATGATAGAAAGATAATAGATATTGCATTGGATTATGATTATTCTTCGCAAGAGGCTTATAGTAGAGCTTTCAAAAATGTTTTTTGGAATGAATCCAAGAGAATTCCAACTTAACAAAATGCCTGTTCAGTCATTTATTAAACTAAAAATAGAGGGGGAGTTTAAAATGAACGTTTCTAGAAAATTAGAGGTTGAGCAGTTACGAAATGCAAAAAGAGAGCTGTTTGATAAAGATGTACTAAACATATTAAATGGTCAAATGATGTATGAAGAATTTAAAAATGAAAAGCTAATGGGTGATTCTGAATATGCACCATTTAATGAGGCAATGTGTGTGAACCTGGCTACTACACAAGTTTTTAATGAAGAGTTTATTAAAACAAGAGCAGAAGGTCATAACAGTTCAATAGAATGTTATACAAAAAAGGTTATAGACCCTTTAGAAAACCTTTTTACGAAAAATTATAAATGCATTGTTTTATGGTTTGGTGAAGATATGTTTTGCCAAATGAATCTACTTACTATCCTTTCATATCTTGAACAGTCTTGTTATGAAGGAAAAGTATACTTAAATAGTTTCAGGGAGGATGAATTTAAAGTAAGTCAAATTGAACTTGAATTGGGGAATTATTCTTCTATATACAATGAAGTATTAATAAACCATAAAAAGACTTCCCGTAAGGTACCACCTGTAATGTATCAGGCTATAGACTTATATTTAGAAATGCTAAAAGAAGATAATATCGTAATGAAATTCATCTCTAAAAATCAAGGTTTATCAAATCAAGAATTATTAACAAAGTTGTTTCATCTTTTTCCAACAATCGGATATGGTAATTCTCAGTACATAGAATTGATAAATAAAATAAAGAAGAAAGCTGAACCTAAAATATAGGAACAGCTTTCTTCTTACAATTGTTCAAGGGACTCTAATTCGTCCTCTACAAATAACATGAGTTCTTTAATCGTTTCTCCAGAAAAATCAAAACGAATACCGGCTGCTTCATATACTTCAGTTAAAGATTTAGAGCTACCTAATGATAAAGCTTTTTTATAATTTTCTAGTGCTTGTTTAGGATTTTCTTTATATTGTTTATACATTTGCAATGCACCAAGTTGTGCGATAGCATATTCGATGTAATAGAACGGTATTTCGAATATGTGTAATACAGGTAACCAACCAGTTGCGATCCAATTTTCATACCCTTCAATATTTACGACGCTCGATTGGTAAGTGTTATGTAATTCTAAATATTTTTCGTTTCTTTCCTTAGCAGTATGATTAGGATTTTCATACATCCAATGTTGGAATTGATCAACGATAAGCATTGGTGGTAAATACTTAACAATATCTTTAAAGAAATCTAATTTTGCTTTTATAAATTTTTCTCTATTCCCATAAAAAGTATCCCAATACTCCATCGAAAATAATTCCATTGTCATGCTAGCGAGTTCTGCTGATTCTGAAGGGATTTCTAAATATTTTTGAAGTTCTAACTGCTTCATACACGCATTATGAATACTATGGCCCATTTCATGGAGGAAAGTAGTAACATCATAATGTGTATGATTGAGATTCATGAAAATGAAAGATAATTGAGATGCAGGTAAATATTCGCAAAATCCTCCTGGACCTTTTCCTTTACGACTTTCTAAATCTAAGCAATTATTTTTATGCATCCGGTCCAGTAATGTTGAAAATTTAGGATCTAGCTTGTGTAAAATATGAGAACTTTTTTCGATTAATTCACTCGCGTCTTCGATAGGTTTTAAGGCTTTTTGATTTGGAGCGGTTGCTTTTAGATCCCATGGACGAAGACTATCTACTTGAAGTTCAGATGTTTTCTCATTAAATATTTTATCGATAAGTGGTACTACGTATTTACGAATAGATTCAGCAAGCTCATAGCAATCATCAGGCGTATAATCAAAACGTTCATGTTTTTTAAACATATAATCACGATAATTATCTAATTGAATGTTTTTGGCCTTTTGGTGACGGATTGCGATTAATTCATTTAATATATGTTGTAATGTATCTTCAACAGATAAGAATGTTTCAGAAATGAGCGTTTTTGCTTTTTTTCGTATATCACGATCCGGATCTTGTAAGTAAGACTGTAGTTCAGTAATTGTCTTTTCTTCACCGTCCCATAGCGCAGTTAAACCACCTGTAATTTCGAAGTACTCGGTTACTAATTTGTCTTCGCTTATTTCTAAATCAATGTTCTTTTCACAAAATAATGTTTGCGCATTCTTTATTTTTTTATCTAGTAAGCTATACGTTTTTGGATCAAGTTCCATTCGAAAAGGGGACTCTAAATATTTATTATCAAATGAATTTTGATAACGTTTCAAAAGAGGTCGTACATATTGTTGATCATATTCAAAAGTATCTTTTATTTTTTTATTATCTGTACTACATTGAAAGGCGATATAGTGCGATGTTAATTGTTCTTCAATTTCCCAAATGACTGTAGATTGTTTTTTTAACCAGTTTTCAAGCTCTAGTTTTGAAGAAATCGCTTCATTTAATAAAGTAGAAAGAGCATTTTCCAATTCTAGAACGTTACTAATATCAATCGTATTTACACGTTGCAATATATATCCCTCACTTTTTATTTTCTTAAGGAAGTATTCTTCTTCTTTACTACAATCCCTTTTTTTCCTAAGAAGTTTGTGCCCACTACTCCAAGAACAATCAAAATTGTTCCGATGATGTGATAGTATGCGATTTGTTCATGTAAGAATACAACACCCGCGATAATTGTAATAAGTGTAGATAAGTTGCTGAAAACACTTATTTTAGCTGCTTCAATATAAGATAAGGAATAGTTTAATAGCAATGCCGTCAGCAAGGACGATAGTAACCCTAAATATAAAATAGAGATAAGAAATGTTCCATTCGTAAAAGGTTTAAAGTATACCGTTATTGTACCTTTACTTATATGGCTGGCGATTGCGATTAAATTAAAGCTAATAAAGCCGATTACTGTCATAGTGTAAGTTAAATCCATTAGTTTGAATTCCTTCGTCATTTTTCGAGCTAACACATTATAGAAAGCAGATGATAATGCCGATAGCAAAATAAGAATAACACCTATGAAACTAGTTTCATGAGTCCCTATACCATTCATGATAAATATATAAATGACACCGATGACAGAAATGAGTACAGATATTTTTTGCCATGTATTTGTATACTCTTTTAAAAAATAGGAAGCTAACATCATCGTAAATATAGGAATTGCCGCTTGTATAATTCCCGCCTCAGAGGAACTTGTATAAACTAAGCCAAAAGCTTGAAAAGCAAAAAAAAGTGCTGGATAAAAAAACGCAATTGGTAAAAGAGAAAGTATGTTTTTTAATGATATATTTAACTTTACGAATCCAAAAATAATCGGAATATTTGCTGCTATGAAAGCAACTGTAAAACGATGAGCCAGAGTATCAAGAGGGCTTGTAATGGTTAGTGTTAGTTTCACGAATAAAAAGGAAAATCCAATAATAAATGAATAGAGTAAAGCTGATAAATATGCCTTTGTTGTAAGTTTCATAATTTCACCTCATAGTAACTGATTTTTTACTGGCCAGTATACGTACATATTAATCTTTCTGATCTAGTGCTACAATGTGAATAAATACAAACTGTACCGGTACAAAATAAGCGTAAGAGGTGTCATAATGTATAAGTATTTACATGTTTTAAATGATTTAGAAAATATGATTCAATATGGAGAGATAAAAGAAGGAAAGAAATTACCGTCTATACGGTCACTCGTTATGCAATATAAATGTAATAAGGCAACAGTTATACGTGCACTTCACGAATTAGAAAAGCGTCATATTATTTATTCCGTGCCTCAGAGTGGATACTACGTTGTTAAAAAATCAGGGAGTACCATTGAAAGTAACGAGATAATTGACTTTGCCTCTTCAGCACCAGATCCAGATGTTTTTCCATATTTAGATTTTCAACATTGTATTAATAAAGCCATTGATACATATAAAAATGACTTGTTCGTATATGGAACGCCGAAAGGTTTACCGTCTTTAATTCCGGTCATTCAAAAACAACTAGCAAATTATCAAGTCTTCACTAAAGAAGAAAATATTTTTATAACGTCAGGTGTACAACAAGCGCTAGCTATACTAACTTCTATACCATTTCCAAATGAGAATGAAACGATATTAATTGAACAGCCAACATATCATCTATATATTGAGTATCTAGAAATAAATAAAATTCCTGTAATCGGTATTAAACGTACAAATGAAGGTATTGACTTAAATGAATTGGAACGTATTTTTCGAACAGGTAAAATAAAATTCTTTTATACAATACCAAGATATCATCATCCGCTTGGAACTTCTTATTCAAAAGACGAGAAAGAAAAGATCGTGTTATTGGCTAAGAAATATAATGTATTTATAGTGGAAGATGATTATTTAGCAGATTTAGAAACAGATTCAAAAACAGATCCGTTATATAACTTGGATAATTGTAATCATGTAATATATTTGAAAAGTTACTCTAAGATTATTTTTCCAGGTTTACGGGTTGGAGTTGCGGTCATTCCGCCATCCATCGCAAATGATTTCCATACATATAAAAAGATATTAGATATTGATAGTCCGATGATTTCTCAGGCGGCTTTAGAAATTTATATAAAGAGTGGTATGTTTGAACGTCATAAAAATAAAATTAAATCTTCCTACTATAATAGATCAATAAAATTAGCGGAAACATTAAAAAAAGTGCAAAATGAAAATCCATCATTATTTGCATATAATAGACAAAACACATTGGGAATACACACTTGTTTAGAAATACAAAAAAACATAGCTATAGAAACTTTCATAAAAACATTAAGAGAAAATCAAATAAGTATCGATTCAGTTGATAGAAATTATTTAAATGATTTTCATAAAGAAAAGTTGCTAAAGTTAAACGTATCGAATGTAAAAGAAGATAAAATTGAAGAAGGTATTCGTAAAGTAATTGAGGAAATCAAACAATCAGGACAGTTGAATTTTCAGTTTAGAAAAGAATAATTTGAATTAGGAGGTTTGTTGTGAGACGCAAAATAATTCTCTTGTTTGTGTGTATCGCTATAATAATTGGAACTATCGTTGTGACTAAATATTATAAAAAAGATGATCAATGCATTGCGGTTGGTAAGTATTCAAGAGGTATTATCGTAGATCAAAATAACGAACCTATATCTAATGTGAAAATTTATGAAGATTCTATTGAAAGTAAGGAACGCAGCATTTCAAATGCACAAGGTGAATTTGAAATACCACATGGTGTTTGTGGTGAGGTTGTATTACAATTTGTTACTCCAGATGGTGAAATCTATACGAGGAAATATGATAGCAAGCATATACCGGAAGTGATAGAACTGAGTTATAAAAGGTAAGAGAAATTACATGAAATCATTTCAAGGAATAAGTTTAAAATTAATATTTTTTAGAGCACTCAATAGCTGAGTGCTCTTTTTATTTAGGACATAAGTAATTTAAATGGAAATAAACTACCAATAAATGATAACCTTAAAGTGTAGCATTTATTTTGAATAGGAGGGTGATGGAGTCTATGGCAGTACGTTTAGTCGATGATTTACAACAATTATCGTTGTTACTAATGTTTTTATGTACATTTATATTTTACAGATATTTAAAAAAGGTAAGACAAGAGAGAAAATTGACTGGTTTTGAATGGACAATGTATTTTGTCACTCAATTTGCGACAGTAATTTGGACAATTACTTATTTTATTAAATTCTTAGCTGAATCGTAATTTCTATTCAATCAATCTAGTTTACTGTTATCTATTAGGGATATAAATATAGCCTGTATCTAAATCAATGACGACATCGCTCATGAAGTTATCTTGTAGTAACTTTGGAATTTTTTCATAATGATAACGTACACAAAATAAGTTTAGAAGGTCCTCATTAGATATCTGTTTGTTTTTGACATTTAAATACATTAGTGTTAACTCGTCAAGAGAACAAGTAAGGCCAATAACATACTCATTTATTCTATATCCATCAAATTCAATTATCATATTATCACTGTTGGGTGCTAGCCAACGTTATAGCTTAAATTTTAGTTGAATCTATTATACATTGTTTGAAATTTTGTGAGAATATATTTTTATAAAATGTGAGGGTTATAAATGGAACAAAATAAATTAGTTTTAAAGGGACCAAAACGGCTTAAGTGGGAAACGCGCGAAATTAAGTCTATACAGGATGATGAAATTATCGTTAAAACAATTGCAGGTGCAATAAGTATTGGAGCAGAGTTACCACAGTATAAAGAATCGGATGTTACAGATACAAATCCTATCTATCCAAGAAAAACTGGTTATGAAAGTTATGGGGAAGTTATTCAAGTTGGTAATAAAGTAACAAATTTAAACGTAGGTGATAGAGTAGTTTCTTTTTATGGACATGAAACGATAGGAATAGTTAAGGGGGATAAAGTAATTCGAGTGCCTAGTTATATAACACCTAAAGTTGCTTTATTATCTATTCTTTCGTGTGATGCTGCTAAAGGAGTATTAAAACTAAATCTGCGACAGGATGAAAAAGTACTTATAACTGGAATGGGAGTTATTGGTTTACTCGCTTGTTATTTTTTAAAATACTATGTAGGTGTTAAGCATGTAGATGTTGTTGAACCTAATAAAAATAGAAGAGATTTTGCAAAGAAATTTGGTGCGAAAAACATATATGAATCAGAAGAACAAATAATAGAAACATATAATTACGGTTTCGAATGTTCTGCTACAAATAGTGGGTTTCACACATTACAAAAGGCTATTAATAGTAATGGAGAAATATGTATTCTTTCTGATGGTAATATAGAAGACCTAACATTAACCGCTGACTTTTATCGAAAAGAATTGCAAATCATTGGTTCAAGTGACGGATATGATTATCAAAAACATGCAGATTGGTTTTTTAATCAAATAGAACAGACGCCATGGATAGAAGAGATTTTTCAACATGAAATTCACTATAATGCTCTTGAAAAATGTTTTGAGGAATTAAGTGAGCGGATAATTACTCCTTTAAAAGTATTTGTCTCATATGAATAAAATGACCACGTACTTGTCACGTAGCTCACATATATTTCGTCACTAATATGATAACAAAATGAGGAGTAGCATGTACGGGGATTTTTATTGGGTACAACGGGTTGCGTAAACAGAGAAGGGTTGTTGCTCTTTCATTATGTACAAATTGTATATTATCTTTCTCAATGTACATATTAAGTAAAGTGTTTAATATCATGTACATAAAAGGCGGGGTAATATGGATGAAAATAAGAAAAATGAAGAATTGAGTAAATTTAAGAAACAATGGTTTAATGAAGATAATCAACCAGTAGCTTTACCGCCTGATATAGGCAGCATGTTAGACTCCAAATCAGTTGATGATAAAAGTGGAGAGAGTAATAATGAATAAGTTTAATCTATGCATCCATGTGGGTGCTTTTTATTTTTTTGACAATGGAAGATGGATCATCAAACCCTTATTGAAAAAAGATTGATCAAAATAGATTATTTTTCAGTATATGTAAGTTTGATTTTTACAAAAAAGTTTAATTAAAATGCATTTAGAATGCTATATGAAATGGGAATGCTAGTAACATTCACCATTAAAGGATTGGGCAATTATGAATATAATTTGGGAAAGTATTATTTTAATTCTTACTGGAATGATTGCATTAAAAATGACAGGTAGTAATTCTGTTAGCCAAATGACGAGAGCTGAAATAATTATAGTAGTTTCAATTGGACGTATTATTGTAGAGCCTGTATTAAGTAGGAAAGTAGTCCCATCTATATTTGCAGCTGTAATATTTGCAAGCATACTTCTTATCATTCATTTTTTTGAATTGAAATCAAAGAAGGTGGAGCGATTTCTAAATGGCAGTAGCATTGTAATTGTTGAAAACGGAGAAATTGTAAAAGAGAATTTGCTGAAGGCAAAAATGTCGGAACAACAACTATATATGCAATTAAGAGAAAAAGGAATTCATGATTTAATGAGTTTACAGCAAGTTACGGCCGAACCGAATGGGCGTATTGGTTATCAATTAATAGAGAAAGCTCAACCGATAACTTTAGAAATGTTAGAAAAAATATTAGGTCAGCAAAAAATAAAAAAATAATTTCTCTTTAGATAAGCTAATACTACACGGAAGTATTGGCTTTTTTATATTTTCTCTAAACGTACTGGTTAATATTTAGAATAGATATTCAGCCAATCTTTAAATTAGATATAGGCTTATTAATATGCTATATTCAATGGACCTATAGTGACTGTGGGGAAAAAAGCGGCGTTAAAATTAATAGGTCTTTCATGTGATGTTATACATGAGATAAGAATAAGGAGATAAAAATAAAATGGAGTTTTGGGAATCAAGCTTTATTGAGAAACAAACGATGTGGGGTTTTGAACCTACAGAATCTGCAATTTTGACAAAAGATTTTTTTCTAGAAAAGAACGTTAAAGACATACTAGTTCCGGGTATTGGATATGGTAGAAACGCAAAGGTATTTATCGAAAATGGTATAAATGTAACTGGTATTGAAATTTCAAAAACTGCAATTGATTTAGCAAGAGAAAACGGACTAGAAGATGTTAGTATGTATCACGGTTCGGTAAACGAAATGCCTTTTGATAATAAACTGTATGATGGGATATTTAGTCATGCACTTCTTCATTTGCTGAATGAGCAGGAAAGAGAGAATTTTATTAAAGATTGTTATAATCAGTTAAAACCAGGTGGATATATGGTTTTCACAACAGTTTCTAAAAAAGCTCCTATGTATGGAAAAGGAAACCAGTTGGATAAAGACTATTATGAGATAATGGAAGGCGTAAAAATGTTCTTCTATAATTCTGAATCTATAAAACAAGATTTTAATAAGTATGGATTAGTACAAGTTTCGGAAATTGACGAACCAAATAAGAATGTAGAAAATAAACCTTCAATTAATTTCTTAATGATAAAATGTAGAAAAGACCTGTGAAAAATTAGTATATATTGATTGTATATTCTGCATAAATAATAAAAGCAAACATACTAGGAATTATAAATGAACTAGAAGTCTTAATAGAGATAAATCTAGAGAAGCAAGATTAGATAGCGCTTAAAATATGGGGAAATACAGTGATAAAATTAGAAATAAAATGTGTTTGATATTTTTTGTGGAGTTTTAATGTCAGAAAAAGAAGAAAAGGAGAAAAAATGCTTTCCTAGAAGGTGGGGGAAAAGAAAAGTTTCAGAGCATTTATCTCAACTAAACAAAAAAAGGATTTGGGTTACAATCTATGTTATAGATTTGTATATCGTAACTATTCCTTGTACAGTAAAAAAATATAAATCTTAATACATATATGTTTATAGAAGCGACTGTTTCTTTTAAAAGATACGATCGCTTCTATAAAATTGTCAATTTTATGCAATTAAGTGATGCCTAAGAAGTCGTATCGTTATCTCAAAGTATCGCCTTAAATACTTTTAATGAGTTTTATCCCCTCAACAAAGAAAAGTATTAAGTGTATAGTGTTCATTACAAACCATAACATGAGCTTTGAGTTCTTCACAGTTTTCAACTGACTTGATTTTGTATTAGACAATTCTATCTTTAAAGACATTAATATAATAGTATTAGACATAAAGCCTAACAATATAAATCCGAATAAAGGTAAGTTTGTAATAGCGCCTATTACCATAATTGCTATGTATACTATAGTTAGCTTTTTAATATACTGTTTATCTTCTTTTAATTTATCTATATTTTTGGTTTTGAACCAGTTTCTTACTATTCTTACAAAAATAATAGTTTGAAATACTAGTACAATTATACTTACAAAGAGAAGGAACAAAGTTCTTAAATTATTTTCCATTAAACCGTTCATTTCGTATGTACCCCTTTTATTTATGTTTATAGTATGAAAATGTAATTTTCAAAGAACCTGCATGTGATTAGTAACGGTACTCGTTCTCTATTTTCATGTTACTCTACCCTTGTTAATTATGGCAAAGGACAAATCTAAGCATTTAACTGTTAGTATGGTATACCCTTTATATATTTTAGGTTAATTTTGATTGTTTGCATATAATTTTATATTGGAATAAGTAATACGTCAAAATGTTTTGTGAAAATTACGGCTATTAATTGCTTGTACAAAAGAAAAAGATTAGTAGGTAGTCATATCATAACGGGCGAGGTATACCTTATCTGTTGTCTGTTTAAAATGAAGTTTAACCATGTTGAAAATATGATTTTCATTTAGTATTTCTAGAAACAATAATGTGGTTAATTTTGGTGAAATTTAAAATGGAGGAAAAACGTTAGACCACTAGAGTGAATATATTCAAAGCCATATCATGTGTAGTGTTTAATATAATTAGGGGGAACTACATGACAAGAAAACAGATAATCATTACCTTATTTTCAATTACAGCGTTCATACTAATTTTAGTATCACTTGGTGTTTTTGAGGAAGAACTAAAAGAAACAGATTATAGTGAAGTTGTACAATTCATGGAAGATATGAAAAACAAAGAAGAAGTTGAGATTGATGTAGTTACTTACTATTCAGATAAGGCCTCTTTAGAGAATAGTGTACTCAAACAACCAAATGGTTGGATTATTTATCGTTTAAAAGCTCGTTATGATAAAGTAACAAATCAAAGTTGGATAGATGTGACGCCTGATCTTAGCCGTTTTAAGAATGTGGAGAAAATTTCTGAGGATATCATTACCTCGCACCAACAATGCGGCTATATTAATCATAATACAGACGAGAATAAAGGAAAAGTAGGATACATGTTAACAGAATGCTTCCATAAGTGGGAATACGATGTGAAGCCATCAGGGTTTGAAGGATATAGGATTAATTACACAATCTTACCGATTTTAGGTTTAAAATAAATTTAGTATTTGTTTTATCAATTTGTTAATCAATTAGCTGATAATGTAGCTGAACAAGTAATGTATGATATTAAACTTATATTTTAATAATAGTTTTGGCTTATCTTTTTTAGGCTATTTGCAATGAGTTGAATAACCTTTATTCTAAAACAGTAATTAATAAAATTATTTAGTGTTAATATAAATTCTTATATATGGATTATGCACAAATAAAAAGGACAAGCATATAATAGAAATACCTATTAACTTTAAGTAACCTTAACTTTCTTTAATAGGATATCTCAAAATCCCCAAAAAGAGCACTTGCGGAAACAAGTGCTCTTTTATTTTTTTGTTTATTGAAGATGATTAAATTTCGTCCGACTAATATGGAATTTTAAACCACTATTTTATATAAAGTGGTAAAATAAGTAAGGGGAATTTGTAAGGGGGCGAGGGATTTGAAACTAAAAGAGCTGGCGGATTTGTTATTGATTAAAGATACCAATGGAGATATGAATGTAGAAATTACGGGTTTAGAAATGGATTCTAGAAAAATAACTAGTGGGAATTTATTTATATGTGTATCAGGTATCGATGGTTTTCTTGAAGATCGACATCAATTTGTTGAAGATGCAGTGGAAAATGGTGCGGTGGCGTTAATTGTAGAAAGAGATATAAATATTGAAATACCTAAAATAATTGTTAAAGATGCTAGGTATGCTATGGCAGTTATTGCATCACATTTCTATGGTTACCCATCTAATAAAATGAAGCTAATTGGAATTACAGGAACAAATGGTAAAACAACTACTTCCTATTTACTTGAAAAGATTTTGACTGATTATGGATTTCAAACAGGGCTTATGGGGAATAACGGAGTGAAAGTTGGTTCGAAATGGTATCCTACTGATATTAATACGCAAGAACCACCGATACTTCAGCGGAATTTGCAAACGATGAAAAATCATAATACAGATTATTGTGTTATGGAAGTTACCTCACAAGGTTTACACATGGAAAGAGTTAAAGGGTGTAACTTTAAAACCGCTATTTTTACAAATTTAACGCAAGATCATTTGGATTACCATGGAACATTTGAGGAATATAAGCATGTAAAAGGCCTTCTATTTTCAAGATTAGGAAATGATTTTTCTATTACAGATAAAAATTTTGCTATATTGAATGCAGACGATCCATCGGTAGAATACTTTAAAAAAATTACTTCAGCTGAGGTTATTACATATGGGATACATAATGGAGCAGATGTTCAAGCGAAGAACATAACTTTAAGCCCAAAAGGTATTCGTTTTTTAGTTTCGTCCTTTAATGGAGAAATAGAAATCAATCTAAATCTAGTAGGCCACTTTAATGTATATAATGCATTAGCAGCAATAACAGCTGCATTGGTTGAAGGTATTCCGCTTACAAATATTAGTGACAGCTTATCTGATTTAAAGAGCATTGAAGGTAGAATGGAAATCATAGACGAAAATCAAGATTTCCTTGTAATCGTGGACTATGCTCATACGCCTGATGCGTTAGAAAATGTCCTTACTACAATTAGCGAGTTTTCAAAAGGTAAAATCATTACTGTTTTCGGCTGCGGTGGGGATAGAGATGCAAAAAAACGACCTATAATGGGTGAAATTGCTGGAAGTTATAGCGATTTTGTTTATATTACTTCTGATAATCCACGTTCGGAAGACCCGCAGGCAATAATGAAAGATATTGAAAAAGGATTTTCACAGAATAATAATTTGAATTATAAAGTTGAAGTAGATCGTGAACTTGCTATAAAACATGCAATAAACATGGCATCTTCTAATGATATTGTTTTGATTGCAGGGAAAGGGCATGAAACGTATCAAATTTTAAAGGATTTGACTATTCATTTTGATGATAAAGAAAAAGCTCGACAAGCAATTATAAATAATAAATAGATTATCTTTTAGAAAAGATTAGATTAAGTTGTGAATGGAGTGTTATTGAATGCAAACTAGAAAAGCTTATTTATATGTATTTCATACGATGTCCGATTGGGAATACGGACATTTAATTGCTGAACTTAATACAGGTAGATATTTTAAAAAGGGTTTAGCACCTTTTAAAGTAGTTACAGTTGGAATAAATAAAGAAAGGGTTATTTCAATGGGAGGCTTGAACGTAAAGCCAGATATTTCCCTAGATGAATGTGTACTTGAGAGTAATGATTTATTGATTTTACCTGGAGGAAATACTTGGACTGAAAACATACATAAACCCATATTGCAAAAAGTTGAAGAAGCTTTAAAGATTGGTACTATTGTGGCTGCAATTTGTGGTGCAACAATAGGCCTTGCAAATTACGGATACTTAAATTCTAGAAAGCATACAAGTAATAGTTTAGATTATATGAAAATGGTTTGTCCTACATATAAAGGGGAAAATTTATATGAAATGGGATCTGTAGCGTCTGGTGAAAATCTTATTACTGCATCTGGAGTAGCTCCTTTGGAATTTGCAGTGGAGGTACTGAAAAAATTAGATGTATTTGCGCCAGATACACTCCATTCATGGTATGAATTAAATAAGACACATGAACCTGAACATTTCTTCCAGTTAATGAATTCATTAAATAGCTAAGCAATTTAGTATGATCAATAATAAAAACCATGTTTCTAATGATACTGAAGCATGGTTTTTGTGTTTTGATTAATAAATATATAAAGTAACAAATTTTGTACAATAAAAATGAATTTGAGAGAAAGAGTCACATCTTAATTATACGATTATTTCTGAACGACAAACGTAATAGCATTTGTTTTTAATTGAATGTGTCTTTCGTTTCGGACTATATTATAAGCTATTTCTTTTATTTCAACTTTTATTTCTTGCCATTCCTTATAAATGCTTTTTAATAGATATATCATATGTTCAGTTGGAAGGTTAATTTCAATTAAAGCATCTAATTCTTCTTTCGTATGTAAGTCAATTTCTTGTATGTTCGAGTTAATAATTAAACAATTGATACCACCAGTCTTTGTACCTTTTTTCATAGAATGGAGCACGTTTTTTAAATCTTCTTCTGATTGAACATGCTCTAAACTTGATATTGCAACGATATAATCAAAAATATCAGGTTGGATGTAGTAGTTTTCAATTGCTGCTTGTTCTGTTTTTATAACTTCAAAAACATCATGTTCTTTACTATAAATTTGTAATTTTGTTAAAGCGGAATCCAGTAAGTCCACACAAGTAACAGTGCCGTTATTATTTTTTATTATTTGTGCAATTGGAATGCTATTTCTTCCAACGCCAGAGCCTAGATCAAGTACTTGTAAGTTATTTTGTCCTTCAAAGTACTCCATTAAGTCCATAACTGTTTTAACCGGTTTGTAAAGCCAAGAGCCAGTTTCAAATAGTTTGTATTGTTCATAGCAAAGGTCATGATATTTCTTTTCTTCTTGTCTTATGTAATTAATACGATTCATTGTATTTCAACTCCAATACTTTCATTCTAACGAGGTCCTTTAGCAAAACTTGCTAAAGCATCTAAAACTAATTCTATATTACTGATCAAGATTTTCACCTCGCTTTATAAGATATTTATATAATTCGATAAGAATATAGGTAAACCTTTTAGCCAGAGATATTAAGATTTTTACTGTGGAAAACTGATTTTCTTAAGTGATTAAAAAAATGTATAAACATGGAGAGGAAAATGCATATGATGTTTTATGAAATTGTTTGCTTTTCTTGTAAAAATATATTTCGTGTTTACGAAGGTAGTGAAAAATATAAACGATTTAAAGAGAAAACGAAGGGAACATATTGTTGTGATGAATGTAGCCATAAAATTCAATTAGAAGCGATAAAGCATTTATTTAGATAGCTTTTATTTCCGGAAAAGTTTGACAATAAAAGCGTTGTAAATTATCATATAAAAAAACTAATATATAAAATGGCATGGAAGAGAAGAGTAGTTAAAAAAGGATACGTACAGAGAGCTCTGGTAGCTGAGAAAGAGCGGTATACATTTTAACGAAAAAAGACTTGGAGCTGCGCAAGGAACTAATTTGTTTAGGGATGGTGCGACGGGTTCTCCCGTTATAGAGATAGGGTATAAGCATATTTTGTCGTACCTGAAGAGGTTAATATGGCGACATATTGACAAACTGAGGTGGTACCGCGAAGCTAACAACTCTCGTCCTCAAGATGAATAATCTTGGGGGTGGGAGTTTTTTTATTGTATAAAACTGAAAGTGTGAAAACAAAAAAATGAGGTGAGTAATATATGCATTGGGCGTATGAAGTAGCACATGAATTAATAAGAAAACATCCAAACAAAGAAACTTTTGTTTGCGCATCTGGAATCAGTCCATCTGGCTCTGTTCATATCGGGAACTTTCGCGAAATAATAACGACTTATTTCGTTGTAAGAGCCCTTCGAGATTTAGGGAAAAAGACTCGTTTTATATTTTCATGGGATGATTATGACAGGTTTAGAAAAGTCCCTAAAAATATTGATCCATCTTTTGCAAAATATATTGGTATGCCATACTGTGATATTCCAGATCCATATGGTTGTCATAATTCGTATGCAGAGCATTTTGAAAAAGAGTTTGAGAAATCGCTTCAAGTATTTGGGGTTGAGGTGGAATTCATATATCAACATGCTGAGTATAGAAGCGGAAGGTATAACAAAAATATATTAGAGGCTTTGTATAAAAGAAAAGAAATATATGATATTTTAATGAGTTTTAAAACTGGAGAGTGTAGTGCAAAAGAGCGAGAGAGTTTTTATCCGGTTACATTATATTGTGAGAAATGCGAGAAAGATGAAACAACGATTACACATTTTGATGAAGTATTAAAAACAGTACGGTATGAATGTATATGTGGAAATCAAAATGAATTATCGGTATTAAATACAAATAAAATGAAACTGAATTGGAAAATCGATTGGCCGATGAGATGGATGATAGAGGATGTTATTTTTGAACCGGGCGGAAGAGATCATTCCTCGGAAACGGGTAGTTATAATGTATCAAAGGAAATTGCAATGAAAATATTCAATCGTGAAGCTCCTCATTATGTTGCTTATGATTTCATTGGAATTAAAGGCAATCATGAAAAAATGTCTAGTTCTTCAGGAAATAGTATTACACCAAGTGAGTTGTTAAAATTGTATTTACCAGAAGTGATACTGTTTATGTTTGCAAAATATAGACCAAACGCAGCTTTTCATATCGGTCTTGATGAAGATGTGATTCGCAATTATACAGAATATGAGCGATTGAAAAGTAGTTATGAAAATAAAACACTCAAAAATGAAGATTTACTTGATGCAATTAAACTTTCTAGAGTTGATAGCGGGTTTAAAGAATATCCGAAATTTAATCAAGTAGCAGGAA
The DNA here is from genome assembly GCF_040448665.1 of Bacillus cereus group sp. MS39. Taxonomy (NCBI): domain Bacteria; kingdom Bacillati; phylum Bacillota; class Bacilli; order Caryophanales; family Bacillaceae; genus Bacillus; species Bacillus cereus group sp. MS39. The sequence goes on along the minus strand of NZ_CP123058.1, from coordinate 2,802,893 downwards.
CGTTACCGCTATTAAATTTTGATGCATCTATTTTACAAGATACATTAGAAAATATAGATAGAGGTTATACATTAGATGCTATGATAGCGATATGTAACCGCGCAGAGTATTGGATAAAAAACTTTCAATCTGAAAAGTTAATTGCGGTAAATCAAGAGAGAAATACAGAGTTTTACAACACATTAGATGAAAGACAGAAAGAATGGTTAGTAGAAGTTTGCAACATACTTCGTTCTAACAAAGATTATTCTAACTTAATGGAACAATTGTATTCGATTTGCCATCATGAAAATAAAAAAATAATGAAAGAAAATCAAAAACAATTATTTATTATAATTTATAGGCTCATTATAAATCAGTCTAGTGGCCCTCGTATACCGTTATTAATACATGTAGTAGGCATCGAAAAATTTATCACATTATTAGATTTCTAAAAAATAAAGGGAACGCAAGTACTCAGCTAGGTACTTGCGTTTCAAATATTGCTACCGTGAATACATTTTCGGACATTCATCACCACGTGGTTCATAAAAACAATGGCTTTTAAACTGTCCTACAAACGGCTGATTATACCATTCAGGTGGGCAAGCTCCAACTGGACGGAAATACCAAAGGGCCCATCGTGCAGGCCAGCGCCATTCTCCTTGTAAAACTTTTCTTGCAATTTCTTTTTCTGATTCACGAGCACGCTGATAAAAATATCCGTATTGTACGGCTTCGAATCCACCGGGGCTTTGATATACTGCATCACGTACAGATCGAAGTTGTTTAAAATCTAAGCAATCACAAAATACACGGTTTACTACTACGCAGCCAACAAGTTGTTCACCTTGTCGACCTTCGCCTTCAGCTTCAGCACGAATTAAACGAGCTAGTAAATCAACATCGCTTTCGTTATATGGAATAAGGGGCATAGTGATACCACCTTTCTTTACCTGTTATAGTAAAGAGTGTATGTATGAAAATAAGCTAAGTGCTTTTCTATATGTAAATTCATTAATTATTAAAAGGAGCTTTTATGAAAAAAGCTAATTTGTGATTGTAGACCAATATAAAGGGGAGAGATAATATGTATCGAATCCATAAAGAACATATCATTTACGCAATGTCACCAGAAAATAAACCATGTATGGAAGTAGAAATTGGGAGTCGTCTTATATTTGAAACATATGATTGCTTTGAAAATCAAATTGATTCTGAAGATGTTGCGTTTCAAGAATTAGATTGGAACCGAATTAATCCAGCGACTGGACCTGTATATATTAAAGGTGCAGAACCTGGTGATATTTTAGTCGTAACGATTGAAAAAATTAAAATTGCTGAGCAAGGTGTTTTAACTACAGGGGCGAATCTTGGTGTAATGGGTGAAGAGCTAAACGAAAACACAGTGAAAATGGTCCCAATCCATAATGAACATGTTTTGTTTTCAAATGAATTACAAATCCCGATTAATCCAATGATCGGTGTTATTGGTACTGCGCCGAAAGAAGAGAGTATTTCATGTGGCACACCGCATGATCACGGCGGGAATATGGACTGTAAAGAAATAAAAGAAGGGACAACATTACTATTACCTGTAAATGTTCCTGGTGCTCTATTAGCATTAGGTGATTTACACGCAGCGATGGGTGATGGTGAAATTGGTGTTAGTGGAGTAGAGGTTGCTGGTGAGGTAACTGTAACAATTCAAAATATAAAAGGAAAGAAATGGCCACTCCCAATGGCGATCCAAAAAGAAAAACTTATGACGATTGCTTCAGAGAAATTGTTAGATGATGCAGCGAATCGCGCTGTACGTAATATGGTGACATTTTTACATGAAGAATTAGAAATGTCTAAAGCTGATGCAACACTTTTATTATCAGCTGCAGGCGATTTAAATGTTTGCCAAGTTGTAGATCCACTGAAAACAGCACGAATGGAACTAGGTATGGACTATGTGGAGAAGCTAGGTTTTAATTTGAGTAAATTTCATATTAAATAAGAATAATAGAAGAAGGATGCTGTTGTATAAAAGTATCCTTTTTTTGATTTACGGATGATATAAAAACAGGTAGTATTTATTTTATATAATTGAATATAAGATTGTGGATCGAAAAAGGAGTAAACACATGGTTAAAATTATGATTGTAGAAGACGATATGAAAATTGCAGAACTATTATCAACACATGTCGCGAAATACGGGTATGAAGGAATTATTGTATCGGATTTTCAAAATGTATTAAACATTTTTTTAGAAGAACAACCAGAGTTAGTTTTATTAGATATTAATTTACCAAGTTTTGATGGGTACTATTGGTGTCGTCAAATTCGCGGAGTTTCTACATGTCCGATATTATTTATTTCGGCTCGTGAAGGCACGATGGATCAAGTTATGGCGCTTGAAAACGGTGGCGATGATTTCATTTCAAAGCCATTCCATTACGAAGTTGTAATGGCTAAAATTCGTAGTCATTTAAGGCGTGCTTACGGAGATTATGCACCGAAAGTAGAAGAACGGATGGTTGAGCAACAAGGTCTTTGTTTATATCCCGAAAGGCTTGTATTAAAGCTTAAGAATCAAGAGATTGATATAACAAGAAATGAAGCTATTTTATTAGAGATGTTAATGAAAAATTATCCGCGTGTTGTGGGTAGAGAAGTGCTATTAAATAAATTATGGGATAGCGAATCTTATGTTGATGATAATACTTTAAGCGTAAATACAACACGTGTGCGTAAAAAATTAAAAACATTACAGATTGAAGATGCAATTGAAACGATTCGTAGTGTCGGTTATAGATTACATATAACTTGGGATAATGGTATGGAGAAATGATAAAATTATTTATTCGTGATCATATACCACTTATTTGTTTTACAGTAATCCAGTTACTAGCCATATTTCTTGTATATTGGTTTGATGGGCATAATCATATTGCAACGGCATTATATGCAATGTTTTTAGGTGTCTTTTTTATGGTAGGTTATTTAGTGTTTCGTTACTTTACTCATCGTACCTTCTATGAAAGATTAGCAAATCCGTTGCATTCTTTGGATGATTCTGTTCAAAAATCAGATTTTGCAGTTTTATCTACTATGCTTCAAGAGCTACTTGAGGTGCAATATCGACATTATCAAAACCAGCTGCAAATACAAGAGAGAAAAAATAATGATCATTTAACTTTTATGAATCAGTGGATACATCAAATGAAAACACCTTTATCTGTAATAGAATTAATTACACAAGATGAAGTCGACCCACGTTTTGAAAGTATAAATGAGGAAACAGATAGATTGAAAAAAGGGTTAGAGATGGCTTTGTATGTCGCACGTTTAGAAGCATTTACACAAGATTTTTATGTCGAAAAAGTACAGCTACATAAAATAGTGAATGATTCTGTACATGAACATAAACGCTTTTTTATCCGGAATTTTGTATATCCAGAGCTTAAAATTGATAAGGACATTATTGTAGAAAGTGATGCAAAATGGCTACAATTTTTAATTGGACAAATACTATCGAATGCGATTAAATATTCATCTGGTAGTCGAGAGAAGATTAAAGTGAAAGCTTGTAAGGAAGATAATAACGTTATACTTGAAATCACCGATTATGGCGTAGGGATACCGAAGCAAGATTTACCTAGAGTATTTAAACCTTTCTTTACAGGGGAAAATGGCAGAGATTTTAAAGAATCAACTGGAATGGGGCTATATCTTGTATATGAAATTACGAAACAATTAGGACATAGTGTAGAAATCCATTCAGAAGTTGGTAAAGCTACCGTTGTACGAATTATATTTTTTAATGTGTAAATAAGTGATCAGGGCTAAAGAACTTTGGAGATAAGTTTTTTAGCCTTATTTTATCCCGCTTTAATGGGCAGTAAGACCCCCCCCGCTGATTAAAGTTTCACTTTATAGCGATTATATGAAATGGTAAAAGGTAATCTTAGTATGTATAATGACACGCTAATAAATACGCTTGTTAAATTAGAAGTATTTAATAAAAAGCTGATAAATAGTTTTTGTAAGAAAAAAGCCACCCCTTTGAAAGAGATAGCTTCATGAATTCATCCTATGAATAAGTGTATCAACATTAATAAGTATAATGTTCGATTCGTGATATGTTTTGTGGATTATAATAGAATTAGTCTTTTGTTTTTTCATGATACAGTATTGTAATTAAGTAAACAAACTTAATAATGTATATCCAATTAATCCTAAAATAATGATAGGAACCATCATTAAGAAAGAAGAAATTCGATTAGCATTAGAGCGTTCTAATACAAGAATCAAGATAATTCCGACTATCACTTCGGTATATCCAACAGGTAACATGTGACTGTAGTCTTCAAAATTTAAAAGAATGTGAAGTCCATCCGTTACAAAAACTCCACTAATAAGCGCACTTCCGAATTTATGAAGTGGATTTGTAGTATCTTTCCATAGAAAACCTGCAATTCCAAAGATAGTTCCTCCTATAAATGCACATACAATCCATACAGATATAAAATAAATAGAGTGAGCTACATTTTTAATAACAATTGCATAACCATAGTAGCCTAATACCATACCGAGTAGTGCAAGGATACCAGAAAGTATAGCTGTACGCTTAGAATAACTAAAGCTAGCCACAAAAAAGGATGGAACTAACCAAACACTTCCTAGATTAGCTAATGAATTCCAATGTCCTGGAAGTATACCTTGCCCTAATTTAGTTAGTATACCAACAATTATCCCTACTATAATCGGGATGAGAAAAATCCTTAAAAACATATTTAACTTTGTGATTTTTAATGTCCTGTCCATAAAATCAATCCTTAGATTAATATTTTCTACAAACATATAATAGCTTATTGTAGGGGAGTAATCAATAAAAATTTATTGAAAAACAATAAGTTATTGTTGGATAACGAATAACATTTTATTTTTATAATTGGGTGAATAAAATATCAAGTACTCGTTACTCAACCAAATAGTAAATCAAATAATATATGCAAGTAATGAAATTGCCCAAAACATGTAATTCAACTTAGTATAAATCTCTCGTATTTTCATGAAATGATTTATGATAAATAAGAAACGAAAAGGGATTGATATAGTTTCCTCCTGTTTTTATTAATAATTTATTAGAAGGAGGGATTTTTTTGCTAGTTGTGAATGTTAGGGGGATTGTAATGGATATTCGTAAAATGAAATATTTCATAGCAGTGGCGGAAGAATTAAACTTTAGTCGTGCGGCAGAACGTCTTATGATGGCACAACCGCCTTTAAGTCAAGAAATTCGAAAGTTGGAAGAAGAATTAGGTGTTCAACTTCTTCACAGGACAAAAAGGATGGTTGAACTTACCGATGCGGGGAAAATCTTTTTAGAAGGTGCGCGACAAACGTTACTTCAAGTAGATAGAACCATTAAAGAAACACAGCTCGCGGATGAAGGGAAGATCGGGCGTTTAATCATCGGTTTTGTCGATTCTACAGAAACAGTTATAGACATATTAAAAACCTTTCGAGAACGGTTTCCTAAAATTCAGCTTATATTACGCGAGATGACAACAGACCAGCAAATAAAAGCACTCTATGAAAAACAAATTCACATTGGATTTATTCGTTCTAAGCAGAATAATGAAATATTGTCTTCCGAAGTTTGTTCTAAAGAACGTTTAAAATTGGTTTTACATGAAAATCACGCATTAGTTTCGTTACCTAATATTTCTATTAAAGAAATAGTAGATGAACCATTTGTTTTATTTCCTCGTCATTTCGGTACTAACTTTTATGATTTAATTATTAGTTACTTTTGGGAGCATGGAGTAAGTTTAAATATTGTTCAAGAAGCAATTCAAATGCAAACGATTGTGAATTTAGTTGCAGCAGGTATGGGGATTTCTGTCGTTCCATCATCTGTGGAAAGTTATAAAAAATCGGGAGTTATATATAAAGAAATTCAAGAGAACACACCAATAATAAATTTATATGCCGGATGGAGGCAAGATGAAAAGTCTGTAGTGTTAGAAAACTTCTTAACGGTAGTTAGAGAGGTTTATTTGACTTCACAATGTGAACTTAAAAGATAAAAGCCCATCTTCATAGGATGGGCAGTGGGGGATTTGGAAAGGTAAGCTTCATTATAGGTAAAGCTCACTCATGTTTCAACCTGTTTTGCTAGGATCATACTCAGCAAAACCTGTTAGTACACTATCAATCTGACCCATAATTTCAGGTGACAATGTAACACTAGAAGCAATCACATTTTCTCTTATTTGCTCTGGATCTGAAGCGCCAATAATTGCAGAGGAAACAGCTGGATTTTGTAATACCCAAGCAACTGCGAGTTGAGATAAGGTAAGGTTAATTTCTTGTGCGATAGGTTTAATTTCCTGGATAGCGGTAAGCACATCATCACTCATCCAACGTTGCACGAGTTTGTTGAAAAAGGGTTTTCCTGCATCTGAATTAGCACGTGATTGGGCGGGGAGTGGTTTACCTGGTTGATATTTTCCAGTGAGAATACCTTGTGCGAGGGGAGACCAAACAATTTGGCCAAGTCCTTCACGTTGACATGTTGGAATCACATCAGTTTCTATAACTCGCCACAACATCGAATATTGAGGTTGGCTAGCAATAAGAGGGATTTTCAATTCTCGTGCAAGTGCTGCACCGCGTGTGATTTGCTCCGATGTCCATTCACTTACGCCTAAATAAAGGACTTTCCCTTGTCTTACAAGATCTGAGAAAGCTAACATTGTTTCTTCCAGAGGTGTTGTTGTATCGAATCGATGTGCATAATAGACATCAATGTAGTCTGTATGTAGCCGTTGTAACGATGCATTACAATTTTCTATAATATGTTTTCGTGATAAACCTCGATCATTTTTTCCAGGTCCGGTCGGATGACATACTTTTGTACAAAGTTCTATACTTTCTCGGCGTATACCTTTCAAAGAGCGGCCAAGCACTTCCTCAGCAATAGTGTCTGAATAAACATCTGCAGTATCGAACGTTGTAATTCCAACATCTAATGCGGCTTTCACACATTCATTTGCAATATCTTCATTTACTTTTCCACCATGATTTATCCAGTTACCATATGCAATCTTACTTACTGTTAATCCACTGTTTCCGAGTTTGCTATATTCCATTGTAGAATCCCTCCTTAAAAATGATAACTTTATTATAAAAATTGAAATGTAGTATGTATAATATAAAATTAATCATACAGTTATATAAAAATTATATAAGAGGGAGTGTTTACAAGTTTATTACTAGGGAAATCTAAAGGAAAAGTAGTATAGCAAATGTAAAGTATGCTTGTTCAATTTAAAGCTAAGAAATGATAAATAGACCTAGAAGAAAGCAATCATAATAATAGCACATATAATTGCATTTACTCATACAGTACTATCATGGTACAATATGGTTACTAACGACGGAAAGGAATGATGGGTGGACGATGATTAACTAATCTTATTTTTAAATGTTGAAATTCAATAAATTTCAATTTATAAAAAATAGGATTAGTCTGCCCAATTTCCATACAACGGTATTGCTATTTATGTTACGCAATAGCTTATTTGGGTATAAATATTTTAACGACTAATCCTGCCAAATTTATTTGGGAGGATTTTTTTATTCTCCCCTTAATGAAAGGGATCGGTATTATGAAAGAACTATTAAAATTAAATGATGTTTATGTTGAAATAAAGGAAAACACTTTGTTAGAGAAAATGAATGTGACAGTAAGACAAGGGGATGTTATCGGGTTAATTGGTAAAAACGGGGCTGGTAAATCAACGTTACTTCAATTAATAAATGGGAAAATTGAACCATCAAAAGGTACTGTTGAATGGATGCAAATGAATGTGACAAGAGCATATGTTGAACAAGAAAAAGAATCATTTGTTAGTAAGGATATAATTGCAAAAGAAGCGGAACTCCTTGCAAAATGGGGCGTGCCAACGAACGATTTTCTAACTTTAAGTGGTGGTGAAAAGCTAAAAGTTCGATTAGCAAAAGGATTTGCCGGAAATCCTAATGTCCTAATATTAGACGAACCGACAAATCATCTAGATGAGATGAGTACGGAATTTCTCATTAAACAAATAAAAAACATGAAAGGTACAGTTCTCGTCGTATCGCATGATCGATACTTTTTAGATGTTATCGCAACAAGAATATGGTCAATTGAGGATAAGAAATTAATTGATCATAGTGGTAATTATACGAGTTATATGAAAGCACGTGAGCAGAAAAGAATGACGCAGCAGCGTGAATATGAAAAACAACAAAAGAAGATAGAACAAGTAGAAACTCATATAAAAGAATTAAGTTCATGGTCACAAAAGGCACATGCGCAGTCTACAAAACAAGAAGGAGTGAAAGAATTTTATCGTGTAAAGGCGAAGCGAATGGACGCGCAAGTTAAATCGAAACGAAAGCGTCTTGAAAAAGAGCTGGAGAAAACGAAAGTAGAACGTGTGAAAGAGGATTATTCAGTTGAATTTACTATTCAAGCGAGTAAAAAAGTAGGAAAACGTTTCTTAGAAGTAAAACAATTGCGGAAAGAATTTAATAGCCGAACATTATTTAAAAACGTTAATTTTACAATTCAGCACGGTGAGAAGATTGCGATTATTGGACCAAACGGTAGCGGGAAAACAACATTACTGAAGATGATTATGGGAACAGAAACTGTTGAAGGAGAAGTATGGATTTCACCTTCAGCAAACATCGGTTATTTAACACAAGAAGTATTTGATTTACCACTTGATAAAACACCAGAAGATTTATTTTATAAAGAGACATTTGAAGAACGAGGAAAAGTCCAAAATTTAATGAAACATTTAGGATTTGAATCTTCCCAATGGAAAGAGCCGATTGAATATATGAGTATGGGGGAACGAGTGAAATGTAAGCTCATGGCTTATATTTTAGATGAAAAAGATGTACTTATTTTAGATGAACCGACGAATCACCTTGATCTACCTTCGCGCGAACAGCTTGAAAATACATTAGCTGAGTATAATGGAACACTCGTTATCGTTTCTCACGATCGATATTTTCTGGAGAAAACAACTAACACAAAACTCGTGTTTTTAAACAATACGATACAAAAACAGCTAGAAGAACCTACGAAAACAAGGGATGAAATTGAAGAGCTACGTTTAACGTTAGAAACAGAAAGACAAGAAGTATTAGGGAAATTAAGCTTTTTAACTTCTAAAGACAAAGAATATAAAGAACTAGATGAACGGTTTATGGAACTTACGAAGCAGATTAAGGCGCTTTAACGTAAGGAAGGGGGATTAAGATGGGAGAAAAGAGTTTGACTAAGTTATTTAGAATAGATTGTGGTGATATATACCTACAAGAGTTTACGGTCAAAGATGCAGAGAGTATTTATAAAATAGCAAATCAACCGGAAATAGAAAAGTTTTTACCAGACTGGAAATCAACGAAAGAACAAAGGGTTAATTGGGTTGTAAATTATGAAATACCTGAAAATAAAGCCTTTCTTAATGCAGTGAGAACTACGACTAACATAGATAATCACATATTAAGACTAGGAATATTTAAGAAAACCACAAATGAATTTATTGGATGGTGCTGCACAGGCATGAAAGTTGAACTCCCTGCACCGAACAGAGAAATTATGTATGCTGTTTCAAGTGAATATCATAATAATGGTTATGCAACGCAAGCGACAAAAGGCTTGATCGGTTATTTATTTGAAAATACAAATGTGGATGTCCTTAACGCAATTGCTTTAATTAAAAATGTGCCATCAAATAAAGTTATTGAAAAATGCGGGTTTACTTATTTGGGTCAACAGATGATAGAAAACCAAATTTATAATCATTATGTATTGAGTAAATCCGGATGGATAAAAAATAGTGCTCTTTAAAGGGAGCGATAATGCAAAAAAAGCTTAGAGCTAAAACTCTAAGCTTTTTTGCATTCTAAAGTACTAGTTAACCATACTAAAGTGTAGATTCTGGATGTATTTTTCACCAAAAACAAATGCAGCAAGTTGTACATGCGAGAACTATTTCATAACATTATATCTAAAAGGTATTTGGGGGATTTTGTCGAATGTATATGTCTATGAAAACATTAATTTCTTACTCAAATCATCCTAAACATGAACCACTTTAGGCTTAAATAGAAGAATGTACGGCAAACGTGAAGGCAAGCGAAGGTTTGCATTTAATATTAGCGGTTGAGTGTTAGTGGATTCCGAATTTTCGGAATATGGAATAGTTTAAATGAGGGAGGGGAGAGCATATTATCATTTGGTTTCGTCACTTACCACAAATAAGTATGGATTTGTCAGAATGGACTCCTTTTATACAAAATGATTGGCACCGAAAACATTATATGAAGTTTGTATATGTACTTCAAATCAGTATTTTTCTAATACCGTATTATTTTGGAGCAAGTTTTACTCATATTAATATTTTTTATCTCATCATCATAGGTATTTTTGTTTTCATTGTTCACGAATGTCTACATATTATTGTTATAAATAAAAAAGGTGATATTAGCTTGACGTGTAGTGGAATATTTTTTTGGCTAAATACAAATACAATCTTATCCAAAACGAGATTTTGGATCTTTATGAGCTTGCCTATTATTGTACTATCGGTCGTTCCTGCTATTGTATCATTGTATGTATCAGGAAATATTAAATCAATTTTATTATTTGTATGTTGGATAAACACAATCATTTCTGCTTCAGATATATATAATTCATTATTAATTGCGATTAAACCGAAGAACTCAATTTTTTGTAGAGGTTATTATAAAGTGGAAGACAATAAAAAAGGGTATCTCAAAAACATTTCAACTAAAGGCATTAGATAAAAATATAACTTTGGGAAGGAAAAGACCGATAAAGCAATCGGTCTTTTCTTGTTTTTATAATAAAGATTTGATATACAATTGTATTTTCTACCACTATACAATTATTATAAGATAGTTATGCGTTAATTTTAGTTTGAAAATAGTTTTATTATCAGTTTTTTTAGAAAGCTTACAAGCGTGTAAGATAAATGAAAGATGAATCAATATGAGCATTAAGACAATTCATTTACACTCTATTGTGAGAAGTGCAAATGAAGGGAGAATAGAAATGGAAATTTTACATGCGAAAAATATTAGTAAAGTATATAAAGGGAAAATACCTTTTAAAGCATTAGTAGATATTGATTTATCAATTCAAGAAGGTGAATTTATAGGGATCATGGGGCCATCTGGTAGCGGGAAAACTACATTATTAAATATGGTATCTACTATCGATTCTCCGTCCTCAGGAGAAATAGTAATAAACGGTACAAATCCTTTCCAGTTATCATCAGAAGATTTAGCGTTATTCCGTAGGAAACAATTAGGATTTGTTTTTCAATCATTTAATTTACTTAGCACGCTTACAGTGAAGGAAAATATCGTATTGCCGATGACATTAGATGGCGTTTCTGTGCAAGAAATGAACAAACGCGTACAAGAAATCGCAGAGAAATTAAATATTACAGATATATTGAATAAAAGAACGTTTGAAATATCTGGGGGCCAAGCTCAGCGAACAGCAATCGCACGTGCAATCGTCCATAAGCCGCAATTATTACTTGCAGATGAACCAACAGGGAATTTAGATTCTAAATCTTCAAATGATGTAATGGAGATGTTAGATACTCTAAATAAGGAAGAAAAAGCTACGATGATGTTAGTGACTCATGATCCGTATGCAGCGAGTTTTTGCAGCCGAGTAATTTTTATTAAAGATGGTCAACTATATAACGAAATTTATCGTGGTGAAAGCAGGCAAGCATTTTATCAAAAGATTATGGATGTCCTTTCTTTGTTAGGAGGGAAAAGGCATGACTTTTCGTCAATTCGCATTTAATAATATTTTTCGTAATAAGCGTACATATGCTGCCCATTTTTTAAGTAGTGCATTTTCTATAATGATTTTCTTTACGTATGCTCTTTTATTATTCCATCCTGATTTACAGGGGGAGTTGAAATCGACAAGTAAAACAATAAGTACATTTGGTACATTAGGATTTGAAGTTTCTCAAGGTTTGATTTTTGTCTTTTCATTCTTCTTCATTCTATATTCAGTGAGTTCGTTTTTAAAAACGCGTAAGAAAGAATTTGGCATTTTAATGATGCAAGGTATGTCAATGAGACAGCTTAAGAAGTTAGTGTTAATTGAAAATATGTTAATTGGACTTGGTTCGATTTGTATTGGGATTCTTATCGGCCTCGTATTTTCTAAACTAGTTTTATTAATAAGTGCCAGTGTATTAATGATTAGTAACGGCTTACCTTTTTATATGCCAGTGAAGGCGGTATTATTAACTGGCATCACGTTTCTATTCTTATTTTTACTTGTTTCGCTAGTTACTTTTAAAATGATAAAAGTAACAGAACTTGTGGAACTTATTCAAGCAGGGGAAAAGCCAAAGCCTGAACCGAAATCGTCAATGTTATTATCAATTTTTTCTTTATTTAGTATAGGATATGGCTATATTTTAGTATTTCGCTTTATCCCAAGTTATAGTTTTATTACGCTCGGAATGGGTGTGCTCCTAGTAATTATAGGAACGTACTTTTTATATACACAGTGTAGCGTTTATATATTGCATCTTGTGAAAAGGAGTGAATCTTTCTTTTTAAAGAGAACCAATATATTAACATTTTCAGAATTAATATACCGTATGAAAGATAATGCAACAATGTTTTTTATAGTATCTATTATTTCAGCAGTTGCTTTTACAGCAATTGGCACGACAGCAGCTCTTGGAAACAAAGATTTGGTAAGGATGACAAACCCGTATACATTTCTGTATACAGCTCCTGATAAAAATAAAATAACGGATAAACATCTCTCGATTATAAAAAAACATCTTGCTGATTCTAATATTCCATATCGAATGGCTTCCACTTCAGATATTTATACAGAAAGTAATGTAAATGTAATGAAGTTAAGTGAATATAACGAACTTGCGAGAGCACTCGGGTACCAACAAGAAACGATTGAAAAAGAAGATGAAATGTTATTAATCCCTGGAGTCGTATCACAAAAACAAGAGTTTAAAAATGGTGATTATAAAAAGAATATTGAAGTCATTCAAGGCGATTGGACAAAGACATTTCATGTGAAAAAAACTGTAGATAATTTAGTTTTGCCACACGATACGGAAGGGATTAATATTGCGATTCAAGATCATGTGTATGATGAAATTCTGCTTAATAGTAATCTAGATTTTGAAAATATTATTCAATATCGAACTTATGGATTTGTTGTAGATGATTGGATAAAAACAAAAGAGATTTCAAACCAATTAAGTGATATATTCGATCAAGATCCGAGAGACATACATTTTGAATTTAGAGCACTAACTATAGAGTTGTTAAGTGCAAAACAAACGAATGGGTTATTACTTATGGCAAGTGTTTTAGTTGGAATCGTCTTCTTTACTTTCGCTGCTAGTTTTATTTATTTCCGGTTATATACTGATTTGGACCGCGATCAGCAGCAATATAAGATGATTTCGAAAATGGGATTAAGTAAACGAGAGTTGAAAAAAGTTGTAACAAGACAATTAGTATTAATGTTCTTCTTACCGATTATTGTTGCAGTGATTCATACTGTGGTCGCTTATATGGCATTACAACAATTAGTCGATTTTTCTATTATGAATAGCTCTATCATAATTTTAATTTCATTTATATGTATACAAGTTTTATATTTCTTTATAACTCGTTGGCGTTACTTACAAAAGCTTTATAAAACTATGGAACAGTAAAGAATATCAGCAAGTAAGATTGCAGAAAAGCATGTAAAAAAACAATTTGAGTTATGAAAGGAACTGTGATGAAAAAAACACTCTCTATTTTCATATTAAGTATATTAATTTTAATAAGTTTAAGTGCATGCTCTAAAAATGAAAACAGATTTCCAGCTAACGGTGTATTAATCATTGGAGATGAGAACAATACTTCAACAGTTATGAATCGTTATAAAGAAAATACGAAAGAACTTGAAGTTTTTTCGGTGAAAACAGGTAGATTTGACCAAAAAAGGGTTTTGATATTAAATGAATCTACTGCAAAAGCGATGATTAAAGCAAAAATTTTTCGTAAAAGAGATCATTCATCTCATTCTAAACCTTTAGATACGTTACCGAATTTTCCAAAAGAAAGTTCACTATTATTTATAAATGAAGAAGAAAAGAATATAAAAAGTATTGAAATAGAAGGAAAAGTGATACCAGTTACATATGATAGTGATGCTTGGCTTGGTAATAATCGAAATTATGGAACAATATGGTATGTAATTGTGGCGAGCAATAGTGTATATAAAGAAATACAGGCAAATGAAACAAAAATGCAACTTCTTCATCTGAAAAAATCTTTAGGTGACGAAAAACCTAAAATGTCGACAGATAATATATTGACTAATGAATATGTAAAAGTAAGAAAGTTAATTAAAGATTTTGAGGAAGAAGTATCAGTTCAATTTGTCACGATTGGAGAAAAATCATAAAAAAGAGTTCAAGGTTGATAGGGATTTTATCAGCCTTGAACTCTTTTTAATTTTAGACCATTTAGATAACATAGTTTACATTACTTCATTTAATCGGGTCTCGCTCGGTTCTTCAATCGCATTTGAATTTTGAACTGAATTATTTTGAGATTCTTTTTCCTTACGAGACCTTTGTAGCATTTCAAGTATGATCCATAAAGGAACACCTTTATCTTTTAACATCTTCCATAAATCTAATTCGTTAAATTTATGCTCTGGCTGTTTCATTTCTTTTTCGAATGAACGAATATCGAACTTGATAGGATCATTTGCGTTCTTACTTTCAAGTTTAGTAGAAGAGATAGTATTATGCTCAAGAGTAGATGGAGTTATTTTAGTAGGTTGAGATAATGTATGAATATTTGATCCGATTTGCATGTTTTTTCCTCCTTTTCAAGCAATGAGATTAGTTTTCTTATGGTTTTTAAATCTTTTTAACACGAGGAAACTATATCTGATTATAAATTCAAATAAATAGATTTACAAGTTGTATTGTGAAAAGTAAATGCTTGCTTGAATTAATATTTATCAACATTTTTGTATGTTTTCTCTATATACAATGTATATAAAATACTTTACATTATGTTTAAGTTAAGAACTCATTTTTAATAGGGAAATGTAAACGTTTTATTAGGGGGAGGAAGCATGGGGAAATTATTTTTAAAAATATGTTTATTCGCAATAGGGACTGTGTTTTTATTCGCAGCAAAAATAACTTACGCTGAAGAGAAACAACAAAATAATTATCCTATCATACTAGTGAATGGATTTGCTGGGTGGGGTAGAGAGGAAATGTTAGGGGTTAAATATTGGGGTGGTGTTCATGATATACAGGAAGATTTGAAACGAAATGGTTATACGGTACATACCGCAGCTGTTGGACCTGTTTCTAGTAACTGGGACCGTGCATGTGAATTATATGCGCAAATTAACGGCGGTACAGTAGACTATGGTGCCGCACATGCTGAGAAACATGGACATAATCGTTTTGGAAGAACTTATAGTGGTTTCACGCCGAGTTGGAGTGAAACAAATAAAGTACATTTAGTTGGACATAGCATGGGTGGACAAACGATTAGAACATTAGTACAGCTATTAAAAGAAGGCAGTTTTGAAGAAAAAAATTATGTGAAAAATCATCCGAACACCAATATATCACCACTATTTGAGGGCGAGAAATCATATGTTCATAGTGTTACAACATTAGCAACCCCTCACAACGGTACAACACTTGCGGATGGTAGTCTTCTACTACCGTTTGTTAAAGATTTACTCATTACAGCTGCAAGTTTAGGAGGAAACAATAATTTATCATTATACGATTTTAAATTGGATCAATGGGGGTTAAAAAAGAATGCTGGAGAGTCCCCTTTCCAATATACTGATCGTATTTTAAATAGTTCAATTTGGAAAAATACAAAAGACATTAGTCAATGGGATTTAAGTACTGATGGTGCAAATGAGTTAAATAATTGGGTAAAGACGCAATCGAATGTATATTACTTATCCTATAGTGGACAGGCATCGCAAGCTGCACCTATAACCGGTTTACATTTGCCTCATATAACGATGAATAAAGTGTTAATGGGTAATGCATTTTTCTTAGGTTCTTACGCAAGATATGAAGAAAACCGGCCATTAATTGATACTTCTTGGTGGCAAAATGACGGTGTAGTAAATACAAGTTCTATGATTGCACCATCTGCTAATGCTACACTAAATAGTAAGGAGTCTTTACAGATTGGAAAATGGAATCATATTGAAACAAAAGCAAATTGGGACCATCTCGACATGGTAGGATTAAGTGTTTCAGATACGTTAGGTTTTTCTAGCATTCAAGAGTTTTATAGAACAATTGCTGAAAAGCTAGCACATTTACCAAAATAGGTAATAATAAAGCGCTCTCGATGGAATTCGAGGGCGCTTTATATTATATTGAAAGAGGGATATGGTAGAAAAATATGGGGGTATATTATGAGAATTCAAGTTGTATTATCAGGATATGGAACAGTTGGCAGAGAGTTTGTAAAATTATTAAACGAAAAATATTCATATATATATGAAACATATGGGATTCAATTAGTTGTAAGTGGCGTATTAGGTAGAAATATTGCAATACATAATGAGGACGGATTATCTATTCAGCACTTATTAATGTATGGTGGCGGTAGCGCTGCAATTGAAGAATATATTGAACATCATCCAGGGGAACGAGCAACAACTAGCATAAGTGGAACTGTATTAGTAGAATCAACCGTTACAAATCTTAAAGATGGAAATCCAGGAAAACAATATATAAAACAAGCGATTGAGAAACAAATGGATATAGTAGCAATTTCAAAAGGTGCACTCGTTACAAACTGGAGGGAACTAAATGAAGCAGCAAAAATCGCAAATGTACGAATTCGATATAGTGGTGCAACTGCTGCGGCATTACCGACACTTGATATTGGTCAATTTAGTTTAGCTGGTTGCCGTATTGAAAAAATAGAAGGAATTTTAAACGGGACTACAAATTATATCCTTTCGAAAATGAATGAGGAAGATATTACGTTTGAAGAAGCACTGAAAGAAGCGCAAAGTAAAGGAATTGCTGAAACGAACCCAATATTAGATGTAAGTGGTTCTGATAGTGCATGTAAATTGTTACTTTTGACAAATAGTTTAATGGGAGTAGAGAATACACTTACAGATATACATATAAAAGGAATCGAGAACGTTACAAAAGAACAAATTCGAAATGCTAAGGAACAAAATAAATATATTAAATTAATAGCTTCAGCATATAAGGATAAGGACGGTAAAGTGTCTCTTCATGTGGAACCGTACAAAATAGATAAAAATCATCCGCTAGCAAAAGTAAATGGGACAGAAAAAGGAATTACGTTCTTTACAGATACGATGGGGCAAGTTACTACAATTGGTGGTGCTTCTAATCCACGCGGAGCCGCAGCAGCAGCTTTTAAAGATATTATTAACTTATATCGTAAAGATTTGTACCGTATTAACGAGGGGTAATATCCCTCATTGATTACTAGCCTTCACTTTATAAGACCGTACCGCCCTTTATAAAAAATACATATGTAGTGGACCTTTTGAGAAAGAAATAAATATGCAAAAATGATTGCAGGGGGTAAGGAATTGTTTAAAGATTTTAAAGTTGTGAAAGATCGTCCCGTTTATATTCAATTGAAAGATTATTTGAAAAAGATGATTATGAAAGGTCATTTGCTCGGGGATCAAAAAATCCCTTCAACTAGAGAACTAAGTGAATTACTAAGTGTGAGCAGAAATACTGTACTCGCTGCTTATGCAGATTTAGAGCAAGAAGGACTCATTTATGCAGTTAAAGGTAAAGGGAATTTTGTAGCGAAGGTTGATATATCGAACACTTCGTCTGTTGAAATAGATTGGAAAAATAAACTTAATACAGTTACCTTGTTAGCGGATGAATTAGATTTAATGAAACATGGTGTCCGCTGGGAAAAAGGAATGATTGTTTTTAACAGCATCGCTCCGGACGAAAAGCTATTTGATGTGGAAAATTTCAAAAGAGCTTTTCTTACTCGTATGTCCATTGAAGGTGATGTCGTATTAAACTACGGATACGCAAAAGGCTATAGACCGTTAATGAAATATCTACTTCATTATATGGAAATGAAAGGTGTAGATATTTCGAACAAAGATATTTTAATTACAAATGGATTTACAGAAGGATTAGACATCGTACTATCCTCGTTATCGAAGAAATCAGGTCGAGTTATTTGTGAGAATCCAACTCACCATGCTGCGTTGAAGCTGTTCCGCTTACATGGACTTGAAGTTCACGGAATTAATATGAATGAGGATGGTATTGATACGAATCAAGTTGAAAAAAGCTTGCGTGAAAAAGAGTTTGATTTTGCGTATTTAATTCCTTCCTATCATAATCCAACCGGTATAGTTACGAGTTCGGAGAAAAGAACAGAACTGATGAGATTATTTTCAAAATATAAGATTCCTATTATAGAAGATGGATTTAATGAAGAGCTACGTTATTCAGGATCACATTTAGCACCATTATTAACTTTTGCTGGCGCTGGTAATAATGTAATTTATATTAGTAGCTTTTCAAAGGTACTTTTCCCTGGTTTACGTGTAGGCTGGATCATCGCAGATAAAGAACTGATTCATCATTTAGAAAGTGTAAAAAGAGCAAGAACGATTCACACATCTACGTTAGATCAAGCTGTTCTATTTCAATATTTACATGAAGGATATTTTGAAAAATATTTAAAAAAGGCAAGATCAGTTTATAAGAAAAAATATGAGTTAGCTGTTGGGGCGTGTAACGAGTACATTCCGTTTCAAAGAATGACCGGTGATGGTGGACTTCATTTATTTATAGAGTTAGAAGAAAAAATTCATGCCCGCACACTTTTACAAAAGTGTTATGAGCAAGGGGTTACATTTTCTCCTGGAGATGTTTTTTATTCTGATGGAGGGGGAGCGACTACTTTTCGATTAGGATTTTCACGTCTGAAAGAAGAAGAAATAGTTCGTGGAATCAAAATAATCGGTGATACAATAAAAAATGAAATTTGGAGTTGAGGAAATGAGAATTGGCGTTATTATGGGTGGAGTATCCTCTGAAAAACAAGTATCAATTATGACTGGAAATGAAATGATTGCAAATTTAGATAAAAATAAATATGAAATCGTACCAATTACGTTAAATGAAAAAATGGATTTAATCGAAAAAGCGAAAGACATTGATTTTGCGCTGCTCGCATTACACGGAAAATACGGAGAAGATGGGACGGTTCAAGGCACGCTTGAAAGTTTAGGTATTCCTTATAGCGGGAGCAATATGTTATCTAGCGGTATGTGTATGGACAAAAATATTTCGAAAAAGATTTTACGCTATGAAGGTATAGAAACACCCGATTGGATTGAACTTACAAAAATGGCGGATCTAAATCTTGATGAATTAGATAAGTTAGGATTTCCGTTAGTGGTAAAACCAAACTCTGGTGGATCAAGTGTTGGGGTAAAGATTGTATATGATAAAGATGAATTAATTTCAATGCTGGAAACTGTGTTTGAATGGGATTCTGAAGTAGTAATAGAGAAGTATATAAAAGGTGATGAGATTACATGTTCAATTTTTGATGGAAAACAGTTACCTATTATTTCAATCCGACATGCAGCTGAGTTCTTTGATTACAATGCAAAATATGATGATGTTAGTACAATTGAAGAAGTTATCGAACTTCCAGCTGAATTGAAGGAACATGTAAACAAAGTGTCACTGGCTTGTTATAAAGCATTGAAATGCAGCGTTTATGCAAGGGTAGATATGATGGTGAAGGATGGTATTCCATATGTAATGGAGGTTAATACATTACCAGGGATGACACAAGCAAGTTTACTACCGAAAAGTGCAGATGCAGCTGGTATTCATTATAGTAAACTATTAGATATGATTATTGAAACTTCATTAAAAGTAAGAAAAGAAGAAGGGTTTTAAGTAGCAGTATCATGAATACTTTTGACAGGAACATGAAGTATGTTATGATGAATACAATACGAAAATTAAATATTTATCCACTAGGGGGGCCTATTATAGGCTGAGATCAAATGGGAATTTGAGACTCTTAGTACCTGATCTGGTTAATACTAGCGTAGGGAAGTGGGAAGACATTACTATTTTATGAATAAATACTGTCAATTTCACTTTCTTTACGTTTGTAAAGAAAGTTTTTTTATTTTAAAGATTTAATAACTGTGGATAAATACTTAAATTTTATACTTTATTGGAGGGATTTAAATGAAATTTTCACAATCATTACGTCAAGAAGTAGATTCAATTTGGGAAGCTAGTTTTCATCACCCTTTTGTAAAACAACTTGGTGAAGGAACGTTAGATTTAGCTAGTTTTCGCTATTATGTGCTTCAAGATTCATATTATTTGAGTCACTTTGCTAGAGTACAAACTTTAGGAGCTGCAAAAGCTCTAGAATTAGAAACGACAGCTCGTATGGCACATCATGCTCAAAATACATACGAGGCGGAATTATCTTTACATGAGAACTTTGCGAAGAAACTAGGGATAACACAAGAAGAGAAAGATAATTTTATCCCTGCGCCAACTGCATACGCTTATACTTCACATATGTATCGTGCTGCGTATGAAGGACATTTAGGTGATATCATTGCAGCAATTTTACCTTGCTATTGGTTGTATTATGAAATTGGTGAGCGTTTAAAAGAGTGTCAGCCAGAAGAGCCAATTTATAACGAATGGATTTCTGCTTATGGATCTGATTGGTTCCGTACGCTAGTTGAAGAGCAAATTACAAGATTAGATACTATCGCTGAAAACGTAACAGAGTCTGAACGTAAGCGAATGAAACAGCATTTCATTATTAGCAGTCAATATGAATATTCATTTTGGGAAATGGCTTATACTTTAGAAAAGTGGCCAGTGAATACAGAAGTAGAAGATGTAATGGGATAATGAGTAGGGGTATTGCTATTCACAGGTATGGATAATACTTATGTATATGATTTCACAAAAGAAGTATTGAAAAAAGACGCATCAATCTAAGTGCGTCTTTTTTCAATTTATAAAAATGAGCCCATGGGAAAAATAACCTAAAAATAGGTGTATGAACAAGGTGCATCATCTAGTGATAGGTCATATTTTGTAGGGGTACGTATTGAACTTAGTTTATAGCGCTATTTCTACTTAGATTTAACGAACAGAAATATAGGAAAGCATTGAAAAGATTGAAGTTTATAAACGGAGGTCATGAAAATGAATAAGTTTCAACAAGAACTACAAGCGTTAAGCCTTAATGATTACCAATCTGGAAATATTGTGTATTGGGATCAACAAAACCAATATCCATATTATTATATTGAAGATGCTGCTCGTCGCTGTGGCGGTTGTGGTCGTTGTGGAGGTTGTGGAGGTCGCTGTGGTGGATTTCGTTGTGGCGGATTCCGCTGTATTGGTTGCTTCGGTTGTTTTGGTTGTGGCGGTTGTGGCGGTTGTGGTGGCTGTGGTAGTTGTGGTAGTTGTTCTAATTGTTTTAGTGGTTTTAATGGTACTACTGATACAACTGGTACTATTGTAACATATGAATATTGATAAGAGAAAAAAGGAATCCAATAGTGAAGTATTATATAATTTTTATTAAAGAATTTAATAAAAACACATGTAGCATTCAAGTGAAAGAATGATATTTAGATTTTTAGTTGTAAATCAAGATAAGATATATAAAGCAATGACTAGACTTGAAACCTAATCATTGCTTTTTTATATTTTTACCATCAAATAAGGAATCTGTTGCTTCTAGTTAGTGGGTAGCGAAAGAAATTATTACAACTATGTAAGGTTAATGTAATGTTAATCGATAGTAAATGAAGATACTTGAGTGTATTTTAAATAAGATTTAAAATAACTGTTTATTTTTAAAATATTGGGGTAAGTAAAATTCTATTAGGAAGTGTATTAAAATGATTGAACTTAAATCTATTATCCATTCGTACAAACTAAAGAGAAAAATAGCAAGGGATTTATACGGAAACAGAGATGAATTGACACTGTTATTAAATGAATTTAATAAAATGAAACACACAGTAACATGTGAAAAAAAGAAAAATAATATATTATCTCGTTTACAATTAATTTATCAACATATGAAATTAGATAAACCGTATCCTCTTCCAATTACTTTTAATAGTAAATTATTGGATCGATTAGAAAAAGAATCTCTTCATTCTATTGAGGAAGGTATAGCATGTCTACAAGTAATGTTAGATATGAATTATGAGAAAATAAAACAATATGGATCAAGTACAAGTAGGTCATTTGTTCCATTATCGCAGTCATCCATTTGTCTTGCTGATTGTATTTGTTTAACAGGATTTGTATTAGTTTTACTAGGAGCAATTTCATTTGGAGGATTAATGTTATCTATATGTTCAATTACATAATGGTTGATATTTGTAAGGAGAGCACCGACTTAAGGTGTTCTTTTTTAGTTTTATTGTAAAATTATTGTAAATTTTAAATACATTACATCATTTATATTGTATAATTCTAATGTATTAAAATAAAAATATTAGAGGTGTCGTATATGATAATTACTTTTAATTTTTAAATAAATCGTTTTAATAATATATTATTCGGAGGAATGTTTTTACTTTTCTTTTAAATACTTGGTATAAATCGATTAGATTAAGAGTTAATTTTTCTAGCTTTTTGTGATCAAGACAAATGAAGAAAGGAAGTAATCATCTTATGGAAAAATTAAAGTTGTTAACATTTGAAAATATAGTAGAACCTCTTTTAAACGAAAGCGTATCATTTATATATTTCCCTATTGAATGGCTCGACATTGTAGAGATACATTATAAAACATTTTTATTAACGAGTAAGTTGAAACGATTGAATGAAAGATTATATGATATGTTTTCTGATATATTATTTATTCAGCATAATCCGTATGTATTAAATGAAAATACACCATGGATTGTATGTAAAGAACCTATTAGAAAAGAACAACTCGATTATATTTTCCAAAGTTGGTATGAGGTGATTCATGATTGGAAACCTAATAAATTAATAGAATCGCCAAAATATGAATGGCATTACGATTTAATTTCTAATGTAACAGTACTACATGATAATGAAATATATTCTAAGTGGGTGCCTGCTTTAATTTCACATATTTTTTGTGAACAATCTGTACGATTAGGGAATATGAACGAAGAAGATATATATTTTTCTCCTCTTAGATCACAAAATATTTGTGAGGCAATGTCAGTGCCTATTAAAGATGAAAAAACTCAAGATTATTTCGCCTATGTATATCGGTTCGAATGTATCACGCGCGGTGGCGAGAATATTCCATTATTAAATGTTTCAATAGGAATTCGGAGGTTTTATCAAGAATATAATCATCCAGATATTCCTTTGCTATTAAGACGAAAACGGGGCATGATATTGGTTTCTACTCCAGAATTTTCATCGAATAATACAAAATTACGATTTGTAAAACTAAAAGTACAACAAGCTACAAACGGCATAAAATGGATTAAAATATTTAGAAATTTAAAAGATGATTTTCGTATAGGTGGAGAAGTTGAATTAGAGCATATTCTTCAATATCCGAAAGATTATATGATAGGAGCAAATATTAGGGTGTTGCTTCCATACAATGAGAGAATATATAAAGTTCAAGGTACAAAAATAAAACCTGGTATTAAAGTAAAGGAAAGTGAGTATCTTTTTAAATGGTTTCAGCAAAAATTCTCTTATTTCACATTACTACCAGAATGTAAAAAGATAGCAACAAATAATGAAAATGAATTATTCCCTTTAATTGCACCAAAAGGATTAGAGACTATAACGTTAGAGATATGGTCTGAAAAAATATCGATGGAAGTAGAACAAGCGTTAATTGAAAGTGAA
This sequence comes from Bacillus cereus group sp. MS39, assembly GCF_040448665.1. Lineage (NCBI taxonomy): Bacteria > Bacillati > Bacillota > Bacilli > Caryophanales > Bacillaceae > Bacillus > Bacillus cereus group sp. MS39. The sequence continues at coordinate 2,778,854 of NZ_CP123058.1, read as the reverse complement.
ATTGTGTTAGCTCAAATTGGTGAGTCTTCATATGTATTAAATGCAGATTCTCCAGTATTGTTAAAAATAGTAAAATATAATATTGAAAAAGTATTGCAAAATCCATATAAAATGCAATATTGCCAGAAATACAAAACAAACTTAGTAGAGGATGTTATGAAAGCGATTTATGCTACTGCAGGTGAGCGTAATGATGCGACATTGGCGTTAATCGCAATGAAAAATTGTGATGGGCGTGAAAAAATTGATCCAAAGCAAATCGTTAGAGAAGGGTTCGCACGAACAAACCGTATTTCGGCATTTATTAATTTATTTATAGGCCAAAGTGTATCTCGTAAAACAATTATTAATTGTATTTTTAGTTTATTAGAACAAAGAGGATTTTTGAAACGTAGTTGGAATAAGATAAATTTACCTTGTACATATGTTAATTTATCAATTGAACGAATCTCGAAATTTGATTTCTTACCTATTATTTCACAAATAAAAGGTAAAGAAATTTCATATAAATTATATGGGAATACAGAATGGCAAACGATTGATCGTTTATTATTAAATATAAATAAACATAATAGTTTTTTACCACAGCCTTCAAAAAGAAATGACATGGGAATTCAATTTAAACAATTTGTCTCTGAAACACTAACGGGAATTTTACAATATGCAAAAGAGCAAAATGAGCAAGTATATTTCATTATATGTGCGAATTTAAGAAAACATTGGATAAAAGAGTTACAAAATAATAAAATTGATATAGATACTTTCCCTGAGATTGTTCCGGATGTGTTAAAGGTTCCAAACTTAAATATTATAAGGATAAATACATCTTTTGATGTACCAAAATACGGTGCGATAGAATGTGATGATGTACTCGATGGTACGAGTTTATATGTAGATCCTAAAGGAATGTATTATAGCACTGGTGAGTATTCGTTTAATGGTAGTGAAACATTGCAGCGATACATACTCGAAATTTTACCGCTAGGTGTAAAAGCTGTAGAAAGGAATTATATTGCCAAAATGGTACATTACATGTGCTGTAATTCAAGTATGCTTTTGGAAAAGAATATACACATGCCGTATTCCATGCATATGGCGAAAGTAATAAAAAGCTATATGACTGATATAGATGCAAGAGAGTTTAAAGAGTTTGATGATGAATTGGATGTAGATATAATGAAAATAGAAAAGAAAGATTCAATTATTCTTCTTTAAATAATAGTAGACAAATCTTGTTCATTATATCGATCAGGATTTGTCATTTTTTCATGTAAATAAGGATATCTTTTGTCATGTATCTTTTCTTTTACGTATTTACTTTATTTCCATACAGGATTAAGATGTTTTTTAGAAATAAAAAACTACATCATTTTGAAAAGCAATATGAATTGATTCAAAAGAAATTTGAAAGGAATGAGGAATTGTGAAGAAATTAGATGTACTATTAATGCTATTGAGCGGCCTCTTTCCAGTTGCAGGAATTATGAAGCAAATCCCACTAGAGCAATCTTTATATATTGGAGGCCTTTTATTTTTCACTAGTTTCGGTAGTTATTTTGCGAAAAAAATATATTCACGCATATGTAGTTGGATAGCGTATGCGTCATTTATAACATTACTGTTAGTCATTTGGTATCAAGATATTTCAACAAGTTCAATCATAGCGAATGCGAAAATTGCCGCTTGTATTGCTTTAATTCCATGTTTATTCCGTTTTCGTACATATGGACTTACTTTCGGTTTATTCTCATTATGGGCCGCTTTACTTTGGGATATTAAAGAAGTGCAATCGTTAGTCATACTTGAACGTATGTCGAGTTTAATGACAAGCAATTTCAAATACCTCATGCTTTTAGTTGGCGGACTTATATTTGGTGGATTAATTGCTATGTTATTACACCGTAAAGAGGAGGATAATAAAGAAAATATAAATCTATTTCAACAAAAAAAGAAGCGCAAAAAATTATCATTTAAGATTCCACTTCCTAGATTACCTAAATTTAAGATGAAGTTATTTAAGTTTGGTGGAAAAGTATCAAAACGAAAAAAGCCAGAAAAAATAAGTGAGCATAATTACGAAGAACCAGCTACAGCTGCAACATATGAAATGCCAGAGCAAATAGATCCATATAAAGAAGGTACTGCTCAAGGACAAACGAGGATGGAACGTCGTAGAAATAGGTATAATGCATAAGATATTTGAGTAACCCTTTAATGATTTATCATTGAAGGTTTTTTTTGTAATTATATATAGATTGCTAATGCGGAATTTATAGCATACCCTAAAGTTAAGGACTTAAATAAAATAATGGGAGGACAAAATGCTTATTATTACATATATTTCTGTCTGTATATTATTTTTAGTTAGCTTTTTACATGTTTACTGGGCTTTCGGAGGTAAGTGGGCGACAAATAGTGTCATTCCAACAAAATCTGGAGAAAAGGCGTTTATACCAGGTGTAGGAATGACATTGTTCATTGCGTTGTTATTAAGTATGGCAGCAATGATTTTATTACAACAAACAAATATTATTCATTTTCCAGTTCCTAATGTATTTGTTCAATTAGGCTCTTGGATTTGTATGATTGTATTTTTCATAAGAGTAATTGGGGAATTTCATTATTTTGGTATTTTTAAGCGAAAAAAAGATACGCATTTTGCTAAAATGGATACTGTTTTATATATACCACTTTGTGCATTTTTGTCTTTATCGTTCTTACTAGCAATTATAACGTGAACATTAAATAGTAGCTGCTTTTTCTAAATTAAATAAACGTGAATTAGTAAGGAGTAAAAGTGAGAAATCTAGTAGTAAATAAAAAGGATGTAAGCGTCTTCTTATCGAAATATAGATTATTATGAAAGGCGGTGACACTATGAAGTATGTAAAAGTCTGTATGAATGGCGGAAGTGAACACAAATTCTCGATGACTTTAGATCGGTTTGAAGAACTTATTACTACAGAGAATGGACTATTAGAAAATAAATTAGTTAGTATTGAAAATGTAATGATTAATCCTACTAATATATCTTCTGTAGTTGAAAAAATTGGTGTACCGGCTAAGTTTATGGAAGCTTAAAAATTGGTACAAAAAAACATCCATAGGGATGTTTTTTTTGTATAAATATAATAATTATACAATTAATAAATGAGCAGAATTTTTAGCAATACGTATACATTTGATGTGTAATAGATGCACAATAAAATAAGTACAAGCATATATTATATTGTAGGACAAGACCTTCGTGTCCTACTTAATACTCAGAAAAAACCTCTATCACATGAGAGCATCCAATTGCAGGGTGCTCTTTGTTATCCCGTTCTTTAACTTTCAATTTTAAACATATCTTTGATGTTAATAAATATTAAAAATAATATAATAGCAAAAATTAAGTTAGATAAATAGAAATCTTGATGAAATAGTAGTTCAAAGATTACATCGAAAGCATATAAAAAGGCGATAGCAGGTAATATACAAATAAATATAAATCTCCAATTTTTTAAATAATGTTTATAAGTAGTAATCGCTTTCTCCATACATATAGCTCCTGTATTTTTTATTTTCTATATAATTATACATTAAAATAAAAGAATTTACAAAAGATATGTAGTAATTAAGAATTGTAGGAGAGATTTTGTTGAAAATGTGGATAGCTGTAGCAATCTGAATAATAAATGCTTTTACTTAAAAAAACTTTAAAAGAATGATACTAAAATGATACACTATAATATACGTTATTTATGAAATGAATAGAGGGATTTGTATGATAGATAAAATCAAAAATGTTGTAGAAGATATGTACGAAGATGAAGCAAAACATTTACTTCAAAGTATTCTAATTCAGTTAAATTTATTAGAAGAAAACTATAGTGAAGATACAATTAAAAATTTAATGGATATTCCAAAACAACTAACGAATAATACATCTTATAAAAGAAATGTAAAAGAAAGCTCACACGTTCATATTGCTTTTGATGATTCAACAGCTGGATGTTTAAAACATATGCTGGGTCAAGAAGAACGATTGGAAGAGATGGTTGTTGCTTTTTCTGAATTCTTTTCAATTGGACCGATAAACAAGTTACATATGAATGAGGGACAACTTGCAAGACAGGAATGGTTAGTAAACAATTTAAATGCTTATGATAATTATTTTGAAGAAGAGTATTTACGAAGGTTTTTAGAAACTATGGAAGAACTACACACTATTCCTATTGAAACGCCTATTACAATTTGGAAAGCCAATAACGCACATGAACATGTAGGTCTATGTTTTGTAATGGCACAATTAAAAGATAAGAAAAATATTCGCGTTATTAATACGTCTGAAGCAAGTAAAGAAATATTAAAAAAAGAGTATGCTATTCGTGGAACAGGAGAATTACCGCCTGACAGTTTAGCTCTATTCCAAAAAAGTTTTGCAGAATCTCAGTATTTAACTGAAGAGAAGCGAATGAGGTTTGAAGAGGAGTGGTATAGATTATCAAAAAGTACGGAGTTTCTAAGAGTTTGGAAAGAAAATGAAGTGCGTTCTGTACAAGAAGATTATTTTGATCAATTTATTATTGAATGCGCGAAAAATATAGGTGCTGATCGAGAATTCCTAAAAGCTCCAAGAGTAATTGGTGAAGCGCTTGGTCTTGTAGAGCAGTTAGTCGGCGATATGTTTTTAGAATATCGCTTAAAGGAATTAATTAAACAAGACGTATTTGAATTTGAAGGTTCACTAAAAGAAATGCGTTTTTATAGTGTAAAGTTAAGGAAATAATAAATACATTTTATTTTTAAAAACCTCGTATTTTAAATAATACGAGGTTTTTAAATTGAATTTGGGCTATAACATAAGCTTCCTATAGAGCGCATATTACATATGAATGTTAAAGGTACTGAATGAAAAGTAGGTGATTTGTTAATATGTATAACCAGCAAAATTATCCATATGATCAAGGGATGTATTATAATCCACAAAACTACGGGTATGAATCTGTAAATGAAATGAGAGATATGGAACAAGAAGATTATAGACCAGATGATGCGGAAGATGCTCCAACGTCACCACCACCGTCTCAAGCGCCAGCGTTACCGTCTACATTTGCTTCTCCAGCACAAGCAGGGAATATGAAATCATGGATGTGTAACTGTCTAGGAAGATGGGGCTATTTACGTTTGCATCGTCCTGGACCTTTCGGAAGAGACTTATGGTTCTTTCCGACTGAAGTGAGGAGAAATGGGGTTTCAGGTTACACTTGGCAAGGTGGTCGCCGTCGTAAAGTAAGTTATCGCTATCAACAAATTAGTAATTTCATGTGCTTCGCATAAAGAAAAGTGAGAGAGTAGAAAGATTTTACTCCCTCACTTTTTTATTTTTCAATATATGAAGTAAGGTTTTGATTAAAAATTTACAATTTTCACGTTTTTATTAGAGTATAATGCATATGTTGGTTGGTTTTCAAAAACAAATGAGAGTGAGGGAATACGATGTCAATGAAAAATAAAGTTGGGCTAAGAATAGAGGATGGAATTAATTTAGCTTCAGCTCAGTTTAAAGAAGATGCATATGAAATTTATAAAGAATCTCGAAAAATGCAACCGATCTTATTTGTAAATAAAACTGAATTAGGTGCAGAGTGGCTTATTACAAGATATGAAGATGCTTTGCCACTATTAAAAGATAATCGCTTAAAAAAAGATCCGGCCAATGTATTTTCTCAAGATACATTGAATGTCTTTCTTACTGTTGATAATAGTGATTATTTAACGACGCACATGCTAAATTCAGATCCACCTAACCACAATCGTTTACGATCACTCGTACAAAAAGCTTTTACACCGAAGATAATCACGCAATTGGAAGGAAGAATACAGGATATTGCAGATGATTTGTTAAATGAAGTCGAGCGAAAAAGTTCATTAAATCTTGTTGATGATTACTCGTTTCCTTTACCGATTATTGTAATAAGTGAAATGCTCGGCATTCCAAAAGAAGATCAAGCGAAATTTAGAATTTGGTCTCATGCTGTCATTGCTTACCCAGAAACACCAGAAGAAATAAGAGAAACTGAAAAGCAACTATCTGAGTTTATTACATATCTTCAATATTTAGTTGATAATAAACGAAAAGAGCCAAAAGAAGACTTGGTGAGTGCATTAATACTTGCGGAAAATGAAGGGCATAAACTTAGCGCCCGAGAACTATATTCAATGATTATGTTACTAATTGTGGCGGGACATGAGACAACGGTAAATTTAATAACAAATACGGTATTAGCACTTCTCGAAAATCCGGATCAATTACAGTTATTAAAAGAAGATCCAAAATTAATTGATGCAGCTATTGAAGAAGGATTACGATATTATTCTCCAGTTGAAGTTACAACTTCAAGATGGGCAGATGAACCTTTTCAAATTCACGACCGAACAATCGAAAGAGGAGATATGGTTGTCATTGCATTAGCTTCTGCAAACCGTGATGAAACGGTATTTGAAAATCCGGAAGTATTCGATATTACTCGGGAGAATAATCGTCATATTGCCTTTGGCCATGGTAGCCATTTCTGCTTAGGTGCTCCACTTGCTAAGTTAGAAGCAAAGATTGCCATTACTACTTTATTTAATCGAATGCCTGAACTACAAATAAAAGGGAACCGTGAAGACATTAAATGGCAAGGTAATTATTTAATGCGTTCTTTAGAGGAATTACCATTAACATTCTAGAATATTTATTGTAGACATGCATACATAGAAAATGATTTACATAGAGTATGTATGTGTTATTTAAATTCGAAACGGAAGGGTGAAAACATCCCAATGATCAACTAATTCTATTTGTAAGAGATCTTCGTTAAAAAACGAAATATTCTTCTGAATAGGATTAGTCTGTGCATTTATAGAAAAGGGATGTATTTCGCTCTGCGAATATATAGTCTTTTTATATGATTTGTGCTGCCTCCTGTTCAGAACATGAAATAGGGGGCTTTTTTATGTCGACAAATGTAGTAACGAAACAAAACAATGGGGTATCACAAGTATTAAAAAATCGGTTTGTGCAAGGAATTCTTGCATCAGCACTATTTTTACAAATTGGAATATGGGTTCGGAACTTTGCGGTATTACTATATGTAATGGAAATGACGAAAGGTGATGCTTTTGCTATTTCAATGATTTCGGTTGCTGAGTTTGCTCCAATTTTCATCTTTTCCTTTATAGGTGGAACCTTTGCTGATAGGTGGAAGCCAAAGAAGACAATGATATGGTGTGAAACGTTAAGTTCCATTTCAGTATTCGCTGTATTAATTACACTTATGTTTGGAACATGGAAAATCGTGTTTTTTGTCACGCTTATTTCTGCAATCCTTTCGCAGTTTTCTCAACCATCAGGTATGAAATTGTTTAAACAGCATTTATCAACGGAACAAATCCAATTAGCGATGTCTATATATCAAACAATATTTGCGATTTTTATGGTGTTAGGACCGATTCTTGGAACATTTATCTTTCATAGTTTTGGAATTTATATTTCAATCATCATAACAGGTATCGCTTTTTTACTGGCAGCAGCTGTGTTGTTATTTCTTCCGAAAGATCTTGAGAATAAAAATGAGAAAAAAGAAATCACGTTGTTACAGGAAATGCTAGACGGTATTAAATACGTAAAAAAGAAAAAAGCATTAACTTTGCTAGGGCTTTGTTTTATGGCAGCAGGACTAGGTATCGGTTTAATTCAGCCATTAGGTATATTTATTGTGACTGAGCAGTTAGGGTTATCAAAAGAGAGTTTGCAATGGTTACTAACAGTAAATGGCGCGGGTATGATTGTTGGCGGTGCTTTAGCGATGGTATTTGCGAAAAATGTTGCTCCGCAAAAGATGTTAATTGTAGGGATGCTCGGTCAGGCGATCGGCATTGGTATTATTGGTTATTCGACGAGCTTATGGGTGACACTTACAGCACAACTTTTTAGTGGGTTAGCTCTTCCGTGTATCCAAATAGGTATTAATACGCTCATTATTCAAAACAGCGATACTGATTTTATCGGTCGTGTAAATGGCATTTTAAGTCCACTATTCACCGGTTCAATGGTAGTAACAATGAGTATTGCTGGTTCATTAAAGGAGGTGTTCTCATTAAGTACGATGTATGAGGGCACAGCTTTACTATTTATAATTGGATTATTATTTATTTTACCTATATACAATTTAAAGCCAGTAATAGCGTTAGAAAGTGAAATAAATGGTAAAGGAAGTGCTGTGCAACATGAATCCTAATCCAAATGTAAAATACCCAATTGAAGGAAATCAAAACGTTCATTTTATAAAAAATACAATAACGAAAGCTAATATACTCGTTGGTGACTATTCTTATTATGATGCGAAAGATGGAGAAACATTTGAAGATCGAGTATTACATCATTATGAATTTCTTGGAGATCATCTTACTATTGGAAAGTTTTGTTGTATTGCAAATGGAGTTACCTTTATTATGAACGGAGCGAATCATCGGATGGATGGATTTTCGGCATATCCATTTAATATATTTGGGAATGGGTGGGAGAAGTATACACCTAATTTGTCTGATTTACCTTACAAAGGGGATACAGTTATAGGAAATGACGTATGGGTTGGTATGGATACAACGATTATGCCTGGAATAAAAATAGGGGATGGTGCAATCATTGCAGCTAAATCTGTTGTGACTAGAGACGTCGCACCATATACAATTGTTGGCGGAAACCCTGCAAATAAAATAAAGGAACGATTTACAAATACAATAGTAGAAGAGTTATTGCAAATTCAATGGTGGCATTTTGACATTGAAAAAATAACAGAAAATATAGATGCTATTGTACAAGGAAATATTGAACCATTAAGAAAGCTAAAAAGGTAATAAAAAATGCATGACAAAGAGTATCATACCTCCGAATTTTGTTAATGATAATAGAACAAGGAGGTGTGATACTATGGCACAAGACGTTTTATGTGAAGTAAACAACTGTAAATTTTGGGCTAACGGCAATAAATGTAGTGCAGATGCAATTTATGTAGTAAGTCATAAAGGGAAACATGCATCAACTACGGAAGAAACAGATTGCAAAACTTTCGATCCAGAAGTATAAATTTTTGAAGGGTAGCCAAATCGTGGTTGCCCTTTTATTAATTATAGTATTGATAATAAATCTCATTTTCATTCATTGTTTTTAACTTTTCTTGTTAATTTTTATATTTTCTTCATAAGTGATGTAATCCAGAGCAATTCATGTTCAATACGTGATTTACTAAATTCAATGACTTCTGTAATAAAAGATGAGCTAACACGTAAAGATTGAATAGCAGTAAGCTGTTTATGTAGTACGTCTTGGCGTATTGTTAAAATTTCTTTTCTACCTTCGTAATCAAGTTTTTCAAATAGAGCGATACGTACAAGGAACTCAGCGTTATTTGTCGCAATTTTTTCAGGAAACTCTCTTAACATTTCTGAAAAAATTTCTTCACCTGTTTCAGTTATGTCGTACATATTTCGGTTTGGCTTTCCGACTTGTGTATGTACTTTTTTCGTTATAGCCCCCATATTCTCAAAACGTCGAAGAGAAGGATAAAGCATATTATGATTTAATTCAAAATTCTCTCCTAACTGATTTTGGATATTTTTCTTTATTTCATAACCGTGCTTTGGCCCTGACGTTAATTCTGCGAGTAATAAAATATCAACATACATAAAAAATCCCCTTTATTATATGTTAAAATAACATATGTTAGATTATACAACTTTGAACTACCGACCTATCACTTTTATTGTAAAAGAAAAGGGAGGAAAGAACTATGGCTTCGCCGGAAAATGTGATTTTAGTTCATGAAATTTCAAAGCTGAAAACAAAAGAAGAATTGTGGAATCCGTATGAGTGGTATCAATTTATGAGGGATAATCGCCCAGTACATTACGATGAAGAGCAAGATGTATGGAATGTTTTTTTATACGATGATGTAAATCGAGTTTTATCGGATTATCGCTTATTTTCAAGTAGAAGGGAGCGAAGACAATTCGCAATCCCTCCTTTAGAAACTAGGATAAATATAAACTCTACTGATCCACCAGAACATCGCAATGTACGTTCTATCGTTTCTAAAGCATTTACTCCAAGAAGTTTAGAACAATGGAAACCCCGAATACAGGCAATCGCAAATGAACTTATAGAACATATCGAAAAATATAGTGAGGTTAATATTGTTGAAGAGTTTGCTGCACCTTTACCTGTTACCGTCATATCTGATTTATTAGGAGTGCCAACAACGGACCGTAAAAAAATTAAAGCATGGTCTGATATTTTATTTATGCCGTATAGTAAAGAAAAGTTTAATGATCTGGATGCGGAAAAGGGTATAGCACTAAATGAATTTAAAGCATATCTTCTACCGATTGTTCAGGGAAAGAGATACCATTTAACCGATGATATTATTTCGGATTTAATACGAGCTGAATATGAAGGCGAAAGATTAACAGATGAAGAAATTGTTACTTTTTCTTTAGGTTTATTAGCGGCAGGCAATGAAACAACTACTAATTTAATTATTAATAGCTTTTATTGCTTTTTAGTGGATTCACCTGGAACATATAAAGAATTAAGAGAAGAACCTAAATTAATTTCAAAGGCAATTGAGGAAGTATTGCGCTATCGCTTTCCCGTTACATTAGCTAGGAGGATTACAGAGGATACAAATATATTTGGGCCTTTTATGAAAAAGGATCAAATGATTGTTGCGTGGGTAAGTGCAGCAAATTTAGATGAGAAAAAATTTTCGCAAGCCTCTAAATTTAATATACACCGAATAGGAAATGAAAAGCATTTAACATTTGGTAAAGGTGCTCACTTTTGCTTAGGGGCACCACTTGCACGTTTAGAAGCTGAAATTGCTTTAACTACTTTTATAAATGTCTTTGAAAAAATAGAGTTATCTCCATCGTTCAATTTAGAAAAATGTATATTGGAAAATGAACAAACATTAAAATACTTACCTATTCTTTTGAAAACTAGGTAAAACGTTCAGCAAGGTGCATTGTAATGTACCTTGTTTTTTATTTCTCAATTGTAAAATTCTGGTGTGTTTTATAGTATGGAAGTGTGTGAAAGAAGAGTAGAGGAGGATACTTATGTTAACGTGTAATGGAAGTAAAATGTTTCAAACATTTATTAAAGCTGTAACGGATTTAATGGATAGTAATTTATTAGAAGATCAAATTGTTTGTGCGATTGAAAAATTATTAGAAGAACTTTTAGAAAAGAAAACATGGCTTCCGTTAGAAAAACAGAAGGCTAATTCGGCTCAATACGCACGACACTTGTTATATGAAGATCCTTTAAAGAGATTTGAAGTATTAGCTCTTGTATGGAAAGATGGACAATCTACACCTTTACATGATCATGATGGTACATGGGGAGTAGAAGGCGTTTTTACAGGGAGGATAATGGTGCAAAACTTTATACAAACTAAGCAGCTTGAAAATTCACTTGTTTATTTAACACATACAGGAAATCTTTATTTGGGAGAAGGAAAAACAGATAAAGTCATTCCACCAGCTGATTGTCATATTCTTGAAATAGGTAAAAATGAAAGCGTTGTCACTATTCATATTTACGGAAAACGTTTAGAAAAGTTTAAAATATATGTCCCAACTGAAGAAAAGAATGTGTACATGTGTGAGACGAAATATATTAGTTATAGTTCATAGTTTAAAATCAAAAGCTTTTCTTTAAAAAGAAAAGCTTTTGATTTTATTTTTAATTATTTCTTGACCTGAAACGCTTTTCATAAATTATAAATAAGGAGTACTTCACGAAATCAGTATGAAAACGATACCTATTGTTTATAATGAGCTCGTGTATTTATAGAAAGTGGTGAAGGAATAATGAAATTAATCGCAATTGATTTAGATGGAACTCTTCTTTCGGGGAATAAAATGATTAGTAAAGAGAATGCAGAAGCAATTCGAAAATGTCAGGAAGCGGGTCATGTTGTAGCAATTTGTACAGGACGTTCTATCGTCGACATTGAAAGATTGTTGTTAGAAGTTAATTTAGAGTGTCCAATTATTGCGGAAAATGGTGCGCTTATATATAAAGATAATAAAATGATGAAGAGATATCCAATTCAAAATATGCAGGCACTTGAGATTGTGGACTATCTTGAAGAGAATGGCTTATATTATCAGCTTTATACTAATAAAGGTGTATATGTACCAGATTATGGAGTAGAGAGTGTACGTAATGAGATCGAATATGTGAAGAATTCAAAAGAAGATTTTGATTTGAAAGAGTTAGAAACGATTGCAGCATTATATCTTGAACATACAGCATTTCATAGTGCAGAAAGTTGTAAACCAATTGTAGAAACAGAAATACATGTGCATAAGCTTTTACCATTTTCTTATGACATAGAAAAGTTAAAAAAGTTAAAAGCAGCGTTTCTGCATAATACTGATTTAGCAATTACATCTTCATATTGGCATAATTTAGAGATTAATCATCGAGATGCCCAAAAAGGAAATGGATTATATACTTTAGCAGAACATCTGAATATTCCGGTTGAAAATACTGTAGCGATAGGTGATGGGCTAAACGATGTATCCATGATGGAAAAAGCAAACATATCAATTGCAATGGGGAACGCAGTCGAAGAAATAAAAGCAATGTGTAAATACGAAACTTTATCAAATGAAGAACACGGTGTTGCACATGCTTTATATAAATATGTAATGTAATATAAAAAGAAAAAAAGAATCCAAATGGATTCTTTTTTTCTTTTTATTAGGGGTAAGGTATTCTATGAGATTCATAGAAGCCTTATTACTTTATATTTTTTGTGTTTTTATACTACTACAAGCGATATGAATAATGCTATTGTCATAGTTAAATCTATGCATGAGGGCGCGTTTTCGGTTGCTTGTCAAATTAAAATTGGTGTTTGATGGAATACATAGTGATTAAAGTTTCATTTTATACGTAAATTCTTCTCTTTTTAATTGAAAAATAAAATTTGTTCGAATAATTATTCTGCAGCTATATACCTAAAGGCACATTCTTCGTATAATGGAGAAGTATAAATTTTGAATTTGTATTAATTTTACATATTGAGGTGAAAAAGGAATGAATGCGCGGCTAATGGAACTTATTGATGTGAGTACAATAGAAACCATGGCAGAACAGTTTTATAAATTAACCAACATATCACATCAACTTCTTGATGCTGAAAAAGAATGTATATTTTCTTTTGGAATAAATGAGATGAAAATATGTAAACTTCCCAAAATTGAAATCCCCATTTTTTTATACAATCAACATTTAGGATCTTTTGTAGTATGGTCAAACAAAAGTGACATTTTCAATTGTCAAAAATACTTTGAAATGCTTTCAAATCTAATTATAGATGGAGCAACGAAGGTATTTCAAAGTGAAAATACAACGTTGCTTTCTCGAAAAGAGGAGGAACTGCACACGATTTTACAAAACATGCCTGTTATGGTTGATGCGCTTGATTATAATGGAGATTTTGTTTTGTGGAATCGGGAGTGTGAAATTGTAACAGGTTATACAGCTGAAGAAATAATAGAGAATCCAAATGCCCTACAATTATTGTACCCAGATCATAATTATCGTCATCAAATACAAACGAAATTTTTAACTTGTGGAAAAAATTTCAGAGATTGGGAAATGCACTTAACATGTAAAAATGGTGAAATAAAAACAATCATGTGGTCCAATATATCAGAACAGTTTCCTGTAACAGGATATAGCTACTGGGCTGTCGGAGTAGATATTACACATTTAAAAGCGATAGAAGACCAGTTAAAACAACAAACGTCTGAATTGGAATTAATTTTTAAGGCTTTACCAGATTTATGTTTCTTAACAGAAGATGATGGCACAATTATAGATTATAAAGCAGGATCCCCTTCGAAATTTTACGTACCGGCACAAGCTTTTATGGGAAAAAAGTTTTTCGAAGTATTACCATCTCCAGTAGCACAGCAATTTCAGGAAGCAATTCATCAAGTGAAGGAAAAAGGGACGAATGTAATTGTTGAATATCCACTTACAATTAATGGGAGTGTCGATTTCTTTGAAGCTAGATGCTTACCATTATTACATGATAAAATTATGATCATTGTACGCGATATTACAGAACGGAAAAAGACAGAGGAATTGCTAAATAAATCAGATACACTTGCAGCAATTGGTCAATTAGCAGCTGGTGTGGCTCATGAAGTGAGGAACCCATTAACTGTCATTAAAGGGTTTATACAGTTATTTCAAATTAATAAAGAAGATCAAGAAAAATATTTTGATTTAATGCTTTCTGAAATTGAAAGAATAGAAGCGATTCTTCAAGAGTTTTTATCAATTGCTAAAACAGATGAGATAAATACAGAACAAAAAAATATTTATCAAATTTATAATAATGTCGTATCGTTAATGAATACAAAAGCAATTATGACGAATATTCAAGTGGAACTATATGCAGACAACAAAGACATAAGCATTGAATGCTCAGAAAATCAATTGAAACAAGTGTTTATTAATATTTTGCAAAATTCAATCGAAGCTATGCCAGATGGCGGGAAAATTACAATTCATATTAAAGAGATAAACGATGAAGGTGTCATTATTCATGTAATTGATGAAGGAATAGGGATACCTGAAGATAGAATTAAGAGATTAGGTGAGCCTTTTTATAGTACGAAAGAAAAAGGTACCGGTATCGGATTAATGTTAAGTTATAAAATCATTGAAAGTCATCAAGGGAATATAAGTATTATGAGTGAAGTTGGAGTCGGGACAACAGTAACGATTTACTTGCCGAAAGCTCAGAGTGAAAAATCTCTATCAAATTATGATGATAGATTCGAATCAATACGCAATTATTAACTCTTAAATTACTAAATCCCCAATAACCAAAAGTTAAGCTTTCGGTTATTGGGGATTTTTATATTTAATTTAGTAAACTTTACCTTTTCTTAACCTTTGTTTTAATTTCTATTAAGTTTTTATCAGTATATTAATATTTGTGCAAAGTACTGTATAGAAAATGTGCATTACTTTTAATATATAGATTCAATTATTATTAGGAATTCTGTAAGAAGGAGATTATGACAAGGTGAAAAAGCATGAGAAAAAAAGTGGTAGAGCAATACCGACGCGGTTAAATATTTTATTTCTTTGTGTATTTTTATTATTTTCTGCAATGATTATACAGTTAGGTAAAGTGCAAATTTTCGATGGAGAGACTTATAAAAATGAAGTAGAAAAGAGAGAAAATGCAACTGTGAGCCTATCTGTCCCACGTGGAAAAATATTTGATCGAGAAGGGAATCCAGTTGTTGATAATACATCTTTACGCACGATCACGTACACAAAGATGAAAGGTGTAAAATCAGAAGATATATTAAAAACCGCGAGACAACTTGTAGACATAATTGAAATGCCGCAAGAAGATATAGATAAGTTAAATGAGACAGATAAGAAAGATTTTTGGATGCAATTAAATCCGAAACTGGCTGAAAATCTAGTATCGAAAAAAGAAATAGATACATTTAGAGAAAAGGATATTAGCGGCAAGAAGCTAGATAAAAAAATAGAAGAGTTAAAAAGAAAACGGGTTACAGATAAAAATCTTCAGGAATTAACAGAGAAAGATATAAAAGTGTTAGCTATTAAAAGTAAGATGACTTCTGGTTATCAAATGGCTCCTCAGATTATTAAAAAAGATGTTAGTGAAAAGGAATTTACTATAATTAGTGAAGGTTTAGCGAATCTCCCAGGTGTAGACGTATCGGTGGATTGGGAGAGAGTGTATGTAAATGATGGATTATTCCGATCTGTTCTTGGAAATGTTTCTAATTCCGATGAAGGATTACCAAGTGAACGATTAGATTACTACTTGGTACGTGATTATAGCCGAAATGATAGGGTTGGAAAAAGTTATATCGAGCAGCAATATGAAGATGTACTTCATGGTACAAAAAAAGAAGTAAGAAGCGTTGCAGATAAACAAGGTAATACAATTAGAACGGAAACCGTTTCTGAGGGAAAGAGCGGTAAGAATTTAACTTTAACAATAGATATGGAATTACAGAAGAAAGTAGAAGAAAGTATTGAAAAAATATTAAAGGCATATAAAGCGTCAGAATCCATGTTGGACCGTGCTTTCGTTGTAATGATGAATCCGAAAAACGGACAAGTATTATCCATGGCTGGGAAAAGACTTGTAGAAAAAGACGGAAAAACAGAAGTTGAAGACTATGCATTAGGCACAATGACTAGTTCTTATGAGCTTGGATCAACAGTTAAAGGTGCGACAGTTTTAACTGGATTTGAAACGAAAGCTATAACACCAGGTACTTATTTTTATGATGCACCTATGAAGTTTAAAGGAACTAAGGAAAAAAAGTCTTGGAAAGAGTTTGGAAATATCGATGATTTAAGAGCGTTACAAGTCTCTTCAAACGTTTATATGTTTAATACAGCATTAAAAATTGCAGGTGTAGATTATGTAAAAAATAGTTCATTAAATATTAAACAGGAGTACTTTGATAAAATGAGGTATTATTTCAGGCAATTTGGATTAGGTGTTCCAACGGGTATTGATTTACCGAATGAAACAGCTGGACAAATTGGTAAAAAAGATAATCAACCTGGTTTCTTACTAGACTACTCAATTGGCCAGTATGACACCTATACGCCACTTCAGCTTGTACAGTATATTTCAACAATCGCAAACGGTGGATATCGAATGAAGCCACAAATTGTTCAAGAGGTAAGAGAGCAAACGTCGCAAAAAGATGAGATTGGTAAAGTGGTGCATGCAGTAGAACCAATCGTTTTAAATAAGATAGATATGAAAGAGGAATATATAAATCAAGTAAAAGAAGGATTTAGAAAGGTATTCCAAGAAGGTGATGGAACAGGAGTAAGGGCGTTCCAAAAAGCATCTTATAAGCCAGCAGGTAAAACAGGGACAGCACAGACAGTATACGGTGGAGAAAGTGATATTGGAAGAAATGAAAAAGGTGAGCGAAGAGAATGTTATAATTTAACGTTAGCAGGATATGCGCCGTATGATAATCCTGAAGTAGCATTCTCTGTAGTTGTGCCGTGGGTTATTAATGATAAATCTGGTATTAACTCTGATATTGGAAAAGAAGTTTTAGATGCTTATTTTGAATTGAAAAATAAGAGATTGACTGGAGAAACTATAAAAATAGATAGCTCTCAAGAAGGTTAAAACATATGAAATAGTACAGAAACTAGAGTCGACTTATTTAGAAATAGGTTCAAAATGGGTGATAGAGAGGTAAAATCATTCTATCAATTATTCACATTTTATAAAATAAATCATATATTGATAGCATAGGACAAGCTGAAAAGCTTATTCTAACCTCACAGAACACTCCTTATCACGGTTTGGCATCTACTTATGTAGATGCCTTTTTTAATTTAATCACTAACAATTATTTATCAACCTAAAGTCGCAAGCATATTAGGACTATTAGGTGAAGATTGACGGTAATAATTACAGTATGATTAATAAGAGTATTGAAATGTAAGGAGTGAGAGATAAGTGCTAAATATTTTAGTGGTTAATTTTCCAGCAGAGGGACATGTAAATCCTACATTAAGTTTAGTCAAAGCCTATACTGAACGAGGTGATCACGTACATTATATTACGACAGAACAATTTAAAGGCAGAATTGAAGATTTGGGAGCTACTGTATATACACATCCAGATTTATTAAAGGAGATTTCTATTGATTCTGAAACTCCAGATGGGCTGAATTCTTTCTTTCGTGTACATGTTCAAACTTCTTTATATATATTAGAAATTACGAAACAATTATGTGAAAACATACATTTTGATTTCGTAATTTATGATATATTTGGCGCTGGAGAGTTAGTAAAGGAGTATTTACATATTCCAGGCATAGTTTCTTCTCCTATATTTTTAATTCCTCAAAATTTTTTGGAAACATTACCTTTTCATCCAAATGCAGAAATACCATTCCAACCTGATAAAATTTCTGAACAGTTACTATATCAAATGGAACATGAATTTGGAGTAACGCCTAAAAATAATCTTCAATTTATGCATAACAAGGGAGATATTACTCTTGTGTACACAAGTCGCTATTTTCAACCTAATAGCGATTTATTTGGAAGAAATAACATTTTTATTGGTCCTAGTATTTCAAATCGTAAAACAAATGTAGAGTTTCCACTTGAATTGCTTAAAGGTAAAGAAGTTATATATATTTCAATGGGGACACTGCTTGAAGAGCTTGAACCATTCTTTAATACGTGTATTGATACTTTCTCGGATTTTGATGGAATAGTTGTAATGGCAATTGGTGATAGAAATGATCGTTCTAAAATTAAGAAAGCTCCAGACAATTTTATAATTGCTTCATACGTACCCCAATCAGAAATATTAAGTGAAGCAGATGTTTTTATTACACATGGCGGCATGAACAGCGTACACGATGCTATTTATTTCAATGTCCCATTTGTCATCATTCCACATGATAAAGACCAACCAATGATAGCGCAAAGATTAACTGAACTTGAAGCAGCACATAGGTTATTGAAAGAGAATGTTAATGTGCAAACGTTAAAAGAAGCGGTAACAGATGTTCTTTCAAATAAAAAGTATAAGCATGGTATACGAAAACTGAATGATAGTTTTTTAGAATGTGGTGGTTCAAAAAAAGCAATTGCAGTGATTACATCTCTTTTAAATAAATAGTTTAGACAATATAAAAGCATAAAGGTTAATCCTCTATGCTTTTATATTATTATCCTGCAAACTGCACAGCAGTATTTGCATGTAAAAAAGCGGTATCAAAAACAGGTACAGTAAGGTCGTTTTGGGAAATGAGCAATGGTATTTCAGTGCAGCCTAGCAATATACCTTCTGCGCCGTTTTGAATTAATGAGTTTGTGATTTGTAAAAGTTTTTCTTTTGATGTTTCTGAAATAATTCCTTTACTTAACTCATTTAAAATAACATGATGAATAAAATTTCTATCCT
Organism: Bacillus cereus group sp. MS39; assembly: GCF_040448665.1. Taxonomy (NCBI): domain Bacteria; kingdom Bacillati; phylum Bacillota; class Bacilli; order Caryophanales; family Bacillaceae; genus Bacillus; species Bacillus cereus group sp. MS39. The sequence continues at coordinate 2,759,781 of NZ_CP123058.1, read as the reverse complement.
CTTCAGTCGGGATGATTGTCTCAATATTAAAATTTGCTAGACGTGATTTATAGAAGTCTTGTTCCATCGTTTGTTTCGTACCCAATAGTCCGATACGCTTTATATTCTGTTCTACCATTTCTTTAGCACTTACATCACCAATGTGAAGAAGTGGAATAGATATTGCATTTTCTACTTCTTCAGCAAATAAATGGATCGTATTGGAACACATTAATAAACAATCAGCTCCGGATTTTTCAACCTTTTTTGCAACTGTGACTAATTCGTTTTTCACTTCTTCATATTGATGATTTTGTAATAAAGTAGTTACTTCACCAAAGTCCATGCTATATAAAACAAGCTTCGCATTTTGATCATATTGAGAGAGTGTAAGTGTATTAATATGTTTATAGTATAACGATGTAGATTCCCAACTTAGTCCACCAATTAAACCGATTACTTTCATCGTACATTCCTCCCGTAACTATCTTGAATTCATTATTTCACAATTCCGATAAGGATACAATGATTTAAACGCACCGTTAAACGAAAAATAAAAATAATTAGAAAAGTATTGAAATTTATACTTATTAGTGCCATAATACGAATTACAAATTAATACTTATCCAGAGAGGTGGAGGGAACGGCCCTATGAAACCTCAGCAACCCCTATATAAATTTATAGGAAGGTGCTAATTCCGCAGAGGACACGATGTGTTTTTTGGAAGATAAGAGGATTCTTGAACGTGAAGAAAATGACCTCTTATGTAAGGGGTCATTTTTTGTTGTATAGAAAGGGAGTGTCGATGCATAATTCATTTTCAAAATAAATATAGAGTAATAAAAGTTGACTAATACGGGAGGGGAATTGTAATGAACAAATTATCAACAAAGTTAGTAGTAGCAATCGGAATTGGAGCAGCATTATACGGGATATTAGGACTTTGGGGATTTGCTATTGCACCCAATACATTTATTAAACCTGCATTAGCTATTTTAACCGTTTTTGGAGCGTTATTTGGTCCAGTGGCAGGACTTTTAATAGGACTTATCGGTCATACCGTAACAGATACAATCGCTGGATGGGGTATTTGGTGGGGGTGGGTTATTAGTTCAGGCATTATCGGCTTTGCAATGGGACTCATTCAAAAAAGATTTAGCTTTAGTGTGAAAAACGGGGCGTATAATAAGCGGGATATTTCTTATTTAGCTATTACTGGGTTAATTGGTATTGTCATTGCTATTATATTTGCTGGGGCATTCGATGTTATTGTGATGGGAGAACCATTTGACAAAATTATTATACAAGTATTAGGAGCAACAATTGCTGATGTTATTGTATTTTTAGTTCTTGGATTGCCAATTACAATAGGTCTAGCTAAATCTAATAAGAAACATACACATTTAAAAATTGAAAAGTAGGGATGTTAACATGCAACCAATCATTTCTTTTGAACAATTCAGCTTTCAATATGAACATGCTGCGCAGCCTACTGTAAAAGACATTACATTTCATATATACCCTGGAGAAAAAGTACTAATTGCTGGACGAAGTGGTTCAGGGAAGTCAACGTTAGCTCATTGTATAAATGGGCTAATCCCCTTTTCTTATGAAGGGATTAGTACTGGTAATATTTTAATTGCCGGAAAAGACCCGAGAAAAGAGAGTGTTTTTGAACTGAGTAAACAGGTAGGAACAATTTTGCAAGATCAAGATGCTCAATTTATTGGTCTTACAGTAGAAGAGGACGTAGCTTTTTATTTAGAAAATGAATGTGTAAATCAAGATGATATGAAAAAGATTGTTTCGGACTCATTAAAAAAGGTAAAGATGCATGCTTTTCATAAACAAAGTCCACATGAATTATCAGGAGGGCAAAAACAAACTGTTTCTTTAGCAGGTTTGTTAACAACAAATGCTGATATATTATTGTTCGATGAACCGTTAGCAAATTTAGATTCAGCAAGTAGTTTACATACGATAGAACTTATTAAAGGCATACATAAACAATATAATAAAACAATTGTAATTATTGAACATCGAATAGAAGAAATGTTAAACCTGGATTTAGATAAAATCATTTTAATGAATGAAGGGGAAATTGTTGCGATAGGGACACCAGAAGAGATTTTAGCGTCAAATATATTACCATCTATCGGCTTAAGAGAGCCTATGTACGTAGAAGTATTAAAGAAATTGCAGTTTGATGGTAATAATGACGTAATATACTACCCACTTGAAAATCTTCAAAGGGAAAGTGTTCGTAGCGTAATAAATGAGTGGATGGAGAAGCAAGTTTCTTTTAAAGGTACTCCTACAAAAAAAGAATTATTGAAAGTAGAGAATTTGTCATTCTCCTATCCTAATAAACAAAAAGTATTGGACAATGTAAATTTCTCCATATATGAAGGTGAAATTGTAGCACTTTTGGGCCATAATGGAGCCGGTAAATCAACATTAGCTCATAGTCTTATAGGCATAAACAAAACAAAAAATGATAGGATTGTATTTGATGAAGTAAATATCAATTCTTGGTCTATTCGTAAACGTGGTGAGGTTATATGTTATGTGATGCAAAATCCAAATCATATGATTACACAACCTACTGTTATAGAAGAGGTTTCATTTTCATTAAAATTAAAAAAGTTTTCAAAGGAAGAAATTAAGCTTAGAGCGGAAGAAACATTAAAACTTTGTGGTTTGTATCCATTTCGAAATTGGCCAATTCAGGCATTAAGTTATGGACAAAAGAAGAGAGTAACGATTGCATCTGTACTAATAGCAAATCCGAAACTTATCATATTAGATGAACCGACAGCGGGACAAGATTATTATCATTATAAACAGTTTATGTCGTTTATTAGAAAACTAGCTGTACAGGGAATATCTTTTATTTTTATCACACATGATATGAATCTCGCTTTAGAATATGCAGACAGAGCGATTGTTCTAGATGAAGGGGAAATTATTGCGAATAATTCCGCGTCCGTTGTATTAGGGGATACAGAAACGTTACAAAGGGCGAACCTAAGAGAAAGTTCTTTATTGAAACTAGTTAAATTTAGTGAGATTTCATATCCTGAAAGGTTTATGGAACATTATTTTGAGGATATTAGGAGGGAGGAAGGTGTATAGTACATATTTTCATCGCATGGATGAAGCAGTGAAATTGTTGTTATTTATTTTTTGTATGACACTTACTTTTTTGTTTTTTGATTTTCGTATATTGCTATTTGTATTTATGATTGGATGTATCGGACTACTTATTGCTAAAATCCCATTTCGTAAAATTTTCCTTGTTTTTACTGTTATATTTACATTTAGTTTATTAAATTCTGTCATGATTTTATTTATTACACCAACTCATGGATCTGAATTAACCGAATCATATACTTCGTTTTTACATATCGGATATGCAACAATTACATATGAAACATTATTTTATGCAGCTACACTTTCATTAAAATATTTTACGTTATTACCATTTACACTTATTTTTATATATACGACTGATCCAAGCAAATTTGTGAGTAGCTTAAGTAAATTTCGAATTCATTATAAGATTACATATGCAATAAATATTGCATTACGTTATATACCTGATATTCAGTCCGAATATAAAGTTATTAAACATGCGCAAGAGGCGAGAGGAGTAGCTTTTGAAAAAGGAGAAGCAAGTTTATGGATTCGTATAAAAAACCGTGTCTTAATTTTCTGGCCTTTAATTATTCATTCACTAGATAGAATCGATACAGTTTCAAATGCAATGGATTTAAGAGGATTTGGAAAGAAGGATAAACGTACATGGTTTTATACAAATAAAGCGAAAAAAGGGGATTTCATTGCTTTATTTGTAGGTGTTTTTATTTTAATTATTGCAGTATATTTAAAGTTACATGTATTTCAAAACTTTTGGTATCCATTTTAAAGCACTCTCAAATGAGTGCTTTTACTTATTTTTATGTAGACATGCTCAAAAAAGGGATATTCACATAATGTATAATACGAACCAGTTAAAATGATCAACTACCTATTAGTTTTCAAACCAAAAGGAGGAGAAAATATGAGTTACGGTGGTTCTTGTGGTTTTGGTGGAGGTTTCGCTTTACTAGTTGTGTTATTTATTTTATTAATTATCGTTGGATGCAGCTGCTGGGGCGGAGGGTACTAATTTCTAATTAGTCTCCACAAATGTAAACTAAAAAAACATAGAAGATACTTATGTATCGAAACAAATAAAAAGGAGCAATTATGCTCCTTTTTTATTTGTTTTCAGATGAGTTCGTATTACATTTCGGCAATGTAATTGTCAAAGTTGTACCTTTATTAACGAGGCTTCGGATTTTTAAACTACCTTGCATCGTTTCAAGAATCTTAACAGCAACCATTGTACCTAATCCTGTACCTTTTGTTTTTGTGCTAAAATAGGGTTCGCCAAATCGATTTATTTGCTCTTGTGACATACCAATTCCGCTATCCTCAATTCGTATTATAACTTTATTATTACTAATAGATGAGGAGATATGTAAAGTACCACCATTAGGCATTGCTTCAATACTATTTTTTATTAGGTTTAAAAAACATTGTTGAAAGTGCTGTTTATTACCAACAATTGATGCCCTAGAGAAATCTTTCGTAATATGTATTGTATTCATATTACATAAAGGTAAGATCATATTAATAACTCGAGTTAACTCTTGTTCTACTGAAATATGATCTGATTTTTCTGAAGCAGGTTTGGCAAACGTTAAATAATCATCAATAATTCCTTGTGCACGATGTAACTCTTCAAGTATATGTTCAATATACTCGTCTCTTGATTCTGGAGTTAAATTAGGTGTTTTTAAAAGTTGAGTAAATCCTTTTACGACAGTTAAGGGATTTCTTACTTCGTGCGATATACTAGCAGCAAGTTGGCTAACAATCTCCATTTTTTCCATTTTAATCATCTTCGATCGCATACATACTGCATCTTTTAAAACTTCATTAAAATAAATGACAAACAACATCAAAATGGTTGGTAATATTATGAAATAAATAATGTACAAATTATTCACTTCAAAATCTGATAAAGTTAATACAATTACAGTTGTAAATATTGCTAGAAAAAATGTTAAAAACATTCCATAAGCTACTTTAATTTTTCTATTATACTTATTAAATTTTGCGGATGCGAATGCTGTAACGATAAACATTGTGCCATAAACTAGTATTGTTAACATACTAAATCCATAAAATGAAAATCTTGTAATTAATAAAATAGCAAACAAAATGATACCAACAGGGAAGCCACCATAAAGTGTGCCTATTATAACTGGTATTTGTCTTAAATCATGAATACAATTTTCATCCATATAGATTGGATAGCGCATACATAAAATAAGAGGGATACTCGTACAAAGGATAATAAGTAATTTTTTATATTTCTTTAAATAGCGTCCGCTATCATATATAAAATAAAAAATAAATATACTACTTAAAATGTAAAGAAGATTATTTAATACGTTTTGATTAATATAAACAAAGTTCATAATATTTTCCTCGTTATTTTGAATTTCCATTTTATATGTATTATACATGATTATAGTAGAAACTTTATGTTTTTAATAATATAGGTTATATCTTTTCAGCATTTGCCACGTTTATCCACTCTTCATAAAATACTTTAACTGATTCATATCGTTCAGCTCGGCTTTCATTTACAGCACGATACGCTATTTCATATAAATTCCTACTTGCTTCCCATTTTGTAAAGGAACGATCTTTTCCACCTCCTAAAATTTCGAAAGCCATCGCCCCCATATTAAATACATTTGTTCTTGCATCAATCATAGCGTTTAGCTTAAATTCTTCAGGAGACATAAAACGCGAGGAACCCCATAATCTTCCCATTTTATTCACGTATGGTTTTTTAGAATACAAATCAATATCACAAATCTTCGTCTCATTTGTATGGAAATTATATAAAATACTACCGTCATAAAAATCTATTGCTACATAGTTTTCCTTTTCGACATATGTATGGAAAGAAAACATAGAATTTAAGGATTGAATTCGCTCCAAAACAGATAAATGCTTATATTTATAATAAGGAGAGTTTGGATTTTTATATTTCTCAGGAGGCGGGAAACTCCAATGTGAATGAAGACATTCGCCATCAAACCAATCAAAAATTAAGACATATCCAGATTGAACGGGAAAATGTTCAATTAATTGTATAAGTGACTTATGCTTTAATTCTTCATATAAGGAAACTGAATTTTTTAATCTATCAATTGCATCGCTGGTCTTTCCATTATATGCAATTGTATGTGCCCCTGCATATTTAATAAATTTCTTATGACCATCTTTTTCTACACCAAAAGATAGATTTCCTGAATCTTGCTGGTCAAAAACCGCAAATACGGTTCCTAATTTCATAAGCCAATCAAAATTATGATGTTCTTTTAATTGGAATGTTACTTGATTTAATTGAATTTCAACTGGAATATCTTTCATAATATACCTCACATTTATTATAATTAAGTTGTATATTTCAGTATTCGACATATTTTGTAAAAATCCTATGTTAATCACATGAAATTTTATAAATATAATAATAAACACTTATAAGAGGGTGAACAATATGCAACAACAAATCGTTATTAAACCATATCAAAAAGATTGGTATGAAGAGTATGGAATAGAAAAAGAGAAATTTATTTCATTATTTGGAGGAGAATGTATCGCTATTGAACACATAGGGAGCACATCTGTACAAGGATTAGGAGCGAAACCTCTAATTGATATGATGATTGGCGTAACGGATTTACAAATTACTGAAAAGTGGATTGAAGATTTATTAAATATTGGATATGAGTATGTTCCAAAAGAAACACCTAATCGACGTTTTTTTAGAAAGGGAAAATGGAGAGCTGGTACCCATCATTTGCATGTTTATATTTATAATAGTGACGAATGGAAAAACAATCTTTTATTTCGAGACTTTCTAATAAAACATGAATGGGCACGTAAAGAATATAGAGAATTAAAAGAGAAACTTGCAACTACATATCCTTTTGATCGTGTTTCATATACAAAGGAAAAGGCACCGTTTATTCAAAGAATTTTAGAATTGGCCAAAACTCAAAAAAACTAAAATTACAGATTCTTATCTAAAAAATTTTAAAAACCTTTCCTACGTTATTTATAGGGAGGGATTTTTTCTTTTGTCATAACGATATACATTATTTCTAATTATTGGAGACGGATTATTTTATTTATTTCGATATTTCTAGTACATTGAAAATATTAAGGGGGAATTAAACAATGAAAGCTATTGTACATCAATATAAAAAAGGGGTAGAAGGATTAGAATATAAATTTTTACCTGAAACAAATCTTAATGCCGGTGAAGTAAAAGTAAAGTTAAAAGCTGCAGGATTAAATCATAGGGATTTATTTATTATATACAATAGAAAAGAAATGGAGCTGCCGTTAGTAATAGGGTCAGATGGTTCAGGAATTGTTACAGAAATCGGAGAAGGTGTTTCAAATAATTTATTAAATAGCGAGGTTATTATCAATCCTAGCATTGGATGGGAAAATATTGCCGAAGTACCAGATTTACCAGAGGTGTTAGGTGGACCGAAAGATGGGACGTTTGCTGAATTTGTTATTGTGCCAGCTGAAAATGTAGTGGCAAAACCGTCATATCTTACTTGGGATGAGGCTGGAGTTTTATCTTTATCGGCATTAACAGCATATAGAGCGCTTTTTACAAAGGGTAAATTGAAGTGTGGAGAACATGTTTTAATTCCGGGAATAGGCGGCGGTGTAGCGACATTTGTGATGTTATTTGCGAAAGCAATTGGCGCAAAAGTAAGTGTTACATCAAGGGTAGAGAACAAAAGACAGTTTGCCGAAACATATGGCGCAGACTTTTCTTTTAATAGTTCTGGAAATTGGGAAGAGAGTTTACGCGGAGAGAAAGTAGATTTAATAATCGATAGTATAGGTCCAGCAACATTCTTACAATATTTTGATGTATTAAAACCAAATGGGAGAATTGTTAATTTTGGTGCAAGCTCAGGAGATAAAATTGAATTGCCATTACGTGCATTATTTTATAACCAAATCGATATTATGGGGACATCTATGGGTAGCCGTGAGGAATTTAATGAAATGGTTAAGTTTATTGAGAAACATAAGATTAAACCAATTATTGATAAAGTATATTCGTTAGAAGAAGCCATTGGGGCGTTAAGTCGTATGGAACAAGGAGAACAATTTGGTAATATCGCACTTCGTATGTATTAAAAATACGATTTCGCAACTACTATATTTAAGTAACAATGTTATGTATTCTACATATGAAAAGTATGTAATTCGTATTGTTTTAAAGGTTTTTCAGCTTTATACATAATTAGTCGTAATAATTAGTCTCAATATTGTCAAATGAGTAATAATAAAATGAGAATTAGATGAGAAAAGTTTAAGCCCATTTTCATATTGATGTTGTATACTGTGTAAATCAAGAATGCTTTTATTTAAGGAGAGAGTATTATGAATTACACAGTATTTCAATGGTTTAATAGTTTTGCTGGATCGTCCAAACTATTAGATACGCTAATGGTTGCTATTACAAATAGCGCTGCATATGTAGCCATTCTATTTATGTTTATCTTATGGTTTAATAATGGAAAGAAAGAGAATGCAATAATAAAACAATATACAGTTTTATATACGACACTTTCAGTTATTATTACATTACTAGTAAATGTTCTTATACACGAGGTTTATTATCATCCGCGTCCATTTGTATCACATGATGTACATCAATTAGTACCACATGCAGCAGACTCATCATTTGTTAGTGATCACTCTGTACTTGTATTTTCCATCGCATTTGTATTTTTACTTAGAGGAGAAAAACTTAAATATGTCGCTCTTATTTGGGCAGTATTAGTTGGTGTATCACGTATGTACGTAGGAGTTCATTATCCTCTAGATATACTTGGTGCAGCTTTCTTAACATTTATTACGAGCGGTTTAGTAGTGCGAAGTACACGTATGTTTGAACCGATAGCGAAATTTGTATTTAAAATGTACGTATTGGTGGCGAAACGAATTCCTTTTTTAGCGAAATATAATCATATAGCTTAATTTTTATAAATAACTATTTATAGGTTTGTTAAAAAGTTCTCCTTTGGAAATCCAGAAGGGAACTTTTTTATTATGCACAAGATAAGGGTATGCGTATGAAAAGAGTGGCGAAAGAACAACGGAATTAGCATCATAAGTTCCTATTAAATTTGTATAAGTTAACCATCTTATGACGGAATATTCTTAAATTTCACGCACCGTACTGTAAATAGAAAAATAAAAGCAGAAACAACAGCTACTTTCAGAACGATTTAAAGGAATTAAAAGGAAAAGTTCGAAACATATAGTATTGAAAACAAAAATTACATAATTGTAGCACACCTCTGCAGTAGTTAATTGTGAAAGAAAGGGGATAAATATGCATAAACTTCAAACGAATAAAGGCGCGCGGTATTTTATGGTTGCTTTTATTGTTTTGTTTCTTATTATGCTTTTGCGTTTTTTCTATATTCAAGCAGTAGGGGTCGTCCATAATGTAGATGTAAAGGACCTTGCAACTGAACAACATAATAAAAAGGGTGTTTTGGAAGCAAATCGTGGCACAATATATGATCAAGCTGGAAAAGTATTAGTCCAAGATTCCACAACTTACCGTGTTGTTGTGAATTTAAAAGGAACAAATAAAGTGAAAAATAAAGATGAAACCGCAAGGCAATTAGCTGATGCGCTTGAAATTGATAAAGAGGACGTATTAAAAAAATTTCATGATGGACGTACGCAAGTTGAAATCGGAAAAGTTGGTCGGAATTTATCTAGAGAATTGAAAGAACAAATCAGAAAAATGAAAATTCCGGGTGTTTCTTTTATGCCAGAGAAAGCAAGAGTGTATCCAAATGAAGATTTTGCATCTTATATTCTTGGTTTTGCTAGACCTGACGATAAAGGAAATACAGAAGGGAAATTCGGACTTGAAAAGAGTCTGGATAAATATTTGCGCTCGACAAATGGGAAAATAGAATATGTGGGAGCACGAAAAGGCATCCCCCTTACAAATGATATAGGAAAAATAGAACCCGCTAAAAATGGAAATAACGTGTACCTTACGCTTGATAAACAAATTAATAGTTTTTTAGAAGAAGCGATGAATAAGGCACAAGATCACTATGATCCTTCTATGTTAGTAGGAATCATAGCGGATCCAAAGACAGGGAAAGTTTTAGCGATGTCTAGTAAACCAAGTTTTAATCCTAATAAAGGCGATATTGAATATTTTTTAAATGACCCAATCGCAAATGCATTTGAACCAGGTTCAACTATGAAAGTATTTACGTTAGCTGCTGCAATTAATGAAGGGGTATATAACGGGAAAGAATATTTCCAATCCGGAAAATATTCAGTTGGTTCATCTGATATTAAAGATCATAACGGTGGGTTTGGATGGGGATCTATTACATTTGATGAAGGGTTTGAAAGGTCATCAAACGTAGCTTTTTCTATTTTAGAAGATCAGTTATTGAAACCGGATAAATTTAAGCAATACATGAAAAAATTTGGATTCAACCAAAAAACCGGAATAGATTTACCTGGTGAAAGTAAAAATACTTTATTATTAAATACACAAATTCAACAAGTGACATCTTCTTTCGGACAAGGTTCTACAGTAACTCCCATTCAATTAATCCAAGCAGCTACTGCTATAGCAAATGACGGGAAAATGATGCAACCATATATCGTTGACAAAGTTGTAAATCCAACAAACAAACAAGTTATTATGGAAAATCAACCGAAAGAAATTGGGAATCCAATAAAAAAAGAGACAGCGGACAAGGTAAGGAACTTAATGGAGCGTGTTATTACGTCCTCAAAAGGTACTGGTACAATGTATAAAGTGGATGGTTATCCAATAGGAGGTAAGACAGGAACAGCTCAAATTCCGAATCCTGAAAATGGACGATATATGGAAGGAAAAGAGAATTATATTTTTTCATTTTTAGGAATGGCTCCAATTGATGATCCAGAGTTAATTGTATACTTAGCTATTAAGCAACCAAAGTTAAAAGGAGACGAATATGGAGCTCAGCCGCTTGCTGAAATATTTAAACCAGTTATGAAAAATGGCCTTGAATATTTAAAGGTGAAACCATATACAGAAATACAAATGGCAGATGCAACGAAACGATCCCAATTAAAAGTACAAAACTATGTCAATCAATCAATGGATACGGTAGAGAATAGTGTAAAAAAGGAGAAACTACAACCGATAATTTTAGGAGAAGGAAAAATAATGAAACAATATCCGCAGTCTGGCGAAGTAATGAGTGAAGGCGATCGTATATTTCTACTAGGGAATAACGCAAAAATGCCAAATTTACAAGGTTGGTCCATGCGTGATGTTATGTATTTCTCTAAACTATTAAAATTAGATTTAAAAACTACAGGTACGGGCTATGTAACGAGTCAAAGCATTGAAAAGGGACATGATATACAAGAAGGCGATATATTAGAACTAGAATTAGAACCACCGTTACAACCGTTAGCAGAGGCGAATACAAATTAATTTGGGCAATGTGAAGGGTCTATATACAATAGGCTCTTTTTTTATAGATTTAAGTAATTTCACGCACCGTAATTTTTTGAAAAAATAATAAATAAGATAATCACCAGTGACATGTCGGTAAATATCTGATTATTTTATATTTACAGTTAAATAAACTTGTGATAATATGGGGAAAATCAAATGCAGTGAAGAGAAGAGTAAATAAAATGAATTTTTCACAGAGAGCTCCATTTAGCTGAAAAGGAGTAAAAATTCTTTATTGAACCAAGCCTCTGAGCAGCACATCGGAACCTTTTATTAGGGGATAGTGTGACGGGAGCTCCCGTTATAGAGCTATGGTATAAGCATGAATTAGAATGCAGTACCTGATAAGGTTAATATGGCGACATATTAACAAACTAGGGTGGCACCGCGATGATAAATCTCGTCCCTAAGACTAAAAGTCTTGGGGGTGGGATTTTTTTATTGTTTCACAACAATTTGGAAAGCGGGGGCCTAAAATGAAAAACTTACTTAAAGATTGGAAATATCCATTTTTACTACTGTCTGGAGTTGGTATTGCGAATTTAGGGGCATGGATTTACTTAATAGCACTAAATGTACTTGTCTATAATATGGGGGGATCAGCTTTAGCTGTTGCTACTTTATATGTAATTAAACCATTAGCCGCTTTATTTACAAACGCTTGGTCAGGAAGTATGATTGATCGTTTAAATAAACGGAAGTTAATGATTCACCTCGATATATATCGTGCGGTATTTATCGCTATTTTACCGTTACTTCCATCACTTTGGGTTGTTTATGTATTCGTATTCTTTATTAGTATGGCAAATGCGATTTATGAGCCTGCTGCTATGACATATATGACGAAATTAGTTCCAGTAGAGCAAAGACAACGTTTCAACTCATTACGTAGTTTAATAGGATCTGGTGCATCTTTAATTGGTCCAGCGATAGCGGGAGTATTGTTAATAGCAAGTACACCGGAGTTTGCTATATATATAAATGCTATAGCATTTCTCTTATCAGGAGTAATTACATTGCTGTTACCTAATCTTGATAAAAAATCCGATATTACTACGTCAAATGATAAGTTATCTTTAGCTGTACTAAAAAAAGATTGGAACATCGTTTTAAATTTCAGTAAAAAATCTTTATATATCGTTTTTGTGTATTTCTTATTTCAAGGGATGATGGTTTTAGTTGCCGCAACTGATTCACTTGAATTGTCATTTGCGAAAAAAGTTTTATTGTTAACAGATAGTGAATATGGCTTTTTAGTTAGTATCGCTGGAGCCGGGTTTATTTTAGGAGCTATAACAAATACAATTTTATCCAAAAAAATATCGCCTTCATTTTTAATTAGAATAGGATCATTATTCATAGCAATCGGTTATTTAATTTATGCTTTTTCAAATGAATTTTTAATAGCTGCTATCGGATTCTTTATTTTATCTTTCTCTATGGCGTATGCAAATACAGGATTTTATACCTTTTATCAAAATAATATACCTGTCCATATGATGGGACGGATTGGGAGTATATATGGGCTTGTGATTGCGGGCATCACCATTTTAATTACGATTTTGTTCGGAGTCGCAACTCAATTTATTTCTATCCAACTTGTGGTTATTTTAGGCTCACTGGTAATGCTGCTTATAACTATCATATTATGTGTGTTTATTTTATTGCCATCACAGTCTAAAGTGCATTCCTCTGAGTCAATCAATTCAAAATAGTAATCTTGGTTTTGATTTACGGTATTCAATAGGAGGGTTTACCCTCCTATATATGGAAATATAAGAAAGGTGAACAATATTGATAAACGAGGGTGGTTTTTGTAATGAAAACAAAAGATCAAATAGACAGCATTGTAAAAGAAATGCATCAGTATATAGATTTCTCTGGGGTAATTTTAGTAAAAGAAGAAAAAGGCTTAGTCTATGAAGAGGCGTTTGGTTACGCAAATCGCAATGAATGTATAAATAATACGCTACAAACAAGGTTCGGAATTGCCTCCGGTTGTAAAATATTCACTGCTATCGGTATCTGTCAACTTGTTGAAAAAGGTGTAATTACTCTTCAAACAAAGTTAAAAGAGTGTTTACGTATAAACTTTCCAAACTTTAATGAAGATATTACAATACATCATCTTTTGACGCATAGTTCGGGTATTCCGGATTATTTTGATGAAAGTATTATGGATAACTTTGAGGATCTTTGGAAAGAAACTCCTATGTATCTATTAAAAAATTTAAAAGACTTCTTACCATTATTCCAAAACAGAAATATGATGTTTGCACCTGGAAGTAAGTTTCATTACAACAATGCAGGTTTTATCATACTTGGATTAATAATCGAAGAACAGACAGGACTTAAATTTACGGAGTATATAGAAAAAAACATATTCAATCCAATTGGTATGAATGATTCTGGCTATTTTTCTTTAGATAGATTACCAAGACACACAGCTCTAGGATATATAAAAGACGAAATTAACCAAAATTGGAGAACAAACGCCTACTCTATACCAATAAAAGGTGGTTCTGATGGTGGTGCTTTTATTACTGCGCCAGACATGCTGAAATTCTGGGAAGCGTTATTTAACTATGAAATCATAAGCCGAGAATATACAAACATACTTTTAACTCCGCACATTCAAGTAAATAAAAATCAGTCTTACGGCTATGGAATATGGATTGAAACAAGAGAAAACAAGACATTCAAATATCATGTAATGGGATATGATCCAGGAGTCAGTTTTCGCTCAGCCGTATATCCAGGTGTAGGAATTACATTAGTTATTCCATCAAATAAAGGAGCAGGACCCGAAAAATTAATGACAGAAATAGAAGGAGCTTTTTAATTATATGGATATAGAAATTAGAGCGTATAGAAAAGAGGATGAAGCTGGTTGGGTACGTTGTCGTGTGTTGTCTTTTTTAGATACAGCATATTACGATAATGTATTTAGAGAGAAAGAAAAATATGAAAATCCTGCTATTGAATTAGTAGCAGTATATGAAAATCAAATTGTGGGTTTAATAGATATCGAATATGAATTAGAAGAACGTGCAGTTTGTTCAAGAGGAACTGGTCTTGGCGGCATGATTTGGCATATTGCAGTTCATCCGGATTTTCGTAGAATGAAGATTGCTAATCAACTATTAAATGCGGCAGAAAAGTTAGCGAAAGAACTTAACCTAAATCGATTGGAAGCGTGGACTAGGGACAATTTATGGGTTCACGAATGGTATGAAAAGAACGGATTTGTAAACGTAGATTCATATTTACATGTATATTCCGATCATACAGACGAGATAAAAGGTGTAATGAAAAGTAACGTTGATCAGTTATATCCAGTTCAAACATTTGCTCATTATACAGGTGAAAATAAAGAAGAGATAAGAAAACAATTTAAACGAGTTCACGATTGTTTTTGTTTTGAAAAGTATTTTAACTAGAAAACATTTATTTTATAAATAAATGTTTTCTAGAATGAAATATAATTCTATACAAGTGAATTTAAGAACATTATATTTATATCTGCAGATTTATAAAATATTACTATGATAGGATGTGTTAACAGTTTGTATATGATCAATGGTAGTGTGTTTATCATAGTAGGAGTTATCTGTTATTTGATTGTACGAAGTATTTTTATTGGAATGAAAAGTAAAAAAGGTGTGAATTGGTGGAAAGAACTAATTAGTTTTCTATTCGTAATATATATTGGTATGGTTGTTGCAATAACTTTATTCCCTATTCCAATCGGTTTTCCAACTAGTTTTGGGCATATAAGACTTTCAATCAATAGTATCCCCTTTGCTTCAATTATTAAAGATATTGATAAAATAGGAATTGCTTATGATGGTGATGTTCTATTTATGATTGGCCTCATCGTAAGAAATGTAGGTGGAAATATTTTATTATTAATGCCTTTAGGATTTTTAGCACCAATTATATGGGATAAATTCAAAAAAATTAAAAATACTATTTTATTAGGTTTAGCTATATCAATTAGTATTGAGTTATTACAACTAACAGAGTCTTTATTTAGTGGATGGGGACGTATTACTGATATTGATGATGTGATTTTTAACGTTATAGGTTCTATTGTAGGATATTTTATTTATAAAATCACTTTAATGCTAGCTAGTAAATTTAATATTCAAGTATTAAATAAGACTAATTCTAAAGGTGTAGAATCTATTGATAATTGACAGTTCATACGGGTTAATAGATATGTTTGTTTTGAATAAAGATGCTAACAGATGTACGAGTCAAAAGTACGTCTGTTTATTTTTATTAATAATGCTTACGACTATTACATTATGTACCGTAATAAATAGACGATAGTATAATTGAAAAATATATAATGAATTAACAAAAAAATTGTAAATACATTCATCCTTTGTTTATCAATGCTGTGAACGGTAATACTAAATAACATTGAACTTTTACAACAAGGGATGATAATATGATATTCATTTATACAGATTTTGGTGGAACACATTCAACTTCACTCGCTGCTGCTTATCATTTAAATAAATTACCAACTGATCGTAAGTTAACGAAAAAAGAAATTTTGAATGTAGATTACTTTAATAAATTAAAAACAGAAGATATGGGCAAAATCATTTTTCATGGAATAGATGAAAATGGTAATCCGGTTTATACAATTGGATGTGGCGCATCAAAAGTCGTTGTACCTGCGATGAAACATTTAGGAGAGATTTTGCAAAAACATTATCAAAGTCATGAAAAGATTATTTTTTCTAATACATCACCAACAGTACCTTTACCAATGACTTTCGGTGGTCTGTTTTCTAGAAGATTTCACATCGACTTCATCGGCGTACCGTTACTCGTATGGGGAGCGAAACTTTGCTGTGATAACGTACAAAGACTTGTTAGTTATACGAAGGAAGCTGGCCGATTGACGAATGATTATGTTGTAATTTTAGATAATGAAACCTTTAAATAATGTATAAAAAGAAGAAAATCGGGCAAATACTTCGGTTTTCTTCTTTTTTTCGTGAAAATGACAAAAAATATTCACATTTAATATCCATCTACTATAGCCAAAACAATAAAGTCCTGTTACTATTACAGGGATATTCTCTTTTCGTAACATAAATATATAGAAAAGTCAGAAAAGAGGAATTGAATTAAGGGAGGAACAACATGAAGCGTGTTGCTTGGATTACTGATAGTACAACTGCGAGTTTTACAACAGAAGGAGATAACTTTGTTATCCCAATTGAAGTTATTATTGATGGTGTGTCGTACAAAGATTGTGAAGATGGTGTGCGTGAGCGCGTCTATAATGCGTTAAACGAAGGTAAAACTGTCACTACATCACAACCTAACATAGGGGAAATGGTAGAGTTATTTTCGAAATGCAAAGAAGAATATGAAGAGGGATTTGCAGTTGCTATTAGCGGAAAAGTAAGTGGAACTTATCAAAACATGAAGTTAGCTGCAGACATGGCAGGTTTCCCATTAACGGTATTGGATAGTAAAACAACAAGTTATCCAATGGATGAACTAATTAGAAAAGCGAAATCGTTATACAATGATGGTATGACGTTACAAGATATACACAAAACATTAGTAGATGAAAAAAGAAGACCTTTCCACGTATTCCCGAAAAGTTTAAAAGGCCTTTACGCAAGTGGACGTGTAAAGGGAGTTCAATTTTTACTTGGAAGTTTATTAAGTGTCAACTTAATATTAGAAGTAAAAGGTGGAGAGCTTTTACTTGAAAAGAAAGTTCGCAAAATCCAAAAATGTCGAGAATACATTAAAAATGAACTTGAAAAAGAATTACCAAAAGTACTTCATATGTTCCATGCTAACGATAAAGATGGAGCTGAAGAATGGATTTCAGATATTAGACAAGCATTCCCTGAAATGGATTTCAAATTATACCCATTACCAATTTCATTTGCAGTACATGCAGGTGAAGGTACAATAGCAATTAGTTATTAATAAAAAACCCGTGAATGATTCGCGGGTTTTTTATTAAATTAAATTGAAAATGGAGGGATATTATGTCGCCATCAAGCAAAAAGGCTCATTTTATCGTTTTGAGGAGCAACCAATCTCTCAACTTGATTTGAAATTAAAAATATAAACCTTTGCCTACTGGCTGAACAGTTTCTAGAACAGTATCGACCATTTCTTCATTGATTAGGGTTCTTATAATCCAGGCTGAGAGATCTTGAGCAGCAAAACAGCCTGCAGCAGTCGAGATATTTCCTTCGTTTACGAAACTTTGTTCAATAACGTCTACATCAAATTCTTTAAGCTGTTCTACTACGGACGGATATGTAGTGGCTTTCTTACCTGTTAGTAATTTTTTAGCTCCTAGTAGTAATGAACCAGAACACATAGATCCTATTAATTGTCTTTGAGGATCTACATGAATGCTATTAAGATACTCTTGATTTTTATATAAATTTTGTACACCCTTACCACTTGCAAATATTACAGCGTCAGCAGACGGAATATCAGATATGCTTCCTGTCATGGGAATACGTAAGCCAGACATGGATATATGAGTTTTTCCCGTTCCTAATAGTTGAACGTTCCAATCAGAAATACCGCCAACTAAACGTACACGATTTAATAAATCCCATGGTAGAAAAACATCTATATCAGTAAAGTTATCAAAACAGACTATTGCAATTTTCATTTTCTAATCCACCCCTTACTGTTGTTACCAGTGCCAATTAACTTTTCTAATAAAACAATTACTTTAACATTTGATTCTAATTCCATAAGTATGGCCCGTTATTTACAAGATGAACTTCTCCTGTTTTATGTTCTATATTAAGTTATAAATCCCTGTATATTCCATGCATTTGAAAGAGGTGTTAGCAATTTTTTAACTCACCCAAACATATAAATCAATTAAATCTTCTGCTTAGTTTCTACCGATTCGTTCTACAAAACCAACATTTTTAGCAATAACTTCGTAAGGTATTTGGAAATGAGAATCTTTAACTTTCTCGAGCAAGTTGGTGTAATTCATCACATACAGAAATAGAAATAAAAGTGTCATCAGAATAGTAGTCCTGCTCCACTGGTTAAATAAAGGAGAGGTGACGATATCCGTTTACATGTATTATACACTTACAAAATATGTGGCATTGAAATATCCTATACATACCTTAAATTCTGTTGTATAGAGAGATAAAAGGATTTTTAAAGATAAAAATAGAAATCTATATAAAAATATATGCAAATGGTAGGGATGTTATGAAAATTGGAAAGTTTGGAGAAGTAAATAACATAAGTATTGATACAATTAGACATTATATGGATCTCGGCCTCATTATTCCTGAAAAAAAGGGCGGTCACAATTTTTTTGACGAGTATTGTCAAACAGATTTAGAGCTTATATTACATTACAAAGAGCTAGGTTTTAGCTTGAATGAAATTAAAGAACTATTTTTTTATAAAAATTTAGCGAAATCTATGAATTACGAAAATGATACTTTTTACCAATCTTTATTTAAATTGAAATATGACAAGATAGAACAGGAAATAGAGCTTTTGGGGAAGAGGCGGGATAAATTAAAGGAAGTGTTACAAGATTTATTATTAACAAATGAAACTTCAAATTCAATTATTGGGATAGATTTAAGCGTACTTCATTTACTTACATGTTCTAATTGTAGCAAAAAACTAATTCTTCAAGATGGAATTATTACTAACAATCAAATTACTGAGGGGAAGCTAATTTGTAATTGTGGTGAAGAATATATTATTACTTCAGGAATTATAACTGCGGGTAAATCATTTAAAGTAAATGAGCAAACGTCACTTGAAGATACTATTTCGGATTATATTCATGAAACTGATAATGCCTATTTGGAAAATATGCATAGGGAAGGGGAATGGGCGAAAAAGAAACTAATACATTTAAATTTAAATAACAAATTAATACTGGATTTAGGATCGGGACTTGGATTCTTTTTGAGAAACATTTATGAAGAACTGCCCGAAGATTGCCTATACATTGCAGTGGATCGAGATTTAAATAAACTTTTATTTTTAAAAGATGTATTAGCGAGAAGAAATCCGAAAAGAAACATTCTCTTTATCTGTGCTGATTTTTTGAATATCCCTATTCAGAATCAGTCAGTTGATATTGTAATTGATCATTCTGGTACGAGCAATTATAGTTTTGAGCATGAGGATTTTTTACTTCACGAACTAAATCCACTTTTTAAAACGGATTGTTATTTAGTAAGTTTATTTATTTTATTTAAAAATTTCAGCTCAAATAGCCAAATTACAAATAACTTTCGAGAAAATTTTACACTTTCAAAAGTAACGAAAGAAATCCAAAATCTACACTTTCAATCCATCGATGAAAGCACTTCAAATTATTTGAAACGAGGAGGAAAGTACGAGGATTTCTTTGTTCAAGGAGAAGAAATTTATACATATTCATTTTTCGGAAAAAGATGGGGTTAACCCCATCTTTTATTTATTTTCCCTTAATACTTTTCAAATAGTACATATTGCTATCGGGTTGACCCAAGAACTTACAATGTACGTAATACAAAGTTAGGCAGGGGGAAAAGTGATGGGAAGTTTACGATTACATATAGAAAATAAAAAAAGAAACCAAGAACTAAGAAATATTTGTTTATACTCAATTGCAAAAACAGTATCAATATTCGGTAGCTCTATGTATAGTTTCGCACTAGGATTATATGTTTTACACATAACTGGATCTGCGTTAAATTTCGCAATTACGCTCATATTAGGAACGATTCCAATGATTGTTATGAATCCATTTGCGGGTGTAATTGCTGATAAAGTTGATAAAAAGAAACTCGTCGTTTGTATGGATCTACTAAGTGGATCCTTATTAATAGCTGTTTATATATTAAGCAGCTATTATGGATTAAACTTATTCATCATTTATACTACAACCTTTCTTATGACAGTGTTTACAACCTTTTTTGGAATAGGATTAGAAGCTGCAAAACCAAATATCGTCTCTAAAGAGAGGCTTATGAGTATTAATTCTATAAGTAAAATTATCGATTCTGTATCTTTAATTCTCGGCCCTATGTTAGGTGGCATCGTTTTTTCAGTATTTAATATTAAGACTTTTATAATTATAAACGGTATTTCTTTTATTCTTTCAGGGATAGCATTACTATTTATTCATTTTAAACTGTTCGAGTACAACATAAATGAGGGAAATTCAAAAAGAGGAGTTAATTTTATTAAAGATATAAAAGAGGGGGTTTCTTACTTACTTGAAAAGGAAAGCTTAAAGAATACGTTTAATATATTAATTTCCCTTAATTTTTTCTTAGGTTTTGCTGTAACTGTTCCATTACCATACATTATTAATACAGTTCTCAATCTGAGTTCTGAACAATTTGGTATCATTCAAGGGACTTTTCCAGTAGGGATGATAATTGGTGCAATTGTAGTAAAAAAGATAACTGATCGTTTTTCTTACTCTTATCTTTTGAAAAAACTAAGTTCTATGTTGTCAGTTTTTATGATTATTTTAGGAATTCCAGTTTTATTCAAAAGTTTTGAAGTGAATGATTTAGTATTCGTTATTACGTATTGTGTTGTTATGATCTTTTTAGGGTTTATTATAGCGCTAATTGATATTCCTTTAATTTATTTCATGCAAAATGAGATTCCCGATGAATACAGGGGAAGGGTTCTCAGCATTGGATTAAGTATAGGTAAAATGATGCTCCCTATAGCAATGGCACTATCCGGTCTATTATTAAATTATATCCCAGCGTACACCATTCCAATTGTAGGGGGATTCTTATATTTAATAGTAATTAAAGTTTCATCAAATCGTTTCATGTTAGAGGTTCATTCGAAAGATTATAGTGCTTAGTAGATTCTTAGATTATTTATAGAATGGATACTGCTACCTCTTTCAAGCTAAGAAAAGCAAATACTATAAAACGAAATTTATAGTTTGTTAATTCCTATAGGCCTATTCTTTGTATTTGTTTTTGACTATATTCCGCAATCGGATAATTACTTACAGAATAAGTACGGTGAACAATTTACGGTGTATAAACAGAAAACAAAAAAACTAATACCGTTTATTTGGTAAATCCGTTTCATAAATTATAAAAAGCACAGGATTATTATCCTGCGCTTTTTATCGTAATTCAGCTGTCTTTCTAATAACAATCTTATCAATATCATCTTCTTCATCACCAATAAATAAACCGCGTTCTTTTAAATACGCCTCAAAATATAAATCTGCCTCTGCACGTTCATCATATGGTTTTACAGATAGAACGAAACCTAATTTATTTTGTTCCTCTAAATGAGAAGTGGAGATGTAGGCCGGTACATTGTGGCGTAAAAAGAGTTCTTTAACCGGAATAATCATATCTTTCATTAATTTCGTTAACATACCCATTTCAAACTCGAAATTAAAGCGATCTATGCTACATAAATCAGCAAATACTACACCAATAAAACCTGTATTAAATACTTCTTGATATTCTACTTCTTCGTTACCGTAAAAATTCTTTTCGATTAAATAATTTATAAAGTAAGAAACACCGTCACTTTGTTCAAATGGTTTCGTTGAAAGAACAAAGCCGATTTTCTTTTGTTTATGTAAATACACACATGACATGTATGCTGAAATGTTATGTTCTTTAAATAGAGAACTTGTTGCTCCAGAGAGGCCATCAAGTACGTGATGAACAATTTGAAGTTTTTTACGAGCGAAATAATAGGATTTCTTTTGTAACTCCAATGTATCAATAAAGACAGAGCCGATAAAGCCTGTATTTGAAATAATAGGTGTTTGCTTTTTTCTTCCTCTGCGCTTTGCTTGAGCCATTGTAAAAATCATCCCTTCATGTACAATTAAAATAAAAAGAACGTTTGTTCGTATATTTATATTTTACTATTAAAACGCTCTAAAGTAAAGGGTTTTTGATGAAAAAATAACAAAAAAGACACCTGTAAAAGGTGCCTTAAACGCTGTAGGGAAGAGGGTTCATCCCAACTATTTATATTATGATACAGAAACGATCTCTTCTGTATCTTCTACATCTAAATGACAGTCCATAGTACGAACATCTTGATCTTCATGACTTCCGAAATAAATAGTAATTTTCATATGTATCGCTCCTTTATTCTAGGAATACCTAAAATAATTACTAGTAATGTTACTGTTTATTATATACCACTTTTTTCATTCCGACAACGTTATATCATTTTTAATTCTTTTAGGGGAAAAAAGAGTAATGTATAGAGATATTTTTATAGAAATAGATACATTTCTTATGTGTTATATTTAATACTGAAGAATTCGAAAACGAATTTTTATGAAAGGAGCAAAATGAATGAATTATAAACAGTTACTAATAGATAACTTCACATATAAAACCTCATATATTGCGCGGCAGTTACATGGAATGAATGTAAAAGAAACGAAGGACTACATTGCTGTCGAATGTGGTTTACCGGCAGATACATTTAATATCATTACTATACTAAACAATAATTTAACGGAAGGTATTGAGAAACTATATAAAGTGGTAAACAACTATAATCAAAAGAAACTTCCAATGAGTGTTTGGTTTTGGGATGATAGGCATGAGCAGACTATAAAAAGCGAATTAATAAAACTTGGCTTAAAAGAAGCAGAACAAAATATCGCGATGGTAGCAAACTTAAAAACAATACATCCAACAATAAATATGCCAAAAGATTTTAAGATACAAAAAGCCTTTTCACCAGGACAAATTAAAAAGTTTGGGGAAACATTAGCTAGTCTATTTGGTACATCAGAGGAAGGTATACATGTTCAAGCGTTCTACAATCAAACTGCTTCTTTCGATTTATGGAATAGTGAACAAATGAAACTGTACTTAGGATTTTATAAAGAAGAAGTCGTATCGGTTGGTTCATTAGTATGTACAAAAGATAGTATTGGTATTTATGATATAGCAACTAAAGAAGAATTGAGAGGGAAAGGGTTCGGCTCTGCTATGTTTAATTACTTGCTGCAAGAAGCAAAGGAATTGAAAGTTGCTCAATGCGTATTACAAGCTTCACCTGATGGCATTAATATTTATAAAAAGACTGGTTTTCAATCTGTAGGACAAATGACTGTTTTTGAAAATCGACATTTAATGGAATAAATCATCCAAGTCAAATTGCTTTCATGTAGGAGTTAAAACATCATTATGAAGAAGATATATATCGTTACAATCATTTGCACCTTTATAGTAATAGGTACTTTTGTTTTTCATAAAGCAAATGAACTTAAGTACACGAAAGCTATTAGTCAATTAAATCATATAAAAAACATTGCACATAGAGGCGCTTCTGCGTATGCGCCGGAACATACAATAGCAGCGTATAAATTAGGGCAACAATTGAGAGGAGATTATATAGAAATTGATCTCCAAATGACAAAAGACGGACATTTAGTAGCTATGCATGATGAAACAGTAAACCGCACTACAAACGGTACGGGGCTAATTAAGGAACATACATTAGAAGAAATAAAGCAACTTAATGCAGGTTCTTTTTTTTATGAAAAGCATCCAAGTTTAGCAAAGAAAGAATTTGAAAATGCGAACGTTCCAACACTAGAAGAAATTATTAAAACGTTCGGGCATAATGCAAACTATTATATTGAAACAAAATCACCAGATGAATATCCTAGTATGGAAGAAAAGTTATTAGAAATTATAAAGCACTACGGAATAAATGATAAAGTTATTATTCAATCATTTAGTGAAGCAAGTTTGCAAAAGATTCATAGTTTAGATGTTAATATACCTCTAGTACAATTACTACCTTACAAAAAGGCAGCTCAATTAACTGAATTAGAGATGAAAAAGTATAAAACATACTGTATCGGTCTTGGGATGAACTATAAATATATTGATTCAACTTATGTAAAGAGAATAAAGAAACACGGATTAGAAGTTCATCCATTTACTGTAGATAATGAAACAGATATGAAAAAGTTAATTT
Source organism: Bacillus cereus group sp. MS39 (assembly GCF_040448665.1). Lineage (NCBI taxonomy): Bacteria > Bacillati > Bacillota > Bacilli > Caryophanales > Bacillaceae > Bacillus > Bacillus cereus group sp. MS39. The sequence goes on along the minus strand of NZ_CP123058.1, from coordinate 2,735,137 downwards.
TATGGGGAGTTGACGGGATGTTTACGAATTACCCAGATCGTTTACATTCATTATTACAACCTTAAACTATAATGGTGTAATTATCACTGAATCAATAATACAAGTACCCACAAGTATACAAAGATAGTTCGTCATCTACATAGAGCCGATATTGAAATGAAATCCGAAAAAGAATCCAATATTTTTATTGGATTCTTTTTATTTAGCTCTAAGTGACGAACTTAAAGCAATATGAATTTGAATTTGTTAATAAAATATTACATTGAGTATGATTTTTTGTAATTACCATCAGAAAGTAACGAAATTGTAATGAATTTTAACTACGATTTTTATATTTTTTTGATACACTGGCTACGAGAGGAATACCGATTAATGTAGGTAAAAACCAAAACCATATAGGCGGTAATAAATTAATTATGGGAATATGAATACCGACGTTTACTAAAAGTGCGGTAACGGCACCTATATAAGAGCCTAACATACCTCTAATATGGTGGTGAAGCCAATTTTTCCAACGTTTTTTTCGTGCGAGGTATCCATATATCGCAAATAAATAAGAGAAAATTGCTACATAAAATAAATATGCGATTTTATCCCAGTTTATAATGGATAATATAATTGCAGTAACGGCGATAACAACATAGGATGCATGATATATTTCACCCCATTCCGTATGTTTTCCTTTCTTCTTTTGAGCAACCATCGCTACAATACCGGTGATTAAACATATCGTTCCAAATAATATGTGGATGGTTAAAAGAATGTGAAAAATGCTCATAATAATTCCTCCTTTTTTATTTTTATAGTATTGCAGTATAGGAGGAAAGTTGAAACATATTGTTTGTTCGTCTTAATATATTGAAGTATTGGTACTCCTAGTACAAGTTTCAACGGATAAATTTTTCTTGAATTTAATGATACACGTATTACGTGAAATGAAGGAGAGACTTCCATGTTTACATCAATTACATATTTACAATCTGGGAATGAGAAGCAACAAAAAGTGTATGATGTTTTGAATAAACTTAACATTATGGAGGATTTAACTTTGTATAGTCCGGTTCTTTGCGGGACAATTCCTATTAGAATTGATACTCTTCAATCTGACTTAGATATAGTAATGGAAGTACATAACTTTGATGTTTTTGAACAGGAAATGAGATCTTTATACGGTTCTTATAAAGGATTCAAAATAAAAAAGAAAAAAATTAAAACTACAGAATCGATAAAGGTAAATTTTGAGTTTGAAGGTTTTGAATTTGAATTATTTGCTCAGCCTAAGCCAGTACGTAACCAAAATGCATATAGACATATGATAGTAGAGCACATGTTATTAATGCAGCATCCCCATATAAGGGAAGAAATTCTTCACTTAAAAGAGAACGGTTTAAAAACAGAACCTGCTTTTGCTCAAGTATTAAATATTGACGGAGATCCTTATGACGAACTTATTTTATTGGGACAGGAAATGAGATTGTGGTAAATACGATACACAAAAACTCCTCTTTTATTTATAGAGGAGTTTTTGTTATGTCATTAACTTACGGATTAATTCACTCAACAATTTCATCCCATAATTAATTTGCTCCGTAGAAGCATATCCATATGATAAACGAATGTACCGATCTGATTCTTCTTCATATATACGTCCTGGGTTTAAAAGAATTCCTTTTGATAGCGCCTCTGAAAATAATTTCTTCATCGGAATGCTAGGTACAATCTTTAGCCATATAAATAATCCACCACTAGGAATATCCCACGATGCAATATCTGCGCAGTACTTATTTAAAGCTCGTATCATGATTTGTCTTCGTTCTTTTAGTTTGATTCTTACGTTTGCAACATGTTCTTCATAAAAACCTTTATTTATCCATTCAGCAGCAACTCTTTGAGATAAAGAGCTCGATCCATAGTCTGTTTGCATTTTTATATCTGACAATCTATCAATAACTGGTTCGGGTCCAATGATCCATCCAATTCTAAGTCCTGGGCTAAGTGTTTTAGAAAGACTACCAACATATAATACATGTCCGTGTTTATCTATCGACTTTAAAGGAGCTGGAGGTGGTTCATCAATCCATAACTCTCGGTAAATATCATCTTCAATTATAGGTAACTGTTCCTTTTCACATATTTTTATTATTTCTTTTCTTCGCTCTTTAGACATTAATATCCCTGTTGGGTTTTGAAAACTAGGGATAGAATATAAAATGTTTTTCTTTTGACTATATTTAATACGTTTTAATAATTCGTTAGGTAAAATACCGTGATGATCCATACATATACCAGAGAGATTTATATTTGCTGATTGAAATACATGAAGTGAATATAAGTAAGAAGGTTGTTCAAGTAAAACGGTTGATTCTCTATGCAAAAGACCAATTGATATTAATTGGAGTGCTTGTAATGCACCAGAGACGATTAATATAGAACTGGCTGATGTATGTATTCCGAATGATTTTACGTATTTACTAATTGCTTCACGTAACGGCAAAAAACCTTTTTGTTCTTCGTATCCAAAATAATCTATTTCGTCACTTACGCTTTTCATAATGGACTGCATAGTTTCTAGCGGGAAAAGTTGAGGCGCAAGTTCACCTTTACTAAGATGGATAAGTTTTTTATTTGCTTCTGCTTCATTGATTTCTCTTACCATTAACTTGCTAGGTTTGTGAATACCAGCTTTTACATATTCACTCCAATCAGGCGGGGGATTCGTCGCTAATAATGACCATGTATTATTTGTTACAATTGTTCCTGCTCCAATTTTCCCTTGAATCAATCCATCTGCCATAAGTTCATCTAGCGCAGTTATTACAGTACTTCGATTTACATGAAATAATTTGGCTAACTGCCGTTGACTAGGAATCTTACTTCCAATAGGCCATTCTCCATTTTCAATTTTTTCTTTCATATAGTCTACTATCTGCCGATACTTAGGCAGTTTTTTATTAGTTGTCATAAAAAAACTCCCTCGTTCACTTTATAAATGCCAAGTGGTTGGTTTTTACGATAAATAACTGGTTGAAGACATTGTAACAACTATTAAATATGATGAAAAGAAATAATTGGTAATTATAAAGTGGTTGGTTTGAAGGGGGAGAAAAAAACATGAATTATAAAAAATGGGACTTTCGGATTATTTGTGCTCATGCTTTTACGATTTTAATATGGGGGACTGCCTTTCCAGCAATTCGTATGGGGCTCGAATCTTATACACCTGAGCACCTTACTTTACTACGTTTATTAATCGCTTCATTTATTCTTCTGTTGTTTTCCTTTATATACAAGTTACGACTGCCAGATTTAAAGGATATCCCAGCAATTTTTATATTTGGTGCTTTAGGATTTACTTTTTATCACATTGCATTAAACTACGGCGAAAAAACAGTAAATGCTGGATCTGCAAGTTTAATTGTTTCAGTCACACCTATAGTAACGGCTATTTTTGCATCTGTTTTTTTGAATGAAAAAATGAAATTAAATGGTTGGATCGGTGGTGTAATTAGTTTTATAGGAATTGCTTTCATATCATTTAGTCAAGGAGATGCTATTCAATTGAATAGTGGAGGATTATTTATTTTATTAGCAGCGATTTCAGAAAGCTTATTTTTCGTTTTCCAAACTTCTTACTTGAAAAAGTATGGCTTCTTGCCATTTACCATATATACAATCTTGTCTAGTACTATATGTATGCTTATTTTTTTACCAGGAGTTTATCAAGAAATACTGGCATCTCCAATTGAAGTGAATTTGAGCGTTATATATTTAGGTTTATTTCCAACAGTACTCCCATATATCGCATTGGCATATATCATATCTCATTCTGGTGCTGCTGAGGCAACAAGTTCTCTATATTTAACTCCAGTAACTGCATGTTTTATTGCTTGGATATGGTTAGGTGAAGTGCCCACATTTGTTTCGATAATTGGCGGGGGAATTACTATACTTGGGGTTTTAATTGCACATGTATCATTAAAAAAAGAAATGCAAAGTGAAGAGTACTGCAATACAGCAATACAGCAATACAGCAATACAGCAATACAGCAAGGTAGTTTGGTTAGTATTTGCAAGAAATTTCATAGAACTGTTAATTAGATTTCTTATTAGAGGAAGGATTAACATAATGTTAATCCTTTTTATTTATACAATTCTTACTAGTAATATTCATATAAAATTGTATAGTTTAATTATATTTTCACATATACATAATTAACATCATCTATTTTCCTTATGAAAGGGCGGGATTTCTTGGAAAAAGTATTATTTTTCGGAGACCCAGGTATTGATGACTCGTTCGCCATTATGTATGGTTTATTGCATCCCGAAATTGAAATTGTCGGTATTGTAACCGGATATGGAAATGTTGAACATATACATGCTGCGCATAATGCAGCGTATATTTTACAGTTAGCAAATAGACAAGACATTCCTGTAATTAGCGGGGCAACAAAACCACTTACAGAAGAAATTACAGCATATTATCCTGAAATTCATGGACCAGAAGGATTAGGTCCTATTCATGTGCCGGAAAGTGTATTGTCTATCCCAATATACAATTTTGGTAGTATTGCTTCGATTCTTGTAAGGTACGGAAAGGATTTAACAATTGTCGATGTAGGCAGATCTACTTCGTTAGCGATTGCTTTTAATTTATGGAATGATTTAATGCTGAATGTAAAAGGAATCTATTTCATGGGTGGTGTCTTTTTAGAAGTAGGTAACGTTACGCCATTAGCAGAGGCAAATGTGTATGGAGATCCTATAGCAAGTAAAATTATTTTTCAGCAAGCAAAGAATTTATTTATATTCCCTTTGAATGTAACAAATAAAGCTGCGTTAACTCCAAATGTATTTAACTATATCCAAGCTAATTCAAAGAATCCATTTCATACGATAATGAAACCAATGTATGATTACTATTTATCTGCATACCAAAAACTTAATCCATCTATCGAAGGGCCTTTGCTACATGATGTGGTTGCTATAAGTGGATTAGTTAACCCAAGTTTTTTTAAATTTGCGCATCGTACAGTGAATGTAGATACATTCGGAGATACGAAAGGACAAACATTTGCTGATTTTCGCCCTAGCTCTTTATCTGAAGGAGCCCGTATAGCTTTAGAGATAGATGAACAAAAATTCATTCAAGACTTTATAAAAATCATGTTATAAGTTGTTGTCGAAAAAGGAAGTTATTTCACTGTGTAGAATATAAAAACATATATTCTCTGTATAAAGGAGCTTACAATATTGAATGTCCAGTTAAAGGTTGTTACGAGAGAAAATTGGGAAGATGCATTAAAGTTACAAGTTAAAAAAGATCAAAGAAAATTTGTCCCGGTTGTAGCAGTTTCACTTGCTAAAGTGTATATAAAACCAGATGGTGACAATGTGGAGTACATACCATTTGCGATTTACGACGGCAATCTAATAGTTGGTTTTATTATGCATGCTGTTGTAAGAGAGACAACTGATATGTATTGGATAAACGGTTTTATTATCGATCAAAAGCAGCAAGGTAATGGTTATGGAAAAGCGGCGTTGCAAGAAAGTATTTACTTAATAAAAAATACATGTAAGGCGTGTAAAGAAATTAGATTAACAGTACATAAAGATAATATCTCTGCAAAGAAACTATATGAACAGTACGGTTTTCAACCATTGGGACATGATTATGATGGAGAGCAAGTATATCGTTTATTCGTTTAACCATTATGAAGTAAAGGTGTGAAATGAAAGATGCAATTTTCAGAAGTGAAAATCGAAGTGTTTATTCCCGAAGAATACATTGAAATATTACGGAATGAACTAAATAGAATTGGAGCTTGTAAAACGGGGAAATATGATCATTGTCGTTCCTATAGTTCCGTGAAAGGATACTGGAGACCATTAGACGATGCATCACCTTTTAATGGGGAAATAGGTCAAATATGCGAAGGGCAAGAATGTAAAATTGAAATAAAGTGTAAACGGGACCTTGTAAAGGATGTACTTAAAGTTATTAACGAAATTCACCCGTATGAAACACCTATGATTTATATTATCCCTTTATTAAATGACTATTTTAATCAAATATAAAGTGAATGACTGGGAGGATTAACAATTGAAAAATAAATTCCATCATATTGTACGAGCTGTTATGTTAAAGGATAATAAATTGTTAGTGGCTGAATATATTGGCCATCATTATTTTTTGCCGGGTGGTCATGTTGAAATTGGCGAATCAGCTGAGAATGCATTAATTAGAGAACTACGAGAAGAACTCGGAGTAAACTGTAGTATAAAACAATTTTTAGGAGTCATAGAAAACCAATGGGAAGACCGAGAAGTTCTTCATTATGAAATCAATCACATTTTTGAAGTAGATTCGCAAGAGTTACATATTAATTTAAGACCAAAATCTAAAGAATCTCATTTAGCGTTTCACTGGATAGATTATAATCAAGAAGCTTTACATACGTATAAAATCATGCCAGCGCCTTCAGTTAAAGAGTTACTGGAAAGAAAATTAAGCGATGAACTACTAAACTGTTGGATTAGTAATTTTTAAACACCTCTATTAATAATAAATACGTCCACCGAAAGAAGATTAAGAAAATAGGCTAAAAAACAAGGTACATCACCTAGTGTAAGTTCATATTTTGTTGATGTACGCATTTAGTCGATAGCCTTATTTCTACTTTGTTTGCAAAAATATATTACTTTTCATATTTGGACGGAATTTATATTTATAAATGGAGGGTTTCGTAATGAATCAGTTTCAACAAGAACTACAATCATTAAACCTTAATGATTATCAATCTGGTAATGTTGTGTATTGGGATCAACTGCAACAAAATCAATATCCATACTATTACATTCAAGATGACGCGCGTCGTTGCGGCGGATGCGGAGGTTGTGGTGGACGCTGTGGCGGATGTGGCGGTAGATGCGGTGGTTGTGCAGGTCGTTGCGGCGGATGTGTAGGCTGTGCTGGATGTTTCGGTTGCTTTAATTGCTGGAACTGGTGGATCATTTAAGTATAAAACATCAAAGCTATTTTGCTTGAAAGAAAGGTGTGAATACTATTTTGCACTTTTCTTTCAAGCTGTAATTTTTATGCGTATTAAGGGGGATTTATTTGTATACATACGATAAGTTAATTTCTTGGGTAGAAAATATAAAAGAAAATAATCATAGTTCTGCAACAGCACTTTGTATTATAAAAGATAACAAAATCGTACTAGAGCATTATAGTGGCCATCATTCAAATATATCTACAAGTAAAAAAATAACAGCATCTTCACAATTCAACGTTGCTTCTGCGAGAAAAAGTTATTTAGGATTAATGGTAGCATATGCGCTTTACGAGGGGAAAATAAACTCTATTGATGACGAGGCGATAAAGTACTTTAATGATTTCGACCCTGTATTACTTGGTAAAACAACGATAAGACATTTAGTAACCCATTCGCACGGTTTAGGAGAAACGAATGACGGGACAATTTTTCGTGAATTTGAACCTGGACAAGCATGGGCGTATAGAGATATTAATGTCAGAATGATAACACGTCTTATTTATCAGCTATATAACAAAAGTTTTCCTGAATTGTTAAAGAAGCGTGTATTTGATCTAGCTAACTTCAAAGAAACAGGTTGGAGAATTCAAGAACATGAAAAATTAGTTAAAGTTGTTGATAATCCAAATGAAGACGCGATTAGTTAAATTGGTACGGTAGATGATGGTACTGAAAAAAATCTATTTGTCTCAGCTAGAGAATTTGCACAGTGGGGCAATCTTCATTTAAATCAAGGTGTGATAAACGGAAAACAAATTGTTCCAAAAGAAGTTATAAAAATTGCTACGAGTTTGCAAAGTCCAACATTTACAAACAATGAACTACCACAAAACGGGTTGTTTTGGTTTGTTCAAAATGAACCTGCGCTTTCAAGTGAACTTGGTGAACGAGTGCCGAAAGGGTCGTATCAAATATTAGGAATTACAGGACCGACTCTTTTAGTAATACCTGAATGTAATGTAGTTGTTGCGAAAATGTATAATAAAAGATATAACTACGGCGGTGATAATTATTTATATTATTTACGTGAATTTAGCAATTTAGTCGCTGATACATTTCGTAACGGTAATAGGGCATAATTACTCCTATAATGAAAAGGAGTGAGAGAAAGTGAAAGATAAAATGAATAAAAACAAAAAGCAAAATATAAAAGATGTAAATACAGAACAAAATGCTATTTATAGTGATCCTAAAGATGCTGCTAATATGCAAACGGTACCGCAGCCGAAAGATTTTGATGAAATTGAATATTAATTTTTCATTCATCGGACTATATGATGAATGAAAAATACATCTTAAGTCCCATCACATAACAAAAATCTTTTGGTATCCTATATACATAAGCATTTGAAAATGTCTTATCTTAACAAAGCTTTCTTTAAGTAAATCTAATATAACCTGCGAAAAGACACTTCATTATGAAGTGTTTTTTTGTGTATATGAACTTAATTTCCATTTTTCACACAGTATCTTGCATTTTATGATGGTTATACTAACTGTGAAAATTCATGTCAAGATAAAAAAAGGGGACAGTTAGTATGAAACAAACTTCTATAAATCCTTTACTAATTGTTCTAGGTACAATTATTGTTCAAATTGGCCTTGGAACAATTTATACATGGAGTTTATTTAATCAACCCCTTGTTAGTAAGTTTGGATGGAACCTCAATTCCGTAGCGATAACTTTCTCCATAACAAGTTTTTCATTATCATTCTCAACCTTATTTGCAGGAAAGTTGCAGCAAAAATTAGGACTTCGTAAACTCATCGCTACTGCAGGGATTGTTCTGGGACTCGGTTTAATACTTAGTTCACAAGTTTCTTCCTTACCATTACTATATTTATTAGCTGGTGTCGTTGTTGGTTATGCAGATGGAACTGCTTATATTACATCACTATCTAATTTAATTAAATGGTTTCCAAATCGAAAAGGACTTATTTCTGGCATATCTGTTTCGGCATATGGAATGGGCAGCTTAATCTTTAGATATATAAACGGAAGTCTTATCGATAGTCTTGGTGTATCACAAGCATTTCTATATTGGGGTATCATCGTTTTACTTTTAGTATTAACCGGATCGTTCTTCTTACGTGAAGCAATAGTGAGTAATGCTGTAACTGAGACATTACACAATGATTATACGCCTCGTGAAATGATGCGAACGAAACAAGTATATCTTTTATTTTTTATGCTATTCACATCGTGTATGGGCGGTCTATATTTAATCGGTATGGTAAAAGATATTGGGGTACAGCTCGTTGGACTTAGTGCAGCAACTGCCGCTAACGCCGTTGCAATGATTGCAATTTTTAATACGGTAGGTAGAATTGTTCTTGGAACGTTATCAGATAAAATTGGCCGAATGAAAATTGTCTCTGCGACGTTTGTTATTATTGGATTGTCAGTCTTTACTTTAAGTTTTATCCCACTAAATTACGGCATTTATTTCGCTTGTGTAGCAAGTGTCGCCTTTTGCTTCGGCGGTAATATCACTATATTCCCAGCTATTGTCGGTGATTTCTTCGGCTTGAAAAATCATAGTACAAATTACGGAATTGTTTACCAAGGTTTCGGATTTGGTGCGCTTGCAGGATCATTCATCGGAGCACTACTTGGTGGATTTCAACCGACCTTTATTATAATCGGTGTTTTAAGCGTTATTTCCTTCATTATTTCGATATTAATTCGTCCACCAAAAGCAGAGAAGAAAAAGGAAATAAAACATTTACATCGGAAAATAGCTTAATTTTAAAAAGAGTCCTCATAAAGGACTCTTTTTATATTACAAAACATTTGATTTTCCCTTTTTAGTCATTGTGTAGGAAGTATAGAGTTACTTAATTCAAAGTGAAATGATTTGAAAAGTAATAAAGTAATTTATTTCTTAACGAACCAAGTAGCAGATTAGTAAAATATTCATATTGTTTTATAAAGGAATCAAAATGTTGTTATAAAACTACAGTAAACCAGCTTTGCTATTAGGCAAATTCATTTAAATACCATTATTTTATTATAAAGGTAGTTGGCTTATATTGGTTACAATCATAATTTCTTCTTTTATGGCATTCGCTACAACGAATATTGATGACATTTTTATACTCCTTGTTTTATTTTCACAAGTAAGGACAGGAGTAATTAAAAAAGAAGGTAGAGCCGTCCGCGAAAAAGCTAAGGTAAAAGGACTTTATATAGTTATTGGACAATATTTGGGGTTTAGTGTAATTATTTCTCTAAGCATCATTGGTTCTTTAAGCTCTTTTTTCATTCCCGTTTCGTGGATCGGGTTATTAGGATTCGTGCCAATTTATATGGGGGCTAAAGGACTATTGTCACTTCGTTCTTATAAAAGTAATGAAGTCATTGATAACATTTCTGGTTCATTATTTAAAGTAGCTTTGATTACATTAGCTAATGGATCTGCCAATATTTCAATTTATATACCACTGTTCGCTAGTCAAAATCTTAAAACGAATATTGTTACATTAATTATCTTTTTTCTATGATAGCAATATGGTGTTTTATTAGCTACACATTGATAAGAGCACCTATTCTAGCTAAAGCACTTGAGAAAACCTGCCATATTATCGTTCCAATTATTCTAATTGGTTTAGGAATATTCATTCTTTTTCGCAGTGATACAATTCAATTATTCTACTAAGGTGTTGAACTTACGGAAGTTTTAATTAAAAAAGAATCGAACAACGTAAATATTTTCGATAATTACATTCCTTTAGATTAATTCGATTCTATACAGCGTATAAAAGTCTTATTACAGATGAAATGTAGTAGGGTTTTTCTTTATTTTAGTGAAATGAAACAGTGCCCTATGACTATTAAGTTAGACAGGATATTACGATTATTAAATTGAATAGATACCATAAAAGGAGTGTGCTATTTAAAATGAAAATAGTAAAACAATGGGTCCAGGAAGATAGTGATTACATAAGAGAAAAAGTAATTGAATATAACCAAAAACATATTTCAGATGAAGATAAAAAGCCTTCAGAAAAAATTAGTTTTATAGTGAAAAATGAAAAGGAAGACATAGTAGGCGGAATAACTGCAATTACATTTTGGCACCACGTGCATGTTGATTTCCTATGGGTTTCTGAAGAACATAGACACGAAGGCTACGGAAGCAGGTTAATAAAACTTATTGAAGAATTTGCAATTGAAACAGATTGTGGGCTAATCAATTTAGATACTTTTAGCTTTCAGGCACCTAATTTTTATAAAAAGCATGGATATAAAGTGATTGGAGTAAGTGAAGACCACCCTAAAGGGCACAATCGATACTATTTAGAAAAAAGGTTATAAAGTATATAGAATCTAAAAATGAATGAATTATAGCAAAAAAAAGAGCGTACGTTAAATGACCACTTTCAAAATACGCTCTTTTTTATATAGTAATGAAGGATTATCGATTATTAACTTTGCTAAGAGCGGATAAATGAAATACTCAATTAACTTTTTTATATTTTAAAACGATTAAATGGTAGAATGTAATAAAGACAGAAAATTCCTGTTATTAGAGGTGAACTTAGATGAAAAAAGTAAATGTTACATATGCAATTTTATACGATAAAGAAAATGAAAAGATCTTAATGGTCAAAAACAAAGGGAAGAATGGTTCTTATTACACGCTACCAGGTGGCGCAGTTAAATTGGGAGAAACGTTAGAAGAGGCAGTAATTCGGGAAGTGAAAGAAGAAACCGGGTTACATATAACTGTAAACGGTATTTGTTACATCAGCGAAGCTTTTTTCGAAGAGAGAGGTCATCATGCAATTTTCTTTAATTTTTTAGGTGAAATAATTGGCGGAGAGACAAATATTTCAAGGCCAAAAGAAATTGAAGAGATTACTTGGATGGAATTACATAGAGCAGCACCATATTTACGTATACCAGAACATTTACTAAATAGATTACAAAGGAAAGAAACAGTACCTTACTTTTTTAATGGAACAATCGTTCATCAATCTTCATAAAATTATCATTTCATGTAAGGCGGGGAAAGAATGGAGTTTATCGTTAATCACAAACATTTCACTCAAGCACTTTCAGAAGTAAGTAAAGCTATATCTACTAAAGCTATTATCCCTATATTATCCGGCATAAAAATAACTGTGGATCAATCTGGAATTATTTTAATCGCAAGTAACTCAAATGTTTTTATCGAAAAATTCCTTGCTGTTTCAATTGAAGACGAAAAAATTGTAACTATTTTAAAAGCAGGAACTATTGTCGTACCTGCAAAGTATTTCATTGAAATAATAAAGAAAATGCCAAGTGATATAGTAATAAAAAGTAAGAATGACCAAACAATTACGATACAGTCAGAAGAAATCACATTAAACTTAAATGGACTTCCAGCATATGAGTTTCCGAATGTACCACTTATAGACGATCATGCAAAAATACAAGTGGAAACAGAAAGCTTGATTGAGGTGTTTAAACAAACTGTCTTTGCAGTAGCTAAAAATGAATCAAGACCTGTTCTTACTGGCGTTCATTTAGAGTTAGATCATAATAAATTAATTTGTGTAGCAACCGATTCACATAGACTTGCTATACGTGAAACGATAATATCTACAGATGTGAAAGCAAGTTGTATCGTACCAAGTGCAACTATTAGTGAACTTTTAAAATTAATGAGCAGTACTTCCGAAGTCGTATACATCTATCTTTCAGAAAGTCACATTATTTTTACATTCGGCACAACTACATTATATTCAAGACTAATTGAAGGGAAATATCCTAGTATATCTAGTTTAATTCCAAATGATTTTCAGACAGTCATTAACATAGATAGAAAAAAGATTTTACAAGGTGTAGATCGATCAAACTTATTAGCAAGTGAATGGGCAAATAACAATGTAAACTTAGAAATCATAAACGAATCAACAATTAAAATTTCTTCTAACGCTTCTCAGATTGGAAAAATATCCGAGACACAACAGATAGATATGATTCAAGGTGAAAAACAATTAAACATAACTTTTGATGGACGATTTATGATGGATGCTTTAAAGGCGATAAAAGAAGAAACGGTTACTTTAAGTTTCAGCGGTTCTATGAGACCGATATTAATTGAAGCAGGGAAACAATCTGCAGCAGTACATCTTATATCTCCAGTAAGACCTTATTAATAACAAAGGAAGGAATTACATGATGTACAAGCATACTTTATGTTTTATAAAAAGAAATGAAGAGATACTTATGTTAAATAGAGAATATGACCCTGTAAAAGGATTGTGGAATGGGGTAGGAGGAAAGATAGAAAAGGGAGAAACAGCTTTAGAAAATGCAATTCGTGAAATAAAAGAAGAGACTAATATAGAAGTTACGCATGACAATATTCAGTTTAAAGGTATTATTAAATGGGAGGATTCTTCATATTCTGGCGGTATGTATGTTTATCTAGTAGAGCTACATAATGAATTTGCATATCTAACTCCCAAAAAAGTCTCAGAAGGAATTCTAGATTGGAAAGAGATTTCTTGGATTCTAAGTGATTATAATTACGGCGTAGGAGAGATGATACCAAATTTTTTATCTGAAGTACTCCTCAATGAATTAATATTAGAACACAACTTTGTTTTATCTAATCATAAATTAATAGATTATAGGAATGAAGAATTGGCTAAGCAGGACAGTTCTATAGATAATATAATTCAATTATAAAAAGCAGGAAAGCGAATATAGTGATATAAACTTAAATACAGAAAAAAGAGCGAATCACTTATAGAAAGGTGCGCTCTTTTTTTATTTATAATTAAATTTCTCTCCACCAGGCTGATGAAGGATAGTCTGTAGATTTCAACGTAATAGATTCACCGATTTGAGGTGTTGCAATATTAACTCCTAAACGATTTGCTTCTTTTGTCACACGTTCAATAGGATCACTCCATTCATGTAATGCTAATGTAAAAGCACCCCAATGAATCGGAAGAAGGAGTTCTCCTTTCACGTCAATATGAGCTTGTACCGTCTCTTCTGGCAACATATGAATAGCAGACCACCTCGGATCGTATTGCCCGCATTCCATTAAAGTAAGATCGAACGGACCGTATTTACTTCCAATTTCCTTAAAGTGAGGAGCATACCCGCTATCACCACTAAAGAAAACTTTAGTCTCTTGACCAAGAATAAGCCATGAACACCATAACGAACAATCTCTATCTGTCATACTCCGTCCAGAGAAATGCCTTGCAGGAGCACATACTAACTTAATATTATCAAACGTAATTTCGTCCCACCAATTATGCTCACTAATTTTACTAGGTGAAACGCCCCATTTAATTAAATATTGCGCAACTCCAGATGGAACATAAAAGTGCTTTGCACGATCTTTTAACTGCATAATACTTTTGTAATTCAAATGGTCATAGTGATTATGAGAAATGATAATCGCATCAATTTCTTGAAGTTCTTCACGTTCTAAAGAAAAGGTACCACTATAACGTTTACTATTAAACAGAGGAAACGGGGAAGAGGCATCTCCAAACATCGGGTCTAATAACAATTTTTTACCTTCTATTTTTAAAAGAGAAGCAGAATGGCCAAACCATGTCACACTCTCTAAAGATTCATTATCTTTATTTGATAAAACGATCGGTAAATTCTTTATAGGACGCAGCTTTGTCTTCATTTTTAAGTAATCAGTCATTAAACCTATAATATCTTTCGGTTTAAAACTTACATCAGTATCGATTTGATTTATATATTTCTTTTTCATTCGTTCTCCTTTTTACGTTTAACAATATACGTATGTTGTTATTGTAGCTATCTGTAGTTTAAACGAAATCATTTTACCTTTCACCTTAAATGCAGTACATTTCATAAATTTGTCAAATTCATTATTCTTATATATAAAATAAAAACCATGCAGCAGCAGATAAAATGAATACGAAGTAAATGTAAATTGTTTTCATTTTGTAAAGTTCTTCTTATAAGCAGCAAAGAACGTACGTTTCGTTATATGTTATAGAAGAAAATATGTCTCTAATTATTAAAAGGAAGGAGAGGACGTAAGTGCAAATAGAGAGAAAAAAGAAAGCAAAATGTAAACTATCAAAATCTGAAATTATTCATCTGTATGTAGAAGGGAAGAGTACCTCAGAAATCGCTATGCTTGCTAATGTGTCTGCGAGGTATATTCGTATGGTTCTATCAGACAGCAACGTTCCAAGGCGCGCTATAGGGAGTTGGAAGAGAAAGTATGACATAACAGAAAATTATTTTAAAACGTGGTCACATAATATGGCTTATATTTTAGGGTTTATAGCAGCGGATGGTGTCATACAAAAAGAAAATCAATGTGTTAGTGTATCACAAAAAGAAAGTTATATTTTAGAAGATATAAAAAAAGAACTAAAAACAAATCAACCGCTATACCAAAACAAAAAAACAGGTGTATATATGCTAAATATTAATAGCAAAACAATAAAAGACGACCTTATGAACATACACGGAATTATGCCATGTAAATCATTAAATATCAAATTTCCATTCGTGCCTAAAGAATATTTACATCATTTTGTTCGTGGATATTTTGATGGGGATGGTCATGTTAACTCTCATAAATACTTTGTTAGCTTTGTTGGAGGATCATATAATTTTATGAATTCTTTTAAAGATATCCTTGAGAATAATAAATTCCAATTAAGTTTTGTTGACAAAGAAAAACAATATCGTATTTACCTAAGTGGTAAAAATAATGTTAATAAATTTTCACAGTGGATTTATAAAAATAAAGGTTTGCATTTAAAGCGTAAATACAATATTTTTCAAGTTCAAAGCAACTTGTTTAAATTTAATAATTAAACAAGTTGCTTTTTATTATGTTTTATTAATGATTATTTACACTAATCCAGCATCAACGAACTATTCACTAATAAATAAAAGAAAAGGGAAGTATACCGAACATTACTAACTTATGATAAGTTTATTACTTTTTACTAGTTGACATAATATATATTATAGGCAGTTATAGAAACAAAGCGATATCAGGTATCAAAAACCAAGTAAACTATACTTAATGAGACGAAACGGAGATTTTTAGTGAGATTTGCATAAAATTTTATCTAGACGTATTTCTACAGTTTTTATCGTTTGTTTTGCTATACAATCCATCACAGCAAATTCAAATCAATAATCCAATAAGAATTATCGAATCAAAATCATTTTTGATCGGCAAGAAATTTTTATACAGAAAAATTATTTCTATACAAAATATAAATTAGTAATTTTATTTTATGTTTTACTTAATGAATTTATTGCTATTTACACACGTTTTACAACTTTACATTATTTGTTGTTATTTTGTTATTTACGCTTGACTTTCATTACACTCATTGTTTTTTATTCTAGTTAACATAACGTTTATTTTTAACATAAAAAAATCTCCCTCACCTTTAGGAAGATTTTTTAGCTTGCTAGTATTTTAGTTATATGTTTTTAATAACAATCCCAATTGTAAATAACATTGGAAAAATCTAGATTTAATAAATCGTCTTTCTTTATAAAGAAATTAGCAACACCAGAATCTCCCCACATAATATTTAATGAATCATCTGTATCAATTTGCAACAATAACATGTCATGTTGCTGGTATTTTTCTTCCCATTCCCTTGGATCTGTCTGTGTGAAAAATGGATAACCACCAATTTTATGCCCTTGATCTTTACATAAATCATCATACAGTTCGCCTAATTCTGTATTATTTTCTTCATCAACAATTGCTTCCCAATCAATGTTATCGCTAAAAATCTTTTCAAATCGATAATCTCTTGATGTTACGGGTTGATAACCTAATTCAAACTTTAGTTTCGCTGCTTCGGGTATGATAAAGTCCTCTAATTCTAAAGTGTTTAAATAACTAAAATCAGTAATAACCTTATTTAAATCTTCTATAATTGTAGAATGATAAATAATTCGAAAGTCTTTTTGGTTTGTTCGATGATCTAAATCTGCTCCATAAAGCTCATCATCAGCACTTACGAAAAACTGTAATATTCCCTTTTGAGGCATATATTCAACATGCGGCATTTCTTCAAAGTTTAACTGCGCAAGTAACATCATAGGTTGTCCATTTGAATCTTTAGGATGCTCTTGATCTATAGGTAAATACGGATAACCACCAAACTTACTCTCAAAAAGCGTCGTCTCTGCTAATGTTCCAGACACTTTAACATACGGTTTCACACTTTCTTCTAAAATACTACGATATTTTTCTAGTTCTTTTGGAATTTGAAGTTGATACGTATTCTTCATCACATTTGCCTCCCTTTAAAAATGAATGGATAATACCTTACTTAATTATATAGCAAGAGATGGCTTAATTGAAAATTGTTAAAAATCCGTTTTCACCCTCGTTTTTTGCGCACTTGGTGGACAAAGTAAATTATGTTCTAATACCTTTTTATTAATAGTTCGAATTAGATCCGCCGCTTCTGCAGTATTTGTATTATCTTTTAGTTTTTCTTTTAATTCATCAATTTCCTTTGAAAGCTCAATCCACCTAGGTAAAACATGATTATTCTTTAACGTTCTATACAATTGTTTTTCAGGATTGTACGAAAGGTCTTTATCAAGATTAAGAGGTTTCCCTTTACCGAGTAAATTATCAAAAGACCCTTTCTTTTCTGCTTCTTTAACGATAGAACTAATATGATCCTCATACGTATAGGACCAAACTTTCTCATCTTTTACTAAAATCTCTTGCTTTTTCAGTTTTTTATCTATTTCTTCTTGATTCATAGATTCTCGCTCCTTTTTATTTTATAGTGTCGTTTTTTTAAGTTTTAATGCTTTCAATCCATCAAACAACTTTTCTCGCCACCACACACCGTCATGTCCGCCTCGAAACTCTTCATAAGTGAATTTGGTATCCCTTTTCTTTTAAAGCTTTATACAGGCGCCTATTAGCCGTTAAAAGAGGTTTGTTTTCAAATTCTCCTGCTGCTATGTAAAAATGAGTTTGACTCGTATTGGAATCTATAGATGAAATTTGATTTTCAATCCAAGGAATTTGATTTTCATAACCATCCTTTTTCCAATGCACGGATCCAGACATTGATAACACGTTTTCGAAAACATGTGGATTTTGAAGCGCTGCATAAAAAGCTGCTAAGCCACCAAGACTGAATCCAGCAATTGTTGTATGGTTCGCTTTTTGATGCACACGATACTTTGTCTGAATCCATGGAAGTAATTCCTCCGTTAAAAATAAATTCATTTTATCGTTATAAGTTAGCTCTTCTAATCGATCAACTGGTTCTATAGCAACAGCAATACAAGATGGGATTTCTTTTTCGTAAATTAAATAATTAAGTGTTTTTGCGATTGAAAGGTCATTAATGAATGAATTTCCATCAAATACAATGAGAAGTTTTTGAAGATGTGAAGTGTGAGAATAATCATGAGGCGTATAAATATGAATGTTACGTGTGTTATTTAAAACCGAACTATGAAAAGAATATGTTTCAATTCTCCCAGATGGATAATGATTTGAAGGAAAACGACTGCTATACTGTACTTCCATTCCTATATTTAACACAGATGCTTTATTAGCACCTTCTCCAAATGTATTTTCATTATATGGGTCTAGTCGATACTGTTCACTACGCTTTATCCAATCATTTTCGAAAAAATCATTTTCTGTAAAATAATAAGTTGAAATAAAACTCTGATTCGTCCTAAACGTAACATACCAAATATCTGTCTGTGACAATCGTTTTAATTGATTTACAGACAGATCCCAACCAGGAAAACTTCCGAATACATAAACATTTTCAGTTTTTTGGTCTCCTAACCATAAATACGTTATAAGCTTATACTGATTATCTACAGGACATTGTTCTATTAGTGGCGTATGATTTGACTTTATTTCATGCAAAAAAGTATAAAAAGCTTTCTCGTTTCTATTTTTTAATTGATTATTCAGTTCCTCTAACTTAGGACTAATTATTGAAGTCACCCCCACTTCCTCCTTCGTTGTGGTTCTTTCTTTTTATTAGGTAAGTTTATCAATTGCCTGAATAGAAAGTTCCAACGCTTTGATCCGTCTTGTTAAAAGTGTTCTTTGCGGACTACCAACTTTAGACTTATCATAGGCTCTCTCAATTGATGGAAGCAAACCAGCAAGTACATGACGAGCTTCTGCTAACTCTTCTTGACTATACTGGTGGCTTTCTTGATTCCACACGTTTTCTAGCACTGCTAACCCTACACAAACAGCATTAAGTCGTTTTTTCACTAATATAGTATTTGCACCTTTTTCAGTCATCTGTGATAGTGCATTTTCAAGTTTACGAATTGTCGATTGTAAAGATTTTATTGATTCCAATTTATCTATATTTGATACGTTTTCCATGTTAATGTTGTCCCTTCTAACTTATTTTGTTTAATGTTTGATAAAATAAGTACTTGATTTCACTCGAAATATTTTAACACAGTTAACTAACTATATTCGAGTTGGACAATGAATTAAAGGAAAACGGCCACTAAACATCTCTCCCTCCCTTACATCATTCTATATGTACTTCTTTCTTCGTATTAGAATCCCTATTTAAACAAGGTATTAAAATTGTATTTTTTATGAACAAAAAAAGTACAAGTAGCATAATTTGTACGTTTTTATTTTTATTCAGTAAGATAATATAGTAATAGTTTTCGGGCCTTCTCATAATTCATGAAATCTCTATATAAAATGGGATACTTCACAATTTCTGTTTCTATAAAACGATATTGTGGAAACCATTCATAAAATGATTTCCTTAGCCACTTTATTTGATCAAACACAATCTCCTTTTCGTTGTTATTAAGTACGTAACTTAAAGTACCTGCTGTATGCATCCAATAACAATTTAAATCAGCGCTTATACAATCATCTTCTGTAAACATATTATTAAAATCTTTTCGTACTTTTCGAATGTCACAATTCGGAAATGGTTTGTACAGTGGACTATGTATTTTCTGCAATTCCTTAAAAATAATTCGTTTTCCTAACTTCAACTTTCCACCCCTTTATTTCTCTATCCAACTTAATAATTTTTCATAATGATATTGAGCATCTGTATAACCAAGATTATATAAATTAACGAGTTTTTCTTTATTTCTTTCTATTCCGCTTATAGGAAGCTGTACGCTAGGCTGAATGACATAAAAGTTGTCTTTTTGTTCTATATGATTCATATAAGATATCGTCTCATTATAGAAACGATAATGTTCTACTAAAGACTCTGCGATATTTGGATATTTTCTATATAAAATTTTAGCCAATCCTGAAAATTTATTTCGTTGCTTCTCATATCCTTCTGGCTTTGTCATAATGACAACGTTCTTTTGATAACCATCAGTTTGTGCTTTTAGAACCGGTATAGGATCTATAATCCCTCCATCTAACAATTTTCGATTATCATATTCTACAGCAGGCGCTATAAATGGGACAGAACTTGATGCGCGAATGATTTTTAAAATATCATTTCCATGTTCTGTTTTATTGTAATAAACTGCTTTTCCTGAATCACAATCAGTCGTTCCTATGACAAACTGTTCACTTGAGTTTAAGAAAGTTTGAAAATCAAATGGAACAACTTTATTAGGGACTTCATCAAATAAAAAGTCCATTCCAAATAATTCACGTTTTCGAATCAAATTTCGATAAGATATATATCGGTAATCTGACACTAGCTCTGTATTTACTTTTTTATTCCTTCCTTTTTGACGTGATAAATAAGTTGCGCCCATACATGCACCAGCGGATACGCCAACTACATACGGAAAGAATAAGTTCTCTTCCATAAAATATTCGAGTACTCCTGCAGTATATAGACCTTTCATTCCTCCGCCCTCTAATACTAAACCTATATTTTTCATGCTATATCCCTCTGCTTCTTTTTTCTTACTTACATGTTAGCACAAGACTTTAAGATGAGGTTATATAAATGAATTGCAATAATAACCATAAACTACTAAAGTAATGTCATAATTTCTTAGTAAATAGCATGGTACAATATAAGTAACACAATCCACAAATAACGGAGGAGGAATTTCCTATGGGTTTATTTAGCGGTATTTTAGGAAATGCATCAAATGCGAGTACAGAAAGTGTAGAACGTGATTTAGAGAAGATTATGTTAGACGATGAGAAAGTTGAACACGCTTATAAATTAATTCGTGATTTAATCGTATTTACAAATCGTCGTCTTATTTTAGTAGATAAACAAGGGATATCAGGTAAAAAAACAGAGTATCATTCTATTCCTTATAAAAGTATTACACAATTTAGCATTGAAACAGCTGGGCATTTTGATTTAGATGCTGAGCTTAAAATTTGGGTATCTAGTTTGAGTACGCCAATTACGAAGGAATTTAAAGGTGACGATAGTGTTTTAAGCATTCAAAAAGCGTTAGTAACATATACGACGAAATAACGCCTTTCCGTATGTTTATTCATCATCAAAATTACTAACCCGAGTATTTTGGAAGAATATGCATTGTTTTTGTATATTTAATCTGAAATAACATAAAAAGGTAAAGCGTATTTCAAATGCTTTACCTTTCTTTTTTGTAATAAATAAGTGTAGTTTTATCATTTAATTTCTTTCTTCTTCTAAAATCGTAGCAAGTTCAAAGCTCCGTGCTTTTGGAAACATCTTTTCAATTAAAATAAGTACCTTTTGAGCGATTCCTTTCCCTTGATAGTTTGGATGAATAAACATTGGACTGATCCAAAACTTATAAGGTCTTTCTTTTTGGGATATACAAATCGCTCCAACAAGTTTCGAATCAATTATCATCTTATAAAAGTTGTTACTCGGATTATTTATCCTTAAAATAGTTTTTTCAATAGATTCATTTGCTGGATTTGTTTCATAGTCTTTATATTTATTTAATAAAGGGCGAAATGAGTCTATTTGCATTTGAAATAAAACTGCTGCATCAATTTCTGTTGCCTTCTCTAATGTAATATCCATGTTACCAATTTAGTCGCTTTCTTAATGAATTTATATGAGCTGTATGATGACGTCCGTGCCATGCATATAGTCCAATTGCAGCAGCAAGTTTTGTTTCACCAGTTTCAGGGTGATTAAATGTCTTTTCTAGATCTTCAATTTCTAGAGAATATAAAAGGTTAACCCATCTTTTATGTAATGAATCTAACATTACTAGTGAAACATCTACTGGTAATTTAGAATCAGGTAGTTCTGCCCACTTCTCTTCTTTATATGGTTTAATAGTAGGATTCTTTTCTGTTAGTGCTAATTTAAAGCGTATGTAGCTATTCATATGGCTATCAACAACGTGATGAACTACTTGACGAACCGTCCATCCACCAACTCGATACGGTGTGTCTAACTGCTTCTGATCTAAATCTTTAATTGCTTTTGCTAGTTCATTAGGTAAATCTTCAATTTCTTGAATCCATGTATCAATCATTTCTTCAGTTATAGGACGTTTGTATGTAAATTGCCCAATTGGATAACGTAAATCATTCATGTATAAGTCCCCCTTATTATAAGCGCGAAGTATTTCTCCATATATAATGCACAAACTTCACATGTTCCCCGTTTAATTCTACAGAATTTATATCTGCTTCGTCTTGATAAGAAGAAAACCCGCTTTTTTCTAATACACTTTGTGATGCGAGATTATTAGTAGTTGTTTTAGCATGAATCTCATTAATTTTATTATTTTGCGCTACGTCTAAAACTAATTTTACAGCTGCTGTTGCAACTCCTTTTTTAGTAAACTTTTCTCCGACTCGATAGCCTAACGAACTGCTTCGAAATTCCGTATCTATATCTACTAAATTTATTCGTCCTACAATTTCTTTTTCTTCATTACGAATTAAATAAAAATAAGAATCTCCATCCGCCTGTTCTAATAATAAATCGTCTAGTAGTTTTTGAAAATATTCAAAATCGTAATATTGTGAGCCACGATTTGGCACCATTGTTTCAAAAAAAGACTTATTCGTAAGTTCAAACGTAAATAAATCCTTCGCATCGTGTTTCTTTAATTGTTCTATGTATATTTTCATCTCGATTACTCCCTCTATATCTACTAACTGTTATATATTCTTTTTCAATCGATTCATCTCCTGCTATTTCTTTCGCTTCAGTAAAACAGCAAGTAGCACTTTCGGATGAAATAGGTGAAATGGACTACGAATTAAATTCATCACTCTTACTAATCGAATATAAACGTCAGAGTCACTTGCAGATAGTTGATAGATTTGTTTCGTATACCAAAGCTGAATTTTTTGCTTTATCGTTAATTCTCTTTTTAGCTGCGGATGACGTGATATTTCCGTTATAGTCATTTCCCAAGGAGTTTGTATAATATTAGAGGTCTTTTTATAAAATTGCTGTGTAAATGCTTTATCAAACTTTTGTCTCCTTTGTAAAAGTAACTGCAATTGGTGAGCTTCCATAGCAGCAACTGAAACACCTTGCCCGAAAACAGGGTCAAAACGACAATGTGCATCCCCAACTACTAACAACCCTTCTGGTAAATGATTAACTAAATCAAATCGCCGACGTACTTGATAAGGAATTTTGTACGTTTTGATATTTGAAATTGCCTCAGATTTATTTAGAAAATCTGTCACATTAGAAATTGATAGGTTTTCAGCAAAATCATAAAACTCATCATCTGTTTGCGGTGCTTTCTCATTTGCATATCCGCTGAAAGTAACAAAATAGCGATTATCCTCAATCGTTTGAATAAGAACACCATACGGATTGTCAGGGAAACTTGGAGACATTAGCATATTACAGCAGTCTAATTTCTCATTTTCATTGAGTTTAAACATTCTAGTTGTGTAAAACAAATCAATGCGCACTTTCTCTTCTTGCACTTCAATATTGTATTCACGTAACCACGCTATACTTTTTGAACCAAATCCGCTTGCATCAACAACAATATCTGCTTGAATTTCTTCTTGTGTGCCCGCCTCTAAACATTTAGCTTTTACTCCACATACTTTGTTAAACTTCCCATCTACTAATAATCCCTCAACCAATGTTTCAAATTTACTCGTGATATTCGAAATATGATCTATTCGTGTTTGAATATGCCATTCAAGCAAAAACCTACTTTGTTGAATCATATGTATTTCTCCTATGAATGGCTGTTTCCATAAACCAAATTGATGCCATTTTATATCACGAGTAAAGTTATTTACGATACTACCTGCTTCGATTAATTCATTAGTGATATTAGGAAACAATTCCTCAATCGCTTTTTCTCCACCTTTTAATAACACATGAGGATGATTACTTTGTGGAACTCTTTTTCTCGAAGTTTTTCCATCCCATTTTTCGCCAGCTTCTATAATGATTACTTCTTTAAAAGAAGTTGATAATGCTTTTGCTGCGAGTTTTCCTGCGATACTTCCACCAATAACGATAGCCTTATTAAACATATTTTCCCCCTTAATGAAAAAAGACCCTGCCTTGTATGAATGAAACAGGATCTAAACGAATGGTTACTAAATTAAAACACATGAGTAAATTGCAACGTTAAAATTAAAATGCCTAATCCCCATACGTAATACGCAAACACTTTTAAGGAATGATTTTTTAAATATTGAATCATCCATGAAACAGCTATGTAACCAAAGAACGCTGCTGATAACGTTCCGACAATTAAAGATGTACTAGAAATAGATTCAGCTTTCCCTTGAAAAACATCTGCAAATTGTAAAATGATAGCTCCAACAATAGCAGGAGTTGATAATAAAAAAGAAAAGTAAGCAGCAGTTTCACGGTCTAACTTCCTCCATAAAGCAGCGACGATTGTCATACCAGAGCGAGAAATTGCCGGAAAAATAGCAGCAGCTTGAAAGGAACCGATAATAAATGCGTCTTTATATGTAATGTTATCCATTTTTTTTCGACCATTTTTTTGTTTATCAGCCATGTAGAGAAAGAATCCTGTCACTAAAAACTCCCATCCTATCGTAATACCTGTTTTTGAAATATCCTCAAAGAAGTCTTTAAATAATAAGCCGATTACAACTGCGGGTATCGTCCCGACGATAAGTAGTAACATTAGTTTTGAAAATGGATTTTTAATTAAATATATAAATTCTTTTTTGTAATAAATAAATACCGCAAGTAAAGTCCCAATATGTAGCATCGTATCTAAAAACAATCCTGCTTCATCCAATTGAAACAAATGCCTTCCTAAATAAAGATGCCCTGTACTGCTTATCGGCAAAAACTCTGTTAAACCTTGAATGATCCCTAATATAAAAGCTTCTAACCAATTCATGATGGTCCCCTTTCTCGTTTGCTTGTACCAATATATGAAGGTTAAATTTTCGATATGAAAAAAACTATATTTCTCTATGAATTTACTTTCATTTTATGGATATATATGTAAAAAGAAGTGAGGAGGGTTACTATGTGGCAACATACGAAGTTCGGCAATGTATTACTTTGGGCAGGACCTATCCTTGTATTTATAGGATTATGTATGACAAATGTTATTTCAGATATTCCTTTCTTTGAGGGAAAACATAAAACTGTTGGAATTATAATTTTATTTATAGGGCTTTTCTGTTTAATTGCTGCTAATCATTTTAAAAAAGGAGAAAGAAATGAAGAATGAAACAACAAAAAAACAATCCCAGTATATGTGCTAGGATTGTTTTTTGTTGCTTATTTATAAAATACTTTATCAACGTTATATTTTGCTTTATATTCATTAATGATATATGTTTCGTAAATTTCTCTTTCTGTTGGATCTTCTACGATACATGCATCAATGCGGTACACTTCATCGCGGTGATTTTTAATTGGTGAAACATTGTCTTCAAAATGTTTCTTAATACGTTGTCTAATTTTACGAGCTTTACCTACGAAAAGAAGTTCGTCATTAATATTGTAAAACATAAAAATGCCGCCTTTATCTCTAGGGAACAAGTGGAAATCGATAAATCCATTAATTGGAGTAATTATTGGCTCGTCTCCTTTAATAACTTGTTTACGTTCAGTAATTGAAACATCAGCTTCAGGAATATTAATTTTAATCAAGTTCATTCACGTCCTCTTTTATTATAAAGATAAATAATAGCATACATACGTAAGAAAAGCTACGTTCAGAGGCATATTTCATTTTATAATTCAAATATTATAGGAGTATCATGTAAACTCTTCTTCCAAATCATATGATCACTTGATTCTCCCCAATAATCCTTCAGTACATAACTAGGCTCTCCAAACTTCTTCGTCCATATACTTTGCGCTTTTTTGTAGCCACTATCTAAACAGTATTCTGTTATTCCCCTGCTAAGTAGCGTAAGAAACATTGTGTTTAGTAGTAAACTCCCTATACCCTTTCTTTGATACTCCGGAAGTATAAATACAGTTCCTATTTCATACAAATCCTTAAGTACACCGCCTGTACAACTATTAATCAACGTACTTGCTGAACCAATTTCAATTGTTCCAATGATTTTATCGTTATTTGTATCAATTGCTAATAAAAAGTAACGTTTTTCTCCATTACTATCAAAATCTGTTTTCAAATATTGCTTTTTCATGTTAATTTCATTTTCTATGTCATCCGATAATTGTGATAATCCTTCGTCTTTATATGCATTCGTTATAACTATATGGAAAAACAAGTGAAGTTCCACTAAATCATCCGAATTAGGTCTTCTAATTTCAATGTTATACATGATTTAAATCTCCATTCTATGCAGTTGTTAGAACCATACTTTATATACTCTATTCAACAATATTCTACAAAGCCCTGCATAGATCCAGCAGTATAGAAAGCTCAGTATAAATATTGATAAAATAATTTTTATATCCATAGTTGTATGAATAGTAGGACCAAGTACTGGAAAACGGAAAATATCTAGAACAATCATAATTCCTATAAGTAGACAAATCGCAGAAAAGGAAATTACCCAAATTCTCCTCTTGAATTGTATAAAGGAAAGTCCTAAGGCTATACCTAATAAGCCTGTAGTAAAGGGAAATACAATTAGTTCACTTGGCTCAATAATAAATAATAGGAGAATAGTAAGAATATAAGAAAGTACTCCCTCACGAATAGAGTAGCAAATAGCCAAAAAAATTGGTAATGTCGCAAAAGGACTAATGAATAATCCTATACCAGGAATTAAGTTTCCCGCCGCTTGAAACATAGTGGCCACAGCACTCATTAAAGCTGTAATGACTAACTTATTTGCTAGGGACAATTTTCTTTTATGAACAAAGTTCGCATCATTCTCTATCATAAGTTGACACCAATAACGTACAAACCGATTCATCAAAATCCCCCTAAAGATACCTAATTCATCACTTTTCTATTTTATTCATACACTTATTGTTTATTTGTATCCTCCTCTAGAAATCAATCACTATACATTAGACAATTGTAAAAAGAATGAATCAGAGAATTTATATCATATTAAGGAACAATTTCAAAAATAGTACCTTTGTTAAAGTCAGTTACTTTCATAGAACCATAAACTCCTAAATATAACCTGGTTTGATCCGAATTTGTCCCTAAACTCATATAATAAGCTGCTTGCGTACCGAAATCATAATTGGTTTCAATAACATGAAAGTCAGTATGTTTACCGTCTGTACCTGCCCTAACATATGCTAAAACACCTTTAACTGGCGGCCGTGAATCTTCTTTCTTAGCAAGGTCGGTAAACACAACGCTACCATTTAAATTTGGGATTGCAGTTCCCATATATGGCTGAACTCCTGTTACTGAAGTTCCTCCAAACTTATCTGGTCTGGGGTCTTTATGAAAATAACTAATTAGTGGCTGAATTCGCTTCACTGATGTTTCTATTGTTTCATTATAATAAGCCATTGTTCTCTTATCCAAATTAGGATTCTCAGAACAGTGCCTTATAAAAGAAGTAGGTAATTCTCCTTCCCATCCTCTCCAACCAAAATTAATAAATCCATCTTGATTGGGAGTTAATCTCATTACATGCATTTGAACAAGTTCAGTAACCGGTATCGGTTTATATTGGACAAATGAAAAAATAGACTCTACAATATCTTGCCCGACATTACCGGCGTATTTGATATATTGATTATAAAATCTTTGGAATGAAATGCCGGTTATATTACGAACACCTTTCACAATTACTGTAAGTGTTTCTTGTATAGATAGAGGAAGTTCATTAAAGCGCGTAACTACTGGAGGATTATTTATAAATATATTTTTGCTTACATCGATTTCAATGATTTTACCTGCTATTTCTAAATCATCTTGGCTTAAATTAAATGGATCATAACCCGAGCCACCATCACCATTTGTAAAAACAAGTTTCCCCGTCTCTGGAGAAAAGTTTAATGTATTTACTCCATTATGATTAAAAAATGGGCGTTTTATATGAAGTAATGTTCTCCGTTTTTGAGGTTGAGCGTTTGATTGTAAAATCCATTCTTCAATTGTATCAATATGATCATATTGAGTATCTCTATTTAGCCACTTTAAGTTTAAAGTTTTCGGGTCACAAGGATTCGGTTTAAATTGTTCAGAAAGCGCACCTGGACCTTGGGTTCCAGCTACTGAATAATGAAGATAAAATAAACCGTTTTGATAAAATTGTGGATGAAACGCAAGTCCTAGCAATCCCCGCTCATCATAGCCACTACTAGAAACACCTTCTTCAGATGTGCCTAATGTAATTATCAGATGACGAATATTTAAAAATGTTTTTATGACGCCGTCTCCTATGTAGAAAATCTCCCCTAATTGGGTTGCGATAAATAGCCTTTCAGTCGATTCGCCTGGAAGAATAACTGTTTTTATTACAGTGGGTAAATTTATGTTATGAACAATGGGTCGTAAACTAACCTTAACTTTTGTCAATTAACTTTACACCCCTTTGTATTCTTTTTTATATAGAAGAATATGATTAGAGTAGTTCAATTAGTATCAAAACTATAGACAAGTCAGTTTTCTACTTAGCATCAATTAACTTATATCCCTTATTATTACATTTATAGTATAATAATAAGTATAAAACATAAATTAGGGGGACAATCTATGGCAATCTTACTACAAATCATCGTACCGCTTATATGTGCAATATACTTATTTACCCTCTATCGTAATACGAATATAGGAAAAGCTGCATTTCTTTTGGCAGTCATTATAGGAATTTTCGGTTTAGAGAATATTTTTCAATATGCTAGTTTAACAGATCATACTGTTTATCCATATTGGGGAAGTTTGAAGGCTGTTGTTATCGTTTTATCAGTCGTATTTCTATTTAAAACAGGTGGTTTAACAGGAAAATATTGATTTGTAATGCTGTATATATATTCTTGTTAAATTTCTTTTATTGTATAAAAGAAAAAATGTTTATGTGAAAACAAGAAGGGATGTGTTACATATGTCTATAAATATTGCTACGAAAAATAAAAGCCTTGCTACACTCCATATGTAGCAAGGTTTTTTTAAATTGTTTAATTCTTGTTCCACTAATATCGTTATTAGCTAACACTTTAATTATTTTAATAGTCTTTTGTTTAATTCCCATAATGCTGTTTTGTTGCTATCCCATTTCAAAAGCGTTACTGCTTCCTCAAAGCATAACCACTTATAATTGAAGTGTTCTTTAGATAATGAGATGTTTTTTGTAGGGACTTTAACTCCGAAAGAAAATTCTTTTATTACATAAACATCTTCTCCCCAAAGGAATCCTCCAACTACATCCTCTACTGGTAGTGAAGACACAGAATCTAATTTTATATATGGGCATTCTCTTGTAATACCAGCTTCTTCAAACGCTTCCCGTTTTGCTGATTCAATAGGAATCTCACCGTCTTCTCCACCACCAGCTATTCCTTGCCAATAACCATAATCACTTCGGTTGAAAATGGCATATTGAATAGAATCGTCAGTTTTTATATAAGGAAATATTAATACTTGATATGGTGCTCTCATTGCTTAACCTCCTCTCAAAAATAAGCTTTAAATAAATATAAATAAAGAGCAAACATCACAATTCTACATTAATAATGCAGGTTTATGGTGTCAGCCCTCTATTTTTAAAGAATTTTATTTTTCATATACAGACTTACTCTTAACGGAGGGAAAAACCGCTTATTTCCTGTCGAATTCGCTTAGCGTGTTTTTTTCTAAATGTTAGCAGTACCCCATATTATTCAATTGCGCCAGCAACATCATAATCATTTAAATCTAATTCAATTGATTGTCCCAGCGCTAATTTAGCAAGTTCTGACCCTAAATATGGACCTGCAGTTAAACCTGAAGCACCTAATCCGTTCGCAACGAGAATGCCTTCAAAGTTAGGAAGCGGGCCAATAACAGGTAAGAATCCTGGCGTAAATGGTCTGAATCCAACTCTCGTTTCAAGCATGGTAGCATTTTCTAATCCAGGTGCAACTGTTAATGCTTTTTGGAAAACTTCATTTAAACCACCAGCCGTTACACGGTGATCAAAACCAGTATCATTCTCATGTGTTGCACCAATTACGACATGGCCATTGTCAAACGTTAAAATGTATTGATCATTTGGCGGCATAACAACTGGCATATTTTCTGTTGCTGTATTTTCCATTTGCAGATGAACAATTTGTCCTTTTTGGAACGTAACTAAGAAATTAATTCCTAATGGGTTCAAGATTTCGTTCGCCCATGCACCTGCAGTTACAATAACCTTTTCTGCTAAAATTGTTTCATCGTTTACTTTAACTCCATTAATATGATTACCTTCACAGACTAATACTGCATCGCCTTTTATAAAAGTTGCACCATGTTTTTTCGCAGCGCTTATTAATGCGTTGCGTAATAATCTTCCGTTTACTCGTGCAGCACCACTAATATGAACAGAACTATATTCTTCTGATAATGCCGGGAATAATTTTTTCGTTTCTTCAGCTGATAAACGCGTAATTTCACCAATCTCTGGTGCATCTTCACGGCGTTTATAAGCTCGCTCTTCCATCTGATCTAGTTTTTTCTCATCAGTATGTAAACTAATTGCACCTACACGGTTGTAACCTGTATCCGTTTCACCGTCTTCTTCTAATTGCTGAATTAAGGAAGAATAGTAACGTGCACCGCCTTTAACGATTCTATACCACGCTTTATTACGACGTTGCGAAAGCCATGGACAGACAATACCTGCTGCTGCATCCGTTGCTTGACCTACTTGTTGACGATCAACGATAGTAATGTTCGCGCCAGCCTTAGCAAGATGATAGGCAGTAGACGCTCCTAAAATGCCAGCTCCAACTACAATATACGATTTCATTTCAAACACCTTTTTTCTTTTGCTAATTATTTAAATATAAGAACATACTTTAGTATACTGAAAGGAATCCTTTTTTCAATGTGCCAAACGCAATTAATTGTTGCATCATTGTGAATTGCCTAGTCTTACTTTTTCTTTTTACGAAATAATTCAATTGTTTTATAGCCTTGTGAAAGAATTTCAATCATTTTTTCAAGACGTTTTTCACGTGTTTTTTCTTGTTTTACAGAAAACAGATTACGTGCCCAATCTTTTTGGTATCCAGGTGTTAAACTTTGATAAAACTTAAGTTCATTTGGATGATTAGTTAATAAAACTTCAACATCTTGAATTCGATCTGCATAATCAGCTACACATTGGCTCATGGCAGGCGTTTTCGTCGCTTTTTTCTTCTCACGCTTTAAACCTACAACAGTAAAAACGTCATCCATACTTACCATTCGCGCAAATTTAATATCGCTTTTTCCCACATATCCATCTTCTCCAACGTTTAATGCTGGAAACATCTCATCACGGTGAATAAACGTACTGTAGCGAGAGTTACCTTTTTTCGGATATGCGAAGAATATATAACCTTTTTCAATTAGTAACTCTTCATTACTAATAATATAATTCGTTTGTTTCATCATTTCATCAAGTGTTTCTACAAAAATAAAAATGGCATCGTGTTCTTTTGAAAATACAGTTTCTTTATCTGTAAAAACTTCGTAATCACTTGGTTCATTAATAACAACCATATTCGTATACTTGTTAAGCTTCAATTTATCGATAACTGACATAAAAATCTTCCTTTACATTCAAAATTCATTGTACATACTTTTTCATACCGTTCTAGTGTATTATATCTATTAAGAAAATTAAACTTTAATAGTTATTTTAAATCAAAATTAATATAATAGCCGGTTCTGAATAAGAACCGGCTATTTGTTTTATCATAACTTAATTGCAAATAAAGTATATAAAAGCTCTCTATATTGATCTTCTGTAATTTCACGTTTCGTTTTTTCCCCATGAATCATTTCAGTTAAACTTGTATTCGTTAAAGAGACATGGCCAGAGTCTGTTAATTTGACCGCAATAGGTCCTTTATTGAAAATAGATTTCTCATCTTCTATTACTCTTTTTTGAACATCATTCACTACTGCCTCATCAATGATACGATTATAAAAGGCATGACAAACTTTCCACTCTCCGTTCGTATCTTTTTTTTCTAGAACGTAATTTCCTTTACTTGTGTCTCGTTTTCTCACTCGATACGAACCATTTTTAGAGGAAACAGGCTCTTCAGTAAAAGGTATAGGGATTAAAGGTACTAAGGAAGCAATACCTACATCAATTAAGTATCGTACGTTATCATAATTTAGAATAATCGTTATATGTCCATCCTCAAGTGCCCAAGCGTTTATATCATTTTTATATACGGTACCTAATGCAAGTTGTACATCATAACCACAATCTTTTAAAAAGTAGTAAAAAAGAGTATTTAATTCATAACAAAGTCCGCCGCGGGATCTAGTTGAAATTTTATCCTGTAAATTTTCCATAGTAATTGCATTCGTATTACGTGCTATAACATCCAAATTCTCAAATGGTATAGTGTGTGCAAATGCAAAGAGAATTGTATTTAATTCTTCAAACTTCACTTCAGTACGCTTTGCAAGATTCAATCTTGTAAAAAGCTTATGTTGTAGACTTGTCATAGTCAGCACCCCTTAAAATGTATAAGTTAAAATAGTATATGCTGATTGTAAATTTGATGGGGTACGGAAACAATGTACATTTCGTTTAACTGTACCGGTACAAAAAGTCTAACTCACAAGATTACTTAAGATAAGAAGTTACGAATACAAATGTAATAGTTTGTCTATAGGTAAATTATTATGATCGCTTAAATCAACAAAATATTGAAGTTGCCACATTTGGCTCTTTTTAGCTTGATTGCTAACAGGGTTATCCCATATAGGATAAATCCTCATAGCCATCTTGCCTTTTTGATTTTGTGTTCTCAAGATTTTTTCCTTAAGAAGAATCTCTTTAGGGAAAATAAATTGTCCTAGTTTATTATCATCTATACAAGTGATAACTAATAATTCAGGAGCAGCGTCATAAGAAAACGCTTGATTTTGCATATTGTCATCTTTCTCCCAAAAAGAAACAAATTGACCAATTTTATTAGGAGTAATTTTTGATTTTCTAAAACGAATGCTTTTGTTATTTAAGTGAAATAAACATCCTGCATATTCTGCGTTTTGCTTTTCTTCTTTTAAATTCGTAATTATTAAATTGTTAGGTTTGTAAACTATATTGTTTAAATTTCGGATCGTATCATTAAAATTGTTCAAGAGAACTCCCCCTTTATTCATTTCTTAGTTTACCACAAACGTCAGTTCTTATATGTTGTAAATAATAAACGACATGAAAAAGAGGTATTGTTATCATTCTAATGTACTTAGTTTTTCAATTGCTTGTTGTTCAGTTGCTAAGTAAAAAATGTCTTTTCCTTTATTACATTCATAAATAAAATCCTTTAAGCTTTTACTCGTATACATAGAGAAATCTCCAATGATAGCAATCTTTACTCTGTAATTTATAAACTTTTGAAGGATATCACCAGCAAGGCGTGTTTTTAGATCAAAGAAATCTTCACTTATTAAAGATTTATGGATAATAATATGTTTCGCATCTACCTCATATTGAACTGTTGCTATAGTATCTAATGCAGACTGAACATCCGATATTAATACCTTATCGTTTCTAATGACCGCAATATTGATTCCATCGATTACTACTTTCTTTATTTCCATAGTCCCACCCCTTTATAATTTACACAGTATGAGTAAAATTATTTTAAAAAACTTCGTATTAACCATAGATTAAATTAGCCGCAACTATTAAAATCGCCACTATTTTTTATTGTAAATATCTATTTTTTATTACTAATACGGTCAATGAAATTAATGATAGTTTCTCTTTTTATATTTTTGAATATATATATGAAATTGCTTTTACTTGTTATAAAAATATTGTGGATTAACATAACTTAACAAACTATCCAAAGTGTTAATCTCGGCATATGGTTGTATTTGGGTAGTATTCTTGATTTTCTGAGGGTTAAACCACACACCATTTATATTTGCATTTTGAGGACCAGCAATATCCTTTTCTAAGTCATCTCCAATAAATAATACATCTTCTGGTTGCACATTAAGCTTATTTAATGCTAGTTCGAATATACGTTTATCAGGTTTACTAAGTCCCACTTCTTCAGAAATAATAATCGTATCAAAGTAATTGTTTAAATTCGTGTTAATTATTTTAGCTTTTTGTCTATGCGTTGAGCCGTTTGTTATAATTCCAATTTTAAAGTGACTCTTTATATGATTTAAGAAATGAATAGTATTTTGGTCTATTGAAAAACATGTAGGGAAATTTTCATTCCAAAAATCTTGGATATAATTGTGTGGTAATCTATATATTGGCGCGAATTCATCAAATAATGATTCTAAAACTATCGTTTTATTACTAATGCCGTATTCCCTTTTATCGTATTCTTTGAATTTCTGTAACATATTGTTTTTGACTGTATCACTAACATCCTCATAACACTTTTCTAAAACTAATAAAAACAAGTTATCTACTGCCTTATCCCTATCAAGTAACGTATCATCTAAATCAAACAGCATAGCTTTATAACTCCTCAAATAATTTCACAACCTTTCTCACATGATTTAAATAATCCCTTGTTCGCACCTTAGGCCTTTACTAAATTAGCAAAAAAACTACAAAGTTTGTGGCGTACGCTCTAGAATTTCGCTGGCTTCTTTTATATTTAAATTCATCTCCCTTTCCCCTTCTAGTAAAGTATCAAAAGTATATTTTCAAACAGTTAAAAAACTACATACAATTTACATTATTATACATTAGTTTTTTGTAAATATTAATCGTTCAGCTTTTTATATGATAAGTTTTTTCAAGCACACAAATATTTCTCCATAAAAAAGGAATATGGGTAATAATACTTTTTTATGGAGAATACAGGATCTTGAAAATGGAGTTAACACGTTAAACGTCCTATGAAGTTTCCTACTGTATCTCCACATAAACTACAGATAGTACGGCTATAATGACTACCAGAGGTGATATTATGAAAAACTATCATATCCTCGTGGTTGAGGACGATCAAGAAATTCAGGAATTAATTAAACAATTTTTAATGACACAACAGTATACAGTGGTAGTTGCTTCAGATGGACTAGAGGGTATGACACAATTTAATAAGCAATCCTTTGATTTAGTTCTTCTAGATGTAATGATGCCCAATCTTAATGGATTTGAAGTTGCTAAAATGATTCGAAGTCAGTCAAACATACCAATTATTATGCTAACTGCGTTAGAAGAAGAGGAAGATCAAATGAAAGGGTTCGATCTTGGGATTGATGATTATATAACAAAACCCTTTTCGTTTCATGTTTTAATTAGACGAGTCGAAGCTGTACTTAGAAGAAGTTATGATAAAAATGTAAATAATCATTTGGTATTTAAAGAAGTGCGCATTGATGTTGATGCATATCGAGTATATGTAGATGATGTTGAAATTTTGTTAACGACCAAAGAGTTCGAAATTCTACAACTACTATTTCAAAATGAGAGAAAAGTACTTACAAGAGAAAATATCGTAGAAAAAGTTTGGGGATACGATTATTTTGGAGAAACACGAATAATTGATACACATATTAAAAACCTACGTAAAAAACTAGCTATTCCCTACATTAAAACAATAAAGGGTATTGGTTATAAAGTGGATGAATAAAATTTTAAAAATCATGAAGATGAAGCAAATTACTTATAAACTCTTTATGACTACATCTCTCATCTTGTTATCCTTTGCAGTATTGATTTATTTAACTTTATATTTCTTTCTCCCTACGTTTTATGAGCAATACAAAACAGATCAACTTCAAACAGGGATAAAAGAAATAATTGATAAGTCAAAAGATCTTACGTTTCAAGATGCGATACCACTTTTTGATGAATACGCAAAAAAAAATAACGCGATGCTTTCGCTTCAAAATAAAGAAGGAATAATTATTTACTCGCCTTCATTTTCTTTTATTCAACGTGGTACACAAACAACAGTAGTTACTAAAGCAGCACGATTTGAGAATGCAGGTACCATTAGCAATTCATATAATGTTACGGAACCAATTCAATTCCAAGATGGTAGTTTAACGCTTGTAGTGTTCGCAACATTTCAACCGATTGATGAAGCTTCGCAAGTATTAGTGCGCTTTCTCCCCTATATTAGTATCATTGTGATCGTAATTGGTATAGGGAGTGCTTATTTCTATTCCAGGTTTATTACAAAGCCACTTATTTATATTAATGAGGGTGCACAAAAGATGGCAAATTTAGATTTCTCCGAAAAAATTGAGGTTCGTTCTACAGATGAGTTAGGAGAATTATCTAATAGTTTGAATGACATGTCTATTAACTTACAACAAGCTATGTTTGATTTAAAAAAAGCAAATGAACAATTAAAAAATGATATTGAAAAAGAAAGAGAAATAGAAACAAAACGCAGAGAGTTTTTTGCGATTGTAGCACATGAATTAAAGTCCCCTCTTACTGTAATGAAAGGATACTTAGAAGGGATGATATACAATATTGGCCCTTATCAAAATCGTGATCAATATTTAAAGAAAAATCATCAAATTATTGAAAGTATGGAACAATTAGTTCGTGAAATTTTAAGTATGTCAAAGTTAGAACAACACACTTTTAAACTAAAAATAGAAGAAGTTAATCTTTCAAAGTTAATTGGTACAATCACAAAAGATCTTGAATTTTTCGCTTCTCAAAAAAGCATCCAAATAATAAAAGAAATTGACTCTGACCTTTCTGTTTATACAGATCGTGTTCTTTTTGAAAAAGCATGTAAAAATATTATCCATAATGCAGTTATGTATTCACCACATAATGAAAAAGTCTATATAAAGTTAAGTAAGGATTCTAAACAAGGTCAAATTAAAATGCAAATTATAAATACAGGTATCAATATTAAAGATGAAGATATACAACAAATTTTCAAACCATTTTATCGAATTGAAAAATCTAGGAATCGAAATACCGGAGGAAGTGGTTTAGGTCTATATATTGTTAAACAAATTCTTGAAACACTAGATATAAAGTATTCTATACAAAATAGGGAACATAGTGTGCAATTTTGCATGAACATTCCTTTATCTGAACAAAAAACAAACAAACTCCCCTTTTAGTAGGACGAGTTTGTTTGTTTTTGTAGTAAGTATAAACTTATTAGGGTTCAATTGTCCCAAGGGTTAGTGTGTACCTACCTCCCCACGATTCTTGTAGTAGTTCAATCACTCTCGCGTGGGTAAGAATGCCTAAAAACCTTTCATCTTCCCCTACAATCGCAATATCAAGCATTTAATCGTAAAGAAAATTTGGTAGAACGAAGCATTTTCTTTGATAAATTCCGCCGTATCGATTTAAAGGAAGGGATATTTTATTAATACAATCAATTTTTATTGTACAATTGTTCTTACGATATGAAAATACAGTGTAAAGATGAACCTGATAAATCATATACTTGTAGAATTTAAAAAGAGATTAAAACAAATCAATTTTCTGTATTTCAAAACAGTAATGTTCGGGCTGATATGGGCGAAAAACATCAAGGCTCTAATCATTTAAAGTTTAAACTGTATAAAAGTTAGCGTAAATGACGAAGGAAAAGACAGCTTTGCATTGTGCTGTACATTCAAGAATTAATTCTTACGTAGGGAGTGCTTATATGAAAAGCATAAAAAATGTAATATTACTAGTCGTATATTTCATATTTTTAAGTGGTTGTAATCAAGAAAATGAATCTGAGGTACAAGAATATATAAAAGAAAAACACGGTATCGATATTGTGGTAACAGATTGGAGCTCGATAAATGAAAATAATGGTGGTAATACCTACCATACTGTGCAAGAAAAAAATAACAAAAATTTCAAATTTCGAGTAAAGGTACAAGGCCTCCTCTATTCATATATAGTAGGTGATGAATACAAATATGGAAAAAAAACATATGAGGCATATCAGAAATTCCAACCAACTCTAGAAGAAATGAAAAAGTTAGGGTACGTGGAAAATGAAAATGAAAATGTTCTGCAATATATGTTGGATAATCAAAATCCAGAAGAAGGAAGCCCAACAGATGAGTTGCTATTAACTTTGCAAATGAGTAACGAGATTGACTTTAGCCAATTGGATTCCGTAGAATTAGATCGTTTATATGCCCTATTTCAACTGATTCAGAAGAATAATAAAAAGATAACAGAACTAGAAATTAAAGATCATACTGGTAAATCTTTAGGTGGACCTTTTAAAAATGTACAAAGAGTAACAACAAAAGAAGAACTGTTACAAACAATGAAATCCACAATGAAGGACCCAATAAACGAATACTGGAAAAATTGGATTAGAACGCAGACCAAAGTAGAAGAAAAATTACATGAAATGCAAAACGATCGATTTTCAATTGAAGGTATTACGTATTCAAGTTCGGATGATGAAAAATATCGAAAATATATAGTGACTTTAGTTATTAATACGACCAATACTATATTTGAAAATAATCCCCCTTTAATTGAGGATTTAATCAAAGTAACCACAATCCTTAAAGAAGAACTAAATACGAAAAACTTTGACATCAATTTAAAAAATAAGTCTGGAACAAGAAATACAAATTGGTTATCATCAAAAGAAATTAAAGAAGCAAATAACATTGAAGATCTTGTAAATGAGAAGTACCCTGCGAATTAAATGTAAATTCCTATTCATGTTTGTTATTTAATGTGAAATCAAGCTCTTTCGATTTATTATGAAAACTTACAAAATACTTAAAAACCCCCAAAAAATCTTTAGCTATATAGAGAAAATGAGAAATAGGGTCCTATTCATATGGGGCTCTATTTGTATATCAAACTAATTTAGGTGTTTACACATACGCATTGCAAATTCATTCTTGTTTCTTTTTAATGTGAAATCAAACTTTCAGATTAATTTGGAACTCTTTTATGATAAGCTATATGTAAAAATTAAATATAAAGGATGATTCGTATGCAAATAAGACCAAAGATAAGTGAATATAACTCCTATTATGCAACGTATATTAACTTGGTATCAGACGGAAATATCATACATATTTTAGAACAACAAATGAAGAAAACGAATCTTTTATTAAAGGGAATTTCTGATAGTGAGGGACTTTTTCGGTATGGTCCTACTAAATGGAGTATAAAAGAAGTACTCGGTCATATAGCGGATACAGAACGAATTATGGCGTATCGATTGCTATCTATTGCTCGAGGCGAGACAGCAGAACTTCCAGGCTATAACGATGATATGTATGTTCTTAGAGCTGCTTTTGATAAGCAATCTATGCAAGTTCTTCTTGAGAATTTAATAGTTGTTCGCCAATCTACCCTGTATTTACTTAGAATCTTAGATAAAGAAGCTTGGTTACAAAGAGGATATGCGAACAATTCTGAAGTTACAGTACGTGCATTAGCATACATCATTGCTGGCCATGAGCTTCATCATGTTCAAAGTCTAAAAGAACGTTATCTTGGTTCTGATGCACATCCAGCAAGTTAATACTTGAAGAAAAAGAGTCCTATTTAAGTAGGGCTCTTTTTCAGTATTTATAAAGGATTAGTGCTTAGAGCCATGACTAATTAAACGTCTTTATTTATAAAATTCACCACATAAGATGTAAGCTATCCCCTTCTATTCTGTGCATAATTTTCTTCAGGCTCGTATACTATAAACACTATAGTTCAGGAAAGGTGATGACGCTATGTATGAACAACAAAATAATAGGGATAGAGATCAAAAAATGATGTTTTCTATGCAAGGAGTTCCCTCAAATAAAGTTAACATGAATCAATTACCTAAATGGATTAGAATTTTCGGCTATTGTGCGTTTGGTTGGATGATAGTATGTAGTTTATTTATGATAGTAGGTTTAATTCTTCAATAACTATGTAGATAAATAATTAAACGGGATAGTATTTAGATCATATATCTAGGTAATGTCCCGTTTTTTATGTGTAATTACCCCATGATATAAGTAACCAATTAATAAAAAGAACCTGTAGAATATCCTACAAGTTCTTTTTCAAATATTGTTACAACGGGAACAACAAACTATCTTAACATTCAATACAGGGAGACCATTTTGATTATGGCTTGGTTTTATTATAAATCAAATATAAGCTTTTGAAAGTGATGAATTTCGAAAATTATGTGAATTGAAAAACTACGATGTTTATATTAGATTTCGTTTACGACCAACTTCTTATTACTTAAATACACTGCACGATCTGATTTTCTAGCAACTTCCTGTGAATGCGTCACAACAATAATACATTTATTTTCTTTATGTGCAAGTTCTTGAAACAGTTCTATTATATCCATGGCCGTTTCTTCGTCGAGGTTTCCTGTTGGCTCATCCGCAATAAGTAAATCAACATTACAAGATAACGCTCGAGCAATTGCTACACGTTGTTGTTGCCCACCACTTAGTTGCAAGACGTTTCGTTTCGCTTCTATTTCTGTGAGTCCCACTTTCTCTAATAATTCTAATGCCCTTACCGTCTTATTTTTCACTTTGACACCTGTAATTTCCATTGCTGTTAGGACATTTTGAAGAGCAGTCATATAGGTAATCAAATTATAAGATTGGAAAATTACAGATACATTTTGATTACGGTATCGATCCAAACCAATTTTTCGAATATCTTTCCCATTATACAGTACATAACCATTTTTGGGGACATCCAGTCCACAACCTAAGCTTAGAGTTGTGGTTTTTCCAGATCCGGATGGTCCTAAAATTGTATAAAAATGACCTTTTTGAAAAGAAAAGTTGACATTATCTAGTATCGCTACATTTTTCCCATTACTTTCATAATAATAATCCAAGTTTTTAAATTGTAAAATCGTTTCCATATTAAGCCTCCTTATTCATCTTTTAAAAGAATTTGTTTTGGATTTAAACGTAGAATAGATAATGCCGGAAGAAGCGTTGCTATTATAGCAATAGCTAGTCCAATCCCCCCCATTTTTCCTACATCTTCTCCTGTTACACTTACATCAATTTTATCAATTGGATCTTCTTTTTGGTTTTGTAAAGTACCACCAGGTCCAGACATCATTACAGTACCATTTCGCGTAGTGTCTGTTTCTTCGCTCGCTGAAGCAATTTCACTCGAAAGTAAATGATCCCCGATATATTGAGAAACTTTAGCTCCAGTTGTTACGGATAATCCAAATGCTAAAATAGCGACACATACTACTTCTATTACGAACTGCGCCATCAGTTTCCACTTTTTCTCTCCAATAGATAACAGAATCCCCATTTCCTTACGACGTCCTTTAATTGATAGCATAATGATTAATCCTAAAATAATCGCACCAGCAATCGATACAATATAAATAATCATTTGAGAAGTCGAAGAGATATTCTCGATAGGACCAATCATTTGTTTGTACAATGAATCATGTGCATCTAATTTATAATAATTAAAATCAATATTAGATTTTTTTGCTTCTTTTTTAAATGCATCAATGTATTGTGGATCATTCAAGAAATACACGACTTGAACACTACTTATACCTTGATCTACTTCTAATTTTTTCATAGTTGAATGCGGCATATATAGTTTATTAGCTGGATCCATTATAGGAGGAGCCTGTTGCCCCATTGCTTGCTCATTCGTTTCGTAAATACCGATAATTTCAACCTCAAGGGTTTCCTTTTTATCCCCTGATTGCACTGTAACTTTGTCTCCTACTTTCAAATTGTTTAATTCCGCTAATCGTTTTTCCATTAAAGCTACATTCTGATCTTTCATCTGTTCTGTAATTGGTTTTCCATCAATGATTTTACTTTTTCCGTTTTTAAAGCTTTCTTGTAAAGCTGTCTTGCGGACTCCCTCAATCATAAAAGAAGCATTCATATCTATTTCTGTACCAGAGCCTGAACCGCCTCGTACAGCCGCCATTCCCACTTTACCTTTTCCTTCATCTTCTCCTTCTGAAGCTCCTACTAGTTTAAGCCCATCAGAAATTCCGAAAGTATTGCCTATGTAATTATAGTCTTTTACATATTTTGACTTCGCTAATTGATATGCTTCTTTTGTGTTAAGCTTCGGTGGATTAGGCATCTCTCCAGTTTCACGAGCTTGTTGACCTAATTTATCAAAATCAAGACCTAAAGTAACATCTGCACCTAGTTTTTTTCTTGCAGCATCCGCTGCTTTTTTTGATGCATTTTGGATTGTGAACCCTGAAAGAACCAAATTTGTAACAATCAGAAAAACTGCTATCAAAATTAATGATGTTCCTATCCTTTTTTTCATACTGAGAATTGCTCGTTTCATAAAATTCATTTTCTCTTACCTCCTTGATAACTTGTATTCTATATAGGTTATCTAGAGTCTATATGGAGCTAATCGGTAGTTTATCTAGAGATATAAGGAGTTTATGTGTAGTTATGTATTTATCTGTTGAAGAAAAACTAGAACACAAATTTAAAAACGTAAGCGTTTTTGAAGATTGGTAAGAAGTTAGTCCGTTTAAGGAGCTTATAAAAAAAGAGAAATTAAGCTTAAATTAATGTATGTAACATAAAAAATATATTTAATGTGTAATTTTTATACGTTAAATATAGAGAGCCTATTTAAATATCTATATGGGGATTGTTAATGATTCTCATAGAAATCACGTCATTTTCAAAGGTGTACCTCCACAAACTTTATTTTTTAATAATGTGGAGAAAATATGTTTCAAAAAGAACACTGCCTTTTTATTAAAGCGCTTATTTAGTCCTTCAGGACTCATAAGAGTTCCTGTTGATGCATGTAGCTGACTACACAATCGGACTAATGAATCACTCGCTACTCGTTGACTAATCCAGACACATATAGTAGCTAAATCATACCCTGAAAATTTACGTTTTCGTTTTACAAAACCTAGCTCTCTAGCGAGATTTTCCAAAAATGAAGGAGTAAGATGTTCATATAATTCTTCAGCGAATAATTATAATTCGTCAGAAATTGATAGATACATACAAAAACGCCATCCTTTCCTATGATTCTACAGAAAGAATAGCGTATTTTTTGGTTCTGGTGCACAGGTAGTGGAAAAGAAAATATAACATATATATTTCTAGCATAATGGTAGGATAATCCTGGTTCCTCATCATTTCTACTAAATCACGAAAAATTAAGTTGTACCGTACCAACGTACAGTTAACAAAATAATACCTTGCTGATAATGCTTCCATTTGAACAAATTTTCCGTTTCCATACCGATCACACATCTTTTGTAGAGTAATAGTATCAGCATATCCCAGTTTAAGAGGTTACTTACAAAATATTTAGAATTTTTTTACGAGAATCCTCCGAAATATAATACGGACTTTAAATACTTTCATTTATAATTCTCTATTTGTCTATACTTTTCATATCGCTGTTGTATAAGCTCTTCCGAGGATAATAGTATCAATTTTTTTAGAGATGATTCGATTACAGATTCAATCATTTTTGCCTGTGATTTTATATCATTTTGTGCTCCACCTTTAATTTCAGGAATGATTTCATCAATAATTCCTAAATGTTTTAAATCTTTTGCTGAAATTTTCATATGTTCAGCAGCTTCTGGAGCATACTTAGCGTCCTTCCATAGGATAGATGCTGCTCCTTCTGGCGAAATTACCGAGTACCATGAATACTCTAACATATGGATATGGTTACCGACACTAATGCCAAGAGCTCCACCACTTGATGCCTCTCCAATTACAATACAAACAATTGGCACTTTAAGTGTAGCCATTTCAAATAGATTTCGAGCTATCGCTTCAGAAATTCCACGTTCTTCAGACCCTTTCCCTGGATAGGCGCCTATTGTATCAATAAATGTAATAATAGGGCGATTAAATTTATCAGCTTGTTTCATAAGTCTTAGCGCTTTTC
Organism: Bacillus cereus group sp. MS39; assembly: GCF_040448665.1. Classification (NCBI taxonomy): domain Bacteria; kingdom Bacillati; phylum Bacillota; class Bacilli; order Caryophanales; family Bacillaceae; genus Bacillus; species Bacillus cereus group sp. MS39. The sequence goes on along the minus strand of NZ_CP123058.1, from coordinate 2,690,748 downwards.
TATAACCTTCTGGATGTGCCATTCCAAAATTTCTTTCTATACTTTCCTTTGTATTTCTACCTCTTTGATGACCAATAACCGTAACGGGCATCCCTTTAAATTTTGCAATACCACCTATCATTGCTTTATCATCACCATATAATCGATCACCATGAAGTTCGAAAAAGTTTGTAAACAATAAAGGTATATAGTCCAATGTCGTGGGCCGGTTACGTAGCCTTGCAATTTGAACTCGTTGAAAAGATGTAATATTAGAATAAATTTTATCTTGCATTTGATTTAAACGTTTTTCTAATACATGAATTTCTGACGATAAATCTACATTATTTTCTTTCATAATTTTCTTTAATTCATCAAATTTCTCTTTTAATTCAATAATAGGACGTTCAAAATCCAAACTCATTTTATCCTCCAAATGTTATGATTTACCTCACTCTAATCAAAAGGCTTAGAAATAGAATCAATAAATAATTCAAAACCATCCACAACTATTTTTTGTTCTGATTCTGATAAATTATTGAGAATACTTTGATAAAATGTAATGGATTGCTCTCTTAAGCAATTAACAGTTATGTGACCATTTTCTGTGAGGTGCAGAAAAAGTTCTCTTCTATTTTTTTCATTTACTTCACGATAAATAAGCCCTTTTTTTACTAACTTATCTACCAATCTACTTACAGTTGAAGTCTCTAATCTAAGTTTATTGGATAGTTGCCAAACAGTTAATTTTTCCACCTCTAGTTCTTCTAACGCCATCATTTGAGAAGTTGGTAAAGGTTTTTCAAATGGTCCATTGGGCAAATTTTGAGATTCAAAAACCCCAGTTATTATAATCATTTTCTTAATATCTGTTCTTAGTTTTAAGGCATCTTCTCTTTTCAAAAAGGTCACCCTCCTACAACTATTGTATCATACATCAATTGTATTATACATGAATATGATTTTTTCACAAGCTTAACGTAAGCCAATATTACAACATGGACGAGATATTTCTTCTTGTTAAAATGGTATAAGTGGATTGTTTTCTACAAATGGCAGAACATCAATTATGTATCAGGGTCCTTTATGGGGTACCGCTCATCGAAATCAAGCTAAGAAAATAAAACTACCCCAAAAACGAAATTTTGTGCTAACTTGTAGCAAAAAAGCTCATTTTTTTGTTTTGGGGTAATTTGGAATTCTTAAGTTGATGGGCATGTGGTGATACCCCATGCCCATCAACCTAACAGAACAGGTTGCACCCAAAACGAATTTTTTTCTCTCTACATTTATTTATGAGAATTAAATTCATTTTTTCATTATATAAAGAACGATGCATTACATTTTCTTAGTGTAAGTTCTGTTCAAGTTTCTTTTCACATAAGATGATTAGGTATAAAAATATAAGGTGAAGCGATATTCTGATTATTTAAAAAGGAGGCAGACATATGTCTTTAGAGAAGTTTGTAGATGCATTACCTATTCCACCTGTCTTAAAAGCGAAAGATAGGTGTGATAACATTCCGTTCTATGAGGTAACTATGAAGCAAGTCGAACAGAAGTTACATCGTGATTTGCCGCCAACTACCGTTTGGGGTTACAACGGTATGTACCCTGGTTCTACATTCGAAGCACGAAGAAATCACCCTATTTTAGTCAAATGGAAAAATGAATTACCTTTTGAACATCTGCTACCCGTAGATCGAACTATTCATGGCGCAGAACCAGACAAACCTTCTGTTAGGACAGTTGTACATTTGCATGAAGGTCGGGTTAGACCGGAAAATGACGGATATCCAGAAGCATGGTTTACACGAAACTTTGAAAATGTTGGCCCGAAATTCGTGCATGAAGTTTACTATTATCCAAACTGTCAACGACCTGCGACTCTATGGTATCATGACCATGCCCTTGGAATCACTCGTTTGAACGTTTATGCAGGACTTGCAGGGTTCTATCTCCTTCGAGATAAGAAAGAGGAAGAATTGAACTTACCAAATGGAAAGTTTGAAATTCCACTAGTCATACAAGATCGTTCATTTTATCCTAATGGTGAACTGTTCTATCCAACTCAACCAGGACATGAGCCACCTCCAGCGCCACAACCACCTCCACCAATAGATCCAACATTACCAAATCCATCAGTTGTACCAGAATTTTTTGGAAACACCATCCTAGTCAATGGAAAAGTATGGCCTTATCTTGTAGTCGAGCCACGGAAATACCGGTTCCGCATCCTTAATGGCTCTAACGCTCGTTTTTATCGTATAAAGTTGAGTTCTGGACAAAATTTTGTCCAAATTGGCACAGAAGGAGGACTTTTGGAAAAACCAATCATCGTATCCGAAATCATCCTTGCACCAGCTGAACGTGTCGATGTTATTATCGATTTTTCAAACCATAAAGGTCAAAGTATTATCTTAACAAATGACGCACCAGCTCCATTCCCTAACGGTGCCCCACCTTCTTCAGACCTGACACAAATTATGGAATTTTGTGTCAAACAAAAATTGCACAAACCTGACAACAGTAAAATTCCAAAAAAGTTAAGTTGCTTAGAACACTTGGATCCTAATGATGCTGTAATCGTACGAAAAAACCTCTTAGTTGAAACTACCGATGAATTCGGGCGTTTAAAACTTTTATTAAATAACCTAGATTGGAATCAAATGCCCCTTACAGAAACCCCATATAATGGGACGATAGAGATTTGGGAGCTTTACAATACTACACCGGACACTCACCCTATTCATTTGCACCTTGTTACTTTTCAAATTTTGAATCGTGCTACGTTTACTGGTGATCCAAATGGTCCTGACCTTATAGTTGGACCGCCACAACCACCCGATCCAAGCGAGATGGGTTGGAAAGATACCGTTCGTGCCAATCCTGGGGAGGTCACCCGTATCATTGCGCGTTTTGGGCCATTTATAGGAATCTACCCGTGGCACTGCCACATCCTTGAACACGAAGACCATGATATGATGAGACCATACGAAGTTCTCGATAATCAAAACTTTAACCCGTGTGAACCGATCCCTGGGGAATGTCCAGATGATTCGTTCACTCAGTGTTTCGATCGTGATAATGATGACGATGATTGATTATAACACAAGCTTTTCTTTTTTATTTTGTCTATAAGGAGTACCAATACATCGCTATCAAGCTAAGGTCTTACACTACCCGTAAAGAAAAAAAGACGTTATCCTTTCTGTAGAATTATAAGAAAGGATGGCGTTTTTTATGTCTGTTTCTGTGTCTGACGAATTACAACTATTTGCTCAAGAGATTCAAAGTTTTTTATCTCCAAATACCTTACGGGATCTTGCTAGAGATGTTGGTTTTGTACAACGAACCAGTAAGTACCAAGCAAAAGATTTAGTAGCTTTATGTGTATGGGTGAGCCAAAATGTAGCTATGACTTCTTTAACTCAGTTATCTAGCTGTTTAGAAGCATCAACAGAAGTACTCATCAGTCCTGAGGGACTGAATCAACGGTTTAATAAGGCGGCCGTCCAACTTTTACAACACCTACTAGCCGAACTACTAAGCAAAAAATTGGCCGCATCTATGCCGATTTCTGCTCCATACACTTCTGTTTTCAAGCGTATTCGTATTTTGGATTCAACTGCATTTCAACTTCCCGATGTATTTTCATCTGTTTATCCAGGTGCAGGAGGATGCAGCCATACAGCGGGGGTGAAGATTCAGCTTGAGTATGATTTATTAAGTGGACAGTTCCTACATATTCATACGGGTCCAGGTAAACAACATGATCGAACCTATGGTTCTCTGTGTACCCCAACTTTGACAGCGAATGATTTATGTATCCGAGATTTAGGTTATTTTCACTTGAAAGATCTTCAACATATACAAGATAAAAAGGCTTACTATATCTCTCGTATTAAATCAAATACACGTATTTATCAAAAAAATCCCACCCCTGATTATTTTCAAGATGGAAGAATCAAGAAAGGTACAGAGTATATCCAGATAGATATGGAGTTCTTAATGAACTCTCTTCAGCCAGGACAAACATGTGAAATATCCGATGCTTATGTAGGAATGATGGATAAAGTACCAACTCGTGTGATTGTTCATCGACTAACAAAAGTACAACAACAAAAACGATTACAAGATCAAACTGTAAGAGAAAAAAAGAAAGGAATGAAGTATTCTCCTCGTAGTAAACGACTCAGTGGTATCAATGTATATATGACAAACACCCCTACAGATATTGTCCCGATGGGACAGGTACATGACTGGTATTCTTTGCGTTGGCAAATCGAAATTTTATTTAAAACGTGGAAGTCATTCTTTCAAATTCATCATTGTAAAAAGATAAAACCAGAACGATTGGAGTGCCATTTATATGGTCAATTGATTGCCATTCTACTCTGTTCTTCTATCATGTTTCAAATGCGCCAATTGCTCCTCATGAAGAAAAAACGAGAGCTTAGTGAGTATAAAGCCATATATATGATTAAAGACTATTTTCTTCTTCTATTCCAAACTATACAAAAAAACACCCAAGAGCTATCAAAGGTGTTACTTCGCCTATTCAATCTCCTACAGCAAAACGGGCGGAAATCTCATCGATACGAGAAAAAAACGGTCTTTGATATATTAGGTGTCGTTTACAATTGTACCATGTCTGATAATCAAGCCGCTTAATTCAAAAAAGTGAAACCCGTTAGGGTTTATTTCGTATGCAAATCTTTCAATCATCTACACTTGCCCTTTAGAAAAAAGAAACAATCTCGCTCAAAATTGACTTTGCATAAGCTTAGCTTGATAGCGATGGGGTAGTACCAACAAAACGCGAATTTCGTACACTAAGATTTTTCAACATAAAGATTGTTGATGACTTGTAAGTGTCAGTAATTAAATAAAAAGAGCATGTATTAAAAAGATGATAATAACATGCTCTAAACTTATCTATTAATTTTAATTTCTTAAGGATGTCTACAAGTAATATTGAAACATCTCATGTGTTAAAAAGTGCTCCCTGCAGTGCTTTTATGTATCGATCTGCTGAATTCTGAACAGCAAGGTTAGCATGCTCTGACACGACTCGATGAAAAACATTATAATCTCTCTTACTTTACTAGCAAGAAGTGGAATCAGGTTTGGATAACTGTACATGAAAACTAACCTAATGACAGTCGGCAACCAATTAAATGATATCACTCTTGTTTACAAAATACTTTTAATATGATTTCCACCTTTCCAGTGTAAAACTGTTCCTCCTTTAAAATGACCTCCAAGACGATTTAAAGTAATGCCATTTGTTAATACAAAAGACTCACATACTTGTATACTCAAAATTGCTTTGATTTGTTTTTAGATGGTAAAACATGTTTCTCTACTCTTTCATATTGAGTAAGTAATTGCCTAATAAAAGATAATTTTGGTACTAACCAATACGAAAATACCGCTGAAATACATCCTATTAAAGCCCCTACTGCAACATCAAATGGATAATGAACCCCTACCCAAATACGAGAAATCGCTACACAAAATGCAAGTATAAGCCATAACCATCCAGTTTTTTTACGAACAAGCCAAAACGAAAAACAAATCGAAAAGAAGAGAATTGTATGGTCACTAGGAAATGAATTATCTACAGTATGGTCGATAAGTTTATTAACATCAGGCAATGCTGCAAACGGTTGATAATTCAGATGAAATTTCCCTGCTATTTTTCCGATCACCTCAGCAATCACAAAAGCAATCATCGCTTGAATAACCATCACCCTACTTTTTCTAGCCCCAGTAAACCAATAAGCTAAAATAATTAAAGCTAAAATATATACCATATATTCTGCCAAAAATACCATGGTTGAGTTTAGGAATGAATATTGTTTACCTAAATCATTAATTGCTCGAAAAATATCAATATTGAATTGAGAAAAAGACATTTCAAATCCCTCCTTTTTAGTAAAGTGTTTTACTGATTGCCATATACTTTTATTACATGAATAGTTTTGGTTATTGTACTCATCTAAAAATATCAACTTTTTATGACATCGCTTTCTTCTTTTTTACTTTAATAAAAAAAGAAAAAGGAAAACATCGAACTTTCTTACAAACATTCGTGCATTCTTACAGTTTTGTCATTTTCTCGTCATTTTGTAAATAGGTTCATCGTCTTGCCTTTCGCTATTTCAAAAACTCTTATATCTACAATGATGGAAACCTTTATTACACATAAAAAAGAGAAGAACCTTGGTGAGTTCTTCTCTTTTTGTTTATTAAATTGTAATATAATTACAGTATGTGAAATTATACCATTTTAACTTTAAAAGCTAAGTGAAAACAACCTTCACTCTGCTTGTGGCATTTATTTGATCTGTTTCTCTGTTTTTAAAACAAATGAACTTAATGCAGGAACTTTAATTTTATTGTCATGGACAACGTAAAGTGTTTTACTACCTGCCTGTTTACCGTCTACTAGTACTTTCCAAGGACCTTTCGATGGAAGCGTTATGTCAACAGCTTCTCTATTCGCATTGTGAGCCACCATAAAGTTTTCGTTTTTATTCCCATTGCCCTTTCCGTCTATTGAATAAGTCACAACATTTTTGGGAGCATCAATAAAAGATACCTGTTTTTTAATTTGTTCTGCAGATGTCATTCGAAAAGCTGAGTACTTTTTGCGTAATTCTATTAAGCCCTTCATATAATCTACTTCATTATTAAATGCTGCACGGCGCAACCAGTCTATCTGGTTAATTGAATCAGGAGATTTGTAACTATTATGATCACCATATTTCGTGCGCATAAACTCTTGTCCTGCATGTAAAAATGGAATGCCTTGTGATGTTAATAAAATCGAAGAAGACAATTTGTGCATTTGTTTTCGTACTTCTTCACTGTCACCTGGATTAGTCAACTCAAGTTTATCCCATAAAGTATGATTATCATGTGCTTCCACATAAGTTAGTACCTGCTCCGGATCTTGATAAGTAGACGAATTTGTATCGTAGTCAATTCCTGCCGTAATACCTTTTTTAATACGGTCTTCCATGTTTTCCCTTCCATTTACAAACCCATTTTCTTTCTCCTCAAATACACTACCTTTCAATCCATCACGTATATTATCATTAAAATGGGCAATCCCTTTCATTTTTTCTGCATTCTTTTGATTTGCTTTCAACTCTGCTGCAAGAGGTGTATTTAAATCCCAACCTTCTCCATGCAGTATAATAGAGGGGTCAATTTGATTAACAGCTTTACGTATTTCATTCATCGTTTCATAATCATGAATACCCATTAAATCAAAACGGAATCCGTCTAAATTGTATTCTTTTGCCCAGTATGCTACAGAATCGATCATAAATTTCCTCATCATTTTTCGTTCTGAAGCAGTATCATTTCCTACTCCGGTGCCATTTGCAAATGTTCCGTCTTCATTGTAACGATAATAATAACCTGGAACTAACTTATGAAAATTAGATTCAGCAGCATTATACATATGGTTATAGACTACATCCATAACAACACGAAGATTATTATCATGCAGTGTTTGAATCATTTGCTTTAATTCAGTTATTCGAACAGTTGGCTCATATGGATTTGTAGAATAGGATCCCTCTGGAACGTTGAAATTTTTCGGGTCATATCCCCAGTTATATTGTGGTTCGTTTAATTTCTCTTCATTTACTGAAGCATAATCAAATATCGGTAAAAGCTGAACGTGTGTAACACCAAGATCTTTCATATGATCAAGTCCTGTTTTCACACCTCCAGGCCCTCTTGTTCCTTTTTCTGTTACACCTAAATATTTTCCTTTATGTTTAATGCCACTTTCGGGCTGGATAGAAAGATCACGTACATGCAATTCATAAATAATAGCATCTTCCGGATTTTTAAATTTCGGCTTTTTGTTAGCGTTCCATTTTTTCGGATTTGTTTCTTCTAAATCAACAACCGCACCTTTATCTCCATTTACAGAAGCAGCACGTGCATACGGATCAACTGCTTCAGTCCACTTATCACCAATTTTCACCTTATACGTATAAAAGAGACCTTTTTGGTTCCCTTTAAGTTCTGCTTTCCAAGTGCCCTTTTCACCTTGTTGCATGTTTATTTCAGTACCTATTTTATCGTTCCATTTTTTATATGTAACTAACTTCACTTCACTCGCAGTAGGAGCCCATACACGGAACTTTGTATGTTGTGGTGTATATATATTACCTAAATCGTTACTGCCATAATAAAATGAATGATCAAACTCCTCACTACGAATGACTTTACCGATTTCAGTATTCGTATAAGCTAAGTTTTCAATTTTAACTTTGTATGTCTGTTTTAAATCAATTTTCTGCTCTGTAATTATTTTAACTTTATTAGTAATATTTCCACTGTTTATATCATAAGGACTAATATTCTTAATTTTAATGCCTTCAATTTCAATTTTCCGTTCCTTAATATGAAACGGGATATTAGTGGTTACAGTAATTTCATTGAAACTATCAATAGTTGCTTTTTGAATTGATAGATCCGAAGAAGGCTTAGAGTTATATACTTTTTCATCACCAGAAAGAATCCATACTTCAGCACGACCGTCCTTTATATTTTCAATCCAACGATCGCCACCATCTTTTTCCCACTCATTTGTACGAATGATAAATCCTACGCGATTATAGTTACCATCTATATTAATCTTAGCGTACTTTCCAAATTCATCTTCACCAGTAAATTCATATGATTTACCATTTGTATTTTCACCCCATATCCAAAGGTTCCAGTCTTTTGTATTTCCAGATTGCTCTTTGTAATGAATGATAACTTCAGTTGTTTTCGAATTTGAAACTGCCTTTACACTTTGAAAAGAGAAAACAGATGATAACATAACGATTATAGTAAGTAATAAAACTGATTTGCTAATTAATCTTTTTATCATTTGCACCACATACACCCTTTCTTTAAATAGTACGCACGATTTATTATGCTCGTACTAAATTCCACTGCTTAAATCAATCTAAAAATCTAGTTTACCTCACCCCCATATTGGCTATTTTCACATATGTATTTCAATGATCTTTTTAATACGAAAACGTTTGCATTAATGTTTAAAAAAATAGATTTATTTATGTCTTCATATATTTATAAATACTAAAAGATCAGGGAAATCATTTTAAAGCAACCGTTTGTTATCGCTTTCATTCTATAGTACTTTCTATAAAGAGGTCAATATATTATTAATTTTCTGTTTTTATACACTTTAAACCTTATATATTTGTAGCAACTTATTGAAGAGAGACAGCCTATTTATTGCTTAGTAAGTTTATTTTCACTAATGCATAGTTACGTAAAAAAAACAGCTAATATCCTTAAAAGGGCATCAACTGCTTTTCATAATGTATTAATATATGAATGATAACTATATTTCTAACTTACTTAATTTTTGCTGCATCAAATGCCTTTTGTACTGCTTGAACTTCAGCTGCATTCGCACCATATTTATTAGTTGCCACTCGAATACATGCTGATCTCAATTCTTTGAAATTAGAAGTCATGTTTAACTCATCTGTATTTGCATAATAGAAGATATCAAACATTTTATCTTCACCAATCCCTTTGACAGTTACACCGTTATGAGTTCCGCCTTTTGCAATGAGATACGCAGCTTTATTAATAATACTTGAATTAAAATGAACGCCACCTTGATCCCATCCATTAAAATCGTTAAATTCACTGTAATCATCTGGATATGGTACTCCAAGTGAAGATGGAACAGAAGCCGGGTTTTCCATATCACGGAAAACAGAACCAGTTTGTTCTCCCATCGTCCAGTTAAAGCTACCATTATTTACGTATTTCTCAATAGATGTCCCCATAATATCAGATAGCGCTTCATTAATTGCACCTGATTCACCGTAATATTCAAGATTAGATTCGCTAGAAGTAACAGCATGTGTAAATTCATGTCCAGCTACGTCATATGCTTTGACGATAGGATCTCCATATACAAGCATACTTCCATTATTAGCACTTAATGCATTCTGCCAATTTTTCGGATCATTCGTATCTCCAGAATCCCAAGCATGTACAACTGAAACTACCTTTTGTCCCTTATTATCAAAGCTATTACGCTTGTATTTATCTTTATAAAAATCAAATACTTTTGTTGCTAAGTAATGAGCACTTACTGCTTTTGGATCGTTAAATGTTGTCGAAGTACTAGTTGCTAATGTACCAGGATAATAGCTTTCTTCTTTAGTAATATCTCTATAATTCACATCATATGTTTCAATTCCTTGCCCTCTTGTATAATCAGCAAGAGCATATTTGCCATTACTTTGTTTAGAGATACCAAATGTACGTGATATACCTAAATCATCTTTTCCTGTTCCAGTTAATGATGTAAGATTGCTTTTTTTACTTTTCTTTAATGCTCCAACTAGTTTTTCACTTGCTTTTAAGTTAGATTCTTGTACCATATTTTTTAACATATCACCATTTTGTGCATTTACTAAATATGTTCCGGAAACATAGTTTGGTGTTGCAGCTTCAAATGTAACCTGGTATGCATTACTTGCTTGTCCATTATTTTCATCAACAAAAATAACTTCCTTAACTTCTGGCTCAGAAATAAAATTGATATCGTTCCCGTACTTCGTATAAATATATTGTTTCGCCTCATCTTTTGATAGATTGATAGGTTTTTTCAATTCTTCTTGTTTTAAATTTTGCGCGCTATCACCTGAAACACTTTTAATAACACCGTTATTATCTACGTGTGCAGTTAATTGATGACCATATACTTCTTTTCCTTCGTATGTTTGCTGTATACGTACAAGTGTAGTCCCATCATATGAACCACGTTTTTGAAGAACTTTATAATCTACTCCTGTTTCTCCATTGACTTGCTTTGGAGAAAGAGCTTGTTCTGTTTTCTCCTTAAGAGCATCTTTTACTACATTCTCTGGTGCCTTTTGTGACGGTTGTGTAAGTTCACCCGAACGGAACGATTCCTCTTGAATTTGAATTTGTAGTTGGTCTGTTTCCTCTGCATGACCTACCCCGTATGGTGCTACAGCTGTTAAAGCTAAGCCTGTTGTTAATGCTACCTTAGTTAATGTCTTTTTGTTTTTCATTTTGTTCACCTCGTATAATTTTTGAAATAGAAAGCTTGTACAAAGTATACTTCCTGTTTCTATCGAAAAAAAGAGAAAATACACAATTTATGTAACATTATGCAAAATTACATATATGTGGTCGATGGTATAAAGAAAGAACGACACATATATGTATATTAATTTCAATAAAAAAGAGCCCTTTTAGGTGCTCCTCCAATTGGTTAGTTGTTAATTATCTATATTCATTCTAATCAAAGTACCCTTACATCTAAATAACAACATAAAAACCCACTCTTTACTATTTTAAGAGTAGGTTTAATGCTATTAAAATAACAATTATTATAGAACATCTTATAATTTATATTACTTATTTAAACTTATATTTCGGAAATGAAGTTGATTTAGAATAAAGATGGACCAAATGAATACTAATGACCTTGATAAACAAGAAAAAGAAATCTCATGTTTTGTTTTAAGATGTATATAGTAGACAAATACTTTAATGAGGCAGCGCATCTGCAATTTAGTTTTTTAATATAATGTTGTAAGGTATGTTCTTTTAAGGATATTATAAATATGCATAGTAAGAAATAAAACCATAATTATTTAAATAAAAAATCCCCCGGATTTGTTTAATGATCCAGGGGTTTTTTTATCGTTGAGTCTTTATATTTCCATACCGATCACAAACTTTTTAGGATAATGGTATGTCCAAGTTTAATAGTTTTTTGCACGAGAGCCATCTATTTTATATTTATTTAATTATCCTACTAAGTTTTTTGTAAAATTCACCTTTTCTTTTTACATGATTAAACTGATTTGGATTAATATTAGCTTTGTGTGAGAGTGCTACAATCTCTTCTTTTGTAATTGAATCTTTAGTATTTATAGATGCTATATTTGTATATTTTCCATCTTCAGTTTTTGGAATTTCTAAAATCCCTTTATTTACAAGATCCACTACAGCCCTATGCTCTGAAGAATGTGTATTCACGCCAGTAATTTTCCAATTATGCATAACTTTTGGTGTGTATACACCATTCTTTACCTCTTTTAAATATGTAATAGCAAGGTTACGAATGGTTCCACCAGTTTCTCCGAATGCATTCTCTTGTTTAGATGACCAAATTTGTTCAAATTTCCGTCCCTCTAAAGCTCCACCTTTTGCCTGAAGAGCCTCCATTCTATACGCATTCATTCCCAGCTTCATAACATCGTTCGTTTTGATTGGTTTATTTGTACGAATAGAACGTAAATTTGTAATTCTACTTCCATATGGTTTTGTTAAGTCAATTTCGTATTTTACGCCTCCAAAGAAATCATTCGTACTGTATTTAGAAGCACGACGGGTTTTATCAAAGCTAACTGTTACATCTCCGGCACGAGATGAGTTAAAATACCCTGCCGCCCATTCCATATAGTCTTTTAAGTCTTTCCCAGTTACCTTATATACCGTAATTTCACCCAAAGCATATTGATAATTATATGCAATATCTTTTTTCTTAATAGGACCTACATCCAAACGGGCATAGTCATTATCAATTTGATGGGCTACTACATCTGCTTTGCTGTAGTAGAGCATAACTTCATGAAAGAAATCTGATAAAGGTGTCTCTTGAATCTGCACACTTGGAATACCCTTTATTTCATTTTCAGGAACAAGGTTTCTACCCTTTAATTGAGCGACTACAACATTTGCATCTCCCCTCGCATACTCGTGAAAAGGTGTCAGTGTGTCTTCAAGTGTAGGATCAGATACTACTGTTGTTCCATCAGTATTTTTTACAGGTATAGCTGTAGCAGTTTTATCTTTTAAAACCAGCTTTCCATCTTGCTTTGTAAAAGTAAGGTCAATACGCGAGATATGTGTTCCATATTTATCTGGTTCTGTAATAATAACGCCATTTACAACTTCTTTTTTAACAAGTTTATGCATATGAGCTGCAAAAATAGCACTTAGTTCCGGACAAGCATTCGCAATATCTTGAACACCAGTACCAGGGATTCCATTCTCATTTTCTAGTCCCATATGCATAACCCCTACCATTACATCTACTTTACCCTCTAATTCTTTAATTGCCTTTTTTGTCTCTTCTACTGGATTTTTCACTACCAATCCATCCAAATGATCTGTCCCTTTTTCGAAATCACTAATCATTGGTGTATTCATACCAATAATTCCGACTTTAATTCCACCTTTTTCAACAATTGTATATGCAGGAAGAAAACGCTCTCCATTTTCCTTATAAATATTTCCTGCTAACGTCTTGCCTTTATATTGCTCACTAACTTTTTTCAATGTATCTAATCCAAAGTTAAATTCATGATTTCCAAATGCCCAAGCATCATATCCCATTGTATTCATCGCTACCATCATTGGCGATTGTGGCTGATCATTGAATAACTCTACCGAGTTTCCTTGAATTGTATCCCCAGCATCTACTAATATAGTATTGGGATTTTCCTGACGCACCTTCTTTATAACCGTATAAAGCTGCGTTAAACTTCCACTCGTATTTGCTCCATCAAGTGCATAATCCCAAGGCATAAATCTACCATGAATATCTGCCGTACCTAACAATGTAATATTAACATCAGATTCCTCAGCCTTAGAAATAGCTGGTTTGGCTGTTACTGCTGTTACAAGAAGCATAAGAATAATAAAATAGCATACATAGTTCTTCCATTTCATTTTTTGCATAATAACAATATTTCTCCCCTTTTTGTACTGCTATAAAGTTGCTTGAACTTTAAAAATGTAACTTATTATTCGGAAAAATTCAACTGCAAAAGATAATTTTGGAGGTGGTTCTGTTGTGAAAATATAGAGAATAAAATGCATATACCCCCTAGCAGAATAGTATTTACTTCTTCCTCCAACGTGTGAAGAGCGCTAAACCAATGGTAGATGTATATGTACTTTCAAAATTATGGACATATAACTCATTTCCGAAAATCATTATAACTTAAAGATATAGTGTGTAATGCTGATTACATTTTCGGATTTCATTGCTAATTTATTTCCTTCTAAATGAAAATGCTGAGATCACTTCCAAAAATAATAACCCCGCCTTCATTTAAGACGAGGTTACACTTATACAGTAATTCGGATTCAGTTTTTTTCGAATGTTCGTTTCCTTTTCAAGAGTAAGATCTGCTAGTTTCTTATTTTCTTCTGCTCATTGGTTGCTTTCAACTAAATTCATCATAATTTTAATCAGGATTTGTATTTTATCACTCGAACCCTTGATGCTATCCTAAATCGCTCAATAAATAGATAATAATTTTTACTTTTCAACTTCACAAAGCAACTGTATCTCTTTGATTTGTTCTATATGACGCTGTTCATGCAAATAGATTAACTCTATCCACTGATCAAGAAGTAATTCTCCAAGAGCTGGATGGATCACTGATTTTTTTGCTAATTTAGATTCATCTTCTATTGTACTCAGAAAACGCATCAATTCTTTTCTAGAGTCGTTTAACAAATCAACCATTTGCAGCACTTCAAATGGTTCTATACTTGGTTCAATCATTTCTGGTGCTATAAATTTTATCGATCTATCTAATACAATAGTGTGAATTTCTTTACGCTCATTTTGGAAACTATCCATCTTTTTTAATCCTGACGAAATAACCGTTATAACTCTCTCATCTAATAAAACTAAGTGATGACAAACTTGTGCTATACTCCATTTATCCTTATCTGGTTTTTTATTAAATTGAGCATCACTTAACAAAGTAATTTCCTCAAATAATTGATTTCTCGTTTCATAAAACTTGTCATTTACAAATATATTCATGTGAATTCTCCTTTCATTAGAACCTATATACTTAGATTCCTGCGTTAGAAATATTCTCTATAGAAAAAAGATTTTCCTTCACTACTATTTCAATCAAATCTTTTCTTGCTTTAATAGTTTCGCTAATTCACGACTAAATATATGAGTTTTCTCAACATCCTTGAAGATTTCCTTGAGGTTATCATGTGCTACAGCTACACCCTAATACTTTCCACCGAATCCTTTCAATACAACTACATAAAACGTTCCTAATTATCAATCTAGCATTAAATAAATGTAAAAAATGCCCCTATTCATTCATTTTTCATGCGTATGTATGTACATTTGTTAATTTATTCGATATATTATGTGTATTGAATGATTACGAAAAGCTTATAGGTCGCTAAAAAACACCTTATATTTTTATATCCATGAAAACTACAAAATGTATAAAATTCCATTTGTCAAATGAATTTAATGCGGAAGGAGGTTTGTGGTTACTTCATCGGGATATAATCATCAGTTTTGAACTGATAAAAATATAGGAGGCGACAAAATGTTTCGTACGATTTCAAATTTCATGAGAGTAGCTGAGATAAGAAGGAAAATCCTTTTTACATTGGCGATGTTAATCGTTTTTCGAATTGGCACGTTTATTCCAGTTCCTCATACTAACGCAGAGGTATTAAAGGTACAAGATCAAGCCAACGTTTTAGGTATGCTAAACGTATTTGGTGGAGGAGCATTGCAACACTTCTCGATCTTCGCTGTAGGTATTACACCATATATTACAGCTTCCATCATAGTACAATTACTACAAATGGACGTTATACCTAAATTTTCGGAATGGGCAAAGCAAGGTGAAATGGGCCGTAAGAAGTCAGCTCAATTTACTCGATACTTTACAATCATTCTCGCATTCATACAATCCATTGGGATGTCTTATGGTTTTAATAATATAGCAGGTGGGCAATTAATAACAGATCAAAGCTGGACTACATACTTATTTATTGCGACAGTTTTAACTGCAGGTACTGCATTTTTACTTTGGTTAGGCGAACAAATTACCGCTAACGGAGTAGGTAATGGTATTTCGATGATTATCTTCGCAGGACTTGTTGCAGCGATTCCAAATGTTGCGAACCAAATTTATTTACAACAATTTCAAAATGCAGGCGATCAATTATTCATGCACATCATAAAGATGGTTTTAATTGGTCTCGTAATTTTAGCGATAGTTGTTGGCGTTATTTACATTCAACAAGCTGTGCGTAAAATACCAATTCAATATGCAAAAGCTGTTTCAGGAAACAATCAATATCAAGGAGCAAAAAACACTCATTTACCTCTTAAAGTAAATAGTGCTGGTGTAATTCCAGTAATCTTTGCTTCCGCATTTTTAATGACGCCGCGTACAATTGCGCAGCTCTTCCCTGATTCAAGCGTATCAAAATGGTTGGTTGCAAATCTTGATTTTGCACATCCAATTGGAATGACACTTTATGTCGGTCTTATCGTTGCTTTCACATACTTCTATGCATTCATTCAAGTAAATCCTGAACAAATGGCTGAGAATTTGAAAAAGCAAAATGGATATGTACCTGGTATTCGTCCTGGTAAATCAACAGAACAATATGTAACTAAAATTTTATACCGTTTAACATTTATCGGTGCAATTTTCTTAGGCGCAATTTCAATTTTACCGCTCGTATTCACGAAAATTGCTACATTACCACCTTCTGCACAAATCGG
This sequence comes from Bacillus cereus group sp. MS39, assembly GCF_040448665.1. Classification (NCBI taxonomy): domain Bacteria; kingdom Bacillati; phylum Bacillota; class Bacilli; order Caryophanales; family Bacillaceae; genus Bacillus; species Bacillus cereus group sp. MS39. The sequence continues at coordinate 2,674,148 of NZ_CP123058.1, read as the reverse complement.
TGGTACAAGCTTACTTATCATCGTCGGTGTAGCACTTGAAACAATGAAGACTTTAGAAAGTCAGCTTGTGAAACGTCATTATAAAGGATTTATAAATAAAGCGAATTAAGTAAAAAACACAGTTGGTTATTTTTCCAACTGTGTTTTTAATTCTACCACCTCTAATTTTCCCACTAATGTATCTATTACATTTTCCAACTTCACTATTTTTTCTTCTAAAGCTTGAATGCGTTTATCGCTATCTTCTACTTTATTATATTTTAAATCATCATTGGACGATTTGAACTGCTCCCATAATTCGAAAATAGTATTTTCAGTAGATGATTTTGATTTTTCACCATTATCGGTTGCAATAGTATTTGATTTTAATTCAAATTGAAGCTCATATGTATTTCCAGTTAACTCTTTTGCTATATGCGAAATTAAATCTTTATAAGACTTTTCAACCCACTCTTGTTGAAATTCGTTTTTAAAATAAATAGTCAATGAATTTTCATGTATACTGGCTGTCGTTTCTTTGATCCATGTTTCATATGAAGGTCTTGAAATTGTTACTTGTATTTTATCTTTTATTTGATTCCAAATTATTTTTGATTCCTCTTGTCCGGAAGTGAGTTGCTTATTTTGCATATGATGAGTTTGTGATATTGAAGCGGCGTTTGATCCTATTTCAAACCAAATTTGATATTCTTCATTAGTAATTTTCTGTACGGTATTTGAAATTATATTTTTATACTCACCTTCAAGCAAATCACGATGAAAAGCATCTTTACAAAAGATTATTAACTTATTCTCATCTATAATAGCATTTGTATTTCTAATCCATGTCATAAATGTTTTCTCAGCTACTTTTGGCCTTAATGCTTTCTTTACTTCATCCCAGCTATTAAGCCTTTCTTTTTGAACATCTTTCAATTTATTTGGTTCGCCATTACATAAATCAAACTGAATTTCAAACGTCGTATTAAACATTTCTCTTAATGTATGAAATACTAATTCTTTGTAATGAGATTCTAACCAGTCACGTGCAAATTCATTCGGACAATAAATCGTTAATATATCATCCTCTAATAAAACAGTAGTATTAGAAAACCAAGTTTCATATGATGGTTTTGAAATTTGCGGTCGAATTTTTTCCTTTACTTCAGTCCAATTCATTTTCATAATAACTCCCCTCTTTTTACAGTTCTCTTTCATATAGCTTAATAATATTACGCCTTTCCAATAAATAAAGTCAATCCGTATCGTTAATAAAATTCAAGCAGCCCTATATATAACAGGGCTGCTTCTTTATACAACTACATTTCCTTCTCAAATAATTTCCCTTGTTTGAAATAGCTCCGGAGTGTGGAGCGATTAACTAAAAATACACCAACCAAAATAAAACAAGCACCTATTCCCATTGTAGGGTTTAAAGGTTCTCCTAATATGATATATCCTACAATAATAGCAATTAACGGTGATACATATAACCACGTTGACGGGAATACAGGATTTGTTTTTGATAAGAGCCAATAATATAATCCGTGCCCACCAATTGATCCGATAAAGATAAGATATAAAATAGGCCACTGTACACTCCATGAAGCTAATACAGATACATTCGGTTGTTCTACTATGACGGATGCGATTAGTAATAAAACCCCTCCGTAAAACATTTGAATACCATTAATGAGAAATGGTGATACACTTTGTAAATCCGAAAGTATTTCTTTTGAGCGAATAGAGCCTATTCCGTAAAATAACTCTCCTATTATTAAAACAAAACAAGCGATACTCCATATGAAGCTGATTTCTTGGTGCATTCCCGGTAAAGAAACAAAAACAACACCTATTAGTGCAATAATTAATGCTACGAGTTGCTCTTTTTGTAATTTCGCCTTATTTCTCTTTGCTTGTAATAATAAAATCATCATCGGCCCCGTAGCAGAAAGTACAGCAGCTAACCCTGAAGAAATATATTGTTCCGCCCAGTACAATGTAGCAAATGTCATAAACGTTAAGCAAAAACCAGCATATATAATACGTTTTGAAAATACATGTGGCATAATTTCCTTTCGCTTTAACTTAAATATAATCATCAGAATGACGCCTGCTAAAAAGAAACGAATGCCTGCTGAAAATAACGGGGGCGCTCCTGCCTCAATCCCAATTTTTATCGTTAAAAATGTTGTTCCGAAAATAATACATACTAAAATATAATTGAAAATAACCATTTTTCTTCCTCCTTTTTACTCTTACCATGAGTATAGAAGGTATGGTGTATAACAGTGTATCTATGTATATAACAGTTACTTAAAATTTTAGTTGATTCTCTTTATATTTTTCGCTTTAATGAAATAAAAACGAAAAAGGTGAAACCATGAAGATTGTCCTTTGTAAAGAATCCAACATACCGTATTATCAGCAAATATATATGCAAATTGTTGAAAGAGTACAAAGTGGCATGCTATCACACGGTGACGCACTTCCATCTTTACGCTCTATGGCCGAAGATTTGCAGATTAGCCTATTAACTGTTCGTAAAGCATATAAGCAGTTAGAAAAGAAAGAATATATTCGCATTGAGCAAGGGAAAGGTGCTTATATACATAAACATGGAAAGAAAGGTTTCAAACCAATTCCGTATAACTGGCAACAAATGAAAACGATTAATGTTATGCGATCTCAATATGCAATGAATCAGCACCGAAAATATTACGATTTTTCACAAGCGATTTTGTATCCTCGTTTATTGCCAAATCCATTCTTAGCTGATGAAATGCATAAAATACTGAATAAAGACCAGATGATCCTAGCAACGTATGGGCCAGTTCAAGGCGATTATGAACTACGTGTTGAAATAGCAAATTATTTACATGAACACCAACAATTAGTGACAGACCCATCTCAATTATTAATTACAAGCGGAGCACAACAAGGAATTGATTTAATTGCTCAAACATTATTAAAACCTGGTGATATTGTATTAGTGGAAAGTCCTTGTTACAGTGCTGCGCTTGATATTTTCATCAATAAAGGTGCTAAAATTATACCAGTTTCTCTTGATAATCATGGAGTTCGCTCCGACTTAATCGATGATATTTGTCAAAGTAAAAATCCCGTATTATTGTATACGAATCCAACTTTCCAGAACCCGACAGGTACAGTAATGAGCAATGAACGGCGAATGGAACTTATAGAACTAGCAGAGCTATATGAGTTTTTTATAATTGAAGATGATTCTTTCGGAGAAATATATTTTGAGGGTGCTACTATTTCCTCTCCTATCAAAAATTTTGATAGGAATGGTCATGTAATATATATAAAAGGATTTAGTAAAACGTTAGCACCAGGATTGCGTATCGCATCTCTTATTGCCGATGGGCCTATTTTTGAATGGTTATATGCTGTAAAAGGTTCAATGGATATCGGTAGTCCTTTATTAACGCAAAAAGCACTCCTTCCTTTTTTACGTGCAGAACGTATGAAAAATCATTTAGAAAAATTACGTACGGCTTTACAAATTAGACGTGATATAACGATTGATATGTTATCACCACTTAAAGAATTACGATTTGAAATACCAAATGGTGGCTTTAATTTATGGATTACACTTCCTGATTCGATAGATCCCTTTACCTTATTACAAAAAGCAAATGAAGTAGATGTCTCTTTTTTACCAGGAACAGCTTGTCTATTAAATAATGATACAAATAATAACCAATTAAGGCTTAGCTATTCTATGTTAAATGAAAAAGATATGTTGATTGGTTTAGAGAAATTACATGATACAGTACGAAACTATAAGCTATAGAAGCATATGCACAATATCTTCAAGCTAAAAAGTAAATACCACAAATATTTTTGGTTTGTGGTATTTACTTCTTGAAGGATACTTAATCATTTTTATTCCACTTTCATTACAATCTTACCTCTAACGTGTTGACCTTCACTCAAAATATGAGCTTCTCTAACCCCTGCTTCATTAAACGGCACAACTTTACTTATGATTGGTTTTATTTTTCCATGTACAATTAAATTTGATAATTCTTCTAGTTGCTTTCCATTTGGTTTTAGCCATAAAAAACCTGATTTTATCCCTTTTACTTTTTGAATTGGCTCATGAACAATCGAAACGAAAACACCACCAGGTTTTATAATTTGAAAACTTTTTTCTTGTACTTCGCCACCTATTGTATCTAACACAATATCAAAATCAAATAGTAGTTCTTCAAATTTATCTTTTTTATAATCAATAACAAGATCCGCTCCTAAAGACTTTAAAAACTCTTCATTCTTACTACTTGCAGTTGTGGCAACAAAAGCTCCAAATGATTTTGCGATTTGGATTGCTAAACTTCCAACTCCGCCAGCTCCAGCATGAATGAGTACTCGGTCATGTTTTTTTATTTTTGCGTAATCTACAAGACTTTGCCACGCTGTAAGTCCTGCAAGAGGAATAGAAGCTGCCTCTTCGAAACTTAGATTAGTAGGCATATAAGATACTAAATCCGATTTTACTGTAATGAATTCAGCATAAGAGCCCTTCCCTATATTTTCAGGTTTCGTAAATACTTTATCTCCTACTTTGAAGCACTCTACCTCTTCCCCAACTTCTTCAATAACCCCAGCTACATCCAACCCTAAAATAATTGGAAATGAAAATCGTAACTGTTGTTGTAAGTCTCCTTTTCTTATTTTCCAATCAACAGGATTAATAGATGTTGCGAGAATGCGTATTAATACCTCGTTATCTTTAACAACCGGTTTTAAAACTTGTCTTTCTGTTAATTCTTCAACACTACCATATTGATCTATAACAATTGCTTTCATTTCCATTCCTCCTTGCTATTTATTTTAATAACATACAAATATTTCTCAAAATTTTTTGCCTTGAATTATCATAAACTTATTTTTGGGGGTAATTACGTAAGAAGCGTTATGAATTCCGTAAAAAAACGTACACTCACCTTAGAATCACTCAAAACTGTATTTTCAATTACATTCAAAAGAAATGGGGAGAACTCTATGACTGAAAAGATATTTAAAATAAACGGGATTGATATATGTACAGAAAACTTTGGGAACCCTAAAGACCCAGCTATTTTATTAATTATGGGCGCTACGTGTTCAATGGTTTATTGGGATGAAGAGTTTTGTGAACAGTTAGCTAACACGGGGAAATTTGTTATTCGTTTTGATAACCGTGATGTGGGATGCTCTGTTACATATGAGCCTGGAACTTCCAATTATACAGTTACAGATATGGCTGAAGATGCAATTGGGGTACTCGATGCTTATCATATTGATAAAGCACATCTATTCGGTATGTCATTAGGTGGAATGATCGCTCAAATTGCTGCTGTAAAACATCCCGACAGAATTTTAACGTTAACATTACTGGCTACAAGTGTGATAGGCTCTGACGATAACACGCGCGATTTACCTCCGATGGACGAAAGAATTTTAACACATCACGCAAATGGCACGCATTTAGATTGGACAAATAAAAATGTTGTAGCAAAATATTTAGTTTCCGGATCTCGCCTATTATGTGGATCCAAACGAACATTTGATGAAAAAAGAGTCTATAATCAAGTAAAACAAGAAATAGAACGCGCAAACAATCTATTAAGTATGTTTAATCACGCTTTACTTCAAGGTGATGTTGCTTATGAAGGTGTGCTTCACTCCATACAAGCACCTACATTAGTTATTCACGGAACAGACGATACTGCACTCCCTTTTGAACATGGTCTCGCACTTATTGATGAAATTCCTAACTCAGTCCTACTAACCCTTGAAGGCGCAGGACATGAAAATCATCCTGATGACTGGGAAGACATCATTCATGAAGTTATTAAACATACATCTAAAATATAGATAAATAACGAATAGAAGGGGCACACCATAATTTGTGCCCCTTCTATTCGTTACATGTAAAAAAGCCCATCACTGTATCCGTATGTATAGTGATGGGCAATACTTATTTTTTCTATGTTTAAAAAAACGGACAATCTAATTGATCAACAGATTCCCATGATTTTTTTTTTATATTTTCGGTGGATTTATTAGCTTCTAGTGGCACGTTTTTAAAGGGATTTACTTCGACCTTTAATAAAGATGATGGCTCCACGTATAATGAGAAAACATGGCTACTTGGTATAGCTTTTGACACATCAATATCTCCTACTTGTTTAAAGAGTTGCTGCGCTGCAAAGAAAAAGAAATTGGTTGGGTTTGATTGTTTATTCAGCCATGCAATCATTTCAGGTGATACTGATTTATGAATATTGATTTTTACTCGATCACCACGTTTATATCGCCTAGATCGCATACTTCCACCAACTAACTTATCGTTAAGTTTGTAAATCCTAACTCTTTTTGCTTATGCTCTCTATATTTTGGCGAACAAGTGTAGACTAATAATCCACGTGCATTTGTAAATAATGGATTATCTACAAAGATTACATTTGTTAGTCGTCCTTTTTGTTTTAAAATCATTTTTAAACTGTTTTTAATAATTACTGCGCCCCCGCCATAAATAAATACGTATGGATCGTCCTTCATGTCATCAATTTTGTTTATAATATCTGTTGCGACACGCGCTGCTAAACCTAATAATGCTGGTTGTGATTCTTCAACTAGTAACGCATTTCTTGGGTGCTTTTCATTTAAATAAATTTGGTTAAACTCTGTAATACTATCAATCGTCTTTGTTGGATACTTCCGATTCCATCTTGTAATAATTTGTAGTAACGTTTCTTTCACACCGTATGATAAGCCCTTACTTAGTTGTGGTCTAAAGTTCACACCTAGTGAAACTACTTCTTCTGTCGTCCCTGCACCAATATCAAAAGACAATAAAGTTTTATCAACAAAATCAATTTCTGAAACTTGATTTTGTTCACATTCTATTTTATGTTTCACAACATTTCCTTCTTCATCATATACAATGCCCCACGTACCAGAAGCGCCCTCAGGTAGGCATTTACAATATTCGATTGAAATATTAATTGTCACATCACGTCCGTTTGGATAATGGAACACAACCTTATGATTCCCCATATAACGTTTCGCATTTTCCGCAGCTATTTCTTGTGTAATAAGCTGCATAGGAAGAGCAACAGATAAATCATAACGAATATTAATATGACTTGAAGTTGGACTTTGACGCATAGCACTTACTGCTAAACCAGATAGAATTGTAATAACCATTAACTCATCAGTTGACTTATTTGATTTCTTCTCAACCTCAGTGCCTTTTAATTGATCTTGAATGACTTTTTCCCCAACGATATACCGCACGTTATTTAACATTAGTGATGGAGAACTAATGGTCACGTCAATGTGATTTTCTAATTCGGATAATGAAACATCACTCTCATCTAACAATCCTGTAGGCTCTCCTATATATAAAGAATATATACTCGGAATAAAAATAGGGTCTTGCCCTTTCACCATTAACTTCAAACCGTTATTTCCTGCATCAGCACCAGCTTTTAATAGAATAGACATAACTACCCCCTAAATTAATCTGACATCCCTTCCAAATATATGCGAGCCCATTCTTTTACATTCAAATGTAATGTAATTTTTTATTAATCATAAAAACAAAATATCATGTTCTTGCACCATTTATGTAAAAAGTATTTGACATAAAACTTTTCCAATTTTATACTATGGATGTAAAGATTTTTTTACAACTATGGAGGTGTTATTTCTAATATGAATCGCAAAAATTTCATTTTACTAACAATCGTTTTATCGTTACTTGGAGTACTTATACATGGAGTCTATAAATACATCTCTGAAGGTGCGATTTTAGGTGGAACAATCTTCGCAAGTGCAATAATAATTAGCTACCTCATCAATCATATTACGTGGGGAGATCCAAACGGAGTATCAGAAGAAAGCAAAGATGAAATGGGACAACAAATTAAATATAAAAGCTTTAAAATTTCTTATTTTGCACTTATATGCCTTATGTTTTTTATTTTAATATTATCAGAAGGATTTGCATTCCTATTACTCGATGAAATAAAGAATCTTCCTCTTTTTATCGCCCTTTGCTCTTCATTCTTTATTTATCCTATTGTCGAACTTATAGTCGCAAAACAATATAAATAAAAAGATGAGATTTTGTAAAGTGATAATAATGTTATTTAATTCTGATTAAAAAATATAAGAGCCTCGCTACCAATCATATTGTAGTAAGGCTCTTTAAAGTTGTTTAATTTCTAACCTTTTAAATGAGTTTGTAGACAAATTATTGAGATTCTTCTTCTAGAAAATTAAAATCACCATCAATAAGATTCTGTAAATACTTATCAAAGCTGTTTGCAATCACTTCATATTCATCAGGGTCGTGCAAAAAACGGATTATTTGACCACATACACCTTCATCAGAAGGGTTAAAATCAATATAGAGTCTTGATGTTCCACCATTGTTCATACAGTCTGAAAAATGAATATAAGTGCCAGGGAGAAGTCCTTGTGGATTTATCTTAGAATCAACAGCATCCTCGTCATCTTGGTATTCTAAAAGATAGGATACGTCTTCTTCTTCTTTTGAACTTTCGAGCATCTGCTGTGTAGAAAGCAAATAATATGGATACTCTTCAACATCTGAGCCTAAAATACATACCGCAACTTTGTTTTCTCCATATTTCCGCCAATATGTACCATCGATATTTTCAAGTAAAGAGATTAATGATTCTGGACAATTCGGATATTTCAACCTTAATATATCAATATCCTCTTTTGTAGCACCGCACGATTTATTTAGTGCTTCGAGATCATCTGTTGATAATGCTGCTCTCAAGCCGTTTAAAAATTTGTTTACCAAATCCATTATTTTATCCTCCCAATAATCAAATATAAATTTTTTAGTCTATATACCTAACATAAATAAGATTTGGCCTTTAACCGTTTTCACATCTAATTTAATTAGTACCATTACGCTCTAGCTCTTCTCGATTAAAGTATTGTTCTAGTAACTCTTTACCTGTTTTTATTGTAGTATAGTACTCTCCACCATACAGTTTCCCTTCGGATGGATTGTGAAAATCTTCGTATTTCTTGAAGTCTTCATTTTCTTCAAATGATTTCTTTGCAAGGTCCATATCTTCTGCTTCTATTTTAGCAAATAATCTACCTATATCGAATACCCCTTCTTCATCAATACTCTCTTCTAAAAGGTAGTGTTCCTCTTCCTCTATAGGTGTTAATTTACTTTTTGTTACAGAATATAAATGTTTCGTTTCTTCTACTTGTACCATGATAAAAATCCAACCAACTCTTACAACCGTACATGGTGCCAACCCTTCAAATGTAAATGCAACTACCTTTTGGTCTTTCACAAATTTCCCCATCTTACCTACCCCTTAATTCGTTTATTTTATACTATAACCATAGTCTCTTAAACATTTATCTGCTCTAAGTGAATCTCATCTTTTTATATTTACATTCCCTCAACTATCGCTTTTAATTTATTCACAGTCCGCCAATTTCTTACTGTAGCTGGTGTATGTAACTTCTGAAACTGGTTCATTAATTTAGAATTTCGAATGCTATTTTTGAAAAATAAATACACAACTTTTTCATAAATATAGCAATCTTCAGTCTCATTTTTTTGCATAAGCAGCTGATCTTTTTCTTTTTCAGAAAGTTCGTTTGCTAAGAAAGTAACATGTATACTTTCACCTTCTAGCAATGAATCGGCTTCATAGGGGCATCTTTTTATCATATTTATAAATTCCTCATGTGTTCTTAACATGACTGGAACATCAAAACCAAAAACGTTTTTAATTTCCGATTGTATTCGTTTATTTAAAAAATCAACATCATTTTCAGATTCGAACACGATATTACCGCTTTGAATATATGTTTTTACTTGTTTTAACTCTATTGATTCAAACATTTGTTTTAAATCCGCCATTTTGATTACCTTATGCCCGCCTACATTGATTCCTCTTAGTAATGCGATATAAATTGTCATATCATTTCTCCTTATTCAAAGTGTTTCACAATTGATGTAATAATATAAACTATAAGAGCCTTGCTACATTTTATTGAAGTAAGATTCTTATAGTTGTTTAATTTCATTATAGTGCAGTTGACTTTTTAAACAAAGGTATGTATCCTCCACTAGGCCCATAAGCAACTCCGATTTTTTCCCATTCATATTTTTCATAATAGCCTTTAAGATCGGAAGTAAGATAAAGAAATTTGTACCCTTTTTTTGCTGCTTCTAGCAGTCCATGATTCAACAGTTTTGCTCCTATAGAGTTGCCCCTAAATTTTTCATCTACAAACAAACATGCTAGCCACGGGCTCAAATCCTGACGACTATTTAAATCATTGCGGATTAATGCATACGTTCCGATAATCTTATCATCTACTTTTGCAATGTAAAAACTCGGTATGTCATTTGGATCAGTTAAAGCATTAGTCATACAATCTTCATAAAAAGCACGCCCACCTTCCTCACCCCATTCTTTCCAAAAAACATCTACTGCCTTATTAAATAAGTCATCCTTCTTTAGTAATTGAATTATTTCCATAAAGCTATGACCCCCAAAAGTATTATTTAATGATTGTACAACTAACTAAAATTAATGCTTTTCAAGTATCTTTATTTTTTTATGTAACTAGCTATAATTTCTTTACTCTTAAATATAGCCTTTTAATATTTATTCTCTTGTCTTTCAAAATAAAAAAACTTACTACTTTGTTATGCAAGAGTAAGTTTTTCTTCTCGTTATTTCATGATAGATAAATGCATTATAATTTGTTGACCAATTGGTCCCATTCTTCTAAAGCCTTTATCTTGGAAGCCGACTTGTTCATATAAATTTTGTGCAGGAATATTTTTTTCATTCACAGCAAGTACAACTTCATTTTTCATCGGAAAATAACGTTTTACAAACTCTTGTAATAGTGCCAATGACTTTTTAGCATATCCTTTTCTTTGTCTATTTTGATTTATAGAAAACGAAGTTAAAAGTAGAGCGTTTTCATTATTTGTGAACTCCTGTACTCTATCTCCCGTTTGCAAGGCGAAAAGACCAACAGGTACCCCATTGTAATCTAAAATAACAATCACATTTTTTGTTCGATCACTTTTTGCTTTCTCCAATAATTCACCTGGATCTGATGTGAATTGAACTTGTTCACTTGGTAAAGTAAATGTTTGTATAACTTCTTTATATTTCTCCTTATACGGAACTAATTGAATTTCCCCTGTATGTATGTTCATGTTAAACTCTCCCATTTTTCAACTTATTAACTTAAACCTTGCTGCGCTTTTGAATGCACTTTTCCATCTAAAAAGGTAATTTCAACTAATGAAGTTGGATTGCTTCCCTTCCAAGAAAAAATTTGTTTAATTTGTGTAGAATCTTCTACACCTTCTTCTATAAGTAAATTACCATCAAAACCAATTACATCTTTCACTTCTGTATAAGTCATTCCTTCATTTATGTTCGAGAAATGATTTATATTGATAGAATCTTTCTGCTGCCTTTCCATCACAGTAGAAGAAGTCGCTGTTTGTTTTTTCATTTCCTTCTTCTGTTCACACGCTGTCATACTGAAACCTAAGCATAAGCTACATACTATTAATGCGCTTTTTTTCATCATAACAGTTGTCCCTCCCATCATAATTAAACCATATATTCCCTTAAAAATAAACTGAATATTAAATATTATATTGAAAAATCCCCGTACATTTTAGTACGGGGTTAGTTTTATTTATTCAAATGATTATTTGATTGGTCATTCTGTTCTTTTCTTAGTTCTTGTTCTTCATCTTTTGGTAATTGTTTATCATTATCTTTAATTGGATTCGTTTCTCGATTTTCAATCATGTCATTTGGAACTTGTGGCATTACTCGGCCAACAATTGCTGCTAACTCATCAAGTATACCTTCACCTGTTTTTCCTTTTTTAATTTGCTTTCCAATTTGTTTCAGTCGTTCATACGTATCAACATCCGCTACAACGACTGCATTAGCACCATCCGGATCGTTTTTTAAACTTTCTGCTACAGAGTATTTAATGGACTCCACGCGAGTTCGATCGAGTTTCGCTTTTACATCAATACCTACAATAGCATATTTCCCCACAACTACCGCTGTTGCATCATTCACACCTGGCACACTTGCGGCTAAAGATGCTAAATGATCCGCTGCTTTTTCATTTGGCTTATTTGGTTTGTTTGTATAATTAACATTTTTCGTCGAAACATTTTTTTGCTCTGGTTTTTCGTTTGGATTGTCCTTTTTTCCAATACTGCATCCTGTTATAAAAAAGCAAATCATCAACATATATATTAAGATTTTCATTATTCTCACCACTTTACTATTAAAGTTTAATCATAAATTTTTTCAACAGCTTGCATTTTCTTCACTTTTTCCTCTGCTCCGCTATTTGCATTAATGAAAATTTGGTACGTATCTTTCCCTAAAGTACCTACAAATTCATAGCAAAGTACTTCATTATGCAAATCATTTACTACGACAGCTTTACGTTCTTCCATAACTTTAACATCTGGATTGATTTTCTTTCTTGCTTCTGCCGCAGTTAGCTTTGCTGAGGGAACTGTTCGTTTTTGGTGTGATGCTAAATATTCTTTTGCGGAAAAACCAACGATAGAACCATCATCTAAAGCAATTTTCATTTGAATTGCTTCTGGATAAATTCGTACGCCATTCTCATTTACTACATACGTAAATACACCAACGTTATCATATTGTGAGCTATCAAAAAGCTCCATATTATTAAACTTGTGGTCCTTTAAAAATGTAAAACCTTTACTTCCTGCATCGTTTAAACTAATTTTCTGTTCTTTAATTTCTCGGTTATTCATAACCCAAATTGGATATCCGCCTTTTCCGGTAATATCCATATAAAACTCATTATTTGTTGCTTCGTCTTTAATTTTCACACTATAAAAAGATTCTTTCGCACCTTTTCCGCTTTTCTCAACATCTACTTTTTCATTTCCTTTTAAGTTCAAAAACGATTTTGCAATTTTCGCTGCTTCATCTTTAGAAATTGCTTTTCCTTCTGCTTCAAATCCGCCTTTTTTATTTTTTTGCGCACTAGTAAAGGTCGGTCCGAAGTTTGTAGACGAATACGATGTTACGTTTTTCTCTACTGTTTTTAATCCATCAATAATTGTATTGTCTGCAGGATCACGATTTGATGCGAGTGCCATCTCAACATCCATCCAGCGTAAATTATTTTTCAAAACAAGATGTTGTACTTTTCTTAGTTCATCTTGTATATTGCCTGCATTTGAATATAAAGTTTCCAACGTTTTGTATTCTTGATCATTTAACGGCTCTTTTTCTAAATCACGAATGGCTGCACGGTAACTAAAATCACCGATATTTGCTAAAAATTCTTCCGTTTTATTAAAAGGCATTAATGTTAAAGGCAGTTGTCCTACATCCGAACGAGCTACAGATGTTATTCTCCATACGTCTGCTAATGCAGGTGATAAAGATGCACGTGAATTCATCGCAAGCGTTGTTCCAATTTTGTCGTGCAATAAATCAACCTCATACGCTAAATCATGAAACGCACGTTGATAGCTATTTTCTGCTCGAATTAATACTGCATTCTTCTCTTGGTGCTCTTTATAGCCCCAGTATCCAGTTCCAACTACACCGATTGTTAATAATACGATTACAATACCTCGTAACACAATTCCACCTCCGCTCTATTTACAGAAAATATGTTTCCCGATCTTTTTAATTTGTGGACGAGTCCAAATCCATTTACTTGTTGCGGTATCTGGATTGAAATAGTACAATGCATTTCCTGTTGGATCCCATCCATTAACTGCATCTAATACAGCTTTTTTCGCTGTTTCATTTGGCGTTAAATATATTTGTCCGTCTGCTACCGCTGTAAATGCTCTTGGCTCAAAGATTACACCCGAAACGGTATTTGGGAATGATGCACTTGTAACTCGATTTAAAATAACCGCAGCTACTGCAACTTGCCCTAAGTACGGTTCACCACGAGATTCTCCATATACCGCGTTTGCCATAAGCTGAATGTCATTTTGAGAATAACCATTTGGAACATTTGTCCCTTTACTTTGAGATGGTTTATTTTCTTGTGCAGTACCACCACTATTTCCTTTATTCGTTGTCGTTCCTTTATTAGCTGTTGACTTGTCATACTTCGTTGCTTTTACTAGCATTTGCTTCGTTTTAGCTCCAGCTAAACCATCAACAGGTAGTCCAAATTTCTCTTGAAAATTTCGAAGTGCCCAGTATGTACCCCATCCGAAAACACCATCCACTTTTCCCGTATAAAATCCGTTATATTTCAAACGAGATTGCAGTTCAATGACATCTTCGCCAGATGCTCCTCTTTGAATGACTTGATTAGAAAAAGCTTCAACATTTTTTAGTTGTATACTACTGACCATCAAAGATAGTCCTATGAACGCAAGTAAAACTGCTATTTTAAAAATAGCTTTTTGACGCATGATTTTCCCTCCTTAATTATGTAAATGATTTCTTGGTTATGTTTTGTAAAAGCCTCGCTTTTATGTAAAGAAGACAAAAAAATCCAAACTCATATCGTTGAAAAAATATGTAAACAATATAAAAAAAGATAAAAGGAGTTCATCATGAAAAAATTGTTAAAGCGTATCGCACTCGTCATTTTGTTCATAACTACATGTTCAAATATATATACTGTCCCATCAATTGTTCATGCGCAGCCTCCGTATGCCAAATGGGGGAAACTTGCTGTAGAAAAGACGAAAGAACAATACCCAAAAGCGGAGATTATTGATTACCTTCATATAGGTAGAAAACCGAAAACCGTTCAAATAACGGTTGAAAAATTTAAATTGTGGCTACGTGAAGATGGAAAAGAATATGGTGTTTTTGTTGATGTTGAGTTTGAAACGAAGACGGATAAATTTATAAAAATGTCGTTTCATAAGACAAGTAGATAAAATGAAAGAAACCCCACTATTAAAATGTTAACAGTGGGGTTTCTTTCATTTCTAAAATTCTTTCCTAAAATCTCGATTCCCTAAAAACCTTACCAATATACAAATAGCACCAATTGCAATCGCTATCCCTATACTGTATAAAAGTACTCTACCATATCCGCCTATTCTCGGATCTAAAAACGGATAAGGATACCAATTTACAATCGTGCCACGTATTAAGCTGTACACAACGTAAAAGAACGGGAATAAGAGCCAACTTGCAGCTTGTTTCCAAGTGATTTTCTTATTAGGTGGATTTATAATCCAATCTAAAAGCATGGCAATTGGCATGATATAATGTAGCACCGTATTTACCCATGGTATTGCGGTTTGAAGTGATTCTTCTAATCCTCTTAATAGCAAAAAATAAATGAGTCCTGTCGTAAGTATATATACAGTTGCGGCACCACGAAGTATACTAAACTGCTCTGACCGACCAAATGTAGCTGTTCCGATGCTACTTAAAAGGAGAATACATGCAACTAAGATGTTACTTTCGATCGTAAAGAAACTAAAAAAGTTAACTGGATTGAACGGTTTCACTTGTGCCCTTATTATAAATTGCGTAATAATGGCGCTACATGCTAGAAGACTTAAACATAGTCTAAATAAAGATAATGTTTTTACACTTCTCATACATTCTCTCCTCTTCTTATATCAACTTATCATTCTCTTGTACATGTTCAATAAATAATTTCAATGGAACGAGTCCACGTTTTGGCATATGACTACTTATTACAGCAACAAGCTCTAATTGAGGTATGATAACGATGTATTGTCCGCCGTACCCCATAGCAAAGTACATACAATACGGTATGTGAAATCTTTCGTTATTCAATACCCACCAGTGATATCCATATGCCCCGACATGTTCATACGTTTCAAATAGAGGTGTACTTGATTCTTCTAACCATTTCGAGGATACAATTTCATTCCCCTGCCAATATCCATTCTGCAAACATAATATTCCGAGCTTTAATAAATCTTTAGATTTCATTTTCATACCGAAGCCGCCGACATGTATGCCTTGAGGATCTTGCTGCCACTCATATTCAGTAATTTGTAAAGGATCAAATAAATATTTTTTCGCAAACTGTTCTGTCGGTATTCCAGTAGCTTCTTGAATAATATAACTAAGCAAATGTGAAGACCCTGAGTTATAATTCATTTTTGTAGCGGATTCTTCAATTATTGGTTTTTCTAATATGTACTGCACCCAGTTTTCCGATTCTACAAAATCATTTGGGAACACTACTCCATTTCCGAACTCTTTCCAATCCTCACCTGTAGTCATCGTTAATAAATGATAAAGAGTCAAACCCTGCTTTTCATTAGATACATTTTCAATCCATTCTGTAATCGGTGTATGTATATCATTTATATATCCTTTATCGATTGCAATACCTACTAATATGGACACAATACTTTTTGTAATCGAATTTATTTTATATAAATTACTTGCACATTCTATCGTTTTATAATATTCATTTGTTAGCTCACCTTTTTGATAAACGAGAAATGTATTTACTTTTTTCTTTTCAAATTTATTTTCTAGTTGCTTGAAATCCAACACTTTACCTCCAATTAAATCATTACCTTATTTATTATATCTTGTAGCTTTAATTAAAACATAAATGTGTTCAAATAAAAAACAAACCTGCCAGTAATAAACTGACAGGTTTGTTTTTTATAATTTTGTACGAACATTCCAAAGCTCTGGGAAGAAACATTGATCAAGTACCCTTTTCAAATAAGATACACCAGAAGATCCACCTGTTCCCATTTTATGTCCGATAATGCGTTCTACCGTTTTCATATGACGGAAACGCCATTGTTGTAGCCAATCTTCGATATCAATTAATTTTTCAGCAAGCTGATATAAATCCCAATATTTCTTCACATCTGCATACACTTCTATCCATGCCGCTTCTACCGTTGCATCTTCTTCATAAGGCTGCGTAATATCACGGTTTAACACATCTTTATGAATAGGGAATCCTTCTTTTACAAGAGCTTGAATTGCGACATCATACAAACTTGGTGTATGTAGCGCTGTATGAAGGCGAGCGTGTAATTCTGGATCTTTTTCATAAATTTTTAATGCGTGAGGCGTTTTATAGCCAAGCGCATACTCAATCATACGATATTGATACGATTGAAAACCAGAAGCTTGACCGAGTGAATCACGAAACTCAATGTACTCTGATGGCGTTAATGTCGCAAGAATATCCCAAGATTGAATAATTTGCGACTGAATTTTTGATACACGTGCTAACATTTTAAAAGCTGGTTGTAATTTATCATTTTTAATAGATTCGATTGCTGCGTTTAACTCATGTAAAATAAGCTTCATCCAAAGTTCACTTGCTTGGTGAATCACGATAAACAACATTTCATCATGATGATCTGATAATCTCTTTTGAGAAGATAGTAAACTATCTAATTGTAAATACTCCCCGTATGTCATATTCTCTTTAAAGTCCGTATGAATTCCTTTTTCCATAATTACCTTTTCATTTTCTTTCATATTAGCCAAACGCCCCTTTGCCCCTTTTTATATAATTCTACTTATATTGGTCTAATAACTGCTCGAACTGGACTTCCATCTGCATCTGTTAAGGCAAGTGGTAATGCGATTAATTCATAATCGCCGTCTGCTACATGATCTAGTACGACATTTTCTAAAATGTGTATACCATGTTTAAACAATTGGTGATGCGCTGCTAATTCTTTATCGTCTAATGGATCTACTGATGGTACATCTACCCCAATTAAACGAATTCCCTTTTCAGAAAGAAATGGTGCTATATCAGCACGTAAATGCGGGATTACAACTGGGAATTCATTCGCTTTACCATGTGAAGATGTGCGTAACAACAAGCGTTCTACGCCTTCTAAATGAAAGTTTTCTAATTCCTTTTTCCCAATGCTTTCAAGATTAGAAACATCAATGATCCGTGCTGGACCGACATAAACTTGAACATCTAAATCTATTACTTTCTTTCCATCATTATCAAAATGAAACGGTGCGTCAATATGAGTACCTGTATGAATACTCATCGTTAACTTTCCGACATTTACTGAACCACTTTCTTCTTTTGACCATGAAACTTCATACGAGAACGGTGTATCTCCTGGCCAAGTGGCAATATCATTATTTAGCGGTTGTGAAATATCAATCCACTCTGATGATTTCATGTTTATGCCACAACCTCTCGCTTATTTTCAAACTGCTTATATTCTTCATCTTTCATGATTTTCTTTAAAATTCGAACAGAATGCCATACTTCTTCGTATGTATTATATAAAGCAACTGGCGCAAGTCTAACGCCATTAGGTGCACGGAAATCAGGGATCACTCCATTTGCTTTTAGCGCTTTACATATGCGTGCTGCTTCTGCATGCTCTAAATAAATATGCCCGCCTCGTTTTTCATCCTCTAATGGATTTCCAATTGTAAATCCAAAGTCTTTTAATTCATGATTAATTAAATTAAGCATGTATCTTGTAATATGTAGCGATTTTTCACGTAAACGTTCTATTCCAGCATCTTTAAAAATTTCAAGAGAACCGATTAAAGGTGCAGTACTTAATACGTGCGGTGTACCAATTTGATAAGCACCTGCATGATCAGCAGCTGTTAATGTATGTTCCATATCAAACTGCTTATCTTTTCTAGAACTAAACCACCCTGATAATCCAGGAAGTCTATTAAAATGCTTTTTATTTACATAAAGGCCCGCAACACCACCAGGTCCTGCATTTAAGTATTTATAATTACACCAAATTGCGAAATCAACATCCCATTCTTTGAAATAATGCGGAATAGAACCGATTGAATGACATAAATCGAATCCAATATGAATACCACGCTTATGTGCTTCCGCTGTTAAACGTTTCATATCAAGGATTTGGCCACTTCTATATAGTACAGAAGGTAATAAAATTAACGCGATATCATCTGTCATTGCGTGAATAATATCATCTTCAGAAAGTGTTCTACCATCTCGGCTTTTCACTCGTACTAAATGCTCATCTGGATCTAATCCTTTTAAACGAATTTGACTTTGAAGTGCATATATATCTGACGGGAATGTTAATTCATCAGCAAGGATTTTTGTGCGTATTCCTTTCGGCTCATAAAACGTCGCAATAACTTGGTGTATATTCGTAGTAGTGGAACCGGTTACAATTGTTTCTTCCGGTAAAGCTCCAATAAGAGGCGCTGTCAATTCACCTAATTTCTCTGAAAGGAAAAACCACGGATGCTCACCTTCAGTCCAGCCGTCAATTCCATACTCTTTCCATGAATGTAGCAACGTAAGTAACGATTTCTCTGCTCTTTTTGAAAGTAGTCCTAATGAGTTTCCATCTAAATATATTGTTCCTTCTTTTTTATAGAATTCAGTTTGAAAATCTTTCAGTTCATCATGTTTATCACATTCAAGCGCATATTCATAAGTTGGTTGAAATGGTTCTTTATACATGGTGTCACCTTCTTTTAATTTTCTTTTTATTCTAACTAATTGAAATATATCACCTTAGTTGATATAACGTCAATGATATTATGTCAGTTGACTTTATATATAAATTCCTTTTACAATACAGTTATATTTTCAGATATTTCAGTATAAAGAGGTGATTCTTTGAAAAACAATACTCTTTCAGCAAGAAAACACCGCTCCTTAGAAACAAAGAAGAAACTATTACACGCTGGGTACACTATTTTTATACGTAACGGATTTCAAAAAACGACAATTACACAAATTATTAAACATGCAGAAACTGGTTATGGAACGGCATATGTATACTTTAAAAACAAAGATGATCTCCTCATAGTTTTAATGGAAAATGTTATGAATCAATTTTATGATATTGCTGAGCGCTCCTTTTCGCCTCAAACAAAAGAAGAAGCACGTAGCATGATTCAAAATCAAGTTAGAGCATTTCTACAATTAGCAGAGAAAGAACGAGCTATATTGCAAGTTGTACAAGAAGCAATCGGATTATCAAAAGAGATACGTCAAAAATGGGACGAGATACGGGAACGCTTTATAAAAAATATTACGCAAGATATTACGTACTCTCAAGAAAGTGGATTAGCACAGCCTGAATTAAATAAAGAAATTGTAGCACGTGCTTGGTTCGCGATGAATGAAATGTTTCTTTGGGCGATTGTGAAAAATGATAAAGAGATCGACTTAGAAGAGATTGTACATACGTTAACTGAGATGTATACGACAGGATTATATAAATAGCACACCTTCAAGAAGTAAGGTGTGCTATTTTACATCTATAAAAATATTTTATCTGGGTACGGTAACGCTAAAGGTGGCTTTTCGGATAAAGAGAAATATTGTAGTTTTAAAGATTCACCATCTATCGATTTTAGCTCGCCACTAGTAACTTCACACTCAAACACAACAACAATATATTCCACTTGATCGCCATTTGGATATGTATGACGGTACTCTTCTCCTCCAAATACCCCTTTTTGTTTTTTCACTTGCACTTTCAATCCTGTTTCTTCCCAAACTTCCCGAACTACTGCTTCTTCTGGAGTTTCCCCAAGTTCAATTGCTCCAGCTGGCAAACTCCAGTATTCTCCACCAGGATATTGAAATAAGATTTTCTCTTGCTCATTTTTAATAACAGCAGCTACACTCGGTATTAGAATTAGTTCATGGCCTAATTGCTCACGGATTTTTTTATAATATAGCGACATCGACATATAAATCTCTCCCACTCTATTAATGAATAACTGTATTTTCTGATATTAATTGTATAATATTTTTAATGCTAACTTCTATATAGAGAGGAAAAAAATATGTCATCAGAAAAACTAGTAAACGAATTTCTATCATTTAATGATAATGTCTTAAAACGATATTTCCAAGGTAAGAAAAGCGAACATAGTCTTACCACATCTGAGATTGCTTATTGGATAACAAAAAGATTTTGCATTGATAAAGAAATGTACCAAACAGCAACTACTATTTTTAATGAGAAAACTTCAAAAAATAAGCTGTTACTCAACATGTTAAGTAAAAGCTCATTTTAAATATTTCATTAACGATACAATAATACAAAATAGCGATGTAAGTAAAAGTAACAGCCCCCTATTTAATTCTATTGTTTTAACCTACTTACAATTCCAACAATAAACTTATACTCATCTCTACTTTTTCTTACTTTCTTAACCCCTTCTTTCGTATCAAAAATAAAACACGTTTTCCGAAACCAAATTCGTACATATAAAGACTCAAAATAAATAGGTTTTATAATTCCTCGTTCCTCAAATTCAGTTCCATCTTTATTTTCAGTTTCCGTTCGAACAAACCACCTATTTCCGATGCCAATTTCAATATACTTCACAAAAGTCCACCTGCCGGAAATTAATTTCTAACTATTCTATTATTTCCCCGGTAAGCGCACATTCCGACAGAACATGAGCCCACAAAGAAAAAGTAGATTACAAAAATCTACTTTATAGCTTATATTTTTGCATTCGTTTATAAAATGTACTTCGAGGTACATCTAAAAGTTTGGCAGCTAATGAAACATTTCCGTTTGTCTTTTCTAGCGCTTCAATCATGCTATCACGCTGTATTTTTTCCCGGAAATTTAATGTATGCTCCGTTTTATTTTCTGTTTGCAATGCAAGTTGATGTTGATTTTCCATCATAGTTTGTAATAAAAAAGAGATTTGTTTTTCGCATATTTCGCGACCTTGCGACAAAATGTAAATGCGTTCTACTACATTTAATAATTCTCGAATATTTCCGGGCCATGTATGCTGAGAAAATTGATTACAAATGCTTTTTGGAAATACAACATTCCAATTCTTTCGTTCACAAAAATCTTGTATGAAGTACGGAATATCCTCTTTTCTTTCTATTAACGATGGAACATATAGCGGATAAACATGTAACCGATAATATAAATCTTGACGGAATTTCCCTTCTTCTACTAATCGCAGTAAATCTTTATGTGTCGCTGTAATAATACGAATATTTACTGGTACTTCTTTTGAACTGCCAATCTGGGTTACTGTTCGTTCTTGTAAAACACGCAATAATGCTACTTGCATCTCTGGCGGCACTTCACCAATTTCATCTAAAAATATTGTTCCACCGTCTGCTTGTTCGAATTTCCCTTTATATCCTTGGCGCCGCGCACCTGTAAACGCACCTTCAGCATAACCGAATAATTCACTTTCCATTAATTCTTTCGGCAATGAACCACAATTAACAGCTATAAAAGGGCCATTTTTTCTTGGACTATTTTCATGAATCGCTCTCGCTACATATTCTTTCCCTACACCTGTTTCACCACAAACATATACACTAGCGTCAGTTGGAGATACAAGCTTAATTTCTTCTAAAGTATGTTGAAATGCATTGCTTGTCCCAATAACTCCTGGGAAAGTAATTCCGTTTATAAATGGGGAAGTTGAAAATACATTTCCTTGTTTATTTTCCTTTACATAAATACATTTCCCAATCATTCTATCATTACTATATACTGGTACTTCTAATTTAGGCTTCAATCCATGTTGCATTAAATCTTCAAGTTTCATTCGTGACCAATTAGAAACTCGTTCTCGAACCTTCTTGCTTGCAGAAACGATAACATCACGATGATTACAAATGACAACTTGTTCATCACTGTCAATTACATCTAAAAAACGATGGATTAAATGTAATTCATTTTGATGCACTCGAATACTACATTCACGTTCAATCGCATGTGCAATCGAGGTTACCATCCCGAGCATATACGGATGTGAAAATTCAATTGGACAAGAGAAATCTAGAACTCCAATTAATTTCCCGTCATCATTATGAATGGGAGCGGCCGCACAGCTCCAGCTATGAGATGCGACAGAATAATGCTCTGTACCACTTATCATAATAGCCTCTTCAATCTGTAACGCGGTTCCTATCGCATTTGTACCAACAGCTGCTTCCGTCCATTTCACACCTTCAATGAAGTTAATATGTTTCGCTCGTTTTAACGTTTGTTGATTTCCACTTAGCGATAGAACGTAACCGTCTGGATCAATTAATAATGCCATCATTTGCAGTTCATCAATGGTTTTCCTCATATTTTGTAATTGAGGTATTGCTATATCAAGGAAGATTTCACTCTTTTTCTTTTGATCCTGAAAAATATTAGAAGACAAAATTTTCTGACCTTTATTCATATGAGGATTCACATTTGCTTGTTTACATCGATGCCATGACTCTGAAATTCTTTCGTTTATACGGTTCGAATCAAGGACTCCTTCATCAACAAACTTTTTCCATGTATGTAAGTAAAACGGTGAAGCTAACATTGTATCATCTCCCTATTCATTGTTTTGGAGATCTGTAAAAACATACTTTTATTATAAAACTGAATAAAAGCGTTTTCAATAAAACTAGAAAGACGACACAAATATGTTAATAATTTGAATATCCTAATTCGCTTCTTTATTCTTTTTTAGTAAAACTATATTTTGTATAATGGACGCAAAGAAAATACATAACCAAAACCACTTTTGTGGAGTGCCGTTTATAAAGAAAACTATCACCGCTATTGCAAATAAAATGGTAGATGCTAAACTAAAATATAATTTTGGTTTAATTCTCATTATCCATCACTCCTCTATCACTTTACAGTACATATTAACTCTTCATTTTTTAACTCTACTATGTACTTCTGTAAAACATATTCTCTTCCGCCATGTTTTTCATACCAATCATGTATTCTTTTAACATGCATCTTATCACTTCTAATTTTTGATTCAATTTCTTTATACTGTTCATAACTATCATATTCCCATATGGCAAACACTTCAGTCGTGTCATTCTTATTATCTTTCATCCAGCGCCCTATTAGCCTAGAGCCGTGCTTTAACTGATTAGGTAAGTTCGTGTTATTGAAATGATCATTAAATATTTTAATAAATTCATTTTTTACTATATAGTACTTTCTTATATAAAACATACATTTCCCCCTCTTTTATGAACAGACTCAAATACACCTTCCCATTACAACCGTATTATAATACTTCCTATCCGAAAGCCTTTTATCATTTTTCAAAATACCTTCTATTTCAAATCCTAATTTTTTATAAAGCTGAATGGCTTTTTCGTTTGTCTCTAATACTTGTAATGATATCTTTTTAATCTCATTTTCATCAGCCCAATGAATAGATTGTTGCAATAAACTCTTACCCATTCCATATCCCCAAAACTCTTTTAAAATACAAACGCCAAATTCTACTTTATGAGATAATCTCTTCAGATTTGAACCTTCGCATCTTGAAAATCCAACGATTCGATTGTGCACTTCTGCAACTAAAAAGAGATTTTTCGTCTCTTCACTATCTGTTTTTATTATATTTTGAAAACCTATCTTATCTATAAATCCCTCTCCAGCTTCTCTATCCATATTTTCAGTTTCGCCATCGATCTGAACTCTAATTTCCGATAACTGCTCAGCATCCGTTTCAGATGCAGAACGAATTGTATAAGTTAATCCATTTATATGAAACTCTTGTCCTTTTATAAACATTACAAACTCCTTTTAAATGCAGTCTATTGATGCTATCAAAATTTCTTTGCCTTGTTTCTCAAATTGTTGAATCGTTTCTTTACTAGTCTCTTCATCTGTTATAATAAGGTCAATTTCTCTCAGTGACTCTCCTTTTATAAAGCAATTTGTTCCGAGTTTACTATGAGGAGCTAAACAAATATTTCTTCTAGCAATTTTACTTACTGTTTTTCCAAAATAAGCAACTTCCGGAGTTGCAGTACTTATACCGTTCAATGAAATGCCACCACCTGTAGAGAAATAAAGATCAATAGATAATCTACTTATCATTTCAGAGGCAAGTGTATCTGTCA
The DNA here is from genome assembly GCF_040448665.1 of Bacillus cereus group sp. MS39. Classification (NCBI taxonomy): domain Bacteria; kingdom Bacillati; phylum Bacillota; class Bacilli; order Caryophanales; family Bacillaceae; genus Bacillus; species Bacillus cereus group sp. MS39. Next base: position 2,649,248 of record NZ_CP123058.1, on the reverse strand, counting down.
TATTTCCTGATGGTTTCACCTTTCCACCAATTAAGTACGTATCAATGTTCTTATATTCCCGTAACATACTAGCAATTTCTAAAGCATTCGTAATCACTGTAAACGATGTTTCAGGTAAATATTTTAACATAGTATAATGAATAGAGGCCCCGCCAATAAAAACAGAATCTCCTTCTTGTATGTAGGATGCAGCAACTTTCGCAATCGCTTCTTCACCTAGTGAACTATCACGATAACGTTTCGATGGTTCAGCAGTTAAATTCCTTACTCTAGTAAGTTCGATTGCACCTCCATGTGTTCTTTTTAACAAGCCATCCTTCTCCATAATAGATAAATCTCTTCTTATAGAATCAATAGACATATCGAAACTTTCCGCAAGATCTTTAGCAATTACCCTTCCATCTTTCTTCAGTAACTCTAAAATTTTTTCTCTACGCTCTTCAGTAAACATGTTCCCACCACCATTATTGAAGATTCAGAAATTTAATCTTTATTTTAATTATATGCACACCTCTTCCATTTTACAATATTTTCAATTCTTATTTATTCCGTTTTATACAGTATTCTCCCTCTTTCTATCCTTTTTAACTTGAAAACTTCACCAAAATAATTAAATAATATGTATTTATATATAGATAGCAAAGCTGCCCTTTAACAGATATATATTGGAAACTTGATAATTTAGCATCTAAATAAAAAACAGTCATATAGGACTGTTTTTTATTTGTAAAGTTATAAAGTTTACTAGTTACCTATCTCAAGCAATACGTCTTTTGCACAAATCGTCACTTCTTCAAATGGGCAATCAAATAAAACACCCAATTCGAAACCCTCATTAATAAAATCTATTTCATGACATAACCACCAAGCACCTTCAAAATGTTCCGGAATAGAACATTTCGTTACGCCTGTAAAAGTTACTTCCAGTTTATCAAATTCACTGAAAGTACCACTGCAATCTAAAGTTATTATTAGCTTATCTTCTGACCTTCTTTCTACTGATTTGACTACACTGTCATGTAGTGAGTATGCATGTAGTTGAACGACATTCTGCGCAAGCTTTTCTTTTATAGTATTATAATTATCTAAATACGCTTATTCTAAATCACTCATTCTTTTCTCATAATCTACTTTCCACTCAAGCATAAGTTTCTTTAATTTTTCCGATGGGTATTCTAAATTAATTGTATTTTCATGAATGTATGGATGTAATGACTTAGGTAGAAACTTTAATAGATCTTCTTTCTTTTCTTCCACGTCTTCTCTTAAACTTTGTTTATAATCCATTCCAATCTTTTCGCTCTCTCGTAATAACTCTTCCCATTCTTCTACTGTTTCTGGGAAAATTAAAAATCCAGATACTTGCATTTCTTTATACCAATCTTTATTGAAATACTTCAATCGCTTCCCTCCTAAAACATTTTAACATCCAACAAAAGCAATACATCTATTTATTATATCATTACAATAACTATTTTTTCTAAAGAAAAAATGCAAAACTATAAATATTCCGCCTTTTATTTCTAAAACTTCAGAATATTTACAATAGTTGATAATTAGAATACATTTTACTAGTACAAAGTTTCACCTGTACAAAATCTAAACAAAAAGGGATGGTTATATGTTGAAGAAATTAGTAGCAGGTACATTAGTAGCGGGATTTGCATTAACTGGAGGACTAGGAGTAGCAAGTGCTGAAGAAAAAAGTAACACAATTAAGTCTTTTGATTATTTAAAAGTGGATGAACAGAATGTTAATTCACTTACAAAATTAAGTGATCAAGATAAGAAAGACATCCAAATTACAATGGTATTACCAGAGCAAAATGAAAATGGAGATTGGCTAGCTTATGGTTTTACTAGCCGCGAAACATTAGATTCTTATATTGAAAAGGATAAAAAAGTACTTAAAAATAAAATTAATCCTTTAGGTAGCGGTGCTGGTAGTACTGATTTTTATGAACATAAAGATAAAGGTGGCCAATATATTTACTGGAGCAGCGGTTTTAAAAACTTACCTTCTAGCTGGAATGACAGAATTTCTTCTGTAAGTACAGCATCGCCTTCAGCAAGTTATTCAACGACACTTTGGGAGCATACTTCAACACAAGGCTATGGAAAAGGTGTTGTATTCAAACATGCTGATTGGTACGGTAAGACTGCCAATTTAGCTGCTGATTGGAACGATATTACTTCAGCAATTGACGTAAAAAAATAATAAGATATTCAATTTTTCCTGTAAAAATTCAAACCACTATTCTCTTATTCATTTAGAGAATAGTGGTTTATTCATTTAGAGAATAGTGGTTTATTCATTTAGAGAATAGTGGTTTATTAATTTTCTATTTAAGCATGTACGGCATGCCCTACAGCTTGTAATAATGCTTCATGAATCGCTTCAGATAAAGTTGGATGCGCTGCAATATAATCTCTCATAATATCAGCGGTAACTTCTGTATGAATCATTACAGTTCCTTGTCCGATTAGTTCAGTTGCACGAGGACCGATAATAGAAATCCCAACAATTTCTTGATATTTAGGTTCCACGATAACTTTTACTTTACCCGTTTGTTCTCCAAGAATAAGCGCTTTTCCGTTCGCTGTAAAAGGAAATTCTCCGATAAGAATATCACCGTATTGTTCTCTTGCATCTTTTTCATTTAAACCAACACTTGCGATTTCTGGGGATGTGTATATACATCGAGGTACTGCATGATAGTTAACTTTCACATCTTCTCCACTCGCATGTAACGCTGCTGTCGTTCCTTCATGGAAAGCAACGTGAGCAAGTTGTATTCCACCAATCACATCACCTGCTGCGTAAATATGTGATACATTTGTTTGCATATGTTCATTCACAGAAATTCCTTTATTTGAAAATTGAACACCTGCTTTTTCTAAATCTAATTTTTGTACACGTGGTTTTCGGCCGACAGAAACGAGAACATATTCCGGATTGGCTTCTTGGATACTTCCTTCATATTCAAATGAAGCTTGCTTCTTATAATTATTTAATCCTTTTAAAGCAGCTCCTGTAAATATTTCTACGCCATCATTTTCTAGTTTATCTCTTAAAATATGTGCGATATCTTCATCTTCACCAGGTAATAATTGCGGTGCCATTTCAACAATCATAACTTTTGTTCCAAGACGACTATAAATACTTGCAAACTCGCAACCTATTACACCACCGCCAACGATTAATAATGATTTCGGTATATTTTCTAGGGACATTGCATGGCTACTATTTAAAATCCACTTCCCATCAAATGGAGCAAATGGTAATTCAGTCGGTTCTGAACCTGTTGCTATAATGAACAGGTCTCCATCTACTACATCTACTTTATCACCGTGTGTAACTCGTACACGGTGATCCGTTTCAAATTTCGCTTTACCTTGTATAACTTTTATTTTATTTTTCTTCATTAAATATTGAATTCCTTGGACAAGCTGCGTTACGATCTGTGATTTCCTCGCCTGTATTTGCTTCCAATCAATTGATATACTTCCTTTGTTAAGCGTAACTCCGTAATTATTCGCTTTTCTCACAACGTCATGCACTTCCGCACTTTCTAACAATGATTTTGTAGGCATGCAACCAACATTTAAACAAGTCCCGCCAAGATCAGCTTCATCAATAAGAGTGACATCTTTCCCATTTTGAGCCGTAGTAATTGCTGCTACATAACCAGCAGGTCCGCCTCCAATAACGACTAATTTACTCATTTTCTCACCTTCTCTTTATAAAAGAATTGTTACAGGTTCTTCTAAATAACGTTTAATTGTACGTAAAAATGCAGCTGCTGGTGCACCGTCTAGTACACGATGATCGAATGTTAAACTTAAAGGTAACATACTTCCTTTTCTTAATTTTTTCCCTTTATATACAGGAACATGTTCAATTGCACCTACACCTAAAATACCTGCTTCAGGTGTATTTAATACTGGTGTGAAATATTCAATCCCAAAGCTACCTAAATTACTAATTGTAAAGGTTGTCCCCTGCATATCATCACTACTTAAACTGCCTGCTCGTGCCTTATGTGCCACATTCTTAATCTCTTTAGATAACTCGACTAAAGATAGATTATTAGCAAAGCGAATAGCCGGAACGACTAGTCCTTTTTCTAACGCGACTGCCATGCCTAAATGAACATGTGCAAATTGATGAATTGCGTCATCTATATATGCGCTGTTCATTTCTTTATGCTCCCCAAGTGCTAATACAACAGCACGAGAAACAAAATCCGTAATGCTTAGTTTGTTATCATAGCGTTTTTGTACAACTTCCGCTATTTCTTTATGTAAAGCTACTAAATCTGTCACATCTACTTTCATCGTTAATGTTAATTGCGCACTATTTTGTAAGCTAGCATGCATACGGTTCGCAATTGCTTTTCGCATACCAGTAACAGGAATGACTTTACTTTCTTCTTGTTCAAGTACTTCTGAAATTGCAACTCTTTCCTCAAGTGTCTTTAAAACATCTACCTTTGTAATTCTTCCTCCAGGTCCTGTACCAATTAATGATCTAATATCAAGATTTTCAGTTTTTGCAATCTTTTTCGCAACTGGAGATATTTTGATTCTTTGCTTCGCTACTTCTTTCGCATATGGTTCTGTATGTTGTATATTTTTAGGTTCTGCATTAGGTGTTTTTTCTTCTACAACATTTGTATTTTCATAGACTTCTACTTTTTCGTTCGGCTTACCGATATAGCAAATTACAGTACCCGGCGGCACTCCCTCATCTTCACTTACAGCTATATCAAGAACAGTTCCATCCGCTGGTGCTTCTATTTCAGTTTCGATTTTTTCCGAGTTAATACTAGCAATTAGTTCACCTTTTTCTACATTATCACCTGCTTTAATATTCCAGCTTGTAATAATACCTTCTTTCATCGCCATACCTAACTTTGGCATTACAACTTCAACAGCCATGTTTCTCTCTCCCTTCTCATCGTTTCATTACACATGTAATAAAGATTGGTCTCCGATCATTTCTGATACGGTTTCAATTACTTTTTCCGGCGTTGGTAAATATAACTTTTCAAGTGGTGGAGAGAACGGAACTGGTGTATGTGGTGCTGTAATTCGTTTAATAGGTGCATCTAACAGATCGAATCCTTTATCCGCTACAATTGCTGCAATATCCGTTGCGATACTACATCTTGGATTTGCTTCGTCAATAACAATTAGGCGATTCGTTTTTTCAACAGATGCTAAAATCGTATCTTCATCCAGTGGTGATAAAGAACGTGGATCAATGACTTCTACTTCAAGTCCCTTTTTCGATAATTGCTCAGCAGCTGCAAGTGCTGTATGAACTTGTTTTCCAATTGCGACGATTGTTACATCAGAACCTTCACGTTTAATATCTGCTTTCCCTAAAGGAATTGTATAGTACCCTTCTGGTACTTCGCCTTTCATATTGTAAAGTGTTTTATCTTCAAAGAAGATTACTGGATCATCATCTTCAATTGCCGCTAATAATAAGCCTTTTGCGTCATACGGAGTAGAAGGTACGACAACTTTTATACCTGGAATGCTCGTAAATAACGCATATAAACTTTGTGAATGCTGTGCCGCTGCGCTAAAACCAGCACCATGCATCGTACGTACTGTAACTGGCACTTTCGCTTTACCACCGAACATGTAGCGGAACTTTGCGCCTTGGTTTAATACTTGATCAAGGCAACTACCTATAAAGTCATTAAACATTAATTCAGCAATCGGACGTAATCCTGTTGCAGCAGCTGCCATTGCCGCTCCCATATAACCCGCTTCTGAAATAGGTGTATCTAAAATACGATTTCGACCAAATTCTTGTACAAGGCCTTTCGTAACACCGAGCACACCGCCCCATGCTTCATCGTCTTGCAAGTGATCAACTTGTGCACCGCCTGCAACATCTTCTCCGATTAAAATTACATTTTCATCACGACGCATTGATATTTTCATCGCTTCATTAATTGCAGTTGACATACTTACTGTTCTAGTCATTATTTTTCACCCTCCTCTTATTTGTAAGAAACGTATACATCTTTTAATAATTCTTCATCCTCTGGATATGGACTATTTTCACTAAATTCAATTGATCTTTGAACTGCTTCATCTACTGCCTTTTCTATATCGACAAGTTCAGATTCAGTTAATAGCGCTTCATGAATTAAATGCTTACGGAAATTCACAATCGCATCTTTTTCATTTAAATGTTCTTCTTTTTCTTCTGAAGTTTTATACGTTTGTGTTTCACCTTCGAAATGACCGTAATTGCGATATGTCATACATTCAATTATTGTTGGACCACCACCATTACGCGCACGTTCTACTGCTTCTTCCGCGGCTTTATATACTGCAAGTAAATCTTTTCCATCCACTTGAACACCTGGAATATTGTAAGCTTTTGCTCGATCTGCAATGGAATCACAACTTGACGCATATTCAAATGTCGTTGCTTCACCGTAACCGTTATTTTCGGCGATAAAAATAACTGGTAACTTCCAAATCGCTGCTAAGTTAACCCCTTCGTGAAATGTCCCTTCATTATTTGCTCCGTCACCGAAGAAGCAAACACTCACATCTTTCGTTCCTTTATATTTAGCAGTTAATGCTGAGCCGCAAGCAAGTGGAAAACCTCCGCCTACAATCCCATTTGCACCAAGCATTCCTTTATTTAAGTCGGCAATATGCATGGAACCGCCTTTACCTTTACATAACCCTGTCACTTTCCCGAAAAGTTCGGCCATCATCCCGTTTAAATCACAGCCTTTTGCGATACAATGTCCATGTCCTCTATGCGTACTTGTAATACTGTCACAATCCGTTAAGTGGGCACATACACCAACTGCTACTGCTTCTTCACCTGCGTATAAATGAACGAAACCTGGCAGAACGCCTTGCGCGAATAATTCATGCACCTTATCTTCAAACTTACGAATTTCTAACATTTTTTCATACATCCAACGAGCTTGTTCTTTCGTAATTTCATTCCCTTTACTTTCAGTTGTTTTTAACATGTTCAGCCCTCCTATTTTCTTGTTCATCTTTTATATTGCAAGTACTGTGCCAAATTCTAATCCCTGATTTCATAGGTTTTCTCTTTTCTTTCATAATAAAAAAGTGGACAAAATGAGACATATGTCTCGTTTTGTCCACTTTTGTTCACCTAATTTGAGAATTATTATCTTATTCATTCTCAAAACTCTTCTGTAACTTCCGGATGTAAATAATTTGACCAATATGATAAGCGTTATGAGTTGTTACATTCGCTAATATTTCCCACCATTTTGCAGAAACAGGAAATCCAACTACATCACTTTCAACCTTCTCTTCATTTATAAGCTTTTGCCATTGTAACAGTTTCTCTAGTAGTTTTTCTCTCAACTCATCGAAGGTTTGATTATTTGAAAGCATAAAACTTTTGTTATTATCACCAATAGCCGGCACGGCATTCACATTCGATTCTTTGTACCTAGTTTGCCACGTTGAATTCCAATACAGTAAATGTTGTACAATTTCAGCTATACTATTACTCTCTTCATTCGGTTTCCAGAAAGCTTCTCTCTCAGGTAGATCTTTCACTGCATCTGAAAATGGAATATACCAACTAGGGTCGTTTGCATTTGCTAATAATTGATCTGCTAAAACATCTTTCACATGGGCCATTTTTTTCCCTCATTTCATTAACATATTCATACTCACTTCTCTATATACGCTGAGTCTTTATAATTCCCTTTTTTAAAAATCCCATAGAATATAGAATTAACAGGTATTGCTCTCAAAACGAATGTAAGAATAATAGATTTTCTTTTCATAACTCGTTATGATAAAAGAAAAAGAAAGCTGGCGAAAAATGGATAAAAAAATCGCAGTTATAACCGGGGCTTCAAGTGGTTTCGGTCTTTTAACAACACTTGAGCTTGCGAAAAAAGACTATTTAGTCATAGCTACAATGCGAAACCTTGAAAAACAAGTGAACTTAATATCTCAAGCTACTCAACTCAACTTGCAGAAAAACATAACTGTTCAAGAATTAGATGTAACCGATCAAAACTCAATACATAACTTTCAATTATACTTAAAAGAAATAAACAGAGTAGACCTTCTCATTAATAATGCAGGATATGCACATGGGGGCTTTGTAGAAGAAATTCCAGTAGAGGAATACCGTAAACAATTTGAAACGAATCTTTTTGGGGCAATATCAATCACTCAGCTTGTTTTACCTTATATGAGAGAACAAAAAAGTGGAAAAATCATAAATATAAGCAGCATTAGTGGTCAAGTTGGATTCCCTGGCCTATCCCCTTACGTTTCTTCAAAATATGCGTTAGAAGGCTGGAGTGAATCACTTCGTTTAGAAGTAAAACCGTTCGGAATAGATGTTGCTTTAATTGAACCTGGTTCTTATAACACAAATATTTGGGAAGTGGGTAAACAACTAGCTACAAACCAATCTGATACACCTTCTCCTTACAAAGAATATATGGATAAAATACAAAAACATATTAATAGCGGCAGTGATACATTGGGTAATCCGATAGATGTTGCTAATAAAATTGTAGAGGTTGCTGAATCTAAGCGTACGAAATTACGATATCCGATTGGAAAAGGTGTAAAATTTATGATCTTTGCGAAGAAGATTCTTCCTTGGAGATTGTGGGAATACCTTGTTTTGAGAAGCTTTAAGAAAATGTAGTTTACTTTTTTGATAAACATTTTGAAAGAGGTGCTAATCAAATGTTAGGTTTACCGTTTGGAAAAGTGTTTTTAGTTCCATGGACTGAAGAATGGCAAATTGAGTTTATGAAAGAAAAACAAATCATTGAGGAACAAATGGGCAAACATATTTTAGCGATACACCATATTGGTAGTACCTCTATTCCACATTTAAGTGCAAAGCCAATTATTGATATTGCAATCGAACTAGAAAATTATACGGACGGTTTAAAATGTATAAAAAAGTTAGAACTACTAAACTATAAATACAAAAAAGATGTACTGCCTGAACGATATTATTTTAATAAAGGAGAACCACGAACTCATCAAATTCATATGTATGAACAAGGCAATACATATTTAATAGAACAATTACAATTCAGAGATTACTTAATTGACAACAAAACTTCTCGTATACAGTATGAACAGTTAAAGATTCAACTTTCACAAGCTAACCCTAATGATAAACATCAATATGCAGAGGATAAAACAAATTTCGTTACATCTATTATAGCTAAAATAAATGATAAATTTAAATAAGAAACCATTTACTACTCAATGGTTTCTTATCTATTAGTTAACTCTTGATTTGTACCATCAATTATATAATCTGCAAATTCATGTGGTTTATGACTTTCTACATACATATCTTCAGCAACCATCCAATTGTTTTCCCACATATCACGTGCTATTTCGCCATCTCTAGCAATCCCTCTTTTTATACGTGTTTCACGAGGACAATTCACCCATATTTTCAAATCATACATTTCCGCCAGTTCCTGACGTGTTGCATATACACCTTCTATAATAACAATTCCGATTGCAGGGACATTATGAGTTTCTGCTAAAGAATCCGTTTCCCAATCGTAACGTTTATAACATCCTTCAACGCCTTTACTAATCGAATCTAAAACTTCTTGTAAAAGGCGTTTCCAATCAAAATCTGCACCAACTGACTTATTCGTAGGATGTTCATTTACGATTTGTGCAGATGGTAAATAAAAATCATCCATATGAACAATTGTTACAGTTGAAAACTTACTTTTTATTTTATTAGCTAACGTACTTTTTCCTGCGCCGCCACAACCATCAATACCTATTATTAGTAGTGATTGCTCTACAGACTTCACTCGAATTTGTTCTAATATTTTATTTAACCCCAAACTATTTCATCCCCTCGTTTTATATCTATAGACTTACTTTTACGCTGAAATCGGATCGAAGTAAAGTAGCAATGAAATCATAACTACAAATGCAAGTAAACCGATTGTTGAAAGGATGTATTCTTTCGATTCTCTATCAAATTTCCACTCCATCCATGCACGTAACGTCCATAACGTTGCAAAAAAAATGAAAAAGGCATACCCTATGTTTGCATTTTCATCTCTATTAACATAAATCATACTACTTACAAAATAAATAATAAACAATACAATTTCCAATTTTACATGCAAGCTATTTACATACTTATATCCAAAGAAACCCCTCTTCTCCATATTCAACTTTCTTCTTAAAAATTGTTCTAAAAAATATCCGCCTATAGCAATTCCTATAATTATTATCCAAACAGAAGAATTCCACATGTTCAATCCCCTCCTATTACTACGTTGCATTATTTAAAATAAAGTGGATTACATGACAGTCATCCTTTGGTGAATAACTTACCTTCCCTTCAAGTTATCTCATTATTTATACCACCAACAATCATTTTTTTATGCGGCAGATGGAGAGAAGTAAAAAAGCATTGAAGTCATAACAGCAAATGTAAATACTCCGATCATCGAGAATATATATTCTTTCGATTCTCTATCAAATTTCCATTCCATCAATGCTCTTAATATCAACGTTCCCCCTAAATAAGTAAAAATGACATAAGCAATATTAACGCTTTCGAATTTAACGATAAAAATAAAACTAGTTATTAAATAAATAAACATTAGTCCTATTTCTAATTTTTTGTGTAAACTATTTACATGTTTTTTATATCCCCCAAAACCACTCTTTGGCATATTCAATTTTTTTCTTAAATACTTATCCAAAAAATAAACAATTATACAAAAAATAATACTTATAATCCAAAAAGTAGAAGTTCCCATTACTCCACCTCCTATTACTTTATTTATTTTTAGAAATAAAGTGGACTATTTTATGGTTATCCTTTTCTAAATAACTTACAATCGCTTCAGGATATGTTGGCTTCGTTTTTAATTCTTCTATGCTTTTCCATATTAATATAATATCCGCATGTTCTTTATGTCTTATTTCATTGGTAATTATCTCTTCAACAGTTCCCCAATGTAGCAATGTACAGTGATGTCCTTTTTCATTCTTCCACTCAAAAATATGCTCACTTATAATTGCTAACTTTTGAACATCAACTTTCAAATCATATTCTTCCATCAACTCCCGCATTATTGCTTCTTTTGCTGTTTCACCAAATTCAATAGAACCGCCTGGAAAACGGTAAAATGATTCATTCTCATCACATTGAACAAGCACTTTAGAATGATCTTCATTTAAAATCATTACTTCAGCACGTAATTTAGGATTTTTCATTTGTCTCCCCATTCATTCCACATATGATTAAATCCAATAGTTATAAAAGAAAAGATTAATCATAATTCCTGTTATTATTAATAATGGAACTGTTCCTAAAGAAATGACATATTCCCTCGATTCTTTATCATATTTCCACTCCATATATGATTGAAAGCAGTATAAAATTATTAAAAATAAAATGGGTAAATTACTAATATAAATAGGATTTAAAGTGGCACATATCATCGTTACAATTATATAAGAAATGATAAGAGCCCTAGTGCCCCATTTATGAGCGTTGTTTACATATTTACTATTCCAGTCAGTTTGTTTCGGTATATTTAATTTTTTTCTCACTACTTTTTCCAAAATAACTAATAATATGATCCATAATACTAATAAAATCCCTTTAACTAAAAGCAGTGATGTCTCCTCCTTTACCTTTTATCTGGTTGATCACTCGGATATGTAGCATTCTCTTTGTTTTCAACGTCCCAACTAATAATTGTCGCACTATCTCGTCCGAATTGATGATGAACGTGCTCTAATACATGATGAACACTTTCTTCAAGTTCTATATTATTTCTATTCATATCATTATACAGATTCAATGGTGTTTCATAATGACGTTCCCCACATTCTAATACCCCATCTGTGACCATGACAATTCGATTCTTTCCAGCACGTAATTCACGAATTCCTGTTGAATAGCAAGGAACGGTTAAATCAAAAGTGTTTACATTTCCAATCCATTCGTAAAAATGACGTTGATTTAATGCATATTGTCCTAACTTATGTAACTCTTCATGAAATACATAAATGAGGCAATCGCCAATAGACAACCACCATATATAATTTTCTTTTCTTACACATATTAAGCAAGCTGTTTCACCTTTAATACTTTGGCACTTTTCCTTAAATGAAGAGGATTGAAAGATTGTAAGTAGATGATTTTCAACAGATCGAAATACTGTATCAATCGATTCATTCATCATTACTTTTATATTTTCATATTCCTTTTGGATTGTATTTACTACTAAATCAACACTTTCCGCACTATTATGTCCATCTAAAATAGCTGCAAATTCCCAATCACCATTTGACCAAACTAACGCACCATCTTCATTCTTTTTTGCTCCGGCGCTTATATTTCCACCATATGTACCGAGCACAATGTCACCATATTGTTTTACTAAAACTTCGTCTAAACACATCTTCTTATTTCCAACCCATGAACATTGTCTATTATTTGTTGTATACATTTCCATCACCAACCTTTCCATATATAATATCATAAAAAAAGGAAAAACAGGATTTATATTCCGAAAATTCATTCTTTTAATGATGCGATTTTTTAAATAAATTTACAACTCATTATTTCTTCAAAAACGCAATCCCAATTACGATTCCAATCACAATTCCGATTACTAAATTATTAGTAAAAAACCCTTGAAACACACCGATTACAACCCCTATACCGACACCTATCGCCATTGCATCATTTCTATTTTTATTTTTAGTCAAAATTGCATCGCCTCCCATCGTTTCTCCCTAAATAACATACACTTACTTGAATGTATTAATATATTCACTATCTCACTTGAATATTTCCCCAAAATATACTTTAACTTCATATATAATATTTTTCATTTTCTGTACATAATCCTTTTATCACAATAAAATTTCAAGTGACCATTAATTATACATAGGCATTTACTATAAGAAAGCTTCGTAATTTATTGAAGGAGGAAAGATTTAAATGCATCCTCACTGGAATCCAAATATAAATCAACAATATGTGTATTCCCCCCATCCCGTAAGAAATAAACTGCATCATGATTCACAATATATGATGCAGCGTATCGCAAGTCTTGAAAGTCAATTAGCGAAACTAATCTCATTAATCGAAGAAAATAATCAATTAATTAAATCAATGGAACAACAACAAAACCAAGTTTGTGCGCCAGCTGGCGGTTCTGTTATCGTTCGTATGTAATTTTTTGAACAAAAAAACACACTTTGTATAATAAAGTGTGTTTTTCCTTTTATCTTCTTTTTTGATGAAATCCTTGTGTAATGCGGTCTAATATAATCGCAATGACAACAATAGCTAGTCCGGCTTCAAATCCCATTCCGATATTAACTTGTGTTACAGAGCGGTATACATCAACTCCAAGACCTGGTGCTCCTACAAGAGATGCTGTTACTACCATCGATAAAGAAAGCATAATGCTTTGGTTCACACCAGCCATGATCGTTCCAGTTGCAAGTGGCAATTGTACTTTAAATAATTTTTGTGATGCGGTAGAGCCAAACGCATTCGCTGCTTCAATTAAATCTTCTGGAACTTGTCTAATTCCTAAGTCAGTAAAACGAATTGTCGGTGGCATTGCAAAGATTACTGATGCGATAATCCCAGGTACAACACCTACTCCAAAAAATGTAATCGCAGGAATGAGATATACGAATGCCGGCATTGTTTGCATAAAATCTAATGTCGGTTTTAAAAATTTTGAGAAGCGTTCATTTTGAGATGCTAAAATTCCGATTGGGATTCCTACAATAATTGAAATAATAACAGACGTAAGTACAAGTGCTAATGTTTGCATCGTCTGTGCCCAGTAGTTAATATTTAAAATAAATAATAAACCGATCAGTGTAAAAATAATTAAAGATACTTTTCTCGTTGTGTACCAAATGAGGAAACAAAGGATAATAATCATCAATATGGCTGGTATTATTGTTAAAAAATTAGTGAGTAAATCAACGAATCCACCGATAATATAAGAGAATCCTCGGAATAAGCCTTCAAGGTGCTCATATAAACTTGCAACAAATGAGTCGACCCATTCCCCTAATGGAATACGGGGTATACTATTCATCGTCTTTCACCTCTTCCTCAATGTTACCTGCAAGAGCTTGAATGACACTTTCGCGTTTAATAATTCCTCTTAGCCTTTTCTTCTCATCAATTACGGGTAACGGATATTTCATCTCCGCCATTTTTGCATATGTTTCTTCCAGTAAAGTATCTAAATACACGTGCGGAATATCGTTAAGTAATAAATCAGCAATTGGCCATTGTTTTTGAACGGCTTTACTCGCATCATCCGCGGTTAATATACCTAAAAATTCATATTTTTTATTTACAACATATACAGTTGAAACACCTGCATTCCTCATAATTTGAAGTGCTACACGCGGTCCACGATCAATTAATAAAGTCTCTGGTCGTTTTAATATAGATTCCGCCATAATTACTTTTCCTAAATTTACGTCCGCAACAAACTTCTCAACAAATTCATTGGCAGGGCTCATCATAATTTCTTCCGGCGTTCCAATTTGAACAATCTCTCCATCTTTCATTAACGCAATCCGATCACCAATTCGAAGCGCTTCATCTAAATCATGCGTAATAAATATAATTGTTTTCTCCATTTTATCTTGTAGCTCTAACAATTCATCTTGCATTTCTTTGCGAATCAGTGGATCTAAAGCACTAAATGACTCATCCATTAACAATACATCTGGATTATTTGTTAATGCCCTTGCGATTCCAACACGCTGCTGCATACCGCCACTAAGTTGACTAGGATAATTATCTTTATGATGATCAAGTCCTACTAACTGTAGCGATTCTAATGCTTTATTCTCCCGTTCCTCTACTGGAACTCCTTGAATTTCTAACCCGTACGCAACATTTTGTATCACTGTACGATGTGGAAATAAAGCGAACTTTTGAAACACCATACTCATCTTCGTTCTTCTCACTCTTCGCAACTCTTCTTTTCCCATCGTTGCGATATCTTCACCATCTATGTATATATGCCCCGCTGTTGGTTTAATTAATTGGTTTAACATCCGAACTAACGTAGATTTCCCGCTACCAGACAAACCCATAATAACAAAAATCTCTCCAGTATATACTTCAAAGGTTGCCTTTTTTACACCAACGTTCATTCCTGTCTCTTTCAAAATTTCCGATTTGCTTTTTCCTTCTTTTAATAAAGACAGCGCTCTTTGCGGGTGTTTCCCAAATACTTTTGTTACGTTTTCAACACGCACCTTTGTATTATCCATGTCACTACTCCTTTTCTACCCATCTATTCATATAGTGTTGCGATTTTACAAAGAAATATTACATAAAAATGACATTCATAAGATTTCTTTAAAATTCGCGTTTCCGTTCATAATAAGAATGCTTACTTATACATTTATTTAAAAAGGCAAACGTTTCTTAGGAGGGTTTCGATGAAAAAGAAAATATGGCTTATATGCCTTGCATTATTTATTACTATGATTTTCTCTTCATGTAATGCAACAAATGCAAATTCGAAAGGAAAAATTAAACTTGGTGTAACAAGTTGGAAAGAAAACATTGCAACGGCAAACATGTGGAAAGTTTTATTAGAACAAAAAGGTTACAAAGTTGAGCTCATGTACTTAGAAAAAGCTGCAATTTGGACTGGCGTTGCTCGTGGTGATGTTGATGCTAATTTAGAAGTATGGCTACCCGTTACGGATAAACCGCTAAATGCTCGTTATAAAGATGATATTGTCTTAAAATCAAAATGGTATGAAGGTACTGGCCTTGGCCTTGTCGTCCCTTCTTATGTGAAAAACATTAACAGTATTGAGGATTTAAATGCTCATAAAGATGAACTAGATAACAAAATTGTCGGTATCGAACCCGGTAGTAGTCTTATGAATTTAACAAATAAAGCGATGAAGGAATATGATATTAAATTAAAACTTGTCCAATCTTCTGAAGCTGCGATGATGAGTGAATTAAAGAAAGCATATAAGAAAAAGAAACCAATCGCTGTTACGCTTTGGAATCCGCATTGGGGGTTTTCAGAATTTGACTTAAAATATTTAAAAGACCCTAAGAAAGTATATGGTGAAAAAGATGACATTTATTACTCTGTTCGTAAAGGTTTCGAAAAAGATCATCCGGATATTGTAAAATACTTTGACAAATGGAAAATGAACGATGAACAGCTTGGTACATTAATGGTCGAGTTAAATAAAACGAAAGATCCCGAAGAAGCGGCGCGAAAATGGATTAAGAAGAATCAAGCGCTAGTTGATGAATGGGTAAAAGATTAATAAAAACAGGCTAGAGGGTTCGCATATCCTCTAGCCTGTTTTTATCTTATTTTTTCGTAACAACATCATCTACAATCCCATATTCTTTCGCTTCTTCAGCAGTCATAAAATAATCTCTTTCTGTATCATGTGCTACTCTTTCAATCGATTGCCCTGTTTTTTCTGCAATCATTTTATTAATATCACGCTTTAACTTTAGTATTCTTTTCGCTGTTATTTCAATTTCTGTTGCCTGGCCTTGCGCACCACCAAGTGGCTGATGAATCATAATTTCACTGTTAGGGAGCGCAAACCGTTTTCCTTTTGCACCTGATAATAATAACAATGCACCAAATGATGCTGCAAATCCCATGCATAGCGTTTGTACATCTGGTTTAATGAGATTCATCGTATCTAATATGGCAAAACCCGCTGTTGTTGAACCACCTGGGCTATTGATGTATAAATAAATATCTTTCTCTGCATCTTCCGCTTCTAAAAATAATAATTGAGCTACAACACTACTCGCTACTTGATCATTTATTTCTGAACCGATAATAATAATGCGATCTTTTAATAACCTTGAATATATATCATAGGAACGTTCTCCTAATTTCGTTTGTTCTACTACATATGGAATTGCATTCATTTTAAATCCCTCCAATAATTGTTATGCCGCATAAAGCATACAACTGTAGGAAGAAGGTTTTTTCGCATTAAATTGTAAGACTGGCTGTTTAGATGGTAACTTAGTAAAATCTATTATAGGAAGAAGTTTTGTTAATAATTCCGGCTTTTCCTCCCGAATAGAAGTTACTACAACTTCAATGTCATCTGTGAATTCGACTATCTCAATCCCTTCTTCACTTACAGTTTTCAGTCTATTTCTACTCCGAAATAAAGAAGCTTTCACTGCACCTTCTGATACGGAACATACTTTAGCAATATCAGCGATACTATATTGAAAAACATCCTTTAATAAAAAAATTGTGGATTGTTGTACATTTAATGACGATAATACTTTCCCTACCATTTCATGCAAATCTGCAATGTTCTCTTGTGGGTCTTCAAAAGTAATTTGTTCCTTTATTTTTTCATAAACTGATTTTGATTTTATCTGGTCTAACCAACGATTTCTAGCTATTTTATATACAAGCGTCATACAAATATCTTTATTACTATATTTTTGAAGAACTTTACAAACTGTTTCTTGGGCAAGATCTTCGCCGTCCCATTTGTTTTTCGTTAAAAATGTACAGTACCTTTTCAATTCTCCATATTGCTCAATTAAAAAGTTTATATTTGAATGATTCATATCGATATGATTCTTTAAAATCTGAGTTACTTTTGTGCACAAAATAACCACTCCTTTTCAGCGCTTACTTAATTAACGATTAAACAAATAAAAAAGTTACGGGGCATATAAAAAAATTATGTTTATGTTCAATAATTTGCGGTCATAAATATGTTATGTACAATTTTACGTGAGGAGGAACAAATTTGCCAAAATTAACAATTGAAGGTGCGGGAACTTTTGATGTAAAAGAAGGCACAAAGTTAGTATTAGCGATCGAAGATAACGGTGTACACATTCTCCATCGCTGCGGTGGGAAAGCACGCTGCACAACTTGTAGAGTAGAAATTATAGCAGGTGAGTTTTGTGAAGCAAGTTCTAATGAAAAAAATGCAATTACGGAAAAAGGAATTGAAGATCACTTACGTTTATCATGCCAAATGCACGTACATAAAGATATAGTCGTTCGTCCTATACTTACAGTGGAAAATTCAGGTCTAGATGCAGGCCCACGTCCAGCAGAATGATATGCTAAATTTCAAACAGCTCGCTGGTGAATATGCTGCTAACCTTGTCAAAGATGGGATGAAAGTTGGACTTGGTACAGGTTCTACTGTATATTGGACGATACAAAAATTAGGTGAGCGTGTAAAAGAAGGCTTATCATTTCAAGCTGTACCAACGTCAAAAGAAACGGAAGTATTAGCTAAACAACTAAATATCTCTCTAATTTCGTTAAACGACGACGTACAAAGTCTTGATCTTACAATTGATGGAGCGGATGAAATTGATGCTAATTTACAGCTTATAAAAGGTGGTGGTGGCGCATTACTTCGCGAGAAAATTGTTGCCACTTCCTCTAAAGAACTAATTATTATTGCTGATGAATCGAAACTTGTAACACATTTAGGTACTTTCCCATTACCTGTTGAAATTATACCGTTTTCATGGAAACAAACCGAAAGGAAAATTCAATCTTTAGGTTGTCAAACAACGTTACGTTTAAAAAATAATGAAACATTTATTACCGATAACAATAACATGATTATCGATTGTATATTCTCTTATAACATAACTAATCCTACCAATTTACACACTCAATTAAAAATGATTACAGGTGTAGTTGAAACAGGGTTGTTTGTTAATATGACTAGTAAGGCGATTATTGGAACAAAAAACGGGATAAAGGAACTATAATGAAAGCTGACTCTTACAGTCAGCTTTTTATATTTTCTCTTAATGGCGTATCATTATGATATACTATGAAAACAAAAGCACACCACAATAGAAAGGGCTGAACAATTTGCACTCCAAAGTCATAACAGAACTTACAGATTTAGAAACTGTCTTTCATATTCGAAAAGAAGTATTTGTAAAAGAACAAAATGTCCCTCTTGAAGATGAATTCGATACATTCGATGAAATCGGTGAGGAATGTAAACATATTTTAGTTTATTATAACGAGCTTCCTGTAGGTACAGGTCGTATACGATTTATTGACGGCGCAGGAAAATTAGAACGCATTTGTATTTTAAAAGACTATCGTAAATATGGATTAGGAAAAGTAATTATACAATCGTTAGAAGAGATTGCTCGTGACAAAGAAGCTACGAAAGTAAAACTACACGGTCAAACACAAGCTGAAGGATTTTATAAAAAACTAGGTTATCAAACTTCTTCTGATGTATTTATGGAAGATGGTATTCCACACGTTATTATGATGAAAGTATTATCATAATAAAAAGGGTAGTATATGAAACTACTTTATGTATTCATATACTACCCTTTTATATTAATAGAAAAGTGAATTCTCAAGATTTCTTTTTGCATCAAAGCCCATTATCTCTTAGTTCATACCTAGGTAAAGCTTACACTGTTTTCCATAATGATAAGGCATAAATCCAGTTTGGATCCCCATTTCCTTGATAGCTCTGGACTGCTTCATATACTTTTCCTTCGTGTAGAACTCTATCTCCCTTTTCATATGCTTTCTTTGCATCCCAACCTTCATATGAAGCGCTTTCAGTTTTTGTAGTAATTGTGAATATATCACTCTGTACAGATTCATTTCCAGCTACATCAACAGCTTTCACTACATATTTATAAGTCGTATTAGAGAGTAAATTTTTATCCATATAAGCAGTCGTATTAGATGTTGCAATCTTTTTCATTAATCCTTCTGTTTCTCTATAAATATCGTAATGGTCTACACCAATATTATCGTCAGATGGACTCCACATTAAATCTACGCTTGACGCTGTCGTTCCCATACTATGTAATCCTTTTGGTTGTGTTGGTGCTTCTGTATCAGGAGCCTCAACTGTTGTTTTTACTGTAAGCATTGCACTTTCTTTCGAGACATTTCCAGCTGCGTCAATAGCTTTTACAGTATAAGAGTATTTTGTACTTGGTTGTAATTTTTTATCAATAAAATGAGTTCCTGGTACTGTATCAATCATCTCTCCGTTACGGAAGATTTGATACCCTTTTACCCCTACATTATCCGTAGAAGCGTTCCACGTTAGTTCTATACTATTCGCTGTTACGTTTTGTGTCTGAATTCCATTTGGAGTACTTGGAGCTTCTATATCTGGTTTCACATCATTGATAAGATTAATATCAATTACATTATAGAATGCATTTGCTGTATCAGCTACATCCCATACTGCTAAAATCACATGATATCCACTTCGATCAGTAGGTACATTGATTTTGTGAGTTAAATGATTTGAGGCTGCAGAACCATCATGTAGTACAGTTCCAATTGGTTCAAAATCTGCTCTTGTGAGCGCTTTATTTGGATTCCATCCTTTTTTTGTAATATAGTAATGCCATTTGCTCGTTAAGTGAGGCGCTGTATATTTCCAAGTAAAAGTATTTTCCCCGCCTGTGATTATATTTTTAAACCAACGATCAGCTATTTGTTGATCTAAAACACCACCAAATTTACCACCTGCAGAAGCGATTTGGCCATCAACTGGGCCAGCTTGCGGGAACCCTTTTGGAGCTTCCAAACTTTGTGGTTCATACATAACACTTCCGCAGTTTACATTTAGTGCACCATAAGTTGGACTACATAAAGCAGATCGACTACCAGGCTTTTCAACAAAACCGTGTGCGTATGCGTTTTGAGGAATAAGTGTCGTGCCAATAATTCCGGCTGTTAATGCAACAGCTCCTAGACTTTTTTTGTTCATTTTCATGTTTTGTAGTTGTTTTAAAAATCGATTATTCATGTTCCTGTCCCCTTCTTGTTATACTTTGTAGTGTAATGTGGGCTTCGATGTAAAAGAATAACAAGAGACAATCTTGTATCGATGTATGTGTTATTTATTCATACACCATAGTGAGAATATATTTCGTTTCTTGTGAAATATTTCACTTAATGAATATATCATGACATAGAAATCACTAAAATATGTGCAGAAGTTGCGCAGAAACTGTGAAAGCATTACTAACACGTAAAACTATCGCCTAAATTTATAATGCAGATATTTAACCTTTCAAAACAATCGATTCTTCGCTTCATATAACAGAAGAGTGCCTATATCCTTTCATATAGACACTCTTCTCATGTATAATTTTCTAATTATTACTGGCCTGCAAATGTAGTAATTTCATCAACAGCTTGCTTATATCCACCTGCTTTTCGGAAAGACTCCTTCAAATTCAAAGCTGCTTCTTTAAATGAAGGATTATTTAATACGATTTCTACACTTTCACGTAGTTGTTCCTCAGTTAATTCCTTCATAGACAACTTAATCCCAGCTCCGAGATTCTCCACTTGCTTTGCGATTACTGGTTGATCTGCACTTTGCGGAATTACAATGAGTGGAATCCCGTTATATAATCCTTCATGTGTACTGTTCATTCCGCCATGTGTAATAAATAGCTTTGCATATGCGAGTAGTTTCGTTTGTGGTACATAGTTTTTCACAATGAAGTTTTTAGGAATATTACCTAAATCACTTATTTTCGTTTTATTACCAATAGACATCACAATTGTATGATCACTATTCTCGAACGCCTTCATACAAAGTTTATAAAAATCAAGCGCTTCATTGAAAACAGTACCTAATGAAATGTAAATCGGGCTTTTTTCTTCAAGTGTAGTAATATCAAACTCCTTATTTTTTATTTGTGTAGAGATGGATGGACCTACAAATTTAAATGTTTCATCAAACATATCTCCAAAAGGTTTGAATTCCTTTATTGTATACACAATAGTAAGTGGCGCTGGATTACAGAAAACTTCATACTGTGAGTTTATTTCAACACCATATTTTTCTGCAATTCCCTTCGTTAAGCTTTCGAAATCATTATGTATCTTATCCTGAACTTCCACGGGGATATTTTTAGACAAGTGGTCTAACATTTGTTCAAATGATTTTTCATCCTGTGCAAACGATGTACAGGAATTTATTGCTGGAAGCTTTAGAATTTGAGCAATTATATGTCCACAACCAAACATTGAATCATGAATGATGTAATCAAAATGTTCCCCTTCAATTTGTTCAAGAACATTTGGTATAATAACATCTGCCGTATGTAAAAGACCATTTATTCTCTCTGATAAATAATTTCGACCACCAGAAAGAAAAGCTTTTAAAAACTTTTGCTCGTCAATTGTTCGTACAGTAGCACCTGTCTTTTCAATACGATCTCTAAAAGATTCAATTGAAAAATAAACTACCTCTTCCCCGCGTGAAACTAATTCTTCTACAACTTGCAATGTTGGATTTATATGTCCTTCTGATCCAGTATTAACGAATAAAACACGTGCCACTTTAAACACTCCTTAATTTAAATCTTTTTCTAAGTTGTTATTAGAATTATAGGTATTTTGTCTTATTCTTCTAAATGGACCTAGCAAGCCTAAACCCAAGGTCATCTATATGAAATGTAGGATGACTACGGCGACGACAAGTCGCACCGCAACCTCTAGCTGCTTCAGCCCAGCTACCACCTCGGAAAATTCGGTACGATCCATATACCTTTTCATCATACAAATCAAAGCACCATTCCCAAACGTTTCCTAACATATCATACAAACCCCATGCATTCGGCTTTTTTTTACCGATTTCATGAATACGTCCATCTGAATTTTCATTATACCAAGCAATCTCTTTCAGTTCTCCATATATGTATCCCGTAGTTCCTGCCTTACACGCATATTGCCACTCTGCTTCAAAAGGTAATCGGTAGCCATTTGAATCTAAATTACAACTAACAATTAGACCATCTTCACTAATAGAATAATATTCTTTTAATCCCGCTTTTTTGGAAAGTAAATTACAAAATATAATGGCATCATTCCATGAAATATTTACAACTGGTTTATTTTTATCTTTGAATAAATTTGGTTTATTATTCGCAATCGCATCATATAATTCCATCGTTACAACGTACTTTGCTAGAAGAAATGGTTTAACTTGGACTTGCCATTCTTTTTTAATTCGATCATCTCTTAATACTACTTTTCCTTCTGGAATTTTCACCATATTAGAATCAACCGGGCCAATGAATCTATTCAATCCTATCCCCCCATTTTACTTCTTTTTATAATCTAACTATTTATGGTATCGTACTTCTCTAAAAATAGTCTTACTTCATTTGAGGATTTTAAAATAATAACTTCTTTATCTTTACTCAATTGATTTAGCCTCTTTAAAATTGAAGGTCGTTTCGTTTTAGGATATTGCCATATCCATTTGAAAAATTGCAAATCAAACCTTTCTTCACATCCAGCACCCATATCCGGTCTTGTTTTATTCCGATATTGTACAACCCTTTTAAAAGCACGATAAACACATATTGTTCTATGAATATCAAGAAAGATAATTGTATCAGCTGCGTTAATTCTTATGTCCATTGTCCCGCCATAATTCCCATCAATAATCCAATTTTCCCCTTTAACTAATTCATTTTGAACCGTTCTTTGCTCCTCTTTCGGTACACCTTCCCAATTCGGTTTCCAAAATAACGCATCAAGATGATGTACTTTAATATTTAATTTATTCCCTAACTGTTTTGCTAATGTAGATTTTCCTGAACCACCAGAACCTATTAATATTATTTTTTTCATAAATACCCCTTCTTACATCTTTTATTTCTTCCGTAACATAAACTCACAAAACATTCCAATCCCAACACC
This sequence comes from Bacillus cereus group sp. MS39, assembly GCF_040448665.1. NCBI lineage: Bacteria > Bacillati > Bacillota > Bacilli > Caryophanales > Bacillaceae > Bacillus > Bacillus cereus group sp. MS39. The sequence goes on along the minus strand of NZ_CP123058.1, from coordinate 2,625,453 downwards.
AATTGTATAAGCAACTAAATCACTCCACAAAAATCCGTAACCTAATACGAGTCCACCTAAGGTTGTTGCACGAATGCTATCTATCCATTCGGCATGGTACAATTGGCTCAATTCAATCCCGTAACAAAACAGCAAACTTATAAAAGCCAATTTCTTCGTTTCCATTTTAGGAAATAAAAATCCGAATCCAGTAAAAATCATACATGCCCATAAAGCATCTCCTAAGTAGTCATTTAATAGATGAGGTAACGTAAATGCAAATTTTCTGGAACATAGACCTAAAATAATTACAACTATAGTAAACAATGCATATAATAATCTATTTCTTTTCATATTCATCTCAATATCCCCTAATATGTAATTTAAAACTGTAAATAGCTAGTAAAATATAATTATTTTACTAGCTATTTTTAATGGCTTTCATAATAAGAAAATGTGGGTTTGTATTTAGATAATGATATGATTTTTCGTTTACTTCTCTCATTTTTTCAACCGGCCTCGGTTCCTCCATTTTATCTAACACAAAATAATTTGTTGTTTCATTAATTATATCTTGGAGTGATCTTCTAAAAAAGCTAACTTCTATTGTAATATTTGGTTTAGTCCACGTATCTACTAATAATTGTTTTTCAAAATAATTTTTACAAGGAAACTTTGTAAAATCCATAAAAGGATGATGAATGGAGTATATAAATTCGCCACCTGGCTTCAATACTCGATGAAACTCCTGAAATACTTTATTCCAATTTTCTAAGTAATGAAGCGTTAACGAACTTACAATAACATCAAAAGTATTATCTTCAAATGGTAATACTTCTTGCAAATCATGACAAAGAAACGTTGCTTTATTACCCGTACTTTCCTTTGCAGCTTTTACCATTTCAGAACTTACGTCAATTGCAGTAACATTTGCTCCCCCTTCTACAAATTGAGTAGTATACCACCCAGCTGCACATCCAGCATCTAATATACTCTTCCCTTCTAAATTCTTTGGAATCATCTCCATCATCGCTGGTCTTTCATAATAACTGTTATATGGATTTGCCAAGTCTAGATTTTCTTTATATGTACTCGCTAATTTATCATATGTATCTTTGATCGTGTCTTTCATTACTTCCACCCCTTATACATATTAATCTAATAACTCTTGCTGCTTTTTCTTTGAAAATGATTGTAGAACTAAATCATATGACCAATCAATCATCTTATTAGTTTGCTCTTGCTCTACATCTTTATGTATATACACTGTATTCCAATGCTTTTTATTCATATGATACCCCGGAATGATTGCTTCTGGATACTCTTCTCTTAATCTTAATGCAAGTTCTGGATCACATTTTAAAGTAATCGCAGCTTTTTCTCCTTCTTCATGGTTTATTATCGCAAATATTTTATTATTAAGCCTCATACATGTTGCATTCCAACCATCAGGAGAATCTTCAGTCGCTTTTCTTTTTGATAAACAATATGTTCTTGTTGCATTCATTTTCATTGGCACCTCTTATTCTTTCACTATTTGATTTCGATGCATTACAATTTGTTTCGTCGCTTGAAATTGGTGTTCACCATAAAACTTTATTAATTTCTCTCCACAAAATAGACTAACAATATGAACATGAGAAATCTCTTGAAGTAACATTGTAAGCATCTTCTCCCCAATCCCTTTATTTCTTACAATCTCATGCACAACAACATCTTCTATGTACGCTCGAAAAACACCATCAGAAACAACTCTAGCAAATCCGATTAATTCATTTTCTTCCCATACCCCAATTGCTATACTATGCTTTAACATTTTTTGAATATCGATTTCTTTTCTTTCTGGCCACCAACCGACAGAGTCATAAAGTTTTTTTATTTTTCCTACGCAGATTGGTTGTTCATGTTGTAATTTATACGTGTACATTTTCTTTCTCCCATCAAATTACTCATTATATTTATTTTGTCTTACTTTACTTCCTTCAATATAAGCTATAGAATCCAACCTGTTATTAAACCCTTTATAAAATTAATTTATAATATAGATATTACAATTGCAATATAAACAGTCCCTCTCTCATCCTTTCCTATTTCTTCTATATTAAAAATAGCACATAATATATTAAGTTGACTAATGATAAAAACCGCCCAATAGGACGGCTTTTATCTTCATTTAACTTCATACCACCAACCTTTTCGATCAAGCCAACCCTTCATACCGTTTAATTGCGCATCGCTAGTTGGATCCGAAATAAAATACGTTAAGCCATCCGATTGTAAAATGAAGGTAGCGGTCATTTTAACTGATGTTAATGCTTTCATAGCTTCAGGAGCCTCATATGGTGAAAAAGCACCTGATTGAATGATGTTTTGTTTAGAAACTTGTGCTTGTACATTCTCTTGTTTTGGTACTGATTCAGTAAACCAGGAAAGTGGTTTATTTCCTATTAATTGATTTAAATCACATTTGCCGATACCTGGTACATTACCTGTCTCGGTGTATTGCCAAATATCACAAGGATATGCTGGTTTATTACCGCCATACCTAGGAATCCATAAAAAATCACTTTTTACGTTCGCCATACCGAAAGGCTCATATACATGATGCCCAACATATAAGCCAACTTTCTTAGCACCTAATCGGCGTAACTCGTCGATAAAAGCTTGTGTACCAGCTCTCATATCATCTATTGTTTTCACTTCTACGTCAGCAGCCCAAACTGTAGCACTCTTATCACCGCGATTCCAAAAATCTTGCGCTTCCTTCTTCGCATCAGCAATTGAAATAAAGCGACAGAATGCATAGTTACCAAATGGAATATTTCTAGTTTTCATTGCTTGGACATAGTTTTTATATAAAGGATCTACATAATTTGATCCATCTTGTACCCTAGCGATTACGAAATCTAGTTGTGGAGCTGCTACATCCCAGTTAATGTTACCGTTCCATTTCGAAATATCTACAATATAACCGATTGCTTAACACCTCCTTTATTAGTATTATATTCAGAGCTCGTCTTATTGCTCTTCCACTCCTAAAAATTCAATAGTATTTGCTAGTATATATAGTAAATACGACAAGTGTCTTCAACAAAGACAGTAACTCATTTCCATTAAAAAAGAAAATCATAGCTATACGAATCGTACTATTTGTCCCCATAATTACATCAGGTTGAGTAGTTGCTTTAAAATTAAAATAGCATCACCTTGTTTGGTGATGCTTTTAAAATCAATTTTTCTTCTAGAGCACGAATCCAATCACTATAACCGCTTCTCTAAAAAGTGTTGACTATATCCTTTAGGATGATCTTCAACAACACCATATTCTCGGTAGCCGTGCTTTTTATAAAAATCTGGCGCTTGAAAACTAAATGAATCTAATAATATTAATCTACACCCTTTTTTCTTCGCGATGTCTTCGATTTTATGTAACAGTTGACTGCCATAACCATCATGACGAACTGTTTCATCAACCCATAAAAAATCTATATGAAGATGATAAAAATACATCGTTCCTGTTACCCCACCAAATATTTTTCCATCCTCATCTTTTACTACGAAACTTACTTGCTCCATCGGCTGTTTTTCTTCATCTCTTAAAATCGACATGTTATATTGAATTACTTTATTTTTTATGTATTCTCCTTCAGTTCGAGTACCACTTTCTATATGTTTCATATATTTCTTCCTTTCAACTTAGTAAGCTACCTTTAATTTTTACTTTTCCTTTTTATAATACTAATAAATACGAATCCACCATAAGTAACAAAACATGAAAAACCAATTATCCCTGGTACAGAGACATAGCCTATTGTTATATAACTTATAACAGCAAAACTAACGATAGACAATAAAATAGATGGCCAAAATATAAGTGCTGTTTTTCTTCGTCTCTGTTTCGATGTACTTGCTTTCTCTTCAGAAACACGTGTGCCAAAAAGCAATACAATACAAATGAGGATTGCTGCAAAGTAAATCGTATCCAATGACAGATTATGATCATAAATCGCGATTCCAACTTCAATAGCGATAATTGTTAAAATTAATATGATAATTGTTGAAGTTTTTAAGTTTCTATTCAATTACTTGCCCCCTAGAATGCTTTCACTATATATATGTCGTATATGTACTTCAAAGCTGATGCAATAGTTTCATCGGCTTCTTTATTTTCAAATCGATTAGACAAATCTTTTCCTCCAATAACATAAAGAAGCGGAAATTCATTAAACACTCCTAGTATACCAATATTTATTATAGCTTTTGGCAATCCACCTGTCATATGTGCTAAATGATTATGCGGTATCCCCTCATATTCTCCTTGCTGCCTTACCATTCCATTTATTATTGGTTCCCATAATTCCGGCTCAGTTTTATACCCTCGAAAAATTTGCACTAAAAGTGAATGTATTCCATTTAACTCTCCAACATTTTGTTCATCTCTAGGGTTTTCTTGAACATGTATGTTAGGGAAGTACGTTGAAACATACTTTCTAACAGTATCCCATCCTCCGCAGTGCAATACAATCGCCTTTGCAATATAACTGTCATGACACGCTATCATCACTTCAACAGCTTTACTGAGTGATATTGTATCTCTTCCTTGCAAATGTGGATATAATTGTGCACTATCTTCTTTTGGATTAAATTTAATTTGGTGAAGCATATCATTCCAACTAATTTGTTTATTTTTTACCATGTTTGCTACTGCAAATCCAATTGCCACTTTTGCTGCTGATGCTAAAGGAACATATAGTTCATTATTATAGGAGGCAATTATATCTTCAGATTTTGTAGAAGACACAATCACTCCAACTTGACCAGATTGTATTTCTTTCATTCTTTCAATGACAGTTTGCATATTCGCACCTCTTTTTATATTGTTTTATTACATTCTTAAATTTCGATATAGAATGTATAAAACCTTTTTTGTTACTTGATATGTATGCATACAATAAAAAAGATAGCATGAAACTTTCCCATGCTATCTTTCTAAATTAAATATTAAGCAAAACTCAATAATCTATTCTTCCGTAGGTTTTTTAGGACCTTTAAGCTCCAATTGATAAAAAGCTAAATCTAACCACCTGTTAAACTTATAACCAGCCTTCTTAATTGTCCCCGCATGAACAAATCCATAGTTTTCATGTAAGGCAATGCTTTTCTCATTTTCTGCATCAATTCCAGCAATTAAGGTCATATATTCCCTTTCTTTTGCAACTGTGATCAATGCTTTCATTAAAGAAGCTCCTATCCTATTTTTTCTATATTCCTTATGAACATACACAGAATGCTCAATTGAATATTTATAGGCAGGCCAAGCTCTAAACGGCCCGAATGTCGCAAACCCTACTACTTTATTATCTAATTCGTATACTAAAATTGGATAACCTTCAGCCTTTTTTGTTTCATACCAGTCTATTCTATTTTCAAGGGTTACAGGTTTATACGTATATACGGCTGTTGTATACAGTATGGCATCATTATAAATATCTAACATGTATGTTACATCTTGTTTCCTTGCTTCCCTTATCATCGTTTTCTTCCTTTCCTAAAGTTTATCTTCTTTCTTTTCACTACTACATACGAATACGAGCTTTTCGAAAACCATCAAATATATTTAATGCAGCAGATATAATGTAAATGATAATACCTCCACCTATTAACCACGTTTTAAATTCCTCTGGAGAAGTAGTAAACACATTTGCCACAAACGTAATAAATCCTTCGTTAAATAAATGCGGATTTACTACAATTACAATGAATACTATTGTTCCAGCTATTTGAAGAAAAGCATTCCCAATTGCCAACTTTTTCGTCCATTGTCCCTGTACTAACTTATAAAGAGATATACCTATTTCAAAAACAATCATAATTACAACGATTGGCCAATACTGAAGTAACACATCTTGATTAAAAGTTGGCGCGACAAACTTCAGTCCGTTTTCTGTACCATGATATACACCTACAAGATGATTCGCATAAAAATAAAGTGTTGCCCATATTGCCGTCCACATTAACCCGCCAAATACTTCGAACTTTGAGATCGACTTTTTCTTTGGAACATACGAAGTATTTTTCAAATCATCAGGCGTCCATTTTTTTAAACTTGTCGTCAACGGTTGGGTACCTTTGTCTTTATCTGTTCTTTCTAAAATTGCAAATACAAGTGTCAACCAGAAAAACACATGGAGGACTACTTCGATAATTTCCCCAATTCCTTTACCTATCAAATTTAAAATAACGTTTAATACCGCTTGCTCACCATTATATCCTACAAAATTTTCTGCAACCATTGCAATGAGTGCGATAACAGTTGCAATTGGTATAATCATTTTTAATAACGTCGTATATACATCAAAATAACGTGGTCCAATTAAATGCATCGGTCTATCCAAATATCCATTAGCCAATGAAACGGGACTTCCTAATTTTTCAAGAACTCTTTTTTCGTCGTTTTCACTATAATCATCAGGTAACATATCCTCGATTGTTGACCGTAATTCAAGAATAATATCTTCACGATTTTTTTCAGGTAATCTCTTCGCTACTTCTTCTACATAAATATCAATCAAATTCATTTTTGTCCTCCTCTTTTAATAAGTTATAAAGCTCTTTCGAATCCTTTATCCATTCTTTCTTCAGCTGCAAAAATATCTCTAATCCGTATTCACTTAAAACGTAATACTTACGAGGTCTACTCTCCGTTTTATCCCAACTACTTGTTACTAGCTCCTGCTTTTCTAATCGGCGAAGTAGTGGATATAAAGTACTTTGATCGATTATAACCCCTGATTGTTCCAATAATTGGACAAGTGAATACCCATACTGCGGTGTTCTTAACTGGCTTAAAACCGCTAATGTTAATGTACCTCTTCTTAGTTCAGTAATTAACGAATTTAATAAAGCATCCATTCACTCACCTCATTTTCATTACTATATGTCATACAGTATGTGTTTTATACTATGTATCGTACAGTATTAGTGTGATAAAAACAATACGTATTTACAAAAAATAGATAACAAGAAAAGCACAAACTATATAATTTGTGCTTTTCTTGTTAATTTAAACGGCTATTACAATCTTAATTTTGTACCTCGTGTAATATAAACTCTCCTTTTTCTTTAGTAAATGGGGTAACACCTACAATTGCCTCAATATTAATTACTCCATATACATGCGGATATTCTTGACCGTTAGAAGCAAGTTCGTATTTTATTTCTGCTTTTATTAAGGATGGATCGATTGTCAGTAATAAAACATCTTCTTCATGATTAAAATATTTTTCAGCAACTTTTAAAGCTTGCTGTAAAAATGAACAATGAATAAATCCCCCGTCTTTAAGTGAAGCTTCATTAACTTCTCCATCTACCTTTGCGATTTCCCAATTTCTTTTTGTTATTACCTTTGTAATCATAGTTAGTTTCTCTCCAAGTCTTTATATAGAAAAACAAGAGGTTTTTCTTTTTGTTACTAGAAAACCCTCTTGTTTTTCATATTTATTTTAATCCTTTTATTAAAGACGATGCTTCTCCGCTATGGAAAATCCATAAATCATGGAGCGATCTTGTACATCCGACATACAATAACTTCGCATCGTGTTTTGTATTTTTATAATGTTCTTCGTCAACATCGATTAGTAGAACGGCATCAAATTCTAGCCCTTTCGCCAAGTATACAGGCACTACTGAAATACCACCTTCATATTTACTTTGATCTGCTTCAATGACGTTTACAGCCAGTCCGGCATTTGTTAATTTCTCATATATATCGCGGCATTCATCATCTGTTCTTCCTATTACCGCAATTGTTTTCACATCTTCGTTTTGTAGATGTTTTAACGTCTTCATAATCTCATTAAATTGATCTTCTGCATGGATTACTTTAACCTCTTCACCACTACGAAAAACTGGTGTTGCGAGTCCAACTGGAATCTCTGCATTTTTAATTATTTCGTTCGCAAATTCTATAATTTCTTTTGTAGAACGATAACTTCTCGTTAATTCATAATAACCTGTTTCTTGAAATACTTCCTTAAAAGCACTCCAATCTTCAATCCCTTGATAATCATAAATTGCTTGAGATAAATCACCTAATATAGTGAAAGAATTACCTAGTGTAATTTCTTTTAATACATACACTTGGAATGGTGAGAAATCTTGTGCTTCATCAATAACAACGTGATGGAATTTCTGTCCGATTTCAATACCTGTTATGCGGTGATGTATGTAAATTAAAGCTGGTAAATCTTCTACATACACTTCTTTTTTACGACAATTCTTTTCAGTTTCTTTTACAAGTTCTTCAGGCAATATTTCGAGTATTTCTTTACTTTTCAATATTGAACTATATAGTGAAAGTGCACTCATTTTCGGCCAAAACTTCATATAGGTGTTCAATCTCTTTGTCGCTTCTTTTTTTAATAATTTCTTCTCGTTTGTTTCTCCATACTTTTTCAGTTCAATTTCAATCCAGCGCTTCATTCGGCCGACTAATCTTTCTCTTCTTTTCTTTAATGGATAGTGTTTATATTCAACTTGCATCCATTTTTTTATGTCTTCTACTGGAATAATAGCTTTGTCCCATGCCTCAAAATCACTTGTTGGTATTAATTCTTTTTCAAATTGAACCATTCTCTCTTCAATAAAGGACTTAAATTCCAGCGTGCCTTTCAATTTACCGAGCATAACCTTTTCTTCATCACGATTAATAGAAAATGCTTCTTTCAATTTTTCTTCTGTCTGCTTCAGTTTCACCGAATCATCTAACATGCGTAATGCCCAATCCGGAAATGTTGTTTGACTAATATTCCCGACACCTAATTCAGGAAGTACACTCGAAATATAGTCCAAAAACAGACTATTCGGAGCGAATACAATCATTCTCTCAGCTTCCAGCTGCTCACGATATTCATAAATTAAAAAAGCAAGGCGATGTAAAGCGATTGTTGTTTTTCCGCTCCCTGCAACCCCTTGAATTAATAATGGTAAGTTTCTTTCCGCACGAATAATATCGTTTTGCTCCGATTGTATCGTTGAAACAATATCCTTTAGTTTATTATCTTTATTCTCACCTAATCGATATAGAAGAAAATCATCGGCATGCGATACATCTTCATTTCCTTTTACATATGTATCAACAACACGTTCTAATTCTCTTTTTCGAATAGAGATATTTCGCTTTAAATAAACATCACCTTCTACTAATCCATCCGGTGATTGATAAAACGCTAATTCTTCACCGCCGGTAAATGAATAAAACATACTTGCGACAGGTGCCCGCCAATCAATTACAATTGGTTTCATCGTATCTTTATGTGAAACACCTACTTTACCGATATAAATCGGCATAACGTCTTCCTTTCCATCCTCCTGAAAATCTAATCTTCCAAAGTACGGCTCTTGTACACCGATACGTAAGTTTTGCCTATTAGATTCTCTCATACTTTCAAGAATTTGTTCTTTAAAATCATCTCCATAATAAACTGGAATTTTTTCAAGCTGTTCTAATTGATCATCCATCGTACGTAATGTATCTTTCATTTTTTGTAACTCTTCTTCAAAAATGTTGTTCATTTGATGATTCCCTCCTGTCCGTTCTAATTTTTCAGTCGAAATATAATTGTATTAAAAATCCATTTATAAAGTCAATAGTTTCAATTTAAATTTTCCGAAAAAACTCACTTTTCATCTTTCTAATTTTGAAATCTTATCGTTATTTTTACATTATAAGAATATAAAACATCTAAGTTACAACACTTTACATATAATAAAATAATGCATATAAATACTATTACTTTCTATTAATAATAACGATTTATACACTAACTTACTAAACTCTCATCTACCTTTCTATCGATTTCCCCCTTTCACTTGTAAAATAATGAGAAGTGTCAATAGGTAAATACCAAAAATAAAAAAGGAGTTTATTCGAAATGACTACAACCAATAGAAAGCATGTAAAGTTACACTTAATTATTTTTGTGTTAATTGTGCTAGCAAGTGGTTGGATCGGTGTATTTCTTGATTCTCTTCTAACAGATCAGCCTGAAGGAAATTCTTTAGGCATGGGCTTATGGCTTATACTTCCTTTCTTCGTCAGCATATTACTTAGAGTTCTTAGCCGAGATTGGCATGATTTTGGTATTAAACCAAATTTAAAAGGAAGCTTTAAATGGTATTTCGTAGCAATACTTATTTATCCATTCGTTACACTTATAACTATAAGCTTAGCTCTATTTTTCGGAGTCGTTAACATATCTAACTTTGAGATATCCTCATTATGTTCACTCATACTCATGTCTACTATAGGTAATTTTATTAAAAATATTTTCGAAGAGTTCTCTTGGCGCGGTTATTTAACCCCAAAGCTTATTGAATTAAAGTTAAACGATTGGCTAATTTATTTAGTTTCTGGTTTTATTTGGGCTCTTTGGCATGCTGCTTATTATATAGTCTTTTTACCAAATGAATATTTCGAATCCATTTCAAGATTAAATATGCTTTTATCAGGCTGTATACTTATGGTTTGTTGGTCTATTATGTATGTCGAAATATATAGACTTACAAAATCTGTGTGGCCATGTGTGTTCATGCATGCACTTGAAGACGCCGTACCTACTGTTTTAATAACTATAACCGGTATTATTACGCTTACAAATAGTAGTGATTTTTGGTTAAATCCTATTAATGGTGTCGTTGCTACTTCTTTATTTCTTGGCATCGGGATTGTACTAAGATCTATAAGGATAAAAAAGAACGACAATTAAATACGAAAGACAGTCAATTATTCACACTATAAAAGTAAAAAAGAGTAAGGAATTAATCCTTACTCTTTTTTACTTTTATACGATATGATAAACATTCATTTAATGACGCTTGCTCTTTATATTTTCCCTCTTCAAAGTCATACGCTCCTCCTGGGAAAATTCCAACTATACTGAAATGAGCCTCTGCACATAAATTACTAATCTCATCTATCGTATAGCAACGTAAAGATTGTGTCACGATATCATTTGAAGAATCTGTTTCCCACCAGTGGTCCAGCATCCTAGCATTTTCACTATCATATTCATATTTTCGCATTGCAGAATAAATCGGCATTTCTTGTCCATTTGCTTTTTCCCAATATAATGGTTGATAAATATCAATAAGTGCACACCCATCATCTTTCAACCAATTATGGATTCGCTTTAATAAAACCAATTGTTCTTCATCTGTTCCCACACCAAATCCGTCTAAATAACTAACAACATCAAACTTTTCTTCAAAGTTAATTTTATAAAAGTCAGCACAATGAATCACAATGTCGTTAGTAGAATGTTCTTTAGCAAACATAACTAACTCTGGTACAAGCTCAACCGTAGTCATTTTTATATCCAAATTAGACATCGCTCTTGCAAACCCGCCATTTCCAGCACCTAGTTCTAACATCGTCTGAAATGGATATCCCACTTGCTCTTTAATTTCTTCAGCAACTTCCTGTAACCAATTTTCATTATTTATATCATGGCTTAGTAATTCAAATTGTTTTTTATAAAATTCTTTTACATTTAATTCGTTCATTATTATTCTCCTCCTGTACGTTATTTTTCTACTACAGGTGAGAAACTAAATTTCTGACACCCATGAAAAACCCTCCTTTTTATTCCCCTATATTTACAATTTATCAAAATAATAAGAAATTTAAAAGTCTAAATATAAAAAATAGATAATGGATTATTCCACTATCTACTCTTTAGTTACTCTTATTTTTCTTTTTGATACTCCACCCAATCTCCAGAATCAATCACTTTCAATATCATCTTTTTATCTTGAGCGATATATACATATGCCTCTATTTCCCTATCAGCAGCATATACTGTTTGCTTGATTCGATCATATAAATCATTCTCCGCATTACCTGTATATTCTTCTAGTTCATCTAACTTACGCAATATCTCATCATTTACTTCATAAACTTCACCATAGACCTTTTCTTCATTTGAATAAATCATCGCCGGATAGCCTTCGTTTGTATCAAATAATTTGCCATACGTCCACGCTCCGTCTGCGATGCATATTGCACCTTGCATAAAATGAGCATTCGTTTGCTCTTTTCTTAACGTGCCATACACAAAAACGTGATGCATAAATCCCTATCCCCTTTACATGTCACTACTTTCTAATTTGTAAATAAGCACGAATCATAAAGTAACTCACTTCATTCGGAAGTTGTTCCTTTATAGATTTCAAACCACCATCAGCATTTTGCACAGCAGTTTCAATCAGTTGTTCATATTCTGCAGGAACAAAACTGTTCCAGTCTACTTCCATTCCATCTTCAAAACAACGAATTAAATGATTTTCAATCGTTTGTCTTGATAATCCACGTTCTTTCGCAATTTCATCTAGATCAATGCCTTGTTTATACATTTCATACGTTTCCAAATGAGAATTTGCTGAAGCTTTCCCTGACTTCTTCCGCTCTGACACCACTTCTGTTTTAATAGTTTCAGCATAGTTTGGGTTTTCCTCAATAAAGTGCTGAACTGCTTGTAAGAAGTGAGAACCATACTTCACAAGTTTATGTTCACCAATCCCTTTCACTGTTAAAAGTTCAGAGTCACTTTGCGGCATTTTTGCACACATATCTTTCAAAGTTTGATCAGAGAAAATAACGAATGGAGGTACACCTTCTCCTTGCGCAATTTCTTTACGTACTTCGCGAAGCACTTCAAATAAAGGATGATCTTGAACAATTTGTCTTGTCTCTACTCGTTCTTTACGTAAAACAGTCTCTTTACCTAATAATACTTCTTTCCCTTTTTCTGTTACTTTTAATGTTGGATACGTACCATGTTCAACTGCAATTAACTCATCTGAAATTAGAAACTCAATAAATTCACTAACTTCTTTTACGCTACGATTTGATAGTAACCCGTATGTTGGTAAAGTATGAAAATTGAATTCAATCACTTTCTTATTTTTCGAACCAGTTAAAACTTGTGCAATCATTTGTTTTCCAAATCGTTGGTTCGTTCTAATCATGCAAGATAGAACCATTTGTGATTCTCTCGTCACATCGATACTTTCGCGGTCGTCCGTACAATTTTCGCAGCGGCCACAATCTTCTTTCGGTTCTTCTCCAAAGTATTGCAAAATAAATGATTGTAAACATTGTTCTGTATGACAGTAATCAGTCATATTTTGCAGTTTTTCAAGTTCATTTGAAAATCGAGATTCACCTGTCGATTGATCAATTAAAAAGCGCTGTACTTGCACATCTTGAGAAGAATATAGCAATATACATGCACTATCTAATCCGTCACGGCCAGCACGTCCTGCTTCTTGGTAATAACTTTCCATATTTTTTGGCAGTTGATAATGGATAACGTAACGAATATTCGATTTATCAATCCCCATACCGAATGCAGATGTCGCTACCATTACACTCACTTCATCACGTAAAAAGAGTTCTTGCTGCTCATTTCGATCGGTATCACTCATACCAGCATGGTATTTTGATACAGATACTCCCGCTTTCATTAAATCCTCATACAATTGATCAACTACTTTTCTAGTAGCTGCATATATAATCCCAGATTCTTTTTGATTTTGACGAATATAATCCGCTAAATATGCATTACGATCTTGTCCTTTAATAACAGAAAATGATAAGTTTTCGCGCTCAAACGTTGTCATAATCGTATTTTCTTGATTAATTCCAAGCGTGTTGCAAATATCTTCACGAACTTGTGGTGTCGCCGTCGCAGTTAATGCTAGTACGAGCGGCTTTTCTGGAAGATAATCTAATATGCGATGTATATGTAAATAACTCGGACGGAAATCATGTCCCCACTGCGAAATACAGTGTGCCTCATCAATTGCAATCATCGGAATTTTCATATCCATAAGTTGATCAACAAACTCCATTGAATCAAGACGCTCCGGCGCCACATAAAGTAACTTATAATGTCCTTGTTTTGCCAATTGAATTCGTTGATTCGCTTCTGTAATAGAAATAGAACTATTAATATAAGTAGCTGAAATACCGTTTTGCACTAATGTATCTACTTGGTCCTTCATAAGTGATATTAAAGGTGATATAACTAACGTCGTTCCTTCGAATACTAATGCGGGAATTTGATAACAAATTGACTTACCACCACCCGTAGGCATAATACAGACTGTATCTTTCCCATCTAATACATTTTTAATTGTTTCATCTTGTCCTCTTCGGAATGACGAATAACCGAAATAAGACGCTAAAAGTTCTTGTGCTTTTGTAAACAAAAAAGAGTCACCTGCTTTTCTTTATCTTTCATCTATCCCTATTATATCATCACTTATGTGACTTGAAAGTAATCAATACATGACTAACAGCTTGCTTTTTCATTATTTTATGCTTCTCTACGTTTTAAAGGTTGTTTAGCAACGGTGTTTTAATGGCTATTTATGTTTATAAATTTTAAAACATAAATAAAGCACATTTAAAATGAATTACAAAATAAATATACATTTTATTACTCTTCCTTGAATACTACTAATCTTATACATATGAATTCAGGAGGTTACTATATGAAGCAGCAGAATATTAGTTCCATCAAGCAGAAAACAGTACCGAACCAACTCCAATTCTCGAATCATGATGCGTGGAAATATGAATCGTATTATAAATACCAGCCATTATTTTCTTATAAAAAGCTTTTTCATTTTCTTTCTCAACTTTTTAAACGTTAATACGTGTGTGTGATATATTATCCATAATAATTTTCTCAATATATACCTGATAGACTTACTATAATACAACTGTTATCATATGAAATATTCTGTTGGATAAACCCCTTAAGTTGACCTGCCTATTTCAGCAGGTCTTTTTTGATTATTATTTAATTCAGTACAATTATATATGTTTACATGTCTTTTCTCCATTTTATAACCATACGCCACTCACAACAAATGATGATAATAACAAGAAGTAAAATATAAGTTCTTAAGATTTAATGAAGTAATTCTTTTTTTCTCAATACACAAAACGAATTTCACTTGTTACTATAAAAGTACTCCAGATGAGTTTTTGCTCATCAACATTATCTAGTCAAAGGGATCTGCTGCGGGAAGCGGATCCCTTTGACTTTATTAAAGATCTATTTTCATTTGGACACATTTACCAGGTTTTTTTAATAGAATTTTATGATAACATTACTTAGTCGAGTCCGACATCTCGGCAATACCCTTTTGAGGCTCTGCAACTTCCCTTGCAGAGCCTTGTTTATTATCGTATTCATTTTATTTATATATACCACAATAAAATTCTTCATCTTTTTCCATATCAATTTCTGAAATTAATCTAGGACACGTAACTAAAAATAAATTCCCATCATACTTTGAGTTATACATGTTCAAAGGAGTGTTACCGTTTATGTATTCTTATTGGCAATCGTATTACTCCCCCTATCATAACCCTTATGTACACTTTGATACATCTGTACGTAATTACCGAATTAGTAAAAACGAGAACTTTTTAAAAGGTTATATGCGTTCTTTATGGGAACAACATGTCGCTTGGACGAGATTAGCTATTATAAGTATTGTCTTTAATTTACCAGACGTTAACGTTACAGTTGGGCGTCTTCTTCAAAATGCAACACATATGGGACTATCTCTTGAACCATTCTATGGTGAGGATGCTGTAAAAAAATATAGTGCACTAATTAAAGACCACTTAGTCATTGCAGCGGATCTAGTTAAAGCCGCAAAAGCTGGTGATCAAAATACAGCTGCCGCTATAGAGAAAAAATGGTACGCTAATGGTGATGAAATTGTGGCGTTTCTTACTAGCATCAACCCATATATAGAAAAAGAAGAATTTCGAAAAATGTTTTATGAACATTTAGCATTAACAAAAGCTGAAGCACTTGCCTTCCTAAATAAAGATTTTGAAGCAAGCGTAAAACTATACGATAAAATTGAAAAAGAAGCATTAGAAATGGCAGACATGATAACAAACGCAATCGTAAAGCAATTTCCGCAAGTGTTTCAATAATAATAAGCCGATTTGAAAACACAAATCGGCTTATTAAACTTTGTATCAATGAAATTTCACCTCTCCCCTTTACATTTAACGTATATCGATATATTTTATTAATATCCGTTTTTTATAGGAGGAAATCTTTTGATTAACGCCATTGGTCTCGTATTTATACTCACAAATAAACACGAGAAAAAAAAGAAAGTTTATCTAAATGAAAAATTCGCATTAATAGACATTATTGATTCTAAGGAAGTAATTGATGATGACGGTAACTTACTAGTTGAACTAACATGTAAATACAGTATATATTTAGATGAAAAATATTACTGTAAATCTCTCGATGATTATACTGGGCAAGTATTTCCGTTCTTGAGCGCTAAAATAGGAAAAGGTCTTCTCAGAAATTTAAATTACTATTTCTCATACGTTGATGCTTATGATAAGAAACCACCTGTTAAAGAAATTAGACCACTTATGAAACAAGTAACGAACAGATAGCGAAAAATACTTAAAAAAGAAAGCATCTAACTTCGGATGCTTTCTTTTTTGAATCTAGAATAGAACTCGTTAAGTTCTATCCTTCTTCTAAAAGTATGTATCTAGACATACTTTTAATTAAAAACAATGGAGGATTTAACTGAATGAAATACTCAGAAACGATTGTTAGTAAACGGCTTCGAACACTTAAAATATTTAGTATGTTTATTATGCTAGTTTTAATTGGATGGCTTGGATATACAAAATTACTTTATGAGAATGGATTTCTTCAAGAA
Source organism: Bacillus cereus group sp. MS39 (assembly GCF_040448665.1). Taxonomy (NCBI): domain Bacteria; kingdom Bacillati; phylum Bacillota; class Bacilli; order Caryophanales; family Bacillaceae; genus Bacillus; species Bacillus cereus group sp. MS39. Next base: position 2,608,689 of record NZ_CP123058.1, on the reverse strand, counting down.
AAGAAAAATTCTGTTGAAGTAATGAATACTAGCATTACAGGTGAAATTGAACAAAGTTTCCATGTAAACTTACAAGGTTACCGTAAAATAGACGTTGATACTATTATAGATGCAAGTAAAACCGATCCGAGCGAACTATCATTAATAGAGCTAATTAATACATCTTGTTCGCGAGATTGCATAAGTGAACCATTGACATATGTGGACGAAAACAATGGATATATCTTTTATAAGGAATCTACCGGAACTAATGTAGCTATAAAAATTAAAAAACGAGATACATGGGAAATTGAAAGAAAATTACTTCAAGATGGAATGTAAAAGCTTCATATACAAAAAGAGTACTTACTTTTAAGTACTCTTTCAAAAAATTTTACCACTTGCGGCACTTATCGTCATCATCATCACGCTTACGATTGCAACGGCAATCATCACAATCACAATGACGTTTACGTTTACAACCACAATCATCACAATCTCTACGTCTACATCTTCCAAACATTAGATCATCCCAAAATCTATTACAATCCTGGAATTGTCTACAACGACAATTGTTTCCCATGAATATGACTCTCCCTTCAATAGCATTCATCATATTCTATGTTTGAAAGTATAAAACGGCTTGTTTACTAGTCTATATTCTACGTTTTATAAAAGTTATTTTAGCATCCTTAATAATTCTTCCTTACATATTCAACGGAAATACAACATAGAAAAAAGCCCAATATTTGGGCTTTACATTCATGTATATTTTCTTTCTTCTCTCTCACAATAGTATGTAACTGCTAAGTTCACTAAAGATGCAACAAAAGCAAGGGTGCTCGTTGTTAAGAATATGTATTCTAATATTGATAAGTTATTAAAATCAATTAATAATAACACAAGACCTATACAAACAAAGCTAGATACATTACTTTTGAAAACTTTTTTCACTCTTAATCACCTCCATCTTCATACCTTAATTATACATTGGTTACCTATATACATTGTAAAACATTTGTTATATCAACCAAGCTTATGTAAACCGAAAAGCTGACTATAATTTCCCTATAGCTCCCTCCCTTCCCCCACAGCCTCCTTCAACCTCTGCAACATATACCCAATCCCTTTACACCCAGCTAACGGATACGTAATGATTTCTTCTGGATATAATTGTGTCACTACTTTCTTATGTTTCTTTCCTGCAAGTAAAACGATTTCATCAAACTGAAGCAAGTCCTTTTCAATCATCTGTTGTTTTAATCGTTCCATACTAATAATCTCATCACTCTTTGAATCAAACGCAAGATCATAGTTTTCTAATACAATATCATTTGGTCTTAAAAATCCATGCTTCGCAGATAAGATAACCCAATTCTCGAAAAACATAGTTGCATACGCCTGACATGCTTTTCCGAATGGGCTAATATATACATCTTTTGCCTCCATCGGCCCGTAATCTGAATACTTATCCCAAATTTTCTTCTTTCCGCATGGAATTATGCATAACCTTTTCATCTTTATTTCTTACCTCACTTCTAACTTTTTAAATATAAAAATATAGAACTCTCTACTTCTTCATACGCAGCTTCTATATCTCCAATTCCCACTACGTTCCAACCATTATTTGTTTCTATCGGTTTTTCATTCATTATGATATGAACTTGTGTCATATTTTTAAAATCTTCTTCAAAAGATGCTAAAACAGGTTGATTTATCATATATGTTTTATTATGTATACTTACACTTAAAAAAGTTTTATGTAATGCTTTATTTCCGTTTAACTTTACATTCATTGGATTAAACGAATTTAATTTTATATTCCCTACAATATACAGATGATACCCTTCTTCTTTATAAAATTGCATGAAATCCTTGTCTCTTTCGTTTTGAACAAAATGAAGAATTTGCTTTGTTTCTTTACTTATTGCAATTTCATTATTTAAACTCAAATCCACATTTATATTTTGTTTTAAAAAGGCATATAACGATGTATCACTATTAAAGAAGCTCGTTTTCCATTCAGGAAGGATTTCATCTAATAATAAACATAAAAGCATTCCTGGGCTATAGCAGCTCTTTCTAATGTTACAATTAGCTTCATATGCATCTAAAATAAGTCCGCTATATTTTCGTAATGTTTCGCTTTCATCCTTTTTGCATACTGAATTGTATGCATTCATTTCAACATACCAAGCAGGCCCCTCTATGCTTTCAACCATACATTCATATGTTATAAACTCTTCTTTCATAAAACTAGCTCTACGCTCTCTTAGTTCAATAAATCGCTTAATATAATTAATTCTCTCAGCTTGTGACTTACAATGAACAGCATCATATAAACAAATTCGTTCTTTATTTCGCAATTCTATATTTTCTTCTGTTATAGGATATTGAAATCCTATAGATTCATTTGGAAATCTCCTTTCTTTATTCAAATATTGATAACAATGAAAAAGTTCATGCACCACAACCGCAAGTAAAGTTTCATAATCTTTATATCTATTCATATTCACAATAGCAGTCGGATAATCTTTGAATAGTATAAATGTATCAGCTTTAAATTGTTCATCCCACTTTAATACGGTATACTCATAGTTATCATCATCTTTCAAAAATAGAGGATGATGAAATACATACACATGTTCATCATTATATAATGCGAATGCAGCCCCCATAAAACCAGGCCATAGTTCATACAATAGATCCATATTTATATCTTGCTTTATTTTATTTAATATATTGTCCATTATATCCCCACCTATATCATTCTACATACATCACTTCTACTCCACTTAAAAATAACCCTTTTATTTAAATAACTGTAAAAAACATATCCCTTATCTCAACCTATACTGTATTATATAAATATATGTGTATTGATGTTATTAAAAGGAGGTGAACATATGAAGAATCTTCTCCCTGCACTAGTACTCTATATTATTGTTTGCATAATCGCTATGATTGCTCCAGCATCTGAAGGCTATAATCACGTTGGCTGGAAGTTGTTTGTTGGGCAAGCGTATGCCATACCTATTTTCATCATTGCGGCTATTATTACATTTTATATAAACAAGAAGAAATCTACGAATAAACAGTTATAAGGATAGCTAATGCTATCCTTATTTTAATTCGCTAATCAGATCCAAAATAACCCTTGTTGTACTTTCTATCCTTCCTTCCGAAAAATCAAACGTAACACCTGTTTTTTCATATATTTCTTGTATAGGTAGGTTCCAATCTGAACTAGCTCCCTCTTTAAAGAAAGCAATCGCTTTTTCTGGATCTTCCCGATAAATTTGAAACAATTGCATTGCTCCTATTTGTGCAATTGCATATTCAATTTTATAAAAAGGAAACTGAATAAAATGAAATGAGTCTAACCAACTTGAACTAATTTCATCTTCTAATCCAGCAATATCGACTGATGAATATTGATACCTTTCACATAGTTCCATATATTTCTTATCACGTTCTTTTGGAGTATGGTTTGGATTTGAATACAGCCAGTGCTGAAATACATCTCCTGCAATTGACGACATTAACAGTGAGAAAGCACGATATAATTGTACGCGCTGTACTTCTTTATATTCATCCTCTTGCTTATAAAAGATATCCAGCTTATCCATTACTAGCAACTCAAGACTGAGAGAATAAAGCTCAGCCACTTCTTCGCGAAGATATTTTTCTTGCATACTACTATCATTGTTAAATTGTTTATAAAAATGAAAGGCATGCCCTACCTCATGTATGAGTGCATTAATTGCATAAAATGATGGACTAAAATTAGAATACACAAAAACCTCTTTACTATGAGGCAAGGTAAAACAAGCGGCTCCTGGCGCTTTATTTTCACGTTCTTCTACGTCAATGAATCCAGCTTTCCTTATATGAATAAATTTCTCATAAAAATATAAATCAGTCTTCCGAAACATTTCTTCCACCCCATCCAATAAATCAACGGTATTTTGAAATGGGGCTTTTGGTAAATTACAAGGCGTTAAATCCCAAGGACGATACGTTTTTACACCGAGATTCTTTTTAGAAAGACTTCCTAACTGTTTCCAAATTGGTACAACATACTTTTCTATAGATTCATGAAGTTTATAACACTCTTCGATACTATAGTCTCTATTTTTTTGTTTAAAAGCATATTCACTATAATTATTAAATCCTGCATGTAAAGCTATCTCATTCCGCAATTGTACGAGTTCATTCATAATACAATCTATTTCTATTTTCACTGCACTTCTTGCTTCACATAAAGCGTACCAAGCTTTTTTGCGAATAGCCCTATTGGGGTTATCTAGCTTTGCTTTTACGTATGCATACGTCTTTTGCTCACCTTCCCAATTAATAGATATGTTAGACATTATTTCTCTATATTTCGTAATAAGTTCTTGCTCTTTAATGGAAAGAGCAATGTTCTTTTCATTAAACATTTTACTTTTTACTACTCTTGCTTTTTTCGTAAATCCATATTTCTGCTCATCTAATAAATTTGAAAATGGACACTCTCTAAATTTCTGGTCAAATTTTGCATTGTATCTTTTTAAAAGTGGCTGAATTGTACTTTGATTATACATATGTAAATCACGTATATTTCTGTCATTTGTATCTCTATACATGGCGATTAAACTACTTGTTATCTCCTCTTCTACTTCAGCGTTTACACGCAATTCCTCCAAAAGCCAACGCTCTAATTCTGAAACAGAAGTAATATTTCGCACTAAAAGTGACTGTAATTTACTTTCTAAATCATTAAGCATACACAATCCCCCCATTTTAAATTTTCTGTTTTTTAGAGATAAAAAAGGACAAGTAGTCAGATTGGCTACTTGTCCTTTTTTGTTAAACCATACTCAATACTATTAAGCTTGGAATGCTTCTGTTAATACTGGTACGATTTGTTTTTTACGAGATACAACACCTTTTAAAGTAGCAGTGTTGTTTTCTAGAGATACGTTGTATGCTTTCTCAACAACGTTTGCTGCTTTACCGATCGCAAGACCGACAGAATCGTTAGTTAAGATATCAGTTACAACGAATAAGAATAGGTCTAAACCTTTTTCTTCTACTACTGCAGAGATAACTTTTTCAAGTTCCGCTTGGTGTACAAGAACGTCGTTTGTATCAACAGCGTTTACTTGTGCGATTTCAACTTTCGCATTACCCATTTGGAATTCTTTAGCGTCAAGAGAGATTAATTGCTCCATTGTTTTTCCGCTTAAGTCAGCACCAGCTTTTAACATTTCTAAGCCGTAGCTATCAGCATCTACACCAGCGATTTCCGCTAATTCACGAGCTGCTGCTACGTCTTGCTCTGTGCAAGTTGGAGATTTGAATAGTAAAGAATCTGAAATGATTGCAGATAACATTAAACCTGCAACTTCTTTACGAATTGTAACGCCATTTTCTTTGTACATTTTGTTTAAGATTGTAGCTGTACATCCAACTGGCTCACAACGGTAGTAAATAGGATCGCTTGTTTCAAAGTTAGCAATACGGTGATGGTCAATAACTTCTAACACACGAACAGATTCGATATCGTTAGCACTTTGTTGACGCTCGTTATGATCAACTAAAATAACGTTGTTCACTTCGCTTGCTACTGTCTCAACAAAACGCGGTCCTTCTACTTTAAAATAGTCTAACGCAAATTGAGTTTCACCGCTGATTTCGCCTAAACGTACAGGCTCAGCATTCATTCCTAATTCTTTTTTCAATTCTGCATAAGCAATTGCAGAACAAATTGCATCTGTATCTGGGTTTTTATGCCCGAAAACTAGTACTTTTTCCATGTTTTCCACCTCTTCATGAAAAGGATATCTTAAAGAAGCAAATATGACAATATTTAAAGCCCATTTTTTTATAAATAATTGCACTTTCTTCTATATTTTTCATCGTTTTTCGTAAAAAAGATCATCTAAAATGAATTAGATGATCGAAACGTATATTTTATTTAAAATAAGGTAGGAGCCTGCACTACATGATTTAACGCGAAATTTGATGCTAAACCGTTATTTACAAGGTTAACATCTATAACTTGATAAAATGCATTCCCAGTATCTGCAATTTCCCAAACAGCTAAAATAAGGTGATATCCATTTCTATCTGTAGGTACATTTGCTTCATGTGTCACGGAAGTTCCTGGTCTAGCTCCTCCGTCATTTTTCACATAAAACGGTACTAAATCTAAATCAGATCGTGATAATGGTTTATTTGGATTCCAATCTTTTTTCGTAATATAGTATTTCCATTCTTTCGTACTATGAGGTGCCGTTAGTTTCCACTTGAATGTATTCGTCCCTCCGTTTAACGTAACTTTCTTCCACCTATCAACTGTTTGAACGTCTAAAGCAGGAAAATGACCAGCTCCGGCAATTTGTCCATCAGAAGGTCCTAATTGCGGGAATCCACCTATTCCTTCTACACTTTGTGGCTCATATTGAATCGGTCCGCAATTCACATTTACCCCTTGCTTACATAAATAAGAACGGCTCGCTGGTGATTCAACATATCCATGAGCTGAAGCTTTTTCTGAAAAACCGAAAGTTAACAATCCCGTAAGTAATATGCTACCACTTAACATAACTTTCTTCACTTTCTGTAAACCTTTCGTTTTCATCCCGACATCCCCTTTCGCATAATAAAGCGAAAACAACTATAGTTGCCTAGTCATCTCCTCTACATTCATTATAAGATGAGAAACTATACAAACATAACCCTCTAAAAACTTTCTCAAATTCAATTAGTACATTAAATAAATTTTATTAATACATTCAAATAACACCGCTAGAGAAATATAGACGGTGTTAAATATACTCAATTAAACTATTCGTTTATAAATAAATTACGAAATTGGCAAAGTTAGTCTAGTTATCAAATAGCCCTCTCCCTCTCAGATTTGCGGAAACTGGCTCCTTTCCGATTTCACGTGCCCATATAGATAACTGGCCGATATGGTGGATTTCGTGGACAATGACATGACGTATTAACTCTCCGTGTGTACATTCAATGACTCGGCGCCTAATTGGTGCGTCTCTTGAGCTAATCGGCTCTTCATTGAAGTCAGCTTTTGAAAGTTTCCGAGAATCCATTTCATTTGTCCAAGAGGTCACAAATGGCTTCACTTTCCCGTGGTATTGAGCTGAAAGATTTTTCACTTTTTGTAAGCTGGCATACTCTTCAAACAATGGCTCCTCAGGCACTGATTCACCACACAACCCTAAGATCCACATATATTCCACATCTACAATATGAAATAGGGTATGTAGTATACTGCCGAATCCACCAACCCGTTTCTTTACCAGTTCTTCGGCCGATATGTCTTCGCACCATGTAAACCAATCATCACGAACTTGCCAGTTATATTGAAACAGTTTCAACATCACAGCAACCTCCATCTTTTAGATTGACATTTAATATTCACCAAAGGACTTCAAAATTCCTATTTAAGTAATACCTCTTATACAACTGTTAAAACCTTATACAAATTGGCCCTCAAATTGAACATTCAATATGAAGTTAATGAATGAAAAGAAAACCCCTATTATACAGGGGGGATCAATCTTTTTACAAATCAATACTCAGACCTAATAACAGATTTTTCGTTTAAAAATATCCCTCTTTTTAAATAAAAATACTAAATCATTTTATAATAAATAACCGTTGCATCTAAATTACCATTTGGAGATATTGCGTATTCTGGTATTTTTCCAACTTCTTTATAGTCTAATGATTTATACAATCTATTAGAAGGGTCTCCTTCTCTCGTATCTAGCACTATAAGAGACCTATTTTCTTGCTTTGCTCTTTCCTCTGCTTTTTGCATAAGCAAATGTCCAATGCCATTACGTCTGAAGTTTGGATGAGTCATTAACTTACAAATTTCAGCTCTATGAATCCCATTAGGCTTTGTAACTAAATGTAATTGAATACTCCCTGCCACTTCATTATTTATTTTAGCAACATACAAGATCACTTCTGGTGCTAATACAGTTTCCCAATACTTCGCTGATTCTTTTTGTTCCAGTGGAGGTAAAAAACCAATTGACGCCCCATCATCTACAACCATTTTCAAAAGTTTAGAAAGCTCTTCCACATCATCTTCTATTTGCTTAATCTCTTCAATTACTACATTTTGCATTTACTAATCCCCCTTTTGTTTCATTGTACCAATTTTTAAAGAAGGAATAACGGATAACTAAGATGAAATTATTTAAGGTACATTTTTTTGAGAAAGGATACTTATATGAAGTATATATTAGATAGGACATACGCAAGAGAACTTCTCAAGTGGGCATATGAACAAAACCCAGGTCCGTGGTTCGAACATTCATGTAATGTTGCCCTTGCAACTGAAAAGATAGTTGTAGAACTTATTAATAATGGGTACGACCTAGATGCTGACATAGCATATAATGCTGCCCTCCTGCATGATATAGGAAGATATAAAGGGTTTACTAAATCTGTTATTCATTCCTATGATGGTTATATGTATTTGAATAATTTAGGGTATACAGGAAACGCGATTATTTGCGTGACACATTCATTCCCGTGTAAAAATGAGCATTTAGATATAGCAGCGGAGTGGAGTCTCGTTCCTGACCATATGAGAATCCAGTTAGTTGAAATATTGAATGAACATTGTAACTACGATTTATACAATAAAGTAATTACTCTTTGTGATGCTCTTGCTGACGCGGATGGTTTTACTACGCTGGAAAGAAGATTGATTTCCGTTGGTTTACGTCATGGTACAACGTCTCATACATCATTACATTGGAAAGGGTTTTATGCAATTAAGAAAGAATTAGAAGCTTTAATCGGTAAAAGCATATACACAGTTCTTCCTGATGTAGAGAATTCGATTTATGAAGATATAGAATATTAAAGTGAATAAAAATTTAATCTCACATAAAAAACGTTTTAAACTTTATGTTTAAAACGTTTTTTTATTCAATGCTTTTGATTTTTCAGTTCTGTTAAACATTCCTGTACTAAAGTTACCGCTTGACTCATTGCAGCTCCACCAGCAAATGCTGCTGATACACCACACGCTTCCAGAATTTCTTTATCTGAACACCCTTGATCAAGACAACCTTTTGTATGATAAACGGTACAATATTCATCTTGCGTTGCTAGACTAATTCCGAATGCGATAAGTTGTTTTTCCCTTTTTGTTAAAGCGCCCTCTTGAAAACAAGCTTGCGTGAATGCATTATATGTTTCTGCAATTTCAGGAATTTGGTTTGTAAAACTACCGATACCTTCTTTATAATGATGTAGAACGTCATTTACTGAACTATGTTGTTCGTGTTCCATCTTATTATTACCCCCATTCAAATTATGTGTACCTATTGTAGTATGTGATGAAAAGAAGGTAATATACCTCATTAAATAGAATGAATATTCAGTTTATTATAACTACAATTTCAGACTATCATCCACTACTGATTGTTCTTTATAGTTTTTCCTTTCAATCTCTTTACTCCTCTCTTCCCAAAATGTTAAACCTTCAATTCCCACATTTTTAGGATCAAACACTGGATCTTTCCCTTCTTTTTTCTGTGATTCATAATCTTTTAACACTTTTAATGCAATTTTACTTAATAGTAGAATCGCGATTAGATTTAACCATGCCATACTACCAATTCCTAAATCTCCAAGATTCCATAAAAGTGACGCCGATTCTACGCTACCGATGTATACCATAATTAAAAATCCAATTTTTAAAACTGGTTTTAACCAGCTATGTTTAAGCTCACGATCTAAATAAGTAAGTGTCGTTTCAGCGATATAGTAGTAAGCAAGTAAAGTTGTAAACGCGAAGAAGAAGATTGCGAATGAAATAAATATTGGACCAAACCCTGTCATAACAGTTTCAACTGCTTGTTGTGTATAGATTGGACCTGCATCAACATTCCCTATATTCTTTACAATGGCGCTTTTTCCTTCAGGTATAACATTATACATACCTGTTATTAAAATCATAAGAGCTGTCGCTGTACATACAACAATTGTATCGATATATACAGAAAATGCTTGAACTAGCCCTTGTTTTGCAGGATGGGATACTTCAGCAGCAGCGGAGCTATACGTCGCTTCTCCAACACCAGCAACATTTGAAAATACAGCACGCTTTACTCCCCATGCAATTGCTGCACCGACGATTCCGCCAAACATTTCATTTACACCAAAAGCACTAGAGAAAATTAAAGCGAACATACTTGGAATTTCTGTTACATTCGCAATTAATACGATACATGTAACAATTACATAACCTATTGCCATAAATGGAACAAGCATTTGCGAAACGCCCGCAATTCTCTTTACGCCACCAAAAATGATTGATGCTAATAATATAACTAATAATATTCCAGTTATATATTTGCTAATGCCATTAGAGTTTTCAAATCCAACTGCGATACTACTAGACTGAATACCTGGTAATAAAACGCCATATGAAAGTGTTACAACAACCGCTACAATGACTGCAAACCATTTCATTTTCAGGCCTTTTTCAATGAAATATGGTGTACCACCTCGGTATTCATTCCCAACTTTACTTTTATACACTTGAGATAATGTTGATTCAACAAATGCACTCGCTGCTCCTAAAAGAGCCATTACCCACATCCAAAACACAGCTCCCGGTCCGCCAAAAGCGATTGCTGTCGCGACTCCTGCGATATTACCTATTCCAACCCTACCTGATAAGGCTAAACAAAATGCTTGAAAGGATGAAATTCCCGTCTCCGAGCTCTTCCCTTCAAATAATAATTTAATCATCTCTTTAAAATAACGAATTTGTAGAAAACGAGTTGCAATTGTAAAATACACACCTGCTCCTAATGCAAAAACAACTAAGCCAATACTCCATACTTGCCCTACTAACCACTCTACTAATTGCTCCATCCAAATCCCCCTTAACATTCTTTTGAAAACTATTTTATATATAAGAAAACGGACAACTATTATTAAACCTTATAGTTGTCCGTATCTCTCATTATTTCATCCCTCTATTTATTAACAGTTAGATTCTCTATTACTTTATATTGACCCAAACACTTTTCACTTCTGTGTAATTATCAAGCGCATATGAACCTAACTCACGACCAATACCAGATTGTTTAAACCCACCAAATGGTGCAGCTGCATTTTCTAAATTATAATCATTAATCCATACTGTTCCTGCCTTTAATTTATTGGCAACTTGATGTCCTGTTTTAATATTTTGTGTCCATACGCCCGCAGCGAGTCCGTATGAAGAGCGATTTGCTCTTTCGATGACCTCTTCTGTTGAATCAAATGGAAGTACAACGACAACTGGTCCAAAAATTTCTTCTTTCACAATTGTCATATCATCAGTAACATTTGTGAATACAGTTGGCTGTACAAAATATCCTTTTTCAAATGCCCGTTCACCACCAGCAGCAACAGTAGCGCCTTCAGCTTTTCCTTGTTCAATGTAATGTAGCACACGCTCTTGTTGTTTTTTAGATACGAGCGGTCCCATTTCTGTTTCCTTCTCCATACCTGCTCCAAGTTTCACGTTATTCGCCATTTCCACTAGTTCATTTACGACTGTTTCGTAATGTTTTCGGTGAACGAACACGCGAGAACCGGCACTACAATTTTGGCCGTGATTATACATAATGCCTTGGAATGCACCGTTAATCGCTTCTTCTAAATCAGCATCTTCTAAAATAATATTTGGTGATTTACCACCAAGTTCTAACGTTACATGTTTAATTGTTTCTGCAGATTGACGCATAATATATTTCCCTGTAACTGTTGAACCTGTGAAGGCTACTTTATCAATATCATGATGGTTTACGATTGCAGCTCCTGCTTCAGGGCCAAAACCTGGAACAAAGTTTACAACACCGTTTGGAAAACCTGCTTCTTTAAAGAGCTTCGCTGTATATAATAACGATAAAGGCGTTTGCTCTGCTGGTTTTAATACGATTGTACAACCTGTTGCTAGTGCAGCTCCCATTTTCCAAGAAGACATAACGAGTGGAAAATTCCAAGGAATAATTTGACCTACAACGCCAACAGGTTCATGGCGTGTGTAATTTAAGTAATCTTTTGAAATCGGAATCGTTTGCCCAATAATTTTCGTAGCCCATCCCGCATAATAACGATAATTTTCTACAGTCGCTGCAATATCATCATCCAGTGCTACTTGATATGGTTTTCCATTATCTAAAGCTTCTAACTGCGCTAATTCTTCTCCATGCTCTTCAATTAAGTCTGCTAATTTATAAATAAGGTGCGCTCTTTCAGCGGTAGTCATTTCTACCCAAGGTCCTGATTCAAATGCAGATCTTGCAGCTTTTACCGCTACATCAATATCCTCTTCTCGCGCTTCGCATACGACAGCTAAAACATCTTCTGTTGCTGGATTGTATGTCTCAAATGTCTTCCCGCTAATGGAAGGTACAAATTCACCATTAATAAACATTTTAATTTCTTCATTTAAAAACGCTTTCACTTTTGGTCTCAGCTCAATGTTTTTCGTTAACATATATGCTCTCCTCCTTATTTAAACAGCTGCATGAGCTGCAATTTTTGAAATAATCGTTTGAAGTTTTTGATCTTCTTCTTCAGTTAATCCGAGTCTCGGATAACGAGAAGGTCCCCCAGCTTGCCCGTATAATTCCATTGAGCGTTTAACGATTTGTACATATTTTCCTGATCCTTCAAGAAACTCGCAAAGAGGTAAAATAGCATCGTTTATTTCCCAAGCTTTTTCTAATTCACCATTCTGGAAATGCTCATACATTTTCGTAACAAGTCCCGGTACGATATTTCCTGCTACTGAAACCCATCCCGTTGCACCTACTAAATAAGACTCCATAACTAAATCTTCAGATCCACAGAAGACTTGAAAAGCACCTTCGCTTTGTCGTACTAAATCTCTTGCTTTACGAATATCTCCGCTAGATTCTTTAATATGTGTAACATTTTCACATTCTTTTCCAATACGTAGCATGAGCTCTGTACTCATATCAACACCAGATGTAAACGGATTATTGTATAACATAATTGGTATATTTACAGCGTTTGAGATTTCTTTAAAATGAAAATAAATTTCCTCTTCTTTCGGCTTACAATAGTACGAGTTAATAATTAATGCGCAATCCGCTCCGTGTGCTTCTGCATGTTTCGTATATTCAATCGTTTCTTTCGTCGTTTCTGCTGCAGTTCCTACAATAACTGGAATACGGCCATCAACTTCTTTTAATACTGTTTCTACCATTTTAAATCGTTCTTCTTTTGATAAACTAACAAACTCCCCTGTACTTCCATTAATAATAATGCCAGCTACCTTTTGATCGATAAAATAGTTAACGTTTTGTTTTACACCGTTCCAATTAATTTCTTGAAACTCATCCATCGGTGTAATCAATACTGGAAATGCCCCTTTAATTTTTTTCATATTTATCTCTCCCTTTACTATTTTATTTTAATAAAAATCCTGTCGGAAACGGATCTGTAGGGTCTAATAGAAACGTCTGCATTCCTGTAATAAACCCTCTACTTTCAAAGCGAAAAATGTATCCTTGTTCTTCTTTCTTCACTTGTTCCACTGTTATAAAGCTATTAAATATACTTTCATTTTTAAAAGGTTTATCCGCTATATAATCATTTTTAAATAATGTATGAACATAAGATACAATAGTAGAAACAAAACCAGGCGAACGTACGATAAAGTTATCTTCATGAAATGTAATCGACTTTATTTGGTTCTTTTCTGTTTGCATAGATTCTACTAAAATAAGTCTTTTTATTAATGACTGTTTTTGTATAGCTTGAAGTGTAACTTCACTCCATTTTTTTAATTTAGAGATATTTTCAATACTGATTTCTGGTGAATATGCATCCTTTTCTACAACTGCATATACTTTATCTGCCTGAATGAGAGAGTAACTTATATTACCAACTTGTAAATTTTTCTCAATCATATAACATAGTTTACTTTCAAACGAAACAGATACAACTTCATCATTCTCTACATACGCATGGATTGAAAATATACCAGATAGCGTTTCGATTTTGTATTGGTTCGTCTCTCTCTTTTTTAAATACCCGCTTTCTAGTAACATCGTTATGACTGCGACAATCCCCCCATAATGAAGCGGAATGGATCCTTCATGATTAAAAAATAATACAGCTGCATCGACTTCCATATGAATAGAAGGAACGACAATACATCCATTTAATCCGATAAAACCACGTGGTTCATTTAATAAAAGCTTCATTTCTTCTGCTAATTCACCTGAAAATTGTTCGTTTAATTGCTCTAAACTGTAGTAGTATTTGCATGGTACATCTTTCATTACACGAAATGCTTCACCATTTACATGTACGTCTACTGCTGTATACATTTTTTGAATGTTCATTTTACATCCTCCGTTTCATGTTCCATCGGCGGAATTAGCAAAAAGCCTTCTTTAAGTGGGTCCTTTTCATTATAAAAAAATCTATGCATCCCCATAAGCCAAGCTGAACCTGTAATTTTCGTTACGACAGCTTCAATATTTTCTACAGATGTTGTATTTATGACGCACCCTTTAAATAAAGAGCCAACGATACTCTCATGAATAAACTCTTCATCCACTTCAATTTTTTGATTTGCGTATAATACAGCTAACTTCGCTGATGTTCCTGTACCACATGGAGAACGATCAATTCCTCCTGGCGGAACGACAACTGTATTTTTCATATGAGCACTTTCATGAGTAGGATCTGTATAAAATTCAATATGGGTTAACCCTCTAATAAACGAATACTGCGGATGAATGATTTCAAATTCCTCATTAATGATATTTCTAATATGAATTGCCTTATCGATAATTGTAGATGCATTTTCCGGTACTAACTCTAAACCTACTGACTTCGCATCGATAATGGCATAAAAATTCCCTCCATACGCAATATCTGCTTCTACAGTTCCAATCCCTTCGACTTGTACAGTAATATGTTTCAGTAAAAAAGCTGGTATGTTACAGAAAGAGACTTCTTTCGCTTTTCCATCTTGAACAAAGATATCCACTTCAACTAAGCCGGCTGGCGTGTCTAACTTTAACGAAGTAATCGGTTCAACTACCGGAATTAAACCTGATTCAATTAAAGCTGTACATACACCAATTGTATCGTGACCACACATCGGTAAATACCCACCTGTTTCTATGTAAATAACACCAATATTTGCTTCAGGATGACATGGATCTGTTAATAGTGCTCCTGACATTACATCATGACCACGTGGTTCATTCATTAACAATTTGCGAATCCAGTCATACTCCTTTTTCATATGTAACATCTTCTCTGCCATCGTCTCTCCAATTAACTTAGGAAGTCCACTAATCAATGTTCTCGTTGGATTCCCGCCCGTATGTGTATCAATCGTCGTAAAGACTCTTTGTGACCTCATCCGTTTAACACCCTTTCTGTAAAACGACTCAAACGAAGTGGTTCAATAGGAATAATTGTTTCTTTTTCATTTAATAATTCTTCAATCACTTTCCCAGTAACAGCTGCAAGGCTAATGCCATCTCCTTCATGCCCTGCCGCTATAAAGTAATTCGGGATATGTTCCACACGTGAAATGATCGGTAAATGGTCTTCTGTCCACGGGCGTAATCCAGCATATGAACGAATCACCATCATATCCGCCATTTTCGGATAAAAGCGAATTGCTCTATTCGCAATACATTTAATAACCTCGTTATTTATCCTCGTATGCATCCCTACAAACTCTCTACTACTACCAATTAAAAAATTTTGACTTTCTGTCGGCTCAAATACAAGAGCTACCCCATATTTTTCAGTTAAAGCATCCACTTTTCGTTTTCCGCCAAATTTAGAAATTAAATAACCAAATTCCATTACTTTACGACAGCCAACGTGTTGTTGCCTTGAAGCTACAATAATATGCCCTTTTCTCGGTTCAATTGGGACATTTATATCCAACATTTGTCCGATTTTTGGAGCCCATACACCGGCTGCGTTCACCACTTGCTTCGCAGTAAACGTCTCATTTGTCGTTTCTACAATAAAGGATCCGTCTATATCTCTTTTCATTTCTTTTACTTCCGTATGATTAAAAGCTTTCGTACCAAATTTCTTCGATTCTGCAAGAAGTGAGAAAGCAAGAAGATATGGATTTACAGTTGAATCCGTTGCGCATTCTAACCCGCCTAATAAATCATCTGCAAAAAATGACGATTCTTCTCTTATATCGTGTCTATCAAGCATTCGAAACGGTAATCCAGCTTCCTTTTGACGATTCACCCATTGCTGCGCTGCTTCCATTTCTTCGTCCGACTCACATACGAGAATACTTCCTGGTGCTCTATATTCAAATGAATGCTCTAACTCTTCACTTAATTCTGTTACTAATTTTTGACTTACTAACGACATTTGACTATCAAACCCTGGGTCTTTATCAATAGCCAAAATATTCCCGTCACACCGTGAAGACGTCCCACTGACAAATTCTCCTTTTTCAATGATTGTTACGTCTCTACCGTATTTTGATGTGTAATAAGCGATAGAACAGCCAATAATACCACCGCCTATTATTAAAACGTCACAGTGCCTCACTTAGCACCCCTCCTTTCTTTTTACTCCCTCACTTTCTTTTATGCAATTGACGTGCCAACTCTACATATATACACTTTTTATAAAAAATATTTTTATTTGTAAAAATATTTTAAATTTATCGTAAATAGGTGTATTATTTTTTTATCACTGTCAAAATTTTTATACATAACAGGAGGACAATATGGCATTCTCATTTCCCACAATAAACGAATTTCTAAAAACTTTATCCATTGATCATACATACAGCATGCAACCTATTGAGCAAGTTGGAGAAAAATTTTATTACCGCCCTTCTACTACTGAAGAATATAACTGCGCTGTTATATATGAAGATGACTCATTCACCACTTTAATTGACATGTTTTCCAATGAAATAGTTGTCATCATAATGAATGAAAATAAAGTGCCTATATGCTGTATAACAGCTCAGCAAATCATTCCGTTTCTTGTTAAGACTTACAATGAACTACAATCTTTTTATAACACCGTAATACAAACAACGGATTCTTCTGTTACAGTTATCGATGATAAAGAATGTGTTCGCACTTGGACAGATGGCGCCGAAAAGATTTTTTCGGTCAACCATACTGAAATTATTGGACAACCTATCACTCGTTTTTTTGACTATAAAGATTTGGAAATCTTGCAATCATTACATGACGGAAAAAGCATAATCGCTCAGTTCCATCAGCCTCGTCCAGATTTGTTCGTATTAATTAATTCAAATCCAGTGTATTGTAACGATGAAATTATCGGAGCTGTCGTTTCAGAAACTGATGTAACAAATCAAGTCGCTTTAAACGAAAAACTATTCAATATGTCACATGAAATGCACCGTTTAGAACAAGAGGTCGCAAAGTACAAAGATGAATCAGATCCTTTCCTTGCGATGAATGGAAAGAGCCCTGTTATTCAAAGAACAATACAATTAGCTAGAAAGGTTTGTTCGGTGAAATCAACTGTTTTAATACTCGGCGAAAGTGGTGTTGGAAAAGAAGTATTTGCAAAAGCAATTCATGAAGCAAGTGAAGCTACTAAGGCACCTTTCATTTCAATTAACTGCGGTGCAATTCCCGAGGCGTTATTTGAAAGCGAATTATTCGGGTATGAGCGTGGGGCTTTTTCTGGTGCAAATAGTAAAGGAAAAAAAGGTAAAATAGAGCTCGCGCAAGGCGGTACATTATTCCTTGATGAAATAGGAGAAATGCCGCTTGATATGCAGGTAAAACTTTTGCGTGTACTACAAGAACGAAAGTATTACCGTGTTGGTGGAGAAAAAGAGATTCATATTGATTTCCGCATTATCGCTGCTACAAATCGTGATTTACAAGAAGAAATGAGAAAAGGCACGTTCCGAGAAGATTTATACTATCGTTTAAATGTAGTTAGTTTGCATATTCCACCGCTTCGCGAAAGACGAGAAGATATTATCGAATTAACATACTCTTTCTTAAATGATTTTTCAATCAACTATAACAGACCAATTCGTGACTTACCTTCAAGCATTATGCATGAACTACTTCATTACAATTGGCCAGGTAATATTCGCGAACTCCGTAACGTTGTTGAGAGACTTGTCGTATTTGCGACTGACGGTATTATAAAACAAGAATATTTACCATTTCATACAAATGAAACGTTAGACAACCATACGGCACATTCCCTATTACTCAGCAATAATAATACAATCCTCTCTTTGCAAGAAGAGATGGATGAACATGAGAAAAAAGTCATCGAGAGGGCTTTACGCATTTTAAATGGGAATAAATTAGAATGCGCGAAACAGCTTGGTGTTACGAGGGCCACTTTATATAACCGCCTAAAAAAACTCGGGTTACAATAAACATTCCTTCTCTACTATGGCATAGTTTTTGCATAATAATTTGTGCAAACCGAACTAGAGGAGGAATACATATGACGAATAAAGATCACTTAATTGTTTGTCGATGTGAAGAAGTTACATACGGACAACTTCAATCGACAATTGCTGAATATAAATGCTCGGCAAGAGAATTAAAACTAAGAACACGTGCTGGCATGGGATTTTGTGGTGGCCGCACATGTAGAATGATGATAGATCGAATGATTGAAAGTGCAAATCCCGACGTAAACACTAATGAAATGCCATTAAAATATCAACCACCAGTTCGCGCAATTACCTTTGGAGCGGTAGGTGAAAATCAATGAATAGAATTACACATCACCCTATTTTAGGAAGTTTAAATAGTAGTAAGCGCATCACTTTCCAATTTAACGGGCAACAATATGAAGCCTATGAACATGAAACCATTGCGGCGGCTTTACTTGCAAACGGAATACGAACATTAAGAGTACATGAAGATAGTGGAACGCCGCGAGGTATTTACTGTAATATCGGGCATTGTTCTGAATGCCGCGTGACAGTAAACAATCAAACGAACGTACGAGCATGCTTAACTGTTCTAGAAAAAGATATGGTAGTTGATAGTGGTAAACAGCATCCAAATATCGTGAGAGAGATGGTGAAAAAGCGATGAACGATGTCATTATTATCGGAGCTGGACCAGCAGGTTTATCAGCCTCCATCTCTTGTGCTCGTTTTGGACTAAATGTACTTGTTATTGATGAATTTATGAAGCCTGGCGGAAGGTTGCTCGGACAATTACATCAAGAACCTACTGGAGAATGGTGGAACGGAATAGAAGAATCAAAACGACTTCACGAAGAAGCAAAATCACTTTCAGTTAATATTCGATGTGGCATTTCTGTCTATAATTTAGATAAAGATGAAAGTTCTTGGTTCGTACATACGAATATCGGTACGTTAGAAGCACCGTTCGTTTTACTTGCTACTGGCGCTGCTGAGTACTCCATTCCCCTTCCTGGTTGGACACTTCCTGGGGTGATGTCAATCGGAGCAGCTCAAGTTATGACAAATGTTCATCGCGTTCAAGTTGGGCGAAAAGGAGTAATTATTGGTGCTAACATTTTGTCATTCGCTATCTTAAATGAATTACAATTAGCGGGCATTAAAGTGGAACATATCGTACTTCCTGAAAAAAGTGAATTAAGTCAAAAGGCTGGAGAACCCGAAGAAGTTTTAAACTCTCTCTTACACGCTGCCCACCTTGCCCCGTCACCTTTATTACGTATAGGTAGTCGATTGATGAAATATAATTGGGTGAAACAAGCTGGATTAAACTTCTATCCAAATAACGGTATGAAAATAAATGGCACACCACTTCACCTTCGAAAAGCAGCTCTTGAAATTATCGGTACAGATCAAGTTGAAGGTGTACGGGTTGCTACTATTGATACGAAAGGAAACATCATAACTGGATCGGAACAAATATATGAGGCAGACTTCGTTTGTATTGCCGGTGGCTTATACCCTCTTGCTGAGCTTGCTGCTGTAGCTGGCTGTCCTTTCCGTTACATTCCGGAATTAGGCGGCCATGTTCCTCTCCATTCCGAAACAATGGAAACCCCTCTTCCCGGTTTATTTGTAGCCGGCAATATAACTGGCATTGAAAGCGGAAAAATCGCGATGGCACAAGGAACTGTTGCTGGATATTCAATCGTAAAACAAGCAAATACAAAATCCCAGTCGGTTGAACAACACTTGCAACAGGCGATCCAACATGTACATACCGTACGACAACAAGCTGCCATTCAATTTAACCCGATGATTGATGTCGGTAGACGGAAAATGAATGAAATTTGGCGTGATTATTCCCTAGCATATGCACATACTAAAAAGAGCTGCTGAGATTACTCTCAACAGCTCTTTTCGCTACTCATCTGAGTTATTAAATTTCGCTAATGCGTAAATGCCTTCTTCATCATCTAATTCAAGTTGTAGTCTTGCTGCGAATGAATTGACATTATATTCTCTGTCAAGTAACAAGCGTAGTGCTTCAATTAAGTTTGCTTGAATTAATATTTGTTGACGGCCATTTACCTCTACTTCTGCAGAGAAACCATATTCATCATCATACATTAGCTCAACTAAAACTTCTTCTGGACCAACTTGTCTTTTTTCAGCGATATATACACAAAGCGCATTGATAAGTTCTTGTTCAGAAATTTTTATTGTTTCCATGCTACTTCATCTTCCTTTTTCTTACGTTGATCTTTGAAGTATTTAAATGCACGAACTGCTAACATTACGATACCAGCCATTACTAACATATTTACCATAAACGCTAATACAGAACCAAGAGCTCCCATATTTGCAAATAGGCTACCCATTAGTAAACCACCAAGACCACCTAGTAATAAACCTTTCATAAAGCTTCCTTTATTACTCTTTGGTGCTGTGTTTGTTGCCTTTGTTTTTGAATCTGTTGTTGTTTTTTGTGAGTTTACGTTATTATCTTTTTTGTTCAAATCAACTTTTGACTTTTGACCAGAACTTGGTGTGTATGATTTTTTACCAGATTTGTAACCCTTCGCTGCTGCGTGATCTACAAACATGAAGCTACTAGCTCCAAAGATAACCATGAATGCTGTCATGACTGCTACAAGTTTTTTCAACATATTATATCCATTCTCCTTTTATATAGATATATGTGAAATCTACCTTTCTAGTAAATTCAGAATGATAGATTTGTTTTTAAAAACATTTTAAAGGTTCTTATGAACTCATTATATGAACTTTTGTCGAAATATGCAAGCATTATTTACTTACGACAGTTTGGTGACAAAGGAAAAATTAAGCAAAACAGAATTGACTTTAAATGAAACAAAACATATTATAGGTTCATAAGAACTTTTTATTATTTTTGGAGGTGAAAAGATGGAAACATTTCATCTCACACGAAACGAAATGGCTACCCTTCTTCTATCTTTAAGAGGATGGAATACGAAAAAGCCTCTCGGTATTTTACAAGAAGCGTGGGCAAAGTCACATAAAAAAGATATTGAAAGCGGACAAAGCGTAACTGCTTTTATTACTACCGCACTTTCACCTATTTTTGAAAAACTGATTAAAATTGATGATACAGACGTCGGTTTTTCATTAAATGAAATAGTTGCGCTTGGAAATCAGATTGAAAATACAAGTTTCTCAGTAACGGCCATGCAAAACTGGGTGAAACGAGATATTAAAGAAATGATTGGCTCTCCTCAAAAAGGAAAAAAATATTCAATTGAACAAGCAGCCTTACTATTCATTGTTGAAGATTTAAAAACAGCACTTGATTTTGAATCCATTCGTAAGCTATTACGCCTTATCGTAAATGACCCAGCCGATCGAAGTGATGACTTAATCAATCCTGTTCATTTATATGGAGCATACTCTTCTCTATTTGAAGAACTCAATCAAGGGAATTGCTTACAACTAAATGCAACAGATACAATCCATACAATTGAAAATATCGTGAAAGAAAGAGCTGATAAAATTGCAAGCAAGTTCGATCAGGTTAACAACGAACAACGCGAAGCAATTCGTAATGCGATTATTATTGCCACATTATCTGTGCATACCGCTTATGTACAAATGTTAGCAAAACGTTACGTAACAGCAACTTTATTTTTACAAAATTTAGAAGTGAAACCGTAAAAAATAGGAGCAGAAATGCTTCTATTTTTTTATAACGAAAACAAGCATCAATCTGTTACATACTTAGAACAGGTTGATGCTTGTTTCTCTAGGTATTAATTATAAAAAACCATAATCGCCTATTATTAATTCAAAAATGATCATTTCATTCTATTATATTTCGAACAAGTTTTCTCGATAAATTTAATTCCCTCATCTTTGTAACTCTTTATAAATTTCGATTTGAGCTTTTGAGCTATTAGCAAACCTTAACCAACCCTGTCTCACATTACTAATATTTTCAGTTACCAAAAGTTCAACTATATCTAGATGTGAAACATTCGTTATTATCGATTTATTTATACCATTAACTTTAGCACCTGACATATACTTAGCGATCTCAGGGTTTAATGCAAAAGCAAAATCAATTACAGTAGCACCTTGCGGTAAGTTCACGGAATCTAACTTAGGAGTAAATACAACAATGTTATCTTGGAATAGTTCATATGATACTAAATCATAAAATTCAATCGCATCTTGAGTTACTAGATCATTTGTCTTAATAAAATGATTCATCAATTTATGAATTATATTTTGCATCTCCTTATCAGTTATACTTTTTGTAAGAATATGAAATACCCCTTTATCTCGTATCTCCTGATTTATTTTTGTTTCAATACATATCATTATTTCATGGTTATTGATTACCACTTTGGTCTTTAAGTATTTGTTTAATACATCACTTTCAATTGCTATGTTATCTTCAAATTGATGAGGAATTGGTTTGTACAGTTGATGTATAATTCCTAATATTTTATAACAGTCTAAATTACTTGAGACCGTGATGATTATTTTTGACACCACCGTAATGTCTTGAATATCTTGGAGACGAGAATAAGCTGTATAAATAGGACTTACTTCATAGTTAACTTCAAATATTAAAGGTGGATTTAGAAAATTATTTATATCTTGCATTATATTTTGAGACAAACCCTCTAATAACTTAACATAATTTTGTAAAAGTATTTTCATGCCCTTATATTTAGAATGATTAAGATAATAAAAACCTAAATCTTCTAACTCGTGTTGAATATGAAATAGCCCCAGCCTTTTACAAATCGGAGCGAAAATTTTGAGTGTTTCATTTGCATAAGGAACTTGTTTTTTTACAGCTTTTACCTGTAAAGTCCTCATGTTATGTAGACGATCTATTACTTTTATAATAGCTACTCTTATATCTCCTTGTGTAGCTAACAATAATTTCTTTAAATTTATTGCTTCATACTCTTCTTTATTAGGGATTTGTTTTTTATCAATTTTAGTTAATCCTTCTACAATATCAGCCACTTTTTTACCGAATATATCACGTATATACTCAATTGTATAATCTGTATCCTCCGCCACATCATGTAGTAATGCTGCAACTAAAGTTATAATATCAGCCTTACACTCTAGCAAAATTTCTGTAACTGCAAATGGATGAGTAATATACGGCTCACCCGAAACACGAAATTGTCCTTCATGAGCTTTCTCGGAAACTAATATAGCTATATGTAATTGTTCTAATTCTGCTCTATGTAGATATGAGGCCTTTTCTAATAATGCTTCTTTCATATTTTCACCCTCATCACGCTAATTTTCTATAAAAATTTCATTAACATTATAATTCGTTATTTGAAAGTGAAGTACCTGTCTACGTGAAAAGAGAATATTTATATTGTTTATTCCCCACAAAGTATTTTGAAGCTTCTAAATCAACTCAAATGGAATATGCATATTCTTTTTTAGGTAACCTTACTATCTCTCGAATAAAAGGGGATTTTTCTAAAATATCATCTAACTGCCCCTCACTAAAAACGTAAATACCACCTACATATGAACTGTATGCCTTTTTCTCAGTTATTACCGCTAATTTGGTATTTTCCTTTTTAAAATCACCCTCCAGTCCTTTTTCAAATGATAAACTTTTAGCACCTGAAAAATAAAGCTGAATTAACGCCACTAATTGTTTGTCCTCTGATTTTGCAAAGCACTGAATTTCATGTAAAATCATTTCATCTTGTAATGGGAGAAAGTCCTCTACTAATAAATCCTCTTCTTTATGAAAGAAATTTTGTAATTCAGTAGTATAGAACTTAAGATTTTTCTCAGTTATCTTTTGAAAAATGGATTGCAACAATAAATCTTTTCCTATTACAAACGGATGACCAAAGCCATTATTATAAAGTCCCTCTTTCATTTTCATTAGTTGTTCGATCAAAGGGATTCCCGATTCTTCAATTACAAGTTTACCGTTAATAAAACGCATACTAGCAATCAGTTCTTCAATTCGTAAGCCCTCTAATTCAAGCGTAGAATAATATAAATCTCTATTCCAAAAATCTAATTGATCCATTCCTAATGAATTAAATAATAGTTCATCTATAATTGGAAAAACTCCATCTTCTGTTAAAGCTTTCGTTACATCATCTAATAATCCAGGGGTCTGATTTAAAATCGTGCGTATTTCTTCGTCCTCTTGAATGATTCGTACCGTCCAATCACCATGATCTTCACCCGATATTTGCTGAAAACAATGTGAATATGGACCATGTCCAACATCGTGTAGAAGGGCTACAGTAGATACTAGCTTTCGTTCATATTCCGACAAATGTATGTCACCAATCTCAGTAAGATGTTCTATCACTTTATTTACTAGTACATATACACCTATCGAATGTTCTTCCCTCGTATGTATTGCGTTCTCATGTAAAAAATAAGTATGTCCTTGTTGTTTAATATAGGCCAATCTTTGAAATATTTTTGTATCTATCAATTGAAGGATATATCTATCCTGAATAAATATTGGTCCATAAATCGGATCTGTAATATACATACGTTCCCCTCCTATTTTTGTAAATTAAAGACCTTCACTATTATACTTAATTTTCAGTCTATTATCATTGAAATATGAGAAATTTTTAATAATCTTTTCATTATTTCTTCATGAAAACTGGGCTTATATGCTTTACTATAATACTTATGAGAGACATAAAAGAATTGAAATAGCAATCCCCTATATAAATAAGGTATAATATACACATAGTGAACCTTTTATGTTATTAAATAAAGGCGCATCTATTCAAAAATTCATAAATTAGAAGGTGCATCAATGGTTAGTAGTTTTATTCATTCAGTATTAACATTTTTTGAAGGATTAGGTTATTGGGGCATTATGCTTGGACTTATGATTGAGATTATTCCAAGTGAGATTGTCCTTGCTTATGCGGGATACTTAGTATTTAATGGTAGTATCTCATTTTTAGGCGCAGTTGTATTTGGTACAATTGGCGGTGTTATTGCTCAAATCTTTATTTATTGGATTGGACGATACGGTGGACGCCCTATTTTAGAACGTTACGGAAAATATATTTTTATTCACAAAAAACAAATAGACGCTGCTGAGGATTGGTTTAATCGTTACGGAACTGGCGTAATTTTTACAGCACGCTTTATTCCAGTAGTACGTCATGCGATTTCAATTCCTGCTGGTATTACAAAAATGTCATTCCTACGTTTCACTACGTTAACAGCAATCGCAATCATCCCTTGGTCTATCATTTTCATTTACTTAGGCGAAAAACTAGGTGAAAATTGGGAGAACATTAATGATATTGCTGGACCGTATGTGAAATCATTCGCAATTGGTGGCGTCTTACTTATTCTTTTATACTTCGTTATAAAAAAATGGACAAAAAAGCGTAAAAATCTTGCGTAAAAATATAAATAAAAAAACCGCTATTCATTCATTACGGATGTTAGCGGTTTTTATTATAGGTTTGATTATGTATTAGAAATTGCATTATTTCTTCTTTATGATTTAAATCATGCTGAATGAGTGATGAAAAGTAATTATTTAATCTCACTTTTTTAGTGCCCAATTGGTAGTCATTATAAAAATATTGGGTGGGAATTCGCTCAATTTCATCCACTAATTGTTTACGAGTAACACTAAATTGATTTAATAGTTCTTCTTTTGAAATACCAGATCTCGCATATTTAATTGCTCCCTTATTCATTTCCTCAACATCTATTGGAACATTTGGTACAGATTGTCCACATTTAAAGTATGGAATTCTATGCTTTATTAATAACACATCCCAAACGATAAAATGTGAAATCACATCCGCAATTGCCCACGAATCTTTTTTAAAAGATTGAAACCATATATCATCAGCTAATCCCTTCAACGTTTGACACCATTCTATTAAATTTAACTTTTCTTCCAAAATATTTTCTTTCTCCATTATTCCTTCCTTTCTCCCACTTATAATTCATTCATATTTATGTCTTCTAGAAATTGTATAAAAAGCCTCCATAATTACATGGATAAGCAACAATTCACTCATTCATTTCGTATATTATTTCAAAAAGGAGTGGTTCCCCTATGCATTGGCAACAAAAAATACAATACTTAATCGGACGCCCTATCGGTATTTCCTTCATCAATGGGCAAGGAACCTCTGGTGTATTATGTTCAGCACATGATGGTCAATTATATGTGTATGAATACCTTTATCAAGCACAGTTCGCAATGAAACATTATGATTTTAGACAAATTCAAGATATACATGCCTTTCCGAATTGTCCAAATCAAAATCCTCTATACTAAAAAAAAGGAACAGCTTATAGCCGTTCCTTTTTCTCCACACTTATTTCTCAGTATAAAAGTTTTGCACTGCTTCATCAAAGTAAATCCAGCCTTTCCAACCTAAATGAATTGTATCTTTTAAGAAATACTTATCATATTCATGGCCAGAAAAATCAACTACTGGGTATCCTGCTTTCTCAACTTGTTCCCGAACTTTTTTATAATACACTTCACGGCGTTCTTTAGGGAAACCAGCGTAATCATACCACGGTCCATTTACAGGTACAGAAATAAAGAGTGGCTTAACATTTTTCTCTTTAAAAATATCTAAAACAATTTGTAAGTCATCATATTCTGGTGATTCTTCATACGATTCATTTGCTCTAAAGTTTTTTAGACCTTTTAGTTTTTTCTTCAGATTATTCTTATAATAATACGGATTTTCAATTCCGAATGCGTTTGTAGTAGATTCCGCTTTCCCTTCTTCCTCCGCATGTTTACGTGCATCTACCCAAGAAATTGAACGTAATCCCATATTTGTTTTTTCTTTCATCGGCTCAATCTTAAATATAGAGTTAAATAAATCTCTATGATCTAAGATATTTCGATGCATATAAGCAAGTGGTTTGACTAAACCTGCTTTTATGTTATGTTTTGTATCGTTATATACAATACCCTGTAATGAATTTTTTAATATATCATCTTCTTGAACAACTTTATAATCTAATAGTCGTTTCGCAATTTTCTTCTTCATTTCAACATTTATTTCATCATTAAAAATAAAATGATATGCTTGTTGTTTGGAGAAATTATTAGTAAAATCCCCTTGTGATACACCAGTTTTGGTAAACCACTGTGGTGATAGAACAAAGACTACCTTTTTACCTTCTAATTCATCCATTGTAGATGTCATATTTAATATATGAGCTAAACTTTGTGTACCGCCAATCCCGATTAAATATGGCGTAAAACCTGCGGGATTCACTTTGAAGTAATTAGATGGATGATATGCATCCATTCGTAAAAATTCAGATGAACCGTACATCGGTAAATACTGCGAATTCTCTAACATTTTTTGCTGTAAGAAAACACTTTGTAATTTTTCTTTTTGTAAGGAAGTTGCCGCATCTTCTACCTTCTTATCACTAATAAGTGATACTAAACTTTTCGATGGGATTAGTATGATAATGAAAAAAAGCACACACGCTAAAATTATGGGACCAAACGCATGCTTCATCTTCATCTGTTATTCCTCTTTCTCTCGCTATTAAATTGTAACCCTTGTTTTTGACACGTCATCTTTTTCTCCTTTTTCTCTATACATGTTCCATTCTATTTATCTATTATATACATGTATGTATTTCCTCCCTTGTCCTATTAAGTCCTATATAAATAGCACAAGAAAATGTTTCCATAGAAACACGTTAATTATACAAGATTCTACATAAATTTCACACTAGAATTTTAGTAATAATTTTATTTTTAATCAGTTAAAATACATAGAAAATGTCTATAATTCATCCAATGATGTATGGAGTTCAAAGTATGATAATAAGCGCCCACTATGATCAACATCATGAGTATATGTAAAACCTAATTTTCGTAAAAGTTTTTTCGAATTTTCATTTACTACTTTTACTCTAGCAATTATTCTTTTTACATTCATCGTCTCTTTTGCATATTGAATAGAAGCCTCTGCTGCTTCTGACGCATATCCATTTCCCCAATACTCCGGATCAAGTAAATACATAATTTCTATTTCGCCTGTTTCATCTACTTTTCTTAAACCACAATGTCCTAAAAGCTTCCCTGTTTCACTATTGAATAACAACCATACACCAAAATTATGCTGTTCCCAATGTAATATAAGTTTCCTGATATAATCATTTGTTTCTTCTTTTGACATTCCTCTTGATTTAGCAAGCCATTTGCCAACAACTTCTTCCTTTAATATGCTATAAAATTGATCAACATCTTCTATAATGGGCTTTCTCATGAATAACCTTTTGGTATGTATTACTTTCTTTTCTACAAACATAAACCTTTATTCCCCTCCAAAATTTTATACAGACTAGTACATTATACCATGTACTATTTACCCGACTTTAACTAAAAAAACAGACTATCACACATGTGAAGTCTGTTTCTCCATAATTTTATTTTTGTACATCTGCCCATTTTAAACTTGTAGCTGGACCGAATTGATGTACATATAAATCTTTCACATATGGCTTTTGTAAGTATGATAACCCGCGCTGGAATACCGGTGCAATTACTGCATCATCCAGTAACATTTTCTCAGCATCTTGCATTGCTTTCCAACGAGCTTTTTCATCATTACCTAATTCTGTTTTAATCTTCTTAATTAACGCATCATATTCTGGGTTTGCATATTCTGTATTGTTCACACTGCTTCCAGAAAGGAATACTTCTAAGTAAGTCATTGGATCTGGATAATCCGGTAACCAGCGTGATAATGACATTTCATATTCTTTCTTCTTCTCTAACGCCAGTTTTTGCGTATGTGGTTGTAATTTTACATTTACTTTTAAGCCTGGTAAGTTTTTCTCTAGCTCTTCTTTAATGTATTCTCCTACTTTTTTGAAGTTTTCTAAGTCATAGTTTAATAACTCAAGCGTTACTTCATTTGTACCTGTCTCTTGCTTCGCCTTTTCCCAATATTCTTTCGCCTGTTTTACATCAGTTTTATTAAACTCACCTGCTGTACTTCTAAAATCTTTTTTGTCTGGACCTTTTAAAAATCCTTTTGGTACGTAATAGTTAGCAGCAACCGAACCATCATTTAAAAATGAAGTCGCAAGTCCTTTCTTATCAAACACTGTACTTAGCGCAAGTCTTGCATTTTTATTTTTAAGAATCGGTACATTTTCATTGAATCGGAAGAAGTACATAACCGGATCTGTATATTGTTTTAGCTCTTTATTATTTTTATATTTATCTACGAATTCAGTTGAAATGACAGCCCTCTCAACTTTATCTGTTTCATATAAATTTACCGCAGTTGAAATTTCTTTAACAATTTGATAGTTTACTTCATCTAACTTCACTTCTTTTTTATCCCAATACTTATCGTTTTTCTTCATTGTAAAGCTCGCTTCATGCTTCCAATCAGATAATGTAAATGGCCCGTTATACACTGCTTTATTTGCTTCTAATCCGTATTTATCACCTTGTTCTTTCGCATATTTTTCGTTAATTGGATAGAATGATGGTAAAATAAGTAGTTTCGTAAAATACGGTACAGGATGTTCTAACTCTACAACGAACGTTTTATCATCCGTCGCTTTCACTCCTAATTCCTCTAACCCTAGTTGTTTCTTATTTATTTTCTCCGCATTTTTCACATCGTATGCAATGTATGCATATTGAGAAGCAGTATCCGGATTAATAAGCTGCTTCCAAGCGTATACGTAATCTTGTGCTGTTACTGGATCTCCGTTAGACCATTTCGCGTCACGTAAGTGAAATGTATATGTTTTTCCATCTTTACTCACTTCATATTTTTGTGCTCCAGCCTCAATCACTTCATCATTTTTCGATAAGCGGAATAATCCTTCCATTACGTTATTTAAAACGTTAAATGATACTGCATCTGTTACTTTCCCTGAATTTAACGACGGAATTTCACCCGTTTCTAGTAACTGTAATACTTTCTTCTCATCTTTCGGCTTTGTCGTTGTTTTTTCTTTTGCGCAGCCAACTAAAATTGAAGAAACTAATAGGGTACTAACTAATGAGTAACGAACAACTTTTTTCATTTGAAAACCCCCTCTATTTTTTAAGGTAAGTAACGACGAGCACCAGCGTATTCTTCTATATATCCTGGTGTGTTTAGCGGTATAATCTCTACCGATCTTTCAGCCCTCGGTGAGTGAAGCATATTCCCATCACCAATATACATCCCTACATGATGAACACTACCTTTTCCTTGGTCATGTGCAAAGAAGATTAAATCTCCTTTTTGTAAATGTTCTTTATCAACCGCAACTCCATTCCTCGATTGCGGACCAGAATCCCGCGGAATTGTAATACCGTGTGATTTATAAATCGTATGTGTAAATCCAGAGCAATCAAATCCAAAACCACTTGTACCAGCCCATATATATGGTAATCCTAAAAACATTTTCCCTGTGTTTATTAAATCATCAGCCGTCGGAGTTGGAATATCATTTTGGGAGCGATAAACAGTTCCGTCATTTTTTCGTAGCCAAGCTTTCTGCCCGTTTGGTAACAATACGCGGTATGAAATTGTATCTTCACTAAGTAAAGGAAGTCGCGTATTATAGCTCACTTCAAGCGATTTATGTTTTTCAGAAGGATTTATATATAAAATAGCTGTCGGTTTCGTTACTAAAACGAAAGGTTCGTTTGTTTTATCTGCAAATTCCTGATTATATGTTAATTGTTTTTCAGGCATCCATCCTGGATACCCTTCTTCATTTCGTGGTGTTGGTTGACCATGGACTAACACTTTCACCCAGTCCCCTTTTTTATCAACAACCGTTACTTCTTGACCTAATAGCGCTTGCGTTTCTAATTTATTTGCATTTGTTAACCAAAGTTTCTCATCAAGCGTCATTGATTTCGTCCACTTCCATAAATCAACTGGATTTGTAGCGCTTGGTACATCAATTGGTCGTAATGAATCAGGCGCGGTCCAAAGTGTTGCGGCAGATACATCGATAAATGCCTTACTATCTTTCTTCTCTTCAGCATTTGCTGATGTAAACGATGAAAATATAAATAAAGTTGTTAAAAATGCAGTTCCTACTTTTTTCATACATATCCCCCTTAAAAGATAGTTTACTAATCTCTTCTCCTAAGATTTACTATTCACTGTCGATTGAAGGTTTACCTTTGATCCA
This sequence comes from Bacillus cereus group sp. MS39, assembly GCF_040448665.1. NCBI lineage: Bacteria > Bacillati > Bacillota > Bacilli > Caryophanales > Bacillaceae > Bacillus > Bacillus cereus group sp. MS39. The sequence continues at coordinate 2,577,053 of NZ_CP123058.1, read as the reverse complement.
GAATACGTCATTCCTTCCGGTTCTTCCATTAACCAAAGCGGTGCATCCAGATCGAAATAATGAATATTAGGATGTGCAGCAGCTAAATGGGCTACAGCGCTAACAGAAAGTGAAGATTCCATCATACTTCCGACCATACATTTTACACCAGCTGTTTCGGCAACATCGGCAATACGCCACGCTTCACGTATGCCACCACATTTCATTAATTTAATATTGAGCAAGTCTGCATATCCTCCTTGAACAATTTTCAATGCATCACTCGCTGAAAATATGCTTTCATCTGCCATAATGGGCGTTTGTACATGATCTTTGACATACTTTAATCCATCCCAATCTTTCGCATGAACAGGTTGTTCAATAAATTCGATATTTAAATTTCGATTTTCCATCTCTTTAATGATCGTAACCGCTTCTTTTGGATTCCACCCTTGATTTGCATCTAATCGTAACGTCGTATTTTTTGGTACACTATTTCGAATTGCTTCAATACGTTCTAAATCTAAATGAGCAGATTTTCCCACTTTAATTTTTAAAGTTTGAAATCCTTTTTCTACATGTTGCTTTGCCTCTTTCGCCATAATAAAAGGCTCATCTACACTCACCGTAATATCTGTATGAATTTCTTTCTTCCCGCCTAATAATGCGTAAAGTGGAACGTTTTGGTGTTGACAATACACATCATATAAAGCAATATCTACCGCCGCTTTCGCACTTGGATTTCCAATACAACTCATTTGAATGTGCTGCAGTAACTGCTGAAATTGAATAATATCTTGACCAATTAAACAGGAACGCATCGGTCCTAAAATTGCTTCTTCAATTCCGTTAGCGAAATCCCCCGTGATAACTGGTGTTGCGGTTGCAGCACCCTTCCCAACAATTCCTGCATCTGTATAAATATATACATCTATACTTTCTATTTCAGTTACGGTACGAAGCGCCGTTTTAAACGGTGTATGAAGATTTACACGTCTACGATTTACTTTTACATCGGTAATTTTCATATTGTTCATCCTTTCGTTGTCTGACAAAGTGTAACCTTAATCCACAAAATAGATTAGTTTTTTACGGGCAATTAATCTCCTCTTTCGCTTGCTTTTCATATAGGAGGTTAATGTAAAATAAAAAAATCCAGCCATAAGAAGATTCTTATGGCTGGATTTTGTCTAGGAATGGGTAGACAAAGCAGCGATTTGATTATATTTTTTCTGTGCATCTTTTAATGCTACAAGTAGTGCTTTTTGAGACGAACCGAAGTATCTATTTTTTATTTCTGTTACCAATAGTGGATCATTAATATTTTTATGTAGAAACAAATATTTAACGAATTGTGATGTTAATGCAATTGTCGCTGAGCAATCTGCATCTACAATTTCCCCTGTCTCCTTAACAAGTACAAACGCTACAAAATAACTTTTGAACTTTTCGGTAATAGGATTATTTTGAGGTGCTTTCGCATCCCCTACGATATAAATTGTATTTGAAGCGTACACAGCTATCTTCCTTTCTAATACGGGATAACGGTTTTCTTAATAGTCGTATGAGTGATAAACTCAACGTTGATTAAAAAATATATCCGCTTACCTTGTATTATAATACAATTGACAGAATTTTAACAACATTTATTCCGGTGTATATTCCATAATTATAAAAACAGCTTAAACTCTTCATTTTTACAATATGTGATTGTTACTTGTACCATGCCATTCAGACATAAAAAAACAGCTAGCAATCGCTAACTGTTCTATTACACTACTTCGGCAACACAAATATAGTTTCATTTGACTTAGAAAATTGATATTCTTTTCTCGCAAACTTCAAAATTTCTTCCTCATCGTCTGTTAAATTTTCTATGTTAGTCTTTAAAAAATCCTGATCTTTCTTTAAAGAGACCAATTGTTTTTTTTGATTCGTTATAGTATCTTTTTTTTCTACGATTATTTCTTGTTGTTTCGTTAAAATAAATTGAAGGTACAAAGTAGCCGCCGCAATAAATATAAACATGAATATAAATCGTCTTAGTTTTTTCTTATTAATTGCTCGCTTCTCATTAGGCTGTGATAGTTGCTCTTCTATATTAGGAACATTTATTCGCTTGAGTTTCCTCATTATGAAATCCCCCTAACACATATATTTTCACTACCCTCGGCATAATCCCTTACTAACTATAATTCTATTCTTATAAAATAAGCTCCTTCACAAAAATATCTTACAAATTAACCAATTAAAGATAGCATTCGACGACATTTCCATATTTACATTGCATTTTTTTATGTATGCTGCCATAAAATAGTAGTTTCTGTTATTCTTTTTCTACTATTGTAGAAGAGTTTTTTTACACACAAAATACCTTACCTACATATCGATGTTATAACATGCTTACAAGGGGGAAAAATATGCATTACCGTACATTAGGTAAAACTGGAATAACTGTCTCTGAAATAGGTTTTGGGGCATGGGCAATCGGTGGTGATGAATGGGGACCTGTTAACGATAAACAATCTATAACCGCTATAAAAAAAGCAATTGAGTGTGGTGTGAATTTTATTGATACTGCAGATGTGTATGGTTTAGGACATAGTGAAAAGTTAGTGTCTACCGCAATTAAAGGACATCGTAATGATATTATCCTATCAACGAAAGGCGGTTTAATCGGACATCACTACGATCCGAATGGAGAGCCTGTATATGATACTCCCGAAAAAATTATCGCCGTATTTGAAACAAGTTTACAACGTCTTCAAACAGATTACATTGATCTTTATTTTTGTCATATTTGGTGGCATAATCGTAGAGAAACAGAAGCATTTTTACGTGCATTTGAAGTATTAAAACGTGATGGAAAAGTAAGAGCAGTCGGTGTTTCGACACATGATTTACAATACATTCGTCATTTCAATAAAAACAATGAAATTGACATCGTACAAATTGATTACAATATATTGAATCAAAAACCAGAAAATGATATTTTGCCATTCTTACAAGAAAAAAATCTAGGAGCTGTTATTCGTGGGCCGTTAAAAATGGGTATTTTAACTGGAAAATGCACAAATAAAACAACTTTTCCAAATGGAGATTTACGCAAAGATTGGCCAAATGAAAATTGGTTTCAAGAAGACTTACAAAAGGTAGAGAAACTTCGGTTGCTCTCAAATAAAAATCAGACCTTAGGGCAACTTGCACTTCGCTATATACTCACTCATCCAGCAGTGAGTGTTGTAATCCCAGGTGCAAAAACAGAAAAACAAGCACAAGAAAATGCAAATGCGTCTGTTCGCCCTATTTTGAGTGATGAGGAGATTAGCTATATTCAATCAATATAAAAAAGCCCGGCCTGGGCTTTTTAATTTTGTAAATCAATATCATATTCCATACTTTTAGCTGTTTCCTCAGCAATCTCCACACCTAACAAATTTTTCACAATATGAAATGACATGTTAATACCAGCTGAAATACCTGCAGATGTAATAATGTGTCCTTCATCTACAAATTTCACATTCTCCATTACTTCTACATTCGGATAATCTTTTTTGAAAGTTTGAATACTAGCCCAATGCGTTGTTGCTTTTAAGCCTTCTAGTAAACCGGCTTTCGCAAGTAATAGCGCACCCGTACAAACTGAAGTCATTAGCTTTACTTCTTTCATTTGCTGACGAACCCAATTTATTATAATATCATTTTGCACTTCATTTTCCCGAACACCTTTACCACCTGGAATGATTAAAATATCAACTGGTGGTAAATCTTCAATACTATAATCTGGCTTTACCTTTAATCCGTTTCTTGCTGTAATCATTTCTCCATTTTGGCTAACTGTATACACAGTAAATGGTTTTTCTTCATCCGCTTCGGTTACAGAAAAAACTTCAAATGGCCCAGCAAAGTCTAACACTTCTACCTCGTTAAATAAAAATATGCCCACACTCCATTTATTTATCATACGTTCACTTCCTGTTTTAAATGATGTAAAAGGTGATCATGTCCTTTTTCTAATGCAATATAATATGCTGTTCTCCCATCTTTCAAAATATTTAAGTTTCCCCTTCTTCTATATGTTCTATTGATTATGATATTTTCCTGTTAAAACTATAGTTTACATAATAATATTATCTCTCCAATAATTATCTGTTATTTTAAATATTAAATTTTTTTGAAATAACACTAATCATGTTTAATATGGAGGAGAGATTATGTTACAAGTAATGCCTTTAAATAGTGAAGACTATGATTTAATTAAAGCTGCTGAAAAAGTAATCGAAAAAAACTATAAATACGGTCGTCATCATATCGGTTCAGCTATAAGAACTAAAGCAGGTAATATTTATGCAGCAGTGCATGTTGAAGCGAATGTTGGAAGAATAACAGTATGCGGTGAAGCTATGGCGATCGGAAAATCTATTTCAGAAGGTGATCATGAATTTGATACCATTGTCGCAGTTGCTCACCCACACCCTCATGAAGATATAGAAAAATGTTGGGTTGTTGCTCCATGTGGTATGTGTCGAGAATTAATAAGTGATTACGGAATAAATACGAACGTTATACTTTCATATAATGGTGAACTGGTAAAATGTAACGTAATGGAATTATTACCTGAAAAGTATACAAGCGAAGTAGAATAATCATTCATACTTTCAACATATCAAATAATATTATTTCAATAAAAAAAACAATCCATTTTTAAAACGGATTGTTTTTTTATTTCTTTTTTATGCAGTTTATTTTATTTTTCTATTTTCAATAATTATAAAATCATCATTAACAAAAATGAAATCCAAATATTTAAGTACGCATCGCGGTTCGTTTTTTCATTTGAAAACAAAAATAAAATTTCTCCTTACATTTGAAAAACATTAATATGAACTCTCTAAAATCAGCAACCTTATCATACCAATCTATAACAATTCTGTCTTCTTCCCTTACCTGTTTCCTTTAATACATATGATTTTAAAACTAGCGCTGTTAATGAATCCGTTAAAGTTTTATATGATAAATTAGATAATGCCAATAGATCGTTCGTATATAACATTCTATGCTTCTCTAATAATAATAGTACTAATCGTTCAGATGGTTTTAATGCCTCATCACTTTCTAGTATAAAGTCTATATTTTTCATTTCTCTTATTATTACTCCTTATATAAAAAAATACTTAAGCAACTGATTTAATATAAAAATAATACACAACAAAATTTGAAGTATATTAATATAACATCGTTTTAAAACACTATTATACTATAACATAGAAAAAGCATTTCCCGAAATAGGAAATGCTTTTTTATATTGCTTATAGGATTCTCCAAACCCTACATTATATTTCAAATACTGATCCGTACAATTCCCTTCAAACTTCTCTGATCATCCAAAAGTATTTGTAATAAATTAAGTTCTACTAAAATGATTTAAACAAATAAAAGCGGTTAGTCATTCATGCTCTAAACAGGACTGACTAACCGTTATCCAGTTTCTTCTCAATTAACATGTTCTACCTTAAATATTTCTTGCAATATGCGGCTTACTGTAATGACTTGTTCCACCGCCGCCTACTACTACTTTACCACCTTTTTCGAAAATTAATAACTTACTTGAACCGTCTGCAAGAAGTACTATTACTTCAGCATTATTACTTGTTGCTACATAAATTACATAACCGCTTTTTGATATACATGTTTCCCAATTCGCATCAAATTCTGATCTTACTACACGATTTGAATACACTTGATTTTCAATTCTATCTTGTTCTACGTTTTCCAAATTGATTCCTCCCACTTCACTAAAATAGCATTTATAGGAAAATAACAGCCCTATATAAAATAGTAGCTGACTTTAACATAAATAGTATATGTAGTTAGTAGCAGAATGCTTGGACAATGAAACGTAATAACATGTAAGCAATATACAATTAAAATAAGGCAATCGATATTATATCAATTACCTTATTTTCATAGATAGTTCTTTTATTTTTCGTTTCGCACAGCTTCAAAAGTAAACATTTGATTTGCATTTGACGGTTCTTTTTCATAAACATAGTCAGCAGAGCAAGTAATGTTAGAGAAACCTATACTTTCTAACAGAAGTCTGAACTCGTCTATCCCATACCAGCGCATCGCAAAGCGCTGTAGTTCTGTTTGTACTAACTGTCCTTTACTCCATTTTTCATATTTTAAATATGATAGAGTAACTTGGTTCAGCCAATCTATTTCAATTGATTTATTTTCTAATGTAATTCCGTCTCCACTTGGTAAAGAAAAAGTCGATGTATGAATCTCTCCAGTCTTCCAGTCATGCGGAAGCATAATATCTACAATTAATCGTCCCCCAGGATTAAGATGTTCATAAAAACATTTCAATGCGTTTATAGAATCATCTCGATCTTCAATTAAACAAAAAGATCCAGTCGGAATGATAATTGCCTCATATTTATGCGGCAGTAAAAATTTTTGTAAGCTTCCTTCATATAAATTAAGATGTAAACCTCTCTCTGTACAGCGTATACGGCAAGAATCTAACATTTCAGGTGAATAATCTATCCCATCCACTGTAAAACCAGCCTCAAGAAGCGGGATGATGACCCGACCTGATCCTACTGCTGCTTCTAGAATTCTTCCTCTACCATTTTTTAAACGTTCTTGATAATACTCAATATCACCATTTAAAGAATAACCGACAGGTTTTGTGTAATCATAAAGTTCCGTGCAAAGTGTACTATAAAAACTAAACATTTATTTTCTCCTCCGTTTTTAAGTACGGAAGATTTCAACTCAATTAATCTTCCTGTACCTTTACTTTTAATAAAAATTCGAAAGAGCTGACTGTCATAATATATCACTCGCTTTCCATAGAATATAATCATATTGTATAATATTTCCTTCTAGATGAAAATATAAAAATGAAAATTCGGAATTTTACCGGAAGGAGGATATGATGAATTCATTCATTATATTTCTTTTACTTCTTATTGCTTTTAATGCTGTAATTTTCTTTATTGCAAAGAAATATAGGCAAATATGGAGAATTACCAGTGGCATTTTCATTCTTTCTTCCCCCATCGTTTTCTTCACCACTTTGCATGTAATTGGTGAAAAAGTTGGAGATGGATTCGCTGGAGGTGCTGCTGGGTTAACGTTTAGTGGACTTTTAATCTTAAATGCGATTGTTTTATTTATCATAAGTATTTTTGTTTCTGCTAATAAAAATTCATATTAAACTCATGGTATTGGTAATGCATTTATATTTCAAAGTTTAAAGAGCTTACTATATAGTAAGCTCTTCATTAAAAATCATTTATTTCACAATCGGTAATGTCACTTCACTTAATTTTACTGTAAGCTTCGTGCCTGCTTTCGGTCTAATCGTATAATCATAGTCACTAGCGATTAAAATGACCCCTATTTGATGCCCCACTTTAAATACATAATCATCAGGCTGCATATCCCATGTGAATGTATAATCTTTGCCCGGTTGAATCGCTGTTGAATTTTCTATACTCTTTAAGTTTTGTGGATCCATCCAGCCTCTCGTTACAATTTCCGGCTTTGCTCCACCATAATCAACAAGTAAAGCAGTTAAATTTGATACAGATCGATCAATATTTCCTGTAATTGAAATCTTTGGTGTACCGCTTATACGCGTATCTTTTTGAAGTACAGGCATTGTATACACTAATCGATTGGCTACTTCTAATTCTGGGTTTGCTATTAATTGATTTGATTTCATTTTTGCATCATCCACGAATGAGAAAACTTTATTTGCAGAGCCCATACTTAATGGCAAATTAACTGCTTTGTTACTTAAATACATACGAACTTTTGACGGTACAGCTGCTGGATCCGGCCAATTTTTTATTTTATCCCAAGTTTTATTTTCACGTTGTACATCCACCATCGGTTCATTCATAATCCCATTTTCAATTCCATACAACCAGTAATCGAACCATTTATTTTGTGTTCTTTGCCAATCATTTGTTGATGTTCCACCGTGTCCACCTTGATGTAACCACATTTTACGAGGGACATCATTTTCTCCAAGTGCTTCCCACCACTGCGCAAACTGCTTCGTCTTTACATTCCAATCATTTAAACCATGAACAACAAATACACTCGCTTTTACGTTTTTAGCATCTTTTACATAATTACGTTTATCCCAAAAATCATTATAATTACCAGTTTTCCGGTCCTGTCCAGCTGTTAGCTCTTTTATTACTTGTCCGCAAACTTCAGGATTTTCTCTTGTTAGAACTGCTTCTGCCATGTTATCTGTATCTTCTCCTTGGTATCCACCAGGCGCAATGACTGCACCGTTTGCACGATAATAATCATACCAACTACTAATCGCTGCGATTGGAATAATTGTTTTTAACCCTTCAACACCAGTCGTCGCAACAGCATTCGGTAACGTACCATTATAAGATACTCCTGTCATCCCTACATTTCCTGTTGACCAATCAGCCTTAACTTCCTCACCATTTTCTGTATATGCTTTCGCACGTCCATTCACCCAATCAATGACAGATTTCGTCCCTAATATTTCTTGCTCATCCCCAGTAGTTGGACATCCGTCTGATTTTCCAGTTCCTATACTTTCACCTAAAATGACTGCATAGCCTCTTGGCACATAATAATTTCCGTATGAACCAAGATTAACAGCTCCATACGGTTTCCCTTCATACGCATACAATTCTTCATCTACATTATATACAGGAACATCTTTTAAGCCAGATCGATATGGACTCATTTCATAAATAACAGGAACTTTCACATTCGAATCAGTTTTTGGACGCATAACTTTTACTGATACACGATCCTTTTTTCCATCTCGATCACTATCAACTTCTGTTTCCACAAATAAATTTTCAATAATTGCTTCATCAAGCGAATAAATCGGTTTTGTCATTCCATTTTCTAATTCTATCTTCGTGTTTGAACGTAACGCTTCTGAAACATTTCCATTTAACTTCACGTCATTCTCATTTATGTAGTTTTTTTCTTTATTGTCTGCATACGCAGTCATACTAGAAACTCCTGACGTAATTGATAAAGATAATATTGCTGATAGTGTTGCTATTTTCTTTTTCCCCATACCCTTGCCTCCCCATATATTTCTCCTTTTACTATACACTAAAATTACAGAAAATTCAGTTTATATTTTATGCAACAACTTGAAAAATTTGTAGAACACTCTTCAAACGAGATTTTGAGGTTATATATTCTGATTTACTGCTCTCATATAATCTATAAAAAACATCGCCTAATAATAGACGATGCTTCTAAAAGTATTGAATTAATCATTCTCTATATTAATATAAAATCGTATCTCTCCATCTAAAGTAGAGACTCCATAGTCAAAACCATGTCTCTCTAAAATACTTTTCACTATCGCTAAGCCTAACCCTGTACCTGAATGGTCTTTACTACGAGAAGATTCTAAGACGTAAAAAGGTTCCCAAATTTTATCGATATCTTTCATTTGTTCAGCATTCATACCATTTTGAATTTGAAAATATATATTTTCATTTCTATCTTCTAAAGTAATTTTTATATTTTGATTTGCTGTATATTTTATCGCATTAGATATTAAATTTTGAAACACCATTTTCATTTTATTTATATCAGCATTAACCACTACATCGCTAACATTATAGTTCACTTGCAAATTGATTTCTTTCGATTCCAGTTCAATCTTATGCTTATCTAATATACTTTGGACTAGTGATTTAATATCGAATTCTTCTTTTTGTAAAACATCTCTTTCTAGTTTAGAAAATCGTAATAACTCTTCAATTAGGTTTGAAATGTGATCAGTTTGTTTAATGATTGTATCTATGTATGTACCATCATCTAAACCATCTTTTATTCCCATAGAATATGCTTTCACTAATGCGATTGGAGTCTTTAATTCATGCGTCACATCACCCATAAATCGTTTTAAATGTTCATTTCGATCTGTTAAATCTTCATGCGCTTCATTTAGTTTTTCACTCATGATATTAATACTATTAGCTAAGTCCCCTATTTCATCATTTGTTTTCACTTTCGCTCGTTCAAATTTCAAATTTGAAATATCTTCTGCAACATTACTTAATTCTTTCAATGGTCTGGTGATTGTCGTTGAAAGTATCCATACAAGTACGATAATGAGAAAAATCGTAATGCCAAAAATGTAAAAATAAAATGAATTTAACGTTTTTATTATTTCATTAGAATGTGCGATCGAAACTCCTACTAAAATTAACATATCGTCTTTCGCAATGTATTTCACAAAAAAACTAGATTTAATCTTTTCTTGATCATATATTTTATTCGCTTGCCCGAAGTTCTTTACTTTCATTACTTCTTCTTTTGTAATCCAAAGTTTATTAAGGGCAACCCTTTTCCTTGTAAGTTGCATACGTAACTCATCATTAATTCGATCTTCCGAATTGTTAATTGATGTATACGCAATCGTAACATTTCCTTTATTTTCAATGCTAGTAATTGCTTCATCCAGTTGTTTGCTCGGTATGGACTGTATTTGTGCTGTAATACCTTCTAAACTTTCTCGCGTTTTGTAAATATTATATTTCGGTAAAAGATAGTTAATTAATAATAAAGAGATTGTAAAAATAAGAATAACAGTTAAAGAAATGCTGAGAAATAGCTTTTTTCCAAGTTTATTCACTCTGCTCCTCCAAACTATATCCTAAACCACGATGCGTCTTTATAATATTTTCTCCTACTTTTTTACGTAATCTTCTTACATGTGTATCAACAGTTCGCTCTTCTCCGAAATAGTCAAATCCCCATACGATATCTAACAATTTTTTTCGAGTTAAAATCATGCCTTTATGATTTAAAAAACACTTTATCAATTCTAACTCTGTTTTTGTAATATCTAACTCTTTGTCATTTTTATAAACTTTATTTTTAGTGAAATCTATTTTCAAATCTTGAATTTGAATGACATCATCATGCTGTATAAGTTTTTTCGCTCTAGTTATTAATACGCCTGGATGAAATGGTTTTTTTACATATTCATCTGCGCCACTTTGAAGTGCTGCTAATTCATCTTCACTTTCACTTTTCGCTGTAAGCATTAACACTTTTACGCTTGAATTCTTTTTTATTTCCTGACAGACAGTAATACCACTATGTTTCGGCATCATCCAATCTAAAACAGCTAAATCAACTTTTTCATCATAAAATATTTGAAGTGCTTCTTCTCCATCTTTTGCTAATAAAACTTCGAAGCCTTCTTTCTCGAAATAAGCCTTTAAAATCCTTAACATATCTTGTTCATCATCTGCTATTAATACTCTCATACATTATCCTCCATTGCTATTAAACAAAAACCAATTGTATTATACAACTTCTTTGTTACATCAATGTGACAGAAAAATATTTGAACGTTTTAAGGGTATAGTAAAAACGAGGTGTTGTATTATGATTAAAAAAATCGGGGTCATTACTCTTCTTTGTTTCTTATTATCAACAAATGTGTTCGCAAATACAAATCAACAAATTGAAGTGTTTGATTGTCAAAAAGAAATGGTCGTTCAAAAACAATCTTTAGATCCAGCTATTCAAAAAGAAGCTGTTCAATACGCTAAATCCATTACTGGCCCATTCAAAAACTTAAACGTCGTTCCAAAAGATGGTCACATGATAAAAATCCCATTATCTAAACCAATTTCTATTACAAATCAATGGTTACATACAACAATTGATGAAGTACTTATTCTCCTCCCGCTTAATCAAAAACCTTATATTATGCTTTACGATGATGAAAATAATCCGCATTTTTATTATGTGAAAGGTGATCCGAAGGGGTTATTGAAAGAAATGAATGTTAAATTATAATGTAAGAAAGATCCCACAAATATCATTTGCGGGATCTTTTATTTATCAGTTAGCAACTACATTTTCATTTAAAAAATGAATAACCTGTCTTTTATGATGGTTATCATGATCTATAAATTCTTTAATAATATATATAAGAGAATACGGCGTTCCAGTATGAGGACAATGTGATACCCCATTGGCTGTTAAAGGTTTCTTTAGATTTTCATCAGGCAGTAATTTAAGTTCTTTTACAAGTAACTCTCTTTTAGCTTTTGCTTCTTCAAGAAGTTTCACCTTAGATATACCTGATTTAGCATAATTAGATGCTAATTTATTATATGTATCAAAATCAGGGAACTCCATTCCCTGTCCATTTCTCACTGACGATAATGTCTCACGTAAAAGATAGTCATCCCAGTTCATAATATGTGATATGATCTCGCTAACAGTCCATTTCCCCTCTGATATTGGAGCCACCCACAATTCCTCTTTCATACCTTTCAATGTATTTAACCAAATTGAATATTCATTGAAATCATTAATAATTTTATTTTCTCCCATCATCCAATTCCCCATTCTAATATTAGATTCATATAAATTATAACATCAATCTACACAAAAATAGAACAAAAGTTCTATTAGAGGGATAAATAATAATTCATTACATCCTTTTATATAAGTTCAAATAATGGCTCGCTCCCACATATTTTGTCCCTTTCACAAATCCACTCGAAGTATAAAATTTGTCACCCTGTTCTGTATCTGTATGTAAGACAACAATATTAAAATATTTTTTCGCATCGTTTAAAATTCGTACTAACAGTAACCTCCCTAATCCTTTCCTTCGGTATTCTTTTGCAATATAAAATCTCCTTACCCTACCAATCTTATTGTTTTCTGTATATGGATCCTCATTCAGCCCTCCTATTCCAATTAACTTTTCCCCTTGAAAGATACCATGTAAACATTCTCCAGTTTTATTAAAGGTGTTTATTTTATTTTCATATTCACTTATTAGTCTTATTAGGAAATTAAATCCTTCTTCTTTACTTTCTTCAATGAGATAGTCGTATTCGTATATCATTAAATCTTCAATTTGTTGAATATGTATGTCTTTCAAGTAAATTCCCCCCTTAATATGAAAATACATAAAAATGCTCAAGAATCTTTTGTTCTGAGCATTTTTATGATTGTTACTTTATTCAATTCGTAGAATGGCTATTCTTCACTTCAGATATAAATCGATAATATAATTGTCTAATTTCTATACATTTAAAGCTATTTGTACACAAAAATCATGAATAAAGCCGTTTAAGTAAATACATTTATAATATCTCTCAAATATTATATTAGTTTATATATTTGCCATCCTTCTCTAACAGACTCAAGATACATTATAATTTGCTAATTGATATGTTTGTGTAACCACTGTTCAAATATCTTTAACTGTTCTGCAGTATGAAAGTAATGTTCCCCCGTCTCCATGACTTCTAATTCACAACAATGTTTTTTTGTAAAATCGTTAATAGTTTCAAATTCGCACAGTTCATCTTTTGCTCCGTACATAATATATGTATCTATATTCCATTTATTAATAGGATGTTCTTTTACATAGCATAAATAATCCCAATATAACTTTTGACCAATAGGTGTCTCTATAGTCATCTCTTTTTGCAAAAGTTCTGGTGTTACATTAAACCATTTCATCATATTTTCGATAATTCGTTCCATATTAACTACTGGTGATAAAAATAATGCCTTTTCTATCACATCATTTTGATAGGCTAAAAGGCTAAAATAAGCTCCTATACTACATGCAAACACGCTTACTTCTTTCCAATGTTCTTTTGCGTAATTCATAATTATAGATAATTCACTAACACAAAACTGTACTTTGCAAGGAGTATTATCATTTGTTCTTTCTCCATGCTCAGGTAAATCAAAACTTAATACTTGATAACCTTTTTGATTAGCTTCTTCACCTAATTTTTGAATAACTGCATCTTCCTTATTTGACATATTTCCATGTACTGCAATAAAAACTTTTTCACTTTTATCTCCCCACAAAACCGCGGGAATATTACTAATGTTAAAATTATCTTTCAGCATATTTCCTCCGTGTAATAAGATATATAGGAATTGGCAAAAAACTGCACACACTTTATAATCTCTGCACAGTAGGCAATATTCCCTTCAACTCAAGTAAATCATCTATTACTATATCCGCCTGAGCAAGTTCATCTTCTTGTGCAAAATCAAAATTGCATCCAATCGCAAGTAAGCCATTATCTTTGGCTGCATTTATATCAGATAACCGGTCCCCAACTACAGCTGCTTCTTTTATATCATATTTGTTTAAAATACTTTTTACTAAGTCACTTTTATTAAGTGAGTTTATTTGTTCAATACTAAATGTTTCAGTAACCCATTGGTCTAAATCATAATAAGATACGATTGCTCGTAAATATTCAGTTAAACCATTACTAGCAATATATATTGAACAATTATTTTCTTTTATATATGCTAACACTTCTTTTACATTCGGGTATAATGCACCTTTTCCACTCTTAATGTTTTCAATTAATCTTTCTAAAAAAAATGCATCTGTTTGTTCTCTTACTTCAAGAGAATGATTTGGTAATAACGCTTCCCAAACTTTCGGTAAAGGCACACCCATGATTTCACGGTATTTATCAATAGGTGTTACCGTATCCCATAATTGCAATGAACGTAAATGATCAAAAGTATCATCTAACGATAATTCTAAAATTTTATCTGTTTGAAATAACGTTCCGTCCATATCAAAAATTAATGCTTGTAACATTTTACTCTCTCCTTTTGAATTACAATACAGTTTTACTTGATATATTTTTCAGCATCTCAACGATAATTTCCGAACAATAATTTGCTGCCGTTTTCGCGAAGTCATCATAAGAGACTTGTGCTTCATCGTCTGCGCTGTCTGAAATACATCTTATAACGAGAAACGGTATATCATTTATATAGGCAACATGTCCAATTGCTGCACCTTCCATTTCTGTACAATGCGGTGCATATTCGTCTATTAACTTCGCTTTTAGGTTTGAATCTTCAATAAAACATTCACCGCTTACAATTCTTCCTTCATGAACCGCAATATGTAAACAACTACAATTGCATGCTTTACGTGCTAACTCTACTAATTCCTTACTTGCGACAAATTCTTCTTGGAACGGGAATAAGTTTTTCATTTGAGTTTTACTTACATCGTGATGGGTAACATTCGTTGAAATAACTACATCGCCAACTTTTACATCCGGATGTAACCCGCCAGCAACACCTGTATTGATGATAGCATTTACATCAAATTTATGAATTAATGTTTGCGTACATGCGGCTGCATTTACTTTCCCTACACCAGAACGTGTAATAATTACTTCTGTTCCCATGAATTCTCCAACGTAAAAAGGTATTCCAGCAATTGTTTGTTCTTCTATTATAACTAGTTTTTCTAAAAGTAAGTCTATTTCAATTTGCATTGCTCCGATAATGCCGATTTTGTTCATGTATGTAGTCCCCTTCATTAATTACTCCCTTTAATTCTTTCAGACATAACCGAAAATAAAAATTTCGGAAGTACAAGTTGTCTCTTTAACCGTTTCGGCTGTGAGAGTAACCTATACAGCCATTCGGTTCCAGTATCCCTCATAATTTTCGGTGCTCTTTTTACAGTACCAGATATTATATCAATCATGCCTCCAATACCAATAGATAGCGGAACGTTTAACGTTTGTATGTTTTCATAGATGAATTCTTCTTGTTTTGGTGAACCTAGTCCTACTAGCAATAAATGCGGCTTGAATTGCTTGATTTTTATTTTTACTTCTTCTATTTCTTCAACATTTACAAATCCATGCTGTCCTTTAAACTGTGCTCCTGGGAACTGCTCATTTAATTTTAATAATGCCTTTTTATTACTTTCTGGTGCGGCTCCAAAAAGAAAGACACGGTATCCATTGTCATTACAATATTTTATTAAATCATGAGTGATATCTGCCCCAGTAACACGTTCTTTCAAAGTTCCCTTCAATATTTTCGAGCCAATTATGACGCCAATCCCATCCGCTGTTATTAGATCCGCAGATAGTAACATCTTTTTAAACTGCTTTGATTTTTCTGTGGTTTCCTTTGCAGACATAACAATTTCAGGATTTGCAGTTACTACAAACCTTGGTTTCTCTTGTTGTTCATGTAGCCAACCTTTTAATAAACTTATAGCTTTTGCGTATTCTAAAGTTGAAAAAGGTATTCCTTTTATAAGCTGGTAATCCACTATACTCTCCCCTTACGTAAGCTGCAAATATTCATCGATATCTTTAGAAATTTGTTTAAAAGCTTTATCCCAAAATTCATAGCTTGTTATATCCATTTCAAAATGTTTTTTCATAAGCTCTTCCACTGGAGCTTTTCCTGTTTCTCGTAAAAACTCTTTATATTTCGAATGAAAAGTACTTTTAGTTTCTTGAGCCATCTCTAATAAACTAAAACTAGCTAAATAGCCAAATGTGTATGGATAATTATAAAAAGGAATATCTGCTATATAAAACTGAACATATTTCATCCAAACAAACGGCTGATATTCTGATAATGCATTCCCATATGCTTTTTCTTGCGCTGCTATAGATAACTTCTCAATTTCATCAGCACTTACAGAACTTTCTTTACACTTTTCATAAAAATTCTTCTCAAATTCAAACGATGCTCGAATCGCCATTACATAATTAAAACTGTTTCTTATTTTCCAACTAAGCAATGACTTTTTCATATCTATACTATCTGTTGTTTGAATTAGATAATTTATGAGCACGGTTTCAAAGAAAATAGACGCTGATTCTGCTGTACTCATTGGCAGGTAATCATCTAAAAATGAAGTAGATTGTTCCAAACTCATAACATAAAAATGCCAAGCATGTCCTAATTCATGAGCAAGTACTCTTACACTATCAATTGTTCCATCATAACGCATTGAAATACGGGATTCTTTTTCACTGAAAAAAGGAGCACAAAACCCACCTGGTGGTTTATTATCTCTTGGTTCAGCATCTACCCATCCATTTGCTATTGCATTCTGTGCGAACTGTGCCAATTCTTCATCTATATTTTTTAGTGCATCATATATGTTTTTTACTGCTACTGAAAAAGGAATAATAACCTCATTATTTTCCTTTACTGTCATAAGTTCATGCCATGTAATCGAAGCTCTACCTTTCTTATACACATTTAAAGCACTAACTAATTTATCTAGATTTTCTTCTGTCGCATTCCACATTTGTAATAATACAGTTTCAGTAATACCATTCGCATGTAGAGATTGCGTTAAAATCCCTCCATATTCTAATTCATTACTCTTTGTATTACGTATTCTCCCTATTTGATTTAATACAGTAGCAAAAATTTCTTTTTCCTTATGTAAGGCATTTGTTAATAACTCGAATACTTCTACTCTTTCCTTTTCATTATCACTATTCATTGCAATATTATTCGCTTGTCCAAATGATATTTGCTTATTATTGTGCTCTATTTCTATCTTATTTCTTAATTGTATGTACATATTTTCCCATGCACCAAGTTCATCTTTTATTAAATTAGTATTAAGATTATTGGAAGTTTCCATTTCACTTTTCTGTATTACTTGCTGTACTTCACTTTTTAGTTCCTTCACTTTCACAGTCAATTTAGTAAGGTCAGATGAAACACTTTCTTCAACCGATTGACAGTACAAATAGTATTCTGCTTTTTCAATAGCTTGTATAAGCTTTGAAAGAATCTCTACATCTTTTGTTACAAAATATTGCTCTTTCAACTCCAAAATCGGAAATAGAATATCCTCATTCAAATACAATCGATTTAAATCCCATCTAGCAATTTCTTGCATTTTTATAGCCGCCTCCTATTTTTACAAATAGTTACAGATATTTCTCCCCTCACAATTATAAACGAAATGTAAAAATTTTAATATCTTTAAATATTTAGATTTCCACAAACTCATTCTTATTTATATTCTTTTCTTCTGCTACTGAAACGCACATAAAATAAACATATGAATGCTACGGCTACTGGGATCAGTACTACTCCTCCAATAAAAGGGTAAACAACTACGCAACATGTAAAAGCTACTATAGAAAAAATTTTACCTAACCTATTCTTTATTAATTTCATTCCAGCCGCAGTACCGACAATGTATGTAACAATCCCTAACGAATTCGGTATTAAAACAATTTTATCTATGCTAATATGGAAAACGAAACTTATTAACAAACCTATTATTGCAATGTAACCAACAACTTTTACTGCATTTGTTGGTGTTTCTCTTTTTTTATTAACATGTGCTAAATAACGAGGTGCAACTTCTTCTTTTCCTAGTGAATAACCTAAGCGCCCCATACTTGCAATAAATGCATTTGTCGTCCCTAAACAAATGATAAAAGCTACAAATCCAATTAACCATGCAAATTGGTCGCCTAAAGTTTGCTTAATTACAAGCACGAGAGCTGTAGTATTATCAACATTAATATGATAGGATTTCGTTCCAATTACTGATAATGCAATACCCATATATAAAACTCCAATAATAACAATCGCAAATCCTGTGGATAAAATAATATTTCTTTTTCTAGGTGTTTTAAATTCTGGCGCTAAACTCGCAATGGCTTCCCAACCGAAAAACGACCAAAAAATTAATAATGATGCCTCTAAAATTGGGTTTATTTTTTGCATAGAAATATGTACATTTATATGCTTCATTTCAATATAAGGTAATGAACTTATAATTGTTACGATTAAAATAATGAAAGTTAATACACCTATACATATTTGAAACAATCCACTTATTTGTAACCCATATAAATTGAAACCAATTGAAATACTTAAAATAATTAGCGCTATAACGTACGAAAAATATGATGGTAACGTAAAAACCTTCACTATATACATGCCACCAGTCAAAGATACAACGATTTGCCCAACACTACCTGCTATATAAAAAGACCAACCTATAATAGCACCTACATTTTTGCCAAAAGCTTTTTCTGAAAAAGTAGCAATTCCACCTGTACTTGGATGCTCAATCGATAAAAAAGCGAATGTGAACGCAAGTGGAATACTAAGTGCTATCATAACAAGCCAGGAAACAATCGCATTCCCTTCTGCTACACTCGCTGTCATACCAGGTAATATAAGAATTCCTGATCCTAGAACCGCTCCGACGTATAAAGCAGTTCCCTTTTTAATTGAAATTGTTTCATTAAAATGATTAGACATTACATGCACCTCCATTTATATTTTAATTATAGAAAGTTGTCAGTCTATTTGACATTCAAAAGTGTATGTAGTCTGGCATTAGATTTTACATTATGTATTTATTTCAGAATTTCACTTTCGTATTTGTAAAGGAGCATAATTCATGGATGAAATTGATAAGAAAATAACCCTATTACTACAAGAAGATGCCAGAATGACAATTACAGAAATGACTGAGCACTTACACCTCACCCGCCCTAGTGTTACCGAAAGACTAAAGAGATTACAAGATACTGGAATAATTGAGAAATATACCGCACGGATATCATTAGATGCAGTTGGAAAATCAATTCAAGCATTTTTAAGAATTGAAAATTTAAAGATTCCTTGTAAAAAATTTGAGGAAAAAATATACGGAGAACATAGAATACTTGAATGTCACCGAGTGACAGGTGAAAGTAGCTATTACTTAAAAGTAGCAGTTCACTCTATGAAGGAATTAGAAGAATTAATTGATATCGTTATTCCGTTTGGAACAGTCAAAACTTCGATGATTTTATCTTCACCAATACCATATCGACCGGTAATCACAGATTAAAGAAAAAAGGATTGATCAAATGATCAATCCTTTACTCTACTTCATTTAAGAAAAATAACGTTATAACGCCAGGTCCTGTATGTGCTCCGATTGCTGCACCAATTGTATTTACGATAAATACTTCACAACCGAATCTTTCCATAATTAATGATTTTAATGCTTCGGCAGTTTCTAAGTCATCGCCATGAGTCATAGCGATTGTTTGACCTTTAAGGTCTTTTCCGCGCTCTTCCATAATATCTACAATTCGGCCAAGGACTTTCTTTTTCCCACGTACCTTTTCAAGTGGTACAAGCTTTCCTTCTTCTACGTTTAAGATCGGCTTAATGTTTAGTAAACCACCGATAAATCCAGCGACTTTACTTAAACGTCCACCTCTCACTAAGTACTGTAAGTCAGCTACAGTGAAAATATGTTCCATATGGTTCATTAGAAAATCAACACGTTTTAAAATATCTTCTTTTGATGCGCCGTCTTTCGCCATTTTAGCAGCTTCTAAAACGACAAGCCCTTGACCAAGCGAAGCACATTTTGTATCGATAATTTCTAAATCTAAATCAGCATAAGTTTCTTTCACTTCTTCTTTAATAACAACTGACGATTGATATGTACCAGACAGTTCAGATGAAAAAGCTAAATATATACAAGGATTACCTTCTTTTGCATAAGAAACAAATTTTTCTTGGAAAGTTTCAAGTGAAGGCAATGACGTTCTATAAACTGCGCCTTCTCTCATTTTTTGCAATAATGTAACTGACTCTAATGTAACTCCATCTAAATACTCTGTTTCTGCTTCATCATATACACGGAGTGGAATTAAATCAATATCATATGCTTGCAGCAATTCTACCGGTAAATCCGCCGCACTATCCGTAATGATTTTAACACCCATTTTTAAACCTCTATTCTGTTATAAATATAAAATAATAAAATATAAAATAGTACTTTTAAATTATATACGTAAAACTTAAATGAAGAAAGGAAAACACTTTATATTGTATGCACTATTCTTCAAAACTTGAACAGTAATTGAAAATCATGCGATTCCAACTACTTTTTTCCTGATATTATATTCAATATAATGAAAATAACGCAAGTTTTCCAAAGGAGGATGCATATGAGTATTCAACTAGCTACATCTAATGACCTAGAATGGATTAATAATCAATATGAATCGATAGGATTTGTACAAAGTGATTTAGAGAGAGATAAAGTTGCAATCATTACATACAACAATGAGTATGCAGGTGTTGGACGATTAGTCCAACTAGATGAAAATACTTTAGAAATGGGTGGGATTTTTGTTCTCCCTAAATTTAGAGGTCTACAATTAGCTAAGAAACTTGTTTCATTCTTAGTACAGACTGCGAAAGCATTAGAAATACAAAACGTATTTTGTATTCCTTTTGAAGAACTAGAAAGTTTTTATAAAACATATGGCTTTATTGATGTTGATATGACGAAAGAAGTTGTCCATCCAATTATTCTAAAAAAATATAATTGGTGTTTAGAAAATTATGATAAACATGTATTACTATTCAAGTTGAGAGTCTTGTAAAAAAGAAGTGAATACACTTTATTTTACACATCAGTTTATAGCAAGCAATTATCAATTTTTTTATTAAATTCTTAAATCAAACCACATATAATCCAAATTTTATGTCTGTTTTTAATAAGTGTTAGTAAGTTTGTTTTCAAACATGTTAGCACTTATTTTTTCATAGACCTAAATAGATTCATATAATAAAGTAACTATCCCCGTTAGCAAAAATTAGTCTTCATAAATATTACACTGAATTTATTGAGGGAAAACCATTTGTAGCATTTAGGGAATATATTCATTTTTATTTCATTCGTACTTGTACTTCCTGTTCTTGTATTACTTGAACGACTAATTCCAGTACAATATTTTGCATTAATTGATACATATTATTATGAAATGTACTTTGTTCTGATATGTATTCAATACATTGATAAATATAGCCTTCTACAAATAAGCTCCCTTTTTCAACTGTAAATGTATTTTGTCCATTTTTTATTACTTTTGGCACTAAGAATTCAGTTTTTGTCAAAACAATCTCCTGTTCCACCTCTTTTATTCCTATGACTTTTTCTTTAAATACAACTTTTTCTCGTAAAATAATTTCACCTTTATATTTTCCTATTTCTATTGGTAGCTTGGCTGTTATAACATTATTTACTTCTCCTTCATTTTTACCCTCTAATATTATGCTATGTATAGGGGTCCATGAAGATGTCTCTACCTTATTCTCTTCAATATTCCCTATGACTTTTTTATTATATAATTCCATAAGCACTCTCTTTTCATGAAGATTAAAAGAAACTATTTCACAATAAGCCTCCGAATGATACTGTTGTACTGTAGTTAATAACTTAGAATCTAATTCACGCCTACCTACATCTTTTTCATTTTGAAAAACAAACGCTTCTTGATTTTTTATGTTTATTTTTGGAAATACTTTAAAACTAGACACTTCAGAAATAATAGAAAATGGTGTTTTCACTACCATTGAACGCACTGATGGTTCTATTTGTGATTCAGATGTTGCATTTTCTTTCTTTACTTCAGATACTTCCTCTTCTTTCTTTACTTCAGATACTTCCTCTTCTTTCTTTACTTCAGATACTTCCTCTTCTTTCTTTACTTCAGATACTTCCTCTTCTTTCTTTACTTCAGATACTTCCTCTTCTTTCTTTACTTCAGATACTTCCTCTTCTTTCTTTACTTCAGATACTTCCTCTTCTTTCTTTACTTCAGATACTTCCTCTTCTTTCTTTACTTCAGATACTTCTTCTTCTTTCTTTACTTCAGATACTTCCTCTTCTTTCTTTACTTCAGATACTTCCTCTTCTTTCTTTACTTCAGATACTTCTTCTTCTTTCTTTACTTCAGATACTTCTTCTTCTTTCTTTACTATTCTTTCTCGTGAATTATCTTGTTTATTCAGATTTTTATACTTGTGAATTTCATCCCATAGCACCTTACCAATCCATGGCTTATTCATCACCATCCCCCCCATCTAATAAAATTCAGGAAAATATGTTATTTTACACGTATTCATTTTCATCATTATATATGTTTTATAATAATAAAAAAGACATTGTCTTTTTATCAAAGACAATGCTTTTTTAGTTTTATACTTGTACTTGTTGTACTTGTAAAACTTTTAAAGTAAGATCCAGTACAATTTTTTCACGAAGAGTATCAAATGGTTCGTTTAGGTCTGTTGGACAAGGTGAAAAGTCTAATTCAAAAAATTGAGCGCTGACTAATTCGCAATACGGTTGTTCATTATAAAAAACTGTATTTTCGAAGAAGTATTTGTCTAAACGTGGTAGATCACCATTTTTAGGATTAATAAAATGAGAAGTAGTATCTGAGGAAGCAGCCACTATAGCCTGTGATAGAAAATCACCAGCTGTTAAATCAGCAAAACCAGAAAATGGAACATTAGCAATGCGGTCATATAGCACTCCATTACACTCGTCATTTGCATATTCAATGTTTTTACGAATATATCCTTGTACAAATAACTTTGCTCTTGTAACTCGGCGGTAAGGTGTACCTGGTACTGGAGTAAATGCTACAGGAACTAACTTACATTGTGTTAAAAATGCATTTTTTAAGATACGTTTAATTTCAACCGCTGGAGGATCTAATGGAATATCAGATTCTACAACAATTTGAATCGTTCTTTCTGCTAATACAACCGGTATTTTTACAATTGGTGCTCCTGGAGTAGTAATTGGCGTTGCAGCTGCATCACTTAATGGTGTTTGGGTTTGTCCTACTGCCTGACATGGTACATTAATTGGACATTGTTCACTCATATTTTATAATCTCCTTTATAATAAAATTTAGAGTTTTTTAACTCTCTTTACTGTATATGTACTGTTTCTATTAATGCGTGGGTTTGTATCATAGTCACTTTTATCAATTTCTCTTGATAGTTAAAAATACATAAATTAATATATGGAGCCTATACGAATATCTACCTAGATAAGATAGAATTAATAAGAATGCTAAAATTTATTTTTAAAGATTCTTTTATTTTATCGACAAAGGGAATATTTAATATTAATCATTTACTCACTTAATATATCCACAAAACAGAACATCACGACTATTGTCCCCTTTTATAAAAAAATAAAAACCGACTAAAAAAGCCGGTTTTTGTACTCACTAGATTATAAAATCTCCTTATTATTGAACTGATTATTTTATTCTCAAACGTTTCCATAGGGGTTCTTAACAACGCCTATCAAAACATTCTAGTCATTTGTCTTTCCCTTTTTAACTTCTTTATTCTGTACAAATCGTACAATCTCTGCTCATTCATCTATTATCCACAAAATAAGCATCATACGCCTTATCAAAAACATATCCTAGCTTTTCTGCTAGTTTAGCAGACGTAGTATTCGCTGCATCCCAGTTTGGATATATCCCTTTTTCTAAACAGTCCAGGATTATCGCCGCACTAACTATAGTTGCCAACCCTTTTCTTCTATGATTGTGATCAGTCGCAACTTCAATTTCAATGCCATTATCATAAATGCTATATGATGATGCACCGCATACAACTTCTTCTTTATACAAAATACTATACCCTATACCCCGGTTTATATAATCTTCTACTGATTGAAATTGACTTGTAAAATCTTCAGATACCTTATGTAAAGTAGGCTTATTTATGATATGTTCATCTATTTTCCTTAACTCATACCCTATTGGAAGCGCCGATATAAAAGATTGTAATTTTGAACGATTAAAAACTTCCGCATTACGTTTGAATTTATAGCGTAAAAACTTATCTATTTTTCTTCCGTAAAATGTTTCTAAACGCATTTTCCACTCTACACTATTTACGATTACTAACATTCTATCAGGAATGTTGCGTAGTAATTCTTCTGTTTCTTTCATCTTTGAATCCCCAGCGTAAAATGTAAAAATCCCAACCGTAACTTGCGCTACTGTTGGATTTTCAAGATCATTTACCCAAGCGGTACCCATATGACCTTGTAAATAAGAAAGTAAAACAACGTTATTGAAATCTTTGAACATATTAACTAATTTTTCTCTTGTATGTATATTCGCTTCATATATCATTTACATTCCCGCTTTCTTTGGAATCAGTTTAACTCTACTTTTCATATATAAACAAAAGTATATTAAACTATATATAATCGTAAAATATTCGTAAATATAAAATTATTATAACATCTAATCAAAAAAGTAAAATTCACTTTTGCAGTTTCAAAATACACATCTTTATATCTAAATAAATCCAATTTATTGAAAAACTTTTTCAAGTATACCAAACCCATCTAAATAACTGTAAGATTAATTTGTAAATAAACTTTTTAAGGGGGATTATAAAATGTCTGATTTCTATTCTCGTCTTTCAAAAAGTGATGCCGCTGTTCTTCTTGTGGATCATCAAACTGGTCTAATTTCTAGCCTAGTGCGCGACTATGGCACTGATGAGTTCAAAAACAATGTTTTAGCTCTTGCAAATACCGCTAAGTTTTTTGATCTACCGGTTATTTTAACAACTAGCTTCGAAGATGGCCCTAATGGTCCACTCATGCAAGAATTAATTGAACTTTTTCCAAATGCGCCTAAAATAGCGCGTCCTGGACAAATAAACGCATGGGACAATGATGAATTTGTAAAAGCTATCGAAGCAACAGGTAAAAAACAGCTAATTATCGCAGGCGTCGTTACTGATGTTTGTGTTGCATTCCCAGCGCTATCCGCTGTAAACGCAGGATATGAAGTGTTTGTTGCAACTGATGCATCGGGCACTTTTAATAAGCAAGTTGCTGATGCCGCTCTTATGCGTATGGCCCATGGGGGCGTTCAACTAATGAACTGGTTTAGCGTTGCAGCTGAATTACAGCGTGACTGGCGAAATGATGTTGAAGGCTTTGGATCATTACTTGCTAAGCATCTTCCAAGTTATCAAAATATTATCGGAAGCTACATGGGAGCTCAAAAAGAATTTAGTAAGTAACACAATCATGAATTAATCTTACTAAAAGTTACTAACAACTATTTACATAGTTAAAAAAGGGCTACTTCAATAGCCCTTTTCTTAGTTGCTTTACTAACATTCATATTAACAAAGCAATTTTTTCGTTAATACAATTCAATTCTTATATATAAAAACCCTCACTATCTTGTAAGAGGATTAATCAATTATAAATACGTTATATCTCCTTCTTAGAAGTAAAGGATTCTGTAGCTCCATTTTTATATATTTTAGTCAGCTTAATAATTGACTTGTACGTATTATTATCATTCTTTATCATCTTTTTCATTTCTTCTATTTCAGCATTACCAGTTCCACTCTCTATTCTCAAACAGTTCGAAATGTTGAGATACCCACTCGATGCGAAAAGAATAATAAACGTAAGATCCGGGAAATTAATGAACAGTATTCCAAACTTTAAAGGATTCGCCGCCGTATCAGATAAAACTAATCGGAAATTTAATCGTTCAGGCACTTGAACAA
This sequence comes from Bacillus cereus group sp. MS39, assembly GCF_040448665.1. Lineage (NCBI taxonomy): Bacteria > Bacillati > Bacillota > Bacilli > Caryophanales > Bacillaceae > Bacillus > Bacillus cereus group sp. MS39. The sequence continues at coordinate 2,550,824 of NZ_CP123058.1, read as the reverse complement.
AATCTTTAGAAACAATCGCTTCACCTATTATAGTAATTTGCTTTACGACATTCCCAAGTTCATCTATAAATTCAGTACAACTAGGTGCATCAATTGTTTTTGCTTGCAGTGATAAATTCAATTCTGGATTGTGAAAGTCAAAAAAGAGTGTACTTCCCTCGGTTAAACATTTCGGACAAACATTTCCAAGTAGACTAAAATCCTCTTCAATAAATTTAACTTTCGTTTTACAACTACAAACTTTCCCTATTCGAATTGCATCAATCTTTGAACAATCTACAAAAATAACCTCATTGTCTTCTTGTACAAATGATACGATACCTTTCGTCTTATTAAATGAAAGAAAATAAGATACAACAATTTCATTTCCTGCTATTACGATACTCTCAACTTTAGTATAAGGTTCAAGACTTTGTAAAAATTCACATATACTATTTTGGCAACATTCACAATCACGTTTCGACTCACAATCCACTTACACTCCATCCCTTCTCTATATGTTTTTATCTAATACATATAATATGAGCGGAATATGAGAAAAGCTTGGACAATATAACTTTAACGTAAGAATATAGTTACTTACTCATCAAATTAATAATGAATTTACGCTAATAATTAGTAATAACACATAAATTTCCCTATAAATACATATAACAATTTCATCTTTCATGAAAAAAACGTTATAATAAGGTGTAGCCTCTACGATTACGTTATAAAGGAGAATAAAACAATGGCTAAAATTAAAGTATACCAAGCAAAAGAAGAAAATATGGATGCAGTAAAGAACATCATTGATGTCGAGGAACAAAACCCAACTGCTGAAAACTTACAAAATCTATATGCATGTGTATTAGAAACAGAAGATATGGCATTGCCTGAATCATACATTGAAGAAGATATCTTAATTGATTCTATGGAAGTTATGGTTAACGCTTCTCAAAACAAACTAAGAGACTTAGGTGCATACGATGTTATCGAAGTTCAAAACAAAGGTAAGAAAACACAAATCTTATTATTAGCAGACGAAGAATACGAAATTATCGAAGGCTAATCTAAATCCGTACATACGAAAAAGCTCCTTTCCAATTGGAAAGGAGCTTTTTCATTAGGCTTTTGATGCTTCACTCTTTTTATTCGTTTGTTGTTTCTTAATTACCATGCGCTCATTTCCCATAAAGAAAATAAATATGAATGCTAAACCAGCTGGTACCAATGCCCACATAAATGTTTGAACAATTGAACTAGAAAGAGCGTCAATAATTTTATCTAATATTTGCGGCGGGATTTGAAATCTTGCCGATTCTGATAGAATAGCTCTTGAATCTCCTAAAGCGTTTGTATTCATTCCCCCGCTCATACCTTTAAATGCTTCTTCTAATTGATCTTGGAAACCTGTTCTTTGGATCATTCCAAAGATTGTAATACCAAGCGTCATACCTAATGAACGGATGAAATTACTCGTTGAAGTCGCAGACCCTCGCTGTTCCATACCGAAGTTGTGAATAGCCGCCATACTTAGTACAGAGAATGAGAAACCTACTCCAAATCCAATAATAATCATATAAATCGTTAATAATATACGACTTGTTTCTGGCGTTAATGTGCTTAATAAAAATAGTCCAATTAGCATAATAACCGCAGAAATAATCATAATGTTTCGGTAGCTAAGCTTCGTCGTTAAAAATCCACCTAACTGCGCTGTTACGACTGATCCTAACATCATCGGTAAAAGTAATAATCCTGAGTTTGTTGCGCTACCACCGTATACACCTTGAATGAATAACGGTATGTATACAGTTGCTGACATGAACGCAGCACCGTAACATAATGCAATAATGGTACTCATTCCGAATAAACGTTGTTTAAACATTTCAAATGAAATGATTGGTTCTTCTACTTTACGTTCAATAAAAATAAATGCAATAATTAAAATAGCGAATCCGCCAAATAAACTTAAAATAAAGTTAGAATCCCAATCATACTTTTGTCCACCTAGTTCTAAAGCAAACATTAGCGAAACTACTGCACCAACTAAAGTAATTGCGCCAAACCAATCAATTTTTTGCTTTCTATGAACTCGTGATTCTTTATAAAAGAATGTAATAAAAATAAGTGCTAAAACGCCAAGCGGTAAGTTAATGTAAAATACCCAGTGCCAGCTAATATAATCCGTAATATATGCGCCAAGTAATGGCCCGAAAATACTTGATAAACCAAATACTGCTCCGAATAGTCCACCCATTTTCCCACGCTTTTCAGGAGGGAAAATATCAAAAACGATAGTAAACGCGATCGGCACTAATGCCCCGCCCCCAATACCTTGAATGGCACGGTAAATACCTAACTGTGTAATATTTTCAGCAGTACCACAAAGTGCCGAACCAATCATAAAGACGATTAAACCGAAAATAAAGAATCTCTTTCTACCATACATATCTGATAGTTTTCCAAATATCGGCATACCTGCCATTTCTGCGACCATATAGGCAGAAACGACCCATACAAAGTTTTCAAGGCCTCCTAAGTCACCAACAATCGTTCCCATCGCTGTTACGACAATGGTATTATCCATTGATGCCATTAAAATACCTAGCAATAAGCCCGCCACAACAAATCCAAGCTTATTATTCTTCTCAACCATAACCGTGCTCTCCCTCGTAATACTTATATTTGTTTATGTTCTTTTACGACTGCATTACCCTTTTGATTAAAACTAGTATGATATTCTACAACACTAATTTCACAACCAGGGCCAATTGTAACATTGTTTCCTCTCACTACTTCAGCAATCGTATGTTCTAAATATATATCATCTCCTTCAACAATTGAAGTTTGGAGGTTTCCAACATGACTAATAAAAGGAAGAAATCTCGCTTTTTTACGAATCGTAATTTTTTTACCACCAATTTCTCTTACCTTACTTCCTTCATAGCGAAGTGAGATTTGAATATTTTCAGCATTTAGTAATCCATCACTTTCAAGACCACCAGTTAATGATAAATGTTCTACTTCAATATCTCCCTTCACATTTAAGGCACCTTTTACATCGACAAAATCACCTGAAAACTTCCCTGCAATATCTATCATACCTCTAACTTTTGTTTTTTCAATATGTGCATCACCATAAATTTGTGTATTACCATATACTTTTACATATTCCGCATCTACATTTCCTTGTACTTCGCTATCTCCATACACAACATAATTTTTCACTTTCATATCACCGCGTACATCACTCGTGCCATATGTTTTAAATTCATTACAACTCATATCATTCGTAATTGTTCCTTCACCGCGAATCTTCACTTTATTATAATCTCCGCCTGCTGAATTACCGGAACCATTTACTGTGAGACTATGTAGATGTTCCATATTACTTACTCCTCCCATTAAACCTGCTTAATTTCTTTTACATTTGCGCTTTTATCAACGGTAAGCACACCGGTATATTCAATCAGTTCAATCTCACAGTTCGGTCCTACTGTAACATTATTTCCTCTTACCGTTCTTATGTGAGCATAATCAATATCGATATTGTCACCTTCGAGCAGCTCTGCTTCTAACTGCAAGCCAAATACTGTTTTAAATAGCCTACTAAATGTACCTGATCTATGTCTTACTTTAATCGTTTGACCACCAATTTCTTTCGCTCTACATGTACCGTGAATATTAATATTTATTTCATCTGCGCTTAATAATCCACCAATTATAAATTGTCCTTCTGAAGAAAAAGTATCTACTTCACAATTACCGTCAATCGTCGCTTGACCATTGACTTTAAATTCTTCACCAGTGACATTTCCACCTATCGTACCTTTTCCTGCAATTTTCAAACTGTTTGCCTTTACATTTTGCGTAATTGTTGCTTTTCCATCAATTCGCATCGTTTCAGCATGAACTGTGCCATCGACTTTACCTGATCCGCTAATTCGTGCACTACTACTTTTCAAATCGCCTGTAACTGCACCGTAACCGTTACATTCAAATTGCTCACATTCAACATTTCCATGCACAGTTCCTTTTCCGTTTAATTGCACTTTATGAAACTCGCCGCCATTCGATGAACCGTAACCATTTATAATCAAATTATCTGTACGCATACTTTCTCCTCCACTACAACAGTTTCGTTTTTAATGCTTCGGTATATTTCATAATCGCTTCGCTTAAAACGATTTTGGTGCCTTTTTCAAAAATTAAATCGTCCACGTTTGAAACTAAGAAACATGTAGAAATCCCTAACTTTCGGACAATGATTAAGTCACAAGTTTTATGTTTAATTGCTTCATAATTTTCACGTAAAACTTGCAAGACCATTTTTCCTTCTTCTAAACTAATCTCTCCCGATTGTAGTAATTCTTCTAACATGTACACATAAAGAATATCTACAAATTGAAACTCTGTTGTTTTATTCGTTTGTTCTATGAAGAATTGTAGAACTGTTTCTGATGCAATCCCCTTACGTAAAATGTCTTCCTTTGTTAAAAGAATTTCTCTCACACTCGGTGAAAACATATTCGCTAGTTCATCAAGTGATAGATCCTCTTTCATCGTTTGGATTTTATCAATACGCTCTAATATCTTTTCTTTCGGAAAAAATGTCTCTTGACCCGTGAATGTTGACTTTCGTACAAACCAATCTTCCGGTATTAAATTTTTTCTTTTCCACCTATATAACTGTCCGTATGAAATACCAGTTAGTTCTAATAAATCTTTTTTTGAAATTAAATCTGTACTCAACTGTATAACACTCCTTCCTGATAACAATGTAACATAACACTGTTACGCTGTAAATACCCTTTTACCAGAAGTAGCGTAACAATGTGTAAAACAAACCTGTTTCACACACAAAAATAGGGTTCTCACGCATCCTATAAAATACGTAAAAACCCTTATATATCAACATGTAAACCATATCTCATAAAAATCAATCCACCCTTGTGAATTAATCATTATATTTTGTACTTTTTCGTGAGAAGTTACTTGTTGTTTGTTACGGTATAAAGGAATAATATGAATTTGACGTAACAAAGTGTCTTCAATATTGCGTAACAATGTAACTCTTTGCTCTAATTGTTCTTGTTTAAAATACGGGATCAATGTTTTATGAAAGTCCATGCTACTTTGCCCATGAATAAAACTATTTTTTGTAAGAAACATATATAGCAGACTATCTTCTATTCTTTCGCTAATCGTTGCACTATCATGCATCATATCAGCCTTTTGTATCGTACTGATTTCCAATAACTCTTCAACTTCAAGAAAATTATTTTCTACACGAATCCCGTACTTCGCACACTCTTTCTGAATCCATTGTGCATCTTCTACGTGATCTTGTCCTGTAAATGTGTAGAGTTGTAGCACTTCATGATGATACATACTCCTTTTCACTAAGCATTCTATCTCTTCCTTAATCTCTACTTTTCTTTCATTTGCTAATATTAGTTTCTTTGCCACTTCTCCACGTTCTCCGCCGAGTTCTTGAACAATTCTATCGCCATGAATGATTTTATGTAGTGCCTTTCGAAACAGCTCATCTTGCATTGGTCCTTCTTTTACAAGATTGCACGTTACATATGTCACGTTCGATTCAAGCCGAGACAACTCTTTATTAGGCTTTTCTTTATCTTTATATTGCGCCTTTACTAACACGTCATACGTATTTACATTTTGCTCTACATTCATTAGTTCAATTCGGTCAAGAAAAGGTCTTTCACGATAATATAGATCATGTACTCCTAAAACAAATAAATGTGCATTCTTTTCGCGTAATTTAAAAGGGCCTGTTCCAATGAGGTTTCCCGCTTCATCTTCATTTACGATAGAACACTGTTCTGCACTTAGCATATGTAAAAACATCCTATTTTCCGTATGTAATTGAATTTCAACAACAAATTCATCCACTGCACGGACATTTTCAACATGTTGTAACATCCATGCGTGTGGGTTGTTTTCCGCTTTCATAAATCGATTCAATGAATGTATAACATCATGTGCGGTAAGTCGTTTTCTATTATGAAGATGAACGCCTTTTCTTAAATAAAATGTCCAAACCTTTTCAGCGTCATTATATTGCCAGTGAAAAGCAAGTCTTGGCTCAATACAATTTGTTTCCTCATTCACATATACGAGTGTATCAAAAATATGTTTAACCATATGACATTCTGAGCGCATCGTAGCGTAGACCGGATCTAAAGCGATGTCTAGATTCATTTGTACTTGCAACCGAAGTACATCTTTTCTTCCTTCAGGTGTCCTTTCTATTTTATGACCAAATATTGAATCTACCCAAGCTTCATACTCTTTCTTTACTGATGGAAATTGTGAGCTGTATCGTTCCACAAATGAGATTCCACTTTTCACATCCCCTTTTTTCGTTAGTTCTTTTCCTCTGTCTAAAATCAATGTCATCGGTTGCTTTTGAAATATTAATTTAGAACGATTCCCTCTTCCGCGCCCTGGAAACCAAGTGATCCAATGTAACTCTTCTAATTTTTTTATAATTAATTTACTATTACGCTCCGTACAAAATAATATTTCTGCTATCATTTGTACTGTTACTTCTAATTGCTCTCCTTCTTTTTTCCCTTTCCCATAGGCAACCCATAGTTCAATGTATTGATCTAAAATAAACATCATATTCCCCCTAAAAGGTGAAAAATATTCCCTATTCTTTTTACCCTTTTTCCAATTCTCCTTTCATCTTATCATTTCAATATAGAAAGGGGGAAATAATATTGAATCATCTCTTTTTACGTTACAATAAACCAATCATCATTAGACTGTGCGGTGAATTATTAACTCGAACAACAGAATCAATGTTAGCTATCATTATGATTATTTATGTTAATAAGATGCTAAACGGCAATATTATGATGACTATGCTTATTTTCGGATTACAACCGCTTTCGGACATTATATTTACACTTATTGCTGGAAGAATGACTGATAAATATGGGCGAAAGAAAATTATGTTACTCGGCTTATTGCTACAAAGTGTTGCAATCGGCAGCTTCATCTTTGCTCAATCCGTTTTTATATTTGCTTTGTTATATGTCATAAATGGGGTTGGCCGTTCCTTATATATTCCTGCTCAACGTGCACAAATAGCTGATTTAACAAAACAAAATCAGCAAGCAGAAATCTTCTCGCTTCTGCAAACGATGGGAGCAATAGGTACCCTAATCGGCCCTTTAATCGGTACTATTTTTTATAAGACTCACCCTGAATATGTATTTACAGTGCAAAGCATTGTACTTATAGTATATGCAGTCGTTGTTTGGACGCAGCTTCCAGAAACCGCTCCGGCAATGACGACACCAACGCAAAAGCTTGAAGTATCATCTCCAAAACAATTTGTACACAAACATTACGCCGTATTTGGACTTATGGTTTCTACACTTCCTATTAGCTTTTTTTATGCACAAACTGAGACGAATTATCTTATTTTCGTGAAACATACTTTTACGGATTTCGAACTCATACTCGTTTTTATTTCAACATGCAAAGCTATTATGGAAATCTTTCTGCAAGTTTTCCTCGTGAAATGGTCTGAACGATTTTCCATGGCGAAAATCATCATTATTTCTTATGCCTGCTATACAGTAGCTGCACTTGGCTACGGGCTTTCAGCAACAATCGCGTCACTATTTTTCACATTACTCTTTTTAGTCATCGGTGGAAGTATTGCTTTAAACCATTTACTTCGATTCGTTTCAGAAATCGCTCCTTCAGATAAACGCGGATTGTATTTTTCAATTTACGGCTTACATTGGGATATATCTCGAACGTGCGGTCCTGTTATTGGTGCGGTTTTATTAAGCAAACTAAACGGCAGTATGCTATTTTATATTTGTGCTTGTTTCTTAATAATTGGGGGCATTATTCAGGCTCTTTTTGTTCAAAATTTAGAGCGTAATAAAATAAAAAAAGACATTTCAGAGCATACTCCTCATGTTTTATAGGCTGCTTTGCTCATCCTTTTAACAGTAAAAAGAAGGCTATCACAAAAGTCTTGATGACCTTTGGTGATAGCCTTCTTTATTACCCTGCCATTTTATTTATACTATCCTCTGGCGAAAATACCGAAATATGATTTACCTTACCAGTCGATTTTGGAATAATGAATTTTAACTCAAACTGATTGTTTACTTTATATGCGTATATTTTATCTTCCCCATTCACTTTAACTGAAGCTGGTTTTCCTAATGCTTTCTCTATTTCTTGTAATGTAATTGATTTTAGCTCTGCATGATAGGAGCGTACATCAAAAACTTGTGATCCTTTATTAAAACCGAAGGAAACATTTTCATTTGTAAAAGTAGCGTACATTCCGTTACCTGCTTGTTCCGTTTTATCTGCTTTCCCCCACGCTTTTTCTATTTCTTCAATATCTCCTGTATGAGCTGCGAACGGAACATTAGGTACTTTTCCTTCTTTCGCTAGTTCAAACAAATCTTTAATGTGGTTAATTGATTTTTGATTTATTACTGTATCTTTCGTGCTTGAATCTGTCTTTGGTTTTGCTGATCCTTCATTATTTGATTTTGCTTCAGGCTCTTTCTTTTCTTCAGAAGAATTATTTTGTTCGTTTTTACTATTTTCAGAGGTTGGGTTTGTTTCCTTTTTTTCGTCTGTCCCTTTACATGCTACTAATGCAAATATGCATGTAAAAGCGAGAAATAACATAGCTATCTTTACATACACTTTCATACATTTCAGCCCCCTATTATAATCTTATTCCTTTTGATAACCAATCCATGACACCACTTTTCAAATTGTGTTTGTTCCAAAAAATAAATACTTCACTCTCTCCCAATGCTTGTACAACATATTCTACAAAAGCTGTTCCTAAAAAATAACCGAGTCGGTTGTATCCAAAATACTGTCCTCCCGATAACCGGAACCACTCTTTCTCTTTTTCGAGCGTCCATCCTTCTATATAATCTTCCAAAAAACGATTCTTTATTTGTTTTTCATTTTCTATATAGCATTGTAACCAACATTCACCATCATTGTTATATGAGTAGTACACTGATTCATTTACGCCTTTTATAATTTGCTTTGATAAATATGTTGCAACACCTTCACGATACAAAGTAACTGCCGCGTCAGTCCACTCAGCTTTTGTCCAATCCATTCCATCATTGTGTAACATAACATTATGATATATATGTCCTATTTCGTGAGCGACAATAACACGAAGGTGATTTACATCTGGAGATAATTTTTCTGCCGCAAAAAATATGTCCCCAATAATTTCCCTTTCTACAAATGCATTAGAGCCAAACCCTCCAACAAATAGATGGAAATTCATATTTACATCAAAGTTATATTTATAATGATATTCATTCGTTATCTCTTGAATAATAGTCGGTAATGTTTCTGCAATGATACGAATTTCTTCTATTTTTGCGGGATATCGTTTAATGGCATTAGAAACTCGTTCTCTCGTATGTGGACAATGATACTTAAAGTATTCTTCAAATATCTCTGGATGCGAAGTAAAGTATTGGTTGAGGACTGCTAATTCTACATCGTTACTTTCCCATAATTTTAAAAAACTTGGAATTGTATTATTTATCATTTTTTCCATCTCCTTATATATCCCTTCTCGTCATTTACACTGCAATCCTTCCTGAAACGTAGAAAAAGCAACAAAGAAAGATGAGTCTTCTTTGTTGCTTTTTCTGTTTAATCAAACCATTTATCACCATCAGAAATCCATTTACCATTATGCAAATCATAACATTCATCATAATAATAAAAAAAGCTGCCCAAAAAGGACAGCTTTACATATGTATTTTTACACTTCGATTGACTTACCATCTTCAACAATATGATAAAGTAAGTGAGCTAAATGATGAATTGGGCCATACTCTTCCTCTTCTTCATCTGTTTCACCTTGGAACTCAAGATCATTTAAGTATAGTGCTAAAAATTGATAGTATAGTTTTAAATCAAATCCGTAGCACGCAGTTGGCTCTTCATGATCGCCTTCGTATTGTAACATTAAGTATTGATCATTACCTTCTGCATCTTCTGCGTCAAAGAATACGAAGAATCCAACGTTTGTATCTAAATCAAATAGATGACGAGTGCCTTTTTCTGTTGCTTTGTTGAAGTCCTCTTCACTTAATTTATGTACTGTTGTCGCTTTAGCATTATCTTCTTGATGGAAATTTACTGTAAATGTTTTCAATGCTGACACCTCCTGATTGTATAATGCTAGCATAACATATAAAAAGGACTGCTTACAAATGTAAACAGTCCGTACATTCATTTTCGCATTGCTCGTAATAAGAAGCTTACGATGAAAATTAAAACGATCGCACCGATTAAAGCTGGAATAATTGCATATCCGCCAATGACTGGACCAAAACTACCAAGTAATTTCGAACCAATCCAAGAACCGATAATACCAGCAATAATATTACCAATTACACCACCAGGTACGTCCTTCCCAGTAATTAAACTTGCAAACCATCCTAATATACCACCTACGATTAAAGACCAAATCATATGATAACCTCCTTTATATTTCACCAATCAAAATATAATTAGAAACAATTGCTTACCATTAGTTATGTTACATTTTTCATTAGTTATTCATACAGATCAACTATTAGATTATTTCAAAATAATGAACGACCAGTTTTTTCGTCTTCTGGTTGATGCCTTTCGTATTACACAAATTAAGGACAATCGGGCTTTAATATCGTTCGCATAAATTCTTCTTTAAAAGCCGGATAGTTAAAACCAACCGCAATTTTTTGAATAGGCCTATTATCAAACGTTGTCGGCTCAGCTATTTTTCTAAAATCTGCTACACTTTGTCCTCTTGTTACGTCATTTGTCGTACTAATCCAAACTGCAGATTTTTTATATTCAAAAATATCATCATTTATAAATGAAATAAACGGAAGCAAATCGTGAATCGGACTTCCAGTAATACCCGGGTATTCTTTTTTATAAAAGTTCTCATAATAAAAATCTATCATTGGTTTAATAAGCTTTGCCTGCCCTGTTCCTTCTTTATTAATAATATCCAACATTTCAGGAGTAATTCGTGCTTCTTGCGTGACATTTAAAGGATAAATAGTCGCATTCTTTGCGTACTTCATTACAATATTTGCGGCGATTGGATCTCCATAAAAATTCGCTTCTGATACAGGAGTAACGTTACCAGGAAATAAAAAAGCACCGCCCATAATATAATACGAACATACCTTATCCATTACATTTGGATATAATAAAAATAACGTTGCCAATGTTGTTAATCGTCCTGTCGCTACGATAACAATATCTTCTGGACAAGGTTCAATTAATTTAATTAATTCACAAAAATTTTCCCGTTTACAAATCCTCATATCAGGTGGAATAATTGGCCCTAAACCATGATCCCCATGAATTTCTGGGAAGAATAATGGCTCTTCAGCTGTCATTGGTCTTGCTGCACCTTCAATGATCTTTACTTCTGTAGCATAGTATCTTTCTAAAAAATACACATTTTCCGTTACAATTTCTCGCGATACATTTCCATATTCAGCAACAATACCTAAAATATCTAATTTACATGTTTTATTTGCATAAATTAACGCCACAGCATCGTCAATACCAAAGTCTCCAAAAAAGATGATTTTCTTATTAACTATCCTCACCCCTCTTCAACATAATCTACTATTATTATTATGTGAAAAAGACAAGGCTGTGAAACGGTGCAAACTAAAAAAGCCGCCTATTTATTGGCGACTTCGATCTTTTTATAAGATAAATATGCTAGTACATTTTTACTTGAATCGTATTTTGGATTATTTCCTTTTCTCGGTTCTCTCAAATGTGTTTTTTCAAATCCAGGAATATCCGGCATTTTCTCCATAAATTCAAGCATTTCTTCTTCAGTTCCTTCAATACGTACGCGAATCATTATTACTTTTCCTCAATTCTCATTTTCTCTGTACTAAGTATAACGTACTTTGAAAAGACTGCAAGAAATTTATCTTTTTAATGTCGCGCTTTTTTTGCATACAAACAATGCCATTTCAGTATAAAACGATATAATTTTATTATTTTCATATTGAATGTTAAAGAACTCTTGCATTTCAACTGATGTTTTCATCATACATTCTGTTAACTTCACGCGTTTCTGCAAAGGTACATTCATCATATCGCACCACCAGTCAAATTCAAATTTCTTGTCAAAAGTAAGACATGACTGCATTTGTAAACCGTTTTTTTCTAACAAAGTAATCCATTCTGTTTTTTTCAACGCTCGTTCATGACTCGGATCTCGCTTTTTTTCTATAAAATTATAAAATGTATCGTATTCATTATTTTCCGGTGAAACATTATCTATTAAAATAAACAATCCATTATGTTCTAACGTACGATTTACTTCACATATAAACTGAGCTGGATTCGTAAAATGATGTGCTGCAATTCGGCACGTAATCGTATCAAAAGAACTATCGGCAAACGGTAAACTTTCAGCGTTTCCAGCGACAAAAGATACATTTTCATATCCATTACTTATAATAAAGTTTTTCGCATTCTCTAGCATTTTTTCTGTTAAGTCTAAGGCAACTACTTCTTTAAACAATGGAGCTAATACATTCGCAACATGTCCACCGCCAGTAGCAATATCAAGAAGACGCTTATTATGACGAGACTCAACTTGTTGAACCACATATTGTAAGTCTGGTCCATTAGCATGAATTTTACTTTTCACATATTTTTCCGCATTATTACCAAACTGTTGTTTTACAAGCTCTTCTTTACTCATTTTATCATCTTCTTTCTATTGTTATTTACATATAGGATTCATATAATAATTAAAGTTCTCTTTATGTATTTTCAAATCCTCTTTTCGGCTCACTTCTTACCATGCTGTCCTATCATCAATATACTAAACAAAAAAGGCTACGGGAACTTGTCCCCTAACCCGACTAAATATTTATTACATTTTTACTTTTTCATATACATCTATATAATATAAATCCTCTTTCAACTTCATAATAACGTCTACTTCGTTATAAGTAGCCTCACGAGCATGTAAACCAAATTGATCCATGCCGATCCATATCCATCCAGGTGTATGCTGTAGAACATCTAGGTTAAAATAATCTAATTTAATAAGCTCCGATTTTATAAATTTATCTTTATTAGCGATTTGTTTATCCATTAAGCCGTATTCTTTTCCATTTTCAAGTAGCGATATAATTTTCCCTAAAATTGGATGTTCACGTATAATAAAATGATATTCCCTTTCGTCTACATTCGCCATAATTAAACGGGAATTAGATAAATCTAATCCCAAACTCGGCATATTTATTTTAATCACCTCCTATATTGGTTTCATCTCCATCCTAACAAACAAATATTTAAATAATATTAATATAATGTAAAAATATAAAGGCTGATTTCCCTTTAGAAATCAGCCTTTATATTTTTATATCTTTTCTTTTTCCTCATTATTTCTAGAAACTAAATTTCCAATAGCATCAGCCGTTACTTCAACTACAAATTCACAAATACCTGCTACTACTTCTCCAATCACTTCATCCATCTTTTTTACCCCCTTATTTTATGTAACTTATTTGTAGTATAGATGAAATTAGTTATTTTTTACTATCAGAAAACGTGACAACAGCATTACAGTTTTGTAAGCTTTTTCAATTTGTTTAGCTTCTATCCTTTGAAACTCCAAGTATGATTAACAAGCATATAGGCCATCATAAGTTTAGGTAAGTTCCAATTATGCTAGAGGAGGCGTGTAAAATATACTACGTAAAATTAATTAAAGGTCAATCATTCTATGCTTTTGATCATCGTTTCTTAATGTCTGAAGAAGAAGAGGTTTCCGAGAAAGTTTATAATTACTTACGTCGTAATGAATTTTTCGAAGTGCGTAAAGAAGAATATTCTGCTTAATTACAAAAAGCATCAAGAAAAATATCACCTAATTGTGGTATATTCTTGATGCCTTTATTCGATTTCCCTCTTTTCAACAATTGTGCTCCATTCTCTTAATACATTCTATTATTTGTCCAAGCTATTTCATTGCTACTTTCATATTTTAGTATATGAGGAGGTGACGAATATGACTCATATCATTGATTACCAAGCTACTCAACCTATAAGTAAAACTGGTGAAACAACTTTTGCAATCCCAGCTTCTCCAAATAAAGCAATTCTAGCAAATTTGAAATTGAGAATTTCAAGTAGAGATTCACGTAATAATCGAGTAGAATTAATCGCTACAGTTGGCGTAAAAGGTATAACTGAGATTTCACAAATTTTATTCCGAATTTTCCGTGATAACATTGAAATTTTTAATACACAAGTAGGTATTGAATCTACAGATTCTGAACAATTCTATGCTCAAACATTTCAAGCTATAGATCAAAACGTTGGCAGTGGAACACACCAATATTCATTAACTGTAGAAAACCTAACTAGTGGTGCAAGTGCAGAAGTTATTGGTCCTCTATCTTTTAGCGCATTAGCTATTGGACAAGAACGTAAATGCTGCTAAGCCAATCTAATATTTAATTTTGTACTTGAGAAAAGCGAGACGTACTATGTACGTTCTTGCTTTTTTATATGTATCCTTACTTTCAATAGACACTTCATCATTAATTTTTCACATTTTTATTGCTTATTTCACCAACTAATAAATCAATTTTTTAACAAATCAAAAAGATTGAAATCCATTCATGAAACACGTAATATAGACTCTGACTCTAAAAAATTCGTTATAAATTATACATAAAATAAGGAGGTTTTATATACGAGTTTTTCATTTTAAAAGACGGAGAGGTTTTATATTATGTGGCGTAATAAAAATGTTTGGATTGTATTAATTGGGGAGTTTATTGCTGGTTTAGGGTTATGGCTTGGTATTCTTGGTAACCTTGAATTTATGCAAAAATATGTCCCTTCTGATTTCATGAAATCAGTTATATTATTTATCGGACTATTAGCAGGTGTTCTAGTTGGTCCTATGGCTGGTCGCATTATTGATCAGTATGAAAAGAAAAAAGTTCTTCTTTATGCCGGATTCGGTCGTGTTATTAGTGTTATTTTCATGTTTTTCGCTATCCAATTTGAAAGTATCGCCTTTATGATTGCATTTATGGTTGCTCTTCAAATTTCAGCAGCATTTTATTTTCCTGCATTACAATCTGTAATTCCACTTATCGTACGTGAGCATGAATTATTACAGATGAACGGTGTACATATGAATGTAGGTACAATCGCTCGTATTGCAGGTACTTCACTAGGTGGAATTCTTTTAGTTGTAATGAGTTTACAGTATATGTATGCCTTCTCAATGGCAGCATACGCTTTATTATTCCTCTCAACATTCTTCCTACAATTTGAAGATAAAAAATCAACAACACCAAGTAAACAAGCTGCAAAAGATAATAGTTTTATGGAAGTATTTCGTATTTTAAAAGGAATTCCAATTGCTTTTACAGCACTTATATTAAGTATTATCCCTCTATTATTTATAGCTGGATTTAATTTAATGGTAATTAACATTAGTGAAATGCAACATGATCCGACAATTAAAGGATTTATATATACAATTGAAGGCGTCGCATTTATGTTAGGTGCCTTCGTTATTAAACGTCTATCTGATCATTTCAAACCTGAAAAGTTACTATATTTCTTCGCAGTTTGTACTGCTTTTGCACATCTATCATTGTTCTTTAGTGATATAAAATGGATGTCTCTTACATCATTTGGCTTGTTTGGCTTTAGTGTCGGCTGCTTCTTCCCTATTATGTCGACAATCTTCCAAACAAAAGTGGAAAAAAGCTATCACGGCCGTCTCTTCTCATTCCGTAATATGTTTGAGAGAGTGATGTTCCAAATTGTCTTACTCGGCACAGGCTTCTTCTTAGATACGATTGGATTGCAGTACATGGTCTTAATTTTCGGCGTCATTTCATTATTAATTATTTTCATTTCATTATCTAAACAGAAACAATATGAAAAACAACCTTCGCAATCTGCGAATTTATAACATAAACAAAGACGCATGAATCATATTAGATTAATCCATGTGTCTTTGTTATATAAAACCTTATTTATTACGCTTATTGTAATTATTTAAAGGAGTACCCTCTTTCACTTTCGAATACAGTATACTAACATGATATATACAGGAGGTGCGAAATTGTCTGATGGTATGCAGTTATTTATTATCTTTATTTTTGTATTAGCTCTGTTTAGCATCATAAACTTTTTAGCTATTTCCCTTTCTCAACATAACTTTAAAAGAAGAATTGTGGCAGGTTTCATATTTTTACTGTTAACTCCCATTATCTTTTTGACTACTTCAGCTTTAACTTCTATATTCAATAAAGCTAGTTTTGGAGCAGTCAACCTAACCTTTTCTATTGTAAATGTATATATTTTAAATGGCATTGTCATTCTTCTTTCCGCTTCATTTATCCACAAAAAACAAAACATAAGATAGTACACTAGGCATGAATCTGACTTTACACTAGATTCATGCTTTTTCAATTCCCCCTAAATTTTTATATGAAATTAAATAATTCTTTATAAAAATTTAAACTTTATTTATTACAATGTTCGTATCGTATTCGCACGTTTATTGATAAAGAAAAGAAAGGAGTACAAAATGAAAAAGGTTCTATTAATTATTCCAATATTCATCGTTCTACTTAGTGGATGTAGCAATAATGATATATACGGTTCTTGGGAGATCATTGACGACAAAAACGGTCTTTGCCCTGCATCTTATAAATTTGAAACAGTTGTAAAAGAAGAAAAGAAAGAAAAAATTGTTCAAAACTTAGTGGAAATGCAAACAACGAAGAAAAAAGAAGATTTATACAAAGGTTCATTTATAAAAGATTCTAATGTATATCACATTGATTATGGTAACTCATTTACATCAGATCAAACTATAAAAGTTGTCGATGGTACATTAAATGTATACTTTTATGCAGTGGAAAGATTATGTACATATAAAAAGAAATGATTACACCTCATATGAAACGCAGAAAATATTTTCTGCGTTATTTTATTTCACAAAGCTTTCTCAAAAGGTTTCCCTCTTTTAAATCTTTTAATTTAAATGTAATATTATACAATAACAATATTTTTACTGTGAGGTGCTTTTTTTGAGAAGTTTAAGTTCATTAATTGTGTCAACAATCTGTTCCATTATCCTAATCCTATGGAATACATTTTCATTTTATAAAAAATTCACGACAGGAGATTCATACTATTGGCTTAGTGGTATATTAGGCCTCGTTTTCGTGTTCTTTTTTATCCAAAATATGCGGGATATACTTCACAAAAACTACAAAACTTCCTAAACATAATAGACAGTTCAGTTAACCGATCTACCTTATTTACACCGCCCCTTTCAAAATAGACTAATCCTCCCTCTAAATTTGTCAATCGTTTTAATTTTCATAAAAAAATGATAAAATGGAACCATGTGTTTTCAGAATAATTAAAAACGCGGAAAGAAAACACTGTTTTTAGGAGGGGTTTTGATGACTTACACGTTAGCAACTAGAATGAAAGCATTCCAATCTTCTATATTTAGTGAATTAGGGGCCTATAAAAAAGAAAAAATTGCAGCAGGTCACAAAATGATTGATTTAAGTATCGGGAATCCTGATATGCCGCCTGCTGACTTCGTAAGAGAAGAAATGGTACATACAGCAAGTGAAAAAGAAAGCTATGGATACACATTAAGTGGTATTCAAGAATTTCACGAAGCTGTAACTGAATATTATAATAACACTCATAATGTTAAATTAAATGCTGATAAAGAAGTTTTATTATTAATGGGTTCACAAGATGGACTCGTTCATTTACCTATGGTTTATGCGAATCCGGGAGATATTATATTAGTTCCTGATCCAGGATATACAGCTTATGAAACAGGAATTCAAATGGCTGGTGCAACATCCCACTACATGCCTTTAAGGAAAGAAAATGATTTCTTACCTAACTTAGAAGCCATCCCTGAAGAAATTGCCGATAAAGCGAAGATGATGATTTTGAACTTCCCAGGGAATCCCGTTCCGGCAATGGCTCATGAAGATTTCTTTAAAGAGGTAATCTCATTCGCGAAAAAACACAATATTATCGTTGTTCATGATTTCGCTTATGCTGAATTTTATTTTGATGGTAATAAACCAATTAGCTTCCTCTCTGTACCTGGTGCTAAAGAAGTTGGCGTAGAAATCAACTCTTTGTCAAAAAGTTATAGTTTAGCGGGTAGCCGCATTGGATATATGATCGGAAACGAAGAAATAGTTCGTGCGCTTACTCAGTTTAAATCAAATACAGATTACGGAGTGTTTTTACCCATTCAAAAAGCAGCATGTGCTGCACTGAGAAATGGGGCTGCTTTTTGTGAGAAAAATCGCGGTATTTATCAAGAGCGTAGAGATACTTTAGTCGACGGTTTCCGAACATTTGGTTGGAACGTCGATAAGCCAGCTGGTAGTATGTTCGTTTGGGCTGAAATTCCACAAGGCTGGACTTCTCTAGACTTCGCTTATGCATTAATGGATCATGCGAATGTCGTTGTTACACCAGGTCATGCATTTGGACCTCACGGGGAAGGCTTTGTACGTATTGCACTAGTTCAAGATAAAGAGGTGTTACAACAAGTTGTGGAAAACATTAGAAATAGCGGTATTTTTTCTCTTGAAAAAGCAAATGAATTAGTTAAAAATTAATGATAACTCCCCTGCTTAACTGTAGCAGGGGTATTATTCATTGGAGGTATTTTCATATGCATATTAAAGACACTCTTCCCCATCGTTATCCATTTTTAATGATTGATAAAGTGACAAATGTAAAACATGGTGAATCCGTTACGGGATATAAACTCATTACAAATAATGAGTGGTTTTTAAATGATAGTCAAAAACATATGCCTCATATGTTAATCGTAGAAGCACTTGCTCAACTTAGTGCATTTGTACATACAAGTGACTCTCAAGGATTAGGCTTCCTCTCCTCATTAGATGGGGTTGAATTCCACGGAAAAGCACATCCCGGTGATAAACTTGATTTACATTATGAGCTAACTCGCAATCGCCGAGGTTTTGTTCTCGGTAAAGGCACCGCAACTGTTAATAACCAGCCGATTGTAACGATAGAAAAGCTATTAATATATCAAGCAGAATAGAGACGATGTAATTCACCCGGGTATCTATCTCCTACAAATTCGTCTCACCAACATGAACAGAGTAAACAAATTACTTGGTTAGGAGCAGGAAGATGGAAAGTACTATCGGTATTGATGCTGGAGGAACATTAACGAAAATTGCTTACTTGAACGAAAAAAAGCAATTAGCTTTTGAAAAATTTTATTCAAATGAACAAGATAAAATAATAAATTGGCTTAAGAAAAACACTGGTAAAAAACAAATATGTATTACAGGTGGTAAAGCAAAACAATTACAGCAACTACTTTCAGACTCATATAAAATAGTAGAACTAAACGAATTTGAAGCTACTCTTATAGGTGTCCGATACATTTTAAAAGAAGAGAAATATGATATAAACAACTTTATTTTAACAAATATCGGTACAGGTACTTCTATTCATTACGTTTATAATGACAAATATATTCGAGCTGGTGGAACTGGTGTTGGCGGTGGTACTATTATGGGACTTTCAAAATTGTTAACAAGTATAGATCATTTTGAAGATGTGATCCCTTTAACAAAAATAGGTTCTAGAAAAGAACTAGATATTACGGTTGGAGATATTTATGGTGGAATTCTCTCACCTATTGATAATAGCTTAACTGCAAGCAATTTTGGTAAAGCCGCTATTACAGCATCAAATTATAATAACTCAGATATACTTGCTACTGTACAAGGACTTGTCGGTGAAGTCGTTACTGCATTAAGCCTTCAATTCGCCGAAACAAAAAACATTAACCATATTATTTATATTGGTTCGACTCTATGTAATAACGTGCACCTTCAAAATATTATTAGTAGCTACACAAAATATCAAAATAAAACACCTATTCTTTTACAAGATGGTGGCAATAGCGGTGCGATTGGTGCTTTACTCCATGTTACAAATAAAAAAGGCTGACTTTTGTCAGCCTTTTTTCAACGGCACTTCAAATTCAATAATTGATTCTCCGTTCTTCCCAATTCGCTCTACACTAATTCTATCAATTACACATTGCAACTTTTCAGGGAAACTATGAATATCCTTAGCTACTTCAGCAGCTAACTCAACACTTTCTTTTCTCCCGACTGTTACATGCGGTATGTACGGAATATCTTCTTTCAAAAATTGTATTAAAGGTCCTGTATAGAGCATATCATGTAGTTCTTCTATTTGTTCTTTCCCTCCCTCAACTTCTAAAAACAAATAGTTTCCTACATTAGTGATACGATTTGCAAACTCAATTTCAATTTTGCCTACCCCTTTTGATACATTAAAAATATGAGATTTTAATTCATCATTTGAAATATTACTCTTAAATGGAAATACGATTGTTATATGTGGTGGAATTAATCCAAATAAAGAATCATGTTTTTGTCTAATGTTCTCTATTTTATTGATGGACATGTTATTTAGAAAAACTAAAATTGTACGCATTTTTATACCCTCTACTTTCCCTCATCTTAATTTGTATCATATTCTATGACAGCCTTGCACTTCAACAAATAGTTTTGCTTACATGTAAAAATAAAAAACTTCTCAAATGAGAAGTTTTCATATAGCATGATTACTATTTTCCCGCCAAACTTTTCTAAACTTTATATAACAAGCAATTCTCCACGGAATGATATACGATACTGCGACTACGTAAAATAATAAACCAATCGTTTGTTGATCTAAATCCACAATAAATTGTCTTGAACCATATCTTAAAATAACAAGTGCAATAAAAGTAATTAAAAAAGCTGCACTTTTTTTCGTATAAATATTCCCATCATCTCTTCGCTCATAATTTGTTAAAACTATAAGTGGTACGGCGAAAAGAATTCCAATGAATGCTGCTATTATAACTTGTAAGATAGCTGGATGTACGGGCCCAAAAAACCATACAATACCTGGTGTTAAAAATAGTAATGGCCATAAAATACGTTTTCCTGTTCCTTTTATTGGCTTGTGCATAGAACGATAACGACGCCAAAATATGAGCAGTGCAATGCATAAAAAGACTGTAATTAGTGAAGAAGTGTCTCCCATTTACTTTTCCTTCTCTCTAAAATAATAATCTAGTACTATTTTAAACCGTTCGTTCAAATGATACTTTACGAATAAATATACTACTAGTTATGATATAAAGAATAGTTAATCCGATTGAAATAACAGTAAAATAAGGAATGTCGATTAAAGATGCATCGTTTGTAAAAATTAAACCTTTTATCCCCGCTTCTCCATAAAGTACACTATTCATTGATAAGAAAAGTGTCCCACCAATCATAAGACCGATCCACTTAAATCTTTGCTTAAACACGACTACTAGTTGAAAGAAACATGCTGTCGTAACATAAAATAAAAATTGTAAAATAAATTGTTGTACCAATTGCTCCCAAAAGTTAACATTTACTACGTTATATTTTAAATCTTGTAAAAGCATAACTTGAAGAAATGAAAATAATGCAGATTGAAGTACAATATAACAAATTGCTCCGATAAAATATTGTGTTCTCGTTACACCGAATGAAACCGCTAAACGAAACAGCTCGTCTTGTATGATGAAAACACTTCCTACTATAAATATCATAATAGCTATTGAAGGATTATTGATAATTTCGGGTAAATAACCAATTTCCACTGCATTTATATGAGCAACATTTAAAGCTCCTTTTATTAATAAAGCTACAATCCAAAATATTAATAGTGCTTTATAATGAAAATTTATATGTAACTTTAACTGCTTCATTAATATCGTCATTTTACTTCACCACCAGTTATGTGAATAAATAATTTTTGTAATGTTATTCCATCAACTACTAATCCTAATTCTTCAATAGAGTCATAATCTTCATTAGACAATTTTCCCCATATAACAGCAATACCCTTATTTCCATAAACTTCTCGATTTAATACTTTTTTATTGATTGAGAACTCGTCCACTTTATCTTTTTGCCCTAAAATAATCTGAACTTGTTGTAATAAATCTTCCACCAATGATTGAACAACCAATCTTCCTTCTTTTATGATAATTACATCTTCAATAACATGAGTTACTTCTTCTACTAAATGTGTTGACAATATAATTGTTCGTGGATACTCACCGTAATCTTCTAGTAGTAGACTATAAAATAATTCACGGTGTGCTGCGTCTAAACCTGTAGTTGGTTCATCAAAAATAGTAATTGGTGCTCTACTTGCTAATCCTTGAATAATTCCTACGACTGTTTGCATACCATGGGATAGTTTATGGTATTTCTCTGTCATATTCAGCTGAAATTTATCTGCCAGTTCTTCAGCATAAGCTCCATCCCAATTTTTATAAAACATGCTACACATCTTAAAAAATTCTTTTACTTTATAACTTAAATGAGCCTCTTCTTTTACTCTAACAAAACAAATATTTTGCATCGCTTTACTATTTTCAAATACATTTTCACCAAATACAGATACGCTTCCACTACTCGAAATAATTTGTCCTGCTAGTAAGTTTAATAAAGTCGTTTTCCCTGCTCCGTTCCTTCCAAGCAAACCATATATTTTATGCTCTTCCAATGAAATCGTTACTTCATTTACAGCTATTTTCTTTTTATATTTTTTCGTTAACTCTAACGTTTCAAGTGCAATCATCCCTCTTTCCCCTCCTTCGTAATTTTTTGAATCATATCCATCAATTCATCTTTTGATATTTCTAGCACTTTCGCTTCTTCCCACACTTTAGGTAAATATTCGGTCATAAAAGTGTTTTGTCTTTTTTTTAGTACAACTTCTTTCGCTCCCTTTGCAACAAACATCCCGATCCCTCTCTTTTTATATAAAATCCCTTCATCCACTAATACATTTACCCCTTTAGCTGCAGTAGCTGGATTTATTTGTAACATCTTCGCAAATTGATTTGTTGATGGAACTTGTTCTTCTTCAAGCAATATGTCTTTTAAAATATCAGATTCGATTGTTTCTGCAATTTGTAAGTATATTAATTTATTTTGCTCTAGAGTAGGTTTCACAATTTCACCACCTTAGGTTCATAGGTTCATTACTTATGTAATTAACCATATCACATTAAAATATTTATTTCCATAAATTTCTTTTATAAAAAAAGAAAGTCATTCGTTTAAGAATGACTCTCTTTTCTAAAATTTCAAATTTTCAACTCTTGTTCTCAAATTCTTTTCATTTATACCATTTTGACAAAAGTTAAATTGTTGTCCTTTTATTGACTTTGTACGATCTACTATTTGCCCTAAATGATAACTTGTGTGCTCCACTAAATGTAATAAACTATGTAGATCAATATGCCCTTTTTCTGCAAAAGCTTGTATAAATGCTTTTCCCCACTCATCAAATATTTCTTCAAAAGTTTTTATCAAAACTTCAGTATGTTGTCGTTTTACTGGAAAATACTCCTCGATTCCCTTTTCAAAAACTATATTTGGATTTTTATAACGACTAGTATTTCTCTGTATATGTTCACAAATATGCAATACGATTCCACCAATTGAATTAACAGAGTTCCCTTGCTTCCACAAATCTTCTTCACTAACGAGGCTAATTGCCTGTATTAACTTAGGTAAATAATGATCCTGCATTCTATGATAAGAAATTTTGTATACTAACTCCATCTTTGTCCCTCCAATTATTTCGACTACTTTATTGGATATTTAACAAATAAAGATTTTCGGAAATCTTTATCATTCACAAACCTATTAATTTTTTTGTTATTATCATTAAGGAACTTTACTACTTTGTTTTTATCTCATAAATTATCTTCTTTTGGAAAATCATCAAATTTTTCATACAGGACTGATAGTATTTCTTCTCTTTTTATCGTGAAGTTTTTATTTTCTAATTGAAACTCGTAACCTTTTGCATTTGGTACTAAAATCGCAAAATAAATAACGTTAAAGAGAAAATTCTTCTTCATCGTATCCTTACCATCAAACCAATACGTCTCAACCATGTCTTCTGTAAGTGGTCCATTCTCTTTTGCACCATAGTACACCTTTATACTTTCATTCTCTAAACTTATACTTTGAAATGTTTCACCACCGGGTAAATGATTAACAATTGCAACTACATCTGAGTTATTACCAACGTATGTCCCCGCATATTTTTTAAAATCACTTGGTTCCATATCTGATATTTCTTTTATTCTTTCTCCGCTAGAACAAGCAGTAACAAATAAAAAAATTGTTAGCATAACAACCACATTACGATGCATATATTTCATTTAGCAGCCCCCATTTTTATCGACATTTCGTTAATTACAATACTTATTTTCAAAACCCTTTAAAACATACGCATTTTAATCAAAATTAAAAATTTTCAATTTTCATGTTTACAATTATCCATTAATTGTATATACTTACTAACGTAAGAAAAAAATTCTAAAAGGAGGTCGAAGGAAATGATGAAATTACAATTACATGCTTTAACTTTAGCATTAACTGCATCTGTGTTTTCTGGACAATTAAATATGAATTCGACCACCCTAATGGAGAATTGAAAATCGTACATTATTTCTATTAATTCATAAATTCGCCACAGGAGGTCGTATACTTTCCTGTGGCTTTTTCACGCCTGGCCATAGGAGAACTATATCTTCCTGTGGCTTTTTTGTGCAATTTTTTAGTCACTTACATTATTTTTCAAAGAAAGGAGCAACATTCGATGACTATTAGCGTATTGTTTTTAAGTATTACGATTCAAAGAAATACAATTTCTAAAGGTGAAATTCTTCATAATGAGCAAATTGAAAAAGCTATGAATGATGTTAAGGAGCGCCAAGCGCTTTATTGTGATCACCTGTAATTCCTTTTCGAAAGGAGGAATTCATTTATGACTTTTCATATTTTCTTTTTTACGACTGTACTTCAGAAAAACACTTTATCTGAAGATGAAATCTTTCGTAAACAACAATTAAAACAACTGACTGATAAAATGACTGACATTAAAAGTTCTTACTATACGCAAATGTATTAAAAATATATTTTTAAGGAGCAATATCTTAATGAAATTTAAAGCATTCTTTTTAACCATCACTATTCAAAAACGTGAGCTTTCACAGAAAGAGATTTTGCGTGAGCAACACATTCAAACTATTATGGACGAAGTAAAAGAGCATCAAGCCTCTTATTACACACGTCTTTTCTAAATCATTTATAAAGGGGTATTATCTAATGAAATTTAAAGCATTCTTTTTAACAATTACCATTCAAAAACGTAAGCTTTCACAGAATGAGATTTTACATGAACAACACGTTCAAAACATTATGGATGATGTAAAAGAGCGTCAAGCTTCTTATTACACACGTCTTTTCTAAATCATTTATAAAGGGGTATTATCTAATGAAATTTAAAGCATTCTTTTTAACAATTACCATTCAAAAACGTAAGCTTTCACAGAATGAGATTTTACATGAACAACACGTTCAAAACATTATGGATGATGTAAAAGAGCGTCAAGCTTCTTATTACAGCCGTCTTTTCTAATTAACTTATAAAGGGGTATTATCTAATGAAATTTAAAGTATTCTTTTTAACGATTACCATTCAAAAAACTAAGTTCTCAGACAGCGAGATATTGCATGACCATCAAATTAATAAAGCTATGGAAGATGTAAAAGAACGTCAAAGTCACTACTGTAGCCATTTATAGTTCCTTTCGAAAGGAGGAATGTATCATGAAATTTCACCTTTTCTTTTTAACAATTACAGTCCAGAAAAAAAGCCTTTCTGAAGCTGAATTACAACAAGAACAACAATACAAAAAGATTATGGACGAAATTCGAGATCGTAGAAGCGAATACTACTCTCACCTATAATTCTTTAAACATATAAAAATTGAAAGGAGTCGATTATGATGTTGATAGTACGTTGTAAGGAAATGATTTGGATAGTTCAGAGGGATTCCACATAGTTTTATAGAGCTTATATCACACAAGTTTACTGCTAAATTTGATATATAAAAAACATATAATAAAATTACATTAAAACACTTTTTAATATCCTTTAACAAGCAAAGATACACCACTTAAAAAAGCGGTGTATCTTTCTCAACTTATACTATTTTCGATTACTTCGTTTCGTCTTAAACAATCTCACTAAATTCGATACAACTGTTTTTGTTACTGCATAAACTGGCACTGCTAAAATCATTCCGATAATTCCGGCAAAGTTCCCTACCCCTAAAATTAAAATAATAATTGTTAGCGGATGGATATTTAATTTTGAACTCATAATACGCGGTGAAATGATGTTACTTTCAAACTGTTGTACAATTGTTACGATAATAATTACGTACAACGCTTGCATCGGAGATACGAACAGACCTACAATAACAGCTGGTGCTGCACCGATAAATGGACCTAGGTTAGGAATGATATTTGTAAATGCTGCTATAATTCCTAAAACGAAAGCGTACGGTAAATCGATAATTAAATAACCGATAAAAGTAAAAGCACCTACAAATATACAAACGAGCGCTTGCCCTTGAATATATGCAGATAATGTTTCGTTCGTTTCCTTAATGATACGAAGTCCTTCTTCACGGTAAGACTCAGGTAATAGACTAACTGCTTTCCCTGGAAACGCATGTCCATCTTTAAACATATAAAATAAAATAAACGGTACTGTGAAGATAACTAATGCAACGTTTGTGATAATACCAAATAAAGCCGTTGCACTCGACGTAATCGTGTTTGGTATATCCTTTAAATATTCAATCGCGTTTTTCTCAATTGTTTCAATGGAAACGTAGTTTTGTGTAGATAACCATTCAAATAATCTGTGATGGGATAAATCTTGTATGTATAGTTTTCCCTCTTTAATATAACCGGGCATATTTTTTACTAAATCCATTAACTGTTGCGAGATCGTTGGAACAACTACCCCAACTCCAACTGCAGTTAATGTTATAATAAAAAGATATAACAGTAAAATCGCTAAATTTCTAGGTACTTTTTTATTCTCCAAAAAGACTAACAATGGGTTAAATATGAAGTATAAAAATAACGCGATTAAGATTGGGAAAAACAATGTTGATATGAAGATACCAATCGGTTGAAATAGAAACGATATTTTTGTGCAAATAAATATGATCGCTACAACCATTAGCACTTCTAATGTCCAAAAGTGCACTTTCGATTTCAAAAAAACGTCCTCCTTTAAACTAGCACTTCTCTTCATTGTACCAAAATAAGCAAGAATTTCACATAATATTTTCCTTTACAATATTCCAAAATACCAATAAATACACTACAATGAGATTACATACAAATTTGCAGGTAAAGGTGATAAAAATGACACAATGCATCATATGCAGAAAAGATACGAAAGAACTTAGTGAACAATATGTCATCCCCGAAATATTATGTGGATATTATTTCACAAACTCAATTTGTGATACTTGCCATGAACAAATGACAACAAATATTGATCGTCCCTTAATTCGGCATAAATTAAGTCAATTTAAGATTGAGCAAATGAAAAAACAAATTGATTCCCCGCTCTATACGAATGAACATGGTGAGGAACTTGCGGCTGCTGAGACAGATGTTGTTGAAGTAAGTGATGAAATACTTTATTCCAATGCATTAATTATGAAACTATGTAAAAAGCACGATATTTCGCTACATAATGAAATTTGGAAAGAAGAACGTGTAACGAAAGTAGCTAGCTCTATTCAACGTGAATTACTTTTAGATAACCGTAAATACAAAATGAGTGTATTAAAAACAGCTTATACTTTCGCTGTCCAAGCTGTTGATGGCTATTTTGAAGATCCAGATGCGATTGTTATTTCTAACATTCTATCAAATGCCGATTTTATGGAATTAAAAGAAAAAAGTATAGTTCGCGATTTAAGTAAAAGTTCTTTATGGAATACATTAAATACAAATAGCGAGAACCATTACTTTATTTTATTAAGTGATAAAGATGGCCTGTTCTGTTTCATTCGTCTATTTGATATATTTGACGTTGTCGTTCATTTATCAGAAAAGAGGTATGAACTTTCATCTCCAATTGTCGGCGTAAATGATGTAAATAGGCAGGAATTTTATGTCCAAACTTTAAAACAGTATATGGATGGGCTATTTAAAGAAAAAAAACCTACTATTTAATCGAAATCAGAACATACGGTCTCCTTTCTTGATGAAAAGACACTGTGTTATAATAAGTATGAAAAGAACAATACAATCACATAAACCAATTATTAATTGTAAATAAATAAAAAAGACCAGTGTGCGGCTACACACTAGTCCACGTAACTTAGCAGATTGGATTGTTCATTTATCCTATTTGTTTCTTACAAACAAAACAACCCACATTCTATTGGCATAGGTGGGTTGTTATTTTTTGAGCTTGTCTATTAAAACGACGACGAACGTTAACAATGCAACGAGAAACAGTCCACCCTGCAGTAGCAACGCTATTTCACTCACGTATTATCACCCCCCTCCTATTCGGAGAAGTGATAATTGAACAACCAACCGTACCTTAAGTTACTATTTAATTTTATCATATTTTCTAATAGTTTACGATGAAAACCCGCAAGTGAAATACTCGCGAGTTTGTTTATCACGTATTAACAGACAGTAAACAAAATGAAGCAAAACATAGGTGAAACTGCCTGTAAATGCCCGCTTCTCCATCTTCTAACCTACCACCAGGCAGATCATACCGATTTCTATATGGACCTTTAATTTTATCGATTACTAATATGTTATTGTTTTCGATACAAATGCCGTACACACCAAACGCGCGATGAAAATTAGTAGCATTATTCATGGTTCAATTTCTCCGTTACCACATCATAAAATTTCCGCTCCTCATCAACATTTAAGTGAACACGACTTACTGTTTTAGAAGATCCATATAACAATTGTGCTTTCACTGGCTCTTTTAGCGTTATTTCAAATGTTGGGGGTTCCTTTATAAATTCCATCACAGCTGCGTCAAGAACCTCTTTCTCTTCTTCTTTCTTTAAAGGTTTGCCTTTATAAAACACAATTTTATCAATTTGTGTAAATGGTATAACAATTTTCTTTCCTAATCCGATTTGAATGATTATTTGTTCTTCTGTAATGATAATCGGATTTTTACGCATTGCTTGTATTTCAGCTAGAAAATATAACATTGCATATACGTTTAATATAAGTAAAATCCATGCTATTACTGGATTCCATTGATGAAGCAAATAATGAAAACCAATACTTTCTATTAAGGTTCCATGGATAATCATAACATATACACCTATTGCACCAGTCTTTTTGTGATATGAGTATACAGATTCACCTTCCTGTACTGTTGCACGCCACGATAAAAATGCATAATAGATTAACTTACACTCTGTTACAATGATATCTACTAATTTATTTCTTTTCATAGTAGCATCAAACGCTGCATCAATCGCATAAGAAAATGAAGAATATTCTCTTCTATATTCTTTATATCGTTTGATTGTTTCAGGAAGCACTTTAACGATTTTATAGAGAAGGAATAATTCTAGACCTACAAAGGCAATTTCTCCCACAACTATAATATAAGAAACGTTTGAAAAAGCTTGTAAATAGTCACTTGGAATAATAAATCTCGCAAATATATATCCAGCTATTACGACAGGAAATATATACGTTAGCGAGTATCTTTTTCGAATAATAAAGAAATATGTAATAACCGGAATTACAAACATACAATCTAATAAAGAACCAAGCACTACTTCTTTCGGAGCGGCTGGTACAATCGGAAGGGCATACAATAAATAGTTTGATAACACGATGAAAGATACGAGTCCAACCCAAATACCTTTTCGCCTTCGCGATAGTGAGTCATTCATACGTTCACTCCTCTATTTAAAAACCTCGTTTAAATGATCTTTATAAAATGTAATGGCACGTACAAATTCTTTAACTTCTTCTACTTTTATAACCGTTTCAAGTAATAATTTCATCGCGGATTCATGATCGTTAACGTTATATTTTGCTAATGACAAAAATACTTTTATCACGGCATTATCCGGAAACTGCTGCAAACCTGTTTCTAAAACAGTAATTGCTTTGTCATACTCACCTATACAACGATATGTACTGCCAAGACCGATATATGCACCGCAAAGTGACTCCCCATCAAGACCATTTGCAATTGCCTGTTCATAATACGGCACAGCGTCTGTTTCAAGTCCCATTACATCATGTATCCAGGCACATTGAAAAAGCACTTCTGCATCCCGCGTAAAATTGGTTAACCCCATTAGTATCTCTCTAGATTGCGCATATTTCTTTTCATTTCTTAGTTTAATCGCTTGCTTTAATAAATGTTCCATAGAATCCACTCCTCACCAATTATTTTATGTATCCATCTTGAATGGTTAACGTTTGTGTAAAAGTAAAATTCCCATAAATTAAAGTTTCACTTACCTATATATACTATGCGGATTCACTCTTATCCAAATACTTAAAATTATAAAGCAGTAATGTGATTACATAGTACTTCTAACCTTTTGACAATTTCTTTCGCCGTTTCATCTTTCCCATTACATAACTTCCCTCTACCGTCCTGTCCAATTACGTAGTGCACCGCTCCACGTGAATATAAAGAATGTGGTGAATTTGCAATCATTACATTTGCCTTAGATTCTTTCATTCTATTTTTCGCTCTTTCAAACAATTCTTCTTCATTTACATCACTTTCAAGTTTAAAGCCAACGAGTACGGTTTCTGGATCCCACTCTTTTATTTGCTTTAATACTTTTGGAGCCTTTTGAAAATGAATAATTGGCGCTATATCACTTGAAATTTTCCCATTCATATTAAGAACATTACCATCTTGATCACAAATTTTGTCTACAACCCAATCTGATCCAGCCGCTGCCATAATGACCGCATCGACTTTTTCATGCGTAATGATACTTTTCATTTTATCTTGTAAATCAACAATTCCTTCAAATGGGTGTAATTCTAATTGATTGTTTACATCGTTCGGTTTCTCAGCGAAATAACCGTGTAAATATATAACATGTGCTCCTTTACTTATAAACTCTTCAGCGATTATTCTACCAATTGTCCCTTTTGCCATATTCGTATGACCACGCACTTGGTCCCATTTTTCTAAACAACCACCACTCGTAATTAATACCTTTTTCCCCTTCATTGTAACCATCCCTTACTGATTTTTCTTACGAAACCATTCTGTTCCAAAGTCAACTATATCTCGTTGCTTCATAAGACGGCACGTTGCATTTCCTATTTTTCCATTCGTTACAGTTCCTTTTCGCTCAAACTCTACACCGATTTCTACAAACTTATCAGAATCGTAATCCATATCAACAAACTCTTTCCATACTCTTGCACCATTCTCTATAATTGGTGCCCCTACTTTTATTAACTCACATGCACCAGTACGTACTTCAGATAAATGTACAGACGTATTGGAATCATATCCAACACCAATTAATAATATGTATCCATCTAAATCGTATATTTTTCTTAATGGAGATTCCTCTCCTAAACTCATTGATAGCGACTGATTCATCGTTATTTCTTCCGCATGTTTTCCCCATGCAGCAAAACTTCCTAATGGATGGTTGCTACGTACTACATTCGGATATGTACGAAAACATTCAACTACTTTTCCCATTGCCCTTGTTGGTGTTATATGTGGCTCAAACGCCGGGACGTTATCTCGAATAATTTGCCACCATTCTTCAGGTACAGGTGGTCTTGACCAATGTTTCGGATCAGATAAATCCGAAGATTGAGTTGGCATAATAATTGTTCCCTCTTCCGTAATAACTTTCATTAACGCCTCTACTACCGCAACGGCTCCGCCAGATACCCAGCCAATAGAACTGAGCGAAGAATGCACAATAACCGTCATTCCTTTTTCTAACCCTAATTCTCTTAAATCATTTGTAATTGTTTTGATTGTATTTGGCAATTGTGTACTTGCCACTATGTCATTCATTTTCACGATTGTTCCCCCATTTTTTAAAACTAATACATACATATATTATCATATTTTTCTTAATTTTTAACTTAATCATTTCTGTCACTACAAAAAAAGGTTATATATTCACATGCATAATAATCAAATGACAATATATCGATCTCAAATAACAATAGCAGATAAATAAAAAAACTTTATTCCCTTTTCTACTATTTGAACTAATTTGCTTAATTGCATACGTTTTTTTCAGTATGAAGAAAAATAAAAGTGATACGTCAAAACAATACAAACACTATATATAAACGAAAGAGCCCATCACAACTGATAAGCTCTTCCGTTTCATTTACCCTTCAATTGTAACCCCTGTAAACATCGATAAGTTTCCCGTTATTTTCTCGCCTACACGTAAAAATAACCCTGCGGCTCTCCCGCTAATACAGTGTGAACCAATTAATAGTTTACCAGTATACGGACCATCCCATGTGTCAATTGTATAGTCAGGCATTTCTATGTATTGCTGATATATTTTCCGTTGTTCAAAGTAATACTCCGTTTTATCTTCAGCTAATAGTTCATCATTTTCGTATATAGATACCCCTCCGCCTTCACGGCCGTATAAAGGTTTAGAAACATATGATTCATTTCTTTCTATAAACGGTTTATTTGTAAAATATGTTGGTAAGAAGTAGTTCTGAATGATTTCTCGCTCTTCTTTCTCAAAGAAAACTCCCTCTTCAAACAGTTGCCAAATTAATGCGAGTACACTTTTATTTTGCATAAGAAAAGCAGCAGGTGGATTAATAATTTTCATTCTTCCTTGCGCTATATGATCTAAAAGCTGAAGTCCAATTCTTTTCCCATTTTTATCGGTATCTGAAACTAAATATTCAATTGGATATAGTCTATATAAATAATGGATTCGTTCACCATTTGGTGTATATATACCATCATCTGCAACGACGATATCTTGTATTCCTATATAGCCCGTTGATTGATCTAAGCAATAGCTTCTTAAAAATTGAACTGTTTGATGATCTTCATCGTGCCAATCATAACTAGTAAAATATATCGTCTCTTCAGGACCTATATTATAGTCATGTTTAATTTGTTCCCACGCCTGCACAATATGCTCTTCTATATGATTTGGGTGATTCACATCGTGATAACGGCATAATACTTCATTTGCGACAGACGGCTCTAAATAACCTGTAGGTGTGTCACAATTTACTTCTATTAACTTTATATCTTCACCATTTACGATAAAGTCAAACCTTGTAAAATATGAAAACAAACCAGCATGTTTCATTCTCGCAATTTCCCACGTTTCAGCTGGAAATCCTAGTTTTTGAAAATCTTCTGTCGTATTGACAATATATTGATACGTTCTATATAACACGTACATAACTTCCTCTGTCGCTTTTGAAATAGCAGTATAAGTTTTTACTGGCATACGATACATACCTGTTGCCATATATTGATTCCATTCTTCATTTTCTAATAGACTCGGCCATGTAAAACCATTCCGACCAGCCTCTTCCGCAAGTGAAAACCATATTTTCATATACTCTTTCTGCTCTTGTTCTGTATACATAATCCTATTATCCTTTCGTATTATGATCCGGCTGGCGCTTTTGCGTTTCCAATTCCACTTGAACCAGAATTCACTTTCGGCGTTTGTGTCGTAGATGATTTCGGCGTATTTGTATCTGGCGTCACTTTGTTTGATGGGTTTGGCTGTTGTTTATTTAAATCCACTTTATTGGAAGAATTATTATTGTTACTGTTAGTTCCGCCGTAATACCCTCCACCACCGCTGCCACCAGTTCTACGTTCGTCTTTTTCACGATATGAAATAACATTATTTGCATACGGTTTCTTCATTACATTTGGTTTTGCTGTATAATTCATATTTGAGGTTCTGCTTGCTAATAAATATCCTGCTACGAATGGAAGTATCGGTAAATGTGAGTTTTCATGATACGATGAAAATGAAGGATTAATTTCCTTACACAACTCATCTTTTTCTACATTTTCCATTGTTGGAGTTTTATCACCACAATTTAAAGTTTCTTGTTCATTCCCTTGCTTTGCACCATCTGTTTTAACAGCAGTACTTTCTTTCTGTGCAGTTTCTTCTTCATAATCACCACAGCCCGTTAATAAAAAAGATGACATCCCTATTGAAGTAGCAATTTTTATAAATTTACTTTTATCCATTCTCATGTGTTATACACCTAATTTCTTTTATCTATATTTTTCCAGATACCTTTATTATATAATGTAAATCTTACTTTTTTCAAACTATACCTTAGATGCACATTTGCATATTTTATACTTTTTATTCCATGAATAAAAACAAACTATCATTAGATTATAATTTTATTTATAGACTATAATAAATTGAAAGACGACCTAATATCTGGGTCGTCTTTCAATTGTTTTATTTTTATATATTAAACGTCTCAATAAAATCTCTAATGGTCCATTCAGATTGTTTTTCTCCATTATTGTAGCTAATATGACAGACAATATCCAAATACTTATAGCTATCAATGCAGCAAGAGCGTTACTTACATACCCACCTAAATCAAATGCTACAGGTGATAAAAGTATAACAAGCAGTGCCTCATTCAAAACAAAAAATGTTAATGAGCGCTTTCCCAAAGCAATTAATGAAAGGCTAAAGTACCCTAGATTTTTCAATCTACTCCCTATTATACCGAAACCCGTTGCATATGCTAACCCTCCAACAATTCCAGTTAAAATATGGATTCCATTTATCATTCCAGCTGTAAATACACTTGGATACCATATAGTCCCTATAAAAGATAGAGGCAAAGCACCTATTAAGGAAATTGCTAATCCTATAATTGTTATAAAATATAATTTTTTCAAATGTTGCTCTGGTTTTATTAATAACTGATATCTAGCAATCCACAAACCAAGAATTACAGAAGGAATAATCGGGAACATAAAATGGATGAGAACGGGTATAAGAGGAAAGAAAAGTAATCGTAACATTGTAGTACTAATATACGTGTCTTTTGCTGAAACATCTGGTGAAAAACCGTAATCGCCTATTGCTTGCATATTAAATCCCCATATTATTGGAATAAAAATGATATACAATATAGTGATAATCGTAAATGTTCGAATTAATGTTTTCATTTTACACTTTAATAGCGGGCTAACAAGAAGCCCCGCTACACCATAGGCCATAAGAATATCTTGCCCTCCAATTAAGACTGCTAACACAATCCCAAACAGTATTAAATACGAAGAGCGTCTTCTTACTATTTTTACAGCATGATTTTCATTTTTCCCTTTTGATATTTGCCCTTCGAGTGCTAGAACCAAACCGTAGCCTAATAATACGGCAAACATCGCTCTTGCACGGTTATCAATTATGAATATACCAAAAAGGTTTACAATTTGATCAAAGAAACTTCCGCTTTCCACCCTATGCATAATTCCAGGATCTGCAGCATACAAGTAAAGCGGTGCATGGGCAAGTACGATTAATAGTAACATAATACCCCTTGCTAAATCTAATGAGACTGCACGCTTCTTCTCAATTGCTCCATTATTTATTGATTTACTCATATTTTACTTCCTTCCTTAGCATCAACTAACCATTCCGACCTTTCTTGCGCTTTTGTAAAAAACTAACAAATAGTTGCTATTAAAATTAGAACAAATAAAGTGAAACTTTAAGCAATGGCAGTTTTGTTCATCACCCATTAATTATTATTCCGTACCAATTGGGCTTTTATGGGCTGCAGGGCTTCCACCTAGCTTCCTTACTCCAGCCGAATTTTGAGATGGGAGTCTTACTGCCCCCAAATAGCCGGATAAATGAAAAACAAACTAGTTCTTCAAATCCTATTCCGGATATTATATTCTAAGATGATTTTAATATGTTTTATTTTTAAAATACAAATGAAATCTTTCAATCCCCGGATATCTTTCTCCTAAACTTTTAACCTGAAAACCAATTTTTTTATAAAAGTCTACTGCCTCATTGTCTGTCTCTGCTTCTATATAAGTTAATTGAAGCATTTTTACTACTTCTTTTATCATTTGCAACGCAATTCCTTTATTACGATATTGTGGAGCGACTGCTATGTGACATATTCTCGCTTTATTTGCTCCGATTATTTCAATACCTATACAAGCCTCTTCTTCATATCTGTACAAAGTCCCTTTATTACTTTCATAATATAAAACTGCTTTCTTTAAGCTAGTTTCACTTGGCCCAACTGCATACTGTAACACATTTAAAATTGGATCTTTCTCAATTTGTTCCACGCGTTGCAAGTTCATTTCTACATCCCTTTCCATGAAAAAAGACTAGCTCTTTCTATAAAGAGCTAGTCTCATTACGCCGTTATTTTTTCTTCTTTTTTCACAACGACTGCTACATAACTATGTAGTATCATTCCGACAATAACAAGACTCATTCCGATCCAAGATAAAGATGACGGAATTGGCGCAGATAGCAAGATGAGCTCTCCTACTAGCGCAAATAAAACTTCACCGGACTGTGTTGCTTCCACTGTTGCTAGTTTTTGTGGATCATCTTTTACAAGATCTGTCGCAAAGAAGAATAGTACTGTCGCGATTAAACCAGAACTAACTGCTACAATAAAACATTGGAAAACTTGGCTACTTGATGGTAATCCGCCTGTTGATACTTCATAACCAGATAGTAAAAACCAAAATGGTAAACTTGCTAATGTCATACCGAGAACTCGCTGGAATACATCTAATTCACCTTTACAAACTTGCATCATTTTTCGATTTCCAAGAGGATACGCAAACGCCGCAATAAGTACAGGAGCTACACATAAAACGGTTTCTCGAATTCCTAATGAAGAAGCATGTTCTACTTGCATGAGTACAACACCGCATAAAATAACCCCAGACATAACTAATTCCTTCATTGGAAGTTTTTTATGTAATGGATCTACTGCAAAAAATGGTGTTAACAAAATTCCTGCGACAATCGTAATTTGCCAAGTTGATGCAACAAGCCAACCAGGTCCAAAAGCTCCGGCAAAACTAAGTGGTGCATAGAAGAGACCAAATCCAACGATACTCCACACTAACCATTCTTTTGGATTATTTTTCATATATTGAAAGAGTTGCTTTAAGTTCCCTCTATACATGACAATAAGTAAAAGCATTGGAACCATAAAGTAGTACCTTAATGAAGCACTCCAAATCCAGCTTCCACCTTCTAAGTCCATCGCCCGGTTTAAAACAAAGGTAAAGGCAAAGAAAAATGATGCCAATATCCCTACTGCAATAGCTTTCATTATAAAACTCCTTGTTTAGTTTCTTCTTATACTATACAACAAATTAAATATAATTAAAATTCGAAATCTTTATCTCGCATCTATTCTAGCTCTATATAGTTTTCTTAACTGACTAATATGAGCTTGATGGTACCGATTATGATCGGCTATATGCCATATTCCCCACCTTATAGTCGCAGTTTCTCCCTTCTCATAAAAAACTTCCCTTGTTAAATCATTTTCTGTTAGTTTCATACACTCCTCATAAAACATATGTTGCACTGCTTCATAATCTTGCATTAATTCTTGTAATTTATACTTTCTTAAACTAGGCAATCCTCCCATTTCATTCAACATTGGTCCATATTTATTTTCAAGTGTCGGTGGAACCTCCTCTCCTTTTAAACGGTACACCCAGTATAAATCAACAACCGCTAAATGCTGAAGTAGCTGCCCTATACTATTTTCATTATTTTCTAATCCTTTATAAGACAATTCTTTCTCAGCAGTACCTTCTACTAACTTTTGCAATCGTTTAAATGTATCAGTAACCGTCGCATATAGAATCGCTACTTGCGGGTTCATATTTTTTTCTAAATGGAGATCTTTCATACTAAACTCCCTCTATTAAAAGAACACGACCATATGTTCATCATCACTATACACACCATTCATCTTTATAGCTCTCTTTTCAATCCCATACGTTTTAAAGCCCATTGATTCATACAATTTTTTTGCTGGTTCGTTTGTAGATACAACACCTAAGTTCAATTGTTCTAAGTTCATTTCTCTTGCTCTTTCAATTGCCTTACGTATTAACTCACGTGCAAGGCCACTTCTTCGATTGCTTGCATCTACATACATCGCAACGATATGACCTTTATGTTTATACGCCTCTTTCTCTTCTGTTAGTAAAGTAACCACTCCAACTAATTGATTCTTTTCATTAAAAGCACCGAATGTACAGCTAGTAGTAGCTGTTAAATTATTTTCCACTCGCTTAATAGGATTTTCTTGACGAATCGCCTCTTCATAAGTTGTTACAAATGCCTCTGGATTTACTTGTAATGCCTGTAAACGTAACTCCCAATATTGTTTTGCATCTTCTTTCGTAAGTAATCGAATCATATTTCTCCAGCCCCTTTAAGTTAACATAATATTTTTATAAACTACTATTTATAGATTCGTATTCTTCTCTTAACATACTATAACGATAACGATGAATGAACTTTCCTTGACGTAATCGATCATTTCTCATTAATCCTTCACAAATAAAACCAGCCTTTTCATAACTCTTTCTAGCTTGAAAATTATCTTCATCTACACGTAGCCAAACTTTTTCTAATTCAAATTCAAAGAATGCTAGATGTAACATACTATATAAAGCTGCTAATCCATATCCTTTACCCCAATACTCTTTATTACCAATCGTGATTCCCAGTTCTGCATTTTTATTTGTTTTATCAAAGTTTTTAAAATCTACCCACCCAATATGTATGCTGTTTTCTGTAGTGATAGCTCTTTGTTCATAACCATTTTTTCGATTTATACATGCTTCAATCCACTTTTTCGTATCTTCACGAGTGAACGGTGGATATTGATCCGGTACAACTAAATGATTTGTCACTTCTCTATCTA
Organism: Bacillus cereus group sp. MS39; assembly: GCF_040448665.1. NCBI lineage: Bacteria > Bacillati > Bacillota > Bacilli > Caryophanales > Bacillaceae > Bacillus > Bacillus cereus group sp. MS39. The sequence goes on along the minus strand of NZ_CP123058.1, from coordinate 2,511,768 downwards.
ATGACCATTGATATCGATCTTCTACATCATCTAGTGTCAATTCTCTTAATTGAACATATGGTACATTCATTGCGTTATCCCCTTTTTATTTTCCTATAGAAAACCCTTCAAACATTCTTCCTCCGTACTGTTCTAGCGTTTTTTCTACAAAAGTAATTAATTTTCTTTTCTCTCCCGTTGTATAAAAATGATCGAACGCTGCTACAAATTGATCTGCGTACTGTTCATCATATTTTCTAAGTACCCTTATAAACCATTTTGAATTTCCAAGCCATTTACCATTTACTCTTAATATATATTCATGTAATAAATCAGCTAATAAATTCGCGATAAACAATTCTTCTTCTCTTTTTGATGCACCAATAAAATCGTCCAAAGTATCCGTAATAAAATATCGTTTCTGCTTCATCATTTCTTCAGTCCATTTAGCTGGCCCTTTATTTAGTAAATCATTTGCTTCTCTTTTTAATCTCTCAACAATTTCATTTTCTCCTTTTAATACAATACCCTCTGAAACTAATTGTGGTAACGAAGGTCTCCCTCGGTCACAATCCATTTTAAAAAAGGTTTTACACGTTTCAAAATTATGTGCAAACACTTCAACAGGCCATCCATTACTATAGAAAGATTCTCTATAACAAGACGTTAAATTTTGATCAACTATAACAATGTCCAGATCAGATGTTTTTGTCGCTTCTCCTCTTACAACGCTTCCTCCCAGTAAAGCTACATCACAATTCGGAAATTGTGATGTAATTATGCTTTGTGCTGCTTCCATTGGTTTCATAACCGTTCCCCTTTTCTTATTTCACTTTCTTTTTTTCAGCTCTTTCTCTTGCCTTTTGTATATACGGTTCTGCGTCTGGTGTTTTGCATGACGTTGCCCCATGATCAACTTGTACTTTCCCAATTTCACGTGCAATTTCAATCGCTTTTCTCTCTAAGTCTTCATTACGAATTCCTATCGCGATTAAAGCACTATTCATCGCTTCTTTTTTTCTATTTTTTTCATTATGTATATTTGCTTTAATCTCTTCTAGATACGGAGTGAAGAATTCATCATGTAACGTTTTATTTTTAATCGCTATATTTGCTAATAGAGACCATCCTGCTCTTCCAATCCATTCATCATCAGACTTTGTCCATTCTTCCATTCTTTCTATCGCGATTGGCGACGTACAAATAGCCGTCATCAAAACGTCCATTAAACAATAATAATCAACTTCCTGTACCCATTTGTTTAGCTGTTCTGTCGTAACTTTCTTTGGTTCTAAAATCATTGTTGCTAAAGTCATTGCATCCATATTTTTTGTTTTCCATAACGAAATTGCTAAATCATGATCTTTTTTTATCTTCTTTTTTAACAATTTTAAATTGGCAAAACTAACTCCGAATAGTGGCTCTTTCGCTCCGTGATTTTTAAAGATCTTACGATTTTGTTCTGTTCCATATTCCTCTAGTTGTTGCATTACTTCTTCAAGTAACATATACCCACCTCTTTATCTTTTATATTGACTTCATATATGTATGTACGATATATTCTACATTACTTTTTAGTTTTCCTATATGTATTTTTTAAATACGGTATGTGAAATTTTATAGTTGCTATATATAACTAAAACAACCACGAAAAACCTGTACATTTTACATATACAGGTTTTCATTTCATCAATTTCCCAAAGTGTAAAAAATAGAATATGAAAGAACTTTTATTTGTTTGATTCTCTCTTTATTTTTTGTAAGCTCTTTACATCTGAGCACTCTTCTATAGACACTGCGTACGGAAAAACTATAACTACATTAAAATTCGCACCTTTTCTTTTTCGATTTGTTTAGTAGCTAATAAATTCGCTGCCGCAGACGTTCCTATTTTCATACCAGTTTCATTATAAAAACGTGCCATTTCATACAAAAAGAGCTTCTTTATTCAAATGCATTCATAAGCACAATTCTCCAACCATCTGGATCCTCTATTGTGGTCCCTTTCTCTATCCAATACGGATTTTCTGGTTCTACCTCATGATAGCCCATATTACTTAATCGATTCACTATTTTTTCAATTTCATCTTTATTAGGCATATAAAAAACTAGTAAATTATCTTTTGTCGGTGCCGGACATGGACTTCCATTAACATGCGTTGTAAACTCCAAATGATACTCGGCATCCGGTAATCCAAACATAACCCCATCATATCCTTCATGATTATAAAATTCTCCTATACGCTTTAACCCTAACCCCATCTCATAAAAACTTATAACTTCTTCATATTTATCTGTTGGTCTTGCCATTCTAAATTGAACCCAATTCTTCATGCAAATCTCCTCCTTTTCATTTTCCAAAGCTTTATAGTAATCATTATAGGTTACATATATTTCCTTTCACATCCCTCATTAGTGTGAGAACTGCCAAAGTTGAAAGACCTATTAGTTTATAAATAGTAGGACTTTAGTATTAAATTCATATAAAAGCAGTTATATAAATGTTGAGATGTAATAAATATTTCTTCCGATAATATCAAATGTTCCCCAGACCAAAATTTAATTGTTTCTATACCAATATTTTAATAGAAAATAAAAATATTCGAATCAATAATTGGAATGAAAATGAAGTGATACAAAAGTATGATTAGTCCCCTTTCATTTTGATACCGATTCCCCTAAAAACCACCTACATCATTATTAGAAGAACCCAATTTGATTCTTGAAAATTTTCATAATAAACATTAAAATTACCCTGTTTTTTCAAGACTGCAATTGATACAAAATCTTGCATATTTTTGAACAAACTTTTTTGCACTTGTAAAAAATTTTTTTTGCAATTACCTCCCTATAATTGCTAATATAGTAGAGTAGAACTTTTATAGAGAGAAGGAAAATTATGCACAATGGAATTCGAATGACAACTTTAGTAAAAAGGGCTATGTTGATTTGCGCGGGGGTATTATTTACATACGAAGCGGCTTTAGGATCAGCACATACTGCTCTAGCAAGTACAGAGGATGAAGCAAAATCTGTTCAATTTGTAAGTGAAATTCAATCGTCTCTTGCACCGAAAGAAGCTCCAAAACAATATAATGGGCAAGTTAGAAAAGTAGCTTACTTAACATTTGATGATGGTCCTGGAAAATACACAGCTGAGCTTTTAGATATGCTAAAGAAAGAAAATGCAAAAGCAACATTCTTCCTTATTGGTTCAAATGTAAAAGCTTTTCCTGATCTTGTAAAGCGTGAAGATACTGAAGGCCACTACGTTGGGATGCACAGTATGACTCATAACTACAAGAAACTTTACACAGAGGGTCATTACGTAGATGAGATGAAAGAAGATCAAGGATTAATCGCTGGCGTTTTAGGTAAATCACCAGTATTAACTCGTCCTTCTTACGGCTCAATGCCAGGATTAAATGAGGCTCTTCGCAACAAAGTTGTTGAGAATGGATTAAAAGTTTGGGATTGGACAATCGATTCATTAGACTGGAAGTACAACAAAATGCAGGTTGATGCTGCATCTGCTAAAATTGTAGAGAATGTTCTAAATGGTGCTAACAAACCAACAGAAGTTATCCTTATGCACGACATTCATCCACAGTCCGTAAAAGCAGTACCTGGTATTATTAAAGGGCTGAAAGAAAAAGGATATGAATTAGAAGCCTATAATGAGAACGAACACTTCCCATTAAACTTCTGGCATGATAATCGTATGTAATGAAAAAGACTTGATTTCCTCTATTAGGTTATTGAGTCTTTTTTTATCGTTTTTGAGTATTACTTCTCGTATATTCAATTCAAATTTTTAGCACTTGATGTGCCGAATGAATGGGTACTATGGAGTGATCTTAGTTACTGGTGTTGTGCCATGACTGCTAGCTCTATGTATTTTCATCAAACAAATAAACGAACATTAGAAGACTGGTTTACTTTTATGGATGAAGAGTACAGATTAATATTCGACTTCGACTATTTATTATCTCATCCTGATTGATATAAAGGTAAAGAGGCCTCATTAGAAAAACAAGGTGTTATCGGCAAAATCCCCCTTTCCTTTGTAAAAAAAGTCAGACGTTTTCGTGCTAAGGAAGATAAATCTATTAATGAAATCAGAAGTGATAACTGGGATAATAGAAAAGAAAATCGTATCAAAAAGATGAATCGAAAATTAAGAAAAAGAAACGACAAGCAAAAAAAATTGCAATAGCGACTTATACGGAATTAAAACATATATATCAAAATACAGTAAGAAATTATGGATTGAGTATACAAATTCAATCCTATTTTTTATATTATCAACACTTTAGCACATATTACTCTTAAGGAGTGATGTGTATATGGATTTTCTTTCAACCGAATATTTGTCTGCCTTACTTGCCATCATTGTAATTGATTTAGTGTTAGCCGGTGATAATGCCATTGTAATTGGGTTAGCAGCAAGGCGATTACCGAAAGATCAGCAAAAGAAAGTTATTATTTGGGGAACTATCGGGGCAATCGCGATTAGAGCCCTCGCTACTTTAGTTGTCGTTTGGTTATTAAAAATACCAGGGCTACTTCTAATTGGTGGTGTACTCCTTATATGGATCGCTTACAAATTAATTGCTGAAGGTAAAGATCATGATATTAAGGCAGAAGAAGGATTTTGGTCTGCTATTAAAACCATTATTATAGCTGATGCATTAATGGGAATTGATAATGTCCTCGCTGTTGCAGGAGCTGCGCATGGCAATTTTTCTTTAGTCATCATTGGACTATTAGTATCTATTCCAGTAGTAGTATGGGGCAGTACATTAATTTTAAAATGGGTGGACCGGTTCCCTGTCATCATTACGATTGGAGCAGCTGTTTTAGCTTATACTGCCGCGAAAATGATTGTAGATGAGAAATGGTTCGCTGGATTTTTCGAAAGTAATCCTTTCATAAAATGGGTATTTATCATTATTATCATTGTCGGTGTAGTATTCTTTGGAAAGATGAAACAAAAAACGAAAGATAATTCTATATAATGACAACGTTATATGTACAAACAAAAGCGCTACTCATATGAGTAGCGCTTTTTAATATTTATTTCGTTTCTCCGTCTTCAGTCGTCTTTACCTTCGTTTTATTTTTGTCACGATGGTTATAGTTGTACTTCGAACGATCGACCGGTGTAAATCCTTCCGGTGTATAGAATCGTAATAAGTCACCGTTTACGACTTGGTCAGAGTATTTCAGTGATTTTTGAACCATTTGTTCATTTTGTTTTATTTCGTCTGTTAATTCTACAGATTCACCAGTAGCTGTATCATAGTATTTTCCATTCAGTGCAGTAACTGTTGGACTTACGAAGTTACCGTTACGGAATGGAACAACTTGTTTATGCTCTGGTGATAATAAATCTGATCCGAACTGGACATAATTTTTCGTATCTGTACCTAGTAAGTGTAATAGTGTCGGCAGAACATCAATTTCTCCGCCGTATTGATGTTGTACGCCGCCCTTCATTCCTGGAACACGAATGATTAATGGCACACGTTGCAGTTGTGCATTTTCAAATGAGTTCATTTCTTTACCCATTACTTGAGACATTGCTGCGCCATGGTTATCTGAAATACCGTAATGATCACCGTACATAACGATAATTGAGTTATCGTATAAACCAGATTGTTTCAAGTAATCCAAAAATCCTTTTACAGACTCATCTAAATAACGTGCTGTTTGGAAGTACGTATCTACTGATGAATCACCTGTAGTCGCTGGTTCAATTGTTGCTTCCGCTTTATCAATTGGATAAGGGAAATGGTTCGATAACGTAATGAACTTCGTATAGAACGGTTGTTTCAATGTTTGTAATAACGGAATTGATTCGTTAAAGAACGGTTTATCTTTTAATCCATAGTTTACTACATCTTTTTCATTCATATCATAGTATGACGCATCAAAAAATTTATTGAAACCAAATGATTTATAAATATCATCACGGTTCCAGAACGTTTTGTAATTACCATGGAATACAGCTGATGTGTATCCTTGTTGACCTAAAATAGCTGGTGCTGATTGATACGTGTTATGAGCTTTATTTGTAAAAACAGATCCTTGTGGTAACCCATACATTGAGTTTTCTAACATGAACTCAGCATCAGATGTTTTACCTTGTCCTGTTTGATGGAAGAAGTTATCAAAGTATAGCGTATTCGCATCTTTTGTAAATGAATTTAAGAACGGTGTAACTTCTTGCCCGTTTAATTTATAATCAATTAAAAAGTTTTGGAATGACTCTAAATGAATATAAATTACGTTCATTCCTTTTCCTTTACCGAAGTACTCAGGATTAGGACTTGCATATGTTGATGCAAGATAATTTCTAACCTCTGTCATATTATCTCCATCAGCTAACGCTCGTTCTGTTGATGCTTTCGCACTTTGAATGCCATCATAAATCGTATAGTTGTATGCCCCTAAATATTTCACAATGTAATTGCGATCAAATGTTCTTGTTAATAATTCAGGACGATCGGATTCTGCAAGACCTAAATTAATGCTGAATAATAAAATACCTGCTACAAATACTAGTGATACTTTATGTTTCGCAACACGAATTGGTTTTGGATTTGCAAATTTTGTTGCAACTAAAACGATTAAAATGATTGTATCTAAAAAATATAGTGGATCATATGCGTGTAGCAATGCAAAAATACTACCACCTAAATCTCCAAAGTTATTCGTTTGTGTTAATGTCGGGAACGTAATAAAGTCACTGAAAAAGCGATAATATACTACGTTTGCGTATAGCAGTATAGACATTAACAAATTAATAACAATTAACCAAATGTAAGCACGTTTCCCCTTTGCGAATAATGCGAGCCCTAAAAATAAAACTGCTGAGCTTAACGGGTTGAAAAACAGTAAAAACTTTTGAATTGTGTTGGATATCCCTAAATTAAATTCTGTCACATATGCTGCGTATGTTTTTAACCAGAATAAAATAATGGCAAACACGAAAAATCCAAAGTGATTGCTTAACACTCGCTTACTCTTTAATAGTAATTGTTTCATCTCTCCACCTCTTTTGATCATCCAAGGCTTATTTTTTTATAAGTCTGTCTCTATTCAATTTTTTATCTTCAAATAGATTTTGTTTGTTTAACTAAATGAAGAATATTAGTAATTATAATTTGAAGCTAGTATTTATTCAACTATTTCTTTCTAGACATTTTGACCTTGGTTTCTATTTAATAAAATAAATTTGTAACATTTTCTGTTTTCTCCCAAGTCTCATCCACTAATTATGACTCCACATACTATAAACCTTTCTTTACTGCTTCGCAAATAAATATGTCTCCAGTTCTGGAACATTAATGTAATATAACGAAATTCACAATAGATAGTATTTGTTTTTTTCGGTGTATACTAAATTCCTTCATATATTTCAAGTTTATTCTTGATACAGTCCTTTCTATATATATAACATCAAAAGGTCTTTTCTTCTCTAAAGTTATTTCTGTATAATTATTCACAATTCATAAAATAAAAGATTATAAAAAAACCTCGCTCTCATAAAGAGAGCGAGGTTTTTCATCATTTATTATTGACCTTTGTACATTGCTTCTACTTGTTTTTGAAGTTCTTCATTTTCTAAGAACTCATCGTAAGTAGCCTCTTTATCGATTACACCGTTTGGCGTTACTTCGATAATGCGGTTTGCAATTGTTTGTACGAACTGATGGTCATGAGATGTGAATAACATTGTACCTTTAAATGCGATTAAACCGTTGTTTAATGCAGTGATAGACTCAAGGTCTAAGTGGTTCGTTGGATCGTCAAGTGTGATTACGTTCGCACCACTTAACATCATTTTAGATAGCATACAACGAACTTTTTCGCCTCCAGATAATACAGAAACTTTCTTCTTAACTTCTTCACCTGAGAATAACATACGGCCTAAGAAACCACGTAAGAAGCTTTCTGACTCATCTTGTGGAGAGAATTGGCGTAACCAATCAACTAAGTTGGAGTCACTGTTCTCAAAGTATTTAGAGTTATCTCTTGGGAAGTACGATTGAGATGTTGTAACGCCCCATTTGAATGAACCGCTATCTGGCTCCATTTCACCCATAAGGATTTTAAATAATGTTGTCATCGCAATATCGTTACGACCGATAAATGCAACTTTATCACCTTTATTTAAAGTGAAGTACACATTATCTAACACTTTTTCACCATCAATTGTTTTAGAAAGACCTTCAACAGTTAATAAGTCATTTCCTATTTCACGCTCAGGTGTAAAGCCAACAAATGGGTAACGACGTGATGATGGTCTAATATCATCTAATGTAATTTTATCTAATAATTTTTTACGAGAAGTTGCTTGTTTCGCTTTAGATGCGTTTGAGCTAAAGCGTGCAATGAAGTTTTGTAACTCTTTTACTTTCTCTTCTTTTTTCTTATTAGCATCTTGTGTTAATTTTAAAGCTAATTGGCTTGACTCATACCAGAAGTCATAGTTACCAACATAAAGTTGAATTTTACCGAAATCAAGATCAGCCATGTGCGTACAAACTTTATTTAAGAAGTGACGGTCATGGGATACAACGATTACTGTATTTTCAAAGTTCATTAAGAAGTTTTCTAACCATTGAATCGCTTTTAAGTCCAAGTGGTTGGTAGGCTCATCTAGTAATAGAATGTCAGGTTTACCGAATAAGGCTTGAGCAAGTAATACTTTTACTTTCTCTGCCCCAGTTAATTCTGACAATTTCTTATCATGAACATCTTCACCAATACCTAAACCTTTAAGAAGGATTGCAGCTTCTGATTCTGCTTCCCAACCGTTAAGCTCCGCGAACTCACCTTCAAGTTCAGCAGCACGCATACCATCTTCATCACTAAAGTCTTCTTTCATGTAAATGGCATTTTTCTCTTGCATTACTTTATAAAGTTGCGTGTGACCCATAATTACTGTTTCTAATACTGGGAACTCTTCATATTCGAAGTGGTTCTGTTTTAATACTGCTAGACGCTCACCTGGCGTAATATGTATATCACCTGTTGATTGTTCGATTTCTCCAGATAAAATCTTTAGAAATGTTGATTTACCCGCACCGTTTGCTCCGATTAAACCGTAGCAGTTACCTGGCGTGAATTTTATGTTAACATCTTCAAACAATTTGCGATCCGCGAAACGCAAACTAACGTTACTTACTGTAATCATTTGTGTCCTCCTACTAATACCGCTTATTTCAGCGTTTTCTCACCGATTGTCTTAAAAAATCGCATATTACGACTCAATTATTGTAGACTATAGCTATTATATAGTAGAAGATGGATGAATAGCAACGGTTGATTGCTATTCCTTTCTTTTCAAAATTGAATAAAACATTTGTTTTTAATTATATTAAAGTTACATGCACACTTTAAGGATGGTTTATTTTGAAGAAAATATTTATAATTGTAGCATTATGTTTATCAATTGCTTCCTTAACTGCATGTAGTAGTAATAACAATGCAAAAACACCTATTGAATCAAAACAAGAGAAAAAAGAATAAAGCACCAGTTTGTGTAAAAAACTATTTCACCATTTGTATTGTTAACTTATCTTTTAACATTGACCTATATGAGTCAATTTCATATTTTGTATTATTGATTTTTTCTTTTTTCATTTTTAACATATCGAATATTTCTAACTCTAAATTCCTTCTAGCTTCAAGAACTTTTATTACCCCTTCTACACCTGAATGGTTATGTTCTTTCCCATAGCCTTGGTTAGTGTAATAGTCGACAATTCCTGTGGACCATTCTGGAGTTCTTTCTTTTAATGCCTTCCTAAATGAAAATTCAAGATTATCTTGTTCTACATACAATAACATTGGATTTAAATTCTCTATGATTTTTGCAACTTTCATTACATAATTTATTATTTGTTCTTTTTGTTCACCATATTTAATCATCCCAATCGTTAATGGATTTTGTATGAAACAACATTCAAAGATATAAACCTTATTGTCTTCTAGAGCAATTTCAGCAAAGTCATTCCATTTGTCAGCAATTAATTCAACATTTTTATCGAATGGTAATTCATATATATCGTTTTTGAAAATATCGTGAAATAATTCGTCCGAAAATTGGTCACCAAACTCATTTTTTATCTTTCTGTATGGTAATAAATAATTGCTTCCTTTTTTTAGAACTCTTTTAAGAAGCACTTCTTTAAAATCTCCACTGTTATATAATAATCTATCGAATTCAAATTTATTAAAACAAGATACACCATCATAGTCGGCTGGGTGGTTCAAATTCCCCTCTAAAAATAGTTCAACTTCACTTTTATTTTGGCTTAGAATTTCATTTATTAGCTTTGCAGTGGTTGATTTTCCAAATCCAGGTAATCCTTCTACTATTATTAGTTTTGTATTCATAGTTATAAATCCCTTCCTTCAAAGTATTTAACCAAGATTAAAAAAATCACTTACTCCACTGCAATCACCCCTTCAAAATATGATATTCACCATTTCTTTTGAAAAATCATTCTTAAAGCAACCTGACCATTAGTTTAAGAACATTTTTTCACAATGTCTATAATTATTTTAACATAAATTTTCCATTTACCTTTTAAAAAAATATAGTCCACTCTTATTTGAGTGAACTATCTAAAGTAAATTATATCTTTTAAATCAAACACTTTGTCAGTAATCCCCAATCGTTGTGCTGGTATGTTTACTGTTTACTTTTTCCCTTCCTTCGTGGTAAATGGCATACTTTTAAAAGGGGATTCTTTTATTTTCTTTTGCTTAATTTCTTTGTATAATCCTTCATTTTACTCGTTAACCCTATTAAAGCAGGTAATAATATTGGCATCACAATTATCGCTAATAGTAACAGTGCAACACCAACAACAGATGCTACTTGTATAAGTGTCAATACACCTGAAGGGATTAATGCAGCAAATGTACCAACTAGAATCAGTGCCGCTGATAATACGACTCCCCCTATGTGACGAGATGCATTTACAATTTTCGTCGCTGGGTCCCCTTCTAACTCATTGTATCTCATCATTACAAAAATACTATAATCCACTCCTAAAGCGACAATCATTATGAAACTAAAGAATGGAACATTCCAGCTTAATGAATCTACATGTAAAACATGCGTACTAATTTGTTCACTTATACCTAGTGATGCAAAGTACGCTAATATTAGCGATCCAATAATAAAGATTGTGTTTAATAATGAACGTGTAATCATGATTAATACGATCGCAATTCCAATTAACATAATTGTAGCTGTACGTAAGAAATCTTGGCCTGTTACTTCTTTTAAATCAACGTTTCTAGCTGTTGTGCCACCGATTGCTGTTTTCGCATCATTTAATTCAGTCCCCTTCAAAGTACCATCTATCGTATTATTGATTTCTTGAATAATTGGCATCGCTTCTTTTGAATACGGATTCGCGTCTAAAATGATTGTCATTTTAGCAGTTTTTCTATCGTGTGACATGTACGTATTCAAAGCTTTTTGGAAATCTTCTCCCTCTAAAACCTCTTTTGGAATATAAAACTTCTCAGAGCTTTTTGATTCATTTAGCTCGCCTAAATATTTCTGTGCGTCATTTAGGCCGTTACTTACTTTTCCAAGCCCTTCTGTACTTTTAGATAAGCCTGATTGTAATTGCCCCATCTTTTCTTGCAAGTCTTTCAGCCCAGTTAATAGCTGGCCTTGCCCATCATTTATTTTTGTTAATCCGGTTTGTAACTCTGATGACTTGTTCGCAATTTGTTTTGAACCTGAAGTCCCTTCATTTAATCCATTTTTAAGATCAGCTGCCCCTTTTTGTAATTTAGTAACTCCATTGCTCATTTCTTTTAAGCCGTTATCGACTTTCAATAATGATTGATTCGCTTCATTAAATGACCCCATTGCCGCTTTATGCTGCGTTGCTAATTCATTTAATTCTTTTGATAGTATACTTAATTGCTTTTGAGCCTCTTTAGCAATTCCTATCGTTTGCAGTATGTTCGGATCATTTGCTAATTCTGGTTTCGTTTGAATGAAATTGGTCATTAACATTTCGATTTGTTCGTATCCTTTTTTCGCACCATCAATCGCTTGAGAAATGCTTCCGAAGTATTGATTGTAAGCACTTAAACCTTTTTCTAACTGTGCATAGCCAGCATGAAGCTGTGACGTTGCATTAGATAGGACATTTATATTTTCATTTACTGAAGTTAACCCACTCTCAATTTGCTGTGCTCCTTGTGCCCCATCGTTTATTCCATTCGATAATTGATTCAACGCTGTTCCTAAAGCCGATACACCATTTTCCGCCTCGTTCGTTCCATCAATTAACTTTTGAACATTTGCGAGGCCGTCTGACTCATTACCACCCATTTTATTTTTAGCATCCGTTAAACCATCATTGATTTCTTTTATGCCACCATTGGCATCTCCTAAACCTGTATTCAATTCTCCCGCTTGTTTATTTATATATAGTTCTTTTATCCTTTCACCGGTTGGACGCGTCGGTGAATATACTTCTGAAACACCTTTCACTTTCAAAATCTTATTAGTTAGTTCGTCTAAAGTTTGTAGAGACGTTCCTTCATCTAATTTTTTGTTTGATTGAATCACTAACGTACTTGGTGAAGAAAAACCAGGCGGAAAATGATCTTCTATTACGTTAATCCCCATCTTTGATTCGTACTTATTGTCTACTTCAAATAAGTCATTGTAATTTAGTGTGTTAGAGTATTTCATTACGAAAGGAATCGATATCACAAATACGATGATTAAAGCTGCGAACGGTCTTACTACTGAATTTTTCGCAAGAAATCCCCATAAACGACTATCCTCATGACCTTTAAATGTTTTAACTGGATAAAACATTCCTTTTCCTAAAAGCACCATAAAAAATGGATTTAACGTAGTTAATACGAGTAATAATACTGCTACACCAATTGCTACGGCTGAAGTAGATTGATATAATTTAAAACTCGCTAAAGCAAGAGATGCAAAACCAATTAGTACTGCTATCCCGCTATATAAAACGGTTTTCCCTGCTGATTTAAACGTTTCTTTCGTAGCCAAAAATGCATTTTCTTGTTTACTTAATTCTTCTTTAAATCTTGTATATAATAAAATGTTATAGTCTGTTCCAACCCCAAACAGGACAACGACTACAAACACTTGTGTAAAGTTAGAAAACGGAAAATTAAATTGATCTACTAAATGGGCAATAATCCCCATTGAAACTAAATATGATACACCAACAGTAAGAAGGGAAACAATCGGAACAATTGGTGAACGAAATACAATGATTAATACAACTAGAATGAAAATGATAGAAATAACTTCTGTCTTCTTCACTCCCTCTTGAGAGGAAGTAAGAAAATCACCCGCTATTAAATCACTTCCTGTTAAGTACGTTTTTACCCCTTTCGTTTGCACTTTTTTATGAAGCCCATTTGCAACTTTTGATATTTCACCATTTTTTTTATTTACAGAGATTTGCGTTAAAATGGTCGTATTGTCTTTAGATATCAACTGTTTTTCCAAATCTTTATTATCTAAATGTGAAACAACTTCCTTAATTCCTAATTGCTCTTTTTCATTTTGTAAAGCATTGATTGTTTTTATTATTTCCTCTTTTTGTTCAGTTGTTAAAGCTGTTTTACTTCCACTATTAAAAACAGCTATAATTTCATACTTTTCAGTCCCGTCTTTATCCATCTCTTTTATCATCTTGTCAGCAATACTACTTTGTTCTGTATTAGGAATCGTAATGTGCCCTTTTTCTTTCACTAATTTATCCATATTAGGCATCGTTACGATCATTGTAATAGTAATAACTATCCATAATAGAAAAGATAAACTTCTCCAATTTTTCAGCTTACTCATTTTAATCATCTCCCGTTTTGAAAATTAAAAGGGAATGAATATTCATTCCTATCCTTTTAAAAATACTTTTTTCGGAATGAACGTTCATTCCTATCATCCTATTACATTATTTTGTAAATTCTATTAAACTACCTTTACCGGAATGAATGTTCATTCCTATCGTTACACAAATATCCTCTCCTACTCTCATGTTTTAAATATATCCAGGAATGAATATTCATTCCTATACTTATTAGCTATAGAATCAAATGATTCTAATAGCGTTCCAAGAACTTTCTTCCAATTCTTTTACTAATTCTTTTGAGTATTCTAATTGTCCTGTTGCAATTACCTTCGTTAGTTTTTCTAGCGGTTGATATACAATAATAATTAAAGCAACTGGAGGCAATGGACGAAGAAAACCTTTTGCGATTCCATCTTCAATAATATTCATAAAGAAGCCTATAAAATCGTCAAATATTTGCTTACTTTGTTCGTCAAGAAAATAACTATCGCAGTGAGAATTTGTAAACAAAAAAGCGTCCACATTGTTTCTCGCAAATTCAAATAAACGGTTGTACGTATGACTAAACTGTTCACGAATATTTGCTTCAACAGGAAAATCCGTTTTTATCATTTCAGAAAGCTCTAACATACTTTTTGAAAATAATGAGTTAACAAGCGCCTCTTTATTTTCAAAGTAGCGATAAATAGTACCCGCACCGACCTTTGCTTTTTCAGCGATCATTGGAATTGTCGTACCATCGTAACCACGCTCTGCGAAAAGTTGCATCGCAGCATCAAAAATATCCTCTTGTTTGTTTTTAGCCATTTTTTCCACCTCTATTTTCAGGAATGAAAATTCATTCCGTTTTTAATTATAAATTACATGGATTAAAAGTCAAGTGCGTGACCAGTATCGTTTCGTTTTTAATCCCTTGTTTGTGAAAAAATTATATGAGCGATTTTCAAGATATATCGACTTACCGACAAAAACTGACAATATAATTTGAGCCGTCCCAAAATTTTATTTGGGACAGCTCAATTTCCTATTTATAACTTAAAAGAAATCATAAATAAATGCTTTACGTACTGGAACTATATTCTCAAACGCTCGTATTTCCTCTTCACTTCCGCTAATTAATTCTAGTTCATTAAGTTCTAACGGACGTTTGTATCCAAACATTATTGTAGATAATGCATTTATATCTAGCCTAATTCCTTTATCCTTTATTTCTTCTTCTATAATTGTTATTTCATGATTTGCAAGCCTCACTGTAACGTTATTCCACGGTGCAAATGAATCTATAATATGTAAAATCACTTCTTGCTGTGCATTGTTCCAATTCAACTCATATTGTTTTAAGAACTGCTCCACATCTACAATTCTGCCCATAAAATATGGCTTTATTTCTGCTTTCACGCGTGGCTCTTTTAGTGTATATAATAACGGTTCATTTTCACTTACTGTCATTTCAAATTCTTTAATCATAGAATCATGCTGACAAATAAAGTTCCACAGACCATTTCGCGCTTCATTATACAGTGGAACAAATTCTTCTACTGTCATTTTATAGTTTTCTATTTTATATAGCATGTAGCCAGCTGCCGTTTTATTTTTATCGTAATAAATCGCTAATGTTAAATCATCATAAACAGCTTGTAACCACCATTTTTCATCGCGAACTAGCATACCGGAAAAACGTTCTGCAAATGTTTCATAAATCTTTTCGACCTCTTCTGGGTGATTTTCTTTATTGAAACGTTTTACAGTACCATTTACTTGTTTTTTCATAACTAAATCACTCTTTGTCATATGACATACAAAGAGATTCGCACAAAGTTCCCAGCCGTATTTACGGTAAAATGAAACAGCAAATGGATGTAGCATTGATACTGTATATCCGTCATTTTTCATCGTTTGAAGTGAGTGTTGAAGCAATTCTTTTACATACCCGCTTCTTCTATACTCTGGATACGTCGCTACCCCTGCAACGCCTCCCATTTTTAATTTTTCTTTGCCTATGTATATATGAAACGGAATAAGATGCAGTTTTGCTGCTACATCTTTCCCTTCCATAATACCGTATATTTCATGACTTTCTTTCATCTTTGTAAGTTGTTGTTGCAATCGTTCCTCATCAACTTTATATTGAAAAGCGTATTCCGATAAGCGTAATGCTTCTCTAAATCTATCTTCTTTTAATCGTATAACGTTCATATATTTCTCCTCCATTCCTTGTTTGAATTGTACCATAATTCCCAATATTCCAGTGCGGTGAATGCAATTATATGGACTTAACGACACGAATCCAATATAAAAAGCAGATACATCCCGTATCTGCTTTTTATTACTTTATTTTGCTAACTTTTGAAGTTCTTCGAAGAATGTAGGATATGATACGCCTACTGCTTCTGCGTCTTCAATTGTTGTTTTTCCTTCTGCTAGACAGCCGGCAATTGCAAGCATCATTCCGATGCGGTGATCACCGTAACTATTTACTGTATTGCCTTTTAGTGCTGATTTCCCGTAAATAATCATCCCGTCATCAGTTGCTTCTATGCGCGCTCCTAGTTTCGTTAACTCCGCAACGACTGTATCAATACGGTTCGTTTCTTTTACTTTTAATTCGTGCGCATCTTTAATTACTGTAATTCCTTCTGCTTGCGTTGCCGCTAAGGCGATAACAGGAATTTCATCGATTAATCTTGGGATAATATCTCCGCCAATTTCGATTCCTTTTAATGAAGATGTTTCAATTGTAATATTTGCAGCTGGTTCTGATGCTCCTTCGTTAATTGGCTCTACAGTAAAAGTAGCACCCATTTTCTCTAAAACATCAATAATACCTGTACGAGTTGGGTTCATTCCTACATTTTGTAATACTAGTTTACTATTTGGAATAATTGCACCTGCTACTAAGAAAAATGCTGCTGATGATACGTCACCTGGTACTTGAACGTCTGTCGCTGTTAACTTCTGTCCACCTGCAAGTTTCACTGTTTTTCCCTCGCGAGTTACGTTAACACCAAATGCTTCAAGCATTCTTTCCGTATGATCACGTGAAATATGTGGTTCTGTAACAGCTGTTACACCTTCTGCACGAAGACCTGCAAGTAAAATAGCTGACTTTACTTGCGCACTCGCTACAGGTGAAGTGTATTCAATTGCTTTTAAATCTCCACCACGTATTGTTAACGGTGTAAACGTCCCTTCTTCGCGGCCATCAATGTTTGCACCCATTTGTTTTAATGGATTTGTAACACGTTTCATCGGTCTTTTTGCGATAGATGCATCACCTTGTACGCAAGAGAAAAATGGTGTATTTGCCAAAATTCCTGACATTAAACGTATTGTTGTACCAGAATTACCAACATCTAATACAGCTTTCGGTTCTTGTAAGCCTTCTAATCCTTTACCAACTACAGTGACTTCATCACCATTTTGCACGATTTCTACTCCCATTTCTTTAAAGCAAGAAATTGTACTTAAACAGTCTGCACCGGGCAAGAAACCTTTAATTGTTGTTTTTCCTTCTGCAATCGCGCCGAACATGACAGCGCGGTGTGAAATGGATTTATCTCCTGGAATTGTAATAATACCATTTAATCCGTTATTAACAGGTTCTATTGTTCTTTCCTTCATGTTTTCACCTTCTCATTTAAATTGTTTCATAAGTTTGGTATTTTTCTTCTCTAAGCGCTAGCTTTGCTTTCATACGATCTTCTTCTCTTTGGAAGCTAATACGTAATACCCCAAGCAACCCTTCACGTGCTTCTAATATTTGCAAGTTCGTAATACTAATTTCTTCGCGTGCCAAAATACTCGTAATATGAGCCAATGCCCCTACTTTATCTAAAACATCGACGTATAAGTCGTGATAGGCAGGAATTGCCCCTCTCTTTCGTACTGGTAAAGAGTCACGGTATTCTTTCGCGTCTGCAAAATAGTTTTGAATCTCGCCTGCATCTCCGGTAGAAACTGTATCATATAAATCTTCCATTTCAGAGATCCACTCTTTTAATAATACCATTAAATGCTCGCGATTTTGCTTAACAATATCACTCCACATTTTTGGGCTACTAGATGCGATACGTGTAATGTCTTTAAACCCTCCGGCAGCTAGTTGATGAATGAGCGGATTATCTCCTGCATGTTTCTCCACTTGCTTTACTAATCCAGCTGCGATAAGATGCGGAAAATGACTAACGATCCCTGTTACATAATCATGTTCCTCTGTATTTAGAACGAGAAAATGAGATCCTGTTCCTTGTAACCAACGCTTCAGTTCTTCCACATGTTCATTTGGCACATGATTCATCGGCGTTAAAATATAAAATGCATTTTCAAATAAATGTGCTTTTGCACTTTCAACTCCCGTTTTATGAGAACCTGCCATCGGATGTCCACCAATAAAAGAGACTTCCTTTGAAAATAAAGCTTCCGCTTCATTCATGATCGTCCCTTTTGTACTACCAACATCTGTTACAATAACATCTTCTCGTAAATGAAATGACGCTAATTTGTGTAATAACTTCTTCGTTTCTTCAACTGGAGAAGCAAACACAATTAAATGCGCCTCTTCACATGCATGCTGTAAATCTACTGCTACTTCATCTACTACATGTAATTCTTTTGCACGCTCTACTTGTTCTTGAAATATATCATAACCTGTTATCGTTACATCGTGCTCTTTCTTAATTGCTAATGCGAGAGAGCCTCCGATTAAACCAGTTCCAATTAAAACTACCTTTTTACGCATTTTCCTCATCTCGAGACTTTCTTTTTTTATTTTCAAAGTGTTGTTTTAACACTGAAATCACTCCTTCATTTTGCTCCCTTGTTCCGACTGTAATACGGACACCATTTGGGAACGGACGAATAATAAATCCTGCGTGTGCACAAGCTTCATAAATCTCCCCAGCATTCTCAACTGGCAAGAAGATGAAATTTGTTTGCGATGGATAAAACGGAATTTCATTTTCTTTACAAAAGCTTTCGTATTGTTGTAATCCCTCTGTATTCACACGAACTATTTCCTCAATAAACTCGTCATCACCAAAAGCAATCGTCGCTGCTTTTTGCGCTAATGAAGATACGTTAAATGGCAAACGTACGACATTTAATTTCTCGATTAGCTCTTTCTGTCCAATCGCATATCCAACGCGGAAAGAAGCTAATCCGTACGCTTTAGAAAATGTTCTAAGTACAAGAATATTTTTATGTTTTTCTAAAAGCGGTAATGTCTCTGGGAAATCCTTTGCTGTTACGTATTCATAGTACGCTTCATCAATGACAATTAACGTATTTTCACTAATACCTTCAATAAATTGAGTCAATTTTTGATCATTCACATATGTGCCTGTCGGGTTGTTCGGATTACAAATCCATACGATTTTCGTATTATTATTTACCGCTGACGAAATTTCGTCTAAATCGTATACACCGTTATTTAAAGGAATTTCTTTCACTTCACAGCCTTCAATAATTGCATGATGACGGTACTGCGGGAATGTTGCACCAGCCGTTACGATATTATCTCCTGCTTTAAGTACTGCACGGCTTATCATTTGAATGACTTCATCTAAACCACTACCGCAAAGTACTTGTTCTATTTGTACATGTAACTTATTTGCAATTGTTTGACGAAGTGTTGTAGCACCTCCGTCAGGATATAAAGCATGTTCTAACCACGATTTTTGCAACTCACCTAAAACACGTGGTGAGCAGCCGAATGGATTTTCATTCGATGCTAATTTCACAAACGAATGATCTCCGTACACTTCTTTCATTTGTTCAGGTGATTTACCTGGTTTATATGGTTGTAATGATGATAGTTGATCTTTTACTTGCATGTTAAAACCACCTTTTTATTAAAATTCTTTTGCGTATTTGTTATGTTGTGTAATGTTTTGCTGAATTAAATCCATACGATCTTTTCCGAATTGTTCGACAAGCGCATGTGCAAGTTCCCATGCTACAACAGATTCAGCTACTACACCTGCTGCTGGTACTGCACAACTATCAGATCTTTCAATACTCGCTTGGAATGCTTCTTTCGTATCAATGTCAACACTTGCTAACGGTTTGTATAATGTAGGAATTGGCTTCATTACACCTCTTACGACGATCGGCATACCTGTTGTCATACCGCCTTCTAAACCGCCGGCATTATTCGTTTTTCTCGTGTATCCTTGTTCCTCATCCCATAAAATTTCATCGTGTACTTTACTTCCTGGCTGTCTTGCTGCTTCAAAACCAACGCCGATTTCAGCACCTTTAAATGCATTAATACTCATAATCGCACCAGCAAGTTTTGCATCTAATTTACGATCGTAATGAACGTAACTACCAACACCTATTGGCATACCTTCTGCAATGACTTCAACAATACCGCCGATTGAATCCCCACTACTTTTAGCGTTATCTATCGCATCCATCATCTCTTGTTCTACTTCTTTATCTAAACATCGAACTGGTGAATCTTCAGTAATTGTTTGAATTTCTTCTATTGATAAGTTAGAAATATGCTTCGCTTGCACACCACCAATTTCAAGAACGTGTCCTGCAATTTCCACGCCTAACTCTTTTAAAATTTGCTTCGCAACTGCACCAGCAGCTACACGAACTGTCGTTTCCCTTGCAGATGAGCGTTCTAGTACGTTTCTTATATCACGATGACCGTATTTGATTGCTCCGTTTAAATCCGCATGTCCTGGACGTGGTTTTGTAATTGTACGTTTCATATCTTTACTTTCTTTTTCCGAAATTGGCTCTGCACCCATTACTTTCGTCCAATGTTTGAAATCATCATTTTTAACGATTAACGTTATTGGTGAGCCAAGTGTCATCCCATGACGAACACCACTTACAATTTCAACTGTATCAGTTTCAATTTGCATACGTCTTCCGCGTCCGTGCCCTTTTTGTCTTCTTAATAATTCTTTATTAATATGTTCCGCTGTTAATGTTAAACCTGCTGGTACACCTTCTAAAATAACTGTTAACTGCGGCCCATGTGATTCTCCAGCTGTAATGTATCTCATTTCTCTTGCCCCTTTACTATTTTTTTGTACAAAAAAGTCCCTACTGAGCGCTCAGTAGGGACGATGTTTATCGCGGTACCACCCTAGTTGTAGACTAAGTTTCTGTCTACCTCTCTTCTTCTTTAACGATCATTTGACCGTCTTCCCCTCCATAAATGGCGAGAAAGATGCTCCAAGGCTGTAATTCATGCTTACCTTTGTACTGATTCACACCGACCATCAGCTCTCTTTAACAGTGAGATAAGCACTACTGTTTCCTCTTCAGCGCATATATAATATGGAATTAAGATAATTTATTTTTGAATCCTTTTAACTCATCCATGAATCTATGGAATTCTGGAATATCCATTTGTTGTGCAGAATCTGATAATGCAACTGCTGGATCTGGATGTACTTCAGCCATTACTGCATCTGCACCAATTGCAAGTGCTGCTTTCGCCGTTGGTAATAATAAATCTCTACGTCCAGTTGAATGCGTTACGTCAACGATAACTGGTAAATGTGTTTCTTTCTTTAAAATCGGTACTGCTGAAATATCTAATGTGTTACGTGTTGCTCTTTCGTATGTGCGGATACCGCGCTCACATAGAATAATTTGGTCGTTACCTTGTGCAATGATGTATTCCGCTGCGTTAATGAACTCATCAATTGTTGCTGCTAAACCACGTTTTAGTAATACTGGCTTGTTAACTTTACCTACAGCTCGTAGTAAATCGAAGTTTTGCATATTACGTGCACCAACTTGAATTACATCAACGTAGTCTAATGCCATTTCAACATCGTTCGGATTTAAAATTTCACTAATGATCGCTAAGTCGAACTCATCTGCTACTTGGCGTAAAATTTGTAATCCTTCTACTCCTAAACCTTGGAAATCGTATGGAGATGTTCTCGGTTTGAAAGCACCACCGCGCATTAATTTTAAGCCTTGGTCTTTCATTGCTTGCCCTACTTGGCGAACTTGCTCTAAACTTTCAACTGCACAAGGCCCCATGATGAATGTTTGTGTGCCGTTACCAATCAATTCACCTTTTACATTAACGATTGTATTTTCTTGTTTCTTTTTACGTGATACTAGTAATGCTTTACGGTTATCATCTTCTTGTAATTCTAAGCTAGCTTTGAAGATTGTTTTGAAAATATGTTGAACCGTTGACGTTTCGAATGGTCCTTCGTTATTCTCTGCGATCATATCAAGCACTTCACGCTCACGTACTGGATCAAAACGTTTCGTACCTTGTACTTGCTTTTGTTCCCCAATTTTTTGAACGATTTCACCACGTTTGTTTAAAAGGTGTAATAGTTGTAAGTTAATTTCATCTACCTGTTTACGTAATTGATCTAATTCATGATTTGCCATTTGGAAATCCTCCTCTAATGTTTTAAAAGTATAGTAAGAGAATGAAAAATTCTCTATTTTCTGAACTGGTCAATTATACAAATTTAAAGTGGAATCGATACCTCTTCTTATTTTAAACTAATAATTAGTACAAAGACACTATCTACTAGCTAAAAAACCACTTTTTTTGTACAAAAAAGCCCTACTGATCCAATCAGTAGGGACGATATTTATCGCGGTACCACCCTAGTTGTAGACTTCTTTCGTCTACCTCTCTTCATTGTTAACGATCATCTGACCGTCTTTCCCTTCATAAAGACAATACTATCTTTACTACGAAAAAGATGCTCTAGGACTGTAATTCGCTCTTGTTTTTGTACTGGTTCACACCAACCACCAGCTCTCTGTTACAGGGAAACAACAACTACTGCTTTTCCTTTCAACGCATGAATATTTAATTTTCAAGTTGGACCACTAAAATACAAAAAGTCCCTACTGAATAAATCAGTAGGGACGATATTTATCGCGGTACCACCCTAGTTGTAGACTAAATTTCTGTCTACCTCTCTTCACTGTTAACGATCAATTGACCGCTTTTCCTTCATAAAGACAATACTATCTTTACTACGAAAAAGATGCTCCAAGACTGTAATTCATGATTATCCCTGTACTGGTTCACACCAACCACCAGCTCTCTGTTACAGTAAGACTAACCACTACTGTGATCTCTTCATTGCACTTTGTTTATTCAAATGTTTTTGAAATTGAATAAGTATGATTCGTATTATAGAACGCTTTTCAAAACACTGTCAACAACTTTTTATATATTTTTTTAAAAATCCACTTTCGTCCTACATTTCTTTTTGTAAATTCTCCATAACAATTCCGATGCGAATTATCTCATTATCTATCGCATTTAATACATATTTTTCTACTCCATACCGGACTAACACTTCTTTTATTTGAATGATTTCAGTTTCAAGTATATCAGCTTCCTGAAGCGTTTGCAGTAAGGTGAAAAATATATTTGCATACAATTCTTTATACATTTTTATGCTCTCTGTCTTTTCAAGTATTTCATTCAATAACTGTTTTAACTCCGTTTGATTTCCTTTTCGACCCACGTCCAAAAATGTTTTACATATGATAGATAACCCTCTTTCTACTATTTCATCCATAAATAAAATAATACGTAAAAGCATTACATATTCTCTAGCTGTGATTTCACCCATTTTCGGTCGCTCTCGCAAAAATACACTGAGCCAAGCTGTCCAAAATTTTTGTTGTTCTTTTGCACTTAATGTTTTGACGTAATAGCATAAAAATTGCATAAATTTAATTTTATTTTCTTCATTTTCTCGTATAAGTAAAGGGTATAACCATTCTGTTTTTTGCTCCCAATACAGTACACATTTAATAAATACAAAACTAAGCCATTTCAAGAAAGCTTCCCTCGTATGCGGATGTAATACTTCCAAATGTTCTACCGCATACTTAATAAATCGCTTCATCTCTGTAAATAAAGGTAAATTTATTTGCGTGTAACACAAGCCTGCCCATGCATATTTCGTAATTTCATTTTCCTTCTTTAAATCTAAATACGGTAACAAATATTTTCGACACCACTGCTTCTCTATATGATAAAGAAATGTAATATCTGCTACTAAACGAGCTAGCATAAAATTTGTCCGTTCTGAACTAACTCTTACTTGTTCTTCAAATAAAAATAAATATTCATACACATTACGATCGTATAAATGATCATATGATAACAGTTTTAATAATACAGCTGTCATTTTCCCAACAGGATGCTGGATTGATTCATTGTAAAAATCTTGTTTTCCCAGCTTAAAATCTGTATCACTTTTCATAACTTGAGGGAATACGGAAAAAGCAAACCGTTTCAAATTGCGTATACTATTTTCCTCTAACTCTTCTAATCGATTACTAATTTCATATAGAAAACTACTAATTAACCAATGAAAAGCAGTATTTCTAACAAATTTCTGCAATAACGGAATAACTTTTTGGATTTGTTCATTTGTCAGTCCTCGGTTATTTCGCCACTCTCTAATACATACAAACCATACTTCATTACTTATTTCGTGCATGCCAACTAATTGATAAGCAAATGAAATGCTCCATTCTGTATTCAATTTACATGCTTTCGATAACATCTCTAAAAAATGACGTTGTTCAAACACACCGTCTTGAGAAAATTGGCGAACTTGTTTCATAATTTCTTCGTCTTTCAGCTGCAATAATCCATCAGCAGTTACATTACAAGTAATACTTTGTTCTGTGGTCTCTTTCTTTTGTAGACTGTATCGATCAGAATGAAAGTGAGGATGTTTTTGCTTCATTAACTCGTAACCTTTTGCCGTAGATGGACTATTCGAATCACAATTGAATAATAAATCTAACACGAAACAAACATCAAATGCCCGCTCCTCTGCAAGGTCCTTCAGTACAATTTGAATGACTTCTTCCTTCGTTTTTTCTAAAGAGAGTGCGAAATGATTTTTTATAAGTTGAAAAACTTCACGTTTATACGTGACATCTAAAAAAAGTTCTTCCTGTAACAACCATTTCATCTTGTCATCGGCGCTAACAAATATATTTTTATTCATCGCATCAATTGCAATTCGATTTTGAAGTATACTGTTTGCTTCTATCATTTCTGTAATATAATAATTTGCTTTTTTCTCATTGTTTTCACATAAATAGGCTAAACATTCTTTTACAATTTGAATTAAAAATGCAAGATCATTTTGCTGAAAGTCTTTTTCCGCATTTTCCTTATCCTTTTTTTTCAGTGCCGTTTGTCTTAGGGATAACATTCGCATCTTCTCTATTCCCATCATCATAATTGGAACGGCGTAATAGGAAATATGCGGTTTCATCTTCTCATTCCAAATTTGCTCCACATAAGAAAATGTAGACACTGGTAAACGACTCGATTCCTCAAGTTCTATCGATTCTTGCGTATCATTTCCCCATTTTCTTTCCCGCTTCAATTTAAGTTTCCCGTCCAAAATAAACGTTAGTAACAATAAAGCAATCTCTTTATGCTCAGGAAAAGAACATTTTTGTAGTAAGTAAGAAATTGTTTCAATTGATTTACTATCTTTTTCAGCTGTTTCTAATAAAAGGAGTGTCCATCTTGCAAACAACAACGGGTCCATTTTACTTTTCGTTTCGTTTAAGTAGCTACAAATAGTTCTCCAAAATAACGGAGATATTTTAGAGTGATTTTTAAAAATTAATTGAAATAATTCTTTTTGATGAGTAAAAAGAAATTGTTCCACTAACCATTCTGCAAGTAATTCATCTACCTCATTATAGTTTGGTGTAACTAAAAATAAATTTTGTAATTTCCCTTCAGCTTCAAGCCATTCCACCCATTCATAATCATGAGCAAATTCAACAAAGTAGCGGACTGTTTCAATTTTTTTTATTGATTGTTTTATGTATGATAATTGTTCCTGTTCTACTGACGGTGGCACTGTTACTATGTCACGAATTCGCATTCGTTTTGTAATATAATTATCACCCATTAATTCCGCCCATCGTTTCACTGCTTTAACAAGAGACTGATGATTATTACCTTTATTCGGATACACAATCGGTCTTATTCCTAAATGCTCCCAGTGGTACGTATTTTCTCCTTGTGCAACAAATGCATAACGCCTTGTACTTGGTGGTAAACCAGTTGCTAAATATTTCATTACTGGGTCATTATGACTATATCCAACGAACAAAACGGTGTAATTTGAAAATAAATCAACTAAAAACCTTCTCGCCCATCCTTCCGTCAAGTAAGCCCTTCCAAAATCACCATCTGTTAAAATTAATGCTTCTTTCTCCTGTTCTATATTGCCATGTATGTAAGCGAGCCCTTTAAACGCTCTACCTGTAGGTAAAGCAGGTGCGTAATATACGTTTAATTCTCTATTCATTTCTTTCATCGCAGTTGTAAAATGTCTATCAAAATTCGTCGTTACAATGCGGACTTCCGTATCTAAAGGAAACAACCTCGGAATCGCATAATGAAGCGGATTTGGCTTTGACTTTTCAATATGAACTAAATCTCTTGCAACTTGATGTACATCCTTTGTTTTCGCAATTTTACCAAGATAATAATCATGCGGTTCTGTAATTTCACGTGTTTCTACATATAACGTTTTCGCAATTTCATCAACTAGATCATCAAAATTCGGTAAGTTTGATTTCCCTTTCATAGAAACTCCCGCTCCAACAAATAGTACTAACTTTCCTTGTTCAAGATGATCAAATAACTCATCTGGAATTTCTACTTCTGAAGTAATCCACACCTTGGATTCCCCCTTACCTAAAAATGTCATATACTCTCATTTTACTATAACATTTTTCCTTTGTTTTTTTAATATTTAGACAGATATCGAACATGAAAAAGTTTTATGTAAATATATTCGTTACAATGTATGAACTCCTAAATTTATTGTAAAACTATGTATAAATCGGAGGTGTAAATATTGAATGGTTTTACTGTAGTACTTATCAAATTTATATCGTGCATTATCGCATTTAGTATTGGACTCGCTTTATTTTTCCCTGCAACGTTCGTCCAAATTATTTCATTCAGTCTTTTTGTTACAATCGTATCCTATATGTTCGTTGATAAAATTATATTAAACCGAATAGGCAATACTGGTGCCATTATGTCGGATTTCTTACTAACTTATTTAAGCGTATGGATTTTCGGTAATATTTTATTAGACAATTACATGCAAATTGCATGGGGCAGTTTCCTTTCCGCTACTGTCTTTACATTATCTGAAGTAATTGTTCATCGCTTTTCTAACTCGCACACACGGCACAACAATGATAACATTCATATTAATCGCCGCTTTGCATATGGTACTGAATTTGCTGAAGAACAGAATATATTGGATAAAGATAAGAAGAAGTAATGTTTTGATAAAGGAACTCCATCGCCATTAAGCTAAAAAAAGCAAATACCCCAAAACGAATAAATTGACATCTCCAAGAGAAAATGTACATTTTTTGTTTTGGGGTATAATAAAACGCTTAAGTTGATGAGCATGTTGTGCTACCCCGTCAAAAAAAGTAAAAAGTGTTTATCAAGAGTAAACGATCTTAACTGTAATAACCAATTAAAGAAAAGGGCAGAATCTGGATCTTCGGATACAGATTCTGCCCTTTTCTTTAATCACATTTTTCTATTTGGTCGCCTTCTTCACCTGCATTTTCTGCCGAACTATCCGTTCCGCCTCCCACTGCATGTTGCTGTTTAGTATTAGAACTTTCGATAGCAGCGTTGGTTCCTGCTGCACTGTCATCTCCACCACCACTTGCTACTTGAGTAGCACTAGCCTGTTCCTTACGGGTTTTATTAATTTGATTATTGATGATAATTACAAGTTCTTCCTCTCCATCCGAAGTTTCTTTTTTCATTTTATGCGGTTCAATCTGGTCTCCACTAATACCCTTATTTATGGCTTTGCCTCCAGCGCCCACTGTTTGTTGCTGTCTGGTATTCGATGAATCAATTGCTGCATTACTTCCTGCCGCACTGTTTTGTCCAGCCCCACTGGCAATTTGTGTTGTATTCGGTGCAAATGTAATCTGATTATTTATGACAATGACAATTTTTCGTTTATCAGCAAGATTTCCCAAATTAATTTCTTCTCCATCTTTTTTTACAAATCGAAACGTGATTTCTTCATTGTTTTCCATGTTCTCCCCCCTTGTAATATTAAATGACTGGAGAATGATAATGGATTGGACAAGCGTATTTTTTTATAAATATGTGCCCCCGTCCACAATGAAGGATGTATTATCAGATTCCGGTATTTTACTCGTATGAGGTACGTCGACTTGACGACAGTCCAGCATCCGCCGAATTTTGGGATGCATAGAGAATAATCTTATAGAAGATATAGAAAGAGAGATTAGTAGAAACATTGGTATATAAAGGTTGCTAAGTTCCATTTTATTTTTCTACTTTCCTTTTCTTATTTAGATTTATCAGCCAAATATCTAGCATAGTGAATTAAATTTCTAGCTACATCTAATTCAAGATTAAATATATTAGGTACCCCCGGTCTCCAATTCACCTCAAATAACCACAATTTTTGATCTTTATCAATCCCTACATCAATTCCTAACTCATCAAATAATACATCCTTAAATAAAGAATTAAAATGGTTAGAAAAAGTTACTGCAAATCGTTCTAAATACCTTTTAATATTATACCAATCGTTATCAAACTCCGCTTTTAAAAAAACATCTAAATAAGTACTATAGCCACCCTTAGCCATATTTGATACAATACTTCCTAATGGACCTATTCTGGGGAATATAGAAGTAACAACCCACCTGCCTTCCCCATTTCTTTGAACATGCAATCGAAAATCATAAACATGACCAGATTTCATTTGACATGAAATAAACTGTTGAACTATGTATCCTTGCTCTTGAATCTTATCAGATATAAAGCTCCGTAATTGTTTTTTATTAATAGATGCAATTTGTTCTGACTCATTCATACTATAATTCATCCCATTTTTTTCAATGAAAACAATACCACTACCTTGATGTCCAGAAATGGGTTTAATAATAAGTTTTTCATAACGATTAATCATGTCAAAAAACTTATTAACATCATTTAATTCATAAAAAGGAATAATATATTGCTTAAATTTTTTTGCTCTATTTATTCTGTTATATACACTTAATTTATTTCCAATTGAATGACTTGTAAAAGGAACTTTTTCATGTAGATAATCATAGATTTGCTGATTTTTATCACTAATATGAACACTTGCATTATAAATAACATCTGGAAAAGAAAATTCTTGTTCAACCCAATTACCATTTTCATAAGTTTTACCTAAAATCTTCTCCGTTTCTATATTTACCTTCCCTAAAGTAAAATAAAAAAAGTCCACACCTTCAGCTTTAGCTACAGCAGCGTAAGTATATGCTTTCTTTACGTCATTCGGATCTTTCCGATGATGAAGCATACCAATTATAGTCATGTCAGTTCTTCTTCCCTTCTTTCTAAAGGTCTTTTTCAAAATAAACATCCAATTCATTATATATATATTCATGTTCTCCCTCATTCAACCATTTTTCGAAAAAACCGGAACAAGCTTAACCTCATTTTAATACTCTACCTATAGAAATAATAAATTTGAAGTTTTATAAAATGATAAATGATAAAGGTTAAGGTGACATAAAATGGATACTATCGTTTTCATTGAAACAAATAAATCTGGATCAAGTAGGGAAGCAATCAAAGCAGCTGAAAAACTTAATTTCTTTACTGTTTTATTAACTAAAAAAACAAAATTTATTAATGAACGCACTATATTCCCTGATGTACATCAGATGATTTTCACTGATATAAATGATTATGATAATAT
Organism: Bacillus cereus group sp. MS39; assembly: GCF_040448665.1. Lineage (NCBI taxonomy): Bacteria > Bacillati > Bacillota > Bacilli > Caryophanales > Bacillaceae > Bacillus > Bacillus cereus group sp. MS39. The sequence goes on along the minus strand of NZ_CP123058.1, from coordinate 2,482,109 downwards.
AATTACAACAATTGAAAAATTAAATAAATCAGGAAAAAACATAAAAGGGATCTTTAGTTTTATTGATCCTTATGTTTATGTGGCTGCACGTTTATCAGAAAAATTTTGCTCAAATATTGTATCTACTAATGCTATCCATCATATGGAAAACAAAATATTAACTCGTAATGTACTTAAAGATTTACCAATCTCACTCAACTATTTAATTTATAAACCAACAGAATCATTATCATCTTTTTTTAAAAAAACTAATAAGATAAATTTCCCTCTTATTGTGAAATCCCCTAAATCAACAGGATCAAAAGATGTATTATTAGTAAAAGATAACGATCAATTAATTTTATCTATACAAAGTCTTTTGAAGAAATTACCTAATGAAGAAATTCTACTTGAAGAATATATAGATGGACCTCAGTACTTAGTCGAAATTTTAGTTCAAAATGGAAAAGTCCATATTATAGCAGTAATTGAACAAGAAATCACACTTTTTGAACGCTTTATCGTTACTGGTTATTCTTTATTAGGACAGGTAGACAAAAGACTATACAATAGTCTTTTCAATGCAGTAAATTCTGTTATTCAGGCTTTTAATATGAAAAATGGAGCTTGTCATCTAGAACTCCGGAGAATAAAAGATGTTTGGAAATTAATTGAGATAAACCCCAGAATATCAGGTGGAGCAATGAATGACATAATTGAAATTGGGCATGGAATCAACTTAGTACAAGAAACTATTCGATTAATGTTAGGAAATAAACCTTCACTAAATAAAAAACATCATAAATATGTGTATGCTCATTACCTAACAGTTAAATCTAAAGGAAAACTAATTCGAGTTACAGGGAAAAATCGTAGTTCTAAATGTCCTGGTGTAGAGAAAGTTTATATAAAACCTAAAAAAGGAACTTTTCTAAAACCACCTACATCAATGGGACATCGATATGGATACGTTATAGCAGCATCCTATTTTAAAACAGAGGCTAAAAAAATAGCTTTAGAAGCAGCTAAAGAAATTTCATTTGAAATCCAAGAATAATAAATACAACATATATACACCAACTGATAAAAATATACTAATCGACTCACTTCGACAACTTGATTTCAAATAAAAAAAGCGGCCACTCTTTTAGAGACAGCCGCTTTCCCACTTACGCTTCTATTTTCAAATCTTTTAACGCAATAACATCCGCAAATGATCCAAATATAACATTATGATGCTTTACAATATCTTCAGCTCGTAATACATCTGTATCAAATGTGCTATGTGCATCACTTATTAATGTTACTTTATATCCTTCACTAAACGCTCTGCGCGTTGTCGTATCCACACAGTACTCTGTTTGCATACCTGAAATGATAATATGCTCAATCCCTTTTTCGTGTAACACTTCGTTTAAGTTTGTCTTATGGAATGAATCTGGCGTCGTCTTTTCCACGATACTGTCCCCTTCTTGCGGAGCAATCGCCGCATGCACTTTCCAACCATCTGTACCTTTTTCCAAAGGATGATCTTTCGGCCCGTTATGTTGTACATAAATAACTGGAACATCATTTGAACGACATTCCCCAATAAGCTCTTGCAATATTTCTAAAAACTTTTCCCCATTATGTACTCGCATTCCTGCTGTATACATACCTGCTTGCACATCAATTACTAGTAATGCCTTTTTCATATCGCGCAGCTCCCTTTATTTGTATAGGCCTCTACATATTCATCATAATATAGTACTTCAATTACGTTGGACCAATTCAAGATTGATCCGATGAAGTCCTTTATATCTAATCCAGGCATTTCGTATACTTCTTCATCATTAGCCGTTCCCGTCGCATCTTCAATGAGCGTAACTTTATAGCCTTTTTCAAAAGCAGCGATACTTGTAAATAAACAACAAAATTCCGTATTAAATCCAACGATAACAACATGATCAACTTTATGTTTCATTAATATTTCTTCAACACCTGTATCTTTAAACGCACTAGGTGTTGTCTTCTCGGCTATATAATCCGCAAACTCGATATATTCTTCTACTAATGCACTTCCAGTTGATTCAAAATACAACGTACTTTCTGGATTATCATCTCGGTGTTTTAAGAAAATAATAGGTTCATTCTCTGCTTTAAATTGTTTTAAAACATTTGCGATTAACTCTTTTTCAACAGAAAAATCTTTACACTCTAAAATCCCCTTCTGCATATCTAATACAAGTAGCGCCTTCATTTTTATCACCTATCCTCTATACGTTTATATTCCACCATCCAACAATCTTCTAACTTCCCCTCATGTAGTTCATGTTCCTTTAAAATTTTCACCTTTTTAAATCCACATTTTTCATAACACTTTATCGCGCGTTCATTATTTACTTTCGGGTCCATTGCGATTGCTTCTGCTCCCGCGTTCTCCATAATATATGTAATTGCGGCCTGAACGAGTTTTGTTCCAATTCCTTTTCCCCAATAAATTGGCTCTCCGATAAATTGATCCATTCCCCAAACATTTTGCAATTCTTCATAGCCATATAATGATTTCCACTCAGAATCAACTGGATACATTTGAATATAACCGATCGGTATATTATCAAACTCTATTAAACATCTTTTTTCATGACTATTTGGATTATATATAAAACGATCAAGTACCATTTCTACAGATTGCGGATTATCTCGCCCTTCATAATACTTCAGGATTTCTGGGTCTGTTAACCATTTTGAAATGATTGGTGCATCCTCTTCTATTACGTATCTAACCGATACATTTTCATTTTGAAATAGCATATAGTACCTCTTTTTAATTATTTATATTTTTTTGTTGTGAAATCTTTTATTGCACCTATTAGTGCGTATGGTAACAATGTAATCGCAAAAAGAGCTGTAAATAAATTAAAATGAGGGATTTCATATGGAGTGAACCATTCAGTGAAAAATTGAGAATGTAAAATTCTATTTAAAAATTCTCCACTCGGTTTAAAGTTTGGTGCCCATGCAGTAACCTCACAAATAATAAATAGTAATTGAACAATTATAAATGCCCCTAGATAGCGAAACCATGTCCGTTTCCAAATTGGCTGCACCTTATTTAATTTATGTTCCATCTTGCCCCCCACCTTTTTATTTCCATCATATTAATTATACACTTTCTACGCTTTATTTGTTAGAATTTTCCACACACTTAAATATGTTAAAGGAAATATATCATCCCTAATCTTATACAAAAATTAACTTTAATCATCCTAAGGGAAATCTCTGCCAATGGTAAAATAACCCTCGCAAAAGAATTATATAAACGTTTCGGTCAAGGAATACTTCTAGTTTCTCAAAATGTCACACTTAAATATATGCTAAAAGCTCACGACACATTGATTAACTTAAATTATTATTCACTATACGAAATATGCAATATTTCATATTTTATTATTTTAATATCTTTTTATTAAATATCCATCAATAGAATTTCATTCGCATTATGCATTAAATCAACATTTATAATTTAATCATTTATTAAAATTCTGCAAAATCGCTCCCAAACATTATATTCAAATAATTATATCGGAAATTCTTGCTCTACATATCCATTTATTTTTGGTTTATTATGTAGCAGAAGAGTAATTAAAAGACTTACTCTTTGCTATTGAGGGAAGAGCTTGAGAGCCATATCAGGCTCTTCTTTGTTTATATACCATGAACTCATTTAAATAAACATTAATCTCCCCACGCTTTTAGTATAGTCTCTATTTATAAACAAGATACAAGTTTCATATCTCATTTTAGTTTTGGTATAGATTTAGTAATAAATCCATTTTAAATCTTGGACCAAATTGAAATTTTTTTCAATGAATTACACGAAATCAAAAATAAAAGCCAGCCTCAATAAAGAGAACTGACTTCTATTTGGATCATTATAGTTACTATAAAATTTTCACTTTAACAGTTTGTCTTCCCCAATTCATCGCTTTACTTTTTGAACCCATTAATACATCAATGCGATTACCTTTAATTGCGCTTCCAGTATCACCAGCTATAGCTTCTCCATAACCTTCTACCCATACTTTAGATCCTAATGGAATTACTTTCGGATCTACTGCGATAATTCTCATATTCGGATTTGACGTTAAATCATGCCCCATAGCAGTTAAAACGCGTCCACCATATGTACCATTCTCACTTGGATCAGCAGTATATGCTGTCGCTACTACCGTTAATTCACGTTTAGCAGACTGTATGTTATTTTTAGATTCTTCTCTTGCTTTCTCTTCTTCCTTAGCCTTTGCTATTTCTCTTGCTTTCTCTTCTTCCTTAGCCTTTGCTATTTCTCTTGCTTTCTCTTCTTCCTTAGCCTTTGCTATTTCTCTTGCTTTCTCTTCTTCTTTAGCCTTTGCTACTTCTCTTGCTTTCTCTTCTTCTTTAGCCTTTGCTACTTCTTGGACTTTCGCTTCTTCTTTAGCCTTTGCTACTTCTTGGACTTTCGCTTCTTCCTTAGGTTTTACTACTTCTTGGACTTTCGCTTCTTCCTTAGGCTTTACTACTTCTTGGACTTTCACTTCTTCCTTAGGTTTTACTACTTCTTGGACTTTCGCTTCCTCATTAGGCTTTGCTATTTCTTGGACTTTCGCTTCTTCCTTAGGCTTTACTACTTCTTGGACTTTCACTTCTTCTTTAGGCTTTACTACTTCTTGGACTTTCGCTTCTTCTTTAGGCTTTACTACTTCTTGGACTTTCGCTTCTTCCTGTGCTTTCACTTCTTCCTGCACTTTTGTTGCTTCTTTAGCCTTTACTTTTGCTACCTGCTGTGTTTTAGCTTCTTCCTTAGCTTTTACCGTTTTTTGTACTTTTGCTACTTGCTTCGTTTTCTCGTCAGCCTTTTTTTCAACTGGTGCTGTACTTGATAAGAAAGAAACATTCGCATAGGCTGTTTTTCCTTTATACTCAAATTGCAGCCATCCGTCTTTTACTTGATGCGTTGATTCAATGACATCATCTTTTTTCAGTCTGCCAAGAATTTCTGATTCTGTATTTGCATCAGAACGGACATTCAACAAATTCGCTGTTACGTGATACACATCTTTTGTAAACTCCGCACTTACAAATACTTCTTTACCATTTAAATCAATTTTTGACCATCCTTCTTCCGTATGTATAACTTTTAACTTTTGTCCTTCCTTTACTTTTTTGACAACTTTTGATTCTGTAGTTGGCTTTTCACGTACGTTGAGTATATCCGCTGTTACGATTGTTTCTGCAGTTGCAGATGTGGTAAAAGCCCCCAATCCAAAAACTGTTGCTGTTGCTGCGCCAATTATTTTTTTCATATTATCCTCCATTACATTTTTTTGACTTCTATTATATCAAATGCTTCCATAAAATCAGGTACTTTCACATAATATCAAAACTTTTGTAACAATACATTAATATTACTTAATATATTGTTGTTCAAAATATCCTTTTTCTTCAAAAATATCAAATTTATATGTTATTCTATAAATAAAAAATCACGTCATCTTATATAAAATGACGTGATCTTTTTAGAGGAAAAACTATTTGTTACATCTTCTTTGTTTCTAGCGATATATTTCGAACATATCTAGCCACCATTCATGCAAAATTTCAGGGGCATTCGTCTTCATAATACATAAAAAACAATTTTAAATAATTTGAAAGTAAACTAATTTCTATTAGTCTATTTTATTTCACTAATTCATTTATTAATAATGTGTTTAAGAATTTCTACAGTTATCTTTCTTGATTATCATAATAGGTTTTATCTGCATATTTTTTATCATTTCCTTTTAGATATGCTAAGATAATTTTTGGATTTTTAACTAAAGTCCAATCCCCATATGTATCAAATCTTCTGCACGAAGTTATCATTCCATTTTTTATTGTACCGAATTTCTTATTTTTTTGTTTTCCCCATTCTTTTAACCTGTTTGCAAAATCTGCATCTTCTGCCATAAGCATATTTTCATTAAATCCATTAATCGCCATAAAGTCTTTTCTATAGCACCAAAAAATCCCGACAGATATAGCCCCATACTTAAAAAATAAAGGAATTATTATTAACAATGCGGAAACAAATATTCCTAAAGATATTCTTTCAAACTTACCAGTTACCCCGCCGCCAATATATTTACCTGAAGCTAAATATTTGTCTACGTTAGACAAGAAAGACTCTGTCATTTGGGTATCAGCATCTATAGTAATGATTATTTCTCCGTTAGCTATTTCGGCTCCTGCATTTCGGATTTTAGATAAATTTTTATCGTCATTTTTTAATGTAATACAGTTATACAACTTTGCAATTTCCTCAGTTTTATCTGTACAACGATTTAAAACCACTATGACTTCAGTTCGATCTTTATATACTTCCGCTGCCTTTGAAATTGAATCTAAACATTTTCCAATGTACTTTTCTTCATTATGCGCAGGAATTATAATAGAAAACTTTACATCTTTTTTTAAATTGTTTCCTGAAGATTCATTTGTTTCCTTCATAACACTTCCCCTTTTTATAAAATGAATTTTCACTCTTTATAATATATATTAATATTTATGAGGCGGTATTATTAAAACTAGAAATAGACTATGAATCGTTTGATTAAAGTTCCCTAGAATTCTTGGATCAAAACAAAATTAAACAATACTTTTTATACTACATAGTTGTCGCGATTCCTGCCAAAAACAAACTTACAATTGCCAAAAATTGAGTACCTACTATAGCCCCTCTTAAATGGAACTTGTAATCTTTATATCCCTTCATCCCTTCTGTACTAGGAATAACAACAAATCTCGGGGTAATCCAGCAAAAGATTAGCCAATCAATTATAAACAAATCTACTAAATTGAAAATCATTAAAATACCAAAAGTATGTAAATAGGCATCAATATATAATAATTTTTCATATTTATGTAGTATATATGTAGAAACGACAGGCGTACCGAAAAGAATAGCATTATATGCAATATTAAAGTAGATTGTTTGCTTCTTTTCATAAATCGATTTTGGAAAAACTACCTTTTGAATATCTTTCGGATATTCAGTTAACGAAAGACGGGGATTATAATATAAAGATCCTAAAATCATTACGGATAGTACAATAGACATAATGACACCAACGTACATCATTTGCTCAAATGGATTCATATGCTTCATTCACCTTTTTCTGCATTCACTCCATAGTGCACGCACTTAATTACACATTGTATGTACGTTACTAACCAAAAATTAATAATTACCTTTAATAATCTTTTATAATTGAAATTATGATTTACGTGTCATTAAACTTTTCTGAAGAACATTAAAAATTAGTTTGGAGGAGTTATTATGAAGAAACTATATTTTAATAAATTTGAACCAACAGACTTCAATTTATATTTCCAGCTCGTTTCAAATGAAGAAGTAATGGTGCAAATTACCGAACGCGCTATTCCATTAGATGAAGCACGAAATGATTTTACAAGGCTGTTAAAGCGCAATGAAAAACATCAACTATTCGGCTCTTATAAAGTATATGATTCTATTTCAAATGAGTATGTTGGTCTTGGACATGTTACGGTAAACGAGGATAATATTAAAGAAGCTGAAATTGGTTATATGATTTTGCCAGAGCATTGGGGGAAAAGATATGGTAGCAGGATTGCAAATGAATTAATGAATATTGCGAAGCAGACAGATGTAAACGTACTAAAAGCAATAATTGATCCAAACAATATCCCTTCTCGCAAAATTTTAACAAATATAGGTTTTACATCTGAGAAAGTTTGTGAGATTGATGGATTGCCTGGGGAGATTTTGAGTACATATATTTAACTAAATAAAAGGCAACACTACTTCTCGACCACTAGTAGTATTGCCTTTTTCTCTTAGCCATCGTTACATAACATGATGGCTATTTTTGATTACTTTTATTCATAATTAATTGATAGATACGTTCTTTTTAACTGAATATCAAGCTCCCTACTATACAATAGAAAACATCATATACACACCAACAACGAAGAATACGGCAAGTGTCTTAATTATCGTAATACCAAATATCTCTTTATAAGCTTCCCTGTGCGTTAATCCTGTAACTGCAAGTAAAGTTATAACTGCTCCGTTATGAGGTAAAGTATCCATACCTCCTGCCGCCATTGCAATCACACGATGCAGCACATCTAACGGAATATCAAAGTTTGCTGCCGCTTCAATATATTTTTCTGCCATCAAACCTAATGTAATACTCATTCCACCCGAGCCTGATCCCGTCAGCCCGCACAATATATTCGTCATGACTGCTCCACTAATTAAAGGATTTGAGAAAGTCCCCGTTAAATAGTTTTGAATCATGACAAATCCAGGCAAAGCTGCTATAACGGCACCAAATCCATACTCGGCTGCAGTGTTCATAGCTGCTAAGATTGAACCACTCACACCAACGCTTGTAATTGATTGAAAATGCTCTTTTACCGCTTGGAAGTTTAATAATATAGCAGATAATATTCCAATAAGAAGTGCCATTTCCACTGACCAAATCCCCACGACTTGTCCCATATCAATTGTTCCGTACTCCTTCAAACCTATGGATGCAAAATCAAATCCCTTTGTATACCAAACAGGAATGAATTCTGTAAAGACTTTATTCATCACTCCAACCAGTACAAGCGGAAGAAATGCTATCCAGTAACTAGCTGGAATTACATCGCTGGAAGCAATCGGATTTTGCACCAATTGCGCGCTAGTTGTAGCAGCCATCTCAGAAGTAGCATCGCCTTTTCCGAAGTACCCTTCGCCCTTAGCAGCAGCCTTCTTCCTACATCTTTCCAAATACAACATGCCACATATAAAGATAAATAGTGCTCCGATAATTCCTAATGTAGGAGCGGCATAAATATCTGTTTTAAAGAACGTAGTTGGAATAACATTTTGGATTTGAGGTGATCCAGGAAGTGAATCCATCGAAAACGTAAATGCGCTGAATGCGATTGTCGCTGGAATAAGACGTTTCGGAATATCCGCCTCACGAAATAATTGCGCCGCAAATGGATAAATCGCAAATACTGCGACAAATAAGCTGACACCACTGTATGTAAGAATCGCTCCCATTAATACGATGGAAAGAATCGCTCTTTTCACACCGATAAAACGGATAATAATTTTCGCGATTTTTTCTGCTATTCCAGTGATTTCTACCACTTTACCAAATATCGCTCCAAGCAAAAATACAGGAAAATATAATTTTATGAATCCGACCATCTTCGCCATAAAAACATTAGAAAAGAATGGTAAAACATTCGCCGGTTCTGTTAAAAACACAGCGAGCAACGCACATAACGGAGCGAATAAAATGACTGAGAAACCTCGGTAAGCCACAAAAATAAGCAAGCCAAGCGCTAACAATACAATCAATAAATCCATAAACCCAATCCCCCTCAATAATACGGATTTTTTATTTTTGTATCCTTTTCTGTTTGTATATTTATAGCTTTTTATTTATGATGAAAGATTGGTATCCTCTTTTCTATAAAGGCCTCCACTCCCTCTCTTACATCACTCGTTTGAAACACATGTCCGAAATTTTCAGCTTCTATTTTTAACCCTTCCTCAAGAGAAGAAGATAGCCCCTTATCGATAGATTGCTTCATCAAAGATAATGCAGGAAGAGAGAATCGAGCCATCTTCACAGCTAGTTCCTTCGCCTTATCCAGCGATTCGCCACGCGGAACAACATGATTCACCAAACCAACCCGCCAAGCTACTTCAGCAGTGAGTGCTTCACCAGTAAACATCATTTCCTTCGCACTTGCAGTTCCTATTAATCGAGGCAAACGTTGCGTTCCTCCCGCACCTGGAAACAAACCTAATTTCACTTCCGGAAGCCCGATTTGGGCATGTTCTTCTATAATCCGTAAATCACACGATAAAGCTAATTCACACCCGCCCCCAAGCGCTAATCCGTTAATAGCAGCGATTACCGGCTTTGGCAATCTTTCTATTTTATTTAACGGATTCTGGAGCCACAATGATTTTCCCTCCGCATATTCACTCCCTTTCCCAATCCATTCCGGAAACGATTTAATGTCTCCTCCTGCAACAAAGGCCTTTTCTCCAGCACCAGTTAGAAGTACAACAATTACTTCATCATCCCGTTCAATTTCATCGACCACTACCGTCAGTTGCTCTACCACCGCATCGCTTAGTACATTCACAGGTGGATTATCAATGATAATCGTTGCGATTCCATTTTCTTTGGACCATGTAACAACATGCTTATTTTCCAATTCAATCCCTTCTTTCCGATATATAATGAGGTAGAATCAGCACATCAACTCGTTCTTTTAATTACATAACCGACCTGTTCGCGATCCCAAGCGCTGCCGATGCCTTCCTCCTGCAGCTTGAATTTTTGAATCCGTTCCGTCGCAGTTTTTGGGAAAGTTTCACTAAACTGAACATATCGAGGTACCATAAAGTAAGCCATACGTTCTTGACACCAATCTATAATCTCTTCATGGGACATCGTTTCATCTTTCTTTACAATCACATATAATTTGACATCCTCTTCTCCCACTTCTGACGGGACACCGATGGCCGCGGATTCAAGTACTTTCGGGTGATTATTCACAACTTTTTCGATTTCCCAAGAGGAGATATTTTCTCCACGCCTCCGGATACACTGTTTGATTCGATCGCTAAAATATAAGTAACCTTCCTCATCTAGATAACCGCGATCTCCTGTATGGAACCATCCCTCCTTCATCGCCTCCTCTGTTTTATCAAGCATTTTATAATAACCTTCCATGAATGCTTGTCCCTGTAAGGAACGAATAAAAATCTCTCCAATCTCACCCGTCCGCGCTTCATTTCCATCCTCATTGACAATCTTCGTCTCTACGTAAGAATATGGTTTTCCAATAGAAGGTGGCTTATTGGCATGAAGTGGATTCGTTACACAAAAACCCGTTGTTTCCGTTAATCCGTAGCCTTCCACAATTCGAACGCCAAATCTCTCCTCAAAAGGCTTCCAAAATTCCTTAGGAGTAGCAGCACAAGCCGTCACCCTTACTAAATTGTCATTATCGTCTTCCTTTTCTGGCTGTTTGCAGAGAATAGGAATCATAGATCCTAAAGAATTAAAAATGGTTGCGCCATGACTGCGAATTTCACTCCAAAATCTAGAAGCACTAAACCGTTTACCAAGAGCGATCGTCGCATTAGAAGAAATAGCTCCGAGTACTGTATGAGCCTGGGCATTTATATGAAATAACGGCAGCGCTGTAAATAAGACATCTTTTGAACTTGCGCCAACCATATAGTTAGCAAATGACTTCGCAGAATTTACATAGGCAGCATGACTTAACATGACTCCTTTAGGTAATCCAGTCGTTCCTGAGGTATAAAGGATACTGTCAATAGAAGTGGCGGAAATAAATTCAGTTGGAAGGTGATGGTTATTTGTATTTAGTACATCTTTCAATTCCATTACTAACCGCTCTTTACCATCGCCTTTAATGATCGCGCTTTCATTTTTTCCGTAAGCAACAATTTGGATGTCCCTATGTATAAATGACAAACAAGAGACAATTTGAGGAACAAATTCCTTATCAACGATAATTAACTTACAATCAGAGTGAGATACAATATACTGCAAACCTTCTCCTTTTAAATGCACATTCAGAGGCACCGCGATTGCTCCCATAAAAGATAAAGCAAACCATACATCCAGATATTCAGGAGTATTATGAAGCATAATACAAACCTTATCTCCTTTTTGAATACCGAGTTCACAAAATCCCGCTATGGCTCTTGTAATTCGATGATATAGCTCCTCATATGTAACCCTTTGTTCTTCAAATTGTAAATACACTTTACTTGGTGTTTTTTCGATACTTTGCATAATAAAATGCGGTAAGCTTTGATTTTCCAACATTGAATTCCATCCCCTTCCTGCTATAAGCCTTTTTATTTATATAGCAAGAAACATGCCAAAAATCGACTCCTTCCTTATTCCCTTATTCCTTCGTAATCTCCCTTACTTGTCCAATCTCATATGTCGCATTTGCGCTACAAATATTAGCAACCATGTCGCATCTATAAGAAAATGTCGCAAAAAAGAGACAGTGTTATTATTACAAACAAAAAAAGGGCCTGTTTGCCCTTTACTTTCCTTCATGACATTTCGTATTTTTCTATTTTTCGATATAAGCTAGCCCGATGAATCCCTAAAAGCTCGGCTGCCTCTTTTACATTTCCAGCTGTTTTTTCCAAAGCTCTCGTAATCGCACGTTTTTCAGCGGATTCCACTTCCGCCTGAAGTAAATAACTCGTCTCATGCTTCTCTTGGTCCATCGTAAATATTTCATGGTTTAACTCCTCTTCCAAATCTTTTTTCCGTAAATAGGCAGGAAGGTGATACACTTGAATAATCATTCCTTCTATAACATTCATCGCTCGTTCTAACACATTTTCTAGCTCCCTAATATTCCCTGGCCAATCATGCTCCATGAATATATCTCTAACTCTCTCATCCAATGAAATAACGTTACTACCTAGCTCACCATTCAATTTCTTAATTAAAAATTCCGTTATATGTATCATATCTTCTTTTCTATCTCGTAATGGAGGAATATCGATTTCAAACACATTCAACCTATAATATAAATCCTCTCTGAACTCCCCTCTTTGCACCATTTCACGGAGATTTCTATGTGTCGCCGCAATGAAACGAACATCAACCTTTTGAATTTTCGTACCTCCAATTCTTTCAATCTCTTTCTCTTGCAATACACGAAGCAACTTCACCTGCATGTCCAAAGACATATCACCAATTTCATCTAAAAATAACGTTCCCTTATCCGCTAACTCAATCTTCCCAGGCTTACCACCTTTTTTCGCTCCTGTAAAAGCCCCGTCTTCGTATCCAAATAATTCAGCCTCCAAAAGATCCTTTGGAATCGCAGCACAATTTAATCGAATAAATGTGTCACTAGCACGCGGACTTGCACGATGTACCGCATGTGCAAATAGCTCTTTTCCTGTACCACTCTCTCCTCTTATCAAAACGGTAGACCGACTTTTAGAAACCTTCAAAGCCATCATTTTGACTTCTTTCATTTTTGCACTCTCTCCTATAATGCTTTGAAAGGAAAGTCGCCCTTCTTGTAGCCGCTGTAATTCAGTTTGATAGTAAGATAACTTCGATTCCATTTCACTAATTTGATCTCCCAAAGCTTTAAACTGCTGTATATCATGAAACATAATTTTACCAATTGCTCCAATAATCTTACCTTCCTTAATGATAGGTATGCGCGTTGCGATTATATTCCGATTACTTATACGCTGGATATGCCCAATTTCCATCTGTCCCGTCTTTACGATAATATGCATCCTCGTATTCTCAACAACCTCCGTACAATGCTTACCAATCGCTTCCTTCGGATCATCAATCCCTAAAAATTGTGCATACGAACCACTTAAAAAATTGACAATTCCTTGTTCATTTACACCTAAAATGCACTCAGACAGTAAATTTAAGGCACTTTCATATCGACTTATGATGCTTTCCAAAGACTGTATACTTTTTCCCTTGCTTTCCAGAATGGCAATTGATCCATATTCTGTCTTATTCTTATATACATGAGATTCATTCACAATTAAAACTCGGTTGCCACTCCTACACTCATACCTGTACAAACTATCATTTTGATTCACTACTAACTTTTTACGATTAGGAATAATCGTTGATATATGCTCACCTATTACTTCATATTCTTTTTTATGTAACATGCTACAGAATAGTTTGTTACTATATGTGATGATTCCATCATGGTTTATAATAGCAATTCCGTTATTCATTACCTGAAGAGCCTGACTAGTTACCTGCCAATTCATTCGTTCGTCCATATGCATTTGGAAGCCCCCTATCAAATTGTGCTCGTTCTCGCATGTATTATATATTCATTTTAAACATTTACTTTCCTTTGGTTTTTCCGTTTGAAGTAATAATTTCTTGAACTAGTAATATAGCTGAATAACCTGTGGGTTCTTTTTTGACACTAGGAATATTTTAACAAGCCACTTTCTTTAACTTCTTTTAGGAAGAAGATTATCTCATAGGCTATTTGCAACGTGCAGCAGGAAAATGTTTAATGTTTACATCGAATACATAATAAGATTAATAACAAGAAAAAACAGTTGACGGATTTCCTTCTGTCAACTGTTTTTATTACGAATATTGGTGACAAAACTCATAATTGTTAGGTTTTCTTTAGCATAAAGTCCGATCTCCAATCTTCCAACTAAACCATCTCCCATGCCCTTCCGTTTCCCCAACCGTTTCACGATATTCGTTTCCGTTAATATAATAATCAATATGAAGGTCCCGGTCCCACATGTTGTTATAAAGGTGGAATACATTACGTTTTGCACCGCTTTCTTGTATTTGTTTTTCTAACTTATGTTTTACTTGTTCAGGAATTTGATTTGCGACATGTGTATGGAAAATACAGATTACAGCATCTTCACTTATTTGTTCAATGATAGATGGCAGCAGCTCTACACCGTCTCCTTCTATTAACTCGACAGATTCTTTTTTTACTAAAGATGCTGCTTGGTCAAACATTTCAAGTCTTTCTTTATGCTCTGGCCAAATTAGTGCACGTAGCCATAAATAATCTTCCTCATTATGTAAATCATTCACATGTAAATCAAGCCCAATTCTTTCAACAACAGGTGGACTTACTTTTAGAAATTGGGGTACATTTCCCCCTCTTATTTCAGAAGTTAAATGTACATTTGAATTTATATTTCCGTATGTTTCATCTGTTCCGTACGAATAGCTATATTGATCCCAGAACAGTTGTAATCCAGAACTTGTACCAATTTCGATTAACGCTAACGGTTTGTTCACTTTATTAAATATGTAACAGAAGCTTGGATATAAATACGCACATCGCCTTACTTCATTCGTTTGAACAAGTTTCGTTTGTAATAAAGTAATAATTTCTTCTCGGTACTCTTTACAAAAGTCTTTAAAGTGATCGAAAGCTTTATCTAAATTTGTATTCGCATTTTCAACTAAACTACTATAATACGTTTTTAAAGGATGTTCTTTCCCTGCTAGTAATAAATAATGTGCTGCACCTAATAATAAGTTTGGAACTGGTTGGCCTACTTGAGCGTAGGAAGATAGTGTAAGTACTTCCTCATCTTCAGCAATTTTCATCGATAAATATTCATATAAATCACTTGACCCTTTACATTCCTTTATTGAAAAGTTTCGAAATAAGTTTGAAATTTGCTCTTTTGTACGCATTAGAGCTCCTCCTTTTTTTCAGAATAATCTTACCATTACAGAAAGAATACTTCCATAAAAAGGTACTCAATTTAGTCACTTAAGGATACGTAAGCTTTTTCGAGATAATTTCAAACTGTGATTTTTTTCTATTCTTAAACTGAAAAGTGCTTGTTAAATAAGAATTTTGGCAAATAAAACGTTAAATAGTTTAAAATTATCAGATAACACTAGATATTTTAGTCTATTAATTATTATAATAGAGTATGAGATGGTTATATAATTGAGACAAAAAAGGTATACACCTAGGTGGGGCCTAGGCGGTGTTTTCAATTTACGGCTTAGATATAAAAAACACCTACTCTTTTTTGCCAATATAGGGGATGGAGAGATTATCATGAGCAACATGCAGCAAAAAACAGACGTTATCTTAATTGGTGCAGGAATTATGAGTGCAACGCTAGGCTCATTACTAAAAGAATTAGCACCAGAATGGGAAATTAAAGTTTTTGAAAAACTCGCTAGTGCCGGGGAAGAAAGCTCTAATGAATGGAATAATGCAGGTACAGGGCATTCTGCGCTATGCGAACTGAACTATACTTCCGAAAAATCTGACGGATCTATAGATATTGGTAAAGCTGTAAAAGTGAATGAGCAATTCCAGCTTTCAAGACAATTTTGGGCATATCTTGTAAAAAGCAAATTAATTCGTAATCCACAAGATTTTATTATGCCTCTACCTCATATGAGTTTAGTACAAGGTGAAAAAAATGTTGAGTTTCTAAAAAACCGTTTTGAAGCGCTTTCAAAAAATCCACTGTTTCAAGGTATGGAATTTTCCGATGCTCCTGAAACATTAAAAAAATGGCTTCCACTCATTATGGATGGTCGTACACCAAACGAACCGATGGCTGCAACGAAGATTGACTCTGGAACAGATGTTAACTTCGGTGCATTAACACGTATGTTGTTTGATTACTTACAAACGAAAAATGTCGAGCTAAACTACAAACATAGTGTCGAAAATATTAAACGCACGAAGAATGGTTTGTGGGAAGTAAAAGTACACGATATGAATAGTGGTAAAATTGAGCATCATACTGCAAAATTCGTCTTTATTGGCGGCGGTGGCGGTAGTCTACCTCTACTACAAAAGACTGGTATCCCTGAATCAAAACATATCGGTGGATTCCCTGTAAGTGGACTATTTATGGTATGTAAAAACCAGAAAGTTGTCGAGCAACATCATGCAAAAGTATACGGTAAAGCTAAAGTTGGCGCTCCGCCTATGTCTGTACCTCACCTTGATACGAGATATATAGACAATAAAAAAGCTTTACTATTCGGACCGTTCGCAGGGTTCTCTCCTAAGTTCTTAAAAACTGGCTCAAACCTTGATTTAATAGGTTCTGTAAAACCGAATAACGTCTTAACGATGTTAGCTGCTGGTGTAAAAGAAATGGGATTAACAAAATACTTAATTCAGCAAGTTATGTTATCACACGAAAAACGTATGGAAGAATTACGCGAATTCATTCCGAACGCAAAAAGTGAAGATTGGGATATTGTAGTTGCTGGTCAGCGTGTACAAGTAATTAAAGATACTGATGCTGGCGGTAAAGGAACACTTCAATTCGGTACAGAAGTTGTTAGTGCGGCTGATGGATCAATCGCGGCGTTACTAGGTGCATCACCGGGTGCTTCTACTGCCGTTCACGTCATGCTTGAAGTATTAGAAAAATGTTTCCCAAGCCGAATGGTAGAATGGGAAGGAAAAATAAAAGAAATGATTCCTTCTTACGGCATTTCATTAACAGAAAATCCAAGATTATTCCAAGACCTTCACACTTCTACAGGTCGTACCCTTGGATTAAATGAAAAAGAAACGGTTCATAATTAATGAAGAAATGAAAACGTCCGATATATTCGGACGTTTTTTTGTTACTAGAAATTATATTTATCAATATTATCCTTTGTAAATACAACTCGTTCTGGTAGTACGATAATTCCGTTTCCTTCTGCCTCATAATCATATCCTTGAATAGAGTTTGGCTCTACTTTCACTTTTCCGATTCCTTCTACTTCAAAGCTATCCCCTACTTTTAACTTCTTTCCTTTTACTACTATTTCATTTGCTACATACGTTGCGAGTGCACCTTGTTGTTTTACATCCCATAATCCGAATTGCTGTACTGTTCCTCGTTTTACATAATCACGCATAACATTCGGTGTAGAAAACCCTGTTACAACGACTTTTTTATCCATTTTTAAGTTTTCAGCTGCTTGTGCCATCGCCGGAAGTGCCGTTGCATCTGGACAAATGACTGCATTAATATCTGGATACGTTTTTAAAATGTTCTCTCCTACAGATAAAGACTTTTGCGCATTATTTTCACCGTACTGCGTCGTTACAATTTCCCAATTCGGATATTTCTTTTTAATAATTTCTTTCGCTTTCGTTACCCATTGGTTTTGATCTGTTACTGTTGGGCTAGAATAAAAGAATGCTACTTTTCCTTTATCTCCAATTTGTTTGGAAGTCATTTCAATTAATAAGTTAGCAAGTTGGTCTGGTGTTCCTTGGCTTATATAAAATGAACGATCTTTCGGATTCACATCAGAATCCCACGTTAAAACAGTCATTCCTTTTTTCTTAGCACGTTGTAATGATTGGGATAGACCATCTACTGACGTAGAAGAAACCATAAGTGCATCATAATTTTGGTTAATGAAATTGTTTATATATTTTACTTGCCCCGAAACACTCGCTTCAGATGGTCCATCATATTTTACTTGGACACCTAGCTTATCCCCCATCTCTTTTGCTCCTTCACCACCTGATGTAAAGAAGCCAACTCCAGTTAATTTCGGGATAAATGCAAATTTCACATCATCCGCTTTTTTCTTATCTGCCGTCTGACTAGAACAAGCTATTAAACCAATTAAACAAATGCATACAATGAATACAATCCCCAGTTTTCTCTTCATGACATTTCCTCCTTATGCAAATTCCTTCTTTTCCCCATTGTGAATTGATGTAATTTGAAATGTCGCATAATAACTGAAAGAATAAGAATAATACCAATTACTACGTTGGATTGTTCATTTGTTAAACCTATCATTTGTAGACCGTACTGCATAAGTCCAATGAAAATACTAGCGAGTACTGTACCGATAATACTTCCTTTTCCCCCTGTAATTAGTGTCCCGCCTAATACGACTGCCGTAATGATTGGTAAAATTGTTTCACTTCCTATATCAGCACGTGCAGAACCGAAATAAGCAGTTAAGAAAACGCCCCCTAATCCACCTCCTAACCCAGAAAGTATGTAAGCGATGATGACTACTTTTTTCGTTTTAATCCCGGTGTATTTTGCTGCATTTTCATTCGCACCTGTTAGTTTAACTTGGCGCCCATATATGGTGCGGTGAAACAATACAGTGCATAAAATCGTTACTATAATCAGTAGCCATAGTAAATTCGGTATTCCTATAAAACTACCGTTTGCCAGGTGTACAAATACGTCAGGTAAACCACTTATCCCTTCATATCCAGAAGCACCTGCCCCTCCTGAAATGACGAGTGCAATTCCTCCGTATAAAAACATCGTTCCGAGTGTAACGACAAGTGGCTCTACATCTGTCATTTTTATAATGATTCCGTTGAAAGCTCCTGCTAAACAACTAATTATAAGAGCTATTATAACTGCTAGTAAAATAGGTATCCCATTCATCCAAAGTACACCAATTATAATCGAAGTTAGCCCCATAATAGATCCTACAGAAACATCAATCCCGCCTGTTACAATAACAAAAGTCATTGGTATCGCCGCGATTGCTATAAATAGAAAATCATTTGTACTAAATAAGAGATTACTAACGTTTAAAAAATCACTATTGATTAAACTAAAGAGAATGAATTCTATAAGAAGTAATACAATTAGAACACCTTCCCATCTGTAAAAATACTTCATAGATTCATCCTCCTTTCTGCCTTCCACTTTTTCATAACACTATCCAATATGATGATAAGTAATAATAAAAAGCCCAAAATAGCATTATTCCAAAATGCTGGTATTTTTAAAAAGACGAGTGAACTGCTTATCGCCTCTAAAAATAATGCTCCTAATGCGGCTCCAAAAATAGATCCTGTTCCCCCTTTTAAATGAATTCCTCCAAGTACAGCGGCTGCAATTACTTGTAATTCTAATCCTGTACCCGTTTGATTAGGAACGAACCCGATATTCATAACAAATATACAACCAGCAAGCCCGGCACTTATGCCCGATATAATAAACGCATAGATCTTCACTTTATTTACTGGTATCCCAATAAGTCTCGCACCATCTTCATTATCACCTACTGCATAGAAATATCTTCCGTATGGTACTTTCCTTAAAAAGAAATATAGTAGTAGTAAAATAATAAGAACGAACCATACAGTTATGGGCAAGCCAAGAATGACGATAGATGACAGCTGCTTAAAATCGTTTGGAATATCTTCAATCCACTTCCCGCCTGTGAAAATTAACATCGCACCTCTAATAATTCCTAACATACCTAATGTCATAATAATGGCTGGTACCCGAAACTTCGCAACTCCAATACCATTTACGAAACCGATAATGGCCCCAAGTATAATAGCAGCAAGTATTGACAAGAATGCATTATATCCATCCGTTAACAACATCCCACAAACAGCTGCACTTAATCCCATAATCGAGCCAACTGATACGTCTATATTTTTCGTAAATAAGACGAAAGATTGGCCGATTGCTAGAACGACTAAAATAACACTTGATTTCATCAGTAAAGATAACGAGTTAAATTGAATAAAACTAGGGTTTATCATTCCTACAATAGCTATATAAATTAGTAGTAACAGTATGATAGACGTTTCATGCATTTTATACATACGTTTCATTCCGTTACACCTCCGTATGCAAGACGTGTAACTTTATCTACAGTCATATTTTGTTTCTCTAAATGAGAAACAAAATGTCCATTTCGCATTACATATACACGATTTACTAATTGAACGATTTCTTCAACATCGGAAGAGATTAATACTATTGCGAGTCCTTCTCTTTTCATTTTTTCTATCGTCTCATATACTTCAATCCTTGCTTTCGCATCAATTCCGCGAGTCGGTTCATCAAGAATAATAATTTTCGGATTACACGCAAGATATTTTGCAAGCACGACTTTTTGCTGATTACCTCCCGATAAAGATGCTAGAACTTCATCCATGCTTCGTACAACAATTCGAAACTGTTCTATATACGCCTTCAATAAAGCGCTTTCTTTTTCTTGGTTAATGAAAAATCGACTATTCTGATGTAAACTTGCTGCAGTCATATTTTCTTTAACCGATGCAATTGAGAAAATACCATTTCTTGCTCTATCCTCTGGCACATAAACTAATCCCTCGCTAAGTCTTTTATGCAAAGAGCATGAATCAATTGATTTTCCTTCTAATAAAATAGAACCTAATTTTATAGACTTCAATCCAAATATGGCTTCTGCTAATTCCGTTCTGCCTGATCCAACAATGCCAGCAATTCCTACAATCTCTCCAGCATGTACAGTAAATGATATATTTTCGAATGCGTGACTCGTTATATCAATTACTTCTAATATTTTTTTCGTTTCTTTTGTCTCTTGCACTATTTCTCTTTTCTCTTCTTGTTTATACCCTTTCGGCAATAACCCCTCCATTAGCATGTCATATGTATAGTCACATACATCACCTTGGCTTACAATCATTCCATCACGTAATATCGCTACTTTGTTGGCAATTTCAAAGATTTCTGGAAAGCGATGCGTAATATATATCATTCCAATTCCTTTTTCTTGTAAGCTTTTCATCAGCACAAAAAGACTCTTTATTTCGTGAGTTGTTAATGTCGATGTTGGCTCATCTAAAATAAGAATCTCGGCTTCCCGTATTAATCCTCTAACGATTTCTACTAACTGTTGCTGCGCAATGGATAGTGATCCTCCTAATTCTTTAAGGTCAATATCCCATCTTAAACTGTCAATCAATTGCTGAATCTTTACTTTTAATTCCTTTTTCTTCCCTTTTAGTCCGATACATATATTTTCTTCAATGGTCATATGCGGAAAAATGAGTGGTTCTTGTGGTATTAAGTAAATCCCTTCTCGGTGTGCTTTTTCCGGATTTACAAACTGTTTCCTCATTCCTTTTACATACATTTCTCCACTATCATACGAATATAACCCCGTTAATATTTTCATTAATGTTGATTTTCCAGCACCATTTCCTCCAACTAAAGCGTATATATCGCCACGCTCTACTTGTAAGTTCACCTCTTTTAACACATGTTGATTTGAAAACGCCTTACTCATTCTCTTTACATGTAATAAAGGTACGTTCTCCACATGATGTCACCTGCCTTCATCCAGAACATTTTTTGAGAAAATGATTATTTGTTCTACTTGTTTTGTAGCATTGTATATTTCTTTTTTCATATCTAGAACACTTTTTTCATCAGACAATTAATCGTTTCAACTGGAATAAACAAAATATATGGCACATATGTTTAAGCAGTGGTCAATTGTTGAAAGGGATGACGCGTATGACACAGCTGAACTTTGAAGAGAATTTATTAACTAAAGTAGCTTGGTATTATTATAAAGACCAATTAACACAACAGGAAATTGCTTCACTTCTTCACATTTCAAGAAATAAAGTTGTCCGATTATTAGATAAGGCGCGGAGTGAAGGTATCGTTACATTTCACGTAAAAGGGACTGGTTTGCACTGTTTAAGTATTGAGCGTGACCTAATGAAAAAATTCCACTTAAAAGATGCTTTTATTATCCCTACCCCAGTAAACAATTATCACGCTTCTCTCGGAAAAGCTGCTGCACAATATTTAGAAACTCATCTCCAGCAAGGCGATTTACTCGGTATTGGCTGGGGAGAAACAATTAGCAAAATGCTAGAAAACATTCATTTTGAAACTTCTATCAACCTTTCAATTGTAACGCTAACAGGCGGAGTAAATCACTATCTCCCGAGAAAACAAAACTATTTTCACTACATGCAAGGCGATTTTCACATTATCCCTACGCCGTTTCTAGCATCTACAACCGAAATGGCACAAAGTATTCTATCAGAACCGAGTGTAAAAGATATGCTTCATGTCGCTTCACTTGCTCATACAGCAGTTGTTGGTATTGGCGGGCTATCCCAAGACGCAACTATTGTAAAAGAAGAAAAATTAACACTACGTGAGATGACATATATTCGTAGTCAAAACGGTGCTGGCGATATTTTAGGGCAGTTTTATAATACGAATGGTGATTTATTAAAGCTCCCACATCATAATCGACTAATTGGTACGCCGCTCTCGATTCTGCGCAAAATGAAACATGTCGTTGGTGTTGCTGGAGGTATAGAAAAGATAGATGCAATTTATGGTGCCTTAAAAGGAAAGTTCATTCATACATTAATTACCGATGAGGAAACGGCCCTCTCCTTATTACGAAAGGATGGTGATTGTTAATGTCTCATTTATTAGCTTTTGATGCTGGTACAGGAAGCATTCGAGCTGTTCTTTTTGATTTATTAGGTAATCAAATTGCGGTCAGTCAAAAAGAATGGGTTCATAACACGAATCCTCGTTACCCGGGTTCTATGAATTTTGATGTAATAGAAAACTGGAAGCTAGTACAACAGTGCACGAAAGAAGTTTTACAAAGAAGTAATGTCACGCCCTCTTCTATTCTAGCTATTAGCGCTACTAGTATGCGAGAAGGTTTTGTTTTATATGATAAAGGTGGGCAAGAAATATGGGCTTGCGCAAATGTTGATGGACGTGCATCCGCTGAAGTTAGTGAGCTAAAAGAAATACGATCACATCTTGAAGAAGGTTTATATACTAGATCTGGTCAAACTTTTTCATTAGGTGCTTTACCTCGACTACTTTGGATTAAAAAACATGAACCAGACGTCTATAGTAATATTCATTCTTTTACGATGTTAAACGATTGGATATTATATAAACTAAGCGGCGTACTACAAATCGACCCTTCAAACGGATGTACATCCGGTATTTTTGACCTACAAAATAGAGTATGGGATAACGATGTCGCTATCGAGTGCGGTCTAACTTTGCCATTTTCACCAACAGTAAATGAAGCTGGTACAGTAATTGGCAACGTCACAAAAGAGTGTGCAACATTAACTGGATTATGTGAAGGAATTCCTGTCGTCGCCGGGGGCGGAGATGCACAAATGGCCTCACTTGGAACAGGAGTCGTGAAACCTAATCAAACGTTAATATGCGGAGGTAGTTTTTGGCAACAAGAAGTCAATGTTACAGAACCAAAAACAGATCCACATGCTTCCATTCGGGTAAATTGTCACGTCGTACCTAACCTTTGGCAATATGAAACGATTGCCTTTTTCCCAGGCCTTGTTATGCGCTGGTTTCGAGACGCTTTTTGCCATGAGGAAAAGAAACTTGCTGACAAACTCGGTGTAGATGCTTATGCATTATTAGAAGAACAAGCGAAAGACGTACCTGTTGGTTCACATGGCATTATCCCTACCTTTTCAAATGTTATGAACTACATTTCTTGGCGTCATGCCGCACCTTCTTTTTTAAATTTAAGTTTAGATGCTGACAAATGCGGAAAAAAAGAACTGTTCCGTGCTATTGAAGAAAATGCTGCCTTTGTTACACTTGGCAACTTAAAATTAATAGAAAATCTCACAGGGACATTCCCTTCTGAAGTCATTTTTGCTGGCGGTGCTGCTAAAGGAAAACTATGGCCACAAATTTTATCGGACGTCCTTGGTATTCCTGTAAAAGTACCTGTTGTGAAAGAAGCAGCTGCTTTAGGAACTGCGATTGCTGCTGGATTTGGCGCTGGCATATATTCATCTATGGAAGAAACTGCCGAAGAGTTTGTACAGTGGGAGCAAACATTCGAACCAGTTACTGAAAATCACGAACTATATAAAGAGTTCTATGAAACATGGAAAACTGTATATGACAGTCAGCTCGCTTTAGCTGATAAAGGGCTCACCTCACATATGTGGATTGCGCCTGGTGCACTGTAACACATTACATAAAGGAGTGAACTGTATGTTAAAAGCGAATGAAAATGACTTCTCCTATCGATTCGGTGATAACGGGCCCAAATATTTAATACAAGGTCCAAATATTGATCTTGGCCTTGTTGTCATTCAGCCTGGGCAGGAGTTTCAAAACCATTATCATACGACGTGCGAAGAGGTCTTTTATGCATTAGAAGGTGAAATAGATTTCTATGTGAATAACGAAAGAGTTCCAATTAAACAAGGTGATGTCCTGCAAGTTCGTCCTCATGAATCTCACTATCTTATTAACCATTCTGACAAACCTTTTAAAGCAGTTTTTATTAAGTCACCACATTTACCAAGTAAAGATACGGTACAAACGGAAAATCCAACATTAACGAAGGAGTGATTTCGAATGACTTGGGGATTTAAAAATCGATTAAATACAATTTTACCTGATGGCAGAGCGGTTATGTTAGCGATAGATCACGGCTACTTTTTAGGACCAATTCATGGGCTTGAACAGCCACTTGAAACAGTTAAAAACTTACTTCCTTATACGGATTCGCTCTTTTTAACGCGTGGTGTACTTAGCTCCTGCATTCCTGAAAACTGCAGCACACCGATGGTTATGCGTGTATCTGGCGGGGCTACTGTCGTCGGTAAAGACTTAGCGAATGAGACAATTGTTACGCCTGTAAAAGAAGCAGTAAAACAAAACGCAATTGGCGTAGGTGTGTCTGTTTTCGTCGGATCAGACTATGAAACACAAACAGTTTCGAATCTCGCAAATGTAGTTTCAGAAGCTCACGATTATGGCCTGCCAGTACTCGGCATTACCGCAGTTGCCAAAGAACTACAAAAACGTGAAGCTCGCTTTCTAGCACTTGCTTCCCGCGTATGCGTTGAAATGGGTGCTGACATTATTAAAACGTATTACTGCGAAGGGTTCGAAAAAATTACAAGCACATGCCCTGCCCCAGTCGTAATTGCTGGTGGACCAAAACTGGATTCAATTGAAGACGCATTAAACATTACGTACAATGCACTGCAAGAAGGCGCAATCGGCGTAGATATGGGCCGAAACATATGGCAATCTGAACATCCTGCTGCGATGATTCAAGCGATTCATGGCATTGTGAAGAATGGATTGAATGTGAAAGAGGCACTCCAATTATTCGACGATGTAAAAAATTAAAATAAACGACAGACTATTACTCTTAAATATATACAAAATTAATATTTACAATAAAGAAAACCTCTATGTTAGATTACTAAGTAACCTAACATAGAGGTTTTCTTTTACATTTTTTTGTTCCGGATTTAGTCAGATTTCTACAGATCGCGTACGTTCCAAACAATCTCACCGCGCTCCCCCCATGTACTGTGATGCCGATGAAACCCTATCTTTTCTAATACCCGGAAAGACGCTGTATTCCAAGCGCCTACAGTTGACCAAAGTCTTTGGCGCCCCGTAGCGATCGCGGCCTCAAGCACTGCTGATGCTGCCTCTGTCGCATAACCATTACGATGAACTCTTTGGAACAACTCATATGCAATCTCCGGCTCTTCAAGCGTGGCACGACCAATAATTAAGCCACAGTATCCGATGAAATCCCCTTCTTCTCGCCTACGTATAGTAAGAAGAGAAATACCATTTTCAGTTGCTTTCTTGCGCATTTCGATAAGAGAGCTACGAACAGATTCAATGGTAGGCATGTCCACACCACGTTCACCAATTAATTGTCTCAGCCAAACTGCATCAGATTCCTCCCACATATTCAGATCGAGTCGTTCCGTTTTTAACTGAAACGCCATATCTTTAAAAACAGCTGTCATACCGGTAACCTCCTATTGATTTCACTGTACTACTTATAATAGTTTCGTACTTTATCATATGGGAAACCTGCTTGATTCATACATTAATATTATTTTATGCATAAGCAATTCCTCTGCTAAATAGACCTTGTTATCAAACTTCATTTTAAGTCTACAATATTTGATTTATGAATGAGTTTAAATTTACATTTAAAAATGTATCGCACTTTCTTTTTTGTTAAAATAAAGAAAAGGAGGAATGATTATGAAACGAATGGGTTTTGAACGGCCTAGTGATTATTACGATGACAGGTTATATACTATCGATGAAAAAATTTGTGCCCTATTAAAAGAACGAAAAGAACTTTCAGGTGGTGATCCAGGTTTTCCACATGATGAAGCCATTTATAAATGGGCAAAGCAATACGGATTTTATCCAGACTATCTAAATTCACTGTTCTCTTCTATGATGGACGAAGGTGAATTTAAACCTCGCGTAGAACCAACTACATTCAAAAAACATATACCTGTTTTTAAAACGTATGA
Source organism: Bacillus cereus group sp. MS39 (assembly GCF_040448665.1). Taxonomy (NCBI): domain Bacteria; kingdom Bacillati; phylum Bacillota; class Bacilli; order Caryophanales; family Bacillaceae; genus Bacillus; species Bacillus cereus group sp. MS39. The sequence goes on along the minus strand of NZ_CP123058.1, from coordinate 2,455,409 downwards.
ACATAAAGGTATTATGTATACCGTAACTTTTATTCGGCAATACGCAAATGCTAGTGTAGTTTATTTATATAGCGATTGGGATTCCACGAATGAAGCTTTTAATGAAGTTAAGCCTCATAGTTTCTTCCAATTATCAATAGATGATACATATGACTGCTGGCCAGAAGGTGGCGGCGGCACTGATGGACATTTGAGTCATCATTTCGTTGTATCTCCTGCTCTTCCTGATAATTTGTCTGGAATAAGCTTACGATTCAAAGAACTCAATATACCGTTTAGGAAAGATCAAGCTGTGCTTGAATTTGAAATTCGCTTGGATTAAAGAGAGCGTAATCTAGTTGAAAATCAGACTAGATTACTCTCTTTTATTTTGTACTTATACGATGTATAAAATTTACATCAATGCTTTTCGATATACCGATAACCCGACAGAAAATATCGATATATTAACAGAATTAGACAAAATCATTTATATAACACCCACTCCATTAACATGATTGCCGATTCAATACGTTCTTTCGTATCCCCTAAAAATAGTTTATGAAGTAATGCCTCCAAATGAATTGGTTTATTAGGCAACACTTGTATATACCTTAAAACAGATCCCGCTGGCGGTGTAGGCTTGTTATTAATAGCCCATATCCCTTCTAACAATGTCCAAGTTGACGTATGAACAATGTATGAAGCTTTTAACTCATCATGTGCTTTCAAAGCAGACTGAATTTTAATTAGCGAACTATGTAACCAATGAGAAATGCCTTTTATTTTATCGCTAGAAACATGGTAGTTTTCAAATTCATATGCAGCTATTTCCTTTAACTTTTTCAAATCGTCTCTTTTATCAAATAAAATTTCCCCTTCTAAAAATGAGTATAATTCCATCGGATTGTTTTTGAAGTTTTCTAGTATTTGATTAACGTCTGCATACTTATATTCAACTAAAATTTCTTCTCTCGTTTCAGAATGAAATTTCTTATTTTGTCCGTCTTCTAAAAGAATATAGAAGTCTAAATCCGAATCAGGATATGCATCACCTCTTGCGACAGATCCGATGAGCATACATCCATTTATCTTATTTATAGATAAGATTTCAGCTACTATTGTTGGCACTATTTTTTTATGTTGTTCATGTTTAATAAATATTTGTGCTGCTAACATTTGTAACCTCCAAACATATTATTATGACGTTATTCGTTACCTAAAAACATTGTACTTCTCTTATATCTTTATCTATATACTTATTTAACAATTGTCAGTTCATATACAATTGCGTCTTCACTACTTTTTGTTTGATCTTGAATCGTAACAATATCTCCACCTTTGATTTTCGAAGCATTCATTACTTTTACCATGTCTGGTGGAACAACACCTCCATCGTTCTCTTTATTTAGCGGTAACCACTTTACTGATTTATCAGTCGCTTCTAAAATTTTATATTTAATTGTGCCATCATATTTTATTTCACCAACAAGATCTTTTACTAATGTTGGTGTATATTTACCCTCTTCTTTTTTCAAAGAGATATGATCACCTATATCTAGGATACCGTTTCTTTTAGGCGCCTTCCATTTTGTTGGGTTTAAATCATTTAAACTTACTTTCACACTATCTTCCTTATTTGAGCTATCATCTTTTAGAAATATTTCATTATAATTCTTATCAAGAATAATATACTCCTTCTGCTCTACTATTTTTGCACTACTTTCACGTTTTTCTTCCTCATTCTTAGATACTTCTTCTTCCACTTTATTATTACTACATGCTGATAATAATGTCGTCGCTAAAGCTGCCATTAGTAACATTTTTTTCACTTCATTTACCTCCATTTATAATGAAACAATTAAATATATATTACATCCATATTTTACTATAAATCAAAAAAAGAGGATATTTGTTTATTAATAAACAAATATCCTCTAACTTTGACTATATATTACGACTGTTGATAAGCCGCTTTCGATGATTTTACATAATAAACTGCGTGATCAACGTTAATGATATGATCTGGTTTTGGTTTACCACGACTCGCTCTATGTCCTGCTAAATGTTCTTCACTCGTTTCCCAGTTTTTCCATGCTTCTTCAGAATCCCAGCGAATCATAACGACAACTTCTTCGTCGCCACGTCTTACTTTTTTCACAAGAACGCTTAAGTCGATGAAGCCTTCAAATTTTTCAATAATGCCTTCGCCAGTGAAACGTTCTACAACTATATTTGATGTACCTTCTTTTACTGTAAATGTTTTCGTTTCAATAAACATATAATCCCACTCCCTCTTTATAATACGAATACTACTATTCTTCTATTATAGTTGATTATGATAATTATTTTCAATTAAAAAGTTTTAATTATTTGAATCATGCCGTTTTCTCTTCAACTGCCTCATCTAAAAATTTGAAATACGGAAGTAATAATCCTATTAAAGAAGTGGCACATATAATCGCACCGATGATAAAGTATAGTGCTCTCACTCCCCACATTTCACTCAGTATGCCTCCTAATAACACACCTAACGGCATAGCGGATCGTATGAAAAATAAACGCACTGAAAATACTTGCCCTATCATATTGTTCGGTACTGTTTGTTGGCATATTGTCGTGTTATGAACATTGAAAAATGCAATACAAATGCCTGCAACTACTTCAATGAACACCGCAATTACTATACTATGATTGAACCCTAAAGAAATGTATGTTAGTCCTCCTATAAACAATCCACCAAGCATAAGTATACGCCGGCTTTTATATGTTACTTTTCCGACTAGTATAGATCCAACTACGTAGCCAAACGGGAAACCAGCCATAAAATAACCAAACTCCGCATACCCCGCTGAAAGCTCATCTTTTATATAAGGTAGATTTGTAACCAACGTTACCCCCACCCCAAATTGCACGAAAGTAAGAAAAATACCGAGCCAAACGATAACTGGTTTTGTGAAAAAATATGTAAAACCGTGAAGAAACTGTTCTAACCACGTTTTCCGAATAGATTGTTTTGTTCTCTTTTCTTTTATATTAAGTAATAATGTACCACTAACAAATAGACAAATACATACGAAAGATAATGTAAGTTCTGTTCCAATCAAATGAATGATTACTCCGCCTAATACGGGCCCAAGAAACATCATAAGACGAGCCATTCCATCAATATACGCATTTGCGTCTTGAAGCTGTTCTTTACTTACAATACTCGGTGTAATTGCTTGACTTGCAGGTGTATACAGCGGCGTAATAAGTCCGATTATTATTTGGACGACATATATGTGCCAAACTTCTATACTACTAGTAAGTAACATGACTAACGGCAATAAAAAAATCGAAGCTCGCACCCATTGCGAAAAAATCATAATCCACTTCCGGCTCCATTTATCAATAAATGGTCCACTTATTAGTTGTAGTATGAGTGACGGGATAAAATATAATAACCACATACTACTTAATGCTGTTTTTGATCCTGTTAATTCGTAAACAAGAATCGAATTACATAACGTTCCGAAAGCCCCGCCTAACTCTGAAATTGCACTGCCAATCCACATATAAAAGAACGAACGGTTTTTCAATACATTTTTCAATTTCACACACCAACTTTTCTACTAGATTCCTCCCTCTATGTGCATTCTAGTTGCATATTATCTATTTAAAAACGCATCTAATTCTTTCGCTAACGACTGTACTGCTTTCTTTCTCAATACATATTTCCCCTCATGTATATCAACTAACTTCGCTGCACGTAACAATTTCAAATGGTGGTGTACTGTCGATTTACCGAGTTGCAGTCTTTCTGTAATTTCCTGCAAAGTCCGTTCTTGTTCGAACAACATTTTTACAATGCGTAGCCTCGCTTCATCCCCAAGTGCCTTATGTTTTTGAACTAAAAAATAATTCGGTTCATATAGATCTTCAGGATGGATGCTTTCGTTTGCGACTGGGTAATGAAATACTTTCGTATCTTCAATATCCGCCTCAATGTTCCACGGTCTGTACGTCATTTGCGGGATAAGAAGTACATAATGAACACTTGGTTCTGGCATATAGTTCACACCACCAGTCGCCCACTCGACAAACTCTTCTGGTTTCATCTTTTTATTCATTTCATTTTTCGCTTCATAATCTCTTTGTAATATAGAAAGTATTTGCTCCTCCTCTTTCTGAATAACACTCTCATACCACCCTGTCATAACGGCTTCTAAATGGTCCTTTAGTTTTTGCACATCGATATTACATATAAAACGAATATACGTAGAGAAAAACTGATGATCTTGTGTCAGCTCCTCTAGTTCATATATTGCAGTTACGTCTCCACTTGCTGCTAAATGTCTTTTCTTTTCATACTTCTCGCCTAAAAACGGTAAGCATATATATTTCAAATCTACTTCTGAAAGCGAATCGATTTTAGCATGAAACTGTGCTAAGTCCTGAAAATCCTCTTTATACAACAACTGAAGTAACGCTTTCCACGTATTATGTTCTTCTACAAACTGTAAGTGCTCTCTCATTTCTTCTGTTAATGATTCCTTAATTTCTTCCCATTCATTTTGACTCTTTTCAAGGGTATCGATTAACCTTTTATGAGTAATTGCCGCAATGCCAAGTGCACATTCGAAAAGTATCGAATACTTCACTTGAACATGGTAAGTTTCCCTCTTTCTACTCGTTATGTGATAGACCTCCATTTTATCCCCTCCTTGTTTACTATATATTGAATTCTATTTTTATCGAATTTTACCTTCTATGTTTTTAGAATTAATAAAATTTTAGTTGAAACACATTCATTCTAAATTAAGAAGAATAGGAGCTTTTTTATATACAAATAATAAGCCTCAAGGAGTTGTTGATATGCATTTTATATTAAATATGTTAGGAATTTTCGTTGTAATATTAATCGTTTTCCTATGTTCGCCTAATAAAAAACAAATAAAATGGAGACCAATCGTTATTCTAATCATATTGGAGCTCTTTATTACATGGTTTATGTTAGGCACGAAGCTCGGCAGTATTATCATTAATAAAATCGCGTCATTTTTCAGTTGGCTACTATCGTGTGCGAATGAAGGTATTCGGTTTGCCTTTCCTTCCGCTATGGACAGTCCACACATTGATTTCTTCTTTAGTGCATTACTTCCTATCATTTTCGTTATCACTTTTTTCGATATTCTTTCGTACTTTGGGATCTTAACTTGGATTATTGATAAAGTAGGTGCAGTTATTTCAAAGATTTCTCGTTTACCAAAGTTAGAAAGTTTCTTTTCGATTCAAATGATGTTTTTAGGAAACACCGAAGCACTTGCGGTTGTTCGTGATCAGTTATCCGTTTTAAAAGAAAATCGTTTGCTGACTTTTGGAATTATGAGTATGAGTAGCGTTAGCGGATCCATTCTTGGCGCCTATTTATCAATGGTTCCAGCAACATATATTTTCAGCGCTATCCCTTTAAACTGTATTAACGCATTAATTTTAGCCAATGTATTAAATCCTGTAGAAGTTACGAAAGAAGAAGATGTCGTATATACACCTTCAAAAGATGAAAAAAAGGATTTCTTTTCTACTATTTCAAACAGTATGTTAGTCGGGATGAATATGGTTATCGTTATTTTAGCTATGGTAATTGGTTATGTGGCATTAACTGCATGTTTAAATGGAATTTTAGGCTTTTTCGTCACAGGTTTAACAATTCAAAAAATCTTCTCCATTATCTTTAGCCCCTTTGCTTTTTTACTCGGTTTATCGGGCAGTGATGCGATGTATGTAGCTGAATTAATGGGGATTAAAATAACAACGAATGAATTTGTTGCAATGATGGATTTAAAATCAAACCTAAAGTCTTTACAACCACATACGATTGCGGTTGCAACAACATTTCTAGCTTCTTTTGCTAACTTTAGTACAGTAGGTATGATTTACGGAACTTACAATTCATTATTTGGCGGAGAAAAATCAGCCATAATCGGTAAAAATGTGTGGAAGCTTCTCGTTAGCGGAATGGCAGTTTCCTTATTAAGCGCTATGCTTGTTGGGCTATTTGTATGGTAAATAAATAAAAAGACACCCAAGCAAATTGAGTGTCTTTTATTATTATTTTCGAATTTGTCCATTTCCACGAATCACGTATTTAGTAGAAGTTAATGCAGGTAGTCCCATTGGTCCCCTTACGTGTAACTTTTGTGTACTGATGCCAATTTCAGCGCCGAATCCGAATTCAGATCCATCAGTAAAACGAGTGGATGCATTATGATACAGTGCAGCCGCATCTACAGCTGTGAAGAATTTGCTGACGTTTTCCTCGTTTTCTGAAATAATCGCTTCGGAATGCATAGAACCATACGTATTTATGTGATGAATCGCTTCTTCTATAGAAGAAACTACTTTCACTGCCAACGTGAGTGATAAAAATTCTGTTTCCCAATCTTCTTCTGAAGCAAGTACAATTGACGAATCGATTGCCAATGCTTTCTGATCACCACGTAGCTCCACGCCTTTTTCCTTCAAAGTTGAAAACAGCTCGCTACCAAATTGCTGCGCCCACTTCTCATGAAGTACAATCGTTTCAATTGCATTACATACAGATGGACGCTGCGTTTTTGCATTTATAATAATATCAATTGTCATTCGCTTATCCGCTGTTTCATCAATGAAAATATGACAATTTCCCGCACCTGTTTCAAGTACTGGAACAGACGCTTCTCTCACTACCGTATCAATTAATTGTTTGCCACCTCTTGGAATAAGAACGTCTAAGTAATCATTCATTGTAAACAACTGCTTTGCGCTATCCCGCGACGTATCTTCTATAAGCTGTACACTTTCTTCTGGCAAGCTTGTTTGTTTAAGCGCTCGGTGAATAACGGAAACGATGGCTTTGTTAGAATTGATAGCAGAAGAACTACCACGTAATATAACTGCGTTTCCTGTTTTCAAGCAAATTGTAGCAGCATCTACTGTTACATTTGGCCTTGCCTCATAAATCATCCCAACAACACCAAGTGGTACACGCATCTCCTGAATAGATATTCCATTTGGTCGCTCCCATTCGCTTACACGTTCTCCAACTGGATCACGTAATTCGATTAACTGCTTAATTCCCTCTGCCATATCAACAATTCGTTGTTCAGTTAGCATAAGTCGATCAAGGAGTGAATCAGAAAATCCTTTTGCCTTACCTTCTTCGATATCACGTTTGTTTTCCTCTACAATATAAGCTGTTTCTACTATTAGCCTTTCAGCAATAGCAGCAAGTGCTTCGTTTTTTTGACTTGTAGATTTTAGTACAAGTTCTCTAGCAATTTCTTTCGCCTTTTTTCCCTTTGCCAACACTTCATTCATCTTCATTTCCTCCTTTTTAACATCACTATTCTTAAAGTGACACCCAATAATCTCTATGAATGACTTCATAATTATGCCTTTCGCCTCTTGCTTGAATATGTTGACTTTGCATACCTTTTATCTCTCTTAATTCCTCTGCGCTATATGTGCATTGTCCTTTTCCAATTACGCGCCCTTGTTGCGTCATTACTTCTACGACATCGCCAACTTGGAAAAATCCTGAAACATTTGTAACGCCAGCAGGAAGAAGACTCTTACCATGCTGAATGATAGCAGTAGCTGCTCCAGCGTCTACTTCAATTTGTCCGCTAACAAGCGAATGCAACGCGATCCATTGCTTGTTCATCTTCATCTCTTTTTGAGGGGCATTTCCGACATACGTACCATCACCTTTGCCCTTCAAAACATCTACAAATTTCTCTTGTCCACGTCCTGTTCCGATAAATACACTCACGCCAAGAGAAAGTGCTGTCTTCGCAGCATCAATTTTTGATTTCATACCGCCAGTCCCAAGTTTGGACTCAGCATCTCCTGCAAGAGAAGCAATCTCTTCCGTAACTTCAGGAAGGAAATAATATTTTTTCGCATCCGCATTTTTCTGTGGATTTTTGTCATATAAACCGTTCACATCCGTAAAAATCATAAGCATATCTGCCGAAACAAGTCCGCTTACTAAAGCTGACAGCATATCGTTATCACCGAACGTTAGCTCCTCTAAAGAGATGGAATCATTTTCATTAATGATTGGAAGAGCAGAACGGTTTAGTAACTCTCCTAAAGTAGCGTAAGCGTTACTATATTGTTCTTTTCTAGAAAAATCACTTCTCGTCAGTAATAGTTGCGCAGTAACGATGCCATATTTACGAAATTCCTCCGTATACGCCTGCATTAACAAACTTTGTCCGACAGCCGCAGCAGCCTGTTTTCCTTTAATTGTCACAGGTCTGCTAGGATATCCTAGAGCAGAAAAACCTGCAGCGACAGCCCCAGATGTAATTAACAAAACTTCATGCCCTTCCTCTTTCAATCGAGCCAATGCGGCAACATGATCTGAAAGTTGTTCTTTAGAAATGCCTCCGTGACTATCTGCTAGAGAACTGCTCCCAATCTTTACAACAATTCGTTGTTTTTTCACTTTTGTATCCCCCAAGTCTAAAATCAAAGTTTTTTATACATTACACTTTTATTCATTCGGCTTGCAGCGACTTCTATTCTCACCAATGCTGCATCTAGCCTATTAAAGAGCAAAATAAAAATGACCGCTTCGCCCTTAATAAAATAAAAAGGACGAAACGGTCATTGTTCCGCGGTACCACCTTAATTGATATACATAGATATCCACTTGGCGCCTATAACGCAGGCGAACGCCTAAACTTTCATTTAAGACTCAGGGATAGGTTCGATATATTCTATACGAGGAATCTTTCAGCCGGTGAATTCCACTCTCTTTCGCAAGAAGACATATGTACTATTTCCCTTCAACGATTTTCGGTTTAATTTTTTATATTATGCGATATAATTTGATTTGGTGTCAAGAAGTATTTTTAAAAATAAATAGAGCGGTAAGTTACTTGTATGAAATTATTACCGTACTGAATGAAAATACAAATCGATATAAGTTTAACTCATATTCATCAACATAAAACCTAAAATTAAAGTGTATATATTTACATAATGTCGAATATAATTGATTTTTATCTTTTGGTGTTGCAAAAAGGAATATATTCTCTTAGAATGTTTCTTTATATTACATAAAGATGTCATTGTTATTTTAAGATAGCAATTTCAAAATGATATAATTTATTATAAAAGGAGCAAGATTGAGTTATTATGGATAAACAAATTGGATTTATCGGTTGCGGAAATATGGGAATGGCTATGATTGGTGGGATGCTACACAAAAAGATAGTGTCTGCAAATAATATTATTTGTTCGGATTTAAACACTACGAATTTAAAAAATGCTAGTGAAAAATATGGGCTAACTACAACTACTGACAACAATGAAGTAGCTAAAAATGCTGATATTTTAATTTTATCAATTAAACCAGACCTATACACATCAATCATTAACGAAATAAAAGAAGTAATCAAAAACGATGTTATCATCGTAACGATCGCTGCCGGGAAAAGCATTAAAAGTACTGAAGAAGCTTTTGCTAAAAAATTAAAGGTTATAAGAGTAATGCCTAACACCCCTGCTCTTGTTGGAGAAGGAATGTCTGCATTATGCCCTAATGAAATGGTGACAGAAAAAGATTTAGAAGATGTGCTAAACATTTTCAATAGCTTTGGTCAAACAGAGATCGTAAGCGAGAAATTAATGAACGTTGTAACATCTGTAAGCGGTTCTTCACCAGCATACGTATATATGATTATAGAAGCGATGGCAGACGCCGCTGTACTTGATGGTATGCCACGCAATCAAGCATATAAATTCGCTGCTCAAGCTGTGTTAGGCTCTGCAAAAATGGTACTAGAAACAGGCATACATCCAGGTGAATTGAAAGATATGGTTTGTTCTCCTGGCGGAACAACGATAGAAGCTGTAGCAACATTAGAGGAAAAAGGATTACGAACTGCAATTATTTCAGCAATGCAGCGCTGTACACAAAAGTCTGTTGAACTATCTGGGCAAACGAAAAAGTAAAACTATAAAAGAGATCACGTTAGCTTTGAATTTAGTTAGAAAACGGTGGATTACATACTCTCTCGCTTGCACTAAATGATAAACGGACAAACTCATAGATACTTGAGTTTGTCCGTTCTTTTGATTATACTACAATAATTTTATTTGTATCTTCTTTTGAAATTTTAGTTTTATCCCTTCCTTATTCCCTACTATGATTGTGTAATTTTATTAGAAACTAATAATTTTTCAATGCATTTCGGTAACATATCTAATAGCGTTTCAAATGCGTAATTTACATCTAAACGTTCTGTCCATTGATGTGCATCTTTTCCTACCGGCCCCATATTTAATACCGGAACGTCAAACTCTTCTAGATCCTGAAGTGGAATCGAATAACCTTTATCCCATAATGGCATATTGTCTACAAGTGAACTCATTGAATCTAGTGGATTCTGTAAGCCCACATAGCTCAAATCTGAAATTCCCCCAAAATAGTTTTGTTTTTCAAATGTAATGTTATGATTGTAGTGAGCATACTTTTCCATTTCTGCAACTACATCTTTAATTAACGGATTGTTGCGTGAACTTACAGCTGGATAATATGGTGGAGCAAAGAAAAGTACAATCATCGGCGCCTTTTCTTTACATAAAATAGATAGTTTATCTACTAAATCAATTGTTACCGCACGATCATCTTTATCTTCTCTATTTTTTATTATACTAGATTGAATATCATCTATTTTCTCTTGCCCATGTTGTTCAATTGCATAAGCGATAAGCTCTTCATACGTTAATACATTTACTTTCATATTAGGCGGTATAAACGGATTATATTTAGAAAAACGATATGCTTGCTTCTCGTATGATTCTTCTATTTTCTCTGCTACTTTCGTTACTTTTTGACGTAACATTGAAACGACATCTGTCATCGTTTTTTCCAGTAAAAACAAATTGAATAATGTGACTGCACGATGCGGAATTTGTACAGAATAATCCTCCTTTAAATCACGTTGAAGTAAGTTAGTTGGAGGAGGACTCGCTTCTCCTTCTACAACATCACAAAGGTCCGTATTCAATTCTAATTCAGCCGTTAATAAAGCAGCCATATAACTCCCATTTAAACCTGCAAATGGCTCACCTACATGTGTCTCTTTTCCGTAGCAAAGGAATCCAGGTAACACTTTACCAATAGAACCAGTGTAAATATACTTATTTTGGTCACCAGGATGTCGTGAAAACATAGGCTCTGAATTTAATACCGTTTTATAATCCAAGTTATGTTCTCTTGCTAACTCTAGTAGTCTTGGAACAGCAGCCCTCATCCCTACAGAGTTTACTTCTTCATCTGGAACAGCTAATAAAAGAACATTCCCGTCAAATCTTCCTTCACAGGCTTGCTCAATCATTGCCATTTGTAATGTGAGGCCGCATTTCATATCCATTGTTCCTCTGCCAAACAGCCAATCTCCTTGTTCTATATCTTCACGTACATGGTCTGGTAATTCATCTTTATGAGAATAAAACATAGATGTTAACTTTTTAGGATTAAATGCATCTTCTTTCCAAACTCCGTAATCTTGCACATCTACAACATCAAAGTGACTAACTAGAATTACGGTATTTTTTGTACTATCGCTTTTCTTCACTAGGGCTGTAACAAAATATCGTCCGTCCCCCGTCGGATTTTTTTGCAAATGATGCGGGTTTTCTTTGAAGTACTGTAAATCAGATAATTGTTCCACAACAAAGTCTGGCAATATCACTTCAGCTTCTGTACCTGTAATACTAGGAATTTCAACAAGACTGCTTAATAATTGAATCAATTGTTCTTTTGATTGCCACTTTGACATATAAATCCCCCTATTTTTCCGCATTATGAAAATGAATTCCATTATATGAATAAAAAATGACGACAGTTATCAAAATTATAGTTCTGATGTACTGCCGATTTTTATTGATATTTCATGAGCTGCTTGTTTTACCTTACTAATAAGAAAAGATAGTCGATCATCATTTATGCGATGACTAATTAACCCAACACTTAATGCTCCTACTACTTTATGATTAAATCCGATAATAGGTGCAGCTACTGAAGCTGTCCCTTCTGTTTTTTCACCATAACTTACCGCATATCCTTCAGTTTTTATTTGCTTTATTTGATCTAAAAGAATGTGCTTTTGTTCTGGTAATGAAGAAAGTAAATGTTCTACAATATGTTCCATTTCATTCGTTTTCATATTGGCAAGCATCGTTTTATTTGCGGCACCAATTGAAAGTGGAATTTGTTCCCCTAAGTTATCAATAACTCGAATTTTTAAAGGGCTATCCATTCTTTCAATGATAATAGAATGTGTTCCATTTGGAATGTTCAAATAGACACTTTCTTCTACTTCAGAAGCCAAACGCTTCATTACTTCTCTTGCGACTGATCTGTAGTCTACCTTCTCCAATTGTCGTAATCCTATTTCCATCCACATTGGTCCAATTTTGTACTGTTTCGTCTCTGAAATTTGCGTAACTAGCCCATGCTCGATTAGAGAGTTAAGTAATCTATGTACTGTACTAACTGGGAGATGTGTTCTGTCCGCTATATCAGAAATGGCCCAATACTCTTTTTCATTAGTAGAATTTAATAACTTTATAATACTTATCGCTCGATCAATGGACTGTACCATAACTCACCTCTACTTCACTTGTAATATGTTAGTACGCTCAATTACCTATCAATTTAACAAAAATTCGAAATGAAATCAATCCATTTATTCAATTTTCTAAAAATAAAAATATGCTGCGAACTATAATTTGAAAGCGCGAACAAAAAAATATTGACTTTTCTTTTTAATTATCTGAAAATTATAACAAGATTTCACATCACGGAATACATTCCACAATACGGAAAAACATCAAACTTCATTCTATCAACTATGAAAGTGAGGAAAACAATGACGCAAGTAAGTAATACAAACAATGAATTAAAACGTACGATGAAAAGTAGACACTTATTCATGATTGCACTCGGTGGTGTGATTGGAACGGGGTTATTTAACGGATCTGGTTTTATTATAAGTCAAGCTGGACCTGGTGGATCCGTACTTGCCTTTATGGCCGGTGGATTATTAATGTATTTTGTTATGCTATGTCTTGGTGAGCTCGCTGTAGCTATGCCTGTTTCAGGCTCTTTTCAGGAATATGCAACTAAGTTCATCAATCCTGCAACTGGATTTACAATCGGATGGTTGTATTGGCTAAGCTGGGCGAATACGACCGGTCTTGAATTTACAACTGCCGGCATTACAATGCAGCGCTGGTTTCCTGATATTCCTGTTTGGGTTTGGTGTTTAATATTTGGCGTTACAATCTTCACGATTAACGCATTATCTGCTCGTAGTTATGCAGAAACAGAATTTTGGTTTTCAAGTATAAAAGTATCTGCCATTATAGCTTTTATTATCCTTGGCGGTGCCGCTATGTTCGGTTTTATTGACTTAAAAGGCGACGAACCAGCCCCGTTATTATCAAATTTCGTAAATCATGGCGGTTTATTCCCAAATGGACTTGCAGCTATTCTATTAACAATGGTTACAGTCAATTATTCCTTCCAAGGTACAGAACTTGTCGGAATCGCAGCAGGTGAAAGTGAAGATCCAGCAAAAACTTTACCTCGTTCTATTAGAAATATTATATGGCGCACGATGTTTTTCTTCGTCTTAGCAATCTTTGTTCTTGTTGCTTTAATTCCTTGGAAAGAAGCAGGATTAACAAAGAGCCCATTCGTTGCTGTATTTGATAATATTGGTATTCCATATGCAGCTGATATTATGAATTTTGTTATTCTTACTGCTGTTCTTTCTGTCGCAAACTCTGGACTGTACGCTGCAACTCGCATGCTTTGGTCATTATCAAAAAATGAAATGGCTCCGGCTTTTTTAAAAAAATTATCTTCACGAGGAATACCTTTAAACGCTTTAATTTTGACAATTTCTATTTCTGCTTTTTCTCTGTTAACAAGCGTCGTAGCTGCTGAAACAGTTTACTTATGGTTAATTTCCATTTCTGGCGTCATTACAATCATTGTTTGGATGTCAATTTGTGTCTCTCAATTCTTTTTCCGTAAACATTATTTAGCAGAAGGTGGAAAATTAGAAGACTTAAAATTTAAAACTCCACTTTATCCACTTGTACCAATTCTTGGTTTTGGATTGTATGGCATTATATTAATCAGTCTTATTTTTATCCCAGAACAACGACTAGGAATCTATTGCACTGTACCGTTTATCATTTTTTGTTATACTTACTATCACTTTAAAGTTAAGAAAAGAATTTCTACTAACACTCATAGTGAAAGTGAAATTAGCGAGACTATGTAATACTATACTTATATATAAAAGACCGCACATGGCTTTCATTTCATATGCGGTCTTTTATCATTGGCATTTGTTCTATTCCCTTTTCATTCATTACCTCATACGAGTCAGTATTACTATATACCTTTACTTGGGTTATAAGTTCTTTGAAAAGTGATACCGATTTCCATAATGCGGTAAATACTACAATACTAGTAATTGGATTTTTTCACTTTTAATACGTTATTGATTTTCCTTACTGTTACTGTTTTGATATATTGAATATATATTGCTTAAAAATTTAAAAAAAGACAGGGGTTATCTACAATGATAAAAGGGTTCGGGGGAATATTTTGGAGAACTAACAATCTTGATGTTATAAAAAAATGGTACAGTGAAGTGTTGAAAATTGAAATCGAAGATTGGAATGGGACTGTGATTAAACCCCAATTAGGAAATGAGACTATTTTTTCTTTCTTTACCGAAAATGATAATTATTTTCCAATAGAACAGCAAGTGATGTTAAATTTTGAAGTACATAATTTAAATGAGACTATTCAGCATCTTGAACATATTGGTGTACCTCTTGAAAAGAAAGAAGAAATTAGTGAGTTCGGAAAGTTTATTTGGATTAAAGATCCTGAAGGTCGTCTAATTGAGCTTTGGGAGAAATAGACGGTTATAATCCGTTGCTATTAAGCTAACGGTTGCTTTCATCCAACAAAATAAATAAAAAAGTCGATTTCTTAACTCCACAGGAAATCGACTTTTTCTATCCCATCGCAATAAAATGAAACTACTTCCCTTGATTAGATTGTTTCCAAACAAAAAATACGAAAAATAGTTTTTTCTGGCTGCTTATTTATCCCTTCTAATTCGCTTTAAAATTATATAATGGCTTAATATTGTGCTTTATATCTATCGTTTCTTTTGTATTTGTTATAATTTCATCCATTGGCTTGTATACCATTGGTGCCTCATCAATTGTGCTCTCTACTACCGATGTAGTCCAAACCTCTTTCATCGTATTTTGGAAGTCCTCTAGACTCAATAATTCTTTAGCCTTCTTACGACTCATGATACGTCCTGCCCCGTGCGGACCAGAAAAGTTCCAGTCTGGATTACCTTTACCAAATATTTTATCTTGTATTGTCATCGTTGTCCCAATCGTGCAACCTGCTCCTGCATGTGTATCTGGCATAATACGAATTTGACTATCCTTTACGAATTCTTGGTTACAAAGATCAATAATCTGCCCAGTTGCAGTCTCATCAATGTTATTCGTAAATACTTTTGCTTCATTGTATTTCCCTTGTAATTTCAACATCTTTCATGTCCCCTTCCTTTTGAAAGAATTATTTTATTACGTTGTATGTGTTCTTATAATTACTATCATCCACCTTCTGCTTTCCATTATATATGTACTATATCCTTCACTATAATAAAAAATTATAATGAAGGATTTTGTTTACATAACATAATTACTGTCTCTTTATATTTATACCTACACATAAGCATTCCCCCCTCCTCAATATCGGTCATATAATAATTAAACAAAAACTCCCCTTAAATCGAAAATGATTAAGGAGAGTTTTTTATATACGATGAAATTATAGTTCAGATTTCACTCGAACAGAGACATTGTTTTTAATTATTTTTTTGAATTCTTTAAAGGTAACAAAATTGTTACTTTTCTCATCCCAAAGACGAAAACGGAGTGATCGTAAGCTTGTAGCAAGTGTAATCGTTGGTACATTTTTTAACGGAAGCGTATTATTGTGTGCCTCTTCTAGTTTATAGTTAGGTACTCTTGGACTTAAATGGTGAACATGATGGAATCCAATATTACCAGTTAGAAATTGCAAGATTTTTGGAAGTTTATAAAATGAACTTCCTTCCACTGCCGCTTTCACATATTCCCAATCTTTATCCTCTTCAAAATAAGAATCTTCGAATGTGTGCTGTACGTAAAACAGCCAAATTCCTACTGAACCTGCTATTAAGAATATAGTGCCATGCACTAACAGAAACGATTGCCACCCAATTGCCCAGCAAAGTATAGCTATTAAAGCAACGATTATAATATTCGTCAAATACGTATTCATACGTTCTTTCTGTCTAGCACCTTTTCGGTTAAATCTATTTTTAAGTAAGAAAACATAAATCGGACCTAATCCAAACATAACGAATGGATTGCGATATAAGCGATATGCTAAACGCAGTCTAAATGGAGCAGCTACATATTCATCCACTGTAAGCGTCCAAATATCTCCTGTACCTCTCTTATCCAAATTACCACTTGTAGCGTGATGAATAGAATGCTCATGTCCCCATTGATCAAACGGGAATAAAGTTAACACACCCATACATGTCCCTACGATTCTATTTGCAGGTCGACTTTTAAAGAATGAATAATGGGTACAATCATGAAAAATAATGAAAATCCGTGTCATAAAACCAGCGGCTAACAGAGATGGAACTAACGATAACCAATAAGAAACGGACAAACTTTTATAAGCAAGGTACCATAAAATAATGAACGGCACAATTGTGTTAATAAGTTGCCACACACTTTTTTTAATCGTTGATTTTTCATACGGAGCAACTTGTTTTTTTAAATTTTTAGTATTTTCTAATGTCATTGGTCTAATTCCTTTCCTTTATGTTGCTAATTCACATTATAGCATACTATTAGTATCAGGTGTTAAAAGTAGCTGTAATAAATATTATATAATATAAAAATCTCTTTTTTCTTACTCATTACTTACAAATTACTTACGGTCAAAAAAACGTATATAATCGGACTGATGGAGCATTTCAATTATAAAAGAAACATCTATTTTTTCCAATAAATATATATAAAAGCAGAGGACTTTTTCACTTCTGCACATCTTTTCATTTTTTTAAATGGTAATTTTTTTCGATTTGTATTTATGTAACAGTTTTTTCTCACAAGAAGAAAAGAGCTGCCATAAGTCAGGTTTCACCGACTTATGGCAGCTCCTTTTCATTTTATTTTAGCGATGGATCCAAACTGCACCTGCAGACTTGTCTTCAGCTTGACCTACTACTTCAAACTTCAATCCAAGTTTCGGCAACTTACGTCCGGCATCTGGAATAACACTGTTGATGTATTGCTTAGAATCATCAAATTTCGCAACGCCTGGCAATCCTTTATAATCAAAGATACCGCGGGTTGGCGAATTTACTTTCCATGCTGGCGTTTGATCAAATGAGAATGCCGCATCGGCAATTTGATAACGCGTACTGCTCTTCACAGTTGGTTGTCCATTTAATGTTCCTACGATTGCCTCTGGATGAGAATCTACTACCCCAAGGAATCCTTCGCCTGGATGAACGCCTACCCAGTTATCTGTAAAGCTTTGATCCGCATACCATACAATCATTCCTGTATTAAATACTGGACCACGTGCATGTTGTAGCGCCGTGTCAGACCCAGCGTAATTTCGCCACTCGATATAGTAGTTATGTTTTTTCTGTTCAAATCCGTTAGACACAGTAAATCCTTTTAGCGTCATTGCTGGCTGTCCTTCTGCATCATCCGAGAAAACAACTTTTCCATCTACAGTTAATGCTGCATTGTCTAACGCAAATCCTTTATAAGCTACTGCAATATCTGTTACATACTCAAATTGCAGTTTTACTTTCTTTCCTTTAAATTGGCTTAAATCGTATGATTTATCAGCCCACTTACCATCTGTTGTATCTACGCCGCCTTTTACATCTTTTTCGCCTATTCTATCAATACGTGTCTTCGTTCCATCTTCTGCAATCGCATTTACGTCAAGGAAATCATACTTCGCTTCCAATTCATAAAATGCCTTATAATCAAACTTAGCATCCGTTGCAGTCGTTAAGTCAAATACTGGTGTCTCAAGTGTTGTATGAATGTCATTTCCTTTTGTGCTGTAATAAAACTTCTTACCAAATGCTGATTCGATATTTTTTATATCTTTGTCTGGCAAGTTAACACGAACGATTCCTGGTCGTTTTGATTTTGTAACACTTTGATCTAAAAATGTTGCAGTACCGATTCCTGTGCGCAGTTTATCATAATCTACCTCAACGATATTCGCCCAGTTACCCTTCATATTCTTTTGGAAAAACTCTTTATTTTGTGGCGAGAAACTTGTTGGCTCTGTTCCCGCAATTTTTCCAGCCCAGCTACCGCCGCTCATAAGGGACCATGATTCAACAGGTTCACCTTGCCCTGAATACTTTGTATCATATTCATCTGGTAAGCCTAAATCATGACCGTACTCATGTGCAAACACACCAACTGCTCCGTCTTCAGGCTCAATTGTATAATCATATGCAGCCATCTTTCCGCCCCAATTTGAAACTGAAGATTTTGTACCATCAATTGCATATGGCTTTGAGCCTAGTTTTGAACGATGAGACCAAATCGCATCATCTTTCAATTTACCGCCGCCAGCTTCTTGACCTACGCCCGCATGTACAACCATTAAATGATCAATAATTCCATCTGGCTCGTTTTTATTTCCATCACCATCTTGATCGTATTGATCAAATTGATCATAATCAGCTAAATTAATGCCTTTTGCTACCGCTGCTTTTAATGCTTCTTTCACAAAATCTTTTGGTCCTAAAGGCCCCTTGTTATCATGACCAGTACCCGCATCCGCACCATAATCTGACGCTTTTCCTGGAACAGTAAGCCATTCTGTTACAGTTCCATCAACTGTGTAGCTTCCGCCAGATTGTTCTTCATAATATTGTTTAAATGTATTAATCTTCGATCCATCAAATAACGTAAATGGCTCATCACCAAATAACATTTTTTGATAATGTTCACGATTAAAGTCCTTAGAATACATATAACCCGGTTCTTGATCAATATTATTATGCTTAAAATCGCTAAATTCTACGAGTAAAACAAGCACTTTATCTTTTCGAACAGCTCCATTGTACTCAGCTTGCTTCGCTGGTGTAGTAGGTACTTTTCCATTTAATTTTCTAGAATTCAATCCTGCATCTTGTCCAGCAACTGGTCCTACTTCTGGTTGCTGCGCCTGTTCATTCTCCTTCATTTTTGCATCTTTTACTTTTTTCATAAAATCTGAAGCTTCTTGCGTAAGGTTATCTCCTGTCAAGATTTCTTTTCCAGGGTTTTCCCCTTTCTTTTTCTCAACATATTTTTCGACAGCCTTTGATGTCTCGGCTTGTGATGCAGATTGATCAATTACTCCCCGTTGTTTCAGCGCTTCTGCCAAACGTTCCTCTGGTATTAAGTGCTCATCTATTGGTAGAGATGATGTTGGTGTCTCAGCATACGCTGCATGACCTCCAAAAGCAAACGTACCACTTAGTACTGCTGCTGTTGTTAATACCGCTAATGGTTTTAATTTCTTTTTCAATGTATTTCCTCCCCAGTGTCTGCAAATTATCGTTTTTTGCCGATAACAACATAATATTCGTTATAATACGAATATTCAATCTTTTTCAACAAAGAGAATGTTGAGAAATATTTTTTTAGGAAGGGCGAAAAATATATGATAGCAATAGGTCTAATATTGCAAAATCCTCATTCACAATAACTTATAAACGTAGAGAATATTTTTGTAGAAACAGCGATTCTCTTTACTCTTGTTTTCGAATGAAATTTCATCTACACAAAAAATGCCAATTCCTAAGTACTTGCTAAGGAATTGGCATTTTTTAACGAGAATGCTTTATGAATAAGCGGATTGCTTCTTCTGGTATATAGAACTTGCCATTGCTTTCTACAACGACACTACCTAATTCATATTCTTTATTCTTAATACGAATTATATTTTTATTTACAAACAATTGAGCTTTTACATTATTACGTTTTACTATGAGCACCGGGTTTTCTGCATCAGTATTATCTATTGTTACTGTTGCACCTTTTCGTTTAAAGGCTAATTCACTCTCTACAAATAATTTGTTTGTTACTTCTTCTAAGTTAAAGCCCATTGCTTTCGCCATCGTCTTCGCAATGTCTATGTTTTGGATCAAACCGTTTGGCTTTTGAGGACCGTAAGAATATAAAAACACATCCTCACCTGTATGGCCTCCTGTTGTGAAGCCTATGTTCGCATGATTGGCCAACAATGTAGTAAGTATTGGACCTACATCCGATTTCTTTTTTGCTGCTTTTACTCTTTCTTTTTCCTCATAAGTTAAATTGTCCAAACCGTATAATTTAGCTACATCTTCTACATTTGATAAATCAGATTTCAGTTTATTTGTAGCACCTTCAAGTGTCATTTTCGATTTTTTTAATGGATCAATGTATGCAGAGACCGGCGTAATATTATAGCCTTTTGTCGTATTCGTATTCCCAATAGAAATACCGCTGTTACCATGATCAGTTACAGCTATTAACATCGTATTACTATCTTTTTTTGCAAATTCCAATGCTTCTGCAACTGCGTTATCAAATGCTAATACATCACTAATCATCCCTATTGGGTCGTTCACATGAGCTGCCCAGTCTGGCTTACTTCCCTCTACAAATAAAAAGAAACCATCTTTATCTTTTGATAGTGTTTGAATTGCTTTTTCCGTCATTTGAGAAAGTGTTGGTTGCTCCGGATTTGTTGCTTCACGATCCATATCAAACGCAAGAGCATTATGTGAGAAAGAGCCCCAAATTTTCTTAGATTTAGAGTTCAATAATGCATCTTTCGTTTCAACAAAGTCGTATCCTTTGTCTTGAATCACCTTTACTAAATCTTCACCATCTTTTCTTTTTATAGGTAGCAGTGCCTCTTTTCCCCCACCTAATACGACATCTATATTTTGATACACTTGCTGCTCCGCAATTACGTCAAAACGCTTACGGTTAATATGGTGAGCAGAAAATCCAGCGGGAGTAGCATGCTGAATTTCAGCTGTAGCAACTATTCCAGTTGCGCGACCAGTGCGTTTGGCACCTTCTAAAACATTGGCAACTGGACGTAACTTGTCCTCTTCTTTTATTGATTTTAATCCAGGTGAACTTACAATAGAAGGTAATATACCTACATATCCTGAATTCGATTTATTCCCCGTCGCTAAAGCTGTAGCTGCTGGAGCTGAGTCTGTTATAGCTGATTCCGCCGAATAGGTACGAACTCCTCCTGTTACAATTTCATCTAGTGCAAGTGGTTTCCCTTTATACAAGCGAGCTAATGTCGTTGCTGAAGAACTCGTTCCGTCCATAACCATTATGATTACATTTTTCGGTTGCCGTTCTACTTGTTTCACCTTAGCTTCCACCGTATGATAATTCATCATGCTTTCCGTACATAACATACTTAGTGTGATTGTTCCTACTAACAGTAACTTCTTCATCAATAAACCCAAATTCGACATTGTTGTTCCTCCGTATGTTTCACATTCATTTATATACAAAAAGATTTCCACAACCTATATATGTTTTATTAGTCCCCAATTTTCATGAAGCTAACAATCATTACCTTTACTTTCTTTTATTAGTAAAGCAACGAACGGTACATATCATAGCTTTTTATGTTCAAATAACTAGAGACCACACCTTTTTTATAAAAACGTCTTATCATTCTCTTCACTAAAATTTGTTTCTCAATAAAAATCCGATTGAAATAAATAAGAATTTATTGTTAAACGATAAAATTTATGTTAAATTAATATGATAATTTAAAAATGAGGTGCTTTATATGAAACAAGGATCAACACTCTTTTTAAAGACAGCAATTATCCTTATCGGTATTCCTGTTTTTGCTTTGTGTATATTTTTAATTCCTAATATCGGGAATTACGCAGCGGACTTATACCCGGATATTGCATATATAAAATATCTTGTTTTAATCAATCTATATGCAACGGTGATACCTTTTTATTTTGCTCTATATCAATCCTTTAAACTTGTAAGCTACATTGATAAGGGGAACGCCTTCTCGAAATTATCTGTTAGAGCTTTAAAAAAGATAAAACAATGTGCTATTACAATTAGTGTATTATATGTAGTAGGTATGCCGCTTTTCTATCTTGTAGCAGAGAGAGATGATGCACCAGGTATTATAATAATTGGCATGATCCTTATCTTTGCTTCAATAGTTATCGCAGTCTTTGCTGCCGTTCTCCAAAGACTTTTAAAAGATGCGATAGATATAAAATCAGAAAATGATTTAACGGTCTGAGGTGAATAACATGGCAATAATAATTAATATTGATGTAATGTTAGCGAAAAGAAAAATGAGTGTAACTGAACTTTCAGAGAAGGTTGGAATTACAATGGCTAACCTTTCTATATTAAAAAATGGAAAAGCAAAAGCAATTAGAATTACAACTTTAGATGCTATTTGTAAAGCGTTAGAATGCCAACCAGGGGATATTTTAGAATATCAACCGGAAGATACCGAATAAAAAGAGTCCTTCATACGAGAAGGACTCTTTTTATTACATATTACGGCGCAAAACTAATTTGACCAGTAAACAATAAAATAATTGCGATGATCCAAAATATAAAAAATGATGAGGACAGTATTAATGAAAGAATAGCAATCCCCTTCTTCTCTGCTTTTTTCGTCATCGTAATGATAGAAAGTATAATTCCTGCAACTGTGAGTGCGACTGTAATATAATCTCCCACTATATTACCTGCATTCGCTATCCTTGTTGGCGTTATAAAAACGAATAGAAAACATAAAATGCCGATGAGTAAAGATATGTAGCTTATTATGCTGTACTTCTTTTTAGGAACTATTTCAGTTTTCATACTCACACCCCTTCTCTATAGCTATGAGTTCATATTAGCACAAATATCCATAATTTAGTTAACACAAAAAAAACAGATACAGCGAGAACTTCCACTGTATCTGTTTTTAGTTAATATATAAACCTGCTATTTCTTCTTTATTATTATAAGTTATAATGAATGTCCGTTGTTCTTTACTATATTTCGCTACAAGAATAACAGTATATGAACCATCTTTTTCTTCAATCGATTTTTTCTCAATTTTTTCGAACGTACCGGCTTTCTCAATTACAGGTGTAAGATCTTTCATTTTTTCTTCTGGCAATCCAGCTTTCATTTTACTATCAAATTTTTCGTGTACGTCTTTATACTTCGCCTCATTTAGTAATGATACAATTTCTTCCGCCTTTGGAATAAACTTTTTTGACGTACTTTCATCTACTTTATTACCGGTACATGCTGCAAGCGCGAACGCCGCGATAGCACTTATAATAATAAGTAACATTCTTCTCATTTTCATACACCCTTTCTTTTTAAAGTGAAACTATAACTAAAAACGAGTAAAGCACAAATTGCTATTGAAACTTCTGACATTATGATCCCGCTTTCCCCTGGTACATATAGCGATATAATGCCAGCTAATGCATTTGCAGTTCCATGGATGAGAATTGCATAGACAACATAACGAAATTTCTTTTGGACGACAGCTTGTAATATAATGAAGG
Organism: Bacillus cereus group sp. MS39; assembly: GCF_040448665.1. Taxonomy (NCBI): domain Bacteria; kingdom Bacillati; phylum Bacillota; class Bacilli; order Caryophanales; family Bacillaceae; genus Bacillus; species Bacillus cereus group sp. MS39. The sequence goes on along the minus strand of NZ_CP123058.1, from coordinate 2,431,665 downwards.
ACAGTCCAATATGCAATACCATCGCGAAGATGCGCTCCATACCGCCGAAATAATAACTATCACCATTTTGAATGACTGTTTGTGACAATAATAGGGATATTACCGGGATACCAACTATCAACACCGCTTCAATACCACCATGCCCTGCTCCAAATAAAAAACCAGACTGCCAATCTCGTTGCTTCATAAAATAACGCATTGCGATAAAACGAGCTATCTCTTCAAAAATTCCAGCTGATAAACTAAGCAAAAGTACAAATAATACAGGCTGCATTATTGAAAACATTTGAAAATCTGTGCTAGTTCCATTTACATAATTCAGTATTGGTATGCGGATCAATATTTGCGATACAACAAAAGCCAATACACCTAACATATATGGAATATAGCGTTTCTTCCAAACAGCATATAAAAGTGCTACAAGCGGTAAACCAAAACAAATCATTGTTGTAAAAATAAGTCCATTCATCTCGCTTCACCTCTTACTTGAAGTATATAAAAACGAGTGAAGAAAGTATGTAGTTCTTTCCTATTCGGTTTCATTTTCATCATAGATGGTCATTTTATCTCTTTTAATATGAATGTTTGCGTGAAATAAGGACGTACATAAGTTGTTTCTAACGTCGCATTATTTGTTTTATTCATAATACGTTTTAATGAGAATAACCCGTATCCTCTAGCCCCCTCTTTACTTGAATTGTTTTTCTCATAAATTTTTCGCAGATCAATCTCTTCACTCTTTGAACTATTACGCACGATAAAATATTGTCGTGAATCCATTTCAAAGAAGGCGATTTGCAATATCTTTTCCTCACTATGTACTGCTTCTTCAATTGCATTGTCTACTAAAACTGAAATGATGCGAACAAATGAAATAATCGTCATCGAAACACTTTCAATGTTCTCTGGTATATCGAGCATTACTTTTATTTGATGCTGATGAGCAGTGCCAACTTTCGCTCTTAATACACTTCTCACTTCAGGAATATGTACGCGAGATAATTTCGCAATATCAAGTTCATGATCATTTATTGTTTTTAACGTAGGAGCTACAACGTCATAATACACTTGCTCAATTTCTTTCACATTTTTTGTACGTATGCCCTCTTCTAACGATAGTAATACATTCATATAATCATGACGGAAACTAGCAAGCTCGTCATGCATATCCTCTAATTTCTCCACATAATCTAATAACTCTTTATCTAAGCGTTTTTCATGCTCTTCTTGTAACTTTGCTTTCGATAAATGTGAACTTATAAGTACTATAATGACTAATAATAAAAATACAATAATCGCTGAAATATAACTTAATTCACTGTATTGTCGATTTAATTGTGCTAAAAACGTAGTAGATGGCTGAGTTAAGATTAATTCAATAATAAATCCGGCAATTAATAATATATAAGTTACATAGTATAGCCGACTACCTACTATATATTGAGCAATTTTTCGGATTCTTTTCCGAGCTACAAAAATACCGATAAAAGTAAGGGTTGATACGATAAGATGAATCATGCTACCCGTCCATAAATATAAATTGAATGGCGTTAACATAAAGGTTTTCATTCCTAAATCGAAAAGCAACATTTTCACTAACGTTATAATTACCATACTCACTAGTGCAAAATATACATTATGCTTAAATTTCAATTCATTATGCATTAATCCTAAACTTATTAAAAATAACACAATCGTACTATTCAACTCTGGGTATCTCGTTACTGTTACGACAATAGCAAGTAAAATAATGAATACTGCACTTAAAGCTATTAACATTCTAACTGACAATCTGTTGTACCGGATTAATTGAATGTATAAAAACGTATGGCTTATACTAGTAAGCAGTATTGCAAATAAATCATAAATATACATTACATCTCACCCTTTAATATGTTACGTACTTTACTCACTAAGCGCCGTGATACTGGAATACGTTTCCCGCTTTTTAAAACTATCATTTTTTGCTTCGCATCGTAAGAAGACAGTTGCTTCGTATTCACGATATATGATTGATGACAACGAAATAAACGTTCATCTACTAATTCAATTTCTTTTAAAGTCCCATAAAAATAAACAATTCGATCTAACGTCACTAATGCTAAACGGTGCGGTTCATCGGTCATAACATATTCAACTTCATGAAACGGAACCCGCACAGTTGCATTACTATTTTCAACGATAAAGTCATCGGACGGAATAATATTCTTATTACGCGCTTCATATTGGAGTAAACATTGTTCAAAAACGTTACGCCTCTCCTCGTATGGCAACCCTTTATCAATAAAAGTTAAAGCTGATACCATGTATTGATACGAAATAGGTGCATATTCAGAATGCGTCGTTACAAACACAATAATCCCTTGCGTGTCATACTTCCGTATCTCTTGTGCCACTTGTAACCCTTTACGCTCTTCTCTTTTTATCTCTATATCTAAAAAATAGATTGGGACATACCTCGCCTTAGGAATATTAGTAATAATGTTCTCACTTTTACTAGTTACCTCTATAAAATCAAAAGGCAACATATACTCCTCACAAACCTCTTCAACTAACCGCTTCATTTGCCGTGCTTGTATGACATCATCTTCTAAAATAAAAATACTCATGGGATCACTCGCTTTATTGAAATCTTTTTATCTATAGATTTATCTATAACTATATAATTCAAATTGTTATACTAATCTCCTTCTATGTACTAGATAGTATTAATTTTTATAAAGCATAGAAAATAACCTCTACTTTCAAGAAAAAAGTAAAGGTTTTATTTGAATTATTTATAAAATAACCTCTCTATCAATCACTACCTTAAAAAATTCCGAGTAATGCGATAAAGAATAATTCGCTACATCACAATTCCCTTGAAACATACATGTTGAAATACCTAATTCTTTTGCAGGTAATAAATCTAATTCTCTATCACCAATAGCTAAATCAATACTGTGCTTTTTATGCAAATAATCATAAGATAAAGCGTTCGGTTTTCGGGGGAAACCATCGTCAATTGTAACCATGTCTACGAAGTATTTGTTCCAGCCGTAATATTTTAAAATTTCCATAACCCCTGCCCTATGTTTATGGGTCATAATCACATTTTTATCTGCAAATTTCAAAACCTCTTCGACACCTGCAAAAGGTTTCATATCTTTTGGAGTGAATTTCTCCTTCAAAATTTTAATCTTTTCTTCCTGTTCGCATGAAATATTATAATACTGAATTGCATGAGAGTATGATATTTTTAAGTTTTTGTATATTTCTTGTTTATCCACACTATCACCTAAAATTTCAGATAGCATCATTGTATATGCAGGATACGTATCAAATAACGTCCCATCAAAATCCCATAAAATATTCATTCTGTTCTCCTTCTATTTTCCAATCATTGTATGACTAAATCTGCCCGATCCTTCGGCAATTCCGTTTCTAAGTAATAATCCTCTGCCTTCCAATACCTATTCTCAAACTTTGAAAGGTTTTTCTGCGTTTCCACACTCTCGCGTAGAAACCTTGTCTCTCTTGCACAATCCAAATACACCATATAATGAAAGAAATCTCTCCATTCTTTTCGCTGAAGAAATATTCCTTCAATTACAATTACACCTACAATAGGAATCTGTACTTTTTTCATTTCACATATATCTGTTTCTTCATGATAGAAAGGTAATTTCAATTTCGTTTCATGTTGTAGCTTTTGAAAAAATTCCTGCCGGAGCCATTCAATGTCCCATTGTAAATGGTAATACTCATGCCATTCTTCATGGTTTGTATGATAGCGTCTATTACGCTCCACTATATGATCATCAATATGAAAAATATGAAACGGAATACTTTCTTGTTTCATATTTTCCTTTAAGTTTGTTGCGAATGTCGTTTTTCCGGAACGACTTAAACCATCTATACCTAAAATGAATCTGTTTTCTTTATGTTTTTTCATAACATTTATAATTTCAGCCGTGTGCATTATTTCTTCCACTCTTCTTTTAATAACGAGTATAAAATGGTATCATGAGCGACTCCATTTTGAATCATATGTTTTCGAAGTAATCCTTCTTCTTGAAAACCTGCTTTTTTTAACAACTTTTGAGAAGCTTTATTTTCTACATATACAACAGCAGCAATTCTAATTAGTTGCAATGTTTCAAACCCGTAAACTAAAATCGCCTGTAACGCTTCAGATGCATATCCTTGTCCCCAATATGTATCGTCTAATTCATAACCAATTTCAGCACGTTTATGATGATTGTTAATTAAATGAAATCCGCACGTTCCAATTAATTGCCCTGTCCCTTTTTTCTCTATTCCCCAGCGAAATACACTTCCCTCTTCATAACGATTTTTAAACGTTTGAATCGTTGTTTTCGCTTGCTCAATATTTTCGAAAGAATCCATTCCGAAATAACGTATAACAGATTCTTTTGAAAAATAATGAAACATCATTTCTGCATCTAACAATGTAAGTTCTCTTAATTGTAAACGTTCTGTTTCTAGTTTCGGAAACCCCATCTCTTTTTCTCCTTCTATTCTAATGAACTGCAAATTTCAATATAATTCCCATCTGGATCAGCAATGTAGGCAATTGTTTGTCCCCACGGTTTCACAATTGGCTCCACTAAAACTTTAATACCTTGCTCTCTAAATTGTTCGATTGTTTCTTGTACATGATCAACAACGAATCCCAATTCAAAATGAGAAGATTGTAACTCGCCTTCTGTAAGTGGTAGTCCTGTTAATTCTTTCACATCTTGCCTCGTGTTCATCGCTAAAATTGTAGAACCAGTATTAAACTCAATATATGTACCATGCTCTGCTTTTATAGGTAACTGTAAAATATCTTTATAAAATCTTAAACATTCTTCAAACTTTTCTACATATAAAATGATGTACTTCATTTTTAAATTCATTTTACATCCTCCTTTATATCCATCCCTAAAATTTCGACAAATGTCTCATAAAAACCTTGTTTCGTATAGCAACGAGCAAAAAAAAATGAGGCCGATTTCTCGGCCCCCCAGCTTATTGGCATAAAACAGGAGATTTGGTTTGGACATAACCAGTTCGTACTTTTATTATATTTTATTTTTTCTGAATTTTAAATACTTTAAACACCCATTTATATTGAGAAAGTTTTTTTGCTTGCATAAAATTAATGAGTTTAAGAAATGCTACAAATGGAGGTGTATACATATGGAACCAATGCTATGTCCAAGCTGTAAAACGAACCGTACTCGCTTTAATATTCTTGAGCAACAAGTAAAACCAGTCAAGTTAAATCCACAAACTGGTCAAGTAGAAGAAGAATACACAAACGAAACGATGAATGCTTTTCATATGTCCTATCAAGGACCAACATACAGAGTCCAATGCGCTGTATGCGGACTTGTTGAAAACCCGGAGCAATTTATTAAACCTGCGCAAAATCAATCTTTTTCTTAAATAATTTTATTACCCCCTACCAATTTTTTGTAGGGGGTTTATCGATTTAATATGTTAATCAAAAAATGTTTTTCTTCCTTATTATAAGTTACACCCAAACCTCTTTAGTCATCTTTTATTTTTTTGATCTTCGATATGAATCATTTTTTCTTCATTTATTATTTTTGGGTTGGGTTCTTCGTAACTGTTAATTTTGTGCCTTTATATAGATTTTTATTATATAAAAAAGAGTGAACAAAAATACGATTATATAGAAACAAAAGAAGTTGATTCCGATATTCTTCTCTCTTTACAAAATCAACTTCTTTTTAACTCTACTTTTTATTATAATATTTCACTTTTTAATTTCTTAATTTTCCAAGAGAGTCTTATAAAGAAGTATATCCACATACAACCTGTAAGACCTGTCATAACTTTCGCCCAAATTGGCACTCTTGATTCCATCGGGCTTAAAAATAAGTTATACATTGATGGTAATATACTTGCTGATATAATAACAAGGAATAGCAATAACTCATTTAGCTTTTGTACCCTCGTCTCCTTTTCTGAGTATATATCAGGTAATTCATTTACCTCTTCTACCTCTTTACAAAAATAATTCCATCTTGTGAAACTTGTTACACGTTCCCAACCTGACATTTCATATATTTCGAAATACTCTTGTTGTTGTTCTTTCGAATCTCTATAAACTAATCTAAAATCAGCTTTGTATATTACATCTTTTGGCTCAGTTTTCTTAAACGTATACATTAAATTATATTTTTGTAATGCCCAACCTTGCTGATGCATCTTTCGTAAAAAAGCTTCTTCTTTTTCTAAATTCCATGCCGTAAAAAACTTAAATACCCTTTTAGTCTCCATCTTCCATTCACTCCCCTAACATACTATTCCCATTCCTTACAGATCTCTGCAACCTGTTATACTCTAGCTCTAATACTTCTTTACCAAGTGGCGTTAACTCATAGCACTTCTTTCTATCTGTAGAGGCAACTTCAACTATTAACTTCTCTTTTAGTAACTTCGTCGTATTCCCGTATAAAGTACCTGGACCGAGCTTTACTTCTCCATTTGTCATCGCTTCTACCATTTGCATAATTCCGTAACCGTGCATTGGCTTCACTAATGACAACAATATGTAATATGTCGCTTCAGTTAACGGAATATATTTTTGCGCTTTCACATTCATTATAACTACCTCCGATACATCGCCTTCTGATATATCGAATTACGATACATCGTATACCGATATTATATATTCACATTACGAAATATGCAAGGTTATAATTTAATAACCTAATATTTATTTCTTTGAATTAAAAAATCATATAAATTTTCTGAAAAATTTGTTAAAATATAGAAATATCCGTTTATATTTTGAAAGGAATGATACATATGATAAATAAATTGAAAGAAAACATAGGGTTAGTTTTTGTCGGTAAAGAAAATGTTATTGATCTATTACTCGTTTCATTGCTTGCTGATGGACATGTACTACTTGAAGACGTGCCTGGCACCGGGAAAACATTACTAGCAAAAACAATTTCTAAAAGCATTGGTGGTAATTTTTCTCGCGTTCAATTTACCCCTGATGTACTTCCGAGTGATGTGACAGGTATTGAATATTTCAATCCAAAAACGAGTGAATTCGAGTTAAGACTTGGGCCAGTTATGACTAATATTTTGCTTGCGGATGAAATTAACCGTGCTATGCCTAGAACACAGTCTAGTTTATTAGAATCGATGGAAGAACGACAAGTAACGCTTGAAAAACAGTCTACTCCTCTTCCGAAACCGTTCTTTGTTATTGCGACGCAAAATCCAATTGAATCACAAGGAACTTTCCCTCTTCCAGATGCACAGCTTGATCGCTTTTTAATGACAATTTCAATTGGTTATCCGGATCCTGAAGATGAGTTAAAAATGATGCGTCGTTTCCGTAACGATACACCGTTAGAAAGCGTCAAATCTGTTATTTCTTTAGAAGACATTTTAGAAGCACAGAAACGAGTAAAAGAAATTTTCGTATCAGAACCGTTAGAACATTACATTATTAAACTTGCTCACGCTACAAGAAATCATGATTACATCGCTAATGGTGTAAGCCCGCGTGCCACACTCGCTTTAGTGCGTGCAGTTCAAGCACTAGCCTTTTTACGCGACAGAGAATATTGCACTCCTGAAGATATACAATTTTTAGTTCCTTCTGTTTGGAATCATCGTATCGTCTTATCAATGGAAGGGGCATTACGCACGACAAAAAATGAAATTATACAAAGAATTCTAAAAGAAGTTGACGTACCAGTGGAGATTGAACAAACATGAATGGACAGCGTGTTGTAACTGTACCTTTATTTTTCCAACTCCATATTATTCAACTAACTGTCCCAGGCGCTATACTATTTACATTTTTTATGCCACAACGAATCATTATGTTTCTCTTTTTCTTCTATTATTTATTTGCGATTTTCATTTATAAATATGTCGCTTACATAGAGAAAACATTTGAAGTCGTAAATGAGAAACAAACTACTCGGCTTTTTACTAATGAATCTGGGCAGTTTTTTATTCATTTAAAAAATGGAGCAAATATACCGCTCGTTAACGGTGTTTGTTATTTTCATTTAAATCCGTCACTACTACCACAAAAAGATCAAGGAATTGAACAAATATCAAAAACACTATTCTCTTTCCCGTTTTCACAACCTGCTCATTCGGCGCAAAAGTGGGATTTAACATTAACCGCAACGAAACGTGGTGTGTTTCAAATTGAACAGTTCGAATGTGTCTTGAAAGATCCTTTTCATCTTTTAACTGTACATTTGCCCATTTTTGATAAATTGAGGACTGAAATTATTGTGTACCCTTCTCCTAAAGAAGTAGCAGGTTTGCAAGAACTTCAGCAACTTTTAACCGGATCTTATCGAACGAATTTTTCTTTTTACAATGATGAAACATCTATTATCGGTGTTAAACGATATGAACGTGAGTCTTTCCGTTCTATTCATTGGAAAGCATCTGCTAAAATGCAAGAATTACAGGCGAAGCAATATGAACCTGTAAAAAATTATAGTTGGACGATTTGTCTTTCATTAGCTGCTGATCGCGGATTTGGTTGGAAAGATAATATAGAAGACCTTATTTCATTTGCAACATACATTTGTCAATACGCAACGAAGCATCAAATACCGTTTGAACTATTTATTAGTGTATTAGCTGAAGGTGGTCCTCTGCACTTACCATTAAACGAAGGGCAAACACATTACGGAATATCTTTAGAGGAATTAGCGCGTATTTCAGATGATAGTACGTTACTTCCGAAACAAGGATTTCTTCATTATGTAACGAGAAAAAGAGAACGATCGTCTACAATGATATACATTGGTTTACAGAGAAATGAACTCCCTCTTCTCTCTCAGCCTACGTTTCTCATTAATAACGAAGGGATGGTGGAAAAGCTTGAAAACTTGGCTTTATCACGTTAATGACTTTATTCTGCTGCTCCTCCTTTCGTTATTAACGGAAAGAGATGAACTCATCGGCATTGCTATATTTTTAGCAACAGGCTATATTGGAGTATTTCTTATCCATAAACTAATGAAGAAAAAAACAACAGGTTTTGTCATACTGTTAATTACTCAAATAATCGGTTGTTCTCTCTTTCTCTCTTTCTCTCTATTTGGCACAATAATGTTACCGCTTTTCTTCTTTATCGTACATGTAATCGGACCAGGATATCCAGTTCAAAAATCATTAGGCGGTATTGTTTGGTTTAGTATTTCAGCCGTATTTTATGCGCCCTTTCCACCTTTGTGGAAACTGTTACTGTTAGTTATACACATAATGATTACATTTTGGTTAACCGGGGCAAATCGTAATCAGCAGTTATTACGTTTCGCGTCTCTTATTACGATTGGAATAATTAGTGCTTTCCTCATTCCTATTTTCCCATACATTCGGCTTCTTTTTTCTTATACCGTACAAGTAGTTGCTTTAGGATTTGGATACGCCATTAATCCGTTATTTTCGGCAGCTGAATCAAAAGAAACAGACGATTTTTGGTCGAATAAAGGAAATTTAAAAGATCCTCAAATTAAGGATGAATTTGGACATCGTTCTTTTGATCCAACCCTTATAAATAGTATTACAATATTAGTTTGTACAGTCATCGCTTTTTACGTCGTTTGGAAAATAATAAAAAAACGAAAACAATTAAGTTTACCAAATATCTCTGCCTTCGAATCTACTATTATCACTGATAAAGAAGGAATGAGTTTAAAACATTTTAAACGAAACAAACCGCCACATAATGAAATTCGAAAAGAAATTTTTAAACTGGAGAGTAAATTAACTCCTCCTTTAAATAGAAAAAGAGGAGAAACTGTTGAAGCATGGTTAGAAAGAATAAATAGTGAAGAAGATGTAAATATTCAGAGTCATATTATTGTAAATGCTTATAATACAGTACGTTATTCAAATAGTGAGGATATGATGCTACTTCAGGAATTTAAGGAAGAGATTCATAAGCTTTATTTGTATCAGAAGAATTTGAAGAAAAGAAAGAAATAACATAACAAAAAAAGACTCCTATTTTCATAGGAGTCTTTTTATACTTCTACGTTACTTTTTAAATTGAAGCATTTTTCCCTGCTTCAATTTCTAACGACTCTTCATGCCACCAAAGTGTTTCTTCAGGGTCTTCTTTTGCAATCTGGTGTGCTTCTTTTTTCGATTCTACTGTAGGATATGAACCTTTTAGTGCACGTCCTGAAGTTGTAACGAATAATACACTAAATACGACTAATCCAATAATACTTACACCTGCTAAATAAAATGCCGGTGCAAGCGGGTTACCGGTTGCATGAACTAAGTATGAACATACGAGCGGTGTTGTTCCACCGAATATCGATACAGAAATATTAAATGAGATCGAAAGCGCTCGATAACGTACATCGGTGAAAAATAGTGATGGTAATAATGAAGGTAATGTTCCTTCATATACACTTAGGAAGAATCCTAATACGAAAATACCTGCAAATATAGCTGCAATATGTCCGTTACCTATTAGTAAAAATGCTGGAATTGCAAATACTGTTAAACCAAGTAAACCAATTTGCACGACGCGTTTATTACCAATTTTATCACTTAATTTACCGAAATAAAGTGCTAGCGGAATCATAAGTGCCATCGTAATAGAAATAATTAATAAGCCAGTTGTTTCTTTGACTTTAAGTACTTGAGTTAGATAAGAAGGAATATACGAAAGAATCATGTAATTCGTAATATTAAAGAAGGCGACAATTACTGTGCTTAATAAGAAGTCTTTTTTGTGATATTTTAATATATCCATAAATGAAAATTGTTCGTTGTCTTCAGATTCCTCTTGTGCTTTTTCCATCTCTTCAAAGATGGGAGATTCATCTAAATGACGGCGTAAATATAAACCGACCAAACCAATTGGTGCAGCTATTAAGAAAGGAATACGCCAGCCCCAGCTGAGCATTTGCTCATCTGTTAACAATAACGTCAAAATGGTAACAATTACCGATGCAGCAATGTAACCTGAGAGTGTTCCAATTTCAAGACCACTACCGAGTATACCACGCTTTTTATCTGGAGAAGATTCTGCGATATAAACCATTGCTCCTGAATATTCGCCGCCTGTAGAGAAGCCTTGAATCATTCGGGCAACTAAAAGTAGTATTGGTGCCCATACACCAATTTGTTCATAGGTTGGTAGTAATGCGATGAATAATGTAGAAAGTGCCATTAAAATAATAGTAGTACTTAACACGATTTTTCGGCCGTACTTATCTCCTATTCTACCAAAGAATACACCTCCGATTGGTCGAACGAGAAAGGCCACTGCAAAAGTAGCAAATGTAAGTACAAGTTGCAATCCACTATTATCAACACCTGAGAAGAATAATTGACTTAAGATAACCGCTAAATACGCGTATAATCCGAAGTCAAACCACTCCATTGCATTCCCTATACCAGTAGCAACTACTGCTTTCCTGGCTTGTTTAGGATTGACAATATTAACGTCTTGAGGTTCAAAATTTAAATCATTATTTTGTTGCATATAATAAATCAGCTCCTTTTTTAATTTAACTTCTTTAAGCACACCTTCTCTTATTGAATAAAATTAATTCGAAGCACTTAAGGAAAATCAACGTCTCCTTGTCTGTTATTATTATTTCACATAATTAATTATTTGTCCAATTAAATGCTCTTTTTGTATAAATTTACACCCTATTTAACTTTTTATAAAATAAAGTTTAGGCTATATAATATATACCTTTACACTACAAATGAACCTTTCATTTATTTATATTTATAACGTTTCTATAATTGCTTCCTATAACTTAGAAACCAGTAACTTTTACTAAAGATTTGCATATATTTAAAAAGTGAACTCATTAGCTCGAATTCTGTTTTATTACATTCAACTATAATATTATTATAGTTTTAAAGGAGGCTATTTTATGTTGGAAATAATACTTTCACTTACTACTGTTTCTTTTCTCTTAATTATTTCTGGATTTTTCATTACCTTAAAACAATATAAAGAAATTAAAAATATAAAGACTATATTAACTACAAAAGAAGAAAATGAGAAAACTCCATCCGAAAACTCCATCCCTCTGCAATTAGACCTTAGCGTTCTCAATAATTTACTCGCTTCTGGAATAAATAAAGGTTCTAATACAAGTAAAGAAAATTGTGAGTCTAATAAAACTAAATGATTGTTATGCTTATAACAAAAAGAAAATGTATCTCCTCTTTTATCTAATCTTATTAACAACTACCACTGATTAAAAAGGAGACTGCTTATGTGTAAAAATCCAATTTCTATTATTATCCCCATACAACATAAAATAAAAAATTTACCTAAAATTTTGAAAGCATGTGAACAACTACAACCTTTTGAAATTATCCTTACTATTATTAGTAGTGTCGATGATTCTATTGATATTGCGCGATCTTACAATTGTGAAATTATTACACTAAAAGAGCCGATAGAATCTACTAATTGTTATGTAATTGGTGCAAAAAAAGCAAAGGGAGAGTACCTCTTATTTTTAGATGAAAATTACATTATTCACGCCTCCTCACTTATACAATTTCTTCAACCGTTACTAAATGGATTTGCTGACGTCGTATTAAATAATTTAGATGATTTTTTTTATCAAAAACAACAGCCAAATTTAGCAATGATTTGGCAGCAAGTTACGAATCATTTTTTTCATCGTCCAGATTTAAATGTTAACTCCTTATTATTTCCTCCCTATGCAATGACAAAAGAAGTACTTGAGGTAATTACTTCAGATAGTTTATCAAATCCAATATTGGCACAAATGAAAATTATTGAACATAAATTTCGGATTTGCGATCAATTAAAAATTTCTATCCCTCAAGTTCCCTCTTTTCCTTCAACTCAACTCATTCATTATCATCTTGCAGCCATTGCAAATTGGATCAATCTAGTGCGAGATCAAAGAGGAAACTATACCGATTGTAATCGAAATCGTGATATTATTTTAGGGCTTCAAAACGGTGAACCAAAATACATCCCAAAAATAATTACAGGTAAAGAGTTTTATTCAAATACTTATGGAGATAAGCAATTATCAGTTATTATCCCTGTTCAAAATGAAGAAAAAACGATAGAATCTGTCATTTTTGAGGTACAGAAATTAAAACCTTTTGAAATTATCGTTATTGTTAATGGATCAACAGATAAAACAGAGGCATTGGCGAAGGGTTGCGGTGCAACAGTTATAAGTTACGAAGAAGCACTTGGAAATGATACGGGACGTGCTGTCGGTGCCTTTTTTGCAAAAGGTGAAATACTATTATTTGTAGATGGAGATTTCTTAATTTCTAGTTATGATTTATTACCATTTGTACAATCTATTCAAAATGGCACGGACTTAGCTTTAAATAAACTAGAGTACTACTATATGTATCGTCTACCGTATTCTATCGTCACCGCATGTAAATATGCTATCAACTTAGCATGTAATCGGAAAGATTTAGGTATGGGATCCACAATTGCTGTCCCTCATGCTTTTAGTCGAAAATGCATTCATACAATTGGGTTTGATTCACTTCTTTCACCAACCTTAAGTCAAGTTAAAACAATTTTAGCAGGCTTTCATGTACAAAATGTCCATTCTGTCGACGTTGATAAATTGAATCGTGTTCGACCTGAAAAACACTTCTCTGAGGAAAGTTCCCTTTCATTAGCAACACAACAAATCATTGGCGATCATATAGAAGCAATTTCTTACCTCATCGAACAAAAAAGAGGTAAAGAGTGCTTTTAATTATACATCCTACCTACTAAATAATATATTATCTCATTTTTAATATATGACAGAATAAAAAAGATGGGTTGTAACCATCTTTTTTATTTTTACATTAGATCAAAAGAAAAGTAGCAGGCAGGCTTTTCATTTCTGTATCTTTCTTAAGAAGTTTGAAAAGAGAGGCTTGTTAATGAAGAGTCAACACTTAAATCATCTTTTAGTGCAATTGAGAAACATGCAACTAATGGTAAAGTAATAACAATTGATCCACTAGGACTAATTACAATTGTAGGACTTGTCCCACATGTGCCCCCACAATCCACTTCTGCATCAATTCCACTACCAGGGGTAATTGTAATTTTAAGACACACATCTAAACAAACATTATTCGTAGTACATGCCATAACTCTCCCTCCTTTCTCTTAACAATATATGCAGTTTATCGAATTTAGACACGACTCTCCTACTAAATTTTATAAATCAGCTGCTATTTTCTTATCAGTTTTATATATGTTTAATTTATTATTAAACTAGATAAATTAATTAATAAATTCAGATCATCTTTTACTGAAATAGAAATACATGCGGTAAATGGTATGACATTAAAATTAGATGAAAATTCATAATTGCACCTTAGAGATATTTCTGCCCCAACATTTGGATAGACCTTAATTTCTAAATACATATTAAAACACCTTTTATTGATGTAAGAAAAGGTGTTCCCTCCTTACTTGCATCTGATATTAAGTTATATAGAACTTATCGTTACTTCTTTATTTATTTTTTACTTGATATACTTAAAATAAGTTAAAATAAAAAAGTAAAAACCTCTTCATGTATTTTAAGAAGTTTTTACTTTTCACTTACACCTGAACCAAAATGGTAACTTTTTTAAATTTTGTTTTCATTCCAATACTCAACTTATACTCTATCCGTTGCTATTCCACGCCTATTAATAATAGTAGCTTCCAAATTAAAATAAATCTTTAAAATCCCTATTCTTAAGTAAATAAGAAAGCCCTTCTACATGATCGCCGGTAATTCTCAATACAGCTGGTGGATGTCCTACTGTTGCAAAGTGCTCATTTGGACGAATACGATTTGGTTTCATTACATCTACAAAATGGACACATTCGACTTTATACCCTTCTAATATTGCCTTTACTTGCGCAACACACGCTGTGTGAAGAGTGTCCCAGCCAATTCCCTCTAAACATTTTCTACTAATAGCATGGGGAACAGCAATTGTAGATCCCACTCCTAAATCTTTACGGTTACAAGCAATATTCAACATATATTTATATAAATTTACAATATATAGGGGAAATCTAAGATTTAAATTTAAATCGTTTAAAGCTATATCAACACCATCCGTAACAGCCTGTGTTAACGGATGAAGATCTTTTGCTGGAATAGCAAAATCAGCATCAATAAAGAGAAGTATATCCCCTGTGGCTTCTTGTGCACCAATTGCCCGTCCTACATCATGCCCTAATGCTTCTTGATAAACAATTACGGTTGCCCCTAATTGCTTAGCAATTACTTCTGTCCGATCTGTTGACCCATTAATGACAACAATTATTTCTTTCGGTTCAACTTTTCTTGCCTCAAGAATAACTTCTTTAATCGTCGCTTCTTCATTTTGTGCTGGTATAATAATTGATAACTGTTTCCCATTATAAATCGATGAATTCATACCCCATCCTTTATGAAAACTTGAATAATTCTTTTGTTTTTTTAGTTGCTCTATAATTTCTCTTTTTCTTCCTCCATCTGTATAGTTACCTCTAGCATTTTTTCGTTGTAACCAACTTTCCAAAGCTTTTATGTTCTCTTTAATCTCACATACTTGTAATTTAGTTAATTGATTTTTATAGAAAGAGGTTTTGTTTGCGGTTATATTATTCAAAGAGGTGTTAGTGATGGCTGACGAGGATTGTAGTCGCCACCCTTTCTCAATAAGGGTGATTTGGGAAAGAACTGGATTTTGCAAGGTGTCATATTCAATGTCTTCAATTGCTTTTTTAGTCATAGCATATGGCATAGATAACATCGAATCATATTTTAAATCCATACGCCCCAATACATCATTTACTATTTTTCTATACACCATAGCAATACTTGGCCATTCTACTCTCACCTTTTCAAAACATACGGAGTCTATGTTATTCAAGATTACATCCTGTTCCTTTTTCAGTAGTGGTTCTATAAATCGTTCTAATTCTACCGAAAAAATAACATCTTCTCCATTTAAAAATAAAATTACATCTCCATTAGCGATTTTCGCCCCATGAACTGGTACTTTCCATTTATTTTTCTCTTCAATAACAACAACGTTACTCTCAACAAATGTAGGTATGGATTGTATCGCACTCATTCTATCATCAGCTACAATGATAATTTCTAATGGTTTTATATGGTGCAATTTGTTTAAAATTTGATTCAATTTCGATTTTTCTTCTCCTAAAACTATAACGACTGACAGTGCCACTTCTTTTTGTTCTTTTTTTACAGTCTGATTAGGCTTTACTTTTTTTATATATTCAATTGTTTCACTCTTACCTACAGCTGCATGCCCTGCTTTTTTATCGAAATATAAGTCTATTACAATTTGATTTACTTCTGTATCTTTATCCAGTTGTTCTAATTCAAAAATGAATGGTATTAAATGATTTTGCACATCAAATTCACACGCGAAATTTTGCAAAAAATAAATATTCGGTACATATTTAATGTGATTAAAAAATTTCACAACATTAATTCTTTCGCCAAATTTCTCCTCAACTTCTTCTCTTGATAAACCTGGATAAGACAAATCGAAAACTAGATTTATTGGTACAGGTATCCATTTTAATAAATTTGTTTGAGGATTATTAATTAAAACTGTGGAGCCCTTAACGAATCCAGCTAAAATTAAAGACATAAACCCTCCCCCGGAACTGCCATAAAACAACACATTTTTCGAATCAATATTTAACTTTGTAAATAATATTTCTAAAATATTTGCTATATCTTGTAAGTAAAATCTATCTAACTCCCCTTGTCCCCAACCTAAAGATAATTTTCCAAGATATAATGTAGGATCATTATAATATATAACAGTATCTTCAAACTCTTCCATCCAAGAATGTCTATGAAAAATAGGTGGACCAATTGGCTGTTCTTGAAATCCACCTGCTCCGGATCCAAAAACAATAGTGTTAGAAGCACCCGGCTTAATACGAATTAAAAATTCATACGTTACTTTACCCCAATCAACCTTGAGTATAAATGGTTCTGTAGTTTGAAAATCCATTTGCCATAATTCTTCATATGAAATGTTAATTTTTTTGTATTGGTCTAACAGTTTAATCACCCTTTCCATCTATTTCAAGGTGTTCTATTAAGTAAGAGAGAGCTTCAACGTGATCACCAATTATTCTTAATACCGCTGGAGGATGTCCATTATGACTTACATTCTCCATTAAACGAATTCTATTCGGTTTTACAACATCAACGTAATGTACACATTCTACTCTATACCCTTGTAATATAGCTTTTACTTGTGCAAGACTAGGGCATAGTAAACTTTCCCAGCCTATTGCATCTAAACATGATCTACTCATAGCATGTGGAATCGCTACTAATGAGCCATTACTTAATTCTGGACGATTATATGCTAAATTAAGCATATACTTTACGACGTCTACAACATAAAACGGAGGATTTAACATCGGATTCAAATCATTTAATGCTATGTCTACACCAGCTGAAACTGCTTTTGTAAAGTGATGCAAATTACTTCCTGAAACACTAAAATCACCATCAATAAATAAAAGAATATCTCCTGTAGCTTCAAGCGCTCCAATAGCACGTCCAACATTATGACCAAGTCGTTCGTTATATTCAATAATAGTAGCACCAAGTCTTTTAGCAATATTGGCCGTTTGATCTGTCGAACCATTTACAACGACAATTATTTCTAGCGGTTCTATTTTTCTTGCCTCAAGTATTACTTGTTCTATAGTCTCTTCTTCATTTTGCACTGGTATAATGACAGATAGTTGTTTCCCGTCATAAATTGAAGAATGCATTCCCCAACCTCGATGATACGAAGGATACTGCTTGCTTTCACCTAATCTTTGAATAATATCTCTTCTTTTTCCTGCATCAGTAAACCCTACTCTTCTTCCTTTTTTCTCTATCCATTTAGAAATACCGATTAAATATTTTTCCACTTTCTCTTTTTCATTTTCTGATAATTCTTTTTTTAATAAATACCCTTCTTCTTCTAACATTTCATCTTCAGATAACGTTTTTATTGCATATTGATCGTTAATCCGCCAGCCTTGATTCACTATGTTCATATGGGCTAGAACGATATCTTTTATATAACCAAAGCCGATATTTACCACTACTTCTTTCGTAAGTGCATATGGTAATGAAAATATTGAATTGCTTTTTAAATCTGGTCGACATAAAATTTCATTTAACATTTTTCTCCAAACAATATCCATATTTGGACATTTACCAACTTCGATAAATTTATCTATTTTGTTTAATACTACATCAGCCTGATTTGTAATGACTGGCTCAATAAAATTCTTCATTTCATTTGAAGATAATAAAGAATTACTATCTACAAATAACAATACATCTCCTTTTGCTACCTTTACAGAAGCTTCATACCCATCATAATACGTACTATATTTATCCATCAAAACAATATGGCATTTATGTTTCTTTGCTATTTCATACAAATTACTTCTATCGTTAGGAACTAAAATTATAATTTCAAGAGGATTTAGCTTCCATATAGATTGAATTGATTCTTCTAATATTTGCGCTCTTTCACTATACAAAATAATAACCGTTAACGATTTCACTACACTCCCCCTTTGCACATCATGTGACATAAAATATTAATACCATTTCCTATGAATTTGCTACTTTATTAACATATTCAACAGTGAATTATACTGTGTAAAAACAACCGTCTATTTTTGAAAATATAAGTTCTACACTCGCTTCCTTCCTCTTATCATTGTGTGTTACAACAATCCCCATTTAAAAACAAAAAAAGCCCTAATTTCTTTAGGACTCTTTTAAACTAATTTATCAATATTATTAATTTTACATACTACCTTTTTCCATGTTATACCGCGATCTTTTGTATTAAATATTTCTTTTTTATTACACGCCCAACCTTTACGCCGATTAAAAAAATGCAAACAAAATACATTTTTTAACAATGGATTACTTGATACTTTGATCCATTTTGATTCTTTTTTTATTATTTGATACACACTTCCATTTTCACTATTTATAACCCAGCCATAATAGGAACTAAAAAACGAAACAGCCACTTTACTAGTATTTATTGTTTTATTTGAAATATGCCACGAATTCCCCTTATCAAATGAGTAATTCATTAAAAATTTGTCATCATTCATTTTAGTTGGTATTACTAATAGGTTATTTTTATAGATTGCTTTATAAGCCATAGCAGTCCCAGTATTAATTCCTTCAAGACTTGGAATATCTTTTATAGCTTGCCAACTTTCCCCACCATTTATTGTTTTAAATACCGTTGATGTTTCATATTGTTTTTGTAATGAAATAAATCCGACTAAATCGTTTATAAATGTTGTCCCTGAAATACTATCACTAATACTTATATTTTTTATTACTTTCCAAGCTTTCCCTTTCATTTTCAAATAGTATAAATTATGTTCAAATTTATTTGATGCAAGCTTTCTAGATAATACAATCCATATACTATCCATATTCGTAGCATGCAATTGCACTTGAACATCAGTCGATTTCTCCCAATCTTCTTCAACCGGTAAAATAAACTCACTCCATCTTTCCCCTCTATTAACTGTATAAAATATAGCTGGCAATAAATTGTCATTCGTTTTTGTTAAACCATATGCCCAAGAGCTTCGAGCATTTATTGGATATACAAATAATACAATTGAATTTAGAGGATTAACAACATCCCATTCTACTCCTCCGTTTCGAGTATATAAGATGGCTTGCTTTTTATTTGCATATTGAATACCAGCCCAACCATATTTATCCGTTCTCATTTGTAAAGAAGTAAATTGAATATCATTATTTTCCAATATATCACCTCATTCTTATTTTATATATATTCGTATGCTATTATTTTCAAAACGTTCTATCACTCGTTGTTAGTACCACTCGTTTTATCTACTATCTTTATATTTACTTTCTCTTTTCTTCAACAGTAAAATATCATTCAATCATGTATCAAATATAATGAAATTCCTTCTATTTTTTTCGTTATCATTTACCAACAACTGTATTTTACAAAATTCAACTATAAAAAATGCACCCCAATTGTAAAACTATTTTTAACAATTAGAGTGCGCTTTATATAAAATTTAGCTTTTAACTTTTAAGCACTTACTACAGCAGCAACTTTATCCATACAAGAAATAAATTGAGTAATAAATGCATCAATTTCTTCTTTTTTAATTATATATGGAGGAAGTAAACGGATGATGTTCCCTTGTGTAACATCAACTAACATCCCTTTCTCCATTAGCTCTACCTGTAATTTCTTTACATTTTCATTCGTATCATTCAAACTAATTCCAAACATCATACCAGCATGGCGTACTTCCTGAATATAATAAGAATTTTCTTTCTGAATTTCTTGCAATTTATCATTTAGATAGTGTGACGTTTCATACGCTTCTTGCATTAAACCATCGTCAATCAATGTGTTTAATACCGTTAACCCTAAAGCCGTTCCCATTGAAGAATGAGCAAACGTTGTGCCGTGATCTCCTGGTGCAAATACATCACATAATTTTTCACCTACAATAATGCCGCCAAGCGGTATCCCGCCTCCTGCTCCCTTACCAATTTGAATAATATCCGGAGTAATATTGAAATTTTGATAAGCAAATAGTTTACCAGTTCTCCCCATACCACTTTGAACTTCATCAACGATAAGAATGACATTATATTTTTCACATAAGTTTTGAACACCATGTAAATATTCACTTGATAAAGGATATATCCCCCCGCTTCCTAACACTGGCTCTAGCATAATCGCAATTGGATTTTCTTTAACAATTGTTTCTTCTAATTGTCCTATATTCTCGCGCTCTACTTCATATACAGGAATCGATGTTTTAGGGAAATTTTGATATACACTTTCTTGTCTCGTAAAATGAAGTGCTCCTAACGTACGCCCGTGGAAACTATTCTTCAACACTACGATTCCTTCACGTTCCTCATGCGTATTAGCTCTATATTTATCAATTAATTTCAACGTTGTTTCTGTCGCTTCCGTACCTGAGTTTGTAAAAAAGACTTTTCCGTTTTTTAAAGAGCAATCAACTAATTTCTTTGCATATTCAATCGCAACTGGATTTAAAAAATGAAATGGAAGATGCAATGATTTCGTAACTTGTTCCATTGTCGTTTGCACGATTTTCGGATGGTTATACCCTAATACGTTCACTCCGACACCAGAAAATAAGTCTACATACTCTTTACCATCCACATCATAAAGCTTGCACCCTTCTCCTCTTTCTATCGCAACCTTCGTACGACAGTAAGTAGGCATCATATATTCTTTATCTAATTGAAACCAATCCGACATTTTAAATTCCTCCTAGTTATTTTCCCTGTTTATTTCTGTTCATTCTCTATAAAGTCATGTATAAATTCATTTTTAAGATTGAAATTTTAATTGTTATTTTCTTCCCGATATTCATTTTTCCATAATTTCTTCTATTTCAACAGGTCCACTACATACACGTTTTTTTCATCTAGCGGTCTGTTACTAGTTTGGACTTTGCGTGTCATACATAATCAAGGCTATGAAATCATATTTAGTAACAATGGACAAAAAAGATTTGGAGGCTATATAGATGGATGAAAACTATGATAAACAGGGGCAATCTTTACTAGGGAATGACTTTAATGAAAATAGAGAACGTACTGAACAAGCTATACTTCACTCACAAACAGTTGGTTCACGTGGACCTGTTCTAAAGCAAGATAGTGTACTTCACGAGACGCTACAAGAATTTATTCACGAAAAAATTTTAGAAAGACCTGTTCATGTAAAAGGATTTGGTGCGTTCGGTTATTTTCAAACGATCTATCCAATGTCTGAACATACTAAACTACGTTTTTTACAACATTCTAATGCGAGAGTTCCTGTTATGGTGCGATTTTCATTAGCCGTTAGTACGAAAGGAACACCTGACACTTCTAGAAATGTACGCGGTTTTTCTACAAAGTTTTATACAGAAGAAGGCATTTTCGATCTTTTATGTAATCACATCCCTGTCTTTTCCGTTCGTGATCCGATGCGTTTCCCTGAAACGATTCAAGCGTTGTTACCTTCACCTATAAATAACTTAATAGACCCGAATAGATTTTGGAGCTTTGTCGCTAGAGCGCCTGAATCCATTCATTTCGTTGTCCATTTATATTCTGATGCTGGTACGGCCAAAAGTCTTCGCCACATCCCAGGACATAGTGTTAATACATATGTATGGAGAAATGCAGAAGGTAATCGAAAGTATGTAAAGTATCATTGGTACCCCTTTGAAGGTGTACAATACATTACTAGTGAGGAAGCGAATAAACTGGCTGCTGAAAACCCTGATTATAGCGGGAAAGATTTATATGATGCAATTGCAAATGGTAAACCAGTAGAATACGGTTTATATGTCCAGCTCATGGATCCGAAAGATGAAGCGCATCTTTCTTATGACCCTTTAGATGATACAAAAGTATGGGATGAAAAGAAGTATCCTCTTATACCAGTAGGCAAAATGGTATTAAATAAAAATCCTGAAAATTATATGGAGCAAGTAGAAAAAGTCGCCTTCTCCCCTTCTAATTTACTAGACGGTGCAGAACTATCAGATGATAAAATGCTGCAAGGGCGTGCTAACATTTACAGTGATTCTCAAAGAAGAAGAATTGGTTCCGAATTTCGCAAATTGGCGATTAACAAACAGCAAAATTGGACACCTGCTAATCAAATAACGAGCGGTGACGGAAGATACGTTGAAGGTAAACTTGAAAGAACTTCTATTACGAAACAGGATGACTTTACGCAGCCTACTGAATTTTATACGAAGTTAAAACCTATAGAAAAAGAACATCTTGCTAAAAACTTAGCTAGTGATTTGAAAGTTATCTCTGATGATATTAGAAAGGTCGTTTTAGGATATTTTCATAAAGTGTCTGCCGAGTTGGTAAAGAGGATTGAAAGTGCGCTGCAAAAGCTTTAAGTATATAAAAAAACGTCATTTTAAAAATAAATAATGACGTTTTTTTATGGCGAAATTACTAGTAATTTCTACCGCTTCATTTACAATTATTAATGAATTTTTTCGCACCCAAAATTAAGTTATTTCATTTTACATTATGGTACTCATTTCTCTTTTTTAAATAATCTTTTTCACATTTTAACGGCTTGAATTTCACTTTTTTCCCTTTCTTCTTTTTCGTTTCTATAACGATCCATTCCCCTTTTTCAACATCTAGGTTTAAGTGTTTCATTACATTGATATTATCTTTTTCTTTATAAAGTAAAAATGCTTCTTGCGCACTCACAAATAAACTAGGCTGCTCACTAAATCCACCACTATCATAAATTTTAGTTAGCGAATTATAATAAGAGTCATTTTCCTTTCCACCATACATCAAATGGGCAGCCTCCAGATCTCTTTTACTTACTTCCCAAAAACTATGTTCATCAATATTTAAATTAAATGTGGATTTAATGTCACTTATTATATTTTTCACATGCTTGTCATCTCGAATTTTCCTTTTTTCAAGACAATCAGAAGATAGCTCTGGTGCATCTGTTTGAGAATGTACAACTTGTTGAATAGATACACATAATATAAATACACTTAAAATATACAATATTTTTTTCATACTTACGTTTCACCTCAAGTAATTTAGATACTATATTATTTGAGGCTCACAATATTCTTATGCTAACAATGTGAAAGGCCCTATAAATTGGACTTTTATAGGGCCTTTCATATTAACATTGCTTTATCAAATTCACTGGTGAAGCAATTACCTTACTACTTTTTACGTCATATAGTCCTATAGGTGTTACCCGTATAAAAGGCAGGTGCGTCGCAGAAAAGAATAAAATGGTAAATGCCGGATCGTCATACGCGTAACCACGCTCTTTTAGTAATTTCACCAACTGTTTCTCTTCCTGTATTAATTTATTCATTTTTAAATTAGACATAATCCCGAGCAATGGTAATGCGATTTCGTGTAATACTTCATTCTTTTCAGCTAGTACCATTCCCCCGCCAAGCTCTTTTACTCTATGAAAAGCTGTAAGCATATCTTCTTTATTCTGCCCAATAAGAATGATGTCACCGGTACCAGAATAAGAGCTAGCAAGACCACCTAGTTCTTTCGCAAACCCCTTTACAACTGTATTCACTCGCCAAGTACCATCACGAGCAATCATCATAAGAAAACACTCATCATGATCTAAAGAAAGTTCATCACGGTTTAAATCAATTTCAGTCGTGTATGGTTTAGTTATAACGTTATTTAATAATTGTATACCCACTTTTTGAGAAAAAATCATATCCTCTTTTTCTATAGACCAGTTTAATAATAATGGAGTTACTTTGAATTTACTCCAGTCTATTTGTAATGATTCATTTTTGTTTATTCCGTCAAGCTTCACCCATTTCCCTTTTGCAATTACGCTTATTGGAACTGGGTTTTCTTTACTTTCCAAAATATTAATATTAGCAATTCTACCTGTCGCAATTGAACCATGTATATGTTCCATATTATAATAACGAGCGATATTATAGCTTGCCATATGATAAGCATCTATTATAGGCACTCCTTGTTTTATCGCGGTACATATCATTACGTTTGTCATGCCACTTTCATAAAACGAAGGATGTGAGCCGTCTGTAGTAAGAATGAATCTATCAAACTGCTTTACTCCTAGTTCCAGCAATTCTTTCAGTAAAACTTCTAAATCTGGACGAATTGAAGAATTCCTAAGGGAAACAGTGTAACCTTGCATAAGACGGGTGAAAGCTTCCTGCCCTGTCATCGCTTCATGATCACAATCTGTACCTAGCAGTTTTAATTTCGCTAAAGTTGTTTCAGATGCTCCTGGAAAATGTCCTTCTACTTTTTTATGTAATCGTTTCGTTTCCTGCACCCAATGTAACATTTCATCATCGCCATGTAATAACTTTGGCCACGCTGTTAGCTCGCCGCCTTGAAGAACTGCTTTATGCTTAAGCCACTCTATTATTTCTTCACGATTAAATAAAGATTCCCCGTTTTGCAATTCAGTTTGTCCATCAAAACGACACCACCAATACATACTTGCTGGAATCTTTTCAAATTCATCTAATAAACGAAATGCTTCTTCACGTTGTAATGTGAAAAATAAAGTTAAATTATCATTAATGAAAGTCGTTGTCCCAAATTGCATCGCATGATTCGCTAAAGTCTCTGGATTATATAATTGATATGGATGTGCATGCGGTTCTATGTAACTAGGAACTACATACTTTCCATCACAATCAATGACTTCACATTCATGTAGTTGCGCTGGTAGTTTTTCTCCTACATATACAATGCGGTCATCATAGATCCAAATATTTGCTTGCACCCACTCGCGCATATAGGAATTTAAGTATGTTGCATTCTTTAATAAAATGTGCGGACTTCTTTTGCCGTCTATTACTTCAACATGTTCTCGTAATTGTGTGTTACTCCATCTAAACTGATTTTCTCCCAATGTATTTCACTCCAAATCAATTTACTTTTATTTATTAAAATAAAAACAATTAACAAACTAAAGTATTTTCCATTCATAACTCCCCTGTATAACCCCTATACCCTTCATTATATGGAACGATTGCAAAAATAACAATTTTCAAAATTCAAAACATACTTCTTTGATTCTCAATAAAAAAGGATGTCGTGTAACCGACATCCTTTTTTCATACTAAACTATACGATTGAAATACACTTGATGTCATACTAGGAATGCTAATACTGTCCTTTACAGCAGGAGCCTATTCGCATTCTATTCATCTATTTCTTAAATTCAATTTGCATCATTTTATTAAACTGTGTACCAATATCAATCACACCTAAAGAATTAGTACTGACAGCCAATGTATGTTTGCCACCCATTACTCCACCAGCAAAAGTAGTAAATCCAGGAATTCCTCCTGTATGCCCCCAAACTGAAGCACCGTTTGGAAGTTTAGTTTCATAGATTCCAAGACCATATCCATGACCAATGTCTTCTCTTTCTGTAGGAACTGTTGTCATCATTTCTTTTAGCTGAGTTTCCTTTAGTAACTTGCCACCAAGTAAAGATGAAAAGAACTTATTTAAATCGTCCGCATCTGAAATCATATCTCCCGCTGAATTAGCTAAACTCGGATTATAATACGTCATGTCTTTCAATTCACTTGTTTCGTCAATTTTCATATACCCTCGAGCATGATTCTTTCCTGGGATGACGGGTGAATTACCTGGTAAAAACGTATTTGATAGGTCCAAAGGCTCAATAATGCGCTTTTCGATTTCTTCTGCGTAACTATTACCAGTTATTTTTTCAATAAGCATTCCTAGTATTACGTATCCTGTGTTTGAATACGACCAACCTTTACCTGGCGAAAAATCTGGTGGTAGAGCAAGTCCTATTTTCACTATTTCTTCTGCTGTATACGTTTTTTTCGAATTCATAATGTTAGCGTCTTTTGACTTTAAATATTCAGCTATACCACTCGTATGGTTCAAAAGTTGACGTATCGTAATTTGATTCCCATCATACCCATTTCCTTGAATGAGACCCGGTAGCCACTTTTCAATTGGATCGTCAAGTTGCACACGATTTTCTCCTACTAATTGAAGAACAGTCGTAGCAGTAAAAGTTTTCGTCACACTACCAATCCGAAAACGATAATCCGATTTCATCGATTTCTTTGTACTTAAATCCGCCACGCCAGCAGTGTAGCTACTAGTTTTTCCGTTTTTAAAAGCCTTAGCTAATATACCTGGTGTTCCAAGCTGTACCGTTTCCTGCATTACTTGTTTCCAACCATTCCGATTCTTTTGATGATTTGCTTCTGACAAATTAGAAATATTTTGAGTAGACTCTGCTTTCACAGTAAAACCTGGTGTGAATAGAGTAGTACTCGCTATTAACACTGCCAAACTTCCTAACTTTATTGAAGTACATTTTTTCATAAGGTTCTCTCCTCTTTTAAAATCGTATTGATTCAAGTTATACCTTAATCCTAAATGATAAAACTTTCTTTTTTCTTATCCATTCCTTACGAAATACTTACTTTCAAAATTAGACGACCAAATGGGAAAAAGTAATGTATGAAAATAAAAAAGAACGTGTTTTCAATTTATGAAAACACGTTCTCTTACATACTTAAAACCCTATATCAACTTTTTAGTTTATTCACCTTTACCATCCTGCACTAGCGTTCATACCATTTCCGATAATAGAAAGTAATAGTGGCCATAATACTGGTCCTAACGTAAGCAGTACATTTAGAAGTATAAGTATTCTATATACACCGGTGAAATTATGATTTTTACGATTAACAAATACGAGACTGACTAACGATATTATGGTTGTTAAAAATAAAACTAACATTACCAACCAATACCACACCATTAAACTGAGACTCCATGGTGTTAATAGCTCGTGTATGATACAAAATGAGATTCCTAATACAGCAAAACTAAAGCTAGTCACCGCTGTTTTTATAAGCCACTTACTTATTTTTTTATCGTATGTATTTTTACAATATAAATCTATTAAAGTGAATAAAGATAAATATGCCATTAATACGCCTATCCAAGACAATAACCAGTCTCCGTCCCCTTTGAATAATAAGAACAGTAACCAACACATACCTACTGCTGAAAAAACAAAGGAAATAAGTATGCTTTTTAATACCGATTTCATTACACATTCACACCCTTAAAAAACTTAAAAATTAATTATAATTTATAAAAATTAAGTATAGGTTAACATGTAATGAAGTATAAGTAAATAAAGTTAATTTTGTTTTCCTATTTGAAGACGGTTTCATATAAGAAAATAATTCATGTTAATCAAATTTACGTATAAAAAAAAGAAAAGGTGGATATTTATATATTCATCTTCCCATCTCCCTCTACCCACTTCATTATTTTTTCCACATCTAAATCCGTATACGTCTTTTCACCATAACGAACAGACTCATATAACGAAGTAATATTTCTCGTTCTACTAATTCTTTTTAACCACTGTTGCATCGTTTCATAGGACCTTCTCTGTTCATGAAATGGTAATGTTCTTTCCCATTCAACTAACGTTTTTCTTATCGTATCTGTCGGTAACGACTGTTCTAACTGATGAATGACTTTCTTGTTATTTTCGGTTCTTACCGTATTTTCTTTTGTTACCGATTTTTTCTCCTGTTCTATTTCTGGTTTCGTTAACTTTTTCCTAACGGATTTATAAAGAAAATATATAATTACCCCTGCAATAACTACATAAAAAACTATACTAATCCATGAATTTGAAAGCACAGAAAGCACATCACTCCATGAATTCTCCCGTTTAAAAAGCGGGATTTTCCTATCTATTTTCGTTCTTGTATCTACAACTCCTGTTTCTTCATCTATAATTCTTTCAGGCTCATCAAACTGTTCGTTTATACTAGTAAAATCATAATTTCTTTCCAACATTGTCTCCGTCTTATTAAAAAAACGTTCTTTTACTATGTCTTGCAAATGCACCACACCTTGTGATAACGTTATCGCACTAACCGTAAAGAAAAGTAGCATTAAAACTCTAACACTCCATAACTTCACTTTCATATGCCGCGCTTTATTAACCATGACATAAGCCCCTTCTTATTCTTTAATTACAATCCATTTATTCGTTCTACTGTATTTCTTTGGTGAAGTACCAATAATTAAAGGAACCGCATCCAGTTTCTTTCGACGAAAACCTGCTGTGTAAAAATAAGAAGAAGATACTGGCGTGTCCTGATTCGATATTGAGGCAAGTACCTTTAATACATTTTGCAAATGTTTCCGATTATCCCCATTTTTTATATGTAGCAAACCGTTATCTTTTACACTATTGATCCATACTTCAAATGAACAGTTTTGCATGAGCAGTTGTTTACATATGCCTGCCGTTAATTCAATTAATTCTTCTGTATCATTTCGCAAAGAAACACCACTTTTATTTTGCAAGTTGAGATAAATCGCATATTTATCTGATTGTGTTCGCTCGTACTTTTTCGCAGTTATCGTCCCTGTTTTCGCTGTTGCACTCCAGTGGATGGAACGAAAATCTTCATTTTCATAAGACTTCACTCCCATTACTTTCGTTTCATCATATAGCGGTGAAGACATCGCTTTTCGAAATCCCCGTGACCATTCTTGTAATTCAGGAACTTGCATTTTCGGAACAGCTGGTAAGACTAAATAGGAGGGCGTATCAACTTGTTTATATGTTATATGGTTCGTTATGAATCCAAAGAGATCAGTAATAACAATTTCAACTTCTTCCCATTTCGCAATTCCTCTTTTTAACGCTACAGCTTGTAAATCAAATGAAACTGACTCTCTTCCTTTTAAATTAAAATTCATATAATAATTTGAACCTGTACTATAATTTTTATTTATTTCATCATGATTCCAAGTTAGCTTATTTTCACATTTAAATCGAAATACGATATTAAGAATAGGAAATATCGACTTGTTTGAAATTTTAATTTTACACGTATTCGTTTCACCTATAAAAACGTTTGAATTCCCCTGACTGTATTCCCATTCAACACGAGATACTTTACGCATGTATACATGCATCGCACCTATTAAAATTACATACAAAAATACGAGAGATAAAAACAATAGATTACTTGAAAATACACTTAAAATAACGGCTACAACTGACATAACTCCCATTACGAAAGGCTCCGCTAAAGGTGTATACACAAGCTGTTGATTCATCGTACATTCTCCACTGGCACACTAATCGTATGAAGAATTTCTTTCATGATTTGTTCTTTCGTCGTTTTCATCTCTCCCTCAATCGTTAACGTTAAACGATGAGCGCAAACGGATGCAGCTAGTAGTTTTATATCATCTGGCGTACAATAATCTCTTTCATTTAATATTGCCCGTGCTTGAATCGCTCTCATAAATGCCAACGTCCCCCGCGGACTTACTCCAATTTCAATTAGCTCATGCTTACGAGTTGCTTCAATGATTTCAAGGAGATAATCTTGCACATCATTTGTTACTAGCACATCCCTTGCGCGTTTTTGCATCATAATAATTTCTTCACCTGAAATAATAGAATGTAACGTATCTAGCGGATCATTCTTTTGAAAACGATTCATCATTTCCTTTTCTGCTTCCCTCGTAGGATAACCTTGTCGAATCGTAAGTAAAAATCGGTCTAATTGAGCATCAGGTAAAGGAAATGTACCTGCTGATTCGAGTGGATTTTGCGTTGCAATAACTAAAAAAGGTTCTGGTAATGAATGTGTCTGTTTCGCAATCGTAACAGTACGTTCTTCCATAACTTCAAGTAACGAAGATTGTGTTCTCGGTACAGCTCGATTAATTTCATCGACTAATACTATATTTGCAAAAATAGGTCCTAATCTCGTTTTAAAATCCGATTCCTTTACATTAAAATATTCAAGACCAATAACATCTCCAGGCAAAGTATCCGCTGTAAATTGTATTCTTTGAAATTTAGCGTCCACACTTTTCGCTAAACTTTTCGCTAATGTTGTTTTTCCCGTCCCAGGTACATCTTCTAATAAAATATGCCCTTTTGCTATAAGGGCTATAGCTGCAAGTTCAATAGATTCATCTTTTCCTATAATAACCTTCGAGATATTGTTAGTAATTTTCTTTAATGTACTCATACAGTATCTACCACCTTTTTAATATCAGAAAATTAAGAATATATTTTTTCCAAATTATAACATGTAATTCAAATATGAAATAGAGCAAAAAGGAAACTTATATTTTTTCTTCACTGCACGTAAAAAAAGCACCTATTGTCGTCCGTTGACAATGAAGTGCTTAACTCACGTAATTTTCATATTGGGCATTTGACACCTTATATACATTCACTATCTTTCCTCTCTGCACAAATGAATATAATGACCAAAATCAGGAAACACATCCCAGTGATTTTCAAGATTATCATCACCCTCTCGTTCCTCAACTAATCCTCTATTCACATCCACCTTTTCCATTACTGTATAACCATTTTCGCGGAAATTGAAAATCATGCTAGTTTTTTCTTTTTCATTCGTATCATTATATTCCCAATACATAGCTGTTCTTAAGAAAATTCTATTATCATTTATAACTTCAAAATCATAATTTAAATACTTACGAACTAAGTCATCATAAAACCCAACTGAAACCCAATCTTTTGTAACATTAATAACATACTTAATCCTTTCACCTTCAGTTAACACGGCCGTATATGGTTCGTGATTTTGATGACACAAGTATGCTTTACATGCATCAATTATATTCCAAGGTTTCTTTCTAATATCTGACCATTCGTCACAATAATAAATTTTCAAAGTTAATAATCCCTACCTTCTATACCTCTTAAAAACATGCCTATTTTCTAGTTTTTTCATCTGGTTGTTGCATTCACACAAAGTAATAATGTTTTGAGTATATGAATCACTTATGTATAATAATTTACAGTATCGTATTACTTACTACTTTCAATTGTGGGTTTTACTATACACATTACTTATTTCACTTTTAAAATCATCATACATTAAAAATGCCTCTTTTAATATTTCCTCTAACTCCATATAGTTTCGATATACTGGTGTTTTTATTCTTTCACTTGCATTCATCAATAACCTTGAATAAACACTCCAAGGACTACCTAGTCTTACTTCATTATTATGATAGACAACCCATACAAACACTGTCATTCCATGTTCTAAAATTATATGAAACCATACCATATAATTTGGAGAATGATCTAGAACACCTACCTT
This sequence comes from Bacillus cereus group sp. MS39, assembly GCF_040448665.1. Classification (NCBI taxonomy): domain Bacteria; kingdom Bacillati; phylum Bacillota; class Bacilli; order Caryophanales; family Bacillaceae; genus Bacillus; species Bacillus cereus group sp. MS39. Next base: position 2,399,843 of record NZ_CP123058.1, on the reverse strand, counting down.
AAAAAATTTCTCCTTTTTATCAAAAGTTGCTGCATATCCCAACCTTATAAATATTTCATTTACCTTTTCCATATCATAACCCTCAAGTCTATCATTTAAATCATTAAGATTTGAGCTAAAGTTTCCAGACAATTTTTTATATCTATCTATAAATTTAATTTTTTTCAGAACTTCTTTAATTTCAGGTTTCATTTCAACATTCATTTTCTAATCCTCCATGAAACTTTTCCATTATATTCACTTCATTTATTTTCTATTTCACTCCAAATATCAACATCACATTCATTTAAAATCGCTTTAATTTTGTCCTTCTCAAATACTACTAAATACTCATACGGTAAAGCTAGCACTTGAATAATTGCAGGTTTCATTTTTAATAATTCGTAGGCGTATATGATTTCCAATTCTCCTGATACTTCTTCATTGATAGGACCTATATACCAACCTGAATCACCTTCATCACAACCACTAGATCTTTGTAAATACACCTCTTCTTGTTGCAACACATTTTTCGCTATCACAATCTTATCGTTAAATTTTATTAATTCTCCCTCTATATTTAATCGACGTAAGCAATGCGATTGCTCTAGTTGTATCCATAATGCAATCGTTAAATCTTCCGTCGTATCTATAAAAGGGTTTCTAGTATAATCCCGGGTGATAATTTGATAATAATCTTCATACTTATATAAACTATAAACAGACCATCCAATTTGTATTGAAAATCTATCTGCTAATTTATCTTTTACATTAGATAATAAATTAAATAAAGTTTCTACATGAAGACTTAATGGTTCTTCTACTTTAGCTTTTATATTTTTATTACCTATATTTTTGATTATTGTTTTCAAATCAATATTCTCCACTTCTATTGAATTTCCTCACTCAATCTGCATTCCTCAACTTGCCTTATATAGACCTTCGTTATTAACACCAATAAAATTTCTAATATTAAAACTCTTCTTCCCATACTTCTTTTGCATCTATTAACCTTTTTGATAAAAATTCATAAAAGTTCTTTGCTGTACTATAGTCATCAAGTCCGCCTTGTCTATTCCAGGCAATTATTGGACACTCATTATTTTCCATATGACTCATATCTAAACAATACGCATATTCTCCAGCATCTTCAATAACTACTAAATTGTCACTCATTTCTAAACCTCTATAGTCCTCCGTTACAATAACAACTGAAGTTATATTTGACTTACCAATCCCTAATATATCAACACCAAATAACCCGCCGGAACCATATGTATTTAAAAACCACTTATAGCTATCTGGTAATTCTACACTCAGCCTGTATTGAACAGCATAAATTTGACTTTCATTTACTCCGCCTGTAAAGTCGTCTATTTCCTCATGTTCTTTAATAAAATTTGTTAATTCCTCTTTATTCATTAACTACTACTCCTTATTTTGCAGCTTCTATTTATATTCTCATTATAAAAATGCTTTTCCTTAGCTTCACGTAATCATTTCACTGCACACAAAAACTCATAACAATATATGTATACCTTTTCAAATATCGTTTTTCTTTTATATCACATCAAAGTTTATCTATAACCTTCTCTCCTTCATCATAAGCATCTCCAAGTGGTTTAAAATTTCTTTTTAGCCAATACCAATATTGCCCTTGATTGTTAATGAGGTTTATAAGTAAATCAGTAAAAGAATTTGCGATAATTTGTGCCTCTCCAACTATACCGTGCCGATCGAAGAAACTATCATAACATCTACCTAATCTCTCTTCACTTAAATCCATCGTTACATACCCATCCATACAATCTTTACCTATAATATACCAATTTGATGAAATATCATCCGCACATAACTCTCCTATAATTATAGGATTAGCTAAAACAAATTCCTCTGGCGCCACAATATGAATAGCGTATTCCTCATTTTCAAATAAAACAAGTCCTCCACAAAGACTATAAAACTCTTTCAGATCACTTGGAAGCACATGCTTATCCTTATCAAATTTAGGTAATCTTGTAGGCCCATGAACCCGACAATTTGGTAATGTTTTTATTATTTCAATTAACTGTTTCATATTATATTTATACCTTCCTTCCATTTATTTCTTTATTTAATCATTTCAAAATTAATTCACACATATTCTTCTGCTACCCTCCAGTTCTTAAAACAGTAGTATGTAGGTCACAATTTTTAAAAAAGGTTTTTACTTTCTTCTCATTAATTCTATTCCACGATTTCTTTTGTAGATTAGACCACTTATCGTAATAATAAATTCCCATTATGTTATACACCTTTCCTTTAATATCACGAATAATACACCCTTGTTCATTAGCCTCGTCAATATTTTTTTGAGGAACTATTTTTGTATACAGGTATTTCAAAATTTAATTCTCTCTTTAGCTGATTACCTTTTAAAGCCAATATTTCTTCTCTATTGTAATCAACCATTGCCAAGAAATACTCTTCAAAATTCTCAAATCTGTCTATTTCCTCTCCTGCAAACCAAATTATCTCACCTGGTTTACGTGAATTTGATAAACATAAAACAAATAAGTCCTTATCAAATTCAGCGACCGCTATTGGTAATAGCTCCTGTCTTAAAACATCACTTTCTTTTAAAACATCGTCATCAATAACTGTTAATAACATTTGAGCGTGATCCATTATAGCTGATTTCTTCAGCTGTTCAATGCTAAATAAGTCCACAGTTTGATAAATACCTTTCCAACCATTGGCATGTTGTAGAAAATCTCGATATATTAAATCCAGTTTATAACCCAATTCTTGTTCAAGAGCATACACATACTCTTCACTTGCTCCTACTTCAGGAAAGTGATGTGGCCATATTTTCTCTACATCTTGTTTCATTAAATCTTGCTTCACTAAAGCTAAAGTTGTTATCTTTTCTTTCCAATTAATCACCTAGTAGTCCTCCTCTACATATTTAAGTTCATTAGGTTATAACCCATTATTTATCTATTAACCTGTCCATAAAGATTTAACCAACTATGATGATTCAGTTTTCCCATCTAAGTTGTATTAAAGACAAGACTATTATGCTCTTTATATGATTTTTCGTTTTCCGGAAAATTTTCAACACTCTACTTAAATCACATAGCCGTATGTAAATACAAAAATAGTGACAGTCGGATTCCCAAAACTACCACTATTTATAACCTCTTTTATTTATTGAATTCTATATGTTTTTGATGTACTGGTTATTGAATTTCTTCTACTTCGACAACCTCTATCTTCACTTCATACATATTTGGGATATTTATTTCTTTCGGTACCCATGCATAATAATTTTGATCATTCTCTAATATAAATTGAATTAACTTTATTTCTGATCCATTCCAGAAATTTTTAAGATTATCAATGTAGTCCTCTAAATCCTCTTTATAGTCCAGTTGTAATATATAATCTCTTACTGTAAGGGCAAACACAATTAAACTTCCTAATAGATCCTTTTGCTCATTTTCTTCTTCATATTCTTGTGGTAAAAACCACACTTGACCTATTCCTATTGTTTTTTTGTATTTTTCATAAAAACTACTATCGTCCATATTCTCATAATCATGTATTAATTCATCGACCAATGAATGCCATTTTGGCGGAATAATATTTTCCAATGCAGGATTATGTTCAATTCCTTCTACTATTTCCTCTATTTCTTCTGTCTCATCTTCATAGTGATATTCACTTAAGTCTATATACTTAAATTTTATTTCATTTTTATAATGTGCCAAATCATATGGATAATGATTATTATCTTTTAAACTTGTATCATCAAGTTCCAAAATTTTCACAAGCGCTGCCGTTTCAAAGCTCCAATATCCTACATATCCAGGTTCTTTATGCGCGTTTTTCCACTCATAATCATAATGGCCTTTAAACCATTCTTTCTCCATATACGTTTGTAATCTTTTAGACGCTTCTTTTTTATCTGTTTGTGCAAGTTCTATAATCTCTCTCGTTTTTGCATATGGATTGTCTTTATAATATCTATTCGTTATGTTTGTGTATCCGATATCACTAGCACATAAGAGAAAATCAATTACTGCGTCGTTCATATTTTTTTTATCAACTATCTTTTTTAATCTTTCTATATTCTTTTTATCCGTTTCTAATAGAATTCCTAAGGAAATCATCCATAGCATATATATATATCCAACATTGTTAGTACCTGTTTGCTCTAAATCATCCAATGCATTATAAAAATATGCTTCCATTGTACTTATGTCTTCTCCTAAAGAATACATGGCCCTAATATCGTTCATCTCATGTATAAAATTCGACAAATAATTTTCTAATATAATACTTTTGTTATCATTAGGATATCTTTGAATACCATTTTTTTCATCTTCTTCTAAACTTTTAATCTCTTCTCTATTTTCTTCAATAAACTCTTTATGATACTCTATTCCCCTTTTACATTTTTCTTCTATACATAATTGATTTCTCATTCTATTTGATTCCTCCTAGCTTCTAAATTATGGCCATTCTCCAATAATATTTCCCTTTACATCTATCCTAAATGTTTTCACATTTCCACTACTATCAGGTTTATTATCTTGCAGTACAGTTTAACATTTACTTTCCAATTTCCAATTTATACAAAAATAATAACATATCTATAGATTTCGAATAAAGGAAATATTTATTTGAGAGCAATAAAAAAACCTTAAGGTAATTACCTTGAGGCTCAAAAATCACGAGTTCATTAGTTTCATGTTTATATTCAAAAGAGTTACCTCTCCTCTTTGCACAAATATAAGTATTGGCCAAACTCGGGGAATATATCCCAATTTCTAGATACATCATCTTTTATCTCTCGTTCTTCTACTTCACCAGTTTTAGAATCTTTTTGCTCCATAGCAATATGACCATTTTCTTGATACCCCAAAATCATACTTTTTAACTGTGTATCCCCGTCATATTCCCAATACATTATTGTCCTTAGGAATATTCTATTATCTTCTTTAACAATAAAATCGTAGTGTAAATATTTACGAAGAAAATCATCCAAAAAACTTACCGATACCCATTTATCAGTGACATTTACTAAATACTTTGGCTGCTCTCCATCATTGAGAACAGCAGTATAAGAATGTCGATTTCCATGAAGTATCTTGGCTGCATTCTCATCAATAATATTCCAAGGCTTCTTCTTTATATTAGACCACTTATCACAATAATAAATTTCCATTAATTATACACCTTCCCATTAATATCACGAATAATAATCCCTTTCTCATTCGCCTCTTCAATATTTTTTTGTGGAACTAGCTTTGTTTGTACAGGGACTTCCAAAATTAATTCTCCATCTATTCGACCACCTTTTTTATTACTTCCGCCAATTTGATCAATCTCCTCGAAACAATACCCTCACCTGGAATATAAGAATCTATAATATAGTTCTTCTCATTGTTTTTTCACAAATCCGGCATTGATTTCTTATTAGATATCCTAAGTACACTCATACTCTCATCTTTTTCTTGTAACCAATTTCGTACCACTGATGAACACCCTTTACAGGTTTTAAAAACATAGAAAAACCTTGAAAAGCATATATGCCAATCAAGGTCTCAGTTTAAATACCACCTATTATTTACATACTTCTCTTTCCCATACTCTTTTGCCGTCAGTTAAAAATACTGAACTAGGTGGATCATCAAAGAGAGAAATTTCAACTAACGAGCCTTTCTTTTGTATTAACCAATTATATAAACTATTTTCTTCCCTAGTAGGATGCGCTAAAATATCATTCACTTGAAATGTAACGGCATAGTATTCGGTATAATTCACATCATCGTCATCTAACCCATTGTCTGTTTCAAAAAGTGTGTCTGGTTCACCAATAATTTTTAATCCACTTTCCCACTCTATTATCAAGTCTCTATCTTTATACTCTTTTAACGTTTTTATTAAAGGATCATATTTCATGTATATCCCCCTCTTATTACTTCTTTAGTGGTTCTGAAGGTACTATATGTGCTCCGTCTTTTCCATAATGAATCATTCCTCTAGTAGTTTCAAGGTATTCACCAGTATCACGATCATAGTATTTTCCAATTGTTTTACCAAAGTCTACTCTTTCTTTATTTTTGGTAACAGTGGTTCCTTTTCCTGCAAACTTATCAAGTAATTCTTGTGCTATTTTATTATCACCATAGAAAATGCTCTTATTTTTTCCATTTGCTAATTCTTGTTTGAAATTTGGCGTATTAGGAATATGTTTCTCTTGAGCACCCGGCTATACTTTAACTGGAAATCCATGTACTTCTTTGTATGTTCCTATAGGTACGGACTTCTTTTCATACGAAGGTAAACCATTACCCGTACCTCGTAATCTTAAAATAAAAAGCACTTGTTGCCCATAGGCGACAAGTGCTTTAAGTTCATCTGTTTTTAAGTAGCATAAATTTATAAGTTTTGTAGCAATATTATGACACCTTTACATGCCATGGAAACCACTACCTTAAAACTTACGAGTTCGTTAGTTCAGTATCATTCCATGTGTTTATATTCATCGCCCAATAAAATGTCATCTCGCTTATGCTCGTACTTCTTTTTCTATTTTATCATTGCACACAGTACTCCATGATAGTACAACCATCATGGAGTATATATTTTCAAACACCCTATTATTTTTTCTGTCTTTTAATTAGTTAAATAGTTTTATTCGGAAATTCCCCCTATGGGGTACACTCATGAAAGTTTACTAAAGAAGGTTACTCTTTTCAATGAGACTACGTTTTCGAACTGTAATCATTTCTTAGTAACTACTAATTTACATCAATTACTTGTATTCCTTTAACCTGAGCACATTCATTAATCTCTTTGATGAAATTGTTTCTATAAACTGATATCGCTCGGTGTATTTCTCTTTCACCATCTGCATCTATATATTCCAGAAATAAAATAAAATTGGTTTGATCCATTTTTTTTATTATATATTCATTTCCTTCAAATTCTCCACATCTGATATGATATGAAGTTATAAAAGACATTATATCTTCATATAATTCCTGTGTATTAATTTCTGCCTGCAAAAATCCTTCTAAAACATTCATAATAATCTCACCTTTCTATTTTATTGGCTAAAAGGCAATTAATTTATACTATCCACCAATAAACAATGTAGTATAACTACAGTCAAATCCGCTTATTATGATTAATTCAACTGTATACACTTTCTTATCTCCTACACTGTTTTTCTTATGAGTTGTGGAATTCAATGATATTAATCACCTAATTTTAGTCCATGTAGCTCCCAGCAATTTGTATATGTTTTTTAAAATTTAGGTCTGGATATCTTTGATCTAACGAGTATAGTATTTCAATATACTTTTTACTTTGCAAATTATAAGCAACTTCTTCGAAAACCTCACTTAATAATAAGAGCTCCTTTTTTGTACATATTTGTAAAAAATTCAAAGTTAAGTTTTCGCTTTCACTCAGTAAGGCTATAAGTTCTTCCCATTTCTGCTCAATTCTTGGATCATTATCATCAAGTAATGCTCGCAACCCTAAGACAATCCTTACTTTTTCCTCAAACATTAATTAAAACCTCCCTGTAAAAATTATGGTTGTAACATATTATCAGGAAAAATAGTTCCTATCTCTCCATTAGTTTTGATTATCCCTATCCTAACACCATTATAATCGCCAAATATCGTTACACCATCCGCAATATCCTTGTATTCAGGCATATTTGTCACATATTCTCCAGCTTCCCTTATATCTCCCTTAGACCAATTTTCAGGAAACCATGCTTGACCATGCCCACCACCCTTCATTTTTGAAATCTCTCCGGTTTTAGGGTTTCTAGTAAAGTCACCAATGTTTGCATGATCCAAAGATTTTTCACTCACATGTAATTTTGTTTTTACAGTTTCACCCGTACCCTATGTTGTAATCTTAAAATAAAAAGCACTTGTTGTCTTTCATAGACAATCAAGTGCTTTAAGTTCATATGTTTTTAAGTAGTATTAAATTTGTAAGTTTTGTAGTAGTTGTCATGACACCTTTTGTATGTTATGACAATTACTACGTTAAACCTTACGAGTTTGTACGAGTTCGTTAGTTTTATGCCCATTCCAGGTATTTATATTTATCAACTAATCACTATGAGTTGTAATCTCAGAGTCTCTTTTCCCTAAAAATAAAACATCATATCTATTACGCTTCATCAAACAGACATCCCGATTTGTATAATTATTGTCGGATGTAAATAAAAATATTAAATAACTAAATCAATTTGGCAGCTGAATAGTTACCTTATTTTTTTCCTAAAAACACATTAAAAGTCTAGTTTATTTAAATCATTATGTTTTATAAATCGAGCTATTTCCATTTCTAGATCAATTCTATTAATATTTTTATCAAAAATAAATCCCATTTTTCCATTATATTTTTTTAATATAGTTGGCATATCCCAATACTCCATCTCATTTTCAAACTCATATAATCCAAAAGTAAGGCACATGTTTCTTCCTTTTTTTTCAAAAAAAATAATTATGTTATCTTTATCAAAGTCTTCATAAATAATATTTATTTTAGTGTCATTCATTCTTGCACACCTTCCCAAGTAGTATAAATTACTAGATTGTCATTTTTAACCATACAATAAATTATTACTTACTCCCGATTCTATATAAATGATAATATTTATTATATAAACCACAACATGCGTCCATTCCTGGGTTTGCACTCATTGACTTTTCGATCACTTTTTCCCATGAACCATACTTATTAAATGAAGAATCTGCCGTTGGACCATGTGGATTACCATATTTAACCTCATTTCATCATTTTTCTCTTTATCTTCAATAAATTCATAATTACTATTCATTTTATCCTCCTATAAATATTGTATCTTAATATCCTCGGCAACACTGGCTCCCTTACCTCCACCCTCTTAAACTCCCACAAGCACACCCCACAGGGAAAATTCACCCCATAGGGTAAGTTATAACCGTTTACTAACGAGGGCCTCTCTTTTCAATGAGGCTACATTTTCGAACTGTAATCACTTCTTAATAACTACTAATCTACCTCTATTATTTGTATCCCTTTAAGTTCTGCACAATTATTAATGCCTCTTTTTTAATACTCATCTTCAAATAGACAATTATATATAGTAACACCTGTTTCCTTTAACTCTAACGAAACATCCTCCACTTCAATACTTAACGTTTCTTTATCAAGATTCTTTATTCCGTTACTATCTAATAATTTTAAAATACTACTTCCTATTTTCTTAGATTCATCATTGTATGGCGAGGACTCTTCAACTAGCTCGATTGTACCATTAGTATATCTATATCTTAAATATTTAACCACTGCATATGGCGCGATTGCCGAAATCATTAGCATTACACAATTAATTTCTGATTGCTTCCGAACGTACTCACTGAATTCTACACTACCAAAACGAAATTTCACATCTAGTGGTAGAAGAATGTAAGAAAAACATGTTGAATAACTAAAATCAGTAATATTATCAACGTTTATATTTGATATTTTATTAATTTCTCCATCCCAAAAATGTTTATCAACAAATTTCCCCAAAACATATTGGAAATCACCTTGTTTATATAATTTATTAACAACTTTTAGTATCTCATCACTCATAATTATTCTCCTTTATTGTACAGGGTACCCATGTATATTTCCTTTACCATCCATATGAACCTTTACCCTCGTTTCTCCATTTGGACCTATTGGCTTTCCAAAATCATGCACTCTAACACTTCCGTCTGGCTTTACTGGTGTTCCTTTCACCCATGCTTCTTGTGTCTCTACTACTCCATTTTTCCCTGCTCCCCACTGCGATTTGGTTGAGACATTATTCCCATGACCAGGAACATGTTTACCCTGTTTTCCTGCATCAACTTTTGGAGCACCTGAAACGCCAGCATCAACATGCCCTTGACTTGCTAGTTTATCATTTTTTCCAATGTTCCCTGCTACACTGGCTCCCTGACCATCAACACCTGTACCCTTACCCCCACCAGAAGACTGGATTTTTTGAATAGTATCCTTAGTATTTTGAATCGATTTATCCCATACAAATCCACCATGTGCAAAAAGACTAGCCCCAGCAGCTGTTGCTGCTATATCTAATGGAATAACAATTGGTGATGCTAACCCACCAGTTCCTACTTCTGCGACGATAGTTAAGAAATTAGATCCGCCTATGAGCGAAATAGCTTCAAACATTTCTACAATGGACCCGGCTATTTAATAATATTGCCCTGTTTTTCTAATGTTTTTTGACATTGAAAAACATACTATATAGCATCAATTAAAGCCTATGTGCCTGTGAAATGCAAGGTACGAAAGTGCATTCGCTCAAATAATAATTTTCAATTGAAATCAACAAAAGAGACCTCAAATGTGAAGTCTCTCTTGTTGATTATTTTCCATAAGTAACTCGCCATTTATTTGTTTATTTTAAGACAGATAACGTGGTTCATTCAAATATATATCTTAAAGAAAAAATTTTTCCTGCCGTCATAATCTAGTAGAATAGATTCAATTAATTCTTATTAATTGCGATAAACTCACTAGGAATCTCATCTGCTAACCAAACTTTTTCATTTCCTAAATAAAATTTAACGCCTTCTTCTCTAGCTTTTTCAGTATTAACTTCTAAAATAATAGGATGCTTATCTTTTCTTTGTTCAAAGCCTTCAGAAGCAAAATCATGAATAAGTTGAACTTTACTTCCTTTGCCGATTTCAAAACATGCAGTATCATCATTATCAACTCTTTTAGCAAAAGGAATCAGCTTACGATTAGGATATCTTTTCTTCATACCAGAGTATATGTTAGTAGCCTGTTCTGATTCCTTTAAAAACCATATATCAAAATTAACTAGATCTAATTTGACTAATAAGGTAACAGTTTAAATGCCACCTATTATTTACACATTTCTCTTTCCCATACTCTTTTTCCGTCAGTTAAAAACACTGCACTTGGCGGATCATCATAGAGAGAAATTTCAACCAATGAACTTTTTTCTTGTTTTAGCCAATTATATACAGTACCTTCGTTTGTATTAGGTCGAGATAAAATATTATTTACTCTAAATACAGCTGCATCATATTCTGTATAATTTATATCATCCTCATCTAGTCCATTGTCTGTTTCAAAAACTGTATCTAGTTCTCCAATAATCCTCAATCCACTTTTCCATTCTAGTATCATGTCACTATGTTCATAATTTATTAATGTTCCAATTAAAGAATCGTACCCCATTTGCATCCTCTTTTCTTATGATTTTTATGGTCTTGATGGTACTATATGAGCGCCATCTTTTCCATAATGGATCAACCCTTTAGTAGTCTCATAGTATTCACCAGTATTGCGGTCATAATATTTTCCTATTGGCTCACCAAAGTCTACTCTTTCTCTACCGTTTTTTAATAGTTCACCTTTCCCGGCGAACTTATCAAGCAATTCTTGCGCTATTTTATTATCGCCATAGAAAATGCTCTTATTTTTTCCATTTGCTAATTCTTGTTTATAGTTCGGTGTATCAGGAATATGCTTTTCTTGAGCTCCTGCTTTCACTTTTATTGGATAACCATTTACTTCACGGTATGGGCCTTTAGGTACAGAATCTTTTCCATAAGAAGGTATTCGATTACTCGCACCCTTACCTCCACCAGAAGACTGGATTTTTTGAATAGTATCCTTAGCATTTTGAATCGATTTATTCCAAACAAATCCACCATGTGCAAAAAGACTAGCCCCAGCAGCTGTTGCTGCTATATCTAATGGAATAACAATTGGTGATGCTAACCCACCAGTTCCTACTTCTGCGACGATAGTTAAGAAATTAGATCCGCCTATGAGCGAAATACCTTCAAATATTTCTACAATGGACCCGGCTATTGATATAACATTTCCAGCCAACCTTCCAGCTTGGTAAGTTGTCTTACTTTCTAATTTATCATTCTCATGCGGTTGTAGTCCAACAAAGTTTTCTAGTGCTGCATCACCAGCACCTTGAAAAAATTCGATAACTCCATGCAAAAATGATTGCGCATAAAGGGCTGTTTTTTCATGCCATGATCTATTGTCTTCCTGCTCTTGTAAGTTCATTTCTTGTTTTTGCAAAGTAATTTCTTTCATCTCGTTTTTTCGAGCTGTTTCTTCTATAATCCCCTGAATCGAACTCACCCAATCCATATTCAACCCTTGTGTACTAAACGTACCACTCACAGGACTAAATCCTTTCCCACTTTGCACTTCAGCGAGTCCGGCTGTGATGCTAGCTGCTAATTGGAGAGCGGTGCTGTAGTTGTTGCTGGATGAATGATTGAATTCATATAAATGCTCTAGTTTTTCTTCCAGTTTTTTTCTCATTGTACCTAATACCGTTACAATTGCACCTACTCCGGGCATTGGTGTAAGTACTTCTATTGCTTCTATACTTGTAATCGATTGATTAATTCCCCTTATTTGTTCTCTTATTTCTTGTTCAATCACATCTGTCGAAGCAACTTTCGCTTGGAACTCATTTGGAAATGCTTCGTTTTGGCGAATTAATTCTTCACATAAGCATATAATTCCTTGCGCTAATGGCCGAAATGTTTGGACAAGGTAGGATTTTGCACTACTGTATGTTTGTCCTTGTAATACTGTGTCTATCGCAAAGGCATCAATAGATTGAATGACTTGTTCCATACTTTGAATCGTAGCATTACATATAGCGTTCATACTTTGAGTTTGACTTTGTACTTCTCCCAAATACATGTTTAAACTCATGTATTGGCCTCCCTTTGTAGTTGCTGCTGTTCATAGGAAAGGTCGTTTTCTTTCTCACTGAGATGCCGTTTTTCTTTAAGCAACGTCTCTTTTTCATTTTCTAATTCGAATGTAAGTTTTCTTTCATACTGTCCGATTTCTTGCCGCATATTCGTAAAAAGGTGAAACACTTCTTTGTCGCCGTGCCAAGTTTCTAGTATTCGGTTAAATAAACGATTACTTCTATTTTTCCATTCATGAAAACTAGCCTCAGCTCGTTCTTGATTTTGCAGCGCGATTCGGTTTTCATTTTGTTCTTCAAATATAATTCGTAATTTTTGATTACATTGATTGATTCTCGTTTCAATTCCTTGACTCATCTTTTCCCCCTACCTTTTCCCCTTTACGTAGGTTGTTACATTATTGAAAAGTCTTTTGAAGTCCTGTATCCATTTTCTCAAATTCATTTGCTACGGAATGGATATTATCAATTGTTTGTTGAAAAGCAGTACAAAATTGTTTCGTGATCTGTAAATTTTGTTGATTTGCTTCTTGTGCCTTGAAGTTCACAGATAGTGTCGTACGCGTTGCCTTATTTATAGAGCGACTAGTAGCACTTTTCATTCTATCTGAAGCATTTCTCATTTTCGTTGCAAGTTGCGTTGCCGTATGCAAATTACTTTGAAATTCTCCCATTACTTGCTCCTCTCTACCTTTTATTTACAAGAAAATTATACCACGGAAAAATATCCCAATAAACCGAATGTTCGAATTTAACATACAATTCAGCACTGTTACTGAGGATACGAGCAACGCTTATCTATCAACATAACTGAGTCCAAAATGGATTCTACTTATACAAAAAAGATGACTTCAGCCATATGCTAAAGTCATCTTTTTCTACCTTATTATTTTACTAACTCTCCATTATAAGCTTTTATATCAAGAGGAGCAGTTAAAAATTGTGCTGCTTTACTAACGAAAGATGTGAAGTGTTCACTCGTATTATGGCTCGCAACTGCTGCTTCATCTTTCCATACTTCTACCATCGTATAAACACTTTCTTTTTCTGTATCTTTATATAAGTCATAAGATACATTGCCACTTTCTTCTCTTGAACCATGAATGAGTGGCTGAATTTCTTCTAAAAATGCTTGTTGTTTTGCTGGGTCTACTTGAAATATTGCGTGAATAATAATCATGGTGCTTCCCCTCTCATCTTTCACTTATTGAAGTTCTTTTATAAAATTATTTCCACTCTGCAACTTTTTCAATTGGAAGACGTACTGATTGGTAACCACTGTCTGCAGCTTTCCCGATTGAAATTAACATAACTGGTACGTAGCTTTCTTTATCTAGTCCAAATGCTTCTGCGATTTGATCTTTCTCAAATCCACCAATTGGACAAGTGTCATAACCGTGCGCACGAGCTGCTAGCATAAATTGCATTGCTACAAGACCACCGTCAATTAATACCGTATCTTTCATTACTTCTGGTGTAACCATAGAGAAGTAAGCTGAAAGTTTTTTCATTTGATCTTCTTTTACTTCTGCTGGCATAAGTCCACGCTCTACTGCTGTACCGTAAATTTCTTCTGCGTTATCAAAGTTGTTTAAATCACCAAATAAAGCAATCATTGCTGAAGACGTTTCTACTTGAGATTGATTGAATTTCGCAAGTGGCGCAAGTGTTGCTTTCGCTTCGTCACTTTCAATCACTACGAATCTCCATGGTTGCATGTTTACTGAAGATGGTGCAAGTGTTGCTTCTGTAAGAATTTCTGTCATTTCTTCTTTGCTAATTTTTACTGTTGGGTCGTACTTACGAATTGAACGACGTCCTGTTAAAATTTCGTTAAAATCATTTGTTTTTACTGAGTTAGTCATAGTTGTATTCTCCCTTTTTTATAATTCTTTTATATTTTCTTGAATGTGATTTAACATATTTAAAAGATTATCGCGTTCTTCCTCACTTAATCCTTTAAATGCAGATGCTGCAAAACGTTCTTTTTCCTCTTGAAACGCTTGAATTTTATTTCGTCCCTCTTCTGTAAGAGAAACTAACGTAATTCTGTTATCGTCTGGATTTTTTCGTCTTACAATCATTCCGTTTGCTTCTAGCTGTTTTAAATGCCTTGTAATCGCCGCATTATCAATATTCACTTCTTGTTGAAGTGCTTTTTGACTAATTTCACCTACTTCATATAACTGAAGTATAAGCTCTAATCGAGACTGGCTCATACCCGTACACCCTTCAAACTTCGAACTTACTTCTTTATTTAGAAAGTGTAATTTATATAAAATAATCGCTTCTTTTGAGCATGAACTTGTCAAATTAACCCTCCTTCACAATCAAAATAAAAACATTTGATGTATCAATAGTTGATATGTCAATTAATATAATCTATATCGATTTAGAATGCAAGCATTTTGTTTTCATTTATATTTTTCCAAATTAAGGCGCTTTGTCGCGTTACAAAAAATGTTAATTGCACTATAATAGTACTAATTTAAATGACTGGAGAGTGATTGTAATGCGGCAATACACAAATAGAAATGAGGAAATAAAAATGGAAAATGAAATGAGGATATTCACATATGACAACAATAAATATAGGGATTGTCGCGCACGTAGACGCTGGCAAGACGAGTTTGACTGAGCGTATTCTTTATGAAACGAATGTGATTAAAGAAATTGGCCGAGTAGATAGTGGCAATACGCAAACTGACTCAATGGAATTAGAAAGACAGCGCGGAATTACGATTAAAGCATCTGTCGTTTCTTTTTTTATTGATGATATAAAAGTAAATGTCATTGATACACCTGGACACGCTGATTTTATCGCTGAAGTGGAGCGATCATTCCGCGTTTTAGACGGTGCAATTTTAGTTATTTCTGCCGTTGAAGGTGTGCAAGCACAAACAAAAGTTTTAATGCGAACATTACAGAAACTAAATATCCCAACAATATTATTCGTAAATAAAATTGATCGTAGCGGTGCAAATACTGAAAAAGTTATGAAACAAATAAAAGAAATTCTTTCAAATGAAGCATTCCCTTTCTACTCTGCCCTATACGAAGGAACGAAAGAAACCCGGATCATTGAGTACAAATCATATGACGATTGTATGGAACTGTTAGCACCATATAATGAATCATTACTTGAGTCATACGTAAATAACGAAATTGTACCGGACACTCTATTAAAAGAAGAACTCATTAAACAAATAGCGCAAGCAAATGTGTATCCAGTCTTTTTCGGTTCAGCAATGACAGGCATGGGCGTAACTGAACTGCTCGAAAATATTTCAGCCTTACTTCCAGCTAATTCTTCATCTCAAGATGAAAAATTGTCCGGTGTAGTTTTTAAAATTGACCGTGAATATTCTGGAGAAAAGATTGCTTATGTAAGAGTTTTTTCAGGTAGCTTACAAGTTAGAAAATATGTGGATATACAGCGCAATGAATCTCTACCACATAAGGAAAAGATTAAAAAAATGTGCATATTTCATAATGGAGATGCTTTACAAACTTCTACCGTTCCAAGCGGTGAATTTTGTAAAGTGTGGGGACTAAGTGATATAAAAATTGGTGATATTATCGGTGAACGAACTGATTATATAAAGGATATTCACTTTGCCGAACCACAAATGGAAGCTACTATTGATACGGTGCCTACGGAACGAATTCATGATTTGTACGCTGCTCTTATGGAACTATGTGAAGAAGATCCACTCATTAAAGTGTGGAAAGACAATGTTCATAATGAACTATACATTCGCCTTTTCGGTGAGGTGCAAAAAGAAGTCATTGAAACAACACTGTATGAGAAATATAATTTGCAGGTTACTTTTTCAAATACGCGAGTTGTATGCATTGAGAAACCAATTGGCGTAGGTAATAGCGTTGAAGTAATGGGCGAAAAAGCGAATCCATTTTACGCAACAATTGGCTTTAAAATCGAACGTGGTGAACTTAATTCTGGCATAACATATAAATTAGGTGTTGAGCTCGGCTCACTACCTTTAGCATTTCATAAAGCGATTGAAGATACAGTATTTCAAACGTTAAAACAAGGTTTATACGGATGGGAAGTTACGGACATTTCTGTCACGTTAACACATACAGGTTATGCTAGTCCTGTTACAACAGCGAGTGACTTTAGAAATTTAACACCGATCGTATTAATGGATGCTTTAAAGCAAGCTGAAACATATGTATATGAACCACAGTAAATGAGTTTGAATTAACTGTACCAGAGCACGCAATTAGTACTGCAATGTATAAGCTCGCTGCCGTTCCAGCAACTTTTGCAGAGCCTATATTCAATAACAATTCTTATCAGTTAACAGGGTCATTACCTGTTGCGAAAACAGAGAATTTTAAACGAATGCTTCATTCATTTACTGAAGGAGAAGGTATCTTCACAACAAATCCAGCTGGTTTCACAAAGCTGAAGCCTCCCTTCCCTACTCGAAAACGTGTTGATTATAATCCGCTGAACCGGAAAGATTATTTGCTTCATGTGTTGAAGGCTTATTAAAGTAAAAGAGGTGCAATTCGCACCTCTTTTTGCATGTATTGATAAGTTAGTTTTTCCTAACAACTTCTTTAAGCTTTTCTATTATATTTGCTATCGCTTCAATTGAATTCTTTGTTTCATATTCTCCAACATTTAAAGAATGATTTGCGTTTTTAACAACATCAATCGTTAAATTTGTTTTATATAACTGATCCATTTGATTTGCATTATAATGGTGGTCGTTATCCCCAATTACTAAAAGCCCTTCGTGACTACTATGTAAAATAGAATCAAAAATAGATTCAAAAGTTAGTAAAGGTGTCAGTACTATCATTTTTGACTGTAAAAACTCTTCTCTCTTCATTACATCATTTGCAATCGGAATTGTTCCAAGTGATTTCCCTAAAAACATAGAATTGCTATAGCGTCCATTTTTCAACACTTCATTCATTACAGGATTAATATCATCCATCATTACTTTCGTTACTTCTTCTATTGGTTTATTCATTACTTGTTCGTCGTAGGAATAGTGAATATGTACAACATCAATTTTATTTTCTAGCATTAACATCGTTGCATAATAGAATAACGGCTTATCATAATTGTATCCTGAACCTGAAAACATAAAGCAAACCCTACTAGAACCTTTTTCGATATGTGTGTAATGAATTACTTTGTCATTTATATGCATCTCTTTTTTAGTCCCCTTCACCCTTTTCCCCTCCGAATACGTTTATTTTTGCAAAACAATATGTTCTGTATGAACTGCTATATCCTTTACTTTTTCTTTTATAAACGCAGGCTGTAAATTATATACCTCTAACTCTTCTACCGGCACCCACTTAAACAAATACGATCTACCCTCTTCTTCCAAAATATATTGATCCGCTCCATTTGCAGGTAACTCATGTAGCTCTACTTCATAATAAAAACTAATCTCATGAAACTTTCGCTCAGAAAGTATAAAGAAATTTTCTACTGACCATATTAATCTCTTCACTTTAATAGGTACGTCTAGTTCTTCTGCCAGCTCCCGTTTTAACGCATCTTCACTATTTTCTAGCATTTTCACTCGTCCGCCCGGTACGTACCAAAAATCTTCACCGTCCCCTTGCAAAATAAGGATTTTATTATCATGTTTACAAATTGCTCCGACACGGTAATTAAAACATGTTTCCTCTACTTTAAACGTAAGATCCACACCCATTCCCCCTTACATATTTTTTAAATATCGAACCATTACAAAACTAATCTGTATGTGCTGTACAAATAAGATTACTAAATTTCTCTAGTTCGTTCAATAATTTTCGAACTTTCCAAAAACGATACACATCATTTGTCATCACAAGTATAAATACATATGTCACAATTACTGCGCACACTTTGGAAGTATTATGGGGGACGAATGCATCTCTATCAATATACAAAACTGAAAAATCAAATAATTTTCAAGGAATCATTGTAAAAGATAAAGTGAAACATCAATAAGTGGAGTTTTTATCTTTTTCCTGTTGTTTTTAAATATAGTTAAGACATTATTAAAAAGACGCAAGGTCAACTTATGTGCTAATTAATTCTTTTTCTAGAAAAAGCGTCTTTTATTGCACTTGTTACTACATTTAGGAATAATAAAATAGCCATAACTGCCGTTAGTACATTAAATTGCTTTGTTTTATAAGGAGCGAACCATTCCGTAAAGAACTCTGAATTAACGAGACGATCCCCAACTCCTCCTTCCTTGAAGTTCGGTATCCACGAATTCATATCAAGGATGATAAAAATTAGTTGCATAACGAAAAATGCTCCAATAGTTTTCAGCCAATTTCGTATTCGACTAGGACGCTCTTTTTTTGATGTCATTTAAACCACCCTCCTTTTAGAACTTGCTATTAAAGAGCCTTGTTCTGATAGATACGAATAGATAATATCCATGAAACCCCATAGAACCCCACTGCTATGACAGCAAATAAAAGAAATAATTTCAAATCTGAAATCTCTTTTAAAAAGGTCAGTACGCCATTAGCATATTTATTTAATAAATATGGAGTATTTCGCATTAAATATATAACTCCAATAGATAAAAATATAAAAATTGGTACAAGTGTTTTCACTTTAAATGCAACAAAAAATGGGATGTAAAATGCTGTTATCAGCATGACTGCCAAGAAGCCTAGTATGTAACTTTCTAAGGAAAGTTGAAATTCCATGCTGTCTAAAATAAAATATTTTCCAACTAAACAAAATGGGATAATTACTATTGTAAAAAGTAAGGTTCCAACGTATTTTGAACTTATAATTTCCTTCCTAGTATACGGTAATGAGTTTACTAAAATATTAGCATTATCTTTATCATCAGATTGATATGTGTTAATTACAAAAACGGCACTACAAATGATTATGACATATGCTACATCCATGCCGGCCCACAAATAGGTAACTAGAAATAAGAGATAAGCAGGCAAGAAAGTTTTTTGTAAAATCAAATCCTTTTTAATTAAGTTAAGCATCTTGAATCCCCCTTTTTCATGAAATACATAATATCCTCTAAACTTGGTTTTTCAATCACCACATCCTTATCAAATAAGTTTTCGATAGAATGTGCATTTTCAATCAATCCCTCGAAACCTGTATTTGCCTTACGTACAGAAATAAATTCACGCTCAGTATCAAACTTTAACAAATCTAGTGGTCCTTTGACTAAAACATAATCCTCTGCAATGGCATAAATATCTTTTGTGAAAATATGCTTTCCATTTTGAATAAATGTAATATAATCGGCAATGCGGTCTAAATCCGTTGTAATATGTGATGAGAAAAAGATAGTTTTCTCTCCATCCTGCATAATATTTTGTAGAACATCCAATAATTCTCTTCTGAATACAGGATCAAGTCCAGATGTAGGTTCATCCATAATAATTAGTTCAGCATGATGTGAAAGGGCAATTGCGAGAGAGGCTTTCATTTTCATTCCTTTGGAGAATGTTTTCATTTTTTTATTTAATGGTAATTCGAACAGATCTTTATAATATGTAAATTGGTTAAAATCCCATTTTTTATAAGCAGGCGCAATAATTTTAGTAATTTCCTTTAATGTGAGTTCATCATAAAACACATTATCGTCATAAACGAAGCCAATTCTTTCTTTAATTCGTTTCGCATCAGTCGAATAGTTCATGCCAAATAAGGAGACGTTTCCACTATCCGGGTTTATTAGATTCATAATCATTTTAATCGTTGTAGATTTACCTGATCCATTTCCTCCAATAAAACCCGTAACAAATCCTTTTTTTACTTCCACCGAAAAATTGTTTATTTGAAACCCTTTAAAAGATTTACTGACATTTTGAAGTTCTATTACGTTTTCCAAGAGTTTTCCTCCTCGTATAAAATTGTAAGCATTTCTTTTAGCTCATTTAAAGAAACATCCATTTGCTTAGCATTTTGAATCGCTTCACATAACTTTTCTTCAACTGTTTTTAATTTTTCTTCTTTCATAGTTTCAATGTTTTGTTCTGCTACAAAGGACCCTCTTCCGACAATCGAATTAATAAAACCATCTTTTTCCAGTTCTTCATATGCTCTTTTCGTTGTAATAATACTTACTCTTAAATCTTTTGCTAACTGACGCATTGAAGGAAGAGCATCTCCTTGCTTTAAATCACCTAGTAAAATAAGTTTTTTTATTTGGAGTCCAATTTGTTCGTAAATGGGTTCCTTTGAAGTGTTCTTAATAATGATTTGCATGCAAATACCTCTTTTGAAAAATATTGTATATATACTTTATATACAATATATACTATCGCACATTTCAAATCAACAGAAAATTTCCAAAATATAGTCACAAACACAATCTAATAATGTAATTAATACAACTTATTTATACGGGCCTCCCTTGTATTAGCCGGATTTTGAGGTGGAGGTCTTGCTACTAGCTAATACACGATAAAGACTTCGTTGTGTTTTACAGAAAAATTGGCACAACTGATAGTGTGAAAGAGAAAGAGTTTGAAATAGAAGAAAAATTTGAGGAAGTTGATATCAAGTTAGACTAGGATGAGGATGACGAAGAAGGACTGAAAAATATGTTTTCTAAGCTGTGGGAAATGTACGGGGAAGAACCAATTGAGTTATAAATTTACATACGAAAAACACCTTGTTTCTTTAGTAACAAGGCGTTTTTTCTTAATACTATGTTTAAATTGTTATCTTTCCGCTCTCCCACCACTCCATAAAAATTTCTAACGAAGGAGCAATCCACGTTCTACTATCATTTTCATGGTTCCATACGTATATATCATCGCTTTGCACTATCCCATTCAAAATGGAATAGCCAAACAAATCACCATTTCCGCCATCAGCAAAAAATAATAAACAGTCAAAAGGCATATATAAATCCTTAAAATCAACTATATTTCTCATATTCATATTTTCAGTATTAATTTTTGAAGCATCCCAAATAAAGTCTCCGTATTCACCAGCTATACCGTTTGTTTCCTGTAATAATTGATATAAATCATTCGGTAACTCCACCTGCAAATTTTTTTGAACTTCGGCGTGTGCAGCCTTTATAGCTGGATTTTTTAAACTTAAGTTTGATGAAATACTGCGAATGGTGTTTTTTCCACATAATCTTTTCTCCTCCTATAATTCTTCATGTTCAATCAAGTTTATACCAATAATCAAATTGGGTATGTACTTGTATCACATATGTTATCATCTCTGGATCATTTGGTTGTTTTTCCTTCTTTATATCTCTAATAGCATATTCACTTACATAACGAGTATCTCCCGTCTTATCTCGGTAATAATTTCCCTTTTCGGTTTCTACTACCGTACTATCACCTTTAAAATAGAGCTGAATTTCTACACCGACCACGTTAGAATTTGGATACTTTAACTTCCCTATTTTTTGATAAAATGAGATTACTTCTGCCCTCGATTGCTTCGTTTCTATAACTCGATTCGCTACCACTTCCCAATAACCGCCATTCCCTATTTCAATCCAATTTTTCTCATCCGCTTCATAATCTTTAATCACTTTACTATCCAAAGGCATCGGCAATTGAAAAAATTCAGAAGAAAAGGAACGAGAGATATACCACGTACTATTTCTTACGAGAATGACAGTTAGCAAGAGCATTATTACAGTTGAAATTATCGTTCTTTTTCTAACCTTTTTTAATTGACCTATCATATTTCTATCCATTCCTATTATCTATAAAAACTATCCATTCCACTTTTCTAACAATTCTTTCTCTCTCTCGCCTGAAATACCTGTTTTTAATTTCCATTCGTCCGTACTCTCCATCCACTCATACACATCTGTAACGGTCTCTTCTATTCTTCTAAAAGTAAGCCCTTCATTAACCGCACTTTCGATACAAATAGAAAACCCGCCTCTCCACGGCTTCGTCTCACCATCTAATGGGAAAGTTTCTGGAATCCACAAAGGCATTTCTGTCCAAGGCTGCACATTATGTTCACTCATAAACGATTCGTCTACCCAAACAAATTCAGCATCGCTATTCGTAACCTTTTTACACGTATTTAATAGCTCTTCCATCGTCAATTTATCATTCGGACCTGTTATATTGAATGTACCTGCTTTATTATTTTCTGCCATGTTGAGTCCAAAGCACGCGACATCTTTTATATCAACCATCTGCACTGGACGGTCTTTTCTTCCTGGAACTAACACTTTACCTCCTTTTGCAACACGCTGAATCCAGTATGTTAGTCGATCTGTATAATCAAACATTCCTGAAAGAAGTCCTGCTCTTACATGTAAAACACGCCCCGGCCAATACTTCTCTGCTTCTTTTTCACATAATACTTTCAGCGCACCATAATGCTCATAAGGAGAAACTTCACCATTCTCTACAGCCTTTATTTGCTCTTCCGTCGGTTCAGGTTGTAATATATAGTCTTCTTTTATGTCATGTGGAATCCAGTCTTTATATACGGAAAGACTTGAGATGAATATATAATGCTTTATATGATTTTTTAATACTTCTCCAACATTCCGAATGTGATGCGGAGAAAAGCCACACGTGTCTATGACAACATCCCACTTTCGATTCTCTAAGCTTAATACATTACCATTTCTGTCACCGATTAAATGTTCCACTTCAGGGAAAATCTCTTTGTTTGTTCCACGATTAAATACTGTAACCTCGTGCCCCCTGTTCAAAACTTCTTCTACAAATGCTCTTCCTAAAAATCGTGTACCGCCTAGTATTAGAATTTTCATGGTTCTCCCCCATTCGTAATAAAAAATCTATTCTTTTGTTTAACGATTTTTTGTTGTGAAAGTTACGGGGGATAATTTATTTTTTTCTACAAGTTCAATATATGCAATTTCGACACTTTTTCTATCTTAAAAACAATAATATGGAAATATTCATTCTGTCGATTTCCATTTCATATATAATTAAAATATCGGATATTCGATTAACCACTTATACATACTTAGGCAGGTGAAAAATATTAATAAACACATAGTTTATCATTCAACATTATGTATTTATTTTCTTACATCACTTGTATATATCATCTTGCTGAACATAGAAAATGGTCGTAATTATTTGGGGTTTACAATGGTTGTTCCGCTTTTAGCGGTTATTTCATATCAAACATTATATAAGAAACAAAAAATAGTTCATACATTTGGAATTTCACGCCCAAAAATAAAAACACTAATTTTCTCCATATTATTTCCACTACTTCTAGGGCTATGTCTCCATTTTTATTTTTATATTTATGATATAAAGTTCTTATATCATCATTGGAATGAATTAGGATTTCTCTTGCTCGTTGGTCTTACAATTGGATCTTTATCTGCATTATTAGAAGAGATTATATGGCGAGGGAATTTTCATTTCTATTTACGAAAAAAATATTCATTTATGCAAACAGCTATTATTATAGCTTTGCTTTGGTCTTCATGGCATTTACCAGTAGCTATCTTTTATAAAAATTATGAGTTTCAGTTTGTAGGAATATTAAGTTATCTCTCTTTATTATTTATATTGTCTTTAATTTTGACGTACACGAGAGAATATGGTGGTTCTGTAATATCACCCGCAATTTTACATGGTATGTTTAATGTATTTTATTTAACAGATGGAGTAGAAACAAAATGGGATATTAGCCTAATGGAATTAATTAAATTTATCTTGCTGGTAATTGTGTTTGGCATGATGTATCTAATACATCGAAAAGTTAAAAAATAGTTAAAAGTACCTAAACAAATTATAAAGTACTTCAACACCTATTCAATAATCGTATAGGTGTTGAAGTTTTATAATCTTAGTTGCACAACTTGGTTAATACAACACTTTTTTCTATCGTAGAGAACAAAACAAGTTTAACTAAACCTTTTATTCTTATTTTTATAAAAATAACCATATTAATCTTTTAAATAAGGAAGTATGCACTCTTTAATTAACTCCCATCTATCCTCTGCATTTCGTATAACCTCAGTAGCAATCACTACCACCAGTTCCTTCTCTGGTACGCAGCAAATCATATTCCCACCATCACCCATAGCACAGTATGAAAAGATTCCATCTTCTTCTCGTAACCACCATAAATAACCATATTGATTTTGGTTCATTTCTGTCGATTCTTTTATCCATGATTTTGATAGTATTTGTTTTCCATTATGAATACCTTCATTCAAATACATCTGTCCAAACTTAGCCATATCCCTAACCGTTAACGTTAGTCCCCATCCGCCCGTCGAAATACCATTTGGATCGTGAACCCATCCTTTCACATCTTTTCCAAATAAGTCATCAAATCCAAATGCTTTCATTTTATAGTTTGGAATTTCTCTCATGCCGAGTGGCTGAAATAAGTATTCATTCGCAAATTCACGCGCATTTTTTCCTGTTGCGTTCGTTATAATCGCTGATAGTATATGAGCTCCTGCAGATGAATATTTAAAAGATCCAATTTCTCCGCCGTTTCCTATCCTATTTAACGTATACTGTATCCAATCTTGTTGTGTACATAGTTCTTCTAACGGTTCCTGCCAGTCTACGAATGGATGTGGAGCTGTCATCGTAAGAAGATGTCGTACTGTTATTTCAGGTGAATTAACGTTATATTCCGGGAAAAATTCTATTACTCTTTGATCAACGCTTTTTATATACCCTTTATCTACACATAGTCCAATTAACGCAGAAGTAATCGTTTTTGTGACTGACGCTATATGAAATGCATCATCTGAACCGTGACCGTTATAATATTTTTCAAAAATAACATTCTCTTTCTGCACTACTAACATACCATTCATATTTTTATATTCTTCTTTTATAATTTGATCTAACTTTTCAGCAGTTTTCATTATTCTTTCCCCTTTAACCTATGATTAAAAAGGTTCGATAGGTACATATATATCAACTATATGTTTATCTTCGGGATGCTGCTTGGGATCATTTTTATATACTTCAAAAGGATACGAATCTCTCGGTTTATATCCGCTATTTGGAAGCCACTCACCGTATAAGAAATCCCATGCTCCTTTATATTCATCCTGAAATATTTCAAAATGCCCTACTGCATACTTTCCAGAAGGTATTACCATTATTCCAATATCACTCGTTTTTACTGCGGACGCATCCGGAATTGTTATACATAAACTTGTTCTTAAATGATGATCCTCAGTAAACTCATGATGATCGTGGTAAATGGTTAATACTTTCGTATCCCCAAATACATGATAGTTTTGCTCCGCTGCGTAATAAAATAATTTCTCTATCATTTCTGGAAAAGCTATAGTTAACTCCTCATATGTACCAATATGTCTTATGTATGCGACGTTTATATCATCCGCTGTTACAATTTCAACATTACCTCGAACCTTCTTACATTCATTGTATTGAGAAGCTCTGCTTACGTCTTTGCAATTCTTGCTATTGTCATTTCGATATTGAGACGGACTTACACCGTAATAATTTTTAAATGTTCGGGAGAAAACAGCTGAATCTGTGAATCCGAAGTGATACGCAATATCTGTAATCGTCATGTCTGCTCGATATGTAAGTAGATGTGTTGCCCTTTCTAGTTTCAAGCGATTCACATACCGAGATAATGGCTCATCAACTATTCCTTTAAAAATCCGATGAAAATGATACTTCGAAAATCCTGCTATATCCGCTAAATCTTCAATGGATAGTGAACTGTCTATGTTTGATTCTATATAATCTTGAACTGTATGTATGCGTCTTACATACTCATTTCTACTTTGAGAACTCTCCATATCCTTGCCTCCTCACAACAAAAAGGCTAACTTGGCGCTAGCCTACTTTTACACATGCTTTAAAAATAAAACTCTACTACCGCCGTTCCCGTCATAATTTGTATGTACCGATACACCTTCTATCTCATCATCTCCTGTATCAATTCGAAAACCGATTTCTTGATGAAACTGTATCGAGTTTTTATTAGTTGGTGACGTGATTGCTTTTACAACTTTACGGTTATTTGCACGAGTAATATCAAAGAAATAAGAATACAATGTCGATGCGATTCCTCTTCTTCTATACTTTGGATTTACACCGATAAAATGAACGTATGCTTCATCTTTATATGTTTGTGAAAAAAATCCGCATAAGAAACCTAACGTTTCGCCATCTTCTTCAATAATAAAACTCGTTTCTTGAAAGTGAACGAAAAACAATTTTGGCAACATAGCAGCCATGTCTCTCCCGCCCCACCAATCATTTAAAACAGAATGAATCTTTACATAATCTTCCCCTTGGATGTTTCTTACTTGCATATGTTTCTCCCTCTCACTCACTTCATTTTTTCATATATTTTAATTACGGTTTCTACTAAGAGAATGAATACCCAAATCCCGCAAAATACAAGAACAGACTGGAATATAGAACCTAGCATAACAATACTTATTAAACCTAATTCTGATCCTGAAATGGACATTTCATCAAATCCCATATTGTGTATAAATGGACCGGTTGAAAAAGCCATAAAAATAGATGCTATTAAATAAATCACACTCATTATTTTTAATATTTTTATAGAAAGATACGAAGTTTGTTCTTGCTCCACTTGTGATAATTCGATTTCCCCGCTCTCGATTCCTTTTTGCAAACAGTCCTCACATAAAAATTCTTCCTTAATTTTTTTACCACCATGCAATGCACCAGTTATTTCTTTACATCTTGAACATTTTCGATTTATCATATTTTTACCACTCCAATCTAATAAGATTATACTTATATAATTCTATTTTTACCTTAATATCCCTTTTATGTATTTTATAGAGAAAGATCGTGTTTTATGATTTCGAAACTCACATTTGGCTCGAAAAAATCTACCGTTCATTATGTATTAAGACCTAGTTGTTATGCGATTATTTTCCATTCATCTTCTTCAATGATTGCTGTTATCCAAAAAGGAGGCCGTTACTTTTTACCCGGTGGCGGTATGGAAGGTGATGAAACAAAAGATGCATGTTTGCACCGTGAACTACTAGAGGAATTAGGATGGGTAATTGAAATTGATCAATATATCGGTAATACAGCACGATATTTTTATGCGGAAAAGGAAGAAACATATTATTTAAACGATGGGTTCTTTTATATTGCGAACATGGTGCAGAAACAAACTGAAAACTGTGAGGATGATCATGTTTTACGGTGGATGTCTCCATTACTTGCTGTAGATCTTCTCCTTCACGATCATCAAAAATGGGCCGTTGAACAAGCGCTTTTATTACGAAAACAAAAATGATCTCCTTCTATATGAAAGAGATCATTTTTACTGTTAACTGACTTTTTTCAAATTGAGAGCAGGCTTTTTGATTCCGCCTTTTTTTACAACATATAGACCCACAAAGATAATAAGTCCGCCAACAAGTTGCATCATATTGATTTGCTCTCCAATTGTTACTGCTGCAAAGATCACTGCGAATAATGGTACGAGATACATATAAACCATTACTTTCGTTGAGCCTATTTGACTAATACCGACATACCACATTGCTAACCCAAAGATGGTCGCAAAGATGATTGAATATGCTAGAGAACCCCAGCTTGGCATGTCTACTGGCCACGTTAATGTGTTTACATTGAATAAACAGTATATAACAAGCGGTACAATTCCAATTAAAGTAGACCATGAAGTCACTCTCATTGCGGAGTATTTTGTAATAAGAGGTTGTGCTAAAATTGGATACCATCCCCAAGCAATTGCTGCGGCTAATCCAATTATATTTCCGAGCCACGCATACTCGTAAGTAGCTCCTCCTGTATGCCCTGTTAATAAAACGAATGCTGCACCAATAAACGCTACGATTGAGCCTATTTGTACTTTCATCGAAAAACGTTCTTGTTTGTGTAATACTGCTAATATCCCTGTAAAAATAGGTGACATCGCAATTAATAATGAGGCGTTCGTTGCTGAAGTATATTTCACAGATAGCATAAACATCGTTTGATACATTGCCGTACCAACGATACCGACTGCTATTAATCGTAACCAATCTTTTCTTTCAATACGTAATGAGCGTTCCATCATAAATGTAATAAGTAATAATACCGGAGATGCTACTAAAAATCGTAAACTATTAAATTGAATGGATGACATATATGCCACGCCATACTTTCCAATTGTATAATTTGCTCCCCATACTAATGCTACTGATACTAGGAGCCACTCCATTTGCCATCGTTTCATCCGAATCTCCCCTTCCATATTTAGCATAGTAAAATTGGCTGGATATAGCACCGTCCAATTGGCTGTTTTTTTCCTCAGCCAATTTGTTATACTGAATGTATATAAGAGATGCGGAGGCGTTTGTATGGAATGGAAGCTAGATAACGACAGTAAAATCCCAATTTATCAGCAAGTTGTTGACTTTATTGAAAAACGTATTACATACGGAGAACTTCCTCCTGGAAGCTTCCTCCCTTCAGAACGGAAATTAGCTACGCAATTAAATGTAAACCGAAGTACGGTAACGACTGCTTATAATGAGCTGCGTGCTATGGGAATTGTAGAAAGTACGACTGGTAAAGGTACACGTGTGAGTACACATATGTGGGGTGTTTCTCCAACATTAACGCCGAACTGGAGAAATTTCGTAGAAGGTGGTACTTTTTTACCAAACTTACCGTTACTTCGCCATATTCGGGCAGAAGTACAACAAAATGAAAATATTATAGATTTTGCAAACGGAGAGCTCGGTTGTAATCTCTATCCTCACGAGCAACTACAAACGATTTTACGAGAACAACCGTTAACGCATTCATTAAGTTATGATCATCCGCAAGGCTATCTCCCGCTAAGACAAGCGGTCGTAAAATATATGAAAGAATATTTAAAAGTTGAAGCGACTGAACAATCCATTATGATTACATCTGGCGCACAGCAAGCACTTCACCTTATCGTTCAATGTTTATTAAATCCCGGTGATGCTGTCGCTTTCGAAAGTCCATCGCACTGTTATTCCTTACCGTTATTCCAATCAGCAGGTATTCGTATTTTCCCATTACCTGTCGATGAACACGGTATTAATCCAGACGATGTACAAGAGTTATATAGAAAACATCGTATTAAAATGATTTTTTTAAATCCAAATTTCCAAAATCCTACGGGAACAATGCTTCATCCAAACCGTAGAAAAAAATTGTTATCACTTTGCGCAGACTTACGAATTGCGATTGTGGAAGATGATCCGTCCAGTCTACTTACGCTAGAAAAGAAACAACCTTGCCCTACTTTAAAATCAATAGATGAAAATGGGACAGTCATTTATGTACATTCCTTATCAAAAATGATTGCACCAGGCTTACGAGTTGGCTGGCTTGTCGCTCCGCAGTCTGTAGTAGAAAGGTTATCCGACGCAAGGCACCAAATGGAATTAGGAATGAGCATTTTCCCACAGTGGCTTATGCAACAATTTTTCGAAACTGTACCATTTCAGTCTCATATCGTACCGTTACGAAAACAATTAGCAGAAAAAAGAGACGTTATCGTTCGCGCCTTAAATGAGCAACTTCACGACAAAATCTCTTTTTCAAACCCGACCGGCGGTATATACATATGGGGAAAACTAAAAGAACCGATAAACGAAAAACAACTTATTATGCAAAGTTTAAAACAAGAAATCGCATTTATGCCAGGTAGTATTTTCGGTGCGAAAGATGGTTATATTCGTTTATCTTATGGAAAAGTGAATATTGATCAAATTGAGGAAGGTATTTCTCGTTTGCGTAAGGCTATTTTGGTTTGTGGAAAATAACTTTAAATAAAGCTTTCTCGTTTGACAAAAGAAAAATCTACCATTATTATCAACACGAGCCTAGTTATAGGAGTGATAAAAATGAAAATTTACGTTGATGCAGATGCTTGTCCTGTAAAAGATGTGATTATTTCCGAAGCTACGAATGTAGAAATCCCTGTTACCCTCGTTACTAGCTTTTCTCATTATTCTAATGCAGAACAGCCAACAGGCGTAGAAACAATTTATGTTGATTCTGGAGCAGATGCTGCAGATTACCGGATTATGCAGTTAGCAAAAAAAGAAGATTTAATCGTAACACAAGATTACGGTCTTGCTTCGCTTGCTTTAGCAAAAGGCTGTATCGTTCTACACCATAAAGGGTATAAGTATACGAATGAAAACATTGAACAATTGTTACAAACTCGGTATTTAAGTGCAATGGTTCGAAAAAGCGGTAAGCGTACAAAGGGACCAAAACCATTTACAGCAGAAGATAAAGAGAAATTTAGAGCGCTCTTTAAAAGTATGATTGCACTTTAGAAATGAACCGTCTATTTGCAAGGAAAACTTCGCAAAACAAAGAAGAGAATATCGAAATGAACATTCTCTTCTTGGGGTTTACCCTTTTAAAATGAAGGTAAATTATCTAAGTTATTTTCTTTTATTCCATCCGGTTCACTACGTATAATATCTCTACCATACTTATGAAATACGTCCACATGAGCTAACTTCCCTGATTTTGCTTCACTAAGAGCAGTCATATAATCTAACTCTCTCCCGCTACTTGTTTTAAAAGCTATTAAATCCCCATCGTCATTTTTACGAACGGCAACAATTTGTTCTTCTCCTGAATTGACTTCATGGTCTACTTCAAATTGCGCTTGCTCTTCTCCTTGATGTAAGTAATCATTATAAACTTTTTCAAAGTCTTTTTTGTCCATAAAACTCACCTCCAACTCATTTTATTAGTATGGTTGGGAGGTGTTGGTTTTATGTACCTTTTTATTACCGTAACAAGTCTTTACTACTCCAAATAAAGAATACTGGTCATTTTTTGTAGCCTAATACAAATCTATTTATAGTTCCTTACCTTCTTAATTTAAGCTAAATTTAAGTGTTAATATTTTCCTGACAACTTTATAATTGATTATGTCGAAACGAAATTTGAAATGGAGAATGGCTAAGATGAATATAGATATTAATCGTTTAACTGATATTTGTTTAGAGTATCAGCAATCTAGATTTTATGTTACTAGAATCCCTAAAGATTTCTTATCAATTGCCCAAAAACGTTTTTCTATACCAACGGATGATCAAATTATTGCTTTTTTAAGTTGTAATTTATTTGGATCAGGCAAGTATGGTGTTTACTTTACGAGTTCGGGTTTATACTGGAAAAATTGGTTATTAGGTAAAGGAAAATTGAAATGGGATCAATTAATTGAAGTGCAACAAATTGAAATTGATAAAGATGGTTTCTTATCTTTTGATGCACAAAAAAGCTTTAATATTAGCGGGAGTGATTATCCACCACTGTTATTTAAAGAATTACTTATAGCTCTTACAAATTCATTCCAAAATTCTAAACAACATGATATACATCCAGTTATAAAAATTAATGAGATAAAATCAATTTGCTCATTATTTGAAACATACAATGAATTATTAGAACCTGATAACGGATTATTTGTAGACACTCATATTTCAGACAAAAAGTTAAAAGCAATTGAGGCACGATTTATCGTTCCAAAAGAAGAACAAATCATCGCTTTTTTAGATACATCTGTCCTTGGGAATATGGGGAAAGGATCTGATGGAGTATTAATTTGTGAATCAGGTATA
The DNA here is from genome assembly GCF_040448665.1 of Bacillus cereus group sp. MS39. Classification (NCBI taxonomy): domain Bacteria; kingdom Bacillati; phylum Bacillota; class Bacilli; order Caryophanales; family Bacillaceae; genus Bacillus; species Bacillus cereus group sp. MS39. Next base: position 2,367,482 of record NZ_CP123058.1, on the reverse strand, counting down.
TATTTTAGAGAAACCTTTGTACACTTATATTTCCCATGGCATGTCTTTAAAAATATCCCTATTACTTTAACTTCAGATGAATTTGAAATTGGAAAAAGAAATATATTTCATCTTCAACATGCTAGAATGGCTAGTCAAAATATTTTATTGTTCATTAAGAATTTAAAACAGTATATGAATAGTTTATATGAAGAAAATCCACAATTACATATTTAATACATTTCTTATTACATACAAGCACATGTATAGTTAAGTCGAAAATTTCAATTCAACTAAAAAACCGATTATTTTTGTAGAGAGCCTACATGTATAATCGGTTTTTACGCTTATTCTTTTCTTATATTTCTCTTTTTTAATACCTACACAAGCCCTTCAAAGTCTCCAATATATCATCTGTAAAGGCTGTACTACCTTCCGCCTCTAAAACTCTAAAATAAAAACTTCTTAAGAAAGTTCTAATATTTTGTACTAAAATAGCATGCTGCGGATGTCGGATGTCTTCAACAGTTGCTATACTATGTAGCCAGTTGCCCCACTCTTCTTCTGTTAAAAGATTTTGGTTACGTAACGACATAATTGGCGTTACTAATCTCTCATCCTCAAAGTGTATATATACGTAATCATGTAAGCGAACCTTCTGACGAACAGCAGCTAGTATTGCATATGAAAACTCACGATTTTGTATTGTACGTGCTAACGCATCGAGTGCATCAGCAGCGTGTGCTGTAGAATGTGCCCAACCTTTTCCTTCTACGTAGCCTCTTACATCTTCTTCTAAATATACATATTCCAGCACTTGTTCTGCTACACTGTACAGTTGTTCTTCGGATAATAACGGTTCTCTTTCATGAACAGATAAAATAAGTGGTGGAATTAATACGGAGAATGCACGTTTAAAAACAGAGTCTGTGCCCTTTTCACCAATTTTATAAAATAAATAATCAGGACTAATTGCTTGTAACATTAATCCTCTTAACTCTTTTTGTCTAAACACATCATTTGTAATCCATGTATGAAGCGTACTATAAATTAAATCATCGCGTAATTCAGCATCTGGTGATCCGATATAATCTAGCATCCACTGTGCATACGGATATGCATCTACATCTTCTGGTACAGCATAATTATTATTTTTAATTTGTAGTAGTTCTTCTTTTAATTCTAGTACTTCATTCATTATATTTCCTGTCCCCTTTTTACTTTATTAACATATTTTCGCCTTATCCCCTGTAATTACCTATCCTTATATGAACTTGATTCAATTATATATAATTTATCCTGATAAATAAAAGGAAATACATTAGAACATCGCAGTCTCTCACTTTGTTTACATGCATTTCATGTAAGTTTAAGTTATAAAATAAAGGATGTTTTTTCTTTTGTATTCACACATAGTTACAATCAAAAATTTAATCATTTTAGAACTTGTTTAATAAATTCTGTTTTAGCTTTTGTGTATGCTTCTCTATCTTGGTTAAATCTTTTAGCTAAATCTTGTTTAAGATTTGAATACTCATAAACTAATTGTGGATTTTCTCGTAAGCGGTTACGAAATAAAAGTTGTTGCTCCCATCGCTCAGTTCCTTTAACCATCAAATGCAGGTGCGCTACACGCCTATTATTCTTAACTTTCACAAAGAACCTTCTCCAAGGTCTTTCATCTAATTCTGGGCTTACATAATGCCAATTATATATGCCCAATTTCGCTGAAATATGTAGTACTCTATCAAATGAGTCTATTTCAGCCATTAAATCAATGATAGGTTTTGCAGGTAAACCAGGTATGGATGTACTTCCTATATGTATTACTTTGCTTATACCGTGAGGAGCAAGCAGTTCATATAGTTGCTGTTCTTCACATCGGCCTTTATCTTGCCAATCAGGATTTGCATTAACTATCTCTACTGACTCATTCGCCCACACAGGCCATTCGTTCGGATTATCTTTTTTATCCACCCAAAACATCACCCTTTCACAAATTTTTTGCTATATAAACGATATTAAATTCCTTTACATATAACTAACGGATCGTCAAAATTGCTATTCTGAAAAACAACATCCGCACACTCTTTCGGATTATGCTAGTTCGTTTGCAAATGTTGTTTTTCCTGAAGCTGTAATATCACTTACTCCAACTCTTATTGGATGTGTTAAATTTAATTTTAAAATATGATCTGCAATTTCTTTCATACGTTGTTTTCGGTTCATGATATTTCCTCCACACAACCAGTTTACATAATATTATTATGAGTGAGATTTTTTGTCACTATTTGTCGGTAAGTCGATATTCTTTGTCGAATCGTTGATATATCGAAAAAATCGTTGATATATTTTAAGTTACGATAGATATATTTGAAAAATCGTTGATATATTATGATTGGCTTACTTTCCCTTAAATCCTCGATATAAAGCAGTGCGTAACTCTTGTTTGTATTCTTCAATCTCTGGCATATTGAGTTCTTCTGCTAGCCTGATGGCCAATTCAATATCATACGGTACACGTACGAGTTGAATGGAAAAGCTCGCTGCTTCTTTTTTACCGTAAGTTCCTTCAAATATTAAATAGGACGCTTGTGTAATTTCAAGAGGATTACCTACACTACCAGCATTACATAACGTTTTCCCTCTGAAATTTTGAACGAATGCTTGGTGAACGTCACCGTAGCAAACGACATCTGGTTTTCTTTCTCCTTCTATATTCTCTGTGAGCTCACTGTTTTCGAACATACTAATACGCTCTTCTCTTGAGGCATGTGGTTGTATTCTTTCATATAAACTTCTTGGTGAGGCGTGGAACATACGAATCAGTTTGCCGCTCATAAAAAATTCGATTGAAAATGGTAAGCTTCTTAAATAGTCATTTTGTTCTTCCGATAATTGTTTTTGGTGCCATTTTAACGCTTCAAATTCAGTCGGTTTTGTAATAAAATCATCCCAGTTCCCCATTACAACTCCATCACATTCTTTACGAATGATTTCAATCACTTCGCTAGAATGGGGACCTTTTCCGACTAGATCTCCAAGACAAATAATGCGCTCGATTCCTCTTACTTTAATATCTTTCAGTACAGAATCTAATGCTGGAATATTACCGTGAATATCTGAAATTACCGCTATTTTATCCATATGAATCCCTCCATTACTTATTGTTTATTATATCCTCATGTTGTGATTGATACCATTTTGGAATATAGGTTGAAAATTGATTATGATCTTCTAAAATTCCGTTTAACCTTTCCTTCATATCATCTACTAAATGCGGCGTGCTTCGGTTTGTCCATACGATATCCGCTGGGAATGTCATTGCTGCATATAATGAGTACAGCTGCCAAAAGTGAAGCGATGGTTCGCCTCCGCAATAACCGTGAACTTGTCCAACCGCAAATGGTTTGCTTATTCTTGTAGTAAAAATCGCTACGTTATAGAAATCGTGTATTGGATCGCCAAAATCATATCCACCAAAATCGATAACGATAAATTCCTTATTATGAATCATACTATTTGCTGGATGGAAGTCATCGTGTAAAAATGTGATTGGGCGATTTTTCAATAATTGTTTATGCTCCCCTACAAAACTTAATACTGGCTTCAAATCAAGGAAGTCTATTTCATAGTTTGCTAACGCTTCTACGTATCTTTCGTATTTATTCCATCGAACCGTTTCCCATTTATTACTTGCACTTTCTCTTTCAATTGAGTGGATTCTCTTTAATACTTCCCCTGCTTTTCTTCCTGCATAATACTGTTCTTCCACCGATAGCTTCCCTAAACCTTCTTCACCATTTACACCTTGGGCCCATTCAAATACTTGAACACATTTATTTAAATCCTCCAGCTTTATAAAATGAATTAACTGAGGCGTAGGAATATGTAATAACTCTAATTGTTTCATATACGTATATTCTTCTTGTTTACGTTCAAAATGAACAGCATCACATACTTTTACAAAATAAGTTTCTTCGTTCTTTAATTCAATTTTATATTTCTCTTCATGTGAAAAACCTTTTGAAATAGCTGTACACTTTACAATACGAGGCCATTCTAGTTTTCTCTCTATCTCTCTAAGTATTTCCTTCACAACGTTCACCTCTATCAATATATGTACAAACTACCTAACACTTCATACTCTCGTTTATTTTCACCTTTAAACTCCACTGCAAATGGATATTCACCATGATTCTTCAAACGTTCTAGTACTAACCCTTCTCCTATTGGTTCACAAAACTGCACATGAACGTCACCAAACGATACGCTTTGACACTCTGCATTCCATTCTTCATTTTTAACGACCTGGCTTGCAGTTAGCCCCATTACTTCTTTCCATTTCCGCACCGTTTCTCGAACGCTTTTCACTGCGTAATGAATCGTTTCAATTTGTTGTACTTTGTTTTTATGTTCAGTGATCGTCCCTATGTTACGTAAATCGTTTCTTCTTTCTTCGTCCGTTTCATTCCATTGTATAAAGAAAGGTAATTTCGGTCCGTTCTCTTCTTGCTTTATAAATAACATTTTCCACTCTAAAAGGCGGCCATCTTTTCTCATACGTTTCCCTTCAAATGGTCCTATCGTATGTAAACCGTGCTTACTAAATTTATTTGCTAGGTCTTCAATGGCATCTGTTCGAATTGCAATTTGTAGCATTCCTTCTCCGTCTTGTAATTTCACTACTGTTTCTTGTACTAATGGATTGTCTGCTTTCTTCGCTTTTTCTTCATGCTGAACTGCTAAAAATTCTATATATGATAAATCAAAATAACTTAAACTATTCCAAGTACCCCAGGTCGTATGCTCTCCGCCTAGTGCAGTATGAAATCCACGCTCCTGCATTTGTTTTGCCGCTTCCTCCGGTGTACCATGTACTGCGTGTACGAGATGATCAAATCGTAACATGTCTTTCTCCCCTTTCTCTCCATCCTTTTATTGTATATTTTATTTTTCTTTCATTCAATTCAAAAAACTTTAAAACCCAGTTGATTTATACGATTAATATGTATTATAATAAAACAAATTTAATTATTGCTGATTGGAAAAACCAAAGGCACTTTTCTCATACGGGAAAAGTGCCTTTTTCATTTACTATTACAGGGGGATTATTTATGCAGAAATTAATTGTCTTTGCTATTATTGGATTTTTCGCTCAATTGATTGACGGAGCACTTGGAATGGCGTATGGGGTAACATCTACCTCACTTTTACTAATGTTTGGTATCGCACCTGCTGTCGCTTCCGCATCTGTTCATTTAGCTGAAGTCGTTACAACCGCCGCTTCTGGTGCATCCCACATCAAATTTGGAAACGTTGATAAATATACCGTTTCCAGGCTTACATTGCCAGGAGCAGTTGGCGCATTTATTGGGGCATGTTTTTTAAGTAATTTACCTGGCGATGTAATTAAACCGTACATTTCCGTATTTTTATTTATTTTAGGGGTTTATATTTTATTACGATTCATCATTCAAAAACAAATTGTCACTTCAAAGAAACGTATGTCTGCTAAACAGCTTGTTCCGCTTGGCTTATTCGCTGGATTCGTTGATTCAACTGGTGGTGGTGGCTGGGGTCCAATTACGACACCTGTACTTTTAGCAAGAGGAAACGAAGCTAGAAAAGTTATCGGCTCTGTAGATACGAGTGAATTTCCTGTTTCACTCGCTGCAACAATTGGATTTTTCATTTCACTTGGCTGGGAACAAGTAAGTTGGGTTTGGGTATTTTCTCTCATGCTCGGTGGTATCGTTGCGGCACCAATCGCCGCGTGGTTAGTGCGCATCGTACCTTCTCATTTACTTGGCGTATTAGTTGGTGGCCTTATTATCTTTACAAACATTCGTACACTGCTTACTACATTTAAAGTGGATCCAACTATTATTTCACTTTCTTACGTGGCAGTTGGTCTTGTCGTTATTATTTCTATTTTCATTGCTGTTCGCAATCATTCCAAACATTCTAACGCATCGACCGCCGGATATCCGAATGATCAAAAGCAAATGCTACCATAACGATAAAAATACCGCCCGATATACTTCGAGCGGTATTTTTTATTTTTCCATTCTCCAATTAATCATTGTCTCTGTATTGCCAATTCTCTTCATATGTAATTTCTCTAATACACGAATCGATCCATCATTTTCTAGAAGTGTCTCTGCAATAATTGTTTCTACCTGTTCTGTTTGAAAAGCCCAATTTATTAATTCTCTTACAGCTTCTGTTGCATACCCTTTATTCCAATATTTCTCAATAAATCCATAACCAATTTCTACTGTATGTTCCTCATTTGGTTTCCCTTTAAACCCTACATCACCTAGAACGATGTCATCTTCTTTTCGAATGACATACCACGCGCCCCAAGGTAATAAATCCTTATCTTGCTTTATATTTTCTACATGCCCTACAATATGTGGACCACTATTATACCCTTGCTCGTTAGCAACGTGAATACTCTCTTCTGTACACGGCACTATATAGAGCCTTTCTGTTTCTAATTTCATGTTGATTTCCCCTTTTCAATTAAACAATACCTCAATTTTATCAGAAATAAAAAGAATATTCATTCTATTTATCAGATTTATAACTTATTCTTTGAAACGAATTTAAGGAATAATCCTCTTTTGATAGTTATGTCGAATTATATTTTCTGAATTTTCTTTTAATTTTAAAGGGTTTTTCAATATTTTTTGCGAAACATTTGTATAACAATTTTTTCTTTGCTTATTGCTACATAATAGTAGGTTCGGGTGGAGTTATGCAAGCGTTTCCTATACAATAACCGATATTTTTTGACTTTTCCTAACAAAATCCCTTGCAATATATTCAGAAACTCATTACAATTGCCATATATTAAATATCTTAGCAATATATAAATCCTCATCAATCCGATGAGGTAGAGGTTGCGACTTTTAAGAGTAAAACGGACGAGACACAGAGAATGTCACTGACTCCGTTTGAAAGGAAAAGTTGCCGAAGTTTATATTTCTTTTCTGGAAATATGAGCTGGGGCTGTCTCCGAAAGGAACAGAACTGTCACGTTTACAAAATTACCGTGTAAACGTGGGGTGCTATCTTAACGGAAGGGTATGATGGGGTGGTTATTTGTGAAACGTTCCGCCTAATTCCTTTGGCGGTTTTTTGTATTTTTCTCCCCCGCTCCTTCCTAACCTACAAGAAAAGGAGTGTTGAACATGAATAGCGCAACAAATCAATCTACCTCTAAAACGCAAACTACACAAGGACAAGGTGAATTAAAACGCGGATTAAAATCTCGTCACCTTACGATGATTTCTCTCGGTGGTACAATCGGTACCGGACTATTTCTTGCCAGCGGTGGTGTCATCCATTCAGCTGGTCCTGGCGGTGCACTAATCGCATACGCCGCAATTGGAATTATGGTGTATTTCTTAATGACAAGCTTAGCTGAACTTGCAGCTTACATGCCTGTTACTGGATCTTTTAGCACGTATGCAACAAAATTTGTTGATCCATCACTTGGCTTTGCACTTGGATGGAACTATTGGTATAACTGGGCGATTACAATTGCGGCAGAACTAGCGGCCGTAACATTAATTATGAAATTTTGGTTCCCTGATACCCCTTCCCTCATTTGGAGCGGATTATGTTTAGCTATTATTTTCCTTTTAAACTACTTATCTGTTAAAGGGTTTGGTGAATCTGAATATTGGTTCGCACTTATTAAAGTAGTTACTATTATTATCTTTTTAATTGTCGGCTTTATGATGATTTTTGGAATTATGGGCGGCGAGACTGTTGGCTTTAAAAACTTCACTGTTGCAGATGCACCATTTAACGGTGGTATTATGGCAATTATCGGTGTATTTATGGCAGCTGGTTTCTCATTCCAAGGTACTGAATTACTTGGGGTAGCTGCTGGTGAAACTTCTGATCCAGAACGTAATATTCCGAAAGCAATTCGTTCGATCTTTTGGCGTATTCTTTTATTCTATATTCTTGCGATTCTCGTTATCGGTTTATTAATTCCTTATACAACTGAAAGCCTTGCCGCAAGTGATGTAACAGTAAGTCCATTTACACTTATTTTTGAAAAAGCGGGCGTTGCCTTTGCTGCTTCTGTTATGAACGCTGTTATTTTAACGGCAGTACTATCTGCTGGTAACTCTGGAATGTATGCATCAACTCGTATGCTTTGGGATTTAGCTCGCCAAGGAAAAGCACCGAAGTTTCTTGGTAAATTAGATAGCCGCGGTGTACCTGTTAACGCATTAATCGTAACATCGATTGTCGGTAGTATCGCTTTCATTGCTTCTTTATTCGGTGACGGTGTTGTATATATTTGGTTATTAAACGCATCTGGAATGTCTGGCTTTATAGCATGGGTCGGCATTGCAATTAGTCATTACCGTTTCCGTAAAGCATATATCGCTCAAGGTAAAGATTTAAAAGACTTACCATATAGAGCAAAATGGTTCCCGTTCGGTCCAATCTTCGCATTTGCACTTTGTGTCATCGTAATTTTAGGACAAAACTACGGCGCATTTATGGGCGAAGCAATCGATTGGAACGGTGTACTCGTTTCTTACATCGGTTTACCACTCTTCTTAGTACTATGGTTAGGATATAAATTTACGAAGAAAACGAAAGTGATTCCACTTGATAAATGTGAATTGAAATAAAGTGAAACGAGCAAACAAATATGTTTGCTCGTTTTTTATTCCAATGCTTCTCCCTTCCCTATTGCTCCTGTTTTTGCAATAATAAAGGAAATATAAATAAAGGTTGGGATACCATGAACATTCGCATTACTGATGAAGCAAAAGCAGCTATACATAGATTAGAACGTGAAGACAAAAAAATCATTCGCATTAGAGGAACAATGACAAACTCTTGTAGTATTTTCGTTGATGTTGATTTAATTTTGGATACATATGATGCAGATGATGTTGTATATGAAGGTGCTGATTTTATTGTACAAATGGATTCATTTACGAAAGACTACACTGGTGATACGGTGAAACTTGATTATAAGACGACAGGTTTTAGTATTACGACTCCGAGTGAGACTTTAGTTTATGGATTGTCGATAAAAAAATAAAACTTGTTCTCAACTGACCACTGAGGTGAAAAAAATGGGTAAATATGTTCCATTAAAATTTTTATTTAACGAAGAATTGGCAGAAAAAATGGCTGATTCTATTTGTAAACACGATCCTACTTTCTCTAAAAGAAACTTTGTATCTTCCGTAACATGTAAAGTTGAAAATTTAGAGTTAAAGCAGCGTATTGAAGTAATAGCAGATGAATTACACAATGCTTTACAAAAAGATTTTCATGCAGCAATACATATTTTACTGAAAACATTGGGGCCAGAAAATACAACAGAAGTAGGCACATTTACAAACGGATATATGTACATGCCTATCGCAAAATACGTTGAAAAATATGGACTTAACGATTTTGACTCCTCTTTCAACGCCATGTATGAAATAACAAAAAGGAATACTGCTGAATATGCCATTCGGCCTTTTCTTGAAACATATCATGAAGATACACTAGACATATTACAACAGTGGATTCATGACGAAAACAGCCACATTAGAAGATTAGTTTCTGAAGGTACAAGACCAAGACTTCCTTGGGCTAAAAAAATTGGAGCTCTAAAAGGTGACTTTAAGAACAATTTACAACTTCTTGAACCTTTAATGAATGATCCGTCTAAATATGTCCAAAAATCTGTAGCCAATCATATCAATGACATTACGAAAGAAAATAAAGAACTCGTTTTTCAATGGTTGCAACAATTGCGTGATAAACAGCATCCAGTTAATCCTTGGATTATAAAACATGGGTTACGAACGGTTATTAAAAATGGTACTTTACCAAAAGATTTTTCTTTTTGAGTATTTTAAACAAAACCGCTTATGCTTCAAGAATGAAGTATAAGCGGTTTTTCCTTTTGAATAAAGCAATAATAAACGTAAAAAGTGCTTTAAAATTCTTCTTTATACCTTTATTTTACTAGCTCTTCTATGTTATCATTTTTCTTGATTTTTTCTGATGATAGCCAGAGTGAATAACTTGTTCCATCCTTGTTCCTTAAAAATATGTTAAATTCCTTATTATATAGTTCTTCTTTAAGAATAGTGACTACCTTTCTCAAATCCTCTATTACATAGGAATCATTTCTATATTTTATCTCACTGTCATTGAAAACTAAAGTCAATTCATACTCTAGACAGTTGCCGTCTTTCGGCTGTGAACAAGTAATATCTTCAATTACAAAACGATCATTTTGAATTTCATTTAACCTTTCGCCTACTTTTGTTTCAGTTTGAATCAAATATGTCCAATAACCTCTTACAGTGTTTTTCATTGTTAAAAGCAGTTCTTCTTTCGTTATAGCTTTTTGCACATTATCAAAAGGTAAGCCTATAGATTCACCATTATGATCCTCAATTTCAAGTTTTGTTATCTTTTTATTACTCTTCTGAATGAATTGGAATAGAGCATATAAACGATCTAATTCTTTTGATTCAAATTGACTGTAATCAATCTTGTCACTCGTTTTTAAAGTTAATAATAACTTATCAGTTGGTTTCTCCTCTATATAATCATCATCCACTATATATTGAAAAACATTTTTATTTTCAGGTTCCACGTAACCTAATTTTTTAATTTCTTCTAGCATGGGTTTGAATTTCTTATATTCCTCATATGTTTTTTTCCCGTATTGATATTCATCCCCTTTTATTCTTGAATATAAGAAACCATCTACCTCTACTCTAAATTGAATATTTTTATTATTTTTTGCTTGAACAGTATGATATGTATGTCCCATATTCCCTTCATGTATAGCACCCCAATCTGTTACAATCACATCAATTCCGTGCTTTTTTTTCACATATTTTTTCACCTGATCTTCATCTTCATAATTACAACCACTTAAACATAAGAAACATAACAATAGCAACATTACATTTTTCATTCTTTTCATATAGCACCTTGCCCTCTTCCTTGCATAAGAAATGTTCGCTAATTAAAGACTGTATAAAAAAGAGAATAATAACACCTATACATTATTATTCTCTTTTTTATAGAAACGGGTCGAATCACAGGCAATACCCCATCCTATAACGATTAATGTTACAGATAATAACTTAAGGCCCGTCTTATATATATAATCCAAATCTTTAAGGTAAACAAAAGATATTACTCCTAATACAGCACCCACTATCCCTAGAATCAAACCCTTATACTTTTGTAAAAACATCTTATTCCCCCTTTCGTACAAACTAAATATTCCATATATAAACAATACTAAATTATGGAATATTTTCAAAGAATAAAATTTTTATATTCAGTATATATATATCAATTTCTTATATAAATAAAAACATCCCCATAGATAAGTAAATCTAAAGGGAGTGAACGGTTCCACTTTTTTATAAACAGTACGACTTTATTGTTATGTAACAGAAATGTGAAATATCTTGGCACAATGCAGTTTCACTATATAGCCCATCCAAAATTTAGTTGTACTCTCACCTTGCCTTATAACTTCAAAGGATTTCCACTCGATTATCCCGAATATACAAATAATCACTCTATCAAGGAGCGAATTTATATGAATCTATTCGAACATGAAACGTAAAACCGTTCCACTTTAATAAGAGGTCCTCCTTTTTTCTTTTCTCATCATATCATTTACTTACAAAATAGGAGGATACAATTATGAAACGTGATCCATTATTTTTAACTTTATTAGAAAGTGCAAATACACATTTTAGCGGCTGGGATTTTTCTTTCATTTCAGAAACGGGTCGAATGAATAGCGAGCCTTTATCGTGGTCGTACGGCAGCACTGCTTTCCAGCTTATGCAGCGTGCAAAATCAATGCTTGATATGGGCACTGGCGGCGGAGAATTTTTATCTATGTTACAACCGTTCCCATCAACTATTTTTGCGACTGAGGGCTATGCTCCAAACGTGCCAATTGCTCGGAAGAAATTAGAACCTTTAGGGGTTACAGTTATAGAGGTAACGGATGATACTGCTTTACCATTTCAAGATGGTCAGTTTGATTTCATTATAAATCAGCATGAATCATATGCTGCCTCTGAGGTAAACAGAATCCTTTCTCCAAATGGAATTTTCCTTACACAACAAGTTGGTGGTCTCGATTGTGCGGAACTAAATGAGCAGTTTAGCGCACCGCTAAATAGCGAATTTGCAAGTTGGTCGCTTGAAACGGCATGTAGTCAATTAGAGGAAAATGGATTTACTATTTTAGAAGCAAAAGAAGAGTTCCCTTTTCAACGTTTTTATGACATTGGTGCGATCGTCTATTATTTAAAAGCAGTTCCGTGGCAAATTCCTGATTTTACTGTCGAAGGTTACTATGAGGAATTATATCGTATACATGAGATCATCTTGCAAAAAGGATATTTTGATGTGAAGCAACATCGTTTTATGATTAAAGCGATTCGCGGTTAATCATGGAGCATATGAAAAAGAGATGGATCTACCATCTCTTTTTTTATTTTCACTCAATATTTTCTATATTTAAACACTTCGTTTCACAGTAATAGCCTTTGCCACCAACATAAACTTTTTCTATTTTATTCTCGCTATCGGTTGCTAATTTAACTAATATTTCGGAAGGCGAGTGTAAAGAATAACCTTGTTCAAATACATAAACTTCTTTTTGTAAGTAGCGCTGTTCATAAAGGTAGCAAGCTAATGCACCGTTTGAAGTTCCAGTCGCTGCTTCTTCATTGATATCGTATAGCGGAGCAAAGTTTCTGCATATAATTCGATTGTCATTAAAAGTATATAGATGCATCCCGACAACATTATAATACTTGCTGATTTCTTTAATTTTTTCAAAATTAGGTTGCATTGTATGTAATTGTGTTTCGCTTTTTATAGGAATTAAAATATCTTTTAAGCCCGTGGAGACAATTTGAATTGGGTATGCATTGTCTATATCTTTAATGTCAAAGCAGTCGATAAACTCATTTGGAGATATAACATCATAGAATATCGGTTCGTTTTGTTCCATGAATATGATGTCATCTTTTATGGTAATAGTAAGAACACCGCTGTTCGTTTCAATCGTATAGCGATTCTTGAAAAGTTTATTTACATGCATCAGTATCGCGAAAGAGCCAATTGTGGCATGACCACATAAATCAACTTCCTCTTTTGGTGTAAAATACTCAAATTTATAATCAGCAATTTCGGACTCTGATATAAATGCAGTTTCCGCATAGCCCAGTTGTTTGGCTATTGCCATTTTTTGAGTAGTGGTCAATGTATTCTCCATAAATACTACTCCTGCTTTATTTCCGCCTTTATGATCCTTGCTAAATGCACTTGCAACATAAACAGATATTTTCATAAGACACCTTCCTTCCTCACTTATAGTAAATTGTAGCATAGAACGTACTACGTATATATATTGTTGGATAAATTTTCTATAAAGCAAGAGACAAACTATTTTTTTAGTATCTGAACTCTCCAAAAATAGTTTGTAGCGCCTCTAGTTCGTTAAGTAAGTTCGCTTCTCGCAATCGCATCAGCTAATGTAATAAGTTGCTCGTGCGTTATCTTTCCGGCTAACTTTTCTTTTATAACTTTTTCCATTTCTTTTGTAATGGTCATACCTTCTAGTTCTAGGCTCGCTTTAGCTGCCTCGAAAGCTTTATTCAGTTCTTCCTCGCTTTTGAATGCCATAGTTTAAGTTATCTCCTTCACATCATTTTCATTTCCTTTTCTAATGAAGCAAATTGTATACTTATACATACGTCCATTTCCTTCCCTTTACACATGAGTTATTTAGCTTATTTTTAAGTGAAAACACTCGCCTTACAATTCCTTATCACATAATATATAGTACAACTTTCATACGTAAGCACTTTACGTAAAGCGAAAGAATCCTTTTTAGAAAGGAGAATTAACATCGATACTATAAGCAATGAATTTCTAAAACTTTATTACGACAGCAACGTTTGGTTACATGATACACACTGGCTTGGGGTCCCCATTTTCAAACTTCCCTCTGATCTTTTTTTGTATCAAGAAATTATTTACGAATTAAAACCCGATTTAATTATTGAATGTGGCACTTGTTATGGTGGTAGCGCATTGTATTTAGCTTCTATATTAGATTTAATTGGAAAGGGTCACGTTGTTACTATTGATATATTCCCTCAACCAAATCGTCCATCCCATGACCGAATTACGTATGTAACAGCTTCTTCTGTTTCTGTACATGCCGTTCAAACTATATTAAATATGCGCAAACCTGATGATGTGATTTTAGTTATTTTAGATTCTAATCATAGTAAAGAGCATGTATCAAAAGAACTTTTACTTTATAAATCTATCGTTACTACTGGTAGTTATATTATTGTAGAGGATACATCTATTAATGGAAATCCTGTTTCTCCCGATTGGGGCCCTGGCCCAATGGAAGCTGTAGAAGAGTTTTTAGCTAAAAACAACAACTTCATAATTGATGAATCTAAACATAAGTTTTTCATATCATTTAATCCAAAAGGTTTTTTAAAGAAGATAAAGTGAAACTTTAATAAGTGGGGGGGTCATCCCCACTTATTATTAGTTGAACCAATCGGGCTTTTACGGGCAGTTGATCTCCCACCTAACTCCTTTGTACAGCTGAATTTTGAGGTGGGGGGGCTTACTGCCCGTTAATGCGGGGTAAAGTGAAACTTTAATAAGTGGGGTTGTGTATAACCCCACTTATTCTATAATCTTCATTTTTGAAAAAGGATAATATACAAATTCCACTTTGCCTATTATATTATCTTCTTCAATATATCCTAAGCCATTTCGACTATCTCTACTAAGTTCACGGTTATCTCCCATTACAAATAATTTATTTGGCGGGATTTTCGTCTTTTGAAAGTTATAAAACACTTGCGTATTATTGAATAAATCTTTATTTGTATACGGTTCTTCTTGCTTTTTATCATTCAAATATACTGATCCATTCTTTATGTTAATTACGTCACCAGGAAGTCCTATTACTCGTTTTACATAATATTTCGACTCATCCTCTTCCTTTATAATGACAATTTCTCCGTGCTCTAAATTTGAAAAATGTACTGCTGCTTTATTTACAAATACGTAGTCTTCTTCATATAAAGTCGGTTGCATCGATTTCCCTTCCACTTTACATAAAGTAAAAGAATGATAGGCTACTACCAAAACAAACACGAAGAGTATGTATTTCCCCCAGCCTCTTTTAATCTCCTGTTTCATATCCATTCCCACCTTATTTAAACGCTTTTTAACTCAAAAAATATATCACTGCACAATATGTCTCCATGCAGTGATACTATTTTTACTGGGCCTTGTTCGGTTGTTCTACTGGGACTGGATTTCCACCCGCTCTTTTCGTTTTCAATTCAAAATACGCATCCAAAATCTCTTTACCAATCGCGGAATTAATTCCTGATTTGTCATCATTCACCCAAGGTACAACAACTGAAAAAGCTACTTCCGGATCAGCATCATATGGTGCATAACCGGCAAGAGTTAAATTATAACATTTTTTCCGGTTATTGTTTTCATCTCTTCCAATATCACTTTCTCCACCGTATACAGTTTCAGCTGTTCCTGTTTTTCCAGCTGGTTTATATGGTAATCCTTTAAACGTTGCCGTACCTGTTCCGTCAGTTTCTTGAAAAACTCTTCTAAATCCTTCTTTTACATGATTAATGTATGAAGTGTCCATATCCACTCGATTTAAAATAACTGGTTCAATAGACCGAACAACTTTTCCAACATCCTCTGGTCTATGTGGTTGCTCTCTCACTTCTTGCACAATTTGTGGTTTCATTCGGTATCCGCCGTTTGCAATTGTTGACATATATTGAGCAAGCTGAAGCGGCGTATATGTATCGTACTGTCCAATCGCATAATCAAGTAAAAAGCCAGGTATGTTATCCGTTCTACCCATTTGACCAATCGATTCATTCGGCAAGTCAATACCAGTTGGTACACCTAAGCCAAACTGTCTAAAGTAGTAACGCATTTTATTAAATGTCTCTTTTTTAATATCTAACGGATTGTTTGGCACATAATTAATACCTGCCATTTTTAATGCTGTATTAAACATATAAACGTTTGATGAAACTTGTAAAGCTCTTAAATCATCAATATCACCAAAATCTTTCCACGATTTCTTTGGCTTAGTACTTCCTTTAAAATACATTGGTGCATCAAAGAAATGCGTATACGGCTTAATTGTTTCAGTTTGATATCCGGCTAATAACGTAGCCCCTTTCACAGTTGATCCTAACTCATAAGAACTTGTCATCGTTCCTAAAGCGAAGTCTTCTATTTGCATTCCGCCATCTTTATTTACAATTTTCTTTCCTGCCATTGATAAAATTTGGCCGTTTTTCGGGTTCATCATTACAACGAACGCGCGATCCATCATCGGCTCTGCAGAATGAAATGCTCGTAAATTCTTTTCAAGACTTTCCTCTACTTTTTTCTGTAACTCCATATCTACTGTTAACATTAAATTATTTCCACTTTTTCCTTCAGTCACCTTTTCTGTCCGAATAATATTTCCCGCTTTATCCGTAATATTTTTAGACTGTTCTTTCGTTCCATGTAATGCATCTTCGTACTGTTTCTCGATGTAACTCTTACCAATGCGATCATTTCGGTTATAATCACGCACTAAATAATAATCTAACTGTTCTCTCGGCAAGCCCTCATTTTCAGTCGAAACGCTACCAAGTATGGAACGAAGTATTTTATCATTTGGGTATTCACGTTCCCAATCCACTGTCGTATCTACTCCTGGCAAACTTGCCAATCTTTCACTTACGATTGCATATTCATTTTGACTTACATCTTTTTTAACAATTTGCGGCGTCATTTTATATCCCGCATTCATCCTACTTTTAATTGCTAGTACTTCTAAATCCTCTTTTGATAGTTCGCTTAATTCTTCTAGCGTAATTCTTTCACGGCGCAACTCTTCAACTTTTTTATCTAATTCTTTCCCTTCTATCTCTTGCTTCCTAAATGCACTCTCATCTTCTTTCGTTACTTTTTCTGCTGCTCGTTTTTCATTTAACTGCATCCAAAAATCTTTTTTATCTGTTTCTGTCAACTTATTTATATCTTCTGGCGACATTTCAATTAGCTGTGCTAAGTTTCTTGCTACTTGTAAAACTTCTTTCGAATCTACTCCTTTCATTTTCGTATATGTAACGGTTCGTAGCGGTTTGTTATTTACAATCACTTGACCTTGCCGATCAAACATTTTTCCTCTAGGAACAGGCGTGCTTACCGTTACATCTTCCTTTTTGTTCACTTCATTTCTATACGTTTCGCCATCAATGATTTGTACTTTACCTAATTGAATTATAATAGCTGAAAATAAAAGAAAGACGATAAAAAATAGTACATTTAATCGAAAAGGAATATGAGTCTTTTTCTTTTTCGATTGTTTCTTCTGCTCCTTTTTCTGTCTCATTTCGCTCCCTCGCTTCATTCTATTAACATTTCTACATAGAACCATTATGTATCAAATTTATTTATATGATATATATAGAATTTTATATTAATTACTAAAGAAATAAAAGATTTAATTTTCAGTTTTTTAATTTTATGTCCTATTTATTACCATTCCCCTTAATTCGTCATAACATGAATTTTATTCAAACAAAAAACTGAGGTGTTCTCTATACACCTCAGTTTTTCATAAAAATAATAACTTATTTAACCGACGATACACCTTCAACAAACTCACCAATCTTATTTTGAAAAACAAAATCAAAGTTATATTCTTGCCCTGTTAACTCTTCATTTACTAAAATGGTCGTTGCCCCTATTTCCCTCTTTGCAATTTGCGGGAATGAAGCGACGGGTTGTACTTTTAATGACGTTCCCATAACGATAAGTACATCTGTTTCATATAAACGTGTTATCGCATTTTGATATTGCGGCAATGTATCTCCGTATAAAACAACGTCTGGATTTAAAATGAAATTACATTTCTGACAGCGAGGCACTTCATGATCAATCATATACTGCAAGTCATATCCCGCTTTACATTTTGGACAATGCGCTGTTTGCAGTGTTCCATGTAGATCAATAACATGTTTACTACCACCTAATTGATGTAAACCATCAATATTTTGCGTTAAAATTGTAATATCTTTCCCTTGCTCTTCTAATTCAGCTAAAAAGCGATGCCCACGATTTGGTTTATATTGATGAAACGTATTAATTTGAAATATTTCTTTATAATGCTTCCAAAATTCTTTCGGGCTTCTATTATAATATCCTCTTGATAAATACATCTCGACATTCGCATCAGCATACAATCCATTTGCTGAACGGAAATCTGGGATACCACTTTCCGTACTTGCTCCTGCACCTGTTAACACTGTAATTTTCTTCGCTTGCTCTAAAATTGAACGTACTTCTTCAAATTGCTGCACAACAATCACCTCTATGTATTTTCCTATTCTTATTATACCAGTTGTTTACAGGAGGTGTTGTACAATTCATTCTACTTAATGCGTCGTACCTCCAACTTCCACAATATCCACCTCAACTATCGTCGTTACCTCAATCGCCAATTCTATCCCTTTACTAATAGTAGTAAGTGACATACTCGGTTGGCCTGGATAGTTACTCGCTTGCTCTGGTAAAAACGGAATATGAATAAATCCGCCTTTCATTTTTGTATCATGTTTCTCTAGTTCATGCATAAGACCATAAAAGATGTGATTACAAACGAATGTACCTGCTGTTTGTGAAACGGAGGCCGGTATGCCTTCTTCTTGTAGTTTTTTTACAATTGCTTTCATCGGAAGTGTAGACCAATAAGCAGCTGGTCCTTCTTCTATAACCGGTACATCTACCGGCTGATTCCCTTCGTTGTCAGCAATTCTTGCATCATCAATGTTAATTGCGACACGCTCTACCGTAATATCTGGTCTACCCCCAGCTTGTCCGATACATATAATTATTTCAGGGGTTAGTTCTTCTATATATTCTTTTAAAACTTGTATTGATTTATGAAATACGGTCGGTACTTGTTTACTAATAATCTTGTACTCTCCGATTGTTTTTTCATGCAAACTTTTTGCGACTTCCCAAGCTGGGTTGATACTTTCTCCGCCGAACGGATCGAACCCTGTTAATAATACTGTTTTCATAGTTTTATCCTCCTAGTTAGAAACGATATACAAGGCCATACATAATAAACATATTTATGATAAAGATTGAAAGAGCAATTGGTACTTGCGCTTTAATAACTGCATTTTTATCTTTTAGCTCTAAAAGCATTGCCGGAACGATATTAAAGTTTGCTGCCATTGGTGTAAGTAGCGTTCCGCAATATCCAGCAAACATACCGAGTGCTGCCATAATTGCTGGGTTCCCCCCGTGCATTTGAACAATTAAAGGTAAGCCAATTCCGCCAGTAATAACGGCAAACGCCGCGAAAGCATTTCCCATTACGACTGTAAAGAGCATCATTCCTAAACAATACGCCATAACAGCAACAAACGGATACTCTGTCGGTAACACTTGGCCGACTAAATCAGAAACGACTTGGCCAACGCCAGATTTTGCGAAAATACCGCCAAGTGCTGCTAGCATTTGTGGTAAAATAACAGCCCAGCCGACAGCTTGTAATAGTCTACTTCCTTCTTGCACAGGCGTTGTTATTTTCGATTTTGTAATACGCATAGCCGCAACGAATGCAAGTAATGCTCCTAGTGCTAAAGCTACTAGCGTTACTTTATCCGGATCAACAAGGGAGACATTCCCCCATTTAATTTTCCCTAACGTTAACGTACCGATAATTGTAAAAATAGGAATTAATAGTGCAGGCATAAAAATTTTATTTTTTAATTTCTCAGCATGTTTTACACGTTCTTGTACTGGAACTTCTTTCTCCTGAGACTTTGTTACTTTATTTAGTGAAGCTAAAATAACCATTGCGAGCACAATACAGCCAACGTAAAACGAAGGGATTACATTTCCGAATAAAAATGTAACTGCAAATAACGCCCAAAATAAGCTAGAACCAAATCGATTTGGATGTTCACGATTAAACGCAATACGAACAGCGATAAAGGCAACGATTATACCTAATACATAATAGATTGTATCCATAGTTATGATGTTCATATTATATTGCCTCCTTCTCTTCTTTTCCTTCTGTCTTCATTGTTTTCTCTATATATTTATCAAACCTTCTAAACCTAATCCAGCTCACGATAAGTGCAGATATTGCAGTTGGAATACCCCAAAGTGCCATATCCCATACACCGACATGCATACCTACTGAATCGAAGAATCCTTTCATTAATAAAATGGCACCAGTTGCGATAAAAATGTCTTCTCCGAAAAACCAAGCTGTATTTTCCGCAGCCGCTGCGTTTGCTTTAATCTTCTCTCTTAATTTTTCAGGAAGTTTACCGTATTTACCTTGCGCAGCCCCTTCTGCCATCGGTGCAACAAGCGGTCTTACTGTTTGCGCATGACCACCAATATTAAGCCCTAGTGCTGCTGATGATTCTCTTATCGTAAAATATGACATTAATACTCTTCCAGTTGTTGCACCTTTTGATTTCGTTATAAGTGCTTCTGCTCTTTCTTTTAAACCGTAACGCTCTAAAATTCCGATTACCGGTAAAGTTAATATAATTGGCATAGACATATATCTATTTTCTATGAAAAATTTACCGAACATGCTGATCACATCATAAAAACTTAATCCTGAAACCATACCAGTAACAATACCTGCAACCATAACGACTAACAGTGTATTTAATCTAAATAAAAAGCCAACTGCAACAAGTAGTATCCCGATTAATTTAATCATTCCAGCACTTCCCCCTATTTTTTATTTTGGTGCACAAATAGAAATACCATTAAGTACGAATGTTCTGTATATTTTCCCCGCAAATTGAACTGCTTTTTCCCCATCACCATGTAAACAAATCGTTTTCGCCTGAACCGCTACTTTCTCGCCATTCACCGAATTTACATATCCTTCTTTCACCATTTGAAGCACTTGTTTTATCGCTTCGTCTTCATCTTTTATTAGCGCATTTTCTTCTGTACGGCTTGTCAGCGTTCCATCTTGCTTATACGTACGATCTGCAAAGGCTTCTTGTACGAGAGTTACATTGTACTTTTCTGCAGCCTGTATAAACGCCTCGCTATTTGCTAATCCGTAAAGTAATAGACTTGGATTCACATGAGAAATTGCCTTTGCAATTGCATCTGCAATTTCCGGATCAGTCGCCGCCATATTATATAAGGCACCGTGTGGCTTTACATGCTGCATTTTCCCGCCTGCCGCTTTCACAAAAGCGTCTAATGCGCCAATTTGATATAAAACATAGTCGTATACTTCACTTGCTGAAACATTCATGTTCCTTCTACCAAATCCAATTAAATCTGGAAACCCAGGGTGTGCGCCTATTGCTACATTGTGCTGCAGTGCCTTTTCGACCGTTTTCCTCATTACGGCCGGATCACCCGCATGAAAACCACAAGCAACATTTATAGAGGAAACGAACGGAAGAATTTCATCATCATTCCCCATTTTATAAGCTCCAAAACTTTCTCCTAAATCACAATTTAAATCGATTGTCGTCACGATATTTCCCTCCTAATGTCAACTTCGTAAAGTGATGAATTTCTTTAATAGATTCATATTTACTTCTTGTTCTATGTACAATTGTTCCGCTTCCTCAAGCGTAATTTTCTCAAAAGAAACATAGTCCCCCGGTTTTAACTGAGCAAGAAGTGGTAAATCTACTGAAATAATATTTCCCATTCTCGGATAGCCACCTGTCGTTTGCCTATCTGCCATTAATATAATCGGCTGTCCTCCATTAGGAACTTGAATAGTCCCAAATGTAACGGGACTCGATAAAATTTCTTTTTCTTCCACTCTATTTAAAACTTCTCCTTCAACTCTATAGCCCATACGGTCAGCGTAATTAGATACTTTATACTCTTTCGTAAAAAATGCTTGTATACTTTCTTCTGTAAATTGATCATATTCAAAATCAGTTATGATGCGAAGCTTAGAGTACTTCTTATACTGTGGCAGTATGCTGCTGCTAATTGCCCATTTCGTTTTGTTTCGCTCATCGTTTTGTAAGTTTTGAATGCAATGACTCGCCATTTCTGTGTGCGTTCCAATTTGAAAATAATCTCCCTTTTTCAGCATTCTTCCTTCAATACCACCAATTGCAGCACGTATGTAAGTACTTTTGCTTCCCATCGTACGATCAATATGTATACCACCTGCAAAAGTCACATACGCTCTGCAACCGCTTTTCACTTTCCCAAAACAAAGCATACTACCTTCTTCCGCTAAAATGGGACGCCATAATGGAATACGCTTCCCATTCAGTAACGGCTCCATATTTGCTCCGCCAATCGCAAGTAAAGTCGTTTTCTTTATTAACAATTTAGGCCCCCTGATCGTCATTTCGAGTCCCGCTTCATTCTCTTCATTACCGACTAACATATTGATCATCCGGAGTGCACTTTGATCCATGGCCCCGCCAACTGGTACACCGTATTGTTGATAATGAGCTCGCCCTAAATCTTGGACTGTTGTAAACATTCCTGCATGTAAAACCTCTACATCCATTCTTTAGCCCCCTCAAGTGATACATACTCTTCCTTCGTTATTGGGATAAATCGTAAATACATACCACTTTGAATATAGGTCGGTGTTTCTTGTTCTGGATTAAATAATGAAATAGGAGTTCGGCCAATAATATTCCATCCTCCTGGTGTTTCAAGCGGATATATACCTGTTTGATTTCCGCCAATACCTACCGAACCAGGAGAGATTTGTAACCGTGGTATTTCTTTTCTAGGTGTTTCTAGTTCTTTTGATAGTCCTCCTAAATACGGGAACCCTGGTGTAAAACCTAGCATATACACAAAATATGTTGTTTCACTATGTATTCGAATTACATCTTCTACTTGCAAACCGTGATAATGTGCGAGCTCTTCTAAATCAGGTCCATATTCTCCTCCGTAGCAAACTGGTATAGAAATATGTTTCACATCTCGTTTCAACTCTTCCTTATACGTATCGAACATTCCTGTTATGTATTGGCATACGTAATCATACGGTCTTATCTTTCTATCATTTCCCTTCCATACTTCATATAAATTGTAGTAAACAGCTAATGAAGTAAACGACGGAACGCATTCAATCATTCCTGCAAACTGATGTTGCTGCAATGCTTGAAATAATCGTTGCACTTGTTCGTACGTATCCATCCCAATTTCTTCACCAAATGTAACAATAATTGCTTGATCCCCTAACGCAGAAAATTTCATCCCACTCCCTCTTTCTATGCCAAAAAGCCGAGTTCTTTCGAAATGCGATGTGCTGTTTCTTTCACCTTCGCGATAAAATATGAAATATTACTTTCGCTATACTCAATTGCTAATCCCGAAATACTAATACCTGCTACAACCGTTCCATCGCTTGCAAAAATAGGCGCTGCTATAGCCGCAGTATGATTTTCTAACTCAGAGTAGCTAATGGTATGTCCTTCCTTTTTCGCCATTTGTAACACTTCTAGCAATTGCTTCTTATCCACGATTGTTCCATCTGCAAACTGCTTTAAATCCGTTTCCTCTATGTATTTCCGTTTCTCTTCCTCAGAGAAATACGATAGTAAAATTCTCGGACATGCACCAGCATAAAGTGGTGCTCTTCTTCCAACCGCCGTATACACGCGTACAGGCTGAACGCCTTCCATCTTTTCCACATAAATCGCGTCATTACCATCTTGAATAATTAAATTAACTGCCTGTCCTAAACTATTTCTAAGCTCTTTCATATATGGAATCGCAATATTTCTTACGGATAATCTTTGTGAAACAAGTTGACCGAACCGTAAAAAAACGACTCCGAGACGATATTTCCCCTTCTCATTTTTTTGTAAAAACTCCATTTCTTCTAACGAGCCAATTAAACGATAAACAGATGTTTTCGGCATACTCGTAAGCTGAACCATCTCTGTTAAACTTAGTTCTTCATGCTCATAAAACAATTCCAAAATATCCATTGTCTTAACTGCCGTTTTATTTATACTCATTCTATCTCCCTCTTGTTCCGAATTTCGGAACTTGAATTCCGTTTTTCGAAACAAACATATAATTTAAAATTATAAAATATTCTTTCAATTCTATCAATATTTTTTTCACGTACATAATCCGATATATTTTGTCCGCTATTAAAAAAACACATATAATATGTGATTTATATAAAATGAAAATCTCTTGGATGATTGATAGAACTTTAACACCTGAAGAACGAACTATTAGTGAATGTAATTTATATTGGAGTGATTCGCTTCCTGACAGTGAATATAAAATTAACTTTAGAAATCACGACGGTTCACTTTCCAAAGTACATATTGCCACAAAACTATTAGAATAAAAATTACAATAAAAAAGTACGGAAGTTTAGATTTGAAATAAAATTTGATCACCTTTCATTCATAACACCGATAGAAAAGAAAATATAAAAAGCATGTATTAATCAATACATGCTCTTCTCATAGTTATTCAAAGTATTCTTTTTTTAACATGATTGATTGTTCCTTCGTAGAACTAACAAGTCTATTAGTTACATATTACTTATTTTTCAAAATCGTTCTTTTAGCTTTTTTAATCATTCTACTAGTTGATTTTATGTCAGTATCCTTTTCCCATTCTTCACACAGGTTCATTACCCAATCCGGTTTCGTTTTACTTGCATCATTTAACCAGTTTCCAACCGAATCTTGTACATATTTTGATGGATCTGATTTAAGTAAATTAAGAATGGGAAGTGCTTTTTCAGGTTCTTGTTTTAATATTTCAATATGTTTACTCCATACACCTCGAGGACGAATAGATTCTACAGAGAACCTGCGAATATTCTCATCTTCACTTTTTGCCCATTCTACTAACAATTCCACACTTTCTTCTATATTTTGTGAAAGATCTTCTCTAATTGACATCCAAGCAATTTCTCGAACACCAAAATGATGATCCGCCGCAAAAGGTCGAATATACGTTAATGTATCTTTTAATGTGTTATTTGATTTTTTATTCATAAACGCTGCCCAACATCGTACACTATCTGAAATATGCTTAGATAATTTTAACAGTACGTCTTCCTTGTTTCCTTCATTCTCTTTGATTATAATTTCATCTAGTAAAGTGCCTATTATTCGTATGACTTTCATTCCTGTTTCAACGTTCTGTTTTTCCAATTCACCTACTATATATTCCAAACTATTCTTGAGTCCTATTGAAGGTAAGACATTTTTAAGTAGTTCAATATGATTTATAGCTAGCCATTCTGTTAGATTAACACTTTCTATTTTCCCTTGCTGTAGTAACTGTAAGACCTCTTTAGGAATTTCGTTTACTTTCCTGGCTCCTTTCCTGTTTAAGATAACTTTTGATTCTTTCGTTGTCATCTTAATTCCCTCCTTTCAATACTATCTTCAAATAAACAGAGGCCATTCTGAAAAATAATAATCAAAATGACCTCTGTCTTTCTTAAATGAACATTCAGTTTTACAAAAAATGTGATGTAAATCCACTGGAAGAATATTTCTCCCATACTTCTTTATAACGCTCTTACTTGTTTCAACGGCCAGAAAACAGCTTGGCCTTTTCCGACAATTTCATCTTCTGAAATAAATCCGAACATTCGACCGTCTTTCGAAACTTCACGATTATCTCCTAAAACAAACACTTGGCCTTCTGGCACTTTCGTTTTTCCAGTGATTTGTTCTAACGTAAAGTCTGGAGTTAATACACGGCCTGCTGCTTTTTCTTTAAACTCTTTTAAATATGGTTCTTCCATCGCTTTTCCGTTTACATATAAAACATCGTTTTTATACTCCACTGTATCGCCTGGTAAACCAATTACTCGTTTTACTAAATCGTATCCTTCTTTTCCGTGGAAGACAATAATATCAAAGCGCTCTAATCCACTTATACTATAACCAATCTTATTTACGAGAACTCGCTCGTTATTTTCTAAAGTGGGCATCATCGATTCACCTTGTACTAATGAAGGTGTAAATAAAACACCGCGAATAATAGCGATTAATACTAGTGTAAATCCTATCGTTTTAGCCCATGAGAATAATTCTTTCTTCGTATTTTCCTTCATCGTTTCTCCTCTTTCTTACGTGTTTATTGTATGATTTGAACTAATTCTTGCACTAAATTAAGATCAATTTCAGAAAAACATGATTTCCCTTCTCTTACCGCTGTACCGACATGAGCTTGCGAAATTCCAGTTTCATCTAGTAATTTCTTTATATTTTCTTTCGTCACACCAGCTCCAACTACAAGCTGAATTTGGCCATCACTTACCTTTTGCATATCTGTAAGCACCGGAATATTATCAACTATATTTCCTTGTCCACCTGAAGTTAAAACGTGAGTCACTTTATGAAACTTCTTTAAAGTTCTCATCGCTTCTACTGGATTTTCTATATCATCTATCGCACGGTGGTACGTTACATTTATTCCATCTACAACAGATAGTAAATCTGCTAGTTTCTCTTCATCCACTTCATTTTTTTCATTTAATACACCTAATACAACACCAGCTACTCCAAGATTTTGAGCAACTACAATATCCTCTTTCATCATTTCAATTTCTTCTTCCGTATATGTAAAAGACTTCGCATGCGGACGAATCATAACGTGAATCGGTATATGTACTGCTTCTACCGCTTTTTTAATAAAAGCATAACTCGGTGTTAAACCGCCTTCTGTATAAGATGAAATTAATTCAATTCGGTTCCCGCCAGCTCGTTCAATTCGTTTCACATCTTCTAAACATGTTGCAATAACTTCTAGCATGAGATGACCTCTTTTCTTGCTTTTTTCTTATTATACAGTAGGTGAAATAAGAAGCATAGCATTCTCCTATAAAACGATAAAAAGAAGAATGAAAAGAAAGATTTTTTCAATTGATAACGTGTATTGGTAGTGTTATATTTCTCATATTCTACAAAAAAGGAGTAACCCCCTAGAACGCCTGACTAGGTGTCACTCCTTTTTATTTTACAAAAATACTAGTTTTCCCTATACATTTAGTTATTTTTCTTTGTTACTTCATTATAATAGTGGCTAAATGCTTCTACTAATGCGTCAACTGAAGCATACAGTTCTTCTGGTGTATTATCTACCCCTCCCATTTCAATAAGTAAAGCATTTGGAGAAAGGTCTTGATTATATACTCCGTTCCCGCTTTTACGATCTTTAATAAAAATCCCTCGGCTTAAACCGTAATACTTCTCATCTAAATATGAATTTATTGCCGTTACTATTTTTTTATTTTGTTCAAAGTTAGGATTCTCTCGTCCTAATATAAAATAGAGACGAGCATAATTCTTTCCATTAATCTTTTTTGTTGTAATATTTTTTCGTGCATCATCTCTATGAAGGTCCATTGGAAACATAATATTTTTATCTTGCGCCAATTTATCTTGTAATATTTGACGGGATCCCTTGTAAGATTGTGCCCAATTTAAATTTTTATTTCGCAGAAAATCCCTCATATTTGTCGTATCATGTGAAACGCCTATTCCTTTTTCTTCTAACTTTTGTTTTAAATAGTTTCCAACAAACGTAATATTCACTTCATTATTTGTACTAGAGGCATCATCTGGTATAGTAGCACCTGGAATGAGAGGAATAAATGACTCCCAACTATGTGTATGATAAATAAAAACTTTATTTTCACCGTTATTTTGTGTATTTGAATTGTTTTCTTTCTCACTCTTTGGGTGCTCAATAGCAGAACCTTTATCCTTAATATTCTCTAAAGGAATGCTGGATTCTTCAGGAATGTTCGTATAATCTGTTCCTTCCCCAGCAATTAATATTTCCGAATAAAATTGATTCATATTTGGAAGTTCTCGAGTTAATAAGCTTCGAAGGTCATTTACATTAATATTTGTAGAAAGTGAAAGTAAAAAAGATTCCAAAGACGCTCGTCCTTTTTCTTTATGAAATTCTTCTGCAAAATAACGATTTTCACTGCCTATCATATACATAAGGCCTTTAGTAGAATTCGTTCCTAATAATTGGTTAATATAATAAGATTTAAATACGTTTGAATTACTAGAAATGAAGAATGAAGTGAGAATACATATAATCGTGAATAAAAGACATATCATGACATACTTTATATTAAATACTTTCAGTTTCACTTTATTCATTTTATATCTCCCTTCATTTACTATATTCTTACGCATAATTTTTAAGTAATATGATTAATAATTTAATAGAATTGCTTCAACTACTATGTTTTCATTTAAGCTCTTTCCGTAAAGCGAATGAGGTTAAAGTTGCCTTGCGCAGATACCCTCAAAAATTTTAAAAGAAATTAAATAACCTGAGTCTATATAAATATAGAACTCAGGTTATTTAATACTGTTTACTCGACAGGAGGCACTGCATTGATATGGACTTTTTTATTGTCCATATCAATGCCTAATTGGTCTTTCAATAACTTCATACCTTTTTTTGTAAGATGAACAGCCCGATTCTTATCCGTTTTTGTAATCCATTCCTGTTCAAAAAATAGTTTTGCTATTGCAGATCCTAACCAACCAGAAATATGGTAGCGTCGTTCACTCCAATCAAGACAAGGTTTTGCAAATACCCTTCTCTTTATATCTGCCGTTTCAACATTTATTCCAAAATTCAGAAACCACCGCTTACCTTGTTCCGTTACAATGTATTCTCCTTCCTTTAAAATTATAAATTCCCTATGTAGTAATTTTTCAGTTATCTCTACACCGAGTCTGCCTGCAAGATGATCATAGCAAGTTCGAGCATAACGAATTTGTTTTAACTGATCCGATTGTTTTAAAGACCGAACTTGGACTGTTGGTGCAATTGTTCCTAACTTTTCAAGAACTTCTGCTACCTCTTGATTAGCAAGTCGATAGTAACGATGTCTACCATGTTGTTCAACTGTAAGTAGATTCCCCTCTACTAATTTAGAAAGATGAGAACTAATCGTTGGATGTGAAACTTTTGCCTTATAAGCCAATTCACTAGCAGGTAGTGCCTGATTGTTCATTAAACAATCTAAGATAATTGCTCTTGTAGGTTCAGCAATTAGTTTAGCTATGTATGAGATATTCGGATATACATTCATATTTCGATGATACCCTAACTATTAAATTGATACAATTATTTTAAGTTTAATAGTAAAGGAGAATGTATTATGAATGCAATTGATCTTAGTATATTAAATTTAAAAGAAACGAGAAGGCGCTCAGAAAAATTATGGAATTCTCTTCCCAATAATTTTCTTAATTGGAAGCCTGATCATGAGGCTATGTCCTTTGGTGAAATGATTCGTCATGTATGGAGCTCAACTTTTTACTATCATATGATTTTAAAAAACAACGGCTCAATAAATGATATATATTTCCCGTATGATGACGAGCCGATTACTTGTGTAAAAAAAGAAACTGAATTGGCACAAGTATACTTTACTGACTTCATAGAATATGTACAATCCATAAGCATAGCTGAGCTAGATTCAACCCTTATTGATCGAAGCGATGTTGGCTATCAAAGATATTTAGGCGACATGCTATTACGAATTGCCTATCATGATGCGGTCCATGCAGGGCAATTTTTACAATATTTACGCATGATAAACTTGGAAAGACCTTTAATTTGGGATTAAAAGTTTCCCAACTAACATTGCAATAAATATTCTTTCAGCCAATAACAATCCAAAATCACGATAACCATTTATATTAAAAATCTACATCTGAATTTGGTACGTCGTACACATAAAAAGCACGTGTTTGATTAATAATCAAACACGTGCTTTCAAAATAACTATATTGTCCATAAACAATAAAATGCAAGTTAAAAAAACTACGACCGAAACGCCGCATCCGCTAATATAGATAGTGTTGCATCATCCATCGGCGGATTGTGCAATCCTGCTCTGACATTTAAATAGTAACGGTGAAGTGGATTTTTTTCTGATAAACTTTTTGCTCCTACGATGCGCATTGCTTTATCAACAATAGATATCGCTGCATTCGTTACGGCATATTTCACTGCTGCTAGTTCTGCTTGCAGTGATAATTTATCTTCTGCCTCATCGTACTTTTTCGAAATTTGATATAAAAAGACGCGAGCTTGCATAAGCTCGAGTTCTAATTCTCCAACTAATCTTCTAATATTCGGTAATAAACTAATAGAATGGTTTAAACTATTTGGCTTGTATGATCCCGCAAACTGAACTGCATAATTTCTTGCTGATTGTGCAATTCCTAAATAACATGCTGGTATATGTAGCAACCAGCCAATACCCTTTTGTTTCACTTTCCCGCCCTTTACATCTGTAAAAAAGCGACTTTCTATCTCTACATTTTGTAAGACAAGGTCGTGACTAGCAGTCCCTCGCATCGCAACGCTATCCCACGTTTCTTCAATGGATACACCGAGCGTATTTCTTGGAATGACAAACTCACCAACTTCTTCACGGCCTTCCATACTTGCTGAAATAATAAAATAATCAAGTACTGGCGCCATCGTTGTAAAAGTTTTTCTTCCATTTATAATCCACTTCTCGCCTTGTTGAACCGCTATTGTTTCTGGTTTTCCACCACGCGTCGGACTCCCTGTTTTCGGCTCTGTTGCCGCCCTGTTAAAGAGCGCCCCGTTACGTACTTCTTCGCAAAACCATTTGAACATCTCATCATTCCAAGAGCGATTTTCCGCTAGCTCTTTCACAATGCCAAGATGCCAGCCAATCGATAATGCAGTAGCTCCGCAGCCTTCCGCGATTTTCTCTTGAAATAAAACGAAGTCATATAAAGAAATCGCACTACCACCAAATTCCTTCGGTAACGTTAATTTCGTATATCCAATATCTTTCAAATCATTTATATTTTCATACGGAAATGATCCTAATTCACTTAATTGATGCTCTCTTTCCATGAACTTCGGAATCAATGTATTTATTTGCTCAATAATGAAAGATTGTTTTTCTGTTTCAACAAATGAGAGTGCCATACTATAATCTCCTTTATGTTCGATTCATAAACCGTTCATTTTGTCATTATGATTATATGAAGCTACCTCTCTATTGTTTCACTATTCCGATAAAAATACAATGTTTTTGACTAATAAGAAAAGTTCCTATTGAAAGATAGGTTCTTTTCTTATTAGTCTCCCTTCAATGCCTTTAACGGCAAAGAGGTTACATATCCAATATACGAGAATAATTCTTTAAAGAAGAATGGTATTTCTGTATCTAACGTTTTATATGCTGATGTCGGCGTTGGTGAAGCATACGCTTCAATATTAATATGTTTTGCGATTCTCATTGCGCGTTTCATATGAAGTGGATCACTTACAATCGTGTATGTGCGTATTCCGTTCTCTATTCCAACTTCCTTCGCATTCTTTAAATTTTCTTCAGTGAAAAGTGATTTTGTTTCAATTAAAATATCTTCCTCTTTTACACCTTGTTTCATTGCATATACTCTTGCAGTACGCGCTTCCTCAAGCTCTGCCTCAAACTTTGTACCACCTGTAAAAATAATCTTTTTAATATTTCCGTTCTTATATAAAGAAATCGCATGATTAATTCTTTCTTTAAATACAGGAGATGGTTTTCCATTCCATGAAGCTGCTCCTAGTACGATACCAGCATCCGTTCTCACGCTATCATCTGTTTTAAAACGATAGCTCCAAATATCGTAAGCTGCGTAACTTACATATAAAATAGCAGAACAAATCATTAGTAAAAATACTTG
This sequence comes from Bacillus cereus group sp. MS39, assembly GCF_040448665.1. Classification (NCBI taxonomy): domain Bacteria; kingdom Bacillati; phylum Bacillota; class Bacilli; order Caryophanales; family Bacillaceae; genus Bacillus; species Bacillus cereus group sp. MS39. The sequence goes on along the minus strand of NZ_CP123058.1, from coordinate 2,335,638 downwards.
AAAGATTCGTCTTTTCTTACTCTTCTTATTTTCTTTCATTTGTAATTGCCTCCGTACATCATCCATACTTCTATAAAAAAACATTTATATCAAATCGTTTTGTTTGAATTTATTTAAAAGAAGGAACTTTACTTGTTATTTATATATAAAAGGGTTTTCATTTAAAATTGAGGATTATCAATTCATTTTCATTTGCGGTTTTCATTACATTTTAAAATTCATAAGTTTATTACCATACAACTACATTGTAACGAATTTTTTCTCAGAAGGGAACGATGAAACAAAAGGAATTAAAATAAAGTAGCATTTTGTAAGAAAAAAGGTATATTTTTCATACCTCACGAACAATATACCTTTCAAAACACGAATTATAACTTTTCTTTATACAACTCTAATTTTTCTAACAATTGTTCTTTTACGCCTGGCCATTCACTCGAGATGATACTATACACAACCGCATCTCTCACATAGCCATTCGGCAATTTTCTTTCATTTCTAAGCACACCCTCTTTAACTGCACCTAACCTTTCAATTGCTCGCTGTGCTTTTTCATTTCTTACATCTGTCTTAATTTGTACCCTCAGCATATGCAATTTTTCAAAAGCATACTGGAGAAGCAAATACTTACACTCAGTATTTATACTCGTACGTTGCACACTTGGATGATACCACGTTTGTCCTAACTCGATTGTTTTATCTTCTACTGAAATATTATATAGACGTGTACTTCCTACAATCGTATTCGTCTGTTGATCCACTACAACGAAAGGTATTTGAGTCCCCTTCCCATAACCTTGTATCGCTTTTTGAACATATTGCTGCATATCTTGCGCAGTATCCATTTTAGAAATTAAATACGCCCAAATATCTCGATTTCCTTCTACAATCGAAAACAAAGTTTCGACATCATCACTATCTATTAACTGTAACTTTGCTCTTTCATGAATTATTTCCATTTGTTCCCCTCCTCTTTTTTAACTATATCATACAAAAAACATCTTATAATCTACATATCGTAAACTAACAAACATAAAAAACTCGCTTTTCTTTAAAGCGAGTTCATTCTTTATAGAAGTATGTAAGCAATCGGCGTAATAATAAGTAACGTTAATATCGTTCTTTGTACATAGAGAATAATAAGTTCCGATACTTTTAACGGAATGTCTGTCGATAAAATACAAGGAATGGAAGCTGAGAAGAACAATATAGATGATACCGAAACAACCGCAATGACAAACTTTGTCACAAGTGGTGCACTTACTACTAATAATGATGGCAAAAACATTTCCGCAATACCAACGGATACCGCTTTAGCAGCTAAGTCTGCTTCTGGTAATTGTAATAGCCATGTAAATGGATAAAAAATATAGCTGATCCAATCAAATATTGGTGTAAACTTTGCTAAGATGATACCCATTAACCCTACTGACATAATTGATGGTAAAATTCCCATCGTCATGATAAAACCGTCTTTTAAGTTCACTGCAATATTTTTCATAATACTCGGTGCAGACTTTGATACTTCTAACGCATCTTCCCAAGCTCGTTCTAGCATTTTTTCTTTATAAACAGGCTCTGGGAACCCTTCTTCTGTTACATATGTATCTGGTTTTCTACTAAGGGGTGGGATTCTTACGGTGATAGCAGTTACGATGAATGTGACAACAAGAGTAGTCCAAAAATAAACATTCCATAAATGCATAATGTCTAATGTTTTTGCGATGATGATCATAAATGTTGCGGATACTGTAGAAAAACCTGTAGCGATAATGGCTGCTTCTTTTGTCGTATATTTTCCTTCTTTATACACGCGGTTCGTAATTAATAACGCCAATGAATAGCTCCCTACAAAGGAAGCAACCGCATCGATTGCTGATCTTCCCGGTGTTTTCCATAACGGTCTCATAATCGGACGGCAAAATGTACCGATAAATTCTAGTAATCCGTACCCGACTAATAACGCTAAAAAAGCTGAGCCAATTGGAACGAGTAAACTTACCGATATTACTAGTTTCTCATACAAAAACGGCCCTACATCTGGCGCAAAGAACCAGGCTGGTCCCACTTTAAAACAATACAGTACACCGAAAACGACGCCAACTACTTTTAAAATAGAAAAACAAATGTCTACGAGGGACGTATTCCATTTCTTCGTATAAAACGGATAAATTGCACCCATTACCATAACAAGTAGTGCGTAATAAGGTACTACTCCTGGAACCGAAGCCCGGACCCAAGATACGATATGATCAATCATAATGGACGAAGCACCATTTATCGTAACTGGTACGAAAAACATAAACACCCCAACGAGACTAGCGAGTATAAACCGAAGAATGATCCTCTTCTCACTCCCTGTCTTAATTACATTCCTTTTTAATTCAATTTCACTCAAAATTCGACACCTCCTATTTATCTAAATATTCTGTATAATCATGTTAGATTCCTTCTTTTGATTTCTAATATTTAATCATATGAAAAAGCCTATTTTGAAATAGGCTTTTTCTATTACCTCTCATAATCATCCACAATCACTTGAATGACACGATACGATTCTTCCGCCACTATCTTATTACTAATCTTATTCGCATCATACGTAATTAACGCCTTCCAAAGTGTCCATCCTCTCGCCCTATTCCACGTTTCTTCATCTATGCGCAATACTTCTTTAAATACATTTCTACTATTCTTATCAAAAAACGTCCAAGCCATCGCCGCATCACAAGCAGGATCCCCTACTCCTAAAATACCAAAATCAATTACGGCACAAAGCTTTCCATCCTTAACGAGTAGATTTCCTGGTGCAACATCTCCATGAACCCAAACTGGTTTACGCTCCCACGTTGACTGAAGTGCTAAATCCCAAAGATGCTTTAATACTATTTCATCAAAAACATCCTTATTATTTTCGATAGCACCTCTCGCCTCTTCATCATATACAGATATAAGCCCGCCTCGGTAAAAATTATGTGCTCCAGCTATCGGTCCGTTAGTCGCATCAATGGATTGCAATTCTATTAAAAATGCTCCTAAGTCCGCCGCAAATTCATTTAGGTCACGGACATTTTGTTTCGTAACAGTATCTCCTTCTATCCACTTATTAATAGACCAAGGCCAGGGATACTCCTCAGATGGATTTCCTTTCGCAAGTGGTGTAGAAATCGGTAAAGAAAGCTCCTTACTTAATATAGGTAGCCACTTATTTTCTTTCTCTACTTGTGGTGCATATGCCACGTCACTTGGCAATCTTACACTCATCTCATCCCCTAAGTGAAATGTTCTGTTATCATGCCCACTAAACTTTACAGGTTTCACTTCTAAATGTGCCCATTCAGGAAACTGTTCCCCTATTAACCTTTTAACTAAATCGGTATTAATTTGATCCATTCACTATCCCCTTTTCTTTTGAAACTTACTAAGTCCATCTATACTCCCAACATATTCAAAACCATTTCTCTTATAAAAATCATTCAATATGCGATTATGCCCTACACAATCTAGTTTCAAAAACTCTTTGTCATGTTTTACATTCTCTTCTACCCACCGTAAAATCCATTCTCCTATTCCGTTGCCCTTATACTTCCGTTTCACCGCAAATCTATGAATATATAATGAATTAGAAACTTCCTCTTTACCAAAAATATATTCATCCCATTCATTTTGTTTAGGAGATACTGTCACTGTACCGATAATTTCATCTTCCTTTGTAATCACATATGTATATTTCTCCCTTATCCCTTCTAATATTTCAGCTGTAGCTTCCCCACCTAACAAATACTGCCACTGATCAACTCCTTTATGTTGTAACCACTTTGCTACTTCTTTTAATAGAGCAATAATGCTATCGCTTTCATTTTCAGTAGCAGTTCGAATCTTATATTCTTTTGTTATTGTATTGCTCTTCATATTTTCATGTCTCCTTTCAAATTACTACTATACTGATAATCGCGTTCTACCGTCATTTTCGTCTGTCACGTATTCAACGTAAAGATCTTGATTCAGTGCGTTTTCATACATCAACTCAATCGCTTTTTGATCTTTAGCGTAAATTGTGACGTATGTACAATCCGCAACTAGTAAAACTAATTCACACTTGCTCTCTTTAAATTCTTCATATGTTTCAATATCTCCTAGTACTTCCCCTTTTGGATACGCTTTTAAATCTGCAAAAATAACATAATATATATTGTCTTTAAATAATTTTTTCAAACCTGATCCTTCCACTATACTTGGTTCTTCTGGAAATAATGCCTCATCCAATCCACCACGTGCTACTAAGTATGACTCCTCACTCCCCACCCACCAATCAAATGAAGAAATATCAATCGGCTTTAACACTCTCCAAAGTAAATTATCATATTCATTTGGAATATCTACTGTAATTCCTCTTTTCATTTATTTGCTCCTAGTTTATTTATTTTCGTTTTCATTCCATACATTATATACCAAATTCAACTACTATATTTTGTCGATACCTATGTAACTTGTATTTCACCGCGAAAAAACCGTCCCACTACTTATGAAACGGTTTTTTTCTGCTTATATTTAAGTTTTCCATTCAATTGTTGCACTGCGCTTTAAAATAATTTCTAATATATTCATCACATCAGCCATTCATTCTTTATACTCACTTCGTCTTCACAAAATAATATAAAAACCACACTGCATGATTTTGTTCATCGGCAGCTATTCTACGCAGTAACTCTTTCAAATGTGCATCTGATGCTTCATCTGAAATTTCCAAGTAAAAATCTACTGTCTTCTGTTCATCTTGTATTGCGAATTCTAATCCTTGTAAGTACGTATTCGGACATTCTTCTGTAATTTGTGGTTTTGGCTGCTGACCAGTTAAATTTGTATAGATCTGTACAAACTGATGAAAATGCTTTATTTCATCATTACGAATTTCAAGAATTTGATTTCTTTCCGCCACATTTGGAGCCATATTAGCTAATTTCGCATAGCAACTTATAGCACTAAACTCTCCATTAATTGCTTTCTCAATATCACGAATCAACTTATCATTTTGCCTATACCAATCATAATAATTCGAATTATACATCTTATCCCCTCCATTATTTCGCATTACATTTTATGCAATTTGAAATAGTAGGAGCATGTATACAAAAAGCACCGCAAATCCGAACTCTTCTATTCCCCTTAAAATATAGAAAAACCTATCTTGCTTGATTTCTCTATAGGTTAATAAAAATCAAAAAACGCTTCACTCCTAGTGAAACGTTTTTATCCTTTATGCGTGTAATTCTGTTTTATGTTCCTTTATTGCACTACGTTTGAAAGCAGTCGCTAAAATAATAGCCATACTTACCGCACCAATCCAAACGAGCACAGTAACAGGTGTACCCCAGCTTAACCCTTTTCCGAAGAAGAATATTTCTCGAAGTCCCTCAATCATAAATCGCATTGGCAACCATGCGTACACCCAGTCTTGGTAAAATGGTGACAACATTTCAGGTGCTAATGATAATAACGGTGCACCGAAGAATAGTAAGAGAGCGAATACACCGATTCCCTTTAATCCAACTAATGAAAGTACCGCTGATATCATTAAGAAGAAACTAAAGGACGTAATGGATAAAAATAAAGCTGTATTGGTGAAATTCGATATATTTAACCCTACCATACCATCCGCAATCCATGTAAGGCCAAATCCAATAACAAATGCGGCAATTGCACCTGTTACGATTTGCTTTAGTTTTAATACGAAGTTTTCTTTTCTTGTACCTACTGGCATTTTACTAATCGCAATAAAGATAATCGCTGCACTAGCTAAACTTGCAATCCATAACGGTTGGAATAAAGACATTGGCGAGTTACCATTTGCACTATTTTTTCCGATTTCATTCACATTTGTCACTTTCTTCGTAATCGGTGTTACTACATTTGAAACTTGATCTGCTGTTAAAGTAGCTCCTTTTGCTTTTAATCCTTCTAATAGTTGCGCGCGAACAGTATTGTTCATATTATCAACGATCGCATTTAACATTTGTCCTGCCATAGTGGATGCTGCTGTATTCATTCCTTGATTTATGAATATTTCTACCTCTGGCGAAGATGGCTGTGGTGTTCGTAATGATGCTTGTTTTGTGCTAAAGTCTTTCGGAATAACTAATGCTGCGTAATACTCTTGATTATTTAAGCCTTTTTGCACGGATTCCTTATTTTTTACTTCTACCCACTTTACTGCAGGTTCTTCCTCTAATTTTGATGTCTTTTTCATATTATCAACGATCGTTTTCCCCATATTCATTTTTGGCTGATTCGGAATTTCTACTCCTTGATCCTCATTTACAATTGCGATTGGCAAATTTTTCGGCTGTGGTTGAACGGTTGGAAATAACGTTAATGAAAAAAGAAAAACAACAAGTAGTGCAATAACCGGTGATAACAATAAAAGTTTATTTTTAAACATTTTCTTTTCTCCTCCTATAATTTGATTTATAATAACCAACAACGTGTTGTTTATTTATATTTTGAATTATATGTTCGAGTTGAACCTTATACAATAATCAAAAATCGTGAATGTGTCGGTTATCATACACATTCTTGAAAAGTGTTGGCTAAAATGAAGGAGGGACATACTTTGCGTGATAATAATTTAGATTTACGTGTTGTTCGTACGAAAACTGCCATACGAAATGCATTGGTGGAATTAATTGAAGAAAAAGGTTTTGACGCCCTTACAGTGAAAGATATTACAACGAAAGCGAACATAAATCGCGGTACTTTCTATGCGCACTATCAAGATAAATTTGATTTAATGACGAAATGTCAAGAACAGATTATGTATGAATTTTCTAGCATTGCAAAACGGAAGTTTCCAGAAGTTATTGCGGATCTTGGATCAAATCCTTCCCCAACAATGCCGTTTATACTTATCACTTCTATTCTTGAATTTCTAAATGAAAATAGTGATTTTATGAAAGCTGTGCTAAGCCCAAAAGGAGATTTATCTTTCCAAACAAAACTGAAAGATTTTATGTGGAAAACACTATTTGAAGATACGAATGGTGCTCTCATTAATAAAGAGAACTTACTTGTCCCAAGCCAATACTTAGCCTCTTACATGGCTTCTGCTCATATTGGTGTCATTCAGCAATGGTTAAATAATGGCCAAAAAGAAACACCTGAGGAAATTGCTCGTATTTTATCAACAATTGCAGTTCATGGCCCTTTTTATGCAGCTGGCTTAAAACAATAAGTCAGCTATATAATAAAGGATCATCCACTATAATAGCGGATGATCTTTTATTTCATTACAACACTTCAATATACCCTTCTGTTCCATGTACCCGAATTCGTTGCCCATCTTTGATTCGTTTCGTAGCATTCTCTACTCCGACGACTGCTGGCAATCCGTATTCACGTGCAATCACTGCCCCGTGCGTCATAAGTCCTCCAACTTCGGTGACTAACCCTTTTATAGACACAAACAATGGTGTCCAGCCAGGATCAGTAAAAGCAGTAATTAATATATCCCCTTCTTCTAAATTCGCTTCTTCCATGTTTAAAATAATGCGAGCTCTTCCCTCAACTACTCCAGAAGAAACAGGCAGACCAACAATCGCATCAGCCGGAAGATTTTCTCGTTTATATTTACCTGTAATGATTTCTCCATCAGACGTCATAACGCGGGGAGGCGTTAGTTTTTCATATAATTTGTACTCATTTTTTTGTTTATGAATAAGCTCGTAATCTAGTTTATTCGTGCGAACAACTTCGTGAAGTTCTTCAAAGGTTAGATAGTATATATCATCGATTTCATGAATGACACCGCTCTGTACAAGTTGCTCAGCTTCTTTCAATAATGCCTGCTTATATATGAAGTAACGATTAATCATGCCGTATTTTGGATATTCACGATAACCGATACAATTACGGATGTTACGAATCATTCGCTTCGTTTCTTCTACTTTTTGTGTACCATCCGGCAAATGTTGCAATCGCTCTAATAACTCTTCTTCTTTGTTCAAAGCTTCCTGCAGCCCTTTTTCAAACTTCCGCTTACTAGCACCAGCTTCAAAGTCTCTTATGTTATTTAAAATCATCGGGATAATGGTTGTTGGTTTTTCACTCCAGCGCGTTTTCGTAATGTCGATTTCTCCGCTGCATCTCATTCCGTATTTATTTAGAAAAGTTCGAATGGCATCTCGAGCTTTTTCTCCGCCTTTACACTGAACTAATTCATCTAAAAAGTTATCATTTTCTACATGTTGTAAATATGCAATAACTTCTGGATATGGTCGAATTACATCTGCAACATCCATTAATGCTAAACCCATTTCTGACGTAATATTGTTTTGTACTGATTGAGAAAGCGTGTCTGCTGCATTCTTTTCGCCTAACCATTGCCCCATCTTTTCATTGATCCATGTTGAAGCATCCATACCTGCCATAATGACTGCCATACTTTGCGGATGAAATAATATTTTCTTTAATTGCTGGATATCTTCCAAAATAAAATCAAGTACATCCACCCCTGATTTCGTTTGCATGTTTCGTTTTAACTCTTCAATTGATGCTTGATTCATTTCTATTAAATCCGTAACGATTGCTGGATTGTTTTCGACTTGTGGTTGCGAACTTGCAGGTGGTCCACTTTTACCAACACTCTTTTCTTTTTCATCATCTCGTAACAATGTAATAAAATCATCTCGCTCGACTACAGTCGTTAATGCATCTTTAATAAGCGGTTCCGAATTCCCTATCATATTTAATAAAAGTTCTCTACTAGTAGGCGAAGCCAATCTTTGTGCAACATCAACAAACAACCTTCCTCCAGCTTGAAACCGCTGTCCAAAGGATGTTAACTGGAATAAAGACATTCCTAATGGTTTCAAAGGATCAGTCATCATTTGCTGGTGACCAACCGATACATACACATGATTTTCCCCATCATTTACTTCTGGTATTGGATATAAAGTCGTGATCGGGCGACTTTGGACAATATAAAATGTATCATCCACTACACACCATTCAATATCTTGCGGACAACCAAAATAAGATTCAATCTGCCTTCCGATCTGTGCTAGTTGTAAAATTTGTTGTTCAGACAACGTTTGAAGCTTTTGCTGAGCCGGATCAATCTGTTTCGTCTCCGTTCCGCCCTCTTTTAAAGCATAAATAGCTAATTTTTTAGTTGCTATCATCTTTCCGGTAATTTTTCCTTCTTTTACTTTATAATTATCGGCAGAGACCAGTCCTGATACTAATGCCTCACCAAGTCCAAAACTGGCATCGATTGATACTACCTTTCGGTTAGAAGTAACCGGATCAGCAGTAAATAAAATGCCCGAAGCCTCAGGGAAAACCATTTTTTGAACGACAACACATATAGAAACTTGATTATGTTCAAAATCATTTTGCATGCGGTACATAACTGCTCGCTCTGTAAATAAAGAAGCCCAGCACCTTCTTACATGCTGCAAAATCGCTTCTTTACCGATAATATTTAAATACGTATCTTGTTGACCAGCGAACGAGGCATATGGTAAATCTTCAGCCGTAGCACTAGAACGCACGGCATACGCATGTTCATTTCCAAAACGTGAGAGATAATGAGCTACCGCTTCCACTACTTCAGAAGGGATTTCTACTGCCATAATGACTTCTCTAATCTTCTTACTAATTCCACCAATTTGAGTTCGGTCTTCACGTTTCAACTTTGTTAGCTGCTGCAACAAAGTTTGAAGCTCGTCATTTTGCTCGATGGCCTTTTCATATCCTACCGTTGTAACACAAAATCCTTCTGGCACTTGTATCCCTTGAACGCTTGATAACTCCCCTAAATTCAATCCTTTTCCACCAACGAGTGCAAGCTGCGTGTTTTCTATTTCCTGAAAATCGAGAACGAAAGAACTCATTTACCATCTCTCCTTACTATGCATGTGTTCTTGATTGTAGCAGTAGTAAATACGAATAAACAGTCTATTTCGAACGTGATTTACATGATATAATTAAGTTAGGAAGAGATAGTTTTTTTATTTCTCCCCCTCTAATTCACTTCAATTATATCTCCAAACTTAAACATTCTTTGATTACAAATGACAAAATTTATCCGTTTTCCTTTTTGCCTACTTGCTAAATTCAGCAAGTAAAATGTTTTTAAAAAATTCCGGATTATTAATGTTTAAACTGTTCGAATTGATAGCAAATGTACGTTTGCCTCCAAGTGTTCCACCAGCAAAAGTAGAAAACCCTGGAACGGCACCCCTGTGTCCCCATATCGAGACACCGTTCGGAAGTTTAATTTCAAGAATTCCAAGACCATATCCAGTTCCCTCTCTTTCTGTAGGAACTGTAGTAAGCATTTGTTTTAGTTGCTGTTCCTTCAGTAATTTGCCACTGAGTAAGTAAGAGAAGAATTTGTTTAAGTCGTCAGCAGTAGAAATCATATCTCCATCCGAGCTACCTGGATTAATATAAGTAACGTCTTTTAGCTCACTTGCTCCGTCTAGTTGCAAATAGCCACGAGCATGCTTGGTGCCTGGAATCACGCTTGAATTGCCAGGTAGGAATGTATTTGACAAATCAAGCGGTTCAATAATCCGATTTTCAACCTCTTCCGCATAGCTGTTTCCTGTTACTTTTTCGATAAGGATCCCTAGTATTACGTATCCTGTGTTTGAATAAGACCAACCCTTCCCTGGAGCAAAGTCTGGAGGAAGAGAAATCCCCATCTTTACAAATTCTTCAGCCGTATACGATTTTTTTATATCCGTAATATCAAAGTCTTTTGAATTTATATAGTCAGCAATACCACTTGTATGATTCAATATTTGCCGGATCGTAATCTGGTTACCATCATATCCGTTTCCTTGAATGACACCAGGCAACCATTTTTCAATGGAGTCATCTAGATTCAAACGGTTCTCTCCAGATAATTGAAGTAGAACTGTTGCAATGAACGTTTTCGTCACACTGCCAATACGAAAGCGAAAATCTGCTTTCATTGGTTTCTTAGTTCTCAGATCTGCTACCCCAGCGGTATAACTCCAAGTTTTACCACCCTTAGAAATTTGAGCGAGTATTCCCGGGTATCCAAGTTGCAGTGTATCCCGCATTGCTTTCTTAACGGAAGTACGATCGCTTTGAGTACTTGTTTGTAACGAACTAGATACATTTTGCGCGGGTTCTGCTTTTACAATTGAGCCTGGTGTTATGTATAACAGGGAACTTCCAGCTATTAAAAGTGCTAGACTTGCACATGTAATTTTACTGCGTGTTTTCATAAAGAATTCCTCTCTTCTATTAAAATTGTATAGATAGTTGATAGCAGTGTCATATACGAACCACACAGCTATCAATTCTCCCAATGATGAAAAGGCAACAATGCATTTGCAATCATTGTACTCATTATTTTCACAAAACACTCTTGTTACTGATTGTTTTATATGTAGGCCGTACTTATTCCCCCCTTTCATGCCTCCTCATATTTTTATCCTACATATTGAAAATCTCTTTTTCCTTACCTATCCCTTACAAATTTCTTACATTCGAAATCGCTTCTATAATAATAGGATTGAAGTAGCATCTGTGCCCGAAAGCGCAAAAAAATAGATTACCTGCACACTAAAAAATATAGCGCACAGGTAATCTATTTGTTTTTGAGATTAATAAAAAACTAATTTATTCTTTGAATTCTTCCATCAATAACAGACTGAATTGGTTCTTTTGATTTTTTTATATAATCTACTAATGCTTCAAAATCAGTTGGTCCTGTTTCAGCATCTTTACCGTTTTTAAAGGATACAAATCCATCTCCAGCTGAAGCTAGAAATGCGTTAGCAACGACGCTGTAAGTTTTAGAAGGAATGATTTCTTCTCCATTTGTTAAGCGAATACTTGTTACTTTTTCTCCATTAGACTTGTTCGCATCCCAAGTGTATTGGATCCCTGAAATTTGAAGCATTCTTGTTATGTCTTTTTGCCATTGTTGATTTAAAATATCACGAATGTCTTGGCCTGTTAAATTTACTTTTATTAATTGATTTCCGAATGGTTGAATACCATATATCTCTCCCCATGTAATATCACCAGCATCTAAGTCATTACGAATACCACCAGGATTCATAAGTGCAATTTGGGATTGCATTGTTGTACGCTGGGCATCAGCAACTAAATTTCCAAGAGTAGATTCACCAGCCGTATTGAGTTTGCGATCTAGTGGAGCAATAGACTTACCTACAACTTCATTAACAAGAGGTGCGATTTTTGCTTGATATTTCTCCATCTTCTTCTTTATTTTTTTATCAGGCTCCATGCCTTCATGGTAAGTTGTAACAATTTCTGCTTTTTTCTCAACAATATCTTTTGTTTTACGATCAATCTTTACATCAACATCAGCAAAAGCCATACCATAAGAATTTGCTTGTACGACAAGTTTATTATTAACAGTTCCATTTACATAGGTGTGGCTATGCCCACCAAAAATAACATCGACTTCTGAATCAGTCTCATTTGCTAATCGGACGATATCACCATTTGTTACGCCGTTCCCATCTGTTGTACCTCCGTTATGCGCAAGAACAACGATAGATTTAACGCCTAGTTTTTTTAATTGCTTTACTGATTTGTTAATAGCTTCAACTTCATCTGTAATTTCTACATTCTTTAGCATAGTAGGCATAACAAGGTTAGGAACATCCGTTGTTACGACTCCGATAAATCCAACAGGAACTCCTTGTACCTTTTTTATAGTAAATGGTGGTAAAAATAAACGACCGGTGGATTTATTATAGAAATTTGCAGCAACATATGGGAATTTTGCTCCTTTAAAATCCCCTGTTTTCTCATGGTATCCACCATAAATAAGGCGGTTCATTTCCGCAACACCTTCATCAAATTCATGATTTCCTATAGTTCCAACATCGAATTTCAAATCATTTAGAAATTCAATCGTAGGTTCGTCTTGTAATAATGCTGAAACAGGAGTACTTGCTCCAACAACATCGCCAGCATGTACCTTTAATGTATTCGGATTTTGTTTTTCACGATCACGTAAATAAGCCCCTAAGTACTCAATTCCCCCTGCATCTTTATTGTTAATTTTTTTTACAGTGTCTAGTTGCCCATGAAAATCGTTAATACCGAGCATTTGCACATCTATGTAGCGGTTTGGTTCTGTACTTGCTTGGGCTGAAGGCGCAGCAAATACACTAGTAAAAGTAACTGTACTTATTGCTAAAGCAACTGGAATAATTTTTTTCAACATAAAATTTCTCTCCCCTAATTAAAATCAGACATAATACGATGTTATTTTAATATATTAAGAGGATTATTTCTATAAAAATTCAACTAATTATAAAAATTAATAAGATTTTATTTTTTTCTGACAAAACTTTTCTTTGTTTTGAGGATTATTCAAAATATTATCTTGATAGTAATATAACAATCCACCTAAGAGACCTAAAAAAAGCTAATCTATACATTTTAGCTGGTAAGAAGAATATTCAATTCGAAACTAATAGAGGTTTATCAACCTAACATCTCAATATCACCATTTAAAAATGAATAAAAATTTCGTTATGGAAGATTTCGATTCTTTAAATTGATTACAGTGGTGCACTACTCCGCATTTAAAAAGATGCTCCTGGATTTATCCAAGAGCATCTTTTTAAATGCGGGGACATCAAAACTTTAACTTGATGGGGATATGGCACTCCCCCCATTAATAAATATTACTAACCTTATATCTAGGTTAATATTTATCATATTTTTTATAAACAGGATTAATTAGATTTAAAAAAAGATTTCTTTTTCTTTACTTGTAATAAATCACCTGTCCATCCTTTAAATCGCATATACATATACATACCTCCCGTTGTAAAAATAATAAATAAGAGAGCAATTAAATAGCTATATTTCCATTCTAGTTCAGGCATGTATTTAAAATTCATCCCCCACAATGCTCCTAAGGCTGTCAAAGGCGTACTCACAGCCGTTAATACAGTAAGAGCTTTCATAATTTCATTCCCACGATGAGAAGAAACAACTTCTTGTAAATGAATCATCGTGTCTAATTCTTCTTGGTACTCTTTAACAAGTTGTAATCCACGCTCTAATTTCAAGTGTGTTTGTTTATAACAAAGAGTTTTTGTTATATTTTCTAACCAAGCTTCCTCCAAGCCTTGTAACACTTCTTGTATTAAGCGAAACACATGTGTGTTCATAAATAATTCATGACGAATATGATAAATTCTTTCTAAAACTGCTATGTTATTATGATGATAAAAATCCCATAATACATTTCTGAAATTGTTTTCAAAATAGTCAACCTCTCGCAAATAGTGAGAAATAAACATTGATAAGATAGTACATACTCCTTCAGCGGAACTATTACAATTTTTTGTACCCACCGGGAAATTATGTATTAATTCTTGAAAATCCTCTTCCTCTTTTTCCTGGACCGTTATCAGTACTTCATGAGCTACGAAATAATGAAGAAATTTTTGAATTTTGGCGTCTTTTTTATCTTGATCATATAAAAAAGAACCATATACACAAGTTTGACTTGGTGATAACGTATAAACATATAAGCCATTTTCACAAGGAGAACTTATTTTCTTTACAAATTGAGAGAAATAAGATATTACATCACGAGGGATTATAGAAGAAAGTTTTTCAAGCTCACTAGTTTTCACATGATACCAATTCCATTTCGGCATTTTTATGCATTCCATATTATTCTTCCTTTCTGAATAGTTTTATGTTTGATCGAATAATATCCGTAATATGAAATTTGTATGTAGGTATTCATGTCTTGGAGGAAAAGTTTTTAGATCATCTAAATTACAAGCTAAATGGCATAGGAGGTCTTCTTCTATTACAAGGAAGACCCCCTATATATTAGTTATTTTTATTCTCAATTTTAAACATTTCCTCTATACAAGCACTTTTCATCTTTTCTTATTTATATGTGGAAAAGAAGCCACATAATTTAGCACGTCTATTCAACGAACTCTATTTCGGTCGTTATTATAATTTAGATTCATATGCAGATTGATTGGTGATGTCCTCAAATACTTGACTTCCAATCATATAGTATCCATGAAGTGCAGCCTCTTTCGAAGCGTCTACCATACGGAAAGAAGAAATTTCACCTTGCATTTTTTCAATTCGTTTTTTGTGGATATCTACTATTCCTCCTGTCCAAATAATAGTTTCATACTGGTCTAACTTAAATTGTTCTTGTAATACACGCATAACGTCTTGGAAGTGTGCATCCAACTCTTTTTGAATCAAAGTATCAACCTGACTTGTCTCATGATTTTCTTCTCGACCTCCATATCCTTTTTCTAATATTTTTGGCATGTCGTTAATATGCAATTGATTACTTTCACCCGCATGATTCTGCAGGATATTCTTAATATTTTTCAAAGGCTTGCTACATCCTAGTTCTGTCTCATAATGATTTAAAATGACATTCTGTTTCATATCTGTCATTTCTAATGTACGAAATCCACCATCAATAATTAAGATACGATCTCGTTCCTGAATGATTCCCTCTTTTAAGAAATAGGCATGTAAAGCGACCGGTTGCTGAAGAATCAAAGCATTTTCCACCGTAATATTAATAAATTTCCCATCAATTTGCACGGAAGTTTCTTTTTTTAATACATTTTGTAATTGCTCATGCTGACTACCAAAACAAGTAACGGGAAGCCCGGTCACAACTAAAGGTAACACGACATTTTCTTTATAATCCTTTGCAATGCAACCAAATATTTGTTGTTTAAACTGTTCGCTTTCATAATAATTTTCTATTTCTTCGTCAAATGGAGGAAGAAATGAAGCGTCAGATTGATGCGCTTCATTTCCCATGTAGTATGCAAAGTCTAAGTCTATAAAACTCACCTTTGTTAAATCTTCACTTTCAGCATGGTTAGGTACAGGGGCTAGTGTGGAAACTTCACTCTTAATCGTCACCTCAGAATCTACATCCTGTCGATATGCCCGCTTGGTAAAGCCAATTCCTACATCAATTGCATACAGAGATTTCATACTTTTTCCTCACTTTCTCTTTTTAGAATTCAATCTAGGCACTCTCTTCTTTCTCTTCTTTCATATATTTCTTTTCATTTTTCGTTTTTTCTCCGTCTATGTCCTTACTATTTTGATTTATTTCGTTATCCTTTTCATCTTTTTTCTTTTTGTTATTTTCGTTTTCTGTTAAATCTTTAATAGTAGAAATGACAACCGGTGTGGCTGTAAGCAGTTGTGGTAATGTTTGTTTTGCAACATTAGCTGCAGTTACAGAGAATTGTTTACTTGTCTCAGTTACTTTCTCTAATGTTTCCTTTATGTTTCCTTCTTGTAGTTTGTCTTTTACTCTTTTTCCTTTTGTTTGTATAGCTTTCCGATTTCCTTTTTTTAACAGGGAGACCATGACTCCGGTCGTAATCCCAATCACAGCATATTTAAATATTGTATGTTTCATTTTTCTCACCCTTCTCTACTTTTATTTTCTTCCATGCTACAACCTAAAATAATTAACTTATCTATTTATCAGATGTTGCAATCTATTAGAGAGAATGATAGTTTTGCGGCTGCCTATCACTTGCCGTTGGTGTTTCAGCTGTTACTAGGAGTAAAATTCTCCCTTGATCTAGTTTTTCTTCATATAAGTTAGCTTCCTCCTTCGACAACCCCATTTCCTCCATTTGATTTCGGAGTTCGTCCCCTTTTTTGGAGAAAAAGTTGATAATACTTGTACCCAATCCTTGTTCTTTTACTCCAATCGTATTTGTGTTTGTATCATCCGCAATCTTTTTTGTTAGATGTTTTTCATGTGTTAAGACGTAAATGTCATCTTGGCGAATCCCTTGCAATTCTAGCTCTTTTACTTTCATAACTACTTCCTGTTCATTTTCATATTCATGAACTACCGGTTTTCTTTCATTCTTATGCATTATATTTTTCCTCCCTTAGATTTTTTATTTTCTTATTTAGTTGTTATGTAATATGTAATACACCTATTTTAAAGATGTTAAACCTAAATTTTCAAAAAACTTCACACAATAGGTTATTAATGTTTTTGAATATCAAAGAAATGTCACGAGAAATTTGCTTTGATAAAAGTGTTACAAATAACGATTTGTTTGGAAGGCAAGCCCCTTATTTTATAGAAAATTTCTATTTAGAAAAAGTTACAAAAGAAGTACAAGATACTTTTTTCGTTAATTAAATCAAAATCAAAAAACACTCCTTTTCAAAGAGTGCTTTTAAAAAACATATAACCTAATAAAAATGTTTCTATTTTGATTACAGAAAGAAAGTCTTTATTAAAACATATGGTTGCTAATTTAATTGCAATCTTCCTTGCATCCAAGTAGCAATATCATTTATAACATACTCAGAGATATTAGCAGAATTATAATATTCATCCGGTTTACTTATTTCTCCATAATCTTCTGTAAATAAGGAATTTAACTTTGGATATAGTCGATAATCAATGTTATGTCGTTCTTTTAATTGTTCTTTCCAAAGAGGGATTTCGATTTTCGATTGAACTTGATAGTCTCTTTCTCCTTGAATAATAAAAAGCGGTGTCTTTTGTTCTTTTGACATTTCCACTGCTTTAATTTTACGGATAGAATCCTTACTTCACAGGATTTCTTTGCTGTTTTCACTATATCCTTACTATACAAATGAAAATATACAAACTTTGCATAAAAAAATGATTTTATAGTATCTTTTTAATATCCATGTCCACTTTGCCAACCACCGTGTCCACCGTGTCCACCTTGCCAACCACCATGTCCGCCTTGCCAACCACCGTGTCCACCTTGCCAACCACCATGTCCGCCTTGCCAGCCACCATGTCCGCCCGGCCAACCGCCGTGTCCACCTTGCCAACCACCGTGTCCACCTTGCCAGCCACCATGTCCGCCCGGCCAACCGCCGTGTCCACCTTGCCAACCACCGTGTCCGCCTTGCCAACCACCATGTCCATCTTGCCAACCACCGTGTCCACCCGGCCAACCACCGTGTCCGCCTTGCCACCAGCCTGCATAGCCTTGTCTCTGTGAGTTCATTCCTTCGCATCCCTTCTTATTAAAAATTCAAATACTGTAACTGGGTATTCTCTAAATATAATTATGTATCCCAAAAATAAATGTATCCGCAAACATCTCGATTATTGGTAAAGTAATTATCTAATGAAAAAACATTTATCATTGCAAATCTAAGCTCATAACACGATTTGCACAAGAGAATAACCATACAATGTTATCCCTCCTTTAAAAACCTATTTAAGAAAAACTTAAGAAATTCACTTCTAAATTCATAAGAATTTTTTTCTATACTGAATCATGTAAATGAACAAAAGGAGAAACAATTATGAAGAAATTTATACTTTGCATAATAGGAATAGGCCTTCTTATATACTTACTCCCCTTCATGTTACGCGGGGATCTAGACATATTAAATCCACTTGCTGAAGAGAAAAATGTATATGCCGTTGCGGAAGGATATGGTGTTCCCGATTATCATACGAACGGTAGAGCTATATACTCGTTAAAAGGCATTGATGAATCTGGAAATGAAGAAGAGTATACAGTAGGAACGAATACTCCTAATGATTTTATAAGAAAAACTTACTTAAAAATCCATGTAAAAGGTAAGTATGTCTATTCTTACGAAGTTATTTCTGAAAAAGACATTCCGGAGAAAATAAGAAAACTAGTAGAAGATAGTATATAAACAAAGAGCCCACTCTTATGAGTTGGCTCTTTGTTTCCAGTTTTTCTCTCTCTTACCTACTCTACCGTTGGGCTATCGCTTGAGGAAGGAGAATTCTTTCGATCAATTTATTACATTCGCTATCACTGTTTTAATAGCCATTCTTCCATTACCTTTACTGTTTCATCTCGTTGTGCTTTTGGCGTAATTAAGCTTGCATTATCACCTTTTTGCTCACCATACATGCCAAAATGAGCATGGTTTCCGCCTTTTATCATGTGCATAGTTGTATTCTTTGACATTAACTTTTTATTGTTCTCTATTTTTTCTACAGTTGCTAAAGCATCTACTTCCCCATAAATTGATAACATCGGAATCGATTTTGTAGAGAAGTCATCTGCAGGATACGAACCTAAGAAAATGATCCCGTCTACCTTGTCTTCATGTTGAAAGGCATACTTAGAAATCATAGCTCCCCCCATTGAATGCCCTGCGACATACCATTTTTGAACTGCAGGATACTGTTCCATTACACTGTCTACCGCATTGATTCCAAATATCGCTAAATTTAATGGTAACTTAGGCATTACTACAAAATGCCCATCTTTTGCAAGAGCTTCCCCTAAGTAACTATAAGCCTCAGCTTCTACTTTAGCACCTTGATAAAAAATAACCCCTACTTTAGCACCTTTCTCTCCAAAAACTATATGATCTTCATCATTTTTACCATCTACTAACGACAAAGCCTCTTTCGTCGGTTTATAAGTAAACTGTGACCAAGTCAAAAACGTAATACTTCCTATAAGTAAAATACCTAGTAAAGAGTACAGAATAATTTTTATCCATTTCTTCAAAAAGATGACCTCCCTAAGATGTATATATTCTATATTTTAGATTACCATTAATAAACATAAAAACTCGAGCATTTTTATTATGCTCAAGTTTTTATTTACGTCTTTAATTTATACTATAAATTATCCAAGATAAATATGTAGCAAATGCGGACCATAAAAAATATGGAATTAGCAACCATGTCGATACTTTAGATAATTTGGAAGAAACCGCTATGAGAAGTAACGTAGTAATAGCGACTAGTAAACAATCTACTGTTGCTAAAAATAAATTTTTTTGACTGAATTGAAAGTAGCTGAACGCTTGATTACACATATAATTTAAAAGGAATACAAACCAAAATGTTTTTGGCTTACATCCATATTTGTTGTAAATAATTGCAACTGATAATGCAATAAGTCCATATAATACAGCCCAAATTATTCCGATTGTCATACCAGAAGGTGTCCAAGACGGCTTTTCTAGCGCATCGTACCAAGTGCGATCAATAGGAAATAAAATACTAGAAACATAAAACAAACCATATGTTAGTAAAAATACTAGAATACTAGACTTTTTCATAAACATTCTCCTTTTTACTAGAAGATTATAGAAACTTTATATGATTAGTATGTCCTTGTAATGGATAAAATTCTAATATTTAAATTTCAAATACATATTGTTTAATCTATTTTATACGAACTCTTTCATACTTTTATATGCACAAAGGGCTCTCTCCCGTGCGGCCTTATGATCAACAACTGGCAAAGGATATGTATGACCAAGCTTTATATTGGCCTTTTGTAAAATATGCTCAGGTGCTTCCCAAGGTTTATGTATATATTTATTCGGCATATCTTTTAATTCTGGTACCCATTTTCTTATATACTCTCCATTTTTATCAAACTTTTCTCCTTGTGTGATGGGGTTAAAAATACGAAAGTACGGTGATGCATCTGCTCCACTTCCAGCAACCCATTGCCACCCCATTGTATTATTTGCAATATCAGCATCTAGTAATGTATCCAAAAACCATTTTGCTCCTTCTTGCCACGGAATTAACAAATGCTTTACAAGAAAAGAGGCTACAGCCATTCTTGCTCGATTATGCATAAAACCTGTTTGCCATAGTTCCCGCATTCCCGCATCAATAAACGGATAACCAGTTTCACCCTTCTGCCATACTGTTAATAACTCCTCTTCATTATTCCATGGAAAATGTTCAAAGCTCTTATTAAGAGGTTTATATACTGTAAATGGATAATGATATAGTAAATAATAAGAAAACTCTCGCCAAATGAATTGACGTATAAAACTATTCACTTGTTTTTCAAAAAGACTACATTGTCTTTCGGTACTTTTATTGATTAAGTAATGATACATCCACCTCACTGATATTTGGCCAAATGAAAGATATGGTGCCAACATCGAATGAGCATTTTGATTTGGAAAGTCTCTTCCTTCACTATAAGAGGCTAATTTGCTAGAGAAAAATTTCTTACATGCTTTGTATGCCCCTTCTTCTGTAGGCTCCCATATTGATTCAATATGGGATGTCCACGGTATAGTCGGCAGCAAATGTAATTCTGAAACAGATAAGCTTGCTGGTAAAGAGCTTCCTCCCTTTATACGCTGCACTTTACTAATAGGCTTAGGTATTTCCTGCTTTTGAAATGCATTGTAAAAAGGCGTAAACACCTTATATTCAGTGTTATCTTTCTTTTTAATAATCCACGGTTCTAATAATAAATGCGAATTAAATTCCTTACAAATAATACCTTTCTCTTCTAACATTATTTTCATTTTTTGATTACATTGTAATCTATCTGGATCATAACAAATATTCCAATATACAGCCGTTATACCTAATTGTTCTATGAGAGAAAGTATTTCTTCCAGCGTATTTCCTTTGCGAATTATTAAAGTAGATCCCAATGCCTCAAGTTGCTTTTTGACATCTATTATAGCATGGTGTAACCACCACTTTGATGCACTTCCTATTGAAAAAGTTTCATCTTGTACATATACCGGAAGAACCTCACCAGACTGAACAGCCTCAAATAAAGCTGGGTTATCATATAAACGAAAATCTTTTTGAAACATAACGATAATTTTATTTTGCATAACTATCCCTTCTAATTCTTAAAACATATTAAATTTCATTATATAACAGTAATTTATACATAAGAATTTATTTGTCTTTAATAGTTTAATTGACTTTTTCAACTATTTTATTAGTAGGAATTTTAACAACCATTTCTTTTTCACCTGTTCTATCAATCATGAAACCATGAACTTTAATATCAGAAGGTATTAACGGATGATGACGAATCATATCTATACTCTTCTCAATATTTTCACTAACATTTTCTTGTCCACTTAGCCATGCATTAAGGCTACCACTTGAAAATTCAGGCATGCAATTTTTAAAGAGATATTCTATTTCTCTGTTATTTTTTATGGAGTCACGTTGAATTTGTAGATTAACTACATCAGTTTCTTTATCCTCTATTCCTACAACAAAAATCTCTTCAACATTTTCTTGATAAATAGCAATAATAACAGATCTCATTATATCTCCATAAGGATGTACAATTACAGAATCATAGCTGTGTATAGTCAACATGTTTTCTTGTTGAATGTTGGTTACTTGTTGGATAATAGGCTCTATTCCGTGTTCAATGTCCGTTAATAATAATACTTTTTTATTCTTTGAATTCATATGGAGCACTCCTTCTTCACGATTGTATTTATGGAACTTTTAAACTAGTAATGATAGTTGATTATTTATGACATGATTGTTACCAATTTTTCCATTGTCCTTCTGGATCAACACTTGCCAGTCTAACCCATCCATTTTGAACTTTTTCTCGAAATGTGAGATTGGCATTTAACAAACGCTCTATATATTCAATAGGTGCTTGAATTACAATTAGTAAACGCAGTGGTGAATGATATGTCTCACTATCTGACTGCATAACGGATTGCCAAGGTAAGCCTGGCAACAAGTCACTTCCATTTCCTTGCATAACACCGAGACCTGCCGTTACAGTTTGGGTTGTTTTGTTTCCACTACCATAATAATGAGGAGCTACAGTTGAAGCGTAATATTGTAAATTTATCCACTGAGCTACTGTTCCTGGTCCCGCAATGATGTTAGCTAATATATCGCCACTTTCATCCTGTTTCCAATCATAATTATGAAGGAAAGCCCTACCTTCTAAGTCGCAATCCTGAGTTAATTCACGCTGTCCGATAATAAAAGATGCATTACGGGCTAATCCCCATTCTGGACGTATTTCACTCCAATCTTCTGCAAATCGCTGTGCTTCTTTACCTGGATTTTTTATTTTCTTTTTAAAATTAGGTAATTGCGTTAAGCGCTCTCTATTTGCATCTTGGCTCACATTTGGCATAACCGACTCAATACAATCAAATGCTTCTTGCGCAGTTTCCGAAAGTTCTGGGACATAAATCCATTCCAATTCATCCACTGTTGTCTTATGTTCAGCTGCCGCAAAAATGGTATCCTCAGGAATTTTAATGCCTTCAGCAGACAACGCCTCTCTTACTTCTGGAAGATTACATAAAGTAGCGAAAACTCTTGCATTGAATCCCCCTGCTGCTCCGCCACAAGCACCACACTCAAGCGCTGCTGCATAAGGGTTGTTCGTACTTTGACTACTATGTCCGCACATTACAACTAAAGGCGCGAATTTTTCTGTCAATCCCACCATCTTTAAAGCTTGACGCACATAATTCACTTTTTCTTCTTTCGTAAAACCGATCGGTATCTCGCATTTTGTATCATGAACATGATTAAGCGAGAAGGTTGTATCAGGCTTTTGCAACATATTTTTACGAAGGTTACGAATGAAACCACCTACTCTTCTTGGCACAAAACTCCTTGTCACCATTTGTAAACCAAGTAAAGGACCACTTACTTCAGGTAGCAACATACTTGTCAATACGTTCTGTTTCATCGTTTTAAATGTATAACGTAACGAACTGCCTACCATCTTACGTTGTTCATAAGATTTACATTCATTTTCATCCGTGAGCTCTTTTATTTGATGTTTCGGTTTTAATATAACTGGCAAAGAAGGATGACTGTCATTACTACCTAGTTCACTAGTCGCAATTGGTAACCCAAAGAAACCAGCTATTCCAAACGTTTCGAACGGACCTAATTTTTCTAGGTGGCGACGAAACGGTTCTGAACGTACATCAATACAAAATGCTAATTGAGCTAATACACGTTTTTTATCATTAGTTGCACGTTGCTTAGAAACAATCTTTTCCCTTAATTGCTCTGCATGCGTCTGTTCCCAAGCTTCTAACCAAAGTTTCCTGCGAATATTTTCATCAAAACGATAGGCAAATGCTAATAATTCGCTTTGTTCAGCTGCAGACATTTGTGACCATTCCAGAGTTGAAATATTCCCCCAATAGATCCAAGAAGCTATAAGTGGGACAATCGAAACTTTTTTCTCAACCTTTTGATTTTTTAAAGGTAAATAAGGTTTTACAATGGCCAGTTCCATAGAAATTCGAACTGCTAAATATTCAATCATAAGTTCCTGTTCCTGAGTTGATTGTTGGGAACGCCATAGTATCATTCCTGCCCATCCAGGCAAAGCGAGCAAGTGCCCTTCAAGGTATGCTTGCATGTTAGATTCAGAAATTCCTAATTCAGATAAAGCTTTTGTTAAAGCTATCTGGGCATCCTCTGGCCAATCTTTTAACACTCTACGCTCATTTTTACTGAGCGCTGAATCAAATTTAATAAGGTGATGCCATGCGCGATACAAACCTTTCTCTCGATTTGGCATCGTCCAACTTGACCCGGAGTCATCCAAATATAATTTACACCATTTAATAATATGATAATTAAGAATATCAGATAGATTTTCACTATTTCCATTCTCTATAAGCGAACCTATTGATTGCATAGAAGAGTCTTTCATATTTCCTGTATTTATATAACTCATTTCTTCTGCCAGTTTATTTAATTGTGGCGATGATAATAAACTAAAAGGTAATTCCTCTAATTTTAAAGCTGCTTGGCAAAACTGCTCCGCTTTTTTTCGCGGGATATGAAAAGATTGTGAATCAAGCCAACGAGACAAGCCACTTTGTAAAAATGATTCCTCAATTTCACCTTTCGCCTTTGCCGAATGAATCATAGAATCACTAGGATATATATCCACATTACTAATTTCTTTTAACCAATCTGCAACTTGTTCAAATGATTGTTTTTCAAGTCCCATCCAAGGGTGATGAGCTGCAAATGTAGCAATCGGCCAAAGTGGTGCAATCACTCGGCTAGCAGATTCAACTAAATCATTTATATTCTTTTCTTGTATTTCAATGTTTGTATCTTTCTTTTTTAAAGTCTCTTTCGTTACGATTGACGATATGCTCATCACTGATTACCTCCCTTTGATACATAATGTTTAAGATAGCTTGGATGACTTTCTACTGACTTTTGTCTCGCCTCACCTACTCGAACGAACCAAAGATACATTACAGCAAATATAGTAGAAGATTGATTACGAGTAACGAGAGTACTAATAGCACTACCAAATAATAAGAGACATATAACAAAAATAACGGCTGGAGCTGAAGGTTGAACATTTTGATACATGTCAGTATGCAACCATTTATAAAGAGAATTATGAACGGTAAAGTAAATGAGAGAAAATCCAACTAAAATAAATACGCCAACAATTCGTCCCATTCTTCCCTCTCCAAAAACAACAAGTTGTTTCCATGAAAAGTATAATGACCACCCTAAGATGAACGCACTAACTAATTCATACCCTTCTCCAGAAGTCGTAAACCAAAAAGCAATCGCTATAAATAATCCGAAAACACGTCCGACCATAATCCATAAATTAGATATTTTTTCATTAGACTGCTTCACTGCCCCAAAACGTTGTACGGAAGAACCAGCTTGTAAAAACAATGTAGCTTTAAACAAACCATGTAAAATTAAATGAATAACAGCCGCCAAATAAGCTCCTAATGCGCATTGAATAAGCATAAACCCCATTTGTGCAATAGTTGACCCCACTAGCTGACGTTTATAATCAACCTGAACTAGGCTAATTCCTGTTCCTATTAAGACAGAAATACTAGAGAAAATTAGTAAAATGATTTGTGCAATATCATCATGAAAAAGAGGTGAAAATCTAGTTAACATGATACCGCCAGCATTTACTAACCCCGCATGCATAATAGCAGAAACAGGAGTTGGAGCAACAGCAGACTCAATTAACCATGTTTGAAAAGGCCATTGTGCTGCTGGAATCATCACAGCTAATATAATGAATAAGTTAATTCCTGTTTTCTCCAATGTTCCAAATTGAGCTACATTTTCATTCGTTAAAACTGATGTTAACTGCCACTGTCCAGTGACTTGAAAAAGCCAAATGATAGCTGCTAGTAAGGCAATCCAGCTTATTGTAAATAAATAACTAGAAATTTTTGTTGCTTCACTAACTACTTTCCACCCTTTATTTAGCCCTATGAGTAGAACCAATCCTATAAAAGTTGCTCCCCAACAAATAATCATGAAACGAAGATCATCACTTAACCATGCAACCGAAGATACACCTGTAGTAAATGTAAAAAGTGCAAAGTATTTTCGATATGAGCGATCTCCCAGTAAGTAACGTATAGAAAAACGCTGAATGATTAAACCGATTGTAAGAACAAAGAAAGCCATGAACCAAGCTAAAGTATCTAGATGCCAAGGCCCCACAACTCTATCTCCATTGTGATTAACAAGTGCGAGTAAAGAAACCAATGAAGGCAAAGCAGCGATACCAATGTGGATATGAACAAAACGCAAAGGCATCCTTGCATGTAAAAACAATAATCCACTTAGCCAAGAAGCACTAAGCGCCATAAAAAATAATGTTAACAGTGTTGATGAACTCAGCGAAATTAACATGTATAATACTCCCTTCTAAACGAAAATAACCTATAAAAATTCCTTTTAAGTAAGATAGTTTTTTAATTTCAATTTTCATTCACTCTTTTTCGTACATCGTTTTTTCCCATAAAAAAAACCGACAACTTCCATAATTCAATGATTTTATATCATCATTGAATTATGGAGATTGTCGGTTTCACTTCAACTAACTTCAATAAAGTTTTTTGAAGAGCTCCCATTTTATAGAGGATAATAATGTATGTATTACTCCTGTTAAAAAGAAAAGTATATTTCTGATCTCCTAGATTATGCAATCAATATATCAATTTATGTTATGTGCTATCTTTCAATTAAGAAACTTTTTCATTTAATCAATATTACATATTAAAAAAATGCTAAAGCCTTAATTATAGCAAACTGTTAAAATGAGCATCTATCAATTTTTTAAAACAATTATAAGATAAACCATATTAAGCAGTTTGTCAATTTATTTATCCATTTTTCCAAGCGTTATTTCAATCGAAATTCATTATACGTAAATAATTTCAAGTTTTTAATTATTATCATGTTAATAATTGTAAATAAAGTGCAAAACTTTTAGGTTTCTTAATTATCTCCCACTAACACTACGGTGGTTTTAATTTTTAAAACTTTTCCTCAAGATTATGAAACAATTTAAAAATCATTACTCGTTCACCTGTACGAGAGCTTATATCCGTATGAAAACTTTTCACTTTTTCTCCAGTTAATTCTAGTATGATCTCTTTCAAATCTTCAATTCCAGATTCAACTAGCTCCGAACGATTTTTCTTTATCGTTAGCATACCGTCTTTCGTTTCGCAAACAGTATATTCAGCCGGTGTTAAAATACCTTGTAAATTTACGATAATCATATCCCGTAATATATCTGTCTTAACGGATATAGACCCGCGTCCTAAGTAGTCCTTTTCCCAGTGAGTAATTGCTTTACTTATCTCTGATTCAATAGAGCCTTTTGAGTTTTTCATCTATATATCCTCCTTAAATAAAATAAATTTACAATAACAATATAATAATCTGGATTGATTTTATTTTCAATTATTGAGAAGAATTTATTGGGATTGTTGTAAGGTATCCTTTAATATCATAGCGATTTTTTATATTACAATATAGATTTTTTTGATTATTCCCAACAAGATACTCTTACTATAAAGACTCTGTTGCATAGATTTCTAAAAAGGACATTCCGTGGAAAATAAGAAAGCTCTTGTAACGTAATACATAAACGAAAGAGCCGATTTCTTTATAAAATAGTAAATCGACTTTTGTCTTAGTTATTGATTTAGTAATAAAAACACTTTTCAAAAGAAATAAGTTTATACTATAGACGTTAATCTTTCTGGAAGTTTAAATGAAAATGAACCTCATCATTGTATACCCTAAATTCATACCCTTTCTCTTTATAAAATTTAATGATTTTAGGAAGAACTTGTAATGATAGCCTTACTATTGAAATTCTATTATCATTTTGTAATTGGAATGAATTTGAATTACATAAAGAACCGGAAGAAATAATATGATTTGGAGGTACTTCGATGAACCTTTTAATTAGAGAGTTAGAAAAAAATGATTTAGACAATTTCCCGGAGATTGATGACAGCTTTATAGTGAATGCTCGGTTAATGCTTTCTCTTTCAAAAGTAAATAGACGCATAGAATATACAATAGAAGACGTTCCGAGTTATGAAAAAAGTTATTTACAAAATCAAAATGATAATGAAGAACTAGCGTACAATGAATATATTAATAACCCTAATCAAGTAATTTACATAGCACTGTTACATAACCAAATCATTGGATTTATGGTATTGAAAAAGAATTGGAATCACTATGCTTACATAGAGGAGATAACGGTGGATAAAAAATATCGTACACTCGGAGTTGGTAAAGGATTGGTTGACCAAGCAAAGAAGTGGGCAAAAGAAGGCAATATGCCCGGGATCATGCTTGAAACGCAAAATAATAATGTCGCAGCATGTAAATTTTATGAAAAATGTGGATTTGTAATTGGTGGGTTTGATTTTCTTGTTTATAAAGGTTTGGATATTGAAAATGATGAAGTTGCAATTTATTGGTATTTGCATTTCAAATGAGAATAGTTTATAACGTTAAAAAACTCAAAATAAAACCCCAATCTCTCCATATTAAAATTGAGAAATTGGGGTTAAGTTATTTAACAATATTTTTTATTTAAAACAAGTAACTGATTAATAACCCCGCTGATAATAAGAAGCCGAAAATCGTATTTGTCATCGCTGTTGATTTCATGGCGATGCGCATATACCCAGGATCCTTTGCCCCTTTTTGGAAACTTTGAATGGCAGAGATTGGCTTTCTCAAACCTAGGAACATAACTAATGCCCAAGGGCTTATATAACCCATCAACACAATCACGGCAATCCATAAATAAGCAATTAGGAAGGCTACAGCTAGTGTTACCACTGCTTTCTCTCTCCCAAGGAGGATTACTAATGTCTTTCTGCCACCTTTAATATCTTCTTCGATATCTCTGATGTTATTCGACATGTTGATTGCACCGACTAAAATTCCAATTGGAATGGAAATCAATACACTTTCAGTCGTTATCGTATTCGTTTGAATAAAGAAAGCAATGAGTACAAAACATGTCCCCATTAACAATCCAGAAACTAATTCTCCAAACGGAGTGTACGCAATTGGTAATGGACCACCTGTATATAAATAGCCAACCGCCATCCCAATTAAACCAATAACAACTAACCACCAACTACTATTCATACAAATATAAATTCCAATAAGTGCTGCTACTACATACAATAAAAGCGCAACTGTTAACACATTTTTTGGTTTCAATCCATGACGGACAATTCCACCACCAATTCCAACCGAATCAGCTGTATCTAATCCACGTTTGAAATCATAGTACTCATTAAATAAATTCGTTGCTATTTGCAATGCTAAACATGCGCACATCATCGCAATAAATAAAAGCCAATCAATTTTAGCAACATAAAGTGATGCTACTGTCCCTAAAATTACAGGAGAAAACGTCGCCGTTAACGTATGCGGGCGCGTCATCTTCCATATTAATTTAGCGGAACTAATTTCTTTTTCTGTCCCCATAACTCTGTTCAATCTCCCTACATTGTAAGTATAAATTACTAGCAGTATCTTTCTATCTATTTCCTGCCACGCATCTATTATAGCAAAAAATGAATTGACGATAGAACTTTAATGCTCTTGCTTGCACGATAACTTTGCATCAAAATATCGTTTTTTCTAATATGGGGTACAGTTGCATGCCCATCAACTTAAGAATTTCATAATACCCCCAAAACAAAAAAATTGTACATTTTCACCTGGATATGCTAATTTTCTCGTTTTGGGGTATTTGCTTTTCTTAGGTTGCTCGACTTGGACTAGCAATTGTACCTGCCGAACCGCCAAAAACTGCTAATAATTAAAAAAACTTTTTACATAACAATTTAACTCCTCGTAGTTTTCTACTAAGGGTTAAATTGTTCAAAGGGTATTCCATTTGAGGTTTAATCAAATTATGTTCTCAAATGAAATTTTGAGGTACACATTCACGAACACCGGAATTTTTCAATGAGTTAAATAAAGCTGCACTGATTCTTAATAGGACGTTGTTATCAGTTCCATCTTCTAAATCATAGATTACAAAGTATGCATTATCGACTGTAAAAATACATTTTCGTTCTAATTTAAATCCAGGTGGTACAGTTGGAAATTCATCACTTGGTACAATTACAGGTGTATCACCTTCATCTCTGATAAGATTGAAAGTTTGCTCGTCAATTTCGTAGATATTAACTGGATCAATTTCTACACCTTTATCTGGAATTGTAATTTCATCTTCAACTAATAAGAAAAAACGTTGGTTTCGAAAATTGAAAAGAGATCTTGCTCCAATTTCAAATGATGCCACTTTATATTCACCTCCTTTGCAACTTTTTTATCGATTTAAAGTTACCTTCATATGGTATGTCAGATTAATAGATTTGGTTACGGCTTGTACTACGCAAATTACTAAATTAAGAGTTTTATCATATATGAATTATTGATAACTCCCGCTAACGAGAATTATGTAAATGAGCTGTCCAAACAGATGTCTTATTTTATTTTTGCTTAGCTTGATTTTTTCCCAAATGCTGGCGATACCCCATGCCCAACTTAAGAAATTGGTAGTTCCCCAAAACGAAGAAAATTTTCGTTTTGAGGACACTTCAAAATATTAGCTTGAGGGTATGGGACTGAACCCCTAATGCTTTATTTTAATAATAATTCTTTTCATAAAATAAAACCCAGTTATCAGTCTAAACCATTTTTTAGATCTAACAATAACAAGTGTACATTTTTACCTTTCAGATAGTCTCTTTTATTCTAATTTCTTCATTTCTTTCAGCCGTTCTATATCTTTTTCTGAAGCCTTTTCTATTTTATACAATTCATAGCTACCCTTTGTCTCATTTATCACTACAAATTCAATTTCATTCCGAATATAGCTTTTAGTTTTCCCTCTTTTATAACCAATAACATTATCTAATATAGTTTCCCCACTATCTTTTTTATATAAATTATAGCTAACAGGCGGACGACCAATTACATACTTATTATCAGAAAATCCGACTATATCATCTCTCCCTAATCCTGTCGAAACACTCCAGACAAAAATAATCTGAAATATAGAAAAAACAACAATACCGCATAAGAAAACAAATAGGATTGATTTAAAAAATAACTTTAAAAATATTCTGCCCAAAACATTCCCTCCCATTTCACCTCGGGATAGCAAGAACAAAACGTGAGTTTTGTACGCTAAGAAACCGAATTTTTATATTGTTGAAATCAATGCCATAAGAAAAAGGGTTACCGCAGTAACCCTTTTTCTTATAATACACGTCATTTAGGTAAGCTATGGATGAATAAAGTCAATCTATGAAATTTCCCACAATCTTTTAACTTCCACCAATTCCTGCCCATTGAATTCCATTCTATATATATCTGGTTTTGATGTCTGTAGTAAAAAATTCAAATCATACTTACTGTCATAATACCCCATCATCAAAGTCATTACAGCTCCATGAGTGCCTAATACTACTTTCTGTCCTCGATAGGTGTTTAATAATTCTTTTAAAACTTTTATAGCACGTTTCTGACAGTCGACATTCGACTCTCCTCCCGTTAAAGAAAAGTCGGGGTCTATGAATGACTTTTCTATCAAAGGGAATAATTCTTTATCCGACATTCGTTCCTCTTCAGTAATAAAAATTCTCTCTTTTAAGTCCTCAAATACTATAACTTCTTGTCCTAGTTGCTTCGCTAACTGCTGAACAGTTAGAATTGAGCGATTGTATGGACTCGAGATAACAACGTCGATTCCCTCACCTTGTAATACATCTGTTATTCGTTGAACATCTAATTTTCCTTTTTCAGTTAATCCTCTTATCTCTTCTTTTCCAAATTTCGGTGAATCCCCGTGTCTCACCATATATATGAAAGTTTTCATAATTGCCTCCATTTTTCCAGTTTTCTTTACAACCCCCCCTGATATTAGCATATATATCCAAGTTTATCTCTTTAAATTAACAGAAAACTGCGCGAATTCGAAATGAATTCACGATATTTGTAAGGAAAACTCAAAGTTTTCACTATCCTCAGGTATAAAAAAACGTTATTCTTTCTAAACAAGCTTGATTATTAGAAAGGATGAGATTTTTATGAATCTTTCAATTCGAAGCGAGCTACAATTATTTGCTGAAGAATTACATCAACATCTTACCCCATCATTTTTAGAAAAACTCGCTAGAGAACTAGCTTTTGTACAAAGAAAGCGTAAATTTTCAGGACAGGATTTAGCTATTATTTGTGTGTGGATTAGTCAACGTGTAGCGAGTGATTCCTTAGTTCGACTGTGTAGTCAACTTCATGCTGTTACAGGAACTCTTATGAGTCCAGAAGGACTAAATAAACGCTTCAATAAGAAGGATGTTTGCTTTTTAAAACATATCTTCTCTATATTATTAAAAAATAAAATTTGTGAAACATCAGTGATTCCAAGCTCTTCAATTACCTATTTTCAACGGATTCGTATTTTAGATGCGACGATTTTTCAAGTACCAAAACATTTAGCTAGTGTGTATCCTGGATTAGGTGGTTGTGCACAAACAGCAGGTATAAAGATTCAATTAGAATATGATTTACATAGTGGACAGGTTTTAAATTTTTAAGTTGAATCAGGTAAGAACAATGATAAGACCTTTGGAACAGAATGTTTAGCAACATTACGACCTGGCGATTTATGTATTCGGGATTTAGGCTATTATTCACTGGAAGATTTAGATCAAATGGACCAACGAGGCGTTTATTATATATCGCGACTTAAACTAAATAATATGGTGTATATCAAAAATGAGTTTCCTGAATACTTTCGAAGTGGAACAGTAAAAAAAAACAGTCTCAGTACATCAAAGTTGATTTAGAACACATTATGAATACCTTAAAACCGAGACAGGTGTGAATTTAGGGTAATCTAATATTTTCCATTCAAATATGATAGAATAGAAGTATATCCAAAACGGAGGAATAACAAATGAACTCAAACACAAAACAGTTTATTTATGATATCCAGCAACGAAAGAACAATTATATAGAAAATGCTTTAATAGCAATACAACACCCTAAAAAAGAGCAATCTGAACAGGTCATTCAAAATATAGTAGAGAAAATGGATATGATGATTAGTCTAGTTACTACGTACATGAGAATTGAATCTGGATCTACGAAAGAATTAAAAGAACTTCAGAAAGAAATTATCCATGCTCAAGCATATATCCAAAAACGAAAATTTGAAGAAACACAGAGATAAAACCCTGTGTTTTTATTTGATGTTCTATGACGCTAATCAGTTATAAATCAAATTACATGTAATTTGATTATTGTTTTGGCATAATCCATACAATTTGTTGAATGCGTACAATATATGGCACCGTATCTTCAATGAGCAAATGATCGGGTTTCACATCCTTTAATTTACCTCTTATATTTCCTCTTACAGTTTCAATAACCACATGTTTACCAATTACTGATTGTAATGTCTGATATACATAGGGATTAGGCACACTTACCATATTTTGTTTACTAAAGTCATTTCCCTCCAAATAACTCATTCTATAAGACTCCTTTCTAACTCGCATTCTTTCTCCTAATATATGATGTAAATCTTATAAATATGCTAGAAGGATAATTCATTATATGAACGGAAATAACATTTTAATAAGATACGGTTTCTATTTCTACATTGCTAAAAAATTATTTATATAAAGTTACTTTTACTAGTTAATAGGTGATGATATAGGGATATTTTGAATGTACATCTAGGTTGTTCCTTTCAGGATATGTATCATTTTAAATACGCCCTTTATTAGAATAGTACTCATACTTTTTTTGAGATTCTTTCGTAATACGTGCGTTAAGTAAAATTGCTAACAATAAAAACACTCCATATTTTCCCCCTGTAGCTCCTATGATAATCACACTACTACAAACAAGTACAATTAATAGGATAAACGAAACTAAATAAATACGATCATAATTCTTTGACATCTTCTCGTATTTTATGCGTTCTTTCCTTGCATCCATCTAAATTCCTCCTTTAAATAATCCATTTCACTCTCAAATAAATCTAGCCCTTAAAAAGGAAACAATCTATCGTTTTAAATAATTAGTTTGTTTTTTATCAACTAATTTATATAACGTAAAAAGAAATCCTACCAATACTAAGCTCTCCACCATGATAATCCCGACCCTCTCCTTCCTTCTAATCCCAACACATCAGATAAAAGTTATGTATATCCCATATTAGCTGCAACAAGCAAAAAGGATCCCCCTTCTCTTAAAGGCCGATCCTTTTCTCCTTGTATGCAACTATTTTTACCTATTCTTGATTAATTAGAATAATAGCTGGTCCATCTACACGAATTCCACCAACTTCGATTTTTTCATAAGACTCAACTGTAATAGAGATGATCCCTTCTCGCTTCTTTAATTCATTACTTAATTCTTTTGTTAACATTTTTTTCATGTGTGTACTCCTTCTTACTGCTTAATTTACTATTGGTATGTAAATAAAATTTAAATTGGTTTCCTGTTCTGGAAACCAATTTTTTGTAGTTGACCATATGGTGTTACCAGTTCGTTTATCAATTTTACGTAAAGAAGATAAACAATTACTATTCACCGTCTCAGTAGATATAAGGCACTCTTACAGATAGTGGTGAGATTGATTGTTTTTCTTCTAGAAATAATGACTTAGATAGTATTTACCTAAAACAATGAAAGCCCTACCTCTCTTTCATCCTTACGGCTCCTTGTCCGTGCCAGTGTGAATCAGGATTGTAAAAATCAAGTGACTATTTAATCGAGTTATTTGATGAAACTTCAAACGTTCGTAAAAGAAATTTAAAAATAAAAATGGATTAGATTGAAGTAATAACAAAAGAGGTATCTACTCTAAAAGTGAGTTGAAGAAATTGAATATCTTTGAAATACTTTCCTTTTAATAATCAACATATACCCAGAAAATTCAGGATATTTCCGAGAGATGTCATACAGTATTTATAATAAATCTCAACAGAAACTTTTTATTTGTTTTTCAGTGATTCCTTTAATTAATTCTAGCTCACTGACCAAAAATTTATATGCATCATCCAACAATTTTTTTTCGCTTGTATTCAGTGCTTTTTCCTTCTTTATACGGATTAAATCACGTATAACTTCAGCACCTTCTTGTATTTCACCCGTTTTTATTTTATCTGTGTTTACTTTATACCTTTGTTTCCAAGGCATTAATTCGCCTGATTCTCCATGCTGAAAAATGTGTATAATGCGCGTTAATGTAAGTATATCAATAACTGGGCGTATATTCGAACTCAATATTTTGCCCTTAGGAATCATGATTTGCATATTACTAATGGACATTTTTATGACATAATAAAGTTGCTTTTTCCCTGAGAACTCTTTTTCTTCTATGGCTTCAATTATACCTGCTCCGTGCATTGGATAAACAATGTTATCGCCAATTTGAAACATATAACCCACCTCCATATGTGGTAACCTTCTCAAGCTTAACACATATGTTATTTTTTATCAAATATTCAATAATATCATGAGTTTATTTTTGGTGTCAATCACTTTTTTATTTAGAAGTTAAATTAAGTAAAACAGCCGCAATATAATAGAGAGCGTTCTAGATTTCAAATAAAAGAAAAGGGAATTCCCACGCGCATATTCTGAAATCTCTACTCATTAACGTAGATCAGTTTTTCCTTGAAAACGGCCAAATCGATCCCGTATTTTTTTCAATCTTATATGATACTCCAAAATCTCAATTCTTGCTTTTTCTGCTAGAGGGGCAATTGGTCGTAAGTCTTTTAACCCCCAATACTCAACCACTACATCAAGTACTTGATCAAAATATTGTAGTGGCCCATAGTTTGCTTCTTTTGCAATCACAGCCATTCTATTTTCAAAATCAGGCATGACGGCACCTGGCATTTTAAAATTCCTAATCACATTGGCAATATGGTAGCAATAATTTGGTTCCAATTCTAAATGTGTTCGAATAACATCTCGATAAAACGCATAATGAAGTGTTTCATCTTTTGCAAGACGGCGTAATAATGTAGCAAGATCTGGATCATGCTTACTTGCCACCTTAGCTACATTATTGTAAAACACCATTGTTGCAAGTTCTTGTAGCGTCGTATACGTCATGGCTTCGATTGGTGTATGAAAATCAGGCTCAAATCCACACTCAACGACTGATTTTCTTAATTCATGTATACGTTTAGGGTTTACACTTCGAGTGAGTAGTAAATATGTCTCTAATAAATTCGAATGTTGATCCTCTTCTGAGGTCCAAGTATGAATAAAGTCTGTAATAACAGAAAGGGAACCTTTAAAAGTCGCAGATAAATACGTTGTAAACCACGGTAAATTCACTTCTGTTAATAAAGCTGTTTCAATGGCCGTAATTACACCAGAAGGGAGAGTAACTTGACTTTCATCCCAAGGAACTCTTTTAAAGTCCATTCCCTTATCCCATGGTAAAAACTCATGATAACCCCAGTCTATCTTCTGCGCTCTTATTTTATGTTGTTCATACAGTTCTTTTAAACGTGGTTCTAATCGGAAATCTAAATCATTTGTTAGCATATAAGTGCCCCCTTTTCTTACCATGAATATTCAGCTTATTTTTATCTCTAAAAATTTTCTACAAATAAATATTACTTTCCTTTTTTTTAATCCAACATAACAAACTTGTAACAAAACTCTTTAAGAGCGCTATATTTTCATAGAATTTTTTTATCAAAAGAGGGACCGTTACATCTATTTTCTTTTTTATAAAATAGATATTGAGGCAAACAATATGTTAGTTAGTCAAAATAAAAAACTAACCTCAGTAAATACAGAATAACATTCATGGATAAAGATACTCGTCATGTTGTAAATTTTGGTGAGTGTAAAAAGGTGCATGCCTATAAAGAATCGTTTTATAATAAAGATTGATAGTGTTTTATATACACTATCAACTTATTTAGACGTAAGATTATAATCCAATATATTAGATTAAGCGCTTGAAAAAAATACAGTTGATGAGATAGCCTTAAACGACAATTCCCAACAAGCTTAATGCACATTGGCTATGATGAGTTAGACCAAATTTTGTGAAACAGTATACAACAAAAAGGGACGAGGCGATAAACATGCAGTCAACGGAAGCGCATATGAAGGAAAAACAACGTAGAGAAAAAATAGAAATTATATTTAGTCACATGGTAAAAGGAGAGAATTTTTTTCACGGTTCTTCCTATCAATGGAAAAACATTGTATATCAAAATTATAATAGGATACAACAAAAAGAGTTGGAAATTGAACAACTCATTTCGAAAATGGAAAAAGAAGGGATCCGTTTTACACAGCACCGTTCACTCATACACTATCCCGTCATTGATTTCGTAAAATATATAGCTAAGATTTATAAGGAGCCCCTCGAAATAAAATAATCATATTGATAAAAGGTTTATTTCCGGGGATTTTTCAACTTAAAACCAGGGTACCGCCCCATTTCCATCAAGATAAAATTTTATAACACCCCCAAAACGAAATTTTTAGGTTTTATTGTGAAAAAAGCCTATTTATCATTTTGGGGGTGACCTGTTTTCTTAGGTTGATGGGGTACCGCCATCAACCTAAGATTACCCAAAGATCTAAAAAGCCATGCCATTACTTCTCCACGAAGAGATCGTGGAATACATCAATCACAGCCTTTTCTATCGAACTTGTAGCAACTGCCCAGCTGATTCCATGGAAAATATGTAAAATCACTAAGCATATAGCCCCTGTTATCCAAGTATAAAAATACATTGTCTTTACAAATAATACTCAAATATTTTTGCAACCTTTTCTTTTATTTTTTCTTTTATAGATAATTGATTGACGTCAGAGGATGTTACTTGCTTTGAATTTTGTAAGTCTGCATTAATCACTGGTTTTATTCTCGAAATATAGATAGGGTCATGAATATAACAGTTCATTTCTTCATTTAAATGAAACGAGCGTGAATCAAAATTCACGGTCCCAACCATCAATACTTTTTCATCAATCAAAAATACTTTACCGTGTAACACCCCATTTTTGTAACCATATACTTCCATCCCCTGTTTTAATGCTTTTCGGATATATGGATATGCTGCTTCTTTAACTAATAGTGCATCCGAATGAGGTGAGAATAGAATTTTGACACGCACTCCCCTCTTTCTTGCATCTACTAATGCGTTCCAAATAGTTCTGTCTTTTGGTATAAAATAAGGTGTTAATATAATAATGGATTCTTTTGCTTGTTGAAACAGCATTTTATAATCTTGCCCAAGTTTTTCTCCACTATAATATGCAGTAAATCGTTGCGAGGTTGCTCCCTTTTCCTTTACCGCATTGTGTATCGGAATCGGTTTCTCTGAGTTTCTCTTTCAGTCTAATACAAATTGTTGTTCTAAATCTTGAACTCCTTCTCCTCGTATTTGAAGATGATAATCTCTCCAATAACCAAGTTTTTCTTTTTCTCCCAAATACTTCTTTCCGATGTTGAATCCACCAATGTAACCAACCTTTCCATCAATAACTGAAATACGACGATGATTCCGATGATCCAAAGAAGAAAAAAGATAAGGGAAAGCAGGTTTATTGTAATATGTAAAATGAACTCCTTTTTTAACTAATAATTCTCTTTCCTTTTTCTTTAGTAAAATTCCACCTAACCTGTCCAAAGCATAGTATACTTCTACACCTTCTTGACTTTTTTTCCGCAATAACTCTAGAAACTGATGGCTTACTTTATCATCAGCAATAGAAAAAAAGTTAACATGCACGTAATGCTTTGCTTTCTCTATATCTGAGAATAGTTGATTGTTTAACTGTTTCCCATCTGTATACAAAGTAATATCACTTTGACGCATAGGGTATTGACTAGAATTCTGGCTAAATACCCCATTTTTTTCGGCTATCGTTCTTTCAATTTCACCCCAAACAAACAGAACTAAACATCCACCGATAAATAAAAAGAGGAATACTCGGAAAATTCTTCCTATCTTTTTTAGCATATTTAATCTCCTTTATATATTATCGTTTTATTTCTGTTAGTTTTTGTTATTGGGACAAAACTATTCCATGTATCTATTAGCTAAAAAAATCCTTCTTTGAATGATTAACTATAAAATTTCTCATTCGCATAACCCTAAAATTGGAAGTCGTACGATGATAACAAAATAGGCACTCTATATTTTGAAGTACATTTACAAGGAGGAATACTACATGACAGTAAGTACTAAACTTAAACAAACTATCGCTGGATTAAAGAGTGCTCAAGCATGCCTAGAAGGATTTGTTCTTGATACTGATAACAAACAAGCAAAACAATTATATACAGGTGCAGCACAACAAACTCAAGAAATTATTGAATCTTTAAATCCTCGTCTTCAACAAATTGAACATGAAGAGCCTCAGTACAAGTAATAACATAATACCTTTCACATAGAATATCGTCCCCATGGAAGAGTGCCCAGCTTAAATAACGATTATCATAATGCTGATTACGATTAAAGGTTCTCACCATATTGCCATCAATTCAAGAATTCAAAATTACCCCAAAACGAAAAAATGAGTTCAACTCTCATGGACACCTATGAAAAGATGAAATTTTCGTTTTTGGGGCATTTCAAAATGTTAGCTTGATTGGCATAGGGGTAGCGCCACATGCCCATCAACCTAAGGAAAGCAAATACCCCAAAACGAGAAAATTGACATTTCCAGATGAAAATGTACAATTTTTTTGTTTTGGGGATGCTTCAAAATATTAGTTTGATAGCAATGTGTCTCTATCCATATAGGTTCGTGAATTACGGTACTATGACCATATCGTACAGCTAGTTGAGTGTTCAAATGTTTTTGGTCAA
Organism: Bacillus cereus group sp. MS39; assembly: GCF_040448665.1. Classification (NCBI taxonomy): domain Bacteria; kingdom Bacillati; phylum Bacillota; class Bacilli; order Caryophanales; family Bacillaceae; genus Bacillus; species Bacillus cereus group sp. MS39. The sequence goes on along the minus strand of NZ_CP123058.1, from coordinate 2,295,615 downwards.
AGCTTTTCTCCTAATATCATATGAACTCACTTCATCACTCCATAATTTTTAGGTAGTGAACGATTTTAGATTACCTAAAATCACTATGATATCCTAAATAATATTTAAAAAGCTAAGTCCATACATCGCAGCAACTGTAAAAATGACTGTCCATACTGCTAGACTGACCGTCATCCAACTTATGACGTGTGTCCGGTTAGATCCAAATGTTAAAGCTAATACGGCTGCAATATCAGTTCCTACGAGAATTGGAGCTAGAAGAGCCAAACCTGGAACACCATATCGATCCCATATTTTTCTTGATCGGGTTTCTTTTTTAGAAGGTGTTGTTATACCTTTTTTTTGTTTTCTTGCTGCTTGCCATTTTGCATACTGTTTAAAGAAAAAACCGAGTAATAGAACCAAGATAAGATTTCCTGCAAATGCTGTTACTCCTACTGCAAATGGTTGTAATCCCCATGCGATACCAAGTGGTACAACAATTGATACATCCATCCATGGGGCAAATGCTAAAAGAAATAACACTACATATTGCCATAATGCCCCCGCATTTTGAGCCCACTCCACCATATTGTTTCATCCCCTTTGTTAAATACGATTTAAAATAAAAATAGTGGTTAACCAATAGACAATATATTGACCTGCACCTAGTAAACCAATGCACAATAATGGAACAAAATTATGTTGAGAAAAGAGAAAGCAAATCCCTGCCGTTACTGGAAGCGCAATGCTATAGTAAATATACACATTTCGGCAAGCCTTATAGGTTACCCACTGCTGCCCTTCATCTATTTCACGAAATTCGGATGGTATAAAACCAAATAGCCTAATCTTATCATGAGGATTCTTTCGGTTATAAATCCTTGTGAGAATGAGCCATAAAAAAGTAACCGTCACTAAAATCCCGAAACATAACTTAGCTAAAATGACTTGTGTATTCATAAGAGAAAATAGTAAAAATGCAATAATCAACACAAATATACTGGCCCCTATAAGTGGAGATCTTAAAACCTGTTTTATCATAATCGTTCCTCTCCCTTTAAATAAAAAACCTCTTCTACGGTAACTTGAAATACAGCAGCTAATTTTAACGCCATAGTGACAGATGGAGAATAATCACCTTTTTCTATTAATCCAATTGTCTGCCTTGTGACCCCAATTGCATCGGCCAAGTCTTGCTGAGTCCATCTAAATCGTGCTCGTAATTCTCTAACTCTGTTTTCTAGTATCATAATTCCCCTTTCCTCATTTACAATTACTGTAATTGTAAATGATTACTAACAAAATGTAAACAATCATTTGCATTATGTAATGAATAATTGCTAAACACGACATAAATTACCCTTATGTTAAAAAGGGGTACAGCCGAGATACGTGTAAAAATAGGTCATAGTGATACATTTTTTTCCAGACGTTATTTTTCAGAGACATTTGTAACATAAACGCGTTCGTTATTGTTACGTTTTGTGTTTGAAAATATGAAATATCCTAATTGTTGAACTAGCTGTAACAAAATACTGTATCAAAAATAATTCGTAACATTATTAGTAAAACAGCTTTTTGTTACACCGAAATCTGATAATGGAAATAAAATATAGCCCATAACCTTAAATTACACGCATCTCGACTGAACCCTTTTTTATTTGAATTTAACATAATATTACGATGTAAAATTTTTTTATTTGCTGTAATATTAGGAAGGGATTACTTAAAGGAGTAGACAGATGAAAAGATTAAACAATACAACTTTTTGGGTTGCCGTAGGAGCAAATTTCATATTTTGTATAGCTTTGTATATTTATTTTACTTATCATTATGAACTTATTTATATTCACCCTGGTGAACCATATTTAGATACTGGACGTGATCTCACATATATAATTTATGCCTTAATGCTCCCATTAGTTATCGCCATTATTTCTTCAACTATGGCATTGAAAAAAAATAAAGATCACGCAAAATTGTTGGTTCCTAATATACACTTTTCCGTAATATTTTTGATATTCACTACCGCCTGGTTTCTTTTTATGTGTATTTATGGTTAAGCGCTACAAGTCTTAACATTAAATGATATGGTGCCCCCTTATAGGTAGTTACTTTGAGAAGTCAGCTAATTTTTTTCGTTTTGGCTTTTATTTTTCGTAAGTTGATGGGCATGTGGGCGGTACCCTTTATTGTAAAAAGACAACAAAGTTGTTAAATTTTTAAACCTAAAACAAGCATAACCCCGTTCTAAATTTAGGACGGGGTTAAAATATAGTTTTTTAATTTTCGATATAAGATACTTAACTTTACTCAAAAATATAACAATAAAGTCGTTTGAAAATCTAAGGTTTATTCAAAAATAGCGCCCAATTGTTGAAGAAGATTCATTCTATCCCCTTAAGTCCCCAATATTTTTTAGGGAAAATAATTATTTCGTCTACATAATTAAATAAGCGATTGGACTTTGGGATAATTCAACCTAAAGTTCTATTTTATATTTTTTTTGCTGCATAATCACCATAAAAGTAAGTGTTCTCTAACTCACCGTATTTAGGAGAAGCAATTATAGTGTATTTACCATTTTCATCAACTTCAAACAAAGCTACATTATTATATTCCGATCCCCCATTTGAATCATCTACTAACATATCTATGTTGTATATCCCTTTTGTTAATACTCCACTTTTTTGAAAGTCCTCAATTAGATCTTGGGCCTTTGGAATAGTTTTAGACATGTCAAATTTAAATAGAAAATTTACTACACCTAAATACCTGACATTATAATTTTCACGTCGGGGGTCACTTGGTATTAATGTAGGTAAAAGTTTAGTAGTATCTATCTTTTGGGTCTTTTTAAAATCATCAAGTAGTTCTTGAGAATAAATTATATTAAACTCAAGGTTGTCGTAAGGAAATATATAAACAGGACCATTCTCTACCGAAATAAATTTATTAGGATATTTCACTAATCCATATTTTTTTATGATTTGTTCAATTACTTGAACTACTTCTGGATGTTGCTCAATATATGCACCCTTGAATTGTTCAAGATAGATATCGTCACTGTCATCATTTAAAATTTTCCAAGTACCTCTTTCAATCATTAGAAACGGATAAGCACGATATGGCTTTTTCATTTCTACATAAGTTTGATGGTCAACCCCTTGAAACCAATAATTATCTGTCTCAACAACAGAAAACCCACCTTGTATTCCATAGTTTGTTTTTAAATATTCTTGTATTGGTTGATTCAGATCATCTTTAGAGAAACTAGAGAAACATCCACTAAGAATTAGGATTGGTGTACTTACTAAGATAACTTGAATCAATCTTTTAGTACTCTTCATTTTTTTACCCTACATTTCTAAAATTTTAATAATATTATAACATTCCCATTCAACTAAACTGCCAGGTTGGCTAAAGTCCACTTCTTTACATTCTTAACGAAACAATTAATAAAATCACTTCATAATCTGGCCTAATTACTGAATAAAATGACCGGTATTTTTAAAACAACTTTATTATCTCTGTACATTTATAGAACTTCTATTTCTTCATGTCGGTAAGGTAATTCAAGCTCAAGTAAGATTATTACTTAAATAACATTTGTAAATGGACAGGCTCAGTAAACAGTATATAAATTGTTAAAATATCACTCATACCTGTTAAAACAAACAAAGCGAGGGATATTATAATATTAATCCCTGCGTAGCCTCCTTCGTCTTGTAAAGCATATGCTATCAAGCCGAAGACCAAAGACATAAAAAGGAGAGTCATCTGTAAAATATCCAGTCCAACGGTTAATTTCACATCAGCTGGAGTGAAATCACCAACAGTATAATTGTATTTACCATATGTAGATAGCAGGATCCAACAAACAAGAAACAAAATTAGACAGCTTGATGCTATGGTGTTGTACTTCTTAGAACGCATATATCTTCCCTCTTATCCTTATAAAATAAATCAAAAAACAAAAAGCACTATTATGAAAGGAATGTTATCCTTCACAAGCACTTCTTGTTTAATGTTAACAAATATTAACAATCATTACGAATGTTTTTTAGCAGGCGGAAGTAAAATCGCATTGCCATCAAACTAAGATTTTGAAGTACCCCCTAAATGAAAATTTTCTTTCTCTATAGTTAGTTATTTTGAGAAGTCAGCTCATTTTTTCGTTTTGCTTTCCCCGTAGTATCATGTTATCCTTTAATGAGGGAATAAATGGAATTTTCACTTAAACATGTAAGGTTGGTTTTAGATGATAAAGAAATTTACTAGAGTAGTATTAATTGCAGTTATGCCAATTGGTCTTATTACCGGTTGTGGCACTACTGAAAAAGCTGAGGCACAAGAGCCGAAAGCAGACTATTGGGATTACTCATATGGTCGTGCGGGTATTTTAGTAAGCGGCAAAGCGAAAGAGCGTCAACAATACGAGATTGGGTATATTGACGATAATATGTTAATTGGAATCAATGAAAACATTGAGGACTGTATTACTTTAGACAATAAAGATGAAGCTGGTTACATTTGGAAACAAATAGAGCGCGGATCTATTATTGAAGTGCAATACGGTAAAGACCGCAACGACATCGTAGGCGTACAATTAGTAGGAGATCGTGAGCTATTCGAAATTAGTGACAAGCTAGATCGAAATACGATAAACGAGATCGTTGGAAAAGTTAAAGGTAATTTGTAATAAATACATATCGACACCAGAACGAGTATATGATTTATTTGAAAGTCGATTCCTTATTTGAGATAAGGAATCGACTTTTTATAATTATCTTTTTTGTAAGTTGTTTTTCCAAAAATAATAGCTATTATCAATGGCTTTTTTTTAAGAAAGCTTTGCAATCTGTTCATGTTCCAAAACCCAGTGTGATTACAGTAGACAAAAATCAGGCCTATCCTATAGCGATTGAGAGTCGTAAAAGGGAGATTTCACACCGATTTCTCCCTTTTACAATTTACTTGAAAAATAAATATCCCTTATAAGTGTCTATATAAATGCGCCCGTCTTCTTTTTCTTTTACTTCGCCACCAAAATTTTTTATCCAATCAACCAAGCCTCGATTGTTTTCTGTAACGTTTTCTTTTACAAATAGATATGAATTAATTGATTTATAAGATGTATAGTTAGTTAAAATTATTTGGCTAAGATAAATAGGAGTATCCGAATTTGGAGTCTCCTGAATTATATATGGAGATGGGAGAATGTTATCATTGTTAATATATACATAATATTTAGGTTGATTAATTGCCCATTTTAGCCATATTACTTGAACTATTATGATAATTATGGTTACCGTTTTTTGTGTTTTTTTGAAGTTTTGTCCTGGGAAAGAGTAGTAAATGAAAGTGGGAATAGCAAATAAACTAACCCAAGCTACCCATTTGTCTATTAGTGCACCATTTATCCAGAAGATAAATCCTAATGCTTTTATGAATAAAAATAAAAAAACAAGACTTGTGAAAATTATTGATAAATAGTATATTTTCTTTTTCATTGTTTTCTCCCCTAAATATATTTTTACAAAACGAATATAAAAAGAGTATTTTAAAAAGTGTATAGCATATAGATGTAAAGCCCAAAATAGTAACCTAAATTAAATATTGCAAGCATAACGCGTTGGTAAGTCTTACTGGCTCCAGCTGAAAATAAAACGCCTATAAGTGGTGCAAATAAACCAATTTTCCAAAAGATATTTGCTGATCCACCTATCTCTAATGTATCCTCATTTATTATAGTTAAAAGAGCGTAGGGTACACACAATAAAGATAATATAGCCCATTTGTTCAAAGTGCCACCTCTTTTCAATTTTTTAATATGAATAGTATATTAATTATATATATTAAAGTTTCGTTTGAGAAATTTCCACTTTAATAGGGGTACGGCACATGCCCATCAACTTAAAATTTTGAAATACCCCAAAACGAAAATTTTGTGTATTATGCTCGTTTTTATTGTTTTGAGGTAACCCATCCTTTTTAGCTTGATAGCGATGGGGTGCTACCCCATATAAAAATATAGTTATAGAAAAAGAGAGATTGGATTCCTTTTGAGAGTACGGATCCGCTTTTTTCTTGCTACTGATAATGAGACACTATATGGGTGTTTTTGCCCATCCCCCGAAAAGGTGGAGTAAGACAGAATATACCAATTATTCATTAGGAAAAATAATACTTGAATGGGAGTTCAATATAAATTATTTAAATTAAAGTGGTGGTTCTGGTGCAAAAACTCCAAAATCCTTGCAAGTAATCTCCTAATCTTGGACATACTGATAGTATAACTCTAAAAAAGGTGCGTGATCAGTATGGAAAAGGAAAATCCGTTTAAATGGAAGCACTATCAGACTGATATTATCTTATTAACGGTAAGATGATACCTACGGTACAACCTAAGCTTTCGTGATTTGGTGGAAATGATGGAGGAACGGGGCTTATCTATTTCTCATACCACGATTATGCGTTGGGTTCATCAGTATGGTCCTGAATTGGACAAACGAATTCGTCGTCACCTCAAGCAAACCAATGACTCTTGGAGAGTCGATGAAACATATATCAAAGTTAAAGGGCAATGGATGTACCTGTACCGTGCTGTTGATTCGAAAGGAAACACAATCGATTTTTATCTAAGCAAAACAAGAGACCAAAAGGCTGCAAAGCGATTCTTCAAGAAAGCTTTGCGGTCTTTCCATGCCTCTAAACTTCGTGTGATTACAGTTGATAAAAATCCAGCTTATCCAATAGCCATAGAAAAATTGAAGGAAGAAAAAAAGATGCCACTAGGCATCCAAATCAGGCAGATAAAATATCTGAATAACATTGTGGAACAAGATCATCGTTTTATTAAGAAACGAGTACGCTCTATGCTAGGATTCAAATGTTTTGACACAGCTACATCCATTCTTTCTGGAGTAGAAGCCATGCATATGATTAAAAAAGAATAGGTTGATTTACAGGATCAGTCTGTCCAAAATCAGAAAGAATTCATCCATCAATTGTTTGGACTTGCAACATAAGATATGATTCCGTTAGGAATCTATGCGCTTTATTATCTTTTATTCTATTTTTGCACCAGAGCCTTGCATAATATAGCTGGTTTTTTTATTTCTTTAAAAATGGATGGCCGTTTTTTTTTGTATACTCAAAAAGGAAAGGGCTGCTCATAAGTCGGTTTCACTTTTTAAACCATGAGGACTTTTTCAGTGCCTCCTCTTCCTTGTGGGAAGTCGACCCTTTTTTAAAACACAACAATTGACGTATTTTATCAAGAATCTACAGTTGTTTTTAATATTTCGAATTTCCCATGTTTATCCACGGTAAACATGACATTATTATTACGACTGTCCGTTCCTCCTATGGTTGTTTCATTAGGGCTGGAATACATGGTCACAACAGCTATCTTATAAATGCCCTCTGTTAGCACGTGGCTCTTTTCGAAATCATCCATAATACTTTGAGCATTGGGAGCAGTTTCACTATTTTTGTAGGTATTGTAATAGTAATTAAAATTGATAACTCCTATATAATTAGCATGATCTCTAGGTTTACTATCTTTTAACATTTTCATTATATTGTCAGTGTTTATTTTTTGATCACGTTTGAAATTTTCAATTAATTCCTTTTCTTTTTCTTTATCTATATGTATATTTAAATAGTAATAGAAATTTGGTTTATTTTTACGATAGGAGAATTCACTTAATAAGTTATACTTTTTTATTATCTTATCGGATTGTTTCAAAACATCACGATGTTGTTCAACATAAGCTCCTTTGAATATTTCTAGAAAAACATCATCGCTTCCATTTTTAACTATTTCATGTGACTCTTTGTCTACAATTAAATAAGCAAGAGTGCGGTATGGTTTTTTTATTTCCACGTAAGTCTCTAGATCAGAAGCTCCAAACCCACTATCAGCAGCAAGAATTTTAAAATCCCCATTCTTTATCCCGTAGTTTTCGGACAAATAATCTCCTATTGGTTTTTCTAATGGTTTTGTGTCTATAGAGCAACCACTTAATAGGAATAGTAGTATGCTCAGTAATGAGATAAAAACAGTTACTTTTGGTTTCCTCATTCAAGTTCTCCCTTTTCTATTATATACTTCATACAATCATAGTTGGGATTTTTGCCCATCCCTTATTTAAATCTCCCTATGTTCATTTTTCATTCTTACCCTTCCTTAAACTACATTTTACCATTTTTAAAGATAAAAAAGGGACTCTCTTGTGAGAAGTCGTTCCTTATTTAAAACACAATAATCGTTGTATTAGGGGGCAACATACATCGCCATCAACTTAAGAATTTTCACTACCCCTAAGTACAAAAAAACGTTATTTTTTCTTATTCCCTCTTTTCGGGAGATGGACATGTATGGTGAGGCCTCTTATGTTTTTTGTTTAGTGAACAGATAAGCCATTCTAAAATTACTGTATGCAGACGTAAATACAGCCATTTGTAAAAAAGTCATGGAGGGATATTATGTTAAATTTTTATGTAACACTGTTTCTTATATTCGGCACTGCAATATTCTTATTTTTTAAGTCTGGTTCACCAAAAATTAAGGCTAAAAACCTATCGTTGATAATGGTCTGTTTAGGGATAAATCTACTCACAAGTCCAATGGCTTTTTTTTATAGGCGGGATGGCAACAGCCCCTCCAGATAGTACTGCACTTGATTTTTAGGGAGGATTTCTCTTCATTCAGGGAATACCGCTTCTCATACTACTTGCAGCTTTTTTGAAGTTGGCACTAGCAAAGAAAACAAAACAAATATAGAAGCATATAATGAATAGGTGGATTCCTTGTGAGAGTAGGGATCCACTTTTTTCTTGCTATCAATAATGTTACGTTATGTTAACTTTATATGCATATCCTATTCATCCAAATGTACACAAAATAGGCCTTGCTAATGGTACAATTAGGATAACGGAGGAATATTATGGGATATCTTAATCAGCTTTATGTAATACTGTATTTTATAATCGGCCTTGCAGTATTCTCATTCTTCAATTCTGATTCACCGAAAACTAAGGATAAAAATCTAACATTCATAATGGTCAGTTTAGGGGTAAATCTATGCACAATTCCAGTGGGTTTATTTATAGGTGTGATGGCAACAGACTCTCCATATAGTACTGAACTTGATTTTTGGGGAGGATTTCTCTTTATTCAGGGAATACCGCTCCTCCTACTACTTGTAGCTTTGATATGGTGGTTTATCCGCAAGGGCAAAGAAAAAATCGACACATAGAATTTTAAAATGACTTCCGCTAACGATAAGTATGTAAAGGGGTATCGCCAGCATTTCGGAAAAAAACCACGCTAAGAGTATGCAAGATTTTATACAGTTTTTGGGCTAATACAGTAACAAACAAGAGCCCTGAATCCACGCCAGGACAAGAATGTATAAAAAGATGAATAGGGTTATAGAAAAAGAAAAAGGCGAATCCCTACTTTTAAAGGGGATTCGCCTTTTTCTTGCTACCAATAATGAGACGTTATGTTAACCGAGCATGTATAGAATATACATTCAAAAATCCTAACAAATCGATTGCCCCAAATGGTACAATTAGGAAAAGGGAAGTGAACAGGTTGGTCTTATATCATCCGTTTAACATGGCTAGCAAGCATTGCATTACTTTGGGCAAACCTTGCTAATTTGATTCCAAATCAGGTTACTTCCCTAAGTATCTATATCGTTATGACTTTGATTGCACTGGGAACCAATCTGAAGGGCTTTATCGGCTTAAAAAGAAAAAATATTGAGAGCAGATCATGTCTCCCTCAAAATGGGATAGGATTTACGGTGCAACATGAATTTCATTGAATTAAGTGTAGGAGGAATTCGGATGGATGAAGTACCAAAAAATAAAAATAAAAACCTGTTGTTATTGATTTATCTTAGTTTAGGATTGAATCTCATCACAGCTCCATTAGCATTGTTTATAGGCGGGATGACAACAGACCCTCCAGACAGTACTGAACTTGATTTTTTAAAAGGAGTTCTCTTCATTCAAGCAATACCACTTTTCTTATTGTTTATATTTTTGGCATGGTACTTTATCCGTAAGAATAAATATGCTTATGCTGGAATAGCCTTTTTTTTGTCTGTTATCATACTAGGTACCCCTATTGTTTGGATATATGATATGTATAATTCTTTCGCTAAGAAGGTCTTTTTAATACCTGATGGTTACAAAGGATGTGTGGGTGTCCTTTATAACATCAAGGATGCACCACCCCTAAAAATTGAAGATAAGAAAATTATATATCAAGTAACTAAAGATGGACTATTAAAAACATCATCGAATGAAAGGATTGGTAGGAAAAGTGACCTTGATTCTGGATGGGGTAATGTAAAATACTATTATGTTGACAAAAGCGGAAACCAAATTAAGAGGTTAGAAGAAGGCAAAGATATTCACAATACATCAGTATCATCGCAAGCTGGATTGACATATTCGCAATTCTTTATAGGAACAAAGAAAGAAGCAGAAAAACATCCACAATTCTCAATGTGTTTTAACGAAAAACAACAACTACAAATTGATCATAAGTAAGTCATTTATTCATATCGATGATTAAGAGAAAGCATCTGCGGTAGACCAAAGTCAAGTATAATTCTTTATTAATGTGTTTTATACATCCAATCATATTTAATGGAGTCGTTTTGAAAAATGGAACTTCCGCTAACGATAATTATGTAAATAAGCTGTCCATATGGGCCATAGCCATCAAGTTTAAAAAATAAGTCCGATGCCTTTTGGCATCGGACTTATTTTTTTAAACTTGAGAGTAGAAGATTACGGTTTTGGACATACTCAAATAAGACTCTCTGGATTTCGTATTTTTTATACGGCTTTGTGAAGTCTTTTCGTACATTCTTGAGTGATACTAAGGATATCGAACGGTGTACGACACTTATACCTTCGTGCTTTTCGTCCGTTTTTGGCAAGATCCTGAAAGAGCCTGGTTAGCACTGATACAGGGTGTTGAAAGGTTGTGAAAAGCACGTCGTGTATACTAGAGAAGTAAATTTTGACGATATATGTACACTTATACTCACTAACCTCTTTTTGTTTTTTCTCCCATATAAGTCTTCTCATTCGATATGTAATGCTAGCTACGAAACACAAACCAATTAATTGCCCATATAAATGACATTGAAATCGTTCCAGTTTCACAGGTTTCACTTCATGAATTTTAAAAATAGACTTCCATGTTTTAAATATAATTTCAATTTGCCACCGTAAAGAATACAGTTCATACACTTCATTGTGCGGAAGGTGTTTACTAGATACGTTCGTAATAAGAAGGTTGATACGACTTGCATATTTCGGCATCTTCTTTTTCGCTTTCTTGTGATGTTCCAAACGTTTCGCCCACTCAGTTTGTGTTAGACGATATATGACAAGGCGTGTTTTATGTTTTTGGTGAAGTCCTATATAGATTTCCGGTAATTCTAGTATTTGTCCTTCAGATAGATCTTTCGTCAATTTTTCTAAATCGAGAAGAGTCCATTTTCCACCTTTCTCTTTTTGATAGACTTGTGTATTCCAGCGAATACGTGACACATAAAATGCTTGTCGATCCGCAATTTTTTCTAAATCATAAATAGAAAAATAACCAAGATCACGAAGAGAAAGTTCCCCTGGCTCTAATGTTTGCGTACGTTCCTGTCCATAACGGCAATCGCTACTTGTTCCATCTTTTACAGCTGTTTCTAAAAATTCTCCAGAAATCAGTTCATACTCTAATTGAATTTTTACACCAGCTTCTGAACCACCTCCTCCTACCCCTTTGTAAGAAGATGCATATTGAGCTGGAAGCTGAAAGGCTGTTGAATCTAGTATACGGATACGTGTAAAACGGTTAGATAAAGGAGTCATTGGAGAAAACTTCTTTCGAAATACTTGTGAAAATAATTCCTTTAAGAATTGTACAGTCTGTGCATTAAATCGTTCGTTCAGACCTTGACTAGATAATTGGATTCCCTTAGCTCTAGTTAGTTTCGCACATAAACTAACTAGGGATTCTGTCCCAATTGTTTGGCTGAGAAACACGCATAATGAAACAAGGTCTTGTGCTCTACACTTTCGTTTTCGTCGAATCATTCCAGTTTTAACTGCTAGTAGTTGTAAGTGGTGAATCGAAAATTTACTTTTAAATTCTTCACCTAGTAAACGTAACTCTTCTTGTGTAACATCATTAATTTTAGACATAAAATGGGTCATCCTTCCATGCGGTATGCATGGAAGGATGACCCATTTAGTTAAATTTTATTCATTTCCTTAAGTTGATGGCTATGGTCCATATGGCAGCTTATTATATTTTTTTCTTAGCGTAGTTTTTTTCCGAAATGCTGACGATACCCCATGCCCATCAAGTTAAAATCTCATATAACCCCCAGAACGAAAATTTTGTGCATTTTGCTCGTATTTATTGTTTTGGGGAAATTCATATTTTTAGCTTGATGGCGATGGGGTAGCGCCACATACCCATCAAGCTAACAATGTATATTCCATGCACTTTCGTTCTTGATGCTCACATGCTTGATATTTTTATTTGTTTTTAAAGTTTGCTTTTGATTAAAAGAGAAAATACACGCTATAAAAATAAAAATCCAATATCTCTATATTTAAATCGAGAAATCGAAGTTTAGTCACGTAATAATATTTTTTATTTAAAACAAGTAACTGATTAATAATCCTGCCGATAATAAAAAGCCAAAAATCGTTCTTGCTCGCACGATAACTTTGCATCAAAATATCGTTTTTTCTAATATGGGTTACAGTTGAGATACATGAAATTTTGGGTATTAGGCTTACAACTGTTTGGACTTATAGCTAGCTTTATTATCTCTATTTACAAGGAACTGATTATGACAACTATATTAAGTTTTTCAAAAGAAAATCCGTTGCTCAAATTCGAACAACGGACCTTCTTTATATGAACCAATTTAAAACATCCTCAGCAATCTCTTCTGGTCTATCCCAATGCATTAGGTGCCCTGTATCTATATAAAGCTTAGTCGTAATATCAATATGCTTTTTAAATTCCTCAATCTGTAATTCTCTTATTTCTAAATAATTATCTGGAAGATCACAATACAATAATAAAATATCGCTTTTAATTTTATCCGATTTCAACGTTTTATACACTGTATATTGAAACTTAATTACACTTCTAGCGGTATCGCCATTAGCATGCCATTTCACTTTATTATCTTCTTCTCGCATTAAGTCATAAACCGCACGTTCTATTAATGGTGACCATCTACTGTAAACCATTTTTTCTGATTGAATGAATGCTTCTTTACTGTCAACAATATATTCATCAAAATCTTTTTCGTAATGGGTGATTTCTTCCTCTAATGACCGCTTATCATTTAAGTTAATGGTTAAACTACATCTTCACGCCTATGAAATTAATATATTTTAATAATTGTATTATACGTCTATCATATGTGTGATTTTTCAAAGTCCTATCCAGCCCATTTTTTGCTATTTGTTTTCTTTCTTGTACATGCTCCAAATAATACTCCGCTTTTTGTATAAACTCTGGTGCACTATTAAACCTTTCTATTTCAACACCTGGTATGTAATGCTTTGCTACATCTGGACGTATATCCGTTAATTGAAAAGAACCTACGGCATTAATTTCAAACGTCCTATTATTTACTGAATATGCTTGGATATTTGCAGAATTACAATTCAATTCCTTATCACTTGGTGAACGATGTAAATTTATATTGATTTTAGTAGAGGCGTAAAATTGTAACGCATCTTCATACTTTGCAAGTGGCAAGAGTTGTATTTTATCCTTTAATCTTTCATAATTCTTTAACTTCTCCCAACCAAATCCCACAATTTTTGTATTTTTTTCCGCTAAATACTCTGAAATAGAATCAACAAAGGTAAGTCTATTTTCAAATGCTGTACCTATAAAACTAAGATCATATTTATATGTATCTTCTTCCTGAGAAGGTTTAAACACATCTTGATTTGCTGCTAACGGAAGATGAAATACATTCTTACATCCTAATCCTCTATAAAACTTGATACAATTTAAATCTTGCGTAAATATGTAATCGTAATACAGAACAAGATTTTGTGTTAAATCCGTATAGTAAGGATCATCTGTCAACCAAACTCCAGTAGTAAAGCCTGCATTCTTTAAGACTGGCATGACACTACTAAATTCTTCGCTTAAACCACTTAGTACCAAAATAAAATCTGGTTTCATTTTCAATGCGGTTTTTATAGCTTTTTCCGGACTCACCATAATCGTATTGCTGTTTACCTTTTGTAAACTATTCAAAATTGCTGCTTCGATCATTGGATAATAAAAAGGAATTCCCGATTGAATAAATAAAATTTTCTTAGGAGTATTGTCTTTCATGTTGTTCCCCCTATTTCTATATAATCAAAGCGCACGAAATTTAGCAGTCTTTATTCATTTTCCTGACCTCTTACTTTACATGTATAAGCACCGTTTATGTCCATTATGTGGAACTTTCCTCATTTTATAGGCTAATTGGATTTTGGGAGGTGTCACAAAGGGAATAAAATTAGGTTATATTCAGCCAAATTATTAAACATAGAAAATGAATACATAAAAGAAAGAGCCGGCTCGTATGAGTTAGCTCTTTCTCTTTTACAATATCTAATACACTCTACAGCAAAAAAACTATGATTACAGTCAAATCACTTCCAAACAACACCTCGCCGCTCATATTCCATTCTATATTCAACAGCAGCTGCAATTTTAGAACTTGCGAACTTTTCCGTAATCCAAAGACCTAAATCAATGCCTGAAGTAACTCCTCTTGCAGTAATAATATCGCCTTGATCTACAATTCTGTAAGGAAGAAGTTCTGCTCCATATTCACTCATTTCAGTTTGTGCCAAATGATGCATTGTTGCCTTTTTATCATTCAATATACCGGATGCAGCTAGTAGCATACCTCCTGTACAAACTCCAGCAACAATCGTTCCTTCATTATGCATCTCTTTAATCATTTCGGTCAAAGTACCAAGCTCTGCTTGCTTGCGTGCCCCGTGCTCAGCTTTATGATTCCAGCCACCACCAGGTACAATTAACAAATCTGGACGATTATCCATTCGTAAAAAATCATGTAATTTAACCGTAACTCCAAACGAAGTAGTAATTTCTTGTTTCGGTTCACTTGATACGAGTTCAATCTTAAATGGAGCACCTTCTTCTATCGCTCTTTTGAGTACCTCAAAAGGTGCAAAGGAGACAAGTTCTCCGAAACCATCAAACAACACAATTTGTATTTTCATTTTTAGAACACCTCATATGGTTTCTTTTTTGAATCCTAAATTTGTAGAATACATGTTATGTACAAATTAACAATGAAGATAGTCTTTCTCCTCTTACTCTGTAAACTTCCAAATGTTCTTCTAATTGCCTTTCATCACTTATTACACTTAGCGTTTTCTTCACAAAATTCCAATTCAAACTACCGGATAGCCATAGTAATGAAGACAGTCTTTTATAATCATTTGAAGTTACAATATTACTAGCCTTATATCCTTCTAAAAATGAACTAGCAACACTTGAACATACTTCATGAGACTGTATTCCTTCTGTTCGCGAGTACCATTTTATTAAAAAGGCTAGTCCTTCAATGCGGTCTACATATCCAATTGATTCAAAATCTACAATTCCTTTTACCTGTTGATTTGAGTCCCATAAAACATTCAAAGGATTTAAGTCTGTTTGTACGATAAACTCTAATTCACTCGTATATGCGCACTCTATATGATATTTAGCTAGATTTATATACTCCCGTACGTCTTTACATGCGCTAGCCTTACTTTCTAACATACTTATAAACTGGGCATACCCATCCAAATGCGATTTCTTTTGAAAAATCGAGCTTTGAAATGCATTAGAAATATCATGAATCTTTCTTGCTTCCGTTCCAAAGGCTTCTGCGATATTTTCTGTACAATGTGTAATATGTTCTCCCTCAATCCAATTAGACAATACAAATCGGTATTGTTCATCATTCCAAACGACAAGTGTAAATGGCTCTCCTGCCCTATTCTTGTTTATCTGCATAAAAGGAATTTCATGCTCTCGTAAATAATGCGTAAACCGTACTTTCTCTATCAGTTGTTCGTTTGATAACGTCCCAAAAGCTGGATTGATTGTTCGCTTACTTTTTATAAACCTTGCGGAATACCGCTTTCCATTCACCATAATTTTATAGTGTAAATCTGTATGCCAACTATTATTATGTAATTCTTCTTCCACTACTAGTGAATAAATTTCTTCAAAATAATTCATTACTACATTTCTTATTATGTGTTTCATCCGATTCTCTCCTTCCATACAAAAAATTAGGGTACATGTAATTCATTACGCTTCCCATAACAAAATTTATTTCACTTAATTAAGCATACCTAGGATATTACAAATATGAAATAGAATTATAGAAAATAGTAGATGGGAGGCCTATTATTGAAAAACTTAAAATCCGGTTTAATTGGAGCTTTATTTTTCATCGGATTAGTTGGCTGCACAAGTGATACAAATGAAACGAAGGCTTTAAATAAAGAAGTATCCAAAACAGCGCAAGGAGAAACTGTATCTGAAAAAGTTATGTTTGAACAAAAACAAGTGAAAAAACTTGAAATTAGTCGCGTAAATTCAAAAGGTGTTTACAACGTCATAAATAATGAAAATATGAAAACAATTTTTACAAGTATGGAAAGCGCAGAGAAAAAAACACTCCTTCTAGATCAAGATGCCAAAAACTATATGCATTCAAAAATGAAGGTTACTTATGAAGATAATTCTATTCAAGAATTCTTTGTTTGGATAGAATCTGACGATGGCATCGTAATAGCAAAGGCAAGTGATGAAACGCACGTTAAAGGATATGATTTACGTGAGGATAATTCTCAAAAAATCATTCAGCTTTTCAAAAAATAACTTTTATTTTTCTTTTGAATAGATTAAACCATCATTTTTTCTAAACTGACTGATTTAGTATTTGTTATCAGTAACGCCTCACCATTCTTCAAAATTTCTTATCTTAACTTTGTCATTTTACAAAATATTATCTCTTTTTCAACTAATCCCCAATAGTAAATATGTGTAGTAAAAAAAGAGCCAATCTCCAACAAAATAGTAGATTGGCTCTTCCCTTTATTTACTCCCCTGTTTCAGAAAATCGTTTTATACGTTCCCCAATTTCATCGCGAACACGTTGAAATTCAGACCATTCTTTTCCTGCCGGGTCATCAAATCCCCAGTGAACACGATTTACGTGCGAAGGTGTCGAAGGACAAACAGAATCCGCATGACTACAAAGGGTAACGACTAAATCAGCGTTATTTAAAATATTTGCATCAATTATATCTGATGTTTGATTCGTTATGTCGATATTTACTTCATTCATTGCTTTAATAGCATTTGGATTTACTCCGTGCGCTTCGATTCCTGCAGAATATACATTCCACTTATCGCCTACATATTGTTTGCCCCATGCTTCTGCCATTTGGCTTCGGCATGAATTTCCTGTGCATAAGAAATAGATTGTCTTTTTGTTTTTCATGTTGTTTTCCGCCTTTATTTTTAAATTATACTGGTTGATCATTAAAATATTTACGCTTAAACCAAAAAGCAACGTTTACAAGTGCAATCATTACAGGTACTTCAACTAACGGCCCGATAACAGCTGCAAATGCTGCACCCGAATGAATACCAAACACACCAACTGCTACAGCAATTGCTAATTCAAAGTTATTACTACCTGCTGTAAATGCTAACGTTGTAGTCACTGGATAGTTTGCACCAATTTTTCTTCCCATAAAGAAAGAAACAAAAAACATTACAATAAAATAGATTAATAATGGAATCGCTATTCTTACTACATCTAATGGTACGCTAACAATCATTTCCCCTTTTAAAGAGAACATAACGATGATTGTAAATAATAATGCAAGTAATGTCAGTGGACTAATCTTCGGTATAAATACCTTTTCATACCACTGTCTTCCTTTTAACTTAACGAGTACAAAGCGTGTTAACATACCTGCTATAAAAGGAATTCCCAAATAGATAAATACTGATTTCGCTACTTCTATCATTGTAATATCGACAATAGCCCCTTCAATCCCTAACCATTCTGGAATGACTGTTACAAACACGTATGCATAAACGGAGAAGAATAACATTTGGAATACTGAGTTAAAAGCTACTAAACCTGCTGCATACTCTTTATCCCCATCTGCAAGATCGTTCCAAACAATTACCATTGCAATACAACGTGCTAAACCAATCATAATGAGCCCGACCATGTATTCTGGCTTATCTGGAAGAAAAATAATTGCTAAAACAAACATAAGTACAGGACCAATAATCCAGTTTTGTACTAAAGATAAAACCAATACTTTTACGTCTTTAAATACTCGGCCCATTTCCTCGTAACGAACTTTCGCTAATGGTGGATACATCATGACAATTAAACCAACAGCGAGCGGGATGGACGTCGTTCCAACTTGTAATGTATTCAGTCCGTCTACTACACTAGGAAACACAAACCCTAAACCAATCCCAACAGCCATAGCTAGAAAAATCCATAGCGTTAAATATCGATCTAGAAAAGATAAACGTTTCATTTTATTTTCCATCTCCTATTAACAACAAGAATTTTGTTCTACTACGTTAGAAGTCGTGCAACAAGATGCCTCTTCTATTTTATGAACATCACTATGTGCTTTTGTATAAAAGAATTCCCACTCGTTCCCATCAGGATCTGTTACCCAAAACTTATCTTGAACCGCATAGCAACAAGTCGTATCCATCTCATCACGTGCAAAGAAACCTTCTTTTTCTAATCGTTCTTTATGTAATGTAATTTCTTCAGCTGTATCCACTTGGAAACCAAAATGATTTACCTGATTTCCATTCACTTCATCTCGTACGTTCAGCGTAAAGTTAAGTCCTGGCGTCTCTAATAAAAATTTTGCATAATCCACTTTCACCTTAACTGGTGACACACCAAATACCTTTTCGTAGAATTCGATAGACTTCTCTAAATCCGTAACATTTATACCAACATGAACATATCTCATAGCTTATTCCTCCTCTTTATATGTTATTAATCAAGTTTTTTTGATTAATAGTGCAAAATTTTAACAACAGCTACCTTTTCCTGTTTTTCTAAAGATACAACATAATTCTTCTGATAATAAATTATTTACTTCCGCATCATTTAAATCATAATAACTCCACGTACCTTTTGTTTCTTTTACAATTAAACCTGCATCTAATAAAATCTTTAAATGATATGACAACTTAGATTGCGTCATTTCAAAAATCTCTGTTAAATCACATACACAAGTCTGGCCTCGCTGGCAAAGTTCATACATGATTTCTAGACGCTTCTGATCCGCCAGCGCTTTAAACTTTTTCTCATAGAGCTGAAAATCTTGTGCCACTGTAGTTCACTCTCCCTTCATCAATTTTTTTTGATATTTATAGTATATACGCAGATGAGTTCTATATGCAACTAGTTCATCAAGTTTTTTTGATTTATCAAAAAAACTTCCTCGCATCCTATCTTTGCTACAACTAAAAAAGCCCATAGCCTTTTCAAAAATGAAAAACTATGGTTCTTTTTACAACTTAATAGTTACAATATTTCGAAGGAATGGAGTCTCTATAACTGTTTTAAATTTTAATTTGATCATTATAGAGTAGTGCCCCGTCACCCTCAATCTAAGAAAAATAAATACCCCAAAATGAGAAAAATCGATATAACTCTTGTTTTTGGTGCATATTCATAAAAAGCACGTCACCCTTTCTCATTAACATAAGAGAATAGTAACGTGCTTTTTATTTCAAAAATAGTCTAAATCCTTAAGTTGATGGTTGTAGGGCGGGACCCTAATAAGAACGGTATCTAAGGTTGTATGAGTGGTGTTAGTTCCATTCCAAAAGCCTCAGCCGACGATTAACTCAAGTACCGGTTTCGGATGACCCCCATGTGATGAAGTTCGTGTCCTGCGATGCCGTACGCGAGGGCGCGCGCCGTAATGCTTAGGTTGTTGGCTGTGCCCTTGCGGGTCCATGCCTCCGCCGGTAGCCCGCGCAGCAATGTGATCGTTGATTGCCGTACGGCCCGGTAGTCTTCGGCCAATTGCTCGGTTGTCCAACTTCCGAAAGGAGGCATGAACAATTCCTGATCAAAACCAGTCAGAGACGTCTGGTCCCCTCTTGCGAACCGGAGCAGGCGGTAGGTCATGACGCGTTCCGAGTCTGCAATGTGGCCCACGACTTCTTTCAGCGTCCATTTTCCTTCCGCATACCGATACGCGTACTGGCTTTCGGTCAACGATGCCAGGAGCTCGGTCATTTGCTTTTCCTGGGCGAGCAGAATATCGATGATGTTACCGTCTGGTACCAAACGGATATATTCGCCGGAGTTCCCAGCGTATTCTTCTTCTGACGGTCTTTGATTCATGCGTAGTCACCTCTTATATGTAGATATAGAAAATTATAGCACTCGTCTATGTCTAATAAATTCTCGAAATGATAGAACTTTCCTTCTAATAATTGAGGATAAGCAACTATTTAGTTTGTCGGTCGCCACACTATCCTGATTCGTTAGCACAATAAGCAATGCTAATCAATAATGCATAAAAATTATCTGTTATACAATATTTCGAAGTTATTAATATATAAAGGTAACACCTTCTTTTTTAATTTAAAGATGGATTTTCAGTTATATTTTGAAATGAACCGGAGTAAAACACACTAGTCTAACTACTTTTTTATAAACATCGTAACATTATTCCCCCCCCCATATTGCCATCAATTTGAGAAATGTATTCTTCTCAAAAATGAAAATCGACCTAAGATCCTATGGACAACTATGAAAGGATAAAATTTTCGTTTTGGGGATATTTCAGAAGTATAGCTTGATAGGTATGGGCAGGGACCCCAAACAGTACGATTTTATTTCAAAGACACAACGATCTTATTACACACTTTTTATTTATCCCACACTCTCATCTGCTAGTATTACTATTTTTTATTACTAATGTTGCCGTTTCACTCGGATGGCTAAGAGGAAAATGATGGCCATATGGAACAAAATCAACCTTACCAAGATGCGATGGAGCAGAATAGCCTCTGTCATAATCCCCCCAAATAATGTGAAGATTATACTTTGTTACTTCATTGAAATCAACTTGATCGTTTTTCAGTAGTAAACTGTTAAGCTGAACCGTAGTATTTAAAATTCTAGGAGAAGTAAAACTGTTACTTATTTTTTCAATATAATGTTCAGGGATGCTCTCCGTACTTTCAAACAAACCATTACTTAATAAATAACGCCCTATCAGATTAGTAGTTGCCAATTTTAATGTCCATTTGTTCATAAATTGAGGAACATTTAGCGATTTAGCATTTTTTTTAACAACAGGTGGCTGAAGTAAAGTGATTGAATACTTCTTATCTATGTACTCTTGTACCAATGCTTCCAGAAGAATAAACGCACCGAATGAATGGCCAATTAGATGTGCACCATTAGTAGCTTTCTCCAATAACTTTTTCACTACATTCAAATAGATATCTAGAAGATTTTTCTCTCGTTTAAAAGGAGAACGTCCCAAACCTGGAAGATCCAAGATCCATACAGGTTGACCAGTTTTTTCATGAAGTTCTTGTGCTAAAGGAAATAAATCCTCTCCATCACTCAATAAACCATGTAATAAAATAAACGGTTTACCCTCTCCTTGTAATTGGTAAAGGGTAGTGTTATCGCATAATGTTCGTTTAAATAAATGATTATGCTGGCCATTTTGATACATCATTCGATAATCCAGATCAGCTACTACGGCAGGGAAAAATTTCATTACACTCGTCTTCTTAAACCAATCTCCTCCCATAATTTTTTCCGCTGAAACATTTGAAAATTTTCGTTTTGTAATAAAATTCAGTCCATCAGAAGGAATTTTTGTTATTTTACTTACTCCACTATTCATAATTGCTTTCATAAGTGGCATTGGGACAGAGAGTTTTGGTGCCCTCATATTCATACTTTCCGACATAATACTTAATAATTCAGCAATGTTCGGATCGTGCTGTTTGTCTTCAACAAGTGTATATGTTTGAATAGTCGGTTGCTCCAATTTGAAAACCTGCACAATAAACTTCGCAAGCTCATCGTTTGAAATAAGTGGTAACCTATATCCCTTACCTCCAGGAATCACTGGCATGAGCCCTCTTCGCATACTCATCACAAGCAAACCTAATCCTGCTATCTGCTCTGTACTCCCTGTTTTACTACTACCGACTACAGTTGGCGGATTAATTACAGAAAGCGGATAACCTACTGCTGATGCCTGGTGACGGATATAAAGATCTGCTAAAAATTTTGTTCTCTCATATGGATTTTTTATTTTCAAATAATTGTTTCCTTCTTTAAACACATCAATTGCAATCTTGCTATTTTTATCATCAAAGGGACTCATATAACCTACAACATGAATAAATTGTTGCAAGCCCTTCAATTGATAAATACTTTTAGCTAATTCACTAATATGTTTTGCGCCATTTAAAAATACGGAAGCTGCCTCTTTACTTGCCGCTTGAATATCCATGGGGCCTCCTGCGTGAATAATCACATCCGTTTTCAATACCCTCTCCTTATCTTCAGCACTTAGACCTAAATCTATTTTCGTCAAATCACCTTCAATAAAGTGCATAACTTCCTTTTTTAAGATGCCTCTTTCTTGAAAAAGGCGTATTGCTTTACTTTTCGACCTCACTAAAAGAAGAATTTTAACATCCTCTTTGGCTAATTCTTTCACTAATTGCTTTCCAATAAAGCCTGTTCCACCAATTAAAAATACTGTTCTCATATAAGATCTCCTTTTTAGTACTAATCAGTACTAATTTAATGTAAAAAAAATGCTTCTTTTATCGAAGCAATTTTAAAAAATGATCTGCTGTTTTCGTGATTACAGTTGCATCTTTCAATGTTTCTGAAATAAATAACGCTCCTTCAAGATTTGTAATAAAAAGTGATGCAACCTCATCAATATTAATCGTATTTCTGAATTCTCCATTCTCTACCCCTTGTTTAAGTAATAGAGAAACTTTCTTTTGTAATCCTATAAAAAAAAGACCTATTTTTTCTTTTATTTGCGTGGCCTGTTTAGGACTTTGAATATAAAGAGTGATAAATGGACAGCTCCCCTTATACTCTCTCGACTGAACTCCTTGTGATAATTGCTTTAAAAACAGTTGGATACGATCTTCAACTAAAAATTGGTTCTGAGAAAGTACGTCATCAATTGCAGATTGATACATTTCAATCCAATAATCAACGACCCCTTCTAATAATACTTCCTTATTAGAAAAATGATAATACACATTAGACTTTGAAACTTTGCTTACACGTACTAATTCATCCATACTTGTATAAGCAAACCCTTTTTCTAAAAATAATGTTGCAGCTACTTCAATCACACGTTTTTGATTCATTAATTTTACCTTTGTCATAACTAGAACTATATAGTACTAATTTAAATATTGCAAGTATTTATGTTAATTTAGAAAAAAGTTTGATTAAAAAAGTTCCACTAACATTGATTTTACTGCAAAAAAATCTTATTTTGAATAAAGTTGAACTGAACCCCGAAATTGTTAATTCACTATCGTCTAATAGGGGTCACCATACATGCCCATCAACTTAAGAAAAAGAAATGCCCCCAAAACGAAAAAATGAGCGGCTTCTCAGAATAGCTATCTGTAGAGAAAGAAAATTTTAATTTAGGGGGATATGAAAGTATTAGCTTGATGGTGATGGGGTGCTCCCCCATCGCTATCAAGCTAATATTCTGAAGTACGCCCAAAATGGGAATTTTATATTTCTATGGTTAATTAGATCTTAGTTATTTTAGGATTCCTAAATTTCCTCAGTCCAATTTAGAAGTTCTTTTCAAAAAATAGGGTTCTTAAGATAAGTATCTTAAGAACCCTATTTTTTGATTTAGCATGGAAAGTATAATCTTTTCTAATTCAGCTTTATTTAAAACATCCTCAATAATTACAACTTGATAGGCATTGTCCTTTCCTTTTGCAGGAACAATTATTTTCATCCCCTTTATATTCCTTCCAGTTCATAATTCTCTATCTTGTCATTGTCATTAATCATAAATAAAATGGATCTTCTCCTGGTTCTATAGTGATGGTTTTTTCCTTGTTCTAAAATAGCGAATTGATAAATGAATTTTCTTAAAATTAAAGAAATTGAGCGCGAAAGCAATGAAAATAAACTATTCTTTTCATAGAAATATATAGAAAGTTCGACAATCCTAATTATAAAAATTTACTCCTTTATAATTGACGGAAAATTCAAATTCATTATATAATTTTGGTATTACCAATGTCTTCAACATGTATTACCATAAAATAAAGGAGACGATGACTTGAAAGAAAAGGAACGCACCTCAGATAAAATTGTGAACGAATTAATTAAATCCATATTGGCCGGTGTTTATTCTATAGGAAGCACTTTACCGCCAGAAAGAGAGCTTGCGAAAGAATTTGGTGTTGGTCGCCCAACTATTCGTGAGGCGCTTCAACGTTTAGGAAGAAGTGGATGGATAACAGGGAGAAAAGGAATGCCATCGATTATTAATGATTATTGGAGCAATGGTAATCTAACGACACTTATTAATATTGTTGAGAATCATCATACCATTACAGATGAATTTATTATGTATTTATTAGAATTTAGAAGTTCGTTGACTCCGACTTATATTCGTAATGCTGTTACGTTTAATCAACCTAAAGTGGTTGCTCTCCTTGCTAATCTTGAGCAACTTGAAGATAGTGCAGAAAGCTATGCAGCATTTGATTGGGATTTGCAAAAAAGGTGTGCTGGGCTTGCTGCCAATCCAATCTTTCTACTCATTTTAAATAGCTTTGATTCCATTTATGTAGATATGGCAAAAAGGTATTTTTCTGTAAAAGATCATCGTGAGTTATCCTTCCACTATTATCACGATTTATTAAAAGCTGCATTAAAGGGAGATGCGATTGAAGCAGAAAGATTGTGTAAGACAACATTGGAGAAAAGCTTGGCTCTTTGGAAAGATAGAAAAAAATAAAGAAAGCTGGAGGCGTGAAAAATGAAACTAAAATATTTTAAAGAATATTTTTCCTATCCTGATATTTTGATTATGAGCTGTCTTTTCCTCACTAGCTTTGGATTTATGATTTTACATTTAACCTCTATCGGAATTTGGGGTGCTTTTATTTTGGGAATGATTATGTATTCCTTAGCTGAGTACGCTACTCACAGGTTTATTTTTCATCTAAAGCCACCAAAGAATGCATTTTTATTAAAAACGCTTAAGCGCCTACATTATGACCATCATACAAATCCGAATGAATTACATTTATTATTTTTACCCTTATGGTATAGTGTGCCAAACATTGCAATTTCAGGAGCGATTTTTTATTTTCTTTCATCCAGCTTTGTCATGACAAACGCATTTATTGCAGGTATTATGCTCTTTTTATTATTTTATGAGTGGAAGCATTATATCGCGCATCGCCCCCTTCAACCAATATCACCATGGGGGCGATGGATGAAAAAAGTTCATTTATGGCATCACTTCAAAAATGAAAATTACTGGTATGGTGTTACGAATCCAGCCTATGATTTTCTCATGGGAACCTTTAAAGACCAAAAAGATGTTGCCCAAAGTAAAACTGCTAAAGACCTAGAGAAACGTGGTGACCAGAAAATAGAATTATAAAAATAATCCATTGTCATCATCCTGGAAATGTTGAATGAATTTTGCAGATTCGACATTTCCCAGGGAGTGGCAGGCATTTTTTCCTATTGAGTAGTACGCATGGTAATAGATTGCGTAAGGATCTTTTGAAAGTTTGTTCTGATCATTTACGAATTTATGTTCTTTTTAGAGGTATTTGTTGGAATGTCTATTGATCAATGAAAGATGAATGTGAAAATAAAAAAGAACTCTTTCATCTGTTGAGGAGTTCTTTTCATATAAATTACGATTGGGGTACCGTCACATCACCATCAAGCTAAGAAATGCAAATACCCCCAAAACGAAAAATAAGCTGCCTTCTGTCAAAAATACACGAAATTTTTAGCTTGAGGTGTTATAAAATTTTTAAGTTGATAGGTAGGGGCAATACCCCATCGCCATCACCTTAAGAATTCAGAATTACCCCAAGACGAAAAAATGAGCGTTTTTGTTACAAGTTAACACAAAATTTCGTTCTGGGGGTACTATAAAATTTAAGGTTCATAGCGATGTGACGGTACTCCTATTAAAGACATTTCTCCTTCTAAAGTAGACAGTACTTGCAATCTTAGTACGAATCACAGTTGAATTCATGTTACTTAATCGTACCCATTCCGGAAATTTTAATGTTAACCTTGACGTTGACATCGCCTTTTGCTAATTCGTTATTCCATTTATTTTGGACTTTTTTCCATTCTGGATATGTGTAAGTTCTTGCATATCTCCCAAGCCCAATAGGATCAATATTGGCAGTTTGTATTTTCTTTATTAATTGTTTGAAATCAGCTTCCAGCTTAGTTTCGATCGCCTTTTGTAATTTTGCTGCATCCTTTCTTGTATTGAACGAAAAAAGCCGTTCTGTAATGCCAACCCTCATCTTTATATCTGTATTAAATATAAACTTATTATCATATCTTACCTTTGTCTTTACTTTAATATTATATGCAGTAAAACTTATCCAATCTTTATCCTGGCTATTCGACTTTAGTTTAATTGCAATTGTAAATGGAAAATCGCCTGTAGTTCTTTGTTGCAGAATGCGTAATAATTTATTTTCATCGTATTTTAGTGTTAGTTTATACCGTCCTTTTTCATCTAGCAAAGCTGTACCTGTCACAAATATTTTTTTCGTTTTTTTCATCTCAGTCATATTTGCTGTTAACCCTTTGTCTGCTATTTGTTCATGTAGTTCTTGAAGATTTGTTTTTACTGTTATATTTCTTAAAGAGGCGGTATCAACTAGTTTTGTTAAATATAGAGGAAGACGCGGCTTATCATTTGGATTATAATAGATGACGTCTGAAACAGGTCCATCTACAGCAACAACCCTTGTGGTAACTGTATTTTTGGGATCTCGGTAAAATGGATCGAGATATTTCATCCAATTTTTTTGTTTCAGTAACCGTTTTCCAACTAAAATAACCTGTGTTTTGCTTCCCGAGGTAAGTGCCATAACAGTAGCATCAAATTGGTCTCTAGATTTTCGAACCGTAGCAGATTTTACAACAGTAGTTTCTTCTTTTACTTTTGCTTCTTTATTAAAAACAGGGCTTGATATATACACTAATAAATTATCATTACGATCTAAATCAATACCAAGAACAAGAGTAAGAGAAACGTCTTCAACATTTGTTTGATCAAAGCATCCAGTCATCATGAATACCGATAACAAAATACAACACAGTACTTTTCTTTTCAATGTATCCTCCCCTGGCGAAACTTCTCATATAGACAGCAGTACAGCCATAAAATGATAGGTAATATATAGGTTAATCCTAATCCAGCATTCGATAATACCTGTTGCCAAATTTCGGCTTCATTCCAACTAGGATGAGTCCAAAATATGAATCCGATAATGAGCAATAAGAGAATTACTACATGAGAGCTATGGTCTTGTTTTCCAAGTAATTGGCTTGAACAAAATACAGCGCAATATATGGTGGGAATCCATGCTGTGGAAACAACGGGTAAGTAAAGAGCCAATAAAATCATGTCAAAACGTTCTAAAAAACGAAACTCAATTACTTTAAGTAAATTTAGTACTGGTTGGTTAAATTGCGTAATGCTATCAGGGCTAAAATAGGCAAAGCAAACAAAAGTAGCAAATAAATAAAATAACATCGTTAAAGTATTTGCAATAACCATTCCATGGACTGCATACTGTTTTTTTTGTAAAAAGGGATATAAAAAGAACGCAATATCAAATCCTAAATAAGCAAAAATAGTGGTCGGTACAGCTGTAAATATAGGTTTCCACCCATCTTTTAAGAGCGGAAAGAATGGCATCCAACTTCCGTTCTCTTTAAGAGGTATCAAGAAAAATAACGGAATCCAAAGCATCGTATAAAAAGTAAGTTCGGAGTACCGCCCTATAATACGAGGGCCGTTACGTGCGACAAGAAAGGTAGGAATCGAAAACAAAAAGATAACGAGATAGTCAGGCGTTTTTGGAAGAAGCCATCCCTTAAGATAAAGCATAGCGTTCACAAGAACTACACAAGAATAAAAAGAGAAGTACATCATGTAAATAACAACGAATGCTCTCCCTACTATTTTTCCAAACACTCGTATAAGAATGTCATAAATCGTGTCCTCGGGATATCTTGCAGCAGTTTTGACTATAAATACACCTGATATTGTGGAGAATATCCAACCAATCAATATAGCTATCCATCCATCTGTTCCGGCTTTTTCTGCAAGCACACGGGGAAGCGATAAAACGCCAGTGGCCACCTGCATTCCATTGATTAAAACAATATACTGCATAAGAGAGATTTCATTATAAGCATACTTTTTCATAATTTCACCTTTTATTACGATTCTTTCCTTGTCGAATAGATTGAATGGTTCCATTCCCCTTAGGACGCCTTCTTATTGTCCATAAAGGAAAGCGTACAAAAGCATCTTTCATATCTGCAAAACGAAAGGGTGCTAATGGTGTTCCGTAAGAAGTACCTAGCGATTTAAGACTACTTAGATGCCCAATTAAAGTCATCCACCCGATAACAAGTCCTACAATTCCAAATAAGGCAGCTGCTAGCATCATTGGAAAACGTAAAAGTCTTACTGCCGCTCCCATATCATAGTTAGGAATAACAAAAGAAGAGATGGCGGTAACAGCGACAACAATAATCATAATATTGCTTACAATTCCCGCCTGAACAGCCGCCTGACCAATGACAATACCACCTACAATTCCAACTGTCTGACCAATCGGAGTAGGTATCCGTAAAGCCCCTTCTCTCATCGTTTCCAATGTTATTTCCATAAGTAATGCTTCCATAACTGGAGAAAAGGGTACACGCGTTCTTGATTCAGCAATAGATAAATATAGCTCTACAGGAATAACTTCAAAATTAAAGGCAATAAACGCAACATAACTCGCCGGCAGAAATAAAGCAACCATAAAGGCGATAAAACGAAGCAACCGAATAGACGAAGCAACTAACCACCTTGTACCGTAATCATCAACTCCTTGAAAAAAGGAAATAAAATTTGTTGGAGTAATTAATACATTAGGTGAATGATCCATTACAGTTACAAATCTGCCCTGTAAAATGTGAGATACAGCCAAATCAGGTCTTTCAGTTAATATAAATTGCGGAAACGGCGAGTAAGGGTGATCTTCAATGAATTCTATAAGTTCGCCATTACTAGTCACAGCGTCGATTGTAATATTTTGAATTCGTGTTTCTAATTCCTTCAGCACATCTTCAGAAGCTACATCTTTCAAATATAAAATAGAAATTTTGGTTTTGCTTCGTACACCAATTACTATTTCTTTTATCGCTAATTCACGATGAGGAATATATCTTCGAATCATTGCGATATTTTGACTTCCAGTTTCTATGAATGCTTGATGTGTACCCTTTAGAGCTATTTCGTTATGTGCATCTTCAACACTTCTTTGTGGCCATCCTTTTGTATCCAATTGATGTGCTGTTGTTCGACTGTGGATTAATAAAACACTATCTCCCCCATAAATAGCATTTTCAATCTGACTCAATGTATTAATAATTTTAATTTGTCCTAATGGAATTGGAAGTTCTGTATTGGTATCAAAATCACTATTCATCAAAGGACTTAGGACATGATTCTGAATCAATTCTTTATCTGTTAATCCAGACAAATATACTAAAGCTGCTTCTAATCCATCTACTGTTATTTGAAACCGCCGAATTACTAAATCAGGCGCTTGACGAAATATATTCTGAATATCAGCTATGTTTTTGGTTAAATCAGCGTCTAAGAGGGCATCTTCAATATTTTTTTCCTGAAAATGAGTATTGTCTAGTATTGGAAATGACTTAGGATTATCTCTATATTTTAAACGCCTCAAAAATTTAGCCATGATTCTCTCACTTTCTATGTACTTTTTATAGTATGTTTAGTATGCATATATTAAGAAAAAATATCCTACTAACTAGAGAGGTAACATTAGAATTATTACTATAAATTTCCGGGTGCATATTTCATAAAAATCAAGTTCAAAAATAGTCCTTTAAGTTGATGGATGTGTGGTACTACCAAGCTAGTAATGTGGTGCTCCCCCATATAAAGAAATTTTAAACATCTTAATCTGCCTTTCCTTTATGTAAATATGGGAATAATGAAATTACCCCAAGGATAGCTAAGCAAGCTCCAATCCATAGCGGAGATACAAAACCATATCCTTTACTGATTCCAAGACCACCTAGTGACGAACCAATAACAATACCTAGCGTAATAAAAGAACTATGAACGGTATTTATCATTATTCCATTACTAGCTGTTTTCATCACCCTCGCAACCATAGCTGGATTCAATGCTACACCAGTTAAACCAATAAAAATTGTAGAAATCACTGCAATGTATTTATTCTCTGCACTTAAAGCAAATACAGACAACGCTATGATTAATATAATTAATCCACCCATAAGTATTTTCATTGTAAATTTATCAGCAAACTTGCCGATTATTATATTTCCAATTACCGTCGCACTACCATAGAGAGCAAGTAAATATGGAATACTTGCACTTGAAAAGCCTGTGACATTTGTAAAGATCGGAGTGAAATAACTAAATGCTGCAAACGTACCACCAATAATGAACATACTTGTTACGTACGCTGCCCAAAGATGAATATTCTTAAATCGCAGAAGTTCGTCTTTCCAATTTAATTGCTCTTTATTTGAAGATGATGGTAACAACCGTTGAATCATAAGCCCTGATACTAGCACAAGAACAGAAACAGCCCCAAAACTAATACGCCAGCCAAAAGATTGGGAAATAACGGTTGTTATAGGTAAACCTAATACAGTTGCGAACATTAAACCTGCAAGTACAATTGATGCAGCTTTTCCCCTTGAATCAGAGTGAACCAATGTCGCAGAAAAGGAAATCGCAACTCCAAAAGCTGAAGCTGAAGCAATACCAGTTATAATACGTGAAATCATCATAATATCATAGTTCCAAGCAATAGCTCCGAGCGATTGACCAATTAAAAATACGAACATTAAAAACAATAATGCTTGTTTGCTGCGCATTCGTAAGAGGATTGCAGTTAAAATGGGGCCTCCTATTACCATTGCTCCTGCATAAGCTGAAATTAAATACCCAATAGATGATACAGAAACCTGGAATGCAAGAGCAAGTTCATTCATCATACCTGCAACCATAAATTCTGATGTAGTCATACAAAAGATTGCTAAAGCTAATAAATAAATAATCGATGGCATAAAAACACTCCTTATTCATTATTGTAATGATTGGTACAAAAATAGTGCGAAAAAAGAGCGCACTAAGCGCCACAAATAGACTCTATTGTTCCTTTGATAACTTGTTCAGACAACACCCGATTTTGCATCGATACATTAAGAACACGGAATCCGTAATAACTGCTTAAAAGCAGACTAGCTAATTCCTCAGCTGATTGCTTCTTTGAAATTTCACCTGTTTGCAATCCTTCCTCCATCACTGTTACAATAGCTTGTTTAAGAAGTTCAACATGCTTCGAGAAAATTTCTTGTACCATTAAATCGTTTTTAGCACGTTCTATACTGGCATTAATCAATAAACATCCTTTTTGATCAACATTCTGAAAGTCTTCTTTCAATGCCCATTCAAAAAAATTACTTAATCGTTCTTTAACTGGAATTGGAGTATGTAACAATTTCCTTTGTTCCTTAATCCCAATTTCATGGTAGCGTTCTAATACTTGTTTATACAGTTCATGTTTACTACCGAAAGTATTGTATAAACTTCCTTTTCCAAGTCCTGTATCACTGCATAAATCTTGTGTAGAACACCCTTCATATCCTCTTAACCAAAATGTTTTCATTGCAACATCTACAATTGAGGAATAATCAAACTCTCGAGGTCTGCCGCGTTTATTCACCCGTATCCTCCTCTCATTTTAAAGATAACATGAATAGAATACCCTTTTTGTACCACGCGGTCAATAATTTTGTTTTATTGTTACTGTAAAATAAAATTTGATTATGTTAGATTACGAATAATTAAAAATAGACCCCTTATTCAAGTTGTCTAGCGAAAAAATCACGTTTTAATAGGCTTCTTTAGCATGCCTACCTTTCTATAAATTACTAGCTATGAAACAAGGATCGTTTCATAACTAGTAATTTACTTGATTAGCTTGATGGGTATGGCGTAGTGCCCCTATAAACAAAATCCTCCAGAAACATCTAAAATCTGCCCCGTTACCCAGCGGCTATCAGAAGAAGCAAGAAATGCTACTGCATCTGCAATATCTTCAACTTTCCCTATTCGTCCGAACACAGATGAATTCGCAGCAAAATTTCGTATTTCCGGATCATCTAGCAATTTTGCATTGATATCTGTCTTCGTATATCCAGGCATAATTGTATTCACTGTTATCCCTCTTTCTCCAAGATGTTTAGCTAGAGGCAGTGTCATCGTATTTAATGCACCTTTACTTAAGCCGTATGCAATAGAACCTGTAAAACCAAGTCGTACTTCAGCTGATGAAACGTTAATAACGCGCCCCTCTGCTCGTAGTAACGGTAATGTTTGCTGAATTAAGAAGAATGGTGCTTTCATATTTACAGACATAATTTCATCAAAAACTTCTTCTGTCGTATTTTCAATTGTTCCTTGTGTACCTATCCCTGCATTGTTTACTAAAATATCAACCTCTGATGTACCAACTCTTATTTGTAATTCATTCTTCAATTGTTCTACTAGCTTTTTAACACCTTCAATTGAATTAAGATCAGCTTCAATTAAGAATGCCTTTCCTCCATTAGATTCAATCTCACGAATTGTTTCATCTGCAGCTGCCTTATTTCGTCCGTAGTGAATCGCAACTAATGCACCGTCGTTTGCCAATCTCATCGCAATCGCACGACCAATTCCTCGACTCGCCCCTGTTACTAACGCTACTTTTCCATCAAGATTCTTCATTTTTTCCATCCTTCCTAAATTTCCGTTTGATAAAAACCTATACTTATATTTTCATGCAAACACCAATCATTTTAAATATATATTTATAGGCAATCTAGTTCATCCACCTATGATATTATAGTTATAATTCGTAATTTACTTTAGAAAATAAAAACAAGGAGGCTACACAATGCAAAACGCTGTAAAACTGGATGAAATCGACCATAAAATAATGAACTTGTTGTATGAAAATGCGAGAATTTCTGTTTCAGAAATAGGACGAATTATATCCATGACGCAACCTGCTGTAAAAGAGCGTATGAATAAACTTGAAGATCAAGGAGTTATAGCAGCTTACCGAACGAAATTTGAGCCTTCTAAAATTAATAAGAACATTCAAGCATTCATCATGTTTAAAACGAGCCAATGCTCTGATTTTATCCAATTTTGTAATGCCGCTCCTGAAGTAATAGATTTATATCGAATTAGCGGGGAGTTTAATTATATGATGAAGGTCATGAGCGATTCGATGGATTCTCTCGCTACATTTTTAGACTCTTTAATGCAATTCGGATTATCATCTCCTTTAATTGTTTTAAAAAGTGAGTTTGAGGAGAAATTGTCGTTCTGATAAAGGAATAAGAGAATTGACATCTCAATGTGAAAATGAACACTTTATTTAAATTGACAGGCACCAGCTTTCCAAAAAAAGAAAAAGGAGTGGATCATCCACTCCTTTTAATCACCTACCCCTGATTTCTCTGCGCCTCTCTAAACTCCTCCTTCACCTTCTCTAACAACCCTTCTTCTGTAATTAATCGATACGCTGTATTTGCTAGTGCTTTTGCGGATGTAATTAATGCTTTATCTCCAAGTTCTGAACGTGCTGCTTCTCTAAATTCATTCGTATGCGCAATTAAATCGTCTGGACCGATTTTAATGTACGGATGAATGGTCGGTACGACTTGGCTTACGTTTCCTGCGTCTGTTGAGCCGATGCCAAATCTTTCTTTACGATTTACGTCTTCACCTTGTAATTCTAATTCTTCGGCTACGACGTCATTAAATGTTTTTGTTACGAGTAGTTCATCGATTTCATTTTGGAATTGATGAATTTTCACTTTCGTACCTGTTGCTAGCGCTGCTCCTTGTGCGATGTTTCTTACTTTTTCTGTTACTTCTGCACATCTTTTTCTCGTTGCTGCACGGATGAAGAACCTTGCTGCTGCGTAGTCTGGAATAATATTCGGCGCTTTTCCGCCCTCAGTAATCACGCCATGAATTTTCACATCTGACGGAAGTTGTTGGCGAAGTGCGTTAATACTGTTGTACAGCTGGATGATCGCATCTAATGCGTTAATTCCTTCTTCTGGTGAAGCTGCGGCATGAGCTGTTTTTCCGTAAAAATGAAAATCAAGTGGATCGACTGCTAGTGAAGGACTCGTTGTCGCTGTCTTTCCGCTCGGATGAATCATAAGCGCCGCATCAACATCTTTAAATAAACCTGCTTTTACATAACTCGATTTTGCGCTACCGTTTGGCCCGCCTTCTTCTGCTGGCGTTCCGAATACGACAACTTCCCCGCCAATTTCTTCAAGCGTTTCTGATAATGCGATCGCTGCTGCAACGCTAATTGTGCCAATTAAATTGTGACCACACGCATGACCGAGTCCTGGTAAAGCGTCATACTCAGCTAAAAATGCGATGACCGGTCCTTGTTTTCCTGAACTTTTGCGCGCGATAAAACCTGTTTCATGTCCAGCTATATTGTGCTGCAGCTGAAACCCTGCGCTTCCTAATAATAAACTTAACGTTCTTGATGCGTAAAACTCTTGATTACCAATCTCCGGATTCGCATGAATATCATGACTTGTTTCTATGTACTTTTCCTTATTTCTTTCTATACTCTCTTCAATTGTTTTTCTTTGTGACGTTACTCCAGTCGCTCCCATTTGTCTTCCCCCTTATATTTTCACATAAAAAAGCCTCTTTCTAAAAGATAGAAAGAGGCTTCTGCATTTACAGTCAAAATGAGCTTCTTTCTTATCTTTCAAGTTACCTTGCTGGAATTGGCACAGTATTCATAAAAGAATCCGCTGCCGAGGTGTCATAGGGCCAGTCCCTCAACCTCTCGTGATAAGAATTTTCATAAGATTATATTAAATTACATTCATTCTATGTTCATTCCGATTAAAAGTCAAGGAATTCCTATCCGAATTTACCGAATATCTAAAAATCCTTTTAACACACCAATTGTTTCCGGTGCTTGTAATCTTGCACATACGTACGGAAATTCCATACTACCTTCAAATATCATTTGTGATGTGAGCGGTGCGCCTGCCCAAAAGATTTCATCATCGATTACGATAAACGGGAATGCTTTATTTTGCCTTTGTAACTTTACATTTTTTAATGGAACTGGTCCATCACTATACACTGTTATTTGCGCATTTGTACGCATTAACGCTTGCCATACTCGCTTATCCACTTGTTTTGTGCTTGGAAGTGAAATAATAATTTTTCGTTTTGCGGCCAAAATATCTTTCAATAGTCCTTTCGGCTCTTCAAGATTCATTTCCATAAACCAACGTAAACGTTTCGAAATTTTCCGTTCCCACAATTGTCTTGATGTCGTACGATCATACACATCTCCGTGTCGTTCTATATGAGCTGTTAATTGTGATAACGCTTGTTTTCTCGATAAGTTTTTACGCATATAATGGCAATCTGATAATTGAATGAACTTCCCTCTCGCTCTCGTTACTGCAACGTTGACGAGGCGATGGTTTTTATGGTCAAAGAATAACACGCCAGGTCGTTCTTGCGGATAACTATCAACCGTATCAAAAATCATCATATCTCTTTCAGACCCTTGAAACTTATGAACCGTCGCCGCTAAAACTGGTATGTTTTGATATTTCGTTCTCTGCAACATTTCTCTAATACACGTTGATAAAAAGCGGGATTGTGCCCTGTAAGGTGTAACAACACCAATCGATTGAACACCATCTAACAGCCCGATTAACATCATTTGCATCGCTACTAAACCAGACATAATGTTAAATCGAGAACCAGAAGCAGCGTCCTTTAACGAAAAGGCTCCCATTAAGCTCGTATCAAATAAAACACTTGCCTCATTTGCGAACGGTTGTAGTTTCGCAAGTTCTTTACGTTCTGAAACAGACGGATGATCGTATACTCTATTTTTATAAATAAATGAGTTTGTAAACTTCGATATATCCGCATGCATACGTCTTTGTTCCTGCAGCATAAATAGGTTCGGATGTGCTTCTGATTTATTGACAGAATCAACAATCCCTGCATGGTAAAACATATCTTCCCCAAGCCATTTTCGAACGAGTTCATGGTTCGCCATCGCAATTGGAGGTAACTGTAAAAAGTCCCCACAAACGACGATACGTTTTCCAAGTGAAGCAGCTAATGCAATTTGCGGAACATATGCCATACTCACTTCATCTACGACAACTAAATCAAATGTACGCTCATAAATAAGTGAATCAATGGCACATTTCGATAAAGTTGCGCCGATTACTTTTGCATTTTCAATATATTCTTTTTCTACTTCTTTAATTTTCGCTTTTTGCTTTCGAAGATCACTTTCAATCTCTTGTATACGCTTCTTATCAGCAGAAGTCGCTTTATATGATAAAATCTTTTCACGAAGATCTTGTCGTGTTTCCTCTAAATAGAGTCTTTCTTCTCCCCATGATCCGTTCGTCGTTTCAACTAGCTTCGACGTAAGTAATGTTTCATGATTTCGTATATGTTCATGTTGACTATAACCGTAACGAACAATTTCGCCAGGTGTCCATTTATTTTTCTTCTCAATTTGCTTCGTTACTTCACTCATTAATACGTCTACTGCCGCGTTACTATGAGCTAATACAAGTACCGATTTTCCTTTTTGATAATGAGCCGAAATAATACGTGATAAATTGTAAGACTTCCCTGTTCCAGGTGGTCCCCACACGTACGTTGTCGGATTGTAAAATGAACGATACGCCAATTCATTTTTCGGATTTTTCATCTTCTCAATATGTTTTGGACTGCTCGTCCCATCAACAAGACGCTTTATACGACTACGTTTTAGCTTATCTTTATGTGCCTCTTTCAATCGCTCTTGTAGTTGCTCTAACAATTGCCACGGTTCACTGTATAAAACAGCTTCTCGTATTTCACCTTGTATATAATCATTTAATTTCAGTTCTATTTCTAATCCATGTACAGATAATACTTCTCCTGTCGCTTCTTCACCATCAAACTCAATCCGAATTGGTGAACCTTCCGGTAAGCTTACTTCCGATATGAGCTGAAATACGTATACTGTACTTTCATAATCTGTATATAAAAAACGACCGTTCATGATAGAAATTTTACTACCACCTATCGTTTTCCAATGTTTAATTTCATACGCTAATGCATAATGCCACTCTTTCATCGTTGCCGATAATGAAGGAGTTTGAGTAGGTGTATTCATCGTATAATCTCCTTCCTTCTCCCCAAACATACTTTCTCACTATACCATATAACACGCTAAAATTTGTAAGGTTTTTATCTTGCTTATTTTCTTAATTTTCAATAACATGTTGTATATAATTTTCAGAAAGAAGGGATCTACATGCCAGTTAGAAGAATTGAACACATCGGTCTTATGGTCGCAAACTTAGAAACATCTATTTCATTTTATGAAGAAGTAGTTGGCTTACAGCTCATTAAACGTATGGGTCACCCGAATCCAGACTTAAAACTCGCTTTTTTAGGTGTAGAAGAATCGAAGGAAACGATACTCGAACTCATTGAAGGCTACAACTCTTCTCTTCCGGCAGAAGGAAAAGTACATCACATTTGCTTTAAAGTGGATTCATTAGAGGATGAAATCGAAAGAATACAGAA
This sequence comes from Bacillus cereus group sp. MS39, assembly GCF_040448665.1. Classification (NCBI taxonomy): domain Bacteria; kingdom Bacillati; phylum Bacillota; class Bacilli; order Caryophanales; family Bacillaceae; genus Bacillus; species Bacillus cereus group sp. MS39. The sequence goes on along the minus strand of NZ_CP123058.1, from coordinate 2,257,467 downwards.
ACACGGCGTAACCTTCCTACTAGGAGAGGAAATTGAAACATTACCAGATGGAACACGTTACATATTCTTCGCGGGTCCCGATGGGGAATGGATTGAGTTTTTTGAGACAGAGAGATAAAGTGAAGCTTTAATCATTGGGGGCTTCATCCCCCAATGATTATCAGCCCTCACCAATCGGGCATTTACGGGCAGTTGATCCCCACCTAACTTCTTTTCTTTCGCTGAATTTTGAAGTGAGATCTTACTGCCCGGCAAATAGCGGGATCATAACTTTATGATCAACATAAGGAGTAGAAACTGATGAATACAGTTTTTATTATCGTTTTTTGGGCACTTATACTATTTCCACTTCTTTATATAATCCTAATAAAGAAGTGGAATATAAAAGTAGCTGCTTTATTTGTTGGAAGGATTCTATTAAGTATTTTCTATTTCATAAATGGAATGGTGTTAGGACTGCAACGAAATTGGGTAGAACCTCCCTATGAAACAGAATGGGATTTCTTTATAAAGTCTTTATTACACAGTAAAACTGATGCATTTATACACTTGTTACTTCTCATTATTATCATTACCTTGGATTTAGCCATTACATTTTATTATATTAATAAAAAGAAATAGGATATTCTCTCCTATTTCTTTTCTTAATGTGATGCTACCCCAAATATAAGTATTGAGTCAATGTATTCATCTCAAAGCGTAAAAAAAGACACAATGGAAAGTGTCTTTTTTACGTTGACATGCTATGAAAGAAAATGTAGTGATTAATCATAGTTTGTTGGATTCTTCTTGGTTGATAGTAGTATAACATTATCATTAGTGCTTTTAAATGAGATTATACGTATATACAACTTTTGTTATATTTAGTTTGTAGCTATGTTTTTTCTTCTTATATATGGTGCACACCTTGAAATTGTATAATGTCCTTCCATAAATCCTCCCTCATTGAAGTAGAGCGAACATCTATACTAGGAAAGAAAAAAGGAACATTTTAATAATAGAACTAAATTTTATAGTAAAATAGATACCATCGTATGAATGTACATTTTAGATATAAGCCCAATGAACCATGTGCTTATAGAATTGAGAAAGACCTTAAAATAAATAAGTTGTTTATTTTAATACTGTAATGCTTCAAGCAGTATAGTTGGGAACGTCAGGAACTTAAATGATTCAATAAGATTCAAACTATATAAAAGTTAAAGTATACGACTCAGGAAAAGAAGGTTTTGTAGTGTGCTGCACATTCAAGAATTAATTCTTACGTAGGGAGTGCTTATATGAAAAGATTGAAACATGTAATATTGCTAGTATTATGTTTCTTATGTCTAAGTAGTTGTAATCAAGCAAATGGAGCTGAGGTACAAGAATATATAAAAAAAAAACACGGTATTGATGTTGTTGTAACAGATTGGAGCCCTATAAATGAAAATAATGGTGGTAATACCTACCATACTGTGCAAGAAAAAAATAACAAATATCTAAAATTCCGAGTAAAGGTACAAGGTCTCCTCTATTCATATCCAGTAGGTGATGAATACCAATATGGAAAAAAAACATATGAGGAATATAAGAAATTCAAACCAACACTAGAAGAAATGAAAAAATTAGGCTACGTGGAATCTGAAACGGAAAATGCTCTTCAATATATTTTAGATAGTAAAGATCCAGATGAAGGAAAACCAACTAATGAATTATTATTAACTTTGCAAATGAGTAACGAGATTGACTTTAGCCAATTGGATTCAGTAGAATTAGATCGTTTATATGCTCTATTTCAACTCATTCAGAAGAATAATAAAAAGATAACAGAACTAGAGATTAAGGATCAAAATGGTGAATCTTTAGGCGGACCTTTTAAAAATGTACAAAAAATAATAACAAAAGAAGAACTGTTACAAACAATGAAATCTACGATGTCAGATGCCATAAACAAATATTAAGGATAGTTTATAGAATAAAAATTATTGTATCTACTCTATTGATATTTTCATATTTGGAGAGTAGATAGTAAATGGTTGAATGTAAAAGGGAGATTTCAAATTGAATTCTCCCTTTACAATTTACTTGAAAAATAATGTCCCCTTATAAGTTTCGATATAGATGCGTCCTTCTTTTTCTTCTTTTATTTCGCTATCAAAATATTTTATCCAATCAACAATCCCTCGATCACTTTCTGTGACATTTTCTCTTACATATAGATATGAATGAATTGATTTATAAAAAGTATAGTTAGTTAAAAGTCTTTGACCAAGAGAAATAGGAGTATCTGAATTTGGAGTCTCCTGAATTATATATGGAGATGGGAGAATGTTATTACTGTTAACATGTACATAATATTTGGATTGATTAATGGCCCATTTCATCCATATTATTTGAACTATTATTATAACTATGGTTACCGTTTTTTGTGTTTTTTTAAAATTTTGTCCTGTAAAAGAGTAGTAGGTAAAAATCGGAATAGTAAATAAACCAACCAAAGCTACCCATTTGTCTATTGGTGCACCATTTATCCAAAAGATAAATCCTAAAGCTTTTGTAAATAAAAATAAACAAACAAGACTTGTGAAAATTATTGATAAATAGTATGTTTTATTTTTCATGATTTTCTCCCAAAATATATGTTCATAAACAAATATAAAAGTATTTTAAAAAGTGTATATCATATAGATGTAAAGTGCAAAATAGTAACCTAAATTAAATATTGCAAGCATAACACGTTGGTAAGTTTTACTGGCTCCAGCTGAAAATAAGTAACTTGAACGCATAAAGTTTAACAGTTTTCGGTTATGTTTAAAAAATATGATACAAACTGATCCCTAAACTAAGGACAAACAAAACAAGCGCAGGTATTGCTTTCTTAAAGGGATCTCTCACTAGTACAATAAGAGTTAATGCAGCTGCAAGCATCGTACCACCTAACAACAATCCTGCTAATAAAGCTGCCATTGGAACCCAAATTCCTATCAACATTCCAATCGCTCCTACACTCTCAAAAGCTCCGGTTAAGAAATTAAAAAACGAAGGTAAACCAAATCGCTTGAACTCCTCTGCCATTTTCCCAGATATAATTTTCGTACCTGTCATTAAAAAGAAAACAAACAATACAACTTTTACTACATTGATTAATATTAAAATTGCAATCACATCTTTCTTATTTATTTGATAAAATTAACATGCTATAGCATATATAATATGAAAATTTGACTGGTACTAGGAAAAAAGGTGATTCTGAATCAATTATCATACAAAATAAAGCTATCTCTCCATTCCTTCAAATAAAAATATATGCTATAGCATATATTTTACCTAAAATACAATTTGTTCCTTATAAATAGCATAGCATCAATAAGGAACAAGTATTAATAGCGTGTATCATACAATTTGTTTAATAATGATTGTAATACTTTAATCTCTTCCTCGCTCAGATTACTCGTAACGAAATGGTGAGCATCTTTTACTACAGGCAGGATTTCTTTTTTTAACTCGTCACCTTTTTCAGTTAAAAATAGGTTGTGTGAACGCCTATCTTGGTCATTCAAAGCCTTCTTTACAATCCCTTTTCTCTCCATTGACTGTATCATTCTTACGACAGTAGTTTGATCTTTATCAATCGCTTCTGCTAACTCCTTTTGAGTAGTGCCCCTTTGGCTACAAAGAACACTAATAATCCCCCACTGCTCTGGCGTAACTCCATAAGGCTTTAATTTCTTCGTAAAATAATTCGTCATTTTCACATCAGTACGATGAACAAGATAGCCTATTAAATCATGTAAATTCATATATCACCTCTATAAATTAAGATATAAAAGGATATAGCATACCAGTCAATTATTCACAATGAATTTGTTTGTTTCACTATTTATATGCTATGACATATATATTAAATTAGGTCATTTTAATTGTCAAATGAATTAACTATTATTTTTCTACAGTATCAGTTCAGCTTATTTAAAAATAAGAAAATCCCGTATTCAATAATAATACGGGATTTTTATACATAAGTTTATTTTTTAAATTAACACTTATTCGAAAGAAGTTCATTTGTTACATATTACTTATCTAATTAAGAAACATTCAGATACCAGCCCAAACATCTTTTCCATATCGCCCTTCATCTTGCACACGATCCAACCAATTCCTTGCTTCTTGTTCACTGACTTCATGAATTTCTTGATATGCTTGACACAGCGTATCTTCTACGTCAGGAGCCATTTTACTTCCATCACCACATATATAAAGGTGAGCTCCATTATCTAATAGTGAAATTAAATTGATTCTATCTTGTTTTATTAAATGCTGTACATATGTTTTTGGATATCCTTCTAGGCGAGAAAAAGCTGTGTGTAAAGAGATTAATCCATCTCTTTCATCATTTTCTAGTTCTGTACGATAGAGATAATCCTTTTCAGGATGACGACAACCAAAATATAGATGTGCTTGTCCTAAGTTCATACCTTTTTGTTTTTGAACACGACGCGCTTGCAAGAATCCACGGAATGGTGCAATTCCAGTACCTGGTCCAACCATGATAATTGGTGTTTCTGGATTTTCAGGTAATTGAAAGTTCGATTGTGGCGTTCGAATGAAACAGATAATCTCATCTTTATTATGACGCTGAGCTAAATAATTAGAAGCGACTCCTTCATATGTCCCTTCCCCACTCCATGCAGGTGCATGAACAACACCAACCGTAATGCTCAAACGATCCTGTGCAACGAGTGGAGAGCTTGAAATAGAATAGTAACGCGGTTTGAGCGCAGGAAGAAGTTCTAAAAAGCGTTCAAATCGGAGTTCACAAGCCTCATACTTTTCAAGAAGATCCAACATTGACATACGTTTCTTTAATATTTGTTCATGATAAACTCCCTCTTCCAATAATGATTCCAATTCCTTTTTATGAGGAGGGCATGCTGTGAATGTCACCATTTCTCGTATTTGTGCTCGAGTGGCTGCTTCTTGAACTTCTACACTATAACTAAGAAGGTCAAATAAACTAACAGGACTGTCTAAAGGTATGTGATTTACACTCCGTCCACTTGCACTCAGTATGACTTGATCCTTCCCATTTAATCCAAAGCGTTTTAAAATTCGGTTGACATTTTTCTCACTATTAATTGGCAGCACCCCAAGGTGGTCACCTTCTTGATACGTAGCGCCTTCTGGCAAGGATATCTCAATATGTCGCGTGCTTCTTTCACTGCTAGATGATTGAAGTTCACGATTTTCCAATATAGATGCATAAACTGCTTCATATGTTCGCGCAAGAGGCGATCCTCCAAGACGACTAACAAATTGTAAACTTAATGTACTGCGTTCTTTCTCAATGTTTTTGTTAAGTTCCAATCCAAATGCCTTCATCGCATCAGACCACATACTTTGTTTCCATTGCTCGAGCTGTTCCTCGAAATCTCCACTTGCATCCGCTTCTCCACGTGTAGAAAATCTTGTTGCTCCTTTTTGAGCCATTTGCTCATCAATGTATCTTGGAATTCGCTGATAAGTACTAGCCCAATTATGATCTCCACAACCAAAAACTGCGTATTGAACACCTTTTAGCTCATCCGGTTTTAATTCCTCCAACCATTGCACAAACTGCCCTGCATTACTTGGTGGTTTTCCATTATAAGAAGAAGTTACAATAAGAACCGCCCCTTCTTTTGGCAGACTTCCAATTCGATCGTTAAGAGCTACCACTTCCGTTTGAACACCTTCTAAACTAGCTGTATCTGCTAGTTCTCTTGCAATACCTTCTGCTACCCCTGTATCCGATCCATATAGAACAAGAAGTGAAAGATTATCGGCCCCAATAATAGAAGGAGTCTTCTGAACTTGCTGCTTGGTTTCATGGTTTTTCAGTTTCTCCTCTGTAGGCGCAAGAACAGTAGTATGGCTAATAGTTTGATTTCGGGATAGAATCCTAATTTTAAAATCACCAGGCTTTAGCGTTAATGTTTGTTTTACGTCCAGCTGATAGTCTTGATAATCGATGAATTCAAAATGTTGAAGAAGCATTCCCATTACGAGTGTGGCTTCATGAAGTGCAAACTGCATACCAATACATGCTCGTTGACCATTTCCAAATGGCTTATAAGCATGATGAGGAACCTTATCCAGCTCTTCAAATCGTTCAGGTTGGAATTCTTCCACATTGTCTCCCCACGCGTCTTTATCCCTATGTAGCTGTGGAATAAGAACAGAAATACGATCTTCTCCTTTCTTAATTGGATATTTCCCACCAATCACTGTATCCTCTTTTGCATAGAGACTGAATGCTGGAGCAGTAGGCCATAGACGTAGCGATTCATTTAAAATCATCCGGATATACTTTAATTTCATAACTTGTTGGTATGTTGGAGTGGGATCTGTTAAAACCCGATCTACTTCTTCATAGGCTTTTTTCAATTTATCTGGATTCTTTAATAAAAAATAGATTGCAAAAGATAATAATCCACTTGTTGTTTCATGCCCTGCTATTAAAAAAGTGATAATTTGGAAACGAATATTTTCATCATCTAATTTTTCACCAGTTTCCGGATCCTGCACATTTAACATACGAGAAAGTAAATCATTTTCTTCCTGATTTCCACTACTTTTACGTTCAGCAATAATATTATCTACTAAAGAAAACATAGATTGAATATCATGCTGAAATTGACGTTTCGTTCTCCACATGAGTTTATCTTCTATATCCAGCCGCTGTAATTGGTGCATCGCCTCATCTAGAGCACGGCTCATGCTAGTAATAAAAGGATGAGGGGTCTCACGATAATAGCTATTAAATCGATAATTAAAACCACATAGACCAATTGTATCCAATGTAAGGCGAGTCATATCCTCCGGAACATCTACGTTTTCATTCGGATTAAGCCGTGCCCATTTTTGAACGAGTTGTACAGCAATATCGACCATCATAGCATGATAATCTTTCATTGCTCGTTGGCTGAATGTAGGCATCAAAATATTATGAGCTTTTTTCCAGTTAGGCTCGTGAGTCTCGCTTGTAAATAATCCGTCTCCAGCAAAGGCGCGAACTTTCGCTAAAGCACCCTCTATACTTTTATCAAATCTTGTTTCGTCACAGACTTCTGCTACCAGTTCATGTCCAGAAACGACAATGATGGTATCACTTAAAGTTTGAATTCGAAAAATGGGACCATACTCTTCCGCCAGCTTGATAAACGATAAGGTCGGTTTATCTTTATCGATTAATGGGAGATTCCCCAGCAATCCATATGTTTTAGGTTGAGGAATGGCAGATACTTTTTTATCCATTAAAAACACCCTTTCAAAAAAGCATGAAATAAAATATCCCATTCAATAAAAAGAAGATAGCAATGAATCGCCTGGGATAAAGATATGTAATTGATTACCTTATTTTATCTTTTCCCTAACTATTCACGATTATGATATTGCTTATCAGGTTGTTAATCTAAGTTGTTTGTTGATATTAGATTTATAACTTGCAGAGAAAATACTAAATTAAAATGAAGCGTATTATTATAATGTTTATCAGAAATTGAGAGCTAAAGATTGTAGTATTGGGAAAACCAGTAGTTCCTAATGTCAATTCAAACAAATACGATAAGCAAGTATACTGTGTTACTAATGAAATAGGATCTGATATGAATATCAGATCCTTTTTACTATATTTCACTGGTTCTTTTCCAAATTTAAATACCAGCGCCTTAGCAGCAGAAATTTGCATTTCTTCATAGTCTAACTAAACAGTAAAAACTTATAGGAATCATGATCTAAAGTTTTATTTTACTCTACCGATTTAACCTCTCGACAGCTTCCGCGCTTGTATCTACACGTTTAACGAAAAAAACTAATAGTAGTGCAACAACATTCATGCCAAGCGCTACATAAAATGAATATTGAATTCCAGATAATAAAGCCTTCTGAGTTAACATTGCCTTCGTAGCTTCTGTGAAGGTTGTTGGATCTACATCAGCCATTAGACTTTCAGCTTTTGTTTTTGTTACCGAATTCATAATCGTAACAAGGATAGCAGTACCAATTGAACCGGATACTTGTTGAGCTGTATTATTAACAGCTGTACCGTGCGGATTTAAGCGCGTTGGCAATTGATTAAGACCATTTGTCATAAGTGGCATCATCACCATCGCCATCCCAAACATCCGCAGTGTGTAAATAAGAATAATATGCGTGTGACTAGAGTCGAGTTGCAGATTTGCTAGCATATAAGTTGAAACGGCTGTAATGGAAAGTCCTACTATACCAAGAATGCGAGGGCCATATTTATCAAATAGTTTACCTGTAATTGGTGACATAATCCCCATTATTACCGCACCTGGAAGCATCATCAGCCCAGAGCTCAGCGGTGAAATACCGCGGACGTTTTGTACATAAGCTGGGGTTAAAATCATACCCGAGAACATGGCCACTGCGTTAACAATCGCAATTACAGACGCAAGTGCAAACATTGGGTACTTATAAACACGTAAATCCAATAACGGCTCATTCATTTTTAATTGACGTATAATGAAAGCAATTAGGGCAATAGCGCCTATGATTAAGGCTGTTAAGACCACTTTATTCGTCCAACCGTCGGAGCTTGCAGAACTGAATCCATATAACAAACCGCCAAAACCGACAGAAGATAATAGTAATGAGAGATAATCAAGTTTTGCATTTTTGTTTTGTTTCATGACATTCTCCGACTTCCAAATCCCTAACAGTAAGCTAATGATTGCTAACGGTAAAATCATTTCAAAAAGCAAACGCCAGTCATAATACTCTACAATATAACCTGATAGTGTCGGTCCAATTGCTGGAGCTGTAATCATAACTAACCCAAAAATCCCCATCGCTGTTCCCCTTTTTTCTCTTGGAAAGCTTACTAGCATAATATTCATTAACAAAGGCCCCATGACTGAAGAACCTGCTGCTTGAACCATCCGACCAGTAAGTAATAAACTAAAGTTCGGTGCTAAAGCCGCTAAGGCCGTACCAAGAATAAAAATCAACATAGATGTAATAAATAAGCTCCTATTGGAGAAGCGGGTTATTAAAAATGCTGAGGCTGGAATTAATATACCACTTACAAGCATATACCCTGTAGAAAGCCACTGAATCGTTGAATAATCTTTTATGTCTAAATCCTTCATTATTGATGGCAAGGCTACATTTAAAAGCGAGTTATTTAGAAACGAAACAAATGCTCCAATAAAAAGGATTACAAGCATTAAATATGGTGGCTTTCTTTTATGTAATGTTTCACTCATATATTCATTTACCCCTTCATTATAAATTCCATTAATTCGTTTAAGTCGTTTGTATATCTGCACAAGAATACATTATCCTTGCAGTATTTTGCCAAACTCTTCGAATGGATATTCTCTTTTTAGCAATTCTATTTGCTCAACATAACATTTTAAAATCTTTTTTATTGATTAAACCTTTATAAACGCGTTTGTTAACCGAAATTAAATTAGGCTGAATTTTGAGGTGGAGTTGTCTTATTGCCCGCAAATAGTAGGATAAATCAACAAGACCATACACCTATTCCTCTAAATACAGGCTTGTAAATCTAGTTATGTAACCATCCATAAAAAGGAATATTACATAGGCTAAGTCTAACATTACATTTTTAAAGTGAGGGGAATAAGCTTATGCACCAATATTGGTATTTGAATTCAAAGGGCGACGAGGAACACTATAATAACCAAATTGCAATGTCATCATTATATTCACAGCCCCTAATAACTAAAGCCGAGGGAATGAATGGTCTGAGGATCTCTGAGAATTGTAGTCCTCGAGTCTATCCATTTGGTTGGGATTCACCAGCCAATTATACGGGTTTCAATCCTCAAACTCCTCCCTTCTCTTTAGGTCAGCCAATCCATTATGCAGGGATGATGCCCCAAGGACATCCTGCTAATTGGACTCCATTACCAGGCCATTCAGGTAATTTCCAAAAACCTCCCTTACCCTGGGCTCAACCATTCAATCATACAGGGATGTTCGCACAAGGTCATCTCGCCGCTTTACTATCGCCACCAGCTAAAGCTTTTAATTTTAATACCAATAATAACTGGGGTATTTTTGGAAACCCTCCAGGATGGGGAGGACAGGTAAGTCCTATGGGATGGGGGAATAACGGTCAGCCAGGAATGCTTGGAAACTTACTGACAGTAGGAAAAGGCACCATGAATGGAATCGGAATGCTTAGTAGTCTAATCGGTATGGGAAAGTTCTTCTTTTAGTTAATTAGAACGGGCGGATAAACATGTCCCCTCAATGTATTTATTGTATGGTTCCAGTACTCCCTCCAAGCTCGTTTCCTCTCCTTTCAAATTATAAAAACATCTATTACCTTGTATGTGGTAACTTGATAGAGGTGTGGTGACATCAACAAAACGCCAATTTCGTACGCTAAGCAAAACGCTACAAAAAACCGGTTCCTTTACGAAAGAACCGGTTTTTTGTAGCGTTTATTTATTTGAAAAGTAGTCAAATCTTTTTTCACTAATTAACACTTTGAACACGGCCAATTTGTCCATCTTGTAATCGAACTTTAATGCCGTATGTATGTGTTTCACTATGTGTTAAAATGTCTTTCACAACACCACTTACAGTTTTACTATAGTCATTATCTAATTGAATAACTACATGTGAACCAACTGAAATTTGTGATCTTGTTGGTTTCCCACCTGTTGCTTGTGTGGTTTTTTCTTGTTTTTGTGTTCTCTCTTGTTGTATAGACTGTTGTTGCTGAGTCTTCTGCTCTTGTTGTTTACGCTTTTCTTCTACTCTTTGTTGCTCTTCTTGCTTACGTTTTTCTTCTTCTACTCTTTGCTGCTCTTCTTGTTTACGCTTCTCTTCTTCTACTCTTTGCTGCTCTTCTTGTTTACGCTTCTCTTCTACTCTTTGCTGCTCTTCTTGTTTACGCTTCTCTTCTTCTGCTCTTTGTTGCTCTTCTTGTTTACGTTTTTCTTCTTCTGCTCTTTGTTGCTCTTCTTGTTTACGTTTTTCTTCCTCCGCTACTTTTTTATCTTCATCTATTTTTTGCTCATCTGATGCTACTTTTAACTTTTCTTCATCACCTTTACAAGCACTTAAAGACATTACACACAAACTCAAAAGTACAAAAAATAACAATTTCTTTAACATTAAAAAATCCTCCTATATATACATTACAAATCAATAACTTTCATAGCATAACAAAAATGCATGTATTTCTTTGTCAAAATTTGTCGTGTATATTTAATTTTGACTAACACTCACGCTACAATAAAGGCGGAGATTATTATTATATCGATTCGTGCATAGGAATTACGTCCGTTTGCTAATCAAGTGAACTTAATTAATAAAATACAAGGAAAAACCTTCATATTGCTCATTTAACTAAATAAAGTGAAACTTTAATCAGTGGGGGTTTTCTTCATCCCCCACTGATTATTAGTTGAACCAATCGGACTTTTATGGGCAGTTGATCCCCCACCTAACTTCTTTGCTTTCGCTGAATTTTGAGGTGGGGGTCTTACTGCCCATTAAAGTGGGATAAATTGGTTAATTACATAACGCTTTTCTAACTTTCCTTGCGAAGCTTAGCGGATCATCAACGTCTTCGATATTAACGTAAATTAAATTCGGCTCATCACATAACCACTCATTGTGTATAGACGAAACGATTATTCCTTGTTTAATAATTGTAGCAACAAACCCATTGACTTCTCTTTGCAATAGCGCTACCCGGCCTAAACATAATGCTCGTCCAGTTTTATTATCTCGTGATTCGAATGAGAAGGAAGTTGTTACTCTAAAACGTTTTCCTAAGATAGTTGCTTGTATTTCATCCCGATTTATTGTAGCCACGCATTTTCCACCGGCGAATCCTTCTTGGCCACCGATAATTCTTGCAAACTGTTGACAAATTAATTCATCATTACACGCCATACCTTGAATCATCCCCCTTTTACTGTTAGGTTATGAATGAATACGTCGGTCTGAAACGGTAATGAATCTATTCTATTACAAAAAAGATTATCGGAATCTCACGAAATCTATTATATGGTAAAACATTTTTAGAGAGCATAAAAAAAACACCCTAAGGTGCCATCCTCCGACTTGAGAATCATATCTATGTATGGAGAAATTTTGAAAAGAGAAGTTTCTAACTATAATTTATAGAGCTCTTATACCATGAATTACTTACGTACATATTCCCTTATTTACCCGAAGAAGAATCCCGTTATATTACTTTCTGACCAGTCTCGTTAAAGCCATCCCAATAAATCCAGCACCCATCCCTATTAGCCATCCAGCATGCGTATCTCCTAATATAGATCCCACTCCTCCGCCAAGAAACATGCAGCCAACGAATACTAATCCTCCAATTCCCCAATTCGGTCGTTCCATAATGCAATCACATCCCTTCAATAAAACATATGCGATTAACTAGCCTAACTTTCTTGCATAGGATAGTTAATTATTTTGCTTATGCTTAGCGCTTCAGGGAATTCAAAAGATGTGGAGATTGGCCAATTTGAATGAATTGCAGAAGGAGAATTTCATTTTTTCATATTAAATAACTTAAGAATGTGTTCCACAATTTATGACTCACCCCCACCGCTATCCAGCTCAGAAAAGAAAGCAAAAACGAAAATTATATGCATCATTGACTACTGTTAATGAGACGTTATGTTAACCTCACATGAAGACCCTATTCATCCAAATTTACACAAAGTTGTCCTTGCTGATGGTACAATTAAAATCATGGAGGGATATCATGGGAATTTATTTTGTAATAACACTACTTCTTATAAACGGCACTGCAATATTCTTATTTTTCTTGTCTGTTTCACCAAAAATTAAGGCTAAAAACCTATCTTCAATAATGATCTGTTTAGGGATAAATCTAATCATAAGTCCAGCGGCTTTTCTTATAGGTGGGATAGCTGATTATGCAGGTGTAGCGGCTAATTATGGGGCTTATTTTGCGGGTGAGTCGGCAACAGCCCCTCCTCTAGTTAGTCGTGCACTTTATTTTTTCGGAGGATTTCTCTTTATTCAGGGAATTCCACTGCTCATACTACTTGCAGCTTTTTGGAAGTTTGCAAGGGCAAAGAAAATAAAACAAGTATAGAAGGATGAGTGGATGCCTTTTTAGAGTAGGGATCCGCTTTTTTCTTACTACTAATAATAGGATTTCATGTCATACGATAGAGTTAATACTAGAAAACTGTGAGGATGATTACATTGATAAAATTTGCAATTAGTTATGCTGCAAGTCTGTTTGCTTTTATTTTTGGATGGTTCTTGATTTCATATATTTCTCATCCTAGCTTTATTCACCCAAACATTGTATTAGGATTCATTAAAATGATCGTCACTTATGGTAGTATACCGACTCTTGTAGCTTGTCTAATTGGGGAAGTGTTATACAGGAAAATCAAACGATGTAGAGAATTTCAATTTGGAATTCCTGTATTTATAGGACTAGCAGTTATCTATACACTTATACCATTTCTTTTTCTTTTTCCTTTTAATTTTTCCCATTTCTTTGATTTCGTTGCACCTGTTATTATGGGGGCCTTATCTTTTTATTTAGTACGTAGAAAAATATAATTAACTTCAAGAGTGTGACAGAAAGAAGCCGGAGTGAATAAAACCATACAGTGCTCATAAAACGCATCAATTCCTTGCAAAATCAACAATAAAAAGGATTTGTGGACCCTAAGATTAAACGGAGCGAGAACAATCAAAATGCCGTCATTGCTTTACTTAAAAGAAGAATTGAAAAGTTAGAGAAAAAGAATAAAGGGTTTGAGGAAGAAAATAAGTAATTGCGTGAAAAAGGAAATGTAAAGCTTACTGATTACTTCATGAAGTTATAAAATTAGGACCGTACATATTAGACATATCTAAAATGTACGGTCCTTTTGTTTACTAGTGGTTCACTTACCTAACCTAAAAATAAGTATGTGGTCCTTTTACAATTTGAATTTCTTTTTAAACTTCTTATATTTTCTATACGAATGTCTAACGATGTTTAACATAAAATACGGTATTTTAATAGGAAAAGGAAATTTATAAATGAAAGGCAAATAAAATGTAAAATATGCCTTTTCTAGGTCTCTCCACTTACTATCTTCTTTTGTTTTTAAGAAATCAGATACATCGACTACATATCCTCTTCCGTTTTCCATCATCACATTTTTTCCGTGAACATCACAAGGAGTTAATCCTTGTTCCCTTGCATACTCTAAAGCTGCATTGATATCAAGGATCACCTGCTTAGGAATTTTAATCCCCTTATGAACAGCATCGTATAAGGTAATTTCTTTTAAACGTTTCAATACTATGAAATTTTCTCCTTTATATATAAGCTTCGAATAAGAAGGATGATTTCCGATTCTTCGGTATACTTCTGACTCTTTTTCAATTCCTTCTCCTTCTCGTGCGTAAACTTTCACTACCCAATCTTTATATTCTTTGTGCATAAATACTGCGGCATAATTACCCATCCCTAAACACTTCCAAAGTCTAGGAATATCTTTAACTACTACAGGCTCGAATTCATCCTCACTTCTTATACTTACCTCTTTTAATAATTCGTCCTTTATCAATCCCACAAAACTGTTTATACTCATCATTTCCACTCCGGTTTTGCTAAAAGGGGGCCCACCCACATTTTAACGAAAATATACACTAAGTGAATTTTAGCATAAAACGAGTCATCTTTTTTCTTAAAATAAAAAGATGACTCGTTTTATTTGAACTGTTGAATACTTAATATTTATTCCACTATTCATAGCCAAAAACCGTACAACATAAAAATATCCCCAACTATTTTTACATATTTTCATTTTTTCAGAGGCAACCGTATAAGAGCTTTTATTAGTGCAAGTTCTCTTCGTTCATTGGCCATGCCAAATCCATGTTTGTTCATCGCATAAATATAACTTAACTTTTCATCTGGATCGGCAAGACAGAATGATCCTCCTGCGCCTGGGTAACCAAAAGAGGGATATCTGCTTTCAAATCGGATGCTTAGTACTCTATTTTATAATCTATAAACCTAACAGAAAAAGTTTCCTCAAAACGATAAAAATGAACCTCGGTGCTGTACAAAACACAAAATTATCGTTCTGGGGGTGGTGTGAGCTTTTAACTTGATGGGTATGGGGTACCGCCACATGCCCATCAACTTAAGAAAAGTAAATACCCCCAAAAAGAAAAAATGAGTTGAATTCTCAAAATAACTAATTGTAGAGAAAGAGAATTTTCATTTAGTGTGTACTTCAAAATAATACCATTTAAAATACCGGTTCTTATTAGAACCGGTATTTTAAATGGTATTAAGCTTTAGGATCCATTAATTATAGGATAGCCTATAGATTTAACACATTCCCCTATAGTTAGGTTACTTAGATTTTTTCAATTCTTTGTTTGCTTTATCTATTAACTTAGAAGCAGTCTCTAATCTTTCAAGCCCACCATCAACTTCATATTCTTTACCCTTATCTAAACCTTCTTGTATGATTTCCACCCCATCTTTTACATGAATCATCGCTAAACCTACATTATGTTGTACTGGGTGATCTTTTACTTCATACTCTAACTTACTTATTTTGTCCACTAACTGTAAATAAGGTTTAGATACTTCTTTTAACTCTTCTGACTTTTTCTTCATTGACTTGCTACTTTTTACAATACCGTCTATTTCTTTAGATTGTTCGGAGAAATCTTTCATTAAATATGCTAGGTTCTTACTGAAGTCTTCTTTTTTATTCTGTTTAACAGAAGCTTCCATTGCTTCATCTTTCTTAACCTTAGTCTCACATCCAACCCCAGTTAACATTAACATTGGAACTACTAAAAAAGATAAAATCTTACGTTTCATTGACATATACCCCTTTGTTTTAGAATGCTTTTTCTATCCATTCCACTTTTCCTCAGCTATAGCTAGATCTTCAATAATAGTGTTAAACTCTTTATTTAATTGGAGTAGGTTACCTGCATAAATGTCTTCCTTTTTTGCATCATCTTTCGAAACAATAGCGTGCTCTTCATCTATTGCATTACTTCCACAACCAACTCCTCCTACTAATAGCATGAAGGATAACGCAAGTTTTAGTGCCTTTCGTTTCACATCTCTCCCTGCTTTCTTCAAACTCATTTTCTAGTAGTTCAGAAGATAACAAAATTACCACTGTATTAATTTATCTTTCTATTTGATGTCTTTCATCATCTCGTTTGCTTCGTCTATCTTCTTAGAAGCCTTAACTACTGCATCATTACCTATTTCTATTAATTTTCTATCTTTTAATTCTAGACCGTCTCCAATTGATTTAAGTGACATATCTAGTAAACCCATAGCAGTATCCATTGTAAATTGCACATCTTTATACTTTTCGTCATGCTTTAATTTTTTAACCTTTTCAGATGTTTCAAGTAAGTCTTTAGAAGCTAAATCAAATTCTTTCTTCTTCTCTTCTACTGACTTTTGGCCTGTTAATATGTCACTTACGACCTTGGACTGTTCAGAAACATCTTTCATTAGATAGGCTAAGTTTTCTTCATAGTCTTCTTTCTTATTTTGCTCAATAGAAATTTTACTGTCTACTTGTTTTTCTTTTGTAGTACACCCTGCTGCTCCCCCTGCTACAAACATAAGTGAAAATGCTAATAATATTAGATTCTTTACCTTCAAACCCCTACACCCCCAAAAAAATTGTAAGTAATTAACATATGAAACCATAACATAAATTACGTAAATAGACTATAAAAAAATAGCGATTCTTACGATAAATTTTGAGTATTCTAACAACCTTAAAATATGTATCACAATTATAAAGTATCTGGCTCCATATACTTTTTTAATAATCCTATATTCAACTTCTAAAGTTTAGTATTTTATTGCTTTTTATGCTCCCTAGGATACCGTCAGCATTTTTCAAAATAATCTATGCTATGCCGAAAAATAAAATCAGCTGTCCATGTGGACAGCTGATTTACATAATTATCGATATCGGAAGTTGATTAATATTAGCTTATTTGTCTTATAAGTTAAATCGAGAACAATTAGATTCCAAAATATTTCAGTTCTTTTTGTATGTTATTTAAGGCAAACCTCTTTCGTTTTTTAAAGAAGTTCTTTGGTTCGTTTGAAGATAATCTCCAAAGAAGTCGTATATCCTGCGAGTGTTAGCGTAAGGACTTGAACAAATTCCCAACCATCCTCAGCATGTTCTATAATAATACGCTTATAATCTTCTTTGGGTTGCCCTTTCCATCCATCAATTTCGACTTTCACAAATTTGTAATCATACATATCCTTCCACCTCTTTTTCCCTAATTGTACCATTTAGAAGAAGCGATGTATTGTACTTTTTTGACTGTATACTCTACACATATGGAGTTAACATAACGCATCATTATCAGTAGCAAGGACAAGGAGGAATCTTCCCCTTACAAGGGAACCTCCTTTCTTTGTTCTATCGACCTATGCATTTTTTATACATTCCTATCCTGGCACGGTTTTAGGGTTCTTTTTTGTTGTTGGATCAACAACAAAAATTGTATTAAATTTTGCATACTCCTAGGGGTCACTATATATGAACGCTACGTATTTGACTTTCTCAATGACCAACATTACTTAACGTGGTAAAATATTATTCGGATGGGAATCCAATGTTATTAAAATTAAAGTGGTTATCAAGTCGGAGGAAGGTACCTTAGTGTGTCTTTTCTTTTTAAAATATATAAGCGCACCATCCCTTTCCTAATAGGGGCCTCCCCTCCAGCCTCCTTACAGGGAGAATGATAAGGCTTTTTTATTTACCCAATTACCGAGCTCTCAAATATTTTAAATAGTTACAATACATGTATTGCTTCAATAACTTATGATTATTCTTAAGAATGTCATTGAAATGTACCAATAGATGTTAGTGCAGCAAAATAAATTGTGTTATGATGTGAGCAAATATAAAGCTATCTAACGGAGGGATTCACATGCCGCATGTTGTGTTTCGTGGAATTACTACTGAACAATTAAAACGCATAAGCAAGCCATTAGTAGAAGAGCTCGCAGAGATTTGTGAGTGTGGTACGGATAATTTTACGTTGGAACTACCAAGTTCTACGTTTGTATTCAATGGAGAAGAAATAGAAGCGTTTCCTCTTATTGAAGTGAAATGGTTCGAGCGTGGACAGGAAATTCGTGATCGATTTGCCAAGGCCATTACTACATATGTAATGGATTTTGGACTTCCAGAAGTAGAGGTTGTATTTACGGTTTTCACAGAATCAGCGTATTATATTAATGGGAAGCATTGTGCAAGTTAGAGCTATTTGAAAGATTTTTGTAACATTTATAAGGGGTAGAACCACATTGCCATCATGCTAAGAAAAGCGAATATCCAAACACAAAAAAATGAACTCAATTCTCATAGACAACTAACTGTGAAGAGATAAAATTTTTGTTTTTGGGGACATCAAAATATTAGCTTGATGGTGTTGTAGCGATCCCTCTTTTAAAATAGTAGAGTATAAACATGAAAAAACTCCTAACAAATTTTGTTAGGAGTTTTTTCAAATACGCGATATTTTTTTAATCTTCACTATTGATTTCTATTGTACCTGTTCTAGCACTAACCTTTAAACTATTTAACAGATTATCAGGTGTCTTGATTTCCACTTCATATTCAAATGTAGATTGTGCTAAGTTGTCATCTTCTAATTCGAATTCCTTTTTCACATTCATAATTTCTCCATTTGTATGCGCTAAAGAAATTTCACGAACTTGTTTCTCTGTGTAGTTTTCATTCTTTTTTGCATAATTGTAACCCATACCATAATATCCCCCAACAATAGCAATACCACTTACTAAAATAGCAATTACACTTATCATTATTTTCTTTTTATGTTTTAACATGTTCATCCACTCCTTAATAATTAATCATCTATTCCAAATCTTGCTTCAAGCGCATTTTCTGCTTGCTCTAATTGATCTTCCAGTATATCGCGTTCTCTTTCTTGCGCTTTATATTGTTCAATAGTTATCGTTCCGGCGTGATAATCTGCTTCTAGCTGATTATCCGATAGATCTATTTTGTCATCCAATTGATCAATTTCTTTTTTTGCTGCTAAGTACGTATTTAAGTTTTCTTCTTTAGCTCCAACTGGTTTCGTGTTATTTGCCTTTTCAACGATAGATGTGACTTCGTTTTTAAAATCTTGTATTTGCTTCGTATCATTCGTAGCAGGCCCTGTTTTGTGTGGGTCTTGTTGTAGTTGAGCACTTTCTTTTTGCAATGTATCATTTTCCACTTTCAGCTGTTGTACTTCTGTATTGTTATCAGCTTGAGTAGAACAAGCTGTTAAAATTAAACAAGACATTGCTCCAATCAACATCCACTTTCTCATTCTGTTTTCCTCCCTTTACATGTGCACCTTATCCTTGCCTTTATATTACTGAACAAACATTAAAGGAAGATTAATGTACAAAAAAATAAAATGATATAATTAAATAGTTTCTAATCTTTCTTTAATGTTTTGGAATTATACTGATACATATTAATAAGAAGAAAAGGAGAATGTTAATGCGAGTTCTTATTGTCGAAGATGAACAAGACTTACAAAATATATTGGTAAAACGATTAAATGCTGAACATTATAGTGTCGATGCATGTGGGAATGGAGAAGATGCCTTAGATTATATAAACATGGCTACCTACGATTTGATTGTACTTGACATTATGATTCCCGGAATAGATGGCTTACAAGTATTACAAAGATTACGCGCGGACAATCATACAACTCCTGTCTTGCTTCTTACAGCTAAAGATACAATTGATGATCGTGTAACAGGACTCGACTTAGGTGCAGACGATTATTTAGTAAAGCCGTTTGCTTTTGACGAACTGCTAGCAAGAATTCGAGTGTTAATGCGAAGAAATACAGGAAACACATCTAATGTGTTTGAAATCGCTGACCTAGTGGTAGATTGTAATACGCATAAAGTAACAAGAGGAGACCAGGTTATCACTCTTTCCAGTAAAGAATTTGCTATTTTAGAATATATGATTCGTAATAAGGAAGTTGTGTTGACACGAGATAAAATTGAGCAACATGTGTGGAATTACGACTATGAAGGTGGCTCGAATATTATTGATGTTTACGTCCGCTATCTTCGTAAAAAAATTGATAGCCAGTTTGAAACGAAGTTAATTCATACAGTACGAGGAACTGGTTACGTATTGCGAGTAGAATCATGAAAAGACTATCAATCAAAATGAGAGTGACCCTGTGGTATACGGGGCTAATTGTAATTATTATGGCACTCGTGTTAGCTTTTATTTTAACTTCTTCAGATAAAGTTTTGCTTTTTAATATGAAAGATCAATTGAAGAGCACAGTAAAAGAAAGTATTGAAGATATCGAGTATAAGCATGGTCAATTAAAGATGGACGATGATTTTGAAACCTTTGAAGATGGAGTAAATATCATCATTTATAGTAAACAAGGTGAGCCGCTGGCAGGAAATAGTCCAACAAGCTTTAATAAAAAGATATCGCTTAAATCCGATGAAATACAAACTATTAAAGACGGTAATAAAGAATGGATTGTATATGATTTTCTCCATAATGCAGGCGGCGATGAGCAAGTCTGGATTCGTGGAATAATGACTATGAGCCAATTATCATCAACGATGAATACGCTTATCGTGATAACACTCATCTCATTCCCATTACTTATTCTCATTGCCGCAGTGGGAGGATATTTTATTACACAAAGAGCGTTTCGACCTGTGCAACAAATGAGTGATTCAGCTAGTAAAATTGGTGATGGTAAAGACCTTTCGAAGAGAATTCATTTACAAGGTTCACCGAAAGACGAAATGTATCATTTAGCACAAACCTTTGACAAAATGTTTGAGCGATTGGAAACATCGTTCGAAAGTGAAAAACAATTTACATCTGACGCATCTCATGAATTAAGAACACCAACATCTGTTATTATTTCACAATGCGAATACGCTTTATCACTGAGGAATAATCCGAAAGAAATGGAAGAATCGTTAGAAGTAATTTTAAAGCAATCACGTAAAATGTCCGCGCTAATCTCACAACTCTTATTATTAGCAAGAGCTGACCAAGGAAAGCATAATAATTTCCAATTTGAATGTATCAATATGAGTGAATTAACGGAAATCGTTGTAGAAGAGCTTTCATTAATGGTTCAAGAAGCTTCGATTGATATAACAACTCATATAGAGGAAGACCTGTTTATGAAAGCAGATCAAACATTGATGATGCGTTTATTAATGAATTTACTAACGAATGCGATTGCTTATAGCAAAGCGAACGGCACTGTGCATATGCAACTGTTCCGTGATGAAACCAACATAATAGGTAAAGTCTCCGATAATGGCATAGGCATCAGCGAGCAACATATTACGAAAATATGGGACCGCTTCTATCGAGTTGACGCAGCACGAACATCTTCAAGCACCGGAAACACAGGTTTAGGATTGTCGATGGTAAAATGGATTGTCGAACTACACGGAGGAGAAATTACAGTTGAAAGTAAATTAGGAGAAGGCAGTACTTTTACATTTAAACTACCAATTGAAAAACAAGCATAATTTATGAATGTGTGTAGCTCCAGAATAAAGATTCTTCAATCCTTATATAAAAGTAACCGACGCATTTTAATCAGCATCGACTTTATCATTTTGGACAACCTTTTCTGTTAAGTTGATATACATGTAGAAAAAACTATCGAAATAAAACCCCAGAAATCCAAAGGTCTCTGGGGCTTCATTATATATTTAGCTCTTTTTGCTTTTTGTTTTGTTTATGTTTATACAGCAATTTTCGGCTTATGAGAGAAATCAGTAATAAGACCAGTATTAGTACGAAAAGTTGCATAAATGATAAATCAAAATATTTAGCACCTGTAACGATTAACAGTGTAGAAATCGTACCTTTTACAATGAAAAAAATAATAATCCATAATCCGCCTTTTTTCCAGTTCATTTTTATATTACCCTTTCCTACGTTTAAATTCTTTAATGGGACACCTTATTAAAAATCTATTATATTAATAAAAAAGTCATGTCTAATTAAATGCGACGATTCTATATTAAGTGAAAATGATATTCAATGTCAATTTTATTGACTATTTGAATACTTGTTTCTTCATCTCAATCACTTTCTACTTTGTTTCTTAGAAGCAATGAACTCTTGTTTTCAAACAAAAACACCTCCATTGAATTTACATACTTCGTATGCGAATTCAAGAGGTGTTTTTTCATATACCATCAGGTAAGATTTCCTGCTTTATTTATTTCTTGATACGTACCTATTTTCTAGTACACAATAACTGGATCATTCGTGTTCAAACTATCATATACAGTTTTTGCAACATTAGGTAGAAGGTTCACACACCCGCCTGATCCTCCTGTTAAATAAGCATTATTTGCCCAGTCTTTTCGCCAGCCTGCATCATGGAATCCTTGACCGCTATTTGTGAATGGAACCCAGTAATCTACTTTAACTGCATAATCAGCTTTACCTACTGCGCTTCCTTTAAGCGTGTATGGTGTTCGTTTATATAGAACGTACCACACACCTGGTGATGTATCTTCACTCGTGCTATGTTTACCCGTTACTACATTTGTTGTGACGACTAATTTCCCATCTTTATAAATCCAAATTTGTTGATCTGCAATTGAAACTTCTGCATATGTGTCTCCGATGCCATTGTTTGCTGTTGTTTCATAGCCGATCCCTTCCTTCTTCCAACCATTCCCGTGAATATTAGAAGCAGAAAGCGATTTTTCGCCTTTCTCAAAGGCTTCTTGAACTTGTTTTGTTTCTTTTTCCACATCTAGTGCCCAGCCGTATCCTTGTCCTTTTACTGAAATAACCGAGCCAGAATGTGTTTTAAAAGCGAAGTCTTTATGTAATGTAGATTTAGCCTTATTAATTTCAGCAACCTTATTCTTAATTTCGCTCGCATCGATTGTTACTTTCATATCCTTTGACATAGTAGCATTTTGAATTAAATCTTTCGCTTTTAATGAATACACTTCATCCTGCACTTTATAATCAACAGACTGCGTAAGAAGATTCTGTAATGCTTTCTCTTCTTTTTTGATGATTCGATCGTCTTCTTTAATAGGCTGTATGTATGCAGACTTTAGATGAATTTCGCTTTTATGCTTCTGCTTGTCGTAATCTTTTAGTAGATTCGTAACGTCATACTGTTTTCCATCAACGCTCTTCGCAATAACAACTTTTCCTTGTTCGAGCTTAGCCATAGCATCTTGAGGCGCTTTTAATTTTTCATTCATAGAAACAAGCTTTTCTTCTACAAGTTTTTTCATCGTTTCACTACGATACTGATCCGCTTCTTTCGGTAGCAATGAATAATCTTTTTCCTTTGTGGAAGGGAAAAATGTCCACTGACTTTTTAATAGTTTCTTAACTTGTGGCAAGTCTTTTTCCGTCAGTTCCGTTTTTGTATCTTGTTCATCTAAAATTTGTTGTTGATCAATATAGACTTTGTTTGCTAGTCCAGATGTTTTTAATTTCTGTATTGCCTGATCAGCGCTCAAACCACCGACTTTTGTATCGTTAATCGTAACATTCGAATTGAAGTGAGTTGCTTGATAATAGCTCATTCCTCCAATAAGAAGTGCAATTACACCGCCACCCGCTGCGATTAGCTTCCAATTTGTAAAACGTTTTTTTGATCTTACCCGTTTTTTCTCAACTTCTTCAACAGATTCATTTACTATATTGTTGTTCATCAATCTTTCCCCCGTATACATAAACGTCAATTGATTTAAACCAAAACCATTGATTAGTGTACCTTATTTTTCCTGAAATTTCATTATTTTTAACCAAGTTTTATTCCATTTAATCGATTAAAGTTAGATTTTTTAATAGAAAGATATATAAAGATGGTAGATAAAGTGAAAAAGGACCACACCAATCGAGTTATTATGAGCCCCTCACATTCACTGAATTTTGAAGGGCGATACTCTCTATAAACATTTTAACCTAGTAAAATAATTTTTAGAAGGTTAAAGTTAGAGGCAGGCACCATAGAATGTATATTATTTATGAAAAATATCCACAAAAAAAGGACTACATGTAGACTCTTTTTTGTGAATATTTTAATGTCGCATTTTTTATAAATCCAAATGCAAACTATTCTTCCCGCTTTTCACCAGGTTTCACAACCTCTACTATCAGCCTAACGAATTTCACCTTATGACCTTTATCATCAACAATTTCAAGTTTCTTAAAACTATTAAATATGTTTGTACCACGCTTTGTTGATACGTTTAATCTTTACAGATGTTGAAGTTTTAGACTCATTCTTTGGTGTAATCCTATTATTAGAACATCCTGCAATGGTGAGACAGCATGTAGCCAATAAAACTAATAATATTAACTTCTTCAAATAGCCACTCCTATATAAGGAAAATATTATATTGAGAAAATTAAACATAACATCGAATCTTTGTAAAAACAATATATTTCCTAGTATTATTATTCAATGGCGGATTAATGGAAACCTTAAGGTTCATTAATCTGCTTATAAGCG
The DNA here is from genome assembly GCF_040448665.1 of Bacillus cereus group sp. MS39. Taxonomy (NCBI): domain Bacteria; kingdom Bacillati; phylum Bacillota; class Bacilli; order Caryophanales; family Bacillaceae; genus Bacillus; species Bacillus cereus group sp. MS39. Next base: position 2,232,873 of record NZ_CP123058.1, on the reverse strand, counting down.
GAGAACCTCATGCTCATCAAGTCAATGTCCAATTTCCATTTTATCCGATTCTCAATATTTATTCCAATATAAAAAGATAGCTATTTTTGCTGAATACTAATTATCTCCAAAATGAAAAATACGAGCTGAGTTCCTATAACCCTATATACTTTTATTCAACTAGGTTCTCCCCTGTAACAATCTGAAACAAAGTGGCCGCATGTTTCTCTTCTAATTGAGCGTACCGATTATCCCCCGTCTTGATTTCTATTTTATCCTTATTAGGGCTTACCCAAATTTGATACAACACAACTTTCGCCTCTATGTTCGGATTTTTAAATTGAAAAATAAAGTGATAATCAGCTGGACGAGACATTTCCACTTTTTTATTTTCAAAATTAGCATCATTTAATATTTTCTTTACTTGCAACACTTCGTTATTATCTGCCACTGCCTTAAAATCTTCATATTCATTATCACCAATATGTTTTTTAACTTGAATTCTTTGATCTTCATTTTCTGATATATTTGAGCAGCCGGTTATTATGAGTATACAGATCGCAATAAAGACTTGAGACCAATTTCTAATTTTCATATTAATACCCTCTTTTCAATACAAAATATTTCGATTTGTAAAATAAAGGTAATTAATTTAAACTTAAAAATATAAATAATAAAGAGAAAGGAGTGTCGTTCTATGCAGTTAAAAACATACACTTGGAAAAGTTATATGTTTCTCATTGTAAGTATATTCGTTACTATTAATCTCTTTCTCTTCGCACCTATTTTAGACAGAGTTGGAGTAGAATATGTCGTGCCTTTCGCCTACTTCATATTAGCTTCCGCTGTTATAGCGATCCTATTAGCGGTCATCTCTTTTTGTAGCCAATCTGAGAAAAAAATTTTAGCCATTATCGGTTTATGTTTTACTCTATTTAACACAGCAATTATTTTATTTTTCCTTTGGTTTGGTTACCATTTCACTTAATTGAAATATAAATAAACTCCATAAGCCACAAATAAAATTAGTAACATAGAAATGCTAAGTACCGTATATATGGTCCATTTTACATTTGAACTCATATACTCCCTCCTCTCACCTCCTAATAATTCCAGTATATAACAAAAAAGCATTGGATACCCAATGCTTTTTTACACTTACGCAAATAAAGATGTATTCGCATATAACGCTGGTGAACCACCTGAATGTACGAATAAAATGTTGTCTTCTTTATTAAATGTACCTTTTTTAATTAAGTCGATTAATCCCGCTACCGCTTTACCTGTATACACTGGATCGAGTAAAATACCTTCTGTTTTCGCAAGTAATTGAACTGCTTCCACCATTTCTGGCGTTGGTAACGCGTAACCTGGTCCTACATATTCATCAAAGCATGTAACAGCTTCGCGCGGGATAAAGTTCGGAATACCAACGTGAGCTGCCGTTTCCTCTACAAGTTTTGCTACTTTCTCTTCTTGTTCTGCTTTTCCTCTACTTACGTTGATTCCGATTACAGGAATGTGACTTTGTGTTCCAGCAAAACCAGTAATTAAACCAGCGTGCATACCAGCACTACCACTTACACAAACAACTGTACTGAAATCAATTCCTTGGTCAAATGATTGTGCCATAATTTCTTGCGCACAAGCAACGTATCCCATTGCACCAGTAGGATTTGATCCACCAACTGGTATTACATATGGTGTATTACCTTTTTCACTTACTTCTTTCGCTACTTTATGCATCTCTTCCATAAGATCTGCTCCGTTTGGTACAACAATTACATTTTCAGCACCTAGTAAATGATATAAGAAATAGTTTCCGTTAAAGTCTGGCTTCTCTTCTGGCTCAAGCCCTTCTTCTAATACAAGAATACATTTCATTTTTTCTTTTACCGCAGCTGCAAGTGTTAGACGGCAATGATTTGACTGAATACCACCAGCTGTAATTAACGTATCTGCACCTTTTGCCTGTGCATCCGCAACTAGAAACTCTAACTTTCTCGTCTTATTACCACCAGCTGTTAAACCAAGTAAATCATCTCGTTTAAAATAAATAGTCGGCCCACCAAGTGCTTCAGAAAAATTGTTTAATTTTTCAATTGGTGTATATGACTCTGTATATTTTTTTCTCGGGAATTTAGCTAAATTCATTAATAACGCTCCTTTTGTACTTCTTTCACAATGTATGTAACGATACTATTATTACATGTAAAAATGATGAAGTCATCTTTCTGGGTGAAAAATGTGTTGGAATTTGGTTTTTGTGAATGAAATTGTATTAAGGATTTTAACTTTATTACGGTACATGAAATTACATTAATGATTTTAACCTAATTACGGTACATGAAATTTATATCGACGATTTTTCAAATATATCGTTCATAACTTGAAATATATCAACGATTTTTTCAATATATCGACGATTCGACATGAGATATCGACTTGCCGACAAAAAGTGACAAAACAAAAAGAGCCCACTCATTCAAAAGTAGGCCCTTACTAATCACTTATTTGCCGAAAATCGAAGAAGCTGCGTTAATCCTGGTTCTAAGTTCATTTCGCCTTTATGACGTACGTATACAGTCTTGGTCCCATCAAATTTTTGAGGGTTCGCTGGATTATACGTCAACCACTCGTTCGTTCCTTCTACAGAGTACTCCATATATTCCGTTGCACCGACAATTACATTTTTACTATCATCAGCTGTTACATTTGGTGCCATTTGTGCGACTTTCGCATCACTAATTAATAGCTTCTTTATATCCTTATCACGTTTATAATCGTAAGCTGTTACCATTACATCGTTACCATATGCTTTCACTTGTAATCCTTGTTTAAATGAATATCCATCTGGAGCAGTCTTCTCTCCGCCATTTGGTCCAGCTGACATCCAGCCTGTTTCAATCCCACCCGTATTTACAACTGTAAATCCTTTTTCATCTCCGCCTGCAATTTTCTTTTTACCAGCCCAGTCTGGTAAGTTTAAATCCCAATGCGTATGACTCGTGAAGAAAACAACTTGCGGATAGTCTTTTAATATATCGTACAACTTATCGACGTTTAAATAATCTTGTAAGTACGGTGATTGTCTTGATCCAGATACTGTATCAGGTAAAACGTGATGAGAGAAAATGAAGATTGGCTTATTTTTATCTTTTTGACTGTACTCTTCTAAATTTTGTTTTAACCATCCTAATTGCTCATCACTCATAAATACTTCATCCCACATTTTTGAATCGTGGTATTTCATATATTTTTCAGTTCCTAAAAATAAAAGCGGATAACCGCCTAATTCTTTTTTATGATATACCTTTTCTTGCCCGCTAAATTGTAAGTAGCGGTTGAATAGCGTTTCTTCCGTTACACCATTTGGCCATGTACTTTGAGAGAGTTTCCCATCAGCTGTCCATTTACCAGCATAAAACTCATGATTCCCAACAGTTGACCATACATTCTCTGGATGCTTATTTTTGTTTAACACACGCTTCACATCATCATATTGCGACTGCTGTCCAGTTGGCGTTATATCTCCATTCATAATAAGCGCTCTAGAAAGTGGCGTCACTTTGTTCATATCTTTTAATACGTGATCAAAATCCCCTAAGTCCCCTTGAATATCACTAATAACGTTAAAAGTTGTAGCTGATTTTCGGATTTGCTCTTTCCCTTCCGCATGTGCTGAAAATGTCGGTAATAACGCCGCCATAACAGCTAATGAAGCAACTGCCTTTTTCATACAAATTCTCCCCCTAATAATAAAATGTACAAACTGACATGTTCTGCTTTCTCTTAGGTGCTTGTCCAATTCACATTATAGGGAGAGATTGTAAAGGTTGATTGGGTAAAAAATTAAGAGTTTTTTAAGGGGTTTTGTCTTTTTTACACGTCTTATATAACAATTCGTACTAATTTTTCTATTAACCTATTAATGTTAACTAAATGTAAAATTATGCGAAAAATCACTTAATTCAATGCGTTGTATTTTAATTTGCGTTACATCATTGTAACAAGAAGAATAAGATGGCCTAAACGGTCACTTATAGGTAAAGTGACAATCGTTTCAATAACGCACTTTACCCCTTCAAATTTTCTTCATTTAATCCGAACAACTCTTGTAAAATAAACCGTCCATCTTTTCTTATCAGTACATCATCAAACCAAATTTCACCGCCGCCATACTCTGGCCTTTGAATGTTTACTAAATCCCAATGTATCGCTGATTTATTCCCGTTGTCTGCACCTTGTAGCGAATCTCCAATTGCTATATGATAACTACCGTTTATTTTTTCATCAAATAACGTATTATTCATCGGGTGTAATATATAGGGATTAAACGCCAGTGCAAATTCTCCAATATATCTTGCTCCCTCATCCGTATCAAGAATTCGATTTATTCGTTCTGTATCATTTGCATATGCCTCTATTATTTTCCCATGCTTCATATGTAACTTTATATTTCGAAATGCATAACCTTGTTGAACAGATACTGTGTTACATGTTATTACTCCATTTACAGAATCTTTGACAGGTGCTGTATATATTTCGCCATCCGGAATATTATCCGTGCCATCCCCCTTTAAAACGCCTATTCCTTCAATGGAAAACTCCAAATCCGTTCCTTCTCCAATAATCCTCACTCGTTTTGTCTTTTCCATTAATTCTTTTAATGGCTCCATTGCTTTGGACATTTTATTATAATCTAGCGTACATACATCAAAATAAAATTTTTCATAAGCCTCAGTACTCATATTCGCTTCTTGTGCAGATGCTGCATTCGGAATTCGCGTTGTCACCCATCTCGTTTTATACACTGCTTCACTATGCGCTTTTCCAAATACCTTTTGATATAATTTCATTTTTTCTGCTGGTACATCTGCTAATTCATATGCATTTCTAGGGCTTCGGAGATTAATATACACTTGCATCTTACTTAATCGGTAACACTCCCAATCTGCTAACAACTAAAATTGTTCTTCAGATCCTGACAAAATTAATTGCCTCGTTACAGACACATCGCGCATTGATACATGCGCATATCCACCTGCTTTTTCCACTGACTTAATAATTTCACGAACGACTGCAGGATCTATTTCTGTAACACTTTGGATCAACACTTGATCACCAGGCTGTACTTTCGTAGAATGATTGACTAGTATATCTGCTAATTTCGATAATCTCTGCTTCACTACACCTCTCACCCTTTCATTTCCGTTTCAAAAACTGAAAAAAGAGAACTACTCTTCAAGTACTTCTCTCTTTCATCCAAACGATACATATAAAATAAATTATTAAAAATATACTATATAAACTCCATAACGTAGGTAGTGGAGCTACACTTAAATAAAGAGTTCCAGGTAACAAGCAATCATAAAAGTTTTTTTGTTTAAAAGCGATGTTTTTTTGCCATCGGTTCTATATATGTATTTAATATCCACATTAATACTTTCCATACCTTTTGTTGGCTAGGTGGTAGATGATCGTTATATACATAACTGTATTCGATCTGCTGTGTTGCACCACGATTTCGTTTGAACTCTCCAGCCCCAGCACTACAATGGCAAATTAAATTCTTTTCGATAGAATCCATTGTAATAAGGAAGGAAAGTATACGGTATAAACCTTGTTGCTGGTCAGAGTTTGTATTATAGCCAAGGATCGGCGTTGTCATAACTCCATCCCTAATGAAATAAGCAATGACACCATCAATTGTATCCCCTTTTTTTATGGCCTTTATCTCAAATAAACGATGCTGAAGAGCATTCCATAAATAAGCGGGTGTAAACATTGGGTTATGGGCAGAATATTTTTCGATATATAGTTGGTTGTATAAATGGGAAATTTGTAAAATATCCTCCTTTGTTAATTCTTCATTCGTAATGATTTCATAATTGCTTTTCTCTAATAAGCTTTTATCGTTTAATAAGTCTTTTCGTTTTTTTCGATTCATTTTTTTATAGTGTTTCGGATCAAATAAGTATATAGAACGAGACATAATTTTCTTGTAACCTACTGTAGATAGTGCTTCTGTCGTTACAGGATATAATGCGTTATTTAAAGAGCGAAATAAAATTGTATGCTCCGGAAATTTCTCAACAAATAGATTCGTAATTTGTTCGATTTGTTGTTCGTTGATAGAGTGATAAAGGTTTGTTGAAAGCATCCAATTATTTACGACAATTACTTTATTAATATTCGTTCGTCGTAGCCAACTTCCCATAAGATGAATCGGATAGGTTAATAGCTTCTCTAGCCATGGTTTTTTCAACTCCCATAGCTCTTCTAACGCATAAGATACGTAATGTGTATAAGGAGAACATACATATGAATTTTCGAACTCTGCGTTATTAAGAGTAACTGGCAAGATGAGATCATCGATTTCTAATAGAAAGAGCTCCGTGTTAACATTTTCAATACATGCTGTAACGCCCTTTTGAAAAAGAGGCAGGAAACTATCTCGCACATATGCCCCATCTTTTTTGGATTCCCAATCAATACTATGCAAAGAATGAACATCATGTAACTGAATCATTTATGCTCACCACGCCTTACAAGACTCTCTATTCTTTTTAATTTTTTATCATATACTTGAATATCGTAATGTGAAAAGAAGAACTGTGGTATCGCACACTTTTTAGTAGACCATAGTGTATGTAACTCTTTCATTACATTTGATTGACATAATTCCAGATTTTCAGGTAGTGCTTTAAGTTTAATTTCGATTTTGTCTACGCTATGCTGTATTACTTTAAATTCTTGAATGTCACTAGATGCAAACAAAATTGCTCTTCTAATGAAATCTGGAAAAATAGATATTTCTTTATTATCCAATTCACTTATTCCAATAAATATATCGTCACATCGACCATCAATTCGTTCTAACGCTAAGAATGGTGAGCCACAGCTGCACGGCGTTTTTTTCTCAATTAATATGTCATTGAGACGATAGCGTATAATCGGCTGTGTTTTCCTCATGAAATCAGTAATAATGGGAACGAATATCCCTTTCTCTTGATCTAAGTATTCTTTTTCAATATGAACGAGATCTTCATTAATGTGTAACGTCCCCTGCTTGCAGGTGGTAGCAAGAAAACCTTCTGTACATTGGTAAACTTGGTGTACTGTTTGCTTAAAAGTTGCACAAATAAAGTCTCTATCAATATCTTCAAGCACTTCTGCTACAGAGATAATTTTCTTAGGACAAATCGTAATCAGTCCTTCTTGCTGCCAATAAGCGATTTTCCGTAACATAGACGGCGGTGCAATTAAAATAGATGGCTGTATTTCATTTAATCGCGTGATATGCTGCTGAAACGAATCTAGTAAATCCAAAAAATGAAATGAGATTCGCTTATTTTTTGTCGCTTCGTATAAATTGCTATTTGCACGTAAGAAAAAAGCAATCGTGTGTTTATGTAGAATGCTAGAAGGAAGCACCTTTCCTATAATCGAGCCAGCCCACAACGTTTGTTCTTCCTCGGAAACGAGAAAAACCCCACGATTTCCACTAGTGCCTGATGATAAACCGACAGTTATATTACGAATGGTTGGTGAGAAATTCCGGGTCTTTTCTGCTTCAAATGCTACGTGAAACGCTTCTTCCTTTGAAATATGGACTGTATTTAATGTATCAAAATGTTCCATCATTACTTCTTTATCAATAATAGGGAGTGCAGCCAAATTCCCCTTTTGAATTTCATTTAAAAACGGTGTATATAACTGGCGATAAAAAGGAGACGCCTCTATCGTGAACAAAAGTTGTTTTTCTATTTGTTGTTTATGAAACTGTTCCAATTGTTTGCGATTTGAAAAACGCAAGCCATATTTAGTTTTCAAATATTGCTTGAGAATTCGTAGTTTATTCATAGTACACCCCTGCTTTAATTTTATCCCATGTATGTTCACAATGCGTTGGTACAATTTCAATCTCAGGTAATGTTTGTGATAAATGGTGTAACTTTTCAATATTCTTTCGGTAAGATTTTGGATCGCTAGTTAAAAGGTTGGCAATCTTACTAGGAAATACAAGATTTTGATACGTTTTACTTAGCCACACTGCGTCTGCACAAAGAAAGACAATTTTTTCACTCTGTAAATGGACGAATATACCGAATTGTCCTGTTGCATGTCCTGTTAAGTCAACAGCAAATAATGAGCCATCATCAAATACATCATACCCCTCTTCAAACTTTCCATATGTAGAAGGTAAGTTAAAGGATGGCTTTTGATCAATGAATGACATCCTTTTCTCTAAATCTATCGGCAGTGTATCTTTTAGACACCCTTTTAATAGAGCACCAAATTTACTTCTCTTTTTAATATCCTCATAAGCTTTTGCGAAGGTTACTATTTTCGCTTTTGGAAAGTCAGGTAAACCAGCTGTATGATCGCCATGAAAATGAGAAAGAATAATATATTTAATTTCTTCTGGCTGAATACCATCAAGAAGAAGTTGCTGTTTAATAGATTGCTCTTCCGTAAAATGAACAGGCGTAAGTTTTGCATATACAGAGTAAGGAAATTTTTTTGTCGCCTCTTTAAAATGCCCCGCGTATCCAGTATCAAATAAAATATAACCTAATACTGGATGCTCGAGTAACCCTACTGTAGCAGGAAAGCATATTTGTTTCCAACTGCCCTTGGAATATGCAATTTTTTCTGGATGTGTGCAATATCCTGTATCATATAGCTTTAAAGATTTGATTTTCATTGTATTTTCCACCAGTCTACAAATTTTGTAATTCCTTCTTCTATAGTGATCTTTGGAGTATATCCTAGTTCTTCTTTAGCTTTATCAATATTTAATGTCTGGCTTTTTGACAGGACACTAACAGTATATTTTGTGAGAATAGGTTCTTTTCCAAATAAAATAGTTTTTGAGATTCCTTCTAGTATAGCCGCTAGTGAAAAAGCAGTTTTGTAGGAAATTTTTTTATATCTTACTTCCTTATCCAGACGCTTCATTACATTTTCTATGACCTCATATAAATTTACACGTTCGTCATTTGTTATATTGTACTTTTGTCCTAATGTATGTTTTGGGGAATGCATACAAAGAAGTAAAGCATCTACAACATTCTCAACATACGTAATATCAACAAGAACATTTTCTGTACCAATTCTCGGTAAGGCACCCTTTTCACATACTTTAATAAGACGCGGAAGAATCGCGTTATCTCCTGGTCCGAATAAAGCGCGCGGGCGTATTGTGATAACTGGTAAGCCATGTGTGAAAGCTTGATCAATAGCTTGTTCAGCCATGTGCTTCGTTGTTGCATAATGATTTACAAATGTATCAGGGAGTTTCGCGTTTTCTACTACATTTTGTCGCTCATCATAATAGAAATAAATACTTGGTGTTGATACGTGGATCAGGCGTTTTACACCGTACTTTTGACTTCCCTCGATAATATGTTTCGTTCCTAACACATTCGCATTATAAAAATCTTCATATTTGCCCCAAGGAGAAGAAAGTGCGCCGCTATGAAAGATATAATCTTTATCTTTACAAACTTGTAGCACACGATCCCTGTCTTCAAGAGGACAATGAACAAACTCGATTCCATTTTGTTCTAATACCTTACCGATTGTTTTATTTCTCCCCGTTGCCGTTACTTCATAGCCCATATTCTTCAGTCGAAAGGCGAGTTTTTGTCCTAGAAATCCCGTTCCTCCAGTTACTAGCATTTTCATACATCTTCACCATCCCACGATATGTCATATGTTGTTTGTTCTAAAATAGTCCGTTCCTGTTTATAACTTTCACGCCACAATTTATACATGCTAAAGAACTGATAAAAAAATGGTTTCCAATCATTGTGACGATAAACGATATCTGGATAAGAGCATAGAACTCTTAACCATCGCTTACGTTTTTGTTTACTTTTTAAATAAGGAAATCCATATAAAAGCATCGCTAACCGAATTGCACACTCGGAGTTTGGTCTTGGAATGAGGGTATTGTTTACCTTTTCATGAAAGAAGGCCGGCAATATTTCCTCATCGAATAAATGTAATCCACTTGTAGTACGTGGATTACATTCAATTGGAATTGCATCTCCATCCTCTGTAACGATAAAATCAAAAGCAATTTGTCCTGAGAAATTTAGCTCTTTTACAATATGTGTAACAAACTGATCAATTTTAGGATGATTCATATGCTGAAACGCAATGGTAGCGCCTAAGCCTGCCGTAAATTCCGTTTTATACGTAGAGTGCGCTAACACTTCCCCAGATTGTGCGATGCTGTAGGAACAATGCTGCGTCCCTTGTATAAACTCTTGCATAATATAATTCGACTTATCTATCATGCTTTCTTTTAGAGCATCCTCTTTTGTAATAAATTCCACTTTATCAGAAAAACGGGAGAAAATTGGCTTTCGTACAAAAGGAGTATGAGCTGGTGTTTTGTGCATCATTGAACGTATCGCTTCTTCATCATCTATTCTATATGTTGCAGGTACTTGCCACCCTAAATTCGCTACGAACTGAATAAATTCCCACTTATTATGCAGTAATGAAAGTTTTTGAAAATCATCTACTAATATATGACAAAACGCGCTTAACTCTTCTCTATATTTAGATATATAAAATATTTCTTCACAAGTAGGAATAAGCAAATCCACATTATGACGTTGAATAATGGATAGTAGCGCACGGATACTTTCATTTGTTTTCCACTTTGGAGAAGGAATTTCATAAAAGTAATCCGTACTGGATGAGACTTTACTTAATGGATAAGGAATACTATCTGCAATAATAACGGTATGTCCGGCGCTATGAAACAGTCTGCATACATGCAGAGTTGCTGGTGCACGTGCCCCTGTAATTAATACTGTTTTCTTAGTATTCAAGAAGGATGCCTCCGATAGAAAGTCCCGCAGAAGTACCTAGTAATAATATTTTATTTCCGCGTTGCACTTTCTTTTGCTTAATCGCTTCGAAAAGAGCGACTGGAATAGATGCGGAAATCATATTACCGTAGTCTTCAAAAATAGTCATAAAGCGCTCTTCATCAACCCCTAATTTTTTACGAATGAGTCTCATAGCTGGTCCACTTGCTTGGTGAGGAACAATTAAATCAATATCAGCCAGGGAATAACCAGTATCCATAAGTAGCTTGTCGATAAACTTCAACAAATACTTAGAAGATAGTTTAAAAATAGCTCTTCCATTCATATCGAACAAGAAGTCTTCTTTTCGTTCCTCACTATACTCCCGAGGATGAATCATCGTTCCACCGCCACGAATTTCTGATAAATGCGCACCAGAGCTATATGTTTCCATATGGGAAGCAATAATAGAAGATGTATGATCGCTTTTTGTTATGACTACAGCTGCCGCACCGTCACCGAATAAAATGCTGCTTTCATTTTGTCCCCAATTCAATCCAACGGAAGAAATTTCAGAAGAAATGATAACAACATTTTTATATCTTCCGCATTCCATTGCGTAAGAAATCGTATCAAGTGCTGTTATGAAACTTAGACATGTTGAATTGATATCAAAACATGGAATACCAGAATGCTGTAGCCCGAGCTGTTCTTGAATAAGTGATGCTGTAGAAGGAATTGCCTGTTGAATCGTTCCGCTTCCGCAAATAATACAATCAATATCCTCCCAAGTTAACTTAGCATCTTCTACAGCTTTTTTTGCAGCTTCAGCCCCCATATAAGAAGACGTTTCCCCATCAACAAAATATCTTGTTTTTACCCCAGCTTTTTTTAATGTCCAGCCTTCTGGCACATGTAGCATACGATCTATTTCAAAAGAATCTACCTTTCTTTTTGGAAGATATGTACCGATTCCTTTTATACTAATATATCTTTTCATTTTCTATCGCCTCTTAATCTTTTTATAAATTTAAAAATCCTTTACATCTAAACATCGTTGTGGATACATACAGAAAGTCCTTTTATAAAATTCTGCTATCCCCTTATGTACTTCTAATCCTATTTCTCTTCAAAAAAGAGCAAATTCTCTACTTGAGAACTTGCTCTTTTTGCATGAGAATTCTTCAAATACATACTCTAGAAAAAAATTTTATAGCAATTTAATTATATTATAACAATTATCCGAAAATATTTAATAGTATTTTTTGTAAATAAAAGTGAAAATGTGGTATGAATTTACGTGAGATGGTAGTTTATTGGGCAGCGAATATACACATATGGAACGTATATACATCTCATTTCAACATTTTCTATCTCTTCTTTTGTTTCCACAAAAAAATGATTTCTATAATTAAATTGGCGGAGCTTTAAGGGATACTGCAAAAGACAAATATATTTACCATCACTAAACTTGATTTCCTTTTCTTTCATAAATACATCACTATGCCCTATAATACTTTCCATTCCTGCGATTTATATCTTCCGCTCCATACAGAGCCCTCTTTGGATTTATAATAATCAGAAAAACTGCAACTACTAAATAAAAAATCGCGTTATACATAATTAAATCGATTAAGTTTCCTTTTATAATACCAATAAAGAAATTAAAAAATTGATGAATGATGATTGGGATAATTAAATTCTGATTTAAATTATAAAATGCAGTCATGACGATTTTTATAGATATGATAGAGATCATAAAAAATAGAATATATTTAATTAGGTCCATGCCTACAAATCCTGTAGTAAACCAAATAGGTAGATGCCACATCCCCCACCAAAACCCTATAATTAGCGAAGCTTTTAGTGGTGAATGCCTCTTTTGAAGCTCAATTTGTGCAAAGCCTCTCCATCCTAGTTCTTCTCCTAATGGCCCCGCAAGAAAGTTTTTAGCAAAGAAATAGATTAGCATTCCCCATGAAGTGACAGTGAAAATAGAATCTACTTCACTATTTTTAGACACGACAAACAAAATCATTAAAAATATGAAAGTTTGAATCATACTCACAATAAGAATTATAGAAACTTTAAGTTTATTCTTGAACTTGTCTTTTACAAACTGTATAAAGCTCTGCCCTGGATAGATTTTTTTAAATAACACGGCAAAAGCAAAAGTTGAGGACCAAGACGATATACAAAACATTACATCAAAAACCCATGCTGGGAATCCTAGCATACTTATAGCTCCTACAAGCAAAAAAAGTGGCAGAAAAATGATATTGGTTAGTACAATAAAACTCGCTACTGGTTTTTTTAGTTTCTTTTCCCTATTCATGCGCAATCCCCATTTCAAACTAAGTATTTCGTAAACATAATAGTATTTATATTTACAGATACTCTCAGCTTAAACCTGGGGGTTACTCACAGGTCAATACATGTCAGCATTATTTTACAGGCGCATAAATTTCTAAAAATATACGCTCAAGTCCCTCTTCATATGTGGTAAGTAATATATTTATATACACTAGCCCCAAAAGTTCATGTCCTTGTTCTATTGCTGCTTTTCTTAAACTGGATTCCACATTATGATCAATACTTTTCCCACCAGTTGCCCATCTTCCATCTTCAATAACTGTATAAATACATTTTGGATGCGATAGAATTTCCCCTTCTAATTCTTTATCAAAGTCCTCTATCTTTCTTACAATTATAAATTTATCTTCTATAATACCTTCTTCGTTGAAATTTATAACTCTTCGTAAAGATGTTAAAGTAACTGCTTTTTTTAAACTATCCGTATTCTTTTTCAAAGATTCATATTCATCATACGCAGTAAAATGCTCTATTTCTCCGTTTACTTCTAACGGCTTCATTTCTTTTACTACGTATTTCCCTAAGAATTGCGTTGTTTTTTCGCAATCTTCTTTTACAATCTGAAGCTTTTTTAAAAGAAGTTTTTTATATTCTATCTCCTCTAAAACTTCTTGTTCTTTCTCTTCTAACAATGATTTTATTCCCTCTATACTTTTACTTTTCCTTAATTCCTGAATTTTTTTTATTTCGATATCCATTTCCCTATAGAAATTGACCGTTGTTATATCATATATATCAAAATGATTATATTTTCTATACCCATTCTCAATATTTTGCTTCGGCTTGACCAAACCTTTTTCCTCATAAAACTTCAAAGTATCTCTAGATACATCTAAAAATTTTGCAACCTGTCCAATTGTGTACATTACGTTCTCCTTTAACATCGCTACTTAAACTTTTACATTCATATTGCATATTCTGTAAATTATCGAATTTCCCTTCCAATTAATACTCCCCATCTCCTTTTTCCACAAAAAAAGACACAGAGATTTCTCCCCATGCCTACTAATTCCTACTTCTTCACCGCATGCACATAATGCACCGTCTCAAAAGCTTTTAAATAATCGTTTCGTCCTTCAAAATATAATGTATGAATATCCTTTGGTGCTAAGTGCTCATAAATGAGTAAGCCCGCCTTATCTAATAGTGCTTCCATTTCGGTATAAGAAAAACATGATTTCATCGGTTCTCCGCCTACTGCAGCCATTTTTACCATATTTTCAACTCGATTGGACAATCCTTTTTCTGTAAATAAGTTTTCATCTGGATAATCGAATACGATAGAGCTCCCCTCTGGAATCATCTCGAATAAGTATTCTATTAAACTAGAAAGCTCTTCTTTCGTTAAATAGTACGTAACACCTAATAGGCTAAAGAAAGTCTTTTTATTTTCAAACCCTTCATTTACTAATGTTTGCTTCGAGAAATCTTTAGTGAAATCCATCGAAACAAAATGAAGATTGCTTGGCATTTCATACTCTGCTTCTTTCACTCTTTGTATTTTAAACGCTTGCGTAGAAGGATGATCCACTTCAAATATTTCTATTTTATTTTCTAATTCTCGGTGTCTAAAACTAAATGTGTCTAAGCCCGCACCGATTATGACGTATTGTTTTGCTCCTAATGTAATCTCATGTAGTAATACTCTTTCACAATATGCCGCGCGTGCCAAAGGTGTTGGTGATAATTGAACTTGTGTAATCCATTTTAATATTTCTTGTGGATTGTCTTGAAACTTCTGTGCAATGTCTGTATTGAAAAACTGTATTCCTTGAACCATATTCGTTTCAATATCGTTACGTTCTTTTTGTGGAATGAAATCTTTAGCTACATAATCATCAAAGATTTTAGGACGATCAAATTCACTATGATACGCCCTTCCGAAAGCTGATACTAGCGACGTTACACTCGCTTCACCTTTTTTCACACACATACACTCCTTCATTTTCACAACAAAAATAGGGTTCCCCTGGCCAGGAGAACCCTATTATACACTTTATTTTTATATTGGTAAATTATAGCATAAATAAGTTTTTTTGTCAAGTTTTCAGCCTGCTAGCACGCCAACAATTTGAATATTCTCTAACAGGAAAATTGTCGATTCACACCGAATACCCAAATTATAACAATACATATGGAGGCCAATATGAAAAGATTAGTGATCATTACCGTAGGAAAAACACACAGCGGAAAAACTACATTTGCTAAAGAACTAGAAAAAAAGTTACCCCACTCTTTCGTTATGGATCAAGATAACCAAGCTGAATTCATTAACACGCATTATGAAAAATTACAGCCGGACGAAGGCCCAAATACATTTAAGCACGGTCTTTCGAAATTCATTGTTGATTATGCAAAAGAATATACAAATCTACACCTTATTATTTGCAACTCCAATCGCAGTAAAAACGGAAGATTATATTTACTAAACGAATTATTTCCACAAAATAAATATGTACGCATACTCGTTCATTTTGACATTCCTGATGAAGTACTTTACGAAAGAATAGCTCGAAGCACGCGAAGTACCAATATTTTTAGAGGTGGTTATTCTAGTTTTAAAGAAGTACTCGATCGACAACAGGCTGAATCGCAACATGAAGATGTGGTGGATCCGATAGAAAACGAGGCTAATTATTTGTTTGTCATTCGTAATAGTAAGGATGTAAACTCTACTATAGAAGAAATTATTCATCTAGCTAAAGATTTGCCCCCTACTCCAAAATAAAAGAATTTAAAAATTACATAATCATAGATTATTATGCAAATCCTTCCTCTAACCACTTAACATGGTATATAATGATAAGATAATCTACTTCTATATGCTCAATTTTACACAAAACAGCTCATGCATATGAAAGAAAAGAGGTATAAAAATATGAAAACAAAACAAACAATCGCTGCGTCTACACTAGCTTTAGCAATGATTGCTGGCGCAAACTCTGCTCATGCGGAAGTAACTGATGCTACTCCTCAGCAAAGTACGGGAGATCGATTAGCTGAAATTAAGCAACATAGACAAGAGTTAGATGCGAAATTGCAGCAACACAAAGAAAACGTGGATCAAACATTGAATGAACTTAACAAGGTTAAGGAAAATGTTGATACGAAGGTTAATGAACTACATGAGCGTAAACAAGTTGCTGATGAAAAAATTAACGAAATGAAACAACGTAAACAAGAGTTAGATGCAAAACTTCAGCAAGACAAGCAAATCGCCGAAGATAAAATCGCTGAAATTAAAGAGCATAAAAAACAAGTAGAAGATAAAGTTGCTGAAGTGAAAGAACATAAGCAAAATATCGATAATAAGGTTAATGAGATTAAAGAACATAAACAAACTGTCGATGAAAAAGTGAATGAAATTAAACAACATAAAGAAAATATCGATCAAAAGGTTAATGAACTTAAGGAAGTTAAAAAACAGGTAGATGAAAAATTAGCTGAGGTAAAGAAAGCAAAACAAACTGCTGAGGACAAACTTGCTGAGCTAAAAGAAAACAAGCCGAATACTGGAAACACGTTAGAGGAACTTAAGAAAATTAAAGGCAATTTAGATAGTCTTTCCGCTAACTTAGAACTAGCTAAACAAGATGTAAAAAACAAACTAGCTGAATTACAAAAAGCTAGAGAAGATTTACTAAATAAAATTAACGAAATGAAACAAGCGAAACAAACTGTTTCAGACGATTTAACAAAGAAAAAACAAGACTTAGATATTAAAATCAACGACTTTAAACATACTGAGAAAAAAATTGATGACAAATTAGCTGAGGTACATACTACGAAGCAAAATGTAGATAACAAAATTAATGAAGTATCTCAAGCGAAACAAACTGAAACAAAGACTGGTACTACAAACACAAACAATAATGCTAGAGAACTCCCTAACGCTGGTAGTGAGCAATCAAACAATATGGCTTTAGGTATGTTATCTGTCTTAGGCGGCGTTTTATTAGTAACACGAAATAAAATTAAAGCGTTATTCTCAAAATAAGGCCCTTATAACTATATTTTATAAAAAGGACAACCGCACATTTATGTGCGATTGTCCTTTTTCTTTATATTAACTTCCCATCTCTAAGCGTCAATATACGATCACATACATCAAGCATTCTTTCATCATGCGTAATCATAATTGCTGCTTTTTGACTTTCTTTCACTTCACGTTTCATCATTTCTACAACTTCACGTGCGCGTTTTGAGTCTAAGCTTGCCGTTGGTTCATCCGCTAATATTAAATCTGGGTTGTTCATGAACGCGCGAGCGATTGCTACCCTTTGTTTTTCTCCACCAGATAGTTGATTTGGATAATGATTTTTTCTTTCTCCTAATCCAAATGCTGCTAATAAGTGATCCGCGCGCTTTTCAGATTCTTGTTTGTTTTCTTTTTTCAGCTTAGCAATGTAAAGTAATTGTTCTTTTACATTTAAATATGGAACAAGATTTGCGAATTGGAAAATGAAACCGATTTTTTTCAAACGAATGTCTGTCATTTCCTTTTCTGATAACTTCGTAATATTTTGCTCACGAATGTAAATATCCCCTTTTGATGGTGATAATAAAGCACCCGCGATTGATAATAATGTACTTTTCCCTGATCCCGAAGGACCGACGATTCCGATAAACTCTCCAGCTTTCACATCAAGCGACATCGGATGAAGGGCTGTTACTTCCGTATTCCCTTCTCCGTACACTTTACTTACTTTGTCTAATTTTAATAATGAAGTCATTACATCCCGCCTCCAATTGCTTCTAATGCATCAACTTTTAATACTTGATATAACGAAATCAGTGTTCCTAAAATACTAATGACGATAAAGATTGCTGCATATTGTGCAATCATCGGTGTTGTTAATAAGAACGGCATACCTGCTGGTAAAATTTGTTCTAATCCTTGTACAAGAACAATGCTGATTACCATCGCCACAACTGATAAGAATAACGCCTGTACGACTAAGCTATTTGCTAAATAAGAGTTCTTTGTACCGATTGCTTTTAATACACCTAATTGCTGTGTTTTTTGCAGTGTAATGACGTAGAAGAATACACCGATTAGTAACGCAGCGATAACAAGTAAGAACGCAATAATCATCGTTAATGTTCCTTGCTCTTCTTTAAATCCTGGAATACTTTGTAATACTTCTTTTTTGTCGATAACATGTGCATTTTTAATGTCTTTATCTGTATTCAGCGCAATTGCACTATAATCTTTTTGGTTTGGTTGTGAAATAGCACCCCATACGTCTTCATTTACATAAACGACTGGTGTATGGCTAAACATTTGATCTTTCGTAAATCCAACGATTTTAAATTCTTTCTTTGAAACAGGATCGATAATTGTATCTCCAATATCGATTCCTTTTTCTTTAATTGATTCATCAGCAACCATTTCGTTGTTTGCTGTACCTAATTTCTCACCTTTTACAATTTTCGGTTCTAAAAATGAATCGCGTTCACTTGAGAAAATAGCAACATCCACTTTTTTCGAACTGTCTTTCTTTTCATACGTTGAAACTTTCACACGAAACGGAACGGCCTCTTTCTCGCCTACTTGATTTACTACGTTATTTACATCATCTTGCTTAATTTGTGAACGAAGTAATTTATTTTCCGCATCATCTGCTAAGACGAACTTATTTGCCTCCATATTTTGAATCGATGAAGCATTATCATATGATAATCCATTTGCTAATCCTGAAATAACAAGAACTAAAAATGATAATAACACCATAATCAGTCCGATTAATCCGTATCTTAATTTTGATTGTTTTAATTCACGCAGAGCTAAAAACATTTCGCTCGCTCCTTCCTCTTTCTTTCTATGCACTCATCATAAAAAAGAAATATGAACGGAATATGAACAGAAGATTACAGAGGATAAGATTAAATTTTCAGAAAGTATTGAAAATAATTTGAATCCTTGATACAATTCAGTCAAATAATATTGACCGAGTAATTTTATTTGAGGAGTTGATCATTTTGAAGCCCATGTTAACACTAACTACTTATAGCCAACTAAAAGCAATAAGCGATCCACTACGTGTCGAAATGATGATGCGTCTATGCGAACGACCTTATACAGGACAACTACTATCTGAAAAATTCGGCATTTCAAGGGCTAAAATTCATTATCATTTAAAAGAATTAGAGAAGAATGGTTTTATAGAAATTGTTTATACAGAAGAAAAGAATGGCATCGTTCAAAAGTTTTATCAATCTGTCGCTAGAGGTTTTACCCCTGCTGCTGAACTATTACCTCATTTAGAAATATTAAGTGAATCAGGTCGCCAAATCTTTTTACAAATGACAGAAAGAACGAAAAGCCATATTCTCGCTGCACCAGAAGAAGCTTTTACATTACGAAAAGTAAGCGAAGATCCCGCTGAGTGGAATTACGTTTCGTCTTGCTGGGAGTTTGATGCAACGCCAGAACAATTTCAAGTATGGGTGAAAAAGTTTCATGAATTAATGGCTGAATTAAATGAGATTGCAAAAGACGCAGATAAAGATCCAAATAGTAAATCTTATTACATTTCTACTACTGCACTACAAATCGATGAACGAGCGATGCAGCGCTTTGTGAAAAAAGAAGAAAAATCGTAATACGATTTTTTTTACACTAACGGTCAAATTTATTCTACCGAATAATTTTTTTATAAAGGAGTAGATTAAATGGACATATTAAAAAACCGGAATTTCCTCTTATTATTTTTAGGGAGAATTTTTACAAACATAGGAGATAGCTTGTATTATGTAGCCGCGATGTGGCTCGTATACAAGCTGAGTGGTAATCCTTTTTATTCTGGATTAGCTGGTTTTCTTACGTTATTACCTTCTACACTTCAATTTCTTACCGGTCCATTCGTTGATAGATGGTCAATCAAAAACACCCTCGTCATCACACAAGTTCTGCAATGCATTCTTATTTTAATCATTCCTATTACACACTACTTCGATCTATTAACAGTTCAACTACTACTGATTATTATGCCCATCGTAGCCTTTATCGAACAATTCGCCTATCCCGCACAATCAAAAGCTTTACCACTTCTACTGCATAAAACACAATTATTAAAAGGAAATTCACTCTTTTCATTTGCGTATCAAGGCATTGATTTAATTTGCACGACGCTTTCTGGCATATTAGTAGCACTACTTGGCGCTATCACTTTATACGTAATCGACTCTTTTACATTCGCAATTACTGCCCTTTTGTTCTTTTCATTGAAAATGCCAAAGCAAGTAGAAACCAATACATCACTTTCAACTAAACAATATTTCTCTGATTTAAAAGAAGGTTTTTCGATCGTCTTCCGTTCATTAATAGGCGTATTCTTAATCGGTTCAGTAGTCGCTAATTTTTCAATTGGTATGACGATGGCGATACTCCCTTCTTTCGCTGATTCTTTAGGAGGCGTGAAATCATATGGCTTCTTCTTAGCCGCTATATCAGCCGGCAGTTTAATTGGAGCATTATTCAGTTCATGGGTTGGTAAACGCAATGTTGGCCACGTCTCTATTATTGGCTTTGCGACTGGCGCTATCTTTTGGTTTCTCTCTACCATTGTACCGTTTCAATGGCTATCTATTTTCTTATTCGGCCTAGCTTGGATTCCAATTGGTGCGACCAACATATTATTCGCGACAATTAGTCAAATTGTAATCCCAAATCAATATATCGGACGCATCAATACAGTCATAGGAAGTATGGGCAAAATTGCTATGCCGTTCGGTTCCTTAATTGGCGGATACACCGCAAATGTATTTAGTAGCCAACTCATTTTCGCACTCGCTAGCATCGGTATTTTCTTTATTTCTCTCGTATGGCTGCTTCATCCAAAATTACGAGCATTGCCGAAAGCTGATGAAATTACAGCGGATACTTTTGGGGTTCGGTTTAAAGTAGAGCGCGGGAAAGGTACGGCTTTATAGCAGGAACAAATTTAACCCCGTTCTAAATTGGGGACGGGGTTATAATTATTTAATTTTGAATGAAAAATCCTTCACTAAAAATATAACAATAGCACCAACTAAAACGTTCAATTATCGATTTGATGGCCAAGACCCCTGCATTTTCCTTAATTGAATAATTTGGCCTGTATGATAAGCATCATGAAGCATGATGTCTAGTAATTTCCCCTCTAATGAATTTTGTTCCAGCTCTTTTTCGGAAATTGCACTTAATACCTGCCTTAAATTACGCTGAGCATTTTCAGAACGTTCAACGACTTCCTTCCATTCTGTGTCATCATTAGATTGCTTAGTAAGATAAAAAGTGTCATTACCGTCAAGATTATGTGTCCATTCATGGCCTTCCAATTTTGCAGCAAGCCTCTCTTTGTAATAAATGAGATGATTAACGTTCTCCCAAATGGTATTCGTTGCCTCACCAGATGGTTTCCACATAGCCTGTTCGGCTGTAAGTCCTTCTATAGCATGTTTAAACGGTGCATACCAACTCTCTTTATCGAATGTTGAATCTAGTACGTTTAATAACAAGTCAATTCGTTTCAAAGTAATTTCCTCCCTAAATAGTTAAAGTCTCAATGAAATCCTTATAACTCTGTAGAGATTCTACATGTTTAAATAAACTTCCTCCTGAGCTCACTCCACAAACTCGTCCGATTATGTAATGAAAATGACTCACATTTTTTCACTTTACACGTATACTAGAAACCAAAAAAAAGAGGCCCTTCCGAAGCAGCCTCTTCCATCTATTTCGGAAGCTCAACCTGAACGGTCGTCCCTTCCCCTTTCGTACTATACACTGAAACATTTCCATTATGCAGTTCCACAATCTTCTGCACAATCGATAATCCTAAACCACTACCTTCTACGTTTCTTGCTCTTGCTGTATCTACTTTGTAAAAACGTTCAAAAATACGATCCATTTCTTCTTGCTCCATACCGATTCCGTTATCTGATATAGAGATCATCACACTTGATTCTAATTCTTCTACAACAAATTCAATCGTTCCAGCATCATTTGAAAACTTAATGCTATTCGTAAAAATATTGCTCCATACTTGATGAAGTAAGTTTTCATCACCTTGTATTGTAATGTCCGGCACATCAAATTCCACAGCGATATCTTTTTCCCGCCATTTCCATTCGAGCATAAAAATGACGTCTTTAATTTGCTTCTGCAAATTGAATTCTTTTATTTGTAATACTTTCTCTTCTTTATCTAAAGAAGCGAGCGTAAGTAACTGTTTACATAAACTAGACATTCGCTTACTTTCACCCTCAATAATTCGTAAGTAATGATTTCTTTCTTCTTCACTCATCTTTTCTGATTGCAATGTTTTCGAAAAACCTTGTATAGAAGAAAGTGGCGATTGAAATTCATGCGAGACGTTCGAAACAAATTCTTGTCTCATTTCATCTAATTCTTTTATACTCTTCGTCATCTTCTGGAAGCTTGTAGATAACGTACCAATTTCATCTTTTCGTTTTACATCTAATTCAATTTCATATTTACCACTCGCAATTTTTTGCGTAGCCTTCGTAAATTTACGAATGGGACGAACGATGTAACCTGCTGCAATCGCAATAAAGATAATACTTAATAGTACGATAAATCCAAGTAATACCGCTAAGAAAATTCGCATCTCGCCAAATTGGTTCTGAATGTCGGGACGAATAAATAAAGCGTACTGCTTATCACCGTGTTGCACTGGTACACCGACACTATTTATTAATTCATTATCGAAAAATCCTGTAATAAATAAGCGCGTTGGATATGTGGAAACACCATTAAACGTTTCCCCTTGTAATACTTTATGAACTGTATCGTCGCTAATAGACGTCTTACGAAACGCATTTCCGATACGCTTTCCATTCTTTTGATCATCGACAATATAAATTTCATATCCTAATTTCGCAATAGAATGTAAATACGTCTCTTTATTTTCTTCACTTTGCTTTTCATATAACGATTTAACTTCCTCAGCGTACTTTAAAATCTTTTCACTGTTATACGGTTTTAACTTCACTTGATAGTACACATTTGTTAATAAAAAACCGATAATACTACTAAGAAGCATAATCCCAACCGTCATAAATACAAATCTAGAGTATAGTGATTTCATTTTATTTCAACTCCAACTTATAACCGAGTCCGCGCACCGTTGTAATGTGAAAATCGTCTGTTCGTTTTGAGAAACGATCTCGTAGTCTCTTCACATGAACATCAACTGTTCGTTCATCTCCTTCAAAATCCATTCCCCATACTAATTCAATTAATTCTTCTCTTGAAAATGTTCTTCCAGGATAACTAGCAAGTTGTGATAATAACTCAAATTCCTTTAACGGAAGTAAAATCGTTTGACCGTTACACTTCACTTCAACACCTTTACGATCAATTGTCGTTCCGTGAAGTGTAATAATGTCAGCACTCAGCATTTGATAACGACGCAATAGTGCTTTCATACGGAAAATGACTTCAGCTGGTTCAAATGGCTTTACAATATAATCGTCCGTACCAGAAATGAATCCTTTTTCTTTATCGACTAACTGATCCTTTGCTGTTAATAAAATAACAGGGATATCATGATACTTACGAATTTCTTCACATAACGTATAGCCATCAACGAACGGCATCATAATGTCTACTATCGCAAGATGAATGTTTTCCTTCTCTAATACTTCTTGCGCTACCTTCCCATCTTCCGCTTCAAAAACTTTAAACCCCTCTTTTTGTAAATGGTAATGTAGTAACTCTCTAATATGCTTATCATCATCAGCTAATAAAATATGTATCATCTTCATTAAACCCTCTCTCGTTCATCCTTCTACATCCTTACCTTAAGAAACAATTGGATTTTTTGCAAGAAAAAGAAAAACAAACCAACATTTTAAGATAAATAAAAAGAATCTATTTTGAAAAAAGATTATTCAAAATAGATTCTTACGTTTTAGTATTAAGATTATTTTAATGAAAAGTAATTTCTATGCTTTAGAAATATCAACGAATCCTTCTCCAAATACGTCACGAACATCGTGTATAGCGATGAACGCAGCCGGATCTGTAGTTTGAACAATCCGTTTTAGCTTCACTACTTCTTGCTTATTAATAACAACATAAAGAATTTCCTTCGGAGTTTTCGTGTAATAGCCATGACCTGAGTACACAGTAACCCCTCTGCCCATTAAGGTAGTTACCTTCCCGGCAATTTCATTCGGGTTATCAGAAATAATCGTAATGGCTTTCTTCGGATTTAAACCTTCAATTACAAACTCCATCACTTTCGTTGCTACATATAGCATAATAATTGTTATCATCAGTTTTTCTGCACCAATGATGAAATAAGATGAAAACGCAACAATTAAATCGAAGAACAGTAAACCATAGCTAATGCTCCATCCTAAATATTTATGCGTCATCCTTGCTAAGATAGTAGTACCTGCTGTTGTTCCGCCAACGCGAATAATAAGACCAATCCCGCATCCGATAAATATTCCACCGAAAATGGCATTTACGAGCATTTCATCAGAAGCAATCGTCCATCCTTCTGTTAAATGAAGAAATAGCGAGTTCGTAACTACAGCGATGATCGTATAAATTGTTGTGATCTTATTCAAAAATTTATAACCAGCTATTAACAATATCGCATTTAAAATTAAGTTAACTAAGCCTGGTGACCACTCAAATAAATAGTACGTAATAATCGTGATACCTGTTACCCCGCCCTCACCAAACTCGTTCGGAATAACAAACAAATTGACACCTAACGCAAAAAGAAATGCACCGATAATAATAAAAATAATGTCTGTCGTTCTTTTTTTCATACAGTACCTCACTTCTTATGTAAATATTTATTCTGTCATAAACTCTCACTATTATATCGTGGAATATTCAAATCGAACAGTGGTTTATTTTTATTTTAATATAGGATGATAAAACAACTTTATCCTATATCCACATGTAATTTAAAAAGTAAAACAACTGTATTTATTATGTACCACAAGTAAAGTTTTGATTTCACATGCAGTTGATGCTAAAAAAATGAATATGAACACTCACTCGCACAAACTTCGAATACAAAGCAAACAGGCGAAGCTATAGAATAGACTTCGCATCAAACATTTGATCCCAGAGATTTATATTCATACATTCCAGAAATAAATTTACTTATCTTTCTCCATATATTCTTTAATCTTTCGTTCTTCCCACTCTTTTCCGAATATCCCAACTGGAAAAGTTGTCAAACCATGTATAACGATACCGATCCCCCAACCTCCAAGTGGATATAAAAACCATAATTTACTTGAATCAGAGCTTATATTTATGAAAAAAAGCATTAAGTTAACTAGTATATACACCGTTAAATGAATATAAAACGCTTTTAAATTCTCCACCCTTTTTTTAGCTCGTAAATAATTCTCATCTCGCTCCATATATAAACACCTCTTTCATTATTGTATTTTTTAAATTCGCTCCGATTTAAACATCATATTCAAATCGGAAATCCCTTATTCTCAATAAAATACAAAACAAAAAAGTACCCATCAAATAATCATACACATGATCATTTGATGGATACTGCATGATACATTTGTTATTTACAGAAGTCTAATTAAGACCAAATCCAAACATCATCATTATTTTCAGCGTTGCTCTTTACCTCATGAACCTTTTCAATGTTGTCCGTTGTGTTCCAGTTAATAGAACTTCCGCCCCATCCTACATACTTCATATCAATTTTTACTTTCTCACCTGTATGAAATACTTGTCCCTTCGTTAAGAAAACATCAATAATATCTTTTTTCCCGTTTAGTGATGGATACTCAACTACAACATATGTAGTAGCACCATCTCCCTCATCTTCCATCGTTCCTATTTTTGATACTTCACCAATTACATAATCAGGAGAACCGTCTTCTTTCATATGCATGCCCAACTTGTTTGTTGTATTTTCAACTGCAGTTGCAACCATATATTCTGTAAAATTACGCATCATAGATCCAGTAGCTTTAACCTCATCCCCTACTTTCACATTTGAAAGGGTATCTATATACACACTTACAGGCTCCTCATATTGCTTAGATTTTACAACAATTACACCGTTATCTACTTCTATTACTCGTCCTTCTAACGTCGAGAAATTCGACTCAATAGAAGCCGCACTCGCTTTTGTTACTTCTAGTCCTGGTAAATTTGTTCCTGATAATGCTGCGATCCCTAAAGCACCTGCTAAAATTAATTTTTTCATACCCATTATGAAACATCTCCATTCATGATGATTTTATTTTTGATTGGATACGACCAACCTGTAACTATTATAGTTACAGGTTATACGAAATAGCAACCATCTTTCTTATGCAATGTTGCATACTGTACTTTTTAAATATACAGCAAGAGGGCTTTAATTTAATTCAAAGCTAAAATAACCTTATGACCACGGTATAAAGAAATTAAGAACTACTTTCGGTCCTAAGGTTAACGAATAGCTTTATAAAAACTCAATCAAAATCTATTCAACGAATTGAAAAATGAACCATGTCGAATTTTATTTTCATAAAATTCAAATTTCAAGGAGGTTTTACAAAATATTACACAGAATTATTCGTATATCGTAATATAATTGGTAATTTTTTACGATTCATTTCATTTTATCTACCATGTTTAGACAAAATGAAAAAACATAACAAAAGGAGAGATATAGATTGAAAAGAAAAATTAGTACAGCTGTTGTAGGTTTATCGGTATTTAGCTTCGGTCTTTTTGGTGTAAATATTGGGGATGGCGGCGTTGTAAAAGCTGAGCACGGTGAAACTTTTGCTCCGAAATTAGAAAGCCATGGGGACCACGGTGGCGCTCCTTCTTATGATCATGGCAGACCTCCTATTTCATCATACAATAAAGGGGACACTTGGGCTCCTTCTTATACAAATACTCATGGAGAAGGAATGGCTCCTAAACAAGAGAGTCACGCTGACTTCTTTGCTCCTAAGCTTGAGGGACATGGTGATTTCCCTGCTCCTAAACTAGAGACACATGCTGATTTAAGCTCGAAATTAGATTCACATGGCGACACTTGGGCCCCTTCTTATAATAGAGGCGACGGTGGCGCTCCTTCTTATACAAATACTCATGGAGAAGGAATGGCTCCTAAACAAGAGAGTCACGCTGACTTCTTTGCTCCTACGTTAGAAGCGCATGGTAATACTGGCGCTCCTGCTTTAAATGTTGGTGATACGCCGACTCCGAAACTTGAGAGCCATGCTGATACTCCTGCTCCGAAACTTGAAGGACATGGCGATTTTCCTGCTCCAAAATTAGATGCTCATGGGGATACTCCTGCTCCGAAGCTTGAAGGGCACGAACATTTCCCTACTCCTAAACAAGAAGCTCACGGTGAGACTATTTAACACAAAAATCCTAGCTACTGTAGCTAGGATTTTTACCTTCTTACCCTATTCACACCTCATGCCTACTTTCTCAACTTTTATTTTAGCATTGTGTATGTGACATCATTGTATTAAGATTCTATAGTCAATTGTGTCCTTTTCTTCATAAAAACACAAGGATTGACAGGTTTTACAAGCTTTGAAAATTCAGAATATTGTTTATCAAGAAAAAATTCCATATAATTACTTTTTAATATGTTACCATTATAGTTACAATTATATAGAAAAATATACAAGGGGGCTAATATGAACATTTCATTAACGGGACATACTTATACAACAAAACATTTAGAAGCTTGGTACCATGCAATCTTAACGCAAAACGTTAAGGAAGCACAAATTCAGTTTCAAGAAGCTAAAAAAGAACATGAAGAAATGCTTTTGAAAGACACAGAAACATTTCCACTTTATCACTTATATTACGCATTACTCCAGTTCCGACATACAGCTCTGACAGATGGACTATCAATCACGAAAGATAGTTTTCAAATCATAGAAGACCAGGAAAAACCAGAAGATAAACATTTATCTTATCTATATCATTATTATAAAGCGATTCATTTTGCAGCAATTAATCATTATCAAGAAGCAGAAGAATATTTCTTAAAAGCACAAGCACTTTTATCCGGACACAGTCAAATTGAACAAGCTGATTTCTATTACCGATACGCTGCTTATCATTGTCACCAACAACAACCAAGTTTTGCGATTGTAAATGCTTCTAAAGCATTAGAATTTTTTGAAACGCAACACGGATGTGAAAGAAATATTTCATCCTGTTTAAGTGTACTTGGTGCTTCTTATGTAGACGTAGGACATTTTGAACAAGCTGAGGAAAGCTATAACAAAGCGTTAGATATTCTCCAAAAATTAAATGAAGAATCATTACAACTGTATGTGCGCGGTAATCTAGGTCATCTATATGCTAGTCAGAATCTTTCTGAAGAAGCGATTCGTCACTTGACACAAGTTGTTGAAAAAATCCCATCTCACTACAAAGCTATATTCTTACTTGCACAAGAACATGAAAAATTAGGACTTATCGACAAAGCAAACCACTACATTAAAATAGGGAAACAACTTATTTCTGAACTTGGTAATGAAGAGCACAAACATCACTTTGCTATATTAGAAGCTTTTACGAATCAAACTGAATTAGACAAAATTGAACCGATTGTTTTAGAAGGAATTGAATACTTCAATAAAGAATCTTTATATATCTATGTTTCTGAGTATCTTGAAAAACTAGCTCTTGCGTTTTATAACAAACAACAACATGAAAAAGCAAGTTTATACTTCTTTAATAGTACAATAGCAAAAAAATCAAATGAAAGAGGGTTAAAGAAATGAAAAAAACAATTGGTAAAATCGCTTTAGGTATTGCATTTACGGGTATTGCTGCATTTGGCTTAAACGCAGGTTTCACAAATCAAGCTGGACATACTCACTTCCCGTCTCCACCAGCTCCTTCTTTTTCTGAGGGCCATACTGGCGGCGCTCCTGCATTAAACATCGGTGACACTGGTGGGGCTCCTAAACAAGAAGGGCATGCACATTTCCCTGCTCCAAAAGTTGAATCTCATGGCAATACTGGCGGCGCTCCTGCTAATTCTGAGCATGGTACAGGTTGGTAAGTTAACAAAATTAAAAACAATTTAGATTACGTTCCTATATGTTTACAAGAAAACTATTCGATGTTATGTGGTTTTCAAGTCTAAAAAATACACCTAGTAATTAGGTGTATTTTTATTTTACCTCTCTATCTAATAATTAAAGAATACTCCCCTAAAAATCCCAACAAAAAAACCGAAGAAACTACCTATACCTCAGACACTTAAAGTACTACGAACGTTGCGATTTTTAGTGACACTCCGTATCCAATCTCACTTTCATCCCAAGTGCCTAAAGGCGATAGCTTTCTTGTTCAGGAAAAACTGTACCCTTTCCATTCATGATGATTTTATTTTTTGGATTGAATACGACCAACTTATAATCATTACAGTTACAGATTGCAGAAAATAGCAACCCTCTTTCTCATGCAATGTTGCATACTGTAATTTTCAAATGCAACTCAACACTAAGACTGAATTCTTGAATACCAGCAGGTAAACGGATGGATGATGCAGAAACTAATGTCATGCATCATGTTTTTTCAATGATACAGTTTGTATAATCGTAGTCCATTACATTATGTAGGAGCGGAGTTAACATGTTAATAAAACCAAAGAGGTTACAAGCAGGAGATATCGTGGCGACAGTAAGCCCTTCATGGGGCGGTGCAGGTGATTCTGAAATAAGATGGCGATATGAGCAAGGAGTAAAAAGATTAGAAGAAGTTTTTGGTCTTACGGTTATTCCCATGCCAAATAGTTTAAAAGGTAGCGAATACCTTTATAACAACCCAGAGGCTCGTGCGGAAGATTTAATGACAGCATTTAAAGATACGCGCGTGAAAGCAATTATTGCGAATATTGGCGGTGAAGATAGCATTCGCTTACTTCCCTATATAGATTTTAATGTAATCCGTGAAAATCCAAAAATTTTCATGGGATACTCTGACGTTACCGTTTCACACTTGTTTTGTCATAAAGCAGGAATTTCCTCTTTTTACGGTCCAGCCATTTTAACCGATTTTGCCGAAAATGTAGAGATGGATCCATATACAATTGAAATGGTAAATCGAACTCTCTTTTCAAATGAAACGATTGGCGAGATTCAATCAGCTCATGAATGGACGAGTGAGCGTTTAGAATGGATAGAGATAAATAAGGATACAAGACGTACAATGCAGCAAAACAGTGGATATGAGCTACTTCAAGGCTCTACTACTGTACAAGGGCGCTTAATTGGTGGTTGTATAGAAGTATTGGAATTTGCAAAAGGAACGGAACTTTGGCCTGAGAAAAAACATTGGGAGAATAGTATTCTCTTCTTTGAAACTTCTGAAGATCATCCAGAACCAAGTTATATAAAGTATTGGTTACGAAATTACGCAGCGCAAGGCATTCTGCAAAAAGCAAAAGGGATCATCTTCGGTAAACCGAAAGACGAAACATATTATGAAGAATATAAACATGAAATACTTACAGTTATGAAGGAACATCATTTAGAAGATTTGCCGATTCTTTATAATTTAAATTTTGGCCATACTGAACCGAAGTTTATTTTACCTTACGGTGCAATGGCAGAAATTGATTGTGAAAATGGGTCTTTCTCTATTTTAGAGAGTGGCGTGGAATAAAGGGGAACTTTAAATAAGTATCTAATTGGAGGGAGATTACGTGTATGGAAGTAACATTTACAGTAAGTAAATGGGATGAAAAACTAATCGATGATACTAGAAAAGATTTCCCTATTAATATCGCTCATGTTGAATATGATATTGATGGTGAATTAAAAGGAAAAGCTTTTGTTGAATACTTATTATATTATTTAGACTCAAATATAAATGATGGTCACTTGGCTACTGCTAAAATTTCTGGATTTTTACACTTTGAAGGAATTTATAAGGGGCAACAAGGGACATTTACAGCTATAGAGCAAGGAATATTTGATAAAGGAAATCTAGATTCCCCAGGAACAATTATTAAAGCTACTGGTAACTTAGAAAATCTGAGAGGATCCTATCATTATCAGTTTACAGGTCAAACTAGTAAACTAATTTTAGAGTTTGAATTTTAACAAAATACCTTACATTTTAGCGGAAAGGACATTTCTTGTAATACTAGGAATGTCCTTTTTGTTGACGAGCTTATTCAACTATTTCCTAATAGTTAAGAAAAGAACAGAGTATATTACATAAAATTTTCGTTCTGAGAGGAATTAAAACTCTAAGTCTGAGAGGCATGAAGCCCCCACTTATTCATTACTTTTCCTACTAACTAAAGAATAATCCCAGAAAAACTCCCCTTCATTACTTCTTTTTCAATTTGATTTATACAAGTAAACATCGCAATAATTTTTGTTCGATTTTTTTCATCGGGCTCAAATTGTTCAATGGTTACGTCACAACGAATTGTATCACCGCTAAAAACAGGACGTAAAAATTCAAAATCCATCTTGCTAGCTAGTACGTTATAATCACCGCCAATTTTTGTAGGCAGCGTTGATGTTAACAGCCCTTGTACAACAAATCTCCCCTGCTCATCTGGAGTAACATGATGAACACCTTCATCTTTAGATACTTCCGTAAATAAAACAACATCCTCTTTCGTAAAAGTTCGCTCAAAGGTGATTTTTTCGCCTACTTGCAATTTCATCTATACCCCTCCTCAAAAACACTTTTAACATAAGAAAAACCGAAACTATAATCATTTCGGTTTTTCAATCTAAAGAAGTCTATATTTACTTTAAAGAATGTACAAACAACCCACTACGCAGTTTCGGTTCAAACCACGTTGATTTTGGTGGCATAACTTCTCCGGCGTCTGCGATTGCTAATAAAGCTTCCATTGATGTCGGATATAATGAAAACGCTGCTTTATATTCACCGCTATTTACAAGGTGTTCTAGTTCTTCTAATCCGCGGATTCCTCCGACAAAATCGATGCGTGAATCAGATCGCGGATCGTGTATTTCAAGTACTTGGCTTAATAAATGATCTTGCAGGATAGATACATCTAATCCTTTCACAAGATCGTTCGCATCAAACGTTTCCTCTTTCACTGTAAGCTTATACCACTTCTCATTTACATACATTCCAAAAGTTTTTGGCTCATTTGGTTTATACGGAGAAACAGCTGCTTCTTCTACATAAAAGTATTGCGTGATTTGCTTTAAAAACTGATCTTCTGATAAGCCGTTTAAGTCTTTTACAACTCGGTTATAGTCCCAAATGGATAATTCATCGTGAGGGAATAAAACCGATAAGAAGAAATTAAACTCCTCTTCTCCTGTGTAATTTGGATATTGTTCTCTTCGCATTAGCCCTACTTTTGCCGCTGAGGCAGAGCGGTGATGTCCGTCTGCAATATACAAGTTAGGAATATCTTCAAATAAGTTTACTAAACTTGCAATTACTTCTTCATCAGCTATTTTCCAAGCAACATGCCTAACGCCGTCTTCTGCTGTAAATGTATAGATTGGCGCATGTTCTTCTTTCCAGCTGGCAATGAAACGTTTCACTTCTTCTTTTGTACGATACGTTAAAAAGATAGGACCTGTATTTGCGTCACACACATCTACGTGACGAATGCGATCTAGTTCTTTTTCATGACGCGTTCTTTCATGTTTTTTAATTGTATCATCTTCATACTCATCAATAGATGTACAAACGACAAGACCTGACTGCGTTCTTCCTTGCATCGTCAATTCATAAATGTATAGCGCTGGCTCTTCATCTTGAATGAACACTTCTTCTCGTATAAATTGATTTAAATTTTCACCCGCTTTTTCATATACACGATCATCATACGGTGAAAGTGCCGGGTCTAAATCAATTTCTGCTTTATCAACGTGTAAGAAAGAATACGGATTTCCTTTTACAACCTCTTTTGCTTCTTCACTATTTAATACGTCATACGGTAAAGCTGCAACTTGTGCTGCTTTTTCTTCTACTGGACGAATGGCCCGAAACGGTCGGATTTTTGCCAAGTTTCCCTCTCTCCTTTACACAATCATTCGAACGGCTACAACACCTGTAATTTTGCTTATATTTTCCACAATGTTCTCTTTTATTATATCATCAATTCCGTTATCAATATCAATCATCGTGTACGCCCAAGAATGTTTACTACGATTAATCATATCCGCAATATTAATATGATGTTCTGCTAAACATCCTGTAATTTGTCCTACCATGTTCGGAACGTTTTGATGCATAATCGTAATTCGTTTTTTTCCGATATACGGCAGTTCGACGTTTGGATAGTTGACTGAATTACGAATATTTCCTGTCTCTAAATATTCACGTAATTGACGCGCTGCCATGACTGCACAATTTTCTTCCGATTCAGACGTAGATGCACCAAGGTGTGGCGTCGCTGTTACATTTTTCATCTTTATCACATTTTCATTCGGGAAATCCGTTACGTAATGTGTAATAATATCTTCTTCTAACGCTTTTTGAAGAACCTTTTCATCTACAAGTTCTCCTCTAGAGAAATTGAATAGACGCATTCCCTTTTTCATCGTCCCGATAGCGTGTTCACCAATAATCCCCTTCGTTTGATTCGTAAGCGGAATATGCAGTGTAATATAATCACACGTTGCGAAAATTTCATCTAAACTAAATGCTCTTTGCACATGTGTAGAAAGACGCCAAGCTGTTTCAACTGAGATGTAAGGATCGTATCCAACAACGTCCATTCCTAAAGCTAACGCATCGTTCGCAACTAAAGCACCAATTGCGCCAAGACCAATAACCCCTAGACGTTTCCCCGCAATTTCAGATCCAACAAATTGTTTTTTCCCTGTTTCAACAAGCTGAGGTACTTCTTCACCTTCTAAATTTTTCGTCCAGCTTACTCCATTAATAATGTTACGTGAAGACATAATAAGGCTGGCAATAATAAGTTCCTTTACTGCATTGGCATTAGCCCCTGGTGTGTTAAATACTACAATCCCTTTTTCTGTACAGCGATCTACAGGAATATTATTTACACCAGCACCAGCTCTGGCAATCGCCTTTAAATCTTTTGAAAACTCTTCTTGATGTAAAGAATAGCTGCGAAGTAAAATACCGTCTGGGTGGTCCATTCTCTCCCCTACTTCATAGCGCTCTCCGCTAAGCACTTGCAAACCTTTTTCTGCAATTTGATTTAACGTTTGAACACGAAACATATCCCCATCTCCCTATCTATTCTCAAGCTCAAATTCTTTCATATAATTTACTAATTGCTGTACGCCGTGTGCTGGCATCGCATTGTAAATACTAGCGCGCATACCACCGACTGAGCGATGTCCTTTTAGCGTAACAAGACCGCGTTCTTTCGCTTTTTGTAAAAACTCATTGTTCAGCTCTTCTGACGGTGTTGTAAACGGAATATTCATAAGTGATCGATACGTAGGATCAACTGGTGAAGTAAACAATTTTGATTCATCTAAGAAATTGTAAAGAAGTGAAGATTTCATTCTATTCTGTTCTTCAATCGCAGATACCCCGCCCTGCTCTTTTAGCCACTCTAGTACAAGTTTCGTTACGTAAATACTAAAGGATGGCGGTGTATTATATAAGGAGTTATTTTTGCTGTAAGTTTCATAGTTTAACATTGTAGGACAAGAGCGATCTGCTCCTCCAATTAAATCTCTTTTTATAATCGCAATCGTTAAGCCCGCTGGCCCTAAATTCTTTTGCGCTCCCGCATATATAAGACCAAACTTCGAAACATCATATTGTTCTGATAAAATATTTGAGGACATATCCGCAACGAGCGGTACTTTATCTACATGTGGAATGTCCACATATTTCGTCCCCTCAATTGTATTGTTCGTTGTAATATGTACATAATCTAGGTTTTCATCGCTTCGTAAACCATCCAGTTTAGGAATTGTCGTAAACTTCTCATTTTCAGAAGAAGCAATCACTTGCACTTCTCCTACTTTTTCAGCTTCTTGCATCGCCTTCTTAGACCATGAGCCAGTCAATACGTATCCTGCTTTTTTATACGTATTCATTACATTTAACGGTATCATAGAGAATTGTAATGACGCACCGCCTTGTAAAAACAATACCTCATACTCATTAGGAATGTTCATTAATTCACGAATTAGGCTACTCGCTTCATCAATAATACTTTGAAAATAAGAAGATCGATGACTCATTTCCATAATAGACATGCCTGTCCCGTTATAATTTACAAGCTCCTTTTGCACTTTCTCTAAAACTGGCAAAGGGAGTATAGATGGTCCAGCTGAAAAATTATATACTCTCTCCATCACCCTAATAACCTCCCTCTTTCTCATTCTTATTATTTTTTAAACTTTCTGAATTATAACCCGAAATATAATATACGGTCAATTTGTTTTCTATTATTACGGCGCAAGAAGCAATGGAATCGCTTGCATGTGCAAATACTTTTTTCACAAACATACAAAAAAGTGTTAAGTACATAATCGTACTTAACACTCTAGTAATAAAAGAATAATAGCTAATTGTTCGTAAAGAACCGATCAAAAATTTGATAAATAGCAGAAAGACCAAAGAGCCAATAAATAGTGTCCACAAGCGCCGGCATAGAACCAAACCATTTCTCAACTACATTGTAATCTAACGCCACAAATAACCAATTCAAACCGCCAAGAATCACCAAAATTACTGTAAGGTAAGACAAAAATTTCATTATGATTGCCCCCTAGGTGATAAGATGGTGAAAGGCCTTTCACTAGAAATATATGTGGTGAAATTCAAAACTTACCTATTTAATAAAAATTATTTTTGGTACCAGCCATTAATAACCGTTTCGGCTTCTTTACTATGTATTTGATACGCATGTGTACTATCATTAGAGCCAATAAACCAAATTGAAAAACCTTTAAAATACGGTTTCGGTTCTAATACATCACGGTAAGCGCGCCATCCGTTTAATTGTACGTCTTTTGAAAACACATTTGAAACATCTGGATTCCACGGATTTTGTAGTCCAAGTTCACGCGCTGGAACGTTAAACCCACCAAAATAAACTGGCTTTCCTGTTGCTTTATGTAATTGTTCCAATTGCTGAACAACGTTTTGCCCACGATTATATACTGTCGTCGCATATAAACTTTTCTTCACTTCTTCGTATGTTGGATTTCTATTTCCTGAAACTTCAAACCAACTATCGATACTAACAATGTCTACCTTCTTTAAATACGGACGGTTTATTTTCTCTACAAACTTCGCTTCATGAGATGGATCCCAATTTGCTGTTAACCACCAATTCATTTGATACAAAATATTTCCTTTATACTGCTGGCGGACGAAATCAATCGTATCGCTCCAATATCCTTCTGCATATTCCATATTAACGAAATTAGAAGCAATCTTGAGCCCGTACACATTGTATTTACTTGTAATGGAATGAAAGATGTCTTGTAGAATTACCGTTTTCCAATTCCAGAAGAAATCATTAATATTACTTGGATTCCATTCCGTTTCCCCAACATTTCCTTGCTGAATATATGGGAACGGTTCCACAATAACTTGAATATTACGCTTTAATAATTCTTGAATTAAAATAATCGCCTGTTGCTTTTGCTCTTGATTAATTACCATGTTCGTAGAAGTCACGTTCGGAATATCTACCTGAATCGGTACATTTACTGTATTTAAATTTAAGCGCTCTACATCAGCTAACACTTTCTCCACATTTCCAACTTCCCATACCGTTACGTTTCCTGATTTTATTTTTCCAGATTGAACAGTATTTACATCTGCCTGTACATTTACTTGAAAACAAAAAGAAAGCAACATAATAAACACTCCTAAAAAACTTATTAAACTCTTATTTTTCTTCACAACTTTCCCCCTATAATTTTTGGCATTCTTGCTTATTCTATACAATGTTTCACATATATTCCATAAAAAAAAGGGGGGATTTTCATCCATAAAAATGCTATTCATCCTTTATTCAACCCTTATTCATACTAACCTCCTAAAAATAGTAAGGTAAATAAAAAAGGAGCGTATTTCCGCTCCTTTTTTTCCCTTATATGATTGAATTTATTGACTTCCTTCAGGTAACTTAATTGGATCAAATTTATCATATGAATCAATTTTTATGCTCACAACTGTATCCAATTTTTCTTTATCCTCACTAGATTTCTTATCTGTATTACGTTCACTCAGTTTTATAGCTGTGCGCATCTCTTCAAATTTATAATCTTTTGTTATGATATATTCAACAGTTAACGCATCCATATTAAATCCTTCCGTTAATTTTTTCATATCTCCATTAATTTTCTGTAATGTATCTACTGCTTCTTTCCCCTTTAAGTCAAGTGTAAGTTTATATGTATCTCCATCCTTCTTTGCTTTCATTTTTTTAGCTAAAGCTTCCGGTAAATCTAACTCATTAAGTAAATTTTTACTTACCATTACGTCATCAACATTAAATTGATCATTTGGTATCGTAACTAACTCTCCTGTATTAGGATCTTTCACTTGAACAGCGACCTTTCCATCTACTTCGTACGTTATAATATCTGTTCCACTTATTTTCATTTCTGCTCTAGAATTCTTTCGTTTCGGCTCCATTTGAATGTTCATTTTAATCTCTTCTGATTGGCTGTTCCCCTTCATTGACATAAGAGACGTTAATGTGAGAAATTCCTCTTGTTTTAATTTATCACCTGCTTTTTTAAAAATATCTTTCGCTACTAATTCTTTTTCTTTTTGTACAGATACTGGTTTTGTAACATTCGTTTTCTCACTACTACAACCACTTGTCAAACCTACTATTAACGCCAAACTAGATGCTATAATCATTTTCTTCATAATGATCCTCCCCATTCCCTCTTAAAAATAATTACACTTCGTATATAGTAAATGAAATGAATTAATACAAAAACAGATACCATACTTATTTAACTTCTAAACTAAACCAGTTATTCAATCCATATATTAACGTAACTAATGCTCCTATAACACCAAAAACAACAATATTTATACCAATTGACGAACCAAATAAAACAGCCATCATTGACACCATCAGTAATAGCATGGCAATACTATTTATCTTAATTTCTACTACATCGCCATCCTTTACTTTCTTTTCTTTACTTCCAAAAAAGAATTGTTTCACTTTTATATTTGCTTCATCTAACTCGCAAGGAAGCGTATATTCTTCGTTATTTTCAAGTTTCATTACTACTTCATTATCTACCTTTACAGCGACTCTTGCTGCTCCTCCCATCATTCCTGTTGTCCTTACAACTTTAATACTCATGCTAAATCCCCCCTGCTTCAACACCTTGTGACTCTATTTTCCCAAGTAACTCTTCATATTTTTGCATCTCTTCTTGCGCATTATTCCAGCTCTCACCATAAATATGAGTTAACTTTCTTGACGTTATTTCAATAATAAAAGAGCTATCTCCATTTTGAAGTAATGCATACGTTCTTGTATCTTCTTTATATATTTTCATAGGAGTTGCTTTTTTTAACTTCTCCCCGGCTGGCTGTCCTACTTTTTCTAACATAACCGGTACATAACTTTTCTCTATAGCTCCCTCAATTGTACTTCCATTCCAATCACCTTTTCTTAATACGTATAATACAGTTACTACTTCTAACTTATCGAATGATTCTTTTGTATCTTTGAGCGCTTTATCTTGTTGCTCCACAATAATACCCTTCGTTTCTTGGCTAATTTTCGGTGTCGTATGCGTCGCATTTGTATTATTTAAGCTATACAATTTCCCAACTTTAAATATAAAGGATATCGATAAAACGATAATTAAACAAATATACCATTTATTATATTTAGGTGATTCAATATCTGAATAGGATTGAATCTTTTTATGTTCAGCTGATGATAAAGCTGGCTCTTTCACTGCCGCAGCAACCTCTTGCTGCCCCTCATACACAGTTCCTTTACTCCAAAACCCTTCTAATTGTGCTTCCAGTTCCTCTTTTGATAGTTTCGCAGTCGGAATAGTAGTAGCCTCTTCTTTTTTAACTGTACTCTCCATATTGGAAATTTCACGATTTCGAATGATTTTATTTCTTTTCACATTGTATTCAGCATCAAAGGGGGTTCCTAATCCTACTTCTTTATGAATCCGTCCTTTTATAATAGATGAAATGCTATACATCATAAAAATAACTATATACACGGAACCGGCATACCAACCTGTTAAATATACAGGGAGGATTATCCAACCTAAAAGGCTTAAAATAACTAAAATATAATGCAATTTAAGATTCCTCTTACTTGCAAACGAAAATATTTTACAAAACTTAGAAAAAGCATTCCAAAATGTATACGTAAAACTTGCCATAAAAGCACAATACTTATTTTTCGTTCCGATTGTATCTCTATAAATTTTGTAGGCACCTTCATGATTCGGCTCTAATCGTATTGCAGTTTCAGCTAGCATTCTTGCTTTTTTAAAATTCCCTTTTTCTCTTGCTACATTTGCAAAAGAGACTAGATTTGTTACATTTTCCGGATTCAGCTCTAAAGCACGTTTTTCCGCCTTTATACCCTCTTCTATTCGTTTCGGATAATAACTCAAAAGAATAAAAGCATATCTTCCTACATACATATCATTTTCAGGTTCTAACTCTATCGCTTTGTTATAGTAAGTAATACCTTTATTTAGCGATTCGGTATGTATTTTTGCCTCGCCCACATAAAAGTAATATACGCCTTCTTCCGGATAATTTTTTATCCCTATTTCTGCTATCTCTTTTAATCTCTCAAAATTTTCTTGCGCATAAAAAATATCTAACGCTGTTAACAAAACATTTTCATCTAAGTGATCTATTTTTAGTGCTTCTTCTAAATATTTACTCGCTTCATCAATTTGACGAAAACCAAAGTAGTACACATGACTTAAACAAATATAACCAGTAGCATCTTCTGGATCTTCTTTAATCATCCATTCCGCTTCTTCTTTTGCAAGCTCAACATCACCAAGTTTCAATAAGTGCGAGATTCTCCTAAGTTGCTCTTCCATCTATTCCTTTCCCTCCAATCTAATATCATTTATTTCAATTGGTGTTCTTCCATATACTCTAATACTTTGTCAAAATCTTTATTTACATCACTAAACGTTGCATAATTTTTTGCGGTTGAGAACCAGTCTAAAGTTGTCGGTTGCCTTTTTTTCATTGCTTTTAATAAATCTTCATTGGATAAGGGTTGTAACTGTCCCGTTTCAAATGAACGCTGAATAGCTTCATTAATAGCGTCTTCCACTAAATATGTTAAATCTGCCCCTGAAAAATGCTCTGCATACTTCGAAACAAAATCTAACTGCAATTCCATTCTCGGTTTATCCTTTGTTTTCAACTCTAGTATTGTCAATCTTTCCTCGTTATTTGGTGGTGCCACAAAAACAAGTGAATTAAAACGGCCTGGTCGTCGTAACGCTGGATCAATATACCATGGTGTATTTGTTGCCCCAATTATATACACACCCTCATTAAAAGAATTGCTTCCGTCCATCTCCACTAGCAATTGATTAACTAACGTTCTTTGATGATGAGCCCCCATCTTCTGTCTATTCCCGCCATATGCGTCTAATTCATCTATAAATAAAATACAAGGCTTTGTTTTTCTTGCCTCTTCGAACACTTCATGTAAATTTTTCTCTGCTTCTCCTGACCACATCGAGAGTATTGCTTGCAGCTCTAAATGAATAAAATTAGCATTTATCTCGCCTGCAACTGCTCGCGCTAAAAATGTCTTACCACATCCAGGTGGCCCATAAAATAATAAACTGCCTCCTACTTTCTTACCAAAAGCCTGAAAATACTCCGGATTCTTAATCGGCATAATAAAGTCCATATTGATTTTCTTTTTAATATCTTCCATTCCGCCAACATCATCAAAAGTTATTTTACTCTCTTCCACTTCAACCATTTGATTTTTTTCTCTATCAAAAGAAATCACTTTAATTTTCTCTCGATATTTCTCCATGTCGTTCATTCTTGTATTTATCCCCCTATAAAACCCTTTAATTTAGAATACATGTATCCCTATTGCTGTAAAACCTTAAACAAAATATTCCAAAAAAAATTATAACAAAGTTCTACAGAATATTTTGTCAAATTTTGTCACATAACGAAAAAGAGACCCTTACCTATAGTAAGAGCCTCTTCTAACATTATTTCGGCTGTAAAGTTAACACCTTCCCCTCTATCCCCTCCGTATTCAGTGTAGTCGTATGATACGTTCCATTTACCCAATCATCTATTTGATCATGGTACCAATCACTTCTAAAATGTCCCGATTGTCCTGGTCCTACGATATGATAACCGTTTGACATATCTTTCGTATCAATCACGAATCGCCAAGACGCTCCATGGTTTACAATACCGTTATCTCCGTAACTCGCTGCTTGAACGGTAACTTGGCTTCCGCCGATTGGAATTGGTTTTTCACGATTAAATGCAAGTAGTGCTAGCATACTAGATGATTTTGAAATTGGATGTGTGAACGCCAGTTGATGGTAATCGCCCCACTTCCACTCCGCAACATTCAGTCCATATTCCTTCTGTAGTTTCTTCATTACATTCTCGTACGAAGTATGCACAACTTTCGTGAAGCCTCCGTACTTCATAAACCAAGCGCCGTTTTCTCCCGCTACTTCTTTTCGAATCAATTCATCAACAACTTGTGACTTCCCTTCAAATAACTCCATCACATCTTTCGGTATTTCTTTTGAAAATAACGTATTCGAAATCTCTTTCATTAACAAATGGAATAGTAATGGTGCCGCTTCATCTTTACTATCGTAAAAATTCCACTTTGTTAATTGTTTTACGCCTTCTTTCTCTACTTCATTTAAAGATGCTTTATTTAACTCTTTTAAAAATATAGGAGCAAACTCTTTCCCATATAAATTTTTTTGATCCATCTGTAAATCTTCTAAATCTTTCACCGTATACTTTTCTTTCTCTTGTAAAAACTCTTGAATACGCATTTGCCTATATGGCTGCGCCCACGTATTACTAATATGGTACGGATAATTATCATCAACAATTTTATTATTCGCAGTTGAAATAAACCCTTGTTTTGGATTTATTACTTTTGGAAGCTGATCAAACGGGATATACCCTTCCCATTCATATTCATCTGTCCATCCCGGCACTGGTAAACTACCATCTCCTTTTTTACGCACTGGTATATTTCCATTCGCTTTATACGCAATTGTGCCGTCGTTTGATGCAAACACAAAGTTTTGAGTTGGTGTATGAAAATCTTGAAGTGCAGTTTCAAACTCATTCCAATCTTTCGCCTTATTCATATTTAATACAGCCTTTAATTCAGCGGACGGTTCCAAAGCAGTCCATTTCAAAGCGAATACTGTTTTCGTTTTCTCTTTCCCTTTATCCGCAAACTCTGAAATAACTGGCCCATGCCTCGTAACCGTAACGTTATACGGAATTGTTTTCCCGCCTTTTACTTTAATAGATTCATCAACAACGGTAGCTTTTTCCCACTTATCGTTATACAGAAATTCATTTTCATTATTAGGATTTCGCTTCTCAATATATAAATCTTGCACATCAGGACCTGTATTCGTAACGCCCCATGCTATTTTGTCATTGTGTCCTAATATAACGCCTGGTACTCCAGCGAAAATAACGCCACTCACATGTAAATCTTTCATTTCAAGTTTTGATTGATACCAAATAGAAGGTGTCGCAAGAGATAAATGAGGATCGTCTGCTAAAATCGGCTTACCAGATGCACTCTTCTCACCACTTATGACCCAATTATTGCTACCGTTAAACTCTGGCGGAATGATCGTTTTTGCAAAACTTTGCGCTACGTCCACATTTGTATTTTTCAGTTCAGCTAACAATCTAGGCGCATCTTTCGGATATGTAGGAAATAGCTCATTTGCTTGCTCTTTCGGTAGATTTTTCAGCGCCCAATATCGAAACGCCTGTCCGTGCCAATGTCCTCCTAAATCAAACGCCATATACTTTCCAATCGTCAAAGAATCCACGATTGACCATTCAGCAGGCTCATAACCTAATACAGTAAACTCAACTGGCAATTTCTTTTCCTCTTTTGCCTCGCGTATAAAAGCGTTCACCCCATCAGCAAATGACTGCAGGGCATACTTCGCTTCTCCATCATATTGACTAACAGATGCTTCGGCTGCTCGCCGTAAACCGAGCGTTCGAAACAACTTATCTCGATCAACAGCTGCTTCCCCTACAACTTCACTCAACATCCCAGAAGCTTGCCTTCTACTTAAATCCATTTGAAACAAACGATCTTGCGCTTGTACATACCCTTGCGAAAAATATAAATCATGTGCATTTTCCGCTTTAATATGCGGTACCCCTTTACTATCCCGCTTTACCTGAACAGCATGTTGTAAATCCTCTATCTTTATCGTTCCATCTATCTTTGGCACAGAACTAAGCGTATATATGTTCAAAAAAATCACTGTACAAATAACTAACAAAAGAACGACACTACTAGACCAAATAAAAATTCTCTTACCCCTAGTTCGTTTCTTCTTTATAACGACTTCCACATATAACCCCTCCTTCCTGAAACTATTCGCTTCTATTTAAGGAAGCACCTTTTAGAAAAGTTGAAAAACCCATACTTTCTCATACTATGGATCATACAAACTACATACCGCTCTCTTATGTACGCCTTCCTTTCTTTCAATGAAATCTACTCGCCCTTTCTTACACCAATTCCTCAAAATTCCCTTCACATAAGCGAGCGTTCGCTTATTATGTTCAAATGCAATTTTAAGCGCCTCTATTACTGTCTTTCCTGAAACTTTTTGTATCCACTCTTTTAATTCCTTCACGATATATGGAGATAGACTACTTATATTTTGTTTGTAAAACTTATAAACTTCACTATGCGACGTACCCTCTTCTGTCTCTTCTATCTC
This sequence comes from Bacillus cereus group sp. MS39, assembly GCF_040448665.1. Lineage (NCBI taxonomy): Bacteria > Bacillati > Bacillota > Bacilli > Caryophanales > Bacillaceae > Bacillus > Bacillus cereus group sp. MS39. Next base: position 2,188,756 of record NZ_CP123058.1, on the reverse strand, counting down.
TTCTTCCTTCTCCTCAACAACTTCTTGTAAACTACTATTATCCTCTTCTGCCGGCATACCAAAATGCTGCAATAACAATGGAATCTTCCATTCTTCTTCAAGACATGTACGTAAAAACGTATGTATGAACTCTTTATTTTTCACAGTCTTTAATTCCCGTAACACACACTTTTCTACATTCGTATTTAAAATAGGGTTATATTGTAGCCATTTTAGTATGTATAACTCTTTCGTTTCCGCATCGTATAAAATCTTTCCATATGCAACAAATCTATTTAACAGCTTCTCAACAGTTTCCATACTGTAGCCTGTTTCCAGTTCTGCCACACGCTTCGGTAATACGTAAATTCCACATTGCTTCGTTTTCGTACCAGTTAACAAATATATGTAAAAATAACGCTCCTCTGGCGTTAAATCTAATATGAATTCATCTTGCCAAAAGTTCACCTGCACATTACGGTACACCGCCATATGTTTACCCCCTCCTTTTATTCATAAAAAGACAGAATTCAACCCTTCAATATACATATAGGAATGAGCGCTTTGTTTTTGCATTTGAATTCCAAATTTTTTTAACTACTACAACGCCAGTTTTATTTTTTCGCGCTTTTTTGTTCTTGTAGTTGTTTTTGTTTTTGTTTTGTTTTTTCTTAGTGATTTATTACTTGGTAGGTGCTTAGAAGGGGCTTAGAAGGGGCTTAGAAGGGGCTTCATAGGGGCTAAAATAAAAAGGAGCTGTTCCAAATTTTCATTTTGGATAGCTCCTTTAACATCCTTATTACTTTTTCTTGCATCAGTACAAACTTTTACATACCATTCATTTATTTCTGCATAGAGTCTAACATTTTCACTAAAAAGGCAGCTGCCTCACCACGAGTTGTTGTACCTTTAAGATTAAACTTGTTATCTCCAACACCAGTAACTACCTGTAAGCTGTATAATCGTTGAACAGACTGTTTGTATGCGATCAAATGTTGATCTGTAAAGTGTTCCATATTTCTTTGTAGTCATCGACGCACTATATTGAATAGCTCTTGGCTTTTCAACCGGCTTCATTTCGCGAGTAGAACCATCATTTCGACCGTCTACATGTTCAAAGACCCTTTCAATGTTTGAAATAGCTTCATCTTCCGCTACTTGACCTGTTTTCGCTTCTTTCATTTTATGTAACGCTTCTGTTTCATCATGTTTATGTTTATATTCTTCTAAGAGAATTTTCTCATTCTCTGATACTTCCGCTTCGTTAATTTGCATGTGATCTGGAGTTTCTAGATTGAAATTAGAATAACTTAACCCGCTCGTTCCACGTTCTCCTTGTGCGATACGAAGTTGATCAGTTTGAGGTTTTTTTACTCTCTTCTGCTGATATTGCTAAAGGAGCGCTCCCTAACATTACTAAACTTGTTGATAGTGCCATTACTCTTTTTTTCATGATTGTATTCATCGCTGTAATCGATACCTACACTGTTCGTGTAGTATCTCAACCTCCCTTTATATTCTCATTCGTGAAAAACTATAAATCTACTATGTATGTATAAAACTATGTTTATTCCACCCTTTAATAAATACTTTCATTTTATCCCCAGCAGGTGAATGATAGTTTCTATAAAATCCCTTAACAGACATTATTTTATAACCAATTGCAATTGCCGTCAAAAGCACTTCCCCTCATACACACTACTACTCTCAAAAATAGATGAGGATACCTTTTACTGATTTTCTTCAACAAGAAGAATCTTTATAATTTTTCATAACTACTATCATGGTAGTTTTGTCGTTATAAGGAAAGATAATATTTAACTTAAAGACATCACCCTTCAATAAAACGCAGTGTACAATGAGAATGGTAATCGGTTAGATCTTTTGCAAACTGTTGATTCGGAAACCCTCTGTGAAGCAATCTCAAGCCGCCTGAAGTTAAGGATATATGATGATGTAACCGATAAAATAACATCCTGTTGGGATCAAGAGTATCATTCTTTAAATATCGATAATAATCCCCAAATCGAAACTGTAAAAAACTGTGCTCATGCTCAATATCAAAGAACTTTGCTCCTTCGATATCAATCAAATAAGGTTCTAGTTTGTCATTAATTAATACATGATCAGGGCCTAGTTCCCCATGTATAAATCCATATCGATTTCTTGGCTCAATTTTTGATTCAAGCTCGTACAATGTATCGAGTAGCTTGCTATGACTTGCCTTGATGCTGTCAATATGTTGGGATGCATAATCTAAATCTTTTTTTGCATGCTTCATTTGCAAGTGATGACATTTTTTCGTATTGATTCCACTTTGATTCACTTTCCCATGAGTATTTCTCTCATTGGCATGCATGCCTGTCAGCATATCTCCTAACCGCTGAAACACTTTATCTTTTACATATGAATCGGAATTTTGAAAATACACTTCTGCCTTTTGTCCATTTACATATTCAACGAGAGCATAATCATAAGGATAACGGTTTCTTTCCTTATTCAGATCATATAGAATGGGGGTTTGAATTCCCTGTTGAATTAAATACTTGTTATTTAATTCAAATAAATCACTACTATAGGATTGTTCATGTATATCTCCGTTTGCTATTTCTTCTTGAAAATAATTCATGGTAAGATCCCACACATACAGAACGCTGGAAAATCCATTGCTGCAGTCAATCTTATAGACTACCTTTTGTGCACCGCCATGCATTTTCGTTACATTAGAAACCAAATAACTGGTACCAAATACCTTTTGCATATACTCCTGTAAATCAGATTGATCAAGGTGACAAGTGTTTCCCAATGAATAACACCCCTTTTATATAGTTTTGCTGTCAACCAAACTATATAAAAAATCCAACCCAAAATATAGACTGTTTAATTATAATTTGTTATGATGTTGAATGAGGTCTCGATAAAATTGTAATGTATAAATCCATTGGAACTCCAATGGATTTTTTTGATGAAATCATTCTTACTTCTCAAATAACACGCCACGTAAAACCTTATAATGGATTACAATGAATGAATCCATACGTTCTTCAACCCTTGTTCTTTTCGCTAACTTTACCTTTCTTTTTAATTGATCATTATTGCCCGTCAGTTTAAGTAAATAACCTTCACAATCTCAATGATATATTCAAACTCGAATAATCTAATGGCTTGAAAAATAGTTAAAATATTAAAACAAATAGTACGAATTTATGAGATAATACGTTAAAGGGGATGAACTGATTGTTACATACGATGGTTTATGATAAAGCGAAGTACCATTATGAAGGTAATTTTCCTGAGGACTTACCAATCGATCAAGCTTTTGTACATACTGGTATGTTTTTAGGATGGATAATTGAACATCATTTATGTAGTGAAGAATTTGAAGAAGAGTCTCAAGACGAAATTAACCAGTTTAAACTTAGACAAATGACTGGCACAGAAATTTATATGAATTGGGATGGCGTTTTGGCAGACGACATGTTAAATGATGAGGGCAACCAATTCGCCATGTATTACTTTAATAATGATGAGGAGTGGAAGTATATAATTGATTACTCAGACGTTTTTATAGATGAAGAAACTCTCTACCATGTGCAAGATACTTGGGAAAACTATTTCAAATTAAAAGAAGTTATTGATAATAGCTATAATTTTTGGAAAGACAACTTACAAAATAAGTAATTATAACAAGTCGATTTCTTATGTTAATAAGGAATCGACTTTCTTATTATCTAATTTGCTGATTAACACCTCACCCAAAGATCATTTTACTAACGATACTATTATTGATACCGAATTATCTATAACAGAACGTTCTGGACGTGATTTCATTAACACTGTTAATCCAATTAAGGATGTGACTAATGTTTGCGCTAATGCTTTAGCGTTCAAATCACTTTGAAGTTCTCTTGATCGAATTCCTTTCGTAATTAATTCTTGAAAAACAACTGCAAGATACATTTGATGTTCTCTAGTCAGTACTTCAAATTTTTCATTATGAGGAGCAAGTTCGACCATTGTGTTAATACAAAAACAACCTTTACTGAACTCTTTTTTATATTCCTCTTCCACTATATTTTCAAAAAACGTCCGAATTGCTTCTTTTACAGATTGTTCGTTTTGAAGTTTTGTTCGTATATTAGCCGCATGTAAATTTGTGTATCTCCTTAATGCCGCTTCAAATAATCCCTCTTTATCACCAAAGGCTGAATATAAACTAGGCTTTTGTATTTCCATTTTAGCAGTTAAATCGCTTAATGAGGTAGCTGCGTATCCCTTCTCCCAAAAGAGTTGCATAGCAGCATCCAAAGCTTTTTCTTCATCAAATTCGCGTAGTCGTGCCATTTAAAACAATCTCCTTTCTACATCTAGTTATTAAGATTACACATCACCATTTGTGTACCAATCAGTATAGTATATATCGTATTAAATTATAAACGATGTGTCAAAAAATCACATTAAATTCAAAATAAACTTGACATATATGTTTCTTCAAGATTATATTTTACTTACAAAATAACATACCGTTCGGTACGTTATTTTTAACAATACAAAAAGGAGCTGATTTTATGAATAGTAAAGAAAAAATGATGACCATTCGAAAACATACTCACACTCATATACATTCACCTGTTCATGCAACAATGTCTCGTTATATGACTCTATTATTCGCAATAGCTTGCGGAATGGCTGTAGCAAATATATATTTCGCTCATCCACTTCTTGATTCTTTATCAAATGAATTTAAGATTAGTCATTCAACTATCGGTATTGTAATTACTATTACTCAAGTTTGTTATGCACTTGGATTACTTTTATTCGTTCCACTTGGTGACTTATTAAACCAAAAGAAAATAATAATTGTCCAAATGCTTTTATCCGTTATCGCTTTAATTATAATTGGAGTCGCCCCCTCAACCATCGTACTTTTTATAGGTATGGCCTTAGTAGGAATTCTTGCAACTGTTACGCAAACACTTGTCGCATATGCATCAATTTTAGCTAATCCAGCAGAACGTGGACGCATAGTAGGTTTCGTTACAAGTGGCGTTGTAATAGGTATACTCCTTGCTCGTACATTTGCAGGCACATTAACAGATTTAGCTGGATGGCGATCCGTTTATCTCACCTCTGCTATCCTTTTACTCTGCGTAACTTTTTTGTTACACCGAAATTTACCTACTCTTGAACATAAAAAAGTGACAACTCTATCTTACCGAAAATTAATATACTCTGTTTTCTTATTATTTATAGAAGAACGACTTTTACGCATTCGCGGAATATTAGCATTGCTTATTTTCACTTCATTCAGTATTTTATGGACTTCTTTAGTATTGCCCCTAAGTGCTACACCACATAATCTTTCACATACAGCTATTGGTGCGTTCGGTCTTGCTGGAGTGGCGGGTGCATTAGCTGCTACTAAAGCTGGACAATTAGCTGATAAAGGTTTAGGCCAAAGAACAACTGGCATAGCCTTATTATTATTAGTACTTTCATGGCTCCTAATTAAATCTATTAACCACTCTCTATTGTTACTAGTTTTCGGCATTATCCTTCTAGATTTAGCTGTGCAAGCTGTACATGTCACCAATCAAAGTATACTGTTCACAGTGCGTCCCGAAGCAAGAAGTCGACTCACTGCCAGTTACATGATTTTTTATTCCATCGGTAGTGCAACAGGTGCCATTCTTTCAACAAATATGTATGCAAAATATGGTTGGGATGGAGTATGTATATTAGGTGTATCTGTTAGTGCTTGCGCTCTTTTATTTTGGATAATAACTTTACGGCGATCATCACAGCTGAACGAAGAATAATTCACTTATGATTAATACGTGTTTTTCTACAAGACTATAAGATAGCATTTACTTTTTAACACAAATCAACGGCATTTTCATATAAAAAATGCCGTTGATTCACAATTTCATGATAAGGAATCCTATACTATCGAAATACATCTATTACGAATTCCCTTTAACGTTTTCAACAATCTCATTTATCGTATTTCGATCAAACTTATCACTAATTTCGTATGACTCACGATCTCCTACTAATTGTACGCCTACAATATCATTGCGGTCCTTACCATATTGTACTTCAATAATGGATCCACGCTCTATTTGTTTCCAAACGAGACTTGCTTCATCTTTATTATCTAAAATAATACAGTCCTCAATATTTTCATCAACCCCAATTAACTTGTTGTCATCTATAAACCCAACCTCGTATTGTTGACGCTCTTTCGCTTTGCTGCTTACTAATATACCTTTGCTACCATATGAATAATCCATATAGTCCTTCTTCTCAGATTGTACCGCTTTCGTCTCTTGTGCTTTAGTTTTTTCAGCGTTCCCACAACCCATGATAAGACTAATTGGCATCACCGTAGTTAGTACTACTCTAGTAAATTTCTTTATCATTTATAAGCAACTCCCCATACTTACATTTAAATTCCGTTTATCCACTTATTAAAACATAACATGATATAAAATAGGCAAAGCCAACGATAAAATATTCGTTGCATTCCCACAATTTAATTAAGGACCAGGCCATTTAAACCTGGTCCTACATAACTTTACCTTTGCTTCACATACTTAATTGTATTGAATGAAGTCTCATTAAATAATCGTAAGTTTTCCCCATCATAATCTTGAACTTTATATGCTATTTTCTTTTTTTGAATTGTATCTTCTACACCATCTACTAAACGTTTATTGAGATGTAAATAGATTGTAAAAGCTTCCTTATCATATTCCCAAGTTCCTTCAATATAATTCTTTTTATTTGGATACTCACCTTTACCATACGTTTCAAATGTCTTATCACCTTTTAGAATGAGTGACATAATGAAACCGTCTGTTCCTTTGAATCCCCAATTACCGATTAATTCCGTACCATCTTTCACATTCTTCATAACGTTATCCGTATTAATTCCAGCTTTCTTATCTAACTCTTTCAAATCTTTCACAGATACTGTACCATCACCGATTTTAATATCCCCTTCAAGATCTTTGAATGCCTTAAGCCAGTAGATATCTCCTTCTTTCACTAACTTTTCGGATTTCTCGATTAACTCTTTATCAGTTTTATCGCCTTTTTCTCGTTTTTCTTTTCGAGTGAATACTTCATTTATTAAAGAAAAAGACTCTCTAAAATAACCAATTGCTTTTTCAAAATCCTTTTGTTGATTTACATACTCTGCAGGGGGATCTATCGACTCGAATTTATCTAACATTTTATTTAATTCTTTCACACTATCTACTACATCTGATTTCTTTTTCTTACCGTCAAAAACCTCTCTTGTAATATTGTTATGCTCCGCAAACAACTTATCAAACTCTACCCCTAATTTATACACTTTATTAGGATAGTCTTCCTTTGAAACTTTTTCTTTCTTACTATTAGACTTCGATTCTTTTACTTTAGACTCTTCCGTTTTCTCCTGTTTAGAAGTGTTCGTTTTCTCAGACACTCCACAACCAAATAACAACATGACCGGAACTGCTACCCCTAGTAGTTTCTTTGCATTCATGACTGATTTCTCCTTCTACTTAAATAGATTACTCTTACTATACCCATCCTCTTTTTTATCTTGTAATTAAAGTTACAATCGCAATAACTCCTAAAATCGGTCCCCAATATTCCATTTTTATAAAAAATAGTGAATGCTTTTTGTTAAACATAACTTTTTCACCAGTTTCGGCATCTATATAAACTTTCCCATTTGGCTTATTAATATATCTTCCTAAATACCAAGACATAACCCCTGATATAATTAACATTACCGCCATTGGCCAACTATGGTCTTGAAAATATGTAGCGTCCCCCGTTATAGATCCAAAGATAACCTTACCCAAAAGAGTATTAATAATTACAATAATTGCGACTAAAAAACCCCAACCAGACCAAATAATCATCTATTTCTCCTCCTAAAGCGCACAACTTTGTACCTTATGTTAATTTGAACTGCAAACGAAAACATTAAAAAAACCGAATATTCAGACGTGAACAATTATATTTATCCTACATTCGATTCTAACTTTAGTGTTCTAAATGCAAATGAACCAGACATAATTTGTAATATTGTTGGAATAAGTAAAAAGAATAATGACATAAATAACGTAACTATAGGAATCACAATCATACAAACTCCATAAACTTTATTATTAACCTTGTTTACTAAACATGATAAAATAAGCAACCCTATTTGAACCGTTAAAATAATAGAGTAATAAGCTAAAAGTTCATAATCAAAACCTTCCATAATATTAAACGCTACAACTATTAATAGTATGGAAATAATAATTCCTATAATGCCACCAATTAAACCTAGTACGAATTCAAGCGTTCTTTTCAATTCAATCCCCCTTTTATGAGCCACTAACAACTTGTATATTTTCCCATTCACCATCATACCAAATATTTATTGGAAAAACTATACATACTTTTCATTCTTCCTTACCTTACAGTGACCTTCTTACCATTATAGATAGCTTGTAGCAGTTGCAAAATCAAAGCCTTCAAAATTACTAACTGAATTGTCATATTGAAAGTTATAAATTAAAACGATAGAATTATAGGATTTATTTAATTTAACTACTCCCTTAATTCGAGATAGTATTTTATCATCATATGAACATCCCGTTAATAACATAGAAATGTCATCACTTGCTTCTTCTAACACTTCCTTTTCAATAAAATCCTCATCTACATCAATCATATCTATATTAAAATCAACAAAAAATCTTGCTGGTATAGCGTCTCCTTCTTCATCATACGTAACATCCATATATGTATCCAATTGACCTTGCGTTTTCATATTACCTAACCATATTGAAACCATTCCATGTACTTCCATTAATAGCGTCCTCCATTATGAATATATATTCTCATTCAACTTACGCTTTACATACTCTGCAATTTCCATCTCCCCTCTTTCAACAGCAAACATATAAGCGTCCATTTCTTTCATATTATTACCAGAATATTTTATCGTTATATCTATCCCATTCATAACTAGCAATTTAACAATCTTAAAATGCCCACTATATATGGCAGCAAACAGAGGATTTCGATCCGGCTCACTAGTATCCATTTCAACTTGATGTTTAATAAAGTACTCTACAATATGTAAATGCCCTTTCGTAGCTGCTCTTTCAAGTACATTTGTAGAGAAAGTCCCACACTTTGCATGAATATCTATCCCTGAATGGATTAAATACTCTATTATTTCTAAATTCCCATAGGCCGTCGCTACATGTAACCACGTACCAAATGGTGTGACATACGATAACATTTCTCGATCTTTGCCCAGCAAATCTCTTAACGTGTCCAATTGACCATTTTTTATAGACTCTCTAATCTTTTTCGCAAATTGAATCTTATCCATATTTTTACCGCCCACTTTTTTCTATATTATACCACCTTCTCAATAGGCTCTGTTTTCATTTACAATAAAATGCAATTTATTGTATTCAAAAATCAAACCAAGTTTCGATACCTTTAGAAAGTGGACATACCTCTTGAATACAATTAGTATTAACATTAGAAATATGAAAGACTGAAAAAGGCTCTTACATGAAGGAAGGAAGTGCACAGCTATGGATTTTAAAACAGTTATGCAAGAACTTGAAGCTCTAGGTAAGGAACGAACGAAAAAAATATACATATCTAACGGCGCCCACGAGCCAGTTTTTGGCGTAGCTACAGGTGCCATGAAACCAATCGCTAAAAAAATAAAATTAAATCAAGAATTAGCTGAAGAACTTTATGCCACAGGCAACTACGATGCTATGTACTTTGCAGGCATTATTGCCGACCCAAAAGCTATGAGTGAATCGGATTTTAATCGTTGGATAGATGGAGCTTATTTTTATATGCTATCTGATTATGTAGTAGCAGTAACTTTATCGGAGTCAAATCTTGCACAAGACGTTGCTGATACATGGATTGCAAGTGGGGACGAGCCTAAAATGTCTGCAGGCTGGAGTTGCTACTGTTGGCTTTTAGGAAATCGCAAAGACAATGAGTTTTCCGAAAGTAAAATTTCCGATATGCTTGAAATGGTGAAAGATACAATTCATCATTCGCCAGAACGAACAAAATCCGCTATGAATAATTTCCTAAACACAGTGGCAATTTCATATGTACCACTACACGAAAAAGCAGTCGAAATTGCAAAAGAAGTTGGTATAGTTGAAGTCAAACGTGATAATAAAAAAAGCAGTTTGCTACATGCTACAGAAAGTATTCAGAAAGAACTTGATAGAGGAAGACTAGGTTTCAAACGTAAGTATGTAAGATGTTAAACAAATTCGTATCTGGGTGTCAATTCGAGAAAGATTGACACCTTTTTCATTTAGGTTATATAATCTCCACATTTACTTTTAACTTATATTAAAAAATAATATCCTGATAACCTACTTCCATTATCTTTTCATTTAATAAACGAACTCCTACACCATTTTCTATATCCCACGTACAATTAAATGTAATTCCAACCTCTCGTCCGTCCGTAATATCTGCATACGGAACAACAATACCATCTAAACTGATCATCTCTAGTATTTGATCAGTTGTTTCAACTAATGGATAATTTTCTCGCACTCCAATACCATATCCTAATTCACATCGCCTTTGTTTGTAATAGTCTAATATAGACTGTAATAAACTTATTTGTACCTCTTCCCAATTTTTTATTAATGATTGATACGCTACATACTGCCCTTCATCAAACATCCCATCTTCTTCACCATCTATCATCAAATCAATCTCAGTTACATTGCCTATAAAAGTTATAGGCATACACTTAGCCCAAGCATAATTATATTCAATCTCTCCAAAAACTGAATCGTTCACTCTCATTTATCCGTCATTCCTCTCGCACTTATTACTAAGGTGTCCCTGCTTATTGTTAACTCCCATCAACATTTAACATTTGAAATATTCTTTCAAAAACTTATAAAACGTTGGCCAACTCTCCTTTAATTCTCCATTTAAAAGTAATTCATCTCCACCTTCAAAATTCACTGAGTAAACTTTATCAGTTACACTATCAAGGACCAATGCAGCATTTGCTGTCATTTCCGTTAATACTAAATACTTATTAGGAAATCCATGTTCCTTTCGAGCAATAATTGTGTAGTATTCAATATTATTCTCTTCATCTATAATATCAAGTAGTTCATAAGGAACGTGCTCTTCCCAAAATGGTCCTGCAAATCGATAATAAAACTCTCTAAATGTATTAGACACTTTTACACCTAATCTATTCATTACTTCATTCACCTGATCTTTATCTTCCCGTTTATATATATCTTCTTCCAAAACTTCTTCTAAACGATTTGGCAAAGCATGCATTTGTATCCCTCCTTTACAAGGTTTATCTATGTGTTTATGAAATGAATTTGCAGCTCCCTGCAAACTACCTGTACGGCATAGAACCAATAAATGTAACCTCTAAACCATCAAACATATCTTCTCTTTTCGCTTCATTATATTTAAAATCATAAAGAACAATAGCAAAGTTAATATCGTTCGCTAAACTATCTCCATTTACTAGCTTTTTTATTTTAGGAATAATTCGTTCACTATAAGAAAAATCACTTAAAATATGTTCAACTTCCCTTTTATTATTCTCATAAAAACAAATTTCAATATTATCTTCATCAAAATAACCGAATTCAAAGCTCGTCCCAAACTTTGAATGAACTGAATCACCATCTATCGTGTAATCTATATCGACATAATCCTCAAGATTTTGGAGTGATTTAGAAATTCCAAACCAAACTGAAACCATTCCACTATATTCCACTTTCCCACCCCATCTAGCCGGTCTATAATTCATATAAACATTCTTCACTTTACTATTTTTGTAACCTCAAACTAGAAATTAACTCATTTAAACTATTCGAAACCTCTGTAAACGACCCGCGTTCAAATTCCTTCAATTGAGTCTTTCCACTTACATTATTTAAAACAACTAGTGAACCATTTCCTTCTACCCTTATCTAGTCCCTTAATAACTCGTAATTAAGTCTTCGCCTTCATATCTAGGGTCTTTCTCAACTTTACCATCTTTTGTTTTTATGACTTTTAGTCTACCTAACCACTCTGCTCCGTTATATGTCTCTTCACTTACCCATACATTATGCTTTTTACTGTCTACCTCAACTACTAAGGTTGGATGTGTAAACATGAATTCCTTCTCTACATGCCTACCTACAATTTCTGCATGTAATGATGTACCTTCTTCAACTAGTTTACTATTTTGATACCCTTCGATAATAGGTAATCCAATAAATACAAAGAATATCAGCCCAAATACGGTCACTTTCTTCTTTGTACTCCATTTATTCTTTTCTTTCAATTCCTTCTGTCTCGCTTCTCTTTCTTCGCGTTCATCTAAACTCTCATTTAAAGCGTCTTCCCATGCCTTAATTTCCGCTTCGATTTCTGCTTCAGCTCTTGCTAATTTTTCTAGTTGTTCATCGGTTGCTACCATCTCATATGAGTTATCTCCAACCACACGAATTTCAGCACCATTTTCTTTTACTTTCCGCAAGTCTTTTTCTGTACAATCAAACTCTCGAATGATTTCCCCTTGTGTGTTTACAAGTCTAACGTAAATGTTTTTTTCTCCTTCTTCTTAAACATCTAAACTCCCCCTTATTTGTTTCCTATCATAGATAACCCTACTGCAATTAAGAGAAAGAAAACGATAATAAGGAAAGTCTTCCCTTTGCTTAATTGTGTTGTACAACCTTCCAAGACAGCCCATATAAGAATTGGAAAAAGAAGAATACCTAGGAGAATATCGACCAACTTGTTGCTACTCTTCTTTAGTGGTTTTTCTTCTTCTACTATCGGTTTTATCCGAACAGCTTCTTTTCTTATTTGTTTCGGCTTCTTTTTCTTGCGTCTATGATTCACCCCACATACCCCTTTTAGAATAACTTTTTACAACTATAAAAATACCATCTATTATTATCTACACTTATTCACTAAAACTCCCTATTTCTTCTGTCCAAAAACATCCTTCCGTTAAAGCAACTGCATCAGTTTTTCGAAGTGCATTAGAAATCCACTCCACCAAACCTTTAGGTATATTTTTTTCAATATAAGCCTTTCTTCCATTGGCAGCCTTTACTTCTTTTATAAATTCCACATAGACAAGTAAAGATTCTGCAAACTTCTCTATCGTACTATTTATAAGAACGACTTTATTTTCATTGTCATAATCTATATATACGAGTTGTGATTTAGATTCATCAATACAGACTGGATTTCCACTACCAGTAAATCCAAAGTATATAAACTTATCATACATCGTACCTAATTCATTTTGTATCTCGCTCAACCTTATCCCGCCACCGTTATCCGCAGATTCAAATGTAAGAAATGGAGGAGCAGACTCGGGAAAACCTGCTTTAATTAAGAAGTCTTTCGTTTCTTTCGAGAAGGAAAACGAGTGAATGATTTTTTCATTATAATGAATTAAACCGTATATTTCTTCATTCCAATTCACTAAAAAATCTTGTGGTGAGATCATTTTATCCTCCTGCATATCATATTATTATCTCTGCTCCATTTTTAAATTACTTATCAACTCAACTAGGGAATTAGAAAGAAACTCCTTTTCTTCTGTTTCAAAGTTTTCCATTAATACTTCTCCTGTTTCATTGTCAAAAATAATAGCCTTATCTTCCGGAGAGATAAATCCTATCTGTATATACCTAAATTCTCCCCCTTCACTCTCCTCATACCGTTTCACTATTTGAATAAATTCTACTATAGATTTATTCGGTTCCACAGGTTCAAGGACAACTAATTTTGTACCGTAAAAGCCTTGTATGTCTAAGAACCAATAAGAATTAAAGTATTCTTTTATCGCATCGTGAATATTTACACTCAGTTCTTTCTCAATTTCTATAAAATTATCTATATTATTTTTCTCAAGAGGTTTCCAATATACATATCCTTCTTCATCTGGATTACTTAAATATAATAAAGAATCCACTTCTGCATCCCACGGTACTTTAGGATACGTTCCATATTTTTTCTCCCATACATTCATAAGTGCTTTAAAATACCGATCTAACGCTTTTTTTATTTCCATGTTTTCCCCTTCCCAATAACACCTAATAGGATTTCATTTCCTACTGAATTATTAATATTTGAAAAATAATTGGATTTCATATCCCACCTTCATACTAATAGTAAAGTTATATAGCGATTCTTATTACTTTTCCACTATAAATCTCTTCAATCGATCCTGCCTTATTTACACGTATTCTCTCGATTAAAGTCAAATGCTGCTTCAATACCATTTTTCAGTAATTTTTGTAATAACGTATCTAATCCTGCTTCGAAATAACATTGAATTTCTTCTTTATATAACGGTAATAGGGTATGAAAATAAACCGGCCAGTCACCCTCTATTCTTTTACCATCTTCACGAAATTCCATTTTGAATGCCCCTGAACACTGTGGAATTGGTGGCACAATCATAACACCAGAAAATTCCGTCTCTTTGCTATATGGATGAATTGACGCATTGCAATCTTCCTTACCTTCATCTAATTGATTCGGAAATATAAGCCATTGCCCTAATCCATATTCCCTTGTCGTTTCTCCAAATTCTTGTAAAAGACGCAAAGGCCAACTGTATTTCGAACTCGCCAAAGCGGTTACTGAAACATCCCAATCCTTCGGTAGATGCATGACAAGTTCTGAATAACCACTATCTACACTTGATGGAGCTGGCATACGGAAATAGCTATTCCGATATGTCACTACTGTATGGTAATCAACTATTTTATTTGGTCCAACATCATATAATTCTACATCGGTAATCCTTTTTGTATTTGCTTCTATATGATTCGTAATCAGTCCATAATGCTGCTGAATATGTGATTTAAAATCTTCTATTGAGGTTGGACGTATCACTGGGTTATTTTCTATTTTTTGTTCATGATTTTTCTCATCGGATTCCCATACTAACTGAAAATTAAACCCCTTTAGTTCACTTTCCACAACACAATCTTTAAATTCATCTGATACGAATGTTTGTACAGATACAATTGGAAAATCTCCGTATTTATGCTTTGTGTTCATTGTACAAAAAATATGTTCACCCTTAATTTTATCTGCAATAAAAGCAAATTTATCGAATCCACCAAAATCATCAGGTTTCGCATTTTTATAATCAATACATGCCAATACGTTTAATACATGTATTGCATAGCATTCGTATACTTCATGAACAAGCGGAAGAACTTCAACTTTCCCTTTTATTAAATCAAATACTACTTCTATCGCTGCTTTTGTAAAAACAAGTGGTATTTCACTTAATAAATCAGATACTTCTCCTTTGTTTGACAATTTCATTTGCAATGGATTCCACGTATTAATTACTGATTGACCTTGAAAATAGTTATTAAAAATTTCTTGTCCTTCTTCATTCTCACACTCTAATTGATCAAACTGTGAATCACTAATAATTTTCCATATTTTCATTATATTCCGCCTTTTAATCTATATAAAATACAAATTGCCCCTGTCAACAACCATTTCTCATCTATTTTATCCTTTAATGCTTTTTACCGCCTACTGCTTATATGTATTTTTTATCTCACTATATTCTTTACTATTTCTTTTTTACGATTTAACTTCTTCTAATCATGTAACTTATTTAAAAACTCCGTAAAATCATTAGCCACAAAAAATACATTTTCCCTCGCTACTTCCTCTGCCTCCTCAGCCGTAATCCCTTCACTTTCCATCAATGTTTCCTTTTCCCATGCCCCCTCATGTTCCCAAAAGACGACAATTGGATCTTCTTCATGATTTTTATAATCAAAGCAAATTAAATTTCCTGCTGGATCAAATGCAAATGGTACCAATTCATTTGGCAGAGTAGAAATATACTGGTTATATACTTTAACGATATATTCACTACTATCTACATCATAAGAAAGTAAAGTTCCAAATACCTTTGTTATCGTATCTATTTCAAATTTATAAGGTAATACAGCTGAACCATTATTATTTGTAGCACATTCTACATAGTCACTTGGAAATATACACCCTATCTCTTTTCCCACATTGTTTATATATTCTGCTGAAACTGGCTCATCCGGTACTGGCCATGTTAAGTCATTTCTCATTTAACTTCACCTCCTAACAAATCACATCACGTTTATCCAAAATAACTAATTGCATCATCAACCAACCATGCCAGTCGTATGTCTTCTTTTGTAATCGTTTCATTGTTATGTAAGTCTTTCCACGCAATCAAATCAATTGACGCAGTCCACAAAATGTTGTCACCGCCTTTTGATGCACCGATTCCTAATGCCCCTGTGACAGCTGCTATTTCAATCACATTTTCTGAGAATCTATTTTCAAATCTACTTATTTCACTTGATTTACTCAATTTCGAATACATTCCTTTCATAGCCCACAGGCATAAGTACTTTGTGAGTTTTCCTGTTTTATTATAATTGGTCATGGTAACGCCTATATAGAATTATAGCTATAATTCTATATAGGCGTTTTTTTCACCTGGAATTTTAAATTTATTTACATCATATTCTTTAATTATATATACTTTTATAGCTTCAAAATCTTTACCAAAAGCAAGAAATGGATTTTTTAAGAAATATATTATTTCTTCGTCGTCATAAATTCGGGCTTTAATTATTTCTTTGTCCGAGTGAAACGATAAATTGACTCCTTTGTAAAAATATTCGTAGTATCCTTCTTCATCCTGCTCACTCTTATCTTCAAAAGGAACAGATTCAATATGATATATATTCCCATTTACATTTATTGATTTCATACAGCATCACTCCCTTTTTAAGAATATTCATAAGAAATTAAATAGTATCTGTCAATCATACCAAAAATAAGGGATTTACTTTTAGAATTTATAAAAAATATATAGGATTAAATTTAAATCTTTATTTTATTTTTCATATTACTTCATTATCTCTGTACAATTGTGTAATGTGTCACAGAAGTAGACATATTGCAATGAGTCGCAGTGAAGTGGAATATCCCTTGAGAATATAAAATAAGAAGATCAATCTAGAAAGACTATCTAGTTCGATCTTATTTTATTGAATTTTTAATTAATGCAATTTTACCCTTAAAATAATATAATCAACGGGTGGATTATTATTTACATCCTCAAAACTGGGTCTAATTTTAAAATCAAATTCATTTGTTATATTTTTCAATGAATAAAGGTTTGTTCTATCTACACTTGTACGGGGGAGCAATATATCCGAAAACGTAAAACGCATGAAGAATATGTTGCGGAACTATTAGAAAACGCGGGTACAATATGCCGCAGAGGTTTTAGAAGTTCATGGCGATGTTATAGGAACATACAAAGGCGCTAGAAATACCACAGAACACAAATGTAACTCATGTAAAAATATATGGGAGGCAGCACCAACAAATATTTTAAAAGGAAAGGGAGAGAAACATTATGTCAAAGTTATTACGTGAATTATCTAAACCGGATAGTGAGGCCCTGCGTTCCGAAGCACTAGAACAGTTGAAAGTTACTTCAGGTAAAATTGTTGCTTGTGATCCTCTTATTTTTAATAAAAATCACTTCGAACAAACAATTCAGCCAGGTACATATCCAATTGTTGCTTGGTGGCATAAGGAAGATGGAGTCATTGCTGGTGCTGAATTGAAATTGTCGGAGTCAAAAGCGGTAGGATGGAAGATGGCAACAAAACCAGGACAAAATGGAAGTGAACTGGAAGACGGTTATATTTTTGGTTACCCAGTTGATACAGGCTTAGGGTGCTTTGCAGATGTTGAAGCAATTGGTAAGTTAGAAGAAATAGAAGACAGGTTACAACAAGAACTAGGAGAAGAATTTACTAGTTTGTATGATGATCTTATAGATGACATACTAACAGAACATGATGAAGATTGGGGAAATTGCGTGGTGTGTGAGGAAACAGGAAGTAATATCATTATATTCCGTTCAGGTTATGGAGATGGATTTTACCCTTCCTATTGGGGAATCGATGAAGCAGGAAAAATCGTTTCACTTGTTACTGATTTTCAAGTGCTACATGAGGAAAATTGAGGACAACATCAATAATGATATAAGAGTCAATATTTTTTCTTTTACAGCGTCAAATATCCCCCGTCTAATATTTGCAAATAACCCGTGGGATAATCTCCTTATGTACTACTGGTTCTGATAAATAGGGTTATATTCTTAAGTGAATATACCCCTTCATTAATTCTAGTTTTTTATTAACAGTTTTTTATTTAAATAATTTATTAACTCTATACATAATGGTTGATTTTAGGGTTACTAGTGCACTGTTTTATCGCGATACAAATGAACTTCAGATACCCTTTGCTCCAAAATTACTTTTTCTATGATTTCCTGGCGATTATATTCTACCTGCACCGTTTCACAGTTCCCCCAATGAGTAGGAGCAAATTTTTCATTTGACTCAAATACATCTAAAAGACGATTTAATATCTCTTCTTCTTTAAATGCTACTGTAGGATACATTGCGATTGTAAAATTATTCGGTTTCATTTTAATCCCCACTTTATTAGGAACGAGGTTATGTAACTATTTTCATTTATCACTGCCAAATAAGTTTGAATCCTTTCCCACTATTAACCATGTAACTTATTTAAAAACTCCGTAAAATTATTAGCAATATAGAATACATTTTCTCTCGCTACTTCCTCTACTTCTTCAGCCGTAATCCCTTCACTTTCCATCAATGCTTCCTTTTCCCATGCCCCTTCATGTTCCCAAAAGACGACAATTGGATCTTCTTCATGATTTTTATAATCAAAGCAAATTAAATTTCCTGCTGGATCAAATGCGAATGGTACCAATGCACTCGGTAATGTGTCATTGTAGTCATAGAATACCTCAATAATATTTTCATCATCATCCATATCATAAGTTAGTAATGTACCAAAAACTTTTCTCTTCTCCTCAACTTCAAATACTTCTGGGCTAACATGTGCTCCATTATTCTTCATTACACATTCTATATAATCTAAAGGAAAATGAATGCCCAACTCTTTTTCCACATTCTTTACATTTTCTCGCAATAAAGGCTTATCTGGTAATCTCCATTCTACTTTACTCATCTCTTGCCCCCCCACTGAATCTCCTCAAGTCTTTTTCTCATTTATATTTGTTTGTTCGCGCCATAAGCATACTTCTATATTTCGATACCTCTTCACATTTCCTCTATATCTTTCTACGACTATCTCTCAATCGAATTATAATTCGTTATTTTATTAATATTCAATATTTTTAATGTAGTGTTCCTTACTTGTTTAAACCGCTACTGAATTTTTCCGCATATAATATATCGAATTCAGTTGGTTCTATTTTTTGTTTTACAACATTCCCTTGTTCATCATACTTTTTAAAAGTCATTTCACGTCCCGCAATATATTCAGACTCATGCTTCTTCATTCCGTTTTGAAAAAATTCAACATAGTAGCCTTCAACCGCGCTTCTATTCATATTGCTGATTCTTTTTATATTTCCATCCATGTAAAACTCCACATACTTTCCTTGTTTCACACCATTTTCTACATAGAAATAACATTCTATATTTCCGTTCTCATAAACATCATAAGCTAAGCCAGTAAACAATTTTTCTT
The DNA here is from genome assembly GCF_040448665.1 of Bacillus cereus group sp. MS39. Classification (NCBI taxonomy): domain Bacteria; kingdom Bacillati; phylum Bacillota; class Bacilli; order Caryophanales; family Bacillaceae; genus Bacillus; species Bacillus cereus group sp. MS39. Next base: position 2,169,097 of record NZ_CP123058.1, on the reverse strand, counting down.
TACCATCAACCGCACACTCTACTATTCCTAACCCATAAGGTCCCCCATATTCTAAACACTCTTCAAACTCAAGGCCATTCTGTATTATGTACTCCTTCGTTAACACATCATTTAACATTTTCAATCCTCCTTTACAATATTAGCTAATGGTTAAGCTGTTTGTTATGTAAAAGTAAGTTTTTATCGTAATATACTTCTATTTTTATTATGTAATTTCTATATACAATGAGAGATATTTTCCAATATTCGTTTATAACGTATACTATCCATCATAGGCCTTTAAATGTTCAAAATTCATTTACTTCTCACCATATTTCATATTTGCTTTAGAGAAGTCCGCTTCACCAAATCTACAATCTGCAATATGTATTTTCTCTAAATTACAGCTTCTGAAATCAGCAAACTCAAAATCACAATCAAAAAACGATGCTCTCATACTTGTTTTGCCATAATATCCTCTGCCATCACCTCTGACAAATCAAAAAAATAAGGTCTACATTGCTCATATCTAGCCCATCTATTATTTTATCATTGTATTGAGATCGATTTAATATTTCCATGACTCTTATTCTATTATTCTCATTCATAACTGCGATCCCTTTTCATTTATCTTGTTAAATAATCCTTCCAGGCAACATTCGGAGAAAAAGATACTCCCATCCGATCCTCATCAAAGCTTGGTAGAGCCATTACTTGAGCTGGTTCTAAATATTTCATTGCAGATAGCCAACTATCAAGCAACAAATCCATATCAGATTCTAAAGGGTTGTGTAAAAGATCTATGCAAGTTCCACCCCAATTCAGTTCTGATACCACCCCTGGGCTATTTAATAATAATTCTTTATCAAACATGTCTAAAATATGACCACTCAAATATGTTCTAGCTCCTAATCCTAATGGACCATTCGGAAGAAACCTAACTGGTATGAGTTGAGAAGATATTTCCATCCACATTTGTAAGCGCTCGCGTTCGGTATTCCATGGATAGGACAATGGCCAAAAAATTTGAGTTACTCCAATACGAGGTTTCGCGATTTCTGCGATTTGATCAGATAACTCAAAAAAAGCAGACCATAATTTTTTAGGTATCGACTTATGAAACTCAAAGTTTAAAAACGAACGATGACTCCAGTTAACTTGAAAACTTCCTGTGTAGTTCACAGACTTATCACGATACAAGTGAACTTCAGATACTCTACGCTCTGAAATTACTTTTTCTAAAATTTCCTGACGGTTATATTCTACCTTCACTGTTTCACAGTTCCCCCAATGAGTAGGAGTAAATTTCTCATTTGACTCAAATACATCCAAAAGACGCCCCAGTATCTCTTCTTCATTAAAAGATACTGTTGGATACATTGTAATAAAGAAAAAATCAGGTTTCATGTAAATTCTCCCTTCAATATATAATTTTAACATTTAACTACATATTTTCTGTTATTTTCACATATTTTTTCTGATTTTTAAATTCACTACTCAATCGCCTAATGAACTAACAGATCCCCTTAGTTATTTTTCATTTTGCACAGTATGTATTAATTACGCACAAATAAAAAAACTACAGTCTAAAAATATATCACTGTAGATTCTTACATTTACTCTTCTTGATAACGTACTATATCATAGGGATAATGTCGTGTCTCTTTCAAAACTGCATTATCTTAAGTTTATTTATAGTACTTAATGCACCTTTCTTGGAAAGGGATTCTATCATCAAACAGCACTTCTTCTTGCAGAAACTTTATTATATCCTCTATTTTCGCAATGAATAATGCGAAAAAATCGCCCGAATTAGGATATGAAAATAGTCCATACCCCTTTGGTGACAGTATTTTGTTGGCCATCTTGATCTTATCGGGTAAAAATTTATAATTAAATGCTTCTAATCTCTCAAGTTCTTCTTGTGTTGCTAATTCAATTTGGTGGGCAAATTCGTAATCGAGAATAAAATTGACAATTTCTTGGTATTGCTCACCTTTATAGTCAACGTATAAAAACTGTTTCGTTGTCAATCCATATTTTAATAGGTCTTCATGTAAGTCATAACCTCCTTGTTCCTTCAAAAATGTTTCCAAACCCTCGCTATCAGGAAATATAATCTGCGCTATCCCTTGATCAGGCATCTTAGCTTCCTCCTTTTTTATTAAAATAATTCTCCATGCTTGTTAGGAATATATTCCGGATAGTTTTTACGATAAAATTGATCAATCATCTGAAGTACGGGATCCCATTCAGGATATGACTCATGTTCCCCAAATACCATTCTAGTTTCTGGAGTATTCATCAGAAAATTATCGATTTGAGTAGGTACTGGCAACCCTAGTTGTTTCCTTACATGAATTAAAAATAAGATTTCAACAGGATAAAACCCGTATCTGAAATCGCCAAATTCACCTAGTTGTCCGATTTCAGAAACTAATGCAGAATGATACTGTGACATTATCGAAATTAGATGTTCTATTTCTTCTAAATCACCAGTCGACCAACGTTCCAGCACTTCATCATAAATATTCAGGTCTTCAGGGATTGAGCCGCATCGCAGTTCAGCTTCCTTAAACTTATTTTTCACAGCTAGATGCAATTTTTTATTCGTTCCCATGATGGTTTTATTTTTATACTGCAAGTACAGCTCTAGCAAAAACCAAATATGTCTATCCTCTTCATTGGCATCTATTAAATGTTCACCGAAGTGATGAACCATAAAATCATATAATATATTTTCTTCTTTCTCCCATCCATACATTGCAAAATGAACTAATGTGAGGACGACTTCTCTAAACGTATACCCCAAAATCATCTTTGGATATCTGATTTTATAAAGATCTTGTCCCATGCACTGGTAAAATAAGACTTTCTGCATGTTCTTTAATCCTTCTACATTGTTTCCACCGCTTATCAATACATCGTTTTTCCATAGTGACAAGTGATATGAGAAAATTTTGCTTAAATTTATTAATAAGATGTGATCTTTCTCTGTTTCATTTTGCTCAACAATTTTCTCAATCTTATTTTTACTGACATTATACTTATCTTTAACATCTTCAAATTTGATTCCATCCACAAAATTTTTGCTATATCTTTTAAAAGCCATTTCTAACTTTTTTTGATTCATAACTGCATCCTTCCTATGAATACATCTATTTCCTTCTTTAGCCTTTTCCCTTAATTCACTCTCACCTTCAACGAACTCCTATATTTCTATACAATTTGTATTATCTATTCATTCATATAACTTATCACTAGACATACTTTTCTGTTCAATTCAAACCTCACATTTACATAGTGCATCTCTTTCAGTAAATTAAAGTAATAGAAACTATCTTTAGTTTTTCCTCTTCTCTTATTTTTTCCCACAACTGTTTGCTAAGTGAACATGTTCATTAAAAATGTTGTTGTTAATTTGTTTTTCATATTTCTTTAATTCTTCATTGATTTTACTGCCAGTTTTACTTTCAAAACTTTTCTCTAATTCTGCTGCTATATCTCTTAGACTTGTTTGTAATTCATGAAATGCCCCTATGTTTTTTTGAAGAGCATATGTATCTTCTTTTATAATGTCTATTGATTTAAACCCTACTTCTGTTTTTAACATCATACGCTGCATTTCTCTTTCAATCTGTTTTTTAGCAGCTTGTAACTCCTCAACAACCTGATCTGCTAAATCTCCTGTAACACTTTCGATTTGCTTTTCTATCTTTTTAATTTCCTCCATAAAATCCATCATATAATTCTCTCCTTATCTAAACTGAAAATTCCCCGCTAATTGATTATCTTTATCCCTAAGTGAATTTGCTGCATCACTAATTTCGTCCCCAAATCTACTTAAACTTTTTTGTTCTTTTCTTAAAAGATGAATTAATTCTTCTGCCATGTATACATCGTGAAAATAGTCATTTCCACCTTCTTTCGTTTTGGCAATTCGTGAGATGGCTTCATCTATTTCATAGGCTTCTAATAGATGATATTTCCCACCTGGCCCTGTTTCATATTTTAATTGACTTTTCAACTTTTGAACCGCTTCAGCTTCTCTTCTTTGAAACTCTTCTATATTTTTTGCTATATCTGATAATCGATTACTGAGCATTTGAATTTTTTGTGCTTGTCTTATAATATCTTCAGGTTCTAATTTTAATAGGGGACTTCCATTTGAATGAAAGGATCCCATAAATGTATCTCTGCCGTGTCCGTCCATAGTTAAACGTGTAAAAAGTCCTTGTTTTGTATCGTTCTGTCTCACTGTGTATTGCTTACCAATTAGAGGTGCACCGAATTGAGTGTGGTTACCAATCGGGTCATTTTCATGTGTATAATCAGTTGCTTTATTTTCCATTTTTCCTTCATTTACTCGTTTTTTTGCTTCAGGACTTAGTACACCATAGGGATTCGGTGCAGCCCATGTAGTTGCATAACAATCTAATTCTGCAGCGATAAGGTCCGCTTCTGCACCACCTTTACTATGTCCAGTAGTATGAAGAGAAGAAGGGTTATATTTTGCTACGATGTCATTTTTTGCCCATTTTAATCCAGTATCAAATGATGTTTCAGAATCAGGTTTTATAGTTTGACTGTTACTTGGAGTAATTACTTTAGAATGTGTTTTAATTCCAAACGTAATCTGATCGATATCTGTTTCGAAATCTGCTAATTGCGTAGGCTCTGTTCCACGAAATGCTAGGATTATATCATCATAATGTGTTGCATTTTCATCATATTTGTCTGCTGGTACTACTGCGATAGCTTCTAATCCATTTTTTACTTTTTGACAATCTGCATCAATTGATTCTATAACTACCCACTTTTTACCATCTGCCATTTTTATTTCTTTACCTTTTTCTAAAACTTGGTCATCATAAACTTGATCTGCTAGTTCGAAATAATTTTCATCTGTCGCAATTGGATTCTTTTTAAATTCACCCATATGTTTCAACTCGTTTCATGGTATATTTTAACTATATTTAAATACAAGGGGATTTTCTATGAAGAAAAAAACGGTAATTATTTTATCCATTATTTGTATTATAGCAGGAGGGTATTTTACAATGGAATACTTAAAACAAAAAGAAGAAGAGGCAAAGTTTTGGAAAGTACAAGAAGCAAGGGTAGAAAAGTATATTCGTTATAATATTCAGGATGTAAAATCGATTACGTTTACAGAAAAGAGTGTAAGTCCTATGGGAGTCCCTAGATTAAAAGGCTATATAAATAATAATAAAGAATTAGATTTCATAGCTCGTATAAGTACAACTGAAAACTTTGAAGGCCAATTTACGCGTTCTGGGAAATTAGGAAAACTGATAAAAGACCCTGAAAAATCGGTATCCGAAATTGAAAAGGAGGAGAAAGAAAAACATCAAGAGTAGTCTTTGCACTACTCTTATTTTCTGTATCCTATTTTAAGAAGAGTGCAATGGTAAGTTTTTTATAAGGGGATTTTTTATGAAGAAAGTAATGATTTTATCCATTATTTGTATTATAGCAGGAGTTTTTTTTCAATGGAATACTTAAAACATAAAGAAAAAGAAGAAAAGTTTTGGAAAACACAAGAAACAAGGGTAGAAAAATATATTCATTATAATATTAAAGATGTGAAATCTACTACGTTTACAAAACATGAGGTGAACCCGATGGGAATCCCTACTATAAAAGGATATATAAATGGTGATCAAGAATTATGGTTTGTAGCAAGTATTAGTACCACAGAGAATTTTGAAGATCATTTTGGATGTTCTGGAGAACTATACGATAACTATGTTAAAAAACCGAAAAAATCAGTATCCGAAATTGAAAAGGAAGAGAAAGAAAAGAAATAAGAATAGTCTCTGCACTACTCTTGTCTTCCCTACCCCATTTTAAGAAGAATGCAATCGTAAGTTTTTCATAAGGAGATTTCCAATGAAGAAAGTAGTTATTTTGGGCGTATCTGCTTTGTTACTCATGGCAGGAGGATTTTTTACTTTGGAATACTTAAAACATAAAGAAGAAGAGGAAAAGTTTTGGAAAGTACAAGAAACAAGAGTAGCAAAATATATTCATTATAATGTTAAAGATGTTAAATCTATTACATTTACAGAACACGAAACTAGTCCTATGGGCATACCTAGACTAAAAGGGTATATAAATAATGACCAACAATTAGATTTTGTAGCTCGTATTAGTACTACTGAAAATTTCGAAGATAAATTTGACTGTTCCGGGGAATTAGGAAACCTTATAAAAGACCCTGAAAAATCCGTATCCGAAATTGAAAAGGAAGAAAAGAAAAAAATCAAAGAGTAGTCTTTACGATTACTCTTTTGTTTTCCTATAAAAAATAAACCAAAAGTTGGTTATTTGTAATATAGTAATAACCATTTTACTATCTATAAGATAAATTTTTTTATTTTTGATAACCATATGACTATTAATTTCTTTATTTTAGTCTTATTCTTTTTCCAACCTTTATTATCTCTCATCCATCTTACGTTTTATGTATGCAGCGATTTCTATTCTCTTGTTTAGCTATGTCTCTTACATTTGCAGAAACATGAATTATTCAACCAAAGATTTATAATCACTCTTTACATTTTTTAATTCTTCTATTACATTATTTATTTTTATCGATAAATCTTTTATTTCCTCTACTGTCAATTCACCTTCTGCCTCTTGAAGATTAAACATACTTAGCCTCTTTGTTATACCTTTAACACGCCCAACAAAAACCATATGATGATTGACTGCTATTTCTCCTATGGCAATATCAACGATAACATCTTCAATCTTTCCTACATTATCAAATTCATCCGCTAGCTTTGCTATAGCATATCGATACCCTCTCTCTTCATCTAATAACTCTTCATACGCCTCCCGGATTGCATGAAATAATTCATTATACTCCCAATCTTTCATACATCCTCCCTCAAAAAAATCCCCACGCTTATGTGAAAATAATCTTTCAACACAAATATGAGGACTTCCTTATTTCATTACTATACTTTATACATTTTATTCGTTAGAATCTTCGTCTTTCAATTTATATACTCTATCTCTTTTCTCATCACTTTTGACAAAAATAAGCTTTTCTTCTTTAACAAAACCTTCTAACAGTAAGCATACTTGCCCGTATGCTTTAGGCTTATTCGTTGTGAATCTCTCATCTGATATTTTACCAGCTCGTATTAATTGTTCGCATAACTCAAGTGCACTTATTTCTTCAGAATTAATTAATTCTAAAATATCCTTTTGTAAGGGCGATAAAGGTACGGGAATCTCAGCTACCTCCACCTTTTCTCGTTTGTTTTCTTCTTCAAATAAATCTTCGAATGAAATTTGATTCATACTTCTTTTCCTTTCTAACGATTGATTTGTATAACATGAACTGAATCCTATAGCGTATGTATTATTATGTATTTACCTTTTTTCATAAATCTCAAACTCATGTACATCGTTTCATATAGTATATTTCGATTATACCAAATATACGTTCTGTTTTCTATTGTAGAATTCGTTATAATAGGAATGAAAGTAATAATGAACATTTTCTCGTTGTTAATTGTATACTCTCTGTAAAAAAATAGAAATAAAATTTATAAATTTGTATAATAACATAGTACGAGTAAAATTTTATTATAGAAAGGTTCTGGTAATATGTTAGGTATTCATGTTGAAAAAACAAAAGATGAACTAATTATTTCATGGCAATTCTCTAAAATTCATATTCCATTATGTGAAATCACTGAGGTAACGGAAGATAATACATATGCTGGTGTTGAAGAAAAAAGCGCAATCCGAATTGGAACAGCATATGGTACAACTGATCGTATTTTAATTAAGACAGTAAAACAAAATTATTTATTATTCACTACTAATAGAGTAACCATTTTAAATAAAATAAAAGCTTAATTGTTTTTCTTCCTATATTTAAGCGTTAAACACTTTCATTCTATTATAAGAAACGCTACAAAAGGTTCGTTGATTACTCCTGCTCCTAATTCGGAAGCATATGGTGAAACTATATAACACAAACACCCTAGCTCTTCGCTAGGGTGTTCTTAGTTTTATCTATAATACAGTAGTTCTACAATTCTTATTTATTTTTATGAACTCCTTGTAATTGACTAAGAACCTCATTGGCAGTCCTCTCAAATCTTTTAGGGTTATCAGCAATAATTTCATTAAGTAAATTAATTATCGTTAGTTGTATATCATGATTCATTCCTACAAGTACTTTAGCATACTCACTTCTACATAAATCACTATTTAAAATTCTTTTGTTTAGTAACATTGCCCACTCTTTTGCACTCTCAACCATTTTTGGTAAAGCTCTAGGCATCTCTGTTAGATATTTTCCCATTTCAAAATCTTCAATAAAATGAACTAGACCAAACATAACTTCTTCCTCTTGTGTTTCATCCTCAAATACTATACACAACTCTTTAATAAGCTTCTCATCATCACAATCTGCTAAGTTTTCTAATACACTGTCAAACTCTTCACATTCCGATTGATTTTTTAAAAATCTACAACTATATAATCTCTTAACCTCAGATTGATAGTCCATATAAATTTCTCCTTTTAAATGAATTGGATAATTAAATTAATATGATCATTAGTTTTCAACTTTTCTATTACATCAATATATGGCTTCCATCTCAAGTTTACATTTTTAAATATTCAGCAATTTCCACTTCTCCTCTTTCAATAGCAAATTCGTAAGCTCCCATCTCTTTCATAGTATCCCCTGTATACTTTACAGTACTATCAATACCATTCTGAACAAGATACTTTACAATATTAAGATGCCCACCATAAATCGCTGAGAATAGAGGATTTCTATTTGGGTCACTAACATCTAATATTGCACCATTATCAAATAAGTACTCTACAATACCAATTTCACCTTCACTAGCTGCATGTGCAATAGGCGCTGACTTTGGTACACCTTCATTAAGGTTAATATCCATACCAGATTCAACAAGAAATTTTATCATATCCAGTTCACCAGCTCTAGCTGCAGCATGTAGCCACGTTCCATAAGGCGTTACAAAATCAAGCAAACTTTTATCAGTAATAATGATCTCTTTCGCTTGTTCTATATCCCCTTTTTTAATGAAATCATAGATTTTTATCGCTTTTCCCTTACTTTCCATAGAATCCCCCTGCACTATTTTCATCTAGATTAAACAGTTAGACATTGACTACTATACATTTAGCTAAGTGCTGCTGAGAGAGCAGATTTAAGCATAGTATCAAAATCGCAAAAAGTTTCCATATGCTCGCCTGAAGGCTTGTCTAGTTCAACAAATTTCTTTTTGGAAACATTATAACAATACCAAGCTATATCTGAATCTCCGAAAAAAATCAGTTCATCTTCGTCTTTAATTGATTCCCATATTTCATTAGCATCAAAAAAACTATCTACCTGATTTATTGGCTTAAAATCTAAAAAACTTTGATCAATCCCATATATTATTAATCCATTAAATTCAATTCCATTAACTGTTTGTAAAAATTCATAGTACTGCTGTGGCAGGACATCTTCACCAAATTTTTCTACTACAGATTTACGAAATTTTGATAACTCCTTTTCGTTAATAGGTAAATTGAGTTTTCGATTTCGTTTCTCTCTTATTTTGGATATATGACTAATCTTCTCTCTCCACATAACTTCACCTTCTAATAAATATTCAATCCTTTTCTAGGCTAGAATTACACAAAGTAATCCTCAATAGTACGCCCCATTACAAAGATTGGTTTCAAATTGCCCATTGCTTTTGGCGTGCTATTCAAATATTTTTCGAAGCCACTCTAGCTAGTATTAACCATATGATTTATCTAGATTGATATTTTAATGAAACATATTAAAGCTATTTTCATGATCCTACACGCAAACTTTAGAGTTATTTTATAATTAAAGTATTAAATAACCTCTTTACAAATCAAATCAACTTTTTCAAAATATTGTTGTGGTTGTTTCTCACTTATTTCTTTCAAAATTTTAATAACGTCTTCTTTATTTGTAGTTTTAGCCTTCTTCAATACATTAATAAATGGAATAATAAAATCATCTGAAGCTAGAAGACTTCTATAGAATCTTTTAGCACAATATTTAGCTTGTGACAAAACAATGCTTATCCCTTCAATCAGTTTACTTAAACCATCTTCAACTCCATTTTTTTCGATTATATAAAAAATCGATTCAATTAAATCACCAACAATCGAAGGTTCATCTATTTCATCATGAAATATACTGCACAAATCAATAATTACTTTATTATCTGCCATTTGCAATATTTCATTTAAGATTTCCTCAAATAGCTCAATACTATCATCTTCATGATCCAGAAAACGTATTCTTTTTAAAATAAATATCTTTTTTTCTAATGACATTTATTTCCCTCCATACTTTGAGTAGAGTTTATTGATGAGTTTCAAAAAATTTATAGTTTAATAAAAGAATTAACTTCTAGAATACAAATCTATCTTTAGTTATTAATTCAAATAAATTGGTAATTGATTTAACCATTCTTCAAAATTATCCGCTTCCTTAGTTACACAATTCTCTTCATGAAAATAAAAATAAACTCCCGTTTGCTGGCCCTCTTTTGAATGAAGACAAAAGTAATCTCCATTACCTATACTATAAAAAGGGATTAGTTCGTTTTTCCAAAAACCTTCTTTCATTTCATAATCATAAATAAATTCAATAGTATCATTTCCGTTAGTCTTACCACTAGAAACATTTAAAATATCCCCTGGAAATACATATTCAGACATTAGTTCAATAAAGCATTTAAATTCTTTAGGAAATTGACATCCAAATTTTTTCTCCAGTTCCCTCCAATCATTATCTGAAGGGGAATCTAAATCCTCTAATTCTTTATCTAACATACTGTCTAATAAGTTTGCAATTTCATCTTTTTCCACAAACTATCCCCCCTATACTAGAAAAAAGGCTGAATTCTATTTTATTTACAAGTATTCTCTCGATTAAAGTCAAATGCTGCTTCAACGCCATTTTTCATTAATTTTTGTAATCATACATCAAGCCCATTAGTAAAATAACAATGTTTTTTTCTCAACTATTACTTGTATCTAGTTCTATACATATATTCCTTAGTAACATTTCGTTTACCAACCAGCATGTTACTAAGAAAAGACCCTCTTTTGAAAAAACGAATCAAAAGAGAGCCCTTCTTTATGACTATATTTCCTATCCACATCTTCTGTCTAAAAGACTATTTAATTATTATGCATTTCTACGTTTCATAAATAATATTGCTCCAAGAGTTAATAACAAAAGACCGGCTCCGACTGAGAACCACATAAAGGACGTATTTCCACCTGTAGCTGGTAATGTTCCAGCTTTTGATGTTTTTCCTGTTTTAGGTTGCTCTAATTGCGGCTTTTCCTGCTGCGGTTTTCCTAATTTTTCCGCTTTGAACTTCACTGTATGGCCCTCATCTTCAATATCAACGTTGATTGCTACTAAGATATCATCTTGATATAGTTTTTCAAATACTACTACTTCTTTACCTTGTAGTTTAGAAGCATTAAATGTGAAATCAAGTGTGATAGAACCATTCTTCTCTTTTGCAGTAAATTTAGATTCTACTGCTACTTCTTTACCATCAACTAGTAAAGGTTTCTTTGTTGCTTTATCCATTAGTTTACCTTTTGCTACATATTCTTTTCCTATGATTAAGTCTTTGTATTCCACTTTATCTTGAATCGTGACAGATTCGTTTGCATACATCTCTTTTCCACCATCAGCTTTATTTGTTGCTGTTGTTTTGATTGTTGGTTCTACGAATCGAACTGTTTGCCCTACATCGTTAATGTCAGATTGAACTGCCACTAAAACACCGTCTTCATATACCTCTTCATACACTACTACTTCTCTTCCTTGTAGTTCTGCACCAACGAAAGGAAAGTCTAGTGTTACAAAACCGTTCTTTTCTTTTGCTGTAAACTTAGTCTCAGCTGTTACTTCCTTTCCATCTATTAATAATGGTTTGTTCATTACTTTGTTCATTAATTTACCTTTTACAACATATTCTTTACCTACAATAAAATCTTTATATTCCACTTTATCTTGGATCGTGATGGAATCTTTTGCATGCATCTCTTTTCCACCGTCTGCTTTGTTTGTTGCTGTTGTTTTAATTGTTGGTTCTACAAATCGAACCGTTTGCCCCACATCGTTAATGTCAGATTGAATTGCCACTAAAACACCGTCTTGATATACCTCTTCAAATACTACCACTTCTCTTCCTTGCTGCTCTGCACCAACGAAAGGAAAGTCTAATGTTACAAAACCGTTCTTTTCTTTTGCTGTAAACTTAGTCTCAGCTATTACTTCCTTTCCATCAATTAATAATGGTTCGTTCGTAACTTTGTTCATTAGTTTACCTTTTACAACATATTCTTTCCCTACGATCAAATCTTTGTATTCTACTTTATCTTGAATCGTGATGGAATCTTTTGCATGCATCTCTTTTCCACCATCCGCTTTATTTGTAGCTGTTGTTTTGATTGTTGGTTCTACAAATCGAACCGTTTGCCCTACATCATTAATGTCAGCATGAGTTGCCACTAAAACACCATCTTCATATAGTTCTTCAAACACTACCACTTCTCTTCGTTGCTGCTCTGCACCAACGAAAGGAAAGTCTAATGTTACAACACCATTCGTTTCTTTTGCTGTAAACTTAGTCTCAGCTGTTACTTCTTTTCCATCAATTAATAATGGCTTGTTAATAACTTTGTTCATTAGTTTACCTTTTACAGTGTACTCTTTACCAACAACTAAGTTAGTGTACTCTACTTTGTCTTGGATCGTGATAGACTCCTTTGCATGCATCTCTTTTCCGCCATCAGCTTTGTTTGTAGCTGTTGTTTTCAATGATGGAATCTTTTCAATTTCTGCGCTAGCCTTTGGTAACATTAAGTTAAAGAAAAGAGATATGACAGAGAGTAAAGCTAGAATCCTAATTACATATTTCCTCCCCATATTTACAACCTCCTGTTTGATTTACATTACAAACATTTAAAATATTCTTACCAAAATACAATTCCATTATAAAACAAATAATTACATACTTTAACATTTTGTTTAATTTTTTTTAAATTTTGATTATAAGGTTTTACCAATAATCTGTTGTGACATAAAGCGATCAACCACTTGATGATTGTAGGTTTAAAATAAAGTAAAACTTTAGTTAGTAAGTTTTTGTTCATCCCACACCAATTATTAGCCTTTACTTACCAATCGAGCTTTTACGAGCAGCCTGACTCTCACTTCTTTACTCTAGCTGAATGTTGAGATGGAGTTTTACTACCTACAAATAGCAGGGGAAATATTGATTATACACTTGGAGAAAAGTTTCGTATTTTTTATTATTTTTATAAAAAATTTGATTATTACAGTAACTTTAGTTTACGATATTTATATCTACTAAGATTTGGAGGTTAAAAGATGATAAGAAATGAAAAAGAGTTGAAAACCCAATTGAATAAGTTAATTAGCGACCCTGATTTCTTGCGCTTACAAGAATCTTTTGAAAAAGAAAGCTTGTTTCAATTATTGGGTTTTGGACACCGCGAAACGATGCATAGTTCTTTTATCAGTTGGTTACTTTCGCCAATGTCTTCATTGAATCTAGGTACTTTCCCACTGAAGCGTTTTCTCTACTATATTAGTGAGGAAAATATATCAAGTAAGAAAACCAGTTTTAATTTTGCTTTAATCGAATCGGATCCATCACTTAAACTAGAGGAATTAGAAGTGGCAACTGAGGTAGCCGAGTCTGTAGTTATTCCAGAAACAAACCAGGAATTGCGGGCTCGATTTGATTTATATATGACAAATGATTCGATGAGAATCATTGTGGAAAATAAGGTATTGGCAAGAGAAAACAAAGACCAGACTGAAACCTATACGAAAATCTTAAAACAGATGGAGGAATCGTATCAGTATGAACTAAAGGTCTTTTTGTCTCCAGATGCCACGATAAAACCTAAATGTCCCGAATTTATTCAAATTGATTATCAAGGGCTATATGATTTTGTTATATTGCCTTGTGTGAATCACCCAAAAATTACAACAGCAAATAAAAATATTTTAGAGGAATATATCCATAATCTTCGCATGGTCTATAAAGGAGTGAATAAACCGATGGCAAGAGTAAACGATGAGTTGTGTGTAGCTATATATGATAAATATAAGGACGTATTAGATGAGATATTCGATGCAGTGAAAAATGAGACACCTGAAGAAAGAAAGGTAAAAACGTCTTCTCCGATTCGTAAATCAAACATTTCTTGGAAAGAGGTATATTCACGACTAAACGAAGACGAAAAATACCTAGAGGCTACTTATGGAGGTTCCATAACAAAAGCAGAAATCGACTTAACAAGTGGCAAAATCCTTTTTGAAGGGAAAGAATATAGTAGTCCTTCAGCTGCTGCCATTGCGGCAGTAAATTATGTTAAAGGTGATGAAAATTACACAGATCGTTACAATGGATATGCGTTATGGAGTATTGTGTATCCAAATGGAGAAAAGAAGAAGCTGTCTGTTGTACGTGATGATATCTCTTTATCTTTAGCTCAAGAGGAAGAAGATTAGAATCTTTCCTAACTATCGGAGTATTACCCGAAATTGTAAAAATGCAATAAAGTTATTTAATCTTAAAACCTAAAACGAGCATAACACCTTGCTAAACTTAGGCGTGGCTATGCTTGTTTTATTTTCAATATAAAACGCGTCACTGTACTCGTAACTATAACAATACGTGCCATTTTTTATGTCTTTAAAACTTCATCTCACCTATTTTCTCCTCAATCATTGCACGAGGTTTCCTATGATAGGACCGCTATCATGGAGTATGTATTTTCAAACACCTTATATCTATAAACCTAGTAGAGATTATTTTTGTGTATGAATATATTCTTTAATTAGTTTCAGATCACTTTCTCTCTTTTCATCAGGAGAAACTCCTAACTTTTTATACTTCCATATAAGTAATCTCTCATAATGATTATAATTATTTTCTTCCTCTAATAAAGTATAATCAAATTCAACATCAAACTTACCAGTAGAGTATAACTCAAATGTTAAATTGGTCCAAGGTTCCTGCTTATTTCTTTTAAATTCTTCCCATAACGCTCTGAAGATACTGTCAAGAATATTTAATTGACGATCAGTCTCGTCTTCATCAATCCCTTCCATATCTTCAATATCTAAATTGTATATCGGTTCCTGCTTATTTTTTGGATAGTAGAAAAATACCGTCGAATCACTATATTCATCAACTTCTGAATATACCATTACTTTTTCCCACGGTTCTGGAATAATACTGTTTAACTGTAAAACTACTTTTTGATAAATACTTTCCAAGTTCTCTGTATTCATTTACTTTCCTCCATTGATTCTACAGAAAGAATAACGTATTTTTTATTTTGAGGGTATTACTTTTTGCTATCAAACTAACTTTTTTATTAAGGCTTTGTTAAAGAACAATGCTGATAGTAGGCTATATTAATAACCTAAGTTTTCATTAAAATACTTGATACACTCTTTAACGTTCTCATGTACACCCATATTTTGATTAATAAATATTACAAATAGTTCTATTCTCTCCTCTATAATGCACTCGATAGCCTGTGGCACATATTTTTGATTTTCCATTTGATAGGCAAGACTACATAATACACACACTATATTCGTTAATAAAGCCCACATATACGATTCTTCCTCGGTTATACCTTTCAAACAACCAAATTCTACTATATCGTATCCATCCTGTGAATCAACAGTTTCGTATATATCATCAGCAGTAATTTCATTATTTGTTATCCATTCTTTACATATACCAATTACCCGTTGTCCTTCTTTATAAAAATCTTTATTCTTTACAATATCCTCATAGGTATTTAAAAGACTTTCTGCATTAATTAATAACGTATCATATTGCTCTACTAAATTCATATTGTTATTCCTCCTCTCTCTATTTATGATGTATTTAATAATAAGATTTCAGATAGGTTTTAAATATCAACATTTACCCTTAACAGAGCCTTTATTAAAGATTGAATCCATAAAAAAGGAAACCCTCACTAACTTTCTCTGCTTCTTCTGTTGTAATCCCTTCACCCTCTATTAACACTTTTTTCTCCCATGCGCCTTCATGCTCCCCATAGATGACAATTGGATTTTCTTCATGATTTTTATAGCCAAAACAGATCAAATTTCCTGAAGGATCAATTGCAAAAGGAATAACCTGATTAGGAATCGTTCCTTTATAATTTTCATAAACCTTTAATATATTCTCTATGCGTTTTTCATCATAAAAAAGTAACGAGCCAAATCACCTCACTACTTCATTTACATCAAAAGCTTCTGGTTCCGCACTTGCACCATTATTTTCAAGTACACATTCAATATAATCTTGTGGAAAATGAACACCCATTTTCCGGGCTCCCCCTAGCACATAATACCGACTAACAAGTTTTTCTTGGTTATCCCATTCTATATGACTCATCTAAGTGGTTCATACCAATTGCACTTTATCTGGAATTTGGTGTTATTTCTATTCTACAAATGAATGTTATAACCTTCATGAGTTATTAATTCAATTTAAATATATCTATTAATTTTAATTTTGATTTTGATTTTGATTTTGATTTTTTAAAGGTTATTATTTTTCACTTCCTCAAACCACTCATCAGCAAAATCATCCGCCGTTTTTATATCATCATTTGTATGGATTAAATCATACTCATATTCAGCTTTAAACTTACCACTCTTAGTATCGTATATTAATTTCATCTCAGTTGGCATATCTTTTTCGTATTCTTTGCATAACATTTCAATTCCTTCAATATCTTCACTTATAATTTGTAGAACCTGAAACATTCGTTCTGGAGATACATCATATCTTTTTTTCCCATTTTCCAATGCATCATTAACCTTGTGACACTCTACATACTTATTGTTAATGAAATAAAAGAAACTACTAGAAATCATATCTTCTTCACATGAAGCGTACACATATACTTTATCAGCTCTATTTTCAACATATTCCATGCATATAGATATCATATCAGCTTGCAATTCACTAAACCTTTCCTCAAATTCTTTCATATTACTTTTTCACTCCTTAGATTAAAATTCAAATAGCAACGTCTTGATACCCCACTTCAATTACTTTTTCATTTAGTAGACGTATTCCTAATCCATTCTCTGTATCCCACGTACAATCGAAAGTTATCCCAATATCTCGCTCTTCATGAATATCTCCATATGGAACAACAATTCCAACTAAAGTTATCATTTCAAGTAATTGATTAGTTGTTTCGATTTGTGGATAGTTTTCATTAAATCCAATATCATATCCTAATTGTTGACGTTCTTGCTTGTAATAGTCTAAAATCGCTTGTAAAAAAACTTGCTGCAATTGTTCCCAATTTTGCAATAATGAATTATAAGCAGTATATTGTTCTTCATCAAACTTACTGTCTTTTTCACCTTTCACTATCAATGCTATTTCAACTTCTTTTCCACAAAATTCAACGGTAATGTCCTTAACCCATCCATATGTATACTCAATCTCACCAAAAACTGCATCATTTATAATCATTTTTAACTCTCCCCATTTACTCTCTTGGATCCATATCGATTTCTCTAATCGTATGAAAGTTACCCTCTAACACTAACTGTTTTTTCCAGTCGTTTCTATACTCAGTATAGTACTATCAATTGCTAATTTTTCAATGAGTTTTTTCGCCTTACCGTATGGAAATCTCTCTACTAATATATAAGGAAGATTTTTTGAACCCTTTAGCAAATCTACCGCGGCAATCTCAAACCCTAATACGTTCTTTATTCTTATTAAATCTTTCAAACCTTCACTAGGAGTTTTCACTAACACTATATTACAAATATCAGATGACTTATGTATTGTTTTCTGTTCTATTTCACTTACACAACCACTATTCACCCATTTTTTAAAATCAGCGGTAATTACAGTAGCATGGCTTGGATTCATGTCCCCAGAATCAATTACTACCACCTCTTTTTCCTCTGCATGTTGAGCCATTAAAAATACATTTCCCCCACCGTCATCACCAATTGAGACATACCCCCTCGCATACTCATCTACTTCCCAAACCTCGTTCCTTTCTGCAATATGCTCCGTACCATAAATAAGTAATCCACTACCGATTGAAAAGCCATTTGTACATCTCAATAATTCCTTATATACATTAGGTAATGTAACATTCATACGATTTTCTACTGCTTGGATTTCAATATCACTCGCTGCTGACTTTTCTATCAAATCTGGAATATTAAATAGATTAATCATTTAATAATTCCTCCTAAACTATCAAGATATTTAAACGTATCGCCTGTCATCTCTCTATAATCGTTTCGCAATAGATTTCATGAAATTCATAAAGTATGTCGGTATGTAAGCCTTCATTTTTCATTTGGTAAGTAGACAATCATTTCCCCTTTCATGTACTCACCTTTCCATCCACAAGGCCATCCTCCCATTTTATACACCTTAAATACCTTTTCAGTGGGGGTTTTGTTCATCACCCACTGATTATTAGTTGAACCAATCGGGCTTTTACTGGCAGTTGATCCCCCACCTAACTTCTTTGTTTTCGCTGAATTTTGAGGTGGGGGTCTTACTGCCCGTTAATGCGGGATAAAAATTATCCACTTTTCCATTTACTAAACGATTTAGTGCACACATCTCAAGGTCTCTTTCTACTTCTTCAAGAATATTTATATGATCAATAGAAATAAAGTCTAATCAAAAACAACTCTTAATCCTAAGTTTTACGATAAATAAAAAGAAACCATTTTGAAAAAAGATTGAGCAAAATGGTTTCTTCTTCAGCAGATTTTTTGTTTCGGCTTTATAAGAATTCGAGCATTTTCTGCCTGTATTGCTCCATCATCGCGCTTGATTATTCTCTTAAAAGTGAAGAGTTGCTATTAAACTTTCTTAATATACTCATACACTTCTTTAGGTTTTATATTAAGCATGTGGGCAATCTCCGTTATTTTCTTTCCTTCTTCCTTCATCTTTTTTACTTTTATCTCCATTGTTTGCTCATATTCTTCTGCAATATCAAATAATGGACTTAATAAAGAGTGCCATATTTCAAAATCAGTAAATTTATTTCTTTCCAAAAACTCATTTAGCAATATTTCCAATTCTTTAGTTTTTATCATTCTTTTACCTTCTAACACTTGTTGCTCAGTTAGAAAATCACCTATATCTTTCATAAAATTAATAAATGATTCCATGGAATCTGCAAGAAAATCGCCACCACTCCAACTATCCATTCCGTGCATGATTGAAGATATAGGGTACCCTTCCTCATTTAAATCAATAATAATTGGATCTCCACACATAGTTTCATATGCAATAACAATCCAATTTGCATCCCAAGTATCTTCCTCATCGGTTACAAGGGAGTTTCCATCGGTGTCAATGCTGTATCCTACTTGAAATTCATCTAATTGCTCAAAAGAACATACATCAAAATTTACATACTCTCTAATTTTTTTATATTCTAAGTTCATAAGTTCTAAATTTCTCTTTATCTCTACTTTTTGATGATAAGAATTAAATTGTATCATTGTCATTTTTACTCCATCCCTATTATTACATTAAACTTCTAATCTTCATAAATTACCGATCCTATATACTTCAGATTTATACCATTCATTTCCAAATTATATAATATCCATCTTAACTGTTACTTCTTTTGGTGGTTTTTCTTTTAAAGCTGCAGCTCGTTTATTACGAATGAATAATAAAACAATATTATTGTCTCTATAAAAATAGGCTTCAAAATTTAAAGTACAACATCCTGATAACCTACCTCTGTTACTTCACCTTTCATAAGACAAAGGCCTAATCCATTTTCCATATCCCATGTACAGTCAAATATAAGTCCAATATCAAGAAAATCGATAAGATCATTATCTGGAACAAAAATTCCAACTAAAGTTATTTTTTCAAGAATTTGAGTAGCTGTTTCTATTAAAGGATAACTTTCGTTAGGCTCAACATCGTAACCAAGTTCATATCTTTTTTGTTTATAATAATCTAATATAGACTCTAAAATACTTTGTTGTAATTGTAGCCATCTTTCTATTAAAAAGTTATGTGCCGTATATTGTTCTTTCTCAAAATGACCATCATCTTCTCCCCTGACTATTAATGCCACCTTAACTTCGTTCCCAAAAAACTCAATGTTTTTATATCCAATCCAATCATAATTATTAAACTCAAGTTCGCCAAAAACTGTATCATTTATTTTCATTACATATCTCCTTTATTGTTTACTCTTTCTACCGAAGTTCGTTCCACACTATTTACGTGTACTTCCATTAAGTTATGTTTCTTGCTTTTTTATGAAGAATGGGGTATTGTCCATGTCTTTTGCTAATCTATTTTTAATTATATAATATTAGCAAATTTTGTTAACTTGAATTCATATAAAATAAGTTTATAGTATTGCATGCACGAATAAAAAAGCACTTGCTTGCCTCAAGTAGACAATCAAGTGCATTAATTTCATATGTTTTTTAAATAGCATAAATTTTGTAGGTCTTAGCTTGATCTTAATCATATCTTTCTATAAAATACTGCAGTCCAATTGTATCTAACACTCGGTCTACACTTCATATCAGACATTTTTTCATATAAATGTTCTTAGTATATTATTTTTGTAACTTTAAATTAGAAATTAACTCATCTAGACTATCCGAAAGCGCTTCAAACGAACCTCGTTCAAAACCCTCCAATTCAACCTTACCACTTACATTATCTAACACAACTATCAAACCGTTCCCTTCTACACCTATTGGAGTCTTATCAACCTTATTATGATTGTTTTTATACCCTTCTAAATTACTTTCGAAGGAATCCAATTCAATATTTGGTAATACAGGTTCTAGCCTAATATAATGATTACCAATAAATCCATCTAAATCAGCAAACCAATAAGAATTAAAATAATCATCAATTGAAGTGTGCAGTTTAATTTCAAATCTTTCCTCAATCGTCGTTAAATCATTCTTATTATTTTTTTCAATAGGTTTCCATGAAATCTCTTCTTCATCACCCATTTCACCCTGATATATAAATGAATCCACTTCTTCGTTATATGGCGTTTTAAATAAAAAATCTAACCCTTTATCAAAATATTCTTTTCTTAAATTAAAATATTTGCTCATAGCATCCTTCATTACCAAAATAATCACCTTCACTTTTCTAATAGTTCAGCATTTTTTGGTCATTTCCCCAAATTCCTGCGCTTTTCTCAGCATTATGAATCCCTCCTAAACCTGGATGTAGCTTTGAGAGTACATCCACAGTTTGACCTCCACCACCAATGTGATGATGTAATAAAGTGTCATTATATAATTCTTTTAAATCATATTGGGGGAAATGTTTTCTAAACCTAAAAATCTCTTTAAGTTTATAGACTTTGTAGCAAAATTTTAAAACCCTTTTATTCAAAACCGATAACAATCCATTCATCTACAAAATTCCAAAAGTGAACATTATATTTAGGCTGACTCTTAGCTGACCAAAAAGTAGCATTGTTATTCTTACAATTTTCATAATCTATAGCTATGTAACTCCCCATACCATTACTAAAGAATCCAAAAGATGTTTTTAAATTAACCCTTATCGGTTCTTCCAATTCATCTATAATCCCCCACTCTAAGTCATCATCCCCAAAGTAAGTTATAGCTTCTAATGGCATCAATCCCATCGATTCACTTGTGTAATCATAAAATCCATTATGAACATTTTCGTAAAAGTCCCTAATAGATTCAGGAATTTCTCTCCATGAAGATTCTAATTCCTCATTATTAAAACTATCTTTAGGATTTCTTCCTTCATAATATAAATCTTCTCCACCTTGATTTTTTATTGTATACAAGATTGAATAGGTGTCCTCACTTACCATCAGTTCAATATCCTCAAGGTATTCTGATAAGTAAGCAATAGTATTAGATAAATTATTATTCACATATTTTTTCCATATACTTAAAATTTTCTTGATTCTCTTTTCTCTATCATGTTCACTAAATACTTCCACCCATAAATCAGGAATTAAAGATGCGTTTATATTCTTAAATTCATTTGCATTAATCAATTGAATATCTTCATTATACTCTCTTAATATATCTAACTTAGAACTCATTTTTTTCCCATCCTTTTTAATATTATTTTATATTATTCTTTGTTAAAATCATCAATTTGTTTTTGCAATATTCTTTCAAGCTGTTTTTCTCTTGTAATCATCTTGCTCCTAAAGTCAGGACTAACTTCTATCTCATCTGGTGTTCCCTTTTTATAATGTGTCCATTCTTCATACGATTTAGATTGCTTTGAAGTGTTTACAGATTTACTTAATCCTGTAAAGTTTTCTGGGTTATTTAATACTTCTAACTGTTGTTTTTCTGTTAAATTACCAAAACCATCCATACTTGCAATTCTGTCCATAGACACAATATGATCTGCTTCTAGTGAACCTATAAAATTTTTTCCAGGAAGAGCTTGATCTTCCGTTTCTATCTTTTTATTGTGGCCTTTATTTACTTGTTTTCTTATTTTTGCTGTCGGTGTTTTTTTCTTAATGCTTTATATTCTTCATCTGTAATCTCTCTCTCACCGTACCTAGGAGGAATTCCACTTTCACCCGTACCCTTAACCCCACCACTCTCCAAATTCGAGATCCTACTCTGAATACTCGCCTTAGAGGCATCATGGGCTTCTTGGAATTTCCCGCTATAGTTTGTTCCAGTTCTAGCGACACTTCCATCTGGCAGTATTTCTACACCTTTAAAGTTTTGGGTTACGGAGTCCGCACCTTTTGCTACTGTATTTTCAATTATATAATATTCCCGACTTAATCTATCTAACAATCCTTAAAAATAATCTATATTGATTTTCACTTATTTATCAATCTCTACGAAAAAAGCACTCGCTACCAATCATAGGTTTTCGAGTGCTCAAATGTATATAATCCCCATCATATTTAAATCATTTTTAAGATTTGTTCCTTCACATTTTCATCAAATTTAGCTCCTTCTACCTTTGCTCCTGTCCAAACTACATTGTCAAGTTTAGCACCGGTAAAATTCGCGTCAGTAAAATCACCATTTAAAAGGGTCGCTCCCGTTAAATCTGCGTCAGTAAAATCTGCATTTCTAGCGTTTACTTCTGATAAATTAGCATCTTCTAAATATGCTTTTTCAAAGTTACCTTCTGTAAGATTCGCGTTGCTGAAATCCGTTCCCGTACAGTCGGCCTGTTTTGCATCTATTTTATATAAATTTGCTCGTCGAAAAGTAGCATGATTTAATATCGTTCCAACTAATTCTCCATATGAAAAATCAACTTCATCAAAACATGTTTCAAAACAACTACTTATATTTATCTTTGCATATTTCATATTGGCTTTAGAGAAATTAGCTTCACCAAATCTACAATCTGCAATATGTATTTCCTCTAAATTATAGCTCCTGAAATCAGCCAACTCAAAATCACAATCAAAAAAAGATGCTCTCATTAGTGAAGAAGCTCTTAAATGGACTTGTTTTGCCATGATACCCTCTGCCATCACCTCTGACAAATCTGAAAAAGTAAGATCTAAATCACTCATATATAGCCCATCTATAATTTCATCATTGTATTGAGATCTATTTAATATTTCCATGACTCTTATTCTATCATTATTTTTCTCATCCATGATTACAAATTCCTTTCATTTAACTTTCCAGATACTCCTTCCAAGCAACATTTGGAGAATAAGTTACAACCATTCGACTTTCATGAAAACTTGGCATGGCCATTACTTGAGCTGGTTCTAAGTATTTCATCACATGTAACCAACTATCAAGTAACATATCTATATCGGCTTCTAATGGATTTTGTAAAAGGTCTATACAAATCCCACCCCAATCCAGCTCTGATACGACAGCTGGGCTATTTAGTAATAATTCCTTATCAAACATGTCTAAAATATGACCACTCAAATATGTTCTAGCACCTACCCCCAAAGGACCGTTAGGAAGAAACCTTACCGGTATAGGTAAGGCAGACATATTCATCCACATATGTAACCGTTCACGTTCCGTATTCCATGGATAAGACGCTTTCCAAAAAATTTGCGACACCCCAAAACGTGGTTTTACAATTTCTGCGATTTGATCGGATAACTCAAAAAAAGCAGACCATAAACTTTTAGGTATTGATTTATGAAACTCAAACTCAAGATATGACCTATGACTCCAGTTAACTTTAAAGCTTCCTCTATAGTGCACTGCTTTATCACGATATAAGTGTACTTCTGATACTTTACGTTCCAAAATCACCTTTTCAAGAATTTCCTCACGATTATATTCTACCCGTACGGTTTCACTGTTACCCCAATGAGTAGGAGCAAATTTTTCATTCGAATCAAACACGCTCAAAAGACGAACTAGTATCTCTTCCTGATTAATCGATACTGTAGGATACATTGCAATTGTAAAATAATTAGGTTTCATTTAAATCCTCCTTAATACTAAAAAGTAAAGTTACATACTTATCTATATTTTTATCCATATACCTCCACCAGGGATATCTGGGTGCGCTTCCCACTTATGTGTTACTTTACCACTATTTGGATCAGTATAGAAAATGTCACTCTCTTTCGCTAAAGGCCCACTTGGTCTTGGATGAGGAGGAATCCCATTCAAATCGGGTTTATCACTTGATATTGTCACAATATGACTTCCATTTTTATCTTCGAGCATTTGACTGTCATTATGAATAACGTGTTCTTTGTCACTTATTTTGTGTTTGTGATCATGAACTAAATCGATTTCATCCTTAGCATTACGACCTATACTATCCGGACGCGTAAGATGCCCTTCACTGGATGTATACGTAACAACCTTGCCAGAGTTATTGTCCTCTAATGTACGATTTAGGTGTTCTCCCAAAGCTTTTCTCCCTTTTATTTCTTCTCTTCCACGCTCTTGACTTTTCCTTAAATTTTCACGCTTAACATCCCACTCTTTACGTTCTAAAGGCTCTTCTGTTTCTTCACAATGACGATTATACCTAATGTTATCTGCTTCCTTATAATCCCCTCGCGCTTTGGCTTCATCTATTTTCATTCGATAGTATTTTTCTCTTTCCGGAGTTAGCTTAATTTTGTTTGGGTTTGTCTTACTACTATCACCCGTACCCTTAACCCCACCACTCTCCAAATTCGAGATCCTACTCTGAATACTCGCCTTTGAGGCATCATGAGCTTCTTTTACGCTTTCACTGAAGTTCGTTCCACCGTATCTACCTACGCTTCCATCAAGTAATACTTCTTCACCTCTAATGAAGGCGGTTGTTTCGTCCACACCTTTTGCTACTGTATTTTCAATTATATAATACTGGTAATTTTCGTTAGCTTTAATTCATAAAAATAATTTCTTTAAATTTATAGCATACCTTTCAATAAAAAAGCACTCATTGCCTGTAGTCGACAATCAAGTGCTTTAAGTTCAAGTGTTTTCTAGGTTTATAAGTCGTTAGTCACTTTAGGTTTATACGTGCAATCATTTGATAATTACAGCATGGTACCCTGCATGTCTTGGCAAATTTCATTAATCTAATTTAAACGCAACAATTTTTCCTTCTGGATAATCACCATTCCAACCGCAAGGAAAAGCACCGAGTTGATATATCTCAAACAATTCTTCAAAAAAGGAACTACTCTTTCCGTTTATCGCTCTATTGATGGCACAATTAGTAAGGTCAGCTACAACATCGTTATAAAATATACTATATTTAAATGAGCTTTTTCTCACATTATCAGCGATAATCTCTAATAATTCTTCCAATCCTTTAGGCTTTTCATTTTCTGGCATTGCGTAATAAATACCCCAAACTTCACTCATTTCCAATTCTCTGATATCTTTCCAATTATACTCATCCTCGCCAAAAATCTCATCATAAGCTAAATGCTCTGCTTTTTTTATATCATTAATAATAACAATCTCATTGGAAATATTATTAGTAAGTTCGCTCTGGAAATTTTTCGAGAACTGAATTACCTCTTCAACTAAATTATTAAATACACCATAGTTCATTACTTATTATACCACCTTTCCCAAAGGTCAACTGTTGCCCCTCCTCCTCTTTTCCATACAGGGGTCGCAACCTCTTTGTCCATTCTTTCTATTTTGTATTGTTCCAATCCAATTTCTTTAATCCTTTTAAGTTCTTTTTCAAGATAATTACCCTTCATGTATAGTGGTAATCCCTTTGCTTGAAGTAGTCTTAACTTTTGTTGCAATTCAAAAACTTGTTTTTCTATTATAGATATATCTTGCCTAATATCTATTTCATCCAATTTTCCCCTCACAAAATTACTATAAACTGCGTGATATCCTTTATGTCTAGAAGTTACACTAACATCAGCATCTGGAACTCGAAGAAAAAATCCATTTGAGGCATCGTCCATGTCCATACCTATTTTTTGTAATACAGGATGACGTCTAAATTCCTTAGGAATAATATGTTGCGCTTCATAAGGAGTTCGTTTTGTAGTTTTAGGCAAACCCATTTCTTCAAACATATTTTTCCCCAGTTTTGTAGAACTTCCTCCTGTCACCTTTCCGGGAGTACCGGGAATAAGCCTATTAACTTCACCCGTACCCTTAACCCCACCACTCTCCAAATTCGAGATCCTACTCTGAATACTCGCCTTTGAGGCATCATGGGCTTCTTGGAATTTCCCGCTATAGTTCGTTCCAGATCTAACGACACTTCCATCTGGCAGTATTTCTACACCTTTAAAGATTGGGGATACGGAGTCCGCACCTTTTGCTAGTTTAATTTCAATTATATAATACTAGTAATTTCTGTTAGCTTTAATTCATAAAAATAATTTCTATAAATTTATAGTATACCTTTCAATTAAAAAAGCACTTGTTGCCTCAAATAGACAATTAAGTGCTTTAAGTTCATGTATTTTTAAATAGCATAAATTTGTAAGTTTTGTAGTAACAGTTTGACACCTTTTATATGTGGTAACAACTACTACGTTAAAACTTACGAGTTTGTACGAGTTCGTTAGTTTAATATACAATCCATGTGTTTATATTGGCCACCAAGTAAAATGTCATCTTACCTAAGCTCATACTTCGTTTTCTATTCTATCATTGCACGTAATACTCTATGATGGTACAACCATCATGAAGTACGTATTCTCTAACATCCCATTATTTCCCTGTATACTTCATAATATGTTTTAAACTAATTACAGCAATACTTTGTCACTCTTGTATGCAAATACTATTCTACAAATGGATGCTAAAACTTTCATGAGTTATTAATTCAATTTAAATATATCTATTACTATAAATTTTTTAAAGGTTATTATTTTTCACTTCCTCAAACCACTCATCAGCAATATGGCTAGCTGTTTTAACTTCATCATTCGTATATACTAAATCATACTTATATTGAGCTTTAAACTTGCCACTATGAACATCATATATCAATTTCATCTCAGTTGGCATGTCACGCTCATATTCTTTGCATAATTCTTCAATTTTCTCAATATCTTCACATATAATGCGCAATACCATAGACTGTCTTTTGGTAGACACATCATATCTTCCGTCTTCATCTTCCAATGCATCATTTACTTTATGACGTTCTACATACTTATTGTTAATGCAATAAAAGAAACTTCCCGAAATAATTCCTTCCTCACGCGAAGCATAAACGTACACTTTATCCGCCCTATCTTCAATATATTCCATACATATAGATATCATATCTGCTTGCAATTCACTAAATTTATCTTCAAATTCTTTCATACTACTTTTTCACTCCTTAAATCAATTTTTAATAACTCTGAAGTCCGCCTTACCATCAATCGAGTAATTAACTATAAATTCCTTCGGACGCATATCATTGCCATGATAGATTATTTCAACATCAACTGTTACTTCTTTAGGGGGTTTTGCTTTCAAAGCTGCAGCCCATTCATTTTCAATTTTCTTATACTGCTTCATATTAACATCAGATAATTGCGATACCAAATTATCAATTTTAGGTGATCCTCCAAACCTATCACCTGCCAAATGTCCTGCATGGTCTTGCCCTTTTACTTTTCCTAACGTATTTTTACTATGAGATAATCTCTTTTCTCTATCAGTTAATTTTAATTTATCTGTTTCATAAAAGTAATCATACTCTCCCGTTTTATATCTAATATTAGGCTTTAATCTATTTTTTCTTCCATTTGTAAAATGTTTTCCTTTGTCCACAAATGTTTTAACTTCACTTACAGTACTGCCGCCTTCACCCGTACCCTTAAAATCTTTATTGTTATCAGATTCTTCCTCACTACCATCAACAGAACACTATAACCGCTTGAATCATAAGATAGATATATATTTTTCACTACTTGCATGCAGGCTGAGTCTTTAAAACACATCAAGTTTACTTTTTTAACATTCTGATATTAAGAAAATGGAATGAAATTAAATAAAAAACCTTGGTTGAGTGACCAATACCCAATCAAGGTTTAATGAATTATTTTGAAAACTTCTCTACCAAAAATGTATAGAAATTTTTATATTCATTTATTCCATCTTCTTCGTCTTGCTCCCAGTCAATAACTGGACACTCATTATCGACTAATCGTGAAGTATCAAGACAATACACACCTGCTCCATAGTTCTGGATTACAACGAACTCCATTGGTAAACCGTATTCTCTCCATTCTTCAGTTTCTCTTACACAAGTTGGAACATCGAGAAGTCCACCTCCGAAAATTTCAACCCCAAAAACTCCTCCAGTTCCATATTCCTTCAAAAACCATTTGTAACTATCTGGTAACTTCACATCAAGTTTCTTCTCAATATTATTAATTTTGTTATCATCTAAAGCTCCAACAAAAAATTTTTTTGGTGCGTTCTTTATTAACTCAATAACTGTTTCTTTACTCAAAGGTACCATCCTCCCTTATATATCAAACTTCTTAACATATTCATCTGACCGCCATTTCCAGTACTGTTCCCGAAAATCATTATATTGTTTATCTAACTCTGGGTCGCTCCTGAAACTTCGTCTTTTTATTCTCTTTCTTTCTTTTCTAATTTCCACAATTTCATCTATAAATTTATTAGCCTTTAAACTTATTTTATCAAGAGGCTTAATCCTTTTAAACTTATTTTTTTCTAAAAGTCCATGCAGAATTCGATAATTTTTCCGATGTACGGTTTGAAGAATCTCTACCATTGGTCCTGGTTCTTGCTGTAATATATGATGCAAATTAATGGTCTTACCATCCTTCCCTAAAGGTGCCCATCCCATTTGTGCCCTCTCTAAATTTGAAAGACCTGTATTAGGATCAACCATCTTCCAATCAATATCATTCCTTTGGTAAACCCTTCTCCCCTGATATTCTACATGAGAATATGTTTCGCTACTAAACTTAAAACCTTTAGTTTCACCCGTACCCTTAACCCCGCCACTCTCCAAATTCGAGATCCTACTCTGAATGCTCGCCTTTGAGGAATCATGGGCTTCTTTTACGCTTTCACTGAAGTTCGTTCCACCGTATCTACGTACGCTTCCATCAAGTAATACTTCTTCACCTCTAATGAAGGCGGTTGTTTCGTCCACACCTTTTGCTACTGTATTTTCAATTATATAATACTGGTAATTTTCGTTAGCTTTAATTCATAAAAATAATTTCTTTAAATTTATAGCATACCTTTCAATTAAAAAAGCACTTGTTGCCTATCATAGACAATCAAGTGCTTTAAGTTCAAGTGTTTTCTAGGTTTATAAGTCGTTAGTCACTTTAGGTTTATACATACAATCATTTGATAATTACAGTATGGTACCCTGCATGTCTTGACAAATTTCATTAATCTAATTTAAACGCTACAATTTTTCCTTCTGGATAATCACCATTCCAACCGCAAGGAAAAGCACCGAGTTGATATATCTCAAACAATTCTTCAAAAAAGGAACTACTCTTTCCGTTTATCGCTCTATTGATGGCACAATTAGTAAGGTCAGCTACAACATCGTTATAAAATATACTATATTTAAATGAGCTTCTTCTCACATTATCAGCAATAATTTCTAATAATTCTTCCAATCCTTTAGGCTTTTCATTTTCTGGCATTGCGTAATAAATACCCCAAACTGCACTCATTTCCAATTCTCTGATATCTTTCCAATTATACTCATCCTCGCCAAAAAGCTCATCATAAGCTAAATGCTCTGCTTTTTTTATATCATTAATAATAACAATCTCATTGGAAATATTATTAGTAAGTTCGCTCTGGAATTTTTTCGAGAACTGAATTACCTCTTCAACTAAATTATTAAATTCACCATAGTTCATTACTTATTATACCACCTTTCCCAAAGGTCAACTGTTGCCCCTCCTCCTCTTTTCCATACAAGGGTCGCAACCTCTTTGTCCATTCTTTCTATTTTGTATTGTTCCAATCCAATTTCTTTAATCTTTTTAAGTTCTTTTTCAAGATAATTACCCTTCATGTATAGTGGTAATCCCTTTTCTTGAAGTAGTCTTAACTTTTGTTGCAATTCAAAAACTTATTTTTCTATTATAGATATATCTTGCCTAATATCTATTTCATCCAATTTTCCCCTCACAAAATTACTATAAACTGCATGATATCCTTTATGTCTAGAAGTTGCACTAACATCAGCATCTGGAACTCGAAGAAAAAATCCATTTGAAGCATCGTCCATGTCCATACCTATTTTTTGTAATACAGGATGACTTCTAAATTCCTTAGGAATAATATGTTGCGCTTCATAAGGAGTTCGTTTTGTAGTTTTAGGTAAACCCATTTCTTCAAACATATTTTTCCCCAGTTTTGTAGAACTTCCTCCTGTCACCTTTCCGGGAGTACTGGGAATAAGCCTATTAACTTCACCCGTACCCTTATCAGATGGATTTACAAATTCAATATCTTTAGGAAAAGACCTCAATGGTATGTACGATAGGAATAACCTTCAAGATTAATTTTTCCATTTGCATAAAAAAACAGCAGAGATTTCTAGTACCTATCTCTACTGTTTTTTCATTAACTTCCAAAACGAACTAATTTTTCATACTCTGTTATGTGTATTTATAACAAATAGTAATGCTTAAATTGCAACATCTTGGTATCCTACCCTAGCTACTTCTTCATTTATTAGACGAATACCTAACCCATTTTCCATGTCCCATGTACAGTCAAATGTTAGTCCAATATATCTGCCTTCAAAGCGTCTAGCAGATGGGACATAAATCCCCACTAGCCTGATCCTTTCAAGAAGCTGATCAATCGTTTCAATTAAAGGATAATTTTCATTATATGAAACATCATACCCAAGCTCATGTCGTTTTTGCTTGTAATAATCTAAAATTGGTTGCAAAATACTTTGTTGAAGATGCCCCCAATTTTGTATTAAAGAATTATACGAAGCATACTGTTTTTCACTAAATTCACCATCTTCTTCACCATCTATCATCAAAGCAATATCGGCTTCTTTGCCGCAAAACTCAATGGTAGTATCTCTACTCCAGACATAATCATATTCAAGCTCACCAAAAACTTCATCATTTATTTTCATTTTAAATTTTCCCCTTTCTATTTATTGGCAAATTCCCCTGGCTTAAACGCTCCTGCATTTATCTCTCCTACGCCGCCAAGATGCCCAAATTTGCCATTTATTTCTGATGGTACAAGTTGGATAGTCTTCACATCATTTAATTCGTGCCACGTTAACTTGTATTCTTCTCGATAATCTGCAATGTCTCCCGCTTTAATTTTCCCAGGAGTCATTCCAAATTTGCTTGCCAACTCTGGTGAATTGTTAAGCTGTTCAGCCAACTTTTGATCTGCTTGTTTAAAATTAATAGTTCTAGCTTTTGTTCCGTGCTTGCCGGTCCCGCCTAACATGTATTCAATTTCAAATTGCGCTTTTGCTACTGGTGAAAAATCAGGAACTCCATTTTTATACTCAATTCCATTAATACCAGCTTCATTTAAGATTTTCTGTAACGTAGGATCTGGTGGTGGTTTTAGGGTACATAAAGACTCACCTCTAACCCCTTCAAAAACGACATTTGAATTCGTTTCTGCGGGTGTTTGCTTGAATCTTGATTCATATGTACTGGCAAATTCCTCTTGCTTGAAGGCTGGTGGAACTTCAGCCTCTCTATTACCAGTACCCTTAACCCCACCACTCTCCAAATTCGAGATCCTACTCTGAATACTCGCCTTTGAGGCATCATGGGCTTCTTTTACGCTTTCACTGAAGTTCGTTCCACCGTATCTACGTACGCTTCCATCAAGTAATACTTCTTCACCTCTAATGAAGGCGGTTGTTTCGTCCACACCTTTTGCTACTAGACCTTTAATGAAATAGTCCGCATCATTAATCTTATCTACGGTTTTCCAGCCTTGTATTTTTAAATTTTTTAATAGATTATTTTCCTTAAGCGATTGTACCACATTTTTACCCAAATTTGGATTAAAACCAGGCATTCCTTCTTTGAATTTTAATAATTTCGCTAAATCAGCTAATTCACTCGTGCCTTTGAATGCTTTTACTCCTTTTCCTACTGCTCCAACAACTGGGATGGCATCTAATCCGCCAAAAATGATGTTTCCTACCCGCTCTTCTTGGCTCAATTTCCTATGTGTTCCCCAGTCTTCTCCGTCGATACCGCTTTTTATTTGTACACCTCCGTATACTACTGCGGCAGCGGCCCCGAGTGGTGGACAAAGGATTGTTGTGATGATGATTCCTACGCCTATTCCTATGTCTCGCACCATTTCTAGTTTTTTCTGTTCATCTTCTATCGATTTGTATTCAAATCCTCGTGTGGATGGGACTACTTTCTTGTATTCTTCATAATTTAGTTTTGCATCCGGATTTTGTTTTTTTAGTTCTTTGTATTCCTCTCTCAGTACGTTATCAAATGCAGGTGAATCTTTAAAAATATCTTCTATTGTTATTTTATCTTTTTTTGTTTTTATTGTTTGTGGTACACTTCCGTACCCTGCATGCGCATCTGGTAATACTGTCGTTGTTGTGGAGCCAATTCGGTTATCTGTTTTGAAACTGAGAATAGATGTATCTCTCATTTTTTGAGCGAATTTATCCATTTCTACTAAAAAAGGTTTATCTATATGTTCAGAGACCAATCGCCCTGCTTCTCCGCAATATTTTTGTAATATCGAATAGCTCTCGAGTAATTCCCCGATTTTTTGCGATTGATCTTTTGGGTTAAAATGTATACTACCATCTGAGTCTAAATCTCGTATTCTTCCATCAATTTTTTTCAATAATTCATTTGCGTGCCGTAATTTTATGAGTGTATCTTTTGTAATTCGATTCATACCATCTCCCATGTTTTGCCATGGTTCAGGTCTATATTTCACATCCATTTCGTTTTCATCCCCCAGCCGTATGGTGATTTCTACAACTTACTTAATATTTCACGTAATTGTTCGTCCTTTTCAAGCATTTCTACACATGCGTTCCTTACAAGTGTCGCCGACCTAGAATAGTGTTGAGCAAATTCAAGTGTTTTGTGTAATATATCAGGATATTTTTCAATTACTCTCATCGCTTCACCTTTTTGATAAAAATCACTGCTTAATAAACTCTCAATATTCGTTCCAATGACGTCTACATGGATTTTATATATATCTTCTAATTTCATTACTATATCAAGTAGTTCTTGAAAATTAACTAATACTTCTTCTCCACCACCAGAACCACCATCTCCCATTGATACTTGCATTATTCAATACCTCCTAACGAAAATTGTCTCGGGTCAATTAATTTTTTATACGGCATTTTTAACACGTCATACAATTTCTTATTTACCGCATAGAGACTCACCCAGTCATATTGATTACGTTCTACATCAATTTGAACGAAATCTTCTCCTTCAGTGAAATATAAGAAACATTCCCATTTTCCTCCTCTATTACTCCGAGGCCTCGTATACGTTTCTATCGCTATAACATCTTTATTTGATAAATCTTTTTCCTCAAATGTTTGTTGTTCTGCCTCTGTCATTCTCTTTGAGAAAAATGTATCTTCTATTTCCCTCGGTTCTCTCAATAAGAAAGGGATGCGTGTTAATAAGGAAAAATATACGTCTGGCTTTGGTATGTAGTCGATCTCGTATTTTTTATTTGGCTCTATTTCCGTTAATACAGCCACTCGGTCTTTATCCTCTTTCAAAAATCCAATTAATACATTATTCATTCTCGTGTATTCATGACAATTTTCATATTCTTTTAATAGCTCAATCATTTGAAAAGCTGCAGGGGTAATTCCGTTTTCATTTGTAAGTAAGCCTTTTTCTTTTAAACTCGTAGTTGCTTTCGTGACACATTCTTCATCAAGTAAAATAATTACGTCACGGTTTGGCAATCCAAATATATCGGTAACCCCAGCTGCACCTGCGAGAACATATAATTCAGCAGGTGCAAAAATCATTTCTTTCCCCATTCTTTTATTCCTCATTTCTCCATCACAATTTTTTTATCGCCCTTACTTCCGATATATCGCCATACGTTTGAATACTTTTCTCTAACTCTTTCAAAGCTTTCGTATGTCCTTCAAATGCCTCTACCATTTCTGAGTTATATTGAATGATTAAATCAAGATAACTTAAAAAGGCATCTCTCGTTTTTCCATTCCATTTCGCACATGTAACGTATGCTTTTAAGTTTTTCGCTTGATTTAAAGAATCTTTCATGCCGTTCTCTATGTTTTGTGCGTAAGAAATGGCACTTGCAGTGTTACTTCCTATAATTTCAACCTCTTTGCCACTCATGTGGATTCCCTCCATTCTTTGTATACTTAATGGATAAGTTTTTCAATTTCCTTTTTCTTTTCTTCGAAAGCTCTGGTCGCGGCAGCGTATGCTGACGCTTTCTCCGCTTCTGC
Source organism: Bacillus cereus group sp. MS39 (assembly GCF_040448665.1). NCBI lineage: Bacteria > Bacillati > Bacillota > Bacilli > Caryophanales > Bacillaceae > Bacillus > Bacillus cereus group sp. MS39. Next base: position 2,134,070 of record NZ_CP123058.1, on the reverse strand, counting down.
TTTCGCTTTATATTCCAAATACTTTGCATAAGCTGTACCTATCGCAGATCCAACATTGCTTAATTCACTTTTAAAATAGGATAATACTGTATTTAAGTCTTCATCCTTTTCATGACGTTTTTGTTCAAATTCAACTGCCGGAATTTTATTAGCTTCTAAACCATTACTTTTACTCTCATAATCTCTTTTCGCTGATTCAGCCTCTTGAATGAATCGTTTTAACTCTCTTTCTTGATCTTTCAAATAATCATGTAATTTATCATACTGGTCTCGTTTCCTCGCGCTTTCTGTAAAACCCGATGCATTTAAAAAAGCATTATACAATTCATCTAACATCTTTCTCCCCCTTTATTACAATAACTATGTAGTTAAATTCGTATATTTAAACATGAATATTCATTACATTGAGAATTTATAAATAATTATTTTTACATATTGCTATTTTATCAAAGGGGTTTTAACATTTCCATATTTTATAAAAAGGTTTCGCATTTTTCTTCAATTTTATGTAGTTAATTCCTCTCCATACTACCTTTACAAATGAAGATCGTTTAGCCTAGTCTTTCATTGGTCAGTATAAAAAAAAGCCACCCAACTCAAATGAATTGGGTGGCTCTATACTATAAAGAGAATTTGCTATTTGTATTACTTCAATTTCCCTTCAAAAACAATCTTTCTACCGCACGGTTCAACTTCTGTTTTTCCGTTTTTCTTCACTTCATGAAAGATTGGTTCTTCCATACGACGAGACGGTGCGTAGCCTTCTTGTTCCATACGTGCTAAGCAGTCTGTAATTGTTTCGTTTTCGAGTACTTCAAATTTCTTTTTATTAGGTTGTTTTGTCATGCCCTAACCTACTTTCTATTTTTCTTGATGCGAATTGATTCTTCATGTAGACCATATATACCATTGCGAGAATTCCCATTATAATCATAACCGCAATAAAAAAGCTTGTATACTGTATTTTTTCTATAAATACGCCTCCTAATACAGGTCCCATAATACTTCCTAAACTAAAGGCGATTCCAGATAATATATTACCTGCTGGTAGTAAGTGCCTCGGTAATAAATCTGTCATAAATCCAAGACCTAATGAGAAGCACGATCCAATGACCATACCCGCTAACAGCATACAGGCAAAGACGATCCAGTAATATTGATCAAATACTGCTGCAAGTAGGAAAATACCTGTACTTACGCTGAACGTCCACGTTAAAATACGATCTCTTCCATATTTATCACTTAATATACCGAGTGGAATTTGTGTAATAATGCCCCCAACTGCAAACGCTGGTAATAAGAAGGATACATCTGAAACAGACCATCCTTTACGAAGCCCGTATACTGGCAAGTTACTATTTAACATTGCTTCCAGTACGCCATATGCAAGTGGTCCTAGTAATGCAATCCAACCTAATCCAACAACTTGTTTATAACGAGAAATTGATGATTCACTCTCCATTTCTCTTTCATCTTGCGCCGGGAATGCATTTTTCGTTGGAAGTAATAATAGCCAACCTATTAAGCAAAGTATAGTAGATATAATAAATGGTGTTGCAAGACCGTACTGCACAGTGCTTGCTAAATACGGGCCAACAGCAAAACCAATTCCGAAGAATACACCGTATATCGATACTTGTCTCCCTATTTTACTCGGGTCTGATGTTGTCGTAATCCATGTTTGTGTTCCGACATGAAGCATATGATCTCCGACTCCAACTAGAAATCTAAGAATAAACCATACCCAAAATGAAAAAGTTTGTGTAAAAAAGAATAATGAAATAATAACGAGAAACCCACCAATAACGATAATTGGCTTCATTCCAAACTTTTGCATCGGTTTTTCAAGAAACGGTGAAATAACTAATATCCCAATGTATAATGCCGTCGCATGAATACCGTTAATACTTGAACTAACCCCTTCTTGTTCAAAAATCATTGCAATGGCAGGTAAAAGCATCCCTTGTGATAAACCCGAGATTGCTACAATTCCAACCATAATCCAAAAAGTAAAACGCATCGACATCCTTTTCCCTCTCCTTCTCACGCTTTCCACTTTTCATTATAAACTGTTTCTCCAAATGCGTGTACGAATATTATGAATAAAAAAGAAGCTAAAAGAATGAACCTTTTAGCTTCTTATCCTTCCCATACTTGAGCTTTCACATTGTTATGGAATTGCTTGAAATACGGATGTTTATAAAAAGCAGTTTCATACACGTATTGCTGTGCATGAGCAATTGGTGGCTGCGGGTATTGCATTTGTAAAGGAACTACAGCTGGTGAAACTTGCATATACATCGGAGCTATCATTATTTTTGTATATAAGTGATGATTATATGGCGAATGCGCAATTAAGAACGGATGATGCATGGATAATCTCCCCTTTTACCTACAATGTTATAGTATATGCAATACCTCTCATTTCGGGGATTATTTCTATTCTAACCAGTCCTCTACATGTTTTATAAATACATCTAAGCAGTCTATAAACGGTGAGTGTCCGCAATCTTCTAATATCTTCAACTCTGCATTCAGTAAATGTTTTGCTAATTCCTCACCGACTACTTGCGGTACGACGTAATCTCTGTCACCTTGTATGACGAGTGTTGGAGCTTTAATATGATGAATTTGCTTATTTCCCTCTACAACCCCGTTATGTTCATCCGAAATATTAAATGTAATGAGCGCATAATTTACATCCACGAAATTACGTTGCGTTAACATATCATCTAAATACTTTTCATAACGATCCGGTTCCGGTTGATTATGTGTATATATTAATAGATTCCATACTGTTCGGTAATATAATTTATTCATATTTTTTATCGCGTCTAGCACCGGTGCAATTTGTACGGGATCTTGCGCGATTTCTTCCTTCGTCTTTACTAAACTTGATACGATTGGCTGCCCGTTTATATCTTTTTTAAAAATTGGATATCCCTTCATGCCCACTGATTCTACTAAAATTAACTTTTCGACAAACGTTGGATGATTTGCTGTAAATTGCATCGCAACACCCCCGCCCATTGACCAGCCCATTAATGAAAATTTTTCTAGTTTTAATTGATCGATAAATAGTTTTACATCTATTGCAAAGTCTTGTAATGAATCTATCGATTGATTATATGTTGATTGGCCAAATCCTCTTAAATCAAGAGCGTAAATATGGTATCGGTCTTGCAGCTTTTCAATTACTAAATCCCAATGTTGTGACGACGTCATGTTCCCGTGAATGAGTACAAGAATTTCTGTATTTTGCCTTCCAACTTCCTGATACGCAATCGTTTCTCCGTTCGATAGTGAAACAAACTCCATTGTTGCAGGCTTAATCATCACAAGTTCCCCCATTCTTTTTAATAGAAAGAAAATTCTTTACTTACTTAAAGAATAGCATACAGAATATACGTTCGCAACATAAAACCTATACGAAATTTTTACATAAATCAACATGTCTATTACTAGACAATTATAATGAAAAAGTATATAGTTAGCTAGGTAACTAATTTGAAAGGATCAAAATACATGGACGAAAAACAACATTTTTTTCACATTGTCAGCCAGACTTCTCGCAAGTTTACGAAGAAATTTAATGAACGCGTATCTCCCACTGGGTTATTTAGTGCGCAATGGGCTGTTATTTTCCGCATCAATCAAACTGGTTCTTGTACACAAACAGAGTTATGCCAGTATTTAAATGTTGAATCACCAACGATGACTCGTACGTTAACACGTATGGAAACGATGGGATGGATTATTCGTACAGAAGGAAAAGATCGCCGTGAGAAGCTTATTTCTTTATCGGAAACAGCGATAAAAATGATTCCGGTATGGCAAGAAGAAGTTGATACTTTCGAAGAAAAAACACTAGAAAGTATTAACGAAGATGATTTACATCAAGCATTTGAAGTGTTACAAAAAATCATTAAAAATTTAGATTAAATTGGAGGGATGACGATGCAAAGTGAGAAACTTTGGACGAAGGATTTCCTCGGAACTTGTTTTAGTAGTCTATTTCTCTTCTTAACATTTTACATGCTTATGACTACTCTGCCTGTCTATGTAATAGACGGCCTAAAAGGAAAACCTGAGGAAATTGGTTTAGTTGCAACTGTTTTTCTTATTTCATCTGTTTTATGTAGACCATTTACAGGTAAATGGCTCGATGATTTAGGAAGAAAGAAAATATTATTTATTTCACTTTCATTATTTTTAGCTGCTACTGTTATGTATTTCGGTGCGCAAAGTTTATTTTTATTACTTGCCCTTCGCTTCTTACATGGTATTGGGTTCGGTATGGCAACGACAGCAACTGGTACGATTGTCACAGATGTTGCGCCTGCTCATAGACGAGGCGAAGCACTTGCCTATTTCGGCGTATTCATGAGTCTGCCGATGGTAATTGGTCCTTTTTTAGGTTTAACAATTATTTCTCATTTTTCATTTACTGTACTATTTATCGTTTGTTCCGTATTTTCATTGCTTGCATTTTTATTAGGACTACTTGTAAATATTCCGCATGAAGCACCAGTGAACAAACAAAAACGAGAAAAAATGAAATGGAAGGACTTAATTGAACCATCCTCTATTCCGATTGCTCTAACAGGATTTGTTTTAGCCTTTTCTTATAGTGGCATTTTATCCTTTATTCCTATTTATGCGAAAGAGATCGGTTTAGGAGAAGTTGCTAGTTACTTCTTTATTGTATACGCACTCGTTGTTGTAATTTCTCGTCCATTTACAGGAAAGATTTTTGATCGCTTCGGTGAAAATGTACTTGTTTACCCTGCTATCATTATTTTCACAATTGGGATGTTTATTTTAAGCCAAGCACAAACTTCATTTTGGTTCCTTGGCGCAGGTATGCTAATCGGTTTAGGCTACGGGACATTAATTCCTAGCTTCCAAACGATTGCAATTTCTGCCGCTCCAAACCACCGACGTGGTTCTGCGACAGCTACTTACTTCTCATTCTTTGATAGTGGTATTGGCTTTGGTTCTTTCATTTTAGGTATCGTCGCAGCGAAATCCAGTTACCATAATATGTATTTTATCGCAGCTATTATCGTTGCCTTCACTTTACTTCTATATTATGGATTACACGGACGAAAACAAAAATTCAAGAAACAGCATACAGATGAAAAAGTTTCCGCTTAACATGAATAAGGAAAGTAAACTTCCCCGTTTACTTTCCTTATTTTGTATTTCTTTTAATAGAAGCGTATACTTATAATAGAAATAAAAAAGGAGGGACCGATATGAAACTTAAAAAATCTCCCCTACTCTTACTCATAATCACATTCATATTTGTAATTACAGGGCTCGGTTTTACATACTTCAAACATAATAAAACAATCCCATCGAAAAATAACGTGACGAAGAAAAATTGGTTAGATGATCCTTACTTACGTTGGTCGTACACACATATGAAAGAATTCACTTTAATTAACGAGGTAAATAATAACCCGGATCACGTTTCCCACTTCTCTACCACATCGCAAAACTTAGACGATTTTGCTGTGGAGCGTAGATTTGGAAATACAACTCCTCTAAAAAAACTTTTAGACGATAACAAAACGGATGCTTTTGTCGTTGTACATAATGGACAACTTGTTTATGAACGATATTTCAATGGATATAACGAGAGTGAACCTCATGGCATGGCGTCATTAGCAAAGGTCTTTACCGGAGCAATTATACAATCTCTCGCTGAAGAAAACCGTATTGACTTAGAAAAAACAGCTGACGCATATATAAAAGAATTAAAAAATACACCGTTCGGTAATGCCACACTTCAGCAATTAATGGATATGCAAGTTTCTGTAGAATACCCTACTCATGGATATGAACATCCAGCGTTAGAAAATCAAGATGCACAACTATATTTAGCTAGCAATATTTTACCACGCGGTAAAAACTACGACGGTCCGATGAAAATTTATGATATGTTACGAGAAGCAGAAGAAACTGCACCGCCTGGTTCCGATTTTTCTTACGATAACGGATCAGCGGAAACACTCGCTTGGGTGATTCGAACGATCACTGGTAAATCATTAGCTGAAAATGTTAGCGAACAAATATGGTCTCAAATTGGTATGGAAGAAAACGCGTATTACGTTACAGATGAAACGAAAATAGAGCAAGCAAGCGCTGGCTTAAATGCAACTGCTAGAGATATGGCTAGATTCGGGCAATTACTATTAAACAACGGGGAATATAACGGAAAACAAATTCTCCCTTCTTCTATTACTGAAGATATAAAAAATGTCCAAGAAGGTGAACTTGCAGTTGGCCCTGGGGCTTCCATTTCTTATCATAATCAATGGTGGATTCCGCACAATGAACAAAGTGCTTTTGAAGTGTTAGGTAGTTACGGACAAACACTTTACATCGATCCGAAAGCAAATATGGTCATTGTCCACTTCTCTTCTAACGCTACGCCAAGTAATGAAATACATTCAGTCTACTCAAATATGTATATTGATATTGCACATCATTTAGAGAAGCTTCCACAGTAGTGGAAGCTTTTTCTTATTAGGGTGTTTTATTTGAAGCCACTATCCTCATCAAAGTTATTCATCATTAAACTTTTTATTAGCAATCCAATAATTTGTTACGAAGAGTGTCAATAAAATCCAAATAATCGTTAGTAGTACATTGATCATTGCGGTTGCATTCACTTCCCCTGTGACCAACGTTTCCATTGCATGTTTACTCATACTGGCTGGATTAACCTGATCTACTATTGGAATCAAACCGACGATTATTCTACAAGCTAAAAGAAAAGCAATTGAAATTAGCGCAATAATACCTTGACTGTGAAAAATAGCACTTATCATAGTTGTGAAAGATACGATAAAAAGAACCCAAATTAAATAAAATAGTAATCCAGTAATCATGTACGAAAACGGAACAACAGTAAAAAGATAGTTTGTATATAGATAAGAGGTAAAGTATCCAATCATTACACTAAGCGCTACTATTACATAATTTGATACTATTTTCCCAGCTATATACGAAGTAACCGTAACAGGTCTTGTTAAAATAAAGGCTAACATACCGTTAGCTTTATCTGTTTGAATGGCACCCATCATAGAGATTACTAGAATCATAAGTCCGAGCTGATCAAACTGAGACCCCAAAGTACTCGCTAGTACTTCGCCTCCTTTTTGTGATGTCATACTTGGATCGATGGTAATTCCCTGTCCTCCACCAAATGCCTCCAAAATTGATGGCAAGTAATGCGTTACTATTGGCTGTGTTGCCCCTAAAAATATAAAAACAATTGGTAGCCAAATCACCTTAAAATCACGTAACATTTGAACACATTCTTTTTTTATCAATACCATTAGATTATTCATTTTTGCACCACCAATTTCAAGAAAATTTCTTCTAAAGTATCGTTGTTTATTTCAAATTTAACGATGTCCACTTTATGTTCAAGTGCATTTTGCAGTAACATATTTTTATTTATTTCAATGCTGTCAACCTTCACTTTGACTTTAAGCCCAATTACTTCTACGTCCTTCACATAAGGCAAATTTTTTACAACGTCAATCCACTCTCGATCTTTAGCTGTAATTTCAATGATTAATTTATTTTCGCTATTGCAGTGCAAAAGCTCAGTAATTGTTGTATCTTCTATCTTTGTTCCATCTTTAATCATGACAAATCGTTCACAGATTTCTTCTGCGTCACTTAATATATGGGTTGATAATAAAATAGTCGTATCTTTTTTTATTTCTTCAATCAGATTTAATACTTCCCTTCTACCTATTGGATCTAATGCAGATACTGGTTCATCCATGACAATAAGCGAAGGCTTATGTAATAATGCTTGTGCAATACCAAGTCTTTGTTTCATTCCCCCAGAAAAGGTACTCACCTTTGAACCTTCTTCTCCACTTAATCCAACTTTCTCCAAAATTTTTGGTATCGACTTTGACAATGCTTCTTTTTTCATCCCTGAAAGTTGCCCCATAAACATAAGGGTTTCTCGCGCTGTCATCCAATGAAAAAAATTAGGGTATTGCGGTAAGTAGCCAATTTCCCTTTTCATTTTTGATATTTTTATCCCATTCAATAACACTTCACCAACATCTGGATTAATAATATCTGAAATCACTTTTATTAATGTAGATTTCCCTGCTCCATTTGGTCCAATTAACCCTACACATTCCCCTGATTGCAGTTCCATCGAGAAAGTATTGACAGCAATTTTCCCTTTAAATGATTTTGTTACATTTCTAATCTCTAATTTCATAATTTCTCACTGTCCTTTCTCCCTATAACAAAGTACAGAATAGGTCCCAATACGTTAACAAAAATAATAATTAGCGTCCATACAAGTACATTTTTTCTAGTTTTTCTATTTCGGTATAAATCAATTAATGCAATGAAAACTAAAAGTGCCCCGACTGCAATAACTGGTAATATAATGGGTAGAAAAGCCATAATATCAATGTCTTTAAGATCATTCAATCCATAATGTATTTTCATTGTCATCACTCCTTTCAAATCTCATTATCATTATTGATAATGATAAAATAAAAACGGATGGATTGCAATCATTATTCTCATTATTTATAATGAGAATAAAAAAACAATACATAAGGTGATATAATGAGTAATAAAGTTGAAATTTTAATGCATCCTGTAAGAATGAAAATTTGCCAAGTGTTAATGAGAAATAAGGAAGATGGGCTAACACCATTAGAAATGGTAAAAATCATTAAAAATGTACCACAAGCAACACTATATAGACAGCTACAAACTATGGTTGATTCTGGTATCGTCCATGTAATTAAAGAAAAAAAGGTAAAATCTGTTTCTGAAAAATATTACGCAATCAATGAAGAAGATGCAAAAATTGAAGGAAGTGAATGGAAAGGCTTATCTGATGATCAAAAGTTAAACTACATTTCCTACTACCAGCTATCACTTATGACACAATATCAAAGTTACCTTAAGAAATTAGAGGAACAAAACAGTCAAGAAGATAAGGCTACTTTTTCTGTAGTAGAATTAAAGCTAGATGAAGAACACTTTGGAAAGTTTCAAAATGAACTTAACGAATTAATGATTAAATACTACAATAGCCAAAGTAAAAACGACGAAATTGAGGCTTCAATTCAGACCATCGCTATTACAATTATTCCAGAAACGTAAACTACATACCCCCATTTTGCCTGTCTAACTTAACTTAGTGCATTCTTCTAAATAAAAGTGAGCTATTTAACACTAACATGTTAAATAGCTCACTTTTTCAATCTAAATTAATACTTTTAATAAAATCAAAATGATTTTCATCAGCTAATTTATCGATATAACCCGTTATATACAAATTCGCTTTAGTCACTTCTGTATTCTTAAATTCAGAATAAAAATCAGGAGAAAATGATACTTCCAAAACAACACTATCCCCAGGTTTAACATTTAATTTATTACCTTTAGCTAACACTTTAAATGGATTAGTTGTTTGACCAGATTTTGTTGGGGATTTAGGAAATGAAAACATAACATTATTTTGCGCAATAACATAATCGGTATTATTCGTCATTTTTATTTTATAAGATATTTCAGTGTTCGTATTTGTATTTTTAGAAAGTAATTCATACACTATTCCCTTTTCAATATCTGCTTGTTTAAAAGTATTATTATTTTCACTAGAACAAGCACTCAAAATAAAAAACAAAACCAATATGATTATTCCACATTTTTTTTCATCGATTTATTACCACCTATTAGTAAACACTATATTCTCTTTGAATTGTCATACCATTTGAAACGTACGTAACACTAGTAGTACTAGTACTACTAACTGAAAATCCTGCAATCCCACCACTTACTCCACCTGAATTACTAACTGTTGTAAAAAATTTACCCGTTACTCCCAATGTCACACTAATCGTTGGATATGCCGTTGTCTTCCAAGAATTACTTTGTGCCCATGTAGCAGAATATTTACCCGCAGAAAGAGAAGAACCAACAGTAGAGCTATTAATTTGTCTAAAAGATCCAGAAGAATAAATTTCAATACTACCTTCTAAATCAGCTTTAAAAATAGAATTTCCAGAATAAGTTTGTGTCCAAGAAGCTTGTCTCCAAATAACATTACTACTAGCTGCTGCAGTAGGATTTATTTTACTTAAACTTTGAACAGTTCTAGCAGAAACAAGTTTATCAGCTTCTTTATATGAGATATTTTCATTCTTTGCTACGTTTTTAACATATTGTTCTCTAGTAATATCAATAATTTTAACTCCAGGAATTTCCTCGTTTGATAATAAATTAATTGGTTTTTGTTGTTGTGTAATATCATTTGTAACTAGGGAATCCGCGGAAGCTGGAAAAGCTGATGTGCTTAACATAGCAATCATTAAAGAAGATCCAATAAACAATTTCGTTTTGTTCATTACAACACCATTCTTTTTCCAAAATTAAGAATATTCACCGCTATTTTACAACCTATGTTATTTCAAATCAATAGTTATTTTGAATTCCCTTTGTATTTTTTGGTGTAAATGCTAGACATTTATATACTATATTAGAAATTCGCAATAATCTTGCTCTTATTTTTTCTACCTGTGTAAATATCAGAATTTTCAGTATATCGAAGGTTATTCCCAAATCAACCTCGAATAATTGTAATAAACATACATAAGGAGGTTGATCTATTTTGTTTCGTTCTTTTACTAATGGTTGCGTCGCCTTAGTGCAACGTTTCTTGCCAGAACCGTTTATTTTATCATGTTTATTAACTGTTTTTGTTATCTTCTTCGGCATGTTTGCAACGCACCAAACACCTGTGGAAATGATTAATCACTGGGGTAATGGCATTTGGGGACTACTCGCCTTTTCTATGCAAATGGCACTTGTACTCGTAACAGGATCTGCTTTAGCAAATGCTCCTCTTATTAAAAAAGGATTAACGAAAGCTGCAAGACTACCGAAAACGAATGGACAAGGTATTATTGCCATTTCAATCGTAAGTTTACTAGGAGCATACATAAACTGGGGATTTGGTATTGTTGTATCTGTTTTATATGCAAAAGAAGTGGCCAGGCAGCTTGAAGGATTAGATTATAGACTAGCAATTGCTTCTTCTTACTCTGGATTTCTCATTTGGCATGCGGGGCTTTCTGCTTCTATTCCTCTTACGTTAGCAACTGGCGGCGAAACGTTAATTAAAACGACAGCGGGAAGTATAAAAGAAGCGATTCCAATAACAGAAACATTATTTTCACCATACGCACTCGTTCCAGTTATTATTTTTCTCGTTACGATGCCTCTCATTAATAAAGCGATGCATCCAGATGAAAAACATACGATAACAGTAGATCCTAGCGTATTTCATGAAGAAGCTGCCACTCAAGAAGTAGGGAACAATACGTTCGCTGAAAAAATGGAAAATAGCATCATTATTACACTTTGTGTTGGATTGTTAGGTCTCATTTATATTTTCAATTACTTTTATACGAAAGGCTTTAACCTTACTCTCGATATCGTGATTTTTATGTTATTAATTGCTGGACTTATTTTCCACCGTACTCCGATTCAATATATTCGCGCTTTTTCGGACTCTACGAAAAGTGCTTCTGGTATTTTACTTCAATTTCCGTTTTACGCAGGAATTATGGGAATGATGATTGGAGCAAATAGTGAAGGACTTTCACTTGGAGGAGCTATTTCGAATTTCTTTATTAGCATTTCAAACGAAACGACTTTCCCGCTCTTTACTTTTTTAAGTGCTGGCATCGTTAATATTTTCGTTCCGTCTGGCGGCGGTCAATGGGCTGTGCAAGCACCCATTATGATTCCAGCTGGTGCTGAACTTGGTGTCCCTGCTGCAAAAACAGCAATGGCAATTGCGTGGGGCGATGCTTGGACGAATTTAATTCAACCATTCTGGGCATTACCGGCATTAGCGATAGCTGGTTTAGGTGCCCGTGATATTATGGGATTTTGCGTTGTTAACTTACTATATGCAGGATTCATCATTAGTCTATGCTTCTTATTTATTTAAACGAAAAGCTAGTTTTATACTAGCTTTTTTACATAATAAATCACTTATTTCCCACGCAATTTATAACCCTTTCCCACTCTATCTCCGTAAGATATAACGCCTCAAATGCAAAAAAGTCTTCACATACTTTTTCAATTAGATGTGGATTTTTCTTAAGGAAATTCCACTGTAACGCTTTAGGAAGAAAATACGTTTCATACTCTTTACTTCCTCTTACTACCTCATCCACTTCTCTTTCACAGATTCCTCTTATTAAATAATCATTTCTTAATTGAATCTGTATTTGTTGAAACATTTCACTACATTTCTTCAATTGGATTAAACAATTAATATATGTACGAAAAAGTTCGTTATCATAATTGCAACACTTTATTATACGTTCCATTTCATTCATAATGTACGAGCCTTTTCTTCTATTTGTAATAACCACTTTTCCCGCTTCTCTCGTTTACTCGTTTTCACAGATTGAAAAACAGATCGTTTTATATCGCGAATGCCGCAAAAACGTAAAACCCCTCTTTTCATCATAATCCAATCTGCTGATCGATATAATAAGGCGACGTACCATAACGGTGAGTCTAACGTATTAATCACCCACGCCTTCTTCCCCTTCAATAATCCTTTCGGCAGGGCACCTTCATATTTATAAGCAAAGCCAGCAACGAAAATGCGATCAATAAACCCTTTTAAAATAGCAGGCATCCCCCACCACCATATCGGATATATAAAGAGAAGCGTATCTGCTTTTTCCACTAACGTTCTGTACCGGGCTGTTTCTTCTTCATTTACTAAATCACGTCTTTTCTTATCCTCATTAAATACAAGGACTGGATCAAATTGTTCTTTATATAAATCAAGTACCGTAACCGAATGATCTGTTTCTTGTAATCCTTTTTGCACATGCTTTAAAATCGCCGCATTAAAACTGGAAGGACTGGGATGAGCGTATACAATTAGTACATTCACTACAAAACAACTCCCTCTATAAGTTAAAGTTTCCCCTTCTTTAACATCTTCTCTACAATTTGCACGTTTTTTGAGCTTTGTAATAAACGGTTTAATACGGTAAGTAACTCTTCCTTGTCTAAATCTTTCAGTTTCTCTTTCACCGTACTTTCACCAGTGCCTTGAATATCATAAACAACTGCCGCCATATGTTTACAATAGTTTTCATAAGGACACTCGCAGCTACTTTCTGTAAAATCTTCAAGATCAATAATCACTTCATAGTTTCCTGCATTTCCAGTAACGAAAGCAAATATTTTCTTGTCTTGTATTTCAACATCTTCTACATGTCCCTCTTCATAATATTCATACCCTTTATCCATAATGTACTTAGGAATCCATTTCGTTATATCATGTAATAAGTAAGCGTACATAACAACACCTCTTCCTTTAATTCCCTTTTGACTTCCATAACCCCTGCATGTTATTCTAATAACTGTCAAATAGCAAGTCTATATGACAAAACGACTGACACCTATTCGGCGGAGGTGTCTCTTTTCATTTGCAGCCGATATGAAGTGCCTCTTTCAGGCACATTCAATCTTTGACACTACACACTCAACACCATTCCCTTGTATCAGGCTGCTCAAGCAGTCTTTTACTCTACATACTTCAAAAAAAAGAGAGCTTAGCTCCCTTTTCCCGCCTTATAAAATACCCCTTTTTCAGTATAGAGATATTCATCAGCTAATGTAATTTTCCCATCCAGTTTCAGTTCATCTAATAGTCTTGATAAATAAAATTGATGTAACATCTTTTTCGTGAATTTTCCTTCATGATGCGAAACGATATGTTCTTGAATATCTAACAATGATATTGGCTTACCTTGCTCTATCATATATTCATAAACTGTACTACGCAGTTTTACGTATTTTTCGAGTGTCACAGTACTTCGCAACCCCTTTCTTCTTAATATAAATTTTCGTAATCGGTTTTTTTGCAACAAAAAAACCTCTCCGATAAGAAGAAGTTACGTATATATCTTCGTCTTATCTCCCAGAACAAATATGTTCTGCTGGAATTAGCACCTGCATCGCGGTTGCTGGGTTTCATCGGGCCAGTCCCTCCACCTCTCTGGATAAGAAAATATTCACTTAATTCTTACTATACGTAATTTCATTTCAATTGTCAAACAAATACAACAAATTATATTTTCTTTCTTCCTGTTCATACTATACATATATGAATATGCAAGGAGGAGTATGAAATGCACGAAAATGCTCGCGGATATGTACAAGATTCTTTTCAATCATTACAAGAAGCAAAACATTGTTTAGAAGCAGCGCTACAGACTGTTGAAAAAGATTTTAATCGCGCTCGTATTGAACAATCACTTTATGCGATCGAACAAGCTATTCAACGCTGTGATTACACAGTTCATATTTTAGAACAAGATTGAAAAAACTTCCCATCATAAGGTGGGAAGTTTTTTCAAATGGCATACTTCATAATTATTACCGTTATGATTAAAAAATATACAGAATTAGCAATTTCTAAAATACCTACTTTTATAATAGAAATTTTTTTACCGTACAACATAATTGCTCGCATGACACTTGGTATAAAAATAAGAGAACACCACGGATTCATAGCAAATACAATGATTGTTAATACAATATGATAACCCCAAGATATAAAACGATACTTCGGGTTATTTTTCTCACGTATCATCGTTTTCACATAAAACGTACTTCCTAAAAAATATAAAAATGATATAAGTGCAATAAATAGTGCTGTTTTATCTATAAGTTTCATTGAAAAATAATAACTAACTAAACCGCCAATACAGAAAACAATAATCGCACTAATGTCATTTAGTAACGCTCTTTCATTCTTTTGACGAGCGTAATACATATTTACAATAAATAATGGAATCATTACTGCTACGAATAAAAGGATGCGCCATTCATATAATAGAGAAATCATTCCAAATACGAACGCGATGATAAAATATACAATTGCAGCATGTAACAACTCTTTTTTTCGTCTTTGCTTTATGTACATAAGAAATGGATACGTAGCTAAATAGATAAAGAACCAAGCTAAAAACAATGGAATATGATACATAGTAGGTTTCCCAAGAATAACACTTAATAGAAATGGTATAACGAGCATAGCCCATGCACCGTGTTGCTCCGGAATAACTAACTTCATTAACTATACACCTCCCTTTTGAAAATAACTCTCACCTACTATTATACAAATAATTTTATATAATAACGGATATATATTGAATCGATTTTTTGACAATAAAAAATGCTCCTTACAATATGTAAGAAGCATGAAAGAGGCAAACGAATATGTAAGTCGCGACCCTACCTTATATGAGTATGCTTTTCTATGCCATGTTATGCTTTTCTAATATGCCATATTTCTTTTTAAATCTTGTAAGAATCGTAATCCAAGACGTACTAAATAATAGTAAGAAAACAACATTCGAAATCGCATGGCTCAAATCGAAATAAAAACTTGCGATATAATACGAAATGACAGCTTCCCACGTTGCCTCACGTATGAAACCGAGAAGCCCCCAGAAGTTCATAATCCAGCCAAATAAAAATCCAACAAACAATCCGTATAGAAGTCTTCCCCATAGCTTTCGCATTAAAAATGTATTACGTAATAATCCAGCTATAAAACCAATCATACCCCACGAAAACATTTGCCACGGCGTCCACGGACCTTGTCCTAAAAAAATGTTAGATACGATAGCCGCTGTTGCACCAATCATAAAACCAGTTTCACTCCCAAACACAATTGCAGAAACGATAATGACAAATGAAGTCGGTTGTACACTTGGCAATATCGAAAATGGTACGCGGCTAACTGCTGCAATTGCCGCTAACACAGCAACGAGTACAATTTCACGTGAAACAAAAGCCTTTCTTTCAAAGCGGATATAAAACGGTAACATAATAACAACTAATAAAAACAAACTACTTAACATGTAATAACCGTCCATGATAAGTGTAGTAAAGAGTAATGTGCCTATTATTACTGCAAAAATACATATTATGAATGCAACATATCGTTTGGACACGCTTCGTACACATCCTCCCACGTTAATGCATATGGTAACTCTTTTCGAATAAATCGATTAATAGAGGTTGTATAAAAGAAGTTGCCACTAAAAAATTCTTTCGGTGTATCATTCATAATGACTGCTCCGTCAAATAACATCATACATTGATCAACGTATTTCGCTGCAAACTCAATATCATGCGTTGCCATTACAATTGTTGTACCTTCTTTTTGTAGCTTTCTAAATATCTCTCCTACTCTTTCTTTTTTCCACGGATCTAATCCCTTTGTCGGTTCATCAAGTAATAATAAAGTCGGCTTTGATAATAACGTTGTACATAACGCAAGTAGTTGTTGCTCTCCCCCGCTACAATCATGCGGATGGCGTTCTTTAAGCGAGCACAACCAAAACTTCTTCAACATATCTTCTGCTATTTCTTTTCCTTGTTCTCCGTATAACTCGCGTGCACGTTCATACACTTCTTCCCACACTGTATCAAATGTAAAATGATAATACGGATGCTGTGATACATACCCGATACTTTTAAATCGTTCTTTCGAATCAATTTTATGTATCACTTTCCCATTCCACTTTACTTTCCCTCTTCTCGCTTTTTGCAATCCCGCTAAAATCGTCAAAAGCGTGGACTTCCCGGTACCGTTTTTTCCAACGAGAGCTACCCATTTTTCTTTTTCAATCGATACGGTTAAGTCTCGTAAAATAAGTGGACTATTTTTTTCATATTGAAACGAAATATGCTCTGCACTTAAAATAACTTCGTGTTTTTCACTTTTTGCTACTGGCTCATTCACATATGATATCTCTGAAAAGTTATTCAGTTTCATTTGCGCTTCTCGCACTGTAAACGGAATATCTTCTACATTCCATTCTAAAAACAATCTTGGAATTTGCGGAATAAATGGACGGAACTTTTCAACTTCCCACATATTCGCTATAACCGTTTTAGGGCTGCCATCATACACGATTTGACCATTATTCATACAAATAACGCGTGTTGCAAGTGGTATCACTTCATCTAAACGATGTTCACTTAAAACAATCGTAATGCCAAGTTCTTCGTTAATACGTTTTAACAATCCTAAAAACTCTTTCGCTGCAATTGGATCTAACTGCGCCGTCGGTTCATCTAATAATAATAGTTTTGGCTGCATAACTAATACCGCAGCTAAATTGACGAGCTGCTTTTGCCCGCCAGATAACGTATGAACAGATTGGTGCAATAAATCTTGAAATCCTAAGAAGCTAATAAGCTCTGCTATTCGTTTTTGAATAATCTGTGATGGTAACCCGATATTTTCTAAAGAAAATGCTAATTCTTGAATGACCGTATCCATTACGAGCTGATTTTCTGGATTTTGAAATACCATACCAATTTCTTGTGCAGATAATAAATCAGGTACTTCCTCTAATAAAACGTCCTCATAAAAAATTTCTCCTGAACGTGTACCGATTGGAAGTAATTCCTTTTTAAAATGTTTCAATAAAGTCGTCTTTCCAGAGCCTGACCCTCCAGCAAGTGCAATAAACTCTCCTTTTTGAATAGAAAGAGAAATATGCTGTAACGCATATTCGTTCTCATCAGCATATACAAATGATAAATTGTTTATTTCTGCATGCGCCACCATATCCATTCCTTTCCTTCCATTATAATTGGTAGACTAATAAACATCATAAATACTCCGAACATCACTCCATCGTATTGCTGAAATAGAATAGATTCGACTTTCGGATAAATGATTAGCTTTCCCCCGCCATACGTATTACATATAATAGCAATGATAAGTAGAATACTTAAATAACTGAGCGTACACCAATCTCGTCTTTCCATTCTATACCGAATATATGTCGTACGCTTCGTTACACCAAATCCACGGGCTTGCATAGAATCTGCTGTTTGCAGCGCATCTTCTAATGAACAAATTAATAATACTTGTAGCAATTGCATACCATTTTTCACCCGTTCCACAATGGAACCTGCATCTACTTGTATACCTTTTGTCTTTTGGACGAGTGTTATTTTCTGTAATCGCCTCATAAACAATGGAACAAACCTCACCGTAATCATCGTTAACAATGCTACTTTCGGTGAAATTCTAGAAAACAAATATAAAAATTTATGACTTGAAATAATATCATTATACGAAGCAAACGTAAACATAATCGCAACTAATAATAACCCCATTACTAGTCCGAACATAATCGCCTCAAGCTTAATACGGCTATCACCTAACCAAAATAATGTAGTTCGGCCTCTATGCGTTAATAACGAATTAAATAAAATGACCATAAAAAAGAAAACGATTGTGCTCGGTAACATCTTTCTTATCTTTTCGCTATTCCCTTGCATCACATTGATTATAACGATTAATAGAATTGCCCCAATTAAAAAAAGAGGATGAAGACACATCATACATAGTATCATCACCCCGATATAATAGAAAAAATTCACAAAAGGATGTAAAGAAGAAAAACTTATTTTCATAGTCCTTTACCGAATGCCTTTCTTATTTTAATACATACACCCACTCGATTGTATCTCCTGGTTTAACTGTTACTACACCTGCACTATGGTTTGGAAACGCACCGTTCACACGATATTTCCATCCACTAGTAGCTGTAATATCTTTTTCATATAAATCATTAATCCCTTTTACATAAACATCGCCTTTAGATCCACTCGCATCCACATCTAAACCTGTACGTTGCAATACTTTATACACTGTATCGCCTTCTTGTACATCCATTTTTTTCGCACCTAATAAGTAGCCTTCATTACCTTTTACTGAGATCGTAACTTGTTTTGCTTGTGGTTTAGGTGGTTCTGGTGGTGGTGGTGGTACCGGTGTTGGCGGAGTTGGTACACTATTGTTCTCTTCTGGATTTTTCTTTTGCTCCTGCTTCGGTGTTTCTTTCGGCTGATTCACAACCTTCGCTTCTTCTTTTACTTCTGGTGTTTTCGGTTGTTGTTGTTTCTCTTCTTGTGCTTTTTGCTGTTCTGGTTGCTTAGCAGCAGGCTGTTCTTTAGGTTTCTCTTCTTGCTTTACTTCCGGTTGTGCCTGTGTTTTTTCTTCTTTCGGCTTCTCTTCTACTTTTTGTTCTTGTTTCTCTTTCTCGTCGTCTTGCTTATTTTGCTCTTGTTCAGCTTGTTTCTCCTCCGGTTTTTCTTCCGGTTTCGCTTCATCTTTTTTCTCTTCTTGTTTTGCTACTTCTTCTTGCTTTGGTTCTACTTTTTTCTCAGGCTTTACAGCTGCCTCTTCACATCCGGCAAGTAGCCCAAGTGAAAGCATTAAAGAAATAAACCACTTCATCTTACTCATGTTGTCTCTCACCTTTCATATTAAAAATTAGGAGCAAATGATTGCTCCTAATTTTTGTTAAGCTGCTTTACGTCTCCATAATACATATGCAGAAGCAATACATAATACACCCATACCTACTTCTGTAGCTGCACTATGAGAAGATGCTCCTGTTTTTGGTAGTGTGCTACCGTTTCCTGACTTTTTGCTTTTAACCGGTTCGTTATCAACAACAACTTTTAAATTATCATCTTTTGTTTCTTGTTGTACTTGTTTTTGTTCTTCTGGTTGTTCAGTAACTTCTTTTTCTACTACAACATTTTCTGAATCCACATTTGGTTTCTTATCGATTTCAGGAACAGATACATTTGACCAGTCATAAATCGATTTTTCAAGATCTTTAAACTGAAGTAGTGCTAATAACGCTTGCTCTGTAGCCATTCCGCTACCGTTTTGATCACTTGGTAACCATTTGAATTCACCATTTGGAAGTTGATATGACAGTAGATTTTGCACTGCCTTATGTAGACGGTTTTGATCTACATCTTTCACAAGTGATAGTCCAATAATTGCTTGCGCAACACTATTAGAGTTTTCTTGTCCATCAGCAGAAAAACCACCATTTTCTAGTTGCTCTTTATATAAATAGGCAACAGCTTTTTCTACAGCTGTCTTCACATCTGGTCGATCTTGATATGGAGCTAATGCTGATAAAACCATACCTGTTACATCAACGCTACTAGCACTGTCTTTACTGCTTGCGCTATCGTAAGTCCAGCCGCCATCTGTATGCTGTGAGTTTAAAAGCGCATCTACTAAAGCAACTCGATTCCATTTTGAATTCACTGGAACTTCATATTTCTTCGTATCAAATGCAAGTAAAGCAAATGTATAACCTGTAACAGAATTTACTTTATCTGATTCATACAATTTTTGAACTAAATTATGTTCGCCAACCTTTGTAGGGTCTGCTTGCATTGCATTCATCATAATAATCGTTCTAGCTAAATCTGTCGCTGAAAAACGGTTAATGCGCTTTTCTACTTTTTCAGTTACTGACTTAACATAATTTAATTTCGCCTCAATTGGAACATTCTTTCCAGAAAGAGAAAGGCCTAAAGCTACCCAATCACTTTCAATTCCATCTTGTAACATCTTTTCAGATGTCTTAGAGATCGCGTCATTTACTTTCGCTGCTGGAACTTGAATGTTCTCTTGCTTTGGTTGTTCTGGTTTTTCTTGTTTTGAATCATCTATTTTTGGTTCTTCTGGTTTTTCTTGTTTTGGATCATCTGTTTTTGGTTCTTCTGGTTTTTCTTGTTTTGGATCATCCGTTTTTGGTTCTTCTGGTTTTTCTTGTTTTGGATCATCTGGTTTTTCTTGTTTTGGATCATCTGTCTTTGGTTCTTCTACAGTTTTACAAGTACCAAATTTATCTAATGTTTGCTGTAATGTTTCCTGGCTCATATTGCTCCAGTCTGCAACAAAACGAAAGACAACAACATCTCCAGACTTTAATTTATAACTATCTGCTCCAACTTCTACAGATTTATCATTTACATCATACAACCAGCCGCTTGTGTCCCCAGCCATTAAGCCGTCAATGCCTTTAACATACGTTCCAAACGACATCGTCTCTGCTGTTACTTTGTCCCCCATGACTTTTTGCAGCAAACTTAAAGCTGTTTCCCCATCTGTAATTTGCTCTTCTTTCGGACATAACATAATGCCCTTTTGTGATTCACCAATAATTGCAAGTTTTGCTGTATTTCCTTCAGCAAACGTAATATGTACTGTATTCGCAAAAGAAACAAATACAAGTGTAACTGCCATTAACGACGTAAGCAGCCATTTTTTTAACATTGCCATCCCAAAATTTCCTCCCTTACTACTATTCACACAAAAAAAGGCCCTTCAAGGGCGTGCAATTGACACTCTTTTTTTGTAAGTGTCGAACAAACTGTGCAACACCTCCTACCCGCATCATGCGCGGCTATATTTGTATAGAAAAAATAATTTTGTTTATGAACGTATCATTGCGATAACATTCACTTTTCTAGGCACTTCTTACTTCCATTTCAGTTATCGTAAAACGATAAACCTATACATTCTGTAAATTATAAATTTCTGTATTATTTTACTATTGACAAAGAATTTTGTCCATGCTTTATCGGATTTATTTTCTAAGAATAGTAACTTACTAGCCTTTAACGATGCAAACTCTTTTCACTAATAATGACGCCATCTTCATCCGCATACACATATTCATTCGGCTTCCATTCTACTTGTCCAAATTGCAATGAAATATTTCGTTCTCCTTTCCCTTCTTTTACACTTCTATTTGGTAATGTCCCTAACGCTAAAATACCTATATTCATATTCTTTAGTTCACTAGAATCACGAACATAACCATATACAATAATTCCTGTAAGCTTTCTTTCCTCCGCAATAGCTGCCAAATTATCACCAAGTAACGCACAATTCGTAGATGCTCCGCCATCAACAACTAATACCGTTCCTTCTGGTAGTGTTTGCAATCCTTCCTTCACTAGTACATTATCATCCTTCACTTTTACCGTTGCAATTTTCCCGTAAAATTGTTCTTTCTTCCCAAATGACCGAAAAGACTGGCGACATATTTGTAATTCTTTTTCAAACTCATCACATAGATCCGTAGTTTTCCACATCTTATTCCCCTCTTTTCCTTATTCTTTCTATATAACATATTCTTGGATTATTTTCGTTTCCCTGTCTAATGTTGCAATAATTTGTATGCGCGGGAAAAGGACAGAAAAACTATTGCCTTAGGAAGCAACCTTTATTATAATCTATTTCACAGATAAATTTCAGAATATTAAAAATTAACCAAGTGAAAAAGGAGGGGTTTTATGCAATTACAAACTGAGGCAAAAAAACATCCTAGTAAACGAAATTTTAAAATGCCTGACGCGTACGTACTACTATTTTTTATCGCCTTACTTTGTGCAATAGCTACATATTTCGTTCCTGCTGGAGAATTTAAAAGAGTTACAAACGGCACTGTTACGACGACAATACCAGGAAGTTATCATTCTGTTCCACAATCGCCGGTAGGATTTGTTTCTTTTTTTACTGCTATTGAAAAAGGAATGACACTTGCTGCTCCTATCATCTTCTTAATTTTATTTACAGGTGGAGCCATTGCCATTCTTGAAAAGACAGGTGCTCTTGACGGTTTAATCTATCATGTAATTAATAAATTTCGTAATCAGCAATTACTTTTCATTTGCATTGTCGCCGCACTCTTTTCTATTCTCGGAACGACTGGCATTATCGTTAACTCAGTTATCGGCTTTATCCCCATCGGCATCATCGTTGCACGCGCATTAAAATGGGACGCTATCGTCGGCGTAGCAATTATTTACTTAGGCACTTATGCTGGTTTTAACGCTACTATATTATCTCCCTCACCTTTAGGCATTTCACAAAAAATCGCAGAACTCCCGATGTTTTCAGGGATTGGTTTACGTACGGCAATTTATATCTCTTTTTTAATTGCTACCATTCTTTATATTAATTGGTACGTAAAACGTTTAAAGAAATCGAATAAAGGAAGCATTCTCGGCGACAACTGGTTTCCAAGTAATGCTCTTTCAAGCGAGAAAGAAATAGTGAAAACAGAAGTTCCTTGGACAATACGTCATAAATTAATTTTACTCGTTTCAGCTTTATCATTAATTGTATTTTTAATAGGCGCTTTCCGTCTACATTGGACAGATGCAGAAATGACCGCTACTTTTATTTTCATAGCAATTACAGCGGGAATAATAGGTGGTATGAAAGCAAACGATATCGCTTCTACTTTTCTAGCAGGCTGCCAAAATCTCATATACGGTGCTTTGATCGTCGGAATGGCTCGTTGTATTTCAGTCATTTTAGAACAAGGCAAATTGCTTGATACAATTGTGAATCAGCTAGCACAGTCTCTCGAAGGACAAAGCCCTGTATTTGGCGTTATCGGTATGTATGTAAGTAGTGCCGCATTACATTTCCTCATTTCATCCGGGACAGGAGAATCTGTTATTTTCATTCCGATATTAGCTCCATTAGCTGATTTCATGCACATTACACGCCAAGTTACAGTACAAGCTGTTATGCTCGGCGAAGGTGTGGTAAACTGCCTCAATCCAACTTCCGGTGTTTTAATGGGCGTACTCGCAGCGAGCGGCATTTCTTACGGAAAATGGATTCGGTTTATGGCTCCTCTTGCATTCATCTGGTTTATCATCGGACTTATTTTTCTTATTGTTGGCGTGAATATTGAGTGGGGGCCGTATTAAAAGACTCATATTATACTTTACTTGATAAAATATCGATTCTATTCTCCAATCCTATAAAAATCACTTATTCTAGTATAGATATAAATAGGGATTGATCATAGTGATCAATCCCTTCTTTCAAAGTAAAATACCTTTAAGTATTTTAGTTCCAAATTTTATTTACCCATTCCGGATGATCAATAAAAGGATTACGATTATGTTGATATTTCGTAAAAATCACTTCATTACGCTTTCGCTCTAAATCATCTACAGGATCTTGTTCATTCCATTTTAGTAAAACGGATAGTTTGCCCATGTATGGATCTTTATTGTTATTCACCTTTTCATTTAATTCTAAGTCTATTTCGCCGTTGTCTCCTTCATAACGAACAGCCATGTAAAATAGCATTCTAGCGATATCTCCTTTTACACTATCACGAGGTTCCCAAGAATCACTGTCATATTTACATTCTGTCGCTTCCGAATGATTTACACCACCATTATCAAAATCCAGATTTCCACGTGAGCTATTTACAGATACATCCGTCGCTCTTAAATGATGCAAATCCGTTCCAGCTCCTGCAGTCGTTCCAAAATCACCGTGAGATTTTGCCCAAACATGCTCTCGGTTCCAATTATCAACTCCTGAACCATTCGTAAGTTTCCCTTGCGAACGCCCAGTATATAAGAGTATCACATTGTTTTTATTATTTGGATCTTCATCAGTATTTCTTAGTGCTTCCCAAACCGCACTGTATGATAACTTTGTATGATCATCAATAATATTATGAAGTTCCTTCTTTAATTCTAAACCCGTTTTTCCTATTGCATTATTATAATATGTATCATCATAGCTTTTTACAGTAATCTCTTGTGGTGATGCAGAAGCTACTTCACCGTGTATAATATCTGTGAATGATAGAGATGCAGTACTTAAAATAAAAAATGAAGATAGTGTAACCATAGCAAGCTTTGTATTTCGAAACTTCATATACCCATTTCCCCTTTAACATATAATTTGAAGCTATTAACTAAAAAATGCTTTCTAACCCCTAAAAACTTTTAGAAAGCCATACCCATCCTTTTCTTTTTATTTAATACAAAACTCTATTGAGTCTGTATTATTTCCACACTTTTTGTTTATCTACTTTTCACAAGGAATATCCTTCTCTAGTACAGATTATTAAAATATTCTTTACAATTAAAAAGTAGTTTAATGTTAACCTATAAATTTCAATTTTTTTATGCAATTATGCATATTTGATAAATCGACTTTTCCTTTTTCTATAACTGTCTTTATTTTTTTTGTAAAACCCTTCTTCCTCTCAAGAATAAGTACAAAAATAGATTGGATACCATGTAGGCACCAATCTATTTTAATTAAAGAAACTGTGTCAATTCTGAGTTCACAACACGTTGTGCAGTAATGATAACACTTTCAGCTGTTAGTCCATAAACACTATATAGGCCACCAGGTTGATTAGGAACAATTTGAACTTCATATTCAAATGCTTGTCCAAAAGCAGGATGAACTAAACTTAGAGTTGCAAAAGTAGAAGCATTAGAATTCACATTGAAGTTTACCTGTTCAATTAATGCTAATGAACCGTCAAGTCTAAAAACTCTAGCTACTCCAGTAAGTGGGCCCGCAGTACGGTTAAGGATCTTCACCCTAACTCTATTTGCATTAGCAGGTTGATTTCCTACATTTTCAATTGGTCCTGTAGTAAGAGCCATATAACATCACCTCCATTATATTATTATGATATTCAACGATAAACATTGACGTTATAGTTTAATTACCCAATTTATTTTAAATAAAAAAGCTTGTTTCTTATATTTTTTATAAGAAACAAGCTTTTCTTTTTCAACTACCATTCCTAAGACAAGTTTATCCGTCTCGAAAACATTTACAGTTACTTGACGTTTATACTGGGACAGAACTACTACTATTTACTTTGCATTGAATCTATATATTTTTTAACTACTTCATATACATATTCTTGATTTGCCGCCGCTGTATTTGGATTATATTTTCCGCCGTTTGTTTTATTGTTAGATAACACTCGAATTCCTAAAAATGGTACGTCATACGCTTTTGCGATTTGCGCTGCTGCAGCGCCTTCCATTTCCTCAACAGATGTACCGTATTTTGTATGGAACCATTTAATTCTATCAACTTCATTATTCCAAACATCTGCTGAACCAATCGTACCTTCCACTACTTTACCTTTTGTATATTTATCTTTTACCGCATTAGCTGCTGCAAGTAAATTCTTATCTCCCTCGTAGTATCGGATTTTCTCAGCATTTGGATCTTCTCCTGCACTTCCTTCAGAAGCCATTAAGTCCATTGAAATCCATTTTGTCGGTTCAATCCCTTGATTCTCATCCATATTTGTTGTTTTTAATGAACCTATATTCGCAACTTTTTTCCCCAAAACAATATCAAATACATTTAAATTAGGATCATGTCCACCTGATGTTCCTTGGTTAATAATCGCTATAGGCTTATATTTTTCAATAGCCACTGCTGTAGCGGCTGCTGTATTTTCCATTCCTTTACCTGTTTTCGCTACAATTACAGGATAATTGTCGACAGTGCCTTTATAAAATACGAAAGTTCCAGACTTTTCTTCTTTCACATTTTTTAATCTTTTTGCAAACTTCTCAGCCTCTATCGGCATTGGCCCTTGAATTAAAATAGGTTGTTGATTACTTTTTGCCTCAACTTGTTTTGGACCCGCATTACATCCCGCAAGTATTGAGAATGACAATGCAACAGTAGTTACTAGGGCAGCACATTTTTTCAACGTATTCTTCTTCATAAACAATCTCCTCTTTCTCTTGTTGTTTTCTATACTCGATACTTTTGGTCCAAACAAAAAAGTTCTAGAAATTGTAGAAGAATTTCTACTTTCTAGAACTACGGTAGTCAAAGTTAATTAAGCACATGCAAAATTATAAATCGGTAGCGTACATTACATAGCACGGCCGAATACTTTAACCCGTAGTCCAGTTCTTTCATTGGGAACTAGGTAGAAACGCTCGGACCATATTACCGAGTATATACGAGTGATGATGTGTAAAATTATTATATTGGTAATATATCAAACTTTTAGTGTGCATGCAATCTAAAAGTGAACGTTTTTATTAAAAAAATTTTTAATGTTCGTTTTTAACAGGTTAATTAATCGTATCCTCCATTTTAAAACGGAAAATATCACAAAAAACTTACAATCCAAATACTAAACTAAATCCACCTACCGCTAGACTATCGCCTTTCACACGCCCCAGGAAGGAGACTCCTTTCGGATAATACGTTAAAACTATGCAACTCTCTACCTAGTATCTCACCGTTATCTTATAATAATGACAAAAGGATTGATTATAGTAATCAATCCTTTTCATTTTCATCTCTCAAAACTAAATCTCTGCATCTAATAAATTGTACTCATTGTCAAAAGAAGCATGGATTCTATGTCCACCAAATACATCTCCATCATTATATTCGCAATATATATCATTTTCTCTAATTACAATGTCCACAAGAGTAATAGATTGCTCAAATGTTTCTTTCGTCATATCATATTCTCCTGCATCTACAGCATCCCAATCTAAATGTTCATCATTCTCATCATATTCAGGCCAAAAATCATTTTTATACTCTATTAATTCTTTCGCTATAGCGACCTTAGATTTTTTATCAAATTCTTCTAAACATACATAAAGCTTTTCTGCTCTTTTCATCATTTCATGTACGTGTACACGTTCATTTCTAATATCCAATTCCCAATGTACTTTTCCCTCGTTTTGCTCATATGTATGAAAAGTTTCATTAAAGATAAACATTCCAATTAATTCACTTTTTATTGATTTTTCCATAATCTCAATTCCTTTCTATGCGAAACAAAGAAACGATTATATTATAAGTAGTTATAGCCGTTGACTTTCATATTATATAAAACCTGCATTATAGAGAAAATAAAACTTTAGTTGGATTGAAGTAAAGTGAATTAAGTATCCTATATTTCCCGCCTCTTCCAATAAAAACAACAAGCCCCTCCCGTTTGAAGAGAGGGTCAATCTTTATTTTGTTCTTCTAACAATTGAATAATCCTATCTAACTTTTGCTCAACTGGATCTTGCTTTTTACGATTACTAGTATGCCGAATTATGCGTATTATCCCGCCAATCAATACACCGATAATCAATGCAGTAATGGCATAATAAATACTGGTTCCTAAAGACATTATTCAGAACTCCTTTTTCCTTATTATACCATCAAAAAAAGTCATATGTTGCGTAATTTCGGTTGTATATGTTATTCATGTTAATACATTTCCACGCCTATTATTAACCCACAACGATCAATCGCTCTCCCTACTACATTCCTCTTATTCATCAAATTTTGCTTAGAGAGTCTTACTTCCTGCATATTGCGAGATAAAACGCGCATCCATCCAATTCACAATTATTTCTTCCAACTCTGGATGAAGTGGCTTATCCGCACTTTCCACATAAATCTTTTTAAATTCCAACGCTTTAAAATCACCTTCAAAATATTTCAAAGTATGATCCATATTTTTTATTACATGTACTTCAGAATCACCTTTCACATAATTACCAATTCTCTTCGCTTTTTCAGGATTCGCCTGAAAGTCTTTATCACCAGCAATAGCTAGTACTGGACATGTTACTTGTTGTAAGTCTTTATAAATATCATGCTGAAAATGCTCTCTAAACCATTTTGCATTCATTGGCTTAAATCCAATTTTAACAATATCTTTTTTGGAGTTTATCATTTTCTCTGTTGCCTTTTGAGCCTGCTTTTCTCCTCGTTTCTCAATATTGAGAAGACGCATTAGCTTGCCTTTTAGTCCTTTTTGCTCTTTTAACTCTTTATAAATAATCTCTCTTTGTCCTTTAGTAGCTTCTTCTAAAGATTCCGCAGCTCCTGTAAGAAGGATGAGTCCATTAACTGGTGTTCTTGCGTTTACTACAGTTGCTAACATACATCCTTCACTATGACCAGCTAAAATGATATTTTCCGGATCAACAAATGGCTGTTCTTTTAAATACATAATCGTAGCCTCTATATCACTAACTAAATCCCACATTCCAGTCTTCATGATATCTCCGTCACTCTTTCCTACTCCGCGCTTATCAAAACGGAGCGTTACTACTCCAAGCTTCGCCAATACATGCGCTAAATCTTTATATATGTTCGACTCAAGCTTTAGCGGTACTATCGTTCCATCACGATCAATCTCTCCAGATCCTGCGATAATGACAACCGCTGCATACTTCCCGTCGGCTTTCGGTTTAGTAATCGTACCTAGCAAAGTTAATTCACTCTTTATCGCTACTTCATACTCGTCAAAGGTCATTATATGAACCCTCCTTCTATTCAGTTATATCTAATTTGAACTTCAAACTCGCTATTATATTTTTGTACTCTCTTACATCTTTCATCGGAGCGAAAACTGGATTCTCTGCAATACTTTGTAGCATACTTCGCTTTATAATCTCTTCATTTCTAACCGTTTTAGCCCCGAGTGGAAATTCTGCAAACCATCCATCAATCGCATCAAAATAGGAATCACCGTGTAAATGCAGACAATTTACTGTGAAGCTTGCCGCACAAACCGTTACATATTTACGTAACATTTCTAATGCCTTTTCAAAATTCCCTTGCATACAATATACTTGTGCAGCAGCATAGTATACTTTTAAAGTCATATTGGGATGTAATGTTTCTATTTCATATATATTTATTAACATGAAAGCTCTATTTAAAATTACCTCTACCTTTTCAGCGTTTGAAGCATTTACTACTACATAATTCGGTATTGTCGCAACGAGTTGTATTAAATGTTGATACATACTAATTTGCATTATTTCATTTGCCTTTTCAGCATTTCCAAGCATTTGATATGCTTGGGCAATTAAATCCTCTTCTGGAACATTAGGACGTATCGTTCCGCCAAGCAATTGTAATACTTCATTCGGTTTATTGAGTATAAGATAACAAGTTGCTTGAAACGATACCGCCTCTTTCACAAGAGAAACATCGTCACTTTCTTCCTGCACTCTGCTAAAGAGATACATTGCCTCTTCTAAAATTTCAATTCTTTTATCCGTATCCTCTGTTAACATATGGTGATTAATAAAAAGTAGTCCCATTTGAAGTAATAACGGAAAACAAGAATAATATTTTTTGATTATTCCTCTGCACTCCATCATTACTTCATCAAACGGTTCTTCACTAAAAGCTTCCGCTAGTCTATGATATAAATTTTTAATATCTTCCTGTTCCATTTGCGGTGTATAACAGATTAGTTCATCTATACTTATATTAAAGTACGATGCTAACAGTGGTAAAAATGTAATATCCGGATAACTCTGCCCCGTCTCCCATTTGGAAACAGATGCCTTTGTAATACCTATATACGCCGCTAACTCTTCCTGCGTAATCCCCTTTTCTTTTCTCTTATCCGCAATTATTTTATGAATATTTATCTCCTTCACATCATCACCTCATACTTTTATTATATGCTTTTATTTCACACAAAATATGGATTTGAAGTCAACTTTCGTTAACAAAATCAACTGTTAGGAAACATCTCTCTAAAATGAAAGGCAGGAACATATTTGATATGTTCCTGCCTTTTTATTGTGGGGTACCGATACATAGCCATCTAGCTAGGATTTTGAAGTACTTCAAAATCAAAAATGTAATCTCACCACAGTTTTCTATGGGAATCCAGTGAACAGTTTATTTACATAATTCTCGTTCTCAGAAGTAAAGTTTTAAAAGCAATTTATCCATAGTGATATTAAAATTACTACTAACAGGGGTAGCACCACATCGCTATCAAGCTAAGAAAAGCAAATACCCCCAAAACGAAAAAACAAGCTGTTTTCTGTCATAAACACACGGAATTTTCAACCTAGGGGTGCTATAAAATTCTTAACTTGATAGGCAGGTGGCGATATCTCAAAGATAAATTAGTAGGTGTGAGTCTCTAAGTAGCCATTTGTTTTTTCAAAAAACTAATAAATGATTACTTTAGTAGATTATCTTTTTGATTAGCCAACATAAAAACTCGAATCGGTCGGTGTATTGGCATCCCTTTTACATTCAATATTTTAAATTTTTCGGATTTAGGGTCGTTATCAATGATGAATTTAAACATAACTGCAACGCCTAAATTGTTTGATACTGCAATTTTAATTGCTTCTGATTGATCCATTTCAATGATATATTTAGGTTGAAAATTGTATGTTTCACACCATTTTTCAAAATGATTTCTTGTGTTAGACCCTTCTTCTCGGATAATGAATCGATGTTTTTTTAATTCATGAAAATCAATAAAATTACTTATTTTAGCTAATGGATGGTTTGTACTTACAATTAAAACTAGCGTATCATGACCAAAGATTTCAGAATTTAATTTATCGTTTTGTATGTATAGTGATAATAAAGTTATTGAATTTTGATTAAAAAAGATAAGAGCCTTACTACATTCTATATGCAGCAAGGCTCTTTAAAGTTGTTTCAAATTATATCCATCTGCTTATGTAATGCTTAAAAAATGGATAATAAAGTTGTTTACTTCTTATTGAACTAACGCCCACGTTAGTTTAAGTGTAACTCTTCACAATTATTTGATATTATATAGATAAATAGAAAGATAAATTGGAATTTAGTTTATAGTTATAAAAATAAGTTATTTACACCCTTATAATTCTTCAAAAAGGAGAGTGTATGAAAAAAACTATTGTTTTTGTATTAACGATATTTATATTATTCTCAGGATTTGCAACACAAAGTTATGCGTTGTCAGATTCGAAATCTGTGGCAATACAAGCATTGCTAGATGATGCCTGTCGTACGTCAGGTGTGCCTGGAATGTCACTCTCAATACTTGCTGATGGTGAAGTGTTCTACTTTTCTTCTGGGTATGCAGATCTTGAAAAGGGACTGTCTGCAAGTGAAAATACACTCTATGAGTTGGCCTCGGTGAGTAAAGCTTTTACTGGTATGGGGATTTTGCTATTGGAAGAGCAAGGGCTGCTATCAATGACTGACCCTATCCAAAAATATTTACCTTGGTTTACGTTAAAGTATCAAGGTAAACCTGTTGATATGCAAAACCTTACACTAAATAACTTTCTTCACCATACCAGCGGCCTAACAAATATTAGACATCTTCAAAATATTCCACAAGGTAATACGCCTGATATGTTGCTAAAGACTGTGGAAACGCTGGTAGATGTAGAACTGGCGTTCTCTCCCGGTGAACAATATAACTATGGAACCGTTAATTATGACGTATTGGGTTTGGTTATTGAGATTGTATCACGACAAAGCTATGAAAATTTTATGAAGGAACAGGTATTTCTACCCTTAGGTCTTCACCAGACGTATGTTTATAAAGAAGATGCTCAAGCCACTGGACAGTTAGCGCAGGGCTACCGTTCTTCCTTTTTTATAACAACTCCATTTAACGCTCCGGATTATGCTGGGAATAAACCTGCCGGCTATATCATTTCTAATACAAAAGATATGGCGCGTTGGATGGGCATACAGATGGGTATCGTGCAGGACATACCCGAAATATTTCACAGGGCCATCGAAAAATCACATAGGGGTGATATGTCTGTTTCGGCTGTCAATGATATGTATTATGCGGCAGGTTGGTCGGTAAACGCCGAACAAACGTTTATAGCACACACTGGGGGTAATCCAAATTTTAGTACCAAAGTAGCCATACTGCCAAATGAAAGAACAGCCATCTGCTTACTGAGCAACGGCGCAAATACCAATATAAACCTGGTACTAAAAGTTAAAAATATATTAAACGGCAATCTAACTCAGTCATATGAGATAAGCGGCACACAGCTTTTGGACATCATTTTGTCGTCTACCACAATTATTCTTTGCCTATTAGCCGTTCTGTTATTTTTCTTAGGATTAAGAAAAAGAAAAACGAATGAGCAGCAGCCAATGACAAAAAAGAGAACAATCGTAACAATTATTTTCCTAATCGCTACGATTGCCCAGTGTATAATGTTTTTTGCCTTCGATTGGTCAACGATACTTATTTGGCAAACATATAGTGTTCTTACAGCTTTAATTTCGTCAACATTATTAACAGCAAGCATTACTTGGTTTGTATATACTCACCGATTAGATGCCTCGGTCCGAAAATAAGTATAATGTTAAGTAAGTAAATCTTAATTTATCGATATCCTAGTTAAACCCATTTGCTATTTCTTCCACTAACCTGCCTCGTTAGTAGAAGAAGGATTTTTTAACAACTATATTATTTGTTTAATGACTTTATTGTAAATTAAACAACTTTATTATCATTACATTGGAAGAAGAAAAAATAACAAAAAACAATAGTCTTCTAGATCCTGTTTCTCAACATTCTAGTAAAAGAGCTACTTTATTAGCTCTTTTTTATTGTAGAAAGATTGTATACCGTATTCACGTTTGGTTAACATAACATCTTATTATTGGTAGAAAAAAAGGCTGATTTCTACTTTTACAAGGAATCCGCCTTTTTCTTATTCTATGACTCTATTCATTTCTTATACATTCCTATCCTGGCGTGAGTTTCATGGTTCTTGTTTGTTACTGGATTAGCCGAAAAACTGTATAAAATCTTGCATACTCTTAGTATGGGTTTTTTCAAAAATACTGGCCCCCCCAATATGTGCTTTCTTATGGGTATTTCTTGAACCCTCATTCCCCCCTCCCATCCTTTGTCTATCTTTAAGAGTAACTCAGCTTGTTTATTTACAGTTCTTGCAACGAAGCATTGTACTCCTCCTATAGCCAAACAAATGATTCAAATTACACATCCATATTTTTTTGATCAAACTACAAATGCAATCTTTTTTCATTTCATTCATTATGTAAATAAAACAGGATAATCCGCCATCATAATGGACTAATTATCCTATAAATCTTTATCTAAGTTTAATAAAACTAGAACTTCTTTCCCTATGTATCATTACTTCGTTACCTCACCAAACTGCGCTCTCGTTACTTTCGCTAAGTCATCCACTTTCAGCTCAATTTGGATACCGATTTTCCCGCCGCTTACAATGATCGTTTCAAGCGATTGAGCACTCTCATCAATACATGTAGAAAATAACTTCTTCATTCCGACTGGTGAACAACCGCCGCGAATGTATCCTGACACTTTCGTAATATCTTTTACAGGAATCATTTCAATTTTCTTTTCACCAACTGATTTTGCCGCAGCTTTTAAATTTAGTTCCTCATCTACCGGGATAATAAACACATGATAATTTTTACTATTCCCTTGAGCGATTAACGTTTTATATACTTCTCTTACTTCTCGTCCAATTTTCTCGGCCACTGATACCCCATCAATTTTCCCATCATCTGGATCATATGACATCATCGAATATTCAATTTTTTCTTTATCCAATATTCGCATCGCATTTGTTTTATCTTTTTTCATGAGCTTCTCCTTAAAAGGTTATTTCATAACATTAAGTTTTCTTTTATTATACACCTTTTTCTGTTTCTCCTGTATAACTTCACATTTTTGTAGATATATGTATGCATCATCCTACTAAGATTTTATTTCTCATTAAATTCAAACTCACATAAAGAAAACAGATATGGAGCCTTCAAATGAAAGGCACCATATCTGTTTTACATTTAACGTCCAAACTCTTTATTAAATATTTTATCCCTACCTGTAATGACTTCTGGACCTACTGCATTAATAGCTGTTACTAAAATATGTTCTCCTCCAATAGGTCCACCGACCCTCGTTTCAAATCCGAAAGTCCCACCAGCATGCCCCCAATACGATTGCCCGTCTGGTGTTTTCTCTTCATAAACTCCTAGTCCAACCTTACCTATAGGTGAATCTACTGTTGTGAACATCTGATCCATTAGCTCTTGATTTAAGAGCTTTCCACCCAACAGTGCACTGAAGAATGTAGTCAAATCTTTCACTGTTGAAACCATATCTCCAGCTGCATTTGCCCATGACTGATTAATTTCTGTCAAATCATATAAACGACCTGATCTATCCATATTATATCCATTAGCATGCTTACCCGGTATATGCGAACTTGCTTCCATTACGAATGTCTCTTTTAACCCAAGCGGTTCAATGAATCTTTTTCTAATTTGCTCCGCATACGTATCTCCTGTTACCTTCCGAATAATTTCCCCGGCTATAACAGTATTTGTGTTCGAATAGTCCCAGCCCTCCCCTGGTACAAATACAGGCGGTTTTGCAAGTGCTAAACTTATAAGCTCATCGGTACTATAATAACGAAATGGGTTTTGAGGCAATGTAATATCTCTCATATCTAAATCTGTATATGCTGCAATCCCACTTGTATGGTTTAATAACTGACGAATTGTAATTTTACTCCCATCATATCCGTTACCCTGCACAACTCCCGGCAACCATTTTTCAACTGTATCATCAAGGTTTAATTGTTTTTCTTCAGCCAATTGCAGTACAACAGAAGCAGTGAATGTCTTCGTTATGCTTCCGATACGGAACGAAAAATTCGGTTCTACAGGGCGTGGCATCTCGTAACTAGCTGTTCCGGTAGCATAGGACCAGCTTTTTCCATCCTTTAATCCGCCAGCTATAACACTTGGAATTTTTTTATTCGTTACTACTTGATCCATTACATTTTGTACTTCTTCTCGATGTTTACTTTTCTTTTCCTTATCAGTGGGTTCCTTTTTTGATTTTGCCGCAAATTCTGAAGCTAAAATATTGTTAATCTGTTTTTCAGCTCCTAATACATTAATATTTATCGAGATAACATGTTGACCATCTTCCGTTCCACCAGCAAAGTTAGTAAAGCCAGGAATACCACCACCATGTCCCCATACTTCAGTACCATCTGGCAATTTTGTTGTATGAATACCAAGCCCATACTTTCCTATTGGGGTATCAACTGTGTTAGTCACCATCTCCTTCCGCATTTCTGGTGACAGTAATTTACCACCTAATAAGGCACGGAAGAACGTTGTCATATCTTCCCCTGTTGAAATCATTTCACCACTAGCATTAGCAAATGATGGATTAAACAAAGTAATATCTACTAATTTATCCCCCATATTTAAATAGCCACGTGCATTTTTCTTCGGAATATCCATTGAACTTCCTGGAAGGACTGTTTCTTTTAAACTAAGAGGTTCTATAATTCGTTTCTTTATCTGCTCGGCATATGATTCCCCTGTTACCTTCTGAATAATTAATCCTATGATAACCATATTCGTATTCGAGTATGACCAGCCTTTTACTGGTTCTAATTGTAAAGCACGAGAAATTAATTGTTCCGCTGTATAATTCTCACTTGGATTCTCTATTAATTTCTCTTTAAGATCTGGAGTCAGGTAATCAGCAATTCCGCTTGTATGATTTAATAGTTGGCGAATTGTGATTTTATTCCCATCATATCCGTTTCCCTTTACAAGTCCTGGCAACCATTTCTCTACTGTATCATCAAGATTTAGCTTCTTCTCTCCTGCAAGCTGCAATACTACTGTAGCCACAAAGGTCTTCGTTGTGCTCCCGATTCTAAAAGCAGAATCAACATCTACTTTATGATTTCGCTCAATATTACCTTCGCCAGAAGCATACGCCCAACTTGTCTCTCCATTTTTCACAGTAACAATAACTCCTGGAATATTCTTTTCATCGGCAGCTTTATCGACAACTTGTTCAATTGATATCCTTTTGTTTATCGCATGTACGTTTTCGTAAGAAGGTATCGCTAACGCCCCAACTAATATTGCCCCTGTTAAAGTAAGGGCTGTTCCTTTTTTTAAGATAAATGACTTCATTATGCATCGCTCCTATTATTTTGAATTTTTCTGTTGCCTCACTCCCTCACCTTAACTTCAATATTGTTAAATAACGTAGTGACAAAACGCTTTAATTTATTTATGACGCTTTATGCAACTATGTCATATAAAACATGTGACAAACTGTCAACTGCTTCATATGACATACTTTATTGACTGTCTTTCTATTGACGATTTCAAAGATATGTTACATGATAAATCTAAATCATTAGATAATTAATCTTAAAATACAAGTAGGTGCTTATTTCATGTTATCATTCACAAAAAAATGGATTTGGTATGATTGGATATTTGTGATCATACGAACATTTTGGCTAATCGTTATCCTTGGTGCCAATTTTATGTTTCCCTCATTCATTCATACGTCCGGTCTAGTTGTACTTCCCCTTGCTCTTGTTGTTTACCTTATACCATTAATTGTTCGATATAAGAAGACAGAATGGTACCCTGCATTCGATATTCTCACTGCAGGTTGTTTTTATCTTTACTTAGCATCCGTAGCTCCTGATTTACTTTGGTCTTTCATTTTACTCGTAATCATTATTGGACTATGTAGTAATCAAAAAAATTATATATGGAGCGGTATTTTTTGTGGGTTTGTTTTTCCACTATTGAGTGCTTGGATTGCCAACCAACCGCCATATGAACTAATCGTTAGTTGTAGTCTCGGTTTTGCCATTGGCATTTCTTTTAATATATTAATTCAGTATCATAAGCAATCTCGAATTATTGAAGAGCAAAAACTACTATTAGAACAACATATTAGAAAGATTGAAAAGCTTACTCTAATAGAAGAGCGTAATCGACTGTCACATGAACTACATGACACAATTGGTCATACACTTACTTCTCTCATCGCTGGTGTCACATCACTAAGGTCATCAGTACCGAATTCACAGTTTGAAAGAATTGATTCACTTATCAGTATTGCTCAGCATAGTTTAGATGACATCCGAAGACATCTACACGAGTTATCTCATAATTCACTTAGTAACTCATTA
This sequence comes from Bacillus cereus group sp. MS39, assembly GCF_040448665.1. Taxonomy (NCBI): domain Bacteria; kingdom Bacillati; phylum Bacillota; class Bacilli; order Caryophanales; family Bacillaceae; genus Bacillus; species Bacillus cereus group sp. MS39. The sequence goes on along the minus strand of NZ_CP123058.1, from coordinate 2,096,510 downwards.
AGTGAATCACTACAACAATTAACAGAAGAATTTATGAAATCTACAGGTACAACCGTTACATTTCGGGTGATTGGCACCGAGACTCTTTTGATGCAAAAAGTGAATTTTTGCCTATATCGCTGTCTTCAAGAGTCGTTAACAAACGCTGTTCGACACGGTAAAGCGAGCAACATATCCGTTCAACTGTATTTCGACGAACAACAACTTCGATTGCAAATTGAAGATAATGGTATTGGAATGGAAGAAATTCAATTTGGCTTTGGACTTAGTGGAATGAAGGAACGACTTGAACAAGTTCACGGGACATTGTCAGTTCATTCTAGCTCTGAACAAGGAACATTTATCGTTTGTAATATTCCATTACAAATAAAACCCGCACATGACATAATTCGCTTATTGGTCGTTGATGATCAAGCTCTTGTTACAAATAGTTTAGAGCAAATTTTAGAGCACCAAACTGATTTTATTGTTGTTGGTAAGGCACACGATGGATCCGAGGCATTAAAACTATGTGAACAATTACAACCTGACATTGTACTAATGGACATTCAAATGCCAAAAATGAATGGTATTGAGGCTTTATTAGAAATGAAGCGACATTGGCCTAATATGAAGATTGTTCTTATGACAACATTTGAAGATTCCTTACAAGCAGCAACTGCACTCGAACATGGAGCTGAAGGTTACATGTTGAAGTCTATTCATCCACAAGAAATGAAGGAAGCCTTGAAACTTATTTATAACGGTGGAACTTGGATTGACCAATCGGTTGCTACACGTATTTTTGAAGAAATGAAACTTCAACGTGAGCAATTAGCGAAAATCAAATCAACTAAACAAACTTCTCCATATGGACTTACAAAACGGGAAATGGAAATTTTAGAACATCTATCAAACGGATTACGCTATAAATCCATTGCTGCTAAGCTATTTTTATCTGAAGGAACAATCCGTAATTACTGCTCAAATCTCTATTCAAAGCTAGGTGTTAACAATCGTGAAGAAGCGATAAAAAAGGCACGAACAGAAAACATCTTGTAGGCAATGTGAAATGAATACATTCCGCTTCAAAACTAAAAATATTGATAATTCAAAAATCATCTGATATACTTTGAAAAAACTTATTGTTAAGGAGAGATTTCTAATGCAAAATTTTAATACGTCTTTCCAACTTCATCATCATACGTAACGCCGTGTATCCGAAGAAAAATTTTTCTTCGTGGGTACAGGGCTTTTCCTGTTGACCCACGAAGTGTTCATAAAGCTATGTGGGTATTTTTATACCTGCATAGCTTTTTTTAATTTAAAAAGGAGTGATTATGATGGAAATGAAAAATGTAAAAGGAACGAAAGACTATTTACCAGAAGAGCAAGTGCTACGAAATAAAATTAAAAGAACGTGTGAAGATACGTTTGAACGTTATGGTTGTAAACCGTTAGAGACACCAATGTTAAATATGTATGAGCTTATGTCTTACAAGTACGGCGGTGGCGATGAAATTTTAAAAGAAATATATACGCTTCAAGATCAAGGAAAACGTGACCTTGCCTTACGCTATGATTTAACAATCCCATTCGCAAAAGTCGTGGCGATGAATCCGAATATTCGCCTTCCCTTTAAACGGTATGAAATTGGGAAAGTATTTCGAGATGGCCCTATTAAACAAGGGAGATTCCGTGAATTCATTCAATGCGACGTTGATATAGTCGGTGTTAATTCTGTCATGGCAGAAGCTGAACTCATGAGTATGGCGTTCGAACTGTTCCGAACGTTAAACTTAGAAGTAACGATCCAATATAATAACCGAAAATTGTTAAACGGTATTCTCCAGTCCATTAACATCCCTACTGAATTAACGAGTGACGTCATTTTATCATTAGACAAAATCGAAAAGATTGGGATTAATGGTTTACGAAAAGATGTACTAGAGCGCGGAATTTCTGAAGAAATGGCTGATACGATATGTAATACCGTTTTATCTTGTCTAAAGCTTTCAATTGATGACTTTAAAGACGCTTTCAATACTCCATTCGTTGCCGATGGAGTAAACGAACTACAACAATTACAGCGATATTTAATCACTCTTGGAATAAATGAAAATGCTATATTCAATCCGTTTTTAGCACGAGGACTGACAATGTACACAGGTACCGTATATGAAATCTTTTTAAAAGATGGCTCGATTACATCTAGCATCGGTAGCGGTGGCCGTTACGATAATATTATCGGGGCATTCCGTGGTGATAATATGAGCTATCCAACAGTCGGTATTTCATTCGGTTTAGACGTTATTTATACAGCACTATCACAGAAAGAAACAGTATCATCTACGGCGGATTTATTTATCATCCCACTCGGGACAGAGTTACAATGCTTACAAATTGCCCAGCAATTACGTTCTACCACTTCCTTAAAAATCGAACTCGAACTAGCAGGGCGCAAACTAAAACGTGCCCTTAATTATGCAAACAAAGAGAATATCCCTTATGTGCTTATTATTGGTGAAGAAGAACTTAGTACAGAAACCGTTATGCTGCGGAATATGAAGGAAGGTAGTGAGGTTAAGGTTCCCCTTTCTTCTTTAAGTAGTTATTTATAATACGAACCACCCTCGTTTGGGTGGTTTTTCTATTTCATAGATAACGAAACATTTTAGTTAACATAAAATAATTATATTCTACTAAAAATCACAAGTATTTAATATCCAATCCCCTATCATTTTTGGTAATATGTAGATATGAATGATTTTAGGAGGATTAACTTTGAAAACTTACATACAAGCACTAAAGTGGACTACAGGTATCTATCACCTTTTATTACTTCCTTGTTATTATTTATTTCCAAGTCTTGTTAACCTATATGGGATACCTTTGCTACTATTGATTGCTTTACATATCACTACTATTTTATTAGCTAAAAAAGGTGGCATGAATACGTACCCTCATTATATCGGTATTATCGTTACTCTAGTTGCCTTCTTTCCTTATATAGCAATCGTTCTACATATAATAGCAGCTGTTTTCCTTTTATTAGATGCTGCTTCTATGAATGCAAAAGAAGTGTATGATTCATAGCTGGATAAAATAAAACTTTAATCAGTAGAGTTTTGAAGTAGGTTAGCAAATTACAAAATCAATCTTACAAACTAAACTTATTGCTAACACCTAAAAAAGATTTACTTTTTAAGTAAATCTTTTTTTATTTAAATTTGTATCCCTTACTTCAAATTAATAAAAGAATATTCTGTTTTATTTTTATAAATTTCTAAATATTTATAATACATTCAAATTAACATACATTTTAGTTATGTAAAAAATCTAAGTTTAAAGGAGATGCATCTATGCTTAAAAAGTTGGTAGCAGGTGTATTGTTAACTGTTTCGTCGTTAACTGGAGGACTGGGATCAGTATCAGCTAGTACCGAAAAGGATTATTCGATTACCTCTTTTGAATATGTAACTGTAGATGAAAAGACTGTAGATGCGTTTAATAAGTTTGGTGCTCCATCAAAGGAAGACGTAAAAATAACGTTAGTTCTACCGAAACAAAATCAAAATGGAGACTGGTTATCTTATGGATTTTCGAGCAAAGAAAGTTTAGAGTCTTTTATTGAAAAAGATAAACAACGGTTGAATTATACAATCACTCCCCTTGGTGTTGGGGGAAGCGGACCTAATAGTACAGACTTCTATGAACATGCAAATAAAGGTGGCGAGTATTTTTCTCTTAGTAGCGGTTTTAAAAATTTGCCTCCTAGTTGGCAAAATAGAATTTCTTCTGTAAGTACCGCATCCCCTACCGCTAGCTATTCAACAACGTTATGGGAACGTACTTCAACTGAAGGATATGGAAAAGGTATTTTTTTCAAACACGCTGATTGGTATGGAAAAACTGTAAACTTGAATGAATTTGCAATTTCAGCAGTTGAAGTTAAAAAGTAAAAAACATAGAAATAAAAGGTGTCTTTACATATGGAAAACACCTTTTATTTCTACAACTCTTAACTATTATTTTTCGTATTTCTACTTTCCAAAACTTTCTCCATATTATGAGTTGCCCATTCCATCATTAATAGAATCATTGGACGTAGTGATTCACCAAGCTCCGTTAACGAATATTCTACTTTTGGCGGCACTTCACGGTATACTTCACGATGTATAATGCCATCTGCTTCAAGTTCTCTCAGCTGCAGTGTTAACATTCTTTGTGTGATATTAGGTTTTAATCTTTTTAATTCATTAAATCTCTTTGTACCATCTAATAAATGATACAAAATAACCCCTTTCCATTTTCCGCCAATAACCTCAACCATAGCTTCCACTGGACAAGAATACTTGTTTAAAAATGGGTAATTTATATTATTTTCGTTTGAACAATCCATCATAAGTCTCTTCCCTTACCAATAGTATCTTTTTTGATACTATAACACATAAATGTGCGTACTTGTATCTATGTTACTTTAAAAATATAATTTACTTACAAAAATAAATTAATGAAAAGAGGAACTTTTATGACAAATACAAAACAAATTACAAAAGAGAAAATTATGGAGGCTTTCCATTTCAGACATGCATGTAAAGAGTTCGATCCTATGCACAAAATTTCAGAAGAGGATTTTCATTTCATTTTAGAAACAGGCAGATTATCTCCTTCTTCTTTTGGTTATGAACCTTGGAAATTTATTGTCGTACAAAATAAAGAATTAAGAGAAAAACTACAACCGTATTCATGGGGCGCTAGCGGGCAACTTGCAACAGCTAGTCACTTTGTCATTGTTCTTTCAAGAAACATTAAAGATATGCATTATGATGCAGAGTATATTAAATATATGATGAACGATATTATTGGATTACCTGAAGACACTCAAAAAATTAGATATGAATTCTTCAAAAAGTTCCAGGAATCCGATTTTAACTTGTTACAATCGGATCGTGCTGTATTTGATTGGGCATCTAAGCAATCTTATATTGCTTTAGGTAATATGATGACGAGTGCAGCTCAAATCGGCATTGATTCTTGTCCAATAGAAGGATTTGATAAAGAGAAAGTAGATTCTTTACTTCGTCAAGAAGGTATTATAAAAGATGATAATCTTGAAGTATCTGTTATGGTTGCCTTTGGTTACCGTAAAGAAGAGCCAAAGCGTGATAAAACAAGACAAACTATGGATACAATTGTTGAATGGATTAAGTAATATAGCACTCACAAATAAAACTCCTTCTAGCTAAATACTTATTCTATTGAAGAATCAGTTGTTTTTCTAATGTATGAAATTGATTTTTCATGGAAAGATATGTTAGTATGTATACAGTTTGAGCGCTCTATTTTTTAGAGTCGAACAGGAGGAGAATGGATATGTCTGATATTGAAGTTGGCGAAGTATTTACTCTCAGTGATGAGAATAATGAGGATCAGGAAGTAGAAGTACTTGGAGCGATGGATGTCGAAGGCGCAGAATATATTGCAGTTGCCTTCGTAGAAGACATTCAAACAGAATCTGAGGAAGACATTGATATTTTCTTTTTAAAAGTAGAAGAAGATAATGAGTTTTCATACATTGAAAATGATGAAGAGTTTGATAAAGTATCTGCTGCTTTTGATAAAATTTTGGACGAACAAGAGCAAGAATAATAAGAATGAAAAACACGAGGGTGGATGCATATCCGCCCTCTTTTTATTTATCCCGCTATTCGCCGGGCAGTAAGACTCCCACCTCAAAATTCGGCAAATGCGAGGAGTTAGGTGGGAGATCAACTGCCCGTAAAAGCCCAATTGGTGAGGGCTGATAATCAGTGTGGGATGGACAAAACCCCCACTGATTAAAGTTTCACTTTATCACTCACCCAAAGACTTATGCAACAATTCCAGTACATCTTTCATCACAAAAGGCCCGTCTTTTTTCACATGCTCAGCGAATTCAGAAACGAGACGTAATGTTCTTACACTTTCAATTGGATGCTCGCCTGATGCACTTTCAGCAGAAAGCATAACTGCGTTCGTTCCGTCCAGTACAGCTTGAAACACATCCGTTACCTCCGCTCTTGTTGGAATAGCATGATCTACCATAGATTGAAGCATTTGTGTTGCTGTAATGACATATGTATTCGTTCGATTACATTCCTGAATCATCATTTTCTGCAAGAGCGGAATAAATTGATACGGCAACTCTACTCCTAAATCGCCCCTTGCAATCATAATTCCGTCTGCTTCTTTACATATATCTTGAAAATTCTCGATCGCTTCCATCGTTTCTATTTTGGCAATTAAATTAGGTGACGTTTCTGTATACTGTTTTATAAAATCTCGTATTTCTTTTATATGATTAGGTTTTCTTACAAAAGAACATGCGATAAAATCAACATCCTCTTCTAAAAGAAACTGAATATCTTTTTTATCTTTCTCTGTAAGAGCCGGTAAACTAACGATTGCCCCTGGTAAGTTCACCCCTTTATGTGATGAGATATTACCACCTGTTTTAACCTTTGTTTCTATTTTTTCCTTACTTACCTTTTCAACAATTAATTCAACTTCTCCATCATTAATCAAAATTCTACTGTCTACTTTCACATCATTCGCGATTCCTTCATAATCAACACTTGCTTCCGTATTGCTCCCTGTAACTGGTTGTGTATGTAAAATAAAAGACTCTTCCGCCTGAAGTGTAATTTGTTCTCCGTTCATTTCACCTAATCTTATTTTAGGACCTTGTACATCACCCAAAAATTTAATAGAGTCATCTAAAGATTTCACTAAACGAATGATGTCTTTATGACTTTCATGCGTGCCATGTGATAAATTTAGCCGAACAATTTTCATACCGTTCTTTATTAACTGTGCTAATGTTTCTTTATTATTGCTTGCTGGTCCAATTGTACAAATTCGATCGATTGTCATTTTTGTGACCCTCCTTTTTCGTTAGGATTCCCATAAACTTTACTTACACTCTCAACATAAAAAAGCCTACTCACACAAGTAGGCTTTTGAAACTACGAAAGTTTCGTTAATAACTGATTTAAATCTTTTTTCGTTTTCGTCGTTAACGACTTCATTTTAGTAACATCAATCTTTTCTTTCTCCGCTCCTACAATTAACGGATACATACTTTGTCCGATTGTTTTATATTCAGCTGGATGAGATGCTTCTAATTCTTTCTCGATTACATCCCACTTTTCATTAATTTGTTTTCCAAGTTTATTTACTGTTTCTAACTTAGGGTTTGCAGCTAATTGCTTGTCTAAGCTTTCAATTAATGCCGCAACTTCTTTAACACTCGTTTTCACAGCTACGCTTTTCTTCGGATCTTTCGTTGTTTTTCCGTTTGAGTTTGTACTTGTACTTTGATCTGTTGTTTTTCCGCTAGTCGTTTCGTCATTCGTTTTTCCTGTCGTTTCTTTTTCTTTTGTTTTCACATTCTCATTTTGAGTTGATGTTTTGCCGTTACTCTCTGTTCCTGATGATTCTTTCGTATTTTTTGCATCTTTATCTGTTTTTTCATTTGAAGAAGTATTTGTATCTTTTTCAGTATCTTTCGTTGTTTTTGACGTCTCATCTGCACTTGTCGTTTTTGATTCTCCTTCATTTTGAGCTGTTACTTGCTCTTTCTTTTCTGTCTCTTTATCTGCTGAAGGACTACAAGCTGCCATAGTAAGCATTGTACCAATTGTTATCGATGCGATAGCGACCTTTTTCATTTTCATATAAATCCCCCTATGTTTACTTTATTTATCCTCCCCTTTACGATTCGATTTCCCCTTAAAAAATCCCTTTTCACATGAATTACCATCTTTCCGACAGTAATCTTCATAATAATACGTACAAAAACTGATAAACCCATTTGAATATTCGAGTTTCTTCTACTTCATTTTTCTTCTCTGTAGTAAAAGAAAAAGAGTATATTGTCACATAAGGAATTACTATCTTCATTTGACGATATACTCTCCTATCAAATTTTTATCTTTCTTGACATTTTATTTATACAAAAAAATAATATTTTCTTTTATTTTTTTGTTTCTCAACATTTGTTAACATAATATATTTATGAGTAACCACCGTTCGAATGAATGACTTGCCCCGTAATCCATTTTGCTTCTTCACTTACTAAAAAAGAAATTAAGCGTGCTGCATCTGACGGTTCTCCTACTTTACCTTGCGGGAACTTCCACACTAAATGATGCTTCAGCTCCTCTGTAATCCATCCTGTATTCGTCGGTCCTGGATCAACAGCATTCACTGTAATTCCCTTCTCCATCGCAACTGGTGCTACTGATTTTGTAAATGCTTCAATTGCTCCTTTCGTCGCTACGTATGCTAGTTCATCAGGCATTGGCCCTAATGACTGTCCTGAAGTAAGATTAATAATACTGCCACTCGTTTTCAGTGCATAATGTTTTATAAATAATGAACTTAATAACATAGTAGCGCGAACATTCACTGTATAATGTTTATCTAACTGTTCTACATTTAATTCTTCAATTCTCGTATGAGTAGAATACGCTGCATTATTAATTAAAATAGATGGATCACCTAAACGTTCTGAGACCATATAAAACAAACGATTTGGCGAATACGACTGCGATAAATTGATTTCTGCCATTTCACATCGAACACCTAAACTTTCAATCTCCTCTTTCAACAAAAAGGGCTCTTTATCATGCATTCCCCACGGCATCGCTTTATCATACTGAGACCAGTACGTGAAAAAAATGTCTATCCCTTTTTGAGCAAGCACCTTGCATACAGCTGCACCAATTCCATTCAGACGAGTTGCCCCTGTTACAATTGCTATTTTCTTCACCTTTTCTCCTCCATCTATGGATAAATCCCCTGCACGAATACAGAGGATTTATCTTTTTATTCAATATTTGACAATATACGTTCTGCACCTAATTTTAAAATTTTAATGAAGATATAATTTACAATCGTAAACATTACAAATAAAACGATAAACATAACCCACAGTCCTACTTGAAGGAAGAAGTATAATAGACTTACTCCCGCTACAATAACTAAAGCTATAAAAATATTAGCTAAAAAGTTCCACAAAGTTGTATATCGGCTCTTAAATAATTTCTGCTCTGTATCCCAATGTATATCTGCAGTTTGTGCATCCCAGCGTGTACCGATTAAATTGATTAGCAATAAACCGTTCGCACTTAGTAAGAACCAAAGTACCATAAATACTGGAGATATCCCCGCTACAACTGCCATCGTAATACCGAATAATGCTAAAATAATTACATTAATTAACCAAGCAGTGATCGCTTTCGCAAAAAAGATATCCGAAGCTTTTACAGGTAAATAACGATTCACAAACCATGAACTTCCATCTCGTGAGAATGATGTTGTTGCGATAACATTACTTCCCATTAAAAATAACGATGCACAAAGACCAACGCCAATTGCAAGACCTGCTGATTCTGGATTATCAATATACCCTGTTATCCACTTTAAATTTCCATCTTGCACGAATAAAACAAAGAATAACATAATCGGCATAACGAAAGTTTGTACGATACAATTTAAGAAAAATTGCGGTGTACGGAATAACGTTTTAAACTCTTTTTTCACATACGCTTTCAAATGTGAACTTTGTACCGTTGATTTCTGTAAACCTTCTGCTGAAATGACCTCTTTTTTTGCTGTACTCGTTGAAAGTCCAATAACCCCTTTTAAATATGTACGCTCTGCAATGTAATAAAACAACACAAAAAATACAAATGAAATAAGTGCAAAGATTATTACGTATAAAGGACCCTTCCAATTTGCATTTTCTACTAATGCCACTGCTCCAAAATATGTAGTTGGAAAATAATTTGTCATTTGTACTAAAAGTGAAGATTCGTTGCTCGCAAGATAATTCGTAAGTGCATCTTCAGAAAATGAACTTTTATTTTTCCACTGTAAAAATACATTAATTCCTACAATAAATAGTATACTTACGATTCCAATAAATATATTGCCTCGATCTTTATTTTTCGCTATATTTGTATACCTCATAATAACTGTCATCAGTAATGAAGCTAATACTAACGGCACAATCGGGAAGAGTAAGTAAATAAAAATCATGTATATGTAATATGTAATAAATGCGCCACTTTTTAACCCGTACGTAATAAAGATTGGTAATAAAATAAATGAACTCATTACGTATTGTGTAATTAATACCGTTAGAAACTTTGCCGAAATAATCTGCGCTGGTTTCAATGGTAACGGCAATAACATTTCAATGTCATTACTATAGTAAAATACAGTTAAAATGTTCGTTATACTCATTAAAAATACCCATATACTCGCAATCGCAAGTCCCATTGCGATAATCATTCCTGGATCTTGCCCCAAATGTTTCATACCTTCATACATTCCGTGCGTCATCGAACCGAATATTAAAAAACCAACAAATAAAATGGCTGCAAATGAAAATACATACGCCCAGCGCTTCTTCTTATCTGTTATGAAATCTGCATAATTTAATTTCAATAATACTTTCGTTAACGTCCAAATTTTACTCATTGCCCGTCATCTCCAAGAACATTTTTTCAAGTGATTCATTGGATTTAAAATGATCTCTCATTTCATTTAAATTTCCTTTAAACTGAAGATTTCCCTTATTAATAATCGCGACGCGGTCACATATTTTTTCTGCCACTTCTAATACGTGCGTTGAGAAAAATACTATCTTTCCTTTATCCGCATGCTCTCTCATCATTTCTTTTAAAATATATGCAGATTTCGGATCAAGCCCTGTTAACGGTTCATCTAAAATCCATACATCTGGCTCGTGCACGAGCACACCAATAATAACAATTTTTTGTCTCATACCGTGTGAATAACTTTGAATTTGATCAGATAACGCATTATAAAGATCAAACTTCTTTGCTAAAGACTCGATTCGTTCTTGGCGTACTTCTTTCGGCACTTCATACATATCTGCCATAAAGTTTAAATATTCAATTCCCTTTAATCGTAAAAACATATCCGGACTATCTGGAACATAACCAAACGTCTTCTTCGCTTCCATCGGATTTTTCATAATATCTTTACCGTTAATCGTAATCGTCCCTTTGTCCACTCCATGAATACCAGTAATCATCTTAATTGTCGTTGATTTACCCGCACCATTCGGTCCTAAAAACCCAAAGATTTCTCCGCTAGGCACAGATAAACTTAAATCTTTTACTGCATAAGTAGACCCATTATAACTTTTTGACACATTCGTAATTTCAATCATTCCATCCAATCCTTTCCTTAATTACCAAATAACTATATTAACATTATAGCATACTTATATTTTTAGATTTTTATATTTTTTCAGTTTTTTCAACCTTTAAAATAAATATACACGCCTAATCCAACGATTAAAACGACAGCTAGTATAATATAAATCATCGTCAGCCGTTTAATATTCCCTTTTGTCGCTTTACTATAATCCGCATCACCATTCCGCCCAATTAATACCGTTGCCACTACAGTAATCACTACAAGTAATACAACGATCATAATCCAAGTTAGCATTCCTTCCTCCCCCTCCTTACAACCATTTTACAATATTATCCTCTTTATTTCGCATTATATTTCCTCTTTTTACTATTATTATGAAAAGAATTGGAAAACTATTATTACTATACATTTTCATATGTGATATATTTATAACATAACGTGATTTATTTCTAACATTGAAAGGAGAATCTATCGTGAAAACAACTTGGATTAAATATTTAGGATTTCTCGGTTTCTTTGGATTCCTCGGCTTTTTTTATGAAAAAGGATTGTTTACTATGTTCTGTTTCTTCTCCTTTTTCACATCGTATAGAACAGTTCAACACGATGAACTGTTTGAACAAATCGTCAATAAATCGTGCCGCAATGCATTTATCGTTACATTACTAACGACCGCTATCATTATGTTTATTGAAATGTTATTTCCAAACCCGGCGCTACAAGAGATTGATATCGCTCTTCTTTTCGGCACACTCATTCTTACGTTCGGCTTCTCTATGTTCTTTTACGATAAACCAGTGGATGAATTGGAAGATGCACCATGGCGTTCGTAACGAAAATAAAAGAATACCGCGCCAAATTGAATATGACACAAGAAGATTTAGCGAAAACTGTTGGTGTACGTCGTGAAACGATAAGCCATCTCGAAAAAGGAAAATACAACCCTTCCTTGCAACTTGCTCACCATATTGCGAAGGCACTTCATAGTACAATTGATGAGGTTTTTATTTTCGAGGATTAATTGAAGACAAAAAATCATATAAAAATACCGGCATTCTTTCCATGAAGAATACCGGTACTACTCATTTATCACCCATACAAAACAGCATGAAATACGCCTAACAGTAAGTATTGATCCTCTATATAATCTTCATCATATACATCCATTTTGATATCATACATATCTTCCTCAAGACGAATATTCCAATCTGCGATTACATAGCCGTTTCGCAATAACTTTCCCAGTCCAATTGAAGTTTTGTGAACAACATATTCTTCTCCCTTATATGTAAAGGTAAATAAGAAATTTGCATCTAATAACTTTCCATCACATACAAGTATTTCATGCTCTGCATCATTATTATCGATGTACGTTACTAAAATCCTTCTTTGACGCTGCCTACTTACATCCTTTGCAATGACGCGAATATTGTCCTTACTATCCTTTATTTCATAAATGATATTACTACCGACTTTCGGAATAAAGTCTAGCACTCTCATCAACGTATTTTTATAATAGCCCCGTACTGCGCCTACTTGCTTGCTTTCATTGTAAACCTCTATCGACGTCGTATCCGCTTTACTATCGCACAGTCGTTTGTAAGAAAGCTGTATCACTCGCTCTCCTCTTAAATACTGATCAAACGTAACAGGATATTCTATCGCGCGCAGTTCCTTATTTAGCTCATATAAATAACGTTGAACGCTCTCTACTAATGCTGTCGTGGATATACGCTCTTGAAGTTCAAATTGTTGCCAACTAGAAGAAATTCTCCACTGATCTTCCTCTTCATAGAAGAATCCGAGAATTACTTCCTCACGGTCACTCGTTTCATAATTCATATGTACGTTTTGACCGTATTGTACTTGTTCCATCCACTGTCCTAAATAAATGCCGAGCTCTGCGACCTTCATACATGACTTCTGAAAAAGTACGCTGTCACTCGCGCGAATCGTTAAATCCCCTTCAATAAAGCCCTTTGTATAAGCATCATACTTTGGCTCATCCTCCTGCGGAATAGCCTTGTCTAACTCAAATAAAAACGTTAACATCTTTCACTCACCTCTAGTTATTACACCGATCGTACCTATAAATTGAACGCAACTCAAATTATATCGACACGATTAAAATGAAACTACCTTTTCTTCCGCCACTTCCACAATTTCTAAAATTTGTAGCAGGCTCTCCACTTCATAAGTCGGCTTAACATCTGTCTTATTTTCTTTCAAACTTGGATTATACCAACACGTATCAATGCCGTAATCTTCTCCGCCTTTCATATCAGAAGTTAGCGAATCTCCGACCATTAGTACACTTGATTTATCAGTAATCCCAAACTTCTCAAATGCATAATCAAAAATCTCACGTGCTGGTTTTTGATGACCAACCTCTTCTGAAATAATAATATGATCAAAGAAATTACATAAAGGCGAATTTCCAATTCTCGATTGTTGTACCTTCGTATATCCATTCGTAATAATACCTAACTTGCAATCTTGTAGTTTCTCACATAATTGCACTGCACCTTCTATAAGGTGTACTTCTTTCCCTAAGTTTTCAAGGTATACATCACTAAATTGCTGTGCATCTACTTCTATATTATGAATGGCAAATAATTGTCTAAATCGATCTACCGCTAATTCACTTAGCGTAATCATTTTATTTTCTAAATCTCTCCATAATCCATTACTAATCTCTTTATAACTTGCAAGATAATCATTATACCCTGTAGGCATCCCGAACTGTACAAACGCTTTATGCAATGCGTTTCTCTCCGTTTCAGGAAAATCTAATAATGTATCGTCTACGTCGAATAATATAACTTTATATTTCATTATGCTCTCCTCAACTAGTACGTTATTTACAACTTGTATTTTCTCATTAATTGGCTCTTAAGTCGAACTTTTTCCCTTTATAAATAGTAACTGTACAGAGAATTTAAAGTTGCTTTAAGGCATACGAGTTATGTTATTCAAAAATAATTAATTGTGAAAACACTATAAATTTGAGATAATTTGGATAATGACCCGATTTTAAAAAGGTAATACAGGAATAGAAAGGGGCGGAAAGACATAGTAAATTCGTGGGAAAGACCAAAAATACACATCCCAAAAACAAAAAGTGAATGGGCTGGAGATATCATTGGATATTCATTGTTCTTTGGATCAATCATTTTTTTGATCATCATTTGGGGAAGATTGCCCGAGGAAGTGCCCGCACATTATAACGCATATGGAGCTGTAGATCGCTGGGGATCAAAGTGGGAACTTTTGCTTTTGCCAGGAATAGGGCTATTCATACTCCTTTTAATGCAGGCTTTAGAAAAGTTTCCAGAAGTTCATAACTACCCACAAAGACTGAATGAATTAAACGCTAAACAGTTTTATTTAAACAGCAGAAAAATGCTAAATCAATTAAAAAATGTCTGTTTACTTATTTTTGCTTTCATCCAATTTGAAACCATTTCAATAGCTTTAAAATGGAGCGGCGGTTTCGGAAAATTATTTTTACCGATATTGTTAATTGGGACAGTTATTCCAATTGTCATAGGGATAATAAGGCAACGAAAAATTTCATAATAGAAACAGGAGGCTAATCCAATTAGCCTCCCCCCTCATTATTTATCCTCTAGCAATAACACTTTCATTTCCTCTAACGACTCTTTCGTAAAGCCAAGTGCTTTTTCAGCATATGCTTCAACTGAACCGTATTGCTTTTTCACTTCATCAATTGCAGCTTGTAAATATTCAGCGCGCGCTTCAAACATTGCACCTAATATTGCTCTGCTTTCGTCGTTTTGTAATTTTGCACCTAAAAAGGCCATCATTTTTTCATTTAACTTTTCACGGAAACCGTTACTTAGTAAGTAGTCTTCCATTACTGTTTTTTCCGGTACACCTAGTAAAAGTAATAACAGTGCCGATCCAAATCCAGTACGGTCTTTTCCAGCTGTACAGTGGTTTACTAACGGTAAGTTTTCTGGATTTTGTGCTAAGTTTAAGAAACTTACGAATGCTTCATTACCACTTACGAAATCTTGATTCATTTTCACAAGATACTCGCCTGGTTTCCCTAACATAGAAAGGTCACCAACTTGGAAAAATTCATTAATATTCAAGTCTTTCGCTAAATCTTGCATAACTGGTAAGCACACTTGACGAGCACCTGTAATCTCAGGATTCGGCTTATGCTTCACTTCAAAATCTGTACGGTAGTCACAAATTAACTTTAACCCAGACTTTTTTAAATAGTCGATATCCCACTCTGTTAGTCCTGCTAATTCTTCAGAACGGTACAACTTGCCCCATTTTACTTTACGGCCTTCAGTCGTTTCATAGCCTCCCATATCACGGAAGTTAAACGCGCCTTGTAATGGCAATCTACGCTCAGCTACTGTCACTGCTTGTCCATTACTTCCTACTATTCTAAAATATGGACGCTCATTTTCACTCGGGTTTTCAATTGTACATGATGATTCTCCATTTACCGTTGCAAGTAATTCTCCAGTTTCTTCAATATGATCTGGTGAAGTACTCCAATAAATACGAACTTCTTCTATATTATTTTCCCACTTTATATATAGCGTATTGTCTTCATTTCTTTCTACAGTCGCTTGTAACCAATTTCTTTGCTGCTCCATTCTTTCACCAACACTTTCTCGTATAATCGAATCTTTCTTTATTGTATTATAGAAATATCTATTTTGTCGTTCTCATTTTTCTTTTTATCTTACAAACAGGCAAGAAGTTCTTTTACTTGTTCAAAATTTGTACACGGATTCCCGTTAAACAAGTTCAAGAACCTTTTTCACCCTCCTAAACCTTCCTCACATATCGCTCAGTAGAACTTAATAACTGACATCCATTCTTTTCAAAAACATCCTTCATCCACTCATTTTGTACATTTGTCTCGCCAATATAATATGATGCGCCTATTTCTTTTAAGACAAACATTGCTCCTGTAAAGAATACCGTTTCATATCCTTTATTTCGCATATTTGGAGCAACTGCGAAATACATTAGTTTTCCTTCTTCTAACGTCCCCTTTTCAATATGCGGGATTACAATTCCTACCGGCTCTTCACCTACACTCGCTGTTAAACAATGCTCTTTCCATTGCTCACCAATTTCTTGCAACATCATATTTACAAATTGATCATAAGTGACTTGTTCTTCCGTCATTTCATTCCAAAGAGAATAAAAAGTATCTTCTCCTACTTCTTCAATAAGCTTAAAATCAATTTCACTTTCTACATCTTCTACTTCATATATATCCTTAAACACAATCATGTTTTCAGTAACATATTCAAATAAATACGTTTCAAAACATTTCTTATACACATCGTAATTTGGGCTTTTTGAAGAAATCTCAAAATGTAAGTTTTCTATTCCCTCTTTTTCAGCCTCAGCAACGCAATATTGCATCATTTCCTTTAATTGCTCTTCTGTAAAAGACTCTGCATTATTTTCTTTTATCATGATAGAAGAAGCATTTCTTCTTATTTTAAAATGTTTTTCTAACTGTTCTATAGTCATCATATACTTCCCTCATCTATGTCATACTCGATTTTCTACTTGTTCTCCTTGCATGAGCAGGATTGTCCTTGAATATATAGAATACTAGAAAACATCGCATCTTTAAAGTGCGGAGGAGGTTCTCCATTGGATATTACAACGTTACAACAACAGTTAGAGCTTATACAACAAAATGACTATACGCAACTGCAACATATAGATATAAATGAGTTAACGCTCAATATGCTTCAGTATGTCGGAACGACTGATAGTTACGTTCGTTACCAACTTATATATAAATGCTTTTCCTATTTCATTCATCATGAATTCCTTATGGATGATCAGCTGAAATTACTTCTGCAAACTTGTTTAAGCGATGAGTATTTATATTGTGATATTCACTCCCCACATACAGATGGGGTTTTCACACGTTCTTACACTGTTTCGTTAATCGCGCTAATACTCCAATTCGCTAACTCGCACTACTTTTTCACAGAGGAAGATATTGAAGAAATAAAAAACAAACTCATTTCATATACAAACTTAGAAACGGATTTTCGAGGCTATATTGAAAATAAAGGATGGGCTCATTGTCTTGCCCACGTATCAGATGCCTTTACTGAAATTGTTCACAATTCCTATACGACCTTTGAATGGTATGAAGAATTAATTCATTGCTTATTAAATAAAATTTTTATCCCATCTGATCTTTTTCACAATAACGAAGACGAACGCATTATTACGCCGTTACTAGCAATGCTGTATCATGACTTTCCACAAGACGAGTTAGTCTCTATTATTCATAAAAAAATAAAAAGGCTTCCTCAAATTAGAAAACGCCTTTCGCTTAATGAGTATTGTATTTTATGTGCCAACATTAAAACCTTTTTACGCACATTATTTTTCAGAACAAAAGATGATCATAACTTAGCATTTACAGCACGTAAAACAGAAAGAATGTTAAAAGAACTTCCTAACTATTATTAAAATATAAGGAGAACAACTATGGGATATATTGAAGACATGAGAAATCTAGTAGGTAATCAACCACTTATTTTAATCGGTTCACACGCCATTATATTAAATGAGAAAAATGAAATATTACTGCAGCTCCGTACAGATTTTAACCGCTGGGGTATTATTGGTGGTGCCTTAGAATATAACGAAACGTTAGAAGAGACTTTAAAGCGAGAAGTATATGAAGAAACGGGACTTATCATTAAAAATCCAGAACTATTCCGTACATACTCAGGACCTGATTTCTTTCAAATCTACCCAAACGGCGATCAAGTACACGGTGTACTAGTCGTTTATATTTGCCGCGAATTTAACGGTGAACTTATACGTGATCAAACTGAGTCAAAAGAATTACGCTTCTTTCCACTTGATGAATTGCCTATTACGCTTCATCCAATCATTGAGAGGATTCTTCGCGATTTTCATCACTCCAATTAAAAATAGAAATAAAAAAACCTCATTTCCCGTCATGACAACGTGAAATGAGGTTATTATCGTTCACCGCAAATCCCTATTTCCCCAAAATGATATTAACGTTCTCTTTCTACAACTTTATATTCCTTTATAAAAAGGATAGTTATATAAGAAACAATAAATGAAAAAATAGTATACATGCCCACCCAAAAGAAAAATGGTGGATCGTACAATGTAACATTTAATATAAGAAAAATAAGAAATGTTACCATTGGTATCACGTAAAATGTACCTATTTTATAAGTCCCAGCTATTGAAAAAATACAAATAAGCAATGGATATATACAGAAAATCAAAATTGACTCACTCAATGTTATGTCCCCCTTTCTGAAGAAATAATAAGTTTCTCGTAAACATTTTGGGGAACAACAAAGTTTTATAGTTTTATTCGTTATTAGTAAATAAAACGTTAGATCGTTATCTCAATCTGATTTCCTTCAGGATCACTTACTACACTTTCATAGTAACCATCCCCTGTGGTACGCGGGCCGTTTAACACAGGGTATCCTGCTTCTCTTAATGTATTAGTTAATTCGTTCACTTTTTCTTTACTACCTACAGAAAAAGCAATATGCGCATATCCTATTGTTTGCGTTTGTACTTTCTCGTCTATCCCTACCTGTCTCATAAATTCTAGACGCGCACCACCTTCAAAAGTTATGAAATAAGATTCAAACTGCTTTTTCTGATTGTGATATAAGCTATTTTCTTCACCATTAAAGTACTGTTTATAGAAATC
Source organism: Bacillus cereus group sp. MS39 (assembly GCF_040448665.1). Taxonomy (NCBI): domain Bacteria; kingdom Bacillati; phylum Bacillota; class Bacilli; order Caryophanales; family Bacillaceae; genus Bacillus; species Bacillus cereus group sp. MS39. The sequence goes on along the minus strand of NZ_CP123058.1, from coordinate 2,077,549 downwards.
ACGCATTCCTTCTAAATCATTCACCCAAATTGCTACATGTTCAATTTTCATAATCGCCATCTTTTCTTTTATGTTATTCAACTGACAATTGGATGTTTCATTGCCAGCACATTTAATTTTCTTTATTTGTTTTCGTAATCATAAGATCCAGTCCAAGGCTTTTTAACCCATACAAATAATCTTCTTTCCAATTACTCACTGTTATTTTCGGAATATGTTCCGCCGGAATGTACTGCGGACAACTTTTTACAATTTGATCTATTACAAATTGGTTCACTTCATCATCACAGAAGATGAATCCATGAGGGTTAATAATAGCTATACATGTAGCTATTAAACGGGTAATAGCATCTATATTATATTCCTCTGGATTATTGGAATTTTCAACTTCGTCTCCACTTCTCAAAGCTTGCAAGAAATTTTTATTATCGTACTGCGGGACGAAAGATATCTCTCCTGAGAAAAATGTACTTCCGCGTACGACATCTCCATTTACCATAATCCCCGCACCTGGGCCATTTTGACCTGAATATAAATATACAAGAGAGGAATTGTCGTTATTTCCAGTTCCTTTATAATAACCGAGCACTGCGGCATTCATATCGTTTTCTATTACTACAGGTATAGAAAACAGATCCTCCAAATGACTTTTCAAATTAAAATTTTGGAACTTTTCATAACCAGGTATATAAAAAATACGGCCATTATCAACCGAACCGGGCACACCAATTGATATAGAGCTTATTTTCGGGAATGTAGCTATAAGACTTTCAATATGTTTAGATAATAGATTCACGCCAGTGTCAACTAATACACTTGAAGTACTTCCTTGCTCTTTTACGTCCCCTAAACAGTTAAAAATTGTATAGTTTGTCTCATTTTTTTCTAAAAATATCGCTAAACCTAACATATATTCCGGATTATAAGCATATCGTTTCGCTCTTCTTCCACCACTTGAATCATCTAGACCGACTAAAGTGACTTCACCGTCTTGTTTCATATTTTCTATAAATTTACTTATCGTTGGAAAACTAATTTCTAATGTATTACTAAGTTCAACTTTCGTTGCACTACCTCGCTCTAGAAGAGCTGTACGAATGCCGCGAAGAATCGTCTCTTTAATCGATTTTTGAGTAACAAATTGTTCACTCAAATCGCTCACCACCTTAATCAACATACTTATTAAACACTTTTAATAAGTTGCGTTGACAATATATCATACATCATTTTCTAAAGCAATAGAGATGATATATTTCTACTAGCGGCACTCCGTATTTAACTCGATGTATTCTCTCTCGTAACAGACGATACAATTCCAGACAAGATAACAAATAATAAAACAGCTAGCAAGGCATTACCTATTCCGAATGCTTCTCCAAGTATGCCTAAAAATGGTGGACCGACTAAAAACGCTGTAAAACCGATTATAGAAACTGTAGCAACATTAGAAGTCGCATTTTCGTGGTCATCTCCAGCAGCTGAAAGTCCAATCGGGAAACCTAGCGCTGCACCAATCCCCCACAGTACTACACCAAATGCTAGAAAATATGAGTTACTCCCAAATATGACGATTGTCATTCCTATAATAGCCATCATAATAGTAGCACGCAAAACATTGACACGACCGAATCGATCAAGGAAATAACTACTACACATACGAGCTAACGTCATTGCCAATACAAAAATTGTATACATAATAGAACCTGTCACTACACTTTGTTCATGTCCGTCTACCATTACGATAGGTAGCCAATCATTTGCACTTCCTTCTGCAAATGCCATCCCGAGTACAAAAAGACCAATTAAAAGCACCTTTTTTTCCATACGTAAGGCAGTGTGCTTCGCTCGCTTTTTGTTCCCCGATTTCTCCTTCTTTCCTGTTCCATGCGGAAGAAAACGATACAACATACATACAAGTAATACAAACACGACCGAAATCGTAAGAAACTGATACAGAATTGGGATGTGAAGCGACGCTGCGGCAGTACCACTGAGCGCGCCTACTAAAGTTCCTACACTAAAAAAGCCATGGAATTTCGGAAGAAGAGTTGTTCCTAATTTCTGCTCAATGGAAGAACCTTCTACATTCAATGCGACTTCCGCCAATCCGTACCCTACTCCAAATACTAGTAAGCTACTAAAAGCCCCAATGCTAGAAACAAAATAAATATTTAAACCTAAACAAATCAATCCAACAATCATAAAAAACATACTACCTATAATAACGTCTCTAGCTCCCTTACAGTCAATAAAGCAACTTGCACTCAGTAAACCAATTATTGAACCAACAGATAGTCCGAACAAAATCCAGCCTATTTCTGCATTTGACACTGCTAACATATCTCGAGTAGCTGCTGTTCTTGAAATCCATGTAGCAAACGCGACGCCTGGCAAAGCAAATAAGAGAAAAAGAGCATTTCGAGAGGCATGTAATGTCTTTTTATGATTGTCCGCACTATATTTCTCCATATGAAACGCCTTCCACATTGTCTATACGATAAGACACCTGTTTATTCATGTACCCGTAAAAAACGATTTCTATAAGTCTATCGTTTTAATAACTTTGGCTGGGTTACCACCAACAACTACATTATTAGGTACATCTTTTGTCACAACTGCCCCTGAAGCAATTACAGCGTTGTCTCCAATTGAAATACCAGGGTTAATTATAGCTCCCCCGCCAACCCAAACATTGTTACCAATCTTTACAGGCTTTCCATATTCTTTACCAGAATTCCGTTCCACCGGATGTAAAGGATGAGTGGCCGTATAAATATGGACACCAGGTGCAAACATACAATTATCACCGATTCGAACTTCACAAACGTCTAAAATAACACAATTAAAATTTGCGAAAAAGCTCTTTCCAACATGGATATTGTAGCCGTAATCACAACGAAAATCAGGGTTAATGTGGGTTTTCCCATCAGCTGAAGAACCTAAAAGCTGATTTAATAACGTAAAACGTTGTTCATCTCCTGTCTCCATCGCCTCGTTATAAAGGCGTGTTAAACGTTTTGCCTCCACCCTATCAGCCACTAATTCTTCATCATCCGCAATATACATTTCTCCTGCCAACATCTTTTCCTTCTCCGTTTTCATACAATCATCTCCTTTTTATTATATGGGGTCCACTTATTAAACGACTTTAATAAGTGGTTTTAATTACACTTATTAAACACGTTTAATAAGTAACCCTATATTAGCATACTTTTTCATATATGCAACTAATAAGTTTGAAAAAGAAATGCGAACTCCTTACTTCACCTAATGATATTACTTGGTGGCATTTAACTAATATAATGCACTATACTTTGTTTTTCATTAAAACCGTTGAGACTCAAATTCTCTCCTTTAGGGGCTATACTATACATTTATTAATGAGCACACCAATATGCAAATCAATTGTTAATAAAAAAGAGATTGACCCAAAAGTAGCTGAATAGCTACTTGGGTTAACCTCTTTTATTTATTATCCCTATTTAACTCTTGTACAATATCCCTTTTTCCTATTCTATTAGCAAAAGGGATAAAAATAATAAGGACCATTCCGAACATCCCCGCTACTACCGTTACAATAAGTTTGAAATCAAAAAATAAAGGTGTACGATCTATTATACTAACCATATAGGTTAATAATATTCCTATAACAACCCCAAGTACTAATCCAATAAGTACATATAAATTAACTTGCGTCAAAATAACTTGTACAATCCCCTTTTTCTTAATTGTTATCGCTCTTAAAATAGCAAACTCTTTTCTTTTAGATTGAATATTATTTATAAGTGTATTACATACCCCTAATGTTACACTAAACAAAATTACTACAATAACAACGATGAAAATGGACCACCTTTGCTGGAACATTAAATTAGATTGTTTTAACGATTGAGTATAACTACTTATTTTTAATTGTGGATATTGACCTTTCAATTCCTTTAATTGCTCCAACGTCTCTTTCTCATTATTTGAACTAATAAATGCACGCTCAAAAATTGTATAATCTTGTTTATATGTTACATTACTCCAATCCATGAGCACCTCAGGAGAATTCGGTAGCTCATTAACAATTAACCCGATTTCTACCTTACTAGTCGGTCTAACTTTTTGTTCCTGTTCTGAAAATAGACCCAATTGAACGATATCGCCTACATGAAGTTTATATCGCCCCGCTAACTCTTCTGTAACAACTATACTACTCTCCAAATTTGCAGGTACTTCGGGCAGTAACCCTTGCTTTTCCATTTCCTTCAAATCACCTAAATTATAGTCAAAAGTAATATATTTTTCACCTTGCTTTAATTCTGCCAGTGAGTTCGTACTAATTGTACTAGCTCCTTTTACACTACTTATTTCTTTAAATATATTTTGTATATGAGGTGAGATAATGGTTGAATCATTATTCAAACGATTTTCGATAACAATATGTGTCGGAAATTCTCGTTTCAAATATCTTTCATTATTTTTTTGCATCGTTTTAAATATAGTGGAACCGAAGACAACTATCACCATCATTGTACTTATCATTAAGATAACAAATGTATTTTTCCTTACTTGCGGAATTACATTTTTAATAGCAACAAATGTATTCCTTCCAAATATTTTTTTCATCATAGGTAGATATACTATTAATATCGAAGAAAGATAAATAGGAAATAAAATATACACTCCTAAAACAAGAAATATAGTTCCTATTAATATCACTATTGCCCGCGTATCTCCCGTATTTGCTACAAATCCACCTAAAACAGTTAAAAAGATGCTACTCATTAAAAGGAATTTCCCCATAATACTGCGTGTTTTTTTATTAGAAAAGTCGGATTCTTCATTTTCGCGCATAAGCTTTACTGGCAATATTTTCGAACTTCTGTATGAAGGATATATCATAAACAATTCAATGAAAAAGATACTACAAATCACTGTTACAATTGCTATTTCATAGTCAAAACTTATTGAATTAATTTGAAAAGCAAATACATGCTCTAGCCAACTTTGTAAAAAACGGTTACTTATTACAGCTAGTAACAAACCAAATATTCCACCAAAGAAATTAATTACACTACATTGAATAAATATAACTTTAAACAGTTGTTTCGTTGTTGCTCCCATTGAACGCATAATAGCAAATTGACTTTTATATTTATATAAAAACACTTCAAAATTAGACATTAATAATAACGCAGTAATAATAAGTATTAATATAGATAAAATAACTATAAAAATATGTAATGACGCTAAGTTACTTTTTAAAAACTCGTCTTCCTCCGCAATATCGATTCTTAATTCTTTGTCTATTTTATGAATTTGATTAGATAATGCTAGTACATCAGCATTATCTTTTGCTTTTATTAACACATAAGTAGCTTCACTGTGTTTGCCCGTTTTTTCATATACGTGCTGTTTCACCGCACCTTCCGATAAAATGAGTATGTCTGGAGCTGAACCTCCAGCTTCTATATCAGGTAACACTTCTTTTACTACATATGATTTATTTTCTATTTCAACCTTTTCCCCAACTTTTACTTGTAAAGTTTCCGCTAATCCATCATTTAATGTTACTTCCTCATTTGATAAATTTTTAGAAAAGTGATATCGACTTTTAGATAACGAATCATTTTGAACACCTACTGTATAAATAGCTGTATTCAATTTATTCACTTGCAAATGATTTACGAATACTTTTGACATATATTCAACATTTTCTTGGTTCTTAATATTCCGAAATAAAGATTTATCGATCACTTTATTTTGATCAGGGTTATATCCAACAGATAAATCCATATCTCCATATAAACTTTTAACTTCATTTATAACAGACTGCTTCGCATGACTCGAAAATACAATCATCGTAACAATTAGAGAAACGGCCAACATAACGCTAACGATAGAAGAAATAGCAGTAAATTTATTCGTCTTAAAAAAACGTAAACTTAATCCTCGTACTGATTTTATCATTTTGATTTCTCCATTAATTTTTTAAATTTATCTAAAATGATATTCATATCATTTACTCCATGAGAACATGTATAATCATCAACAATTTCTCCGTCATGAAAGAAGAGAACCCGATCTGCATACGTAGCAATGTGAGGATCATGAGTAACAAGAATCATACTTTGATTGAATCTTTGTTTCATATCGACTAGTACCCGTAAAATATCATTAGACGTATTGAAATCTAAATTTCCAGTTGGTTCATCTGCAAGGACGATTGGAGGAGATGTTATTAACGCCCTACCAATTGCAACACGTTGTTGTTGTCCCCCAGAAAGCTGCACTGGTCGATGATTTTTCCAATTTACTAAACCTAGAACATCTAATATTTTATTTGTTTTTTCTCGTATCTCCTCTTCTGAATCAGCTGATAATATGAGGGGTAACGCAATATTTTCTTCTACAGATAAATCCTTTAATAAATGAAATGACTGGAATATAAATCCTATGTTATCCCTTCTGTACTCTGTCGCATACGGTTCAATGAACATATTTTCAGGTACTTCACCATTTACATAGATAACCCCCTCATCAGGCTTATCTAGAGCACCAAGAATGTTTAGTAATGTACTCTTTCCAGATCCACTCGTTCCCATTATGGCAATGAGTTCTCCTTTATTTAACTCCAAAGATACATTTTGTAAGGCTCTAACATTTGTATCTACACTCTCATATGTCTTACTTAAACCTTGAACTGCTAACACAACTTCACTCATCATTATTCACCTCAACATTATTTATTTTTATTCCTTCCACCAAATTAACCTGAATTAGAATTTTTTCTTTTAGATTACTAGGTGGTACAATTTCTGTTCCTATTTGAACGAGCAACATTTTTAATTCGAGAATTGTAGCCATTTTTATCCCTCCCTCCCTCAATCTATATTGGTAACAAATTGAAATTTCGTTCGATTTTTTTATAAAAAAATAAGGGAACGCTCAGCATCCCCTCTCAAATCCAATCCGTTTTTTAATTTCCGCTAAATTTACCTTCGCAATAGCCCGTGCCTTCTCAGCACCTTTTTCTAACGCGTCATATAATAAATTGGGCTCCTGCATATACATTGCGTATTTCTCCCGAGGTCCTGCTAATTCGCGGTCTACAACGCGAAACAACTCTTTTTTCATATCGCCCCATCCGATTCCAGTTTCATACTTTTCGCGCATCGACTGTATTTCATCTTCCTTCGCAAATTCTTTATATATCATAAATAATGTTTCTAGTTCTTTCGGTTCATTTGGAAGTGAAGAATCTGTTTTGATTTTAAATATTAATTTTCGTAGTTTTTCTTGTTCTGCAAATAATGGGATTACATTCCCGTAACTTTTACTCATCTTCCTTCCATCAAGACCAGGTAAAATGGCACCTTCTTCTTGTATGACATACTCCGGAAGCGTAAATGTCATACCAAATGTATGATTAAAATACGTCGCAATATCACGCGCGATTTCAATATGCTGAATTTGGTCTTTTCCGACAGGTACATGAGTAGCTTGAAATAGTAATATGTCAGCTGCCATTAAAATCGGATACGTATATAATCCCATATTCACGCCTGCATCTACCTCTAAACCCGCTTCTTTATTTTGCTCCACCTTCGCCTTATATGCATGGGCACGGTTCATAATCCCTTTCGGAGTTAGGCAAGCTAATATCCAAGCTAATTCTAGAATCTCCGGCACTTCTGTTTGTCGGTAAAAAATAACATCTTCTCCAAGTCCAAGTGATAACCAAGTGGCTGCTACCTCTTTCGTATAATTACTAAACTGACTTGGATCATGTACAGCATTTAACGCATGATAATCCGCTATAAAATACAATGCTTTTCCTTCATTCTTCTTTGACATTTGTAATGCAGGTTTAATCGCACCAATATAATTTCCTAAATGAGGATAACCTGTCGGCTTAATTCCTGTTAACATTATTTTTTCACTCACTCTAACTCCTCCTTCCTTAAAATAAAAAGAGCCCCTCATCCTTAAAAAGGACGAGAGACTCCCGCGGTACCACCTTAATTAGCTATCATTAATAGCTCACTTCAACTTCTTAACGTGAAGTAACCGTCTTTACCTACTCATTTCAGCTAGAAGCTCCAGAGCCCATTCCATATTCATCCCTTACTGATTTCCACCACATACCAGCTCTCTGAAAAGTTTTGAATATGTACTCTTCTCTTTCATTGCTTTTTCGTTATTTTTTACAGTTTATCACATTCCCTTTCCAATTAAACCCTAATTTTCTGTTTTATATAGCAGGAATTTTCACCTTGATTGTCTAATAATATATAGGTTTGCAGAAATACTCGAAACAACTTTGGAGGTTTTTTCATGGTAAAATATATATCCATTTTAGGTTCAACGGGATCCATTGGCACATCTGCATTAGATGTCGTTTCCGCTCATCCTGAACATTTTAAAATCGTCGGTTTAACCGCAAATTATAATATCGATCTTCTCGAAAAGCAAATCGAATCGTTTCAGCCTCGTATTGTAAGCGTAGCGACAAGAGAATTAGCGGACACATTGCGTTCTCGTATTTCAACAAATACAAAAATTACATATGGAACTGATGGTTTAATTGAAGTATCTACCCATCCTGATACAAATCTTGTATTAAGTTCAGTTGTCGGTGTTTCAGGTTTACTCCCAACAATTGAAGCATTAAAGGCGAAGAAAGATATCGCCATCGCTAACAAAGAAACTTTAGTTGCAGCTGGACATATCGTAACCGAACTAGCGAAACAAAACGGATGCCGCCTAATTCCAGTCGATAGTGAACATTCAGCTATTTTCCAATGTTTAAATGGGGAAAATAATAAGGAAATCGAAAAATTAATTGTTACAGCTTCTGGCGGCGCTTTTCGTGATAAAACACGTGAAGAAATGAAAACATTACAAGCGAAGGATGCTTTAAAACACCCAAACTGGTTAATGGGGGCAAAACTAACGATAGATTCTGCCACCTTAATGAATAAAGGGTTTGAAGTGATGGAAGCTAAGTGGCTATTCGATATTCCTTATGAAAAAATTGATGTTATGATTCATAAAGAAAGTATCATTCACTCTTTAGTAGAGTTTATTGATGGATCAGTCATGGCACAGCTCGGTGCCCCTGATATGAGAATGCCGATTCAATATGCATTTCACTACCCTACTCGACTACCTTCATCCTATGAAAAATTAAATTTATTAGAAATTGGTAGTTTGCATTTTGAAAAACCAAATTTAGAGAAGTTCCCCTGTCTACAATACGCATTTGAATGTGGCAAAATTGGCGGTACAACTCCAGCTGTATTAAATGCAGCGAATGAAATTGCAAATGCACTATTTCTTAAAAATGAAATTGCATTTTTCGATATCGAAAAAACAATTTACAATACAGTTGAGGCTCATCATAATGTAAAAGATCCTTCACTCGATGCTATATTAGAAGCTGATCAATGGGCACGCCAATACGCAAATCAATTCTTAATAAAAAAGAGCTAAAACAGTTTTATCTGTTTTAGCTCTTTTTCCTACGTATTTAACTTAACAAATCTATAACTATGCGTTACTAACACTTTTAATATCGCATATCCTGGAATTGCTAAAATAATCCCCATAATTCCAAATAAATTTCCGGCAGTTAAAATAATAAAAATGATAGTAATTGGGTGAATGTCTAGCTTTTTTCCCATAACTTGCGGAGAAATAAATTTACCTTCTGCTAATTGTACGACCATCATTACAATAATTACTTTTAACACCATTGATGGCGAGTCAATAAATGCGATAATTAATGCTGGTGTAATTGCAATGATTGGTCCTACGTATGGAACGATATTTACAATCATTGCTAAAATAGCAAGTAGTACCGCATATTTAATACCAATAATAAGGTAACCGATTAATAGCATAATACCGATAAACAAGCTAACGATAATTTGCCCTCTAATATACGAGCTAATCGCATAATGCATATCATCTAGTATTCTCATCGCTGCTGGGTGTCTTTGTTCTGAAATAAACTTTAAAAAGTGGTTCGGTAATTGTTCACCATCTTTTAAAAGATAGAACAATATAAATGGAACCATTACAAACGTTAAAACGACCTCTGTAACAGTACTTAAAAATCCAGTTACATTTCCAGTTACTGATGATAACGACTTCGTAAAATCAACTGTGTAGTCTTTTACCATACTCGCTACATCAACATTTAAATTCTCTTGAATTTTCCCTAGTAAATTACTTTCCCCAAATCTACGTGCCGCTCGCTCAATTTCATGACCGAAATACGGTAAGTTATCTATTAATGCATCAATTTGATCTTTAATAATCGGGATTACTGTTACAACTAAAAACACAAATAATCCTAGTACTATTATATATATAGAAGCGATTGATACGATTCTTGAAACGCCTTTCTTTTCTAAAAGCGAAACGAATGGATGTAAAATATAAAATAGTACACCCGCTAATAATACAGGGAAGAAAATTGTTTTTAAAAAGACAATAAACGGAGTAAACACAAAAGAAATTTTTGTTAGCAATAATATGTTAATAAACAATAACGCAAATCCAAGTAACACCGCTAAATAATTTTGTTCTCTAAAAAACTTTTTCAACTTATCTCTTTTTCTTATATTTACTTTTTCCAATGAAACCACCTCTTCGAATGATGAAAAGCCCTTATTCAGGGCTCTTCATCATAATCTATATCTTTATTTTCTTGCAGCTTTCACTACAAATGATACAATAAGAATTAATACGATTGCTCCTAATAATGCTGGCACGACATGAATCCCACCAAATGATGGCCCAAAAGATCCAAATAATCTACCACCTAACGAAGCACCTAATAAACCTGCGATAATATTTCCAAACATACCACCCGGGAAATTTTTACCCGTTATAGAACCTGCAATTGCACCTATAATAGCACCAACTATTAATGTGATAATCCATCCCATCTTTAGTCCTCCATTTCTATTATGGTGTATTTCTTTTTGATACTAAATTATTATGTAACTATTATAATTATTATATCCAATAAAGAAAAATCTTGTCAAATCTATGAAAATAAAGCTTACAAGGAGGTTTTTACCGAGTGATTCAAAAATTAATAACAACTTCTCACAAAACCGCTACTTCTATTTTAAGCATTCAAATACCAGCTTATGAAATCGAGGCACAATATATAAATAGTACAGCTATCCCTCGCCTTTATGATACTGTAGCCGATATTCGATCATGTGATGAAATTTTCTACGGCTATTTTTATGAAGATACACTTGCCGGGTTTATTTCTTTTAAAATGGATGAAGAGGAAGTTGATATTCATCGTTTAGTAGTATCCCCCGATCATTTTCATAAAGGAATTGCTACAAAACTACTACTTTATGTATTTGACATGTTCTCCCCTTCACAAACATATATTGTACAAACAGGGAAAGAAAATACACCTGCTCTGTCTTTATATAAAAAACATGGATTTATTAAAATAAATGATATTATATTATCCGATGGAGTGGTTTTAACCTCACTAAAAAAAATCAGAAAACATCAAATAGTTTGACTCGTCGATTTATTTGTGTTATCTTTTACTTTATAAAACCTTTTGCTGAGTCCAAAATTTGGAGCGGGGGAACCATTTTTGTAGCCATGCTACTTGGGGCGAATCTTTTTTAAGTAGGGAAACTCTCACTTCCCGAGTCCGACAGCTAACCTCGTAAGCGTAATGGGAGAGGAAGGTGCTTTTTGCCTATGTTACACAGTGTACCTCCTTAATTATAAATATGGGATCGATACCAATAGACACCTATATTTATAGAAAAGGAGACATGTATAATGTTACGTTTATCTGATCACGCAATAAAAATGATGGAGCAAAGACTTCGACTCGAACAACATCGCACATATCAAGCAAATAAAGTTGTAGATAACTTACATCACAAATACTTCTTTCAGCATATTTTTCAACCGAAAAGATAAAGAAAAAAACACAAGGTGTGTCTATACAGACATTCCTTGTGTTTTTTATATTTCTTATACTATTCTCACTACGTTTAAGCTTGCTATAAGCAAATATATACATTCTTATAATCATACAAGATTTCAAAAGAAAAAATTAAATAACCTGAGTCCATATAAATTTAGAACTCAGATTGCTTCGTTATGTTTTTTAATTATGGTTTACTTGATAGGAGTCACTGCAGTGTTAACTCTCCCCTCTACTTAGCAATAAACCGATTTACTTTAATTACGTTTTTCATTTCAATACGTGGTGTTACACCCTGAACCCAATCTAGGTCAAATCCAAGCCAATCTTCTTCTGAGCTTTTTAACCAATTAAAATCAAAAATATTGGACCATGAAGATATCATTTCTTCTTCAGAAAATCCGTCTTCTTCTAATTGATTATATTCTTCTTCTGTCTGAGTTAATAGCCACTTGTTTAAAACACAATGCCAAGAGTCAAAACATGACCAAAGAATATCCTCATCTGGTATGTCTAATGTAATGATAACACCTTTTTGACCTTTAGGTACCATCCCTGGTCGGTTCTGATCTGGTCTTTTATGCCAAAGCCATACAGGATAAGTTGAACCATCATAATTAGGAAGCCTTTCTTTCATTTGCTCCATCATCCAAGCATATGAAGATTTAAATTCTGGCCAAACATATTTTTCATTACCGCTATAAAAACCGTCTTCTCGCATTTTTCTATATATATGAAGAGGTTTAACTGTGTGTACTATCAAACAAACACTTCCCATCTAACTATTAATCATCTCTTATTATAATACACACAAAAAAATCAACCCATCAAACAAGACGGGTTGACTATATAGATTTTACAATGGGCTCCTTTTATAATATATTACTTTCTCGCCTTAATAATAAAAGTAGTTGGCACCATTCTAGCTTTATATAAAGAATAATATTTCGTAGAAGGTTCCGCTAATTCTTCAGCAAATGAGCTAGCTGGTTCAGGCTCTTCAATCCTCTCAATTGTAAAACCAACTCTATTTAACTCATTTATGTATGTACTCATTTTTCTTTTATATAACGTTGCTTGTACATTTTCCCCTTTAAATGTTTCAAACGTAATAGGAGTTTCCTCATGATAAGACGAGCTTAAAGCAATCTCCTCTGTTCCATACATTAAGTTTGAATACACTGGATGCTCCCAGCTAAAAATAAAACTTCCGCCTGGCTTTACATACGAATAAATTAGTTCCAACGTTTTTCTTAAATTCGAAGTCCAACCTAATGCATAAATGGAATATACAATATCAAAATACCCTTTCGGAATATCCCCTTCCTCTTCCATTGCTCCGCATATTAATTTTGGATTCCAACACTTTAACGTTTCACTCGCTGTTTTAATTTGTTCACTTGAAAGATCAAGCCCCCATACTTCCTCTGCCCCGTGTTCTGCCATATATTGCAACGAATGCCCACTTCCACATCCAATATCAAGAACCTTTTTATTTCTAATTGAATCGAACAAATGAATCTCATCTTCAGACGCTGTATACGGACCATATTTCGGTAAACAATCCACTTGAAAGAAATATGGTGCAACTGTATCCCAACACTTTTTATTTAAAGCTAACATTTGTGTACCTTTCATATTCTACATTCCCCCATCCAATTTTCTTCCCCTAATATAAATTACACATTATAACCCGATCTCCCTTTTCTCTTCGCCCGGTAATTTTTCACTTTCGCAATCGTACCGCACGCTCTTCCTCCGGCTTCTCCAGCATACATACCGCACCATCTTTTACTTCCATTTCGCGAATGATCATAAAATACCCAGCGACAATCTGGGCATGCTTTTAACCTTCCCCACAAATTTTCTTGAATCGCCATTAAAACAACGCTTAATACTTTTGTATATACATTCTCTTCGTGCACAGGCTCATATGTAATACCTTTCATATCTTCTTTTACATGTACATGAAATGGGTATTTCTCTAACCACTTTTGCAATGATCCTTCGCCTTCAACGGTTAACCGAATATCTTCTCGAAAACTTTTTAATTCCTCTATCGTATGAAATGGAACCTCTTCATGAAAATATTTTTTCATAAAGAGCTTTATATCCTCTTCTGTTTGCAGCATATCAATTGGCTCTCTCGTATCGTTTGGTATTTTCCATGTATTTAAAAATTCCCGAATATATTCTAATTCATTTGGTGCATTTTGATTCAATTCCATCCACCTTCTTCTTAAAATTTACTTTTTTCTGACTTTATGTATAATTATAATATAAAATAGTTAACCATTAAATAATTTTACTGGTTACAATATTAGGAGGAGTTCTATGAAAAGTTTCTCAATACCGATACGTTTCATGCTTATTTCTTCATTTTTTATGTCTTTTGGGTATTTTGCAGTATACGCATTTTTAGCTATTTATCTATTAAGCTTTCTTCATTTTTCTGCTGTTCAAGTAGGAACAGTGTTGACGGTTATGACAATCACATCACGAGTTGTCCCATTATTCTCAGGTTTAATTGCTGACAAAATAGGCTATATCATTATGATGATAGCCGGATTATTTTTAAGAGGAATCGGATTTATCGCTTTAGGAATATGCTCTGATTTCTATACAACTTCTATTTCTTCTGCACTTATTGGCTTCGGAACCGCATTTTACGAACCTGCTGCGCGCGCCATATTCGGCTCACAACCAGCTCATATGAGAAAAAATTTATTTACATATTTAAACCTTAGTTTTAATTGCGGTGCAATAATTGGACCAATTGCAGGAGGGTTCTTACTCTTACTCGATCCAATCTATGCTTTTTCTCTAACAGGATCTCTTATGCTGTTATTTGCTTTTATCTTTTACTTACTTAAAAATCACTTCCAAGTCACTACTGAAAATACGTCTATTACATTAGGGCTACAGGCTATCTTACAAAACAAATCTTTCCTTTTGTTTTCATTTATTATGATTTTCTTCTATATTATGTTTACTCAGCTTACTGTCGCACTTCCACTTCATATGAAAAACATTAGTAATAGCAACCAGCTTGCTACACTAGTTATTACGATAAATGCAATAACAGGCGTCATATTTATGGTATTATTTCGAAAACTATTTCATAAATACAATACACTTTCGATTATTAAATACGGTGTTTTATTAATGAGTATTTCCTTTTTACTCATTCCTTTATTTCAACACCCGTATTGGCTATTTATTTGTGTAATTTTATTTACAATTGGCGAAACACTCGTATTACCTAACGCTGATATTGCTATTGCAAATTACAGTAACGAATCATATACAGCTACTTACTTCGGATTTTATCAACTATCACTCGCATTTGGTTTTATCATCGGTAATTATACCGGTACATCTTTTACATCCAACTTAGGCGGAATGTATACACCATGGCTTATTTTCGGTGGAATAGGACTTATTGGTTTTATTTCACTACATATTTTAAATATTAAAAAAGGATTCCCTAAAGAAGATATATACCTATGTAATCACATTACAATTGAGATGGTACCTTTAGACAACCGGCCTATCATAAAAAAATTCGACCGTCATATTTGACAGCCGATTTTTTTATTCTTCATATTCAAGATGATTATGTCTTTTACAGCCAAATAAATAGCATCCCCCTATATAATCCGTTTCAAATTCTAACCCTGGAACGTATCCAGATTTGATACGTTCTATCATTGTTTTATAACAATTATTCTCTTCT
Organism: Bacillus cereus group sp. MS39; assembly: GCF_040448665.1. Lineage (NCBI taxonomy): Bacteria > Bacillati > Bacillota > Bacilli > Caryophanales > Bacillaceae > Bacillus > Bacillus cereus group sp. MS39. The sequence continues at coordinate 2,061,842 of NZ_CP123058.1, read as the reverse complement.
GTATATTCCTCAATTAACTCTTTCTTATCTTTTTCTGTCCAGTTTTCTTCTACCTCTTCATTCTGAACGTCTTCTATTTCTTCTGTTTTCGCTTCAATAGATTCCCGTATAACTTCATTCATACGGGAGTAATTATTAGCTTTATATAGAGCATACACAAATCTACTAATCCAATTGGGACTTTTCCAGCATTCTTTGTATCCCTTTTCGAACCATTCAATTGCTTCTTTATAGCAATGCAACTCAACATATAAATCTGCTACATTAATTTCTCCTAAAAAATTATCAGATTTCCTGTTAAAAGCATCTAACTTCTCTTTCGCTTCTGTCGTTCGCTCTAAATCAATTAAACATTTTACATAGCAATACATGATATAGTCCGAATCCCCTGCAACTCGCAAGAAAAATTTCGAAGCTTTTTCCAGCTCTCCAAGGTTATAATGCGCTACAGCTACATTGTGATATGCTTCATTGGATGGTTGAATCGAAATAGACTTTTGTAATACTTCTTTCGCTTCTGTCCACTTTTCTTGTTTTATGTAAATGTCCCCTAAAATGTTATAAGGGAAGTATGAGGAAGGATTCAACTTAACAACTTCTTTTATTAATTCAAGAGCTTTATCATCATCCTCTTCCTCATAAAAATACATCCAAGCAAGATTATTGAGGGATTGTACACCTCTAGATTCGTGTACTGCTCGTTGAAACAGTTCCATCGCTTCCTCATATTTATTTTGTTCAAACATTTCAATTGCCTTCTCGTTAATGTTCAAGTAACTACCTCCGAAGTAAATGAATTCCTCTATTCCCTATCATTATTGTAAAATGTAAAAATTGTAATTTCCATAAAAAATAAATTCATTATCCTACATTTGGACATCCAATTTATAATGCCTTTAGCAACACCGCTTTCTAACGAAAATATATACTTACTGTAAAAGTACTGATTCTCGGTCATAAGTAAGCTTTCCTATTATCCACAAATTGGATATATAACCTGTTTCACTTTACATATTATGGTACAATTAAAAAGAGTGCTAGCTAAACATTTACATAAAACACTACAAGCCTAGCAATACCAAAATCAAAAATCACTTGAAATCGGGGGATGTTATGAAAAAGAAATTAGCTTTTCTTCTATTCACTGGAATTATATTATCCGGATGTTCAACTATAGCAGAAAATTCTTTAGAAACGGGGAAAGGCAGTATGGAATTATTAACACCAACGATTACAACAAAAGATAATGAATTAGAAATTAAGACTGAAGGTATTGATGAAAATAAAGTAACTTTTATTTATGTTGCCAATAAAAAAGTATTGGCACAAAAAATAAAGAATGGTGAATCCTACAAAGTTAACATTAAAGATATCGAGCACGCTCATAGGACAGATTACAAACCAAAAGTCCAACTTTTGCAAACGAAAGATGATACTCAAGATGGAGACATGGTAACCTTTAAACAAGTTAGATATACAGTTAAAAAAAATTAATTTTATAGGTATTTCATTATAAATGTAACGAACGAAAATTTACTTTTAACAGAGGGTAAATTTAAGGAGTGCTAGCATGAAAAGAAGATGGATTTATTGGTGGATTGGTAACATATTTTGGATTATAACGTTCGGGATATTGACAGCTATCATTTGGCTAAGAGAGGTTGATGGGACCGGTGTTACTCAAACACTTGAGCTGAAATTAATTGCCTTTATCGTTTTATTAATTGCATTTATATTACCACTAATTATTCAAGTTGTATGGTTAATTGTTAATCTGAGAAAGAGTAGAAAAAAATAATACATAAAAAAGAGAGGAATCTATTTTAATGTAGATTCCTCTCTTTTTTATATAGGGATTATGACATGCTTTTACAGCTGCACAACTCCCTTTTCTTTACGATACATGTTCATCTTTCTTCTTCATTAATGCTCTTTTCTTCATCGCCTTCGTTAAATATCCGCCTTTAAATGAACGGATTTCATAAGAAGACATAAACGCTTTTGGTGCAATTTCATTAATAATTTCTAACAGTTCTTTTTCTCTAGAACGCTTTGCAACGATATCTAAGCGATAACGTATTGAATTAATTCCTTCGCCTTCAAATACTGTAACACCAAATCCAGAGTGACGTAGTTCATCTACTAATTCATTACAACGGTCTAGCAAACTAACTTGATACGTAATATATCCAATTGCTAATTTATTCTCTATATAACCGCCTAATAATAGTCCCGTACTAAAGCCAATGACATAGGCAATGATGTTCATCCAATTTGATAAATCTTGAAACACAATACCTAAACTGACAATGTAAATAGCTCCTTCTAACAATCCAACACCAGCAGCGGATCTTGTTTGATTCTTTACAAGCAAAATCGTACGGATTGTTAAAATTGGAACGTAAATAATTTGAAGCACAAAAATAAGTAACGCTTGTAACATTGGTATCCACCTCTTTCAAAAAGTCTTTTGTCATAATAACATACATAACCTTTAGAAATCGATGGGTTTTTTAATTTTTTTACATTATTTTTCATACTATTGAAAAACGTAAAAAAGAAGCGTATTATATTTGTCGTAAATTTGATTCCTTTCATTAACTCGCTTAAACCCAAAAAAGGAACCCCACTAGGTCCCTTTCATCATAGCTCTATGTTTTTCGAAGCATGTTCCCTTTGCTTCTCTTCTTCCTTCACTAACTGCATATTTGCATAAGCTAAATTCGCAATCATTAAAAAGTGACCACCTAAAATGCCTGTACCGAATGCCCACATTTCCATTTCATGCTCAATTTCATACATGATAATAGCCCCTAAAATGGCTGCTGCAAATCGGTTTAGAACTCCTAATCCAGGAGCCTTTTCTTTCATGACGATACTTTTCCCAAGTTTCTCCACTCTGCGAGCTAATAACCAAAGGCAATATGCACTTACAGCTAATCCGATACCAAACCCTGTTACTTGTTTTCCAAACGGAGTAATCGTCCACATAAGTAGTAAACCACTAAAGATCACATACAATTGTAATCGATATACACGTAAGGCTGCTTGAATCAAAATATCCGCTCCTAATTTCGCATTTTTTATACTTTAGAAGAAAAGCAGCAACTTACACAGTTGCTGCTTTCTCTTCTTCTTGTTCTTGCTCCATCTTACGAATTTCAACACGTTTAATTTGGTAAGCGTCTTTTTCTAACACTTTAAATGCATACCCTTCCGCCTCAACATGTTGTCCTTCTTCAATTTCATGATTTTGCATCATAATCCAGCCACCGATTGTATCCACATCATCTTCTTCAATGTGTAATCCAAATAAATCTTTCACTTCGGAGATAAGCACTTTTCCATCAACGATTTTATGGTGCTCATTCACATGCTGAATTGGTGGTGCTTCATCTTCATCATATTCGTCACGAATTTCGCCGACGATTTCCTCCAAGATATCTTCAAGCGTTACAATTCCGGCTGTTCCTCCGTACTCATCATATAAAACAGCCATCGGAATTCGCTTCTTCTGCATTTGAAGTAATAAATCGTGAATTGGAGTTGTTTCCATCACTTCAATAATCGGACGCATATACGTGCGAATCGATGATAAATCTTCTTTATCGTTGTTCATATATCGAATAAAGAAATCTTTTACATTGACCATACCGATAATATCATCTTTATCTTCTCCAAAAATCGGATAACGTGTGTATCGTTCATTTTGGATTACTTTCATGTGTTCTTCTACTGAATCTTCCAGGTAGAAACCAATGATTTCTGTTCGCGGTACCATAATCTCTTTTGCAATACGATTATCAAATTCAAAAATGTTATTTACATACTTGTATTCAGCCTGATTAATTTCGCCACTTTCATAGCTATCTGAAAGGATAAGACGTAATTCTTCCTCTGTATGAGCTACTTCATGTTCTGAAGCTGGTTTTAAACCGAATAAGCCAGTTACAACACGAGCTGAACCGTTTAATACCCAAATAAATGGATACATGACTTTATAGAACATCATTAACGGACCTGCCAATAACAATGTTACTTGTTCAGCCTTTTGAATTGCCATCGTTTTCGGAGCTAATTCCCCTACTACAACGTGTAGATACGTCATTAGCATAAAAGCAAGACCAAATGTTAATACTGATGAAATAGAAGGATTTATGTTCCATTTCTCAAATAACGGGTGTAATAACTTTTCAATTGTCGGTTCACCTAACCAACCTAATCCCATAGCTGTAACTGTAATACCTAATTGACAAGCAGATAAATATTCATCTAAATTTGTTGTTACTTTTTTCGCTGCTAAAGCACCGCGTTTCCCTTCCGCAACAAGCTGATCAATACGACTTGAACGTACCTTTACAATCGCAAACTCTGCTGCTACGAAAAATCCAGTAAATGCGATTAAAATCGCAACCATGACTAAATTAAATATTTCCAATGAATCCCCTTAGTTTAAAAAACTAAGGTGTCCACCTCCCGTATACTATAATGTTTTCTTATTTGTTTATTAGAAAACATAGCCCGATACAAAAATTAAAGAGGTCGGATTTCACTTTTTCTATAATAATAGAGCAAGTGTCTGTATTAAAGCTGTCGTTTGACCAGATAAAGATTTCGATATTTTTTCACGTTGTGAATCAGTCAATCCATCTAAAAGCGGCTTTAACTCCGTTAACTCTGCTTCTAATTGATGAATATGGTCTGTCACTTCATTCACTTGTTTCGAAACGTGTTCATTGATACCGAGCAGCTTCTTCTTCTCCTCGATTTTCTCTTTAATCTCACAAAGCGGCATATGCATTTCTTTGCACTTCTCAATAAATTGTAATGTCTCAAATGCTGTTTCATCGTAATAGCGATAATTAGATTGAGATCGCTCCGCTTTTAAGATTCCTAGATTCGTATAATAATCAATCGTGCGTTTCGACACGTGAGCCATGAGAGCCAACTGTCCGATTCGATACACCTTCCCAACGATCTTCCCCCCTTGTTTATATTACTAACATCATACAATACATAAACTGTACAGTCAAACGTGACGGTTTATTATTCATAATTTATACAAAATTTATCGCCTTATCTTATATGACCTAACCTATTAATTTAACTATATAGCAAAATACTCAAATTCAAAAAACCAAAACGAACAAAATATAACTATGAAATTGCCCGTTCCTTTCTAATTTAAGTACATATCATAATAACATCGATATCAAATTCTTTTTAATTGGGAGGAAAAAATGAAAGCTGTTATTCTTGCAGGTGGATACGGAACAAGGATTGGTGAAGAAACGCATTTAAAACCAAAACCTATGATTGAAATTGGAACAAAACCTATTCTATGGCACATTATTAGTTTGTATAGCCATTACGGGATTACTGAGTTTATTATTTGCTTAGGCTATAAAGGATATGCAATTAAAGAATTCTTTCTAAATTACAACTTACACATGTCCGATTTCACAATACATTTAAGCGATAATACAATTACTAGCCATTCTCATCGTGTAGAACCGTGGAAAGTTACACTAATCGATACTGGTGTAACTACCGAAACGGGTGGACGAGTAAAAAAGATTCAAAATTATGTTGGAGACGAACCTTTCTGCCTCACTTACGGCGATGGATTAAGCAATGTAAATATAAACGAACTCATTGCATTTCATAAAAAACACGGCAAAATGGCAACTGTTACAGCCGTACAACCTCCTGGTAGATTTGGTTCTCTCGTATTAGATAAACAGTCTGTAACATCCTTTCAAGAGAAGCCATTAGGTGATGGCGGATGGGTTAACGGTGGATTTTTCGTTTTAAATCCTGATGTTTTCAATTACATTAGTGGAGATAAGTCTGTTTTTGAAACAGACACTTTAGTTCAGTTAGTAAACAAAAATGAACTAGCAGCATATCAACATACTGGCTTTTGGCATCCAATGGATACATTGCGCGATAAAAATAAATTAGTCGAGCTATGGGAAAGTAATAACGCTCCGTGGAAGGTTTGGTAATATGGCTTCATCATCTTTTTGGAATAAGAAAAAAGTATTTATTACGGGACATACTGGCTTTAAGGGCTCATGGCTCACCCTTTTCTTAACTTCTTTAGGTGCAGAGGTATTCGGCTATTCTTCTCATCCTCCATCCATTCCTAACCTTTTTGAACAAGGTAACGTAGCAAAAGAGTGTATGACAATTAATGGCGACATTACAGATTACGATTCTTTATTCCAGGCCCTGAAACAACATAACCCTGACATACTATTTCATTTAGCAGCCCAGCCAATCGTCACCACTTCATATAAAAATCCTATCGAAACATTTAAAACGAATGTTTTAGGCACTGTTCACGTATTAGAAGCGGCTAAACATATAGAAAGTATACGTGGCATCATTAATGTTACAAGTGATAAATGTTATGAAAATGACGGGAGCGGTAACCGGGCATTCGTGGAAAGCGACCGGCTAGGAGGTTTCGACCCTTATAGTGCTAGTAAGGCTTGTGCTGAACTAGTTGCAACATCCTATCAAAAATCATTCTTCCGCACTAACACACTTAAACTTGCCTCAGTAAGAGCAGGTAACGTCATCGGCGGTGGTGATTGGGCAAAAGACCGATTATTCCCGGATATCATTCGTGCATATTTACAAGATAATACATTAAATATTAGAAACAAAAGCGCTATTCGTCCGTGGCAACACGTATTAGACCCTTTACATGGCTATATTCTTTTAGCTGAGAAGCTATGGAAAGACGCCAAATTTGCAGCAGCGTGGAATTTCGGCCCGATAAATGAAGCGAACAGAACCGTTCATGATGTCATCCAATCTATAATAAAATTATGGAATAAACCACTAACAATCATTTCTCCTCATACAAATACCCCTTATGAATCACCTATTTTAACACTCGATAGTACTAAAGCAGTAAATAAACTCGGTTGGACTCCTAAGTTATCAACAGACCATTCTATCGCTTGGACTGTTGATTGGTACAAAAAATATGCATCCGGTGAAAATATGGAATCTGTCACGCGACAACAAATCGATGCATTCAAAAATTTATAAGGGGGCTTAAAAATGGAACAGAAAAAATGCCGTTTTTGCCACTCATTACTTACAAATACTTTTTTAGATTTAGGTGTTTCTCCTCTCGCTAACTCATTTGTAGCTCCAGAACATTCATATAAAATGGAACCATTTTATCCATTGCACACGTTTGTTTGTAACTCTTGTTTACTTGTACAATTAGATGAATTTGAATCTCCGCACAATATTTTCCATGACTATTTATACTTCAGTTCTTACTCATCAAGCTGGCTACTGCACGCTAAGCAATATGTAGAAATGGCGATTAAACGCTTCCACTTAACGAAACATTCAAGGGTGATTGAAATTGCGAGTAACGACGGGTACTTATTACAATACTTTCAAAAAGAAAATATCGAAACGTTAGGAATTGAACCAGCAAAAAATGTAGCAGAAAGCGCTATCCAAAAAGGAATTCCTACTCAAGTAGATTTTTTCAGCAACGACTTAGCAAAAAAATTACCGCAAGCAGATTTAATCGTCGCAAATAACGTATTAGCACATGTCCCGAACTTGCATGATTTTGTCGCCGGTTTAAAAACGTTATTAAAACAAGATGGCACAATAACAATTGAATTCCCGCACTTATTAAACCTCATATCCTTTAATCAGTTTGATACGATTTACCATGAGCACTTCTCCTATTTTTCACTTATAAGTCTTCAAAAAATTTTAGCTCATCATCATTTACAAATTGTCGATGTTGAAGAACTTTCAACGCATGGTGGTTCATTGCGGATTTTTATAAACCATCATAGTGACTCATTTACTATCCATTCCAATGTTACAAAATCAATCCAAAAAGAAGTAGTTCACGGGCTAGATACATTAGATTGCTATCTCCTTTTTTCTAAACGCATAGAACAATTGAAAATAAATATTTTAAAGTTTTTTATCGAAGCAAAAGCTTTAAACAAACAAATTATCGGTTACGGTGCTCCTGCTAAAGGAAACACCCTTTTAAATTATTGCGGGATAGGAAAAGAGTTTCTAGCTTATACAGTAGATAAAAACCCTCACAAACAAAACCTCCTTCTACCAGGAACCCGCATTCCAATACAATCTCCAGAAGAAATTAAACGTACAAAACCTGATTACATTCTCATACTTCCTTGGAATTTGAAAGATGAAATTATGAAAGAATGCTCTTTCATTCGTGAATGGGGCGGCAAATTTTTAGTAACAATACCAGAAGTTGAGGTAATTGAGCCATGAAAAAAATCCTTGTAACAGGCGGTAGTGGATGGATTGGTAAATATGTTGTACATTCTCTTATTCAAAAGGGCTATGAAGTGCACGCCACTTACAATACAAATAAGCCTTCTCACCTTTCTTGCCATTGGCATAAAGTAAACTTACTTTACGATGAAGAAATAAAAAAACTCATTTACGACATGAAACCTAGTCATCTCATCCATTTAGCTTGGGAAGCAGTACCACCAGCGTGTTATGTATCTATTAATAATTACTATTGGCTTACATCCAGTATCTCATTGATCCAACACTTCACAACATGCGGTGGAAAGCGAGTCGTCGTTGCAGGTACTGGCGCAGAATATGAATGGTTTAACGGCGTATTATTTGAAGATTCACCGCTTCTTTCCTATAAAACCCCGTATTCATTATGTAAAAACGCACTGCACTCCTGGCTACAAACGTACGCCGAGCAAACCGGTCTCAGCATGTGTTGGGGCCGCATTTTTCATATGTATGGCCCTCACGAACAAGGGAATCGGCTCGTTTCTAACATTATCACTTCCTTATTAAAAAATGAGGAAGCACTATGTACACATGGAAAACAATCAAGAGATTTCCTCCATGTGGGCGACGTCGCTAATGCTCTCGTAACAGTATTAAACCGCAACGTTACAGGCACAGTCAATATCGCTTCTGGTCAATCTATACAAATTAAAGAATTAGCTTCTATCATTGCTAAAAAGATAGGAAAAGAACATTTAATTAAACTAGGTGCAATCCCTTTCTCTAAAGATGAACCTTTATTCGTCGGGGTTAATGTAGAACGTTTAAAAACTGAAGTAAACTGGAAACCAACATACGATCTAAATACTGGAATCGAAGAAACAATTTTATGGTGGGAATCATTTATACAAAAGCATAACGATATGCATTACTAAAACGTAAATCCTTCGTTCCTCTCGCTAATTCCTTATACCATTCTTCTAGTTTTTCCGGCGTAATAATATGATGCGTACCCATTCCCCCATGCTTACTAGCTTCAGAAAGAGTCGGACCAATTTGTAACTTTCTCTTTCTCATCGCATCGTTCCACGGGCTAAACCCAAACCATAATATACAAGCAAGAGGCGGATAAACCATAGATTCATGCGCAGATAAATGTCTTCCAACCGTATAACTTCCGTGTTCATGATTATGAATAAATCTACCTCTTCTCCATAATGGCCAATCTTCTGGTAAATAACCGTGAAATCGCTGTTTCATTAAAGGTATTCCAAAGTTAAGGTCCGGATAATTGTAGTTAGGATCATCAACCATAATAAGCCCTTCTAGCCAATACATCCTCCCCTCCAATTCATTAAGTGATTTCCAAAACTGATTTTTATCTTGCACACAAAGAAACTCAGTCGTATTTAAAATCATTTTCCACCCTTCTACTTCTTGTTCTACCATCATCACTTCATGATCTGTCGCAAATGCATCAAACTCTGGATTTGCAGAATCTCGTACTTCCCAGTGTGGTGCGAATTTTTTACAAATCTCAACCGAACGATCTGTTGAGCCTTTATTAATTAAAATGCCATGATCAAAAAGTTTCGTATGATGAGCAAGCCACCACGGTAATAAATATTCTTCATTATAAAAATGAGAAATAACGGTTGTAGTTATAACAATCTCCTCCTTGTTCTCTATTAATCTACTTTTTCATCCTACTCTTACTATACTTATCAATTATGTAATTGGTTTCTTTTATTTAAAAAATATGTTTTTCTACCATATAGTATGCTTGCTTAGACAACCACCATTTCCATCTTCTAAAGAAACATCCCAATAAACTGAAAATTAAGTTATAATATCATTATAAAATATGAAGGAGGAATGCACGCATGTACTACAACACTTCATTCGAAAACGATCAACCTGTAGGCCGTCTATAAACTAAGACGGGCATTCATATAACACGTGCATTATGCCTCGTCTTAGGGAACTCATAATACCCTAAAAATAGACGGAGGTACTTTAACATGAAACAAACAATTTTAGGAGCTATATGTTTATCACTAGCAGCTAGTATATGGGGCGGTATGTATGTTGTTAGCAAATACGTACTCGACTTTATCCCACCACTGACACTCGTTTGGCTACGCTTTATCGTTGCTTTTGTTGTTTTATATGCAATTTTGAAAATAGCTGAGAAAAAGCAAAAGAAAAAAATAACCATACGCAAAAAAGATTGGCTATTATTCGCTTGGATTGGATTTATCGGATACTTCATTTCGATCACATGTCAATTTATCGGAACAAAATTATCTGATGCTCATACAGGCTCGTTAGTAACATCAGCCACCCCTGCATTTATGGTTATCTTTGCAGCGATCATTTTAAAAGAAAAGCTAACCGCTCGTAGACTGCTATCTACTATCATAGCGACAATTGGCGTCATTATCGTCATTGGATGGGATATTGAAATTGGCTCCTATTTTATCGGTACGATCATATTAGTCGGGGCCGCTATTACGTGGGCTTTACTATCCATTTATGTAAAGATTGCTTCAGTTCGATTTTCATCTTTAGTGATTACAACGTACGCCATATTCTTTTCACTCTTTTTCATTACACCTTTTATGATATGGGAACTACAATCAACCTCTATCGAAACAGTAAATACGTACGTAATATTAGGCGTAATTTACTTAGGTGTCGTCTCAACGGCAGGTGCCTTTTTCCTTTGGAATAAAGGATTAGAATTAATGGACGCTAGCATCGGCTCTTTATTTTTCTTCTTCCAACCTATCGTTGGATCGTTGCTTGGTTGGCTCTTATTAAATGAGACATTAAATAGTAACTTTTTTATTGGTGGTATCCTTATTATATGTAGTGTTTTCATTACTACTTTTGAAAAGAAATGAAAAACAGGCAGAGATTCTTAATCTCTGCCTGTTTTTATACACTCTTTACGCACTCCAATGCGATGGACGGGACAATAATTTCGGTAATTTCGTATATTTGTCCCCTCTCGCCGCATTAACTTGAACTTGCGTCAGAAAAATACTATTTGTAAAATCGGCCCCACGAATATCTGCATCCCGCAAATCTGCTCCGATGAGATCTGCTCCACGTAAGTCTGCGCCATTTAAGTTAGCAGCAATTAAGTATGCTCCTCTTAAATTCGCCCCTTGCAAATTTTTCTTTTTCAGATTTGCTCCCATAAGGTCTGCTCCGCGGTGAATGATTCGCTTCTTACGCGCAGCATTCATTTCCTTCCAAACTAGCTCACTCGTTTCTAAAAGTAAAACATTTACTTCTGCACGGTGTAACGGGATATTTACTTTCATTAACTCGTCCGCAGTTAAATTCGAAAGGCGCTCAGTCTCTTCAATTGCTTTATTTAGTTCTTTATGAATTGGCTGCGTCGCCTTTAATAGAATAGCCTCATTCAAATACCAAAGCATTTCATGAAGCTGATGCATAACTGGAAAAGCATCATACATTTCTCTTGCATGCTTAGCATCTTTCCGCCAATCAATCCCGTTAAATGTAACTTGAGAAATCTTCTGTCCAGCGCCGAAACATTCAAATACTGTACAACCTTTATAACCTTTTCCTCTAAGATCTTTATGTATGCTACATTTATAATCTGACTGTAAATTAGAACATGGCTTCCCACCATCTTTATTCACCGCAAAATCTACCGATGCTGCGAACGGTAACGCCACGCAACATAAACCGAAGCATTTTTCGCAGTTTGCTTTTAAATGATCGTTATGATTAGTCAAAATGTATACCCCCTGTTGTCTTTTGACTATTTCATAATATTCCAACTGCACAAAATAATCAATTTTAAAATAAATTGGCATCTTTCATTTCAAATCACAACTTTATCATTCGATTTCCTTTCAATTGAAAAAGACTAATTCTATCTAATGAATTATAATTAAATTATAAATTTTCAAACTAAAAGGAGACTTACTATGGCACTACAAATGAAAACAAACTGTCAAATTTGCGATCAATCGCTGGAGCAAGATTCTGAAGCTTACATTTGCGTGTATGAATGTACATTTTGTGCACCATGTACAGAAGAAAGACAAAACGTTTGCCCAAACTGCGGCGGCGAGTTAGTACGTAGACCGAAAAAGAAACAATAAAAAGCAAAGCGATATCGCTTTGCTTTTTTTAGACTTATGAAATTATATCAACGATTTTTCAAATATATCGAACACAACTTAAATATTTAAAAATTTAACACAAACAGGCTCTGGCACAACAACGTCAGATTGGATAAGCGTTAACTTACCTGTAGATTCACTTCTTGAAAATAACACAAGATTATGTGATTTTTCATTTGTAGCAACAAGAAACTTTTCAGTCGGGTCTAACACAAAGTCCCTCGGCCAATTTCCTTCTGTAGATGTATGTGCAACAAATGTAAGCTGGCCTGCATTTTGATCCACACTGAAAACAGCAATACTATTATGACCACGATTACCCGCATATACAAAACGGCCGTCAGAAGAAATATGAATCGCACTTCCTTGACTATTGTCATCAAATTCTTTCGGCACTGTAGCAATGTACTGTAATTCTGTAAAGGACCCTTCTTCTGGATTATATGATAACGTAATGACTTCCGAACTCAGTTCAGTCATCACATAAGCGTGCCTTCCGTTCGGGTGAAAAGTAATATGTCTCGGACCACTTCCTGGTTTTACAGACAAGCTATTTACTTCTTTTAACTTACTATCTTTTATTTCATACGTAATAATTTTATCTATCCCTAAATCAACGCCCACTACATATTTTTCATCAGGAGTATATCCCGCGTAATGTGCATGTGGTTTTTCTTGTCTTTCTTTATTCGGACCTGAACCTTCATGTGTAATAATAGATGTGGCAGCATTTACAGTTCCAGCTTCTTGATTAACTACGAAAGACTCTATCGTTCCTTTATGGTAATTCGCTGTAACTACCGTACCATTTTCACTATCCACACTAATATGACAAGGAGAAGCCCCTTCTACTACTTGTCTGTTTTGTTCCGTTAGCTCTCCAGTATGACTAATCGAATAAGCAGCTATACCACCAGATTCGCCTTCCTTAACAACAGAATAAAGATATTGATTATTTTTGCTAACCGTTACATATGTAGGGTTATCTAGCTTAGCCGCAAGCGTTACATTACTAACTTTTTGTGCTTCTGTATTTAATGTAAAAGTATATATCCCTTCACTATTTTCTTTCGTGTACGTTCCAACATATCCAATAAACTCTTTGTTATCCGTCATTTTCATAACCCTCTCCCTATATTTTTCATTCACCATACTTCTTAAAATATTTTATGTTGAAAGAGTATCCTAAAAAATCGGAGTACCTCTTTATAAGTTACCATATTTCCCTGCCAAATAGCCTCTAAACCCACTTTTTCTGAAAAGCCGCTATACTCTCATATTCTTCTTCCAGATGACGGGCCAGACGAATATAGATCGGTATTAATTCTTTATATTTCTCCACACTTTCCATGTTTGGCTCATGATAAAAATTGGCACCTACCATATGAGAAACTACATGTAATGTATCTATTTCACCTAAACTATATAACCCGAGGATTGCCGCTCCTAAGCAAGAGCTTTCGAAACTTTCAGGAACATATACGTCTTGATGAAAAATATCCGCCATCATCTGTCTCCAAAGTTCCGATTTTGCAAAGCCACCTGTCGCTTGAATTTTTTTCGGTTCACCAATTAGCTCTTTTAAAGCAAGAAGAACTGTATACAAGTTATAAATGATTCCCTCTAAAACAGCACGGATAAGATGCTCTTTCTTATGATGTAGCCCAAGCCCAAAGAAAGATCCACGCGCATTCGCATTCCATAAAGGAGCTCTTTCTCCTGCTAAATACGGATGAAATAATAAACCATCCGATCCAGGATTCACTTTCGCTGCTATTTCAGTAAGCAATTCATAAGGATCTTTTCCTAAGCGCTTCCCATCCTCAACTTCTAACGTACATAATTGGTCGCGAACCCACCTAAAAATCATGCCACCATTATTAACCGGTCCACCAATTACCCAAAGGTCCTCAGTTAACGCGTAACAAAAAGTCCTACCTTTCGGATCCGTTACAGGCTGATTTGTGACAACTCGTACTGCACCGCTCGTACCAATTGTAATAGCAACAACCCCAGGTTCTATTGCATTCACACCTAAATTCGATAGTACTCCATCACTCGCACCGACTATAAAAGGAGTAGTAACAAGTACATTCATCTCTCTTGCAAGTTCTTCATTTATCCCGATTAAACTATGCGTCGTTGGAACAACTGTAGATAGCTTTTCATTTGTAATTCCTGCAACACGAAGAACTTCTTCATCCCATTTTAAAGTTTTCAAATTGAACATTCCTGTTGCTGATGCAATAGAATAATCAATTACATACTCCTTAAATAACTTATAAAAAACATACTCTTTAATTGAGATGAATTTATAGCTTTTTGCAAATAACTCAGCATGTTCATTTTTAAGCCAAACTAATTTTGAAAGTGGTGACATAGGATGGATTGGTGTTCCAGTACGAAGGTAAATTTCATGACCATTCATATCATTTTTTATTTTTTCTGCCCAGCTTGCACTTCTATTATCTGCCCAAGTAATACATCTCGTTAACGGCTTCCCTGCTTCGTCTACAGCAATGACACTATGCATTGCCGAACTAAAAGAAACACAAAGAATATCAACTGGCTGCACATTACTTGATTGTATCGTTTCTTTAATCGTATGTATGACCGCTTGAAAAATCTCTTCTGGATCTTGTTCTGCTGTTTCTGGTTCGGGAGAATATAAAGGGTATTCAATCCCATGACTTGTAATAACTGATCCATCCACCGAAAACAAAACTGATTTTGTACTAGTTGTCCCAATATCTACACCAATCATATATTTCGAGTTCACTATGTAACCCCTTTCAAATTATTCCTATAACAAAAGAGCACCATGATGTATACAAAAAGACGCTCCCTTATGAGAGCTACGTTTTCATAAACTTCACTCTCATAAGGGGCTCCTTTTTATAACCATTGTGCTGTTTTGAAAATGCATGGTGTCTTTTCATATCGCTGCTTTCACGTAATAAGGTGCCAAACTCGGGATTTATTTTACAGGATGAAGTTACATAGAGATTGGTCCTCTCGTGAAAAAGCAATTTGTGAAAACTTTACTTCCTTATAACTTAGGCGCTTTCGCCCAATCCGCAGCAAACTTTTCAATACCTTGATCTGTTAGTGGATGCATAGCAAGTTGTTCAATGACTTTATAAGGAATTGTAGCAATATGTGCACCTGCCATCGCTACACGAGTGACATGGTCTGGGTGTCTGACAGAAGCCGCAATAATTTGTGTATCTAATTGATGCACATCGAATAATTCAGCAATTTTAGCAACTAATAGTACGCCATCTTCAGAAATATCATCTAAGCGACCTAAAAATGGAGAAACGTACGTTGCACCTGCTCGAGCAGCTAAAAGAGCTTGGTTCACAGTGAAAATAAGTGTAACGTTCGTTTTCACACCTTTTTCAGTAAGGTAGCGGCAAGCTTCTAATCCTGCTAGTGTCATCGGAAGTTTTATCGTGATGTTTTTATCGCCACCATTAATTTTAATCAGTTCTTCTGCTTGGGAGATCATTTCTTCAGCTGCTACAACATCTGGAGTTACTTCTGCCGAAACAGATTCAACGTTAGGTACTGCCTGACAAATTTCTGCAATACGGTCTTCAAACTTAATGCCTTCTTTCGCTACTAAAGACGGATTCGTTGTAACACCAGCTAAAACACCTAGTTTATATGCTTTTTTTATGTCCTCAAGATTTGCAGTATCAATAAAAAACTTCATGATTTATTCCCTCCATTTTTTAAACGTTAACGAGTTATACTTTTAAAATGTTTATTTCTTTTCTACTGCATGTCCGCCAAATTCATTGCGCAGAGCTGCTACAACTTTCCCTGTAAATGTATCATTGTCTAATGAGCGGTAGCGCATTAATAACGACATTGCGATAACAGGAGTTGCTGTTTGAAGGTCTAATGCTGTTTCTACTGTCCATTTTCCTTCACCAGAAGAATGCATAACGCCCTTAATTTCATCCAGTTTTGCATCTTTAGAAAATGCATTTTCTGTTAATTCCATTAACCAAGAGCGAATGACTGAACCGTTGTTCCATACTCTTGATACTTTTTCATAATCGTAGTCAAATTCACTTTTCTCTAGGATCTCAAATCCTTCACCAATAGCAGCCATCATACCGTATTCAATTCCGTTGTGAACCATTTTTAAGAAGTGACCACTACCAGCTTTTCCAGCATATAAGTATCCATTTTCTACAGCTGTATCACGGAAGATAGGTTCAACGATGTCCCAAGCTTCTTGATCTCCTCCGATCATGTAACAAGCACCATTACGAGCACCTTCCATTCCGCCAGAAGTTCCTGCATCCATAAAGTGAATACCATCTTTCTTTAATTGCTCATATCGGCGAATAGACTCTTTATAATGTGAATTACCAGCTTCAATTAAAATATCTCCTTTTGATAACAGCGGAGTAATCTCATTAATAACAGAATCAACAACAGCGTGCGGAACCATTACCCAAAGAATTCTTGGTGATTCCAATGATTGAACGAGTTCGCTTAAACTAGATACACCTGTAGCACCATACTCTTTCATTTCTTCCACCGCACTCGTATTTAAATCGAATGCCGCTACTTCATGTTTATGATCCATTAAATTCTTCCCTAAATTTAATCCCATTTTACCTAAACCAATTAATCCTACTCTCATAATATAATTCCTCCTTGAATTACCTTTCATCATAAATACATGTTAATAAAATGATGAATATCTTTTTTGCGTATTGCTTTACTTATAAGAATGTACTTATTTTTTCAATCCCTCATCTAACCACCATTTAAATTCACTTTCTTGTAATAGAGCTTGAGCAGCATCCGGACCATACGAGCCAGACTCATATTCATGAAGAGGTAACAAGTTTTCTTCGAATGCTTCAAGTATTGGCTGCACCCATTCCCATGACAATTCAACTTCTCTCCAGTGTGCAAAGAATGTAGCATCTCCACATACAGCATCATAAATGAGTCTTTCATAAGCTTCAGGTATTCCCACTCCTGTTTGCTCACAAGTAAAATGAATACGGATCGGTTCAAGCTCTCCATTGTTCAATGGATTTTTACTATTTAATTGGAGTGAAACATTTTCATTTGGGCTAATTTCAATGATTAACAAATTAGGCTCTGCATTTGGATTACTATCTTGATATTGCTGCTTTAATGTATTTTTAAATTCAATTACAATACGAGTAGACTTTTCTTTCATTCTTTTTCCTGTTCGTATATAAAAAGGAACATCAGTCCAAAATGGGTTATCAATCCATAAGCGAGCCGCAACATATGTATCTGTTTGAGAAGAAGGATTTACTCCTGGCTCCTCTCTATACGCTACAACTTCTTGTCCTTTTATCTCCCCTGAAGCATATTGTCCGCGAATAATATGGTTCTGAACGTCTTCTTTTTTCACTTTACGAAGAGTTTCCATTACCTTTCGTTTTTCCTCACGAATTTCACATGCATTTATCTTTTCCGGCAGATTCATAGCAGTCATCATTAATATTTGCAACATATGATTTTGAACCATATCGCGAATGGCTCCTGCATGATCATAATATGCTGCCCTTTCTTCTACCCCAACCGTTTCACTAGCTGTTATTTGTACATTCGCAATATGTTCTTTATTCCAAATCGATTGAAGAACAGGATTTGCAAATTCAAGTGCTTCAATGTTTTGAATCATCGGTTTACCTAAATAATGATCAATACGGTATATTTCGTCTTCTTCAAACGTTCGACTAAGCCTATCATTCAGCTCTCGGGCAGATGTAAGATCATGACCAAACGGTTTCTCAATCATCAGGCGCTTCCATCCATCCGTTCCATCGAGTCCACTTTCTTTAATATTTAAAGCAATGGTCTCAAAGAAGTCAGGAGTAACTGAAAGGTAGAACATTCTATTCCCTTGTATATTTTGTTCTTCTTCCCTTTCACGAACTACTTGTAATAACCTTTTATAATCTTCTGGCTTATTCACATCTAACGGACAATAACGAAAATACTCTAAAAAATCTTCTATTTTCGGAGTACCTTCTTCTCTGCGACGAGAAAAAGTTTCTATGGACTCTTTTATTCTTTTTTGAAAATCTAAATGAGATACTTCACGTCTTCCAAGCCCAATAACGGATATTGGCTTTGGAAGCTTTTGATCTCTATATAAGTTATATAGCGCGGGGTAAATTTTTCTTTTCGCTAAATCCCCTGTCGCTCCAAATAAAACAAAGGTCATCGATTCCAATTTCAGTCCTCCTCGTGATGTATAGTCATTGCCACTATAGTAAGAATGCATTGTACAGAAGCTACTATTATTGTTGATCCAATCTTACTTCTTAACTTCTAATTTTTTATAGTTGTCGCTTTCTAATTGTCCCCAATATTAATAGTGGCAATTCAAAGCATTTTTACCACATGCTACTTACCCACCTTCACTTATATAAAATAACTTAATTACTTTTAGTTATTTAGTTACTTTATATCTACAATATTAACTACATAGATTATAATCGTCAAGAAAAGTGTCTCGAATTAAAGATTTTTATTCCGTAACATCTTATTAGAAATATGTTCATGAACTGAATAATAAAAAGTCAAAACCGAACATATTCTTGTTCGGTTTTGACTTTTTATTATTGTTTCAAATGATTTTTAACTGCCCTTATAACTAATTCATGATCTTCTTCTGGTGGTAACCCTGAAACTGTTATCATTCCAATAACTCCTACATCTTTTATTTGCACAGGAACGCAACCACCAAACGCAGCATAATCCGACCTATCTAAAAGATATTTTTCATTATATGGAATGCCCGTTATTTCACTTTGTATTTGCATATAATACGAGCTATGATTGTGCAAAGAAACAACTCGTTTTTTACGCTCAATCCATTGCGTATTTTCCGCAGTCGTCCCTGTCATCTTGAAATGAAATAGTTGCACACCATTTTTCGCTATATCAACAGCAATCAATTTCCCTTCTTTCCTCGCTGTTTCAACGATAAATAAACCTATTTGCAAAGCATCTTCATTTGTAAAAGAGGCAAATTGAAGTTTTTCCTCCTCTATTAAAATTTGTTTACTAATTTCATTCAAATTTGAAGTACTCATATGTTTATCCCCCTTACTCACTTTATGCCACATTGCTATTTTTAAAATTATGCGCCCCTACCGTACTGACTTTCCATATAACCTAATAACGTAAAGCGTATTCTTTTCTTCTTGGTGCTATTATGAATTATATTTAACGCCTTAAAAATGTATGTCCTTTCGTACTAAACATTTCGTATAGAAGTTTTCTTCCGGATACTTCTTACAATCATAAAAAAACCAGTTGATTGGGCAACCGGTTCGCTAAAATTTTCATATAGGATATTCATTCAACCAAATGAATGCTAGTTCATAATCATCGAAAAATTTTATAGATTCTTTTGTATTGGATTGTTGTAAATAATTCAGTATCTCCCCTTCTTCAAGGAGAAAAGCAATTGCCTTACTGTGCTTCAAAATCGTTTCGTTGAAGAACTTATCTTTCCATGCTTTTTGAACTGAAAAATGATCTGGCGTGTACCCTTTTCTATCTACCAGCAATTTGTATTTCCGTCCCTCGGAAATGAATTGCTGACAAACTTGCTCGAAGCCATTAAACCATTCATAAACATCATCTGTTTTAATCTTACCTATAAGACGAGTAACAATTATATCTCCGGAAACCATTGTACTAATATTCAGTTTAATCAATCTAAAATCATCTCCCTTAGTTACAATTATGCGTGAATCCCTCATAAAATCAATAAGATCAAACTGTAACGCATTAAAAAGGGACAGACTCTCCAAACGGAGAAGTCTGTCCCAAAATCGTTCTATTTTATTTTACATTAAAACTAACAATCGTGAATTAGAATAATGACTTAATACTTGCTAAAACAGTAAGTACACCTACAATAATAACAAATACGTTACTCATTTTCCCTTTGTATTTAGCTAGTACTGGTACTTTATTGATTGCATACATCGGTAATAGACATAAGATAGCAGCAACTAATGGACCGCTTAGAGAATCAATAAGTCCAAGAATACTTGGATTTGTATAAGCAACAAACCAGCATGATAATACAACAAAAGTAAGAACGATTGTCTTAATTGTTTTTTCTTCAATAACTTTTCCACGTGATTTACCGAACTTAATAATCATGTCACGCATTACTTCAAATGCTCCGATATAATGGCCAAGGAAAGATTTTGTAATAGCCACAAAAGCAATGATTGGAGCTGCAATCGTGATTACAGGTGAATTAAGCTCATTAGCAAGATATGAAAGAATTGATAAGTTTTGCTCTTTTGCCATTTTTAAATCCTCTGGAGTCAAGCTTAATGTACTACTCCAAACGAAGAACATAACTACAGCGAATGTCATGATATAACAAACTTTTTGTATTTGCGCACATTTAGCATCAGTAGCTTCTATTCCATACGTAGCTCTCTGTTTCACAACAAATGATGAAATCATAGGTGAATGATTAAATGAGAATACGATGATTGGTAGAATCAACAGTATCGTTCCAAAATATCCTGTTCCTGTTGAAGCAGTAGAAACAGCTGAAAAGCTAAGCATTGACGTATTCCACTGTGGAATTAAAGATATTGCGATAAACAGTAGAGAAGCTATGAAAGGATACACTAACATACTCATGATCTTTACAGTAATATCTTGACCAAAATTCAGTATAGCGATAAGACCAAGAACTAATACAAGTGATAAAATAGCCCTTGGAGGTTCTGGCATGTGCAATTGATGCACGATAAAACTACTTGCAGTATTTGTAAGCGCAACCGAATACATTAGCACGATTGTATAAATTGAACCGAAATATACGATGTTAAAAATGATACTTGCTTTATTTCCGAAATACTCTCTAATTGTACCTGTGATCCCCTCATCAGCAGAATTAGAAGCGTATATCATTTTAGCAAGTGCCCTATGTGAGTAATACATAACTGGATATGCAAGCAATGTAATTAGTAGTAATGATAATAAACCACCTGAACCTGCATTAATCGGTAAAAAGAGCACCCCTGCTCCAATTGCAGTTCCAAATAGGCTCAATGCCCATGTAGTATCCTGCTTATGCCACTTTTTCGGATCTGCATATTGCTCATTTTCTAGTGCGATATTTTCAGCTTGAACTTCTATTTTCTTTGCAGTATTCCCGTTCATATAATAACTCCCCCTTGTATCCTATTCTTGCGTATCTCTTTATAGCTAACGAACATTTCCTTTTTTCGGAAAATAAATTCCTTACAAGTTGCCCCACATTGTATGTCCTTCATCATAATGAATCCAAATTGAAACATTCGCTAGTTAGCGTCCTAACATAAATGTTAGCGTTCACAAAAAAGTTTACTCGTACTATCCGCTCTTTATATAAAGACCGCTTAAGAGAACAATATTGAATAGACTTCATAAATACGTTGCAACATTTTTAATAACAGTGTGTTACTTTAATGGTTTCTCTTACTTACTTGTAACAGTAATTTTAGATAAACCGGCCTCTCTTCATTTATGAGGCATTTCTTTCTCAATTCTATACATCACTTTCATAACTTCGGCAGCATTTATGGTATTGATTACACAAGCCACTGAAGCGCCTTACATACATTTCGCCTCTAATCACACGCCTTTCTTTCTATTAATCGCATTTTTTATATTTTCTCCAGAGATCATAAAATTTCTCTCGACGCCCTCATTATAACGTGTATATTTATAAAATTAATATTTTTATATTTTCAGAAATATTTAACGGATATAATTTTATATGGATAATAATTTACAGTTAGCATGCAACCCTTGTTCCTATCGCTTATAACGGCATTAATTAGCAAAAAACACAGTAAAATATTGTTTATTCAAGCTACTCATTTTAAAAATATTTATATTCTTCTTTATCTAAAAATTTTATTTTGATTTAAAAAAGATATTCTAATAAATAATTAACGTGGTTAAAAAGAAATTTCTTTTTAAATGCATAAACCAATTTTTAGGTTATATATTATCAATATTGCATTCATATACATTTTTAGGAAAATACATATTTTAACTTGATGACAATAAGAGAACCGCTAACATTTCACAAAATCTTCGCTAAACGAAAAAATAAAATAAGCTGCCCATATGGACAGCTTATTTACATCATTATCATTGTTAGGAGTAGGCAAACGTATCACTTCAATGTCATCTTAATTTTAGTTTTTCTAACTCTTCTTCAGGGATATTTCTATGTTTGTATTGAATGGGTTTTATTTCATTTCCTTTTATACGAAAAATAATTGTTTCCTCTCCATAAGGCGGATTGTGTGCCCCTTCAAAAGTTTGAATTTGCACAGTTACATAGAAAATATAATTTGCTTCGTCTTTTGTTATTTCAACAATTTTTTCAGAACCTCGGTACCAAAGCTTCGGTTCCTTATAATATTTTTCAACTTCTTTGCTTATTGGTTCTATTAAAATCCCTCATTAACTAGCTCTTTTATCAAGTTTAATTTTGCAGAGAGCTCAATAAACCATTCTTCATCCCCTGTTAATAATGCAAGGTCTATAAGATAAAGGATTTGCTCCTTATTTATTACCTTTGATTCAGGGAGTTTGTTAACGTGTTTACCAAAGAGTAAAATCGCTTCGTTTATTGTGTACTTGTCGTCACGTTTCACAATGCTAACTGTAACTATATCTTCCACTTCATCAAGTGATACAATGTAACCAACTATAAATTCACCCTCATTTGATATTCCACGAACCCAATCTCCCACTTTTAAAACATGATTATTATTTGACATCATACTTTTTCACCCTCTTATAAATATTTTTTGTAACGATAAAAAAGATATAAAAACTAACTTAAACTGCAATATTTTTCATTACAGTTTTTTTTTAAGAACTCACGGCTACATAATAATTAGGCCGCTTAACGTTCTTGATTAATAAGGTCAACAACTTCTTTCATTGTATAATTCTTTAAATATTCACCTAGATGTTCTTCCGCACCTAAGAAAATAGCAAAAAGAACTTTCCGCATGTTCGAACCTACAATACACTGATCATTTGATTCTGGACACTTCGGCTGCAATGCACCTTCAGAGGTTATTTGATACATATTCCAAAGATTAATTTCACTTAAATCTCGGGCAAAAATAAAACCTCCACCCGTTCCCTCTTTTGATTGTATAAACTTATGTTTTTTTAACAAACTTAGCACTTTGCGAATGCGTACTGGATGAACACCTGCACTTTCTGAAATAGCATTACTTGTTGACATCCGATCTGGCTGTAAAGCTAAATAAGTTAAACTGTGAATGGCCAAGGTAAAGTCGCTGTTCATTGTTGTCCTCCTACGATAAAAAATATGATTTCTCGTTTAGTAACATACTGTAGCCATAAATATTACAGATAGGTTAGTCAAACGTTAAAATATATAAGAAGCGTGCTTAGCATGAAAAAATAAATTCCTTTATATTCTATCAGAACTCCCCTATATCTCCTAACTTCATTTAGCTTTTTAAGTTGCAAATAAATTTAAACAGTCCACTGTTTCTTAACTTGTTCTTCTGCCAATTGTTTAATTTTTGTCCAAATCGTATCTTTACTTACAATAACATTTGTGTGATAGTTTCTATCTTTATAATTAACTGTAACACATACTTCAATCACTTCTGTTTCCTCCTTTCAAAATATTACTTATTAATTAGCCATTTTTTGCAATTCAATATTCAAAAATGTTCGAACGCTACGCGGTAAAAATTTACGAATTTCTTCCTCATTAAAACCAACCTGTAATCTTTTTTCATCCAGCATAATTGGACGACGTAACATTTGAGGATACTCAATTATTAATTTATAAAACTCATTAAGCGAAAGCGCCTCAATATTTATATTTAATTCCTGAAAAGTTTTAGATCTAGTTGAAATAATTTCAGTAGCACCATCTTCAGTTAAACGGAGAATGGATTTAAGCTCATCGACTGTAAGAGAATTTGATACGATATTTTTTTCGGTATAATCAATTTGATGTTCTTCAAGCCATGTTTTTGCTTTTCGGCATGAACTACAGCTTGCTGTCGTATATAAAATCACCATATTTTACACACTCCTTTACTTTTTAAATTATTATATAGATTATTGAAATGTATTAAAAAAAATTACAGTTTAGAATGAAATACACGTTATATTATTTATTCAAAATATAATTAATTTATCTGTTTTTTACAAACGATGGCAACTCACTTCTAAAAACTATACTGTAATTTTAAACTTTACAGTTCTAATAATCAACTGTTAAGTCTTGGATGCATTCCATTAGCGAAACAAATTATATTCCACTTTATTCATTTCTTTCCTACATGTTTAGCATAATAAAAGCTACTGCATTGAACACAGCAACATTGTAGGAGGAAATACGCGAACAAAAAAGCAAAGCGCGCACACTTTGCTTCTTACAAAATCCCTTTTAACTTTTTACCAATTAACTCCGCTACATATTCATAACCTTGTCGGCCAAAATGTAAACCGTCTTTTTCATCATCTTCTACAAATCTTTTATAACTCTGTTCTTGAATCATCTCAGCATATAAATTCAGAAAATAACTTCCTGTTTCCTTCGCCACTTCCTCTACTACGTCTGCATACTGACCAATTACTTTATTGGTTCTATTATGCTGGCGTTTTTCATCAACTGGTGCAGGACTAATAAGTAATACTTTTTCTGGTGAAATCTTACTTACAATCTTCTCTAAATTGTCTTTGTATACTTGTAATGGTACTGGATCAAATAATACCGAATCATTTGTACCAAGAAAAACGGTTACAAAGTCTGGTTTATGGGATAGTACATCATCTTCAACCCTATGTAATGCATCGAACGTATTATCACCCGGAACCCCCGCATTTACCACCTTCCAATTTGGAAACATCTCCTGCAAACACGGTGTTAACCTCGGTGTTCCATCAAAAAAGGTTTCATCAGCTGTAATACTATCACCGAAGCATACTAACGTTTTCATAGAGCTAACTCTCCTTTTACGTACGAAACAACTTTCCTTCTACCGCCTTAATATATCTTTCAGCAGAACGTTCCACTGCCTCATTTGCATTCTCTTTCACTACTCGGTGAAAAGCATTATATAAACGATTAAACTGTAACGGCTTCACTCGATTCGCCATTTCCTCCACTTTTCTTGCTGATAATGGAATTAAGTTCGGATAGCTGTACATGAAGCTCACCCACTGCTGATCCGCTACGACTTGAATAATATCACCTGTTAATAAAATACCTTTCCCATCATTTCCTTCTTCCCAATGTAATACAGAACCGCCGCTAAAATGTCCTCCAAGACGATGAATAGTAATTCCATCCGCTAATTGTAAAGACTCGCCAGACCAGTAAATAATACGACTACTCGCGCGTACTACCCATTCTTTATCGTCTTCATGTATATAAATTGGTACATCCAACGTTTCTGCCCATTCGACTTGCGTTGAATAATAATGAGGATGAGACAGTGCAATCGCATCTAACCCGCCCCACTCTTTTATCTGCTCAATTGTCGTTTCATCTAAATAAGTAATACAATCCCATAATAAACGATAGGCATCCGTTTTTATGACAAATGCCGTTTGACCGATCGCAAATTTCGGTTTTGTCGTAATGCTATAAAGTCCATACTCTTCTTCTATCACTTCATTTTTATATGTATCACTCGTTCGCAATTTTTCTAGAGTCGTCCAAGACTGCCCTTTCGGATTCACATATTGTCTCTCCTCATCACAAATAACACAACTTACCGGTTCTTCCACACTCGCTGCATACTGTACGCCGCACGTTGTACAAACGAAATTTTTCATACTAATTCCCCCTATCCCTATATTTTTATTAAGCTGATTTTTGTTGATAATGATCTATTTTTTTATTTTCAATTAATAAACCTACTAGGGTTAGTAAGTAGACAGCTGTAACTGACAATGGAATTACAGTAAATCCATTGTCGGCAAAAAGAATCCCGCAAACTGACGTTACGAATACGGTCCCTACTGACAGTAAACCATAACTTTTACTTTCATAAATCCATACGTACGGTACAAAATGAACACCTATTAACATCGCTACTACAAAAGGTAACCACTCTGGAAATTGAAAATAGGCAAGTAACACAAACGGAATATTTAATACATTTATCCCGCCAATTACTCCAGCTAAAGTCCCGAGCGGATTTCCTTTCGCAAACATATCAATTTTTAATATGGCAGCTATCATTAGGCCGCAAGGAAACACACAACCCATACCAATTAAATACACCCACACAACTTGCTTTTCTGAAAGAAGAACACCCGTTATACTCGCTACAACCCAAAATAAAATACCAGCTATTATAACTGGAAATCCTTTTTTCGTTCTTTGTGCTAAATCTCGTTTTGCCTCTGCTATGTTCATTTCACTATCTCCCCCAAACTATTTGTACTATAAAGCCGGCTCAATTTCGCCCATCCAATAACGCCAAGCTACTAAGTAATCTTCTAAATCTTTCGGGTGGTGTCTCAAACATGTATCTATACGCAAATATAATCCTATTACTATTTCCTCGTATAAATCTCGTTCTGTTTTATGAAATACACATTGTTTCATCACATAATCAATCGTTTCTTTTGTTATATCTTCAGGAGTTGAACAGAATGCATAAATTAAATCATATATAGGATCTCCTAGCACTGGTAATGGATCAATTACTCCATACAGCTCATTCTCTTGGAATATAAAATTATGAAATCCGAAATCACCATGTAATAAAAATGGCTGATTTACTCCGGCGTCCCTATTTGCTAGTTTAAGAACAATTCTATAATCTTCCTCACTTATGTAACGTCTTACATTTTCATAAGCTTCCATCACATTTGCCGTTAAAAATTCATTCCAACATTGAACCGGACTTTCTTTCCATCCCCAGCCTTCTGCCTCTGGAACAATTTTATACTTATTGATAACTTCTTTTACAAGTGTTCTAAGCGTACTTCGTTTATATCCTTGTTCGCACGAAGTATTACCTTCAAGGAAAGAATACACAATATATGTATGTAAAGCTTCCTTATACAAAAGCTTTGAAAATAAATTATTCCCCTCATAAAATGAGAGAAAATTAGCTTCTTCACGTATTACTTCCGCTTCATTCAGCTTTACTACATATTTTTCGTCCAACAAATATACAGTACTTGTCGTTCCCCCGTTCAACGCTTTTACGCTACTTGGATCATGTGAAGTAACTTTCTCCTTAAATAGTTGTGCAGTAATTATTGAAATGTCCATTCCCTCACCCTTCAATTCCGAAGATTCCCTCAATTTAAAAGACAACTTTACTATTATTTGACAAACGAAGAGGAAACCCCTTCCGAAATCTTAATATAACAAAAATTCATTTACTTTTATATTTCAAAAATAAGGAAATACTAACAACAACTTTACATACATATAGGAGGACATTATGAAACCTGAATTTTTAAAAGCTGTACATGATGCCATTGGAAATGTCGAACACATTCATATAGAAGAAAGCGGTGCTGACAGCTTACTTATCCATCATGATGATGCACAGCAGTTACAACAAGTCGCTAAAACGTTAGAAAACAACAATTTCCGCTCTGCTCTAAGAACAACTGGAGATGCTTCGTATATTGAAGTATTGAACAGATAACGTAAAGCCCTGGCTATATGCCGGGCTTTCTTCTTTTAAATTGAAATTTTAAACTCATTCACATACACAGCTGTTCCAGCAATATCTATTTGTAATCTCTCATTTTCTCCTTCTTTCGTTACATATACCGTTACACGACCATCTTTATTCATTTCCTGTCCTTGTTCAACGATTAACTCCATTTCATGGTCAAAATCTTTCTCGACATACATCGTATAGTACGCTCCCATTACACCTGAAGCTGTTCCTGTCACTGGATCTTCAATCGTTCCAGCATAAGCCGATGAGAAATGTCGCCCATGCATTTGTGCCTGCTCATCATAAGTTTCTAAACAAACTGGATGAATAGAAGCGTTAGGTATTTCTTTTAATATCGATGGAAACACCTCATTATTAGGTTTCATTCTCTCACATACATTTAGATTTTTGACCGGTACAATTACAGTCCAGTTCCCCGTACTTCCATATACAATCGGTAAACTTACATCTAAATCATTTACGCCCAAACCAATGCTATGAGCTAATTCATCTTTTGAACCTGCAAAATCTTTAAACTGAGGTGCTGCCTGCCTCATTTTAATAAAGGCTTCTCCCTTATCATTTACATCTATTTGTATTGGTAAAATTCCTGCCTTCGTTTCAATCGTAAAATTTGTTTTCTCTTCTAATAAACCTCTTTCACGCAAGGCAAATATTGTCCCAACTGTCCCATGACCACATAAATCCATTTCAAAACGAGGTGTAAAAAAGCGCATTCTTATATCTGCTACTTCTGAAGAAAGAACGAAAGACGTTTCATTAAATCCAACTTTTTCAGCAATACGTTGCATTTCTTCTTCCATTAATCCATCTGCATTTAATACAATACCTGCTGGATTCCCCATACTTGGTTTATTTGTAAATGCATCGTAATGAAATACGTTTATAGTCTTCATTCTCTTTTCCTCTAACCTTCTTTAAAAATTTTATAATAAAGCTCTATCTCCGTTTTCAACGAACAATTATTTCTCCAAAATATCCTCTGCATCTTTTCATTTGAAGTATGTGTGCCTCCGATGTAATAGGTGGCCCCCATTTCCTTTAACATATGCAACGATTGAAGATGCAGCTGGGAAGCAATTCCTTTCCCGCGACAATAAGGCATTACCCCAAAATAAAATAACCGTCCTTCCCCTTCTGTTCCAGTTTCTATATGCGGTATGGACATACCAATCGGCTCATTTTTATCATAAAAAACAATACATGACTTTTCCCAGCCCTTACCTAACTCTGTTTGCACTGAATAAAAATGCTCATCGATAGTTAAAATTGAAGTTTGATTCCCTGAACCCGACATACATCGTTCCCAAATATATTTAAATTCTTTTTCCGATAACGTTCCTTCTGCTATTGATCGATATGTATATTGTCTTTCAAGCTCTTCTATATTGTTCAATTCTCTACATACTTCTATCTTTGCGGCATACAAAGAAAAACCGGCATCAAGTAACACTTTTGCACTTGAGTTATAACTACTAAACCTCTTGTTTAATACAATACTCGCTCTTTTTAGCTCCCAATTAAAACAAACCTCTTCAAATCTACTTATCTTTTCTTTATATGTTTGTACGTTATAAAAAACATCTTCTTCTATCTCTTCAATCGTTACTGCATTTGGTAAACCATTTAATATTTTTTTCGAAGGACCAAATAAATTTTGAACTACTGTAAGATCGTACTTCACCACTTTATTTCCCCCACACCCGGCTCAATAAACTTCCCTGAAGTACCCTCATTTGAATCTATTACCCAATCATATATATTTTGCGCTCCTTCAGCCGGAGTCATATTCGCATCAAAAGCACCAATGTCAGTCTTTAATTTTCCAGGGTGAATAGCAGTTACACGAATTCCTTTATCCTCAAACTCTTGTTGTAAGCAGAGTGTTAACATATTTTGTGCAGCTTTAGCAATTCGATAGGAATATGAGAACTGTCCTTGCGGAAACTCTTTGTTCGCCATTTTATGTAGTGATCCTAACCGAGAGGACACATTTATTATTCTCGGATGATCCGATTTAGCTAAAGCCACATATGTACCTTTTACAGCTCGAATTACGCCTAAGCAGTGAATATTAAATAAGTCGGTTAACTCTTCTGAATTTGTATGTAAAATCTCAGTCTCCTTTCCAGTAATTCCAGCGTTATTTATAACTAGATCAATATGCTCCGTATATTCCTTAAGCTGGTTCTTAATTTGCTCCGTACTCTCATCAATCGATAAGTCTGCCAATATAGGAAAACATCTACAACTAAATATTTGCTTCAATTGCGTTACCGCAACTTCAGTTCTAACTAACGGATAAACGATATGCCCATTTTCATGAAATACTTTGACTAACTGTAACCCTAAACCGCGATTTCCACCTGTAATTAGAACTCTCATATATCCATCTCCTTATTTTTAAAATAAATAAGAAAATCCATCCACTTATCCTTCTCTAAAGAAAAAGCCTCTCTCTTACATTCAAAAGAAAAGCCTGCTCTTTCCGCGAGATGAACGGATGGCTCATTATCAACACGTATATGTAATTCAATTCTATGAAAATGAAGACTATTAAAAAATAACGATAACGCGTTTTTCACACTTTCAACACCATATCCATTTTTCCAGTATTGATTATGTATGGAATACCCCATCATCGCCCATTGATAATCTATACGTAAAATTTTTATTAGCTCTAGCTTTCCAATATTAGCCCCGTCTTCTTTACGAAAAATACCTAATACATACATCTCATCTCGATGTGCTGCTTCATCAAAACCTTTTATCCATTCCGCGAACCATTCTTTTGTTGAAGACGACATGTCATGATAACCATCATCGTATTTATATTGAGATGGCAGCCTCTTATTAAATCCATCTAACCAACTTTCATAATCATCTTTTTGGAACGGACGGATCATAAGTCTCTCTGTTTCTACTTCTAATAATGGTAGCTTCATTTACCTCTCATCCTCGAATTATTAATTGAATATTCTTTATTATCTTACACAAAATACAAAATCTAGTAAATTATTATGTTCCTTACAAACAAAAATCCAGTCATGCTCTCACTGCATAACTGGATTCCTTATCATCTAATCACTTTTTATTTTACAAGTACATCTTCCCTTAATTCCCTCTTCAACACTTTTCCTAAAGCATTTTTCGGTAATTTGTCCATAAATACAACTTCGGGTATTTTATAACTTGCTAGTTTTTCTTTACAGTGCTGCATAATTTCTTCTTCTGTTAAAGACGTTTGCATGTCTTTTACAAT
Organism: Bacillus cereus group sp. MS39; assembly: GCF_040448665.1. Classification (NCBI taxonomy): domain Bacteria; kingdom Bacillati; phylum Bacillota; class Bacilli; order Caryophanales; family Bacillaceae; genus Bacillus; species Bacillus cereus group sp. MS39. The sequence continues at coordinate 2,030,358 of NZ_CP123058.1, read as the reverse complement.
GTACGCTGTCGGAATCTCTCCCCAAAAGTCATTTGGAACCCCAACTACTGCAACTTCTAAAACACCATGTATTTCATGAATGACATCTTCTACTTGATCTGGATATACGTTGTCACCACCGCGTATGATAACGTCTTTATATCTTCCCATAATATGCAGGAATCCGTCGTCATCTATCATGCCAGCATCGCCCATGTTAAACCAATTATCTTTTACTACCTTCTTTGTCGCCTTTTCATTATTCCAATATCCTTTAAACATGTATGGACTTCTTACATGAATTTCGCCAACTTCATTTGTTGTTAGTTCATCACCTGTTTCTGGATGAACAATTTTCAGCTCTACATGTTTAAGCGTTTTTCCTACAGAAGACATCTTTTCTTTCCCCATCATTGGATGCCAAGAAGTTACAACCCAACCTTCCGTACTACCATAGCCTTGCACCATATATATTCCTTTTTCCATATATTTTTGAATGAGTGTTTCTGGCACTTTTGTACCACCACTTTGCGCTACTTTAAAAGTCGAAATGTTACGTTCTTTTTTATTTAGCTCATCAAGCATGTAGCTATAAACAGCCGGGAATGCAAGCATTGTCGTAATTTTCTCTTCTTCAATCTTATCCCAAATAAGAGTAGGATTCGGATCAGCTAAGAATATCATCGTAACGCCATGATAAATACAATTTAAAATAGAAAGCACGCCACTCATATGAAACAATGGATGCACGGATAAAAAGCGCTCACCTGCTGGAATTTCTCTTTGTCCTGCAATCTCAGCAAAATAATGATGTAAGTTTTTATGTCCAATAACACATGCTTTCGCCTGTCCAGTCGTTCCTGAAGTAAATAAGTAAATCGCATCATCCTCTTCATGAACTTCTACGTTCGGTTCTGTCATTGGCTGTTCTTGTAATGTTAATTCAAATGAACCAAAACCTTCTTCTGTCGTTTTAATTACATAAGAGATTTCTTTAACAGCATCAATCTTTAATAAAACTTCTTTAAATTCTTCATCAATAACTAACACTTTTAATTTTGCTTCTTTTACAATCGTTTCTAATTCAAAAGCAGTAAGCTGATGATTTAGCGGAATACATACAGCTCCAATTTTTAAACTTGCCATCATAACGCTTGGAAACGGATGATTATTTTTGCATAGTATTCCAATACGATCCCCTCTTTGTACACCGTTATGTAGCAAATAGTGTGCAAGCTGATTTACTCGTTCATTATACTGCTGAAACGAATACCTTTTCTCTCCCCCTACAAGCGCTTCCAAATTTGGTGATTGCATTGCTCTTTTTTGTAATAATTTTTGCATCGTTCTCAAGTAAAACTCCCCTTTATATATGTTAGGTTTTTTATTTTACCAGATTAACTATTAATTTACTAAAGATTACACTTAGTGAATATAAAACTAATAAAAAAACAGCCATTTACTTCACAAGTAAATGACTGTTTCTCCTTATATATTAGAATACTGCTTATTCATCACATATCGTACATACTCAGGTGCACTTTTATCAACCTCTTCATCACTTAATTTATATTCGGCACCATATAAATAAAATGAAGGTATAAATTTCATGTCTGTATATAAGCACGTAGCTTGAAATGGTTTCGTCAACTCATCCATCGTAATTCCGCTATTTTCATAGTCTTTTTCTAATCCACCTATAGAAATAGCTAAACCAAATTCTTTCCCTTTCACTTTATCTCCTTTTGATCCGTACGCAAATCCATATGTTAATACATCGTCAAACCATTTTTTCAATAATGGTGGTGTGCTGTACCAATAAAGCGGGAATTGAAATATATATCGGTCATGTTCTACTAATAGTTTTTGCTCTTCCTCAATATTAAACTCCCAATTCGGTGCCACTTTATATAATTCATGCACCGTTATTTCATCCGAATGTTTTTCAAGTTCTTCAATCCATCTTTTATTAATTTTTGATTTTTCAATATGAGGGTGTGCTACAATTACAAGTGTTCTCATCATTTCCCATCCCCTTTTTAAATTATTCAATCCTTTACGTATTAGTATGAGTGAGTCACATATAATTGAAAAGTACGTACTTTAAAGTGCTATAGGAACCTTAAAGTACCTGTGGAGGTGTTATATGAATCAAAATGAAGACTGCCCAATTGCAACGACACTCGATGTTATCGGTGGAAAATGGAAAGTTCATATTTTATGTGTTTTGATGGATGGAAAAATGCGAACAAATGAAATCCGGCGAGAAATCCCAAACATTACGCAAAAAGTTCTGACACAACAACTTCGGCAACTTGAAGCTGACGGGATTATCCATCGTACTGTATATCAAGAAGTACCACCAAAGGTTGAATACACAATAAGCGAATACGGGAAATCTTTAATGCAAATTATGGATGAACTATGTGAATGGGGAAAAGATCATCAAATCAAAAGATTACATGACTAAAAAAACCTACCCATTTCTTTACATACTAGTGGGAACGGCACATCACTATCAAGCTAACAAAAAGACCTTAATAAGGAAACTTTCATTTTTATAGTCCATTTAAAATTTAGCTTGATAGTGATACGGCAAGACCCAAATAAAGAAATATATTAAACAAATTAAAAACAACAACGCATACGACTAATGTTAATAAGAAAATTTCAGTCGCTGAATTTCTTACTTCATTTTGAAGTCTAAACAATCACCCATTAAGCCAAGCTTAATAATATCGCTTTTGTACGATTATCCGTTACTTCATAATAAATTTCTAACCCTTTCCGAGTGCCTGTAACGACTTTAGTAGCTTTTAGTTTAGATAAATGTTGACTAATTGTACTTTGAGGCATTTGTAATGTTTCATACATTGTCGTTACGTTAATAGGGCCTTTTGCAAGCATTATTTTTACTAATGATAAACGGACAGGATGTGCTAATACCTTCAATACTTCAGTGATTTCTTCATACATTTCTTTCATATTTTTTCTCCCCTTTTATATAAACATTAATGATATCCATATATATAATTCGAAAGGATATACGATTTTATGTCCGTCATTTTAAAAAAATGTTAAAAAATATCTTCAGATGGAAGGAATCCTCCCTATTCTATAGATTTTTCTTTCACTCTATATTATGTGATAGGAACTTTCCTTACTGAGACCCTCTACCATTGTTCTCTTGTTGGTGCCCATTATTTCCTTGCGAGCCTCTTCCGTTGTTCTCTTGCTGGTGTCCATTATTTCCTTGCGAGCCTCTTCCATTGTTCCCTTGTCCATTCCCATTATTTCCTTGTGATTCTCTACCATTGTTTCCTTGCCCATTTCCATTATTCCCTTGTGATTCTCTACCATTATTCCCTTGCGAGCCTCTTCCGTTATTCTCTTGCCCATTCCCATTATTTCCTTGCGAGCCTCTTCCGTTATTCTCTTGCCCATTCCCATTATTTCCTTGTGATCCTCTGCCGTTGTTTCCTTGCCCATTCCCATTATTCCCTTGCGAGCCTCTTCCGTTATTCTCTTGCCCATTCCCATTATTTCCTTGGGACCCTCTGCCGTTGTTTCCTTGCCCATTCCCATTATTCCCTTGCGAGCCTCTTCCGCTGTTCTCTTGCTGGTGCCCATTATTTCCTTGCGAGCCTCTTCCGTTGTTCCCTTGCTGATTTCCACTATTCCCTTGTGATCCTCTTCCGCTGTTCTCTTGCTGATTCACATTATTTTCTTTTATTTGCTTCGGTTGTTGTTCCTTAGATTGCTTTTGTTCTATATACTCTTTCTTCTCGTTGCTCTCTTCTTTTACAGGAGATGCGTCCGATGATGCATCAGAAGACGACTTTTGTTGTTCTTGATTAGACGGCGTTTCAGATGGAGCAAGCGATTTTTTCTTCTCATTCTCTTGTTTTATATAAACGCCCGTTCCAACTCCTGCTTTCTCGGCATCTTCCCGTATTTGCATCGTACTGCTTTGATATTCGACTGTAACATGTTTTATCTCATATTCTTTCTTTAATTCCTGCATAGCCTTTTCCAACTGTGGTTCTAGCGACTTGTCCTTTGCAATAGCCGTTAGCATGACTTGCTTATCATTGGTTAAGTACTTATCCTCTTGACTCTGCTTTATAATAATACGTATTACGTCTTGCAGATGTTTATTTTCCCACCTGTTCATTTCTTGTAAAATACGCCTTCCATCATCATTACAAGCCCGCAAATCTATAACACGAAGATCCTCCGTTACGCTCGCCTCTATACTTGGATTTATATCAACTGAGACATAAGCAAATACTTTTTCTTCTGGTTGATTATAGAAAAACAGCAATACGCATAGAAAACCAGCAACAATTACTGTTGTAGGCTTTAAGAAAGGTGGTATGGAAAAACGCGGCGCTCTTTGTTCTTGTTTGTTAAACGAGATTTCCTCTCCTATCATGTATGGGTGCGCTTTTCTTTTAAATGTAATAAACTCTCCATTTGGAGTTAAAACAACTACGTTATGCTTTTTTATATCCATCACAATTCCTTTATTCATCATGCTTTTCCCCTCTTATATAATCAAGAATGTATGTATAGTTGTTTGCAAAAATAATACACATTGCAATAATGTATTTTCTATGTCGTTCCAACGTTTTACGACTTACCCTAACAAGTGGTTCAATATGTTTTAGGGGTAATTTTTTCTTTCGGAACAACTCTTCCATCATTTCCTCTTCTCTTATAATAATCTTCACAATTTCTATTAGATGTTCACGCGTATCACGATGCTTAGGAGATTCTTTAGCAAGCTCTGAAAATGTGATTTTAAACTCAGCTAACACACTTTGAAAATGAAGAATTTCCTCCTTGCGGTTACTATTTTCCATCTCTTTCATATACTCCGTAAGCGACACTTGCATTTCTAACATTTCCTCTTGCTCATCTTCTTTTAAAAAGACAAAGTTATGCTTAGACTCCTTGCGTATATAGTCAATTACATCTCTTTTTATAAGAAGGTCAGCAAACGCTAGAAAAGATTTCCCTTTTTTATATGAATACTGTTCAATTGCTTCGTTAAACGCAAACAGTCCAATACTATATTCATCATCCTGTTCTGTAATATATCGGCGACAGACAGACGATATTGATTTTTTAATAAAAGGCTGATACTGTATGATAAATGCTCCCTTATCTCCTCCATTGTTTTGTATGTCACATACGATATCTTCTATTTTCGGTTTTCTTAGGATCTTCATTACTAAACTCAACACTAGTAATCTCCCAGCCTCCTTCAAATAGCAAAAAGGCCACTAAACAAGTGACCATTCAACCACATTTTGTTAGTACTTTTCTTTTGGTTTGTCCTCTTGCTGTTGCTCATATTTTTCGAGGCCGATTTTTTTATATGACTATTTTTTCCACTTGTACTAAATTGACGTCTGTATTTTGTACTGCTTTCTTATTTTCTTTTGCAATGCCACTTGCTCTTTTCTATTTTAGCTGCAATCTTTGAATAACTCTTCGCTATATTTTTGGTAATTTTAGCTTTTTCTTTCATTTGTTTTCTTCTACTTATATATATTCGAAAGAACAAATGATTTTATGGGGGTCAAAAAAATTTTTTTATACAATAGTTATTTTTTCAAAAATAAAAACCATCAATTGGAAGAAACTTGTTATAACTCCTCCTTATGGTAATTCCTTTGTAAACCTTTTTATTTAAATGTATAATCGTATTAAAAGTCTAAAATTTCAGAATTGGAGGACGGCGTCATGAAAAGTTTTGGTACGTTAGTAATCTCTACCGTCATTTCAGCAGGCTTAGTGTATTATAATATCGATTCCTTTTATAATAAATTTACATCCGGGAATACATATTACTGGGTAAACGGTATCCTAGCTGCTGGATTCCTTATATCCTTAATTATCAACATAAAAGATATCATCAAGAAAAACTACACAACTTCTGAATCAAATTAAGGAGCCTATTATGGTTCCTTTTTCTATGCAAAATAAAAAAACAGCTGTTAAGCTACTTTGAATTCTTCTTATCCCCAAATGAAATGATATATATATTCTCCCGTTACACGTTCATTAATTCCAGCGATCCTAGCGAATCTCATTAAATCCGCCCCTTGAAGAAAATACACCGAGATCGTAACTGGTACTTGTGACCACATGAATTGATAAAGCTCATTCACTCTCTGATTCGTCGAAACGATTAAATCATTTACAGGTCCATGATTCCATGCAGAGGTTTGAACCGAAGTGAACGGAAGGTCTTTCCCATTAACCACTATTCTTACCACACTTTGAGTTATGTCCATAACAATCCCCTCCACCATTACAGAATTTAGACCTGTTTCTATACTCATATTCTTGATTAATAATAAATGTTTAAGGCAAGCCCCTATTTTCATTTCTACTCAAGAACAATTTATTTGATAAAATAAAAAAGCAGCGCATTCGCTACTTCAAAATGTCCATTTTGTTCCAATTCACGTTTAATGTGTACTAATTTATGTTTTTTCTTCTAAATAGACCAACGATATATTATAATCCTCTATATACCCAAGAAGGTTTACCATGCTTAATTTTCATAAAACATTCCCCATCTTAGGATTCTTTTGGTTTTTATACGGTTTCATTGGCCTCATCTTTTTATTACTATTCCTTAGCGTGTCGTAACAGCGCTTATAAATATATGTTTAATGTATAATTTCTATATAACAAAGAAAAAAGCATCCATGTCCCATTGTTATTCCTCGCTTTCTATTAAAAGGATTATTTTGTTAAAAAATTGATTATTCTTTATAACCTCTATCTTTTTCTTTTATTTCCCATTAAAATTGAGTAAAACTATTTTGAAAACATAGGAGAAAGCTATGAAGCATAACCTCAATCTATGGTCCTTTATATGCTCTTTGATTTGCGTTGGACTATTCCGTTTATATTTTGAAATTCCACTTGAATTATTCAAATTTTTCACGGATTCATTACACATTCACCCTTTATTTATAATACTAGTTTTAACAATAGGAACTTTTTTTGCTGGCATTATAGGATTTTCTAAGATGAATAATTGGATTGCGATGCTTAGGAGTGTAGCAACAGTCTTACTAACATTGTTATTATCAGTGTTTTTAACACTAACTTTGATTGTGGGTTATGCATTAAGTTAAACGTAGTTTTTTATGAGTAAAACTCAATATTCCGTCAATAATATAGATGACATTAGATTTTTCTCCTTGTTCCCCCTTGGAGATGAGCAGTTAGTTTTTGCTAACTGCTCTTATATTTATAACAAAGATAAGATTCTTTAGAATGTTTCTTCTTTATTTCTCAATATAAGAAGCCTTGGATTTTTATTAAAACTCCTGTAGTATATAAACAAAGAGTAAGGTAAGAGTTACTCTTTGCCATTTTAGGAAAGGTTCTGTTGGAAACAACAGGACCTTTTTCGTAAAGAGATGGTTTTGTTTAATTTCTCACCACTAACCACAAAAAATATCTTATAATCGTTATATAATAAATTAAAATAATGGATTAGGAGTAGATCAAATGCCAGTTACACTAGAACTTATTCTTTTCATTCTTCTAGCAATTAGCGCTATTGGCTATTTAGTAAAAGAATTTCAAAAAACTAGGAAAAGAACACTTGGAATTTCACTAGAATTCTTGGTTCTTTTCTGGTCAATATGGAGAATATCGACTATCATAATCTGATTTGTAAAACATGAATTCCTTCGAATAAAAATCAATATTATGTCCATAATGTTGATAGGCTGTATGCCAAAATCCATTTAGTTTTCTCTGTATCTCCTTGTATTGAGCAGTTAGTTTTTGCTAGCTGCTCTTTTATTTATGAAAAAAGATAAAATTTTTTATAATGTTTCTTCTTTATTTCTCAATATAAGGAGCCTTGGATTTTCATTAAAACTCCTGTAGTATATAAACAAAGAGTAAGGTAAGAGTTACTCTTTGCCATTTTAGGAAAGGTTCTGTTGGAAACAACAGGACCTTTTTTTGTGATTTAAAGGTACTAAGACAAAATGAAATATTTACCATGAAGGTAGTTGTTAAATATTTTACGCTTATACAGTATAATGGGATAGTTATTGTGTATTGGCATTAAGAGGAGCGTCCTGATTAAGCGCTTCTCTTTTTTTATAAAATAGCTCCAAATTACTTGGACACATTTACCAGTTTATTCAACACAAATATCATGTTAAAATCCCTTGTGAATACGACATAACTCAACTTGGTGAAGCTCTGTAATATTTCCTGTAGGGCTTCTTTTTTTACAAGCAGTTATTTCATTAAGCTGACTACCTTGTTGTGCAAAATAACGATTTTGTTCACTTTTTTGATACATTTATAAAACATTCATATGTTATCTTCAGTAAGTTCTATTTCCTTTATAATATTGTGTGAAGTATACCAACGAACGAAGCCTAAAAAACTCTAATGAAGTGATGAAAAAAACCTAATTTCTCTACAAAACATTGAGAAATTAGGCTTTTTAATAGAAAAAGTAGCATTCATAAACAATGAATACAGTTTAACTCTTCAATTCTATTTTCACAGATTCATATATTCTTCTAAAGTCAGTTTTTCCTTATATATATTTTCAGCAATATCTCCTACATAGCGAATATGCCAAGGTTCATATGCATAACCCGTAATACTTTCCTTCCCCTTAAGATAACGAATGATAAACCCTGCACGATGCGCGTTTTCTTTCAGCCATTTTCCTTCCTTCGTATTCGCAAAGGATAGCTCTAGTTCATTGTTCGCACTTTTAGAAGAAATATCCATCGTTAACCCTGTTTGATGTTCGCTATGCCCTGGCTTTGCAGAGAAGCGATCCGTATGCTCTTGCCCTTTCTTTTTAACATTATTGGCATACAGACCTTTTTGATACTCATAGGAACGAAATCCTGAAACAGCATTCAACTGGATCCCATCTTGCTTAGCTAAAAGGAATAGTTTTTCTAATGCTTCCGCTGCTTCTTTACGAAGATGACTCTTTTCTACCGTTTCACTAAATGAGAACGGTACATTTGGTACAACTAAATCCTCTGGCATATAGTCTTCGGGTAAACCATATTCCTTATTTACTACAGCCTGTATACTAGCAAAGGAACTTGCTATCTTATTTGAGGTCCCATTTTGCTTACTATTTTTTTCTGTATTTATGGAGTTTTCACTAGTTTCATGGTTTGTCTTATATGGTTCTTTACCAATAGATATATTGGTGTAAATGATAAAGATACCTAACGTTACTACTATACAAGTTAAGGTTCCTACTAATTTAAGTCTCATCATTCATTTCCTTCCTGCAACTCCTACTGTTACTCATTCATCATACTTCAACCATATCAAATCCATATTAATTCCCTGTGAACTTTTCTTCATAACGTATTCCTTAATAGATTGATAGTATATCTTCCCTTTCTTTTGGCACCCTTAAAATATCAGCTCTATGCATACATGTAGAAAAACAATCTAAAAATTTGTACAATAAGATAAGAAGTGTAGCATTCTATTATAGAAAGGTCTTGGTATAATGCTAGGTATTGATGTCAAAAAAACAAAAGAAGAGTTAATTATTTCATGGCAATTTGCGGAGGTCACGATTCCATTACGTGATATGATTGAGGTTACCGAAGATGCTACCTATGCGGGTGTTGAAGAACCAAGTGCAATCCGTATCGGAACAGCATATGGGACAACTGATCGTATATTAATTAGAACTGTAAAACAAAATTATGTATTATTTACTACAAACAAAGTGTCAATTTTAAAAGCTATTCTTGCTTAAATATGGTCATATAAATAGACTCAAACAAAGTTCGAATAAAGCAAAAGAGAGAAGTCATAGAATAGACTCCTCTTTTTTGCTTTATTTGAAATAAATTTTATAATCCATACTCACTTCAGTATAGATTTGACAACATAAGTACGTCTTACTGTTTCGATTCTAATATTACTAATCTTATTAAGACCAAATCCACACATCATCATTATTTTGAGTGCTATTGTTTATCTCATGCACTTTTTCGATATGATCAACTGTGTTGTAATTAATAGAAATGCCGCCCCAACCTACATACTTCATATCAATTTTCACTTTCTCACCTGTTTTAAATACTTGTCCCTTTGTTAAGAACACGTCAATAACATCTTTCTCCCCATTTTGTGATGGATACTCAACTACGACATATGTAGTCGCACTGTCTTCCATCGTACCTACTTCTGATACTTCACCAATCACATAATCAGGTGAGCCATTTTCTTTTAAATGCATACCTAATTTGTTTGTCGTATTCTCAACTTCTGTTGCAACCATATATTCCGTGAAGTTACGCATCATAGATCCAGTTGCTTTTACTTCGTCTCCTACTTTCACATTTGAAAGATTTTCTATATACACACTAACTGGTTCTTCATATTGTTTAGATTTCACAACAATCACACCATGGTCCACTTCTACTGCGCGTCCTTCTAACGTCGAGAAATTCGTTTCAATAGAAGCTGCACTCGCTTTTGTTGCTTCTAATCCTGGTAGATTTGTTCCTGATAATGCTGCGAATCCTAAAGCACCTGCTAAAATTAATTTTTTCATACCCATTCTATAACATCTCCATTCATGATAATTGTATTTGTTTGATTGGTATCGGTCAATCCGTAACTATTATAGTTACAGGTCAGCCGGCATTGCAACCATTTTATTGATGCAATCTTACATACTACATTTTTGCAATATATCTATGTAATTTTCTTATGCCTGCTTCTAACTAACAAAAAATAACTTGATAAGGTAATTAAAAGACCTTCTATTTACAATGTAATCCTCGTTAGAACACAATAATGCAAACAAAAATATGTCCCCCAGATTTGTCCTCAGGTTTTGTTGAGTTTAAATTAAAACCTACTTCTCCCTGATAATTGTTTTTTTGAAGTAATGCAATATCGCCACTTTTTTCAAAACCTCGCGTCTTTTTTCAAAACATCGTGACTTTATTTCAAACCCACAAATACTGTAAATAGGACTAAATTATTAACATAAAAATAAGCACATCTTGTAAAAAAAACAGATGTGCTTATTTTTTAATTTTTATGCATTTTTACGTTTTAGGAAAATCACTCCACCAACAATTAACAATAATGCACCTGCAGCCATAGAGATCCAACTTGTAAGGTCAGCGCCTGTTTGCGGTAACCATCCAATTTTAGATTGAATTTCTTTCTTAGGTTGTGGTTGCTCTTTAGGTTGCTCTGATGTTGGAGTATTTTTATCTGGATTCGGCTGTTCTGGTTTAGGTTGTTCTGGTTTAGGTTGTTCCGGTTTTACTTCTTTAAATTTCACTGTTTGGCCCTTATCTTCCATGTCCACGTGAATAGCTACCAAAACATTATCTTGGTACAATTCTTCAAATACTACCACTTCCTTACCTTGTAATGCAGAAGCATTGAATGTGAAATCGAGTGTGATAAAACCATTTTTTTCTTTTGCAGTAAACTTAGATTCTGCTGTTACTTCTTTACCATCAACTAATAATGGTTTGTTTGTTGCTTTATCCATTAGTTTACCTTTTACAACGTACTCTTTACCCACGATTAAGTCTTTGTATTCCACTTTATCTTGGATTGTTACAGATTTAGAAGCATCTAACACTTTAGAACCATCAGCTTTGTTTGTAGCTGTTGTTTTAATAGAAGGCTCTACAAATCGAACTGTTTGACCTACATCGTTAATATCAGCGTGAGTTGCAATTACTTGACCTTCATGCAATAAGTCTTCAAACACAACTACTTCTCTTCCTTGCTGTTCAGCACCAACGAAAGTAAAGTCTAATATTACAAAACCATTCTTTTCTTTTGCAATGAACTTAGTCTCTGCTGTTATTTCTTTACCATCAATTAATAATGGTTTGTTAATAGCTTTGTTCATTAATTTACCTTTTACAGTGTACTCTTTACCAACAACTAAGTTAGTATACTCTACTTTATCTTGAATAGTGATAGAATCCTTTGAATGAATCTCTTTTCCACCATCAGCTTTGTTTGTAGCTGTTGTTTTTACTGATGGCTTAATGAACTTAACTGTTTGACCTTTATCATTGATATCAGCATGTGTAGTAACAACTTTTCCGTCTTTCAGTAACTCTTCGAATACTACTATTTCTTTTTCTTCTAAACCAGTTGCATCAAAAGTGAAATCTAGTGTAATAGAACCATTTGCTTCTTTTGGTGTAAACTTAGTTTCAGCAGTTACTTCTTTACCATTTACAACTAATAGTTTATCAGTCTCTTTATCCATTAATTTACCTTTTAAAGTGTACTCTTTACCTACTTGTAGGTCTTTGTATTCCACTTTATCTTGGATTGTTACAGACTTAGAAGTGTGCATTTCTTTTGTACCATCGGTTTTATCAGTAGCTGTTGTTTTTACTGATGGAATCTTTTCATCTTTGACAATATGTTTAATGATTTGACCATTCTCTTTGATCTCAAAAGAGAATATTTCTTCATTCAATACATAACCTTTTGGTGCAACAGTTTCTTTATATGTGTATTTTCCAAATGGTAACTTTTCAAACTTCGCGATACCTTTATCGTCTGTTTTCCCTTTAACTACTTCTTTTCCTGCTTCATTATAAATAGTAAACTCTGCATTCGGAAGCTTATTGTTTCCATCAGCTACATCAACTTTTGTAATTTCCAGATCACCTTTGATAAGATGATTAACTGCTAATAGCTCAATAATTTTTCCGTGTTCCTTTATTTCGAACACAATTGGTTCTGTAATAAGAACGTAACCATTTGGAGAAGCCTTTTCTACAAATGAATATTTACCATACGCTAAATCTTTGACGTTAACTTCACCATTTTTATCTGTCTTATATTCCCCAATTACTTTCCCGCTTGCATCTTTTAGCTCGAATACTGCACCTTCTAATTTTTTACTGATATCTTCATTATCTACTTTTAGTAATTTCACACTACCTTTCACTTCTGTATTTTCCACTGTAAAAGTAAGTGTTTTATTGTGCTCTTTAATTTCAAAAGGATACTTTGTTTTATTTCCAATATATCCATTAGGTGTTTTTGTCTCTAAGAAATAATATTTACCATACGTAAGACCATCAACATTTGCAATTCCATTTTCTTTTGTTACTACTTTTTTCACTTCTTTTCCATCTTCAGTAAAGACCGTGAATGCAACATTAGGTAACATCTTACCTGAATCACTAAGTTTTTTTATTTCGATGTTACCTTTTACTTTGTTGTTTACTACTTGAACAGCTCCTATTTCCCCTGTCTTAACTTCAATAGTTTGTGGTTTATCACCTGAAACATAACCTGTTGGTGCTTTAATTTCTTTTACTGTGTAGGTACCAATTGGTAGGTTATTTAATTCTGCAGTACCATCAGCACCCGTCGTGATTTTTCCAACTGATTCATTATTTGCATTAAAGACTTCAAATACTGCACCAGCTAATATTTCTCCATCTTCCCCAACCTTTTTAATTTTTAAAGAACCAGCAGCTTCCCAATTTACTGCAAGGTCACTACTAAGCTTTTCCTCATTTCTTTCTAGTAGCACTGTAGCATTCTGAACAGTATCAGTACCGCGATAAGTAATTGCTTGAACTTTAGTTAAATTTGCAGCAACACTTAGATTAAATTCACCTGTTTTTGTATCTTTAGGAATTTGGATACGGAATTTTTCCCCAAGTAAAAGCTGATCTTTCACTTCTCCATTTTCACTAACAATTTTAACTCCATTAGGTGCATTTTTCGCTACTACTTTATAAGAACCACTCTTAGCATTTGTTTGTACTGTGTATAGGTTTGTTTCAAAAAACTCACCCTTTAATTCTGCCTTTTGCTTTTCAGCAGGAATCACATTCATAAAAATATCTTGAGTATCTTCACTTGTATTTGCAGCATTAATAATTGTCTTAGCCGCTTTTTCAACATTTTTATTTTCATGCTTTAATTCATTTACATCAAGTTGACCTAATGCATTCCAAACCGCAAGCTGAGTTGCATAATGTGCTTCATTCTTATTAGCTACTCCCAGTTGTTCTATACTTTTTTGTGGGAAACCATTTAATAGAACCCTATATACTACATTATCTGTTTTCCCCATTTCAGGAAGATCTTCACCATTTGGTGATTTTAAACCTAGAGTTAAACAATAAGCAATTTGACCGCTTGAATTTTTGATAATTTCAGTTCGGATATTCTTTCCTAAACTGTTGCTATAACTCCAGTTCATTGAATACTTTTCATGCGTCATAACCTCCGCATTTGCCTTCGGTAGAAACACATTAAAGAATAATGCTAGTACTGATAATAATGCAAAAACTCTTTTAACAACTCTTCTCCCCAATTTTAAAACCTCCCTAGATAAAATGAATCTGATGTATTATTCAAATATTTAAAATAATCACAACGAAGATATTTCATATTATAAGACATAAAGTTACAAATATTATATTATTTTTACAAATTATTTATTTTCTCAACATCCACTATAAATTATAATATTTAAATATTTAATTTCACAAAAGTAACAATATTAGGATACCTTAACAAAATAAGCAACTTGGTAAAATACTAGAATAACGGTAGTTGGAGTACGGAAACGATTCTTGGCATGAAGGACCACTACAAAGACATTTTAATATGTAAACAGATATTTTCAGATTGAATATATGTATTAATAATGAATTTTTATTGCATTTACACCTGCAATGTTTATATAAAAGATAGTAAATTATGTTTTTATAGGATTTTTTCTATTAGTTTACTGGAAATTTGCATTATTATGTGACAATAAATATCATTGTATTTAATATAAAATGATAAAAAAAGATACGTAGATAATTATTTGAATTTTAAATTAATTAATTAGTTATACTAAAATTAGTATTTAAAATATTAGTAAAAAAGTAACAACGTTATTACGAAGTTCGAATATTGGTCTAAGTACCCTAGCATCTCAATGATAACCTCTGGAATACTTTTACGTTTTTAAATAAATTAAAATAACAAAAAAATAATAATTTTTAATTTTTTCTTTGTAATTTAATAAGTTACATGTTAATATGGCGAAGGTTATAAAATGAATTTCGCCATACACAATGTTTTTTCGGAATATTCACTCCAGAGAAACGTAACTATTTCTGTAATTTGCTTCATCTTTTACCTATACAAGGGCTACTTTCAATTTTTTTATTCATAAGTAAAAGTAACTTTTTATTTCTATCTTCCTCATCGATTTTAATATAAATGGTAAAAAAGCACTTTTTCAAGTGCCCTTCCTTTTCTTTTTTAAAGATAGAAAATCTAATAAAACCAAACACCTAGATTAAACACATACATAATCCTACTTACAAACTCGCAGAGAGGCATAAACTATGGGAATTCCTACACTATTATTAAATACATTTATTATTATTATTTGTATCCTTAGTTACCAAGTATTTTGGCTAGAACATAAAGAAAAAATGGCATGTAATAATATATTAATTTCTGTACTTTCCTCCATTGCAATTATTTTTTGTATGACTTTTCCTTTTCATTTACACGCTGGGTTCATTTATGATTTACGTTTTATTCCCATTATATTAGTTTTTCTATATGGAAATACAAAGAGCATTATTTGTATTGGAGTTTTATATCTTTCTTATAGATTTTACTTAGGTGGAAGCGGAGTCTTCCCATCATTTATTATCTTTACTATTATTTCTGTTATTACAATCATGTTTCGTTACTTGTCACCTACTTATTTCAAGGAAAAGAAGATATTATTAAGTATTCTACTTATTTTGATATGTACAACTTCCCTTTCTATCTGCGGTATTGTAACACAAATAAATACAGGTGGTAAAATTGACTCTACTCTCATCGAATTTTTATTCAATTATATAATCATAAATGTTTTAACAGTATTATTATCAGTTTATTTAATAGAAGGAATGATCGAGAAATATAAAATAAAAGAAAGAATGCAAAGAGCAGAAAAATTTTATATAGCTAGCGAACTAGCTGCATCGATCGCGCATGAAATTCATAATCCACTGACCACGGTACATGGATTCACTCAATTACTAAATGAAGATGAGAGTGCTAAGATGTCTCAAGATAAGTACTTAGAAATTATGTTACTTGAAATGCAGCAAATACAATCTACTATTAATAACTATTTATCTTTAACCAAACCACAAAACATTATAAAAGAAGAACTAGATATTAATTACATATTAAATCAAGTGAAAGATAATATTTCACCACTCGCTCTTTCATATAATGTTGAAATAAAACAGCATATTACAACAGATTCCCTTTACATAAATGCTAATCCTGAAAAATTAAAAATATGTCTAACCAACATCATACAAAATGGAATTGAGGCTATGAAAAATGGTGGCGTATTACAAATAAATATACAAAAAATAAAAGATAATATTGTAATTGATATTATTGATACAGGAATAGGAATGTCTTCCCAACAAATAAAACGTATTGCCTTGCCATTTTATTCAACAAAAGAAAAAGGTACTGGGCTTGGTACTATGATTGCGTACAGTATTATTAAAGAATTAAACGGAGATATAGAGATAGAAAGTGAACTAGGAAAAGGAACACACTTTTCTATCACTATCCCCTGCTAATATAGTAGAAGATTTATTTAAATGATATTATTTTGTAGCTAATATAACCATATAAAAAGAAGACGTAACTATTCGTCCTCTTTTTATATGGTTCTGGTGCAAAAATGTTAGTTAGAAACATAGAGTAGCAATTTCCTTTTCATTTCTATTTTATGAAGCTAAGCCAAACAATTTATGAATAAATTCTTTCTCGCTTTGTACAGATTTGTCCGGTAAAACAAGTGGTTCTGGTGCAAAAATAAAATACATATGAAAATGAAACCCAATGGCTTTCAGGCGAAAGTATAATCTTGGTTTGGAAATATACAACTGTTTGGACATAAAAAAGACCATCGAAATGATGGTCTTGCAGACTGTAGACAAATGCATAAAATAACGAATGAACCTTTCGCTGAACACTTACTTTACTTCTTTCATAAATAGTCTAACGTTTTCAGCGATTTCTTTGAATTTGGTATGGTGTAAATAATGTGATCCATCCATGGTTACTACTTTTCCATGTAACGAGTCTTTGATCTGCCCTTCATGCAGAGGTATCCATCCTGCTACATCTTCATTATTCGCTTGTACAAAGAGAAGAAGTGGAAGATATTTAGGGAAGATTAAACCTTGAGCCCCTTTAAAATTAGACGAAATGTGGTCCATCTCATTCAAGGTTGTGTCATTATACATGTTTTTATTCGAAATCATTTTCATTTGCTCTACGGTTTTTTCATCAAATGCCAGTCCAGCATAGGGGTCAGCACTGATTTTCATAGCCAATCTTAAGAGGCCTGATTTTTTGAGATATGCAAACGTTTTTAATGGGAAATTGATATCCATACCCGGTTGTGTTGCAACACTGCTATCGATTCCGACAAATGCAGTCACCTCGTTTGGATATTTGTTCACATAATCAATTCCATAAATACCTGTAATGGAGTGGCCCATGAGCATGTATTTGTTAATATTAAGCTGCTGTAGAGCTTCATGAACTTCACTTACCATATTCTCCGTGGTTCGCTCTTTTACAGTTTCATCACTTAATCCATAACCGAAAGGCTCTACCGCAACAACTTTGTAAAATGGAGATAATTCATCGATAAGAAGCTTAAAATCAAGCCCTGGAGTAGCTGTTCCATAACCAGGCAGGAGCACGATCGTTTCCTCGCCCTCGCCTTGAATTAACACATTCATGTTTTTCCCGTCTACAGATACGTGCTGCCCGTAGGGCACTATTCGTTTTTGCTCCGAATGACTACTCATCACATTTACGATATAAACAATACCTAAAAAAAGTACAATGGCTAGAACGATTGCTCCTATGATTTTAAGTAAGATGTTTCGCACTTTCTTTATTTTCATTCCACTCAGCCTTTTCTTTTCCTCTTGTTGTGTCACTGTCATCTTCTCCTGTCCTGATCTGTTTGCCTTCCTTCATGTGCCTGTAATGAAAACTTAACCAATGAAGATGTACTCACCATGACGACAATATGAACTGAATATGAACTGCAAAAAAAATGCTACGATTCATATGCAAGTAAGCTTGCATATGAATCGTAGCATAGAGAATGAATCTAACTAATCTGTTGGTGTAGTGATTGGCAAGGTGACAATGAAGGTCGTTCCTTGACCAAGTTCACTTTTCACTCGGATGTCACCTTGATGAAGCGACACGATTTGTTTAACGATAGCGAGTCCCATACCACTTCCGTCATACTTACGACTGTGGGAACGATCGGCCTTAAAAAAACGCTCGAATATACGCTTCTGGTCGTCAAGGTGAATACCAATACCAGTGTCGGATATTAGGATTGTCACGTTTTTGATATCTTGTTTGATGCTTACGTTAATCACGCCGGCATCCTCGGAAAATTTGATGCTATTTCTGAGGATATTCGTCCATACCTGATTTAACAGATCATGATCAGCCGTTACTTTAACTGTCTGTAAATCAAGCTCGAAATGTATATCGCGAGCAGACCATTGTGGCTGGAGCGCCACAATTATCCGTCGGATTTGTTCATCGAGGCTGAGCGTGACGAGCCGCAGTTGCTTTGACTGCGATTCAAGAAAACTCAGCTTTAGCAGGTTATCGCTCATTTTGGACATCCTTTTCGCTTCAGCGATGATAATATCAAGATAACGGCTTCGTTCGTATTCTGAGAGGTCAACTTGCTTAAGCACTAGAGCATAACCGGATATCGAAGTGAGCGGAGACTGAACCTCGTGCGACACGTTCGTTACGAATTCCCTGCGCATCTGCTCAAGTTGCTGCAGATCGTGCATCATTTCTTCGAAGCTGCGAGCCAAAGTACCCAGCTCACTCGTTTGCTTAATATTCAACTTGACGTTGAAATCTCCAGATGCTATCCGCCTGGTCGCTTTTGTCAGCTTTTTTATCGGTCTTACCAGGAATACAGAGGCAACTAGAATCAATAAGCTTCCTGCAATCAACGAACATGTTGCAAAGACCAATGCCCACTTTGTGACAAAAGAGGCTGAAGGAGGGGCGAGCGCTTCCAAAAATATCGCTTTCGTTCCCATCTCCGTTTTCAACGGCAACCCTAAGAGGACCGTGGCAATACCATTAGGAGTGTCCTGAACAACACCTCCATCTAATACTTTCTTTAGTTGCTCCATCGTCACAGGCGCAGGTTTGTGTCCGTGAAGTTTACCGTAAGACTTGAACTGACCCGTTGCTTCGTAAATTCGAATATAATAAGAATCGAGCTGCTTCATTTCACTTACGAACAAGTCCGCTTCACGTAACGGAAAGGTCTTGTAAATCCGGACGATGTCTTGGCCAAAGTTACGTGAGTTGATTTGAGCGTTTTCGTTCAATTTATCTTCGAATATCCAAGTTGACACAAAAAAAGAAATGGTCGTGCCCCCGATGATGGAGACTAAAAATGTCAGGACAACACGTATATATAAGGATCTGATCATTCATAAACCTCAAGCCGATACCCAAGCCCGCGCACCGTTTCGATCCGAAAATCGGGTGTTGTCGCGAACCGTTCACGCAGCCGTTTAATATGTACGTCTACCGTTCGATCATCTCCGGCGTAATCGATACCCCAAATCTGATCGATCAACTGCACGCGCGTATAGACTTGTCCGGGTGTTCCAGCGAGCTTATACAGCAATTCGAACTCCTTTAGCGGCAACGTAAGCGACTCCGTCCCTTTCATCACCTTATAGGTCTGTCGATCAAGGATGACGTTCCCTAAATGAATCGTCTGCGTGGAGCCAATCTTGTATCGTTTGAGTAGTGCCCTAACACGAACCGTCAACTCTAACGGATCGAATGGTTTGGTTAAATAATCGTCCGTCCCAAGTTCGAAACCTTTCACTTTCTCCCATGTTTCTCCTCTCGCAGTCAGCATAAGTAAAGGTAGATCAGGATTGGCTCTTCGGAGCTCCTTGCTTAACGTCCAACCATCCATAATCGGCATCATAATGTCAAGTACGACAAGATCGACATTCGTTGAGATGTAGACGGCCAGTGCTTCCTTGCCATCCGCTGCTTCAGCTGTTGCGAATCCGTCGTTGCGTAGAAATAAACAGACGAGTTCGCGAATGTTCGCATCGTCGTCAGCAACTAGTATAGTAGGCATCGGTTCCCTCTTTTCCCTGTTTTCCACCGCATTATTTCAAGCAATCATTATACTATAAATTAACACGTATGTTGATTAGCCAAAGTAATACAGTTTCTTGATTTATCGACCTGTAGAATTCAAGTGTTTCTTTCAAACTAATTTGCCACTCAATTGACAAGGCTTCACAAAGAAACAGGCGTGTGAAACCTGCAAATGACAAGCATTTATTTTGTCTTTTGGCCTTGTGCACGAAGAAATTTCAGCAAAGCATAGGCAATTATAGCTGTGAATAACTGATTGAACAACGCATTGGATGTTGTGCCAAACAATACGGAAACGTTCAAATTCAGCTAAATCCAGCGGAAAAATGATTCAATTGCCCAGCGCTATTTGTACATGGCGGCGATTCCTTCGGACAGATAGATTGGTAGAACACATATTCCCCAAACTACTCCAGTAATTACAGCATCTAAAATAACACGTCCCATATCCACTAATTATTTTTCATCAAATGCGTAAATGGCGTATCAATTTTGATTGCACATTCGTTCCAAATCATTACTTGTTAATTTAAGTGAATTCCACCATAAAGATTCATATAGGTTTAGTAATTAGTCAAAGTTATTAGGGTGTTCCGTCGTGTAATTTATATATTACTATATAATTACCTCTTGATTTTTTTATATTATAGTTCTACATTAACACATAATATATAACTTTTTCTCATTGCTTCTTGAACTAATCTGCTCCGTTCAAGAAGAACCCTATCAGTTTAAATAACTCAGATTTCGGAAAAATTAAATCAATTCAAATGATACCCACCTTTTAGTAATCTCAGAAAATTTCTTAGTCGCGAATGAGGTTGGTTTTCTTATAGCTAATCCAATAGTTCGATAGCTATCACTTTCAAGTGGAATGGCTGCAAAAGAAATTTTTGATGTCGGTATAATCATTTCTGGCAATATACTAATTCCTAGATTATTCTCCACCATGGAGATCACTGAGTATTCATTCATATTTTCGAATCGAATATTGGGGCTAACTTTATTCTCCCTAAATATTTTTTGAATATCACCATAACACTGATATGTTGGCATAATAAAAGGTATATTTTCTATTTGTTGCATTGATACTTGGTTTTCCTTACATAATGGGGATTGGTTAGATACAACACATAAAAGTCGATCCCTCTTCAATTGTACGATTTCAAAGGATTTTTCAAATGATTCAAAGTAAGTATCATTATTAATAAATCCACAATCTAATCTCCCGTTTTGTAACCAATTCTCAACTTCAGCATAGTTTCCTTCCAGTAATTCGATTTCAATATTTGGAAACTTTTCCTCCATTTTTTTAAGAATACCAGGAATCTAATTTTTAGAAATACTCGAAAAAACCCCCACTCTTACTGTTCCTTTTTGGAACCCATTGATAGCGGCTACTTCCTGCTTCATCATGTTGTTATAGTATAAAATTTTCCGAACGGTAATTAAAAGCTCCTCTGCATTTTTGGTCAATGTTAAAGTAGAGTGATTACGAATAAATAAAGGAAAGGAAAACTCTTTTTCCAAACTGCTAATTGCATGACTTACAGCAGATTGGGTGAAACCTAACACTTCTGCAGCTTTTGTAAAACTATTGAGTTCTGCCACTTTGTTAAATATTTCATATTTTGTTAAAGTCACTATGGTCCTCCTCATGAATTTTATTCATGTCTCCATTATATTTCTTCGTTTTATTTAATGCCATTACCAACATACAATAAGTGCATGCTCTATTATATGACCTTTGACAAGGGATGTATTTTTTATGGAAGGATGAAGTGAAATGCAAAAAATTTTAGTTACAGGTGCTGCAGGTAAGATTGGCCAAGACGTTACAAGGTTCCTAGATAAGCAAGGGAATTACCAGTTACGGCTAGCAGATATTAACTTATCTGCTTTAGAAACTTTTAAAGATATAAATCATGAAATCATATATTTAGATGTTTCTGATTTAGCTGCTTGTCAAGAATTTACGAAAGGTATAGATATAGTTATACACTTGGCAGGTAATCCTTCGCCAAATGCTGATTTTTATGGCTCCTTATTAGAAAATCATATAAAGGGAACCTATAATATTTTTAGAGCTGCTAATGATAATAATGTATCCAAAGTAATTGTTGCTTCCAGTGCTCAAACAATTGAAAGCTATCCTTTGGATTACCAACCACATGCTTATTCACCCACGAGACCTAAAAATATGTACGGGGTAAGTAAGTGTTTTGCAGAGGCTGTTGCTTCTTATTTTGCTTATGAAGAAGGGTTACAAAGTCTTGCTATTCGTATAGGTGCATATGATGATTATAATCCATATGGTAAACCACTAACAGCTAGAGATATGAGTGCATACTTAAGCCCAGAAGATTTTATGGACCTTCTCTTAAAGTCGATGACGGCAAAGAACTTACCTCCATTTTCAATTTTACATGGTGTATCTAACAACAGGTTTAAACGAATTGATATTGAAGGAACAAGAAAGTTAGTTGGTTATAGCCCAAGTTCTGATGCTTTTGTACCAAGTGGTATTAAGTTCTTTGATTCTTGATAAAGGCATATCTAGAAAAGAGATTATATTATTGTTATTTAGCTTTTATTTGTTCTATTTTCAATAGATACAGTTTATACAATCGCAATATTAAAATCCCCTTAGATAAGGCACACTATTCTTCTGTCTCATTTGTGGAACAACTCTATTGTCACCACTAGTTCCACAGATGTTCTTTTCCTTTTCAGCATAATGGGGTAGCACCATCAAAATGCGAATTTCGTACGCTAAGCAAAATTTCATAAGAACAAGCCGATTTCCGGTACTCTAAGAGGATAATTAGCTTTTTACTGTTAAGTTGTTTGTAGTGATTTTAGGGAGTCTAATGATGCAATTTCTTTTATACTAAATCGGTATTTTCCTAGAATATTAATGTGTTCCCATTCTAATGGAGAAATATATTTCAATAATTCTTCATTAAGATGGGAATTAAATAACTCAACTTTCGCACCTATAAAATAAGCAGGGAGATTTAGCTATATTGAATTTAGAGTCTATCAATTGTGTACTGTACAACTTGAGTAAAATGAAAAACACCTCGATCCTTGGTATAGTGAGATTACCTAGAAATCACTACCACAGAAGAGGTGCCTTAACTACAATAGCTCAAAATAACCAATATCATCAACTACCAAAAGAACTTAATTCTATTTTTTCCGAGCTTGAAATGAAGATCCAGCTAAGGATGCAGTCTATCGCTTCTTATAAACGGTGCCAATGTTCAATTGGCGCCCTTTCCTGCTGCTGTTTAGTATGAATGCGATTAAAAAAGTAACTCGACTTATGAAAAAAAAACGCTCCAAAGTGTTGATTGTGCTTATCATCGTAACTGCAGTAAAAAAGTTGAATTGCTAGCACACTATTTTGAAACCTTGGTTAACTATTCCACCTTTGAAATATTTCCTGTTTTTAATCAATGAGTAAGGGGCAAAATTTAAAGTATATGGTGGCACTATTTGTACTTCTTTCTGTAATCTCTACTCATCGAATAAATTTAGAGCTATCACTCATGCCTTCAGTTGAACACCCCAATGAATGAACTAAGATAAGTTATGGATGAAGCGCCCGTGCCATCGCATCAAAATAATTCTGACTGGCACGCTGACTCACTTCGGCTTCAGGCACAAGTACTTCAAAGCAATGGAAGCAGCCGGGGTAGAGATGAAATTCAACATCTACTCCTGCTTGTGCAAGTCGTGTTACATATTCAATAATTTCATCTCGGAATAAATCGAGTTGACCTACACATGTATAAGTTGGCGGTAGTCCTGCTAAGTTGTCTGCTCTCGAAGGTACGGCATAGGGAGATGGTTCGTTAGTATCGTTCTTCTTTCCCAAGTACATATTCCAAGCCGTTAAATTGTTTGATCTATTCCATGTTGCATTGTCTTCTATAATCTCATAGCTTGATGGTGTTATGTTGTGGCTATCAAGCATCGGATACAGCGGCATCTGAAAAATAATAGATGGACCTCCTTTATCACGAGTCATTAATGCAAGCGCTGCTGTTAGTCCACCGCCTCCACTTGCACCGGCAATCGCAACTCGATTCACATCAATTCCAAGCGAGTCTGCCTCATTTGTCATCCAAACCAAGCCTGCATAACAATCTTCAATAGCCGCTGGATAAGGATGTTCGGGCGCAAGTCGATAATCGACAGACACAACAACGCATTCAGCAGTCTGAACAAAGCGTTCACACAAAACATCGTCCATATCAGGGTGGCCCATTACGTATCCACCACCGTGAATCCACAGCATAGCTGGAAGGTTATCAAGATTCTTCTCAACGGGTTCGTAAATTTTAACTAACATCTCGCCGGCTGCGCCAGGAATCATTCGCTTGGTCATGTTTACAAGCTCTGATTTTTCCAAATGTGGATTCGACAAGAGACTTCGACTCGCCTCTAAATCCCCCTCTAATTGAAAGCCTGGAAATTGTGAGAAAGCCTGTTTTAATTCTGGTAATACTCGACTGTCAATTTTCATATAAATTCCTCCAGTTAAATAATGAGACTTGATGCAATCCTTATCGAATAATTAGCGGAATAGATGTGTCTCCTGTTCTCCTTCAGCTTCCCATTTGGCAATTTCCTCTCTTACACGAGGGGCAACTTCTGTTCCAAGCAATTCTATGGCACGCATGACTTGATCATGTGGCATGGTACTTAATGGTACATACATCATAAAGCGTGTAATCCCTACATGCTTACGAAGATGGATGATTTTTTCGGCGACTGTATCTGGATCACCAACATACAACGCCCCTTCAAAACTTCGTGCAGTATCAAAGCTGGAACGATCATAATAAGGCCACCCCCGCTCTTTACCAAGTTTATTCATGCCTGCCTGAGTGGAAGGGAAAAATGTATCTGCTGCCAATTCCGTATTCTCTCCAACAAATCCAATCGAATGAGACCCCACCTGAAGTTTTGATACATCATGACCAGCGTGAGCCGCCGCTTTCTTATATAGTTGTACAATTCGTGCAAAGTGCATTGGGCTACCACCAATAATCGCCAGCATAAGTGGTAATCCCAGAAAACCGGCACGGATAGCAGATTCCTGATTCCCACCGCTACCAACCCATATCGGTAAAGGATGTTGAACAGGTCTTGGATACACACCTAAATTATTGATTGCCGGTCGATGTCTGCCTTCCCAAGTCACTTTTTCGGACTGACGTATTTTGAGCAGTAGGTCCAAATGTTCTTCAAACAGTTCATTATAGTCCTTCAATTCATAACCAAACAGTGGAAAAGATTCGATAAAGGAACCACGCCCCGCCATAATCTCTGCACGTCCATTTGAAATGCCATCCAGTGTAGAGAAATCCTGAAAAACACGCACAGGATCAGCTGAAGAAAGCACGGTTACTGCACTCGCAAGCCGTATCTTTTTCGTTTGTGGTGCCGCCGCTGATAGAACCATCGCTGGAGAGGATGCTGCATAATCCTCCCTATGGTGCTCACCAACACCAAACACATCAAGTCCTACTTGATCAGCAAGAACGATTTCTTCAACAACCTCACGCAATCGCTGTGCGTGACTTATCACTTCACCACTATGAACATCTGGTTTCGTTTCTACAAAAGACGTAATACCTATTTCCATTTGTCATCTCTCCTAGTCTAATTAGATTTTAAGTCAAAAAAATTAATCATTTCCTTTATGGAAGTAACATGTTTCTCATATTGGCTAACACACGTTTATTTCATAAAATCTTAACTCGTCTGGTCATAGCCCAAAAAAGAAGAGCGAAAGCACTGACAGAGGATCCGAGTAAGGAAACCCCTCCCCAACCAAAGTGTGCGTATATTTGAGTCGAAGCAATTGAACCACCAGCACTGCCGATAGAATAAAAAACCATATATCCAGCAGTAAGTCGACTCCGTGCTTCTGTATGCAATGGAAGAATCATGGTTTGATTCGTGACATGTATTGCTTGTACGGCCAAATCAAGTAGAATTATCCCTATCACTAATGCGATTAATGACTGCTCCATATAGCTGATGAACAACCATGAAATCAATAATAGAGCTAAAGCAATGCCTGTCGTTCGTTGTCCGTAACCTTGATCGGCCAATTTCCCTGCCCGTGCCGCAGCTAAGGCTCCAGCCACACCTACAAGACCGAATGCACCAATTGCACTATGAGATAGAGCAATTGGCGGTGTACTAAGTGGCAGTACTAGTGAAGTCCACAAAATGCTGAAATCAGCAAAAATCAGCATGGCTAGAACGGAGCGAACGCGTAACGTTCGTTCTTGAATAAACAAAGCAAGCACCGATCTAATCAACTGAGGGTAGGATAGCGATTTTACCTCGCGTTCAACATTGGGCAACATCTTTATAAACATAAAAACCATCAAAAGCATGAGCGCTGCAGAAAATAGATATACAGAACGCCATCCCGTAACATCTGTTAATATACCAGCAAAAGTACGTGCGAGAAGTATGCCAATAACTATCCCACTTGTTACAATGCCAACGACACGTCCTCTTTCTGTAGGGGAAGCGATGGTCGCTGCAAACGCCACGAGAGTCTGTGTCACAACTGCAAGCAGACCCACCAAAGCCATACCTGCGAAAAGTACCATGCTAGAGGAAGCAGTACCAACTATAACCAGAGCTGTTGTAGATAATAGCATCTGGCCGACAATTAGACGTCGCTGGTTTAACAAATCTCCAAGCGGTACGAGTAGCAGTAAGCCCAATCCATAAAAAATTTGTGTAATGGTAATAACAACACCAATAATGGAATGGTTAATACTAAACTCATTAGATAGTTGATCAAGCAACGGCTGTGCAAAATAAATATTGGCAACAGACATTCCACAGGCAGTCGCAAACAATAATACCAAAGCGTGAGACATGGATGGCTGTTGATTCAAACTAGGTTTTGTTATGGAAGATTTATGACTTATCTTAGTGTAGAATGGCTCATCTTCTATATTTGTCTCTGTATTGCACATACCTTAACCTCCAATCACATTAGATTTTTAATAATAACATACCGTTCAGTACGATATGTTATTGGTAAATATAACTTAGCCTCATTCATGATGTCAACGATTTTTTTGCACTAAAGTTAATATTGCATTAAATGAATGGAGCTTGATTTGACAGGAAGAATGGCTAATTATATAATAATTACATACTGTTTGGTAATAAAAACAACAATTGTAATTACCTACACACCTATCCTAAAACAATTAATAAAATCAAAGTTTGAGGAGGAGAATTCTTAATGGCAAGAACCCGTGAATTTGATGAGGATCAAGTTTTAGATGCAGCAATGCAGTTATTTTGGGAGAAGGGATATGAGGCTACCTCATTAAGTGATCTTACTTCTAGAATGGGCATTCAACGCCCTAGTATTTATTCGACTTTTGGAGATAAGAAAGAATTGTTTGAAGCCGCACTTCGCAGGTATACAATGTCTCGGGCCTCTGATATACGAAATAGACTTCAAAGTCACTCCTCTGTAAAAGAGGCATTTTCTATTTTCTTTGCCGATGTCGTCAATGAAGAATACGCAGGGGATCTTAGTAAAGGTTGTTTTTGTATCAATACAATGGTTGAATTAGCACCTCATGATGAGAGATTTGAAATTTTGACCAGAGAACATCAAATGTACCTCGCCGTCATTTTTCAGGAGACGATCGAACGAGGTATCCAATCAGGTGAGCTGGAAGTCAACACAGATGCAAAGTCTTTGGCACAGGCACTGATTGTAGCGTTAATCGGTCTAACGGTTATGATGAAATCTCGTCCCCAACGTTCATTTGTCGACAATGTAATAGCAGCGACGCTCACATTACTTAAGTGATATGAAAGTACGAAAACTATACCTTTATAGGGGTAGCGTCAAATCTCCATCAAATCAAAATCTCATACCACCTCCAGAACGAAAATTTTATGCATGTTGTTCGTATTTATTGTTTGGGGATAGATCGTTCTTTAAGCTTGATGGCGATTCGGTGCTATCCCTTAAACATCTGGACTTTAATATCTAATTAAAAAAATGCAAACAAAACGACCTTTAATCAGTCGTTTTGTTTGCATTTCCTTTTTCTAAAACCACAGAAAAGATAAGTACTATAGTTAACAGCATAATAAACCTTACTTCACTTCCATCACTTACAAAAAATGAATACAAAGTATAAATTAAAATTAATATTCCATAAATAACTTTGTGCAATGAACTCCCCCCTTTTCATCCTACCCCTAAAATAAAAAATTTTAATTTTTTAGATAACATTACTGTCGACGTTCAAAAGCAAGACGTATAGCAAGACCCGTTAAGACACTTGCCATAAGCCAACGTTGCACTCGTAACCA
The DNA here is from genome assembly GCF_040448665.1 of Bacillus cereus group sp. MS39. Lineage (NCBI taxonomy): Bacteria > Bacillati > Bacillota > Bacilli > Caryophanales > Bacillaceae > Bacillus > Bacillus cereus group sp. MS39. Next base: position 2,001,699 of record NZ_CP123058.1, on the reverse strand, counting down.
CGTTGGGCGTGCGCCAAACCATGTAGCAATTTTACTTGCTGTAAACACAATTAGAAGGTTGACTATAAAACTAACAGTGATTTGCGTAAGGCCTAAAATTGCACCTTGTAGAAGCAACGATCCCTTTTCAGGATTTTCAAATTGAGGTAAAAGTGACACATACAAAATAGCAATCTTTGGATTTAGAAGATTAGTCATAAGTCCCATCAGAAATAATTTTCGTGGTGGCTCATTAGACATAGTACGAGGTTCCATAATAGATGTAGCACCAGGTTTTATCGAATTCCAGGCGAGCCAAAGCAAGTAAGCAGCACCTGCCCACTTGACTGCTTCGTAGACAGCGGGTACTGCAAGGAATAAAACTGTAAGTCCGAACATTGTTGCGATTATATAAATTACAAATCCGAGCATAATGCCCAAGAGAGAAATAAATCCTGCCATACGCCCTTGCGTAATGGAACGAGAAATGAGATAAATCATATTAGGCCCTGGTGAACAAACCATGCTAAGCGAAACAATTGCAAAAGCTAACAAAGTACTAAAGCTAACCATAACCCTTCCCCCTTTATGTTACATAAAATTTCCTATTGTACATTTTATCATGATTAAGGAGAGAAAAGATTAATATAAGCCGATGCAGCTAAGGAATATGATCGGATGGAATGTATGGTAATCACATACTTGTCCTTCTCTTAAAGAGAGATTTAAAAATAACCTATCCATAGCGATACTAAAGCAACTACTAACAAAGCAAAACAAATTGTGATATTTCGAACCCACTTTTGTATATCATCAAAATACCTTTCTATAAATATAGCGTTAATATAAACGATAAGAAATAGAACAACGAAAGTAAGGGAACCCAATTTATCGTTAAATTTTTCATTGGTATATGTGCTTACATGAAGGAATAGAAAAACAAACGCTACTATGAATAGCTCAAATATCCTTTTTTTATTCACCCTGCCACCCCTAACAAAAATTCCCTTTTATTCCATTTTACCAGAACATAATGTGTAGCAGCTTATGAATAATTTATTTATGTCAAAAAGGCTAACAATTTAATATTGTTAGCCTCTACTTTCCATATTCGTACCTTTTATCACTTTACTTCCTAACAACTGGAATCCACATTTCACCAAATACTAAGCCGTCTCTCTGTCCCATCTCAACCGTTGTATTCGGCCCACCAACATAGGCAACATCTTTTGCATCTGGTAAAGCTTGACCGAAGGCGATGCCAGTAAGCTTATTACTTAACTCTTCAGCCGTTTTGTCTTCCCCTTTCACTACTAAGTATTCTCCCTTCGGAAACTGAATCATTCTAGATGCTTCTTCTATTTGTGCTTCTGTCATGACACCAGCATAATACATCATCTTATTATTCACCGCTTCGCTCACAGAAAAAATGTATTCGTTTGTAGCTAGAGCTTTTAAAGTATCTAGCCTTCCATCTTCTTTAACAGCCGACCAAAAGTCTTCCTTTTCTTTATTTATTCCAGCAAAGTCTGTATAGGCACTCTTAATTTCAGTTCCAATACCTAACACAATAAAGCTAGCTTTTTCTTCAATCGTATAATTTTTCATATTCAAAACCTTCCTTTTTTAAAATGGATCAAATGATTTATCTTTTCATCTGATGAGTTTATAATATCTTTAAATCATGTCAAAAAATGATAGTGTTTAGGAGACTCCAATGAAAAAAGTTGAACGGATTAATACAATTATGCGGTATATCAACAATCGCTCCCACTTTACAATTACTGAAATCATACGAGAATTTAACGTATCACGATCGACAGCTATTAGAGACATTAGAGAAATCGAAGCTATGGGGATGCCACTTGTCGCTGAAGTTGGAAGAGCTGGTGGATATTTTGTTATGCATAACTCTATCCTGCCCGTTGTTCGCTTTACTGATAATGAAGTCAAAGCTCTTTTTATCGCCTTTATGGCTACAAGAAATCAACAACTTCCCTATCTAAAGAGTCGCCAGTCTTTAGCCGAAAAATTACTAGGACTCATCTCAGAAACCCAGCAAGATGACCTCGTTCTTTTAAATCAACTCTTGCTTTTTGAAGGGACTAACCCTCATAATCCCGATCTACTTGAGCTTTCTGACCTCCCCCACCCTATGTTAGAAAAACTCATCCAAATCCTTCTTTTGGATAGACATTTATTGATTACCGTCAAAGAAGAAGAGAAAATAGAGTCTTACCCAATTTATCTATTACACCTTTATCAAGAAAAAAGCCATTGGATCATTGAAGGGTTTGACTTAAAAGAAGAAAAGAAACTGCTATTTCCTGTCGATGACCTCGTCCATATCGAACCGTACACGACGAAAAAGAGGTTAAATAAGAAACAGATTTTAGAAAAACTCAATAAGAAGGACGAAGAAATTAACCTTGTACTTGAACTTGGTCCAAAAGCGATTGCCCAGTACAAAAAATACCATCCTTTAAAAATTTCAATTTCTTATACAAACCCTTACCAATCCACAGCCATTTTAAAAACATTTATCGATGTTAACAATTCCGATAAAGTGACAGATATAACAAATTGGCTACTTTTCCTAGGGAAAGATATTACAATCAAGGAAATGCCTGAAGAAATATTAAACGATTTACAAGAGCGGTTATGTTTATATTCTCCATAAGCAGTGATCGGTTAAACCTCAACATATTGAGGTTTATTCGTTACCAGTTTCCTATATTTTTTACCATGAGAGCACAATAAATAATAAAAGCACGGAAAATCTCCCCGTGCTTTTTCAAAAAAATATATAATTTCGGATGACTTAATTCACTTACCCTAACTGACGTTTAAATGCTTTGCTAGCGAAAAAGTAAGAGATGATCATGATACCCACGCACCAAGCGAGTGCAGTCCAAATGTCGTTGCCAACAGTCCCTTCATATAATAGGGCGCGAATCGCATTCACGATTGAAGTTACAGGCTGATTCTCAGCGAACGCACGAACAATTTTAGGCATCGTTTCAGTAGGTACGAAGGCCGAACTAATAAATGGAAGAAAAATTAGCGGGTACGAGTAAGCTGTCGCCCCTTCCATAGACTTCGCTTTCAGCCCTGGAATGATAGCTAGCCATGTGAGCGCTAACGTAAACATCCCCAGTATTCCCGCTACCGCAAGCCAATCTAGCATATTTGCACTAGAACGAAAGCCCATTAAGAGCGCAACAAGAATAACCACCACGATAGTAAGTACATTAGCAACAAGAGAAGTTAAAACGTGAGCCCACAATATTGATGAGCGCTTAATAGGCATCGTAATGAAACGTGCCATCAGCCCACTCTTTACATCCGTAAATAATCGTACAGAAGTATAAGCTACACCGGATGCGATAGCCATTAACAAAATTCCCGGCAATAAATAATTAACGTAGTTATCCGTTCCAGTCTTTATAGCCCCGCCAAATACGTAAACAAACAATAACATCATCATAATCGGTGTAATTGCTACTGTAATAATTGTATCCGGACTACGCATAATATTACGCATTAAACGCCCTAGTAATACCCCTGTTTTGTTTTTCATTTACATCTCCTCCTTTTTACCGATAATCGCAAGAAAAATTTCTTCCAACGTCGGCTGCTTCTCGATATACTCTACTTTTGCTGGCGGGAACATCTCTTTCAGTTCTGTAAGAGTACCTGTCGTAATGATTTTTCCGCCATGCAAAATAGCGATACGGTCCGCCAGTTGTTCTGCTTCCTCCAAGTACTGAGTCGTGAGCAAGATCGTTGTGCCGCTGCCGGCAAGTTCCTTGACAGTATCCCACACTTCGATCCGCGCTTCCGGATCAAGTCCAGTCGTTGGTTCGTCTAGAAAAATAACTGCTGGCGCCCCGATCAAACTCATCGCGATATCAAGTCGGCGCTTCATCCCGCCTGAATACTGGTCTGCCCTCTGGTTGGCCGCATCAGTCAGGCTAAATCTTGCAAGTAGATTATCAGCAACTTGAGTGGGATTGGAAACACCACGTAACTTAGCAATCATTATCAAGTTTTCCCTTCCAGTAAGCATGCCGTCTAAAGCTGCGAATTGTCCTGTCAAACTGATGCTTTGACGAACATGATCTGGTTGTCGCTGGACGTCAAAACCGCAAATACTTACTTCACCATCATCTTGATTCATTAGCGTTGAAAGGATGTTGACCGTTGTCGTCTTTCCCGCTCCATTTGAGCCTAGCAGCGCGAAAATTTCGCCACGCTGCACATCAAAATCCACTCCCTTTAAGACTTCTTTATCTTTAAAAGATTTTTTTAACCCTTTTATAGAAATCGCTGCATTGCTCATACTTTTTCCCCCTTATTAAAATAGGTTACCTATAACCTCTATTTAGTATCACTGATAATCTGTATTACTTAGTACTGGTTTAAAAATATAACTGAATAGCGATGGCGGCAATTCACATTTGTAACCAGCTAATCAGTCGGTATTACGTATTGCATTTATTTTTTTCTCAATTTCTTCATAATACTTTCATTCAAATCTTCACGATACTTAGAGACATACGTTTTAGCGTTTGCCACTAGTTCATCAGCAAAGGATGCTACGTCTTCCCCAGTAATGTCAAGCACTTGTCTGCCTTCCGCTGCACCAGCTTCAAACAAATCGATTAATTCATACTGTATGTGCAGCATATCCATCCCATTACCCGCTGAGAAATTCCACATGTAGTTTTGAATTTTCTTAAACACAAACTGATAATCCTCTGGCAGTGCTCCAACACGTGCCATCATCATTTTGTACTCTTTTTTATCACCGATTAATTTTTTAAACATTTCCAACATCTTATTTTCCTCCTTTTTTATAAAGCAGAACAAAAAACTCTCCAAATATGAGCCGGAACATTTTATATTATGAGGCTAGTTTGACTTCAAGACGTTAATTTTTGAAGATACAAAATCCCATTTTTTCCAAAACAGTTCAAGCTCCTGACGACCATCCTCATTTAATGAATAAAACTTACGAGGCGGCCCCATATCTGATGGCTTCTTTTCAATATTTACAAGCTTTTTCTTTTCTAATCGTACGAGGATAGTATAAACCGTCCCTTCCACAACTTCGGTAAACCCAAGATCATTCAGGTGGCGGGTAATCTCATAGCCATACGTTTCACGGCGACTAATGATTTCCAGCACACACCCTTCCAGTGAACCTTTTAGCATTTCAGTTAAATTTTCCATGTCCTGATCCTCCTTTACCCCCTATTCTGTCTGACTTATATTCAGTATCACAGAGTACTAAGGCGAATTTTTACTGAATAGCTTTTGAGTAAAACCACACTATTCAGTATTACTTATTACAACTACATTGTATGACTAAGTAGCTATTGATGTCAACTGATTTTTAAATTTTTTCTAAAATCCGCTATTACCTCTTGTTTACTGAAAACATTTTGAAAAACAACACTACTCAGTATCACCTATTACTTCTACATTGTATGACTGAGTAGTTGTAAATGTCAACACGATTTTTATATTTTTCTAAAATCAACTATTACCTATCAGTTACAGCCCATTTTCTTTTTAAAGAAATTTCGCCACATACCTATACCTATCCGGCCAAGAAAAGAAAATACCCCAAAACAAATATTCTACATTTTTGTTTTGGGGTGCTATAGGTTAGCTCTTCTTCTTAATAAGACAAATCATCCTTTTGTTACGATAACATCATTTCCATATCTTCCGCTGCAGTTGTAATTAGTTTTAAACCGAATGTTTCTTGTAATACATCAAGCACGCCAGGTGAAATAAATTCAGGCGCCTTTGGACCGATGCGAATATCTTGAATACCAAGACTAAATAGCCCAAGTAAAATGGCAACCGCTTTTTGTTCAAACCATGATAGAACAATACTAACTGGTAATTCGTTCACTTCACATTGGAAAGCATCTGCTAAAGCAGCCGCTATTTTCACTGTAGAAATTGAATTATTGCATTGTCCTAAATCAATGTAACGCGGAATCTCTGTACCAGGCACAACACCATAACTCACATCATTAAAACGGAATTTCCCGCAAGAAGTTGTTAAAATAACTGTTTCTGGCGGAAGCGACGTTGCTAATTCACGATAATATTCTCCGCCTTTTCCCGGAGCATCACAACCTGCGATGACAAAGAAACGCTTAATCTTTCCTTCCTTTACTGCATTAATAATTTCCGGAGCTAATGATAATACTGTATTATGATGAAACCCTGTTACTAACTGTTCATCCGACTCCATATGTACTTCTGGAAGTTCTAGCGCCTTTTGAATCAACGGTGCAAAATCATCATTTTCAATTTTTTGTACACCCTCTAAACCTGCAATATCATATGAAAAAAATCGATCAGAGTATGATCCTTTAATTGGCATAACACAGTTCGTTGTCGCTAATATAGCACCTGTAAATTTTTCAAAAAGACGTCGTTGATCATACCATGCCTTACCAATGTTTCCTTTTAAATGTTTATATTTTTTCAGCTGCGGATAACCGTGTGCTGGTAACATTTCAGAATGCGTATAAATATTAATTTCTTTTCCTTCTGTTTGCTTTAATAACTCTTCTAACGCAAATAAATTATGACCAGTAACTACAATTGCTTTACCTTCTACATGGTTTTGTGTAATTTGAACAGGCTCTGGAACACCAAAGTGATTCGTATGTGCCTCATCTAACAACTCCATTACTCGTAAAGCCGATCTCCCTACTTTCATAGCCATATCAATATGTTCTTGTTCATTAAAGTTAGAATTGGTTAATGTCATATACAGTGCTTCTTGCGTTGTAGCATCTACAAATGCATCAGTATACCCTAGCTGAGCAGCATGCGTACGATAAGCTGCAATTCCTTTTAGCCCAAACACAATCGTATCTTGTAAACTTGCAATTGTTTCATTTTTACCGCAAACACCCATCACTTTACATCCACCTGTTGGCGTTTGTTCACATTGATAACAAAACATTATCATCCCACCCTCTCCCAATCATTCCTTACAAATCAAGCATAATACCCATTAGGAAAAAAGGATGTGATATCAATCACAATAATATGTATAAATTTGTGACAATTTATATTGTTTACATAATATTTTTATTGGCACCCCCCAAAAAAACCATTACATAATCCTGTTGTTAAAGTTTTCAAATAGCTAGACTATTACTGAATTACATATTTAACTTTCTAGTTCATAGTACGAAATGAAAATTTCGTACTATAAATCTCTTAAGCAAACAGAAATAGACATACAAAAACGCTATTCTTTCTTTTTATCATTCAACAGAAAGAATAGCGTTTTTTCGTTTTGAAGAACTATCAATTTTTTGATTAAGGATTTTATGAAAAATCACTTTTTTTACAATATATTTACACTATCTTTACAATGTTTACATTTTTTATATGATATATTTATATAGAATCTACTTAAGAAATTTCATGTACATTGTTATCTTTATAATCTCTGATCTGATTGATAAGAGATTATGTTATATTTTCATACCAGGGGTGAATTAGGATGACTGAAACTTTAAAAACACTTATAATGCTCGATATTACTTACGTTGTTATAGCAATTATGACGGTACTGGTATTTGTATACTTGGAATTAAAATCTCAGTAACGTATGCAGGCATAATTGATAGCTTCGCATTTAAATATAGCTAGAAGAAAGCGAGGAGAAAATTGTTTCTCCTCGCTTTTATATTCCCATAATTTCTTATTTCAACAAATCCAATGTATGTAAAAGTAACCCTCTGTCCCCTACTTCTCCATGACCAGGCACTACTGCATTTATGTTCCCATATCGCTTCAGCACATTTTCAATCGATGTAGACCATTCATTTACATAGGCATCAGCGACATTCCCTAAATTTTTAGCTTCCGCAGATTTCACTAAACAACCTCCAGCTAAAATGTTATATTGCGGTAACCATACAACGATATTATCTTCTGTATGTCCTTTCCCTGGATAAAACGTTTCTACTTTCATATTTTCAAACTTTAATTTCGTAATTGTTTGTAAATCTCCAAGTGGCTCTTCATATCCATTTTTCTTTGCTAATTCCGCAGTTAATGCCGTACTATGCGCTTTAATGCCTCTTTCTTTCAACGTTTTTATTCCGCCAATTCGATCAGCATGCGCATGTGTAATAATGACATCCGTTACGCGCTGCTTAAATTTCTTTTCTACCATCTCTATTAATTCCTTCGTTAACTTATCATCCCAAGAAGAATCGATAAGTACTAAGCCTTTTGAAGTAGTAAGAACTAGACCGTTCGAAGGAACTGCTTCTCCGTTAAAATAACCTAACTCCGTATGAACCCATACATTTTTGTTTAACTGAGAAATTGAAATAGTTCCTGTCTCATTTTTTATTACTTTTTGCTCTAGCTTTTGTTCCGCTTTCACAGAAGAAACTGTACTAACAAATTGAGTTGTTCCTAGCAAACTAACACATACCCCTAATTTTAATAATGTATTCTTTTTCATTTTCTCCACCCTTTCTTTCAAACGAAATAGTTATTACCTATATTAGACAATTCATCTCAAATGTTTGTTCCATCTTTTTTACATATTTTTCATACCATTAATAAAAAGCGCACAAAATTTTGTGCGCTTTAAAACTTAACCTTTTATTCCATAATTCTCAAACTCTTCCTCATTCCCATAAAATACATTCAAATCAATATACTTCTCTTTTCCATTATAACCATTTAATCTCCCGCGATTCGTGTATTGCCAAAACGTCCATTTTCTCTCATCAGATAAACTCGGTTTTGTAAAGACACTACGAATCCATATATCACATTGGGGATACGCATCCTTTATATACAGATCATATGCCTCTTGAGTTGCATACAATATTACTTTCTTACCGTAATGTTTTTCTAGCATTTCAATCATGACCGACAACTCTTTCGCAACATCTTCACGCTTAGGCGGATTATCTTTTTTATTAGCGTAAAACTCAACATCAATTACGGGTGGCAATGCTTGTTTATATTTTGGAACAGTTCGTATATATTGCTCTGCTTGTGTTTCACCCTTACTATCAAAACTAAAAAAATGATACGCTCCGACGCGCATACCTGTCTTATTCGCATTCGTCCAATTTTTCGAAAAGTACTTATCCACAAACGCGCTTCCTTCAGTAGCCTTTATAAACGCAAACTTCATATTTTGCTTTTCCAACTCTCTCCAATCTATATCCCCTTGATATGATGCAACATCTACACCTTTTATTTCATACTTATCCGAACTTATTTGATTCGGAATAAATATGCCTTGAAATACTAAGTAGGCGAAAACACTCATTACACTAATTAAGGTAAAGACTCCTCCTATAATAAGCTTCTTTTTCATTCGTATCCCCCATCTTTACACATTAATATTCCACTTACCATTCACGTTTTTTATTAATCATCATTTTTTCTTCAAATGCCTTATCTAAATCAATTTCTAACTTATTTGCTAAATCACATACATTCCAAATTACATCAAACATTTCTAAGCCAATCTCTCTTTTCGAATCTTGTATTTTATCACGCTTTAATATCACTTCCGCTAATTCACCCAATTCCGCCATCGTATACATCGTACGCTCTTCAATGGTTGTATCTTTAAATCCTTTTTCTTTACTGAAATTTGATACATATCTCTGGAATTCCACAATATTCATACTTAATCTCCCTTCATGATAAATACTCCGTTTTTCTATTACACTTAAAATCTATTTTGTTAAATTATAACATTCATACTATAATTTATTTATAGCCCTTTAACGGAGGTGTTTTCAATGACTATCTTCGCTTCCCCATCATTATTCATACTAGCAATCATTTCATTTGCACTAGCCTATTTCATCGGAGTTAAACAATACACTTGGCTCTTATCAGGATTCAATGAACGCCGTGTGCCAGATAAAGGTAAGTTATCAAAAATAGTTGGTCTTTATAATTTAACTGCTGGTATTATCGCCACAATTGGTAGTGTCTTCACTACTCCTAATGTCAAAATCTTATTTCCTATCATTATAATTGGCCACGTTATAATCGCTGCTTATGTAAATACACGTATGGTACAATGAAAAAAGACCATCCAATCGGATGATCTTTTTTATAATTTATCGACATATTGCTTCGCTTCTAGTAAAGAAAACCCAAAAGCCTCTCTTACTCTCTTAACTGCTGTAACTGTTTTACCTTCTTCCATAAGCTGACGCAACTCTTTATTAATTTCAGGTTCTCTATCTACAATTCCCATTTCTTTCGAAATTAGCTGTAATCTATCTTCCATCCTCTTTAAACGGGCATCCGTTTTCTTTTCGATTCTATTTAATTTTTCAGCAATATAAATAAATCCAAAGACCGCTATCGGTATGATCATCCAAAATTCCATGACTATTCCTCCTCATTAGCTTTCATTTGTTTTATTTCACTAACTTATGTAAATTTTACCACAAGACACATTTAATGTATAATAGTAATATACAACACTGTTGATAAAACCTTTTATTTTAGGGGGGCACTTCATGAAAAGATTTTTAAATACGCTACTACAATTTGTAGTTCTTTCAATGGCACTACATTTATTATTTGATATCGTTGGCTGGCTTGTTTTCAATGCGCCAATTCAAAACAAAGAAATCATTATCTCTTTACTAACAACCTCATGGCTTATGTACATGTACCGAGATAAATTTTTTAAAGCATTCACTTCGAATTAACTAAAAGAACTTCATCGATAAAAGATGAAGTTTTTTCTTTTTCTCTCATCCTCTCTATTAACTACCGTATAATAGAACTAATATTCTGTCTTTTATAAGGAAGGAGTCACTATGAACTTAAAAAGCAACACTATATACGAGAAAATGAACCAATATTCCGTTGCAGGTTTAAGCCTTGCCGTTATACGTGATGGTAAACTAGATGAAGCAACTGCCTGCGGAACACTTGAATCTGGAACTAATAGAACTGTTACTACAGATTCCATATTCAATTCTTGTTCTATTAGCAAATTCATCACCACAATTCTTGTACTAACATTATCAGATCAAGAAATCGTACATTTAGATGAAGACGTAAATGATAGACTCACATCTTGGAACATCCCTACCAATCTATTTACTTCACAAAAAAAGGTCACATTGCGAAACTTGTTATGTCACCAATCTGGAATCATTGATCCTCCTAATAGCTTTGAACATTATCTACTTGCACAAGGGCAACCAAACATGTCTGAACTCCTTGCCGGTAAAACATCATATTGTCCCGTACCGATAGAAATAGCTTATAAACCAGAAAGCGAATTTCACTACTCTGATGCAAACTTTTGTATTATCGAACTACTACTTGAAGATATAACTGGAAAACCATTCACCCTTTTACTTGAAGAATATATCTTTCAGCCACTCCAGCTAAAGAATAGTACGGTATTCTCTCCTGAAGATATAAATAAAATGGAGCCCTTTGCTTGCGGGCATAATAAAGATGGCACCATTACAAATGAGAAGTATCCATTTTATCCATTCGCAGCTGCTTCAGGCATTTGGACAACACCCACTGACTTATCAACTTTAGTAATTGAAATCATTCATTCCTTACAAGGAAAGGGCAAACTAAAACTTTCTCAAATAACAGTACAAGATATGATTTCTCCTCAAGGTTGCTCAAAATGGACTGGACTAGGTGTTTTTCTAGATGATTCTAACGAAGACTTACAAATGTATTCACTTGGCTGGGGCGTGGGATTTCAATGTATGATGGTATGCTATCCATACCGAGGTAATGGTGCCGTTATAATGACGAACGCCGACTTAGGTGTTCATCAAATGGAAGGGATTATTGGTGACGTTTTTAAAACGTTATCCTTATAATGAAAAGAAAGAAGCTGTTCCTTCCAGCTTCTTTCTTTATATTACATTTTTCGCAACAATTTTTATATGTTCTGGTGCGATAATCTCCGTTATACTTTCTTGGAAATCTTCCCGCAACAATTCTTCAATATGTTCTAGCTGCACTTCAACATGTGTGCATTCTAAATTATGTATATTTAATAGTGCATAATGATCTTTTTTCTTAATTACTAAATATTGATTTTCCTCTGTTACAAGTACCGATCCTAATCGGACTCCTAGTAGGCGTTGATCATCAAACTTCACAATCATTTCCCCCTTCCTTAATCCAAAACACGATTACTATGTAATAAAATAACATTTTATGTAATCTATTCTTTATAAACTATATCACAATTTATTAAAATATAAATATCATATTTCCTTTTACTAAAAATCCCTATTCTTTTATATATTTCGATACAAAAAACTTTCTCAACATAAAATTAGAATTTTCAGTTTTTATTCTCATGAAAATCTATTATAATAAAGTTAATAAATGTTTGACCTCTCCTAATTCATGTACATATGGATGATCAGTAGTTGCTGCTACTGATCTATTTTTTTGCTCCATATCTCTAAGAGTAGTTCATTATTTTATTCGCCAAGCCATTCACTCACCAGTTCAATCTAATAGAGGTTTAGTAATGCTAATACTAAACCTTTTCCTCATAAAATATAATTCTATTTGAAAACGGATCAATCACAGTTAATTCCATTGTATCCCACGGTGTTCTCTCTATATCAGGTTTTGAATAAGCATAATCTTTACTTGATAAAATAGCATAATAACTTTTTAAATCCTCTATTTTCACCCGAATCGCACCGCCTGGCGAAGCATCACCATGATGTTCTGATAAATGTATTACAGCATCATGTAACGAAATTTGCATATATAATGGCATATGCTCCTCATACCGATGTTCCCAATCCAGTTTAAATCCTAAAAAATCTATGTAAAATAGCTTTGCTTTTTCAATATCAAAAATTCTAAATATAGGTGTAATCATTTATAATCTCCTCCTATTTATAAACATCTGCCGCCAGTTCCCTCAAAACATCCACATTTACTACTTCAAAGCAACCATTATTTTTCTTTATAATCTCTTTATCACAAAAAATATTTAATGTACGTAATAGGTGCCGATAACTAGTTCCTAACAATTCAGCTGTTTCCGTTAAATTCCCACTAAATACAATTCGATTTCCGTGCTGCACCGCTCGTTCCCCTGCTGCTAACATATAACTCGCAAGTCTATTTTCAAGTGGATATAATAAATTAATTGTACTATTTTTTGAAAGTCGGTTTAATTTATGTGCTAACGATCCACAAATACACCGTAAAAATTTCGCATCATGAAATAGTTGATTTCTCACTTTCCCTAAAGGCAAACCAACACAATATGAATCTGCCATTACTTGTACGTTTGAAGCAGTCTTTTGAGAATGAATTAACTCCACATCTCCTAACAGCTGCAAACTATCATAAAAGCATAGTAATACAGATTTCCCGTTACTTAATGTATTAAACGCTTTCGCTTTTCCCTCAACGAAGAAAAATAAATAATCTATCTCTTCATTTTCTCTACAAATAAACTCATTCTTTTTAAAAAATATTAATTCCATATACGGCTTCATATCATTAGTAAAAAATGCGTCAATATTATTTTGTTTCATATACTCTGCTAATTTAATAGAATTACATACTTTCTTCATAGTCCCCCACCTTTACAACTACTCCCCATTGTAATCAAAATTTTCTTCTTCCACTATGACATATGTCATAGTAATAGACAATTTCAGCATGATACAGTCATTACAAATATGAAATATAAAGGGGATATTACATTGTATAACTTTCTTTCTGTCTTTATTGGTGTGCTTATTGCCATTATGCTCCCATTGAATGGGATTTTATCTGAGTTAATTGGCAAGTATACCGCAAGCGTTGTCATTCACCTTGTCGGTTTAATTGCAGTTATTTTCGTTTTAATCATAAACAAAAATAAAATCCATTTTAATAAAGGGATTCCACTTTTCTTATATAGCGCTGGCGCGATTGGTGTATTCACTGTTCTTTTTAATAATATAAGTTTCTCCGTCCTTGGTGCCTCCATTACAATCGCATTAAGTTTATTCGGTCAATCCATTGCTTCCATCGTTATTGATCATTTTGGCTTATTAGGAATGAAAGTTTCAAAGTTTGAAAAGAAAAAACTAATTGGATTATGTTTCATCTCTTCTGGAATTATAATCATGACAATTTATTAATGGGGGCAAAAAAATGTTATATATTACTATCGCTATTTTAGCTGGTGTTTCTATCGTTGTTGCTAGAATTATTAATGCGAATTTAGCAGCGAAGATTGGAAATTGGGAAGGCACGTTTTTTAATTATATTACTGGATTATTTTTCTCTATGTTATTTTTACTTTTCAGTTCAGATTCATTGTATATTCCAATGCATACATTACAATCTATTCCTATCGCTGTTTACTTAGGCGGATTAGTAGGCGTTATCGTCATCTCATTATCGAACTATATCACTCCTAAAATATCAGCATTTTATTTAACGTTACTCATCTTTATTGGACAGTTATTTGCGGGGACTATCATTGATTTCATTTTGTCACACGAACTCTCAATGGGCAAAGTTGTCGGTGGCATTTTCGTATTAATTGGGCTCACTTACAATTTACTCGTAGATCGTCCGATAAAAACTGTGAAGCATAACCAAGTTCAACTATAATACTTTACGCTTACCTATCATATATTAATAGAAACGCTCTTCATACGAAGTAATAGAGAGGAGAATATTCTATTAAAAAAATCATTTTACTGCTTTGTAGCACATTGATTATTTTTGGTATCGTATGGTTTTTCAACTCAGAAAAATCTATTCAAGACTTCTATACAGCAAATAAGCCAAAGAAGAAAGCTACTATCATTTCAACTCAAAGAGACCCAAATGAGCCCCCTGTCTTTTTAGGAAAACAGGAAATAAAAGATATTCATGTCGAGTCAATTAAAACAAAAAAGGATATCTTTCTCACAAAAACAGATGAATTAAAAACGTTTATTAACAGTATGGATACCGCCAAAAAAGGCAAATTAACATTAGATGAAGAAGGATCAGATTTAATAGATTGTGATATGTGGATTACTTTCGAGGATGGAACTTATAAAAAATATTTCATATGGGTAGTTGATCATCACAGTAGTGAAGTGATGATTGCTCAGCAAGATACTCCCGATGATGTAAACCTTACGTACTATCAATTAAATGAAGATAGTTCAAAAAAAGTTTATAACTTATTCAAAAAAATTATTTAAACGAAAAAGTCATGAGCTCATTCGCCCGTGACTTTTTGCACTATATATATTCCGGGAACACTTTACATCCCTTTTCCTGCTCTATATCATGCCCAAAGAAAACAATCGGCTTCTCTTTTATCACAACTTCTTTTAAACGTTTAATTGAAGATAAAGCTAATTCTGGATCAAATCCAGCAAACGGCACTTCCTCTTCAAAATTCTCTTTCGTATAAGATGCATCAATCGTTAATAATACAGAACCGGATTTTTCCGTCTCAATTAATAGCGATTGATGCCCTGGAGTATGGCCTGGTGTATGCAATAATTGAACTCCTGATACGACTTCATAATCACCTTCAATGATTTTGTAGTTTAAATTCGGCAATATACATTCTTTCAAATATTCTTCGCTATGCTGCGCCGCCTCATATTCAGCACGCTGTACAATGATTGGTGTATTTATAAAAGCGCCATTTCCTCCTGCATGATCAAAATGCAAGTGAGAACTAATAATATAAAGAAGGTCTTCCGGCTCATAACCAACCCGTTTTAAAATATTCACGATTCTATCTTCTTCAGTCATTTTCGGTAAAATCTGCCCTTCAACAAATGTACCGTTAAAAAGACCTTCATTATTAACTGCACTTTCTGGCATACCTGTATCTACTAAAATAGGTCCTTCTTCAGTCTCCAAAAGATAACACCAAACCGGTAAGTCTAATAATTCTCCTGGTGTTAATGTACTATTAACAGACGAATGATCCAACATACAACGACCTGCTGGGACGAAATAAAGCTTCTTTACTGTCATTATGTATCCACCTTTAAATTTAGTTTTGAATAAAACAATACAGTAAAGAATTCCTCTTGCTAGAAATAAACTCCTTCTCACTTTTCATTGTTTCAGCTATTATTTTTGAGTCATTCACAAATTCTTCTTACACTATTAATTATTATTCGTTATTTTTCTAAGAATCCAGGGTAATAAATCAACTGTTTGTATTTTGAAATACGAAAAGGATACACACTTAAACGAAGGTTACATAAAAAAAAAACCGACTACCTATATGTTGAAAAAAGGAGTCGGTTCTTTTTTATTTATTATTGCTCTTTATGTGCGACGAGCTGAGATTATAAAAGGTAATATGCTATTGGTTTTTCACTGTAATATTTCCGTTATGTGTGTTTAATTTAATTATATTTTCTCCCTTTCCAATAACCGTATTCCCGTTATATTTATTCAGGATATTCGCGCTGCCGTTGTCGACAGAAACATTAAATTGAACATTAGTTGGTTCTTTTTCGGTTTCAATATTAATTTTCCCATTATGAGTCATAAAATTGAGATTTCGATCCAGTTCATTCGTTTTAAGAGTAAGACTTCCATTTTTAGTTTGCCCCTCTATTTCACCTTCAACATGGTCTAGCATTATTCGTCCGTTGTTCGATTTCACATGAATATTTTGTGCCAATACATCTTTGAAATCCATAATTCCATTGTTTGCTTCTGCGATAATTTTTGGCGAATTGATTTCTCTTAATTCAACATGTCCATTGCTTGTATTGATATTAAAATGTGTTGCGTTTAGTTTTTTAGCAGAAACGTAGCCATTATTATTGGAAACTTTTAATGAATCATATTGTTTTTCAGGTAGATACACATTTAATGTTAATGGAGCCAATACTTCAGAAATATTAAAGTTGAACCAGCTCTGTTGTTTTTCTTTATAAGAAATGAGAAGCGTTGAATCTTCCTCATCCGTAGCTAATGTTCTTTTTACGTTTGGATTAACCTCGCCATCTAATTTTACTTTCACGTTACTATCTTTTGTAGGATTGATATTAACACGAACGTTATTTGTATCAATAATGACGCTTGACACATTATTATTATTAACGACCTTTTCTTCTGAAATTGGTACTGCAGCAATTGAACGATAAGTGAATAAACTTCCGATAATACCAATAATGAAAATAATACCTGCAATGATTGAAAGACTCTTTTTATTTATCATGCTTCAAACCACCTTTTACTAATGCTATATTGAACTTTAAATAACGAACAAATCCATTCTTTGCTAGCTTCGTTAAAAATAACATAGCAATAACAATGAAATATCCAAGTCCACAAAGTGCTAAAGAAACAAAAAGATTAAATAGCAAGAATGTATTTGGATGTATAATCGTATCAACTAAAACAAGTAATGGTGCGCCTAAAAATGAGATACCTAGAACCCATCCTGAAAAAATTAATGCCGCTAATGTAATTGCAGGTCCAAGCACGATTAACAAATTAAAAAAACCTAATCCAATTACTGCCCAAATTGCCCGAAAAACATTTCCTGTTGTTGCACTTGCTGTTACTTTCTCAATATGATAATCTGCTAATAACTCTTTGGCGATTTGAGCTGGAGAGCCTAATGAAGTTGCAATTTCTTCTTCACTTTTCCCTTCCTCTAATCCGAAAGTAAAATGTTCTTCATAATCTTTTAAAATTTCTGCACGCTCTTTATCAGATAACCTTTTTAGAGATACATTTAATTGTTGTAAAAATTTATCTTTCGTCATTACCTACACCTTCTTTAATTAATTGATTGACACCTTGTGAAAACTCATTCCATTCCTCCAAAAGTTGATACAAATACGTTCTACCTTTATCCGTCAGTGTATAATACTTTCTTGAAGGGCCTTCTGAAGACTCCTGTAAATACGTTGTAAAATATTCTTCCTTAGTTAGCCTTCGAAGAAGAGGATAAACAGACCCTTCTGATATTTCAATTCGATTGGAAATATTTCGAACTAATTCATATCCATAACGGTCTTGCTTATCCAGTAAGACAAGAACACAAAGTTCTAAAACTCCTTTTTTAAATTGTACATTCAATATTCATTCACCCTATTCTAATTGATATCCACTACTGTTTATTATTTAGTACTATTTTATAACTAATAACTACAAGTATAATATAACACTTGGTATTGTTCATTGCAAGGTACACTGGAAAAATAAGTATACCTCTCATCCGACGCTTATAAAATCAGAGTGATGGATGTTGCTCGCCAGTTACAAAGTTCTAAATGAAGTTGAAACAGCTCTTTTACAAAATGGAAAGAACTCAACTTTTTTACATAATGACGCTTTACCTACTATAATAAAAGAGAAAAACTCTTACTTTAATGGAGGGAATACAAATGAAAGCAATTGGTTTACATGAATACTTACCTATTGAAGAAGAAAACAGTTTAATTGATATTGAAGTTGAAAGACCTGTTGCTACAGGAAGAGATATACTTGTTAAAATTAACGCTATTTCCGTTAATCCAGTTGATACAAAAGTTCGCTCTCCGAAAGATAAAAAAGAAGATGTAGCGAAAATACTTGGCTGGGATGCTAGTGGTGTCGTCGTACAAACGGGCGAAGGTTGTACGTTATTTAAAGAAGGCGACGAAGTATTTTACGCTGGAAGTATTACGAGACAAGGTACATATAGTGAATACCACCTAGTTGATGAACGAATCGTTGGCAAGAAACCTAAAACGTTAAGTGATGCTGAATCTGCAGCACTTCCTTTAACAGCTATTACGGCTTGGGAAGGTTTATTTGAACGTTTAAGCATTGATTATAATAAGAAAGATGAGAATACATTCAAAAACATTTTAATTATCGGCGGGGCTGGTGGTGTAGGTTCAATTGCAATTCAACTTGCGAAATGGGCTGGACTGAATGTAATCACAACTGCATCTCGTAATGAAACGATACACTGGGTTGAAAAATTCGGTGCCGATTATATCGTTAACCATCACCAACCTTTACAAGATCAAATATTAGAATTCGGGATAAAAGATGTAGATTATATTTTCTGCTTAAACAATACAGATCAACATTGGCAAGCAATATGCGACCTCATTAAACCACAAGGAAAAATTTGCTCTATCGTAGAAAATGAACACCCTCTTGAGATGGGTATTTTAAAAAGTAAAAGTGCTACATTCGTTTGGGAATTTATGTTTACAAAAGCGATGTATGAAACTGGTGATATGATTACGCAGCACGAACTATTAAATAAAGTAAGCGAACTATTAGATGAAGGCATTTTAAAGACTACTCTAAATGAAACATTAACACCAATTAACGCTGAAAACGTAAAGAAAGCACACGCACTACTGGAAAGTGGGCGTACAATTGGGAAAATCGTTTTAGAGAAATTTTAATAACAAAAAGTCCGATTTCTTATTTGGAAATCGGACTTTTTTCACCTTTATTTACTTGAAATCTCTTGATCATTTTGAACGTCTAACGGAGCTCGTTTCCCTATTCCGAAAGCATAGAAACTAATTGTTACGATAGCTAAGAAAACAATACCTACAACTAGTGAAATACGCGTATCATCATTAAACCACATTCCAATTAATACCATAATTAAAAAGGCAATTGTTAAATAGTTTGTAACAGGAGCAAATGGCATTTTGAACGGATGATCTTTCATCTCTGCCCCTTTTGCTTTTCTAAAATTAATTTGACTAATTAATATGACGAACCATGGTACCATACCAGGAAGTACGCTCGCACTATATACATATACGAATAAGTTTTTCGGTGCGATATAACTTAATACAACACCGACTGCTAAACCGATAATTACACCAACTGTACCGAATAAAGGCACACCATTTCCAGAAAGTTTCGTGAAATACTTCGGTGCTTGTCCATTTACACCTAACGTATAAAGCATACGGCCCGCACTATAAATACCACTATTACAACCCGACATTGCTGCTGTAATAACAACGAAGTTAATCAGTCCAGCTGCTGCCGTAATACCAACCTTCGCAAAAGTTGCTACGAACGGACTACCAATTGTACTTAATTGATCCCACGGATACACAGTTACAATAACGAAAATAGCACCAATATAGAAAATTAAAATACGCCAAATTGTACTTTGAATTGCTCTTGTAAGTGTCTTCTTCGGATTTTTCGCTTCACCAGCAGTAATACCGATTAATTCCACACCTTGGTATGCACCAACTACAAGTGATAAAGCAAAGAAGAATCCTGAAAAACCACCTGTAAAGAAACCGCCATTTGACCAAAGGTTAGATATACCAATCGCTTCTCCGCCGTTACCAATTCCAAAGAAAATAAGTCCAAATCCCGCAATAATCATTAATAGAATTGTAACGATTTTAATCATCGCAAACCAAAATTCAAATTCACCAAATGACTTAACAGAAATTAAATTAGCTGCGCCAAGAATAACCATTGCGATTACACCTGGTATCCAAGCTGGTAAGTCCGGGAACCAATATTGCATATATGCTCCAACCGCAATAATTTCTGACATCCCAACGATAACCCACTGGAACCAGTTACTCCACGCTGTCATATAACCAGCTAACGGATGAATATACTTATGACCGAACGTCGCAAATGAACCTGTACTCGGCTCCATATACAACATTTCACCCATCGCACGCATGATGAAGAAGATAAAAATACCTGCAATTGCATAAGCAAGCATGACTGACGGACCTGTCCATTTAATCGTGCTGGCCGACCCCATAAACAAACCAACACCAATCGTTCCACCTAAAGCAATCATTTGAATATGACGTGCTTCTAAGCCCCTTTTCAATTCCTTGTTTGCCACTTCATTTCCCCCTCTTAGATGATTCATAGCCGCATTTTAAAACAAGATGCTTTCCCCTAATTCCTTTCGGCCCTGAAAATGGTGAAGCAAACGTCATTTTACACTAGCTTTAAAGCTATCCTAAAATCGTTTTTTGCCTCTTACAAAATTCTCAAAACCTTTCATCTTCCAATATTCTATAAATCTTAAAATTACTTACCTTATATTAATTCATTTATCTGAAAAGTTCAATTATTTTTTCAATAAATTATTATACATAAGTCTGATTAATTTTTAACTAAATTAACAATAAAATACATCTATTCAATATGATTCCGGTATGAATATTATTACAATATAAATAACCGAGGAGAGTATTTCTTCCTCGGTTTCACATCTCATGTACTTCAATCTTTATAGTTGATAACGCAATTTCCCACACGTCCGATTTATATACCAACCAGAAATTTAATATATTAATAAACTACTAACTTCTTTAATCCAGCCCAATTTTGAGGCAGGAATCTTGCTGCCTCAAAACAGCGGGATAAAATATAAAAGAGTCTCATTAAAAAATGAGACCCTTTTACCATTTCATATTTAACTCATTTTTGAAGTTTCTTTACCTAAAATAAACACTTTAGTAAACACCATCATGATAACTACAATAACCAGAAAATAAAGTGGCATCACGAGTAAAGAGCCCGTATGCAGCTGACTCATTCCCCAAATTGTTATCGTTACAATGACATAGTACCCTAAGCTAAACAAAGCTCCGGCTGTACCAATGACATCTTGAAAATCTACTAACGCTAAACTTAAACAGTTAGGTAGCGCTATCCCAATTCCTAATAGCAATATAAACATCGCTACTAAAAATACAATCATATATATTATATTCGGATTTGATCCAACCGAAGTAATAATAGATAAAGCGACTGCTCCCCCTGTCATTACAAGACAACCAATATATATAATTTTCTCTGGTTTATAAGTAGCAAGCAATCGTTTTGAAACTTTCGCTCCAATAATAGAAGCAGAAGCAACAACAATTCCTAAAAATCCATACATACTAGGCGATAACTGAAAGTATTCAATAAAGATAAACGGCGCTTCTGCATAATAGCTAAATAAAACACCATTCGCTCCTCCAATTAATATCCCATATGTTACTACTTTCGGATTTGTAATTAACCTCTTCAAGACTGAAAGCACATTTATTTTATTCGTTATTGAGTCCGTTTTTGTTTCCGGAAGAGAAACAAACGTATACAGAAAAATCCCGACACTCATAACTACTAAACTTAAAAATACGATTTTAAATCCAAACATTTGATCAAGAAAGCCACCAATTAACGGTCCTATCGCTGGTGTAAAAGCAATGACTGCCGAGATTTGAGCAAACATAACATGCCTCTTATGCCCTTCTACACTTTCACGAAGAATCGTTTGTGTAACAACAGAGCCAGCACTTGCTCCAAACGCTTGAATAAAACGACTTACCAATAAAACTTCAATGGAATTTGCAATAAAGCATAAGAAACTCCCAACGCCATATACGACTATTCCAAATAACATTGCCGGGCGACGGCCAATTATATCTGATAACCATCCAATAAAAAATACACCTAAAGCAAATCCAGCGAAATACACACTAAGCGTTAACTGTACCTCATTATTACTTACATGTAGCGCCTGTGAAATGTCAGGTAAAGACGGTGTATAAATCGTTTCACTAATTTGCGGAAATGCCACAAGAATAATCATTAACAAAAGTGATGGTACTGAGACTTTTTTCATTTTTCATACCCTCCTATAACTTTGAAAATCTCAGAAATAAAAAGACTTTCCTAAGCTACGGAACAGGAGGGGCCATTATAGAAATTCGATCATAAAACAACAAAGAAAACACCTCAATTACGTATGTTAATACTTATAGGAGGGTAATATTAACATTGATTTTAATATATACTTTTTCAATTATATTACATATTGCGTTTCTTTTTCTAGTGCTAGGCCTTAGAGTATTTGTTAAAAAGATAACTTGATGCCACCACCTTTTTATGGAATAATTAGGAATAGTTTGAATTGATAGATCAAATTATTGCACGATAGACTAGCATATTTTAATGTCGCAAAGCTTACACACAGGAGGATTTTTGTAATGATTGAAATTTTGAGGACAGTAATAAATTTCCTGGTTGCTCTATTCTCAGGAGAATTACCAATTGTATATTATGTGTGGATTATTATCCTATTCCTAATTCAAATAAGCCAATCTACTCTGAATTATAAACTCTTTAACAAGAAAGATAATTTCAGCACTTATACATCGGAAGGATTACTTGCTTTTATTATTTTATTATTTGGAGGTATGTTAGTATCTAAGTTACTTGCTTACATAATAGACGATCCTACTATTAGTATGACAAATGTAACACATTATTTTATTTCTCTTATTATATTAACTATATTTGTCGTCATAAGCTGTCTTAAAGATTTTATAGAAACATCTATCAAAAATAAAAATGTGTCTCTTTTTAGCTTTTTAGTAGTTTCCTTAATAACAAGTATACTTTCATTCAAGTTTTTATCACCTTTAATCGAAGGTTCTTTTTCTCTTTCTAAATCCTTTATAACCACTTTAATCATTCTTGTAACTATATCAATTCCTCTATTAATTGCCTTAGAGGAAAAGTATGCAGATGAAAAGTAATTCTTGCATTTATAGTTTGAAATTGAATGTCTATTCTTTTTTAACGGTATTACTAAAAAAATAACAGTCATTGAATCGAAAATTAAGCAGAAATGAGGAAATACAATTGAGCATTGAACAACAATTATATGATGCAGTGAAAAATTTAATTGACCAAAGATATCCACATAATTGGGGCGGAGCTGCAGCAATCCGTGTAGAAGATGGATCCATTTATACAAGTGTGGCCCCTGACGTAATAAACGCTTCAACAGAACTTTGTATGGAAACAGGTGCAATTTTAGAAGCACATAAATTTCATAAGAAAGTTACACATTCTATTTGTCTTGCAAGGGAAAATGAGCATTCTGAATTAAAAGTATTATCACCTTGTGGTGTATGCCAAGAACGGTTATTTTATTGGGGACCAGAAGTACTATGCGCCATTACAAATTCTAAACAAGATATCATTTTCAAACCGTTAAAAGAGTTGCAGCCATACCATTGGAGCGAAGCATATCATGATGAATTTACAAAAGAATGGAGTACACGATAAAGTGAAGGTTACTCTCAAATAGCGGAGAATAAAAATTATTCACTAAAAAAGCACCGTCACAAATGACGGTGCTTTTTCTATGTAAGAGCTACTAGAAGGTTCCCTTCTAGCCTACTCCCATTTATAAGTCCAAAATTGTTCAAGTTGCAGCCATTTTAACGTTGCTGCATCTTTATTTTTTATTTTTGCATGTGTTTCTTCTAACATCGCTTCTGTTTGTGAACGATGCGCACCTAGTGCAGCTAATTTATGCTCGAATACTTCACTAATATTATTTACAACATCCGGCTCACCGAGTACTGCTTCACGATTTTTCGTAATCGCAACCGCATGAATAACTGGACGTTCTTCTTTTGACATACGTGATACAGCGCGAACTACAGCGCGGCCAAATGCATCATGATCTGGATGTACGCCGTGCTCTGGATAAAATGTAATAATTCGAGATGGATTTACTTCTTGAATGATTGCTTCAATTTTATCTGCAACGAAATCAACATCTTCAAATTCTAACGTTTTATCATGGAAACCAAGCATTCTTAAATCTTGAATTCCCATCGCTTCACATGCATCTTTCAATTCTTTTTCACGGATATTTGGAATCGTTTCACGGTTAGCGAATACGTTTTTCCCCATATTACGTCCCATTTGTCCTAAAGTACCACATGCATACGTTACAGGTACTCCTTGATCTGTTAATAAGCGAATTGTTCCTCCCGCCGCAAATGCTTCGTCATCTGGATGCGGAAATACAACAAGTACATGTCTCTCCATAAGTTTCCCTCCTTCTTACTTAAATGGCGTTAAGCTTAACTCAAGTGCAACTGCTAAGCGACCTTGATTATCGTGCCCTGCAAGTAATAAACGCTCTTTATCGTCTACTTCCCAGTGCGTAATACCTTCTGCATATACCCAGCCATGATCCATTTTTAAACCAACTCGGTATGGATTTGTTCCAGTAATCTTCCCACGTTCAAAGCGAATAATTGCATTTCGAATGAATGCTCCAACTGTCATCATCTTTTCGTTAAAGTGTGACGCATACGCTCCGTTCGTTGTTTCTAAATGAATATATACATCTTTATTTACAAAACGTTCAATTTCATTTTGAATAAGAGAACTATCTTTTACTATTTCCATCGGAATTCACCTCTTTAAACCATTTTACGCAAAAATAATGTAAATTGCTATCTCTATATTAGAGGACAACGCCCACTTTTCCTAATAATTTGCACTGTGTTTCTTTATTTTTTTATATCATATGTAAAAAACACATTTTTTCCTTCACTTTGTTAAATAGTTTTCTTTCTTTTTTGAATTTGCTACAATATAAATTATGCAGAAGGATGCATGTTTACAATTGAATACATACTTTAAAGAAGGTGACATGATTGGAACAATCAGCACATGAAGTAGCAAATTGGCAATATTATTTTGCAATTGCCGTATTTTTAGTCACGTACGGATTTATTATTTCTGAGAAATTGAATCGTGCTGTAATTGCACTATTCGGTGCTGCTATTATGATTATTTTTGGAATTGTAGATTTACATACCGCTTTCACATCACATATTCAATGGGAAACGATCACCCTTTTAATTGGGATGATGATTCTCGTACATATTACGAGTCAATCAGGCGTCTTTGAATTTGTGGCCATTAAAGCAGCGAAGGCAGCTGGCGGAAAACCAATCCGCATTTTATTATTGCTATCCCTATTAACTGCTGTCGGTTCAGCATTTTTGGACAACGTAACAACCGTATTATTAATCGTACCTGTTACACTATCTATTACACGTATTTTAAAAGTAAATCCTGTTCCTTATTTAATTTCAGAAGTACTATTTTCAAATATAGGCGGAACAGCAACATTAATCGGTGATCCACCTAACATTATGATTGGATCAGCAAATAAGCATTTAGATTTTAATGCCTTTTTACTAAACTTAGCTCCAATCGTAATTATTATTTCTATCGTGACACTTGGCATTATTTACTTCCTGTATCGTAACAAACTAAAAACAACACCTGAGCAAATCAAAAAATTAATGGCATTAAATGAAAAAGATTATATTAAAGATCAAAGCCTCCTTTTAAAATCCATTTCGATTTTAGGACTAACTATTTTAGGCTTTGTACTTCATTCGATTATTCATGTAGACGCTGCGGTTATCGCGATGACAGGCGCTACACTTCTTATGCTAATTGGCGTGAAAGAACATGATATTGAAGATGTATTTGCCCACGTTGAATGGGTAACTATTTTCTTCTTCGCTGGACTATTCGTTCTCGTTGGCGGGTTAATTGATATCGGACTTATTTCTTCACTCGCAAAAGAAGTACTCGACGTAACGAATGGTGATATCGGTTTTGCCGCTATACTTATCTTATGGGTATCAGGCATCGCATCTGCGACAATTGACAATATCCCATTTGTCGCAACGATGATCCCACTTATTCAAGATTTAGCTACAGGGCTCGGACTATCTGTCGATTCTCCGCAAATCGAAGTACTATGGTGGGCATTATCACTTGGAGCTTGCTTAGGAGGAAACGGAACGTTAATCGGAGCATCAGCAAACGTAGTCGTTGCTGGTATTGCAAAACGTGAAGGACATGCTTTCTCATATATGGACTTTTTAAAAATTGGGTTACCGTTAACTATTATTGCATTATTGTTATCACACGCTTATATTTATTTACGTTATTTAATGTAAAAGTTGTAGTGTGTGAAATTATATCGATCGTTTCTTCGAATATATCAACGATTTTCTAATTATATCGACGATTCGACAGAAAATATCGACTTACCGACAAATAACGACACTAAAAGAGGTATGCAGCGTTAAACTGCATACCTTTTTCATCACCAAAATATACCGATAATTGCTAATCCACCTAAAATCATACCGCCAATTTGTCCGATGATTGCTGGTGATAGTTGAACACCCTTTCGCACTTCAACAACCGGTCTTTCGTGCCTTAGTTGCTGCACTTCGCTTTGAAGTTGATGTACACTTCCGTGCAATTCTTTAATTAGTTCCTTTAATTCAGCGACCTCTTCATTTACTGGTTTTGCTTTTTCTAAATTCATTTTGCATAACTCCTTATAATTTCAATCAGTACATTGTAAAAATTCGCCAATTATCGTTTTATCTCCTGCATATTACACATATAAGACTGCATTTTTAATCTTGCATCTCTATCCATTCATCCCGCAATATCCCCATAATGATACGATCAAAACACTTCCCATCTCTTTGAACCGCTTCTCTCATACAGCCTTCCATCTGAAAACCCATCTTTTTATACAACTCAATAGCAGCTTTGTTATAAGAAATCACATCCAGACCGATGCGGTGCAAATTCAATTCATGAAATGCATACTTTAAAATAAGATGAATTGCCTCTCTTCCATATCCCTTCCCTCTATCATTCGCATCTCCTATACCAATAGCTAATAAACCTGTTCTGTTATTCCACTCTATGCCATGAATCGCTACAAAACCAATTAAGCGATCTTCTTGAACTGTCCTTACCATGAAAGAAACACTGTTGGATCTCCGTCCTTTTAATAGCCCATCACTTGCTATTTCTTGTATCGATTGCGGGAATGCCAAATCTGTATCGACATTCCTTAAATACTCACTATCTTCTTGCCACATAGCCATTACTGCAGCATCTGATTCTCTAATAGCGGATAATTTAACAGTTTTATTTTGAAAAAGATTCATCATCATTTCAAACTCCCCCTTTTTTAATAACGGGGATACTTATTTTAGCCTATTTATCCCCTTGTTCCATAAACTGTTTCTTAAACGGGATACTTACAATAAGCGCTGACATTGGCACATCTCCTCTACATTAAATTACATTCATTGTATAATTTTTCATTTATTCTAACAATAAAAAAAGACCCTCAAAATTTAGAGGATCTTCCTAACAACGAATCGATATTATTTCGTAAACATTTTCTCTGCTTCATCCATTGCCATTTTGTTACCTAAAGCAGAATAGTCAAGCCATGGCTGGTCATTAATAATGTATACATGCTTTCCTTTAACAGCTTTTAAGTCTTTCCAAATTGGTGTATCTTGAAGTTGTTTAAATGCAGCTTTTGCCTTATCGTCTCTATTTACAACAACGAAAATAGCATCTGCATCAAAGTCAGGTAATACTTCTTGTGAAATGACTTCGAAAGGACGGTTTCCATCAATTTTCTCTACACCATTTGCAGGTTGTAATCCTAAGTCTTGGAATAAAATTGGTCCCATCGGTCTTTTCGTACTAAATACTCGTAATTCTTTTGCAGTAACACGAATTGCCATTACTTTTTCGTTATTACCTAATTCTTTATCTATTAAACTTTTTACTCGTTTTGATTGCTCTTCGTAATCTTGAATATATGTATTAGCTTCTTTCTCACGGTTTACAAGTTTACCAACTTGTTTTAACTGATCTCTCCACGTACCTTCATCTAAATTGAAAGAATGTGTTTTTGCAATTTTTTCGTATTTCGCTAAATCTTTTCCCGCGTATTTTTCATCCACATAAATGTCAGTTGGCTTCAATTGAAGTAATGCTTCCATATTCGGATCCGTTACAACACCAAGTTTCTTCGTATCTTTCAACTGCTCTTTTGCATGTGGTAAGAAATCTTTTAAATCTCCACCAATAACAGAGCCTACAGGTTTAATTCCTAATGCCAGTAAATTATTCGTTAAGTGAATGGACATAGAAGCGATTTTCGGATTATTACTTTTTTCAGTTTTTTTCGTTGCCTCTTCATTAGATTTCGTTTGACCACATGCTGCTAATACTAAAATACACATCATGCTAAATAAAATAGTAAGTTTCTTTTTCATATGTTCTCCTCTTTGAAGTATTTATTTTGTTTTTGTAAGTAAATAAAGAAAATACGGTGCTCCTAAAGCTGCCACTACTACACCAGCTGGAATAGAATTTGGCTCGAATATAGAACGACCTATCGTATCTGCTAGTACTAAAATAATCATTCCGATAATGCCAGCTAGTGGAAGGAAATGTTGATAGGTACTACCTACTAACTTTCTTGCAATATGCGGAGCAACTAAACCGATAAAACCAATCCCTCCTGCCATCGATACACTCGCGCAAGATAATCCAACCGCTGTAGCTAAAAGAAGTAAGCGTTCTTTTTGAACAGAAACACCAAGTCCTGCTGCCACACTATCACCTAGTGACAATGCATTTAACGTTTTAGATTTTAGCCATGCATACGGGGTTAGTATGAAAATCCAAGGTAATAATGCTAGGACATGAATCCAATCTCTTCCCCACACATTACCAACTAACCATCTAGAAGCGAATGTATATGTCTCATCATTTAACTTGAGGGAGAAAAATAACGAAATCGCACTAAAGCCAGCTGAAACAGCAATACCAACGAGAATAAGTCTAATAGGAAGTAAACCTTTTGACCGATCATGCGCAAGTATAATAATTAAAAACGCAGCTAGTACTCCCCCGCCAAATGTAAATAACGGTATTAAAATCGATGCATTCTCATTAATAGAATGAAAGAAAGTAACGAATATAATTAGCCCGAAAGATGCACCTGAATGTAATCCTAAAATACCAGGGTCTGCAAGTGCATTACGTGATAGCCCTTGCAAAATCGCACCGGAAATCCCAAGGCCAATACCGGCTAACATTGTAATTATAATTCTTGGCATACGATAATCGTATAGCACTGTTGCACTCTCAAAATCACCATAACCGAAAAGTGTTTGAATTACTTTAAGTGGCGCTATGCTCAGTGTCCCTGTATTTAAACTAATTAAAATGACAGCGATACTAATACAACCAAAAATTGTAGTTACAGTAATAGCTCTCTTTTTATCTGTGTTCATAAGCTCCTTCACTTATAGCTCCCTCCCAACTTTACGTGCTATATAGAGGAAGAACGGAACTCCAACAAGAGCTACCATAATTCCTATCGCAAGTTCTTTAGGAGGGTTTACTGTTCTTGCCCCTAAGTCAGCTAAAACTATTAACATAGCTCCTAATAACGCTGACATAGGAATAATGAGTCGATAATTAACACCGACTAATTTTCTAGCAATATGCGGAATAACAAGTCCTACAAACCCAATAGAGCCAACAGCTGAAACAGATACACCTGCAAGGGTGACTACTATAATCATCCCTAGTATTCTCGTTCGGTTCGTTTTTACTCCTAAATTCGTAGCAACATCATCCCCCATTGATATGAGTGAAATAGATCGCCCTAACACTGTCGCAAAAACAATCGTTATGAGAATAATAGGAACTAAAAATTTCAAGTGTTCCCACTTAACCCCTGCAACACCACCAGCGTACCAAAATGCTAAATCTTGACTTAAATCATAATAAATTGCAACACCTGAGCTTAACGAATGCAAAAGCGCTGCCATAACTGCTCCAGCAATCGTTAATCTCATCGATGTTAATCCGCCTGATGTTGCTGATCCGATAATAAAAATGAGCACTGTACTTAAAACCGCTCCAATAAAGGAGACAATCATTAAATAGGAATACGGCATATGCGGGAAAAAGGCAAAACTAAGTGCTACTACAAACATCGCACCTGCATTTATGCCAAGCACACCTGCATCCGCTAAAGGATTTCGTGTTACTCCCTGCATAACAGCGCCAGCCACCGCAAAAGCCGCTCCTACAATTGCTGCACCAATTACCCTCGGGAGTCTTAATTCATAAATAATTTGGTGCTGCGTTAATTTCGGATTATAATCAAAAACCGCTGCCCATACGGTTTCCAAATGGATATCCTTTGCACCAAATGCAACAGCTAAAAATATAGAGCCGATTAAACATAAAATTGTTAAGCTCATGAAACATATGAACTTAATATGTAGCCAGCGATTATTGCCAGCATATACAGCAGGCTTATGTAACATGTTTCATTTCATCCTTTATATTCAGTTGTTTTTTATAAATATTTTTTATTTGTAATTATTATTGATAATAATTATCAATTTCATTTAGATATTATATCTCCACTTTTTTTAAATAGCAAACTATTTTTTCACTTCGCTAAATATTAAAATACCTATTACAACTTCCTTCCAAAAATTACAAATACACGCCAAATAGACTACTAGCTTATTTTTAAAATTGTAGTATACTTAGTCATTATTTTGAGTTTTCAAATAAAAATATTGAAGGTGACACAATGTTATATATAAAACAACTACTATACTTCACTTACGAGCAAGCATTATCTTGCTTATTCCCAGTCGTTATTTTCTTAACACTAGCCCTTTCAAAAATCATTTCTATCCCAGGGTTATACCGCTACGATTTCATACTCATCGTATGTCTTCTTATGCAGTGGTTTATGTATAAAACTGGACTTGAGACGAAAGACGAATTAAAAGTAATTACCGTCTTCCACCTCATCGGCCTTTTACTAGAAATATATAAAGTACATTTCGGTTCATGGAGTTATCCGGAAGAGGCATATTCAAAGGTTTTTGGAGTTCCATTTTACAGCGGCTTTATGTATGCAAGTGTTGCAAGTTACATATGCCAAGCGTGGAGAAGATTGCATTTGCAAATGCATCATTGGCCGAAAGCTATTTTTGCAATACCTCTAGGAGCAATGATTTACTTCAATTTTTTCACACACCACTTTACATACGACTTTAGATGGATATTAACTTTACTACTATTCATTGTTTTCTCTCGCACATTTGTAGAATTTTCATTACAAGGCGTTACATATAAAATGCCACTCGTTCTCTCCTTCTTCCTTATCGGTTTCTTCATTTGGATTGCAGAGAACATCGCAACATTTTTCGGAGCATGGCAATATCCAAATCAACGGGAAGCATGGAATCTCGTTCACTTAAGCAAAATTAGCTCATGGTTTTTACTCGTTGTTATTAGCATTATGATTGTTACACAACTCAAATATTTGAAGGAATCGAAAAGATAATGCTGATTATGTAAAAACAGTTAGCCCATCACTCATTAGAGAGTGATGGGCTTTTTTAATAATATTTTTTAAACCGCCCTTATCAAAGGAGTTATGAATTACAAGAGCATAAGCCATTCGTTGCACATTATGAACTACTACTAGCAGAAGATGTTGCTGCAGATGAAGCGGCAATCGTTGCCATCATAGCTGCTTGTTGTGCTTGTATAAGGACTTCTATCATAGTTTGTAAACCTGTGTTGGTAGCTTTACTTTCCTCACCTTTCTGACTTACGAACAGCTGAATAGCAATAAGAATATTTGTATCTGTATGCCAACGGAACAATTTCTCCCCCTGCAATTTTTCAATCAATGCTTTAATAGAATGAATCTCTTTTTCTCCATCTTCAAGTAACGCTAGTAGCCCGATAGCTGGATAATGCATCTGTTTCACTTTTACCTTTTCTTGTTTTAACAAATTCCATATGTTTGTACATGTTGCAACTAACATTTCTTCACGGACATCCTTCTTTAGTGAGAGGATATGACTTAAAAATTGAAGATCATTCCCTTTACGCAAACCAGCTTTCGCTAGTTTCTGATACAGACGTTCTACTCGGTCCATAAGTGTTTCTACATTCTCTGATTGTCCTGCTAGTAAAACCGCGAGCGGATAATCATTTGTACCTGTAAGAAAAAGATGATCCTCTTTCATACGTTTATATACTTGCATCGAACGCTGAATGTGCGTGCCATGCTGTTCATTTTCTTCTGTTAAAAGCACAGCTGCTGCGAGATAAGTAAATATACTTCGGCTAAAACCACCAGCGACCAATTGTTCATATAAATCTAAAAACTTCCGGAAAGCTTCCTTGTAATCTGTAAAGTGAATATCTAAAGTTGCGGCCACCACAAAGCGATGATAAGACTTCAAGTATGAAAACATCCCTACCTGATTCTTAATATAACTACTAATTTCTAAAAAACGTCCGAGATCAAACAATTTATCACTACCTGCATACATAGCAGCAATCATCATTCCTGTTCGAGAATCACTCGTTTTCCATTTTAGTTCTCCCTTTAACTGTCCATACGTATGTGTGTATTGCTCCAACTTTTGTTCTAATGTAATCATAGTATTCACCCCTATTTCTAGTTCTTCTCTATTATTATACTTATATTTCGTACGGCTTTTGCAACCTTAATTCTGTATTTCCTTCAATATTTTTCTATTATGTAAAACAAATATAATAACTATACCTACTTTATCAGTATCACGATGGCAATCGTTCATAATTCTTTAAGCTCAACGACAAAAAGGATAGATAATAAATTATCTATCCTTTTTGTCATTATAATATTTCACAATATAATTTCGTTTTTTATATGCAATTACAACTAAAGAGCCTTAATAATACGTTCCATCGCCTTCATTTGTCCAATATGATCAGCTTCATGATAAAGCATCATACCGTAAAGCTCCCCTACTGTTTCCAATCCTAGGAATGGCTCTGGCAGTTTATTTTCAAATGCTTCTGCTGGAATTTCGTTAATACGTTTTGCTTGTTCTTTTAATTGAGTCGTTAACACTTCTAACGATGGTCCTTCTGTTTTCCATTTAGACGGTCTTGATCCATACCCAAACATACCTGGATATTCAGTTGGTAATTGTTTGAATTCTTTTCCAAACATGAAAACTTCTGCTGCCGTTAACACATGACCGATATGCCAACGAATTGTATTGTTAAAACCCTCTGGCTGCGTATCCGCAGTTTTATCATCTAACGTTTCAATAAATTTAACTAATGCCCCACGCGTTATTTCAAATTGTTTTAAACCAATTATTCTATTCATTTTATCGTTCCCTTTCTTCATGCACAATTTATTATGAACTAAGAATGTTCAACTTATTAAAGTTTCACCTTGTTTAATCTATCAGAAACGATTAAGAAAAACATCTAATATGCTTAGTAATAATATTTAAAAGGTTCACCCCTAATAAATATAGAATTACTTACTACACAGTTAGTTTAGTAAATAATAGAGGAGTGTCAATTACATGTTACATATTTTAAAACAACAATATAATCTTATTAGTTCTACAAGAGAAACTCTATTTACATTTTTGGGAGAAATCCCACTAGAAAAATTACATAGCACTGTTCCAAATTTCGGAAGCGGTAGCATTATAAAGACGCATATTCATGTAGCCGATTGCTACCGATACTGGCTTGGATCATTCGCATTCAAGCAAAAACGGGCAGATTTTTCATTTGCTAGTGATTATGAAATTGAGCATGCAGATATCGAGAAAGTCCGTGATAGATTTAAGTTAGTAGATGAGGTTGTAATACGTTTTTTAGATGAATACAATGACCGATGGCTCGAAAATATAGCAAATGAAGTGAAATGGCAAAAAGAGCCTTGGAGCACAACTCCGCTATGGCTTTTAACTCATACAGAGACTCATGAGTTTCACCATAAAGGACAAATTGTATCAATGACTCGTCACCTTGGATATACTCCTCCTGATACAGATCTTAGTTAATTCGACTATTAAAAAACTTGTTGATGCATTTTGTTATGTATAAAACTTTTATTATTTGTTTTAGGTATACCATATCATTATAAAATTCATGTAACATCAAAGTAAGACACATACTTTTCAAACAATACACAAAATAAAACTCTTCTTCCATGTAGAGCAAAAATATTTATATACTCTATCACCAAACTTAAGGAGAAATTTATAATGAGATTAGAGAGTGAAAGAATTTATTTAAGACCTCTTTGCGAACTAGATGCCCCAATTATATTAGAAAGTACGATGGATACAGAGATACGTTATATGACTGGAACCAAACCTACTTTTTCATTGGAACAAATAAAGACACATATAGCTCATATAAATAATGATTCGAGTCGCTACGATTTCGCTATTTGTTTACAAAGCAATGACGAAATGATTGGAGAGTTGTCGATTTTAGATATCGATGAGGGTAACAAAAGAGCAGGCTTCCGAATATCGATGCTTTCTATGTCATTAACAGGAAAAGGCTATGGAACTGAAGCTATTAAAATAGTTTTAAGTTTTGTTTTTGAACAACTATCATTAAATCGTTTACAGTTAGAAGTGTTTAGCCATAATTTACGCGGAATTAGAGCTTATGAAAAAGTTGGGTTTGTAAAAGAAGGAACCTTACGTCAATCTTTATTTTATAACGATACATACTCGGATGAAATTATTATGGCAATACTTAAAAGTGATTATAAAGATATATCATTGTAAATAACTGTTCTTAAACTATCAACAACTTGAAAGAACCTTACCACAATAAAATGCAGTAAGGCTCTTTCATTTTTATATCCAATAACAACTCTTAACTCATGTATTATATTAATACCAAATTGTCTCCGCATAATTATATGCATCACTATTCGGAATAGCATGTTTCCCTTGCGCTTGTGCCTTTCTTGGATCTAAATCATATACCATTGGCGTATAGCATGATGTTTGCCCTTTATTCACAACACCATTTCCTCCAGCACTCCCGCAAGTATATGCCTTTCCATCTGTTTTTCTTACGATTCTTGCATCAGCTTCGTTATTATATACTGCTGCACGAGTTACTGTAACTTTCGCCCATGCTGTCTTACACGTCGTGCTAAACTTTAATTCTACATAAGAATTGGAATCAATCCATTTCTTTTCTTTCGTTACAGCGGATTGATCACAGCTATTATAGTAAGGACTTTTCCCATCATACGAATGATCTTCTGCATATGCTTTATCGCTATTCGTCGTACTAAACACACTAGTTAAAACGAGCAATGATAGACAAAAACATGCGCTTAGCTTTTTTAAAAGTTTCAAAGTATTCCACTCCTTTTTAATAGCGTCCTGTTTTTCCATAACCGTTATTAAACGTAACCGCTTCAGCATCTGCTGTGTATCCGAAATCAGCAGTTAAATCAAATACCATTCCTGTATAAGTGCTCGTTTGACCTGTTTTTATTGTGCCGTTTCCCTGATTAGAAGTGACTGATTTTTGGAATACACCATTTTTGTATTTATTCACAACAGCGTACGCATACACTCCTCCAGAAACAGCTGGTGCTGGTTGATCTAAAACAAGCTTAGACCATGCTGCATGACATTTATTACTGTAACGTAAATACACTGTTCCTACTTTTTTACTACCTTCGTACACGGCTGTAGACTTTGCATTAAATCCATCAGCATCACACGTTGTACTTCCCCCGTATACCTTTGTTGTTGCTGGATTTTTTCCGTCATAATAACTACTTAAATCAGTAGCTGCAAATGTACTTTCTTGAAAACTAAATAATACCCCGACACTCACTACACTTAACGCACATACTTTCATTAGCTTTTTAAACATTTTAAATCTCCCCCTCAAAATAAGTACGTATAATAAAGACAATCTATCCCCTATGTACGCCCCTCCTTTCATACTTCCTAGAGGCATCTTACAGAAACCAATAAACGTTGTAAATTTCCTTATGATTATTGGAATATACGAAGAAATTTACGTATCCATCTAAGAAAAAAAGTTGAGAAATACACATTTTATAGCATCCTTTATTTAAAACATAAAAGAACCGATACTCGTTTCATGCAAGCATCGGTTCTTTATACAAAATTGCCATTTTTACTACTATATAAAATAAATATTTCTCCACTTAATCCGTTGTAAGAAACTCCCTCGTTACATCAATAAATTGCTGCAGTGGCACTGTCATCCATTTATCTTTATGCCAAGCAATTTGTGTATAAATCGGTGAAATTGCATTTTCTACATGTAACTCTTTTATCGTTCCCTCTCGTATATCTTTTTCTACTACTATCGCGGGTAAAACGGCTATACCTAAATCTGCAATAACACATTGTTTAATTGCCTCTACACTAACGAACTCAATTTTATTTGCTGGATACACATCTTCTGTACGAAGTAGCTCTTCAAATAAAGTCCGGTACGAGCACCCTAGCTCTGTTAGCAACAGCGTCTCACTTTCTAAATCTTTTGTAGAAATGGAAGCTTTCTCGAGTAAATGATGCCCTGAAGCAGCTACTATTTTTAATTCTTCTTTCATAAGCGGCTCCACATGTAAAGCATCTTCTGTTTTACATTCGTCCAAAATAAAGGCAAGATCGACTTTTCCCTCCATCAATTGTTCCTTCGCATCTTTATTGGAATGCGCTGGTTTAAATATAAGTTTTATTTGAGGGAATTGTGCTTTAAACCTCTTTAATATAGAAGGAAGTCTATATGTACATTGACTTTCCTGCGCACCGATTATTAATGTACCTGCTATTCCCTCATCATCTTTCACAGCCATTTTTGCTTCGTTACTGAGTGCAATCATCTTGTCGGCATATAGTTGAAACTTCCTACCTGCTTCAGTTAAGAAAAGGCGTTTTCCTAATCTTTCAAATAACGGCGTACCTAGCTCAGCTTCTAACGTTTTAATTTGCGCTGTTACGCTCGATTGAGCAAAGTTTAATTTCTTCGCAGTTTGTGTAAAATTCAAAGTGTCCGCGGCTATTTTAAATGTAACTAATTGTTTTATCTCCATTTCTCATCCCTCTTTTCAATCGTAATTTTCGATTGATTCCATCGAAATAATCCTCTTTGTCTATCGATATTTGTATTGTATGATAAAGAGCATCGACAAACAATATAAATGGAGGTATTCCATATGAAAGCACTTTGTTTCGAACAGTTCGGAAATCCGGATGTACTACAATATAAAGAACTAAATGATCCAATCATAAATCCAAATGAAGTTCTTGTCCGTACGAAAGCAATCGGTTTAAATTTCGCCGACATTTATAGACGCCGCGGTGATTATCATCTCGCTGGCAACCCGCCGTATATATTAGGTTATGAAGGGGCTGGCATTGTTGAAAAAGTAGGAGCTGACGTTACGAATATTAATCCTGGAGATCGTATTGCATTTGCTGATGTACCATTCTCAAATGCAGAATTAGTTGCCGTTCCATCTGAAAAAGCAATTACACTTCCAAATTCTATTTCTTTTGAAACAGCCGCTTCTGTCTTATTACAAGGATTAACAGCACATTATTTAACGAAAGATAGCTATGAAATAAAACAAGGTGATATAGCTTTAGTACATGCCGCAGCTGGTGGTGTTGGGCAACTTCTTATCCAAATAATTAAACTACTAGGCGGAACAGTAATCGGCCTCACGTCATCAAAAGAAAAAGCACAAATAGCTACATTAGCTGGTGCTGACCACGTATTTTTATATACGGAAGCATGGCCGGCGAAAGTACTTGAAATAACAAACAGTAATGGAGTAAATGTTGTATATGAATCAGTAGGTTCTACATTAGAGGAAAGTTTTAGCGCTACTAAAACTGGTGGCACTATCGTATTTTACGGAATGGCCGGCGGTAATCCTGCGCCCGTTGATCCGCGTATGCTGATGGATACTTCAAAAACTTTAACTGGCGGAGACCTTTGGAATGTGCTTACTACTTTTGAAGAACGTAAGCAGCGCTCTACTCAATTATTTGATTGGATCACTACTGGAAAATTAAACATTGCGAATCCTACTACATTCGCCTTACAAGATGGTGCTCTTGCACATAATTTATTAGAGAGCAGAAAAAGTACAGGGAAGATTTTATTAATCCCGTAATTCACAAAATGAAAAGGAAGCTAGATTTCTCTATCTTCCTTTTCTTATTTTTATATTTCCACACTTTCTTTCCCTTTTGCAACGTAACTCATATCCCCAACAGACTCGACTGTATATGTTCCATCTTGATATACAATCTTTGTCACACTTGCATTTTCCACTCCAAGTTTTGTTTTACTACTGTCTAGCATTTCAATTAATGCAGTAATCAAAAGCCCATGAACGACAACTAAAACGTTGCCACCTCCATTTGCAGCAGCTTCTTCACTAACTTTATCAATCTCTGCTTTTATACGAGTAGAAAATAATTCCCAATCTTCCGCCTGTTTCGTAGGGTCTGCTGCTCTAATCAGATTAATCACTTCTTGAATAGAAAACTTCATAAGTTCTTCTGGTGATGCAACGCCTGCAGCTTTTCCAACCACATCCCACATATTTTCAAGTTTTTCACCTTCAAAAATACCAAAATTTAATTCTCGTAATTTTTTTCTTTTCTCAAGTTTTAACTTTGATTGCTCACTATATTTTAATACTAAATTAGCAGTTTCAATCGCTCGGCCGCTATCACTACTATACGCATTCGTAAAATGAACATCTTTTAATCCTGTTCCTAAATTAGAGGCAACTTCAACACCTTTTTCTACTAACGGGGAGTCTGCCCAGCCTTGCGCGCGATGATTCGTATTTAATATTGTTTTTCCGTGTCTTGTAACATATAACGTAACTACATTCTCATTGCTATCTGTTTCTCTATTCTTCATCCTTTTCTCTCCTTTTACATTTCTATATCAATTTTACCATCTTAATTATTCATTGAGCAAAATATACGTAAGTGAATTTGCTTAATAAAAAAAGCTATCTTTCTGTATATCTCTACAAAAAGATAGCATCTTTTATGATTACATTTCTTAACTGATATTCCTACTCAGCAAATGCACTCGAATACTGAACAACTCCTTCTACACCTTCAAGAGCATTCTCCCTTAATTCCATCACCATAAACACCTCTTCAGGCACTTCAAATGGTGCTTTTATATTCCACTTACTTGCTTTCTTAAAGCCAAATTTCGGATAGTACTCTGGATGTCCTAATACTACAACTGACCCGTATCCAAGTTCTTTCGCTTTTTCTAACGCAGCTCCAATAAGTTTTCCACCAATTCCTTTTTTCTGATGGCCCCTAGCAACTGAAACTGGTGCAAGTGCTAATGATTCTTCAGAAATCCCATCCTGTTCTATCGTAATTTCCGATAACATAATGTGACCAACGATTTCCTCATCTACTGCAACGATTGATAATTCAGGAATAAATGCGTCACATTCTCTAATACGTTTTACAAGTTCATGTTCCTTTTTATCACTAAATTCTTCATTTAAAAATGCTTGTTGTACAACTTCTTCTGTTTTTCTGTAATCATTTTTTTGTTCTTGTCTAATCGTTACCATTCTATATTATCCTCTATTCTTCCTTATTTCTTTTTGGATTTTACGAAGCGCTTTTTTCGATCCGCGCTCAATATCATGTTGCATTTTTCTTTCTTTATAATCGACAAATAGTGTATTTAAATCATATCCCTCTGGGTATAATTCCTTCGCCGCTACCTCTAAAGTAATACGTTTTACATTCACTTCAACAAATTCACCGTTATAATATACAACGACGTTATAGAAATTATCTATTTCCTTATAGATAATACCAAAATCATCATAATCTAATACATTTACACGATCGCCGATTTTGTACTCGTAATGATTTTCTCTTTTTCCTTGCACAAATTTCGGTTTTCTAATTTTGCTTTCATTCACTTTTTCTAGAGCGTACTCTTTATTTCCCATATACTCTTTCGCTCTTTGCAGTACACGCTCTCTTACGTTCATTTTATTCGCAATCCAAAGCGCATTACTTTCACCTGATTTACCGATTACTAATTTATAAAGTGGTTCTAGCGTCTCACTATTAAATTGCATCGCCGCATTCATAAAATCATCATGCATTTCTGAGAATCGTTTAATTTCACCATAATGCGTACTCGCAACTGTAATACATCCCGCAAGATAAAACTCCTCTAAAATAGAAATTGCAAGTGCTGCCCCTTCATTCGGTTCAGTCCCGCTTCCTATTTCATCAAATAATAGTAGCGTATTATTATTTGACATCCTCATAATTTCAGATAGATTTTTCATATGAGATGAAAATGTACTGAGTGCATTTTCGATACTTTGATTATCACCAATATCTACAAATACATTTTCGAAAATAGCAATTTCTGTTTCTTTATCTCCAGCGATATGCAATCCTGACATTGTCGCTAAAGTTAACAATCCGATTGTTTTTAATACAATTGTTTTCCCGCCTGCATTTGGTCCTGTAATAATTAAACTACGATAGTTTTGACCGATTTCAAAGTGTAACGGTACTACTTTTCCGCTTAAAAGCGGATGCTTACAATTTACTAAATGAATGTAGCCATGATCATTTAACTTTGGCTCTATTCCATCGATCGATTTACTAAACTTCGCTTTTGCAAATACCATATCATACTGACTAATTAATTCCATATTAATTTTTATATGATAAATATTTTCTACTACCATTCCTGATAAAGTCGCTAAAATTTGATACTCTTCCATCGCTTCTTCTGCTTTCAAACTAGCGAGTTCCGCATTTAACTTTGTAACAGTGTGTGGTTCTATAAATACAGTAGAGCCTTTAGCGGACGCTTCAACTATACTTCCCGCAACTTGATTTTTATAAGAAGATTTAATTGGAATTGTATACCTATCATCCTTCTTACTAATAAAGAACTCTTGAATATACTTCTTATTTGCACTACTATTTAAAAACTTCGTTAAGCGCTCTTTTATTTTTCCGTCTACAGAATCAATGTTATTTCGAATTCGTTTCAACTCTTTACTCGCAGCTGCATCAATACTATTACCTTTAATGGAAAAGTTGATTTCCTCTTCAATACTTTTATATTCAGTCATTGAATTCGCATAAGAAGCTAATACTGGCGCAAAAAATTCTTTATCTAACATAAAATTTTTAATCTTTCTACAACCACGTAAAAAGTCTGAAACACTTACTAATTCTTCAGGATCTAAAATCATCCCTTTTTCTAATTTTTGAATTGTACTAGCAATATTTGAAATGCCGAAGAAAGGAACATGCCCTTCTGCATCTACTATAGCTCGTGCTTCTGTCGTTTCATTCAAGCGATTCCTCACTACTTTTATACTCGTACTCGGCTCTAATTTATTTAATAATTCTTTACCTAATCCACTTACACAATAAGATTTCACTATATCCTTTAATTCGTTATATTGTAACTTTTCAAAAGTCATCGTATTCATTTTGTTTCTCCTCACTTTGATTGATTTCTATCATAAATGAAGATACCTACTCATTAGATTCCAATGAGCCCTACATTATTTAATTACCATTTTTATACATTTAAAATATATACAAAAAAGCTGCGGGGATACCGCAGCTTTTACATTTACAAGGCATGAGTAATAACATATGAGGAAATAAGCCATAAAAACGGATGGCAATCCCCTTATTACACGCTTTATAAAGTATTGTAGGTATCTTCATAGGTATCGAAATAAATCCATGACAAAATTAGGGGTATGATATACATAAAAATCCCCTGGTCTTATCCGATTTATTTCATTAAATTTTTCCTATTTAGTACCTACCGCACTCACAAAAAGCACCTCTCATTAATTTATATTATAGTCATTGAAATCTAATTTACTGAAATCATCATACTATATGTTTTGTGAGAAGTAAAGGTGTCATACTTTTATAACTATACAGAATATAAAAAGAAGAGGAAACTTATATTTCAGTCTACCTCTTCTTTTTCAACACCAATTTACTGCTGAACATATATAGAAACTGAGCCTCCACTTACATGGAATTGCCCCCATCCATCCTTATTAATTGTTACAGTATTTGTTTGATTACCCGTAATATCGTACCATACTTCCCCTGCGTTATTCTTTCCAACATCCATCCACTTTGCCCCTCCTGGTCCATCAGAGATTAATGTTGCTAAACCAGAATTAGCATGTACACTATCACCTTCTCTTGTCCAGCCAATCACATCTGGATGATCCAAATAATCACGCTGCGTACCATATGCAAAGTTTTTTCGTGCCGTTAAAATCGGATCAATTTTGTCCTTTAACGCTGGAAT
Organism: Bacillus cereus group sp. MS39; assembly: GCF_040448665.1. NCBI lineage: Bacteria > Bacillati > Bacillota > Bacilli > Caryophanales > Bacillaceae > Bacillus > Bacillus cereus group sp. MS39. The sequence goes on along the minus strand of NZ_CP123058.1, from coordinate 1,958,751 downwards.
TTCATAGTTACTATTTCCTTTTGTACCATAGTAATCACCATAGAAAACAGAAGGATATCCCTCTGCACGCGTTAAAATAAATGCATATGCCAACGGTTTGAACCAAGGGCTCACTACAGATTCCAATGACTGACCAGGCTGTGAATCATGATTTTCAACTAGCGTAACTGCAAGTGTAGGATGATTCGCAACTACTGTTCCTTTTAAAATATTTCTCATATCATAATTCCCATTTCCTTTTGAAGCATAATGAAAATTATAATGAAGTGGTGCATCGAACACAGATTGATTATAATTGACCTTCGCTAAATAATTATTTAAAGTCTGGATATCATTTTGCCAATATTCAGCTACTGTAAACATTTCTTTCCCCGTTTGCTGTCTAACATGATTTACCCAATCGCGTAAATATTCATGATCAATATGTTTAACAGCATCTAAACGAAATCCATCTAAATTTAATTCATTCGCATACCACGTTCCCCATTTTTTCATTTCATTCGCAACATCTGGATGATCAAAATCAAGATCCGCATACATCAAATAATCATAATTTCCATTCTCGCTAGACACTTCCCAGTCCCACGCTTTACCTATGCCCCTAAATTTATAAATTCGGTTTAATTCCCTTCCTTCATCCCAATCCGTTCCGTCAAAATGATACCATTTCCATTTGAAATTAGAATAAGAATCTCCGCGCCCCGGAAAGTTAAATCCCGTCCACGCACTAATTTCATAATCACCTGATACTTCAACATTTCGATTGCTCGGATCTACCTCAACTGCTGTGACAGTTTCCGTATAATCAGCCCCACCTTTATGATTCATAACTACATCACCGTATACATCGATGTTTTTCTTATGTAAAGCGTCAATTGCAGATTTCAATTGTTCTTTCGTCCCATATTTCGTCCGCACTGTTCCCTTTTGATTGAATTCACCTAAATCATATAGATCATATGCTCCATATCCTACGTCATTTTGCGTAGTTCCTTTATATGCAGGTGGTATCCAAACAGATGTAATTCCTTTTTGCGCTAAATTTTCAGCATCTGAATGCAAGCGATTCCAATGATTCCCATCATTCGGAGCATACCACTCAAAATACTGCATTAACGTTCCATTGTTAACCGTATCTGCATACACTTTACTTCCCCCATGTATACTAGGTAAAAACAAAACAACCGACAAGCCGACTACTGTTATTTTTTTTAACATATTTACAACATCCCCTTCTAAGAAAACGTTTGCATAGTTTATCGGAATTATTATAATATTCGTTCTAGAATTAGTAAAGTAGCAATCTCTCACTCTCCCACATTATTTTTTAATCTAACATCAAATATTCACCAAATACTGCACCGTAGTTTTTATTTCACATATTATTCAAGATTGTTTACAATTTATCTATAAACGCATAACGGAGGGATTTCTATGACGGACTTTCAAAAACAATTTTTTTCAAGATTACATATAGAAGAAAAACACAAAGTTTCATTTGAAGATTTACCTAACATTATGTGCGCAATGGCACAAACTGTCCCTTTTGAAAACTTAAATATTCTCGAAAACAGCTTTACACAAATATCAAAAGAAAATCTAAAAGAAAAAATTTTAGTAAACAACCGTGGCGGTCTTTGTTATGAACTCAATCCTACTATGTATTACTTCCTTAAAGACGCTGGATTTGATGTTCATCTCGTTTCAGGAACAGTGTACAATGCTGCAAATTCTATATGGGCTGTGGATTCTGGCCATATCGCAACTGTTTTAACACATCATAATGAACTTTATTTAATTGAAGTAGGATTCGGATCATACTTACCTCTTGCACCTGTCCCTTTCTCAAGTGAAGTCATTCACTCCGTTACAGGAGATTATCGTATTCGTAAAGAAATGACTGAAAAGGGAAACTACATGTTAGAGATGCGTAAAAATAATGAGTTTTTGGATCAATCTTCTGCTGATGATTGGACGTTAGGCTATGCATTTTATATAGAAGAAGTAGATGAAGAAAAAGCAAATGCAGCACAAAAAATTATCGTTGAACATGAGGGCTCACCATTCAACAAAGTACCTCTTATTGTAAAATTAACTGAAGATGGGCATGCATCTTTAACAAAGGATAGTCTGACAATAACGAAAAACGGTAAAAAAACGAAAGAAAACGTTACAGATGTGCAATATAAAAAGCTTTTACATTCAAAATTCGGCATTACATTATAATTTTTTAAGCCTTGCTATTTTTAGCAAGGCTTTTCAATTTTCAGCAGGGATTTTTTGCAATTTGTTGTATTTCATAGTTATATAGGAATATAACTACATATTTAGAAAGGAAATGATTATGACAGAACTTAAAGATCGACTACAAGTAGCTGATAAGGAGAAATGGGATTTAACGGATATATACCATAGCATTGAAGATTGGGAAAGCGATTTTCATAAAATTGAAGTATTAACGAAAGACTTACATGAGTTTAATGGCACTATTCACGACGGCAATAGCTTATTAGCTTATTTAACAAAGAGTGAAGAAATTTCTAGCATAATATCTTTAATGTTCGCTTATGCGCGATTACAATCTGACCTTGATACGCGCGATACTGACGCCCAATCTCTTGTCGATAAAGTATCACAATTACACGTGAAAGTAAGTGCGGCTAAATCTTTCTTTTCCCCATTCTTACTTAGCGTAGATGAAAACACATTACATTCTTACATAGAAGAAGCAGAAGGCTTACAATATTATAAAGAAGATTTATTTGAATTATACCGTTATAAAAAACACGTATTGAATAAAGACCAAGAAGAGATTTTATCACAAATGGGTGAAGCACTTTCCTCTCCGCAGCATACATATGGCATGTTAAATAATGCGGATATACTATTTGGTGAAGTGACTACTGATGATGGAGAAAAAGTTACTTTAACGCGCGGAATGTATGCAAAGTTAATAGAAGATGAGAATCGCGAGAAACGTAAAGAAGCCTATAAAGCTTATTACAAGCCATACGTTCAATTAAAGAATTCTATCGCTTCTACTTTATCTGCTGCTATTAAAAATAATGTTACTGTTTCAAAGCTAAGAAAATATCCATCAGCTTTAGAAAAGTCATTATTTGGCGACATGGTTCCGAAAGAAGTATATGAAAATTTAATTGAGACGACGAAAAAAAATATTCAATCACTACATACCTATAATGAACTTCGAAAAGAAAAATTAAATGTAGATGAACTACGTCAATACGACTTGGGCGTTGATTTAGTAGCGGGTGTAAAACAAGACATTCCATATGACAAAGCATTTGACATGATGATCGAATCACTAGCTCCATTAGGTGAAGAATATATTGAAACATTAAAAAGCTTTAAAGATAAACGCTATATCGACGTAAGAGAAACACCTGGAAAACGTTCCGGCGCTTATAACTTTGGTGTATACGGTGTTCATCCTTTCATTCTTTTAAATCATCACGATGATTTAAATAGCCTTTTCACTCTTACTCATGAATGTGGACACGGCATGCATACACATTACTCACACGGATACCAACCAAGAATTTCTGCACACTATACTATTTTTGTCGCAGAAGTTGCTTCTACAGTAAATGAAGTGCTATTAATTCATCATTTATTAAAAGAAGCCAAAGATGCTAATGTACGTAACCATTTAGTAAACCATTTCATCGAGAAATTTAAAGGCACTTTCTTTACACAAATCATGTTCGCTGAGTTTGAAAAAATCACACATGAAATGGTGCAGCAAGGTAAACCATTAAATGCCCAAGTCTTTAGCGAAGTTTATGAAAACTTGTTTAGAGAGTATAATGGCGACTCTCTCGTATTTGACGAAGAAGTAAAATACGGCTGGGCTAGAATACCGCATTTCTATCGTCCATTTTACGTGTACAAATATGCAACTGGATTCGCTTCTGCAATCCAAATTGCTGATAAGTTATTGAGCGGCGACCCAAATGCTCAAAAACATTATATTGAATTCCTTAAAGGCGGAAGTTCTGACTATCCATTAAACTTACTGAAAAAAGCTGGTGTTGATTTAACTACGCCAGAACCGATTGAAAGTGCATTAAACCGTTTTAGCTCACTTGTTGAAGAATTTTCAGCATTATAAAAAAGCATGCAGAGTATATACTCTGCATGCTTTTTTCATTTCGGTTACTTTATGCTAAATGTTGCTGCGTCACACAGTGAATCATGCCACCATACGCAAACAGTTTATTTACATAAATACCGACAATTCTTCTTCCCGGAAACTGCCCTTCAATGATTTGAAGCCCTAACTTGTCATGCTCATCTCCATATATAGGAACTAATACAACTTCATTTCCAATATAAAAATTCAAATATGAGCCCTTACAGTCTGCTTCTTTTACCATTTTTCTTGTCACCGGTACTGGTATGAGCTGAAATGGTTTTCCATCTATATTTCTTGCTTGTCGCAATTCTTGATAATGCTTTTCGTATGCTTCCAAAAGGTATGATTCACTTTCCCCGAAAGGATCATATTCATAAAGAATTGTATTTTCATTTACAAAACGCGCTGCCCCATCAATATGGTAATCTGTATCTTCATCATAATTATCCTCTCCGCGAATACCAGTTATCCATATAAAATTCGTTACTCCCAGATACTTCGTTAACTCTATTTCAATCTCTTCCTGACTTAGTGTAGGATTTCGATTTTCGTTTATAATAGAAGTTTTTGCCGCCATTAAGGTGCCATTTCCGTTTATCTCTATTCCCCCGCCCTCCAAACAGACACTAGATTTAACTTTTGGAATGCTAAACATTTCACTTATTTCCGCCGGAATACCCGCATCATTTTCATACGGATATTTCTCACCCCACCCATTAAAAATCCAGTGTGTTAAGCAGAGATTGCCTTCCTTATCTTTTACAAAAATCGGCCCATTATCTCTTACCCACACATCATCCGTCTCTTGAACTAAGAAATCAATTTTATCCATATCCACTTTCGCTTCCATTAACTTCGATTGGACATGTACTTTTTCTTCTTCATCATATACAACAATATGCACAATTTCTCCGTAATGAAGCTCCTTTGCCATCGTTACCCAAATATCATCTAGCTTAGCTCTGTAACCTTCACCTCTATGAGCTTTATCATGAGGCCATTGGAGCCATGTCCCCTCATGCTTTTCCCACTCAGCTGGCATATAAAACAAACTATTTTCCATATTTCTCATACATGTTCACCCCTTCTTCGAATGTAAGTTCAGTCTAAACTTTGACATCGTGTTAAGGTCAACAGGAATATATTCATTTCCTTGTAACTACTTTATAAGGTGTCTCTTTATTTCTCCTTGTGATACACTACTTCTCCTTGTAAAACCGTCACTAAAACTTTCGCATTCGGAATCTTATCGGCACTCATTTTAGTAATATCTTCATTTAGTAATACCATATCGGCTGATTTACCTACTTCAATTGAACCAGTAATAGTATCAAGACCTAATGCTTTGGCGGGCTTAATTGTATATGCATCAATAGCTGCGTATACATCAGACAAGCCCTTTTCATCAATACTTAGTGCATTCGAAATCGTCACAAGTGGATTTAGTTCATTTACATCCCAATCACTACTAAGTGATACGTTTGCTCCTGTTTTCCAAATGCGTCCTAACGGCATAATTCGTTTCATCTGTTGATCTGAGAAATACGTACTTGCCCAGCTTTGTTTTGGATCTTCCGCAAAATCATGACCTACTTGGAAATCAGCGCTAATACCTAATTTAGCAAAACGATTTATATCACTATCTTCTACCATCTCAACATGCGTAAGTGTATAAGGCTGATTCGCCCCTTCTTTTTTCGCTGCTTCAATTGCATTTAAACTCTCTCTTACCCCGCCATCTCCAATTGTGTGGATGAGTGCACCGTAACCAATTTTATTGAGTTCACTCAACCACCACTTCATTTTTTCTTCTGGAATATAGTTCAAACCGTACGGTGTTCCTTTAAACCACTCAAATTTATATTTTTCTAGTATTTTAGCTGTGCTGTTAATGCTAATTCCATCACTATACATTTTCACTTGATTAATAAGCATTCGAGATGATACATCATCGCGCTTAATTTTTTTGAAATACTCCATTTGTTCTGCTTCATTTAAGTTCGGATATACCCACGGACGAAGTACTACTCGCGATGTTAACTTTTTCTCATCATTTACTTTATTCCAAACATCTAACCAACCTCGTTTCCAATAGAGACGTCCATCGCCAACTGTAGTAATACCATTCTTCGCAACCTCATCTAAACCGTCTAACAAACCTTCATAATTTTTTTCAAACAGATTAGGTTGGGAGTTCCATGCTTTTTCCATCACAATGTCTCCAGCTGTATCATAAAGAATTCCAAACGGCTCTCCTGTCTCTGGATCCCGAATAATTCTTCCGCCTTGCGGATCTTTCGTATCTTTATTTATTCCCGCTAATTCCAATGCTTTTGAGTTAACCCATACAGAATGAGAAGTTCTTTCCATAATTAATACGGGATTATTAGGAAATAACTCATCAAGAACTTGTAATGGCGTTTGTTGTTCTGACTTTTCGTCCATATCTTTTAATAGCTCTTCCAAACTAAATCCCGTTCCACTGATCCATTCGCCATCTTTCACATCTTTTTTACAAGCCTTTAAATACGAGCGTTGTTTTTGCAGGGAAGCATCTGATGAGACACTACAATTCCCTGCTGCTGGTGATTTCGCTTCAAATATGTGATTATGATTGTCCACAAAACCAGGGAGGATAAATCGCCCTTGTAAATCCACCACTTTCGTATCTTCATTTATAAATCCCTCTACATCCTTGTTTGAACCAACAAATGTAATTTTCCCTTCTTTAACGGCCACAGCCTCTACAATGTCTTGCTTGCCATTTGAAGTATAGATCGTACCATTTTTAAACACTACATTTTTGGGCAACTGATTAGGTAGAACAAAGCTACCATTCTCACCTTCTCCTACTCCAGGAGTACAAGCTGAAACCCATGTCACACTTAGAATCAGACAAACAATCATAATTGTTCTTTTCATATTTTTTCTCCTTTTTATTATGATGAATTGCTTACATAAATAGAATAAGGATTGACATAGTGTTAATGTCAATCCTTATCTTCAGTCTATTTTCATCACTAAAAAACAAATTTGTGTCACATATTCCTCTACTAAACAATCACATTCAGGTCCGATACGATAAACTTAACTAAATCTATACAATTCAATCAAATTTACACAAGTTAGTGCTTCATCGTGTTCTCGCAGCCCCAAAGGGACGAGGGGTATAACACTCCACACGAGGCAGTATCGTTACCTCCTATTATCAAGCATTTATTTTACCCATCTTGATAAATTTATCGCAGCATTTACATCCCTATCGTGATGGCTATTGCACCCAACACAGTCCCATTCACGAATCTTTAAACTCCACTGTCCTTCTGGTTGAACTGAATGGTCGTATTTACCTCCGCAACATGAGCAAATCTTGCTTGAAGCGAACCATTTATCAGCTTTTACATACTCAATGCCGTACTTCTCACACTTGTATGATAAACATTGAAAGAAGAAGTTTAATTTTTGAAAGGAAAATGCTTTCGATAGTTTTTTGTTTTTTAACAGGCTTGAGATAGATAAGTCTTCCACAACAATCCTCATTGGTTTGGTTTTCACCAATTTAGCTGTTGCTTGATGGATATGGTTATTTCGGATATTCGTAATTTTCCTAGATAACCGCAGGTGCTCAGCTTTCGCTTTTTCATATCCGGCAGATTGAATTTTTACACCTTTTTTAAATCTCCTAGACATATCTCTTTGTGTTGACTTTTTCCTTTTCAAAAGTTTTTTAACCTTGGCATCTTTGTTTATATTTCGTTCTTTCATACCATTAGAAGCTACAAACAGCTCTTTTAAACCAACATCCACACCGATCGACTCATTGGTTAGTTCTTGTAATTCAAAGTCTTCTTGGAATCCTACACTCATCCACCAGTGACGACCGTCAAATGTAACTCTTGGATTGGATGGTTTTTTGTTTCTTGGTAGTTGTTGGCTTGTTTTCACTTCTCCAATAGACTGAATATGAACTACTTTCTTTCCTATAATCAGTCTTTCATAATTGGCATAAAATCCTTGGATTAAATCTTTTTTAGATTTATAAGAAGTATGATAACCATTTTTGTACTTTTTGAACGAATTTTTCCTCGCCGTATCAAAATCTTTTGAAGCCTGTTTAGGAACTTGTGCGTTGATGTCATTTAACCACTCATATCTCTTTTGCTTCTTGATCTTTGTAAATCGTTTCTGTAAAGCTAACTGTGAAACAGATTTTCCAAATAGCTTATAATATCTATCACTCATTCTTTTACAATAGTTATAAGCGAATCTTGCAGCACCAGCATGGTTTCTAAGCACTTTTTCTTGTTCAGGCGTTGGAATTAGTCTGACTTTCTTCGCCAATATCATCAGAATGTAACTCCTTTAATGAAAGATTTGTTCTTCTGAATCGTAGCGTGTTCCACCAGCATTCTCCTGAGACCCCTCGGATGCAAACCTGTTAATTCTGATACTTGACTAACTCGTAAAAATTTCATTATTATTCTTACCTCATTGAACCTAACGTAGCACATACGTTCGATACATTCAATGAGGTTTGATAGATTTAATTAAATGTATCTCGTTCAACTAAGGGCGCAATTCCTTAGCCAGTTCTCTTATGAACTTCTCATGTTTTCACATGAGCGCAGACTATATGTTTATCTCTTTAGAGATAGAGGATTTTTCCACCACCATAGGCTTGTGGTGTACTCTCGTCAGTTATACGAGATAGTCGTTGAACGTTCATCTTATCCATTTTGACTTAGATGATTCGAGGCGGAAGACCCATTGTTCTAGTGTTTAGGATTTAACCTTGCACGATCTGATTGATTTTTTCTGCTTTCGCGACATTCACGCTCGCTATTTCTAGCCACGTTGTAGTTCAATCAGCTTTAGGGATTGCCCGCAGTTAACCCTCACTACTAGCCAATCACTTGACTAGCAGGGCTTACTGATATATTTAATTAACTTTCTTTATAATTGGTTAAATAAATCGTAACAGTTAGTTACCCTTTACGTAAACCTCATATGGCGAATCCTCTATTACATAACCATTTCTTTCAATCCATTTTTCTAACGCAATATATGCGTAACCTATATAGTCATAACTTCCATAATGCATAGTAGTAACAATTTGATGCGGATTTAGTTTTTTTATTTCATATTCTTGTACTACATCTTTATTGTTCCTATGCATGACCGGAATTCTTAATTCAATTTCGCTCTGATTTGGAATATACTCTTCATCATAAAAGACTGTAGAGGGCGAACCGACTATTTGAAAGTTACTCTTTTGTACTTTTTCATATAAGTCATAAAAATAATCATCCATATCATCTATATTTATTTGCAGTCTTTGAGCAATTACTGTTATTTCATTTCTCATTCCAATAAATATATCGTAATTTCTATTGCGAGCGATATTTAAACCATTATTCATACTTACCATTTCATTCATTTCTGAAATAACCTGTAAATTTTGTTTCACCTCATGAGATAACTCTATAATTTGTGCTTGCATATGTTTCACAAACGAATCTTGATCTGACGACTGAAGAATGATTTTAATTTTTGGTAGCGGGAACTTATACTCCCTTAACTTTTTTATTTTCAACGCTATTTCTAACTGACCTTGCTCATAATATCTATACCCATTTTCCGGGTTCACATATGCTGGTTTTAATATATCCTCTTTGTCATAATGCCTTAGCATCCGTGTACTCATTTTACAAATCCGTGAAAACTCAGTAATTGTATACATATACTTACCCCTTGAATACATTTTCTTATACGCTTATTTTAAAACCAATCAAAAATCTTCCTTACTGAAAAATCTCCATTCTGATTTTTCAAGCTCTTCATTTTTGAAGGTAGCAAATGATGAGGACAGTACCACGTTAAACAATTTATTGCGCCTCCCATTGTTGATATTTCTCCTACATGAATTTGAATAGCTTGTTTCTCCGTATGTTGTTGAATATATCGTAAAACTTCCCTATCCTTAGCTAATCCAAACTTAGGAACGTAAATCGTTTCACATGTTTCTAACATATTTATATACAAACCTTTTGCCGATGCTATTTCTTGATCATATTGCCCCTTTTCTGTATATGATGACGGAACAACTATAAATTCAGCTTCTGGCATTTGCTCTTGAATAATTTCTTGAACATTATATCTAAATTCATGATCCCCTAAAAAATCACTAATAAACATTGTATGTTCATCAATAAATTTAACCATTCCGTCTGCGTGTGCAAGTACATCTCCTTCTTCAGCAGGAATAATAATAACTCGACTCACATCTAAATCCCATTCCAGTTGCTCTATAATTTCTTCTTCCGTCCACTCATAATTATCATCAAATATGCGTTCCGTTAATATAACAGTATCTTTTTTATTCCAAATCAGATTTCCACCATCTAATATCAATGGAGATTTCACATATTCAAAGTCATTCTTTTTCAACCATTTATTAAATTGTTGATCTAAATATCGCCCTTGATCTTTCGGTAAATAATTTGGGCGATATTTAAATTTAACTAGATGACTTGTTACAACTGGCGCAACATCTCTTAGCCAAATATCATCATACTCAAAAGAGCTTGTATGAAAGCCTTGCTCTTCAACAGATAAAGATATAAGTTGATCAGTAAATGCTTTATTTTCATTTAAGTATTCATTAAAATAAATCAGGTCTTCATAAAATGGACGATAATATGCATTTGATTTATCTGGTATTGCAGTAAAAATAATTCCATTATGTTTTTGTTCCATACTATTTACCTCGCTTTTTAATAATGGTTGAATAACTAATTTCACTATGTCAACTATTTACCTTTTCATAACAATTTTCGAAACGTGCACATTTCATGAATGGATTATAGCACGGAGAAATATTATATATTTATATAAAAATATATAGCCGTGGTTGAGCGGAAAATTGACTCTTGACAGGTTTTTAAAATACAATAATAAAAATTTATATGAAAGTATGAAATTTAATAATAGAATCATAAGTCCTATCATTAGGAAACTAGTTAATATTATTCCTTTCAATGCCCTTGCTCCTTTTTACAAAAAATAAAACATGACAAAATAGATAAAGGTAACAATGTACCTATTTTGTCGGAAGGTTGCTGAATTTCAATCGATTATTTCAATTGAATCGGTTGTTGCTGTGTAACACAATGAATCATGCCGCCATTTTTATAAAGCTCTCTCACATCAATACCAACTACTTTACGATCTGGATATAACTTCTGAATCGTATCGTTTGCGATTTTATCATTCGGATCATTATAATTAGGCACCAATACAACTGTATTCCCAATATAATAATTAATATACGACCCCTTATAATCGAGAACTTTTCCATTTTCTAAAGTAACTTTATCTTTACTAAGAGGTAAGTATTCATACTTATATTTCTGTCCTGACGCATTTTTTGCATCTAACAATGCATCCATATCCTTGTTTGACAAACCCCATTCGGCTAGGTCATCTTCTTTCATCGTTACAATCGTAGATTTACCATGGAATTTAGCAAATCCATCAATATGAAAGTCAGTAATATCTAAATTAGGCACTCCGTCTAACCAAATAAAGTTTGTTACCCCAAGATCACTAATATATGTTTCAATGTCCTTTTCTGATAAATCAGGATTTCTATTTTTATTCGTCACAGCACTCCGGGTTAATAAAGCAGTCCCATTACTGTCTAATTCAATTGCACCACCTTCAAGGACAAACTTTCCCCAATCAATTCTTTCAATCCCTGATTGTTTACTAACATTCTCACGTATACGAGCATCATTTTTATAAGGAGTTTTCTTCCCCCAACCATTAAATGCTGGATCTAATATTTTGAGATTTTTATTATTGTCATAAACAAAAATTGGTCCACTATCCCTTGCCCATACATCATCAGTAGGCGAGATAAAGAAATCAATTTTATCCATATTCAGTCCTTTATCTATCAAAAGCTTATTAATGCGCTCTTTCTCCTCCTCATCGTATGCAACAATGTGGACTTTTTCACCTTCAGTTAATGCACTTGCCATCTTAATCCAAATCGGTTCCACTTCCTGCTTATACTCTTCACCATATGTAAATTCATGAGGCCATTGTAGCCATGTACCTTCATGTTTATCTTTTTCATCTGGCATCGTATATTTCCCAGCATTTTTCTGTACCTCTACTTTTTCACTCTCTTTCCCTTTAGCATTTTCATTATTCCCCTCAAAAGAGCATCCACTAATAATCGTTGTAGATAATGTAGCCATTAAGCAAAACTTTACTATTTTTTTCATTTTGTAAACCTCCTGTTCTTGTCTCCAATAATGTAAAGCTTCACATAGTGTGAAGCTCAAGCTTTTTTGTAGATGTAAAATTTAACAATTAATCTTACGCATAAATTCAATACGAACAGATGAACTTCACGCAGCAACTTTCCTATATTTAACATACATATCATTTAACTTCCTATATAAAATTATTCTAATAATCCCTCTTCATAGTTACTTCTTCATTGAAATTTCCCAAATAAAAAATCGGTATTGATAATTACATATCAATACCGATTTACAAATTATTATTTTCCTTCTATTAAATCATTCGCCATTTTCCTAAACTCCTGATTAAACGTATCATTCATATCATTTTGTACGTTAGAGAATAATATTACAAACGTTCGTTTATCCCGGTTAAAATTATTAAATGTATTCCAACCAGCTAATACACCATGATTATGATAATAATCTGGATTAGTATAGAAACTAAATCCATATTTTCTTACAGGTGATGCAGTAAACATATCTAATACACTTTGTTTAGACAGCAGTTTTCCATCCATAATAGCCTCATCTAATCTTTTCATATCTTCAACAGTCGTATACATTTCACCACACCCATACAACCAATTCATTTTTAAGCGGGGTGCAGCTATTAACTCATTATCTTTTTTCGTATAACCTTCTGCTAAGAAAATATCTTCAGGAAGGGTAGCCCCCATTCCTGATTCATGCATTTCAACAGGCGTAAAAATATTTTCTTTCACATATTCAGCGAGCGGTTTATTCGATATCTTTTCTACAATATACGCAAGCACCATATAATTATAATCTGTATATTTCCACCCAGTCCCTGCAGGAAATTGCAATTTTTGTGCACCAATCCACGTTACTAACTTTAATCGTGACGCCGCATCAACCCTACCTTGTCCCTGATCTGGCAACCCAGACGTATGTGTTAACAAATTTCGTAACGTAATGTTTTTATCTGCCGGAAATGAAGAAATATACTTATTTACATTGTCTTCAATGTTTAATTTCCCTTTTTCTTTTAGTTGCATAATAGATATTGCAACTACTGTTTTCGTAATAGAACCAATACGATATTTCGTTCTTGGCGTCGTGACTACTTTATCTTTCACATTCGCATACCCATAACCTTTTCGTAAAATCACATGATCTTTACTAGCTACAAGAACACTCCCATTAAATCCTTTTTCTTTTAAATATTGATCTAGTTTTCCAGCTACAACTTCATAGCGCTTTTTTTCATTTGCATCAACTTCTTGCATACCGTCCTTTTGCTTACTATTTAAATTAGAAAATGCCTTTATATCATATTTCTTACCTTTATTTACATGTATTAGTGCAACGACACTCCCACAAAAAATAGCAAAAATAAAGAAAACAATTAACCATTTCTTTAGCATAATAGGAACCCTCTTTTATCTAGTTTCACTTAACGCGCATCCATTCTATTCTATATCTGTTAATTTTCAAATACTTTATATTATTATATTCACCTAATTAAACTAGATTCCTTTTTCTCATATTCAATTTTTGGCTACTCTCTATTGTATTTCTTTCTTGCAAAATTTCCACCTTACAATCGTATACACCCTACTATAATTTCAACATCTTATGTAACATTTGTTACATATCATAAAGAACGGAGTTGTAAACATGAAAAATGCTGATAGACGCAATCGATTAGATGATATAATGTTTCATTATCGTGTGACAAAAAACAACATAGTTTTAATTGAATATTACGTAAAAAAGATTTTAATATTAAAAGGACATGATGCTGAAAAATTTTCAAACAAAATAAATCATGCACATAACATACAGAAAAACAACTCATTATGGCTAAAGTGACAGGAAATTTCAAAAGAGGCAATGAACATCATTGAAAACGAATATCATTTATATTTTGATTATACAACATATAAAAAAAGAAATGTCGCTCATTCGGCATTTCTTTAGACTTTCTTCATAAAAAATTTACATTGCTAACTTTCTTTTATTTTTGGTTTTTACTATATAAACTCACTGCCGAGATACATAGTAATACCACTATACATAACCACGCATACGTATAGCCTTTTTCATCTACAATATAACCAAATAAAACAGGTGCAACAATAATCGCAATTTGATTGAATGTCAGTGCCAAACTAACTGTTATTCCAACACGTTCTTCACTTGCCAATTCAGCAACTTCGATGATAAAAAGACTAAACCATCCAATTGAAAAGAAGCCTAACAATGCACTTATACCATATAATACTCCACTCGTTACTGTATGTATGCACATTACTAACAATAGAATCAAACCGATAGAAGCGCAGACAGCTATAAATAAAGGTATGTGCCGATTCCCCTTATAAAACAAATCACTAATAGCTGCTAATGCAACACGGCCAATCATTCCAGAAAAGAACATAACTGAAAATACTGTTCCGGCTACAATAGATGTAATGGATTGTTCCCTTACTAGAAATTTCATAAAGTGCCCAACTAACACCATTTGCAATGAAATCATGCAAATCCCCGTTATATAAATTGGATACAACTCTTTTTTGCATATCACTACTTTTAGCTGCGTCCAAAAAGAAATTTTAATATGTTCTTTCCTTACTTCCTCCTGAGCATATGGCTCTTTATAAAACATAAAAAATAATAAACCTCCAATTATACAAATGCATGCCATACTATTTATCGCGTAAGTCACATTATATTGTATTGTAAGAAACGGGATTAAAACTCCCGCTAACGCGCCACCAATCGGTATACCAGCTTGCCTTATTCCCATCGCGAATCCACGATTTTCTTTTGAGAACCATTTTAAAATCACTTTACTTCCTCCTGGCTGGGAAACACTATAAAACATTCCTACTAATAAAAGTACAAATAACAGTCCATTAAATCCACTTACTATATTGGTTAGTAAAAGCGAACCTCCTAGCAAAAATGAACTGATAGAAATTAATAATTTTTCATTATATTGATCAAGTAGCCGACCGACGAACAGCATACAAAATAGCGGTCCAACATTTACAACACTTACTAACAATCCACTCTCCGTATTCGTAAGCGCATATTCTTCTTTCCAAAATAACGCCAAAACTCCAACACCATACGTTATAAGTGTCGCTGTTGTTTGAGCAATCGTCGCAGCAATTAACATCATCCACTTATAATTTCTATTCACCCTTTCTTCGATTAACAAAATAATCCCTCCATCCACTTCCATTGTATGAAAGTTCTGATATCATATAAAATAAAGATTCATCATATAATCCATTAAAAAAATTGATACCTTTTCGGAGGGATGATACGTGGACATAAAAGATTTAACTGTATTTTACGAAGTTGCGAAGGAAAGTAATATTTCTCACGCAGCTAAAAATTTGAACTATGTACAATCAGGCGTAACAATGCGTATGAAACAACTAGAAAATGAATTAGATGTGCCTTTATTTTACCGTAACGGAAAAGGTGTAACTTTAACTTCTAACGGTGAGATTTTATTAACATACGCTAAACAAATTATCCACTTAATGGATCAATCTATAAAAGCGGTTCAAAGTAATGGAACTGAGCCAAAGGGCACGTTGAAAATTGGATGTACAGAATCTACAACTGCGGTAAGGCTTCCCTCTATATTAACGGCCTACTATGAGAAACACCCAAAAGTCGAATTGATTTTAGAAACAAATACGACCGAACAACTAATTAGGCTAGTGTTAGAAAGAAAACTAGACGGAGCGTTTATAGCTGGCTCTACTCAGCACGCTGAACTTCATACAAGTGTCTTTCGGGAAGAAGAATTAGTTCTCATTAGTAAAAAACCTTTATCCTCCTTTAAAGACATAGGAGACATGAATTTACTTGCCTTTAGTCACGGGTGCTATTATAGAAGTTTATTAGAAGACTGGCTTCAAGAAGAAGACATCTCGCCTAAACGAGTATTAGAATTCGGAACAATTGAAGCGATACTTGCATGTGTAAAATCAGGTATGGGCGTAGCGATTATGATGAAATCAATTTTAAAGGAGCATGAACATGACCTATCATTCAATCCTTTACCAAATAGATTCAAAAAAGTTCCTACTACTTTTATTACTAGAAACGATATATATCACTCAGCTGCATTACAAAAATTTATGGAGATGATTTAACAATGCGTGAAAAGAAAATACGTGGTATGAAGCGTAAAATTAACACTATGATAAAGCGAATTGAAGAAAATACAAAAACGTTCCCTTCTGCTTTCTGTGACGATGAATATTGGTATATGCCCTTACCAGTTTCTCAAGCTTTTATCGAGTCTCATAAAACACCTAGAAAAGTAAAACGATTATGTATACAAACCTTATTAAATCAAGCACAGCATTTAATAAAAATAAAGCCGAGTGATACACATACATATCGAGTTGTTACTTTAATTTCTATAGAGAATTTATGGGACTCACAAATCATTGTATTTAAAAATGAGGGTTACTTTCATAATTTCTTTAATAGAAATAGTGAATTCCAAAAATGGATTCTTCTTTCAAATGAATCTGATTTTTGGGAAGCATGGAGAATTTCAATTTGTCCTACTGTCCAAATGTTACACTTTCAAGAAGTCATTTATGATGAGGATGCAATCTATGAAAAAGAGATTTGGTTTGTTGGAGAGTTATCTTAAAAGGGGAACTTTCAAATAAAAAGCTTCTCTTTTTCTACTTAATAAAATCGCTATATAATGAATTTATCATTTTACTATATAGGAGGTTTTCAAATGGTAATCCCTAAATATCCTGATGTCCCTACTCTTACGAAAAAACAAATCGATCAAATTACAGAAATCACTTTTCTAAAAGAAACCACACCACAAAAATGTGATGCCATTTTCGTTTTCGGCGGTTCTCATCCTGGCAATTGGCAAGCCCCTCTAAAAGCTTATCAACAAGGCTTAGGAAACCAAATTATCGTTACAGGCGGTACTAGTTTGCATGGCATGAAACATCCGATCTGGAATTACGGGGATTTATCAGAAGCAGAAGTAATTGTAAATAAATTAATGGAACATGGCGTACCAAAAGACGTTATTATATTCGAGACAAACTCCCTCCATTCTATCGCTAATGTAATGGAAGCGAAAAAGATTTTTGATTTCACAAAGATTAATCGATTACTCTTTGTATGTAAAAGTTTAGGAGCTGGTCGACAATATAGAGTATTAAAAAAACATCTACCTAATACTGTTACTTGTATTCCATTTACATTTGATACAAGTTTCGATGGTTAGTTTATAATTAATAGATATAATTGGATGGAAAATGAAAAGAGTCGCTCTATGATTTTTGGAGAATACTTGAGAAATATTTGCTACGGTAGAAAAGGCGGCATTGAGCCACCTGAAAAAGAAGTTCAAGGCTTAGAAGAATATGTATCCTACTACTATAATCTAGCATAATAAAAAAAGGTATACCAAAACATCGGTATACCTTTTCTCCTATTTATTTTTCTTTTAACACACTATGTAATCGATCAGGATAATTTGTAAACATTCCTGTAGCACCCCATTTAATTAACAATCTCATATCTGGTTTCTCGTTAATTGTATACGGGTGAATTAACAGTCCATTTTTCCTAGCCATTTTCATATATGACTCATCAATAATTAGTTCTCCGTTATCATTACGTAAGTTCGGTCCAATACCAACTGCATATTTTTTAATTTCTTGAAAATCATCATTCGTTACACTTTTCGGTTCATGTGTAATACCAGACCATTCAACAATCTCATTGTTTTCATTTGGATAATACCAAAGCAGTTGAACTAACGGAATATTTTTATTCATACTATGAATCTTTGTTAAACTGTCTTTACTAAATGATTGAATCATAACACGGCTAGAAGACATGTTTTGACCTACTAAATTATATTTATTTAACAACGCTAACAATTTCTCTTCCATTCCTGGATAAACATCTGGTGATTTTGTTTCAATGTAATACTTCATACTTCTTCCGTACTTTTGGAAGATTTCTTCAAGAGTCGGAACCTTTTGACCAACGTACTCTTGCTTAGCCTTTTCTGGATAAGCTTTATTGAACCAAGATCCTGCATCTAAGCTTTTTATTTCACTTAATGTTTTATCTCGTACTTCACCTGTTCCATTTGTAGTGCGATCAACTGCTGTATCATGCATTGCAATTAATTGGCCATCCTTAGTTAATTGAATATCTAACTCCAAATAATCCGCTTTCATTTTT
Source organism: Bacillus cereus group sp. MS39 (assembly GCF_040448665.1). Lineage (NCBI taxonomy): Bacteria > Bacillati > Bacillota > Bacilli > Caryophanales > Bacillaceae > Bacillus > Bacillus cereus group sp. MS39. The sequence goes on along the minus strand of NZ_CP123058.1, from coordinate 1,940,055 downwards.
TTCACAAGATCATAAGAAGCAAAAGTATGCTCAGGTGCATGTCCACTTGCTCCGCGATGTGCAATATTTAAAAACTTATTCGTATTCCACTCATGCTTTCCTTCTGCTTTCGCATGAACAGCTCCCCCAGCAAAGATACTTCCCGTCATAAAGAAAATAACTAACACGCTAATAATTTTTCTCATCCTTCTAACCCTTCCTACGTTGTAAATTTCAACAAGTTAATGAGATTTACACGAAATAGAAGATATATTTTCATTATTTTTATAAGCTTATATTAAAATTTCAGTCTTACGAATATACTTTCCTTATGTTATTAATATAGAAAACTATTTATTTTCTATACCCCTCCTTTCCACATGTAACTTCCCTATTGTGTACGGTTCATCCAATAAAAAAAGCCATAATTTATTTAGAGGACACTTCTGTACCCCTAAATAAATTTATGGCTTATCTCAAATATCTCCGGCCTCGATTAACTTGTCGAAATTAATCATACCAAACCTATTAAAATTTGTGAATATTATTTTTTCAGTACGGTAAAGCTTTAATCAGTATAAGTTATATATCTATCTTATACTAATTAGTATTTGAACACATCGAATTTTCTGTACAGCCTAATTCCTATCTAACTTCTTTAATTTCCATTCATACAAGATAAAATTCTATTGTCATTTGACGTGATATTTACGTAAATCTAGGTTTTACTTAATTACAAATTCTTAATTTCGTATATCCTTTCTTGCAAGTTTAGGTTTCTTTTGAGAATGTGGTATATTTACATGTCCCGAAGCAGCCACGGATTGTCTCCTTTCCTTCCTTGACAATTTAGGTTTCTTTTGAGAATGTAATTCTTTTAAATGTCCCGAAGTAATACCTTGTTTTCTAAAATCAAAGTAAAAATATACATGTGTACTTAGAGCTAAGAACACAACGGAAAAAAATGAGAAGAGAATGATTAATAAAATAGCCATAGCCTTTTGGCTCAAAATTCCAATACTAATTTGACCAATCATATAACCTAAACTTGAAAAAAATACAATTTTAGGGATTTTTACATCTTGATCCGTTGTCCCTCTTAAGCGGGCTGTAAAATATTTAATCCAGAATAATTCAGATTTATAAACAATTAAACTATATGCAATAAGCGATAAAATAAAAAATAAAGGCGACTCTATTTTTACGAATTCGTAAGCTAACTTTTGCACAGCTATAAAACTACAAAATGAAATACTTAATGAAACAAATCCAGAATATAGTAAATGTTGCAACTGAGACTGCCGGGGCTTATAAATGGAAACCCAAATCCCCCATAGATTACATATCACATAAAATGGTAAGGCTACGTAGGAGTATATATTGAACGGTGGAAATATGAATAAAATGATAAGTAGCATAAAATTCATGATAACCCACATAAAGGCCCCTACTACATTCCTTATATCAAATGGTATTAATATTCGTATACAATTCACTATGTTGTTGCCATTATATTTGTCCATTATGCATCCCATCCATTTCCTTCCTCTTCAAATCAACATATACCCATATGTATACGCCATATACACTACACACAACAGCCAATAAAGAAAAGACTAAAATTAAGACCGTCGCTAAACCGTTTTGTGATAATGTACCTATACATATTTGTCCAATAACATATCCCAATCCTGATAAATAAACAATTGGAGAAATTTTTATATTGTCATTTTCTTCATTGTTTAATCGCTTTAAAAAACTTTTCACTCCAATAGAAATCAATTTATAAATTGTAAAAATGTAAAGCACAAAAGTAACAATAAAAAACAGAGGTGTTTCAATTTCAATAAAAGTATATGCAATCTTTTGAATCACTATAAAGCTTCCAAAAGAAAAAGTTATTCCCATAAATCCATTATATAAAATGTGTACCAACCTTGGCTCATTTGGTTTACAAAAAAATACCCATCCCCCCCATATATTAGCAATGAAAAGAAAAGGTAAAATTACATATAAGTATATAGTAAAGGTTGGAGGAAATAAAAATGGGGTTAAAATCATAAAATTAATAACTACCCATACCATAACGACACTCGATCTTACACTGCCAGGCATCAATTTCTGAATAATTTGTTCCGTGCTCTTTCCGTGGTATTTTTCCATATTAATCTCCCAAAAACTAAAAAATTTTATCTAAAACTGCTCCGATTCCAGATTTAACTCTATCTTTTATCGAATCCTGTTTACCATCATGATTCCAATCACCTTTGTTAAACTTAATTCCATCTGTTACTATACTAGCTCCTATAGAAACACCAAAGCCAATACAAGCTCCAGCAACAGTTCCGATTGGACCTCCCAAAAAAGTTCCAACCAATGCACCTGCTTTGGCTCCCGCAAAGGCACTTACAGCAGTTGTACCAACCCCAATTGCTGCATAGCCTAAAGCACTTGTTTTTAATTTTAATCAATCTTTAAGAAATTCTTTTGGTGATAAAATATGTCTTTTTACATCGTCTATTTGCTTTACTTCGGCTAGAGGTAATGTAGTATGTAATCTCTAGGAAATATAATACAATAAAAAAATGATTCAATCTAGTAATTGCCAACACTTATATCTAAAAACTAAAAAAATTCTAATAACAACAAAAAGAAAGAGAATTAATTTACATATATTTTTATAATAATAATGTCTCTTCACTACACAATCTTTATTTTTTAAGCTAAAAAAAGAAGTATCGTCCTATAAAAGACAATACTTCCTTAGTTACTTAAAAATCACATAATAAATTAACCATTACCTCTTCAAGCACTACATCTAGATTTACTACCTCTTTTTCCGAACGCCATCCTATAAAGCCATCTGGTCTAATTAATACAGCTCCTCCATTCTCTATCCCATATAATTTACTAAAAATATCTTCTTGAGCAATAAAGTCTCCCCTTAAACCAACGCTATAAAATTTTATATTTATTCCTAATGTAGATGAAACATTCTGTACACACTCAGCCCAAGTACGATTTTCTGCTATAGTAAGTAATACAAAATCGTTACCCAATAAATCAAGTATTGAAATTTCTTTCCCATCATATGTTCCAAAAAAGTGTGGCGCTCGCGTTCCAGGTCTCCCGTTCAACTCTACGCTATCCATTCTATGTGGAGTGACTGAGTCATCTATAATCGCCTCTGAACAATACTGATATCCAACTGTAACAGCTAAACCGTCCATATTATTTAAACTACCTTCTTCTCTATTCGCCGCATGAAACAGTAAACTACTCGCATAATCTGTCGTTAATTTTGCAACAGGATATCTCTCTTTATGATATGTTTCTAACAATTTTGGATTTGCTTTCCCTTTTATAACAGCCGCTAATTTCCAAGCTAAGTTATGCGCATCTTGTATGCCTATATTTGAACCAAATCCTCCAGTTGGCGGCATAATATGGGCAGAATCACCAACTAAAAAAATGCGATTATCTTGAAATTTTGTAGCAGTACTTTCAGTCGCTTCCCACGGTAAAACACTTACTATTTCTGGCTCAACATTTGTGCTTCCAATTGCGGTTTGAATAATTTGTTTACAGCGTTCTATAGTGAAATCCTCTGGTCCCTCTCCTTTTAATGGATCGTAGGATACATGGTAAATCCATTTTCTTTCGTTATCAACTGGTATAAGCGCACCAAGTACTTCCGGATGAAGTACCATAGTAAAACCAAATGCATCTCCTTGTATAAACACACTTAAATCCGCTTCAAAATAAATATTCATATAATAGCCACCGATTGTACCTCGTCCCTCAGTACTTATCCCTAGTTGCTCACGTATTTTACTATTCGCTCCATCTGCTGCAATTACATAGTCACAATGAATAATACTTTCTTCTTCCGTTTCACGATTCCGAATCGTTGCTATTACTCCGTGCTCATTTTGTTCATAAGAAACTAATTCATGATAAAAAGATAATTCTCCGCCTAATGTTCTCGCTTTTTGTAACATCATCTCTTCTAAAATAATTTGATAACAAGCCGTTTGTTTTGATGGACTAATCCCTTCTATTTTTTGAAGTAACTTTTCATCGTTTCCATACTGATTCGCCCTCATTTGTGCCAATTCTTCCTTATTCGCCTCAGCTATTGTATGAACTGCTATTCTTCCTCGGCAATTTTCTAACGCTTTACCCGCCAATCTAATTCTTTGTTCTAAACCCAATTCTCGAAATAACTCCATCGTACGAAAAGTGATTCCACCTGCTTTCGGGTGAATTGCAGTAGACTGATGCCTTTCAAGCAGTAAATAATTAATGTTATGTTTTGCAAGGAATAGCGCAGATGCTAATCCTGATAATCCTCCTCCAACAATTAAAACTGGTACATCATTCGATTTCATATATTTACCCTCCACATCATTGTTCTGAGCTCAGTGACATAAATATAATCAAAAAAACAACAAAGATATAGACTTATATTTCATTTTAAATTATCATATAGATAGATTACGCCCCAAATTACTTTTACTTTTTCATATATCTATAATCTGCTTGCATTATGCATGTATGAAAGAGTGGAACGAAACAACTCACTTTAGTAAACACCAAAATAATAAAAACATTATAAGCGGTCGTAACCCTGTAAAGTTATAAGGGGTTACGACCGCTTATTTTTTAAAAATCCTTACCCTCTATCATTTATAAACAACGTATTATTAAATCATTTTTTATTTTTAAAACTTCATCCATTTTAATATGCTATCCTTTTCTATCCCCTACCATTTTCAACACATAAAATTTCATTCGTCTCGATTTTCTTTCCCAATATTGCAGCTCATACAACAATCATGTAGCATTACCGTATCGATGTAATGGTTCATCATCTTAAACCTTTCGACTAATTACCAGGAGGTAAAGTGATTGAAATGAATAAACAAGAACAATTAAATGTTATAAAAAAAGATTTTATTGATTCTCAAAAAGTATTATTGGCAATTGGCGATGAAACACGTCAAGCTATTTTGTTAGTTCTTATGGAAACGGAATGTCAAACCGGATTACGTGTAGGAGAAATTACGAAACAAACACACCTTTCTCGACCAGCAGTATCACATCACCTTAGAATTTTACGAGAAGCCGGTATTATTTTAATGCGAAAAGAAGGTACAAAAAACTTTTATTATATTGATATACGTACAAAATTAGGTGTATTAAAAAATCTTGTATTAGATATTGAAAAGCTATTGCACAACTTTTATTGAAATTTGGAGGTATAAGAAATGAAAGCAATGATAATTGATAAATATGGGAAATTTCCAATGCTTATGGCAGAGGTACCTACTCCTGAAATAAATGAGTATGAAGTGCTCGCAGAAATTCATGCAGCTAGTATTAACCCGATTGATTTTAAAATACGCGATGGAAAAGTGAAGATGTTACTTAAATATGAAATGCCCCTAATCCTTGGGAATGACTTTTCCGGTGTCATCGTGCAGGTTGGATCAAAAGTAACTCACTTTAAAGTCGGTGATGAAATATATGCACGCCCAAGAAAAAATAAAATCGGTACTTTCGCGGAATATATAGCCATTCATGAGGATGATATAGCTTTAAAACCTAAAAATTTAAGTTTTGAAGAAGCAGCATCGATCCCTCTCGTTGGCTTAACGTCATATCAAGCACTACATGACATCATGCACTTACAAAAAGGACAAAAGATTTTAATTCACGCTGGATCTGGTGGTGTTGGTACTTTCGCAATTCAGTTAGCAAAAATAATGGGTGCCACTGTTACAACGACTGCTAGTGAAGCTGGCGCGAATTTAGTAACGTCTCTTGGCGCAGATGAAATTATTAATTACAAAACAGAGAATTTTGAAGAAATACTAAAAGATTATGATGCAGTATTTGATACAATCGGCGGTACAACACTTGAAAAATCATTCAATATTATAAAAAGCGGTGGCAACATTGTTTCCGTTTCAGGAATGCCAAATGCTCGTTTCGGTAAAGAGTTTGGTTCAGGATTTTTTAAAACACTCTTATTTTCATTAGCAAGCAAAAAAATTACTGCTCTTGAAAAAAAGCATAATGCACAATATTCATTTTTATTTATGAAGCCAAGTGGGGATCAATTACGTACTATCGCAAATTATATTGAAGATGGAAAAATCAAACCGGTAATCGATCGAGTTTTCCCTTTTGAAGATGCTCAAAAAGCAATGGAATATTCAGAGGCTGGAAGAGCAAAAGGAAAAATAATTGTAAAGATTAAGTAATAATAAAAACTCCATTTTTTTAAAATGGAGTTTTTATATTTGCTGTTAAATAGACATAGTGCAATGAAGTCCTTACAATAGATTGCAAGGGGAAATATTATATTATACTTTTAGTTAACTTTACAAAGAATACATACGTACAAATACATAATTTAAAATACAAAAAGGAGGAGATAAAATGACTAAAAATAATGAAGTAGGTTGGAATTTAGATAATAGTTATGCTACTTTACCACAATCATTTTATACAGACATCCCCCCTACTCCCGTAAGTTCACCGGAGTTAGTTAAACTAAACCATTCATTAGCAATATCTCTTGGCTTTAATCCTGAAGAACTGAAGAAAGAAGCCGAAATCGCTATTTTCGCCGGTAATGCTCTCCCAGAAGACGCTCATCCATTAGCTCAAGCATATGCCGGTCATCAATTCGGACATTTTAATATGTTAGGCGACGGTCGTGCTCTTTTAATTGGTGAACAAATTACTCCTTCAGGTAAACGTTTTGACATTCAGCTAAAAGGTTCTGGCCCTACTCCGTATTCACGCCGCGGTGATGGTCGTGCTGCACTCGGTCCGATGCTACGTGAATATATTATTAGCGAAGCAATGTATGCACTTGATATTCCAACTACCCGCAGTTTAGCAGTTGTCACAACAGGCGAGCCAACATATCGTGAAACAAAGTTACCTGGAGCCATTTTAACTAGAGTCGCTAGCAGTCATATACGTGTTGGCACATTCCAATATGCTGCAGCTCGTGGTTCTATCGAGGATCTTCAATCACTAGCTGACTATACGATAAAAAGACATTATCCAGAAATTGAAGCTCATGAAAACAGATATACTTCATTACTACAAGAAGTCATTAAAGGACAAGCAAGTCTTATCGCAAAATGGCAACTTGTTGGATTTATTCACGGCGTAATGAACACTGACAATATAACAATTAGTGGTGAAACGATTGATTACGGCCCTTGTGCATTTATGGACAATTACGACCAAGGAACCGTATTTAGCTCTATTGACACACAAGGTCGCTACGCATATGGAAATCAGCCATATATGGCCGCATGGGATCTGGCGCGATTAGCGGAATCTTTAATACCAATTCTGCATGAAGTTGAAGAAGAAGCATTAAAAATTGCTCAAGACGAAATTTCAAAATTTAGCGTACAATATGAAAACCAGTGGTTCATTGGAATGAAGAAGAAATTAGGACTATTTAATAACGAGGAACAAGATCATTCTCTTATTGAGCAACTTTTAAAAATGATGGAGAAATATAAAGCGGATTACACAAATACATTCCGTTCATTAACTCTCGATACGATCGAAAATACAGCTCTATTTAAAAGTCCAGAATTTAAAGAATGGTACAAACTGTGGCAATCTCGATTAGAAAGACAAGAAGAATCGAAAGAAAACGCCTATGAAATGATGAAAAATAATAACCCATCAATTATCCCAAGGAACCACCGTGTAGAAGAAGCGCTAGAAGCTGCTGTTACAAATGGCGACTATAGCGTAATGGAGAAACTTCTTGAAGCTCTATCAAATCCTTACGCGTATTCTACGGAGCAAGAAGAATACTGCGTTCCACCTGTACCGACGAATCGTCCTTATCGTACTTTTTGTGGGACTTGATTGTGTAATATCTTTTAATGTGCTTTCAATTATTGAAGGCACATTTTTATTTTATTCACCATTCACGAATGAAGGAATTATACTCCAACGTATAATTTGTACCCCTAACAAAATATTTTTTCTATTTTAGAATAACTATTTCCTCTTTTCTTTATGAAATGAAACAAAACATAATACCAATTATTCCGATTACCCTAATAATAAACTTACTTAACAAATGTTGAGAAATAATATTTCCACTTTTAAGTAGTATCATTTCTGTTATTATATTTTATAAGAATATTCAAAAAAAGGAGGAACTTTTATGTTTACATCCACTAAAAGTGAACAAATCACACAACTGTTAAATGAATGGTACATAGAAATACGATCTAGACATATAAATAATGCAACTCGCCTTAAAGAGCAAATAGATATTAAAATCAATGAATTAAAAACTACTTCTCAAGAGATTGGACAAGATCAAAATCTTTTGCTTTATTATTCTTTATTAGACTTTCGTTATAACTATTTAATTGATAACTTAGGTGTATCTAAAGCTAGTTTTAATCAAGTTGAATCATTTGAAATCCCAACAAATAATTTCTTATCATATTACTACCATTTCTTTAAAGCAATTCATTCTGACGCAGTCGGAAACTATGTACTAGCAAAAGAGCATTATTATAAAGCCGAAGCTTCGCTTCAATATGTTCCCGATGAACTTGAAAAGGCGGAATTCTATTATAAACTAGGGTATTCTTACTACGATAATCAACAAGCACTTCAAGCTATCAAAGAAGTAACAAAAGCTAAAGATATGTTTTCTAATCAATCTGGATATGAACTGAATACGGCTTTTTGTGATAACATTTTAGGCCTAGCCTGCACATATTTAAAAGAATGGGAACTAGCCGAAGAGCACTTTACAGCTGCAATGGATCAATTCCAAAAAATCAGCGAAAAAAGATTTATTTTAATGGTTCGACACAACTTAGGATGGATGTATGCAACACAAAATCTCTCCGCTTTAGCTATTCGTTATCTTTCGGAAGTTGTTGAACAGTCTCCAACTCACTATAAAGCTATCTATGTTAAAGCAAAAGAACATTACAAAATAAATCAGCCTGATATCGCTCATGATCTAATTGAAAAAGGAATAAATATTTGTAATAAATTAGAACAAAAAGAATATCAACATCGTAATTTCATTTTAAGAGAAATGAACAATAATTCACCAGCTGAAGAGTTAGAAAAAGTAATTCTAGCAGGAATTTCTTATTTTAATAACGAAGAGCTATATGATAATGTTCAAGAGTATTATGAAACTCTAGCAACTAAATTTCATGAAGAAAATCAACACTCTAAAGCAAGTGAATATTTTTATTTAGCATTACAAGCAAGACAAAAATCTTTTGAGAAAGGAGCTTTAAAATGAAAAAAATACTATTGAGTCTGATGGGAATTATCACTCTATTAACTTTAACAACTAATGTAGTAAGTGACACTTCATCTGAAAATTCTGACATAAAAAGAGTTATGTTATCAGAAGGCGACGGTGGTGGTTGATTTTTATAAGCTTTTATGAAATACTTTTGCAATTCCCACTAAAAAAGAAGCTTATATAAACACAGCTTTCTTTTTAGTGGGAATTCATTTAATATCATTCAACTCTAAATGCTTTGACTAATATACTCACTCCCTCATTATTAAACCCATATTTTTTTGATAAAATTAAAAGATTCTTTCATCGCCCCTCTTACTTATTATAAAAAACTTCTCATCGACTTCGCAATCCCTTTACTCCCCTCACTACCCACTTTCTCAAGTTCCTCCACAACTAATTTCCGCCTCTCCACAGAATGATTTTGACTTAACTTCGCTTTTCCTTCTATTTTACTAATCTTAATTTTAAAACCAACTATCCCTTTACTTAATCCTCCCATATAATTCGGATCTACATCATCAAGTGAATAGGTACTCTTTGGATTTTCATATGTATGTACTAAATCTTGAAGAGAATCTATTAATTCCTGTTCATCCTCAACAATTTCCAATTCTCCATATACATGCACTGCAACATAATTCCATGTTGGTACTGCATTGTTTGTTTCATACCATGACGGCGAAATGTAACTGTGTGGCCCTTGGAATATAGCGAGTACTTGTTGATTCCCACTATCTTTCCACTGTTCATTTGGACGTGCGAAATGGCCATGTAAAGTTAGAGTCTCCTTATTTAATAACAACGGCAAATGCGTTGCATATGGTTCTCCATTATGTTGAGAAAATAACGTTGCAAAGCTATTTTGTTCCATTATCTCATACTTCATCTTTTCATCTTCTATTGCGAAATATTTTGGTATGTACATAAGCTCCCTCTTTTCCGGTATTTTCTATTTTATTTCCTATTATATTTAGTAATTGCAGCAATCAACAGGGCCAGTTTGTATTTGTTTTACAATGGCAGCTTTCAATAAAAAAAGAATAGGCCGCATGTACTCAATGCGACCTTAGTTTATTTCCTTCAGTATACTTGTAATAAATGCCGTCTTACCTTCACTATAGCTCGCTCTATTTTTCGATTCTCTTGCTAACTCTTTCTTTAAGCGTCCATATTCAGCAGCAACATCTTCATGTTCACGAAGGTAATCCCGAAACGCTATATGTCTTCTTAACTCTTCGCTATTTTTGTCACACACATACAAATGATGTTCCATCCAAACTGTACTTTCCCCGTTCCATGGAACGAAAGCGTTCTTTCTGCCAAATACCTCTCTTCCTTCGAAGCTCCAGTCTGCTTGATGGTAATACCCTATAGTTTCAAGCCCTTTTACTACTTCATGAAAAATTTCATAATCTTCTATTACTATATCAATATCTAATATTGGTTTTGCTACAAGTCCTTTAACAGCTGTACTTCCCACATGTTCAACGGATAAAACAAGTTCTTCCATTGCATCGTTAATAATAGTTTGTAATTTATTAAATTCACTTTCCCATTTGGTGTTATATTCTTCGATAGTAATTCTCTGTTTCAATATATCCCTCTTCCCAATACAATTTACAACCTTTGAATATGAGTATCCTTAAAATCCGTCTCATATTTCAATCCATATCCAAACATTCGATCCATTCCAATATGCGCTGTCCATATTAACCCAATCATTATAACGGTATCTATCTTAAAATAGACACCTATGATAGCTATTAATATAGATATAATATATGTGTGACATAAATTATAAATGTTAGCACCAACACGATTATTTATACCGTACGCTAACATTGATAAATCCGGTGCTAAAAGGAATACCCAAAATATAATCCAACTAAATTCATATATCGAATACGTATAAATCGTAGCTAAGAAAACAACAAGTCCTTCAAAATGTACAATACGTTTTTGCATTCTTTATCATTCCTATTTTTCTATATTTACCGATACATTTTCATCACTGAAAGTATTCTTTGCATTTTTTGACCAGATGGTTGCTAATATCGGTCCTGCAATGTTATGCCATACTGCTGCTAATACACTTGGGAGTGCGGCAGCTGGTCCAAAATGTGCTGTTGCTAGCGCAACACCTAATCCTGAATTTTGCATTCCTACTTCTATTGAAATAGCTCTTCTTGTCCCTTCGTCTAGTCCAAGTACGAACGCTGTTATATATCCGAGTAAAAAGCCAAATGCATTATGGAGCATAACTGCGATAAAGATAAGAAGACCTGAAGAAGTAATGCTACTTACATTCGCTGAAACCACCGCTGAAACTATAATGATAATTGCTACAACTGATATTAAAGGAATAACAGTCATTCCTTTCGTAACAGTTGTAGGGAAAAACTTCTTCACTACTAATCCTAAAATAATAGGTATGATAATGACTTGTACGATAGAAAGAAACATAGAAATAGCATTCACTGGCATCCATTGTCCCGCAAGTAATAATAAAATAAGAGGTGTAGCAATTGGTGCTAGTAACGTTGATAATGACGTCATTGCAATAGACAACGCTAAGTTCCCTTTTGCTAAATAAACCATAACATTTGATGCAGTGCCACCCGGTACTGAACCGAGCAACACTAATCCAGCTGCTAATTCAGCTGGCAGATTCATAACGTAGGCTAGTACGTATGCGACAAGTGGCATAATAATAAACTGAGCACATACACCGATAATAACTGGCAATGGTTTTGTAGCTATGATTTTGAAATCAACAGCCTTTAATGTTAATCCCATCCCAAACATGACAACTCCGAGTAAAATCGTTATGTAACTAGTTAACCCGAGAAATGGTCCAGGAATGAAATATGCAATAGCTGCAATACAAATAACCCAAAATGCAAAATACTTTCCAGCTATATTACTTATCGCTTCTAGTACTTTCACCCCATCATCCCCTATCCTTCAACTGAAAAACTTTATTCGGATTCAAAATATTTTGCGGATCGAGAGCTTTTTTTATTTTTTTCATTACGAGTAATGCCGCCCCATGTTCTTCTTCTTGATACTTCCGTTTTCCGATTCCAACGCCATGTTCTCCCGTACACGTTCCCCCTCGTTTAAGAGCATATAAAACGATACTTTCATTTATTTCGTCCGCCTTTTCCACTTCTTCTTTATCGTTTGGATCAACCATTAAGAGCACGTGGAAATTCCCATCTCCTACATGACCAAGAATACCACCAACAAGGCCAACCTTATCTAATGTCTCTTTCGCATGTTGAATTGCCCCAGCCAATTCTGAAATTGGTACACATACGTCTGTACTCATAAGCTTTTTACCAGGATAACTATGAACGTAAGCGTATGCTAGGTTATGCCGTGCATCCCATAATTTATTTCTCGCTGCAGTTTCCGTTTCAAAAGCAACTTCTTTACATGTATGATCAAAAACAATTTCCTTCGTAAATTCAATATCTTGCTTTAGCCCTGCTTCATTACCGTGAAACTCTAAAAACAGTGTAGGCTCTTCTCTGTAACTTGTTTCATTATAATGATTTACTTGTTTCATAGATAATTCATCTACAAGTTCAATTCTTGCAATTGGAATACCCGCTTGTAGTATATTAATAACAGCTTCTACTGCATTATTTATAGTTGGAAACGATGCTCTCGCAGCCATAACATGTTCTGGTATGCCGTATACTTTTAATGTTAACTCTGTAAAGCATCCAAGCGTACCTTCTGATCCTACGAAAACACCATTTAAATGATAACCTGATGATGACTTCGCTGCTAAATTTCCAGTATGTATTACTTCCCCATCAGCAAGAACGACTTCTAAATCACGAACTTGATCACGCATTACCCCATACTTAACTGCTGTCGTTCCGCTCGCATTTGTGGCAGCCATTCCACCTAACGTTGCATCTGCACCTGGGTCTACACTAAAAAACAATCCATACTTTTTTAATTCTTTATTAAGCTGAGAGCGAGTCACTCCTGGCTGTACTCTTACAAGGAAATCTTTCTCTCTTATTTCGAGTATTTTATTCATAAGCGAAAAGTCCATTGTAATTCCTTTTTCATATGGAATAACATGTCCCTCTAAACTAGAACCTACCCCAAAAGGAACGACAGGTTTTCCATGCTCACTCGCTACTTTCATTATTCTACTAACCTCTTCGGTCGTTTTCGGAAAAACAACTACATCAGGTAAACTACTAGTATGATAAGATTCATCTTTACTATGTAACTCTCTTACTGTCGTATTCACAACTACTCGATCTTCGGGAAGTACACCCTTTAGTTCATTTACTAAACGTTCTACTGTTATCTCCATCGTACACACTCCTACTTTCTATAAATTAGAATTACAAAATATGTTAAGGGTTTTATACATAATAATCCGAAAAATTAAATAATTCAAGTTTTACATATACAAAATTCATTTCTTACTTTCGAATAAACAAAAAGAACTTGCAGCAATTGCTGCAAGTTCTTTTCTATAAAACTATATTTTAAACGACTTCTTTATTAACAACATAAACCAAACTAAAGTAACTGCCATTAACGAATGGGAAAATCCTACAATATAAGTTAACCCTTTAAAGTCCGCTCCATTTAGCTGAAGCAGCCCTCTCGCTGCCAATGAACCTAACATTAAAATTAATGCAATATTATGTAAAACAAACCACTTATTAAAACTTTTCGCTTCATGAAACGCGAATACTTTTGCTAATCCTAAAGCAATTAAAAAGAAGAAAAAGCCGAGTACAAGTGTATGTGTATGCAAAAGATTTAACAAAGTAGAGCCTACAATCCCCTTATACTTTCCATACTCCCTAGCGAAAATCCCTGATAATAAACCGATAATCAAATACGTAAACGATGCATTATATAATTTCTTCATTATGTACCTCCTTGAGTAGAATGTGTAGTGTGTCATATTTAGTAATAATGATAGTTATATAGTAAAAACTCCTAGTTACCTAGGAGTCATTGTATAAGTATCTCACTCTTTACAATCAATTCTAATTATAAAATATCCCTTTATACAAAACAAACGAACTTTATGTGAACAAGTAGAGCATAATTAAAATATGTTGCACTTTTGTATTTCGCAACCCATACTAATTGTTATAACTATTAAAGGTGGTGCAATGGATTGATAGTTCTTGAAACTGAACGACTCGTTCTTCGCTGGTTTGATATAAAAGACGCCCCATTTATTCTAGAATTAGTAAACGATCCTGCATGGATTCAGTTTATTGGTGATAAAAGGATTAAAAACTTAGACGATGCAAAAAAATACATCTTAAACGGACCAGTTGATATGTATAATAAAATGGGCTTTGGTCTTTACTTAGTAGAGCGAAAAGAAGATTTCACTCCACTTGGTATGTGCGGACTTATTAAAAGAGATTCATTAGAAGATGTTGATATCGGCTTTGCCTTTTTAGAGAAATTCCGTTCAAAGGGATATGGTTTTGAATCCGCTTCTGCTGTAATAGACTACGGTGTACAGAACCTAGGTATGAAACGAATTGTAGCCATTACTACTATTGATAACATCAATTCAGAAAAGCTTTTAGAAAAAGTAGGATTGCAGTTCGAAGAGATCATTTCAGACTCAGGGGAAGATTTAAAATTATTCGGCTATAACGCATAAAAAGGTTCGCCATTCATGGCGAACCTTTTTTACTAATTTTATAATAATATGTTACGTTACATGATAGTTCGCGTTAGTTCTTGTAATTTCCAATACCCCTTTCATATCACATTTTTGGTACTTTATAGAAATGACTCTTCCGCTTATAAATTTATTATATTAATATAATAAATAAAGGGAGTGAGAATAAATGGAACAACATGATATTAATTCTTTAGAACAACCACTTTTTTTCTAATTCTTCAATTCATTGCATTTATATTAATCATTTTTATCTTATAGGGGTCCTGCCGCATGCCCATCAAGCTAATATTTTGAGTACCCCCACAACAAAAATTTTATCTCTCCACAGTTAGTTGTCTATGAGAATTCAGTTCGTTTTTTATTTTGGGATATTTGCTTTTCTTAGCTTGATGGGTGTGGGGTGGGACCCCTTTATGAGTTATTAGAAAAATAATTGTCTATATAAGTCTTTATTTTTTCAAAATTCTTTTCCATAAATAAGATTGCTGGTACTTCAATTATTGGAAGATTATTTTCATTATCAAAAGCTGGACACGGTTTGGGAACTACCAAATAGTCAACTGAGTTTTTATCCCTAATGTAATTAATTGAAACATCATAATACTCAGAAAAATATCCCTTCAAATCATCCTGTTTCCTTAAAAATGGTAGAGAAAATATTGAACCATAATTTATACCAGCGTCGACAATTAATACAAAGCATATTTTTTTCATGATACACCCTCCTCGTATAATAAGTTTTAAGTTAATAACTGTTCCTTGAAAATTAAATAGTTTTTATCTTCAAGAGCTACATCAAAAAAATGATGTATGGGTAAAATTTAGTCTTGGATAAGGTAACACTGATAAAAACAGGTTTCCTTTTTCTTTATATTCAATTAAATTATATCATTATTTTACATAAATTGGAGGGATATATATGATAGATTATAGAATATTTTCAAGAGAAAACTATTCAAATAAGATTGGAGAGCTTGTAACAATGCTTGAACATACAAGAGATGTTACATTGAGCGAAATAACCAAAGTGATTTAGATTTCTTACCAAACGGTAGTTCAAACACTATTGGTTCTCTCTTATCACATATTGCAGCGATGGAGTTTGTTCATCAAGTTATCTCGTTTGAAAAAAGAGATTTAACTGAAAGTGAATATCTAAAGTGGCGAATTTCTTTAGAACTTGGAGACAAAGCAAGGGAAGGAATAAAAAAGCAATCTTTAGATTATTATTTGAATGAATTATCACAAGTTAGAGAAAATACACTAACATATCTGAAATCAAAACAAGATAGCTGGTTATTCGAGGAAAACAAGTGGGATAATGGTGTGCCTTATAATAATTAATACTTGTGGTTTCACGTTATGGAAGACGAAATTAATCATCGTGGACAAATAAGAACAATTAAGCGATAGATGGGAATGAATACATAAATCTTATTCAGCCAAAGGGTGCTTTACTTGAGAAAGTCACTAGAAGAGTCAAATGATAACTATGAACTGCCCCCAATTGCTAGGTTTTGTTTAACAATTGGGGGCAGTTCATTTATAGCGCATAGGTAATCAGCTTTTTGTTAACCATGAGGTAGATATTTTTAACTAAAAAACCAATAATGGAAATATATTACATCTTATGACCCGTTTTTACACGTATCTCGGCTGAACCCCTGATAGGCTTTATGTTCATAAAGATTATCAAGGGAAAGGTATAGCTTCAGCTCTTGTTGATATGCTTGAGTTAGAGGCAAAAAGATTAAACTTTTTAGAGATTATCACAGAGGCCAGTATTACTGCCAAGCCATTCTTTAAACACAAAGGGTACCAAGTAATCTGTTCACAAATTATAGAACGTAAGGGCATTAAATTAACTAATTATCGAATGGCTAAAAAGATAATAGCATAATTTCGCTCTACTACTAGCTATATACTCTATAAGGGCATCCATATTTTGAAACCACAATTTATACCAAAGTAGCTGTTTGGCCCCAGGTTAAGAAAACAACTATAAATTCATCACTAAGCTAAAAACCGATTTCCTTAGCGTACAGGAAATCGGTTTTTTCTTTGCTAGAAGTTGCTTAGCGTATAATTTCCGCGTTTTGTCGGCAGGACCCCATGCCCATCAAGCTAACTAAATAAATTACTAGGTACGAATTGATCCTTGTTTCAAAACTGGCAAGTGATAAAAAAGTAGGCATGCTAAAGAAGCCTATTAAAACGCGATTTTTTCGCTAGGCAGCTTGTCTATTCTTCACTGTCGTTTTATACACAATCCCTAGAATATCAAAGACGGTCATCTTCTTATACCGATGACATTTACGACCGTTCTTTTTGAGCAGTTGATAAAGAGAATGCAGAATTTTTAAAAGTTCTTCTGTGCCAACGGCTATCGCTTGAAACAGTAATGGAAAGTAATCTTTAATCATATAAATTGCTTTATATTCACTCAGCTCTTGCTTTTTCTTTTCAAACAGAAACTGACGCATTTGAAACATCGTAGAAGAACAGAGGAGAATGCCGATGAGTTGTCCATATAAATGGCACTCTAGGCGTTCTCTTTTTATATTTTGACATTCATCAATTTCAAAGAATGACTTCCACGTCTTAAACAAAATTTCAATCTGCCAACGAAGTGAATACAGTGAGTGCACGTAGTTCGTTGGTACTCCTTCTAGAGACGTGTTCGTGATATATACATTCATACCCATTAAACGTTTACTTTTATCCTTCATGACAATGCCTTTTTTCTTTTCACGTATCGCTTGGTTTTTCAGACGTGTTTGTGTTTGATCATCGGTTAAACGATGGATAATGACACGTGCTGGAAGTTTCTGATTTTGGCCAATGTATGCCTTGGGGATTTCCATCGTTTCACCAGGGATTAGACCAGTCAGCATTTGTGTCATATCAAGCTGGATGTATTCTGTTTGCTTTTTTAACGTACCATTGTTGAAGTATTCTGGTTCAGGGTTCTTGATATAAATGCGTGTATTCAACTTCAACCGCGAGATATAGTAAGCCTCTTTATCATGAATGGCTTGTAAGTCTCCTAAATCGAAGTAACCAAGATCACGTAAACACAAATCGCCTGCTTCTACGGTTTTAAGACAGATGGTACCATATGTTTTATCATTATTTTTTCCTGGTCCAAGCTGCACGTTAAGGAATTGACCATTAAGTAAATCATATTCCAATTGGATTTTCACGCCTACCTTATTACTACTCCCACCTGAACCTTGATAGTCAGTGGCGAATTGATCCGGCAGTTGAAACACTGTTGCATCTAGAATACGGATACGATTGAAAGTAGAGATTATATGTGCAGAAAGTGAGTGATTTGAACAGAGTTTTTGTGTGAGAAGAGAAGTAAAAACTTCTCGAAGAAATGCGACAGCTGCTGGATTAAAGCGTTGATTCAGTCCTTCTGGACTTATGAGTGTAGCTGTATTTGCATAAAGCTGACTACATAATTGAGTGAGAGAATCACTTGCTACGTGTTGACTAATCCAAATACATAAAGCGGCCAAATCTCGTGCGCCATACTTACTTTTACGTTTTACGAAACCCGTCTCCTGTGCGACCTGTTGAAGGATACTTGGAGATAGGAATCTCTGTAGTTCTTCAGCGAATAAATGAAACTCATCTTGAATCGATAGATTCATACAAAAACGCCATCCTTTCTGTATATTTCTACAAAAAGAATAGCGTTTTTTACTTTTTATGGATACAATTTTTTAGCTTGATGGCGATGGGGTACCTTCAAGATCTTAAGCTTGATGGACATTTGGTCCCAACCCATATAGTATAAGACTGCCCTCATTTTGAGCAAAAGCAATAATGGTTTAAAATAAGGTATGAGACAAAGTTAATAAATAAATCGGAGGATGAAATGTATAAATTATTGATTGTTGAAGATGAAATGAATATAGCATATACGCTAAAAAAACATCTTAAAAAATATGGATATCATTGCCTCATTGTAGAAGATTTTCAAAAGGTATTAGAAATTTTTCAAGACTTTCAACCCCACCTTGTCATAATGGATGTTACCCTTCCTGCTTTTGATGGTTATTATTGGTCCCGTAAAATAAGACAAATATCAAATTGTCCTATTGTGATTCTCTCTGCTCGTATGAGTGAGGCAGATCAAGTGTATGGCATTGAAAATGGGGCTGATGATTTTATTACTAAGCCATTTTTATTAGGAGTGATACTTGCAAAAATTAATGGACAAATTCGTCGTATATATGGCGAATATGCAAGAAATGTACAGGGGAAAATTATAAAAATAGGAAATACAGCTTTAAACCTGGACACTGTACGATTATGCACACCTAATCAGGAGGAGCTATTAACAATAAAAGAACTCCAGCTATGTACAATGTTCTTTGAAGCGTATCCTAATGTTGTAACAAGACAGCAACTACTTACAGCCATTTGGGATGAGGAAGAATTTGTTGAGGAAAATACCTTAACAGTAAATATTGCAAGAGTACGAAAGAAATTAGAAGCCATTCATTCTACTTTAGAAATTAAAACTATACGAGGAATTGGCTATCAATTAACGGAGAAACTCACATGAAGTTATTTTTAAAAGACCATATGAGCTTTATTATTTTGTATATCATTACATTTATTAGCTTACCAATTATGATTCATCGATTAGATGGTTTTGAAAATCATTATACCTATTTTATATTTCTAGCCTTCTCTCTATTAATCATACTACTTTTTTGTCGTTATTTACGCCGTAAAAAAATGTATGCACATATTGAGAACAAGAGCATCCATACGGACAGTCTTATGATTTATCAGCCAATAGCTTCATACGAAAAAGCATACGCAGCTCAGTTGCAATATATTCAATCCTTATTTCTATCAAAAGAAGAGGAATATAAGAGTTCATTACATAATCAGCAATTAATGATTTCTCATGCTGTCCATCAAATGAAAACGCCACTTTCTGTCATTCAACTGCTTATACAATCTAATCAGTTTAAGGAACCAAATTCCCTTGCAGAATGGCAAAAAGTAAAAGTTGAGTGCGATAAACTAAACTTCTCTTTAAATCAGTTACTAACGTATAGTCGCTCTACTAAATTATTAGCAGATTTAAAAATAGAACCAATTCCGTTAAAACATATTGTGCAGGAAGTTATTAATGATTTAAAGGATTATTTTATTGAGGAAGAAATCTTTCCTAAGAGCACTATACCGGAGCATATATTTCTCTATTCAGATCGTAAATGGCTAAAGGTTGTGGTTTACCAGTTATTAAGTAACGCTGTTAAATATGGAGAAAAATACTCATCCATTATAATCCACTATGAAAATGGGCAGTTACTTATTAAAAATAAAGGAGAAACGATACCTGAAAGTGAAATAAAACGTGTTTTTGAATTATTTTACACGGGAACGAAAGGACGTACAAAAGGAGAAGCAACTGGTATCGGTCTCTATTTAGTAAAAAGTATTCTTACTACATTAAATCATCCATACCATCTATATTCTAAAGATAATGAAACAATATTTACAATAGACCTCTCAAGAAGTATAGAAACGGCTACCAAATAAGGTAGCCGTTTTGAATGTGACAATTTTGTCATATTGCTGTCATGTTGAAAGATGTTAAGAAGTAAAAGGCCCATCTATAATCAAATACTGAAAGATACAAAGGAGTGAGGTACTGATGTCAAACACCATTTTAAATGTAAAAGAGCTTCAAAAAGTATATACAGGAGAAATTTCCTATCAGGCATTGAAAGGTATTGATTTTAATTTAAACATGAATGAGTTTGTTGCGGTAATGGGGCCTTCTGGTAGTGGAAAAACAACTTTTCTTAACTGCATTTCAACAATCGATAGCCCAACTAATGGCTCAGTAACAATTAATTCAAAAAATCCTTATGAATTAAATGATAATGAACTAGCGAAGTTTCGTCGCAAAGAATTAGGGTTTGTCTTTCAAGACTTTAACCTTGTTCATACCTTAACAGTAGAGGAAAATATTTTATTACCTTTGGTACTTGATTCTGTAGAAGCTAAGGAAATGAGCAAACGTTTAGAGAAAGTTGCAATTTTTTTAGGTATTAAAGAAATTTTAAAGAAACGTACATTTGAAATTTCAGGTGGACAGAAACAGCGTGTGGCAATTGCTCGAGCTGTTATTCATGAACCAGGGTTATTATTAGCTGATGAACCAACTGGAAACCTAGATTCTAAAGCGGTAAATGATGTTATGACATTGTTTGAGTCAATTAACAAGACCTTTAACACAGCTATTTTAATGGTGACACATGATGCCTATGTTGCTAGTTTTGCACATCGCGTAATCTTTATAAAAGACGGTATTCTTTATAATGAGGTGCATCGAGGCAATAATAAACAGAAGTTTTATCAAGAAATTATGGACACACTTACATTTTTAGGTGGTGGACAGCATGAGTTTTAATCATATTGTCCTTCAAAACATTTTGCGCGATAAATGGACATATATTTCTTATTTTTTAAGCAGTGTATTTTCCATTTTGATATTTTTCTTATTTTCGATTGTAGCATTTCATCCTATGTTAGCAAGCATTCAAACAGGAAGCACACTTAGCCTTGTAATGATACTCACGAGCTTTATTGTGTATATTTTTTCATTCGTTTTCATCATTTATTCGATGTTTTCATTTTTGAAAAAGAAAACCAAAAGTCTTGGCATTTTTATGATTACTGGAGCATCTATGAAGCAAGTGCGTAGGATGGTGTTCAGAGAAAATATGCTTATTGCTAGTGTAGCAATTATAAAAGCGATTGTGCTTGGGCTTGTAATCGCCCCGTTGTTTTTAATGGTCACCAAAAGGGTGTTACAAGTGAATAGCTTTGGTATGTATATACCAATACAGGCTATCGCATTAACTATTATTTTATTTGCAATTTTATTCTGTATCGTTTCTAAATTTATAACACGTTTTATTAACAAAGAAGAAGCTGTACATCTGTTAAAAGCAGATGTAACACAGGAAAAATTAATTGTGCCTGCACCATGGAAGTTGTTACTATCAGTAATTACCAGCGTATTCTTAGCACTATCGCTCATATTAGAAATGAATTGGGTTGAATCATCTGGAACCATCCATTACATTTTACTATTTGTTAGTTCGCTATTAGCCATATATTTTATTATCACGCAGGGAATGTTTGTATCAATTCATGTATTACAAAAACGACCGTCGTATTACAAAAAAACAAATATGCTTTACGTTTCGAACATAAAGGCCAAAGGTCGCTCACATTCCCAACTTATCTATTTATTAACAGTCTTGTTGCTAGGTGTATTTTTATGTACAAATGTACTGTACAGTTCCTATTACAATATAAATACGAGAGCAGAATCAATAGATCCGTACAGCTTTGAATATATCTCACTCTCAGGTAATACACCTGAAGTTGAAAAGAAAGATATTTCATTTATTGAAAATGCATTAGCAAAACAAGGTGAATACGATGCATATTATTCTGCATTTAAAACAGATAAAAATCATAATATTGGCTTTATGTCAGTTTCAAATTATAATGCCCTTGGTTTTCATAAGACAATTTCACTAAAGGATGATGAATACTATGTTGCAGCAGGAAATAACTATGCTCTTCCAAATATAGAATTTATTCGTGACTACCCGTTTGGAAAACTTAAATATGCGGGCCTTGAGAAACGAAATATTTTAACTTCAGGTTTCCAAAAAATGTACTATATCGTCCCAGATGTTGTTTATGAAACTATTGACTATCCTGTATTTAAAGTATTTACTTATGAAATTGATAATTGGACAGAAAAACTCGACTTATCCGAAACGATTCTTTCCAAAATTTCAACAATACCAAATGAGCGCCTAATTTCTTCTAAAATTAATTTTTACGAGATTGAAAAAACTACAGTGAGTCTTCTATTCTTTATCGGTTTCATGTTGAGCCTTATCTTCTTGAGCGCGGCAATGAGTATTCTTTATTTCTATCTGCAAACGTCATTTGAAGAAGAAAAAGAAAAATATACAGGAATCCGAAAACTTGGCTTTTCTGTGAAAGAATTAGTTGCTGTTGTGACTAAGGAGTTGGCAACTTTAATTTTTGTACCGTTTACACTTGCATCTATTCTTCTATGTGGAATAATGCTTGCAATGCGTAACCATTTTTCATCAGCACTTTATGGAGTCACAGCAATAGGCGTAGGAATATTTTTATTGCTATTTGTTATAAGCTTTTTCATCATTCGACGAAGTTATTTGAAAAAACTTATGAATTAACAATGCATGTTTTTAATAATATAGGTGCTTGATCTAAAAATAACATAGAAATTATACCTGAAATTATACTTTTCAAGGGGTTCTTTTCATGAAAAAGAACCCCTTGGATAAATAAGAGATGCTCTTACTATAGAAACTTTATATAAGTATATCGTTGATGTAAGAAACAATATAGTTTTCCTAGAGGACTAATAGTATTTGAGTAATATATAAATTGGAGGTTTTATATTTTATGAAGTTAAATGCTTTTCAATTAAAGATTTTTGCAATGATTCTTATGGTCATTGATCATGTATATACTTACATTCCAGGTATGCCAATGTGGATGCATCATCCAGGGCGTATTGTAGCACCCATTTTCTTCTATTTTGTAGTGGAAGGATTTTTCTATACACGAAATCGTACAAAGTATGCTACACGTGTATTTATGTGGGCAGCGATTATGTTTGCTGGTTCAGCGATTATTCAATATATCTTCCCGACAGAGGCTGGATTATTAAATAATATTTTCTTATCACTTGGGCTTGGGATAGTATTATTATGTGCCATTGATTATACGAAACGTACAAAAAACTATTTACTCGGAATCCCAACTGCAATTATTGTGGGTACATTAGGAATGTTTACAGAAGCAAGTTTCATGGGCGTCATCATGACATTAATCTTCTATTTCTTTAGAGAAAAGAAAATGTGGTTAATTATCACATATGTATTACTTTCATTAATGGAAGTCCCAACGTTACTTATGGCGGGAGAGATTTTCACAGACATGGGTTTATTTGGTTTTAACAACCAATGGATGATGGTATTCGCATTACCATTCTTCTTTTTATACAACGGCGAACGTGGTGTGAATAATGCATTTACAAAATATATGTTTTATATTTTCTATCCGGTCCACTTATGGATTATCTATACAATTGGATATTTTATGAGTAAATAAAGATAAAAATAATAAATTTATAAGTTTCTAAATGAAGTTGTAGGGAATGAACCTTACAGAAAGTTTTTATTGGATTCAAATTTTTCTTAGAGTACAAAATTCGCATTTTGTTGGTACTACTTCATCACTATCAAGCTAACAAAACTAAATTTCCTTAATATGAAAAAATACGCTATTCTTTCTGTAGAATCATAGGAAAGGATGGCGTTTTTTAAATTTTATAGATACTTTGTGGTAGCCTCAAGTAGGAGGATTTAGCACAGGCAAACAATAATATCTTTTGTTTAGAAAGGAGAATGTTTTTTGAAATACACAATTAATGATTGATGGTTTTATTTCTAGGCCATCCTTACCAAAAATATTGTTCATCAATATAAAAACAGATGAAGATACTGTGGATAAAGTTTTTAATCAAATAGGGGTTGATAGTAATAAACTTAAGGGATTATTTATTGCACATACATATTATGATCATGCGTTTGATTTAGTTTATATAGCTAAACGAACTGGAACACATGTATATGGTTCAGAATCAGCAATTAACATAGGTATTGGTGGTAATATAAATACGAACCAGATGTCTGTATATGAAGTAAATAAGACTATGAAGTTTGGTGATTTTACTGTTACTGTCCTTCCATCGAAACATTCACCAACCTTTGATGAAGGAGAAAAAATAAAAAAAGACACTTAAACAACCTGCTAAAGCACTAGATTATCATGAAGACTCTTCTTATGATTACTTGATTACACATAATAATAAAACTTTCCTTGTTAAACCAAGTGCTAACTATATAGAAGGAGCATTAGATGATATTCGAGCTGATGTCTTGTTTTTAGGAATAGGGGTATTAGGAAAGCAGGAAAGTACTTTCCAAAATACGTATTACGAGCAATCTGTACGAAAAGTACAACCGAAGCTTGTTATTCCAATACATTGGGACGATTTCAACAAACCATTGACAGATACTCTTGAAGCAATGCCTAAATATGCGGACAATACCCAAAATGGATTAGATTTTATAATTCAAAGGACAAAAGCAGATAAAATTGATTTTCAAATACTTCAAGGTTTTAAAAGTATTTACTTCTAAAAAAGGGATCCACCACACCTCTATCAAGTTAAGAAACATAAAAAACGATAATAATGAACTTCCGCGCTAAAAAAGCCACAAAATTTTCGTTTAGGGGGCAATCTGTTCTGTTAGCTTGATGGGGATGCGGCAGGACCCCTTATATGGAATCTTGTATAATGTCGTACTGAATTTAAGTATGCCTAAATGGACTGCACATATGGTAGCTACGATACTTTCCCTTGGTATTGCCTATCAAACTTTTATAAATTTCATTTAAATTTTTTTATTATGCGTAACAAAAAGGTCGCCACTCACGGCGACCTTTTTACTATTTCACTTCTACCGTATAATTCCCTGTTCCCCCGCCATACTGATACACATGTAAATAATATTTTCCTGGATACGTGTAGTAACTTCCTACTAACTTATTTCCTTCTTGCTGGGCATACGTAACATAATTATTTAAATCCGCTTCTGAATAAAGAACCCAGTTTACTCCGATATTATTTTCCTTCGTTACATTAATTTGTAGGTTTTTCGCCGTTTCGATATTAATTTCAAAGTAATCACTCGTATCACCATTTCCTAAACTAGCACGTAAAACTTGATTTAATTGCAGTTTATTTGCTGTTTGGAATGAATTATTCGGCTCTTTTTCTACACTGTTATCTTCTTTCTTTTGAACCGTTACATTCGTTGTAACAGTATTCGTTAATCCTTTGTCGTCTGTTACTGTCAATTTTGCCGTGTACGTTCCTTCTGTTGTATACACGTGAGTTGGATTTTGTTCATTGCTTACAGTACCATCACCAAACTCCCATTTATAAGCAACAATTTTTCCATCTTCATCTTTTGATCCATCGCTTTTAAACGATATTGCTGCATTTACATTTCCGCTATATGGACCATTTATAATCGCAACTGGTGCTTTATTCACAGCACCTTCTTCTGTATTCATACCATGGAACACAATATCATATTCAAATTGCCCTGATGCATTCACACGATAATTCACAAAGTAAGCTGTTACTGTTTTGTAGCCTGTCCATTCTTTTGCACTTAAACGTTTTAACGTATCATTTACGTTTTGTGTAATTGTTTTCCAGTCTTCATATTCCCCTTTTGCAGTAGTACCTGTATACGTTCCTTGCAGTGTAAATGTATTAAAGAACTGTGATTTATTTTTCTTAACTGATACATTACTTAATTTTGCTTCTGCTGTAATTTCTGCCGCAATATCTGAAACTGGTTTTGGTACGTGAGTTGCTAAATAATCATCTGATACTAATGGAACATTAAATTTCTCACGGTTATCGACTAACATTTGCATATAATCTTGATACTCTTTATTTAAATTCGCATCTTTACTTAAAGTAGAACGGTATGCATCATATGCTGTTACATCATTTTTTCTAATAAGATCATGAACTTTGTCAAACATATCATATCTCTTATTGTACATATACGATTGTAAAGCGAAGGAATAATTATAGAAATCCCACGTTCCATACTTTGCATTTAACGTTCGCTCTGCCGTATAACGTTCTGCTGGATTTGAAGATATTCCTCCTATAATGCTCTTTCTCGGTACAACATTATCCGTTCTCGTTGCCCCCGCAAAAAACTCCGCATTCCCTTCTTCAAACCAAGATAATCTCTCATTCTCATACATCTTACCTTGTCCCCAAAGCCCTGGTACTTCATATCTACCTTGTAAGTAATGAGTAAACTCATGTCGGAACAATTCTTCTAAACTATAAATACTTTCTTCTGGCGTACGTTCATAAGTAAAGAACGTACCTGTTCCTTCTATATAAAGGCCACCGTTATTCGTTTCATATCCGTACAATTGACGATTAAATTGATATTCAGCTGGACTATTATAAATAACCATCGTTAATACATCATCAGGATTTCCTTTTTCTAAAGGTTGATCACTTTCAACTGTACGATGGAATTGTGCCTTTACTTCTTTTGCCGCCCAATATAGACGTTTTACTTTTTCTTCTGTCACTTTATCTCCAGCCTTTAAAACAATTGCCCCATCATCAAACGTATACGTTTTCGGCAAATACTTTTTCTTCCCGTCTTCTCGTATTTGATCTAAATTAACAACATTTCCATTTGCATCTTTCCCGCCATAATTCGTCGCGATTTGCTCAGCCGCTACGAAATATTGCTCTCCTAAATACGGATACATTTTCATCGCGTCTGTTACAACTTGCAATCCTTTCGTTCCTGTACTATGGAACGTACCAAGTCTACCTGTATAATAAATACCATTATTAATTAACCAACCATTCTTCTCTGTCACCGTTCCAATTAAAGCAAAACGACTTAATTCATTAATATAGCTATCAATTTTTTGGTACCATACTGTATCTTTCGGTGCTTTTCTCGTATCGTACAAATACGATTGAATGTCGTAATCAACACCTTGCATAATATCGTAAATCGCATTTCCAGCTGAAAGATTGTCTACCAATGTAGAAAAATTATCGTTATATTGTTTAAAAATCTTTGCAGCTGATGTTATCGTTTCCACATCACTCGAAGCATTTCCTATTAATTTTCCGTATGATGATACAACTCTATTTTGTTCTAACGTACCGAGTTTGAAATTCGGGTTATTCGCAATCGTTTTTAATGCAGGTAAGCATTTATCATGATAGCTCCGCTCATTTAGTTTACTTAATTCTGTATGATAAAATCCTAAATAAAACCCTGAACGTAATACTTCTACTAAAGTCTCAATCCCTTTGGAGTCATCTTTCGTATAAACTTGTCCTTGCTGCTTCAATTTATCAATAATTGCCTGCATCCTACTATCATTTTGATAGAATGCAAGACTATCCTTATTAAATTGAAATAGACCCGTAATTTGCTCCCAATCAATTGTTACAAGTAAATCTACTAACTGCTGATTGCTTAATTGATTTAGTTCAGCAATTGTATAAGTTTTCGCTGCAGCTAATTGCTTACTTTCTTTTTTTACTTCAGGTGGTCTTTGCGACAAATCAGCAAATTGTAGCCTTTTCTCAAAAGACTTATTTTCAAGCACTTTTGATGAATGAGCTAATTCTTGCACTGGCAGTTGCACACCAACTGGTTCCATTTTTAGCACATTCCGATAAGAAACTTGCTCTCCCTTTTTACTTTCTGCCAATGTGCTCCCTTGAAAACTCCCTAACATTAAACTAGCAAAACTTACCCCTACTAACACTTTTTTTGAATAGCCTTTCATGCTCTCCCCTACCTTACATTTTTTAGTGTCCCGCACCATTATTTTACTATTCTTACTTTTTATTCTGTATTGAGAAAAAATAAGGGAACGTTCACACATGTATCCATGCCTAGCAAAATTAACACTTGACTTTATGTGAATTTTATATCAAAAAAAGATAGATAATAGCGAAATGTCTGCTATATCTACCCTCGTTTTCAACGCTATGATTTTAACTTTATAAACGTAACTTCCGGTAATGTTTGCATATGCTGAATAAATTCATTCTTTTCTTCTGACGATATATTTTTCAGCTGCATTCCTACCTTATATACTATTTCTGCGCCTTGCTGTGAAGTCTCCACTTCATATGAAAGTATTGGAATGTCTTTCATATGAAGTATTTCTAATATTTGCTGTACCGCCTCATGTTTATTTATACACATTTGCACTGTTATATTTTGCGGAAATAAAAATTGCACCTTAAAAATACGGCTCACAATCTCTAAACCAATTAAAACTAGAATCGTCGCTCCAATGCCTACTACATACATGCCAGCGCCAATTGCTAATCCAATTCCTGCTGTAGCCCATAAACCAGCCGCTGTCGTTAACCCTTTCACCGCCTGTTTTTGAATAATAATTGTACCTGCACCTAAAAAACCTACTCCACTAACCACTTGCGCTGCAATACGGCTCGGATCAAGAGCCGTATGTTCTTCATTCATAATATCTGAAAAGGCATATTTTGAAACGACCATTATTAAAGCACTCCCTACCGCTACGAGGAAATGAGTCTTTAATCCCGCCTCTTTTGATCGAATTTCCCTTTCAATACCGATTATTGCTCCTAACAAACCCGCAACACCGATTCGTATAATCAAATCAAAATTTACACTCACGAGCCCTTCCCCCTTTCATTCATTATAGATAGATAAAACAAAAATTATCACACACATCCATTTATCGATATAAAAACATTTTATTAAAATATACTTAATATCCTAGGTGATTTATGTTAATATTTTCAATATTAACATAAATAGAATTCAGCCCACTTTTTATACGAAAAACCATAAACTTTACTTTCCATTTAAAAACGGGATATGGATTGCATAAAATGAGGTTGAGAAAGTTTAGAAAACGCTTTCATTTTGTATCGTAATTTTTTATAAATACTACATAAATAAAGGAGCTTACTAACAATGAACGTCTCTTTACTTACACCTACTACCGATTTACAAGAAGAATACTTAGATTTTTATAAAGAATGGAAAGATAGCGGTGAAACAATGATTCCATGGGTTATCTCAAAAGACCCCTCTAATTTCACGGCAATGATTCAAGAACTTCACGATGCGCATAACGGAATAAACCTCCCTGAATCTTGGGTACCAGACTCTACGTATTGGCTCGTTACAGATGAAAATAAAATTGTAGGAGCTGTTAATATACGTCATAGTTTAACCGAGCATTTATTTAACGCTGGAGGTCATATCGGTTATGGCATTCGCCCTTCTGAAAGAAGAAAAGGTTATGCTACGAAGTTATTAGAATTATCGCTAGAAAAAACGAAGGAATTAAACATCGAGAAAGTACTTGTCGTTTGTGACGAAGTGAATACAGGATCAGAAAAAACAATTTTACATAACGGCGGGCTTCGTGATGATGATTTCATCGAGGAAGATGGAAATGTAGTAAGAAGATTTTGGATTAAGCTATGAAAAAGTCATCCGATAAAAATAATCTTGTTATAGAGAAATATAGTAGAAGTAATGAGCTAAAAGTAAAACAACTTATTGATTTATACAATGAAGACTCTTATCTATTTAATTTATTACGAGATAATAAAACAAAATGTGCATATGTTGCCTACTATAAAAAAGATGTAGTAGGCACCTTTCTCACCTGGAATAATAACTTCCATCCATACTGCACATACTTTCGAATATATACGAACCCTTTCTATTCAGTGCTACACATAGAACAAATTTTTTTAACCGAGATTCTAAAACGAGAAAACTTCAAATTACCATTACAAACCTCTATATGGGAAACATCGGCTCATTTAAAAGCCTATTATGAAGAACATAATTTTACGGAAATCCGAAGAACATATATGCCGATATTAGACGTACGAAAAATCATAGCTATCGATACAATGCGTCATTCAAATTATCATGTACAAACCTTATCAAACATCGAGTCTAATAATAGCTTCTTTGAAAATCTAGCTCACTTAGTAAAAACGAATTATGAGGATACTCACTTAGCAAATCCCGTTGCCTCATACCCACTCGAAACTTGGAAAGAACAGATCTTAACTGATGATGTGTTACTAGATGGGAGCTTTGTAATGATAGATGAAGAAAATAAAATTATTGCGTACTCTTTCCTCCATACATCAGAAAGAGATAATACGGTAGAACTAGGATGGTGTGGGACTCACACTACAGAAAATTTATCCTTACTGAAACTTCTCGTTTTCAAACAATCTATGTATGCAAGTGAACATGGTTATTCTTTCATTCAAGGTGAATTCGATTCAACGAGTATATATGCAATGGAGATATTAAAATCCTTTCCTTTCAATCCTTGTGCTACTTGGATTACGTATCAAAAAGAAGTCGGAAAGTGATTATACACCTTCCGACTTCTTTTATGCTGTCTCTATTTCAAACTGCACTGTAATACCACTAGGATCTACTACTGTAAATCCGTTTGTACTTTCGTTTACTTTATGTTGTTTTTCTATTAATCTTTCTTTCACTTCATCTAACGCTTCTTTATGCGGTAATACAATTGTATATACCTTAAGTCCAGTTGCATACGCTGGTGGATGTGGATTATTTACTCCGTTCCACGTATTTGCACCTATATGGTGATGATATCCTCCTGCAGAAATGAATAAGCAGTCATCTTCACGCTGTTGCACTTCAAATCCTACTGTCTCTACATAAAACTCGTGTGACTTCTCTACATCCGCTATTCGTAAATGTACGTGCCCAACGACAGTATTAGCAGGCAATCCATCAACCTCATAATCAACGAGCGTTGCCAGTTCTTTTAAATCTAGCGGCGTACTTCCTCCTGGTCCTTCTCCCCATTGATCACGCGGGCGGTCTGCATAAATTTCTATACCATTCCCCTCTAAATCTTGTAAATAAAACGCTTCGCTATATGTATGATCACTTGCACTATTAAACCTTGAGATCGGTAAAATTTCATTTGAATATGTATAACGTCCTTCTTGCTCATCCGGACTATCAATTACATTCTTATTACGAATCACCCCAAATAATGCCGAAGCAAAAGCCTCACGAGTTGGAACTAAAAAAGCTACATGATATATACCAGTCGTACGCGGCTCTTGCAATACCCCGTCCTCTAATTTTTCAAGAACAAGTAACGTGTTCTTTCCACCTTTTCCTGATAAATATGCTTTATTCTCCTCACGCTGAATTACTTTTAAGCCTACTACATTCTCATAAAAAGCAATTTGGCGCTCTAAATTTTGCACTTTAAATTCAACATGACCAATACGTGTTTTCGGATGAATTTGTACCATGAATAACTCCATCTCCTTATCCTTATATATTTCCAATACATATAACCGTTACTATGAAGGATACAACTAAAATCACCCTATGTAAATAAGAAAAGTCAGAATTTATAATCTTTTTTATTTCCATAATAAAAAAGCCCCCTCTTCTAACTTTCAGAAAAGGTGACTTTACGAAACAGTCTACTATTATTCTTATCTCATTTTATGTACTTCAGCAACTAACTTTCCACCTTGAATGCCCATATAAAGTTTCACAGGTGCATCATTCGTGTTTTCAAACACTAAGTCTAAGTATGGATACGCAATTGTAGCATCTCTTCCTTGTGGAACATAACCTACCGTTTTAGAATGTGTCGTTCTCTCTACCATTTTCAAACCAGCTTGATCTGCTGCATTGTATAATGTTGATGATGTTTGACAAACACCACCGCCGTATCCATCTACTAATTTACCATCTACAATTTCTTTTCCTAGTTGATATCCTTTATCTGGCGTTGTATCACCAATTAATGCATTGAAAGAGAAACTGTCTCCTTTTGCTAATACAACTCCATTTATGCCCGCTGCTGACAAGCGAATATTCTCAATACGGCCACCTGCTGAGCCACCTAAATTCGTTTCATATCTACCAATTACCGTACCACTTCCTTGCGCATCACTTAATGTTGCGATAGGCTTTTTCTCAACAATAGGTAATTGATATGAAGAGTCCCACATACCAACGTTTAATAATTTATCTACTAATTCTTTTTCCATTAACTCATAAGCAGGTTTTCCTTCTTGCCAACTTCCATCAGGTGCTACGCGTGAAGGAACCATCTTTTTATCAACGCTTTTCCCAACCTCACTAGCAACCTTCGTTACCGATTTTTTAAATTTTGCTTCATCTTCAAAATAACCTAGACTCGATAAATCTAGTTTTTTCACTTCCGTACCAGTACGACCATCTACTAAACTAATAGAATCCTGCACCTCTGCTTTAGCCTCTACCGTGTGGCCACCAATGTCACTTACTAATGCAACATCACTTACTTTTGCACCACAACCACTCACTATAGCTACACATAACACCCCAACTAATATACCCTTTACTTTACGGAACAATATACTCTCCCCTTTTTCCCAATATTACTTTTATGTATTATTTCATTTTTATGTATGTTTTGTTACAATCATTTTACAATATATTTATAAAATGTTACAAGTTATTTTTCACTCTATATAAATTACTCTTTTCTTTTCTAAATGTCTATACATATTTACATAAAAGTTGGAGTTCGATAGAATTGTAACCTTTATGTAACCTCACCTTTTTATCCAGTATATACCATAAAACGAAAGAAATACAAATGTAAAACTCCATATTCTTATTTATAAAGAAACACCTTGTGAACATAAATAGGTATTTGCCGTGCCACACTCCGCTTTCACACATACATTATGGTGAATTAACCTATTTTAAAGAAATGGAGGATATTTTTATGTACCCCTACAATCCATACGATCCATATAACCAAAATGGTTATCAACCTCAATATGATTTACAAGCACAATACCAACAATATATAGATCCAACAGAACAAGTTAATCCATATGATCAAAATCGACAATTCCAACTGCCAATCTCTTTTCCTGGTACTGGAAACCGTCAACTAGAAAGACGAGTAAATGAGCTTGAACAAAGAGTACGTCAATTAGAAAACACGGTTGAGCGTCATACACGTAGATTAAACCGCTTAAACCAGCGTTTACGTACAATAGAAAACAGACTAAACATTCCATTTTCAGCATTAGAAGACGGATTTTAATTTCGAAAGTAAAAAATATATAAAGGAAGGGGCTCCCCCTTCCTTTATATAAATTGACGAAAGTTTTTTCCATCTCTATACTGATAAGAGTTAATGAAATGAAACAAGGTGATAAATATGGATTTTGAAATAAATTATCTTTCCTTTTATGTTGTACAAGTAGAAGGAAAAGGTGAAGCTGTTGATAAACGCTACAAACATTTTCAAACGTTAGACGCTGAAGAGTATGAAGATAGCTCCTTAAAAGAATTTTTGAATGGTGAATTATTAAAAATTTCAAAGCGAAAAGTAGAACGTCATGCGAAAACAGAACAAGCTCCGACAAAGATTGGTCGCTTCATTGTAGAAGAAGGGCACGAACTTGATTCAAACCCTCATTACAACCTCTTTAATCGCATTCGCTTTGCGGAAACAAAAGAAAACTTCAAAGATATGAGTGAACCTCTCGTTTATACATATCTGGACACAAGTGCTGTACGCGGTGGTGTATTTTTAATTGCGCAAGCAAAACTACGCAAATACTTTGATGATCCATTCGTTTTCGTTATGAAATGTGACTTCGAACCGAAAGTCGCTTCTATTTCAGATGAATCCACACTGATTCGTAACGTTGAAATGGCCATCACAACAAAAAATATGAAATCTATCCAATATCCGTACATGCCTGAAGAAGGTATGGTCGAAGTAGGCGAACTAAAAATTCACCAAGCATCACACGCCCGCTACTTTGAAGACTTCTTAAAATTCGTCGAGTACGAACGCTCTATGCCTGAAATTATGAAAACACAAGTAATGGACATGGTATATGACCAAATTGAAGATGTATTTGAAGAAGGTACGGAAGAACGCGAACAATTCGACCAAGCAATGGAAGTATGGGCTGCCAGTCCGAAACGCGAAATTATGGAACAATTTTCAACTGAAGAAGTAATGGAGGCTACCGCTCAAATCGTCGAGCATGCTCCTGAAGTGGAATTAAAGTTAAAAGCAGATCATATCTCTGTGAAGGCCCTGCTTGCTGATTTCGGGGATCAAATACATATCGCAAAAGTAAATGACCGATACGTACTAATGATCGAAGCTGATACACTTACGTTTGAGAAAGGCTTCTCTCCGATTGAATTTCTGAAGCCAGATGAATTGCAAGATGTGATTGAGCGGATTGAGAATAAGCAGCAGTATTCTTATGATCCGAACGGGATTGAATAAATCCTTCCATATATCTATTTTTACTGAGCGCTTTTAATAAGCGCTCTTTTATTTTGAACTTAGTTGACCTTTATATTAAAAACCGATTCTTAGTAGAATCGGTTTTTCTGCTTTATAACAAAATATGTTTATTTTTAATCCAAGATAACAATTGTTGCAGAATCCAGTAGATTCCTTCCTTGTTGTACAAGCGTATTTCCATTAGAGTAGTCACTATGTATGTTGGTAAAATGAAAATTTCACTTCACTACCTCAAATTTATTGTACTCGTAAAAAGATAATTGAAAACGATATTCTGGATGCTCTCTTACCCAATCATAGGCTTCTTCTAAAATATCCATTTTGTTTTGCAAGTCATTAAGTTCACTACATTCGTCCCTTTTCTGTTTGCACAGAGGGCAGAATCCATTCACTATTTCGGCACTCGTCGCCCTAATAGTTTTACTTTCTAAGTCAACTACTAGACGAAGAATAAGAGAATGCTCAGCTTTTGTAGTCACCGTCATTTCAGCAAGCCCATCCTCATTCCAAAAGACACCGTTTAATTCCATCTGTACGGTGACGTCTTTAATATCCAAGTCTATCACTATCACACCTCCCTTGTATAAAACTCATATTTACTCTTCGATTTTAATCTTTAATACACCACGCTTTAAAGATATATTAAGCTTTTTCCAATTCTTCTTCTTTGCTATGAAAGGAAGTGTAATTACTGCTAATAGCGTGGTAAATATTATCCCAAAAACTAAAACTGTTACAATGTTAAAGATTGCTTCCATTTAACTCTACCCTCTTTCATTTCTATGGGCTCTAGTTTTATGAATGTATTTAAAAATTCTTACCCCACCTTAATTTTCAAAGCAATTATAATGGCCCAATCACAACAAATCAATTCCTATTTAATATGAATACTTTATTCATCCATCAATACAATGACGTTAAATTTATGTAGCTAGAAATAGAGGAGAATGTCATTTAACCTCTACATTCTCCTCCATCTCAGCCAAATACCTAATCTGTCTTTCCGCTTTTCTAACCGCCGTACGAAAATGCTTTTTCAAAAGTTCTACTGTAGCTTCACTTATATAATATCTTTCTGTTATACTTTCCCACGTGTCACTACTTTCAAATGCACTCCAAACGAAAGGACGCTCTGTATTTTTTCTCATTTCTTTAAATACCCATTTTCGCATCTTTTTTTTCGCTTTTTCTGTTAGTTTTCCGTTCTCTACAAGTTCAAGCTCACCATGTCTTTTGTACCGTTTATGAATGTCTCTCTCGCTATATACTTTAAGAAGTATATTCGCTGTATTCTCAGCATCCGCTAAAGCTCGGTGCTGCTTTCCTTCCCACGTTAAACCGAGCTGTTCTACTGCAAATTGTAAACTTGGTGTATGCTCAAATAACTCTTCATACGCTTGGAAAACAAACTTCTGCAAATCAAATTTGCTCTCTTTTTCCATACATGGGCATTCTACACCGTGTAACGTACAATCATGAGATAGAAAACGATAATCTTCTCTTCCCCATGAAACAAATACAGAGTCTTCTCCGATAAATTGAATAAATTTCTCTATAATTTGCGGGAATTTCTCCACACCAATTAAATCTTTCTTTGTAATTCCTGTTAATTTTGTCGTATGACGAGTGAGTCGTGCACTCGGCTTTACTAACTCCGAAAATTCTCCAATTACCTTCATTGTACTTGCTTCTATTTTTACAGCTCCGATATCAACTATCTCTGACGGATCTTCTGATTTATACGGCCTGAAATTTCTCTCTATATCGAACACAATAAAATGTGTAGCGTTTTCCAATTTATTTACCTCTTTCTAAATTCCTTTTCACACACATACTCTATTTTCAGTATTTATTTATTCATGCACTTTATGCATGAAATACTTCGTCTAATAAACGAAAATTTAATCTCATTATTATATGTACATAGGAGGTTATTCAATAAAAATGCAAAAAAAAGAAGGGCAAGCCCTTCTTTTTTCCATAATTACTTCTTGTTAACGTTTGTAGCTTGAGGTCCACGGTTACCTTGTTCTACTTCGAAAGTAACTTCTTGACCTTCTTCTAATGATTTGAAGCCGTCGCCTTGGATAGCTGAGAAATGAACGAATACGTCTTCTCCGCCTTCAACTTCGATGAAACCGAAACCTTTTTCTGCGTTAAACCATTTTACTTTACCGTTTTGCATTTAAAAAATCCTCCTACAATGTACCTATATGTACATATTCATTTTCAACCACTTTACAATAATACTTCAAAAATTAAAAAACTGCAACCCCAGAGGAGATTTAACATTGCTATCCTCCTCGGAAGTTACAGCTCATTTAAATCTCTATATTATTAAAAGTAAAATGGTTTAAAGTAACTATATCATATCAATATAATAAAAGTAAAGTTTTTTTTGCTATATAATTTTTTTCTTCCATTGCATCGCTTTTGATTCACCTGATCCAGCTACAACATAACCCTCTTTTTGGTTAACAATGCGCCAGCCATGCCCTTTAACTGAGTCACATACTGTAACAAGTCCTTCTTCTAGAAGTACACGACAAACCGTACTAATCCCCGCCTTATTTTGCGTTGACGTTGTATATAGCACATGTTGATCTACACTCAAGGCTAAATAGCTACTTGCTTTCTGCTCACTTTGACATGTGTGCCAATATGTTTTTTCACTCTCAATACTTTCATCTATTTTACAAAAAGAAATATTCCCGCTAATCCCCTTGCACGATCCACTCGCTGCTACTATATAAGAATTGTGTACAGTCAACGCTGAGATCATCTGATTCATCACGATTTTAATCCTCTTTAATTTACGTGTCTCCAAATTAAAGAGCCAAACACCACCATATTTAGCATGTATTTTCGTACCAATAAATAAGTAATGTTTATATAAAAATAACGATCGAATAGATGGTGCCCCGCCACCATACTCAAGAAATGGATGAATGGTTTCCCATGTCGAACCAAAATCATTAGAACGATACAACGTTTTATCTCCATGAGCAATGACTGTTCCTTGTACATTACTACACACATTCCAACTCGTTGCTTTTGTTGGAAAACGCTGAACCGTCCAGTTCTCCCCACCATTCATACTACGAATAAAAATCCCTTCGTCACCTACACCATACACTACATTATCTTCGCTATGTAAATCCCTAATTCGTTTTTGAAAACCATTTAATATTTGTTTCCATTCTCCGTCTCGTTCAATAAATAAGCCATTATATGTAGTAGCTAACATAAGTTTTCCATCTCTTAACTTTGTAATAGCGGTCGCACTTAACATTGTCTCCACGTTGACACTCCCATTCTTAGAACTTCTCAGCAAATGCAATTGCAAAATTACTGCATTTTTCAACATCCTCTTCATCTTCTGGAGCTAGTTCGATTTTCAATCCTTCTTGTACAAGCTCTGCACCGCGTTCTACAAGTCTTTCTTCAAATATCGTTACCGCTTCACAAAATAGTTCATACGCCGTATCACCTGATCCGAATACCGCTACTTTCTTCCCTGATAAATCTATATTTTCTAAGTCCTCATGGAAATCTTCCGCCTCAAACGGTAATTCACCATCGCCCCACGTATAAGATCCTAAAATGATTCCATCATAGGCTAATAATTCTTCAACATCCATGCCTTCCATTTCTTGCAATACTACTTCATGATCAAAAGCATCTAAACTAACTTTTATTAAATCAGCAATACTCTCTGTATTTCCTGACATACTTGCATAGGCTATTAAAATTTTTGCCACTTCGGCATCCCCCTCTTACAATAAATGATTCTCATTCTCATTATATTAATAATGAGAATCAATTTCAATTATATTTTTCATTTTTATTTATTCCATATAAAAAAGCACAGATGACTATACAATCACCTGTGCTTTTTTATTACTTTTTAAAAATACCAAACGGCTTTCCAACTGGTAATACAACTTTACCGAAGTGTGTATTTAACACTGCTGCTGCTGAACCATAGAAAGATAATAATGAAATACATAGTTCAGAATACGCTGCTAAATTATGCATTGCATGCGGCATAACACCTAAAGTACTTAATGAAAGACCAATAAATAAGAAATCAATAAGGACGAAAATCATAAATAATACTTTATGTGTTTCCATTGCACCAATTGTCATAAAGATTGTGAAAATCAAATATCCAATAAAGGCTACACCCAGCTGTTTTGAATCTGCAGCTTGTGCTAATTTTTCGCCAAATACTCCAAGTTGAATTAACCAAGTCATTCCAACACCTAACCAAAATAGGCCGTAGGCACCGAATGCTGTTGTACCGAACGTATTGTTATGCTTTGCATCGTGAATGCACGCAAAGATTTGTGCAAATCCTCCTAAAAAGATTGCCCACGGTAATACAAGTGAAACGCCATCTGTTAAGCCTAACTTTTGAGATGATGCTACAAGTGTTACCATCGCTAATCCAAATAGACCAATTCCAGATGGATCTGCTGTTGTCATTTTCACATGATGTGTAGTAGTTTGATTGCTCATATAAACCTCCTGATTATAAACATACTCGAATACAATACTTAAATCAGAAGACTATGTCAATGGGTTTTTTTGTATGTTGTCAGACCTTACTTTTTATAATGATTACATATACTTCCGACCACTTCATACGGTTTTATACTCACTTTTTCCAACTCGTGTATCGGTAACCATAACGGAATATAACTCCCTCTATCTTTCAGTTTGAATTCTTCAGCTTTACCACTTCCGAAAACTCCATCTATAATATGGGCATTAAAATAATACTCCGTACCTTTATACTCCACCTTTGCAATCAGATGCTCCACTTTTATATGTACCCCTAATTCTTCATAAATTTCTCGCTTTGTTGCTTCTTCAGCTGTTTCTCCTTCTTCAATTCCTCCGCCTGGAAAAACATAATATGTTTCCCCTTCTCGAATACGTTTTATAAGAGCAATTTTCCCTTCCTGCACAATGATAGCCCCGCCGCGATTTCTTATCATTTTATTACCTCAATACGAATCGCAACTGTTCCCCACTTTTTTTCTTGTTCTTTCGTATATATTTTGTATGTACTTTCTAGCATTTCCTCTAAACTATCATTTTCACAATCCAATAATTTGTGATCAATTTGTTCGTACATTGCTTTAAAGCTTGCGTATCGTTTTATTTCCGTTACTTTTACAGTCATCGTTGCTGCTGTCGTAAGGTTCGTAAATACAATATTATCGCCTTGTTTTATAAGTTGACGTTTTGTATCGTATAAACGTACTTCATATACTTTTTTTCCTAATTGAATTGATTGAAAAGGTTTATTATATAATCCCATTTTGTATATCATTCATTCCACTCCTTTTTTATGTATTACGCCTACTACTATTTTTGTGCATTACCAATTCATACAACACAGTTCGACTTATTCCAAGTTGCATATAATGTTCCATATCCATTACTTGCTTTAGAGAGGATGCTAAATTTGTTATGTTATTTTTAAATCAAAAACCTGAATATAATAAATATGATATTGGTGATTATACTTATAGTAAAGTAGGTCCAACCATTTTTTCTTGGAATGATGAAACAAAATTAAAAATAGGTAAGTTTTGTTCATTAGGAGAAGAAGTCGTTTTTATACTTGGCGGTGAACATCGCGCAGACTGGATAACGACATACCCATTTAATGCATTTTTTAATGAAGGAGCACATATTACTGGTCATCCTTCTTCAAAAGGTGACATCGTAGTCGGCAACGATGTATGGATTGGTTATCAATCCTGCATTTTATCTGGTGTTACAATTGGTAACGGAGCCATTATTGGGGCAAAGAGTGTTGTTACAAAAGACGTACCTCCATATGCAATTGTAGCTGGTAATCCTGCAAAATTTGTTCGATATCGTTTCCCGCAAGAAACGATTGACAAGCTAGAAAATCTCGCATGGTGGGATTGGGATATTTCTGTTATAAAAGGAGCCATTCCATTTCTACTTTCCAACAAAATCAACGAGTTTTTTACCTCACCCGAAAATGAATCTATGTGATTAATACAAAAAGAGCATCTTATTCTGAACTGCACCTCCAATTGTTAGACACAGTCTAACAATTGGAGGTGCAGTTTTTCTATGGCTAAATTTACAGCTGATGAAAAAATACAAATCGTTCTACGGTATTTGAACGGAAATGAAAGTTATCGAAAAATGGGTAGAGCGATCGGTATAAGTAACACAATTATTTTGAATTGGGTAAACCAGTATAAACAGAATGGTGTGGAAGCTTTTCTAAAACGTTGTACAAATTACACACAACAATTTAAACTAGACGTACTAAACTTTATGATTGAAAACGGTATGTCCTTATTTGAGACGGCAGCTATTTTTAACATTCCTGCCCCTTCAACGATTTCTGTTTGGAAAAATCACGAGACCAGACAAAGCGCAAGTAGTCTATGAATTAAGGCATAAATATTCGGTGAAGGCACTCGTGGAGCTAGCTAATATTCCACGAAGCACGTATTATAATTTAGTAAAGAAAATGAATCGTCCAGATGTAGATGCCGATTTGAAAGCTGAGATGAAAGCGATTTATGAGGAAAATGAAGGTCGTTATGGTTACCGTCGCATTCGTGATGAATTAACGAATCGTGGTCAGAAAGTGAATCACAAAAAGGTTCAACGCATTATGAAAGAGCTTGGATTAAAGTGTGTTGTGCATATGAAGAAATATAAATCCTATAAAGGAAAAGTCGGTAGAATTGCACCTAATATTTTAGAGCGTAATTTTTATACAGATGCACCGAATCAAAAATAGGTAACGGACATCACAGAGTTTACATTGTTTGGAGAGAAACTGTATGTATCACCTGTATTAGACTTGTATAATGGTGAAATTATTACCTATACAATTGGTTCTAGACCGACGTATTCACTTGTTTCAAAGATGTTAGAGAATGCATTAGAACATTTGCCTGAAAATCACCAACTACTGATGGATTCTGATCAAGAATGACATTATCAAATGAGACAATACGTCCGTACACTTGAATCAAGAGCTATTGTACAGAGCATGTCTCGAAAAGGTAACTGTTACGACAACGCAGTAATAGAGAATTTCTTCAGAATTATGAAGGCGGAGTTCCTCTACATAAAAGAATTT
Organism: Bacillus cereus group sp. MS39; assembly: GCF_040448665.1. Taxonomy (NCBI): domain Bacteria; kingdom Bacillati; phylum Bacillota; class Bacilli; order Caryophanales; family Bacillaceae; genus Bacillus; species Bacillus cereus group sp. MS39. Next base: position 1,897,761 of record NZ_CP123058.1, on the reverse strand, counting down.
GAAAGTGTAGAGCATTTTAAAATAGAATTAGAAATATATATAGATTATTATAATACAAAACGGATTAAGGCAGCTTGATAAAATAACCGTGTCTAACTTTTAGGGGTCACTTCATCACTATAAATAGGAGTGCTCGTTTTTATTTTCGTCTATTCCTTTTCGGGCCAAATTTTCGCGTTTGGTTCTAATAACCACTTGTGTTCTTCTTCCATGATACGATCATTCCATGGGTTAATTTGGATTTCTTTTTCATTTCCTATTGTCATCCTTTTTTATAATTTTCGTATGGTCAAACAATCCACTTGCTGACAATCCGATAATCATTCCTTGAAATATATTCATTTTGATATCTTGAGACAAAAATAAAACACCCAGTATAATGCCAAGCGTCAAATTAAATATCGGAATATATTTTGTTTGCAATCCATTTGTTTTAGCAATTTGCGATAACCCTATAACAGCCCCAATCATTGCCGTAATTTCAATCATTACATACCGCCACCTTTCAAGAGGAAGGTCAGAGCTGCTCCAATTATTCCACCAATAATAAGGCGTAATATCCATGTTGTATTTGCACTAATCTTATCTAATTGCTTATTAATATTAATAATGTCTTTTTCATTACCTGCTGTCCTCATTTCTAGACCTCTAATCTCTAATCGTATATCTTTAATATCTTGTCTTATTTCCTGAACATCACCTTTCATCTCTTGCAAACCATCCATTATTTCCACCTCTCTCCTACTTCGTATTTAATTAAAAATTAAAAATCTTAATATGCATATATTTGTCTTTTTATCTCATTATTTAATCCCTTCTGGTTTAACGTCCACCTCAATTTGTCCCTCAATACTATCCTCGGTAACTACTTTTGTAGGAACCTCTGTTGCTGGGTTTCCCGTTTTTACAATGGAAACAGTAATTGGACTTCCTCTAAACAGCTCCACGTTGACGTTAAAATTGCTAGCGGTAATAATCCCAGCATTCACTAAATTATCCACAACGTCATCAATTTCCATAAATTGATTGTCATCACTTGGCATGATTTGATTTAGAATTTGGTTCTGAAATTGATTTTCCTCTGGATGTGTATTTGTCATATCTTCCTCTCCCGTTTTAATTTTGTTTATTGATTTTCTAACAATCTCATTTAGTACGTAAATTTTGCTATGTAGTTTGAAAAATAATATCTTAATTTAATTAAAGGAGTAATATTTACTCTCCGACTCGAAAGAATATTCAGATATTTAATGAGTGCAGTATTTAACAGAAAAACTACCAATTCGGATCACTTACGTCGTAACCTAATATCAAAAATATGTTTCTAGTAAACATATACTATTTCTAAAACACAACGTAGATTGTATACACTTAGTTCAGCTACACTAAAAACAAACGATTTGTGAATTTAAATCTTCTAATTATAAATTTTAATCCCTGTCTATTAGACAGGGATTAGCAGAATAAGAATCAGGCTTTTTATTTAATTAAATACTCCATTATTCGCACATCGTTGTAGAATGTGCACTAAAATTTCCTCTGTCACTTTTCCATGTGGATGTGAGTTCTCATCAATAATTCCTCTTTCTAATCCCCATTTCCATGCATCTCTCGCCCATTCTAATGGCTCTCCATTTTGGTAGCTCACATTAGAGGCGATTGACACTGTACTTCTAGTATCTGAGAATACTTTGTTATTGTATATACGTTGCAGCATGTGTACCAGGATTTCTTCCGTCACTTCTCCATGTGGATGAGAATTTCCATCTACAATTCCTTTTTCTAGTCCCCATTTCCATGCATCTCTCGCCCATTCCGATGGTTGCCCATTTCTATAACTTGTATCAATAGAAACCGATACTACGCTTCCAGTACCTAAGAATACTTTGTTATTGTATACACGCTGTAACATGTGTACTAAAATTTCTTCTAAAACTGTTCCATGCGGATGAGAATTTCCATCTATAATTCCTTTTTCTAATCCCCATTTCCATGCATCTTTTGCCCAATCTGATGGCTCTTTATTTTCAGAAGGATCAGGTCCTTTTCCTAAATGGTCTAATGGGTTCACAGCATTACTCTTATTAATATTCCAGCCGCCTTTATGCAGTTCAAAATGTAAGTGTTGGCCACTAGAATCCCCAGTGTTCCCCATAACTCCAATAGTTTGTCCTTGGGTAACATAATCTCCTACGTTCACCGTTCGAGAACCACTACGCATATGAGCGTATACAGTCTCCCATGTAACTCCATCAATAGTATGCACGATCATAATACATTCACCGTAACTAGATGAAAAATACGAGCGACTAACTTTTCCATTAGCCGCTGCATAAATCGGATGATACCCTGCTTCAGCAAGGTCTATCCCATGGTGATTTGGTCTGCTGCCTCTAAAACCACTTGTTACTCTCGTTGTATCTGTTGGATAAATAAACTTTGCCATACTAATCTTCCTTTCTTTTTTGCACAGTATAATCAAGGTACTTAAATGAGTACCTTCGTTTACTTTTTTATTTGACAAGAATCTTTATAATATGAAAATCTTATAATTACTTAAATACCCCATTATTTGTACATCGTTGTAGTATGTGTACTAAAATTTCCTCTGTTACTTTTCCATGTGGATGTGAATTCCCATCTATAATTCCTTTTTCTAATCCCCATTTCCATGCATCTCTCGCCCATTCTGATGGCTCTCCATTTTGATAACTTACATTAGTGACAAATGCTCCTGAGCTTCCAGTACCTGAGAATACTTTGTTGTTGTATACACGTTGCAACATGTGTACCAGAATTTCTTCTGTCACTTCTCCATGTGGATGTGAATTTCCATCTACAATCCCTTTTTCTAGACCCCACTTCCATGCGTCTCTCGCCCATTCTGACGGTTCTCCATTCCGGTAACTTGTATCAATAGCGAAGGATACTGCACTTCCAGTACCTAAAAATACTTTGTTGTTGTATACACGTTGTAACATGTGTACCAAGATTTCTTCTACTACCGTTCCATGTGGATGTGAATTCCCATCTACAATTCCTTTTTCTAATCCCCACTTCCATGCACTTCTCGCCCACTCTGATGGTTCTTTATTTTCAGAAGGATTAGTTCCCCCATCAAAATCAACATATTGCTTAACAATTTCAGCGTAGAAGAAATTCCCTCCGTTTTTATATCGGTAGCCACCATTGTATGCCACAGCAATTGGATTACTATATCGAACCATGGCACCTGTTGTATTTCCAAGTGATGGTGCAACAACCGTTTTAGAATACAGATCCGCCACCGGTAATGAATGTTGTTTCTTGTTTGAAGCTAACCAGCGAAGGTAAGCTCGTCCAAAATTATATGATTGAACAATGGCACTTAAATCTGTAATACCATTTTTTTTCGCATCATCAAAAGCTCCTTTTAGATGCTTTACTCCATAATAAATTGAATCTTTAGGATTTTTAATTGTATTCATTGGCCACCCTTGTGATTCACTTGATTGCATAATATCAGGTGTTTTTTCAGAATTCCCGTCACTTTCCACCATAATGATTCCAAGTACGTAAGGAATTAACTCAGGTACTCCTTGTGCAGAACATTCACTTTCTACCATTGATTGCCAACGTAACACTTGTTGTGGCAAATTCTTTGTTTTAACTGAAGTAGCTAATATACTCATTACTAAACATCTCCTTATTTTCCCATTATGCTTGCCTAAAAAACTACTACCATATTAAATATGACTATCAGCCAAATACCCATTAATCTATAAAATTACTTCATGTTGCTCACCTTCTTTCACAACAAAAAGAGCAACCATAAATATAGTTGCCCTTTCGTCGAAATCTTATATTACTACTATAAATCACTTTTTCAATACTTTCTGTACACTGCATGTAGCCTACAAAAAGGTAACATTAAAACCCATCTAAAAACTTGACAATCTTTCTTATTTCAGCGTGTTTTCGTCGGATATAGCCTGTACTATAATGCAAGTCAAACGCTATTTGTTCTAAAACTATCCTATCGATATGTTTCATCTTTTTTAGTTTTACTTTAATACAAATAATTTTTTTAATTAGCGAATCCAGCGAATGATTTTTTCATCAAATTCTACCCAACCTTTATCTTTAATGTAAATCCAATTGTTATCCCTAAACTCAATTACCCATTGTCCTTCGCTTACTCGATCACGTATACCACTGTTGTAATTCGCATGATGGTAACACTCTAATCCTTTCCATTCATTCCAAATGACACCTTTACTCCTACCATCTTTTTCGATACGTATTGCTGTTTCAGGAACCCAGTTGTCATTGGCGATTTTAAACCAAAATCTTTTCCCATCCCATGCACTCTCTAAATATACATGGCCACTGCCAAGAGGAAGCTTTCCTACTACTTCCGCAATTTCATTTGGTTCTTTATATACCCAAGACTGTCGCTCTACACATTGTAACCAACCTAAGTTATTGGTTAACCAATCTGGTGGTAATGATACATTCTTTCGGGTGTCTACATCTGTAGGATCAGGATTATTTGAATTAGAGCCCTTTCCTATAAACCATTCAATAGTTTTATTTCCTACTAAGTAATTTAAGTCTACATTACCAGTAATTCCTGCAACGCTACCAGTTTCAGTATATTGCCATAGATCACAGCTATATGCAGGTTTACTGCCACCATAACGAGGAATCCATAAGAAATCTGCACTCACACTATTTAGTCCATAACTTGTATACATGTGATGTGACACGTATAATCCAACTTTCCAGCCCGCTGCACGACATGTATCAATGAAGGCCTGAGATGCTTTTGCTAAGTTAGTGGGTCCACAACTAGCAAGTGTGTCATCTTCTACATCCAATACAAGGAATTTTGCATCCTTGTCTGCACGATTCATAAAATCTCTTGCTTCTACAATAGCGTCTTGGACACTTGTATAACATCCATAAGCATAATGACCAAATGGAACTCCATATGCTTTACAACCTTGGACATATTCTTTATATTTTGAATCAACCTTATTAGATCCATATTGTACACGAATAATAGCCAGCTCCAAATCATTACTCGCTTCAGCCCAATTTATATTTCCATTATGATAAGATATATCTGCTATTTTCTTCATTTATACATGCTCCTTTGTTAATCATTGATAGAAATCCTTTTTCTAGCTACATTGTTATTTAGCTTGTGATTCTAATTAATAAAAAATAAAGAAGAGTCGCTCCATAAGGACCTACTCTTCTTTTTAACAAATCTATCGAATCCAACGAATAATTTTTTCGTCAAACTCTACCCAGCCTTTATCTGTAATATAAATCCAGTTGTTATCTCTAAACTCAATTACCCATTGGCCTACACTTACTCGATCGCGTATACCACTGTTGTAATTTGCGTGATGGTAACATTCTAGCCCATCCCATTCATTCCAAATGACACCTTTACTTCTACCATCTTTTTCAATACGCATTACTGTTTCAGGAACCCAGTTATCATTGGCAATTTTAAACCAAAATCTTTTCCCATCCCATGCAGTCTCTAAATACACATGCCCACTGCCAAGAGGAATCTTTCCTACTACTTCCGCAAGTTCATTTGGTTCTTTATACACCCAAGATTGTCGCTCTACACATTGTAACCAACCTAAGTTATTAGTTAACCAATCAGAAGGTAGCGTCACGTTTTTACGTGTATCTACATCAGTAGGATCAGAATCATTTCCAGTGTTACCACCGTCTCCTTTTCCCAGATAGTCTAACGGATTCACAGCATTACTCTTATTAATATCCCAGCCACCTTTATGCATTTCAAAATGCAAGTGTTGGCCACTAGAATCTCCAGTGTTCCCCATAACTCCAATAGTTTGTCCTTGTGTAACATAATCCCCTACATTCACCGTTCGAGAACCACTACGCATATGAGCATATACAGTTTCCCATTTGACCCCATCAATATTATTCACAATCATAATACATTCACCATAACTAGATGAATAATAAGAGCGACTAACTTGTCCACTAGCCGCTGCATAAATCGGATGATAACCTGGTTCTGCAAGGTCTACCCCATGATGATCTGGTCTGCTGCCTCTAAAACCACTTGTTACCCTTGTTGTATCTGTTGGATAAATAAATTTTGCCATATTAATCTTCCTTTCTATTTTTCACACCATATAAAAAAGGTACTTACATAAGCACCTTGATTTACTATTTATATATTTTTGGCCTATATACTAATTTTTCATACCATAAGATTGATAGAAAAAAGTTCTCCGTCGTTACCTTACATCAAGATTTCCTTTAACCATGTATTGTTTTCAAAATATAATGTATGTTTAACACATCCAGATATACTTTAGTTTTCTCAGGTGACTTTTGTGAAGTACTTCAATAAGAGCACTATCTTTTTTAGCGAATCCAACGAATGATTTTTTCGTCAAACTCTACCCACCCTTTATCTGTAATGTAAATCCAGTTGTTATCCCTAAACTCAATTACCCATTGACCTACACCTACTCGATCGCGTATACCACTGTTGTAATTTGCGTGATGGTAACATTCTAGCCCATCCCATTCATTCCAAATGACACCTTTACTTCTACCATCTTTTTCAATACGCATTACTGTTTCAGGAACCCAGTTATCATTGGCAATTTTAAACCAAAATCTTTTCCCATCCCATGCAGTCTCTAAATACACATGCCCACTGCCAAGAGGAATCTTTCCTACTACTTCCGCAAGTTCATTTGGTTCTTTATACACCCAAGATTGTCGTTCTATACATTGTAACCAACCTAAGTTATTAGTTAACCAATCAGAAGGTAGCGTCACGTTTTTACGCGTATCTACATCAGTAGGATCAACTCCTCCGACAAAATCTACATACTGTTTAACAATTTCAGCATAGAAGAAATTTCCACCATTTTTATATTTATAGCCACCATTGTATGCCACAGCGATAGGATGACTATATCGAATCATTGCGCCAGTGCTATTTCCAAGAGATGGCGCAACAACAGTTTTAGAATACTGTTCTGCCACCTGCAGTGAATGCTGTTTATTGTTAGAGGCTAACCAACGGATGTAAAAACGCCCAAAATTATATGCTTGAACAATTGCACTTAAATCTGTAATACCATATTTTTTTGCATCTGCAAAAGCTCCTATTAAGTGCATTACCCCGTAATGAATTGACTCCTTAGGATTGTCAATTGAATTCATCGGTCTCCCTTGAGATTCACTTGACTGCATAATATCGGGCGTCTGTTCAGCATTACCATCACTTTCCACCATAATAATTCCTAATACATAAGGTACTAACTCAGGTACCCCTTGTGCATTACATTCATTTTCTACCATTGTCTGCCATCGGAGGACCCGTTGCGGCAAATTCTTTGTCTTAACTGACGTAGCTAACATACCCATTACTAAACATCTCCTTATTTCCCTATTATTTTTGGACCAAACACTACTATTTTACTAAGTACTTTTAACTTCTAAATACCTATTAACCTATTGAATTACTCCATAGTACTTAGCTTCTTTCACAACAAAAAGAGCAACCATAAAATAGTTGCTCTTTCGTCGAAATCTTATATTACTACTATAAATCACTTTTTCAATACTTTCTGTACACTGCATGTAGCCTACAAAAAGGTAACATTAAAACCCATCTAAAAACTTAACAATCTTTCTTATTTCAGCGTGTTTTCGTCGGATATAGCCTGTACTATAATGCAAGTCAAACGCTATTTGTTCTAAGGTCATTCCATCAACATACTTCATTTTGAGTATTTGATGATCTAGTCCTGTAAACTTATTAATTAAAATCTTTAAATTGAACACTTCATTCATCTTATGTCCTAATTCATATCCAATAGCTTCAATCCGGTCTTCTACTTTAGCCCCTTCCGATTCAGCGGTTAATCGTACATGTTGCAAGTCACCACTAGTCCAGCGCTTTAATTCCGCTTTTGATTTGTCTAAGTTATATTCTAAATATGTAATTTCTTCTTCTAGTTTCTGATAATCTTTCAGCCAGTCAAACATACAATAATCCCCCTACTTTTCTTTATTTAAATTCTGCTTTTATTGATGTAACCAAAGATAAACTAACCTTAATAATCAATTTAATCGGAAAAACGGATATTTATTGTGATTTGTATTTTCTTAATAAAGCTTTTAACCTCTCACGCTCTTCTTCAATCGTTACCTCATTAATATGTCTATGTTGTTCTCCTGAGTCTTCATCTTCCTTTTGATGTAACCATCCTGGTACCATTTCATTTCGTTTTGTGTATCCTGAACCAGATTGTTTTTTATTTTTACTAAGATCAAACTGTTCATCTAGTACAGCTACGTCATTTCGTGTTTTTACTTTTTTTGTTTCCCACTTTTTGAGAATCCCACGTACATATCTCCATTTCGGTACATTTTCATCAAGAGATCTATTTACTGCTTCAAGAACCAATTCACTTCCCAATACTCCACAAAATTCACCAAGCTCTGCGATAGCTATTTTACTTAACGAAATACCGTTTTTCAGCAAATAGCTATAAGCTATTTTAAAATCTTCATCCATCAATCTTTGTGATAGTGATTTATCTTGATTATCATGATGATAATTTGTATTTGGTATATCCGTATTTAGTTCTTTAGTACTTTGTATATCAGTATTTAGTAGCTTGCGGTTTTCCACCGTTAGGTTCCCAGCAACAGGATTATCAACAGGTGGGTTTTCCACTGGTGGAAAATCCTCCAATGGGATTTCGTAAATAATAGTCTCCCACCTAACAATTTTGTTTTTTACATCTTTAATAGGAAATCTCTTAATATATCCGTACTCTTTTAATTCTTGCATTCCAGCTCTTAAGCTATTAATACCATCTTTTGCGTGCTGCGATAATTCTTCCCTATAAAACACCCAATCATCTGGAAGTGTAAGTATGTATGCTAATATCCCCTTCGCCTTCCAAGAAAGCCTTTTATCTTGTAAACCCGTATTATTAATAACGGAATAATTATTATCCTTTTTAACTCTAAAAATCCCCATAATATCTACCTCTCCACTATTGTCAAGATCAAATACCTACATTCGAGATTCTGTACTCACTATCAATAACTTCCCCATGATGAAACCTACTTTTTATTCCTTTCAAACCAACACGACATTAAAAAGAACTTTAAGTTCGATTTATTACTAAAAAAAAGAGCATCTATACTCATATCAAAATACTTAGCAATCTTCTTAGCTGTTCCCATTGATGGAGTTCTTTCTTTTTGATCAACCATTCGAATATACCGTTCAGTCACTCCACAATAATGTGCAATTTCTTTATATAAATTCTTTTGCGGATCGTACATTTTATTTCCCATTATCCCACTTCCGAAAGAACAATTAGTTCTAAATATAGATTACAGAACTAATTGTTCTGTGTCAATGCAAAAAAGAACAATTTGTGCTAAAATAAATTCAAAAGAGAACAATTAGTTCAATCAGAGAGGTGAACAATGTGATAGGAGTTAGAATAAAATCCTTACGAAAAAAAGAAAATTTAACACAAAAACAATTGGCTGAAAAAATTGGAGTATCCCAAAGAATGATAGGCTACTACGAATCAGAAGAAAGATTCCCTCCACATGATGTTCTAACTAAATTAGCGGATTGTTTTTCAGTTTCAGCTGACTATTTACTAGGACGAGCTGTTACGGACGAAACTAAGAAGCAATTAACGCCAAAAGATGAGAAAGACATAGCAAAAAGAATGGAAGAAATAAAAAAAGACCTTCAAGGAGAAGATGGCTTAATGTTCTCTGGTGAACCTATGAGTCAAGAAGCTGTAGAATCACTATTAGATGCAATGGAGTATATTGTAAAACAAACGAAAGTAATCAATAAAAAATACGTGCCTAAGAAATATCGTAACCCAGACGATAACTGATGCGAGCTTAGGAGGGAATACATTGAAATTCGTCATTAGAGATCTAGTCCAACAACTTAGCAACAAATACAACACGACAAACCCCTATGAGCTTGCAGATTACTTAAAAATACATGTACTAACATGGGATTTACATGAAGAAATAAATGGTTTTTATAAATATGAAAAAAGAAATCGTTTCATTGTTATTAATACTAATTTATCTCCATCTATGCAGAGAACTGTTTGTGCTCATGAATTAGGACATGCAGTCCTACATACTCATGCAAATACACCTTTTCTGCGTAAGAATACATTCTTTTCCGTTGACAAATTAGAGATAGAAGCAAATACGTTTGCTGCGCTTTTGTTAATTGACCAAAAGACCATTCAGCCTGGTGATACAAAAGCATGTATAGCATACAAAAATAATATTCCAGTTGAACTCTTAGAATTTTATAAACCTTGCTAAAGAAAAAAAGACATTTTATTTATTAAAAACAAGGAGAAAGCCCCCATTTGAGTGCTTTCTCCTTGTTTTTATAAGTGGACCTTGTAGGACTCGAACCTACGACCGAACGGTTATAAGCCGTTTGCTCTAACCAGCTGAGCTAAAGATCCAGAGCATAAATTTTACTTTATAGGACGTATTCACATATACTACTTCTTTGATCTCAGGTTCCTCAACAAATTTAAGATCGTTCCCGTATAGATTAAAAATCTGGTTCTTTGCATCCTCTTTTGATAGAGTACTAGACTGATTTAAGTCTCCCTGTTGCTGTAAATCTTGAGCACTATCTCCTGAAATACTTGTAAGTACACCTTCATCAAAATTATTAAGTACTCTTAATATGTTTAAGTTAAAAACAAATCAAGCTATTTATAGCGTAACAAAACATTGAACTCAAGTCATTGAATTTGTATTTCTATATAATAATTGAGTTGCTTATGATATTGAAATTAAATTATTATAGTTATGTTTCAAAAGAATTGGACAAACTAATTCTTAAACTAAATACGGTAAAAGTAGAGGCTTATTTCAATTGCCTAATAGCTTCTTTCCTAAGATCTGTTTCTATATGCTATACTGACTCTTAATTACTTGTAGAAGAAATGATAAAAATAAAGGTTTTTTTATCTATTATTTTGTTTAGTTCTCCTTCAATTAAGTATCTTTCTTTACATTATATTGACTGTTAATCATTATATTCTATATTATAAATATAATGATATAAATAATGCCAAGGAGGTTTACAACATGAAAAACATAATGGAACTCCTCAACAATCCATATATTAAATATCCATTAATTGTGATTTCAGCTATAGCTATAATAAAAACAGGTTATGATTTAGGTTCATTTATTAAAAAATTAAAATATTTTTAAATTTTAAAAATCATTTGACTTTTTTAACAATAGATCCATTGCTTTAAATGATATAGAAAAAGCACTACGGATTAAGGCAAAATTAAAAATGAGCCCGGTACATACCGGACTCACTTTTATCAAGCTGCCTAATGAAATAACCGTGTCTAACTTTTAGGGGGCACTTCACAAAATGCTCTTTTTTGTTTTATTTTTTATGTTCGTGCAAATGATTACACGGAGAACATTGAAATGGAATTCTATCTAAGCAATTAAAGTTTGTTTCACAAATTTGTTCGATCGTTGGGACGAACGGTATGACCACAATATTACTTTCTATTATTTGTGTAACAGGCGGTAACACTGTACCTACTTGGTGTTCGAAGCGAATACTCGCTTGATTTATATAATTTCCTGAACCACTTGGCGCGCTCTGAACTACTACTTGGAACGAGACTGTGCGTGCTTCACCTGGATTTAAACTTCCTATAAGAAATCCTGATATTGGGTTTACATTTGGCACTGGCGTATTATCAACCGTTACACTTCCAAGGACAAATTGAACACTACTATCTAACATATCTTGAAAACGAATATTTTGTATTACAGTATCACCCGTATTTGTAATAACTGTCGTAAACGTAATAACATCTCCTATTGTTGCTGTTTGATGGTCTGCCGTTTTTACGACTGTCGTTGAGACATTTTGAGGAATAAACGGGATAACAACTGTATTGCTATCGCCTTCAACTACTACAGGCGGTTCATTTGGATTCACAATTGCAAGCCCACTCGCCGTAGCTGTATTTGTAACTAAGTTATTTATTTGCCCGCCTGTTATTACAACTTGGAAATTAATAATTGCCGCATCATTTGGCTGAAAATCCCCTAACGGAATACCAGTATTCGGATTGGCAAACGGAAGAGGTACATCATTTACCGTTACCGTGCCATTTATAAATAACGTATTCGGATCAATGATATCCGTTAAAACAATATTCGTCACAGGAACTGTACTATCATTTATAACAGCAATTCCGTAAGTGACAACATCTCCTACCATCGCTACTTCAAAATCCGCTCCTTTTGCAACAAATAAAATTGCAGTATTTACTGTTACAATAACAGTATTACTCGTGTCCATTACTGTAACCGGCGGCTCTCCTGGTACTAAAATATACTCTGCTAACGCCCCAGCAACGTTCACTACTGTACCACCATCTGGAAAACTTGTAATTGTAGCTTCATATGTTACAAGTGCCGTCTCACCGACTGGGATGTCTGGTATCGTAAATCCAGCCTGTGGATTTAACCCTGGCTGCGGAACTCCATTTATCGTTACACTATTTGGAACAAATTCAGCTTCCTGAGATAACACGTCTATAAATTGAACATTCATCGCATCAGCAGTACCTGTATTTAATATACGAACAGTATACGTTACCGTTTCTCCTACTCCAACAATCGGATGATCTACTTCTTTCAGCATATCTAAACTGCCTCTATTTACTGGTGTGACTGTCGTATTACTTGAGTTCGTAATTGTAAACGGTGGTTCTCCTGGAATCAATTCGAAATCACCAGTTACTCTCGCTGTATTCATAATGCTACTAGAAGGTGGAACCGCGATTACATTTACTTCAAATGTAATTAATAAGCTATCCCCTACTGCAAGATCTGGTAATGAAAAGCCTACAAATGGATCTAAACCTACTTGCGGAATTCCATTTATTTGCACACTTCCAGGAACGAATTCTAAACTAGGTGACGGAACATCGATAAACTGAACATTCGTCGCTGTTACCGTTCCCGTATTTGTAACTTGCACACTATAAGTTAACGTATCCCCTAATCGTGTTGCTTCTTTATTTACGGTTTTTATAACATTAAATCGGCCTCTATTTACCCTTGTTATTGTCGTATTACTCGGCTCTGTTACTACAACTGGTGGCTCTCCTGGTACTAAAGTAAAGTTTCCCGTTATATTTGCAACGTTCGTAATGGTTCCTGATGACGGGATGTTTGTAACTGTCGCTTGAAACGTCACGATAACTGTTTCTCCAACTGGTATATCTCCAACTCCAAAGCCAGTAATCGGATTTAAGTTTGGTTGCGGGGCTCCATTTATCGTTACACTACTTGGTACAAATGACGCTCCTGCTGAAATTGTATCAATAAACTGAACATCATTAGCTGTTACTGTTCCTGTATTCGTTATTTGAACTGTATACGTTAATACATCTCCAACGAGAGTAGCAGCCCTATTTACTTGTTTAATAACATTAAATCGTCCTCTATTTACAGTTGTAAGTGTTGTATTGCTCGGTTGGTTTACTACAACTGGTGGTTCTCCTGGTACTAATATAAAGCTTCCCGTAATATTTGCAGTATTAGCAATTGTTCCGTTTGATGGAACACTGACAACTGTTACTTGGAACGTAACTTCTACACTTTCACCTGGAGTTATATCTGGAAGCGGGAATCCATTATTAGGATTGAATCCAGGTTGTAACACACTATCTATCGTTACACTATCTGGGACAAATGTGATCGAGGACGGTAATACATCATTATATTGAACATTCGTCGCTACCACTGTCCCTGTATTTTGAACTACTGTTGTATATGTGATTATATCGCCTACTGCAACAATCGGCTGACTTACTGATTTTAATACATTCAGACCAGGTTCATTTATTTCTGTTAATGTCGTGTTACTTGTCGTCGTCTCTGTAATAGGTGGTTCTGTTCCACTTACAGCAAATGTAGCTGTAACGTCTACAAAGTTAACAATCGTTCCACCTTCTGGTATGCTTGTAACCACTTCCTGATATGTGACAAGTACAAAATCATCTACAGGTATATCTGGAACTGTAAAACCTATGAAAGGATCTAATCCTGGTGCCGGTACCCCGTTTATGCTCACACTTCCTGGTACAAATGCTACACCAGTGGAAGTAGTATCGATAAATTCAACATTCGTCGCTGCCACTGTTCCAAAGTTAAAAATCAATACATCATACGTTAATATTTCTCCTACAGTGGCTACTTCTTTATCTACTAGTTTTAATGGGAAAATCGAAGCTATATTAATTGTCGTAACGACTAAATTCGTTAATATCGTTTCCGTAATCGGTGGTTCCTGAGGATTTGGTTGTGAAGTAAACGTAACGTCTGCATCATTTAATATGACTTCATTATCTGGAATTTCTGTAATCGTCACTTGGAACGTTACCTCAATATTTCCACCAGCAATTAATAATGGAGTAACTGTAAATCCTATTTCTGGATTTAAACCAAGTTGCTGCACTCCACCTATCGTTACACTATTTGCTACAAATGTTGTTCCTTCTGGAATGACATCTTGGAAGAACACATCTGTAACAGGGATAATCCCTACATTCGTTATTAGCACAGTATACGTTAATACATCCCCAACAGCCCCAGTTGCAACATCAACTGTTTTTGTTGCTGTTACTTCACCAGGAGGAGGTAACGGGATTGTAACTACCGTTGTATTACTTGAGTTCGTTGTTGTTACAGGTGGTTGTAAAGGATTTAATAAGAAAGTGGCTGTAACAGATGCTGTATTTAATACTGCCCCACGTGTAGACGGTGCAACTACCGTAACTTGGAACGTTACTGTCAATGATGTTCCAGCTGCAATATTAGGAAGCGGGAAACCAATATTTGGGTCAAATCCAGGTTGTGGCGCTCCATTTATCGTTACACTATTTACTACAAATATTGTTTCTAAAGCAATTGGATCAATAAAAGAGACATTCGTTGCTGTTACTGTGCCGTTATTTCGAATGACAATAGAATACGTGTAAGTTTCTCCAAGTGCTGCTTGTTGTACAGATGAAGATTTTTGTATATTTAACCGAGCTGTATTTACTTGCGTCACTACAAAGTTACTATTCGTAACAGTCGTTATAGGAGGACCAGCCGGATTTATAAGAAAACTTGCAGTTACATTCGATTGATTTCTTATATTCCCACCACTCGGCACGCTCGTCACTGTAACTTGAAACGTAATTGTAGCAGTTTGCCCAACTGGAATATTAGGTACTGGGAAACCTGCCATAGGATTCGCGCCTTGTTGAACAACTCCATTTATCGTCACACTATTTGCTACAAACGCAGTACCAGACGGAATTGGATCTTGAAAAATAATATTCGTTGCAGGAACAGTTCCTGTATTTTGAATAAGAATCGTATACGTTAACGTATCTCCTACTCCTGCTTGTGGTGTATTTACACTCTTCATTACATTAAGTGATCCTACATTCACTCGCGTCACAACAATATTACTAATCGTTACGATTGTAATTGGCGGCTGGAGAGGACTTACTTGGAAATCCGCAGTTACATTCGCATTATTCGGAAGAACTCTATTTGGTGGTACACTCGTGATTGTCACTTGAAAAGTAACTGTTACCATCCCTCCTACTGGAATATTAGCAAGTGGAAATCCAGTTGTTGGGTTTAAACCTGGTTGTGGCGCTCCATTTATCGTTACACTATTTGCTACAAACGTTGTTCCAGTAGGAATCGGATCAAGGAATGATACATTTGTTGCTGCTACTGTTCCACTATTCTGTATACGAACTGTATACGTTAACGTATCTCCTACTCCTGCTTCAGTAGCACTTACACTTTTCATTACATTTAACCCTGAAGAATTCACGACTGTCATAACAGTATTACTTGGTACTGTTACAGTAATCGGTGGCTCTGTTGGATTTACAAGGAAATCACCAGTTACATTCGCATTATTTACGACATTATTTCCTTGGGGAATTTCATCAATTAATACTTCAAACGTAACAATTACACTCGCGCCAGTAGGCAAATTATTTAATTGGAATCCAAGTTCTGGATCTGCCCCTTCTAGTAAAACACCATTAACAACTACACTATTTTCAATAAATAATGTCCCTTGTGGAATTGAATCTTGGAAAAATACATTTGTAGCTGGTACACTACCTGCATTTATGATTTCGATTGTATATACTAAAACATCCCCTACAGTTGCAACATCCGTATTCACTGCTTTCACAACTTCAAAGTTCCCTGATTGTACAGTTGTATTCACAATATTACTCGGAACATTGATTGTTACTGGCGGTTCGCTCGGATTCACTTGAAAACTTGCTGTTACATTTGCTTGATTTAAAATATCTTCATTTTCTGGATCCTGTACAATTAATACGTCAAATGTCACTACAACTGTTTGAGCCGCAGGAATATTTGGAAGAGTAAATCCTGTATTCGGATTCAGTCCACTTTGCGGTACTCCATTAATTGTTACAGAATTTGCAACGAAAGAAACAGCGGAAGAAATAGTGTCTTGGAAAAATACATTTGTTAACGGAACGTTTCCTGTATTTTGAACGGCAATCGTGTACGTTAAAGTGTCACCGACTGCTGCTTGCGTTGTATTCACTTCTTTTATTACATTTAAACCACCTGTATTCACTTGTGTCACAACTGTATTCGTTTGCCTATTAATCGTTACTGGTGGTTGATTCGGTTTAACGACGAAATTAGCAGATACATTTCCGCGATTCGCAATCGTACCTCCCGATGGCGTAGATGTCACCCGGACTTGAAATGTAACCGTCCTACTTCCACCTGGAGAAATATTTGCTACTGTAAACCCAGTCGCTGGATTTGCTCCAGGCTGTGAAGCCCCATCCACAGTCACACTATTTGCGATAAAAGTCGTTCCAATTGGGATTGGATCTTGAAAAATAACGTTCGTTGCAAGTACATTTCCTGTATTTTCAATTGTTACAGTGTACGTAAGAATGTCATTTACTGTCGCAAAAGCTCTATCTACTGTTTTTCTTGTTCTTATGTCAGCTATATTAATAGTAGTAAATACAGTATTACTTGTCGCTTGCCCGGAAACTGGTTGTTGACCAGGTACTGGAGTAAAGGTAAATGTTGCACTCGCACGGTTCGGAATTGGATTGACAAGAGGATTAGATGTTACTCGAACTTGAAAGCGCACTACCGTCGTTTGCGAAGCATTAATACTTCCTAGATTAATACTACTTGCTGGATTTGCTCCTGGACGTGCTACTCCATTTACCGTAACGCTGTTTGCTACAAATGTTGTTCCTGCAGGAATACTATCAACAAAAATAACATTATTTGCGGTAACGTTTCCATTATTCGTCACATTAACCGTGTACGTTAATACATCATTAAGCGTTGCCGTCTGTAAATCTACAGATTTTTGCATACTTATAGTTGCTTGATTCACTGTCGTTTGTACTGTATTGGAAGAAGAGGTACTTGTAATAGGTGGACTACCGACGAAAGGACGGAATTGATATGACACCATTGCACGATTTGAAATAGGATTTGGATTCGGGAATGATGTTATTCGAACTTGAAATGTAACAATTCTTTGCGTGTTATTTGGGATTGTACCTAAATTAATTCCATTAGCAGGGTTTGCATTCGGCTGCGTTACTCCCCCTACCGTTACACTACCTGCAACAAACGTCGTTCCGCTCGGAATACTATCACGTAATACAACGTTTTCTGCGCTTCCTGTTCCTGTATTCGGGACCGTAATCGTATAGGTGAGAGTATCCCCTACCCCTGCGACTGTTCTATTGACCGATTTAACAGGATTAATAATTGGCCCCGTTGCATCAATTTGAACACCAAAACCAGCTGCAGCGTATCCATCTCCATTTGTAACGAAGCGAACCGTTGCTGACGTTTGATTGTTTATTAAAGATGAAGAGGCATCTACATTCGTAATATCCCACCCTTGTCTTCGGACAGCCAAAGCTACCCCTAACGGCTGATTCAAATCTCCAAATGTACCGCTCGTATCTAAATTTCCACTGTCATTACAAATTTGTGACTGAAAGAAATTATTCGCGGGATTTCTTGGTCCGAATAACGCAACTGTAGTATTCGCATTCGGCCCAAAGCGAAGCTGATCTCCAGAAATGTTAGAATCACCTTCTTGGGCAGTTACAAGTACCCTTCCTGTTACAGCTCCTGTTGCCGGAGTAGCAAATCCAGAAATAGTAGCATCAACTGGTGGTGATGAAGCATCGATAATTTCTTGACCTGCATATACTGACAAATTTCGAAGCGGTAAACTTGCATTTTGATACACAACCTCAAGCGTCCAGCCAGCTGAACGACTAATTGTTGGATCAGCTGAAGTTCTTGTAGCCGGTACGGCCCCTGTCGTATAAGTTCCTGCCCCACCTGCACTTACAAGATTCGTTACATTAGCAGAGCGAGCATAATAAAACTGGTTTCCTACTGAACCTTGCTGCGCGGTAGCAGGGTCTGGCGTAACTGAAAACGTTCCTGCTGGTGTTGTAAATGTAATATTATCATTTAAAAATGGTAAAACATCTTCCGTATCAGTCCGAAAAGTACCAGCCCAAACCAACTCTGCATACAAAATACTACTCCCTGCCGGAAGGTTTAAAATTGCACTTGAAGAATTCAATTGCCAGTCATCTGTTGTCCCTGCTGGGAATCCTGGTACTTGCAGCGCTGTATTTACTGTCGTAAATACAGCAAGTGTACCAAAAATATTACCTGGCGCAGGCGATGTAGGACTAAGTCCCAACGTATTCCCAGTGAACGTGACGGCACCAGTTACTGTTGTCGTAAAGCGATTCATAAAAGGCACACAATCATCTCATTTCAATTATAGTAAAAAGTGCTCTATACTATAAAATGTAGACAAACTATACAATGTACGTTGTCCAACAAAATTCCGCACATACGAAAGGAGTTTATAAAACTATGCGCTATGTTATCGTAACAGGAACTTCACAAGGTTTAGGTGAGGCAATCGCCGCGCAATTATTAGAGGAAAACACAACCATCATCTCTATTTCTAGAAGAGAAAATAAAGAGCTTACTAAACTTGCAGAGCAATATAACAGCAATTGCATTTTCCATTCCTTAGATCTTCAAGATGTACATCATTTAGAAATTAACTTTAACGAAATCATTTCATCCATTAAAGAAGACAATGTATCTTCTATTCATTTAATTAATAATGCGGGTACAGTTGCACCTATGAAGCCGATTGAAAAAGCAGAAAGCGAACAATTCATTACGAACGTTCACATTAATTTACTTGCCCCTATGATTCTTACATCTACATTCATGAAACATACGAAAGGCTGGAAAGTAGATAAACGTGTTATTAACATTTCATCTGGTGCAGGAAAAAATCCTTACTTTGGATGGGGCGCTTATTGTACAACGAAAGCTGGTGTAAATATGTTTACACAATGCGTAGCGACTGAAGAAGAGGAAAAAGAATATCCAGTAAAAATCGTCGCTTTTGCACCTGGTGTTGTGGATACAAATATGCAAGCACAAATTCGTGAAACAAATAAAGAAGACTTCACTAATTTAGAACGATTCATCACACTAAAAGAAGAAGGAAAGCTATTATCACCTGAATATGTGGCAAAAGCTATTCGTAGCTTACTAGAAACTGAGAACTTCCCGCAAGGCGAGTTTATTAGAATTGATGAATAATAAAAAGGCGTGCTAAAATAGCACGCCTTTTTATTCTACTTCTCTAAAAATATGAGCACAGACTCCGCAATTTGTTCATAACCAATTTCTTGATAAATTTTATTAGACGTAGGGTTCGCTAGATCAGTATATAACGTAGTCGTCTTATATCCTTCATCTAACATACGTTGACTAAGTGCAGCGACACAACTAGATGCGTACCCTTTTTTCCGCGCTTCTTTCGGTGTATATACGAAATTAACTGTTATATTGTTTGTAGTCGGTCTCGTTTTTGCAGCTACAGAAACAAGCTTCCCATCTACATCTAAACCAAATAGCCGACGGTTCGTAATTAATGTATGAGCGGTTTGTTTCGCTTCTTCTT
Source organism: Bacillus cereus group sp. MS39 (assembly GCF_040448665.1). Taxonomy (NCBI): domain Bacteria; kingdom Bacillati; phylum Bacillota; class Bacilli; order Caryophanales; family Bacillaceae; genus Bacillus; species Bacillus cereus group sp. MS39. The sequence goes on along the minus strand of NZ_CP123058.1, from coordinate 1,877,567 downwards.
TCGTAGTAGGAAGCCTTACATCTTCGCAAAATTGATAAATCCACTGTTCTATTAATGGTAGCTCATCACTACCTATTTCTCGAAAAGCCCCATCCTCGGTCCACTTCTTCTTAACTTGTTGTAATGCATACACACCCTGTTCCATTACAACATTCGTTTTCTTATTTTCTAACACGGCAATCTCTTCCGCTAATCTCTGTACAGTTTCCTTATTACCGATCAATCCAGGAATGTCTGGATATACTTTCGATAACTCTTTTGCAAGTTTCACTATATCTACTTCCGGAATTTCAGAAGTTGCAACAATCATTTGTATCTTCTCTTCTGTTTGAAGAAATACAATTGCAATTTCTTCTCCTCGTTTCGCTACGCCCATAAACGTCGGTTCTTGAGCTACTTGTAATATACCTAACATTAAATTATTTTCCTGCTCATTCTTTTCTAAAAATGGTGTAACATCTTCTTTAAAATGAAGAATCTCTTTATATACGTGTAATTGAATCATCGACAATCTCTTCTCTCCATCTATATTTTAATTAAGTATTGGCGATTAATTCATTAAATCCTTCTTTTACGATTCAATATAATTCGAAGTTAACATATTCAAATCAGTTTCAGCTTGTAAAATTCTCTGTTTTTCTTTTTCAAATACCTCTTCTTCTTTTTGAAATGACTCTTTTCGATTTTTAATCATACGCTCCATTTCTTTTTTACTCGGTCCACCGTATACATTCCTTTTTTGAATAAAAGCTTCTGGCGATACAATTTCTTCCCACTCTTTTTCTAACAAATGTACTTTAAATTTTTCTTGTAAGTATATATTTACATCTTTGAAATGTAATTCATGTAGCTCCTTTTTCTGCTCCAATGACATATTCGCAATAACACTCGCTGCATGATGCGCATGCCGAAATGGAATGCTATAGTTTTTTGTTAAAACATCTGCGAAATCAGTTATCGTAATTGCATGTTTATAAGAACGACTTTTTAACGTTTCTTCTTCTACTTTCATTGTTCGAATAACTGCATTCATAATACAAAAAACACGAATGGTCTTTTCAATTCCTTTATATAAATACGGCTGCAAATCATCTTCCGTATCGACAATATCACCAAATGGTGTATTATGAATCATTTGAAATACTGTAAATGCTTCTCCTAAAGCACTACTCGTAATCGCACGGGCGTGTTCAATGGAAACTGGATTTCGCTTTTGCGGCATAATACTACTTATTTGTACATATGGCTTTGCAACAGTAATACCATCATATTCTTTCGTCGCTAATAGTAAAAAGTCATGAATCCATCTACTCGTATTCGTCATAATTACCATAAGTAACGAGCTAACTTCTAATAAATAATCCGCTCCAGCAACAGCATCATATGAGTTCTCAATTACATTTGTAAACCCAAGTAAATCGGCAACTCGCTCTCGTTTAATTGGGAAACTTGTTGTAGAAAGAGCGGCGGCTCCCATTGGAGACTGATTTAAAAGTTTGTACGTTCGTTTCATTCGTTCTAAATCTCTCTGCATCGTATCATAAATCGCTAACGTATAATGACCAAATGTTGTGGGCTGCGCTGGTTGTGTATGTGTATAAGCTGGCATAATCGTTTCCTTATGATCAGCAGCAAGTTGTAGTATACTTTCTTGCAATAACAAATGATGCTCCATTAATCGTAGTACATATCGCCTTAAACTCATACGATACATCGTTACCCCCATATCATTTCTACTTCTACCAATATGCATATTACTTACAAAATCGCATTTCGCTTCTTGAGAAATTAAATGTTCAACTAGAAAAAAGAGATCTTCATGCTGCTTTGTATATAGCAATTGATCTTTTGGAATTCCCTCTACCTTTTTAAGAGCGTTTAATATAACTTTAGCTTCTTCCTTTTTCATTAGACTTTCTTCTGTTAGCATCACAATATGCGCTTTATGCACTTGAAACATATCTTTCAATAAGTAATTTCGCTGAAAATGAAATACATGTTGTAATACGCAATCCACATATGTTTTTCCAGGGAAATCAGCGCCTTCACTCTTTATAAAATCTTCTTTACTTTGTTTCATCACCTTTTCCCCTCTCACCTAAGTATTATTACCCATCATACCCAGAGATAGGAAAAAAGTGCTTGTACATAAAAATAAACTCGGTGCTCTCTGCACCGAGTTACTTAATAAAAGTCGCATCATACTTATCACTTTGCAACACTTGAAAATGTAAGTTTGCTAAATGTTTCCGTATTTCTGCACTGTCGTCTTCATTTAAATCATTTGCTAAGAACACTATTTCTGTACAGTTCCCGCGTTTATCCATCGCATAAACTGCTTTTGTAACAGTCCATGGCGTATAGCCATTTTTTTGCCCTGCATGTCTAAATGTTTTACGATATTTCTTAGCACTCATATCTGTTTCAACGATATTCGCCCACACTTTTTCTTCGGCTTCTGTCAGTCCACCTTTATGATTTGCCTTTTGAAGCAGTACCATATAATCGTTTGCAGAAGCTGCTGGTAATCGATCTGACCAAATTTTATCGTAACGTTCCTCTAAATAAAGAGGTATTTCCTTCTGTAATAATGGCCCCTTCTTTTTTAAGCGTTCATGAATAATCATCGCATATTCACGATATTGCTCTTGAGACATTTCTTTTAACTTTTTCTCTATTTTATATTTCGGAACATGTAGTTCTTTATGCAAATATCCAGGGATGTATAAAGATGAAACAATCGGAAATAGCGGCTGATGTGCTGGAAGCGATAAACTTTGTAAATTACGATTAATATTATCTAATCCTAACACTTCCATCAAATATTCAGCATTCGCATTCGAACTAAACTTAACCATTCCTTTTGCCACTTCTTCTAAAGAAACTGCCCCTTCTGTTATCTTGTCTGTCTTTTGCAAATACCTTTGCCATCTATCTTGTGCACCGCCATCTGTATTCGGCACATAATAACGATTTATATCATTAATGGAAACGAAACTAGACGGATCAATTTTCCCTTCCGTAACTTGTTTCGTATATTCAAGCGCCACAATTAACTTCATCGTACTAGCAACTGGCAATACAACATTTGGATTTACAGAATAAACAACTTTATCATTTCTCTTCACGAGAAGCGCACTATTTTTTTCATCTTTATGTTCTTCAATAAAGGATGCGATATACTGTGCATCATCATTATTTGAACTCCACACTTTTTTCACTAAAAAATTACCCGATATTAGCAAAACGAAAATACCCACAATCACTGCGCATACTATAGTTTTTTTCAAGTAAAATTCCTCTCCTATTGTATAACTCTTCTCTATCTATCTCTTTCAAACAAAATAATGGAGATGATTATTTTAGTAATCATCTCCATTATTTTAACTTGTATTCTCCTATTATGTCTACGTCATAATTTTCACGAAGTCTTCGAGAAATTTTTTATAATGTAATGACCAACCAATTCGCACCCAATTCTTTAAGGATTTTGCATCAGGTTGTGGACGGAAATCCGCAATACTTTCTCCCTTTGCAATCCCTACTGTATCCACATCAACACGACGGTACACATAATCCAAAATAGACGGATTCGCCGCAACCATCATTGTAACAACGTCATGTACTGGGCTACCTGTTATTTTCGGATTTAACTTTTTATACGCTTTATAATAATACGTAAATATCGGTTCAATTAATTTATTAAAACTCGTTTTAGAGTGTTTCGTAATATATTTCACCATTTCTGGCGTAATAATTGCTTCAGATGTAACGTTAAGTGGCACTAATGTCACATTCTTGGCATTTTGCATAACTAATTGGGACGCAATCGGATCACCATGGAAATTCGCCTCTGCGACTGGTGTCACATTGCCGGGCATTAAAAAAGCACCACCCATTATATAATATTCTTTCACATACTTCATCATCGGCTTTTCTAAAATAAATGCTGTCGCTAGTGTCGTTGACCTACCAGCATCAACAATGATTAATTCTCCTTTATACTTTTCAAGAATATCAAAAAAAGCACAAAAAGGTTTTATATTTGGCGAAAAAGCTTTTGGAGGTTTAATTGGTCCTAAACCGTCTGCCCCATGAATTTCTGGATAATACGTTGTAACATCTCCGGATAAAGGAATTTTCGCACCATTAATAACAGGTATATCTTCCCGCCCTGCCATTTGTAGCAAATATGCTGCATTACTTGTCGCCTTTTCTTGTGTTACATTTCCATATCCGGTTACAACACCAACAATATCAATATCAGGATGCATAATTCCGTACATGATGGCTAAAGAGTCATCAATTCCTGGGTCTCCCAAAAATAATACTTTTTTCATCGACCTCAACTCCATCCCCTCAATTGTTATTAATTTATGAATAACCTTACATATACAGAATAAAAAAGAATAAATTCACACAAAAAAACGTAGTCCTCTATAAGGACTACGTTCTTCCTCTAACCTATACTGTTTTTCTTCACAGCACCCATACTTCCAATGATATAAGCTATAAACGCAAAACAAATTGGGAAGACAACTGTATGTATACCGAACGGATTTGGATAGAAAAGATGAATACACATATATGACCCTACCCCAACTAAAATAGAGGCAAGCGCTCCTGTTGCATTTCCTTTTCTCCAATATAACCCTAATACGATTGGCCAAATGAATGCTGCTTCTAACCCACCGAAAGAAAATAAATTTAACCATATTAAAAAATCTGGTGGTTTAATTGCTGCTGCATAAACGAGTAGCCCTACGATACCAGTAATCCACAAACTTCCTTTTCTGATCGTACTGTCTGCTGCATCTTTATTTATGTAATTTACGTATATATCTTTAATAATTGATGAACTTACAAGTAACAATAACGAGTTTACTGTAGACATAATTGCTGCCATTGGCGCGGCTAAAAAAACTCCGGCTAACCAAGGTGGCAACACTTCCATCGCGAGTAGCGGCATTACTTTATCTGGTACCGTTATACCCGGAAGTACGACTCGTGCAAATACACCTGTTAAATGCATACCAATCATAATTGTACCTACAACAACCGTTCCAATTATTAATGCTTGATGCATAGCTTTTGAATTTTTATAAGACATGGCACGCACGCTAATTTGCGGTAAACCAACAACACCAATTCCAATTAAAATCCAAAATGATGTCACATATGATTTCGTTAAACTACCATCCGCTCCGAATGGTGTAATTAAATTCGGATTGATTTGAATAAGTTCCTGCATAATCTTTTCAATTCCACCACCAGCAATGACAGTAGCAATTAAAATGATTGTCGTTCCAACTAACATAATAATTCCTAATAACGTATCTGATAAAGCAACTGCACGAAATCCACCAATTAATACGTACACAAGTACAGAAAAAGTAAATAAAAATAGTGCTGTTGTATAAGATAGACCCGTTAGTGATTCAATTAATCGGCCACCGCCGACCCATTGAGCTACTGTTGCTGAAAATAAGAAGATAATAATACATAACGCAGAAAGTATAACAACTGCTTTATTATTGTATCTTCCCTTTAAATAATCGATAAGAGTAATGGCTTCCATCTTCCTAGCGATAATTGCAAACTTTTTACCGATAACCGTTAAAACTATATACCCTGTTACAACTTGAATCGCAGATAATAATACCCATCCGAGGCCCATATTGTACGCAATACCTGGACCACCAATAAAGCTACTAGCACTACCATACGTAGCAATCATTGTCATCGCTAATAATAAACCGCCAAGTTCACGCCCACCAAGAAAATATTCTTGTAAAAATTTATTATGAGCAGTCGCTTGTACGCGTCTTGAAGCATATACACCAATTAAAAATACAACGATAAACGAAATTATCATTGGAATGATTACATACCAATTCATCTATTATTCCTCACTTTTTTCTTCCTCATCGAGTGAAATATCTTGAAATACAAAACGAACAACTAAACTAAGTAAAATAACCATAACGATAAATCCAACGATACAGCTATAAAAAAACCATGCTGGAAAACCGAATACATATGTATATTCACTTGGATTTTCACTACCAAGCCCATAAGCAAATCCGTACCATATTATAAAATTGATAATAGCAAGTCCAAGACCAATTAACGCTTCTCTATGGGCAATTCGAAAGCGTGGATCATCATGATAATTCTTCATTTTCTCCCTCCTCTCACGATGTATTATTGTACCATTGTTCTTCTAGTTTTTCCTACTAGAAAGCAAAAACAAGCAGGATTTTTTATAATCATATAGAAGTTTCTCTTACATTACATATTTTTTACAATTGTAACACAAATGAAATTTGAATTTTCAGTATTTGTTAATTATGATTAAAATTAGAGGCTTTCCATCTAGTTCCCACATCCTTGATTTCGGAATAAACGCCGTCTCGTACTGCGTTTACATTATATTTTCAAGGGGGTTATACAATGAGTCAACTAGCTGTAAATCTTCATGAAAAGGTAGAAAAGTTTCTTCAAGGTACAAAAAAGTTATATGTGAATGGATCCTTCATTGAGAGCGCTTCCGGAAAAACATTTAAAACACCTAACCCAGCAACCGGCGAAACACTTGCCGTCGTTTCTGAGGCTGGTCGAGAAGATATTCATAAAGCTGTCGTTGCAGCTCGCATGGCTTTCGACGAAGGTCCTTGGTCTCGCATGAGCACTGCTGAGCGAAGCCGTCTTATGTACAAGTTAGCTGATTTAATGGAAGAACATAAAGAAGAGCTTGCACAGCTCGAAACATTAGATAACGGAAAGCCAATCCGTGAAACAATGGCAGCAGACATACCACTTGCAATTGAACATATGCGCTATTATGCTGGCTGGGCTACGAAAATCGTTGGTCAAACAATCCCTGTTTCTGGTAATTACTTTAACTATACACGCCATGAGGCTGTTGGTGTCGTCGGTCAAATTATTCCTTGGAACTTCCCACTTCTTATGGCAATGTGGAAAATGGGAGCAGCGCTTGCTACAGGATGTACAATCGTTTTAAAACCTGCAGAGCAAACTCCACTATCTGCTCTATACTTAGCTGAATTAATTGAAGAAGCTGGATTCCCGAAAGGTGTTATTAATATCGTTCCTGGATTCGGTGAATCAGCTGGACAAGCTCTCGTTAATCATCCACTCGTTGATAAAATTGCATTTACTGGTTCTACTCCAGTCGGTAAACAAATTATGCGACAAGCATCTGAATCATTAAAACGCGTTACACTTGAGTTAGGCGGTAAATCACCAAATATCATCTTGCCAGATGCTGATTTATCTCGCGCGATTCCTGGTGCACTTTCTGGTGTTATGTTTAACCAAGGACAAGTATGCTCTGCTGGATCACGCTTATTTGTTCCGAAGAAAATGTATGATAATGTCATGGCTGATCTCGTCCTCTATTCTAAAAAACTAAATCAAGGTGTCGGTCTTAACCCTGAAACAACAATCGGTCCTCTCGTTTCCGAAGAACAACAAAAACGTGTAATGGGCTACATTGAAAAAGGGATTGAAGAAGGCGCTGAAGTACTTTGCGGAGGAAGCAATCCATTCGATCAAGGCTACTTCGTTTCTCCTACAGTATTCGCCGACGTAAATGACGAAATGACGATCGCAAAAGAAGAAATTTTCGGTCCAGTTATTTCTGCAATACCTTTTAACGATATTGATGAAGTAATTGAACGTGCAAATAAATCACAGTTCGGCTTAGCGGCTGGTGTGTGGACAGAAAATGTTAAAACAGCACACTATGTTGCAAGTAAAGTACGTGCTGGTACTGTATGGGTAAACTGTTATAACGTCTTTGATGCAGCATCTCCATTCGGAGGTTTTAAACAATCTGGTCTTGGCCGTGAAATGGGATCTTACGCATTAAATAACTATACAGAAGTGAAGAGCGTTTGGCTCAACTTAAATTAACGAAAAAAGAACCTGGCCTATCCGGTCAGGTTCTTTTCATTATGTATTCCTTTAAACTTGTAGTCCTCCGCTCACATTCAATACTTCTCCTGTAATATAGGATGCGTATTCTGACGCTAAAAAGGCAGCTGCGTTCGCAATATCTTCTGGCGTTCCAATTCTACCAACTGGAATCGCGCCAACCATCTTTTCTTTCACTTTATCTGGTATCGTTTTTGTCATATCTGTATCCATAAACCCTGGACAAATCGCATTGCACGTAATGCCGAAGCTTCCAACTTCTTTCGCCGCTGTTTTCGTTAAACCTACAACTCCTGCCTTTGTAGCAGCATAATTCGCTTGACCTATGTTTCCTTCTCTACTAATTGAAGATATATTAATAATGCGTCCATACCCTTGTTGTCTCATGTAAAGAAGCGCTGGCTGCATACAATAAAAAACACCTGTTAAATTTACTTGCAGTACTTGTTCCCATTCTGGTTTCTCCATTTTATGTAACATAGCATCTCGCGTTATTCCTGCATTATTTACTAAAATGTGCAGTGTACCAAATGTTTGGACAGCGTATTCAATTAAGGACTTCGCATCATTTTGATTACTCACATCACAACGATACTGCTTCACTTCATATCCTTCATCTGATAATTCACGTGTCGTTTTTTGTAGCTTCTCTTCATTTACATCGCTAATTAATACTTTAGCCCCTAGTTTTGCATAAACCCTTGCAATCTCTTTTCCAATTCCCTGTGCAGCTCCTGTTACTACAGCTGTTTTCCCATTTAAAAACTCCATCCCTATCCCCCATTTCTATTACTTATACTGTATATTTCGGCTCTTTGCTTCCCAATTCCTCTTTGTATAAAAAAGTCTATTTGTGTCAAACTAACTTTGCAACGTCGCATAAAACACAAGGAGATTGTGTCGAATGAACAAAAAAAATTTCAAGCAAAACAAAGCTGCTGATGGCATTGATGTTGAGTTCTCTCGTGAACTCGCTGACCACAATGACTTAGAAGCAAACGCACGTGCAAATGCCGCTGATGCACGTCAAAAACGCCAGTCAACAGAAAAATAAAGAACGCACAACCTTATTCTTTTCAACAGGGACCTACTACCCAACAAAATAAACCGAGAGATATCCTCTCGGTTTATTTTCTATATTTTTTTATATAATGTGCCAAAGTAAGTAGCGGATATATATAGGCATAGCTATGATAACGAATATAAAACCCACCTGGCAAACCTGTTCCGGTAGGATATTTTTCATTCACATAAGGATTCGCAAGCAAATATGAAATACCTTTTCGAATAGCTGGTGTTTCTTCATCATGGTAAGAAATGAGAGCATCTAACGCCCATGCTGTTTGGGATGGTGTACTAAATGGTAAAGTAACGAACCTTTTTTCCACGCTACTTTGGCACGATTCCCCCCACCCACCATCTTCATGCTGTATATGTTCTAACCATAAAGCTGCTCTTTTCATTGATGGATTGCTAGATGGAATTCCGAGTGACCGTAAACCCGTCATAACAGCCCACGTACCATATATATAACAAATCCCCCATTTCCCATACCATGATCCATTTTCCTCTTGCACATTCATTAACCAATTTATCGCACTTTGTTTTTGTTTCTCAGGCAATTCATTTTGCGCGTATGTCCCGAAAAGCTCTAACACTCTTCCTGTAATATCTGGTGTAGAGGGATCTGTAATCATATCGCTTGCATTTTCGATTGGTAAATTTGCTAATAAATTACTCGTCACACCTTTTTCAAACGCTCCCCAACCACCATCATTATTTTGTAATCCTTTAACCCAATTGACCCCTTTCTTCCAGGCATTATCTACATTTTCGTTCCCTCTACTTCTTGCCAACGCTCTTAGCACGGCTGTTGTATCATCGACATCTGGAATTGTCGTATTCACATCTGAAAAACCCCAACCGCCTGGAGTCAGCGCCGGAGCATGTACGCTCCAATCAGCTTTTTTTGTATGCTGTTTTTTTAATACATACGCTGCTGCATGTTGAATCATCTTATTATCTTTCGAAGCGTGGGCCTCTTGTAACGTATAGCTGAGTAAAGCCGTATCCCATACAGTTGAAGGAGAGTTTTGCAAATGATTCCCTCTTTCCATCTTCCATATATAAGATGTTATCCCTGCTATAGCTTTTTGAATCATTGATGATTGAAGAGAATGTCCTAACGCGAGTAAAGCATAAATCATATAAAATGAGGCAGTTGCGTAACTATATAACGTTCCATTTTCATCAATACGCTCTTTCATAAAACGTTCGACTTCCTCATATCCTTTATGGTGTAAAGAAAGTGGATACGATATGATTTGTTTTACATCACTTAATAACGTTTGAAACAACGGAGACCGCTCCTCCCGAAACCATTCCCCGCCCCCGCCTGCGATATGATTTAAATTTGGCAGTAACTTTTTTCCTACTCGAAATCTTTTATTTAAACAAACCATCATCGGAATTAAATGGATACGTGCTGAGCTACTCAATTCAAATATACTGAGGGGTGAATCATTTTGCAGAAACATAATCGGTGTTGGCAAATGAAAGAGCGAAGGGTATTCATATTCTCCATGAATTGCTAATAAAAACTTCGTCATAAAATGAGCACGCGCCACGCCTCCACGTTCCTTAATAAACATTTCGGCTCGCCTCATATTCGCATCTTCTTTTGTATATTTTTTTGAAGCTAGTAAGGCCGCATAAGATTGAATTGTAGCAGATAAATTGCCACCCACTTCATCTTCATACAATTTCCATGTTCCTTCATTTGTTTGAAGTGATGCTAATCTTTTTACAAACGGTTCTATCTCTTTATCTCTACCTAATAATTTTAATAAAAAAATCATATGGCAATCTGTTAATGGTGCTCCTTCAAAACAAAACTGCCACGTACCATCTTGCCGTTGCATCGTTTGAAGTGCAGTTGTTCTTCTCGCTATTTCTTCATGCACTTTTTCATATAATAACAAGTTACTCACCCACCCTTTCGAAATCCGTATAACGATATTCAAAAAGGTAGCTAAATATGTATGAAAACAAAGAAAAACAGAACATATAAAATGTTCTGCTCATAAGCAATATCCCACTCCGACAATAATCCCTACTAAAGCACCGACTACTACTTCATACGGTGTATGCCCGACAAGTTCATTTAACTTCTTATATTCTGTTTGTCTACCGTGAAAGAACTCATTCAATATTTTCGCTTGTTTACTAACCGCAAGTCTTACTCCTGAAGCATCATACATAACAATTATTGCAAAGATAGCAGCAATAGCAAATAAGGTACTTTCCACACCTTCCACAACGCCAACACCTGTCGCAAGTGCTGTAACAGTTGAAGCATGAGAACTCGGCATCCCACCTGAAGCGAAAAACTTTGCAAAATCAAATTCACCCGTTTTGAATAATTTAAAGACTACTTTCGTTAATTGTGCTAGAAACCATGAAATTACAGCGGCCATAAGCGGATCATTATGTAAAATTGTTTCCACGTTCTCAGCTCCCTACTGACTATAATGGAAATCTATATAGTATCAGTATAAAGAAAAATGCGTAGAAAATACTACGCATTATGATACTTTTGCTGATTTATTTTTTATAAATTTCGGTTGCTTCTGCACTAAAAACTTTGTTTTCGCTATTGAAAACACAAATAATGCAACCCATATACAGAAAAATGCCATCATATGAGTAGATGTGAAATGTTCACCAAATACGAATACACCTAAAATCAAACTAATCGTTGGTGCAATATATTGTAAAAATCCTACCATATAAAGGGGAATAAGTTGTGCTCCTTTTGCAAAATAAAAAAGTGGTAAAGCTGTAACAATGCCTGCTCCTATTAATAGTAACGTCGATGACATGGAAATAGATCCAAATGAACCGAATCCATGCGCTCCTGTCATAACGAGATAAATAATTGCAAACGGCGTCACTAACATTGTTTCCATCGTAAGACCAATTGTCGCATCATAGTTTAACAATTTTTTCGTTAATCCGTATAATCCAAACGAAAAGGCAAGTGATAAAGAAACCCACGGAATAGATCCGAAACGGACTGTTAAAATGATAACCCCTATTCCAGCTAAACCAACTGCAACATATTGCCAAAAGTTTAACTTTTCCTTTAAAACGACTGTACCAAGTAAAATACTAATAAGCGGATTAATATAATATCCAAGACTTGCTTCAATAACATGATTATGATTAACGGCCCATATGTAGACAAACCAGTTTCCGCTAATCAAGACTGAAGCTATTGTTAATGACATTAATAATTTAGGTCGTTTAAAAAGGTTCACGAACTCCCCAATAAACTGACGAAACCTCTTCGTAACACCTAATACAAGTAACATAAAAACAAACGCCCAAACGATGCGGTGTGCTAATATTTCATCTGCTGGAACTTCCTCAACCCATTTCCAATAGATTGGTAGGATTCCCCACATCGTATAAGCACCAGCTGCATATATAATCCCTTTTTTTTGCTGTGCTGATTGACTCCCCATCTTCCCTTTTCTCCTCTTCTCATTTTTCTCCATTATACGGTCCCGCATGCTCACTTTACCAATAATCAATCTGCAATTCTTTCGACATTTCTCATACAACAAAAAGTAAACATACTGTTATAACGACAAGTAATGGTATACCGAAAACAAATTTCTTTTTATGTGTTTTATGGTGAAACATATACATACCGATCCAAGCACCAACTGCGCCTCCAGCTGCCGCTGATAAAAACAACGTACTTTCTGGCGTTCTCCACTGTTTCTTCTTCGCTTTTCGTTTATCAAGCCCCATAAGGCTAAAAGCTATAACGTTAATAATAATAAAATAAATCCATTTCATCGCTTTCTCTCCCTATGAAAAATTCGCTTAATGGTAACATGAAAAAACGATGGAAACAACTGAAGAACACTTTTTATTAATTAGTTACCTTTATATTTAAATAATGAACTAAAATCGCAGTTAAAGCAATTAAATAGAAAGATGTTATAAGCAGAATCTTATATTGCATTCCCTTCATCCACTACCATATCATCGAAAAAACTTCTCTCAATCTCTTTTTCATCAAAATGAAGAACTACAATTAGTCCTACATATAAAGAAACGAAATTTAGAAACCATTCCCCATTATCATCTTTCTTAGCTAAACATTTAAATATCTCTTGAAATTGCATACGTTCATCTGCAGCAACAACCGGACGCACACCAAAATATTTCAATACGAGATTCAGCTTCAGCTGCACGGATAATGATAAAATATATTTTAATATCTCCGTATACTCCGCACTATCTTTTTGACTATACAACTTCACAAGCTTTTGATGTAAAGTAGAAATCGATAATTCTTCGTCAGTCACTTTAGTTGCTTCTATCGTTTCAATCATCTTTTTCATATCCATTACATTCACCCCTTCTGCAAAAAAACAAAAGCCAAAGCGTATTTATTTTATAATCAGCAATAATTGAATATTTCTCATCTCTCGTTCTTCTTTACTAACTAAGTCATACTTTTTTAAAAGATGAAAGATATCATTTAATATTTCCTGTGAATGATTACCTTGCAAAAATCCCTTCAATCCTGTAAAAATCTCTTTAGGCAAAAAACTCTTTTGACTTTCAAGCTTATTCATTACATCTTCCATAGAATGATCGATATTACACGCCATACTAAACTTCCCCCTCTATCCTCTATAAATAATATCCTCCGCTAACGATGTAAACACTTCTCCTACAAGAGACTCTTCATCATATACAGATGAACCGTTATTTTCTTCTCGTTTTGCAAAAGGTATTTGTGCAATCACTTCTGTTTGCAATTGTTCTGCAAGCATTTCGCCGCCACCTTTTCCGAAGAGATAATTTTTCGATCCATCTTGTTCTTCATAATAAGCCATATTTTCTACAATCCCTAAAATCTCGTGTTTCGTATGTTTTGCCATAACACCTACTCTAGATGCTACGAATGAAGCTACATTGTGTGGTGTTGTAACGATAATTTCTTGCGCCTGCGGGATCATTGCTGCAACATCAATAGCTACATCTCCTGTGCCAGGTGGTAAATCAAGAAGTAAATAATCTAATTCTCCCCAGTGCGTATTCGCGAGGAAATTTTGAATCCATTTATTTAACATCGGTCCGCGCCACATAACTGGGTTATTTCCTTCCGTAAAAAATCCCATCGACATAATTTTAACACCGTGACTAACAACCGGAATTGCTGTTTGATCAATCATCGTCGGTTTTTGATTCGTTTCCATCATAGCTGGAATGCTAAAACCATATATATCTGCATCTAATATCCCCACTTTTTTGCCCATACGAGCTAAAGCAGTTGCAAGGTTAATTGTCACCGTTGATTTTCCAACTCCACCTTTACCGCTCGTTACAGTAATAAATCGTACCCCTGAATCACGGTGAAGCATGCTCGGCATACCAGTTTCTGTTCTACTATTTTTCTTTAATTTCTCTGTTAGCGCAGCTCGTTCTTCTTGTGTCATAGAACCAAATGTCAAATCTACTTTAGATGCACCAATTGCCTGAAGAGACTCTTCCACATCTTGTTGAATTTTTGCCTTTAATGGACAACCTTGAATCGTTAGCACTACTTCAAGTTTAACCTCTGTTCCATTCATTTGTATATTTCTAACCATATTTAATTCTACAATACTTTTGTGTAACTCCGGATCCTCTACATGTTTTAATGCGTTCATTATTTGTTCTTGAGTAATCATAGAACTCATCCCTTCTCGTATTCGAATTTATATACAACATCTTCTTGGCGAAAAAGCTTATTATCCCCCACTAACGGGCGGGATTAATGCGACTATATCTCCAGCTTTTATCATCTCTTCATCCGTTACAAACTCTTCATTAACAGCCACCATCACTCTATCAAACGATTGTAAGCAATAGCTTGCTTTGAGCCATTCTTTTAATTGCTGAACTGTCATTTCTTGCTTTTCTAAAATTACTAGTCGATTCGATCCGACTTCCTCACGTAAATTTGCGAACAATAAAATTGTAATCATCTTCTCATTCTTCCTTCTTCGGTTTTCCATCCGGATATGCCGTATTTTCAAGTTGATCTCCAATCCACATCGTTCCATCTTCCCAAAATTCTTTTTTCCAAATTGGGACGATTCGTTTTATACGTTCAATCGCGTATTCATTCGCTTCATACGCTACTTTACGATGCGGTGATGAAACTGCAATAACGACCGCAATATCCATGATTTCTAACCGCCCTACTCGGTGCGTAATTGCTACTTTTGCATCCGGCCATTTTCCATTCATTTCTTCACCAATTTTCGTAAGTTGTTTTACTGCCATCGGTTTATATGCTTCATACTCTAAATGTAATGTTCGTTTTCCTTTTGTTAACTCTCTCACCGTACCAATAAAAGTTGTAATTGCACCTGCTTCTCTTCTTGCGACTTTATTCGTTACTTCTTCAACTACAATCGGTATATCTACAATCTCAAATAGCGCTTGTCCCATTAGAAACACCTCTCACTTTATAAAATGCCCAAGGCCATTCACTACCTTCGTTATCTTCCAGCAAGAGAACATCTACGAACATATCTTTTTTATAACCTCTCGTACCACCTGGAAGTACAATAAATATATTTGTCTCTGCTAGAGAAGAAACCGAGCTAGATTTATCAAACCCTGACGGATAAGCAATTAATTGCCCTTCGTTATATGTCAGTTTTGCTCGCACAAATCTTGTAAATGGATTTGGTTTTAAAAAATCTTCTCCTAATAACGCTTTTTCTCTTTTTACATGTGCTTTTTCACTAAACATATACGTCCGAATACACGGTCTTACAAATAATTCAAATCCTACGTAACAAGCAGATGGATTTCCTGATAAACCAAATAATAACTTGCCATTTAATTGCGCTACAGTCGTAACACTTCCTGGCCGCATTGCAACTTTATTGAAAAGAACCGATGCACCTAACTTTTCGTAAATAGCTGGTAAATAATCGTAATCCCCTACTGATACACCGCCTGTTGTAATGAGCATATCCACTTGGCTTAACGCTTCTTTTACAGCTGTGAAACATGTATGAAAATCATCGCTAAACTTCCCAAAATATTTTACTCTGCCGCCCGCTCTTCGAATTTGAGACAATATCATATACGTATTACTATTTCGGATTTTCCCTGGCTGTAACGAATCATTTACATCCAGTAATTCACTACCAGTCGCTAACAATCCAATTACAGGCTTTCTCGCCACTGGTACCTCACTATATCCGAACGTAGCAAGAAGAGCTGAAATCCCTGGATGAATGTATGATCCTTTTTTTGCAAGAACCGTTCCTTTACGAGCATCTTCACCTTGAAAAGAAATATTGTCGCCCGCTTTGAACGATCGCTTCACTTCCATATAATTGTTGCCAGCTTCCTCATATTGACGAGTCAGCTCTAACATAACAACCGCATCACACCCATTCGGAATTTGTGCTCCCGTCATAATTCGAACCGCTTGAAACGGACCTACTTTCTCATCGAATAGCGATCCTGCGCCAATTTCACCAACTACTTTAAATACAATTGGCGTTTCATAACCCGCTAAATTCGTATCTTCTGCTCTAATAGCAAACCCATCATACGGTGAACGATTGAATGAAGGTACATCATGGTCAGCTACTAAATCCTCCGCTAATATACGTCCGTAAGCTAATTCAATAGGTAGTAGTTCCTTTAAGCCGTTACTAGCAAATCCCATTACTTTACGAACAGCTTCTTCAACCGTAATTGGCACTCTTCTTTCCATTATTGACAACCCTTTCTATTAACCGAATACGCGATAATATAATTGTTTCGCTTTCGAAATATCATTTGTACCATGAATGAAAACACGACCATCTCGAAAAATAACGACGCGGTAATCATCTAGTTGGCAAGATAGTAAATACGGATTCCGCTCTACTTCCCCCAGTTTTTTTAATACTTTTTCTATATCGTCAAAATCGTACTTCCTATTTTCTACCGGCCTAATTTGCACTGTATTTCTTCCGCATAAAACAGCCACCTTCGTTTGGTGTTCGTATGATAAATAAGGATAAGTTCGATTCAAACCGCACGAGGGGCAATCGTCTGTTTTGATTTTCCCTAGTTTTATAAAATGGTTTTGATTACTCCATATATCAAACATGAAAAATGTTTTTCTAATTGCTGAGAAATCTCTGACTAAAATTTTGAGTGCTTCCGCCACTTGATATGCTGCGACGATTTGAACAGTCGGGCTAATAATTCCAGCGGTATCACATGTCACACCTGTAACAGGAACGTTCTTCAGCACACAATGTAAACACGGTGTCTCTTGCGGAATAACCGTATAACTCATACCGTACGATCCAACGCAAGAACCATATACCCACGGGATATTATGTTTTTGTGATAAGTCATTTATTATAAATCGAATATCAAAATTATCTGTTGCATCAATTATTACATCTACATTTTTTAATAGGTCCTCCATATTTTCTGCAACTGCATCCATTATGAAAGCATGTATTTGTACTTCCGAATTAATTTGTTCTAGCCGATTTTTAGCAGCGATTGCTTTCGGCATTTTCTCTCTCACATCTTGTTCAGAGTACAGTTGTTGCCTTTGTAAATTACTCCATTCAACGTAATCACGATCAATAATCGTCAATTTGCCAATCCCTGCACGTACGAAACTTTCGGCACTTGCACTTCCTAATGCGCCTGCTCCTACAATTAACACATGTTTATTTCGAATTTTTTCTTGCCCTCTACTCCCAATTGGTTTGAACAACTGTTGTCGTGAATACCGCTCAGCCATTACATATCCTTCCTCTCACGAACTCTATTTCATATTAGAATGTTGTTTTTGATAACAAGCAAAATAAGCAAATCCAACAAATCCAGCTCCCCCAATTACATTTCCGATAAAAACAGGAACAAAATTTCTAGCAAGATCCATCCACGTCAGATGACCTGCAAAAATAACTGCTGAAATAACAAACATATTTGCTACCACTTGCTGAAATCCAATCACTACAAATGCCATAATTGGAATCCAAATTCCGATTATTTTCCCGACAAAATCACTCGTCCCATAAGCGAGCCAAAGCGCAAGACAAACGAGCCAATTACATCCAATCGCTAAAATTAAAGTTCTCCCAAACGTTTCATGTAACTTTCCTTCTGCTATCGCTACCGTTTTATTTAAATAATCTCCCTCTGTTAATCCGCCAAGATGACCGAAACAATACGCAACAAAAATAGCTCCCACGAAATTCATGAAAGTAATCCAAACCCAGTTATTTAGTACACTTACCAATGTAATTTTCTTTGCATAAAGCGCCATAGAAAGTGACATCATATTTCCGGTAATTAATTCACCTCCTGCTAATACGACGAGCATTAATCCAACAGGAAAAACCGCTCCTCCTAAAACATTGACCAAACTACCCCAGCGCTCTGGTAAGTTACCTAAAACGCGAATGTTAAGTAAAAAACCGAGCGAAATAAACGCTCCTCCTAAAAAACCGAGAATAAGCATTGCTGGCAACGTCTGACTTACTTTTTGAACACCGGCCTCAATTACAAGCTCAGCAATTTGTTCCGGTTTATGAAATGCCATTACTAATTCCTCCATTTTCTCCAAATAAAAAAGCAGCTTCAAAAAACCTCCTCAAAATAAAGGTTTTTGAATGCTGCTTAATTTCTCTGCACATCTTTTACAGAGATATCAATCATCACTTTTACTATAAAATAGAAAATCTACAAACGTTGCATACTTTCCATTTTGTATATACTTCCTCAAAGCGTCACTTTTATATATCAACCACCAATATGTGACATTTCAATTTTAGGTATTCTTTTTTTACTTGTATTATTTAAGCGTTCATCTGAATACCGATCTTCTCGATTGTTCCATATATCGCGTACGATATATGTTATTTCCTCGTCAGTGTATCCAGATCGAAGTAGTTCTCTCAAGTCATTTCCTTTAGAAGCGAACAAACAAGTATATAATTTTCCTTCTGCAGAAATACGTGCTCTCGTACATGATGAACAGAAGGAATCTGTTACTGATGAAATAATACCTATTTCTTCATCACTTCCAATATAACGATAGCGAGTCGCAACTTCACCTGCATAATTTGCTTCTATCCGTTCTAATGGCATAACTTGATGAATGGCATCTACTATTTCTTGTTTCGAGACGACCTCTCTTAATTCCCAACCGTTATAATTCCCAACGTCCATATACTCAATAAAACGAAGAATATGCTTATTTTCCTTAAAGTATTGCGCCATCTGCAAAATATCTTGTTCATTTTTCCCTTTTTGAACGACCATGTTAATTTTAATTTTCATACCAACTTCAGCTGCAGCCTGTATTCCTTCCAGGACCCTTTGCACTTTGCTTCTATTACCATTCAAATAGAAAAACCGATCTTCTTCTAAGGAATCTAAACTAACTGTCACACGTGATAAACCCGCCTTATATAAATCAGGAGCAAACTTTTTCAGTAGTGATCCATTGGTTGTTAAACCGATATCCTCCACACCATCTATTTTATTAAGGCGCTCAATAAGCTGCGGAAGACCTCTTCGAAGTAACGGTTCTCCGCCCGTAATTCGTAACTTTCTTACACCTAAAGAAACAAAAATACGTGTTATCCTTTCAATCTCATCAAAAGATAAAATTTTATCATTAGACAAAAACGAATAATCCGGACCAAATATTTCTTCTGGCATACAATAGCGACAGCGAAAATTACAGCGATCAGTAACAGAAATACGTAAATCCTTTAAAGGGCGTTGTAGTTTGTCTAATGTGACAGGTTTCATCTTTATTGCCTCGCTTTTACTTATTTTATATTTATAACACGCTCTGGATGGGTATATACATTTAAGGATTCATTCCGAATAAACCCTATCGTAGTAATACCTAGTTCTTCTGCTAGCTGCAAAGCCAACTCAGTTGGAGCTGATTTTGACAGTATAATTTCACAACCAATCTTTGCAACCTTCAATAATATTTCCGAAGAAATACGACCACTAAAAACAATGATTTTATCTTTTATAGAAATATTATTTTTTAAGCAATAACCGTAAATTTTATCTAATGCATTATGTCTACCGATATCCATTCGGCTTAAAATAATACCATTCACATCACACAAAGCTGCATTATGAACGCCACCTGTATGACGAAACGTCTCCGCAGATTGCTGCATTTCTTTCATTAATCGAAAACAGTCTTCTGCAGCAACCTGTACATGGACTCCATTCATTTTCTTTGCGCTTAGTGCATCATTCGCAAAAACAAACCCTTGTCTACTCATACCACAGCATGAAGTAATATATCGTTTATTTTGCATTTGTTCGTAATATGGATTCACTTTTGCCGTCGTGACATGTACAAATCCTTCTTTCTCTTGTACCCATATGTCATCAATCTCTTCATACTTCCGAATGATTCCTTCAGATGCTAAGAAGCCTATTACCATATCTTCTATATATTCTGGAGTACTAACCATTGTAACAAACTCCTGTCCGTTCATTTTAATCGTGACTGGAAACTCTGTTACAATACTGTCCTCTATATGTTTAAACGCCCCATGTTCATAACGAAAGATTTCTCTTTCTACCTGTATCGGGTTCACGATCAGTATCCTTCTCTCACGTTATATTTTTATCAAAAACAAATACCGAAACTGCAATATCCTCTTCTACTTTCATATCTGAAAATAAATTCACTAATTTCGCTCCAACAAGTTCCTCCAAGTGTTCACGGGAATTCGCAGCATACACTTCTTGAATCATTTTCGTTCTAGCCATATGAACCATTTCCGCACCGTCCATCGTACTTGAAATGAATTTTTCAGTAGGTGTTAAGTTTCCATAAAGGGTCGCAATCGCCATATTTTCAGCAAATACAGTATGAATTCTTTCTGGCCCTTTTCCGAAAAGTTCTTTTCGAAGTTTTCGTATCATATCATTAAATTCATGTACTTTTTTTGACATACAATTATACCTCCCAAAAGCCTCATTTTACTTTATTATATATTTTACCAAAATGATCCTTCCGCCCAAACTATTTCGTACAAACATTTGGGCGAAAAGGTTCACTTCATGAAGTTTATTCGTCTTTTAACCCTTTCCCCATACCTTTTAAGAAATGAAGTCCAAACCCGATAGCACGGTTAATGTCTGGGTCTTTCAATACTTTCATAAGATCGAATACCCCTACTTTTTTGTTACTCTCTAGATGTTCATTTCCTTCTTCTAGTCCTACTAATAAGCTACCTATAAGCTTTTTCGTAAGTTCCGGATCAAGTTCTGTTAAAGCACCCGCAGCACCCATCATATTATTAATTAAATTTGTAACAGGCTCACGAGTCACTTGGCCAAGAACAATCTTTGCGATTGGTTCTTTCGCCTTTAGCATAGAATTTGCAGCTTCTAGCATTCCGATGTCATTTAATTCCCCAACAATATTAAACATTTGATTTAAAGCTTCTTCATTATTAGCTAGGAGCTCTTTTAAATCATCTAATTTTTGCTGTTTTATTTCTTCCTCAGTTAATTCTTGTTTTTGAATCATTTTTATAGGTGCAGCCATATTTTTCTCCTCCTACTTATCCGTTAAATGCACATACCCTGGACGTGCCCACTTACGATTCACCTCAATACCAGCTTGAGGATGACGTTTTTTGTTACGCGGGTTCGCTTTTGGCATCGGATTTGCGCCATCAACTTCTAGCACTTCCATACGCACTTTCGTCTGTTTATAAGCAGGTGTGTTCGTACGTACGTCCACAGCAGGACCTGTTAAGAAATTAATTGCTGTTTCATTATCTGTAGAGTTCATCGGTAAATATAACTCATTCGCTTTTACACGGTCTGTTACAAGTGCACGTAATTTTAATGCTCCATAAGGAGAGACAAGACGAACTAATGAACCTGTTTTCACTCCACGTTCTTTTGCAAGTGCTGGAGAAATTTCAACAAACACACCAGGTACTTTCGTTTGAATACCTGTTGATTTATTTGTCATATTCCCTTCATGGAAATGCTCAAGCATACGACCGTTATTAATGTGAAGATCGAACTCCGCTGGGAATTCAGCTGGACGTACCCAGTCAGCAATCGCAAAACGAGCCTTTTTATCCGGGAAGTTAAATCCATCTTGGAACAGAAGCGGCGTATTCGTGCCATCGAAACTTCCCCAATGGAAACTATTCCATCCTTCAAGTACTTCATAGTTTGCTTGTGAGAATAGTGGTGATAAACTTGCCATTTCAGCAAAAATTTCACTTGGATGACTATAACTCCAGTTTGCACCTAATTTATTCGCAACTTCTTGCACGATCCACCAGTCTGGCTTCGCATCTCCAAGTGTAGGAAGAACTTGATATAGTCTTTGTACACGGCGTTCTGTATTTGTGAAAGTACCTTCTTTCTCAAGAGATGGCGCTGCCGGTAATACAACATCTGCATATTGAGCAGTTTTAGATAAGAAAACATCTTGTACAACGAAGAAATCAAGGCTCGATAACACTTCATGTACATGGTTCGCATTAGAGTCTACAAGAGCCATATCCTCTCCGACAAGATACATAGCTTTCATTTTCCCTTCGTCAATTGCGTGAAGCATTTCAATATTATTAAGACCTGGTTTACTATTAATTTTCACTCCGTAAGCCATTTCAAATTTCGCACGTTCCATATCGTTCGTAACGTGCTGATATCCTGGGAGCCATCCTGGTAAAGTACCCATATCACAAGCACCTTGTACATTATTATGACCTCGAAGTGGATATGCACCAGCACCTGGACGACGATAATTACCTGTTGCAAGAAGTAAGTTTGAAATCGCAGCGGAAGTATCAGATCCACCTGTATTTTGCGTTACTCCCATACCCCAAAGGATACATGTACCATCTGCATCACGAATCATTTCAGCCATTTGAATAAGTGTTTCTTTAGAAATACCAGTCATTTCTTCTGCATATTCAAGTGTATATTCTTTCAGACTCTCTTTGAAATCTTCAAAGAAGTTTACATTCTCATCAATAAATCGTTGATCGTGCCAGCCTTGGTCAATCATATATTTCGTAACAGCCATTAACCATACTTGATCTGTTCCTTGTTTTGGACTAATAAAGACGTCTGAACGCTCTGCCATTTCTGTTTTACGAAGATCAGCCACAATTAATTTTTGTCCGTGTAATTTATGCGCACGTTTAATACGTGTAGCTAAAACAGGATGACCTTCTGTCGGATTACAACCTACAATAATAACAAGACCGGATTTTGCAATATCTTTAATCGTTCCAGCATCTCCGCCCATACCAATTGTACGGAATAATCCGTCTGTCGCTGGCGATTGACAATAACGTGAGCAGTTATCAATATTATTCGTTTCAAATACTTGTCGAGCTAACTTCTGAATTACATAATTGTCTTCATTCGTAATTTTAGATGAAGAAATAAAACCGACAGCATCTTTACCGTATTCTTCTTTAATAGATCCTAATTTACTTGCAACTACATTTAGTGCTTCTTCCCATGTAGATTCAACAAACGTTCCATTTTTACGAATTAAAGGTTTTGTAATTCTTTCTTTAGAATTTACGAAATCCCAACCGAATTTTCCTTTTACACAAGTAGAAATTGCGTTAACTGGTGCATCAGAAGAAGGCTGTACTTTAAGGATTTTACGCCCTTTCGTCCACACTTCAAATGAACAACCTACACCACAAAATGTACATACTGTTTTCGTTTTCTTCGTACGAGTATCACGCATGGCCGCTTCCACTTCTGATACCGCAAAAATGCCGCTATATCCAGGCTCAACTTCTTTAATTAAATCTACCATCGGTTCAAGAATATCCGGTTTTAATCCCGTCATAAATCCAGCTTCACCGAGCATCGTTTTCTCCATTAAAGCGTTACAAGGACAAATGGTTACACATTGACCACAGCTCACGCATGAAGAATCATTAATATTTACTCCTTCATCCCAAATAACTCGTGGGCGTTCCGCTTCCCAGTCTATCGATAACGTTTCATTTACTTGTAAGTTTTGACACACCTCAACACATTGACCGCATGCAATACATTGATTAGGATCGTAGCGATAAAACGGATGCGTCATATCAACTTCACTTGCATCTACTTTTGGTTCATAAGGATATTTTTGATGTTCAATTTCCATTAATTCTGCTGTATTATGCAGTTTACAGTTCCCATTGTTGTTGTCACATACTGTACAGTATAATAAATGATTTTCTAGTAACCGATCCATTGCCTCTGTTTGTGCTTCTTTGGCATGAGCAGAATTACGTTCAATGTTCATACCTTCTGTCACTACTGCCGAACAAGAGCGCACTAACTTTCCGTCAACCTCTACAATACAAGTGTCACATGTTTGAATAGGATCTACTTCTGGCACGTAACAAATTTGCGGATGTTCAATCCCGTTCTCATTAATAACACCCAATATCGTTGAACCAGGCTCCGCTGTATACTTTTTTCCGTCAATTGTAATATGAACCATGTTGTTATTCATGGTCTTTCCCCCTTTTTGAGAATAAAAAAACTCCACCACGAAAATATACGCACCACATTTCGGCACGTTATTATCATGGTGGAGTAGTTTATTAGCACATCTTGCTAAAATACCAATCCATTTATTCATAAATAAAACGATAGATTCATAACAGATCATATCACGATTCCATCTTTAACACTGTAATTATAGCGTTAAAGCTAAAAATATACAATATAAAATTTAAACTACGCATATGTCCGCATGGAACTATCCATAATAACCCATATAAAACATAACAAGGAGTAAGCGAACAAATGGGGTCTTTTAATAAATGGATACGTGGTGAAAACTCATTCTCTGCACAAGAACAAGCTGATCACCTTTTAAATAAATCTATCTCTTCCTCTCTTTCCCTTAATCTAAAGCACTTGTCCAAACTCTTTAGCGGTATTCCAGAATTAATTACACGTACTTTTCCGTTAAAAAACGGAAAAGTAGCTGCAATTATATATATGGAAGGACTTGTAGACAAAACTGTTATTAACATTGATATTCTTCGCCCTCTCCTATTTAAAGAGTGGAATGAAGATAATTGTTGGGAATCCTCAGTTACAGTCGGGAATATAAAGAAAGTTCAGCAGTGGTCAGACATTGAACAGTCCCTTTTACATGGTAAAAGCATTTTATTTATAAATGGACAACTTACAGCGTTAGAACTAGATACGCAATCGGCGCCAAAAAGAAGTATTGAAGAACCTACAACAGAAACTGCCATAAAAAGCTCACACGAAGGATTTAATGAAGTAGCGAGCGACAGTCTTGCACTTATTCGTCGATATATTCCAAATCGCGAATTGAAAGTGAAGGAATTCACTGTTGGTGAACGAGCTACTTCAAAGGTTTTTTTGCTGTACTTAGCAGACGTTGCAAACGAAGACGTTGTACAAGAAATGGCATGCCGCATCGAATCAATCAAAGTGGATGCCATTATTACTACCGGAGAATTAGAAGGGTTTGTTGAAGATAATTCCTATACTCTCTTTCCGCAATTATCAATAACCGAACGCCCTGATACAACGGCCCATCACATTTTGGATGGACGAATTGCTGTTATTGTAGACCGCTCACCCGGCGTATTAATTGGACCTATGACCTTTTCATCTTTTTTTCAGACGATAGATGATTACAGCTTCCGGCCA
This sequence comes from Bacillus cereus group sp. MS39, assembly GCF_040448665.1. Lineage (NCBI taxonomy): Bacteria > Bacillati > Bacillota > Bacilli > Caryophanales > Bacillaceae > Bacillus > Bacillus cereus group sp. MS39. Next base: position 1,851,833 of record NZ_CP123058.1, on the reverse strand, counting down.
ATGATTCCATCTTTCATACGACTACTTCGTTTTACCGGACTATTTATTGCAATATTTGCTCCAGCTCTTTATATTGCTATGATTTCCTTTCATTATGAAGTGATTCCACTTAAATTATTGTTAACAATTGGAGAATCTCGAGCTAAAATTCCTTTCCCCCCTATATTAGAAGCACTTTTGATGGAACTAGTACTTGAAATGCTCCGCGAAGCTGCGGTTCGGCTTCCTGGTCCCGTTGGACAAACGATTGGCGTCGTAGGAGGGATTGTCATTGGACAAGCTGCTGTCCAAGCAGGAATAGTAAGTAATGTTATGGTTATCGTCGTATCTATTACTGCAGTCGCTTCTTTTATCATCCCTAACATGGAAATGTCAGCAGGAATTCGGCTTCTTCGCTTTCCAATGATGATAACCGCTTCTTTGTTTGGGGTCATTGGAATTATGGTCGGGATGGCAGTTATCATCATCCATATTCTTTCTATGGAATCACTTGGTGTTCCTTATGGTAGTCCTTTTTCTCCGTCATTTGCTTCGGATTTAAAAGACATTCTTGTACGTTTACCATGGAAACTAATGAAGAAACGACCACTATCCCTTAACTTAAAACAAGAGAATCGACAACGCGATATAGAAGAAACGGAGGAAGATAAGTGACAAAGCGTGCAAAGAGGGAGATTAGTTTATTTCAATACATTTTAACGATTAGTGGTGTTCAAGTAGGGTTCGGTGTACTTACACTGCCACGTGAAGTTGCGCAAGGGGCGAATACAGATGGCTGGATGTCTATTATAATAGGATGCGCTATCACTACTTTAGTCAGTCTATGTATTGTAAAAATTATGGAAAAACATCCCGGGTATACTTTACTTGATGTGCTAACTCGTTATCTTGGGAAGTGGCTAGGAAGAGTAGGAATGATTTTTTGGATTTTATATGCTGTTCTTGCAGCTGTATCCTTAATTTTTTCCCTCTTATACGTTATTCACATTTGGATTTTACCTAGATCTCCAATGTTTTTAATCATGATGTTATTATCTATCCCAATGGTTATGCTCGCATGTAAAGGTGTTCTTATTATTAGCCGCTATGCTGTTTTTACTGTCTTATTTACACTCTGGATGCCATTGCTATTATTTATCCCACTTAAAGACGGGCATTGGGTTTATCTGCTTCCTCTCCTTAAAGAGGGATGGCTACCAGTTTTCAACACAGTAAAATCAACTATTATTGCCTTTCTCGGATTTGAGTTTGCATTTGTCCTTTATCCTTATCTCAGTAATAAATCATCTGCAAAAAAAGGAATCGTTATTGCAAATATGATTACTTTATTCGTTTACCTGCAAGTTACGTTCGTTTCTTTCGTTTATTTTAGCCCAGATGGTATAACTAAGTTTTTATGGCCCACTCTCTCTCTTGTTACACCATTTCACTTTTCATTTCTGGAACGGTTTGAAATTATCTTTTTGTCATTTTATCTCTTCATTATTTTTGATTCTTGCATTCCTTATATTTTTACTGCCTCAGATGGAATCAATCAGTTACTTAACAAAAAAGGGAGTTCATTACCTATTTGGTTTTTATTATTCGGGTGTGTTTTCGTTTTATTTTTTTATATCCCATCCTCGTATCAAATAAGTGCATTGCGGGAATTTTGGGGAACTGCAAGTTATTTTATCGTTTTTCTATTCCCAGTCGTATTTCTCTTATACATGACACTTTATCAGCATTGGAAAAGGAGAAAAATTTAAATGAGACGCTTTATTTTCACTATATTTTGCTTTCTCATAACCTTTTTAACAGGATGTGGAGGAGATCGGCTCGACTTAGAAAAACAATCCATTTCATTAATTTACGGGTTTGATGCAAAAGCAAAAGGAAAATTAATTGTATACCACGTAAACCCTATTTTTAATGAAGATGTGGAGAAAAAATACGAAACTCATGAAGCGACAGTACATACCCCTCGAGAAGCAAAAGCAACATTTAATAGTTCAAGTAGCGGTTTAGTATCTACAGAAAAGTTACAACTCATTTTATTTAGTACGAAATTTTTAAAACAAGAAGGAGCTATGCCTTACCTTGATGTTTGGTATCGCGACCCTAAAAATACTGGAAATATGCGCATGGTTGCAGTAGACGGTTCAATCTCTTCAGTTATATATAATAATTTTAAAGATAAGCCTGCACTTCCTGAATATTTAACAGATTTAATTAATACGAACAAACTATACAATCGAACCGCGTTTACGACATTCCATGAATTCCATAGGCAAACTTTTAATAAAGGTATAACACCTGCTATCTCAGAAATAAAAAAAGGTAAAAAAGATATTCTCGTTACCGGCTCTGCATTATTAACTTCTCGCGGAATCTATAAAATGTCTTTAAATCGATATGAAAGTGCCCTTCTTCTTCTATTACAAAAGAAAGCGAATATACCCGTTTCACTTACACTGAAAATCCCTTCTCATTCAGTTGAAAGTAATAGTCATCTAAAAGATACAGACGGCGACGACTTCGTAACAATAAATGTTCTTAGCATGAATCGTGACATTCACACAGGCTATAGCGATAACCGTTTCAAATTTAATATTGCAATGAATTTTAAAGTTTCCGTATCTGAACTTACATTCAACATGGATATAGACAAAGGTAGAAAGAAATTAACTTCACTTATTACAAAACAACTAAACAAAGATTTAAACGATTTAATCCACAAAATTCAAAAACAGCAACTTGATCCATTCGGGTTTGGTGATTATGCGAGAGCATTTCAATATAAAGAATGGAAAACGGTTGAAGACGATTGGCCGAGTGCCTTTTCAAAGTCTAATGTGAAAGTAGCACCTACTATTAAAATTTTAGAGAACGGGATTATTAAATAAAAAAACACGCTACTTGCTCTTATACGTGTAAAGAGTAAGTAGCGTGTTATCATTTTTATTTTGAAGCTTCCTATACAGTTACGCTTCTGTTTCTGGTTCTTCGTTTTCCGCCTGTTCCAATCTTTGCTGCTCCGCAAGTTCGGCTGAAATCATTCCATAATAAATTTCTGGATACAATCCAAATATTTGATATACACTTCCTAAAAACGGCATCGGAATCCCTCTTTTCTAAAGTTGTATTACCACTTTTAAGGATTCCCTATTCATTCATTATACATTCGTTTTTGGCGTTTCCTCTTCATCATGAACGCTTAATAAATTTTGCCACTTTTTATAAGGAGCACTATTTGGATCTACATAACCTTTCGCATACGAACGATCCCACAATTGTTTAATAAACATTTCTTTCTCTTTCTTTGCAACCATATCGGCACCTGTACCGTAATAGTTTTGGAAATACAACTCAATTTCATCAAGGAATAATCTTAATAATTCATCAGAAGTTTCTTCTAACGTTGGATCATATTTCGCCTCACGGTCATACATTAAAATCATATCTAAAATATTATGGACATGCTCTTTACGAAGCCATCTAATATCTTGAGCACCTAATACGAACGGATGTGTATATAAATGTCCGCCCTGTATCATAGCTTTTTCTTGTTCTTCTTCAAATCTGGACAAGATGTTTTCATAAATAAATGGGTTATGAAGCAACGCTCTATGCAATTTGTAACTTTCGCTTGAAATATTTTTCCCCATCGATTGAATTAAGAAGCTACGTCCAACGCCGTTATATTGATACACGAACTGCCCATCAACAGCAACTAAACTAATCCAGCGATACATATACGCGTATAGTAGAGCGCGATTACATTTATCGTAATCTAACTTCGTTTGCGTTGCATTTAAGTCTGGCATAAATGCTGGTAAGTGCCAATACTTATCTAAATGCGGCGTTAAACTAGATTTTTTACTATTCAACTTGTTTACACGGCGATAGTACGACTGAAAATAATCACCTTTATCATTCATAAATCCATTTGCGATATGTCCAGACGACAGCTTAGGAAAGTCTTGCAACGATAAACCGTAATGCGCACGATAACAAATGACTTCAAATGGCGAAAAAGCTTCATGTACTGTATCTTTTTCTTTAAACATTTCTTGAATTAATTCCTCTTGTAGTTCTTTCTTTAAAGATGGATGTATACCCCAATATTGTAATTCCCTATGATGGGAAACTTTCGGAACGAATGGACTTGCTAAATGGAACAAGTCTTCAATTTTTTCACGGACGTATTCATCACGATCACGCTTCTTATAATCCGCTTCTTTTCGTAACGCTTCAACAATATTCAGCTCTAATTTATCACGATAGCGTACTTGTAATTCATCGTAGCAGTAACTTAGTATGTGCTCACGATAAAAGTCTTCCACCTTTTTCGATTGAATCTCTTCTGTTTTCGCATCTCGGCAATATTCCCCGTATAAACTCATATAAATTTCCGCAGAGATATCTTTCGGTAATACACCTAAATTTAAATGTTGCTGCATATCTTGCCATATCTTTTCTTGCAACTTCTCTTCAGCTAATACGTATACATTCGTTGGGTTTGTTTTCCCTTCAAATTCCTTGCTTCGTTTTTGAATTTCAAACAATAAATTTTCACGCGTTTCATGTAAATTATCAAAAAACCTTTCCCAATATTGAATCATTTTATTAACTGCTTGATAAAGCGATTGATAAACGAGTTCTAATAGCATTTCTTTACGATACTCGTTTAATTTGTGTACGTACTGCGTTACAATATCTTCAAATTCTTTTTTAAACAAACGCCGCTGATTATTCATCATTTTCCCAAACCAGCCTTGTTGCTGCGCGATTTCTACTCGGCGCACAGCTGTTACCGTTCCATCAATATTACTCACATTAAATTTCTTATCGTAGTTTTGAATTAAATTACGCTTTTGTTCATTATTTTCATGTAGTCGATTCATTTTTTCGACTAACTGCTTTCGAATTTCATACAACATAAAACGAGCTGATACTGGATGAACAGGATCTGTTTTCTTTAAAAACCATGTATTTAATTGATAGGACTGTCCCTCAGAACCACTTGGTGAAAAACGGTCTGATTCAATCATGTCATATAAAAGTGTCGTTACATGTTCATGTACACGGCTCGGAATCGCATACGCATATAAACGAACTGCATGATCCACCCTTGCTACTTCACCTTTCATTTGTTCCATCATTTTCAGTTTCGCAGCTGAAATTTTACACTCATGCTGTAGACGATTTAATTCCTCGTCTTTTTGCACCGTACGCTGTACATAGCTTTCTACAGCCTCTAAAAACTGTTTAGATTTCGCAACACCAACCTTACCACCTTCTGCTCCTTCACGCGTTTCATTGTACATTTGTCTATAGAAAATATGAGCCTGTTCTGGGCGAGTAGCAAGATGTTCTAAGTCTTCTAAATAACTTTTCCCACGCTCTGGCTTTTCACGCTGCATCCCGCGTTTGACGTCTTGGTCATATCTTTGCTTCTTCTCTTGAAACAGTTGATCTAAATGAAGCCACGATTCATCTAAACCTTGCACGGCCCATTTTAAGGCGCAATATTTTAACACGTGCTCATATGGATAAATAATCTTTGCCGTTCCTGCCCCGCAATATCGCCCTTTCCCGCTTGATTCTGCTAATTGCTGAATTTGATTATCTTCCTGCGCAAAATGATTTGCAGACATCGGACTAAATAACTGTAAATAAATCGTATTTGCCATTTGCTCCATATAATCTGATAAATTATGCAGATGGTGTCCATGTAAATTTTCGTAATCGTATAAGAAACAATAATTGTACGGTAAATGGTGTTGTTTAATCGTATGATTCGTTCTTCCGTCTTCATCTACTTGATCAGGTCGATATTCTAATTCAATCGTCACTCCGCCACGTTTTGATAATTCTCCAGTAGAACCGAGTGTAATGGCATGTAATTCTTTTAACGATGCATAACCATTTGCTTGCACCGTTTCAAACTCTTTCCCACTAACCGTTCTCGTCTTCACCAACACATCCGGCATTAGAAACGCACCACGTATTAAAATGTTATGATGCTGCAGTTTTTTTCGAAGCATTTCACGTAAATATAATGCAATTTGCAGAAACATCCCTGAGCCTGTTCCGCCCGCTAGTGATGTTACGATAATGACACGCACACCATATTCCGTTTGATCACTTGTAACCGGAAAAATCTTCTCAATTTCTTGCCAAAAGGACGTCAATTTATCTTCTTTCATCGCAGCACGTAACGCTAAACGGGAAATGACACGTAACTGCCCTGCCCCTTCTGTCAGTGGTTTATCAAGTATAGTCGGGTCCATCGGAAACCACTCTGGAATCGTTGGATCTCCTGCAATATACTCTCTTGGCGTTTTACTAGAACTCGTTTGCGTCTTAAACTTTCGAATATGATCAAATTTACTCAATGTATTCACATCTGTATCAAATACGTGCATTGCTACCTTTTTTCGGCGCTCCTCAGGTAGCCTTTCATATATTTGATGTGTCACAGTACTACCGATTCCACCTAAACCAATTAATATCGTTGGAACTTGTAACGTCATGTGAACCACCTTCCTATTCTTGCTTGTTTGAAAAGAGGAGAGAAAGATAAGACTCCCTCCTTTTCTCTACCTACTATTCACACTCATATTTGTAAATTTCTTTACCATACCCTCTATCAATTACTAAAAGTTCATTTGGATATAGCGTCTTATGTTCCATTCCAACCTCATCTTCTGTTATAAACATCCCATCAATAATCATTCCTACTACTTGTGACTCTTTCGCTACAAATATTGATTTCGATCCTTTCTTTGCTATAAACGTAACGGATTGCACAGTCTTTCTTTCTGCTCGGAATGGAATACCAAAATAGTGCTTCCACCATTTATTTTTAAGTAATTCTGGCTCAGATTGATATAACCAATCTTTCGCTACCTCTTGATCCCATTCGTAATACAATAGTGCTTTTCGGTGAAATCTTGGACGAGCAATCCATCCTAAAACGATTATTCCTACTACTAACAATAATAAAGTGATAGGAATAACAAACTTAAAAATAAGCGCATATTTTTCATAGAACGGTGCATTTTGAATATGAAGTGATATATTTTTCTTTACTTCTTGTAATTTTGAATCTTGTATAGTGATGGTAGCTTCTACGGTGCCGGTATCTGTGAAATTGAATGTGTCGGAGTAATGAGGGCGAGGATAAATGTAAATTTGATTATCCTGTTGTTTTATTTCATAGTTGATTGATTGTTTAGATGTGACACCAGTAGATTTTAATAGTTTCTTTACAGCTTCTTCTGTCATCGGCTTACCATCTAACTGTGGTTGTATAATAAACGGTTTACTATTCTCTAAATTCGTTACTTTTTCCTCATAATCTTTCGTAATAGTTTGCAATGATAATTTGGGTTTTTCAGTTACTTCGATTTTAAATTCCTTCGTCTGTCTGTAAAACCCCTTTATGTTCATATGAACTTTCCCGCGCACTAACCCTTTATCGATCTTCGTTTCGTAGTAAAATACGTGTTTTTTATCGTCCCACTTCATCGGGTACTGTTTTCCGTCTATTTCTACTTCTGACTGAAAATATGAAGACTGAATTGGTAATTCCGTAGGCTTCGCTTCAATAACAGCAGTAACACCTTCGTACATTTTCTCCACATTTTTTTGACTACTATCGTCTTTGTCATAAGTAGAAACAGTATAGTTAAGCGCCGGTTCAACTAGTACTTGTAATCCTTCTTTCTCAATATCTCGATCCACTTCTATCGTATAAGTTCCTGGTTTAATAACTCCCTGATTTTCCGTACTTATATGAACTATATTTCCGAACAATTTCGCTTCTCCTGGTGCATGTATGGAATAAGAAGATTGTAATTGTAATGGTTTAGAAATTTGTGTGACCTGATAATTAGACAAAGAAGGCGATTGTCGTACAAGCGTCATACGCTTTAACGGAAATGGCGTTGTAATCTCTACTTTCTTCCCTACTACTTTCGTTTTTACAATCGTTTCAACCGAGGAGAACGGATCACGATTTGCAACTAATGCTGCCACTTGATTGACGCTTTTTACAATACCATCCTCTCCACTAGATGGCATCGTAACGCCATTTATCTCTTTCTTCCATATTTCTTTAAACGTATTTAGTTGTGCCTTTTCTTGCTGCCCTAAATCCTCTTCCATCGTAATTAAAATTGGATGTAACGATATCTTTTTTGCATCCATTTCTTTCTTAAACTGTGCTAGCTTCTGTGTAATTTGTTCTTTTCCGCCAACCTTATCTTTCTCTAAATCATTAAATGCCCCGTCAGTTAAGACAATAAGCCAAAATTCACGTTTTCCATCTATATCTGCTTCCTTTTTTATAGATTGCATCGCCGTCTCTACTGCGCTAAACGGAGTATTTAAATACGTTTTCCATGCTCCAATTCCCTCAATTTCTGTTTGTCTCTTATCCTTCGTTAACGAAATGTTTAATGGATCATTCGGCTTGCTCATTGGAACATAAGAGAATTTATCTTTTTCATCTAATAGCGCAACTAAACTTTGCAAAGCATAATTGGCATATTTCCAGCGATCGTTATTTCTCATGCTGCCCGAATCATCATATACAAGTGAAACGACCCTTTCCTTTGCCTCCTCTCCTTTTGCAAAAGTCCAAAAAGGATGTAACCATATAAATAGAAACAACATGAATGTGGCACAAATTCGAATTTTCATGATGAGGCTTCGCCACCTTTGTAGACAAATTCCTATGTTTAAATTTATGAGAGGATACAAGATATATGACTTGTATTTTAGGACAACTAGCACAGCATAACTTTATTATGTAAACAGATATATATACTGAATATGATTCCTTCTAGCGTTTTCTATCCGATACTATAAGTAAAAAAGCCTGTTTAAGCTCTACACTTAAAACAGACTTTTCCTACTTTTCATATTGAAAACACATAACAAAAAGTTTGATTTTAAATTAACACATTACTTCAATTGTAAATCCACCAGGTGCTTCCACATAAAACGTATACGCATGTGCACTTTTAGGAGCCTCAACCAAAAATCCATCTTCCTTCAACCTTTGATTTATCTTATCTACTTGTTCATTATTTTCTTGTGGAAATCCTACATGAAATGTTTTTGGATAATGTACGTCTTTCCCTTTCATTAACGTTAATATAAACCCATCATTATCACGCATAACCGCAAAGCCATTTCCCCTTGCTCCGCTACAAGTTAAACCGAAATATTTTTCTAAAAACTCTCTAGTAGCTGCTACATCTGAAACTGTTAAATTAAGATGTTTAATTTTCAAACCATCACCAACTTTCTTAATTTTCTAACATTTTACCATACAATGAAAAAACACGCCTTCACAGCGTGTTTTATTGCTTCACATACACTTCAACAATTGGATTATCTTTATGATCCGCATGTAAGCGTAAATTCTCTTCACTTGTACTATAAATACTAGCTAATAACATAATCGTTAACACATTAGGAGTTTTTGCATCGCTCCCATATTTCCTTTCCAGCGCTTCCTTATATTCAAAATCCAAATCCCCCTGCACATATGTATACACTTCAAAACCATCTTCTAAATTGCAAACTACTGTATCGATAATATCTGCCCCAACTTGCTTCTTCATTTCCTCTCGCAAAGCTTCAATAAACTCTTCCCACGGTACTTCATATGTCTGAAACTGATTTGTAGATTTCATGCCATTTCCTCCTTATATATCCTCTTCCTATATTTCCCCTTTCCTATAACAATTATGATAGATAGGACATTCGTACAAGCCGCACTTGTCCCCGTTACATATCGTATTACTGTAATGGGGAAGGAGGAAAGAACATGCATAGACAAAAATGTTACGATACGTGCCAACGTTATTTCGGTAAAGTCGTTCGCATTGAAGATCGTGATGGTCGCATTCATTTAGGCAAAATAATTGATGTGACAAAAAGCTCTGTATGGATTGAACCAGTGCAACAGCGCTCATCTTTTGATACAGGATTTGGATACTATGACGCATATGCAAACGGTGGCTGTGACCTTTGCGGGGGCCTTAGCAGATGTGATAGTTGTGGATTTGGTTGTGGTGGTGGATTCAGCGGCTGTGGATGTGGCGGTCGTGGTTGCGGTAGTTGTGGCGGCTGGGGAGGCGGCGGTTGTGGATGGGGTCTTGAACTCGGATTTGGTTTCATCTTCGGAATTACATTAGCTGCATTATTTTTCATTTAACATAGTAAAGAGTTGACTATCTTTAGTCAACTCTCTTTCTTTATTTTTCACATATAAAAATACGATGACCTAAAATATGTTGGTACATAAGCCGTACATTTTCATGTTGCACCCATGCCTCATATAACTCATTCGGAATAAATTGTGATACATTCCATTCCGGCTCTTCTATATAGCCCGAGATCGTTTCTGCAATTGTGCCACCGCCAGCAATTGTAATTCTTTTAAAATTTGCTTTCTGAAATAATTGTACCCATTCATTCTCAGTTAATAGTTCTTTCATCCCGTATAGTTGGGCAATTTTTTCTTCCTCACTCTTCTCAATGTGCCTATCAATAATCATTTCAATGACAACAAGTTTACCCTCTTTCTGTAGTACACGATAGCACTCCGGGATAACCCTTTCTTTCTCTGTAAAAGCGAGTATTGATTCTCCGAGTACGAACTCAAATGAGTCATGCAAACAAGGTAATTGCTCTACATTTCCTTCAATTAATTGGATGTCTATTCCTTCAAACGACCATCTATCTTTCGCCTTTTGAATCATAATCTCATTCTTTTCAACCGCCGTTACTTTATAACCATATTCTTTTGTCATATATGCCGCTGTTTTCCCCGTACCACAGCCTATCTCAAGGACATTTGCTCCATATTTAAAAGGTAGTTGTGCTAACAATTGTTTTGTTAGCGTAAAACCACCAGGATGAGCACTTCCTATTCCGTAATAAGCTAGGAAATCGATGTAAGTATTTCGTTTCATGGGATTCTCCCTTTTTTATTTTATATATTCGAGGAAGGAATAAAAGTGCATAGAAAAAGCATTTTCAAGTGCTCTAATACCGCAACTTGAAAATGCTTTTTCTTTTATCCCGCTATTTGCTGGGTAGCTCAATTGGTGAGGACTAATAATCAGTGGAAAATGGAGCCCCACTAATTAAAGTTTCACTTTATTATTTCTCTTCTACATAAGCCCATTTAAAGCTATATTCCGGACTAATATTATGTTTCACAATCCCCTTTACATTTGGTTTCATAACATATGATCTACCACTTTGATATAAAGGTACAAGCGCTACATCATCTTCAAGTAACAATTTTTCTGCTTTCCCTAACTCTGTCCAACGTTTTTTGGCATCCGCCATCCATTCTGTCTTACTTTTATTAATAATGTCATCATATTTTGAATTTGAATAGCTCATCTGATTCTGCGAATTTTTTGTTTCAAACATATCAAGGTATGTCATTGGATCCGCATAATCTGGATTCCAGCCGCCATATGAGAAATCATAATCTTGGTCTGATTCTAATTTTAGTTTTTGCTTAAATGGTTGCAGTTTAATATTTACTGTTACACCTTTTAAATTCTTTTCAACTTGGTCTTTTACATACTCCCCAACTTTTTTCGCATTACCAGTATCATAATTTAATAACTCTATTGTTATTTGATCTTTTCCAAGTTCTTTTTTCGCTTCTTCCCAAGCTGCTGCTGCCTTTTTGGAGTCTTGTTTTAAACCATTCTTGAACGTTTCTGCGAAATCTTTACCGTCTGGTCCACTCGCTAAACCTTTTGGTACTAAGTAATCCACTGGTTTTGAACCATCATTTAAAATAACATTCGTTAAAGCTTTCTTATCAATTGATAATGCAATTGCTTCACGTAGTTTTTTGCTCTTTAACGGTGTATCTTGCCCACCACGTTTTTGGTTTAGACGTAAGTAAAACGTACTTGTTTCCGAATATGCGCCAAACTCTTCTTTATTATTTCTATACTTATCAACAAATTCACCTGATAAAAGTGTGAAATCAATCGCACCTGTGTCATATAAATTTACTCTAGTAGCTGGTTCTTTTACTACACTATAATTGATTTCTTCTAGTTTTACAGTCTTTTTGTCCCAATACTGCTCATTTTTCTTTAATTTCCAACCTTGCTCATGCTTCCAATCAGTAAGCACAAATGGACCATTATAAATTGTTGTATCAGACTCTAAACCGAATTTATTCCCTTTTTCTTTCACGAACTTTTCATTTAATGGATAGTAAGACGCAAATGCCATTAAGTTCAAGAAATATGGTACTGGTCTTTCTAGTTCCACTTCAAGCGTATAATCATCTACCGCTTTTACACCTAATGTAGAAACTTCTCCTTTTCCTTGATTAATTGTTTCCGCATTTTTAATATAGTAAGCGATAAATGCATACTCAGCAGCTGTTTTTGGATCTACTAGACGTTGCCATGCAAATACGAAATCTTTCGCTGTTACTGGATCACCGTTTGACCATTTTGCATCTTTACGTAGTTTAAATGTATATTTTTTACCATCCTCGCTTTTTGTGCTAGATTCTGCTACAGCTGGGATTGGCTTATTATCTTTATCAAGGCGATATAAACCTTCCATTGTATTCCCTAAAATTTGTGAGCCAAGTGTATCTGTATTTTTGGAAGTATCCATCGTCGGAATTTCATTCGTTTCTGTACGATTTAGCACTTGCTTTGCCGCATATTTAATATCAGATTTCTTCTCTTCTCCACCATTATTAGATGTCGTTGTCGTTTTCTTCTCCCCACCAGAAGATCCAGAACACGCTGTTAACGCCATACTCATCGCTAAAACTGGCACTACAACCGCCGTAAACTTTTTCATCTTTTTCTTCATTCTTGTACCCTCCCCAATTATATGTACGAAACTAACTTTGAGAGATTTCTAAATTAAATTATCAGAAAATTATTACTAATTATCATTCTACTAATTTTCCTTGAATTGTAAAGTATTTTTAAAAATATTCATAATAATTAATTTATTTTATTCAATAACAATCTATTACTACTATACGAATTCTCCCCCATCTACTATATGTAAGTACCACTTTTCTTATTCTTTTCTATTTATTTAAATTTAATTGAATAGTAAAAGAGCGTTTTAAAAATAAATAATATATTTTTTAAACGCTCTTTTTTCTTATTTCCCTTCCGTTACATACGCCCACTTAAAGCTATATTCTGGACTAATGTTATGTTTCACAATTCCTTTTACATTCGATTTCATTACATACGCTCTTCCTGTTTGATATAAAGGAACTAGTCCAGCATCTTCTTCAAGGAATAATTTTTCTGCTTTCCCTAACGTTTCCCAACGCTTCTTCGCATCACCCATTAATTCATTACCTGCTTTTTGTACCATTTCATCGTATTTTGCATTTGAATAACTCATTTGGTTATATGGGCTCTTCGATTCAAACATATCAATAAATGTCATTGGATCCGCATAGTCTGGACTCCAACCTGCATAAGAAATTTCATAATCTTGTGCAGTCTCTAATTTTAATTTTTGTTTGAACGGCTGAATTTTTGTATTAATCGTTACACCTTTTAAATTTTTCTCAATTTGATCTTTAACATAATCAGCAATCTTTTTCGCAGTTCCATCATCATAACTTAGTAATTCAATTGTAACTTGATCTTTTCCAAGTTCTTTTTTCGCTGCTTCCCACGCTGCTGCACCTTTTTTCGGATCATATTTCAGACCATTTTTAAATGTATCTTGGAAATCTTTACCGTCTGGTCCTGTCGCAAGCCCTTTTGGAACCAATTGATCCGTTGCTTTTGAACCGTTATTTAAAATAACATTTGCTAAACCTTTTTTATCAACTGATAATGCGATTGCTTCACGAAGCTTTTTGCTTTTTAACGGTGTATCTTGTCCGTTACGCTTTTGATTTAAACGTAAGAAGAATGTACTTGATTCTGCATACTCGCCATATTCTTCTTTGTTCGATTTATATTTATCTACAAACTCTCCTGATAGTAGTGTGAAATCAATTGACCCTGTATCATATAAGTTTACTTTCGTCGCAACTTCTTTTACTACACTATAGTTAATTTCTTCTAATTTCACAGTCTTCTTATCCCAATACTTATCATTTTTCTTTAGCTGCCATCCTTGTTCATGTTTCCATGAAGACATCACGAACGGCCCGTTATACACCGTTGTATCTGCTTCTAAACCGTACTTATCTCCTTTTTCTTTTACGAATTTTTCATTTAACGGATAGTATGACGGGAATGCTAGTAAATTCAAGAAATATGGTACTGGCTTTTCTAATTCTACTTCTAGTGTATAATCATCTACTGCTTTTGCCCCCAAATCTGTTAGAGGTTTTTCACCTTTATTAATTGCTTCTGCGTTTTTAATATAGTAAGCAATAAATGCGTATTCTGACGCTGTATTTTTATCAAGTAAGCGCTGCCATGCAAATACGAAATCTTTCGCTGTTACAGGATCACCATTCGACCATTTTGCATCTTTACGTAGTTTAAATGTATATTTTTTGCCATCCTCGCTTTTCGTACTAGATTCTGCAGCAGCTGGGATTGGCTTATTATCTTTATCAAGACGATATAATCCTTCCATCGTGTTCCCTAAAATTTGTGACCCTAACGTATCAGTAGATTTAGACGTATCCATCGTCGGAATTTCTTGATTCTCTGTACGATTTAATACTTGTTTTGCTGCGTATTTAATTTCGGATTTGTTCTCTTCCCCACCACCATTAGACGTCGTAGTTGTTTTCTTCTCCCCACCTGATCCAGAACACGCTGTCAACGCCATGCTCATCGCTAAAACTGGCGCTACAACCGCCGTGAACTTTTTCATCTTTTTCTTCATTTTTGTACCCTCCCCAATTATATGTACGAAACTAATTTTGAGAGATTTTCTAATAACTAGTTATCAGAAAATTCTTATTAATTAATATTCTACTAACTTTTCCGTTTTTGTAAAGTTATTTTTAAAATATTCTAAAAATTATTTTTTTGTGATAGTAAAAATTATTTTTTACAATTACCACTATACAAATTCTTCCTATTTACTATATAAGTAGCATTCCCCTTGTGCTTATTGATTTATTTACAATTTAATCTCATAATAAAAAAGCATTCCAAAAGTAGTCTACTTTCGGAATGCTTTTTTAACTTATTATTTTTCAGTTACATAAGCCCATTTAAAGCTGTACTCCGGACTAATGTTATGTTTAACAACACCTTTTACAGTCGGTTTCATTACATAAGATCTAGCATTTTGATATAAAGGTACAAGTGCTACATCTTGCTCAAGTAATAATTTTTCAGCTTTTCCTAGTTCTTCCCAACGTTTCTTCGCGTCACTCATTAACTCTCCGCCAGCTTTTTTAACCATTTCATCATACTTCGCATCAGAGTAGCTCATTTGGTTGTGAGAGTGACTAGATTCAAACATATCTAAATATGTCATTGGATCTGCATAGTCTGGGCTCCATCCACCATACGAAATATCATAATCTTGCTCTGATTCTAATTTTAGTTTTTGTTTAAACGGCTGCAGTTTAATATTTACTGTTACACCTTTTAAGTTTTTCTCAATTTGATCTTTTACATATTCCCCAACTTTTTTCGCATTACCAGTATCATAGTTTAAGAACTCAATTGTAACTTGATCTTTTCCAAGCTCTTTTTTCGCTTCTTCCCATGCAGCAGCTGCTTTTTTCGCATCTGGCTTAATACCATTTTTAAACGTTTCTTGGAAGTCTTTTCCGTCTGGTCCATTTGCTAACCCTTTAGGTACTAAGTAATCAGCCGGTTTCGATCCATCATTTAAAATAACATTTGCTAAATTCTTTTTATCAATCGATAAAGCAATTGCTTCGCGTAATTTTTGGCTCTTTAATGGTGTATCTTGCCCACCACGTTTTTGATTTAAACGTATGAAAAATGTACTTGGTTCTGAATATGTTCCAAACTCCTCTTTATTATTTCTATATTTGTCAACGAATTCTCCAGTCAATAAAGAGAAATCAATTTGGCCACTATCGTATAAATTCACACGAGTTGCTGGCTCTTTTACAACACTAAAGTTAATCTCATCTAATTTCACAGTCTTTTTATCCCAATATTGATCATTCTTCTTTAGTTTCCATCCTTGTTCGTGTTTCCAATCAGTAAGAACGAATGGACCGTTATAAACTGTTGTATCAGATTCTAAACCGTATTTATCCCCTTTTTCTTTGACGAACTTTTCATTTAGTGGATAATATGACGGGAATGCTACTAAGTTTAAGAAGTATGGTACCGCTTGTTCTAATTCTACTTCAAGTGTAAGATCATCAACCGCTTTTACACCTAATGTAGAAACTTCTGCTTTCCCCTGGCTAATTGCTTCTGCATTTTTAATCGGGAATGCGATAAATGCATACTCAGCAGCTGTTTTTGGATCTAATAGACGTTGCCATGCAAATACGAAATCTTTCGCTGTTACAGGATCACCATTTGACCATTTTGCATCTTTACGTAATTTAAATGTATATTTTTTACCATCCTCACTCTTCGTGCTTGACTCTGCCGCAGCTGGGATTGGTTTGTTTTCTTTATCTAATCGGTATAAACCTTCCATTGTGTTCCCTAACATTTGAGAACCTAAAGTATCTGTACTTTTCGAAGTATCCATTGTTGGAATCTCATTCGTTTCTGTTCGATTTAGCACTTGTTTCGCTGCTAATTTTTCCTCTGATTTACTATCTCCGCCAGAGCTAGAATTTGTGCTTGTCTTCTTATCTCCACCTGATGTAGAACATGCTGTTAATGCCATACTCATTGCTAAAACTGGTGCTACAACTGCTGTTAATTTTTTGATTTTTTTCTTTTTCACTTTCTGTACCCTCCCTAATTCTTAACGCTCTCATTTAAGAAATTTCTGATAATTCCGTTTTTCTTTATATATTTATCAGAAGATTCTTATTAACTATTATTCTACTAATTTTTTGAGTTTTGTAAAGTGTTATTATTGAAAATTTTTAAAAAATTATTTTTTTACAGTAATATTCATAAAAATTCCATAATCTTTTGAAACACTATATCTCATTGAATTCTATGCATTGATTTAATAGTCTTTATATCCCCTCACTATAAAACACTTGTAAATTATTGTTAATAAATAATGTATATCGTAACAAACCTCTTTTCTACAAAAATAAAAAAAGTCAGCAAAGCTGACTTTTTTATCCGGCCATTTTCTCTCTTTTCATTTCTTCTACTATCCTCTTATACTTCTCATCATCAAATTCATTTTCAATTTTTGCAACAACTACAGTCGCAATACCGTTACCAATTAAGTTGACGATAGCACGTGCTTCTGACATGAAACGATCTACACCAAGTAATAGTGCTAACCCTTCTAATGGAATAACATTCATTGCAGATAGAGTAGATGCTAATACAATAAACCCTCCACCTGTTACTGCTGCTGCACCTTTAGATGTAACTAACAAAATAGCTATTATAGTTAATTGTTGACCTAGTGAAAGATCGACGTGAAAGACTTGAGCTAAAAATATAGTAGCCATCGATAAATAAATCGTTGTTCCATCTAAATTAAAAGAATATCCCGTCGGAATGACTAAACCTACTACCGGCTTCGAACACCCGAAGTCTTCCATCTTTGTCATCATTCGCGGCAGTACTGATTCTGATGATGATGTCCCGAGAACAATGAGTAATTCTTCTTAAATATGCGCTAAATATTTCCACAAACTAAATTTATACAGTTTACAAATAAAATTTAAAACAATAAAAACAAATAATGCCATTGTTGCATATACACAAATCATTAATTTACCGAGTGGAATAAGTGTACTTAAACCATATTTGCCAATTGTAAACGCCATTCCACCGAATGCTCCAACCGGTGCTAATTTCATTACAATTGATAAAATGTTAAAAAATACTTTCGATAATCTTTCAAAAAAGTCGATTACCGGTTGTCCATTTTTCCCTAACATCGTTAACCCTGCACCGAATAAAATGGAGAAGAACAAAACTTGTAAAATGTCACCTTTTGCAAATGCTTAGAACATGTTAGACGGCACAATATGTAAAAAGAAATCCATCCATTTCATTTCTTGCCCGCTTTGTACATATTGTGAAACATCTCCGCCCTTTAGTTTTGAAGGATCTAATCCATCTCCTGGACGTACAACATTCGCTACGATGATACCAATAAGTAAAGCCGCTGTTGTAACAATTTCAAAATATAATAGTGCCTTCCCGCCAACACGACCTACCTTTTTCATACTTCCCATACTTGCAATCCCAAGCATAATTGTTAAAAAGATTATTGGTGCAATAACCATTTTAATCATATTGATGAACGTTTCACCAATTGGCTTCATCTCTTGTCCAACACTAGGCCAAATGGCCCCTACTGCAATACCACAAATAATCGCCACAATAACTTGGAATGTTAAATTCTTTACAATTCTCATTTTTATTCTTTCATTTCTCCCATACGATTTCAATAATTGCTAATGATGTATTTTATGTAATAGCCCCCCTGCTATTTAACTTAAATCACATTATTATGTTACGCTATTATCCATAATTCGAAAATAGTATATAACATTTAATTTTAAATGTCACACTATTAAACGTAATAAAAAAGCAGACATTATGCCTGCTTTAATTCTCCTCAATCTGCTTTTCACTTAATCCTAGATGTGTTCTAAGAGTATTACTCAAACTCTGTAGATCTTTTTTATTAGGGTTATAATAATATACACGATTCCCATTTGGACCGTTAGGTAAGTATAAATCATCACCAGCTAATTGTATTTTTTCAACTGAACCGTTTAAACCGTATTTATAAAAAGATAAAATATCATCCATTACTAAGTTTGTTTTAAAATCGCCGTCAACTGCCTCAACTATTTTTTCTAGCTTCGTAATTGATCCTACACTTTTTAATTTACTTAACATCGCTTCAATAACAAGCTGTTGACGCTGACCTCTCATTGCATCACTATCAATATGACGCGTTCTTGCCAGTGCAAGTGCTTCTTCCCCTGTTAATGTTTGTAGTCCTTTTTTCAAATGGATTGCGTCAGGTTCATCTTTACTATTTTGCTCTGTAAATTCAACTGGGACATTTACTTCAATCCCATCTAATCCATCCACAATTTTAGTAAATGCATTAAAATTAAACTTCACAAAATAATCAACAGGCACTTGTAACAATTTTTCTACCGCTTCCACTGAAGCTTGCGGTCCTCCATCTTTACCATTTTTAACGAAACCACTTCCATATGCATGCGTTATTTTATCTTTTTTCTTTTCTACTGGTACATATGTATATGTATCACGTGGTATGCTCGTTAATTTCACAGTCTTATCATCTTTATTAAAAGTAGCTAACAGTAGTGCATCTGTATGAAATGCACCATTATACTCCTTTTGTCGTTCTGGATTTTCATCAATTCCCATAATTAAAAGTGAAACATTATTGGTGATCGGTTTTACAGTTTCCTCACGTAATTTTGATTTTTCACCACGTGCTAAATTAACATTTGATTTTTGTACGAGATTAGAAGTTTTCATATATACGTAAGTACCATATCCAACTCCGCCAAATAGTAATATTGCTAACAATACACTTATTATTGTTGTCTTTTTATATTTTCGCTTATTTTTCTTTTCTCTTGAAGAAGGGTGATTCTCCATATCGTTTCCTCCGTTTTCTATTCATCTAATATATTTTTCAATTTCTCATAATTAGCGCTTTCCTTTTGAAATGCATTCTCTTTCAATCCTTTGTTTATTTGTATCCATTCGGTCGTGATTGAATATTGAATCATACCTTCGTGGAAACTAAGGAACTTGAGCATAATCCCTGTATTTTTCTCTACAACCATTTCAAATTTCCCTCTTAAATCTTCAGATGTACTTACAGGCATTTCTATATTTATTGTCCCTTCTATTTTGTAGCAATCCAGTCCAAGATACTTCGTTTCTTTATAATTCCAATCTTTATATCGAATTAATAGATCCGCAAATTCTGATTGAATACTATACTTCGCGAATCCCACATATTCATCATCATATCTTTTTTTCTCACCCGATTTTCTCAATAACCTTTCCGTAGGATTTAATTTTAATAGTTCATTGTTTCTTTCTTTCGAGCTCCATTTTGTCTCTTTATATGTATACTTCTCATCATCAAATTCTTTTTTCTTGCCCTCGTTATATATAAGTGTTCGTTTTTTCGATAGCTTATCTTCTTTCGAAGAGATACCTCTTTGTTCCTCCGTATCAATCGTATATTTGTATGTTGTAGCAATTCTTGACGAACTAGAATATTCCTCAAATTGTCCTGAAATATTTTTAAAATGATCAATGGAATCTAGCATCTTTTCATGAATCTTTTCTTTCTCTGGATAATTTACGTTCGATTTCATTTCCTCTTCATTTTCATAATCAGAAAACGCCTTTTTCTTTACATATTCAAATACTCCGCCGTTTTGAGCAAAAATTTGATCAGAAAACTCCGACATAGACACAATAGAAAGCGCTAGAACAGCAGCACTTATAACCATCATATACACCCTGTAACCCTTCTTTTTTACCGGAAGATTATGTAATGTACCATTAATCTTTTCATTTAACTCTAGCGGTACTATAATATTTTCATCTTTTATTCTCTTTTTTAATTTCTCATCAAATAATTTTTCATCATCCATCCTTTGCACCCCCTATTCCATCTTTAATCGTTTCTGTAGTTGTTCCCTCGCGCGCGACAATCTCGATTTCACTGTTCCTTTTGGTATTTCTAAAAGCTTCGCAATGCTATCTTGATTCATATCTTCATAGTAATACAGCACCGTAACAGCTCTTAATTCTTCATGTAACGATTGAATCGCATTACACAAATCTATATCTTCATACTGATCACACGCGCTCATATTGTAATCATTCTCTTCTATCACAATTATATTTTTATACGCTCTAATAATATTGTTACACTCATTCATTAAAATTCGAATTAACCAAGTTTGAAAAAACTCTTCTTTCTTTAATTTTTTTATATTTTCATAGGCTTTTAAAATTGTCGTCTGTATCGCATCCTCTATATTTGTCTCATCACGTAACATAGCCTTTGCTATTCGGTACATCTTCACTTTTTCTGTATGTATAAGCGCCATAAACGCTTCATGATCACCTTTTTTCGCTAAAGAAACATCGGTTTCTTCTTTTATAATCATTTTATATAAAGGGATTACTTTCACAATTGCTCCTCCTGTTTCATCCTCACTTCAAATTTAACTTTACATGTATTAGACGGATGAGCCTAGAAAAAGGTTCATTTTTTTGAATATTTCCATAAAAAGGTAAACATTCTTCATGTCCACCTTTACTCAGACGTAATCCTTAAGAAATATCCATCTGGATCTACAACTTTAAATCCTCTCGTCTCCCATGAATATGTTTGAATCTCTTCTTGTATCTTGCATCCCTTCTCTTTACAACGTTCATATACATCTTCAAGTCGGTCGACAACGATAATTAGTTCAAAGCCATTTCCCTTCATTTCTTTTCGATTGTAAAAATAGTGATTTTCATTCAATTTTGAATCACTAACTAGTAATAAAGAAAACTGGTCGTGATTAAAACGTGCTGCATGCATACCTTTTTTATACAGCTTTAAACCAATTACTTCTTCATAAAACAATAATGACTTTTCTATATCATTTACATATAGCTGCACCCGGAACAAATGATTCATTCGTTTCCTCCTCATCAAAAAAAGCCCACTTTCTCAGTGGACTTTCTACTTTACAACGGTAAATCCCTCTTCTTAAACACTACAATCGCTACTATGAAAATACAAAGTGCTCCAGCAGTTAAACCTATACTTACCGGCCATATATTATACGTTCCTTCAGCAATTTCTTTCGGACGAAATAGCGTAAATAATGATATATTTCTCATCCACTCTAACTTATCGCTTAATTTACCTACCATATCCGTTACGAAAAATAAAATTGTTAAACTTGCTGAGTAGCTAAGTGCCTTTCTTTCGTCATTACATATACAAGAAAAGAAAAATGAATAAGCACTAACGACTAAAAATATTAGCCCTCCGACTACGTTTATCTTCAGGAATAATTCTTTATTTAAGTTATTATCTTCTAAAAACCATTCTGCACCTACTATACCCGCTACATACGTAACAGCTACAATTATCAGTAGTCCCAATATAAGAATAGCCGCTTGCGTGATTGCAATTTGCACTCTAGATACAGGTGTTGCTAACAAGTATGCCATTGCTCCTTTATCTACATGACGAGCAATTAAATGCGTTGCAACTGTTACACAAAAAATTGTTAAAATAATAATAAATAATAGACTATAATATTCGCCAGCTAAAAAATCCATTACGTTTTGAATCGGACTTTCCATGCCAACAATTTTTTTCACACTATCAGGCATAGCACTTATTAATTCATTTAACCCTTTCGCTGATACCATTGAAGGGAATATCCAAATTAATAACCATAAATAAAGAGCTGCACCAGTTGCGTAACTCAAAATACTTTTTTGTGTCTCTTTCAAACTAGCTAAAAACAATTGCTTATTCATGCTTTACCCCTTCTTTCTTATCGTAATAATGCATAAATAAATGTTCTAAATCCATTGCTCTCGTTTGAAGTGCCGTTACATTATAGTTTGAAAGTGTTTGTAAAACCGTTTGATAGTTTCCTTGTACAATAATCGATGCTTCTCTACCTTTCACCGCTTCAAATTGCAAATTACACTTTGTAAGAGACTCAATTTCTTCTTGCGACGATACTGTTACATCTATCACTTGTCGTCTCATGCTTTGTAAATCATGAATATTTTCAACTGTTACAAGGCGCCCATCTTTAATAATCGCTACTCGGTCACATGTACGCTCAATCTCCGTGAATATATGTGAAGACATAAGAATCGTTTTTCCTCTTTGCTTTTCCTCTAATATTAAATCTATAAACACTTGCTGCATAAGTGGATCGAGTCCCGATGTCGGTTCATCTAAAATTAACACTTCCGGATCATGCATAAAAGCAGCAACAATTCCTACTTTTTGCTTCATTCCTTTAGACATTTTTCGAATCGGTGTTTTCACATCGAATTGCAGACGTTCTATTAGTTCATCACGTCTTTTCGTATCCTTTAGCCCACGCATTCCTTGCATTAACTTTAAAAACTCTAATCCGTTCATTCCTTCAATAAAAGAAATTTCTCCCGGTAAATATCCGACTTGTCTTTGAATTTTCGCTGCTTCATTCCAACAATCTAATCCGAAAATTGATGATTTCCCAGCTGTCGGTTTTATAAATCCCATTAAATTACGAATTGTTGTGGATTTCCCGGCACCATTTGGTCCTAAGTAGCCAAAAACTTCCCCTTCTTTTACATCAAAGGTTATATGAAACAAACCTTTTCCATTTGAAAACTGTTTTGTGACATTTTGAACTGAAATCATAATTCCACCTCATTTTTTGAAATATTTAATATGTGATATTTCAAAATTATTGTACTCCTCATCTTTCATATTCGCAACAACTTTTTGAAATATTTATATGTCCATATTTCAAAAATATTGTTTTCATCTATATTTTCTTGTATATTTTTATTGAGGTGATTGTATTGAACGGCTTTGAAAAAGTGAAAGAAAAGAAAAAACGTGCCATTAAAGATGCGGCCTTTAAATTATTTTCAGAACGTGGATTTAATGAAGTGAAAATAGAACTTATTGCAAAAAAAGCTAACGTTTCTCAAGTTACCATTTATAATCATTTTGGAAGTAAAGATGCGTTATTTAGGGAGCTTATACAAGAATTTATCATATCTGAATTTCAATATTATAAAGAGCTTGCTGAAGAAAAATTACCTTTTCATGATATGATGCAAAAAATGATTGTAAGAAAAATGAATACTGGCGGGTTATTTCAGCCTGATATGTTACTACAAATGATGAAAAGAGATGAAATTCTCCGAGAGTTTATTTATAGTTATCAAAATGAAAAAATACTGCCATGGTATTTAGAAATATTAGAACAAGCACAGCGCAATAATGAAATTAATCCCCATCTTACTAAAGAAATGATGTTACTTTACATTCAAATGTTTACTAAATTAGGTGATGATTTCGGGGCACAGCTTCTTGAAGGAGATCGTGAAAAACATATACAAGATATCGTTACGATGTTCTTTTATGGACTGTCCGTCCCAGAAAAATAATTTTTCCTACAGAACAAATAAAATCACCAAAAAGCCCTTTGGATATTGAAATCTCAAGGGCTTTTTCATGTCAAAAAAACGACTAAAACAAATTTTAACTTAAAAAAGTTAAATGCTGCTTAATAGATAACACCTTATTGTAGATTAACTCTTTTAGCATAACAGGCTGAATTGAAATAATCGTTTCACCGAAATTCAGAAAATAACTTGAAATAAAATCAAATTCTTGCTTGTTAAAATAGCCTGTTATAGTATAGTTTTCATTTTCTTTTTGTATCCTCATAGAAGGATAATTCTCTTTATCGAAAATATCTTTTCCTTTTTGATTAACGATGACACGAAAATCAATTGCATCAGGCTTTCTGTGAAAAGTAGTAAGGTAACTTAGTAATTCTTCAAGATTTTTTGAATTCGTATTGCTTGTTTCCATAATAGAAAGAATTTTATCACATCTAAGTATTTGAACATTATTTGTCTCAAAATTAAAGATTTTAGCATACCACTGGCCAAATTTAGATTCTATTCGAATAAATTGGGCGACTAATACTTTCTCCTCATCTTTTTTTAAATATGTTAAATGATAAACTTGCTCAGCAAAAATCCCCTGTAAAATTTCTTTTAAGAACGGACTAAAATTACTATGATTTGTTACTTCAAAAGAAAGCGTTCGTTCCATAATTGAAATATTTTTACGCACATTATCAGGTAATACATGTTTAAATTTATTTTCAAGAGCAATACTTTCTATATTGAATGGTTTTGTCTTGTATCCATTTAATGTAAGAATCGAAAAGTATAACGCATACATTTCATCCACACTAAAATAAATTGGTGATAACACACTATTTTCTATAATTTTATAACTTCCATTTCTACCTAATTCAGAATATATTGGCACACCTATTTCTTCCAATGATTGAATATCTCGTAAAGCAGTACTTTTAGAAATATCATATCTAGCCATTAAATCTTTTAAATTAAAATATCTTTTATTATTTAAGAAAATAAGCATGTCATTTATTCGTTCCGTTTTTTTCATATTCCCCTCCTGAAAGGTGTCATGTATTGAAACCTTTTTAGTCTATATTATAATTATTAACTAATAAAGGAGCTATAAATTTATGACATTAGAAATAGCTATTTTTCTTTCAATGAATGGGCAAGCAAGGGCGGCAATTAACTTTTATACACGTAATTTAGAAGCAAAGAAGCTAATGGTTGTTACGTATGAAGAATTGGCCAAAAGAGATCGTTCTTTTAAAATTACAAGTGAAAATAAAGATTATATTGCTCACTCTGTTTTACAAATCGGGAATACAAAGCTAATGATAGCAGAAGATACAATGAAGCCTAATGAACGTTATAACGTTGGAAATAACATGTCGCTTTGCATTCAAAGCGCTAATTTAGAAGAAATACAAAGATTTTATAATAATTTAATTTCTAATAAGCATGTGAAAATAATCTCTCCGCTAGAAAAAAATATATTTAGTGAAGCATATGGGATTATTGAAGATCCTTACGGCATACAAATTCAGTTAATGTATGACAAGCGATTAAACTAAATAATTAGTCATATTCACATATGCCTAATAAAAAAAGACACGAAATTCGTGTCTTTTTTTATTTTACATTGATGACTCTACCCGTTTCACTACTTTCAATCGCTAATTGAATAAGTCGAATAACTTCCAAGCCTTCTTGTGCTGTTACAGGTGGTTTCTCACCATTTACAATACTATCTCTTACACCTTTATAATACATGTCATAACAGCCAACTTCTGTCGAAATACGCTCTAGCTTTTCTTCCGTATGTAAAGTAGCAAAATTCTCTTCAGCGTCTACTCCATAACCGTTATCGCCTGGCTTCATTCCATTTTTTAATTGTTCTTCCTGTGAATCCATACCGTATTTCACGATAGAACCTTTATCTCCATGCAGTGTAAAGTGTGGACCTGCTTGCTTTACGTAACTGCTACTATGTAAAGTGACACGTTTAACACCGTAGTGGAGTATAACATGGAAGTAATCATCAATTTCTGCACCTGGTCGTTGTTTGATTACATCTGCACTTATCGCATCTGGTTTCCCAAATAATGACAATGCTTGGTCAATTAAATGCGATCCTAAATCATATAATATACCTGATCCTGGTAAATTCTTTTCTCTCCAGCGATCACGTACATGTGGACGAAAACGATCGAAATGTGCTTCATATGCGTATAGATTCCCTATTCTGTTTTCTTCTAACAATCTCTTTATCGTTAAGAAATCATTATCAAAACGGCGATTATGATATACGCTTAACACCACATTGTGCTGTTTTGCTAATGAAATTAGTTCTTCGCCTTCTTCAATTGAAACAACGAATGGCTTCTCCACAACTACATGCTTACCATGTAAAATTGCTTCTTTTACATATGGAAAATGAGTTGTATTTGGTGAAGTAATCACCACTAAGTCAATATCAGCACGTTTTACTAATTCTTCAATTGTGCCAACAACTTCAGCATTTGGTAATGCTTGTTTCACGAGTTCTTCTTTTGATGATAAAATAGCACGAATATCATATTCTTCTATCGTTTGTAATAATGGAATGTGAAATGTTGTACTAGAAAATCCAAATCCTACAATCCCTACACCTATTTTTTTCATGTTGCCCCTCCATTTATCAAGCTTTAACGGACAGTAAGACCCCCTACCTCAAAATTCAGCGAAAGTAAATAAATTAGTTGAGGAATCAACTGCTCGTAAAAGTCCGATTGATTAAAGTTTCACTTTATGAGAACGATTTCATTCAGTTATTATAACAAGATTATTATTATTTACATAATAATTTGCCTAGAAAAAAGCATCTTGCCATTATCCATAGCAAGATGCTTTTTTTATTCCGGTCGTTTTTTTGTCCACGTTTCAATAACTTCACCTGTATCGTTAACATCTAGCACTAAACTACCGTTACTATACCGGTCTTTATTTCGATACGCTTTCGGATCAATTTCTTCTACGATGTGTTTCTCTGTCTTCATGTAAACTAGTTCATCGTCTCTAACAATTTCAATACCGACAATACGGTATGGATTACGTTTTAACTCTTTGAAAATAACAAGACCTCGCTTCGCCCTCGTTGATTTCTCAATTTCTGATGCTTTTAGACGTTTTACAGCACCGCGCTGCGTAACGAGAATAAGTTGATCTTTGTCACCATTTAACGGTTTACCAGAAGCGACATAATCATCTTCTTTTAAGTTAATTGCTTTCACACCAGCGGCCCTTACACCGACTGGACTTACTTCATCCTCATGGAAAATAAGTGCATATGCACCATAGGTTGCAAGAACAATATCACTCGTTCCATCTGTTGCAAATATATCTACAACATAATCATCTTTTTTCAAATTCACAGCGACGAACGCTCTTGAATAACGCTGAACTTTATATTGGTTTAATTCTGTTTTCTTAATCATACCATTTCGTGTAACAAATACGATAAATCGTTTTTCTTCTTCAAAATTCGGTACGACGGTCGCCCAAATAATCATTTCATCCCGCTCGAGTGAAACGAGATTCGCAACGTGTTGACCTAAATCTTTCCAACGAATTTCTGGCATTTCATATACTGGCAGATATATATAGTTTCCTTTATTCGTAAATAAGAGGACTGTCTCTGTCGTATTCGTATCGAATCGCTCCAGTAAGATGTCACCCTCTTTCATACCGAAGTCTTTTCCGTTCGATGCATTATGTGAACGCCAACCTGTTCGTTTCACATATCCTTCTTTCGTTACAGTAACGATGACATCTTCCTGAGGAATCATCACTTCCACATCGATTTTAATTTCCTCAATTTGTTCTTCAATAATAGCACGGCGATCATCACTATATGTTTTCTTTACTCTCTTCAAATCTGTTTTAATAACTTGAAGAAGTCTTTTTTCACTTTGTAAAATTGCCTGTAATTCTGCAATTTTTGTACTTAATTCATCCGCTTCTTTTTCTAGTGCTGTAATATCTGTATTTGTTAAACGATATAATTGCAACGAAACGATTGCTTCTGATTGTGCTTCTGTAAAGCCGAATTTAGCACTTAAGTTATCTTTCGCATTACGCTTATCTTTAGAAGATCTAATCGTTTCGATTACTTGATCTAAAATTGATAATGCTTTCATTAAACCTTCAACAATATGTTGACGATTTTCCGCTTTTCGTAATTCATACTGAGAACGCTTTGTTACAACTTCTTTTTGGTGTCCAATATATGCATCCAAAATTTTTGGTAACGTCATAAGTGTAGGACGACGATTATTTATCGCAACCATATTAAAGTTATATGGAATTTGTAAATCTGTATTCTTATATAAATAATTTAAAATACCTTCAGCATTTACTTCTTTTTTTAACTCTACAACGATACGAAGACCTGTACGATCTGTCTCATCACGTACTTCAGCAATTCCATCTAGTTTTTTATCTAGACGTAATTCATCCATTTTTTTAACAAGGTTCGCTTTATTTACTTCATACGGAATTTCTGTAATAACGATTTGTTGCTTACCACCACGAATCGTTTCAACTTCCGCTTTTCCGCGAATAATAATTTTACCTTTTCCTGTTTCGTACGCTTTTTTAATACCATCAATCCCTTGAATAATACCACCGGTCGGGAAATCTGGCCCTTTCATAACTGTTAATAAATCATCAACAGTACTATTCGGCTTATCAATACGCATCATCGTCGCATCAATTACTTCCCCAAGGTGATGCGGAGGAATTTCTGTTGCATAACCAGCTGAAATCCCTGTAGATCCGTTCACTAATAAGTTCGGGAACATTGCTGGTAATACAACAGGTTCTTCACTCGTATCATCGAAGTTTGACACAAATTCCACTGTTTCTTTATCAAGATCACGTAATAACTCAGATGCAATTGGTGATAATCGCGCTTCCGTATAACGCATTGCCGCTGCTGGATCGCCATCAACACTACCATTATTACCATGCATTTCAACTAAAACATTACGTACTTTCCAAGTTTGACTTAAACGTACCATCGCCTCATATACAGAGGAATCACCGTGCGGATGGTAATTACCAATAACGTTACCGACTGTTTTAGCTGATTTACGAAACGCTTTATCATGTACATTTCCTTCTACATACATGGAATATAAAATACGTCTTTGTACCGGTTTTAAACCGTCACGCGCATCTGGAAGCGCGCGATCTTGAATAATATATTTACTATAACGTGCAAAGCGGTCACCTAACACGTCTTCAAGCGGGAGGTCATGAAACTTCTCTGCCTGCATGTTATTCCACCTCCGTCTCCATAATCATTTCATTTTCTAAAATGTTTCCTTCTTCTTGCATACCAAATTGTACATTTCGTTCGATCCATTTACGGCGAGGTTCTACTTTATCACCCATCAATGTCGTAACTCGGCGCTCCGCTCTTGATGCATCATCAATTTTCACACGAATCAACGTACGTGTTTCAGGATTCATCGTCGTTTCCCATAATTGATCGGCATTCATTTCGCCAAGTCCTTTATAGCGCTGTAGCATGTAGCCTTTACCAACCTTTTTTGTTACACCATCTAATTCTTCATCAGACCATGCATACTCAATCACTTCACTCTTACCTTTTCCTTTACTTACTTTGTATAAAGGAGGAAGTGCAATAAATACTTTGCCAGCTTCGATAAGTGGTTTCATATATCTGTAGAAGAACGTTAATAACAATACTTGAATGTGCGCACCATCTGTATCAGCATCGGTCATAATTACAATTTTATCGTAGTTAATATCTTCAACAGCGAATTCATTCCCTACACCACCGCCAATAGCGTAAATGATTGTATTAATTTCTTCATTTTTAAAGATATCAGCAAGTTTTGCTTTTTCTGTATTGATTACTTTACCACGTAACGGTAATACCGCTTGGAAACGTCGGTCTCGACCTTGTTTCGCGGAACCACCCGCAGAGTCACCCTCTACTAGGTACAGTTCATTTTTTTGCGGGTTACGTGATTGTGCTGGTGTTAACTTACCACTTAATGTACCTTCTGATTTCTTTTTCTTTTTACCAGTACGCGCTTCTTCTCTCGCTTTACGAGCAGCCTCACGTGCCTGCGCTGCTTTAACTGCCTTTCTCACAAGAAGTGTAGCAACATCCGGGTTTTCTTCTAAAAAGTAAGCTAAATGCTCAGATACAATTGCATCAATTGAAGAACGAGCTTCACTTGTACCTAGTTTCCCCTTCGTTTGTCCTTCAAACTGAAGTACTTCTTCTGGTACACGTACAGAAACGATAGCCGCTACACCTTCACGAATATCTGTACCTTCTAAGTTTTTATCTTTTTCTTTTAATAGTGAAACTTTACGAGCATACTCATTGAACACACGAGTCATTGCTGTCTTAAACCCAGCTTCGTGTGTTCCACCATCTTTTGTACGTACATTATTTACAAACGAAAGAATATTTTCTGAGTAGCCATCGTTAAATTGAAATGCTAGCTCTGCCTCAATTCCATTTTGTTCACCAGTGAAGTATACAACCGGATGGATTGAATCTTTTTCTTCATTTAAGTATGAAACGAAAGCTTCGATTCCTGTTTCATAATGAAAGACATCTTCTAAATCATTTCGCTCATCTTTTATTGAGATTTTCATCCCTTTTAATAAGAATGCAGATTCACGTAATCTTTCACATAATGTTTCGTAATTGTAATTTGTTGTGCTGAAAATCGTTGTATCTGGTTTAAAATGTATTGTCGTACCAGACTCTTTCGTCTTCCCGATCTTCTCCAGTGTCGTTGCAGGAATACCACCATTTTCAAAGCGTTGTTCATAAATATTTCCATCACGTTTAATCGTCACTACTAACCATTCTGACAAGGCATTTACAACTGATGCCCCAACACCGTGTAAACCACCACTTGTTTTATAGCCACCTTGACCAAACTTACCACCGGCATGAAGTACAGTTAAAATAACTTCAGGTGTAGGTTTCCCAAGTTTATGCATTCCCGTAGGCATTCCTCGCCCTTTATCAATAACGCTAATACTATTATCTTTATGTATTACGACAGAAATTTCGTCGCCAAATCCCGCTAACGCTTCATCAACGGAGTTATCTACTATTTCATATACTAAATGATGCAATCCACGGCTATCCGTACTCCCGATATACATACCCGGGCGTTTTCGAACGGCTTCAAGTCCTTCTAGCACTTGAATTGCATCTTCATTATATTGGAACTGATGCTTCGCCAAACTCCTTGCCCCTTTCCTAATCAAATCAGAACATATGTTTCTATTATAGAATAACGCCTCGACTATAGTTTTGGCAAGTTATCTTATCTCTTTTATATACCATTTTCAATAGAAAAATCCTTGTTTTTTCACAAGGATTCCTCTAGGCTACTATTTCAGAAAAATAATCGTTTGTCAACGAGAAATGGATATGTATGCCAAGATTATACATTCCAAACCTTTATCATGATCCAAATGATCAATATCCAAAATGGGATAACGAGTAATAATCCCCAAAAACAGCCTTTAAAAAATCTCATGATGAACACCTCGTTCATCGGCCCTACTTATCTATAACGAGGGCTGAATCAATCTTTCTCTCTTTAAAACCTATACTACTTTGTCATCGCATGTTCTACTTTAATACAACGATCCATTATTACAGTATAGCCTTTTTCTTTTAAAAGTTTATATGTATCTTCATCTTGTACTCCTAATTGTGCCCAAAAAACATCTGCATCAATCTCTACAAACTCTTTCGCAACATCCATTAAAAATTCTGAACGGCGGAATACATTTACAATATCAACATGTTCCTTAATATCCTTTAGTGAAGAAACTGCTTTTTCTCCAAGCACCTCATCTACTGTTGGGTTTACTGGAATAATGCGATACCCAGCATCTTGCATTGCTTTTGAAACCATATACGATGTACGTTCTGGCTTATCTGATAATCCAACAACTGCAATCGTTTTGCTTTTCTTTAATACTTCACCAATTTCCGTACGAGTTGGGTTTTCAATTGTCATAATTTATCCCTCCTATTCCTTTAGTATAGCCGATAAAGAAAGTCTCTTTCAATATGAAAGAGACTTTCTTTTATTTCAATTATTGATTCTTTGTAGCTGAATTATCTGCTAAAGTAGCTGTTTTCGTCATTTTTTGACCGTTACGATAGAATGTAACTTCTACTTTCTCGCCTACTTTTTTCTTTTCATATAAATATTTACGGAATTGAAGTGAATTTTCTACTTTTTGATCATCTAATGATACTACAATATCATATTGCTCTAAACCAGCTTTTTCTGCAGGTGATATTGGATAAATTTTACCTAATACAACGCCGTTTGTTACTTCTTTCGGTACTTTCAATTGATTTACTGCATAAGCTTGCACATCTTCTAATGAAACGACACCTACTCCAAGAGCTGGACGTTTCACTACTCCGTCTTTTTCAAGTGATTCAATAACTGGCTTTGCAATATTAATTGGAATAGCAAATCCAATTCCTTCAACTTCTTGTTGTGCAATTTTACTTGAATTAATCCCAATTATTTCACCGTTTTGGTTAAATAACGCACCACCACTATTACCTGGGTTAATCGCTGCATCTGTTTGAATAACTTGAGCATTCCAATCTGCACGCTTATCGCCATCAATATCTACTGGAATTTCACGTTCTTTGCTACTAATAATACCTTCCGTTACACTTCCATCAAAACCTAGTGGGTTACCGATTGCAATCGCTTTTTCACCCGCACGAAGTTTACTTGAATCACCTAAAGTGGCAACTTTATTTACATTAGATCCATCAATTTCTACAACCGCTAAATCTAACCAAGGGTCTTTCCCTACAAGCTTTGCTTCTACCTTTTTACCATCACTTAGTTTTACAGCAAGTTTATTTGCTCCATCTACTACATGGTTGTTCGTTACAATATACGCTTTATTTCCTGCTTTTTTATAAATAACACCTGATCCTGAGCCAGCTTGTTGCTCTTGGCCTGTCGGTTGCATTGCAAATGGATCAACACTTTGTTGCATATTAATAACACCTACAACAACATCTTTCGCGCCTTCAATCATACCAGGTAAATCAGTTTCATTTTTTGCTTTATTGACAACAGGAACTACAGTACCTTCAACTTTTGAATCCGAACTGAATGATGATACAGCCGCTCCATTATTTTGAGCCCATGGCATATATGGTGCCGCAAAACTAATTGTGACAGCCCCAACTACAGCTCCGACTAAACCTGTGAAAAAATAACCTTTTTTACTACCTGATTTTCTCACTTCTCTCGTTTCACTATGCTCTTCATTTAAATTTGGTCCGTCGTAATATCCCATGTTTACTTCCCCTCTCTGGTGAATTCGTATTTTCAGTATAGTCACGTTTTGTGTCCTTCTTGTGAACTCATCGTGAAATCCAATTAAAAAAATACTCTTATCTAACATTGTAGACAAGAAAAGTATTTTTTGTACATTCCACCTACAAAAGAGAGTATAAATTTGCTATATCCCAAAGCCAAAGCGCATAGTAAATTAAAGGTTATTCTTCAAATTTATAACCAACTCGAATAACAGTACCGATATGCTTCGCTTTATCTCCTAGCTTATTTCGTAGTTTTTTAATATGAGTATCAACCGTTCGGTCATCACCGTAGTAATCATATCCCCATAACTGATCTAATAAATGTTGACGTGACAACACAATTCCTTTGTTCTCCATTAAATAAACAAGAAGTTCAAATTCCTTATGTGTCAATATAATTTCTTCTCCATCTACTAACACAGTTCTAGATAGACGATTTACTTCTATTCCAGCCAAGGACATAGCATTTTCTTCCGCTACTCCTACCACGCCATCCGCACGTTTCAATAATGTCTTCGCGCGAGCTACTAACACTTTCGGGCTGAAAGGTTTCGTTACATACTCATCTGCACCTAATTCGAACCCTAGTAATGTATCATCCTCATCCGAACGGGCTGTCAACATAATGATTGGTACTGCTGATTCTTTTCTAATTCGTCTGCAAACAGACCATCCATCTATTTCTGGTAACATTATATCTAACATAATCAAATCAATTTCATGCTCTGCAAATAATTCTAACGCTATTTTTCCGTCTTCTGCTTCGATTACTTCAAAGCCTTCATTACGAAAATAATCACTAACGATTTCACGTAATCTTCTTTCATCTTCAACAAGTAATACTGTTTTATTCATATCATCTATCCCGCCTTTTTACTCTTTCAATCGAATAATACGTTGATTGGAGCTTCCGCGAAATGGAAGTGTTAAATCTTTTTTCTCGATTTCAAATCTTCCATCGACTAAAACATCCCCATAATGTAACAACTCTATCATATCATTATTTTGAGAACTCTGTATCTCTTCTAACGTATAACCTGTATACATCCAAAGATTTTTTTTCAAGTCTTTCACAGCTTTTGCTACTTTTTTCACTTCAGCAGCTTGAAAAAATGGATCTCCACCTGAAAATGTTACATCAGTTAATGTATTACTTGCAATCTCTTTCACAATTTCTTCTACTGTCATTTCAGTTCCATTACAAATATTCCACGATTTCGGATTATGGCAACCGAAACAACGATGCGGACAGCCCGCAAAAAACACGACTGTCCGCAACCCTTCTCCATCTACTACACTATCATGAATGATGTTCATCACTTTCATTTATGCTTCACCCGATCCATCTCTTCACTACGTTTCGCACTATTCCACTTCGACATATCTCCTACAAGATAACCTGTTATACGTCGAATTCTTTCTATATTGGCCTCATCTTCATTTCCACAGCTTGGACATTCATTTCCGATAACTCCGTGATAGCTACAGCACTTACAACGGTCAATAGGATGATTAATTGAACCGTATCCAACGCCATGATCTGCCATCGCTCGTACAATTTGTTTTAACGCCTGTTTGTTATGCATAGCTGCTCCGTCTAGCTCAATATACGTAATATGTCCCCCGTTACATAGGGCATGGAAAGGTCCTTCTAAACGAATTTTATTTATCGCTTGAATGCTATAGTAAACTGGGATGTGAAATGAATTCGTATAATAATTATGGTTCGTTATACCGCTAATCACACCAAATTCTTCTCTATCTTTTTTCACAAACTTCCCTGATAACCCTTCTGCAGGAGTTGCAATTACTGAGAAATTCAGTTCATGTTCTTCCGTCGCTTTATCCATTTTATCTCTCATAAAGGAAATGATTTCATACCCGAGTTTCCATGATTCTTCATCTTCTCCATGATGCTTTCCTGTTAAAGCTACTAAGCACTCCGCAAGACCGATAAAACCAAGACTTAACGTCCCTTGCTTTAAAATAGATGCTACAGAATCTTCAGGCTGTAACTTTTCTCCACCGCGCCATACACCTTGTGAATATAAAAATCGAAAATCTCTTGCTCGCTTCGTACATTGATACTCAAATCGTTCTAATAATTGCTTAATTCCTAAATCTAAGTAATAGTTTAACGCTTCAAAAAACGCTTCTTTTGAACCACTAATTAACGCTAATTTCACTAAGTTAATAGACGTAAATGATAAATTCCCTCTTCCAATCGCCGTTTCTTCTCCATGTATGTTAGACATAACACGGGTACGACATCCCATGTAACATACTTCACTTTCCGGTCGTCCGTCATAATGCACTGCATTAAATGGCGCATCTAAAAATGAAAAATTAGGGAATAATCGTTCAGCCGTTGTCTCTAACGCTAATTCAAATAAATCATAGTTCGGATCACATTCTTCAAAGTTCACACCTTTTTTCATTTTAAAAATTTGAATTGGAAAAATTGGTGTTTCTCCTTTACCAAGACCAGCTTGTGTCGCTTTTAAAAGTTGTCTAACTAATAACCGTCCCTCTTTTGATGTGTCTGTTCCATAATTAATAGAAATAAACGGTACTTGTCCCCCGCCCCTACTGTGCATACTATTTGAATTATGAACGAAAGCTTCACACGCCTGATACGTATCATTTTCTGTTTCTTTCCATGCAAATTCTTCTATTTGTTCTTTCGTAAGCGGATATGACTGTAATCGTTTCTTATGTCTCGCTACTGTTTTTCTCACATATGGAGCTAAATCAATATCAAAGAGTGCAAATGATTGACCACCGTGCTGCATATTTTGATTCGCTTGAAAAATAATAGACGAAAGAGCCAATGCACTTTTAATATCCTGCGGTTGTCTCATATGCCCATGTCCGGTATGAAAACCGTTCGCAAGCATTTGCGCTAACGGAATTTGCGAACAAGTCGTCGTTCCTGTCGCATAAAAATCTAAGTCATGTGGATATAATATATTTTGATTTATCGCTTTTTTCACTTGATCTGACAATAAATTTTCAACTGCATAATATTTCGCACTCTCTGATGCGAACGTTCCCATTACTCCCATTGGAGAGCGACCATCTACATTTGCATTTTCTTGCATTAAATCTTGCTCACTACCGTGGACAATCGTTTCAAACACTCTCATTAATTCTTCTCCACGTACATTTCGTTGTAACATTTATAACCCTCCACCAATATGTTGTTGTCTTTTGATTAAAATGTTACTACATATAGTCTTGATGTTTCTGTGAGAAATGTAACATTCCTGTGAAATTTTTTTCACGAAATAATGAATTTTTCATTTACAAAAAAGAAATGTGCTCTTTACAAATGTATGGTACAATATACGGGAAAAACTCTTTTTACCCTTTATCAACACATTTGAATAAAGGAGACTGAACTTATGGTTACTACATATCTTTTATTTATCGTTGCCTACTTACTTGGCTCGATTCCATTCGCACTAGTCGTTGGAAAAATCGGCTACGGAATCGATATTCGTGAGCACGGAAGCGGTAATCTAGGCGGAACAAATACATTCCGCACACTAGGGAAAAAAGCAGGTTTTATCGTTACAATTGCTGACATTTTAAAAGGTACATTAGCAACAAGTCTACCGATTATTTTCGGATTAGATGTTCACCCACTATGGTTCGGATTAGCAGCTGTTCTTGGACATGTGTATCCGATTTTCGCGAAATTCCGTGGTGGTAAAGCTGTTGCAACTTCTGCTGGCGTGCTATTATGCTACTCTCCAGTTGTTTTTGCAATATTAGCTGTTGTCTTTTTCAGCCTTTTATTTACAACAAGATACGTATCACTTTCTTCTATGGTAACAGCCGTCGTTGCTGTTATTGCATCCATTGTTAGCGGGGATAAAATCTTCATTATTGCGATGTGTTTATTAGCAGGTATGGTTATTTATAAACACCGTGCAAATATCGGACGAATTATAAATAAAACTGAACCGAAAGCAAACTTTTCAAAAAAGCAAAAATAAGATCGTAACCCACATAACGCAAAAAGAAAACGTGAAGCATATTAATAGCGTCTTTTTGCGTTATTTTTTATACTAAAGAAAAAGCAACATAATTTGGAGGAACTATACATGAATCTTTCCGTAACAAAAGAAGCAGCACAATGGTATAAAAACGAATTAAACTTACAATCGGGTGAAACACTACGCCTTTTCGTACAATACGGCGGTTGCAGTACTGTGCAAAAAGGACTTTCTTTAGGTATTCGTAAAGATGATCCTGCACATCCTGCTGTTCAAACTCAAGAAGAAGGTATTAACTTCTTTATTGAAGGCGATGATGAGTGGTTCTTCGATGGACATAATTTATCTGTTACATTTAACGACGGTGATGATTTCCCGCAATTTAATTATGAAAAATAAAAAAACGTGGCTTCTGCCACGCTTTTTTATTTTTTCTTAATTTCCTCATATTTCGCATACCACTCAGGATATAACTTTTTAAATGATACGGGCCTGAACCCTTCTTTTTTCGCGCAAATATTCGTCGTACTTGCAGTAATACAAAGTTCACCTTCACCGTTATATATTTCATAACCATATACAACGCGAAGCGGACTAACAGTATCAATCCACGTTTTCACAATTGCTTTTTCTCCGTAACGCATCGCTTTACGATATGAAATTTGCAAATCTAACACAGGAGAAATAATTCCCTCTTTCTCCATTTCAACATATGAAAATCCTAAATCTTGTATAAGTTTCGTGCGACCTAGTTCAAGCCACACCAAATAGTTTGAATGGTAAACAACACCCATTTGATCTGTTTCCGCATAACGGATTTCAACTTCATGTTCTGCTACAAACATATGTATTCGCCGTTGCCATAAACTTATAAAAATCTATAAATTTTGTTTATTTCCCTGTTCTACGTGTCCGATTTCACAGAAGCTACTTTCGTTTGATGTAACACTCCGAGGGTGTAAATTCGGATACAACGAATCCTACATATTAGCCGTAACTTTTTTAGATGTTAACTGGCTAATTCATACCGTGACAAATTGATAGCCGCATTTAAATCCCTATCCATTTCGTGACCACAAGTGCATTTGTATACACGGTCAGAAAGTTTTAGTTCTTTGTTGATGCTTCCACAACTGGAACACATTTTTGAAGAAGGATACCATGTATCAGCTTCTACAAATTCAATACCATATTTTTCACACTTGTATTGAATTTGTCTTTTGAACTCATATAAACACTGCTTCGCAATCGCTTTAGCTAGGTGTCTATTCTTCAGCAGACCTTTCATATGCAACGTCTCCATCACAATGCGAAATGGCTTGGTTTTCACAATTTCGCTCGTGGATTGATGAAGATGATTCTTTCTGATATTTGATAACCTTCTATGTAGTTGTCGTATCTCTTTCTCGATTTTTATAATGTTGCTTGTTTTGACAAAACGGTTTCCCTCCTTATTCATTTCATATTTACGAGAAACTTGACGTTGCAACCTACGAAGGCGTTTCTCTGCCTGTCTTACCATTTTTGTTTTGTTGATATTGTTCTTCCTCTGCCCATCAGAACAATATGCTAATTCTTTGATTCCAATATCTATTCCTAACGAAACAGCCGTTAACTTCTCTTTTGTAAACTCCTGTTCAATACCGACAGACAAATACCAATACTTACCGTCAAAGCTAATGCGTGGATTAGAGTACTTAACCCCTACAGGTAACTTTTCGGATGTTTTTACCCAACCAACTTTCTCAATCAAAACTTGTTTTTCTTTTACTTTTAACTTGACATTATCATTGTAAAAAGAGAGGTTTGCTTTCCTTCTGCTTTTGAATCGTGGTTTATCAGCCAGTCCCTTGAAAAATCGCTTATATGCTTCACAAGCATCTTTAATCGCTTGTTTGGCTATATTATTTGAAACATCGTACAACCAAGCATATTCTTCAGTCTGCTTTAATACAGTTAATTCTTTCCGTAAAAAACCGTCTGATATGAACTTTCCGCCATTCTTGTAATTCTCTTCTTGCTTCGCCAGTGTCCAATTATAAGCCCATCTTGCCGTACCAACAGATTTCCAAAGTTGCAATTCTTGTTCTTTATTCGGCTTGATTCTCACTTTCTTCGCAAGCATCATTTTCCAGCAACCCCTTAACCATCTTCTTAGCTTATTTTCCCTTGAAGATGGCAACTAGTTTGTTCTATCCTACCTGCCTTTTTTGCAAAATCACCAATTGAATATACTTTCATATTTTTCATCCCATGAAACTACTTTACCCCGGCGACAATTTTTCATCTACAAATATTTTATCACTAATTATATATTTTTGTAGATATACACTAACTGTTTCTTCCCTTCTTTCACTTCTGCTACCTTGCATACATTTAATCATAATACAGTGAAATCAAAAATAAAATAAAAACAGTGAATCTTTTACTGAAAGGAGCAAGCATATGATTCAAATTGTAACTGTTCGTAGCGGTGATAGCGTATATAGCTTGGCATCAAAGTATGGATCAACACCTGACGAAATAGTAAAGGACAATGGACTAAATCCAGCTGAAACACTCGTTGTAGGTCAGGCACTAATCGTTAATACGAAAGGGAATAATTATTATGTACAGCCTGGCGATAGCCTATATCGAATCTCTCAAACATATAACGTACCTCTCGCTAGTTTAGCTAAGGTTAATAACTTATCTTTAAAATCTATTCTCCATGTCGGACAACAATTATACGTACCAAAAGGTACAAAACGAGCTGTAGAATCCATCGCTTATTTACAGCCTTCCACTATACCGATTAAAGAGAGTTTAGTTAATGCTACACGTGCCATCAATCCATTCTTAACATACTTAGCTTATTTTAGTTTTGAGGCAAAAAGAGATGGCACATTAAAAGAACCTACTGAAACAGCTAAAATCGCTAATATTGCAACGCAAGGTAAAACAATCCCTATGCTCGTTATTACAAATATTGAAAATGGTAATTTCAGTGCCGATCTAACATCGGTTATTTTACGCGACGCAACGATTCAAAACAAATTTATTACTAACATTTTGCAAACAGCTGAGAAATATGGCATGCAAGACATTCATTTCGATTTCGAGAGTGTAGCACCTGAAGACCGCGAAGCGTATAATCGTTTTTTACGAAATGTAAAAACACGCTTACCTAGCGGGTACACATTGAGCACAACTCTCGTACCGAAAACAAGTTCAAATCAAAAGGGAAAATTTTTCGAAGCTCACGATTATAAAGCGCAAGGGCAGATTGTTGATTTCGTCGTCATTATGACATATGACTGGGGATGGCAGGGCGGGCCACCGATGGCGATTTCTCCTATCGGTCCGGTGAAAGAAGTACTTCAATATGCAAAATCTCAAATGCCTCCCCAAAAAATTATGATGGGGCAAAATTTATACGGGTTTGATTGGAAGCTTCCATTTAAACAAGGAAATCCACCCGCAAAAGCAATTAGCTCTGTCGCAGCTGTTGCACTAGCTCGTAAATATAATGTTCCTATTCGTTATGATTTCACAGCCCAAGCTCCTCATTTTAATTATTTTGATGAAAATGGTGTTCAACACGAAGTTTGGTTTGAAGATTCACGGTCTGTTCAAAGCAAATTCAATTTAATGAAAGAACAAGGTATAGGCGGTATTAGTTACTGGAAGATTGGCTTACCATTCCCGCAAAATTGGCGTTTACTCGTTGAAAATTTTACGATTACGAAAAAGGGCTGACATAAGTCAGCCCTTTTTGACTATTAAAAATCCGTCACAAAAAGAAGAATGACAACATTCTCCCTTTTTTAACCGTTATCAACAATCGGTTGTTTGCCTGTTTGGTCTTGCATTTGCTTTCCTTTATTGCCACCAGCTTTTTTTGATTGTGTTCCAATATGATTCGGTGCAAAGTCTTTTGAATTCTTTTTCGGATTACCCATTACTATCGCCTCCTTAACACTAGTATCGTACTAGTGTTAAGAATTATTCAGCTTGCTTAAAAAGTTGCATTTCATAACGTTTTTCAATACGCTCTTCAATGCGATCGATTGCATCACGATCACTTAATAATTGTTGTTTATTTTCTTTCACAAGTTCGTCAAATGATTTACGGCGACTTCTTCTCATGCTGTTCACCCTCTCTCCTTCGCATTCTTACTATACATAGTATGAGCAAATGAAAAACTCTTTAATCAGATTTGTAAGAAAATTTTATGTTTTAGTACTCCTAAAAAAACTCCGTGTACAACTTCTTGTACACGGAGTTTTTTATACCATTATATTTAAATATTCTTTTAGCTTTTCATCTGCATTCATTTCACTTTGTTTATACTCACTTAGCGCTTGCAGTACGAAATCATACTGTCCTAAAATATAACTTTCTAATTTCAGGACATCCTCTAAGCTATTAAGCATAATTCTCGTATTACCAACTTCACTTTTTAACGCGGGTTCACAATTTAAACTCGTACATATTTCTTTCACATCATCTTCTAATATCTCTGTTAATACATATTTCTTTCTCCCTCTTACTTTTATTCTCATAACTGGGTAAAAAGCTTTTATGTCTACATAGCTTCCTACATTCATACAACGAATCCATTCGATATCACGTTTATTTCGTACAAGTATCTTTTTTACTGCTTCATATACTGCTGTTTCATCAAGTACTTCCGTATTCGATTTCCTGTTTGTTTCTTCTTCAATAGATGCACATTTTTGATAAACAACTGCACACGTAATACAATCATCAAATGCATTATGAGAACTTAAACGAATTCCAAGCATTCGCTTTAACGTTTCAAGTTTATGATTTGGCGCGTGCTTCATATATTTCTTTGCTAAAAACACAGTATCAATCACTTTATTTTTAGGTTCCGGTAACCCAAGCATATTTACATTACTTTTCAAAAAGCGCATATCAAAAGATGCATTATGAGCGACAATTACATTTGTATGTAAAAATGCTAAAAATAAAGGTAATACTTCTTCAATCGTCGGTGC
Source organism: Bacillus cereus group sp. MS39 (assembly GCF_040448665.1). Lineage (NCBI taxonomy): Bacteria > Bacillati > Bacillota > Bacilli > Caryophanales > Bacillaceae > Bacillus > Bacillus cereus group sp. MS39. The sequence continues at coordinate 1,809,120 of NZ_CP123058.1, read as the reverse complement.
ATCTGAAACACGGTAATTTGTAATACCTGTTAAACTCGTTATTCGGTCCGGAATTGAACGCTCTGGATTCACATAGGAAACAAATTGATCTACTAGTTCATGATTACGATATTTCACTGCTGCGACTTGAATAATTTTATCATTATAAGGGTTAAATCCTGTTGTTTCAAAATCAATTACAACATAATCTAACGGTAAGGATATATTCCCCACTCCAAACACTCCTTTACCTCTAAACGTTTATATTTCTTTTATCATAACATGCTGCTATCACTACGTGAAAAAGAAAAGGCAGAAATGGTAACTCTCCACCTCTACCTTTTCACCATTATTTTAATTTAGCAACCCTTTTCTCCATCTCTTTTTGCGTCATCGGTCCAATAAACTTATCTTGAATGACACCTTTCGTATCTATAAAATACGAAGTTGGGATCGTAATTACTTTATACGCTGTTGTCACATCAATGTTCTTGTCCAATAAAATAGGAAAAGTAATTCCTTTTTCCTTAGCAAAATTGCTTACCTTTTCTACTCCCCCGCCCTTTTCTGAAGGCGTATAATTTATTGCTAAAATTTCTACGTTTTCTTTATGTTCTTTATAGAAAGCTTCCATATCAGGCATTTCTTGCTGGCAAGGTCCACACCACGTTGCCCAAAAGTTTAAAATTACTTTCTTTCCTTTTAAATCCGATAACTTTACATTCGTTCCATCTAACTTCGTTAATGCAAAGTCTGGTGCACTCTTCCCTATTTCAATACCATTACTTGCAATCATCTCTTTCATAGCAGCTTCACTTTTTTCTTGCTCCCCTTGTACCGCCTGGTCTTTTTTACCAAACTGTTCATAAGCTGCATATCCCGCTAAACAAAGTAACACTACAATAATCGTAAGCTTCCGCCACATTTTATATCACCCTAACGTATTTATCTTCTTATTAACCTAATTACCCAAATACTATATACCTTATTTTAGCTTATACGGACAAGCTTGGAAATATTCACAGTCAAAATAATTAGAATATTCTTATTTAAAGTGCAATTTTTTCCTTTTTATCATATAATTAGAAAAACAAATGAAGTGCCGCTTATCTTCTTATCGACCCATTCACCTTTTTACTTTCTTATATAATCTTTAACAAAAGGGGGATCGTTTATGAATTCATTCGAAAAAATAACATTATATATTCTTAGTTTTCTTTTATACCCAATCGGTATTATTACATGGATCATTTCACTCTTTAGTAAAGATCTTGAAAAAAAGAAAATAGGGCGTATTTGTCTCTACGTCTCTCTAATCTCATTCGTCCTTTTTGTAATCCTCGGAATTGCCACTTTCCTTATGACCGCTACTTTTAACGTTGATCTGAATCACTCGGAATCTATCGAGTATCAAATAGATGACGCTGAATAAAGATAAGAGCGGTACTCTTATCTTTATTCACATCACTTGCAAAACGAATGACTATTTATTAATTTTTCAGGACTTCCACATGCAACAATACTTCCTTCTCTCATTATGACAACACGATCTGCTAGTATCGCTTTCTCTACATCATGTGTTGCCACAATTCGTGTTACATCTCTTCCTAATCCTTCTATCATATTCCAAACAGTTTCTTGATTGCTCGAATCTAATCCCGCAGTCGGTTCATCTAAAATAATAAGATTCGGATTTGAAACAATGGCACGTAATAATGCAAGACGTTTCCTTTCCCCTCCCGAAAACTCTTCACCGCTTTTATGTAGTACAGTTTCAATCCCTTCTGATAAATCTCTAATAATCGATTTCACATTTACAAGTTCAATATTTTTTTCTAATTGATTTTCTAAATACTCTTCTCCGAAATGCACATTCTCTTTTACTGTGGTCCGAAAGAAACGAGGTTCTTGCCACACTGTAGCCATACGAGCCTCATTACCATAATAAACAATGCTACCGTTAGATGGTTTATACAAACCTGTCATTAATTTTAAAATCGTCGTCTTTCCTGCACCACTTTCTCCCACAATCATAACGAGTTCACCAGGATTAATTTGCAAATCAATGTTTTTTATCCTACATTTCTCTTCATCACTCTCCTGAAATGAAACATTCGTTACCGTCATCCCCATCGCTCTTTCTACATGACTATTTGCCACTCGTTTATCTAAAAAGAAGAAAACTCTACTTGCCGAAGCAACTGCAACTTGTGTCATCATTAATAAATCTCCCACATAGCGGACAGGGAAAAAGAGCATCTCTATTGTAGCTAACACTGCAACAAGTGAACCAACTTCCATTTCGCCCTGCATTATTTTTTGCGCACCTATAATGAGAACAACGATATATGCTCCTGTTTCAATCACTGTTCCAACTACTCCAATGCAATGTTGCATCATCGTCTTCTTTACTTCTGCTTTATAAGATTTTACTGTCACTCCTTTAAATAAGCCAATTGCCCAGCTCTCTTTTTGCAAACTACGTAAATCTTGTGCTCCTTTTACAAACTGTGACACCATCTCTACAACACTTGATTGATTCTTTTGAGCAATGCTTGCAATGTTTCTTACCTTTTTTCCCGCCAACATCGGAACCGTTGCACTTAAAAATAAAAACGGAGTTACCCACAATATGAACTGCATATCTATATGTTGTAGTGCTATGAGTGCACCAATAAATTGGGCAATAGCGTGTATATATTCTATTAATATGGATCCATATAATCTGACCCAGTTCGGAATATCAGACACGACTAATGTCTCTAACTCTCCTCCCTTAATCTTCTCACTCTCTTCAAACGGTAATGAGAAGAAATGACGCAATACCTCTATACGCTTCTCTCGTAATATTCGCTGACTCGCTTTTGAACTTACATAATCAAATGAAAGATTGTTCACCCACATCAACAAGCGGCTAGCTGCAAACAGAGTAATGTAAAGATACGCCTCCTTTAACTCTCGTTGAATAAGGTTATCTACAATTAATCCCATGAATAGTGGACGAGATAAATTTAAAATAGCAGCAAAGCATCCACTACATACAGCTACTATTACTAATAATTTTTCTTTCTGTAACGGTAACAATATTCTTTTATATTCTTTCATGATGTTCCCTCCATTTTTATAGTAAAAAGAAAGGGATGAAACCAAATGGTTTCATCCCTTTCCATAAAATAAGGAAGCTAACAGTTGTTAGCTTCCTTATCGTTCATTTCAATTATTTAGTTCGACACTTTTGACTCTTCGATTTTCTCACGAAGAACCATTTGTAGGATACCACCGTGACGGTAGTAGTCAATTTCAACTTCACTATCGAAACGAGCTACTACTTCAAATTGTTTTTCGTTGCCATCTGCATCAGTTGCAACTACTTTTACAAGATCACGTGGTCTAACTGTTTTGTCAATTTGAATTTCAAATGACTCGTTACCAACAAGACCTAACGTTTCAGCGCTATCGCCATCTTTAAATTGAAGTGGTAATACACCCATTAATACTAGGTTACTACGGTGAATACGTTCGAAGCTTTCTGCGATTACTGCTTTAATACCTAATAAGTTTGTACCTTTCGCAGCCCAGTCACGAGAACTTCCCATACCGTAATCTTTACCAGCAACAACTAGAAGACCTGTGCCATCTTCTTTATATTTCATAGCAGCATCATAGATTGATGTTACTTCACCAGTTGGCCAATATGTTGTGTATCCGCCTTCTGTTCCTGGTGCGATTTGGTTTTTAATACGGATGTTCGCGAATGTACCACGCATCATAACTTCGTGGTTACCACGACGAGAACCGTAAGAGTTAAAGTCAACAGGTTGTACGCCGTTTTCTAATAAGTAGCGTCCTGCTGGTGTATGCTTACCAATTGAACCTGCTGGTGAAATATGGTCTGTCGTTACAGAGTCTCCAAATTTACCAACTATGCGTAAATTTGATAACGTTTCAACTTCACCTGGCTCTTTAGATAATCCTTCAAAGAACGGTGGGTTTTGAATATAAGTTGAATCATTATCCCAAGTATATAAAGCTTCATTTGAAGTTTGGATTTCATTCCAGCGCTCATTGCTGTTAAATACTTGTGCATATTCTTTCTTGAACAGTTCAGATGTAACAACGTTTTGAACTACATCTTCAATTTCTTTAGCTGATGGCCAAATGTCCTTGAAGTAAACAGCATTGCCATTTGCATCTTTACCGATTGCATCATTTTTCAGGTCAATATCAACAGTACCTGCAAGTGCATATGCCACAACAAGTGGTGGTGATGCTAAGTAGTTTGCTTTTACAAGTGGATGAATACGACCTTCAAAGTTACGGTTACCAGATAAAACAGATGTTACTAATAAATCGTTTGCTGCGATTGCTTCTTCTAATTCCTCTGCTAACGGACCAGAGTTACCGATACAAGTCGTACAACCGTAACCAACTGTTTGGAAACCTAATTGATCTAAATATGTCGTTAAACCTGATTTATCTAAGTACTCAGTAACAACTTTAGATCCTGGTGCTAATGATGTTTTTACGTACTCAGGTACTACAAGCCCTTTTTCAATTGCTTTCTTCGCAACTAAACCTGCCCCAATTAATACGTATGGGTTTGATGTATTTGTACAGCTTGTAATTGCAGCGATTGCAATTGCACCTGTTTTCATCGTTACTTCTTTATCTTCTAATGTAACCTTCACTTCTTTATCGAACTCTTGCTCATTAAATCCAAGTCCTTGTGTTCCAACTGGTGCTACAACAGCTTTATGGAACGCATCTTTCATATCTGAAAGTGGAATTAAATCTTGTGGGCGTTTCGGTCCAGAAAGGTTAGATTCGATTGTATTTAAATCAATTTCAACAAGATCAGTGTAAATTGGATCTTTGCTGTCTGCTGTATAGAATAAACCATTTGCTTTACAGTATTCTTCAACAATGCGAATTTGCTCTTCATCTCTACCTGTTAAACGTAAGTATTCTAATGAAATATCGTCAATTGGGAAGAATCCACAAGTTGCACCGTATTCTGGTGCCATGTTTGAAATTGTTGCACGGTCAGCTAAAGGCATGCTCTTTAGTCCATTACCGAAGAACTCAACGAATTTACCAACTACACCTTTTTGACGTAATACTTGTGTTACTTTTAATGCAACGTCAGTTGCTGTAGTACCACTTGGAAGTGTACCAGTTAATTTCACACCGATTACTTCAGGTACTGGGAAGTATGAAGGCTGTCCAAGCATTCCTGCTTCCGCTTCAATACCACCAACGCCCCATCCAAGAACGCCGATACCGTTAATCATTGTTGTATGTGAGTCTGTTCCAACTAATGAATCTGGGTATGCAACTAAGTCACCTTCAGCATTTTTCACAGCATGAACAACTGGTGCTAAATATTCAAGGTTTACTTGGTGTACAATACCTGTAGCTGGTGGCACTGCGCGATAGTTATCAAATGATTTTTGTGCCCAGCTTAAAAATTTATAACGTTCTTCATTACGTTTAAACTCTAAGTCCATGTTGAATGCAAGCGCGTCTGCCGTACCCGCTCTATCAACCTGTACAGAGTGGTCAATTACAAGGTCTACAGTAATTTCTGGATTAATTTTATCAGGATCCCCGCCCATATCTGCCATTGCTTTACGAAGCGAAGCCAAATCTACAACAGCTGGAACACCAGTGAAATCTTGTAAAATTACACGAGATGGTTTAAATGGAACATCGATATCTTGCACATCTTTCGTTCCCCATTTCGCTAAATTTGTAACATGTTCTTCTGTAATTACACGTCCGTCTACTTGACGAAGTACTGATTCAAGTAAAACTTTCACGGAATATGGTAATTGAGATACGTTGCCAACCCCTGTATTTTCAAGCGCTTTCAAATCATAATAATGATACGTTTTTCCATCTACTTCAAAAGTTGCACGTGATTGAAATGGATTATGTTTGACCATTATGTTTCCCCCCTGTTAAACGTGGCTAAGTTGTCTGAATATAAAATGTAGACAAACTTTTCAATACCTTACGATAATATCTTATTACAACTTTCTAAATAAGTAAATAATAAGAAACTTATAGATTATCATAAGTTTTCTTTATGTTTCTAAATTTGAATAGTGTTCACGCTCCTTATGAATACTATTACCATAAAGTAAAGTGCTCTATTAGTGCTTTACTTACAGTTCATACATACTATGAACTGCTCATCATTCAACATACAAAAAATATTATAGAGGTGAAATAAAATGGGTAAAAGAAAAGCAAATCATACTATTTCAGGAATGAATGCAGCATCTGCACAAGGACAAGCAACTGGTTACAATGAAGAATTTGCAAACGAACCTTTAACTCCAGCAGAGCGACAAAATAATAAAAAACGTAAAAAGAACCAGTAACGAAAAATCCCAAAAGGCATATTTTCCTTTTGGGATTTTTTCTAATGTTTATAACGTAGTAATTCCGAAACCGTTACAAATCGATATCCTTGTTTTTTCAGCTCAGGTAAAATTTTTGCTAGCGCTGCTACTGTTTGACTACGATCATTTCCTCCATCATGTAATAATACAATATCTCCACTTTTAGCATTTTTCACTACATGATTTACAATGGATTCAACCCCTGGATTCGCCCAATCACGTGGATCTTGATGCCACGACCATAGAACAGTTTGATAACCAGCTTCTTTCGCTGTTTTAAATACAGCATCGTTAATATATCCGCCAGGCGGACGGAATAGTAAAGGTTCTTTCACCCATTTTTCAAAAAATTTCTTTCCATCTAAAATATCATTTTCTAATTTTTCATCTGATGAATTACTCGCATACAAATGGTTCATCGTATGATTTCCAATTTCATGTCCCTCTTTTAATACTTGTTTCACTAAATATGGATTACGCTGAACTCGAAATCCAATCATAAAAAAAGTCGCTTCTGCTTTATATTGACGTAATAAATGTAAAATTTGTGTTGTATAAGTCGGATCTGGTCCATCATCAAATGTAATGGCAATAATCTTTTCATTATTAGGTACTTCCCATGTTACATAGCCAGTTGGTTCTAGCTCTTTTCTGAGCAACATTTTCGCTTCCACTTTTTCCACTTGAAATATATGTACTGCGCATAATAAAGAAAAAACCACTAAAAAAATTTTCTGTTTTAGCATAATGTTCATTAAAGTAGGAGGTTGTCGAATACACAACAACCTCATTTACTTTTCTAATTGATCTACATTTCGCATAATGTTTTGGAGATTATTTTCGTATTGCTCAAGTTGTGGACGTTGTGTTTCTGAAGCTACTTCTAACGCATTTTGAATCTGTTCATACGCTTCCTGAACCTCTTGGCGTAATTCTTTTAGATCATGACCGTAGTTTGGATCATTTTTCACAATGTTGTTAAATGCATGTTCTGCTTGTGTAACTCCTTGCTGCGCTGCTTGAAAAGCTTGTTGTTTATCTTTATGATATGGCATTATATAATCCCCTTTCCATAATAGTTAGTCCCATTTATCTTTACCTTTTTTTCTAAAAACATTCTCGTATAAATTTGCAAACTTCTCTCATTCTAAAGAGAAAGAGGAGGTGTCACATACAATGGGAAAAAACAATCGTGAAGCGAAAGAAAAAAAGGGACAACCTGAACCATTAAGCGGATCTCATAAAGTAAAAAACCGTAACCATTCACGCCAAAAAAATCATGCACATCATGATATGTAAAACAAAAGGCTCACACTAGCTACCTTTGCCACATACAATGTTTATATTTTTCCATTTATTCTTCACCCCTACTTCATTCATGCATAACATAGTATGAATTGAGATTTTACGGAGGGTGTCTTACATGGGCAAGAAAAAGAAGGATTGTCTTTTTCATGTTGATGGTTTCGAAGAATGGATGGATCAATTTTGTTCTGATTCTTGTAGTAACTTTAGTTTCCCAAATCAAATTCATATTGATCTTTGCGAAACTGAACAAGAGTACATTTTGGAAACAGATGTACCAAATGTATCCGAACAAAATGTAGTTATTAAAAAGATGGAGACAGGCCTAAATATTTGCATACTTCATAATAATAGTTCTTTGCAACGGATCATTCCTTTACCCGCTACTATTATTTATAAGAAGATGCTAGCCTGCTTAGAGAATGGATATTTAGCCATTCATATTTCCAAAAATGAAGTTGCTAATAAACATGAAAAAAAAGTTCTTTTTCAAATTGAGAATTAAAATAAAGTAAAGCTTTAATCAATGGGAGTTTTACTGCCCGCAAATAGCGGGATAAAGTGAAACTTTAATCAGTGGGGGCTTCATCCCCCACCTAACTTCTTTGCTTTCGCTGAATTTTTAGGTGGGGGTTCTTACTGCCCGTTAATGCGGGATAAATACAAAAATAAGCCCCAGTCATCTGCTGGGGCTTATTTTATTTCGCATGTAATTCTAAATTACAATTTCTATCATATCTTTTTTTCAATAAACCTTTTGTAACTACAAGTACAGGAAATGCTACAGTTGAAAATATAGCTAGTGCTGAAAATACTACAAACCCATTTTGATACCCGTAGTAATCGAGAAGCACTCCCCCAAACCATGGACCAATTACTGCTCCAATCCCTGAAAATCCCATTGCTCCAAAATATGTTCCTTTTAAATGTGAAACAGCTATATCATCAATAAATACATCTGTCATGGAAAACATTAAAACTTCTCCAATTGTAAAAATAATTGTGCAGACAGCAGCACCTAGCGTAGATTCTACTATTCCAAATCCAAACAATCCTCCGCTCACAAATAAAGTTCCCACCATAATTGATGTTAACGGTGTATACTTTTTACATATTTGAATAACAGGGTATTGAATTACGACTACAACAATCGCATTTAAAGCTAATATATACGAAAACAATGTCACTCCATCCTGAAATATATGTGCATTTGCAAAATATTGAGATACTGTTGTCGTTAAGTGTGAAAAGCCACAATTACTCAAAATAATACCGACTAAAGCAACTAAAAATACGACATCCTTTCGCAATATACGAACTGCATTTAACATTGTGACAGGCTTTTCTGTATTTACTTTCTTTTTTTCAATTGGATACTTTTTAAATTGGAACGCTAATATAGCTGTATATAGAATGTATACTCCAGCTGCTACTAAAAAAGGAATTGTAGATTTTGCACTTCCAATCTGTAACCCGACAAGTGGGCCAATCGCTACTCCAACATTTATTGCACCGTAACGCAAATTATATACGAGTAAACGATACTCTGGTTTCGTTAAATCTGATAATAATGCTCTTGACGTCGGCTCAAAAAAAGATCGACATAATCCATTTAAAGCATTTAATAAAAAGAAACTTAAAACATGATTTGCAAATGAAAAACCTATAAATACAAACACCCAAACGATCATGGACCATATTATAATCATGTTTCGGCCGAATCGATCCGATAAATTCCCTCCGATAAAACTAGCAAACACTCCAACAAGTGCACTCGTTCCGATAATAGCACCCGTCATTCCAGCCGATACGCCTTTAACAGTCGTTAAATAAATTGCTAAAAAAGGAATACTCATTGACGTGGCGAACCTCGCAAATAAAGTACCTATTATAATTGTCATTCCAAGCGGATGAATCTGTTGTAACTTCCCCTTCATCTCTAACCTACTCTCCCTTTTCCTACAAAAAAAAGAAAGCAAAGGATCTGCTTTCTTTTCCCTTTTTATACTTGAGATGCTTGTACCCGAGCTGTTCTCGTTATGTCCATATCAATTCCATATGTAAACTGTAATTCCTTACAAACATCTTTAATTAAAATCGCGACATTATACGTTTCATTAAATTGTAAAACTATGCTTTCTACTTCTTCGTATGTATACTTATATTCTCCTGTAATGACACTTTTTAAATCAAAGCATTCATTTATACAAAGTTGTACAAGCAGCTGGTCATATTTCTCTATTACATCTTCTTTCTTCCACAGTAACTCTTTTACATATAACCGATCAAACTTTACACTTTCTCGATTACAATCCGTTAAAATCCGGGTCATTTCATTTAATTCTCGATACAATTCAGAAATATTTTTGCTTAAACTAAGAAGTTTATCTACGCCGTTTTCATATAACATATTCATTCCACCCCCGCATTTTCTTTTTCTTATTATAGCAAGAAAATTCTAAAAATAGTTTCTTTCTTCTGAAATATTAGGAAACTAATTTCAATTGCTTTACAATGAAACTAGTGAACGCGAAAGGGGAAAGAAAATTGGAGCAAAAATTATATTACACTGACGCTTATAAGCAAGACTTTACTACAAAAGTTATAAAGCAAGATTATGATAAAGACGGTAACTTATACGTCGTTTTAAACGAGACCGCATTTTATCCGACAGGTGGCGGACAACCGCATGATACTGGCACATTAAATGATATCGATGTAATCAATGTAGAAGAGGTACATGGAGAAATTCTTCACTTCATTGTAGAAAAATTACATACAGAAGAAGTAGAAGGTAAAATCAATTGGGAGCGCCGTTTTGATCATATGCAGCAACATGCGGCTCAGCACATTTTATCTGCTGCTTTTTGGGACCATTTTAACATACCTACGATTGGATTCCATCTCGGAAAAGAAACGGTAACAATTGATTTAGAAACAGAAAATCTTCATGCGGAAACGGTTGAAAAAGCAGTACACATTGCAAACAAAATTGTATTTGAAAACCATCCAATCCGCCCCCTGTGGATGAACTTAGAAGAAGCAAAAGCATTACCCCTTCGTAAAGAACCGACTTTATCAGAAAATATACGTGTTGTAATTATCGAAAATTACGACTACAACGGCTGTGGCGGAACGCATCCGAAACGTACAGGTGAAGTAGGGCCTATACAAGTGCTTAGCTGGGAACGCAATAAAGGTGGCATACGATTAACGTTTATCGCTGGCTGGCGCACACTAAAGTTAATGGGGCATCAGCAACAAATTATAAAGGATGTTTCTAAACAATTAAACAGTAGCGAGAGTGATATTCCAGAAAAAGTAGCACAACTTCTTACTTCTCAAAAAGAAAATGAAAAAGCAATACAAACAATGAATGAAAAATTATTATTTGCAGAGGCAAATGAACTACTTCAACAGCCTACGGAAATACATGCCGGCATACTTATTTCTAAAGTATTTACAAATCGTTCTATGCAAGAAATCGCAAAGCTTTCTGCCATTATTACAGAACAACAAGAGCATGCCATTACATATTTCGTTATTGAAAATGAGGACAAACTACAATGCATCCTCGCTTGTGGAAAAACAGTCACGCTCGATATGAATGCTCTTTTAAAAGAGGCACTTCCTACAATTGAGGGAAAAGGTGGCGGAAATAAAAAGAGTGCGCGCGGCGGCGGAAAAGCGCTTATGACTGGGGACAAGTTTTTAAATCAGCTTGTTTCTTCTTTACAGTCGGCAGTATAAAACATGTTTATGAAGGATAGCTAACTGCTATCCTTCAACTATATTTACAAGCCTATATTTTGTTTCAAGCCTTGATAACTCCCTGCACTTGCAAAACCTTCACTTATAAGAGTTATAAAAGTTTCCGAAAAACCATATTGACTTAAATCTTTAATCGGTACCATTTGCACATCTTGAATTGGATTATGATCAAACTCATTAGAAGGTAGCGTAATTTCACCTTCAATCCTTTCAAGCAGAAACGTAATATGTAATAAAGATGAACTAGCATCTGGTTTATCACAAACATAGAGTAGCTTCTTAATTTTAACTTCTAATCCTGTTTCTTCTCTCATTTCTCGAATCATCGCTTCTTCTAACGTTTCACCATTCTCTACCCTTCCCCCAGGTAAAGACCAATTACGATTAGCAACTTTTTGCTTTACTAGCAATACTCTTTCATCTTCAATTAAAATTCCCGTAACACGAACTTGCATTACACTTTCCATATGTAATCTCCTCTTCCCGTTATATTTACAAATTAATCCTTCCACAAAAAGAACGTATGTTTTATAATTAAAGAAAATTATGGAAGAAAGAAGTTGTTACATCTATGCGTCCACCTTTAACAAAGTCTATATCACTTGAAGATTTCCAAAACTTTTATTGGTTAAAAGCAGAACTCCAAACATTTTGTCGTGAGCATGGTTTGCCAGCTAGTGGCTCTAAGATTGAAATAACCGAGCGTATCTCACATTATTTACATACTGGTAAAATATTAAAAAACAGCTCTCGTCAAAAGGTGAGTAAAGCTTCCCTCTCTTATAAAGAACTTTCTCTTCAAACAATTATTACTAACAATCACCGCTGCAGCGAAGAAGTTCGTGCTTTTTTCAAAGAAAAAATCGGAACAAACTTCCGCTTTACAGTAGCTCTTCAAAAGTTTTTTAAAGAGAATGTCGGAAAAACATATGAAGACGCGCTAACGTTTTGGTATGAAGAAAACGAACGAAAAAAAGATCCTACATACAAAACAACTATTAGCGCGCAGTTTGAATACAATCGTTTCACTCGCGATTTTTTCGAAGATCCAAATAATAAAGGAAAATCAAAAACTGATGCTATCGCTGCTTGGAATGAAATCAAAGCAAAGCCTGGTAGTAATGCTTATGTTCCTCAAAAAGTAGAAAACTAGTTCCTTGCTAGTCTTCTACTTTCTCAAATATTAGCGCAAGCCCTATTCCACCACCAATTCCTAACGTCGCAATTCCATACTTCATATGCTCTCTTTTCGCTTGATAAAACAAACGTGTCACAAGCATAGCTCCAGATGCACCGTACGGATGACCGAGCGCAATTGCACCACCATTTACATTTAATTTTTCGAAAGGAATTTGTAACTCCTTTGCACAAGCAACAACCTTTGAAGCAAATGCTTCATTTATTTCAAAATAATCAATGTCCTCTACTTTCATATTCATTTCGTTTAATAATTTGTTCACCGCAAATATCGGACCCGTCCCGGGAAGATTTGGATCCACTCCAACTACAGCACTACGAACGAAACGAAGAACAGGCTTGTATCCTAATTTTCGTGCTTGCCCCTCTTCCATTACAAGAACGGCACATGCCCCATCATTTACACCGCACGAATTGCCTGCCGTTACTGTACCATTTTGTAAAAATGCAGGCTTTGTTCTTTTAATCATTCTTTCATACTTCATTTCTCGTTTTATAGCTTCGTCTAAGGATCCATTAAACGAAAATATTTCATCTTGTAAATATCCATTTTCTAATGCTTGCAGTGTCCGTTTATAACTAAGACAAGCATACTCGTCCTGCATTTCTCGCGTTATATTATAACGCTCTGCAACATATTCAGCCGCTACTCCCATATTAGGATCTCCAATTGTTTCTGGTGAAAATCGCGCTCTATTTTGAAAAGGTGATGTACTTGTACTCTCTACTCCTCCTGCAATATAACAATTACCTGCCCCGCCTTGAATGAAATGACACGCGGTGCGAATCGCTTCCAATCCGGCACCACATTGCCGGTCAATCGTTACACCAGGAATATGATAGCCAAGTCCTGCTTCTAAAGCAGATAATCTCGCAACATTCCCTCCCGGCCCAACAACATTCCCTAATATAACATCGTCTATTTCTCTCTCAATTCCTTTACTTAAAAACGTAAGAAGCGGCGTTACTAATTGCTGAACTTCATAATCTTTAAACATCCCATTCTTCTTACCAATAGGTGTCCTTTTTGCTTCTACAATAACCGCTCTATTCATATATCTTCTCCCGGTGTTTAATCATATTTTTTGCTGCAATACGAGCGATTTTCCCGCTATCTGTATACGGTATTTCATCTACAAAATGCCATTCTTTCGGTATTTTAAACGAGGATAATCGTTGTAAGCAAAAACTTTTTAATTGTTGCCTCGTAGCACTTCCTTTTACGATGGCGACAGGTTTTTCACCCCAGTAACTATCTTTCACACCAATTACAACTATTTCATCAACAGCTGGGTGTTCATGTAATACACTTTCTATTTCTTCTGGAAAAATATTAATTCCTCCAAATAAAATCATGTTCTTCTCTCTACCCACTATGTATATAAAGCCTTCTTCATCTTCATAACCTACATCTCGCACTGTCATCCAGCCATCCGTAGTCAACTCTGGAACTAAAACCTTATCCAATATGTAGCCCATAAAAAACTGATCACTTTTCACATAAACAGTTCCTATCTCGCCTTTCTGTACTCCTTCTCCTGCTTCGTTACGTATTCGAACTTGAACATTGTGACAAGGTTTTCCTACTGAATTTGGCCTTCTATCGCTCTCTTCATCAACAAGTGCTGTTACAAAACTTAGTTCCGATGCACCGTAAAATTCATATTTTTGCGCATAAGGAAATATACTCTTTATTTTTTCTTTCGCTTCAGCTTCCCATTTCGCTCCTGACGAAATAATTTTCATCCCATTTTCTATTACTCTCTTTTCTTTATATAAAGATTCTAGCATTGTCGGAACTGTATACATGACCGAAATATTTTCTGTTTCTAACTTTTCCAGTACTTGATCTGGAATAAACTTTCTCATAATATGCACCGTTTGTCCTACATATAATGCACTTATTGCGCCGTATAAAAAAAGAGAATGAACGAGCGTCCCAGCTATGAAAATAGAATCTTCTTTTTTCATATGAAAGTCATGTATATTGCAATCAAAACTATGAACCCACGATTGTTGTGCACGTAAAAATGCTTTTGCCTTTCCAGTCGATCCTGATGTAAATCCCATATAAAACGGAGCATGTTGTACATCTTTTACAGGGGCACATGCAGGCAGAGAGTTCTCTATCATTCTTTTCCACTCATCAATTTCAATTACTCTTCCTTCTTTATCCGGTAAATCCTTTACCTTATATCGCTCTGTCACAATCATAGCCGGATTACTGATCGCAATTCTTTCTTTGAGCTCATCCTGTTTCCACTTTATATCTAACGGCACACAAACCCATCCGGCCATAGCAGCACCAGCAAATAGTTGTAAAAACTCCATACTATTTTCTAATACAATTGCTATCGTTTTATTCTGCGATTCTTTTTCATTCAACCAGTTTGCTACTTTACATACTGACTCAAACCATTCTTTAAATGTTAATACTCGATCATTTTCCTTTATTGCTATTTTATTTGTTTGTAAAGAGGCATACTTTTTATATTTTTTTGTAATCCCCATTTGAGACGTCCTTTCTTTACAAAATAATAAAAAGAAACACGCAATGAACGTGTTTCTTCTCTTTCTTATCCCGCATTTGTATATTTCCCACTCTTGAGAGCAGGCGTAATAATATGTTTCAATGAACGATGTAATTTCGTTACAAGAATTGCTGATATAATCGCTTTTATGCAATCACCTGGTAAAAATACGGCACTTACTTTCATCGTCTGCCATATAGAAACATCCATAAAGAAAGCTTGTACAATAATACCAAATACATAAACTACGAAAATACCACCAATTATATTAATACATAATACCTTTATTATAGAAACTTCACGTAAACGCTCAATTAAATAACCAATGACAAACGCTCCAACGATATAACCAAGTAAATATCCTGCACTTGGCCCAACAAATACGCCTGGACCACCGCGTCCACCAGCAAGTAATGGTGCTCCAACTCCAACTATAAGTAAGAAAATAAGCTGACTTAACGCACCAAGACGTGATCCTAACAATCCACCAGCAAGCATAACACCGAGTGATTGTAATGTAATCGGAACTGGTGTAATAGCAAGAGCAATTGGGGGTATTAATCCTAACACTCCCATAATAGAACTAAATAAAGCGACGAAAACTAAGTTTTTTGTATTCATATTTGCTTCTCCTATTTGTAAACTTAAAATGATTTTTAGGTAACATATTATAGGAGTTATATTATCTTTCTATTTAGTCTTTGTCAACTTATTTCAAATATAGGTTTACAAATATTTTTTCAATTATTTCTCTTTATGCAAATGCTCAAGTTCTTTCCGAAGCGCCTGTTTTAAAAACTTCCCAACAGATGTTTTCGGAATTTCCTGCATAAATACAATATCGTCTGGTAACCACCACTTCGCAAACTGTGGTTTTAAAAATTCATATAGTTCTTCTTTTGTAACAGTGCTATTTGCCTTTTGTACAACGCAGGCAACCGGACGCTCTTGCCATTGCGGGTGTGGAACTGCAACAACGGCCGCTTCAAATATAGCATCATGTGCCATTAAAGCATTTTCAAGGTCAACAGAGGAAATCCACTCGCCTCCGCTTTTAATAACATCTTTCGTACGGTCAACAATCTTTACGCAGCCTTCCTCATCGACTGTGACAACATCTCCTGTATATAACCAACCATCACGAAAACCTTCGACCGTACGCTCATCGTTATAATAGCTTTCAGCGATCCATGGCGCTCGTAAACATAATTCTCCCATCTCCGTACCATCCCACTTCACTTCACCATTTGTACCGACTACTTTCATCTCTACACCAGGGACAAGATATCCTTGTTTTGATCGGATTTCTAATTGCTCTTCATACGATAATTCTGTTTCATAACTTTTTAAGCGTGCCAATGTTACTACTGGACTTGTTTCAGTCATACCGTATGCATGCACGAAAGGAACATTATATTTTTGTTCAAATGCTTTAATAATACTTTTCGGTGCAGCTGCACCTCCACATACTATTCGACTCATACTAGATAAATCATAACTATTATTTTCTAACTCTTGTAAAACACCGAGCCAAATTGTCGGCACACCCGCAGCTATCGTTACTTTTTCAGATTGAATCATTTCTAATAAAATTTTCGGAGTAAACATCGGCCCCGGAAGAACTTGTTTTGCCCCAAACCAAGTAGCAGCAAAAGGAAGTCCCCAAGCGTTCACATGAAACATTGGCACAATCGCCATTGCTGCATCACTTTCCGATAAAGCTGTCGTATCCGCTAACCCGAGTGCCATACAGTGCAACACCGTACTACGATGCGTATATACAACACCTTTTGGGTTTCCTGTAGTCGCTGACGTATAACACATACCAGCAGGTGTATTTTCATCAATATCTTTTACAAATTGGAAAGTTGGATCGCCTTCTTCTAATAGCTTTTCATAATGATATACAGGTTCTAGCGTAGTATTGGGAAGTTCATCTTTATCAGTCATAATAATGTAGGCTTGTACAGTTGATAATTGTGATTGAATATTTTCAACAAGTGGTACGAGATCTTCATCTATAAGTAGAATTCGATCTTCTGCGTGCTGAATAATATATGAAATATGTTGAGGAGATAAACGAATATTAATTGTGTGTAACACGGAAGCAATACCAGGAATAGCAAAATACGCTTCCACATGTCGATGATGATTCCACGCTAACGTTCCTATACGCTCGCCTTCTTTAATTCCTAATTTTTTTAGCGCACTTGAAAGTCTTCTCGTCCTTTCACCTAACTGCTTATACGTTAACGTCGTAACTGTATCATGTGTCCGTGAAACAATTTCTTTCTTCGAAAACAGTTTCTCTACTCTTTCCATCATAGAACTAATTGTTAGCGGTACATTCATCATCATATTGGTTACATCCCCCTTTAAAACGTTTTCATTTTTTGTTTATTATAACAGACTTCTACAAATGATTACGACATTTTTTTGTATTTTCTGAATTATTTCTTTGGAAATAATTCAGAAAATACTAAGAGAAAATATATTAAAATTCCTTCTTACGATATATAAATACCGAAATGAAATAAGAGAAGATATATATGATAACGCCAAATATTGTATATAGAATTGAAACGTATACAGATGAATTTAAATTTGATATTGGAAATTGTTCTATTAGATATCCAATTACACTTTGTAATCCAAAATAAGTAACAAGTCCCCCACATGCGCCTCCAATTGTAATAGCATCAGATTTTTCTGCTCCAAAAACATAGAGAAGCGGATAAGCTATTGCTCCGGCATTAAGAATGATGAACGTCCCTAAAGAAACACTCTTAAATATACCATCATCAATTGGTGTATCTGAAACTAAACCATGTACATAAAATATGCCATACGATAATAAAGTACCAATAATTACAACTAAAAAATAGAAAAGATAGTGACTTTGTACAATATTATTTCTAGTAACCGGTAAAGTAAGTACATATTTTTCATACCCCGACTTACTCTCATATTTAATAACTTCAAGTGCAGGAATCGCAGCAAATAAGATAATGAACGTAGCAATTAAACGGTACATTGAAGCATTACCAAAATAAAAAACAAATCCCGCTCCTAATATCGCTATTCCCATGAACATAAAGAAAGTTCGATACACTAGATAAAAGTTTGTCAATAATAAACCTTTCATTTATTTTTCACTCCTCGTTAATAAAACACTTATTTCTTCTATCGAAATGGTTCTATGAGCAATCCCACTTGGTAATTTATGCACATCTGATACAAGTACATTGAAATAAGAACCATTATTCCTTTGCACCACAACTATATCTTTGTTGATTAAAGTTAGTTGTTCCTCATTAACATCTACAATGGCATAATTGTCCAAAACCTTATCCTTTTCTTCATTCAATAAAATTTCTCCATCTTTTATAACGATAAGGTGGCTAGCGATTTTTTCTACATCACTCATAATATGAGAAGAAAGTAATATACCACCATTACTTTTACTCACAAAACTTTTTAATTCCTCTAACACCTCCTCCCTAGACGAAGGATCAAGACCTCCTGTCGCTTCATCTAGAATTAATAATTTTGCATTATGCGACAATGCAACAACTATAGATAGTTTCATCGACATTCCACGGGAAAATCTACCTACTTTTTCATTAGTAGGTAAAGAGAAAGAATGAACTAATCGGTAAAAATTTTCTCTATCCCAAGATTCAAACATCTTTTCAAAAACCTTATTTAGTTGTTTTATTGTAAGATGAGCCGGTAGATTCATAGCATCAAATACGACTCCAATCTTCCCCTTATTCTTGGCATCTTTATTTATATTTTCTTCACCAAATATTTTTACTGTACCGCTATCTTTAAAAATTAATTCTAGTACTGTTTTAAATGTTGTTGATTTACCTGCCCCATTGTCACCAATGAATCCAACAATTGCCCCTGATGGCACATTGAATGTAACATCTTTTAAAACAACTTTGCTTCCAAATGATTTACTTAAATTTTTAATTTCTAGAATATTTGACATCATTTCACTCCCATCTTAACTTTTAATAAAATTGATTTTCTCCTATTAAAAATTATCCACTTTATCTCTCACTTTCTTTTTTAGTTTAAAAATAATACGATTGCTATATTCTTTATTTTCTACTAAAATTCGATACATCTCCCACACTCCTACAACACGAACAAAAAGATAGACTCCAATCGCAATAAGTACAACACAGTACGGATAGTACTGCACTAATTCTCCTGAAGTGATATGCTTTTTCTCAAACAAAAACGGGATTGCGCCTGCGGCTATAAAACAAAATCCAACAATCATCACTGCCGCATACTTCTTCTTAATAGTCGCATATCTTTTTGTTAATTCTTTTAGAAAGTTTTGATCAAATAATAGTTCTTGCTTTGTCAATACATTGTATCGACTCTCTTCTATCGTTACAGGTACCATCATCGCTCCAATTCCAAGGACAGCAATGATAATAACAAGAAATGTCGACATTGTTGCACTTTCCTTAAATAGTAAATACGGTATTGTCGATAAAATGAGCAAGCTAAATCCTAACGCGATATATTTAGAAATTTTTTGTCCATACACTATATACCCTTCTGCCATTTCCTTACTTACGTAATAGCCATCCACATTTTCATTACTTTGCCCAGCTGTTTCTTTTAATAAATAGTCGAGTGATACTTCAAATACATTTCCAATCATTATTAACTTTTCAGTTTCAGGAAAACCTTGACCATTTTCCCATTTACTAACCGCTTGCCTTGTCGTGTTTAATTTCTCAGCTAACGCTTCTTGAGAAAGGCCCTTTTCCTTTCTTAATTTAAAAAGCTTTTCACCAAATCCCATATGTGTGCCCCCCTTTGTTTTCTTAACTAAATTGTATATAAACATTGCCCTTATCTCTATCTTTCTGCGGTTGCACTTTGTCAACTTACGGTTGCGATTGTGTTATTTAGCGGTTTTGTATACGATTTAGCTATTTTTCTTCTAAGATTATGGCGTTACTAAACCACCCTCTCCTAATAACCAATTATAACAATTAAAGGTAATTGTTGTTATAAAAAACTAAAAACTCCCTTATTTATTTAAAGGAGTTTTTAATATGAAATATTCCAAGAGGGGCTGTTTCTCCTTCCTCCTATTCTCTCACAATTTCTTCTATATATTTTTATGTGTCATATAACGAACTATGTACAGTATATGTTTTCATCTCTTTATCTGAGGCATACTCATATATATGTAAAATATTACTCTTATTAACTTCCCTAATAAAACCACTGCTCAAGAATCATAACGGCTTCTGCTTAAACTTTTCGTAATGTCGCACTTTTAATAAAAGGATATTCCCGCAATCTGTACAAATATAAGCATCTACTGGTGAAGATGTGAACATCGTCTCCTTTTTCCGTATTTGTGCATAACCGACAAACTCACCTTCTCCTATATTTTGAGAACCACAATTAGAGCATGTCTGCACGTCTTTCTGTTTCATGAGAGCACCACCTTTAATCTGTTTCTACTCCCTTCGACAGTTCACTTCCATTTCCCTTCCAAAAAACCTCTTATTCTCTTACATTTCAACAGGAATCTCCAAACAAACATCGTATATGTACTATGAAATATATTTATTGACGGGGGAATCTCATGAGTACAATTATGACAATCAATACCGCACAAGAAATTGAAAACGCAGAAATACATATGCTTTCTTCTAGATTAGCACTACTACAAGCAATGGACGGAAATCCAATGCAAGTACAAATAAAAAAGTTCGAGAGTGCCACTGCCTTTTCATCAAAAGTAATTGCTGGTCCTGCTTTTAACACAGTCAAAGGCGTTACCTTTATAAATACAGATGAGATAGATGCGATTATCTCTTATTATCAATCACTACAAATTCCTTGCCGTTTTGAAATTACACCAGCACAAGGTACAGCTGAATTATTTCAATACTTATCTGAAAAAGGATTTTACCAATCTAGCTTCCATACCGCTTTATATAGTAAACCAAAAGAAGATCCATCTCTTCTTCCTTCTAACATTTCAGTACGCAAACTAAAAGAAAATGAGTTTGATATTTTTGCTGACATATATGTACGTGGTTTTAACATGCCATCCTTTACAAAAGATGGCGTGCGCCAAAATAACGAAATTCTTTATAATAAACCAGGATGGCATTTTTTCATAGCTGAAATTCAAAACACTCCTGCTAGTATAGGAGTTCTCTTTATAAATAATGGTGTTGCTTCATTAGCTGCTTCTGCTACTTTGCCAGAATTTCAGCTTAAAGGCTGTCATACTGCATTAATTCAAAAAAGAATTGAGACAGCTATTGAATCCAATTGTCATTTAATAGTTGGGCAAGCAAGGTTTGGTAGCAGCAGTCAAAATAATATGGAACGTGCCCATATGAAAATTGCTTATACAAAATCCATATGGACTGCAAAAGACATGTAATTTACATTCTTTCTCCTTCCATTACAATCTTATACATTCTATGACAATTCCTTTTCTACCCTATTAATCATTTGAATATTCAAACTAAATTTGTTACGCTATTACTAGATACATCATTCAACTTGCAATATGAAAAGAGAATTCTAATCAAACTACAAGGAGGAGAAATGTATGACTAAACATGATCATGGTTTAAAAGAAAAAGTAGAAGGTGCCATTGATAAAGTAAAAGGCGAAGTAAAGGAAGTTGTTGGGAAAGTAACTGACAATAAAAAATTACAAGCTGAAGGAAAATGGGATAAAGTAAAAGGCACTGCTAAAGATACAGTTGGTAATGTAAAAGAAAAAGTCCATGAATATCAAGAACACAAGAAAGAAAAATAAAAAAGAGCCCATCGGCTCTTTTTTATTTCCCTTCACTCTTCTCTAACACATACAAATCTTCTTCAATATTAGATAGTTTCTCTGTTACAAGCTTTCTAGCATCTCCAATTGCTTGATTGTATGCAAATGGTCCTACTAATTTAATCATTTCTTCTATTAATCGCTCTGCTTGGAAACGTCCAATTTCATCTAAATCTTCTTCAACGAAAAATTGCTGAATTTGTGCCACAAGCTCTTCTTTTTTATCATTTGGTATTTTTATATTCATCATCATTTGTTACTCCTCTATATTTAAGTTAGTCCGTTTCTTAACTCTACCATAGAAAAACGATTTCCAGGACAACTTTTTGTAACGCCTTCTAGCTCCCTATGACCGAGTATATTTTCTTTCTTTATAGCAAACTGCTTCATAAACATTTTACATAAAGAATACAATGCATTCATTTGTGCAGAAGTTGGATCATATTTATCAAAATTACCCGTCATACATATTCCAATTGTATCTCTATTATTTTCTTTCGCATGTGCTCCAATATGTAAACCTCGCCCTTCAACTACAGTTCCATCTTCTTCAATAAAATAATTGTAACCGATCCCGCTCCACCCTCTTACTTTTTGATGAAATTCATGTGTTTTATACACATCCCATCCATCTTCGGATGTATGGTGGATAATCAGTTTATTAACTTTCTCTAAAGGAACTAATTCATCTTGAAATGTTAAATTAATACATTTAATTTCCATTCGAACATCCTCCCCTTACAAATCAATGATCATAATTGTTTTATCATCTGGTCTTATTCTCTTTTCCCCTTCTAGCTGTTCAATAATTGCTACATATTCACTTATACTATTCTTTCTTATATATGCAACAGTTTGTTCAAGTGGCCAATCTGGGTGGTATACTCCGTCTGAACAAATAAAAATCCCGCTCACTTCATCTATATGTAGTTCACCATGTTGTAAATAATGTATCGCTTCTTTCATTCCATTTGCAACGGAATATCCGCCCTGCATATTTGCAAGATAACGATTGTATTTTAACTGTTCTTGCACATCTTGAAAAACATGTTCTTCTGGTACAGATAACCCTTTTTTACGATCTTCTTCTCTCTTCTTTTTTGCTCGTTTACTAATTCCTTCAACCGTGTCTTGCGTTAATACTTGCATCGTTCCATTTTGAAGTATTGCAACAATCATACAGTCTCCTAACTGTGCGTATTCAATTTTCTCACCATTTATTTGAACTGCCGCAATACATGTACACCACAAATGCTCTTTCTTTCTCGTGTCTACTTCATATTCTAACATTTTGCTTTGCAATGCTTTATTTGCTTTTGCAACGGCAACTTGTAAACTATGAGTTTCTCGTAATGAAGTAAAATAACTTGCAAATAAATGTGAAGCGATGTATGCTCCATTATGTCCCTTTTCATCACGAAACGGGACGAGCGGTGTTGCACCATCACATACACCATACATCTTTTTTTCTTCATTACAAAAATAAGAATCCTCACATTCTTGCTTCAACGGGCTTTTCTGTTGATACGTTTTTATCCTCATATCTGTATCCCCTTTCAAATGATAAAATACTTGAATTTTTTTGATTAATCTAATTTTCCGAAATAAACTGTTTTTACCCAAAACTTTCAATATCATATATAATCTTGAAATAATATGAATTTTTTAGTGAAGGACGGGAAAGAGATGGTCAGATTTCTTGGTGTTATTATCGGTTCTATTATTATTGCGATTGCATTTAATCTTTTCCTTATCCCCCACAAAATATTAAGTAGTGGAATTGGCGGAATTGCTATTATTTTAGGGATTGTAACTCCTGTAAACACGGGTATTATTAACTTTGTATTAAACTTACCTATCCTTATTTTAGGATACATAGGTCTTGGAAAAAAAGTAATTTTTAACACTGTTATCTCTGTTATTGTATTATCTGTTGCATTATACTATGTTCCAGTGAAAGTCGTAGCAACAGACCCACTTTTATCATCTATCTTTGGTGGTGTCATTGCCGGAGCTGGTATCGGTCTTGTTTTTAACTGTAATGGCTCAACTGGTGGATTTGATATTATCGGTATGTTGTTATCTCGCAAAAGAGACATTAAACTTGGCGGATTCCTTATTGTTTTAAATGCAGTTGTTGTAATAATTGCAGGATTCTTCTTCACTTGGGATGTTGCTCTTACAAGCTTACTTTCCATTTATGTAACTGGTAAAGTCATCGATGCTATTCATACGAAACATCGAAAGGTTACACTTATGATTGTAACAAATGAAGCAGAAAAAATGAAAAAACAACTTCTTTCAACTGTTGTACGTGGAATTACATTACTTGATGGCGAAGGTGCTTATTCCAGCGAAAAAAAACGTGTACTTATGACCGTCGTTTCTCGTGAAGAATTAGCAAGTATGAAATTAACAATTTCCGAAATTGACCCTCATGCATTCGTTAACATTACCGAAACGGTTGAAGTATTAGGATTGTTTCGAAAAGGTTAAAAAACTAGGTGGATTTCCACCTAGTTTTTATTTTCCATAAATTCAATTCGATTTCCGAACGGATCTGACACATAAAATCTAATTACATCTGGCCGTGCATGATCATCTATTACTTCAATACCTTGCTTTATTAACTCTTGTTTAAATTCATCAATTTTTAAAACATAAAAAGCTGGATGCGCCTTTTTAGCTGGATTGAAGTTTTTCTCAACTCCGATATGAATCTCTTGATTTCCACACTTAAACCAGCACCCACCACGCTTCTTTAATTCCTCTGGCTTCGGTATTTCCTCCATACCAATTTTATTACCGTAAAACTCTCGTGCTTCTTCTTCACACCCTACAGGCGCAGCTACTTGCACATGATCGATACCTTGAATATAATTTCTCATTTTCTCTCCCCCTCTTCTACCCTAATGTTATAAAGAAAACCTACTCCTGTAACTTACAAAAGATTTATAAAACAATATAAGCTCCCCTTATTACGACCTTACACTCACTTTTCCAAAATAAAGAAAACAAAATTTATTATATAACTTCCATTTTTTATAGAAATACACATTACATCTATATTATAGTTATGGATAGACAAATCTTTTTAGATGCTATTTGTACGGAGGAACTATTATGAGTCGTAAAAAATATTCATCAACTCAAAGAAAACGTCATCCGAACATTTCTAGACGTTTGCGAAACCATATACAAGATCGTTCATTAACAGGAATGTACGCATCTCTGTTCGAACACAATCCTGATAGTATTATTTCATTAAATTTAGAGGGAGTTATTCTACATATAAATCCTTCTGCCGAAAGAATATTAGGTTACAATTCTTTAGAATTAGAACAGAAAAATATTACCTCTATTTTAGAAGCTCATATTTCTGAGCAAGTATTACAAAATATAAAGAATACTGAAGCGGATAATCAACAAGAGTATATTTTATCTATTTATCATAAAAATGGATTCTTATTAGACGTCGTGACAAAACTAGTTCCTATTTTTGTCCAAAATCGTCTAACTGGCGTATATACTATTATGAAGCCTCTTGAAAAATCAGAAAGAATTGAGAATATGCTAAAAGAAAGTGAGAAGAGGTTACGTACATTAGTGAACTCGATGCCTGCGTTTGTTATATTTAAGGATCATGAGGGGCGCTGGCTTGAGGCAAATGACTACGCACTTTCTTGTTTCAATTTCCATCATGTACCTTACCATGGGAAAAAAGATAGTGAACTCATTCAATATAACGAAGCGTACCGAGAGGCTTTTTTACATTGTGAAGAAGTCGACGAACTAGCATGGCAACAAAGACAAATTCTTCATGGCGAGGAATTTATTATTCATAGAGATGATTTTGACCTAATCTTAAGTATATCGAAAGTTCCACTTTATCATCCTGACGGCTCGCGAAAAGGTCTTATCGTAATGGGAAGAGACGTTACCGAGCTAAAAGAAACGGAAAAGTTATTACGAAAATCAGAAAAACTCGCAGTAGTCGGACAACTGACAGCTGGAATCGCCCATGAAATTCGAAATCCACTCACTTCTCTAAAAGGTTTTCTAACATTGCTACTCCCTGAAATAAATGAAGAGCAAAAATGGTATATCGATGTTATGTTAAGTGAGATTTCACAAATGGAATCTATCACAAGTCAATTTATGGCGATGTCTAAACCACAAGTATTATCAATCAAAACTTGTAACATACAAGCTTTAATTGAAGAGGTAGTCACATTTATTTTACCAACTGCTATTATGCATAGCGTTCATATCATTATGGATCATTTTGATTACGCACATGATATTCAATGTGACGGTAACCAATTAAAACAAGTTTTTATAAACATATTAAAAAATGCGATAGAAGCAATGCCAAATGGCGGAAATATTTTCATCCAAACAAAACCATTAGAGGATACTTTCATCTTAATACGTATTATCGATGAAGGTTGCGGTATCCCAGAAGATCGTATCTCTCGTTTAGGCGAACCATTTTATAGTTTAAAAGAAAAGGGAACAGGACTAGGATTAATGATGTGTTACAAAATAATTGAAGAACATCATGGTAAATTACACATTTCAAGCGAGTTAGATAAAGGTACGATCGTTGATATTCAACTTCCGCTTTCTTCATCTCATCTTGCAATTCAGTCGTAAAAAAAGAAGCATTTGCTAATTGTTAGCAGATGCTTCTTTTTTTACTTTTATAATACTGTATTGACATACCATTCTTTTGCTTTTTCTACTTCACCCATCGTTAATTGATGTCCTCTATTTTCCCAATGCATTGTAACAGTAGCATTTGCATTCTCTAATAGTACCTTCAATTCCTCTGACTCCGCTGAGGAACAAATCGGGTCATTTGTCCCAGCAGCGATAAATACGGATTTCCCTGCTAAATTAGGCAATTGTGTTCCTCTTCTAGGTACCATTGGGTGATGAAGGACAGCACCTTTTAATGCATTTTCGTAATGGAATAATAAGCTTGCAGCAATGTTTGCTCCATTTGAATAACCGATAGCTACAATATTATTTCTATCAAATTCATATGTTTTTGCAGCTTCATCTAAAAACTCATTTAATTCCTTCGTACGGAAAATCAAATCCTCTTCATCAAAAATACCTTCTGCTAATCGGCGGAAGAAACGTGGCATGCCTTGTTCTAATACATTTCCCCTAACACTTAATACAGATGCTTCTGGATCAATTATTTCTGCAAGTGGTAATAAATCTAATTCATTACCTCCTGTACCATGAAGTAATAACAACACTGGTTTTGACGTATCTTTTCCTTTTTGAAAAACATGTTTCATCATAATCCTTTTCCCCTTTCAATCACTTTAATCTAAATTTCTCACTTCAAATGGTAAAAGTGTTTGTTCAATTTGTTTTCTATGTGGTTCATATTGCTCTGGTAACTTTAATTCCTCACCCATCGTCTCTAACGATTCGTCATGAGCGAAACCAGGAGGGTCTGTTGCAATTTCAAATAAAATTTCCCCATGTTCTCTAAAATAAATTGCGTTAAAATAATTTCGATCTTGTACAGGAGTTACGTGGTATCCAAAACGAGACACATGCTCTTTCCAGTCGAGTTGATCATCATCGTTAGTCGCTCTCCAAGCAATATGGTGGACTGTACCAACACCCATTTGGCCACGCCCGATTGTCGATAGCCTCAAGTCGATAATATTCCCAATATCAGCAGAAGAACGGAATCGAACGAATTCACCTTCTTCTCCAAGTTTCTCAAGACCCATAACATGCTCTAACAATTCAGCTGTTTTTTGAGGTTGTGCAGATAAAAGAACAGCACCGCCAAATCCTTTAATTGCTACTTCTGGCGTAACTTCTCCAAAAGTCCAATTATTTAATTCGCCTTCTTCTCTTTCTACTAATTCTATATGCAAACCATGTGGATCATCAAATTCTAAATACTGCTCTTCAAATCGAGTCATTTTTGTATACGAAATATCGAATTTTTCTAATCTATTTTCCCAAAACTCCATTGCGCCCTTTGGTACAACATAAGACGTAATGCCTACTTGACCGTCACCAATAATTCCTTCACGAGCACCTGCCCATGGGAAAAACGTAATAATTGTTCCAGGCTTTCCTCCTTCATTACCAAAATAAAGATGGTACGTGCCTGGATCATCAAAATTCACTGTTTGTTTCACTAAACGTAAACCTAACACACCAGCATAAAAATCTACATTTTCTTGTGGGTGTCCTACGATTGCTGTCATGTGATGAATTCCCATTGTTTTCTTTTCCATTTTCTCCGCCCCTTTTTATTTCATTTTAAAAACTTTTATACATTAAAATTCATTATTCATTTTGTCCATACTGCAAAGTAAAATCCATCGTTATGATTTTATCTTCAATTCGAGATATAAGTTGTGAAATTACCCATTATTTTCTATATCACTGAATTAATCTCGAATTCGAGATAATTTCCAAAAAATATTTACTCCATCTGAAATCTTTATTTAGAAATAAATTATCTTGAACTCAAGAATTATTATAAGTTACTTACTTTTAGTTGTCAATAAACACTTATTTTCATTTTAAATCAAAAGAGAGTAAATGCTAGTTAGCATTTACTCTCTTCGCTAATTATTTCGTTTCCTCTTCCAACACTGCTTCCATCTCATTAAATTCACGATGAATTGCTTTCACTGGTTCTTTCGTCAATAAACTTAGAACTATAACAGCTAATAAACTACAGAAGAATCCAGGTACCATTTCATACATAGTCGCTTTTAAACTTGGAATTTGTACCCAAGTAATAACAACTACTGCACCTACAATCATACCAGCAAGAACGCCCCATTTGTTCGTTCTCTTCCAATATAAACTTAATAAAATGGCGGGTCCGAATGCTGAACCAAATCCTGCCCAAGCATAACCGACAAGTGTTAATATTGTATCACTTGGATGATACGCTAAAACAACTGCGATCATAGCTACTACTAATACTGACAGTCTACCGATAAATACAAGTTCTTTATCACTTGCGTTACGACGGAAAAATGTTTTATAGAAATCTTCCGTTACAGCACTTGAAATAACGAGTAATTGCGAGGAAATACTACTCATAATCGAAGCCAAAATAGCTGACAGTAAAAATCCAGTAATATACGGATGGAATAAAATGTTTGAGAATGTTACAAAGACCATTTCTGGGTCTTGTAATTTCTCATTATTTTTAGCGTAATAAGCAATACCAATTAGACCAGTAAGCATTGCACCTATAATTGAAATCGTCATCCAACCGATACCGATTCTACGAGAAGTTTTTAAATCTTTAACAGAGGTAATTGCCATAAAGCGAACAATAATATGCGGTTGACCAAAATACCCAAGACCCCATGCTAAAAATGAAATAATACCAAGAATTGTAGTACCTTTAAACATATCTAAATGCGATGCATCAACTTGCTTAATCGTATTGAATGTTTCTGTTACACCACCGACATCTGTAAAAGCTACAATTGGCACTAACACAAGAGCAATAAACATAATACAACCTTGCACAAAGTCGGTCCAACTTACTGCTAAAAAGCCACCGAATAATGTATAAGCAACAACGACACCGACAGTTACAAATAAACCAATTTTATAATCAAGATTAAAAGAATTCTCAAACAAACGTCCACCTGAAACTAAACCAGCTGACGCATAAAATGTGAAAAATACTAAAATGACGATAGCGGAGACAAAACGAAGTATTTTCGTACGATCTTTAAACCGATTTTCTAAAAAATCTGGAATCGTAATTGAATCATTTGCCACTTCTGTATACGTTCGCAAACGCGGGGCAAGAATTAAATAGTTTGCATAAGCACCTATTAATAAACCTATCGCAATCCATACACTTGATAATCCTGTTGCATACATCGCACCAGGTAATCCCATTAGCATCCAACCACTCATGTCAGAAGCACCAGCTGATAAAGCTGTAACTGCTGGACCGAGTCCCCTTCCGCCTAACATATAATCTGATAAATCGGATGTCTTCTTATAAGACCAATAACCGATATACAACATACCTGCCATATAAATAGCAAGCGAAACCATAATCTCGATCTTCACCAAATCTCTCCCTTAGTTACATAAGCCATTCAAAATTTCGAAAAATGACTTTTTCTATTTTCTTGTTTTCGCTTATGGTTCCCTACCTTAACAAACATTTTTTGTCCTTTCAAGTGAACAAGCCCTTTTCACTACATGTGAAAACCTTTATAAACGCCTTTATCCCAGTGGATTACCCCGGTTTTAAAATAAATTAAAGTAAAAATATTCAAAAAATAAAATGCCATTTTTTCACACCTTATTTTCATTCACTTATCAGACAAATTTCAAAAGAAAAAAGCCATACGAATGTATGACTTTTAATCTATTAAACATAGCTTATCTTCTATTTACTAGTAGGAAACAATTCCGAAAGAGAAACTACTCTCCCCATCTCATCTTTAAACACAATATGCTCTCTCGTTAAATGACGCGGACTCTTTACTCCCGCTGCTGCCGCAAGTGAGAACAAACTATATCTCATACTAACAACATAATTCATTACTCGCCATTTCTTCTCATACGGATCTAGCGCTTTTTGATAGTGCGGATTCGTCGTGGCAACTCCAGATGGACATTGTCCGGAATTACATTGAAGTGCCATTATACAGCCACTTGCCATCATAAATCCACGGGCTGAATTTACAGCATCTGCACCAATGGCTAAAGCAATTGCCACTTTATCTGGTGTAATTAATTTCCCTGAGGCAAACACTTTGAATTTGTCCCGAACACCATAATGATTCGCTGTATCAATACATGTCAATAACGCTGGAATAAGCGGCATCCCCATACTATCTGCCATCGATTTATACGTTGCACCTGATCCACCTTCTGAACCATCAACTGTAATGAAATCTGGATAAATGTTTAACTCTTTCATCGATTTGAATAAATCTTCCAATGGCTCCTGCTGTCCAATTACAATCTTCATCCCGACTGGTTTACCGCCGTTTTCTTGCAAACGTTGAATAAAATAAAGTGTATCTGCTGCATTCTTTAAAAATGGAAATCGATTCGGTGAATTAATCGTTTCTCCTTTTCGCACATTCCGAACAGAAGCAATTTTCTCATTTACTTTTTGTCCCTCTAGATGACCACCACGTATTTTCGCACCTTGCCCAAATTTCAATTCGAATGCTTTAATATTGCTTTCTTTTGCTTTCTCCATAAATTTCTCCATTGAAAAATTACCATCCTCATCACGGTACCCAAATAAACCCGGACCAATTTGCGCAACGATATTCGCACCTGTATGTAAATGTTCTGGAATAACGCCACCTTCGCCAGTATTAATCCACGATCCGCCAGCCATCTTCGCACCAAACCCGCTCGCTAAAATATAATTTTCGCCAATCGCACCGTAAGAAGTCGCAGATGCCCCAAACATGCCATGTAGTTTCCACGGATATTTGCGGTTTTCACCGACGATAATTGCATCGTCTTCTTCATATAACCAAAGATTCGTTGTATCCGCTGTCAATTTTTCTCTTCGTGAAAATAACCCTTCTTTATGAATCACATACTTTTTCCCTTCACGTTCTTGCGTTTCATTCACACTTAATTCATCTGTTAATATTGGAAATAATGTATTAGCAATATAATATCCAGATGCATCAAAATCTCGTTTTGATCCAAAACCGAGTATTTCTGAACGGTATTTTGCTAGAAACATTACACTTTGAAAATCATAACGTGAAAAGGGCTTTCCATCCGTATCATGATCAAACCAATATTGCCTAAATTCCGGTCCTATCTTTTCAAGTAAATAACGCATCCTTCCTAAGTATGGATGTAACTTTAATATAGAATGATGCGTCCGTTTTTTTATAAAAAATGTAATAATAAAAAAAATGATTAATAGTAACATCAATAAGAGCAATATACTAATAATAACGAGTAGCGTTTCACTCATACCGCTTCCTCCTATGAAAATCCATAATAAAAGGAGAACACCTGATGTGTTCTCCTTTTATCTTTATTCAAATTAATGTAGCAAGATGCTCTTTCGCATCATATTCAACTAAACTTTCAGCATTTTTAATTCGATGAACAAAATCTGGATTAGCTATTAAAGGTCTTCCGAATGCCACTACATCAATTGTTCCTTCTTGCAACGCTTCTTCAGCCTCTTTCGGATTTAAATTCCCTACTCCTACAATCGTACCCTCCCAATATTTTCTTACTAATTGATGAAAATTCTTTCCGTCAGCAATAACTGCCGTATAATTCATCGTTGAAGGGTGAATCATCGTTAATCCAACTTCGTTGAACATATTTACAAACATTTCAATTGCAAACTCAGGGTTTTCCCACATATAAGTTGGATTATCACCTTTGAAAGCAGAGAAACGAAGAAGTGTTTTATCAGCCCCAACAGCTTCTATTACAGCCTCCGTTACTTCTTTCATAAACGTTAGCCTTTGCTTTAAATCTCCGCCGTATTTATCAGTACGCTTATTTGCGAACTCATAAGTAAATTGATCGATTAAATATCCGTGTGCACCGTGTATTTCTACTCCATCAAATCCAGCTTCGATCGCGTTTTTCGCAGCTTGTGCGTATTGACCAATCACCTCTTGTATTTCTTCTAACGTCATTGCTTCTGGCGTGTCGAACGGTTTACGAAAACGCGGAACATTTCCCTCTGCAGCGATAGCAGACGGTGCTTGCGGCATTTGCCCACCAATTATCTCGTGATGACTCATACGGCCAACATGCCATATTTGAGCAATAATCGTTCCACCTTCTTTATGTACTGCCTCTGTAACAGGCTTCCACGAATCGATTTGTTCTTGTGTATAAATCCCCGGTACTCCTGGATTTCCTTTTGCTCTTGGGCTAATGACGATTCCCTCTGTAATAATTAAGCCAACTCCATCAGCTGCACGTTTTCTATAGTACTCGACTACATCAGTACCAACGATTCCTGTTTCATGATTCGCGAAACATCTCGTCATCGGTGCCATTGCTATGCGATTACGAAGAGACCAAGATCCAATTTGAATCGAGTCAAATAACTTCGTTTCTTCAATATTTTCAAAAGAACCCCAATCATTTATATTTGTTCCTTCATAAATACTTGCTGCTTTATTATTTGAACTTGTCATTTTTCTTCCCCCTAAAAAATTCTTACTATAATCGCATCATACTTACTTTTAGATAGTAACGTCAATTTATACGCTCTTATGTAGAAATATTCGCATAATAAAACGAACCGTTTTATTACTATAAGGGTTCTAGAATTCAAATCTCTACTGTCTATTCTTATATTCAGTAAGTGGATGAGGAAAATACTTGTTAAATGGATGTTTTCTTTTCTTCTAGTTTTATTACTATAGAATATATTGGTAATTGTTTTTCAAACTATTTACTAAAAAAACGATTTCCATTGTACTATATTCAAACTTACAGTAACGAGGCTTCAATCATTCATTTTGATTAAGCCGATTATCGTAATGGGGTAACATTTGTTTGCTTTCTCTTCATAACTAACATAAAAAAAGCCGTGCAAAAGCACGTTTTTTTTCCATATACGCACATCCGTCTCACCATTTATATCCTTTCGTGATCGATTTCTTAGTCCACATCGCCTAGTCTCCATCTCTGTCATTGCTCTAAAGAAGATAGGGAACAAATTCGTTTCCAATATGCAAGCAACAAGCATTACGATAATAATTGCATATCTAACACGTTGTTTTTTCTATTTATCCGTTCCTAATCCCCATGAAAAAAAGAGCTGTCACATAGTCGAATTATCGACTATATGACACTTCTTTTTAGTTGACCGTATATGGCTAAAAATTCATTTATCTCTTTAATATAAAGAATATAAACAATTATTATCTCTTCACATATAAAAAATTACTTAGCAGTAGAAGTGAGAATGGTTCAGTATTCTTCTAAAAATAATAACTTATAAACCTAAAACAATGAAAGCCCTACCTCTCTTTCATCCTTACGGCTCCTCGTCCGTGCCAGTGTGAATCAGGATTGCAAAAATCAAGTAACTATTCTATCCAAGTGTTTAATTAAACTTCGAATATTCGTAAAGAATTTAAAAAATAAAAATGGATTTGATTGTAGTAATAACAAAAGAGGTTAATGCTCTAAAAGTGGTTTGAAAGAATTGAATGTCTTTGAAATGATTAATTCTCTATAATTATGTTCCCAAAAAATTCAAAACCTTTTTTGGGATCTAATACATTATTTGTAATGAATCTTAACAAAAGCTTTTTATTTGACTTTCTGTGATACCTTCAATTAATCCCAGTTCACTAATCAAAAATTCGTGTGCGTTATCTAACATTTTCTTTTCGCTTGCATTAAGTGCTTTTTCTTTCTGCATACGTAATAAATCACGTACAACTTCAGCACCTTCTTGTATTTTACCCGTCTTTATTTTATCAGTGTTCAATTTATACCTTTGTTTCCACGTAAGTAATCTATCAGATTCTCCATGTTGAAAAATATCCAATATGTGTGCTATTGCCGTTATATCCGTGACTGGTCGTATATTTGAGCTCAATATTCTCCCTGCCGGAATCATTACTTCCATATTACTACCCGACATTTTTATAACATAATATTGTTGTTTTTCTCCTGTGATTTCCTTCTCTTCTATGGCTTTAATTATACCTGCTCCCTGCATTGGATAAACTATGTTATCGCCAATTTGAAACAAATAATCCACCTCCATATATGGTAACCTTCTCAATCTTAACACACAATCAATTTTTTAGCAAAATTTTAATTTTATCATAAAATTATTTTTAATGTCAATCCTTTCGAACTAAGAAAATAATTTCGTAAAATATCATTAAAAACCCGCAATCTTATTAACTTTTCCACACATATATACATTCTAATTTCACCTTCTCTTTTTACATAAAAACACATTACTACATATAAGTAGTAATGTGTTTTTCATACGGAATCGTTAAACATTCCCTATTAATTTCACGCCTATATACTAACCTGCTTACGGACTGTCTCTCTCGCTAAAAGAAAACTCATAATCACTTGCGCAGCTACTCGACTCGTCATATCTCTGAAATCAAGGGTTGGATCAATTTCTACTATATCCATCGCTTGAACGAGCGGTTCTTTACCAAGAAATTCAATCGCATCAAGTAAAGTCGTACTATCCATACCGCCAGGACCAATTGCTGGACAACCTGGTGCAAATGCTTGATCTAGTACATCCATATCAAGAGAAATGTAAATAGAAGTCACGCCTTGCTTTCTTAATACTTCAATACTTTCTGTGATAATATCTTTGATTTGTCGCTCTCGTACATCTTTCATTGTATATACTGTCACGCCATGTTCTTTTGCATATTCATGGTACGCTCGTGCATTTGAAAAATTACGAATTCCGATTTGAACGAGTTGTTTTCCTGTAATTACATCATTTTCCAGCAGACTACGGAACGGTGTACCATTTGATGGGCCACCATCATCTAAATTACGTAAATCATGATGGGCATCAAATTGAATAATACCGATCTTCCCTTTACTATTTGCAAATCCTGTTATACTCGGAAAGCTAATCGAGTGATCCCCGCCAAGAACGATTGGTATCATGTTTGGATTTACTTTCGTTACATGACCAACTGTTTTCGCAATTCGCTTATGACTTTCTTTTATATCCGTCACATGCATCGTAATATCGCCGCAATCATATAAGACACTTTCTTTCATATCATGTTCTTCTGTAATTGCGTACGTGCTATATGCATCTAACATTGCACGAATTGTTTTTGGTGCAAAACTTGCTCCTGAATGACTAATAGATGGTTTAGAAAGGGGTGCTCCAATTAAGGCAGCACCGAATATTTCCAAGCCTTCCTCCCAATCTTTAATCATCTCACTCCATTTCGTCACTTCACGATCGATAAACTTTGCATTTTTCTTTAAATAGTGGCCGTGCTCCACGATTGTTCACCTCTTGTATATGCGATATTACCATTCTTCCATACTGTATTTACATGACTTACGCCGTAATGATACGGTACGTAAGCATAATTGTAAGCATCCCATAGAACTAAATCTGCCTTGCGACCAACTCTAATTTTTCCAGCTACATCACCACGATTAATTGCGTAAGAAGAGTTAACTGTTACTGCATTCCAAACTTCTTCTGGTGTCATTTTCAGCTTGAGCATTGCAATGCTCATAATAAGCTGAATGTTCTCAGTTGGACAACTACCTGGGTTAAAGTCTGTAGCCAAAGCAACTGCAACACCTTCATCAATCATTTTACGTCCACGAGCAAAGCTTTCTTTATTTAAATAGAAAGTTGTTCCTGGTAATAAAGTCGCTACTGTATTAGAGTTTGCAAGCATTTCAATTCCTTTATCAGAAGCGCCAACTAAATGGTCCGCTGATGCCGCACCAATTTCAGCCGCTGCTTCCGTGCCACCAAGAGGGTCAATTTCATCTGCATGAATTTTCACATCAAACCCAAGCTCTTTCGCTTTTAATAAAAACTCTTTTGACTCTTCAACAGAGAACACACCTGTTTCACAGAAAATATCAACGAATTCAGCTAATTGCTTCTCTTTCATTTCTGGTAGTAGGTCTAACATCCATTGTAAAAATTCTTTCGATCTACCTTTATACTCTTTCGGAACTGCATGAGCACCTAAAAATGTGGAAACTAAATCAATCGAGTGCTCTTTTTGTAATTGTGCAGTTGCCTCTAATTGTTTCCATTCCGTCTCATCATCTAATCCGTAACCACTCTTCGCTTCTACAGTTGTAACTCCGAAAGATAGCATACGGTCTAAATGGAATTTCGCTTTTTGAACAAGTTCTTCTTTCGACGCCTTTTTCGTTGCATTTACAGTTGAAAGAATACCTCCGCCTTTTTCTAAAATTTCTAAGTACGGAACTCCTTGTAATTTTAGTGCGATTTCATTTTCACGAGATCCACCAAATACAAGGTGAGTATGCGGATCAACAAGACCAGGAGAAACCATTTTCCCGCCGCAATCAATAACTTCTTTCGCTTGTAATCCTTTAGCTTCTTCCACTGTTCCAACGAAAGTAATTACGCCGTTTTCAATTCCAACCACACCATTTTCGATAACAGGAAGCGTGTTCATCGCTTCCCGTCTTAACAAGCCATCTTCTTGATCCATTGTTAGTAATTGACCGATATTTATTAGTAAAGTGTCCAGCATGTTTTCTCCTCCTTATTTCATCATCGGAATGTTAACGCCTTTTTCTTTCGCAGTTTCTACAGCTAAGTCATATCCTGCATCAACGTGACGAACAACACCCATACCAGGGTCAGAAGTTAATACGCGCTCAATACGTTTTGCTGCTGCTTCTGTTCCATCTGCAACGATAACCATTCCAGCGTGAAGTGAATAACCCATACCAACGCCACCACCGTGGTGAACAGATACCCAGCTCGCACCGTTTACACTATTAATTAATGCATTTAAAATTGGCCAGTCTGCTACTGCATCACTACCGTCTTTCATCGCTTCTGTTTCACGATTTGGAGATGCTACTGATCCGCAATCTAAATGGTCACGACCGATAACGATTGGTGCTGATAATTCACCATTTGCCACCATTTCATTAATAATGCGACCAAATTTCGCGCGCTCACCGTAACCTAACCAACAAATACGAGATGGAAGACCTTGGAACTCAACTTGCTGACGAGCCATACGAATCCAGTTACATAAATGCTCATTATCCGCAAACTCACGTAATATTACTTCGTCTGTTTTATAAATATCTTCTGGATCACCAGAAAGTGCTACCCAGCGGAATGGTCCTTTTCCTTCGCAGAATAATGGACGGATAAATGCTGGAACGAATCCTGGGAAATCGAATGCATTTTTCAAACCTTCATCGAAAGCAACTTGGCGAATATTATTTCCATAATCAAATGTAATTGCTCCTTTTTCTTGCATAGCAAGCATTGCTTCTACATGTTTTGTCATGCTTTCTTTTGATAATTGTACGTAACGTTCTGGATCTTCTTCACGAAGTTTCGCTGCTTCTTCTAATGTGAAACCTACTGGAATATAACCGTTTAATGGATCATGAGCAGATGTTTGATCCGTAACTAAATCTGGCGTAATATTGCGCTTCACTAGTTCTGGTAAAATCTCTGCCGCATTTCCTAATAAACCAATTGAAATTGGTTCTTTCTTCTCTTTATACTCGTTCGCAACCGTTAATGCTTCTTCTAATGATTCTGTATACATATCACAGTATCTCTTTTCAATACGACGATCGATGCTGCGCTTATCAACATCAATAGCAATGACAACACCGCCGTTCATCGTTACAGCAAGAGGTTGTGCACCACCCATACCACCTAAGCCAGCAGTAAGTGTTAATGTACCTTTTAATGAACCATCGAAATGTTGACGTGCCGCTTCGCCAAACGTTTCATATGTTCCTTGTAAAATACCTTGTGTTCCAATATAAATCCAGCTACCTGCGGTCATTTGTCCGTACATCATAAGACCTTTTTTCTCTAGTTCACGGAAGTGATCCCAGTTCGCCCATTTTGGTACTAAGTTTGAGTTCGCTAAAAGAACGCGAGGTGCATCTTCATGCGATTTAAAGATTGCAACTGGTTTTCCTGATTGAACAAGTAATGTTTCATCGCTTTCTAACGTTTTTAATGAATCTACAATCGCATGGTAGCTTTCCCAGTTACGAGCTGCACGGCCAATTCCGCCATATACAACTAATTCTTCTGGTTTTTCAGCAACTTCAGGATCTAAATTGTTCATTAACATACGAAGTGCAGCTTCTTGAACCCACCCTTTCGTTTGTAATTCAGTACCTCTTGGCGCGCGAATTGTTTGTTTAACTTTTTCCATTTCAATCTCTCCCTTTTCTCATTTTATAGTGCCGCGTTTACATCTAATCTTTCTTTTATCGAATAATTCGTTTTTAACCAGTGCGCAATATTTTCAATATCCGTTGAGAATATGCGATCATTTGTAATAGAAGGTACTTGTTGACGGCCTTGATGGTAGAAGCTCTTCGTCACTGTACTCATGTTTTCAATACCGCGATATTCTGCTGCTTGCATCGCACAAATCATCTCAATTGAAAGAACACGTCTTACATTTTGAATAATTTGATGTGCATGGCGTGAAGCGATTGTTCCCATACTTACGTGATCTTCTTGGTTAGCTGATGACGGGATTGAATCAACACTCGCTGGATGTGCTAACGTTTTATTTTCAGAAACAAGTGACGCTGCAGCGTATTGCATAATCATTGCACCAGACTGAAGTCCTGGTTCTGGACTTAAAAATGGAGGTAAATCATTTAATTGCGGATTTACTAAACGCTCGATACGACGCTCTGAAATATTTGCAAGTTCCGCCATTCCTACTTTTAAGAAGTCCATCGCAAACGCAATCGGTTGACCATGGAAATTCCCACCCGAAATTACTTTTTCTCCGCCATCAAAGATTAGCGGATTATCTGTTGCTGCATTCATTTCAATTTCTAATTTTTCTTTCACATAATTTAAAACTTGCCAAGAAGCACCGTGTACTTGCGGGATACAACGAAGTGAATATGCATCCTGCACTCGTAGCTCTCCTTGTTTTGTTGTTAATTTACTATCATGAAGGATGTCACGAATTCTGCTCGCTACTTCCACTTGCTCTTTATAACCACGTGCTTTATGAACATTTTCATCAAATGCATCAATAATGCCTTGTAATCCTTCAATTGTCATCGAAGCAATGAATTCAGCTTGATACGCCATTGCTTCTGCTTCTATATAAGAAAGAACTCCTTGCGCTGTCATCGCCTGCGTACCATTGATTAATGCAAGCCCTTCTTTCGCTTCAAGTTCAATCGGTTCAAGCCCTTCTTCTGTAAGAGCAACCATCGCATGAACGCGTTTCCCCTTATAGAACACTTCACCTTCGCCTAATAATACAAGCGCAAGATGAGATAAAGGTGCTAAATCGCCACTCGCACCAAGTGACCCTTGTTGCGGAACGACCGGGTGAATTTTACGATTTACAAACTCAAGAAGCATATTTACAACAAGTGGTCTAACACCAGATACTCCTTTAAGCATCGTGTTCGCTCG
The DNA here is from genome assembly GCF_040448665.1 of Bacillus cereus group sp. MS39. Taxonomy (NCBI): domain Bacteria; kingdom Bacillati; phylum Bacillota; class Bacilli; order Caryophanales; family Bacillaceae; genus Bacillus; species Bacillus cereus group sp. MS39. The sequence continues at coordinate 1,768,911 of NZ_CP123058.1, read as the reverse complement.
TAAAATTAACATACCGCGTGATACTTCTTCAGGGAATGGATCACCTATACCGCATGCATGTGACTGAATTAAATTGTGTTGAAGTGCCTTTACATCATCTTTTTGAATAAGCACATCACTGAACTTTCCAAATCCAGTTGTAATACCGTAAACGACTTTTCCGTCCTCTACAATTTTCTCAACAACTTCGCGGCACTCCGCCACCTTTTGCATACTATTTGGACAAGCTGTTACACCTTCCCCTTCAAGTAACAACCTCTTCATTTCTTCAATTGTCAATGTGTGTCCTGTTAACGTAATCATTCTTTTTCCTCCTTAAAAAGGCAAAAGGGGACCTTATCTTTTTAAGACAGACTTCTGTCCTAAAAAAGTAAGGCCCCCTTCTAACTAATAGACTATGGGCAAATCATATGTGATTAATTCCTAAACCAATCGCCTCATGCTCAGATCCTTTTACAGGTGCACCAATCGTTCCATATAATGCAACAGCAACCCATTCGCCTTCTTTTTTTCCGTCGTATGGTCTACCGCGCACAATCGCAAAGCGAAGTCCTACTGTACGAAGAACGTCTGCTAACTGAATTTGACCTCTCGTCACTCCGTACAAAGCTTCCATAATTGCATGATAAAGTGCATGTGTTTCTCTGTAAACATCTGTTTCAATAACTTGGGTGCTCTTAGCCGCTGTTTCCATTGCTGCTACAACTTTTTGCGAATTCATCGAACCCACTTTCCCCGTACAATACTTCCAACCTTTTGGAATAGATAATACAGGGCTTTCATTCTCATCCGCAAGTGCCAACAACATGGCCATACGACCAATTCGATGTGTTCCTTGAAGAAGCATGTGACTCTCTCATTTCTTTTAATTATTTGAATATTTCTTAATTTAAGAATATATGAAAACGGTTAAATCGTCAATAGTTTAAACTCACATTCGAACAATTTTTTCATCCCCTCCATTTGTGTACACAAATTATTTACACGAATTTTTCAGGCGTGCTATAGTCTCACTAACAGATGCAAAGGGGCGATATTTCAATGACGAAGCGAAAAGATATTCATTTTCGAATTGAAGAAAAATTACTTGAAAGGTTTGAATCTGCACTCCATTACGAAGGTTTAAAGAAAACCGACGTATTAACACACGCGATTCAGCAATTTTGCACGAAGGTGGAATGTGAAAAAATGAATGATGTAAAACGCCAATATAACGTAAGCAACCATTTACAAACACGTATCGATACGCATAAACATTACGAAGAAAAACAAGTAAATTTAGATGAACTCGTCATGGAACATTTACAATTTCAAGGAGAAGAAAAAATATTAGAGGTTGGGTGTGCTAATGAAAATTTTCTTTCCCTTTTACAAACTAACGGTCATAAAGGCGAACTAACCGGTTTTGATCAATCAAAAACGATGCTTTCTGAAGCTGCAATAAAGAATAGCATAATTGAATGGAAACTAGGTGATGCTGGTAAACTTCCTTTTGAAGCTAATCGCTATGACTGGGTCATCGCAAGACATATGTTATATCACATGAAAGATGTCGAAAAAACAGTTCAAGGATTCCATAAAGTAATGCGTCCCGGAGGCTCACTTTTAGCTACAACAAATTCTGACGTTACATTACCTCATATAGTTGAAATGTGTAACCGCATGTTAGACGCATTTGATTTACCGAAAACAACATCATCAGTCACTCCATTTTGTTTAGAAAATGGTAAAGAGATATTACAGTCTGTTTTTCCAACTGTTGAAGAAACAGTTATTCATAATGCTCTCGTTTTTCATCATGCTACTCCGATTGTAAGCTATATTTCTAGCATGTTTCCATCGCTAAATATACCTGATAGTACATATCTTCACACCGAAATGAAGGAATGGCTAAAAAAAGAAGTAGAAAATGAATTGTCACTTCATAACGGTATATGGCGCGACCCGAAAACGTTAGCCATTTATCGATGTCAAAAAGAAAAAAGCTATCCAATGCTAGCTTTTATACATTCTCATGTAAAAGTTTGTCCATCATCATATTGCCCTTTCCGCCATAAAAATTTATACTATGTTCGTTCGCTACTCCAAAATAAGTAGCAACTGCTATTCCGAATGGTACGAAAGCATGTCCTTGTGCAGTAATAATATTTGAGTGTTGTACAACTTCTTTATATACAAAATTTTCTACTGGAAAACAATCTAACTTTTGATAATCTATAGTCGCTGTATAAGAAATCCCTTTAAATAAACCTGCTCTTGCTAACGCATACGGTCCAGCACAAATCGCAGCTACTAATTTTTCTTTTTCAGAAAATTGGCGAATGACTGAAAAGAGAATATCTGCGTCTTTAATATGTACTTCGTCTCCCCCTGGAATGATAATCCCCTCATATTCATCTACACGCACTTCACTTAATTCTATATGCGGTTGTACTTGCAAGCCTGTTTCACTTATAATCAACCCTTTTGTTAAGCCCGCAGTAATGATTTCATATTTCTTTTTCAGTAATGCTGTTGCTACTGTAATTTCAAACTCCGCAAATGTTGGGTATACGAATAATAATATTTTTTTCATAGTCCTTTCTCCTTTAACCAGCCCATAAAATATGCTTCTAACTCATCCACTGTTAATGTATTCGTGTCCACATAAGTTACAGGAAATTGTTTATACCATTCTTTTTCAGTTTCTACTAATTTAAATTGTTCTTCGAATGTACTTCGATTTCTTGCCCCGTCATTATTTTTTCTATCATATAAATTTTCTTTCGAAACATCTAAATAAAAAATTGCATCCGAACGGCATTCTCTTAATTTATATAATTCATCTTTCAATTCAATTTCTATATCCCACTTTTCCCCTATAATCGTTGGATAAAAAATTGTATAAAACTCAATATCTTCTGGTCCACGATCAAAAATCACGACTGAATCTTTCACATTTTGAAACTCCTTTATTTTTGCTTCCATAAACATTTTTTGATTTATGATAAACCCTTCTTTTGAATTCATATCCAAATTTAATTGTTTTCGCTTTTTTACAATTGGATATGGATTTTCATATATAACTGAAAGCCCACATCTCTCTAACCTTTTAGCCAATGTTGTTTTTCCGCTTGCCATCGATCCTTGGAGTGAAATTACATATGCCATTCCTCTCATTCCCTTGCATTTTAGTATATCTATAATATACAGAATTTTAAAAACCATCAACAGAATATATATCATCTTGTTTCTTATTCTTATCTAACTTATAATAAAAATAGAGATTATGACGGACGCATCAATAATGTAAGCTTGGAAATCCAAGCTTACATTATTTTTTGCTTTCCCTTTTCTAATAAAAAGAGTATACTAGTTTAGAACGTATGTTCTTAATGATTACATACAGTAAGGAGATAGAACAATGGTATACGACACAAAAGCAATTTCTTGGAATGAGTCTTTAAAAAAACTTCAACGCCGCTATACAAACAAACAAGTTGATCGAAAAGAATTTGAAGATATTGAACTGATGGAATTCTTCCGCGATAACGACTACATTTCTTTACCTACACATATAAGCGGCTTATCAACAGTACGTTTTACTTCTTACTCTATTTTCACAACTAAAGATAAAGATCGTAAAGTTGGCACATTAATCATTGAATATGTAGAAGATGATAATAATAATTTATGTGTTGAACAACTATACTTTGTTTAAATGATAACGCTTGGTCAAAATGACCAAGCGTTCTTGCTTTCTATGAATCTCACTGTTTATAATATGAATAAAAGAAAACCGCAATCATTAAGGGGGGATAAGCTTGCTCGAAGGATGGTTCAGTTGGTTCATAGTGCTATGGACTGTTATTTTATTAGGACTTATGTCTATCGGTGGATACTTTATGTTCAGAAAATTCCTAAAACGATTACCTAAAGAAGATGGTATGTCCATTTTAGATTGGGAAGAGCACTATATTAATAAAACTAGACATTTATGGGATGAAGAACAAAAACAATTGTTAGAAGAGCTCGTAAGTCCTGTTCCAGAACTATTTCGCGATGTCGCTAAATCAAAAATTGCTGGCAAAATTGGAGAACTGGCATTACAAGAAAAAGCCTCTCAAATTACACAAGATTTAATTATTAAAGGATATATTATTGCTACACCGAAGCGTGATCATAAATTTTTAGTAAAAAAACTACAAGAAAAAGAGATTGATTATTCTAACTATAAATCTTTACTCGCAAAGTAACTTCACATTATTTTCAATAAAAAGGACAGCGCCTTTGACACTGTCCTTTTTATTTTATACATATAACGTTTTCAAGTTAGCTTCATATCTTTTTCATTATAAAAACCATCTTCTTTTTCCATTTCCTTCTGTAATTTCGTAAAGGAACGATACATAGCAATTCTCCATGACACAATCATCGCGAACGCCAGTAAGAAGAACATGCCACTAAGTTGTCCTAAATCAAGAGATTGACTTAAGTATGTTTTAAAAACAATCCGCACGACAAGTAATCCAATTAATATAAAAACAAATGCTTTTGAACGCTTCAAATAAATCTCTTGTCCTCTAATTTCAAATTTAGATGTTTTAATAAGAAAAATAGAGAAAAACAAACCGACGCCAATTGCTTCTAACATTTCTGCTGGAGTTAATCGAAATTCTGGAAAAACAAACATCAATGCTCCCGTACTCATAAAAAATGGTGGAAGTATAATTTTTTTCAATGTTGCCGGTTTCTTAGCTGCTTTTAAACGAATAAACATCGCACCAACAGCCATACAAACAGCAACGATACTGGATAAAACAACTATGTTCATATTTTCTCATCCTTTTTTGTGGCTATATGCAAAATATACTTTCATTATATGCTTTTCCGTTAGTATTTCCAACATTTTCACAGAATAATACTAAAAACCGGTAAAACCACCAAATAAACTTGAGAAATATACGATAATTTTCGTCATCCAGTTGAAATATAGGAAGATACCCATGACAATCATAACGTATCCTCCAATCTTCATGAATTTCATACTATTTCTTTTAATCCAAGACATTTTCGTAATAAAGAATGATAGTACGAAAAATGGGATAGCAAACCCAAGTATGTATGCTATCATATAAATCATTGCTGATTCTGGATTTGTTGCTGCTAATCCAATGACAGAAACTAAAATAGGTCCAGTACAAGGCGTCCACCCTGCAGCAAAGGCCAACCCAATTAGAACGGATCCCAAATAGCCACTCGGACGATTTTTAAACGTAAATTTACGGTCTTGCATTAAAAACTTTGGCTTAAACACACCGACAATAATAAGACCGAACACGATGATAAATATACCACCTAACTGTCTAATTAAATCTTTATAATTTGTAAAGATGCCACCAATAAAACTTGTACCAAATCCAATTGCAATAAATATAATTGAAAATCCAAGTAAGAAAAACGCTGTATGTATCATACTTCTTTTGCGAAGCATTGCATTTTCTTCTTTCAACTCAGAAACCGACATACCTGTTATGTACGATAAAAATGCCGGATAAAGCGGTAAGCAACATGGGGAAATAAATGATAAAAATCCAGCGCCAAACGCTAAAAAAATACTAATATCTTGCATGATTCCACTCCTCTCCTTACATATTGTAGCAAAAACACATAAAAATACTATGAACAATTCGTGAACTCACTTTAACAACGTGATAATAAGAAAAACTACCCTTACAAACAGTTTCTAATAAAACGTTTTTATTCCCTTCTATTATATAGAACAATATCAATTGGACTATGAAACTTCTCTAATTGTTATTAATATAACAAAGGTAATATAGTTTCTCAAATGATTAGCACACTATAATGGACTACCCTTCTATCTCCCTAAAAAATCTTTTTTTCAAATGCTGTCTTTATACAATACGAAGCTGATTTTACAATACTTTTATTATTACTAATTTCAAGATTATGCATAAATATCATACTTTTATTATTATTCTATAAAATGTCACACTTTTCTTTTATTTGACCCTTTATTTTTAATTTTGTATACTTCCCTCTAGTTATATATGTCCGTTAGGAACAATTTCATATAGATGGGAGGAATTTTTCATGCTTCGTTATTCTCTTTTAGTTTTATTAGGAGCGTGTAGTTATGGGATTTTAGCTATTTTCGTTAAACTTGCCTATGCAGAAGGATTTTCACTTGGAGAGGTAATTGGCAGCCAATATTTGTTCGGTTGGATTATTTTGCTTGCTATTACTCTTCTATTTTCTAGACATCGTGTTCCATTAAAACAAGCGTTAATTTTATTCGTGGCAGGTACATCTGCAAGTTTTACTGGAATTTTTTATTATGCTTCATTAAAAACTGTACCAGCATCTATTGCAATTATACTTTTATTCCAATTCGTTTGGGTCGGAATTATTATTGAAGCAGTCACAACAAAAACATTACCTTCAAGAGAAAAGGTTATTTCCGTTATTTTCTTACTTGCAGGTACATTTTTATCAAGTGGTTTACTAGAGAAATCAGCAGGTGATTTCGATATGACTGGAATCATACTAGGTTTATTATCTGCTGTTACATTCGCAACATACATTTTCGTGAGCGGAAAAGTTGCTGTTGAAGTGCCTTCATTACCGCGCGGTGTTCTCTTAATGACTGGCGCTTTAACTTTAGTAATGATCGTATTCCCACCAACATTTATTTTTAGCGGTGCAATTTCTGAAGGACTTTGGAAATACGGTTTAGGATTAGGAACATTTAGTATCGTTATTCCTTCTATCGCCTTTACAATCGGTATTCCAAAGATCGGTTCTGGCTTAGCGACTATTCTTGGTGCAGCAGAACTACCGGTTACAACAATCATGTCTGTATTCGTTTTAAAAGAAGCGGTGCTATCTTCACAATGGATCGGTGTATCACTTATTTTAATCGGTATTGCAATCCCGCAAATTGCCTATGCAATGCGTGGACGTTATCGTAAACATCATACACACAAAAAATTGGCAGCATAAAACAAGAGAGGATTTTCATTTGAGAATCCTCTCTTTTCTTATTGTATAATTAATGTAAATACATTAATTAAGAAAGAAGGCATTATACGTGGCAGCAAATCTAGAGCAATTAACTGAGATGCTAATTTCTATTCGTCGAAATTTACATGAGCATCCAGAATTATCATACGAAGAATTTGAAACGACGAAGACTATAAAAAATTGGTTAGAAAAGAAAAACATTACGATTATAAATTCTAGTTTAGAAACAGGCGTTATTGCTGAAATTTCAGGGAATAATAGCGGACCAATTATAGCACTCCGCGCTGATATTGATGCCCTTCCTATTCAAGAAGAAACAAATTTACCGTATGCTTCAAAAATTCCCGGTAAAATGCATGCTTGTGGGCATGATTTTCATACAGCTGCTATTATAGGTGCCGCTTATTTATTAAAAGAAAAAGAATCTTCTCTTGGTGGAACTGTACGCTTTATATTCCAGCCAGCTGAAGAAAGTAGCAATGGTGCTTGCAAAGTAATTGAAGCCGGGCATTTACATGGCGTGCAAGCTATTTTCGGTATGCATAATAAACCCGATTTACCAGTAGGTACAATCGGTATTAAAGATGGTCCACTGATGGCCGGGGTCGATCGATTTGAAATTGAAATTCACGGAGTTGGTACACATGCAGCTGTACCAGATGCTGGGGTAGACCCTATTGTCGCGTCCTCTCAAATCGTGATGGCGCTCCAAACAATTGTAAGCCGAAATATAAGCTCTTCACATAATGCCGTCGTCAGTGTCACAAACATCCATTCAGGAAATACGTGGAACGTAATTCCTGAAAAAGCAACGCTGGAAGGAACTGTACGTACATTCCAAACTGAAACACGTGAAAAGATTCCCGCACTAATGAAACGTATTATTCAAGGGGTTTCTGATGCATTAGGTGTAAAAACAGAATTTCGTTTTTATGCAGGTCCTCCTGCTGTTCATAACGATACATCTTTAACAAACTTATCCTCTCAAGTTGCTGAAAAAATGAATTTAAATATCATCTCTCCTACCCCGTCAATGGCCGGAGAAGATTTTTCTTTTTATCAACAAGAAATACCTGGTTCATTCGTTTTTATGGGAACGAGTGGTACACATGAATGGCATCATCCAGCTTTTACAGTAGATGAGCAAGCATTACCTATAAGTGCAGAATACTTCGCTTTGTTAGCTGAAAAAGCACTTAAACAATTTGCATAAAAAAAGGAGCCGTTAAGAAATACTTAACGGCTCCTTTTTTTAAGTTAAATCACGTTTTAAAAATACTATATAGGAAATGCTTAAAAATACAAATAAATATAGTAATAACATACATGAAGCAAACGGGAATGTTACTCCATCAATAAAACTTCCATTCTTTGAAATACTGTATAAATCTGTGTTTGCTGGCAATAAATATTTCGCCCAATCATATCTAGTCGCTGCTAATAATGCAATGTTTCCTGATAAAGCAAGAAATAGTGAAATACCAATCGCGCCTCCACTAGATCTTGTTAATACAGAAATCATAAATGCAAACGCTGCGTACACAATCGTCGGCAACCACGATAAAATATAATACTTACTAGCTTCCACAAAAATATTTTGTTTTATAATATTTCCATCTTGGAAAATAAGCTCGCTCCATGCAGGCTGTTGGAATTTATAAATAACAAGTCCACATAAAGTGGAGAAAATCATATTAAATATAAACAATAACGCTGCAAATATCACAATTGCTAAAAATTTAGCTGTCAAAATTTTAAATCGACTCGCTGGTCGTATCGTTAAAAATTTATATGTTCCCCAGCTATATTCATTCGCAAAAATTGTACTTGCATACACGAGGATAAATGGGAGCAATATTGGAAATACGATAAAACCTGTATCTCTCATGAAAGAAAGCGGAGAACTGCTTGCCGGTGCTGTATCTGTATCTAAATGCTTCATCTTAAGCTGATATTCCTTTACAAGCTCGTCCCCAGATCGTTCTGCTAATATAGATTCTTTTTTCATACCTAGCTTTTTCTCTATTTCTACAGTTCGTTCTGTATAATCGGCTTTCCATCCTTTTGTTTCCGGTTCTAAATACTTTACCGTAACCCACCCTAATCCAATTATTAATACTGCAATAACTGCAAAGGGAATAATCGTTCGCTTTCGCTTAAATATTTTATACAGTTCGTTATACACTAAATTAAACAATATCTTTTCCCCCTGTTAATTCTAAAAATTGCTCTTCTAACGTTTTTCTTTCTTCATATACACGATACACTTGAATATTTTTCTCAAGCAATATACGAATAACATTTGGGATTTCTTCATCTTTTACATGAATAAGTAGATCATTACCTTTTATTAAAACATCTTGGTCTAACATTTCTGCTGCTTTATTCGCATCATCTACACGTATACGGATTGTCTCCATCTCTTCTCTTTGATTATGCTGAATATTTTGCGTCGCCACATATTCTCCATGCTGAATAATGATAACTCTATCACACATTAATTCAACTTCTGAAAGTAAGTGACTAGATACAAGTACCGCTTTTCCTTGTTCATGTGCAATTTTCTTTATGTACATTCTCATTTCATGTATTCCACTAGGATCTAATCCATTCGTTGGTTCATCTAATATCAATACATCTGGATCGTGAATAAGCGCTTGAGCAATTCCTAAACGTTGTCTCATGCCGAGTGAATATGCTTTTACTTTTCGGTCAATTACTTGTCCCATCCCTAACAATTTCACTACTTCATCGATACGTTCTTCCGTCACGTTACCATTCATTCGTCCGAAATATGTTAAATTTTCATAGCCGCTCAAAAAAGGATAAAATTCCGGTGTCTCAATTACTGCTCCAATTTTCGCAGCAGTACTTTCAAATTGCTGTTTTACAGATTGACCGTCAATCCAAACTTCACCCTCTGTCATACGAATCATGCCGACCATCATTCTCATTAAAGTCGTTTTTCCAGCACCATTTGGTCCGAGCAAGCCAACTACTTCACCCTTTTTAACTTCGAAACTAATATTTTCTACAAGTGTCTTTGAACCGATTCGCTTCGTTAACCGCTCAACCTTTACAATTGATTGTTCATTTGTCATACTATACAACCTTTCCTTCCCATTCTTTGTCAGGTCTTTACACTGTAACATGATTATTTTTATGTGTAAAATAAGAAAAGGCATGATTTCTCATGCCTTTTCCTTGAATTAAAACGAATTTTCATCTTGTAAACTTTGAACAAATCGAAAACATTGCATCATCGATAATAGGACGATCACAATCATAATTATACTAACAACTACTATTGCATATACTGTAATCGGTGCACTATTTATCCCTTGTATTCCTGCTATTTTCATAAAGATAATCGTAAATAATTTCAAAAATAACATCCCATTCACTAATCCAAAAACAAACGCTGCCCCATAAATAAATAATTGCTCCTGACATAATAAACATAGTACGTCATTTCTCTTCCTACTCTCTGCTACATAAGATTTAATTTCCTCTTTCCTCACTTGCAGAAGAGAAAACGTTATTTTATATGTAGTAAAAATACAAATAAAAATGAATACAATAAACAGCATGTAAAAGCTCATTTGAAATAAAAGTGTAGTCTCTAATTTCCCAATCGCTCCTTCATTAAATTGGAGCGATATCATAAAAAATAAAATCATAGTACTCATAGCAACCCACATGAATTGCTTCATCCTTTTGGCAGCAAATGTTCTTATATTTTTTCTCACTAACTGACATAAAGACATATGTTCTTCCCCTACCTTACTTCATACCATACTCATTCTATACTACTAGTGTATAAAAATATGACATTTTAAACATCGCACTACAATCTGAATTTGTTCTAAGTCTTTAGTCCTAGAAAATAAAATGGTAAATAAATCATATTAAGAATATATTTGTAAAAAGGAGGGGGTTGCATGCGCATAAAATTACTATCAATCTTATTTTTATTATTTCTCACAAGTTGTAGCTCACTTAAAAACAATGAAATCGCCATTGTTGAGCCATACAAATTAACAGAAGAGCAATCTTCTATTTTACAAATGACTCCTTTTCAAGAAGGAGACAGCATGTTTTATAACGTTACCCTAAAAAATAAAAAAGATGAAATACATGCTACAATTGATTATTATCAAAATGGTAAAAAAACAAACGTAATTGCGAATATAGCTACCTCCCATTTTCAAAAAAAGAAAGTAAAGCTTTCTTTTTTACCACCTCAATCCCAACTCGATAAAGATGTACAAGTGCAAAAACATTGGTATGTTAATATTGAAGGTAGTTCCATGCTCGCTCCTGAAGAAGCACCTCCAATCATAAATAGCTCTACCTCTACCACTCTTCAATCTGCTATAAACTTAACATACAATCAAAAGACGACTTTAGCAGCTATAATAAAAACGAATAAAGAAACCGTAAGAATTCCAATGCTTGAGGAAAAAACTGCTATTGACCAACTATTACAAGAAAACGAACATGTTTATCTCTTTAGTATAGAACTAAAAAAAGAACACTAAAGCGGAAATGCAATTATATTGCATTTCCGCTTTAGTGTTTAACGAGGTGTACTTTTTAACAAATTAATTAATCTCATCCTCAACTTCTATTCTTTTCTTCTCTCTTGCAATTTTCAAAAACTCTAAAAGTTCTGGATTAGTATTCATTTTTTTGTACGCTACTGACATTTCTGCAACAAAATTCGAATCACATAACTCTTTATATACGACTTCGGTTTTATACAATTTATTCGCCGATACAGGTATTACCGTAATTCCGATTCCTGCCGCTACAAGTCCCATAACTGTTTGATATTCCGTTGCTTCTTGTACAATGTGTGGACTAAATCCTACGTCGCGGCAAAGTGATAAAATTGTATCGTATAACGCTGGCCATACCGGTCTCGTAATAAATACGAACGGTTCGTCTCTTAAATCTTCAATATGTATTTCATCCTTTTCAGCAAGTGGATGTGCCTTCGGTAAACATAACGTACAAGAAAGTTTTTGAATTGGTTCTAACTCTAGTAATTGCGTTGGAATTGGCGGACGCAAAAAGCCAATATCAATACGGTTATCGTGAAGTGCATGCACCTGATCCGGTGTTGACAGTTCATGTAATGCAACAGACACTCTCGGAAATTTCTTTCTATACTCCCTTACGATAGATGGTAAAATATCATATATCGCCGCACCTACAAAACCAATTGAAAGTGAGCCCACTTCTCCCCTTTGGGCACTTTGTGCAACTTCTACTGCTTTATCAATTTGTTCGAACGCTTTTTTTACTTCTTTTAAAAACATTTCTCCAGCTTCTGTTAATTCAACTTTTCTCTTCGTTCTTGAAAATAACATAACTCCCATTTCTTTTTCTAATTGCTGAATTTGTTGACTAAGCGGTGGTTGTGTCATTTGTAAACGAGCAGCTGCTCGTCCAAAGTGTAACTCCTCTGCCACTACAACAAAATATTGCAAATGCCGTAATTCCATTTTGGACACCCTTTTCACTTTCAATTAATACATCTAATATATTAATAACATATAATTTATATATTAGACAAATTTTTCGAATGAACGTATAGTAGAAATTGTTAATTCTTTTTTACAATTTTTATGTAAAAAAAGAAAGAGGTGGGTACTGTATGAAATGGTGGAAATTAAGCGGACAAATTTTATTATTATTTTGTTTCGCTTGGACAGGTGAATGGATTGCAAAACAGGCACACCTCCCAGTTCCAGGAAGTATAATCGGTATTTTTTTATTGTTAATTTCATTAAAATTTAACCTAGTGAAAAAAGAGTGGATACAGGACGGAGCAGACTTTTTATTAAAAGAACTTATTTTATTTTTCATTCCTTCTGCAGTCGCTGTCATACGCTACAAAGATACACTATCACAATATGGAATCGATCTCATTTTAATTATTATGATTAGTACACTTTGTGTCACTCTCGCTACAGGACTCCTAACAGAATTGCTACTAAAGCGGAAAGGATCAACACAATGATCGGCTTTCTTTGTTTACTATTAACACTATTCACATATTGGATATCGAAGAAAATGTATCAACGCTGGAATTGGAGCTTACTTTCTCCTCTTCTCGTCTGCCCTATTATTTTAATTGCTTTATTACTCGGACTAGACACACCTTATGAAACATATGAAACAGGTGGTCAATGGTTAACAGAATTATTAAAGCCTGCAACAGTTGCTTTCGCATGGCCAATCTATAAATACTTTGATTTACTCAAGAAACATGGAATAGCTATTTTACTTAATGTCATTGTCGGTTCATTTTTATCAGTTATTACTTCAGCACTACTAGCTAATTATTTTCAAATTGATTCATCGTTAGAACATAGTTTAGCGCCTCATATTGTAACGACACCAATTGCAATGGCCATTTCAGAAATGATCGGTGGTATGTCACAATTAACAGCTGTATTTGTTGTTTTAACTGCGTTAACAGGAGCATTGCTCGGACCTTCTCTCATACGTATATGCCGTATTAAAACAGCGCTCGCAAAAGGCATTATGTTAGGCACGAGCGCAAATGGAACCGGTACATCAAAAGCATTCGAAATCGGCCCTGTAGAAGGAACCATTGCAAGTTTATCTATGCTTTTAACAGCAGGAGCTAGTTTAGTTATCGTTCCGCTTTTCTTATCGTGGATACATTGAAAAAGCAAGTGTTTAAACACTCGCTTTTTTATTTATATATTTATTTAAAATCTCATAATCCTCCGGGAAAGGTAGCGTTAATTCCTTCACTTCATCTATCCTTTTCCAAGCAATTTCATGTATTAACTCATCAGGATCTTGGATTTTCATACTACCGCCTATTTTTTTAACGACATAATAATGAACGTATACAGGAACCCCGTATGTAATACCCTCTTTTTCGTATATTTTATTTACAACTTCCACATTGTAACCTGTTTCTTCCCAAACTTCTCGAATACAACATTCTTCTAGTGTCTCTCCCTTTTCAAGCCCTCCACTTGGAACAGACCACCTTTTTTCTTCACCCTTTTGCCCTTGCAACACCATTAAAACTTCATTTTTTTCATTTATACATACTGCTGCACAACCTATCCATCTTTCCATATACATCCCTCCCCTACAAAAATTCACCTTCTTTATCATTTTCTCCTTGAAAAAAGAGGAAAAAAGTAAACTAATGACGAAAAATCACATTAACTTCATAGACAATCCCTTCTTAGAAATTAAAAACGGAAGGATGAAAATATGATTTCTAAATATGTTGTGGAATGTGTCTTTTGTGAAGAAAATCGAAAACCACGCCAAGCTATCGTAACAGTTCCCGCCACTACTCAGCTACTAGCCATTGAAAAAGTGCGTGCGGAATGTAAACGTCGTTTCGGAAAAGCTTTATTATTGCAAACAGAAATTAAAGAAGAAATAGTTTTTGAACAAAAAGAAAGCTAACCATAAATTGGTCAGCTTTCTTATCCGATCATATTTTCACATGAAGATTAGGGGCATCCTCTTTAAGGATCGGGATCTTCCCATTATGTACGTTCCATAATGGTCATCGAACAATATATTTCTATGCAATTAATTATTGAATAGAATAGGGCAAAACTTGTTCGCATTTTTAGAAAAGGGATAGGGATATAATTCAAGTAGTACTTCGAATACTCGAACTTTATACTCATTATATTAAAGCAAATCCTTTTATATGGGAAATATGAATTACTTACATAATTCAGTCGTAAAACATATTAGTTTGCTATATTATTTTTATTCCATCAATAACATACATCCAGCTACAACTGGTGTCATAATCATTGAAAACTTCAAAAGCATACGTGGTGCATAATTTGTAAACTTCGCTCCGATATACGCTCCTAACATCGTCCCAATTAATACTTGCAATAACAATATATAATCTAGATACCCTTCTGAACTATATCCTAGCCCACCTCCAATCGCAATCGGCAATATAACAAGCATAGTTGTTCCTACAGATTGCTGAATCGTTAATCCTAATAGAACCATTAATCCAAGTTGAATAAATGGTGCAGAACCAATCCCGAATGAACCAGCCATCATTCCAGTGACTAATCCAAGACATATACATTTCATTATATTGTCTTTCGAAAAATCTTTAATTTCTGCTAAAAGTAGTTCTTCCCTATTTTGAAACTTAATTAATTTAACAAACATAAAAATTGCAGATAAAAATAACATTCCAGCTGTAAACCAATGAAGAAGATGCGATGGTATAAGTGAACCAAGCTTTGCACCAATATAAGAACCAAGTGCTCCACATCCACCAACAATCCCTCCTATAGTAACTACAACATTTCCTTCACGATAATGACTTATAACCCCAGATAATGTCGTAAATGCCATAGCAGTTAAAGACGTTGCAAGCGCAACATGAATAGGAATGCGGAATACTAAAGTGAGTATTGCGATAATAAAACCAGCTCCCCCTGCTCCAACAAATCCTAATAAAACTCCCATTACTAACATCGTTATAATAATTGCCACAGACTTTCCCTCCAGTAAAGCAATTATCCATCATATTCTTCCTTGCATACAAATAAAAAGCATCCTAGATGGATGCTTTTTATTTCAATAATATGTACTTAATCTTGATTAATCAAAATAACTGCAGGACCAGCGACTACTACTCCAGCTACTTCTATCTTTTCAAATTCTTTTACTGTAATAGATATAACTCCTTCTCTTTCCATTAATTCTTTACTCAGGACATCAGTCGGGATTGCTTTCACCGTCTTACCTCCTTTTCATTTATACAATATGATACAGTGAAACTTTAATCAGTTGCGATTTGCTCCATTCCGCACTGATTATAATCGGGCTGCTCGTTTATGCACGATAAAAACAACCCAATGCATCCATATATATGCATCACCTCCGCTTTCATTCCTTATTCCACTCAAAATCCTTCTCTCCCTTCCGTAACATATTGAAAAATAAAAAAGAAGCTATAACATATAGCTTCTCTCTAAATTTATTTAATCTCTTAGTATCTCATATTTCATAACTCTACCATTTCTATCAAATTGTAAAACAAGCTGTTCACTATCTATTGAAATAAAGCCACGTTCATTTCCAAGATAGTACGAAGTGGTAATCCCTTCTTCTCCATTTCTCGTTTCAGTAGGTGCTCCTAATAATTTTGTAATTTCTTCATTTGATTTCCCTGTTAATTTATATTTTTGCATTAGATCATCTACCATATGTACCCGTTTCTCTTCAGCATGTAACCACCGATTTTGATTAAACTTAGAAGTGTATGTATTCATACTTAATTGCGCAGTGCACACTATTAACGGAATGAGTGCTACTATTAATACTCCCGACATTTGCTTCTTTTCTTCATTACGATTTTTAGAAACATATAAGATAGATTTTTGAATCATGATTAATAAAGCAAATGGCATGATTACTACAAAAATACTCTTTACACTTAATAACGTATGAGTTATATCGATAATGTAAATAAACGCAAGATACATTAGTATATACAAACAAACATAAACATACAAAATACCCCTTAATATAGCACGCAGAAAGCCCACCTCTTTTTAATTCATTTTATAATTCATCCGATTAATGATTTCTCGAAGTTTTTCTAACTCTTGATCTGTATATATTACTTTCCCTGTTAAGATCTCATTTCTAAAGAACATTACAATTTGCTCTCTATCTTTTAATCTCGGCGTTTTTTCTTCAGACAGATCTAGCACTTCTTTCCCACTCTCATTATAAAAATATACAATCGGTTTTACGTTTTCCTTTACAATATCAACTTGTATTTCTTTCAAACAATTGTATAGAATATGGGATAGTTTCTTCGCTCTATATACTGGATTCCCTTCATTTTTTACTTGTATCGTTAATGAATCTTCACCTGTAATATATTCAAACGTCTCTTCTTTCTCTACTTCTTGTTGATACTTGCCAATTTCATCAATCATAAATGAATATATACTAGCATTTTCTTTCGTTAAGCCATGAATTAATTTCCCTGTCCATTCTTTCGTCTCAAGTACATACATACCCGTTTTACTTAAGACAAGATGATGAATGCGAAAATCATTTCCTCCGTGCTGACTTTTAATAAAAACATTCGGCATAATATGAAATTCATTTTCTAGTATTATGCCTTGTTCTACGAATCCACGCTTCATATAATGTAATGTTTCGTGTGTATTCACTTCAGCTCCATTTTTTGTATACTCTCGCAAATTTGCAATTAACTTTTGAAACATGTGTATTTCGTTACTATGTTTTTCTTGTATTTCACTTCGTTCTTTACTATGTTGCATAGCTAATTGATTTTTCATCATACGCATATTTTCAAGTTCTCTAGCTGCACTTATTTGTAAATCATTGTATTTCTTCTGTTCCATATTTTTCAATGTATTTTGTTGTTCTTTATGCTCTGTAACCGTAGCTGCAATTTCAGTTTCATACGTTTCAATTGCTTGTTTCTTTTCAAATTCTACTTGCTGACTCTCTGATTCTAGCTGTTTATTTTTATAGAACAGCACGAATACTACAGCTAATAATAATAAAATCACACCTATTAGCACATAATCCATATCTTTACTCCTTTATTCCATTTTCATTTATTTTTATAAACATCCATTATATTATACTATGCTTTCAATATACACTTTGTAAAAATTACATATTTTTAATGAAGAGAGACTTTAATAAGCGATTTTTCTCATTCCCCACTGATTGTTTCAGTTTGCCCGCAAATAGCAGAATAAAAGGAATCTCAGGCGAGATACCTTTTACGTGCATTTTATTGTACACCATACTGAATATAACTTGAATCATAGTATATCCAGCCATTTCCACCTAAACCAAGCCAGCCATCTTGCTTACACCATACTCTATAAGCCTCACCGCGATGTAACTGTCTTATAACATTTCCATTTAATGATGGAGCATCCCGCAGATTCACATTATCACCAGTAATAGTCGCCACATAATGTTTATACTGAATGTAACTTGGATCATAGTATATCCATTCGTTTCCACCTAAAGCAAGCCAACCATCTTGTTCACTCAAAACTTTATACGATTCTCCTCTATTTAGCTGGCGAATTACACTAGATTGTAAAGATGGTCCACTCCGTAAATTTACATTATCGCCTTTAATTGCAGCAACGCCGTAGACTGCAGTAGCAGTACTAGGTGGAGAAACATTTCCACCACCATTTGTTCCATTTCCTTGCAAAGCTTCTAATGAAACCGCTGCCGATACGTCACAATTTCCTACTACCCCTGAAATTTTACCAGAATCTGTGTATTGCCATGCTGTCCACTCTGTCCAACCACCAGCATCAGCAGGCGGCGTACTAGAGTATTTAGAAATCCAAAGTGGAATATCACTTAACCCGTTAATTCCAAACTCATTAATATACCAAACTCCTGTATATAACATGACATCTTTTCCAGTAGCCTGTTTCACATAATTTATGAAACTCCTTGCCCAATTAGATATAGCAGTACCAGTTAAATTACTATTACTCGGATCTATCGGTGATTCTAAATCTAGAACTGGCATTAAGTCTGTCTGATTGCTTTGTAATATGTTCACAAAATGTTTCGCTTCTGAAATTGCATCATTTAGTTCTGGATGCGCAAAATGGTATGCACCGATTAATACATTCGCATTTCGCGCTGCTTGTACATTTTGAACCAAAGTAGGATCAAGATTATTCACACCTTCTGTCGCTTTTGCATACGCCGCTGAAATACCGGATCCTTTCACTGCATTCTAATCAATATTCCCTTCCCAATGAGACACATCGATAAACGTAATATTTGTACTAGATCTATCTTGCATATAAAAGCTCCTATCAGTTTTTTTCATTTCGTATACATACAATATGTACAACTTTATTAAAGGGTCACGACGTTTATACTATAGACATAGAGAGCAAACATATTTTATAAACAAAATAAAAAAAGCCTTGTAATTACAAGGCTTTTTGTAAACTTCCTTTATTTTGTAGTAAATACATATTATAATACAATCCTTGTTCACTCAGTAATTCTTGATGTGTACCTCTTTCTACTATTTCTCCATCATGCATAACAAAGATTTGATCCGCATCTTGAATTGTAGATAACCTGTGCGCAATGGCTATCGTCGTTCTCCCTTTTCGCATTTGCTGTAATGCTGTTTGGATCGCATCTTCAGTTTCTGTATCAATATTAGCTGTTGCTTCATCTAATACTAATACTTTGGGATTCGTTGCTATCGTTCTAGCAAAAGCAATTAATTGGCGTTGACCGCTAGAAAATGCAGCTCCTCTTTCTACTACTTCTGTTTCATACTGCTCTGGTAATTTTTCAATAAACGTATTGGCTTGCACAAATTGTGCCGCTTCTTTTACTTCTTCATCCGTAATTTCTTCATTGTACATACGAATATTTTGTTTTACATTTCCCGCAAATAAAAATGCATCTTGCAATACGAGTCCTATTTTCTTTCTAATTTCTCGTTCTTCAAATTTCTCTAAATCCACACCATCTATTACAATCTTTCCTGACTTAATATTATAAAATCGCATTAACAAATTCATAATGGTACTTTTTCCGCTACCAGTGTGTCCAACGAAAGCAACCGTTTGCCCTTGTTTCACGTGAAAAGATACATTTTTTAAAACATCACGTTTTCCATCATACGAAAAAGTAACATTTTTAAATTCAATTTCTCCATTAACAACTTGAGGATTTCCATCCCCTTTTTGAACTGGCGCTAAATCTTTTTCATCCATTAAATGAAATACACGTGATGATGAAACAAGTGCCTGTTGGAAAAATGATAATTTCATCATCATCTCGTTTACAGGCTGGAAGAAACGATGTATATAATTAACAAACGCATATAGAACTCCTACTTCAACAGGACTCTTCAAAGCATCAATTCCGAATAAACCAAGTACTAACGCAATAGCTACAATATGAACTAAATCAGTTGCTGGGCGTAAAAGTAACGCGTCTAACTTTAACGTCCGTCTCCCTGCACTATAATGTTTATTATTCACTTCTTCAAACTCTTTTCGCATACGCTTTTCTTGTCTGAACACTTGAACAATATTCATTCCTTGAATAGACTCATTTAACTTTGCATTTAACACGCTCAATTGATTACGTACTTCTAAATAAAAAGCTGCACTTTTCCGGCGATATAGCACCATAATTGCAAACATGATCGGAATTAATACGAGAGAAAATAGAGCTAGTTTTACATTTAATAAAAACATTGCTACTAAAATACCTATTAAAAAGACTACATTTTTGACAAATGTGGATAATACACTGACATAAAAATCTTTAATTGCTTCCGTATCATTCGTTATTCGCGATACGAGCGTACCAATCGGCGTACGATCAAAGAAACTTAATGACAACTTTTGAACATGATCATATACTTCAACACGCATATCTTGAACAATTTTAAAAGCGATATTTTGAAAATACAATAAGTCTAAATAAGTAAATAATACTTTTAATAAGTGAGCAATAAGATACACTACAAATAGAGTAACAAGTGCTGATTGATCAAAGTTACGTGGTACTAAATGTTCATCAAGAAATTGTTTAATTAAAAAAGGACCCATCATTTCAGTTACAGTTGCACCAACTAAAAAGATAAATGCTAAAGATAGCAACCCTTTATACGGCTTCATATAAGAAAGCAATCTACTTAAATCACTCTGCTTCTTCTCAGTCATCATACGCCTCCTTTCTCAACTAATGCTTCTAACTGCTGGCTCTCATACATCTCTTTATACCAACCGTTTTCTTCCATTAATTGCTCATGTGTACCTCGTTGCACAATTCTACCTTCATCCACAACAAGTATAAGATTAGCATGTTGAATTGCACTTAAACGATGAGCAGTAATAATCGTTGTTTTCCCTGATCTTTCCCTCTTTAATGCATTTAAAATCGTTTCTTCTGTTTTTGCATCTACCGCTGATAAACAATCATCTAAAATTAATATTTCCGCATTCGTTAATAACGCACGTGCAATAGAAATTCTCTGTTTTTGGCCTCCAGATAACGAAACGCCTCTTTCTCCTACTATTGTTTCATACCCTTCTGAAAATTGGAGGATATCATCATGAATACAAGCAATCTCTGCAGCGCGGGTAATTTCATTATATGTAGCATCCGCCTTTCCGAAGGCAATATTCTCTCCAATACTCGCCGAAAATAAAAAATGATCTTGCGGCACGTATGAAATGGCAGAACGGACACCGTAAAGTGTTACATCGCGAATATCCCGCTCCCCAACTTTTAATTCACCATTAAAATGGTCATACTCACGAATTAGACATTTTAATAAAGTCGTTTTCCCGGCACCTGTACGTCCGACAACTCCTAGTGTTTCACCCTTCTTTAAATCAAAGTGAACATCTATTAGCTGTAACAATTCATTTTTCTTATATGAAAATGAATCAACCGCAAATGTAACATCACCGCTCGCTATTGTATGCACAGCATCTTCTCTATTTACTACATCTGATTTTTGAGAGAGAATTTTTTCTACACGGTCATACGAAGCACGCCCACGCTCCATAATATTAAACAACCACCCAAAGGCTAACATTGGCCAAACGAGGGTACCTAAATACGTTGTAAATGTAACGAGATCACCTACAGTTAATTCCCCTCTCACAACTAATACTGACCCGTAACATACTGCAATTAAAAAAGAAAATCCAACGATAAGTGAGATTGTCGGATCAAACAACGAATCAATACGTGCGACTAACATATTTTTATGTACAACATCTTCTGACTTTTTTCGGAATGCTTGTAAATCTTCTTTCTCTTGTCCAATTGATCGAATTACCTTCATCCCACTCATACTCTCTTGCACTTTATCATTGATTTCCGAAAACGATTGCTGCGCTTTATGAAACCTTTTATGTAATAACGTTCCATAATAGTTTGTCGAAATCGCTACAATCGGCATTGGAATTAAGCTTAACAATGTTAACTTCCAACTAATTGTAAAACCCATCGCTACGAGTACACATCCCCCAACTGCTAATGAGTCAACCAATGTTAAAACGCCCGATCCAGCAGTTTGTTGAATCGCCTGAATATCATTAGTCGCATGCGCCATCAAATCACCCGTACGACGTGATTGATAAAAAGATGGACTCATCTTCGTAAAATGTTCGTATAAATTCTTCCGTAATTGACGAGCTAGTTTTAACGAAGATCCAAAAATCATAATACGCCATAAATAACGTAATATGTACATAGTAATCCCTACAACTACTAACAAAATAACCCATTTCAACAACTTTTCAGATGTTAATGTTCCATTATTAATTTCATCTACTACAATACCTAGTACTTTCGGGGCTACAAGTTCAAGAAGCGCGACACCAAATAACATAATAATTCCGATTATGTACGCTCGTTTTTCTTGTTTAAAAAACCAAGCTAAATTAATAAATACTTTCATTTTTATCCTCCTCCCTTAAAATGAGCGATGTTTTCAGTTTACCAAAAATACAGAATTTTTAAAAGTTTTAAACACTTCAAAAGTCCAATAGGAAAGGGCACTCTTATCGAGTGCCCTTTAGCGCTTATTTTGTTTGTTGCTTGCTCATCGCGCTCATCATTTGATTGATTTTCTTTTGGGAAGGTTTTTGTCCCATTTGCATCATCATCATTTTTAACATTTGTTCATTAATTGGTGGATTTTTTTCTAAGTAGTTCATCATGTATTTGCGGGCAATGAAAAATCCTAACGCCACGCCTGCTACTAGTGCTACTACGCCCACTAGAATACCTAACCAAATTGGCATATATTTTCCTCCTTCATGTTGTCTACCTTACAGTGTACTAAAACCTTTTCAATAAGACAAGATACAATTCGACATTTTTTACACATATGTTCGTACTTGTTTTAGAGGATTCAGCCATCCGTACTTTGTATTTTCATAATCCATTGCTAAAAATGTTAATTCACACTTCCTTAGTACTTCAAAGAAAGTCGTTTCCATAGAAACGTTTCCAGAGGTATTCATGCGAATGTAGTGCGGTTTCACCATTATTTCGCCGTATTCCGCTCCTGTATAAAGTGTATGTGTATGATGTGTTCGATCATATTTACCAAGAACGCGCAAAGCTTGTTCTAATTTATGGTGAATTTTCATTACTTGTAATGGCATCGTTATATACATCATTTGTTTATATAACACTTTTTTCTCCGAAAGGGACCCAGATTCTGAAAATCGAGCAAATAAATCAAAAAACAAATATTCACGACCAAAGTAAGCTTTCGCAATATCCTCTTGAATTAAATACAATTCATACGTTTTCATCTTTCGCCTCCCAATCTGGACAACCTTTTCCCTTCATTATATAGAAGAAATTTTGCAATGATTGTCTGACTGCGGAGAGATAAAAAACTTTTTCTGTCGAAAAAACTCATTTACATAGAAAAACCTCTCCATGCCGGAGAGATTTTTCTAAAATCATTAAAGCATTTCTTTTACTTTACGAACAACGTTCTCTACAGTAAATCCATACTCTTCCATAATCTTCTCACCAGGAGCAGAAGCACCGAATGTATCGATACCTAACACATCTCCGTCAAGACCTACGTAACGGTGCCATCCGAATGTAGCACCCATTTCGATTGCGAAACGTTTTGTTACTGCTTTTGGTAATACAGATTCTTTGTACTCAGCAGTTTGAGCTTCAAAGCGATCCATAGATGGCATGCTGACAACAGCTGCGTCAACGCCGTCTACTGCTAGAGCTTTTTGTGCTTCAACAGCTAGACTTACTTCAGATCCAGTTGCAAGTAAGATTACCTCAGCTGTTTCTTTCTTGCTTGCAGAAACTACATATGCACCTTTTGCTACTTTTTCATACGTATCTTCTTTTGCACCTTCTAATGTTGGAAGGTCTTGACGAGTTAATACTAAAGCAGTTGGTTTGTTTGTAGATTCTAGAGCTAGTCTCCAAGCTGCAACAGATTCGTTACCATCAGCTGGACGAATAACAGATACATTTGGCATTGCACGTAGCGCTGCTAATTGCTCGACTGGCTCATGTGTTGGACCATCTTCACCAACAGCGATACTGTCGTGTGTGAATACATACGTTACTGGCAATTGCATTAATGCTGCAAGACGAATTGCTGGACGTAAGTAGTCAGAGAATACGAAGAACGTACCACCGTAAGTTTTTAAACCGCCATGTAGTGCAATACCGTTCATTGCTGCACCCATTGCGAACTCACGTACACCGTACCAAATGTTCTTTCCGCTGTAATCATCTCTTGTAAAGTCTTTTTCGTTATTCATGTATGTTTTGTTAGAACCAGCAAGGTCAGCAGATCCACCGAAGAATGATGGTACAGACTCTGCAATTGCATTAATTACAGCACCTGAAGAATTACGAGTTGCTGCTTTTGATCCTAATTCATAAGTTGGTAAGTTTTGCTCCCAACCTTCTGGAAGAAGACCATTCATTGCCGCTTGTAATTCGTTTGCTAATTCTGGGTATGCTTGTGCATATTCACCTAGCATAGTGTTCCAGGCTGCTTGCGCAGTTTCACCAACATCTTGTACAGTTTTACGGAAGTTGTCATATACTTCTTCTGCTACATGGAAGTCTTGCTCAGCAGTCCAAGCATATGCTTCTTTCGTTAATTTTGTTTCGTCTACACCAAGTGGAGAACCATGTGAAGCTGATTTTCCTGATTTGTTTGGAGAACCGAAACCAATTGTCGTTCTTACTTCAATTAGCGTTGGGCGTTTTTCGTCAGCTTTCGCTTCTTCGATTGCTTTCGCGATAGCTTCAATATCGTTTCCATCCTCAACACGGATTACTTGCCATCCGTATGCTTTGTAACGATCTTCTACACTTTCAGAGAATGAACGATTTAAATCGCCATCTAATGAAATATCGTTTGAATCATAAAGCACAACAAGACGACCTAATTGTAAATGAGCAGCTAATGAAGATGCTTCAGCAGAAACGCCTTCCATTAAATCTCCATCACCACAAATAGCGTATGTATGATGATCTACTACATTATACGCATCACGGTTATATTTAGCCGCTAAATGTCTTTCAGCCATTGCCATACCTACAGCAGTTGCAATACCTTGTCCAAGTGGACCAGTAGTTGCGTCTACACCTGCTGTATGACCGTACTCAGGATGTCCTGGAGTTTTGCTTCCCCATTGACGGAAGTTCTTTAAGTCATCCATTGTTAGATCATAACCAGATAGGTGAAGTAGGCTGTATAGTAACATTGAACCATGACCTGCAGATAATACGAAACGATCACGGTTAAACCACGTTGGGTTATTTGGATTGTGTTTCATAAATTGAGTCCATAATGTATAAGCCATTGGTGCTGCACCCATTGGCATTCCTGGGTGACCAGAGTTTGCTTTTTCAATCGCATCGATGGATAATGTGCGAATCGTGTTGATAGAAAGTTGTTCGATTGAATGTGACATGCTATTCTTCCCTTCGCTTATATTAGTAAACGTTTTATACATTTATATGATAGCTTCCCACGCAAGATTATACAACATGTATCGACAAATATGTTGATATTTTTTTGGTTTTTCATAAAAAAATCAGTGATTTCGGGAATGTATGGGTATTCAATATGACATACTTTTTCATTATTTTTATTTTAAAAAGAAAGGGAATTATCTGTATATTTATTCATCATTTTCAAATTCCATAATGCAAAATATATCCTTCCCCATTTTTCACTCTGCAAAGCAAACGAATAAAAGAATTTAAATCTTGGCATAATTTATCTCGATCAAATACGTATCTTTCATATTCTCCATCAGTATTATTATCATTTTCCCATTGAAACTGCCCTGTCAGTTCGATTGTTTCTGGCGCTAGAGAAAGCATATTAACTAGCGAACAAAATAAATGTTCTGCTATCACTGCCCCTTGCTGTTCTATTTTCGTAATACCATAATAGTGAATTCCAAATCCTTCTGCTCTTTTCGCTGGATAATAGGTCGGAATCAAATGGGTAAAATCTAATAGATATACGATTAGCTCATCACTTAATACAACACACTCATCTATCGTTGCCTTTTCTTTATATAGAAAACAAAGTTCAATCCAATCTATACCTATAAAATCCAACCCTTTTTCTTCATTCGAAACAAATACAAACTCGTGCTGTAAAGCCAAATTATCCCCCCTATTGCTCACATTTATTATTCTTATTATATAAAAAAGCACCTTTTATAGGTGCTTAAAATAAATTATACAATTTTCTTCCGTATCGAACTTGAAATAAAATCAATGATAATTACCATTAAAATAATACCCAATAAAATAATCCCCACACGAGACCAATTGCGTGAACTCAGTGCAAAAATTAGAGGCGTACCAATCCCACCTGCTCCAATAACACCTAAAATAGCAGCGGATCGTACATTAATTTCGAACCTGTATAACGTATACGATAGAAAATCCGGTAATACTTGTGGCAATACTGCATACCAAAGTGTTTGAAAGCGATTCGCACCTGTAGCTATTAACGCTTCCGTCGGTCCTTTATCTATATTTTCAATTCCTTCTGAATATAATTTCCCTAACATTCCGATAGAGTGTAATCCTAAAGCTAGAACTCCGGCAAAGGAACCTGGTCCAACAGCTTTTATAAATAAAAGAGCCATAACTAATTCAGGAAATGTACGAACAAAACTAAGTACAAATTTCCCAGTTCCTGCCGTTAATTTTCCACTGCTCATATTCGTTGCCGCCCAAAAAGCGAATGGAACAGATAAAAAGGCAGAAATAAATGTACCTAATATCGCAATTGCCAACGTATCAATTAAGCCATGTAATAAATCTTCACCATCTGGCAAAGATACATACGACCAATCTGGATTCAATACACCTGTCATAATTGCTTTTGTAATTTCTCCTGCCGTATCCTTTATTCCCTCTAGCGGGACTCCTGAAAAAGCCCATACATAAACAAATGCAAGTGCTATAAAAATAAACCAGCGATACACACTCGGTTTCTTCGGTTTTGGTACAATTATCGTCGTTTTACTCATTATAATTTCTCCCGCAACAATGTACTTACATAATCAATTAACAATACAACAACAAGAGTATAAATAATAATAGATGCAGTTTGTTGATATTGTAAAAATCCAAGTGTACGGTCATAATACAACCCAATACCACCCGCTCCTACTAAACCTAAAACAGCTGCTGCACGTACGTTCACCTCAAATGTATAAAGAACATAGGAGACAAAATGTGCTTTCACTTGCGGAATTACCCCATACACAATCCATTGCACTTTATTTGCTCCTACTGCTGTCATCGCCTCTAATGGACCTGGATCAATCGATTCCATTGACTCATACAACAATTTCGCCACGAGCCCAATTGAGAAAAAAGTAAGAGCTAAAATACCTGGAAGTGGTCCTATTCCAAAAATAGCTACGAAAATTGCCGCTAATAATAAATCTGGTATCGTTCGGATAAAATTTAAAACCAATCGAGCTGGACCGTACAAAAATGTACTAGTAAACACATTACTTGCCGCAAATAGTGCCAGTGGAATAGCTAAAATCGCTCCTAAAGTCGTCCCAATAATCGCCATACGTATTGTATCTAACATCGCTGTTGTAATAACTTGAAAATAACTCCAATCAGGCGGCACCATCTCTTTTAACAAATCAATCATATTAGGAAAACCAACTACTAGTTTTGAAAATGATGCGTCGACCTGTACACTACTTCCCCACAACAGTAAAATGACTAGAATAGCCGTTAACATATGTTTCAACTTACTCGGCGGCTTCGGTATCGATTTTGAATATATCGTCGCGTCATTCATTTAACTGCCACCTCTAATAATTCACTTTTCTGCGCTACGTCTCCATAAATTTCAGCAAATTTTTCATCCGTTGCCTCTTCTACTGAACCATCAAAAACAATTTCGCCTGCATGTAATCCAATAATGCGTGTCGCATATTGCCTAGCTAAATCAATAGAATGTAAGTTTACAATTGTTGTAATCCCAAAATCTTCATTAATTTTTTTCAAATCATCTAATACTTGCTTTGTTGTTAGCGGATCTAACGACGCAACAGGTTCATCTGCCAATATGATTTTTGCTTCTTGCGCCAACGCTCTAGCAATCGATACACGTTGCTGTTGTCCTCCTGATAATTCATCAGCTCGCGCATATGCTTTTTCTAAAATATTCACCCTTTTTAACGATTGAAAGGCAAGCTCCAAATCTTCTTTTGGAAATAGACCTAACGTTGTACGAAAAGTCGAATGGTATCCAACACGCCCAGCTAATACATTCTTCAAAACCGTTGATCGTTTTACAAGGTTAAAACTTTGAAAAATCATACCAATATCCCGGCGCATGCGTCGTAATTCTTTTCCTTTCGCAGCAGTAATAGACTCACCTTCAATCAAGATTTCTCCTTCTGTAATCTCATGAAGGCGATTTACCGATCTAAGAAGTGTAGACTTTCCAGCCCCCGACAGCCCTACCATTACAACAAACTCACCTTTTTGAATGTTCAAGTTTATATTATTCAATCCTTTTGTACCATTCGGATACATTTTGGAAACATTTCGAAATTCTATCACACATCTTACCTACCTTCTATGTATTCAAAATGGCAAACTAACTGGAAACATATGCCTCCCTTCCAGTTAGCTGCCATTTCCATATGTATTATTGCGTTTTTACTTTCTTTCCATATTCACGAACGATATCAAATTTACTATCATCAGATTTAACATATCCTTCATGTGAATATACTTCTTTAATGATTTTGTGACCTTCCTCATTCTTTCCTATTTCAATGAAAGCGTCCTGTAATTTCTTACTCCACTCTGCATCTAAATCAGAACGTACCGAAATCGTATCATTTGGAATTTTTTCCGTAAATTTCACTATTTTCGTTTGATCGAATATATTCGGATAATCTTTTTTCACAATATTACGAGCATCTTGGAATACAACAGATGCATCTACATCACCATTTAAAAGAGCAATCAGCGACTGATCGTGACCTTTTAATGTAACAGGTTTCACATCCTTTAGTGGATCAATTCCCTCTTTTAACAATACAGCCGCAGGCCATACATACCCCGCTGATGACGTTACATCTTGATAACCAATTTTTTTACCTTTTAAATCTTTTACACTGTTAATATTTGAATTTTTCTTAACTACAAACTCAGATTTATAAAAGTCTACTAAATCCTTTGTAGGAGCTCCCGTTTCATCATCTACTCCAAAACGTTGTGCTTGTAAAATTACGTTTGCAGCCTTTTTCTCATGCGCTAGCACATACGCTGTTGGAGGTAAAAACCCTACATCTACTTGCTTAGACGCCATCGCTTCTACAATTGTATTGTAATTCGTTGAAATGCTAACTTTTACGGGAATATTTAATTTATCACTTAATAACTTTTCCAATGGTTTTGCCTTTGCCTCTAACGTATCTGCATTTTGAGAAGGAACAAATTGAACATTTAAAGTCTTCGGTACATAACCTTTTTTCGTATCTTCAGTTTTACTTGCACTTGATTCTTTCGTTCCACAACCACTTAATAATCCCGCCGCTAGTACAACTGTCGTACTCATTGCAAAAACTTTTTTCAACATATTAATGCCTCCAATTTTGTTGTTATAAAATTGCCTTCCGTAAACATGAAGAAATATATCACACATTTTCACGTACAATTGCTTATTTACAGAATCTTTACACATTCTATACATTCTCATTAAAATTCTCTTCATATATTTGATATGCTTAATTAGTAGATAACAATAGAAAAGGTGAATGATATTGAATCCAAATCAAATTGTAACTTTAAACATTTTATTAACAAGTGATATACATGGCACTGTTTATCCAATTCACTACCAAGATAACTCCCAAGCTGAAATTGGTTTAGCCAAAATTTCTACTCTTATAAAAAAAGAACGTTCCCAAAATAGAAACGTTCTTTTAATTGATAACGGTGACTTCATACAAGGAACACCCTTCACTTATCATTACGCTACATACGAAGAAGATAAGAAAAATCCAATGTCTTTATTAGCGAACTATTTACGTTATGATGCTGCAGTTATTGGGAATCATGAATTTAATTATGGAATGGACATATTAAATAATGCTATTTCTACTGCAAACTTTCCGTATCTATCAGCAAATATTTTAGATAAAAACAGAAAAGAACCTTATTTCGGGAAACCATATATAATAAAACATATTGAATCAAATATAAAAATTGCTATTTTAGGGATGACAACGCATTACATTCCCAATTGGGAACAACCCCATCACATTCAAGATTTACAATTTGAAGATGCATTAGAAACAACAAAAAGATGGGTTTCTTACATTCGCGAACACGAGAAACCAGATTTATTAGTCGTAGCCTACCATGGGGGATTTGAACGCGATTTACAAACTGGGGTACCGACTGAAGTTTTAACAGGTGAAAACCAAGGATATGCAATGTGCCATGAAATTGAAGGTATAGACATTTTACTAACAGGCCACCAACACCGGGAAATCGCTCACACCGTAATGAATGGTGTAACAATTTTACAGATTGGATGCAATGGACACTCCGTTGGAAAAGTAACAGTAACATTCGAAAAAACAGAAAAAAAATGGGGAAAAAAAGAGAGTTATTCACAATTATTGCCCGTACAAGGAATTGAGGCTGACCAAGATATTCTTTCCTTGGTTGCCGATTATGAAGAAAAAACACAAAATTGGCTCGATCAACCTATTGGAGTAATCTATGGGGACATGCAAATTTCAGATGCTATGCAAACTCGTTTGCAAGACCATCCTTTTATTGAATTCATAAATAAAATACAGATGGATATAGCTAATGTTTCCATTTCTTGTACAAGCTTATTCCATAATACATCTCCAGGTTTCCCTAATCGCGTAACAATGCGTGACATCGTTTCTAATTATATTTATCCAAATACATTAAAAGTAATTAGAATAACTGGAGCGGATATAAAAGATGCCCTTGAACTCTCTGCTTCTTATTTCATATTAAAAGCAAATGGAACTATCATCGTAAACCCTACCTACATAGAACCAAAGCCGCAACACTATAATTACGATATGTGGGAAGGAATTTCGTACGTATTAAACATTTCCAAACCAATTGGCGAGAGAGTAGAATCCTTACAGTATAAAGGCGCTCCACTTCATATGAATGAAGAATATGACGTCGTTATGAATAATTATCGCGCAAGTGGCGGAGGGAACTTCTTTATGTTTCAAAATAAGCCCGTAATAAAAGACATACCAACAGATATGTCTGAACTTATCGCTAACTATATATTGAAGCACAAAAACATAGAAGCAACAGTCAATAACAACTGGAAAGTTATTAAATAACGGATATAATAAATAAAAAAGATGGGCTTCGCCCATCTTTTAGTTTAATTTTGCATTATCTTGCTTTTTTAAAGCTTTTAATTTCGCCGGTGTAACATCAGTACCTTCTTCGTTAACAACTTTAATTCCTTTAAGTTCGTTTAACATATTTTGACGAAATCCTTTTAAATATTGTTCACGTAGCGATTGGCGCTCACGTTGTTCTTCTTCAGTTAAGCCTTCAGCTTTTGCTTTTTTCGCTAAGAAGTTAATGCGTTCAATGAGTTCGTGACTTTGCATCTCGAATCCCCCTTTTACTCAAAACTGATTATTATCATACAATAGTTAGTCCTCTTTATCAAGCAATTGCTTTGTATATTCTACATATCTTCGATGTACAGTTGCTTTTGAAACATCATGACCAAAACCACGAAGTGTTGCTGCAATTTCTTCAAAAGTTAATTCATTCCGGCGTAAACGTACAATTTCCTCAATCGGCACTTCTTTCTTCTCTCGTCCTACGCTTAAATGACGATTCTTCAAATTATTTTCTGGACGATAACCTTTTTCTACTGCACGTTGCATACCACGTTTAATTTTTAAATTGTGGATCTTTCTTTGATACTCTTCAACAATCCCAATTATATCTAGTACCATCGAATCAGAGTCAGAGAGTTCTAATTCTCCATTATGCGTATGCGTATATACTTTTATTCCCTCTTTATGTAAACAGTGCATTAATGCAATCTTTGCATTCCCTCTACCAAGGCGCGTTTCATCTTGTATGAGAAGTACATCAACTTGTTCATCGCGAATTGTATCTAGCACTTCTAATATGCCATCACGTTCAATTGTATAACCACTAGCCTGCTCCTCAATCACCTTTACAACATTCATTTGATAGCGCTCAGCTAAATGCAATAATTCATCTTTTTGACGCAATAATGATGTTTCCTGTTCTTCTTTTGTTGTGCTCACACGCGCATAAATAATTGCATTCATTTTGAACCCTTCTTTCTCACTATATTTTCCTTATAGTGTATCATAAATTCGTCTTTCGTTCGAACTTATGTTTGTAGAATGTTTTTTCGCATGTTATACTTATTAATAAGAAAAATGAAAGAAAACGAGGTGTTAGAAAACATGGAAAAGTTAACGAAACGCCAGCAAGACATTCTCGACTTTATTAAGCTAAAAGTACAAGAAAAAGGATATCCACCTTCCGTACGTGAAATCGGTCAAGCAGTCGGCCTCGCTTCTAGTTCTACAGTGCACGGACATTTATCACGACTAGAAGAAAAAGGATATATTCGACGCGATCCAACAAAACCACGAGCAATTGAAATTTTAGGTGACAACCGAATGGATACAGAGACACAATCTGTTATTCAAGTTCCAATTGTCGGAAAAGTTACTGCTGGATTACCGATTACAGCAGTTGAAAGTGTAGAAGATCACTTCCCACTTCCAGCTAGCATTGTTGCTGGAGCAGACCAAGTATTTATGTTACGTATTTCCGGAGATAGTATGATTGAAGCTGGTATTTTCGATGGGGATTTAGTTGTTGTTCGCCAACAACAGTCTGCATACAACGGTGAAATTGTAGTCGCTTTAACAGAAGATAACGAAGCAACTGTTAAACGTTTCTATAAAGAAAAAGACCATTTCCGTCTACAACCGGAAAACTCTTCATTAGAACCTATCATTTTAAAACAAGTATCAGTTATCGGAAAAGTAATTGGCGTATATCGTGATTTACATTAAGAATAATAAAAGAAGATAATTACCTTATTTATATACGGTAATTATCTTCTTTTTTGTATTTTGATAGATTTTCATACATTCTATTTCTTATGAACGAGTTTCAATCGTCACATCGCCAGCAGCTGTTTTACCACTAATCTTTTTGCTACCATTGCCAATTGTTACATTTTTATTTTCTTCATTAAAAATCATTACTTCGCCAGCAGCGCTTTGCCCCGTTATAACTGCATCTTGTGGTTTTTCCAATAAAGTTATATCTACGTCACCAGCAGTTGAACTTGCCTCTACGTCATATTTAGGATCATGATCCATAATATGCACTTCCCCACTAGCCGACTTCGCTGTTACTTTCCCTATTACTTTTTTAAAGTTCACCTCACCAGCTTTTGTAGATCCCTCCACACTCTTAGCTGTGACATGTTTCAAATCTACTTCTCCAGCCATTGTTCCAACACTTACATGATCACTTTTCACATCACTTATTTCTATTTGTCCAGCGGATGAATTTACTTTTATCTCTTGGTAAGAACGTTCAGGCACGAGGAGAGTTATTGTAGACGTTTGAAATCTAAAATCGTAAAAAGAAAAATCAAATGAAGCACCTTTTTCTCTTTCCCCAATAATTTTTAATGTGTCACCATCTTCGTCAATACGAACCTCGTGTTTACGTACATCTCCTGATTGCTTTACATAAAAAGAAGAGTCGGGAGATTTTTGGACAACAATATCCCCAGCATCTAACTTAACTTCTATATTTTTTAGTGTTTCGTTTTTAATTACGTCTTCTTTGTTTCCTTCTTCTGCAGTTTGCACTGCTTTTTCATATGTTTGTGAAATCCCTATTACTCCAATAATGATACAAGCGATAGCTACTAACAATATTTTCTTCATCATCTACTCCCCTTTTATCATTTTGAAGTTCCATATTACATAACGTACGCATAACTTTTTAAACCACTTCGTACTATAATAAGCGATAATACATAACAACAAACCTACTCCAACAAACGTTATACTAACGAATACATCCAACCATATAAAAGTACCCATAAATACTTTTCCAATAACGAAAAATGGTGTCACTACACTAGCAATTCCACCGAGCCAGAAGGAAAATATAAAAGCAATAATTGCAACTAACGGGCCTAACACAATAATAAAATTAAACAAACTAAGTCCAATCGCTGCCATAACAGCCCTTGTTATATTCGAAGTAGATGGGTCCTTTTTCATTTCATCAAAGCGATACAAAGCAAGTAAGTCTTTGGCAATTACTTTCGGAGAGCCAAGGCCTTTTATTATTTCCGATTCAGTTTTCCCCTCTTCTTTCCCAAACTGAAAATGCTCTTCATAATCAAATAAAATATCTTTCCTCTCTTCTTCCGGTAACTTTCTAAGATGACTTGATAATTCTTTAAGAAACTGTTCTTTACTCATCCCATTCCACCCCTTCAATAATTTCTTGTACGCCTTTTGCAAAATCACGCCACTCTGTTACTAACAAATTCAGTTGCGTTTCCCCTTGCTCAGTTAGTTGATAATATTTACGAGGCGGCCCCTCCGTAGATTCTTTCAAATACGTTTGAAAATACCCTTCTTTCGTTAAACGACGTAATAAAGGATACACTGACCCTTCCGATATTAAAAATTTATTTGAGATTTGCTGTACAAGTTCATAACCGTAACAATCTTTACGTTTCACAAGTGCCAAAACACACAGTTCTAACACACCTTTTTTAAACTGAACGTTCAAGGTCCATCCCCCTTTCTCATTTCAGTACTGTTCAATACACGGTACCTGTCATATCCATAATATACCACTTAGTATTATTCATTGCAAGGTACTCATTTATATTTACTCCCTAAATGTAGAAAACGTACAAATAAAAGCCTGAATAATGTCCTGTTATAACTGGCCATCACTCAGGCTTTTATTCGATTCGAACTGTATGAATACAAAAATTCATTCACTCTTTCCTCTCTAAGAACCAACTTCCATTTGTGACCTTAACAAATTTCGAAATACACCTTTTCTCTCTTTAGCCAATTGATTAAATTCACCTTTTTGAACAATTTCACCTTTTCCTAAAACAATAACTTGATCTGCATTACGGATCGTAGATAAACGATGCGCAATAACAACAATAATCATCGTTCCTTTCAATCTTTCTATTGCTGATTGGATTTTCACCTCATTTTCAGTATCTAATGCGCTCGTAGCTTCATCTAATACTAAAATGGATGGTTGTCTTAAAATAGCTCGAGCTAGTACAAGTCGTTGACGTTCACCACCTGAAAGTCTCACTCCACGATCTCCAATGAGAGTATCAAGCCCTTTTGGAAGCATTCGTACAAATTCAGCTGCCGTCGCAAAATCTAATGCAGTCCAGATTTGTTCTTCACTCGAATTCGGCTCAATCATCAATAAATTTTCTCTTATGCTTGCATTAAATAAAAAAGGATCTTGTGGCACATAACTAACAGCCCGTCTCAATGACAGTAAATTTTCACTTGTAAAAGGAGTTCCATCTATTAACACTTGACCTTTTTCTGGTTGAATCAACCCCATTAAAACATCGATTAATGTACTCTTCCCAGCTCCCGAATGTCCCACAATGGCCGTCATACTATTGATTGGTATTTGTACATTAATATTTTGAAGCGCATACAAAGGCTCCTTCTTATTATACCGAAAATAAATATCCTTACATTCAATACCCTGTTCTATACAAATCGGCTTTATATGTTTTTGCTGTATATCCTGCATTTCAATCGCTTCAATACATTCCCCTTGTAATTCCCATAATGACTTAAAAGCAGGAATGCTTGCCGCAAGCTGTTCTAAATTAGACTGAATTGTCATAAATCTTGGCCATAGTCTCGAAAAGATGAGAATGATTAATAGTAATTGGGTGGGCTGAGCTTTCAATATACTTACTGATAATAATATAAAAAATGCAATTAAAATAGCCATTGAAACTTTATAAAACAATTGAGAGTTCGATCTTATTCTCATATACTCCATTTGTTCGTTACTCATCTTTCCTGTTATAGTTTGTAACCATTCTAAACGTGATGCTTCCAAAGTATTACTCTTTATATCTTTAATTCCATTAAAATGATCTGTTATACCAGAAAGATAGCCTTGTGCCAATTTTGAGGTCTTACCGCCTAGTATTCGTGCTTTTTTTATAAAAACACGAGAAGCTACCAAGAATAATAAGCCAAAGCCCAAAACAAATATCGTTATTTTGGGAGATAATAAAAACGCAATCCCCACCTGTATGAATGTAAACAGAATAGCAGCTAACAATTGTAAAATTAAATTAACCCCATAACTTACGCGAGCTAATTCTGTAGTTAATATATTTATTAGATTTGTTTTCCTTTTCTCTAAAAAAAAACTCCACTTCGCTTTTAGAATCATACTATATGTTTCTATTCTTAATTCTCTTACAAAAACTTGTTGTGTTCTCGCATCCCTTAAGGTTATGTTTCTTTGTAGTAGATTTTGACCTAACACTATTAGTATATATATACCTAAAATAGAAATTAGACTTGTCGTTTTAGGAAAATCCTGCAAAAACCTATAGACAGGTGCAATAAAAGTAGACTCCTCGCCTATATTAATTACTCCAGTCATACTTATCATAGGAATTAATAAAATAATCCCTATCCCTTCAAGTAAACTTATTAAAACCATACCAAATAAATTCACATACAGTATTTTTCCCGCTGAAGAGTATAATTTTTTCATAAAATATATAATATGATTCATCGATGTCCCCCCTATAACAAAGCAAGCTTCTTTGTTTTCCTCCAAAGACATAAAAACGGACGTAAAGGAAAATATAAAAAATGAAGGAATTTTGGCAACGGTAATGTTTTTGCATCAATTGGATAAGGGTAAAGCTGGCTCAAAATAAATATAATTCTTTGTTGATTAGACATCAGTGAAAATAAATGTCTACTATGATAGGAAAGTACTTCTTCAGGAACAGGTTCTGAATGTAAATTTATCATTTTCTTGAAATAAAATAGCGCTTCTTGTGCTAACTGCTTCGAATGTTTCTTAGCTACTAATTCCGTCATGCTTTCATTTAGCTGTACACCTAGCAATTGTGACGCCAAAATTAATGCTTGTCCCCCTAAATGAAGCACTTGATATTTTCTCATTAATTTATGAATCTCATTCCAGTTAAGATCCTGACCGACAATTTTTTTTATATCTACTAACCAACGTAACCTGGACCAACCATGTCTAGCACCATGAGATACAAGAAATAAAAACAAGTCTTCTTTTCCTAACATATATACCGAATTACTCGTAAGTGTACTTTTTCTCTTTCGCTTCCAAAGCTCTTCAAACCCAGGTTCCTTACCCGGTCCGGGATTTAACCTCCAATGGATTTCAAGTTTGATCCGCCTTGTTGGATGGAAAAATGTTATATGGTGATGCCTCCATTTCCAATCACTTAATATCGTTTGAATATAATCATCTTTTACATACCCCTGCTCCCAAAGTAGCATTTCTACTTTTTCTAAATTTTGCATCGGAATAAGAACATCCAAATCACAGGATGTTCTTAAAGAAATATCTCCATATAAATCCTGAGACAGTACAGGTCCTTTTAGAAAAATCATACGAATCTCATTTTCACTACATAGTTTATTTATTCGTTCCATTTCAGCACTTAAATAAAGCATTTGAAATGTATTTTTTTTATATTTTCTATTCAAGGTTTGTACAATATGCGAAGGAATTAGTTCTTCATTCACCTGTTTAAGTTTTTGATATATCACCGGATAAACGCGATGATGCACAGCTTGCTTAAGAAAAAACTCCCAATCAATATCTATGAACCATTCACTACTATAAGTTTGCATTGTCTCATCATCTTGTAACTTCAAAATTGTAAAAAGCAGTTTCAATTCCTTAGACATGAACTCTACATTAAGACCAAAATCTTTCTCCATTTTATTCTCCTTTAAGAGTGTCCTCACTTAGCCTCTTTGCAAATGATCCAACGACAGTAAATTTCTCCATTCCTT
The DNA here is from genome assembly GCF_040448665.1 of Bacillus cereus group sp. MS39. NCBI lineage: Bacteria > Bacillati > Bacillota > Bacilli > Caryophanales > Bacillaceae > Bacillus > Bacillus cereus group sp. MS39. The sequence goes on along the minus strand of NZ_CP123058.1, from coordinate 1,730,593 downwards.
CTGATCCAGTAATATAAAAAGAACCGCTCCGTAACCATGCATGCGCAATTAATTCACCATGACTATCCTTAGCAGTTCCTAAATAAAGAGTACTCTCAATGTGACGTTTTTCGAGCATTTTCATCCCAGCTATAGCTTTAACAAGGCACTGACTTTCCCAAAAAGTATAACGACTCATAATAGAAATAGCTTCAGACACCTTCTTTAGTGTATCTCCGTGTGGCTCAATTTGAGCAACTAATGTTTCATTCATATACTCCCCTAAAGAAGGTGCAACTTTGGAGAAGGTAATACTTTTTAATACACGCGCCCACCCTAAAAAAATAAAAGCCTCTAATAATAAAAGCTTTGTGTCCATGTTCAGTGATAAAAATACCCTTAACCTCTTCACAATATTCATGAATCCCATCCTAACAGTTCTCTTGACATTATGAATCTATCTATTAGATTAACCTTTTATTTGAATTAAACCTTCTTGAAATAAACAATCTAAAAAGGAAAGAACTTGCTCTTCGCAATCACTCCGTTCAATGTTGTACTTTGACAACAATGTACTAACAAGTTCAGTAACCATAATTGGAGTTTTTATTAGTTCCCAAATTTCCCCCCCTGTTTGTCCCAAATTATAATATTTCCCTTTTTGAACATTTAGCATCACTTTTTCCCCATCCATATCACTCACAATATTCTCTTCACTTTGCACAATCTGAGACTTTAGAGAAATTCTCTCTGTATACATCATCTATTACTCCTCCTTGTATAGTTTTTAATATAATTGATACAAGTTCATGCGCTGTAAACCTATTATTGGGACGTTTCAAATGAAACATATCTACTTTGTTTATCACGCTTGTAGAAGTAGTAAAATGCCACTCTGTTAATTTTAATTGCGCAATTAAAAACTTACGAAACGTGTGCAAAAATAATGTACGCAGTCGTTCAAGTCCTTCGATTCGAATCAATTCAACATTCTCATCCTCTGTTTTCGTTAACTCAATAATACCTGCAAGAGGTAATGGTTCAGAGAAAAAATGAGATTGTACAGGAACAGCATACTTTGTTTCTCGTTCAAACAACGGATTATAACTTGCCGTTCCCATTCCAAAAGCATTCAAACTTTCCGCCCATAATTTTTGTTGCGGATAAGATGGAATCACAATTGGAGTCTTATCTGACGAAACTGTCACAGCAATTACATCATCACTCAAAATTTTGTATCCTTTACTTAAAAAAGCCGATGCAAGAGTTGATTTACCTGCTCCTGAATCACCTACAAAGGCATAAACTTTCCCATCAATATTTATTGCACTACCATGTAATGGTAAAATCCCTCTTTGAATTAGCAAGGCACCCATACAAGTTCCAAGTATATAAAGACGAACCTTATCTTCACAAGCTTCTTTCATTGGTGAAACAACTATTTGCTTTCCTTCTTGTATAGAAAATATAGCTGTATCAGGAATACGAATCATAACTACGTTTTTATCAACTACAAAATTTTGTTCTGTGTTAGTAAATTCACTCCATTTCTGAAATAAATCAGCAGTTCGTATTATTACTTCTATCGTTTCTTCTTGTTCATTAATTCTAGGTAATTCTGGAAATTGAATTTCACTCAACACCCTTAACCCAAAAACTTTATACATATTTTTTTTTGTAGTTTTAATCAACTCTCTCACTCCAAATAATTATCAGCGTTGTTTTACAAATACCCCTTATACTTCTAATGTATAAGGGGATAGGAAACATAAGATCTAATTGCTACTCGATGAATTAACTATAGTGCACTACTTCATCAACATCTGGTTGAACAGCATCCGGTGTTTTAAGTCCCGGTCCAGCCATCGTCATATTAATATCAAGTACTTCCAGTGTAGGAATTGTCCAATCTTTTTTCATTATGTCACCTCCCTTCAAATAATTTTCTTCATAAATCGATATACTATTAAACTACGCATTAAAATTCGAAAATCTAAATCAAATGCATATTCTGGATGGGGTTCTTCTTTAATCTTAGAAATCGCAGTTCTAATAACCTCTATATCCAAGAATTCTGAAATTATAGGATCCTTACTAAGCTGCTCAAGCTCTTCAATAAATCCACTCCATTGATGCGTCATACGATAAACACCATCAGAACCTTGAACACCTCGAGTAAGTTGATTTAACCTTACTTTATCAGGCAAATAATTTTTGGTTGCTCTTCGAATTAGTGCCCGATCTACACCATTTTGAACGTATTGTTCTTCTGGAACAGCTAAACAAAATTTAACAACCCGTAAATCATTCGTTGGATCTCGATCCCATAAAGAATAGCGCAAAGATAATTTAGATCCGTATGTACCAGTTATATTCCAATAATATAACTGGTCAAATTGCCTTTTTTTTATTTCATATACATCTGTTATAGAGGTTCCTGTTATATCAACATCATGCTCTAGAAGCTTATCGAACACATTCATTCTATTTGCAAATTCTGGATTAATAAATCTTGGGAAAACGATTTGATTTTTCGATGAAGATATTCGATTCAAAAACGGAAATGCCTTTTTTTTCACTACTGAAAATACTCGCGATTTCTTTACACCAATATTTTTACTATACGAATATAACTCTTGCAAAAAGCGACGCAAATTCATCTTTTTCAAAAGCATAGCTTGATAGTCCACAGCCGATCCCCATGACACCGTCCAGTTTCCTCTCTGTCCATTTAAGAGTACTCCAATCCCCTGTAACCGGGCCTCCTCATAGATTCCCCTAAGCCAAAAAGTATTCTCGAAGAATTTGTATGGCATCTCTAGAATTTCAAGCCAATCATCTATTTCTGATAGAGGACTTCTTCCTTCAAAATCTAAATAATGTTCCTTAATATTTCCTACATGCTGTACAGTTGATTGAATAAAAGGTCGTTCATCAGCTATTCTACTTCTATGCGTCCAATCTACAAACCCCTTTACCGGGACATAACTATATGTATGTAGACGTTTATTTGCTGCACTTAAATCTCGTGCAGCAAAGCTAACTACAGAACCCGAGTCAAGTCCTCCACTCAAATGAGCCCCTACTTGATGATGAGTGCGTAAACGTGATCTTATCGCATTTTGATACACTTCCAAAAACGCTTCTTCATACTCTTCGTTCGATTTGAGTTGAAGCCTTTCTCCAATAATTGGTGTATGGTATCTCAATAACTTCACTTTCCCATTTTTTACAATAACAGCATGGGAAGGTGGAATTTGCTCAACAGTTTTATATACCGTTGAAGAAGGATCTACTGATTCAAAATTCACAGGTATTGCTAAAAATTCAGCAAGCCACTGTTCATTCAATTTTCTCTCAGCTTCTGGTAGAGAAAATAGTGGATTTATAATAGAGCAAAAAGCAAACCTTTCCTCACTACGATAAAAATAAAGAGTTCGGCTTCCCGAAAAATCCCTAGCACCAAAAAGCATTTGTTTTTTCTCATCCCAAATCATAAAAGCAAAATCGCCCACCAAATATTTCGGTGCTGCTTCTCCCCATTTCTGATAAGATAATAAAATCAATTCACTGTCTGTCATGTTTTTTCTATCTACATAATCTACTTGTAATTTTTCAAACAACTCATAACGATTATCAATAATAGCATCTGCGGTAATTGCCAGTTGTTTTTCATAATTATAGAATGGTAATTGTTCACCAACTGACTCGGGTGTAATCCATTGTGCGTGACACCCTAGAAAAGCATTTTCTTTGTGCCATATTTGAATATCATTAGCAGGATACTTTTGTAAACCACTCATTAATCGTGTTCCATGTTCAATTGATACAGGTTCATTATTAAAGTGAATAATGCCAGTTATAGCGCTCATTTTTCCCCTCCCTCCTATACAACAAGTTACTGCAAATATTTTGTTTTATTTATTTCATGAACCTTTCTCTTTCCAGTTATATTCTTTTTAAAGAACAATAATACACATTTCAATTCCGCACTCTAATTCACTTATAAATCAAGGTATATTTATGTTTAAATTATCATTACGTCCCCTTCTCGTCAATAACCAATGTTAATATAATCCATATTCAAGGAGATATATTCTTAATAATGAACTTCGATTCACTTGTTTTTCTGTAAATTTTTGCTTGCTATATAATATTTACTATAGATTGAATAACTCTACGTTGATCCTCATCTGTCATATTGGATCCAGAAGGAAGACAAATCCCATTTTCAAATAATTTTTTAGATACATCATTATCTTTCTGATGAGAATAATACTTATATTCTTTAAAGAGCGGCTGCATATGTAGTGGCTTCCAAGTAGGACGCGCTTCAATATTCTCTTCAGCTAAAGTTGTTACTATTTTTTCAATAGAGATGCCAGATTCCTTTTCATCCATCATCATAGTTGTAAGCCAACGGTTCGAACGAGTATTTTCTAATTCTGGCATAAAACAAAATCCCGGTATATGAGATAACTCTTCATAATATTGCTTAAATATACGCCTTCTAGAGCTCACTCTATCTTCTAACACTTCTAATTGCCCTCTCCCAATACCAGCTAATATATTACTCATTCTATAATTGTAACCTACTTGACTATGCTGATAATGAGATGCTAAATCTCTTGCTTGAGTCGCTAAAAATCTCGCCTGTTCTAACGCTTCCACATCATCAGAAACTAGCATTCCACCGCCCGAAGTTGTAATAATTTTATTTCCGTTAAATGAATAAATCCCAAACCTCCCGAATGTACCACTTGCCTTTCCTTTATATGTAGAGCCTAGAGATTCTGCTGCATCCTCAATTATAGGGACATCATAGTGATTACAAAGCGAAAGAATTTCATCTAATTTTGCACTCTGACCATATAAATGAACAAGAATGACAGCCTTAGGTAATTCTCCTGCTTTATCAGCAGTATGCAACGCAAGTGCTAGAGCTTGCGGTGACATATTCCATGTTTCTGGTTCTGAGTCAATAAATACCGGTTCAGCTCCCAAATAAACAATCGGATTCGCACTCGCTACAAAAGTGAAACTTGAACAAAATACTGTATCTCCCTTTTGAACGTCTAATAATCGCAAAGCTAGATGAATGGCAGCAGTACCTGAACTAACCGCAGCCCCACCTTTAACTCCTACAAAAGAAGCAAGCTCTCTTTCAAATTCATCTACATTTGGACCAAGAGGTGCAATCCAATTTGAGTCAAAGGCATCTTTTATATATTTTTGTTCATTTCCGCTCATGTGTGGAGAGGAAAGATAGATTTTCTCCTTATTTTTTATCATCATTCTTCATCTCCTCTCAATTTACTACATTAATAACTTTGGCTGGAATACCAGCAGCAGTACAATTAGATGGAAAATCATTTATGACAACAGAACCAGCTCCAACAATTGACCACTTACCAATTTGAACACCTGGAATTATAGTAGCTGATGCTCCTATATGTGCCCCCTCTGCTATAGTGACAGAACCTGTAAGCGTAGCATGTGGTGAAATATGAACAAAATCATCAATTATATTATCATGTTCTATTATTGAGCCCGTATTTATTATAGTATGGTTACCGATGAAAGTATCCGCATTAACAACCACATTTGGCATAATTACCGTTCCGTTTCCTATATAAGCATTTGAACTTATAATGGCTGTTTTATGAATTAAAGTAGCATATATGCTACTTTGTTGATTTAATATTTCTGCAATTTCCCTTCTTATTTTATTATTTCCTATAGCAATAACGAGCTTTACATCATTAAAATTATTGATAATTTCCCTTGCATCTGCAATTGCTCCAAAATAAAGATTATCTACAATATTTATACCTGTATACAAATCATCTAAATAACCGACTATTTCATATCCTTTATTTGATAAAATTATATCCCTCACAACCTTGCTATGCCCACCACATCCTATTATTAAAATTTTCATTTTCCCTCCCCCTTTATTTCTATTTTCCCTCCAGTAAATCGCTCCATTGTCACATGCCCTACATGGTTTATTCCCTCTGTTTTAAATACTTTTAATATTGTAAGTACAATTATTTTCAAGTCTAATAAAAAAGAGCGATTCTCCACATACCATACATCCAATTCAAATTTTTCTTCCCAGGTAATCAAATTCCTACCATTTATTTGTGCCCATCCCGTAATTCCCGGTTTTACATTATGCCTTTTAGCCTGTTTACTAGAATATAGGGGTAAGTATTCCATCAATAATGGTCGTGGACCTACTAAACTTAAATCACCCCTTACAACATTCATAAGTTGGGGTAACTCATCTAAACTATATTTTCTAAGAATTTCTCCAAAAGTAGTCAGTCTATTTTTATCTGGAAGTAATTCCCCATCGCTATCCTTCTTATCTAGCATAGTTCTAAACTTATAAACATTAAACGATTTTCCATGCAGTCCTGGACGCTGTTGTTTAAACAGTACAGGTGATCCTAATTTCATCCTAACTAAAATTGCTACAACAAGAATAGGAAGCAAACATACAAATAATAACAATAAAGAAATACATACATCAAAAATTCTTTTCATGTACTATCCTCCTTACTTATTTACGTTTAATACTCCTAACACGAAGGACCATTTAGAACTTTATATGCAATGAAACAAAACAAGGGGCAACTACAGTTAGTTACCCCTTGTTTTGTTTCATTACGTCATCTTTCATTAATTCTATCTCATCAAATAGTTTAAACATAGCTAACCTATGTGAATATTCCCATACGGTATCACTACTTATTTACAAAGGACCTGTTACTTCATTAGTTCCTATAACTTTACATGTACGGATCAAAGACGCCATTAATATAATTATCCTTTTTTATATGTTCATCCCTTAACTTTATAACTACTGTCTCCACAATATTATCTTTAAAAATCAAAGTGATTGAGGATGAAATCTGATTTGCATTCACGCCTATCATACTTTTATTTGACCTAAATATATTATTTTCTATTAACATAAACTCACTCGTAAATGTTTCATTCCAAAAATTCATTATACTGTCTGTCGATTCCGAATTAAGGTATTCAAATGCATTATTACTAAATTCTATTCTTCCCCCAATGTCCCATAAAAAAAATGCTGAGCCCCATCTTCCCCCTCTAAAATTACTATTTTTCACTTTTAGCATCGATATCCTTTGAGAAGACTCAACAGTAAAAAGATTATAGGCATCCCAACTAAATGAACATCCATTAAATTCATATTCTGCTTGAGGAGTTTTTGTAACAAATGATATTGTACCGCTGTTCTCAAATTTACATCCCGTATATACTCCTGGCGGTAAATTCGTAATGATTCCTTGCGGGTGTTTCGTATCTATAAAAGAAATATTATTTAATCTCCATCCATTTTTCATACCAGGTGATACGCCTGTCAAACTTGTACCCTCTACAGCTCCTCCTTTAATAACACAATTTGATATAGTTTGCGGTTCTGCTGAAAAACCAATTATTGAACCTAACTGTGAAAAAGAATGAAATAAATCTCGATCACTAAAAAATTCACATTGGTTGACTTGAATACAATATGCTTTATCTCTTCCCATTAACAATGCGCTATTATGGAAAATACAGTTACCAATAAGCGCTTCCTTATCTCCTTGATCTATCGTGACTCGAGTAGCATACATTTGATTATTCGTAAAAGTTACTTCTCCGCTTAAAACACAACTTACTTCCCTTAAGTGATTATTGTTTATAATCACTTTCTCTACATTTTCACCTACTACTAATGAATTATTAGCTAATTTATTTTGAATGATATTAATATATCTACCACCGACTACAACAACGTTATATCCCTGATTATCATATATGTTATTACGCTCAATGTTTATATATTGATTTAATCGATATCCATCTTCAATATCTATTGCTCCCTGAGGTGCTGTACCTTTCATTTTGTAAATTTCACAATCTCTAATATAAATTTGTTTCGCTCCAGATACACTTACCCCAAGCCTTCTACAATCATGTATTTTACATTTCTCAATAAATACATTTCGAGAAAATTCCGGAATTCTAACAGTTATTTTACAACCGTTTTCTGTAGGTATTGTACCTTGATGAAGAACTATTTTTGCATAATCTGCTTCTTTTGGAACACTCACTTCTTCAAAAAACTTTACTCTATTCGCAGCCGTTACAAAAGTATTATCAGCTTTATAAAATAACACATCATATAATTCTGTATATATTTCTGAACCAATTCCACCATAGCCATCTCCATACAAACCGAAATATCCCCATTTTATAATGCTACTATGATGTAAATCTATTTTTAAATTGGATCTAATTTTATTATCATCTACTATTAGGGAACCATTGACATCACTAATCCCCCCCATTTCAAATGTACCGGCAAAATCATATTCTCCAATTTGTCCCCATGTACTTTCCATTGCTATCCCATCGCCAGTACAATTTAAAATTTCTATATTATCTATTGAAATATAATTCAAATTACTCCCCTCAGCAGGAGTGGTATTTCCTACTTCAATCCCATATCCCCATTCATGAGTATGAGGAATCGTTGTATAATCGTGTGTATCTTTATCTCCTTCAACCCTTCCATTGGTAACCCGAGAAAATTTTTGATTTCTTTGATATCGTACGATTGCATATTTAACTAATCCATTACTTCTTATTTTTAAAGTTGATCCACCTAAATTTAAAGTCATAAAGCTTTGTGGCTCAATTGGTGTATTTTCATCAATTAAATATGTCCCCATGGGTAAAACAACTTCTATAAATCCTTGTTGAGATGCCCATGATAATGCATTATTAATCCCTTTAGAAGTATTATCCGCGTCCGTTCCATCATTTTTAACATTCCATCTCTCTAACTCAAGAAAATACGTGCCCGAAACCACATTAGCAGATTCTGTTTCTCCAATCAGTGATTTTCTAGACTTAGAACTTCCAAATGTATTGCTTTTAAGTTTACTTACTAACCTCTCAAATTTATTCTCCGTTGATACTTTTACATTCCCTTTTTTCGTCCCAATAAATAACTCACAAGTATCTATACAAAAACAAAATTCTCCCTCGCTTAACACAGGCAGATTCCCTTTCAAAACACATGTCACTTGAAATTTTGCCATGATTTATATATAACCTCCAACTAAGATAGAAGTTGAATTTTGACAGAAAATTCAAACTCCTATCAGTGCATGGGGACAAATATTTTATATTATGCTTACATACGTATCCCTTTAATAGAATACTATGCATTATATAAATACTATGTTAGGGCTAATGATTCACGTTTTCTAATTAAAATCAAGTTTCATTTCATACTAACAGGCTTCAACAACAATATACTTCCTTAATAATTCAAACCAATATAATGTCCATACTTTTTATACCTAAATAACGTTTCGTTTCTTTTTAATTTGTAAAAACATCATACTAAAGATATTCCTTATATATTGAAATTCTGTGCTTTTATAAAAAATTAAAACGTATATTACATTTGGTACTAATAAGCAAATCAAACCTTTTTCGACTAACGAAATAAAGGTACTACCTTCTATAAAATAATTACATATACTTGTAGTAATGAAACCTGTTACGATAGTTAAAAACATATAAAATACATATGTTGTAAAATACTTCCAAACTGATTTCTTAAAAAGATTTTTATATACAATATAAGGCTGAATCCAAAGTACAGTAGCAATTGTACTAATCGCCGTTCCTATGAATATACCTACCAACCCAAACATGTTAGCTAATAGAATAGATAAACTTAAATTGATTATCGCTTCAACTAATGGAATATACTTATCTTGTACAAATAATCCCGCTTTATTTTTAAAAATAGCTATCGCGGTTCGCATCCCTGTTAAATAAAAGTTAATGAGTATCACTACAAAAACTATGTTATTTAATAAATACTTCTTATCAAGCCACCACCCTATAAATGGCTCTAACAGATTAAATAAAAATATGGTACAAAAAGAAAAGATCCAAAAATTCACTAAATAAGTCACTTTAAATATTGCATAATTTTTGTCATTATTCTCAGTTGCAATTAGATTTCCTACACTTGCTTCAATTCCATTTAATATAGGATTTACTACAGCTGCTAATTGATTTATTATCATTGTATAGTTCGAATATATCCCAACCATAGCAAGACCTACAAAAGATGAAATCAGTATATTATCCGTTCCAAATACAATATATCCTCCAATATTATGCAAAAACATCGCCTTTACATTTATAATTAATTTTTCTTTCGTATCATTATCTATAGAATACTTCTTTTTTGTCTTTATATAAGGATAGTTCTTATTCACACTCCTACCGTTTACGACATTTTGAATTACATATATACTCAACTCTATAATTAAATACAATATATAATTTTTTGTGTACATTAGTATAAATATTTTAAATATTGTAGTTACCACTTGGAATAAGAGATCCACCCTAGCCAATATGTATCCTCTTTGATCAGCTTGTATTAAAGACCTCTTATGAGCATTTAAATAGGTAACTACATTTTTCACCACGAATATCGAATAGATTATCGCAATATTCGATATAGACGCCCCGTCTTCCATTAAATAACTTAAAAAGGGATATATCATAGCACTTATTACTAAAATAATGATTGCTAAAATCTGATAAATTTTTTTATATAATTGAACAAGAGCTATAATTTTATACTGATTATTTTCTGCTAATGGTTTATACAAATTGTATACTATACTCGCTCCTATACCAGCTTCAATTAACACTAACATAGATAAAACATTAATTAACAAGCCATCTATCCCTAAATACTCTATTCCTAAACTATCCAAAAAAACCTTCCTAGATATAAATCCCAGAATAACAATAACCATTTGAGAAAATATACTTATTGATATATTCTTGATTGAATGCATCGTTCGCATGATTAATCCCCTTCATAAGTTAAACTAAACTATCGAGAGATGAATATTCAGATTATATTATTCTGGACGATCCTCATCCCCTTTTTGCAAAATTATTAATTAAAAATTTATACAATAATGGATGTAACTTGGTCGCCAATAATAAAAACTTTACACTTTTCCCATACTCTTTTAAACGCATTGTTTTATAAAAATAACGATTCAATATACCAATAACCTTATAATATTTACTCTTATGCTCATTAAGTCTTCCACTTAATGATATTAAATTTAATACTACCATCGAACAATTTCCTAGTTTTAATATAACTAAGTTATATAACTCCTTATAATATCGCTCCATAAATTTACACATTTCATCATAAATTAAGACTGAGTCAATTTTAATCTCTTTTACAGCCTGATCCATCATACTATTATCACGCTTTATATAATGATATTTAGGTTCTCCTATGAAACATACTTTGTTACACTTATGAATAACTTTATATGTAAATGCTGTATCTTCATATGACATACCTACTGGAAATTTAATACCCTCTAATAACTGTCTTTTGAAAAGTTTAGTCCAAACAACTTCATCATACAAATCCCCTTCTAGCATCGCTCTCATCGCGCTATATCTATCATGAATAACGAACGGTTGGCTGCTTGAAATTACCGTTTTATCATTGTAATGAATTTCACTACTACAAATAGCTATATCACACTCCTGTTCTACACACATACTATATAACAATTCATACATATCCACTTCTATCCAATCATCACTATCAACAAATCCTATATAATCTCCCTGCGCTATTTCTAATCCAGCATTTCTTGCAGAAGATAATCCACCATTTTCCTTATGGATTACTTTAATTCGGCTATCTTGAGTCGCATACCCATCACAAATCTCACCACAACTATCAGGAGATCCATCATCAATAAGTATCAGCTCAAACTCTTTGAACGTTTGCTTTAATATAGAATCAATACATTTATGAATATACTGCTCAACTTTATAAACTGGAACAATAATACTAATTTTAGGATTCATAATTGCACCCTTTCATTTGCAATTAACTTAGAAAACTATTTACCTTTTCTAAGTTGTTAAATTCCTCTTCTAACAAATTAGTCTTGACCTCTTCACGCACTCTTTGTTGATCTAAAAGATATTTTATCTTGTTATATAGACTTTCCTCATTACATTCAGCAACAAAACCATTATATCCATCTTTTATTTGCTCATATGCTCCTGTAAAATTAGTCGTTACAATAGGTCTTTTTAAGCATTTCGCCTCAGCTAACGTGAGGCAATACCCTTCATGCCTAGAGGTTTGAACATATATATCTGATTGATTTACATATGGATACGGATTTATTGCTGATCCTAATAATAGAAAATCCTGTTTCAAATTATACTTACATATTAATGTCTCATAATACCCTCTATCCTCCCCTTCTCCGATACAGTACCATCGTACTTCGTATCCCTCCTTACGTAGCATTGATAAAACTTTAATTGCAAGGTCTTGACCTTTTTCTTTTGAAAGTCTACCTACTGTTACTATCTTTATACCTTTATATCCATTATCAAACTCTACTTTTTCTTTCGCCATTTCATTTATTAAATCTGGAAGTACAATATTTAAAAAGACACTTGTCTTACTTTCTACTTTAGGAAATTTCTCTATTAAATGTTTTTGTGCTTCTTTAGAAACTACATATATATTATCCAACTGATCATATAATTTCTCATATAATTTTGTATTAATTTGATGTTGAAAAACATCGAAATGTATCCAAGAAATTTTCTTTTCTGAAGCTACTCTATTAACTATATAATAATCAATTATGTCAGTAGGTCCTTGATATGCTATTGCAATATCATATTTATTCTTATTGTGTGGAATGTCTTTAAAAATCTCTTTATAGAAAATATATCTATCCTTTAATTTTTTTGATACCACATAAGTGAGTAAAAAGTTTAAACCCTTAATATATCTTGTATTTTCGAAATACTCATTAATCGTTTTCTTTGGTGGTTGCATAATTTTAGGTTTTATATTTTCAAACCAAGTAACTTCTTCTATCTTTACCCAGCTTGGTAATTGTTTTAAAAATCCCCCTCGCTTCTCCAACATCAATACTGTGACATCATACTTTTCTTTTGGTATCACAGATAACAAAGAAAGAAGTGATTTTTCTACACCACCTATATTCATACTACTTACCATAAATAGCACTCTCTTCATACCTGTCTCCTTCTACCACCTAAAAGTTTTATAACAAAATAAAAAAACACCCTCTCAAAGATGTTTTCACAACAAACATAATTTATAATAATGAACCGTCCATATTTCTGTAATACGATAATAATACCTTCTAAAACAAGTTACACATTAGAATTTGCTATTTTATATAACTTTTTTAACTCTTCTCTCGTATCTACCACTTCCTTTTCTATATTTTTTCTCAACCGTCCTTCTAGCGATTTATCACTTAATATTTGTACAATAGAATCATACATTTGCTGCTCGTCAAATTGAACGATTAATCCATTGTGGTTATCGATTATCTGTTCACTTGCCCCTGTAAAATTTGTACTAATAATTGGATTATTAAAACATCTGGCTTCTGCAAGTGTTATACAGTATCCCTCATGTCGAGACGGTTGTACATATATATCACATTGTTTCATAAATGGATAGGGATTCGAAACTGCTCCTAAAAATATATAATCACCTTGAACATCGTAATTTTTCACAAGCTTTTCATACATTCCTCTTTCCTTTCCATCTCCTATACAATACCATTTAACATTGTAGCCAGCTTCTTTCAGCTTAGCTAACACAGATATTGTTAAATCCTGTCCCTTCTCTATACTCAATCTACCAACAGTAAGGATTCTTACTCCCTCAAAATCATCTACAAACCCAATTCCTTCATTTGCCATCTTACATATCATTTCAGGTGAAATAATATTAAAAAAAGTTTCTGTCTTATTTATCAATTCTGGGACAGTTTGAGTAAGTTTCATCTTTCCTAAATCTGAAACTACAAAAACATGTTGAAACTTTTTATATACTTTGTTAACAAAATACTTATTAAAATATATTTTTTCAATATCGAAATGGACCCATTGAACCTTTCGTCTAGCCTCGATTTTATTTGCCACAAAGTAACTAATAAAATCCATGGGTCCAGCATAAGCTATAGCAATATCATAATTTCTATAAACATCTTCATAATTTTGTAAACAATATTTTAAAATAACGCTCCGTTCTTTCATAATCTTAGAGATTACGTACAACACTGCCAGTTGCAACGCTTTTGTAATTTTTCGTTGTTTTATAAGATCCGCTATAACTAATCGTGATGGTCTATTTAATATATATTGCATTTCTTCATAATCCTTTACATATTCAATACGAACCTCCTTTGGAATAAAATTTAAAAAATCTCCTTTTTTCTCTAACATTAAAATTGTCACTTCATATTTGTCTTTTGGGATTTCTGCTACCATATTTAATAGGGCCTTCTCTGTACCACCTATATTCATATTTATAACCATAAAGAGTATTTTCTTTTTCATAGTTCCCCCTATTCTTTCTCTTTATAAAATCCTTTAATTGAAAGAAGCATATATCTTCTCAATTTCCTCTTCAGTTCCAACCTGCTCTTTCTTTAAATTTTCACACAACCGTTTTTTTAGCAAACCGTTTTCTATAATTTCTTTCACCCCTTCATATATTGCTTCCGAATCCATCTTCACTATTACACCATTCTGTCTATGTTTGATTTGATTATGAACTGTTATAAAATCGGTTACTACTATAGGCTTTTGAAATATTCTAGCCTCTGCTATTGCCAAGCCATATCCTTCATACCTAGAGGGTTGTACATATATATCACTTTGTTTTATAAAGGGATAGGGATTCTTGTATGTACCTAATAATATAAAAGTATCGTGTAAATTATATTTACTTATCCTATCCTCGAGTTCACTTTGAAGATTTCCTTCTCCAATTACATACCACTTAAATCTATACCCTTTTTGCTTTAACTTATAACAAGCTTCTATGGCCAATTCATATCCTTTTTCATACACTAACCTACCAATCGTTAATATTCGTAATCCCTCAAACTGATCACTAAATCCTTTACTCTCATTTGCCATCGATTTAATTAACGTCGGCGATATAATATCATAGACAACCTGAATTTTCGACTTTATTTTAGGAATTTCTTGAATCAATACTTCCTTACAAATATCGGACACAGCTACTATTTCATTAAATTCCTCATAATATTTCAAATCAAAATCTTTATTATATGCAGCTAACCTATAATCAGTATTCACCCAGGCAATTTTTTTGCATGCGTAAACCTTATTTGCCACAAAATATGTTGGCATTCCTTGACTATAAGCTATGGCAACATCATATTCCATCTTTAAACTATCCATCCCTCTAGACACCCATCTCCAAACTACTTGAGCTGCATGTAATTTTTTATTTATGTATGGATTTCTAAGAGATATAGAAGCCCCAACTCTAAGAAATAACTCTTTAAAGTATTTATGTTTAATTAAATAATTAAATTTCTCAGCCTGTCTTTTAATAATTTTCGGTACTTCTAAAACGTTTACCTGTTTTGGTAGTAATGGTAAATACAATCCACTAGCAGAAAACATTAACAAATCGACTTCATATTTCGTATAATCAAATAAAGAAAGTAAAGAAACCAAACTTTTTTCAGCTCCTCCACTTTGTAGCGAATCTATAACGAATAAAATTTTTTTCTTCATAACTATCACTACCCTAAAGTGTTTTTATTGAGCTCAAAATATTAAAAATCATTTACTAAATTTCCCTTTATGAAAATAATGCATATAATTTATTAATTTCATTACGATTTCCATACTCACCTTTAAGAGTATTTTCTACCAGCGTTTCCCTTAATTCTTTATCTTCAATAAGCCTCTTAATCCCATTAACTAACCCGTTTATCCCCATCTCAGTTATTAATCCATCAATTCCATCCTGTACCTGACTTTTAGCAGTTGAAAAATTAGTAATAAGTACTGGCTTTCCGATTATTTGTGCTTCCCGAACTGTTACAGCTTTCCCCTCATATCTTGATGGCTGCACATATATATCACATGCTTTTATATATGGATAGGGATTTGTCTTTTTGCCCAATAAAAAAAATTGTTTTTCCAGATTAAGTTCAGCTAATAACTTTCTAAGTTCAACTTCTTGTACTCCATACCCAACTACATACCATTCAATATCATATCCCTCATCTAACAACTTTCTTAAGGCATGCATAGCAATGTCTATTCCTTTTGCATATGATAACCGTCCTACAGTAACAAGCTTTATTTTTCCTGGTTTCATCTGTAATTCTTTCATAACATCTCCCTTGTCTGCTTGCTCACGTACGAACTCAGGAGATAATATATTTTCTATAATTTCAACATTCTTATTTACATTTGGTAAAATACTAAGAAATGAATCTCGACATCCTTCTGAAACTGCTACGATGTTATCCATTTTTCTCCACATTTTATACTCCATGTTTGCATTCAGATTTATATTTGAATAATCTGTATGAATCCAACCAATCTTTCGTTTCGCTCGAACTTTATCCCCAACAAAATAATGGGGCCATAAAAAACTAATTGCTACATCATACTCCTCTTCCAGTTTCGGTATAAAGGGTAAAGTTATTCTCCACCCATATTGAATAACGAAATATCCAACCTCTGCACTTTTCACATATCTCCCATGCACATCTCCTAAAATTTTCCCAAAAGTCCTTGCCACTCCAATTTTAATTTGCCCTTCTTGCAATATTTGCTTAATTGATTTTCTAAAAGTAGTATATTGTTTTACTTCCCTTAACAAATTAGGCAGTTTAGGTAATAAAAAAAGAAACTCTCCCTCATGTTTAAATAACATTAAATCTACATCATATTTGCTATAATCGATTGTATTCAACAAACCAATTAAACTTCTTTCTACCCCACCAATTGCCATATCAAATGATGTAATGAGAATTTTTTTCTTTTTCATTTCTTACTCCCTCAGCCGATTTATTTTACTAGTTTTCTTCTTATGAAAATAATTACATTTAACTATGATTCCCTATACTCTAATCCATATAATAATAGCCACTCTTGAATATTACTCTTTATATCAAAACCTAGCTTCGAGATTGTATCAGTTATTATTTCTGTATTTAATTTTTCTTTTTCCAAAACCTTTTGAATTTCTGCAGACCATATTTTAAGATTTTCATCCAAGCTAACAAATGATACTATCCCTAATCCCATATCAACATTTTTAGTTATTGTATTTGCCACTACACACGGAATACCTGCACACTGTGCTTCTAATGCAACAATTCCAAATCCCTCAAAAAGTGACGGAAAAAGAAAAACATCAAACATCCTTATAATTCTTGGAATATCTTTTCTTACTCCTAAAAATCTAACTTTTTCATAGATACCTAGTCTTTTGGATTCTAGCTCAATAGACTTCTGTAACGGACCATCTCCTACTAAAACAAGCATAAAATTAGGATCATATTTTAATACCTCATTGAAAACTTTCAATATAAATATATGATTTTTAGATTCAGAAAAACGCCCAATATGACCAATCACTTTCTGTTCAACTGGTATATTGAATTCATTCCTTATTTTATTATCATCCTGCATATTTACATTAATAAATTGATTAATATCTATTGCGTTTTTCATTATCTTTACCTTTGAATTATCAATGTTTTTTTGAAATAAAAAACGTGCAGATTCTACACTGCACGCACAATAATTTGTTCCTGCATAAGTAATAACTGTTCGTAAAAAACTCAATAAAACTTTCCCTTTTACCCCCGATCCCATCGGCCAATTATTACTATGTGAATGACAAATCCTTATTTTTATACCAGCTATTTTAGCAGCAATAGCCACAATCCCCCCCTGATAATCAGTATGTGCATGAGCGGCCACATATTGATTATCAGACATTACCTTAACAAGCTCTTTAATGTATGAAAGAGGGCCTAGCTGTCCTAAGCTAGATATTCGGTGTATTTTCCCACCTAACGCAATGATTTCCTTATCATAATCACTTTCTTCACTTTTATGGGAAACAAAATCAAATTGCACCATTTCTCTATCTATATTCCTATATACATTCATTAATAAGGTCTCAGCGCCACCTCGGTCCATCGCACTAACGATATGTAACACTCTTTTTGGTCGTTCTTGTTTAAACATTGAAAATTACTCCCATCTAAGAACGATTTTCAAATATATATTTTATCCCCAAAAACTACTCTTATAAACTATTCCTAAAGTAATAATATGTTCAAATACAAAGTAAACAAAATAACATAATATTACTGCATAGTAAATTAACTTTTGATCCTTTTCTATAAATAACTTTATAACCCACGATATCAATATCAAGTGATATAGCCCAAAATATATGGAGAATCTTGCAAAAATCCAATTTTGAGTTGAAATAATCATAAAAACTAGACCTAACAATGCCATATTTACGATATAATCACTTTCCGGAAAAATCTCTCTTAATTTATGTCTCCCAATATAAGCTAGAATGAGCGGTATTGCATCCACAGCAACCCGAAGAATATTAGCTCCTCCTTCTTGAAAATCCTTATAGTGACCATATTGTGTATCCCCTATAGTTGCAAAGAAAATTTCTGCAAACTGATTAAACCCTATTACTATAAGTACCGCAACAAAGAGTAGTATAAATGATATTGTCGACCATGCTTTTCTTCGGACTACAAAATAAATAGGAATTAATACAAGGGCGCTTTGATGAAAAGTAGAAGCAAATAGGACAATCAAAAAATATCTCTTCCAATTCCCATCTAAAATATATTTTGTAGCAGTAAAAATAATCGCTGCAGTTAAATACTGTCTTACTCCATTCATTGACACTAAATACATGCCGGATGCGATATACACATATAAACTTAATTCAATCATTCTTGAATATTTATATAGAACTGCTACTATTAATATATTTGTTAATAGAGCTGTTATCAAAATCAAAACTTGCGGATCATTCGTATATACTTTTAAAATCATTTGTAAAATACTAAATCCAACGTCCTTACTACTTTGAATATAATCCCAATTAAAATCAGTAACTGTAAAAGCATGCATATAAAAATACGTATCACCAATATTATTTCTAAAACCAGATACTAGTACAAGAGAGGTCGTCGCCATT
Source organism: Bacillus cereus group sp. MS39 (assembly GCF_040448665.1). NCBI lineage: Bacteria > Bacillati > Bacillota > Bacilli > Caryophanales > Bacillaceae > Bacillus > Bacillus cereus group sp. MS39. The sequence continues at coordinate 1,711,416 of NZ_CP123058.1, read as the reverse complement.
AAAATCAAGAGTCGATTCGGTTTTAACATCACATTTTCTGAAGTTACTGGCATCGCAAAATACCGTGCAAAAAACGCTAGTACGAACACTATAAAGAAATTCATCCAAAGTATAGTCATTATTCTTCCCTCTTATCAATCCTAATTAAATTTCTATATATTTACTTTCATTCTTGTTTTCAATGTAATGTAACTATATAGAATAATCCCAAATGGCACTGCACAAAGGGTAAGCACTTTGCATGGTGACTCTTTTATAAATTTTTTATTCTTCGCAATAATGCTACTTGATACATAATGTACAGCTTGTCTATATTTAAACAATCTATTTGCAAATGGTAGCTTCATCAGTTCCTTACGATAAAAAGCAAAACCTTTTGGATTTTTACAATACTGACTTAGCATATTCATCGACGAACCATCAGGCATATATTCAACATAACAAAGTGCTTCGTTCATGAGTAACATCTCATATTTCTGATCCAACATATAGTATTTATATGCCAAACCTACATACTTTTCATTTTTAAAAACCGGATAAGGATACTTCCTAGTGAGTTCTGTTCGATATACTAATTTCTTATCTCCAGTTACACCATGTTTATTGTAAAGATTAAAAAGTGTAGAACGGTTAAGATTTAATGGTAGCTTTGAACCAATTACTGTCCCATCTTTATATAAATCAAGAGCAATAATTCCACTTACTTGGTCACTTCCATTTTCATCCCAAAATGAAATAATTTTCTCTACGGCGTCACTAGGCATTGAGTCATCTGAATCAATACATACATTAAGTTCTGTATCAATCATCTCGTAAGCTACATTATGAGCACCATGCATCCCTTGATTTACTTGCCAGTAATACCGTATGCTTATGCAATCTTCAGAAATCCAAGATTGCACTAACTCCTTTGTATAATCATCAGACCCATCATCTATAATTAACCATATAAAATCTTTACACGTTTGCTGCTTCAAACTTTCATAACACCCCTGAAGACAATATGCTCGATTATATGTAGGGGTAAAAATCGTTAGCCTTTTCAATATGCTCACCTCGATACTGCTACATAAAATTTTTGGGTAAACCTTGTAATATTTTTTATATCGTATCCTTTTTCAGCTAATACATTTTGTTCCACACTTCGCGATACCTGCTTGTTCGCTATATTTTGTAATGGACCTACCCAATTTCTTATTTCTAACAATGAACACTGTTCAACTAAATTCAACCCCAAATCCACATCTTGTGTAATAGTGTCCGATATAATACATGGCAAACCCGCCCCTTGTGCTTCAATAAGAGTAACTGGTAAACCTTCATAAATAGATGGAAATATAAATGTATCAAATGCTTGTAATAAACGATTAATATCACTACGTATTCCTAAAAATTTAACTTTATCTGTTAGATTCAGTTTCTCTACTTTTTTCTTCATTTCTAATCGAAGTGGCCCATCTCCAACTAATAGAAGAATAGAGTTCGGCCTGTATTCTATTAATTGAGCAAAAATATCAATTAAAAAAGTATGATTTTTTGGATGCGCAAATCTTCCCACGTGTCCAATCACAAAAACATCCCCATGAAGGTTGAGTTCTTTTCTTACCTGCGCTCTAATGTCTGGATTAAATGTAAATTCATCACATTCAATTCCATTTTTTAATATTTTTGTTGCACTTTCTCTATTAGCAAACAACCATTGCGCTGCAGCTACTGAACACGCTAAAAAATGTGTAGCACACGACGTAATAAATGCTCCTGCATACCATTTATATATTTTTGCTATAGCCCCACCCTCACTGCTTGTACTATGACTATGCGCAATCCTAACTGGCACCCTTGCTTTTTTTGCTGAACGAAGGACAAATCCGCTCATTTTATCCATATGTGAATGAATGATTTTATATTGTGGATGAGAGTTAAAGAAGGTATTGAGAGCCTTTATATAACCTCTATGACCAACATCTGTAACGTATGGAATTCTATGAACTTCCCCGCCCAACTTTACTATCTCTTTATCAAATACTCCCTCTTTACAAGTTAAAAAATCAAATTGTACTTTTGAGCGGTCTATATTACGATACAAATTCATAATTAAAGTTTCGGCTCCGCCTCTATTCATATTTACGACTACATGTAATACTCTTAATGGAGTGCCCAATTTAAATCCTCCATTTCATCCATATAACTTGTATAAATTTCTTTTTTCTCTTTCAATACTTCATTGACTGAATATTCATTCGTAATAATAGTACGTCCATACTGTCCAAACTGCGCTTGTAATTTAGTATTTTTAGAAATAGTATTGATTCTTTCAGCCATCGTCTTTATGTCATCGCGTTCTATAGTCCAACCATTTTTATTATTAATAATTAACTCCCTGTGCCCTCGGTTACTTGTAGCTACAACCGGAAGTCCACAAGCCATGGCTTCCATAATATTAACTGGCAAACCTTCCCTGTAACTGGATGCAACAGCTAGATCACACATCAGTAGCAAATGGGCTATATCATTTCTATAACCAAGAAAGTGCACCATACTACTCACACCTAGTTGCGTCGCTATTTTTTTGCACTCTTCCATTAACGGACCTTCTCCAGCAAGCAAAAGCTTTACATGTGGCATTTCATTTTTCAATTGTGCTAATACATGGATTAAAAAGCTTTGATTTTTATTCTTATTAAATTCAGCAGCATAAAACATTAAAAAATCTTTAGACTTATAACCATTTTTATGTCTTATTTTCTCCTTTTCACTTTCAGTAACAGGAACATATCGTTCTATATCTACCCCTACACCATGAACGAGTTTAATATCTTTAGCTTGAAAACGATGTTTAACCGCTAAATTGTAATCTTCTTGATTAATTGTTATGAGACAATCTGTAGTAGTAGCTAAACTTCTTTCGATTGGATAGTATAAAAGCCAATTTATAAACGGCGATCCTTTACAAAAGTGAAATCCATGCGCCGTATATATTACCTTTGTCCCTTCCCGCCGTGCTTTCCGGGCAGCTATTCGAGCAATTACACCTCCCATAGGCGTATGACAATGAATGATTTTATATTTATTTTGGTGAATAATTGATTTTAGTTTTTTATATGCATGAAGGTTTTGTATGCTAAGAGGTGATCTTTGAATAGGAATATTATATTTTTGAGTTACGTACGGAAGGTGCATATTCCCATTCGCTGCAACATGTACTTCCCAACCTTGGTCTGCAAACCATTTCAAATACGGTAAATGAAATGCTTTAAAATGATAATCCACAGTTGCACAAAACAGAACTTTTTTAGACACCATCCCACGCACCCGTCTTATTATAAATTTTTGCCTTTAACCTGATACTGGTATTAATAGCTTTAAAGTTTTACGCTGATTCACTAAATTTAACAATCGCTTTCTTAATTCTAATTCACTTAATACCGAATATTCAGAAATCAATTTTTCTATCTCATCTATACGAACATTCATTTCTTGCCCTACATAAATTCTCGGGTGGACTTGCTTTTCATTCATTTCATCTTCTTTTAGTAATTCTTCAAACAATTTCTCTCCAGGGCGTATACCCGTAAATTCTATTCCTATTTCATCCACAGAGTTTCCTGATAATCGAATGAGGTTTTTAGCAAGATCCACTATTTTTACTGGTTCTCCCATATCCAGTACAAAAATTTCTCCACCTTTTGCTAACGCACCGGCTTGTACTACCAGTCTAGATGCCTCCGGAATAGTCATAAAATAACGAACCATATCTGGGTGAGTAACTGTAACTGGCCCCCCTTTTTGAATCTGCTTCTTAAATAACGGGATAACACTCCCTCTACTTCCTAAGACATTTCCAAATCGTACAGTAACAAACTTTGTATGACTTATTTTATCTTTATGTTGTATTACCATCTCAGCTAATTTCTTTGTCGCCCCCATAACACTCGTTGGGTTCACTGCTTTATCCGACGAAATCATAACAAACGTTCCTACTCCATGTGTTTTTGCCGCCTCTGCTATATTCATAGTCCCAATCAAATTATTTTTAACTGCCTCTTCAGGATTGTTTTCCATTAATGGTACATGTTTATGTGCAGCAGCATGATATACAACATGAGGAAGATGTTTATTCATGATTAAATGCATCTTCTTTTCATCTTGAATATCTGCGATTTCTGGAATAAACACGCCTTTTTTATCATTATGTTTTTCATTTAATTCCATTTCTATTGAATATATACTGTTTTCTCCGTGCCCTAATAAAATCAATTTTTTCGGCTTAAACTTCGCAACTTGTCTACAAATTTCTGAACCTATTGATCCACCTGCACCAGTAACTAAAATGACTTTATCCGTTATATAATCTGAAATGATATCCACATCTAACTCTACAGGATCACGCCCTAATAAATCTTCTACTTGAACATCTCTGAATTCATTCACTGAAACTTTACCTGTTACTAAGTCTTCTAACATTGGAAGAATTTGCGTTTTTACATTTGTTTTTAAACAATCTTTTAAAATATTATTTCTATCTTTCTTGTTTAGCGAAGGAATTGCTAAAATTATCATTTCAATATTCAGTTTTTTGATAACGTAATCAATTTGGTTCGTACCACCAATTACCGGAATCCCCCAAATATCAAGATTATGTTTTTTGACATTATCATCAATAAACGCGACTGGCATTAATTCCGTAGCACTATTCTTCAACAACTGTCTTGCAACCATTGTCCCAGCGGATCCCGCACCAACAATTAACGTTCTTTTCTTATCTCCTTTTTTTACATAATAAATATCTCTGTACATTCTCCAAATAAAGCGAGAACCACCTATTAATAAAATATGAATCATCCAAGTAACAACTAACAATCGAAAATACATTTTCCCCATGACTAGTTGCTGCACAACCGCTGTAGTAAGTATAGAAAATGTAACAACCTTGCATATAATTAGCAATTCTCCTATACTTGCATATTCCAATGCCTTTTTATACAACTTATAAATAAAAGCAAACAAATGATGACTAACTAATAAAGTGATAGAGCTAATAACTGATGATAAAGTGATAACACTGAAGCTAGCATTTACAAAAAAATAACTAAAAAAAATAGCAGTTAATACTATCAGTGAATCCATTAAAAGCAATAACGATATCCTCCGGCGATACGTCATATAACTTCCTCCTTTAATCAATTCCTTACTTAACTCTTTCAAACTTAAAGTTTCTAACTATATTCTCTTTATTAAAAACACATAGTTAGAAACTTTAATAAAACATGGGCATCTAACCCTCCCTCACATTACACTTTTGACGACTGGCATCTAAGGTTGTTTTCACAACCCACAGCATAATCGAGTGCCTCCATTGATAGCGGTCAGGAGACATCACCACATCACGATTTTATTTTCTTCTTTATAACGAACAATTCCACTTGTGAAAGTTTAATTTAAAAATAGCTTTTATACTTTCCCATTCAAAATCGCACCCAACATTCTACTTTTCGTAAAACTTAGTGCCCTTTTCGTTTCAAGTGCGTCTTCGTTCACAGTGCGATTATATCGGATCACCAAAAGTACTCCTTCACACTTATCAGCTAATACGCTCGTATCTGTTACTTCTAATACAGGGGAAGAGTCAAATAATATGATGTCATACCGTTCCATCGCCTTTTGAATCAACATATCCATTTCCTCTGAACTAAGTACTTCTGACGGATTGAATGGTACTGGACCGCTAGTTAATACATCCAGACTCTCCATCCTTGTTTTTTTTACAGCACCTACCAAATTTGTTTTTCCGTTCAATATGTCAGTTAATCCAATTGTATTTTCTACTTCTAACATTTCATGAATCGTTGGTGTTCGTAAATTCGCATCTATTACCAATACTTTTTCACCTTTTTGTGCTATTGAGACTGCTAAATTTACTGTAATCGTTGATTTCCCTTCACCGTACCTCGGAGAAGTAATCACTATCGTCCTGATTTTATGCATAGACGAAGATAATTGAATGTTTGTTCGAAGCGAACGATACTGCTCCGAAATTTTCGATCTTGGGGCGGTATACGCAACTATACTCTCTCCTTTAACTTTATTTGTTTTCCGTCTATTTTTGTATGCCACTCCGTTCCCTCCCCCAATAACACTGTATTTTTCCCACTAAATTTATCTTTCATATTCTTCTTATTCATTTTAGAAATTCCACCCAAAACAGGGATATCTAACAATTGTTCAATTCGTCGTTCTGATTGGATTCTCTCATCCAATGAATCCAATAAAAAAATAAAACCGATACTGAGCACCATACCTAGCGTGAATGCGATTAGTATCGTCTTAAAGTGATTTATATTTATAGGCATAGAATTTTTTTGAACTGGATCCTCTGGTAATATACTTACATTATTAAAATTCAGTATATTTGCTACTTCTTGCTTATAAACAGCCGCTGTAGTATTTGCAATTTTATGTGCAAGCACAGGATCCATATCCACTACATTTATCCTCATAATTTGAGAGCCTTGTACACTTTCTGTACTTATTTGTCCACTTAATGCACCTGCTGATCTGTTTATATTCAATTCAGCAGCTACTTTTTCTAATATTACAGGCTCATTTACCATTGCTTTCAATGTATTCATCGTTTCGGCATTAGCTTGAACAATTACCCTTGCCGAAGAAGCATACAAAGGCGTTTTCATATACATACTATACAGGACTCCTCCTACCGTTGTGAGAGTCGTAAACAATAGTAGTATCCACACCCTTTTCCGCATTAAAGTGAATAGATTTTTCAAATTTATTTCCTTATTCATTACTTCTCCCCCTCATTTAATACCAATGAGATTTCAGTTGAGCATTCCATAAAAAAACAAAAACAAGATTATTATTTTTATTTTTCGAATATACAAAACTTCCTAATTACTGTCATTTTAGTTCTTTATATAGAACGAGTCAATATAATTTATTTTTGTTTAATCACTTCTTAATTCCAGCTCAAAAATTACGACAATATTCTTCATAATTCACTGTAGATAAATGACGAAAACACCCTATTACTGCAGTATCAGGGTGTTTTTCTTTGTATTAAAACGGATTGTAGCAAGGCTTTTTAAAACTTTTAAATCGGTCGTATATTATAACTCACTTTTTCAATTGAAATTCATTTCACATTGGTATTAGCAAATACATTTTTGAATTTGTTTGCCCCTTTATATCCCCTCCTATAAAAATGTTTTGTAAATAAAAAACCCTCAACACATTATGTGTCAAGGGTTTAAGCCTCTTAGTATAGAGACATATATTGATCACGTTCCCATTGGTGAACTTGCGTTCTAAAGATGTCCCACTCAATCTCTTTCGCTTCGATGAAGTGCTCAAGTAAATGGTCACCTAGTGCACCACATACTACTTCATTCGATTGCAATGTAATTAATGCTTGCGCTAATGTTGCTGGTAAGTCAACGATGCCTGCTTCTTCGCGCTCTTCTTTTGTCATTACATAGATGTTACGGTCTACTGCAGCTGGTGGAGTTAATTTGTTTTTAATTCCATCAAGACCTGCTGCTAATAATGTAGCCATTACTAAATATGGGTTTGCAGCTGGGTCAACACTACGTACTTCTACGCGTGTACTAATTCCACGAGATGCAGGGATACGTACTAACGGGCTACGATTTTGTGCAGACCATGCTACGTAACAAGGAGCTTCGTATCCAGGTACTAAACGCTTGTAAGAGTTTACAGTTGGGTTTGCTACCGCTGTAAATGCTGGTGCGTGTTTTAAAATACCTGCGATGAAGTGACGAGCATCATCACTTAATTGTAAGTCACCGTTTTGATCGAAAAATACGTTCTCACCATTTTTGAATAGTGATAAGTTACAGTGCATACCTGAACCGTTCACACCATATAATGGTTTTGGCATAAATGTTGCATGTAAACCGTGTTTACGAGCAATTGTTTTTACAACAAGTTTGAATGTTTGAATGTCATCACATGAACGAATTGCATTTGCATATTTAAAGTCAATCTCATGTTGCCCTGGAGCAACCTCATGGTGAGACGCTTCGATTTCAAAGCCCATTTCTTCAAGTTCAAGAACGATATCACGACGACAGTTTTCCCCTAGATCCATCGGCGCAAGGTCGAAGTATCCACCGTTATCGTTTAATTCTAATGTTGGATTTCCTTTTTCATCTACTTTAAATAGGAAGAATTCTGGCTCTGGTCCAAGATTGAAATCTGAGAATCCTAATGCTTCCATTTCTTTTAATACACGCTTTAAGTTGTTACGTGGATCGCCATCAAATGGAGTGCCATCTGCATTGTAAATATCACAGATTAATCGAGCTACTTTGCCTTTTTCAGCTGTCCAAGGGAAAATTACCCAAGTATCTAAATCCGGGAATAAGTACATATCAGATTCTTCAATACGTACGAAACCTTCAATAGAAGATCCATCAAACATCATTTTGTTATCAAGAGCTTTTGTTAATTGGCTCACTGGAATTTCTACGTTTTTAATTACTCCTAAAAGGTCCGTAAATTGTAAGCGGATATACTTTACATTCTCTTCTTTCGCCAAACGGAAAATATCTTCTCTTGTGTACCTAGCCATTATAAATTCCTCCTTAGTCCCTCTAAACACCTTCAGAATCAGTTATCTTTAGTGAAAAAACCTTGAAATGTCACCTTGTCGCAATGAAGTCCGATTGAATCTACCTGTATGTTGTAGTTCATCTCGAAGTATTTTGCGAAGCTCGGTTTTTGAAATTTCTTTCGTTTCCTCTTTTACTTTCACTGTTTCTGTTTGATTTACTTTCATTAGTAACACTTGTTTAATACCAGCCATATTCAAGCCTTGATCTAATAAATCTTTAATCTCTAACAACTTATCTACATCGTTAAATGAAAATAATCTACGATTCCCCTTTGTACGGGTTGGAGAAACAAGATTATGCTCTTCATAGTAGCGAATTTGACGTGCAGATAATTGTGTTAAATCCATAACAATACCAATAGGAAACAGCGGGGCAGAACGTCTATCTTCTTTCATTGTTTCAGTTCCTCCTTCGCCTTAACTGCTTCTCATTTTATACCATGTTATGTTTAGTGTCAATAGATGTTAGCTTTTCTTACATGATTTTTTTATAAATTTTTTCATTCTTTTTTCTAATGAAATTAATCATTACTTTCATTAGAAAAAAGCTGTCGAAATCGACAGCTTCCCCTTAAGAAATTGTTAATAATTCTTTTTCAATTAACGCATCAATTGCAGAACAAATCGCAATCTTCACATGTGAATAAGTTAACCCACCTTGCACGTAAGCAACATAAGGCGGACGAATTGGACCATCAGCTGACAATTCAATACTTGCACCTTGAATAAACGTTCCCGCAGCCATAATTACATCATCTTCATAACCCGGCATATAGTTCGCATATGGAGTGAAGTGAGAATTAATTGGAGATGCATATTGAATCGCTTGGCAGAATGCAATCATACGATCTTTATCATCAAATTGAACAGACTGAATTAAATCTGTTCTTGGTGCATTCCATGCTGGTGATGTATTCATTCCTAACTTCTCTAAAAATGCAGCTGTAAAAATCGCACCTTTTAGCGCTTGTCCCGCTACATGCGGCGCTAAGAAGAAACCTTGATACATTTCTTGCAGACTGTATAAAGATGCCCCTGCTTCCGCACCGATTCCCGGAGATGTTAAACGATATGCACACGCTTCAACATACTGTTCTTTACCAACAATGTAACCACCAGTTTTAACAATTCCACCACCAGGGTTTTTAATAAGCGAACCTGCCATTAAATCTGCACCAACATGACATGGCTCTTGCTCTTCAATAAACTCACCATAACAGTTATCTACAAACACAACAACATCAGGTTTAATTTCTTTAACGAATGCTATCATCTCTTTAATTTGAGAAATAGTAAACGATGGACGAGTAGCATAACCTTTTGAGCGCTGAATCCCAATCATCTTCGTATTACTATGAATTGCAGCCGCAACAGCTCCAAAATCAACAAGCCCCTCTTCAGTAAGTGGAACTGCATTATAACCAATATTATATTCTTTAAATGAACCTACACCTTTTCCGCGTACACCAACGATTTCTTCTAACGTATCATACGGTTTGCCAGTGATATACAATAACTCATCTCCCGGACGTAAAATACCGAATAACGCTGTAGAAATAGCATGAGTACCTGAAATAATTTGCGGACGAACAAGACCAGCTTCCGCTCCAAATACATCCGCATACACTTTTTCTAACGTATCACGGCCAATATCATCATAACCGTAACCTGTCGTCGGGATAAAATGCGAATCACTAATTTTATGTTTACGAAAACTTTCTAACACACGAAACTGATTGCTTTCAATTACTTCATCCGCGCGTTTATGTACTTCTGTAATCTGGCTCTCTACTTCTTTTACGATTGGAGCAATTTTTTCTCCATTTTTCAAACGATCAAACATTTTTATTTTCTCCTTCTTCCACTAAAAATCTCTTTAATTGCACATTAAGCGATGAATGAGCAAAAATATACCCTACGCAATCATATACAAATTTTTCTTCCAGAAACTCCATCTTTGTTAATAGCGTTTCCGTCTTTAATAGCGTTAACAGCTTACCTTCACTCGGTGGAATTTCCACTTGATAACGATTCATTTCTTCCTTCATTTTCGTTTCTATCGCTTCTTTTATATGTAATAAATCACTTTGTTCAAAGGCACTAGTCATTAAGAAGTCACTTTTCGGAAACGGAATAAAGTTTTGATGTAATTCATCTTTTTTATTATATAACGTAATAATAGGAATATGACTAATTTCAAGTTCTGACAATAATCGTTTTACTGTTTTCTCATGCCCTACATAATTAGGATCCGCTGAATCAACTACATGTAAAATAACATCCGCTTCACCAGCTTCTTCTAATGTCGAACGAAAAGCAGCAATTAATGACGTAGGTAAATCTTGTATAAAACCCACCGTATCAGTTAGTAATACTGTATAACCTGAAGGTAAGGGCATCTTCCTTGTCGTCGGGTCTAGCGTTGCAAACAACAAGTTTTCTTCAAACGTATCTGCTTCCGTCAATCTATTAAACAGTGTAGATTTTCCAGCATTCGTATACCCTATTAATGAAACTTGAAATACTTTATTATCTTTTCTTCTCTCACGATATCTTTTTCGATGCTCCACAACACCCGCAAGTTGTTTCTTTATTTCATCAACGCGTGATCGAATATGACGACGATCCGTCTCAAGTTTCGTCTCACCCGGCCCTCTCGTTCCAATACCGCCACCAAGACGTGATAAAGACAATCCTTGCCCCATAAGACGCGGCATTGTATATTGCAACTGAGCTAATTCTACTTGAAGCTTACCTTCCCTCGACTTCGCACGTTGCGCAAAAATATCTAATATTAGTTGCGTTCGATCAATTACCCTCGCATCTAATACTGAGGATAAATTCCGAATTTGACTCGGCGTTAATTCGTTATTAAATACGATAACATCCGGTTCTAATTCTTCCGTTAACATTGTAAGCTCTTCTAATTTACCTTTACCTATATAAGTCGCCGGATGAAACTTCGGTCGTTTTTGCGTTGTAGACACTAATAATTCTGCTCGTGCAGTCTTCGCTAGCGATGCAAGCTCTTTCATGGAATGCATAAACTTTTCATCATCATCTTGTGGCAATTGACAGCCTACTAATATGACTTTTTCTTTTTCTTCCATCAAATATGTTCACTCATCCTTTTCGAAATTTAAACCTTCTAATATAATAGCAGAGGAAGCACATTTCATCTAGTTAGCGGGGGAGAAAATTCATGGCATGGGAGATTTTTAGCATCATAGGCACAATCGCTTTCGCACTAAGCGGAGCCATTGTTGCAATGGAAGAGGATTATGATATTTTCGGAGTGTATATTTTAGGAATGGCAACCGCATTTGGGGGAGGTGCCCTTCGTAATTTATTAATCGGTTATCCGATTGTCGCGTTTTGGCAACAAGACATGTTATTCCAAATCGCACTACTATCAATGACGATTATTTTTCTTTTTCCTAATAAATTAATTAGACACTGGAAAAAGTGGGAAAATATCACTGATGCTATCGGCTTATCAGCATTCGCCGTACAAGGAGCATTATACGCTCAAAAATTAAATTTACCAATTAGCGCTACAATCGTAGCAGCTGTTTTAACTGGTATTGGCGGTGGTATCATCCGCGATCTTTTAGCCCGCAGAAAACCTCTCGTCCTTCGAGCTGAAGTATATGCCTTTTGGACGATTCTAGCAGGTTTCTTAATCGGTGCTCAAATTATTGTTAGCGATTGGGCTCTATATACCTTATTCATTTTAATTGTTTGCTTCCGCATGGTTTCTATTCATTACAAATGGCATTTACCGCATAGACGTATCGATACAAAAGAGCGTTCAGTGCATAAATAGCAATCCAACCTCTTTACAGATCGTAAAGAGGTTTTTCTTTTCTAACGAGTTTTTCTTTACATAATGTTTATACTAATCCTCAAAGCGAGGTGAACACAAATGACAAACCACGTTAATAAAGGTGCTCAAAAAAGCTCAGTAGGTCAAATTGGACACGATTCTAATTCTGCACACGAAAAAAGCGCTAAAATGGAACGCTTCCATAAATCTTATCAAGAAAAAGCAAAAAAAGAGTAGCAGCACTTATACAAAAAACAGACGCACAGTTTACGTACTGTGCGTCTCCTCTTCAAGCATCAAATCACAACTTGATATCCCAATTAAATCATATTTATCATAAGTATCCTCTTGCAACAACCGCATAGCCTGTGTACGAATCGATTTTTCAACAATATTCCGTACATATCTTCCATTACTAAACGATGTAATTTGCGATGAGTACTTTACAGCATGTAAATGATCTCTAAATTTCCATTCAGCCTCTTTCGATAACTGGTATTCACGTTCTTCATACATCCTCTTCCCAATTTCCAACAGTTGATTCACTGAGTAATCAGAAAATTCTATTATAAACGGAAAACGTGATTGCAGTCCTGGATTTAATGAAAGAAAGTGATTCATCTCTCTTGAATAACCGGCTAAAATCAATACAAAACCGTGTTGTTTATCTTCCATATGTTTTACGAGCGTATCAATTGCTTCTTTCCCAAAATCTTTTTCTCCCCCTCGGGCTAATGAATACGCCTCATCAATAAACAAAATACCTCCCATTGCTTTTTTTATTAAATCTCTTGTTTTCTGAGCTGTATGACCGATGTACTCTCCTACAAGATCAGCTCGTTCAGCTTCAACTAAGTGCCCTTTTGATAGAATATTCATCTCAAACAACAATTTCCCTATCATTCTAGCAACAGTTGTCTTCCCTGTACCTGGATTCCCTTTAAACAACATATGGAGTACTTGCTTCTCAGATTTCAACCCTATTTCTTGTCTTTTTTTATTCACATAAATCCAAGCATATATTTCTTTTATTATCTTTTTTATATCATCCATCCCAACAAGCTTTCCCATCTCTTCTTCAATTCTTTGCAACATCTCATGTTTCGTAGTAGTTTCACTTGAAATCACTGTTTTATTTTCTGCGGCCGGTAAAGAAATTTTCTTTCGATGATTTAACACAATGTTAATTTGATTATTATTTTTCTTTCGCATCGATTGTTCCATACAATCACCTCATTTTATCCCGCATGAACAGGCAGTAAGACTCCCACCTCAAAATTCAGCAAATGCTAGGAAGTTAGCCGGGAGATAACTGTCCGTAAATGCCCGATTGGTTCAACTAATAATCAGAGGGATGAACAAAATCCCCACTGATTAAAGTTTCACTTTATCCACTCACCAAATATTATTATTCCGGTCTCCCTTGCAAATGACTATTTTCAGAAAAGTTTGCTATAATATAAGAAATAATGAAGGTGGTGGGACTATGGAGACAACGGAATTCCATGATACAATACAAGCCTTTTCTATTTTTTTATTGAATAAAGGCCGAAAACCTTCAACCATTAAACGTTATGTTTATGACATTGAAGATTTCGGACATTGGTTAGAAAAAAACAAAAAGCTCCCTTCCAGTAATATATGGGCTACACTTTGTACAAAAGACTACGAAGATTACTTTTCCGACCTAAAAAAGAATCGACATTACTCAGAGAAAACGATGCACCGTGTATTTATTGTATTAAATAGAATGCATCATTTTCTAAACATCCCTAACCCATTAAAGAACATGGAAATTTCTATTCAACCAGACCGCACACTTCGTAACGAAGATTTCATTTCATCTGATGAAGAAAAAAGATTGAAACATATAATCACTTCATTAGAAGGACTTTCAGAAAAACAACGTCCTGTGCGCCCTTTATTAATGGATCGTAATGTTGCTATTTTAAACTTATTAATCGACTATGGATTATCCTTACAGGAACTTACAGCGTTAACTATGCATCACGTTCACTTTGAAACTAACACATTTTCTATCCCAGCAACCGCAGGGGTAGAAAGAACAATTACATTAACTAACGAAGACAAAAAACAACTATATACTTATTACAAAAGCATCCCTGAACCCGTTCGTCCAAAATACCATAGTCATGACCCATTATTTATCGCATTTGATTTTAATCGCGGAACATACAGATGGGTATACGAAAATGATGCACCGAAGGGATTAACAGAAATCGCTATCCAAAAAATGATTCGCCTTGAAGTATCTAGAGCTAATTTACGCAAAGGAATCTCAGGACAACACTTTCGTAACACCTATATTTTAAACTTAATAAAAAAAGAAACTCCGGAGTCAGAAATTATAAAACTAGCTGGATTCAAATCAAAAGTTTCACTAAAACGATATTATCAATACGCAGAAAATAGAAAAAACGCCTTATCATGAGGCGTTTTTTCTATTTTTTCTTTAAACAAACGATTTTACTATGACCATTTAACTAATTTTTGCATCTACTATGATGAGTTTCATTCACATTCTCATGAGAAAGGAGAGATTTAATGTCTCGTTATGACGACAGTCAAAACAAATTCTCCAAACCATGCTTTCCAAGTAGCGCTGGACGAATCCCAAATACCCCATCGATCCCAATTACTAAAGCACAACTTAGAACATTTCGCGCAATCATTATCGATTTAACAAAAATAATCCCAAAACTTTTTGCAAATCCATCTCCCCAAAATATTGAAGATCTAATTGATACATTGAACCTACTAAGTAAATTTATTTGTTCACTAGAAGCTACTTCCTCCCTGAAAGCGCAAGGATTAGCTATTATTAAAAACTTAATAACTATATTAAAAAATCCAACTTTCGTAGCAAGTGCTGTATTTGTTGAACTCCAAATTTTAATTAATTATTTACTTTACATCACAAAGTTATTCCGAATCGATCATTGTACACTCCAAGAACTCCTTAAATTAATTGCAGAGTTACAAACTACTCTAGTTAATTCAGCTTCGTTCGGCAGAGGTCCTACCGGGCCTACTGGACCTCGAGGTAACACAGGCGCTACTGGCGCTACTGGTGCCACTGGGCCTCAAGGTAACACGGGCTCTACCGGTGCTACTGGGCCTCAAGGTAACACGGGCTCTACTGGTGCCACTGGACCTCAGGGTAACACAGGCGCTACCGGACCTCAGGGCGTTCAAGGTAACACAGGCGCTACTGGTGCTACTGGGCCTCAAGGTAACACGGGCTCTACTGGTGCCACTGGACCTCAGGGTAACACGGGCGCTACCGGTGCTACTGGACCTCAGGGCGTTCAAGGTAACACGGGCGCTACTGGTGCCACTGGACCTCGAGGTAACACAGGCGCTACCGGACCTCAAGGTGCTCAAGGTAACACAGGCGCTACTGGTGCCACTGGACCTCAGGGTAACACAGGCGCTACCGGACCTCAGGGCGTTCAAGGTAACACAGGCGCTACTGGTGCCACTGGACCTCAGGGTAACACAGGTGCTACCGGTGCCACTGGACCTCGAGGTAACACAGGCGCTACCGGACCTCAAGGTGCTCAAGGTAACACAGGCGCTACTGGTGCCACTGGACCTCAGGGTAACACAGGCGCTACTGGTGCCACTGGACCTCAGGGCGTTCAAGGTAACACAGGCGCTACTGGTGCTACTGGGCCTCAAGGTAACACGGGCTCTACTGGTGCCACTGGACCTCAGGGTAACACGGGCGCTACCGGTGCTACTGGACCTCAGGGCGTTCAAGGTAACACGGGCGCTACCGGTGCTACTGGACCTCAGGGCGTTCAAGGTAACACGGGCGCTACTGGTGCCACTGGACCTCAGGGTAACACAGGTGCTACCGGTGCCACTGGACCTCGAGGTAACACAGGCGCTACCGGACCTCAAGGTGCTCAAGGTAACACAGGCGCTACTGGTGCCACTGGACCTCAGGGTAACACAGGCGCTACCGGACCTCAGGGCGTTCAAGGTAACACAGGCGCTACCGGACCTCAGGGCGTTCAAGGTAACACAGGCGCTACTGGTGCCACTGGACCTCAGGGTAACACAGGCGCTACCGGTGCTACTGGACCTCAGGGTAACACAGGTGCTACCGGTGCCACTGGACCTCAAGGTGTTCAAGGTAACACGGGCGCTACCGGTGCTACTGGACCTCAGGGCGTTCAAGGTAACACGGGCGCTACCGGGCCTCAGGGTATTCAAGGTAACACGGGCGCTACTGGTGCCACTGGACCTCAAGGTGTTCAAGGTAACACGGGCGCTACCGGTGCTACTGGACCTCAGGGCGTTCAAGGTAACACGGGCGCTACTGGTGCCACTGGACCTCAAGGTGTTCAAGGTAACACGGGCGCTACCGGTGCTACTGGACCTCAGGGCGTTCAAGGTAACACGGGCGCTACTGGTGCCACTGGACCTCAAGGTGTTCAAGGTAACACGGGCGCTACCGGTGCTACTGGACCTCAGGGCGTTCAAGGTAACACGGGCGCTACTGGTGCCACTGGACCTCAAGGTGTTCAAGGTAACACGGGCGCTACCGGTGCTACTGGACCTCAGGGCGTTCAAGGTAACACGGGCGCTACTGGTGCCACTGGACCTCAGGGTAACACAGGTGCTACCGGTGCCACTGGACCTCAAGGTGTTCAAGGTAACACGGGCGCTACTGGTGCCACTGGACCTCAAGGTGTTCAAGGTAACACGGGCGCTACCGGTGCTACTGGACCTCAGGGCGTTCAAGGTAACACGGGCGCTACCGGGCCTCAGGGTATTCAAGGTAACACGGGCGCTACTGGTGCCACTGGACCTCAGGGTAACACAGGCGCTACCGGTGCTACTGGACCTCAAGGTAACACGGGCGCTACCGGGCCTCAGGGTATTCAAGGTAACACGGGCGCTACCGGGCCTCAGGGTATTCAAGGTAACACGGGCGCTACTGGACCTCAGGGTGTTCAAGGTAACACGGGCGCTACTGGTGCCACTGGACCTCAGGGTAACACAGGCGCTACTGGTGCCACTGGACCTCAGGGTAACACAGGTGCTACCGGTGCCACTGGACCTCAAGGTGTTCAAGGTAACACGGGCGCTACTGGTGCCACTGGACCTCAAGGTGTTCAAGGTAACACGGGCGCTACCGGTGCTACTGGACCTCAGGGCGTTCAAGGTAACACGGGCGCTACCGGGCCTCAGGGTATTCAAGGTAACACGGGCGCTACTGGTGCCACTGGACCTCAGGGTAACACGGGCGCTACCGGTGCTACTGGACCTCAGGGCGTTCAAGGTAACACGGGCGCTACCGGACCTCAGGGCGTTCAAGGTAACACAGGCGCTACCGGGCCTCAGGGTATTCAAGGTAACACGGGCGCTACTGGACCTCAGGGTGCTCAAGGTAACACAGGCGCTACTGGACCTCAAGGTGCTCAAGGTAACACAGGTGCTACCGGGCCTCAGGGTATTCAAGGACCTCAAGGTAACACGGGCGCTACTGGCGCTACCGGACCTCAAGGTGTTCAAGGTAACACGGGCGCTACTGGTGCCACTGGACCTCAGGGTAACACGGGCGCTACTGGCATAGGAGTTACCGGACCTACCGGACCTTCTGGCGGGCCTACTGGACCTACTGGACCTCAGGGGCCTCAAGGTAATACTGGTGCTACTGGGCCTCAAGGTGTCCAAGGTAACACAGGCGCTACCGGACCTCAAGGTGCTCAAGGTAACACGGGTGCTATCGGACCTCAGGGCGTTCAAGGTAACACGGGTGCTACTGGACCTCAAGGTGTTCAAGGTAACACAGGTGCTACTGGTGCCACTGGACCTCAAGGTGCTCAAGGTAACACGGGTGCTACTGGTGCTACCGGTGCCACTGGACCTCAAGGTGTTCAAGGTAATACAGGTGCTACCGGTGCCACTGGACCTCAAGGTGCTCAAGGTAACACGGGTGCTACTGGACCTCAGGGCGTTCAAGGTAACACAGGTGCTACCGGTGCCACTGGACCTCAGGGTAACACAGGCGCTACCGGACCTCAGGGCGTTCAAGGTAACACAGGCGCTACTGGTGCCACTGGATCTCAAGGTAACACAGGCGCTACTGGTGCCACTGGACCTCAGGGTAACACAGGCGCTACCGGTGCTACTGGACCTCAGGGTAACACAGGTGCTACCGGTGCCACTGGACCTCGAGGTAACACAGGCGCTACCGGACCTCAGGGCGTTCAAGGTAACACAGGCGCTACTGGTGCCACTGGACCTCAGGGTAACACAGGTGCTACCGGTGCCACTGGACCTCAAGGTGTTCAAGGTAACACGGGCGCTACTGGACCTCAAGGTGTTCAAGGACCAACAGGTGCTACCGGCGCCACTGGTATAGGAGCTACTGGACCTACTGGACCTTCTGGTGGACCTACTGGACCTACCGGGCCTACTGGACCTAGCTTCCCTGTAGCAACAATTGTTGTAACAAACAACATTCAACAAACAGTACTACAATTTAATAACTTTATTTTCAGTACTGCAATTAACGTAAACAATATTATCTTTAATGGCACAGATACAGTTACAGTTATCAACGGTGGTATTTATGTCATTAGCGTATCCATCTCTACAACTGCACCAGGATGCGCTCCTCTTGGAGTAGGCATTTCAATAAATGGAGCAGTCGCAACTGATAACTTCTCTTCAAATTTAATAGGCGACTCACTTTCATTCACTACAATCGAAACGTTAAGAGCTGGCGCAAACATTTCTGTCCAATCTACTCTTAACGAGATTACGATCCCTGCAACAGGAAACACTAACATTCGCCTTACTGTATTTAGAATTGCTTAAATTTCACTATGTATTGTTTATAGCAAATAAAAAAAGAGCGAGAAACTCGCTCTTTTTTTGTTATGTACAATAATTCATTACTACTCTAATTCAATTGAAACATTTTTTTGTGGTACAAATGTAGAAATTGCATGTTTATAAATAAGCTGTTGCTTACCCTCTGTTTCCAGTAGGACTGTAAAATTATCAAATCCTTTAATTAATCCACGAAGCTGGAAACCATTTAATAAGTACAGCGTAACAAACGTATTTTCTTTACGGAGTTGATTTAAAAACTGATCTTGAATATTGATTGATTGCTTCATGTCGAATCCTCCTCTTTTTCTCTACTTACTATTATTCGACTTTAGTTGTAACTTTCCTTCTATGTATCGTAAAATTTCTGACGTTTTTTCACCGCCTGTAACATCAAACCACGTGACATCCATCTTATTACGGAACCACGTTAATTGACGCTTTGCATAACGACGTGAATTCGTCTTTAATTGTGATACCGCTTCTTCTAAAGAGACACGATCCTCAAAATAATCATATATCTCTTTATACCCAATCGCTTGAATAGATTGACAATCTCGTATCCCTCTATTATACAATCCTTCTACTTCTTCTAATAACCCTTGGTCCATCATTATATCAACTCGTAAGTTAATGCGATCGTATAGCATTTCTCGATCCATTGTCAAGCCAATCAAGGAAACATCGTATAATAACTCGTTTTCTTGTTTTTCAAGTTGATCACTCATTTTTTCACCCGTCGTGTGGAAAATTTCTAACGCTCTAATGACACGACGTACATTATTTGCATGAATACGCTCAGCACTTTCTGGGTCTACTTCTTGTAATTTCTTATGTACATATTCCACACCACGTTCTAATGCTAACTTTTCCATTTGTTCTCGGTATATAGTATCGCCAGCATCATCCGTAAACTGATAATCGAATAAAACAGATTGTATATACAGACCAGTTCCACCAACGATAATTGGCAATTTACCACGCTCTGTAATCTCTCGAATATGCTTACGAACACGTTCTTGAAATTCGGCAACAGAAAATGATTCTTCTGGATTTTTTATATCGACCATATAATGCGGAATTCCATCCATTTCTTCTTTTGTCACCTTTGCAGTTCCAATATCCATCGTACGATAAATCTGCATGGAATCTCCACTTATAATTTCACCATTCAACGCTTTGGCAAGATCAATACTTAACTTCGTCTTTCCAACAGCAGTTGGTCCAATGATGACAGCAACTTTTTCACGTTGCACTTCTCCCATATCATTCAACTCTCTTTATGTAATGTACTCCATCTATTGATTATATCCAATCTTACCAATTTTAACGGCATGATTGCAAGTTCTTTCATTCCGGTACATGAAATTACAAATAAAAAAGAACATAGTTTGTCCAATTCCGCATATACATGATTAAAAATACCTTCGAGAGGATGAGTTGACTATGAAACAATCCACCATCAATTTTTCATCTTTAACAAAAGACCTTATTTTAGCTACTGCTACAAAAGAACAAAATTGTTCACAAGAAGAATTATATTTCGCCTTAAATTGTTTGCTACGTTCTTTTCATTCTACTCTCCAAGAAACAACATTACATCCAGAAAATAAAAATACAGAGTATATACAAAATCAATTTTGCAGTGCCTATAAAATTATTACAGGTAAAACTATTTATCCTTTTCAATAACCCATAAAAGGCGGTTGCTTACATACTTTCAAGCAACCGCCTTTTATATTAATACATATACACTATTTGATCACTTTCACTTTTACAGATTTGCGCCCCCAGCTATCGGCACTACCATCTGAACCGACTAATACATCAATACGATTTCCTTTAATCGCACCACCAGTATCTCCAGCAATTGCTTCTCCATATCCTTCTACCCATACTTTTGATCCAAGCGGAATTACTTTAGGATCAACAGCAATTACTTTCATATTCGGATTTGCTGTTAAATCATGCCCCATTGCAGTTAATACACGACCACCATACGTACCATTCTCACTTGGATGCGCTGTATACGCTGTCGCTTCTACTGTTATTTCACGTCCACCAGCAGGTGCACTTGTTTCAGTAGATTTCGTAACTTGTTTCGTAGTTGACTGCTGTTTTGCCACAGGTTTACTTGATTCTACATTTTTAACAGACTCTTTGTTCTTAACTACTTTATTATTTTTAACCGGCGTATTTACTCTTACTGGCGCCTCTTCTTGCGTTACAACTTCTTTCTTTTCAATTACAGGTACCGTCCCTGTTAAAAATGGCATGTGAACATATCCCGTTTTTCCATTATAGTCAAATTGTAACCATTCATTTTGAACTTGATTTGTCGTTTCAATTACATCATCTTTATTCAGTTTACCAAGAATTTCAGAGTCAGTATTCGCTCCAGCACGAACATTTAACACGCCCGCCGTTACATAATATGTACTTTTTGTAAATTCAGCACTTACAAACGCTTCTTTACCATTTAATTTAATTTTTGCCCATCCGTTTTCTGTATTTATAACATCTAATTTATTTCCACTTAACATTTTACCTACAAGCTTTGACTCTACAGTTGGGTTTTCTCTAACATTTAATACGTCTGTTGTTACAATCGTTTCTGCTTTCGCAGAACCTGCAAAAATCCCAAGACCAAAAACTGCCGCCGTTGCTATACCTAATAATTTTTTCATGAATAGCCTCCATTTGCTTTGTTTTCGTATTTTCATTATAGCAACAGATTTTTAGGATTTTTAGAAATCACACAATTACAAACCATTCGTAATACACGATTAATGAGTTGTAACATAAATTTCCATATTAATGAATTCCATTTCTAATAGAATCCCCAATAGTTTTCATATATTTTCCACATACTAGCCCAAAATTTTTTCCAGAAAAAATTACAGTATTACTTTTTTGTTACAAAAAAAACATATTTCATTACATCTTTTACCAAAATTCATCATTCTCCAATTATTAATCTCCTTTTTTGTAATAAAAAAGAGCAGCTAATAAAAGCTACTCCTTTTTCATGTGTTATTTAACTTTCTTTTTCCAAATCCCCATCATAAGAGCTGAAATAACTGTCCCTATGAATATCGAGAAAATATATAACACCGGTTTATTTACTAATGCGATAACAAACAATCCACCATGCGGTGCTGGTAACGTAATTTGGAATAACATAGATAATGCACCCGCAACACTTGAACCAACAACACAACTTACTATTACTCGAATCGGATCTGCAGCTGCAAATGGAATCGCACCTTCTGTAATAAACGATGCTCCCATAATATAATTTGTTAAACCAGATTTACGTTCTGCTTCAGTAAATTTTGATTTAAAGAAAGTAGTTGCGAATGCAATCGCTAATGGTGGTACCATACCACCGGCCATAACAGCAGAGTGCACGCCAAAGTTCTGCGCTTCTATTGCAGCAATACCAAATGTAAATGCAGCTTTATTAATTGGACCACCCATATCAATTGCCATCATACCACCTAATATAAGACCTAGTAATATAGCATTTGTACCGTTCAAACCATTTAACCATCCTGTTAACATTTCATTCAATGCTACTACAGGCGGAATTACTACTTTTTGCATAACAACTCCTGTAATCAACAATCCAAAGACCGGATATAACAATACAGGTTTAATTCCTTCTAACTGTGCTGGTAATCCTGAAAACAATTTTTTCAATCCTAAAACAACATACCCAGCTAAGAAACCAGCAATTAATCCCCCTAAAAATCCAGCATTCGCATGTGCAGCTAAAAATCCACCTACAACACCAGGCATGAAACCAGGGCGATCAGCAATAGAACTTGCAATAAATCCAGCTAAAATTGGTACGAGGAATAAAAACGCACCTGTTTTGCCTCCACCAATAGACATTAACAATTCAGCCAATGGTCCTTCTGCTTTTATGCCACCAATCCAAAATGCTAGTGCAATTAAAATTCCTCCACCAACAACGAATGGAAGCATATTACTTACACCGTTCATTAAGTGCTTATAAATTCCTAACCCTTTTTCTTTCTCTGTACTTTCTGTCTTCCCATCTTCCTTTATTCCTTTAAAGATTGGCGCGTCTTGTTTTACAGCTCGATTAAGAAGCGCTTCCGTTTTTCTAATCCCATCAGCGACTGGCACTTGAATAACATGTTTCCCAGCAAAACGGTTCATTTCTACTTGTTTATCTGCGGCAACGATAATAGCTGTTGCTCGTTCAATGTCCTCTTTCGTTAAAGCGTTTTTTATACCTGTTGATCCATTCGTTTCAACTTTAATCGCTATTCCTAGCTCTGCTGCTTTTGCTTTCAAGCTATCCGCAGCCATATAAGTGTGAGCGATTCCAGTTGGACAAGCCGTAACTGCTAATACGTACGGTTCATTTCCTTCTGGTTTTGCAACCTCAATGTCTTCTTCTTCTTTTTCATTCTCTTTTTCATCAAATAAACGAAGAAGTTCCTCTTCATCCTTTGCTTCTAACAATTGCTTACGAAATCCTTCATCCATTAATAATGTAGATAGGCGCGATAACGTTTCTAAATGAGTATTATTCGCCCCTTCGCTCGCAGCAATCATAAAGAATAAATGTGCAGGCTGCCCATCAAGCGATTCATAGTTGATACCGCTTACACTTCTACCAAAACAAATCGCTGGTTGCTTAACAGCTTTTGTTTTCGCATGAGGTATTGCAATCCCTTCCCCTATTCCAGTCGTACTTTGTGACTCCCGCTTTAAAATAGCTTCTTTAAATTCCGCTTTGCTATTTAAACGATTTGCGCCGTCTAATTTCTCAACTAATTCATCTATGACAGCTTCTTTATTTGAAGCTGTCAAATTCATAATAACTGTATCCCTTTTTAATAGTTCTGTAATTTTCATATGTTGTTTCCCCCTATCGCTTAGTTACAATTACTTGCGACAATAATTCTTCTACTTTTTCCTTTTCACATAAATCAGCTGAAAATGCCGTTGCACTCCCTGTTGCAACGCCATATTGAAATGCCTTTTCAATATCTTTTGTCTGTTCATATTTCCCTACAAATCCTGCAACGAGTGAATCTCCGGCCCCAACCGAATTAATTACAACACCTTTTGGAACAGTTGCTTCATATATACCTTCTGCCGTAAATAATAAAGCCCCATCTCCAGCCATTGATACGATAACATGCTCTACACCTTGTTCAACTAATTTTCTTCCATACGGTAAAATATCTTCTACTGTTGAAATCTCTACTCCGAATAACTCACCAAGTTCATGATGATTAGGCTTTATTAAAAATGGCTTATTTTTAATTACATGATGCAGTGCACTACCACTTGCATCGACTACTACGCGAATGCCTTTTTCAGCTCCGAACGCTGCGATTGATTCATAAAAAGTAGTTGGGATAGACGCCGGTAAACTTCCAGCTAGTACAACACAATCTCCCTGCCTCATACTTTCAATTTGTTTCATTAATTGTTCAAATTGCCCATTTGTCACACTAGGACCTTGTCCATTTAATTCTGTCTCTTCTTGCCCTTTTATTTTCACATTAATTCGAGAATCTCCATCTACTTGAACAAAGTTTGTTGTTACACCTTCCGCCTGTAATACATCTTTAATAAATCGACCGGTAAATCCACCAGTAAATCCAAGCGCTACATTTTCAACACCTAAACGATGAAGAACGCGAGAAACGTTAATGCCTTTCCCTCCAGGAAATTTCATATCTTTCTCTGCTCGATTTACTGCGCCTAAATCGAAGGAATTAACTTGTACTACATAATCAATAGATGGGTTTAAAGTAACTGTATAGATCATTATTTATCAGCCTCAATTACATTGGTTTGTCTTTTATATTTTTCTAAATCAATTTCTAAATGGTTTGTAATAATATTTGCTTCTTCAACATTGGCAATTTTCGCAAACGCAACTTCTGAAAACTTACTTTCATCAATTAAGAAATATCCTTCGTTCGCAAATGTTAATGCCATTTGTTTTAAAAGTGCCTCTTCTGGATCTGGAGTTGTAAAACCAAGCTGTTCATGCACACCATTTGCTCCTAAAAAACATTTATCAAAACGGTACTTCTGCATGCTTTCCTGTGCCATAGCACCAATTAAAGCTTTCGTCCTACTTTTCATCATTCCGCCTAGTAAATACGCACGAATATTATTTTCAACTAAAGCTTCAATATGCATAAGTCCATTCGTAACGACAGTAACATCTTTATTTATTAAAAATGGGATCATTTCAAATGTTGTACTTCCTGCATCTAAATAAATGCAATCACCTTGTTCAACAATGCTAGCCGCATAGTTAGCAATTTGTTGTTTTATTTGAATGTTTTTGGATGATTTTTCAACCATCGTTGGCTCTTGTCCTTTTCCTGTTAAAACAGCAGCACCACCATGAACTCTTTTTAATAACCTTTGCTTTTCCAATTGCGCTAAATCACGACGAATTGTTGATTCAGAGCTTTCTGTTCTTTCCACTAATTGCTGTAATTTAACAACCTTCTGCTCTTTTACAAGTTGCAATATCATTTGATGACGTTCAGGAGTTAACATTTTATTCACCTCTTCTTTGATTACAGTATAATGAAAACGATCACAAAAATCAACCATAAACATTCAAAAATAACCAAAACCAGTCACGAACAGTTATAAACAACAAAAAAGAAACCCATTTGATTGTTATATCAAATGGGTTTCTTTGCTTGATTCACTTATAAAGAAGCTTTATATATGCTTAAAACATCGTCTTTATTTAATTTTTTAAAGTTACCAAATTCGCCATAAGCCATTGCTTTATCCGCCATTAAATAAATTTCATTTTCCCCAATAGCGTAATCAGCTAATGTTACCGGCGCCTCAATTGAAGTCCAAAATTGACGTAACGCCTCAATTCCTTCTAACGCAACTTCTCGATCAGTTTTCCCATCTGTTTCTACATGGAATACACGAATAGCGAACTGTTTAAAACGACTTACATTTTCATCTAGAACATGCTTCATCCAGTTCGGGAATAAAATCGCAAGGCCACCCCCGTGTGGTATATCATGAACCGCAGAAACTGCGTGCTCAATATTGTGAGTTGCCCAGTCTCCTTTTACTCCCATCGCTAAAATGCCGTTTAACGCCATAGTACCGCAATATAAAATGGTTTCTCTATGCTCATAATTTTCTAAATCACTTAAAAGCTTAGGAGCGGTTTCAATTACTGTTTTTAATACAGATTCACAATAACGATCTTGTAGTGCTGTATTTGTTCCGTGGTGGAAATACTGCTCTAATACGTGCGACATAATATCTACCATACCGTAAATTGTTTGGTCTTTCGGTACAGACGCAGTATGGACTGGATCTAAAATTGAAAACTGCGGGAAAGTAACTGGGCTACCCCAGCCATATTTTTCATTCGTTTCCCAGTTTGTAATGACAGAACCAGCATTCATTTCAGAGCCTGTCGCTGCAAGAGTAAGCACCGTACCAAATGGTAACGCCTCACTAGCAAATGCTTTTTTCGTTACAATATCCCATACATCTCCATCATATTTGCTACCAGCAGCAATTGCCTTCGTACAGTCGATCACACTTCCTCCGCCAACTGCTAAAATAAATTCAACACCATTATCTTTACAAATTTGAATTCCTTTCCTTACAGTTGATACACGAGGATTCGGTTCAACGCCTGTCAATTCAAATACTTCTGCATTTATATCTTTTAAAATAGAAATTACATTATCATAAATACCGTTTCTTTTAATACTGCCTCCCCCGTATACGAGAAGAACTTTTTTACCGAACTGTGGAATTTCAGTTTTCAACTGTTCTAACTGCCCTTTACCGAAAATAAGTTTCGTTGGATTACGAAATACAAAATTTTGCATATTCCTTTACCATCCCTTCTATATGAAAAGCAACTATACTTTTGTATACCATATTTTTTTCATTTCACAAAAATATTTGCCTAACAAAAAAATCCCAGCCTACAGGCTGAGATTTTTTATTGGTAATAAGGTGAGATCATTAAGTAAACAATAACACCAGATAAACTTACATATAACCAAATCGGCATCGTCCAACGTACAATTTTACGATGACGTGTTAATTGATTTGTAAAACCAAATACAAGTGCAAACAATGCAAGTGGTACAATAATTGCTGCAAGGATAATATGTGTAATTAAAATAATGAAGTACACATATTTAATGAATCCTTCTCCACCAAAATGTGTTGCCGGCGCCAAGTAATGATACGATAAATAAGAAACACAAAATAGCAACGTCGTTGTAAATGCTGCCAGGATAAAACCGCGGTGCATTTTCACATTTTTCTTAATAATAGAGTATAAAGCTGCTAATAAGAATACGAACGTAAAGCTATTAAAAATTGCATTTAACATTGGTAAAATTGTTACATCAAAATGTACTTCTCCTTCATAGCCAACAGGTCCAAAGAACAAAAATAAAATAATCGCATTTACAATTACAGAAAGCGTTATCACAATAGGAGCATAGCTTTTCTGATTAGTTGATTGATCCACCAAAATGGTCACTCCTCTTCCTTCAAATATGTATACGTAACCTCACTATTTTAACATATTATTCACAGTGTAAATGTGACAATAGTTTGACACAGTAAGACAGAGCATAGAAAAAAATCCTTCTTAATAAAACTTCTTAAGAAGGATTTTATCGCTTTATTATTTAAATAGCAATGTAATTAGTTTTTGTTAAAAAACGTATTGCTATATGCTTGATAAATTTCAGACACTTGATATCCCATTAAAGAAATTGCTGTTAATGAAAAGAAACCAATCATAAGAAATCGAAACCACATATAAATCTCCTCCTTGTATTTAGCTTAAAAAGCAGTCGCTATATTACAAGTTGAATGGCACTCTTCATCGTCACTTTCCTTTTTCTTTACAATTGCTGTTATAAATTGAATCATAAAGAAAATCACAAAAGGAAATTGTTCGTAATTTACCTTGGCATAGTTTGGCAACGGCTCGCGCTGCACATCGAACGGAGATGAGAAGGAATAGAACATACCTTGCTCTTCCATATATACAATTACAATTTTCATACAAAACATTATTCCTAGAAATGAAACAATATCTTGCCATTCTGTCGTATATAACAAGTTATACAGCTCTAGTACGTACTCTTCCATCGTCATCCCCCCTTCCTTTTTTACCATTTTGCTCGCCTTCATATAAAAAGTCAAGAAAAAAGTTTATATTCACTATGACAATAGTAATTACTTGTTTCTATGATTATATATGATTCTTTTATAGCAATGATTGGGTGTAACTCTCTTCTAAAACAAGAAATTAGAATCGAACAGATTCCTCATTCTTGCTTTTAGGATTCAATAATGTACTATTTTTATTTCTATTAAAAATAAAATAAGAAATTATTATAAGAACAGTAACAAGCATTGTTAAAAGCGCTTGTGAACGTAAAGATTCAATTGCGAGCATGGCAACTAAAACTGCTATAATCGCAGTAATTGTAACATATGTTACATATGGAAAAAGCCACATTTTGACTTTCAAATTTTGTTGTTCCGCTTTCCCCATTTTTTTACGTATCTTGAAATGTGAAACCGCTATAACGAGATAAACGAGTAACGCAATCCCGCCAGATGCATTCACTAAAAATAAAAATACTTTATCTGGAGATATGTAACTAAAAACAACTCCAATGTAAGC
This sequence comes from Bacillus cereus group sp. MS39, assembly GCF_040448665.1. NCBI lineage: Bacteria > Bacillati > Bacillota > Bacilli > Caryophanales > Bacillaceae > Bacillus > Bacillus cereus group sp. MS39. The sequence continues at coordinate 1,682,349 of NZ_CP123058.1, read as the reverse complement.
AAAGAAAGTTCCAAATAAAACCGCCCGAACTGGAACACCACTACTATTCAATTTCAAAAATGCCTTTGGCGCGTCTCCTCTTTCTGCCATTGAAAAAAGCATTCTTGAGTTCGTATATAAACCCGAATTTAAACAAGAAAGTACAGCTGTTAAAACGATAAAGTTCATAATTTGTGCTGCCGCTGGTATCCCTATATGTTCCAGCACCGCCACAAACGGGCTTTTTAGTATGTTCGCTGAATTCCACGGAAGGAGTGTAACAACTACAGCGATCGATCCAATAAAAAATACGAGAATACGCCAAATTACACTATTTGTTGCTGTTTTTACTGCTTTTACAGGTTCGGCAGACTCTCCAGCGGCTACTGCGACAATCTCTGATCCCATAAATGAAAATATAACGACGGTAATTCCAAGTAGCACCGAACTTATACCATTTGGCATAAATCCTCCTTGCCCTACTAAATTCGAAGTGCCAGGTGCTTCCGTTCCTGGTACAAATCCTAAAATAACAGCGAGTCCAAGACAAAGGAACAAAACAATACTTATTACTTTAATAAATGAAAACCAATATTCAAACTCTCCAAATGATTTCACCGAAAAAACATTCGTCAATGTTAATAAAATCGTTAATATTAAGCTTAATAACCAGAGCGGGATTTCTGGAATCCAATATTGAATAATACCAGCACCTGCTGTAGCTTCTATCGCAATAACAATTACCCAGAAAAACCAATATAGCCACCCAATTGTATAACCGGCCCATGGACCAATTGCTTCTCTTGCATATGTTGCAAATGAACCACTTGTCGGGTTAATAGCTGCCATTTCCCCTAGCATTCTCATAACGAAAATGACTAGAAGTCCTGCTAATGCATATGAAACGATAGAACCTGGTCCGGCTGAATGCACAACCGCACCGCTTCCAACAAACAAACCAGCTCCTATTACGCCACCAATGGAAATCATTGTAATGTGGCGTATTTTGAGGTCTTTCTTAAGATTTTTATCCAACTCTTGTACATCCCCTTCCAAACTTAATTTTGAAATTTACCCCGCATTAACGGGCAGTAAGACCCCCACCTCAAAATTCAGCGGAAGCAAAGAAGTTAGGTGGGAATCTACTGCCCGTAAAAGCCCGATTGGTGAGGGCTGATAATCAGCGGGGATGAACAAAGCCCCACTGATTAAAGTTTCACTTTATGTAAGAGTATTATGCGAAAAATCTTGTCCTATACTTTAAAATATATCAAAATATTCTGAATTTAACAATCGTAATTCGATCTCCTCCAAAAATTATTACATTAGGTTTAATAATTTTCCATACACAATTGTTGAGAAAATTATAGTCACCTTACAAAAGATCGAATTTTCAGATATCATAAAATAAACAAGATTATACATCTAGACAACTTTTTGTATAGGAGTGTTGATATGTTAAACAAGTTCAAATTTATTTGTTGTACGTTAGTAATTTTCTTACTGCTACCGCTAGCTCCCTTCCAAGCACAAGCTGCAAACAATTTAGGATCAAAATTACTCGTTGGATACTGGCATAACTTCGACAACGGTACTGGCATTATTAAATTAAGAGACGTTTCACCAAAATGGGATGTAATCAATGTATCTTTCGGTGAAACTGGTGGTGATCGTTCCACTGTTGAATTTTCTCCTGTGTATGGTACAGATGCAGAGTTTAAATCAGATATTTCTTATTTAAAAAGTAAAGGTAAGAAAATAGTTCTTTCAATAGGTGGACAAAATGGGGTCGTTTTACTTCCTGACAATGCGGCTAAGCAACGTTTTATTAATTCCCTACAATCTCTGATCGATAAATATGGTTTTGATGGAATAGATATTGACCTTGAATCAGGTATTTACTTAAACGGAAATGACACTAATTTTAAAAACCCAACTACTCCTCAAATCGTAAATCTTATCTCAGCTATTCGAACAATCTCAGATCATTACGGTCCAGATTTTTTATTAAGCATGGCTCCTGAAACAGCTTATGTTCAAGGTGGTTATAGCGCATACGGAAGCATCTGGGGTGCTTATTTACCGATTATTTTCGGAGTAAAAGACAAACTAACATACATTCACGTTCAACACTACAACGCTGGTAGCGGGATTGGAATGGACGGTAATAACTACAATCAAGGTACTGCAGACTACGAAGTCGCTATGGCAGATATGCTCTTACATGGTTTTCCTGTAGGTGGTAATACAAATAACATTTTCCCAGCTCTTCGTTCGGATCAAGTCATGATTGGACTTCCTGCAGCACCAGCGGCCGCTCCAAGTGGCGGATATATTTCTCCAACTGAAATGAAAAAAGCTTTAGATTATATCATTAAAGGAATTCCTTTCGGAGGAAAGTATAAACTTTCAAATCAGAGTGGCTACCCTGCATTCCGCGGCCTAATGTCTTGGTCTATTAATTGGGATGCAAAAAACAACTTTGAATTCTCTAATAACTATAGAACATATTTTGATGCTATTCCCTTGCAAAAATAATAAAAAACAACAATAGGTTACATAACCTATTGTTGTTTTTTATTTATGTAAATTACTTTTTCACTTCTACATGATGAAAAGATTCTTTTCCATCTCTACATAACTATTTACAATACTTAAAAGTAATTTGCCACGAAACCATTTCGTTATATAAACTTTCCAATTCTTTATGCCATGTTTCTACCATAGAAATTCCCCTTTCCTTTTTAACACTTTAAATAAAAATCACATAACATTCTGTATTTACCCAATAAAAAAAGAGAACTTTCTCTGAAAGTCCTGTTACTACTCTAAAATAGTCTAGTTGCTATTTTGCTTTAACACAAATACTGAAAGTTCAGGTACACTCCAAAATCTAACAGGCATTCGTGTTGTCCCAATACCACGATTTACGTATAAATGTAACGACTTATTCTTCCCTTCTAATTCATACATACCTTCAACATGACTCTCAGCTAATTTTGTAGTAATTAATGGACCTATAAAAGGAATTTGAACTTGTCCTCCGTGACTATGTCCTGACATTTGAAAATCAACTGGGTAACGAGCTACTTTGTCTACAATATCCGGCTCATGTACTAAGAGCATATTAAAATCTTGTTGCCTTACTTGTTTTAAAGTCGCGTCTATTTTCGGATTCCCTAATAAAAAATCATCCAAACCTGATATTGTAATATATTTGCCATTTTCTGCATTAATTTTATGCACTTCATTTACTAACACAGAGAAACCAGCTTCCTCCATATACTTTTTATAAAATAAACTACCTCCCCCGCCCCTATCATGATTCCCAAACACTGCATATTTCCCTAAGGGCGCATGTATTTTCTGTAAAATACTTTTCGCTTCTTCTCTTTCCGCCTTATACGATCCAAACTTATCTATTAAATCCCCTGTAAAAACTACTACATCTGGATGTAATGCATTCATCTTCTCTACCAAATTTTCTAGTTGTTTCAATGTAAATTCTGGCCCTAAATGCACATCTGAGAATTGTAATATCTTTTTGTTATTAAACTCTTTAGGAATTGTAGAAGCTTCTATTTCATTCCACGTAACTGTTACTAGTTTTCGTTCTATTTCTGTCGCATAGAAATACAAACTTATTGAAATCACTACTATACTTATGAAACTGATTATACATATCTTGACGATTGATTTTTTTTGTTCTTTTTTTACATGATTCGTATTCATGTTCTCACCTCTAGAAGTACTTTAAAGCCTTATTGTTACATTAATGTGACAACATGAACAATGTTAGCTATATCCAATTCTATCCTCATTTACTTTGACAAATTTATACAGAAGTCATAACATATTTTTATAATACATAGATTCTTAAAAATGTTCCTTCTATTCATTCTATCATTTTATTAAGGAGAGATTATTCATGTCTGTATTTACACCAGAAGAAATTACGGAACTTGCTGCGAATTCCGGTAGAAAAAAAGCTCATTTATCATTACTCCCTATGCTAATTCTCGGTTTTTTTGGTGGTGCTTTCATAGCATTAGGGTATTTACTCGATATTCATGTTATTGGAACAATGCCAAAATCTTGGGGATCATTTACTAGTTTTCTAGGTGCCGCTGTATTTCCTATCGGTCTTATACTCGTTATTCTTGCAGGCGGTGAGTTAGTAACTGGCAATATGATGACCGTTTCAATGGCGTGGCTTCACAAAAAAATCGACTTATTTCACTTCATCCGAAATTTAGTTATTGTTACGTTTAGCAACTTCATAGGTGCTGTATTCGTTGCTTATTTTTTCGGTCATATCGTCGGATTAACAGAAGGCGCTTTTTTAGCGAAAACAGTTTCTATTGCGCAAGCTAAACTTCAAGATACACCACTACAAGCCTTCATTTCTGCAATCGGATGTAATTGGCTCGTTTGTTTAGCTGTTTGGCTTAGTATGGGAAGTAAAGAATTTATCGGAAAGATTATCGGCATTTGGTTCCCAGTTATGACTTTTGTTGCGATTGGATTTCAACACGTTGTAGCCAATATGTTTGTTATCCCAGCTGCAATTTTTGCCGGTCATTTAACTTGGATTGAATATTTTCCAAACTTCATTTTTGTTTTCTTTGGAAACTTAGTAGGAGGTATGTTATTTGTAGCATTACCTTATTTCATATCCTATAATAAGAAACTCCCTTCCAATAAAGAGCAAACTGCATTAAAGAAAAAATCTGTATCCGCTTAAATTGAATGTCTATAAAGTGGCTCTCAAAAATATTACAAATTTCATTTTTTTTACGAATATATGTGCGTACACTTGTTCTCGAATGTTTTATACGTTATAATAACAACTTAAATAGCATTATTTACATATGAGGTGAAAAACATGAACAAAACAGAATTAATCAAAAACGTAGCACAAAATGCTGAGATTTCTCAAAAAGAAGCTACTGTAGTTTTACAAACTGTAGTAGAATCAATCACTAACACTTTAGCTGCTGGTGAGAAAGTACAACTTATCGGATTCGGTACATTCGAAGTTCGCGAAAGAGCTGCTCGTACAGGCCGTAACCCACAAACTGGTGAAGAAATGCAAATCGCAGCTTCTAAAGTACCTGCTTTCAAAGCTGGTAAAGAACTAAAAGAAGCTGTAAAATAATGAAAAATAGCCTTCTCGTTTATGAGAAGGCTATTTTTTTCATTACATAATTAATAAAAATCTGACCATTATGCTGTTTCTTTTGTTCCTTTATGCAAATAAAACCGTTACTTTCAAAGAAAGGTTTTGCTGTAATACTCGCCTCTGTATATATCTCCCTATGACCCAAGCTTACTGCTTCTTTTTCTAACTTCTGTAGTATGTAGGAAGCTATCCCTTTTCCTTGATAATCTTTATGCGTAAATAAGCGATCCACGTAATGATCATCATTATAATCCCCAAATCCCACGATCACACCGTTATGATCCGCTACATAACTAATATTCTTTTCTAAAGACTTTAACCAGCTTTCTCTATCTAGTCGATCTGGTGCCCATGCCTGTAGCTGTAACACGTTATAATCTTTTGCATTAATTGTATGAACTGTTTCATAGAACAACTGTAATACTTGTTCTAAATCCTCCTTATGGAATGTTCTAATGATCGTATCTTTTAACATATATGAACCTCCTTACTAAACTATCATTTAACTTGTCTACCATCTAGTATTCAATATTTCTGCTTTATTATATCTTTTTTCTTTCTATATAAACAAAAAACAATACTTATTTCAAAGTATTGTTTTTCGTTTAAAAGCATATGCAATTACTCTCTAGATTTTTATTTTTTTAATTTCACTCTTTGTAATCGTAATGCATTTAATACAACGGATACAGAACTAAATGCCATAGCCGCTCCTGCAACCCAAGGTGCTAAGAAACCGAACGCCGCAATCGGGATTCCTAATCCGTTATAAGCTAGTGCCCAGAATAAATTTTGCTTAATATTTCTTATCGTCATCTTACTCATAAAGATTGCATCAGCAATACTATTTAAATCCCCACGGATTAACGTAATATCTGCCGCTTCCATCGCTACATCCGTTCCTGTTCCAATTGCCATACCGATATCCGCCGTAGCAAGAGCAGGAGCATCATTTATTCCATCTCCAACCATTGCTACTTTCTTACCTTGTGCTTGGAGTTTTTTCACTTCTTCTGCTTTTCCTTCTGGTAATACTTCTGCAATTACGTGATCAATACCAACTTGCTTAGCGATTGCCTGAGCAGTTTGTGTGTTATCTCCTGTGATCATAACAACGTCTAGACCCATTTTCTTAAGTCTTGCGATAGCTGCTTTTGAAGTATCTTTTACAGTATCTGCAACGGCCACTATACCAGCATATTCTTTATTGATCGCAATAAGCATTGCTGTTTTTCCTTCTCGTTCTAGCTCTTCCATAGATTTAGAAACTTCTTCAATATCAATATCGAATTTCTTCATTAATCGACGTGTACCAATTAATAATTGTTTCCCTTCTACAATTGATTCGATACCGAATCCTGGAATCGCTTCAAACATTTCTGAACTTGGGATTTCAATTTTCTTTTCTTTAATTCCTTCTACAATCGCTTCTGCAAGTGGATGTTCAGAATTTTTTTCTGCCGCACCTACTAAACGTAGTATTTCTTCTTCGTGGAATCCATCTGCTACAATTACATCTGTTAGCACCGGCTTCCCGTTTGTCACTGTACCTGTTTTATCTAAAATAACTGTATCTAATCGGTGCGTTGCTTCTAAATGCTCCCCGCCTTTAAATAAAATACCATACTCTGCTGATCTTCCTGATCCCGCCATAATAGATGTAGGTGTCGCAAGACCTAATGCACATGGACAAGCGATAACAAGTACGGCTATCATTTTCTCAAGTGCTCCGCCAAAATCACCAGGTGTAACAAATAGCATCCACACTGCAAATGTGATAATAGCAATCACAACTACAACCGGTACGAAAATACCTGAAATTTGATCAGCTACCCTTTGAATAGGAGCTTTTGAACCTTGCGCCTCTTCTACTACTTTAATAATTTGAGCTAATGCAGTATCTCTTCCTACCTTAGTTGCTTTCACTTTTAAAAATCCGTTTTTATTTATTGTAGAACCGATTACTACATCCCCAATTGTTTTATCAACTGGAATACTCTCACCTGTTAACATCGATTCATCTATTGCTGACTTTCCTTCTACAATTTCCCCATCTACCGGGATTTTTTCACCAGGTTTTACATAAACGATATCACCAACTACCACTTCTTCGATTAAAATTTTTATTTCTGTTCCATCTCGTAAAACAGTAGCGGTTTTCGCCTGTAATCCCATTAATTTTTTAATTGCTTCTGACGAGCGTCCCTTTGCTTTCGCCTCAAATAATTTACCTAAAATAATTAATGTAATAAGTACTGCACTCGTTTCAAAATACAAGTCTGTCATATGTTCAGAAGAACCAATCGACCTAATACTTAAATACACACTATAGAAATACGCTGCAGACGTTCCAAGTGCAACGAGAACATCCATATTGGCACTTTTATTTCGTAACGCTTTATAAGCTCCAACATAAAACTGCCCACCAATGATAAACTGAACCGGAGTTGCAAGAGCTAGCTGCACCCAAGGGTTCATAAGCATATCAGGTAAATAAATAAACGATGTAAATGAGAAATGACTTACCATTGCCCACAGTAACGGGAATGATAAAATAAACGAAATAATAAATTTCTTCTTTTGTCGCTCAATTTCTTGTAAGCGATGATCAGTTGATCCATTTTGCTCATCTGATTTCACTTCCAATTTATAGCCTAATTTCGTAATTGCACTCTTCATTTCATTTACATGAATTTCATCAGGATTAAAATCTACTGTAGCCGATTCCAAAGCGAAATTTACTGTCGCTCCGTTCACACCTTCTAATTTATTTAAGCGCTTTTCTACTCTATTCGCACATGCCGCGCATGTCATCCCTGAAACAGTAAACTCAGCTTTATCACTTACAATTCCATACCCTAGCGATTCAACTTTTTGCTTAAATTGTTGCGGATTTGTTTTTTGGGGATCATACATTATTTTTGTTTTTTCAAGTGCAAAATTTACATTTGCATCATGAACACCTTCTACTTTTTTCAAGCCTTTTTCAATTCTATTCGCACATGCCGCACATGTCATTCCTGATATTTGAAGATTGGCCTCTTTTTGTTCATTCATGTCTCTCACCTCTATATACCCTTATGAGGTATAATTATTAGCAAAATAAATCGTACTTCCTATAAAGTACGATTTATTTCCATATCTAAAAATAATTATTGAACATCGTATCCTTGATCTTCAATTACAGCAACAATATCTTTTAACGTTACAACTGATGAGTCGATCGTAACTTCAACAGTTCCTTCTGCTAATTGAACTTTCACTCGTTCAACACCGTTTAGTTCTTTCACACTGCTTTCAATAGAATTTACACAATGTCCACAAGACATACCTTCAACTTGTAATGTTAACTGTTCCATTTAAAATCCTCCTCTTGTTTCTTCATTGTTTGTTAATCACAATTACATCTTACCATACCCCCCTAAGGTAATCAATGGTTTTGTATCATGATTTTTCAATTATTTTCTAAAAGTTTATTTTACACATCAATACCTCGAAATCCTATATAGAGGTAAACAAAAAACAAGCCAGTTACATACTAGCTTGTTTTTACGCTTTTGAAAAACGTTCAAATACTGTCATTAATTCTTCAATTGCTTCGTCACCATTGCCATCTTTAATAGCACCTGAAACACAATGACTTGTATGGTTTTTTAATACACCCATTCCTACTTTTTTCATTGCTGCATTAATCGCTGAAATTTGCACTAAAATATCCACGCAATAACGATCATTTTCAATCATATTTTGAATACCGCGGACTTGTCCTTCAATTCTCTTTAATCTATTTATAATTTGTTCTTTTTCTTTTTCTGATCTATGTGTTACCGCTTCATGATCTTTATGATCCATATTATCACCTTCTTAAAGTTTCTCTTCATCCAATAAAACAATTGCTTTTACGAGTATACCAATTATAGCATTAAATATCTACGTATGATACCCCATATGAGTATATTTCTGCTCTATGCTTATTCTTAACAACTTATTAGCTTCTCAGACTCAATTATTATGATACCCTTGCCTTTTTTTCAAAAAACAATAATAAGCAGGGATTATCCATCCCCGCTTATTATTCATCCACAAATATAAAAGTCTCAATTTTCACACGTGTAAATTGAGACTTTTTTCTTCCTATATATAATTATTGCTGATCACATACTTTTGTATCATTCACTACTGAAGTTCCTTCAACGGTTACCGTATGAAAACAGTCATTTACACGAACTGTCACGACTTTATCTTGACGATCAATGATATGATATTCATTAAAATTTTTATTCAGAGCACTGCGAATTTGTTCTCCTTCATAAATTGGAATGCCATGTGATAAAACCCAAATAAGCCCAGCGATAGCAAGAATAGTTTTCATACGATCTACCTCCTTGAAAATATAGTGAACTTTTAATCCATGCTTTTTCAGCTCTACTAATCATGAATGGAATGAATCAAGCCTTTTTGGAAATAAGTTCATTTCGTCTATTTTATGTTTATGCTAATTGTGACCGAATTGTGACAACTTTTTGTCTCTTTAGACGAAAAGTTGAAACAAAACTTTCAAAAAGGACAATTCTACTTGCACAAACAAAAGGCTATGGAGAATTTCCCATAGCCTTTTGTTTGCATTTTATTAGATATTCATTTCAATTTATACGTGACTAATAAATCTTAACCCTTTACTTAAAGAGGTCGGCACAACTGATGCATGATTCTCCCCTTCAGCTTCATAAAACGTAAATCGAAACTGATCGTGTTTCACTCGGAGAAGGCGCTCTGATAATTCATTTGCACCTACAACCATATGCTCTCGTTCTAGTGAACCAACTGTAAGAAATACTCCTGTTTCAACTTTTGCATTGTTTAACTCATTTATTAGATTCTCTTCTTTTTCAAGCACGGATTGGTTATTCCACCAAATAGATGGACTACTAATAAAATAACTTTGAAAGGCATTTACGTTTGTAAATAGTATATGTAAAGCAAATAAACCACCTAGTGAATGCCCAAATAATGTTTGCTTCCCTTTATCAATCTCATAATTATTTTCAATTTGAGGTTTTAATTCTTCTTCAATAAAAGTAAAGAAATTATGTGCTCCTCCTGTTTTAGGCCACGGTTTACCGTCTGGTTTTAAAGGGGCATCTTTTGAAATTACACTAGGCGTAAAATCATAGCATCTTTCCTCACCTGAAAATGCCCCTTCAATTGGATAACCAATACCTACTATAATGGCTGGTGAAACACCTGTTTTCTCTGCTCTAACTGATTGTATTTTAACCGCTTCATGGAATGTTTGAAAAAAGGCATTGCCATCTAATACGTATATAACAGGATATCCTGACTCTGGTGCTGGCTGCCTCGGCTTTGAAATATGAATTTGATATTCTTTACCTTCTAATTTTGAATACATTTTCCACTGTTCTGTATTAGATGTAATAATCTGCTTTTTTTCAATAGTAGTATTCATCTTATATTCCCCCCTTCTTAACTCGTTACATATATCTCTACTTTCTCTTCTTGAGATACAACGCTATCGTAACCGAAACAAACAGGAGACCCATTATACGGATCAATCATGACACGCGCATCAATATGAAATACTTCTTTTAACACTTCATTTGTAATGATTTCTTCTGGGCTACCAGTTGTAACGATTTCCCCTTCCTTCATCGCAATAATTTCATCTGAAAACCTTGCTGCATGGTTAATATCATGCAGTACCATAACAACCGTACAATTATGTTCTTTATTTAACTTCTCCACAATTTGTAATACATCTAATTGATGAGACATATCAAGATATGTGGTTGGTTCATCTAGTAGTAATACTTCTGTCTCTTGTGCTAAAGCCATCGCTAGCCATACCTTTTGTCGTTGACCACCTGATAAATTTGCAATTTGTCTCGTTCGAAATTCAGAAGTTTTCGTTATATCTAATGCCCAATCAATCATCTCTTTATCTTTTGAAGTTAACTTATTTACATTATTTCGATGTGGATAGCGTCCATAGGAAATTAATTCTTCCACTTTAAGTTCTCCTGGTGCAATTGGAGTTTGCGGGAGTAAAGCTAACTGCTTCGCAATTTCTTTCGTTGGAATCGTATTTAAATCCTGTCCTTGCAAATATACTTTACCGCTCTTTTGCTTTAAAATTCTTCCCATTGTTTTTAACAGTGTTGATTTACCGCACCCGTTTGGCCCTATAATTGTCGTTACTTTTCCTTCTTGTATTTCCACATTTAAATCGCGAAACACTGTAAGCTTTTCATAACTCGTTTCTAAATTTTTTGCACTTAAAATACTCACTTTTATTCCTCCTCTTACGCTTTCGCCTTATAAAGTAAATATAAGAAATACGGTACACCGACAATAGAAATAACGATCCCAACAGGTAACTCTACAGGGTTGAAAACTGTTTTTGCAATAAAGTCTGAAGCTATTACAAGGAACATTCCGATTACTCCACACGTAGGAATGATATGCTTATGCTGAATACCGACAAGCCTTTTCGCTATATGCGGTGCCATTAAACCAATGAAACCAATACTTCCTGAAACTGCAACACATGCACTTACAAGTCCGATACTACTTAGTAGTAAAATAGATTTCTCTCTTTCTACTGGAACACCTAAACTTGTAATACTCGTTTCTTCCAATTGAAATAAATCTAATAAATAAGCTTTCTTTTGTATAAGCGGAATTAATATGATAAGCCACGGCAACATAGCAATAATATACTTCCAGTTTGCACTATATATACTTCCTGACACCCAAACTGCAGCCATCTCGAAATCAGTTGACTTCATTTTGAGTGATAAATACATGGAAAATGCTCCAAATCCTGATCCAATCGCAATCCCTGTTAATAAAAGACGCTGCGAATCTAACTTACCGTTTTTCCACGAAAACAGATAAATAATGATAGCAGCTCCTAACCCGCCAACTAAACCAAACATCGGCATCATCATAATAGAAACCCAGTCTGTGCTCTTTAATTGCCCTTGAAAGAAAAACATAAAAATGACGATTGCTGTTCCTGCTCCGGCATTTACTCCTAAAATTCCCGGGTCTGCCAGGCCGTTTCTCGTAATCCCTTGAATTACAGCACCTGCAACGCCTAGGCCTAATCCTACTAATCCAGCAATTACGATACGAGGAAGACGAAACTCAAAAATAACTAAATCATGGTCTGGTACTGGATCTATTCTAAAGAGTGTTTTAAATACATCTGTAATTGTAATATCAAACGTACCATTCGTTAAACTAATATAAATAGCACATAGTATTAAAAATATAATAATCCCCATCGTCATTCCAAAACGTTGACTTGAACTTTTAAGCATGTCTCTCTCCTCCTCTTGTACGAATTAAATAAAGGAAGAAAGGAATTCCAATTAAGGAGGTAACGACCCCAATAGGTGTTTCAAATGGATAGTTTACAAATCTACTTAAAACATCACATAACGCTAAGAAAACTCCACCAATAACGCCTGCACATGGCAAAATCCACTTATAATCTACCCCAATTATAAAGCGAGTAATGTGCGGAATAATTAAACCTACAAAACCAACTTTTCCTACTAAAGCAACTGCTGTTCCTGTTAAAAAGATAACTGATAAAATCGCCATCGCTTTAACTAGTTTTGTACGCTGCCCTAGATTAATAGAAATCTCTTCGCCTAAAGAAAGAATAGTAATAGATTTTGATATTAACAATGCTAAAATTATTCCAATTATCCCAAACGGTATCGTGATTTTAATGATATTAGGGTCCACTTGGTCTAACTTTGCATTAAACCAAAAACTAACATTTTGAGAGATTTGGAAATATGATGCCATCGCGGCCGATACACTACTTAAAAATGTTCCAATAACTGTTCCGATAATCGCTAACCTAACTGGTGATAAGCCATTTTGAAGGAGCGAACCAAAACCAAATACGATACCGGCTCCTAGTGCAGAACCAATCATTGAACATAAAACCATACCAATTGATGACATTCCCGGAAGAAAAATCATACAAAGTGTAATAACAAAGGCTGCCCCATCCGTCACACCCATAATAGAAGGGGATGCAAGATAGTTTCTTGTCATCCCCTGCATAAGTGCTCCTGATATGGCTAGAAATGCTCCGACTAAAAGAGCTGCAACTACCCTTGGCAAACGTGAAGTAATAATAATATTATGATTTACATCGCTTGAATCAAAATGAAATAATGCATTCCACACTGTTTCAGCATCAATGTTTTTCGCACCATATAAAACAGAAAGTATAACGGTAATTAAAATCAATATGGGTGCTATACATAAAATCGTTACTGGTACTGCATTCGTTTTCTGCATATCATTCAACGCACCTTACTTATTGTATTATTTAGATAAGTTTTTCACTGCTTCTTTTAAGAACGCTGTTTTACTCCAAGCTGTACCACCTTGTGCCATTGGATCTACAACGTTTACAAATACTTTCTTTTCTTTCGCAGCATTCATACTTTGCCAAATTGGATTTTTTTCAATTTCTTCTAGTACTTTCGGATTTTTATTTTCAGTTGTCTCATATTGTAAGAAAATATAATCTGGGTTCAGTTCAGCAAGTTTTTCAAATGAAATTTTCTCTTGTGCTTTTACAGTTTTAAGTTGTTCTGGAGCAGTTAGCCCAAGGTCTTTATAAATGACAGGGTTGAAGTATACTCCTTCTGGATATAGGAATAATTCGTTTGCTCTTAGTCTAATGACAAGTACTTTTTTGTCTTTTAACTTATCTCCTAGTTTTGCCTTTGCCTTTTCAGCATCCGCATTGTAATCTTTAATAATTTTTTCTGCTTTATCTTTTTTACCAGTTAATTCTCCCATTAACTTTAAGTTATCTTCCCAATTTGTTGAAATGTGTGATACTGGGAGCGTCGGAGCTACTTTCGTAAATTTCTCAGCTGTTTCTGCTGGGAATTTTGTACTTGATGTAATAACGTCTGGCTTTAATTGTAGTAATGTTTCAAAATTTGGTTGCATTTTCTCGCCAACAGATTTCGCACCCTCTAAATCTTTCTCAAGATACTTCGGTAATTTACCACCAACAGTAATGGCACCTACCGGCTTAATACCAAGTACCGCTGCATCTTCCATTGACTCTAAACTAGCTGTCGCAATTTTATCTACTTTTGCTGGTACTGTATATTCTTTACCTAAATATGTAATTTTTCTTTTTTCGTCTTTTTTCGTTTCCGTAGCTTTTGTCTGTTGCTTTTGTTCTCCTGAAGTTTTATCCGTACTATTGCATGCTGCTAGTCCTATACTTAAAACTGTAACCATCCCTAAAGTAAATAACTTCTTGTTCATCTTTATATAACTCCTCTCGAATTTTCAAACTATATTCTCAATAAAATTTAACTATATGTAACTTATCTCACATATATATTTCATTAGATTAATAATTCTATCCAGAACTCATTCTCGTTCACTTCCCCTAAACTATAATTCTTTTACACCTCATCCATTGACAATATTCCCATTGATAATGATTATCGTTACTAAGTATATATTTAATATGCAATTATTTCAAGAAAGATTTGAAAAATTTTAACAAACTGAATAAAAAAAGAAGTATCCGCCTAATCCTAGGAAGATACTTCTTTTTTTAGAAATTTATATGTAATTCAACTGGGCAATGATCTGATCCCATTACTTCACTATTAATTTTCGCCTCTGTTATTTTGTCTTTCATTCTTTCCGAAACAACAAAATAATCTAAACGCCATCCAATATTTTTTGCTCTCGCTCCCATACGATACGACCACCACGAATATGCACCTTCCTGATCAGGATACAGATAACGATACGTATCAATAAATCCTTCTTCTAAAATACGTGTGAATTTCTCCCTTTCCTCATCAGAGAATCCAGGATTTTTACGATTACTTTTTGGATTTTTTAAATCGATTTCTTTATGAGCAACATTTAAATCTCCGCAAAAAACAACGGGCTTTTTTTTATCTAATTGCTTAATATAAGCCCGGAAATCATCTTCCCATTTCATTCTGTAATCTAATCGTTCTAATCCACGTTTTGAATTTGGTGTATATAACGTGATTATGTAAAAATCTTCGAATTCTAAAGTGATAACTCGTCCTTCTTGATCATGCTCTTCAATTCCTAAACCGTATGTAACAGCAAGCGGTTCTTTTTTCGAAAAAATAGCTGTTCCTGAATAACCTTTTTTCACGGCATAATTCCAATATGCATAATATCCCTCTGGATTTAAATCAATTTGTCCATCTTGTAATTTAATCTCTTGTAGACAAAATATATCAGCACTTGATTCCTCGAGATATTCTAAAAATCCACCTTTTGCGATAACAGCTCGCAAGCCATTTACATTCCATGAGATTAACTTCACTTATAGCCCTCCTCTTGATGTTTATTTCCAAATTTCATGCTATCACAAAATAGAAAAACAATCATATTTTCACCTTTGTAATCTTGCTCTTACATTTGTGAATACATACATACGCACTTTATTCAGGTTATACTAATTGCAGAGGTGATGTTCTTTGCACAATGAAGGGGTTACGTTAACAAATGAGCATTGGCAAGCAATTATTCATAATGATTCTTCCTATGATAGTAAATTCTTTTATGCTGTGAAATCAACCGGAATCTTTTGTCGACCGTCATGCAAATCAAGAATACCGAATAGAAACAATGTACGAATTTTTCATCACGTAGAGCAAGCATTGAGTGAAAACTTTCGCCCGTGCAAACGTTGTAAGCCAAATGGGCTCACTTTACCTAATGAAGAGTGGGTAAAACAAATTAAAGATTATATCGAAAAGCATTTCGACGAATTATTAACTCTCGACATACTTGCTGAAATGTGTCATGGTAGCCCATTTCATTTACAACGCACTTTCAAAAAAATGACTGGAATAAGTCCAATAGAATATATACAGCAGTTTAGGATTGTTAAAGCGGCAGAACACCTTTTACACACAAATCAATCCATTAAAGAAATTAGTACTGCTGTCGGGATAGAAAACCCAGAGTATTTCGCAACTTTATTTAAAAAGAATACTGGATTTACTCCTACTGAATATCGAAAAAAGAACGAAATGAAAGAAGGATACAATAATGAATTCCTCCAAAAATAAATTTATATATTGGACGCTACTTACACATGAAAATTGGCAGTTTCATATTGCGGCAACTGAAAATGGACTATGCTTCATTGGATCACAAGATGAAAAATTTGAAGAACTAAATATATGGGCTAGAAAAAAATTGCCACAACATATATTGACCTGTAATCCAGATTACCTGCAATCATATACGAAAGAAGTTATCGAGTATTTAGAAAGTAAGCGAGAAACTTTTACATTCCCTATCGATGCTTACGGAACTGATTTTCAATTATCTGTTTGGAATACGGTACGTGAAATTCCTTATGGAAAGACATACTCTTATTCAGAAATTGCCGAAAGAATGCACAAACCTACTGCTGTGCGTGCCGTTGCTACTGCTATTGCTGCCAACCCTCTTCTCATTACAATTCCTTGCCATCGTGTTATTGGAAAGAATGGTAAACTAACCGGTTTTAGGGGCGGATTAGAAATGAAGAAAGTGTTGCTTACATTAGAAAAGTCTCAGGTAGAATGCATATGACAGCAAAATATACTAGCGCATTAACTTTAGCAGTTCCAACAGAATTTAGTTTCCAAGAAAATTTACGCTATCTATCACGTTCTAACAATGAATGTATGTTCTACATTGAAGATAACAAAATTTATAAAGTGATCCCTGTTCAGGATGTACATCCTTTAGTGGAAATTAGTATGAACTCGGATGATAATATTCAAATACATTTTTTAGAAGAATCATATACATCTGAAGAATCGATATGCGAAGCTGTAGCTCACTATGTAAAAGAGTGGTTTGATTTAACTACTGATTTAGCTCCCTTTTATACATTAGCTAAACATGATGTACTCCTTCAAAGACCAATTGAACAATATTATGGGCTTCGTACTTTAGGCATTCCAGACTTATTTGAAGCACTTTCCTGGGGAATTATCGGTCAGCAAATTAATCTCACATATGCTTATACACTAAAAAGAAGATTAGTCGAACACTTTGGAAATTATGTAGAATGGAACGGTAGAAAACATTGGATATTCCCTTCTCCTGAAACGATTGCCAATTTACATGTAGAGGATCTCAAAAACTTAAAAATGACGACTAGAAAATGTGAATATGTAATCGGTATTGCAAAGCTTATTACAGAAGGAAAACTATCAAAAGAATCTTTATTGCAAATACAAGATGTGAAACAAGCTGAAAAACAATTAACTGCTATACACGGTATAGGACCGTGGACTGCCAACTATGTTTTAATGCGTTGTTTACGATTTCCTTCCGCTTTTCCAATTGACGATGTTGGCTTGCACAATGCAATTAAATATATAACAGGTTCTGAAAGTAAACCGACTAAACATGAAATAAAAGATTTTGCGGCAAATTGGACCAACTGGGAGTCTTACGCAACTTTTTATTTGTGGCGAGTATTATACTAAAGAACCAAGTAGCGCATCCGCACTACTTGGTTCTTTTTTAAGCTTGTTCCTCGAATCGTCTTGCGATTTCCACAATAACTTGAACAGCTTTTTCCATCGTATCCACCGAAACATATTCAAATTTACCGTGATAGTTTTCACCACCTGTGAAAATATTCGGCGTTGGTAATCCCATATACGATAATTGTGATCCATCTGTTCCACCACGAATCGGATGAATGTTTGGTTCGATATTTAAACTTTTCATCGCTTCATATGCAATATCAACAATTTCTCTCACTGGTTCGATTTTTTCAAGCATGTTATAGTATTGATCATTCATTTCTAAAACGACTGCATTTTGTCCATACTTCTCTTGCATTTGCTTCACAATATTTTCAACGTTATGTTTACGCGCCTCAAAATTTTCACGATCAAAATCTCGAATAATATAATACGCTTTACTTTGCTCAACATCACCATTTAATGAAAGTAAATGATAGAATCCTTCATAGCCTTCTGTATATTCTGGTGCCTCTTCTACTGGTAAGTGCCCATTAAACTCCATAGCAAGTTTAGTTGCGTTACGCATTTTATTTTTCGCTGTTCCAGGATGTGTATTCGTTCCGTTAAACGTTAACTTAGCACCTGCAGCATTAAAGCTTTCATACTCTAAACCACCTAATGGACCTCCATCCATCGTATAAGCACATGATGCACCAAACGCTTCTACATCAAAATGCGCTGGCCCACGGCCAATTTCTTCATCTGGCGTAAATGCCACTCTAATTTTCCCATGCTTAATTTGTGGATTATGTATTAAATAATTCATTGCAACCATAATTTCAGTCAGACCAGCTTTATCATCTGCTCCAAGAAGTGTCGTACCATCTGTTGTAATAATCGTATGTCCTTTATAAGATGGTAACTCTGGGAACTGTTCTGGCGTTAACACAACATTTAGCTCTTCATTTAACGTAATTGCATTGCCGTCAAAATTTTCATAAATTTGTGGTTTTACGTTTTCCCCTGTAAAATCTGTTGCCGTATCTAAATGTGCTAAAAAGCCGATTACAGGAACATCCTTATCCGTATTAGCAGGAAGTGTTGCCATTACATACCCATTATCATCCATTGTTACTTCTGTTAAGCCAATCTCTTTTAACTCTTCCACTAATAACTTACCAAACTCAATTTGTCCAGGTGTTGTTGGTACTGTATGACTTTCTTCATTTGATTGTGTATCAATCTTTACATATCTCGTAAATCTTTCAATAAGTTCTTGTTTCAAACTCATTCACTCCCTTTTATGTTTCTCGTTCTATTATAATCCTTAAAACGAAATATTTTAACTTTTTTGACTGCGAATATATATTTCATTTGTATTTTAGCAATTTTAAATAGCAGCTAAAAAGTCGTAATATTTGTACATCAAAACTCTTACATGTAATATACATAATTATAAAATATGGGAGGTTTTAAAGATGAGGCTAACTCTCTTTCGCTATTTTCTTTTTTTCTTAGGATTAATTTTTTTCGGCCTTGGAAACGCCCTTGCAGTCAAAGTTAAATTTCTCGGTTTACACCCTTGGGAAGTTTTAAACATGGCTCTCTACCAAAGGTTTGGGTGGACCATTGGTACGTGGAGTGTCATATGTGGATTATGTCTCGTTCTCATTTCTTTACTAGTAGATCGAAAATATATAAATGTGGGCACATTTTTAAATGCACTACTTATCGGTCCCATTATGGACTTTTTCTTACAATCAAATATCCTTCCAAACGCTAGTGATTATTTATGGATGAACTTACTCATTTTATTTGCTGGTATTGCAATTACAGGTATTGGGGGAGGGATGTATGTTGCGGCTGGGATTGGTGCTGGCCCTCGCGATGGATTCATGCTTACTATTTCCGACAAAACAGGACTGTCTATTAGCCGTGCTAGAATTATAGTAGAATGTGTTGTACTAGTTATTGGATTTATGCTAGGAGGTCCTGTTTTCATCGTAACTTTTCTGTACACCTTTATTCAAAGTCCAATCTTTCAGCAATCATTTAAGATGTTTCAAACACTCTTACATACTTTACATAGCAAAGAGAAAGTTAGTGAACATATTTAAAGTACAGCTTAATACAAATAAATTCACCCTATTTACGATTCTCACCACAAATAGGGTGTTTCTTTTTTCATCTCACAATTTCAGAATATATACTACTCATTCACAATAAAAGTATATACATCGTCATAAATACAGCCATTTACTTTAATTACATACTTCCCTGGTTTACTAAAACGAATTGTGTATTTATTTAACTGAATTGCTTCTTTATCTCCAGAAAGAATATCAATACTTCTACCACTCAATACATAAAATTCACTTTGATTCATCGTTACATCAATCGCATTGAAATTTCCTTCTTTCACCTGCTTTGTTTCCGCAGCGCTTACACTTGGTTCTAAAAACAGTAGTCCACTTAATCCAATCGTCCCCGCTAAAGCAACTCCCGCAAACTTTTTAATCTTTTTCATCACAATGTCCTCCTTATAAATTTTGTGTAAAGATGATGTTCCCCTTTACACCACAAAGCCTATATGTAATGAAATGAAAAGTAAACGGGGACCGTAAGACAAAATTCTACATCTTTTTCTCTGTTTGAATATAAATCCAACGTTTGGAGTTTCGTCAAATTTAAAATTGTTTCCTTAAACCAACTTCCATTTATATTATTCAGAAATTGAATAATTACTTATTGATTTAAGATTCTAAAAATAGTTGATAAAAATGCTTTCTATAAAAAAGTATATTTTATAAGTACGAATTAAAACACACTCCATATATTCAGTTTCATTCTCCTATCCATAATTTTTCTACATTCAATAATTGTTCATCATTAAATTCCAGCTTATATATGTCCGGCTTTGATGTATGTATTAGAAATCCAAACCCGTATTGCTTATCAAAATAATTCATCATGAGTGTCATTACAAGCCCATGTGTGCCAATTACAATTTTTTGTCCTTGAAAATCCATTAATATTTCCTTTAACACTTTCACTACCCGTCTCTGACAATCCTTATATGACTCTCCTTCCATGAGTGCAAAGTCAGGATTAGAGAACATCTTCTTTACAAGTGGATACACCTCTTTATCTGATATAACTTGATCCCCACTGGAAAACATACACTCTTTAAGGTTTTCATATACTAATATTTCTTTTTCATAGAAATTGGCTGTTTTTTCTATCGTTAACACAGCCCTCTTATATGGACTTGAAATGAAAGTATCAATTCCCTCTGTTTTTAATATGTCTGTTACTCTATGAGCGTCTAAACTTCCCTTTTCAGTTAAACCACGTGTTCTTTCACTCCCTTCTAATTTTGATGATTCACCGTGCCTAACCATATAGATATATGTATTCATACTTCCTCCTTGAAAATATTCATTTGTTTTTTATAAATTTTGTTGTTTTGTTCGTGTAATCCATTCTCCTACTAAACTCTCGAATAGTTCAGGCTGTTCAATTTGCAAGTTATGTCCCGCCATATCAAGCACCGCTAATGTTGCTCTTGGATAATCTTCAATAATTTCTATAACATCTCGATAACCTACCGATATATCTTGTCTTCCTGCTAATAAAAGAACGGGTTTCTCATATTTCTTTCGGTGAAACTCCATAGTAAGAGAATAATTTTTTTGCAACCTTTCAATAAATTCATAATTAGCAACATCTAACCCCGGCTTAATTTCTTCTTTAAATCGCTTATATGTATATTCATTTGCTACCACTGCTAACTCCCTAAATTCATTTCTTTCGGTAGAAGTTAACGTATTTAAAAACTCCTTATCTTGTACAATTATCTGTTTATCCGGCAAACGTCTTTCTTTTTGCAGCGCAACAACCACAGGACATATTAATAATAATCCATTGACTCTCTCAAACATTTTTGAAAGTATCCCTCTAGCTAAATATCCGCCGAAAGACTCTCCTACTAGTAAAAAATCTTTCTTTGGAATGATTTCTTCAATAAATATATTTAACACTTCTAATATATGATCTGAACTATTTATCCAATCTGGAGCATTCGATTTCCCCATTCCAGGTAAATCAATATATATTCGTTGATAACCTTCATATTTTTGAAATACTGATTCCATACATTTCATCATTAACCTATGATCCGGCGCACAGCCATGTATATTAATGACTGGTTTACCCTCACCCACAATTTCATAGTATACTTCTGCACCTTTCATTCGAAATAACATAAAAAGTCCTCCCTATTTAGTGAAAATACTATCCACTCTGTAAGAATACACGTTCTTATTTTATATCCTTTTGTAACATTTTTACAAATGTTAATTTTCAGATTAAAAATGAAAACCTTACTTAAAATAGCCTATAACAATCAAAAGATCAGCACAAAAGAGGATTCTCATCATTTTATATGCAATTGTGCATCTCCACTTACAAATTACTAAAAAACCTTTACAATTCAAAGGATGACTAAATATACAATTTCCATTTAAAATCTTGATGAAGTACATATTATCAAACTCAATATTTTTCAATTTTAAGAAGTATTAAACTCTTCAATACTTTCCTTATAAACAAGATTTTTACAAGGAAATCTGATACAATTCTTAAATAATATTATTATGTATAGATATTACGAATATAGTGCATAATTAAAGAAGGTGATTTTATTGAAATTAAATAAAAATTTACAACTATGTATATTAATCGGAACATTAATATGCTATTCAATCTATTTTATATTTTTTTATCTGTTCCCTACTCATTTTTCAAATTCGGATGTACGCTTCGCTTCACTTATCGTTGAAGCCATTACATTTGTATCACTAATTTATTCTATATATTCTAAAAAAGTCAGTTCAAATCCATTTTGGATATGTATCACAATAGCAATTGGGAGTTTTTTATTAGGAAAAATAGTATATACATATCAAGATAGCTTCTTCGAAATTCCAATACATCGTTTTACTATTTCTGATGTATTTTACATGTTTTTTCTACTCTTTTGTCTTATCGCTTTCAGTTATAAAATTTTAAAAGAATGCGATAAATGGGAAAAAGCGTTCTTTATTTGTGATATATGTATAGTACTTACTTCCATATTCACATTAGAGTGGTATTTATTTAATCAACCAAATTTAAATATATTCTCTCTTTCACTAGGAGATGTTTTCCTTTCATTTCTATATCCAATTGCAGATTTATTATTTCTTCTACTAGGCGTTAGTCTCTTTTTCCGTCCGACAATTTTTAATTCTAAACGGAAGATTTATATCTTTATTTTTGTATTAATAAGTTCTGCAACTTTTAACTATATTTATTTCTACTTAAATAACCATTTATCAACTGAAACGATAACATTATTACGTCTTTTATATAGAATACCTATATTGTTTATTGCAATAGCTGGATCTATTTCAGCAGATCGTAATAGCCATAAAAATTATTTCATTGTTAACCCTATAATAGGAAAAAAGGCTTTAGTTGTATTTCCCTATCTTGCTGTTGCAATACTAATCGGGTTTACATTAAAAGAACAAACAGCATCTTCAACTCTCATTACAGGAAATTGTATTACTTTCATTTTCGTACTCATTCGTCATTCTATTGTACGTATGCAAAACAATTCCCTAACAAAACGTTTACAGGCATTTAATGCGCAACTAGAAGAAAAAGTGACTTTACGGACTTCTGATTTAGTTCATAAATCAGAGGCTCTATCTCAAAAACAACAAAAGTTTAAATCGTTATATGAATATCACCCTGATCCTATTTTTACAATTGATTTACACGGCGTATTCTTAAATGTAAATCAAGCCGGGAGTATACTACTTGGGGCACCAACAGATGAGTTACTCGGTGAAACATGTTTTTCAATTATTTTAGACGAAGACAAACATAAACTAACATCTGCATTAGAAAAGGTGAAACAACAAGAATCGGCATACTTACAACTAAGTTCTAAATATAAAGATGGTTTTACTTATTTTTTATACGTTACCATCGTCCCTATTATAATAGACGGACAAATTTCAGGAAGCTATATTATGGTAAAAGATATTACCGCACTAAAAAAGCAACAAGAAGAAATAAAGTATTTAGCATTCCATGATACTGTAACGAAAATTGGGAACCGTGCCTTTTTCCATAAGAAATTAAAAAAAATTATAAAACATGCTAAAACGATAGAAAGCGAGTTTGCATTATTATATTTAGATTTAGATCGCTTTAAAGCAATTAACGATACACTTGGACATTCGGCAGGAGATCACATATTAGAAGAAGTAGCGAAGCGATTCCAATCATGTCTTCCATCACATACTCATCTGTCAAGAATCGGTGGTGATGAATTTACAATCTTAATTGAAAACTATACTGACGAAGATTCCTTATTCGATTTATGCAACCAGTTATTTGAATGCATAGAAAAACCGTTTGTCATACATGAGCATACATTAACTTTATCACTTAGTATCGGCATCGCTATTTATCCACATTCCGGAATCGATACCGCTACACTTTTGAAAAACGCTAATGTTGCCATGTATGATGCGAAAGCAAAAAAACTTAACTCTGTCTCTATTTATGACGATCTAATCGCTAAAAAAATCGAAAGACGATTACGATTAGAAAAAGATTTACCAAACGCAATACAAAATGAAGAATTGTTCCTTTTGTATCAACCTCAAGTTGATAGTGAATCTAATAAAATTATCGGTGCAGAAGCTCTAATCAGGTGGAATCATCCTGAATTAGGCGTTATTTCTCCATACGAGTTTATTCCGATTGCAGAAGAAACACTACAAATTATTCCAATAGGAAAATGGACGTTACACCAAGCTTGTGAGCAAATGAAACGTTGGCACACACTCGGATATTCTCATTTAAAAATTGGTGTAAACTTATCTGCTAAAGAATTTGAACAAGAAGATTTTGTAAAGTCTATTTCTTCTACATTAGTAGCTACAGGCTTATCGGCAAGTTCTCTCGACCTTGAATTAACAGAGCGCATTGCAATGATGGATGAGCGAGAAACATTGATAAAGCTCCGCACACTAAAGGGTTTAGGAGTTCACATTTCAATCGACGACTTTGGTACAGGTTATTCTTCACTAGCGTATTTACCTTTATATCCAATAGATACGTTAAAAATCCCAAGAGAATTTATAACAATGTCTGAAACGTGTGAAGATGGAATGGAAATTATTAAAACGATTATCACATTAGCACATACATTAGAAATGTCTGTCATTGCTGAAGGTGTAGAAACGAAAGAACATGTGAATTTCCTTCAAAAAAATAAATGTCAGTTTATTCAAGGTTACTATTATAGTAAACCTATCCATACTCATGCATTTACTGAGCTATTAGAAACCGGTATTCACCCATAGTATATAGCTAATTTGGATAAGTAATAATGAATTTGAACAACTATAGTAAAAAGGAAAGAAGATACCTTCTTTCCTTTTTACTATTT
Organism: Bacillus cereus group sp. MS39; assembly: GCF_040448665.1. Lineage (NCBI taxonomy): Bacteria > Bacillati > Bacillota > Bacilli > Caryophanales > Bacillaceae > Bacillus > Bacillus cereus group sp. MS39. The sequence continues at coordinate 1,657,130 of NZ_CP123058.1, read as the reverse complement.
AAATTTCTATTACTTCACCACTTCATTTATTATATCTATTAATTGATGAATCCCCTCATCATTTGTTTTCTTATATCCATTCATGTTTTGAATATATCTCTCCTTATTTGTATGCAACTTATTTACTGCATGTATGAATACATTCGTACTTATTCTGTCTTGGAGTAAAACTTCCGCATATCCTTGCCGAGAAAAATATTCAGCATTTAAAACTTGATCTCCCCTACTGGAACTGTTAGTTAACGGGATAAGCAACATCGGTTTCTTCAAAAATAGCAATTCAGAAATAGCAGTAGAACCCGCTCTAGAAACTACAACACTCGCCATATTTAGTATATGCGGCAACTCGTCCCCTATATACTCAAATTGCATATAACCTTCCATACCAATAGATGAATCCACCTTCCCTTTACCGCACATATGAACAATATTAAAATTTAATAGTAATGTTTCCAAACTTTCCCTTACCATATCATTTATCCATTGAGCACCTTGACTCCCACCCATAATTAACAATACTGGTTTATCTTGCTGAAATTTACAATAGCTTCTTCCCCGCAATACGTTGCCCCTCTCAATTTCTTCCCTTACAATTGGTCCTACATAAACCTTCTTCTCATTACTTACATTTTCTCCTGTCTGAGGAAATGTTGTGCATAGTTTTGTAGTAAAAGGTAATGCTATTTTATTTGCTAATCCTAACGTACTATCTGGTTCACGTATTATTACAGGTACTTTATTCATCCACGCTCCTATTACTACAGGAACGGACACAAATCCTCCTGCCGAAAAAACAACATCTGGTTTTATTCGTTTCATCAATTTATAACTTTGTATGCAACCTTTTATTATTTTAAAAGGATCTTTAAAGTTCTCCCAATCCCAATACCTCCTAAGCTTCCCTGTTGAAATACTATTATACTTAACATTTTGAACTAATAATTTTTCAATTCCATTTTGAGATCCAATATACTCAACTCCCCACCCTTTTTTCATAAATTTAGGAATCAATACCATATTAATCATTACGTGTCCGGCTGTACCGCCCCCAGTAAAGAGAATCTTTTTATTCATAATTTTTATCCACCTTTATCATTAAAAATCTTGTTTTATACTAATCTATTAAATGTAAGTAAACTTACTATTATTTATATAAACATGTAACTCAAATCCTATATCTTGCAAAAAATCTTTAATGAGATCATAAAAATCTTTTCCATACTCACTACATTCATACTGAGCAAAAACTTGGATTACAAGCCTAGTTCCTGTATTTATTACTGGATTTTTCCAATCATCCTTTTTACCTTCCACATAGGCTCGACATTTATTTATCGCCTCATAGATACACAAAACATGCTCTTCCTCATCTTTCCAGTCCAGCGTATCAACAATTAAAAGAAGTAGCGTATTTTGATTATCTATTGTTTTATAGCCATTCATATATTTCTTACATCCTTTTCATTTTTCATTGAATACAGATTTCACTACACTTCGCATACTCGAGTACATCTTTTAATGATTGATGGAATTGAATTTCTGGGACCCAACCTAACCTTTTTATATCTTCTATTACTAAACTCTCATTCGATTCGCTCCCACTATGCTCTGCTTCTTTTATGGAAAAATTCAGCTGTGTTAATTCTTTGTATTGTTCTATTACATCTAATAAAGACCGTTTTACCCCTGATCCAATATTATATTGTTTTCCATTTATTCCATCGCGTAATAACACATGATACGCTTTAACCGCATCACGTACATCTAGAAAATCCCTACTATCTTTCAAACTGTTTACTTCAATAATTGCTTCACTTTTATTCGACTCTATAGTTATCATTTTTTTTGCAAGAATAGAACAAATACCATTCGATACTCCTGGACCAATTAAATTCGAGGGCTTTGCAATGATAATATTTGAATTCATTAATTCACTCCACGCCTCTGCAATAATGACTTGCATCGTTTTACTTAAACTATATGGATTTGAAATTTTTATGTTGTTCATACTATCTGCTTGCAAAGCAGATCCTATAACCAATGTTCTACAGTGAGGTACTTCTTGCTTAATTGCTTCTAATAAATATAATGTCCCTATTACATTAACCTCTACATATTCAAGAGCAGCTGTCCAAGACTCTATGACCGAATTCCTTCCTGCTAAATGCAATACATAATCTGGCTTTATTTGTTTCATTACCTTCATTACTTCGCTCTTATTAGTTAAATTACAAGTAATACCATTCCCAATTATTTCTCTATGTGCACGATTTTGAAACATAGGAATTACATGAAAGCCCTGCTCTAAAAAATATTGGCAAGCATGGCGCCCTGTGAAGCCATTTGCGCCAGTTATTAAGAGGCTCGCATTTTTTTTCATCGTAAAAACCCTCCTTTTTCTAGCATTTGTTTCACCTCATGTTTTGTAAGTAAGTCTTGTTGAGAACTAAAACTCTTCACATCCACTAGCGGATAACTAGCATAATATTCTTGCAGCCCTTCTATAGGAATAGTCGGTAGTACCACAAAATAATTTTGATCAAAGCTTATACTTGTTTTACTCTCTACCTCAGATAAAAGCATTTCACTTAATTTTTCACCCGGCCTTATCCCTACCTCTTTTACCTTCACGTTTTCTTTTTTTGAATCTTCAATTAACACTTCTGCTAAATCTGTTATTTTACATGCCGGCATTTTCATAACAAAGATTTCTCCACCTCTACCTTGATATACGGCTTTAAATAACAATCCAACAGCATCTTCAATCGTTAAGAAAAATCTAGTCATATTTGCATCGGTAATCCCTACTTTTGAAGATTTTTTAATTTGTTTTTTAAAAAGTGGTACCACACTTCCGCTCGTCCCTAAAACATTTCCACCACGAACACAAATGAATTTTGTTTTCTTCGTTTGCATATTCGCATGAACCATTAACTTTTCACCAATTGCTTTTGTCATCCCATACGTATTTGATGGGTCAGCTGCTTTATCCGTTGAAACATATATAACTTTCTCAACTTGCATCTGTATAGATACTTCAATTACATTTTGTGTACCATGTATATTGGTTTTTATAGCTTCATAAGGATAATACTCACATACTGGAACATGCTTTAAAGCTGCAAGATGGAATACATAATGTACACCTTGGCATGCATAGGCTAGTTGATCTTTATCACGAATATCTCCAATAATAAATTTTAACCTATCATCATTTATAAACTGTTGCTGCATTTCAAACTGAACCGTTTCGTTTCTTGAAAAAACCCTAATTTCTTTCGGTGATTTTTCTAATAGTTGTTTTATAAGTTCACGTCCCCACGAACCTGTACCACCAGTAATTAAAATTATTTTATTCAGCATTTCTTTTCCTCCTACTAAACATTTCAATTAATATAGTATTTATAAAATGTATTGAATTATTTTCAATTGATTCAAATCATAATCGTCGTTTGTTACATTTAATTGACAAAATAAAAAAACAGAAACTATTAAAAATAGTTTCTGTTTTTCATTTCACCTCACAACAGTAAGATTTTTTATACTGTTTGCATAATAAATACCTTGTAAAAAACACCGCTCATTTATTTCTTATACTCGTAATAAAATAAATAGAATGATTCATAGCCAATAATCATGTTTAAATTTATGAAAAAGGGAGGTAATGGAATGTACCGAAGCAATTCAAATCATACAGATAACGGACTTTCCAAAGCATTGCCTCTATCCCTATTTGATGTAAAAAATGAATTGAAACAAAAAAACAAGCTCATTCATTCTGACACGATGTATAAATTAACGAAAGAAGAGCAACTCATCATCAACAACATAAAAATACAAACAGAACAGCTAAATAAAAATAATGTTACAAGAACACGCGCATACTACCAATTTTACATTCAATATCCAGAAATACATTGGGCACTACTTGGGCATATGGTATCACGTAACGGCGGTTGGAATATGACTGATTTAAAGGGCGATTTATATACGAAAATTTTATCAGAGAAAGATCAAGTCACATTTTTTTCTTTTTTAGAAAGAGGGAATTGGCTTATTTTCCAAGATGTATATCCTCAATTTCTGCTTTACGAACAAAGTGTAAAAAGAGCACAAAAGCTATTTCACCTTCTCCCTCACCTAAATGTTTCTACATTTATGGAAACGATGTGGAACGATTTTTGGAAAACAGGTAACAAAAAAACATTAGCCATTGCAACTATTATTAATGAACAAAACTACTTAGAAAAAAGAGTGATTCAAAATATACAATTTAAAAAGACTGTACTTAATAGTATTGGATTTAAACTCTTTGATTTCTTTCAGTTTAATCATATCCTTTTCCCATTCTACGAAAATGATAAGAAACACAAAGTATTACTATTTGGTGATACAATGAAGCATTTCACTTCCTTACACGAACGAATCTTAATTGGAAAAAGGTTGTATTCCTTATTATTTCGAGACACACATGTTTTATCTCAAATAATAAGCTGGGCCCAGCACCATCCACATACAGGATCAAGGAAAGATTACTGGCCTCATTTATTTTCAAGTGTAAATGAATCTTTTTCCCGTGAATTTTATAAGCGTCGAATAAAAAAATGCCAGTTGCGTAGTGGCGCTTATCGTATATACAGTCCTGAACTCATCTATGCATGGCGAGATATGAAGCATGAAGAAGTTGACAGTGAAGATTGGTTTACGGACTGGCAAGTTGTAAATTACTTAGTAGATAAGGAGGAAAATATAAATGGACAAATTACAGAAGACTACTGTAAAACGCTCGAAAAAATTGAACTCGCCATTCTTGCAAAGAAAAACGTCCTCCTTCGAGAAGAAGAATGATTTTTTAGCATTAGCAGTTACAATCTTACTCTCTTGTATTATCGGAACTTGCTTAGATGCTTTCTTTGTCGCGAAACAAATGTATGCCTTTCCGGTTAGACCATTCTCATCCATATTTTCAGTTAACATTGGTTTTACTTTGTTTGCACTACCGATTTTAACAACGATTTTCATACAAATTTCAAAAACATTAACTGCAGTTTCTAGAATGCTATTTATTGTTTCAATAGGTATTTGTGCTAGCATTTTTGAACAGGTTGCTGAAAGATTCGGTTTCTTTATCCATAGCGTAGATTGGAATCATACATACTCTTTATTTGGCTATATGATTTTCTTTTCTTTTATTTGGAAAATATATCATTTCATACAAAAATAAAGAGACCATTATAGATCTCTTCTTAAGCATAATCTTCAGTTATTGCTAATGATGCAGGATTTTGAAGAATTTTTGAACGTAAACGGTAGGCAACGATTTTCTTCTTATATTGCTTGATTACATCAACATGTTCCTCATGGCTATATAGAGAAAACCTAATCTCTTTATTCCCTTTCTTCGTGTTAATAACGATCGGTGTTCCTTCCCCGTGCGGTGGGAAATAATGTTTATCTAAAAATAAAGCCTCATTAAATTCATGAATAACTTGTAGTTTCATTTCCCCCTCTATATTTTTTCCATTTATCGATATAGAGGTATTCTCTTCTTCAAGTTTTTGATGCAATTCAAATCTACTAATAATTGATTCTACAACAGAAGTTGGCATACTAGAAACTAGTACTTTAAGAGCTCCAAAAATAAATAATGTAACTATAAACCATGTTGTCATTTTCACCATCTCCATTACATTTTAAAATATAAATTTCGTTCCATAAGGTATAAATATACTAATGAGTATTCCGGTTACAATCATCGTCACCGAACCGATCGTCGCCTCTTTCTCGCCCTCCTTCACGAGACGGCTCACACCGATAATATGTGATGCGCATCCCATCCCCACTCCTTTTCCAATCGTACTTGTTATTCGGAAAAGCTTAAGTACTGTTGGTCCGATAATAGCACCTGTTATTCCTGCAACAACTACAAAACTAGAAGTCATAGATGGAATACCACCAATTTGATCCGCTAATGAAACGGCGATAGGCATCGTCGCTAATTGCGGCAGTGTTGTTAATATGAGCTCCTTATCTATATTTAACATCTCACCAATCACTACATTCATACTCGTTAAAGCCACTATACCTACCGCTACGCCGATAAGTATCGACAAAACGTTTTTCATAAGTATTTTTCGCTCTTTAAATAAAGGTATCGCTAACGCTACAATTGCAGGACTCAATAAACCGGAAAGAATATCTCCCCCATTTTCTCTATACTCATGATGAGAAATACCAAAAATCAGAAATAAGCAAATCATACTCGCTGTAACTGTTAACACCGGTAATGTAAATGGAAACGTAAATTTTTTATATAACTTTGTCGCGAATACATACATTACTACAGTAATAATAATTAAGACCATTTGCATCGTGCACCTTGTCGATTTTATTTTTTTGATGTTACTAATAATTGACTTATATACCCTGAAACAATCAAAGTTACTACCGTGCTTGCAACTACTAAAAGGAATATAACACTCCCCTTACTGAAAAGAAAAGACCCATATTCCATCAGCCCTGTTGTCGAAGGAATTAGAAATAACGGTAAAAATATGATTAACTTTTCCGCACCTTCCTCAAACCACTTTAATGGTAAAATACGAGTAGAAAGGAGTAAAAACAGCATTAACATCCCTATTAAACTTCCCGGCATTGATAGATGAAATACTCCCTGAATCCACGTACCAACTATGCTAAATACATATAGCACGCCTACTTGAAGTAAAAGCGTCACGTACTTCATTTCTTTCCCTCATTTCAATATGCATCACTATTATGAAATCTCATTTAACGTTTCCGCAAACCTCGTAATTCCCAGCTGAATTTGTTCGACATCTACTCTCCCAAAAGTAAATCGAATATATTCACTTTTAGTACCTAAAACACTTCCCGGAACAAACGCTACACCATTTCGTATAGATTCACCTAATAAATGATATTCATCAAATGTTCCTTGCACTTTGCACCATAAATGTATTCCACCCTCTGGAACAAAAAATTCAACCTGGTCCCCCAATATTTCTTCAAGCTTTCTAATTAATGCATCTCTTCTTTCCTTCAATTGTCCACGAAGCATTGTAATATGTACATGAAAATCTTCTGATTCTAAAAATTGATTTGCCACCCACTGCGTAAATACGCTATGGCCAAAATCAACTTGCTGCTTCGCATCTGCTAAACGTTCTATTACACGCGTAGGGCCAATTACCCAGCCAATACGTAATCCTGATGCAACAATTTTTGATAATGAACTTATATAAAGAACATTTCCGTTTTGATCCATTGATTTTAATGTTGGATTCACTTCTCCATTAAATGAAGTTAAACTATACGGATCATCTTCTACAATCGGTATCCCAAATTCAGAAGACAGTTCTAAAATCTTTTTACGTCTTGCTAATGAAAGCACAGTTCCCGTTGGATTTTGATAATCTGGATTCAAAAATACCATGCGAATACGATGCTTTTTATGCAAATCAATTAAATCATCTGGATTCATTCCATGCTGATCAACAGGTAAATGGAATATTTTTAAGCCAGCGGATTTAAACATCGGCAATGAGAAACAATACGAAGGGTCCTCAATTGCAATCGCATCGCCAGGTTTTAATAAGCATTGAACGATAAGATTAAGTGCCTGTTGCGCTCCAGATGTAATAAGGATAGAATTCGAATCTGCTTCAATTTGTTTATATTGCTGAACATGTACTGCAATTGTTTTTCTCAACATTTCATTTCCAAGTGGATGGTCATAACCGAGGTTTTCCCTAAATATTTTCTCTGACAAAATCGTTCGGAATCTATCACTCGGAATTAATTCTGGTGACAATTCACCACTTGCTAAATTAATCAATTCGTCTTTTTGTGTTTCTGTTCGAATTTGTTGAACGAGTGGTACATTAGGTAAGAATGATCCATCCTCAACGTACCTACCCCAGTTTGGTATTCGTTTATGTGAAACACCCCATATGTCTGTATTCACCCGTGTTCCGCTTCCTTTTTGCCGTTCTACTACTCCAAGTGATTTTAATTCTTCATATGCAGCTACTATCGTACTTCGGTTCACTTGTAATTCTTTCGCTAACGTACGCTCAGAAGGTAACTTGCTGTCAGAAGGAAACTCACCTGAAGAAATACCCCTTTCCATATAATCCGCTATTTGTTTATATACAGGCGTCTTATCTGCACGATTTGGTTTCCATTCCACCTTATTGCCCCTCTCAAAACGAAATATACTTGATTTCCTAATAACAGTATTGACTGTAATAATAGTATTAATTAAGTGCATGATTTAAAAATCTTTCTACCGTCATATTAAAGCTAGTCGGCTGTTCTAAATAAGGTAAGTGTCCACTATTTTTAAACTCAATAAAAGTTGTATTTTTCAAACGTCTTTCAAACTCTCTTACATATTTCTCGGGAACGAAATCATCATTTTCCCCTCTTATAATTAAAGTAGGACATGAAATATTTGAAAGAAACGGTCTTTGATCATAATCTACTAATTCAGCAAATAATCTTTGAATATGTACCGAATTAATAGACTGTAAAGATTGATAAAATCCCCTAACAATTACTTCATTATTTGCTACTCCCATCGCCTTCAATAATGTATCCGCCCATGTTTTTCCATTATCGTGTAAGCTAAGTAAATCATATACTTCAATTCGTTCTTTTCGATCTTCAGGCTCCAAATAGGGAAATGCATTTACAACAATTAAACTGGAAACAAAGCCTGGATATTGAATAGCAAAATCGATACCGACTCTAGCTCCTTTTGAAAGACCACACATAACTACTTTTTGTAGCTTTAAATAACTGCATAACTCATACAAAACATTTGCATATTCTTTAAAAGGAATTTCCAGCCCTTCAGATTTCCCATGCCCCGGTAAATCAAGAGAAATCACCGTCCAATTCTCTTTGAAATATTGCCTTTGATATAGCCAATTGTTTGCGTTCCCACCAAGACCGTGTAATAACAATATAACAGGGCCCGATCCTTCTATATTGTAAGAAATTTTCCGATTCTTATATTCAAAATACATATTCATCACCTTCAGCTATAACGTCACTTACTCTTATCTTTGAATGAATATATCCAAAATGGTTCCTTTTCTAACCACTCTACTGTTTCCGGTACACCTTCTTTATACTCTCTTTTTAGTTCCGTTACTTTCGTCGCAAATTGTGATGCATGTGCTTGCAATGCCTCTAACTTTTTGGGAACATATTCTTTCACTTCATTTTTAAAATGTGGAGGACCTATTTCCGCTTCATGATTCTTCGAAAAAGCTACCGCATAAAATGTTGGCCTTTTATATTCCGGAATATTAGCTAACGCCTCTGCTACCGCTTCTCCTGTTGCATCATGATCTGGATGAACCGCATATCCCGGATAAAAAGAAATGACTAACGAAGGATTCACTTCTTCTACACATTTTTGTATTACACGTCTTAACTCTCCGGGAGTTTCAAATTCAAGAGTTTTATCACGATATCCCATCATACGTAAATCTTTAATCCCTAAAATATTTGTAGCCCTCTTTAGTTCCTTCTCTCTTATAACATTTAATGATTCACGTGTTGCAAAAGGAGGATTCCCCATCGTTCTCCCCATTTCACCTAACGTTAAGCAAACATAAGTAAGAGGAACATTTCGCTGCGCATAAGCTAAAATTGTACCTGCCACGCAATATGACTCATCATCTGGATGCGGAAAAACAATTAATACGTGGCGTTCATTTTTTATCAAAATCATACTCCTCCATCATATACAATATTAACCTTTTTCTTTCAAAACTATTAAATCACTACCGCATACCACGTTACCCCAACAAGTAGTACAAAAAGAAGGAGAATATAAATAGTTGATAAGTTTTTCACATTTCTCTTTGTAGACTTGCCGTAATTCTCCTCCACATTTCGTGCAACTAGCACGGTCCCAAACAGCGATACAATTACAATAATAACCACTAGTGAAATTGCAAAACTCATTGTATCTTCACCTCTCTAAAGACAATCTATTTTAATAAAGAACTTCCTCTTTAAAACGTTAATAACATACTACCTTTCTTCTCTTATCATAATGTATGTTTGCCAAAAACGGACCAACCACTTTTGTGTTTTTTTGCTCATCCACTTTGAAAAATAAAAAGCAACTGATCACTTTGGACTCAGTTGCTTTTCACAAGATAAATTATTTTCTTTTTTTATTTGAAATTAATTCGATTTAAAAGTTTAGTCTTTTCATAATGAAACATCGATTGAGATAACTCGAAAATTGTCCCGTTTACAAGACATACTGTATTTTCAATAAGAAGCGCCGGATCACCTTCATTTAATTCTAACAGCTGCGCGTTTTCTTTATTTACTTTTTCACAACTAATAACTTTATCGGCAAAGCCAATATTTAATCGTAAATCTTCAATGAAATAACTGTATACAGAGCTTAATGCTATTTCTTTATTCAAATATGGAATAATATCCTTTTTGAAATAACTTACTTCAATAGAGAACGGTTTACCATCTACAATTCTTAAACGCTTCAAAAAATATATCCTAGTTTCAGCTTCGCATTGCATCCGCTTTGCTATATCTTCGTCCGCATCTATTACTTCAAGCTCTAACACTTTCGTTTCAATATTTTGCGAAACGAGATTTTTCGTTAATCCACGTAAACTTCCTAAATTAATGTAATCTGTTACAGAAGTTTCGCGTAAAAACATACCACTACCTTGCACTTGAAAAATATAACCTCTATTTACAAGCTGACTAATTACTTTACGTATCGTATTACGGCTTACTTCAAACCGATTCATCAAAGCTTCTTCTGTAGGTAGTTTTTTCGTTTCATTAAAAAGCCCATCTCGAATGTTTTGCTCTAACACATCTGCAATTTGTTTATACTTTGCACTCATACACTTTCTCCTAAAATACTCTTTTATCTGTTATAACTCTTCTCCTCTCGTTTCGATCACATGTTTATACCAATGAAACGAAAGTTTTTTCTTACGTTTTAAGTTATCATTATGATCGACAAAAATAAAGCCATATTGCTTTTTATACCCATTTAACCAACTTAATAAATCAATCACTGACCATGCATAATAACCTTTTAAATTGATTCCCTCTTCAATTGCACGCTTTATTACTTTTAAATGCTCTTCAATAAATTTAATTCTCGGAACATCTACAACTTCTCCTTCAATGATTGGATCTTCATCACCAAGTCCATTTTCCGTTACATACATCTTTATGTCACCGTAACGCTCTTTCAACATATGCAATCCATCTAAGAAACCTTCGGGAGATATTTCCCATCCCCATTTTGTATATGTTTTATCATCCATTTTTACTGTGCGATAAAAACCATCAAAAGAAGGATTACCTGGAGCAAGTGTTGAGTTTTCTCGAGAATGCTCATCGCTCTTTATATCCATATCGTATCTTTCTACTCGTATTGGTTGATAATAATTCAAGCCAATAAAATCATTCTTTTCGGCATTTTGTTTAATGATTTCTAATTCTTCAACCGTCCAATTAGGAGTCCACCCTTTTTCCTTTAATTGTTGAACAACATAAGGTGGATACTCACCTTTTAAAACTGGATCATAATACCAATACGTTTCATATTCATTCGCATGATTTGCTGCTAGTATATTTTCTTTTTCATCATCCACACTATAAGCAGGTAAGAAAACATGTGTAATCCCAATCTCCCCATATTGTTTCAGCTGCTTGTACACCGCAACTGTTTTCGCATGCGCATAAAATACATAATGAGTCGCTTGAAAATACTTTGGAACATCATTTTGTATTCCTGGTGGATGTGCACCTTTTAAATAGCCTAATCCACAAAACATTACTGTTTCATTAAAAGTAATCCAATGTTTCACTCTATCACCAAATGCCTTAAAGCAAATTTCGGCATACTTTACAAAAGCATCTGCTGTTCGTTTATTCGTCCACCCACCATCCTTTTCTAACGGTAATGGTAGATCCCAATGATATAAAGTGACAAACGGTACAATCCCGTACTTTAAACATTCATCAATTAAATTGTTATAAAATTTAATGCCTTTTTCATTTACCTCTCCATCTCCAGTCGGCAATATTCTCGCCCAAGAAATCGAAAAACGATACGATTCCAATCCCATCTCAGCCATTAAACGAACATCTTCCTTATATCGATGATAATGATCAACCGCTACATCACCATTTGTTCCATTGTATGTTTTGCCAGGAATTTTTGAAAACTCATCCCAATTCGTAACACCTTTTCCATCCTCATTCCATGCACCTTCTACTTGATAAGAAGCTGAAGCAGCTCCGAATAAAAAATCATGTGGAAACTTCATAGTATATACCTCCATTTCATTAGAATAAATCAAATTCATTATTACATATTAAATTTATAGGTACAAATTTAAATGATTATTAAGTTTCTGTTTTTCACTATAATAGAACATAGCATTCACACCTTTTACAAAAAAAGAACCTATAAAGGTCCTTTTTCAAATTGTGCAACGCAGACTATATTGATTATCTTAAAGTTTATACTAATGATAAATGTTAACAAACTTATTCTTCAATAATGAATTGTGAAATTAGCATTTCTAAATTTTCGACTTTCTTTTTCATTTCATTAGATTTCGTCGTTATTTCTTGAATCAATGTGGCTTGTGCTTGAATTGATTGTACTGTTCGATTCGTTTCTTGTGCGACTTGTGTTGCAGTTTCAGAAACTATTGATAAAGAGGCATTCACTTCTTCTGTCCCAGCAGACATTTCTTCTGTGGCAGCAGACACTTCTTGAATTTGGGACGTTATTCTATTAATATCTTGCATAATAGATGAAAATGCGAGTTCTGCCTTATATGCTGCTTCTTTACCACCACTAACCTGTTGATGACCTTTTTTCATTACATGAACTGTATCCTGTGTATCTTGATGTATAAAACGTAATAAATTATTTATATCATTTACAGACGTTTTAGATTTCTCAGCCAGACCTCTTACTTCAGCTGCAACTACTGCAAATCCTTTTCCATTTTCTCCGGCGCGTGCTGCCTCAATTGCAGCATTTAAGGCCAGTAAATTCGTTTGTTCTGCAATATTAGTAATAATATCTAGCGCTTCTTCAATTTGTTGTGTACGTGTTACAAGTCTATCAATGACCTTAGAAGTTTCTTCGACAACTTCATTCACACTATTCATTTGACGAATAGATTGTTTTATAACTTCACTACCAGCATTTGCTTGGTCTATTGTTGCAACAGCAACTTCAGCAACCATCGCTGAAGATTCAGCTACTGTTTGAACTCCAGTTGCAATTTCTTCCATCGCAGTTGAACTTTCTTGAATACTAGTCACTTGTCCCTCTATTTCTTTATTTATTTCAGAAGTAGTTCGAACAACCTCGTTTGATATATTTGCTGCCGTTTTTGTCTCTTGTAACATATTTTCAGTTGAAATAATCACTTCTTTTGCTGTAACCTTCACCTGACCGACTAATTGTTGCAAGTTATCTAACATACTATTAAAAGATTGTACAATATGGCCTAATTCGTTCTCGGATTTATAAGAAGTTCGAATTGTTAAATCTCCAGCAGATACTCGTTCCATATCTTTTTGTAATAATACAATTGGTTTTTTTATAACATTTTTTATTATAAAACCAATAAAAATAATTATTATGATTCCAACACATGAAATAATTACAAATGTTATTATTGTATTTTTCACACTATTCACATTCTCTTTTTGTAGTTGTTCAGCCGCGGTATTATTATATAAAATAAGTTCACGAATAGACTGAATTGTTTTTCCCATATTAGGCTCAATTTCTTTTAAATAATAGCTATACGCTTCTTCATTATTAGTCAGTCCCAAGTCCTGTGCTTTCTTCATTTGTATTCTTAAATCTTTGAATTGACTTTGAAATGCATTATACAAGCCCTTTTCTTTATGAGAACTAATTCTAGTTTCAAATTGTTTTAATAACTCATCATTTTCTTTCCTAGTCTTATCCATTTCTGTTATTAGTTCTTTCATTCTTTTTTCATCTTTCGATATCATAATCTCCATAAAATTCATATTAACATGGTAAAAATTTGATTCTACAGTTCCTATCCATTCAATTGGTAATAGCCTTTCGTCATACATACTAGAAGATGTATTTTCACCTTTTTGAAGCCCTAAAAACCCCAGAGAAGATAACATGATACAAGCCAAACTCGATATAATGACTAACACATTTAATTTCGTTCCAATTTTACTATTTTTAATAAAAGACAATAAATCCACCTAATCTGTATATTATACTTATATGTTTTATATTACAATAACAATCGACATTTATCGACAATTTTCTCATGTTGATTTTATAACTGCATTAAATTATTATATAAACCTATTCAAAGAACTTTGATTCTCATAATATCAAATACTAAAAAGTCTTATGGGAATTCCACAAGACTTTTAATAGCGTTACATTGTTTCTATGAAATTATGGTGAAACTTAAAGTGACTTATTAGTTCTTATAACTTCTTGATAGAGAATCGGTGACCACTTATCACTAACATAATCTTGGATCACCCAACCAACTCTTTTTGGATTCTCTTGTTTAATATATGCCGCAACTTCGGGATTTATATAAGAGGCATAATAATATGGGCTATTCCATGCTGTACCACCAGAAGACAAGCTTGTAAAATTAACATATAGATGATTTAAATCCTCACTATTGTTCATCGTTTCATTGATCGTATCTTTAATAGATTTTACTTTCACATCATAACTCACTTTATATTTATCTTGTACTGTTACATTTACATTTTGATTTACAGTTGTCGTAAACGTCTCATTATCTGGCCAATAAAAATTATTATATCCTCCAGATTCATTACTACCACTATATCTTTTTAGTAGTACAATTTTCCCTCGAGCATCTCCAAGTTTTATATTTCCTTCTGTTTTTAAAAAGATAGGATCAACAAAATATTTTTTTTCAAACGTATTACTAAAGGAACCTTCTGCCCCTTTCATATCCTCATACTCTTTTTTTAAAGACATAATAATTGTTTCACTTGGGTTATCTTTTAAAAATTGTTTCGCTTCGTTTATGAATTCATGCAGTGTTACATAAAGGTATAATGGCCCATGATGAAGAACTATCGTATTATCATCTGTTAAACGGCCTCTTATATCAAAAATGCGAGCTCCATGATCCATTTGATAACGAAAATCATACTCTTGCGTCATTCCCCATACTTGCTTTATTGGATTTTGTAATTTGAACGTACCACTATCATGTGTTCCTGGAATTGAAATTCGTGCTAACGGGATGTTATCAGGTATAGGTTGCATCCATTTTGACCAATTTTCAAGTTCAATAACAGAGCTAGCTGCAACGACTTGCTTATCATGTAAAGCAAATACAGATGTGATAAATATCATACTACATATGAATAATTTCAAAATAAACTTCTTATTGCTCATTATTCTTCCTCCTTTTTCCCTTTTATATCAAACTTATTGAATATAATATAATCTGGTGAGTAAAAAATAAATAACATTTCATCAATATGAAATATTGCATAGAAGTAAAGTTAAAAAATCATTCACATATACTGAATTAGAAAAATTTAAAGGAACTTCATCTGAAGTTCCTTTCGTTTATTTTATATTCAATATATATGAACCATCTTTATTCTCATACTTATAAACATATAAATAATATTTACCTGGCTTTGCATTATAAGTTCCTTTAACTACATTCCCTTCATTTTCACCATATGCTACATAGTTGTTTAAATCTGATTCATGATGAAGTACCCATGTCATTCCAATGTTTTGTTCATTTAGTAGAGAAATATTAATATTTTCTGGTGAGTCAATTTGGAAAGTAAATACATCTACATTATCCCTATTATGTAGCGTTCCTTTCACCGGTGTATGAATGTTAACTTTATTTGCCTGTCTAGGCTCATTATTTGGTTCATTTTCTGTTACTTGTAACTCATTCCCACCGTTTGGTTTTCTTTGTCCATACCCTAAGTTTACTAGTATAGACTTCAAATCTGGTAAAACACCAATTTTATCTAAATATGGATCTTTAGATTTTGTTCCTGTGTTGTGGTTGCTTAATATTGCTCTTAGTTCACTTGGTCTATATGGTTGTCCTAAATTTTCTTTAGCAATGCTTTGTACTAAAGTCGCTGCTCCGGCAATAATAGGCGACGCACTCGATGTGCCACTAAAGCTAGATGTATAAAGATTTACAGCACTTCGACTTTGCTCAGCTGTAGTTGTATCTACGTTTTCTCCCCAGCCATACACATCAATACGGCTTCCATAATTCGAAAACCACATGCGCTCGTGAGGGAAAGATGAAGAGCCCGCTCCTACCATAATTGCACCTGAATCTTTAAAATCTTTACTATTGCGATTTAAAATTTGTTTACCATTTCTATCTTTAAATTGATCTAAATCATTCCAACCATTTGCTCCAGCCTCTATAATGACAACACCTTTATCTGTACCAGCACGAATTGCATCAAAGATATCTGGTTGTACTTCAACAGGTAAATATTTATCACCATATCCATCAAAGGAAGCTTGTGCCTCTAATAATAAAACATCCCCAGCTTCTAAATGATTTACAGCACTTAATATTGCATCAGCTGTATTATACTGTCCGTTATCTCTTATTTGAGAAATCACCTTTGCTTTCGCTTTTGGCGCAATCCCAATATTCCCAACTTCATTGTCCTCAGAGGATACAATTCCTAGTACAGACGTCCCATGGCCGACATGTTGATCTATATTTATTCCAGACATTAATTCAATATTTTGATGTACTAAATCCTCATGATTTAATAACCAACCATATTCCATATCAACAAAAGTTATACCATTTCCATTTCCACCTTGAACTCCCCAGGCAAAAGACGCATTAATACCGTATGGGGCTGCTTCAAGATATCCTTGTTTTTTAAATCTAGGATTATTATTAGGATTAAGAGATACATTTGATGGTTGTACTTCTGGTGGCGTTATTTTTTCTTGTTTCTTCATATACACATCTTCTATTAAAGAAGATGCCTTTAGCTTATCTACTAGTTCTTCTTCATGCCCACTATTTTGATTTCGAAGAATATAGTAGTTTAATAAACTTGTAGATACATTATTAGGTGCTTTCACTTCAAGGTCTTGTATTTCTTCTGGACTTACAGATGTAAATAAACGAGTAAATGTTGCATCTGGATATTCTACCAAAAGATCTTCTAGTACTTTGTCACTTGCTTGATCTTGTATCTGTTTTTCAATACCATCTTCATATGGCAATTTCAAATCTGCTCTAAATTTTACAATGATTTGCTTACCTGCTTCTTGCTCTATTCCTAATTTACCCTGCTGTTCTATAGAATCAGCATTTACAATATTGACAATACCTCCTATTCCTAAACATATTGAAATGATTACAACTGAAACAGATATTCTTTTAAATATATTCATTACATCACTCCTCCAATTGACAAACTATTAAATCATTATATTAATCTATAATGATTTAATTTCTATAACATATAAAGTTATCCTTCTACTAAATAGATTATAGTAATCAGCAATATGAACTTCAATGTATTTTCATATGCAATATTTCATATTCGGACTCTAAACTAACTAAATAAGAAACTTATAATGATTATTTATTTCATATGTGCTAATATACTTACATTAAAATATTATAAATAGACATTCTGAACTACATTACTTAACCGTTTCGCCTTAATTTTTCTTAGGAGGATTTGCAATGAAATTATTAAAAATAAAACATATAATCCCTATATCTGCAGCTGCAATTACATTCGTATGTCATCAAAGTACAGCTGAAGCATCTACCATTCATACAGTAAAAAAGAATGATACACTTTGGGGCATTAGTAAACAATACGGGGTTTCAATACAATCCATTAAACAGGCTAATAATAAAGGAAACGATCAAACCTTTATTGGTGAACAGTTAAATATTCCAGGGTCCACGAAATCAAATGAAATCACCGTTCGTCAAAACGTCAAACCTGCGAACATTTCTGGACAAATTATTTATCAAGTACAACCGGGAGATTCATTAGAAACGATAGCAAAGCGTTACAATGTTACCGTTCAATCTATAAAACAAATTAACAATACAGCCGGAAACAAACTTTATACAGGACAACATTTAAAAATCAACTCAAACATTTCAGAAAAAGAAAAAGACTTAATGGCACGCTTAGTTACTGCTGAAGCAGGTGGAGAGTCATATAAAGGAAAAGTGGCTGTAGCAAAAGTTATACTAAATCGTGTAAACGCAAAAGGTTTTCCAAATACAATAACAGGCGTTATTTATGAACCTATTAAATATGGATATGCCTTTACTCCTGTTACAGATGGAAGAATTAATCAGCCTGCAAGCCCAGAAGCAAAAATGGCAGTAGAAGAAGCTATCTCCACAAATGGCATACATTCTGATTGGCTTTATTTCTATAATCCAAAAACATCAACAGACAAATGGATTACGACACGTCAAACAGTAGCAGTAATTGGTAACCATCTGTTTGCTAAATAACATTTGAACTCATTAACAGACCTCTTCACTTGAAAGGTCTGTTTTTTTATATGTTAGATTTTATTAATCATATGACATAGTGATCATTTAAAACTATTTCTTCTTTCAAATAAAAACATTTGTATTTATCCCACCACTCCGAGAAATTAAAAAAGCATCAAGTTCAAAAACTCCCTCTTTATTAATAAAAGCTATTTCTTAACTTCATAAAATTGTTATACACTAGAAAAATAAAAACAAACTATTCGTTAGCAGGTGAAAAAATATGTATGATGTTACAATTATCGGTGCTGGAGTAAGTAGCATTTTTATGGCTTATTCACTGGCTAAAAGTAACAAAAAGGTTTTAATTCTTGATAAAGGTAAAGCGCTAGAAGATCGCCATTGTCCTTTAGACGAAGGAAAAGTGTGTAATTGTACTACATGCGATAAATATTTTGGGTTTGGTGGTTTAGGAAAATCTGAAGGGAAATTTAATTATACAAACGGATTTGGCGGAGAACTTGAGCAAAAAGTCGGTAAAGAAGGCTTTATACAACTTATGGCTGAAGTAGATGAAATTCTATGTCAGTTCGGAGGAAGTTCTGTTTCAAAATACTCTACAGAAAATCCAAATCTCAATAAGAGAGCTGAAACGTGTGGTTTACAAATGCTAACAACAGAAGTAAGACATCTTGGTACTACCCTTTCAAGTGACATTTTTCAGCAGCTCTATGAATTTTTACTTACGAAAATAAATATACAATTTCATATAGATGTACAACACATTATGAAACAGAAAGATCATTTTACAATAGAGACAAATGAAGGAACAGTTCAATCTAAGCAACTAGTATTTGCAACTGGGCGTTCTGGAGCGGATTGGTTAAAAAAAATGTGCACTTCTCTCAATATTTCTCAGGAGCAAACTCGTGTAGATTTAGGGATTAGAGTAGAGATGAACGAACACCAATTACGTTCTATATTAAAAGATACATTTGAGACAAAACTTTCTTATGAGCATGAACACTTCACCGCAACTACGTACTGTATGAATCCAAAAGGACGCATCATTAGAAAGTACGAAGAAGGTTTAGTTATGCCTGACGGTCAAAATTTTCGAGAGGAAGGAACTGGCACACCTAACTTAAATTTCACTTTATTTATCCCGCGCTATTTTTCAACTCTCAAAGAAGCAAATGTATACGCAAGTTCAATTATAAAAAACATTAACCAAGGACGAGATCGGATTGTTATACAGCGCTTAGAGGACTTACTAAATAAACAACCTACAACAGAGAACGGCATAAAACATAACCATATACAGCCTACACTACAAGGAGATTATGGAGATTTGAATACAGAAATTCCCCCATTATATATTGAAGGACTAAAAGAGTTTTTATTACGCTTAGAACGATTTATCCAAGAACCGATTGATAAAGATACTTTGTTATATGGAATTGACGGAAAGTTCTATGCTCCTACGATAAAAATCAATAACCATTTTGAAACAAGTGTGCATGGACTATTTTTAGTTGGAGATTGTTCAGGCGTCACTCATTCATTATCTCAAGCTGCTGCAAGTGGGTTGTATGTTGGAAAATATTTATCTCATATTTAATTTCTTTCATTAAGATATCAATCAAATATTTTAACTTCCATAACGCTTTATTTATGTACCTTGTCCTTCCCCCGCTAATGATTATCCCGCCAAAAATCGGGATTTTACGAGATACATATTTAACATAACTATGTATGGTAAAACTATCGACATTCAATTCTAAAAAATTGAATGTCAACAGTTTTAAAAGCCTCTATTCATTTCCACTTTCATTTGTTCGATATTTTGTAACATCATCATAGTGTTTAATATGTTAGGATGTCTATAAGTATTTTTTACTACAACTATGACTTTCTCTGTTCTGTTTCCCAAAATAGATTTGCGCTTTAAAATTCCTCATTGTACGTATATGAATACTTCATATTGTTACCTTTAGAAACCATTAAATGGTACATTACACTCTAATAGTTATGAAAATATAATATATAACACAAGTTAAATAAATTGTATAAAGAAGGTGTAAAAATGAAAAATAAAATCAATTTACAAATGCAAAATATAAGCTTTGTTTTAATAATTGCTTTAGCAGTATGGTTAAAAACATATCTTATTACAAGATTCAGTTTCGATTTAAAAATTGAGTCTTCTACACAAGAGCTTATTTTGTTTATTAGCCCTCTCGCTGCATCATTAGCTTTTGTCGGATTAGCATTATTTGCAACCGGTGAAAAGCGAAATTATATAGCGCTATGTATTAATCTCTTATTAACAATCGTACTTGTTGGGAATGTCATGTTCTATGATTTTTATAGTGATTTCGTTACGTTACCAGTACTTGGACAAACATCAAACTTTGGCCAATTAGGCGGCAGTATTATAGAAATATTGAACTATAAAATTATACTCGCTTTCGTAGACATTATTTTCTTCTTTATTTTGTTAAAGAAGAAGGCACTAGTCTTCCAAACAGGACGTGTAACTCATCCGGCACGCTTGTTATATTTTCTCTTAACGTTTGGTGTATTTTTTGCGAATCTACACCTTGCAGAAAAAGAACGACCTGAACTATTAACGAGATCATTCGACCGAGTTATGCTTGTTAAAAATTTGGGACTATACACTCATCAAATATATGATTTAACACTGCAAGTAAAAGCAGGATCACAAAAAGCACTTGCTGATAGTAGTAAATTACAAGAAACTGAAAACTACGTAAAGGCAAACCAAAGTGAGCCAAACCCTAACATGTTTGGTGCAGCGAAAGGAAAAAACGTAATTGTCGTTACTCTTGAATCCCTGCAAACCTTTTTAATAGGCGCATCAGTTAACGGTCAAGAAGTTACACCATTCTTGAATGAATTCATAAATGAAAGCTATTACTTTGATAACTTTTTCCACCAAACTGGGCAAGGAAAAACGTCCGATTCTGAATTTCTAATCGATACGTCGTTGTATCCATTAAATCGAGGAGCTGTATTTTTTACGCACGGTAACAATGATTATACTGCGACTCCAGAAATTTTACGTCAGCAAGGTTATTTCACTTCTGTATTCCATGCGAATAACGCAACATTTTGGAATCGTAACATTATGTACTCTGCTCTCGGTTATGATCGTTACTATAATGAACTTGATTACAAAATTACACCCGAAACAAATTTAAATTGGGGATTAAAAGATATCGAATACTTTGATCAATCAGTAGATATATTAAAAACTGTTGACCAACCCTTTTATGCTCGTTTCCTTACTTTAACGAACCATTATCCATTTACGTATGATGAAGATACAAAATTCATTGAACCATACAACTCTGGTAATGGCGTATTTGATCGTTATATCGTAACAGCACGTTACTTAGACGAATCAATTAAAAAATTTATTGAGCGTTTAAAGGCCGAGGGAATGTATGATGATTCTATTATTGTGTTGTATGGTGATCATTATGGTATTTCTGAAAAACATAATCGCGCAATGGCACAGTTTTTAGAAAAAGATCAAATAACAGAATTTGATACTTTAAATTTACAACGCACACCTTTATATATTCATATGCCTGGCCAAACAGAAGGTCAAACAATTTCAAAGCCTACGGGACAAATCGATATGAAACCTACTATTCTAAACTTACTTGGGATTGATACTACGAAAGATATCCGTTTTGGTCATGATATGTTTTCAGATGAATATACCGGTTTTGTTGTTTTACGTGATGGTAGCTTCGTTACAGACAAGTATGCATACACAAACAACACTTTCTATGACCGCATAACAGGTGAAATTGTAGATTTACCAAAAAAAGAAGCGCAAGCACTCATTAACCGTGCACAAAATGAATTACGAATGTCTGACAAAATTATTGAAGGCGATTTATTACGTTTCTCAGAAAGTAATAAAATTAAAACTGGCGAAGTACAAACTAAAATTAAAGAGACTGAAAAATAATCTAAATATGAAAAGGGAGCAACTGTAATAAGTTGCTCCCTTTTACTATCGTATAACATATGATGCAATGTCATATAAAAACCTCGTATATTTTACTTTTATTCTACGCTTGTTTCTAAAGTTACATCTGTATAGGTATGATCATCACCTATATTTAAAATTACTTCACATTGACGTAATCTCAATTCAAAGAGCATGATAGAATCATGATAAACTTCAGGTTGTGATTTCATCTTATGTAACATCTCTTGTTTTTCTTGTATTTCTAAATGAGTGTTTTCTACAGCTTGTTTCAAGGAGTTAAATGGATTCCTAAAGAATATATTAATATCCCGCTCTTGCGTGTTTTCAAATAGCTCAAATTGCAAGAAAAATTTCTTCATAATAGAAGCCGTTACCTCTGTATAATCTTCATTTTCTACATACTGTTTGTATTTGTTATATAGCATAGCTTTGTTTTTAGGAAGAACTCCAAATAATTTACCGGCACTTTTCAGTAAAAATTGTGCTGGCGTAAAGCGACGTAAAATATTTACTTCATCCATTTGTATTCTAGTCGTCATTCTGTCAGTATCTCTGCGCCAGTCATCAAGCACTTTAAAATCACATTCTAACTGTATTCGATTTTCTCCAAATAAAGAATTAAGCCCTTCACTAAGTTCTTCTAGATACGATTGACTTTGAAGGAGCTCATTATTAGAAGTTGCAATCCAATTTTGCATAGAAAGAGCAAGATTAGGTAATACAGTTTGTTCTAAATATTTATGCACTCTTTCATTCATTGCTTTATTTAGTTCCGTATCAATGTGCCCGAAATCACTTTCTTCACTAATTAAATCCGAACAACTCTGTAATATCTTCGGAATATTTTCAGTAAGATCATTCGTAATTTCAGTTTTCATTGTACGATATGATTTTGTAATGAAATGAATTTTTTCCTTCTCAAAAGCAGTAAGATTATTAATGCTACCATTTAGTTTCACTAGCATATCTTCATTCCAATGAATAGAATCCACTAATTTGTTTTCTTTCTCAACGCGTTTATCCAATAGATATTTAATTGTCTTTCGAATGAAAAACAATAGCTTTTCCGTACGTTCTGCATCGACATTTTTATGATTAAAGTTAAAATGAATAAACTCAGTTAAATCATTTAATTGTTGACTACTTGTATATAACGAAGAGTAAGGGAAAATTCTCGCATGCGGGAAATATGTGTTTATTCTCGCTTGCGTATCATGTAATACTCTTTTCACTTCTGCATCACTGTAAATGTTATCGATTTTATTTAATAAGAAATGAATTTTTAAATTTGGTGTATGTTCTTGAATGCTTAATAGAATATCACGTTCTTTGTCAGTAAAAGGTGAATCCGCATTCAATACGAATAGTAATTCGTCTACAGAATTCAAATATTCGAATACTTCATCTCTAGTATCGTTATTCCTATTAAATCCAGGTGTAACTACAAATGTAAGTTTATTTTCACTTAAAAATCTGCATGGTAATTTAAATTCAACACATGCTCTATCTCTATATGTTTGATGGTGCTGAGACATCATATTATAGTAATCCGAGACATCTTCAGTTGTTGTAATTGCTAATTCTGTTATGGCGTTAATTTCTGTATGCGCATCATTTTTTAAAACTACTACATTTGAAATTGATTTTTCTAATATATTTTCTCCTATTATAGAGTTAATAAATGTAGTTTTTCCGTTTCCTGAAGTTCCCGTTACTAAAATGCGATTTGTGCTTAAATCTGCGAGCTCGCCAACTAACCATCTAAATCGGTGACCCATTTCTATATTATGCTTTTGTGCCCACTCTGTAATAGATTCAAAAAGATGCAAACTATACTCTAAGCCGTTCACATGATTAATAGAATATAACAACAGGTTTTCAGCATGTTTTATATTTGCTAAATCTATTTCGGAAGGAAAAATCTCATCCCATGCCAATACAGCTGCAGATGGAAATACAGCATAAGATGGATTGACAACCTTTAACCAATTTGTTAACAAGTTTGGAATGATATCGTGCAATTGTTTAAGGATATATTGACCTTGAATTAATTCAAAGTACGTTCCTTCGTAAAGAGAAGAAATTTTGTCCCATATATCGGACGAATGTATTTCAATATGTAAGAAAAATTCATTTATTGTGTTAAGCCATGATAAGTAATTTTGTTCGTTTTTATAACTATTCCAAAGTGATGAAACCATTTGCGTAAATTGTACTTGATCTACATTATTTAACGTAACTAATACTTCATAAAAATAATCTGGTGAAATATGTTTAGTAAATCTTTTATCGATATATCCTTTTAAAACCTCAAACCACGGATAAGATTCTGTTCGAATTAACTCATTCACAGCAAGCTCTACTGCACTATCAAAATCTTGCTGCTCCTCATAAAAGGAACGGGCAATTTTTGTGACATTTGGATAATCCGGATTTAAAGAAACTGCTTCTTTAATAACAGCGAAAGCAGAGTCAAAATTATTTTGCTCTATGTAAAGAGAAAGTAATTGTAATCTAATCTCCGTCATCAATATTATATTATCAGTAGTAATGGAAGTATAAACATTTTCAGCAACTGGTAATTGATTAAGCTCGAAATAAGCATCGGCAATATTTTTTTGTGCCCATGGTGCTAATTCATTACTAACTTTCTCCCATTTAAAAATAGCTGCTTCAAAATCTTGATGGTGATAATAAAATTCACCTTGTGCAAAACGAATGTAAGATCCATCAGAAATCTCATTTCTTTCTTCGTTTACATAAACTTCTCCAAGTACATCAATAGGTGGTTTTGTTTCATTCTCCATTAGGAATGTTTCATAATACATCTTTTTTATTAATTGTTTTTCTACTCTCATCTTTTCCCCCACTATATCTTGAAAATACATTTTTAAGATATGTCAATACTTTTTGTATGTATGCTTTTTATCTTAACAAAGAATATCTTTTGGAAAATTTCATTTTCCTTTCATTTTTCAAGTTAGATTGAATTTTTATGAGAAAAGTTTCAGTTTTTTTTCATTTTCCTTTCAGTTGTGAAACAGCATTAAATGTTCCTAATAACCTAATAACACTATAATCTCCCGCATTATATTATCAGGAAAAGTCTATATAAACCATATTATAAAAACAATTTATAACGAATATATATGCAATATTTCCTTCCCTAATAAATAAAAGAAGCATTATCATATATTTCTCACCTTGTTTTCCTTTGAAATATTTCAGTAGTTACGTAATTTAATTCCATTAACCTATATAAATAACTAGTCCAAAAAAAATCTATATGCATATCATGTTATAGTAAAGAATTCAGGAAATCCTAAAAGGAGGCATTTTCATGTTTGAAGATAAATCTAAAATAAACTACCCATATGAATTTACTGAAACTACAACAATCCCGCTAAAAAACCCCATCAATAAAACTTTCAAAAACGGCTCTGGTACACATACTTTCCCAATTAAAAAACACTATAAAGAACAGGTGTTATATACGGAAAAAATTAATAATAATAATAATAAAAATAAATAAGCGTATAGATCCTTATGACAATTAGCCAAATAAGGATCTATGTTAGACCTTGTATAGTTATATTTTTAGTAATATATAAATCTTTATTATACAACCCACGTATTTTTTAAAAAGTGCTGATATACGGCGCTTTTTTATACATAGATAATGGAAGAACAAAAAAGGTATGGATATTTTCCATACCTTTTTGTTCTTTACTATTTATAAATAAAGTACTTCCATGTTTATTTTACTTAATGGTACTTTAATAGGCCTTCTAGAAGTTATTGGATTGAATTTATATCCCTTCCAATCCCTACTTTTTATAGGCCGTTATTGCTCTATTATATATATTTTTAAATTTACCAAACGCAGTTTCAAAGTAACTTAGTTTTCATAAAATATTTTTTGTTTCCGTTGGAACGGATAGACTTTAATCTCATCTGCATCTAAATTTTCATGAAATAAATGAATGGCTATAATTTGTCTACAATCGTAAGTATGATAATAATATGTTCCGGACTCCATACACATTACGCTTGTATAAATGGTATTATCTAATGCACCTTCTTCTGTTATTACTCCGCCTTTAGGAACCTCGCAATTTGATAAGATATGAAATAGGGCCGATACTCCCTCTTCTTCACTATCTATACCTTGAATGTTTTGTTTACCATATGCTGCTCGCACAAACCTTGATGGCGGAGTGAAGTCCCCTGGAAGTCCCATTGAACCTGAGCCCTGACCAAAAGCACTTAATGGTACATTACTCCACTCAGTTGGTGCGAATGGCTGCGATTTAAGGCCTATATATTGCCTTAAATTTTGCAAATGCCAATTAAACTCCGGACTATTCGTCATCACTCCTAGTGGGTTATCATACATTTTTAATCCTTCATTTGTTGGCTCCAGTACAATGCAATCTCCCCATTTATCCGCTAAAATCCAATGTAGTGGTGGCGTAAGCCCTAAATCCGGTAATGGTATATCCAAAAAGGTAAGGCTATCTACAGATTTCTTTAACTCTTTGACAGAATTGAATTGTGTCAGACTCCAAGTCACAAAATCAAATGGAGCCAAATTCGTATTGTTGTCATCTATGCTTTGACTATAAGTAGCGAATCCTGGAAAATAGAGTGTTGCACATGTCATACCTGCTTCATTTACTCCGTCCGCCATAATGATCCTTCCTTGATGATTAATTCCCATTCCGACCGTAGCATGTTTCGTATTAATGATTTCACCAGTTATATTATTCCACTGGTAATGTCGAGGAATGACTATTACTTCTTGATTCAAATCTAATGTGAAGTCCATCGTTCTTGCAAAAAGATGCTGACCGTTTTTTGTCTGTAATGTCAAACTAGTACACATAAAGAACACCCCGTTTTATGGTTTTATCTACACTTTACATAATTCTGATAATTCTGTAAATTTAAAACCTCTTTCCTTACAAAAAAATTGAGAAGGCACATATAAAGTACAAATAGGTTGAGGTTATCTCTAGTTTATAAATGAATTTTTAAAATATAGTTGCAAAAGAATTATATTAAAAAGGAGCGACTTGTTACTATCGCTCCTTTTTATTTCTCTCTATATTTTATTAAAATAACAAGGAACCATTTTTCTCTATGAACAGTATCCCTACATAACCCTCTTAAACATCTTCTCCAACTCATAAGTAGAATGATGCACAAGAATTGGTCTTCCGTGCGGGCATGTGTATGGGTTTGTTGTTGTACGTAGTTCTTCCAGTAAAGCAAATATTTGATCGTTCGTTAAATATTGATTTGCTTTGATCGATGCTTTACAGCTCATCATGATGGCTGCTTCTTCACGTAGTTTTTTAATGTCAACTTTTTTTAGTTTAACGACTTGTTCCATCATTTCGTCGATAATTTCTGTTTCTTGTCCTTTTGGGAACCACGTTGGATGCGAGCGGACGATAAAGGATTGATGACCGAATTGCTCCAAGAATAATCCAACTTTTTTCAGTTCTTCTAGTTGCTCTTCGACACGTAAAAATTCAGTAAGAGATAGGTCAATACGGTATGGTACAAGTAGTTCTTGTACTTCTTGCGCTACTCTTCCTACTTTATCACGGAAGTATTCATAATTAATACGTTCCTGCGCGGCATGTTGGTCAATCATATATAAGCCTTTATCATTTTGAGCGAAAATATATGTTCCGTGCATTTGTCCAATTGGATAAAGCGGTGGTAAATCATTACCGTTCATTTCAATCTCTTCTATTTCCTGAACTTCTTCTTCCAATTCCTCTAATTCAAAGTCTTCATCGTTACTGTTCCACGATTTCTCTTCTCGAATCGGTTCTTCTATTATCGGTTTAGTAGATGGTTGCCAACTTTGTTCTTCTCTTACGAGCGACTGTGGTGGCTGCCATTCTTGCTTCGGCGGTTGCCACAGTTGTGCTGGCTGTTTCACTGCCAGTGGTTCTTCTCGTTTTTCATCCATGCCCGTCGGTAAAATGATGTCTGGCATAGATGGCTCTTTCGGCTTTGCATGCTCAAATTGGAACTGCTCTTGCACACTTTCATCTTTTTCTTTTTTCTTCGTTGTTACACCTGCATCTGGAATGAGCTGTATTTTTTTAAATGCTGCTTGCAATGTTTCTTCGATAAGCTTTAGCAACTCTTGTTCTTTACTAAAACGAACTTCTAATTTCGCTGGATGTACGTTAACGTCAACAAGCATCGGATCCATTTCAATCGATAAGAAGCCGATTGGATATCGTCCGACTGGCAATAATGTATGGTATCCTTGCTGAATGGCTTTCATTAATACGAAATTTCGAACGTAACGGCCATTTACGATCGTTGACATATAATTTCGAGATGCTCTCGTTACTTCTGGTAATGTTACATAACCTTTAATTGTGAAATCTAAAGATTCAGCTTCAATTGGAATAAGCTTCTTCGCAACTTGAATACTGTAAATTGATGCAAGTACTTGTCTTACATCACCATTTCCTGATGTATGAAGCAATTTCTTTTCATTATGAAACAGCTTTAATGATACTTCTGGATGTGACATTGCAATACGATACACAATATCTGTAATATTCCCAAGCTCTGTATGAATGGTTTTCATATATTTAAGACGCGCTGGTGTATTAAAAAATAAGTTTTGTACTGTAATATCTGTTCCTTTTCGGCTCGCTGTTTTCTCCTGCTTTATAATGTCTCCACCTTTAATCATAAGGTGTGTACCAGGCGCATCACCTGTGCTAGTGATTAATTCTAATTCACTAACTGAGGCAATACTCGGCAATGCCTCACCGCGGAAACCGAGTGTTCTAATACGAAACAGATCGTTTTCATCTTTAATTTTGCTCGTCGCATGTCGTTCAAAAGCGACGATACAATCTTCTTCTGCAATGCCATCCCCATTATCAATGATGCGAATTTTTGATAAACCAGCTTCTTCTAAGTGGATTTCAATAGATGTACTATTCGCATCGATAGAATTTTCCACAAGTTCTTTTACGACTGAGGCAGGGCGCTCTACTACTTCCCCTGCCGCAATTAAGTTAGAGAGTTGATCATCGAGTTTGCGAATTTTCCCCATCTACTTACTCATCCTTTCTTTAACTTTTTCTGCAAGCGATACAGTTCGTTCATCGCCTCTAAAGGTGTCATATCAAGTAAATCAATTTTTTTAATTTGCGCAAGTACTGCCGTTTCTTTTGCATCTAGAACTGACTTGTCTTGTTTTTTCGAAGATTGTTCTCCACCAAAGAATGATAATTGCGATTCTTCCTCAGTCTCTACTTTCGTCTCTTGTATTTCTGCTGGTTCTTCTTTTACAACAGCTGCTTCTGGAGCCACTTCTTGTACTTTCACTTCTGTACGCTTTGGAATAATAATTTCTTCTTGTCCTTCTAGTTGCGCTAACACTTCTTTCGCACGAGCGATTAAGCTATCTGGAAGCTCCGCAAGTTGCGCAACGTGAATTCCGTAACTTTTATCAGCTGCTCCATCTTGAATTTTATGAAGGAATACTACTTTTCCGTTCTCTTCAATAGCTGAAACGTGTACATTCTTCAATTGTCCTAAACTTTCTTCTAGCACCGTCAATTCATGATAATGCGTAGAGAATAACGTTTTCGCACCAATTTGGTCATGAATATGTTCAATGATTGCTTGGGCAAGTGCCATACCATCATACGTAGATGTACCGCGTCCAATTTCATCGAATAAAATTAAACTTCTTTCTGATGCATTTGCAATTGCATTTTTCGCTTCTAACATTTCGACCATAAATGTACTTTGACCCGAAATTAAATCATCCGCTGCACCAATTCTCGTAAAGATTTGATCGAATACAGGTAATACCGCTTCTGTTGCTGGTACGAAACAACCAATCTGTGACATAACAGTTACAAGTGCTAATTGTCTCATATACGTACTTTTACCAGACATGTTCGGTCCTGTAATTAAAAAGACATCCATCTTCTCCGGCATAATACAATCATTCGGTACATACAATTTCCCGTTCAATACTTTTTCAACGACAGGATGACGACCATCTTTAATAAAGATTTCGCGCTTAGTTGTTAAAACAGGTTTTACAAACTGTTCTTCTTCACTAACTGTCGCGAAACTTTGCAGTACGTCTAATTCACTAATTACTTTCGCTAAATGTTGTAATTTCGGAATAAATACTTTTACTTCTTCACGAAGCGCTGTAAATAAATCGTATTCTAATTGTACAATTTTTTCTTCTGCTTCTAAGATTAATGTTTCTTTTTCTTTCAATTCATCTGTAATGAAACGTTCCGCATTAGCAAGCGTTTGTTTACGCTCATAGCGGCCTTCTGGAAGTGCTGCAAGATTCGCCTTCGTCACTTCAATGTAGTAGCCGAAAATACGGTTGTACCCGATTTTTAACGATTTAACTCCTGTAATATCACGCTCTCGTTTTTCAAGCTCAGCGATCCACGTTTTCCCGTTTTTACTAACGTAACGATATTGATCAAGCTTGTCATTATAACCGTCTTTAATAATATCTCCATCTTTAATAGAAAGCGGTGGGTTTTCTTGAATACTTCTTCCTAGTAATTCAGTTAAGCTCTCACATGGATCCGCACCTTGAATTAACCTTGCTGCATAAGCATTATCTAACAGACTAATCGCTTCTAAAATAGCCGGTACTTGAAGTAAAGATCGTCTTAACTGTAATAAGTCCCGTGCATTCACATTACCAAATGCAACTTTCCCTGCTAAACGTTCTAAATCATATACTTCTTTTAATTTTTCTTTTAAATCTTCACGTAAGAAGTAATCATTTACAAATGTTTCAACCATTTCTAAACGCTCTTCTACTTTTTCTTTTTGGATCAGCGGACGTTCCATCCACTGTTTTAACATACGACCACCCATAGCTGTTTTCGTTTTATCTAATAGCCATAATAATGATCCTGTTTTTTCTTTCGTTCGGAGTGTTTCTGTCAGCTCTAAATTTCGCTTTGAATGCACATCAATTTTCATAAATTGATTCGTATAATAAATTTCCACTGGTTGTAAATGGTCTAACGAACGTTTTTGCGTTCTTATTACATAGTTAAATAAACGTCCAACTGCTTTAATTAACTTTGCTTGCGAAACGTTTTTCACAAGATGTTCTAACCCTTCCGGAATCGTTGTTGCATCTTCATACGAAATCGTCATTTTTAATGTTGCAGTTAATTTATTTAATTCATCTTTTGAAAATGTAGAATCTACAACAATTTCTTTTGAACCAGTTGCATACACTTCTAATAAAATATCTTCTACTGAACCTGTTAACAACGTTACTGTATTTTGTCCAGTCGTTAAATCATTACAAGCTAAAGCATACGATCCATCTTCAAAATGTGTTAATGCTGCTAAGAAGTTATTTTCTTTCTCATCAATAGTACGCCCTTCCATCATCGTTCCTGGCGTAATTAGTTGTACTACTTCACGGCGTACTACACCTTTAGCTGTTTTTGGATCTTCCACTTGCTCACAAACAGCTACTTTATATCCTTTTTCAACAAGTTGTTCAATATAATTTTTAGCTGCATGATGTGGTACACCGCACATCGGTATACGATCACTACTACCACCATCTCGGCTCGTTAATGTAATTTCAAGTTCATGAGCTGCTTTAACCGCATCTTCAAAGAACATTTCATAAAAATCACCTAATCGGAAAAATAAAAAGGCATCTTGATAGTCTGCCTTAACCTTTAAATATTGCTGTATCATAGGGGTATATTGAGTCATACTTTTCCTCCATAATTCTTACATAGTAATCAATTTTCATATATGTCACACTTCACGGACATCCATATCTCCTATTTCAGGAGTCTTTCCTCATTATAGCACATTTCATAAGGAATCATGTTCATTCAAGCATCACTTATGTAAAGTAAAAAGCTAGGAAGAACTTCTCCCTAGCTTTCTATTACTCTTCTTCTGCATCGACGATAAAGTTCGGATCTAATTCTTCAAACTCATCATCATCGACTTGGAAATCCTCGTCTGATTCTACGCAACCTTCAGGATTTACACTTACACAAATTTTCGTTTCCCCAACTACTTCTGTTACAAATTCACGTTCTACAGTTACAACAATTTTATTACCATTTGGTGATACAAGAGCTTCTAAACAATTTGGTGGCTGAATGACACGAGCAATAATTTCTAAATCATCACCAGAAAAGTTTTTATCACGATACCCAATACTCACTTCATCAGTGTAGTTCACACGTTCTGTTACAACTTCTGTCTTTGTATTACCATCAAATGAATACCAAGTGTTCACATCATAGAAACCTTCAATTTCCACATGCTTTCCATTCTTTCTTGCTTCGTACGAGTGGTTAATTACCCAGCACCCTAAAATACTTGTTGGCTCATTATTCGATTCACATGTATGCGTTGACTTTGTATACTTACGTCCTTTTCCAACCACTGCTTTTGTAATAATCTCTCTAAATTCGGACATTCGTAACCCTCCTCAATCACTATTCACTTAATCATATGCGTGACAATAGCGGAATGTGTCATTCTTTTTCGAGAAGAACTTACGTTTAACCCATTAAAAAAAGAGATGTCAATTCGACATCTCTTTAACAACCACAATTTCCTTTTTTACTTTCTACCGCTGCGCCCGTTTCACCCTTCAATACATCGCCATTAGTTGAAATTAATATTTCATCTGTTACGTTGTTAGAAATCGTACTTGCAACTAGCTGTAGTAAGTCATTTACATATGTTTGTGAAGATTTAAATTCTTGCACAACTGGGATACTATCCAACTTATCTTGCAATGCATCAATGTCAGCTTCTACTTTTTTCAAAGCTTCCCATTTCCCGTAATGCTGCAAGTTTACTGCTTGTTTTTGCAGTGCTTTAATTTCATCAATTGCGCGCTTTACATTTTCATTTTTATGAATTTGCGCCTCTGCTTTCTTAAAGAAATCAACTTCTTCTGTTTCAGAAATCATTTTTGCTAATTCTTTCGCTTGTTCAACAATTTCATCTTTCGAATATGCTTTCATCTATTATTCCACCTCAATCGGCTCTTCAACTAATTCCCCGTTAAGAGACCAAGTTTTTGCTTCCGTTACTTTTACTTTCACAAGCTGACCAATTAAAGATTTTGAAGCGACGAAGTTTACAAGTTTATTCGTACGAGTATAACCTGCGAGTACTTCTGGATTATTTTTACTTTCCCCATCAACTAACACTTCTACAATTTGACCTTTGTAACGATTATTCTTTTCAATTGCCAACGTATTTACTAGTGTATTTAAGCGTTGAAGACGTTCTTTTTTCACTTCCATCGGTACATTATCTTTCATTTTTGCAGCTGGTGTACCTTCGCGCGGAGAATAAATAAAGGTAAAGGCAGTATCAAATCCTACTTCACGATATAACGACATCGTTTCTTCAAATTGCTCATCTGTTTCATTCGGGAAACCAACGATAATATCAGTTGTGAATACTGCATTTGGAATTGCTTCTTTAATTTTTCTTACAAGTTCTAAATAATGCTCACGTGAATATTTGCGCGCCATAATTTTTAACATATCTGTGCTTCCAGATTGAACTGGTAAGTGAATATGTTCTACTAAGTTTCCACCTTTTCCAAGCACTTCAATTAAGTGATCATCGAAATCACGTGGATGGCTCGTTGTAAAACGAATACGGGCAATATCAACTTTACGGAGTTCGTCCATTAAATCGCCAAGACCGTATTCAAAATCTTCAAAGTCTTTACCATATGCATTTACGTTCTGGCCAAGTAATGTAATTTCTTTATAACCATTCGCAGCTAAATGACGAATTTCTTGGATAATGTCTTCTGGACGTCTGCTTCTCTCTTTTCCACGTGTATACGGCACGATACAATATGTACAGAACTTATCACAGCCATACATAATATTTACCCAAGCTTTAATATCACCACGGCGTACTTTCGGAAGGTTTTCAATTACATCCCCTTCTTTTGACCAAACTTCAACTACCGTCTCCTTCGAGAACATCGCATCTTGAAGAATATACGGCAATCTATGAATATTATGCGTTCCAAACACCATATCTACATGCTGATTTTTTTGCATAATTTTATTTACAACAGATTCTTCTTGAGACATACAACCACATACACCAATTAAAAGGTCCGGATTTCTTCTTTTTAATGACTTTAAATGACCTAATTCACCGAAAACTTTATTTTCAGCATTTTCACGAATTGCACAAGTATTTAATAAAACTACATCTGCATCTTCAGTTGAAAAGGTTGGCTCATATCCAAGTGCGGTGAAAATACCCGCCATTACTTCCGTATCATGCTCATTCATTTGACAACCATATGTACGAATATAGAACTTTCTTCCTGTACCAAAATTGCGAAATTCTTCAGGTAAGCCAAAATCCCGTTCAATTTTAACTTCTTCTTTCCCTCGTTTTTTCGCATCTTTTAAGGAAGGTGGTTGGTATACACTTTCAAAGTATTTACTATAATCTTTCTCTTCTTTTTTCGTAGAGGAATTTGCTTGTCGACTTGCTAATCGTTGTTGCTCGTTCATTGGTAATCTCCTTTCACCCTTAACTATACACACTCTATAGTCCATTTTAATGCGCTTTGACTCACCTCAAAAATGGTTAGATAGCTTGAGAGATAACTTGTCCTTTGAAACTTGAGTAATCAATCTAATCATTCATAAGAATGAAGTCTTCCCCACACAAATAGACATTCCCTTTTCATACTTCTTTTTGTCCTATCCAAAAGCATATTGCTTTATCCCTATAAACATTACCATAGTATGAAGCGTTGCGCCAATTTTAACAAGAAAGAGGCTCTGTCTGATCTTACATTTCATCAGCAATGAACTCGCCATTTTCATACAACGATTTATATATTATTTTACCATTCTGAATTTTCTAAGTAAATAAGACTATCCTATATTTTTTACTCATAAAAAAAGGTTACCAAATGGCAACCTCCTCTTCTTACATTACATAAATTCAGCTACGAGTTCATCAAACATTTTCTGATCCATATTTAAATCAGCTTGCACTAAAGGCTTCTCACTATAGCCTTTTACAAGTTCTTGGTACGAAGGTTGCGCTGTATTTTGATATATTAAACCTGTTACTAATCCGTTATTTTCCATTAACGTTTGCATAGCCATCATGCGATTAGATGGATCATATCCCTCTACTGTACTTAGTTTTGTTAAATTCTCTTTAAACCAATCGTAAGTATTTACTTTATTGTAAGTAACACATGGGCTGTATACGTTAATTAATGAAAATCCTTTATGGTTAATACCAGCTTCAATAATTTGTGTTAGTTCTTTTAAATCACTTGAAAAGCTTTGCGCCACAAATGTAGCACCAGCTGTTAAAGCCATTTCCATAACATTTAGTGACGGTTCAATTGAACCTTGTGGTGTGCTTTTCGTTTTAAATCCAGCTTCACTACGCGGTGAAGTTTGCCCTTTTGTTAATCCGTAAATTTGGTTATCCATTACGATGTACGTAATGTCGATGTTACGACGAATAGAATGGATTGTATGTCCCATACCAATCGCAAATCCATCACCGTCACCACCTGATGCGATAACTGTTAAATCACGATTTGCCATTTTCACACCTTGTGCAATTGGAAGGGCACGACCATGAATACTATGCACACCATATGAATTAATATAACCTGAAATACGACCTGAACAGCCGATACCGGAGATAACAGCAAGTTCATCTGGATTTAAACCAACGTTAGCTGCCGCACGTTGAATTGCAGCTTGCACCGAGAAGTCTCCGCAACCTGGGCACCAGTTTGGTTTTACGCTGTTACGAAAGTCCTTAAATGTTGCCATTTAATACAACCCCTTTTTTGCATTCGTTGTAAATCTCTTTCGGCAAGAATGGGTTCCCATCATATTTTAAAAGACTAGAAATTTTCTCACCGTTACCAAGATTCATTTTCATAATGTTAGCAAGCTGACCTGTTGCGTTGTTTTCTACCACTACAACACGCTTCGCATTTTTCACAAGTGGATCGATTTCAGCTGTTGGGAACGGGTGAACTAAACGTACATGAGCATGGTTTACTTTCATACCCTCTTGTTCTAAGCGCTCCATTGCCTCTTCGATTGCACCACGAGTTGAGTTAAACCCAACAAGCAATACGTCCGCTTCTTTATGCTTAACATTTTTATAGACAGGGGTGTTAAACTTCAAGTTCTCCATTTTACGGAAACGTTTGTCCATTTGATCTTTACGGTTTATTGCTGATTCAGATGGTTTACCAGTTTCATCATGTTCTACACCTGTAACATGGTGAACACCATTTTTCATACCAGGTAAAACACGTGGTGAAACGCCATCTTCGGTTACTTCATAACGCTTGAAGTATGCTTTATTTTCACGTTCTGGTAATTCCGCTTCTAAATCAAGCTTACCGCGACGAATTTCCACTTTATCTAACGTAAGCGGTTCTACAGTTTGTTTTCCTAGAGAAAGCTGTAAATCCGTTAAGAAAATAACAGGTACTTGATATTCTTCAGCTAGGTTAAATGCTTCTACAATATCATAGAAAGCTTCTTCAACTGTACTTGGCGCCATTACGATTTTTGGAATCTCACCGTGCGTACCGTAAATCATCGCCATTAAATCCGACTGCTCTTGTTTCGTTGGTAATCCTGTACTTGGACCACCACGTTGTGTATCAACAATTACTAATGGTGTTTCTGTAATCCCCGCTAAACCAATCGCTTCCATCATTAAAGATAGACCCGGACCAGCAGATGCAGTTAATGTACGAACACCAGCATAGTTTGCACCGATTGCCATTGTACAAGCTGCAATTTCATCCTCAGTTTGGATTACTGTTCCGCCAACTTTTGGTAATTTTTTAATTAAGTATTCCATAATTTCAGATGCAGGTGTAATTGGATATGCAGACATAAAGCGAGCACCACCAGCTACCGCACCAAATGCGATTGCATCGTTTCCAATCATAAACATGCGTTTCTTACCATCAGCTTTTTCAAGCTGCATCATGTTAACTTTCTCACCTAGCAACTCTTTCATATATTGAGAGCCACGTTTAATTGCGTCCATATTCTTTTGAACGACTTGCTCTCCTTTACGACCAAAGATCTCTTCAACAACATTTAAATAAGCTGTTTCATCTAATCCTAATACCGCACTTGATGCCCCAACAGCAACCATGTTTTTCATTAATGATGTACCTAATTCTGAAGCAATATCTGTAAACGGTATCACATATAGATTTACATCTGTATTATCAGGTATTGTTGGATTAAATTTCGCATCCGCAACTACAATTCCACCTGGACGTAGTTCGTGGAAGTTAAAATCAATTGTTTCTTGATCAAAAGCAATTAAAATATCTAAATCATCTGAGATCGCGCGTACTTCTGTTGTACTTACACGAATTTTATTATTTGTATGGCCGCCTTTAATACGTGATGAGAAGTGGCGGTAACCGTATAGGTAATATCCTAATCGGTTTAATGCAATACAGAAGATTTCTCCTGTACTTTCAATTCCTTCACCTTGTTGGCCTCCAACTTTCCATGAAAGTTGACTAATCATCTCCTACACCCCTTTTGGCTGCATTCATTGTAGTGTATTTTTTACAGTAATAGTTTAGCATTTTTTATACAAATAAACTACAACGGACGCAAATTATGCCTCTTCTGATTTCCCTGAATCTTTAGTATAAAGCTATTTTGTTTTTCATTCTAGTATTAGGTCTTAAAAAAAGCAATAATATCAAATGAATTAATTCTAATTTTTCTGTATTTTTAAAAAGAAAATCTTAAAAGCTTATATGTTCAACAAAATTATCATATAAAAATCGCTCTACAGTAGATGCAGCATAGTGTTTACAAAGCTCATTAATTACATTTTCATATTCTCCATACGCTGATACATTTACAACTGTTTCTAATATCCCATCAAAATCCGAACCAAACCCTATATTGTTCTCTCCACCTAATGAACAAATATATTCGATATGTTTTACTATATCTGCTATATTCGCTTGTTTTTCACTTATTAGAAACTGTGGTACGAAAGTAACACCGATCATGCTATTTCGCTTTATAAGAGCTCTAAGTTGTTCATCGTTTAAATTACGTGGGTGCTGACAAAGTTTCATACAATTTGAATGGGAGGCAATAGGATTTTTTGCAATTTCTATCACATCCCAAAAGCTTCTTTCATTCAGATGCGACACATCGGTCCATACATGTAACGTATTAAGTTCTTGTACAACATGTTTACCAAAGGTCGTTAAACCCGCCCCACGTGTCTCTAGCGCACCATCAGCTAATAAATTGGCATAATTCCATGTTAGTCCAAAAGAACGTACTCCTAGACGATAAAACAACCGTAATTTCATTGCATCTTTTCCAATTGCTTCGCATCCTTCTAGTGTTAATATCGCTCCAATCTCGTCCTGTTTTAACATGTTAATATCATCTTTTGTCTGAATAAACTTTACACCCGGTAATGATAAAATTTCATTATAAAAAATATCTACCATTTGTAATGCCACTTCAAATCGTTTTTCATATAGCACCGTTTCTGGCACATATATAGCAAAACATTGTATACTTCCTTTTCTTTTCTTTAACTGTTCAAATGTAATATGTAATTGCGGATCGTTTTTAAAATCCTTTTTCCCCTGTGCACTCCATAATCGAAAGAGTACATCACAATGAGCATCAAAAATTTTCATTTCCATTCCTCCATTATAAAAACAACCTGTTTGCATACTGCAAACAGGTTGTTTAAACTTAACGAGGTTCTACAATTAATTTTATTGCTGTACGCTCTTCCCCATCAATCATAATATCTGTGAACGCTGGGATACAAATCAGGTCTAAACCACTAGGCGCTACAAATCCTCTTGCAATTGCTACTGCCTTTACCGCTTGGTTCAATGCACCTGCACCAATGGCTTGAATTTCTGCTGTTCCGCGTTCGCGAATAACACCTGCAAGTGCACCAGCTACAGAATTAGGGACCGACGTTGCTTTAACTTTTAATATTTCCATTCCGCGTTTCCTCCTCGTTTCTATAAAAAGTATTAGCAATTATTTCACTTTAACTTATATTCACGAGGAATGACGCGTATTCCTGCTAAATTTCTGTAATTTTTCTAAAAAATTAAAAAATAATAACTTTTCTAAATCTTATCCAGAAATTACTCAAAAAATGGCTGATCATCATTAATTAAGATACGCTGGATTTTCTTAGCTTTTCCTGTATTAGGATCCACATCAACTAGCACTGCACTTAATTGTGTTCTACCACTTGTCACTTCAAATCGTACTGGTAAGTTTGTTAAAAACTTCTTCAATACCGCTTCTCGATCCATACCTAAAATCCCATCGTAAGGACCTGTCATACCAACATCTGTGATATATGCAGTTCCGCTTGGTAAAATACGATTATCTGCTGTAGGAACATGTGTATGTGTACCCACTACTGCTGTAGCACGACCATCTACATACCAACCTAACGCTTGTTTTTCACTTGTAGTTTCCGCATGAAAATCAATAAAGATAATATTCGTACGTTTTTTTGCAATGTTAATTAATTCATCCACTTTACGGAATGGACAATCAATTGGAGGAAGGAATGTACGTCCTTGTAAGTTAATAACTGCAACTTCTGTTCCATTGCAGTTCACAAAGATAAGTCCTTTTCCTGGAGTTCCTTCTGGGAAGTTAGCTGGTCTTGCAAGATATTTTGCGTCATCAATAAATTCAAATACTTCACGGTTATCCCAAGCGTGGTTTCCAAGTGTAACCGCTTGTGCCCCGCATTCTAAAAAGTTTCGATATATTTTTTCCGTAATTCCACGTCCACCTGCTGCATTTTCTCCATTAATAATGGTTACTGTAGGTGTATATTTCTTCTTTAATGCCGGTACGTATTGTTGAATCATACCTCTACCAGGAGATCCTACTACATCCCCAACAAATAATATTCTCATATGTCTTACCCTTCCTATGTACTACATTTTTTATTACTATAGCTTCAAGTGATTTCCTTACAATATATTTATTATAAGTTCGTTTCACTTGTATACTAATTCCCTTTATTTTAACCAATTCCAACACAAAAAAATAAAGTGGTGTTTCACCACTTTATTTTGCGTATTCCACTGCACGTGTTTCACGAATAACAGTTACTTTAATATGTCCTGGATAATCCAGTTCATTCTCAATACGTTTTCGAATATCACGAGCTAAACGATGAGCTTCTAAATCATCAATTGTATCTGGTTTTACCAGAATACGAACTTCTCGTCCTGCTTGAATTGCAAAAGATTTTTCTACGCCTTCATAAGACTCTGAAATCTCTTCCAACTTTTCAAGACGACGAATATAGTTCTCAAGTGTTTCACTACGAGCTCCAGGTCTTGCAGCTGATAATGCATCTGCTGCTGCAACTAAAACTGCAATGATAGAAGTTGGTTCTGTGTCCCCATGGTGAGATGCAATACTGTTTATAACTACAGGATGCTCTTTATACTTCGTTGCGAGTTCGACACCAATTTCAACGTGGCTACCTTCTACTTCATGATCAATTGCTTTACCGATATCATGTAATAGACCAGCACGTCTTGCTAGTTTTTCATCCTCACCAAGCTCCGCTGCCATAAGTCCAGTTAAATATGCAACTTCCATAGAGTGTTTTAAGACGTTTTGTCCGTAACTTGTACGGTATTTTAAACGACCTAAAATCTTAATTAAATCTGGATGTAATCCGTGAACACCCACTTCAAACGTTGTTTGCTCTCCGACTTCGCGAATATACTCGTCCACTTCACGTCTTGATTTTTCGACCATCTCTTCAATACGCGCTGGGTGAATACGTCCGTCCTGTACTAGTTTATCAAGAGCGATACGAGCTGTTTCACGACGAATTGGGTCGAATCCAGAAAGGATAACCGCTTCTGGTGTATCATCGATAATAAGGTCAATACCTGTTAACGTTTCTAACGTACGAATATTTCGACCTTCACGTCCGATAATACGTCCCTTCATTTCGTCATTTGGAAGATTTACAACCGAAACGGTTGTTTCAGCAACATGATCAGCTGCACATCTTTGCATTGCAAGAGATAAGATTTCTTTTGCTTTCTTATCCGCTTCTTCTTTCGCACGAACTTCACTTTCTTTTACCATTACGGCAATTTCATGAGAAACTTCACTTTCTACTTTACCAAGAATAATTGCTTTCGCTTGTTCGCGTGTCAGATTGGAAATGCGCTCTAATTCTGTTTGTTGCTTTTGAACTAACTCTCCCACTTTGCTTTCCAACTCTTCAATCTGTTGTTGTCTCGCTACAAGAGAATCCTCTTTCTTTTCTAACTGTCGCTCGCGTTTATCGAGCGTTTCGTCTTTACGATCAAGGTTCTCTTCTTTTTGCATTAAACGATTTTCTTGTTTTTGTAATTCGCTTCTACGGTCACGAATTTCTAATTCAGCTTCTGTACGAAGTGTATGAATTTCATCCTTTGCTTCTAAAAGCGCTTCTTTCTTAAGTGCTTCAGCCTCACGATTCGCTTCGTCTATAATACGTTTCGCTTCATTAGCTGCACCATTAATCTTCGCTTCAGCAATAGACTTTCGAACAAAAAAGCCAACAACTGCACCGACTGTTGCAAGCAAAATGGAGATGAGTATCCAAACTGTAGTACTACTCATGATTTCACCTCCCCTTGCTATGAATGAAAAAAGACTGTCGGCATGTACATTGAATACCAACATACAGCAAAGACCGTCGCCCCACTTTTTTAAGGGACTTTCTTCATTTCACAATTAAAATGTCATATTATTATTTCGGCAAGATTTAAGTCTTACTCCGAATATTACTTCTCTTCTTGAGAAGAGTGTTTCGTATATAAGAAAAAATATACATTCTCATTGTATCTATCGCAATTTTCAT
Organism: Bacillus cereus group sp. MS39; assembly: GCF_040448665.1. Lineage (NCBI taxonomy): Bacteria > Bacillati > Bacillota > Bacilli > Caryophanales > Bacillaceae > Bacillus > Bacillus cereus group sp. MS39. The sequence goes on along the minus strand of NZ_CP123058.1, from coordinate 1,614,491 downwards.
TGTCAAGCGTTGTCTACTTTTACTTTCTTTACCTTCAGCCCTAATTCATATATGAATTTAAAAAGCAGACAGCATATTATCCTGGAAAACCTTAGTAAATTCCAGTTTATGCATACAAAACATGCATATATCCCTCTTTATACATAGCCTTTTAGTTAAATTAAATATTTTATTTCCAACGATATACAACGCTTTCATAATAATTAAAAATAAAAGACACGGGACCGTGTCTTTTATTTTTAATCTTGAAGATTTGAATCTTCCGTGTCTTCCACACCAGAGTCTTCACCAATTCCGTGATGATCACGAACAAAGAAGGCAATTTCCTCTCTTAAATCCGTATTCTCTTTTAAGAATTGCTTCGAATTTTCACGACCTTGTCCTAAACGCTCTTCATTATAAGAGTACCAAGCACCACTCTTTTGAACGATATCAAGTTCAGAAGCCATATCTAAGATTTCACCTTCTCTTGAAATACCTTCTCCGTACATAATATCAACTTCAGCAACACGGAATGGTGGTGCTACTTTATTTTTAACTACTTTTACTTTCGTTTTATTACCAACGATGTCGTTACCTTGCTTTAATTGCTCCGCACGACGCACTTCAAGACGAACTGTTGAATAGAATTTCAACGCACGACCACCTGGAGTTGTTTCTGGCACTATCTATAGATTTTCCATCTCTATAGTCCGGACTATCTCTTCATCTCTTTACAGAGAGCCTTGCACTTCCAGCAGTAGCCTATCATCTGCCGTACCCTACTCAGTTAACTAAAAGTCCTTTTCGGTAGTCTCTACACCTTCCCCATATAAATATGAAGCTTGGCACGGTATTACCCTAAATAATGGTGGGCTTCACCGTTAGCAACTATATAAATAGTTACACCCTTAGGCAATAAGGTTCACAAGGTTTTTTAACATGCTATCACTAGCAAGGGAAACCCATGGTAAACTCCTTAATCTTTTGTGCGACTTTTTCTTTATTTACTAACTCTTCTTCATGTATAACAAGATATTTATAGCAGCTCTCTTCCATAAATAAAAGTTTTCTTTTATCTCGTTCTTTTATTTTGTTGAGTGAGTGTGCCCATTTCCCATGGACATCTAAACAATATTTTCTACCTAAGTAGAAATCAATGGACCACTTATCGATTCTTTTTTGCTTAATGAACGCCAGATCTAAGCTTAATAATATCTGTTCGACCTGTTGTTCCAGTAAAGTATCATAATTTTTCTTTCTGACCTTTACATTAAGCTCTTTTCTCCTTTTAGCAACACATGTATCGGATACGCCATACTTAACGGCAATTTCAACATGTGATAAATATGGATTTTTTAACTCCTGTTCAACTTCTGCGGTTTTAGGTAAATAAATCTTCCTATGTCTGGTTCTTTTAATTCCGAGTAACTTTAATATTTCACCTACTCGCCTTTCATCCAGATTAATTTCTTTACCTATATCTTTTAATTTTCTCTCCGCATGTGTCGCGATAAAATCCACTTGCCATTGTTCTATGTTTCGATAAGTTCTATTTCCGATTGTCACTGCCACCTTAATCTCTCCTTATAAGAAATCCCTTATAAAGACTTAAATGAAGAAGACAAATAAAGATTCAAGTACTACGCTCTGATTAAGCAACTTGTGGTTGATTTCCGAACATAACCCCAACTTTTTCACGAATTTGGTTAATAAAGATTGCGATTGTTTTTGATTTATTGATTGCACCTGACAGCTTACGAAGTGCTTGAGACATTAAACGAGCTTGTAGACCTACGTGTGAGTCACCCATGTCTCCTTCAATCTCAGCTTTCGGTACAAGAGCTGCTACAGAGTCAATTACGATAATATCAACCGCGCCACTTCGTACAAGTGCTTCTGCGATTTCTAGTCCTTGCTCCCCTGTATCAGGTTGTGATAATAGTAATTCATCTATGTTAACGCCTAATTTTTGTGCATATACAGGATCCATTGCATGCTCCGCATCAATAAACGCTGCTTGTCCACCTTGACGCTGTACTTCCGCGATTGCGTGTAATGAAACTGTTGTTTTACCTGAACTTTCTGGTCCATAAATTTCGATAATACGACCACGTGGGTAGCCGCCTACCCCTAATGCCACATCAAGTGCTAAAGAACCACTTGAAATTGTAGAAATTCTACGCTCCGCTTGTTCTCCTAATTTCATAATTGAACCTTTACCGAATTGCTTCTCTATTTGTTTTAACGCCATATCTAACGCCGCTTGACGATCACTCATTCAAAATTCCTCCTTAACTGAATTGCTAATCTTATTATACCTATTTTCAATTCAATTTGCCAACAAAATCGAACATTTATTCGTTTTTTTTTATTTTCCATTAAATAAAAATGAGTTTAACCATAAAAAAAGCTAGAAGAAACTTATATCTCTTCTAGCTTTTTATATAAATGATAAAATCCATATTTCACCGAACGTTCCCTAATTTGTTGACGACTTCCACTTAAAATAAGAGGAAAGACTACAGTTGGTTTATCCTTAATCGCCAATCCAACGAATACTGTTCCCGGCTCTTTATGTTCTGAAGCATCCGGTCCTGCTACCCCAGTGAAACTAATTCCGATATCCGCTTTTAATAAGCCCTTAACATTTTCAGCAAGATAACGAGCACATTCTTTACTAACTGCACCATCAGTAGACAACACTTCCGCAGGTACATGTAAAACATGTTGCTTCACATCATTATGATAACAAATGACACCGCCTTTAAATACTGAAGACACACCAGCACTTTCTGTTACTTGATTACCAAAGAGACCACCGGTTAAACTTTCTGCACACGCTAAAGTTAATCCTTTTTTCTTCAATAACTCTATCGCCTTATCATGCAGAAACTCTTGATCATACCCGTAGAAAAATTTTCCTACTCTTTCTAAAATCAAATCTTCCATATGCTGAATTCGTTTCGCAGCTTCATCAGCATTTTGATGTTTGGCAGTTAAACGTAGTGTCACTTCTCCATCATTCGCAAGGGGGGCGATTGTCGGGTTCGTTTGTCCATCAATTAAATCTTGAACTTTCACTTCTAATTGAGATTCCCCAATCCCGAAAAAGCGAAGCACACGAGAATAAATGTTTTCTCCTGTTGTAAAGTTACGTAAAAAAGGCTCTACATAACTTATATACATCGGCTTCATCTCTTTCGGTGGTCCTGGTAATAAAATATAAACTTTCCTGTTCTTATTTAGCCCCATACCAGGTGCCATGCCGTGATCATTCGCAAATACAGTTGCTCCATTCAAAACGAGCGCTTGCTTTTTATTATTCTCTGTGAACTCCCGACCTGTACGCTTAAAGTACTCGCTTATCGATGCTAATGCCTTTTCATCATATACAAGCTCTTCACCCAACCTAGAAGATATCGTTTCTTTCGTCAAATCATCTTTTGTCGGGCCTAATCCACCTGTGAAAATAAGTATGTCAGCACGTTCTTCCGCAACTTCAATCGCCTGCTGTAATCGCTTGTTATTATCTCCAACTACAGTATGGTAGTACACATTAATTCCGATTGAAGCTAACTTTTCAGATAAAAACTGGGCATTTGTATTTGCAATTTGTCCAAGTAATAATTCAGTTCCAACCGCAATAATTTCAGCATTCATCCCAATTCCCCCATAAACTTCTATTTTGAGTTTACAAAAGCAGCTCTATTTTTCCAGAAATAATCCCACCCTGAAATAACAGTAAAGATTAATGCAATCCATATGAAAATATCAGCAACTGGGATATGGATTAAATTTAAAGGTACATCGTGTAATAAATACGCCGCAATTGCAATAATTTGTGTCCACGTCTTAATTTTCCCTAACTGATTTGCTGCCACTACTTCTCCTGTTCCAGCAAGTACAAGGCGTAAACCAGTTACTGCAAACTCACGGCTGATAATTACAATAACGATCCAAGCAGGTACGTATTGCATCTCAACTAATGTAATAAGCGCTGCTGAAACAAGTAATTTATCAGCTAACGGGTCAAGAAACTTCCCTAAATTCGTTACAAGATTATACTTTCTTGCGTAATGTCCATCAATCCAATCTGTAGCCGAAGCAATTATAAAGATAAGTGCCCCTACTAAATGTTGAATTGGTAAATCAACATCACCAATTGTGTATGAACCCCATTCAAAGGGCGCTAACATAATTACCATAAAAATTGGAATTAAGAAGATTCTAGATATTGTAATTTTATTTGGTAAATTCACAGCTATTCCTCCATCATATCAAAAACATTTGTTCATTGAAAAAAGTCATCGAGGCGATGACTATTATTGTGCTGGTTGCCCTATCCCTTGGTTTTTTATCACCAATCTTTGGTGAAGTTCTTTTTCTGGATCCAATGGATAAGCGACCACTTGGCCATTCAGTTTAACTTCAACATTCGTTGCATTCCCAATATTAAGTCGCACTTCTTTTAATGTTGATACATCACGTTTTTCTATTTGGCCCTCTTGTACTGTAGCGTTTAGAATCACATTCCCCGCATCATCTTTAACATCTACATAGCTCGCACCTTTACCCGATATTTCCAGTTCTAATGTTTTATTGTTATGAATTTCCAAAGTAGATACTTTACCAGTTGTACCAACTACTTTTACTTCTTCTTGTCCCGTTGGTTGTGCCGGTTGTTCCTCTTTCTTTGGCTCTTCTTTCTTTGGTTCCTCTTTTTTCGGCTCTTCCGCTTTCACTTCATCTTTCTTCGTATCTAACGGAGAGTTTTCTGCTTTTTTAACTTCAATTTTCTCACTTTGAGCATTCGGAACTTTCTCATCACCTTTTCCAGTTAACGCTTGGAAAACAAACCAAATTACCACTCCAAATGCAATTACTAATAGCGCAACTAAAACTTTCGGCATATGATCTGCAATTGGCCATGATGAAGATTTTTGCATTGTTTCTTGTGTTTTCTGTCCTGTTGATACTTGTGGAACGTCGCGTTTTTCAGATTGTGGTATCGTACTCTGATATTCTACAAGCAGTTCCTCTCCATTTAACCCAACCGCATCTGCGTATTGTTTAATGAATGCACGCGCATAAAAAGCTCCTGGCAATACATCATAATTGCCTTCCTCAATCGCTACTAAATGGCGTTTTTGAATTTTTGTAATCTCATGCAGCTGATCCATAGACAAGCCCTTCGTTCCTCTTGCTTCTTTCAGCTTTTGTCCTAATTCTGTCACTACTAACACCTCAATATTTCTTTAAAAGTCAAACATAGAGAAATTATTTTGCGTACCTTGCTCAATTTCATCTACTAAATTATATTGAATTTCTTCATCATAATCGTTACGCAACTCGATAATATAATCAAAATCATCCAATGTGTATTCTGACTGACTCACAAATACGTCAGGATGTTCCACAACTTTCGTTGCAGGTAATCTCATAATTTCACGAACAAGCTGCCAATGCCTTTCGTTAGCACGCTTTGTTGACACGATTCCATCTAAGATAAAAATATTGTCGTCGCTATACTCATCTTCAATCAATTGACTACGAACAGTTTGCTTAATAAGAGTAGATGATACAAATAACCATCTTTTATTTGCACAAACACTTGCGGCAACAATGGATTCTGTTTTTCCGACACGAGGCATTCCTCGTATCCCGATTAGTTTATGACCTTCTTTTTTCATTATTTCAGCCATAAAGTCTACAAGTAACCCTAATTCATCACGTACAAATCGAAATGTCTTCTTATCATCTGCATCTCGTTGTATGTACCTACCATGTCTAACCGCTAGCTTATCTCTTAGCTTTGGCGGACGATATTTCGTTACCGTTATGTTATCCATCGTATTTAAAATTGATTCAAGTCTAGAGATTTGCTCTTGATTATCACACATAAGGAGTAATCCACGTCGTGCATTATCTACACCATTAATTGTGACAATATTAATGCCGAGCATACCGATTAACGAAGAAACGTCACCAAGCAAGCCAGGTCGGTTTTTATGTATTTCATATTCAAAATACCATTCAATCATCCAAGATCACTCCCCTTGCTTACTTTACACCTACGTACTATATTATATGATTTCACCTTAATAGGGAAGCTAAATGTATAATCTATCCCGTTCAATTATTATACAAAAAAAATAGAGAGGAGATTCTCCTCTCTATTTTTTACTTATGCTGTACAAACTTCACCATTAAGTTTGCGATTGTATGTTGCTCTTGTTCATCAGCAACTTTCCAAAGCTCAGACAATAATTTCTCTTGATCGTTGCGCGCTTCTACTTCATTTGCTAAATAATCTCCAACACGAAATGCCATATCTGATACAGCACCACCATCAAGACCTTTTCCTGATGCCTGTTCTAAACGTTCTCCTAAAAAGCTCTTCCATTGATCAAAATTATCTAAAACTGACATGTGTAAGCACCTCACTACTTAGTAATAGAATCATGCTTAATTTGTACAGTTTTTCATTTTTTATGTAAGAAATTTTTAGCAATGCCAACCACCATTTACTCCGATAATTTGTCCAGTTATGTAAGATGCTCCTGGTGATACGAGGAATGACACTGTTTTCGCTACCTCTTCTGGTAGTCCCAACCTACCTAACGGGATCTCTTCAGCAATTTCATTTTTATCCTCTTCTGAAAATACTTGTAACATTTCCGTTTCAATTGCACCTGGCGCCACCGCGTTAACCCTTAATCCACTTAATGAAACTTCTTTCGCTAAAGCTTTCACATATGAATTTTGTGCACCTTTTACCATCGAGTAAAGCACTTCACATGATGCGCCGATTTGGCCCCATATAGAAGAAACAAGTACAATATTACCACTTCTCCGCTGAATCATAGATGGCAGCGCCCTTGATAATAATTTATAGATACTCTTCACTTGAAGTTCTACCATATAATTCAATTCATCGTTCGTTACATCTGTTACGAGTCCAAAGATACTCTTCCCAGCTGCATATACGATAACATCAAGAGGATGTTCAATTTGTTCCCACAACTGCTCTGCCCCATCAGTAGAAGCTAAATTCGCTTGAACAGGAATCACTTCACCCCATTCTTTCTGCAACTCGTTCACTTTCTCTGCACTGTTATTATAATGAACATATACTGTATATCCATCTTGAATTAATTGTTTTGAAATAGCAGAGCCAATCCCTCCGCTTCCTCCAGTTACTAATGCATACTTTTTCATACAATTCCTCTCTTATCTCAACAAAATCTTTCTCCTATAAATAATACCCTCATCTTACAATTTATCAATGATAAGATGAGGGTATTATTATGAAACCTTTTATTTTTTCGGTAAAACTTGACAAACACTCATTTTCTCTTCTGATAATAATAATTTGGCTACTTCTTGTAAATCTTGAACAGTTAAACTTTCTAATACAGTCAATGCCTCAAACAGACTAGATTCATTAAACGCATATCGTGTAAATTGATTTGCAATATATTCCGGCGAATTCAACGAGCGTAAAAAGCCACCTATTTTCTTTTTCTTTACTCGTTCTAATGCCACCTCATCTAATTGATCATAATTTGTATTTAGTAAAATGCTTTTCAAACGCTCTTCCAGCTCATCAGGTTGCTTCGTATCGCCGCCAACCATTGCAAAACCGAAGTTATTTTCTTCCGTATAATCATACGAGAACGAATCATCAATAAGACCTTCATTATATAAAGATTCGTAATGAACGGAGCTTTTCCCAAATAAATAATCTAAAAGTAACGTAAGCGCAATTTCTTGTTTTAAAAGGGCTTTCCCTTTTTCTTTTAAATTTGTCGCTTTAATACCAACTAAACATTTCGGTGTTTGTACAGGCATGGAAATAATTTTCTTCTTTTCATTTACCTCATCTGGTTCTTCCTCAAATGAACGTACAATTTCTGGCTGGTTTTTATAATCTTTTTTCGCTTGATTTTCACGTACTAAATCCATTGTTTTCTCTGGATCAATTGCCCCCACAACGAACAATAACATATTGCTCGGATGATAAAATGTTTCATAACATTCATATAATAAGTCTTTCGTAATTTTACTAATAGACTCGATTGTCCCTGCAATATCAATTTTAATTGGGTGCTTTACAAACAAGCTATCAATTAATCCAAAGTATAAGCGCCAATCTGGATTATCTTGATACATTTGAATTTCTTGCCCAATAATTCCCTTCTCTTTTTCAACTGTTTTTTCAGAGAAGTAAGGCTCTTGTACGAAGTTTAACAATGTATTTAAATTTTGTTCTACATTTGATGTACATGAAAACAGGTAAGCTGTTCTTGTGAAAGATGTGAAAGCATTTGCTGATGCCCCTTGTTTACTAAACAATTGGAAAGCATCGTGATCTTCTTTTTCAAATAATTTATGCTCAAGAAAATGAGCAATTCCATCAGGCACACGAATCATTTCTTCTTTACCTAGTGGTACGAATGTATTATCCATAGAACCATATTTTGTCGTAAACGTTGCAAATGTTTTATTAAATCCTTGCTTCGGTAAAATATATACATCTAATCCATTAGGAAGTTTTTCATAATAGAGTGTCTCTTTTAATTGCTCATAAACAATTTTCTCCATTTATTCTCCCTCCGTTCCATGTAAAAAGTAAATTGTATCTAGTTCAATATTTTTAGCAACTTTCACAATCTCTTCTTTCGTCACACTTTCAATACCTGAAAGCCATTCTTCAACCGGACGCGTACGGTCTGAAATAATACCATGATACAGCATTTCCACAAATCCGCGCGGTGTATCAATCGCTTCTAATATTTGATTTTGAATGACACTTTTCGTTTGATGCATCTCTTCTTCAGAAAAATCACCATTTTGCATCGCCAACATTTGTTCTTTAATAATCTCAACAGCTTTTTCATAATTTTTCGCTTCGATCCCTGACATGACAAACAATAAGCCTTTATGACTTTCAAAGCGGGATGCCGCATAGTACGCTAAACTATTTTTTTCACGAACGTTAACGAATAACTTCGAATGAGAAAACCCTCCAAACAATCCATTGAACAATTGTAGTGCAAAATAATCTTCGTCTTTATACGTAATAAACGTACGATAACCAATGTGTAATTTACTTTGTTTTAATTCTTGTTTTTCAACAACTTCTTTTTCTTCATTATTTCTCTTATGAAGAAGTACATTTCTCTCTCTCACAGGACGTGCTGAAATAGAAAAATACTTACTGACAAGATCCACTGCGTTTTCTGAAATATCACCAATAATGTATAGATCCATTTCATCTTCCGCTAACACTTTTTGATAATATTGATATAAACTTTCATTTGTAATAGATGCAACACTCTCTTTTTTTCCATTTGCACTTAATCGATACGGTTCTACTTTGCACATTTCTTCAATTAAACGCTCGTTTGCATAGCGCATTTTATCATCATACGTAGCTTCAATTCGTTGCAAGAGCGCTCTCTTTTCACTTTCTACGATAGAAGGTAAAAAACCATCCCCCTCTGTTGCTGGATGTAAAACGATATCCGATAACATAGAAAGTACTTTTTCAAATAGCGGTGGTGCATCATGTAAATATACTTCATTTGCAATGTCTACATAAATAGAGATAATATGGTCTTCTCCTTTTTTACTTACATCTACTGCCAAAGAAGATCCGTATAATTCTTCTAAATATTGACGAAGACGAATTACAGAAGGAAGCTTTTCTGTCGCACTTTGCAATACGTATGGCAATAGGGCACGCTCTGTCACCGTCTCTTCATTTAAAGGTGCTTTAAAACGAAATACAAAAGTATTTGTTTTATATTTATCAGTCGGGATAATATGTACTCGCAAACCACCTAACTCATGTAACTGTTGTTCCATTAGTTTCATTTATAGCCCTCCTTTACGTATATAGGAATATTCCTCTTCAATATACAGTTTTTAGAAATAAAAAATCAACTTTTCTTCCTCACTATACTTACATGAGGCTCTTTCTAAAAACTGTCATATGTAAGGAACATCGTAAAATTCCGTATTACATATAGTCTATGTAAAAAAGCCCGCACTAATGTGCGAGCTTTTTTATACTTATCGTTTTCCTTTTTCATACGGCGTTCCTAACGCTTTCGGAGCTTCAGAACGACCTACAAAACCAACAAGTGCTAATATTGTGAATACATACGGTAATATCGTTAAGAATACACTTGGAATTTCCTTTAGTACCGGAATCGTACCACCTGTTATTCCAAGTGATTGAGCAAATCCGAAGAACAGAGCCGCTCCAAGAGCACCGAGTGGATTCCATTTACCGAAAATCATAGCTGCTAGCGCTAAGAAACCTTGTCCAGTAATTGTAGCACCTGAGAAGTTACCAGAAATCGACATAGCGAAGACCGCTCCACCAACCCCTGCAAACATTCCAGATATAGCAACTGCAATATAACGCATTTTATATACATTAATACCCATCGTATCTGCTGCCATTGGATGTTCACCAACCGCACGAAGACGAAGACCGAACGGCGTTTTATAAATGACATACCAAACGACAAACGCTAAAATAATAGCAATATACGATGTTAACGGTACATTTGAGAAAAAGATTTTTCCGATTACCGGAATATCCGAAAGACCCGGAACATCGATTTTTTCAATACGATATTGAATGAAATCAGTTTGTCCTTTGCCAAAGATTTTCTTAATGGCAAATACCGTTAAACCAAGAGCTAAGAAATTAATCGCTACCCCGCTCACTACTTGATCCGCACGGAATGTAATGGATGCTACCGCATGAAGAAGTGCAAATAACCCACTACCAATTGCTGCAAATAATAGAGCTATCCAAGGAGTCATCGCTCCCCACGTATCACCCATTAATAACGTTGTAACGATACCAGTAAATGCACCAAATAACATTAAACCTTCTAACGCTATATTTACAACCCCAGAACGTTCACTAAACACTCCACCTAACGCCGTAAAAATAAGTGGCGCTGCCGTATATAACGTACCCGTCACAAGAATGGCTAAAATATCTAAAAAGCTCATTTATTTCCCCTCCTTGCTCATGCGTGTAAGTGCCCAGCGTAAAACATAACTGCACGCTACAAAGAAAATAATACATGCAATAATAACGTTAATTAACTCAGAAGGTACATCTGCTTCAAAATTCATTTGTGGGGCTGCACTTTTCAAACCACCGAACAGTAAAGCCGCTAATAATATACCAAACGGATTATTCCCCCCAAGTAGAGCTACCGCAATCCCATCAAATCCGATACCAGTAAACGAAGACATCGCTGTCATGTTTTGGAATGTACCAAGCCCTTCCATAGCACCACCAATCCCTGCAAATGCACCCGCAATCGTCATAGATAGTACAACATTTCGAGAAACTTTCATCCCCGCATACTGAGAAGCATGTTGATTAAATCCAACAGATTTCAATTCGTATCCCAATGTCGTTCTGTCCAATAAGAACCACATAATAATTGCTACTAATATCGCTACGACAATCCCCCAGTGCAAACGAGAACCATCTGTTAAAGAAGATAACCATTCAGAAGATAAAGAAGCACTAGATTTTATATCATATGACTTCTCATTCGCCTCATGTAAAAAGCGTTTAATTAAATCATACGTCACGTAAAGTGCAATATAATTCATCATAATCGTTACGATTACTTCATTTACTTTAAATTTCCCTTTCAAATATCCCGGGATAAATCCCCATAGCCCACCAGCTATTGCCGCTACTAAAATTGACAACGGAATATGTAAAATTGCCGGTAATGATACTGCATATCCAAACCAAACAGCAGCAAGCCACCCGACTAATAACTGTCCTTCTACTCCGATGTTAAAAAGGCCTGTACGGAATGCAAATGCTACAGAAAGTCCTGCTAATACAAGCGGAATCATCGTACGTAATGTTTCACCAATTGCTTGTGGATTTCCAACCATTCCTTCCCAAAGCGCTGCATACCCAACAATTGGATCATATCCACTAAATAACATTACAATGGCACCAACAAGTAAACCAAAAATAACGGATAATACAGGAACTAAAATATTAATTGTTCGCTCCGTTAAAAATTTTTTAGCCATTTGTATTCACCTTCTCTTTCTCCGTTCCGCCAGCCATCAACAAACCAAGCTGTTGTTCATTTGTTTCTTTCGCATCAACAATTGCTACAATTTCCCCTTCATATATAACAGCAACTCGATCACTTACATTTAAAATTTCATCCAGTTCTAGCGATAGAAGCAATACTGCTTTTCCCTTATCTCTTTGCTCGATTAATTTTTTATGAATAAATTCAATCGCACCTACATCTAAACCACGTGTTGGCTGTGCTGCAATTAATAAATCTGGATTACGATCCACTTCGCGTGCGATAATTGCCTTCTGCTGGTTTCCACCAGATAGTGCACGAGTTAATGTGTGTTCACCGGGTGTACGCACATCAAACTGTTCAATAAGCGCTTTTGCTTTTTGTGTGATTTGACTAAAGTTTAAAATCCCTTTCTTTGAGAATGGATTTTTATAGTACGTTTGTAAAACTATATTATCTCTAACAGAAAAATCAAGCACAAGACCGTGTTTATGACGATCTTCTGGAATATGACCAATTCCTTCCTCTGTAATTCTTCGAACAGGCCAATTTGTTATTTCTTTTCCTTTAATTGCAATAGAACCTGACTCAACTTTTCGTAAACCAGTAATTGCCTCTATTAATTCACTTTGTCCATTTCCATCAATCCCTGCAATACCAACGATTTCTCCTGCACGAACAGTTAAGTCAAGGCCTTTTACAGCAGGTAATTGGCGTGCATCATGAACGAAAATATTCGAAACAGATAGAACCTCTTCTTTCGGTTTAGCCTCTATTTTTTCTGTTTTAAAATTCACTTGACGTCCGACCATTAATTCTGCAAGTTTATGTTCATTCATTTCCGCAACGTCAACTGTACCAATTCCTTTACCTTTACGAATAATTGTGCAACGATCGCAAACTTCCATAATTTCTTTCAATTTATGTGTAATAAGAACGATAGATTTTCCTTCTTGCACAAGCTTTTTCATAATTTGAATCAACTCGTGAATTTCTTGAGGAGTTAACACCGCAGTTGGTTCATCGAATATTAAAATCTCCGCACCACGATAAAGCGTTTTTAATATTTCAACCCTTTGCTGCATCCCAACCGAAATATCTTCAATCTTTGCATTTGGATCAACTGCTAAACCGTACTGTTCAGATAATTGTTTAATTTCTTTCGCAGCCTCTTCAACAGCAATTCTTCCTTTTTTCTTCGGCTCATTTCCAAGAATAATATTCTCTGTAACTGTAAAATTATGAACAAGCATAAAATGCTGATGGACCATCCCAATACCAAGGTCATTTGCTATATTCGGATTTGTAATTTTTACAGGTTTTCCTTTAATCTTAATTTCTCCCTGTTCTGGTTGATACAAACCGAACAGTACATTCATCAATGTTGATTTCCCTGCACCATTTTCTCCAAGTAAAGCGTGTATCTCTCCCTGTTTTACTTGCAGCGTAATATCATCATTCGCTACAATGCCTGGGAATACTTTTGTAATATTGTTCATCTCAATTACGTATTCCATTTTGTTCCTCCTTCTAGCAGGGAACACTCCCCAATTGCAGTCTATTAAAGGTATTTTTATATATACAAAGGTTAGTTCTAAGAACTAACCTTTGCTATTTCTCTATTATTATTTCTTTAGAGAAGCTTCATATGTTTTATATTCTTCGTCAGTTGCAGGTACTTTAATTTCACCGTCAGTGATTTTCTTCTCAAACTCTTCTACTTTTGTTAAGATTTCTGGATTTACTTTTTTCACATTGTCAGTAGTTTTTGCAATACCAATACCGTCATCTTTTAATCCGAACTCTTCTACTTTACCGCCTTTTAATTTACCATCTTTCGCTTCTTGTGCTACTTTTGCTACTGCAATATCAACACGTTTTACCATAGAAGTTAAAGTTACGTTTTCAGGCATACCTTCTTGATTTTGGTCACGGTCAACACCGATTACCCAAACGTTTTCACCTTTTTTCTTACGGTTTTTCGCTTCTGTGAATACACCGTTACCAGTTGCACCTGAAGCATGATAAATTACGTCAACTCCACCACCGTACATTGCTGAAGCTAATACAGATCCTTTTTCTGGTTTGTCAAATGCATCTGCATATTGCGCTACAATTTCGATATTTGGATTTACTGCTTTTGCACCAGCTTTGAAACCTGATTCAAACTTTGTAATTAATGGGCTCTTCACTCCACCAACAAATCCAACTTTATTTGATTTTGTCGTCATTGCTGCTACAGCACCAACTAGGAATGAACCTTCATGGTCTTTAAATGTAATACTTGTTACATTCGGCTCTTTTACAACAGTATCTACAATAGCAAATTGCTCTTTCGGATATTGTTTTGCAACCTTTTCAATCGAGTCTTGCATTAAAAATCCAATTCCGAATGTTGTGTTATAATGATCTTTCGCAAATTTTGTTAAGTTCGGAATATAGTCTGCATCTTTACTTGATTGAAGATAACGATATCCTTCATTTTTCTTTAAATCGTTGTCTTTACCAAATTTCGTTAAACCTTCCCAAGCTGATTGGTTAAATGATTTATCATCAACGCCCCCAACATCTGTAACCATACCAACTTTGAACTCTTTTTTGTCGCTACTCGCCTTATCCGAGTTACCACATGCACCTAAAATCGCGCTTGCTGCTAATGTTAATGATAATAAAAGACCTGTTTTTTTCTTCATACTAGAAACCCCTCCTAAAATTATATATATCTCTTTATTCTTACGCTGCTGTCCCTAACTTCTTGCTGTCACCTCCCTAAAATGGAACTTACCTACTTCTTAATACGTGGAAGCTAAACTTATCAGCTCTAAAGTAATTGATAGAATATAAGATTGGCTCATCATTTTGATCATAGTGCATTTGTTTTAAAACTAGCAGTGCCGTTTCCGGTTCACATTCTAAAATCGGTGAGATTTTCGGATGATAGCCAATTGGCTCAATGTGAGCAACTGCGTATGTGATACGTTTGTGCGTATTGTTATGTATCACTGTAAGTAACGATTCTTCGTTGTATCCTGATAAATCTGGCAAGATTTCTTTTGCAAGTTTATCGATACAATATACAACAGGTTCCCCATCTGCTGTACGCACACGCTCAATCATTACCGCATTAAAACCGTCTTCACTATTAAACTTCTCTTTTTCCTCTTCTGTTAAACTTGTTGTAGATGATGATAAAAAGATAGTTCCTGGTGTTTTCCCCACACTAGAAATCATATCTGTAATACTAGAAAGTTGTTCAATCCCAGAAGAAAATAACGGCTTTGCATTTACAAATGTTCCTACACCATGTCTACGAATGACAACATTTTCTTCTTCTAAAATACGCAGCGCTTCCCTTAAAGTCGCCCTACTTACACCAAGTTCTTTCGCTAAATCAAACTCTGATGGTAACTTCTGTCTTTCTTTGTAAGCTCCATCTTTAATTTTTTCTTTGATGTGATCAATCACCCGTAAATATAGGTGACGACTATCGGATTTTACTGACATAAGACTCCCCCGCATTTCAATTATTCGACCTCTGATGTAAGACTTCTTTTCTCTTTTTTCAACTTACAACATAATAAAAATTGCTAAATACTAAAAATAAGCTTAATTGTCGAATAAATATTAATAATTTTTCAAGATGAAATTTTCACTCTTTACTGCATAAAAAAAACTTCGCACCATAAACATTCCTCATTTCGAGAAAAAGTTCGGCACAAAGATCTCTTACATCCTTTGTTACACACTTTTCCCCTCATAGTCCAGCAATTCATGGTTGCCGGGTAGAAACTTATGGACCTTATCTCCAAGATTATATGAGGCAGTGATTCTTTTCGAAGTAATCTTACCACTTGCTCCCATACGTGTCAACAAAATTCAACATTTTTCTACATTAAATATCGAACATTCATTAAAAACATAATCAAAGTATTCGTATTCTAAAGAATCGCTTTAGATGTAAGCCCTTTCTTTATCACTGAATATAGTATATAACAAAACTAGCATATAAAAAAGCCTAATTGTAAAAACAATTAGGCTTTTTTTATGAACTTTTTTCTTGTACATCATTAATGAGCACTTCTCGTGGTTTACTACCTTCATACGGACCTACTACACCATTCATTTCCATTGCATCAATTAAACGGGCAGCTCGCGTATAACCTACTCTAAACCTACGTTGCAACATAGAAACAGATGCTGTTTGCATTTCCACTACAAGCTGAACTGCTTCATCATATAATTCATCTTCTACTTCCTGCTTCGTATCAGGAACATCTTGTGGAATCATATCTTCTTGATATTGCGCTTTTTGCTGACCAATAACATACTCTACAACTCTCTCAACTTCATCATCGGATAAAAATGCACCTTGTACACGTACAGGCTTCGATGCACCAATTGGTATAAACAGCATATCTCCACGACCTAGCAGTTTCTCTGCACCACCACCGTCAAGAATTGTACGAGAGTCCGTTTGAGAAGATACCGCGAATGCAATACGTGATGGAATATTCGCTTTAATAACTCCCGTAATAACATCAACCGATGGACGCTGCGTCGCAATAATTAAATGAATACCAGCCGCACGAGCCATTTGTGCTAAACGCATAATCGCATCCTCTACATCTGATGAAGCAACCATCATTAAATCGGCTAACTCGTCCACTATTACTACAATATAAGGTAATTCCGGTTGTTTCGCTTCTGATTGACTATTATGTTCTTTAATATGATCATTATATCCTTCAATGTTACGCGTGCCACTATGAGCAAATAATTCATAACGTCGTTCCATTTCACTCACGACTTTTTTCAAAGCTTGTGATGCTTTTTTCGGATCAGTTACAACCGGTGTTAATAAATGCGGAACGCCGTTATATACATTTAACTCTACCATTTTCGGATCAATCATCATTAATTTTACTTCATGTGGTTTTGCACGCATTAAAATACTAACAATAATACCATTAATACATACACTTTTCCCGCTACCTGTCGCACCAGCTACTAGTAAATGGGGCATTTTATTTAAACGGGCTAATACAGCTTCACCTGTAATATCTCGTCCAAGACCAATTAACAACTTCTCTTCCGGATGATTATTAGCCTTAGAATCAAGAACTTCTCTTAGCGTTACCATAGATACTTCTGAGTTCGGAACTTCAATCCCTACAGCTGATTTCCCGGGAATAGGTGCTTCAATACGAATGTCTTTCGCAGCTAAAGCAAGTGCTAAATCATCACTTAAACTAACGATTTTGCTTACCTTTACTCCCATATCAGGATACACTTCATATTTTGTAACTGCAGGACCTCTATGTACTTTTGTTACTTTCGCTTTCACTCCAAAACTTTGGAATGTACGTTCTAATTTACGAGCATTCTCATAAATTTCTGCATTTTCATTTGTAACTTGCTTATTCTTAGGAAATTTCAATATATCAAGTGCAGGAAGCTTGTAATCTTTATTTTCTACATTTGAAAATTGCATTGGCGGGGCACTTGTTTCCGCCTCTAAAGATTCCACAATCTTTTCTCCACGCTTTTTCTTAGATTCTTCAACAGGCGGAGCCTCTTCAATAGACGGTGAAGTTATTAACTCTGCTTCCTGTTCTTCGCTAATTCGTTTATTCTCTTCTTCATTTACAGGATAATTCTCAGTGAAATTCGAAATAATTGGAGGATCAATTGAGATTTCTTCCATCGGCTCAATAATCTCTTCTTGTTCTGCAGCACGTTTGCTCCTTGTGCTTCTCGTTGTTTTTTTCTTTTCTGTTTGTTCAGCCGTCCTTTTGGATCTCCAATCTTTATAATCCCCTTGCATTACTTCAAATTGACTTCTAAGGATTCTTCCTACAGGGGCAAGTACTTCTCCAATATGCTTATTTGTTATACACAGTATGCCGAGAATCACTAAAATAATACCAATGATATAAGCTCCTACTTCGTCAAATAAAAAGTAACACGTCGCGAACATAAGCGCCCCAAACATACCACCGCCTAAATGAACGCTATCCGGCCCCTTTTTCATTTCAAGAAAGAAGTTATCTTTCGTACTCACAATAACAGAAGTATTTTGCACTGCTCCATCTTTCGTAAGAAGGTTAAATAATGTAATATGACTAAACATTAATATCGCCAATACTATTAAATAAAAACCAATTAACCGTTTATTTAAAAGGTTCGGCCATCCACGTTTGATAACAAACGAAACCGATAAAGCTATTACACCTAACACACCAATTATGTACCACTCACCAAAGAAGAAGCGAAAAAATAACACAAACGATTTCCCTACAACACCTAGCTGTAAAATCGTAATGATTGAAAGTGCAAAAAGAGTTAAACCTACGATTTCATAATACAAAGTTGGCTTTATCGTGCGTCTTGCTTTTGCCTTCGTCCCTCTTTGCTTTTGTTTTGCCATTTCTTCACCTCGTGTTCTACATGTAAGTAGGGCTTCCTTAAAAAAGCACTACTTATATGTCTGTTTTCTCTATTTTTTCAGGTCTTATATCTTCTATTTTTACACTTCTTGTAAATTGTTAAATAAACAGAAGAAAGCAGCCCTCTCATGGCTGCTCAACCGTCTTGTTTTTTATATTATACCATAGCTTCTAAACAAAATCCTGCTTTTTGCTAAAAGGTTATTTTCTGGCCGGGCTCAAACTCTAAGTAGTGTAGCGGATCTGTACTTAACACACGTACAATAGAATAACACCCATGTTCTTCTTCAGAAACCATTAATTCAACACCGTTTATATTTACAACTTTTTGGCTTTCACATTGCGAATAATCAGCTGGATATACAAGTTGCTCTGGCATAATTGTGTATAAAATCATTGTAACATTGTCCCTTCTGCACTATCATCCATGCGAGCATCTATTAATTCATTCAGTTTTCGAATCGCATTCCCAATACCACCGACATCATCTATAAGACCATATTTCACTGCATCGCCACCAATTACATTCGTCCCAATATCTCGCGTCAAATTCCCTTTCGCAAACATAAGTTCTTTAAAACGATCTTCGGTTACTTTCGAATGCTTCGTCACAAATCGAATGACTCTTTCTTGCATTTTATCTAAATACTCAAATGTTTGCGGCACACCTATAACAAGACCTGTTAGACGAATGGGATGAATTGTCATCGTCGCAGTTTCCGCAATAAATGAATAATCCGTAGAGACGGCGATTGGTACACCGATAGAATGCCCTCCGCCCAGAACAAGTGATACCGTTGGCTTTGAAAGCGAAGCTACCATCTCAGAAATTGCTAACCCTGCTTCAACGTCACCTCCGACCGTGTTTAATATTAAAAGCAAACCTTCAATTTTCGGATTTTGTTCTATCGCAACAATTTGCGGAATAATATGCTCATATTTTGTTGTTTTATTTTGCGGCGGCAACTGAACATGCCCTTCCACCTGTCCAATGATTGTTAAACAATGAATACTCGATTCATTCATTTGTGGTACATTCGTTTGCCCTAGCTGTTGAATTTTTTCCACTATCGAGGCTTCTTTCCCAGTTTCTTTCGGCTCAGCCTCTTTCCCTTCATTTGTATAACGATCACGTTCTGTCATATCGCATCCCCTTTCACTCGTATATAACTATTATTTCTTAAGTTATAAATTTCATTCGATAGAGTTTAAAAAGAAAAAAAGATCACCCGTAAAGGTGATCTTTTTTATACTTCCATAATAATCGGTAAAATCATAGGTTTTCTCTTTGTCTCTTCGTACAAGAACTGCCCTAATAATTCACGAATATTTTGTTTTAACATAGACCATTCAATTGAATACTCTTTAATCGATTGCTCAACAATCATACGTACAATCTCTGTAGAGCGGTCAATTAACGCTTCTGATTCACGAACATACACAAAACCACGTGAAATGATTTCTGGACCAGAGATAATTTTCTTTTCATCTTTACCAAGTGTTACAACAACTACTAATATTCCATCTTGAGATAACATTTTTCTATCTCGAAGAACGATATTACCAACGTCACCTACACCTAATCCATCAATTAACACATTACCAGCTTGTACTTTGCCAACTAAGTTTGCTTCATCTTCACCAAAAGCAATTACATCGCCTTTTTCTACGATAAAGATATTCTCTCTTGCAATACCTACATCTTCAGCTAAATATGCATGTGCTTTTTGCATACGGAACTCACCATGTACGGGTACAAAATACTTAGGTTTCATTAAATTTAACATTAATTTTAATTCTTCTTGGCTACCGTGACCTGAAACGTGAACTTTTCTTTCACCGTAATAAATAACATCAGCTCCAGCTCTGAATAACAAGTCAATAATTTTCGATACAGATATTTCATTACCCGGAATTGGAGAAGCCGCAATAATAACCGTATCGCCTTTACGAATTGAAATTTGTTTATGAGCTTGCTTCGCCATTCTAGAAAGGGCTGCCATCGGTTCACCTTGGCTACCTGTCGTTAAAATAGCTACCTTTTTCTCTGGGAAATTGTCTACTTCTTGTAGTGAAATAACCATACCTTCTGGAACATCTAAATAACCAAGACGTCTTGCGATATCTACCACTTTCACCATGCTACGACCTACAACCGCTACTTTTCGTCCTGTTTCAGCAGCTGCATCAAATACTTGTTGAATGCGATGTACATTCGATGCAAATGAAGCAACAATAATACGTCCTTCTGCGCCGTAGAACACTTTAGAAATTTCTACACCAACTTCTTTTTCAGAACCTGTATAACCTGGACGCTCAGCATTTGTACTATCAGATAATAAGCACAGTACGCCTTCATTTCCGATTTGTGCCATTTTCCCAAGGTCTGCCCCACTATTTCCAATTGGAGTTTGATCGAATTTAAAGTCTCCCGTGTATACGATAGCACCTTTTGATGTATGGAAACAAACACCAACAGAATCTGGAATACTATGTGTCGTTCCAAAGAATGACACCGTTGTAGTATTAAACTCTACTGTTGAATTTGAATCGATCGTTTTTAAGTCTACACGGCCTAACATACCCGCTTCGCCAAGTTTTTCTTGTATAAGTCCTACCGTTAATTTCGTTGCATACACTGGAATAGATAATTTACGAAGTACGTAAACAATACCTCCAATATGATCTTCATGACCGTGAGTAATAAATAAACCTTTTACTCGCTCTTGATTTTCCACTAAATATGTAATATCAGGAATAACAATATCAATTCCAAACATTTCATCTCCTGGGAACATTAATCCTGCATCTACAATAAAGATTTCAGAATCAATTTCAACACAGTACATGTTTTTCCCGATTTCACCTACTCCACCAAGAGCAAATACTTTAACAGACTCATTCTCTTTTCTCTTCATGTTGTTGCCTGGTTTAAAAATCTTTCAAACACTGATTTCACTAAAATTGCAGAGACACCAGGGGAAACTCTACAACCACCATATATTCACCGTCCAAGACGAATGTCCTTACCGTTATGCGATATCATGTCCTTATTTATTTTTTAAACCAGGTTTCACCTCTCTTTCATTATATAAATCAAATATCTTATTCGATATGATATGAAAATGTAATCAAATTATAATTTTTACCAATTTTGCTAAGCATACCCGTACTAAGCTACTTAGCCATATTATACCTGATACAAGAAATAGAACACAAGTTAAATCGTGCGAAAGAGAAAGTAAAAGAACGGAATTACAACAAAAGTATCGAACGTATTTCCTTTATATTTGCTTCGATTTTGTACTCCATAATTTTTTGAAGAAATAGCCATAAATACACTAAATTTATTTCATAATATGGATTTTCATGACTTATTCTTCTAGAATCAAACAAAAAAACTTATAAAATAAAGCTTTTTTATGAATCACATCACATTTGAGGCAATTCCTCTGAAAAATAGAATCGATAGTTTATTACTTTTATACAAATGTTTATTCTATAATAACTATGTTTTTTTGATTCATTTAAAGGGGGTACAATTATTTTCTTGTATATGTTGCAATACATAATGAAAAAGCGATCAAACACATGGAGTAATATGGTAGGTAAAAAAGAGCGGCAAAGATTTTCATACCATAAAAAAATGACCTAGTTCTATACTAGGTCATTTTTTATTAACGAGGGATAGATTGCATAACAGATTGTAACGTTACTCTTTCTTCTTCTGTTAATGGAAGAAGTGGTAAACGTACAGAGCCTACATCTAATCCAACCATTTGTAACGCTGTTTTTACTGGCGTTGGGCTTGGCGCCATAAATAATGAATCCGTTACTCTTACAAGTAATTGATGTAATTTTTGCGCCTTTTTAAATTCTCCTGCTTGGAATGCTGCAATCATTTCTTGCATTTCATTTCCGATAACATGAGATGCTACAGAAACGATACCTTTCGCTCCAACTGCCATAGCTGGTAACGTTAAACCATCATCACCGCTGTATACCGCAAAGTCGTCCGCTGTTTTTTCAATGATTTCTGTCATTGTTAACACATCGCCGCCTGCATCTTTAATCGCAACAATGTTTTCTATTTCTGATAAACGAACAACTGTATCAACGGAGATTTGTACAATAGATCGTCCTGGAACGTTATATAGCATAACCGGAAGCGGCGTGCTTTCAGCAATTGCTTTAAAATGCTGATACATTCCTTCTTGACTCGGTTTGTTATAATACGGTGCTACTAGCATTACTGCATCAACACCAACCTCTGTTGCCTTTTTAGTTAAGTCAATAGAAGCATGCGTATTATTACTACCTGTTCCAGCGATTACGGGCACCCTTTTATCGACAACAGATACGACATGGCGATATAACGCTACTTTTTCTTCTGAAGTTAATGTAGGAGATTCTCCTGTCGTTCCTCCTACCACGATTGCTGTTGTACCGTTATCTATTAAATAATTTACCAATTTCGTTGTCTTCGCAAAATCGATATTTCCGTTTTTATCAAACGGAGTTACCATCGCGGTTGCAATTGTCCCAAAATCTATCATGGTCTCACTCCTTATTGTTCCAGTTGCTTTTCTTTTGAAAGCTCAAACGCACTATGTAATGCATTTACAGCCTCCACTAAATCAGTTTCTTTTACAAGAACCCAAATTGTTGTATGGCTATCTGCCGATTGCAGAATTTGAATACCTTTTTCCGCTAAAGCTGTAACGATTTTCGCAGTAACCCCTGGGTATCCTGCCATTCCAGCTCCTACAATAGATACTTTTGCACAATGTTCTGTCACAATTGGCTCATATCCAAGGTTTTTTAATAATTCAACTGCACGACTTGATACACTATCACTCACCGTATAAGCTACCCCGGTAGGTGAAATATTAATTAAATCGACACTGATTCCTTCATTCGCCATTTCTTTAAACACATGCTGTTGCAAATCATATGCTGTTTCTTTTGCAAGCACTTTAATTTGCGTCACATTTGACACATGAGCGATACCTGTAACAGGCCGTTCTTCTACATCACGGCCTTTTGTAGCACCGTCCGATGCTGAAATAAGCGTACCTTCACTATCAGAATACGTAGAACGTACACGAAGTGGTACTTTTGCATGCATCGCAATTTCCACTGCACGTGGATGAACAACTTTTGCACCTTGATATGCCATGTTACAAATTTCATTGTACGTTACCGTTTGAAGATGACGTGCATCTTTTACAATGCGAGGATCCGCAGTCATAACACCTTCTACATCTGTGAAGATATCGATGTATTCAGCATGAAGCGCAACACCTAACGCTGAAGCTGAAGTATCGCTACCTCCGCGTCCAAGTGTTGTCGTATCACCTTTTTTCGTTTGTCCTTGGAATCCTGTAACTACGATTACATCTACATTTTCTAATTCTTCATGTACACGATCGCAATTCATTTCAATAATCTTAGCATTCGTAAAATCCTCATTTGTTACAAAACCAGCTTGTGCACCATTTAATGCCGCTGCTTTTATACCGTTCTCATTTAACATGTTAGAGAAGACGATTGCTGAGATTAATTCTCCGCATGATAATAATAAATCTTGCTCACGATTAGAAATGCGAGATTCCTCTTGATTTACAAGACTTAACAAAGTATCAGTTGCATATGGTTCACCTTTACGGCCCATAGCAGATACGACAGTAACTACTTTATAACCCGCATCTAGCGATTTTTTTATATGATGAAGCGCATGCTTACGTCCATTTTCATCACGTACGGATGTGCCACCAAATTTTTGAACAATAATTTTCATATTTTGCACCTTCTCTTAGCCGTTTACACTAATTGTAATTTTACTAAGCGCTCTGCAATTTGAACAGAATTCCATGCAGCGCCTTTTAATAAGTTATCAGATACGACCCAAAGATGGAATCCTTTATCGTTATTTAAATCTTTACGGATTCTTCCAACGAATACTTCGTTTTTACCTACTGCAGTAGCTGGCATTGGATATAACTGCTCTTCTGGATTATCTTGCAGAACGATACCTTCCGCATTTGCAAGTAAGCTCTTGAATTCTTCTACTGTTACACCTTCTTTTTCTACTTCGATGTAAACAGACTCAGAGTGACCTGATACAACTGGTAAACGTACACATGTTGCCGCTACTTCTAATTCAGGCATATGCATAATTTTTTTCGTTTCATTAATCATTTTCATTTCTTCAAACGTAAATCCATTATCTTGGAATTTATCAATCTGTGGAATCGCGTTGAAAGCAATTTGGAAATGTTTCTTATCACCTGATACAGGTAAAACATTCGCCTTTACTTCTTCACCATTTAAAATTGCTTGTGATTGTTCATGAAGTTCTTCAATCGCTGCCGCACCAGCACCTGATACAGCTTGATATGTGGAAACGATTACTCGTTTTAAACCATATTGCTGACGAACTGGCTCAAGAGCTACTACCATTTGAATTGTAGAACAGTTTGGATTTGCAATAATACCATTATGTTCTTTTAAGTCGTTTTCATTTACTTCAGGTACAACAAGTGGCACGTTTTCTGTCATACGGAATGCACTTGTATTATCAACAACAATCGCACCGCGTTTTGCTGCTTCTGGCGCTAATTGTTTTGATACAGATCCACCAGCACTAAATAGTGCGATATCTACTCCTTCAAAACTTTCAGGAGTTGCCTCTTGAACTGTAAATTCTTCGCCTTTAAATACAAGTTTCTTACCTGCAGATCGTTTAGATGAAAGTAACGTTAACTTCCCGATTGGAAATTCTCGTTTCTCTAAAGTATTTAACATTTGTTCACCAACTGCGCCGGTTGCTCCAACTACAGCGACATGAAAAGTTTTTTGCTTTTCCATCACTATGCCCCTTTCTAGATACCAATCCTTCTATAACTTAGAATTAGAAGGAGTATACAATACCCCTTCTAATCTTAATAACGTTAATTTTATCATATTCTACAGTAAGAATGATGGTTTCATCAAAAATTGTCCGTTTTTTTTCGTTTTTTAATTCATATATCTGAATTTTTCTACGACAACCGGTTGCAATTGCTTCCCTTGCAGCGCTTCTAATACTGTATCTTCAAGCAGCTCCATACGAGCTACCATCGAGTTCGGTTTTTTCTCTGGTGCATCTTGACCGAATGGGACGAAGTAGATGTTTTTTGTAGCCATTAGGCGCATGAGATTTACTCCATTCAGCCCTAAAGCATCATTCGTCGAAACAGCCAATACGACAGGCTTGCCATTTCTTAACGTCGCTTTCGCTGCCATTAGTACTGGAGAGTCTGTCATTGCATTTGCAAATTTACTCATAGAATTTCCTGTTAGTGGTGCAATTACCATACAATCTAGTGGAATTTTAGGTCCTAGTGGTTCTGCGCCAACGATTGAATTAATCGCTTTAAATCCTGTTACTTCTTCAATCTTTTTAATCCACTCTGCTCCTTCTCCAAATCTCGTATTTGTTGATTGAACAGTGTAAGAAACAACGGGGCGTACTTCTGCTCCCTCAGCAATTAATTTTTCTAAATGAGGCATTACTTCTTCGTACGTACAATGTGAACCAGTAAAACCAAACCCTATTCTTTTCCCTTTTAAATTCATTCCCCATTCTCCTTTCTTGCTATTACGTCTTCTGCTAGTAACTGAGAAAGAACGTTCGCTAAAATTTGTCCTGCTGTTTTTGGAGCAACAATACCTGGTAATCCAGGTGCTAACAGCGCTTTGACTCCTCTTTTTTCCGCATATCTAAAGTCGGTACCGCCTGGTTTAGAAGCTAAATCAATTACTAACGTATGAGCCGGCATTTTCGAAATAACATTCGCTGTCACGACGAGATGCGGAATTGTATTAATGACAATATCGATATTTCCTACTTCTTTCTCAATATTTTGCATATGAAAAGGAGAAAACATCATTTCTGTAATACGTGCAATATGTTCCGATCGTCTTGCTCCAACTTTGACATGGGCTCCTAATGATTGAAATGCTCTGGCAACACTCATCCCTGTTCTACCAAATCCTAAAACCATTACATTGGAACCATGAATTGTATAGTCGGTATGTTGAATTACCATCATTAATGTACCTTCTACAGTTGGAATAGAATTGTAGATTGCCACATCATCACGATCAAATAATTTAACAAGTTTGCGGTTTGTAGTAGATACGAGATTTTCCAAGTAAGGCGTACCAATACCTGAATATATAGTAAAATGTTCTGGTGTATTTTCAATTTGTTCTTTCGTTATAGAAACTTTTTCGTTTGAAAAAATAGTATCTACTTCTCCCTTGGCATTTGTACCTGCAACTGGCAAAATAATTGCATCTACAGAAGTGAAATCTAAATTTTGTATACTTTCTTTTGCTGCCCCTGTGAAGCCATGATCTAACTGATCAAACCCTATCAATGAAAGTTTCGCATCCAATTCAACTAGCTTGCGAATTACTTCTAGCTGTCTTGCATCTCCTCCTATGACAGCAATATGCATCTCAGTCAACATTCCCTAATTCACCTTCTTTTTCTGTCATTTATAAGAAAAGTGCCTACTTTTTCTTTTTCCTCCACATCATATGTAATGTACGAGTTTTAGGTGATTGAAAAACGAAAGCATGTATGATTTATCCCGCTATTTGTATGCAGTTAGACCTCCATCTCAACATTCGACATATGAGAGGACATTATACGGGAAATTGATTTCCGGTAAACGCTCGATTCATGTGAGCTTTTACTCAGAAGAGAATGAACAAAAAAAAGATGACCAAAATGGCCACCTTTCACTTCGAATTTGAATGATCCGTAATATCACAAAGGATCATATCGTGCCCTACTTTCTTAATTTGGCTCCACGTGACTCTTACTTCTTGTGGTTCCTTTTTAAAACCTCCCCATTTCCCAGCCGGTATGATAAGAGCCTGTATTTGGCCATCCTTCTCATCAATCTCTAAATCCACATAACCTAAAACTCCCATTTTTTCTGCTCTTTCTAAATTTACAATCTCTTTGCCACTTAATTCACTTAATCGCATACAATCTCCCCCTACCGAATTATGAATTTAAGTTATCCATAATTAGTACCTATTCTGTATATCAAAAAAAAATAACCGTATCTCTTTTAAAAGAGATACGGTTATTTTTACATACTTCATATAAAGCAATTATAGTTTTATTCCTTTTGGAAGTTTTCCATCTGGACTAATTAATGCTGCAGAGAATTCATCTGTAAACATGTTACGAATTAACTCATCAACATTTTCTTTTGTTACTGTGTTTACACTTTCAATAATCTCATCAAGTGAACGATGCTTACGAAGTAGCAACTCATTTTTACCATTACGGCTCATACGGCTATTCGTACTTTCTAAACTTAACATTAAGTTTCCTTTTAATTGCTCTTTACTATTAATAAGCTCTTTTTCTGTAATACCTGTATTTTTCAATGTTTCTAATGTTTCTTGCATTGTTTCATACAGTGTATCTAATTGTTGGCTACCTGTTCCACCATACAGCGTTAACATACCTGTATCTTCATAAGAAGAATGGTAAGAAAATACTGAATAGGCTAACCCGCGTTGCTCACGTACTTCTTGGAATAAACGGCTACTCATACTACCGCCTAAAACGTTATTTAATACAATTAAGTTATAAATATCTTCGTGTCCCATTTGTAAGCCTTTATATCCTAAACATAAATGAGCTTGTTCTGTTTCCTTTTTACGTGCTACCTTATTAAAATGGAAAATTGGGCTATGTACTTGTTCACGGTTTGTTGTTCCTTCATAACTACCGAAATATTGCTCTACCGTTTGCAAGAAGGCTTCATCAATATTTCCTGCAACTGAAACAACGACATTTTCAGGTGTGTAATGATCCTTGATATATTGGCGTAGCGTATCACCTGTAAACGTATCAAGCGTTTCTTCTGTTCCTAAAATAGGATATCCAAGTGGATGCGTTTCATATGTTGCTTTCGTTAACATATCATGCACAATATCATCTGGAGCATCTTCGTACATTTTAATTTCTTCACATACGACATTCTTCTCTTTTTTCAGTTCTTCCTCATCAAATGTTGAATTAAAGAACATATCTGCTAATACATCTAAAGCATATTTAGCATGCTCATCTAGCACTTTTGCATAGTAACAAGTGTATTCTTTTGAAGTAAAAGCATTCACTTGCCCACCAATGCTATCAAATGATTCTGCAATTTCGCGTGCACTACGTGTTTCCGTTCCTTTAAAGAACATATGCTCTAAAAAGTGGGAAACCCCGTTATTTTTTTCATTTTCATTTCTTGATCCCGCATGAATCCAAATACCAATTGCAACCGATCTTACTGTTGGTATATTCTCCATAACGATTCTTACACCATTTTTACAAGTATATTTTTTAATCAAAAACTTTCCTCCTACTGCCAGTTTCTCTAATTAATTGCTATTATTTAATGATAACAAGTTTAAGGATGAATGTCATGCAAATGTATTTAATCCACACGTTTTTCATCCAGTAATTCTGTTATATTCCCTACTTTATATCCTTGTTCCTTCAATTTTGTAATCATTGTATCTAATGCTTCTGCTGTAGATGAAGTTGGATGCATTAATACGATAGCACCTGGATGTATTTTTGTCATCACTCTCTGCAATAGTACCTCTGGTTCAGGTCGCTTCCAATCAATTGTATCTACAGTCCACATAATCGTTCCCATTTGGAAATCATCTGCAATTTTCACGACTTCATCCCGAAAACTTCCACTCGGCGGAGCAAACCATCTTACCTTTTGATTCGTAGCTGCTTCGATCATTCGATTTGTTTTTTGTAACTGATCTCGGATTTCATCAGAAGATAGCGTTTTCATATTAGGGTGTGTGTAAGAATGATTTCCGACTTCTTGATTTGCATCAACAATCATTTTTGCAAATCGCAAATTTTCCTTCACCCAACGTCCTTCTAAAAAGAAAGTCGCTTTCACATCATGTTTTTTCAATATTTCTAATATACGAGGCAAATACTCGTTTCCCCACGCCACATTTATTGTTAATCCCACCATCTTTTTATTTGGATGTCCCCTATAAATTGGAGCTGGTGATAAACCTTCTAAGTGGACACTCGGTGATACTTCCTTGAATTCCAGATATTTTTGATCAAATTTCTTTAGTTTCCTCATATTATTATAAGATGCTTCGATATCAACTTTTCTTCCATTATATCCTGGTGTTGCTTTCCATATTTTATCAACCATCGCATTTTGAGGTGCAATCTCATATTGTTTTGCATGTTTTTGAATTTCTTCATACAAATTATCCTGTGCAAAAACGGAATAAGAGCCTACACTGACATATAAAAAGAATATACATATGTATGCCAATATACGAGCTTTCATATAAACCCTCCCATTAACTATATAAAAACCTTTTTTCTTCTTATCTTTGTTAATTTGAGCGTTATAATGAAAACTATACCTATACTGACATAAAAATATATATAAATCATATTTTTTACATAACAAAAAAAGCCAGTTTAACTGGCTTTTACTTATTGCTGCTCTTGTTTGTTTTCTTCTTTAGCAGCTTCTTTTTCTTGCTCTTCTTTTAGCAATACTTTTCTAGATAGATTCACACGACCTTGCTTGTCAATCTCGATAACTTTAACTGTAATTACATCACCGATCTTCACAACGTCTTCTACTTTACCTACACGCTCAAGTGCAAGTTCTGAAATGTGAACTAATCCATCTTTACCGCTGAATAATTCAACGAAAGCACCGAATTTCTCAACACGTTTCACTTTTCCTTCGTAGATTTCACCTACTTGTACTTCGCGAACGATATCTTCGATAATTTTCTTAGCTTTGTCATTCATTTCTTGATTTATCGAAGAAATGAATACTGTACCATCTTGCTCGATGTCAATTTTAACGCCAGTTTCTTCAATAATTTTATTGATTTGTTTACCGCTCGGCCCAATAACGTCACGGATTTTATCTGGGTTAATTGTCATTGTAATAATCTTTGGAGCGTAAGCTGATAATTCAGTACGTGGCTCTGCAATAACAGATAACATATGATTTAGAATGTGCACACGACCAACTTTCGCTTGTTGTAATGCCTCTTCTAAAATTTCACGAGATAGACCATCGATTTTAATGTCCATTTGCAGTGCAGTTACACCTTTTGCTGTACCTGCTACTTTAAAGTCCATATCACCTAAATGATCTTCCATACCTTGAATATCAGATAAAATTGTGTAATGCTCACCAGTTTTAACTAGACCCATTGCAATACCTGCAACTGGAGCTTTAAGTGGAACACCAGCATCCATCATTGCTAAAGTACTACCACAAATACTTGCTTGTGAAGTAGAACCATTTGATTCTAAAACTTCAGATACAAGACGTACTGTATATGGGAAATCTTTTTCAGATGGAATTACAGGCTCAAGAGCACGTTCTCCTAGTGCACCGTGACCAATTTCACGACGACCTGGTCCACGCATCGGTCTTGTTTCACCAACACTAAATGATGGGAAATTGTAATGGTGCATAAAGCGTTTTGATTCTTCTACACCAAGACCATCTAAAATTTGTACATCGCCTAATGCACCTAATGTACAAATACTTAATGCTTGTGTTTGTCCACGTGTGAATAAACCAGAACCGTGTGTACGAGATAAAATACCAACCTCTGATGCTAATGGACGAATTTCGTCACCTTTACGGCCATCTGGGCGGATTTTTTCAACTGTAATAAGACGACGTACTTCTTCTTTTACAATTTTATATAAAATCTCACTTACTTGTCCTAATGTATCAGCGTCAGCTTCCTGCGCTTCGTAATGCTCAATTACACGCTTTTTCACTTCGTTAATTGCATCTTCACGTGCATGTTTCTCATGTACTTGAATTGCAGAATGCATATCCTTCTCAGACATTTCACGTACAGCTTGATTAAGATCAGCGTCAACTTCATAAAGTTTCACTTCTGTTTTCTCTTTACCTACAGCTTGTACAATCTCTTCTTGGAATGCAATTAGACGTTTAATTTCGTCATGTCCAAACATAATTGCTTCTAACATTGTTTCTTCAGGCACTTGATCTGCTCCTGCTTCAACCATGTTAATTGCATCTTTCGTACCAGCTACAACAAGGTGAATATCACTTTGTTCTTGCTGTTCTACTGTTGGATTAATAACGAATTCGCCGTTAATACGACCAACTGTTGCGCCCGCGATTGGACCTTCAAATGGAATATCTGAAATCGATAACGCTAATGAAGAACCTAGCATAGCTGCCATTTCAGAAGAACAATCTTGATCAACACTCATTACAATGCTCACAACTTGTACTTCGTTACGGAAACCATCTGCGAAAAGCGGACGAATTGGACGGTCGATTAAACGACTTGCCAAAATTGCTTTTTCACTCGGACGACCTTCACGTTTAATGAAACCGCCAGGAATTTTTCCGACTGCATATAAACGCTCTTCATAGTTTACTGTAAGTGGGAAGAAATCTACATTTTTTGGTTCTTTTGATGCAGTTGCTGTAGATAGAACCGCTGTATCGCCATATCTTACTAATACTGCTCCGTTCGCTTGCTTCGCAAGCTGACTTGTTTCAACTGTTAGCTGGCGACCAGCTAAATCTATCGAGAAGACTTGCTTTTCTTGACTCATTTAAGTACCCCTCTCAATTTAAAGTATTCAATTCTTCTATGTAAATGGATAGTATATCACAATATTCTACCTCTAGTATTACCGAAAATGAAGTAAGCTATAAAGGGTAGAAGATATATTTTTACCTAACAAAAAAGCGGGAATATTCCCGCTTCTTTGACTATCGACGTAAGCCAAGCTTTGTGATTAATTCACGGTAACGTGTGATATCGCTATTACGAAGGTAAGTTAGTAAGTTACGACGTTTACCAACCATCTTTAATAGACCACGACGTGAATGATGATCTTTCTTGTGAGTACGTAAGTGCTCGTTTAGAGTGTTAATTTGCTCCGTTAGGACAGCAATTTGAACCTCTGGAGAACCAGTATCAGTCTCATGAGTTCTAAATTGTGCAATGATTTCATTTTTACGCTCTTGTGTTAAAGCCATCCTATTTCACCTCCTATTAATTAAACCCCCAATTACCTAGCAAGCGTCGGTGAGTCGCAATGCCAAGCAATGGTTGTCATAAAGTACATAACATAGAATACTACTTTTCATTTGAAAAAGCAAGTATATTCTTTTCGTTCGCAAAATATTCTTGTGCTGTTTTCTTATCTTTTGCAATTTGTTCAACTAACTCATCGATGCCATTGAATTTCTTTTCTTCTCTTATACGCATATGCCACTCTACTGTAACATTTTGATCATATATGTCTTTGTTAAATTCAAATAAGTGCACTTCAATAGATAATTGACGCTCATCTTCTTTAAATGTTGGTTTATATCCAATATTACATACACCATCGTACCATTCATCGTGAACTTTTAATCTCACTGCATAAACACCTACAGGTGGTAATAGATACTCATCACTTAAACCTATATTAGCTGTGGGAAAACCAATTTGACGTCCACGCTTATCACCGTGTACAACCGTTCCCCCTACTGTATATGCTCTACCTAAAATAGATGGAATTTGTTCCATTTCGCCATTTCGAATTAACTTTCGTAATGCTGTAGAACTTACTTTCTCTTCTTGAAATTCAACTTTTTCAATCACAGTCTGTGTAAACTCCCCTCTTGCATGAAATGGTAAAGTCTCCATCTTTCCTTTTCCTAAACGTCCATATGAATAATCAAACCCTGCTACTACATGCTTTACATTCAAACCAATAATATAATCATCTACAAATTGTTGTGGCAATAAGCCTGCAAACGATTCATCAAATTTAATAACATATAATATATCGATCCCTAAGTTTTCGACTATTTTTTCTTTATCACACATTGGTGTAATATACTCCGCATGCGCTTCCTTTTTTCCTAAAACAACAGATGGGTGCGGATAAAATGTCATAACTGCACTTTTATATCCTCGTTCATCAGCTATTTGTTTCGCAGTTCGAATCACACATTGATGTCCTAAATGAATGCCATCAAAAAATCCTAATGCCATTACAGTAGGTGGTAATTCTAATTTATTTTGTTCATGTGGATGAGTTAAATGAATAAGTTTCACGCTTGAATTCACCTTTTTCTGTAATAATCCTTCCAATAATTCATTATAGCTTTAGTTCTTGATTATTCACAAGTACTTTCATCGGCTTTAGCATACCAGGGTGTTTTGGATGGTGCTCATAAATTGCAAGGCAGCGATTATTTGTATCAAACACTGTTATAAATGGCGCCGTTATTTGCAATTCATTTTTTAAGAACATACCATTCTTTATTTTCTCTGCTTGCTTTTCATCTACAACCATTTTCGGAAACTTACTTAATGCTTCATCAATTGAAATGAAGATAGACTCTACTGTTCCATTTTGCACGTTTTCTTCAATTTCTTCAAATGATATGCAATCTTCTAATAAAAATTCACCAGAAGCTGTTCTTACAAGGTGAGACATATGTGATGGGAAACCAAGTTTTTCACCAATCATTACTGCTAACGTTCTTACATATGTCCCTTTACTACACGTTACACGGAAACGGAATGAAATAGTTTCCCCCTCAAACACTTCACGGTCATCTAGTAATACAAATTCATGAATTGTAATTGTACGAACTGGACGTTCAACTTCTTGTCCTGCTCTTGCATATTCATATAATTTTTTTCCGTTAACTTTTACAGCTGAAAACATAGGAGGCATTTGTTCAATCGTACCTGTTAATGCAGCAAGAGCCCCTTCTACTTCCTTACGAGTAATAACACGATCTACATTTTTCCTTTCAACAACTTCACCAGAAGCATCTTCAGTTGTCGTTGAAAATCCAAGTGTTACTTCACCTTCATATGTTTTCGTCTCACTTGTTAAAAATTGTGCAATCTTCGTTGCTCGTCCTACACAAATAGGTAATACTCCTGTTACATCTGGATCTAATGTTCCTGTATGACCAATTCGTTTCTCACGCAATATCTTTCTTAATTTAAATACACAATCATGTGATGTCATGCCTTTTGGCTTATGTAATAATACTACACCTTCCATATATGTTCACCTCATCATAATTCTTTCATAGTAATTATCCAAAATTAATTTTGCATTGAAAAAATGGATAGACAAATGTCTATCCATTATTCTTCACGTTTACCGTCTTTATTAATTTGATGTAAAAGTGTATCAATTCGATGACCATATCCGATAGACTCATCAAACTCAAAGGAAATTTCCGGTGTTTTACGAAGACGAATGCGCTGGCCAATTTCTGAACGAATGAAACCTTTTGCCTTCGCTAAACCTTTTAATGTACTTTCTTTCTGTTCCTCATCACCTAAAACAGAAATATATACTGTAGCAATTTGTAAATCTCCACTCACTTGTACATCTGTTACTGTAACAAATCCAACACGTGGATCTTTAATTTTACGACTGATGATGTCGCCTAATTCTTTTTTCATTTGCTCGCCTACACGGTTTGCACGTAATTTCATAACTCTTCACCTCATTCAATACCATTCCAATTGTGTTATTGTACGTTCAATTTCAGGAAATGAATCGATGTACTCGAGTACACGATTCATTTCTTTTTCACAAATAACACGATTAGAGGATACAGAAACAATTGCAATTTCTGTACGTTGCCATACATCTTGATGCCCTACTTCTGAAACAGCTACATTATAACGCTGCTTCACACGAGTTAGCACCCGTTGCAAAATTGCTCGTTTCTCTTTTAAAGAATGCACATCGTAAATCATACACTCGAATGAGAGTGAAGCGATAATCATCGCTTCACTTCTTCCATAATGTACGCTTCAATGATGTCCCCTTCTTTAAGATCATTATATCTCTCAATTGTAATACCACACTCATAGTTTTGTGCAACTTCTTTTACGTCATCTTTGAAACGTTTTAACGTATCAAGTTGTCCTTCGAAAATTACTACGCCATCACGGATAATACGCACGCCACTATCACGTGTAATTTTACCGTCAATTACGTAACAACCTGCGATTGTTCCAACTTTTGTTACTTTGAATGTTTGGCGTACTTCCGCTTGACCGATTACTTTTTCTTCGAATTCTGGATCCAGCATACCTTGCATTGCTGATTCGATTTCTTCGATTACTTTATAGATAATACGGTGTAAACGAACATCAACATTCTCTAATTCAGCTGTACGCTTCGCATTCACATCAGGGCGTACGTTAAATCCAATTACAATTGCATTAGATGCAGAAGCTAAAATAACATCAGATTCTGTAATCGCACCTACGCCTGTATGGATAATTTTAACTTTAACACCTTCAACATCAATTTTACGAAGTGACGCTGCCATTGCTTCTACAGAACCTTGTACGTCTGCTTTCACAATTAAGTTAATTTCTTTTACATCGCCTTCTTGGATTTGTTGGAATAAATCTTCAAGGCTTAATTTAGATTTTTCACCACGCTGAGCAAGTAACGCTTCTTGTGCACGTGATTCACCGATTTGACGAGCTTTCTTCTCATCAGCGAATGCCATGAAACGATCTCCCGCTTGTGGTACTTCGTTTAAACCTGTAATTTCAACAGGAGTTGATGGACCAGCAACTTTTACACGACGACCAATATCACTTACCATTGCACGAACACGTCCGAATGAAGTACCAACAACGATTGGATCTCCAACTCGAAGTGTACCGTTTTGAACAAGTAATGTCGCGATAGTTCCTTTACCTTTATCAAGCTGTGCTTCGATTACAGTACCAGTTGCATAGCGGTTTGGATTTGCTTTATATTCTTCTACTTCACTTACAAGAAGAATCATTTCTAATAAGTTGTCAATTCCTTCACCTTGAATTGCAGAAATTGGTACGAAAATTGTATCTCCGCCCCAAGCTTCTGGAACTAATTCATATTCTGTTAATTCTTGCATTACACGATCAGGATTTGCCGCTGGTTTATCCATTTTATTCACAGCTACAATAATTGGTACTCCAGCTGCTTTCGCATGGCTAATTGCTTCAACTGTTTGTGGCATAACACCGTCATCAGCTGCAACAACAAGGATTGTAATATCCGTTACTTGCGCACCACGAGCACGCATCGTTGTAAATGCCGCGTGACCAGGCGTATCTAAGAATGTAATCTTCTTGTCATTTACTTCAACTTGGTATGCACCAATATGCTGAGTAATTCCACCTGCTTCGCCTGCAGTTACTTTTGAATTACGGATAGAGTCAAGTAAAGTTGTTTTACCATGGTCAACGTGCCCCATAATTGTAACTACAGCTGGACGCTCTTTTAAGTTCTCTTCATCATCTTGCTCATC
Source organism: Bacillus cereus group sp. MS39 (assembly GCF_040448665.1). NCBI lineage: Bacteria > Bacillati > Bacillota > Bacilli > Caryophanales > Bacillaceae > Bacillus > Bacillus cereus group sp. MS39. The sequence continues at coordinate 1,577,531 of NZ_CP123058.1, read as the reverse complement.
GATGAATGTTTCAAATTCAGTTTCACTTACAACTACTTCTTCTTCTACTTCAATACCATAATCAGTAGCAATTAACTCAATTGTATCTTTATCTAAGTCTTGGTTAATTGTTGCCATAATTCCAAGCATAAAGAGCTTCTTAATAATTTCAGACGGCTCTTTGCTTAATTTTTTAGCAAGCTCACCTACTGTAAGACTTCCAGAGAAAGTAACTTTATCTGGTGTTTCTACAGTTTGTGTTTGTTGTCTTCCAGCAAAGTTATCTTGACGTTTGTCTTCATTTCCCTTGCCTTTTTTCTTTTTCTTATTGCTGTTCTTTTTACTACGAACAACTTTTTCTTCTACTTCAAACTCATCTGCAACAGAAGGTTTTTCAGTTTGATACGCATTATCTAATTTATTTACTACTTCATCTTCTAACATTGTCATATGATTCGAAACCTCGATATTCATTTCTTTTAGTTTTGTCATAAGATCTTTACTTGAGATATTATGTTGTTTTGCATATTCATGCACTCGAATTTTACTCATACCTTCACCCCCGGTAATTTGTATCGAGCATGCTACGCAGCTTTTTCGCAAAGCCCTCATCTAACACAGCTACAACGACTCGCTCGTCTCTCCCAATCGCATGCCCTAATTGTTGTCGATTTTCGACCTTTCTCATTGGTACGTTGTAATACGTCGCTTTATCCGTGATGCGTTTTGTAGTATTTGCTGACGCATCTTCAGATAGCAATACAAGTTTTGCTTTGCCACTTCGTACTTCTTTTAAAACAAGTTCTTCACCCGAAATAATTTTCCGAGCCCGGTTTGCTAGTCCTAAAAACGATTTCCAATCGGACACTTATTTCGACTCCTTCTCAACAAGCTCAAGAAGCTCTTCGTATAGAGAACCGTCGATTTTCGCTTTTAGATGATGTTCCAAAACATTTTTCTTTTGGGCTTGAAGAATACTTTCTTTATCTTTTGATAAATAAGCACCTCGTCCTGATTTCTTTCCAGTTAAATCAATGGACACTTCTCCCTCTTTGGAACGAACAATGCGAACGAGCTCTCGTTTTGATTTCATTTCTTGCGTTGCAACACATTTTCGTAACGGAACTTTTCGATTGCTCATACTCATCACCTCTATTCGATTTCGTCTTCAACTGAATCGAATCCGAATGCGATTACGCTATCTTCTTCTGTTACAATACCAAGTTGTTTCGCATCAGACTCACTCTTAATATCAATTTTCCAACCTGTTAATTTAGCTGCAAGACGTGCATTTTGTCCACGCTTACCAATAGCTAATGACAGTTGGTGGTCTGGAACAACAACTGTTGTTGCTTTTTCTTCTTCATCTACAAGAACTTTAACAACTTGTGATGGGCTTAAAGCATTTGCAACATATTCTACTGGATCATTTGACCAGCGAACGATGTCAATCTTTTCGCCTTTTAATTCGTCTACGATGCGTTGTACACGTTGTCCTTTCGGTCCTACACAAGAACCTACTGGATCAACATCAATGTTCTCTGCATGTACAGAAATTTTAGAACGATCGCCAGCTTCACGTGCTACAGAACGAATTTCAACAGTTCCATCATAAATTTCAGGAACTTCCATTTCGAATAAACGTTTTAAAAGACCAGGATGTGTACGTGATACGTAAATTTGTGGTCCTTTTGTTGTTTTTTCTACTTTCGTAATAAATACGCGAATACGATCATGTGGTTTGTACTGTTCGTTTGGCATTTGCTCACTTACAGGTAATAAAGCTTCTACTTTCCCTAAGCTTACATAGATAAAACGAGCATCTTGACGTTGTACGATACCCACCATGATATCTTCTTCACGGTCACTAAACTCAGAGTAAATAACACCACGCTCTGCTTCGCGCACTCGTTGTGTTACAACCTGTTTTGCAGTTTGTGCTGCAATACGACCGAAATCTTTTGGTGTTACTTCAATCTCTAGTACGTCACCATCTTGATAGTTTGGATTAATTTGTCTTGCTTCTTCAACAGAAATTTCAAGACGTGGATCAAACACATTATCTACAACGTCTTTACGTGCTAAAACTTGAATTGTTCCCACTTCTGGGTTAAAGCTCACACGAACGTTTTGTGCTTGATTAAAATTGCGTTTATAAGCAGAGATTAACGCTGCTTCAATCGCATCAATAATAATATCTTTGCTGATTCCTTTTTCTGACTCTAATACGAGCAAGGCATCTAACAACTCAGTGCTCATGAAGATCCCCCTTCTAACTAAAACGTAACAGCAAGTCGCGCATTTGCAACTTTATCCATTGGAATTTGGATTTCTTTTTTACGTGTTTTAATTGTTAATAATAATGTAATTGTAGTACCATCGTAGGAAAGTAGCTTTCCTTCAAACATTTTTTCACCATCAATCGGCTCATATGTTTTAATTGCCACTTGTTTTCCTACCGCTTGCTGGAAGTCTTTCTCTTTCTTTAATGGGCGTTCCGCTCCAGGAGATGATACATCCAAAAAGTAAAGATGAGGAATTGGATCCTCTTTATCTAAAGCTTCGCTTAAACGTTCACTTACCGCACCGCATTCTTCAATGTCGACTCCCTTTTCAGAATCGATGAATACGCGTAAGAACCAGTCTTGTCCTTCTTGCACATACTCTACATCTACAAGTTCAAGATTTAACTCTTCAACGATTGGCTGCGCAAATGCTTCTACAACTTCTGTGACTTTCTTATCCATAAACAGCCTCCTTCCTGCCGCCATGTACCATTTACAAGAAAAGACCCCGTCCATAAAAACGGTCCATCTTATTCTTTCTCGTTAGCTAACAAAAGCCCCTGCCGTTAAGCAGGGAATATCTGTCTTAGTATTACCAAATTTAAGAAGTAAAACTTGTAACAAAATATGTATATACGACAGAAATTTCTTACCTCTCCACATCAATAAAACGTAGATAGTAACACGAAAGAGTGGGTTTCCCCACTCTTTTTTTTACACAATATACATGACATGGTTATCTCGGTTAATAGTATACCATAGCAAATGTTGATTTGCAAAGAATTTTCCTACCTATTAGAACAGTGATAACTGGTTTTGATCAGGTAGATCGCCTAAGCAACCTTGACTATCTAAATACTCAATAATTGTTTTCGAAACCTTACTGCGCTGCTGTAAATCTTCTTTTGATAAGAAATCTCCATTTTTGCGTGCTTCTACAATACTTAAAGCTGCGTTTGTACCAAGTCCAGGCACTGCATTAAATGGAGGAATTAAAGTATCCCCATCAATAATAAATTCTGTTGCATGCGAACGGTATAAATCAACCTTTTGGAATGAGTATCCACGCTCACACATTTCAAGTGTCATTTCTAGTACTGTTAATAAACTTTTCTCTTTCGGCGCTGCATCCAAACCTTTTTGCGCAATTTCATCAATTCTTACACGTATAGATGCTGAACCTTTCGCCATCGCCTCTATATCAAAGTCATCTGCACGAACTGTAAAGTATGCCGCATAGAATAGAAGCGCGAAATGTACTTTAAAGTATGCAATACGTACAGCCATAAGTACGTAAGCAGCCGCATGGGCTTTAGGGAACATGTACTTTATTTTCTTACATGAATCAATATACCAACCTGGTACATTATTACTTTTCATGTCATCTTCCCATTCTTCCGGTACACCTTTACCTTTACGAACTGACTCCATGATTTTGAAGGCTAATGATGGGTCTAAACCTTGATAGATTAAATATACCATGATGTCATCACGACAACCGATAACTTCACTCAGCGTACATGTACCGTTATAAATTAACTCGTTTGCATTACCAAGCCATACGTCTGTACCATGTGATAGTCCAGAGATTTGGACTAACTCAGAGAATGTCGTAGGTTTCGTCTCTTCTAACATCTGCCTTACGAATTTCGTACCAAACTCTGGTATACCAAGTGTACCTGTTTTACAGTTAATTTGTTCTTCCGTTACCCCTAACGATTCCGGGCCTGAGAAAATTTTCATTACTTCCGGATCGTCTGTTGGGATTGTTTTCGGATCAATACCACTTAAATCTTGTAACATACGAATAACAGTAGGATCATCGTGTCCTAGTATATCAAGTTTCAATAAATTATCATGAATGGAGTGGAAATCAAAGTGTGTCGTTCTCCACTCAGCCCCTATTGAATCTGCCGGAAACTGAATTGGTGAGAAATCAAAGATATCCATGTAATCTGGCACAACGATAATACCACCTGGATGCTGTCCTGTTGTACGTTTTACGCCCGTACATCCTGCTACTAAGCGGTCAATCTCTGCATTTCGAATCGTTAAATTATGATCATTTGCATAACCTTTTACATATCCATAAGCCGTTTTTTCCGCAACTGTACCTATTGTACCCGCACGGTATACATAATCTTCACCGAACAGTACCTTCGTATAGTTATGGGCACGTGGTTGGTATTCCCCGGAGAAGTTCAGATCGATATCGGGTACCTTATCTCCTTTAAATCCAAGGAACGTTTCGAACGGAATATCATGTCCATCTTTCACGTATGGAACATTACATGCAGGACATTCTTTATCCGGCAAGTCAAAACCAGAACCTACAGAACCATCATTAAAGAATTCTGATTGCTTACACTTCGGACATACATAGTGTGGTGGTAATGGGTTTACTTCTGTAATTTCCATCATCGTTGCAACGAATGATGAACCTACCGATCCACGCGAACCTACTAAATATCCGTCTACTAATGATTTTTTTACGAGCTTATGTGAAATTAAATAAATTACGGCGAATCCATGCCCAATAATACTTTTTAATTCTTTTTCTAAACGCGCTTCTACAATTTCAGGTAACTCTTCACCATAAATGCTACGCGCCATTTTATAACTCATGTCACGCGTCTCATCATCTGCACCTTCAATTTTCGGTGTATATAGATCATCTTTCACTGGATGAACATCACCAATTAATGATGCAATCTTCTGTGTATTCGTTACAACAATTTCTTTCGCTACGTCTTCACCTAAGAATGAAAAACACTCTAACATTTCATCCGTTGTACGGAAATGTACAGGTGGTAAAGAATGTCGGTTTAACGGATTGGCTCCGCCCTGCGAACTGACTAAAATTTTGCGATACATCGCATCCTCTGGATCTATATAATGCACGTTTCCTGTAGCAACAACTGGTTTATCTAACGTCTCACCTAGTTTTACTAAGTTAGAAATAATTGTTTTTAATTGTCCCTCATCTCGAACAAGTTCACGTTCTACTAAATGACGTAACACCTCTGGAGGCATTACTTCAATATAATCATAGAACTGCGCAATTTCTTCTACCTCTTCAGGAGCTTTTTGCATCATCGCCTCAAACACTTCACCTTTATCACAAGCCGTTCCTACTAAAATTCCTTCACGATATTTTTTTAATAGTGACCTTGGTACTCGTGGTACACGATAAAAGTAATTTAGGTGAGAATAGGAAACAAGTTTATATAAATTTTTCAACCCTACATCTGATGTGGCAAGTAACGTCATATGACTTGGACGTCCACGCTTATACGCATCCCCTTGCCCCATGCTATCATTTAATTGATCGTGATATTCAAATCCCTTTTCAATCACATCTTTTAACATTTTCACAAGTAAGTATCCCGTTGCTTCTGTATCATAAATCGCACGGTGATGTTGCGTTAATTCAATATCAAGCTTTTTACACATCGTATTTAATCGATGGTTTTTCATTTCTGGGAATAAGAATCTTGCAAGTTCTAACGTATCAATAACAGGGTTATTCGTTTTTTCTAGTCCAGCCTTTTTAAAACCTACGTTAATAAAGCCCATATCAAAACTTGCGTTATGAGCAACAAGTGTATGGTCGCCCATCCATTCTTCAAACTTTTTAAACACTTCGTCCACTTCTGGTGCATCCGTTAACATATCATCTGTAATACCTGTTAATTCAATAATCGTCGCAGATAATGGTTGATGTGGATTTGCGAAAGATTCAAAGCGGTCAATAATTTCGCCACCTTTTACTTTTACAGCCGCTAACTCGATAACAGTATCATATACAGCTGATAAACCTGTCGTCTCAACGTCGAAAACAACATACGTTTCCTCTGCAAGTAAACGATGCGCTTCGTTATATGCAATTGGTACACCATCATTAACTAGATTCGCTTCTACACCATATATAACTTTAACCCCAGCCTTTTTACCCGCAGAATATGCCTCTGGGAAAGACTGTGCAACAGCATGGTCTGTAACAGCGATTGCCTCATGTCCCCATTTACCTGCTTGGGCAACAAGTCTAGAAACAGGAGTAACAGCGTCCATTTGGCTCATCGGTGTGTGAAGATGCAGCTCTACACGTTTTTCACCTTCTGGCGCTTTATCTTTACGAGACGGTCCTGTTATTTCATTTATATCATTTGCAATCATTACTAAATCTCGAACGAATGTATCATTTTGAACAGAACCACGCGCTTTCACCCACATTCCTTTTTTCAAGGATTGCAGCATTGGAATATCTTCTTTGTCACGCGAGAACATTTTGATCATAATTGAATCCGTATAGTCTGTTATTTTTAACGTTAATAACGTACGGCCACTACGCAGCTCTTTCGTTTCTACATGGAAGACGTACCCTTGAACTGTTTTTCTTCTTTCTTCATCTTGAATTTCTCGCATCGGTGTAATCTCTTCATCCGGCTTAATAAGATATCCGAGTACAACCGGTCCTTCATGCACAACGCTACTTTCTTCAGCTTGCTTCTTCGCCATTTCTTCCATAGCTTGTATAACACGTTCACGATCTTCTTGCTGCGTTTGCTCACGAAACTTTTGCATTTCTTCTGTATTTTGCTGTATATGTGTGTCTAACTGAAAACGCGGGAATCCAAAAGTTTCGTATTGATCCCCTACTGGTTTCGCAACGTTTTTCTTTAAAGCAGTAGATTCCAGCTCATTATTCACATTTATTAGCAACTTCACTCCATTCACCTGCGGAAGCTGCTTCTTTAAGTAAGCAAACATAGGTGAAAATGTAATTCGTTCCGTACAAAGCGGCCAATACGCCCTCACTTCTTCTTCTGTAAATTGTTTATTCTCTGTTTCTAATGCAAATGTTGTTCTTGCAATATGAGAAAATGATTGCTTAAGCTTTGTTTCTAGCAATTCATATAATTCTGTAGGCAAAATACGTGGCACTTGTAAATCAAAATGCCAACTTTTATTCGATTTATCAATAACGAGCCTTTCAATACCACCACCTTGTAAATATTGATTTATAAGGTCGTCTGGTATTTGCAACTGCTGGAGCAAAATTTGAAATCGCTCTTGTTGTTCATTTGTTAAAGACATAAGCACTCTCCTTCCATTTGCTATTATAAATTGAAACGTACTACAAAGAAAGATTTCTCCCTTCTTCTTTTACAAAAATACGTTTACAAAGAAAGAGAAGGTACCTCATTACGAGGTACCTCTTCTTATTTTAAAATATTTGCAATATATGTTTGAAGTTCTTCTACTTTCACTTCTTCAGACTCGCCTGTAGCACGTACTTTCACTTCTACAATACCTTCGTCTGCTTTTTTACCAACTGTCACGCGAACTGGAAGGCCAAATAAATCTGCATCTGCAAATTTAACACCTGCACGTTCTGCACGATCATCTAGTAATACTTCGTACCCTTGCTCTTGTAATGAGTTGTAGATGTTTTCACCCATTTCACGTTGCGCATCAGATTTCATATTTACTGGAATTACATGCACATGGAATGGTGCTACAGCTTTTGGCCAAACTAAACCGTTCTCATCATTAAACTGCTCTGCGATTGCTGCCACTGTACGAGATACACCGATACCGTAACAACCCATAATAAGTGGTTGTGTTTTTCCGTTTTCATCTAGGAATGTTGCGTTCATTGCTTCACTATAACGTGTTCCTAATTTGAATACATGACCAACTTCAATTCCGCGTGCGAAAAGAATTGTTCCATTTCCGTCTGGAGATTGGTCTCCTTCTTGAATGAAGCGTAAATCTGTATATTGACTTACTTTAAAGTCGCGTTTTGGATTTACATTTACATAATGGAATCCTTCTTCGTTTGCTCCTGAACATCCGTTAACAATTGATGCTACAGCATGGTCAGCGATAATTTCTATATCACCTGTTACACCAATCGGTCCTAAAGAACCAACTTCACAGTTTAATAATTCTTTCACTTCTTCATGAGAAGCAAGCTCAACAACTGAAGCGCCGTATACGTTTTTCACTTTTACATCGTTTACTTCATGATCACCACGAACAAGTACAACTACTAATTTCTCATCTACTTTAAATACCATAGACTTAATGCACTTGTCAGCTTCAATGTTTAAGAATGCAGATACTTCTTCAATTGCTTTTTGATCTGGTGTTGCTACTTTTTCAAGTGCCTTTTCTGCTTCATCACTCTTCGTATACGTAGCTACCACAGGAGCCATTTCGATGTTTGCTGCATAATTAGATGTATCAGAGTATGCAATTGTATCTTCACCAACTTCAGATAATACCATAAATTCATGCGTATCTTTTCCGCCCATTGCTCCAGAGTCAGCAATAACTGCACGGAAATTCAAGCCACAACGAGCAAAAATGTTAGAGTATGCTTTGTATAAGCGATCGTATACTTCATCTAAGCTCTCTTGTGTAGCATGGAAAGAGTATGCATCTTTCATTAGAAACTCTCTTCCACGTAATAAACCGAAACGCGGTCTTTGTTCATCACGGAATTTTGTTTGAATTTGGTACAATGTTAACGGTAATTTTTTATATGATTTCACTTCATCACGTACAAGATCCGTAATTACTTCTTCATGTGTCGCTCCTAATGCGAATTCACGAGCGTTACGATCTTTCATACGCATTAATTCAGATCCGTAAGAATACCAACGGCCTGATTCTTGCCATAATTCTGCAGCTTGCATCGCTGGCATTAATAATTCTACAGCTCCTGCGCGCTCCATTTCTTCTCGAACGATACGTTCTACTTTGTGTAGTACTTTTAATCCAAATGGTAGAAAACTATAAATACCAGAAGCATTTTGACGCATAAAACCTGCACGAAGTAATAACTGATGACTCTTAATCTCCGCATCAGCTGGAACTTCACGTAATGTAGGACTGAATACCATACTTTGTTTCATTTATTCGCACCTCTTCATTTTACTCTTACACGCAGTAAAACCCCTCACCTCGAGTTAGGTGAGGGATTTTATTCTACGAGCTCTATTTCATTATAAGTTTCACTTTATTTTACAAGAAAAACTTACGAATGTCATTCCAAGTTACAACTAACATAAGTAACATTAATAATGCAAAACCAATAAAGTGAACCATTCCTTCTTTTTGGCGGTCAATTGGTTTCCCTCGTAACGCTTCAATTAAGAAGAAGAACAAACGTCCACCGTCTAAAGCAGGGACTGGTAGTAAATTAAATAAACCAAGGTTAATACTTAAAACTGCTGCTAAACTTAATACACGCGTAAATCCATAATCTACAACTTGATCTGTTAGATTATAAATTCCTACTGGACCTGACAACTCATTAATAGAGAATTGACCAGTTACTAATTTCACAAGTGAATCAAAAATTAGTTTTGTCCATTGGTATGTTTGTTCAAATCCTGATTTAATAGAACCCATTACTGTTTTCTCTACTGGAGAGTAAACACCAATTCTACCTACTTCGTCTTTTCCTTCTTTATCGAGCGTTGGCGTTACTTTTACATTAAACTGTTCACTATCACGCTTTACTTGTAACGTAATTTCTTTATTTGGGTTTTCACGTACAATGGTAACAACATCTTTCCATGTACTTGTGTTTTTCCCATCGATTGCTTGAATTGTATCATTTTCTTTTAATCCAGCTTGCTCGGCTGCACTATTTTCCATTATTTTTCCGACCATTGGCTTGTCAACAGGAACACCTTGTACAAATCCAAGAATCACAAAAATAACAAATGCTAAAATGAAGTTCATTGCAGGACCTGCAAAGATTGTTAAAGCACGTTGACCCAATTTCTTGGAGCCGAACTGCCTATTATACGGAGCAATTTGTATTTCTTCACCAGCAGTAATAATACGAGCCTTTTCATTCACTCGGAATGTTTGAAGCTCTTCCTCGTACTCTTCATAGCCCGAAATTGCTAAATTATGCTCTAAATCAGCTTGTTCGACTTCAATGACACGAACATTTGGATACTTTTCGTATCCATCAAAAACTAATTTCGCAACTTCGTCTTTTTCATTTAATACAAGGCCAACCTTTTTTCCAGGCTTTAACTCAACTGTGTCTGCATCCTCGCCAGCCATTCTTACATAGCCACCAAGGGGCAGTAATCGAATCGTATACACCGTTTCATTCTTTTCAAATGAGAATATTTTCGGACCAAAACCAATCGCAAACTCACGGCATAAAATACCTGCTCTTTTTGCGAAATATAGATGCCCTAGCTCATGGAAAAATACGAGTGCACCGAAAATTAATATAAAGGCAATCGCTGTATTCAATTCCATACCACCTTTGCTAAATTTGTTCCATCACAAACCGTCTTGTGGTTGCATCAATTTCCAGAATTTCCTCTAAGCTCGGACGTGCAATGACATTGTGATGGTTCATTGCTTTTTCAATGAGGTCTTCCACTGTTAAGAAACCAATTCTCTTTTGTAAAAAAGCTTCAACAGCTACTTCATTCGCTGCATTCATTACAGCTGGCATACTTCCACCTGTTTTTCCAGCTTCATACGCAAAACGCAAACAACGGAAACGTTCTTGGTTCATTTTCTCAAAATGCAATGTTCCCATTTCCCATAAATTTAACTGCTTTGTGTCTGAAAGAGGTAATCGATCAGGATATGTAAGTGCGTATTGAATTGGTACTCGCATATCCGGTGAGCCAAGCTGTGCCATCACACTACGATCTTCAAATTCAACCATAGAATGAATAATACTTTCTTTATGTAAAACAACATCGATTTGCTCATAAGGGATACCAAAAAGCCAATGTGCTTCAATTACTTCTAGCCCCTTATTCATCATTGTAGCAGAATCAATTGTAATTTTCGAACCCATTGACCAGTTTGGATGTCGAAGCGCATCTTCTACCGTCACATGATGCAATTCATCTCTCGTTTTATCACGGAAACTTCCTCCAGAAGCTGTAATAATCAGTCGAGAAATTCTTTTTTCATTTTCACCATTCAAGCATTGAAAAATAGCTGAATGTTCACTGTCTACTGGAAGTAACGAAACATTATGTTTTCGTGCTGCTTCCATTACAAGATGCCCTGCGGTTACTAACGTTTCTTTGTTTGCAATTCCGATTGTTTTTTTCGCCTCAATTGCACGAAGTGTTGGTAACAACCCTACGCTACCTACAACAGCATTTACTACAATCTCTGCATCTGGATGTAATGCTACTTCTAAAAGCCCTTCACTACCATATACAATTTTTGTATTACCAGAGACAGCTTGTAATTTTAAAACATCTTCCTCTCTTTGCACAGAGACAATTTGCGGAGAAAATTCTTGAATTACCTTTACTGCGTAGTCAATATTTTTCCCTACAGAAAAAGCAACGAGACGGAATTGGTCTGGGTGCGAGCGTAATACATCTAAAGTTTGTGTACCAATTGATCCGCTTGCACCTAATAAACTAATGTTTTTCATGACTCCAACCCCTCGTTCATTTATTAATTGTATTGTAATAAGAAGTAGAGAATTGGTAAAACGAATAACCAACTATCTGTTCGATCTAATATACCACCATGTCCAGGTAAAATTGTACCTGAATCTTTTACGCCATAATGACGTTTAAATGCAGATTGTACTAAATCACCAATTTGTCCAAAAATAGAAATGATAATTGTCAACACAATTAAAATCCCTACATTAGCCTCAACTGGGAAGAACATATTGTAAACAAGTGCCACAACAATCCCACAAACGATGCCGCCTAATGAACCTTCAATCGTTTTATTCGGACTAATTTCTGGCCATAATTTTCTTTTTCCTAATGCTTTCCCTACGAAATATGCGCCTGAATCGGTAGCCCATATAACAAATAATGCGCAAAACACATATTTAATTCCTAAAATTCTCGTTTCATTCAAATATAAGAATCCCATTGCAACATATGTTGTTGCCATTAGTAAAAAGGAAGCATGGTCAAAAGTAAATGTATTCTTAGAAAGGACTGTATATGATAAAAGTAATAAAACAATCACAAATGTGATTTCTAATTTACCTAATCCAATCTGCGTAAACAGTTCTGATGCACTACTTGGAATTAAAATAATCCATAATAATACTGCAGCTAAAACTGTTGGTATTGACATAAGCGTAAGCTTACTCATACGAATTAATTCATATAAACCTATAGAAGCAAGTGCATACACTAAAACCGTAAAAGGCACGCCACCGTAAATTACGATGGGAATGAATAGCGCGGCAGCAACCACTCCAGTAATAATTCTCTGTTTCACTACCAAACCCTCTCTTTCTACACGCCTCCGAATCTGCGCCCTCTATGCTGAAAGTCTGTAATCGCATTTAGCAAATGTTCCTCGGTAAAATCTGGCCAATACACATCTGTAAACCAAAATTCCGAATATGCAATTTGCCATAACATGAAATTACTAATACGTAGCTCTCCGCTCGTACGGATTAACAACTCTGGGTCAGGTAAAGAACTCGTCATTAAATAAGAAGAAAGCATTTCTTCACTTACATCTTCAACACGAATTTTTCCTTCCTCACTATCTTTCACCATATGTTGCACAGCAGAAACGATCTCGTCTCGACTTCCATAGTTTAACGCGAAATTAAGAATTAATCCCGTATTCTCTTTCGTATCTTCCATGGCCTTTTCCATCGCTCTGCGTGTATGCGTAGGAAGACGATCTTGTTGTCCTATTACTCGGACTTGTACGTTCTCTTCAATCAATTCTGGTAAAAATGTACCTAGAAATTCTTCTGGAAGCCTCATTAAATAGTCAACTTCCTTTTTCGGTCTTTTCCAGTTCTCAGTTGAAAAAGCATAAAGAGTTAATACTTTCACATTAAGTTTGCTTGCAAATTTTGTGATTTTCTTTACAACTTGCATGCCTTCATGATGTCCCGCAATACGAGGCATCGCTCTCCTCTTTGCCCATCTTCCATTACCATCCATAATGATGGCAATATGTTCTGGGATGTATCCTTTTTTCACTTTTTCAACGAGATGATCAAACGATGCGACCTTTTTACTTTTAAAAAAAGGAAAGTTTTTAAACATCATTCATACCCTCCAGCAAGCAGACGTATGCCTAAAAGTGTAAAAAGACCCCCTTAAGAAGAGGGTCATATTTGCGAAGGTATCGCTATTACACTTCCATGATTTCTTTTTCTTTGTTTTTTGCGATTTCGTCAACTTTTGCAATATATTTATCTGTTTCTTTTTGGATATCTTCAGTATATCCTCTTAAATCATCTTCTGTAATATCGCCAGCTTTTTCAAGCTTCTTAAGATCATCGTTACTGTCACGACGTACGTTACGAACAGCAACTTTTGCTTCTTCAGCATATTTTTTCACAACTTTTACAAGATCGCGACGACGCTCTTCTGTTAATGCAGGGAATGCAATACGAATTACAGTTCCATCATTAGAAGGATTTAAGCCTAAATCTGCTTTTAAGATTGCTTTTTCAATATCACCGATAGAAGTTTTATCATAAGGTTGAATTACAAGTAAACGTGCTTCTGGAACTGTAATGTTCGCTAATTGCACAACAGGTGTTGGTGCACCATAGTAATCAACTTGTACCTTATCTAATACAGACGAGCTTGCACGACCTGCGCGAACTGTTGCCAATTCACGAGAGTAAGCAGCAACTGCTTTTTCCATTTTTTCATTTGAAGACTTCAATACTTGTTGTCCCATATTTATTTCCCCCTTACAACTGTTCCGATATTTTCGCCTAAAACGGCACGTTTAATGTTACCTTTTTCCATAACTGAGAATACAATTAATGGAATATCATTGTCCATACATAAAGAAGAAGCTGTTGAATCCATTACACCTAAACCTTCTTTTAATACATCTAAGTAAGTAAGTGTTTCGTATTTCGTAGCTGTTGGGTCAAGAGATGGATCTGCATTATATACGCCATCTACATTGTTTTTCGCCATTAAGATAACGTCTGCTTCGATTTCCGCTGCACGTAGGGCTGCTGTTGTATCTGTAGAGAAATATGGGTTACCTGTACCTGCTGCAAAGATCACAACACGTTTTTTCTCTAGATGACGAACTGCTTTACGACGAATGTAAGGCTCTGCTACTTGACGCATTTCGATTGAAGTTTGAACACGAGTTTGAATTCCAATGTTCTCCAGGCTATCTTGAAGAGCTAATGAGTTCATAACTGTTGCTAACATACCCATGTAATCCGCTCCAGCACGATCCATTCCCATTTCACTTCCGATTTTTCCACGCCAAATGTTTCCGCCACCAACAACAACAGCAACTTCTACATCAAGTTCTGCAATTTCTTTCACTTGTTCCGCAACTGATTTAATAACAGATGGGTTAATTCCAAATCCTTGTTCGCCAGCTAACGCTTCTCCGCTTAGCTTTAATACGACACGATTATATTTCGGTTTACTCATAATGAACCTCCAATTGCTTACATCTTTATTTTAAAAAAGGGAACACAATGTGCTCCCTAATCTGTATTAGTTACTACCTTTTACTTGGTTCATTACTTCTTCAGCAAAGTTGTCTTCGCGTTTTTCGATACCTTCACCAACAGCGTAGCGAACGAATCCTTTTAATGTTCCGCCTTTAGACTCAACGAACTGACGAACTTTCATATCAGGGTTTTTAACGAATGCTTGGTCAAGTAAGCAAATTTCTTCGAAGAATTTGCCAAGACGGCCTTCAACCATTTTTGCAACGATTTTTTCAGGCTTGCCTTCGTTTAACGCTTGTTGTGTTAATACTTGACGCTCATGCTCAACTTCTTCAGCTGTTACAGCATCGCGGTCGATGTATTTAGGGTTAACTGCTGCGATGTGCATTGCTACATCTTTAGCAGCAGCTTCGTCAGTAGAACCTTCAAGAACTGTTAATACACCAATACGTCCACCCATGTGTAGGTAAGCGCCGAATGCATCAGCATCAGTTTTTGTTACGATTTCGAAACGACGAAGTGTAAGTTTTTCACCAATTTTAGCGATTGCTTCGTTGATGTGCTCTTCTACTGTTTTGCCGCCTTCGATTGTTTGAGCCATAGCTTCTTCAATGTTAGCTGGTTTGTTAGCTAATAAGTGAGCAGCTAATTCTTTAATTAATGCTTGGAAACCTTCGTTTTTCGCAACGAAATCAGTTTCAGAGTTTAATTCTAAGATTAAACCTTCGTTACCGTTTGTTTCGATGAAAGTTAAACCTTCAGCAGCGATGCGGTCTGCTTTTTTAGCAGCTTTTGCAATACCTTTTTCACGTAAGAAGTCAATTGCTTTCTCCATGTCGCCATTAGTCTCAGTTAAAGCTTTTTTGCAGTCCATCATACCTGCGCCTGTTTTTTCACGAAGTTCTTTTACCATTTGTGCAGTGATTGCCATATTTTTCATCCTCCTAAAATATGTATTTATACCTTTTATAAAGGTGTTTATACCTTAAAAAAGGTGATAAAAGGCCGAACCCCTTATCACCTTTCCAAATTTGTTACGCAGTAACAGTTTCTTCACCTTGTTTTGCTTCAAGGATCGCGTCTGCCATTTTAGATGTAAGAAGTTTTACAGCACGAATTGCATCATCGTTTGCTGGGATAACGTGATCGATTTCGTCTGGATCACAGTTTGTATCAACGATACCGATGATTGGAATGTGTAATTTGCGTGCTTCAGCAACTGCAATACGCTCTTTACGAGGGTCTACTACGAATAATGCACTTGGAAGACCTTTCATATCTTTAATACCGCCTAAGAATTTTTCAAGACGCTCTAACTCTTTTTTAAGTTGAACAACTTCTTTCTTAGGAAGTACTTCGAAAGTACCATCTTCTTGCATTTTTTCGATGTCTTTAAGGCGCTTGATACGCTTTTGGATTGTTTGGAAGTTTGTTAAAGTTCCACCTAACCAACGTTGGTTAACGAAGTACATACCAGCACGAGTTGCTTCTTCTTTAATAGCTTCTTGTGCTTGTTTTTTAGTACCTACGAATAAGATATCTCCGCCTTCAGCAGCGATGTCACGCATCGTTCTGTAAGCTTCCTCAACTTTTTTCACAGTTTTTTGTAAGTCGATGATGTAGATACCGTTACGCTCTGTGAAAATGTAACGCTTCATTTTTGGGTTCCAACGACGAGTTTGATGTCCGAAATGAACACCAGCTTCAAGCAATTGCTTCATAGAAATTACTGACATAATATAGTTCCTCCTAAATGGTTTTTGATATCCTCCGTTTACTTCATCTCTAAGCGAAACTACAAACGTAGCACCAACACTTAAATCAGTAAACGTGTGTACTTTGTACTGACACCACTGCTTACTATATCATACTGAAATATTACAATCAAGTCGAAAATGCGAACAATGTAAAACTTTCTTTGTTCACGCTCGAATTCTAGTATTACCAACCTGTATTTCCTTTAAGCAAAAAAATAAAATTCAACTCATAGCTTTTCGGAAAAACACGATTATGACGCTATTTACAAACAACATCAATCTTTTATACACAAAAAAACTCTCCTCAAAAAATGAGGAGAGTTTTATAAATTAGTTTGTTTTTAATTTAGCAAGTTCCTGTAGAAACTTGTCGTTTAGCACTTTAATGTATGTTCCTTTCATACCTAAAGAGCGAGACTCAATAACACCAGCACTCTCTAATTTACGAAGTGCATTTACGATTACAGAACGAGTAATTCCTACGCGATCAGCAATTTTACTTGCAACAAGTAAACCTTCTGTTCCATTTAATTCTTCGAAGATATGCTCGATTGCTTCTAACTCACTGTAAGATAATGAGCTAATCGCCATTTGAACAACAGCTTTACTACGTGCTTCCTCTTCGATTTCTTCTGCTTTTTCACGTAAGATTTCCATACCTACTACAGTTGAACTGTATTCAGCAAGGATTAAATCATCGTCTAAGAACTCTTGACCAAGACGAGCTAACACTAATGTGCCTAGACGCTCACCGCCACCAACGATTGGTACGATTGTAGTTAAACCTTGACCAAATAATTCTCTATTTTCTACTGGGAATGCTGTGTAAGCACTGTTTACATCTAAGTTTGAAGATGTTTCTGTAATGTTGAATAAGCTTTGCGTGTATTCTTCCGGGAATTGACGCTCTGCAAGCATTTGTTTCATACGCTCATTCTCAATTTGTTGGTGAATTGCATAACCTAGTAATTTACCACGACGGCTTACTACGAATACGTTCGCTTCGATTACTTCACACATTGTGTCAGACATTTCTCTAAAGTTTACAGGCTTTCCTGCTGCGCTCTGTAATAACGCATTTAATTTTCTTGTTTTTGCTAATAATTCCATTTCAAAAGTTCCTCCTACATGTTACTTACATATTTTTTCATCACTTGGAAACTAGGGCGAGTCACCTGATGACACTATTACAAAATAAACTGGCTCACATCTTTATTTTTAGCAATCGTTGCTAATTTCTCCTCAACGTATTGAGGTGTTATCGTTATTTTCTCTAACGTAATTTCAGATGCTTCAAACGATAAATCTTCAAGGAGTTTCTCCATAATCGTATGAAGTCTTCTTGCTCCAATATTATCTGTATCCTGATTAACTTGATAAGCAATCTCAGCAATCTTACGAATAGCTTCGTCTGAAAATTCAATTTCTATACCTTCAGTCGCTAATAAAGCCATATATTGTTTAATTAACGCATTGTCAGGCTCGATTAATATTTTAACGAAATCATCTGTCGATAATTTTGTTAATTCTACTCGAATCGGAAATCTCCCTTGCAGTTCCGGAATTAAATCCGACGGTTTAGACATATGGAACGCTCCAGCTGCAACGAATAAAATATAATCCGTTTTTACTGATCCGTATTTTGTCGCAACATTCGATCCTTCTACAATTGGTAAAATGTCACGTTGCACACCTTCACGTGATACATCTACGCTATTCGACTGCTTACCAGCAATTTTGTCAATTTCATCGATAAAAATAATCCCGAGCTGTTCAGCACGATAAACAGCCTCTTGTGTAACTTCATCCATATCAATTAAGCGCTGTGCTTCCTCATTTGTCAAGAGTTTTCTTGCTTCTTTTACAGAAAGTTTACGTTTTTTTGTTTTTTTCGGCATAAAACTTCCTAATGCATCTTGGAAATTCATTCCCATTTGTTCCATGCCAGTTCCTTGTAACATATCGAACATGGAAGACTGTTGCTCAGTCACTTCAATCGATACAATTTCATCTTCAAGAAGTCCTGCAGCAAGCTTTCTTTCCACGTCTTGACGTTTCTTTTCGATTTCAACATCTTCCTGTGCATCAGATGTTTGATTCGAATTTTGAGCACCGCCAAATAGCATTTCTAATGGGTTTTTAAATCCAGATTGTTTCTCCGGACTCGGCACTAAAATTTCAACAAGACGTTGGTTCGCTTGTTCTTCTGCTTTGTCTTGTACTTTAATTACCATTTCTTCTTTCACGATACGAACTGACGTTTCCACAAGGTCACGTACCATCGATTCTACATCTCTACCTACATATCCAACTTCTGTAAATTTGGTAGCTTCAACCTTAATAAAAGGTGCTCCAACGAGTTTCGCCATTCGTCGTGCTACCTCTGTTTTACCAACACCTGTCGGTCCAATCATTAAAATATTTTTAGGTGCAATTTCATCACGTAGATTTTCAGCTAATTTACTTCGACGATATCGATTTCTTAAAGCTACAGCAACCGCTTTCTTCGCATCTTTTTGACCGATAATGTATTGATCTAATTTTTCCACAATTTGACGCGGAGTAAAATGTAAATGCATATAAAATGCCTCCCTTACGATTCTACAATTCTTCCACAATTATATTGTGGTTTGTATAAACACAAATATCGCCAGCAATGTCTAAACTCGCTTTCGCAATTTGCTTCGCTGTTAAATGTTCACTTGCATATTGCTTTAAAGCACGACCTGCAGAAAGCGCATAATTCCCACCAGATCCAATCGCTAAAATACCATCATCCGGTTCAATCACTTCTCCTGTACCTGAAACAAGAAGCATAGTTGTTTTATCCATGACAATGAGCATCGCTTCTAGCTGACGTAACATTTTGTCGCCACGCCATTGTTTTGCCATCTCAACTGCAGCACGCTGCAAGTTCCCATTGTACTCTTCTAATTTCCCTTCAAACATTTCAAAAAGAGTAAATGCGTCAGCAACGGAACCTGCAAAGCCAGCTAAAACTTTCCCTTGGAAAAGTTTACGGACTTTACGAGCTGTATGTTTCATTACAACTGCATTTCCCATTGTCACCTGACCATCTCCAGCCATTGCACATTCTCCATTATGATGAACTGCAAATATCGTTGTAGCGTGGAAATTTCCCATAGAAAAAAACTCCTTTATATGTTTTTATAGCTTTAAAAGCAATTTATGCCCGCGGGTGATGCTTCATGTAGACCGAACGCAATCTTTCTTTAGAGACATGCGTATAAATTTGTGTCGTCGACAAATTCTCATGACCAAGTAGCTCCTGTACAGTACGTAAATCTGCCCCTTCATCTAACATGTGTGTAGCAAATGTATGCCTTAACATATGGGGACTTATCCGCATTGTCAGTGAAGCCTTCTTAATGAGTTCGTTTAATACATAACGTACCCCTCGACTTGTTAGCGGCGTGCCTTTCGCATTTAAAAATACCATATGAGAGTGCTCTTCAGTTTTGTGAGCTAACTGTTTTCTCCCGTTCTCTATATAAGTAATTAAAGCATCTTGCGCATAGCTTCCGAACGGAATATACCTTTGTTTTTTTCCTTTTCCCATTACTAAAATTGTTCCCACCGCGAAGTCAATATCGGTAAGTTGTAAATTGACACATTCACTCACACGGATTCCAGTCGCATACATCAACTCTAATAAAGCTTGATTCCTTTGACCTAGCGGCGTTTCCGTATCAGCAACTTCAAATAATTCCTCTAATTCTTCAGCATATAAAAACTTTGGGATTGACAATTCTTTTTTGGGGAGTGACGCAAGTGCAAACGGATTATCTTTCCGATAACCTTCACGCATCAAAAAACGATATAAACTTCGTAAGCTTGATACTTTTCTTGCGACAGATTTACGGGCTAACTTTTCATCGTGCAACGTCGTTAAGTACAAACGAACATCCGCGTATGTAACATCTAAAAAAGAGGATATGCCTTCTCGCTCCATAAATTGCACAAAATGTTCTAAATCATTTTGATAACTTGCAATTGTATATTTTGAATAATTTCTTTCAATTTGTAAATATCCAACGAATAATTGTAACAATTTCTTCACATTCACACAATTCACCTCAATAAAGGCTACTAAATCGTATCACAACTTAGTAGCCTTTGCAAGAAATTTAACTAAATATTTACAAAATTTTGAATCGTTTCTAAAGCGCGTGTTGCATATGCTTCATTTCGTTCTGCTTTCCTCTTAATTTTCTTCTCTAACGGTGCAAACAAACCGAAGTTTGCATTCATTGGCTGGAAGTTTTTCGCGTTTGTCGCAGTAATATAATTCGCCATACTTCCCATTGCAGTTACAGGCGGTAATACAACCGGTTCTTCACCTTTCACAAGTCGAGCAGCGTTAATACCCGCTAGTAATCCTGACGCCGCTGATTCAACATATCCCTCTACTCCAGTCATTTGACCAGCGAAGAATAAATCATCACGTTGTTTATATTGATATGTTGGACGAAGCAAGTTAGGTGAATTAATAAACGTATTACGATGCATTACACCATAACGTACAATCTCTGCGTTTTCCAGTCCTGGAATCAACTGTAACACTTCTTTTTGTGGTCCCCACTTTAAATGCGTTTGAAAACCTACGATATTGTATAACGTTCCTGCTGCATCATCTTGACGTAACTGAACAACAGCATATGGCGTTTTCCCTGTTTTCGGATCTTCTAATCCAACAGGTTTCATCGGTCCAAATACTAGCGTCTGTCTTCCTCTACTTGCCATAACTTCTACCGGCATACAACCTTCAAAGAAAATTTCTTTTTCAAATTCTTTTAAAGGTACTGTTTCAGCAGCAATTAAAGCCTCGTAAAAACGGTCAAATTCCTCTTCCGTCATTGGGCAGTTTAAATATGCAGCTTCACCTTTATCGTAACGAGACTTTAAATATACTTTATTCATATCAATGCTGTCTTTCTCAACAATCGGTGCTGCAGCATCATAGAAATAAAAATAATCTTCACCTGTTAATTCTTTTAATTGCGCAGCAAGATCAGGAGACGTAAGTGGACCTGTCGCGATAACAGTAGGTCCTTCTGGAATTTCAGTAATTTCTTCATTCATCACAGTTACGTTCGGATGGTTTTTCACATACTCCGTTACCTTTGCCGCAAATTCATGACGATCTACAGCTAAAGCCCCTCCTGCTGGTACAGAGCACTCATCAGCTGCACGAATAATAACAGAGTCCATTAAACGCATTTCTTCTTTAATAACACCAACAGCGTTTGTTAATGTGTTTGCGCGAAGTGAGTTACTGCATACTAACTCTGCAAATTTATCTGTGTGATGAGCTGGCGTTTGCCTTACTGGTCTCATTTCATATAATTTTACTTGGACACCACGTTTTGCAATTTGGTAAGCTGCTTCACTTCCTGCAAGACCTGCGCCAATGACGTTTACTACTTGTGTTGTCATATTTATCACCTTTCCTTTTCTTCCCGAAAAAAATGTGAGCAGTTACGCTCACATTTGTTGTTCTTCTTCATAATCACACGAAATACATTGTACTTGCACGCCTTTTTTCAACTTCTTCTCTACAAGCATTCCTTCGCACTTCGGACATTTACGACCAATTGGTTTATCCCAAGATACAAAGTCACACTCTGGATACGTACCGCATCCATAGAAAAGACGTTTCTTTTTATTACTACGGCGTTCAATAATTTGACCTTTATCACACTTCGGACAAGTAACACCGATTTCTTTCACAATCGGTTTTGTATTACGACAATCTGGGAAATTCGAACAAGCCATAAATTTCCCGTATTTACCCATTTTAAAGACCATTGGGTGATCACACAATTCACAGTCTTCCCCAGCTGGTTCATCTTTAATTTCCACTTCACGCATTTCTTTTTCCGCTTTTTCTAAACGCGGTTCAAAGCCTACGTAGAAATCATCAACAATTTTTACCCAATTCGCATTTCCTTCTTCTACTTCATCAAGACTTTGCTCCATGTTAGCAGTAAATTCAATGTTAATAATTTCTGGGAAAAACTCTAAAATAAGTTCAATTACTATTTCACCAAGTTCAGTTGGAACGAAGCGTTTATTATCCAAACCTACGTATCCACGTTTTTGAATCGTTTCAAGTGTCGGTACGTAAGTCGACGGTCTTCCAATTCCAAGCTCTTCAAGTGTTCTTACTAGACGAGCCTCTGTATAGCGCGGCGGAGGTTGTGTAAAGTGTTGCTTCGGTTCTAAATCCTTCGAAAATACCGTTTCCCCTACTTCTAAAGGTGGCAACATTTTATCCTTTTCTTCAGCCCCGTCATCTTTCGACTCTACATACACTTTCATAAATCCTGGAAACTTTACAACCGATCCACTTGCACGGAACTGAACATTGTTATTAATGAGTCTAGCTGTCACAGTATCCATTATAGCAGACGCCATTTGACTTGCAACAAATCGCTCCCAAATCAGTTTATACAACCGAAGTTGATCACGACTTAAGAAACTCTTTAGTTCCTCTGGCCTTCTCATTACCGAAGTAGGACGAATTGCCTCATGCGCATCTTGCGCGTTCGACTTTTTCGTTTCTTTCTTCTTTTCTGTCCCTATGTATTCCGCACCAAACGCCTCAGTAATGTAAGTACGCGCCTCTGTTTGAGCTGTTTCTGAGATACGTGTTGAGTCAGTTCTCATATACGTAATAAGACCTACAGTCCCTTGCTTTCCAAGATCTATACCTTCATACAATTGCTGCGCGAGCATCATTGTTTTCTTTGCTCGCATGTTTAACTTACGCGCTGCCTCTTGTTGCAAGGAAGATGTTGTAAACGGTAATGCAGGATTACGTTTTCGCTCTTTTCGCGTTACATTTTCAACTGAAAACGCATTATCTTTCATCTGTTCAATTATTTCATTCACTTGCGTTTCATTCGTTAATTGAACTTTTTCACCATCTACACCGTAAAAGCTTGCTTCAAATGTGTCTTTCCCCTTCACAAATTCTGTCTTAATTGTCCAGAATTCTTCAGGCTCAAAGATTTGAATTTCTTTTTCACGTTCGATAATTAAACGAACTGCTACAGATTGTACGCGCCCTGCACTTAATCCTTTTTTTACTTTCTTCCATAATAAAGGACTAATATTGTAACCAACAAGACGATCTAGTATACGCCTTGCTTGTTGTGCATCTACTAAATCCATATTAATCGCACGAGGATGTTTAAACGATTCTTTTATTGCATCTTTTGTAATCTCATTAAACACAACTCGACAATCTGATTCAACGTCCACATTTAACGTATTGGCTAAATGCCAAGCAATTGCTTCCCCTTCGCGGTCTGGATCGGCCGCGAGATAGACTTTCTTTGCTTTTTTGGCCGCTGATTTTAAATCTTTTAAGACGGGACCTTTACCACGAATGGTAATATACTTCGGGGTGAAGTTGTTCTTTACTTCTATCCCCATTTGGCTTTTAGGTAAATCGCGAACGTGTCCCATAGACGCGACAACTTTGTATTTTTTCCCTAAATATTTCTCAATGGTCTTCGCCTTAGAAGGCGACTCCACGATTACGAGGTAATCTGACATGCTAGTGCCTCCTTAAGAGGTGGATTCAAGTCTTCATCAATCTTATTGATTTCTCTTGTTTTTGTCAATCAAGAATGAATATACCATACAGTGCCTATCTACCATTTGTCAATAATTGTTTAATAAAAACATAAAAATATAAGGTTAATTTAAAACCTCTTCCAAGATATCTTCTGCATTTCTTACTAGTTTTGCTCCTTGTTGAATCAGATGATTCGTTCCTGATGCACTATCTATAAATATAGGCCCAGGAAGTGCAAATACCTCTCTATTTTGCTCTAAAGCAAGGTCCGCAGTAATAAGTGTTCCACTTCTTGATTTCGCTTCTACAACTAAAACACCCTTACTTATACCACTAATAATCCGGTTCCTTTTTGGAAAATACCATTTTTTCGGTGCATAGTGCGGCGGATACTCTGTTAATAACAATATATATTCATTCCACGTTTCATATAAATGTCTATTCTCTTTTGGATACATATACGATAATCCGTGTCCTAGTATTGCAATAGTCGGGCAATGCCGTCTTACTGTAATTTCATGAGACATTGTATCTATACCTCTTGCAAACCCACTGACAATAAGCCATTCCCTTTCTAATAATGGGTGTAAAATAAATTTTAAACTCTCATGTCCATATAAAGTCGGTTCTCTCGTGCCAATAACCGCTAATTTATTCGCTTTATTGAGAAAATCCTTCTCTCCTTTTCCATATAACACAAAGGGGGGATCTTGTATTTCACGTAATAATTGTGGATAATCTTCATCCCATATAGTCATATAAAAGATTCGATTTTTCTCTAAATAAGATATATATTGCGGGAGATTTGAACTTTGAAGAAAATTTACTAATTCTGAAGATTTTTTCGAGGATATTCCAGTGTAGTATTCCATTTGTTTTGTATTAAAAGTGTATATTCCCTTCAATTCAGGATCGACATATAGTAGTCTTTTCATCGCCTTCCAATGATCTGCTAAAAAATAATGAAGATGTAATAATCGTTCTCTTTTCATCTTAATTCCCCTTACCCATAATTTTTATTATGTAAACAAAAATTGCGTAAAAAGACACCTTCAAGCGAGAAGGTGTCTTTCAACAGATTAGTAGTTTTTACAAGTCTCAAATAGACCTTTTTCTTTTAAGACAGAGATTAGTGTTTCACCCATAACCGCTGGAGTTTCCGCTACTTTAATACCGCAAGCTTCCATCGTTTTAATCTTTTCTGCAGCAGTTCCTTTACCACCAGAAATGATTGCACCAGCATGGCCCATACGTTTGCCAGCAGGCGCTGTTTGGCCACCAATGAAGCCTACAACAGGTTTTGTCATATTAGCTTTCACCCATTCAGCTGCCTCTTCTTCTGCTGTACCACCGATTTCACCAATCATAATTACAGCATGCGTTTCTTCATCTTCATTAAATGCTTTTAACGCATCAATAAAGTCCGTACCGTTAACTGGGTCCCCACCGATACCTACAGCAGTAGATTGGCCAATACCTTCTTGTGTTAACTGATGTACAGCCTCATACGTTAATGTACCAGAGCGAGATACGATACCTACATGGCCTTTTTTATGAATGTACCCTGGCATAATACCAATTTTGCATTCATCAGGCGTAATAACACCAGGACAGTTTGGTCCAAGTAAACGTGTATGTTTACCCGCCATATATCTCTTTACATTTACCATATCTAATACAGGAATTCCTTCAGTAATACATACTACTAAATCGATTTCTGCATCAACTGCTTCCATAATTGCATCAGCCGCAAAAGCGGGTGGAACGTATACAACCGAAGCATTTGCGCCTGTTGCCTTCACTGCATCTTCTACAGTATCAAATACTGGTACACCTTCAATATCAGTGCCACCTTTACCTGGCGTTACACCACCGACAATTTTCGTACCGTATTCAATCATTTGTTTTGTGTGGAATAAACCTTGAGAACCTGTAATACCTTGAACAATAACTTTTGTATCTTTATTAACTAATACGCTCATTTTTCTCCCCCGCTTTCTATTAGCCCACTAGTGAAACAATTTTTTGTGCACCGTCTGCCATAGATTCTGCTGCAACAATATTTAAGCCAGACTCATTTAAAATTTTCTTACCTAACTCGACGTTTGTACCTTCAAGACGCACAACTAAAGGCAATTCAAGACCTACTTGTTTCGTCGCTTCAATAACACCTTCTGCGATAACATCACACTTCATAATGCCACCAAAAATGTTAACGAAGATACCTTTTACATTTTTGTCAGAAAGGATAATTTTGAATGCTTCTGTAACTTTTTCAGCTGTTGCACCGCCACCAACATCTAAGAAGTTAGCTGGATCGCCATGGTAATGTTTAATGATATCCATTGTAGCCATCGCTAAACCTGCACCATTAACCATACAACCGATATTTCCATCTAAAGGAATGTAGTTTAAGTCATATTTAGAAGCTTCAATTTCTTTTGAATCTTCTTCATCAAGATCACGAAGTTCTAAAATGTCTTTATTGCGATATAAAGCATTAGAATCAAAGTTTAATTTCGCATCTAATGCCATAACTTTACCGTCACCTGTTGTAACAAGTGGATTGATCTCCGCGATTGAGCAATCTTTTTCGATAAACGCACGGTATAAGCCCATCATAAACTTCACAGCTTGTCCTACAAGCTCTTTTGGAATATTGATGTTAAACGCGATTCGGCGCGCTTGGAAGCCTTGTAAGCCTACTGCTGGATCAATATATTCTTTAAAGATCTTTTCAGGTGTTTGCTCTGCTACCTCTTCAATTTCTGTTCCACCTTCTTCAGATGCCATTAAAACAACTTGAGAAGTTGCACGATCTAAAACTAAACCAACATAATATTCTTTTTTAATATCGCAACCTTCTTCGATAAGTAAGCGTTTTACTTCCTTACCTTCAGGACCTGTTTGATGTGTCACAAGTGTAGTTCCTAAAATGCTCTCTGCATATGTACGAACTTCATCTAAATTTTTTGCAACTTTTACTCCGCCAGCTTTGCCGCGTCCACCAGCGTGAATTTGTGCTTTTACTACACATACATCCGTTCCTAATTCTTTCGCTGCTTCTACAGCTTCTTCTACTGTAAATGCAACCTTCCCGTTTGGAACGCTAACCCCATAGCTTTTAAGGACTGCCTTACCTTGGTACTCATGGATATTCATGGTCCCATCCTCCCCTGTTTTCCTGTTTTACTCGAAAAGTTTTTTAATGTTAAAAAAACATTACATTGCCATTGTATAAGATGATTGGCACGCTGTCTACAATAAAGTGTCAGAAAACTGAAATCGCTTTATTCTTTTTTGAAAATAATAATGTTCATATACCAAAATAAAAAAATAAGCTGCATATTCACAGCTTATTTTTGAATCGTATCTTTAATTGGTGCAAAAGATTTCCGATGTTCTTCTAATACTCCATGCGCTTCAATCGCTTCTAAATGTTGTTTTGTGCCATATCCCATATGTTGTTCAAATCCATATGCAGGATACTTTTCTCCAAGCTCTTTCATCATACGATCTCTCGTTACTTTCGCAATAATGGATGCAGCTGAAATAGAAATACTTTTCGCATCCCCTTTAATAATGGACGTTTGCGGAATTGGTGTAGGAAGTTTCATCGCATCAATTAATAAATGTTCTGGTGCACAAGATAAATTCGCAACAGCATCTAACATCGCTTGTTTCGTCGCTTGATAAATATTTATCTCATCAATAACTTGTGGTGATACAATTCCAACTCCAATTGCAATTGCTTGTGCTTTAATTTCATCATAAAAACGCTCTCGCTTCGCCTCACTCAGCTTTTTCGAGTCATTTAACCCTGGAATATAAAAATTTTCTGGAAGGACAACAGCTGCCGTCACGACAGGCCCAGCTAGCGGCCCACGCCCTACTTCATCTATACCGGCGATAAGTGTGAGCCCTTTTTCACGTAATGCAATCTCGTACTTGGACATTTCGAAAAACTTTTCTTTTTCTTTCTGCGCTAACTCTTTTTGTTTATGCCACTTCAAAATAAGCTTTTGTATTCCTTTTCGCTCGTCTTTCATTAATATTTGGAAGCAGTCGTCCTCCTCACTCATTATTTCATGCAGTAAACGTTCCGCTTCTTGAATAGTCACTTTTTGCATTCATGCCACTCCCTTTATATACAAAAAAGAAAAGACGTACAAACGCACGTCTTATACTTCTTCTACTTTTTCTGCATCTTCTGTCTGCTCCGCAAACTCTTCTGGTGTTTCAAACGTCATTTTCCCAAGTTTTCCACCACGAAGCTCACGAAGTATAAGCTCAGATGTTTTATCATAATCAATCATTCCGCCGCCCATTAAACAGCCTCTATTTTTTCCAATTGCATCGAATAACTCCACGATATCTTCTGGAATTTCATTTAAATTATATCGATCTTTCAAACGTTCTGGATAATGTTTTTCCATAAAACGTAAAGCGTAAACAGCAACATCTTGTAAATTTAAAATTGAATCTTTAATTGCGCCCGTTGTCGCTAAACGAAGACCCACTAATTGATCTTCAAATTTAGGCCATAAAATACCGGGTGTATCTAACAGTTCCATTTCCTTCCCAACTTTAATCCATTGTTGAGCTGTTGTCACACCAGGACGATCTCCTGTTTTAGCAATATTTTTCTTCGCCAACTTATTAATTAACGTAGATTTACCAACATTCGGTATACCTACAATTAATGCACGAATTGCTCTCGGTCTAATACCTTTTGCAACCATTTTATCAAATTTTTCTTTCACTAACACTTTACAAGCCGCTGCAATTTCTTTCATACCTTGTCCAGCTTGTGCGTTAATTGAAATTGCCATCTGACCTTTTTCTTTAAAATATGCGATCCATTGCTTTGTTAAACGATCATCTGCCATATCCGCTTTATTTAAAACAACAAGCCTCGGCTTATGTGTAATAATCTCATCGATCATTGGATTTCGAGAAGATAAAGGTAATCGAGCATCTACAAGCTCAATTACAACATCAATTAACTTTAATTTTTCTGTTACTTGGCGTCTAGCCTTTGCCATATGTCCCGGGAACCATTGAATTACCATGTTGCCACCTTCTTTTTCTTTTATTTCACAATACGAGCATCTTTTAACGGCCAATATAGTATATTTGCTTTTCCAATCACTTGGTCCATTGAAATTGTACCAATCGAACGGCTATCTTTACTAAAACGACGATTATCGCCTAAAACAAATAATTGACCTTCTGGAACAGTTTTCTTCCCTGTCATTTCTTCAAGAGTAAAATCATATGTAAGCGGTCCGTCAGCAATTTGTTTTTTTTGCTTGTCTAAATACGGCTCCTCATAAGCCTTTCCGTTAACATATAGTTTATCATTACGATACTCTATTTCATCGCCTGGCAGGCCGATAATGCGCTTAATATAATCTTTATCTTCCGTCGCTTGGAATACGATAATATCAAATCGTTTCGGATCTCCTATGTGATAACCGATTTTATTGACAATCATTCGATCGCGATCATGTAAAGTAGACGCCATCGATACTCCATCTACGAGAATTGGAGCAAAGAAAAACTGTCTAATAACACCCGCTAATACAACAGCAATCAAAATTGCTTTGATCCATTCCCAAAGTGAACTCTTTTCTTTCTTCATGCATTTCCCCTCCACAATTATGTAAGCTGCTCGTATTATATCAAAATTTTATATAGATTGGAAAAAGGGAGCTTGTGTATTTACAAGCTCCCATACATGTCTTATCGAATTTCTTTAATACGTGCTTTTTTACCGCGAAGGTTACGTAAGTAGTATAACTTAGCACGACGTACTTTACCACGACGAAGTACTTCAAGTTTCGCGATTCTTGGCGTGTGAACTGGGAATGTACGCTCAACACCTACACCGTAAGAAATCTTACGAACTGTGAATGTTTCACTGATTCCGCCACCACGACGTTTAATTACAACACCTTCGAAAAGCTGAATTCTTTCACGAGTTCCCTCAACTACTTTTACGTGTACACGTAAAGTGTCTCCAGGACGGAATGAAGGAAGGTCAGTTTTTAATTGGCCTTGAGTAATTTCTGCGATTAATTGTTGCATATTAAATTCTCTCCTTTAAACAGATGCTCTTATAAAGTCTTAATAAATTACAGCGGAACATCGTTAATACGGCCACTGATTTCAGTAGCACAAGTGTTATAATAGCATATTGCTAGGACTGTTGCAATAGAAAATATATCAAGCCCTTACTTGTCTTCTTTAATTTGTTCTAGCCATTTCGCTTCTTGCTTAGATAATTCTCGTTCTTCCAGTAAATCCGGTCTACGCGTGTACGTACGACGTAGAGATTCTTTGTGTCGCCATTCATCAATATTTTTATGATTTCCTGACATTAGTACATCCGGTACCTTCATACCACGAAAATCAGCTGGACGTGTATAATGAGGATGTTCTAATAAACCTGTACTAAACGAATCCTCGACTTGTGAAGCATGATTTCCTAGCACTCCCGGGAGGAGACGCACGACACTATCCGTAATAACCATAGAGGCTAACTCTCCGCCGGTTAATACGTAGTCACCGATAGAAATTTCATCCGTTACGAGATGCTCACGAATTCGTTCATCGTACCCTTCATAATGACCACACACAAAAATAACATGCTCTTCTTCAGCAAGTTCTTCTGCCTTCTTCTGCGTAAAACGCTCTCCTTGTGGACACATTAGGACAACTCTCGGTTTACGGTCTGTTTCCTTCGTTAACTCTTCCACTGCATCAAAGATAGGCTGGGGGGTTAATACCATCCCAGCGCCACCACCATACGGATAATCATCTACGCTATTATGCTTACTCGTTGTATAATCGCGGAAATTGACAACACGAAGCTCTACCGCTTCTTTTTCTTGTGCTTTCTTTAAAATTGAAGATCCAAACACACCCGTAAACATATCTGGAAACAATGTTAAAATGTCAATTTTCATTATAATAGCCCTTCCATTACATGAATGGTTACTAATTTATTCTCAATGTTAACTTGAAGTACAACATCATCAATATAAGGAATTAATAGATCTTGACCTTTTGGACGTTTAATTACCCAAACATCATTTGCACCAGGAGATAAAATTTCTTTTATTGTTCCTAACGCTTCTCCTTCTTCCGTTACAACACTGCAACCAATAATTTCATGGTAGTAGTATTCGCCTTCAGCTAGTTCACCTAACTGCTCTTCTGGTACTTTTATTAAAGAACCTTTAAACTTCTCTGCTTCATCTACATTGTTGTATCCTTCAAATGTTAATAAATCAAATGTCTTATGTTGACGATGAGAAGTTACTTTCACTGGAAGATAGTCTGTACTTTTCTCATTACTTATGTATAACGTGTTTCCTACTTTATATCGCTCTTCTGGAAAATCAGTACGAGAAATAACACGAATTTCTCCTCTTACGCCATGAGTATTTACAATTTTCCCTACGTTAAACCATTTTGTCATAAATAGTATGTCACCCCTGGTTTCTATATAAATTAAGCATCTCCATTTCACATATGGAACATGCAACTTCTCTTTAAATGTTAAAAAAGGGAGAGGAAATAACTCCTCGCCCTTTTTACGTTTATTGAATTTCCAGTGTTACTTTTTCATCATTATGATGTCCCACTGAATACAAGAGCATTCGAATTGCTTTCGCAACTTTCCCTTGCTTTCCAATGACTTTTCCAACATCCTCAGGATGTACAGTTAATCGATACTTTATCTCTCCGTTGTAAAGTTCCTGTGTAACTTTTACATCTTCAGGATGATCGACAAGAGGCTTGACAATCGTCTCGACTAACTTCTTCATAGTCATTGCCTCAATTACTTACCTTGTTTAGATAAGTGGAATTTCTCCATGATACCTTGGTTAGAGAATAAGTTACGAACTGTATCAGATGGTTTAGCACCATTTCCTAACCATTTTAATGCTGCTTCTTCGTTGATCTTAACTTCAGCTGGTTGAGCAACCGGATTGTAAGTACCGATTTCCTCAATGAAACGTCCGTCACGAGGAGAACGAGAATCTGCAACAACTACACGATAGAAAGGAGTTTTTTTAGCTCCCATACGTTTTAAACGAATTTTAACTGCCATTTATAAAGCACCTCCGAATTTATTTCACACAGATAATTATATTAGCAAAAAGACTATTGCTTTGTAAAGTATTTTTTCTTAACAGAGCCATCTTTTTTCCTTACATGAATGGAAACTTCAATCCACCTAGTCCTTTTTTCTTACCTTTTTGCATTCCCGTCATCGTTTTCATCATCTTTTTCATATCATCAAATTGCTTGATTAAACGATTGATTTCTTGTACCGTTGTACCGCTACCTTTGGCAATGCGCTTTTTGCGACTAGCATTGATTATTTCCGGTTGTTCTCGCTCTAATTTAGTCATAGAACGAATAATTGCCTCAATATGCCCAATTTGTTTTTCATCAACTTGCGCATTTTTCAGCCCTTTAATTTTATTTGCACCAGGAAGCATTCCTAACAATTCATCAAGCGGTCCAAGTTGACGCACTTGTCCAAGTTGTTCTAGGAAATCGTCAAGCGTAAACGAAAGCGTACGCATTTTTTGCTCAAGTTCTTTTGCTTTCTCTTCATCAACTGTAGCTTGCGCTTTTTCAATTAATGTTAAGACGTCTCCCATCCCTAAAATACGGGATGCCATACGCTCTGGATGGAACGCTTCAATCGCATCTAGTTTTTCACCCATACCAGCAAATTTAATCGGTGTATTTGTTACCGCCTTAATAGATAATGCCGCACCACCGCGCGTATCACCATCTAATTTCGTTAATACAACACCTGTTAAACCTAACTGTTCATGGAAACTTTGTGCAACATTTACCGCGTCTTGTCCCGTCATCGCATCGACAACAAGGAAAATTTCATCCGGTTTCGCAACTTCTTTCACTTTCGCTAATTCATCCATTAGTTCTTCATCAATATGCAGGCGACCTGCTGTATCAATTAAAACATAATCGTGATGATCTTCTTTTGCTTTTGCAATCGCTTGTTTCGCAATTTCAACAGGACTTACTTGATCTCCTAAAGAGAATACAGGCATGTCCAATTGCTTCCCTAATGTTTCAAGCTGTTTAATCGCTGCTGGACGGTAAATATCCGCTGCAACAAGCATTGGTTTACGATTATGCTTTTTACGAAGCAAATTCGCAAGCTTACCTGTCGTCGTTGTTTTACCCGCACCTTGCAGACCAACCATCATTATAACAGTCGGTGGCCTATTAGCAACAGCAATTTTACTTTGCTCTCCGCCCATAAGTTCTGTAAGTTCTTCCTGTACGACTTTAATTACTTGTTGTCCAGGTGTCAAACTTGTCATTACATCTTGTCCGACAGCACGTTCAGACACACGCTTTACAAAATCTTTTACTACTTTAAAGTTAACGTCCGCTTCTAAAAGAGCTAGACGAACTTCTCTCATCATTTCTTTCACATCGGCTTCAGAAACTTTTCCTTTGCCGCGGATTTTTTGCATTGTCTGTTGAAGTCGGTCGGCTAATCCTTCAAATGCCATATTGCCGCCCTCCTAATCTAATTTTTCGATAGCTTCAACAACTTGTTTCATTTCTTCATTCACATGCTCTTCTTCGCTGATTAGCTGTTTTAGCTTTGCAACAAGTCGCTGTCGCTCTTGAAACTTTTGAAGTAATACTAATTTATCTTCATATTCTTCAAGCATCGCTTCAGTCCGTTTAATGTTATCATACACGGCTTGGCGACTTACATCAAATTCTTCCGCAATTTCACCAAGAGATAAATCATCTAGATAATAAAGCGACATATAACTTCTTTGTTTTTGCGTTAACAACGATTGATAAAAATCAAATAAATAGTTCATTCTCGTTGTTTTCTCGAGCATGTTGGATCATCCTTTGTTAAGTGATTTCCCTTTACATGAATTAGTTTACATGGAGTACAAAAGAGTGTCAAGTTTTTTTCTTAACATCACATATTTTTATAGAAAAAGAAGCGGAAAATGCCGCTTCTTTCACTTACACTTCTTCTGTTTCTACTAAGTTCGCAAATAAACCATACACATATTGTTCTGGATCAAACTGCTGCAAGTCATCCATTTGCTCTCCTAATCCAACGAATTTCACCGGTACATCCATTTCGTTACGAATCGCTAATACAATACCACCTTTAGCAGTTCCATCTAACTTCGTTAAAACAATACCAGTAACGTTCGTTGCTTCACGGAATGTCTTCGCTTGACTTAAACCGTTTTGTCCTGTTGTTGCATCAATAACAAGTAATACTTCGTGAGGAGCCCCCGGTACTTCACGCTCAATTACACGCTTCACTTTCTCTAACTCTTTCATTAAGTTTACTTTATTTTGTAAGCGTCCTGCTGTGTCACATAGTAATACGTCTACTTTACGTGCTTTCGCGGCTTGTACAGCGTCATACATAACCGCCGCTGGATCAGATCCTGACCCTTGTTTAATCACTTCTACACCAACGCGATCGCCCCATACTTCTAATTGTTCAATCGCTCCTGCGCGGAATGTATCTCCTGCCGCCAATAGGACAGACTTACCTTCTGATTTGAATTTATGTGCTAGTTTACCAATCGTCGTCGTTTTCCCTACGCCGTTAACACCGACAAATAAAACAACTGTTAGTTGATCCTCTTGCATATTAATTTCGTTACTAAACTCACTGTCACCTTTGTAAATTCCTACTAACTTTTCTGAAATAACAGCTTGTACTTCTTTTGGATCTTGGATGTTACGACGTTGCACTTCTTCTTTCAATTGATCAATTAATTCCATTACCGTCGAAACTCCGACATCTGCACCAATTAAAATTTCTTCTAATTCCTCAAAGAAATCTTCATCTACTTTACGATAACGATAAACTAAATCATTTACTTTATCTGCAAACGAATTTCTCGTTTTTTCTAATCCATGTTTAAATTTCTCTGTTACCGTATCTGTTTGTTTTGAAATTCTTTCTTTTAATTTTTTAAAAAAACTCATACTGTCCCATCCTTCCTAATTACTTGCAACTAGTTCTTCTCCATCATCTAAACGAACCGAAACAAGTTTAGATACCCCTGACTCTTGCATTGTTACACCGTACAATACGTCAGACTCTTCCATTGTACCTTTTCTATGTGTAATGACAATAAACTGTGTCTCATCACTAAATCTCTTTAAATACTGCGCAAAACGGGCAACATTCGCCTCATCAAGAGCCGCCTCTACCTCATCTAATACACAGAATGGGACTGGGCGCACTTTTAAAATACCGAATAACAGCGCAATTGCTGTTAAAGCACGCTCCCCACCAGAAAGTAAACCTAAGTTTTGCAGTTTCTTCCCTGGCGGTTGCGCTACAATATCAATACCAGTATTTAATAAGTCCTCTGGATTCGTCATGACTAAATCCGCTCTACCGCCACCAAATAATTCAGAGAATACCGATTGAAACTCCATTCGAATTCCTTCAAACGTAGTAGAAAAACGTTTTTTCATTTCTTCATCCATTTCGGTAATAAGTTGGTGCAATGTCGCTTTCGCTTCTTCTAGGTCATCTTTTTGCTCTAGTAAGAATGTATGACGCTCTGCTACACGCTCATACTCTTCAATTGCCCCTAAGTTCACTGTGCCTAGCTCTTCGATGGATAATTTAATTAGTTTCACCTTTTTACGTGCATCCTCTGCAGGCATCATCATTGTATACTTCAGTTTTGCTGCTTCAAATGAAATCGTATATGTTTCACGTAAATGTTGTAATCTATTTTCTAACTCTACATCAAGTCGGTTTATTTTTACTTCTTGATTTTTCAGCATCTCAAGAATGTATTTATGTTTACCTGTTGTTTCTTTCAGATTACGTTCTAAATGTTCTACTCTCTCTTGTAACGATACGCGTTGTTCACGACGAGAGCGAATTAACTCTGAAGTTTGATTACGATCATATGCTTTCTTCTCAATCATATTCGTAATCTGTTCTTCACCACTTGAATTAGATGTCATTTCTTGTTTTAAGAATGCTAAATCCTCTTTCGTTTTGACAAGCGTTGCATCCGTTTCTTCTTTTTCCTTCGTCAATCGTTCAACTTTTTCTTTTTGATTAGATAAGCGTTGTTGCTTTTCAGCCGCCAACACTTTTAACTCAGTCATTTCTTTTTGCACTTTTTCTTTCGAAGAATACTGCTCACTTTTTTGTTTTGTTAAAGCGACAATTTTGCTATCTAATTCCGTAATCTCCGCTTGAAGCGTTGCTAAAATCTTTTCTAGCTCTTCTTTACGCCCTTGTATCTTCACTTGATCTTGTAAAAAACCTTCAATCTCTAAATCGTAAATAGATAAACGATCATTAATACGATGTTCTTCTAATTCTAAGCGACTAATTTCTTCTCTTAATTTCTGTTCATCTACACGCTCTGCTTCTACACCTTGCCTTAGTTCGCGTATTTTCACTTCTTTTTCTTGAATCTCTTGCTTTACTGCTTTAACAAAGTTTTCTAACTTCGTTGTTTTTTCTTCCATATCAGTTAACTTGCTCGTCCACTCTTCTAGCTCACGTTGACGTCCTAATAAAGAAGATTTCGCCTGTTTTACCGCTCCACCAGTCATAGAACCGCCAGGGTTCACTACATCACCTTCGATTGTTACAATGCGATAACGGTATTGCAGTTGTTTCGCCAACTCATTCGCCCCGCGTAAATCTTTCGCAACAATAACAGTACCTAATAAATTTGAAACTACATTTTCATATTTATTGTTATATTGCACAAGTTCTGCCGCCACACCTACAAACGATGGGTGTTGATTTACAATACGTAATTGTTCAAATGATAACGATCTACTTTTAATAACAGCTTGCGGTAAAAACGTTGCTCGTCCATGTTTATTTTGTTTTAAAAACGTAATTGCATTACGAGCATGTTCTTCTTTTTGTACGACAATATGCTGCATCGCTGCACCTAGAGCAATTTCCATTGCAATTTCATATTCTTTCGGTACCGTTAGCAGTTCTGCAACAGCACCCTCGATACCTTGCAACCTATCTTCTCTAGCTTTTAACACTTCACGTACCCCTTGATAGAAACCAGAGTAATCCTCTTGCATCTCTTCTAGCATTTCTTTTCGAGAACGTGCCTGTTGTACAAATTGATACGCTTGATACAGTTTTGTTTCATTTTCACTATACTGCGTCTTGCATTTCCCAAGTGCCGCTTCTGTCTTTTGTATATTCGAAAGGATACCAGCTACTTTTTCTTTCACTTGTTCATAACTTTCCACAAGTTTCGTCTTTTTCGCTGTAATTTCCATGCGTATTTCTACATATTTCGCATTTTCTTCATCGAGGCGTTCATTTTTTGAGTTTTGTTGTTTAGATTGTTCTTCAATCATAGATAACTCATTACGATGACTAGCTTGTTGATTTAAAAGTTCAATATAGTCACCTTTTAAATTCTCAATTTGTTCCTCTAAATTGTCAGCAAAAGTTGCAAGCAGTAGCTCATTATCATGCAATTTTGTCTCCAACTCTTTTACTTGATTTACAAATTGCATCAACACTTCTGTACTGGATTCAATTTCACCATCATAACTTGTAGCTTTCTCTGTTAATTCAACAATTAACTGTTCGAGTTGTGCACAATGCGTCGTTGCATTTTGTTTTCTCTCTTTTAATAACTCACGCTGTCCTTCTAACTTTTCTAGCTCTTTACTAGAAAGAAGCAGCACTTCTTGTAAGGAATCTACAGACTCATCTACTGCTTGTAATTGTCCTCGTAATTCCTCAAGCTCTTCTTCACCTTTTTGTAAATGCGTTGACATTTTAGCTTCTTCGTTTTTATTATGCCCAAACTGATTTCGAAGCGCTTCCCATTTCTCATGTAATTCTTCAATTTCATGTACAATAAGCGCCGCTTCTACTTTCTCTAATTCTTCTTTTTTCTCGAGATAATCTTTCGCAATAGAAGCTTGTCTTTCTAAAGGTTCTACTTGACTACTTAATTCGTGAATGATATCTTGTACACGATTTAAGTTTTCTTGTGTGTCTGCTAATTTCACTTCAGCTTTCTTTTTACGAAGTTTGTATTTCAGCACTCCCGCAGCTTCTTCAAATACACCACGACGTTCTTCTGATTTACTACTTAAAATCTCTTCAACTTTCCCCTGGCTAATAATCGAAAAAGCTTCTCTTCCCATACCAGAGTCCATAAATAAATCGATAATATCTTTCAATCTACATGATTGTTTATTAATATAAAAATCACTATCACCAGAACGAGATACACGACGCGTTACACACACCTCATTATATTCAATCGGTAAACGTTGATCTTCATTATTTAAAGTTATTGTTACTTCAGCAACATTAACTGCTCTTCTCGTATCACTGCCTGCAAAAATAATATCCTCCATCTTTGCACCACGTAATGATTTTGCAGATTGTTCACCAAGTACCCAGCGAATCGCATCAGTAATATTACTTTTCCCACTTCCATTAGGTCCTACTACGGAAGTTACACCTGGGACAAAATCAACAGATACACGCTCAGCAAAAGACTTAAACCCTGCTATTTCTAATCTTTTTAAAAACACGAAAGGCCTTCCTCCTATTCTCCGTTGTTATAACTGTTGTCTATACAAACACAAGCTATTATACGGATTTCCCTTCCCTTTATTCACAAACAAAAAGAAAGTTTCATTCTATGCATAAGGAATCCCCCTCATTCAAAGGGGGATTCCTTATAGTTGTTCTTTTAATTTTTTCAATGCTTCTGCAGCAGCTTGTTGCTCTGCTTCTTTTTTCGACTTGCCACTACCAAGACCTAAAGCCACGTTATTTAACGTAACACGTGACACAAATTCTCGATTGTGGGCCGGTCCTTTTTCCTGCAAAATTTGATACTCAATATTGCCACTACCATCACGCTGAATCAACTCTTGTAATTGACTCTTATAATCCATCACATGAGAAAAAGCACCTTCATTAATTTTAGGGTATACAATTTCTTTTAAGAAGCCCCATACTGTTTCTAACCCTTGATCAAGATAAAGGGCACCAATAAACGCTTCAAAGACATCCGCTAATAAAGCTGGTCGTTCACGTCCACCTGTCATTTCCTCACCTTTTCCTAATAAAACAAGGCTACCAAATGACAACTCGTTTGCAAAACGAACAAGAGATGGTTCACATACAATAGCTGCACGTAGTTTCGTTAACTCTCCTTCGCTCATTGTCGGATATTTTTGAAACAGATACTGTGACACAGTAAGTTCCAATACTGCATCTCCAAGGAATTCGAGACGCTCATTATCTTCATGCGGTTTTTTTCGATGCTCATTCACATACGATGAATGCGTAAATGCTTGAATCAATAATTTTTCATCTGAAAACGTAATACCTATCTCTTCTTGAAATACTTTAAACGCTTCACGATATTTTGTTTCGTATTTTTTTTCTCTATGTTTTCGGTACGGCATAGGTCCCTCCAGATATAAGCCGAGAAGCCCCGCTAAAAAACGGGACTTCACTTAAGCATTATAGATGACTCTCTATGTAAGTCACAGCATCGCCAACAGTAGCAATCTTTTCAGCATCTTCATCAGAAATTTCCATTTCGAATTCATCTTCCAATTGCATTACAAGTTCTACTACATCTAGGGAGTCTGCGCCTAAATCTTCTTTAAAGCTCGCAGCTGGTACTACTTCAGTTTCTTCTACACCTAAACGATCAACGATGATTTTTGTTACACGCTCTAAAACATCTGCCATTCCATTCACCTCCCCTCAAATATTATATTAAATATTGGCCAAAAAAACTAGTTGAAATCAATTCTTTTATTACATTACCATTCCGCCATCAACATTTAACGTTTGCCCTGTAATATATTTGCTTTGATCAGAAGCAAAAAACGTTACAGTATTTGCGATATCTTGCGCTTCACCAAACTGAGCTGCAGGAATTAACTTTAACATTTCGGCTTTTATATTTTCATCTAATATATCCGTCATATCAGTCGCAATAAAACCTGGAGCAATTGCATTTACAGTAATATTACGGCTCGCTAATTCTTTTGCTGATGTTTTTGTTAATCCAATTACACCCGCTTTAGCAGCAACATAGTTTGCTTGTCCTGGATTACCTGTCACTCCAACAACAGAAGCGATATTAATAATACGTCCATGACGCTGGCGCATCATGTATCGAGATACTGCCTTCGTACATAAGAATACACCTTTTAGGTTTGTATTAATAACTGTATCCCATTCTTCTTCTTTCATACGCATTAATAAATTATCTTTTGTTACACCTGCATTATTTACAAGAATATCAACTTGTCCAAATGTATCTACAGTTTGTTTCACCATATTTGTAACGTCTTCAGCATTTGCAACATCTGCTCTTACTGCAATTGCATCCGAACCTAATTTCTTTATCTCATCAACTACTTCATTCGCCTTTTGCTCATTACCAGCATAATTTACTACAACATTTGCCCCTTGTTTCGCTAAATCAATCGCAATCGCACGACCAATTCCACGTGAAGCGCCAGTTACTAATGCTACTTTCCCTTTTAACATCAGTTTTCTCCTCTCAAATTTGAAATGGTATCTTTTAATGTCTCTTCATCGTATATCGCATATGCTTTCACTGATGAATCAATTGACTTCATAAGTCCAGCAAGTACTTTCCCAGGTCCAATCTCAATAAATGTATCTACCCCTTGATTCACCATGTTTTCAATGGACGGGTACCATAAGACAGGCGAATAGAGCTGTTCAATTAGCTTTTCTTGAATAAGTGCACCATTTGTAATAACGTCTGCTGTTACATTTGCGATAACAGGAATATTCGTATCTTGAATTGTAATTTCTTTTAAGACACTTTGGAACTTCTCCGCTGCTGGCTTCATAAGCGAAGAGTGGAACGGTCCACTTACCTTAAGCGGAATTGCTCTCTTTGCACCATTTTCTTTCGCTCTTTGAGAAGCAATCTCAACTCCTTGCTTTGTTCCAGAAATCACAATTTGCTTCGTACTATTCATATTAGCGATTTGCACTGCATATCCTTCACTTGTTACTTCTTCTGTAACTTGTTTCAGCATATGTGGATCAGCACCTAAAATAGCCGCCATTGCACCTTCTCCACCAGGAACAGCTTCTTCCATATATTCCCCACGTTTTCTTACAGCATATACAGCGTCTTCAAAAGTTATTGCACCCGCCGCTACAAGAGCGCTATATTCACCTAAACTATGCCCTGCAACAAAGTCTGGTGTAATATCATACTCTTTCAAAGCTGTCAAAATAGCAAAACTCGTTGTTAATAAGGCCGGCTGCGCATTTGTCGTTAACGTAAGCTTTTCCTGCGGCCCTTCAAAAATCACTTCTGAAAGTGAATCTTGCAACACCTCATCTGCTTTCGCAAACACATTTGCAACCTCTTTATTATTCTCCGCTAACTGTTTACCCATTCCAACTGCCTGTGAACCTTGGCCCGGAAAAAGAAATGCTAGTTTTCCCATTTCAAATCCTCCTCTTATTGGAGTGGCTCTTTCTCCATTACGCTTGAAATAGTAGGAATAACTTCTTTCGCTACCATTTCTCTCGTTTGACGAA
This sequence comes from Bacillus cereus group sp. MS39, assembly GCF_040448665.1. Classification (NCBI taxonomy): domain Bacteria; kingdom Bacillati; phylum Bacillota; class Bacilli; order Caryophanales; family Bacillaceae; genus Bacillus; species Bacillus cereus group sp. MS39. The sequence goes on along the minus strand of NZ_CP123058.1, from coordinate 1,535,806 downwards.
TCGCACTAAATATTGATTGGTCATTGGAAGAACCGTGAGCCTTAATGACTGGAGCTTTCAATCCAAATAATGCCGCTCCTCCATACTCCGAATAATCCATTTTATCTTTTAATACCATAAGTTTTGGCTTTAATACCGCTGCTGCTAATTTGCTCGTAAACGAACTCATTAACTGCTCTTTTAACATAGAAAATAACGCAAGTGCTGTTCCTTCTAATGATTTTAGCGCTACATTCCCTGTAAAACCATCACATACAACAACATCTGCTACACCTTGCAATAAATCTCTTGATTCAACGTTCCCAACGAAATTAATTGGGGCATCCTTAAGCATTGCAAAGACTTGTTTTGAAAGCTCGTTCCCTTTGCCATCCTCTGTTCCAACGTTCAAAAGTCCAACGCGAGGATTTTTAATTCCTCTTACTTTCTCAGCGTATACAGATCCCATTACTGCATATTGATATAAATGAATTGGTTTTGCATCAACGTTCGCTCCAACATCTAACATAACAAAACCTTCTCCATCAACCGTTGGCATTGTAGGGGATAAAGCTGGTCGCTCAATCCCTTCCATACGACCTACAACGAACAATCCAGCCGCCATTAAAGCTCCTGTACTACCAGCTGATATACAAGCATCCGCTACGCCGTCTTTCACTTGCTGCGCTGCTAGTACCATTGAGGCTTGTTTTTTTCGACGAACCGCTCTTACTGGTTCATCTGTCGATTCGATTTTTTCATCTGTATGAAGTATAGTAATTCGTTCTTCACTCGTTAAATATTGACGAATTTCCTCTTCTTTCCCTACTAACGTAATATGTAAATCAGAATATTCCTTAATAGCTTTCATTGCTCCTAATACGACAGCCTTTGGAGCATGATCGCCGCCCATTGCATCTATTGCGATTTTCATAAGTTGTTACCTTCCTCACTATAATTACTAGATCGATACATTTCAAAAGTGCCTGTAAAAACAAGTTCTTCTCCAACAAAGCTACGCACTTTGACAACGGTCCGTCCTTTATCATTCTCTACATCTTCAACGCGCGCTTTTGCAACAACACGCTCTCCTAATTTTACAGGACGAATGTATCGAATGGTAGACTTTGCAGTTAAAGCTAATTCTTCATCAATAACCGCAACAGCTAGTGAGTTTGCTTGTGCAAACAAATGATGCCCACGGGCAATCTGATTTCTTTTAAATACGTGTTCTACCTTCACTTCAAAGATAGAAATCGCATGTCTATCTAATTCTATATCGATAATTTCTCCGACAACCTCTTCTAACGGTAAAGATTTCACATCTTCTTCATGTTGCTTTGTAGCTACATGTTTAATTCTTTCTCTTAATTCAGGAATAGATAATTCCATACGGTCAAGACGTACGGTTTGTATACTCACTTGAAATTTTTCTGCTAAATCTTCATCCGTAATAAAAGGATTCGTTTCTATTGTTTGTTGTAATAATTCTTGTCTTTCTTTTTTACTTCTTCTTTTTTTCATACCGCACCATCCATTTTTATGACTAGGTACTAACAGTAGTATATAATCATTAAAAGTAGAATGCAACAAAAACTTTCGTTGCCTCCCTTTAATCGAGCTTCTCTCCTTGGAACACACCTGTCCCGTCAAGATAAGTACGCAGCGAAGCATACTGATCATTATGCCAAAACGCTTCTGATTCTACTAGTAACGCCGCATCTTGTCTAGCTGTTTCTAACGCTCGATAATCATGTACCATATCAGCAACCTTGAATTCTGGTAAACCACTTTGCTTACTTCCAAAGAAATCTCCAGGACCTCTTAACTCTAAATCTTTTTCTGACAATACAAATCCATCATTCGTTTCGGTCATAATACGCATTCGCTCTTTTCCCGTTTCCGATTTTGGATCCGCGATTAATAAACAATATGATTGTTCACTACCACGCCCAACGCGTCCCCTGAGCTGATGGAGCTGCGATAAACCGAAACGCTCTGCATCATAAATAACCATTACAGTCGCATTCGGTACGTTCACACCTACTTCAACAACTGTTGTCGACACAAGAATTTGCACTTTATTTTCACTAAATTGTCCCATTATCTCTTCTTTTTCTTGAGATGAGAGTCTGCCATGCATTAATCCGACTTGACATTTCCCTTGATAATGATGAGTCAGCATACTATGTAAGTCAATCGCATTTTGTACATCAAGTTTCTCAGATTCTTCAATAAGGGGACAAATAACATATGCTTGTCTTCCTTTTTTTATCTCCTTCTCCACAAAACCGAGAACTCGATCTAACATATCATGTTTTGCCCAGTATGTTTCAATTACCTTTCTACCAGCTGGCATCTCATCGATTATAGAAACATCCATCTCTCCAAATGCAGTAATTGCTAACGTACGCGGAATTGGCGTCGCCGTCATAAATAAAACATCCGGACTTTCACCTTTCTCCCTTAAAACTCGTCGCTGCGCTACACCAAATCGATGTTGTTCATCAGTAATAACGAGACCTAACCTATGAAAGATAACTTCATCTTGAATTAAAGCATGTGTTCCAACAAGGATATCTATTTCTCCTTGTTCTAATTTTGCCAAAATCTCTCGACGCCTTACACCTTTAACAGAACTGGTTAACAATTCAACATTCATACCAAAGTGCGAGAACGTCTCTGCAAGCGATTGATAATGTTGCTCTGCTAAAATTTCTGTAGGAACCATTAAAGCACCTTGATAATGTGCTAACTTCGCTGCATAAAGGCCAATCGCTGCAACGACTGTTTTCCCAGAACCTACATCACCTTGCAACAGACGATTCATCCGATAAGGAGATGTCATATCTTTCATAATTTCATCTACTACCCGACGCTGCGCACCAGTTAATGGAAACGGAAGTGCATCAATAAACTCTTGCAATTCTGCTGAAGGAATTTCTTTTTTCGTCCCTTTCGAATTTTCCCTCTCCATTTTCCGTAATGTTTGCATTTTTAGCTGAAATAAGAAAAACTCCTCATATACAAAACGGCGACGTGCTTGTTTTAAATCTTCCTGTCCTGCTGGAAAATGCAACGACCGAAGCGCTTCATAACGCGGCAATAATTTATATCGGCTTAGCAATCCATCAGGTAACACTTCAACTATAGATTCTCCATACTCCTTGAACGCTTGGGCAATAAAACGGCGCATCTGTTTTACTGTAAGTTTCCCTTTCACTGAGTATACAGGCTCTACTTCTTGTTGACGTACAACTGGTCCAAAATGAAGCTCTGATACCGCAATTGTTTGACGGTGCTGATCCCATTTACCAGTAATCGTTACTGTTTCATTTAAATTTAACTTCTGCTTATAGTACGGCCTATTAAAGCATACAGCTGTAATTAAATAACGACCGACGAGGACACGAACCGTAAGACGCGACTTCTTCTTCCCATAATATTGCAGTAAAGGAGCACTATGAACCTTTCCCTCAACTGTTACACGTTCATCATGCTTTACTTCAGCAAGATCTTTCATCGCATAATCTTCATAACGGTACGGAAAATGTTCTAATAGATGAGAAACTGTATAAATCCCCATCTCGTTTAGTAATTCAGATGTTTCTCCTCCGATTCCCTTTACATCCGTAACAGGAACTTGTACAACTTCATTCAAGATTCTCACGCTCCGTCACATTATTTTCTTTGATTCATTCATACTATTGACATCTGTAATCGCTCTCTTTCACCCTATATATTCTATCATAGGCATTCTTAGAGAAACTACTCAAATCCCTCATAAACAATACGAAAGAAAAGAGCCTCACTATTAGCAGCAAGGCTCTTTTTTATCTTCAATATGCTAGCCTTTTGAATAAAAACTAGTAATAAACTTCATATTACTACTTCTTATCCATTAGCAAGTAAGTAATCCATTTATTTTCAAAACGAATTTTCTCTTATTCTACAGAGAAGATGAACGAATACACCGGTTGGTTTCCAGCATGTACTTCTACTTCTGCATCTTCAAAATTCTCTTCTACAAATGCAACTAACTCAGCTACTTCTTCGTCAGTTGCATCTTCACCTTGAAGAATCGTTACAATTTCAGAATCTTCATCAATAAGTGCTTCTAGTAATTGCTTTGCAGCTCCTACTTTTGCAGCGTTTGTTGATACAATTTTTCCATCTGCAATACACATGAAATCATCTTTTTGAATCGCTACACCATCAATTTCCGTATCACGTACAGCATACGTAATTTGACCGGTTTTCACATGAGATAAAGCTTCTTTCATGTTTTCTTCGTTCTCTTCTAACGTTCCAACTGGATTAAATGCTAACATTGCAGCCATACCTTGAGGAACTGTTTTTGAACGAATTACAATCACTTCTTGATCCACAACTGACGCTGCTTGTTCTGCTGCCATCACGATATTTCCGTTGTTCGGTAAAATAATGATTTTTTCAGCATTCGCTTCTTCAATCGCCTTCACAATATCCTCCGTACTTGGATTCATCGTTTGGCCACCTTCGATAACTTTCGTCGCGCCAATGCTCTCAAATAAAGTTTTGATACCAGATCCCATAGCAACAGTTACGATACCGTACGGTTGTTTCTCTTTAGACTGGCTAGTTGGCTCAGGCATCATAGTAGGCTCATCTAATAAAGCAGTATGCTGTTCACGCATATTTTCTACTTTAATCTTAATTAAACTACCATAGCGTTGTCCATAATTCATAGGATCTCCAGGATGTTCCGCATGAATATGAACCTTAACAACCTCATCATCTGATACAACAAGTAGTGAATCTCCGTACACACTAATATCTTCACGGAATTTTTGTTCAGAGAAATTATGTTCTTTCATTTTTTCAGGCTCTAATTTCACCATGAATTCCGTACAATATCCATACTTAATATCTTCTGTACTCAATTGGCTTTGTACACTACGGTGATGTTCTGCGCGTACCATGTCATTCATAGATGGTTGGGCAGACACATTAGAAGAAATCGTTTCTCCTTTTAAGTCAGCTAAAAATCCTTCGTATACAACAACAAGACCTTTACCACCGCTATCTACAACGCCAACTTGTTTTAATACAGGTAATAAATCCGGCGTACGATTTAACGATGCATTCGCTTCTTTCACAACGTCTTCCATAAACAAAACAAAGTCGCGCTGTTTTTTCGCAACTGTCACTGCATATTTACCCGTTTCTCTTGCAACCGTTAAAATCGTTCCTTCAATCGGTTTCATAACCGCTTTGTAAGCCGCTTCTACCCCAGCATCTAAAGCTGCAGCAAAATCAACTGTTGTTAATTCTTCTTTTTGTTCAATGGATTTAGAGAAACCGCGGAACAACTGAGATAAAATAACTCCAGAGTTACCACGTGCTCCCATTAATAATCCTTTGGCTAAACTTACGCCGACTTTACCAGCATGCTGTGAAGGATTTGCTTTCACTTCACGTGCGCCTGAAGTCATTGATAAGTTCATGTTTGTACCGGTATCGCCATCTGGAACCGGAAATACGTTTAATGCATCAACAAGCTGAACATTATTTGTTAAATTATTCGCTCCTTGCATGATCATTTGTGATAAACGTTTCCCATCAATTTTTTGAATTGACACAGATTTTCCTCCTTAATGCACATTACAAGTTTATTACTTTAACTCCTTGTACGTAGATGTTTACAGAATCTACTGCTAGTCCTACAGTTTGATCTAATGTATATTTCACTTTCGTCTGCACGTTATGTGCTACTTCTGAAATTTTCGTACCATAGCTCACAATAATATACATATCAATATGTACTTCATCTTCATCTTTACGAACAATAACACCTCTAGTGAAGTTTTCTTTTCGTAAAATGTCTGTTAAACCATCTTTTAACTGATTTTTTGATGCCATACCTACGATACCGTAGCAATCTACTGCGGCACCTCCAGCAATTGTTGCAATTACATCTGTACTAATATCAATTTGACCATACTTCGTTTTAATTTCAATTGACATCTCGTTTCCCCCTTCATAAATGGTGAAAGTGAGCTAGACTACTTTAGTTACTATCATATAATCTTTTTAAAGAAAATTCCATCGTTCTTTCTTTTCACTCTCATATTTTATGTTTTAAATCACATTTTTTATGATGAGCAAAATAGTCCATTGTTATTATACAACATGTACCACTATAATATGTCAAGCAATTTTTCTTGATTTCAACTTTTCATCATCAACATATGGTGTCAAGTAATTTTTCTTGATTTCTTTTTTCTACGGTGTTGCATTCTCTTTTTAGTTGTGTTAAATTATAGTAGTGTTTTTAGCATCGCAAAAAAGACTAACATTGAAAAATTACGTATGGTAAGGTATCAAGGGAGGGAAATATAAATGGCTCGTGTTTGTGCTATCACTGGAAGAAAAGCTCGTTCTGGTAACTCTCGTTCTCACGCAATGAACGCTACAAAACGTAAATGGGGCGCTAACCTTCAAAAAGTTCGCGTACGCATCGACGGAAAAGTTCAACGTGTTTACGTTTCTGCTAGAGCATTAAAATCTGGCAAAATCGAACGTGTTTAATAATAAAAAAAAGAGCCGATAGGCTCTTTTTTTACTATGACAATGGAAAAAGCACCGGTAATAGGTGCTTTTTTTAATCTTTTTTGAAGGTATTTAACATGGCACGAACAATTCCACCAAGAAATTTAGGTAACTTAATTGTATAAAATCTCATGGTTTCCCTCCTAATCCCCATTACTCCACTTGTTCACTATATGATGTAAGGAGCAAAATTGTTTCTTTAATCAGTGCTTCTTATCACCATTAATATGCCAGAAGTAAATGAAAAAGTACCTTTTTCCTCAACGAGTTCATTACTAATACAAAGTGTTGATCCCCATTCTATTGTTTTATTAGTTAGAGGATACTTAAAACCAAGTAATGTAATCCCTTCTACTATTTCAGTAACCGGCACAAAAGATACATAAGGGAAATTTTTATTTTCTTCAATTATATGTGTACCCACTTTTTTCACGCTTATTTCATTTTTATTATCTACAATACACATTTCTATCCCTACTTCTAACCCTCTTAAAAGCATCTGTATATTTGCTAAACCGTGATCCAGCCTTCCACCGGTGGCACCAAAAATACGAATCAATGTCGGATTTTCTTCTAACGCCCAGTTAATCGCAATTTCTAAATCTGTTTGATCTTTTTCACGAGGAACAATATGTAAGTCATTTGTTTGCTGGCCCATCCATACTAATTCCTCTTCAGTAACTGAATCGTAATCTCCAAATGCAACAGCTGGAGTAATCCCTCCTTTTAATAGACGATATACTCCTCTATCAACTGCCGCCCACACTACTTTCTCATTTTCATATCGAGAAAAATCTGCACAATATTCCGCAGGTCCACCCGCTAAAATATGAATAATCATGTTTCCTTCCCCTTCTATTGTAAAAAGGCAATCTGCCATTCGGTAGATTGCCTTTTTACATATTTTTTCTCTATCCTTTATAAATAGTGAAAACTTACTACACTAGCAGTTTCACTAGGATAAAGACTCGTTCATTCATTATCCACGAATGACACGAATTGCTTCACCACGGTCTTTTTGATTGTATACTGCTGATCCAGCTACAAGTACATTTGCTCCTGCTTCAACACAAAGTCGTGCTGTTTCAGTGTTTACACCACCATCAACTTCAATTTCTACTTCTAGATTGCGCTCTTTAACCATTTCTGCCACTTGTTTAATTTTCGGTAATACAGAATGGATGAATTTCTGTCCACCAAATCCAGGGTTTACTGTCATAAGTAATACCATATCGATATCTTCTAATACATGCTCAATCGTCGAAACTGGCGTATGCGGATTTAATACAACTCCCGCTTTAATGCCATGAGACTTAATTAGCTGAATTGTACGATGCAAATGAGGGCACGCCTCTACATGAACAGTAATAATATCCGCTCCCGCTTTTGCGAAAGTCGGGATATAGTTATCAGGATTTTCAATCATTAAATGTACATCTAATGGTAAAGATGTAATTGGACGGATAGCTTCTACAATTAATGGTCCAATCGTAATATTTGGTACGAAATGTCCATCCATTACATCGACGTGAATGTAATCCGCTCCACCTTTTTCTACATCTTTAATTTCTTCCCCTAATTTTGAAAAATCTGCTGATAAGATCGATGGTGCAATTTTAATCATAACTAATACCTCGGCTTTCTCTCTCTAATTTCTTCTACGAATTGTTTGTAATTTTTATAACGATATTCTGTAATCTTCCCTTCTTCAACTGCTGTCTTCACAGCACATTTCGGTTCAGAAAGATGTGTACACCCTCTAAATTTACAGTATTGGCTCGCTTCTTTCAACTCTGGAAAACAATATGTAAGATCTTCTACCTCTATATCTATGAAATCAAGTGAACTAAAACCAGGTGTATCTGCAACTAGTCCGCTTCCAACCGCAATTAATTCCACGTGTCTTGTCGTATGTTTCCCGCGTCCTAAATGCGAGGAAATATCATTCGTTTTCAGTTCTAACTCTGGACGTAAAACGTTAAGCATAGAAGATTTTCCAACACCAGATTGCCCTGCAACGACAGAAATACAACCTTCTAAGAATGGTTTTAAAATATCAATACTTTCCGATGTATTTATAGAAGTAAATAATACATCATATCCCATCTCACGATAGTCATTTGCATAAGATTCAACAGTCTCTCTCATTTTTTCATCCACTAAATCCATCTTACTAATGCAAATAATCGGCTTAATGTTATGATATTCAATCAGCACTAAAAATCGATCTAATAGTCCCGGATTAAAATCTGGTTCTACTGCAGAGAAAACGAGAATTGCTTGATCAACATTAGCAATAGGAGGCCTAACAAGTTCATTTTTCCGATCAAATACTTCAAGCACATATCCTTCAGTTGGATTATCTGCTTGAAAGACAACTTGGTCTCCTACCAGTGGCGTAATTTTATTTTTTCTGAACACACCACGCCCACGGCATTGTGTAATCCCTTCTTCATGCTGCACATAATAAAATCCACTTAGAGCTTTTACAATTTTTCCTTCTGGCATATAATTCTCCTTTATTTTGTATAAAGTGAAGCTGTCATTAATATTAAATGGTTTAAAATTCTTTAAATACTTATTTCAAAACCCGTCATATATACAAGTTAATATATTTAATCTACCATCAAATTTAAAATATTATTTATAACAGTATCACTTTTATAGCTTTTTGAATCATATATTTTTGCCTGTTATACAGTCCACTATATGTAGACAGCATAACAGGCAAGAGTAATACATTCCATCCCCTCTAGAAAGAAAATGGAAGTCATTATTATTGAGTTGGGTATGGTACTTCTTTGTCGATAATCGTTACACCATCTCGTACAATTTTATAGTGTCCTTTTGTACCTTCTTGAATTACAAATTCTAAAGAAATAGTTGCCGACTCTGAAATTGTTCTAGTTTCAATTGGTCTATCCATTTTTTGTTGCATATCTTCTTTATAAATTTCTATTGTTTGCGGTTTTTTCTCACCAATTATAGAAGACTCATACGGAATAGAAATATTATCCACTTTCACTGTTTTCGTTACTTTCGGCTTAGGCCCCTCTGAGATGATAATCGTCACTTTATCTCCTTCTTTTAACGGCGTTCCTGGTTTTGGAGATTGCGAAATTACAAGTCCTTTATCAACAGTATCGGAATACTCTCGTTTTATATCTGGAGTTAGTTTTCTCTCATTCAAATAACCGTTTACGCTATTTTCAGTCCATCCTGAAAAATCACCTGGTCTAATTTGATAAGGACCTTTACTTACCCAAATTTTCAGTTCTTGTTCCGCCTCTACTACCATTTGATCAGGCGTCGGAATTTGCTCTACGATTTCACCTTTTGGCCTATCATTTTCAATATAATTTATTGTAACTTGCTTATATTTTTCTTCTAATTCATTCCTTATACTCTCAAAATCTTTTCCTGTGAGATCACTCATCTTACTTTTCTTTTTTCCACCTGATTGATAGATAGTAATTTTAGAGTTTTCTTTCACGACTCTACCAGCCACAGGGTCTGTTTTTATCACATCACCGGTTTCAACATCATCTGTATATACAATATTAGGTTCCGTAACCTCAAAACCCTTTTCAACTAATTTATTTACTGCTGTCGTATACTTCATACCAGCCACATCAGGGACTTTTACATCTTTTGGAATAAAGAATCCCGGAATAACAGTAAGCGCTAACGTTATTCCAATTGCTAAAAGTAAAAATGTCGTAATTAAAACTTTGATCCATTTATTACTTCGTTTTTTCTTCTTATTTAATTCCGTTTCTTCTTTTCTTTTCTGTTCATCCACTTTACTTCCTTTTAAAACAATTGTTTCATCAGTTACATTTTCGAATAATTGTTCTTGTTGAATAATCGGAATCGCTTTTGTCGCTTCCATATCTTCCGGTATGTAAAATGGCTGCTCATTTATCCTCTCTGGATATAGCGCAGTTTCAATATCTCGTTTCATCGCATTGGCAGATTGATATCGGTGAAACGGATCTTTCGCAGTTGCCTTTAATATAATATTTTCGACACTTTGCGGAATATTTTCATTCCATCTCTTTGGAGACGGAATTTCACTTTGTAAATGTTTTAAAGCTATAGCAACAGCAGATTCGCCAGAAAACGGCTGTCTTCCTGTTAACAACTCAAACATAACGATTCCTAGGGAATAAATATCTGATTGTTTATTTGCTATCCCGCCGCGTGCTTGTTCTGGTGATAAGTAATGCACCGAACCGAGTACCGAATTTGTATGTGTAATTGTTGTTGCACTTGTAGCTGTCGCAATTCCAAAATCTGTTACTTTTATTACTCCATCAGCTCGAATTAAAATATTGTGCGGTTTAATATCACGGTGCACAATTTCAAAATGATGGGCGTGTGCCATGGCGGATGTTAACTGCTCCATAATATCAAGAGCTTCTCCTATAGGTAACATCCCTCGCTCAATTATGTATTGCTTCAATGTTTGTCCTGGTACATACTCCATTACAAGATAATATATACCATCTTCTTCTCCGACATCATACATATTCACAATATTTGGATGCGACAACGTTGTAACAGACTGCGCTTCTCGATGGAAACGTTTAATAAACTCTTCATTATTTGAATAGTCGAGTCTTAATATTTTTACCGCTACATCTCGGCCAAGTATATCATCATGAGCTAAATACACATTGGCCATTCCACCACCACCAATCATTTTCAGCAGCTTATAACGGTCATTTAAGCGTTTTCCAATCAGCACGTTGCACTTCACCTACTTTCGTTTGTCGAACCCGCATAATCAATAAGAACAAGGGTGATATTATCTTCCCCGCCACGATCATTCGCCAATTGAATGAGACGTTGTCCCTTAGTTTCAAGCTGTTCATTTAACTGTAAAATTTGTTGCATATCAGCAATAGAAACTTTGTTAGATAACCCATCCGAGCAAAGAAGTAACTGATCATCTTCCTCAAGCACCAATGTTTTAACATCTAATCCGACTTTTTCTTCTGTTCCTAATGCCCTTAACAAAACATTCTTTTTCGGGTGATATTCTGCGTCTTCTTTTGAAATTTCACCATGTCTTACAAGTTCATTTACAAGTGAGTGATCTTCCGTTACAAGCGAGATTTCTCCCTCTGATACCATATAACAACGACTATCTCCTATATGACCTATTGTCACAAAGTTTGGCGTACAAATCGCTATTATAAGTGTTGTTCCCATACCATTACATTCTACATGTTGCTTAGAGTACTCATATATACGCTCATTAATAATCCCAACACTCGTATGTAACCACTCTTCTACTTTTTTTGGTTCATTCATATTATGCGTTTGCTTCCAATAATCATGGAATAATTGAATGGTCATCGAGCTAGCTACATCACCAGCTCGATGACCTCCCATTCCATCTGCTACTACCGCTAAAATATTTCCATCTAAATTGTGAAAAACTCCCGCACTATCTTCATTATGTTGACGAACTTTTCCTTTATCTGATAGAAACACGGCTTTCATCTCGTCACCTCGTCTCTTCTTTACGCTCCTTCGCACGTAACTGACCGCAGGCTGCATCAATATCATGACCTTGTTCACGGCGAATTGTTACATTCACTCCACGATCTTTTAACGTTTTTTCAAATAAGAAAATTTGTTCACGTGGCGTACGTACATAATCACGTTCAGGTACGTAGTTTACCGGAATTAAGTTTACATGACATTTTACACCTTTTAAAAGCGCAGCAAGTTCTTCAGCTTGCTCAACTTGGTCATTTTCTCCTCCAAATAAGCCATATTCAAACGTAATACGACGCCCTGTTCTATTTACATAGTATTTAACAGCTTCCATTAAGTCTGGTAGCTTATAAGCACGGTTAATCGGCATTAATTTTGAACGTAACTCTGTATTTGCAGAATGCAATGAAATCGCAAAATTAATTTGCATATCTTCTTCAGCGAACTTATAAATTTTTGGAACAATTCCACTTGTTGAAACTGTCATATGTCTTGCACCAATATGAATTCCTTTTTCATGGTTTACAATGCGTAAGAATGACATTAAGTTGTCGTAATTATCAAACGGCTCTCCAATTCCCATAACAACAAGCGAACTTACACGTTCTTCTGTTTCATCAAGTGCACGTTGCACTTCTACTACTTGCGCTACAATCTCTCCAGCCTCTAAGTTTCGTTTTAACCCACCAAGTGTAGATGCACAGAACGTACAACCAATACGGCATCCAACCTGTGTTGTTACACAAATAGAATTTCCATATTCGTGTCGCATTAACACTGTTTCAATAGAATAGCCATCATATAATTGGAATAAAAATTTAATTGTTCCATCAGAAGATGTTTGTTTTACTAATGTATTTAAAGTAGTAATATCAAAGGAATTCGACAATTTATCGCGTAATCCTTTAGAAAGATTCGACATGTCGTCATAATTTTTTACACGTTTTTTATATAGCCAATCAAAGATTTGTCCTGCACGGAATTTAGGTTCTCCTTGTTCCTTTAACCAATCTTGCATTTCATGAAGTTGTAAAGAATAAATTGATGGTTTCTTCGTTTCTAGATTTTTCTTTTGTTTTCTCACAGTCGTTTCCACGATGCTACACCTTCTTCCTTAAACAAGCAATATAAAAGCCATCTGTTGCAAAATAATGCGGTAAAATTCGCACTTGACCTTCATCAATATACGGATTTAATTTTTCTGGCATGCGATCTTTTATCGTAGTATCCCATTCAAATTCAGGATGCTCTTGTAAAAATTGCTTTATTACTTGTTCATTTTCTATTTTTTCTATTGTGCACGTACTATAAACAAGGCGACCACCTTGTTTTAATAACGGTGCTATTTTTTCTAGTATTGCAAGTTGAATCGTCGATAATCTTTCACTATCGCCTTTATTTTTACCTAACTTAATATCAGGTTTACGTCTAATCACACCAAATCCAGAACATGGTGCATCTACTAATATTTTATCAAATGTTTCATTCGCGAAGTGTTCTTGTACTTTTCTAGCATCTAGTGCTTTTGTTTCGACATTTTCTAAACCAAGTCTCTCCGCTTGTTGTTTAATTAAACGTACTTTGTGTGCATGTAAATCAAGAGACATAACTTGACCTGTTCCTTTTAATCGCTCTGCAATGTGCGTTGTCTTTCCGCCCGGAGCAGCACAACTATCAAGAACTTCATCTCCCTCATTTGGTTCTAAAGCGCGTGCTACAAGCATAGAACTTTCATCTTGAATAGAAAGAAAACCTTTTTTGAACGCATCTGTATGCGCTACATTCCCTCTTTCAATTTGAATTGCATCCTCTGATAAATCGCCGCGCTTCGCTTCTATACCTTCACCAGCCAACAACTCAATTGCTTCTTCTACTGTTATTTTATCAACATTTACACGCGCTGTTGGTACCGGGGGTAGCATGTTCACTTCACACATTTTCTCTGCTGTCTCTAAACCATATTCAGAAGCCCAGTCTTGCACAAGCCACATTGGATGACTTGTTGCAATTGCCAAACGTTCTATTGGATCCTTGATTTCATCTACAGAAGGTACCCCTTCTCTCTGAATCGAACGTAATACCCCGTTTACCATACCAGCAATCCCTTTATGCCCGCGACGCTTTGCAATTTCAACTGCTTCATGAATAGCCGCTCTTTCTGGCACTCGGTCTAAATAAATCATTTGATATAAAGATAAGCGAAGTAATACTCTTACCCACGCCTCAACCTTCTTTTTTAAAAAAGGCTGCAAATAATAATCTAATGTGTCACGACGTTGAATCGTTCCATATACAATTTCAGTTAACAAACCAATATCTTTTCTATCAATTGCATTTTTTTCAATTAGATTATTTAAAAGTAAGTTACTGTATGCACCACTTTTTTCTACTTGAATTAAGCCATCAAGAGCTAACTCACGAACATTTTGTCTCATGCATTTTCTCCTAACTTCGTTCCAATTTCAGGTTTTGTGCCACGTAAAAATTGCGAACAACTCATACGTTTTTTACCAGAAGGTTGCAATTCAGTGATTTTAACACCTGTCTCATTCCCTGTTGCAACAACAAATCCATCTTCTTCAAGAGCTACTATTGTACCTGGTTCAGCTTTCTCTGTAATAGAGACCTTCTCTCCCCACCATACTTTAATAACTTGTCCTGCCAAAGTCGTATAAGCGACTGGCCATGGATTCAATCCGCGAATGTGATTGTATACTTCTTCACCTGTTTTTGTCCAATCAATTTTCTCTTGCTCACGTTTTATATTATATGCAAACGTTACTTCTTCTTCGTTTTGTTTAATTGTTTCTAACTTACCTTGAATTAATAAAGGTACTGTTTTAGATAGAAGGTGTGCCCCTGCTTCACTTAACTTATCGAATAAAGAGCCTGTCGTTTCACGCTCTTCAATCTCGACTTCTACTTGCGTTAAGATATCACCAGCATCCAATTTCTCTACCATATACATAATTGTAATACCCGTTTTTTCTTTACCTTCCATAATTGCATAATGGATTGGTGCACCACCACGAAGTTCAGGTAGTAAAGACGCGTGGACGTTAATACATCCATACTTCGGTGCTTCTAAAATTTCATTTGGTACAATCTGACCGAAAGCAGCTGTTACAATTAAATCTGGCTCTAATGCCAAGACTTGTTCATATTCGTCTTTTTCACGAATTCTTAACGGTTGTAACACCGGAATACCATGTTTTTCTGCTTCAACTTTAACAGGTGTAGGTGTTAATACTTTTTTTCTACCTACCGGACGATCAGGCTGCGTCACAACACCTATTACATCATAGCCATCTTCGATAAGACGACGAAGCACCGGCACTGAAAAGTCCGGTGTTCCCATAAATACTACTTTTATCATTCAAAAACCGCTCCTTTTAATACCTATTCTAATTCGTTTTCCTCATAATATCTTGTCACTTTCGATGTAAATAACACACCGTGTAAATGATCGATTTCATGTTGAATTGCACGTGCTAAAAATCCTTCTGCTTCTAGTAAAAATACTTTACCTCGGCGATTTTGAGCACGTACTTTAATATAATCCGCACGTTCCACTTCACCATAAAGTCCCGGGAAGCTTAGACAGCCTTCGGGACCTACTTGTTCACCACGTTTTTCTAGTATCGATGGATTGATTAACTCGATTTTCCCCGTATCATCACCGATATCAACTACCGCAACTTGCAAGCTTACACCTACTTGAGGCGCAGCTAAACCGACTCCGTCCGCAATTAACATTGTTTCATGCATATCTTTCAACAATTTCACTAACTTTTTATCAAAGTTAATTACTCTTTCGCATGGTGTTTCTAACACTTCATTTGGATGCTTTACTATTTCTAAAACTGCCATATTTCCCTCCGCTACATTAACATTGTTGGATTAAAATCAATTGAGATTTGTAGCTCTTTTTGCATTTCTGCTTGATAATGTTCATTTACCATTTTGAGCACGTTCTTTAAGTTTGGTTCCCGTTTGTATTTTATCATGCATTGATAACGATATCTATCTTTTATCCTTGGAATTGCTGAAGCAACTGGTCCTAACACCATCGTTTGCTCTGTGCAGTGCGCCCGTAAATGACCGACAATTTTTTCCGTCACTTGCACTGCCTTTAATAATTCTGGATGAGATACTGTTACAAGTACAACATAGTAATAAGGTGGATATTGTCTTGTTCGTCTCATTTGCATTTCTTGGTCAAAAAACACATCATATTGTTGGTTCTTTGCTAACTCTATACTGTAATGTTCTGGCGTATACGTTTGAATTATAACTTCCCCTGGCAATTCATGTCTGCCTGCTCGTCCACTTACTTGCGTCAATAACTGATACGTCTTTTCACTCGCTCGAAAATCAGGCAAGTGAAGCATCGTATCTGCAGTTAAAACCCCGACAAGAGTTACTTTAGGAAAATCTAATCCTTTCGCAATCATTTGTGTTCCAAGTAGTATATCTGCTTTTTCTTCCCCGAACGCCTTTAATAATTTTTCATGCATTCCTTTGCGACTTGTCGTATCTACATCCATTCGAATGACTCGTGCCTCTGGAAATAGTTTTGTAATTTCTTCTTCTACCTTTTGTGTACCTGTACCAAAGAAACGAATATATGTACTTTGACAAGCAGGACACGCAGTCGGCATATTCTCTTCGTGACTGCAGTAATGACATTTTAAACGATGGTTCATTTTATGATATGTCAGCGAGATATCACAATGCGGACATTGTACAACATACCCACAATCACGGCACATAACAAATGTAGAATGACCTCTTCTATTTAAAAAGAGCACCATCTGTTCTTTCTTTTCTAATCGATCTGCTATTTTTTCATGCAATGCCTTCGAAAACATGGAACGATTCCCGTCACGAAGTTCCTCACGCATATCAACAATCTCTACTGTTGGTAACGCTTGTTTATTCATACGTTTTTCCATCGTTAGTAATTCATACACACCTTTTTTCGCTCTTGCAAACGATTCAAGTGTCGGTGTTGCACTACCAAGAACGATAGGACATTTATGATATTGCCCCCTCCAGACAGCTACATCCCTTGCATGATACCTCGGATTATCTTCTTGCTTATAGCTCGATTCATGCTCCTCATCAATAATAATAATCCCTAAATTTTCAAAAGGAGCAAATACAGCTGAACGTGCACCAACTACAACTTTCACTTCTTTTCTTAAAATCTTACGCCATTCATCATATTTTTCTCCAACAGACAGCGCACTATGAAGAACCGCAACTTGCGAGCCAAATCTGCCTTTAAAACGATCTACCATTTGAGGCGTTAGTGCAATTTCAGGAACAAGTACAATAGCTTCTTTCCCTTTCGCGAGCACCGCTGCTATAGATTGTAAATATACTTCTGTTTTTCCGCTTCCTGTAACACCATATAGTAAAAATGGATTGTAAGTTTCATTTGTAATTGATGATAAAATCGGTGCAATAACTTGCTTTTGTTCCTCCGTAAGTGGGAATGGTTTCGTTTGTTCAAAATCATCATCGTCATACGGATTTCGGTACACTTCCACATACTTTTCTGAAATTAGCCCCTTTTTAACAAGTGCTTTAATCGGAGCGTCTGTTATTTGCAACTCTTCTGTTATCACTTTCAACGGCACACTTTTATAATTTTCCACAAAATAATAGAGTACATCTTGTTGTTTTTTACTTTTCAGTTCAAATGCTGCTAATTCCAATTTATCTTCTGACAACTCCGGTTGAACGACTCTTTGTTTCTTCTTTTGCACTTTATCTTTTACCTGATAAACAACTTCAATCGTGCCATTTTTAATTTCTTGTTGAATCGTGCGGTATAGATGCGGCTGCGTCTCAATCGCTTCCCAATCTATCGCTTCTTTGTCCTGAAATAAAAACAGTAGTTCAGGTGCTACTTCTTCTTGTTTACGAAGTTGTAGACGCTTTTTATACGTGGCTTTTATTGCCGTTGGAAGCATGACTTGAAAGGCTGAAATCATATAACATAACGTTTCGCTTGTAAGCCAATATCCAAGCTTTAATAATTCCTCGTTTAAAACTGGTGTTACATCTAATATTTCATGGATTGTCTTTAGCTTCTTACTTTCTACTTCAGCCGAATCTTTGATCCCAATAATAAAGCCTTGCAATTTCCTTGGGCCAAATGGAACTACTACACGCATGCCTGTCTGAACAATATCTTCCCACTTTTTAGGGATAATATAATCAAATGGTCGATCTGTCTGACGTGCAGGTACATCAACAATTACACTTGCAAATTTCATAGACGATCATCTTCTAACATCATTTCAATTTGCTTTAATATTTCACGAGCAACCTCTTTCTTCGTTAAAAGTGGTAACTCGATAACTTCTCCATCTTTTCTATACATTGTTACAATGTTTGTATCTGTACCAAATCCAGCTCCTTGTGCCTTTACATCGTTCGCAACAATCATATTCGCATTTTTCTCACGTAATTTTTTTGTTGCGTATTCCTCTACCTTTGTCGTTTCAGCCGCAAAACCGACAAGTAACTGTTTATCCTTCATCTCACCTAACGTTTTTAAAATATCTACTGTTCTCTCAAGTTCGATTACAGCATCACCATTTTTCTTTTTCATTTTATTATCATGAACATATTTCGGGCGATAATCTGCAACTGCTGCTGTTTTAATGACAACATCTACGTTTTGATACTGTTGCAGAACTACTTCTAACATATCTTGTGCAGATTCCACTTGTACCGTATTTACATGTAATGGTGGGTTTAATGCTGTCGGTCCCGAAACAAGTATGACATCAGCACCTAAGTTCGCTGCCACTTCCGCAATTGCATATCCCATTTTCCCAGAAGAAAAATTGGTCATAAAACGCACTGGATCAATCTTTTCACGAGTTGGGCCAGCAGTTATTAATATTTTTTTTCCTTGCAACGGTTTTTGTTCGGAAAAAGCCTCTTCTAACCGTGCAATAATTGCTTCCGGTTCTTCTAGTCTTCCCTTCGCAACATAACCACACGCTAAAAAACCTTCTCCAGGCTCAATAAATGTATATCCTAACGTTTTCAACGTCATCATATTTTTTTGTACAATTTTGTTTTCATACATATGCACATTCATAGCAGGTGCAATCCACACTGGGGCTGTAGTAGCTAACAAAGTAGTTGTAATCATATCGTCTGCAATACCACCAGCTAACTTCCCAATACAATTGGCAGTAGCAGGTGCAACAAGTACTACATCTGCCCAATCTGCTAAATCGATATGTGCAATAACAGCCGAGTCTTTCTCATCGAATGTATCTGTATATACGTCATGGCGAGAAAGTGCTTGAAATGTAAGAGGCATAACAAACTTCATTGCCGACTCACTCATCATTACTTTTACAATAGCACCAGCTTGTGTCAATTTACTAGTTAACGCAGCCGCTTTAAAGACCGCAATGCCTCCTGTTACACATAGAAGTATCTTTTTCCCTTTTAGCATATGGCTCGTCCTCTTTCTTTTTCAAACTTATAATACTGAAACAGAATTCCCAGCTCATCAGTACCAATATTTCTTCCCTATCGTAAAAAAATAACAACCTACTTGTAAATAGGTTGTTACCGTTACATAGAAAATTATAAAGTCTATGTTTTAATTTGTCGAAAAGAATGTCTTAATCGATGATTTTGCCTTCGCTTGGTACATATTTTAATACTTCTGCATCGATTTCTTCTAATGATTTACCTACACATTTATGAGAAACAGGTTGCTCGATAACACAGTTATCAGCAAGTTGCATTTCACGCGCACGTTTTGCAGCTACTGTTACAAGTGTATATTTAGAATCGATTTTTGTTAATAATGAATCAATTGATGGATTTAACATAATTATAGACCCTCCGTCATTTCTTTATAATATTTTGCTACTCTTTCGCGGCGGCAATGTTCACCAACCACAATTGCTTTAATTCTTTCACAAGCTAATTCAACTTGATCGTTTTCTACAACATAGTCGTAAGCGTCCATCATTTCGATTTCTTCTTTCGCTACCGTTAAACGATTTTCAATAACATCTTCAGTTTCTGTACCACGGCCGACAATACGGTTCTTTAGTTCAGATAAACTTGGAGGTGCTAAGAAAATAAATACACCTTCTGGGAAAGCTTTCTTAACTTGAATTGCTCCTTGCACTTCAATTTCTAAGAATACATCTTTTCCTTCTTGTAATGTTTTTTCAACATAGTCAATCGGTGTTCCGTAATAATTACCTACGAACTCAGCCCACTCCAGTAATTTTTCATTACGAATCATTTCCTCAAATTCTTCTCTCTCTTTAAAGAAATAATCCACACCATCTACTTCACCTTCACGTGGCTTACGTGTCGTTACTGAAATGGAGTACTGAAAACGTGTATCCTCATGACTAAACAGCTCTTTTCGAACCGTTCCTTTACCAACCCCAGAAGGTCCTGAAAGAACGATGAGCAATCCTCTTCTACTTCTCATAAATATGTAAAACCTACCCTTCCTCACTTAAATCTTCTTTATTATTCAAACGATGTGCAATCGTCTCTGGCTGAATTGGACTTAATACCACATGCCCATCATCCATAACAATAACCGCCCTTGTTTTTCTCCCATACGTAGCATCAAGCAAAGCATTATGTTCGCGTGCTTCCTGTACTGTTCGTTTAATAGGAGCTGACTCCGGACTTACAATAGCAATAATTCGATGAGCAGATACAATATTTCCGTATCCAATATTTAAAAACCGCATGGCCATAGTTTGCGCCTCCTAGTAAGTCTATCCGATTTCTCCACCACGTATAACTTTATATATTTTTTGAAAGCTACTCAATATTTTGTACTTGTTCACGAATTTTTTCAAGGTTATTTTTCATTTCTACAACATATTTTGAAATTGTTAAGTCATTTGCCTTAGAACCAATCGTATTAATTTCTCTATGCATCTCTTGCACGATGAAATCCATTTTCCTTCCAACAGGCTCTTCAATCTGCAGTGTTTCACGAAATTGCTCTAAATGACTTTGCAAACGAACTAACTCTTCGTGAATATCACAACGCTCTGCAAAGATTGCGACTTCTGTTAACAATCTTTGTTCATCTAGATCTTGATTATGTAATTCTTTTAAGCGATTTTCTAATCGTTCACGATATTTTTGTGTAACAATCGGTACATGCGGAATAATTGCATTTACACAATTGTGAATCTCTTGTAAACGATACGCTATATCTTTATGTAATCGTTCTCCTTCGCCATCTCTCATCGTTTTTAACATATGAGCAGCTTGGCGAACAGCCTCATATAAACCGTTCTCAAATTGTTCATTTACATTTTCTACTTCTTCAATCGCTGTTACTTCTGGCATTTCCATTAATTGCTGAAGTGTAATAGAATCTTGTAATTGAAATTTTTCTTTTATATCTTCCATAATCGATTGGTACTGCTCAAGAAGCGACCAATTCACACTTAATTTTCTTTCAACAAGCCCTTCACCCGTTATACTAATAGACACTTCAATGCGTCCACGCCGAACTTGTTCTGCAATTATTTTACGAATTTTTTCTTCAAATATCATCATTTGCTTCGGAAGTCGAATACTCATCTCTAGGAAACGGTGGTTCACCGATTTCATTTCTACTGTAATTTGAAAAGTATCATTTTCCACTTTCGATCTTCCAAATCCTGTCATACTACAAATCATTTTTATCACATCCAAGCCATGAAATAACTCAATGAAAAAGGTAATAGAGACAAGGCTCTACTACCTTCTGTAAATTATATCACATTTTCATATCATTGACTATTTCAAGTTTAATCCCTTCTTATATAATACTGACTTTTCCTTCTTCCCCTTTTTCCCTGTTAATAAAGAACCTACTAATAAGAAGGTCGGAATTGATGACAAACCTCCAATTAACAACCAATCTCTCGCTTGTATTGGCATTGTACTAAAGATCGGTTGTAGCGGTGGGTAATATATAACCACTAACATTAACAGTAAAGAAATAATAACCGCTCCTACTAAATACACGTTCCCAAACGGATTACGGTGGAAGATAGAATGTTCACTTCGGCAATCAAATACATGAATAAGTTGTGCAAGTACCAACGTCGCAAACGCCACAGTTTGTGCATATTTCAGTTCATTTGGATGCTGATTATATGCAATAATAAACGCCACTAACGTCACTGCTCCAATTAGAAAGCCACGGCTTATAATTTTCCAGGCAAGCCCTCTAGCAAATACCCCTTCTTTCGGATGACGCGGCGTTCTCTTCATAACGTCTCCTTCCGCCTTATCCAATCCTAATGCCATCGCCGGTAATCCGTCAGTCACTAAGTTCACCCATAAAATTTGAATGGGAACCATCGGCAGCGGTAATGCAAGTAACATTGCAAATAACATGACTAAAATTTCTCCTACGTTCGATGCTAATAAATAACGAATAAACTTACGTATATTCTCGTATATATTTCTACCTTCTTTAATTGCTGATTTAATCGTAGCAAAATTATCATCTAGCAAAACAAGAGAAGAAGCTTCTTTCGCAACGTCTGTCCCTGTAATTCCCATCGCTATCCCAATATCCGCTGTTTTTATAGCCGGAGCATCGTTTACTCCATCACCTGTCATCGCTACTATATGCCCTTTATTTTGCAACGCCTTAACAATCTTCAATTTATGTTCAGGTGATACTCGAGCAAATACATACGTATCTTCTACAACACTTTCTAGTTCCTCTACATCCATATTCGCGAGTTCTACTCCTTCAACAACACGTCCACCAGGTGGTAAAACCCCTAATTGTTCCGCAATTGCCATTGCTGTCACTTTATGATCTCCTGTAATCATCACTGTTCGAATACCAGCTTCTCTGCACTCTTTTACAGCCTGTTCTACCTCTGGTCTTGGCGGATCAATCATTCCCTGTATCCCGACCAACATAAAATCTTTTTCAACGTCTCTTTCATGTTCAATAGAATCTGTTACTTTTAATGGCTTAAATGCAACTGCAATTGTTCGGAGCGCTTGACTACCTAAACTATGAATAGCCGCCTGTACTTCTTTTCTATACAACTCACTTAACGGTTGTTGCTTATCCCCCCATAAAATCGTTTGACTCATTTGCAGGAGGACATCTGGTGCTCCCTTCGTAACAAGAAACTTTTTCCCCTCCCTATCTCGCACAATAACACTCATCATTTTTCGAGTTGAATCGAATGGAAATTCACGAATAATTTCAAATTTCCCTTTCAGTGCCTCACGCGTTATCCCCGCTTTCATTGCTGCAGCTACAAGTGCTCCCTCAGTTGGATCTCCATCTAATACATACGCCTTTTTCTTTTGAATAATATTTGCGTTATTACAAAGTGAACCAAATGTTAGTAGTTGATACAGTGCTTTTGTTTTAGCTGGATCGCATTCTTTTTCACCTTTCAAAAAAGAGCCATTAGGTTCATATCCTTGACCTGTAACTTTCCATAATTCCCCACCTGACCACATATGTGTTACCATCATTTTGTTTTGCGTCATTGTTCCTGTTTTATCAGAGCATATAACAGAAGCGCATCCTAACGTTTCTACCGCTGGTAACTTCCTTACAATTGCTCTCTTTTTAATCATACGCTGTACACCAAGCGATAAAGCTACTGTAACAATTGCTGGTAATCCTTCAGGAATAGCAGCAACAGCTAGCGACACGCCTGCTAAAAACATATGATACACTTCATTCCCTTGATACACACCGGCTAATACAACAAGCGCTGTCAAAATAAGAGCTACAATAATTAATATTTTCCCGAGTTGCTCTAATCTTCTTTGCAGTGGTGTTTCCATTTGCTCTGCATTTTGTAACATATTTGCAATTTGGCCCATCGCTGTATTCATACCAGTTGCTACAACGACCCCTGTTCCAGCTCCTCGTGTAATCATCGTACCCATAAAAGCCATATTTTTTTGATCACCAATTGAAACATCTTTCCCCTGCAGAGCTTCTACCTTCTTCTGCACCGGTACTGACTCTCCTGTCAAAGCTGATTCTTCGATATATAAACTTGATGCCTCAACAAGACGTACATCCGCCCCAATACGATCACCACTAGAAAATTTAATGATATCACCTAAAACAAGTGCTTTAGACGGTGCTTTTACCCAATTTCCATTCCGCATTACAGTAACTTGCGGGGCGGCTAGCTCTTTTAAGGCTTCCAGTGACTTTTCAGCCTTTCTTTCTTGAAAAAAGCCAAGAATACCATTGATAATAACAATCGCAACAATCGCAATAGAATCAATGTATTCACCTAAAAAAGCTGAAACTATTGTTGCACCAAATAAAACAAGCACCATAAAATCTTTAAACTGCGCCAAAAATACCATCAGTGCAGAAGGCCTTTTGGCTTCATCTAATTCATTTGTACCAAATTTTTTTATTCGCCCTTCTGCTTCCTTCTCTGTAAGCCCAACCTTCACATTCGTATTCGTTCTTTCTTCCACTTCGTGTGCGCGCATTCCATACCAGTTCATCCCGCTATCGACCTCCTGATTCCAGACATACTCTATTGAAAGCTTATTCAGCCTCGTCCAAAAAAATGCTATAATTAACTTTTAGTTAGAAAGGAGTGTTCATTTATGGCATTCGATGGATTATTTACAAGAGCAATTACACATGAAATTGCAAATTCTCTTTACACAGGAAGAATTTCCAAAATATATCAACCTTCAAAATACGAGATTTTATTACATATTCGAGCAAACGGAAAAAATCAAAAACTAATTCTTTCCGCTCATCCGACATATGCACGTTTACACTTAACAAATCAAAATTACGATTCACCTGCACTTCCGCCAATGTTTTGTATGCTTCTTCGTAAGCATTTAGAAGGTGGGTTCATTGAAAAAATTGAACAAATTGATTTAGAGCGCATTATTCAAATTACAGTTCGTAGCAGAAATGAAATTGGTGACGAATCGCTCAAAACATTAGTAATTGAAATAATGGGACGACATAGTAACATCATTTTAGTAGATACAAAAACAAACAATATTTTAGATAGCTTAAAACACGTTTCTTTAGCGGTAAACCGACATCGAACTGTATATGCTGGAGCGGAGTACATTGCACCACCAGCACAACATAAAATTAACCCACTCCAGATTGAAACAAATGATGAATTTATTAGACCGCTAGACTTTCTATCTGGAAACATGGATAAACAGCTTGTCGGCACCTTTACGGGAATTTCGCCGTTATTCGCAAAAGAAGTAGTGAAAAAAGCAGGTATGGTAAATGAAAAAGCATTAGCGGACGCATTTTTCTCCATACAAAAACCATTACTAACTCATACATATTCACCAACAATGACTACTTCAAATGGGAAAGAATTCTTTTATCTTTTCCCTCTTGCACACTTGCAAGGAGAAGACAAGACATTCTCATCTGTTAGTGAATTGCTAGACCGTTTCTTTTTCGGAAAAGCAGAGCGCGACCGTGTAAAACAACAAGCTTATGATTTAGAGCGCTTTATGCAAAACGAAAAAAATAAAAATGAGAAGAAACTCATTAAACTAGAAAAAACATTACAAGATGCCGGAAAAGCAGATAAATATCAACTATTTGGAGAACTACTTACAGCCAATATGTACGCTTTGAAAAAAGGTGATAAAGATATTGAAGTCGTTAACTATTACGACGAAAATGGCGGAACTGTAAAAATTACATTAGATCCTTTAAAAACACCATCTGACAATGCGCAACGCTATTTCCAAAAGTACCAAAAAGCGAAAAATTCAGTTGTTGTTGTAGAAGAACAAATCGAAAAAACAAATGAAGAAATTCTTTATTTTGATAGCTTACTTCAACAAATGGAAGCTGCTTCTTCAAAAGATATTGAAGAAATTCGCGAGGAATTAGCTGAAGAAGGTTATATGCGCAATCGTAAAGCAAAAAATGCTAAGAAGAAACCAACTAAACCGGTATTAGACAAATATTTAGCTAGTGACGGAACAGAAATTTTCGTCGGTAAAAACAACAAGCAAAACGATTATTTAACAACGAAGTTTGCCCGTCGTGATGAAATTTGGTTACATACGAAAGATATCCCTGGGTCTCATGTTGTCATTCGTTCTCTTGAACCTACCGAAGAAACCGTGTTAGAAGCTGCTAAAATCGCTGCCTATTTCAGTAAAGCAAAAGATTCTAGTTCTGTTCCTGTAGATTTCACCAAAATACGCCATGTCAAAAAACCGAGTGGTGCAAAACTTGGTTTTGTTACGTACGACAATCAGCAAACCGTATATGTAACACCTGATGCTGATACTGTAATGAAATTAAAAGCTTAAATATAAAAATGCGTTGCTCATAAGCAACGCATTTTTATATTCGTTCAAACTAGTTCATATACCCATTCACTAATTCATAACATCTTTCTTTTGTCATGTTGTATTTCTCTTCTGAAGCTTCTATACGTCTCATCGTTCCGTTATTTGTATCAGTACCAATTGCTTTAACCTTACTTTCCTTTTCTTTAACCCACGCAATTTGTTTCGTTTTTAATGACTGGAATGCATCAGGGGACATCGTATTTTTTAATGTACTGTAAATTTCATTTAGCTTATTATCCCACAGTTCATAATTTCCTTCTATTTCATTTACTATGTCATTTGTTGATATAGCATTTATATGTTTTTCTTGGTTTTCTAGAGCTGCTAACTCATTTAAAACCTTAGTTTTACCTACCGCTAACGAAGTTTCTTTTTTTGAACTAGTATACGTACTAGAATCATTCCCCTTAACTGTTTCTTGCTCTTGAATAAAATCCTTTTTCGTTACCTTTTCTTGCTCTTCATCATCTACATTGTGAGTAATAACCGAGTTTTTGGCGTCAACAGCAACTACTCCGTTACTTTCTTTAAAAATATATTTTTTATTTCCACTATTCTCTTCTCTAACAAAAGAGACATTCTTGAAACCCTGTACTCTAAGAAGTTCTTTAGCTTCTTCTTTAGTTAAATTTAAATCTACTGGCGTATTTGATGACCATTTATCCATTAACCAATTTCCATCGGTATACACTAAAACAAATTCCCACATCTCCGCTTCACTCCCCATATCATTTGCAAGAGTAAGCGTCTCAACCTTTAAAACATCATTTTTCTGTGAATAAGTTATCCTCACGTCCGGCTCAATATGAATCGGAAATGGTAACATATCAGTTTCTCTTGATCTATTAAATGTATCAAGCAATCCTGGAAGCTCCTTCTCCACAAACTTATCTGAAACTAACCCCTTAACGCCTTTTTTAGCTGTTCCTAAATCTCCAGGATTATTTCGGCTCCATCCATTTTCTTTTTCCATCTCATTAAATGCATTTGCTATTGCATCTACATTCTTTCTTACAATCTTTTTCGCTTCTTTTTCTGTCACTTCTGGCGCTTCATTAAGCTGTTCAATCGTTTCATTTACTTGAACTTTGTTTTCACTTTTTTCACAACCTGTTACAACTAACATACTAGCCACCAAGCAAAATGACATTACTTTACTTAATTTCTTCATGTATTCACAACCCTTATTCCTTCATATTCGTTACGTTTCCCTATCTTCGAGAGAAATCCAACAATTACCTATTATATCAATAACAATTATTTATTTATATATTAAATTTTACATCAGAACAAAACAAAGAACATACTTTCAAAATATATATACTAAAAAACCTCTTATCCTTTTCTTCCATATTGTCAAAAAAATTGACAGTGCTCTTTCGAATTTGTATAAATTTTTTGACAAATTGTAAAGAAAGTGAAATTGTGGTCGATATTTTTCTCATTCTCCCACTGACAATTGAAATAATCTGTATTTCACGAGCAGCCCACCACCCACAAATAGCGGGCTAAATTTCCTACCTAAAAGATATGCAATTTCTGCTAACTTCTCTCGAAAAATATTTTTGTGGCACGCTATTTGCTTTATTCAATACTGTGAATAGGGGGAATTAACATGACTTTAAAAATTAATAAAATCCAAAATCAACTACAAAACTATGAAATTGACGGATTACTAATTACAAAAAAAGAAAATCGCCAATATGCAACAGGCTTTACAGGTAGTGCTGGCGTCGTCTTAATCTCTGCGGATAAAGCTGTTTTTATCACTGATTTTCGCTATGTAGATCAAGCGAAATCACAAATAAAAGATGCTGAAATTATTATGCATACAGGAAATTTAGAAAAAGAAATTGCACATCAAGTATCGAAATTAAACATTCAAAAACTTGGAATTGAAGAAAACAACATGACATTGCAACAATATAAAAACTTACAAAAATACGTACATGCGGAAATGGTTCAAGTGTGCGAAATCATTGAAAATATTCGTATTATTAAAGACACGCCTGAAATAGAAACAATGAAAATCGCAGCTAATATTGCTGATGAAGCATTTCACCACATCCTTACGTTTCTAAAACCAGGAATAAGTGAAAATGATGTACGAGATGAGTTAGAATTTTTCATGCGGAAAAAAGGAGCTACATCCTCTTCCTTCCAAATTATTGTAGCTTCTGGCGTCCGTTCTTCACTTCCTCATGGAGTTGCATCAAATAAAATAATCGAACGAGGTGACATCGTTACATTAGATTTCGGCGCACTTTACGACGGATATTGTTCCGATATTACACGTACTGTAGCAATTGGGGAACCATCAGAAGAATTCAAAAAGATATACAATGTTGTACGAGAAGCGTTAAAACGTGGGACGGAAGCAATTAAACCTGGGGAAACTGCGAAAAGTATCGATGATATAACGAGAGATTACATTACTGAACATGGATACGGCCAATATTTTGGACACTCTACTGGTCATGGTCTTGGGTTAGAAATTCATGAACCTCTCCGCTTATCCCAAGAAAGTAAAGCTACTTTAGAAGAAGGTATGGTTGTTACAGTGGAACCAGGCATTTATATACCAGACTGGGGCGGTTGCAGAATTGAAGATGATATTGTCATCACAAAAGACGGATATGAAGTTATTACAAAATCAAATCGGGAACTAATTATTATTCCTTGTTAAAATCATGGGCTTTTTAAAAGGAGTTTTTCGCTGCACATAGAATTCTTTCTCTGGAGTCATCGTTTAAAGAGGGGGAATTTAAATTGAACTTTGTAATTGATAAAATAGATGGTTTACAGCTTGAATTTTCCAAACTTGTTTCCATGATGAATTACGCTCGCTATACAACAATGCAAGCGGTGGAAGGTTTAACAATTGAAGAACTTGATTATTTGTATGATGAAGAAGCAAATTCAGTCGGCATGTTATTGTACCATATGGCCGCTATTGAATTTTACTACCAGATTCATACTTTTGAAGACCGTGAACCAACGGAGGCTGAGTTAGAACGGTGGTTACCTGCTATTGAGTTAGGAGATCTTGGACGCGAGAAAATAAAAGGTAACTCTATAGAATTTTACATACGTACATTGCAAGAAGTACGTTCCAAAACGATCGAGACTTTTCAATCGTTACCTGATGAATGGTTATTTAAAACGACAGACTTTTGGTATGATAAACCAGCAAATAACTACTTTAAATGGTTTCACGTATTTGAAGATGAAATCAATCATCGCGGACAAATTCGTTTAATTAAGAAAATGCAAAAAGCCCATTCAGTAAAGTAAGAAAGTGCCACCTTATTCGGTGGCACTTTCTTCTATTCATTAGCAAATATTATTTCATTTACTTTTTTAGCAATCACTACTATCGCTATTAGAATGCAAATTAAATATAGCAATTTCGCGATAAATAACCACCCTTGAAACATTACAATTTCACCTATTATCTCATTTCCTTTCAATAACAAAAACGGAATTGTACTAATTATAATGACAAACTCAATACTGAAAACAATTTTCTTTTTTCGACTATATGCTTTCCATTCATCCCAGCGATACATGGGAGCAAAAATCAATACTCCTATACATAATATAATCGGTATCCATTCACTTTTAAGAAATTGTCCTGAAATAACTGATAATAGTAAACAAACGAGCACACCATAATAACCTATTCTCTCTCTCATTCATACTCCCCCATTCTACTTTCCCTTTAATATGTAGCTTGCTATGCTTATAACAATTTTCAGAAAAACAACTACTACAATTACAATATAAAGACCTTTTGCAGACGACATCCATTCTTGAAAAATAGACATTTTTTCCATTTGTTTCTGCCCCTCTATTAAAATAAACCCTACGAAAAATGAGCAAACAACAGTGATACCTATTATAATTCTGATACTTTTCTTACTATATTGTGTCATGTCATCCCAGCGGTATAACAGTATAAAAACAAACCCGAAAACAGGTATGATACCTATCCATTCGGTATTTGTAAATAGATTTAAAATGATTACTAGAATACAAGATATGATGAATCCCCAAAATCCAATTTTTTGCACATAACCCCTCCTTAAATTCCATTTTTAGGATTAATTGTATTGTAACATCCATTTCAAAAACTCACCATTACAGTACATGAAATTTCACTTTTTTCTTTTTCCTATACTCACATACTTTCACTGCTTTCATACAATAAACTACACGAATGCCTAAAGGATGTGAATGTTATGGGAGTTGAATTAACGCTATTACACGCTCTCTATGTTCTTTGTTTACTCACTATTATTACCTTTTTTATTCTCCGAAAAGATACGACGATCATTTGTATCGTTTTTATCTTTTTACTAGCATTAACCGCAACACACTCTATCCCTCTTGCCGTTAGCGGCATTTTTCAAAGTTTCATTTACGCCATTACTGAACTATTACCAACTATATTAATCATCTCCATTATCGTATCCATGAGCAATTTACTCGTTCATACCGGCATAAATGATACGATGATTTCACCATTTACAAAGATGATTCGTACACCTACACTCGCCTACTGGATTATCGGTCTTTTAATGATGACAATTTCTTTCTTCTTTTGGCCTTCTCCAGCTGTCGCTTTAATGGGAGCTATTTTATTACCAGTCGCTGTACGCGTCGGTCTTCCGCCAATTGGAGTTGCAATTGCTATGAACTTATTCGGTCATGGGATTGCTTTATCCGGCGACTTCGTTATACAAGGCGCACCAAAATTAACCGCAGACGCTGCTGGTCTCCCTGTTTCCAGCGTCGTATCTGCAAGTGTTCCACTCGTTATCGTTATGGGCGTTGTTACAACTTCTGTCGCTTTTTTCTTCCTACGAAAAGAGTTTCATACAGGACTATCATTGCAAGACACCTCTTCATCAACTGAACCATCTAAAACTACCATTTTATTATCTCCTCGCATAAAGAAATGGCTCGCTATATGTATCCCTATCGTATATATCATTGACATCCTTTGCATGATTCAATATAAACTACAAGGAAGCGACGCAACTGCACTTATCGGCGGGACGACTGTTATTATGATTATCATCATTTCTCTCATCACCTACAAAGGACATGGACTAAATAAAACGACCGATTATTTTATAGAAGGGCTTCAATTTGGATTTAAAATTTTCGGACCAGTCATTCCAATTGCTGCACTTTTTTATTTAGGAGATAGCGGCTTTGTGAAAATCATCGGAGACTATTTACCGAAAGGTTCACACGGAATCATTAACGACTTAGGAATCGCTTTATCACAAACTGTTCCTTTAAACCAATATGTATCAGCTGGAACATTAACTATCGTTGGTGCCATAACAGGATTAGATGGATCTGGATTTTCCGGGATTTCACTTGCTGGTTCAATTGCCAATCTTTTCGGAACAGCGCTTGGGCATGGGACCGCTACATTAACAGCTCTCGGACAAATTGCAGCTATATGGACCGGGGGCGGGACGTTAATTCCTTGGGCGCTTATTCCTGCTGCTGCCATTTGTAAGGTGGATCCATTTGAACTTGCACGCCGAAACTTTTTACCGGTTGTGATTGGCTTAATTGTCACCACAATCGTTGCGATGTTTATTTTATAACGTAAGCAAGTGTTCTCTTGCTTACGTTTTTTTCTTGTGAAATTCATCATGAATTACTCGTTTTCAAGAGGGATTCGTTATTACTTAGCGAAATTATATTAGGAGAGTAATTATTTCAAAACGTTTACGAGAAACAGATTACTGCAATTCGAAAAGGGGACATAACTATGAATGAATTGATTTTCGTCTTATTAATTTGTCCATTACTTATCTTTATCGTTTCTGTTATTGGAACGCGCAAGACGAAAACGTATTACGTAATGCCGATTGTAACGTTTGCTAGTTTTTTAATAATAGGTGTTATCGCCTTTACTCCAAAATTTTTCTTTTGGGTTGGCATGTACAGCATCTTCTCGTTTATTGTTTCTTATATGACACTATTGTTTGTGAGAGGGTATGAAGTTGCGGAAAACGCTAAATAGTTATTAACGAGGAGTTTGTCATATGATTTTCTTTGATGTCGATGGAACTTTATTTGATTATGAGGCGGCTGAAAGAAATGGTATTATAGATTTCTTTCAAGTATATAGTACTATTTTTTCAGGTAATGAATTAGAGGCCACAAAAGTCTGGCATGAATTATCCGAAGAATATTTCAACAAATTTTTATCCAAGGAATTATCTTTTCAAGAACAACAAAGGATGCGAATGTATCATTTATTTAAAACATATGGATTAAACTTATCACCCGAGGAATCTCAGCACAGATTCAATCAATATATAGAACTTTATAAGAACAACTGGGCCGCGTTTGAAGATGTACACTATACATTACAGACCTTAAAGCAAGAAGGGCACTCATTAGGTATCATTAGTAATGGTGACTATGAACAACAAGTCGAAAAATTAACTGCCCTAAACATTTTAAAACATTTCAAATATATATTTACTTCTAGTGAACTTGGTATATCGAAACCAGATCCTGAAATTTTTCACAGAACCGTATTACAATCGAATCTTGAAATGAAAGATTGCTATTATATTGGCGATCGATTAGAGACTGATGCAATTAGTAGTACAGCAGCTGGGATGCAAGGGATATGGTTAAATCGGGATAACTCACAACTCAAGTACGATATTCCTACTATCTGTTCTTTACATGAAGTTTTAACAATAATATAAAAAACGACCGCGTTCCCCCGCGGTCGTTTTTTTCGTGTTACGCTGTGATCCAAGCTTCGTTTGCTGGATTTTTACGCCACTCTTGTAATTTTTTCGTTTCAGCTTGTCCGATCATACCTTTTTCTGCTGCTACTTCAGTTAATGCACTGTAGTCGCTTAAAGAGTATGATGCTACGTTAGCTGCTTCTAGTTTTTCTTTTCCTGCTTCTAGCTCGTATGTGAAGATTGATACGATTCCTAATACTTCACATCCAGCTTCGCGAAGTGCTTCTACACATGTAATTGCACTACCGCCAGTTGAAATTAAGTCTTCTACTACTACTACTTTTTGACCTTTTTCAGCTTTCCCTTCAATTTGGTTCCCTTTACCGTGACCTTTTGCTTTACTACGTACGTAGCACATTGGTAAATCCATACGATCGCTTACCCATGCAGCGTGCGCAATACCAGCCGTTGCTGTTCCTGCAATAACTTCTACAGTTGGGAAGTGCTCTTTAATTAACTCTTCTAATCCAGCTGCAATCGCTTGACGTACTTTTGGATAAGATAAAGTTAAACGATTATCACAATAAATTGGTGATTTCATACCTGAAGACCAAGTGAATGGATCATTCGGTTGTAAAAATACTGCTCCAATTTCTAATAAATGCGATGCGATTTCTTTTTTCATACTGATACACCTTCCCACTGTTGTTTTACTGTTTTATACGCTTCAAGCGGATTTTCCGCTTTTGTAATACTACGTCCAACTACGATGTAGCTTGAGCCAAGTTCCCTCGCACGTTTCGGTGTTGCTACGCGCACCTGGTCATTTACATCATCGCTTGCAAGACGAATCCCCGGTGTTACTGTTACAAATTCATTTCCGCATACTTCACGTAATTTCGGAACTTCAAGTGTTGAACAAACAACACCATCAAGTCCACTTTCTTTCGTTAGTTTTGCATAATGAGCAACCGCTTCTTCTAACGTTTTCTCAATGCCAATCTCTTTTTTCATCATAGCTTCCGAAGTGCTTGTTAGTTGTGTAACTGCAATACAAATCGGTCTCTCTTTTCCTTCTTGCTTACCTTCCTCTAATCCCTCAATCGCAGCTTTCATCATACTGCTTCCCCCAGCAGCATGAACATTTACCATATCAACATCTAGACTAGCTAGGCTACGCATAGCGCTTTTTACTGTATTCGGAATATCATGAAGTTTTAAATCTAGGAAGATCTTATGCCCTTTTTCTTTTAAGTACGTAATAATCGCAGGTCCTTCTTTGTAGAATAACTCCATACCAACTTTGACAAATAACTCTTCCCCTTCAAAGTGGTGTAAGAATTGTTCTACATCTTGTTTCCCTGGAAAATCTAGTGCAACGATTAACGACTGTGACATGTTTGCTTCCAGCTCCTTCCTTGACATTCCGAAATGTGATCAAATCCTAATTCATCTAGTAATGCTGGTAATTCTTCAATAATTGTCGGACATACGAATGGATCGATAAAGTTCGCTGTTCCAACTGCAACCGCGCTTGCGCCAGCATAGAAGAATTCAATTACATCTTCCGCAGTTTCAATACCACCCATTCCGATAATCGGAATGTTAACCGCTTGGCTTACTTCATGTACCATACGAATTGCTACTGGCTTAATCGCAGGACCTGATAATCCGCCTGTACGGTTTGCTAAAATTGGTTTAGCTGTTTTTAAATCTAGACGCATACCAAGCAATGTATTAATCATCGTTAAACCGTCCGCACCCGCATTTTCAATTGCTTTTGCAATCTCCACAATGTTTGCCACGTTCGGTGACAATTTCACATATACCGGTACTTCAGAAACCTCTTTTACTCGCTTCGTTAAATCAGCAGCAATTTCAGGATTCGTACCAAAAGCGATACCACCCGTTTTTACGTTTGGACAAGAAATATTTAATTCTAGCGCATGAACATTAGGTGCCTTTGAAATTTCCTTCGCAACTGCTACATAATCCTCAGCTTGTGAGCCAGCAACATTTGCAATAATCGGAAGATCAAATTGCTCGAGAAAAGGTAATTCAGAATTCATTACCTTTTCTAATCCAGGATTTTGAAGCCCGATTGCATTTAGCATTCCGCCTGGTGTTTCCGCAACACGAGGCGTTGGGTTTCCGTAACGAGGCTGTTCTGTTGTCGCTTTAATCATAATTGATCCAAGTACACTTAAATCATAGAACTGTGCATACTCACGACCAAATCCGAAGCAACCAGATGCTGGGATGATTGGATTTTTTAATGATAACCCTGGTAATTCAACTTGCAATCTGTTCATAGTACAACCTCCCCGATTGGAAATACTGGTCCGTCGCTACACACCTTCTTGTAAGAATGTCCACTCGGATCTACTTGTAAATGGCATACACATGCGAAACATGCTCCAATGCCACAGCCCATACGCTCTTCTAATGAAATGTAGGCTTTTCTCTCTTTATAGCGTCCTTCTAATGCACGAAGCATCGCTAAAGGTCCACATGAGTATAGAATGTCAAAGTCGATTCCATAGCTATCAATTACATCTGTTACAAAGCCTTCTGTACCATGCGTACCATCAACTGTTGCAACATACGTATCACCAAGCTCTGCGAATTTCTCTTCATAGAAGACAACATCTTTCGTTTGGAAACCTAAGATGTGAATAACGCGTACTCCCTTTGCTACAAGACGCTGTGACAATTCATATAGTGGTGGTACACCAATTCCCCCTCCAACTAATAGAGCCGTTTGTCCAGCTTCCGCTTCTTCTACAGGAAAACCATGTCCAAGTGGTCCTAACACATCTACAAGTTCGCCTTGTTTTCTTTTCGCTAATGTTTTTGTTCCTTGTCCTTCCGCACGATATAGCATTGTAAATTCGTTCTTCTCTTGATCGACATTACAAATACTAATTGGGCGGCGCAGAAGGGGCGTAATGCCCTCTGCTACCTTAATGTGTACAAACTGCCCTGGATCGTTCATTTGCTGCACTAGATCCCCTTGAAGCACTAATTCGTAAATGTTTTTTGCGATTTCTTTTTGGTTAACGACGATCATATTTTGCTTTTGCATCATGCATGTACCACCTCGTGACGCTTCGTTTGCGTAATTTCTTTCATTGAATGAGCTGAGAATGTCATAGATTCTAGTACTCGTAAGATTGCTCTCGTTGTATCAAGTGATGTTAAGCAAGCCACACCATTTTCTACTGATTCACGGCGAATGCGGAAACCATCACGCGCTGGTTGTTTGCCTTTTGTTAATGTATTGATTACAAACTGTGCTTTTCCTTGACGGATAATATCAAGTAAGTTGTATTCTTCAGAATCAATTTTATTTACAACTTGCACTGGAATGTTTTGCTCTGCTAACGACTGTGCTGTTCCAGCTGTTGCTAATAAGTTATAGCCGATTTCGTGGAAACGTTTTGCAATTTCCATTGCTTCTTCTTTATCTTTATCCGCTACAGTGATGATTACTGATCCGTGCGTTGGGATGTTAATTCCTGAAGCAACTAACCCTTTGTATAATGCTTTTTCAAGTGTTAAGTCTTTACCCATTACTTCCCCTGTTGATTTCATTTCAGGTCCTAATGTTGTATCAACTGAACGTAGTTTCGCAAATGAGAATACCGGAGCTTTTACATATACTTCTTTCTCTTCTGGGTGATAACCCGTTCCATATCCTTGCTCTACTAGGTCTTGCCCTAAAATAACTTTCGTTGCAACATTCGCCATCGGTACACCTGTAATTTTACTTAAGAATGGTACTGTACGGCTCGCACGTGGATTTACTTCAATTACATACACTTCATCTTTGAATACTACAAACTGAATGTTTAGTAATCCAACAATGTTTAAACCTTTTCCAAGTGCAATTGTATGTTCAATAATTTGTTCTTTCAGTTTTGCAGATAAGCTTTGCGGTGGATATACTCCGATTGAGTCACCAGAGTGAACTCCAGCGCGTTCAATATGTTCCATAATACCTGGAATGAATACATTCTCACCGTCTGAAATTGCATCTACTTCAATTTCTTTACCAACCATGTAACGATCGATTAATACTGGGTGATCTGCGTGAACTTTAACCGCATTTTTCATGTAGTGCAGCAGTTCTTCTTGACGATATACGATTTCCATCGCGCGTCCACCTAGTACGTAAGATGGTCTTACTAATACTGGGTAACCAATTTTGTCAGCGATTGCTACTGCTTGCTCTACAGTCGTTGCTGTTTTACCAACTGGTTGCGGGATACCAAGCTGTGTTAGAGCTGCTTCAAACTTATCACGATCTTCTGCACGGTCTAAATCTTCAAGTGATGTTCCTAAGATTTTCACACCGTGAGCCTCTAATTTAGCAGCTAAGTTAATTGCCGTTTGTCCACCGAATTGGACGATAACACCTTCTGGTTTTTCTAAATCGATAATGTGCATTACATCTTCGATTGTTAATGGTTCAAAGTATAATTTGTCAGAAATACTGAAGTCTGTTGAAACTGTTTCTGGATTGTTATTAACAATAATTGCCTCATATCCAGCTTCTTTAATTGCCCATACAGAGTGAACTGTTGCATAGTCAAACTCAACACCTTGACCGATACGGATTGGACCAGATCCTAGAACTACTACACTCTTACGATCTGTTCTAACCGATTCATTCTCGTCACCATATGTGCTGTAGTAGTATGGTGTTGCAGATTCAAACTCTGCAGCACAAGTATCTACCATTTTATAAACAGGAGTTATATTGCTTTCTTTACGCATGTCGTAAATTTCACGCTCTGTTTTGTTCCAAGCATTAGCGATGTAATGGTCACTGAATCCCATTTCTTTCGCTGATTGTAATACTTCCATATTTCCTACATTTGCTTTTACTTCGCGTTCCATGTTTACGATATTTTCAACTTTTTGTAAGAAGAAGAAGTCCATTTCACACCAATCGTTGATTTCTTCTTTCGTTACACCTTGACGAATTGCTTCCGCTACAATAAACAGTCGCTCATCATCAGCTTTTATAATGCGTTTTTTCATTGTCTCTTTATCAAGCTCTTTTAAATGCTCTAACTCTAAGTGATAAACACCAAGTTCTAAAGAACGAATCGCTTTTAATAATGATTGCTCTAAATTACGTCCGATTGACATAACTTCACCAGTTGCCTTCATTTGTGTACCCAGTGTTCTGTTTGCTGATTCAAACTTATCAAATGGCCAGCGCGGAATTTTTGAAACAACATAGTCTAATGCTGGTTCGAAACAAGCGTATGTTTTTTGTGTTACTGGGTTTATAATTTCATCTAATGTTAAACCGACTGCAATTTTTGCCGCTAGCTTCGCAATTGGATATCCAGTTGCTTTAGATGCTAATGCAGATGAACGACTTACACGCGGGTTTACTTCGATTACATAGTATTGGAAGCTATGTGGATCAAGTGCAAGCTGAACGTTACATCCACCTTCAATTCCTAATGCACGAATAATTCGTAATGAAGTGTTTCGTAACATTTGATATTCACGGTCACTTAATGTTTGGCTCGGTGCTACAACGATAGAATCACCTGTATGAACCCCAACTGGATCGATATTTTCCATATTACATACTACAATCGCGTTATCATTTGAATCACGCATTACTTCATATTCAATTTCCTTACAACCAGCAATGCTCTTTTCTAATAAACATTGTGTTACCGGACTATGTTTTAATCCACCTGATACGATTTCAATTAGTTCTTCTTCATTACTACAGATTCCGCCACCTGTTCCCCCCATCGTAAATGCCGGGCGAACAATAACTGGATATCCAATTTCTTTTACAAATTCATGTGCTTCTTCTAGCGTATGAATAATAGTACTAGATGGAATTGGTTCATTTAATTCCTGCATTAAGGTACGGAATAGATCACGATCCTCCGCTTGCTCGATTGCTGATAATTTTGTTCCTAAAATTTCAACTCCGCACTCTTCAAGTATGCCTGATTTCGCAAGTTCAACAGCCATATTCAGGCCTGTTTGACCACCTAATGTTGGTAAGATTGCATCTGGACGTTCTTTACGAATGATACGGCTTACGAATTCTAGTGTTAATGGTTCTATATATACTTTATCTGCCGTTGCAGTATCTGTCATAATTGTTGCTGGGTTAGAGTTAACAAGGATTACTTTGTAACCTTCTTCTCTAAGAGATTGACAAGCTTGTGTACCAGAGTAGTCAAACTCTGCTGCTTGCCCAATTACAATTGGTCCTGATCCGATTACTAAAATTGTGTTAATGTCTAGGCGTTTTGGCATAACTCTTCCCCTTCTTTCTTGAAGTTTTCAATCATTGCTAAGAAATCTTCGAACAAATCGTTTGCATCTTCTGGTCCTGCAGAAGCTTCTGGATGGTATTGTACTGTAAATGCTGGGAACTTCGTATGACGAAGACCTTCTACTGTTCCATCATTTAAAGCAACATGTGTAATTTCAAGTTCTGTATTTTTAACTGATTCTTCTTCTACTGCGTAACCATGATTTTGAGATGTAATTGCTACTTTTCCAGTTGCAAGATGTTTTACCGGATGGTTTAAACCACGGTGACCGAATTTCAACTTACTTGTATTCGCACCAGATGCTAGAGCGAATAGTTGATGTCCTAAGCAAATTCCGAATAAAGGAACTTTACCGATAATGTCTTTTAACATTTCAATTGCTTCTGGTACATCTTTTGGATCTCCAGGTCCGTTACTTAACAT
Organism: Bacillus cereus group sp. MS39; assembly: GCF_040448665.1. NCBI lineage: Bacteria > Bacillati > Bacillota > Bacilli > Caryophanales > Bacillaceae > Bacillus > Bacillus cereus group sp. MS39. The sequence goes on along the minus strand of NZ_CP123058.1, from coordinate 1,495,854 downwards.
AATTCCATCTGGGCTAAGACGTAAAATTTCTTCTGCTGTTGTATTGTAAGGTACTACAATTACATCACAGTCACGTTTATTTAATTCTCGTAAAATACCATGTTTCATTCCGAAGTCTACAAGTACAACTCGGTGTCCACGGCCTGGGCTTGGGTATGGATCTTTCGTTGATACGCGTTTCACGTGATCTGTAAATACTGTCGCTTTTAATTGGCTCACGATGTATTCTACATCTGCATCCATGTTACATAGACGTCCACGTAATGTACCGTATTGACGAATTTTTCTCGTTAATTTTCTTGTATCAATTCCTGCTAACCCTGGGATATTTCTTTCTTTTAAGTAATCATTTAACGAAATTTCATTACGGAAGTTTGATGGATGATCACAAATTTCGTTTACGATTAAACCATTTACAGATGGGTGAATCGATTCAAAATCGTCACGGTTGATGCCGTAGTTTCCGATTAATGGGTACGTGAATGTTACAATTTGACCGCAATATGATGGATCAGATAATGTTTCTTGATATCCAGTCATTCCTGTTGTAAATACAACCTCACCTGACTTTTCGATTTCTCCTCCGAAACCTTTTCCAATTAATACTGTTCCATCTTCTAAGATAAGTTGTCTTTTCATACTAATGCACTCTCCTTTTGCCATGCGATCTTACCACCAACGATTGTCATTACCGGCCATCCTTGGCATTTCCAACCTGCGAATGGTGTATTTTTTCCTTTTGATAAGAATGTTGTTGGGTCAATCTCTTCTTCTTGTTCTAAATCAATGATTGTAATATCAGCTGTTCTACCTTCTTTCAGGCGACCTGCTTCTAAGCCGAATGTATCAGCTGGTTTTTCTGTTAAGAATTGAATTAACTGCTCTAATGTAATAATTCCCTTTTTCACAAGGTTTGTGTATAGAAGTGGGAATGCTGTTTCAAAACCAGTAATTCCGAATGGTGCTCTTTCAATTCCTTGCGCTTTCTCTTCCGCTGTATGCGGTGCATGGTCAGTTGCGATCATATCGATTGTTCCATCTAATAAACCTTCAATTAGTGCTGCGTGATCTTCTTTCCCACGAAGCGGTGGGTTCATTTTAAAGTTAGGATCAGCTGATGGGATATCATCTTCACATAACACTAAGTGATGAGGTGTTACTTCTGCTGTTACTTTAATTCCAGCGCGTTTCGCATCTCGAATTACGCGTACAGAACCTTTCGTACTTACGTGACATACGTGATAGTGACAATTTGCCGCTTCAGCAAGCAGTATATCCCTTGCAATATGTACAGATTCACATACTGATGGGATACCGTTTAATCCGTGTTTCTCAGAAAACTTCCCTTCATGTACACAACCTTTATTAATAAGAGTATTCTCTTCACAATGTGCAACTACTGCCATATTTAATTTCGCTGCACGCTTCATAGCAGCTAACATCATGCTAGCATCTTGTACGCCTACACCGTCATCAGTGAAAGCAAATGCTCCAAGTTCTTTTAATGTTTCGAAATCTGTCATTTCAGAACCAGCTTGGCGTACTGTAATTGCTCCGTATGGTAGTACGTTGACATGCGCTTTTTCTTTAATACGATTTTGCAAGTCTTCCATATGTTCTCTGCAATCTGGTACTGGGCGTGTATTTGGCATTGCACAAATTGTAGTGAACCCACCTTTTGCCGCTGCTAGTGTACCTGTTTCAATTGTTTCTTTATGTTCACCACCTGGTTCACGAAGATGTACGTGTACATCTACTAATCCAGGTGCGATTAACTTTCCGTTCACATCGATTACTTCAGCATTATCTGCCGTAATATTTTCTGCTACCTTAGCGATTTTACCGTCTTGTACGAGAAGATCTGTTGCTACGATTTTTCCTTCTTCATTCATATAACGACCATTTTTAAACAAGTAATTCATGTTTCATTCCTCCTAATACATTTGGTAAGGCGCGTTTTAGTACAGCCATTCTTACGTAAACTCCATTTTCCATTTGTTTAAATATGCGTGAACGCTCACACTCAACAAGTTCACTTGCAATTTCAACATCACGGTTTACAGGAGCTGGATGCATAATAATGCTTCCTTCTTTCATATGCTTTTCTCTTTCCACTGTTAATCCGTGTTTCTCATGATACTCTTTCATAATGTCTGTTTCATAATGATCATGACGCTCATGTTGTACACGAAGTAACATCATTACATCCACTTCTGGAACAAGTTCATCTAATGGTTTGTATGTTCCAAACGTGCTGTCTTCATCTTTCCACTCTTCTGGACTTGCAAAGTAAATTGTTGCACCCAGTTTCGTTAATGCTTCTGCATTAGAACGTGCTACTCGGCTATGACGAACATCTCCTACTATCGCAATCTTTAATCCTTCAAATCTTCCAAACTCTTGTTTAATTGTAAGAAGATCGAGTAGGCACTGCGTTGGATGGTTTCCACATCCATCTCCAGCGTTTAAGATTGGGATATTTACCTGTTCTTTTAGTTCATCGAAGTAGCGATCTTGCTCATGGCGGACGATCACCGCTTTTGTTCCGATTGATTCTAGTGTTCTTACCGTATCGTATAAAGTTTCTCCTTTTTGTACGCTAGATGCATCCGCTGAAAAGTTTAAAACTTCAAGTCCTAATCTCTTCTCAGCAACTTCAAAGCTAAATCTCGTTCTCGTACTATTCTCAAAGAACAAGTTCGCAACAAAAGTTTGCTCTGTCGTTTTGCTCTCTTTTCCATTCGCGAAATCTTCTGCGTCTTTTAGGATTTCTGAAATTTCTACTTCCGATAATTCACTCATCGTTAACAAATGGCTCATCGTCATCCCTCATCTTTCTGATTTTTATGTTACCACTTTTGTATTTTTATAACAACTTTCGTATAAAAATACCCTAGTCATGTGAGACTAGGGTGCAAGGAAGAAGCCACCCTTTCCGGTCTCACAGGACTGAATTAAAAGGTTGTTATTATGAAGCAATCTGCTTAGATTGTTTTATTTGTTTCGTTTCCGGTAGTAGTAGATTTAACAGTACACCTACAATTGCTGCTAGTGCCATTCCTTCTACTTGGAACGATTCTCCTACATGAAGTACCGCTCCACCAATACCGATTACTAGTATTACTGATGCAATCATTAAGTTTCGTTTGTCACTTAGGTCTGTTTTATCATCTACCATCATGCGTAATCCGCTTGATGCGATTACACCGAATAGTAAGATTGATACTCCACCCATAACCGGTGTTGGTATGGAGTGAATCAGCGCGGAAATCTTACCGATAAAACCAAACATGATTGCGAATACTGCTGATCCGATGAATAAGTATACGCTGTAAGCTCTCGTAATTGCTAGCACACCGATATTTTCACCATACGTTGTATTCGGTGGTCCACCTATTAGTGATGCAATCAATGTTGCTATTCCATCACCGAAGATTGAGCGATGTAAACCTGGTTTTTCAATTAAATCTCTTTTAATAACGTTTCCAAGTACAATTTGATGTCCGATATGTTCTGAAATTGTTACTAGTGCAACTGGTACCATCAAGAGTACAATCTTCCACGAAAACTCCGGAGTATATGTTACAAATGGTACTGTGAAATCTGGTACAACAAACCATTTTGCCTCAGCTACCGGCTTTAAGTTTACTAGCCCTTGGAAGTAAGCGAAGATATATCCGCCGATAATGCCCAGTAACACTGGTATGATACTGAAAAACCCTCTTCCGAATATAGAGCAGATAATTGTAATTGCTAATGTTACTAATGCTACTGAAAAGTGTGTAAAGCTATATTTGCCATCCGCACCGTTCATCGCCATGTTAACTGCTGTATGTGCTAAAGCTAGACCGATTACCATTACGACTGGACCAACTACGATTGGCGGAAGTAATTTCATAATCCACTCTGATCCTGACTTCTTAATTCCGAGTGAGATTAAGATGTACACAAGTCCTGCAAACAAACCACCGAGCATTGCTGCTCCAGGTCCACCTGCTGTTTTCGCTGTTATAATCGGTGCGATAAAGGCGAATGATGATCCTAGATAGGCAGGTACTTGACCTTTCGTTATAAGAAGAAACGCTAGCGTTCCTAATCCACTTGATATTAATGCTACTGACGGATTCAATCCTGTTAAAAACGGAACAAGCACTGTGGATCCAAACATCGCGAACAAATGTTGTATACTTAAAAATAACCATTTTCCCGGTTTCGGTACTTCATTAACGTCTAACACTGGCTTTTGTTCCATTGTTACATCCTCCTTCAGTTTAAATCTTTGCAATAAAAAAACTCTTTGTGCCTGTGCACAAAGAGTCCTACACTTTCGTATGCCAAATTTGACATATGAAAGCCAAGACCCTTTGGCAGCCTCACAGGACTACATTTAAAAGGGCTTTACTTATCGTATATGCTTACTCGATCTTGTTGATCTGTCTCTTGCAAATCAACTTCGATACGCTCTTCACTTGATGTTGGAATGTTCTTTCCTACATAATCAGCGCGAATTGGTAGTTCACGATGACCTCTATCAACAAGAACCGCCAGTTGGATTTGTGATGGTCTACCTAAATCCATAAGAGCATCCATTGCCGCTCGAACTGTTCTTCCTGTATATAATACATCATCCACAAGGATAACTTTTTTCTTCGTAATATCTACAGGGATATCAGAACCTTTTACAAGTGGTTCTTCATTTTTCGATTGTAGTGTTAGATCATCACGATATAACGTAATATCTAGCTCTCCAACTTCCATTTCTTTTCCTTCAATTTGACCAATTCGTTCTGCCAAACGTTGTGCAATAAAAATTCCACGAGTTTTAATTCCGACAAGAACACAATTATCGACACCTTTATTTCGTTCCACGATTTCATGACTAATTCGTGTTAAAGCGCGGCGAATCATTTGGTCATCTAAAACGACAGCTTTCTCTTGCATGCTCTACACCTCCAAGCTTTTTTCTTGCGTGAGAGTAATGGTATAAAAAAAGTCCTCTCAGCGTGTGCGAGAGGACTTTTGAAAAAAGGGTACAGCATACCCTATGTATTTCAAACCGTTACCTTCTCAACCTCACGGGGCTGTGTTAAAGGATCATTATTTAACTGTTGTCAGTATCTCAGTTTTCTTATGATTTGTCAATACTATTTCCGTAAAATATTTAATGCGTCTTCAAACACTTCTGGAATCGGTGCCTCAAACTGAATATATTCACCAGTACGAGGATGGTCAAACCCTAAAATACCTGCGTGAAGTGCTTGTCCATTCATGTCTAATGTTTTCTTCGGACCATACTTCGGATCTCCTGCAAGTGGATAGCCAATGTATTTCATATGAACACGAATTTGGTGCGTACGTCCCGTTTCTAAGCGACATTCTACAAGTGTAAAATCTTTAAAGCGTTCTAACACCTGGAAGTGTGTAACAGCATTCTTACCATTTTCATCAACTGTCATGCTTTGACGTTCTTTCTTATCGCGACCAATTGGCGCATCGATCGTTCCTTTATCATGCGGAATCACACCGTGTACAATCGCTTTGTAACGTCTTGTTACTGTTTTTGCTACAAGTTGATTTACAAGTGACTCATGCGCCACATCATTTTTAGCAACCATTAATAGTCCAGATGTATCTTTATCAATACGATGCACGATACCAGGACGCATTACACCGTTAATACCTGACAGGTCTGTACAATGGTGCATAAGTCCGTTTACAAGCGTACCGCTTGTATGCCCTGGAGCTGGATGTACAACCATACCACGTGGCTTATTTACAACGAGTACATCTGCATCTTCATAATAAATTTCTAAGCCCATATCTTCTGCTTGGATATCTAACTCTTCTGGATCAGGAATCGTTACTGTAATTTCATCGTTTTCTTTAACTTTATAATTCACTTTTACCGATTTTCCATTAACTGTAACGACATCATCTTTAATCCATTGTTGTACTTGTGAACGTGACCATTCACTGTTTATTTCTGCAACGAATTTATCAATTCGCTCACTTTTTTGTTCTTCTGCAACTGTTACTTGTACTACTTCACTCATTCAATTACTCCTTCGTTTTCTTGCCTTCTAATAATGTTTGAATAATAATTAATACAACACCAATACATAATGCTGAATCAGCTATATTGAATACTGGATAGTTGTACGAGAAAATATACACGTGAATGAAATCCACTACTTCTTGTCTAAATACACGATCAATGAAATTACCAATTGCTCCGCCTAGTATTAGACCTAATGAAATCCCTAGAAGTTTGTCTGTTTTCGCATATTTTTGCATATAAATTACGATAAATACTACAAAAACGACTGTAATAATGTAGAAAAACCACATTTTATTTTCTAAAATCCCCCAGGCAGCTCCTCTATTTCGATGTGATGTTATGTATAATACATTATCGATAATCGGAATGCTCGTACCCAATTCCATGTTCTTTACAATTAGCCATTTCGATATTTGATCGATGGCAATGACAAATAACGCTATTACATAATATATCATTTTCATTTCCCCCACAAAGACAGTGTACCTCAAAATTTTAGCATAGCTGCAACCTTTTCACAATGAACCTTTATAGAAGAATAAAATAAATTAAAAAAAGGTAATATAATATCGTTGTGCGCATTCATACATTTACTTTTTCATAGAAAAATTCATGAATGGTACGGGCAGTCGGCATCGTCTTCATTTGTTTTACCGAAATTGCTCTCCCCGTTTCTTCACAAATACCATACATATCTATTTCCATTTTAAATAATGCACGTTCTACATCTTTTAAGTCCTCTTTTATATCATGTAATAGGAGTTTTTTCTTTATCTCTTCCTTAATTTCATATCCAAGCTCTTCGCTAAACTCTGTATCATATTTGTGCATGACCTCTTTAGCTAGCCTCTCTTGTAACTCTTTTCGCATCAATTGCAATTCTTCTTTGATTTCCATATACATTTCATTCACGTGTACATTCCTCCTAGCTGCAATGTACGATTAGTGTGTCCGAAATTTCTATGCTTACCTCACACACATTTTTCCTTCATAGGAAAGAGAGTGAAAGTTATTTTAATATATCATCAACAAAAAAACTGACTGTACTTACGCACAGTCAGTTTTTTTATTATTTTACATAGTTTTCTTTAACAACTGTTGCACAACGCTCACATAATGTTTCATGTTCAGCGTCTTTACCAATTGTTTCTGAAACTACCCAACAACGTTCACATGTTTCACCAGTTGCTTGAGCAACAACAACCGCTGTATGCTCATACTTCGGCGCATCTGCTGGCGCTTCTTCCATCATACCACCAAGTTTATACTCAGAAACGATGAATAATTGCTTTAAGTCTTCGCTAATAGACTCTAACATAGTTTTCATTTCTACAGTCGGATATAGCGTAATACTTGCATTTAATGACTTACCGATTACTTTTTCATTACGAGCTACTTCTAACGCTTTTAATACGTCATCACGCAGCGTCATAAATGCATCCCATTTTGTTTTTAATGCTTCCGCACCATCTAATTGTACAGCTTCTGGCATATTAGTTAATTGTACACTTTCTTCTGTTACACCCGGAATGTAGGGCCATACTTCATCAGCTGTATGCGGTAAGATTGGTGTTACAAGTTTCGTCAATGCAACAAGAACATCATATAATACAGTTTGAATTGCACGACGATCTTCATGGTTTGCACCTTCAATGTATAAAATGTCTTTCGCAAAGTCTAAGTAGAATGAACTTAAATCAATTGTACAGAAGTTATGAATTGCATGATACACAGCAGCGAAGTCGTATGTTTCATATGCTTCTTTTACTTTTGTAATTAAGTCATTTAATTTCACTAACATGTAACGATCTACTTCACGAAGTTCAGCTACAGCTACTGTATTTTCACTTGGCTTAAAGTCATCTAAGTTTCCTAATAAGAAACGGAATGTGTTACGGATTTTACGATACACTTCTGCTACTTGTTTTAAAATATCATCTGAAATACGTACATCAGATTGATAGTCAACAGAAGATACCCATAAGCGTAAAATATCTCCACCTAATTGATCCATAATTTTCTTCGGTACGACGATGTTTCCAATCGACTTACTCATTTTACGTCCTTCACCATCTAATACGAAACCATGGCTTAGTACGCCTTTATATGGAGCTTTACCTGTTACAGCAACTGCTGTTGATAATGAAGAGTTAAACCAACCACGATACTGGTCAGATCCTTCTAAATATAAATCAGCTGGACGTTGTAAGTCTTCGCGCTCTTCTAATACTGCTTGGTGAGAAGAACCTGAATCGAACCATACATCCATGATATCTGTTTCTTTACGGAATTCACCATTTGGGCTACCTGTATGTGTAAATCCTTCTGGTAATAGATCTTTCGCTTCACGCTCAAACCATACGTTAGAACCGTGCTCACGGAATAAATCTGCTACATGGTTAATTGTTTCATCTGTAATAATTGGATCACCATTCTCTGCATAGAATACAGGGATTGGCACACCCCATGCACGCTGACGAGAAATACACCAGTCACCACGGTCACGAACCATATTATGAAGACGAGTTTCTCCCCATGCTGGTACCCATTTTGTTTCCGCAACAGCTTCTAATAATTCTTTACGGAACGCTTCAATAGATGCAAACCACTGTGCTGTTGCACGGAAAATAATTGGTTTTTTCGTTCTCCAATCATGCGGGTATGAATGCGTAATGAACGTTAGTTTCAGTAACGCGCCTACTTCTTCTAATTTTTCTGTAATTGGCTTGTTAGCTTTATCATAGAATAAGCCTTCAAATCCAGGTGCTTCATTTGTTAATACACCTTTATCATCAACTGGGCAAAGTACTTCTAATCCATACTTTTTACCAACAACGAAGTCATCTTCCCCGTGTCCTGGTGCTGTATGAACACAACCTGTACCTGCATCTGTTGTTACGTGATCTCCTAGCATAACTAATGAATCACGATCGTAGAATGGATGTTTTGCAACTGTATACTCAAGTTCGCTACCTTTTACCGTTTTCACAACTTCAGCATTTTCCCACTCTAACGTTTTTGCAACTGTCTCAAATAGTTCAGAAGCAATAATATATTTTTCATCATTTACTTTTACAATAGCGTATTCAAGTTCTGGGTGAACAGAAATACCTAAGTTTGCAGGTAACGTCCAAGGTGTTGTTGTCCAGATAATAAATTTCTCATCACCTTCTAATACGTTCTTTCCGTCTTTTACAGGGAATGCTACGTAAATAGATGCTGATTTTTTATCTTGGTATTCAATTTCAGCTTCTGCTAAAGCTGATTCACTCGTTGGAGACCAGTAAACTGGTTTTTGTCCTTTATAAATATAACCTTTTTTCGCCATATCACCGAACACTTTAATTTGTTGCGCTTCATAAGCCGGCTCTAAAGTAATATATGGGTTATCCCAATCTGCACGTACACCTAAACGCTTAAATTGTTCACGTTGACGTTCTACTTGTTCATATGCATACTCTGCACATAACTTACGGAACTCAGCAACTGTCATTTCTTTACGCTTTACACCTTTATTTGTTAAAGCTTGCTCAATTGGTAAACCGTGTGTATCCCAACCCGGTACATATGGTGCGCAGTAACCTGTCATTGATTTATAACGAACAATAAAGTCTTTTAGCACTTTATTTAATGCATGTCCCATATGAATGTCACCATTCGCATATGGAGGTCCATCATGCAGTACAAATAAAGGACGACCTTTCGTATGTTCTTGTACCTTTTCATAAATATTCATTTCAGCCCACTGTTCTTGCATTGCAGGCTCACGTTTTGGTAAATTCCCACGCATTGGGAACTCTGTTTTTGGCATTAGTAATGTATTTTTGTACTCCATGCTCAATTCCTCCTTACATGTATAAAAGAAACACTTAAAAAACGGAATAGAAAAGAGACCTTCTCATCCCAAAAAGGGACGAGAAAGTCTCCCGCGGTACCACCCTAGTAGATCCTATACGTATGTATACAATCCTCTTTATATTCTTAACGCGAATATACGCCTACGCTTACTCTATTTGTTCAGCGCGGAACTCCAGGGTGATATTCCCATTATCTCCTTATCCTGAGCTTACACCATCCTCAGTTCGCTATATAAGGTATGAAAAAGGTACTTATCCCTATCTTCGTTTTTCTTAATAAATATGTTGTTTAAAATTATATGTAATAATGAGAAAAACGTCAAGCTTACACTGTTTCTTCTTTTTTCAACAGTTCATCTACTTCGTCTTCTAACTCAATTAGTTTATCCCAATCATCGTTGTTTAACATTTCAAGCTGTGTTTCTAATAACATACGGAAACGAGTGCGGAATACTTTCGCTTGTTTCTTTAGCTCTTCAATATCAAAGGCAACTTTTCTTGATTTTACTAACGCTTCGTTAATAATACGGTCTGCATTCTTTTCAGCTTCACGTACGATTAATTTTGCTTCTTTTTGCGCATTACGTTTTACTTCTTCCGCTGCTTCTTGTGCAACGATGATAGATTTGTTTAACGTATCTTCAATATTAGAGAAATGATCTAACTTCCCTTCTAATTGCGCAACTTTTTCTTCTAAAGCTTTTTTCTCACGAATGACTAATTCATAATCTTTGATAATTTGATCAAGAAACTCATTTACTTGATCTTCATCATAGCCACGGAATCCGCGACCAAATTCTTTGTTATGAATATCTAATGGTGTTAACGGCACAACGCCACCTCCAAGTAGTTATCTAAATTTCCTATTTCAATTATATCTTTTCTTCGACAAAATAGGAGGATTTCCTTCTAAAAAACCAATCATTTTAGTATACCATACAAAATTCTCCATTTGTCGCGCTTTGTTCTACCTTCTACAGAAAACAATTTACTTCGTCCATATCCTCTCACTGAAAAAACATCTCCTGGATAACATTCATAAGAAGTTTGCTCCACTGTTTTCCAATTAACTTTTACTAAACCATTTTTTATGAAAGGTTGTACTTTTTGTCTGGATATATGTAACATTTCAGCTAACATAACATCTAAACGAAGTGAAGAAACCGTTCCAGATTTCTCTCCCCACGTTTCTTGCATCTGTAGAATTTTTTCTCCTTGCACTGGTGATAAGGAGACTTTCACTTTCCCTATAGATTGTAAGTTCATCTCAATATAAGATACAACTTCTTTCGCGACTACAATTTGGGCACGATCTTCTTGAAGCAAAATATCACCACATTTTTCTCTCGTTAAACCAAGAGACATAAATGTACCTAATATTTGCCTATGTTCTAGCGTATAAAACTTGGAAGGATAGTCAATTTCCAATACTTCTACTTGAAATTCCTCTTCATTCACTACTAGATAGTTCGGATAAATGAGTGCTCTCTTACGCTCTGCATGAGGCGTTGCACCATCAAACTGTACAGCAACATCCCCTTGTCCTATTACCATAGTGACAATTTGTTGTTGTCTTGGATCAAGGAAGTCTGTTAACTTCACTTGATGGTACTCCGCTGCTCGCTTCCACTCTAACACCTTATCCACAAAGACCTCTTCATCGGGTCTGAAATGTTCATAGATGCTCATGTATTTAACCTCTTACTATAAGAAATAGTTGAATATACTTATTAAACCATTCGTAGCAAGCTTTAACGTGAAAATCGCAACGAGTGGAGAGATATCAATCATACCAAGCGGCGGAATAAATCTGCGAAATGGTTCTAAATACGGTTCACAAATACGCGCAAGAATTTCTCCAAAAGTTGATTCTTTTGCACCAGGGAACCATGATAGAAGAATGTAAATAATAAGTGCCCACGAGTAGATCTCGATAGCAGTAATTAAAACGTTTAAAACTGTTACCATGGCGTATTACCACCTCTTTATATTTGTGTCTTCTTCTTCACCGAATAACTCTGAAATTGCACCAACAATATCTACATTTTCAGGGGTACACATAAATGTTTTCGGTCCTATTTTTTGAATGTCCCCGCCTATAGCGTATACAGTACCACTTAAAAAGTCAACGATACGTACAGCTTGATCAGTAGACATTCGTTGTAAATTAATCACAACAGCTCGTCTACCTTTTAAATGGTCCGAAATCCCTTGTGCTTCCGAATATGTGCGTGGTTCTAATAAAACAACTTTTGAAGATTGCTTTGCCGTTTCAATGCTCACAACATTTTGTTTCGGTTGCGCTTTTGGAAACGCAACATCTTGTTGTTCTGGCGGATCTTGCTGCTTCTTCATGTCTGTTTGCTCCTTTTCATAACTATATTGAGCTGCTTCTTTTTCTTCCGGTGTATCAAAAAAGAAGTATTTTACTTTTGACCAACTCATAATAAGATTCTCCTTCCTTTTACGCTTTTCCTACTAAAATCGTCCCCAAACGAATATATGTAGCACCTTCTTCAATTGCAATCGTGTAATCATTAGACATTCCCATTGATAATTCTTTACATGGCGCATGTAATAATTCTAGCTCCTGCACCTCTGTTTGTAGCATACACAACTCCTTAAAACAGCGTCTGATTTCTTCCTCTTCTTCTGTAAACGGAGCCATTGTCATTAGTCCCACCACTTCAATCTTATCCAATTCTTGCAAACTTTGAATAAAAGAAACGGTTTCTTCTATTGCCAATCCTTGCTTTGATTCTTCAGATGATGTTTTCACTTGAATAAAACATTTCACTTTCTTATCAGCACGTTTTTGAATTTCTTTTGCAAGTGAAAGACGATCTAACGAATGTAAATAATCAATTTCATTAATGATTTCTTTTACTTTTCTCGTTTGTAATGATCCAATAAAATGCCAATTCACTTTTGAACCGAAATGTTCGTACTTCTGTAAGAAACTTTCATTTCTATTTTCACCTAAATCGATAATTCCAGCTTCAATTACTTCGTTTGTTTTTTCAATTCCTACCGTTTTTGTAACCGCAACGAGTTTAATATCTTGCAACGAACGTCCCGCTCGTACGCAAGATTGTTTAATTGCTTCATTTACAGTTGTTAAATTTTTTTGTACTGTCACTTGCTTTCTTCCTCCTTAAAACCTATGAAACTCAACATTCTTCCTGTCTTACCTTGATCACGACGATGAGAGAAAAATAGTTGTTCTTCACAGCTTGTACAAAGAGATGACATTACAATATTCTCTTCTTTTATGCCTGATTGTACACATAATATACGATTAATTTCTTTTAAATTAATTGCGTACTGCCCATCAGAAATTTTTTTATAAGGGACAGAGCCGTTTACTACTTGCTCTGCTGCTGTTAACACTCGATCATCAACAACGTAACAACAAGATCCAATTGCTGGTCCAATTGCAACATGAATTTCATCACTTGAAATCCCTTCTGCATTCCATTTTTGAATCATTTCCTTTGCAATCTCTTTTACAGTCCCTTTCCATCCAGCATGCGCAAGTCCTATCATACCATGTGATGGTGCATAAAAATAGAGTGGAACACAATCCGCGTAACATGATGTTAGAAGAACATCATTATTAGTCGTATAAATGCCATCTGTTTTTGAAATGCCGTCTTCATATGAATAGACGCCACTTCCTCTTTCCTGTTGTCCTACTTTTTCAACATGATGATCATGAACTTGTTCAGAGCAAATCCAGTTTTCTAATGGTTTTTGTAACTTATTTGCTAAAATGCGTCTGTTTTCATGAACGTTCTCCACGATATCATTCACATGTAATCCTAAATTCATCGCATGATAGGAGCCCGTACTTACCCCACCATCTTTTGTCGTAAATCCAGCAGTAATGTTTCCAAGTTCTTTCCACGCTTGTAAATACAGTATACCGTCCACATATTTAAATGGTTGTCTCATAAAGTGACTCCTTTTAATTAAAATAACATAAAAAAGCATGGTACTTCCTGTCTATTTTACCATACTTTTATTTTTTCATAATGCCAACAGAAAAAAAAGAGGAATTTGTAATATTCTTTATGAAATTGTCGGTGTTTGTATTGATTCTGTTACAGAATTAACAGGATTTACTCTAACAAGTATGACATCTTCCCCAATTTTCATAATTTCCTCCCAAGGAATTACAATTTCTACATCCTTCCCAAAGATCCCTAACATACGTGCCTGTTTGGAAATAATAATAGACCCGATCTTCCCTGTGTTCATATCAATTTCAATATCTCCAATATTCCCAAGCCTTTTTCCATCTGAAACATTTATTATCTCTTTCATCTGCAACTCCGAAATTCTTATCATTTTCATCCTCTCCCTTATATATGACGAATTGAAAAAACACTGTTTCTCAAATTAACAGGAAGCACCCTCTACTAATCCCATATTATTTTCATTATATGAACACAACTTCCCTACTATGAGCGAAGACAAACTATATTACATATAAAAAGGTTTCACCATAAATGGTGAAACCTTATCCTTGAATCGTCTTATTCATTTGTTTAATAGCTGATTTCTCTAAACGTGACACTTGTGCTTGAGAAATCCCAATTTCTTCTGCAACTTCCATTTGTGTCTTTCCTTGAAAGAAACGTTTTCGAATAATCATTTTCTCACGATCATTTAAACGCTTCATCCCTTCTTTCAGCGCTAACTCTTCAACCCACTGCTCGTCCTTTTGTTTTTCATCACTTAACTGATCCATAACAAAGATAGGATCTCCCCCATCGTTATAAATCGGTTCAAATAATGAAACTGGATCTTGAATCGCATCTAATGCAAAAACAATTTCTTCATGAGTCACTTCAAGCACTTTTGCAATATCCATTGCTGTTGGTTCTTTTGAATTTTCTGCAATCAATTTCTCTCTTACTTGTAACGCTTTATACGCAATATCTCGTAATGATCGAGATACGCGAATCGGATTATTATCACGCAAATATCTGCGTATTTCCCCAATAATCATCGGCACAGCATACGTTGAAAATTTTACATTTTGGCCTAAATCAAAGTTATCAATGGATTTCATAAGTCCGATGCAACCAACTTGAAATAAATCGTCAACATATTCTCCTCTGTTATTAAATCTTTGGATGACGCTCAGTACAAGACGTAAGTTTCCATTCACTAATTTCTCTCTTGCGCTTATCTCTCCACTTTGCATTTCACGAAATAATTTACGCATTTCATCATTTTTTAGTACGGGAAGTTTAGCTGTATCAACACCGCAAATTTCTACTTTGTTTCTCGTCAAAGTGTTCCCTCCTATCGGGAGTTGCTGTACAGTGTAAAGTATTTCCTTTGAAGGGGATTTTATGCATGCGGTTTTCTCTTCATTTTTCATTTTCTTTGTCTCTTCTCATACAACGAAAGAGAATAAGACCAGCCTAGATAACGGCTGGTCTTATTCTTTACACCATTTTATTAAATTCTTTTCGTAATCTTTTTATGATTCTTTTTTCTAAACGCGAAATGTATGACTGTGAAATCCCAAGCATATCCGCCACATCTTTTTGCGTCTTTTCCTCTTCTCCAGCAAGCCCAAACCGAAGTTCCATAATTTGTTTTTCACGATCATTTAATTGATGCAATGCTTTCATTAGAAGATGACGATCTACAGTAGCTTCTAAATCTTTTGTAATAATATCATCATCTGTACCTAATACATCTGATAACAAAAGTTCATTCCCATCCCAATCAATGTTAAGCGGTTCGTCAAAAGAAACTTCTGAACGATTTTTATTATTCCGACGCAAATGCATTAAAATTTCATTTTCTATACAACGTGAGGCATATGTCGCTAATTTTATTTTCTTTTCCGGATTAAATGTATTCACTGCTTTAATAAGGCCGATTGTTCCTATACTAATCAAATCTTCAATATTTATCCCTGTATTTTCAAACTTTCTTGCTATATATACAACTAAGCGTAAGTTGCGTTCAATCAGTAACGATCTTGCTGCCTGATCTCCTTTTGGCAATTTATTCAAAAGAACTTCCTCTTCTTCTTTCGTTAACGGTGGTGGCAACGCTTCACTTCCACCGATATAATAAATTTCATCGGTCTTAATTCCTAATTTCAACAATACTTTATACCAAAGGTATACTAAATAAAATTTTAATTTCATCATATTATCCCGCCTCCCATTATTAAGCAATTACCATTTTTTGCGAAATTAACATTTTCGGATGCACAATACATTGATACTCTCCATTGGTTGACAACTGTTGTGTATTCAACCCAATCAATACTTTGCTGACTACAATAGAACTACCTTCATGATAAATTTGCACACTGTCTGGCTTAATTGCCCATAAAAATTGATTCTCTACTCCTACTGCTCTGAAAGGAATTAAGCGTAATTTTGTCGCCCAGCCAGAATCATTTTCTGGTATTTGAGGAATCTCTGTTTTGGAATAAATTTGTTCTGTTAACCAAGCTGGCAAGCAATGCTCTAATGATGAAATATGCATAATCATAACGGGTGTTTTTGTTAACGGGTCGTAAAGTTGGTTCCCACTATCAATTAAACCTGCGAGTTCTAGTTCCTCTTCAGCTAATTGAATTTTCAATTTCACAATTTGGTCATAGTGTATTTTTGTAACCTCTACGCTTTCAATACGCTTTTTAGAAAAATAATAAATTACTGGAAAACCAAAAACAACAAACAACCAGCTAATTGGATCACCGTAAGAAATTGATTGAGATTGAACCAATCCATTTACCATTTCATTCGTTTGCAAAAAGAAATGAGTCCCAATTAACCCTCCGCCAACCATAAAGGTTACAAAGTAAAAAGTAAAAACAGTTTGTGCATAGTTTCTAAACGTTGTAAACCCAAATGCTGTATACACAATAAGTAACGAGTACAGTAGTTTCATAATTGGATGTGTCATCATAGAAGCAAAAGGAGTAAAGGCAAAAATAACAATGGTTGAACCTATAAATGCCCCTAACACAAGCCTCCATCTTTTGATCTTCTTTTTTAACACGGTTGCTGTTAATAAAAGTAAAAGAAAATCAATGCAGGCGTTTAACAACCAAACAACGTCGGCGTAAACAACCAAACAATTCACCTCTTTTTTTAAGTTGAGACTAGTATAATGCATATCCAATAGGAAAGTGTGTCAATTTGCGGAGGTGTTTTTTTGTTATTTTGTGCTTTCTAGACAAAATCTGTCGGTAAAAAATAAAAGTATATGTTTCATAGAATACTATATCTTTTTACTTATATATTAAGTGAAACTTTAATCACCCCGCACGAATCAGGCTGCCCAGCAAATAGCGGGATAAATCGAAATATATAAAATAAAAAAAGACCTGCTTAGCAGATCTTTTCCCTGTATAAAACAAAAAAGGAGCATAAAAACTCCTTTTCTTTTATCGTCTACGACGGTTACGTAAGAATGCTGGAATATCGATGTCATCTGAATCTGTATGACGCTCATGCACAACTGGCTCTTCACGTTTCATTTCACGCTTAACTTCACGTTGTTTTGAAGGTTGAGCTACTTGCTGTTGCTGTTGTTGCGTGTGATTCGCAGTCGGACGGATAATTGGTTTTGGTGGCTGCGTCGAAGCACTATCATCAAAACCAGTTGCAATTACAGTTACAACGATATCATCTTTTAATCCTTCATTAATAACAGAACCGAAGATCATATTTACTTCTGGATCTGAAGCTGAAGCTACAATGTCTGCCGCTTCTTGTACTTCATATAAGCTTAAGTTAGCTCCACCCGTAATGTTCATGATAACACCTTGAGCTCCATCAATAGATGTTTCTAATAATGGACTAGAAATCGCTTTTTTCGCAGCTTCAGCAGCACGATTTTCTCCATTACCAGAACCAATACCCATTAAAGCAGAACCTCTATTAGACATAATTGTCTTTACGTCTGCGAAGTCTAAGTTAATTAAACCTGGTGTTGCAATTAAATCAGAAATACCTTGAACACCTTGACGTAATACGTTATCTGCTTCACGGAATGCTTCTAACATCGGCGTATTTTTATCAACAATCTCTAATAAGCGATCGTTTGGAATTACAATAAGCGTATCTACATTTTCTTTAAATGCCGCAATACCAGATGCTGCTTGCGTTGCACGTTTACGTCCTTCAAATGTAAATGGACGTGTCACAACACCAACTGTTAATGCACCTAATTCTTTTGCAACTTGAGCAACAACTGGAGCTGCACCAGTTCCAGTTCCGCCGCCCATACCAGCAGTTACGAAGACCATATCCGCACCACGAAGTGCTTCTTGGATCTGTTCTTTACTTTCTTCTGCAGCTTTTTTCCCTACTTCAGGGTTTGCACCTGCACCAAGTCCACGTGTTAATTTTCCACCAATTTGCATTTTTGTTTCAGCTTTTGATAGATTTAATGCTTGTGCATCAGTATTCACAGCGATAAAGTCTACACCTTGTACACCGTGTTCAATCATACGGTTTACAGCATTGTTTCCGCCACCGCCGACACCGATAACTTTTATATTCGCTAATTGATCTTGAGTAGTATCAAACTCTAACATGTCGAAATCCCCCTAGAACCTCATTTTTCGTGTCCAATTTTAATCCCATAAATAACGGAATACACGTTTTACTTTTGACATCATACGTTCATCATTTTGATTATTATTGTTTTGATTACGAGTTTTTTGTTTCGCAGGTTGCTGTTGTACCGGCGTTGGTGCTGGTGCTGGTACTGGTTCAAAATGTTCTTGCTTTTCCTGCACATTTTTCCCACGTAATTTAGCTTTTTGATAAGAATGTTTAATTAATCCTACTCCACTTGTATATTGGGGCTCACGCACACCAATATAATCAGGAGTCGCTATACGAACATTTTCATGTAAAATATCATATGCAAGATCAAGAACACCCGGCATAGAAGCAATTCCACCAGTTAGTACATAGCCAGAAGCTACTTGCTTTACTCCTAACTTACGCACTTCATCTTGAACAAACATTAAAATTTCCTCTACACGAGCCTCTATTATATCCGATAATTCCAACTGAGAATATTGTTCTGTTTGATCGCTTCCCATAATAGGAACCGTAAACATCTCTTCTTCAGATGCTGTATCATAAAAAGCATGTCCATATTTCAACTTTATTTGATCTGCATTGTCTGTTGAAGTTTTCAACCCAATCGCAATATCCTTCGTTATATGGTCTCCACCTAACGGTAATACGCTCGTCGCTTGTAACTCTCCATCTTTAAAAATAGATAAAGTTGTAGATCCTCCCCCCATATCAACAAGGGCTACTCCTCTATGTTTCTCATCTGAAGATATAGCAACTGTTGCAGCCGCTAAAGGTTGAAGACAAATATCAACTATTTCAAGACCTGCTTTTTCTACACAACGAAGTAGGTTATGTAGTAAAGTTCTCGAGCCTGTTATAAGTGTACCTTCCATTTCTAATCTTACACCGATCATCCCGCGTGGATCGTTAATCTCGTCAAGACCGTCTACGATGAACTGTCGAGGTACCACATCAATAAACTCACGCTCTGGAGCAATTGACACAACTTGTGCTGCATCTAGAACGCGTAAGACATCTTCATTCCCGATTTCACGATCTTCATTTGAAACAGCGACTACTCCGTGACAAGGAAGTAGCTGTACCTGGTTTGCATTGACACCTACTACAACTTGCTCAATGTGGATTCCCACCATGCGCTCAGCTTGTTCAATTGCTTTTTTAATTGATCGAACAGTCTCGTCTATATCAACTATCGATCCCTTCTTTAAACCATTTGATTTTACATTTCCAACACCAATAATGTTTAAGCTGTCATTAACCATTTCACCAATGATGACTTTAACATTGGATGTACCGATGTCAAGACTAACATATATTTCATTGCTGTTCATTCTTTGGCACCTCCTTCTTTATTTATACCATACAACTCAATATATGGAACAACAATCGCAACTTTACTATTTATAAGAAAAATATTCAACGTCTTTATACGTTTCCCTTTTTTAACCCTATATTTTTCTTATTTTTATTTAACATTCATTTAAGAATATCGCAGTAAACTGTGAATAACTGCTTATCTTGAAATAATTCTATTTCAAGTGTAAAGATTACCGCCAAGTATAAGTCTACACTAAGATGTACTCATAGAAAAGTGAAACTTGTACCAATCCTAGTATGAATCTAAGAATTTTTACATCTTTTTCATCAAATGAACCATTCTTGTAAATTCAGATGCATTCAATAGAACGTTCGTTTCGTTTTTTCTACAGGGACGTAGTAAAAACTATCGTTCTATTCTTTTTTTTCTTCCGCTCCTAATTCTTTCGTATATGCCCCTACTTCTAAATCAATTAATACCTTTTTACCCGGTTCAATTGTTTTTAAGATAAGCGGATAAGCTTCCATACGCTTTGCGAAATTTTGAATCGTAGTGCTCACTTCGTACCCTTCGTTCATATATAAAGTAAGGTGATCTTCATTCGCATTCGTCGGTGAATAACGAATTTCAGAAATAGACCTTAAAATAGTTGGTGTTAATTTTTCAAGCTCAGCAATTAACTCCTTCATTTTTTCCTCTTTAAAAGGTTCAAAAATTGGTGCTGCAACAGGAAGTTTTCCGTTCGGAAGTACATCAAGTGTTTTCCCGTTCTCTAGTAACGGTTGTAATTTCCCATCTTTGTTTATATAACCAATCGTTAAATATTCTTCAATATGAACATCAATTTTATTTGGAAAACGTTTTTTTACATTTACTGCTTTAATTTCTTTTCGTTTCGTTAGGTTTTCTTCTGCTTTATGTGCTGTCACTCGGAAATAACTTGTATCATACGTCACACCTGATTCCTTCATCACTTGTTCATCTGTCATATAATGATTTCCAAACACACTTATCTTTTTGATATTGCTTAGCGGAGACCGAAAATAAATTAAAAAGAGCACTAATAAAAATAAAATTGATATGTATAAAATCAACCGATGATTAACATTTTTCTTGTTTTTCTTCTGTTGATTTTTTAACTTTGGTACACGATCCTGTAGTTTAATCACTTTACTATTTTTCATGTACGATCCCCCTACGTAACATAAAAAACGGCATGTTCCTCATGCCGTTCTTATCTTCTTATTATAACATAAATGATAATGAGCGGAACGAATAACCGTTATCTTCCAATGATTTCTACTTCTGTATGCATTTCTACGCCAAATTTATCCTTGATTGTTTGTTTTATTAATGCAATTAAAGATAAGACATCTTGCGCACTGGCTCCCCCAGTGTTAATAATAAAATTCCCATGCATTTCAGAAATTTGAGCTCCGCCTATTTGATAACCACGAAGCCCCGCCTTTTCTATTAAGTCTCCTGCAAAGTATGGGATTGGATTCCGAAATATGCTTCCTGCACAAGGATGATTCCACGGCTGTGTTTCACGACGGTAGTCTTTATTCTTTTGCATGACGCTTACGATTCCCTCACGCTCTCCTACCTGCAATTGAAACTCAGCTTCCAAAACAATACCAGGACGTTTCGTTTGCAATACAGAAGTACGATAGGAAAACTCCATTTCTTCATGTGTTAACCAATCAATTGTTCCGTTTTCAAACAAAATAAGAGCTTTTGATAATATGTTTGATATATCCGATTTATGTGCTCCAGCATTCATATACACTGCACCACCAACACTTCCTGGAATACCACTGGCAAATTCCAGACCGGATAACCCTTGACGACTAAGTAAAGTTGATAATTTAATAAGGGGATACCCACCACCAACTCTTACTCTATGTTTTTCGACTTCTAAGTGGTCTAATCCTTCTCCTAAACGAATAACGACACCTTCTATACCTAGATCAGATACAAGAAGGTTCGAACCTCGACCAATTACAGTCCACTTTGTTTTATATTTTTTTACTAACTGCAACGTTTTTTCAATACTGGCAACATGCTTTGGCACAATTAAAATATCAGCTGGTCCACCTATTTTCATAGTGGTATAACGCGCTAACGCTTCATTCACTAACACGCGACCAACATTTGCTTCTATAAGCTCATTTACTAATTGCTCCATAAACAATCTCCCCCATACTAAGTATCCTTATTACAGTAGTATGCAGGGCGTTCACCTAACGTTATTTTTTTACAAGCTTATTCATTACTTCATACAGCTTATTTGCTGCATCTGGAATACCTAATTGCCCCGCAGCCAGCTTCATATTTTGTAATGTTTGTGCATCTAATAAAATCTCATCAATATCACGAATAAGCGTTTCTGCTGTTAAGTCTTTTTCAAGCAACATTTTTGCTGCTCCTTTATCGACAACGGAACGTGCATTCTTTTCCTGATGGTTATTTGTTACGTAAGGACTAGGTATTAACACACTTGGCTTACCTAACGCGGTTAATTCTGCAAGTGTTGTTGCCCCCGCTCTTGAAACAACAAGATCTACCCCTGTAAGTACCTCTGGCATATTATGAATGAAAGGTTTAATAATAACATTATTCGGATTCCCTTTTTGCTTCACTGCTTCCATCACTTTGTCATAATGAACTTCACCTGTTACATACAATATTTCGTAACTTTTATTTCCAAACTGTTCAATTGCCTCTACGAAAGCATCGTTAATCGGTCTAGCCCCACGACTTCCACCAAAAATAAGTACCGATTTTTTAGGAAGAGATAAACCTACTGAACGTTTTCCTTTCATTCCATTCTGATCCATTACTTCTGATGCTCTTGGATTTCCTGTCATCACCACTTTTGACTGTGGAAAATGTTCTGCAGCCGCTTCAAAACAAACCGCAACTTTATCAACATAGCGGCTTAAAAATTTATTCGTTACACCAGGTACACTATTTTGTTCATGTACAATGGTTGGAATACCTAATTTTGCTGCAGCATATACAACTGGTCCACATACATATCCACCCGTTCCAATCACAATATCCGGATTAAAACGACGAATATATCGTTTACTATCTTGTACACCCTTTAGGAAACGCATCACCGTTTTCACGTTATCTAACGATATTTTACGCTTAAATCCACTTATAACAATAGATTGAAACGGTATGCCTGCTTTTGGAACGATTGTGCTCTCTAATCCACTCTCCGTACCAATATATAAAAACCTTGCTTCCGGATTTAATTTTTTTATTTCTCTTATTAGAGCAAGAGCCGGATAAATATGACCTCCAGTGCCCCCACCACTTACTAATACACGCACTACTAACTCCTCCGCTTCTCTTTTCTTATTTCAGTCGTATTTATTTCTATATACATCATGTTTCTTCGCGCACATACGAAAAACCCTGTCTTATAAAACAGGGTTTAGTAGCGAGAATGGCGACTTATATTTAATAATACACCTACTGCCATTAACATTAATGTCAAACTTGATCCACCATAACTTAAAAACGGCAAAGTAATACCTGTTACAGGCATCAATCCTGTTACAACACCAACATTAATCATTACTTGAATCGCAATCATCGCCACAATACCTACTGCTAAAAACGTACCATATAAATCTGGCGCTCCTAAAGCTATACGAATCCCACGCCATAATAATAGACTAAATAATAATAACACAAATGAACCACCAATAAAACCTAATTCCTCGGATAAGATTGCAAATATAAAGTCTGTTTGCGGTTCAGGTAAATAAAGAAACTTTTGTCTACTTTGTCCAAGTCCAAGCCCGAATAATCCACCAGGTCCAATTGCGAGTAACGATTGAATAATTTGAAATCCACTTCCAAGCGGATCTGACCACGGATCTAAATATGATGTAATACGTTTCATTCGATACGGTGCTGATGCAATTAGCCCTACAAATCCTGCTACACCAAGCAAACCAAACATTGCAAAGTGAAAGACCCTTGCTCCCGAGATAAATATCATAATAATACATGTCCCAACCATTACCGTTCCTGTGCCAAGATCTGGCTGTAACATAATCATCCCAAAAGCAAGAAATACAAAACTAAGAGCTGGTAGTAAACCACGTTTAAAAGAGGTAATTAATTTTTGTCGTTCCGCTAAAAATTTTGCTAAAAAAATAATCATCGCAAACTTCATAAATTCTGACGGTTGAATGGAAAATGCCCCGATTCCAATCCAACTTCGCGCTCCTCCTCGAACAAGTCCTACCCCAGGAACAAGAACAAGAATAAGAAGAATGAAGCAAACTAGCAAAATTACTTTTGAATACGTACGCCACACCCAATAATCAATTTTCATAATTAAAAACATTGCCACTACACCAATACTTGCAAATAGCAATTGCCTTTTTGCAAAAAAGAATGAGTCCCCCATTTTATAAGAGGCCCAAACCGCACTCGCACTATACACCATAACCATTCCGATTGTTAACAACGCAAGTGTAACGATGATGAGAATAAAATCAGGGGTTTTCTTCATTACCCATAAACACCACCTCTTTAGGCAGAAACTTTTGCCCTATGTAACAAAACATCAGTAGGTATTAGCCTACTGATGTTTTGATTTACTTTATATAAGTTTATGCACAGCTTGTATAAACATGTCTCCTCTTTCTTCAAATGTTTTAAATTGATCCCAGCTTGCACATGCTGGAGAAAGAAGAATTACATCGCCATCTGTAGAATGAGCATAAGCTTTCACTACCGCTTCATCTAAAGTATCGACACTTTCAATTGTATCTAATCCCGCTTTTTCTGCAGCTCTTACTAATTTTGGAGCTGTTTGTCCAAATGTCACAATTGCTTTTACATTTTTGAAATACGGAATTAAATCATCGAATTCATTTCCACGATCAAGCCCACCTGCTAATAACACAATCGGTTGTGTAAACGCAGATAAAGCTTTCTCAGTCGCTAACATATTCGTTGCTTTTGAATCATTATAAACCTTACGATTGTTAATAGTTGTTACATATTCTAAACGATGTTTTACACCTGTAAAACGTTTTAACACCGCCGTAATCGCTTCATTAGAAACACCTAATAATTTTGCGATACTCATCGCTGCTAAAATATTTTCTAAATTATGTTGACCAGGTAAAACGATATCGCCTACTTCAACAACTTTTTCACCTTTAAAACAAAGAGCATTCTCTTTTATACACGCACCATCTTCAATTTCTTTCGTTGTCGAGAATAGTACTTTTTGCCCTTTACTATAAGCAGATAAAGCCATCACATCTGCATCATCTGCATTTATTACACTATAATCATTTTCTGTTTGGTTTTTAAAAATATTTGCTTTTGCTAAACCATATTCCTTCTTCGTCCCGTGATAATCTAAGTGGGCCTCAAATAAATTTAAAAACGCAGCAATTTTAGGTTGGAACAATTCTACTCCCATCAGTTGAAACGATGAAAGTTCTGTAACTACAACTTCATTTTCTTTTGCATCCTGTGCTACTTCACACGCTACAGTTCCTATGTTCCCTGCAATTACAGGATGCTTTTGTCCTTCTTTTAGCATTTCAAATGCAAGCATTGTCGTCGTCGTTTTACCGTTAGACCCCGTAATCCCAACAAATGGCGCTTCTGAAATACGATATGCTAATTCAACTTCCGTAACAATTGGAATTTGCTTCTCTTTCGCAGCAACTAATATTGGATTAGAATACGGGATTCCTGGATTTTTTACTACAAGAGAAATATTTCTCTCTAACAATTCTAAAGGATGACCACCGCATACAACGTCCATTCCTTTTGCTTGTAATTCTGCAGCAAGTACATTATCCGCTAAAGGCTTTCCGTCATTTACAATTACATTTGCCCCTAATTTTTGTAACAGCGTAGCTGCTGCATAACCACTTTTTGCAATGCCTAATACAAGAATATTTTTATTTTGAAATTCAGTTACAGTTTTCAATTACATCCACACCCCGATATAAATTCCTAACACAGCTAATAAAAAGCCTACAGACCAAAATGTCACAACAACACGCCACTCTGACCAACCACATAATTCATAATGATGGTGTAATGGACTCATTTTAAAGACACGTTTTCCTGTTGTTTTAAAAGAAATGACCTGAATAATAACAGATAAAGTTTCCATTACGAATACTCCACCAATGATTACAAGTAGTAATTCTTGTTTTAATAAAATCGCTACAGCTGCAATGGCTCCACCTAAAGCTAAGGAACCTGTATCTCCCATAAACACTTTCGCTGGATTTGCATTGAATACTAAAAATCCAAGTACAGCTCCTACAACTGCCATACAGAATATCGCTACTCCAAATTGCTCTTGCGCTACTGCAATAATACTAAACGCTCCAAATGCAATAGCAGCTGTTCCTGATAATAAACCATCTAAACCGTCAGTTAAGTTAACTGCATTTGATCCACCAATAAGCATAAATAATACAAGTACAAAATACGCCCAACCTAGTTCAAACTTAACATCTGTTCCCGGAATCATGATGTATGTGTGGAACGCTTGCCCTTTTCCAATTAAAAAGAACGCAATAGCAATAACAAGCTGACCTACTAATTTTTGTTTTGATGTTAAACCAAGATTTCTCTTCTTAACTACCTTTATGTAGTCATCTAAAAATCCAATTAATCCGTAGCCAAATGTCACTAATAATAATAACGAAACCTCTGCACCTAAATGATTAAACTTAATCGCCATAATAAGTGAAGTTACCATCATAGATACATATATGACAATACCACCCATTGTAGGTGTCCCTGATTTTTTTTGATGTGACTTTGGTCCCTCATCACGAATACTCTGTCCGAACTTTAATTTCCTTAAAAATGGAATAAACAATGGCGAAAGGGCAACAGAAATTAAGAATGCTACCCCAGCCGTTACTAATAAACCTTGCTCAAGCACATGTAGTCCTCCTCTCACGTTGTTACTCTTCGTTGTTTAAACGCTCTGTAATTGCTTCTTTAGCGACTTCACGATCGTCAAAATGATGAACGTCTTTACCAATAATTTGATACGTTTCATGACCCTTACCAGCAATAATGATGATATCTTCAGCTTTCGCGTTAGCAATTGCATGGTATATCGCTTCTTTTCTATCAATAATTACTTCATAATTATTCCCATTTGCACCCTGCACCATATCATCTAAAATAGCCCCTGGCTCTTCACTTCTTGGATTATCTGAAGTGTAAATTGCATGAGTTGCATATTTTGTTGCAACATTTGCCATAATTGGTCTCTTTGTTCGATCTCTATCTCCACCACAACCGACGATGCAATATACATCGCCTTTTGCAAACTGTTTTGCTGTTTTTAATACATTCTCTAAGCTATCTGGTGTATGTGCATAATCAACAATAACTGTATAATTTTGTCCACCATCAACTACTTCAAAACGTCCTGGAACTCCAGCTAGTTGCTTTATTACATCAATAACCGTTTCTAAACTTACACCAGAAACAAGTCCTGCCGCTGTTGCCGCTAGTACGTTATATACATTAAATTTCCCAATCAATTTCATCGTAACATTTACACTTTCATACGGTGTTACAAGCGTAAATGTAGTTCCACCACTCGTCATAACGATATCTTTGGCCATAATATCACTTGTTGTATCAATTCCATACGTTACAACAGTTGCCGCAGTACTTCTCATATATTCCGCAGTTACAGCATCATCGTTATTCAGTACCGCGTACTTTTCACGATCATGGTTATAACTATTGCCAAGTTGTGCAAATAGCAACCCTTTTGCATGTTTATATTCTTCCATCGTTTTATGATAGTCTAAATGATCTTGTGTTAAATTTGTAAACACTGCTACATCGTAATCACATCCGTGTACACGACCAAGATCTAAAGCATGTGACGAAACTTCCATTACTGTACTATCTACACCGTGCTCAACCATTTTTAAAAATGTCTGTTGAAGTGTTAGTGCATCTGGTGTTGTATTTTTCACCTCAAATGTTTCATCACCGATTTTCATATTAATCGTTCCAATTAGCCCCGTTTTATGACCATGTGCGCGCATAATCTCATCCATAATATGCGATGTTGTTGTCTTTCCATTTGTACCTGTAATTCCGATTAAATGTAACTTGTGTGTTGGTTGACCATAAAAATAATCAGCTAAAACCGCTAACGAACGAAAAGTGTTTTTCACAAGTACAACTGGAACGTCAACATCAATTGGTCTTTCCGCAACAATAGCAGCCGCTCCTTGTGCCGCTGCTTGCTTAGCAAAATCATGGCTATCAACCGTATATCCTTTCATACATACAAATAAGCTTCCCTCTTTCACTTTACGTGAATCAGCTTCTATAGATGTGATTTCTGGATTTTCTTTTGGAACAACTGGAAAATCATGCAAACATGATAAAAGTGTATGCAACTTCATTTCACTAAACCCTCTCTACATTGTGTATTTATCTCTTTTTTAATAAGCAACACGTTACCTCCTAAATATGTAAAATAGGAGGTAAGTGCTACTGTGTCTAATAAATAGACTTATTTATAATTGGGGCTCTTACAGCCTCAAATTAAGTAACTCTTCTATAAAGAACTCACTTCCACCAATTGTACCATAAAACGTACTAGGTTACCTTTAATTCCCGAAGTAAATTCTAATTTTTGAGCCTTCTTTCACTTTAGCTCCTGCTTCTGGGGATTGTTTAATTACTTTCTCTCCGTCTCCACTTATATCAAGCTTCAAATCGACGAGTTGTGTCTGTAAGTCTTTCTTTTTCATACCAATTAAATTCGGAACTTCCACAGTTGGTGTATCGCCCCATTTATATTCTCTCTCAACTTGTTCTTTTCTCGGTTTCACTCCCATAACAGGAAGTGCATCCCGAAGAATATTCCCAACAATTGGAGCTGCTACTACTCCACCAAATTGCGTTACACCTTTCGGATTATCAACAGCAACATAGACAACAATTTCCGGATCATCTGCTGGAGCAAAACCGATAAAAGATACTATATAATTATTCTCTAAATATTTACCATCTTTCACCTTTTGAGCCGTACCTGTTTTTCCACCTACACGATACCCATCAATGAAAGCACCTTTACCAGATCCCTTTGCTACAACATTCTCTAATGCATACCGAACTTTTTCTGAAGTTTCCTTGGAAATAACTTTTCTTTTTTCCACAGGTGTCTTTTTACTTACAACTTGATTATTTTTCGGATCAATAAATTCCTTAGCTATATACGGTTGATACAATGTCCCACCATTTACAGCCGCTGCTACTGCTGCTACTTGTTGAATTGGTGTTACAGAAACTCCTTGACCAAATGAAGTAGTTGCTTGCTCAACTGGACCGACTTTATCTAAATTAAATAAAATCCCACTACCTTCACCTTGCAAATCAATTCCGGTTTTCTGTCCAAAGCCGAAATTACGAATGTATTTAAACAATCGGTCTTTACCAAGACGATCACCAAGTTCAATAAATCCTGGGTTACATGAGTTTTGAACTACTTCTAAAAACGTTTGGCTACCATGGCCTCCCGCTTTCCAGCATTTCAATCTAGCTCCACCCACTTCAGCTGCTCCATCATCATAAAACGTATCTTTCTCTAAGTCTACTAAATTTTCATTCAAGGCTGCTGCTAACGTAATGATCTTAAATGTTGAACCAGGCTCATACGTACTCCATACTGGTAAATTTCTATTATACACTTCTGGAGAAACACTTTGAAAATCTGCTGGATCAAAACTCGGCCGACTCGACATACCTAAAATTTCACCATTTTTCGGATTCATTGCAATCGCAATCATACCATCTGGATTATATGTCGACTCTGCAATATTCATTTCTCTTTCCATAATTCTATTAATACGTGCATCAATTGTTAAACCTAAATTCAAACCAGCTTCTGGTTTTTTGAAATCATCGCCAACATTAGGCATCCTTTGGCCTTTTGCATCTGCAAAAAAACGCACATGACCTTCATCACCATTTAGCTCTTTATCATAATATTTTTCCAGTCCCATAAGACCTTGGTTATCACTACCTGCAAACCCTAATACGTGTGATAAAAAGTTGCCAAATGGATAGTACCGGATAGAGTCCTCTGCGATATAAACACCTTTCAAACTTAATCCTCGTACCTCTTTCGCTTTATCATGTGATATTTTTCTTCCACCTTTATCTAACCTTACAATCGATTCTTTTTTTGTAATCCGCTTATAAACCTCATCTTTTTCCACACCTAATACTGCAGCTAACTTCTCTGCAGTCTCTGCTGGTTTTTCAATTTGCCTCGGTACAACAAAGACAGTTGGGGCACTTTTATTCGTAGCAAGTTCCACACCATTCCGGTCTAAAATCTTCCCACGTTCAGGTTCAAAAGTAATATTACGACTCCATGAATCTTTCGCACGATCCGTTAACATATTCCCAAGAAAAAATTGCACATATCCAAGACGAATATCGATGATAGTGAAAATAAGTATACCTGATATGAGTATAAAAATAAGTCTTTTTCTAACTGTTACATTTGATACACGCATATTGGAACAAGCCTCCCTTACGCCTAGCTTGTTCCAATATATGCTTGTACTTATTTAATTAGAACTTCTTCTCTTTTACCATTACTGTTTTTCTGCTTCTTGTTGTGGTTCAAGTGGCGGTACAAGTGTTACACCTAACTCTGTACCAGGTTGTAACAATGTTCCTTCTGCCACACTTTGTTCAGTTACATATCCGGTACCAGTAGGTTTTAGGTTAAGCTTTAATGTTTTCGCTAAATTCATAACATCACGCAGTGCCCAGCCTTGTATATTTGGCATTGTAGGTTTATCTCCTACTAAGAAGACTCGGTCACCTTTTAATGTTTGCTCAGTTGCTTTTGGCACTTGCTGCTGCACTTTCCCTTCACCTAATACGATTGGACGAAGTTTTGCTTTATCAATTGCTTTTTTCGCTTCTTCCATCGTTTTCCCTGTTACATCCGGAACGACAGTTTGTTGTTCTTTCACATATTTTTTCGGGTCTTTTATTTCATTTGGCTTAATCTTTAAATACTCTAAACTATTTTTAGTTACATATTTAAAAATATCAGCTAAAGGCTGTGCGCCATTCTCATCATCTTTCAATTTCGGCTGTTTTACAGCTACATACACAACAAGTTGTGGATCGTCCATAGGTGCCATCCCTAAGAATGAGAATATATAATTCTCTCTTCCCGTCATATAGCCACCTTTTCCATCCGGAATTTGCGCTGTCCCTGTTTTACCACCAACTGAATACCCATCAACTTTATAAGCAGTTCCTGTTCCTTTCGGCGATGTAACAACACGTTCTAATAACTGTCTTACTTGCGCTGCTGTTTCTTTCGTAACAGGTTTTCCCACTTCCTCTGGCTTATGTTCTAATTTTACTTCGGCTGTTATTGGATCTACAATTTTATCAATTGTATAAGGCTTCATCATTTTTCCATCATTTGCAATAGCAGTTGCAGCTTGCACAAGCTGAATTGGCGTTACAGTAGAACCTTGTCCAAAAGCTGTTGTTACTTGCTGTATTTGTTGATCAAATACAATTGCATTTGAACCTTCACCAGGTAAATCAATGTTCGTTTTTTCATCTAATCCAAAACTATGAATATACTTTCGGAAACGTTCGGGGCCAAGTTTTTGATCCCCTAAAATTGCAAACGCTACGTTGGAAGAACGCTCTACCCCTTCATCAAATGTGATAGATCCCCATCCAGCGCCACCGTTATGATCTTTTATTTTTCGGTTCCCGACTTGATATGTACCAGACTGATAATAATCTTGTCCTTTATACACACCTTCATTAATAGCTGCTGCTAACGTGAAAATTTTCATTGTTGATCCAGGTTCAAATGCATTTGCAATTGCATCATTGAAGAAATATTTAATTTGACGATCATTTGGATCATAACTAGGTTTACTAGACATCGCTAATATTTTCCCTGTTTTTGGATCCGCAACAATCCCTATTAAACTTTCTGGGTCGTAATGCTTACTTGCAGCTTTCATCGCATCTTCTAAATAACTTTGAATACGTTGATCTATCGTTAAATACGCGTTATCTCCGTTTTTAGGTGCCTCTACGTTCACTTTTCCACCGTCAAGAGACACTCCTTTACGATCGCCTGTATAAGCTACTTTGCCGTTAGAAGCACTTAAATATTTATCTAAACTTTTTTCTAAACCAAATTGCCCTACCGAAGTCCCCTCTTCATTCGGTTTAGCATGACCTATAACGTAAGATGCAAAATCACCGTTCGGATACACTCTTGCATTTTCAGTAATAAAAGATATGCCTGGCAATTTCAATGCTTCTATTTGTTCCTTCTGTTCTTTCGTCAAATCTTTACCTAGTGTTCCAAATTCGACTTGACTTTTATCTTTTTTATTTAACGTGGCTAAAATCTTCTCTTCATCTTTTCCGAGTACTCCCGCAATTTTCTTTGCAGTATCCTCTTTATTTTCAACATGATTCGCACCTTTTAATTCCGCTACAAGTTTATAAGAGTTTGCATCTTGCGCTAGTACATGACCGTTTTGATCATAAATCGTCCCGCGATTTGCTTCTAGAACTCCTTTTTTACTATGTTTTTGCTGAGCAAGTTTATCCAAATCTTGATTATGAACAGTTCCTGTTGCTTGTATGTAAAAAAATCGGGCTAACAATAGCAAAAAGAGCAGGAGGAATAAAATCATAAAATACCCTGCTCCCTTATTGGTATGAAATTTAGTCATATTTCTTTTCATTTTCCCTTCACACCTATTGCCTTATTTGAGGCCCTTCACATTATTCGCATTAATTTCTAGCCCGTGTTTTTTTGCAACTTCAGCGATTCGTTCATAGCGACTTAACTTCTCTACTTCAGCCTGTAACTCTTGATTTTCTTTTTGCTGCTGTACAATTTTTTGTTCTATCGTCGCTGCTTCTACATTAACTTGATAAAGGCCTGCTTTATTTCCAATAAACGCTACACAGGCATACAATAAAAAGCCAATAAATGCTACATACAACAGTTTTTCGATTCTTGTAATCTTCGCTTTAGCTTTTGGCTGAACCATCTGCTGTGGGGGCGTTTGAATCTGTATCTCTTCTTGCGCTTGTTGTTTGTACTTTACAGCTAAGTTACTCATACCTCTCTCCCCTTTTTATCGTTTTTCAGCGATTCTCAATTTCGCAGAACGCGCTCGATTATTTTCTTCTAACTCTATATCAGAAGGTAAAATCGGTTTTCTTGTAATAAGTTTTAATTTCGGCTTAAATTCATCAGGAATAATCGGTAATCCTGGTGGCAATTGTGGCGTTGTACTATTTCGCTTAAACGTCGTTTTACAAATACGGTCTTCTAAAGAATGGAATGTTATAACACTAACTCTTCCACCTGGCTTGACCATGTCAATTGCAGATTCCAACGCTTCTTCAAATACTTTCAATTCATCATTTACAGCAATACGGATTGCTTGGAACACTCGCTTCGCAGGATGTCCACCCGTTCTACGAGCAGGAGCTGGAATACCCTCTTTAATTAGTTCTACTAATTCTCCTGTCGTTTCAATAGCTTTATTCTCACGATACGCCTCAATTTTCCTTACTATTTGTTTTGAAAATTTCTCTTCACCATACTGGAAGAAAATTCTTACAAGTTGTTCATATGACCAGCTATTTACAACATCATATGCTGTTAATGGGGCATCTTGATCCATCCGCATATCTAACGGTGCATCATGATGATAACTAAAGCCACGCTCTGGTGTATCTAATTGTGGGGATGAAACACCTAAATCAAATAAAATACCGTCTACTTCTGTTATACCTAATTCCTGTAGTTTTTCAGATAAATAACGGAAATTACTCTTTACTGTTATGAACTGCTCACCGTATGAAGAGAATTTTTCTTTCGCATTTTGAATCGCTATCTCATCTTGATCAAACGCGATTAATCTTCCACCTTCAGTTAATTGGGATAATAAATAAGAACTATGTCCTCCTCCCCCCAGTGTACAATCTACATATGTACCATCTGGCTTTATATCTAAGCCGTCTACTGTTTCCTTCAAAAGCACTGTTACATGTTTAAACATTGTTGCACCTACTCTTTTTCCAATTAATTATGTTGAATGCATCTCCTCCCCCAAACGCATATTTCACGATTAGAGAACGAAATACTATGAAAGAACGACTCATTTAACTTGCCTACAAAGGCAGCATACTATACAAATCGCTATTTTCTTTTATTATATACTAAATTTTATCATTTTTTGCGGGAATTTAAATAAAAAACTGTCGAAAAAGATGATAATACGTTTACATTTTGTGCTATTTTGTCATATATTTAAGTATCCTGCATAATTACGATATTCACTTTTTTAAAATTAATAATTCAGAAAAATTTCACTTCACAGTAAATTCAACAGGACAAAAATAAAATCCTGCTCCTAAGAGCAAGATTCTATAGTTTTATAACATGATGTTTTCCGTCCCAAGAAAACGGTTTTTCCATTACACGATCAACGAAATCCAAACCGAACTGATTTAAATAGTAACATACATTCCACACACGCTCTTGCGGCGCCCCTAATGGACGAAGTGCAAATTGTATGCGACGGAATTTATTTAGCTGTACTTCATGTTTTTTCTCAACATTTCTTTTCAACATTCTTTCCAACAGTTCAATTTGTTCATTAATTTTGAATTCATTTTTCCCTGCAAACGCACTTAATCCAGGATCTATTTTCTTCACAAACTGTTGTAATGACGTATGGATATCAATTATTTCTTTTTTCGCCTCTACAAATCGATCATCTATCGGTTCCTCTATTTGATTAGATAACCAGTTTTCACGCAACTTATCTACGTTATTTAAAAACGGATCACTGTCTTGCAATTGCAAATCGTATAAATCTGTCGCTATATCCCTCTCTACATAAGTGATTGTAATACGCGGAACGACAGGCGGCATTTGGAAACCAATCGTATGGAAAACTTGTTGCAATTCACTCCAGTAAGCTAATTCCCCTGGTCCTCCAATAAACGCAAGCGTAGGAAATAGATACTCTTGCATAAGAGGGCGCGTTACAACATTATTACTAAAGCGTTCCGGACTTCTTTCCATCTCTTCCATCAATTCCTCATATGAAAAGGAATACGCTCCATCCTTCCCTACAAACTTCCCTTGATCGTCTTCAAGTAATACTCGCTCATTATCAATTTCCATGAATATATGTACTGCATTATACTTTGTTTCAATAATTGGTTTATATCCTAATTCTTTAATTACTTCCTGTTGGTTATGAAGCCCCTCTTGCACTTCTTTATACTTACCTATAATTCGCTTGAAAAACGGCACTTCTAATTTTCTTAATTCAGGATGATGCGAATCAACAAGAATTAAACCAGAATTAACGAACATTTTCATAATAAGATGGGCAAAGAAATCTACATACGTATTCGATTTCCCCAAAGAATCATCAATAAATTGCAGTACATCCTTTGTAAAATTCGTTTCAGGGTATGTTTTGAAAATTTCTTCAATCCACTTTCTACAGTCTTCCAAAGAAAGCTCGGACTCTGAAGCACTCGCCACTTTCGGATTACGGTCATGAAAAATAGTCTTTTTTATTTTTTTATTCTTCGTTACAAAAGTATGATTAATTTCATCCATATCATGGTCTTCACCAGCAATCCAGAAAACAGGAACGACTTTAACACCTAAACTTTCTTCCTTTTCCCTCGCAAGCTGTAAAACTGAAATAATTTTATGAATTGTATAAAGTGGTCCAGTTAATAACCCAGCTTGTTGTCCAGCTATAACAACATATGTATTTTCATCTCCAAGCGCTTTTACATTTTGAATCGTAGCTTCTCCCGCTTGTAATTTTGTATTATATTCTAATAAATGCGCTACTAAGTCTTGGCGGAAAAACTCCCTCTCACACAAATCATGTACACGCTGTTTAAAAGCATCTTCTGTTAACATATAGTCAAAACACGACTGTATCTCTTTTTTACCGTTCATATAGTCCGCTACAACACCTTGTTGCGGAACAGAGATTTCTTTTATCTCCATATAATTCTTCCTTTCGTATCCTGTTCTCTCACCAATCCACATTGTAGTCAATGTTGCACGTAAAAGCAAAGAATTACACTTATTCTTTTACTTCTAATCCTTTTATTGCATCGAACAAAAATTGCAGTGTCGGAACAGATCGTTGCTGTTTCTTAGCTTCTTCTAATACATATCCAACAATCGCACCGATTTCCGTTTGTCTATTTGCCCTTACATCTGCCAGCATAGATGATGTATTACGAGACGTTCTTTCACATACGCGATGTACCATTTTCCATACCATTTCTTTTTCTTCTTTAACAAGAAAAACGACTTCCTGAAAAACTTGCTCCATCAATCGATAAAAAAACGGGTTCGTAATCAACTCTCCGTTCTGGACTTGTAATAATGCTGTCAATGGATTGATACATACATTAACTACTAATTTTTTGTGCATGACATCCTTCCAATCATCTTCTATTTGAATCGGAAAATGAGGAAATGGAAAGCAATTAAATATTTTTTCAAAATGTATAGACTGGCCGTGCACGATTCCAAACTTCGTTACACCTATTCCCGTATGATAAACGATATGTCTTTCTTCTTTTTTTGCACCATGCTCTACAATCCCAACCGCAATATTTTTATTCCTTATTTGCTGCATAGCATGAAGGTGCGACATTCCGTTTTGCAAAAAGATTAATGAGGATTCCCCTCGCACAAAAGGTAGTATGTCAGTTATATGATATTGCTTAACAGCAATAAATATATAGTCTAGCTTCTGGTCTAGCATACTTTCTATTGGTAAAACAGGTGGGAATACGGTTTCACGTTTTTCCTCCCTCATACAAGTTACACCCGTTCTATTCAATTCCTCAGCCTGTTTAGCTGTCCTTGTAAACAACGTAACATCTTGATTACTTTTTTGTAAATAAAATGCATATAACAGACCGATAGCTCCTGGTCCCACAACTCCGATTTTCATTTTCACACAAGGAACTCATATAAATACGTTACACAAGTCCCTTTCCCTCCCCCTTTTTATCCCGCAAACGCCTGATTGGTGCGGAATCATAATTAACTAAAGGTGAACAAATCCCACCGATTACAGTTTCACTTTACCTTTCTCAATTCCATGAACATAGTTTACAATTTCATTGCTCTTTAACAAACAAATGCAACCTCTACTTTCAATATGTATATACTACCTATTAATATGCTTCTACTCTTAGTTTAGCAAATCCTCAAAAAAATAATAAAAGAAATATACTATCTTCTTCATAAAAATAAAAAAATGAGTTATAATATTATTATAAATATTTTTACTTTTCTGCATTCAACGAGACAAGAAAAGGATGTGATGTTATGGGATTCCCAAAAGTTGAGCGCTTGCTCATCAATTATAAAACATTAGACGAATTTAAAAAATTTAAAGGTTGCGGAGCTCAAGAACTATCCATGTTAGAAGAATTACAGGCAAACATTATTGAAAACGATAGTGAATCTCCATTTTACGGTATTTATTATGGCGGATCACTAATTGCACGCATGAGTCTATATATGAAAAGGAACGGCGGAGAACCATTCGAAATTACAGGTACTTACCTAGAACTCTATAAACTTGAAGTGTTACCGACTTTCCAAAAACAAGGATTCGGAGAAATGCTTGTAAATTATGCGAAGGGGCTACAGTTCCCAATTAAAACGATCGCACGTATCCATTCAGCTGGTTTTTGGGATAAATTAAATTTCCAGCCTGTATCAGTACCTGATGGTGATTTTTATGTTTGGAACCCAGAAACAAATTTGAATACGGTTACAAACGAAGAGTCTGCATAAGAAATAAAAAAACAGCTACATAGCAGCTGTTTTTTTATTTCTTTAACTTTTCTAATTTCCCATTCGAACGAGCGCTATTTCTTTCCGCTACCATTACACTTCTTTTTTGATCGATATAATCAAGCAATGTTCTATACTCTTCCTCATATACTGATAATCGCTCCAAAAGACTCTCTCTCTCTGTTTGTAACGATTCAATTTGCTGTTGCAACACCATTAAAGAGTTTTCATCTTTATAATTTTGCAAGAAATCAATAACATCATTCAATGTAATTGACGTAGGCTCTACTACCTTTGTCTCTTTTACTTCATAATTTTCTACTTTACGTAGTTGCTTCGCTTCTTCAATACGTTCTTTGTATTGCTTTCTAACGTAAGAATTCCATCTAAAGCCACATGCTGCTGGTGTACGAGATAAATGTCTTCCCACTTCTTTAAAGGCAGATAATTGCGTTCCACCTTCTCGAATATGCCGGAGTACTACTTCTGCCAGAAGCAAATCTTCATCATCAGTCCAAGCATCTTGTCTTGTTGTCGCCATCTCTCTAGTCCTCCCTATGCATTTTTTATTAAGCATATGCAGTTACTAGAAAAGATAGAATACAACAAAAAAAAATAAACGCAGAAGATATCTTCTACGTTTATTTTCCCGCAATTACTTGCTGATTACTTCTTTACCTTTGTAAGTACCGCATGCTTTACATACACGGTGAGCTAATTTCGCTTCACCACAGCTTGGGCACTCTACCATACCAGGTACTGATAATTTGAAATGCGTACGACGCTTTCTTTTTACTGTTTTAGAAGTTCTTCTAAAAGGTACAGCCATTCTTCCCACCTCCTTAAAAGAAATAGTTATTTTCATATGAAGGCCTAAACCAGTCTTCCGATTATTTGTCAAAAAACTTTGCAAGTCCTGCTAATCGTGGATCAACAGTCTTTTCTTTGTTTTCTTCCGAAATCACTTGCCAGTCTTGACCTTGCATCGGTGCTCCACCAGAAACATCATCACTGAAAATTTGCATTGGAATCTCCAAAAGTATATTTTCCTTGATTACGGGCAGTAAGTCAAGTACTTCTCCTTCTAAACAATGAATTTCAGCTTCAGTTTCAAATTCTTCTTGTGAAGTTTGGAACACCTCAGTTGTTTTAATGTCAAATGGTAATGTCACATCTACTAAAGAGCGAGAACATGGTAAAACCATGCTTCCAGTTATATGTAGATGGAACGTAAACTTACCGGAGCCAAAATCAACTCTTCCTGTTACATGAGCAGGATTAATTTCACGAATATCTTTCTCGACCTCTTGCAGCTCACTTACATCTACCATCTCATCCAATGTCAATCCTTTATTTCTCAATTTATTCAATTGATGGATGGACCATTTCATATCATATCACCTCAAGGCAACAAACAAAATTATAGCTAGCCATTTTATATTTGTCAATGTTTTTTCTTTACACTATAATGAAGTCATCATAGTAAATAATATATAGAGTATCACGTTTTTGAAAAAGATGCTACATCGAAAGGAGAGATTACCATAAAAGCCAGTGGCATTGTTGTTGAATATAACCCTTTTCATAACGGTCATGATTATCATGTGCAACAAACAAAAAAGTTAACACACGCCGATATTACAATCGCTGTTATGAGTGGCCCTTTTTTACAGCGTGGTGAGCCAGCACTCATATCCAAATGGTATCGTACCAAAATGGCCTTATCATGCGGTGTAGACCTTGTTGTAGAGCTTCCATACGCCTTCTCAACACAAAAGGCTGAAACCTTTGCAAATGGCGCTATTTCTATTTTAAACGCCCTGCGTGTTTCTGAAATTTGTTTCGGTAGTGAAGATGGGCAGATTGAAAATTTTCATAACACCATCTCTGTGCAAAAAAATGAAGAAGATACTTTTAATCATCTTGTAAAGCAATTTATGAATGCAGGTAACAGTTACGCAAAAGCTACATCTGAAGCCTTCCTACACATTTTACCATCCGAAAAAAACATAGACATGTCACAACCGAATAACATATTAGGATTCCAATACATGAAATCAATTTTCTTACAAAATAGTTCTATGCAAGCACAAACGATAAAAAGATTCGCATCTCATTATCATGATGAAACATTTAGCGACCAACATATTGCAAGCGCAACTAGTATTCGTAAACAACTTTTTAGCGAAAATAGTTCTTTTACAGAAATTGAGCCTTTTATCCCAAAAGCGACTGCTTCTCTTTTAGCAAGTTACAAACAAAACTACGGGATATTACATAATTGGGAACAATACTTTTCATTTTTTAAATACAAACTCATGACGATGTCTCCAGAAGACTTACGACATATATATGAAATAGAAGAAGGTTTAGAGCATCGTATTTTATCAAAAATACAAAACAGTTCCTCCTTCCATTCATTCATGGAAGCATTAAAAACGAAGCGTTATACATGGACTAGATTACAAAGAGCTTGTACACACATTTTAACAAATACAACAAAAGAAGAAATACATAGCGCAAATATAGAGCAGCATGCACCGTACATTCGTCTACTAGGCATGTCACAAAAAGGACAAACTTACCTTTCAAAAAACAAGAAAAAAATAGAACTTCCCATCCTTACCCATACAAAAACATTTGACCATCCTACTTTACATATAGAGCGAAAAGCCAATTCTGTATATTTCTCCATCATGCAAGAACCATTACGAACACAACTACTAAAACAAGATGCAACACACCATCCAATTCGTTATGATGAAACAACTGCAAAATTTCTATAAATAAACCTCTCTTTTTCAGAGAGGTTTATTTTTTCTCGCCCATTTTTTCCAAATACAGCAATGCATCATCCAGCGTATCAACTGGTACAACTTTCATTTTTGTTTTAATATCTTTCGCAGCCTCAAGCGCATCTTTATAATTCGATTTCTCCGCACCTTTTTCATTTGGCGCAAAGAACACTTCAGCACCAGCATCACTTGCAGCAACCACTTTTTGCTGAATACCACCAATCGGGCCAATTTCTCCCTTTTCATTTATCGTCCCTGTTCCAGCTATTTCATGCCCTCTTGTTAAATCATCTTCCACAAGTTGATTATATATTTCTAATGTAAACATTAGGCCTGCCGATGGTCCGCCTATTTCATGAGAATCAATTTTCACTTTCGGATCTACCACTAATTCTCTTTCAGTAACGATAGAAACCCCTATACCAACACGCCCATTTCCATTCGGAATGGCCTTTACATTTAAATTTTCTTTTAACTGTTTTCCATTTCTCTTGTACTCAATATTTACTGCTTCCCCTTCTTTTTTCCCTGTCATATATTCAATAAATTGCTCCGTCTTTTCAAATGTTTTTCCGTCGACAGCTATGATGACATCTCCAAGCTTAAGCTTTCCTTCTGACGGCATCCCTTTCGCTACTCCTGCAACCAATACACCTTTATTTTCAAAAGAAACAGTACGGTTTGCACGTTTATACGCATTATAGATTGCTGCATTTTGCGAATCTTTCATCGCATAATTTTGGCGGAATTGATATTCTTCATCACTCTCACCTTTTTGCAATATTTCTTCCGCTTTCGAAATATGTGTATATTTATTAAACTGTGCCGCTATTAAATTCACCACATTTGCTGGTCCCATTGAAACCGTAACAAGCATAAAATCACCGGATTCTTTCGTTCCACCCTCAACTTGAACGTAAGGCTCTAATTTGGCCGCCATTCCTGGTTTTGTTACATAATACGGTAAACGTACGTAAACAAGTAACATCGCCAATATAACCCCTATTAAAATTGCATATATAAACCGAAAACGCTTAAACATTATGTTTCTCCTTCCACTGCTCAATTAATAAATAAATATTTGCAACATGTTTTTCCGCCTCTACTTCTCCAACTCGAATAATGTCTTCAATGTTTGTAAAAGCACGTGAACTAAATTGTTCTACAGCTGGTCGCATCATTAAATCCGATGCAATTTGTCGATTCATCACCAGCTCATGTTGCATAATTTCAATACTCTGCATAATTACATCATAAATAGACGTAACCTCTCCATTCACTTTAATCGGCGATACATCAACAGCAATAACAATATCGGCACCTAACTCTTTCACAACCGATACTGGAATGCGATCAATCACTCCGCCATCCACCAATAATCGTCCATCTATTTTTTCTGGTACAAACACTCCAGGTACAGATATGCTAGCTCTCACAGCCTCTGCAACAGGACCACTTGTAAAAACTACTTTTTCCCCCTTCAAGATGTCAGTAGCCACAACAGCCGTCGGGATATCTAACTCTTCTAAATTTTTATTATATGTAAACATTTTAATCATATCTTTGACACGTTTTCCAGCAATAAATCCCATTTTCGGAACTGTAAAATCTAAATAATATTTCCTCTTAAAAACATTTGCCAGTTTATACAACCTTTCAACGTTTGAGCTAGCTGCATAAAACGTACCTACTAAAGCCCCCATACTACTTCCTGCAATCATATGAATCGGTATACCATTTTCTCTTAAAACTTTTATAACACCAATATGCGCAAACCCTTTTGCGCCCCCAGATCCAAGAGCTAAACCAATTTTCGGTTCTTTCATTTTTCTCACCCTTTAATTTTTTTCATTCCTTTTTCATACTTATGGTCTAAATGCACTACGTATCCACGTATACTGAAATGAACGTTTTTTGGGACAAAGGGGGATTTACTTACATGTATGAAAAATGGAAAACGGCTTTTCTTACCATATCAACACTGTTTTTAACCTTTTCTCTTGTACTTCACCCCCAAGCTGCTTTGCAAGCTTCCATTCGAGGGTTAAATATATGGTGGGAAGTTGTATTCCCTTCACTTTTACCGTTTTTCATCATTGCGGAACTTCTAATTAGTATTGGTGTTGTAAAATTTATAGGTGTTATATTAGAACCACTCATGCGACCACTTTTTCGCGTTCCAGGGATAGGCGGATTTGTTTGGGCAATGGGAATGGCTTCTGGATTCCCTGCTGGCGCCAAATTAAGCGCTAGACTACGTAAAAGTAATCAGCTAACACAAATCGAAGCAGAACGCCTCGTATCTTTTACAAACTCATCTAATCCACTTTTTATTTTTGGAGCTGTTTCTATCGGTTTTTTCAATAATCCAAAATTAGGAATCGTATTAGCCGCTGCACATTATTTAAGTAACTTTGCCGTCGGGTTATTGATGCGTTTTTACGGCAATAACAATATTTCCACGAAGGATCAACATCCTACTAAAAAACGTCCTTTTCAAAACCCTTTTTCAGTCCTACACGAGACGCGCATGCAAGAAAAAAGACCATTAGGAAAATTACTTGGGGACGCTATCGTTTCTTCTATTCAAACATTACTTATGATTGGTGGATTTATTATTTTATTCTCTGTTTTAAATAAAATGATTACTGTATTTCATATTACAGCAGCACTTTCTTTTATTATGCAACATATTTTATCATTCTTCCAACTAACTACAGAATTTAGTATTCCAATCTTATCAGGCATTTTTGAAATGACACTCGGTAGCCAAATGATTAGTCAAATAAATGAAACACCCCTCCTGCAGCAAGCTATGGTAACAAGCTTTATTTTAGCGTTTAGCGGCCTTTCTATTCAGGCACAAGTTGCTAGCATATTAGCTGAAACAGACATCCGATTTAAGCCCTATTTTTTCGCACGAATTATCCAAAGTATTCTGGCTCCTATTTTTACTTTTATATTTTGGAAACCATTTTATGAAAAAGTAAGCTCTTTTTCACCTATGCAAAAAGATATCCCCGTATTTTTATCGAATCATTCTTCTATACTGCAAGAAATTTGGACATCTTTTGTACACTATGGACCGATCTTTACTTTATTTTGTTTATATGTATATGTTATCTTATTATTTTTTCGTAGCAACAAAGAAAAACCCCGTTCACTTTAACGGGGTTTGAAACTTTTCTTTTAAAGCACGTTCTACAACAGGAGGTACAAGATCTACTACGCTTCCTCCATATCTCGCAACTTCTTTTACAATGCTCGAGCTTAAAAATGAATATTGGTTATTTGTCATAATAAAAAAGGTTTCAATATTTTCATCTAATTTTCGATTCATAGAAGTAATTTGCATCTCATATTCAAAATCAGAAACCGCTCGTAACCCACGCAAAATCGCGTTTGCATTACGCATTTTCGCATACTCCACTAGTAGTCCACTATGTGAATCTACTTTTACATTCGGGATATCCTTTGTTGCTTCTCGAATTAAATCTAAGCGCTCTTCAACTGAAAAGAACGGTTTTTTTGACGAGTTGTTTAAAACTACTACGTATACCTCATCAAATACTTTTGCTCCCCTTTTAATAATATCCAGATGCCCAAGGGTAATTGGATCAAAACTTCCCGAAGAAATAGCTATACTAGTCATTCCGTCCCCTCACCTTCATACTTATAAATCGATATTGCTGTAATCCCATAATTTTCAGCTCTTACTTTTACAAGACTCCCTATAGAATCAGGTAAAACTACATCATTACCATGCTCTGACATAATTAATCCATCTCTATGTAGCAATCCATGTTGATCCATCACACTAATTAAAGATACAATTTTTTGATCTTTATATGGAGGATCAATTAATATAAGATCGAATGATATTTCACGTTTTATAAGAGCCTTTACCGCACGTTCTGCATCATTTCGATATACTTCAGCTTGTTCCTGTATTCGACAACTTTCTAAATTTTGATGGATTACTTTTATCGCTTTATTATCTCGATCAACAAAAATTGCTTTATCAATCCCTCTACTTATAGCCTCGATTCCAAGACCACCACTACCGCCAAATAAATCAAGAGCGATACCACCATCAAAATAAGGACCTATCATATTAAAGATTGATTCTTTTACTTTATCTGTCGTTGGACGTGTTGTATTACCTGGCACCGCTTTTAGTGGATGCCCTTTACATTTTCCTGAAACTACTCTCATCTGTTGTCACTACCTTTATTTCAATCTATCGAGCAATTATAGAAAACCTTTCTCCATTCGGTAACCGCTACCAAACTATACTATTCCATG
Organism: Bacillus cereus group sp. MS39; assembly: GCF_040448665.1. Taxonomy (NCBI): domain Bacteria; kingdom Bacillati; phylum Bacillota; class Bacilli; order Caryophanales; family Bacillaceae; genus Bacillus; species Bacillus cereus group sp. MS39. The sequence continues at coordinate 1,450,974 of NZ_CP123058.1, read as the reverse complement.
AAATTTTCCATTCATTTCTCAACGAACAATAGGAGAACTTTGGCTTAAAATAACCGCTCTGCATTTTTATGTATTCATCTCACTATGCGCTAACACGAACCCATTATGTATATTCGTTTCACTTTATCTTTTTTATCCTATCATAAAATAAAAAAAAGAAAAATAAAAAGCCAAACATAAAATTTAATTTCATGATGTATATCTTCATTTAGATTGGACATAAATAATTATAACAACATCACCTTCGATGTTGTTGCCAACCGCGGAGAAGACTTACGTTTCCCCATAAGTTCTTCCTCCGGTTTCTCCTCTCCCTTTGCCTTCTTACTAGTACATGCTAGTATAAGAAGGGCCCTGCTTTGCAGGGTTTTTTTTCTTTGTCTACTTTTCATTTAAAAAGTGAGATGGTACAGTAAATAAAAGAAAGAGGAGGAAAAAATATGATTCAACGCTTTATAGAACTCGGAGAAGGCTACTCTGATTTATATGAATTACTTGAAATTGCCAAAGCAAATCAAGAACGTATAACACATATGTTACAATTTGAAACGATTAAAAATGAAAAAAAAGTGTGCTCACTTGTTGTAATATTAAAACCAACTACTACTGGTGATTTCCAACCATTATACATATGTCGTGAAGGCATTCCTGTACTTGAAAATAAAAAAAGTAAACGCGTCATTTTATTTGAAGAAACGGCAGAACAACTAGGAAGAAAAGTGACTACCTTTACGGTAAAACCATCCACAACTTTCCCAGAAAAAGAACTGTTTTTCAATCATTTAATTGGTATTTTACGAATGAATAATTTCATTCCTCCAATGAAATAAAGTGTTATTTCAAGTAAAAAAATCCCCTACTAAAATTAGCAGGGGATTTTTTCTATTAACTATAATCGTATTCTTTTGCCCGATCAGGACGTGAATTTTCAAATTCCGTTTTTAAATACGGGCGGTACGACTGTTCTATCTTCTTCACAAAAGGAAGTTTGTTCAACTTTTGCATCATATGCTCAATTTGTTCCATATCACAATATACTACTGCGTATTTTAAGCGTTTTGATATGTAATGTATGTTACCATATTTCCTTAAAATCTTGGCATGTTTCAATGAATGTAAATAAACAATCATACTTTGTCGTTGCCCGAACATAATCTTCTCCATCTTCTCCTTTTAAAAACATATATTTTATATTTTATGAAAACCAATCAGAAATTTATGACATTACAGGACAAACTCTGTATACGTTTTCTTCTATCTTCTAAAAAACGGGGTAATTTACCCCGTTTTACAGCCACAACCTCCGCCGGTACCACAACCGCCACCACAGCCACCAGCATCAAAAAATGGATTTCCTGTTGGAACTTTGATGGAAGAAGACACCTCAGAACCGATTGCTACACTAACTTCATCTAACAACTTTTGCAAAGCTGTTTCTACTCGTTTAAAAGCTGCAACCTTATCATGTAAGTCTACAGAACGCTTTAACTCCCTCATTTTCGTCGAAACGAAAGTATAATCAGGATGGTATTTACCGAAACGTTGCACTTCTTCATATCGTTCTTTCATCGCTGTAAATTGCTGAATTAACGTCTGAACTTCCATATCTTCATGCAATTCTTTATAACACTTACGATAGTCTTCTGCTATATCTGAACAGATAATCGCTTTTGCAAGCTGCTCTGCCTTATCTAATATCAATACGCTTTCCAGCGTCGCTACAATCATGAGAGACACCTCCGAGTATTCATCATACCACATTTAGAATAGAACTACTAATTGAAGCGTCTCACTAAACAGAAAGATATCACTCTAACTATTTTCCGTATAATCCCAGCACATACTTATACATTAATATGTTCCGCAATATTATATTTCAGAACATCCCATTTCCCACTATTTTCTTTCACATAACTAATACATGCATTTTTTAATGGTGTCTTAAACGAAATATCTTCCGGTGCAATTGCATGTAAAATTGCTTTTATCGCATGTGAATGAGCTACAATGATAATACGTTTGCCAGAATGAGTTTCTGCAACATCTTTTATAGCAGCAAAGCAACGAGTTACAATCTCGTCATCTTGCTCCATACCTTCTACTTTACCTTCTGCAATTAGCTCCCTAACAGTCGCAACCGGCTTCCCAGAAGCTTCACCAAAATTACGTTCAACAAATCGCTCATCTAATAAAATCGATTGCAATCCTGCAGCCCCTGCAATTTCCTTAGCTGTTTCGTGCGCTCTAATTAATGGGCTACTTATAATTACATCCCATGCTTCCGCTTGCAAAGCAACTGCACTTTGACTTGCTTGCTTCTTTCCCACTTCATTAAGTGGAATATCTTCACGTCCCTGAATAATCTCTTGAAAATTCCAATCAGTTTGTCCATGTCGTACTAAACAAATTTCCGTCATGCTCATGCTGCAACTCCTTTTTAAATAATCCGCTTCTATTGTATCAAAAGTTCTGCATGACGGACATAGTTTTCCCTTCCAATTATGTTGTATTTTGCTGCTTCATATACTGAAACATATCGATCATAATGGAGGCAACTGCCAATTGGTTTTGAAATTTCTCAACTTTATCTGGTATCGTTTTTTTGAAATGCTGCATAGCCGCTAACTCAAATGCCTCTTTTTCTTCAGGGTTTCGCGTTAGTTTTCTATACCAGTACGGTTGCTCCCTAATATAGCGAGATAAATCCTCATCAGCCTTTATAAACTCCATAATTTCTGCTCTCATCCGCTTTCCCCCTAATCCTTCTGAAAGAAAAATGGATTATTTTCGGAAGTACTTTCTTCTTGCCGCGCGGGCTTCCCTTGAAATTGTTGAAAAACTTGTTGCACACTACCAATAGCACTCGTCACATTAGCTAAATGGTGTTGCATCTGTTCCACATCTAGCTTTTTAAAGAAAGAAAGCATTTGTCCCATCACATCAGCAGTTTTTTCCTCTTCAGTTCGATTATCTTTTTCTTTTTCTTGTTTATTTTCTTTTACCGAAGAAAAAGCTGGCGCTCCATCAGGCCTAAAAGTTGCCCATATCGGATCTTCTTCACCAAGTAAGTACCATTCTTCATAAAACTGTTGCCAAGTTTTGTGACCACTTCTAACCTCATGAACCATTTTAGGGTGATGGTTTACAAACTCTTTAAACTGTTGAACCGATGGATGTAACGGCCCTTTTGTTGTTGGCATAATCCTCACCTCTTCATGTATATCTACTATATAGTAAGAAAAAAAAGGCACATGGTTCGCCTATTTTTAGACGATTCATGCACCTTTTTATCCTGCTATTTGCATACGGTAAGATTCCGACCTACACTTCAGTGAATACGAAGTACTTAAACGTGAGGTGTCCCCTACACAACTTAAAATTTCACTTTATTTTCGAATAAAGTTTTGTGTATAAAACTTATCGTATACCCCAACACCTAATCCTGTAAATTGTTCATTTAATACATTCTTTCTATGCCCTTCACTATTTAGCCAACCTTGCACCGCCGCAATTCCATCACTATGCTGCGCCGCTATGTTCTCACCAGCAAGTTGAAACCCTACTTTCCCGCGCTGTAAACGATCTCCTAACGTACCTAGTGTAGGTGAATCGTGTGAAAAGTAATTATTATCCTTCATATCTTTACTATGCCCTATAGCCACCTCTGCTGTTTGTTGATCCCAAGCTAGCAGCGGTAACTTATAGCGACTTCGAATAATATTTGTTAAATCAAAAATTTGTTGCATATTCCCATTCTCTATTTGTTTCATTTTATCTGGAGTCAATGGTTGTTCAGCTAGTAATTCACCCGAATAAACAAGCTGATACGGTCTTTGGCGTAATAACGTTTCATCATCCATATAACGAACACCAACAAGCTCATGTGTAAAATGATCAAAATATAATTGTGCCCAGCCATCTTCTACAGGTATTAATGGTTGTTCCATCACTTCCGTGTCAGATAACTCAAATTGATAACTATTTTTCCCTCTTTTTAACGAAATCTCATGCGAGAGTGGACTCTTTTTATACACTTCTTCATACTTTTCATTTATATAATAAGGCGGCACCTTAACTTGCTCACCAGCGACATACGCCGTTACAACTTTTCGTTCTGCAACTCCAAATTGCACATACTTAGTTAAATCTTGATTATATACCCACCATTCATATCCGTAAGCAGATGGCTCTATTCGAGATGGTTCGCCCCATTTTGCTAATAAATTTTCAGAGTCCCCACCAATCATATTTAAAACAGTATCGGAAGAGTCTTCATTTACTTGTTTTTTCTTTTTCACAATTTTATTTTCTTGCTTTGATTGAGATGGGGTTAATATATATTGTGAAACGAGTAATTTTCCGTATAAATCAACAGCTAAAATTAAAAATGTAATCATTACGATACGCAATAATTTCTTCAATCGATATACCTCCTGCACAAAACATAAAATTGAGATATACACAAATCCTTTTCTTTCCTTTTTTGTGTGTACCGTACTCTTTTCACTATATCATATTTTTGCAAAAAAAGTCTGGATTCTACCTTTTCTCTCAATATGAATTGCGCTTTCTTATTATTCGTACTATTATAAAAATAATGATGTAACATGAAAAGAGGAGGTATTATATGCAATTTACAAATACGAAATTTAATGGGGCAGTCGTTGATTTAACACTATTAACAGAGATTATGGAAAAGAACCATTTTGTACTTGCTGGACAGTGGGATTATGAACGAGTTACATACGATTATAAATTTGAAATATTAAATGATATTTATTATTTGCGCGTACAAGGTTTGGCTGTTGAAGGTGATGTTGGTAGCAGACACGCTGATATAAAGCTACTTCCTCCCTTATTAGGAAAACATTATTATCCTCACGGCGTTGAATATGGTGATGGTGAAACTTTCCCAACGAATGTACTTCAAAAAAGCGAACAACTCCTACAAAATATCGAAAAAGAGTTAAAAGAGTTCCAAATCATTGAGTAAATAGAAAAAGCGCATCATAGTGATGCGCTTTTTCTATTTATCTTACTTAAGAATGAATCGTCTTTTTGACTGGATACCCATAAATAGTTCCATCCTTTACTTTAATCTCATCTTCCCAAGGAACCTTATATTTACCTTCAGCTAAATCTTTTACAAACGTATACGGGTTTTCTTTCACCCCTCCAGGAGTCGCTACATATCCCCTTGAACCTAAATTATATATATTATTTTCGAGACCCCATCCTAATCTAGCCTGATCTGCTAGCTCTGGATATACTTCGGCAGTAACAATCTCCCAAGGATTTCGGTGTCCCTGCACTAAAGTAGTCCCATCAAAATTACATACTTGTCCTTCACCAAAGTAATAAAATACCCCATCATAACCCGCTAAGTTCACTGACAATGTATACATTAAGTTTTGCCATGCATTCGAACGATTAGTTAACATCCATTGTTCACTAACTTGTGTGCTATATCCAGAAATACGAATCAAGACATTTGCACCTTTATAAGCTGCTTCACGAGCTACTTCAGGAAACATACCATCATGACAAATACAAACAGCTAATTTACTTCCTCCAGGTCCATCACAAACAGGTAAGCCTAAATCTCCAGCTTTCCAAGGTTCGACTGGCACCCAAGGATTTAGCTTACGATACTTCAAAATCATTTCACCTTGTGGATCAATAATTATTGCTGTATTATACGGTTCTCCACCATCAGGGTTTCTTTCCATTATAGAAAAAACACCATATACCTCAGACTCTTTACATGCCTCAGCAAACAAGTCTGTTTCTGGCCCAGGAACTGTACATAAAAACTCTTCTGTAGTCCATTTTTTTGTATTAAGCCCTTGTGTACTATATTCTGGAAATACTATCAATTCCAATCCAGGATACCCTGATTTAGTTGAATGAATTGTTTTTATGATCTGTTTAATTTGTTTATCAATGTCTGCACGTGACTCTACTACCGGTACTGGATATTGTATTAATGCTGTTAAAAAACCACTAATTGGCTTTACCATACTTCCACTACTACCCATTTAAATTCCCCCTTAAAATAGTTCTTGTTTATTAAAGATAACAATATAAATTTGTAACTCTCTAAAAAACTTGCACTACACATGGAATCATTACGTATTAAAGCTAGTAGTAAATCTTATATCCACTTTTAGTACATGCCTACACTAACTTAACATAAATAAATTGAAAATTCAATCTTTTTATAGTTTACTAAAACTAAAAAAGTGTATGGAAACCCATACACTTTTTTACTTAGTCTGTAAATACGGCGGCAATTGTTGCAACTGCTCTTTATCCTTTTCACGCTCTCGACGCGCCCATCGAAAGAATACATAGCCTATAATTGTGCCATACACTATTTCCTGGACAATTTTCATAATGATGCCACCTGTTTGTTGGTCTTGTACGACTGGCATCCAGTGTAAAAATTCTGATCCCGTTATATTTAAATCTGATAAAGTTCCCGCGGGTACACAAAGTTCCATCGCCTTCATCCAAGCAGCCGGATCCGTATAGGTTGCAAATAACGGTGCAGTTGCAAAAATGATTAGCGCACAAGCTGGCGTTAATAATATACCGTTAGCAAACATATAACCAAGTTTCTTTATATCACTTAATGTTTGATATTCTGGTAATGGATTTAGCATCGGCCACCACATCATGATTGCCGTAAAGAACAATATAGCGAGACAAATAGGATGAGCAATTTGACTTTGTTTTACTGTATCAAAAACAACTGGTAAATGATAAAAAGAAAACAGGCCATTAAATACAAACAATGCAATAAGTGGTTTAGCAAATATCTTTAATATAATTTGAACGAACTTAAAAGAAGTAATATAACGATATAACCAATCTGGTATACCAAGCAACAATAACGGTGGAACTGCAATATACATAACTGCCATTTCAAACATATGTGCACTAAATATAATATGACCAATTAAATCAATAGGCCCTCCCTTTACAAGATACAAAAGAACAATCCCGGTCGTAAAATAAAAAATTTGCTTCTTACTTACCTTCCTCGCATTTTCAAATCGCATTCTATATGGCCCAATAATTAAAAAGTACCCAATAAGAATCGAAAGCATAAATAATAAAAAGATTGGACTCCATAGAGCTTGAAAACCAAATATCCACAAGTTACTCATTGTTACACCTACCTTCTTAAGGTTATCCTTTCACATAATAAGAAGAGGGAGCTGTGCCAACACAAGCTCCCTTATTTTTCACTTTTCAAATCCACACAATTGTCATAAAAGCTAAAATTGTAATTAACCCGATCAACAGACCAGAATAAAGAAAGAAACTTGCCGCTTCATGTCCTTTATGACTCATATGCATAAAATAATACAATTGAAAAATTACTTGTACCACTGCTAATAGTAAAATAAATGGTACTGAGAAAGTCGGACTAAAAGTTTTCGGATATGCGACTGCTGCAAATGCAACTAATGTTAAAAAAATCATTAATGCAAATGTAATAACTTGATGCTTCATTTCCTCCGCACTTTTTCTCTTCCGATAAACAAGATCAACTTTAGGATTATTCGTTTGCTTTATCGCCATTGTTTATCCCACCATTCCCATCAAATATACTACAGTGAAAATAAACACCCAAACTACGTCAATAAAGTGCCAATAAATCGATGCAACATAAAACTTCGGTGCATTGTATAAATTTAGACCTCTCTTCGCATTTCTAAAGATTAATGTTAAAATCCAACATAACCCAAACAATACGTGGAGACCATGTGTACCAACAAGAGCATAAAACGCGGAACCAAATGCACTACTTCTCATAGTATGCTTAAATTCATGCGTATAATGATAAAACTCATATATCTCAAATGCTAAAAACCCTAAACCTAGCAACACTGTTACTAGTAGCCAAAGTTGCATTTTTTTAAAGTTAAAGTTTTTCATATGATACATCGCATAAACGCTCGTTAAACTACTCGTTAATAAAAGCATCGTCATAATGAAAACGAGTGGCATTTGGAACATCTCTTGAGATGTTGGTCCACCATTTGTAGAATTCTTTAACGCCAAATATGTGCCAAATAAGGAAGCGAACAATACTGTTTCGCCTCCAAGAAATAACCAAAAACCGACAAACTTATTTTTCCCCTCAAGGGTTGCTTTTTCAGGCTCTGCTGGAAATGTTTCATTCGTTAATTTTTCATCTACATGCATTATGCCTTGCCCCCCTTATCTTCTAAATCTTCCTTATGAATATGATATCCATGATCATCAATTACTGAACGTAGGAACATTGTGCCAAATGTAATGATTAAACCGATAATTGCTACTAATAACCAAAACTTATCTTTTCCACCCTGCATATACATTGCACCGAATGCCGCTATAAACAATCCTAAAGAAATGATAAATGGTGAAAATGATGGATTTGGCATATGAATATCACCAACTGGTTCCGCCGCTGTCATCTCTTTATTCCCTTCACGTTTTTCAATCCAAAACGGATCTAACCCGCGAACAAATGGTAATTGTTTAAAGTTATATTCTGGTGTTGGTGCTGGCATCGTCCATTCTAATGTACGTGCATCCCATGGATCACGACCAGCCTTTTCTTTTGAAACTGTCGTTTTAATTACATTGAATAGAAGAACAATCGTTCCAAGAGCCATAAATACCGCTCCAATAGAACTAATCATATTCCCCATTTCCAACCCTTGGCCTTCAAGATATGTGTAGTAACGACGTGGCATACCAATTAAACCAAGGAAATGCTGTATGAAGAACGTTAAATGGAAACCGATAAAGAATAGCCAAAATGTTATCTTTCCTAACGTTTCATTCAATACTTTATTAAACATCAGTGGCCAATAATAATGAGCTCCTGCAAGTAGACCAAATACAACACCGCCGACAATTACATAATGAAAGTGAGCTACTACGAAATAGTTATCATGAAATTGATAATCCGCTGGTGCAGATGCTAGCATAACCCCTGTAACTCCACCCATTACGAATGATGGAATGAAAGCTACTGCCCACATCATCGGTGTCGTAAAACGAATACTTCCTCCCCACATCGTAAAGAGCCAGTTGAATATTTTAATACCGGTCGGTACTGCAATCGCCATTGTTGCAACTGAGAAAATAGCATTTGCAACTGGACCAAGTCCAACAGTAAACATATGATGCGCCCATACCATAAATCCTAAGAATCCAATTAATACTGTCGCGAACACCATCGACGAATAACCAAATAATCGTTTTTTCGAAAATGTCGCGAAGATTTCTGAGAATATTCCGAAAGCTGGGAGTATAAGAATGTATACTTCTGGATGACCGAAAATCCAGAATAAATGCTCCCATATAATCGTATTCCCGCCCAATGCTGGATTAAAGAAACTTGTTCCAAATAAACGATCTAACATTAAAAGTCCTAATCCTACAGTTAACGGCGGAAAAGCGAATAATATTAGAGAAGATGTTACAAATGTCGTCCATGTAAACATCGGCATACGCATATACGTCATTCCTGGCGCACGCATATTAATAATGGTTACAAGGAAGTTAATACCTCCAATTAATGTACCAATACCGGAGATTTGCAAGCCGAGTACATAAAAATCAACACCATGGCCTTTAGAGGCTAAAGCTAAAGATGCATAAGATGTCCAGCCTGCATCAGGTGCTCCACCTAAAAACCAACTTAAATTTAAAAATACTCCACCAAAGAAAAATAACCAAAATCCGAGTGAATTCAAAAACGGGAACGCTACATCACGTGCACCAATTTGAAGTGGTACAGCGGCGTTCATAAATGCAAACACGAGTGGCATAGCTGCGAGGAAAATCATTGTTGTACCGTGCATCGTTAATACTTGATTATAAGCATCCCCAACAAGAAAAGCGTTGTTAGGAATCGCTAATTGAAGGCGAATAAATAGAGCTTCTATTCCGCCTATTATAAAAAACAATCCACCTGCAATTAAATAGAGAATGGCAATCTTTTTATGGTCTACTGTCGTTAAATAATCCCATATGACAGCACCCATCCCCTGTTTTTTTGCTACAGAACTCACGTTTTCAACCTCCCCTTCGCGAATAATCCCTCTTTACTTTTCAACTTTTAACGTTTGTAAGTATGCATTTAATGCATCAACTTGATCATCCGTTAAGTTGCCATATTTACCAGTCATTTTATTTCCTGGTTTCATATTTTCAGGATCTTTCAGCCATTTTTTTAAGTTTTCTTCATTGTTTTCGGCAATACCGGCAACCATATCGCGATCCGCAAAGTTTGCTAAGTTTGGTGCGATACGAGCGGAAGGTGGTCTACTATCATTAGATCCAACTGCGTGACAACCAATACAGCTTTTATTAAATATTTCTTGGCCCTCTTGCGCCTTTGTTGAAGCTACTTCTTTCTTCCCATCAATCTTCTTCATATCAGCAAGCCACTTTTTGTACTCGCTTTCATCTAAAGCTTTCACTTTGAATTGCATTAAAGAATGTGATGGGCCGCAAAATTCTGTACAAAAACCATTATAAGTGCCCGATTTATCTGCCTTTAACCACATTTTGTTCACATTGTCTGTATTTGTATCCATTTTCCCAGCTAAAGATGGAACCCAAAACGAATGTTTAATATCGGCACCCTTCAAATTCAAATACACTTTCTTACCTGTGGGGATGACTAAATCTTGAGAAGTTACTATTTTTTCTGATTTATAAGAAAATTCCCACCAATAAAGATTCGCTGTTACATCAACAACGATAGTATCTTTATCAATATTCTTTTTCTCCATCGCACTTACATCAGCAAGTTTGAATGTATATGTAACCGTCGGAACAGCTAAGATTAACAAAAGAATAATCGGAATAACTGTCCAAATAATTTCTAGTTTGTGATTCCCTTCAACTTGCTCTGGAATATAATCTTCCTGACCTTTCTTTTGTCGGAAACGCACAATTACATATAAGAAAATAATAGTAACTACTAGTACTACTCCTACCATAATCGCAGTTGCTAGTAAGAGCAAATCATATTGCATTTTTGCTACTTCTCCTTGCGGAATTAAAGTAGATTGAAAGGCTTTACCGCATCCCCCTAACAGTAAAGCCAGCAGTGAAACGAACGAAAGCAGTCGCCACTGTTTCTTCATACAAACAACCCCCACTTTCCTTGTGAATTAGATTGTACTTTATAGTTAAGTAAAGTAAATCTCAACGTAAAGAAATCCAATTATGTCGTTGTCTTAGAAGAATGTAACTACAATCATTGATACAAATAAGATTGTTAAATAATTTAGGGAATAAACAAACATTTGTACGGACCATTTGATGTCATCTTGCTTACGGAAGCCATAAAATCCTAAAACGATCCATCCGATGTTTAACAATGTTGCAATTACCATAAATGTTATCCCTAGTCCACTCATATAAAATGGTAGTGGTAATAAACATACTGTCCAAATCATAATTTGGCGTTTCGTAATTTCAAATCCATGAACTACAGGAAGCATTGGAATTCCTGCATTTCGATATTCATCAACACGTTTCATCGCTAATGCGAGGAAATGTGGGATTTGCCAAATAAACATAATTAAAAATAACATCCAAGCAATTGGATGGCCTAAAGATGGATCGATTGCTGCCCATCCAATTAAAGGTGGAACTGCTCCAGATATACTACCTACAACAGTATTTAGTGTATACTTTCTCTTTGTCCATAACGTATATAAGACAACATATGTGAAAGCACCAATAAATCCCATTAATACTGCCATTGGTGTTGTTAATAATAAAAATACAAATCCAAGAAGTAATATAACTAGTCCAAATGTAAGTGCAAATCCCGGTTTATACTTCCCAGTAACTGTTGGACGGGTTTTTGTTCTTTCCATTAACGGGTCGATGTCTCGATCAATGTAGTTATTTAAACAACATACCCCTGCCATAATTAATCCAGAACCAACGATTGTAAAGAATAACTTATCCAGATTATCCATCACACTTAATCCATTAAAATGTAATGCCAACCAAAATCCTGTAAATACAGTAAGTGTATTTGAGTTTACAATCCCCATTTTAACGAGCGCTGATAAATCTTGTAGCCGAGTTGTTTCCGGTACGCTTGTAACAGCTGACTCATCATGCAGCTCACTTGTTGCATGGCTCATCACTTTAACCCCCTCTTAAAACTTTCATCTTTCTTTTTGCGCCTATTTCGAATGAAATATTTCGCTTCTATATAGCAATATTATTACAGTAGAAATATTGTTAATCCATTCTACTACTAATCTACGCCCATACTCCAATATATTAAATCATATTTCCCGAACATTTTGTGAAGAAAACATGAACTTTTTGTGTCGAATATAAAAACTTAATTCTTACTTGTCCTTATCATAACATGATGTTACCTTCTATAATAAACTTTTTTGTCATATTTAACACGTATTCTCCCCATATCTTTTCAAAATAGCCTGTTTTTCACCTAAAAATTCCCTTATATATCCTATTTCCACACCCATTTTCTCTCCCCTGTCTGCCCCCGCCATTTCTTTGCTATTTTATTATTTTTTATATATCATAGGAACTAGCGCTTTTTATTCTATACATAATGGAATGAAAATATTTCGCAATAACTTCATAGCAGAAAGATGGTGAAATAGATTGCAACGCTTTATTAAATGGTTAGCAGTCATTACGAGTCTTGATTTATTAATAGTTTTACTAGGAGGCGCCTTAGTTACAAAAACAGGTTCTGGCCAAGGGTGCGGTAAATCATGGCCACTTTGTAACGGTGAATTTGTTCCATCTAATTTATCAATGGAAACTATTATTGAACTAAGTCACCGCCTTACATCAGGATCAGCAGGAATTCTTGTCACTCTCCTTTGTATTTTGTCCTGGAAATATTATAAACATGTGCGCGAAACAAAAACGTTAGCAATTTTATCCTTCGTATTTTTAGTTGCGCAAGCATTAATGGGAGCGGCAGCAGTTGTTTGGGGACAAATGCCAGCTGTACTTGCTATCCATTTCGGTATTTCCTTAATTTCATTTGCTTCTGTCATTTTATTAACGTGTCTTATCTTTGAAATTGATCAGAAATTTGATGCACGTTCACTTATTATGGACAAAAAAATGAAATTTCATATTTATGGTGTAACAATTTACAGTTATATTGTCGTCTACACAGGTGCTTTAGTACGTCACGAACGAGCTAGCTTAGCCTGTCCAGACTTTCCTTTATGTAGCAAAAATAGACCTATGCCAACTCAACTACATGAATGGGTTCAAATGGGACATAGAGTTGCAGCGATGTTAATTTTCGCTTGGATACTATACGCGATGATTCTCGCTATTCGCCATTACAAGCAGCAGCCTGTCGTATACTGGGGATGGATCATTTCATTTATCCTTGTTACACTTCAAGCTATCGTAGGAATTTTAGTCGTATTTACAAATGCTAATTTAGTAATGGCATTATTACATTCACTATTCATTTCTTGCTTGTTTGCTGTACTATGCTATTTAGTTATGTTAGGTACACGAAGTAAAGTGAATGCAAAAGAAGCTGAATCAACTTCTAAACAAACAAAATAAATTCAAATTAAAATACCTTGCTGAATTGGCAAGGTATTTTTTGCAATAAAGTGAAACTTTAAGCAGTGGGGGCTTCATCCCCCACTGCTTATTAGCCCGCACCAATCAGGCTTTTATGGGCAGTTGATCCCCCATCTAACTTCTTTGTTTTCGCTGAATTTTGAGGCGGGTGTCTTACTGTCCGGCGAATAGCGGGATAAAGAAAAAGAGCTGCATTTACACAGCTCTTTTTCTTTTTTAGTGATCTAATTCAATGAGTAAGTCACCCGTTTGAATTGCATCTCCATCGTTAACATATACTTTTTTCACTTTACCATTGAACGGCGCTTGAACTGTCGTTTCCATTTTCATCGCTTCTGTAATTGCCATAGAATCGCCTTTTTTCACTTCATCGCCTTCTTTTACAACTACTTTAATAACCGTTCCCGGCATTGTTGCACTAATGTGGTTTGGATTTTCACGGTTTCCTTTCACACGTTGTGCCACTGTTGCTTTCACACTTTCGTCTTTCACAACAATCTCACGTGGTTGACCGTTAAACTCCAAGTAAAGAATACGATTTCCATCTGGCTGAGGCTCTCCGATTGATACTAGTTTAACCATCAATGTTTTACCTTGTTCGATTTCCACATTAATTTCTTCACCAAGTCTCATACCATAGAAGAATGTCGGTGTATCAAGCACAGACACACTTCCATAAAGCTCAGCAACTTTTTCGTAATCCATAAATACTTTTGGATATAATGCATATGCAACAACATCAAAAATCGTCACTTCGCGTCCAAGCTTATGGAATAGCTCTTCTTTTAACGCGTCGAAATCTACTGGCTCTAATAATTCACCCGGTCTTACTGTTAATGGCTCTTTCCCTTTTAAAATAATTTCTTGTAACTTTTTCGGGAAACCACCATACGGTTGTCCTAAATCTCCTGAGAACATTTCAACAACAGATCCTGGGAAGTCCATAGAATGCCCACGCTCTAAAACATCTTGTTCTGTTAAGTGATTTTGAACCATAAATAATGCCATATCACCGACAACTTTAGATGATGGTGTTACTTTAACAATATCGCCAAACATGTCATTCACACGGCGGTACATTACTTTCACTTCATCGAAGCGATCTCCTAAACCAACCGCTTTCGCTTGTTGTTGTAGATTACTATACTGTCCGCCTGGCATTTCGTGCATATATACCTCTGTATGAGGTGCATTCATACCACTTTCAAACGGTGCGTAGTATTTACGTACATCTTCCCAATAATGAGATAGTTTTTCTAATGAATCTATATTAACGTCTGGCTGTCTTTCGTTTCCACCTAATGCATAGTATAGCGTGTTCGCACTTGGTTGTGACGTTTGACCAGCCATAGAACTTACTGCTACATCGACAATGTCAACACCTGCTTCAATTGCCTTTGTATACGTTAATATACCATTTCCACTCGTATCGTGTGTATGCAAGTGAATCGGAATCGATACCGTCTCTTTTAATGCAGAAACTAAATCATATGCCGCATTAGGTTTTAATAAGCCTGCCATATCTTTAATTCCTAATATATGTGCTCCTGATGCTTCTAACTCTTTTGCTAAGTTTTTATAATAATTCAAATCATATTTACTACGTAACGGATCATGAATATCTCCTGTGTAGCACATTGTTGCTTCTGCAATTTTACCAGTATCTCGTACAGCATCAATCGCAACTCTCATACCTTCTACCCAGTTTAAGCTATCAAAAATACGGAAGACATCAATTCCAGCTTGAGCAGAACATTCCACAAATTTTTGAATTAAATTATCCGGATAGTTTTTGTAACCAACTGCGTTTGAAGAACGAAGTAACATTTGGAATAAAACGTTTGGCATTTTTTCACGAAGATCTAGTAATCGTTCCCATGGATCTTCCTTTAAGAAACGATATGCAACATCAAACGTTGCACCACCCCACATTTCCGCTGAGAATAGGTTCGGTAACATTCTCGCTGTTGGCTCTGCAATTTGATGTAAATCTTTTGTACGAATACGAGTTGCAAGTAATGACTGATGCGCATCACGGAATGTTGTATCCGTTAAAAGTACACGGTTTTGATCTTGTACCCATTTTACTAATCCATCTGCTCCACGCTCGTCCAAAATTTGTTTCGTTCCATTTTGGATTGGCTCTGAATGTAATACATTCGGTATACGAGCATCCGGGAAAATTGGTTTCTCTTTTTTCCCTACTCCTGGGAAGCCATTTACTGTTACTGAACCAATGTAATTTAACATTTTCGTTCCGCGGTCTTTACGTTTCGGGAACAAGAATAGTTCAGGTGACACATCAATAAACGAAGTATCATATTCTCCTGATAAGAAGTTTTTATGTTTTACTACATTCTCTAGGAATGGAATATTTGTTTTAATACCACGAATACGGAATTCTTTTAAGTTACGTTCCATTTTTGCAGCAGCTTGTTCAAAAGTAAGCGCCCATGTTGTAACTTTTACAAGTAAAGAATCGTAGTACGGTGTAATAACTGCACCTTGGAAGCTATTTCCTGTATCAAGACGCACACCGAAACCACCGCCTGATCGGTACGCCATTATTTTTCCTGTATCCGGCATAAAATTATTTAGTGGATCCTCAGTTGTTACACGAGATTGGATTGCAAATCCATGCACAACTACTTCCTCTTGCTTCGGAACACCTACTATTTTACTATGTAATGCATGTCCATCAGCTATTAAAATTTGCGATTGAACGATATCGACTCCTGTAATCATCTCTGTAATCGTATGTTCAACTTGAACACGCGGATTTACTTCAATAAAGTAAAACTCATCACCTTTTACAAGAAATTCTACTGTTCCTGCATTTAAATAGTTTACATTTTTCGTTAATTTCACAGCAGCATCACAAATACGATGACGTAAATCATCTGAAAGCGACACACTTGGTGCAATTTCTACAACTTTTTGATGACGACGTTGTACAGAACAATCACGCTCATATAAATGTACAACATTGCCCTCTTCATCTGCTAAAATTTGAACTTCTATATGTTTAGGTTTTTCAACGAATTTTTCAACGTATACTTCATCATTACCAAAGGCTGCTTTCGCTTCTGACTTCGCTCGATTATACGATTCTCTTAATTCTTCACTAGTACGTACAATACGCATACCACGACCGCCACCGCCAAGGGAAGCTTTAATAATAATCGGGTAATCATACTTTTCAGCAAATTCTTCGACTTCTTCTATTGAATTTACTGGCCCATCACTACCAGGAATAACTGGAATTTGTGCTAGCTGCGCTTGTGTTCTTGCTTTCACTTTATCTCCAAACATATCTAAATGCTTACTCTTTGGACCAATAAAGATAATCCCTTCTTCTTCACAACGTTTTGCGAATTGAATATTTTCTGACAAGAAACCATATCCAGGGTGGATTGCATCTACATGATTACTTTTCGCAATCTCAATAATGCCCTCAATATCTAGATAAGCATCAATTGGCTTTTTCCCTTCCCCAACTAAATAGGACTCATCGGCTTTATAACGATGATAAGAACCGCTATCCTCTTTAGAATAGATTGCAACTGTTTTTAATCCAAGTTCCGAACAAGCTCGAAACACACGAATTGCAATCTCTCCACGGTTAGCTACCAATACTTTTTGAATACGTTGCAGCTTTGTCATGATTTTCCCCCTCTACTTTCCTACCACTCTAGAGATAAAATATATACACACCATAAAGAGCGTGAAGTTCTTCACTTTCTACATTATATTATACTTAGAAAGCTTCACTTTATTTTTATCCATCATACCTTATTTTTTAACAAATGATAAGTTTTCTGATCAATTTGTTTCACAAAAATAGTATAGCATACCTCTTCCTTTTCTAACAACTTAATTGTATATCACATTTAATTAAATGTGATATATTTTTTAATATATATATCAATTAATGTATCCTATTCAATGTTTCTTGAACATAAAAAAACACATCACGCTCTAAAGCACAATGTGTTTTTTATTTTACTACAACAAGACGCGGTCCATCTTGCTCTCTTTCTTTCATTATCTCATTTTGTTGTTTCTCTTGTCGTTTTACATGACTAGCAATATTTAATAATATACCCATCGAGATTAGATTAGCCAATAAAGAACTACCACCATAACTAATAAACGGTAAAGGTACTCCTGTAAGTGGTATTAATCCAGACATACCACCAACATTAACAAAAGTTTGTATCCCAATTAAACTTGCAATTCCGATTGCAATTAAACTTCCAAATGGATCTTTACACTTTTGTGCTACTCTAAACGAACGAATGATAATAAGTAGTAAACAGATTAAAATGATAGCTACACCTATAAAACCTAGTTCTTCAGATATAATTGCCATAATAAAATCCGTTTGCGGCTCTGGTAAGTAGCCATACTTTTGTATACTATTCCCTAATCCTCTACCACCTAATCCACCTGAGGCAATTCCAATAAATGAATTTATTAGTTGAAATCCATCATTTTGCGGATCACTAAATGGATCAAGAAAAACTGAAAATCGAGCTTTTTGGTATAGACTTAATTTATAGTTTCCAATAAAATACAACGCCGGAATCCACACGACAGATGTTAATAAAAATCTTTTAATCCACAAGTTAACATTAACTCCTGAACAGAAGAACATAATTAACACTGTTCCACCTATTAATATGTCGGTCCCTAAGTCATTTTGTAATAAAATTAATACCATCGATCCACCGACAACAAATATAGGAGGTATTATCCCTTGAAAAAAAGGGGTTTGCCTCTCTTGTTTCTTAGCAAAAAAACTTGCTAGCGTAATAATAACTGCTATTTTTACAAACTCAGCTGGTTGTATACCTAGTATCCATCCTTTTGCACCATTGATTACCTTACCGAAAAGAAAAGCTGCTGCTAGTAAGCCCAGACTCCCTAACCCCATCGCTGTAAGAACTATTTTTTTCCTCCAAAATTTGTAAGGAATTACAGCGACAATCACTAGTATTACTGTTCCAATAGCAAGAGCAACTAATTGTTTTTTAAAAAAGTGATCTGCTGGCCAGTTATATTTCGACGAAATCGCGACAATGGAACTAGAACTATATACCATTATAACTCCCAACACACATAAGATAACAAGAGGAAGTAATAATGAATAATCCATTGATTTCCATACTCTTTTCATTTCATTTCCTCTTTCTGTTTCAATTTAATTATTGTTGTATTCCATATGTACATTGATTCTTCCTGCTTTATTATACAAATAAAAAGCCCAAACTATTTCAGTTTGAGCCCCCCTATTTGAACCCGTTATTGTTGTTTGTTCGTAAATGCTTCATGAAGTGCAGATAACTCACGTTCAAGCTCTCCTAACATTGCTTTCCCTTGTTCTTCTGCAATAAGACCAAGGCGAACTGCAAAATCGACCTCGCGGGATAGTCCAAACATTTGTGTGTCTAACACTTCTTCATATAATGGACATTGCGGCATTGTAAGATTGTCCATTTGCACCTTAATAAGTCTTAAAATCTTCTCCGCATCCGCTTGTAGAAGGGCTAGTGCCTTTTCCTGATGATTTGATACTGTCTCAGACGCCAAATTGATTCCCTCCGTTTCCGTCCTACTCTCTCCTATCTATTAATATTAGCGATAGTTTTAGTAAATTGCAATAGAAACATTTTTTGTGACAACCGTGTCTAATGCTATTATACTGAAAAGTGGGAGTATAACACAAATGGGGGAACAACAATGAGCGAAATTTTATTTATTAATGGAAAAGTTCGTTTTCCAATCACTATCGATCCAACTGTTTGGATCTTTGATGATCGAAAAGTAGATTTGACAACTTACTTTGATGAAACAAGAGAAAACACTTCAGAACTAGAAGCTTATTTAAAAAACACTTCAGAGCATTGGGATCGCGAAATCCGTGATGGTGCTGCGTTTCCACCGATACAACAAAGTGTAAAGAAATATAAAAAAGAACAACTAATTACCGGAACGTTCGGTATACCATTTCATCCATTTCTTGCTAACGCCGAAACTTCAGAGGACGCTACGCAAGTCGAAATTGAAACAGTAGATCAAACAATAATACTTCCATTAGAAACTGTAGCAAATGCTATTCTTGGTTTTTCAAAAGAAGGAAAGCCATTAAAAGAGGATGGACCTGTTCATCTATATTACAATGATGGATCTAATAGACAAAATCCAATCCGTAACATCCGTAAATTTACAATTATTTAAAGTGTATACTTGGAAGAAAAAGGAGTGAGCCTCAGCTCACTCCTTTTATAATAAATCTGCTGCAAGTTGAGCTAAATTAGACCGCTCCCCTTTAACAAACTTTACATGACCACTAATACGTTGCTCTTTAAACTTCTCTACAACATATGTTAAACCATTATTATATTCATCCAAATACGGGTGATCAATTTGCTGAGGATCTCCCATTAATACAATTTTACTTTTTTCTCCTACCCTTGTTAATATCGTTTTCACTTCATGCTTCGTTAAATTTTGTGCTTCATCAATTATAATGAACTGATCTGGAATACTTCTCCCACGTATATAGGTAAGGGCCTCTACTTCAATCGAACCCATTCCAGCTAAAATAGCATCTAACTCTCCTGGCTTTTTCGTATTAAATAAATACTCTAGATTATCAAAAATCGGTTGCATCCATGGTCTTAACTTTTCTTCTTTTTCTCCTGGTAAATAACCGATATCTTTTCCGACCGGAACAATTGGCCTTGCAACGAGTAGTTTTTTATATAGTCCTAAATCTTCCGTTTGCATGAGTCCTGAAGCCAACGCGAGTAATGTTTTTCCTGTACCAGCTTTCCCCGTTAACGTTACTAGCGGAATATCTTCACGAAGCAACAATTCTAATCCCATAATTTGTTGCACATTTCGTGGTCGTATCCCCCATACTTGTTCATTGTGAAAAATAAGTTTCTTTACCTTCTTACCTAAATGATCCACAATGCCAAGTGCTGAACTAGATCCCCCTAATGCATCTTTCATTACTACAAACTGATTTGGATAAAAAGGGTGATTTGCAATTTCGGATAAAGGCAATTCACCTTTTTCATAAAAATAATCTAATTGCTCTTTTGATATATACCCTTCTAAAAATCCTGAATATATATTATCTACTTCAATTACACGATCACTTAAATAATCTTCCGCCTTCAAACCAATTGCATCAGCTTTTACCCTTACGAGCACGTCTTTACTTACTAAAATAACAGACTTCCCGTCCTCTTTTTCTTGTTCTTCTAAAGATAGATTTTTTGCTACAGCTAAAATTCGATTATCATTCGTTTTTTCTACAAAAATATCTTGTAGTTGAACAAATGAACGATGATTTAATTCAATACGAAATGTACCGCCGTTTTCTAACGGAATACTTTCATGCAGCTTTCCTATTTCACGAAATTTGTCTATTAGCTTAGATACATAACGAGCGTTTCGTCCTACTTCATCCATATAACGTTTTTTCGAATCAACCTCTTCTAATACAACTGCTGGAATCACTACTTCATTTGTTTCAAATGAAAAAATAGATAAAGGATCCTGCAAAAGTACATTCGTATCTAACACATAAATTTTATCCAACCTGTTACCCCCTGACTCCACTTTTAAATTTGTAGAACAAGGGTTTCATCCATAAAATATGGACGAACCATTGTTATAATTATATGTACCGTATAAACGAGGTAGAATCGAAATTCATAGCCATGAAACCTTTTATTTATTTTTTATTCATTTCTATTCAATATATTACTTTTAATTATAATTATTAACATAAAATCACAATAACTGATTACAAAAGTTAATAACTTATTTTCTTATTTATCACATTTATAATTCTTTTATTCCTACTAACACTTGGTTATCCAGCTTTTTCGCTGCGCGAATATCATATGTTTTTTCATAGGTTGGCTCAGTTGCAAGCTTCGCTCCATAAAACATAACATCACGTACTTCTTGTACATTTACTTCTATTACAGTTAATTTTAGAGGAATGCCTTCCATTCTATCAGTCAAAATTTCACCTGCACCACTTATGGAAAATACGGATTCATTCGCCATTATAGTCAATACTAGCCCAGTACTATGCCGTATATTTTCCACAATACGTGAACGTTGATCTACTGCAAATCGAATACTAGTTTTACTCACTGCATACACCCAAGAAATAGCACTTACGTTAGGAACTTGTTTTTCGAAGTCTGTTGTTGCTACCATAACAATACATTCTTTACGTAACGTTTGTACTAAATCATCTGTTAATGTAGGATCTACTACATTCGCCATATTTCCACCTCCAAATATAATTAGTATATCCTTATCATAACTTATTTTTCGAATTGCGAAAATATTATTTTTTCCCGCTATTATTCAAAAATATTACACTTCCATGATATACTTATACTGATAGAATTCGTATTGAGGTGACGAAATGAGAGTCAAATGTATGATTTGTGATAAAAAAGATATGTTAGATGATGAAAATCCTATGGCAAAAAAACTACGTAACCGCCCTATTCATACATATATGTGCATGGAATGTTCGGAACGAATTGCAGAACGTACGATGGAACGTCATGCAAGTGGTAATTTCCGATTATATCGTGATAAAAAAGTCGAAGACGATTGGTAAAATGTAAATAAGTCCTTAATCATATAGATAAGGACTTATTTATATTTTTCAGGTTCACGATTCATTTGATCCAAAAAGCAATCAATAGCTTCTAACGGAAACCTCGCAGATTTTCTTTCTCCATTCATTTCATATGTAATCAAATACATTTCTTCATTCTTTTTAACTTCCACATTCTTTAATTTATGTTCCTCATATATCATATTTTGAAATAACAAATACGTTTCTTTTGCAGCACGATCATCTGGACGTGCTTCGGCAACTGTTTTAATTGTTAACCAATTATATAATGCATCTTGTACTGAACGCATAAAACTCCCCCCCTCATCCTGCTTTTTGTTGTCTCGCTTGACGTAAACGCAACCTATAAATCCCAAGTACAATTGCCGCTACAACAAGGCCCTCTCCAACAGGTAAAAAAACTGCAAAGAAAGTTAAAACTGTACACCCAATCGCTAACGATATATATATCACTATATTTTTTATTATTGATAGTTTTCTTGCAAAACCTAAATTATACACAAGTGCACTTAATATAATAATGATGCCATATAGCAACCACATCCCTAGTTCTGGATTTTCATCAACTTTACATAATTTCGCAAAAAACGACATTCTTTCTAACATCATTCATCCCCCTTTCTCACAAGAAACAAATTTTATTTATGTACTTAATACAAGAGTAACCCGCAAAAAAAATACTGTCCACAAAAAAGAGTAAATATTCCAAAAATAAATACAATAAAAAAACAGCTACCCCTCAAAGGTAGCTGTTCTATTATTTTACGCTTCTACAGATTTCTTTTTCTTAGCAGCTCTTTCGCGCTCGCTCTTATCAAGAATCTTTTTACGTAGACGAATTGATTCTGGAGTTACTTCACAGAACTCGTCATCGTTTAAATACTCTAATGACTCTTCTAAAGTCATTAAGCGTGGTTTTTTCATTGTTGAAGTTTGATCTTTCGTCGCAGAACGAATATTAGTTTGTTGTTTCATTTTTACAACGTTAACTGTTAAGTCATTCTCACGAGTGTGTTCTCCAACAATCATACCAGCATATACTTCTGTACCTGGTTCAACGAAGATTACACCACGGTCTTCAACTTGCATAATACCGTATTGTGATGCTTTTCCTGTTTCAAGTGAAACTAGAACACCTTGGCGACGTCCACCAACTTGTCCAGCGTGTACTGGTTGGTAGCAATCGAATGTATGGTTTAAAATACCGTAACCACGAGTTAATGTTAAGAATTCTGTTGTGTAACCAATTAAACCACGTGCTGGAACCATGAAAGTAAGGCGAACTTGACCGTTTCCGTTATTCACCATATCTAACATTTCACCTTTACGTGCACCCATAGATTCCATAATAGAACCAGTGTATTCTTCAGGTACATCGATTTGCACGCGCTCTACAGGCTCACATCTTACGCCATCAACTTCTTTAATAATTACTTCAGGCTTAGATACTTGTAGTTCATAACCTTCACGACGCATGTTTTCAATTAGGATAGATAAATGTAATTCCCCGCGTCCAGATACGATCCACGCATCAGGAGAATCTGTATTATCTACACGTAAACTTACATCTGTTTCTAATTGTGAACGAAGACGCTCTTCAATTTTACGAGATGTAATGAATTTACCTTCACGACCTGCAAATGGGCTGTTATTTACAAGGAATGTCATTTGTAGTGTTGGCTCATCAATACGTAATAATGGTAAAGCCTCTTCATGCTCAACCGGACATACCGTTTCACCTACGTTAATGTCTTCCATACCTGAAACAGCTACTAAATCTCCAGCTTTTGCTTCTTCAATTTCTTGACGTTTTAATCCAATGTAACCAAATAATTTCGTTACACGGAATTGTTTTACAGTTCCATCAACTTTCATTAATGCAACTTGTTGTCCTACTTTCATTGTACCACGGAATACGCGTCCAACTCCGATACGACCAACATAGTCATTGTAATCAAGAAGTGCTACTTGGAATTGAAGTGGCTCTTCGCTGTTATCAACTGGTGCTGGAATATGTTCAATAATTGTGTCAAACAATGATTTCATATTCTCTTCTTGATTTGCTGGATTTGAATCTAAGCTTGCTGTTCCGTTCATTGCTGATGCAAATACAACTGGGAACTCTAATTGATCTTCGTTTGCACCAAGTTCGATGAATAAGTCAACTACTTCATCAACTACTTCATCAGGGCGAGCGAAGTCACGGTCAATTTTGTTTACAACAACGATTGGAGTTAAGTTTTGCTCAAGAGCTTTCTTTAAAACAAATCGTGTTTGTGGCATACAACCTTCATATGCATCAACAACAAGTAGAACACCATCAACCATTTTCATGATACGCTCTACTTCTCCACCGAAGTCAGCGTGACCAGGTGTATCTAAAATGTTAATTCTTTTATCTTCATAGTGAATCGCAGTATTCTTCGCTAAAATTGTAATACCACGTTCTCTTTCTAGATCGTTTGAGTCCATTGCGCGTTCTTCAATATGTTCATTCGCACGGAACGTCCCCGCTTGACGTAATAACTGGTCAACAAGTGTTGTTTTACCATGGTCAACGTGGGCAATAATTGCTATATTTCGTAAATCTTGTCGTTTTTTCAACATGTCCAACTCCTAATGTCTTTTTAATCCTTCTCTATTATAAGAGCGAAGGGGATACAATGGCAATCAAAATAAAATCAAGAATGAAAATATAGTTGTATTCTTACTTTTGTGAAAGTAAAATGAGATTGGAGGGTGAAGAAATGGAACACATTCAATATCGCTTTTTATTAACTGCAATTATCGGTGTTATTTTCTTAATTGGTATCGGCATTATGGTTGCTGAAAATAGTCCCATCGGTATTATTATTTGCATTATCGGCACATTTGTTACAGTTGGATACGGTTTTGTAACAAAAAGAAAAATGCGTAAATCGAAATAACGTCAAAAAGTAAGAAGCGCTTATACAGCCTCTTACTTTTTTTGTTACTCCGCTATAAATCGTAACAACTCTTCATACACTCCTGGTTTTGCAACTAATACGCTGCTCTTCTCTACGATAGAAAGCGGGGATCCAGAAAAAGTTGTCACCTTGCCTCCAACTTCCTCTACAATTATCTGTCCCCCACCAAAATCCCATGGTGATAATCTCGGCGTTACATATGCATCTATTCTTCCTGTTGCAACGTATACCATCTCTAACGCTGCACAGCCATATGATCTCGTGCCTCTTGCTTTCTTAACCAGTGCCATCATACTTTCCTTATTAAGCATTGGATTGTCGGTAAGCCATATCGCATTTACAGCTACAATACCTTGCTCTACAGTTCCTTTTTCCAATAAAGGTATTGGTACTTCATTACAAAATGCTCCAGCTCCCTTTACCGCATGGTATAATTCATCATGAACTGGATCATAAATGAGTCCAACCTTTCCGATACCGTTCTCATAAATTCCAATTGAAATTGCGAAATTTCTTTTTTGATGAACAAAGTTCATCGTGCCATCAATTGGATCAATTAACCAAACAACCCCTTCAGAAGAAGTTACCTCATCTCCATAACCTTCTTCTCCTAAAATATTATGGTTCGGGAATGTTTCTTTAATTTTCCCAATTAAAAACTGTTCTATTTCTCGGTCCATATTTGTTACTAAATCAGCTGCATTGGATTTCGTTTCTATAATAAGTGCTTTTTCCATTGATGCCATTAAAAACTCTCCTGCATCTCGAATCCACTGTTTGGCGTGTGCATCGATGTCTTTCCATACTTCTTGCATGTTTAAACACTCCGATCTATACTGTTCACAGAAAAAACGAACCCTTTATAAGGTTCGCACCAACTAATTTTTTATACATATACTATTATTACGCTTCTAAACGAATCATTTCAAGTCTTAACACTTCTAACTTTTGTACACACTCTTCTTTTTTCAGTTTATCATTTTCCATCATCGCATCATATAAAGTTGCTAATTCATAATCTAGCTCCAAACGTAGCACCGGTATTCTCTTTTCAGCATCTGTTCTCTTTAACGCATTAATCACCTGTCTCATATTATTTGCCTCCTCCCAATATTCGTCTGCCCTCGGACTAGAATTGATTCAATTTTCTGATTTTTTGTTTTATACTATACTATGTTGGATAAATCATCTATGCAACAAAATTATATTTTTTTATTTAAATTTTTTTTGTGCTGTTTTTTTTATGAATAGTACAAGCTATGCTAAAATAAAAGCAAAATAGGAGTTGGAGGAACAATCATGACACTACAAACATTCAAGTCAACTGATTTTGAGGTCTTTACAGTTGATGGTCTCGAAGAACGAATGAGTGCAATTAAAACGAACATTCATCCTAAGCTGGAAGCTTTAGGGGAACAGTTTGCAACGTATTTATCCAAACAAACTGATGAGAACTTTTTTTATCATGTAGCAAAACATGCACGTCGCAAAGTCAATCCACCAAACGATACTTGGGTTGCTTTTTCAACAAATAAACGCGGATATAAAATGCTACCACATTTCCAAATTGGATTATGGGGTACTCATGCCTTCATATACTTTGGTTTAATCTATGAGTGTCCACAAAAAGTGGAGACGGCTCACGCCTTCTTAGAACATTTAAATGATTTAAAAACAAATATTCCAAATGACTTCGTTTGGTCCATTGACCATACTAAACCAAGTGTAAAATTACATAAAACACTTGAAACAGAAGACTTACAAAAGATGATTGAACGTCTAGCTACTGTGAAAAAAGCAGAATTATTAGTTGGTATTCATATATCACCAGAGGAGTTTTCAGCAATGACCAACGAACAATTCCTTGCTAAGATTGAATCTACGATGCAATCACTCCTTCCTTTATATGCACTTTGTAATCGATAGTAGAAAACGGACAATTTATATTGTCCGTTTTTAGTTGTTATCACATTATATCACTTCAGTTTTCATTTTTCAAAATATTTTTACATTTTAACGAGCTTTTGTTCTTCCGTTTCTTTCGCCCTTTGAATCGCACGGTATATAGAATATCCACTTACTTCTTGAAACTCTTTATCAATTTTCTTCTCTTCTGCTTTAGATGGAACAATCTCTTTAAAACGACGATATAATCCCATTAATTCTTCTCTTATAATTCCTTTTTCGTATGCTTTCTCAATTGCTTCATAAAACTTCACAATTACAACCATTTCCTCATTTGACCAATCATAATCTAACGGATATTGATATTCCATTTCGCACCTCATTTATCATTTCTTCTTATTTCGATATGCTATCTTAAAGGGATTTTTTCTTCTTCACTATAGCCACTTTGCATTATACACTATTTATTCATTGTGATGGAATTGTCTTCCTCTATAAGTTAATTGGAAATAACTATTTAACATACTCACTGTAAAAATATTTTTTTCTATACATCTATAATTATTGGTGATATAATGCTTTTGTTTTATAGAAAATAAAGTGAACCTACCATCTCAAAAATGCTTTTGTGATTGGCAGAAAAACAAGTCTCATTCTAAAAAGCACTTAACTTTTTTAGAACAAGATTATATAAAACAAACTCTAATAAATATTATGAAAAAGAAGGGGTGTATAGATTGTCCCAATACGAAACACCATTGTTTACCGCTTTAGTTGAGCACAGTAAGCGAAATCCAATTCAATTCCATATTCCTGGTCACAAAAAAGGACAGGGCATGGATCCTACATTTCGCGAATTTATTGGGCATAATGCATTAGCAATTGATTTAATTAATATTGCGCCGCTCGATGATTTACATCATCCGAAAGGTATGATTAAAGAAGCACAAGATTTAGCAGCCGCTGCATTTGGTGCAGATCATACTTTCTTTTCTATTCAAGGTACAAGTGGTGCAATAATGACAATGGTGATGAGCGTGTGCGGTCCTGGTGACAAAATCCTAGTGCCACGAAACGTGCATAAATCAGTAATGTCAGCTATTATTTTCTCAGGTGCAAAACCGATTTTCATGCATCCTGAAATCGATCCAACACTTGGTATTTCACACGGAATCACAATTCAATCTGTCAAAAAGGCACTTGAAGAGCATTCAGATGCGAAAGGCTTACTTGTTATTAATCCAACATACTTTGGCTTTGCTGCGGACTTAGAACAGATCGTCCAATTAGCGCATTCTTATGATATCCCTGTACTAGTTGATGAGGCTCATGGAGTTCATATTCATTTTCACGATGAATTGCCGATGTCAGCGATGCAAGCCGGTGCAGATATGGCAGCAACAAGTGTTCACAAATTAGGAGGATCTTTAACGCAAAGTTCTATTCTTAACGTGAAGGAAGGCCTTGTGAACGTTAAACATGTTCAATCTATTATTAGCATGCTTACGACGACATCAACTTCTTACATCTTGTTAGCATCCCTAGATGTTGCTAGAAAACGTCTTGCTACAGAAGGAACAGCACTCATAGAACAAACAATACAATTAGCGGAACAAGTTCGTGATGCTATTAATGCTATTGAGGATCTTTACTGTCCTGGGAAAGAAATGCTAGGTACGGATGCTACTTTTAACTACGATCCTACAAAGATAATTGTATCTGTAAAAGATTTAGGTATTACAGGCCATCAGGCTGAAGTATGGCTTAGAGAGCAATATAACATTGAAGTAGAACTCTCAGATTTATACAACATACTATGTCTTGTCACTTTTGGGGATACAGAAAGTGAGACAAATACACTTATTGCAGCATTACAAGATTTAGCAGCAACATTTAGAAATAAAGCCGATAAAGGTGTTCAAATACAAGTAGAAATTCCAGAAATTCCAGTGCTAGCACTTTCTCCTCGAGATGCTTTTTATTCGGAAACAGAAGTCATTCCGTTTGAAAATGCAGCAGGTCGTATTATAGCTGATTTCGTTATGGTTTATCCGCCAGGGATTCCAATCTTTACTCCGGGGGAAATTATTACACAAGATAACTTAGAGTATATTCGTAAAAACTTAGAAGCAGGTTTACCTGTACAAGGTCCTGAAGATATGACATTACAAACATTACGTGTGATTAAAGAGTACAAGCCTATCAGTTGATAGGCTTTTCTTTCACCCTTTTTCTCTTTTCCCATACGATATTAAGTAATGTAACGTATAGGTGGGGATACTATTATGATTGTAATAGGCCGTTCTATTGTACATCCTTATATCACAAATGAATATGAGCCATTTGCAGCTGAGAAACAACAAATTTTATCGATAATGGCAGGAAATCAAGAAATTTATTCCTTCCGAACATCTGATGAACTCAGCTTTGATCTAAATTTGCGAGTGAATATTATTACTTCTGCATTAGAACTTTTTCAAAGTGGATTTCAGTTTCGCACATTTCAACAATCCTTTTGCAACCCCCAGTATTGGAAAAGAACACCACTTGGAGGGTTCGAGCTACTACCAAACATACCCCCTTCCATTGCCATACAAGATATTTTCAAAAACGGAAAACTATATGGAACTGAATGCGCCACCGCTATGATCATTATTTTTTACAAAGCTTTACTATCATTATATGAGGAAGAAACTTTCAACCGTCTCTTTGCAAACCTTTTACTTTATACGTGGGACTACGATCAAGATTTAAAGCTCATAACAAAAACGGGTGGCGATCTTGTTCCAGGTGATCTCGTTTATTTTAAAAATCCACAAGTGAATCCAGCTACGATCGAGTGGCAAGGAGAAAATACAATCTATCTAGGAAATTTCTTTTTTTACGGACATGGCGTAGGTGTAAAAACAAAAGAGGAAATTATATACTCATTAAATGAACGACGAGTCCCTTACGCTTTTATTTCAGCTTTCTTGACCGATACTATTACCCGTATTGATAGCCGTCTCATGAGCCACTACGCCTCTCCTAGCACTCCACAGACATCGATAGGATTTATTCCGATTAGAGATGATGCAATCGTTGCAACAGTTGGCCATACAACTACAATTTATTAAAAAAGCGCCTACATATATATGTAGGCGCTTCTTCTTATTTAAGCTTTTGTATGTTCTTTATGGTCACATTCGCAATGAGATCCACATTTTCCGTATAGTACTGTTGATTTTTCATCTTCAAAATGTCCGATTGTTCCTTCACATACTTGGCATACGATTGTTCCCATTTTTCATTTCCCCCTGAGTTTTAATAATAATCTACTTATTTATAATTAAGCTTTCGCCTTGTCTCTATTAGCACAGTCACAATTTGTACCACATTTTCCGTAAAGCACTGTCGTTTTTTCATCTTCAAAATGTCCGATTGTTCCTTCACATACTTGGCATACGATTGTTCCCATTTTTCATTTCCCCCTAAGTTTATGGTCCTAAAAACTTTTAGCTGTCCATTTCCTATCAATTATTGGGCTTTTGTATGCTCTGTGTGATCACATCCGCAAGATCCACATTTCCCGTAAAGTACCGTTACTTTCTCATCCTCGAAGTGTGCAATTGTACCTTCACAATCTTGACATACGATCGTTCCCATTTTTCATTTCCTCCTAAGTTTATAATCCCAAAAACTTTTGTAACCGCTTAACTTTCTGTCTTTATTTTAATATGTTATACTTTTTACGTCAATAGGTTTTTAGTATAACACATTAAATATTTTTAATTTAAATTAGTATGCGATATTCAAACAAAAAAACAGCCATATTTATACGTACGACTGTTTTACATTAATTATTCTTCATATTCCGCATGCAAAGAAGTAGATGGGACTAAAAATTTAAAAAACTGAGCTAACTCTGCTGCTTCCTCTTCTGACCCTAATTTAAAAACTTCCTGTATATGTTGCACATTCTCTACATCATCTCTTCCAAGTAAAGTAGACCTTCCTGTTTGCATACAAACAATGAGCGGCTTTCCAAAAAACATATTTGTATAAATAACACCAAAATCATAACGAGTATCATGTGTCATAAACCCCAAAAATCGTACCTTCACACTTTCATGCTCATCATACAATTTTTCAAACATCGGTTTCCACCTTTCTACATCACCTTTCATTAGTATATTAAACAAAAAAAGGAATACTCCTTTTAATTGTCAAAAAATTCAGTAGGATGTAGAATGATAGTATTCTACTAAGTTAGGAGGAACTTATATGCAACATGCCTTTATTACGCTTGTACCTAAATCCAATCAACAAACTGTTTCAACAGATGATATAAAACAACTTTTTCAGTGCTATAAAACAGTTACTTCCAAAACTGGTGTTCAAATTAATTACGCTTATACAAATACCGCTTTTCCTTATGAAATTTTAGATACATCAGCAACAACATTAAAACTACAAGCTACTCACGATCGATATGACTCCATATATGTTGGTGTTGGTATAGAAAAGGAACAATCTTTTATTCAGATTTCTTTACCACCTAATGCAACATTTGGTGATAAAGGAAAAGCAAATGAATTTTGCCGTTTTCTAGCGAAGAAATTAGAAGGAGAATTACAATTATTTAATGGAAGAACAATGTATTTCTATAAACGTTAATTTAAAAAATAGAATATACAATTAAAAAAAGTATGCAATTTGAACACGTAAGGAATAATGCCTGCTTTCTGATGTGCAATACAAAATATGCGATCACATATGCTAAATAAAGAAATACAAAGAATAGCATTACTTTGTAATGCAACTTATCACCATTTGACAATGATAATACTACGGAAAAACCACTCCATAATAAAAAATGATAAAATATAACATGTAATATTCTCATGGAACCTTCTCCTTTGACATGCTCTATTTTATTAATATATGGGATTAAGTTTGAATCAATTACATATTATACGAAAGCATATATACTACTTTTGAATTAACATATGTTCTAACGATTCATTTAAAGTATTATATATTCATTCGACAAGTACACATAAAGACCTTGCAAGCCATTTTATTAAAATAAAAATAACCCCTCTCTTTAAATAAGAGAGGGGTTATTTTCATTACTTAAATTATTTTACAATGTGAATTGGCATTCCAAGAGCAACTTCAGCTGCTTCCATTGTGATCTCACCTAATGTTGGGTGAGCGTGGATTGTTTGAGCGATATCTTCTGCTGTCATTCCAGCTTCGATAGCTAAACCAATCTCAGAGATAATATCAGAAGCGCCTGCACCTGCAACTTGAGCACCTACAAGAAGACCATCTTCTTTACGTGTTACAAGTTGTAGGAAACCGTCAGTGCTGTTTAATGATAATGCACGACCGTTAGCAGCGAATGGGAACTTAGATACAGCTACTGTCATTCCTGCTTCTTCAGCTTGTTTCTTAGTGTAACCAACAGATGCTAATTCAGGATCAGTGAAGCATACTGCAGGAATTCCGATGTAATCGATTGCTGATGCATGGCCACTAATTGCTTCAACAGCTACTTTACCTTCGTAAGAAGCTTTGTGAGCTAATGGTGGTCCAGGAACGATATCACCGATTGCATAGATGTTTGATACGTTTGTACGACATTGCTCATCGATTTCGATGATGCCGCGGTCAGTCATTTTAACTCCAACTTGCTCAAGACCAATTTCTTGAGTGTTTGGACGACGACCTACAGTTACTAATACGTAATCTGCTTCTACAGTTTGGATTTCACCTTTAACTTCAAAGCTAACTTTTACGCCAGTTTCTGTTTCTTCAACGCCTTTAGCCATAGCTTTTGTATGGATATTTACGTTACCTTTCTTTTGAAGAGCACGTTTAACAACAGAGCTCATAGCTTTTTCGAAACCAGCTAAGATTTCGTCGCCAGCTTCTACTACAGTAACTTCTGTACCGAAGTTAGCATATGCAGTTCCTAATTCCATACCGATGTAACCGCCGCCGATTACAACAAGTTTTTTAGGAATTTCAGGTAAGCTTAAAGCACCTGTAGAGTTGATAACACGTTTAGAGTATTTGAATCCTGGAATTTCGATTGGTGTAGAACCAGTTGCAAGAACAGCATTTTTAAACGTATACGTTTGTGCTGCATCTTCAGTCATTACGCGTAATGTATTAGCATCTACGAAGTAAGCTTCACCGCGAATGATTTCAACTTTGTTACCTTTAAGAAGGCCTTCAACACCGCCAGTTAATTTCTTAACTACGCCGTTTTTCCATTCTTGAACTTTTGTAAAGTCAACTTTTACGTTCTCTGCAGTGATACCCATGTCATCAGAATGCATTGCATTCTCATAACGATGACCTGCATTGATTAACGCTTTTGAAGGAATACATCCAACGTTTAAGCATACGCCACCAAGGTTAGCTTTTTCGATAATTGCTACCTTTTGACCTAATTGTGCTGCACGAATTGCCGCAACGTATCCACCAGGACCTGCACCAACAACGACTGTATCTAATTCAATTGGGAAATCTCCTACTACCATTGTTATTACGCCTCCATTACTAATAATTGTGGGTCATTCAATAGACGTTTAATTTGGTTTAATGCTTTTTGAGCAGTTGCGCCGTCAATTAAACGATGGTCAAAGCTTAGAGATAATGCTAATACTGGAGCTGCAACGATTTCACCGTTTTTCACAACTGGCTTCTCAGCGATACGGCCGATACCAAGGATTGCTACTTCTGGGTGATTGATAACTGGAGTGAACCATTGTCCACCTGCAGAACCAATGTTTGTAATTGTGCAAGAAGCACCTTTCATTTCAGCCGGAGCTAAACGACCGTCACGTGCTTTACCAGCAAGATCATTGATCTCGTTAGAAATAGTGAAGATAGACTTGCGATCTGTATCTTTAACAACTGGTACTAATAGACCTTTGTCTGTATCAGCTGCGATACCGATGTTGAAGTAATGTTTATGAACTACTTCTTGAGAAGCATCATCTAAAGAAGTGTTTAACATTGGGTATTCACGTAATGCAGATGTTAAAGCTTTAACAACGTATGGAAGGTAAGTTAATTTAATACCTTTGTCAGCTGCAACAGCTTTGAACTTCTTACGGTGAGCAACAAGTTCTGTTACATCTACTTCATCCATTAATGTTACGTGAGGAGCTGTATGCTTAGAGTTAACCATTGCTTTAGCAATCGCTTTACGGATACCACTCATTTTCTCACGAGTTTCTGGATATTCACCAGCTGGGATTGGTTGTGCTTTTGGTGCTTCTTCTTTCGCTGCTGCTGGAGTAGCTTCTACTGCTGCTGGAGCCTCAGTTGCTGCTACTGCTTGTCCACCATTTGCAAATGCATCGATGTCAGCTTTTACGATACGGCCGTTCTTACCAGAACCAGCTACTTTATGAATGTCTACGCCGTTTTCACGAGCATATTTACGAACAGATGGCATAGCGATTACGCGCTCATTTACTACTTCTGCAGTTGCTGCTGGAGTAGCTTCCGCTGCTGGAGCTTCTACTGCTGCTTCTTCAGCTTTTGGAGCTGCATCATGATCGTCACCTTTAAATTTAAGGTTTTCGTATCCAGGAGCATCAAATTTAATTAATGTATCTCCTACAATTGCAACTGTTCCTTCTTCTACAAGTACTTCAAGTACTTTACCTTTAACAGGAGAAGGGATTTCTACTACTGCTTTATCATTTTGTACTTCAAGAAGTACATCGTCTTCGTTTACTTCATCGCCTGGTTTAATAAACCATTTTACGATTTCACCTTCGTGGATACCTTCACCGATATCTGGTAGTTTAAATTCAAATGCCACGGAATTCAGCCCCCTGATTCATTTCATTATTATGGAATATGTACAAAAGAAACCAGCATGTGCTGATTTCTTTTGCACATGAAAAGCTAAAAATTAGAAGTTCATTACTTTGTTAACAGCTTCAACAATATCTTTATGGTTTGGTAACCATACGCTCTCAGCTTGAGAGAATGGGAATACTGTATCAGCAGCTGCAACACGTACAACTGGAGCTTCTAAGTTTAAGATTGCACGGTCGTTAATTTCCGCTACAACGTTAGCTGCAATACCAGCTTGTTTTTGTGCTTCTTGAACTACAACTACGCGGCCTGTTTTTTCAACAGAAGCGATGATTGTTTCGATATCTAATGGTTGAACTGTACGTAAGTCAACTACCTCTAAAGAGATACCTTCTTTTTCAAGTTCTTCAGCAGCTTTTAATGCAGCATGAACCATAGCACCGTAAGCGATAACAGATACATCTGTACCTTCACGTTTGATATCAGCTTTACCTAAATCAATTGTGTAATCGCCTTCTGGTACATCTTGACGGAATGAACGGTACAATTTCATATGCTCTAAGTAGATAACTGGATCGTTGTCACGAATCGCAGAGATTAAAAGACCTTTTGCATCGTATGGAGTAGATGGAATAACAACTTTTAGACCAGGTTGTTGAGCCACTAATCCTTCTAAGCTATCAGCATGTAGTTCAGGAGTATGAACACCGCCACCGAATGGAGAACGAATTGTTACTGGAGCAGTCCAACGTCCACCAGAACGGTAACGCATACGAGCTAATTGACCAGAAACTGAATCCATTACTTCATAAATGAAACCGAAGAATTGGATTTCTGGAACTGGACGGAAGCCTTCTAATGCAAGTCCAACTGCAAGTCCACCAATACCAGACTCTGCAAGTGGAGTATCCATTACACGATCTTCACCGAATTCAGCTTGTAAACCTTCAGTAGCACGGAATACACCGCCGTTTACACCAACGTCTTCACCAAACACAAGTACGTTAGGGTCATTTTTCATTTCAACGCGTAAAGCATCAGTGATTGCTTGAATCATTGTCATTTGAGCCATGGCTTACTTCGACTCCTTTTCTTTGTAAATTTCATATTGTTCAGCTAAGTTGTAAGGCATTTTTTCGTACATGATTTCCATTAAATCAGTAACTTTTTGTTTTGGAGCTTGGTCAGCCTTAGCAATTGCTTGTTTGATATCTTCTTTTGCTTCTTCGATTACTTTCTCTTCAACTTCTTGAGACCATAGGCCTTTGTTTTCTAAGAATACACGGAAGCGTACGATTGGATCTTTTTGTTCCCATTCGTTCTCGATATCTTTTGTACGGTAACGAGTTGGGTCATCACCAGCCATTGTATGTGGACCGTAACGGAATGTTAAAGTCTCGATTAAAGTAGGGCCTTCGCCGTTTACTGCACGCTCACGAGCGAAAGCAGTTGCTGCGTATACAGCTAATGGATCCATACCGTCTACTTGAATTCCGTAAATACCTGCTGCTACTGCTTTTTGTGCTACAGTTTTAGCTGCAGATTGCTTTTCTACTGGAGTAGAGATTGCATAACGGTTGTTTTGTACAACGAAGATTGCTGGAGCTTTGAATGCACCCGCAAAGTTCATACCTTCGTAGAAGTCACCTTGTGAAGCACCACCGTCACCAGTGTAAGTAATTGCAACAGATTTTTTACCACGTAGTTTCATACCTAACGCAACACCAGCAGTTTGGATGATTTGCGCACCGATAATGATTTGTGGAGCAAGTGCATTTACATTCTCAGGCATTTGGTTACCCATGAAATGTCCACGAGAGAATAAGAATGCTTGGTATAATGGTAAACCGTGCCATACTAATTGTGGCACATCACGATATCCTGGTAAGATGAAATCTTCTGCTTCAAGTGCGAAATGACTTGCTAATTGAGAAGCCTCTTGTCCAGCTGTTGGTGCGTAGAAACCTAAACGTCCTTGACGGTTTAAAGAAATAGAACGTTGATCTAGTACGCGAGTATACACCATACGGCGCATTAATTCTTTTAATTGATCATCAGATAATTCAGGCATAGCTGCTTCATTCACAACTTCGCCTTTTTCATTTAAAATTTGTAATGTCTCAAATTGAGCTGCGATAGCTTTCATTTGCTCATCAACATTAAATAGGGTCTTTTTTGTTTTAGTACCCATTCCGTTCACCTCTTCCTCTCTTGAACCATATTCTGAAACGCTTTCACTATCTATTAGCTAGACTGAAAACGCAACAATGTAAACCAACAAATTTATCTGTCGGTTGAGAATAATTTTGTGTACCTAACAATCTGTACTAATGTTTTTTCAGAAACATATTAATACAATCTTGATCACGTTTTTTAGTTTACAACTATTCTAATTACGATGTCAATTACTTTGGTTACGTTTTTTTATAAATAATCTGCAGGTTTCTTCTACACAAACGTGTTTTTATTTTTCACATCTGTATTAGTAAGCATTAACCTACTGTTATATTATTCCCTTTTCAACTTATTTTTTCTCTTAGAATAATATGTAAACGATTTAATTCTCTTTAGTTTTTCTCTCTTCTTAGCAAAAATATACAAACTCTTCTTCCTTTTATAGGTAATTACCCATACATTTCTATCCTTCCCTCCATACATTATAGTAACCGCAGTGTTAGCGGGAAATGATAAAGGAGGTCATCTCATGTACGGATACTCATATTGCTATCCAACTTGTTCAAATCCTTCCTACGGTTATGGCGGTTCTTGTGGCGGGTCTGGACGCGGCTTCGCCTTAATCGTTGTGTTGTTTATTCTTTTAATTATCGTTGGTGCTGCTTGCATTCGCTAATGTAAAATGAAACAACTATGGAAGAAACAGACGGCTTTGCCGTCTTTTCTTTTTATTACATACATAAATATTCTATAGTAGAACGCTTTCCAAAGCGCTTCCCTACTTGTCGATGACTTTTTCCATCTCCTTTGGTAGACTAAAGAAGAAAGGAGAGATTACATATGCTTACAATGAAAGATGTAATTCGCGAAGGAGATCCTATTTTGCGAAACGTTGCAGAAGAGGTATCAATACCGGCGAGCGAAGAAGATACAACTACCCTTAAAGAAATGATTGAATTTGTAATAAATAGCCAAGATCCTGAAATGGCTGAAAAATATAGTTTACGCCCTGGAATCGGATTAGCAGCTCCACAAATCGGTATTTCAAAGAAAATGATTGCGGTTCATGTAACTGATACTGACGGTACGTTATATAGTCATGCATTATTCAACCCCAAAATCATTAGTCATTCTGTTGAACGTACATATTTACAAAGCGGGGAAGGCTGTCTATCAGTAGACCGCGAAGTACCTGGTTATGTCCCTCGTTACACAAGAATTACAGTGAAAGCAACATCTATCAACGGCGAAGAAGTAAAATTACGTTTAAAAGGTTTACCAGCAATTGTATTTCAGCATGAGATTGACCATTTAAATGGTGTTATGTTCTATGACCACATTAATAAAGAAAATCCATTTGCTGCTCCTGACGATTCAAAACCTCTAGAGCGATAATAAAAAAGGCGGGAGTTAATCTTCCGCCTTTTTTATATGAAATGGGTTCCATATTCACTTATAGCAATCCAGCCCATTTTAAGCCATGATATATGCCGTCTTCACTAACATCCTTTGTCACATGATTTGCAAGTTTTTTCAAGTCTTCGTGACCATTCCCCATCACAATACCTGTCCCAACTGCTTCGATCATTTCTAAATCATTTAAGCCATCTCCAAATGCATACACTTGTTCACGGGTAAATCCTAATTTTTCAATAAATTTCTCAATTCCTTTTGCCTTCGAACCACCATTCGGAATAATATCCATTGAATATGCATGCCAGCGAATAAAATGAAAGTCTGGGTAATGATTAATAAACTTTTCTTCTTCATTCACTTCACAGAAAAGAAGTGTTTGATAAATATTACGTTTCTCATAGAAATCAGGTTCATATGCCGGATGTTCAAAGTTTAAGCTTCCAAAACCTTCTTTCACATAATCATGATATTCTACTGATGCTCTCATTTCTTGATGATCCAGATATACAAGTGGATATCCTTCTTGTTTTGCAAACTGAGTAAACTTATGTAAGGCAGCTGGATGTAACGGGTTATTAAATATTACCTCATCTTCAAATACAACGTACTGTCCATTAAAGCTAACATAATTATGTATATTGAGTTCCTCACGAATATCTTCAAACATAAATGGCGCACGTCCTGTCGCAATTGCTACATGCACACCTTTTTCTTGTAAATGTCTTACTGCATCTCGTGTAGATTGCGGAATCTTCTTATCGTGATCTAATAATGTTCCATCAATATCAAAAAAGACAATTTTATCATTCATTTGTCAAAATCCTTTCCGTTACTCTATATTCCTATTTTGATTATCACTTTTCAAATTCTAAAAAAAAGTATAACATATTAAACATCTGTGAAGAAAGCGTTCACTTTCTGACCTTATTTATGAAACCTGCATATATATATTAGTAAAAAATGTGGATACTTGTTCGTATGAATTTTCTTTTCTATTCTTTCTCATACTATACCTATAACTAACGGCTACTAATCGTTACTATAGAATAACTTTCCCTGTATGAGAAAGGACAAGATTCAACATTCACTTTTGTCTTCTTTCTTATATCAGAGACGGAGTTTTCACTAGTAATATGCATGTTTAAAATAAGGAAAGGAAGGAGTAATCATGCTGAAGAAGCTGAAGAAAAAGCTCAAGCGTTATTTAAAAGATCTAGTCCGTAAAAAGACAATCGCTTAAATTGTGCCCATTTCGGGCTTTTTCTTCATTCTCATTCGAAAAAACATGAAAATCGTGACTGTTTGCTTTATAATAAGTAACAGATAATGCAAAACATAGACAAGGAGAGGTTTTCCAAATGATTTTTAAAGTATTTTATCAAGTAAAATTGACTGAGGTTCCAGTACGTGAAAATACAAAAGTTTTATATTTAGAGGCTACGTCTGAAAAGGATGTTCGTAAGAAATTAAATAAGTTCGCATATAATATCGAGTTCGTTCAGTCTGTTACTGGTGCTCATCTTGAATATGAAAAAGAAAACGCTGATTTAACATTAGCGGAAATCGTATAGTCATATGAAATTTCTAAAGAATGATCAAGCAGCCGTTTTTGCTTTAGGTGGACTTGGTGAAATCGGTAAAAATACATATGCTGTTCAATTTCAAGATGAAATTATTATTATTGATGCTGGAATTAAATTTCCAGAAGACGAACTCCTCGGAATCGATTATGTAATACCAGATTACACTTATTTTGTGCGAAACGAAGATAAAATTAAAGGATTATTCATTACACATGGTCACGAAGATCATATCGGTGGAATTCCTTACTTATTACGTCAAGTAAACATCCCGATTTATGGCGGAAAATTAGCAATTGCACTAATCAAAAACAAATTAGAAGAGCACGGATTACTTCGTAAAGCAAAACTTTATGAAATTCAAGAAGATGATGTTATTAAATTTAAAAAGACATCTGTTTCCTTCTTCCGTACAACTCACAGTATCCCAGATTCATACGGAGTTGTTGTGAAAACACCTCAAGGACAAGTTGTTCATACTGGCGATTTCAAATTTGATTTCACACCAGTCGGTGAACCAGCGGACTTAACAAAAATGGCTGAAATCGGAAAAGACGGCGTACTTTGTCTCTTATCTGACAGTACAAACAGTGAAGTTCCAAACTTTACAATGTCTGAGCGCCGTGTTGGTGATAGTATTCAAGATATTTTCCGCAAAGTAGAAGGTCGTATTATCTTTGCAACCTTTGCATCAAATATCCATCGTCTACAACAAGTTGTTGAAGCGGCTGTTGAAAACAATCGTAAAGTGGCTGTGTTCGGTCGCAGTATGGAAGCGGCGATTGAAATCGGACAAAACCTTGGTTATATTCGCTGTCCGAAGGATACATTCATAGATACAGCTCAACTAAACCGCCTACCGGCTAATAAAGTTGTTATTTTATGTACAGGTAGTCAAGGTGAGCCAATGGCAGCACTTTCACGTATTGCTAATGGTACTCATCGTCAAATTCAAATCATTCCTGGCGACACAGTTGTTTTCTCTTCTTCACCAATCCCTGGTAATACAATTAGTGTAAGCCGTACAATTAACATGTTGTATCGTGCTGGTGCTGATGTAATCCACGGGAAACTGTCAAACATTCATACGAGTGGACACGGTGGACAAGAAGAACAAAAACTAATGCTTCGTCTAATTAAACCGAAGTATTTCATGCCAATTCATGGTGAATATCGCATGCAACGTATGCATATGAAGTTAGCAAACGATTGTGGTATTCCAGAAGAAAACTGTTTCATCATGGATAATGGAGATGTTCTTGCTCTTCGTTCTGATGAAGCAAGCGTAGCTGGTAAAATACCATCTGGATCTGTCTATATTGACGGAAATGGTATTGGAGATATCGGTAATATCGTATTACGCGATCGTCGTATTCTTTCTGAAGAAGGACTTGTTATTGTAGTTGTAAGCATTGATATGAAAGAGTTTAAAGTTGCAGCAGGACCTGATATTATCTCACGTGGTTTCGTGTATATGCGCGAAAGTAGTGATTTAATTAATGATGCTCAAACATTAATTACAACTCATTTAGAAAAAGTAATGGAGCGTAAAACAACACAATGG
Source organism: Bacillus cereus group sp. MS39 (assembly GCF_040448665.1). Lineage (NCBI taxonomy): Bacteria > Bacillati > Bacillota > Bacilli > Caryophanales > Bacillaceae > Bacillus > Bacillus cereus group sp. MS39. Next base: position 1,409,244 of record NZ_CP123058.1, on the reverse strand, counting down.
TCTGAAATTAAAAATGAAATTACAGATACATTAGCACCATTCCTATATGAGAAAACAAAACGTCGCCCAATGATTTTACCAATCATTATGGAAATATAAGAAAAAGGACAATACCTTCGTGGTATTGTCCTTTTTTCTTATCTTAAAAAGTGTTTAAAACGATCTACTTCATCGTCATGACCAATTACAATTAATATATCTCCCGCTTGAATATTTTCCGTAGCTCGAGGAGATACAATAACTTCTTTACCACGTTTAATCGCTACAATATTCAATCCAAACTTCGCACGAATATCTAATTCGATTAAAGAATGACCATCAATTTTTTTATTTGCAATAATCTCTACAATACTATGCTCATCTGAAAGCTCAAGATAGTCTAATACATTACTTGATGCAATATTATTAGCAATCCTTTTTCCCATATCACGCTCAGGATGCACAATGTGGTCTGCCCCTATTTTACTTAACACTTTTTCATGGTAATCATTTTGAGCTTTTACAGTAATATTTTTTACACCTAATTCTTTCAAAATTAATGTTGTTAAAATACTTGAATTTAAATTATCTCCAATAGCAACGACTACATGATCAAAATTACGAATACCAAGACTTTTTAATACCATCTCATCTGTTGAATCTGCAATTACAGCATGTGAAGCTATATTTGCAAACTCATTAATTTTATCCTCATCTGAATCAATTGCCATTACTTCCATACCTAATTGAGCGAGTTCTCGGCAAATGCTTCCACCAAAACGTCCAAGCCCAATGACAGCAAATTCTTTCTCTTTTTCACCCACAGGGATTCCTCCAATAACATCGAATACTATGTATTTTTATTGTAACATACTTTAGATTTGCTACAAAAACCTGTATCTCATTCTTATTTTTGTTTTTGCATATAAAAATACTGTTGTAAATAAAATGCGATACTGAAAATTAACATACCAAATACAAATATATTTCCAAATGAACTAAATGTTTCAAAAACGAATAATAACGTTTCTTGTCCGAAGAAAGCAAATAATAGTTGTGTAAATGCGAATAGCAATGCCAATATATAATGATGTTGATGGAATAAATAATGTGTTGCACCTAAAAAAGCGATAAACGAAATGATGAAAATCCACCAATTTTCTAAAAACAGTTGCCAATTAGTAAATTGATACCCATTTACTAATATCGCAATAATTCCTATAACAGCCATCGTTGGCACACTCCAAAATAATGCTCGCCCTCTAAAGAAGCGTGTTCCTTTAACATCACCTTTTTCATGTGCAATGTATGTGAGTACTACCGTACTTATGTACAAAACTGAAAGAATTGTTAAAACGATAATAAGCCAAAAATGTAATTGATAATACTCATGCTCTATGTTTGTCACGATAGCCGCTAACATACACGGGATTAACATTCCAGTCCAACCATCTACTTTTCTTTCATTCCAAAACACTGTGTTACCAATCCGTATCCCTAACAACATAAAAATAATGATACCTAGTACAAATAATGTCGTTTTATTCCCTACTAAACTCGTCGAGAAAGCAATTAATCCAATAAATAAAAAGAGCACAAACCCATTCATAATTTCTAATACAGGTGATAAATATCTTTTCACCCATCTATAAGTTTCGTCATATTCATGATTATCTACTAAACGGTAGGCATAAAAACTTATCCCAAAATACACCGCCGCAATAATAACATACGCATATAAGACGAAACACAACATTGCACTGCTAATTTGCACGTAATTCCCCACCCTTTTTTCTATGTTTCACCTTGATTTTACACACTTTCTACACGAAATGTAAACATATATAAGCTAGTTAACTAATCATCTTCTCAATAAGCGATAATGAATAATGAGCAGCGGCTCAAAACCGCTGCTCATTACTTTATCCATTTGTATGCCAATGTGTATCCAAAACAAATATGAAAGATGTTTTCGTCTTGGAACTAATAAGTACCCACTGTAAGTTTTTGCAAAGTTGGCGAGCGAGTTTACTTTCTAGTTCCTTTCCACTTTACATATTGATCTAAAAATGCGATAGCTTTCTCAATAACCTCTTCATCTGGTTTTAATTTTGCATGGTGTAAACCATATTCTGAATTTACACCAAGCCAAAACATAAATCCAGGAATCTCTTGAAGCATATAACCAAAATCTTCCCCTGTCATTGCCTCAGTACATGTAATTACATTCATATCAGTTTGTTCACTTACAAACTGCATAAACTCTCTCGTTAATACTTCATGGTTATATACTTGATGATACATCGCTCCATAGTCAATAATAGCTTCACATTGGAAGGAAGCTTCTATACCTGCAACAATTGCCTCAATCCTACTTTTAACACGCCTCATTGATTCCACTGATAACGTTCGGATCGTTCCTTCTAACCGAGACTTTTCTGCTATGATATTTTGAACTGTACCACCTGTTATTTTTCCGATTGTAATCACTGCACTATCAAGAGGATTCACATTACGACTAATAACGGATTGAAGTTGTGTAACAAGGTGACTTGCTGCTACAATCATATCATTTGCAGTATGCGGGTAGGCTGCATGTCCACCTTTCCCTTTCAAATCAACATATAACTCTGATGTATTTGCAAATAATAGCCCCTCTTTTGTGGCAATTGTTCCTACAGCGTATTCAGGTGCAATATGAAGACCAAGAATTATATTTGGCTTCCATTCTTTTAACTCTTCACTCTCTAACATAGGAAGAGCCCCTCCTGGTCCTTCTTCAGCTGGTTGGAATAGAAACACAAGGTCATCATCTATTCTTTCTGTTACAGCTGCTGTTAGAAGGCCTAAACCGATTGTTGTATGCAAATCGTGTCCACATGCATGCATCATTCCTTCATGAATAGAAGCAAACTCATATCCAGTTTCTTCGGTAATTGGTAAACCGTCTATATCTGCGCGATAACCGATAATTTTTTCTGGATTTTTTCCATTTACTTTAACAATGACACCCGTTTTCCATACTTTCACTTCCACATATTCATTCGAAAGCGTTCCTATGTAATCTAAAATATACTGTTGTGTTTTCCACTCTTTAAATCCAATTTCCGGTATTTTGTGTAAGTCTCTACGAATTTGAACGAATTTGCTTACTGCCATTTTTGCACCTCTATCTATAAAAAGCGCAAGAGCCTGTTATGCTCTTACGCTTTTTTGTGTTTATTTCTCTGGGTTTAATTGACGAAGCTCTTGTTTAATTTCAGTTTTTGCTTTTGTCTTCTCATCAATCTCTTTAATTACACGTGCTGGAGTACCGGCAACAACTGTATATGGAGGTACATCTTCTGTTACAACAGCTCCTGCTGCTACAACTGCACCCTTACCTACTGTAACTCCCTCTAACACAACTACGTTTGCACCAATTACAACATCATCTTCAACGATAACTGGTTTTGCTGAAGGCGGCTCAATAACACCTGCAAGTACTGCACCTGCACCTACGTGACAGTTCTTACCAACAGTTGCACGTCCACCAAGTACCGCGTTCATGTCAATCATAGTACCTTCACCAATTACAGCACCGATATTAATTGTTGCATTCATCATAATAACAGCGTTGTCGCCGATTTCAACGTGATCACGAATAATCGCGCCTGGCTCAATACGAGCTTTAATACCTTTTAAATCAAGCATTGGAATTGCAGAATTACGACGGTCATTTTCAACAACATAATCAACAATGTGCTTGCTATTTTCATCAAGAATTGTCTTAATTTCAGACCATTCTCCAAATAATACACCAGACTTTTTATTTACAAATGCTTGTACCGTTTCAGGGAATGTTACTTCTTTTAAATCCCCTTTTATGTATACCTTTACAGGAGTTTTCTTTTCACTTTTTTGAATAAACGAAATAATTTCGTTAGCGTCCATCATTTTCATTCTTGTTGCCTCCTAAATCCATTTATAATGTTACTCTACCAAACGATAGAGCGAGTAGCAAGATAATAATCCTATTTTTCCATTTGAATTTCTTCTATAATTTCTAAAAATGCCCTTACTTGCTTCAATTGTCTGGCCGATTCACTCGTCAATAACCATGTTTCTCTCGTTAATTGAACAGGTGTTTTATACATATTTTCCTGTACTTCTTTTAAAACGGTAGAAGGTAGAAGAGCATAACCTATACCATTTAAAACGAGTTGTTTGCAAGTCTCAATTTGATCAACCACAATTGTTCTCTTAGGTGGATTAGAAAATAAACCATACCACCAATTTTGTATTTGTCCATAATAAGTCGAATCACTTTTAAATTGAATAAAAGGTCTATTTGTTTCTTTTAACATCGTAATATCTTTTATTTCTTTATCCACTAAATAAAGTTCATCTTCAAATAATTGTTGCTTCTGACCTTTATATTCTTGTGTTCCTCTCAATATAGCAACATGAACGTCTCCTTCATAAAATTGCTTTTGCACTTCACTACTCCAGCCAGTAAACAGCGATATTTTCACAGAAGGGTATTTATGTACAAACTTCTTCAAAACAGGAGGAAGCCAATATTGACCAATAACTGATGCAACAGCTATTTTTAACGTTCCGTGAGTTTCTGTTCTAAAAACAGCTAGCTCACTTTTAATATCCTCTTCCTTTTGTAGCATTTCTTTTGCATAATTTGCGACTTTTTCCCCTTCAGGTGTAATTGTCAATCCTTTTTGTGAGCGAATAAAAAACTTCATTCCCCATTGTTTCTCCATAGATTGTAATCGTTGACTAAGCGCAGGTTGTGAAACAAATAAACGTTCCGCCGCTTTTCTCATATTCGATTCCTGAGCTAACACAACCATCATTTGAAAATCATCAATTTGCAACTTTCTCCCTCTTTCCTTAGCTTCCATACACCTTATCTCAATAAGCTTTTCATCCTTAATTTAACTATATACTCTTATATTTTTTATCTTTTTAAATATAATACATACACAACTGATATGCACGAAAAAAAGTGACTTCTCCGCTTCTATGAAGTCACTTTTCTCACATTATCGATTATGTTGCCTTACTTTTTTATTCAACAATTTTAAAATAGCCCGACGTGTTAAAATCCCCTCAAAATACCCATCTTCATTGACAGCGCAAATAAAAGGATGATCAATTGTCATTTCTAAAGCTTTTGCAAACGAATCTTCTAACTTAAGAACCGGAATGTCTTCCTTCATCACCTGTTCTACTTTCATTTCGTCAAGTCTTTCAAACTCAATACGTTCTAACCCTAACATACCATCTAAAATCATAGCAGTACTAATTAACCCATGCAATTTATACATCGGGTCCAAAACAGGTATCGCCGAATATCCAGATTTCACAAGAACGAGTAAAGCATGCTCTAAACCATTCCCCATTTGGACATGTGCTACTTTTTCTGATGAAATCATTAAATCTTTCACAAAAATTTGTTGAAACTCGTCTTTCGGAATACTAATCATATTACATCCCCCATTTTCCCTTTTTCCTACTTTTAATCATCGACTCTATTCACATTTTATGACAGCGTTTTCATATTATTATTTTGTCCTTACTTTATTTCAATAAAAACAAAATTACACAGCTATTTTAGCATACAACACAAAAAAAAGACTACCATCCCGGTAGCGCTTAATACCCCTTATTTTTTAATCTGTAAAATAACCTTGTGATTTTTTTATATTGTGTCACATCTGTCTGTTTTAAGCCATTCTCAATATCTGTAATTTCCACAGATAAAATTTCACTCGCATAATTTTGCTGAAATAGAATATCTAGTAATAAACTCTCTTCTTCTTCTGTTAAAACAAATTCCCTTTTCATATACCCCTCTCCTTATACTCGCATCGTTACTCTTATTATATATAATTTCCAACCTATTTAATAGATGTAATATTCAGTTTTTAGTGAAGGATATATAAAAATTGTTTTTTATTTCGTATATCGATTTGCATAACTAAACGCCGCATAAGCATCTGGCTTAATTTTTGCAGTTAATCCCATCGCTTGAATTTTCGCTGTCATATCTAGAATAAATTCTTTTGTTAAACCATCATTTCCGATATCCAAGTGAATTTCCATTATAAATCCAGCCCCATCTTGAGCATATGGATGCAATAAATCCCATATTGTTTGTATATGATTTGGAGTAAATAGGCATGCGATCTCTTGGCTAAACTGCGTTTCTAAATATATTTTCTCACGTAAAGTTGCTGGCTTATCTTTCACTGATTTATGGTGTAAACACCCCCAGGCACCTTTTCCAACGCGATGAATATGAATTGCCGTAATAAACCTCGTATCCTTTTGATGTGCTTGTGAGTCTGTCCCAATGGATAAGCGATATAAATTTCGTGGATCCTTTTCAATGAAACTACAAATACGGCTAAAGACCATATCAAAATTTAAATGTCTCTCTGAAACATTATAAAATGTATGTTCACCGGCCACATAGTCACGTCCTTTCAATTAGACAGACTTTTCGTATTCTCATTGTATGGGACAAAAATAAAAATTATAACTTCCTATCCTTTATTCGTTTCAATATTTCGAATTACATAATGGCAAACTTGGCACGTATAAATTACATTTTGATTCGATTGAGCTGTTAATACATGAATAATCTCAGCAGAATTATGACATTTAGGACAAATCACAACTGGTAAACGTTCCATACAACACACCTCCTCGTTATTTTTATCTCGCTTTTGCTATCTGTAAACAACCAATTGGTGATGACTAATATTCAGTATAGGACGAAGAAGCCCCACTGATTACAATTTCACTTTATTACCATTGTAGGAAAAATGAAAACTCCCTATACCTATATGCTAAAAAGTAATAGAACTAAAAAAGGTGTTGCCATATGGCAACACCTTTTTTATATGTATCAAGAAATGATATCGTAAATCTCAATTGCAACCATATCGATATTATCGAATTGATACACTTGAGGTTTTTCACCTTGTTGATACACTTCTAACTCATACATTTCACTTTTATCGAAAAATTTCACGCTACATTTGCGCTCACCGTTCACTTCAAAATAGCGTTGTGCTACTTCACCGCTTTCAGCTTGTTCTTGTAGACTAACAAGTCGAGTTAAAATTCCTTGGAGTAGAGACATGAAATCTCTCCTTTCTCTGATCTTCCTACCAATAGGTTTTACAGCTATACTCATTCTATCCGTCATAACAGAAAAAATGTTCCACAGTCTAGGATAAAGGTTATTGGCCAGAAACTCAACTAAAAATTTGTCGAAATGCGAAGGAAAAAACAGAAAGAACATCTTTTCCCTTCTTTATTGCGATTTTTATACTGGAAGAATATAATAAAAAACAGAAAAAAGGAGGAATTACAATGAGAAAAATTGAGGTTTACACACAACCTGATTGTCCGCCATGTGTCATTGTGAAAGAATTTTTAAAGCATAATAACGTTGTATATGAAGAATTTGACGTGAAAAAAGACGCTGCTGCACGCAATCGTCTTTTATACGACTATGATTCGTATTCAACTCCAACAGTTGTAATTGATGGAGAAGTTGTTGCTGGTTTTCAAATTGAAAAATTACAACAGCTACTCAATATTGAATAAGAATAGGTAAAGACCTATTCTTATTTTTATCCCACTATTTGTGGGCAGTAATAGCCCTATTGGTGCGAGCTATTAATCAGTGAGAGATGAACATCCCCACCGATTACAGTTTCACTTTATAATTGTTGTAATCGTTTTATTTCAGTTAAAAGTTCTTGGCTTTCATGATATCCGGCCAATTTCCATTTTCCTTGATCTCTTTGCAATGTTACAATTTGATATTGTCCACTTTTCGCCCGCTCATATACATATAAAATTTTATGTTCTTCATCATATGACATTTTCGTTTCTGAATGAAAAGAAAACGGCGCTTCTTTTGCTGGAAGTAAATATTCACCACTTTGTTTATCACTTCTACTATTTTCATCTGTAAATACTTGAAGGAAATTCTCTGTAAAATATGGTGATAACGTTTCTATCATCTTATTCATCGGCAAATGCTTCCCACGAATTGAAAATTGGGTTTCATAGCCCTTTTGTATCGTTGTAAACACTTCTTCCCGATCGACTTTCACTTCCTCTTTTCCTAAAACAGTTGTGACACTATAACCAACTAGAAAGGCAACGCATACAAATAGAACTAACCATATTCCATATTTCCTCATTTTTTCACCTTCCTTTTAAGAAAACTTGTCTTTGTAGTATTCATTGTAACAATGATTATGCAAAGACAGGGGTGGTTTCGTTCGTAAAATCTTTACAACGATAGACAGCATTTTCATCACCATTTTCACTATTACCAATTTATGATAAAAACAAACAAAAAATGCACGAATCTCTTCGTGCATTAAAATAAAACATCTTCTTCATATAAATATTCATACGATAAATCTATAAATAAAAAGTTTTCATCATCAATTGGGAAGGAAAATGTCCGTACCATCTCACCGGTTTCAATATCAGCATATAAATCTGAAAGTCTTGCCTTATTCTCAAAACGCATTTTCATAATATTTTCTAGAAAATACGGACGCCAACTCCAGTTCTTCATATAATACTCAGGCATCACAATCCATTCCCCATCTTTTTTCATAACGTTTCCTGATTGTTGGAAACCATCTTCGTTACAAATAAATATGCGGAAACTACACTGTGATACACTTTGGCTAAATTGTAATAACCAATCATTTATATCTTCATTCTTTTTCTGTTTGGCTAGAACATCACCAATTCGATCACGTAACAGTTCTGTTAAATTATAAATTTTTTGTAATTTCTTCTTCTCATGTTGAATAAATTGATGACACTCATTACCAAGTCGTTCTTTCAAAACATTCGTTTCAATAAAATCAGGTAAGCACTCTTTCAAATAATTCCCTTGATAATATCTACCACCGTTTTTCCAAGCATATTGTAGTTGATAAAAAGCATCTATTTCTTCATATAACAATGTTGCACCAATTCTTCTAGCAAGTAATGATAAAGAATATAAAATATCTTGATAAGATTGTAAAAGTGCAGTTTGCCTTAAGTTTGTTAAATCTACTTTTAAAATATCCGGTGCTAACACGCTAATACGTTCTAAATTACTTGTACCCGTTCCGACTTTATTAATCGAAATTTGAATACCATATGTACGATAATACATAAGCAAATGATTAAATTGCTCTATATCTTCTTTACATTCATGTTCTGTAATTTCTAAAACAATGTGTTTCAAATTTAAACCTTGCTCTTCATACATCAATAAAAGTTGAAGTAAACTTTCATCATCATCGTTCATTAATACGTTAGCATTCCGATGTATAAATAATAATAGTTTTTGATCACTTTCTAAATAACGATTTAAAGCCTTTTCTACTATAATGTTATCCGCTTCCAGTTGAAACTCACTCGGAATAGAATCATCATGAAAGAAAGAAGCTAAACTTTGTATGCCCTCTTCTGTTTGAATACGTCCTACTACTTCATATCCAATTACAGTATGCTCATCAGCACTAAAAATAGCTTGATAATAAGGAAGGACTTTATCCAAGTTACTCATTACATCTAATGCATCTATCAATGTGCTTCCCTCCCTTTACTTTTCAAAAATTATAACATGATATTTACGGAAAAATAATAAAAAATCCCTTCAGTTTTCCTGAAGGGATTAGAGGGGTAAAATGCTAAGGGGAATTAGCAATTCTACTATGAAGAAAAAAGAGGTCTTAAATATAACGTATATATGACCTCTTGTAAACACTTTTCTTTCACATGTCACAATTCCGTCACATTTAACCGTAAGAATATGAATCAAACATTCATTTTCTTATCCCTTTTAAAATGGATATTGATGTAAATGTTGTCCTCCATCCATTGTCATGCAAGTTCCATTTATGTACGCAGCTTCATCTGAACATAAATAATAAGCTAGACCTGCAATTTCTTCTGGCGTGCCCAGTCTTCCAAGCGGAACACTTTGTATCGTACGCTTAGCCATTTCTTCTGAAATCCATAATTTATCAGCACCGCCCGTACGTTCAATTGGTCCTGGCGCGATAGCGTTAACTCGTATTCCATATTTACGACCCCACTCAACAGCGAGTGTCTTCGTCATTGCTAATACTCCAGCCTTCGCTGCAGCCGAATGAATAACTCCCGGACCTGCATCCCATGCATATGTTGCTACCATGTTAATGATATTCCCTTTTATACCTTTTTCAATCCAATATTTTCCGACAGCATGGCTGCAGTAAAATGTACCGTTTAATACAATATTAATGACTGAATTCCAGCCATTCACGGATAAATCTTCTGCTGGACAAATAAAGTTTCCAGCTGCATTGTTTATTAAAACATCAATTCGACCAAACTTCTCATCAATCTCTTCAATCATTTTCTGAATGTCATCAGTATTTCTTACATCCATTTGTACGGGTAATACTTGCCCCGGAAATTGTTCAATTTCCAACTTTGTTTCCTCTAGTTTTTCCTTTGTACGTCCTGTAATAACAACTCTTGCCCCTTCTTTTGCAAAACGGGTCGCCATTCCTTTTCCCATTCCGCTCGATCCACCTGTTATAATAACTACCTTTTCTTTCACATACATCCCCTCCCAAAAATGAATACACATTCATTTTATCATTTTATTTAATAGAAATCTTTATATTTTTAAACTTTTCTGATATTTTAACGTAAAGAGGGTTCTTTTTATTCGTTTTTTTCGTAATCCATACTACTTTTTTATTATTTAAAATATATTTGAAATAAACTGAAAGGAGATTTGAGTAACCTATAAATGTAACGAAAACATGTGATATAAGTTAAATAGGTATACTCATATTTTTATGAAGAAAATTACAAGAAGAGATTTTTTTAAAGCTGGAATGCGCACTTGTCTATATTCATTTATAACCACTAGCATCGGATACTATTACGCTAAATATATTGAGCCTCATTTACTCTCTTTTACAGAGCATACACTTAAATCACAACTCATACCCAAAAGTTTTCATGGTATGAAGATTCTTCAATTTAGCGATTTACATCTCGGATACTATTTCTCTCTCCAACATTTATCTCAAATCGTTTCTAAAATTAATGCTGTAAAACCTGACATTGTTCTTTTCACTGGTGATCTCATTGATAATTATCAAACATATACTGACACTCCTTTCGTTCCATCTATTTTAAAAAATATACAAGCACCCTTCGGTAAATTTTCTATTTATGGTAACCATGATCACGGCGGATATGGAACGGAATACTACGAGCACGTCATGCGTGAATCTGGATTTGAACTACTACTAAATAGCGAAAAGAGAATTCGTCTACTGGATAATAGTGAAATTTCAATTTTCGGTCTTGATGATATACTACTAGGCAAACCCAAAATAGAAGAAACACTACAGCACGCGAGGCAAAACACTTATAACATTGTTCTTGTTCACGAGCCAGATATTGCACCACAAATCGCTAAATATCCAGTTAACTTACAACTTTCTGGTCATAGCCATGGCGGACAAGTACAAATTCCTTTTTTAGGTGCTATTATTACCCCATCACTTGCTAAAAACTATGTTGAAGGTTTCTATACGATTCAAGATTTAGCTCTCTATGTCAATCGAGGTCTTGGCAGAACACGCGTCCCATTCCGATTTATGGCAAAACCTGAAATTACAATTTTTACGCTCCAACATTCGTAATAATTCGCCTATTTTCTTACATATCCTTTCTTGTACGCGCTCATCCACGTTTCATTTACCATATGATAAAAATGAGTCCAATAAAGGAGGTTTGTTCATGTATCCATATTATCAACCAATCCCAGTCCGTTCAGCACCTATTGGTCCAGTAGGCGACTCACGCTTCTTTCCGTTTTTTGGTGTTCCATTTCTAGCTGGGATTGCTGGTGGACTGCTCGGTGGAGCATTAGCTTTCGGTCCTAGACCGTATTACCCACCATATCCACCACCTTTCCCACCGCCAACACCTTATCCTTGTTATGGCGGACCTTGTCAACAACCATTCTATTATTAATGTACTCCAACAATTCTACCAATGTTATTCCCTCTCTTAACTGATCCATTAACATGCTTATAATAAAAACTATTCTCTCTACGCATCCTTCTATTTAGAGAATGTATAATAAGTAGAGAACAAAGTAAAAAAACCTCTTAAAAAAAGAGGTTTTTTTACTTTGTTCTCATTATTCAGCATCCGTGTTTTGATACGCCATCTTAAACAACTTCACTTGGCTATCAATTTCTTCTGTACTACTATTAATAACATAGTAGTACTCACCAGATTTATTCTGTTCACGTGTTTTCACATTATCAGCTAATATAAGTTGTAAAATCGCCTTAATTCTCGCCTTCATTTCAATATCTAATATCGGGAAAGATATTTCTACTCGCTTCTCCATATTCCGCGTCATCCAGTCAGCTGAAGATAAGTATATTTTCTCTTCTCCATTATGATGGAAATAATAAATTCGGCTATGTTCTAAATATCTCCCGACAACACTAACTACCCGAATATTTTCACTTACATTTGGAATACCAGGCCTTAAACAACACGTTCCTCGAACGATGAGCTCTACCTTTACTCCAGCTTGTGATGCTTCATACATTTTTTTGATTAATGGTTTATCTGTTAATGAATTCATCTTAGCGATAATATATCCATTTCCATATTGCCTATGATAACGGATTTCTTCATCTATTAAATCCATAAATTGCTCTCTTATATCAAATGGTGCAACCGATAAATGATGAAAATGTGGCTTGGTTGTATAACCACTCAAATAATTAAAGAAATTTGTTGCATCGACCCCAAAGTCTTTTCGTGATGTAATATACCCGAAATCAGTATATAACTTTGCTGTTGCGTCATTATAATTTCCAGTCCCGAGATGTACGAACCTTTCGATTTTTCTGTTTTTTCTTCTTACAACTAGCGTAATTTTACTATGTGTTTTCAAGTGGCTTACACCGTAAATAACGTGACAGCCTGCCTTTTCTAATTCTTTAGCCCAATGCACATTATTTTCTTCATCAAATCTTGCCTTCAATTCAACTAATACCGTAACTTGCTTCCCTTTTTCAGCTGCTACCTTTAGCGCCTGAATAATCGGCGAATCCCCACTTACTCGATATAATGTTTGTTTAATTGCAAGTACATTCGGATCGTCTGCCGCATCACGGACAAAATCAACTACTGGCTGAAATGATTCAAAAGGATGATGTAATAAAATATCATGCTCAATTGCTTTTTCAAATACATCTTCCGCATCCCCCAAGTCTTGAGGCCGTTGCGGAATAAGAGCCGGATATACTAGATGTTCATATAAAGGAGCTAGTTTTTTATATAAAGAAAATAGACATGTTAAATCTAATGGTCCATCCATTATATACACATCTTCATCTTTTACTTCCAACACCTCATATAATAATGCTAATACTCTTTCATCAATATGCTCTTTGCCAACTTCTAAACGTACAGCAGCTCCCCACTTACGCTTTTTTAATTCTTTTTCAATTACCTTTAATAAATCCCTCGCACCTTCTTCATGAATCGTTAAATCCGCATTGCGTGTAATACGGAAACGAGTAACAGACGATACTTTATATCCTGTAAATAATTTATGAGTAAAACCACTAATTACATCTTCTAATAAAATAAATTTATGCTTTTGCCCCTCACTCGGTAAAAATATGAAACGTTCAAGTAATGAAGGAACTTGTACAATTCCTAACTTCGTGCGGTTTTCTTCCTCCACTTGTTTCTCATCATATAAAAGAGTAGCTAAATTCAAACTTTTATTTAATAACATCGGAAATGGACGATATGCATCAATAGCTACAGGTGTTAAGACTGGAAAAATCTGCTCATCAAAATACTCTTCTATAAATTCCCTCTGTTCTTTCGTCAAATCGTGGAATGTTAAACGTTCAATCCCCTCTAACTCCAGCGCTGGCAACACATAATTTTTAAACGTATCATATTGTACAGTCATTAATTCATGGGCCTTTATCGCAATTTTATTTAATTGCTTTTTTGGTGTTAAGCCAGCCTTATTTTCTGGTTGGTTAAACCCAGCACTCACTTGATCCTTCAATCCTGCTACGCGTACCATAAAGAATTCATCTAAATTGGAACTGAAAATGCTAATAAACTTTAATCTTTCCAAGAGCGGATTTGTTTCATCCTGTGCTTCTTGTAGTACACGTTCATTAAATGCTAACCAACTTAATTCTCGATTATTGTAATAAGCTGTATCATTTAAATTTACTATATTCCCCATCAACATTTCCATCCTCTTCACACTTCCCCTGAAACTTTTTTACTATAATTTAGTTACTTTTATTTTAGCAAATTACAATATTCCAAGGTGTTAATTTTTTGTAAAGACATCCGTACAACTTAACGTTTTGATTCGAAGGATAAATTAATAGTCGTTTTCAACACTCTTTCCAGCTGCTTTTTTTGTTTTTCAGCTTGCACTTTTTCCGCTAATGCCGATTGCTCACATACAATTTTAAATGTTAATCCTTCTTTACTTTCTGTTATAGATATCGATTCAACAAGCGATCTTTGTCTTATATTCAGAGCTGCTGAAAACTGTAAAACAGCCCCTAATAGACGGATTTTTTTTTGTTCATTTTTATCAAACCATCCTTCAAATGGGGACAAATGTTGTTTGAATAACATTTTTGATTTATAAGACGCAATAAGCGCTAATCTAACTCGCTCTTTATGCATCATCCCATCAATTGTTTTATTCGCTAATAAATAAAACGTATGTAAGCGGCTCGCTTCTTCGTCTATATATTTACCTATATTAAATACTTTCGCTGCTTGATGGAATACTTCCCAGTCTTTTACTGACATAGAAATCAGCCCTGTTTCTTCAAGTTGTTGACAAATGAGTCTTCCATGTTTAATAAGCTGCATTACAAATTCCATATCCATTTCATATTCATGTGATAATAAATACAAACTTTCTTCGACTACGTTCGGATAATATGAAATCCCCAAATCTTTTGTCAACTCTTCATAGAAAACACCTTCTCGTAACCCTTTTCTACTTAACACAAATGCTGGTGCCTCTATAACATTAACAAGCATATGAAAAACTTCGACTGCTGGAATAATTGTATCTGCTCGATCTTTTGCCAATCCTTCCAATTTTTGAAGTTCTATGAACGACAATGCTTCCAATTCTTCTTTCACATTTTTAATATCTTCTTCTTTCATTTTATATAAATGTACCCCTGCTATAGGATAACAAATTAAATTTTGATGGATTTTCACTAAGTTCCTCGCACTACCACCAATTGCAATAAGAGGCAATTTCTTATCAATTAACCATGGTAATGTTTGAAATTGATATTCTAAGTACGTTTGAATCTTTTCCAACTCGTCTTCAGTAGGTATATCCTCTTTAATAAATTGTTGCTTTAAAGAAAGTGCTCCAAAAGGAAAGCTATGGTACTCTAGAATCTCTCTATTTCGAAAGTATGTAACTTCTGTACTTCCTCCACCAATATCTACTGTAATTCCTTCAGAGAACGAAGTTGAATTCATAACTGCTAAATAGCCGTAACGTGCTTCCTCATATTCTGATAAGACTCTAAGAGTAAAGTCTGTTTGTCCTTCAACCAGTTTTTTAATTGCCTCTTGATTCTCAGCCTGTCTAATTGTTGCTGTTGCAACACAAAGTACATGATGCAACTGGTGGAATCGCGTACTTTCTTGAAATTGAAATAATGTTTGTAACAATACCTCTATTCCTTCTTCAATCAACACACCATCAATTAAGTAATTCCTTAACCGAGCAACCACTTTCGTATTTTCAATCTCCTTATAAAAACCTCCGTTTTGCTTTTCATAAATAACTAAACGCATTGTATTAGATCCAATATCTATAATGGCATATTGCTGTTTTAATATTTCTTTCAAACTTCTCACTCTTTCATTATCAAATTTCTAAAGCACATTCTATTACTATTATACAAAATAGTTGTTTTTTGTAACAATATTGCTTTAATATTGAAAATATATACAATCACTTTTTGCATATAATAAAAACCTCTTTTATTTATGTTATAATAATGAAAAATTGAAAGGAGATTCAATATGAAACCTTCACAACCACAATCTCAATTACAAAACCAACATTCTATTAATCGACTAGCTCAATCTATTTTCGTTGTGAATCGTCATGCTAAAGCTGCAACTAATCCGAAGTATTTATACTGGTTAAAAAAGACGGCTTTAGAACGCTTAATTGCTGAAAAAAAAGCTATTAAAGAAGGATTACATTTTTCTAGAAATCCACGTTTTAGCCAACAACAATCTGATGTTCTTATACGTTTAGGTGATTATTTTTTCCATATTCCTCCTACCAAAGAAGATTTTCGAATCCTACCACATCTTGGTCATCTTGAATCCTCCTATCGAAATCCGAAAACAACCTTATCTTTAACAGTAGCAAAAAAAACACTTCAAGATTATATTGGTGCTGAAGCACTGAAACAAGAAAAAAAATTAAGTGAACCTGTCCCATGGTATAGTCGTACTTATACAAAAAAATAAAACAGTTTGGCCAATTGTAGGCCAAACTGTTTTATTTTTTCTCTTCTTTAATTTTAATATTTGCTTGTTTATAAAAAGCTATTTTTTCTGTATTATAAGATTTTGTAAATTCATTAAACTTGTCTTTTTCTGATTCAATATCCTTATAAGATTGATTTACTACTTTTACTTTTTCACTAATATCTTTTAATTTTGTACCTTTATCTTGTAACATTGTATATAATTCTTTTTCTTGTTTTAACGATTTATTATAGCTATCATACATCTTGTTAAATGAATCTTGTCGTTTCTCATATGTGCTTTTCACTTTATCCGCTTGATCTTTCAATTTCTTATCTTCAATTTTCTTCACATATTTATCTGCTGATTTTACTTCTTCTTGTGCCTTACTTAAAGATTCTTTTTCTTTTTTAAGCACTTTGTCTCGTTCATCTGTATTTTTCACTGCTTGGTTCAATTTTTCCTTAACAGTTTGATTATTATCTTTTCCTTCTTGAACAATCTGGTTATATAATTCTTGTCCCTCTTTTTCTAAAGTTTCAAGTTTCTTTGCATCTTCAAACATTGTTTTTTCTTGCTTTGCAGCATTTTCAAATGCAACATATAATTCCTCTTCTGGTTTCGGTCCGAAACAACCGGCTAATAAAGTCATTGATAATGCAGTTACAATTGCTAATTTACTATATTTCAACATCTTCTTCCTCCTACTTATATACGATCATCGTGTAAAAAGCTATGAAAATTATACATCCTTCTATAAACTCCATACTCGCACCTTTTCTACGAAAATCATTGATATTGTTTATAATGCTTGTACAAATTGTATTACTTAAAATTACATTTTACTTTTTTGAACCAATTAGCAGTTTCATATCCATCTTTTACTTAGCACTTTTTAAAGCCTGTTCATACTATGTATTACATAAAAGTACAACGGAATTCATCACAGCCATAATAATTTGAAGAACAACAGCAATAATAATTCACCTGATAAAAGATGATCGTTGTTCTCTCACGTCTATCATTCTATCATTCCCTTTCCGGCTTTCTATCAAATAATCTATTTGTTCATTTTACACAGTATAAATGCTATCTTGCAACAACTTACAATTATTCTTGTCATTCCCTAAAAAGGAAAAGTGTAGAGCATGCTTTCCTCTACACTTTTAAAATGAAACACATTGTGCAAAATGCATTGACACATCCATCATAATTATATGCTTATTCCATATATTTTTAAAGACTTTTATTACAATAAAAGTTCTTTTTGTAATAAAAGTCAAAAAAATGTTACATTCAAAACTTCTTCATATCATATTTCTTCAAATCAAGGTTTCACTCATTTTCTTACAAATCCCTATGCTGGTACAATTGATTTTGTGCCTTTCTTAACAATTCTTCAAAAGTTTTTCCTTCTATTGGATAACTAGCAGCTCCAAATAATAGCGTCATACTTAACAAACCATTTTCTATTTCACTTTCAATATTTTTCATTAATCGATTTGTTATTGTCGACTTTTCATGTCCGTTATCAATCGCCACAATAACATACTTATTTTCATCCCACCTAGTAACGACATCTCCTTTACGAATTGTCTTTACAATCGTACTCTCCAATTTTTGTACTAACACCTCCAATTTTTTTTCTTGCACTGTTTCTTTTAGTTCTTTCCATTCTTTCACAGAAAGAATGTACACTGTAATATTATGAGAATCCCGTTCTGATAAAGCAGCTACTTTCTCAAAGAAATCAACTACAAAATCATTACTTGCCATCCCCCCTACTTCCGTATCCATACGCCCACTCGCTCTTTTATCATACCAATGTCCAAAATAATAGCTGAGTATCATTTGCAATATATAAATAATAAAGACGGTATAAAATGATCGCGAATCCAGTTTTGTAATTACATCCTGAAGCGCAATCCATTCTGTAACTGCCACTGTATTCCCAAGTAATAACCCACTAATTTTCCCTTTATGTTTCATACTTCTCCTCCTTTCTATACCAATATATGTTTCTATAACAATTATGTTTTTCTACAAAATAAAAAATGTACATATTGAGTGTACATTTCCGCTTAAGCTTGTCTACCATTTCTATTCTATTTCATATATATACTATATATCGTTTTAGAAAGAGGTGACTTATATGCTACAAAAAGAGAATCTATCAGATATTATACGTTTACTAGCAGGTTTTCTATTATCATTAAAATTACTGTTTAATTCTTTCGGAGTGAACTTTATTACAAACGATCAAATTGATGCTATTGTAAATGTTGCTTCCTTTCTTTTCATTTTATATTTTGGTTATAAAAATAATTATGTAGGAAAAAAAGGAATCGAGCAAAAAAAAGTACTCAAAAAACACAACCTTCATTAAAAAAGGAACCTTTCTTACAGGTTCCTTTTTATCATTGCCGCACAACAACCTCATTTGTTTGTAGCGGGCCATATGATACTCCTTTATATTGAAATGTATATGTAGCCTGAAATAATGCGTTTTTGATTGCTTTATCTCTATTTGCTTTTATTTTACAAATTAGTTCTACTTTCTCATTCGGTAATAAATTATCAATTCGCCACCTTACAAGCTGGAACAAAAACTCGCTCATCCCCTTATCAGCCTTTAATGAATTTGGGATATATGCAAAATAATCTCGAATCATATGACTTACTACAACTCGTGAAATCATTTCCATTCCTTTATTTTCTACTTCAATTCGAATAATAAGTATGTCATTTACATCATAGGTCAGTTCATATGAAAATTTTTCTTTATACATACTACGGATTTGCAATGTAACTGCTACATTAGGACATTCGTTTTCCTTTTTTGAGCCATCAATCCATAACACCGGTTGTAGCGGCATTGAACGCCTACCTTGATCTGAAATTCGTTTCCATATTTTCATAATAATATTCACCCCATTTCAGATGCATCATATCCATACGACCTTATTCTGCCTCTCCACACAATATTAATAAAGCTTGTTACAAACGATATATAGTTATTACTCTTCCTTTTATCCTATTCGACAATATAAAGAAAAAACCATTTTTCCTCTGTTAACAGAAGGTATTCTTACGGAAATATTTTTTTACAATTTCCTTCATTGACTTTACACCAATACTAAGTATTGCTCACTCTTTCTCTGTCCATACAACAGAATATTTTGGCGGAAGAAAAAGTTTGCCTTTTAGTCAAATTTGACTATAATATTCTTTATGGCTTTGTCAGTGCACTTATGTAAATTGATTTAAAAAACTATATTTCAAATTTTTATGCGCTGCACTCAAAACTTCATATATTTTACTATTATTAAAGGAGGGTTATATTTGGAATCTCAATTATCAAAAAAAGACTCCAACAATACAAAATTTGTTGTTGCAGGTTTATTACTTGGTATTTTAATGGCGGCAATGGATAATACAATCGTTGCAACAGCAATGGCAACGATTGTTGGAGACCTAGGAGGATTTGACAAGTTCGTTTGGGTCACGTCTGCATATATGGTAGCAACAATGGCAGGGATGCCTATCTTCGGAAAACTTTCTGATATGTACGGACGGAAACGCTTTTATATTGGTGGTCTCATTCTTTTCTTATTTGGTTCTGCACTTTGCGGGACAGCATCTAGTATTGAGCAACTAAGTATTTATAGAGCAATTCAAGGGATCGGTGGCGGTGCTCTTATGCCTATCGCCTTCACGATTATGTACGATATATTCCCACCAGAAAAGCGTGGGAAAATGACAGGGCTATTTGGTGCGGTTTTCGGGACATCTAGTGTATTTGGCCCTTTATTAGGTGCTTATATTACAGACTATATAAGTTGGCATTGGGTCTTCTATATTAATATTCCATTAGGAATTATCTCCTTCTTCTTCATTACTAAATACTACAGTGAATCTCTAGAATTTAGAAAACAAAAAATTGATTGGGCTGGCGCTATTACACTTGTTATTAGTATCGTTTGCTTAATGTTTGCCTTAGAACTTGGTGGTAAAGAATACGCATGGAATTCCACTGTAATTATCGGTTTATTTACAACAGTTGTTATTATGCTTATTATTTTCTTCTTCGTAGAACGAAAAGCAACTGAGCCTATCATTTCTTTCCATCTATTTAAAAAACCTTTATTCGCAGCTAGCCAAGGCGTTGCCTTTTTCTATGGTGCCGCTTTTATTATCTGTACAGTTTATATCCCAATCTTCGTTCAAGGTGTTCTCGGTGGTTCAGCCTCCAATGCTGGATTAATTTTAACACCTATGATGGTTGGCTCTGTAATTGGAAGTCAAACAGGTGGACAGTTAGCTTCTCGAACAAGCTATCGTAACATCATGATGGTATCTGGCATTTTCTTCGTAATTGGTATTTATTTACTAAGCACTTTAACAATGGATACACCTCGTCTACTTGTAACGCTATTTATGGTTCTCACTGGACTTGGAGTTGGTTTCTCGTTCTCAGTTTTAAGTATGTCTTCTATCCACAAGTTAGAAATGCGAGACCGTGGTTCTGCTACATCAACAAACTCATTCTTCCGTTCACTCGGTATGACTCTTGGTGTAACGATTTTTGGTACAATTCAAAACCATATTTTTACTACTAAATTAAACACTGTGTTCCCTCCTGAACTAGCTAAATTAGTTCCAAAAGGCGGAGACACAAGTTTCTTATTATCACAAGGTGCTACCGAGAAGATTCCAGCTGAAATATTAACTGGTATTAAAGATGCTCTCGCTACCTCTATTGCCAGTACATTCTTCTGGGCACTGATCCCGGCTGTACTAAGTGTTATTTGTATTTTACTTATGGGAAATGAACGCCTCTTTACAGGTCCAAAAACGAAACAAAAACAAAAGCAAGTAAGTTAATATAAAGAAAAGAAACGGCATATCCCTTTATGAAAACGGATATGCCGTTTATAATATGTATAAAGTTTTTATTTATAGGAGTTGAGACAGCATGAGCATGAAATTAGTCATTCTCGGCTTGCTACTCGAAGGAGATAAACATCCATATGAAGTGCAACACATCATGAAAGAACGACAAATGGATTGTTATATTAAATATGCAAAAGGATCACTTTACTACGCCTTCGAGCAATTAGAAAAGCAGGGTGCAATTCGTATTACCACGATTGTTCGAGATACGAATAGACCCGATAAAACAATCTTTCATATAACAGAAGAAGGTAAACGGTTATTTCACACGTTACTATTAAAACAATTCGAGGCACAAAATCAAATATATAAACCAATTTATTCAGCACTCTCTTTCGCTCATTTTGGTGATGATCAAGAGTTAATTCCTATTTTAGAAAAAAAGAAAAATGATACCGTTCAATATTTACATAAAATGCAAACTATATATGATTGTAGTAAAGGACAAATTCCACGTGCACAACTATATATTTTACAAAGCGTTATTGAACATATTACAGTTGAATTGCAATGGTTAAACACCCTCCTTACAGATGCAGTTGCAGGGCGACTGTCAGAAATTGATATAGATACAAATTAAACTTATAAAGAAGAAACTGTAAAAAGACAATAAAGTTATTTCTTTTTACCCCCTAAAACAAGCATAGCCCCGTTCTAACTTAGGACGAGGGATGCTTGTTTTATTTTCGCTATAAGATACTTATTTCACTGCACTCAAAAATATAACAAAGATTTATTTATCACCGGTATCCCATAATAGAAGATTATTTCTTAAAATTCTATATAAAAAGGATGTTGATTTTCATCCAAACTGTATTCAATTCTTTGTCTGAAATTCATAAAATTCACCATCTCTAACGCCTGCTCAATAGGATAGAACCCTACTTCCAAACTTTCTGGTGTAGTCGTTAATTTACCTCCAACTGGTCTAGCTAAAAACAACGTATTACAGATTGAATGGTTCACATTTTGGAATACTCCACAAAATTTTAATACTTCAATATCAATACCTGTTTCCTCTTTAGTCTCCCTTATTGCAGCATCTTTCAAAGACTCCCCTTCTTCAACTTGTCCACCTGGCATTTCCCATCCTCTTCTAGGTCCCTTAATTAATAGAATTTCTTTTTGTTCATTAATTACAATTGTCGCTGCTGAAACTATATGTTTTGGTGGTGAATAAATATTTTTTGTACTTTGTTCCAATTGAAATTCCCCATTTCTATAAACTTAGTATATTTATCTTTATACAGGAGCCTTACTCTTTCTTGTGATACGTTACTATTTCAAAATGAACCATTCAATTTCCTTCCATCTCCCAAAATACGGAAGAGTTTTCAAATAAAATAACTCGTATCTTATCTCTATACAAGTGTATACTTCTTTGTATGTTTAATCGCTCTTCATTTCAATTCCCTTCGCCTTAAAAAACTCAGAAAAATCATAATAATTAAAATTAAAAACTTTAGAATTTTCTTATTTTAAAACAGTAGACAAAATTCCAAAAATTGTGTTAGAATTTGTTTCAATATCATATCGCTTGTTAACTTCCTTTCAAAAGGAAAATAGGTACACGAAAATTTCGTTTCGTGTTTAAAAGGGAAGCTTGGTGAAACTCCAACACGGTCCCGCCACTGTAAATGCTGAGATTTCTTTTCTATGCCACTGTGAAAACGGGAAGGTAAAAGAGATTATATGAAGCATAAGTCAGGAGACCTGCCTGTTTTAACAACACTGATAGATTCACGGATGATGATGAGGTGTTAAAACAAAAAGGAAGGCTTATTTTCTATGCCTTTATGCTTTTTGTTATAGGTATTTCCTAGTAAACGGAAATGCTTACTTTCAATTAGGGAGGAATTTAAAATGGCAATTCAAACAAGTAACTTAGGTTATCCACGTATCGGACTACAACGAGAGTGGAAAAAGACATTGGAAGCTTTTTGGTCCAATAAAATCGATGAAGAACAATTTTTAACAAAGATGAAAGAAATTCGCCTTCAACACGTAAAAGTACAGCAAGAAAAAGAGATTGAACTCATTCCAATTGGCGACTTTACATATTATGATCACGTTTTGGATACTGCTTATATGCTAGGATTTATCCCATCACGTTTTTCTGAGTTTACATCTTACCTTGATGTATATTTCGCAATGGCGCGTGGCTCTAAAGATCACGTAGCTTCTGAAATGACAAAATGGTTTAACACAAACTATCATTATATCGTTCCTGAATATGAAGAGGGATTACAAATCTCTTTAAAAGATAATCGTCCACTTCGCTTATACGAAGAGGCAAAACAAGAATTAGGAGTAGATGGAAAACCTGTTATTTTAGGACCATATACTTTCTTAAAATTAGCTAAAGGTTATACACAAGAACAATTTACTACGATTTTAAAACAATTAGTTGCACCATACGTACAACTGCTTTCAGAACTACATGCAGCTGGTGCACAAGTCATTCAAGTTGATGAACCGATTTTCGCTTCTTTAACGAAAGAAGAAGTTCAACAAGCAAAAGAAATTTATGAAGCTATTCGTAAAGAAGTTCCAAATGCGAATCTTCTTTTACAAACATATTTTGATAGTGTAGAAGAAAACTATGAAGAAATTATTACATTCCCTGTATCCGGTATTGGATTAGATTTCGTTCATGGTAAAGAAGGTAATCTACATGCTATTTCAAAATATGGATTCCCAGCTGATAAAATTTTAGCTGTCGGTTGTATAGATGGCCGTAACATTTGGAGAGCTGACCTTGATGAAGTTATTACGTTATTTACAACGTTACAAAAAGAAGTCCAAACGAAAGACTTCATCGTTCAGCCTTCTTGTAGCTTATTGCATACACCAATCGATAAAACAGAAGAAACTCACTTATCGACTGAACTATTCGATGCGTTAGCATTTGCAAATCAAAAATTAGAAGAGTTAGTTCTCATTCACTCTGCTCTCACTAAAGGTACAGAAAGTATTAGTAATGAGCTGGAAACATATCGAAATGTACATCATACAATTCGTTCATCTGCTGTACGTAACCGTGAAGATGTCAAAGCAGCACGAACAGCACTAAAAGAAGAAGATTTTTCACGTCCTCTTCCATTTGAAAAACGATACGAATTACAACAAGTTGCCCTAGAGTTACCGTTATTACCAACAACGACTATTGGTAGCTTCCCGCAAACAACTGAAGTTCGTCAAACGCGAAAAGAATGGCGTAACGGTGTTATTTCAAATGAACAATATGAGCAATTTATTGAAAAAGAGACAGAAAAATGGATTCGTTACCAAGAAGAAATTGGTCTTGATGTCCTTGTACATGGTGAATTCGAAAGAACTGACATGGTCGAATATTTTGGTGAGCGCCTTGCTGGTTTCTCATTCACTAAAAACGGTTGGGTACAATCATACGGTTCTCGCTGCGTAAAACCACCTGTTATTTATGGTGATGTTGCCTTTATTAATGGAATGACTATTAAGGAAACGGTTTATGCACAAAGCTTAACAGAGAAAGTTGTAAAAGGAATGTTAACTGGACCTGTTACGATTTTAAATTGGTCTTTCGTTCGAAATGACATTCCAAGAAAAGAAGTTTCGTATCAAATTGCATTAGCTCTTCGTCACGAAATTGAACTACTTGAATCTTCCGGAATTCGAGTAATCCAAGTCGATGAGCCAGCACTTCGTGAAGGAATGCCACTAAAAGAAAAAGATTGGGACGCTTATATTACATGGGCAGTACAATCCTTCCTTTTAGCAACTTCTTCTGTAGCAAATGAAACACAAATTCATACGCATATGTGTTACAGTAACTTCGAAGATATTGTTGATGCGATTCGCGCATTAGATGCAGATGTGATTTCTATCGAAACATCAAGAAGTCACGGTGAATTTATTGACACATTAAAACATACAACATATGAAAAAGGCATCGGTCTAGGTGTATATGATATTCATAGTCCACGTGTACCGAGTAAAGATGAAATGTATAAAATCGTGGAACAATCTTTAGAAGTATGCGATCCTAAATATTTCTGGATTAATCCTGATTGTGGTTTAAAAACGAGAAGAACGGAAGAAGTTATCCCGGCTTTAGAACACATGGTGCAAGCAGCAAAAGATGCACGTTCCCTACTAAAAACAAACGCATAACGAAAATGGGTTATCCTTTTTGAGGATAACCCATTTTTTATTCTTTACTTTCAAAAAAGAATTCGTATTGTATTTTATATAATTCATCATCCGTTGGTTCTTCAAGAGGAGTTGCTTGTAAGACAACTGTATACTCACCATTTGGAATAGGGATTTGAAATTTATTTGAAAGAATACTTGTTACAACGATACATTCATTTTCAATTGTAAAAGGAACTGTAACCGTTCTAATCACTTCTTCTTTCTCAATATGCTTCCCGCAAGTCACTTTTACTTCACAAGTATAATCAGAGAGTGCTTCAAAAATAACAGTTCCATCCGCCTTCGCATAACCTCTTTCAAAATCTTCATCCGTCCAGTCAACGTAAGGCTGATCACCGTCATAGTTCATCAACATTAATTGCGAATACGAAATTGTTAACTCCATAGGTCACTTCTCCTTCATTATGAAATATGCAACTACTACTTTACGTCAAATTTCACACGTGTACCATCTGGGTATTTATCTAACTTATTCCCTACCCAAGACCCTGCCCCGCGATTATCGGCTGGACTTATATATTCAATATGTGCTCCTTTTCCGCCTTCTTTACACATCGCCATTGGCCATTCATCACGATCATACCCTTTTTTTGATGGGTATGGAGCTAACGATAATTTTCTTCTATCCGCAGCGCCACCACGGTCGATTGTACAAACTTCTGAATGCCCTTCTTTTATAGCATCGGTAATATGTTTCCCTGTCTCTGGATATCGCTCTTTCGGAAATTCTAGAACTTGATCATACGCATTTGTTTTTTTGATACTTGTTTCTTCTGGAACAAGTACTTCATACACCGCTACTACAATAGAAAGAATTGCAATAATTGAAATGATAATACCTTTTAATTGCTTCATGTATACCTCCATGATTCTACCAGTTTCTTTTCCTCCGTTATTATAACAAACTTCTCCTGTATATGTTTTCAGACATTATTTTAGCTCTTCTTCGCCATTCCGCCAAAAAACTCTCATTTTCCTTCATCTTTTCACTAATGCTGTAGAAAACTAATAACCTTCCGACATTCTTTTTTAAAGGAAGTCCTCATAAAAGATTGAAATGATATATACGATACTTTTTGGGGAGGAAATAACATGGAAGCTATCTATAAAACGAAAGATGTCACGAATAAAACAGGCATCCCAAAACATATAGTCCGTAAATATAGCCAACTGTTAGAGGAACATGGTTATATCATTTCAAAAACAGCTGATGCTCGTATTTATAAACTGGATGATTTAAAACTATTGAAATCTATACATGAAAGAGCTGCTAAACTGCAAGAAGATATTTCAGAAACGATACCTATTATTTTAAAAGAAAAAGAGGACCCGCCTGTACCCGCTATACAAGATAAGCAAGAAATACAAACGAAAGAAAAAGAAGATGGGCGTAACTTTGAGGAGTTCATGTTAAAACTTGAAATGCTCGCTCAATTAAATGAAGCAATTATTCATCAAAATTCTACTCTTATTACCCAAAATCGTTTAAAAGATGAAAAGCTAGATGAATTGATGCAACAAGTTTATGTAAAAGAAGGCTCTCAAGAAAAAATGCTACAAGAGTTAGTAGATCATGCCGCTCAAACAGATGCCCTGCAAAAAGAAAAGATGGACTTATTAATGAATCATATGTATAAACGAGAATCCAAGCAAGAGGAAAAAATGAATAAACTCGTAAATCAAATTTATAATAAAGACAGCAACCGGGATGCACAACTTATGCAAGTGATTCGCGAAATTCAAGAAACAAAAAGATTAGTCGCAGCTTCGAAAGAACAAAGTTTTTTTCAATCATTTAGAAGTTTATTTAGCCGATCAAAACAAGAAAAAACATCTGAATAAAATAATATTTTTTTCCTATATAAAATAAAAAGTTACCTGCCATCGGTAACTTTTATTCCTTATTTCTTACAGCTGGCAATATAATAATCGCTTCAGTTCCTTTCCCACTTTCGCTTTTATATTCCAGCGTACCATTATGCGCTTGTAAAATACTAAATGTTACCATAAGCCCTAATCCTGTCCCTTTTTCTTTTAAAGAATAATACGGTTGTCCCAGTCTTACTAACTGTTCTTTCGTCATTCCAACACCACTATCTTTAACTCTTATTACTATCGTTTCATCTTTTTGCATAGCCGTTACTTTTAAATATCCTTTATTTCCTTGGATTGCTTCAATACCATTTTTAACAACATTCATAATAGCTTGCTTCAATTTCGTCTTATCACCGATCGTATAAAGACTTTCAGAAATCTCAACTTGCAAATATACACCTTGCATCGCAGCAAATGATGACATAAGAGTTGTCATTTCTATTAATTGAGCGGATAAGCAAATGTGTTCTTTTTTCTCAATTTGTGGCCTTGCTAAATTCAAATAATCTGAAATAATTTGTTCTGCCCGATCCAATTCGGCTAATACGAGACGCATATAATCCTTATTTTTCACATCTTCCGTACTTTCTAACAATTGAATAAAACCACGAACAACAGTGAGTGGATTTCGAACCTCATGTGCAACACTTGCTGCCAACTCACTTACAATATTAAGCTTTTCTGACTTTTGCATCTCTGTACGTAGTATTGCATTTTCATTTAAATATTCTGTTAAGTACACTTGAAATACCATAGTCATAACCATAGTAAGCGAAGCAAATATATATCCGCTATATAAGTGTGAAATATGTGGTGTAAACCCCGTTTCTAACAGAACGTTAATCATGCCAATCACTAAAGAAACAAGTACGTATAGTGATGAAATCATAAATGCTAAAATTAGCTTCTTATCCCTTGAAAATAGAGACCATTTCTTTGATAAAAATAATGGAACTATCAATAGAAATATTACTTCTATGACTGGAAGAAGGCTCATTCCCTTTAGCGCCCATTCATATGCAACAAAAATAACGGCCGGGATTAAACCAACAATCCCACCATATAAAAAACCACTAACAATCGGGATTGGGTGAAAATTATACCCACAAATGTCACCAAAACAAATAGAGTATGTCATGGAGAGAATGAGTGTAATGCTGGATAAAAACATAATAAAGTAGCGGTTCGGCTTCGGAGGCATTTCTTGATAACGATTTAAACGAATCGCTTCATATAAAAATAGTGGCAAAATAATGATGGCAATTTGGATCATTAAATCACGGATCAGCTCCATAGCCTCTCATCCCCTATATGTATTTTGATATGATTATATCATTTTACGGGTTTATTTGTTTTAAAATTTTGATTTTTCTTAACATATTTGTTAATTCTTTGTTAACAACACATAATAATTGTTACAGATTTTCGAAATGAATGTAAACCCTGTACCAAATTTCTGCCCGACAGTATACAATGAATACGGATTACAAAGAAAATAAAAAATACTTCATGAGACGGACAACTATAGCAAAATACAGCATATAATCCATACTATCTATGTTTACAAATAAGTGATCATTATTTTAGTAGGAGGAAGATAAATATGGCGGGTACTACGCTTGTTTTAAAAGAAGAAAATTTGGTCGTTCTAGAAAATGTTGAAAAATCAGTATATGAAGAATTACAGCATAAAACCGGAGAAGAAAATTGCACATGTGCTGTGAATGAATCAGTTGTTCACCTTGGCAAAGTATCCTCTGTACTTTGGAATGAAGATGAAATAGATTGGGAGTACGGATATTAAAAAGTCGCTTACAGCGGCTTTTTTTCTATTATCCCTCTCTTTCTACATAACATATACACAAGCGAAATCATAGAAAATATGTTAAAATGAACTTAATTTTCAAACGGAAGAAAGGGAGATACAATGGAACAATTCATTAACCCTAGAGTGAAGGACATCCAAATTTCTGGAATCCGTCAATTCTCTAACATGATTCAAAACTATGATAATCTTATCTCTTTAACAATTGGACAACCCGATTTCCCTACACCTTCTCTCGTAAAAGAAGCGGCAAAACGGGCTATTACAGAAAATTATACAAGCTATACACATAACGCTGGTTTACTAGAATTACGCAAGGCAGCTTGTAACTTTGTAAAAGATAACTACGATTTACAGTATTCACCTGAAAACGAAACCATCGTTACAATCGGTGCCAGTGAAGCAATTGATATTGCATTTCGAACAATTTTAGAGCCAGGAACAGAAGTTATTTTACCTGCCCCTATTTATCCAGGATACGAACCAATTATTCGACTATGCGGTGCTACACCTATTTTTATCGATGTTCGTGAAACTGGCTTCCGTTTAACAGCCGAAGCGCTAGAAAATGCTATTACAGAAAAAACAAGATGCGTCGTACTGCCGTATCCTTCTAATCCAACTGGTGTAACTTTATCAAAAGAAGAATTACAGGATATTGTAACTGTTTTAAAAGATAAAAATATTTTCGTCCTTTCTGATGAAATTTATAGCGAACTTGTATATGAACAAAAGCATACATCTATCGCTCATTTCCCAGAAATGCGTGAAAAGACTATCGTCATTAACGGTTTATCAAAATCTCATTCTATGACTGGCTGGCGTATCGGTCTATTATTCGCACCAAGCTATTTAGCAGGACATATACTAAAAGTTCATCAATACAACGTAACGTGTGCTACTTCAATCGCTCAATATGCTGCAATTGAAGCATTAACAGCTGCTAAAGATGCACCAAAAATGATGCGTCATCAATACAAGAAACGCCGCGATTATGTATATAATCGACTCATTCAAATGGGCTTAACAGTTGAAAAGCCAACAGGTGCATTTTACTTATTCCCATATGTTGGTCATTTAACATCTTCATCATTTGATTTTGCACTTGACCTTGTCAAAGAAGCTGGACTAGCTGTCGTTCCTGGAACTGCATTTTCTGAATATGGTGAAGGCTATCTTCGCTTGTCCTATGCGTATAGTATTGAAACTTTAAAAGAAGGCTGTGATCGATTAGAGGCCTTTCTACAACAAAAAGCTAAGAGTTAAACTCTTAGCTTTTTTATGCATAACGATCGCAAGTTTGGCGCTTTAGTAATTTATGAGGAATAATAATACACTTTGCAGTAGACTCCGCATTCTCTACTTTATCCACTAAAGCTTTTGCTGCCTCATATCCTAGTTGATAAATATTCACATCAACTGTCGAAAGTGGCGGACTCGCAATTTCTGATAATAAAGCATTGTTAAAGCTTATAATGGAAACATCCTTTGGTACAACGAATCCTTTTTTAGAAAGAGCACTTAACACACCAAGTCCAATTAAATCATCCGTTGCCACAATTGCTGTCGGTGGTTGCTGTAGTCCCATTAACTCCTCAACGGCTTGTTGACCACTTTCCCTCGAAAAATCAAAATGTAAAATATACTCTTTTGGTAATACAATGTCCGCTAATTTTAAAGCATCACTCATACCAGCCAAACGATCTCTCGTTACAAGTAAATCTGATCCACCGCCGATGAACGCGATTTGTTTATGACCTAATGAAATCAAATATTCTGCTACTTCTCTTGCAGCTGTATAATTGTCATTATCTACATATGTAATTTCATCTTTTCGATCATACGGTTTCCCAATTAAAACAAACGGGAAATTTTGTTTATGCAAATATTGAATAATCCGATCATTCTCTCTTGAATATAAAAGAATAATGCCACCAATTTGGCGCCCCTGTACCATCTTTACAACACCATTAAAAATTTCATCTTCCGTTTCACCTGTCGACATATAAAGCGCATACCCTTCTACATGTGCAAATGAACTAATCCCTCTTATAACTTCTGGGAAAAACGGATTTTGAAAAGCTTTACTTGCAGAACTTGGCATAACAAGACCAAGTGTTTTTGTTGTTTGGTTAGCTAGATTTCTTGCGTTTA
The DNA here is from genome assembly GCF_040448665.1 of Bacillus cereus group sp. MS39. Classification (NCBI taxonomy): domain Bacteria; kingdom Bacillati; phylum Bacillota; class Bacilli; order Caryophanales; family Bacillaceae; genus Bacillus; species Bacillus cereus group sp. MS39. Next base: position 1,377,626 of record NZ_CP123058.1, on the reverse strand, counting down.
AATTGGGATGATACCCTAGTTCACTCATTACTTTCCGAACACGACGCTTTGTTTTTTCACTTATACTTGGATTATCAGCAATTACACGAGAAACGGTAGATGGTGCTACATTTGCCTTCTTCGCCACATCTTTAATTGTAACTGTCATAAAAATCCCCCTCCTCTCACTTCTCTGCCATTTTGTTATATATTTTAATCTTGCACCCGTTGCAAGTAATAGGAGAAGACATAAACTTTCATTGATTCTATCTTGTAAATCCTATCATATTCTCCCTCTCCATGTATTGTAAGGGATATAGCCCTTTTTTCCTATACTATAATATACTATTTATTTCACTTCTTTTCATATGTGATGTCAAATCTCTTTTCATCTCCCTATAAAATTTTTTATAGGGAGATGAAAAGAAAAATGGGACGTAATGTCCCATTTTTCATCCTTTCGTACCCCCAGCAGTTAAACCAGAGATAAAGTATTTTTGTAGTGATAGGAATAAAATTGAAATTGGGATTGCAATCAATACTGAACCCGCTGCGAACGTTGTGAATTCATTACCAAATTTCTTCGCTACCATTTCATATAACCCAACTGCTAACGTATAATTTTCTGGTGTGCGCAAAATAACACTCGCTAAAATGAAATCTGTAAATGGACCGATGAAAGTGAATAACGCCACAACTGCTACGATTGGCTTTGCAAGTGGCATAATGATTTGCCAAAAAATACGGAAATGTCCTGCCCCATCCATACGAGCTGACTCATCCAATTCTTTCGGAATCGTATCAAAATATCCTTTCATAAGCCATGTATTCATTGGAATTGCCCCACCTACATAAATTAAAATTAATGCAAGGTGCGTATCGATTAACCCTGTTAACTGTGCCAATACGTATAGAGCGATTAACGCCGCAAAGTTCGGAATCATTTGCAGGATTAAAAACGTTAATAAACCATTTTTTCTTCCAACAAAACGGTATCTTGAAAATGCATAAGCAGTAAAACTAATTGCTAACACTGAGAAAATCATCGTTATAACACTTACTTTTAATGTGTTTTTATACCATAGTAAATAATTACTATTCTCTAAATCTAATAACTTACGATAATGATCTAACGTTGCATTTTGCGGAATAATACTTGATCCAGATAAACTATCACCCGGATTAAACGATGAGCCAATAATCCATAATAATGGATAGAAAATGATGGCACACATTACGAAAATAACGAGATAACTTAATGAGAGACGTAACATCTTTTGTCTTTTAATATTCATTTACATCATATCCTCTTCTTGGAATGATTTTGTTCTCTTAAATTGCCATAACGCAACTGTAATAACGATTAACGATAAGATCATTGTAAGAGCTGCCGCTTTCCCGTACTGCGCCGAAGTCATCGTTAACTTATAAATCCATGAAATTAAAATATCTGTTCCACCTGCGTCTTGTCCAGCTACAGCAGGACCTCCGCCGTTAAATAGATAGATGATACTAAAGTTATTAAAGTTAAACGTATATTGCGTAATTAATATTGGTGCTGTTGCATATAGAACAAGTGGCAATGTAATTTTACGAAACTGCTGCCAAGCTGTAGCTCCATCTACTGTAGCAGCTTCATATAACTCCCCTGGAATCGATTGCAGTATGCCTGTTGTCATTGCAAAGACGAACGGGAATCCAAGCCATGTTTGAATCATAATTAAAGCGATTTTTGCCCAAAATGGATCTGTCATCCAAGCAATCTTTTCGATTCCAAATAAAGCTAATACTTGATTGTTAATTGCTCCAAATGTCTCATTAAACATACCAGAGAAAACAAGAATAGATACGAATGCTGGAACCGCCCACGGTAAAATGAAGATTGTTCGAATAATTGCCTTCCCTTTAATACCAGGCTGATTCACGATAATCGCTAAGAAAATACCAAGCGCAACTTGTAACGTCGTTGCAACGAATGTCCAAATGACAGTCCAAGAAAATACGCTTAAAAATGTCTCTCTCCACATCGGTAATGTAAAGATATCAATAAAGTTTTTGAAGCCCACCCAATCTACTAATTTAGCTGGAGGAGAGTGGTATAAATCATAATTCGTAAATCCAATTAAAATTACGAAGATGATTGGAAATACAACTACAAAGATAAGTAATAGAAAACCTGGTGAAACCATTAAATATGGAAAACCTTGATCTAGTAAATTACGGTATTGCTCTTTTACAGAGTTTAAAGGTGTTCCTATATCACGTTTCTTCCCGTTTTGGTATGCATCATATAAATTAAATGCATATATTCCGAGTCCAAAAACGATGACGATGAGTGCCAAGATTCCTTCTACTAATAGAAAGACAGAATGATCACGTGGAACTTCTGTACCTAGCGTTACAATTCCCCATAATCCCATATTTAATAAATCAGCAAAGGCTACAATAAATGAACCTGTTAATACTAGAAAAATAAGACCTTTTACAAATTGCTTATTATACATTTGGCCCACGCCTGGAATGATAGATAACATGGTTGCCATTTTCCTATGCTTTGAACCGTTTAAACCGTTTGCTGGTTCCATAGATGTTTGCATGTTCCTTCCCCCTTTTTTCTGGGAGAGAATTCATGCCCCTCATATGAGAGGCACGAATTTCACCTTATTTTTTCTTACTATGATTTGCCTCAATATTACCTTTAATTTGCTTCACTGCATTGTCAAGTGCTGCTTTTGGTGCCTCTTTTTCCGTAACAACTAATTGAAGCGCATCTCCAGCTGGTTTCCATACTTCTTGCATTTCTGGAATGTTCGGCATTGGAATTCCATTTTCAGATTGTGTTGCAACTGCTTTTGCAGCTTCATTATCTTTAATGATTGGATCTTCCATTACTGCTTTTACTGGAGGAATTTCTTTTGTTTTCTCAAATCGAATTTTTGCGTTCTCTTCATTTGTTACCCATTCAGTGAACTTTGTAGCTAAATCATTTTGTTTAGAGAAACTTGTTACATGCCACCCTTTAACCCCAACAAATGTTTTCATTGGTTGACCGTTTGGTAATTTCGGCATTGGAGCAACGCCATAATCAATTCCGTTCTTTTCCATTGCTTGGAACGCCCATGGACCATTCATGATAGATGCTGCTTTTCCTTCGTTAAATAGTCCATCAGCAGCAGGTCCACCAGATTCACCGATAATACCTTTCGGGAATAACTTTTCTTTGTACCATTTTTGAAGATATTCAGCACCTTGTACTGCCCCACTATTATTTAATCCAACATCACTTGCATTTGGCTTTCCATCTTTTTCACCAAACACATAACCACCCATACCTGCCATGAATGCATTAGCAAAGTAGAAGTTATCTCCTAGTGTTAAAAATCCATACTTGCCATCCTTCGTAAATTCTTTCGAGAAGTTAAACAGCTCTTCCATCGTTTCTGGTGCTTTTGGCATTAATTTTTTATTGTAAATAAAGACTGGTGTCTCAATTGCTTTTGGTAAACCATATAATTTTCCGTTATATGTCTGTGCTTCTATTGATGATTCAGTAAATCTACTCTTCACAGCATCATCAGCTTTCACTTCAGAAAGTAAACCTTCTGTTACTGCGTTTCCAATTTGATCATGTGGCAATGTTACAACATCTGGTCCCGTCCCCGCTGGTCCATCAAGGCGTAACTTCTTCACTTGATCTGTCATTTGCATTTCAACGACTTTTACTTTTACTTTATATTTTTCCTCAAAACTTTTCACTGCTGGTTCTAAACCAACACCTTTTTTATCATCTTCCCAAACGAGAAGATCGTAATCTTTCTTCGCTTTACTTTCTTCTTTCTTCCCTGAATCTTTCGGTCCACATGCAGATAACATACCAATTGATAATGCTGAAACCGTTAATAATGATAATGCTTTCTTCATCCCAAAAACCTCCCTAAATTGTATATGTACCTTACTAATTGAAAACGTTTGCATTAAATGGTTTAATAGAAGCACAAACAATATCTCAATCTATGAAAACGTTTGCGCTATTTGTCTATCATTATACATTCTTTTATTCATTTTGCAAATATTAATTTTAAAATATTATTACTACACTCTTTATACATTGACTTTATATGAAATGAATACTACTCTTATAAGCAATATTAAAGCTATGCAAAAAGCAATCGTTTGCAACATATACTTTATTATTATACGTAAGGGAACAATATGCATGGAGATATTAAAGGGGGATTTTCTATATGCTTAAAGAAGCTATTTATCATAGGCCAAAAGATAATTACGCATACGCTTACGATGAAAAAACGATTCACATCCGAATACGTACGAAAAGAGAAGATGTTCAAAGCGCCACTCTTATTTACGGTGATCCTTATGAATGGAAAGAAGGGAAATGGATTACATCAAGTATACCGATGAAAAAAACTGGTTCTACTGCATTGTTTGATTATTGGTCCATTTCCATCGAGCCAAAATTTAAGCGCTTACGTTATGGATTCGAATTAAAAAATGATACAGAAATGCTTATTTATGCAGAGCGAGGATTTTTTTCCAGTATTCCAAATGATGACGTTGGTAACTTTTTCTGTTTGCCATTTATTCATGCAAATGATGTGTTTCAAGCACCTTCTTGGATTAAAGACACTGTTTGGTATCAAATTTTCCCAGAACGGTTCGCTAACGGAGATCGTGCACTAAATCCAGAAAACACTCTTCCTTGGGGAAGCGCTGAGCCAACTCCAACTAATTTTTTCGGCGGAGATTTTGCTGGTATTATTCAAAACCTCGATTACCTTGTTAAGCTTGGAATTTCGGGAATATACTTCACACCTATTTTCAAAGCACATTCAAACCATAAATATGACACAATTGACTACATGGAAATCGATCCGCAATTCGGGACGAAAGAAACGTTCAAAGAACTCGTTCAAGCATGTCATACACACGGTATAAAAGTAATGCTCGATGCCGTGTTTAATCATAGTGGATACTTTTTCGATAAATTCCAAGACGTACTAGAAAACGGTGAGAAGTCTGCTTATAAAGAGTGGTTCCATATTCATGAATTTCCAATTGTAACGGATCCACTCCCGAATTATGATACTTTCGCGTTTACACCGTATATGCCTAAATTAAATACAGCACACCCAGATGTAAAAGAATACTTACTTGAAGTAGGGCGTTATTGGGTAAGAGAATTCAATATAGACGGTTGGCGCCTTGATGTAGCAAATGAAGTAGACCACAGCTTTTGGAGAGAATTCCGAAGCGAGATAAAGGCATTAAATCCTGAAGTATATATTTTAGGAGAAATTTGGCACGATGCACTTCCATGGCTACAAGGAGATCAATTTGATGCTGTAATGAGCTACCCTGTTACAAACGCTCTACTGTCTTACTTTGCTAATGATTCCATTAAAGCAAATGAATTTATGAAACAAATTACAGAATCTCTACATTCCTACTCTATGAATGTAAATGAAGCAGCGTTTCATTTATTAGACAGTCATGATACACCAAGAATATTGACAACATGTAATGGAGATAAAAATAAGTTACAGTTACTTTATGTATTCCATCTTTCCTTCATCGGCTCTCCTTGTATTTATTATGGAGACGAAATTGGTATGGACGGCGGTATGGACCCAGATTGTCGCAAATGTATGGTTTGGGATACGAAAGAACAAGATCATCTATTATTTACACATATACAAATATTAATTTCATTACGAAAGCAATATAAAGCATTCGGAGGACATGGTACTTTCCAATTCATCGAAGCAAATGATGAACATAATTATATTTCTTATACGAAAACATATGAAGATGAAACTATCTTTTTCGTTTTAAATCCGAATAATAGTGATGTTACAGCTTCACTCCCTCTCCATGTTACTGGAAAGAAAATCATTAACATTTATACAAATGAAGAATTTTCAGCGGAAGCAAGTGTATTACAAGTTACACTTCCTCCATATGGATTCTCAATCTTAAAATGGTAATAAAAAATCCTTATGCCAAGGTGTGGCATAAGGATTTTTCTTATTTTAATTTAAATACCATCGCTTCATATGGACGTAATACAATGTTATCTATCGATCCACTCTCTACGTCGTAATTGTGTATTAATAACTCTGATTCACTATAACTAATGTCCTTAGGCAATTCAAATACACATTCTTCCGCCGTAAAGTTTGCAATAACAAGAAGTTTTTCTTCTTCATATGTTCTTACGTATGCAAAAATAGAAGGATTATTATCTAATATTAAATCATATGATCCGTACACAACTATTTCATTATTTTTGCGTAGGTCAATTAATTTTTTATAGTAATAAAAAATTGAATCTTTATTTTGGATCGCTTGTTTCACATTGATTTCTTTGTAATTAGGGTTTACCGTAATCCAAGGCTCACCTGTTGTGAATCCAGCATGATCTTTATCATCCCACTGCATCGGTGTTCTAGCATTATCTCGGCCTTTTATATAAATAGACTGCATTACTTTATCTATATCTTCACCGTGCTCTATCACTTTTTCCTTATACATATTTAATGTTTCAATATCTCGATATTCATCAATCGATTCAAATCGAACGTTCGTCATTCCGATTTCTTCTCCTTGATAAATATACGGTGTTCCTTTCATCATATGAAGCACCGTCGCTAACATTTTCGCAGATTCAATGCGATACATTCCATCATTACCAAAACGAGATACAACGCGTGGCTGATCATGGTTATTCCAATACAGACTATTCCACCCTGTATGCTCTAATGCTTTTTGCCACTTCGTTAAATTCTCTTTTAAAGTAAGAAGTGAGCATGGTTTTACATCCCATTTTCCGCCTTCTCCCGAATCTAAATCCATATGTTCAAATTGGAATACCATCTGCAGTTCTTTTCGTTCTTCCCCAGTATACATTTTCGCTTCTTCTGTCGTTACACCAGGCATTTCACCAACCGTCATAATATCATAATGAGACAATACTTCTTCATTCATTTCATGTAAATATTTATGAATGTTTGGACCGTTCATAAAATGCTTATGACCTGAAACATACCCCTCTTCTTCGGTTTCAACAGCTGGTAATCCCTCATCTTTAGAAATAAAATTAATAACATCCATACGGAAGCCATCAATTCCTTTTTCTAACCAAAACTTCATCATTTCATAAACATCTTGTCTTACCTTTTCATTATCCCAATTTAAATCCGGCTGTTTTTTAGAAAACAGATGTAAATAATATTCATCTGTCATTTCATCATACTTCCATGCAGATCCACTAAAAGCTGCTCCCCAGTTGTTCGGCTCTTTCCCTTCTTTTCCAGGACGCCATATATAGTAATCTCTATATTTATTATCTTTTGATTTACGTGATTCAATAAACCAATTATGTTCATCAGAAGTATGGTTAACAACTAAGTCCATCATAAGTTTCATATTACGTTCATGCATTTCATGTAATAGCTCATCCCAATCTTCCATTGTTCCGAACTCATTCATAATTTTACAATAATCACTTATATCATAACCATTATCATCATTTGGAGATTCATAGACCGGTGATAACCAAATGACATCAATCCCTAATTCTTTTAAGTAATCTAGCTTTGAAATAATCCCACGAAGATCCCCAATACCATCACCGTTACTATCCATAAAGCTACGAGGATAAATTTGATATACTACACTTTCTTTCCACCACTGTTTTTCCATTATGCTACCCCATTTCATTAATAATTCGATTTTCTCTTTTTAAGGCGCAAACGTTTTCATTAATGAATGATAACAGATTCTATCTTAATTTAAAATAGCGCTTACAACTTTTATTCTTATTTTTCTAAGAAAACATACGCAAATTACTAATATTCCTCTAATAAATGAAAACGTTTTATTTTTTTGTTTATTTTTTGAATCTATTAGTTTATAATGAACTCAAAGAAAACGTTTGCATAATTTTTTCTAGGGGGCAATACCATGGCAGAATTGAAATTAGAAAACATTTATAAAATATATGATAATAATGTAACAGCTGTAACAGATTTTAATTTACACATTCAAGATAAAGAGTTTATCGTATTTGTCGGTCCTTCTGGATGCGGGAAATCTACAACATTACGAATGGTGGCTGGACTTGAAGATATTTCAAAAGGAGAGTTTTCAATTGATGGTAAGCTAATGAATGATGTCCCTCCAAAAGATCGCGATATCGCAATGGTCTTCCAAAACTATGCTTTATATCCACATATGAGTGTGTATGATAATATGGCATTTGGATTAAAACTTAGAAAAATACCAAAAGATGAAATCGATCGTCGTGTGAAAGATGCAGCAAAAATTTTAGGACTGGAACAATATTTAGATAGAAAACCGAAAGCGTTATCTGGTGGACAACGTCAACGTGTTGCGTTAGGGAGAGCAATTGTTCGAGACGCGAAAGTGTTCTTAATGGATGAACCTTTATCCAACTTAGACGCTAAATTACGTGTTGCAATGCGCTCAGAAATTTCTAAATTACATCACCGTCTTGGAACGACAACAATTTACGTAACACATGATCAAACAGAAGCAATGACAATGGCTTCACGTCTCGTTGTTATGAAAGACGGAAAGATTCAACAAATCGGAACTCCAAAAGAAGTATATGAAACACCTGAAAATATTTTCGTTGGTGGATTTATTGGCTCTCCAGCAATGAATTTCTTCCGTGGTAAATTGACTGAAACCGATTTCGTTATAGATAATTCATTAAAAGTCAAAGTAACTGAAGGAAAAATGAAGATGTTACGTGAACAAGGCTATGTAAATAAGGAAATTGTTTTAGGTATTCGTCCTGAAGACATTCATGATGAACTATTATTTTTAGAAGCTTCACAATCTACTGCCTTCACAACAAAAATCGAAGTTGCTGAGTTACTAGGTGCTGAATCTATTTTATATATGAAACTTGGAGATCAGGATTTTGCAGCACGTGTTGATGCAAGACATACATTTTCACCTGGAGATCAAATTAAACTAGCATTTGATATGAATAAAGCACATTTCTTTGATAGTCAAACTGAACAACGTATTCGTTAAAAAATAATTTTCCTCTGTATAACATACAAAAAAACCGTCCACATACTTTGAGGGCGGTTTTCATTATTATACGAGGGCTTCTACTGTATGAAATGATTGTCCTTTCGTGCCAATAATACCGAAAATCGGTAAGTCACTCAGCACCACTTCTTCTTGCTGTTTCATAAAAGATGACGTTAATTGTTTTATCTCTATCCAAACGTCATTAATACAAAGTACATTGGAATCGTTCTCTTGTTGGCGAGAAAAAATAGAATCTATTTTATATAAACCAGCATTTTGAAAAAGCATATCAATGCGACTAAATGCATTCAAAGTAATACTGATAACGCGTTGCCAATCTCCTTGCTTTCCCATATCATAGGATACAAAAAGTGCTTCTCCGCCTAGATTCGTAATTTCCTCCACTGTTGCTTGTCCACTTTCTTGATCAATGTCCGTCACAATTACTTTTGCGCCTTGTTTAGCCAACAAAAGAGCTGTATTACGTCCAATACCGATGCCACCGCCAGTTACGATAGCAACTTTTCCTGCAAGCTTCATTTTCATTACCCCTTCTATAAGTCTTACCGTCATTCAGTATACTCCTTTATGAGATTAGTCTGCAAGCAAGAAAAGTTGCTTATTAATTTGTAAGCGATTACTTTTTTGCTCCTTCTTTTTTCTTACTATTACGCTGATCGAAAACTAAACCGATGAAAATTAAAATCCCCCAAAAGATTACGCTACCCCCAGTCATTTCAATTTCCCCCTTATTATATAAAGATATTATTTTAATCATTATAACATTTTCTTAATTTTCAATCTATTAAAATCAAAAATGATATGGATTAACTTTTTCTTATTATATATCCTTTAAAATATATTTATATAATTAAAAAAGACCTTCTTATTTTATGTATAAAAAGGTCTCTGTTTTATTATACAAGACTTATCACTTTTGTTTTTGTAATTAAATCTTGAAAACCACAATTATCTTTGCGGAATAACATCATATATACGTTACATAATATCGGAATTCCAAGTAGCAATATGTTCGGTAATAACAATACAAAAAACCTTATAATTAATGTTTGTAATGTTAACTTTTCACTCTTCAATGAAATTAATTTTATTCTCGTTACCTTTTTACCAACTGTAACACCGTTCCAAATAAAGGGTACCAAAATAAAATATATCGCCATTAATATAAAAACTACTGCGAGATCATATCTATAATCACCAAAACTAATATTAAAGCGATTAAAAATAGCACTATAATTTCCGGTCGTAATAGCTACTACTGCACCATACATAACCGAGATTAAAAACATGTCAATTAGGGAAGCACCTATGCGATTCATTACAAGCGCTGGACGATGCATCTTTAACTTCATTTTATGTCGACTCCTTCATATCCTTCTTTACCCGTCTCATCGTACCACTTCTAAAAAACATTGTAAACTAGCGTTTCTCTTACTTTTCTTGTACAATGTGTTACAACAGCATTGTAAAGGAGGTTCCCATATTGAAAAAATGGATAATCCTATTCGTCGCATTCCTATTAGCCGGTTGTGCTGGAAATACAAATCATATAACTTATACGATTAACGATGAATACGAACTCATACGTACTTCTGGAAATGCATTTGAACTTTTCCCATCGCAAGATGCTGTATATGCCACACAATACATTCCTGCAAAAATTACAGACATAGCTTGGGATGATAAATACATTATTGCAAAACAAATTGAGGAAAAGTCAGATCCGAATAACCCTGACGGAGCAATTGCAAATAAAAAAAGTGAGCATTATTGGATTATTGACGTAAAGCATAATAAACGTTTTGGCCCTTATAATGAAAAGCAATTTAATGAACAAAAAGATGCATTTAAAATTAAGGTACCTTTTCAAAATGTAGATTCATACATAAAAGAAAAGAAAAAACAGTCAGCATAATATTTTTAACGCTGACTGTTTTTTCTTTTCTGTTTTTAAAAATCCCCTACTCAGAAAGTGAGATATTAAAAGTTTCTGCCTCTTTTACAACATCTTGCGTTTCTGTATCTGCTGCGACTACATTATCTGTTGTAAACTTAATATCCTTTACCTTTTCTTTTCCATCATCAAGTATTAAGCCGATAATACCATCTCTTGTTTCACCAGGCTTATAGTCTTCCCTTGATACATTTTTTGTACCAACGAGCGTATCTTCATCATATAAAAAGTTTTGAGTTGCTACTTTAAAATGTTGCTTATCATTAATCGTAACATCATTCATAGAGAAAAATTGCATATTTTTATTCCCGCTATTTTCCACCTTATATGTAATTTCAACGTAACGAATCGTATCACTAATCTCTGTACCACTTATCGATGCATATAACTCCGCATCTTCTTGACTTACTTTATCTCCTAATCTACGCTTTACTTCTTCAGGAGTTAATGCCGTAAATACTTTTAATGCATTTTTTGCATCTTTACTCATCTGCGATAAAGAGATTACTTTTACATCTTGTATGTGAAATTTCATTGGTGCTACTTCAAATGTTTGATTTACAGATTGAATCTGTTCTAACTTAAAAGTACCCCACCCTGTTTCTTTCACTTTTTGTCCTACTTTTTTCAGCTCACGCCCACCATATTCTTTTGTTTCAGGAATAGATTCTTTCTTCTTCGGTTCAACTTTCTTTTCTTCTTGATGGAAGCAACCACTTAACATAAGAAGAAAACTACATAAAACAAAAATATTTTTCCATGCTTTCATCATATAATTTCTCCTAACACTATCATTCATTAATCTAAATTAGTCCTTTGCTTTGTAGACTATAGAAACAATGAGAAGTCCACAAAACGAACTTGTCAGTCCAGATACTATTATACCCCCTATTTGAAAAATATGAAAATAGGGATCTACGAATGCGTAAACGATAAATACTAGAGCTGCGAAAATGATTGCCGAAACCCAATACTTCCTTTTTTCTGAAGCTATCATAATATCTTTCCCTGTTTCATCTTTATACTTCCATAGTACGTATAATAGTAATAAGAAACCAACACATGTACTCCCGTGTTGCATATATTTATACACCGGGATACTATGTAATCCTCTTTGTAACAATGGTATCTTCGTAACAAAATAGCCTGTATTATGAGTAAATGCATCCCAAACGATATGCGTGAGCATACCAAATAAAGCAGAATAGCAAAATACAAAGAAATCCTTCCATGTATGAAGCCCCCACCTCTCATCTACTGCATATGCAAAATAGCCAGCAAACGGTTTAGGTAAATGTGTTATAAACGGCTTTTTTAAAATGTAATGATACATATATGCGAACAGAAATACAAGTGGTAAATTCAAATATAAGAATCCAAGCCATGTATGCCCAATAACACCATACGGTCTAAAGTGTAAAAAATATTCAAAATCAGGCGCCATACTGCCTAATATAAGAGCCGTTACTGAAATATATTGAGAACGCTTTTTCACAAAAGGAAGAATTGCTGCTGGATGCGCAAATGTAAACGGCATGTTTTAACTCCTTTTCATATCTTCAATAGAATACCATCTATCATAACGAGAGAATTGATCTTGATGCAATATTTATTTTCACATTGGAATATGATAGTTTACATGTTATAATCCACATAAAATATTCAGAAAATAAGGAGAGGTTCACGTGTCATTAACACTTGCCTTTTTTCTCATTCTGCTTATCTTCTTTGTACTTACATACATCGGCTTTTTTCTGTGGAAGCACTTAAAAATTATAAAATATATGCCTGCTCTCGTTGGTTTTATAAGCGTTCTTTTTATTTTCATATGGAAGAGAATGACTTTAGGCTGGGAAGGTCTTGGCTTTGGCGCACTTCAATATACAATACTATTTGCAAGCTGTCTTACCCTTGTATTTGCTGCTTTTTTAGAATCAAAATCCGTTATGAATTGAGGTTTATATATTGATTGACGTACCCTTTTTAAAAAATGTCACATTAAAAAAAGAAAATATCCCTAGTTTTTCCGCATATCCTTACTGTCTACCCGCTATCCGAACTTTACAATCACTTGCCTTCCATCCAAATGTAACATTCATTATTGGAGAAAACGGAACGGGAAAATCAACATTACTCGAAGCAATTGCAATCGCTTTAGGATTTAATGCAGAAGGTGGAACGAAGAATTTCCGCTTTAGCACAAACGATTCACATTCATCTTTATATGAATACCTTCGAATTTCTAAAAGTTTCAATACACCAAACGACGGTTTCTTTCTTCGTGCTGAATCATTTTATAACGTTGCTTCTTATATTGATGAGATGGATGCTGATCTAGAAGCACGCGGGAATCCAGTTATTGACTCATATGGTGGTATCTCACTACACAAACAATCACACGGCGAATCATTCTTTTCCTTATTTATGAACCGTTTTTCAGGACAAGGTTTATACATTTTAGATGAGCCTGAGGCCGCTCTATCACCAATGAGGCAACTTTCCATGCTTATTCGAATGCACGAACTAGCGGAACAAGGTTCACAATTTGTTATCGCGACGCACTCTCCTATTTTAATGGCTTATCCTGAATCCACTATATATTCTTTAACACAAGAAGGGATTCATGAATCCACATTAGAAGAAACAGAGCATTACCAAACGACAAAACTTTTCTTTGAAAATCGTGATCGATTATTTCATCATTTATTTGATTCTTAATAAAAAAGAAGCAGCGATTGCTGCTTCTTTTTTATAGTGCTTCTATAAATAATGCTACCCCAATACCGCCACCGACGCATAGAGAGGCAATTCCTTTTTCTAAACCGCGTCTCTTCAATTCATGAATTAAACTTACAGTAATACGAGCTCCTGTACAACCGATTGGATGTCCAAGTCCTACACCGCTACCGTTTACATTCACTTTTTCACGGTCTAAACCTAATTCTTTCTCTACAGCTAGGTATTGAGCCGCGAAAGCTTCATTAATTTCCAGTAAATCAGCATCTTCTAATGACCAATCTACTTTTTCTAACCCTTTACGAATTGCTGGTGCTGGTCCAATACCCATAATTTTCGGATCTACTCCAGCTACTGAATATCCAACAATTCTAGCTAACGGTTGTAAGCCTTTTTCTTTCGCTTTTTCTTCGCTCATTAATACTAGAACCGCACTTCCATCATTAAGGCCAGATGCATTCCCTGCCGTTACAGATCCATCTTTACGGAAAGCTGGTTTTAATCCTGCTAATTTTTCCGCTGTAATATCTGCACGTGGATGTTCATCCTTCGAAAATACTATTTCTTTTCTACGTTCTTTTATCGTAATAGGAACAATTTGCTCGTCAAAATATCCAGACTCGATTGCTTGCAGTGCCAATGTATGACTACGAAGCGCAACTTCATCTTGTTCCTCTCTTGTAATTTCATATTGGTCAACTAAATTTTCAGCCGTTTCACCCATCATAATATGGTGAATCGGATCTTCTAGTACTTCCCACACCGTATCACGAATTTCTCCGTGCTGTAGACGTTGTCCCCAGCGGTGCTGTTTTAATGCATAAGGGCTTGAGCTCATTGCTTCTACTCCACCTGCAATTACAACATCACTTACACCTAATTGAATTTGCATTGCAGCTGACATAATTGCTTGCATACCTGAAGAACATTGACGTTGGATTGTATAACCCGTAACTGTGTCAGGAAATCCTGCCGCTAATGCAGCTGTTCTTGCAGTATTTGCTTCATCAGTTCTTTGAATACAATGACCTAAAATTACTTCATCAACTTCGTGTGGTTCTACCCCGCCTCGTTTTACAGCTTCCTGAAGTACAGGAACCGCTAATTCTACTGGCGTTACATTTTTTAGCGCTCCTCCAAAAGTTCCAATTGGCGAACGAACTGCAGCTGTAATAACAACATTATGCATTTTGCACTTGCCCCTCTCTTATGTACCCTAGTCAGTTTTTAGGTGAAATTCCATAAGATGTATGTCTACATCTATCATACTATAAACATACTAAAAAATCAAAATATTTAATATAATAAAAATAGAAGGAATTAACCTTCTATTCTGTTAATGCATATAGAAATTTTTGTAAAATTTTCTCTGTCGTTTCATTCAATTTTGGTAACTTATCTACCGGAAAATATTGAAGCTTCAATCCCTCATGATCAAGCCTTAATTCTCCACTCACATGATGCCCCTGATACAGATGAATAACATTAAAAATTTCATCCCCATTAGGATAACGGAAATATACTTCCTTTCCTGATAAGACACCTAGAAATTGCATGATTTTTGCAGTTAATCCCGTCTCCTCGAATAATTCTCGGCGAGCAGTTTCTTCCGTCGTTTCTCCTAGTTCCATCGCGCCGCCAGGTACACCCCAATCATATGTATCTGACCGATATTGAAGCAATACTTCTTGATTATCATTTAGTATAATTATTGCTGATCCAACAAGAATAAGTGGTCTTGTCCCAACGACTTTGCGTAACTCTTCAATATACCCCAATATGTAAACTCTCCTTTCCTCACCCTTCCTTATCATAACAAAATTTTTCTCCTTTTGTTGATGTAATTTCAAAGAAAAAAAAGGAAGCTTTCGCTTCCTTTTTTCCAATTTTATTTCTTAAAACTTTCATATTTTACAGCTTCAAAAGCTTCTTCAATTTCATCATTACGATAATGAACGTATGTAAAACGCCCTAATTCTACTAATCTTGCTATTTCTTGTAACGCTTTATGTTGCTCATATGTTTCCTCCAGCTTAATATGTACATAAAACTTCATTAATGGATGTTCATATAAAGGTTCTCCCACCTCTACATATACATCTTCAACCCCTTGTACAACTCTTACATAACTCGCAAATTGATAAAGTGCTTCTCTGTCTGAAACGATTTTTAATGTATACATATATTCTCCCCCTTTTCTTTACTATATCAAAAAGATGACCACACCATGTTATAGAACTATGAAATTTTTTCGACTTGTAATAAACAAGGCTTTTATCCATACATAGGGTCTTTTCCCAACATATATTATAGAAAGAATTTTTTCAGTTGAGGTGTTCCTTATGGATCCATACGTCAATATATGTATTTGCATTACTCCAGGCGCCGATATTTCTGATGACCGTATCGCAAAAGATTTAGCAGTTGCAGAATCAATTTGGCACCCCATTACATTTCAAATTAAAGACGTAATTATTTTAAATGAACTTTTTCGTTTTTCTGATCGTGAAATTAGTTATAAAAATTCTATTCAAAGTCAGGAAAAATTAGCATCCTTTTTCCAAACATGTGTAAATGAAGCTCCTGAATGTGACCTTTACATTTGTTATATTGGCAGTGATTATTTCAAAGAAACAGCCGTAATTGCCTGCGCGTACTCTTTAGCCAAACAACAGCAACTTACTGGTTATATCGTTTTAACAAATTCGGCTGCTCCCATGAAAAATATATATACGCTCGCTCACGAAGTCGGTCATATTTTATTTACAAGACGTGTTCACGGAAAACTTACTCACGCAGATCCTCATTCCCTAACTGGCTCGGAGCACCATCCTTCTCCAACAAATCTTATGTACCCTATCGTACCTCGTCCTGAAAACGTCCATATTCATTCCTTATTAACGAACGAACAAAAAGAGCTCTCTTTACAAAGTTCTTTATTACAAAGAAAAAAACAGTAACTGTCATGTTACTGTTTAAAACAATTTATTCCAATTAATAAACGATATACCGGCTGCAAAGGATACACTATACACCTAAAACGAATCCCTCTAAAAATCAAAATATAGTATTTCTTTGGAAATAATTTTTTGTATATCCAGAGCAGCCGCTTTTTTTGAAATACTAGTTTACACTTTTTCTCTCTTCAATTTTTAAAGACCATCTCATTAACCCATATATACTTCCATACATAAGTAATATCTTTGCAATTCCCCAAAATACATTTTTTTCTTCTAATCCTTTAAATATAAACATAATCCCTAAAGGAACAATTAGCACCAAAACACCCATCCAACCAAGGACATACACTTCTCCAACGAAAAGTAATAAAAAGATACTTGCTGCTAATATATATGTTTGCATTGTCGATAATTGCAAAATAGGTGTACCGTACCATTTATCAACAAACATCAATAATACTAATAATAAAATGGGAACCATTACTATTATGTAAATAATCCCGAACTCTACAAATTTATTTTTAAAAGAAGACATTCTAAACGCAACAATGGTTCCAATAATCGTAATGATTAAGACGATAGGATAGCCAATTAACTGTATATTCGTTAGTGTAAATTGCTGATTCGGATTATTAAATAAAATATGAGTTAATATCCAATACCCGCCAATACCAATTATCATCGCAAGAATACTCTTTATACTCCCACCTTTATCCTTCTCCATCTCTTTCGCCAATTCTTCCGCATACTCTTTTGGTGAATCACCGAATATATCCGTTACCGTCTTTCCCTCTTTCTCGCCTTCTATTAAATGAAGTTCTGCATCTTCTAGAAAAGCGTCCACATCTTCTTCTTTCATTCCTTTTGTTATTAAATACACTTTCGTATCGATTAAAAACTTTTCTCCTTCTTTAGAAATCTGCATGATAACCCCTCCCTTATTTAACCGTTTCTCTTCTATTCGTCTTCATCATAATTTCAAGGAAAATTAAAATAAACAAACTTCCGTATAAACATATAATTTGAAATAACATTGGCACGAGATCTTCTGATGTAAATGTTTTAAACAGTAACATAATCGAAAGTGGAATAATTAAATATAAGTTTTTAAACCATCCTTCAAAATACATATTTATCCCTATTGTGATAATAAAAATACCTCCAGCTAATATATAACTTTGCATTTCGGTGAATGTGAGCATTTTTGTAGGATATATCACATCTAATATCGTAACAACTCCTATTAAAAACATTGGCGCGATCATAACTAAAAACCACATAGAAAACCACGTTTTTGTAAAACTTGTTACGAAGGTCATTTTACGAAGTAGAAAATTAGGACCTATAGCAACTAAAATCAATGACAAACTATACCCAACGCACTGAATAAGTGAGATCTGTAATAATCCGTTATTCACTATTAGGATAGAAGCAATAATCCAAAACGATACGATATTCATTACTGTAAAACCAATTTGTCTCCACGTTTCCTGTCTATCCTTTTCCATTACTTTTACAAGTTCATTTGCATATTCTTTCGGTGAGCTTCCGAAAATATCTTCTACACTTTTCCCATCACTCTCACCCTCAATTAAATGGAGTTCCGCATCTTCTATAAAATTTTCAATATCGCTTTCTTTCACACTCTTTGCCGCTAAAAATAATCTCATTTCTAATAAAAAATTTCGTGCTTCACTTGATAACATTATTTTTTTCTCCCCTTCCCCTCAAGTAGACGCTCTACACTACTTTGCATCGCTTCCCAGCGATCCATAAATTCATTAAGTGCTTCCTCGCCTTTTTCTGTTAATGTATAATATTTTCGCTTTGGGCCAGATGGAGATTCCTTCATTACACTTGTTATTAATCCTTCCTTTTGCATTCGTATTAATAACGGATAAATACTTCCCTCACTCGCCATTGTAAAGCCATACTTCGCTAGCTTTTCACTCATTTCATAACCGTATATTTCACCTTCAGAAATAATAGCAAGTAAGCATCCTTCTAAAATCCCTTTCAGCATTTGACTTGTCGACATAACTCAAATCCTCCCACTATCTTGTTTTACAAGATAGACAAGCGTAAGTATCTTGCTTTACAAAATAGTATAGCAGGAACTATTTTGCAAAACAAGATAGCTAACAATATTTTTCCAAATCTTTGCAGGATTTTTATTATCAACTCTCTAAATAGAGCAATATGAGAACTTTATTACGAAGGGATGTTTTTCACCATGGTTACAAATCGAGTTGTCTTTTTAACAGGTGCTGCAAGCGGTATTGGTTATGAAATGGGAAACGCTTTTGCAAAAGAAGGTGCAAAAGTTGTGATTACCGATCGTCTTGAAGAACGTGCAAAAGAAGCTGCTGAACAATTACAAAAAGAAGGCTATCAAGCTATCGGTTTAAAATGTGATGTTACATCTGAAGAAGAAATTACCGCTGCAATTTCTCAAACAGTTAATCATTTCGGTTCATTACATATATTAATTAACAACGCAGGAATGCAGCACGTTTCACCAATTGAAGATTTTCCAACCGAAAAGTTCGAACTACTTATTAAAATTATGCAAATCGCTCCTTTTATCGCAATTAAGCATGCCTTCCCGATCATGAAAAAACAAAAGTATGGCCGAATTATTAATGTCGCTTCCATTAATGGCCTCGTTGGATTTGCTGGGAAATCTGCCTATAATAGCGCCAAACATGGCGTAATTGGATTAACAAAAGTTGCCGCTTTAGAAGGCGCTACTCACGGAATTACCGTTAATGCACTTTGTCCTGGTTATGTCGATACCCCTCTTGTACGTAATCAACTACAAGATTTAGCTACTACACGAAATGTTCCACTTGAAAATGTTTTAGAGGATGTCATTTATCCACTTGTACCACAAAAGCGCCTATTACAAGTACAAGAAATCTCTGATTATGCTATGTTTTTAGCGAGTGAAAAAGCAAGAGGTATAACTGGTCAAGCAGTTGTTATCGATGGTGGCTATACTGCTCAATAAAAATAAAGTTTGCTCACGAAGAGCAAACTTTATTTTACTTTCTATCGCGAGGACCTTCCTACTTTAGTAATTGTTTAGGAAGTTTCTCGATTGCAACAATTACCCCATCTAATTTACTTTCAATACGATGGAGTAAATATAATGTTACAACAATCGGAAACCCTACATTACCTATCATCCTGATCCACTCTTCCATCTTTTCCGCCTCCTTCCATTATATAAATAAGAGAAAAGAAAACATCTAGGCATAAAGTGAAACTTTAATCAGTGGGGGTTTTCTTCATCCCCCACTGATTATTAGTTGAACCAATCGGGCTTTTACGGGCAGTTGACCCCCACCTAACTTCTTTGCTTCCGCTGAATTTTGAGGTGGGGGTCTTACTGCCCGTTAATGCGGGATAAAAAAAACAAGCTATTATGTATTAGCTTGTCTTTCAAATAACGATGCAATTTCCCGTTTATAATCTCTGTGTATGATGCCTTTTTCAGTAATAATACCTGTAATTAATTCATTCGGTGTTACGTCAAATGCAGGATTATAAACATCAGTACCAATTGGCGCCACTTGTTTTCCAAAAATTTTCGTAACTTCGGTTTCATCTCTTTCTTCAATAACAATTTCTGTACCTGTTTGTTTCGTAATATCAAACGTAGATAACGGAGCTGCAACGTAAAATGGAATATCGAAATACTTTGCTAATATAGCTAAATTCATTGTTCCGATTTTATTTGCTGTATCTCCATTTGCGACAATCCGGTCCGCTCCTACAATAATCGCGTTTATTTCTTTCGTTTGAATAGCATGCGCTGCCGTATTATCTGTAATAAGTGTTACATCAATATTTGCCTGTTTTAATTCCCAGGTCGTTAAACGCCCTCCTTGTAAAACCGGTCTCGTTTCACACGCATACGCATGTAAACGTACACCTTTTTCTTTCCCAATATAAAACGGTGCTAATGCAGTACCATATCTAGCAGTTGCAATACTTCCAGCGTTACAAATTGTTAAAATGTTATCACCGTCTTTAAAGCATGTTAATGCATGTTCTCCAATACTCCGGCATACCGCTTCATCTTCTTGCTGAATGAGAAGCGCTTCTTCTTCTAATTTTTTTTGTGCTTCTTTTATTGTAGTAATTTCTCGAATGGATTCTCTCATACGATCGATTGCCCAAAATAAATTGACTGCTGTCGGGCGTGACGTTCCTAAATAATTACAATCTCTATTAAACTTCTTTTGAAATTCTTCCTTATGTACAGTATTATATTTTTTTGATGCAAGCGCCAAGCCAAATGCAGCTACAATTCCAATTGCAGGTGCTCCTCGTACTTCTAGCATGACAATACTTTTCCATACCTCTTCAATCGTCGTTAATGTTTTGTATTCTGTACTATGCGGCAACTTTGTTTGATTTAATACTGCAATGGCATCACCCTTCCAACTGACAGATCTCGGAACAGTAACAATTGTACTCATGCTTTTATCCCTCCAAAAACTGTCTGTTGAAATAATGTTCGGAACAGTTGAATATCAGCACTCTTAGATTCATATTTTATTAGTTCTTTACCTAAGGATAACGCTTGTTTCTTAGCTTGAATTCTCGTTTCTTTATTTGCTATTCCATCTAAATCAGCTACATGCGCTAAGCCAATTGTTCTACGGATAAGCTCACATCCGGCAAATCCAACGGCATCCGTAAAAATATTTTGCAAAATAATTGGCAACCATTGTTTCTCTTTCGTATATGCTTCTACACCTTCTCCAATCCATAACTTCGTAAAAGCTTCTACAAAATAACTCCATGTTTTCTCAATATGGAAAAATAGCACACTTCTTTTTTCCTCTTCACGGGATAGTGCATTTAATAATAAATTTGCAATAAATTGGCCAAGATCAAATCCAAATGGACCATATGTTGCAAATTCGGGATCGATTACTTTCGTTTCAGCAGGTGATGAAAAAATACTACCAGTATGTAAATCACCATGAATAAGCGCTTCTTTTCTTGTTAAGAACTTATATTTATACTGTGCTACTTTTAATTTTAAATTTTTGTCACTCCACAGTTCATCCACCGCTAGTTGTAACTCTGGTTCATAATCATTCGTATCATAATGACTAAACGGATCTGTAAACACTAAATCTTCTGTAATTTTGCAAAGGTCTGGGTTTACAAATGCACCTTCTAGTACCCTTTTCTCTTCTGACTCTAACCCGAAATCTGAAGTATAAAACAAAACATGTGCTAGAAAACGACCAATATGTTGGGATAAAAGCGGGTACTCCTCTCCATCTATTAATCCTTTTCTTGTAATTGTTAGCCTTGATAAGTCTTCTATGACCGTTACTGCTAACTCTTCATCATGACTGTACACTACCGGCACATATTCCGGCACATACTTCGCAAAAATTTGTAATGCTTTACTTTCAATCGTCGCTCTTTTTATAGACAGTGGCCAGCTCTCACCAACTACTTTCGCATATGGCAGTGCTTGTTTGATTATAATAGACTTCTCTCCATCATCTAATTTGAACACGTAATTTAAATTTCCATCTCCAATTTCATGACAAACTACATTTGCTTTCTTTTCAAAATAACCATGTTCTTTCGCATATTGTATAGCTGTCGTTTCAGTTAATGAATAATATCCCATCGTCTTCTCCCCCTTTTTTAATTCAGAGGTTTTTCTGACGTAGAAAAACCTCTTTCCACAAAGAAAGAGGTTTGAAGTTTATCTTCTCCCCTCTTATCTGCCAGAAAGGTTTACTTTCTGCTGGAATTAGCACCGTGCCTTTTGGCGTAAATAAACGCCCCATTTCACAATGGTATTACGGTCGGTTGCTGGGCTTCATCGGGCCAAATCCCTCCACCTGCTCTTGATAAGAGTTGTATAATTTTTCGAATTTTTAACTTTATGTTGAAGACTATACCAAGAATAAAAATCACTTGTCAACATTTTATTTGTATAATTCTGGACGACGATCTGCAAAAACTGGAATTCCTTTGCGTACTTCTTTAATTTTCTCAAAATGAAGCTCTCCAAATAAAATTGATTCTTCTTCATTCGCTTCTACAACAACTTCGCCCCAAGGATCGACAATTAAAGAATGACCGGCAAACTCATTATTCGGATCCTTTCCTGCCCTATTACATGCAACAACATAACACTGATTTTCAACTGCTCTTGCTTGCAGTAACAAACGCCAATGCGCTAAACGAACCAATGGCCATTCTGCTACAACAAATAAAACTTTTGCACCTTTAGCAGTATGAACGCGCATCCACTCTGGAAAACGAATATCATAACAAATTGTGCCGGCGCACTCTACATCATCTAGCCTAAATTCACCTGTACTATTTCCAGCGATTAAATATTTATGTTCATCCATAAGCTGAAATAAGTGCACTTTACTATATTCATTGACTAGTTCTCCTTCCTTGTTTACCACATACATTGTATTTGTAACACCTTGCTCTGTTTGCTTCGCTATAGAACCACCGACAATATGTACACCATATTGCTTCGACCATTCTTTCAGCTTTTCTTTCGTTTGCAATCCATCCCTATCTGCAATTTCAGTAAGCCTCGTTAAATCATATCCCGTTGTCCATAGTTCTGGTAAGACAATCACATCTGGTCTTTCCTTCATCGCTTCGCTTATTTTATTTTTAGCATTCTCAATATTTTTTTCTACATCTCCAAAGACAATATCCATTTGAATACATGCGACTTTCATTTTGTCAGCCCCATTCTTAATTTTTTCTTTACAAAATACTGGAAAGATTATATCATTTGTCACTAGAATTGTAACAACTTTCAAAAGAGGTGGAAAGTATGAAATTATTTCAACCTTCTGAGATAGTAACATCATTGCCTACACAATTTTTTGCTTCACTTGTTGCAAAAGTTAACAAAGTCGTTGCAGCTGGTCACGATGTTATTAATCTAGGGCAAGGTAATCCAGATCAACCAACACCGCAGCATATCGTAAAAGCCTTACAAGATGCTGCTGAAAAGACCATTCATCATAAATATCCGCCATTTCGCGGACACGAAAGTTTAAAAGAAGCCGTGGCAACATTCTATCAACGCGAATATGATGTAGTAGTAAATCCAAAAACAGAAGTTGCTATTTTGTTTGGTGGAAAAGCTGGATTAGTAGAATTACCACTTTGTTTTACAAACCCTGGTGATACTATTCTCGTTCCAGATCCAGGCTATCCAGATTATTTATCAGGAGTTGCTTTAGCAAAAGCACCATTTGTAACAATGCCGCTTATTGCAGAAAATAATTTTTTACCAGATTATACAAAAATTGATGCCACTACCGCTAAGCGTGCAAAGTTAATGTTTTTAAACTATCCAAATAATCCTACTGGTGCTACTGCATCAAAAGATTTCTTTGATGAAACCATTCATTTTGCTAATAAACATAATATATTAGTCGTTCATGATTTTGCTTACGGTGCTATTGGATTCGATGGTCAAAAACCTGTTAGTTTCTTGCAAGCAGACGGTGCTAAAAATACAGGTATTGAAATTTACACTCTATCGAAAACTTTCAATATGGCTGGATGGCGCATCGCTTTTGCTGTGGGGAATGAAAGTGTGATTGAGACAATTAACTTATTACAAGATCATATGTATGTTAGTATTTTTGGTGCAGTTCAAGATGCTGCCCGCGAAGCACTATTAAGTTCACAGTCTTGCGTAATAGACCTTGTAAATAGTTACGAATCTCGAAGAAACGCTCTTGTTTCAGCTTGTCACTCAATTGGTTGGAATGTAGATATTCCAACAGGCTCATTCTTTGCATGGCTTCCTGTTCCGAAAGGATATACATCTGAGCAATTTTCTGATATTTTACTAGAAAAAGCACACGTTGCAGTTGCTCCTGGTGTTGGATTTGGTGAACATGGCGAAGGATATGTCCGTGTTGGTCTCTTGCATACAGAAGATAGATTACGAGAAGCCATTAATCGAATTGATAAATTAAATTTTTTCAAAAAGTAATTGACAACATGAAAAATATCTGACAAAATTCAGTTATCTTAAAAATTTAAACATTTCTAAATACTTCTTATCAAGAGCAGGTGGAGGGACGAGCCCGACGAAACCCGGCAACCGATCTACAATTGTAGACACGGTGCTAATTCTCGCAGCATTATGCTGACAGATAAGGAGCTGGTTGTAAAAAAACCTCTCCTTAGCTGAGAGGTTTTTTTATTTAACTAGGAGGTTTTAACAATGAGCGGAATTATAGCAACGTATTTAATCCATGATGATTCACATAACTTAGAAAAAAAAGCCGAGCAAATTGCACTCGGTTTAACAATTGGCTCTTGGACTCATTTGCCACACTTATTGCAAGAACAATTAAAACAGCATAAAGGCAACGTCATTCATGTTGAGGAACTAGCTGAACAAGAACATACCAATTCGTATTTACGTAAAAAAGTTAAACGCGGGATTATTAAAATTGAATATCCGTTATTAAACTTTAGTCCGGACTTACCAGCAATTTTAACAACTACATTCGGAAAGCTATCACTTGATGGCGAAGTGAAATTAATCGACTTAACATTTTCAGACGAGTTAAAACAATATTTCCCTGGTCCAAAATTCGGGATAGATGGTATTCAAAATCTTTTACAAGTGCATGAGCGTCCCCTTTTAATGAGTATTTTTAAAGGAATGATTGGACGAAATATTGGGTATTTAAAAACGCAATTACGCGATCAAGCAATTGGTGGTGTAGATATAGTAAAAGATGATGAAATATTATTTGAGAATACATTAACACCACTTACGAAACGCATTGTATCTGGAAAAGAAGTTTTAGAATCCGTATATGAAACATACGGACATAAAACGTTATATGCCGTAAATTTAACAGGACGAACTTTTGATTTAAAAGAAAATGCGAAACGCGCAGTGCAAGCTGGGGCAGATATTCTATTATTTAATGTATTTGCTTACGGACTAGATGTACTACAATCACTTGCAGAAGATGATGAAATCCCAGTTCCTATTATGGCACACCCTGCTGTAAGTGGTGCTTATTCAGCATCCAAGTTATATGGAGTTTCCTCTCCATTATTACTAGGGAAGCTACTACGTTATGCTGGGGCTGACTTTTCATTATTCCCATCTCCATACGGAAGTGTTGCACTAGAAAAAGAGGAGGCTCTTGCCATCTCAAAACATTTAACTGAAGACGATGCATTTTTCAAGAAGAGTTTTTCTGTTCCGTCTGCTGGTATTCACCCTGGTTTCGTTCCCTTTATCTTGCGAGATTTCGGTAAAGATGTTGTTATTAATGCTGGCGGCGGGATACATGGACATCCGAGTGGGGCGCAAGGGGGCGGTAAAGCTTTCCGTACTGCAATTAATGCTACTTTGCAAAATACACCACTCCATGAAGTAGATGACATAAATTTGCATAGCGCACTACAAATATGGGGAAATCCCTCTCATGGGGTGAAATTATGAGTATTCAAGTATTTTGTGATTTCGATGGCACGATTACAAATAATGATAACATTATGTCCATTATGGAAAAATTCGCACCACCAGAAGCCGAAGAAGTAAAGAATAGAATTTTATCACAAGAGCTGTCTATTCAAGAAGGTGTTTCTCAATTATTTCAATTAATACCTACTAGTCTACACGATGATATGATTCAATTTTTAATAAAAACTGCTGAAATCCGTAGTGGTTTTCATGAATTTATACAATTTGTAAATAAAAATAACATTTCTTTTTACGTTATATCAGGTGGAATGGATTTCTTCGTCTATCCACTCTTACAAGGAATCATTCCAAAAGAGCAAATTTACTGTAATGAAACAGACTTTTCAAGTGAATTCATTACAGTTAAGTGGCCGCATCCTTGTGATCATCATTGTCAAAATCATTGTGGATTATGCAAATCATCTTTAATCCGTAAATTAAGTGATACGAATGACTTCCATATTGTGATTGGAGATTCAATTACTGATTTACAAGCTGCGAAACAAGCAGATAAAGTATTTGCTCGCGACTTCCTTATTACAAAGTGTGAAGAGAATTATATTGCTTATACACCGTTTGAAACATTTCACGATGTTCAAACCCAATTAAAACATTTGTTGGAGGTGAAATCATGAAACAACTTTTTCGTCAATGGTATGACTTAAGCGAGATAAAAAAAGAATTAACAACACGAAATTGGTTTCCAGCAACGAGTGGTAATATTTCTATAAAGGTTAGTCATGAGCCACTTACTTTTCTTATTACAGCAAGTGGTAAAGATAAAACAAAAACTACTCCAGATGATTTTCTATTAGTAGATCATCTAGGGCTTCCCGTATTAGAGACTGAATTACGCCCTTCAGCAGAAACAATATTGCATACACATATTTATAACAATACGAATGCTGGGTGCGTACTTCATGTTCATACAACTGATAATAACGTCATCACAAATTTATATAGTGATGCAGTCACCCTTCAAAATCAAGAAATTATTAAAGCTCTCGATATTTGGGAAGAAGGTGCAACAATTCACATTCCTATTATCGAAAACCATGCCCATATCCCAACGCTTGGAGAAAACTTCCGAAAGCATATACAAGGCGATTCGGGAGCAGTATTAATCCGTAACCACGGTATTACCGTATGGGGCCGAGATAGCTTTGATGCAAAGAAAAGATTAGAAGCTTATGAGTTTTTATTCCAATTTCATATAAAACTATTATCAATTCAAGGAGGCGTTTCTAATGGCGCAAATTCGTATTCATGAAGTAAATACTCGCATCGAAAATGAAGTGGAAGTATCTAAATTTCTACAAGAGGAAGGCGTTTTATATGAGAAATGGAATATTTCTAAGCTTCCTACTCATTTAAATGAAAATTATTCGTTAACAGATGAAAACAAGGCTGAAATATTAGCTGTGTTTTCAAAAGAAATCGCTGATGTTTCAGCGCGCCGAGGTTATAAAGCACATGATGTAATTTCACTTTCAAATAGCACACCTAACCTTGAAGAATTATTAATTAATTTCCAAAAAGAACACCATCATACTGATGATGAAGTTCGCTTTATTGTTAGTGGTCATGGCATCTTTGCTATTGAAGGAAAAGATGGGAAATTCTTTGACGTTGAACTTGAGCCAGGCGATCTCATATCTGTTCCTGAAAATGCAAGACATTATTTTACCTTGCAAGATGATCGTCAAGTTGTAGCTATTCGTATTTTTGTTACAACTGAAGGCTGGGTTCCAATTTATTAAGGTAGTTAGTTGAATAAAAGGACTTGGATCCCCTTTTCCAACCTTTTATTCACTCTACATATATACATCCTCCTATGGAACAGGCTTATTTCAAAAAATGAAATAAGCCTGATTTTTTATTTTCTCAAACATATGAGTCCTTCTATTCCAAAACAATCTCCCCTTCTATTTTTTAAGCAAATTTTTTAACACTTTTTGAACATTTATTGAACTTTTTTTGAATTTTTTCTGAAAATTCTGTTTTGTTTATGATATACTACAATTAAATAAAAAGGAAAAGAATATCGCAAACAGAGGGGGATAATCATGAGTTTACTTATCGCACTTATACTAGGGGTTACGTGTGGAGCACTTCCTGTTATTCTAGGAGCTATTATGGAAGAGTTAGAAGTTGGTGTTTTAGGTTTTGTCGCATCTTGTGTAAGCGCTTTATTTTTCGGCTTATTCGGTGCTATTCCTGTTTCAATTCTGTGTGCATTTTATATAGTACGCCATGCTCGTGCAAAACAATTCGGTCCTAATCACATCGCGCAAGTTATTCCATTCCCAATCGAACGATGCCGCAGAGCTTCTAGCTTATAATTATAAAAATTATATATACCTAAATAAATAAAAGTCCTCAAATGAGGACTTTTATTTATTTTCTTCTAGAAATTGAAACAATTCTTGTAAGTGCAAGGCGTCTTCACTATAGCTAACAGATACGTGACATATACCGTCAATCTCTGCTTGCATATAAAGATCAACCCCATCTCGATCATATTTCAATGCCAAATAAAACTCCATTTCTTCTAACATCTTTTTTGAAGTTCGAATAACATAATGCCCCTTCTCATCTCTTCCATATTCGAATTCCGGCCCAAAATCATATTTTTGTTTAAAAGCTTCTTTTTGTTTTTCACTAATTTGTATACAAGTTGCTCGTTGTACAGTATCAATCATCTCATCAAATCTTTGTAGATCCATCTCATTTACCCCTTTATGTATTTTTTATATAACACTTGTGTTCCGCTATTCTCTTCCCCATCTTTTATTAACTCTTCATACAATTGCTTCGCCAAACTTAAACCTGGTACTGGTAATTGCAATTTTTCAGCCTCATCTAAAGCTATCTTCATATCTTTCATAAAGTGCTTTACATAAAACCCTGGTTCAAAATCTCCCTTTAACATTCGAGGAGCTAAGTTACTCAATGACCAACTACCTGCTGCTCCCGTTGAAATACTCTCTAATACTTTATCCGGATCTAGTCCAGCTTTTTTTGCATAAGCAACAGCTTCACATACTCCAATCATGTTAGAAGCAATCGCAATTTGATTGCACATTTTTGTATGTTGTCCACTTCCAGCTGGTCCTTGCAACTGAATGTTTGTTCCTAGTTTTTCAAATAACGGTAAACATTTTTCATATATTTCTTTTTCACCACCGACCATAATTGCGAGCCTTGCTTCTTTCGCACCAACGTCTCCTCCAGATACAGGCGCATCTAACGTATATACATTCTTACTTTTACCGGTTTCATTAATACGTTTTGCCAATGTTGGTGTAGATGTCGTGAAATCAATTGCTATCGTACCTTCATTTGCATTCTCCAAAATTCCATCTATCCCAAAGTACACTTCTTCTACATCATGTGGATATCCAACCATAGTCATTACAACATCAACTTGCTTCACTAACTCTTTCGGTGTATCACACCAATTTGCACCATCTTGCACTAAAGAGTCTGTCTTCGTTTTCGTTCTATTATATACATATACTTGATAGCCGTCTTGCATTAAATGACGCACCATACTTTTTCCCATTACACCAATACCGATGAAACCTATTGATACATTTTTACGTTCCATTTTCTCATCCCCTTTGTTCTAATAAATCACTTACCATCTTTCGAAACTCATTATTAAAATCATCATCTATACTATTTTTCACATTTGAAAATAATATAACAAAAGTGCCTTTTTCTTTATTAAAATTATTGAAAGTGTTCCAACCAGATAGTACACCATGATTATGAAAATAATCTGGATATATGTAAAAACTATATGCATATTTTCGTTCTGTTGAAGGTGAAAACATCGCTTGTCTACTTTGTTCAGAAAGAAGTTTCCCATTTATAATCGCTTCGTCTAACTTCTTCATATCGCCAACTGTCGTATACATCTCACCGCATCCGTATAACCACTCCATTAACAATTTTTGTGCAGGTTCAAGTACATTCTCTTTCTTTACATATCCTTTAGTAAAATGCTGATCTCCCTGAGCCATATTTCCCATACCAGATTCATGCATTTCTGCTTTAGTAAATATATTTTCTTTTATGTAATCTCCTAAAGGTTTTTTTGATATGCTTTCTATAATATAGGCAAGCACCATATAATTATAATCTGTATATCTCCAACCTGTGCCTGGTGGAAATTCTAATTTTTGACTTCCAATCCAATTTACTAAATTTATACGAGAAGCTGCATTCACTTTCCCTTTTCCGCTTTCTGGTAAACCTGATGTGTGTGTTAACAAATGATATAAGGTGATATTTTTATCTACCGGAAAAGAGGGAATATATTTATTTACATTATCTTGAATATTTAACTTCCCTTGTTCCTGCAGCTGTAAAATAGATGTGGCCACGACTGTTTTCGTAATAGAACCGACACGATATTTTGTTTGAGGCGTATTTTCTATCTTATATTGAACATCAGCATATCCATATCCTTTATTCAATATAACATGCTCTTTATCTGTTACTAAAACTGTTCCATTAAATTGCTTTCCTATTAAATATTGATCTAACTTTTGAGATATACTAGCATAATCAATTTGTTGTTCTTCTTTTTCTCCTATATTCTCTTGTACTTCTGATTCAATAGTAGGATTCACCTTAGTTGTTAATACAGTGCTTTCCTTTATATTGGGATTACAGAGAAAATAGTATACTCCACCACAAACTACAGCAGACAGCGAAGCCATCGTCATTATTTTTTTTATCATGTTGTTCGTCCAAAATCCCCCCCACATTCTATTATCAAACAATAAAAAAAAATCGCAACAATTTGTTGCGAAAAATCACTTTTTTTCTTTTCTATATACACACACTTGATTTTTCCCATTTTTTTTCGCTTCATATAATGCAATATCCGCTCGTTGCATTAATTCTTCTCTTGTAATCCCTTGTTCATATAACGCGACTCCAAAACTCGCTGTTAATTTCGAAATTCCGGAGAAATGCTTTGTTTCAATGAAAAATCGTAATGATTCCGCAACCTGAAACGCTTCTTTTTCTACTGTATTAGTTACTAATATAATAAATTCTTCTCCTCCCCACCTTGCAAATACATGTTGCTGCTCCACTTTAGATTTCATAAGCTCTGCAAGCTGAATTAATGCTAAGTCACCAAAATCATGGCCATACGTGTCATTTACTGTTTTAAAATTATCTATGTCAAATAAAATAAGTGCTATTTTTTCATCGTTACGCATTGCATTATCCCATTCTGCCTCTAGTATTTGTTGGAACTTCAAACGATTATAAATCTCTGTTAACGAATCTATCATAGCAAGCCTTTCTTGTTCTTGATAGATTTCATCTAATTCTGTAATCTCTGTACACTTCACAATAAATCTTGATAAATCTTCTGGCAGTGGTGTCGCACGCAATAAAAAAGTTGACACTTCCCCTTCATAATTGGACATCTTAATTCTTCTATCATATGATAATGTATCATCTAACCATGTTATATCATGAGTTGTTGAATAGTATCCGTTTTCTCTAATAAAATGTTCAGCAAATACTAAATGTTGCTCACGATAGGCAAATAAATTTTCATATCCGAAAAACTCTAAAAAATTTATATTACAATCAACAATCTCATCGTCTTCTACTATAAATAATAGATCATTTTGAAAATCAAACATCGTTTGAAGTAGTTCTTGTTGCAAACTTACTTGCCGCACTAAAGAAAGCTGATACAAGCTCTTATTCACTTCCTCTAACACCATTTGTGGAGTCACAGGAGCTATCACAATATTACGTATTCCTAACGTAAGCACTTCTGCAAACTCACTTGTTATCTGTTGATCCCAAATGACAATAAATGTACTCTGTGGATTATACATATTCTTTATATATTTTATTTGAGAAAAATCTGTTACATACATAATTACAATATGTGGTTTTGTTCTCTGAAACAATAATTCTCCTTCTTCAAAACTATTTGCTATAAACATACATTTTGGATGAATATTTTCTATCGTTTGTTGATGTGTGCATCCATTTTCTATATAAAGGACATTTAACTGAAGATCTTGTAATACATTTTGGAAAACCGTATTCTCTAATAAAAAATGTAGTATGTTCATCACTAGTCTTCACTCACTTCATATATCTTGTTCTACTGCATTCCTCACAAACATTTTATAAAAAGACTGTTCTCTAAATACTTTAATGAGTGAGGGATGCATATTAACAAGCTAATTGAGAATGCTCTCTTCGCTTTTTCTCTATAAATTCCTTTTTTAGTGTATGATTATAGGAATTGTATCGTTTGTATGAATGCCCTAGCTTCCTCTTTAAAACTTGACAATTAAAATAAAGATATTATATTCTTAAATTCGACAACTTACAAAATGTAAGTAGAATCTATTACATGTATTTTTTTATAATTTGATATGTTACTTGGAGGATATATAATGACAAACGACAACTTTTTTAATGTTCTATACGAACGCACATCTACACGTGCATTCAACCCAGAGAAAGAAATTTCATCTACAGAGTTACACGAGATTTTAAAGGGAGCTGCTCAAGCACCTTCTGCTTGGAACTTGCAGCACTGGAAATTCCTTGTATTCCAAGGTGAAGATGTACAGAAACGATTGCATCCAATTGCTTATAACCAGCAACAAATACTTGATGCTTCTGCTGTAGTCGCTATTTTAGGTGATCTAGAAGCTTATAAAAACGTTGAACCAGTTTATGGTCCAATTGTAGAACAAGGATTTATGAAAGAAGAAGCAAAAGAGCGCTTAGCTAAAAATATTGAGTCTGCATATGCTCGTGAGCAATTCCCAAGAGATGCAGCCTTTTCAAATGCCTCTTTAGCAGCAATGCAACTTATGCTTGCGGCTAAAGCAACTGGCTGGGATACTTGTGCTATTGGTGGTTTCAACCCACAAGCACTTACAGAAGAATTCAATGTTTCATCTCGTTACGTACCAATTATGCTTATTACAATTGGTGAATCAACTTTAAAAGGTCATCCTGCACCACGAATGAGCGTAGAACAAGTGAGTGAATGGGCAAAATAATAAAGTGAACCTTTAATCAACGTGAGGGGCTTACTGCCTGTTAATACGGGATAAAAAAGAAACGAAGGTAATTTCATTACCTTCGTTTCTTTTTCTTCTGTCACACACCCGTAATATTACAATGTATTATTCGACATCTATACATAAAAAAATAGTAAATTTCATGCTATTCCCATACACATAAATGGCGTTTCGTGTCGATTTTTGTTAAAGTATCGAAATATAACCGTGTGTTTTTGTTACAATTATGATACAATGATAACAAATAGATAACAAGAGAGGGATTTTCATTGAGTTCATACGGAAGCTTTATCGCACTTTTAAGTTACATAGTAACTGTACTGCTGTTATATTTTATTGGCGATGCTACAAACATATCAGTGTTACAATTCCCAAAAGAAGAAACGTTCCAATTAGACGCAGAAAAACATACTGCAAGATCCATTGCACCACTACTCTTAGCTCTCCCTGTATATATCATCGTTTTATATAAAAGTAAAAAAGTGTAAAGCCTACCTATTTCATTCATTTCGGTGGTCTTTACACTTTTTTGTGATATTTCCCCTATTTTAAACATCATTCCATACTAAACACCCAGCTAGTCTTTTAAAATGAGAAAATCCCCCAGAAAAAATTCCACTCTCTGTCCAGTCACTCATTACCAAACTTACATAGATTATAAGTGTGAAGGGGGTGATGAGGATTATGTTTGGATCATTTGGATGCTGTGATAACTTTAGAGACTGTCATCATCGTGAAAGAGAGTGCGACCATCGTGACCATCGCGAGAAAGAGAGAGAGGTAAAACCACAACAACCAGCTGTATGTAACGTACTTGCTAGCATTTCAGTTGGAACAGAACTTTCTCTTTTAAGCATTAGAGGTAACGGAACATTCAACAATGTAATTTTTGAAGGTTTCGCTAATGGCGTTGCTCTTTTCTCTGCTTTAGCTCGTAATAACAAAGACGATAAAGATAATAATAAAGACGATAAGAACAATCAAAATCGAAATACTTTTACTGGTATTTTACGTGTATGCCCAACTGATATCGTTGCTATCGCTATCTAATTCCGTTCCTTATCCTCTATAGTAAGAAAATAAGATTTACTTTTCTCATAGAAAAAACCTGAGACCGATTTCAAATTGACTCAGGTTTTTTTATTGATTATATGCTTTTAACTAGTTCAACAACTTCTTCAGCAGTTGACATCATTAATGCTTTTTCTGCTAATGTTTCCATTTCTGCTTTTGACAACTTGCTTAGCTGTGTTCTTGCAGGAAGAATAGATGTTGCACTCATACTGAACTCATCTAAACCTAATCCTAATAATAATGGGATAGCAAGTGAATCTCCCGCCATCTCACCACACATACCAGCCCATTTGCCTTCTTTATGAGCCGCATCGATAACCATTTTTACAAGACGTAAAATAGATGGGTTATATGGTTGGTATAAGTAAGCTACTTGTTCGTTCATACGGTCTGCAGCCATTGTGTATTGGATTAAGTCATTTGTTCCGATAGAGAAGAAATCAACTTCTTTTGCGAATTGATCTGCTAATACTGCTGAAGCTGGGATTTCAACCATCATACCCACTTCAATAGAATCAGAAACAGTTGTACCCGCTTCTACAAGTTTCGCTTTCTCTTCTAATAAGATTGCTTTCGCTTGACGGAACTCATCAAGAGTTGCAATCATTGGGAACATAATTTTTAAGTTACCGTATACGCTAGCACGAAGTAATGCACGAAGTTGTGTACGGAACACATCTTGCTCATCAAGACATAAGCGAATTGCACGGTATCCTAAGAATGGGTTCATTTCTTTTGGTAAATGTAAGTATGGAAGCTCTTTATCTCCACCGATGTCAAGTGTACGAACAACAACAGGTTGACCTTCTTTTACACCTTCAAGAACTGCTTTATACGCTTCGAACTGCTCTTCTTCTGTTGGAAGATTGTCACGGCCCATGTATAAGAATTCTGTACGGTATAAACCAACGCCTTCTCCGCCATTATCGATAATACCTTGTACATCATTTGGTGTTCCGATATTTGCAACAAGCTCAACGTGATGTCCATCACTTGTTACAGTAGCTTGGTCTTTTAATTTTGCCCATTCAGTTTTTTGCTCTTCAAATTTCGCTTTCTTTTCTTCAAAAGAACGAAGAGTTTCTTCTGATGGATTTACAATTACTTCTCCATCTAAACCGTCGATGATTACGATATCGCCGTTTTGGATTTTCTCCATAACAACTTTCGTACCAACAACTGCAGGAATTTCCATAGAACGAGCCATAATTGCAGAGTGAGATGTACGTCCACCGATATCAGTTGTAAAACCTTTTGCATACTTACGGTTTAACTGAGCTGTATCAGATGGTGTTAAATCTTCAGCAATGATGATTACTTCTTCAGAAATTGTACCAGGGTTTGAGAAGTTAATTCCTAGTAAATGTGCAAGAACGCGTTTTGTTACGTCACGAATGTCCGCAGCACGTTCTTTCATATATTCGTTATCCATGTTTTCAAACATAGAAATAAACATTGATGCAACTTCATCCATTGCAAATTCAGCATTTACTTTTTCACTATTTACTTTATCTTTTACTGGGTTTACTAGTTCTGGATCATTTAACACTAATAAATGTGCTTCAAAGATCGCAGCTTTATCAGCACCCAGCTCAGCAAAAGCATGGTCCTTAATTGCTTCTAATTCAGTTTTTGCTTTCTCAAGCGCAGCGTCTAAGCGTGCAATTTCAGCAGCTTCGTTTGTAATTGATTTCTTTTCGATGTTAAATTCAGGATTCTCAAGTCTGAAAGCCTTTGCAATAGCAATCCCACTTGATGCAGCGATCCCTTGAATGTTAAGAGTCATTATTCTCCTAATCCTTCGTTTTTCATAGTTTCTTCGATAGCTGCTAGTGCTTGAGCTGCATCATCACCATTTGCAGTGATTTTAATTTCTGCGTTTTGTTGAATGCCTAAAGACATAACGCCCATGATTGATTTTAAGTTAACGTTTTTTCCGTTATACTCTAAGTTAATGTCAGAACCAAATTTGCTTGCAGTGTTTACAAGTAGAGTTGCTGGACGAGCATGAATTCCTGAGTCGCTAGTTACTTTAAAGATTTTTTCCATGATAATTTATCTCCTTTAAATTACAGTATTTTTTTAGTTGTATAGACGTGAGTACTACATCATCTATTGTATATAATAGGCGATGTTCGGTCAACCACATCGCCTATTATAATTATAAACATTTTGCGTCAAATTCCTACTGAATGTCAATAATAGCGTTTTCGCCCTTCTTAACATTTCCATCTTTTTTCAATTCGACTTGTTGTCCTTGTTGTAAATTCGTAAAGACAATTGGTGTAATGATAGATGGTGCATTTTCTTTTACAAATGCAAGATCTACTTTTAATAATGGTTGTCCTTGTTTCACTTTGTCGCCTTGTGCTACAAGTGCTTCAAAACCTTCACCATTTAATTTTACAGTATCAATACCGAAGTGGATTAAAATTTCTTTTCCGCCTTCAGATTGAATACCAATCGCATGCTTTGTAGGGAATACGTTGACGATCTCACCGTTAACTGGAGAAACTACTGTTCCTTCTGTTGGCTCGATTGCAAATCCGTCTCCCATCATTTTTCCTGAGAATACTTGATCAGGTACTTCTGTAATCGGTAAGATTTTCCCTTCAATTGGTGATACGATTGTTTCGTTTTCATCAACTTGTTTAGGAGTTTCTTCTACCTTTACAGGCTCTTCTTTTTCAACATGAGGTGTACGACCTGACATAATATCATGAATTTGTGATTTTAATGTGTCAGATTTCGGTCCAAAAATAGCTTGAATGTTATTTCCAACTTCAAGTACACCAGCTGCTCCAAGCTCTTTTAAGCGATCTTTGTTTACATTCTTTTGTTCGTTAACTTGAACACGTAAACGAGTAATACAAGCGTCTAAAGAAGCAATGTTTTCTTTACCACCAAGTGCTACTAATACTTCACGTGGAAGTTCTCCTGCTTCTGTTTTACCTGCGCCGTCATTCGCATTTGCTACTTCACGACCAGGTGTTTTTAAATCCCATTTACGGATTGCAAAGCGGAATCCGAAGTAGTAAATAACTGCTAGTACAAGACCAACAATAATTACCCACCACCATGCTGTACGGCCTGGCAGTACACCGAATAACATAAAGTCGATTAAACCACCAGAGAATGTCATACCAATTTTAACACCTAAAATTTGCATTGTCATAAATGATAGACCAGCGAATACTGCGTGAATTCCGAATAGTACTGGTGCTACGAATAAGAATGAAAATTCAAGTGGTTCTGTAATACCTGTTAAGAAAGATGTTAATGCAGCAGAACCTAAAATACCAGCTGCTAATTTTTTATTTTCTGGACGTGCTTCATGGTACATTGCTAATGCTGCTGCTGGAAGACCGAACATCATGAACGGATACTTACCAGTTGTAAATGTACCTGCTGTTAATTCTACACCGTCTTTTAACTGTGCCATAAAGATTTTTTGGTCACCACGGATTAATTCGCCAGCTGCATTTGTATACTGACCGAATTCGAACCAGAACGGTGAATAGAAAATATGATGTAATCCAAATGGAATTAATGAACGTTCAATTAAACCGAATATGAATGCTGCTAATGTTCTATTTGCATCAATCATTTGATGTGAGAACGTATTTAAGCCACCTTGAATGTATGGCCAAATGAAACACATGATTATACCTACTACTAAAGAGAATGTTGCAGTTGCGATCGGTACGAAACGCTTACCTGCGAAGAAACCTAAGTATGATGGTAATTCAATGTTGAAGTATTTATTGTAGCAATATGCCGCTACTATACCGACGATAATACCACCAAACACTCCCGTTTGTAGCGTTGGAATTCCTAATACGTTTGCATATGCTGGATCTGTAAATCCAATTTTTACTGGGTCTGCTCCAGAACTTGTTACTTTCACTAGCTTATCTACTTCTAAGAACACACTCATCGTTTTGTTCATAATTAAGTAGCCGACGAACGCTGCTAATCCAGCTACTCCGTCTCCACCAGCTAAACCAATCGCTACCCCAACTGCGAATAATAATGCAAGGTTAGCGAAAATAATATCACCAGATTGTTCCATAATTTTTGCTACCATTACGAACCAATCTGCTTTTAAAGCAGGAATAACATTTGTTAACTGTGGATTTTGAAATGCATTACCAAATCCAAGTAAAATACCTGCTGCCGGTAAAATCGCTACTGGAAGCATTAACGCTTTTCCGACTTTTTGAAGAACACCAAAGATCTTCTTAAACATGGAAACCCTTCCTCTCTTATCTATATTGATACCTTCCGACAAACGCCAAAAAGACATGAGGAAAAAAAGATAGAACGATAGCTATACAAAGGGTAGTATATCCCTTTCTCAAGCTTACATTCCTTGCTTTTCTCCACTCATGCCTGATCGAATCAGTAACACGTGTCAAAAATAGGTTTACGTATAAGTTCACTATAATTAAGGCAAACGTTTTCGTTACTTACCTTAATGTGTTTGTCGAAATTTGTATAACTTTGCAATAGTTATTATACATAACTATTGTAAGCGATTCAATGATTTTTTTTAACGTTTTCATTTTAGACAAAAATATATGTCTTTTTACACATGCTCTGCTTTCACTAAGCGCTGCAGGTGCATCGTTAAATATATGCTCTCTGCTTCATACACAGGAAGTTGCAATTCTTTTTGCATGACCTTAACTAGCTTCCAAGCTAAATTATAACAGACAGGATATTCTGCCTTTAATAAATCAGCAAAACTTTGTGATTCCTCTACTTTTTCCCCTTTTTTTACCCGTTCAATTGCGTATTGTAAATGACGGATAAGGCGTAAATAGTGGATACTTTCTTGGTCTAATGTAATTTGTAAGTTTGTCTCAATTAAAGATACGAGCTGTGCAATGAGACGGGAGTTTTGATTAACTGAAGATAAATCTGAATTTGTAAGCGAACTGTAAATATGGAGTGCAATAAAACCAATTTCTCCTTCTGGTAATGTAATTTGTAAACGAGAATTTAAAAGGTCTACAACACCTTCAGCAATTTCATATTCCTCTGGATAGAGCATTTTCGTTTCAACTAAAAAAGGATTATCAATTGTAAGTCCTTGTTTTAACCGCTTAATCGCAAAAGAAATATGATCTGTTAAAGCGATATGAATATGTTCATTCAATGGTGATTTTGCTTTTTCTTGAATGTAGAACATAATATCATTCATTAATTCAATTAGTTTTTCACTCACATGCGGCACTAACAGTTTATATTGTTCACGATCACGTTCATTTTTTAAAACAAACATTTTTTCAATTTGTTCTTGCTCCAATACATCTTTCGCTTTTTTCCCAAATCCAATTCCTTTACCAATCACTACTACTTCCTCATGTTCAGGATGGCTAGCAATGATGACATTATTATTTAAAACTTTTTTAATTTCTAGATAATTATTCATATAACACCACCCTCGTACTTAAATAGCCTGCTTTTATGTTACAGAACATTCTTCTTTGTCGTCAATGTAAAACATCTACCATTTCATAAAAATTCATTTTTTAGACATGTTTATATATGATGCGTATAATGTAAGAGCAACTGTACATAGAAAGGAGATAACAACATGATTAAAATGTTTGTAAGTGATATCGATGGTACAATGATGCAACACGGAGGGTTAATTGACGAACAAGATATTGTAGCACTTCGTAGTCTTGCTGAGCAAAATGTTATTCTTTGTTTCGCTTCTGGCCGATTGGATAATGAAATTGCAGACTTAATGAAAGCTGTAAATACAAATTTCCATCGTATTAGTGTAAATGGTGTTTTCGTGTACACACATGAAAACAAGCAACTATTATCCGCAACATTCGATTCGAGTATTCTACCTGATCTGTTAGCAATGACAAATGAAGATCCTTATTTTCGTTATGTAAGTGATGAGCATAATTATTACATTGAAGAGAAAACACCGTTCATTCATGAGCTTGAACAACAAGTAACGATGACTTCTGTTGAAGAACCGCATCTATTACAGAAAATTGATGATACAATTTTCCCAAATAAAATCTCTGTCGGTGGAACAAAGGAAAGCTTACAACTCCTTCAGAAAAAAATTGATGAAAAATTCCACGGAAAAGTTAGTACATTCATTTCAGCAGAACAATGTTTAGATGTAATGCCACCTAATATTAGTAAAGGGGCTGCTATTTCTGTTTTATTAAAAGAGTTTCAACTACAACCAGAGGAAGTTGCTTGCATAGGGGATTCTTATAATGATATCCCGATGTTTTCTTTAACTCCTCACAGTTTTGCTATGTCTCAAGCAGATGAAGCAGTAAAAGAACACGCTCACTATGTAGTAAATACAGTTAAAGATGCTGTTAACCACGTAATTACTCATAATAAAAATACGACTCACTCCTTGTAAGGATGAGTCGTATTTTTTCTTTACATGTTAAACAATTTGACATTAACTGTACTTCACGAACTGAAATATATTATTTGTTACGTGCGATGTTTGTAATAAACTTATAACGATCCCCACGATAAATACATTTCACATACTCTAACGGTACTTCACCTTCTGAATATGACCATTGACGCATTACAAGCACTGGCGCCTTTTTAGGAATATGCAGATGTTCAGCTTCATTATCCGTTGCAATTGAAGCTTCAATTGATTGAGTAGCGCTAACAAGTTTAAAGCCCAGTTTTTTCTCTA
The DNA here is from genome assembly GCF_040448665.1 of Bacillus cereus group sp. MS39. Taxonomy (NCBI): domain Bacteria; kingdom Bacillati; phylum Bacillota; class Bacilli; order Caryophanales; family Bacillaceae; genus Bacillus; species Bacillus cereus group sp. MS39. The sequence goes on along the minus strand of NZ_CP123058.1, from coordinate 1,336,498 downwards.
AATGTTCATATAAAGATTGTTGCAATATTTCTTCGTTAATATCTTTTACAAGAGCTGGCGACAAATATGTCGTCTCAAAAGCAATCGGTTCATCATCAGCTAAGCGTATACGCCTCACTTCATAAACCGACTCTCCCTCCTGTATTCTCAACCGGTCTGCTATTTTCGCAGTAGCTGGAACTAGGCGGAAACTAAGTAATTGACTACTTGGGTTCATCCCACGAGAAATCATATCTTCTGTGAATCCCGTCATTCCTTGCAATTTTTGTTCCACTTTCGGAAGTTGGACAAACGTACCGATTCCACGTTTCCGATATAAATAACCTTGTTCCACTAAATTATTAATCGCCTGTCTGATTGTCATACGACTCACTTCGAACTTATCGCAAAGTTCATTCTCAGATGGGATTTTATCTCCCGGCTTCCATTCGCCGTCCTCAATTAGCTGTTTCACCCACTCTTGAATCTGATAATAGATCGGAAATGGTGAATACTTGTCGATGTTCATCAGCAATCGCCTCACTGCATAAAGATAGAGCTTCTTGATCAGCGATTACGGTTACATTCGGATGACGTTGTAAAACTGTAGCAGGACACGCTTCGCTATATTCACCTTGCAATAATTCTTTCACAGCTTCTGCCTTTTTAGAACCCATAGCAACAAGTAGAATTTGTTTCGCTTTCATAATGCTTCCAATTCCCATTGTAATCGCATGCGTTGGCACATCTTCTTCTTTTTCGAAGAAGCGAAGGTTTGCTTGGCGTGTAGATTCTGTTAATTCAACAATGTTTGTTGGAGAATTAAACAGGGTTCCTGGTTCGTTAAATCCGATGTGACCGTTTTCACCGATTCCAAGAATCTGTAGGTCAACTGGGTTAGCAGCTAGAATGCCCTCGTAACGTTTGCACTCTTCCTCTAAATCACTTGCCATCCCGTTTGGTACATAAGTTTGTTTAAATGGAAGATGATCAAACAACTGTTCTTGCATGAAATAGTGATAGCTGTTTTTATCTTCATGTGGTAAATTTACGTACTCATCTAAGTTTACAGTGGTTACACGGCTTGTATCAAGTTTATTTTTTCGCATTTCTGCATAAATACCTAATGGAGAGCTTCCTGTAGCCATTCCTAATGTTGGATTTTCTTTTGTTTTTACAACTTCTTCAATTAATTTATAACCTGCTTCTGCTAGTTCTTCTGGAGTTTTTACAACAAGAATATTCATTTAATTACTTCCCTTCCTTCATATGAATTCCTAAACGAACCGTATCATATACATGTAAATCTTCATTCATCACAACAAAGTCTGCATCTTTTCCTACCGCTAATGCACCTTTATGATTTAACCCAAACTCTTCTGCTTGGTTAACTGATGTCATCAGTACTGCATCTTCGATTGAACAACCTGTAAATTCAATTACATTTCGGAAAGCTTGATCCATTTTTAGAATACTACCAGCTAACGTTCCATCTTCTAATCGAGCACTACCATCTTTTACATGTACTGGCTGTCCGCCAAGCTCATATAATCCATCTTCAAGACCTTTTGCACGCATTGCGTCAGTAATAACACTTACTTTTTTCGGTCCTTTTAATTTATATGCTAATTTCACCATATCAGGGTGAATATGAATACCATCTGTAATTACTTCAACCATTACATCTGGATTTAATAACACATGACCAACAACTCCTGGTTCTCGGTGATGTAATCCACGCATTTGATTGTATAAATGCGTTGCATGTGTAATGTTTCTATTTTTTAGTTGCGCATCAATTGCATCTGTATGCCCCATTGTGCCAACAACACCAGTTTCAGCAAGATACTGTTCAAACTCTAACGCACCTTCTTCTTCAGGTGCATATGTTACTAATTTAATTAGATTCCCGCTTGCTTCCTGCCATTGTTTAAATTGTTCAATATTGGCAGGAACAATATGTTCAAGTGGTTGTGCACCTGCACGTTTTTTTGAAACATACGGTCCTTCTAAGTGAATATATTCGAAATGTGCTCCTTTTTCTTTCGCTTCCTTCGCAGCATGTAGTGCCGCTTCAATTGCTTCTGGAGCTTGTGTCATTGTTGTTGGAAAGTAAGTTGTAACTCCTTCTTTTAACATTTCTTTACCTAGAGTTACTAATCCATCGCTATTTGCATCCATCGCATCAATATCGTATCCACCATGAATATGAACATCAATCATACCTGGAATCACAATCTTCCCTGCTGCATCTAAAACCGCTTCATTTTCTTGTGATACATATTGAGCCATCAAACCAATTTCTTTAATTGTTTCTGCGTAACGAATAAATCCGTTTTCCACTACTTCTTGACCTGTATAAATTTTGGCATTGATGACAACTTGCGTTTTCATTTTCATCGATCCTTTCCCATGAAATACCTACTTGTTATTATTACCTTATTCGCCTAATTCCATCTTAATATATGCACGAGTAGTTGTCTAGACATTCGAATAAAATTTCCTCTTTGTTTAACAAAGAGGAAACTTAGTACGTCTCTTGCAATTATAATATATGTTATTCAGTTTTCCAAAAAGGGAGAATATCCCCTATCATATTACTCACTTAAGTAATGGCATTAATCCACTAGAGCCTATTGTAATATGCTCGCCGTCTGTTTCCATTTCTACTGTACGTTTATTTGTTCCATACATCATTATACCATGCTGTTTTAAGCGTCTCACTACACTTTGATGCGGATGTCCATACGGATTTCTGCTTCCGTATGAAAGAATTGCAAACTGTGGTTCTACTTTCTTTATAAACATTTCACTTGTTGAAGTATAGGAGCCATGATGTCCCACCTTTAACACATCTGCATGTACATCAAATTGCTTTAATATTTCAGTTTCCGTCCGCACATCAGCATCACCCATTAGTAAAAAATCCGCTTTTCCGTATCGTACCTTTAACACAATTGAAGATTCATTATTTTCATCTTTTGATTTCCCATTGTTTAATACTTGTATGGAAACATGCGGATCTAGCGGTATGTATTGTCCCTCTTTTACTGAAACGAAAGGAATTCCTCTTTTTTTAATATGATTCCGGTATGTGTGATACGTAAAAGAACTATATGTTTTTCCACTATCTAATATAAGTGATACCGGCATTTGCTCTACAATCGGAATGAGTCCTCCAATGTGATCCATATCAGGATGCGTACTGACGATAGCATCTAAATGGTTAATCCCTTTTTCGATTAGTTTTTGAATGATAACCTCACCTGCTTCATAAGGTCCCCCGTCAATTAACATCGTTTGTCCATTTGGCAATGTAATAAGTGTCGCATCACCTTGTCCAACTTTTAAAAAACTCACTTTCATTTTACCAAAATGTTGCCGCTGCATATGTAAAGGAGACGCGGTATGAATAGACATCATATATCTTTTAGCCGATGCACTATTTAAAGAAAAGCATAACAAAACAGAAACTAACAATAAAATACCTCGCATACTTCTCATAACTCGTCTCCTTTTTTCAATTAGTATGGCACGGTATATAATTGATATACAAAAAAAGCTTAGCAAAATGCTAAGCTTTTATTTCGATATCTCCTGTAAAGAACCAAAGAATAAATCTGCTTCATTCATTTGTTCATTCTCTTCAGAAAGTACCGGTAAATCATCTAATGTTTTCAATCCAAATGTATCCAAAAATTCTTTCGTTGTTCCATATAAAATAGGACGCCCTGGCCCTTCTGCTCTTCCCATTTCTTTTATAAGTAAGTGTGAAACTAACGTTTGTAACGCCTTATCGGTTTTCACCCCTCTAATCTCTTCCATTTCAGTCCTTGTAATAGGTTGACGATATGCCACAATCGCTAACGTTTCTAAAGCAGCCTGAGAAAGTGAAGCAGCTGTTGGGATATCTATTAATTTTTGATAGTACGAAGCATGTTCTTTCTTTGTAGCAAAACGATATACTTTTGCATACTGTACAATTTGCAAACCGCGGTGTGCACCTTCACATTCTTTTTGCATTTCTTCTAAAATATCGATTACTTCATTTCCTTCAATTTCAAGCACTTTCGCTATTTGTTCTGGATAAATCCCTTCATCACCAGAAACAAATAAAAGCCCTTCAATGATTGATTTCTGTTCTTTTCTATCCATTTTACGAGCTCCTTCCTCCAATTTTCTCCATAAAAATACACATCAAAAAACCGAATCACAATCAATGCGTTCGGTTCAATATTTTTTCTCTTGTTCCAAACGATACATTCAAACCTAGCATGAGATATATTATTTCCATCCCATTTTCCATACTAAATCTATGCAGATTTAGTAGAGCTTGATACGAAAATTTCATCAAAATTATGTTCTTGTTCAATTATGATTTGTTGATTTTTCATAAGCTCAAGAACCGCTAAAAATGTTACAACCATTATTTCCCGTTCATCATCAACAAACAAATCATAAAAACTTTGACGACCACCTTGTATTTCTAACTGTTTTAAAATATCAATCATGCGCTTTTCAATTGGTATTTCTTGACGAGTAATACGTGTTGTTACAGGTTTCTTTGCTTTTTTACGGCGCATTAATTTTTGAAATGCCGCTAGCATATCATATAACGTAACATCAAGAGGCAAGTTTGTCTCCTCTTCTTGTTGTAACGATGTAAAATCAATTGGCGGACGTGTATATAGCTGTGCTCTTTCTTGTTCTCTTTCTTTTAGCTCAGTAGCAACTTGCTTATATTTCTTATATTCAATTAACCTCTCCATCAATTCTTGACGAGGATCATCTATAAAGTCATCACCGTTATCAAGTACATCTTCTTCATGTTTCGGCAACAACATTTTACTTTTAATTTGTAATAAAGTCGCAGCCATTACTAAATACTCACTTGCAACATCTAATTGTAGTTCTTTCATCGTATGAACATAAGATAAATATTGCTCTGTAATTTCCGCTACAGGAATATTATATATGTCAATTTCATAACGATGTATTAAATGTAACAATAAATCTAAAGGCCCTTCAAAAGCCTCTACTTTAAAATTATACTGCACAAAGCATCCCACCACATTTTTTCTATAACAACATAAGTATAGAGCATACTCATGTTCTATCCAACCTTTTTAAGAAATTTAATTAAAAATAGACCTATGCCTATATCATCATGCCCACCGCTTCATATGATAACAGTGTAGTAAGAACAATGTAGGAGGTCAAAAAACTATGGGTCACGTTGATTGCGGTTTTAGCGGTGGGTTCGCATTACTTGTTGTATTGTTTATTTTACTAATTATTGTAGGGGCAGCTTGCTTCTGCTAATATGAACAATAACGGCTAGGGAAAATTCCCTAGTCGTTTATTGTTTATATTTCTATGATACACTTGTATTTATAACCGTTAAACAGGGGTGAAGAAAATGTATCCTACCGAATACATCCAATTTTTAATTCATTTTCACGGAGATTATGATTATTTTGAATGCCACGAAATACTGGAAGAATATTGGAAAACAAAACCGAGAGAAAATCGTGATAATTATTTAGTCGGTCTTATTCAAATTGCAGTTTCTTTATACCATCAAAGACGCTCTAACTGGAATGGCGCAGAGAAGATGATGAAAAGCGCCATAACGATTTTAGAAAAAAACAGTGCACCTTTACTACGTTTAGGAATAAATCAGACACAACTTCTATGCTTACTCCAGGATAGATTGCAATCTATACAGAAAGAAGAGAGTTTTACACCGCTATTTTTACCGTTATCGGATACAGCATTAGAAAAGCACTGCATGGAATTATGTCAGAAACAAAACCTTCCATGGAAAGACGTGAATGCTACTTCTAATGAATATATAATACATAAGCACACATTACGTGATCGAACAGAGGTCATCGCTGAACGAAACGAACAATTACAAAAAAGAAAGCAGAGATAATAAACTACTTATCTCTGCTTTCACGAATGTATATTTTGTTCTAGCCCTTTACACTTTTTGCAAAAACTTGCTGTTTGCTCATTTCCGCAAATTGTAAACTCAAGAAATTTACTCTTTAACTCTTGAACCATCTTCGTCCCAATACCCATATGACGGTGAGACGGGTTCACACTCAAATGCTGAATTTCCAACACTTGATTCTCTTTTTTTACAATCCCCATTATCCCAACAAAATCTTCGTTTTGCTTCCACAAATACAATTGCCAATCATCTTTTGCTTCATAATCTTTCATAGTCAATTGTAATGTTTTCACATCTTTTTCAGTTGGCATAAATGAAAGAAGCCCCATTGCAATCTTTTCATAACTTTTTTTAAAACGAATTAACATAACCCTTATCCCTTCTTACAAAAGTTACAAACTATTAATCCCCTCAACCACTCTTTTCATATCACATTCATTTTACAATATTTTCAACAGAGTGAGAAGGGCTTAAAACAACTTGATAATCATACAAAGCGAAAAGAAGAAAGTCAAATATATGTTTCAGTACTATTTTTTCTAAGTAGATAGAAGGAGAAACGTTGTTATATGAAAGCGAAAAGAAACATCCATCTCTCATTATCACTGCAATATTCATCACCCGAGAGCAAATGAATTCTAGCAAAATTAATGTAATAAAAATATTTATTGAAACATGTAATCTAATGTATTCTATGTGATTTGTTAAAATTTTGTTCTTATAAGCGCCATATTTTCGCTACAATTACAGTACTACTTGTATCATGTACTGTAAACGAAATACCCATTCCTATTAAAAAAACAAAAAAGAGAGCAATAGCTCTCTTTTCTCATTAACTTATTCTTCCCAAACTTTAACTTCTTTCATTACATCGCCTTGACGCATGTTTAATACTGTTTCAATACCGCTTGTTGCTTTACCGAATACAGTATGTACACCATCTAAATGCGGTTGTGGCTCATGAACAACAAAGAATTGGCTACCGCCTGTATTACGGCCAGCATGAGCCATAGAAAGTGAACCTACAAGGTGTCTATGAGGATTTCCATCAGTTTCACATGGGATAGAGTAACCTGGGCCACCTGCACCTGTTCCTGTTGGATCTCCACCTTGGCTTACGAAGCCAGGAATAACGCGGTGGAATGTCACACCATCATAAAATCCTTGCTCTGCTAGTTTTTTAAAGTTTTCTACTGTTTTTGGTGCCTCTTCTGGGAAAAATTCTAAATCGATTTTTTCACCATTTTCCATTAATATGTATCCTAAAGTTTTCATACGTATATGTCTCCTTTCAACTATCTCAGCACTATATTACCACATTCATGACTAGAAACAAAAAGAATCCGACAATCTACATACTTCTTTTTCGAAATGTGGAAAAAGCTAGGTGACAAATAATAAATATATACTATAATAACTGTGTTGCCCGAAAATTTTAGAAAGAGAAAGGGAGCGATTTTTCGTGAAAACGAAATTACTAGCTCTGCTATTGGCTGTAACGGTATTTATGATGCCAACAGCTTCGTTTGCAGACATCATCGAAGGAGAATCAATTGTTACACTAGGAGAAAACTTGTCTGAACAACAAAAACAAGATCTGTTAAAAGAAATGAAAGCACCAAAAGATGCTACAATCATTACTGTGTCTAATGCGGAAGAACATAAATTTCTAGAAGGGGTTGTTCCAAAAGCGCAAATTGGTACGAGAGCAATTTCCTCTTCTATGATTACATACACAAAGCCAGGGTCTGGTCTCATTGTACGTTCAAAAAACATTAATTCGATAACAGATGCAATGTACACAAACGCACTTATTACAGCAGGTGTGAAAGATGCAGAAATTCAAATTACTGCACCATTTAAAGTTTCAGGAACTGCTGCTTTAACCGGTTTAATGAAAGCCTATGAAACAGCATCGAACAAAGCAATTCCTGAAGAAGTAAAAAAAGTAGCCAATGAAGAAATGGTGCAAACAGCCCAGCTCGGCGATAAAATTGGTGAAGAAAAAGCAGTTCAACTTGTTGCAAAAATTAAAGAAGAAATTGCCAAAGAACAACCAAAAACGACTGAAGATTTACGTTCATTGATTAAAAAAATTGCGGATCAACTTGGTATTACATTAACGGATGAACAGTTAGATAACTTAGTTGCGCTATTTGATAAAATGAAAAATCTTAATATCGATTGGAATCAAGTTGGCAGTCAGTTAAATAAAGCAAAAGAACACGTCTCTGCCTTTTTAGGATCTGAAGAAGGGCAAGGTTTCCTAGATAAAGTTAAAGATTTCTTCTCAAGTATCATTGATTTTGTTAAATCGTTATTCAAGTAAAAAGAAGCTCGTCAATGACGAACTTCTTTTTTTATACAAGTAATGGCAATTTCATAATAGCTTCTTCTACCGACCGAACAACATGATTCGCCTTCTCCTTCACATATGGATGAGCATGATGTAGAGTAAATGAATGCGGAGTTACTTCAAACATAGAAATATCATTGAAAGAATCTCCAATGCATGCAACTTCATTTGCTTCAATTTGTAAATGTTCCATTAGTCGCCTTAAAGCACTCCCTTTACTTACTCCCCTTGGCATAATATCAACATATCGTTTACCAGACATAAAAACTTCTGCTTCGCTCTGAAATGTATCTCGTAACTCTTGATCTAATGCTGCAATTGTCTCTTCTTCTCCAAAAACAAACAATTTCGCAGGATGTACAGTCTTACCAAATTCCTCTTCTAATGCTTCTATCTCAGCAATATGTACGCCCATATACGTTTCAAAATTGTGATGATGTTCATTCTTTCTTTTTGTATACCGTTGCTCATTTGCACAAACAATATCTGCTAGTCCCTTTTTATGGATATATCGATATATTTCCTGGGCAATCCCATCTTCAAAACTTGATTCATGAAATATTTTTCCATCCGGCAGTAACATCATCGCTCCATTTAAACTAGTTGTGTAATACGGGAATGCAAACCTATTTACGACTTCATCAATTCGATGAGTAAAGCGGCCAGAGGCAAAACAAATATTTGTCCCTTTTTCAGCTAACCAACAAAGTGCACGTTCATCTTCTTTTTGCATATGATTCACATTGTAAACGAGCGTATCATCTAAATCACTTACAAATAATTTAATCATGTCCTCTTCCCCTTCCATACACAATATCTACTCTAAGTGTACACAAAAAATGTTTGATTTTTGTTAAAAAACAATAAATTTTCGATAAAAAATAAGCAGGAGATTCATCCTGCTTATTTTTGCCTTCTTACATTTTGAGGTTTTACAATACTTGGGCGCACTTTTAAACTAGACATCGTTGGACGGAGTAGAATTTTTGTTAACGCTCCCCAATCAAATGGTAAAAACGGCCATAAATACGGTGTTTGTAAACTTTTTATAGACGTTAAAAATAAAATCAATATCGTCATTCCAACTACAAATCCCATTTCATGAAATATACCTGTCAAAATAATGACAAATAGCTTTCCAACTTTATTCCCAAGCCCTAATTCATAACTCGGTGTTGCATATGCTCCGATCATAGAAACTGCTACGTATAAAATTACTTCTGGTACAAACAAACCTACATCAATGGCAATTTGACCAATTAATATGGCAGAAATTAATCCTGCTGCAGACGACAACGATGTCGGTGTATGAATGGCAGCCATCCTTAAAAATTCGAGTCCGATTTCGGCCATCAAAATTTGTAATAAAATTGGTAAATGCGTCATCTTGTTCGGTCCAATGAAAGCAAGACTTTCCGGTAAAAGAGTTGGATCAAAAACAAACACTAACCAAAATGGCAATAAGAACAGTGAAAATATAACACCTAAAAAACGTACCCAACGTAAAAATGTACCTACAGCTGGATTTTGCCTAAACTCTTCTGCATGCTGTAAATGATGAAAATATGTTGTCGGTGTAATCATAGCACTTGGTGATGTGTCAACGAGTACTAACACATGTCCTTCTAGTAGATGATTTGCTGCTACATCTGGTCTTTCTGTGTATCGAATAAGCGGGAAGGGATTATAGCCTTGTTTAACTACAAATTCCTCTATCGTTTTATCCGCCATCGTAATCCCGTCTACTTCAATGTTATTTAATTCTTGTTTTATAATCTTAACTAAATCCGGATTTGCAACATCTTGTACATATGTAATACAAACATCCGTTTGTGATCTATCTCCTACTCGAATCATTTCATTTCGAAGACGTGGGTCACGTATCCTTCTACGAATTAACGCTGTATTTACAACGATATTTTCAACAAATCCATCCCTTGCACCACGTACTACCTTTTCTGTATCTGGTTCTGTCGGCGTCCGGCCCGGATAACTACGAACATCTATTGCGAACGCTTCCGTTTCACCTTCCACAAATATAACGATGAGTCCTGATAATACTTGAAGCATTACCTCATCCATCGTTTTCACTTTGCTTACTTGTTGATGGATTAAACGGTTCTCTAAAAGCTTCACTGTATCTTCTTCTACATCCCTTATCTCATTTGTATCCACAGCTTCTTCTAAAATAGGGATAATATAATTCGTATCACAAAGTCCGTTTACAAATAACACACCAATTTCTTTATTTAAAATTTGAAATTTACGAATGCCAACGTCGTATGTAACACCCAGTCCAGCTGTTTGCTTTAAGTAATTTTCATTATCACTTATGAAAGATGAAATAGGGATTTCCACTTTTTTAGGTTTGGTCATAAAAACCACTCCTTTCCAAAATTAATTGAATCGCTTTTCTAGTAATAGGTGATCCTCTCTCCCATTCATCGTTTCCACACATTTTACCAATATCACCAACTCCCACAATGACAGGAACATTCAGATCATCTAAACAATAAATTGTATCTCCGCTAATTCTGCCAATTTCACCATCTGGAAGTCCAAATTTATCAACACCGTATTCGGTTAAATTCCCGTTCCGATCTACACTGACATCTACACGTGCCCATTCCCAATGATGTGTATTAGACGCTACTGCCAAAATCCCCAGTACATCAATTTGTTTATGTGTAGCTACATATTTTAAAGCCTTTTCACCAGATCCTTCTCCAATAAATCCACTGTCATCAAACATGACAAATACAGGGTCATATGGCGTTTGCATAATAAGCTCAACAACTTTCTTCCCTGTCAATTTGGTTGGATTACTTTGTGATGCTGAAATACACCTTCCCCCAAATTCCTTCGTTAAAAGCTCAATTGTCCGCTTTGCATATTCATCTCCATCTGTGACCAAAACAACCCTTCGTCTCATTTGATTTATCCTTTCGGTTTACATATAAGTGCTACAAAAAATGAAAATAATATCGCTGCAGAAATGCCTGCAGACGTTAAACTAAACATACCCATACCAATCCCAATATATCCATGTTTTTCTGCCGCATGCATTGCCCCATGTAATAGTGAATGTCCAAAACTTGTAATAGGAACTGTCGCACCAGCACCAGCAAACTTTATAAGCTTATCGTACAATCCGAATCCATCTAAAACTGCTCCTAGTACTACAAAGGTAGCCATTAAATGGGCTGGTGTTAGCTTTGCAAAATCTAACAATACTTGTCCAACTACACAAATAGCGCCTCCTACAAGAAATGCATATATAAAATCCACAATTCACTCTCCCTTCACTCTCTCAAATACAACACCATGTGCAATTGTTGGAATGGTTTCTTTCTGCTGCATCATCATCGGGCTTAATAACGCACCAGTAGCAACAACAAAAATCCGTTGTAAATTCCCTTTTTGCATCTCGCTTAATAAATGACCATATGTGACAACAGCTGAACAAGCACAGCCACTACCACCGGCAAATACTTCTTCTTGATCGGAATTATAGATCATTAATCCGCAATCATTATATATATGCCCAAGATCATAACCTTCTTCCAGTAACAGTTGTTTCGCGATTGGTGTCCCAATAGCTGATAAATCACCGGTAACAATCAAATCATAATCTGCTGCACTTCTCTTCAAATCTTCAAAATGTTGTTGAATTGTGTGAGCAGCAGCAGGTGCCATCGCCGATCCCATATCTAAAGGATTTGCAATCCCTAAATCTTGCACTTTCCCAATCGTAGCTGCCGTAATTTTAATAGCACTTTTTTCTTTACTAATTAATATGGATCCCGCACCTGAAACAGTGGAATTTGCTGTTCCTGGTTTTTGTCCTCCATACTCTGTTGGATAACGGAACTGTCTTTCAGCCGTCGCATTATGACTACTTACTGTCGCTAAAATACGATTTGCGAATCCACCATCTATAAAGGCTGACCCAACCGCTAAAGTCTCCATCGAGGTTGCACAAGCGCTAAACATCCCTAAAAAGGGAATCCCCCACTTACGCGCAACATAATTTGCTGTCACTGTTTGATTTAATAAATCACCCGCTAAAAAGAAATCAATTTGTGATGTTTTTACATTTCCTTTTTGCAAGACTTGTTGAATTGAATCTGACATTAATCTTCGTTCAGCAAGTTCCCAGTTTTCCTCTCCGCAATGTAAATCATCGTATGAAATATCAAAATCCTTTCCAAGAGGGCCTTCAGCTTCTTTTGGACCGACAGCAGTACCGGTTGCATTCACATAAATATCATTTTGAAATACCCACGTTTGTTTTCCAGTCAACCTCATACTAGCCCCTCCTTTACGACATAAAAATGTTAAAAGTATATCTTATTAACCCAATAACGTATGCACCAACGACCCCAAAAACGATAACACTTCCCGCTAGCTTAAACATATTTGTAGCAACCCCAAGCACAATTCCTTCACTCTTATGTTCTAGCGCAGCGCTCGCCATAGAATTCGCAAATCCCGTAACAGGTACGGCCGAACCCGCTCCAGCAAATTGACCGATTTTATCATATACACCACAACCTGTTAAAATCGCCGATAATAATACAAGCGTTGCAACTGTCGGATTTCCTGCCTCTTGTTCACTGAAATGAAAATAATGTATATAAAATTTCATCAATACTTCTCCGACAGTACAAATGAATCCACCTACAAGAAATGCCTTGACACAATTTAGGAAATAGTTTGGTTTTGGATGGTACTCCTTCACTTTATTTATGTAATCATCCTTTAGTTTTCGCCCTGTCATTTATATACTGCCTCCTACTTTACGAAATAAATCCAGTGAAACAATGAGCCTATTACTTTGCCAAGTACAAGAGCAACGAGTAAAACAACGATTTTCCCTTCTACCCCTACTCGTTTCGCTAAAATAGGTAAAACATTTAAAACTTCTGTTAATGCGGCTGCAAGCATTCCAATGAATGTGCCACAAAATATTCCTAATATAACAAGCCAATATTGCGACGTTTGAAATGTAATGTTTTTCAAACTACACCAAGCTCCTGTTAACGTACCTGCAATAACTGCCCACTCAAAATATTGAATGTGCTTTCCACTTCTCGTTAATTGAGCTAGACGGGGGATTATACCAAGTACAGCTAAAAATGCGACATATCCGCTACCCACTGCAATTCCTCCCGCTAAACCAATTAAAATAACAAGCCCAGACTCAATCATCGGCAAGTTGTTTCATATTATCCTTGTTTTCATGAACAATTACATATTGGTCAAGTGACTGCTGATATTGGAACATCTCCACTTCTAACGGACTCGGCTCTTCATTAATTCGCTTTTGAAATACATGATTAAAAAATAAGATCATACCTAACCCAAGACCTACTGAATAAGGAATTTGAAATAGAAGTGGTTGTGCCTTAAATTCTCCCGTAATCATGTAATATAACCGCTGGTGCACTTGTTGCATGCTTACATCTTCATGGAAGTAAATGATCGCAAGAGCCGCTCCAATAAAAAGTAACAACCATACAAGCCCGAAGAAAATCGGATGTACTTTCTTTTTTTCATATATAATTTCAACAAGAGTTTGTCCAGAACCGAGTAAATTAATTTGTATATGAGCCCCTTTTTTCCTAATGATCTCAATTATTTTCATAACATCAATTACGACATGCGTCTTATCATGCGCTGTTATTTTGTAAACTACCTCATCTTGTAACGACTGAACTACCAGAGCATCTCCCGCAAGTTGAGCAACATCACCCAGTTTCACTTCATACGTAGGAGAAACTTTTAATCGATTACGCATTTTAATATAAATTGTTTGTTCCAATTTCCATTCACCTCTTCACTCTTCCTCGTAGTTGTAGTATGGTTATTGAATTTTTTTCTAATACAATTTTTTCATAAAAAAACATCTGTACCGTTTCGGTACAGATGTTTTTTTATGCCTTTTTCTTAAATAAATTTGCAATACTTAATGCGAGTCCTCCCCAAATAACTACTATACCAATCACCATCATCATAATCGCTGATCCGCTCATTATGAAACACCCCGATCTTTCCATTCTTTTTCAAGCTTAGCAGAATCTGAATGTATTTGTGCATTCCATTTCTTTATACTAATGATTAGTGCAACGATAAGGAATGCTGCTGCAATTGACCAACCATACGTTACGACAAACTCCGTTGGATAATCTCCGTAGTTCTTTTTAATATTTTGGATTGTCCCATCAATTAACATGTACCCTAACATAAGCGGGGTAATAACGAGTAAACTCACTCTCCAAAACGTTCCCAATTTAATATCAGATACGAAGTTTGCGTGATTTTGATAAACTGGTAAACGTCGTAGAATGAGCCCTATCGTAACTACTTCCGCTAATGCAATTGAAATTAATCCGAAGTTATTAGCGAAATAATCAACAACATCTAGGAACATAAGCCCGCCACGCGTTGCAAAAACAAGAGAAACTAGTACGAGAAGCGTCCCCATAATTCCAATTGTTTTTTGGCGGCTTAAGCTGAACTTTTCAGATACGGCAGCAAAACATACTTCCGCAAGCGAGATGAGAGATGTAATTCCGGCAACCGTTAATGATAAGAAAAATAATACGCCAAATAACGGTGACATCGGTAATTCATTAATAATTTGCGGGAATACTACGAATGCAAGTCCTACACCAGCACTTGCTACTTTATCAACTGGCACTCCCATATTGTTTGCCATAAATCCAAGAGCTGCAAAGACCCCAATCCCTGCTAATAATTCAAATCCTGAGTTTGCAAACCCAGTAATAAAGGCATTATTTGTTGTATCTGAGTTTTTCGGTAAATAACTAGAATACGTAATCATAATTCCAAATGCTAAAGATAAGCTAAAGAAAATTTGACCATAAGCTGCAAGCCATACCTTTCCATCAAAAATACGACTCCAATCTGGTTTGAAGAATGCATCTAATCCTTGCATCGCACCTTCCATCGTCACTGCACGAACTACGATAATAAGGAACATAACAACTAGTAAAGGGATGAAAATGCGGTTAACCACTTCAATTCCTTTTTTAACTCCTTTGAATGCAACACCAAGCACAATAATCCAAACGAGAGCTAATGGAATTAATACTTCCGGTACGAGCCCTCCAAACTGTCCAGGCTTATCTGCAACATGCAAATACTCTTTAAATAAAAATGATTGCGTATCTTTCCCCCATGCTCCAGTAATTGCAAAGTACGTATACGAAATAGACCAAGCAATAATTACTGCATAATATGTTGAAACGATAAACGTTACACACATTTGCCACCATCCGATAAATTCAGCACGCGGACTAATACGGAAGAACGTAAGTGGCGCGGAACCACGGTGACGATGCCCAAGAGCAAATTCAAACGCCAATAATGAAATACCAGTCGTTAATAATGCGAATAAGTACGGTAAAAAGAATGCGCCTCCCCCATTTTCATACGCTGTATAAGGAAAACGCCATATGTTTCCTAATCCAACGGCAGAGCCGACCGCTGCGAAAATGAATCCGGCCCTCGTTCCCCATTGTTGCCTCGTTTCCATATTTCCTTCCCCCTTTGTGACAAGTTCATACTTGGATTATATTTTAAATTTACTAAATTATCAATAAATTCTGTTAATTTTTACGAAAGTTTACAATCCCTACTAAATTAAAGTCATAAAAAAAATCGAATAGATAGCTACTCATCTATTCGATCTTTCATCTGTTTTAATATTTTCTTTTCAAGTCTTGAAACTTGTACTTGCGAAATACCTATGCGCTCCGCTACTTCTGATTGGGTTTGGTCTTTATAGTAGCGTAAATATACAATTAAACGTTCTCGATCATCTAATTCTCTAATTGCTTCTTTTAAAGCAATTTTATCAAACCATTTCGTTTCAGATTGATCAGCAATTTGATCTAAAATAGTGATTGGATCTCCATCGTTTTCATACACCGTTTCATGTATAGATGAAGGAGCACGACTCGCTTCTTGCGCCAGGACCACTTCTTCTGGCGTTAGTTCTAACGCTTCGGCTACTTCGTTAATCGTTGGTGCCCTTCCGAATTCTTTCGAAAGCTCGTCTCTCATCTTTCGAATTTTATTTCCTGTTTCTTTTAAAGATCTACTTACTTTCACTGATCCATCATCACGTAAAAATCGTTGTATTTCTCCAATAATCATTGGAACTGCATATGTTGAAAATTTCACGTCGAAAGATAAATCAAATTTATCTACCGATTTTAAGAGCCCAATACATCCAATTTGAAATAAATCGTCTGGTTCGTATCCTCGATTAAGAAAACGCTGCACAACCGACCATACGAGACGCATATTACTTTGAACGATTGTATCTCTCGCTTGTTGATCTCCATCTTGACTTTGTTGAATTAACGCTTTTAGCTCGTGGTCCTTTAACTGAGGTTTCTTCTTCTCATTTTTGACCTCTATGTCCATAGGCTATTCTCCTTAATTGCATAGAGCGTTACTATTTGATAAGTATTTTGTCAAATGGATTGTTGTCCCGAAAGATTCGTTTGAAATAACTTCTACTTCATCCATAAAATTTTCCATGATAGTAAATCCCATTCCGGAACGCTCTAATTCAGGTTTAGTTGTAAAAAGGGGTTGTCTTGCTTCATCTAAATCAAAGATGCCAATCCCTTCATCTCGAATCGTGAGTTTCACCATTGCTTCTTCCAAAATTACAGAAATATAAACAACACCTTCTGCATTTCCATCGTATCCATGAATAATTGCATTCGTAACTGCTTCTGACACAACTGTTTTAATCTCCGTAAGTTCTTCCATCGTTGGATCTAGTTGCGCAATGAAAGCAGCTACTGTAACGCGAGCGAATGATTCATTTTGACTTAATGCTGAAAATTGAAGGTTCATTTCATTTCTCATTTATGCCACCCCCAACGTCGCGAGCGCATGCGCTTCACTTTCTTCTAAGCGAACAATTTTAAATAAGCCCGACATTTCAAATAAACGCTTAACAGGCGGTGAAATTGCACAAACAACCATTTCTCCACCTAATCCCTTTACATGCTTATATCGGCCTAATATAACACCTAAACCAGAACTATCCATAAACGATAAGTTCTCTAGGCTCAAAACAATATGATGAACACCATGTGTCTCAATCATATCTGTTACTTTCGTTCGCAACTCTTCAGCAGTATGATGATCTAATTCACCCGCTAGTCTCACACATAGGACGTCACGCTTTACTTCTAATTGCATGGAAAGACTCACACGATTTCCTCCTTATGCTCAAACTTTACTCATTTACATACATAAAGATTTTCGTGATACAACATAAGAATCCTTCCTGCTGACAAAAGAAGAACTATTTCGCCATAAAGTGAAAACATTCGGCAATTATTTACTTTCATACGAATAGAAAAGCGGCAAAATGTTTGCCGCTATTTTGATGTTGAAAACATCCCAAAACTTCTTTTAAATAACTCCCACCAGCTCGCTGCAGCAACATCTTCTTTTGCTACAATTGTTTGTTTTAATAAAACATCTTTATCTTTTTTAATAACAAGTGTACCAAGCGCGTCACCTTTTTTAATCGGCGCTTTCACTTTCTTTTCAGCAATTACTTCTTGCTTTACTTTGTCCATATTTTCGCCCTTCTTCATAAGAAGAGACACATTGTCTGACGCAACTAAATCTACTTTTTCTTTTTTCCCTTTTCCTACTTGTACAGTCTTAATTTTTTCGCCACGTGTATACAATTTCTTTGTCATATATTGTCCAAATGCATAGTCAAGAAGCTTTGTTACTTGATTATTCCGTTCTTTCGATGTAGGTGCTCCCATAACAACTGAAATAACACGCATGCCATTTTTTTCAGCCGATGCTGTTAAACAATATTTTGCTTCTGTCGTAAAGCCCGTTTTCACACCATCTACTCCAGGATAAAAACGTACTAACTTATTCGTATTCACGAGCCAAAACTTCTTATCCGTATCTTCTCGTAAATAGTCTTCGTATTTACCTGTATATTTGCGAATAAGTGGGTACTTCATCAATTCTTTCGCCATTATAGCCATATCATTTGCTGTGGAATAATGGTCTTTAGCCGGAAGACCTGTTGGATTTTGAAAATGAGTATTTTTCAGTCCTAAATCTTTCGCTTTTTTGTTCATCATATTTACAAAACCTTCTTCTGAACCCGCGATATGCTCCGCTACTGCAACAGACGCATCATTTCCAGATGCAATAGCAATACCTTTTAGCATTTCATTTACAGTCATCTCTTCTCCAGGCTCTAAAAAGATTTGTGATCCACCCATTGAAGCTGCATGCTCACTTGCTCTAACTTTATCGGTCAGTTTTAGTTTTCCTTTTTCAACTTGTTCCATAATTAATAGCATTGTCATAATCTTCGTCATACTAGCAGGTGGTAACTTCTCATTTGGATTTTTATCAAACAAAACTTTACCTGTATCTTGTTCAATTACAATTGCTGATGACGCTTGTTCCGCTAACTTCGGCGTTGTTTCTTCTGTTTTTTCCTGCTTCGTCTTCTCAGATTGTGCGAAACTAACTGAAGTACCAGAAAGCAATAACATGAAACAAACAAGTATTCCAAAAACTCGCTTCATGACTAACCCTCCATTCTATATCAAACCTATTTTTTCCAATTTATTATTTTTTAATACCATATTTTTCTAATATTTTCAGTTGACAAATACATTCATCACCTATATTGTATTAAGTGTATTACATGCAGTAGTACACTTAATACAAGTCAGAAAGGAGACATTGCTCTTGCATATTCAACTTGATCCAAGAAGCAACACTCCGATATGGGAACAAATTGTTCAAAATATAAAAGAACTCGTATTGAAAAACATGTTAGCTCCAAGTGATAAACTTCCTTCTGTACGCGAACTCGCTTCTTTACTCGTTATAAATCCAAATACAGTAAGTAAAGCGTATCAAGAGTTAGAGCGACAAGGAATTATTGAAACATTACGAGGAAAAGGAACATTTGTATCCCAATCGATTACCCCAACATTAGACGAAAGGAAAATCGCTATGGTTCAAAAGCAATTTCATCAATTACTATTAGAAGCCTCTTATCTTGGTGTTACGAAAGATAAAATTCATGATTGGATAGATTCATACTATAAAGAGATTGGAGGAAATGCGGATGCTGAGAGTGAAAAACTTGAAGAAGACAATTGATAATCAAACAATTTTAGATGATGTTTCTTTCACATTACAAAGAGGAAGTATTATTGGATTACTCGGAAGAAACGGCGCGGGGAAAACAACTTTATTACGAACGATGGTCGGTATTTTAGACCCTGATGCAGGGACTGTTACATATGAAGATACAAACATTCATCAGTGTCCTGAAATAAAGCAAAAAATCGTATATGTTCCGGATTCTACTAACATATTGAACGGATATACGGTAAAAGAAATTGTAAAGTTTTATAAAGAAGTTTATAACGCATTTGATGAAGTATATTTCTATGAACTGTTGGAGCGTTTTAGCTTACCAAACAAACGAATTCGTAGTTATTCAAAAGGAATGAAAGCACTGCTTGCCATCATTTTAGCCGTTTCTACAAAGGCAGAATATATCATTTTAGATGAACCGACAAATGGACTTGACCCTATCGTTAAACGGCAGATCCTCCAATTTCTCGTTGGAGAAGTTGCAGATAAAGAGATTACCATTTTCATCTCAACGCACCATTTAGATGAAGTGGAACAAATCGCAGATACAATTATTATATTAAAAGGCCATACTATCTCGTCTATTACATCACTAGACGATGCAAAATCACGATTTGCTAAAATACAAGTTGCTTATGAACGTTCATTACCTCAAAAACTAGAAAACTTAAGCAATATTAAAATATTAAATCAAACAGGAAAAGTATTTACAATCTTAATTGAGGGAAATGTGGCTACAACACTGGAGAAGTTTTATAAAGAACAACCTATACTCATTGAAGAATTAACAATGTCACTTGAAGATGTCTTCGTTACGACACTGGAGGAGGATGGGTATGTTTCATAAGGCGTTGTGGATGTGGAATTGGAAACGCGGGAAATATGCTGTGTTACTATTCTTCTTTAGTTCGCTTTACTTGTTACCTTTTGGCTACTATAGAAGTGCTCAGCAACAACTTGATATGTATTACGAATTACAAGAAAAGGGGAAACATTATTATTATTTTTATACCTTTTCTTCAGGAGAAAGTAATAGTTTTTGGTTAACTATTCTTATCATTGCTTTAGCCTGCTTATTAATAGGATGGGAACGTAGCAACCAATCTAATACACTACTTATGACAATGCCATTTAAAAGAAAAGATGTTTTCTTATCTAAATGGACTTTCGGTTCCTTTTGTATTGTGATCTCGTTACTTGTAAATTGGATTCTTATGTATGTTATTTATAGAACAACTATTCATTTTGATTATCAATCATTTAGTCCATTTCACCGATACTTTCTTTATGCAATTGTTTCTTATATCGCAGTCTATACAGCTGCACTATGCATCGGTACTTTTACTGGCAGTGTTGTTTCACAGATTGTTTTTTGTATTCCGTGGTTACTAGCAGGGGTTACATTTATTACATTACTATACACTTTTACAACAAACCATTTGTACGCTGCAGATATTAAAAATGAAAACTTATATCGACAACTTTATGAAATCAATCAAAAAACAAATATAGTTGCACCAATTAATCACTTTTCTATCAATTATTACTATGATCCGGAATCCCGTAAGATCGAGAACAATCCAACTGCTTTAAGAGATCCAGCATCTCATATATATTATTCAGCCAAGTCAATGCTAGTCCCTATTTTCTATACGATATTTTATTTACTACTTGGGACATATTTATATACACGATCGCCAAATGAAAACGGTCAAAAGATATTTATTTTCCAAAAGCATTTAAAAATATGGATATGGGGGACAACCATTTACTTTGCATTACTAGGCGGCTATAAAATAAACAATTTTAATTTCTTACCGAGCTACTATATCGGTTTGTTTCTAACTGGAATCATTACTTATGTTATATTATCACGCCTAACAAATTATAAAGTTTTTTAAAGGAGAGATCCTATGTTTCAAAAAGCACTGTGGCTAAGAACGTATCAGCAAAGTAAATATGTTGTATGGTTATTTTGGCTTGTCAGCTTCTATACTTTTTCATATAAATACTATATGACTTCTATTCAAGAGCAACAATTTCTAAATGACATTAAAAAGTGGAACTATGTATATCATTACCACTTTGATTTAACACTTCTAGATCCTGTCATGCTGTTAGGTAGCGTACTGATCGTCCTAGCTTGTACGTTAATTGGATGGGAAAGACAAAATAACGCTAGCGACTTGTTATGGTCTATGCCATTTAAACGTTCACACCTCTATATAACAAAGTGGTTGTTTGGAGTCTGTAATATTGCCGCTGTTGTCATTTTAAACTGGGGGCTATTTGCTATTATGAAAAAGGTAACTTTTCATAATAAATATCAAGTATTTTCCCCCTTTCATAGTTATTTTATATACATGTTAATTGTATTAATCGCTATTTATACACTTACCTTATGTGTAGGTACAATTGCAGGGAATATTATATCGCAAGGATTTCTCACTGCAGTTATATTAATCTTCCCTGCTTTACTTCCATCACTTATCTCAGGAGTCATTGCTGTTCACTCAAACACTGAATTTCATGAGGACACTGGCCTTATACATGATGTGATGAAAAGCATACGTATTTCTAGTCCAGCAGAAGATTTTACTATTAACTTTAATTATGATCCACAAAGCGCTTATACCGATCAAAATGGAGTACGTCATAACGAACCAAACTTTACAAAGATTCCACCGGCAAAAACATTGATTGGACCTATCGCACATATCATTATTTTATTACCACTCGGTATATATTTATATGCCCGTTCAGTCAATGAGCGAAATGGTAACTACTTATTATATCCGAAACTACAAAAAGTAGTTATGGGTTGTGCGATTTTCTTTGGTGGAATGGTTGGAGGTTTAATGCTGAGTCGTGCGCAGTCATTGTCCAGCTTTTACATCGGATTTTTAGTGACTAGTTTCATTACGTATTTCTTCCTACCTAAAATATTAAAATGGAAAGTCTCTTGGAATTTTAAATAAAATAACCTCCTCTTCATGAGGAGGTTATTTCACATTCTCTCTTCTTTTCCCATACTCTTTTTCTTGCTTCGTTCCAAATCCATCACCATTTGCCACGATTTGATCTGTTGGAGCAACTATGCTTTCAGCAATTCGCCATTCCCCCCCTTGTTGAATAAACACTTGCATAAAATAATTCATGCCATTTAACTGATACGGATTTTCTTTTTTCACTTCATAACGAGCTGAAACATAGTACACTTGCACATTCTCAGCTTCAAACTTAGAAATATATTGCGATAATCTCGGGATATACTGCGATGCTTTCTGAAGTGGAAGCTGTTTTACTTTTATAAGAGAAGATTTTGTCACATTGCTTATCGTATCTTCATGCCGAAGGTTATCACTATGATGAAATAAAATAGCATTCTGCATTGAACGAATCCATAGTTTTGAATATAAAACAGGTTGCTTATTTGAAATATGTTGTAATTCTTTCTGAACGACTTGAAGAGGCGTTGCGGCATCCGCGAATTGATTAAAGCAGAAAAAACTTCCAATCATAATGAAAAACGTACAAATACGTTTCATAATTTTTCACTCCGATTCTTTTTAATTAAAGTATTGGAGTTTCAAAATGTTTTTATTCAAAAGAAAAAGGATAGGAAAGCTTTCGCTTCCTATCCTCATTTATTATAATACGCGGCCAAATAGCTCTAACACCATTTCGATTTCTTGGTCGCTCCAACCTTTAAATTTCTCTTTATAATATTCTTTACGCACAGCTTCAAGTTTTTCAGTTACTTCTCTTCCATGTTCTGTAATTTCTAGGTACACGATACGACGGTCTGAATTTGAACGCTTTCTTTCTACAAACCCTTTTCGTACGAGACGATCAGTAACAGCTGTAATATGACTAGAGGTTACGTTTACTTCACTCGCAATTTGCGAAGCCATCTGTGGACTCTTTAAAAATAACGCGCGTAATACAGAAAATTCATTGTATGGCATATGTTCTGCAAAACGTGTATTAATATCATTTTGTAATAAACGTATCATCTTTCGAAATGATCCGGATAACTCTAAAATCAGTGTTTCTCTTTTTTCGTTCACTAGCCTCGTCCCTTTTTTATCATATTTACACATATTATAATCTATAAATACCCTTATTGTATATGCTTTCTTTCTTTAACATTCTCATTTATGTAACTTTTTCATACAAATTTCTTTTTTGTTCACACATATACATATAAATAAGGATGGTGATGGAAGATGCAAGGTGGAATGAATCCTTATTTACACAACGTACGTACAGCTAATACTGGTAAAGAAGCTACCATTACGGTGCAAGGTGAAGGCGTTGTAAAAGCAAAACCAAATGTTGTTATATTAACGATTGGTATTCGTACAGATCATAAAAATGTAAAACAGGCACAAGAAGAGAATGCAGTGCAATCAAAACAATTATTAGATGCACTAAAACAACTAGGTATTGCCGACCAAAATATAGAAACCATTTCATATACGATTACGCCCCAGTACGAATATGTAAATGATAAAGCATTACTGCAAGGATACCGTGTGGAACATTTGTATGAAATTACCGTTTTAAATGTACAAAAAGCAGGGGAAGTATATGATATAGCCGTTTCAAATGGAGCAAACTTAGCAAAAGGTTTACGTTTTCGGATATCTCATCCAAATAAATATTATGAGCAAGCTCTCATTCAAGCTCTGCAACAAGCGGTAGAAAAAGCTCGTGCTATTGCGAGTACATACAATTTAAACATTAATCCTGTTCCACTCTCATTCGTTGAAGAATCCGCCCAATTACCACGGGAAGTGACGTCCTATGCTACTTTACATGCACAAGCAGCTCCGCCCATTCAATCGGGAGAATTAGAAATCATTTCAACAATACGAGCGATTTTTACGTATTTATAAATAATTTCATTTATAAGTAAACGTTATCATTTTCCTTGTTGTAAAAACATGATGTTCTGATATAATAAAGGACGGTGAGCTCTTACGAAAGAGATATCACGGGTGGGAGAGGGATATGAAAAAGAAGGTTTAACATGAAAGGAATACTTGAAAGAACATTTAAATTAGGTTTACACGAAACATCACCAAAACAAGAAGTTTTAGCTGGAGTTACGTCATTTTTCACGATCGTATATATTATGATTGTAAATGCATCCATTTTATCCGATGCTGGCATTCCTCTTGAAGCTGGAATTTTAGCAACTGTTTTCAGTTCATTTATCGGATGTCTGCTCATGGCATTTTGGGCAAATGCACCTGCTATTCTTGTCCCTGGTATGGGTGTAAATGCATTCTTCACGTACACTGCTGTGCATACGCTCGGATTAACTTGGCAGGAAGCATTAGCAGCTGTCTTCATCTCTGGTATTATTTTTGCAATTGCTGCGTTTACACCAATCGCTCGCGTGCTTTCAGTATCGATTCCAAAATCATTAAAGGAAGCTATTACTGTCGGTATCGGATTATTTTTAGCATTTATCGGATTGCAAAAAGGTGGTTTAGTCGTTTCGAATCCAAATACTGCTGTTGCAATGGGGAAATTAAGTAACCCTGTCGTTCTTGCGACCGTGCTTACTCTTATCGTTGCACTTGTACTATTTATTCGTAACGTACGTGGAAGCTTTTTATGGACGATTGCAATAGGAACTGGTATTGCATGGCTATTTGGTCTTGTTGATACAAGTCAAATCGGAAATAGTTCATTCTCATTCGCTAATTACGGCGATGTGTTTGGAGCTATGTCATTTGGCAAACTTTCTTCCTTACCGTTTTGGATTGCAACATTCTCCTTAAGCATGGTGCTTATTTTTGAGAACATGGGACTTCTGCACGGTTTATTAGAAGATGACCGTAAATTCCCACGTGCTTACCAAGCCAATGCAATTTCAGCAATGACATGTGGTCTATTTGGCACAAGCCCTACCGTATCAACAGTAGAGAGTGCCGCAGGTATTACTGCAGGCGGAAAGACAGGTCTGACGTCTATCGTTACAGGGTTGCTATTCTTTGCATCACTGTTTGCACTTCCGTTTGTCAAACTAATTCCTGATAGTGCCATTGCACCAATCTTAATTATTATTGGCGGCCTGATGATTACAAGCATTCAGCAAATTCCTCTGAACGATTTTTCAGAAGGATTTCCAGCGTTCTTAATTATCGTCATGATCCCGCTCACATATAGTATCGCTGATGGCATTGCGTTCGGATTTATTGCTTATCCTATCTTAAAAGTTGCTCTTGGAAAGCGTAAAGAAGTCGCACCGTCTATGTATATCGTTACATGCTTATTCTTAGCCATGTTTGTATTACATGCTATTGGTTAAGTAAAAACACCGAGGAATTTTCCTCGGTGTTTTTTTACTTAAACCATCCTTTTTTATAAAACCAAGCCATCATGCCACCGCCAATTAGTGCCATTAGAAGTAGACAAATAAAATAACTATATTGTCCACCAAGCTCTGGCATATGCGTAAAGTTCATTCCGTATACTCCCGCAATAAATGTTAATGGCATGAAAATAGTCGAGAATACAGTTAATGTTTTCATAATGTTATTCATATGATGTGAGTTTAATGAAAAATAGCTATCTCGAATATCTGCCGTTAACTCCCGGCTTGCCTCAATCATTTCTGTCAGTTTAAGTAAATGATCATGTATATCTTTAAAGTAAATTTCATGATCACTTATACCGTAAAAACGAGTCGAATTTAAAATACGATACAATAAATCACGCATCGGAATGATTGTACGCCTTAGTTTTGATAAATCTGCACGTATATCAAATACTTCTTCTAGCACACTTCCTGCTGTCTCACCCGTTAAATTATCATCAATGGCATTTAAATGATCCTCAATGTAATATACAGGCGCAAAATAGTCGTCCACAATTTGGTCGATAATGGTATGCGCTACGTGTAAAGGACTATTTTTAATACGCTTCTTTTCTCCAAGTGTTTTCCATACTCTTTCGATTGCATTATTATGAGAAAAGTGGAAAGAAACAATAAAACGATCACTTATAAATAAATCGATCTCGTGCGGTTCTAATCCATCCTCACCAAATGCATGAAGAACTAAAAAGTTATATCCATCATAAAAATCAACTTTTGGCCTCTGTACATATTCTATACAGTCTTCAATTGCAAGGGGATGGAACTTAAAATGATCTTGCAAAATGTATGTATACTCTTCTTTCGTTGGCTTATATAAATCTAGCCAATACCATACAATATGGTCTTTCGTTGTTTCTTCTAGCGAAACATCATATAATACTTCATCTGTTTTTGTTATTGCACAAATTCTAATCATAATTTCACCCATTATTATTATAAACAAAAAATAGCAAAAAAAGCCAAGGAGAAATACTCCTTGGCCCTTTTTTATTATTCAGTAACGATGCCGTGCACTAATGTTGGTGCATCTACATGTTCGTTAGCAATCTTCATGTTCTCATAAATTTTTGCTTTTACATCTTCCACATTTTCACGGTTTGCGTAAATTGTAACAAGGGATTCACCTTTTTTCACGCTGTCCCCTACTTTTTTGCGAAGCATTAAGCCAACTGCTAAATCAATTTCAGATTCCTTCGTCGCACGTCCTGCTCCTAAAAGCATTGCTGCTGTTCCGATTTCGTCTGCAACGATTTCTGATACATAACCGTCTTCCTTCGCTTCTACTTCAATTTTAAACTGTGCTTGTGGTAATTTCGAAGGATCATCAACAACAGAAGCATCGCCGCCTTGCGCTGATAAGAACGTTTTAAATGATTCTAGCGCTTTACCGTTGTTCATTACTTCAATTAATTTCTCACGTGCATCTTCTAAAGATGAAGCTTGTCCAGCAAGGTATACCATTTGACTTCCAAGCGTTAAACATAACTCTTCTAAATCTTTCGGCCCCTTACCTTGTAATGTATCAATTGCTTCTTGTACTTCAAGTGCGTTACCAATCGCCTCACCAAGTGGTTGACTCATATCAGAAATAACAGCCATCGTATTACGACCAACGTTATTACCAATGCGCACCATTGCTTCTGCTAAACGTTTTGCATCTTCATCTGTTTTCATAAATGCACCTGCTCCAGTTTTTACATCAAGAACAATTGCATCTGCGCCAGCAGCAATTTTTTTACTCATAATCGAACTTGCAATAAGCGGAATTGAGTTTACTGTTGCCGTTACATCACGAAGTGCATATAACTTTTTATCCGCAGGTGTTAAGTTTCCACTTTGACCAATAACTGCGATTTTGTTTTCATTTACAAGTCGCATGAATTCATCATTTTCGATTTCAACATGGAATCCTGGAACTGCTTCTAATTTATCAATTGTACCACCAGTATGTCCTAACCCACGTCCAGACATTTTTGCAACCGGTACACCTAAAGCGGCTACTAATGGACCTAACACAAGTGTTGTTGTATCACCAACACCACCTGTTGAGTGCTTATCTACTTTTATCCCTTCAATAGCTGATAAGTCGATTGTATCACCGCTATTTACCATTGCCATAGTTAAATCAGCACGTTCTTGATCGTTCATATCTTGGAAGAAAATTGCCATTGCAAGTGAACTTACTT
The DNA here is from genome assembly GCF_040448665.1 of Bacillus cereus group sp. MS39. Lineage (NCBI taxonomy): Bacteria > Bacillati > Bacillota > Bacilli > Caryophanales > Bacillaceae > Bacillus > Bacillus cereus group sp. MS39. Next base: position 1,308,416 of record NZ_CP123058.1, on the reverse strand, counting down.
GGTAATCAGGAATATCACCATTCGTATATCCTTCAACAATAAAGTTAATTTCTTCTGTCGTTAATGCATGTCCGTCACGTTTTTTTGCAATTAGGTCCACCATTCTCATTGTGAGGTCACCCCTTCATTTGTTTTACGATTGCTTTTACTAATGCTAAGAAGTTAGCTTTAACACGTTCTGTCGTTTCGATTACTTCATCGTGATGAAGTGGCTGATCTAAAATACCAGCTGCCATATTTGAAATACAAGAAATACCAAGTACTTTCATACCAGCATGACGCGCTACAATTACTTCAGGTACTGTTGACATACCAACTGCATCTCCGCCAAGTGTACGAAGCATACGAATTTCAGCAGGTGTTTCATATACAGGACCTGTCATTCCAACGTATACACCTTCTTGTACTTTAATATTTAAGTCCGCTGCAACTTGTTTCGCCATTTCACGAAGTTCTGTCGTATATGATGTAGACATATCAGGGAAACGTACGCCCATTTCAGAATCATTCGGTCCGATTAATGGATTTGTACCCATGAAGTTAATGTGGTCTGAAATTAACATAAGATCGCCTGGCTCAAATGATGTATTTACACCACCAGCTGCATTCGTTACAACAACTGTTTCTACACCTAGTTCTTTCATAACACGAACTGGGAATGTTACTTTTTGCATGTCGTATCCTTCATAGAAGTGGAAACGTCCTTGCATTGCTACTACTGTTACACCTTGAAGTGTACCGAATACTAGTTGACCTGCATGACCTTCTACAGTTGATACTGGGAATTCAGGGATTTCACTGTAAGGTACTGTTACTGCGTTCTCGATTTCATCTGCTAATACACCTAGTCCAGATCCAAGGATTAGTCCTACTTGTGGCGTTTCTTGAAATTTCTCTTTTAAGTATGAAGCTGATTTTGTAATAAGTTCACGATTCATTTGTTTATCCCCCTATTTCTTTAGCTCGTTTAAGAAGCTTGTTCCATGTTCTGGCATTTTCACGCCGAAGTTTTCTGCTACCGTTGCACCAATATCAGCAAATGTTTGACGAATTGATAATTCTTGTCCGCCATCTTTCATGCTTGGGCTATATGCTAATAACGGTACATATTCACGTGTATGATCAGTACCGTGGTGAACTGGATCATTACCGTGGTCTGCTGTAATTAATAATAAATCATCTTCTTTTAGTTTTTCGAATACTTCTGGAAGACGAGCATCATACTCTTGCAGAGCTTCTCCGTATCCTTGTGGATCACGGCGATGTCCAAATAATGCATCAAAGTCAACTAAGTTCAAGAAGCTAAGACCTGTAAAGTCCATGTTTAATGTATCTACAAGCTTATCCATTCCATCCATATTAGACTTCGTACGAAGTGACTCAGTTACACCTTCACCATCATATATGTCAGAGATTTTACCGATAGCAATAACATCGTAGTCACTATCTTTTAATTCATTCATTACCGTACGGCCGAATGGTTTTAATGCATAATCATGACGGTTTGGTGTACGTGTAAAGTTTCCAGGCTCACCAACGAATGGACGAGCGATAACGCGCCCTACCATGTACTTCTCATCTAACGTTAATTCACGTGCAATTTTACAAATTTTATATAACTCATCAAGCGGCACTACTTCTTCGTGTGCTGCGATTTGTAATACGCTATCAGCAGAAGTGTAAACGATTAAAGAACCTGTTTCCATTTGTTCTTGACCAAGTTCATCAAGAATCTCAGTTCCAGAAGCTGGTTTATTACCGATAATTTTACGACCTGTTTTTTCTTCTAATTCATCAAGTAATTCTTTTGGGAATCCTTCAGGGAACACTTGGAATGGTGTATCAATGTAAAGACCCATGATTTCCCAATGTCCTGTCATTGTATCTTTACCAGTAGATTTCTCTTGCATTTTTGTATAATATCCAAGCGGTTTTTCTACTTTAGAGATACCTTTCATTTCACGAATGTTACCAAGACCTAACTTCACCATATTTGGCATTTGTAATCCATTCATATGTTCAGCAATGTGACCAATTGTGTCAGAACCTAAATCACCAAATTGCTCAGCATCCGGTGCTTCGCCGATTCCTACAGAGTCCATTACGACTAGGAATATACGTTTATATTTATTCATAACTGCGACCTCCTATAAGTTCAGTTCTACTTCTTGTAGTATGTTCAAAACGCTATAAAGTGAAACTGTTCTCCATAAGAATTCTCTTTCGTTCTCATTGTCAAACAGTACTTCTTTAATTGATTCTCTAACCTATTTCGTTTACTTTGAAACGACTCAAAAACATTTCTAGTTTTTTCTAAGTCAGATGTCAGACATCTGATACTGATATCATAACATGTTTACGCTTTCTTTTTAATACATTTTCGTAGAATTTCTCATTTTCTTCACACTTCTATTGTAATCCATTATGCAAATAAGTGCTAATTATTTTATGATTTATTTCTTCATATAAAGTGAAACTTTGATTAGCAGGAGTTTAGTTCTTCTCCACTGATTATTAGCCCTCATCAATTGGACGTTTACGGAATAAAAATAAAAAGCAGCTCTAAAGAGCTACTTTTTATTTTACTTCTACTGTTTCTTCTTTATGTTCATGTAGTTCGCCTTTTTTAACATGAACTTTCACTTTGTAAGAACCGTTTTCTTTGAAAGTATGTTTCGTTTCATACTCTCCTTTATTTCCTTCTTTCGCTGGAATAAATTCGTGTTTTTCAACACCATCTTTCCAAATCTCAAGTTGTACTTCAGCACCAGTTAACGCTTCTTCTTTTTGTTTTAAATGAACTTTCATAGTTGATTCAGCATTTGCTTTTATATCACCAGCCATAAGATGGATCATTGTATCGCTTTTATGATCGCCATGCCCTGCACCGTGATCACTATTTTCTTTTTTCGCATCTTCTACTTTCGCATTTCCTACAGCCACTTTTACTTCTGGCATAACATGCATTTCACGTGCATTTGTGTGAGCGATAATATGGTACACTCCATCCGTCTCGAACGTTTTCTCTACTGCATAAACACCTTTTCCTTTATGCTTCCCATCTAACATCTCGTGCTTTTCGTCGCCAGCTTTCCAAATTTCAAACTTTACATCATCAGCATCTGTTACTTTTTCTTTTCCTTGTGTAACAAGTGCTTGTACTTCTGTTTTTTCACCAGGTTTAATTTCTTTCGGATTTGTTTGAACTGCTACTTTTACAGCTTCTAGTTTCTGTTCTTTTTTCGGTTCTTCTTTGTTTGTATTACAGCCAGCCAATGCTAGCATCGCGATAAATAAAGTCATAATAAGTTTTTTCATCATCATTTCCTCCTTCATACCTTATTTAGTATAGAGGAAATACATTGTAATATTCTAGTCTTCTGCTGAAAACAATGTACGAAATGTTTGTGAAGTTTTTGTGAAGTACTATAGCCTTTTGAATCTATGAAAAAAAGAGCATAGTAACTATGCTCTCGGATGAAACTGTTTATATACATCTTTTAATCTAGCTTTTGAAACATGCGTATAAATTTGCGTCGTTGAAATATCTGCATGTCCTAGCATTTCTTGCACAGCACGCAAGTCTGCTCCATTTTCTAATAAATGCGTAGCAAAAGAATGGCGCAACGTATGTGGTGTAAGCTCTTTTTCAATATTTGCTTCTTTCGCCAATCGTTTTAAAATTTTCCAAAATCCTTGTCTTGATAATCGATTCCCATGATGGTTTAAAAAGAGTGCATCTACCACTTTTTTACCCATCAATTCTCTTCTTCCCTTTTCAATATACTTTTGAATCGCTTCCGTCGCTAAACTTCCTAGTGGAATAATTCTTTCTTTATTCCCTTTCCCTATGCAACGAACAAACCCCATCGTTAAATGTACATCTTCTAAATTTAAGGCAATTAATTCCGAAACACGAAGTCCTGTTGCATAAAGTAACTCTAGCATCGCTTTGTCACGAACCCCAAAAGCACTCGTCATTTTTGGCGTCTGAAGTAACGCCTCTACTTCATCGATTGATAGCACTTTCGGTAATTTCCGTTCTCCTTGCGGCGTTTCAATATGTACGGATGGGTCGTGCTCTACCGCTCGTTCACGAAGTAAGAATTGGTGAAACGAACGAATCGATGCAATATGACGTGCTAATGTTTTCGAAGATTTTCCGTTTTCTTTTAAGTGCTGCAGAAAATTAACAATGTGCAAGCGTGTCACTTCATGAAAGCTTTTCGCCTGTTCTACATTTTGCAAATACTTTACATAACTTTTTAAATCACGTTCATAAGATACTACTGTATTTTTCGCTAGCCCTTTTTCGACAACCATATAATGAATAAAATCTTTTAATTGATCTTCCAATCTACACTACTCCCCATTTTCATAGAAAAACATCATTCTATTTACGAAAGCATCCTTTGCCGGCTCTTCATTCCCTGATACTTTTTCTACAGTCTCTTCTTTTGGTTTTTCATAACGATGATAACTTTCATATTCTTCATTTATCCATAGTATAGCGAAATAAAACAAAATCGTACAACTTGTAAATAATAAAAATACTTTTATCCCATCAAAAGTTAATTTTAAAGCTCGGCGCATTGTAAATTCCTCCAAAATATAAGTTATTACAACATATGCCAAGCTTTCACCAATTTATACCTTATTCAAATAAAAAACCTCTTCCTAGATAAATAGGAAAAGGTTATTTTTCATCCGTTTCATTTTCTTGACAATTTTTACAAATCCCATGGAATGTTAAACGATGATCTTTCACCTTAAAGCTCCAGTCACGTTCTACTTTCCTTTCCACTTCACCAAGTAAATCTTCTTGTATTTCTTGTACAGCACCACATTGTGTACAAATCAAATGATGGTGAAAACGCTGCGCACCTTCTTGGCGTAAGTCATAGCGTGAAACACCGTCTCCGAAGTTAATCTTATCGACAACTTTTAACTCAGATAATAGTTCTAAAGTTCGATAGACGGTTGCTAATCCGATCTCTGGCGACTTTTCTTTTACAAGGAGGTAAACATCTTCTGCGCTTAAATGATCTTCTTCATTTTCTAGCAGCACACGAACTGTTGCTTCACGTTGCGGTGTTAATTTGTAGCTCGCTGCATGTAATTGCTTCTTAATTCGTTCAATTCTTTCTTCCATTCGGTACTACTCCCTCCTCGCCACTCTTACACCATTATATCAGAAGAAGGGCTTCTGTCAAAAGAAAAACAATAAAAACAAATTGATAATTATTCTCAAAAAGTATTTATTGTTTATTAATAGCCTCAACGACTTCTTTCATTAAAACTGGTGATGCATAAGCTTCTACACTAGAAGCAAGAGCTAACACCGCTCCAATTACAAGAAAGAAGCATGTATAACGAATTAATAATGGTAATAATGGCTCGGTTATTTTCCTGATAAATTGATGCCTAATCATGCGTAAGGAAAAGCTTGCGGCAATTGTTGTCATAACGAGAAATACTGGAATAATAATGAGGTTTTGTGGCAATACAGAAACGAATGCTAATAATAATCCATTCCATCCATGCTGACTGACTAAAAAACCTACTGTAAATCCGACAACTACTCCTTTTACAAATAATAAAATAAAAATAAGTGGCAATCCAATAATTGAAATCCCCAAAATCCAAATAAATCCAATGTATTTTAATTGCGAAAAGTAACTTTCTCGAAACATTTCGCTCGCAATAGCAAATTCTCCTTTAGAAACTTGTCCAAAAAAACGTTGTAAATAAAATGATAAATCTTGTTTTTGATTTAATTGTAAACTATTTACAAGAATGGCCCCAAATATTACTCCCATCAATAATAAAACAGCGTTAAATATATATAATGAAGAGTTTTCCTGTATGTGAGACATTACACGGTCTTGCCAAGTTTTTCTCCACATTTTTCTTCCCTCCGTTCACACTCTTACTAAAAATGTATGAAAGAAAGAAAAAAGTATGACGAATTAACATTGAAATTCCGCTCTACTTTGCTAAACTAAAAAGTAGAGAATAGGAGGGATTTCTCTTGAAACCATTATTATTAGATTTTCCAACATTATTTCAAACTGAACGCTTACAAGTTCGTAAGCCATTTCCAGGTGATGGTGCAGAAGTGTATGAAGCAATCCAAGCTTCTCTAGAAGACTTAGTACCGTGGATGCCAATTAACGCTGAAACAGAAGAAAGTGCTGAAGAAATCGTTCGTAACGCTCACGGGCAGTTTTTACTTCGTGAAACACTTGATTTTCACTTATACGATAAAGTATCTGGTACATTCATCGGAGCTATAACGCTCAAGCCTGAAAACTGGGATATTCCAAAGTTTTCACTTCACTTCTGGCTGCATAGCGCTTATACAAAACAAGGCTATATGACTGAAGCCATTAAAGGTGCCATTCAATTTGCCTTTGATAAGCTAAGTGCTAGAAGAATTGAAATTCGTACTGATGCAACAAATGCAAATGCATGTAACCTAGCAGAACGTTTAGAATTTATTCTAGAAGGTACAATGGAAAATGATTTCATAGCACCAGATGGTAGCTTACGTGATGCACGCGTATACGCAAAAATCAATTAAAAAACACTCGCCTTTGGCGAGTGTTTATTTTTGTAGTTGTAAATATTGTACTGCAAACATCGTCTTCGCATCATGAATACGAAGATCTTTCATAAGAATAATCGCTTCTTCTAACGATACTTCCATCAATTCCACGAATTCATCTTCATCTAACTCGGCTTTATTTTCTTTTTTCGTCAAACCTGTCGCTTTATATACATATAAAATTTCATCTGCAAATCCTGGAGATGTATAGAAAGAAGTAATAAGCTCCATATTTTCACATACATATCCTGTTTCCTCTTCTAATTCACGAACTGCTGTCACCTCAGGTTTTTCACCAGGTTCTAACTTGCCAGCCGGAATTTCTATAATCGCCTTTTCAAGCGCTTTACGATACTGCTCAACAAGCACAATTTTCCCCTCATCAGTAATAGCAATAATAGCAACTGCACCAGGGTGATTTACAATTTCACGTTTACTCATTGCTCCATTTGGTAATACTACATCATCAACACGAACTTTTATAACTCTACCATCAAAAATTGGCTCAGTTTTTACTGTTCTCTCTGCAAGATTACTCATACTACTTCATCTCCCTGTTCTATTTCCTATTCTTTCCTCATACATTTTACCACATTGAAAGGAGCGTGATAGAAATGAAAGTTTATATTTTACCAAATCGCGTCACTTTAGTCGGAAAAGCGTGGCAAATTCGCCATAAGCTAAAACAATATGGCAAAGAGTATACAACTGTACAAGAGTGGATTACAGCAAATAAAAAGTAAACGTTTGTCAACCTCTTTTTCCTTTCGTACAATAAAGGTAAGGAGGTTGACCTATGAAAAAACGTCAATTAGGAAACTCAGATTTGTTTGTTACAGAAATGGGCCTTGGCTGCATGTCTCTCGGTACATCTGAAACAGAAGCTATGCGTATTATCGATGAAGCAATCGATTTAGGAATCAATTTTTTTGATACAGCGGATTTATATGATTATGGATTAAACGAAGAATTTGTTGGAAAAGCCTTAAAAGGGAAACGAGACCAAATTGTTCTTACAACAAAAGTTGGAAATCGATGGACAGAAGAAAAAAACGAGTGGTCTTGGGATCCTTCTAAAAATTACATAAAGGCTGAAGTGAAAGAAAGTTTACGTAGACTTCAAACTGATTATATTGATCTTTATCAACTTCACGGCGGGACGATTGAAGATCCAATAGATGAAACAATTGAAGCCTTTGAAGAATTAAAAAAAGAAGGTATTATTCGCCATTACGGTATTTCTTCTATACGTCCAAATGTTATCCGTGAATATGCTAAACGTTCAAATATCGTTAGTGTGCTAATGGAATATAGCCTTTTAAATCGTCGCCCTGAAGAATGGTTCCCACTTCTAAGTGAACATCAAATTAGCATTATTGCTCGTGGGCCACTTGCAAAAGGAATTTTAACTGATAATAATGCAAGAAAGATAGAAAGAGTAAAAGAAAAGAATTATCTTTCTTATTCTTACGATGAATTATATGCGACACTCGCGAATGTAAAAGAAATAATCGGAGAAAGCTCTCTAACAGGAACAGCTATTCAATATTGCTTACATAACGAAACTGTTGCAGCTGTTATACCTGGTGCAAGCTCTATTCAACAATTGCAAGAAAATGTACAGGCTAGTAAACAAAAAAAGTTAACAACAGCAGAATATATACAACTTCAGCAAATTTCTAAATGTGATACTTACGCTTTACATCGTTAAAAAGACGCTACCATACCGGTAGCGTCTTTTTATAGCGTATCATATTTATCAGGATTCGTTCCTACATGTAAATTACGATTTAACGTATTAATTTGAGTCATCTCTTCTTCTGTTAGTGAAAAATCAAAGATAGTAAAATTCTCTTTAATACGGGATGGTGTAACAGATTTAGGAATCGTCACTACCCCGCTCTGAATATCCCATCTTAATATAACTTGCGCAGGTGTTTTTTCATATTTCGTAGCAATGGCCTGAATAATCGGGTGCTGAAATACTTCCCCGCCTCTCATTAATGGGCTCCATGCTTCCATTTGAATTTGCTCACCTTGACAGAAATTACGCAATTCAAATTGCGCTAACATCGGATGAAGTTCCACTTGGTTGACCATCGGCTTCACTTTACAATTTGGTAATAACAGTTCTAAATGATGTTGATGAAAATTTGAAACACCAATCGCGCGCACTTTACCTTCTTCATACAGTTTTTCTAGCGCTCGGTACGTATCAACATACTTCCCTCTTATTGGCCAATGTATTAAATATAAATCTACATAGTCCATTTGTAATTTCTTTAAGCTTTTTTCAAACGCCTCAAGTGTTTCCTCGTATCCTTGATCGTCGTTCCAAACTTTTGTTGTAATAAATATATCTTCTCTCGGAATCCCTGATTCACGAACCGCTTCTCCGACACCGCTTTCATTTTCATATACAGTTGCTGTATCAATCGAACGGTATCCAACTTCTAACGCTGTTTTTACTGCTTGTTTTACTTCGTCGCCTTCTTTCGCTTTATAAACGCCTAGACCAATCATCGGCATTTTTACGCCATTATGAAGTGTAGTTGTTGGAATGTGCACAGTCGTCTCCCTTTCATTCTTACATTTTTTATAAGCCACCACTTTATTTCAACAAGATTCAACCAAAAAGTCAAAACATATGTACAGTTTACATAATAATTTTATACACTAAAACGCTAACTCAATTATTTATATTTCCTTCTCTCCATTCTTTCGCTTTTTCATCAACACTACGCACAAACTCATTTTTTCCTTCCGTATATAACGTGCCATCATATGTATACTTTTCGGCTAATTTTTTCTTTAAGGTTGCATATGCCTCTGCTTCTTCACAATGAGCCATCATATAATCACGAAACGCTAAATGCCTTATTATCTCAGGATTTCCTTTTTCAAAAACGTGTAAGTGATACGAGCGTTTTTCCTCCGTTCCATGAATAAAATAACGACGTCTTGAAATACCATTTTCCCCTTTTACGATATAACCAAGCTCTTCAAAACGTTCATTCCAATGATCTACTCTGTCAATACTCTCTACTTCCATAATCATATCTATAATTGGTTTAGCTGCCAGTCCTGGCACTGATGTACTTCCAATATGGTGGACTTTCACTATTTCTGGCATCGCCGATTTTAATCGTTCGGCCTCTATTTGAAATTTTTCATTCCAATGATTTTCATGCGGAACGACTACAATTTTTCTCATTAAAACTCCCCTTTTCTTACAAGCTCGTCAAAAAAATGATCAGCGGTATGCACTGATCATTTTTTATATTATTTAAAGTCTTTCCAAGTAAGGCTACTTTCACTTAACAGTTCTTCAAATGATTTATTCTTTTCACGTTCTTTTTGTTCTTGGCGCTTTCTTTCCAGTTCAGCTGCCTCTTTTTCTTCTTCTCTCACTTGCAATTCTTTCTTTTTATTCTTTAATTGCTGCATGAGTGAATCATTTAATTGATCGCCTAATGTAAGCAACTCTTTCTCTGGATTATTCACTTGCGATTGTCTTTGCACTTGTCTTTGTTTCTTTTTCTTCATGCTACTCACCTTTTACTTTTTCCTCCATTATAGTAGATACACAATGAACTCGACAATAAAAAAGGTTCTTTACTCTATTATTCACTTTTTGTAAATATGTTAATTTTTCGAAAAAACTAAATTTTTATATAGATATAATCCTATGAATCTATTAAAATTATGTCGTATGATGTCAGATTATAAAAAAGGAGAATTAAATTATGTGGAAAAAAATCATTCCTGCTGTTGCCGTTTTAAGCACCATTACTTTTTCAAGCGTATTTGCCGCTCCCCCATCCCAGAATCCAGCTGAACAAAACCGCTACGTAGACGTACAAATGCTTGGTATTAATGATTTTCATGGACAACTAGATACTGTTAAAAAAATTAATAACAAAGAAGCTGGTGGCGCTGAATACTTAGCTACTTATTTAAAAGAACGTAAAAAGCAAAACCCTAATACACTTCTCGTACATGCTGGCGATATTGTCGGAGCTAGTCCACCAGTTTCAGCGTTGTTACAAGATGAACCAACGATTGAATTTTTAAATGACTTAAAATTCGATGTTGGTACAATCGGAAACCATGAATTTGATGAAGGTATCGATGAAATGAAACGCCTCATTTACGGTGGATATCACGAGAAAACAGGGAATTTCAAAGGTGCTAACTTCCCTTATGTCGCTGCTAACTTCTATAACAAATCAACTGGTCGCTTATTTTTACCACCATTTACTGTAAAAATGGTAGATGGTGTTCCTGTAGGATTCATTGGCGTTGTTACAACTGATACGCCAAATGTCGTGATGCCTACTATGCTTAAAAATGTACAGATCACTGACGAAGTAGAAGCAATTAATAAATCAGCGCAACAATTAAAGCGTCTTGGTGTTAAATCCATCGTCGTCCTTGCCCATGTCGGCGGAACAACTGATGAGTCTGGCGTGACAAATGGAGACCTTACTCGAATTGCAAATGAAACAGACCCAGAAGTTGATGTGATTTTCGGTGGACATAGTCACACGTATGTAAATGGTACTGTAAATAATAAACTAATCGTCCAAGCGAACTCTTATGGAACAGCTTTCTCAGACGCAGATGTAACAATTGATCGTAAAACAAAAGATATTGTAAAGAAAAAAGCTGAAGTGATTACAACATATCATGAAGGTGTGGAACCTGATAAACAAGTAAAACAAAAAATAGATCAATATAAAGAAAAAATCGCACCACTTGTAAATGAAGTTGTAGGAAAATCTACAGCACCTATCGACCGAAAACAAAATGATGCTGGTGAATCTACTCTTGGGAATATAATTGCCGACGCACAGCGTCAAACGATGCAAGCTCAAATCGCACTTATGAATCCTGGTGGCATTCGTAATGACTTAGATGCTGGCGATATTACTTGGGGCGAATTATATGGCATTCAGCCTTTTGGAAACCAATTGATTAAAGTCGATTTAACAGGTCAAGATATTCGTGACATTTTAAATCAGCAATGGCAAAAAGGAACAACAAGAATGCTTCAAATTTCAGGTATTCAATATACGTGGGATGCAAATAAACCAAACGGTGAAAAGGTTACGAATATCCGCTTAACAAATGGCGAAGAGTTATCTCCATCTAAAACGTATAGCTTAGTTGCTAATGCTTTCTTAGCTTCTGGCGGTGACGGATTCGTATCATTTAAAAATGGGAAGAATTCAGAAACTGGTCCAAACGACTTTGAAGCGCTAGTCGATTATGTAAAACAATTAAAAGAACCAATTCAGCCAGTTATTGATGGAAGAATTCAAAAGGTAAATTAAGTATTTCCCTAATATGCGATCCAGATTTTTATTGTAAAGGATACGCACTTATACTTAATCCACAATATTAGTAAAACCTAAAAAGGATACTCGTTCTTACAATGAACATAGTATCCTTTTCTTTAGTTATCAAAATGTGATGTTTTGTTAAAATCATACTGTTGTAAAAATTGTTGTAACGCCTCTTCTACAAGTTTAGATTTTTGAATTCCTTTCGATTCTGATATAACGTCTAGTTTTGCTAATATTTCTTTATTAATAGAAAAAGTACGTTTCTTTTTTTCTGTACTTATACTCATAATTGGCGCGATTATTTCTTCTCTCTTGCTTAATAATTCATAAATGCTTTGTAATTGTTCATAAATTAATAATTGATAATCCGTTTTCGCATATTGAAGGGCTGTCGCTTCTTGGAGTTGTAAGTGACGCGGTTCTTCTCCATCTCCTACAAAAATACGTTTCTTCTGTTCTCCATCATATTCATATCCGATCAATCTTAATTTCTTTGATAATGTATACGGGCTTATTTCAAGACGTTTTGCTATGATAGCGATGGATTCACGTCTATTTAAGCAATCTATAATTTCTCCAATCGTCACAATTTCCCTCCTCCCGTGTTGAAATGACACTAGTATGGTATGTTACAATGATTTTCTAACAGTATATGCAAAACGAATAGCCTGTGCGATTCATACGATTTCAGAAAAGGAGGTTTTCAATATGCTTTTTCGTAGCTATACACCACAGTTTTATAATGAAAATAAAAAACTCATTCCTAATAGTATTGCTACGATGGAAAGCGTTTTAATTCATAATCGAAAACAAACTCTCCTTATGCGCGGGCAAAACATAGAGCAGCCAATTTTATTATGTTGTCATGGCGGACCTGGCATGGCACAAATTGGATTTATTCGTCATTTTCAAAAAGAATTGGAGAAACACTTCATCGTTATTAATTGGGATCAGCGCGGGGCAGGTAAATCCTTTTCAATGAAAGATTTCGGAGCAAATTTTACAATCGAACAATTCGTTTCCGATGCAAAAGAAGTGATTCAATATGTACTTAAAAAGTTCAATAAACAGAAACTATTTCTCGCTGGTCATTCTTGGGGAAGCATTATTGGGCTTAACATAGCACATCAATATCCACAGTATATCGAGGCTTACATCGGTATTGGGCAGATTGTACATATGAAACAAAACGAAGAATTGCTATATCAGCATTTAATTCGTTCTGCAAAAAAACATGATCATAAAAAAGCATTAGCGTCCCTTTTGAAATTAGGCAAACCACCATTTTTAGATACGAGACGCCTTATTATTCAAAGAAAGTGGCTTGGCACATTCGGCGGAGCAATCCAAAACGGATCTTCCTTTTCTTTCATACGAAAAGGCTTCTTTTCCCCTGAATATACGCTATTAGATTGGTTCAAGTTTCTCGCAGGAAATTTAAAATCTGGCGTTTTATGGGAAGAAATGTTGACAATCGATTTCTTTTCTTCTATTTCAAGCTTATCTATTCCGGTTTATTTTTGTTCTGGTCGCTATGATTATCAAACTCCTTATGCTCTCGTTCAGGAATATTGTGATGTGATAGAAGCCCCCATAAAAAAAATGATTTGGTTCCCAAATTCAGCACATTCTCCTGATTTAGAAGAACCAGAATTATTCGCCAATTCTTTACAATCAATTAAACAAGAGCTAGCTTTTCAACATTAGTAACAAAAGGCTCTTTTACATTTCATAGAAAACAATTTATAATAATATGTCGCAACTATGTATAAATATAGCAAAGTGCTTCATATTTACTTGCCTTAGCACAATAAAATTTTAGGGAGATTACATTTATTATGAATGCTGTACTCGTCGCAGTAGCAGTTATGCTATTGCTTAGTTTGTTACGTGTCCAGGTCATTGTCGCCATCATTGTTGGAGCTTTAACAGGCGGAATTATCGGTGGACTCGGTATTTCAGAAACTATTAACACTTTTACAACTGGCCTTGGAAACAGTGCTCCAATCGCTTTAAGTTATGCAATGCTTGGCGGTTTCGCTATTTCCCTTTCCAAAACAGGACTTCCAGATGCCATGATTCAAACTGCACTAAAATGGATTGGCAATGAACAAGACACGAAAAAACAAGTTTATTCTAAAATACTTATTTTATTCATCATTTTAACGATGGCTTGTTTCTCACAAAATGTGATTCCTGTTCATATCGCTTTCATCCCCATCTTAATTCCAGCACTTTTAAAAGTATTAAATGAGCTGAAAGTGGATCGCCGACTTGTTACATGTATTATTACATTCGGATTGATTACTCCTTATATGTGGATTCCAGCAGGATTTGGAAAAATTTATCATGACGTATTGCAAACAAATGCTGCGCAAAGTGGTCTTACATTTGATGTCGCACTTATTCCAAAAGCAATGACTATTCCAGCAATTGGTATGATTATTGGATTATGTGTAGCAGTATTCATTACGTACCGGAAACCTCGTACGTATGAAACAGAACAAGTTCATACTACCGCAAATGAAATCGTTCCCTATACAAAACGGAGCATTACTTTCGGATTATTATCTATCATAGCCACATTAACTGTTCAATTAGCAACAGAATCAATGATTTTCGGTGCTTTAGCGGGGATTATCGTCTTATCAGTAAGTGGTAGTCTACCTCTTAAAGAAGCAGATGCGATATTAACAAGCGGAATGCGCATGATGTCCTTTATCGGTTTTGTTATGATTGCAGCCGCTGGATTTGGCGCTGTTCTTCGAAAAACAGGACATGTTGAATCTCTTGTGCAAACGAGTGCACATATAATTGGAAATAACAAACCACTCGCTGCATTTCTTATGCTTGTGATTGGACTTCTCGTTACGATGGGAATTGGTTCATCCTTTTCAACCATTCCTATTTTAACAACAATTTTTGTCCCCCTTTGCATGCAGCTTGGATTTAGTCCAATGGCCACCATTGCAATTATCGGTACAGCCGGAGCACTAGGCGATGCAGGATCACCAGCATCAGATAGTACACTTGGACCAACATCCGGTTTAAATGCTGATGGTCAACACCATCATATATGGGATACATGTGTACCAACTTTTCTGCATTATAATATCCCGTTACTTATATTCGGATTTATTGCCGCAATTACATTATAAAAGGTGCGTTTTTTACGCACCTTTTACTTTTTTATTTTTTCTTTTAATTGTTGTAAAGCTATTTTCCCATTTTCTTCGGCGCAACTTTCAATTTTCATGAGTGATGGGCCTATCCATTCACTGTCTATGCTCCCGTTCGGTCCGATAATTTTCAACTTATCCGGTATACGGATATTTAAATTTTTCGCTGCTTGAATTAACTCAAAAGTAACCTTTTCACTTGAAGTTACAATTCCATCTATATACGGGTAAGTTTGCAAGAATGTAATAAACTGTTTATTCGTATACCCTTGTACACATACTTCTCGATAAGAGATCCCTTCCTCCCAAACAGCGTCTAAAAATCCTGATATGTGCTCTTCCATTTCTTCACTATCTTCTCTCTCATCGAAATAAGCAAGAAATTGACAGCCCTTTTCTTTTAATAAAGAAACCGTTCTTTGTCCACTTTCATAATAATTTGCATGGGATTTTTTTTCATCAATCACAACAAACGGAAGTGGAATTTCTCCTATACTTTTAAAAACGGATCTTGTTAAAATAACACCTGCAACGTTATTTCCCTTCAACATATGTATGTATCTATCTTTATTCTCTATATTACAAACAATGATTTGATATCCTTCTTTATATGCTATTTCCTCAATACAATGTAGCAAAGTGATGTTTGATGGATCATATAGATTATCTACAAGTAATGCAATTATCGTTGAATTCTCTTTAAATAATGGCTTTGCTGCATTATTTGGCCTATAACGTAATTCCTCAATTGCTTCCTTTACTTGTTTTACTGTGTCCTCATGAACGTATCCTTTTTCATTAATAACTCGTGAAACGGTTGCGACTGAAACACCTGCCAATTTTGCAACATCACGTATAGTTGCCACATCGTCACCCCTTAATATGGTAATAGATTACAATTTTACGGTAACCTAAATTACAATATTCGTCAAGGTTAATAACTTATATTTCTGAAAATTGTTACATCAGTTTATTAAACGATACTCCAACTGTATTTCATGTAAAATTGGGATGTTATCATATCCGATACGCGGAATTTCTTTCTTTATTTTTCGTGCCTCTTCCACTGCATTCACATATAAATTAGTCATCATAAAATTACGTTTTTGGTAAAAACGTAACGCATTCATATTATCATTTGTTGTTATGAGCCAAACCCGCCCGCACCGTTCTTCTTCTGCAACTTGTAATACACAATCTACAAGTTTCGTCCCTATTCCTTTTCTTTCTTCAAAGCTATCTAACGATACAATTTCACACATATTTCCGGTCACTTCATACGTTATAATTCCGATTATTCTGTCATCCGAGAGCGCAACAAATCCTGGCAACTCTTCTAACTGATGCCCCTTACCACGTGAAACCATCAATGAACTCCCCCAGTTCTCACACATGAACATTCGGATTGTTTCTTTCATCGCTGGCGTAATTTTTTGTATATACACCATTTCCTATTTCTCCCCTTTTCTATCATTGTGATACAATGTAAGTGTATCACATGTAACGGTATTTGGAGGATGAGGTAAAGTATGAAACGTTTTTTTGCAGCATTGTTTACTATACTAGGTGCGATAACTGCCCTTGGGATTTTCTTTACAAATAAAGTGATGTACTTAAAGAAAAAAACAGAGGAAGAAGTACTCGAAAGAGAAACGAAAAAACATTTTCGTTTAGAGGATTTTGATGCTCTTCATAAAGAAGAAATTCATATTCCTTCGCAATTCGGATATGATCTTCACGGATATTACATTCCTGCTAGTCATTCCAATAAGTTTATGATTTTTTGTCACGGCGTAACTGTAAATAAAATGAACTCTGTAAAATATGCAAGGTTATTTTTAAACAGAGGGTATAATGTCGTTATTTATGATCATCGTCGTCATGGTAAAACTGGCGGAAAAACAACAAGCTATGGATACTATGAAAAACATGATTTAAAATCTGTAGTTGACTGGCTAAAAAGTCGCTTTGGAACAAATATAACACTCGGTATTCATGGTGAATCTATGGGAGCTGCAACACTTCTTCAATACGCAGGACTTGTAGAAGATGGTGCTGATTTCTATATTGCAGATTGTCCTTTTTCTGATTTCTACGGGCAATTACAACACCGTTTAAAGGTTGAATTCCATTTACCTAAATGGCCTTTATTACCTTTAGCAAATGCTTTTTTAAAAGTACGTGACGGTTATACGATTCGCGAAGTTTCACCAATCGATTGTATAAAAAATATTAATAATCCCGTCCTCTTTATTCATAGTAAAGATGATGATTATATTTTAGCTGATATGACGAAATCACTATATGAAGCAAAAGAAAACAATAAACAACTTTATATTGCAGAACGCGGTGCACACGCTTGCTCTTATAACGAAAATAAAGAAGAGTATGAAGCAGCCGTTGATCAATTTTTAAACTCATATGTAAAAGAAACAAAAAACAGGCTTGCATAAGCCTGTTTTTTTATTGCGCTAAAACGTCTGTAACTTGTTCCATATTTACAGAAATCCATTGCATTGCATCATCTAACGTTGGAAATTCTGTCGTTTGAAATGTTACTTCATCTTGAAGTAACCAAACATCCTTTGCCTCTTGCCCTACACCTGCAATGGACCAATGTAACAAACTATATGGATGATTATCATTCAAAAATGATGCCCACGTGCGCTCATTTGCAATGTTTCGTAATGTATGTAATTGTTTATCCATCTCTCGTCACCTTACTCTAGTCAGTTATAAAAAACATTATAACACTCTCTTCTCTCCCAAAGAAAGTGCTCATTTTACCCCGCTATTTGCGGGCAGTAAAACTCCCACCTCAAAACTCAGCTAAAACAAAGAAGTTAGGTGGGAAATTAACTGCCCCTAAAAGCCCGATTGGTTCAACTAATAATTAGTGGGGGATACCTCCCCCACTAATTAAAGTTTCACTTTATATTGTCAAGTACTTCTCTTAATTATATGATGAAATTAAGCGTTTGGGAAGGAGGGATGGCGTTGGCGAAAGTACAAATTAAAGTAAATGATAATGGCTCTTTTCGCGTTACAGGGGACGTGGAATTAGTCGATTCACAAGGGAATGTATTCCCAGCAAAACCGGCATTTTCTTTATGCCGTTGTGGTTTATCAAAAAATATGCCTTATTGCGATGCTTCGCATAAAGGGAAATTCGAGTCTGTCGTTAGAGCACCAGAGGCAGAATAATTTCACATGTGACATGCACATTTTTTTGTGCATGTTTTTTCTTTTCATTAACTCTCGTCCCCCTTTTCCTTACAACATTCCTCGTACTTTTGTCCTCATTCCAACTTACATATATTTTCACACAATTCTTCACATTCGAATATTTTTTTCTAGCCTTTTATTTTTTTTGTGCTATAATTTGAGCAAACAACATCCTTCGGGGTCGGGTGAAATTCCCAACCGGCGGTGATGAAGTGCAAACTTCTAAGTCCGTGACCCGTTTTCAACTCGAAAACGGTGGATCTAGTGAAACTCTAGGGCCGACAGTATAGTCTGGATGGGAGAAGGATATGTTTTCTAGTAATTTTATATAGCGAATACACTTTTATTTCAGTATGCATATTTTTAAAGTTTCGTTTTGAATCTTTATATATGTTTTATTTTGTATACTTATGTTTCTATACTGAAATAAAAAGATACGACTAGCGTTTGAAAAATCCGATATTTTTGCTAGTATTTTTCCTTATGCAAAAATACCAATCATCGTTAGGTTTCTTTCCTGTACTTTCGTATTCGAACTATATTTCTAGAAATCACGTCTCCCAAACCCCAAGGATATAAAATCCTTGGGGTTTTTTGATTTTTTCAGGAGAGGTGAAGAGAATGACAGATCAAGAATATATGAGGATTGCCCTGCAGTTAGCAGAAGGGACATCTGGACAAACAAGTCCAAATCCTATGGTTGGTGCTGTTGTTGTAAAAGAAGGAAACATCGTCGGTATTGGTGCTCATTTACGTGCTGGTGAAGAACACGCAGAAGTTCACGCGCTTCATATGGCTGGTGAAAAAGCAAAAGGAGCCACCGTTTATGTAACACTTGAACCGTGTAGCCATTTTGGAAAAACACCACCTTGCTGTGAATTGCTCATCAAAAAAGGAGTCAAACGGGTTGTAATTGCTACTCTTGATTGCAATCCTCTCGTTTCTGGTACTGGAAAAAGGAGATTAGAAGAAGCTGGCATCGAGGTAGCTACCGGTGTTCTTGAAACAGAAGCCACCTTATTAAATCGTTTCTTTTTTCACTACATGAAAACGAAGCGTCCATTTGTAACAATAAAAACAGCGATGAGCTTAGATGGAAAAACAGCAACTGTCACGGGTGAAAGTAAGTGGATTACAGGTGAAGAAGCACGAGCTGATGTTCACCAATATCGTCATACACATGATGCGATTCTCGTTGGAGTGAATACAGTTATAGCTGATAATCCGCATTTAACGACAAGAATTCCTAACGGGGGTAAAAATCCTATTCGTGTTATTTTAGATACCCATTTACGAACGCCACCATCTTCTCATGTCATAACAGATGGTTTAGCACCGACATGGATTATTGTCGGTAAGGATGTAAATAAAGAGAAAATAGCTTCTTATGAATCTGAAAATATAGCTATATTCCAAATGAAAACAAAACATATAGAAATCAAGGACCTCCTTTTCTTTCTTGGAGAGAAGCAAATTCTTTCTCTATTCGTTGAAGGTGGTCAAACAGTTCACGCAAGCTTCTTACAAACAAAGCATCTCAATGAAATTGTAACTTATATAAGCCCCAAATTAATTGGCGGGAAAGATGCCCCTACTTTATTTGGGGGAAATGGTTTCGCAGCATTACATGATGCACTTTCCTTGGAAATTCAAGAGATGAAACAAGTTGGTGATGATATAAAAATCGTTGCGAATGCCCGAAGTGAGGTGACGGAATGTTTACAGGAATTGTAGAAGAATTAGGAACGATTGCAAACATGCATCAAAGCGGAGAAGCGATGAAGTTAACGATCCATGCAAATAATATTTTATCAGATGTTCACTTAGGTGATAGTATCGCGGTTAACGGTATTTGCTTAACTGTAACGAGTTTCACAACAACTTCATTCACAGTGGACGCAATGCCTGAAACGATGCAATCAACATCACTTCGCATGCTTAAACAACACTCTAAAGTAAATTTAGAGCGGGCGATAGCTGCAAACGGACGATTCGGTGGACATTTCGTTTCAGGACATATTGATGGCATCGGAACGATATTAAACAAAAAACAACACTATAATGCCGTCTATTACAAAATAGCTATTGCTGATGAATTGCTGCGCTATTGTTTGCATAAAGGATCCGTTGCTGTTGATGGAACGAGTTTAACAATATTTGATATAGACAAATCTTCCATCACAATCTCACTCATCCCGCACACAGTAAGCGAATCTGTTATCGGAGCAAAGAATGCCGGTGACATCGTAAACATTGAGTGTGACATGATCGGTAAATATATCGAACGCTTTATTTCTAAACCTGTAAAACGAACAGGTTCAATGAGCGAAAGCTTTTTACAAGAAAACGGATTTCTATAAGGGGGAAGCATTATGTTTCATCGTATTGAAGAAGCTCTAGAAGATTTAAAACAAGGAAAAGTCGTTATCGTATGCGATGATGAAAACCGTGAAAATGAAGGCGACTTTATCGCTTTAGCAGAGTATATTACGCCAGAAACGATTAACTTTATGATTACACATGGGCGTGGTCTCGTTTGTGTACCGATTACGGAAGAATACGCAGAACGTCTACAATTAGAACCAATGGTAGCTCATAATACAGATTCGCATCATACTGCATTTACAGTGAGTATTGATCATGTTTCTACAACAACAGGGATTAGCGCTCACGAACGGGCAACTACGATACAAGAATTATTAAACCCTGCATCAAAAGGTGCTGATTTCAATCGTCCTGGACATATCTTTCCATTAATTGCGAAAGAAGGCGGTGTCTTGCGCCGTGCTGGTCATACAGAAGCTGCCGTCGATTTAGCACAGCTTTGCGGAGCAGAACCAGCTGGAGTCATTTGTGAGATTATCAATGAGGACGGTACGATGGCTCGCGTACCTGATTTACTACAGTGCGCAAAACAATTTGATATAAAAATGATTACAATAGAAGATTTAATTGCTTATCGCCGCCACCATGAAACACTAGTGACGCGAGAAGTGGAAATTACATTACCTACAGATTTCGGTACTTTCCATGCAATTGGCTATTCTAATTCATTAGATACGAAAGAGCATATCGCACTCGTAAAAGGTGATATTTCAACAGGAGAGCCTGTACTTGTACGCGTTCATTCAGAGTGCTTAACAGGAGATGTATTTGGCTCATGCCGCTGTGATTGCGGACCACAACTCCATGCTGCACTTGCTCAAATTGAACGTGAAGGAAAAGGCGTTCTTCTTTATATGAGACAAGAAGGACGAGGCATCGGCCTTCTTAATAAGCTTCGCGCTTATAAGTTACAAGAAGAAGGATTCGATACGGTAGAAGCAAACGAAAAACTTGGATTCCCAGCTGATTTGCGTGATTACGGTATTGGCGCTCAAATTTTAAAAGATTTAGGTTTACAACAGTTACGATTATTAACGAATAACCCGCGAAAAATTGCTGGCTTACAAGGTTACGATTTAGAAGTAATCGAGCGTGTTCCATTGCAAATGCCAACAAAAGAAGAGAATAAAACGTATTTACAAACGAAAGTAAACAAATTAGGACATTTACTAAACTTATAATAAAAGGAGAGATTCATTATGGTATTCGAAGGTCATTTAGTTGGTACAGGATTAAAAGTTGGGGTTGTTGTTGGACGTTTTAATGAATTTATTACAAGTAAGTTACTCGGCGGAGCTTTAGATGGATTAAAGCGTCACGGTGTAGAAGAAACTGATATCGATGTTGCTTGGGTTCCTGGCGCATTTGAAATTCCTTTAATCGCTAAAAAGATGGCTAATAGCGGGAAGTATGATGCTGTTATTACGTTAGGTACTGTAATTCGTGGTGCTACAACACATTACGATTACGTTTGTAATGAAGTAGCAAAAGGAGTTGCATCTTTATCACTACAAACAGACATCCCAGTTATTTTCGGTGTATTAACGACTGAAACGATCGAGCAGGCGATTGAACGCGCGGGCACGAAAGCTGGTAATAAAGGCTATGAATCCGCCGTTGCTGCGATTGAAATGGCTCATTTATCAAAACAATGGGCATAAAAAATAAAAAAGAGGCTGCGGCCTCTTTTTTATTTTTTTACTTTTTTCCGTACATCTTTTATTAATTCATCCATTGTTTTTCCTTCTGTTTGTATACGAAGCGTTTGTGCTGTTCTCCATACATTCTCTCTTTTCTTCGCCTCTTCTATAATAGTAATTTCTTTTCGCACTTCCTTTAAGTCTTTTCCTTCTGTTTTCAATCCAAAATGTTCAGCTTTCGTTCGAAAATGTTGTTCAATTCGTTGTTGCATCTCTTTTTGTTCAGGATTTTCGGCGGCCTTAACTGGATCAGCACTTATTGCTTTTAGTAAAATTAGACAAGTCATAATCGCTAATATATATTTGTGCATGTAAAATCCTCCAACCCAATATAAATTACATATTTACTATGTACAATTGGGGCTTGGAAAATTCGTCCACCAAAATTCTTTTTTTTGCTCAAAAACCAATAGTATCAAGCTTTCACAACTATTTATTACATTTTATTTACAAAAAAGCAAACTCTTTTACAAGTTTGCTTTTTATCTATCTTATAATGCACATTCTTCAATCTCAAACCCTAAATCTTCAATCATACCCCAGTCTGCAGTCGGTTCTTGTCCAGCTGTCGTTAAATAATCTCCGACAAAAATAGAGTTTGCTGCAAATAAACCGATTGGCTGTACAGAACGTAAATTGATTTCACGTCCCCCTGAAATGCGAATTTCTTTCGTTGGGTTTACAAAACGCATCATCGCCAGCACTTTTAAACATTCTACCGGCGTTAATTCTTTTTGTCCTTCAAGCGGCGTACCCTTTACAGCAACAAGGAAATTACATGGAATTGAATCTGCATCTATACGTTGTAATTCAAATGCAATTTCAGCACGTTCTTCTATTGTCTCCCCCATTCCAAAAATTGCCCCAGAGCATGGTGAAATGCCCGCTTGTTTTGCTTTTTGAACTGTATCAACACGATCGTCATACGTATGAGTGGAGCAAATGCTTTCGTAATTATTTGCATGTGTATTTAAGTTGTGGTTATAACGATGTACACCCGCGTCTGCTAAACGTCCTGCTTGATCTTCGTTTAAGAAACCTAAACAACAACAAATCTTTAAATCTGTCGTTTCACGAATCTCCTTAACTGCTCCAATTACGTGATTCACCTCTTTATCCGTCGGACGACGACCAGATGCCACAATACAATATGTACCTGCTTTACGGCGAATTGCTTCGTGTGCTCCTTCTACAATCTTTTCCTGCGTTAGCCATGCATATTTATCAATCGGCGCCTCTGAAATAATAGACTGTGAACAATATCCGCAATCTTCAGGACATAATCCAGATTTCGTATTAATAATCATATTCAATTTTACTTTCTTACCAAAGTGATGATGGCGAATGATGTAAGCTGCATTCATAATTTCTAACACTTCTGTATCATCAGCTTCTAATATCGCAATCGCATCCTCTTTCGTAATCATTTTCTCTTCTACTACGTCATGTGCAAGTTTTTTCCAATCCCTTTTTGTTTGTACTTGTTTCATTTCATCTCTTCCCCTCTTTTGTTATATGCATAAATAAAGCATGATACGTCGCCATTATCCCTTCATTTTCCGTGAAGTCTCTTTCGTATATGCGAAGCATCGCACGAAAGAGTGAGGGACTTTGACAATATGATTCTTCATTACTATTGGTCGCTCCTACTTTTCGAATAGAGTGTAGAAACTCCCTAACTTCTGTAAATCTCTCTATGTAACATGTTTCAGAAACATGCACATCCCCTGTTTCTATTTCACACATATGGCGCAACTGATTTTTCGAATAAAAACGTTGCCCAATCGATGTTTCATTTTGTATATTTTTTTCTTCTTTCGCCCGCTGGAACGAAGCATGCAATTCTTGAAATGTTTCATGTCCAAACGTTGAAAAGAGTAATATCCCATCTATAGACAAATGATGAAATAAATTTCTTATCACTTGTTTTAAATCATTTAGCCATTGAAATGTGGCATTTGAAATAATGACATCATATGTTTCTTCTAGTCGTAATCTTTCGATATCCTCACAGTAAAACGTTACATTTTTCACATTTTGTCTAGTTTTCGCAACTGCAATCATACTTTCAGCAAAATCAATGGCTGTAATATGTGCTTTCGGAAATAAGTTTGATAATTGCTCTGTAACATATCCTGTCCCGCATCCAAGTTCTAAAATACGTATCGATGAATTTGCACTATATCGCCGATTCAATGTAGAAAGTAATGAATGTGCCATCTTTTTTTGTACATTTGCATATTGATCGTAGGATACAGCTGCCGCGTTAAACCGTTTTTGTAGTAACGTTTTGTTGATCATGTCGTATCCCCTCTACAAATTGAATTATCTCATTTCCGCAATATTCGAAATTCGTTACACATAATGCGTGTCCAGCCTCACTTACTATCTTGAGCGTGGCAGTCTCATTCTCAGACATACTACGTGCTGCAGACAATGGACAAATTACATCCTGCTCTCCGTGAATAAGTAGTATAGGGACTTTAATTTCTTTCAGTTCTTCTCTCATATCTGCTTCTATTAAATACTTCAAACCTAATTGCAAAGACTGAATAGAATCACCTTTAAAGCGTTTTATCATATCTTCAAACCTTGTATTCTCTTTCAGCTCATCCTTTGTAAACATATTTTCATAAAACCGCTTGAGCGTATCTTCTTTCTTTCTCGCTACATTCTTTTTTAGCCGTTCTACATGCAGAGTATTCCATCCACTCGTATAATCGCTCGTATTTGTAAATTTGGCAGTACCACCAATTAGTACGATACCTTTTGCCTTAACCTTTTTATGAGCTTGAACTGCTGCTAACGCTCCTAGTGACCATCCAACTAAAATTACATTTTCATCTTTTGCTACATCTATTATTCGCCCCGCAAATTCACTTTGTTCTTTCACATTACGCCAATTGATACATTGAACAGAATATCCTTTAAAATACGGCAGAACTAAAGTCCAAACACCTTCTTCCATTCCCCACCCAGGAATAAAAATAATCTTTAGCTCTTTCATACGAAAAACCCCTCTTCTTTACCAATGCGTATAATATGCTGAATAGCCCATTTCAAATCAGCTATTGTATGTTGGGACGTAACCGCAAAACGGACCCGTGAACTATTAACTGGAACCGTTGGTGGACGAATTGCAATTGCTGCAATACCTACCTCTTGCAACCTTTTACTAAACCGTAAAGCTGTTTCATTTGAACCGACTACAATCGGTACAATATGAGTTGAGCTATTCCCAATATCAAAACCAGCTTCTTGCAAATGTGTCCTAAAATATGCTCCATTCTCTATAAGTCTCTCTCTTCTTTCATTATCTTCTCTCACAATTTCAATTGCTTTTTGTACCGCCCCTAACATTCCTGGTGGTAAAGCAGTAGTAAAAATAAAGCTTCTCATCATATTTTGTAAATACTCTATATACATTGCATCACCTGTCAAATACGCACCATAACACCCTAAAGCCTTGCTAAATGTCCCCATATGTATATCAATATTTTGAGCAATATTTTTTTCTATATGGGACAATCCTGCTCCATCAATTCCATATATCCCACTCGCATGTGCTTCATCAACTATAATCATTGCTCCATATTTCTCTTTCATTTGCACTAAATCTCTTAAATATGCAGTATCACCGTCCATACTAAAAACAGTATCTGTTACGATTAATTTCTTCTTTTTTGGCGGTGCTACTTGCAACAGCTTCTCTAAATGCTCTAAATCATTATGACGATACCTTTTATGCTCTGCTCCGCTTAATATAATTCCATCAACGATGCTTGCGTGATTTAATTTGTCACTAAACACAATGTCGTGACGACAGGCTAATGAAGAAATCACTCCAATATTTGCGGTATATCCGCTATTTACAACTAAGGCTTTTTCAGTGCCTTTCCAATCGCATATACTTCTCTCAACCTCTTCATACAGTGAATAATTTCCTACAACGAGCCTTGATGCCGTCGCCCCAGTTCCATATTTTCTTGTGCATGCAATAGCAGCTTCTTTTAACCTCTCATCTCCAGCTAACCCTAAATAATTATTTGACGCTAAATTTAACATCCTTTTTTCATCTCGAATAAGCCATGTCTCTTCTGCTTGTTCTGTTACATGCAAATTGCGATACTGCCCTTGCTCATTTAATTGTTGCAATTTAGATTGAAGATGTGTGCGCCACGTTTGATTCATTTCGGATAAACTCCTCTAATTTTGAAATCATTATATACTCTTTTGCAGATTCCAAGACTTCTTCTTTTGTAAACGCACCTTCAAAGAATGGTAATAAACCTAAAACCGGTACCCCACTTAGCTCTTCAATCATTTCTTTATTTTCTTGTACTCTTTCCATTTCACATTCTTTGCAGCCTGATAAAATTATACCTGCTACTGTTAAGCCCTGTGCCTTTGCATAAGCAATCGTTAAAACTGTATGATTTACTGTTCCTAATGTAGGGCGTGCGACTATAATAAGAGGAAGCTGTAATTCCTTTGCGAAATCAATTACTAAAGCGTCTTCTGTATATGGAACAGCCAGTCCACCTGCTCCTTCTACAAATAGGCTATTAAACTCTTTCAATAGTTCATTATAATGATCAGTAATGTCTTTTAAATGTACTACTCTTCCAGCTCTTTTCATGGCAAGTCTCGGAGCAAGAGGCTCTTCAATAGAATAAGGACAAATTTCATTTTCTTTTGTTGGTACACCTGATAATGCTTTTAACCTTGCTGCATCTCCCTCTGGATTTGATGCAACATGTCCACTTTGCAACGGTTTATATACCCCGATGTTATATCCCAATTCTCTAAATACACCTGCTAATGCACCGGCAACTACAGTTTTCCCCACTTCAGTATCCGTTGCTGTTACAAAAAAACCGTTCATTATTCTCCCTCCGTAACATCCGAGATTGCTTTATACAAAATATGTAACATATCATCAATCTCATCAATTGTAGAAGCAAGAGGAGGCATAAATACAATTGTATTGCCGAGTGGCCGTAAAATCATGCCCAGCTCTCTTGAGCGTTTACACACTTGAACACCGACTCTCTCTGTCCATTCAAACGCTTCTTTCGTTTCCTTATTCTTCACAAGTTCAATTCCAACCATTAACCCGCACTGACGAATATCCCCTACATGTTTATATGCAAAGAGCGATTCTAATTGCGTCGCCACATATTCTGTCTTACGTGCTACTTCTTCTATTAAATTTGTTTTTTCGTATAGTTCTAGATTCGCAATTGCTACCGCACACCCTAACGGGTTCCCTGTATAACTATGACCATGGAAAAATGTTTTTTGTTCTTCATATCCTCCTAAAAAGGCATTATAAATTTCATCTGTCGTTACGGTGATTGCAATTGGTAAATATCCACCTGTTAAACCTTTTCCGGCGGTTAAAATGTCCGGCGTTACATTTTCATGTTCACATGCAAACATTTTCCCGGTACGCCCAAATCCAGTCGCTACCTCATCTGTAATAAATAAAACATTATATTTTGTACATAAATTACGTAGTCCTCTTAAGTATCCTTTTGGCATTGTAATCATACCACCAGCACCTTGCATTAAAGGTTCTACAATAATTGCTGCAATTTCTTCATGTTTATCTTTCAGCAGCTCTTCCATTTCTTCTAAATGTTTTTTTACAATTTCCTCCTTATTATTTCCGTAAGGAGAACGATATGTATATGGATAAGGCATTTTAATTGCCTCAAATAAAAGTGAACTATACACTTGGTGAAACAAGTCTATCGCTCCTACTGAAACAGCTCCAATTGTATCACCGTGATATGCTTCTTTTAATGTAACAAATCTTTGTTTCTTCGGTTTTCCTTTATGCTGCCAATATTGAAAGGCCATCTTAATTGCAATTTCAACGGCGCTAGAACCAGAGTCTGAATAGAATACTTTCTTCAAACCTTCTGGCACAACTTCAATTATTTTTTCTGCTAATAAAATAGATGGAACGTTAGCAAGTCCTAGCATAGTAGAATGAGCAATTTTATTTAATTGCTCACGAATTGCTTCATCTAGTTCCGGTACTTGATGTCCATGAACATTTAACCAAATAGACGAAACACCGTCCCAATATTCATTTCCATTTACATCGTATAGCTTTCTTCCCTCTCCGCGTTCAATAATGACAGGATCTTCTTCTAAATAATCCTTCATTTGTGTAAATGGGTGCCATACATAGGCTTTATTTTTTTCCGATAACTCTTCATATGTATAAGACGATTTTTCAGTCGTATTACTATTAACAGTCACAATTGTCACCCCTAATGTTAACTTGTTTATAAATAAAGTTAACATTAAATCCAAAAGACTGTCAATTATTTTTAAATCAAATAGTTCTTAAAAAAGAACAACTTATCGTATGATAAGTTGCTCTACTTTCCGTGTTGTATCTTTCCAATTTCTAAAATAATCTCTTCATCTTTTTTTCCTTCTGTATCAATTCCAAGTTGTTTTGCATGTTCAATTAATAGATCGTGACGTTTTTCAAATCTTGCAGTATTTACTTCTTTCTTAACCTCTTCTTTTGTTTTCCCTTCAGTAGAAACCCCTAGTTTTTCAGCTGCTTTTTCCATCGATTTCTTCTCTTCTATTTCTTTTACTTTCTTCACTTCTGACTGCTTTGTTTGACTTTGTTTTGACTGCTCTGATTCAGCTGCAAAAGCTGTGTAAATTCCAGCACTTCCGCCAATGACTAGTAAGGTGGTAAAAAGAATTATTTTTTTCTTCACTCTTTTCCTCCCCTTTCAAATTCATTATAACGCACAAATTTAGAACATTAAAAATATTTAACCTTTATTTCCCTAAAAAAATATTGAACATTTTTATTGACATATAAGATGAAAATGTGATAAAAATTTAACTAACATCATATGAATCGGCATTGATAGGATTTAGTAGTATTTCGATTTCTGATTTCAGAGAGCTGGTGGTCGGTGCGAACCAGTACAGAGCGAATTATGAATTACCCCCTGGAGCTTCTTTTGCGAAACGTAAGGAGTAGTGAAAGACGGTTATAGACCGTTATATCTAAAGAGTGGTGAAACGAAACTGTTTCACAATTTAGGGTGGTACCGCGAATTTTTCGTCCCTGCATATATTGCAGGGGCGTTTTTATTTTATTAGCGCATATCATACGACCCTTTATTTTGTGATACATTCATTTCACAAGCTAGGGTGGTACCGCGATTTCTTCGTCCCTGCATAATTATATGCAGGGACGTTTTTTTATCCAATCATTTCCGTATCATATTGAAGGATCAACAATTACCAGTAATTTGTCACAAAATTCTAAAATTTAGAAGGAAATACACAATATTGGCGAATTTTATATAAAAAAGAGCTATTTTAGATTACTTAGGAGGGAAAAACAATGGTTTCAAAAATTGAATCTGTTCTTTTAACATTATTTATCTTTTTCTGTATTGGCTTTAGTGTTATCCAATTAGAAGTTTCACCACACATCCCAATTTTATTTGGTATCGTTCTTTTATTAGCATTTGGATTTATGAAAAAAATCTCTTGGTCTACTATGGAAAAAGGGATGATCAGTAGTATTTCAGCTGGTATTCCATCTATTTTTATTTTCTTACTGGTAGGCGTATTAATTAGTGTTTGGATCGCTGCTGGAACAATTCCAACTTTAATGGTATACGGCTTCCAGATTGTATCTCCTAAAATTTTCGTTCCAACTGTTTTTGTAGTTTGTGCAATTGTTGGAACAAGTATCGGTAGCGCCTTTACAACTGCTGCAACTGTAGGACTTGCCTTTATGGGTATGGGTAGTGCTCTCGGATACGATCCGGCTCTAATCGCTGGTGCAATTATTTCTGGCGCATTCTTTGGAGATAAAATGTCTCCTTTATCTGATACAACAAACTTAGCTCCTGCTGTTACGGGTGTAGATTTATTTGAGCATATTCG
Source organism: Bacillus cereus group sp. MS39 (assembly GCF_040448665.1). NCBI lineage: Bacteria > Bacillati > Bacillota > Bacilli > Caryophanales > Bacillaceae > Bacillus > Bacillus cereus group sp. MS39. Next base: position 1,278,028 of record NZ_CP123058.1, on the reverse strand, counting down.
TAACATGCTTTGGACAACAGTTCCAGCTTTCATCATTGCTTTTATCGCATTTTTCATTTTAGGAAGCGGTACGAGCGGAGACGTTGACTTCACAAACTTTATTAGCACATTAGAGAAAAATGCAACGATTTCTATCGTTACACTTATTCCAATTTTATTACTGTTCCTATTTGCATTTAAAAAAGTTCCAGCAGTTCCAACATTGCTTGCAGGAATTGTGGTAGGAATTATTATTCTCTTTATTTTTAAACCTAGCACTTCTTTAGCTGATTTAATGAAAATTATGCAAGACGGCTACGTTTCTAAAACTGGTATTAAAGATATTGATAGCTTACTATCTCGCGGTGGTCTACAAAGCATGATGATGTCGATTGCACTTATTTTCCTAGCACTTTGTATGGGAGGATTATTACAAGGAATGGGTATTATCACGCAGCTCATGAATATCATCTCTAGCTTTGTAAAAAATAGTACACGCTTAATTATTTCTACTGCTTCAACTGCAATTGGTGTAAACTTCTTACTTGGTGAGCAGTACTTATCCATCGTTTTAACAGGACAAGCATTTGCTAATAAATACGATGAAGTTGGTTTAGAGCGTCGTAATTTATCACGCGTATTAGAAGATGCAGGTACAGTTATTAACCCACTCGTACCATGGGGTGTAAGTGGTGTATTCTTAACAAACGTCCTTAGCGTTCCAACATTTGATTACCTGCCATACGCTATCTTCTGTTTAGCTTGTCCAGTCTTAACGATTATCGTCGGCTTTACTGGATTTGGTCTTTCATGGAAGAAAGAAAAAGCAGTAACAATTTCATAATATAATAAAAAGGATTACCTTAATCGGTAATCCTTTTTATATTTCTCGACTATCTATTTGCTTTCTTTCTTCTAAATAACAGAAGTAATCCTGCTCCAACAAGTGCCAAACCTGCTCCAATTGTAGAAGCAACACTTGTACCTGTTTTCGGTAAATCACGTTCTTCTTTCTTTTCACTTACAGTTGTTGTTGTTTCTTTTGAGTTTTGATTATCCGTTGTAGTTTGTCCAGATCCTGGCGGTGTCGTTGGATTTTCTCCATTACTGCCTTCACCTGTTGGTGGTGTCGTTGGATTTCCTCCATTATTTCCTTCACCTGTTGGTGGTGTCGTTGGATTCTCTCCATTATTTCCTTCACCTGTTGGCGGTGTCGTTGGATTTCCTCCACCAGTTTCCTTATCATCATCGTTCTTCTTCGTTATATCAATTGCATATTTAGCAAATTCATTTGCAGATGGTCCAACATATGATATTTTCCCATCTTTCTTTATATACTTTTGTGCATTTGGTGAAGAATCGAATGTTGTATTTAATTTTTCTGCAACAATCGGTTTAAACGTCCAATTTTTATCTGCTGCTGGATCAATAACTGGTGTTTCTTGCATATACTTCACAATGATTTGACGTGTTTCATCTTGTGATTGGTATACAACTTCTCCTTTACTTACACCTGGGAACGTTTGGCTACTTCCGCGATAGTTATTTGTAGCGACGATGAACTCTTGATTGTCAGCTACTGGCTTACCTTCATATGTCATATTTATAATACGATTCGTATTTGCATTTACAACTTTTCCATCTTTATCGTATTTCGTTGGTTGTGTTACATCAATTTCGTATTTTAAGCCATCTAAAATATCGAAGTTATATGTAGGATAGCCTATATTTACTAACGGCTGTTCTTCTGTTTTCTTTGGATCAATTTGATTAAACTGACCTGCAGACATTTCAAGCCATTCTTTCACTTGTGCACCATTTACTTTTACAGCATATAACGTATTTGGATATACATATAAATCTGCAACGTTTTTAATCGCTAACGTTCCAGCTGGAATATCCGTATAATATGTAGCACCGTTTCGGCCACCTGCTTTAAATGGTGCGCCTGCAGATAAAACTGGAATTCCTTTATATTTGCTATACTGTCCATTTTCAGCAAATAACTTTTCTACATACCATTTTTGTGCATTTGTTACAAGTTGTACAGAAGGATCATCTTGTACTAATGAGAAATAACTATTAATTGGCGCTGTCGTTTTTCCTACAGCTGTATTGACATAATCAATTGTCGCTTGGTGATCATCTTTAATTTCATTAACTAATTTTTCATCAGATTTTACTAATGGATTCCCTTTACTATCAGCAATCGGACGCAGTTGCGGCTTCGATTGCTCTTTTTGTATTTCCCATTTTCCGTTTACCTTTTTCAATTGCATATCAATAATACCTAGGTTACTTCCAAAGACACCAGGCATTACAACTGGAACACCATTAAATACATCCTTCATTTCAGTATGTGAATGTCCCATTAATACTGCATCTACACCTGGAACTTCTGTTAAATAATACGACGCGTTTTCCATGCCAACATTGTATCCACTCTTATCAACGCCCGAATGCGCTAGTGCAACGATAACATCTGCACCTTCTGCTTTCATTTTTGGCACCATTTTCTTCGCTGTTTCAACTATATCTTTTGCTTTCACTTTTCCTTCTAAATTCGCTTTATCCCAGTTCATAACTTGAGGTGGAACAAATCCCATTACGCCAATTTTCACTTTTTGCTTTTGACCTGATTCATCTTCTACTTCTTTTTCAAAAACATGATATGGTTTAAAGTAATTTTGGTCGTTCTCTTCATTATTATCTTTATCATCTTTATAGACGTTCGAGTTAATAACCGGGAACTCTGTTTTACTAATTACTTTGTTTAAATAGTCTAAACCGTAGTTAAATTCATGATTCCCAAGAGAGATGACGTCATACTTCATTAAATTCATTACACGATATAATGGATGTGTATAACTAGGATCCACAGGCTTCTTCGGATCATTTATTTTATTCGCTACATAATCTCCAAGCGGTGTCCCTTGTAATGCATCTCCATCATCAAATAGGACAGAGTTCTTCGCTTCTTCACGTGCTTTATTAACAAGTGTTGCTGTTTGCACGAGACCTACTTTATTATCTGTTTTCGTTTGATAATAATCGTAATTCATTAAGTTAACGTGAATATCTGATGTTTCTAGAATTCGTAAGTTAACCGTACTCTCCCCGTTGTTCTCATCCGCATGAGCTGTTGTTGGCAACACTTGCGGCGCTATTACACCAATAGCAAGAGTTGCTCCAGCTAGCATTTTTTTTGACTTTTTCACAAAAAATCCCCCTTATACAATTACCAAAAATAATGAAATAAACCTCTATTTGCCTCTAACCACATACCTTTTTTCTTCTATTAGAGACAAGATTTTCATTTCATCCTGCGCTAATGAGTAGTCCCCTTAAACGCCCGATTAGTGAAACTTTAATTAGTGGGAAATAAAGCCCTACTCATTAAAATTTCACCTTATCTGACATTATCATATATAATGTACTTTCATATCGTCAATATTTTTTGACATACTTCTACAAATTTTCTGTAAAGTTGTTGTAAACTTTTCATAAACATATAATATGCCCTTACATTGTTAATACTGCTGAATATGATACAATTACCAATTACAAGGAGGATGAATATATGAAAAAAGTCATCTTAACAATTGTTTGTCTCCTCCTTCTAATCATTTCTTATTCTTATTTTGAAAAGAACGATGAGACAAAACAAAATGAACCCGAAGAAAACACAGAAAAAATATCTACTCCAAGTTGGATTGATAAGCAAACAAACAATTCCTTTTATCATCTCGTACTAGGTGATTCACTCGCCAAAGGATATGGATCGACACAAGGGGGATTTGCTGAATTAGCTTCTAGACAAATAGAAGCACAAATTCATAAACCAATTACCGTAGAAAACCTTGGGATAAACGGTCTTACAACAGATCGTCTCGCTAAAAAAGTGCAATCAGAAGATGTAAAGCAAAAAATTAAAGCTGCAAATATCATTACAATTAATATTGGAGGAAATAATTTATTCCGTTTAAATCGTGATGTCGGTGTTATAGATGGTATTAAAATGTTAAATAAAGAAAAAGCTCATTTTGAAGCGGATATAAAAAATATTGTAAAGACAGTTCGAGATCAAAATCCGAACGCTTTACTCATTCTCTCAGAACTCTATAATCCGTTACAACTCGATGACTCCATCGCCAGTTATGCAGATATGTTTTTAGATGGCTGGAATGAATCCGTTTATTCCATTTCAAAAGCAAATCAACCATCTATCGTTTTACCAATTCGTAAATTAATATCAAATGATAAAAAAGATTTACTCTTTGACCAAGTACACCCAAATGATGATGGCTACGCGATTATTGCCGATTCATTTACAAAAAAAGTGTTGGCCTACAAATATTAAAATTTCCATGAAACAATTCTATTTTTATAACATGTCTTTTTTGTTACAATGATAGTGGAAGGGGGCCTTTATATGGAATCACGCGAGTGGGAACGTATTGTTGATCATCTTCTTTCGCTAGTGCCTCTTTTTTATCGCAAATTTATGCTTCCTGGAGAATTTTCTTCTCAAAGACATATGCCGCCATCACATACACAAGTATTGCTGCTTCTGCATGAAAATGGCACATTAGCAGTTTCCGAAATCGGCAAGCGGCTAGCGATTTCACGGCCTAACATGACACCTCTATTAAACAAACTGATTCAAGAAGAACTAATAGAGCGTCATTATAGCGAAAAAGATCGACGGGTCATTTTAATTTCCCTAACAGTTGAAGGGAAATTGTTAGTAAATCAGTATCAACAATTCATTTTAGACAAATTAAAAGAAAATTTCCAAACATTATCTGAGGAAGAGCGCGAAAAGCTCATTCACTCTCTTCAAACCATTCAAAATTTAATTTTGAAAACAAACGCATAAAGCTGCTTCTACATAGAAGCAGCTTTATGATTCGTAATAATTACCATAGTACACATTTGAATATGGCCATGTCGTTAAATATGGTTTTTGTTCTTGCGTAGGCTGTTGTTGTGGTATTTGTGGTAATTGCTGTAATTGTTGTTGTCGATATAATTCGTATTGTCTATTCATATCATAAACCGGATGATAATTTACATATGGATATACTTGCGGTACGTAATAATAATACATTCATTCTCTCCCCCTTTTTCTTAAACATATTCAAAGGAGAAAATGAATGTGACACTCTTTATATTTGCATGAGTGGTTCTCTCACTCGTTTCTTTCTATTCTTCAGGCGTAACTTACGGTTCTTTTCATATAAATAATGCACAACGAAATATGAAACTACACCAAATACAACTCCTAAAATCGTCATTCCAATTAATACATACACTTCACTCTGTAATAAGCTCTTTAATATCGTAAAAATGTGACTTGAAAACAAGTCCGATATCGTAAAGGGTTCATGATGTATTTTTTGTACATGAAATGGATAAATCATTTTCCCTAGCGCATAGGCAAGCGGAAATAAAACTACTGGGAGAAACGATATTTTCCCAATAATATTGCCAATAACTGCAGCAGGAAAAGATCCCTTTGCTAATCGAACGATTGGATAAAAGATTAAATAGACGAGCGATGCCGTATATATAACCAACATCTCTAAACCAAAACCAATCGCAAAACCTAACGATACTTTCTTTGCTCCTTCTGGTGATCGAAGCAACTTATAATATTGAAACTTTAATATTCTCCACATCCGCTGGAAAAACGAATATGTTTTCTTAGTTGTTTTCAAATTCATCATCTCTTTAACTATATTTTGTCTATCTAGTATGTCCTTACATGATATGAAAAACAAATGTAGTTTACTCTTTTTATTATAAATGATATAGAGATAGTTAACCAAATATACATACGACATTTCAATCTAAAAAGCACACCTCCAATTGTTATTCGTGTCTAACAACTGGAGATGTACATCACTTAGGAAGGCTCTTCTACATTTTTAAATAAACTTACTAATAATGCTTTTTGCGCATGCAATCGATTACCAGCTTGCTCAAATACGATAGACTGTGGTCCATCTATAATTTCTCCTGTTACTTCTTCTTCACGATGGGCAGGTAAACAGTGTAAAAAACAATATGTTTGCTTCGCATGCTTAACAAGTTCTTTATTAATTTGGTATGGTTGAAATAAAGTATATTTCTCTTCTTCTCCCTCTTGCCCCATGCTCATCCAAACGTCAGTATAAATGAAATCTGCTTCATTCACCGCTAATTCAGGGTTATGCAAAATTTCAATTTCAGCTCCTGTTTCCTTGGCGATCGCTAACGCTTTTTTTACAATCTCTTCATTCGGTTCATACCCTACAGGCGTTGCAACAGTCATATGCATTCCAACTTTCGCACTCGCTAACAACAATGAATGACATACATTATTTCCGTCACCTATGTAAGCCAATTTTATTCCTTTAAATGTATTTGTTTCTTCATATATTGTCATTAGGTCTGCCAATGCTTGACAAGGATGATGATCATCCGTTAAACCGTTAATTACAGGTATGCTCGATTCTTTTGCAAGCTCTTCTACATCCGCATGTGAGAATGTACGTATCATAATCCCATCAATATAATGCGATAATACTTTCGCAGTATCTGAAACGGTTTCTCCTCTTCCCATTTGCATCTCTTTCCCACTTAAAAACATGCCATGTCCCCCGAGCTGTACCATTCCCGCTTCAAAAGATACGCGCGTACGAGTTGAATGTTTGTCAAAGATAAGCCCTAATATTTTGCCTTGTAATAAAGGCTCCTGCTTATTCTTTTTTAAATATATAGCGAACTCAATTAAAGAAATGATTTCTTCTTTCGTTAATTCTTCTAGTGTTAAAAGATCTTTCGTATTTAATTTCGGTACTTGTACAGTTGACATGAAATTTCCCCCTTATATGATTGATACGTTTTTTGTACAAACTACTTTTTTTATCATATATACTGCCTGTTCTAACTCTTCATTCGTTACAATAAGTGGCGGTAATAGTCTTATAACATTTGGCCCTGCTTGTAATACGAGAAGTCCCTCTTTTTCTAGTTCTTCTATAAAACTTGTAACTTCATGCTTACACTCAATCCCAATCATAAGCCCCTTACCACGTATATTTTGAATACATTCGACATGTTGTAATTCCTCTCGCAACTTCTCTAATACGTACTCGCCCTTTTCTTGTACTTCTTTTAAAAACGATGGTCTTTTACTTACTTGCAATACTTCTTTCGCTGCAGCCATTGCAACATAATTCCCGCCAAACGTTGAACCGTGTGATCCTGCAGTAAACGATGTTCCAAGTTCTTTCCGGCCAATCATCGCTCCAACTGGAATGCCATTTCCAAGCGCTTTAGCGGTAGTAACGATATGAGGATTTATTCCCATTTGTTCGTAAGCAAATAATGTCCCTGTTCTTCCGATCCCTGTTTGTACTTCATCTATAATAAATAAGGAACCGAACTTATTACATAATGCTTCAATCTCTTGCAAAAAAGATAGATCAGCAGGTATGACTCCTCCCTCTCCTTGAACAACTTCTACCATTACTGCCGCAACTTCTTCATTCATTACTTCCTTGAGCGCTTTTATATCGTTAAATGGGGTATGTAAAAAAGACGGAAGGAGCGGACCAAATCCTTCTTTCACTTTATTTTGTCCTGTCGCACTCATCGTTCCAAATGTTCTACCGTGGAAAGACTGTAGACATGTTACAACGAGAGATTTTCCAGTATGCTTACGAGCTAGCTTCAATGCTGCTTCATTCGCCTCTGCTCCGCTATTACAGAAAAACACATAATCTAATGCTATATTTTCTGTTAATAATGACGCGACTTCTTCTTGTAAGCCGTTTGTAAATAGGTTAGATATATGCCATATATTATCAAGTTGTTCTTGTACAGCTTTCATAACAGTAGGATGACAATGTCCTAAATTACATACACCAATTCCTGATGTAAAATCTAAGTATTGGTTACCTTTGTTATCAATAACTTCCGTTCCCTTTCCCTTTACAAACTCAACAGTTCTTCTCCCATATGTTTGAAAAAGATGACTTGTCATACAATACTCGCTCCTCTCGTTACCGTCGTTCCGATACATTCTCCTGTATCTTCAGTAAAATCTTTTGTACCATTTACGATACTTATCTTTTGCACTCCCATTTTTAATGAAGCTAGTGCCGCCTGTACTTTCGGAATCATCCCGCCTGTAATAACTCCTTTTTCTATAAGAGTTGCAATTTCAGACTCATCTGTTTTCTTTACCAATTTCCCTTCATGTAATATCCCATCTACATCCGTAATAAAAACGAGTTCTTTTGCGGATAGTGCGGCCGCAATCCCCGCTGCAGCGGTATCCGCATTTATGTTATAAATCTCATTATCATGAATCCCGACCGGAGCAATAACAGGAATATAATTCATATTTATTAATCCTTTTAGTAAGGCTGTTTCTACATAGCTTACTTCTCCCACATATCCTATCTCCTCGCTGACAGGTTGAACTTGAAGTAATTTGCCGTCACATCCTGAACAACCTACCGCCAGTAAATTATGCCTTTGCAAATTCATTACAAACTTTTTATTCGTACTCCCGCATAGCACCATTTGAACAATATCCATAACTTCTTTTGGTGTCACTCGTAATCCATCTCTTTTTTCTACTTTGATATTACAATTTTTTAAGTTGGTATCAATTTCTGGACCACCACCATGGACAATCACTACCTTATACTTCTGCTGCAATTTCTTTATACAATCAAAAAATACATCATTTAATTGCTCTAGCATACTACCGCCGCATTTCACTACAATATAATCGCTCATCTTCCCTCTCCTTATGTACGATAACAAGCGTTTATTTTCACATATTCATAGCTTAAGTCACAGCCCCAAGCTGATCCGGTCTCTTCTCCTAAATGTAAATACACATCAATCATAATTTCATGTTCTTGTAATTTCTTTTTCATTTCCTCTTCAGAAAACATTTGAGGTTCACTATTTTTCAGCACAACGATAGATTGAAGAGTAATATCAATTGTATTTGGATTAATCGCTACTTCACTTTGTCCAATACTGCTAATAATTCGCCCCCAATTTGGGTCTTCACCGTGTATTGCGGTTTTTACAAGACTTGAACCAATTATTTGCTTTGCAATTTTCTTTGCCTCTTCACTCGCTTTCGCGCCTAGCACATTTACTTCTATTAACTTCGTAGCACCTTCACCATCTTGTGCAATTTTTTTTGCTAAATCTTCACATACCTTCTGTAAAGCAAATACGAAAGCTTCCCAGTCTGTATGTTCCATATTGATTGGTTTCGTTTCTGATAATCCACTTGCCATAACGATGACCATATCATTCGTAGAAGTATCTCCATCCACCGTAATTTGATTAAATGTATGATTCGTTATTTGGGATAATGCCGTTTGCAATACGTCATGCTCTATATGAGCGTCTGTCGTAATAAAGCTCAGCATCGTTGCCATATTCGGATGAATCATCCCTGAACCTTTAGCAACACCAGCAATCGTCACTTTTTTCCCATCAATAATCATTTCATAGCAAGTTTCTTTCGTTATAAGATCCGTCGTTAAAATCGCTTCAGAAAAAGAACGCGCTTCACTTTCTTCCTTCGTCGGTATAAGAGTTACAACTCCCTTTCGAATTATATCCATCGGTAAAGGAACACCAATTACACCAGTCGAAGCTACTGCAACGTAATTTTCTTTCACTCCAAAATATTCCGCCCCTAATGCACGCATCTCGTAGGCATCTTGTAATCCTTTCATTCCTGTACAAGCATTTGCATTTCCACTATTGACGATAATCGCTTGTAATTTCCCCTCAGCTGCTATACTGTCTTTCGTTACTTGCAAGGGGGCTGCTTGTATTTGATTAGTTGTATAAACAGCAGCACATGATGCCGGTACATCACAAACGATTGCTCCTAAATCCTTTTTCTCCTTTTTCAAACCAATTGCAGTACCAATTGCCGAGAAACCTTTCGGAGTTACAATCGAACCATTTTCTACTTTTATAATAGACGCTACTTTAATCATCATGTCCCCCTTATAGATAAAGCGGCATATGTTGTAAACCTGTTGTTTCTTCTAGTCCCGCTACTATATTTGCATTTTGAATCGCTTGCCCAGCCGCACCTTTCATCATATTGTCTATAACAGAAACGACTGTCACTCTTCCTGTTCTTTCATCGTAAGCTATCCCCATATCACAATAATTTGAGCCTCTCACTTCTTTCGGACTTGGAAACTCTCCTTGCGTGCGAATTCGAATAAAAGCCGATTGTTCATACGTTTCTTCATATAACTTTTGAAGTTGTTCTATTTCCATTTCTCGTTTTACTTTCGCATACAGTGTAACCATAATCCCTCGTGATATCGGTATTAAATGTGTACTAAACGTGATTGGCTTCGTTTCCCTATCCCACTCTGCAAGCATTTGCTCAATCTCAGGAACGTGTTGATGCTCATTTACTTTATAAATACGCAAGTTATCGTATAACTCTGGAAAGTGAGTCATCGTTGTTGGTGTTTTGCCTGCTCCAGATACTCCTGATTTTGCATCGATAATAATTGAATCTTCTTCAATCATGCCGCTACGTACTAACGGCAATATCGCTAATAACGAAGCTGTAGCAAAACATCCTGGGTTTGCAATTAAATTTGCATTTTGAATCTCGGACTTTTTCCATTCACTTAACCCATATACAGCTTCACTAAGAACTTCTTCTTTTGCAGCTGCCCTTTTATACCACTGTTCATATATGAAAGGATCTTTCATACGAAAGTCTCCAGATAGATCAATTACTTTTAAACCTACTGCTAATAATTTTGGAGTTAACTCTGCTGATACTCCTGCTGGAGTTGCTAAAAATACAATTTCTGCTTCCTTCTCTATTTCCTCCGCATTAATTTCTTGTAACGTATGAACAAGAATATTTCGAAGATGCGGATATACATTTGTTATACACTCGCCAACTTGTGAAAAAGAATGGAGAGATGCTATCGAAAAATATGGATGTTGCTCTAATAACCGAATTAACTCAATACCTCCATACCCAGTTGCTCCAATAATCGCGACTTTCATATGCTCCTCCTCATATCAATTCTTTAAATTAAGTATGATTATAATATTGTATATTTATAGAGTCAATTAAATATTTATTAATTTTATAAACTTACAAAACTTAATTTTACTAGAAAAACAATATACACAACCGAATTTTTATACAAAAATAGTGCATAGTAGTTTTTATATTTCACTTCAAGTACAATAAAACAATACATACGTACATACAGGTGGGGAAAACATGAATGCAAAATTAATTGAGAAAATGATTATAAAAAGTTTTCAGCAATATCAATGTAATCCTATGTCAAATGAGGATCAGGAAATGCTAATTAAACATATTCAAACGATAATTCATTCAAATACTGAAATTGATGTATACGAGGCAGTTGAGGATATCGTTTACGATTATGTGACTGGAAAATAAAAAAATAGGAGATTTCCATATGGAAATCTCCTATTTTTTACTTAATGATTTACCTGCAATACGCTCAAATAAACCTGGGAATAGTACATAAAGTTTCGGACCAATGCCCATCCACTTCGGTAAGTTTACTTCACGCTTTTTCGTTTGCATCGATTTTACGATTTGCTCTGCTACATATGTTGGTTTTAACATGTACCGTCCCATATTTTTCACATATGTACCGGATTGATCCGCTATTTCAAAAAAGTTTGTATCTATCGGACCTGGATTAATCGCTGTTACGAAAATATTTGTACTAGACAACTCCATGCGTAAACTATTCGTAAATCCTAATACTGCATGTTTCGTCGCTGCATACGCACTCGATTTTGGAGTTGCAATTTTCCCAGCAAGTGAAGCAATATTAATAATATGTCCTTCGTTCCTTTTCACCATATAGGGTAGTACCGCTTTCGTACAAGCTACTAATCCAAATACATTTACTTGGAACATATCTTTCACTTCATCCATTGACGCATCTTCAAATGTTTTAAAAATACCAAATCCCGCATTGTTTACTAATATATCAATACGTCCCACTTCTTGTAATACCTTTGAAAAAACAGATTGTACTTCCATCTCTTCACTTACGTCTAATACATAATAATAGCAAGGCGTATTATAAGTTTCTTTAATTTTCTCTGCTAACGCTTTTAATTTCTCTTCTGTTCTAGCCATTAATACTGGAGCCGCCCCCTGCTCTGCAACTTGCATTGCAACTTGCTCTCCAATTCCACTAGAAGCACCTGTAATGACGATTACTTTATCTTGTAAACGTCCCGTCATTGCTGTCACCTACTTTGCATAATAAATCAATTGTTGCGAAGATTCATCAATCATCACTTGTTGATTATATGCTAAAAAGTCTAATTGTCCAACAGTTTCTGAAATAGTAAGCGGCAATTGCTCCTTATATAATACCGGAAATAGTTTTACACATACTTCAAATGCTGTCATTGGTTTTTCCTTTAATAACTCAAGCACTTTAAACGCACGTGTTTCTTGCTTTTGTAATCTCGTTTCAATAAGTTGTTTCACATTTAGAACATCTTCTCCATGTCCTGATAAAATGCGCGAAATATTCATTTCACTTAAACGCTTTAACGTTTGATTATATTGTAATAACGGGCGCGCCCTTTCTGTTTGTCCTTCATATGGTGGTTCTAATATGGGATTCGAAGAAATATGGCTAATGAGAGCATCCCCGCCAATTAATATTCCATCAGATTCTCTATATAATGAAATATGAGTGGAAGCATGACCTGGTGTTTCGATTACTGTAAACCCAGGTAAAGAATCAATACGATCTCCCTCTCTCACAGTATGCGTTAACGATCTATTACAAGAATATTTAAGTGTCTTCGTCGTCAATAACGCCTCGTCTTTCAAAAATGCCGCTGGAACACCAAATTGCAAAGCTGTCTCTCTAAAAAACTCATGATACCGCTTTAAAAATTCTGGATTTTGCGTGATCCAAGGCTCATTCCAAGGATGTCCAATAATGTTCGTTTTCTCAGAAAATATATTTAAAAGCCCACAATGATCCGCATGATGATGCGTAATGACTACTGTTTTAATATCTTCTATCGCATATCCTAATGTACCCAATTGCCTTTCTAACGCACTTCTTGCCTCTTCTGTATTCGTCCCTGTATCAATTAATGTTAATGTCTCCCCCTCAACTAAAAACACATTCACAGTTTCAACTGCAAATGGCACAGGAATCTCCATTCGGTGAATCGCCGTCATGCTTAGCCCCCCTGTCTCTTTCCGGTTCAAAAATGAATACTTCTTCAGTTTACAACTTCTATATATATTTGTCATTATTTTCAGATAAAAAGAGGTGTTTCCTATAAAAAAACGAATGTATGTACATTTATAAGAATTTCTAACCAAATTTAAAGGAGGAACATCATGTCTATTCAAAACATTTCCTTTCTCGGTGCAGGCTCTATTGCTGAAGCTATTATTGGTGGCTTATTACATGCAAATGTTGTGAAAGGCGAACAAATTACCGTAAGTAATCGTTCTAACGAGACAAGATTGCAGGAGCTACATAAAAAATATGGCGTCAAAGGTACGCATAATAAAAAAGAGCTACTCACTGATACAACTATTCTTTTTCTAGCAATGAAACCAAAGGATGTTGCAGAAGCGCTTACTCCTTTTAAAGAATATATACATAATAACCTGCTTATTATTTCCTTATTAGCAGGTGTTTCTACTCACTCGATTAGAAACCTACTTCAAAAAGATGTTCCGATTATTCGTGCGATGCCAAATACATCTGCAGCTATTTTAAAATCAGCTACTGCTATCTCGCCTTCAAAACATGCAACAGCGGAACATATTCAGACTGCCATAGCTTTATTTGAAACAATCGGTCTCGTCTCTGTTGTAGAGGAAGAAGATATGCATGCTGTCACTGCATTATCTGGAAGTGGGCCTGCTTATATTTATTACGTAGTGGAAGCGATGGAAGAAGCCGCAAAAACAATTGGTTTAAAAGAAGATGTTGCAAAGTCACTTATTCTTCAGACGATGATTGGTGCTGCTGAAATGCTAAAAGCAAGTGAAAAACACCCTTCTGTTTTGCGAAAGGAAATTACTTCTCCTGGCGGAACGACCGAAGCAGGCATTGAAGTATTACAAGAACATAAATTTCAACAAGCACTTATTTCTTGTATTACACAGGCTACACAACGATCACATAATCTTGGGAAAACATTAGAACAACTAACAAAAGAAAAATAAAAAATGGAGCTCAATCTTACTTGAGCTCCATTTTTTTATTAACATATATTGTTTAGTTATTAGTCTTCCCAAAAATCTCTTCTTGCAGACGGCGACCAGTTGGTGTTGCTGCAAGTCCACCTTCAGCTGTTTCACGAAGTGCTACTGGCATCGTTTGTCCGATTCTAAACATCGCCTCAATCACTTCATCACATGGAATTGTACTCGTTACGCCAGCTAATGCTAAATCAGCTGAAATCATCGCATTCGCAGCTCCTGCTGCATTACGTTTTACACAAGGTACTTCTACAAGCCCTGCAACAGGATCACATACTAAACCAAGCATATTCTTTAATGAAATCGCCATCGCTGTAGCTGCTTGATCTTGTGTTCCACCAGCCATCTCAACCGCTGCTGCTGCTGCCATTCCACTTGCTGAACCTACTTCAGCTTGGCAACCTCCTGCCGCGCCGGAAATACAAGCATTATTCGCAACAACCATACCGAAAGCTCCTGCTGTAAATAAAAATTCGATCATCTCTTCGCGTGTCGGCTGTAATTTTTCTTGCAGTGCAAACAGTACACCTGGCACTGTTCCAGCAGACCCTGCTGTTGGTGTTGCACAAATAATTCCCATCGCTGCGTTTACTTCATTTGTTGCAACAGCTTTACTCACCGCGTCCAAAATCGTATCTCCAGATAAGCCTTTTCCGCTATTCATATACGCCTGAACTTTTACAGCATCTCCGCCAGTTAAACCAGTTGGTGATTTCACTCCGCGAATACCACGTTCTACTGCTTGCTCCATCACGACTAAGTTCTTTTCCATACCAGCAATTACTTCTTCACGTGAAATACTTCTTGTTTTCATTTCACATTGAATCATAATTTCTGCGATTTTTACATTTTGTTCTTTAGCTTGCGCCACTAGTTCCGCTGCGTTCCGAAACATGGTGTGTCCCCCCTGCAATTATTCCATAATAGTTACTTGACAAATATTTTGTTGCGCGTTTATTTCTTCAATCACTTCATCTGCTAATAATTCATCTGTTTCGATAACCATAAGCGCTCTTCTTCCTTTTTCTTTACGAGAAACACTCATTGTACTAATGTTAATTTCATGTTTCGCAAGGATTGAAGCTACTGCTGCAATAGCACCGAAGCGATCGTTATTTACAATAAGTAGTGCTGGACTCGTGCCTGTTAATTGAAGATCGAATCCGTTTAATTCTACAACTTCAATTTTACCGCCACCAATTGAGCAAGCAACAACTTCAATTTCTTCTTCACCTTTATACAAACGAATTCTCGCTGTATTTGGGTGAGGTGCATTTGCATCTTCTTCAATGAATTCTACTTCGATTTTGCGCTCTTTTGCTATGTCTAGCGCCTCTGGAATACGTAAGTCATCTGTTTCAAACCCTAATATTCCACCGATCAATGCTACATCCGTACCATGCCCTCGATACGTCTTTGCAAATGATCCATATAATGAAATGCTTACTCTTTCTGGTTCATGACGAAACAGCTGGCGAGCAACTTGCCCCATTCTTGCTGCGCCTGCTGTATGTGAACTTGATGGACCAATCATAACTGGACCAATAATATCAAATACTGAGCGATACTTCATCATAACTCCCCCTAAACCTCTATGCAAAAATTTTTTACTATTCTATTAAGCTACCGAATCGGTTGCTTTTCCAGTTGTACGACGAATTTGTTACGCTATACGAATTGGATAGTTTTTGAATAACAGTGAAACAATATATCCTGAAATAATACCAATTATCACAATAAATAAGAAACTTAGCATTACCTTCATTTAAAAATAATATAAGCTAATCCAGAATAAAGTCTGGTGGCAATCCAAAGTTTAACACAGAACCCCTTACAAGCATAGCATAAAGTGAACCTATAATCAGTGGGGGTTTTGTTCATCCCCCACTGATTATTAGTTGAACCAATCGGACGTTTACGGGCAGTTGATCTCCCACCTAACTTCTTTACCCCAGCCGAATTTTGAGGTGGGAGTTTTACTGCCCGTTAATGTCGGATAAACAAGTGAAACTCCCATTGCTTTCATACCTTTTAGTGCTTTAAAGCTAAAAAGTGAAAAAAGACTTAGTACAAATAATAGTAATATCCTTCTTATTTATAATTCTCATGTTTCCCTCTCACGATTTAGTCAACTCCACTTGTTACGACAAATGGCTAAAACGCATGTAGCCTACAATAAATTATAATCTGCCCTCATTATAGCTTGTTTTTAATAAAACGCTTACTTTTAATAAATTTTAAAAGTTCTGAATAACGATCCATTTTTGCTATTTGTACCACTCGTATGTCATCTGACTTATATAACAGTTTTTCTAAACAATCGGTACTATGTATTTTTATCCTATCTCTTCACATCATTAAAACTTTCTGTTTCATCCAATATAAACATAAAATGATAACAGTTTTATTTTAAATTTTTTTAGAAATAAAAAAATGGCAACCATTCGTCACCATTTTTTCACACCATTATTATCTATCTACTGGAAATGATTTCAAATCCGTAGCTATTTCTGTATTAGAAAATAGCTCTCTTGCCTCTTTCCATAATTCCTTATATGTATCTCCTTGATAACGAGAACTAATATGAGTCAATATTAATCTTTTTGCATTTGCCTGAAGTGCAATACTCGCAGCTTGCTTAGATGTAGAATGAAAATAATCATACGCTTGTTGTTCATCTTCTGCTGCAAAAGTGGCTTCATGAACAAGTACGTCAGCGTCTTGTGCCAGCTCTCTACTCGCTTCACAATATCTTGTATCACCTAAAATGGTAATAATTCTTCCCTTTTGAGGTGGACCAATAAAGTCTTTTCCATTTAGTATCGTACCATTTTCTAATTCAACTACTTCTCCATCTTTTAAACGTTTAAAGAGCGGGCCAGGTTTCACCCCCATCTCCAGCAATTTATCGACTAAAAGAGCACCTTGTATATCTTTCTCTACAATACGATACCCAAAACATTCAATACCATGTGACAATCTTTTCGTTTCCACGTGAAATTCATTATCTTCAAATACAGTACCTTCTTCTGTTATCTCCACAATTTCAAGTGGATATTTTACATGTGTCGTACTTACTGATAATGCCACTTCAATAAATTGTTTAATTCCTTTTGGTCCATACACTGTTAAAGGTGTAGTCCCTCCTTGAAATGAACGGCTTCCTAATAAACCAGGCAAGCCAAAAATATGATCACCATGTAAATGCGTAATAAATATTTTTTCAATGCGGCGTGGGCGTACTGATGTATGTAATATTTGATGTTGCGTCGCCTCGCCACAATCAAATAACCAAGTCTGTCCTCGTTCTTCTAACAATTGCAAAGCAATTGCCGAAACGTTCCTTCCTTTCGAAGGAACACCTGCACCAGTTCCTAAAAATACAAATTCCACTTTCTTTCCTCCAGCTCTTTATATAATCTACCTTTCATCTTACGGAATGTTATTTCAAATGGCAAATCGAATTTACATAACCAATCATCTAGACAACTATATATCACGAACGTTATACTCAAAAAACTTAGTAATCGTTCGTGTTTTATGTTAAAATGATTATACTACATTTTAAGGGAGCGTTTTATTATGAAAGAAGCATTTCGTTTACAAACTGATTTTTCATCTTCATTTGATCGCTGGGTAAGTTCTTTCGTGTCTGATCACCCAGCACAATTAGAATGGACGACTTTGAAAGAATTAATCCATGAATATACAACAACACATACAAATGATTCATTACCAACATATATTTCTTCAGCTTTAACATATTACGCACAACGCGTTTCAACAACAAACAGTTCAGAAATTGTTATTTTTGAAAATGTTACAATCTCTTAATCTATCATAAAAAAGCACTGGTTACAGTGCTTTTTTATTTATACTTATTTAGCAAATCGTCATATTCCGCCCCAAGATCTTTATACATACTTCTATCAAACTCATCTAAATTTATCCTTTCACTTAATTTATTTAATAATTCCTTTGCTTGTAGTGCAAAAGAAACAATTTATTTTCTATAAAAACTTTATAGTAAAAAATTTCATAGTTAATTGTAAAAATAAAAGGTGTCATGATATTTACTACGTCATGACACCTTCTACATAAACTTATTTTCTAATTTTTGCTGAAAAGACTTTTCTTGCTTACGTAATAATTGACTACCTCGTTGTAAAATCGGCATTCCATACTTATCATTAATTTGATCGATGACAGCAAGTAGCGGCTCTTCTTTCGCATCTTCTTCAAATGAAAACAAATCTAATTGTTTCACCGATTCTGTCTTCCACTCTATTTCAGTAGCTGTAACACCTAGTAAACGAACGGAATCACCGTCCCAATGTTGCTTCCATAAACGAGATGCTGCCTGAAAAATATCTCGTTCTTCCCAAATCGCATTTTTCAATTGCTTACTCCGCGTTACTGTCCGCCTATCATGATATTTAATCATAATTTGAATATTATAGCTGACAAGAGTTCGCTTTTGTAATCTTTTACTCACTGATTTTGATAGCCGTTCTAACATATCAAGTAATTCTTTCTCTTCATCCATATCCTTTGAAAAAGTCATCGAATTACCGACACTTTTATGTTGTCCCATTTGACTCGGGTCAACTTCCCTATCATCCATACCTTTTGCCCGCCTTTGTAAATCAACACCATGCTTTCCAATTTTAGCGCGAATGATATGTTCGTTCCCTTTTGCTAACTGCTCAATTGTTTGTATATGAATATCATTTAATTTTTCAGCTGTTTTTTCTCCAATTCCATGCATCGCTTCAACTGGAAGTGGCCAAATCATTTCTGGAATATCTCGTTTTCGAAGCACGGTAATACCGAGAGGCTTTTTCATATCAGAAGCTGTTTTTGCTAGGAAAAGGTTAGGAGCAATTCCGATGCTACACGGAAGCTGTAACTCTGTTAATAACACCTGCTGAATCATCTTTGCTATTTCAAGAGGTGAACCGAGTGCGTAGCAATCTGTAATATCTAAATACCCCTCATCTATAGAGACTGGTTGTATTTTTTCCGTAAAACGGGAAAGGATTTGAAACATTTGAAATGAAGCTTCACGATATAATGTAAAATTAGGACGCATTACAACTAATTGCGGGCATAACCTTTTTGCTTCCCAAAGAGGCATCGTTGTACGTATTCCATAGTCTCTTGCCTCATAACTACATGTTATAATAATTCCTTTTCTTTCTTTTTCATTTCCAGCAACTGCTAACGGCTTCCCTTGTAATGATGGGTCATGAGCAATTTCAACAGATGCGAAAAAACAATTCATATCTACATGCAAAATAACACGACCATTTTTCGGATACATTTCTCGCATAGTACTCACTCCCTAATCAGAACGTTCGTTCTTTCATTATATCAAATTTTGCATAATAGTTATAATAATTACTTGTTCTTTTCCCTTTATATATTCGATATAATTTACATAAAATAGATATAATTGTAAAAAGGGGTGATTGTGATGAAGTCAACTAATAAACTCAACTATACGTTCCTTGTGATTATATTAATCATAGCCATTAATTATTTACTACTTCCTATTCTCAACTTTAATACATTTGGATTCTTCCCTCGTCTAGTACATATAGCAACAACTTATATATTGCCATGGATTTTCTTGTATTGGCTGATCCGGCTTGTAAAAGTAATCGAATCAAAATAAAAAGCGTGTAAATCAATTGTGATTTACACGCTTTTTCTATTACATTACTTCGCTACTTCTTCAATAATTGCTATAACTAATTCTGCTGTTTTTGCTAATTCTTCAACAGGAATCTTTTCGTTTGTTGTATGAATTTCTTCATAACCAACCGCTAAGTTAACTGTTGGAATACCATGTCCTGCAATTACATTTGCATCACTTCCGCCACCACTTTGGTGAAGAGAAGGTGTACGACCAATTTTTTCAGCTGCACGTTTTGCAACTTCTACAACGTGATCGCCCTCAGCAAATTTAAATCCTGGGTACATAACGTTTACTTCAACGTCTGCATGACCACCCATTTCTTTTGCAGTTGTTTCAAATGCTTCTTTCATTTTTGCAACTTGTGCTTCCATTTTTTCATTGATTAAAGAACGCGCCTCTGCAAAGATTTGTACATGATCGCAAACGATATTTGTTTGTGTACCACCTTCAAAACGTCCAATATTTGCAGTTGTTTCAGAATCAATACGACCAAGTGGCATCTTCGCAATTGCTTTCGCTGCGATAGTAATTGCAGATACACCTTTTTCTGGTGCTACACCAGCATGAGCTGTTTTCCCACGAATAATCGCATTCACTTTCGCTTGTGTTGGAGCTGCAACAACGATTTCACCAACTTTTCCATCGCTATCTAATGCATAACCGTATTTCGCTGTAATGCGCTCACGATCTAATGCTTTTGCACCAACAAGACCAGATTCTTCTCCAACTGTAATAATAAATTCAATTGTACCATGAGGGATATTTTTCTCTTTTAAAACACGGATTGCTTCGAACATGGATGCTAATCCTGCTTTATCATCCGCACCTAAAATCGTAGTACCATCTGATACGATATATCCATCTTTAATAGAAGGCTTAATTCCATTACCAGGAACTACTGTATCCATATGAGAAGTAAAGTAAATTGTATCAACGCCATCTTTTGTTGCTGGTAATGTACAAATTAAATTACCTGCACCATGCCCAGTAACAGCCATTGTGTCATCTTCAAATACTTCTACACCTAAATCTGTAAACTTCTTTGTTAATACTTTGCAAATTTCTGCTTCAAATTTCGTTTCAGAATCTACTTGTACTAATTCCATAAATTCATTTACTAAACGTTCTTGATTAATCATAAGACTGCGCCTCCTGCACTACCATTATGTATGTAACACTATTAATTATAACAGAATTTCGCAAAAGTTTCGAAATACAAGACAAAAAACAGACGGTTTATATGTCTAGATAACCATCTGCTTTCTATTACTCATTTAACAATACCCAGCGCATATGATCTTCCCATACTCCATTTACCATTAACATTTTCCTAGACACGCCCTCATATTGAAAGCCTATCTTCGTCACGACTTGTATAGATGCTAAATTTCGTGGCATAATCGGTGCTTCTATACGATGTAACTGAAATTCCTCAAAAGCAACTTGAATCGCTTTTCTAAGCGCTTCTGTCGTATAACCTTTGTTTAACTCTGCCTTATCTAATTTATAGCCGAGTACACAAGATTGATAAATTCCGCGAACAATTAAATTAAATGAAATACATCCAATTATTTTCGTATCATCACCCTTTTTAAAAATCCAAAGCCTGATGATTTTACCTTCTGCAAACTCTTTTCTATCCTTTTGTAACTTTTTCTTCTGATAATCTAACGTAAAAAAATCATCCGGTCTATACTCTTCCCAAGCTTTTAAAAATTCACGATTCCTGTCGTAATATTGAAGAACTTTTTCAGCATACGACTCATCAATTTCCCTTAAATGTAAACGATTTGTTTCATATATTTTCATCATCGTATCTCCATTCTTCAGCTTGCATAACAAAAAACTTATACTCTATCATTAATTATATATTCTCTACATACATACAAATTTCCTGTTATACTTTACATGCACTTCTCGAATTTTGTCACTTCTCTCCCCTTGTCCACAATATCATTTCTCGTTACAATGATATTGTACTGATTTGCAAGGAGGTTTAACGATGCATAAAAAAGCTCAAAAAGTTATGATTTATGTAATGCTAATTTCTATGCTTGTAACAACATTACTTGCTGGCGCAAGTATGTTTTGGTAAAAAGGACGATGTATTCGTCCTTTTTTTACTTTTTACACATAACATAATAAAATAAACCATCTCGATATCGAGATGGTTTATTTTATATAAAGCACAATCGCTACAATACTAAAGGAAAATGACATTACAAGTGCTGTTATAAAACTTGTATATTGTTTCTGCTGAAATGCTCCAATAACAAAAGTAAGATTGAGTAATGCCATACATACAATTGCTACAAGATAAGAACATATATTAAAAGTTGCCAATATGAATGTAATAACAAATAGAAATCCCATAAAAAATTGCATATACGAAATTTTTGGATTCAAGTACATATGAGCAACCCCTTTATCTAATTTTTTATCCCGATTGGTGAGGGCTGATAATCCGCGGGTAAAAAACATCCCACTGATTAAAGTTTCACTTTATCTTTCTATACTCTCATTAACTCATGGTTATGTACACATGTCAAGACAACTTATTACAGTAGAAAAAGCCAACCTTTTCGTTGGCTTTTTCATATGCAATGGCTCCTTTTTGTTTTGCCAATTGCTGAAATGATTTTTTCGACTTCACAATCCATACTTTCGTTCCAATTGGAATGCGGTCAAATAAATACTCCACATCGTTTTTCTTCATTCTTATACATCCTTGTGAAATATACTTTCCAATTGAACTAGGTTGGTTTGTTCCATGTATTCCATATTTACTTCCATCAGTTCCTCTTGCATTAAATCCAATCCACCTTGACCCAAGTGGATTTTTCGGTGACCCACCTGGAATATCCTTCGCAATATAATACGGATCCTTCGCTTTCATTACAACATCAAAAGTTCCCTCTGGAGTTAATTCATTTGTCTTCCCTGTCGCTACTGGAAAAACCTTTTGAATCTTTCCATCGTCAATATAAGCTAGTTTATTCGTCGCTTTATTTACAATAATAAAAGGATCTCCGGCACGTGGATTGTCACCAAGAGGCCAAATAGGCGATAAAGAAAGACATAATATGAAAGAGAGAAGATACGGCATAATAATTCCTACCTTCTATATAAGTTCTTTTATATTATCCTTTCCCTTAAAACGGCTTTTAATGAGTAAATATTGTTCCATTTCATACACAAGTTGAACAAGCTTCGCACGTATCTCAAATTCTTCACGTGTAACGGGCAATGGCATGTCTCTAAATAATTCTCTCATTTCTTGAAGCTGTCTTAAGGAAATAACCCCAGTACTCTCAGGGCTAATAGCATTTCCAATGTTTTCAACCACATCCGCAATCATATCAGCTTGTTCATATGTCCATGATAAAGAAGCTGCTAATGGTATCATCCGTTCTAAAATTTCGAATTGTTGCATGCGCATATTAAAATAACGATAATAATAGCCATCTTCTCGCATAAATGCATTCTCAAGTTTCTTAAACGATAAATCCCTTGCTTCATTTAGCATATTTTCAGTTTCAATAAGTTCTGCCCCGCTCCAGCTACTTTCTCTGTTTCGTAAATACACGACCATTTCAAACAAAATTGTTTTAAAATTACTTTCTATTGTATCCTGATACTCTTTTAGCTTATTTTCACTACTTGGCATATACATATTCACTAATAAAGCCACGCTAATTCCTATCGTTAATATCGCAATTTCATTCCCAACAATAAGCCATGTAATTTGTTTCAATGAATATAGATGCATCACAATAACTGAACTTGTGACAATACCTTCTTGAATTTTAAGCATAACTGCAGTCGGAATAAATGTAAGTAATAATATACTAATTGCAAGTGGTGTATATCCAATTGTTTCAAAAATACAAAAAGCGAATACCATTGATAATACACAAGCTAAAAAACGATGTAACGACACTTGAAGTGATTTACGTTTCGTATTTTGTACACATAATATAACTAAAATGCCCGCTGAACTATAAAATTCTAATCCTAATAACTGCGCAATAAAAACTGCTGCGCCTGTCCCTATTGCTGTTTTTACTGTACGGTATCCAATTTTGAACATAGCACTGCTCCTATATGTATAAACGTATTTACAGTTAGTATAAAAAAAGGATGACACAATGTCATCCTTTTCTTCTTATTATTCACGCAACCTTTACATATTACAATATTTTTTGTAAAAATTGTTGCGCACGTTCACTTTTCGGTGCTACAAAAAATTCTGCTGGCGCACTATCTTCTACAAGCTTTCCACCATCTAAAAAGAGAACACGATCTGCTACTTCTTTTGCAAATCCCATTTCATGTGTAACAATCACCATTGTCATTCCTGTCGTAACTAATGATTTCATAACTTCTAACACTTCTTTTACCATCTCTGGATCTAGTGCTGATGTTGGTTCATCAAATAACATAACTTCTGGTTCCATCGCTAACGCTCTCGCAATTGCTACACGTTGCTTTTGTCCTCCAGAAAGACGATTGGGATACGTATCTTTTTTATTTAATAAACCGACCTTTTCTAAAAGTTTCTCGGCTTTCTTGTCAGCTTCTTGTTTCGTTACTCCTTTTACATTGATAGGAGCATACGTAATATTTTCTAATACAGTCATATGAGGAAATAGGTGAAAATGCTGAAATACCATCCCGACATTTTCACGAACGTGCATAATATTCGTTTTCGGATTCGTTACTTCTTCCGTTCCAATCCAAATGTGACCATTTGTCGGTGCTTCTAGCACATTCATACAACGTAAAAATGTTGATTTCCCTGATCCAGACGGTCCAATAATTGCTACTACTTCCCCTTTTTCAATCGTTGTTGTAATCCCTTTTAATACTTCGTTTTTTCCAAATGATTTATGAAGGTTTTCAATTTTAATCACTTCTCTTCATTCTCCCTTCAATTGCCTTCCCGACTAATGTAAGAATAATGACTAGCATATAATAAATTAGTCCAACAAAAAGTAATGGTTCAAGATATTTAAACGTCTCACCGCCTACAATGTAAGCACGGCGCATTAAATCGGTCGCTCCTATTACTGTTACTACAGCCGATTCTTTCGTAAGTGTCGCAAACTCGTTCACAAGCGCTGGTAATATATTTTTTAATGCTTGAGGGAAAATGATATTTCGCATCATTTTCCCGTAAGGAATCCCTAAAGCCATCGCTGCTTCTGTTTGTCCTTTATCAACCGCTTGAATGCCGGCACGAATTACCTCTGACATATATGCACCTGAATTTAAGCTAAATGCTAATACAGCTGCTACGAATGCTGGTATTTCATAACCAATTATTTGCGGGACACCGAAATAAATAATCATTAATTGCAATACAAGTGGTGTACCACGGAAAATTGATGTATAAAAATCTGCCGCTATATTTAATGCTCGTATTCTAGCAATTTTGCAAAGTGCTAATAACGTTCCTAAAATAAACCCAACTAACGCTGATACTGCTACAATTTTCAAAGTAACTTCTAGGCCTTTTAGTATATATGGTATCGAAGGCGTAATCGCCGAAAAATCTAAGTTCATTCTTTTCATTCCCCTCACAGAAAAGTGAAAGGCAGCTTACTTCTCGCTGCCAAACCATTTCTTCACTAATTTATCCATTTCTCCATTTTCTTGCATTTTTTTAATTACTTTATTAAATTCTGCTGTTTTATCACTGTTTTTCGGAAGGGCAATTGCTGCTCCTACTTCTTCTGGTGCTTCTTTAATTTCAATTCCTTGTAATTCTTTCATTTTTTCTAAATAATTTTTAGCAACTGTGTCTTCTATAATTGCAGCGTCAAAACGACCAGCTTTAATTTCTTGTACGATTTCTGGTATACGGTCACGTCCCTCAACTTTGAAATCTACTTGTTTTTTAAATTCTGCTGCTTTCTCTTCTTGAATAGATCCTGTTTGTACTCCTACTTTTTTTCCTTTTAAATCCTCTACAGATTTAATGTTAGAATCCTTTTTAGAAACGACCATGTTTTTTGCAACAAAATAAATATCTGTGAAATCAACATTATTTTTACGCTCTGCCGTTGGCGTCATACCTGCCATTACGAAATCAACTTTTCCTGAGCTAAGAGATGCTAATAAACCACCAAAATCCATATCTTTCACTTTCACTTCATAACCAAGTTCTTTTCCGATATATTTAGCAACATCAACATCAAAGCCGATAATTTCATCACTTTTTGAAGCTTCTACGTATTCATATGGTTTATAATCTGCTGAAGTCCCCATAACCAGTACTTTTTTATTTTTTCCAGTAGCTTTTTCTTCCCCATTACTACATGCGCTGAACATACTTACAATTAAAATAAGTGCAAACGATATTGATAATAACTTCTTCATCTTTCTTCCCCCTAATGATGTATATTTAAAAGTTCAATAGAATATTTATTCGATGTTTGTATTGTATCAGCACTTTTATTTTTATGCAATATATAAAATAAAAATAGATTTAAAAACACTATTAACAATGTTTAACATGTATAAAATAATGCATAAAATAACATGAATATGCATGTCCCATAAATTTTAATACTAAATAAAAAAGGCGGTACATCCACTTGATTGTGGACGTACCGCCTTTTTGCTTATTTTTATCCCACTTTAACGGGCAGTAAGACTCCATCTCAACATTTAGCAAAAACAAAGAAGTTAGATGGGGATCAACTGCCCGTAAAAGCCCGATTGGTGAGGGCTGATAATCGGTGGGGATAAACCACCCCCACTGATTAAAGTTTCACTTTATAGTTCTTCACAATTCTCTTCGAAATAAGATTGTAGTTTTGCAATAACTTGCATTGGTTCATGACCTTCAATTTCATGACGTTCTACCATCGTTACAATTTTTCCATCTTTTAATAAAGCGAATGATGGAGAAGAAGGTGGATATCCTTCGAAATATTCACGAGCTTTTGCTGTTGCTTCTTTATCTTGACCTGCAAACACCGTTACAAGATGGTTAGGACGTTTATCATAATGTACGGAATGCGCAGCAGCAGGACGAGCAATACCACCTGCACAACCACATACAGAGTTTACCATTACAAGTGTTGTTCCATTTCTTTTAAACGCTTCTTCTACTGCTTCCGGCGTCGTCAATTCTGTATATCCAGCAGAGACAATCTCTTCACGTGCTTGGCGGACAACATCATTCATAAAAAAGTTAAAATTAATCAATCTTTTCCCTCCTCTAAAACTATCTATTTGTATCTTACCAGTTAATGTTTATGAAATACAAGTAAGTTTACTTGTATTTGGGTATAGAAAAGGTGTTAGAGCTCTTGCTCTAACACCTTTTCTTAATGGCCACGATGCTTTTGCTTTGCTTTTTGTACTTTAATTAAACGTCTTCTTTGTTTTTCAGCTTCTCGCTTCTCTTTAGACTGCACTTTCTTTTCTTGTTTATGCAGTTCATAAGATAAGCTAATTGCCTCTTGTGCCTTAGTAAAACGTTTTACATTTACTTCTTTTGCCGCTTGTCGTATGATACGTTTTATATTTTTTGGACGCTGTTTTTCTTTCACTTCCACACCGCATTTTGCAACGTGCTGGAAATATGCTAACATTGGACCATTCACAAATATAAGTACTTCTTCGTCTGACGGCTCCGTTCCAAAAATATGCCTTGCTCCATACAATTTCCCTGTTTCTTTACATGTAATGATTCCAACAAAAAATTGGCCATCGTAATATACTGTCAAATCCATTGACAGCCCCTCCTTTAAAAAAATTAGAAATACAGGACATCCCGGAGGGGAAGGTTACTGACATGAAATCATGCGTCTGGACTACCGACCAGAACTGTGTTTTTGTATTTCTTTCACTATTATTATATCTTTTTTTCCATAATTTTCATATATTCAGCAATCATTTTTTTATGCGATCCTACAATATATTCAGGTAGTTCTGTTAGTGGGAAGAATGTAAGCTGAACCGCTTCTTCTTTATTCATAACAAACTCCCCTTCATATTCCTCGGTATAATAGGCTGTCGTTACGGATTGAAATTCATCACCATTTGCTAATTTTGTAAAATAGTTCGCTCCAGAAAATACATTAATTAATCGTAAGTTCTTCACTTTTATTCCTGTCTCTTCATATACTTCACGGCAAGCTGTTTCTTCTGGTGATTCGCCAAGCTCCATTAATCCGCCAGGTAGCCCCCATTTTCCGTAAGGCTCTGTTCTTTGCTGTAATAATACATATCCATTTTCATTTATAACGAGTACAACAGCACCAACTAAAATTAAAGGGCGATGACCAACTACTTTTCGTAACTCCTCTACATATCCCATCGTATCCCTCCTTTTTCGTTGTCCACACTATTGTATCATATGTATGAAACGACAAAATGCGTATATTTTTCATTTTTTTAACAAAATATTTATTTTATGAGCTTCATCTACTGTAGCTAACATAATGGATTCGACTTCTGCACTCTTCTCTAGAAATTCTCTCGCCCACTCTTCTGTTTTTCCTACTAAAGCTAGAACATCTTGCTGAATCCTCCCATCCTTTACTAATACAAAAGAAACTGGAGATTTTTTTCCCGCCACTTTCAGATCAAGCCGCGAAACTGCTTCATATTCTGGATACCGAAATATAGAAACAACACCATTCGCTTCCCATAATGCTAATCTAATCGTTTGAATATCGCTCACATTTCGCATGCGAAGTTCCGAAAATAAATATTCCACCGTAATTCTCGCTTTTTTCAAATTGCTAAAATCAATGGAACCATTGTGTATAAGAATAATAGGTGCTGGCTCTAAAAAGCGTCTCCATCTATCCCATTTCAACATTAAGACTGAGCTTATAATGTGAAGTACAACGAGTATGAACGTTGTAATCATCGAGCCGAATAATCCCACTTTTTCATCAGATAATGCGTTAGAAATATTCCCACCAAGCAATAACACTAATACAACATCTAAAAAACGAAGTTGCGCGATGGACCTTTGCCCCATCGCTTTCGCAACTAATATTAAAAATATGTATGCTATAATAGCCCGAATAACCCATTCACTATTAGAAAGATGCCGTGCCCCTTCAAAAATATGCATATGCATCACTTTGCACTCCTTACCCATCTCAAACTGCTACTTTGCTTTAGTTTGCAACGTTTAAGAGCATATATGTAAAAAAGCTGATTCGTTTTTAAACGAATCAGCTTTTCTTACTTGACGGAAAACATATACTTTTTATACGTTTTTCGTACGGATAATATGAGACCCATCATAATCATATTCGAGAACAAGGAACTCCCCCCATATGATAAGAACGGTAATGCAATCCCTTTTACAGGCATTAATCCAACGATCATACCGATGTTTTGGAATATTTGAACCGTTAATATCCCAATTGATCCAGCACATAATAATGTACCGAATAAATTATCAGCAGAATAACCGATAATAATTGTTCGATATAGTAGTAATAGGAATAAGAATACAACTAACGCTGCTACGATAAATCCACCTTCTTCGGCAATTGTAGCGAAAATAAAGTCAGTATGCTTCTCAGGGATATAGACGTTCCCTTCGCCAAATCCTTTCCCTTCCATACCGCCACTACCTACAGCTAAAATCGATTGCTGTGTTTGATAACCTTGATCTGTATGTTCAAATGGATCTAACCAACCTAAAATACGTGATTGTTGGTGAGGTTTTAGTAAAGTAACTAAATTATTAAAGAAGAAATCCTCATACCTTACGTAAATAAATATTAACGCAGATAATATGGTGACTGGAATAACTGTACATAACGCTATCAATTTCTTCTGAATACCTGACATAAATAAAATACATGCAATTGCAGCAGCATATAAGAACACCATCCCTGTATCCGGTTGGCTATATACAACAGCCATAGGCGGAAGGGATACAAGCACAATTTTACCTACTAATTGTAAATCCGTTTGGAATGTCCTTGCCATATACTGTGCATTATGTTTCACTGCTATACTTGCTACTACGAGAAGCAATGAAATTTTGAAAAACTCAGATGGTTGAATTTGTCCAACTAACGGAAATACAAACCATCTTTTTGCACCTAATTTTTCAGGTGTGAAAGTGGAAACCGGTAGTATTTTCAAAAGAATAAGTGAACCAAATCCGACGATATAAAGTGGCCAAGACAATTTTTGTAATTGATCTAAGTCGATGCTTGCAACAAGCAATAACAATACAACTCCAATTATGTAGTTCAAACCCTGTTTCATCGCAAAGTTTGCCTCTCCATATTGGCCAGTTTGCTGACTGCTATATATAGCAGCTATACTCGTAACACATAATGCTAACAAAATTAATATTAATTTTACATCTAAACTTTTTAGAAACTCGGTACTTCTTTTCATGACATCCTCCTGAAACATTGTTACAGCAAAATAAAAAACCAGGAGTCAACATTCTTCATGTTTTGACGACTGATTACACATTATCTATAAAACACTTATATAGAATAACTCTCTTTTTCATACAATACAATATATTATACTACAGTTTCGTCAGTAAGATTTGCCAAAAAAATTATTCTTTTCTTATTTTATATCCATATACCATATATCAGCAATGTATTTTCATAAATTCCTAATACATAATCGTTCATTGTAAGATTACTGGGGAAGATATTATACATATAGTAGGATGTAGATGAAGAAATAAGATGATAAAAAGCTCGCATAAGCGAGCTTTTTATTAATATACAGATGTATTATTTTCTGACGTATTTTCTAAAATTTCTTTTACACGTCCTAAGAACTTACCACAAATTAAGCCATCTAGTACACGGTGATCAAGTGATAAACATAAGTTAACCATGTCGCGAGCACCGAACATACCATTATCCATAATTACTGGGCGTTTTACAATTGATTCAACTTGTAAAATAGCCGCTTGTGGATAATTAATAATACCCATAGATTGAACAGAACCGAATGATCCTGTGTTATTAATTGTAAATGTTCCACCTTGCATTTCGTCCGCTTTTAACGATTTCGTACGTACTTTTCCTGCAAGCTCTGTAATTTCACGAGCGATACCTTTAATCGTCTTCTCATCCGCGTGTTTAATTACTGGTACAAATAGTTCGTCCTCTGTTGCAACAGCGATAGAAAGGTTAATATCTTTCTTCTGAACGATCTTATCGCCAGCCCACATTGAATTGATTTGAGGATACTCTTTTAACGCTTGCGCTACTGCTTTTACGAAGAAAGCAAAGAACGTTAAATTAAAGCCTTCGCGCTTTTTGAAATCACCTTTAATTGAATTACGGTATGACACAAGGTTTGTCACATCTACTTCAATCATCATCCAAGCATGTGGTGCTTCGTGTTTACTACGTAACATGTTCGCTGCAATTGCTTTACGCACACCTGTTACTGGAATTTCGATATCGCCAGGCATTGTTGGTACAGAAACTGGTTTTGCAGCTTCTACTTTTTGTGCTACTGGCGCTGCTTTTGGTGCTTCTGGACGCGCTTCTACTACTGCTGCTACCGCTTCCTCTTTCTTCGCACCTGCTTGCGGAATATTTCCAGATTCCACTAGCTTTAAAATATCTTTACGAGTGATACGGCCATTTGCTCCCGTACCTTCTACTAAATCTAAATCAACATTATGCTCACCTGCAAGTTTTAAAACAGCTGGTGAAAAACGTGGTTTTCCATCAGTTGGTTGTTTTGCTTTCGGTGCTTTTTCAGACGTAGCTACTTCTGACTTTGGTTCTTCTTTTGTTTTTTCCTCAACAGCTGTCGCTGCTACTTCATCTGCGCCTTCTACTTGAATAACACAAACTACTTCACCTACAGCTAACGTCTCACCTTCACCAGCAATTAATTCTTTCACAATACCAGTGAAAGAAGATGGTACTTCAGCATTTACTTTATCAGTCATTACTTCTGCAAGTGGATCATACTTGTTTACATGATCGCCAACATTAACGAGCCATTTACTAATTGTCCCCTCTGTAACGCTCTCCCCGAGCTGAGGCATTGTGATATTTTCTACAGCCATGTATAGTCCCCCCGATTAAAATTCCGCAAGTTCACGCATTGCTTTTTCAACTTTATCTGGATTTACCATAAAGAATTTTTCCATTGTTGGTGCATATGGCATTGCTGGAACGTCTGGACCCGCAAGACGTGCGATTGGCGCATCTAAATCAAACAGACAGTTTTCAGCAATAATTGCTGCCACTTCACTTATAATACTTCCTTCTTTATTGTCCTCTGTTACAAGAAGAACTTTACCTGTTTTAGAAGCTGCTTCAATGATTGCTTCTTTATCTAATGGATATACAGTACGTAAATCAAGAACATGTGCAGAGATGCCATCTTGCGCTAACTTTTCAGCTGCTTGAAGAGCAAAGTGAACACATAATCCGTACGTGATAACAGTAATATCATCACCTTCGCGTTTTACATCTGCTTTTCCGATTGGTAATACGTAATCATCCTCTGGCACTTCACCTTTAATTAAGCGATATGCACGCTTATGCTCAAAGAATAATACTGGATCTTCATCACGAATTGCTGCTTTTAATAAACCTTTTGCATCATACGGTGTAGAAGGAATGACAATTTTTAAACCTGGTTGGTTCGCAAACATCGCTTCCACAGATTGTGAATGATACAATGCACCGTGAACACCGCCGCCAAATGGCGCACGAATTGTAACTGGACAAGTCCAATCGTTATTAGAACGATAACGAATTTTTGCTGCCTCAGAAACAATTTGGTTTACTGCTGGCATGATGAAATCAGCAAACTGCATTTCAGCGATTGGACGCATACCATACATTGCCGCACCAATTGCTACCCCAGCAATTGCAGATTCTGCAAGCGGTGCATCAAGCGCACGATCTTCACCAAATTGATCATATAATCCGTGTGTCGCTTTAAATACGCCACCTTTTTTACCAACATCTTCACCTAAAACAAATACTTTCTCATCGCGTTCCATTTCTTCGCGCATTGCTAATGTAATAGCATCAATATAAGACATTACAGCCATGAAACGTTCCCCCCTATTCTGCGTATACGTGCTTCAATGCATCTTCAGGTGCTGCATACGGAGCATTTTCTGCATATTCTGTTGCTTCATTTACGATATGCATAATTTCGTCTAACATTTGTTTTTCAAATTCCTCAGTTAACACGCCAGCTTCTTTTAAATAAGCTGCAAATGTTATGATTGAATCTTTTTTCTTTGCTTCTTCTACTTCTTCTTTATCACGATAAACACGATCATCGTCGTCACTAGAATGTGCTGTTAAACGATATGATACTGTTTCAATTAAAGTTGGGCCTTCACCACGACGGCCGCGGTCTGCTGCCTCTTTTACAGCTTTATATACTGCAAGTGGATCGTTTCCGTCTATTGTATATCCAGGCATTCCGTAACCAATTGCACGGTCTGATACGTTTTTACATGCTAATTGTTTTTCAACTGGAATAGAGATTGCGTATTTATTATTTTCACACATGAAAATAACAGGTAGTTTGTGTACACCAGCAAAGTTTGCCCCTTCATGGAAGTCACCTTGGTTTGAAGAACCTTCTCCAAATGTAACGAACGTTACTAAATCTTTCTTTTCCATTTTTCCAGCTAATGCAATACCAACTGCATGTGGTACTTGCGTTGTTACTGGAGATGATCCTGTCACAATACGATTTTTCTTTTGACCGAAGTGACCAGGCATTTGACGACCACCAGAGTTTGGATCTCCAGCTTTCGCGAAAGCAGACAACATAAGCTCTTTAGCCGTCATACCGAACGCTAGTACAACACCCATATCACGGTAGTATGGTAATGCATAATCTTTCTCTCTATCAAGAGCGAATGCTGCTCCAACTTGCGCAGCCTCTTGTCCTTGACAAGAAATTACGAATGGAATTTTACCCGCACGGTTTAATAACCACATACGTTCGTCGATTTTACGTGCAAGTAACATCGTACGGAACATTTCTAATACTTGCTCATCACTTAAGCCAAGCTCTTCATGGCGCTTTTCTTTTACTTCTGCCATTTTTCATAACCTCCTAAATCCACATTTTTATGCGTGTAACGCTTTTCCATCTACAGCTAATGCCGCTTCACCAATCGCCTCAGATAATGATGGATGCGGATGAATTGTATGTGCTACTTCCCACGGTGTTGCATCAAGTACTCTTGCAAGACCAGCTTCAGAAATCATATCTGTTACATGTGGTCCAATCATATGAACACCAAGAATGTCATTTGTTTCTTCATCAACTACAAGTTTTACGAAACCATCTGATTCGCCGTATACAAGTGCTTTTCCGATTGCACGGAATGAGAACTTACCTACTTTTAACTTATAGCCTTTTTCTTTCGCTTCTTGTTCTGTTAAACCGACAGAAGCAACTTCTGGACTGCTATATACGCATTTTGATACCATAGAGTAATCAATTGGTGTAACTTCTTTACCAGCAATATGTTCTACTGCAACAATTCCTTCATGAGAAGCAACGTGAGCAAGTTGTAAGCCGCCGATTACATCTCCGATTGCGTAAATATGAGATTCTTTCGTTTGATAAAACTCATTTGTTTGAATGTATCCTTTTTCCACAACGATATCCGTATTCTCTAAACCAATATTTTGCGTATTGGCTTGTCTTCCTACAGATACAAGCATTTTTTCTGCTTTAAATTCTTTATTCTCACCGTTATGTTCAGCTTGAATTGTTACTCCGTTATCTTTTACCAATGTTTCTGGTAATACTTTTGCACCAGTTACCACTTTAATACCTTTTTTCTTGAATAGACGTTGCATTTCTTTTGAAACGTCCTGATCTTCTAGTGGTAATATCGTTTTCGCATACTCTAATACTGTAACTTCTACACCGAAGTCAGCAAGCATAGATGCCCACTCAATACCGATTACACCGCCACCAACGATAATAATTGAGCTAGGAAGCGTTTCCATTTTTAGGGCATGATCGGAAGACATTACATACTCTCCGTCTAATTCTAAACCTGGTAATGAATTCGGACGAGAACCTGTTGCAACAAGTACATTTTTTGGAATTAACATTTCATTCTCTTCTCCACTTGCAAGTTCAACTGAAATTGTCCCTGGCATTGGAGAGAAAATAGATGGGCCAAGAATACGGCCGATACCTTCAAACACATCAATTTTACCTTGTTTCATTAAGTGTTGAACACCTTTATGAAGTTGCGTTACAATCTTCTCTTTACGCTCTTGCACTTTCGCAAAGTTTAGTTCTACATTACTTGCAATAACTCCGAACTCTTCGCTTTTTTTAGCAGTTGCGTATACTTCCGCACTACGTAAAAGAGCTTTACTAGGAATACATCCTTTGTGCAAACAAGTACCACCAAGATTTTCTTTTTCAACAAGTGCAGTTTTTAATCCTAGTTGTGATGCTCGAATAGCAGCAACATATCCACCAGTACCGCCGCCAACGATGACTAAATCATATTCTCTTGCCATTATCTCAACCCCTAGCTACTGTTTGTTTTTCTCGTACAACATACTCTTTCGGCGCTTCTTCTTCACGTAATACACGAAGTGCTCCTTCTGCTAATGCTTGTAATTCATCTTCCCCTGGATGTACGATAACATCTGCAATCCAGTCAACACGTTCTTTTATTTCATCAACAAGAATTTTACTGTACGCAAGTCCACCAGTTAAAACGATTGCATCAATTTTCCCGTGAAGTACAGCGCTAGCTCCGCCAATCTCTTTTGCAACTTGATATGCCATTGCTTTATAAATAAGAGTTGCTTCCGGATCACCTTTTTCAACCATTTGTTCTACTT
Source organism: Bacillus cereus group sp. MS39 (assembly GCF_040448665.1). Taxonomy (NCBI): domain Bacteria; kingdom Bacillati; phylum Bacillota; class Bacilli; order Caryophanales; family Bacillaceae; genus Bacillus; species Bacillus cereus group sp. MS39. The sequence continues at coordinate 1,242,189 of NZ_CP123058.1, read as the reverse complement.
TGATCGCATCATTTGTACCGATTAGGCTTACAAGTCCACCTTGTCCAACAAGTTTTTTAACCATTTCGTCACGGTAATACTCACCAGAGAAACACATCTCCACTAATTGCCCTACCGGTACTGTACCCGCACGCTCTGGACTAAATGGGCCTTCTCCGTTTAAACCGTTATTCACATCAATAACTTTTCCTTTTTTATGAGCACCAACTGTAATACCGCCACCCATATGTGTAACTAATAAATTTAAATCCTCGTATTTGTGATTTAATTCTTCAGCCACTTTACGAGCAACTGCTTTTTGGTTTAATGCATGGAAAATACTTTTACGTTCCATACCAGCAATACCACTTATACGAGCAACCGGCTCCATTTCATCTACAACGACAGGATCTACTATAAATGCCGGAATATTTAATCCAGAAGCGATTTCATATGCTAAAATGCCTCCAAGATTTGAAGCATGATGACCGCTAAACCCATTTTTCAAATCTTCTAACATCGAATCGTTTACTGTGTATGTTCCGCCTTCGATTGGACGAAGTAATCCCCCACGTCCACAAACTGCGTTTAACTTTGAAATGTTAATACCGTGAGAATGTAGAACTTCTAAAATCGTTTCTTTGCGAAACTCATATTGATCGATAATTCTCTTATATTTTCCAATTTGTTCTTCGTCATGACGAATAGTTTCTTCTAAAACGGGCCTTTCATTATCAAAAACACCAATTTTTGTGGATGTACTACCCGGATTAATAACAAGAATTCGATTTAAAGACACTGTTGCTACCTCCACTAATAAATTCAAAAGGAGGTGGAAACCTCATAAGAGGTAACCACACCTTTTGTAAAAGTAATATATGAATGATTAGCGACGGCTAATAATGTCGTGACCGTTGCGTAAGTATGTGCTACGAGAGTTTTTCAAGCTTGCAATGCGCTCTTCAGCTAAACGATCTGCTGCTACATAAGTTGCAATGCCATCGCGTTTTGAAATTTCGATTACTTTTGCAATTGTGTCATAAATAGACTCAACACGTTTTAGTGCACGTTCTCTATTGTATCCATATAATTCGTCTGCTACGTTAATTACACCACCAGCATTAATAACATAGTCTGGTGCGTATACAATACCCATTTCATGAATCATGTCGCCGTGACGATTTTCTTTTAATTGGTTATTTGCAGAACCTGCGATTACTTTTGCTTTAAGTTGTGGAATAGTTTCGTCATTAACTGTTGCGCCTAATGCACATGGTGCGTAAATATCACATTCAACACCGTAAATTTCATTTGGCTCAACTGCTGATGCACCGAATTCTTCTACCGCGCGTTGTACAGCTTCTTTATTAATATCTGTAACGATTAATTTTGCTCCTTCAGCATGTAAATGTTTGCATAGGTGATACGCTACGTTACCAACACCTTGAACAGCAATTACTTTTCCTTCTAAATTATCAGTACCGAAAGCCTCTTTCGCAGCTGCTTTCATACCACGATAAACACCGTATGCAGTTACTGGAGATGGGTTACCAGAAGAACCGAATGATGGTGAAATACCTGTTACAAAATCAGTTTCTTCGTGAATAATATCCATATCATCTACTGTTGTACCAACATCTTCAGCTGTAATGTAACGTCCGTTTAGTCCTTGAATGTATCGTCCTAATGCACGGAACATCGCTTCGCTCTTATCTTTACGTGGATCACCGATAATTACTGTTTTCGCACCACCTAAGTTTAAGCCGGCTGCTGCGTTTTTGTATGTCATCCCTTTTGCAAGACGCAATGCATCTTCAATCGCCGCTTCTTCAGAATCATATGTCCACATTCTTGTTCCACCAAGAGCTGGTCCAAGTGTTGTATCATGAATTGCGATGATTGCTTTTAAACCAGATTCTTTATCTTGACAAAATACTACTTGCTCATAATCATATTTTTCTAAGTATTCGAAGATTTCTAATGTCATTGTCGTTTCCCCCTAGTGTTTTACCCTGTTTGGTTTATTTTGAAGCAGTCGTAACTGCCAATGCTAATGAATATACTTTTGTTTCTGCTGAATCAGCACGAGATGTTAAAACAATCGGTGCTTTTGCGCCAGCAATCATAGCTCCTACTTTTGCATCCGCAAAGTATACGAGTGATTTGTATAGCACATTTCCAGCTTCAATCGTTGGGACGAGTAAAATGTCTGCTTTACCTGCTACATCACTTACTATGCCTTTATGTTCTGCTGCAATTTGTGATACTGCATTATCTAAAGCAAGTGGTCCATCAACGACACAATTTTTAATTTGTCCGCGGCGATTCATTTGAGTTAACATCGCGGCATCAATTGTCGCTTGCATCGCAGGATTCACAACCTCTACTGCTGCAATTGGTGCTACCCTTGGCAAATCTATTCCTATTGCCTGGGCAACTTCTACAGTATTCTGTATAATAGCAGCTTTTTGTGTTACATCAGGTGCAATGTTCATCGCTGCATCTGTAACAAAGATAAGACGATCGTAATTTGGAACTTCAAATGCTGCAACGTGTGAAAGTGCGCTACCTTTACGAAGTCCCCACTCTTTATTTAATACAGCTTTCAAAATATTTGCTGTTGGGATGTTTCCCTTCATAAGCACATCTGCTTCGCCATTTCTTACAGCTTTAACAGAAAGTTCTGCAGCCTCAGCACTTGACGCTGCTGCAATCACTTCAATGTGTTCTGAAGTTTGTAAACCATGTTCTTGTAGCATCCCCATTATTTTTTCTTGATTTCCATATAGACGAAATTGAGCTAGCTGTAATTTAATTGCTTTCGCTACAGCTTCAATTACTTCATGATCTTCAGCTACTGCTACAGCCACAGTTTTTTTAGGCTGTCCTGCTGCTTGATCAATTAAGTGTTCTAACTTCATATTTTGTAATCAACCCTTTCCGTCGTCCCTCGTCTATTTATAAAGCAAATACCGTGCCAACTTTCAAAAGTGGTCTTACCAATAATGAAAACGCATTCAAAATGCAGTAAAATCAATACTTTGGAAAATAACAAAACATTCTGTCTTTTTATGTCGCTTTTTGTATACCATGCAATAAATTGCACGGTACGCAATTTATTGCATGCTATTTTTTGCACACTCATACTTTTCTAGCTTGTAATATAAATTTCGAACCGAAATTCCTAATGCTCTTGCAGTTTTTGTTTTATTTCCATCAAACCTCTCTAAACATTCATGAATGATATGCCCTTCAAACTCTGTCACTAATTGTTCAAGTGGCTTTTCTTCTAATTCAGGTAATAAGTTATTTTGTTTTACCTCAGTCTGCTCTTCTGTATGTAAAGGTGGTAAATGATGGACATCAATATATATTTCGTTATAATTCATAAAGATAATAGCTCGTCCTAAAATATTTTCAAGCTCCCTCACATTTCCTGGCCATTCATATGATTGTAAATATGAAATAGCCGAATCAGTGAGCCCCTCTACATTCCGACCATAATCTTGGTTAATTTTTTGAATCAATCTGTCTGCAATTGCCGGTATATCTCCTTTTCGCTGACGAAGAGACGGAATGTGAATTGGAATTTTATTTAATCGATAATATAAATCCTCTCTAAACTCTCCTTCTAGAATGCCCCTTTCTAAATTCACATGTGTCGCTGCAATTACCCGGACATTTATAGGTATCGCTTTCGTTCCACCCACTTTTACAATTTCTTTTTCTTGCAACACGCGAAGGAGTTTCGCTTGCGTATTTGCAGACAATTCTCCTATTTCATCTAAAAAGATACTACCGTTATTCGCTTCCTCAAAAAAACCTCGTTTTCCGCCTCTTTTTGCTCCTGAGAATGCACCTTCCTCATAACCGAATAATTCACTTTCTAATAAAGTCTCGGAAATGGCAGCACAGTTTACCCGGACGAATTTATTATATTTTCGATTACTTCCATTATGAATTGCATGTGCAAACAATTCTTTACCCGTTCCAGATTCTCCGCGTAGTAATACTGTTGCTGGTGTATTCGCTCCAAGTTTCGCCTGTTCAATAGCGGCCGTTGTTTCATCTGAATTTCCGACAATGTCATCAAATGAATATTTCGCTTCTAACGTTCGAATAATTTGCCTTGCTCTATTCAATTCATTTGTTAACTTTTGAATTTCTGATACGTCACGAATTACACCAACGCTTCCTTTCAATATCCCATCCACTATAACTGGCGCTACGTTTACAATTACATCACGCTTCTTTTGTCCAATCTTCATATGTATTCCGCGTACCGCCCTACGCGTTCGAAGTACTTTCATATGCATACTTTCACCTTCTACAATATCAGTTGTAGCCGGTTTCCCAATAATGTCCTCTTCTGTTAAACCTGTTAATTTCGTATAGGCAGGGTTAATTACTAATCCTCTTCCCTTTTCATCCACGACCGAAATTGCTTCCTCAGACGAGTTGATAATCGCCTCAAGTAACGTTTGAATCTCCTTTAAATCTGTAACTTCTTCCGCAAGATCTACAACCTCTGTTATATCTTTAAAAATCGCAAATGCTCCTTGTACCTCTCCTCCCTCTTTTAATATTGGAATACGGGTTGTAATAATTTTCTTTTCATTTTCTAATGTCAGTTCATAATTTACTTCTATTTGTTTCGTACGTATAATACGAAGCAACTTACTAGTCGGAATAACTTCTAAAATATATTTCCCTACCGCATCTTCTTTTTTATATCCGATAATACGCTCTGCACTTTTATTAAATAGGCGGACTTGTCCCTCTCGATCAATCACAATCATACCGTCATGCGTAGAATTTAAAATTAAATCCCCTTGCTGCGTCTGTTCTTCTAACTTTCCAATTAAACCTTCCTTCTCATGTGCTAATCTCGTAACAATTTTCGCAATATCACCTGGTATAAGAAGAGTATCTTTATGCTTTTTCTTTATTAAATCTTTATGTAAATCATCGTCACCCGTCATATCAAACATTACATCAATATGCATAGAAAGAAACGGCGTTACACTCTCTCCAATTGTAACCCCATATTCCTTAGCCATTTGTAATCCCTTTGCTATCGGATTTATATCAATAATTCCTATAATTTGAAATATATTTGAACTTTGTAACAGATTCAGCAGTGTACTACCACCTTCACCTGCACCAACAATTAAAACTTTTTGTTTCATATATTACACTTCCTCTCGAAGTATCTCTGCAAAATTTTTCACACCCTTATCTTACTCGTTCAGCCCCCTCTTGACAAACCCCCTTTTCATATAACATCATTGAAATAAACAAAATAATCTGAAAAGGAGCGTTTATATGCAGCGTTACCTTGCTCTATCATTAGCACTCATCCCTATTTCATTAGCTGTATTTGGCATTAAGTTAATGAGAGATACTGTATTCGGGATTCTATTTCCTCCACTCTCTATACTGTGGTTACAATTTTTAATTGGCGCTCTCTGCTTCGCGCTCGGGTTTTATATCTTCGGAGGCTTCGTCTTACACCGAGACCGTAAACGAAATAAAGTACAAGCTCGCTTTAAAAGATAGGAAGGCTCCACTATTTATAAATAAAAAATGAGACCGTTACACGCGGTCTCATTTTTTTATTGGCAATAACATTCTTGCCGTTTCAGGATAATCAGTAATAATCGCCGAAATATTCATATCAAAATATTTACGCATAAGCGTTTCTTCATTAATTGTATAAGGGCGAACCTCTACACCACTCTCCATCGTTAATTCAGCAACAGCATCTTGAAGATAACGATAATTAGGGTGCACTGCTGTAGCGCCCATTTTTTTCGCATACGCCCACGGACTATGCAAACCTTCGCGATATAAAATCGCTGTTTGAATATCAGGAGCCATCATATGACACCTTTTCATACTGTAGTGATTAAATGAAGAAAATATAACACGATCTTCTAGATTACATTTCCGTACAAGCGTTATAACTTCTTCCTCTAAACCTCTGTATGGAATTTTATTATTTTTCAGTTCAATATTAAGTAGCAACTCTGTTTTATCAATCCATTCTAACACCTCTTCTAAAAGAGGTATTTTACAAAAGCCTACTTTATCACCGAATTTATAGCTCGCATCTAATTTACATAAATCCTCATATAAATAATTACGAACCGCACCTTTTCCATTTGTTGTCCGGTCCACTGTTTCATCATGAATGACGACAACTTCTCCATCTTTCGTTAATTGAACATCAAGCTCAATTCCATCTGCTCTAAAAGATTCAGCTGCTTCAAATGAAATCATTGTATTTTCTGGGTACGTTCCCGCTGCACCACGATGTGCAAATATAAGAGTCATCCTCACTCCCCCAATCTTATGCTATACTATACGAAAAAGGAGGTACTTCTATGAGACCATTACAAATTTCTCCAGACACTGCAGTCCGCCTATCAAAAGCATTAGGTGTTCCACTTGAACAACTTATGCATATGCCGCAGCACATTCTAATTCAAAAGTTAGTTGAATTAGAAAAACAAAATAAAGACGAAGAATAATACAGTCCTGTTTTGCAGGGCTTTTTATTATTTTCTATTATATCACGGATGACTTCCCTACTAAAATCCTTTAACAGATGTACTACGATGCGATTTAGCCGTTCCTTCATCATTTAATAATGAATTACATCTTTTCTTTTTTGTTACACGTCATAAAGAAAGCAGACTATTTATTTATAAGTCCCATTGCGTCCTTAAGACACGATAATAAAAAAACTAGAAGCCCCTTATATTATTTTTTATTGAACGTGCGGAGTATCCCCTGATTCGTACAGTTCTTTCGCTTTTCCCTCCCCGAATGTAGTTAAAATATAATGTTGCTCTTCTGCCGCATCCATCGCTCTAGTCGCTTTACAAGTGCTACCTTCTTGGGTATCCGAGAAATAATTGTGATCTTCTACAATTTGACTAAAATCTTTTTTCGCCCATCTATCAGTAATCTCTAAAAGCTCATTTTTTTTCGCAAAGCCACTCTTATTTATGATATTTTTTAATTTTTCAGCATTATTTTGAATCATTGGAATGGATTCTGATTTTCGTTCTGCCACTACTTTTTGATGAGTCATATGATGCATCACTGTAATGACTTCGCTTTCAGTAGAATTTTCAGTAACATACACATCAACAAAGACTCCATCTACCTCTCTACCTACTATCGTTGGATCTTCTTTTTTATCTATTTGAGCATTCACTTCTTTATCTACTAGATTATCGGCAAGTTCTAACATTCCAAATGTAACTGCACCAGCAAGAACTCCCATAGCTGCTACTATTCCTAGCCAAGTTAATATTTTATTTTTCATTCCCCTTCTCCCTATCAATACCTATTTAATTATCTTATAAAAAAACTCACTTATATGTAATATTACTAAAAACAGGATTTATCTTCCATGATATCAAATGATCTCTTGTTCTCAATAAAATAAAAAGACCAACGAATTCTAAAATTCATTGGTCATTAAATAAAAAGTTCATTGGTTTTACATTTAATATCGAGTATAAATTTAAAGAATGATTAAGCTTTACTAAAACTTAAATCCCTTACTATCTTTACTCTCAGCTAGCCTTATGTTCAAGTCTAAGCTTATCCGCAACCATAGCGATGAACTCGGAATTCGTAGGTTTTGCTTTTGACATGGATACTGTATAACCGAATAAGGACGAAATAGAATCAATATTCCCACGACTCCATGCTACTTCAATTGCGTGACGGATTGCACGCTCGACGCGGCTTGCTGTTGTATTATATTTCTTCGCGATATCTGGATACAATACTTTCGTAATAGATCCAAGTAATTCGATATCATTGTACACCATAGAGATTGCTTCCCTTAAGTACATATACCCTTTAATATGAGCAGGTACACCGATTTCATGAATGATACTCGTAATGCTCGCGTCTAAGTTTTTCGGTTTTCCATCTATTGTAGTTGCTGAACGGAAAGATGGAAGTGGACGTTTAATGGTAGCGTTCGCCTTACCGCTCACTTGACGAATATGACTCGTTAAATTCTCCATATCAAATGGTTTTAATATGAAATATGAAGCACCTAAGTCAACTGCTTTTGTCGTCACATCTTCTTGTCCAAATGCTGTCAACATAATTACGCTAGGCTGTCTTAGCCTTTCAATATTTCGCATTTTCTCTAGTACAGCTAAACCATCTAAATGTGGCATAATAATGTCTAAAACAAGTACATCCGGCTGCTTATCATTTAATAAATTTAAACACTCTTGACCATTATAAGCAGTACCGATTACTTCCATATCATCTTGAGCAGCTACGTAACTCTCTAGCATTGATACTAATTCTTTATTATCATCCACAAGACAGACTTTAATTTTCTCCACAGCTTTTCCTCCCTTACCGAATCGATTCTCCGACATGTGTATCCTTCTAGGCTACATGAATTGTTCGACAATTGTGTGAAAATTCCCTTTTAAAGTTTGTTACTTTCCGATAAAATCACAAAAAAATATGTTTATCGTTCATTTATTCCCTTTCGCAACACATTCCATCATAGAAATACAACGAAACGTTCAACCCTTTTCTTTTATTTTACAACAAAAAACACCTCTTGCGGAGCTTTTACAAAATTTCAACGAATTTTTCAACAGAAAAGCGAGCTAATTAATAATTAGCTCGCTTTTCTTTCTTGTTCATAAATGTTAATTCCAGCCTCATGTAACATCCATTCAATATGAACACCATATCCTGATGTTGGATCATTTACAAATACATGTGTAACAGCACCAATTACTTTCCCGTTTTGTACAATTGGACTTCCGCTCATGCCTTGTACGATACCACCCGTTTTCGCTAATAAACGTTTGTCTGTTACTTTTATTACCATGCCTTTTGTAGCTGGAAACTTTTGCGGTACTGTACTTACAACTTCAATATCAAACGCTTCCACTTTATCTTTATCAATAACTGTTAATATTTTTGCCGGTCCCTCTTTTACTTGATGAGATAGTGCAATAGGCATCGCTTTATCCATTACGCCATTTGGTATATTTGTATTTAATTTCCCGAATATACCAAATGGACTATTTATTGTAATATTACCAATCACTTCACGATCTGGTGAGAACCTCGCTAATTTCTCTCCTGGATTCCCATGACTACCTCTTTCAATTGATGTAACTGTCGAACGCATAATTTGTCCATCTTCGACTTGAATCGGCTTTTTCGTATCGTTATCAGAAATGACATGTCCAAGTGCCCCATATTTCATAGAATCAGGATGAACAAATGTCATTGTTCCGATTCCAGCTGCCGAATCACGAATATATAAACCAATACGATAAGACGATTCTCCACTGTCTTTTTGTGGTGTTAACTTAGTGCGAATATGTTTTCCATCTCTTAACAAAACAAGATTAAGCGGTTCACCTGTTTCACCACTATTATGAATAAATGGTGCTACATCACTCATCCTTTCAATTGTTTTACCATTAATTTCAGTAATCATATCTCCAATTTGCACACCAGCTGTTTCACCAGGAGATACTTTCCCTTTTTCAGTTTGAATTAAATGATGGCCTACAACAAGTACCCCTTTTGTATTTAACTTCACACCAATTGATTGTCCACCTGGAATAACTTTAAAATCTTTCAATACTTTCACATTTACTTTTTTCACTGGAAAACCAGCAAGCTGAAACACCATATCTGCTTCACCATTTTGATGAGGATTTACCATAAGTCCTTGTTTTCGTTCATTGGAACTTACTGTAAACACATGACGATCTGTAGATGAAGCTTGAAAAACTGGTAATGAAGCTATTTCTGATTGTTGCCCTTCAAAAACAACAAGTTGCTTCGGGGATGAAATAAACGTCCGAAGCGGTTTAAAACACCCAATAAAAACTAAAGAAACAAGGAGACAAAGACCTATTATTTTGCGAAATCTTTCTAATCTCAATTTGTTCACTCTCCTCGCTCCTACCCCACATTCAGCCTCTTGGCTTCACTTTTTAATCTCTCCTTGCAGTGCTTTATTTATAACCGGAAGAATTAAGAAATCATTATTTGAGAAAAAAAGCTATCCATTACTGGATAGCCTCTGCTGTCTGTTTAAAATGATGCGCTTGCGTAAGTAATTCTTTCGCATGTTCTGTCGTTAAATCTGTAATTTCCACACCAGAAATCATTCGAGCTATTTCTGTTACTTTATCCTCCATAGTTAAAACGGTAACTGATGTAATTGTCCGATCATTCGCTACTTGTTTTCGAATAAATAAATGTGAATCCGCCATTGAAGCTACTTGAGGTAAGTGCGTAATACAAAGTACTTGCGAGTTTACTGATACTCGATAAATTTTTTCCGCAATAGCCTGTGCAACCCGACCACTTACACCAGTATCCACTTCATCAAAAATAACAGATGCAACACCTTGATGCTTAGAAAAAATGCTTTTTAAAGCTAAAATAATACGAGATAACTCTCCGCCAGAAGCGACCTTTGAAAGTGGTTTTAGCGGCTCACCTGGATTTGTTGAAATATAAAATTCCACATGATCGTAGCCATCCGCCGTAAGTCTTACCGGGGCACCCTCAACAAGAGGCTCTTCAGCATTTCCTTCTCTCTTCATGATTCTCACTTCAAATTTTGTTTTCTCCATATATAATTCTTTTAATTCCTGATGAATGGCATTTGTAAGATGCTCTGCAAGCTCATGACGCATATTACTTAACGACGTTGCTTCTTGCAGAATAACACTTTCTAATTCCTTTAATTGCTTCTTCGTCGTTTCAATATGAACGTCTTTATTTTCAATCGTAAAAATTTCTTGTTCAATTTTATCAGCATACGCTAAAATCTCTTCTACAGTATTTCCATATTTTCTCTTTAGCATACGAATTTCATTTAAACGCGTTTCAATTTCGTCTAAACGCTTCGGATCATATTCCATCATATCGAGCTTTTCTCTAAGTTGATATGCAACTTCTTCTAATAAGTAGTAGCTATTTGCAATTGAATCATGATTTTCTTGATAAACTTCATCTAAATGTGTAATACTCTCCATTTGTCCCATTGCGCTTCGTACATTATCTAACCCTTGTCCGTCAGCGCTTAATGAGCGATATGCATCGCCTAATGCTTTATAAATTTTTTCAAAATTAGAAATTCGCAATCGTTCTTCAGTTAATTCAATTTCTTCATCCATCTTTAAATCCGCCTTACTGATTTCTTCATGCTGGAATTGAATTAAATCTAAGCGATGCGCCATTTGTTGTTCATTTTCACTTAACGATTTTAACTGTTTTTTTAATTTCTCATAGTCAGCGTATACATTTTGATATATACCCAATTGTTTAACAATGCGATCTCCATCAAAATGATCAAGCATAAATAGATGACGCTCTTCATTCATTAAATCTTGTGTTTCGTGCTGCCCATGAATATCAACAAGTGTTTTTCCAATTTCCTTTAATATACTAAGGGTGACCAGTTTCCCATTTACACGACATACACTTTTTCCGTTTGCAGCGATATCACGCTTCAAAATAATCATGCCGTCTTCTATTTCTATATCCAACTCTTCTGCCTTTTCAATACACGGATGCTTATCATCTTCTACATAAAATAGCCCTTCTATCTCAGCTTTTTCTGTTCCGTATCGAACAAATTCCGCTGAACCACGGCCACCTACAAGTAAACTAATCGCATCAATAATAATCGATTTTCCGGCCCCTGTTTCACCACTTAAAACCGTTAACCCTTTTTGAAAAGAAATATTTAATGCCTCAATAATAGCAAAGTTTCTAATCGATAATTCCGATAACAATGCCCCATTCACCTCGTTATAAACTAATCCCCTATTAAGGGCTTTTCTCAGTTCTTCATTCAAATAGTCAAACTATATGTTTGTATGTATAAATTACTTTTCTAACCGCTCCATTGTACCAAACATTCGTTTTACGGGTCAATCCACCTATTTTCTAATTTTATTCAAAGAAAATATTATATTACAATTAAGAATTCACATTTTTAACCAATAAAAAAATCCTGTTCACTTTCCACTTTACAGAGGAAAGTAAACAAGATTTTTTTTACAACATATTTAAGAAACGATCAGAGACAACACCTGTATCTTCAGGTGTACGGCAAATAATTAAGCAAGTATCATCACCACAAATGGTTCCGATGATCTCATCCCACTCTAAATGATCAATAAGTGCTCCAAGTGAATGAGCGTTACCAGGCAGTGTTTTTAGCACAAGCATATGTCCTGCCGTGTCTAATTTTACAAATGAATCCACTAGATTGCGTTTTAATTTTTGTAACGGGTTAAATCGTTGATCTGCTGGCAAGCTATATTTATAGCGCCCATCATGTAATGGCACTTTCACTAAGTGCAGTTCTTTAATATCGCGCGATACTGTTGCTTGCGTTACATTAAATCCCTCATTACGTAAAATATCAACTAATTCATCTTGTGTTTCAATTTCTTTGTTCGCAATAATTTCCCTGATTTTAATATGGCGCTGACCTTTATTCATACATTTGCACCTCACACTATCTCTTACCATAGTTTAAACATTGGTATACTTCACTTATTTATGTTAACTTATAATTCGTTGCTTGTACACAATTGTTTTTACAATCATTATACAATTACAACAAAAAGAGGAACAACATATGTTATTCCCCTTTTCCTTTTTGTTTTAGGACATCATGCGCCTCTGTAACTACTTGCTCAACAGAAACTGGAGAATGATTTTCGCCATTCTCACGTTCACCATGCCATTTCAGATGAACTAAAAATTCAATATTACCATCCCCGCCCGTAATTGGTGAGAATGTTAAACCTTCTACGTCGTATCCTTCTTTTATAGCAAAGTCGACAATCATTTCTACGACAGCCTCATGTACTTTTCGATCACGAACGATACCTTTTTTCCCAACTTGCTCTCTTCCAGCTTCAAACTGTGGTTTAATTAACGCTGCTACATCCCCATTAGGCATAAGCATTGTTTTTAAAACCGGCAGTATAAGCTTTAATGATATAAATGAAACATCGATACTAGCAAATTGCGGTAAACCACGGTCTAAGTCTGCTGGTGTCACGTAACGGAAGTTTGTCCGTTCCATTACGACAACACGCTCATCTTGACGCAATTTCCACGCAAGTTGATTGTATCCTACATCTAATGCATAAGATAATTTCGCTCCGTTTTGAAGCGCACAATCTGTAAAGCCACCAGTTGATGAACCAATATCTATCATAACTTTATCTTGTAAATCCAGGTGAAATGTCTCTAATGCCTTTTCAAGTTTATAACCACCACGGCTTACATACGGCATAACTTGTCCCTTCACCGTAATCTCTGTATCTTGTGGGATCTTCTCTCCTGGCTTATCAAGTCTCATCTCATTCGCATATACAAGTCCGGCCATAACGGCGCGTTTTGCTTTCTCACGTGTTTCTATAAGCCCTCGCTCTACTAATAGTACATCTACTCTTTCTTTTTTTGCACTCATTTGTTACGCCCTTTTTTGTTTTGATGGAATCATTGTATGAATACGGTCTACAACAGCATCTGTCGTTAAACCAATTTCTTCTAATAATTTTGTTACACTACCGTGCTCTATGAAACGGTCTGGAATACCCATTCGTTCAATTAACGCACTATGGTACCCGTTCTCAGATGCAAATTCAACTACTCCCGTTCCAAAACCACCAATTAAACAAGCTTCTTCAATCGTTAAAATCGGTATATTTTTCCCTAAGAGATCATGTAAATATGCTTCATCCATCGGTTTAATAAAGCGAGCGTTCACTACTTTTACTGAAACTCCAGCCTTTTCAAGACGCTCAGCTGCTTCCATTGCCATTGGTATTGTCGTACCAAATGTTAAAATAGCCGCTTGTGTACCTTCTTTTAACGTTTCCCAAGTACCGATTGGAATCGCCTTTAATTCTTCATCCATATGAACACCAAGTCCATTACCGCGCGCATAACGTAATGCGATTGGTCCATCTTCATATTGCATCGCCGTATATACTAAATGTTGCCCTTCATTTTCATCTTTCGGCATCATAAGTACCATGTTCGGCAAATGACGTAAGAATGAGATGTCAAATACACCTTGATGCGTTTCACCATCTGCTCCTACTAAACCAGAGCGATCGATTCCGATGAAGACATTTAAATTTTGGCGGCATATATCATGAACAACTTGATCATATGCTCTTTGTAAAAATGTTGAATAAATCGCTAAGAATGGCTTCATTCCTTGCGTTGCCATACCCGCCGCCATTGTTGTAGCATGCTGTTCTGCAATACCTACATCAATCATACGATCGGGGAATTCTTTTTGGAATTTCTCAAGTTTCGATCCAACAGGCATTGCAGGTGTAATTGCAACGATACGCTCATCCGTTCTCGCTAGCTTAAGTACTGTATCACTAACAACAGCACTCCATGCTGGTGCAACTTCTTTCGGTTTAACGAAGTCACCTGATTCAATTTTATAAGGCCCTGTTCCATGCCAAGTTCCAATAACATCACTCTCAGCTGGTTTAAAACCTTTTCCTTTTTTCGTAATAACATGAACAAGCACTGGGCCTTTTGTTTTCTTTGCATATTGCAACGTTTCGAATAACTTTTCATAATCGTGCCCATCAACTGGACCTAAATATGTAAAGCCTAATTCTTCGAAAAAGACACCGGATACTAGTAAATATTTAAGACTATCTTTTATTTTCTCTGCTGTCGCAGCAACTTTCCCACCGACTGCTGGGATTTTCTTTAATATATACTCTAGTTCATCTTTTACCCAATGGTATTTCCCTGCGGTACGTAGACGTCCAAGTACATTATGAAGCGCACCAACGTTTGGTGCAATTGACATTTCATTATCATTCAAAATAACAATCATGTCCGTTTTTTCATGTCCAATATGGTTCAATGCCTCTAAAGCCATTCCGCCGGTTAGAGCACCATCTCCAATGATTGGTATAACATATTCTTTCGTTTTCTTTAAATCACGTGCTAGAGCCATTCCCATTGCAGCAGATAATGATGTCGAGCTATGGCCAGTTTCCCATACATCATGCTCACTCTCGCAACGTTTTGGGAAACCACATAGACCTTGATATTGCCTTAATGTACCGAATTCCTTTGCACGTCCTGTTAAAATTTTATGTACATAGGATTGATGTCCTACGTCCCATAAAAATTTATCTTTCGGACTATCAAATAATTTATGCAGAGCAATTGTGAGTTCTACTACACCTAAATTAGGTGCAATATGTCCACCTGTTTGAGAGAGCTCTTCAATTAAAAACTTACGAATATCCTCACTCAATCCCTCTAGTTCACCGATAGACATATCTTTCAAAAAACTAGGGTTTTGAATTTGCGTTAGATCCACATGGATCACTCACTTTCATTTCATAATCTGTCAACATGTCAAATATTATAAAAAACATTTACACAAAACAAGAAATTATCTTTTTTTTATTTTTCACCTTGTCCTGCAATTAACCAGTCTATTGCGCCCTAATCCTATTATAAACCATATTTCTTTAGGCGATGAAAAAAATAGCCGCTAACACGAAGTGATAACGGCAATGTAATCTACATATATTTTTGCCAATAACAAGAAAAGAAAAACCTTTTCCTACATTTATATCATAAAATGATGAATGACTCAACAAATGGAAACGCTGTTATATTAGTTATTACGTTTTGCAATCAAATCGCAAATAGATAGTAAATATTCATCTTGTAATTGCAAGGAACGAATAGCACCTTTTGCTTTTGCAATTGTTTCTTCTAAAATATCCTTTGCTCTATCTACAGTAAATAACGTCGTATATGTGCTCTTTTCGTTGGAAACATCACTACCAATCGGTTTTCCAATCTCTTCTTCGGTTCCTTCCACATCTAAAATATCATCTCGAATTTGGAAAGCTAGGCCGATATATTTTGCAAACGCAAGTAACTTTTCTTCTTGTTCTTCTGTGGCATCAGAAAGTATCGATCCTGCAAGTACAGCGAATTCAAGTAGTTTCCCAGTCTTATGCTTATGAATATACTCCAACTCATCAATCGTAAGCTGTTTCCCTTCAGCTTCCATATCTGCCACTTGTCCGCCAACCATTCCTTCTGGTCCTGCCGCTTTTGCAAGCTCAAGTACAAGTCTTACTTTTTTTTCAGCAGAGATTTCCTTTTGTTCATATGCCATAATAACTTGAAAAGCATACGTCAACAAACCATCGCCTGCTAAAACTGCCATCGCTTCACCAAATACTTTATGATTTGTGGGCTTACCTCTTCTTAAATCATCATCATCCATACAAGGTAAATCATCATGAACTAACGAGTATGTATGTATCATTTCAAGAGCACAAGCTGCACCTATTCCAAGATTTTTTTCTTTACCAAACGCTTGTAATGTCGCAAATAAAAGTAACGGGCGGAGACGCTTTCCACCCGCTTCCAAAGAATATGCCATCGCTTCACGAAGTACATTTGGACATTGTAATTCATTCGCATAGCTTACAAGCTTCTCTTCTACGAAAGTTTTACTTTCTTTCAAAAAAGTATCAAAAGCAATAGTCACTATGCTTCATCTCCTAAAGCAGTAAACGGTTCAAGCTCTCCATCTTCCCCAAGAATAACTGCCATTTGTTCTTGTACGTTCTTCAACTTCTCATCACAAAGCTTAGATAATTCCATACCCTCTTTAAAATAAGAAATTGCTTCTTCTAAAGGTACGTCACCTTGCTCTAGCTTAGAAACGAGGTGCTCAAGTTGCGAAATTGCCTCTTCAAAGCTTAATTTATTTTCCATTATTCAATTCACGCTCCTCTATGCCTGATACGCTACAATCTAGTATTCCATCTTGTAATTGAACTGAAACAGCATCTCCAAGGCTAACATCTTTCACACTTTTTAACACTTGCTTCTCTTCATCATATACAAGCCCGTACCCTCTCATCATTACTTTAAGCGGACTTAACGCTTCAAGTTTTTGAGCAGCTCTTACAAAGGCAAATTCTTTCGTTTGAAGTAATGTTTGCATTTCACGTTGCAATTGCTTTTGCAATGTTTCAACCGCTACCTTCGTTTGCATAATTTTTTGAGCTGGGTGGTGCTTCTCTAAATAAAATGAAAGCTGTTTTAACTGATTTACCTTTTTATCAATATAGCGCTCTTTCGCTAAAACAAGCTGTTCTAACGCTCTATCTAATTGCTCTTCTTTTTGCTCATATACTTGTCTTGGATAACGGAACGCATAAGATTTTTGCAATACTTGTAGTTTTTCTTCTTTTTTATGTACTAACTCTCTCATTGCTCTTTGCAATCTTAGAGTTCTTTGTAATACCTTTTCTTGTAACTCTATAATGTTAGGCGCTGCCAGCTCAGCTGCTGCAGTCGGTGTTGGCGCACGTAAATCGGCAACAAAATCCGCAATTGTAAAGTCCGTTTCATGGCCTACTGCCGAAATAATAGGGATCTCACTCTTAAAGATTGCCCTTGCTACCATTTCTTCATTGAAAGCCCATAACTCTTCAATAGAGCCTCCCCCTCGCCCAACGATTAGGACATCTATCTCTCCCATTTCATTCGCTGTACGAATCGCTTGTACAATTGAGGGAGCTGCTGACTCCCCCTGTACAAGTACCGGAAACACAATAACATTTCCAATTGGATAACGACGTTTAATCGTTGTTATAACATCACGAATCGCTGCCCCTGTTGGCGACGTAATCACACCTATTGTTTTAGCATAAGGAGGAATTGTTTTTTTATAAACTTGAGAAAACAAACCTTCTTCCTCTAAACGAACCTTTAATTGTTCGTAAGCTAAATGCAGGTTTCCGACTCCGTCAGGCTGCATGTCTTGAATATAAATTTGATAAGAACCACTCGCCTCGTAAACGGAAATTTTCCCTTTCACAAGTACCTTCATCCCATTTTCAGGTCTGAATTTAATATTACGATTATGACCCGCAAACATAACCGCTGCGATTCTTGCATTTTCATCTTTCAATGTAAAGTACATGTGGCCACGACTATGATTTTTAAAGTTGGAAATTTCACCTTTTAACCAAACAGACTGCAAATGCGGATCATATTCTATTTTTGTTTTTATATAGCGTGTTAACGCTGTAACGGTTAAATATTGTTTTTCCATTTCTCTCTCCTCATAGCCGACTCAAATTATTTACAAACGACACCTGCACGCTTAGCAGATTCAACAGTATTATGAAGAAGCATTGTGATCGTCATTGGACCAACACCCTTTGGCACAGGTGTAATGTAACCTGCAACATCTAACACGTTGTCAAAGTCAACATCACCACAAAGTTTACCGGTTTCTAAACGGTTCACACCAACGTCGATTACAACCGCTCCTTCTTTAATATAATCAGCTGTTACCATTTTAGGTCGTCCAACAGCTACGATTAAAATATCAGCTAACTTCGTTAACTCTTTCATATTTTGCGTTTTAGAATGACAATATGTTACAGTTGCATTTTCATTTAAGAACAATTGCCCCACTGGCTTGCCGACAATATTACTTCTTCCAATTACTACAACATGTTTTCCTGAGATATCAAGATTTGTTTCTTTTACTAATTCTACGATACCGTGCGGTGTACATGGAAGGAATGTATCTTGTCCCGTCATCATACGTCCCACGCTGATTGGGTGAAATCCATCTACATCTTTTTCTGGTGAAATTCTTTCAATGATAGCTTTTTCTTCAATATGTTTTGGTAAAGGTAATTGCACTAAAATGCCATTAATACGGTCATCGCCATTTAAGCGATCGATTTCAGTAAGCAAACGCTCCTCAGTAATTGTTTCAGGAAGTTCAATTAGCTCTGAATAGATTCCTACTTGTTCACAGCCCTTTTCTTTTCCTTTTACATAAGAACGAGATGCTGGATCTTCTCCAACTAGAATAACTGCTAATCCTGGTACAATCCCTTGCTCTTTCAACTTCACAACTTCTTCTGTTAATTGTGCTCGTTTTTTCTCCGCAACTTCATTTCCTTTGATGATTACTGCTACCATTTTAAGATTCCCCCTTAAAGAAATTACAGTGTATCTTTTATATTAGATAAAACGCCGTTAATAAAACGACGAGATTCCTCATCCCCAAATGTTTTAGCAATTTCAATCGCTTCGTTAATTGTTACGTTGTGTGGAATTTCTTCCATGTATTTCATTTCATACACAGCTACACGTAAAATACTGCGATCAACAATACTAATACGCTCCAGCTTCCATTTTTTTAAGTTTTGACGAATCGCTTCATCAATTACTTCTTTATTTTCTACAAAACCTACTACAAGTGATTCTAGAAAATCATTTGTTTCTTCACCTTCATCTAGCGTGTTTTCCACCGCTACTTTCGGTTCTAATTCACCTGTAATATCCATTTGGTATAATGCTTGCATAGCTCTTTCTCTAGCCGTCCTACGTTTCATTGTAACTCTCCTTTATGCTTCAAGTCTTTCCTTATGCTTTGTTATATTATTATAATTTATAAGCCGTCAATTCACTTACTCTTACAGTTTTCATTGATTTTCCAACCTTATAATACAATGATAATAACACAATTTATCGTTTCACACACGGGTTACAAGGCTGAAAAATAATAAAAAGATTAACTTCAAGTTCCATATCTTATCACAATGTACGTTTTTTGGAAAAACGAAACATCTTCTTTTTGATTTCTTATTTTTTGAAATAGTATAATAATTAGAGGGTTTTAATTTGTGAAGAAATGAAACGATAAAAAAGATGCCTATGTTACTAGGCACCTTTTTCATTCTTACACTGGTTCAATTTCTGTTTTTTGTGTTTCGAATGTTACGCCAACGATGTGAACATTCACTTCTTTTGGCTCAAGCCCTGTCATTGTAAAGAGTGCCTGGCGAATGTTGTCTTGAATCTTTTGTGCAACAACTGGAATTGCTACGCCAAAATACATTACAACATAAAGGTCAACGATAATATCTTCGTTTGCTAATTCAACCTTTACACCTTTACCATGATTTTTCTTACCTAACTTCTCAACAACATCTGTAGCAAAATTACCACGCATTGCCGCTACACCTTCTACTTCAGCAGCTGCAATACCTGCGATTACTTCAATTACTTCTGGTGCAATTTCTACTTTACCAAGAGTTGTATCTTGACCCATATCTAACATATGTTCAGCCATGAAAAAAAACCTCCTTTAATGTATCACTGCGTCACAAGTTCATGCTCTTCCAAAAACTTCGTATTAAACTCACCTTTTACAAAATCAGGATGATCTAGCAATTGCAAATGGAACGGGATTGTTGTATGTACGCCTTCAATGACAAACTCACTGAGTGCACGCTTCATTTTTGCAATTGCCTCTTCACGTGTTTTTCCGTGAACAATTAATTTAGCAACCATCGAATCATAGAAAGGTGGGATTGAATATCCCGGATATACAGCTGAATCGACGCGAATACCAAATCCGCCTGGTGGCAAGTACATTTCTACTTTACCTGGGGATGGCATGAATTTTTTGGCAGGGTTTTCCGCATTAATTCGGCATTCAATTGCCCAACCATTAAATTGTACTTCTTCTTGCTGTAACGATAACTTTTCTCCAGAAGCAACACGAATTTGTTCTTTAATTAAATCCATCCCTGTTACCATTTCAGTAACTGGATGCTCAACTTGAATTCTCGTATTCATCTCCATGAAATAAAAGCTTTTCGTTCTATATTCATAAATAAACTCAACCGTACCAGCACCTGTATAATCAACCGCTACCGCCGCTTTAACTGCCGCATCACCCATCTGCTTGCGAACATTTTCATCAAGTGCAGGTGATGGACTTTCTTCTAGTAGTTTTTGCAAGCGGCGCTGAATTGTACAATCACGCTCTCCTAAATGAATGGCATTTCCATGTGTATCTGCCATTATTTGAATCTCAACATGGCGGAAATCTTCAACGTACTTTTCTAAGTATACACCAGGGTTCCCAAAAGCGGTACTAGCTTCTTGCTGTGTAATTTGAATTCCTTTTACAAGCTCTTCTTCATGGCGTGCAACACGAATACCTTTTCCGCCGCCACCTGCAGTCGCTTTAATAATAACTGGATATCCAATTTGATTAGCAAGCTCGATCGCTTCTTCGGTATTTTTAATAATCCCTTGTGAACCTGGTACAATCGGAACCCCTGCTTCTTTCATTGTATCACGAGCAACGTCTTTTGTGCCCATCTTTGAAATAGCTTCTGGACTTGGACCGATAAAAATCAAGTTACATTCACGGCATAGCTCTGCAAAATCTGCATTCTCTGCTAAAAATCCGTATCCTGGATGAATAGCATCGCAGCCTGTTAACTTCGCAACACTAATAATGTTCGTCAAATTTAAATAGCTTTCTTTCGAAATCGTTGGTCCTACACAATACGCCTCATCAGCAATTTGTACGTGAAGTGACTCTTTATCTGCTTCTGAATAAATTGCGACTGTTTCAATATCCATTTCTTTACAAGCACGAATAATTCGTACAGCAATTTCCCCACGATTGGCTATTAATACTTTTTTTATCATCACAAAGACTCCCTTATTACGCTTTTACAAGAAATAGCGGTTGTCCATACTCAACAAGCTGTCCATTATTAACAAGAATCTCAACAATTTCACCATCTACATCTGCATCGATTTCGTTAAATAACTTCATAGCCTCAACAATGCATACGATAGAATCTTTTGATACTCTGTCTCCTACACTTACATATGCAGGTGTATCAGGCGAAGATGAAGAATAGAATGTACCTACCATCGGTGATGTAATTTTATGTAGGTTTTCATTTTGAACCACTTTTTGCTCTTCTTGTTTTGGTACTTCCACTTGTGCTGCCGCTACTGTTGTTTCAACTTCAACAGGTGCTACTGGTTGCACGACTTGTTTTGCTACAGGTGCTTGCACCGCAACAACTTCATTACCACGCTTTTTCATTTTGATTGTCGTACCATCTTTTTTGTATTCAAATTCATCAATATTAGAGCTATCAATTAATTTAATTAATTCACGAACTTCTTGAATTTTAAACATGTAAAATCCACTCCCATACTCTTGTTTGTCTCGTTTTTACAGATTCTCGTCACTAAAACTAGATTGACTGTAAAAATACGATGTACTCTATTAGAAAATGTATTTCATTTACTAATAGAAATAATTGCTATTTCCATCTTACGATAAATTTTTTAAACATTCCAATTTATATTTCTTTATAATAAATCGAAACTCCTGTAAAAATATTATTTCAATAAAAATTTATTACCTAGTAATAATACCAAGTTTCACACAAAATTGGCAAGACCACTTCCTAAAAAACATTCCTTACTTTTTCAAAATGCTACACAATAAACAGATCATTACCGCTCCACTCTTCACTTCATCTATAGTCAACAACATATTTTTACCAAATATTATTTTTTTGTTTACACACCGTTCATCATTCCTTCATATAAGAATAGTATGTTCAAAGTGTAGAAAATATATCGTATCGAGGTGTGGACATATGATATGGCTCATTCTCTTCTTACCTGCCGTAATGGTCTGGGCATTCGTTCTCTTCATCCACGTCAAATCTGGAAAAAGTAATCATCATTACCATGAACCGCTAATCTTTTACTCACAACGTATTTCTCCGTTCCGAGTTGAACATAATAAAAACAACTACAAAGACGAAACAGAAAAAAGCTATCGAAAATGATAGCTTTTTTCTATAACTATTTTCAAACAATCCGATTCGTAAAAACTAATAATCCGCGAGGGATTCCCTCGCGGATTATTAGTTTTTATTTTGTTGGTGGATCAAATTTCACACCTACATCTTTTGATCCGCCTTCACTTCTTACAAGCTGTATAATTTTATTCGCTTCTTTTTGTGAATGCTTTGCTGCTTTCACAGTTACTTTAATGTCAGTTCCATCAGCTCTTACAAGGGCATCTTTATATCCTCCTTGAGAC
This sequence comes from Bacillus cereus group sp. MS39, assembly GCF_040448665.1. NCBI lineage: Bacteria > Bacillati > Bacillota > Bacilli > Caryophanales > Bacillaceae > Bacillus > Bacillus cereus group sp. MS39. The sequence continues at coordinate 1,219,172 of NZ_CP123058.1, read as the reverse complement.
TTAATCACTGTCTCAAGTAATTCTTGCTTCGTTTCCATTGTAGTAATTGCATCAAAATTATCTTTCGCTTTACTCTTTTCTGTTGCTGAAGATTTTGCTGAATTCATCACTTCTTGTAATCTTGATTTTTGTTCACTTAGCTGATCTTCCATTTGCATACGTAACGCTGTGAAATTTTCATCACTGGATTGAACTGTTACGTTAGCATCTTTTTTACTTGTTTCTTTTTGAGCACTCTCTTTTTTGTTCGTTTCTTTGTTTGTTTCTTTATTTGATGTTTCCTTGCTTGTATTTTCTTTTTTTGGCGTTTCTTTAGGTGCTTCATTTGTTACTGCTTTATCAGTACCTTGTTTTTCTTGTCCAATCTTTTCACCTGTTGCCGGCGATGCTGTATTCATTTTGTCAGGAGTTGTTACGTAATAAACAGATAGTACAACAACTAAACTTAACATCGTTAATAGCCAAACCGTTTGTTTTTTTAACACTTTATTTCCTCCCTATCAATTTTTCGGTGATACTGAAACACGATGAGCTGGTACATCTAGCAGCCGTATTACAGCTTCTTTTACCATCGCTTTAACTTGTATATTATCCACTCCTTTTGCTACGACAAGAACACCTCGTACTTTCGGTTTCTCTGTTCGTAAAACAACGGGAGTTTCTTTATCACCTTCACGTATAATGACTGTCTTTTCATCAAGGGACTCATCTTCTACTTCCCTCTTACCACCTGTCTTATCTGTTTCACCTGTTGTTTGTGAACGTTTCACTGTGTTTTTTTCTAATATTTTTTCCTCAGATGAATCTAAATTTACTTTAATCGTTACATTTTTTACTCCCGCTATTTCTTCTAAGGCTGCTTTTAATTCTTGTTCATACGCTTTTTCATACTTTTCTACATTTGACATACTATCATTATTTTTTTGTCCAAAAGTTGGTACGTCTTTTTCTTGGTTTTGCGTTTTTTGTTCTTTAAATACAGGTACTTCTTCTTTTTTACTTGAAAAAAGACTACTAGAAAACATAAGCAAAATCCCAAGAATGAGTAGGACAAGTAAAAACTTAGGTGTTATCTTTTTTCCCTTCTCATTGCTTTCTTTTTCATCCCCATTCAATAAGTTTCGAAAAAATGAGAACTTCGAATTTTTATCTTTATTGTCCATTTACTCTACCTGTCCTCCCTTCCATTTGAACTTGGATTTGTTTATTCTCTAGTTGCCACCTGCTTGAAAAGAAATCTTTCATTTCTACATTCGTTTCTTCTACTTTTTTCGGAGGTTCCTTCGTGTTAATTTCAACTGGTTTTACTGTTTCGATTGCATCATTTTTACTACGTTCTTTTTCTTTCAACGTCACAACAACAGTTTGAATATCTTTTGCTGACTTTACTTCCGCTGTACTTTCCGCTGCGACTATTTGTATTTCAGAGACTGTCATACCATACTTTTTCTCGAATTCTTTTCCTACTTCTTTTTTCATTTTGGTAGCCATCTCTTCTAAACTATATGCACGTGTTAGAGCTTGTATTTCTTTTTTCTTCGAATCTATTGAATTTTTTACAGATCCTTCTGCTACGTACTTCTCTTCATTAAAATTTGCGATTACTTCATTCACATCTGTTTGCAGTAGTTTAAAAAGGGGCGTTAAGATTAAAACAACTAATAATAGACTTACAACGAATTTAACGTACTTTTGCAAATTTGAATTTGGAAGAATAAGATGAAGCATTGTCGCTAAGAGTAAAAAAACGATAATGTTTCTAATCCACTCTGTAACAAATTGCATACCCTTCACCTCCTACCGCATCATAAGTGTAATGTTCCCCGCAGCGATAATAATTGTGATACTTAAAAAGAACATAAATGATACGATAGCTAAGCAAGCAAATACATAAATGATGCTTCGCCCAATAATATCTAAACATTGAATAATTGCTCCGCTGCCAACTGGCTGTAATACTGCTGCTGCGAATTTATAAATAAACGCAATACAAAAAATTTGAATCGCTGGAAAAGCAACAATTAAGCATAGAATGACGAGCCCGATAATTCCGACTGTGTTTTTTAATAATCCCGATGCACTAATAACAGTATCCGCCGCCTCTGTAAACATTCTTCCTACTACGGGAATAAAGTTCCCTGTTACAAATTTAGCAGTTTTCACAGCGATTCCATCAGCAACAGCTGTCGCTGTTCCTTGTACAGATAATACCCCTAAAAAAATCGTTAAAAAAATACCGATAATCCCAACGCTAACGTTTTGCAGAAGCTTGGACAATTTCGTAACTTTATATTGATCACTCATCGTACTTACAATACTTAATATCGTTGCAAGTAATAAAAGTGGTAGAACGATATAATTCATCAAAAGCCCGCTCGTGTTCATTAAAAAGATAATAATCGGATGAAAAAACGATACAGATACAACACCACCTCCAGTTGCTATAAGTGCAAGCAAGATTGGCAATAGCGCTAATATGAAATCTACCATTGTTTGTATCGTTTCTCTTGCATATGTCATGACGACATAAAAACTATTTAAAGCGAAAATAATAAGTACCATATATACAACAGCATCGGCAATTTTACTTACACTGCTCTTTGAAAATGCAGATTGCAGTGATTGCAACAATGCACTAAAAATTGTAAGCATAATGAGCGTTCCAAGTAGCTTCCCATTTGCAACAAGCTCGTGAAATAAATACTTTAATAAACCTAGCATCCACTCTTTTATAGAAATTTCTTTTTCTCCCTTTACAAACTCCATAAAACTACCTTTTTGACTCTCTGGTAAATAACCTCCATATTTTGTAACAAGCCCGTCCCAAAATTGCTTCACATCTTCAATTCCGAGCTTATCCAATTGTTGATCAACGACGTTTGTTTCTACAGGAGAAGCTTGTACAACAACCGGTAAAGAAAAGAAAAGGAAGCAAGCAAATAGCAGCTTAGCTCCAAACCCCCTCAACATTCACTCCCCCTTATCCCGTCGGTAAAAATCCGAGAATAGTTTCAATGACAACCGTCAAAATAGGAATCGCCATTACTAAAATTAAGATTTTTCCAGCTAATTCAATTTTTGAAGCGATTGCACCCTGCCCTGCATCTTTTGTAATTTGTGCTCCAAACTCAGCAATATAAGCAATCCCAATAATTTTTAGCAACGTTTCTACATATACGTTGCTAACTTTCGCTTCACTCGCTACTCTCTCAATCATTTGTAAAATAGAGTGAATTTGATCAATTAAAATAAGAAACATCACGCTACCTACGAACACAATAAATAACGACGTAATGCTAGATTTATGCTGATTTAATACAGCCGCTAAAAACGTAGCAACGAGGCCTAATCCGACAATTTGTATAATTTCGATTCGAACCGCCTCCTTTACTGGAAGAGAAAGACACTCTTAATCTTGTCGAATAGCGTATTAATTAAAAATGCCACATGAAATAAAATAACGACAAAACCGACAAGGATAACCCAATTTGCAATATCCTCTCGCTTTAATTCTTTTAGTACGGTATGAATAAAAGCTAAAACAATGCCGATTCCGGCGATTTGAAATATTAATCCAACATCAATGGACATCGCCTTTCTCCCTCCTATAGTAGTAAAATTACGATAAGTAGCCCCGCTAGTACCCCTAAGCTCTTGATCATTTTTTCGTATTGCAGTTGTAATGCTTTCGCTTCTTCTTCTTCTCTCTCTAAATGTGTAATGCATAAGCGAATATGTTTTTGTTGTGATTCACGATCATGTTGTCCGAGCGTTTCACCAAATTGCTGCAAAATCTCGTACTCAGTTTGTTGAAATGCTGTTAGCTTCCAATTTTCTTTCAAACTATCTATCCAAGCTTCTCTTACTGTTTGTTCTCCGCCTTCTAGCCTTCTAGCGAAACTTTGAAATATCCAATTTAACGGCTTAGGCATTTGTTTCACTAATCGCTCGGCAGCTTCAGACAAAGGTGTGTGCCCATACATAATTTCTGCCTCTAATGATTGAAGTGCCGCTTTTAATAATCTAAGTTGCCTTGGTCTCTCACTGTATCTTTTAGCGTATGAAAATCCGAAAAAGGTGCTGACCGCAACGATTAACACTGCACCAAATATTTTCACCATACGCTTTGCGCCTTTCTATGAGGTAATACCGATTTTCCATATTTATCTTTTACTTGCATAACTGTTCCTGGCCCTCTTGCTTTTGATAGCTCCACAAACCTATCAAATATACCGAGCTCCAGCACCGCTTTTAGTGATGGACGTTTCACAACATCATCATAAGAAAATCCATGTGCGCTTATAAAAAGCTGAACCCCAGCATGCACCGCCTCCATAATTGCTTCACTATCTTCTTTACGCCCAATTTCATCTACAATCAAAATATCTGGACTCATAGAACGAATCATCATCATCATTCCTTCAGCTTTTGGACATGCGTCTAACACATCTACTCGCGCTCCAAAGTCATATTGCGGAATACCTTTCACACAACCTGCAATTTCTGACCGCTCATCAACAATCCCCACTTTACAAGAAGGAATTTTCGAAGCACTTACACCTTGACTCATACAACGTGCTACATCTCTTAAAAGTGTTGTTTTCCCCGTTTGCGGTGGGCCAATTACCATCGTGTTTAACCATCGTGATTCATACAAATACGGCAAAAGTGGTTCAGCAATTCCTATTTTTTGACGAGCGATACGAATATTAAAGGAAGAGACATCTCGAATCATTTTCACTGCGCTTTTTTCTGTAATGACTTTTCCAGCTAAGCCGATTCTATGTCCTCCTCGAAGTGTCACATACCCACGTTTTAATTCCTCTTCCATCGTATAAATTGAGAATTGACTTAACTTATTCAATAAGTAAATGGCATCCTCTGCTGTAACGATATAGTCATAAAAAAACACTTCGCCATGAGCAATACACTCTAGCGGTCTTCCAATTCGAACACGAATTTCCTCTAGAGCATCATATTGCTTACAACTTTCCACTAGCCGCTTCATCGTTTTCGGTAAAACTTCTAATACTTCTTTCATCAGCTTCTCCCCACTATACTCGACTTACTATTTCAACAACGCGATAAAAATGCAGCCAATTCCAAGCGCTAGAAAAAAGAGTTTCAAGAAAGAAATCTCACTTGCCACACTCGCTATGCCTATTGTCATTGTTAAAATTAATACGGTCGGTCCAACAAACGCCAACATACCATTTATAAACAATGCTTTCTTCGCATCATTCACATAAAGCATAAGCAAAGCGGCGAATATTTCCGCGCTACCTGAAAACAACCGAAGTAACCCCATTACAAGCACGGATGTTTCCATTGCCGCTAGCCACTGTTTCATTCTCCCACCTTCTCCCATAACGGTTACTATTGCTACATTCCAAAAAAGAATATATTTGTACAACCATATGCAGGGGTTGTCTATTTCAGAATTAAAAACATAACTTTTCTCTAACACTTTTATTAAATCTGAATATTCATATTACTTTATGGTATATTTAATTTAAAAGGGGGATAGACGATGCAACACGTTACTTTAGTACCACTCGATTTACGCTATGCAAATGTGATTTTCAAGCTATCAAGTGATCCACACGTAAAAAATGCATTAGGAATAAAAGTAGAAAAGATCGAAGACACGAAAGCATTTCTTCTTTTCGCAATAGAAGAAGAGCGCCAAAAGAGGTCTTTATCAAGAATGATTGTAAATGAAGAAAACGAAATAATTGGTCTCACCACACTTAAACATATTAATTATGAGAAGAAACAATCTCACATTGGTAGTTGGCTCGGCTATCCATACTGGGGAAAAGGATATAATGAGGCTGCTAAAAAAGAAATCTTTAAAATTGCTTTTTTGGACTTACAACTTTCCTACGTATTTGCTGGAGCTAAAACGAATAATGTCCGCTCGTTAAAAGCACAAGAAAAACTGCCTTATATTTCATTGCATGTGGAAGATAGATTCCCTGGTGAACATTCTGCCTTAGAGAATGAAGTAAAATCTTCTTGCGTACTACATGTCGTGTCACGTGAAAAATTTCTAAATTGGCTAGACCTACAAAAGGAGAAGGAAAAATATGAAGGTAGTAAAAATTAGTTTAACAGTCGTAGTAGAATTAGCTCTTATTTATCTTTTTTCAAAATTGGTCGGTTGGTCATTTATGGAGACCTTTTTCCTTGGAAGTTTAGCGATATTTGCAATTATGTGGTTAATTATTATGAATACTCATAGAAACAACATTACGGATCACGCAATCAGTAAAACACTGACTGGCGTTGAGACTGGCGAAATAAAACCATTTCAAATTGTTTTCACTCCATATATGGCGGGTACTCTTTCACTTGTTTTAGTTAGTTTTATTATCACTACTATTTACTATCTACCCTATTTCCTATAAAAAAAAGCACTCGTGATGATCACGAGTGCTTTTCTACTATGCACGAGAAACGTATTTACCTTCACCAGTGTTGATGATAAGCATTTCGCCTTCGTTAATGAAGATTGGTACTTGTACAACAAGACCAGTTTCTAATGTAGCTGGTTTTGTTACGTTAGAAGCCGTATCGCCTTTAATACCAGGCTCTGTTTCTGACACTTTTAATTCAACTGTGTTCGGAAGTTCAACACCAAGTACTTCATCTTGGTATGTCATAATAGATACTTCCATGTTTTCTTTTAGGAATTTAAGTTCGCGCTCGATTTGGTTTTCACCAAGTTCGATTTGCTCGTAAGTTCCGTTATCCATAAATACGTGAGACTCACCGCTCGCGTATAAGTATTGCATACGACGGTTTTCGATGTGTGCTTTTTCTACTTTTTCACCTGCACGGAATGTTTTCTCTTGAACAGATCCTGTGCGAAGGTTACGTAGTTTAGAGCGAACGAATGCAGCACCTTTACCTGGCTTTACGTGTTGGAAATCCATTACTTGCCAAAGGGCATTGTCCACTGAAATTGTTAAACCTGTACGAAAATCGTTTACTGAAATCATGTAAAAAAATCCTCCTGTATATTACAAAATAATAAGTTCTTTTGGTGATTTCGTAATTACTTCATTACCTTCACTTGTTACAATGATATCATCTTCAATACGTACGCCGCCAATACCTGGAATATAAATACCTGGTTCTACTGTTACAGCCATTCCTGGTTCAAGTACTGTATCAGAACGGAACGCTAAACCTGGTGCTTCATGGATTTCAAGACCAATTCCATGACCAGTAGAGTGTCCAAAGTATTCACCATATCCTTTTTCCGTTATGTAATCGCGCGTTAACGCATCCGCTTCACGGCCTGTTAAACCAGCTTTAATACCGTTCACACCACGTAATTGTGCTTCTAAAACGATATTATAAATTTCTTTCAATTTATCAGATGGTTCACCAACTGCAATCGTACGAGTAATATCAGAACAATATCCTTTGTAATAAGCGCCGAAGTCTAATGTAACGAAATCTCCTGTTTCTATCACTTTTTCAGATGCCACGCCGTGCGGTAATGCCGAACGAAGACCTGAAGCAACGATAATATCAAACGAAGAAGATGTTGCTCCTTGTTTTCTCATGAAAAATTCAAGTTCATTTGACACTTCAATTTCAGATACTCCCGGGCGAATGAATGATAGAATATGTTCAAAGGCAGCATCTGCAATCTGTGCAGCTTCCTTTAATATCTTAATCTCTGAATCAGTCTTTATCAAGCGTAACTTTTCTACAAGCCCAGAAGTTGGGATAAATTCAGCATCGATTACTTCTTTATGCGCTGAATAAGAACTATATGTAAGAGTATCTTGCTCAAAGCCAAGCTTTTGAATTCCCAGTTCCTTCACTTGCTTTGCAACTTCATCAATGATTAATCCTGCATGCTGTACAATCTCGTATCCAACCGCTTGTTTACTAGCCTGCTCTACATAACGGAAATCTGTAATAAATTGAGCACGATTTTTCGAAATCAGTACAACACCAGCTGTTCCTGTGAAGTTAGCCATATATCTACGACTATGTTCATTTGTTAACAAAATACCGTCAATACCAGCCTCATCAAATGCATTTCTTACTCTTTCGATTTTCTCCATTACTTTATGCCTCCCTCAATTTCTCCATTAATGCAAATAACGCTAACTTATAGCCATAAAAACCAAATCCAACAATTTGTCCCGCACAAACAGCTGCCGTCACAGATTCATGACGGAACGACTCACGCTGATGAATGTTAGAAATATGTACTTCAATAACAGGAATCGAAATGCTCGCAATTGCATCTCGAATCGCATAGCTATAATGCGTAAATGCTCCAGGATTTAAAATGATCCCTTCATATATATCTTCCGCCTCATGAATACGATCGATAATCGCACCTTCATGATTCGATTGGAAACATTCTAACTCCACTCCCATTGTTTCTGCTTCTTGCTTCATATCTGCTTCAAGTGTCGCTAGCGTGCCCTTTCCATATACATTTACCTCCCTGACACCGAGGCGATTTAGGTTAGGACCGTTTACGAGCAGTACCTTTTTCATATGTTTAAAACTCCTTAATATTAAATATCTATATAACATTTTAACATAGGAGTCACTTATTTGAATAGTTTGTCTTCTCTTCCCCTTCTCGCTCAGCTTTATTCGTATTTACTGCGTAGGAAACAGAGTATGCTATAAACACACCATACAATATAAAAATACATACCGTCGTCACAATTGTTTCTTTCGGTAAATGGAGTGCACTTTTAATGGCAGGCGCTATTAATCCCATTCCGAAAAATAGTAACGCCCACCAAAATAGCCCATAAATCATCCCTGGAATAATTCCTTCAAACTTTGCCAAAAACGCTTTATACAAAAAGGCAATTAAAATCGAAAGTAGTCCCATACAAACAATTCCTGACACATTGCCCCATACCCCTTCTTTCCAGCTTCCAAAGGCAAATGGTAAAAGTAAATAGTTCGGTCCTGCTTCCGTAAATGAAAATATATGAAGGAAATACCATATCCCTCCCCAAAAGATTCCACCAAATAAACCAATTTGTACAAAATTCCTTGTTCCTAATTGTTCTTGACTCACATCGACACCTCCGCTCAATAGTATGCCCGAAACTATTTTGAACCATGTTTAAATACTGCGAAATTTGTCTATAAAAAGAATAAGAAATGTCCGACTCTCGTAACATTTTTCCTTGTCATATACTTGTATTTGTCGATAAAATAAAGGAAACTCGGTGATTGTCTTATTTCAAAATGACAGAACCCAGTATGACAATTGCCTCTTTTTCTACATAAGAGAGAAACAAATACAGGTTGGTGTTAACATGGCAGAAGAGTCAAAACAAATATATGGCGGGCAAGCAGTCATAGAAGGAGTTATGTTTGGCGGTAGAGAATATACTGTTACAGCGGTTCGTCGTAAAGATAAATCGATTGAATTTTATCGATTACCACGCGTTCGTAATAAAGCATTATCTATCCTGAAAAAAATTCCATTTTTACGAGGGATTGCCGCTATTGTGGATGCAAGTGCGAATGGAGCAAAACATTTAAACTTTGCTTCAGAACGATTTGATGTCCACCCAGAAGAAGACGAACAAATTGCAAATAACAAAGAAGAACAATCGAAATTAACGATGGTATTAGGAGTTGCAGCAGTTGGCGTTTTATCTTTCATATTCGGTAAAGTCATTTTCACAGCAGTTCCTGCACTACTAGCTGAATTAACGAGACCAATTTTCCCTTCTCATACAGGGCAAATCATTGTCGAAAGTGTCATTAAGCTCATGCTATTATTGAGCTATATATACTTTATTTCTTTAACCCCACTTATTAAGCGGGTATTTCAGTACCATGGTGCGGAGCATAAAGTAATTAATGCCTATGAGAATAATCTTCCAATGACTGTAGAAAATGTGCAAAAACAAACTCGCCTTCATTATCGCTGCGGCAGTAGCTTTATTATATTTACAGTCATTATTGGAATGTTTGTTTATTTCCTTGTCCCTACAGATCCACTTTGGGCCAGAGTCGTAAACCGAATTTTATTAATTCCAGTCGTTCTCGGCATTTCTTTTGAAGTGTTACAATTTACAAATCGATTACGCGATATTCCAGTATTACGCATACTTGGATATCCCGGATTATGGCTGCAACTATTAACAACGAAAGAACCAACAGATGATCAAGTGGAAGTAGCCATTGCATCGTTTGAAGAATTATTACGTTTAGAAAACAAACAATAATTATTTAAAATTGGTGTTCAACTCCTTTCCTCATCGTTAATATACTAATTTTAATATATGTTTTTAGGAGGTGTCCCTTATGAACGGTCGTTCGTTTACATTCGCTATAGTTATGCTTATTATCGGATTAGCAATATTCGGCCTTGTTTCATCTGTCATTACAAATCCAATGGGTGTATTAAGAAATATCGGGTACATGTTACTTGTTGTCGGTATCTTTTATTTGCTATACAAGATGTTTACAAATTCTAGTGGTTCTGCAAATTCGCAAAGCTCTTATAAGCGTGCAGCGAAACAATCGAACCGCAAACATGGGAAACAAAATGTAGCACCCCTAAGCAATTCTTTCTTGAAATCAAACGCTTCTAATGACAAAGGTAAGAAAGGCGCTCCTTCCACTTTGAAGCGAAAGAGAAAACAATCCCATTTAACTGTCATTGAAGGCAAAAAAAACAAAAAGAAAGACCGTGCTTCCTTTTAGGAAATACGGTCTTTTTTTATATTTTGTAGTACTTCTTTCAAACTTTTAACTTTCATACTTTCAATTCGAAGATGATGATTTTCAAATGGTAAATTCCGTGTCACATCATTAGGTACAACAACGCACTTTAATCCTGCTGCAATCGCTGCTTTTAATCCGTTTAACGAGTCTTCAAATACAACAGCTTCAGACGGATCAATCCCTAAATCTTCTATCGCAATTCGATAAAGTGCTGGATCCGGTTTTACCTTCTCAACATCCTCCCTTGTTTTAATGACTTCAAAATAATCTCGAATTTGTAGCTCTTCCAAAAAAGAAGTAACCCATTCTCTAGATGAACTGGAAGCTAATGCGATTTTCAATCCCATTTCTTTCGCTTCCTCTAAATATTCTTTTACCCCGTCACGAGCTTCTGGTATTTTCATTTTCTCTTTATGTAAAGTTTTCACTTTTTCTTTTAATGCATCCTTGTTAAACTTCTCTTTTAATTGCTCATTTAAATATGCATATAGTACATCATCTGTCGTTCCAATACATTTTGCAAATTCCTCTAAAGGTAACTCCCCACCGTACTCACGAACGGCATCTCTGAAAGAGTGGAACCATATTGTTTCTGTGTCCACAATTAATCCATCAAAATCAAAAATAATTGCTTTCATAATTTCCCCATCCTTTTCGGTTGAAATAAAAAAGGAAACGACATACGTTCCCCCTTAATTACTTTTCTCTTCATTTGCTTTTTGAACGCCACGAAGTGTTTCCACTCGAATCTCATCTTGTTCAAAATATTGCACTAGATCACCAATGCGGTCAATTGCTTCCCAACTTAAATGATGTTCAATTCCTTCTACATCATTGTAAATTTTACTTTCATCCAAACCGATAATACGCATAAATTGCTCTAGCAAGTCATGACGGTATACGAGACGCTCTCCGATTTTTTTACCTTTTGATGTTAATACAAGCCCTCTATATTTTTCATAAATTAGATATTCATCTTTGTCTAATTTTTGCACCATTTTTGTTACAGAGGATGGATGTACACTCAGCGCTTCAGCAATATCAGATACGCGGGCATAACCCTTTTCATCAATCAACAAATAAATTTGTTCAATATAATCTTCCATACTAGGGGTAGGCATCGGTTTCCTCCATCCAATTTCATTTTGCTCATTCCGTACGAAGCAATCAATAAAATGATACACCAGAAAGAATAACGTGACAAGTTGAAAACAAGCCTAAATATTTAAAAGAAAAAAGAACTTGCATTCCAATACAAGTTCTTTTCATGTAAAATATTGAATTTCTGCGTTAGGAAAAAAGTGATGAATATATCCTCTAATCGTTTCTTCCAATACTTCTGCATCATCTTTTTTATATACGTATTTCCCGATGCCATATCGTCCCCATTTATATTTGCGCTTCTCTTCATCCATTTCAAGCTTCGTATTCGGATAACGCTCTTGAATGACTTTTTTTGCTGGTTTTGTAAAGCGATGTTGAATTAATTCAAATGTTAAATTCGGTATCGACAAATCTTTTAGCGCATTGTACAGTCGCTCAAATAGTTCACGGTATCCTTCTTCCCATCCTTCATGCATATAAAGTGGCGCAACTATAAACCCAAGTGGATAACCCGCACCTGCTACTTTACGAGCTGCTTCAATTCGTTCTTCAAAAGGTGATGTCCCCGGCTCAAAATTTTTGATTACATACCGTGAATTAATACTAAATCGAAAACGAGTTTTCCCATTATGTTTTGCATCTAATAAATGATCAACGTGCGAATATTTCGTAACGAAACGTAAACGCCCATGCTCACTTTCTCCAATGAATTCAATCGCCCGCTTTAATGCATGTGTTAAATGATCAATTCCAACAATATCTGATGTACAAGCCGCTTCAAACCTTGTTATTTCTGGTGCTCTTTCATACATATACTGCTTTGCCTTCTCAAATATTTCATCAAGATTGACATACACGCGAACGTAAGGCTTACTCCCAAGTGTCGTTTGCAAATAGCAATAATGACAATGTCCCATACACCCCGTTGCGAGCGGGATTGCATATTCAGCTGACGGTTTTGACGTATCAAACTTTAATGTTTTCCTCACCCCAACGACAAGTGTTGCCTTTGCATTACGATACTTTTGCAAGTCATTTTCACCTGGCAAATTTCTAATTTGATTATGGGATGTCGTTTCACGAATTTCTAATCCCATCTTCGTAAACTTCTCATACAGCTCTTTTCCAAGCGGATATTCGAGTGCCTTCGGTTCAAAGTAAACGAGTTTTGGCATAAATGGTTTCATATACTTCCCTCCTCTCGTTAGTATGGGAAACGATGAAAAATTAACACTCATTAAAGTTTTCCACTTCAGTAACTTGCGTTGCAAGTTACTGAATGTTATAATTTGGATAACAGCTACCTTGCAACGCAAGTTACCTGAGTGAAAGGTGGTGAAATCATGCACAGCCAAATGTTAAAAGGTGTGCTCGAAGGTTGCATCCTATACATCATTTCACAAGAAGAAGTGTACGGATATGAACTGAGTACAAAATTAAATAAACAAGGATTTACATTCGTAAGCGAAGGAAGCATATATCCGTTATTGTTACGTATGCAAAAAGAAAAATTGATTGAAGGGACATTAAAAGCCTCCTCACTCGGTCCAAAGCGAAAATATTATCACGTAACCGCTAAAGGATTAGAACAACTTGAAGAATTTAAACAAAGCTGGGGAATGGTTTCAACTACGGTGAACAATTTATTACAAGGGGAGTGATAGGGATGAATGCACAAGACATGATTGAATTGAATAATAAAAAACGTGAGCTTCTAACTTCCGAAAATGAAACCGCTTATGGCGATATGCTAGTATATCTTCGATTATCTAATGTACCCGAACATCAAGTAGAAGAACTTTTATTAGAAATATTAGACCACCTTATCGAAGCACAAGCAGAAAATAAAAATGCTTATGACATTTGTGGAAATGATTTACGCTCTTATTGCGATGAACTTATATCAGCTTTGCCTGTCCAAACAAAATTAGAAAAAACTTCTTTAATCGGTTTTGTTATTAGCTTACTTCTTGCTATACAGTTTGGAATGGATGCCCTTGCTTCTCTTTTCATTTTCCTGTTTGAAAAAGATACCGATATAATAAGCCCACCTTTTAGCATCCCTGGGACTACTTTGTCTGTTTCACTAATTGTACTAGGAGTACTACTTATTTTATATTTATTAAAGCGTTACTCCTTTGATCAAAAAATAAATTGGAAAAGACGAATTCTATTCGGGCTCGCTTTTGCTACTCCATTTTGTTCAGCTATATTCGTAAATATTTATTTTAGAAAACAACCTTACCTCATTTATCATCTAACCTTTTGGCAAAACGCCTTAATCGCTATCTTATTTTTTGTTTTATATAAATTACTATACAAAAAATCAAATTTTTAACAGCCTTTCAAAAGGCTGTTTTTCTTCTGTCTAATTTTACAAATTGAAAAATTTCATAAAGAAAATAAGAAAAATGCAAAATAATTAAAGTTAATTGTTGACGTGATGCTTTTATTATCGGTATCATAAATCTTCGTGAGCAATTATTTTTCGTTATACGATTTTTTTATTATTACTGAATTTTTGAGAGGAGAAATTAAATGTCAGTTAAGAAGAAAACGCAAGTACGCACCGGCAAAATGGTACGTGAACTAATGTTAGCAGACGAAGATGTAAATGCTTCGCTAATTATGGTATATAGTGAAAACGGTGTAAACGCAGAAATTAAAATCGAGGGCTTAACGCCGAAATGTAACGAAGAATTATTTTTGAGCGGAAACGTGGATTGGAACAAGAGTGTTATTTATAAAATTGTTGATTTCACTGGGAACGCTGAAGTTGGTAAAGTTACATTAACAGCGATGAACAAAAATAATGTTTCTCTAGAAGTTGAACGCGTTATGTGGAGCAAAGAAAATAAAGAAGCTGCTGAGCAAGAAGAAACTGTTGTAGAAGCTACTCCGAAAAAAGAAGTAGTTGTAGAAGCTCCAAAAGCAGTTACACCTGCTCCAAAACCTGTTACGCGAGTAGAAACACCTGCAGCATCTAAACCTACTCCGGTACCGACACCGAAGCCAGTAAGTGTAGAAGCAGCCGTGGAACTATCTACTCCAGCACCTGTGAAAAAAGCAGCACCAACTCCAGTTACAAAGCAAGAGACAGCACCGGTCGCTCCTGCAAAACCGAAGCAACCTGCTTTGACTGAAACAAATACAAAACTACAAGAAAATTATGTTAAACTTGTGAAAAAGACAATTGAAGTTTGTCAAGATTACGAGCTTGGCATCGACATAGATGATTCTATTGAAAGCTTAAAAAAAGAACTACAAAGCCAAGGTATTAGCGTTACATTTGACAAAGAAATTATGGACGTTGTAAATCGCCTTCGTTCTTTACAAGATAAAGGAATCAAAGTAGAAAAAGTACTTAATTTACTATAAAAAAATAAGAGGTGGCAATTGCCACCTCTTATTTTTTATAATTCCATTCCTTACTTTCATACTTCTCTTTTGCTAATGTTTGGACTTCATGTAACTGTTCTTCTGTTAATTCATACGGAACAAGCTCTACATCTAATCCTTTTTCAAACCCAACCTCAAACGCTTTAATTAACTGCTCGATTGTAAACGTGCGGTCTGTTAATTCATTAATGGCTACCGCTTTAGAAGAGAACATACTCTTCATACGCTCTTTTACACGTTCACTCGGGAATAAAAACAGATCGTATAATTCATCTAAATCTATTTCTAACGGAATCGAGCCGTGCTGTAAAATCACACCTTTTTGACGTGTTTGAGCACTACCTGCGATTTTTCTTCCTTCTACTACAATTTCATACCAAGATGGTGCATCAAAGCATACGCCTGAACGTGGATTTTTTAAATTTTCACGGTCTGCTTCTGTTTTTGGAACTGCATAATACGCTTCTAATCCTAATGCCTTAAAACCGTCTAATAAACCTTGCGAAATAATACGATACGCTTCTGTAACTGTTTTTGGCATATTTGGATGATCTTCAGACACAATAACACTGTACGTTAATTCTTTATCATGTAGTACACCCCTGCCGCCTGTTTGACGACGAACGAATCCATATTTCTTTTCGTTAACTACATCCATGTTAATATCTTTTTCAACACGCTGGAAATACCCAACTGTTAATGTTGGTACTTCCCATTCATAAAAACGAATGGTTGGTGGCATTTTCTTTTCACTTTGCCAATTTAATAAACATTCATCTAACGCCATATTAAATGCCGGTGAACATTGACCAGAGTTAATATAACACCATTTTTCTTTTCCCATCCTGCACCTCATATAACCAATTATTTTTCACATTCTCTAGTCTACCAAATTCGACAAAATTTGTGAAAGAATACGAAATTTCTTCTTATATGCAAATGAATCTGTTGCATAAATACATACGGGCATTATAATATTGAAAGTAGGATAAGAAAAAAGGGAGCGATAGAACCGTGTCAACAACTTGGATTATTTTATTAGCCGTAATCGTAGCGTTCATCGGCTACACTGTATGGATGTATTTCTATCAGAGAAAATTAATTAAAACACTTTCAGAAGAAGAGTTTCGCGCTGGCTACCGTAAAGCACAGCTTATCGATATTCGCGAAGCAGACGAATATACTGCAGGACATATTTTAGGCGCACGTAACATTCCATTATCACAAATTCGCCTTCGTCATAAAGAACTTCGCAAAGATCAACCAGTTTACTTATACTGCCAAAGCGGATTTCGTACTGGTCGTGCAGCTCAATACTTAAAAAAACAAGGCTACAAAGATTTCTACCAGTTACAAGGTGGATTTAAAACGTGGACTGGAAAAATTAAAAAGAAATAATAACATACAAAAACTAGCTGAATCATTCAGCTAGTTTTTTCATTCCATATTATTCGCAATGTATAATAAATTTTGCTTAATCACATCTTTATCATTCTCTTGCACATTACGATACAGCAGCTGATATTCAAGTCCTTTCTCTTTCCAAATAAGCGTAGCGAATTCATCTCCTCGCCCAGAGTCATCTTTATTTTTAATATAAGCGAATGCTCCACTATTCAATTTCATTTGTTCTTGAAATCGTTTCTCTTCCACGAGATCCGGAAAACTATAAGGAAAGTTCGCAACATTTAACTCAATATACTCATTTCTACCTGGCTCCCGCTGTTTATATTTAATGATTAAAACAGCGTTCTTTTTCCCAATCGTTCTGACTTCCCCCTTCACATCACTCGTAATGTCATACGGTAAAAACGCCGGAACTTTAAATTTCACTGGAAAATATTTCGGAAGCTCCTTTAGCGGAATAGGATCCGTAACACGATCCATCGCTCCCCCTGTTGTTCCCACAAAGTTTTTTTCTTCTTGCATCGTTTGCTGAAACGAACATGAACTTAGCACTAGACTAGAAAACACGAAACAAATGATTCTTTTTTTCAATTTGTTTCCGCCCTTTCTTCATACCGCTCTCTTTATGAATAAAGCGTTAATGCCCGATTGGTGGGGCTAATAACCCGCGGGAGATGCCCGACTGATTAAAGTTTCACTTTGTATGCTATTCATATTCGCTTCATTAACAAACTCCCCCTTTGAAAACTTTCCACGTTATTCTCACACATTTTGACAAAAACTCTTTTATAGACGCAAAAAAGACCCCCATCATTCTCACGCTCAACTAAAAAGGTTACGCGAATAACAGAAGTCATGTTTATAACATAGATTGTGAAAAGCTTTTCAGGTCAAGATTTTTTCATTCTTATTATTTTCCCCTTATAATAAGGGAGAGAGGTGATACATATGGCCAATATAAAACAAATTGCAAAAACCGCTGGTGTATCCATATCAACTGTTTCCCGCGTCCTTAATAATCACCCTTACGTAAAAGAAGAAAAACGTAAGCGTGTTCTAGATGCTGTTGAAGAATTGAACTATGCAAAAAATATAAATGCTATTCATTTAATAAAGGGAAAAACATATACAATCGGGGTTATGCTCCCTTTCATTAATCTTCCATACTTCAGTACAATTATTGAAGGAATCGGAAACGAAGCGTTAACAGCTGGATATCACATTAATTTATGTCAAACAAATTACGATAGCCTCGAAGAGATTCGTGTTCTTGAAATGATGAAAATGAAACAATTCGACGGAATGATTATTTGCTCTCGAACGAGTTCTTGGGAACAAATTGAACCTTTCGCGAAATTTGCCCCTATTATTTCATGTGAAAAGATAAAGCATCCCCTCATTTCATCCGTCTACGTAGATCACTATGAAGGCTTCCGTCTCGGCACTGCCTATTTACTCAGTAAAGGCCATGAAAAAATCGGAATCTGTTTAGCAAGAAAAACGAGTGCAAATTCTATGGAGCGCGAAAAAGCATTTGCTGATACGCTGCATAACGAAGGTAAAACGGTACATCCAGATTGGATTTTTCATCAATGCTATACGATGCAGGATGGTGCAAAAATACTTCATCGCATTTTAAACATGAAAAATCGCCCAACCGCTATTTTTACAGCGAACGATCAAGTTGCAGCTGGTTTATTAACAGAGGCGCGAAAACATGGCATTCGAGTCCCTGAAGAACTTGCTATCCTTGGATTTGATAATCATGAAATTTCAAAGGCGTTAGAAATTTCCACAATTGAACACCCCGGTCTCGCAATGGGCTCACATGCTTTTTCTTTATTCCATAAACAAATCCAAAGCGAGCAAATTGCCGGGAAGGCAGAAGAGCTTTCATTCCATTTAATTGAGCGAGATACTGTCTAAAAAAAGAGCGTTACCTGTAGCGCTCTTTTTCAGCTCTTCACCTATTGACTTTATATTTTCCATCTCATATAATGAACCTAACGAACGGTAGGTAGGGGATGAAAATGACAGCAAACCGCATTAAAGCTGTAGCACTTTCTCATTTCGCACGCTACGGCTATGAAGGAACTTCATTGGCAAATATTGCTCAAGAAGTTGGGATTAAAAAACCATCGATTTACGCACACTTTAAAGGAAAAGAAGAGCTATATTTTATATGTTTAGAATCTGCTCTTCAAAAAGATTTACAAAGCTTCACAGACGATATCGAAAAATTTTCAAATTCGTCTACTGAAGAATTGCTCTTACAGTTACTAAAGGGCTACGCAAAACGATTTGGTGAAAGTGAAGAATCAATGTTTTGGTTACGAACTTCTTATTTTCCGCCTGATGCATTCCGCGTACAAATTATCGAAAAAGCGAATGCACACATTGAAAACGTCGGAAAACTTTTATTCCCTATATTTAAACAGGCAAACGAGCAAAGTGAACTGCATAACATTGAAGTAAAAGACGCTCTAGAAGCTTTTCTATGCTTACTGGACGGACTTATGGTGGAACTACTATTCGCAGGTTTAAATCGCTTTGAGACTCGTTTAAACGCCTCTTGGCAAGTATTTTGGCGAGGTCTTTCAAACTGACGGATTGCTCCTTTGCAATGCGTCGTTTTTAAGCCCTTTACCTAACGACTGGTAGGAAGGAGAAATGACATATGGCATGGATTTATGTAATCATAGCTGGTATTATTGAAATCTTTTGGGTTATTGGACTTAAAAAAGCGGAGGCACCACTTGAATGGGCTGGTGTTGCGTTATTAATTACAATTAGTTTCGTCTTATTATTTAGAGCTTATAAAGATTTACCTGTCGGCACTGTATACGCAGTCTTTACAGGAATTGGAGCTGGTGGGATCGTTCTTACAGAGATTTTCGTCTTCGGAGAACCTTTCTCTATTGTAAAAGTTTTATTAATCGGTTTAATCTTCTTCGGAGTAATTGGGCTAAAACGAGTAACAGAAGAAAAAGAAGCGAAGGAGGCCGCATAAAATGGCTTGGTTATTTTTAATTCTAGCTGGTATTTGTGAAATTATTGGTGTACTCTTTATGAAAGTAGCCACTGAAAAGAAAGGCTGGGCACCAAAAGTTATTTTAATCGCTAACTTCGGCGTAAGCTTCTTCTTCTTATCTCTCGCGATGGACACGTTACCGATGGGAACTGCTTACGCGATTTGGACTGGAATCGGAACTGCCGGAAGTGCACTTCTAGGTATTCTTATTTTCCGTGAATCAGCGGATTGGCGTCGTCTTGCCTTCTTAAGCTGCATTCTATGCGGCGCTGTTGGCTTAAAACTATTAAGCTAACGTGAGGTGAATGTCATGTGGAAAGAAAAAGGAAAACAAATGTTAGCATGGATTACACTCGGGATCGTCATTCTATTGCAAATCAGTTTTCATATAATAGAATGGTTGTTTCATAAAGTAGTATCCATTTTTACCTTCCTTCCTAGCATGGCACTTGAAATTGCATCTATTGCTTGGTCTATTATTGCCTCCATTGCAATCGTCATTATATGGAGTATCGCCAAACTATGGAATAAATTATTTAAAAAGGACAGTACTTCTGAAAAAGAGTAACTGTCCTTTTTTTACGTCTATTTAGATTTTCTATAAAAATTTGATGCGATAAGACAAAACAGGCCAATTATAGCAACGCTCATACCAATCCCTTTATGCAAACTAGGAAATAGCGGTGGTATATCTGAATAAACATTTGCTAATATGAGACCGATTGAAACGAAAAATACCCCTATTCTATATAACCATTTTCTTTTGTTCATCATTCTCCCCTCCTAAAATTTTTCATACACTCCTTTCTTTTGGACATACTACCTAAAAAAGGAGTGGATAATATGCAAAATTCTATACATAAGCAGATCCTATTTTTATTTTTTCTCTTTCTTATTCTCGTTATCGTTTTCAGCTTTATATTACATACTCCAAAAGATGTTGTACCGAGTAGCCTCTCTGTTTATAAACTCTTACTTTCATATTGTCGTTATTGAAGAAGGTGCCTTTTATAGGGCACCTTTTAAAATTCTCTCTTCTCATACAATTTCACTGAAACGAAGACAGATGCTATGAATATGCATATTGAACTAACGAATAACACGCTGTTGTATAGTTGAATTTGTTCCATGCTGATTTCAAAGAACATAGTACCAATTGCTGTCGGTGCTATTAGTATGAAAAACGTAATAAAAGAAGCTTTTTTATAGCCAAACCAAAACAATATCGGTAAAACAATGCTAAAATATATAAAAACAAAGCCAGAAATCGTAATTACTGTTGTCGTTATAAATTCAAAAGTTCCATCTTCAAATCGATTGATTACTACAGGACTAGACACTATCATACTTATAATAAAAATAATAAGTGCCATTATGTATTTAGCTAACACAATTTGCTTTCTCGCTAGCGGTAAACTATTTAATATTACTTCACTATTATATTTTTTATCGTCATTAAATGTTTTTAAAATTGCTATAACTGGAATTATAGCTGACATAATTACGTAAAAGCTTTTAATATCTGTTAATGTCATATACAAAAAAAGAGGGTATATTAAGCACCATATTAAATGCTTCCATTGCATAATAAAATCTTTTATTATGAGTTGCCTCACGATTACTCCTCCCCTCATAAATCACGTTCATTATACAAGCTAACTGAAAGCAACATGGACATAATATACAAAAGAATAAGTCCTGCTATAAAACAAACATTTACAACTAGACTCGTGCTCCAAACATTTTCTACATCTAACCAGACGTTACTTACAATCAGTCCACTTAAATACCCCAACGCAAGTCCGGCGAACGGAGCAATTTGTTTTGCACTGCTATATCCTACTGAGAATTCAATCGGAAGTACAATTATGCTACAAACAAACCCACCTGTTATACCTCCGAGAATTTCTCCCCACAGCATAAATCCAGTCATATGCCCATCTTGTAGCTGTATTAAACCAACCACTAGTGAAAAACATCCACCTAGAGCAACTAAAATACTTACAAATATGTATTTTCCTATGACAATATCTTTACGGTCAAACGGTAAACTATTTACTATCAGTTCACTTTTATTTTTCCCCTCATAACTCATTGACAGTATCATGCCAAGAGCAGGTACAAACATGCTAAACGTCATCAAAAAACTATCACTACGAAAATCAACAATGAGCAGGAACAAGAAACATATAAGATAAACAAACCCTAACTTTCTTTGCATCATCATATCTTTTAAAACTAATTGCTTGATCATGTATTACACCTCCTAATATGAAAATGCCCCTTCTATAACTCTGCCTCCTGAAACATTTTCATTGAGAGCAACATTGATATGACTATACTTACTAACACTCCGATACCAAGAACACTCATTGATAATGTAGCATCTTCAGAGTGAAGTACTTTTAACATGATTATTTCATCACCAAAAATATTGCACATAAAGCCAATCATACCCATTAAAGGAAAAACCATAATCACATTCAAGACAGTAATAGCTTTATATCCTCCAATGTAATTAGTAGGTATCGTTACTACACAATAAATCAAAGTTGCTACTATTCCTGAAAACACTGCATATCCAGGCATAACTATATCCCCGTCCAACAAAATATTTTTTAATATTATGACTATAAAAGTTGCACTCAAACCAACCATAATAAATACTGTGCTTGAAATATACTTAGCTATAACTATCTCTTGTCTCGTTATAGGCAAACTCACTAATACTTTTTCTGCTTTACTTTTCTCCTCATGATAAAAAGAAATATAAATAATTGTACTACATGTTATAAATAATCCTATTGCAACCCCCATTGGTTGAACGGAATCCTTAAAAATAGATAACATAGGTATTAAAAAATAGAAAGGAAATATCTTCTTCTGTAAGAAAAACTCCTTCAAAATCAACTGTTGCATCTGAATTCTCCTCTCTATAAATCACGCGTTTCATAAATTTTAATTGTAAGAAACATAGAAGCAATGTAAATACTAACTAATGTAATAATTCCAACTATAAACATACCAACATGCATAGGATTCATAATCCACTCAATGAACGAAGGTGCTGTTTTATTCAGTCCATCACTAATAAATATCCAAAGTATCCCACCCACTCCTATTGAGGCTGCTGATATTATACTTCTTACTATCTTCGATTTTGTACCATAATAACTAGGGTAAAAGGTGACAACTAAAAACACGGCGTAAATAAGCCCATTTACTACTCCATACCATGGAATTTCAATGTATAAATTAGGATGATATGCACCTATATCACCAATAACAGCGATACCTCTTATAAGAAAAGCAACCAACATCGTAGAGAACATGCCACCTACAATAAATATTGCACAGGAAATATATCTAGCAATTATGATATCCTTTCTGCTTAACGGTAAACTATTCATAATAATGTCACTTGTATTTCGTTCATCTATTGCGACTAATATCATAACTGCGGAAAGAGTTATAAATAAACAACTCATAGGAAACAGCATTCCATCACCGTTTTCAAATAAAAAGAATATAAAGGGTATAATAAGATACACTGGCCATATCCCCCGAAAAAAGAACAAATCTTTATAGATGAGCTGACGCATAGGCACCTCTCCCTTTTGCGGTGTAAACGATAATATCATCTAATGTAGGCTTTTCTAGTACAACCTCATTTCCAAACCAATCGATAATTGCTTGTTTATCCTTTGCTAAACCTTCGAAACCAAATTTATTTTTTCGTAATCCAACAAATAATTCTTTTCCTTCCCGGTCTAATAAGTCATTACTTCCTTTTACGATTACGTAGTTCTCCATTAGTTCATCTTTCTCACCAGTAAATATAATTTCTCCATCATTGATGAACGTAATATAATCTGCGATGCGCTCTAAATCTGTTGTAATGTGCGTTGAGAATAATACAGATACTTCATCTTCCATTACAATTTCTTGCAACATATCAAGTAATTCACTTCGAACAACTGGATCTAATCCTGCTGTCGGTTCGTCCATAATGATAAACTCCGCGTGGTGCGAAAGTGCGATAGCAATCGCAAATTTCATTTTCATCCCTTTTGATAGTTCTTTAATTTTTTTATACTTCGGAACTTGCAATCTATGCATATACGATTGATACTGCTCTTCGTCCCACTTTTTATATAGCGGTGCAATAATACGTTTCATTTGTTCACACGTTAAATCTTCGTAGTAATGATTTTCATCATATACAAAACCGATATTTTGTTTTATTTCCTTCTCGACTTTTTTATTGTCCTTACCAAAAATTTTTATATCACCGCTATCTTTTCTAATTAAATTCATAATCATTTTAATCGTCGTACTTTTCCCTGCTCCATTCGGTCCGACAAATCCCATAATATATCCGCGTGGTAACGTAAAACTTATATTTTTCACTGCAAAATCTTGATAACTTTTACAAACGTTTTTTAGCTCTAACATTTCTTATTCCCCCTCATATAAACACGCAATCATCTGCTGTAAATCTTCAAGTGAAAGCTGCAACGCTTTACTTTCATTTACAACCTCTTCCGCTTTACTTTCCAATAGACGTAGCCGCTGTTCTTTTAGTAGTTCATTATTTTTACGTGAAACATAAGTCCCCTTCCCAGCAACAGTTTCTATATATCCTTCTTTTTCAAGCTCCTCGTACGCACGCTTCGTTGTAATTACACTAACTTGTAATTCCTTCGCTAAGCTACGAATAGACGGTAATTGGTCTCCACCCTTTAAACCACCATTTAAAATAAGCTGGCTTAATTGTTTTCTTATTTGCACATAAATAGGGTCTTGGGAAGAATTCGAAATAATAATATTCATGTTTTCCTCCAGTGTGTGTATATACTGTATATACCTTATATATACAGTATATACACACTATCCTATTTTTGGCAAGAAAAAAAGACCAACATTTTCCTGTTGGTCTTTCGTATATGTATCACTTTTCAAAGCGATCTAACATCTCATCTCTCATTCCAAAACTCACTACCGCAATTCCTACATACATAAACAGAAGGAAAGCCGGATGAACTGTGTTGTACCAAGTGCTATCAACAATTAAATAAATCGTTAATGCTACAACAAGAACAAACGCTAAGATAAACATATAAAAGTGTCTTGTACTACCCATAATAAACTCCTCTCTTCTCTCGTCACCATTCAACAGTATATTGTATCGAATAATTCGATATGACTCAAGGTTAACTTTCTGTTATGTAATCAAGTTCCACCTTTACAATGTCCTCACATGCTATTGAAATGATGGTTCCTTTCTTATCAATTGCCGTCACTTCTCTATTATCCATTACACGATGTGCTACTCTTTCTAATACTTTTCCTTGGTCTCGATAACAAAATTCTTTTACATCTTTAATCGTTTTTCCGTTTTCTAAATGGTATATCATTCTATAACACCGATATCCCACATTTTCACCCCCAACTTGCTCGTTTTTTCACATATACATAAAAATGAGTCATTCCTATCTCATTGCATCTTCTTAATTTCAATAAAATTCTAACAAAAATAAATACTTTTATCAAACTGACTTTTTCAACAAAATCACCTATGAAACTACTTCTTTACACCATTATGAAACAAAAAATATAAAATTTTAACATTTTCTTCACTAGTTCTGCATAAAGTGAAACTTTAATCAGCGGGGGATTTTTGTTCATCCCCATTGATTATCAGCCCACAAATCGCGGGACAAATTCTCCATACAAAAAAAAGAACCCGCATATAGCGAGTTCTTCCTTTGTTATTCTAATTAAACTTGTACAGGAGCTAGCTTTTCATAACGTAAAACTGGTTTACGAGCGGCCAATGTTTCATCCAAACGTTTAATTACCGTTGTATGTGGCGCTTCTTGTACAACTTCTGGATTTTCTTCTACTTCTTTAGCAATTTGAATCATCTTATCAATGAAACCATCTAATGTTTCTTTTGATTCTGTTTCTGTCGGCTCAATCATAATACATTCTTCCACATTTAATGGGAAGTAAATTGTCGGTGGATGGTAACCGAAATCAAGCAGGCGTTTTGCGATATCTAATGTACGTACGCCAAGTTTCTTTTGGCGACGACCTGATAATACAAACTCATGCTTACAATGTCTATCGAACGGAAGATCATAGAATGGTGCTAATCTTCTCATCATATAGTTCGCATTTAATACCGCATACTCCGTTACTGCACGTAGTCCATCTGGACCCATAGAACGAATGTATGTGTATGCACGAACGTTAATTCCGAAGTTACCATAGAATGGTTTTACGCGTCCAATTGCTTCTGGACGATCATAGTTAAAGTGATAGCCATTTTCCGTTTTCTCTAAAATTGGTTTTGGTAAGTACGGAATTAAATCAGCTTTCACACCTACTGGACCCGAACCTGGGCCACCGCCGCCGTGAGGACCTGTAAATGTTTTATGAAGGTTTAAATGCACAACGTCAAATCCCATATCTCCTGGGCGCGCTTGGCTTAATACCGCATTTAAGTTTGCACCATCATAGTATAATTTACCGCCTGCGTTATGGACGATTTCTGCCATTTCTAAAATATTTTCTTCGAATAGACCTAATGTATTAGGATTTGTTAACATAAGTGCTGCTGTTTCTTCGTTTACAACACGTTTTAAATCTTCTAAGTCAACAAGACCATGTTCATTTGATTTTACTGTAATTGTTTCAAAACCAGCTACAGTTGCAGATGCTGGATTCGTTCCGTGAGCAGAGTCAGGAACAATTACTTTCGTACGGTTAAAGTCACCATTTGCTTCATGGTATGCACGAATTAACATTAAGCCTGTCCATTCTCCGTGTGCACCCGCTGCTGGTTGCAATGTAACAGTATCCATACCTGTAATCTCAATTAAGTGCTCTTGTAAGTCGTACATTAATTCCATTGCACCTTGTACTGTCTTTTCATCTTGTAATGGATGAATATTTGCAAATCCTGCGAAACGAGCTACATTCTCATTAATTTTCGGATTATATTTCATCGTACAAGATCCAAGTGGATAGAATCCAGAATCTACACCGTGGTTACGGTTTGAAAGTGCTGTATAGTGGCGCATAATGTCAAGTTCAGATACTTCTGGTAGCTCTGCATCTTCTCCTCGAATATAATCGCTCTCAAACACATCTTCTAGTTTCACTTCTTCTACATCTAATTTTGGTAGGCTATATCCTATGCGTCCTTCTTTACTCACTTCAAAGATAAGTGCTTGGTCTTGATTCTTCATTGGATAGCCCCCATTTCGTTTACAAGTGTGTCAATTTCCTCTTTTGTACGAAGCTCAGTTACTGCTACAAGCATATGGTTCTCATGCTCTTTATAATCACGGCCTAGGTCGTAACCGCCGATAATATTCTTTTGTAATAATGCATCGTTTACTTCCTTCACTGGACGCTTGCAATCTACAACAAACTCATTGAAGAATGGTCCAGCAAATGTTACAGTGAAGCCTTTCGCTTCAAATTGACGTTTTGCATATTGTGCTTTAGAAATGTTTTGACGTGCCATTTCTTTCACACCTTGTTTACCAAGTGCCGTCATTGCAACTGATGCTGCTAATGCATTTAACGCTTGGTTTGAACAAATGTTAGACGTCGCTTTATCACGGCGAATATGCTGTTCACGTGCTTGTAACGTTAATACAAATCCACGTTTACCATCTGAATCTACAGTTTGTCCAACAAGACGTCCTGGAATTTTACGCATAAATGCTTTCGTTGTTGCAAAGTAACCACAGTGTGGTCCACCAAACTGCGTCGGAATACCAAATGGTTGTGCATCACCGATTACAACATCAGCACCAAATTTTCCTGGTGGTGTTAATGCGCCTAATGATAATGGATTTGAAGAAACGATAAATAATGATTTTTGTTGATGAACGATTTTTTCAATATCAGCTAATTTTTCAACTTGTCCGAAGAAGTTTGGATATTGAACGATTACACAAGCAACTGTATCATCTACTTCACTTTGTAATACGTCTAAATCTGTTACACCATCTTTATGATTAATTTCAACAACTTCAAGATGTTGACCTTTTGCATACGTTTCAAGTACTGCTCTTGATTCTGGATGAACTGCACTAGATACAAGAATTTTCTTTTTGCGAGTATGGCCAGCTGCTAGCATTGCCGCTTCAGCTAAAGCTGTACCTCCGTCGTACATAGAAGAGTTTGCTACATCCATTCCTGTTAATTCACAAATCATTGTTTGGAATTCAAAGATCGCTTGTAATTCCCCTTGTGAAATTTCTGGTTGGTATGGCGTGTAAGCTGTATAAAATTCTGAACGAGAGATAACGTGATCTACAATTACTGGAGCGTAATGATCGTATACACCTGCTCCTAAGAAAGAAGCGTATTCTTTTAAGTTAGCATTTTTACTAGCCATTTGAGTTAACTCTTTTAAAAGCTCTGGCTCTGATTTTGCTTCTTTAATTTTTAAATCCCCTTTAAAACGAACACTCTCTGGAATATCAGAGAATAACTCATCGATCGTTTGAACGCCGATCGTTTGTAACATTTCTTTTTTGTCTTCTTCTGTCATTGGAAGATAACGATGCAACATGAAATCTACCCCTCTCCCCGTTACTTTGAACGTTTATAAAATGGTGTTGGAACAACTACTGCTTTGACGCGTTTATTACGAATTTCAATTTCTACTTCTGTATCAACTGCTGCGTATTTTACATCAATTAGTGCTAAACCAATGCTTTTCTTTAACGTTGGAGATTGTGTACCACTCGTTACTTCCCCGATTTTTTCTTCTCCAATAAATACAGGGTAATGTGTACGAGGAATTCCACGTTCGATTACTTCGATGCCGACTAATTTACGAGGCGCACCGTTTTCTTTTTGCTCTTTTAACGTTTCTTTTCCAAAGAAGTCTGCTTCTTTATTTGGTTTTACCGCAAAGCCGATGCCAGCTTCAATCGGTGTAATATCTTTTGATAATTCTTGACCATAAAGTGGTAATGTTGCTTCGAATCGAAGTGTATCGCGAGCACCTAAACCACATGCTTTTAAGCCTTCTTCTGCTCCAACTTCAAGAAGTTTCTCCCAAAGTTTTGCAGCATCTTCACTCTTACAGTAAATTTCAAATCCATCTTCACCTGTGTAACCTGTACGAGATACAAGTGCTGGAATTCCATCTACAAGAATATCGTTTTTAAATTTAAAGAACTTAATTTCTTTCAAATCTTCTGACACAACTTTTTGTAAAATGCCTTCTGCTTTTGGACCTTGAATTGCAAGCTGTGCAACTTCACTAGAAACATTGACTACTGTCGCATCGCCAACTACATGGCTAGCTAACCATTCGTAATCTTTCTCGATATTTGATGCATTGATTACTAATAAATAGTCTTCTTCACCACGTTTGTAGATTAATAAATCATCTACTGTACCACCATTTTCGTAGCACATAGCTGTATATTGTGCGCCTCCTACCTTTAAGGTAGAAACGTCATTTGTAACAACACGTTGTAAAAATGCTAAACTATCTACACCTTTTACCTCAACTTCTCCCATATGAGACACATCGAACAAACCTGCAGCCGTACGTACAGCTTCATGTTCTTCTTTAATGCTTGAAAATTGAACTGGTAATTCCCAACCACCGAAGTCGATTGTTTTTCCACCATACTTCGCGTATACATCAAATAACGGTGTACGTTGTAATGTAATCATGCTCTCTCCCCCTTATGCTTTGACAAATCAATAAAAGTTGCTCGCCATATCTAAACATTTTCACTCTGAAAAGATAGGATATACGGAATCTCATTATATTTTTTTATGAAAGCGTAAATAAAAAATCACTTTCTTGGATAAAATACGAAAGATTCCACACATTTCACACCATTATCCTAACATTATTCGCTATATTTCATCAATATTCTAGCATAAAAAATAATTTAGAATTTTTCATTCTTAATCTTATTAAATACAATTTTCAAAATTTAGCCCTTTATCTTTTCCTATTCTTTAACTTTCAGCAAGTGTAATAGAGCCTTATTACAAGGCTTATATAATAAAGATTTTTTTAATAATTACTTTAGTTTATAAAAGGTGGGAGAGTCATAATGAATGTCGATATTTCCGTAGATCGGACGTGGCAAAACAATTTTTTAAATAGAATTGACGAAGATGGCCCTTGGACAAACTGGGATTTATACCATTTAGCTTATGAAACAGAAAAATCGTTACTTGTTCCTACTTTCGATGGACTACAAGCACCGAAACATTTATCTCATTTCACACCGCTTCCTCATCAATTAGAAGTGGCTCAAAATGTCATTGAACAAATGAATGGCAAAGCGATTCTAGCAGATGAAGTAGGACTTGGGAAAACGATTGAAGCTGGACTTATTTTAAAAGAATATATGGTCCGTGGCCTTGTGAAAAAAGTACTTATACTCGTCCCGGCCTCTCTCGTATCACAATGGGCATACGAACTAAATACAAAGTTTTTCATTCCAGCTGTAGCCCAAAAGAAAAGCTATTCATGGGAACAAGCCGATGTGATTGTATCATCCATTGATACTGCAAAACGTTCACCGCATCGTGATATCGTTTTGAACTTAGAATATGACCTTATTATTATCGATGAAGCACATAAACTTAAAAATAATAAAACAAAAAACTATGAATTTGCACAACGATTAAAAAAGAAATTTTGTTTATTATTAACTGCTACTCCTGTTCAAAATAAGATTGATGAAATTTTCAACCTCGTTTCTTTATTAAAACCAGGACATTTAGGCAATCAATCCAACTTTGAAGAATATTACGCTTCAAAAAATCGTTCTGCCGAATCTGATGAAGATTTAAAAGCTCTTATTAACAAAGTAATGGTCCGAAATCGGCGTCATAATACCGGAATTGATTGGCCAAAGAGACATGTACGTACAATTTTTGTTGAGTTTAATGAAGAAGAGCAAGCTTTATATAATGATATTGAAAATTGGAGAGGACAAGATGCCTTCACATCCGCTTTCTCATCGTTAACTTTAAAACGGGAAGCGTGCAGTAGTCGTGAGGCTGTTTACTATTCATTAAAAAAACATGTGGAAAAACGACAGAAGGAAAATGAACATTACATAAAAGACCCGCATATTGATGTGCTAATGGACAAAATTAATCATATTCCTTTTAACTCAAAAGCGAATAAAGCTCTAGAGCTTATAAAAGAAATTGACGATAAAGTCATCATCTTCACAGAATATAGAGCGTCACAAATGTACTTACAATGGTTTTTACAACAACACGGTATTTCTTCCGTACCATTCCGCGGTGGGTTTAAACGCGGGAAGAAAGATTGGATGAAGGAACTTTTCCAAAACCGTGCGCAAGTGTTAATTGCAACTGAAGCTGGTGGTGAAGGGATTAACTTACAGTTTTGTAGCCATATGATCAATTACGACTTACCATGGAACCCAATGCGCCTTGAACAAAGAATCGGACGTATTCACCGTCTTGGTCAAAAGAATGATGTTCATATTTATAACTTAGCTACAAAACACACTGTTGAAGAACATATTTTGAAACTGTTATATGAAAAAATCAATTTATTCGAGCGTGTTATCGGTGAACTCGATGAAATTTTAACGAGAATTAATATGAAAAACATCGACGCGCACATTCAAGAAATATTTGCGCAATCAAAAAGCGAAGGAGAAATCCGAATTAAGATGGAAAACTTAACATCTATTATCGACTTCGCGAAACGAAATGAAGCTGAGGTGCAAGGCTATGCAGCAACATGAAATTCATAATTACTTATATAATTTTTTCGAGGCGAATAACTGCGAA
This sequence comes from Bacillus cereus group sp. MS39, assembly GCF_040448665.1. Taxonomy (NCBI): domain Bacteria; kingdom Bacillati; phylum Bacillota; class Bacilli; order Caryophanales; family Bacillaceae; genus Bacillus; species Bacillus cereus group sp. MS39. The sequence continues at coordinate 1,187,653 of NZ_CP123058.1, read as the reverse complement.
ATTTTAGAGCGTTCTCCTCAATTATTAGACGTGCAGTTAACAATTGAGATGGATAAATTATTAATGAACCGCCCTTTTTATTGGCACTATCTTGAGAAAACAGGAGGCGTACCGAATCCGATGCGCCTTACCCTTATTACAAATCCAGAAAATGAAGAAAACGATGGCGAGCTTATTCACTACGGTTCACCACGTCTTCATCAAATTTTTCAAACGACAAAAGAATTAGGGTCTTACATACGTTTATATGAGGAAGTACGGCATAGCGGGGCGACACATACACCGCTCCATCCGTGGCTCGGTGTAAATATTAAAGTTTCCTATCAATGTGATCGAAAAAAAGATATCCTCCACTCCATTGGAATTCATCTTATTTCTGGCACAATGATTGCAAACTTTCATGAAACATTAGCTAAAATTAAACTCACACCGAAAATACCTGACTTTTGTTTTACGCTCTCGCCTATCATTAAACCGCAAAGCGGTTTACAACGTATAGAGGATGCTTTAAAAAGCATTATTGCAGAAGATGACCATACGTGGGCGAAAGAAGCAAGGGTGCGCTGGAATCACGATTTGGACCTTTTAAATCGTTTTTATGAAGAAAGTGATGAACTTCCTGAAAGCTATGAAATTGAAAAACAAGCACTGCAAGAACAGTATGAACCCCGCATTACAGTGCAAATTATTAACGGTGGACTTTTTTATGTTACCGCGAATCATTTTCTATCTTAAAAAGCTCCTTCTGTTTTAGAAGGAGCTTTACTTTGCGTTATCCTCTATCGCCATTACGCTCTTGTTGTTTTTGCTTTGCCATACGTTTTTGATACGCACGATCCTTTGCACTCACATGATTTGCATCAGTTGGAAGATTTTCTTTTGAACGGCCAATTCCATTGCTCATCTGTTTCACTCCTTTTATATCTTTCAAAATACACCCTTATTTTCAGCTAGAGGCACCATCCTTATGCAAAAAAAATAAGAGTAGCCATCGGCTACTCTTACTCACTCACATATTTTCGAAACATATCATGGATGCCTTTATTTACGAGGTTCGAGATCTGTTCGTCAGATTTATTCGGATAACGATCACGCAATCTGATAGATGCCTTCACCATTAAATTTTCTAATACAGAACGGCCACCTTCTCCATAAATAATTTCAGCATACTTAACAAGCCTTCCATCCTCTACTGTTGCTGGATTATGATTGAAGAAAAATTTACTCATTGTTTCCACCTCTCTATTTTGATAACGTTTACATTTATATAGATTATTTATGTTATTTATTTCACAATATTGTATGCATGTATATTTAATTAGTTTCATTATAAAGCAACATATCGACAGTAACTATGTGATTTTCCGTCCATTTTGTGAACAAACCAAAAAATGAAAGCGTTTCCTTTATTATATACTAAAAAAACTTACTACGCTAGGGGCAATTTTTCAATCTACCAATACCTCAAATATGAATATACTTTTGCTTTTCCCACTAAACCTTATATAATTTTCAGAAATTATATTATAAAATATATGTATGACTTAAGGAGGCCATGTATGAATCAAAATAAAAAAGCTATATTGGATCTTGTCTTTTATCTCGTAATCCCATTCCTCATTTGGAAATTCGCAAAACCTTATATCGACCCTTATTACGCGATGTTACTTTCCTCTGTTCCGGGGATTATTTATACACTGTATACCTTTAAAAAAGAAAAACAGTTTAACGTAACAGGATTCTTTATTTTAATTACACTCATTTCTAATACAACGGTAGACCTATTATCTGGATCAGCTGAACGAATGTTATGGAACGATGCGTATTATCACATCGTGCTCGGTATTATCGTTATATGTACCATTTTTATAAAAAAACCACTTATGTTATATTTCGCAGCAGATATTGCCGCATTGCAAGGCCATGACCGTGATAAAAGTCGTGAACTGTATCGTGATAGTCGCATCTATCCAGCACTACAATACTTAACGCTATTTTTCGGCCTACAATTCATATTAAAAAGCTTCTTAAAAATTTATTTCATCTCTGTTTTCGGTGTAGATGGCTATGGTGAAATGAGAGCAATTATGACCGCTGTTGGGTGGGGCATTTCCATTTGTATCGGAATTGGATTTGTCTGGGTAAACAATAAAATACATGCCGTTACAGAAGAAAAGGAATCCGTGCAGTAAATAAAAAATCCCCTAGTAGTATGATGCTACTAGGGGATTTTCATTTTGCTATACATATTACGAAATCGTTAACTTGATTTTTTTCTTTTATTTTTTACGTTTCGATAAAACAAAGCAGCACTAAGCGGCATAACACCAAACCACTTATTCATAAATGGCTCTTTTTCAGCACGGCGTTGTTCTTTCTTTTGTTTACGATCTTCTTTTGGAGCATCCATATACGACACAAACTGCTGTGTCACAAAGCGAACATAATCATTAGTAGACATATTATCATCACCTCTACTTGATTAGTATGTCCACTTTTTTATGCATTAATCTTTTCTTTCAATTCATTCATAATTTGCTTTACAGACTTATTCGTCGTATCGATATGAATATGAGCCTCTTCATAATAAGCTCGGCGCGATTCAAATTTCGTCACAAATGCCTCTATATCTTTCTTCTGAAATAGTGGACGTGTCGTATCTTCGCGAAGCCTTTCTGCAATTAGATGTGGATCACAATATAAATACACGACAGTTCCATTCTCCTTCATCCACTTTCGGTTTTCCTCTCGCTCAATGATTCCGCCGCCAGTTGTAATAATGACATTACAACTGGGGAGTGAACGTAACATTTCACTTTCATATTCCCGAAAAGCCATTTCGCCTTCTTCAGCAAAAATATTACGAATCGCCTTCTCCTGCTTCTCTTCAATTTTTTGGTCTGTATCGACAACATCCATATGAAGTTCTTTACTTAACGCTTTTCCAATTGTTGTTTTCCCAGCTCCCATATAACCGGTTATGTATATAGATTTCATGTTCGTTCCTCTCAATCATCCGTTATTATTTGTTATTATAACGAAAGATTACATTATTTAATAAAAAAACGTTTTGTTCTCCTTGTACAATGAAGAACAAAACGTCACATACACGTTTTTACTTATAAGTGCCTCTTCTCACCCACTGCGTTGCAATCCATTTCTCACCTTTCGTTACAGGTGCCCCTCCATGTAACGTAAGCTCATTTAGTGATTGATCTTGATAAAAATACTCAAAGTATACTGCCATTCCCTTTCTAGGGTGCACAGAAAGATTTAATTTCGGGAAGAACGTTTCTCCGCCTTCTTCTACATCATTTAAGTACATAACAAGCGTACTAATACGATTATTAGCAGCTGATCTACTATGCTCTGCAAAATAATCATAATGCGCTTTATATTGTTGATCCACTTCATAATTTAAAATGTGTAATCCTTCTCCATGCGATGCAGGAACATTCATGATAGATGAAATTCGTTTTTCAATCTTCACAGTAAGTTCATTATCTTCCAAAAATGCACCACTACTCGTTCGAATATCATTTACATCACGTGATGAACCAACTTTAGAACGTGCTAACTTACTTTTAGACAATTCAATCAATTCGTCACATTCTTCATCGCTTAATACATTTCCTAACACGACAATAAGAGGTTCTTCGAATTTTGAAATAATGTGTATTTCCCTATCTTCCGTCATAATTGCATTTCCTTTATGATCAAAAATAGTTTGTTCCTTATTTTCACCTATTTGATTGTTATTTGTCATTTCCCTATTCTCCCTAAAAAAATATGTTTGGATAGCTTGAATATATCATATTCTTTCTACCTTTCTCTTTTTTGAGAAAATTTAAACTTTCAATTGTTTTATTTATCCATTTCCTATAAAAAAATAACCTATTTTAAAATAAGAAATTATGGTTTTATCCATATATTTTACATACTATCCTTCTATCCAATCGAATATTTTCTCATCCTTTTTTCTATACCGGAAACTAACCTTGTAGAAAACTTCTTGTTTTATTTTGCACTGCAACGAAACGAGTATAACATCGTTTTCAAAGACGTAATTCCCACTTGCTTCGCCTTTTTCATATTGAAAGAAAAAAGTATCTTCCTTTTCTTTTTGCTGTAAGTCTTTTTTTATATTTGTAATAGATCGATTTAGTAGTTCTTCCAGTACAAACTTTTGCTCTATTTCAATATAAAATTTTTTATCTATAAGCAACATATTCGTTTCGTATACAAAGAACGAAGTTAATAATACAAGAAAAATGATTGTTCCTGGCATCGTAAATCCAGCTTGGTTTCTCATGTATTTATTTCCATTTCGCTATATCTTACAGCTACACCTTCATATATTTTCCCACTCATATCTTTCACATTTATAAAGAGCAAATGAGGTGTTACTTCATACGAAACCATTTCAACATTTTGTAATATAACTTCTCTTCCGCGCATATTCACTTTTCTTATAAGATGATTATTCAATTTTTCATACGTCACTTCATCTCCAGTGCGAAGACGGAAGCGCAAAAGATTATCTTTATTTTCAGGGACTATTTTTTCTACAAAAGATACTTCACGAAACTCTAACTGTACTTGTCCTATAAACACATCCCATTCCCAATTATTTAATCCTTTTGATTGGTTGTTTTCTATTCCAATAAAATTCAAACGTGGTAAGAGTAAAAAGAACAGTGATAACAGAAAAAAACATACAATCATTTCTATTAATGTAAACCCAACTTCTAATTTATTTTTTCTCCTGCATAAAAGCATTGTTCCATCATTCTTCCTTTCACATCTTTCCACATAGCACAAACTTCATTTCCTCCCCAATATGTGTAATATACATTTCCGTTTACGACTTTTTCTTGCGGTCGTTTCGCCCCATTCTCATACATATATAAAGCTGCTTCCCTTTTTAATAATACAAATGCTTTATAACGAATTTGTATGTTTTTTCGTTCTTGCATAACCAATACTGTTTGCGGAAGTAGTAAAGATACTGCCATCATTACTATACTTAATGCTACAAGCATCTCAGCCATCACTGACCCTTTTTGACATTTCACGATACGTAAATCTCCCTCTCCCAAGCTGAAATACAATCTCATATTTATAACTTCGATACGAAAGTAAAATAGTGCCACCTCTATTAATATTTCCACTCGGATTATATGTCATCGGATTTGGAAAAGTATTCAAATCAATTTGTATATCGCTATCATATTCTCTTTTAATGATAGTAAGATTCTCACTTAGCTCCCCTATATAATACGTATGTCTATCTTTATACCATCGTAATGTATAGTGTTTTTGACGGTTTATCGCTAATTGTTGCATATACAAAATATCGTTTGAAAACTGTCTTAAAAATTGCTCCACTTTTTGTTTTTCATGTAATGAATGTACGTTAAAATACGTGACCATACTTAGTACAGAAATTGCAAATAGAACGAGTAGCATTTCTAAAAGAGTAAAACCTTTTTGTTTCACAGTTTCCCAGTTGTTACTGTGCCATCATTTGAAATATGAATGGATTCACCATTCGGACACTCATCAGCTGTAATATATTTTGCATCCCTTAGCTCTTTTAGCGAGGGAATTTTATTATGTTGTAAATGGTATGCTTGTATTTGAGCTTCTATAGATTTCACATAGGCTTTACATCCTTTTCCTTCGACGGATGAACGCTGTGTAACTACATTCGGAATAATTAATAGTAATAATACAGTTATGACGACCATAACTAATAACATTTCTAAAAGGGTAAACCCTTCTTCATTCTGCATGTAAATGCCTCCTAAATAGAATTCATCATTTGAAACATTGGCATAATCATTGCTAAATACATAAGAACGACTATTCCCCCAATACACGTAAATAAAATTGGTTGAATGATCACTAACATACGTTTAACTTTTTGCTCCATTTTTTCCATAATAAGATCGCTATAGTCACCTAATTCAATCGCCAAATTACCGTTTGCTTGTCCATGCGTAATAATATAAGAAAGTTCTTCCTCATAATATCCGCTTTTAGCAATAATAGATTGCAACGGTTCTCCCGCAATTAATTGACGTTCAATTCGGCCCGCTTCATATTGAAAAAACGGATGATAATTTTGCTCCATCATTATTGTTAGAGCCTCAAGTACTGATAGTCCGCCGTGTAATAAACCGCTCAATTGAGTGGCGAAATAATGTGAATGCTTTAAAATAAGAAATTTTTTTACGAGGGGGATACAAAGCTTAATTTTTACCTGCTTCATATGCGGGAGTTTTTGAAAGTACAATATATATAGACTACAGCCAATCATAACGATAAAAATAGTGCTAAAAATAAGATAGGGTAGTAGCTTAATTGTACTTAATATTTGTTCTGTAAATAACGGTGCTGTGGAACCGAATGAACTATATACCATGTCAACCTGTGGTAATAAAATGCGATTAAAAATCAAAATCATGATTAGTAAAAAGAGCGCCAAAAACATAGGATACTGCATTATTTTCATCATATCTTTCCTATACTTATCCTTTTTATAAAGAAGTGCGCTCCCTTGTTGCAATGCAAAAGAAATATCACCATGTTTCTCGGCATAAAATAAATAACTTAACATCTCCTGATGAAACTTTAATTGATGAAAAGAATCGTGTAGACTTTTTCCATTTTTTAATCCATCAATCATGCGCTGCATTTGTACTTTCTTTTCTAAAGGTAATTGAAACCGTAAAAATTCTAATGCCTGCAAAAGGGAGTATCCTTTTTCTAATAGTTCTCCTAGTCGTTTCAGCAATACAACTTGATCACTTAAACTCCATATTTTCTTAAACATACACATCCTCTTCTAAAAATCCTAAAGCGTATCCTTTTCGTATCGAAGATTCTAATGTTTCGTGCTTGTACGTGACACATTCCCCGTTTGCTTCTTTAATCGCTTGTTTTAACTCATATCCATATAACAACTCATAAATACTCGCTTGTCTTACTTGCCTCATTGATTTACATAAAGTTGAGCACTTTCTTTTGCAAAACGGACACTTCAATTCGACAAGTCGCTGTGCAGCTATAGCCAATAAAGATTGTTCAATCTCTTGCCTCGTTATACCGAAATCCATAAATCGGAGTATCGCCCCTTTCGCATCATTAGTATGCAGTGTCGTCATTACTAAATGGCCAGTCAAACTTGCTCTTATAGCGATTTTCGCTGTTTCTTCATCACGAATTTCACCGACTAAAATAATATCTGGATCATGACGTAAAATAGCCTTTAATCCTGCCTCATATGTGATACCTGCTTTTTCATTTATTTGAATTTGTAATACATCGTCATTTCTTTTTTCAACTGGATCTTCCAGTGTAACGATGCGACGTGTTTTCTTTTTTCTAATGACCTCTAATAATGCATACATTGTTGTTGTCTTTCCAGAACCAGTCGGTCCAGTAAATACGAGTAATCCATGGGAATAATGTAAAAAAGAGAGTAGTTTTTTCGCTGTACTTGGAAATAACGAAAGATGAGATAACGGCTGGATAGATGCTTGTAAATGAAGACGAATAACGAGACTTTCTTGGTATACGGTTGGAAGCGTGGAAAGGCGTAAATACACTTCTTGTCCATCCATTTGTAAATACAGTGAACCATTTTGTGGCTTCCGTCTCTCCCCTATATCCATGGATGCTAAAAATTTAAAGTGTGAAACAAGTTTTTCTCCAAATTCCTTCTCGATACAGTGTTTCGTCATTAAATCTTTTCCTATACGCAGTTGAACCACTACATCCTTCTTCCTGGGCACAATATGTAAATCCGAAGCTTGTACCCTACACGCCTCTTTCAAAATCATATTCGCAAAGCTTTCAATTCCATTCATCATTTTTCCCTCCCCACTATGTATATAGCATGAAAAAATCCATCTGAAAAATCGGTATTTTTACATTTTCACTAGAGAGAAAAGGAAAAATATGTTTGTGAAATTATGAACAATTTCCGAATTATTGTCTGAAATTACCTATATGGAAGTTTATCTGTATTATAATGTTATTATCTTGGATAAAGTGATAAAGGTGGAGATCCTCATGGAACAAGCTTTAAAAATTACAGGCGTATTATCTGACCCAACTCGTTATTACATTTATAAATATATTTCTCAAAAACATAGTTACGTAACTGTACAAGAAATTGCAGATGAGTTCGACATTCATCCAAACGTAGCGCGTTTACATTTATCTAAATTAGAAGATGTTCATATGCTGAAATCGGAAACAAAGAAAACTGGAAAAGGCGGAAGACCAAGCAGATTATATGTATTATCTGAAGATGTGATTCAATTACAATTTCCATTCCGCGATTATCAATTGTTAGCAAGAATAGCATTTAATTCTTTACTTAGTCTTGGCGCCGCTGGTGAAAAAGCGCTATACGAAACAGGAAAACAATTCGGGGCCGAGTTAATGCAACAACATATGCAGCGTTTACATGTGAACGAAGATGCTTTAACAGTAGAGCAAAAAGTCCAAATTGCAAAAGAAGCTTTCTCAACAGCTGGTTTATCACCTGCATTTGAATTAAGTGCAGATGGAACGAAAATTTTCTACGATGTACACAATTGTCCATTTAAAGAAGTTGCTGTTCATCACCCAACTGAAATTTGTAACATGCACGGAGATATGATGAAAGGGATTTTTGAAATCCTATTCCCTAACACGGAATTAACACGAAATGATAGTCTACTAGATGGATGTAAATCTTGTAATTACAAACTAACAATTTAATTTTCTCATATAAAAAGAAGCCAATTATAATTGGCTTCTTTTTATATGAACGAATATTTACAATAGTAAGAAAAATGAACTATAATGAGGTGAGGTTTACTTTTTTTAGAAAAGGAGGGAGATGGCATGGAGCGCATGTTTCGCGTTCTCGGCTTTTGGACTGGAATTTTCTCGGTTATGTTTTACGTAGGGGATATGCAACAGGCTGCACTACTATTTTTAGGACAAACGGGTTTCTTCGTACTTTTAAGCTATTTAAATTTAACAGAGCGTATGTATATATACGTATTCGGGGCATATTTAACTGTTTTCTTCATAGGATTTACATACTACACGACGTTTTTACTTGTCCCTGGAGCTGGACATTAAAGATGGCATTTTGCCATCTTTTTTTAATTCCGCAATTTCCTAGTTGACTTATAGGTTTTATTACCTTATATTCTATATAACAGATTGGAATTAGGGGGAATCAACATGAATACACTGCTTGTCGGAATTAACGTTGCAGTCATGATCATCTTAGTTGGCGTACTATATTATATGCAACGTAAGCATGTATCTTTTAATAAACGTGTATTTACTGCTTTAGGAGTCGGAATTATATTCGGTCTTATATTACAATTTATTTATGAGCCAACTTCTAAAGTAATTATTGAATCAAATACTTGGTTTAGCTTGATCGGTAACGGTTATGTGAAATTACTTCAAATGATCGTTATGCCACTTATTTTAGTATCTATTATTTCAGCCTTTACAAAATTACAGTTAACGAAAAACCTTGGTAAAATTAGTGGTCTTATTATCGGAATTTTAATTCTTACTACAGGAATCGCTGCAGCTGTCGGTATCGCCGCAAGTGCAGGATTTGATGTATCTGCAACAGGCCTGCAACAAGGTGATGCAGAATCTGCTCGTCTGAAACTAGTTGAAGAAAGATTTACTTCTATTGAAAAAACAACAATTCCAGATAAATTATTAGAGCTGTTACCTACAAATCCGTTTCTTGATTTAACAGGAGCTCGTCCAACATCAACAATTTCTGTTGTAATATTTGCAGCCTTTATCGGTATCGCCTTTATAGGTGTAAAACGAAAATATCCAGAACAAGCAGAACTATTTAAGAAAATGCTTGATGCTGTATATGCAATCGTAATGCGTATGGTAACATTAATTTTACGTCTTACTCCATACGGCGTATTAGCTCTTATGGCAAAAACAGTTGCTGGTAGCGACATTAATGCTATTTTAAAACTTGGTAACTTCGTGTTAGCGTCTTACGTGGCACTTATCGTAATGTTCGTTATCCACTTATTATTAATTGCTCTATCTGGTTTAAATCCAATTCAATATTTAAAAAAGGTGTTCCCTGTATTAACATTTGCATTCACATCTCGCTCTAGTGCTGGTGCAATGCCATTAAATATTGAAGCGCAAAAAGAAAAGCTTGGTATTTCCGAAGGGATTGCAAACTTCGCAGCATCATTTGGAGTATCTATCGGACAAAACGGTTGCGCAGGTATTTATCCAGCAATGCTTGCAATGATGGTCGCTCCAACTGTAGGAATCGATCCATTACAACCACAATTTATTTTAACTTTAATCGCTGTCGTTGCTATTAGCTCATTCGGTGTTGCCGGTGTTGGTGGTGGTGCAACATTCGCAGCGTTAATCGTACTATCTACAATGAACTTACCAATCGGTATTGTCGCTCTTGTTATCTCAGTTGAACCATTAATCGATATGGGTCGTACAGCTCTTAACGTAAGTGGTTCTATGACAGCAGGTCTTATTTCTAGTAAATGGCTTGGTGAATTAGATCAAGATACGTACAATCAAGATGATACAAAAACTGGTGAAATTGCTTCATAATAAAAAGGACGCTAACAAAAACTGTTAGCGTCCTTTTTTAGTTCTTTTCATCTTCCTCTTTTTCTTTTATACATAAGGTATAACATATTGTCTCAAATACTATAAGTAAAGCTCTACCAATTACTTCAGCCATGATAAGAACACCACTTCTATATCATTACGTATAGATATAACGAAAATTTACCATTTTTCATTTTTTTAATAACTATTAATTATAAACTAAAGACTAACTATTATTCCTCATCTGCAAAATGTAAAAACTCTTCCAACCGCTCCTTTAACTCCTCCTCTATCTCACAATAAGTTTCATCAACAAGTTCACCACTTAACTTACTTCCCCAAAACATTATTTGAAGCGGTACTCCTAAAAAATAATTACAACATTCCCAGATAGGAACTGTATAAAATTCAATCATCGCTCCTTCTTCATCTAATACAGCTATCGAAATGGATGAAGAATATCCTGTTTCAAAAGGATCTTCTTTATCTCTGATGAGTTCTATAAATAATTCCATGTTTTTTTCTATGTACAAATGTGAATAATCTTTAAAAAGTTTAAATGATATTCTCTCTATTTCCTTCTCCATACACTGAATTTTCTCTTTTAACTCCAATGTAAAATCTTGTTCTTTATACTTCATTCTCGCCTCCTAAAACACCGAAAAAGAGAATACCAATCTCGTATTCTCTCATTCTTATGCTGCTACAATTATTGTTATTACCTCACAGCCCGTCCTTCTCACAAATAACCATTTTGTTCGCACCATTTATGAAATTGTCCTACGTCTACTCCAACTAACACGATATCCTTTAGCTCTACATCAATGATTTGTTCTCCAATTACAATAGCAAACTGCGATTCTAATTTTGTCTCGCTGTTCTTTACAATTCCAATTCGGTTCCGATGCGGTCCATCTTTTATATATGCTTTTTGTCCTACAATATCAAAGTTCAAGTCTCTCACCTCTTTTATTGCGCTTAAATTTGAAATACGAACTCAAATTCGGAAATTTTCCTTTCCTTGCACTATTTCTCTATATATATGACGAAACAATAAAAGAGTCCTCCCTTCTTTACAATTATTTTTTCTTTGTTTCATTTTTGTGATTGAAACGTAAAGTTTATAATAAAATACACTTGGAAGCGCTTTCTATGTAATTTTTTATGTTATAATATATAAGTAGAACTTCGCAAAGAGGGTTAAAAAAATGAATACAAAAATGATTAACAAAGTAATTGACGCATTAAAAGTATATGGCTTTCAGAATGTATCATTCTGTGACAAAACGAAACAATTTTTATTTCATAACGAAATGGATATTATGAGCGGCTATGCAGAAATAACATATAGTAGTCAATTTGAAAAATTCAACGTACAAATTCATCCGATTGAAACACATCACCAAGCAGAGTTACAAGAGGTTGAAAGACATATACAGGCCTGTATAAGAAAAGTGGAATATTTAAACGCACTTCTTAGCGGACAAACAAAACTAGATGACAAAATTATTATAATGTAAAAAAAAGAACGTGAGAATATCACGTTCTTTTTTTTACATTATACGTTCATCTTTTCCTTCAGTTGTAATCCTGTAATGGATTCTAATACATCCATTGCTTCTCCAAATGTCATATCAAATATCGTCTTATCCTCTATGTATGGAAATTGTCTAAAGCGCTTTTCTAACATTTTCACGGCGTCCGACGTAAAGTGTACACTATCAATGCCAAATTCTGTTTCAAGAAGAACGATCCAATCTAACACATGAAAACCTAATCCATTTACGAATGAAATAAGTTTTTCTTCTGGCTGTGAAGATAAGAATACGTGTCGTTCCATCTCATCGAAAAGTTCTTCACCTAAAACTTCTGCTAATTCATCATCATGTTCGCGTTCAATAATCTCTTCATATCCGTAATCATCCACAAGCTCTTCTACTTCTTCACTGTCCTCACAAAGCAATTGACTAAGAACGGCCCCTTTCTTAAATTCACTATTTTGTACAACTTCTAAAAAGCTCGTTTCCCATCCATTTTCTAATTTCATATTATATACTCCTTTATATACGTTTCTTATCATCACTGTTCCCAAAAGATCACCTTTATAACCTTTTAGGTCGTTATTATTATTTCACATGATTCATAACATAAGATGCAAATTCAGTTGCATCTCCTTCAAAAATATTTATTTCTGGCAAATGATAGAACGTTGTTTGAAGCGGGTTTCTTTCATGATATACATATATCTTTTTCTCTAGCGCAATCGCCATTCCAAACTCTGTATGGCTCCCGTTTCCGCCATCTAATATAAGTAAAAAGACATCCGCTTCTTTAATAGCATTCTTTTCTGCCTGACCAATTTCTCTTAATTGATCTTGATTCACTGCTCTTTCGTTTCTTGTCCAATCATATGTATGGTGCCATCCTGCATGTTTCAGTTCATTTGCTATAGAACGTACAAGATGTTTATTTTGGAATCCTGAGGCGACATAAAAATTCATTTATATACACTCCTTCATTATGTACGGGAAACTCCTTTTAGCGTTACTTGCTATAAACATAATAAAGAACTAAAGAACGACTTCAAAAAAAAATCCCCATCTTTAAAACTTATTTGCGTTTAAATGATGGGATTCTTCATGCTCTTCTTTTATTTTCTTCTTTTTATAACTTTCATCAGCTAACATTTCTAGTTCAGCTGTTATTTCTGATTTTTCAAGCTCTCTTTCTTGCGAAAATTTCCTTGAAATATAAACAATAACACTACCAACGTACAACACAAAGCATATAATAAGTGCAGTATTTTCATAGAGACTTAGCTCCAACACAGTCACTCCTAATCCATTCGTATTTTCACGCTTCATTAATTGGAATTTCCCTACTAATCCATTTGTTATTGTAACATAAAAATATCAATCCTTGGAATCTTTCATCCTACTAAAAAAGACATGATTGTTTCATCATGCCTCTGAAATATGTTGAACGATTGTTTGAATTGCTTCTTTTCCATTATATTTTTTTAGTGCTGTTTTATACATCTCATTATTTTGATTTAATTCTTCGACATGCTTTATAAGTGATTTCACAGTCACATCTTCTTCATACAATACGGAAGCATATCCTTGTCTTTCAAAAGACTCTGCATTTAGTATTTGATCTCCACGACTTGCAAATTTCGATAGCGGAATTAAAACCATCGGCTTTTGCAATGTTAAAAACTCAAAAATGGCATTAGAGCCCGCACGTGAAATAACAAAATCTGTTATCGCTAATATGTCTGGCAGTTCTCCATGTATATATTCAAATTGTTTATATCCTTCTTTATTTTGTAAGCTTTCATCAAGATTACCTTTTCCGCAAAGATGAACAATTTGATATTTTTTCAAAAGTTCTGGTAACGCTTCTCGAACCGTTTCATTAATTTTCTTTGCGCCCAAACTTCCTCCCATAATTGTAATAACTGGCTTTTTACGTAAAAAACCTAAAAACGCTAAACCTTTTTCACGATTTCCCTTTAGCACTTCTTCACGTACAGGAGATCCTGTATAGATTACTTTTTCTTTCGGTAAATGTTTCGCAGCTTCTTCAAATGTAACAAATATTTTCGAAGCAAAACGGAGCGCAATTTTGTTTGCTAGTCCTGGCGTCATATCAGATTCATGTAATAAAACAGGGACTCTATTTAGCCAGCCTCCAATTACGACTGGTACAGATACGAAACCACCTTTTGAAAAAATCACATCCGGTTTTAGTTTTCGAATCCTTACATACGCATCCATAACACCCTTCATTACAAGAAAAGGATCTTTTATATTTTTTAAATCAAAATAACGACGTAGCTTTCCACTTGCAATACTATAGTACGGAATGCCTTCCTGTTCTATAATCGTTTTCTCAATTCCTTGATGAGAACCAATATAAGAAATATCCCAATTCCGTTCTTGTAAATGTGGAATGATGGCTAAATTAGGTGTTACATGCCCTGCCGAACCACCACCTGTAAAGACTATTTTCTTCATACGTCTCCCCCTTCTACACTATAATACACTAAAATATCTTGCCTCAGGGTGAGAAAATACCATAGCCGTCACAGATGCTTCTGGCTCCATCATAAATCCTTCTGTTAATGAAATACCTATTTCTTCTGGATGAATAAGGCGAAATAACTTTTCTTGATCTGCAAGTTCTGGACATGCTGGATAACCGAAAGATACTCGTATCCCTCTATATTTCGTACGGAAACGTTCTTCCATCGTCAGTTCTGGTGAATCTGGAATACCCCAGCGATCACGAATGAGCATATGTGTTTTTTCAGCAAGACCTTCTGCTAGTTCAAGCGCTAACGATTGAATGGCATGACTGCGTAAATAATCCCCCTTCGCCTTCCACTCTTCAGCAATGTCCCGAACGCCTTCCCCAACCGTAACAGATAGGAAAGCAACATAGTCCATCTCATCTCCAACTGGTCGTAAATAATCACCTAAAGTACGATATGGTGCTTTTCCTTGTCTTGGGAATGTGAAACGCTCTATAACACGCGTATGATCTTCTGGATCATATATTACAATGTTTTGTCCGTCACTTTGCGCTGGGAAAAATTGATACACCGCTTTCGGTTTTAACCAAGATTGTCCTTCCTGCAATAATTCATCTATTAAATCATTTAATTCGTGTGCTCTCTTATCTCCCTCTCGCAAAAGCTTCTTCACATTTCCTTTTAATCCAAGGTGATGTCCAAGTAGCATTTGTCTATTTAAAAATGGAGCGAGATGGAGGGCTGGGATATCACGTAATACAATTCGTTTTGTTGAATCAGGTATCATAACCTCTGCCTTCGCTAATGGCTCAATTACTGCTGGAATTTCTACTTTCTTCTCCTCTTTTTTTACGATATGAAGATGACGCTCTTTTTTATCTTGTTTCATCTTCTCACGCTCTTCTTCTTTTTGAAGCTTATTAATAATATCAAGACCAGTCATCGCATCACTCGCATAACATACGAGCCCTTTATATGATGGTGAAATACGATTTTCTGTAAATTTTCTCGTTAACGCTGCCCCGCCTACAACGATTGGAACATCAATATTTGCAGCTTTTAAATCTTCAGCAGTCGTTACCATTTGTTGCGCTGATTTTACTAATAAACCAGAAAGACCAATAATGTCAGGCTTCTTTTCTTGTACTTCTTGAACAATTCGATCCGAACGAACATTGATTCCTAAATTAATAATCTCATATCCGTTATTCGATAAAATAATTTCAACGAGGTTTTTCCCAATATCATGTACGTCACCTTTAACAGTTGCTAATAATACTTTCCCCTTTTTCGCACTCTCGCTAGATTCCATATGTGGCTCTAAATAGCTTACGGCAGCTTTCATACTTTCAGCACTTTGCAATACTTCGGCAACGATAAGCTCATTATTATTAAATAATCGTCCCACCTCATCCATTCCTGTCATAAGTGGGCCATTAATAATATCCAAAGGTTTTCTCCCTTCTGTAAGTGCGAGACTTAAATCTTCTTGTAGCCCTTGTTTCGTACCTTCTACAATGTAATTTGCCAGCCTTTCATCAAGAGTTAATCTTTCTTGGGTAACGACATCTTTCTTTTTTGCCGCGCGATAAAAATTTGTAAATTCTTCTAACGTCTCTTGCGTCGTTTCAAAAAGTAGTGCATCAGCAAGACGTTTTTCTTCCTCTGGAATTGACGCATACCGTTCTAATTTTTCCGTATTCACAATCGCGTAATCTAATCCTGCTTTCGTTGCGTGATATAAAAAGACGGAATTTAATACTTCTCGGCCAGCTGGTGGTAAACCAAAAGATATGTTACTTACACCTAAAATCGTTAAACACTCTGGTAAGGCTTCTTTAATAAGGCGAATTCCTTCTATCGTCGCTGCCGCTGAACCAATATATTCTTCATCACCTGTACCTACAGGAAATACAAGTGCATCAAAAATAATATCTGACGGGCGTATACCATATTTCGTCGTCAATAACTCATAACTTCTTTTCGCGATTTCGAGTTTTCGTTCTGCACTAACCGCCATACCATCTTCATCAATTGTTCCTACAACAATAGCAGCACCATATTTCTGAAGAAGCGGCGTCACTTTTTTAAATCGTTCTTCTCCATCTTCTAAATTAATTGAGTTAATAACAGCTTTTCCTTGAATATAAGTAAGAGCTCGCTCCATCACATTTTCATCTGTTGAATCAATCATAATCGGTACTTTTAACACTTTCGTAACTTCTGCCAAGAAGTTTTCCATATCTTCTATTTCATCGCGATCAGGATCTGCCATACAAATATCAATAATATGAGCATTTTTCTTCACTTGCGCTCTTGCGACTTCAGCAGCCTCTTCAAATTTCCCTTCTGCTACTAATCGTTTAAATTTACGTGACCCAATAACGTTTGTTCTTTCACCAACAAATAATGGTCTCATAGAGTCATCATATTGAAGTGCCTCTAATCCACTAACCCCGTGTCCAGCTCTTTCGTGGTGTTCACGCGGCTTAAGAGAAGCTAACGCGGATTTCATTGCTTTTATATGTTCTGGTGTTGTGCCACAACAACCACCGATAATATTAACCCATCCTTCTTCAGCAAATCGCTTCACTTTTTCAGCGAGAGAAGATGGAGATTCATGATAATGTCCATCTTCATCAGGAAGACCTGCATTTGGATAACAAGAAATGTAACACTCCGACAAATCAGATAGTGAACGAATATGGTCTCTCATAAACTCTGGACCAGTCGCACAGTTTAATCCAACAGATAATGGCTTCATATGTTCTACTGATAAGTAAAAAGCCTCAATTGTTTGCCCAGCCAGAGTCGTTCCCATCGGTTCGATCGTTCCCGAAATCATAATAGGTACAATTTTATTTAGCTCATCAAAAGCTGCTTGAATTCCAATATAAGCAGCCTTCACGTTACGCATATCTTGACTCGTCTCAACGAGTAATACATCTACGTCGCCATTCAATAAGCCTCTAGCCTGCCGTGTATAGGCTTCAATTAATTCTTCAAACGTCACACCACCTGTAACACTAATCGCTTTCGTTGTTGGTCCCATTGCTCCCGCAACATATACTTCCTTCCCGCTTTCTTTGACCGCTTGCTTCGCCAAACGTGCTGCCTTCTCATTTAATTCCTCATCTAAATGAGACAACTCATAATCACTTAATACAATATTCGTCGCCCCAAATGTATTTGTTTCAATAATATCCGCTCCAGCTTCAATATAAGCTTTATGAATCTTTAAAATGACATCAGGCCTTGTTTCTACTAAATATTCATTACAGCCTTCGTACTCTTCTCCTCCGAAATCTTCCGCAGTTAAGTCCTCTTGCTGGATCATTGTTCCCATTGCACCATCTAATATTAAGATGTTATTCTGTAATTTTTCTTCTATACATTTCATCAGTTAATACCTTCTTTCACTTCTTGCTTTTCTCTCACATATTTAACAAGATG
The DNA here is from genome assembly GCF_040448665.1 of Bacillus cereus group sp. MS39. Taxonomy (NCBI): domain Bacteria; kingdom Bacillati; phylum Bacillota; class Bacilli; order Caryophanales; family Bacillaceae; genus Bacillus; species Bacillus cereus group sp. MS39. The sequence goes on along the minus strand of NZ_CP123058.1, from coordinate 1,169,520 downwards.
TTCTGTAATTTCATATTTTAGAAATGGTGTAATAAGATAAATGCCGTTAAAATACTTCATCGCCGCATCGATTAATTCTTGTGAAATGAGAATTCCTTCCTCAATTGCTGCCTCTTTCGTTTCATGTCCATCCATTCTCTCCCTTATTTCTTCAGGTAGTGTAATACCCGGTACCTCAAAATGAAGGAAATCTGCATTCCTTTTACTTATTAATGGCATAATCCCAATAAAAATAGGTTGTTCCAAATGCTTTGTCGCTTCATACACTTCTTCAATTAACGCAATATCATAAATTGGCTGAGTTAAGAAATATTCCGCTCCAGCATCTATTTTCCGTTCCATTCGCTTAACCGCTGCTTTTAAATGTCTTACATGCGGATTAAACGCACCTCCCACTGAAAACCTTGTTGCTGGACCAATTGATTTCCCTAAAATCGAGCGCCCGTCGTTCATTTCTTTAATCATTTTAATGAGCTCAATAGAGGACAAATCATATACAGAAGTGGCACCTGGAAAATCACCAACGCGTGCTGGATCCCCAGTTAAAGCTAACACTTCTTCCATACCTAATGCTGATAGGCCTAGTAAATGAGATTGTAGTCCGATGACGTTATGGTCTCTACACGTTAAGTGCGTTAATACCGGAATATCGTGCTTCGTTAATAATGCCCCCATTGCCATATTCGAGATGCGAGGCGATGCTAATGAATTATCTGCTAGAGTAATAGCATCTGCACCAGCTCTTTTCAATGCTCTTGCTCCTTCAAAAAATCGCTGCGTATCTAACGTTTTCGGTGGATCTAATTCCACTACTAATGTCGTTTGTTTTTTTGCTTTCTCTGCTAAAGTGACATGAGCTTTCGAACGTTTTTCATGTGTATGAACTACTTTCGGTCTTTGAATCGTATCCTTTTCTATTACAGGCGTAATATTTAGAGTAGCACGTTTCATACTTTCAATATGTTCTGGAGTAGTGCCACAACAACCACCCAATAACCGGATACCTTGCTCAATAAATTTCGGTGTCATCGCTTCGAAATAAGCCGGACTTCCCTCATATACGTAGCGTCCCTCCACATAATTCGGGAGACCTGCATTTGGATATGCTGACAAGTAGCCATTTTGAGGAATCGATATCATTTTAAAAGCTTCCGTCATATGAAGTGGCCCTAGTTGACAGTTCAATCCAACGACATTTGCACCGTAATCTAAAAGCTGTTTTAATATTTCATTTACATCATTTCCATTTTGAGTCGTACCTGCCTCATGTAACGCTAATTGAGCTACAATTGGAATATTCGTTTGTTTTCGTAACACCTGAACAGCATGAAGTAATTCAAACTCATCATAGAAAGTCTCTAATAGCAGTCCATCAACCTGTTCTTCTAGTAATGCACTTGCCTGTTCCAGTAACATAAATTCTCGCTCCATATCAGTTGTCGTAACAGCTCCGATATGTTTCATACCACCAATTGTCCCTAAAATTGCATTTCTATCTGTAACAGATGCTTTCGCAATCTTCACTGCCGCTTTATTAATTTGAACAACTTGATTCTCTAAGCCATACATACGTAATTTCGCTTCATTTGCTCCGTACGTATTTGTTTGAATCACATCTGCCCCAGCAGCTACATATTGTTTATGAATCGATATAATTAAATCTGGATCAGATATATTCAATTCTTCAAAACTACTTTGCAAACCATGTGAATGTAATAACGTCCCAACCGCACCATCACCTATTACAATTCCTTTTGATAATAAATCTAGTAATTTCACAAATCTCCCTCATTTCTATCAATATAAAAAACCCCCTCTTCACTTTGAAGAGGGGGACATAATTGTTCCTCCTCTTATTATGCAAAACATTCGTTTTGCAGGTATTAGCACCGTTTCAAACATTTCGTTTAAAGGTTGCCGGGTTTCACAGGGCCTTTCCCTCCACCGCTCTCAATAAGAGTTTGTCTTTATTATTTTATTTATGTAGCTAAAAGGAAATACGTTCCCCTTTTAACAATGTTTGTTAATTTTTTAATAAATTTAGCATGCACAAATGCAAAAGTCAATGACACTTGCGGAAAAATAAAAATTATTTAAAATAAAGTTGCAATTCAATTATCTTTTGTTGTAAAGTTAAAAACATAATAAAATTTCATACGAACATTCTTATCTAGAGAGGTAGAGGGACTGGCCCTTTGACGCCTCAGCAACCATTAACATTTGTTAATAAGGTGCTAATTCCAGCAAATTGTGAAAGATTTGACAGATGAGAAGAAGACTCTATTCAAACCGAAAGCCTTCTTCTTTAGAAGGCTTTTTTTATTTTACATTCACTTAATTGTTAATTTAAAAAGGAGGAATTTTCACATGTCAACTATTGAAACAAAACTAGCACAAATCGGAAACCGGAGCGAAACTACAACAGGAACTGTTAACCCACCTGTTTATTTTTCAACTGCTTATCGTCACGAAGGAATTGGTAACTCTACTGGCTTTGACTATTCACGAACTGGCAATCCAACTCGCGGTCTTTTAGAGCAGGCAATCGCAGATTTAGAGTACGGTGAACAAGGTTATGCCTGTAGTTCAGGGATGGCAGCTGTTCTCCTCGTCCTTTCCCTATTCCGTTCCGGAGACGAACTTATTGTATCTGAAGATTTATACGGGGGCACTTATCGATTATTTTCTGAGCACGAAAAAAAGTGGAATGTTCGATGTAGATACGTAAATACACAATCTATTAAACAAATTGAGCAAGCTATCACAACTGAAACGAAAGCTATTTTCATAGAAACTCCAACTAATCCGTTAATGCAAGTTACTGATATTGCCGCTGTCGCAACTGTAGCGAAAAGACACGGACTACTTCTTATTGTAGACAACACATTCTATACGCCTTATATACAGCAGCCATTAACAGAAGGTGCCGACATTGTACTTCATAGCGCAACGAAATATTTAGGGGGACATAACGATGTCCTAAGCGGACTTGTCGTTGCAAAGGGAAAGGAACTTTGTGAGGAAATCGCTCATTATCATAATGCCTCTGGTGCGGTCTTAAGTCCATTTGACTCATGGCTATTAATTCGTGGTATGAAAACGTTAGCGCTTCGCATGAGACAACATGAAGAAAATGCAAAAGCAGTTGTTGCTTATTTAAATGATGAAGACGGGGTGACAGATGTATTTTATCCTGGAAGAGGCGGCATGATCTCATTTCGTCTGAAAGATGAAACATGGATTAATCCATTCTTACAATCTTTATCCTTAATTACATTTGCTGAAAGTCTTGGTGGTGTTGAAAGTTTAATGACGTATCCAGCAACGCAAACACACGCTGATATTCCTGAAGAAATCAGAACAGCAAACGGTGTATGTAATCGTCTTCTGCGATTTTCCGTTGGCATTGAAAATAGTAACGATTTAATCCAAGACTTAAAGCAAGCCATTAAACTTGTAAAAGAAGGTGTAAGAATATGAGTTATTCTATAGATACACTCTTACTGCACAACCAATATAAACATGACTCGCAAACAGGAGCTGTTAACGTTCCCATCTATAATACATCAACATTCCACCAGTTTGATGTAGATACGTTCGGAAAATATGACTATAGTCGCTCTGGTAATCCAACTCGTGAAGCTCTTGAAGATATCATTGCTTTATTAGAAGGAGGAACAAAGGGATTTGCCTTCGCATCAGGAATTGCAGCGATTTCTACTGCATTCCTCCTTCTTTCACAAGGCGATCACGTACTCATTTCAGAAGACGTATACGGAGGAACTTACCGAATTATAACTGAAGTGCTCTCCCGTTACGGTGTGTCACATACATTTGTTGATATGACAAATGTAGAAGAAATAAAGCAAAACATTAAGCCAAACACAAAACTCTTTTATGTGGAAACACCCTCTAATCCACTTTTAAAAGTGACAGATATTCGTGCTGTTTCTAAACTTGCAAAATCTATTGACGCCCTTACTTTTGTTGATAATACATTTTTGACACCACTATTCCAGAAACCACTTGATCTTGGCGCCGATGTCGTTCTTCATAGTGCTACAAAATTCATTGCCGGTCATAGTGATGTTACTGCCGGATTAGCGGTTGTAAAAGATGCCGAACTCGCTCAAAAACTTGGATTTTTACAAAATGCATTCGGCGCTATTTTAGGTCCTCAAGATTGTTCTCTCGTACTTCGCGGTCTAAAAACATTGCATGTACGTCTTGAGCATTCAGCTGCAAACGCCAATAAAATTGCACATTATTTACAAGAGCACGCTAAAGTTAAAAATGTCTATTATCCTGGCTTACAAACACATCTTGGATTTGATATTCAACAATCTCAAGCTACATCAGCCGGAGCTGTCCTATCTTTCACTTTACAATCAGAAGACGCACTCCGCCAATTTTTATCAAAAGTAAAATTACCTGTCTTTGCAGTTAGTTTAGGAGCTGTCGAATCGATTCTTTCCTACCCAGCTAAAATGTCACATGCAGCACTGTCGCAAGAAGCTCGTGATGAAAGAGGGATTTCTAATTCATTACTTCGGTTATCCGTCGGCCTTGAAAATGTTGACGATTTAATATCCGATTTTGAAAATGCCCTTTCTTATGTAGAAGAACCTGTAAATGCATAGAACGAACAGAAGATATGAAATTAAGTTTTCATATCTTCTTTTTTATACCGTTAAGTATATTTTTTACTTTTCGTATAGTCCATAAAAAAAACAAAAGAGCACCATCTATTTCCAAATAATGAATTAATTGATATATTAAGAAGTAAAAAAGGGGGCAAAAATAATGGATACTTGTGCAGATGTTTTAATCGTTATCGATTTACAAAATGGAGTATGTTATAGCGAAGAGCATTTATTCGATTTACAAAATTTACTTACAAAAGTAAATAAAAGAATTTCTTCATACAGAAAATCAAATAAACCAATCATTTTTATTCAACATTGTGACGATGATTTAGTACCCGAAAAAGAACTTTGGGCTATTCATGCTGATCTAGATGTTCAGGAACAAGATTTTTTTGTAAGAAAAACACATGCCAATTCATTTTATAAAACAAACTTGAAAGAGATTTTAGAACAATTATCTGTACACCGTATTGAATTTTGTGGTGCCCAAACAGAGTACTGTATGGATGCTACGATTAAATTTTCCCATGGACTAGAATACGAAAACTTCATGGTACAGAAAGCAACCTCTACGTTAAATAATCCATTTATGTCCGCAAAAGAGACAATTGATTTTTATGAGAACATATGGAACCGCAGATTTTTAAAGCTGATAAAAGATGAACTCTAGAATATATAACTAATGTCTTGGTAATTCTAAAATTTATCAGCTATACTCAAATATTTTGTTATCACCATAAAGAAGCTGACTATATTCAGCTTCCTTTCTTTTAACCTGTTTTATATTCTATATATAACATTATAATTCCTTTTTCTTATTATTTTAAAAATTTTGTATATTCATTTGAAAGAATAAGAAAATCATGATAAAATTGTGTTACAAATATATCTATATCTTTCAATTTTTAAAACGCATCGAAATTTTCGCCCAAAAATGTCATTTTACAAAACCATGCAAATTTATCTACTTTATTTACATCAGGGTCTCTTTTCTTACAATTTCTTTACTTTAGGACTTTTTTTCTGCAACAACTGTTTCCTTTTCTTTAATTTTTTGGTATGTATAGTATGGTATAACAGCTCACACGGAGGTGGAAAAGAACATGTTAGAAACCTTTCAAAAAGAAATAGAACTATATGAAAGCAATGCAGAATTATTGAAAGTACTTGCTCATCCTGTTCGCTTATGTATTGTAAAAGGATTAATTGAACGTGGTCCGAGCAACGTTTCAACAATGTACACTGGCTTAAACATGCCACAATCTACAATTTCACAGCATTTAGCAAAATTAAAAAGTGCTAAAATCGTTTCAAGTGAAAGAAAAGGATTGGAAATTTATTACAAAGTAGAAAACGAGACAATTATTCAACTCGTTCGCGTATTATTAGGTTAAGAGCTCATAAACAGAGAAAAAGGGCGTATTTTATATTTTTTATCTCATATCTTTAATATAAATATATATCATGAGAGGAAATATATGATGCTACATAATTAAAAAGTCGTATTAAAAAACAAGACACAGAAATATGCTGTGTCTTGTTTTTTTATATTTTCAAATACTGATCCAAGTGTAACTGTTGCATATGTTTCGTATGTATCACAACATCAAATGCACTCCCTAATCCTCCGCTCAAAATCATAGAACGAACTGCACGATTTTGTTTTTGAGTTTCAGAAAAAGGATTTCGATCTTGGTGACCCGTAAGCTGATCTAATATTCCTGCTGCTAACAAAAACTCAGATTGCTTCTTATGCCATACTATATTCATGCCTTGCAGGCTAAACATCTCTTTCAGTTCGTCCCAATGAATATGAGTAGTAAGATCCATTTCACCTGGATGCTCTAAAGGATTACGGATTAACTTATGCTCGTAATATCCTCGTAAACTTCCTTCTTGATGTGCAGGCTGCATCCATTCTTCTTTTGTGTATCCATAATCAACGGTAATACATACACCTCGTTGAAACCATTTCGCAATTTCTACTATATATTCTTCCATCGCAAGTGGCACTTCAAAACGTTGACCTTCAGCAAGATGAATATTATATTTCAATAAGTATCGACCAATATTTTTCTGTAGCGGTCTACATACTTCTGCGAGTTTCCCTTCCTCTGTGTACGTAATGCGTACTTCATACAATATTCCATTTCTCTTCTCAATTACTTCAACAGGAAATGCATCAAATAACTCATTCGAAAAAAGAATCCCTTCGAATGATTCTCCCATTTCACTATGCGACGTATAATACGACACATTAGAAAACGAACAAAGATTTTTCTGCTGTAAGTTTCTATGAAAAGGGCTCATTTCAATCATTGAATAGTTTAAATCAATAAAGGTTTTTGGAGATACTTGCTTCCACTCTTGTAAAACATCATAGGCAAACCTTCCTGTTCCCCCACCAATCTCACAAATATTCGGAGCAACTTCACCATTTTCAACAAGACGAATAAAAAACTTAGCAAATGTTTTTGCAAAAACAGAGGATACGTTGCTACTTGTAAAAAAATCCCCTTGTCTTCCAATTTTTTCACGTTCCTTCATATAATAGCCATGTCCCTCTGTGTACAATACGAGGTTCATATACGTACTATATGAAATTGAATAATCCTTCTCTTTCTCCATCCATTCTTTTAAAATGAGCTCCATCTCCATACTAGCTCCTTACTGTAAAAATGGATTATTTTCTTTTTCAAAACCAATGCTTGTTTCTGGACCATGTCCACATAGCACCGCTGTTTCATCTGGTAATACAAATAATTTTTCTTCAATACTTCCAATCAATTCAGCAAAACTTCCACCGGGTAAATCTGTTCTTCCGATGCTCATTTGGAACAATACATCACCAGAAAATACAGCATTCGCCTCTTTACAATAATAAGAAATACTGCCTGGAGAATGTCCTGGCGTCTCAAAAATCTCAAAATTAAATGAACCAATTGCTAATGCACCTTCTGCATTAATAATATGATCTGCTGGTTTTGCTGTAATACTGCGATTCATCATAAAAATTTGAGAGCCATTTACAGTTGCATCGCCTAACCAATCTGCTTCTTCTTTATGTACGTACACAGGAATATGAAAAGCGTCTCTTACCGCGTCAACAGCACCAATATGATCAAAATGAGCATGTGTTAATAAAACAGCAAGTGGCTTTAATTGTTCTTCTTGTAAATATGTAACGAGCTTCTCTCCTTCGTGACCAGGATCAAAGATAATACACTCATTTTGATCATTCGTTAAAATATAAGCATTCGTTTGTAATGGGCCTAACGGCATTTGTATCCATTTCATATGAAAATCTCCTCCAATTATTAAACTTACTTTCAATGATACAACATTTTTTTCTCTTAGGAAAAGAAAGGATGCTATCTCGACAATCATTTTTAAAACATGTACAATATAAAAGAGTTAATATTCTAAAAACTCATATTGAGGAATAGGTAGACAGAGGAGGATATTGTATGGGCCTTGTTATTATTTTTGCGCTAGTCACTCTGTTAGCTGTATTCGCTACGCTTAGAACTCTTCGCGAAAAAAACTTATTCGCGGGCGGCTTTGCAATTGCAACTGTACTCGTTTTCGGATGGTTTACGATCATGACTGTTCTATATAACGGGTACCCACCAGCAGCTTAATTCATTTACATGTTATTCTTCATCAAGATTTCACACAAAAAGAGGAAGGGTTTCCCCTTCCTCTTTTCATATTTCACAACTTATACCATCTTCGCTTCGTATTTGTGCTTTTTTACAAGCCAAGCTCCTCCGATAACACCTGCATCATTACCAAGTATTGCAATCGCTAACTTTGTGCTCTTTACAGCACGTGAGAAAGCATATTGCTCGAAATAACGTTGAATTGGCTCTAATAGTGCATCTCCAGCTTTAGACACGCCCCCGCCAATAACAATTTTCTCTGGGTTCAACGTACTAGCAAGGTTCGCTACAGCTAACCCTAAATAAGAAGCTACTTTTTCTACTACTTCGCCTGCTAGCTCGTCACCTTGTCCAAGTGCTTCAAACACATCTTTTGATGTAATACGCCCTTCTTCTGCTAACATAGAACGTAGAACACTCTCTTTATTAGTCTCTTGTATTTTTTGCATAGCAACACGCACAATACCCGTTGCAGATGCTACAGTTTCTAAGCAACCAGACTTCCCGCAATTACATGGGAAAGCATTCTCTGTAACTACTGTAATATGTCCAATCTCACCAGCAGCTCCGCTTACGCCGTGTACAATCTCACCATTGGCGATTACACCACCACCAACACCAGTGCCAAGTGTCATACAGATTAAATCTTTTGCTCCTTCACCAGCACCTTTCCACATTTCACCAAGCGCTGCTAAGTTTGCATCATTATCAATAACAACAGGTAATCCTGTTTCTACTTCTAATAAATCTTTTAACGGATAGTTTTTCCATCCTAAATTGACCGCTTCATAAATCATTCCAGACGCCACGTGTACAGGACCAGGAGCTCCCATACCAATACCGATTAACTTGCTTTTCAATTCACCTAACTCTTCTAACTTTTTATCAATAGCTTTCGCTACATCAAGCGTAATATGTTTTCCTTGCTCATTTGTATTCGTAGGGATTTCCCACTTATGTAAAATTTCACCGTACACATTAATAAATGCTAATTTAATTGTTGTACCACCAAGGTCAACCCCAACTAACCATTTCTCTTCCATGTTGCTTACCTACCTTTATCTAATTCTTATTTAGCTCTTTTTGAATTTCTTGCTTCAATAAAAATAAAGCTGTTTGATAGTCTTGTGGATCGATTAACTGTGATTGATTTAATTCACGCAATTCATCTTGCATTAATTGTAAATCTGCAATTCGATCACCCGTATAAATAATCGTACCAAATTTCTTTAGCAATTGCTGAATATCATAAATAGATACCATTTTATCACCCTCTATGCTCACTTACTATAAAAAATTATAATAAGAAAACGTTCACATATTTTATTATAATCAAGAAGAAAAAGTCTCGTCAATTTTTATTTGTCTATACAAGCCCATTTTTAACCATTGTTCCTTTTTCTGTAATAATTTTTTCTACGTTTTTATCAAACGGCTCTACTGGAATATGTTCTACTATTTGAAAACTATAAGCTAATGATAGCGTTTTCCCTTTATAATGCAAGAGATAACGATCATAATACCCACCGCCATATCCAATCCGTTCTCCTCGCTCTGTATAAGCTACACCTGGCACGATTTGAAGATCAATGTCATTTGCATTCACTTCTTCCGTACGCGCTGGAATTGGTTCACGTAAATTCATATACACTATTTCTAATTGATCAAAATTACTAATTTGCCGGAAAGACATCGTTCGTGTTTCTTTATTACACTTTGGAACAACAACTTTCTTTCCTTCTTCCCAAGCTTTTTCGATAATAGCATATGTATTCACTTCATTTTCCATTGAGAGAGTGATTCCAACTGTTTTAGCTTCAGCCCACTCTTTTTGCGCATACAACGAAAATGCAATTTGCTCTGATAAAGTTGTATACCGTTCTTCTGATAAAGAATTCATGTGCTCTATTATTTGTTTACGTAAACGTACTTTCTCTTCTCTCACACACTTTCCCCCTCACAGTGATACTTTGCTCTACGATGATAGTGTATCACTTTTAACAGAGGAATCGAATAAAAAAAGAAACAGTAGGAAAATATTCCTACTGCTTACTTTGTTTCACGGTGTAACGTAGACTTCTTGTCACGCTTGCAATACTTTTTAAGCTCGATACGCTCAGCGTTGTTACGTTTGTTTTTCTTTGAGATATAGTTACGATCTCCGCATTCTGTACATGCTAGAGTAATATTCACACGCATTCTTATTCCCTCCAGTACTAATAACTTAAATCAGACTATACTATAATACCACTTTTAAAATAAAAATTCTACACCTTTTGATATTGTCTAATTTTTTCTATAAGATTTTTCATGTTTTCCCTTGCTATTACTGGGTTTCTGGCATGCGAATACACTAAAAATTTCGGTTGTTTTGTGTCAGAAACGATATAAGACCACTCTTTTTCGGTATATTTGAACTGTACTCCTTCAAATATACCTTCTTCCTTTCTTTCCATATCAGCCAATAATTTCCTCATTACTTTTCCTTTTTCATTCCATGAACATACAACTTCATCACAAAGTAGATAAAGCGGCGGTGATTGCTCTACTATGCTGAGAAATGTTTTCCCCTGCAATGCTATTAACTCGAATAATTTTCCAATTCGATATAAAATATCTCGCTTCCATCTCGCTTGAAACGACTTTTTTTCATCCTGCGTATAAAATAGAAGGTAACATTCTCCTAATTTCAAAGACATCGGGTAAATATTTCCTGCTGATTCAAGTAATAAATCTGGAATATCTACCTCTTCAAAATCTGTTCCTTGGTAAATATTACTATGATTATCATATAACTCGAAATAATTTCCTTGCTCTGAAAACATAAGTGCCATATTTGCTTTGCTTGATTTCATCAAAGCTTTCACATGATCCTTTTGTTCGCCCGCATAAATCCATGTAACTGTGCATCCGAGCCTTTGTAAAAAGAGCATCAGTAAATGTTGTAACATATCATTCCTCTTATTAATAAGAAGATGAAACTTTTGTTTTTGTATTTTCTCAATATCAACGCGCTCTAATACAGCCTCTATATAATCATGTAAAGAAACGTGGACTAGCTTATTCCGCCCCATTTCTTTCTCACATACGTAATAAAACGACTCAGACATATATACTTGTTCTATCGCTTTTTGCTGCTTATACGTTAATTGTACCCCCTCCTTACCATATAACTTTATAACAACCTCTTTTTCGTTTTCCACTTGAATGAAAACCCCACCTGCACATTGTAAATCCTGAATGCTATACTGAAAAAGTGACTCATTTATTTCTTTGCATTCCATCGTATGAATCCCGATACCATGAATCGCATGAAGAAAGAGATTTTTATAAGAAGTCGTTTCTATATGTTCTTGACTCCCAATTAATATACTTTCTCCTTTGGCAAAAAGAGATCCATACGCCATCGCAACCTTCACAATAAATTGAGGAGTGATTTCAACATTACCTCTTCCTACAATGCGGCTTTTTTGCAACCATCCTGCACTCTTTTCACTTTCTTGAACACCAGCCGATCCTACTACTGAATAGCTGTCAATCGCCTTATATGGCCATAGTTTTCCCTTTTGCTTAATTACCGTACTTTTCCCTATATGACAATGATCCGCTACAATGCTTTTTTGAAACAGTGTAACGTCATCTTCCACCATTGTATGCTCTCCTATGGTCGTTTCTAATAGCTCGCAATACTGACCAATGTGCGCATTTGCAAAAACAATACTTTTTTGAAGATGAGAATAACTTGAAACCACACTATTTTTCCCGATAATAGAGTATGGCTCAATTACAACTCCAGCACCAATCTTTGCTCCTTCTCCAATAAAAGAAGGACCGTGAATTTTCGTTCCTTTTCCAATCGTCACACCTTCCCCCATCCATACCATCGGCAATACTTCCGTGTAAGGAATAGGTACTTGCAATTTTTTCGTTAACAAATCAAATTGTGCTTGTCGATATTGATCAAATGTACCGATATCTAACCAATAACCTTCTGACAAATATGCAAATAACGCGTTCTTATTTGCCAATAGCGGAAACACATCTTGACTGAAATCAAAAAACTCTCGGGGCGGTATGTAAGAAAAAATTTCTGGCTCCATAATATATATACCTGTATTCACAATATTAGAGACTACTTCATTCCAGCTAGGTTTTTCTATATATCGTGTAACCTCTTGTTCTTTGTTCATTACAACTAAACCGAATGAGAGTGGGTTTTCTACTTCCTTTACAAACATAGTTACCATTCTTTTCTTTTGTTCATGAAACATAATTCCTTCTGATAATTGAAAATCAGTTAACGCATCCCCGCTTATCACAACAAACGTTTCATCTAAAAATGTTTCCGCTTGTTTAATACTCCCTGCGGTTCCAAGCGGGGGAGAATCTTCAAAGTAGTACAAGTTAACTCCCCATTTGCTACCGTCACCAAAATATTGTTTAATGGCTGTACTCATATACTGAACAGTAATTGCAATTTCACGAATACCATGCTGACGTAATAATTCAATATTGTATTCCAAAACTGGCTTTTCTAATAATGGTAACATCGGCTTTGGAGTATTACATGTTAATGGTCTAAGGCGTCGTCCTTTTCCTCCAGCTAAAATAACCCCCTTCATATACTTCAGCCTCCACTTATATAATGATCAGTAACTTCATATACGATATGTATATTACCTACCCCGCATTAACTAGCAGTATAAAATGAAACTTTAATTAGTAGGGATTTTGTGCATCTCCCACTGATTATTAGCCCTGACCACTCGGGCTTTTACAGGCGGTAAAACTGTCTATATACATGTACCTTTTCAACACCACAAAAGAAAGCGCTTACCATTAACTTAGTAAAATATCCCTTAATAAGTGAACAACATATATGTCCTATTTTTTCCATTATATTATGATACATCTTATCATCATAAACTAAAGGAAACAACGAGCTTTTTTTGTCATGTTTTGACTAAAAAAAGCAGGTGATGTTTCACCTGCCTTTTTCTTTATTCATTTAATAAGTAATGCTTTCCTTTTACTAAATAAAAAATATTTTCAGCAATATTTGTAATATGATCTGCTACACGCTCGATATATCTCGCCACAAAGGATAATTGTGTAATTTGTGTAATTGCTTCTGGTTGTTCTGGAACTGAAGATATAAATTCACGAATCGCTTTCCCATATATTTCATCAACTGAATCATCCATTTCGGCAATTTGTTTCGCAAAAGTTAAATTTTCTTGCTCATATGCTTCTAGCGCTAACTGTAGCATCTTATTTGCAATTGCAAACATTTCATCAAGATTGTGCAAACTCACAACCACCTCTTTTTCCCCGAGACGAATTGTTGATTTCGCAATATTAACAGCATGATCTGCAATACGCTCTAAATCTGTCGCTGTTTTAATTGAAATGAAAATCCTTCTTAAATCACTTGCTACAGGTTGCTGCTTCGTAATAAGCATAAGCGCAAGGTCATTTATTTCCTCTTCTAAATTATCCATACGATAATCACCATCTATTACCTCTAACGCTTTCTCTACATCCCTTTTATGAAGACCTTCCATAGCAAGCAATAAAGCTTCCCTCGCTAGCTCTCCAAGCTCAATCACCTTTTGCTGTAACATTTTTAAATCACATTGAAACTGTTCTCTTACCATCGTTTCTTCCCCCTCAATATTATGTGCCATTATATATAGATCTCCTACCTAGCCTACTTGTAATAAGCCTTAAGATAGGAGAAGTATTACTTCTCTAATTAAATGAGGTAAAAATAAGAAATACCCTCTGTTAAGAGGGTATTTACTCTTATCCTTGCAACGATATCAACCGAATCGGCCTGTAATATAATCTTCTGTACGCTTATCTGAAGGTGTCGTAAATAATTTATTTGTATCTGTATACTCCACAACTTCTCCACTTAAGAAGAAAGCAGTTTTATCTGAAATACGTGCCGCTTGTTGCATGTTATGCGTTACGATCACAATACTAAAGTCTTTCTTTAACTCTTGAATTAATTCTTCTACTTTTAATGTTGAAATTGGATCTAGTGCCGATGTTGGCTCATCCATTAAAATAACGTCTGGTTCAATTGCTAAACAACGTGCGATACATAGACGCTGTTGCTGTCCACCAGATAAACCGTATGCATTATCATGCAAACGATCTTTTAACTCATCCCAAATCGCTGCTCCACGTAAACTTTTTTCAACAATTTCATCCAATGTTTTTTTATCACGAATACCATGAATTTTCGGGCCATATGCTACATTTTCATAAATAGATTTCGGAAATGGGTTTGGCTTTTGGAACACCATTCCCACATGAGTTCTTAATTCTTCAACTGGGTATGATTTTTCAAATATATTGCGCTCTCTGTATTCAATTACACCTGTAGTTCGCACGATTGGTACTAACTCTACCATACGATTTAATGTTTTTAAGTACGTTGATTTACCACAACCACTTGGACCGATAATTGCTGTAACTTCATTCTCATGAATGCTTAAGTTAATATCTTTTAAAGCATGGTCTTCTCCGTACCATAAATTTAAGTTTTTCGTATCAAATACTACTTTCTTTGGTGCAGTCTCGATTTTCTCCTCGTTTTTCACCTGTACATTTACTACTGTTGCTACCATTTGAATTCCCCTTTCATCCATTTCCAACTTATTTTCGATTTCGTAACCATAAGACAAATATATTGATAAAGAGTAATAAACCTAACAAAACAATCATCCCAGCAGCTGCTACATACTGAAATTCTTCTTGCGGTCTACTCATCCAATTAAAAATTTGAATTGGTAAAACTGTAAATCTATCAAACATACTAAATGGAACATAATTTGCAAATGCAAGTGCCCCGATAACTAATAGCGGTGCCGCTTCTCCAATCGCCCTTGATATCGCTAACGTACAACCCGTTATAATTCCTGGGAAAGCAGATGGCAATACAATTTGATACATCGTTTGCCACTTCGTAGCACCTAATCCGTAAGAGGCTTCTAATAATGAACTTGGTACAGATCGTATCGCTTCTTGACTCGCTACAACAACTGTCGGTAAAACGAGTAAACTCATCGTCAGTGCCGCCGCAATAATACTCTCACCTAAATGAAGAGCATATACAAAAATAGTTAAGCCGAGTAATCCAAATACAACGGAAGGTACTCCTGCTAACGTTTGATTATTAATTTCTATTACCTTTTTAAATATAGATTCCTTCGCATATTGCTCCAAATAAAGAGCAGTTCCAACTCCAAATATAAAGGAGACTGGTATAACAATACTCATAAATAATATTGTTCCTGACAAAGCTGCAGCAATCCCAGCTTCTTTCGGATTACGCGAAGCGAAGTTTGTAAAGAAATCTAACGAAAGGTAACTTATACCTTTTTCAAAAATTTGAAAAAGTAAAATAAGCAGTATTACTATTGAAAACAAAATTGCTATATAAAATAACAATTTGTAAACTCGGTCTTTTAAAAAGCGTGATGCCATATTCTCTTGTATTTTTTTATGATCCAACATTCGCATATTATGTCACCCTCCTAAAGCGGCGCATAATAGACTGCGAAATGATGTTCATGATAAAAGTAAATAAGAATAAAGTTGCGCCTACAGCATACATGCTGTAATACGTAATTGTTCCGTGCGGAGCATCACCTAAACTCACTTGCACAATATAGGCTGTTAGCGTTTGAATAGAGTGTGTCGGATCGAGCGATACATTCGGTGTAGATCCCGCTGCAATTACAACGATCATCGTTTCACCAATTGCCCTGGAAACAGCTAATATGATCGCTGCCATAATCCCTGTAAAAGCCGAAGGAAACACGACTTGTTTTACCATCTCAAACCGAGTTGCTCCAAGTGCTAACGAAGCTTCTTTCGTTCCTTTCGCTACAGCTCTCATCGCGTCTTCAGATAGAGATGCAATTGTAGGTATCATCATAAAGCCAATAACAATACCTGGACTAATCGCATTAAAAAACTGTAAATCTGGTATAATCCGTTGTAAAAGTGGTGTGACAACTGTTAATGCAAAAAAACCATATACAATTGTCGGAATACCTGCTAATAGTTCTAACATCGGTTTTAATACTTTCCTTGCACCGTTTGAAGCATATTCGCTTAAAAATACAGCACACGCTAAACCGATAGGAATTGCTACGAACATGGCAATTGCTGTTACAAGGAACGTTCCACATATAAGTGGTAATATACCGAATTTAGGATCTTCAAAAAAAGGTAACCATTCTTTTCCCGTCAAAAAGGAGTGTAATGGTATTTTTTGAAAAAACATCAATGTTTCATTTGCCAATGTAAAAATAATTCCAAGTGTCGTTACAATAGACACGCTAGCAATTATTTTTAGTAATAATGGAACGATTCGATTGATTCGCTGCGTTTTTTTTCTTTGTTTTGTATTTCTTTCAATCAAATGTTGTACAGAAAATGTAATTTGACTTTTGTCATTATGAGCCAAAGATGAAAACCCCTTTCCACCCTGACATTACCTTTTTATTTCTGTTAACATCCGCAGCTGTTCATTGTATTTTTCTTTTGGTAATTTTACATATCCAACCTCTTCAGCAAGATTACCTACATGCTGAATCATAAACTCAATATAATTTGCTACATTCATTTTATTTCGGATAGATGCATCATTTACATAAGCAAATAACGGCCTAGATAATGGCTTATACTTACCTGATTGAATGGTATCTTTCGTCGGAAGTACACCATTCACTTTTATTGCTCTCGCCTTATCTCGATTGGCCATATAATAAGCATATCCTACAAAAGCAATGGCATTTTTATCATTCATTACCCCTTGCATAATAACTTGATCATCTTCAGACAAAGAGACTTTTTTTACAATGCGACTATTTTGTAAGATGACATTTTGAAAATAATCATACGTACCAGAGTCTACACCTGGCGCATAAAACTTCACCTGTTCACGTGGCCATGATGAATGAATTTGTGACCATCGCTTTTCGCTTCCATCTTCACTCCATAATAGACGTAACTCGTCTACCGTCATATTGTCTACCCAAGTATTTTGGCGACTCACAACGATCGTAAGGCCATCGTAAGCGACTTCAAACGGTGTAAACTGAATGGAGTTTTTTTTCATCTCATTTTCTTCCACTTGTTTCATTGCTCTCGAAGCATTATTTATATCTACTTCTCCTTTACTGAAACGATTAAATCCTCCTCCTGTTCCAGAAACACTGATGGAAATTTTCACGTTTGGATGCACCTTTGTATATTCCTCCGCTACCGCTTCTATAATAGGAAAAACTGTTGAGGATCCATCAACTCTCACTTCTCCCATTTCATTCACAGCAAATGCAGTAGACGTGCCAACATAAAAGAAACATGTCGACAATATGAAAACTTTAATCGATGCACTTATCCATTTCACGTGTTCTTCCTCCTAGAAGTAACCGGAAATAACAGGATTACAGATATAAGAATACTGCTAAACTATTAATTCGGTTTTAATTGTTTGTAAAAGTTTTGTAAAGTTCCACAAGAATCAACATTAGGTGAAATTCTAATCCGTAGCCACCATTCATCTTCACTAATGATTGGTCCATAAAATCCTTATCCTCCATAGGGAAATGCATACGTATCATTTGCGAGGTCCCTTAATTTCCCGATATGATATGCTTGTCCACTTTATTAAAACGTATGCATGAACCATAAAAAAAAGCACACTATCTTTTCAGATAGTGTGCTTTTTTTACAACTTTTTTATTCATCATCTTGCTCTTTATTTTTCTTATCTATTTCATCTTTTGTAGCTTCGCCATTTTCTACCTTTTTCAAATCAAAGTACGCGTCCATAATGTCACGGCTAATATATCCATTAATACCTGATTTATCATCTACCCAAGGTACAACAACAGAAAATGCTACTTCAGGGTCTTCAAATGGCGCATAACCTACTAACGTTAAGTTATATGTCTCTTTGCGCTCACCTTTTGCATTTCTACCAATCTCTTTATCTCCGCCATACACAGTTTGAGCTGTACCTGTTTTACCAGCAGCTTTATATGGTGCACCTGTAAAGTATTTCGTAGCTGTACCACCAGTATCGTTAAATACTTGTCTAAATCCTTCTTGAACACGTTTAATTTGTGATTCAGGCATATCTACACGGTTTAGTACTTTCGGTTCCATTGAATGAACCACTTTTCCAACTTCATCTTGTTTCACTGCCGGTTGACGAATTTCTTTTACAACTTGCGGTTGCATACGGTAACCACCATTTGCAATTGTTGAAACATATTGTGCTAATTGAAGTGGTGTATACGTATCATACTGTCCAATTGATAAATCCAATAAGAAACCTGGCATATGATCTGTTCTACCTCTTTGTCCAGCCGTTTCATTCGGTAAATCAATGCCAGTTTTTACACCAAGTCCAAATTGACCGAAATAGTAACGCATCGTATCATATGATTTTTGTTTTATATCTAACGTACCGCCTCGTACATAGGGAACACCAGCAATATTCATCGCTGTTTTAAACATATAAACGTTTGAAGACATTTTTAACGCTGTAAGGTCATTAATATATCCCATCGTCTTCCAAGACGATTTTTTTAGCGGTCCTTTTAATACAATTGGTTCATCAAGTTGAACCGAACCTGGTTGAATAGCGCCTGTTTGATATCCAGTAAGTATTGTAGCGCCTTTTACAGTCGATCCCATCGGATAAGAACTTGTCATTGTTCCTAATGCGAAATCTTGTACTTTCGTTTCACCATTTTCATTCACTAACTGTTTCCCTGCCATAGATAAAACTTCACCATTTTTCGGATTCATCATTACAACGAATGCACGATCTAAAAGTGGTTGCCCACCTTTATATTTCAATAAACTTTTAGTGATAATTTCTTCTACACGCTTTTGTAATTCCATATCAATTGTTAAATTCAGATCATTACCACTTTGCCCTTTTGATACATTAATCGTTTCTAAAATATTACCATTTTTATCTGTAATATTTTTCACTTCCGCTTTCGTACCATGTAGGCTATCTTCATATTGCTGTTCAAGATAACTTTTTCCTACTCGTTCATTTCGATTATAATCACGAACAAGATAGTAATCTAGTCTTTCTCTCGGTAAACCTTCATCAGACGTTGACACCCCGCCAAGTACACTTCGGAATAAATCATCATAAACATATTTCCGATCCCAATCAACATTCGTATCTACACCCGGTAATGCTGCTAGATTTTCACTAATAATCGCATATTCTTCTTCTGTAGCATCCTTTTTAATGACTTGTGGCGTCATCGCATATCCGCCGTCCATTTTGCTTTTAATCGCTAGTATTTCTAAATCTTTTGCGGATAATTGATTCACTTCTTCTTCTGTCACGCGATTTCGTTGACGCTCATCTAATTCTTTATCGTCAATTTTTTTATCTTTAAACTCTTGACGATCTTTATTCGTAATTTTTTCTTTCGCTTCCTCTTTATGAATAGCAAGCCAATAATCTTTTTTATCACGATCTGTTAATTTATCTGTCGGTACTTCAATCAAATCTGCCAGCTTTTTCGCTGTTTCTAAGCGAGCCTCTGCAGTTGACCCTTTCATTTTTGTAAATGTAATCGTACGTACAGCTGCATTATCTACTACAGCTCGCCCATAACGGTCAAATATTTTCCCACGTGGCACAGGATTACTTATCGTCGAGTTCTCTTTCCTCTCCACTTCATTCTTATATTCCTCACCGCGAACAATTTGTACATATCCTAGCCTTACAATAACCGCGGAGAACATTAAAAACACGCAGAAAAACAGCACGTTTAACCGAAAAGGAACGTGAGTCTTTTTCTTTTGTTGTTTCTGCTTCTTGCTCATACAAACCCCCTCTACCAACAGCTATGTAATGTGAAAGGGACACCTTCATACAGGTGTCCTCACTGCTGTCTTACATCTTTTTCTATTCTAGCATAAAACAACCGAGAAGTTAACCTTCTGGTTCTGTTTGATTCTGCGCATTTGCTTGCGTTACAACACTTGTTTTACTTGCATTTCCCTCATCATATTTGACATTTTTAACTGCAAAATAAATAAGAAAATGTCCTGCACCTAAAATACATAATAAGTAAGGTAAACTTTTTTCGGGCGGAAAGAATAGTACAGCACATAAAAAACTTAAAATCGAGCAAATTCTTCCTGCATTTAACCATAATTCTCGGACAACTACATACTCTACACGCCACTCTCTCGCATTTTTCGCTCTGCCAATTACATCATATGTCATGGACCCGTACGGAACAAGCAAAATAGGGTATGCAACCGCAATACACGCTGCATAAATAAGTAATTTTGCGTATGTAACGTTGAATATAACTAAAAATACGACAGCATATAAAATAATGCCTCCAAGCAAAATTGCTTTTTTCCGCCACTCTTTCTTTAACATACGAGTGACTAAGTAGTAACATACAAATGATACAGCAGAATTTACTAAGCTATATTTTCCTAAGGCGAGTTCGCTATCCGTCGCTAAATACACGTACACGGAAATCACAAAAATAAACGTTCCCTCTCTCAACCCTTGGAAAAAATGAGCACGTGTAATTCTTCCCCAATTTTTATCAATCTGCCGCTCTTTCAATACTTGTACAATTTCATACCGTCCTTCACATTCTCTCTTAGATACAAAAAAGCTTAAAATAACAGCAATTGCAAATAACACTAACGAAAGAAAGAATATGACCGTATAGCCACTCCATTTTTCCATACGTGAAATTGTGTATCCAGCTGCTATCGGTCCAATCATGCCAGAGAAGGATGTAAGAAGTCCAAGAAACCCATTAAAGAAATCTCTTGTTTCTGGTTCTGTAATCTCAAATGTTAATAAGTTAAACGCGAGCCAGTAAAAACCATATCCGACTCCTAAAAGAGCCCCCATTAATAAAATATAGTGAGAAGCGCTTTTTCCCGCTACTAAAACAACGATAAAAAAAATAGCTAACGTGCCTACGCCTATTCGTAACAAGATTGAGCGATCAATACGCTTCGCTAATTTCCCACCTATAAGAAATGTGAGAGGCTGTAATACAACGCTGGCCAAATTATACAGGCCAAGATTCACATAATTTTGTGTTTGTTTCCATAAATAAATGTTAACAAACGTATTCGATAAAGAAATTGCGAGCGTGTATAAACCTCCAATAAGGAGCAACAACACTAAATCCCGATTCACTTCAACGTCACCAATTATATGTTTCCACTTCATACACAACTCTCCTTTACTTCATGTTCTAGTCTTCCAAAGACAAGCCCAATTATGTAAAAGGAAAGCATAGAAAAAAGCTAGGAGCATTCTCCTAGCTTTTTCTATCGTTATTACAATTATTTTGCTTCTTGGTAACGTTTTTCAGCAGCGTTCCAATCTACAACGTTCCAGAATGCACCGATGTAGTCAGGACGACGGTTTTGGTAATTTAGGTAGTAAGCATGTTCCCAAACATCTAAACCTACAACTGGAGTTTTACCTTCAGTTAGAGGAGAATCTTGGTTTGGCGTGCTTGTTACTTCTAACTCACCATTGTTTACTACTAACCAAGCCCAACCAGAACCGAAACGAGTTGCGCCAGCTTTTGCGAATTCTTCTTTGAATGCATCGAAGCTACCGAATTTCGCTTCAATTGCAGTTGCAAGTTCGCCTACTGGTTGTCCGCCGCCGTTTGGAGATAAGATTGTCCAGAAGAATGTATGGTTAGCATGTCCGCCACCATTGTTACGTACTGCTGTACGGATTGCTTCTGGTACTTCGTTTAAGTTTGCAACTAATTCTTCTACGCTTTTGTCAGCTAATTCTGCATGACCTTCTAAAGCAGCGTTTAAGTTTGTAATGTAAGTGTTATGATGTTTTGTATGATGGATGTTCATTGTTTCTTTGTCAAAGTGAGGCTCTAAAGCATCATACGCATAAGGTAAATTTGGTAATTCGTGTTTTGCCATTGTTATATTCCTCCCAGTTTATGTATTGCCACTTAAGTGACATACAACTTCATTCTACCCTAATTGCCATAGGGTGCAAACAAATAAATCACATTGTCTTGCTATCATTAACGTAGCAAAAATCCCACTTCTTTTCAATTAAAATGCTCATATATTCCGTAAAAAAAGCTCCCTTCTACAAGGAAGCTTCCCACTGACATAATAAACATGCGAAATGGATATGGACCCTGTAGGACTCGAACCTACGACCGGACGGTTATGAGCCGTCTGCTCTAACCAGCTGAGCTAAGGGTCCACAATTATGTATGTAACAACATATCAAATAAAGGAATTCCTATCGGATATATCCTTTAAGAAATGTAAGATAAATTTACCATATGGCAAAGAAAAGTGTCAATTGTATTTTTCTCATATAAAAGAAGAAAATTAATAAAAAGAAATTTAGTTATCTCCACTATATGTAAATATAATATATCTTGAGATTCTCTAGATTCCTACGTTACAATGATTTTATACATACATAAAGGAAGTGAATCTATGTCCATATTTACCCAATTAGCAAAAAGCGTATATTCGCCTAAAGATATGGCGCTATTCCGTTTTCAAAAAATCGGAAAAACCATTTTGTATATTATGCTACTTTGTCTAATCACTACTATTCCAAGAACATTCTTTTACGGCAGCTTTATCCAAGATAGTGTCAGCATGGTAAATCAAGCGATTGAAAAAGATTTACCTGATTTTAAAATCGAAAACGGTGAACTAAAAGCAGATATTGAACAACCTATTCAAAAGGAAGAAGGAGATGCTCTTTTCGTATTTGATCCCAATACAACAGATATAGAAACATATAAAAACAAAACTGGTTTATTTATTTTAAAAGATAAAGTAGTTTCTATAGGAAATGGTCAAACACAAACATACTCCTATAATGATTTATTAGGGACATCTCTTGAGAAGAAAGATTTACAAGATTTCATTTCTGTATTCGATAGTATTTATCCAATTTTACTAGCCGTTATCGGCGTGTTAGTATACCTATTCCAATTGTTTATTACTTTCTTAGGAATTACTTTACTTGCGTTTATAGGTTCTGCTATGAGTGGTCAACGTAAATTATCTTATAAGCAAGTATGGACGTTAACTGCATACAGCTACACAATCCCAACAATCTTCTTTATGATTATGGATCTATTCAAAATCGTTGTACCTGGTTCAACATTTATTTATATCGCAGTTGTTTTAATTGTTCTTTACTTAACGATTAAAGAAGTTCCAAAACCGAAAGAAAAATAAAAACGAAAAAATGCCTAAATAGGCATTTTTTTTTTGGACAAGCATATATTCCTAGCAAAGGAGTGAAGAATATGAAAAGATTAGGTATATTCTTATTCGTGCTTGTTCTTGGTTATATATTTTATTACGATATAAAAATCGGCACTTTACCGATGTTAAGTTCATATAAAAAAACAACTGCGGCCCAAACGATAAAGCAAGAAAATACAGATACAAAACAAAATAAAGAGAACAAAGCAGAAAAAGAAACAGATGTAACTTATAAAACAATTGAAGTCAAAACAGGTGAGACAGTTCTTTCTATTACCGAACAAATTAATAAGAAAAAAATCCCTTCCATTGAAAAGGTGATTGATGACTTTAAACAACTAAACAAAAGTACATCTGCTACAAAAATACAAATTGGAAAGTCTTATAAATTCCCGTTATATCAATGAGCAATCACTTAATCCTTGTCAATTACATAAAGGCGCTGATACAATAGTAAAAGTGAAACCGAGCACTTCGGTTTCTATAGCCCTGTATCACGTATACTTTCATTGATATGAGGGACTAAATAAGAAACTTCTTTTATAAGGAGAGCGATCTATTCGTGAATGAAATGACTCATCGTACAAAAACACGTCCAGTTAAAGTCGGTAATTTAACAATTGGCGGTAATAATGAATTAATTATACAAAGTATGACAACAACAAAAACACATGATGTTGAAGCAACAGTTGCTGAAATTAAACGTTTAGAAGAAGCTGGCTGTCAAGTTGTCCGTGTTGCTGTTCCAGACGAACGCGCAGCAAATGCTATTGCTGATATTAAAAAACAAATCAACATTCCACTTGTTGCTGATATTCATTTTGATTATCGTCTTGCTTTAAAAGCAATTGAAGGCGGCATTGATAAAGTACGTATCAATCCAGGTAACATTGGTCGTCGCCATAAAGTAGAAGCTGTTGTAAATGCGGCAAAAGAACGCGGTATTCCAATTCGTATCGGTGTAAACGCAGGTTCATTAGAACGTCACATTTTAGAAAAGTACGGATACCCAACTGCAGATGGTATGGTTGAGAGTGCCCTACATCATATTAAAATTTTAGAGGACTTAGATTTCCACGATATTATCGTATCTATGAAAGCCTCTGATGTTAACTTAGCAATTGAAGCATACGAAAAAGCTGCTCGTGCTTTTGATTACCCATTACATTTAGGTATTACAGAATCCGGAACATTATTTGCCGGAACTGTAAAAAGTGCCGCTGGTCTTGGCGCAATCTTAAATAAAGGCATCGGAAATACACTACGTATTTCATTAAGTGCTGACCCAGTTGAAGAAGTAAAAGTTGCGCGTGAACTATTAAAGTCATTCGGTCTTGCATCTAATGCAGCAACACTTATTTCTTGTCCAACTTGTGGTCGTATTGAAATTGATTTAATTAGCATCGCTAACGAGGTGGAAGAATACATCTCTACACTAAAAGTACCAATTAAAGTTGCAGTACTTGGTTGCGCTGTAAACGGTCCTGGTGAAGCTCGTGAAGCTGATATCGGTATTGCCGGTGCACGTGGAGAAGGATTATTATTCCGTAAAGGGCAAGTTGTTCGTAAAGTACCAGAAGAAATAATGGTAGAAGAACTGAAAAAAGAAATCGATGTAATTGCTGCTGAAATGGCTGCTGAACGAGAAAAAGAAAAAGAAAAAGAAAAAGAAACACAAGAACAATAAAAAGAAGGTTGCCACAATATTTGTGGGCAACCTTCTTTTTTACGTAAAAAAGCTCGTCAGTTATGTAACCGACGAGTTCTTATTTTACACATTTTGGACAACGGCCGTATATTTCAAACTTATGCCCGGTTACTTCATAACCGTTAAAATCTTTATTCATAAAATCCATCGGGCAGGAAGTAATCTCTTTCGTCCCCCCGCAATCTAAACAAATAAAATGATGATGATGTTCCATAATAGAACATGTAAAACGAAAATGTTTTTCACCATTTAATTCCGTTTGTTCTAAAACACCGATTTCAGCAAACACCGTTAAGTTACGATAAATCGTATCAAAGCTAAGACCTGGATAATCATCCTTCATATGCTCTAAAACGTCTTTCGCCGTTAAATAACGATTGTGAGCTGCAAATAACCTGAGCATTTCTTCCCTTTTCCCAGTATGTTTGTATCCTTTATCTTTCATTAGGCGTAAAGCTTCTGTTAGATTCATATCTATCCCTACTTTATGCAGTTTTTTTCTTTTTCCATAAAATCGCACCAATTAAAATAAGAACTGCTATCATAACAATTGTACCACCTGGTGCTAGATCAAGTTGATATGAAGCAAACATTCCGCCAATTACTGCAATTTCACCAAATAAAATGGAAAAGAAAATTGTTTGTTTAAATCCATTTGCAATACGAATACTTGCTGCAACTGGTAACGTCATTAATGATGATACGAGAAGAACCCCTACTACACGCATTGATACTGCAATAACAAGAGCAACCAATATAATGAAAATAAAGTGAATCCACTTTGCACTCAAACCGGTTGATACAGCATATTCCTCATCAAACGATAGTAAAAATAACTCTTTGTATAATAAAGTAATCGTTACAATAACAACAATTGCTACAATGCCGATGATTATTAAATCCGTACTTGTTACAGCACTTACACTCCCAAATAAATAACTAAATAAATCAGTGTTAAATCCATTTGCAAGTGATATAAAAATAACCCCAATCCCCATTCCTGCTGAAAGAATAATCGGAATTGCTAATTCTTGATAATGTTTATATACAGTACGTAATTTTTCAATTAGTAACGCCCCACCAATAGAAAAAATCATTCCCATATATAACGGATTTAAAAATCCTCCTGTGAAAATTGTTTTTTCTAGTAGTAAACTTGCAGCAATACCCGATAATGTCACGTGACTTAAAGCATCCGCAATAAGCGACATTCGGCGAATGACAACAAATACACCGATAAGCGGCGCAACAAGTCCTATTAAAATCCCTGCATATAAAGAGTTCTGTAAAAAGTCATATTGTAAAAAATCTTGTATCATTATATCCTCCCGTGATGCTCATGCTCGTGTTCTAAACGATGAACATGATGTCCATATAAGACGGACATTTCTGCATCTTCTAACTCTCGGAACTTCTCTACATTTCCATGGAAATGTAGATGTTGGTTTAAGCATGCAACATGTGTTACCTTCTCAGTAACAGCTCCCATATCATGAGTAACGAGAATTAATGTGATTCCTAACCTTTTGTTTAAATCCTCTAATATCTCATAAAAACTTTCTACATTCTTTACATCGATTCCAACAGTAGGCTCGTCCAAAATAAGTAATTCAGGATCACTAACGAGCGCACGAGCAATAAATACACGCTGTTGTTGTCCACCAGAAAGTTCTCCGATATTGCGCCCTTGAAACGCACTCATCCCTACATCAGCAATCGCTTTTTCTACCTTTTCCTTATCGTTTTTCGTGAAAAAGCGAAACAGCCCTTTTTTCGAAACGAGTCCCATTGATACAACTTCAAAAACAGTGGCGGGAAAACCAGAATTAAAGCTATTTGCCTTTTGCGACACATAACCAACTTTGTTCCATTCTTTAAACTTCTTACTGTCAACACCAAACAAACGAATACTTCCCTGTTTTGGCTTTAAAACGCCTAATAAACATTTTAGCAAAGTTGATTTCCCAGAACCATTTGGCCCAACTAAACCTAAAAAAGCTCCCTTCGGAACTTGCAAATTAATATCTTCTAACACATTTCGATCTTCATATCGAAATGACAATCCTTCTATTTCTAATATATTATTCATAGCATCTCACCTATTTTAATTCAGAATGATTCCGATTTATATCTATTTGAATTATAGTACAGCTTATTATAGTTGTAAACCAATCTGCCTAAAATATATCAATTTTTTCAAGAAACCTTACTATTATAACAAAAAGCAGAGAAAAATTCTCTGCTTTTGAAAAATATTCCTATAAAATGAAACCTTAATCAGATGAGGCCATCCCCCAACGATTGGCGAGGGCTTTTACTGGATAAATTTTCTAGTGGATAGCCGATTTAAACTTGCCACCATTTGTCTCTTGTGTATTCATAATCGTAACAAACGCATTCGCATCAATTTCATACACAATTGATTTTAACTTCGTCACTTCCAGACGCGTTACAACTGCATAAATAACTTCTTTTTCTTTATCCGTGTAACCGCCTTTCGCTACAAGCTTTGTAGTTCCACGACCAAGACGATGCAAAATCGCATTTGATACTTCCTCATATTGATCTGATACAATTAAAACTGCTTTCGTTTCATCTAAACCTTGAATGACTGTATCAATTGTTTTGAATGCGATATAGTACGTCATAACAGAATACATAGCTTGTTCAACACCAAATACAAATGCTGCCCATGCAAAAATGAATAAGTTCACAAACATTACAAATTCGCCAACAGAGAAAGGTAATTTCTTCGTTAATAAAATACCCATAATTTCTGTTCCGTCCATTGATCCACCATGGCGAATAACGAGCCCTACACCAATACCTAAAATAAGACCACCAAACACTGTTGCTAAAATCGGCTCTGTTGTAAATGGCGGAACAGCATGTAACGTTGATTCAATAAACGCTAAAGCTACAATACCGAACGCCGAAGATAACATGAACGTTTTTCCGATTTGCTTATAACCTGAATACATAAATGGGATATTGAGAATAACGACTAAAGTAGAGAAACTTAACCACCAAATATTAGGAGTAAGATAATCTAATATAAGAGAAATACCAATAATTCCACCATCAATAATTTTATTTGGCATTAAAAATAGTTCAATCGCTACCGCTGCGCATGCTGCCCCAAAAATAATCATAACTAAACGATAAATAAGATGGATAACACTTTCTTTTCGGTGTTGCTTTTGTTCCATAAGTCCTCCTTATACTCTTTTTCTATAGTTTTGTCCTTATATTATAACATACGCTTCTTTTTCTCATGAAAAAAGAAACTCTATACGAATATGTACAAGCTACGTACTCATATATTTCGATAGAAGAACGTGTGAAGGAGGATAACTCAATGAACCTCATTAAACAACTTGTAAATAAAAAATTAAATCATATTTCTACAAAAGAGTTATTGAAATATAGTAAAGAGTATGAAGTTTCTATTACGACTGCACAAGCGGATCAAATTGTTTTACTTATGAAAGGAAAGAATATTAACATTTACGATAATGACGAACGGCTAGAGCTCTTAAAACAAATAGCAAAAGTAACCTCCCCTGCTACTGCCCAACAAGTAAATACTTTATTTCAGCAACTACTAAAATAAGGAGGGGAAAATCCCCTCCTTATTGCTTATTACGCTTTAATTTTCTCAAGAATCCCTTCATCAAAAGTACCATTTTTCAGCATTTCGATTTCTAATTTATATGGCGGCTTCTTATCTTTTTTATCTTCACCTACATATGGCGTTTCAAGGATTTTTGGTACGTGCATTAACTGCGGATGATGCACAATATGATGTAACGCTTTATAACCGATATGACCGAAGCCGATATTTTCATGACGGTCCTTTCCTGCGCCGCATACATTTTTACTATCATTAATATGAAGTACTTGCAAACGATCCATACCAACAATCTTATCAAATTCATTTAATACGCCGTCAAAATCATTTACAATATCATATCCTGCATCGTGCGTATGACACGTATCAAAGCATACTGATAATTTTTCATTATATTTTACACCATCAATAATCTTTGCAATTTCTTCAAAGCTACGACCGCATTCTGTTCCTTTTCCTGCCATCGTTTCTAACGCAATGTTAACCGTCTGCTCTGGCGTTAATACTTCATTAAGCCCTTTAATAATTTGTTGAATACCAGCATCTGCTCCTGCACCAACGTGCGCACCTGGGTGAAGAACGATTTGTTTCGCTACACCTAATGCCGATGTTCTTTCAATTTCCATGCGAAGGAAGTCTACACCTAATTGGAATGTTTCTGGCTTCGTCGTATTCCCAAGATTAATAATATATGGCGCATGTACGATAATTTCCTCAATACCGTTTAGTTCCATATGTTTTCTTCCTGCTTCTATGTTCAATTCTTCAATTGGTTTTCTTCGTGTATTTTGCGGTGCACCTGTATAAATCATAAACGTCGTTGCACCGTATGAAACAGCCTCTTCACTTGCTGCTAATAACATTTTCTTACCACTCATAGAAACATGAGATCCAATCTTTAACATACAATCACCTCTTCAATATACAATAGATATAATGATAGCATAATTTGTAGAAATATGTAGCGAATTGTTTGTTCCTAAAACACTACGCAAATTGTAACTAGCTACACCGAAACTTTAATCAGTGTTTTTCCATTCCCCACCGATTATTATCCCGCAAATATCCGGATAAAAAAAGATAAGGGGGCTCCCCTTATCTTTTTTTATTGCTATATTTTTTCTTCACTTTATCACGTTCTGTTGCAAGTTTACGTTTATAGTTTGGTTTTACTTTTTTCGGCTTTTTAATAACTTTCGTTGCCATAACATCAAGTTCATCATTTGGTTTTTTACGGCTCTTACGACGACGACGTTCACCTAAATCCGCCCACTCATCTCCGCGTAACTCTACATGCTTGAACTCAATATGACGTTGTTTTTCTAAACTATCTAACGCTTCTTCGTTTGCTGGATCATAAATCGTCACTGCAATACCTGAATGCCCCGCACGTGCTGTTCTTCCAACGCGGTGAACGAAGAAATCTAAATCTGATGGAAGTTCGTAGTTAATAACATGACTAATTCCTTCAATATCAATACCACGTGCTGCTAAATCAGTTGCAACAATATATTGGAATTCAAGATCACGAATTTGTTTCATCATTTTTTTACGATCACGCGGTGATAAATCTCCGTGAATTCGTCCAACTTTTAAGCCACGTTCCATTAATCCGTCAGCAACCTGATCCGCCATCTTCTTCGTATTCGTGAAAACAACTGCTAAATACGGTTTAAATTGTAGCAACATTTTGTTCACTAAATCGATTTTGTTACGATGTTTAGAAGGTACTAAATAATGCTCAATATTCCCAGCCGCAACTTGTTTTGGATTGATATGAATATGCTCTGGATTCTCCATATATTTCTTCAGAAACGGTTTTAGTTTTTGAGGAATTGTTGCAGAGAAAACTAGCATTTGCAAGTTTCTAGGCATGCGTGATGCAATTTTGTCTACATCATGAATGAATCCCATATCAAGCATTAAGTCTGCTTCATCGACAATAATAGTATTTGCTTTATGAACAAATAATGCTTGTGCTTCTACTAAATCTTTAATACGTCCTGGTGTTCCAACTACAATATGAGGTTGTTTTTTCAACTTTTCAATTGATCGTTGTTTATCAGTTCCACCAATTAAACAACGTGCTGTAATCATTTGATCTTCCGCACAAAACTTTGTTAATTTCACGATTTCTTCGTAAATTTGTTGTGCTAACTCACGAGTAGGCGCTGTAATAACAAGTTGTACTTCTTCACGACTTGCATTAATTCTGTTCAATGTAGGAAGTAAGTATGCATGTGTTTTCCCAGAACCTGTTTGGGATTGTCCAATTACACTTACACCTTTTTTCACGACCGGGAAAATTTTCTTTTGAATTCCTGTCGGCTCTGTAAAGCGTAGTTCACGAACTGCATCTATTAAAAATGGTTTAAAATCATACTGTGTAAAAGTTTGTTGTGTCATAAGTTACACCTTCTTTCTAAATTTCTACTGCGCGCACAAATCAGCCAAGTCTACATTATATCGAAATCTACAAGTAAAATCCATCTTTAGTTTAGGTTTTTACTTCAAAAACTAACCTTCTTCCCTCTTATTGCATATTGTATGTGTATATACCTAACTGAAGAAAGGAGGATTTCTCACATGTTTCCAAAATCCCATACAAGGCAAATGTATCCGAATCAAGGACAGCAACCTTATACACCATATCCAATTCCACAGCTACCACCGATGGCGCAAAAAAAGAAAGGTTTCCTTGCTAAACTCTTTAAAAAACACGATCCAACCGAGCCTTTCATGCAAATGGTTCCACCTTATCGACAAATGGATGGACCGCCGCCAATGATGCACCAACAACCGCCGCCCCCATATCAACAACAATACCAATACCAACAGCAATACCCGCAGCAGTACTCACAACAATATCAACCATACATGCAGCAATATCCAGAGCAAATGCCCCCCCCTCAAATGTATGAATCAAATGAAACGCGCGGCGGTGCAGCAACTACAGCAGCATCAAGTAGCGGCATCGGCAGTTTTTTTGCAAATTTAATTTCGAATCCAACTAATATGATAAACAATATTGAAAAAGTATCCCAAGTCGTTCAATCTGTAAGCCCTGTCGTCGAACAGTACGGTCCTATTATGCGTAACCTACCAAGCATTGTTAAAATCCTCACCTCTGGAAAAAGTGCGGAAGAAGATCCAACTGAAAATCCAACTGAAGACATAATAGAAAAGGTTGAGGTAGCAACTCCGCCTCCTCCACAAAAAAAAAGAAAAAGAAAAAAATTAGTGATTGAGCCTGTCATAGAAAAAGAATTACGAGAGGAGCCTGTTCATAAAATAGCAACAAAACCAAAACTATATGTGTAACAATCCTTTGTTTTCTATCCATTCCTCCTTTATAATGTAAAAGACTATGCACAAAAGTATCCCTTGTTTAGAAGGAGAGGATTACTCATATGAAAATTGTTAAAATTTCCCCTCGTGGTTATTGCTACGGTGTTGTGGACGCGATGGTTATTGCACGTAACGCCGCATTAGATACATCATTACCAAGACCTATTTATATTTTAGGTATGATTGTTCACAACAAACATGTAACAGATGCATTCGAAGAAGATGGCATCATTACGTTAGACGGTCCAAGTCGATTAGAAATTTTAGATAAAATCGAATCTGGTACTGTTATTTTCACAGCACACGGTGTTTCTCCAGAAGTTAAACAACGTGCAAAAGAAAAAGGTTTAACGACAATCGATGCCACTTGTCCAGATGTTACAAAAACACATGATCTTATTGAAGCAAAGAAAGCTGAAGGTTACCATGTCATTTATATCGGTAAAAAAAATCATCCAGAACCAGAAGGCGCAGTTGGTATTGCACCTGACATCGTTCACCTTATCGAAAGAGCTGATGATTTAAAAACATTAGAAATTCCAACAGATAAAATTTTAGTTACAAATCAAACAACGATGAGCCAATGGGATGTTCAACATTTAATGGAGGACATTCAGAAAAAATTCCCAACAGCAGAATTCCATAAGGAAATTTGTTTAGCAACTCAAGTTCGCCAAGAAGCTGTCGCTAAACAAGCTGATGTTGCAGACTTAACAATTGTTGTCGGTGATCCGAAAAGTAACAACTCAAACCGTTTAGCACAAGTATCACAAGAAATCGCTGGTACGAAAGCATACCGCGTTGCAGACGTAAGTGAGATTAAATTAGAGTGGCTACAAGGTGTAGAAAACGTAGCTGTTACAGCAGGTGCTTCTACTCCAACTCCAATTACAAAAGAAGTTATCGCTTTCTTAGATCAATATGATCCAATGAATCCCGCTACATGGGAGAGAGTTCGAAAAGTACCGTTACAAAAAATATTACCTCGTGTAAAAGTGAAAAAAGAACAATAATAAAAACCGTTGCCTATACGAGCAACGGTTTTTATTTTTCTTATACAAATGTAAATGGATCTGTATGTAATTGCGAAGCATGAATGTGTACATTGAATTTCTTTGCATCCACTTTTTCTTGTAATTGCTTTTGTACACCTTGCTTCATTACTTTTTCAACGTTATGTCCTGGGTCAACTATATTTAAACCGAGCATCATCGCATCATGAGCAACATGATAATACATGTCACCTGTTACATATACATCCGCTCCTTTAAATTTAGCTTGATTGATGTATTTGTTACCATCGCCACCAAGTACAGCCACTT
The DNA here is from genome assembly GCF_040448665.1 of Bacillus cereus group sp. MS39. NCBI lineage: Bacteria > Bacillati > Bacillota > Bacilli > Caryophanales > Bacillaceae > Bacillus > Bacillus cereus group sp. MS39. Next base: position 1,135,876 of record NZ_CP123058.1, on the reverse strand, counting down.
TACGCACTTTATCATCTAATTTCCCAACAACTCTTGCGCCCTTCACATCTAATGATTGCTTTACATGTTCCGCAAACTGTCCAAGTGTCATTTCTTCTTGTAAATATCCTATTTTTCCAAGCCCTAATGTTTCACCTTTGTTATCAAGTGGATACACATCATATGCTATTTCTTCATATGGATGCGCCGTTACCATTGCTTTAATCACTTTTCGCTGTAGTGAAGCTGGAATTATCGTTTCGATTCGCACTTCTTCTACACGTTCTAACTGCCCAGTTTCCCCGATATAAGGATTTGTTCCCTCTTGAGGTACAAACGTGCCTGTACCCTCGCTATTAAACGTACAGTGGCTATAATTGCCGATATGACCAGCACCTGCGTCTCCTAATGCTTTTCGTACTTCTTCTGCATGAGTTACTGGCACAAACACAACAACTTTTTTCATTTCTTCTGCATATGTCGGTGCCAAAACTTCTGTATTTTGCAATCCTAACGCCTCAGCAAGTAAATCATTTACCCCGCCCTTAGCAACATCCACATTTGTATGTGCTGCATAAATGGCAATATCATTTTTAATACACGTTTCAATAATTCTTCCGTACGCTTTATCTGTATGAATCGCTTTTAACGGATTAAAAATTAAAGGGTGATGCGCAATAATGACATTCGCCCCTAATTGAATTGCTTCATCCACAACTTCCTCCGTTACATCTAACGCAATCAATACGTGTTGTACGGGTTTATTAAGCGCTCCAATTTGCAGGCCAATCTTATCTCCTTCCATCGCCAAATGCTTCGGATACATACTTTCAAATAAAGAAATAATTTCATGGCCATTTGGAATTTTACTCATGATAAAACCTCCCGTATCATTTTCATTTTCGCTTCTACTTCCGCACGCTTCGCTTTTGTTTCTTCAGAATCAGCCGCACGTTCTAACTGCTTTAAAATATTTTGGAAGTTTTTTAATTCCCCTTCCCATTTTTCAACGAAAGCTTCACCTTTTTCTTTTATTAAAAATGGCCCCATAAATAATTCCGCTTGTTTATTCTCAGAATAAGGCACCGCGATGTTTCCTCGCTCGCCTACTAAAATCTCGTAAATTTTCCCATCTTCTTTTACGATTTTTTCATGGATAAGCTCCCATCCATTCTCAATAAACCATTCACGAATGTGATGCGCTGCAATATTCGGCTGTAAAATTAAACGAGTTACTCCTTCTAATTTTTCTTTACCACTTTCTAAAATGTCACGAATTAACGCTCCGCCCATTCCAGCAACCGTAATTACATCTACTTCTCCTGGCGCGATAACAGCTAATCCATTCCCTTTACGCACATCTATTTTATCTTGTAAGCCACTTTCAGCTACAGTTGCTTGTGCAGAGCGAAATGGGCCATCTACAACCTCTCCAGCAACTGCTTTTGTAGCAATATTATTTATAATTGTATAACACGGTAAATACGCATGATCCGATCCAATATCAGCTACTGTAGATCCTACCGGTATTTCACGCACTACTTCTTCTAATCGTTTTGAAAGCTTTACTTCATTCATGTATTTCCATTACTCCTTCTCTTGTCAGTCTGTCTCCATGATAATGAATTTATAGTAGTTGTTGCAAGCCTATAAAAACAATTCACTTCTCTATCACTCATCGTATTTTAGAAAATATAGAAAAACAAGCCCTTTGCATAAGCAAAAGACTTGTCATACGGAACTTTATTTTTTCTTCGATAACCAATCAGCTACTTTAGCGGCTTGATCAGCTGGAACTAAATTGGCAGGCATATTTCCTTTTCCTTTCGAAAGAATTTCTTTAATTTCATCTTTTGAAAGTTTCCCACCAATTTTTTGTAAATTAGGTCCTACTGCCCCTTGTAACTGGTCACCGTGGCAGCTCGTACAGCTTTGCTTCACAATATCCTCTGGCTTTGATGCTGTTTGTGCTGGCTTCCCACCATTTTTTGCATCAGCTAACTCTTTAGATTTATTTAGCCCCTGAAATGAAAATACAAACATAACGATAATACCTAATGCTGCAATAAGAGCGAACGGAATCAGCGGATTACGTTTCATATCTCTTCTCCCCCCTCTATACCCCTAAATAGTTAGATGATTCAGTCATTTCCATTGTACTTGAAAACGTTCTATCAGAAAAGAGTAAACTACTAATCGTTAAAAATATTCCATAAATTCAGTTTATTGTTTTTTATTGTTATATCGCTTATTATTTCGATAATTATTAACGTTTCTCATCATATTTTTCACTTTTCTACATATATTTTTGTATAGAATACACAAAATTAATCGAAAAATCGAAAAATGAGCATTTGCAAATCAAAAGACAATTCTGTAAAATAAATTACAAGAAATTGTAATCGTTGCCGATAGCTAAAGTTTAACAAAAGTTAACAAAATAAAAAAGTTTACTTCACAAAGGTGAAGTAAACTTAAAAGTAGCCTATTCTAAGAAATCCTTAAGACGCTTACTACGGCTTGGATGTCTTAATTTACGAAGTGCTTTTGCTTCAATTTGACGGATACGTTCTCTCGTTACGCCGAATACTTTCCCAACTTCTTCAAGCGTACGAGTTCGTCCATCATCTAAACCAAAACGAAGACGTAGAACATTTTCTTCACGATCTGTTAGTGTATCTAACACATCTTCTAATTGTTCTTTTAGCAATTCATACGCTGCATGGTCCGCAGGCGATGTTGCTTCTTGGTCTTCAATAAAATCACCTAAATGGGAGTCATCTTCTTCACCAATCGGTGTTTCAAGAGAAACTGGCTCCTGTGCAATTTTTAAAATTTCGCGTACTTTTTCTGGAGCAAGATCCATTTCTTCACCAATCTCTTCAGGAGATGGTTCGCGTCCTAAATCTTGTAGTAATTGACGTTGTACACGAATTAACTTATTAATCGTTTCAACCATATGAACTGGGATACGAATTGTTCGTGCTTGGTCTGCAATCGCACGTGTAATCGCTTGGCGAATCCACCAAGTTGCATACGTACTAAATTTGAAACCTTTACGATAATCGAACTTTTCAACCGCTTTAATTAGACCCATATTCCCTTCTTGGATTAAGTCTAAGAAAAGCATACCACGGCCTACGTAGCGCTTTGCAATACTTACTACAAGACGTAAGTTTGCTTCTGCAAGACGACGTTTCGCTTCTTCATCGCCTTCTTCAATACGCGTTGCAAGTCGAATTTCTTCTTCTGCAGATAGTAAATCTACACGACCAATTTCTTTTAAATACATACGAACAGGATCATTGATTTTAACCCCAGGTGGTACACTTAAATCATTAAGGTCGAATTCTTCTTCCGCTTTTGTAATTTGGCGATTATTAGGACCTTCGTCGTTATCATTGTCACCAACTAAGTCAATCCCTTGTTCACCTAAATATTCATAGTATTCATCCATTTGATCGGATTCAATTTCAAATCCATTCATGCGTTCTGCAATCTCTTCATATGTAAGAACGCCACGTTTTTTTCCGAGCTCAGTGAGTTGTTCTTTCACTTGCTCAAGGGTCATTTCAGTTTCAATTTGTTTAGAACGAGCTGGTTTGTCAGCCATCTGTTCCCCTCCTTACGCGAGATACAAACATTCATTATACTAAAAATTTATCAAAAAAGCTATTTTCTCGCTTTTTGATTTTGTAAATATGCTACATAATATTTAGCAGCCTCTACAGGATCTGTTTTTTCCATTTGTTTTACCTTAAAGATGATTTCCATCTTTTCAAGTTTTTCTTGATGACGGCTGAGCGTCTCTAAATGGCCTTGTAACACTTCTTCTGTGTATTCTGGATTAATAAATTCATCCGTCGAAATATCAGTGATAATATTTTTCAACTTCTCATCAGAGAGCCAACTTAAAAATGTTCCGACTGAAGGTTCATTTCCCTTTTCATAATATGCGTATAGTTCATATAAAATCCCTTTATGTTCTTCTGTATGAAAATCTTCTATGTGGGATTCCATACGAACAGCCACTTCTGGACTTTGCAACATATGATAAATAATTTCTCTTTCTGCCCTTTCAAAACCTGTTAACTTCGGTTTTGTTTGAACAATTTGAGACGGCTTAGAAACCTGCTTTACTTGTTTTTGCTGTACCTTTTGTTCTTTGCGATATTGGTGCAATTGATTCAAAAGAGTTTCCATTGAATACGAAAATTCTTGCGATAATGACTTCAAATATGATTCTGCCTGCATCGCATCCTGTAGCAACGATAACTCTTTTAAAACACTTTTCACATATTCTTCTTTGCCAGACTCATCTTGCAAATTTTTCCCTAAACGCAAATAATTTATTTTAAAACCAACAAAACTTATACTTGATTTCACAAGATTTTCAAAAGCAGTTGTCCCATATTGTTGCACATATTCATCAGGATCAAGCTTATCTGGCAAGGATGTAACTTTCACTTGGCAACCAACTTTTAGCAATAATTGCCCTGCTTTCATCGTTGCTTCTCGCCCTGCTTTATCACCATCATAGCAAAGAACAACAGTTTCAACGTTACGTCGCAGAAGTTTTGCTTGTTCTTCAGTTAAAGCTGTTCCCATTGTCGCGACAGCTTCTTCCACACCACTTTTTACCGCAGCCATTACGTCGGCATACCCTTCAAAAAGGACCACTTGCCCACGTTTTCTAATAAACGGCCTCGCTTGGTGGAAGTTATACAACAATTTACTTTTATGAAAAATCGGTGTTTCAGGGCTATTTAAATATTTCGGAGTGTCATCTCCTAATGCCCTTCCACTAAACGCTATCACTTTACCTTGTAACGTATAGATTGGAAACATAACTCTTCCACGGAAGCGATCATAATGACTACCATCCTTCTCGCTTCTTATGAGAAGACCAGCTTGTTCCATACTAGACAGCGATAAACCTCTTTTTTGTAAAATTTTCGTTGCTGCATCCCAAGCAGGTGACGCATAACCAATTTCAAACTTCTCAATCATCTCTTTCGTAATACCACGTTTTAACAAATACGAAAGTGCTTCATTTCCTTCTTCTGTATTTACTAATAAATGATGATAATACTTTTTCAAAAGTTCATGAGCCTGTTGCATGATGACAGTGTCATCAGATATGTCTTCTTGTTGTCCTTGCCCTGATGTATACTCTGCAACCGCCATTCCATTTCTTTCACCTAGCTTTTGAACAGCCTCGGTAAAAGCCAATCCTTCCATTTTCATTAGAAAGGAAAATACATTTCCACCTTCTCCACATCCGAAGCAATGAAAAATTTGCTTATCAGATGAAACAGAGAATGAAGGAGAATTCTCACCATGAAATGGACAAAGGCCGAAATAGTTACGCCCCTGTTTTCTAAGTTGAACGTATTCACCAATCACTTCTACAATATCCGATGACGTCCGAATCTGTTCAACAACTTCTTCGGGAATTCTGTTCCCCATAAATCCATCTCCGTGTCGTATTTTGTATTCGATAAAAATTAAAAAATTCCTTTATAATTCGACAATATTTTTTCTAAACTTATTAGAAAGTGTTGTCGATCACGTTATCAAACGATTTTGTAGGCCCTTTTCTGCGTAATTTCGCAGATACGTACCTACTATATAAAATTGTATCCATTTGCTCACCTGTTACAAATGTACCTCCTGGAGACAATACATATACACTTTTTTACAAGAAGACTAGCAAGCACCATATCCTATGTGATCACGAGATCTGTTTTTTGCATGTTGATACATATCAAAAATCAACTTTAGCTTATTCAGTATCTACATAGATCCAATTTCCCTTGCTTCTTCCTTAAACGATGAGCATACGATGTGACAAACAAAATTTCGACATGAACTTTCGTTCCAACTTGCACAGTTTTCAGCATTCACAGGCTATGCATCTGCATCAACTAATACGATATTGATGTTTTGCATATTTCTGTATTCTACATCCCTTCTGCGAATCCTTCCATAATGTGCGTTTTCTTGTATAGATTTTGTCGATTTAACGTAATTACATGTCTTTTCGTAAATCCTATCCCTAGTTTATTCTGAAAAATTAAAGTCTAAACGTAAAATATAGGTTTTTATCACAATTTTTTATTATAATATATTTTCTTCAACTACGCTACATATCCCTTTATTTTTTCATCTTCTATTTCAGGATAACGAAACCCTGCCTTTAGCATAATAAAAAGACAGAAGAATATAAGTATAACCACTCCGCTATAATCTATTACGAAATCAACAGGTATTGTGTTTCTCACGAGCGAAAAAAGCACATTCACCTTTGGTAAATGTGCTAAAACAATTTTTGGTTTTGCACTGCATTCACAATAATGTTGGCTGTTTCTTCAATCGCTTTATTCGATACATCAATTACTTGACAATTTATTTTACCAACTACATTCTCAAAGTGATCAATTTCTTCTTTGATACGATTAATATTGGCATATGTTGCACCATCACTTAGTCCAAGTGATTTCAATCGCTCTTTTCGAATATGATTCAACTTCTCTGGCGTAATTTTCAAACCGAAGCATTTTTCTTTAGCCACTTGATATAACTCTTCAGGCGGATCTACTTCTGGTACGAGCGGTACATTAGCAACTTTCAAACGTTTGTTATGAGCTAAATATTGAGAAAGTGGTGTTTTTGATGTGCGCGAAATCCCAATCAACACGATATCTGCTTTTAAAATACCACGCGCGTCTCTACCATCATCATACTTTACAGCAAACTCAATCGCTTCAATCTTTTTAAAGTATTCTTCATCTAATCTACGAACAACACCCGGCTCATATCTTGGTACTTGCCCTGTAATTTCTTCAATTTGATCGATAAGAGGCCCGATAATATCATATGCCTCTACGCCTTCTCTCGCAGCCTCTGTCACTAAATACTGACGCATGTCAGGCTTTACTAACGTAAAACAAATAAGCGCTTGATTGCTCTTAGCAATCGAAATCACTTCTTTTAATGTCCCTGTATCTTCTACATACGGTACACGTCTAATATCAGGAGCAAATGGGAATTGCCCCATCGCTGCTCGAACAACCAAATCAGCCGTTTCTCCAACAGAGTCAGATACGACATATACGATTTTATTATCCATTATATTACCTCACTTTAAACAAATTACACTTATTCGTTATTTACTAAGTTTACAAACGCACGTGTAATATTTGTTTTTGTAATTCGTCCAATCACTTCTAAACCTTGCTTCGTATCTTTCACAACCGGCATCGCATCAATCTGTCTTTCTATTAATTCCATCGCAATATCATATAAAGAATCCTCTCTACGACACATCGTAATGTTTGGCATCCTTGTCATGATAATATTAACCGGAAGAGAGGTTAAATCCTGCTTTCCAAGGCTAGCTCTTAATAAATCTTTACGAGACACAACACCAACTAATAGAATCGCCTGATCTACAACAAATAAGGTACCTACGTCCTCTAAAAACATTGTACAAATCGCATCGTATACTGATACATTTTTATCAATTACAGCTGGTCTAGATTGATAATCTTGCACTTTAATTTTCTTAACAGCCTCAGATAATAGCTGCCCCCCGGTTTTACCCGTATAAAAATAACCTACGCGTGGACGCGCTTCTAAATAACCAGCCATCGTTAAAATTGCTAAGTCTGGCCTTAGCGTTGCACGTGTTAATCCTAATTGCGCAGCAATTGACTCCCCTGTAATAGGACCGTGATCTTTTACAATCTGAATGATATGTTCTTGCCGTTTATTCAGCTCTATGATAATCACCACCTTTAATGCACAACGAAAAAAGTTATACTATCTCTTAAATATTATATACTAAATATGCTATTTGAAAAAGATAGGATGTAAAAAGGACCGTATACGGCCCCAAATTATATTTGAAACTTATCAAGTTGTTCTAAGAAACGTCTTGACTTCAAATAAATCCCGCAATATTCATCATAATATGTATTCAATACTAAACGCATTTGTTTTTTTGTGCTATCCTTCACCGATACATTGCCAAGTCTATGTAAATCGAAGTGGTAGAAAAGACGTAATAATTTATGAACAGCTTCTCCCACTGGTATACGATACTGGTCTTGCTCAGCATGACGCGAGCACAGAAAACCGCCTTCCCGGACAGAGAAGGCGACAAAATCTGTTTCTTGATGACAAATCGCACATGTATCAAAGTACGGGCGCATCCCTAATACCGGAAGCATTTTCGTTTGATAAATTAATGATAATACTTCTGAATCAACACCCTCACACATATAATGCAACGTTTGATATAACATTTCAAATAAATATGGATTATGTTTTTTATCTTCTGTTGCTTTATCAGTTAACTCAACAATAAATGATGCATAAGCAGTTAAAAATATATCCTCGCGAATTTCTTTCATAGTTGAAATAATCTCGCCTTGTTGCAAAGTTCCAAGTCCAGATCCCATTTGAATAAGAAAATTACCATGGGTCATAAGTTGCGAAACAGATGCTAACCGGCTTTTCGGTTTTTTCGCTCCTCTTGCCATTGCACTTACCTTACCCAATTCTCTTGAGAATATTGTAACAATCTTGTTCGTTTCTCCGTAATCTGTCGTACGGATAACGATGCCCTCAACTTTTTGAAACATGTTCGTCACCATCCAAGGTTTGAACAAAACGGGTCAAGAAATTGGAGAGTCTAGATGCGCTAGCTCCTCTTCATGTTGATCCATCTCATCGTTTACGTCTTTTTCCATTTCTTTCAAAAGCAAGTACGTTTCAATGCTTCCTGTTTTGGAGAAAAACTTCCAGGTAAAATCTAGCATAAGAATCCACCTTTCTCAATAAGCGTAGCCTATAAACCAATTTCCTTTGTTGTTATTAAATTGACCCATTTTGTCCATTTTCATGTGAGAAAAATTTTTCCTAATTTATCAAAACTCATAAAAACCAATAATCAGCGGATGAACAAAACATCCGCTGATTACAGCTTTACTCTATTTTAGTACTCGTCTTCGCGGAAACCAAGGTCACGAAGCTGAGACATTTTATTACGCCAATCTTTTTGCACTTTTACCCATACTTCTAAAAATACTTTAGAACCAAGTAATGCTTCAATGTCAAAACGAGCTCGCTTACCGACTTCTTTTAACATCTTTCCTTGCTTACCTATAATAATTCCTTTTTGTGATGCACGTTCAACAACAATCGTTGCGTTTATATAAACCGCTCCGCCCTCACGTTTTTGAATTGCATCAATAACAACCGCTACAGAGTGCGGCACTTCTTCACGTGTTAAATGTAATACTTTTTCACGAATAAGCTCTGAAATAATAAATCGCTCTGGATGATCCGTTACTTGATTATCTGGGTAGTATTGCGGTCCTTCTGGTAAATACTTTTTAATTGTTCCAATTAAAGCATCCACATTATTGCCATCTAATGCAGAAATTGGTACAATCTCTGCAAATTCATATAGTTTACGGTATTGATCAATTAACTCTAATAATTGCTCTGGATGAAGTTGGTCAATTTTATTAATTACTAAAAATACTGGTTGTTTCGTTTCTTTTAATTTCTCAATAATGAATTCCTCACCACGACCAAATCCTTCAACTGCATTGACCATAAACAGAACAATATCAACTTCTTTTAATGTCGTTTGAGCCATCTTCACCATGAAGTCGCCTAATTTATGTTTAGGTTTATGTATTCCTGGTGTATCAATGAAAATTACTTGTGAATCATTTTCTGTATATACGCCTTGAATTTTATTACGAGTTGTTTGTGGCTTGTCACTCATAATGGCAATTTTCTGGCCGATAATACGATTTAAAAATGTAGATTTTCCAACATTCGGTCTGCCAATAATAGAGACAAAACCTGATTTATAACCTTTTCTATTCATGTAAATCCTCCGCTAAAAATGCTCCTGGTAACAATTCTCCAACTGTAGTCTCTTGAACGTCACCATGTAAATTTGATAGGTATACTTTCGTATCCTGTTTACATAATTCTACCATAACTTGTCGGCATGCTCCACAAGGAGGTACCGGACGCTTTGTATCCGCTACAACTGCAATAGCTACAAACTCTTTATCTCCTTCAGAAATCGCCTTAAATAAAGCTGTTCTTTCTGCACAGTTACATAAACCATATGATGCATTTTCAACATTACATCCACGATATACTTTTCCATCCTGTGTTAATAATGCTGCACCTACTTGAAATTTAGAATATGGTACGTACGCTTGTTTACGCGCTTCGATTGCTTCTTGAATTAATTGTTTACTATTCATATTCCCGCATCCTTCCTGTCCACAGCTGTGAATAAGATACACTCTCTTATTAAAGGCCTTTACAGCACTTTCAAAGCTTCATAAAAGCTTTGGAATGCAACTATACCACATACGGCAAAAAGATAATAGCACCAATTATAACGGCTATTATCGCAAACAATAAAACCGATCCGGCTGCGACATCCTTTGCAATTTTCGCAAACGGATGTATATCGGTAGTCGCTAAATCTACTGTTTTCTCCACAGCCGTATTTACCATCTCTAAACTCATTACAATTCCTATTACAATAAGTAATACCATCCACTCTACTTTCGTAATATGGAAATAAAAGCCACAGCATATAACAATGACTGCGGCTACATAATGAATTTTCATATTTCGTTCATGACGAAGACAAAAGAATATACCTGCTATAGCATATCCAAAACTATTTATAAGTTTTCCTTTTTTCATCGACCTAATCCAAATGCCTCTAAAATTTCTTTTTGTCTTCCAAACATTTCTTTTTCATCCTCTTCTGTCATGTGGTCATAACCAAGTAAATGTAAAAAGCCATGTAACGCTAAAAAGCCAAGTTCACGATCAAAAGAATGTCCATACTCTTCAGCTTGTTCTTTCGCTCTCGGAATAGAAATAATAAGGTCACCTAACATACGAGGCATCTCTGCACCTACAATTTCCATTTCTCCTTCTCCCATTTCTTCCATAGCAAAGGAAATGACATCAGTAGGCTGATCCTTATCTCGGTAATCACGATTAATCTCGCGAATGCGTTCGTTATCTACAAATGTCACTGATAACTCCGCACCATCCTCTATTTTTTCCATTTGAGCTGCTTTTTCTAATATCTCACGAATTAAATTCACATATTCTTCTTTCACTTCTTCTGTTTCATCAATGAAATCAATTAATAAACTCATTCTTTCTCCTTCTCTTCCGGTGGTTCCGGATATGTAATACGCGAATGGAAAATACCATTTAACGTTTCACATAACGTTTTTCCAACGATTTGTAGTTCCTTAAACGTCAAATCACATTCACTAAATTGCCCATCTTGCAGGCGATCTTTAATAATACTTTGTACTAAATTATTAATTTGATCTGGCGTTGGGTGATTCATAGAACGTACCGCCGCCTCAACACTATCAGCAATACCAACAATTGCCGACTCTTTAGAAGTTGCTTTTGATCCCGGATAGCGAAACATCTCTTCTGTATATTTTTCTTTATCTTCTTTAATCGCCTTATAATAAAAATATTTAAGTAATGTTGTACCATGGTGTTGTCCAGCAATATCGATAATTTCTTGCGGAATATGGTATTCTTCGAGCATTCTGACTCCATCTGTTACATGAGCAATGATAATATCTTTACTCGTCACAGGATCTAATTTATCATGTGGATTTTCAATTCCCATCTGGTTTTCAATAAAGAATTGCGGTTGTACTGTTTTTCCTACATCATGATAATACGCCCCTACACGTGCTAATACACCATTTGCTCCAACCGCTTCACACGCTGCCTCAGAAAGATTCGCTACCATTACACTGTGGTGATACGTTCCTGGCGCTTCTAACAAAATTCTACGTAAAAGCGGATGATTCGGACTTGATAGTTCCATAAGCTTCATGCTTGATACAATTCCAAGTCCACTCTCTAAATACGGTAATATCCCCATAGCCAAAACGGATGAGATAATTCCTGAAACGGAAGCCATCAATAGTTGCGTTCCAATTTCAAGAGGTGAAAAATTCCCATTACGTAATAATAATAACGCCGCTAAGACGACCACATTTAAGATAGAAACGAGTATACCAGCTTGCAAAATCATCGTACGACGATTTTTTTCTCTTAAGAAAATGCTTACTGATAATGAACTTAACAACACATAAATACCTACACTATAATTCAGTGTACTTGTTACCCCTTCATTAAACATAATACTTCCGCACACAGAAAAAATCATACTTGTTAAAAATACAAACCGATCGCCAATCATTAGTTTTACAAGTATTGTTCCCATCGCAACCGGAACAACATACGCAATTCCTGCATATTCAAGCTTTTGAAACAAACTAATCGTTTTCATTAAAACAATCGTGATAGATAAAATTGTAATATACGCTAAAATATACGGTCTATCTTCTCTTTTACGCTGTAAAAATACTTCAAACTGCTTATGCATAAAGTACAGTAACACACCAATGAGCACTGCTAATCCAACATAAGGCTGAAAACTATTACCTTTCTCTAATAAACCGACTAATTTCAACTGATTATACATATCACTTGAAATTGTTTCACCTTCTCTAACAATAACTTGTCCTTGAAGAATATAAACAGGTGGAATTAAATCTTCTTCCGCTTTCTTCTTCTCTTTCGTTACAGCCGGATCATAAAAATAATTTGCTGTAATCGCATATGATCCTAGCGCGTTCACAGCTTCCTTCAATCCACTATTCACATTGAGGCTTTTCATTTCATTAACAAATCGCTCTTTTGCTGCTATTTCTTCGGACATTTTAATATTTCCACCCATAATAACACTAATAGACGTTAGAGCCGCGTTCTTTGCTAATTCTAATTGATCCGGTTCTGCATTAATAAAATATAATAAATTCTCATCCGATAATTCCTTTGTTAAATTAGATGGCAACTTCTTCTTCAATTTTTCTAATTTATTTGCATCGGTCATCTTTTTTTGCTCTTCAGGTCCAGCAGCTTTCATCTCTTGAATTGCTTCATTTACCTTAGCAAAAACATCATTTACAATATCTACTCTATTTTGTTTATATTCACTTCTATATGTATATTGATCCCCAACTTTTTGAGCGACCTCTTGTTTTTTTCTGTCCGTTATAACCTTATCTTCAATTTTAATAGGAGAATGAATTGTTTTTTTCGCAATAGAATACATATCAACATCTAATTGCTCTGGTTTTACATTATTCATAAGTGCAAAAAACAGCACTGCTCCTAATAAAACGTAAGAAATCCAACTTAGTTTTTTCGAATGTTGTAAATTACGAAACCACTTAGAAACTTCTTCAGATCTTAACATGATTTCAATACCTTCTCCTCTCCAGAAATAAAGTGAAACTATTTATAGCTTTCATTTCTTCTAGCCAACGATACTTTTAAGTAACATTTTGATACACCAGCACCTATAGTTTATTTCTCTTATCTTTTATGATAGTAAAAAATATGCCGTTCGCCAACCTTAATACAAAAAGAAATGATCCTGACAAATAGGATCATTCCATTTTATCATATGCCTCAATAATACGTTGCACCAGCGGATGCCTCACAACGTCCGTTTGTTCTAATGTAATGAATGAAAGACCTGATACACCAGATAAAATGTTAGAAGCTAGCGAAAGCCCTGATTTTACCCCTTTTGGTAAGTCTACTTGTGAAGGGTCCCCCGTAATAACCATTTTAGAACTAAAACCTAATCTAGTTAAAAACATTTTTATTTGTGCACCCGTTGTATTTTGCGCTTCATCTAAAATAACAAATGAATCATCGAGCGTACGCCCTCTCATATAAGCAAGAGGTGCAATTTCAATTACCCCTCGCTCCATCATACGTTGCGTATATTCTTGTCCAAGAATATCGTGCAAAGCATCATACAATGGACGTAAATACGGATCTACCTTCTCTTTCAAATCTCCTGGTAAAAAACCTAAACTTTCTCCAGCTTCTACAGCCGGTCTCGTTAAAATAATTTTCTTTACATACCCTTGCTTTAAAGCTCTCACAGCCATTACTACAGCTAAGTATGTTTTCCCAGTCCCAGCAGGTCCCATTCCAAATACAATATCATTCTTCTTCATTGCATGAATATATCTTCTTTGCCCCATTGTTTTTACACGAATGGATTTACCTTTTGCCGTTTTAAAGATTTCTTCTTCATATAACTCTTCAAATTGAGCAATTTTCCCTTGTTGTGCGAGCTGAATTGCATACGCAACATCTCTTTCTGTAATTGATATACCTTTTCGAATAACAACAAGTAATTGCTGTAAGATTTTTTCTACGAGTGTCACAGTTTCAACTGCTCCAGATGCATGAACAGTTTCACCTCTAGTTACAATCGATACATTCAATTCCCGTTCAATTACTTTCAAATGAGCATCATTGACTCCAAAAAGAGCGATTGCTTCGTTAGCATTTTCCAATTGTTGGTTCATTTCTACTAATTGTTCTGCCATTACTCAGTCTCCTTGAATATCGGATTCGGATATTGGTTGTGGCTCTGCAATATTTTCGATCACAGTATAATGCAATGTGACTTTTAGTTGATCCGCCTCAACCTCTTTACTCAAAATTTTATCACTTACAATCATAGCATGTTCATCCAATTTTTTCTTTAGTTCTTTTTCAGCCATCTCTTTCGCTACTTTCATTGCCTGTTTTTCTGTATATTCCCGATTCGCTTCTTCCTCTTCTCGTACAATATCTTTTTCATACGCGATCGGCAGTGTAAAACCAAATAGTTTCACATCGTGTTTTACACTTTCAGTACGAGAGCGTTTATACTTATCATGTTGAAATCCCCATATTTTTATTTTCGCACTCCCAAATGTAAGGTAATGCTCATTATATGCATTGCCAGTATATACTTGAAATTGCGTCTTTAGTGGTACACTCACCTCAGATGTGTACCACGTTTCTCCATATACAATACCTTTCGCCGAAACAATCGTCGGACTCTCCTCATTACCGTATATCCCTGATACGAGAAGCTGTCCTTTTTCGACATGGTCATTTTTCAAGACAACTGGTTTTCCTACTTCAACAAATGTTTTTGTCACAATCGCTTCTTTTTTTGCAACTAAATTTTGCGGCCTTTGTTCCTTTTCTTTTTTCGGCTCGTTTTTTTCAACAATTTTAAAATGGTACGTCGTTCCTCTTATTTCTAATCCCGCCCAAGTAATCGCATTAATATTGTCTGTCAAATGACGTTGTACATCTTCTACATTAGGCATTTGGAATTGTAATTTTCCTTTTTTAATACCCATTTTGTCCAATTCTTTCATCAATATATATTCTGTTTCAGGTTTCGCTCCTGTAATTTCAATTTTCCAAACCATATTGGATAATGCAATCATGCCAAAAAAGAAAATTAAAAAACCAATTAAGAATCCACTATTTTTAATTAAACGCTTATTCAAAAAAGGAAAACCGTAACGCCCAATAAAATATAGTTTACATTCATTTTTTCTATAAATTGGTTTTATTTTCTTCACATCTCGTAATAACATACAAAAAACTAACGTTTCATCAGCAATCTTCTTAACATCCCAAACTAATAATCTTCTACGTACACATTCGTTAACGAACCGTTCCGCACCTCTACCTTCAATTCGTACTTTTACATATCCAAGCCACTTTATAAACCATTTATTTTTCATCTACTATCTCCACTACCTTTCCAAAAGTATACACACTACTTTTTTCACTTTAATTATCAAAATAGCTCGTACGAAAATGAAATAAAGAGTTCTACCGCCCATAAATAGCGAGATAAACTGAATAGTAAGGTCGAATCACGAAAATAACGAAGAAAAACTTCACATATGGAAGTTTCCCTCACTCCTCTTTTTTTTCGTTTTCTAAAAACGTCACTTGCTCAATTATTCCTTCAAGCAAAAGTTCTTCTGGAAGGATTGTTTTAATAATAAAGGATTGCCCTTTAATTAATAATTGACCGTGCTTTAATAACAATCTTACTTCTTTATCTGAAAACACTAATAAACCCCGATGATTTTCTATATAGATATGCACTTGCCCAACAAGCGTGATCCGAGGTAGATCCATTAGCACATCCACTGGCAGGTCTATTTGCTTTGTTAACCAATTCTTCATTTGTTCTAATTTTTTCATCTCAAAAGACCCCCTCTCATCCCATATGTATGAAAAAAGAGCTTGTAATATCACGTCCAAACTGAAAAAAAGCATAAAAAAACGTCTCATACGAAATGAGACGTTTTTTTATGCTAATAGCTGGATAACCAACTTATTCACAAGTGATCCGTCTGTTTTACCTTTTACTTTCGGCATAACAGCAGTCATCACCTTACCCATATCTGCTTTAGAAGTTGCACCAACTTCAGAAATAACTTGCTTAATTACACTCGCTAGTTCTTCTTCTGTTAATTGCTCCGGCAAATATGCGCTTAAAATCTGAATTTCACTTTGCAGTTTATTAACAAGGTCTTCACGACCAGCTTTTTTAAATTCAAGGAGGGAGTCCTTATACTGTTTTACTTCACGAGCTAAAACTGTTAATTCCTCTTCTTCAGTAAGAGTATGTTGCAGTTTAATACCTTCATTTTGTAAAGCAGCCTTAACCATACGAATAACGGTTAATTTTTCTTTTTGTTTATTCTTCATCGCTTGTTTCATATCATCGTTTAAACGACCGAGAAGACTCATAACTTACACCCTCTCTTAGAATTTACGCTTTCTTGCCGCTTCAGATTTCTTCTTACGTTTTACACTTGGTTTTTCATAAAACTCGCGCTTTCTTGCTTCAGCAAGTGTACCAGTTTTAGAAACCGATCTTTTAAAACGGCGAAGTGCATCCTCCAAAGACTCGTTTTTACGAACGACTGTTTTTGACATTCTCTTTCCCTCCCTCCGAAACATCACACTTACATACTAATTTCAGCATGCAAAAAGAAACCCTTCTTCAGCATGTCTTTTACGATTATAATACATTTTATCACTTCAGGTCAACTATTTGGCAGAATAAAAGAAGAATAGATGCCCTTTCCTGTTCAAAAGCTATGTAGATAGCTATTATCCTTTTCCCCTGAAAACAACTATATTTTTATCATTACATCTTTTTTAATGCAGGAATGTACGAAACAACTACTCATTCGACGTACCTGTCTTTTCAGTACTTAACTTCTCCACGAAAAAAAGAAAGCATGCAAATCGTTTCCGTTTGCATGCTTTTTTTATCCCACTATTTGCCGGGCAGTAAGACCCCCACCTCAAAATTCAGCAAAAGCAAAGAACTTAGGTAGTAATCCGGCTGATAATTAGTGGGAAGGAACAAAAACCTCACTCATTAAAGTTTCATTTTATGCGCTTGCTGATTCTTTTTTTACATCATCTTCAAGAACACGAACAAATTGCGCTTCGTTATATGGATAACCAGCTTTCGTAATTTTCACTTTCACTAGCTTACCAATTAACTCTTCTGATCCTTCAAATACAATTTTTAAGTAGTTATCCGTATAGCCTACATATAACCCTTTACGGTCGCCCTCTTTAAATTGCTCTTCCGGAATGATTTCAAGCACTTCCCCTTCAAACTGTGATGCATACTCTTTCGCTAATTGGTTAGATAGTTCAATTAAACGATGAACACGATCATTCTTCACATCTTCAGGAACTTGATCTTCCATACGCGCTGCAGGTGTTCCTGTACGCTTTGAGTAAGGGAATACGTGTAACTCAGAGAAGCGATTCTCTTTAATGAAATTGTATGTTTCCATGAATTCTTCTTCTGTTTCACCTGGGAAACCAACAATTACATCCGATGTAATCGCAAGGCCTGGTAACGCTTCTTTCAATCGATCTAAACGCTCTTGGAAAAATTCCATCGTATACTTACGACGCATACGCTTTAATACAGTATTAGATCCAGATTGCAATGGAATGTGCAAGTGACGTACAACTACTTCAGACTTATCTAACACTTTAATTACTTCATCTGAAATCTGACTCGCTTCAATAGAAGAAATGCGTAGACGTTTTAATCCGCCTACTTCCGCTTCCATATCACGAAGTAATCCAGCTAAGTTATAATCTTTAATATCTTCACCGTACCCACCTGTATGAATACCTGTTAATACGATTTCTTTATAACCTGCATCTACTAATTGCTGCGCTTGTTTAATAACTTCTTTTCCATCACGAGAACGCATTAAACCACGTGCCCAAGGAATGATACAGAATGTACAGAAATTATTACAACCCTCTTGTATTTTTAAAGATGCACGTGTACGATCCGTGAAATAAGGTACATCCAGTTCTTCGTATACACGTGTTTTCATAATGTTGCGGACAGCATTAATTGGTTGACGCTCTTTGCGGAATTCTTCGATGTATCCTAACATCTTTTCACGATCCTGTGTACCAACTACAATATCTACGCCTGGAATCGCCATAATTTCCGCTGGAGATGTTTGTGCATAACATCCCGTTACACAAATAACCGCATCCGGATTTTGACGAACAGCACGTCTAATAACTTGACGGCTTTTCTTATCTCCCGTATTCGTTACTGTACACGTATTAATAACATATACATCAGCTTTCTTTTCATATTCAGTTCTTTCATATCCACCTTGTTTAAACAATTGCCAAATGGCCTCTGTTTCATAGTGGTTTACTTTACAACCTAACGTATGGAACGCAACAGTTGACATTGATCATCACCCCATCAATTCAAAATGATACGAAGCAGCACTTAACGCGTATAACGGCGCCGTTTCTGTTCTTAAAATTCTTGGTCCTAAACTACATGGTACAAATTTATGTTCACGAAGCGTAGTAATCTCTTCCTCCGCTAAACCACCTTCTGGTCCAAATACAATCAATAGTTTTTGACCTGGTTTCATCGTCGTTAAAGCTTTAGCAAAATTGGATTTCTCACCTTGTTTTGCTTCCTCTTCGTACGCAACAAGACATACATCATACTCATTACTCATTGAAAGCAATTGCTTAAATGATGCCGGAGCATGCACTTCTGGAATTTCGCTTCTATGCGATTGTTCCGCAGCTTCTTTCACAATTTTTCTTAAACGCTCAACTTTTTTATCAGCTTTTTTCGCATCCCATTTTACAATAGAGCGAGATGCTTGAAATGGTAAAAATGCGGCCGCCCCAAGCTCAGTTCCTTTTTGGAAAATTAACTCTAGCTTGTCTCCTTTTGGCAGTCCACTTGCAATCGTCACGAAAACAGGAAGTTCACTTGACGCCTCTACCCATTCTACAATAGCCGTATTAATAAATTCACTGGTAATTTCATCAATTGAACATATTGCTGTTTTTCCGTTTACACAGCAATAAATGTGATCACCAGCTGACATACGCATCACTCTTGCGATATGATGTACGTCATCACCTACAATGCGAATACTTGTCTCATTTACATATTTCTCTTCTACAAAATAACGTTGCATATAATCACCTTAGTAGAGTTTCGTTCCTTTCGTAAGTTAACACTTACGAAAAGAACGAAACGTTATCATTTTTTCATATAACAAACGGCAAGTCCCTCACCTTATAGTGAGAGACTCCCCTTTTCATTATAAACTAAAATCTATATTACGCATTTCGTGCAATAATTGCTACCCAATCTTCCATTCGTAATACTTCTTCAATTGTAAATCCAGCTTTTTCTAGCGCTTCAGAAATTATCTTTTCCTTCGCTGCAATAATGCCCGATGTAATAAATAATCCGCCCGACTTCACAACTCTTGCTGCATCCTCAGGGAATAAAAGAATAATTTCTGCTAATAAGTTAGCTACGATTAAATCAACAGGACCTTCAATACCTTCTAAAAGACTATTTTGCCCAACAGACACGATATCATCTGTTTTATTTAAACGTACATTCATTTCTGCACTTTCCACTGCAACCGGATCTAAATCATACGCTTGAACAGAAGACGCACCTAATTTTGCCGCTGCAATACTAAGTACACCAGAACCTGTTCCTACATCAATGACAGTATCACCTGGCTGAACTGTTTTTTCTAAAGCACGAATACACATCGTTGTTGTCGGATGAGTTCCTGTTCCAAACGCCATACCTGGATCTAATTCAATAATTTTTTCTTCCGGAGAAGCTGGTGTATATTCTTCCCACGTCGGCACAATTGTGAATGTATCAGAAATTTGTACTGGATGGTAATATTTTTTCCAAGCAGTAGCCCAATCTTCTTCATTGACTTCGTTAACGGTAATATTTCCAGTACCAATTTCGATGTCGTAAGATGGAAGCATATCAATAGATGATTTTACACCCGCAATCGTTTCCTGTAAAGAATCCGTTTGTGGGAAATATGCTTTTATTAATACACCTTCCGCCGGATATTCATCTGGGTTCAATGCATAAATTTCACCATATTGTTGCTCGCGCTCTTTCGTCAACTCCGCTGGATCCTCAATCGCAACTCCACTAGCACCAGCTTCATGTAAAATATGAGAGACAGCTTCTACTGCTTCTTCTGTTGTATGAATACTAACTTCTGACCATTTCACAATTTACCAACTCCATTTTTCATTTCCATTATTCCCCTTTGAAAGCACGTTTAAGCTTTCCAAATAAACTATCATCCTGCTCTTCTTGTCCCGCAAATTCACGTAATAACTCTTTTTGATGTGAAGTTAATTTCGTCGGTACAACAACACGAACGACTACATATTGATCTCCTTGACCGTATCCACGTACGTTCGGAGCACCTTTTCCTTTTAAGCGGAATTCTGTTCCTGTTTGTGTTCCTGCTGGAATTTTTAGCTTCACTTTCCCATGAACAGTAGGAACTTCCACTTCAGCACCAAGTGCCATTTGCGCAAATGTTAATGGCATTTCACAAATAATGTGATCTCCTTCACGCTCAAAGAATTCATGATTTCTCACATGAACAACAACATATAAATCTCCTGCCGGTCCGCCATTTACGCCCGCTTCACCTTTTCCAGATACACGAATTTGTTGACCATTATCAATACCTGCTGGAATTTTAACATTGATTTTTTTACGTTTACGTACTTTACCAGAACCGTGACATGTCGTACATTTTTCTTTAATCATTTGACCAGTTCCTGAACAATGACCACAAGCTTGACGGTTTACGATACGACCAAATGGTGTATTTTGTTCTACACTTACTTGCCCTGATCCTGAACAATGTTTACATGTTTCTTTTGAAGTTCCTGGTTTCGCTCCGCTACCTTTACAAGTATCACATGGATCTTCTACTGGAATCTCAACATTTAATTCTTTACCAAAAATAGCTTCCTCAAACTCTAAAGTAACTTGATATTGTAAGTCAGCACCTTGACGCGGAGCATTTGGATCACGACGTCTACCGCCACCGCCGCCAAAGAACGAACTAAAGATATCTTCGAAACCGAAGCCACCGCCGAAGTCTCCTCCGCCGCCAAAGCCACCGAAACCTTGATTTGCACCAGCATGACCAAATTGATCATATTGCGCGCGCTTTTGATCGTCGCTTAATACTTCGTATGCTTCTTGTACTTCTTTAAACTTTTCAATTGCATTTTCTTCTTTACTTACGTCTGGATGGTATTTTTTAGCCAAACGACGATACGCTTTTTTTATTTCATCTTTTGAAGCACCCTGGCTAAGTCCAAGGACCTCATAATAGTCTCGTTTACTCATAAATTTACAACCCCCGAATCTTTCACATAAACGTAATTTTAACACCGAAAGAAAGTGCTTTGCAACAAAGTTTCCTCACTTACAGTATGCAAAGTAAAAAACTTAAGAACCTCACACTTTTCTTTTCATTCGTGAAAAAAGCCAAAGTCAAGGCACGCTTGACTTTGACTTTTTGTCATCCTACTTATTTATATTACTTATCTTCTTTTACTTCTTCGAACTCAGCGTCTACTACATTGTCTTTCTTCGCGCCAGCATCTTGTGCTCCTTGTGCACCTTCTGCTTGCCCTGCAGCTGCTTGAGCTTGCTCGTATAATTTAACAGTTAATTGTTGTACGATTTCTTGTAAAGCGTCTTTTTTCGCACGGATTTCCTCAAGCTCGTTCTTCTCAATCGCAGCTTGTAATGCTTCTTTCGCTTCTGTTGCTTTTGCAACTTCAGCCGCATCCACTTTACCTTCTAAATCTTTTACAACTTTATCTGTTTGGAATACAAGTTGGTCAGCTTCGTTACGAAGTTCAACTTCTTCCTTACGTTTTTGGTCAGCGTCAGCATTTGCTTCTGCTTCTTGTACCATACGATCTACTTCTTCATCAGAAAGACCTGAAGAAGATTGGATTGTAATAGTTTGCTCTTTGCTTGTTCCTAAGTCTTTTGCACGTACGTTAACGATACCGTTCGCATCAATATCGAATGTTACTTCGATTTGTGGAATACCACGTGGTGCTGGTGGAAGGTCTGTTAATTGGAAACGACCTAACGTTTTGTTGTCAGCTGACATTGGACGCTCACCTTGTAATACGTGAATATCTACTGCCGGTTGGTTATCAGCAGCTGTTGAGAATACTTGTGACTTACTTGTTGGAATTGTAGTGTTACGCTCGATTAATTTCGTGAACACACCACCCATAGTTTCAATACCTAAAGAAAGTGGAGTTACGTCTAATAATAGTACGCCTTCTACATCACCAGTAAGTACGCCACCTTGAACTGCAGCACCTAATGCTACAACTTCATCAGGGTTTACACCTTTATATGGTTCTTTACCAGTTTCACGTTTAATAGCTTCTTGTACAGCTGGGATACGAGTAGATCCACCAACAAGGATAACTTTATCTAATTCACTTGGAGCAAAACCAGCGTCTTTTAATGCACGACGAGTTGGCTCTAACGTTCTTTCAACAAGACCTGCTGAAATCTCTTCGAATTTCGCTCTTGTTAACGTTAATTCTAAGTGTAATGGACCAGCAGCTCCAGCACTAATGAATGGTAATGAAATTTGTGTTTGTGTTACGCCAGAAAGATCTTTTTTCGCTTTTTCAGCTGCATCTTTCAAACGTTGAAGTGCCATTTTATCTTGGCTTAAATCAATGTTATTTTCTTTTTTGAACTCAGCTACTAAGTGGTCAATAATAACTTGGTCAAAGTCATCTCCACCAAGACGGTTGTCACCAGCAGTTGAAATAACTTCGAATGTTCCATCTGCTAACTCAAGGATAGATACGTCAAATGTACCGCCACCTAAGTCATATACTAAGATTTTTTGCTCTTCATCTTGTTTTTCTAAACCGTAAGCAAGCGCTGCTGCTGTTGGTTCGTTAATGATACGCTCAACTTCTAAACCAGCGATACGACCAGCATCTTTTGTTGCTTGACGTTCTGCATCGTTGAAGTATGCAGGTACTGTAATAACAGCTTTTGTTACTGTTTCACCTAAGTATGCTTCAGCAGAAGCTTTTAAGTTTTGTAAAATGATTGCAGAAATTTCTTGAGGTGTATAATCTTTACCTTCAACTTCTACTTTGTAGTCTGTACCCATATGACGTTTAACAGACATGATTGTATTTGGGTTTGTAATTGCTTGACGCTTTGCAACTTCCCCAACTTGACGCTCTTCATTTTTGAAAGCTACAACAGAAGGTGTTGTACGGTTTCCTTCTGGATTTGGGATAACCTTTGGTTCTCCACCTTCCATAACAGCTACACAAGAGTTTGTTGTACCTAAGTCAATACCGATAATTTTACTCATGGCGAATCCTCCTACTTTTATGTAAATTATTGATTTACTTTTACCATTGACGGGCGAATCACACGGTCTTTTAGTTTATAACCTTTTTGGAATTCTTCAACTACCGCGTTTGATTCAAATTCACTATCTTCCACTTGCATAATAGCTTGGTGTTCATTAGGATCAAACTGTTTACCAACAGCTTCAATCGCTTCAACGCCTTCTTTAGTCAACGCTTCTAGCAATTGACGATGCACCATTTCCATACCTTGTAACAAGGATTTCGTTTGCTCATCAGTTGCTTCCACTTGCATCGCTCTTTCAAAATTATCAAGAGCTGGCAAAATATCTGAAACTAGACTTTGTGCTCTATATTTTTCAGCAGCCTGTTTATCCATTTGGACACGACGCTTATAATTTTCAAAATCAGCTTGTAGACGTAATGTGCGACCTTCCGTTTCCGTTAGCTTCGCTTGTAACTCATCTACTTTTTCTTGTAAAAGAGCAGCCTCACTTTTTTCTTCTACAGTTTTTTCACTGTTTTCTGTCGTGACAGCTTCTTCAACTTGCGCTTCTTTTACTTCTTCTACCACTTGTTCGTTACGCTCTTCCACAATATTCACCTCCTTAAAAGGTATTAGGTATTATGCTGAACACAATTCCTTAAGCATTATATATTACACACAGCAATGAAAATTTCATTACTTGAGCGAATGTATTACTCTCATTTACTTTTTAAGTCCATCAGTAAATTGTCTCGTAAATAACTGTAACAAACTAATTACCCGAGAGTATTGCATTCTTGTCGGACCTAAAATAGCAATTGTTCCAAGCTGTTCTTCTCCAATCGAATATGTTGCAGAAATTAAACTACAATCTTCCATGGCCGTCGCAGAGTTTTCCCTACCAATGTTCACTTGAATACCTACTTGTTTATGACGCAAAATGTCATAAAACTCGGCTTCATTATCAATCATCGTCAGCAAGGATCTTACTTTGTGAATGTCATGGAACTCTGGTTGCGAAAGCATATTTGCTTTGCCTCCAAAGTATATCTTTTCCGATAAAGGAACTTGAAATGTACCATCTAACATTTTTATTGCACTATCGTAATTATGAACATATCCACGTAAAACTGTAACAATCTCTTTAAAGATTTTGTTATGCAGTTCTGCCATTGGTACACCCGACAGCTTTTCATTTAAAATATTAACCATTTTTTCTAAATCTGATAAATCAACAGATTCCGGAACGGTAATCGTTTTGCTTTGTACATGCCCTGTATCCGTTACAATAATAGCGACTGCAGTTTGATGGTCAAGCGGTACAATTTGTACGTTTTTAAGTTTATTTGTGCTTAACTTCGGTCCAAGAACAATGGCCGTATAATTCGTAAGCTCTGATAAAATTTGAGCCGATTGTTGTGCAATCTTTTCCGCTTCAAAAATTCTTTCAGCAAATAAATCTTTAATTTGTACAATTTCATCGTTCGGTAAGTTTTGCGGCGCTAAAAGATGGTCTACATAAAAACGATATCCTTTTTCAGAAGGAACACGTCCTGAAGAACTATGCGTTTTCTCAATAAATCCTAGTTCCTCTAAATCAGCCATTTCATTTCGAATAGTAGCTGAACTAAACGTAATTTCATCTTTCTTAGCCAACGTCCTCGACCCAACAGGTTGCGCTGATCCAATAAAGTCATCAATAATTGTTTGTAAAATTAAGAGCTGACGTTCCGTAAGCATCTCATCATCACCTCTGTTAGCACTCTTTGTCTTCGAGTGCTAAATCTATTAATAACTTACCAAAATTGACATTCAATTGTCAACGGAAACGTCACGAAATAATGAAACTTTTTCACGTTTATGGAACATTTAATTAGTCAATCAAAAATGATTGGAATACTTCATTCCCTAATAATTTTCCTTTTCGCGTTAAACGAACATATCCATCTTTCTCTTCAAGCAATCCTTGTTCTTGATTTTTTTGCAACTGCTTCGCGAAAACTTGATTCATCTCCATATTAAATTTCTTTTGAAACAATATTTTAGATACACCTTGTGTTTTTCGAAGTCCTAAGAACAACTCTTCTTCCATTCTTTCTTTCTCCGTCACCGCGTGAACATCTAAATATGGAAATCCAGTTTCATCGATTTTATTGAAATATTGCTTGAGCGGCCCTACATTTTGGATACGTTCTCCATTTACATAACTATGCGCTCCAGCTCCAAATCCATAATACTCCTCATTATTCCAGTATGTGAGATTGTGTCTACTTTCATTATCACCTTTTGAGAAATTGCTAATTTCATACTGGCTATAGCCGTGTTTCTCCATTTCATCCATTACCATTTCATACATTTTCGCTTCATGATCTTCACCTGGAAGTCTTAATTTCCCTTTATTCATTAAGTTATAAAACACAGTTTTCGGTTCCACAATTAATGAATATGCTGAGAAATGTTGTACACCAAGCGTAAAAGCAATGTCTAATGTTTCTTTTACATCTTCTATCGTCTGCCCTGGCAGAGCATAAATAATATCTACATTTATATTTTTAAAGCCCACTTCCTGCGCTTCTCTAATTGCTACAAATGCATCTTCCCTCGTATGCTTACGCCCAATTTTCTCAAGCAACTCATCCCGAAATGTTTGCACACCAAAACTAATTCGGTTCACTCCACCTTCTAGCAATACATTTAACTTCTCTTTCGGTAAATCACCTGGATTCGCTTCAAATGTTAATTCACAATTTGGAGCAAATGGACGTAAGCGACGGTTTATAATATCTAGTAACTTTTTTGTCTGTTCCATATTTAACGCTGTCGGAGTTCCTCCACCAACAAAAATCGTTTTCATACTATCAAACGGTACTTTTTGAACTGTATTTATTATTTCTTTCTCTAAATACTCTAAATATTGATCGACCGGTTGGCGTTCAATAAACACTTTATTAAAATCACAATAGTGACAAATATGCTGACAAAATGGAATATGAATATATGCAGCTTGAACCAAATATAACTCCTACCTTTCTAAAAAGAAAACCTCCGCACTCCGGAGGAATCTTCACTTCTCTAACGTATTACGAATTTGTTCCATTCGCATTTTTCCCCAATCATACATCATTTCAACGATCGGTAAAAGCGACATGCCTAATTCCGTCATATAATACTCTACTCGCGGAGGAATTTCTGGGTATACTGTTCGGTCAACAATCCCATCTTCCATTAACTCTTTTAATTGGTTCGACAAAACTTTATGAGAAATGCTTGGGAATAATCGTTGTAATTCACTAAAACGATGAGGCCCTTCCACACCAAGATGCCACAGTATCACAACTTTCCACTTCCCGCTAATAATAGAAAGCGTCAATTCCTTTTCACAATTAAAATTGCCATTTTGTATTTTTTCGTGAATATCTTTTCGAATATTTTCGGACATTAATAGTCTCCTAACTCTATATCAATCATTCATAAATATAGCCACCTCACTATTGTAAATGAGAGAAGCTACGTTGTCTAAAAAGTAATTATACATAAAAAAGAAGCCGTATAAACGACTTCTTTTTTTATCTCAATCCGCATGAAATAACAATCAATTATTAGTTGTCATCCATTTTCAGTACAGCCATGAATGCTTCTTGCGGTACTTCTACAGAACCAACAGACTTCATACGTTTTTTACCTTCTTTTTGCTTATCAAGAAGTTTACGCTTACGAGAAATGTCACCACCGTAACATTTTGCAAGTACGTTTTTACGCATTGCCTTAATTGTAGAACGTGCTACAACCTTGTTTCCGATAGTCGCCTGAATTGGTACTTCGAACTGTTGTCTTGGAATTAATTCTTTTAATTTCTCTACGATTACTTTACCACGATCATACGCTGAATCACGGTGTACGATAAATGATAGAGCATCGACTTGTTCGTTATTTAAAAGAATATCCATTTTCACAAGTTTCGATGGTTTGTAACCAATTAACTCGTAGTCAAACGATGCATATCCTTTCGTATTTGATTTCAACTGATCGAAGAAGTCATATACGATTTCTGATAACGGGATTTCGTATGTTAGTGTAACACGTGTTTCATCTAAATATTGCATATCAATAAACGTTCCACGTTTACCTTGGCAAATTTCCATTACAGCTCCAACATAGTCATTCGGAACCATAATTGAAGCCTTCACAAACGGCTCTTCTACACGATCAATAGACTGTGGATCTGGCATATTAGATGGATTATCAACAATAACATCTTCACCGTTCGTTAAATAAACTTTATAAATAACGCTTGGTGCTGTTGTAATTAAATCGATTTTAAATTCACGTTCAATACGTTCTTGAATGATTTCCATGTGAAGAAGTCCTAAGAAACCACAACGGAAACCAAATCCTAGCGCTTGAGATGTTTCTGGTTCAAACTCAAGAGCAGAATCGTTTAACTCTAATTTTTCTAACGCATCACGTAAGTCGTTGTAACGTGCAGAATCGATTGGATATAAACCACAGAATACCATCGGGTTTAATTTACGATAACCTGCTAACGCCTCTGCAGCCGGACGTTTTGCATGTGTGATCGTATCACCTACGCGTGTATCACCTACGTTTTTAATAGATGCTGCTAAGAAACCTACATCACCTACTGTTAACTCGTCACGTTGCGTTGTTTTCGGTGTAAACACACCTACTTCTGTTACTTCAAATTCTTTTCCAGTTGCCATCATACGTACTTTATCGCCAACTTTTACCGTTCCATTTACAACACGGATATATGCAATTACACCGCGGTACGGGTCATATAAAGAATCGAAAATCATACATTGTAAAGGCTCTTCTGAATCACCTGTTGGAGCTGGTACCTTTTCAACGATTTGTTCTAAAATATCTTCAATACCAATACCAGCTTTCGCTGAAGCAAGTACAGCTTCCGATGCATCTAAACCAATTACATCTTCTACCTCTTGACGTACACGTTCTGGGTCCGCACTTGGTAAGTCGATCTTATTAATAACTGGTAATATTTCTAAATTATTATCAAGCGCTAAATATACGTTCGCTAATGTTTGCGCCTCAATCCCTTGTGCTGCATCCACAACAAGAATCGCACCTTCACAAGCCGCTAAACTACGAGATACTTCGTACGTAAAGTCGACGTGTCCTGGAGTATCGATTAAGTGAAGAATATACTCTTCACCGTCTTTCGCTTTATACGTTAGTTGTACTGCATTTAATTTAATTGTAATACCGCGCTCACGCTCTAAATCCATAGAGTCAAGCAATTGAGCTTTCATTTCACGTTGTGTTAACGCGTTTGTTTTCTCTAAAATACGGTCTGCTAACGTTGATTTTCCGTGGTCAATATGAGCAATGATAGAGAAATTACGGATTTTGGACTGTCTTTTTGCTCTTTCTTCTTTGTTCATCTATGTTCTCAACTCCTAATAGTCTCGCCAATATACACTAGCACTGATTATATCAATAGAGCAGCAAAGATTCAATGAAAACTCGTGCTGCTTACAATACAAATCATTCTATTTATATCTTATGCGAACAAACCATAAGAGACAAACCTTTTTCAAATTTAAAAACGGCTGTCGTACAAAATGGTAAGACAACCGTTCTTCCTGCTACCCTTAACTAAAAATCTCTCTCACTTTCCCAACAACTATATCCGTTCCGAACTTTGTTACTTCATAAGTAGCACTTGCTATTGCCATACCAATTCCTTCTACAACATTAAAGCTTTTTAAGCTTTCTAATTGTTTTTGTTTTTCAGCAACGGAAAACGAACTTCCCAAAATTTCCGATTCAGCACCCGCACCCTCTGTTCCTGTCATATGAGCGATTTGTTCATACGACATTTGCTGATAACCTTTCATACTTTTCAAACCATGATTAGCAAGTGCCACCCCTGCTATTATCATAAGTAAACATAAGGCCGCACTACATATACATAAAAGCGAAAAACGGCTTAAACGATTATCGTCTCTTCCCATCAATGTGTATATGCTCCTGTATTATCTTGGTCAATTTGATGATGCAAGGCTGCATTTAAACCACTCGCTATTACATTCGCCATATCCTCTATGAAAGCATCCACTTCTTTCGGAGTCACCATTAAATTATGACCAAGAGGAGATAACACTTCATAAATTAATTTTCTCTTCTCTTCATCTTCCAGTGTACCTACAGCACCTAAAAACATATTCCGACTCTTTTCATCCGGCATATCTTCTTCTGTTAATTTTTTCTTTTCTCCAAATGTAAAACCGGCTGGCAACAAAGAACGGGAAGGTTTGTTTCCTTCTTTCATCTCCCGTCCAAAATGTTTCAAAATAAAATCAATTGTATCGCTTGTAATCGAAACTGCATCAACCACAGTCGGAACACCAATCGCGATAACAGGAATACCCAATGTTTCTTTACTAAGTTCCTTACGCTTATTCCCAACACCCGATCCAGGATGAATTCCCGTATCAGAAATTTGTATCGTACTATTTACTCGTTCAATAGAGCGGGCAGCTAATGCATCAATTGCAATGACAAAGTCTGGCTTCGTCTTCTCAATGATTCCATAAATGACATCGCTCGTTTCGATTCCTGTAATTCCCATTACCCCCGGCCGAATTGCACTAACAGGCCTAAACCCTTCTTCTACACTTTCAGGCTGCAATTGAAACAAATGTCTCGTTACCAATACATTTTCTACAACGATTGGTCCAAGCGCATCTGGCGTTACATTCCAATTCCCAAGGCCAACAATTAAACAACTCGCTTCTTTCGTAACGCCAACCTCTTCTAAGAAATAAGAAAATTCTTTTGCAAAAATGCGCTCTACTTTTTGTTGCAGTTCCGTATCTTGTTGACGTATACCTTGTACTTCAAGCGTTAAATAACTCCCAGGTTTTTTACCCATCGATTCAGAGGCAATTTCATCAATCGTTACTTTTGTAATGGTGATACCTTCTTCTTCCCTCTCTTTGACAATAACTCCTTGTATCCCTTTTTGCTCTTCTTGACTCTCTTGCAGCATTTCATGTGCCTCTACAGCAAGGTCCGTTCTAACACTATATTTACTTAAATCTAATGGTTCTTTCATCGTATCTCCTCCGTAATTCATAGTAAATATCGTTAGATTTCCCAAAGTTATATAAGGTCATTCTTTCCTTTACGTGAAATTTCATTGATATACTATTGCAATTCTCTTCACCGTTTGATAGAATATCACTTGTTCTATGTTAAGAATCGAGTCATTCGATTGCACCAGGGAGGTGAAAAGTATGGCAAACATCAAATCTGCTATCAAACGCGCTAAACTTAGCGAAGAGCGTCGTTCACATAACGCTTCTATCAAGTCTGACATGCGTTCTGCTGTTAAAACTGTAGAAGCTTTAGTTACTAATAACGATCTTGAAAATGCTAAAGAAGCTTTCAAAACTGCTTCTAAAAAACTTGACAAAGCAGCTCGTAAAGGTCTTATCCACCAAAACGCTGCAGCTCGTCAAAAATCTCGCTTAGCGAAACAAGTAAACGCGTAAGGCGTTTAAAAAACGATCCATTTGGATCGTTTTTTTATATACAAAAAGTTCACGTGCTAAGCACGTGAACTTTTTGTTTCATCACATATGATTTAACCGCATTAAGAAAAACTCAAGCACAAGTTTCTTATCCATTTTTCCAGTCTTCATACTATAATCAGCTTCCGCTAATTCTATAATCACTTTTTTTAATTCTTCAAAAGAGAAAAACTTCGTTTGATTCATCGCTAACTTTACACGATATGGATGCACACCAATATGAGACGCAATTTGATTTTGTCCATAACCACGCTGCTGTAACTCTTTCACTTGATAGAGCAAGCGGAATTGACTTACTAATAACGCAAGCAGTTTAATTGGTTCCTCTTGCTGCGTAAATAATCCATCCAAAATTTGCATCGCACCCGCGATATCTTTTTTTACCACTTTTTCTGTCAAAGCAAACACATTTTGTTCAACCGATTTTGGCACAAGCTCCCCAACAAGTTTCGGTGTAATCTCTCCGCCCATACCGACGTATAACGTTAACTTGTCCATTTCCTTCGCCAACATCGTTACATTACTTCCCACAAGCTCTAACAACAAACTAACAGCTGCATTATCTATATGCACATGCACTTCATCTGCACGAGCAACAATCCACTTCTGAACATCCTGCACTTGCATCGCATTCGCTTCTACTACGTCCGCTGTTTTCTTTAATAATTTTGTAATTTTTTTTCGTTCATCAAGTTTTTCGTAAGGCGCAACAAAAACAAGAATAGAAAATGGAGAAGGCTCTCCAATATATTCTTCTAAAATTTTTATATTTTGCTCTAATTTTTCTTTTTGTGAAGTTAAAAATAGTGGTGATTTTATTAATATCACTTTACGTTCCCCGAAAAAAGGAAGTGTACGTGCATCCTCAACCACATCTTCTAAATACGCTTCTTCTAAATCATATGTCACAACATTAAACTCGCGATCTTCCTCTTCAAGCGCTTCTGTTGTAATAAGCTTTATCGTTTCATTTATAAAAAACGCTTCCGTTCCATACAGTAAATACACTGGAGCAAACTGCTTCTTTTTAATCTTTTTATGTATATCACTCATACTTTTTCCTACTCCCTAACTTGGCAATATATATTTATACTACTGCCCTAGCTTTCGTTTTACAAGTACAAAGGAACAGGCTTTATGACCCGTTCCTTTATTTATATTAAACGCCACGCAATAAGCCCCGGGTTTCTTATTGGTGTGCGGTAATCACCTTCCCTTTATTATTCACAATAAAGATTCAAGTATAAGTGCCAACTGTTAACATGCTTGGAAACAAAACACTCACGTTCCTTAACGATCTAAAGTAGTAAAAACGCTCGATTTCTCTTCATATGGAAATTGTAGATTTTTTTCTGACAATATTTTATACTAAAGTGGAATGTTGGGGAGGGATTCTAAATGAATGATTTTGAACAGAACGTTCAAAGTAAACGCAATGACGCTATTGATTCAGGGGTAGGATTTATCGTCTCATTTGGTTTTTTCGCAACACTTTTCATCATTGCAACTGTTATTAAATTTATCGGTTCTTAAAGACTGCTGCTTACTGGCAGTCTTCTTTTTTATCTATTATGTGTTTCATCGTATGTGATTTTGCTACGAAAGGTTCCGTGTTCCACTTTAAAAACATAGGAAATAGCGCCTTGCTTATCCGTACGCCATATTTCAATCCCCATCTTCTCCAAACGCTCTATCACTTCCTTATGAGGATGCCCATACCTATTACGCTCACCGACAGAAATAATCGCTATATCAGGCTGTACAGCGCTCAAAAAAGGCACTATAGATGACGTATTACTCCCATGATGAGCAACCTTTAAAACATCCGCCCGTAAATCTGGATACGTAGCTATTAAAAATTTCTCTCCTTCTTCTTCTAAATCACCTGTAAACAGCCACGTTGCCCCTCCTAATTTTGCCCATATTACGATTGAAGCATTATTTTCACTTCTTGCTTTTCCTGTTGGAGCTAACACAAAAAATTCCGCTTCATTTACGCTCCAACTCTCTCCTCCCCCCACTTCACTTATTTTCACTTCCTTTTCTAATGCCTGTTTCTTTAATACTTTTTCTAATACCGCATCTTGTTCTTTTCGGCCAAATACAACTTCTTTTACGCTTATATTTGATAATAACTCTTGCGCAGCACCTATATGATCCGCATCTCCATGCGTTACGATTAATTTATCAATTGTTTTAATCCCTTCCTTTTGTAAATAAGGGATTAAAATATCATTTCCAACAGAAAATTCATGCTTTTTCCGTTGCCATTCTTCCTTATTTGCACGCATTGTGCCACCAGTATCAATGAGGTAAATCTCTTTATCGTACGGGAGGCGAATTAAAATTGCGTCTCCCTGTCCAACATCAAGAAATGTAACACTCCCACTTTCTCGAAAATACGGATATACATAATGACATGTACAAACGAAAAGAAATATACCCGAAGCTACGAACATAATTTTCTTCGACACCCGCCTTTCCCAAACCATCAATATACTAACAATACTCGCGTAATATAGAGCTACAAGAAGTATAGGTGTTTGCCCGAAAACAAGGCGGATAAACGGTAAATTTTCACAATAACTTAGAAAATCATTAGAAAGATTCAAACCTATTGATAGTACATTCGCAAGTCCTTTTGCAAGAAACGGGAAGATTGGTATACATACCAAAACAATAATACTACACGGCAATACAATAAGAGATAAAAACGGAACGTATAGGATATTAAGAAAAATACTATATGGAGAAAAATAACCGAAGTGATATAACAAAATCGGAGTACTAACGAGTTGTGAAATAAAAGAGATATAAATGGAATTTCGGATTACTCCATTGCTACTATCTAGTAAAAGCGGGGCTGACAAAAGCAAGGCGAAACTACCAACGAACGAAAACTGAAAGCCAATATTAAAAACAAGATACGGATCAAATATAAGCATACATATAGCTGTAACGCTTAAAGCATCTAAGCTAGATAAACGAATAGAACATATGAAAGCAATCAACATCAAAACTCCTGTTATAGAAGCTCTTATAACAGACGGTGATTCTCCTGCTAAAATCATATATAGAGGAATGCAAAAGATAAGACATACTGTCGCTATCTCCCTCGTCACACCACTTCTTAGCAAAATAAAATACACAATTACCATTAACAATACGATATGCGATCCTGAAATCGCCAACAAATGTACAAGACCAAATTGCTGATATTGCTCTTCAACTTCAAATGTCATTTGTTGTCTATCACCAAATACTAATGCATTCATAAAAGCACCTGATTGCTCCGGAAACATTTCTGTAACGCCCGAGATTGATTGCTGTCTCAAAAGAAGAATCCATTGCACGAGTGACAACGATGTTTTTTGGCATTCAGAAATATGTATAGCCTCCAATATGAAATGAATATTTTGCTTATACAAATAATCACGATAATTAAAACCATGAAAGTTCCGAGCTATTGGTGGTTCTTTCCTCTCACCTTCGAATACACATGATACTCCTGCATGTAATTGTCGCAGTTGTTTCTTTTCCAAGGCCGATTTAATTTTGTAACTTAACTGCACTATATTTTTATTCTGATCTTCAACTTGAAATGTTAGGCGATCCCCGTTAATAAGAGGTGTATTTTGTATTAGCCCCCTTGTAACTTCGTAAGACTCTCCTAGAGGCTTGTTTTGCCCTTGAATATACGTAGTGTACATAGCGCCACTAAAACACGCTAACATACAAAAAAAGAAGGTTTTACGCGAAGTACGGTATAAACAATAGAAAACATACAAAACGAGACAACAAGTCAGCAATAAAACTGAAGTGGAAAAGGCAATTGCAATCCCTATGATAAATGAGATTGCAACATAACCCCATTGTCCATACAACTATACTCACTCCTTATAGCATCATTTTTGCTTTCGTGAATACATGCTGTAATTCTTCCATTGATAAGTTTTCTTTTTCTAAAGATGCAAATAGTTCTTTTAACTCCATATGACGCTTTTGATCCTCTAATGCTGCAATATTATATTCTAGCGGAACGTGTTTCACTGTTACATCCGCTTTTTCAAATAACTCTACGGCATATGGATGATTTTTATAATCCTGCGCATAATAAACTGCTGTAATACCACTTTGAATAATCGCCTTACAGCATTGTAAACAAGGGAAATGCGTAACATAAATTTCCGCTTCCTCCGTTTTCACACCGAATTTTGCACACTGTAATAAAGCATTCATTTCTGCGTGAATTGTACGAACACAATGATTATCAATAACGTAGCATCCATCATCTATACAATGTACGCCACCTTTAATTGAACCATTATATCCACCAGCAATAATTCGTTTATCACGAACGATTGTCGCTCCTACTGCAAGCCTTGTACATGTACTACGTAAAGATAGCAGATGGCTTTGCGTCATAAAATATTGATCCCATGAAATTCGTTCCATATTTTTCACCTACTTTTTTGTCTACTTGTAGTGTAGCGAATGAAGAAAAACTTCGTCAATCTTTTACGGAATAATAATTTGATCTTTTATTCTTTCCAATGACTTCACACCGATCCCATCAATCTCCAACAAATCTTCTATTTTCTGAAAAGGACCATGTTCTTCTCGATATTTCAAAATACTTTCTGCTTTCCGAGAACCAATGCCTGTAATTTTTTCAAGTTGTTCTTTAGAAGCTGCATTTATTTGAACTTTCCCCTCCCCCTTTGCAATAGCAGCTACCTCTTGCACTTGTTCGTTTTCATTCGGTACATAAAGGATCATTTGGTCTTGTACCATTTGTGCTAAATTTACCTTCTTCCTATCTGCCTCAGGTAAAAAACCACCTGCCTTTTCAATAGCATCCTTGACCCGGTCCCCTTCTTTCATTTCATACACCCCCTCTTTAACAACAGCCCCTTTCATATCAATTACAATTATTTTTTTCTGCTGCTTTGTATCCGATATTTTCGGTTTACTTTTCTTCTCTAGCTCTTTCGCTTGAACATCCGTTGCAATGACCGTTCGCTCTGTATGCTGGTTCGTTTTCCAAAAAAGAAGAAAAAGTACAGTTCCAATAATAGCTACTAATCCTAACCATTTCTTTGGAAAATCCCACATCATTTTACACCTCTAATCATAAATTTATAACATCATTCATATTGTTTAGGAGAAAGCTGTTACGAAGGAGGGATGAAACATTGAACATAGGAATTATAGGGACAGGGAACATGGGGAATATACTAATCGACGCATTTTTAGAAACCCGTGCTGTCAAACCTTCGTGCCTTACAATGATTAATCGAACGCCCGCCAAAGCATATCATATAAAGGAAAAACACCCTTCTGTTCATATAGCCAAAACTATCGATGAGGTAATCGAACGATCACATCTTATTTTTATTTGCGTAAAGCCGATAGATATATACCCGATCCTACAAAAATACGCTGAACATTTTTCTGATGAAAAGTGCTTAGTTTCTATCACAAGTCCAATATCTCCGTCACAATTAGAGACGCTTGTACCTTGCCACATTGCACGTATCATTCCGAGCATTACAAACCGCGCCCTGTCTGGCGCATCACTATTTACATTTGGAAGTAAATGCTCTGAAGAGTGGCAACAAAAGCTATTTCGCCTATTCAAAAACATTTCTACTCCTCTTATGATAGAAGAAGATATAACGCGCGTTTCATCTGATATAGCAAGCTGCGGCCCTGCATTCTTTAGTTATTTATTACAATGTTTCATTAACGCTGCTGTAGATAAAACAAATATTACACATGAAGAAGCCACTACTTTAGTAAGTGAAATGGTCGTTGGAATGGGGAAACTACTTGAAAAAGAGATTTTCACATTGCCTACTTTACAAGAAAAAGTATGTGTTAAAGGCGGCGTTACAGGAGAAGGCATTCGTGTTTTAGAAGAACATGTTGGGGATATGTTTCATAAATTAATTGAGCGGACACACGAGAAATTTGATGAAGATTTAAAATGCGTCGATCAGCAATTCAATAAACACACATAATAAATACGTCATCGTCATTCCAAATCCTTTTTATAAATACTTACTTTTTTACATTACATTTTCACTTAAACTAGTATTTTCACACTTCACGTATATCATCTTCTTATTATGCTAGAACTAAAATTACAACTTCTTTACAAAACAAAAGCAACCTTCTCGGTTGCTTTTGTTTTATCCGTTTTTCTTCGCCATGAAGAAAATACGCTCTGTTTGTTCTGTAACTTCAAGTCGCTCAAAATCACCAGTGACGCGAAGCACAGTAAAACCAGCTTCTTCAAGCCATTTCGTTAACTCTTCGACCTGATATGCACGTTGCACGTGACATTCGTCAAAACGATGGTACACATCTTCTTCTGGGTCTTGAACAAAGAATGTTAAATCATGTTCTACACTATTTGATTCTTCACCAGGGAAGCAATTCCAAATAAGAGATATTTCTTCTCCATTCACTGTGTATGTTTCATTTTGAAATACATGATGTATTTTATATAAAGAATGTACATCAAATAAAAACAAACCATCTTGACGTAAATGGTGAAATACTCTTCGAAATGTTTCTTGCACTCCATCTTCTTGCAATACATAGTTTAATGAATCACAAAAGATCGTTACACAGTCAAACTCACCTGGAACGTCAAGCTCTCGCATGTCTTGTTGGTAAAAAGGAATAAAGTATCCTTCTCCGCCTAGTTTTTGCTGAGCGACCGTTAACATCTCTTCCGAAAGATCGACACCGATTAAATCGTAACCCTTTTGTACAAGCGGAAGTGTTACATTACCAGTACCGCATGCTACATCAAGAATCTTCGCCTCTTTCATATCCGCTTGCTGTAAACTTTCCTCTGTGAATTCCACCCATTTATCATAAGGAACATCATTCATTAGTTCGTCGTACAACAAAGCAAATTGTTCGTATTTCATTGGTCTAGCTCGTCTGTAATATCCTCACGTGGCACATCGCCCCAAAGACGCTCTAAATTATAGTGATTACGCTCATCTTTATGGAATACATGAGCAACTACATCTCCAAGGTCAACTAGTACCCAGCGTGCTTCGTCAAAACCTTCCATACGTTGTACGTCGATTTGGAACTCATGTGCTTTTGATTTAATTTCACGCGCAATTGCTTGCACTTGCTTATCTGAGTTACCGTGACAAATAATGAAATAATCTGCAATTGGTGAAATACCTTGCATATTTAGGACAACCATATCTTCTGCTCTCTTATCATCAGCTGCTTTTGCTGCTAATACTAATAACTCTTTATCTTTCATTTACTAATTTCCTCCTTGATAACTGCGTTGTATGTTTGGAATGTTAATGGATAAATCGTTTGATTTTTTTCCATTAAAAATTGAATTGTTCGCTTTAACGCAAATAATAAAGCTTGATTTATATCCGTATATGCGAGTTTACGAGCTTCCTCCACCCCTGGAAACTTTCGCCCAGGCTCAATGTAATCAGCTACATAAATTACTTTATCTAACATCGTCATTTTCTCATGACCACTTGTATGATATGTAATAGCTTGCAGGATTTCAGGATCCGTAATGCCTACTTCTTTTTCTACTAAGTATGCCCCAACAGGTGCATGCCATAACTCTTTGTTATAACAAAGTAAATCTTTCGGCAAATCTTCACTTTTAATAATCTCTTCCATCTCAGAAATCGCTCTACACTTCGCATAATCATGGAATATAGCTGCAACTTCAGCCTTTTTTTCATCCACACCGTATAACTTAGCAAGTTCAATTGCTGTCTCCATTACACCTATTGTGTGTATATAACGTTTTTCATGCATTTGTTGTTTGACAATATGAAGTGCTTTCTCACGATTCATACAACCCATTCCTCTCGATATACACCTGTACTTTTTCGGGAAGTAAGTATTTACATGTTCCCTTCTCTTTATATCTCTCACGCACTAAAGATGAAGAAACTGCAAACTCCGGAATTTCCACAGTGGTGATAGGGTAAGGCGTACGCAATGTATAACCAGGTCTTGCAACCCCAACAAACGTCACAAGATCGAGTAACGCTTCAATGTTATACCACTTCGGTAAATACTCAACCATATCTCCACCAATAATAAAGTGAAACTGCACATCCGGATACTTCTTCGTCAATTGTAACATAGTGTCATACGTATAAGATGGGCCCTTTCTGCTTAGCTCTTCTAAACAAATAGAAAAATGTTCCTCCGCCTCAGTCGCAAGCTCTAACATTTGTAAGCGATTTTCTACACTTGTAATATTCCGTCCTTGTTTATGCGGTGGAATTTGGTTCGGTAAGAACCATACTTCTTCTAAATTCAAAGCGTGATATACTTCATTTGCAATTAGCAAATGCCCATAATGTGGCGGATCAAATGTACCGCCAATGATGCCAATTTTTCTCAAAAGAAACGCCCCTTCCTTTTACCTACAGTAACTCTCTTCATTCCTATCCGAAGAGAGTTCACTGTTAATAAAAGTTCAATTGGTTTCGCTCTCTACATCATTACGCACTAACGATAAAAAATAGCATATGCTATTCTTTTGATCGCGGAAGTTTAATTTGTTTATTTTCTCTAGATTCTTTGTATAAAACGATTGTACTTCCAATTACTTGAACGATTTCAGCACGTGCGCCTTTTGCAAGTTCTTCTGCAACTTCACGACGATCGAATTCACAGTTTTGTAGCACACTTACTTTAAATAGTTCACGAACTTCTAAAGTATCTGCGATTTGTTTAATCATATTTTCATTTACTCCGCCTTTTCCTACTTGAAAAATTGGTGTTAAATGATGTGCTTGTGCACGTAAAAATCTTTTTTGTTTTCCTGTTAACATATATGTTAGCCTCCAAGCTTTCTTATAACTAATTGTTTCATTCTATCGATATTCGGTACACGCCCTGTCCACATTTCAAATGCAAGTGCACCTTGATAAACAAACATATCAATACCATTTTGAATCATTGCACCTTGCTCTTTTGCCTCACATAAAATTTTCGTTTCAAATGGATTATAAATTATATCTGATACAATCGTCCCTTTTTTTAACGAAGAAATTTGTAATGGCGTATATTCGACGCGTGGATGCATACCTATTGTTGTCGTCTGAATGATAATATCATAATTTCCTTGTTCTTCTGTTGCTTTTTCTAGCGATAAAGCAACAGAATTAACAGTAGCCGTACATGCAGCAATAAGTTCTTTCGCCTTATCTGCTGTACGATTAGCTACATCAATCTCTTTCACACCTACATCAGCAAGAGAAAAATAAATAGCTCGACTAGCACCACCTGCGCCAAGCAATAAAATACGTTTCTCCTGAAGTGGTTCACTACTAATTGACTGCAGCGCTCGGACAAAACCAATTCCATCTGTATTGTAGCCAATCAATTTTCCATCCTTATGAACCACTGTATTTACTGCACCAATTTGTTTTGCTAGCGGGTCAATCTCATCCAAATAATCCATAATAGCAACTTTGTGCGGCGTTGTTACATTAAATCCTGAAATACCTAATGCTTTTAAACCTCTTACTGCTTCCCCTAGCACTTCCTCTTTAACAAGAAATGCATGATAATGGGCATCCATATTCAAGTGTTCAAATGCATCGTTATGCATAACTGGCGATAATGAATGTCCAATTGGATTTCCGATTACACCATATAATTGTTTCATAAATCCCTCTCCATATTAAATTAAAGATTTACGTAGCGAAACACTTACTCCTTTTGGTACGTGTGCAACAATTTTTGCTCCCGATTCGTTTACCGTAACCCATCCTAATCCAGAGAATACAACATCCGTTTTTGGTTCACGAATATTAAATTCGTATTTCACTAACTCTGGCATATTTTCTAATTCTTCTGGTGTTGGCGGGCTTAGTAAATCCCCAGCATGATTTTTATACAATTCATCTGCTTTCTCAAGCTTTGTACGATGGATTGTTAAACGATTCGAGAAGTGACAAGTAAATGCACGACGACCACCACTTACATAATCAAAACGTGCCAATCCACTGAAGAATAGTGTTTGTTCTTCATTTAATTGGAACACCATTGGCTTAATTTCTTTTGTTGGTGTAATAAGCTTTAAGCTTTCTTTTCCAACATAATGAGCCATTTGATGGTGGTTAATAATACCTGGCGTATCATATAAAGAAGATTCTTCGTCTAACGGAATATCAATTAAATCAAGTGTTGTTCCTGGGAAATGAGATGTTGTAATTACATTTTCAGTCTCATCACTAAATTCTTTAATCATACGATTAATAAATGTTGATTTTCCTACATTCGTACATCCAACAACGTAAACATCTTTTCCGCCGCGGTAATACTCAATAGCATCTGCCAACTCAGCAATCCCTTGCCCCTTTGCTGCACTAATTAAAAAGACATCTTCTGGCTTTAATCCTAGCTGCTTTGCACTATAGCGCATCCAATGCTTTACTTTATCATGTTTTACTGACTTAGGAATTAAATCAGCTTTATTTCCAACAAGTAATACTTTATTATTTCCCACGAAACGATGTAGGCCAGGTAACCAGCTACCATTAAAATCAAAAATATCTACAATTTTAACTACTAACGCATCCGATTTTCCAATTCCATTTAGAATACGTAGGAAGTCATCATCTGTTAATGATACATCTTGAATTTCGTTATAATGTTTCAAGCGAAAACAGCGTTGACAAATTACTTGTTCTTTCTCTAAAGATGAGGTAGGAGCATATCCCACTTCGTTTTTATCTTCTGTTTGAATTTCTACACCGCAACCAATACATTTAATTGTTTCAGTCAAACTTTATTCCTCCCAGTTAATTAAACCTTTTTTCTTCATATTTCTCATAATTCTTCGTTCAATTTTCCGATTAAAGCGCGTTACTAATCCGTCCGTTTGTGCTACCGGTACAACTAAAATTGTATGAAGTCCCACTCGGTTTCCACCTAAAACATCCGTTAGTAACTGATCTCCAATTACTACAACTTCATCTGGTTGTAAACGCATCTCTTGTATCGCACGCTTAAACGCGCGAACAAATGGTTTACGCGCACTATGAATAAATGGAATACCTAATGGATCAGCAAAGTCTTTCACACGTTGCTCATTATTATTTGAAACGACCGTTACTTGAATACCTTGCTCTTTCATTTTCAAAAACCATTCTTCAAGTTGTGGCGTTGCATTTGGACGATCCCATTCAATTAACGTGTTATCTAAATCAGTAATGACACCTTTAATTCCACGTTTTTTCAAATCTTCTGGTTGAACATGATATACATTTTTCACATATTCATTTGGTAAAAATAGCTTCAATTTCTTTCACCTCTTTGAGGAGTTTTCATAAAAATTTTTCGACAACATATTTCGATATATGACCTGTGGATAAAATTGTACACATTTTCCACATTAATTTTTCAGCCAATTTGGAATTTACTAACAATCTATACACATTTTATCCACCTAGGTATGTGGATAACCACTCGTTTGTGACTGTCATATTTTTTTGGTACATTAAATGCAACAACGAATCAATCCTTAAATTATTAGGAGGTGACTCACCTTGAAAACAAAATATATGGAACAGTTGTCTACTGAGTTACTCACTGAGTCTTATTATAAAGCAAAAGAACTAAAATTAAATCCCGACTTCATTTTACTTATAAAACAAGAAATGATTAGACGCTCATTAGAGGACAAGCTTGTCAAATCGTCTTGATTACATATAAAGTGAAATTTTAATGAGCTAACTTGTAAAAAGAGCCATCCTGCGATGGCTCTCGAATAAACAAGTACTCCCATCTAGGGAATTTCATCATTAAGCATCTTTGTCCATAACTCTTGCTTACAGTTATAAAATGTTTTCTTTACTTATGAGCCGAACGAGTAGCAATTTTTTCACCAAGACGAAGCTCTTGTCCACTCTTCAATTCCTGCACTACTTCTATCATATCTTTTTCAAACAATAACACAACTGTTGAGCCAAATGTAAAGTATGCCATTTCTTCACCTTTTTGAACAGTGTCTCTTTCATGCAACAGCTCAATACTATTAACAAACATAGCTCCTACTTTTACAAGTGCCATATGTTCACCGTCACTATTTACTTCTGTAACAGAGCGATAATTTTTTGACAATGGCTCTTTCCCATATTCCATACCAGCTGCATTTACCGGATATGACTTTCTACCAAGTACAAACCTTTCAGTCACAGAACCAGAAAGCGGACTATGAATACGATGATAATGACTTGGGCTTAAATAAATAACCATGTATGTACCACCTGCATATCGCTTTGCACGTTCTTCATTACCTAGCATATCCACTATTGAATAACGCTTACCTTTAATATCAAATGTTTTTGTGTCCTCAATAGGACCGTGATCAGCAAAAACACCATCAACAGGACTAACGATACTCGATGCATCTGTATCAACACTACGCTTTCCTTCTTTTAGCTTACGCGTAAATAATTCATGCAATGTTCTATATTCCTTCAAACCCTTTTCCATCTCATCTTGGTTAATTTGAAAAACTTTCGCATACGATGGAATAATGATAGAGCTCAAACGAGATTGTGCAAATTTACGTAATATATAAGAAGTAAAACGACCATTTGTAAGTTCGATCATAAGTCGATATAATGTACGTCGCAAATTGCGAAACCTCCTAATCAGTCTATAACTTTAGCTTCCCCTTCTTTTCCTTCTATATCATATGTAAAATTGGTTCTTATTCCCACATATCATATAGAACTGTTTCATTATACATGCAGAAAACTAAGTATGGTATTATTCTTAAATTGTTTAGCACCCTCTAATATTACAGATAGAATCCGTCATTTTCAACAGTGAACATAGATTTCTTCTGAACACAACTCTTTTTCTTTCCTTATTTACAAAAAGAAAAGCAGCCCATTTTAAAATATGGCTGCTTGCAATGTACATTATTCTTTCGCTTTTTTCTCTTTCTCAGCTCTTACAAATTCATGGAACATTTTCATTAAAGCGCGCTTTTCAATTCTTGATACGTAGCTTCTGGAAATACCAAGTGCCTTCGCAATCTCTCGTTGCGTTTTCTCCTTATCAAGCCCCAGTCCAAAACGCTTCACGATTACTTCTTTCTCTCGTTCGTCTAAAATATCGATATACTCTTTAATCTTTTCTAACTCCATACTAAGCTGAATCATATCAATTACATCTTCAGACTCTGATTTTAATATATCGATAAGCGATATTTCATTCCCCTCTTTATCTTGCCCGATTGGATCATGAAGTGAAACGTCTTTTTTCGTTTTTTTCAGTACACGTAAATGCATTAAAATTTCATTTTCAATACATCGTGCTGCATACGTCGCAAGTTTTGTGCCTTTTCCTGCCGAATAGCTCTCGATCGCTTTAATGAGCCCAATTGTACCAATTGAAATTAAATCTTCTGCATCTTCCCCTGTGTTTTCAAATTTTTTAACGATATGAGCTACAAGCCGTAAATTATGTTCAATTAACAGATTTCTCGCTTGAGCATCACCTTGCTCCATTAACTCTAA
The DNA here is from genome assembly GCF_040448665.1 of Bacillus cereus group sp. MS39. NCBI lineage: Bacteria > Bacillati > Bacillota > Bacilli > Caryophanales > Bacillaceae > Bacillus > Bacillus cereus group sp. MS39. The sequence continues at coordinate 1,091,015 of NZ_CP123058.1, read as the reverse complement.
GTACTTTCTCTCATCGTCTGATGATAACGGCTGCGGAAACGCATTATTCTTCACATAAGAAACAAAGACAAACACTTCTCGAACCATATATCCAATTGCGGCGAATAGACTCAAACCTTTCACCTCCGCCAAAATAGTGGTCTTTACTATGTGTATGTGGGCGTGAGGTTATTTGTGTCTGTACGATATAAATATGGAATCCTTAGCTTTTTGTCGAACGAAATACGTCTTTCATACCTGGAATATTTTTTCCAATGTATTACAATATGTTAAGTTCCAAAATTTTGAAAGAGGTGTTTTCATGCGATACGCTACATCACAAATCAGAAACCTTGTAATACTCACATCATCATTTTTCTTACTTTCAGCCTGTGGACAACAAACGTCTCCTACAAAAGCTGAGGCTACTAAACAAGATACTGCCGTATCAAAAGACAGTGCAAAAGCTGAGAACAGCACAACAACTAAAAACAATGCAAAAACTGAAAATAATACGAAACCTGAAGCAGAATCTAAAAACACACAAAAAGAGCAACAACCAGCTAAGCAACCAAATAAACAAACTGATACTAATACATTCACAAGTGAAGATGCTATAAAAGTTCTAGAAAAAAGAATGGGAGCTCGCTCAAATGAAATTCGTTACAGCTCCAGTGAAGACAAACTAATTGGCACATTAAATGGTATTAAGCTATACGACGTATTATACGGACGCGAATCTCCTGAGAACTCACGTGCGCTAAATTTTGCAGTGGGATCTGATGGAAACCTATATGATTGGTCAAAAGCTCAAGATGGTATTCTTCAACCACTTAACGGCAATTAATAAATGATTCTAAGAACATAGTAAAAGCCAGTCGATACGTATCGATTGGCTTTTACTAATACTCACTCCAAATTTTCTCCCCGGTATGCGCATCAATATAACGAATTTCTCGACTACAGTCGAAGAATTCTTTATAATTTTCATCCGTTGTTTGTTTATACAGCAATTGATATACCGTTTCCTCTACGTCATGATCTATAGACCATTCTAATTTAACTCGGATAGCCTCTCTGTATATTTCTAACGCTTCTTCTTTTGTTACTTTTGGTGTTGTTTCATATGCAAGTAATTCTTTTATAAATTTGCTAGACTCTCCAGAGTAGTGCATCACTGCACCATTTTCTGCATTGATGTTGATCATAAAGTGCTTATACTCTGCCGGAATACCATTCACATATACGGAAAAGTTAAATCTTTCAATCCCATCTTCTGCTTCTTCACGTTCCTCCCAAAGGCAAAGATATTGTGTGATATCCGGAATCACTCGCTCTAAAAATTGAATTGCTTTTTGTAAACATTCCTCTCTAGACAGTATTTGCTTTGCTTCTTTATCTTCTGTCAGTTTTATAAAACCAATTAATTCACTGGTTAATTTATCAACCGTAATGCCAATTAAATTATTATATTTTAACATCGGTAAATGCTTCTTAAAGAATTCATTCATTAAATATGGATTCTGTTCTTCTTTCTGTTTTTGTAATTCCTCTTTCAGAACAAATTTCATCCTTATTTCATCATCATTTTCCGTTTCATCTACTTTTGTAAAACTTTCTTTATCCCAGCCAAATAATTCGAATATGTCACCTTGCCGGCTACCTTTCTTTGTTTTTTCAACAGCTACTGTCGGCGGTAATTTATAATGTTCTGATCCAAATAAATCTTCTCCCGTACTTGCATTAATAGATGCATGACTAGGTTCTGGTTCATATACAAGATGGTCCCCTTTTACTTCTTCTCCATTTTCATACTCACATGAAGAGTGTGTTAAATCTACAAATACAAGTCTCATATTTTGTCTAGCTTTCAAATTTTCTAAAACGACATTCTCCTCAACAATTTCACTTGGCCATAACGGTTTTTTCTCGATAGCTTTTTGTCCATTATAACGAAAATGCACAACATTACCTGAAGGATGAACTCGCACGACACACCCTGTATTCGGCAATGGATAGCTATTCACTTCTTGCATATAATTTACTTCTTTCCAACCGCGCCAATTATCCTTAACAGTTACATATGTATAAAATTCATATCCTTCTTTTATATATTTTTTTAAGAATACATTTGCAATCTCTCTTGCTTTATTCTCCTCTATCGCTTCCTTGCCGCTCGAAATAGAATTTCCCTCCTCTATCCTAAAGTCAATTAAATTACCGGTATGTCTATTCAGTGTAATCTGTATTGTTCTCTCCTCATCCGCTTTATGTTCCCACCATAATAGATGATATGGGTCATCCACACCTTCTTGATCATCTACAACAAGACTATAATCATCTGAAATGTTAATAATATGAGCCACTTGCTCTTTTCTTTCTTTATCTTTTTGATTCATCATACCGCTCCCTTTATTACAATTTAAGGTAATTATAACAAACAAAACCAAAGAAATATAAACAAAAAAAGACTAGAGATATCTCTAGTCTTCTACTTCGTTTCACGATGTAACGTTACTCGCTTTAATCGTGGACAATATTTTTTTAGTTCGATGCGCTCTGGATTGTTTCGTTTATTTTTTTTAGAAATATAATTACGATCACCGCACTCGGTACAAGCTAATGTAATATTTACACGCATTTGTAATTCTCCTTTCTTTTAAAGATCGCAAACTAAAACGTAATGATTACGATTTATATATTATATAACTTCATTCTATTTGTCAATTGCAAAACAAAAGGGATCTAAATAGAACCCTTTTGTTTAAGTAATCTATACCTTGTATTAAAATGTTTCGTATGTAACAAACTCACTAATCGGTTTTCGATATCCTCGTGGGCGAGTTTTAGTAGTATCACTTTTTCCTATCGTAATCATTAAAACAGGCACTACATGCTCCGGCATATTTAATTCACTTTGTACTGCTTTTTCATCAAAACCGATCATTGGACACGTATCATAGCCATAATATTTAGCTGCGTACATAAAAGTCATCGCACTTAACGAAGCATTTCTAATCGCTTCCTCTTCCATGAAGCGTTCTCCTTTTCCTTCATATAACCCTTTCGTTTGCCTAATTGCATCTTCATACTCACATTCATCAATCATCTTTAAAACCTTCATACCGAAATAAATATTTTCGACATTTTGATATGCTCTCTTATCACCACAAACAAGTATTACTGCAGATGCACTTGATACTTTATACTGCCTAAAAGCTAACTCTTTTAATCTTTCTTTGCGCTCTTGATCACGAATTACAACATAATGTGTATGTTGCAAATTGTAACAAGATGGAGAAAGCTTTGTTAGCTCAAATATTTTTTAAAATCCTCATCAAGGATTTCTATTTCTTGTACAAATTTCATTGCAGAACGTCTAGCAATTGCTAATTCTTCAAAGTTCACCTTATAGCCCCTTAATAACCATAAATTCAAATATACATTAATTTATACAATCAAATAAATAAAATAAATCAAATGAAAACACTTTAAGTTATGGATAATAATGATGCTTCACAAAAAAAGACAAAAAGCTGAAACAATTAGTTCATACGAAATTCACACGAATCTATTACTATAAGAATTATACATAGTGAACTTATTAACAATCACGTTTATTTATATAGAATCTTACTCGAAAGGAGTTGAAAGTATGAAAACTAAATATCGTTTTATGATCTCATCATTTGCTGCTTGCGCTTATATGCTTTGGTATTTAGTATAATAACAACCTCGCTTGTAAATTGGAAAAGGTGTGTATATAAATGGAATATAATCAATCAACAGTTAACTATTGGAAAGCTTTTGTACTACCATATACATTTGCTTTAGAAGAGTTAAAAACTAAATTTGAAATTATGAACCGGGAAGCTCAATTTTTAGAGGATTACAACCCGTTTGAACATATAAAAACAAGACTAAAACAACCTGAAAGTATTATTAAAAAGCTTGAGCGTAAAAATTTATTACCAACAGTTGAAAATGCCCAAACTCATTTACAAGATATCATCGGCATTCGTATTACATGTTGCTTCGTAGAAGATATCTATCATTTAAAAAATGTTATTCAAAAGCGTGAAGATATGGAAATCATTGAAGTAAAAGATTATATCGCTAATCCAAAGGGAAACGGATATAAAAGTTTACACATGATTATTAAATATCCTTTATCACTGAATTCTGGTACAAAAGATGTATTTGCAGAAATTCAGTTACGTACACTTGCTATGGATTTTTGGGCAAGTTTAGAACATAAACTTTACTATAAATATGAAGGGAAAATACCTGAGTATTTAAAAGATGAACTACACGATGCAGCAATGAAAGCTGAAGATCTTGATAATAAAATGGCAACCATTCGCCAAGATATTGATGATATTGAAGCATGTTCAAATCAAATTCTGTTACCACTATAAAAAAGGTTCTCTCCAATGAGAACCTTTTTTATTTCGCTATTTACGGGTAGTAAGACTTCCTAATTAAAGTTTCACTTTATTTCTTCCCTATCATGCGAACCTCTTCAATTTTCCATCCATCCTCTTCTTTTCCAAGCGCATACTGTACGTTCTTCTGAAGAGTGACCTCCCCCTCTATTTCTTTTTCCTTCGTTTCAACAACAACATACCCTGCTTTACTAGCTTTCATATCTATATGTTCCAATTCGATTTTCTTATTTCCCTTTTGAAAAGCTGCTTCTTTTTGTGTTTTTAAGTCTTCAGCACTAGGCATCTTCTTTGAAAATAACTCCATATGTTCAGCAAGATTTTTTTCATTTGTCGTCCGTACAAACTTCTCCATAACATCTTGAATCGATTTCTCTTCTTCTTTCGTTATTTGTACCTTTTCCTCAGCTTTTGTAGTAGTAGATTTTTTTTCTATCTGATTCTCTTTGGATTGACATCCAACTAGCAATACTACACCTATTAGAAGGGATCCTATCCCTCTGAAAAAAGCCCCCATCTTCCCATCTCCTAAAAAGAAAAGTGAGGCATTTCGCCTCACTTTCATTTATAATTAGCGTCTTCCTTTATTCGGATCGCCACCGCCAACAATATCAAAGACACGTTTAGCGATATTTGTATTCTCTTGAACGCCAGAGAACAAGTATTTACCAGGGCCAAATGCATATACGTTTACATCTTCCCCTGTATGCCCACCTGTAGTCCATCCTGTAACCGAACGCTTATTGAAAATATCCTCAATCGCATTATCAATCTTTGTTACATCTTTTGAAGGAGCAATATCATTTACCGCTTTAATTTCTTCTGGTGTTAATTGTAAATCAATATATTTTTTCAATGTCTCTTCTACATTTGCACCTTTTGCAATCTCATTTGCCATGAAGTCTGGTGTACGTTTTGCAGCTTTAATTGGATCTACTTTAAAGTTATACTCACCATTCGCACCTAAAGATAATCCGCCAGTAGCGTGGTCTGCCGTTGCAACGACTAACGTATTTTTATCTTTTTTCGCAAACTCAATCGCTGCTTTAAATGCTTTTTCAAAGTCTTCCATTTCACTCATTGCACCTACGATATCATTATCGTGTCCAGCCCAGTCGATTTGACTTCCTTCAACCATTAAGAAGAAACCATTTTTATTTTTGTTCAAACGCTCAATTGCTGCATTTGTCATTTCTTCTAATGAAGGTGTCTTCTCATTACGGTCAATCATTTTATCTAAACCGCCTGGTGCAAATAAACCTAAAATTTGATCGTTTTTATCATTTAACAATTGATCTCGATCTGTTACGTAGCTATAACCAGATTTCTTAAACTCTTCTGTAAGATTACGATCTTTTCTAACAAAGTTTTTTACGCCGCCGCCAAGCATAACATCTACTTTATGCTTCCCTTTAATTTTTTCATCAAAATAATCATTTGCAATTGCATCCATATTTTTACGACTAATGTCATGCGCACCGAAAGCAGCTGGTGTTGCATGTGTAATTTCAGAAGTAGCAACTAATCCTGTTGATTTCCCTTTTTCTTTCGCTTGTTCAAGAACAGTTTTCACTTCTGCTTTATCATTATCAACTGCAATTGCCGCATTATATGTTTTAATTCCCGCTGACATAGCTGTTGCTGCTGATGCAGAGTCTGTGATATTTTCATGTTCATCTTCCGGATATGTTTTTTGTGTTCCTACAAGATGCTTATCAAACTCTGTAGATTCCATCTCAAAAGTTTTTGGATTATCTTTCATATAACGATGAGCCGTCATGTATGAAGGTCCCATACCATCCCCAATTAATACAATGACATTTTTAATCTTTGCATTGCTTCCGCTCTCATCTGCATTAACCTCACTAGAACGAGTAAAATTCCATGTTGCTACCGAAGTAACAGCTAACGACGCCACAACTGCAAATGGCCATGCTTTTTTTACAAACTTTTTCACTATATTGTCCCCCTAATTAGGTTATTCATTTCCCACTATCAAATTTAATAGAAGACTATTAAGAGAAAATTAGTTATATGTAAATTTTTTGTTAACTTATGTAAATATCAGTTATAATTTGTATAAGTTTGTCTGTTCGTATCAACATTCTTCGCCTTTACAATCCAAATATAAACAAGTTGGATTTCATTTAACGTAAATCTCTTATTTAACATTTTCAATCTACTTTTATGAAAATTAATAGAAATGTGGGGAGTATTTATGAAAACAATAAAGCTAGATGAATCTTTTATTTTTGATTTACTCGACCTTTGCAAAGCTATTGGATGGTTACAAGATAAAGCATTTATGAAAAAGCAATTCGAAATGTATCTTTCTCTCGGCACACTTATTGGTTATATGCATGAAAATAAACTGATTGCAGCTGGAGGAGTATTTCCTTTTAAAGATAGTTTTTCTACTATTGGCATGTTAATCGTTCATCCTAATTTTCAAGGCCGAGGCATCGGGCGTATTTTGCTAAATCGTTGCTTAGAACACACTCTCCCAAAACAACCAATTGCACTTCTTGCAACAAAAGCTGGCGAGCCTCTTTATACATCATGCGGATTTAAAACAGTAACAACGATTCATCGTTTTGAGAAACAAACTACTAAAACACATATTACTCATACGCAACAAGTGAAAGAACAAGATCTTGTCTCACTTATTTCTCTCGATCAAATTACAACTGGCGCTAATCGTTCTTTACTTTATTCATTACTCTTACCAAGAACAAGCCACTCTTTTAAAATTGAGAGAAATAACTGTATAGAAGCTTTTTCCTTATGTATACAAAAAGGAAATATATTATGCGTCAATCCACTTATCGCAAAGCAAGAGCAGGACGCTATTCAATTATTCAAGAGAATCTGTGAATGTTGGAATGGCACAGTAAGGATTGATGTCCCACATTCACAATTTTCATTTCGTCAATTTCTTCAAACAGAAAGTTTCCAAGAAACGCTCCTTTCACCTCTTATGATAAAAAGTGGTAGCCAACTTCCTGGAAATCGTAATATGCTATTTGCTATGATAGATACAGCGTTATGTTAGAAAGGGGACACCTCATTGAAGCGATTTAGCTATTTTATGGTAGGTTGTCTTACTCTTACACTATTAGTAGGATGTAGTGCAGCAGAAAAGCCAGTAGAACAAGTAAAACAAGTTAAAAATACACTTACAGCGAAACTAGCTACCGAGGAAAAAATGGTAGAAATAGATGGGCAAACCATTTACTTTAAAAAGATTGGTAATGAAAAGCCACCTTTACTTATGATCCATGGATTTGGAGGATCGTCAGATGGTTTTCAAAAGATTTACTCAGATTTAGCAAAAGATCATACAATTATTTCTGTAGATGCTTTAGGCTTCGGGCGCTCATCTAAGCCGATGGATTTTTATTATTCTTTCCCAACTCATGCAAATTTGTATTATAAATTAATGAAAAAACTAGGTTATGATTCGTTTGCAATACTGGGACACTCAATGGGCGGAGAAATTTCTCTTAATTTAACATATTTATATCCTGAAGCCGTTACCCACCTTATTTTAACTGATGCTACAGGTGGTCCTCATACATTCGTTAATAAACAAGGCTCACCAAAACCACAGTTGTCGACTGATTTAAATACCGTTTCTGCTGTTGCAGATTATGATGAAAGTAAAGTGAAATTTAAACGTAATGACGAAGAGCATTACAATAAAATGAAATTATGGCCTAGACGTCTTCAAATCAATGCAAATGAACTGAAACAACCAACCTTAATTATATGGGGAAAAAATGATAGTAGCGTTTCTTGGAAAGAAGGAGAAACGTATCATCAATTCTTAAAAAATAGTACTTTCCATATTATCGAAAAAGGTTATCATGCACCATTTCGTCAAGAGCCACAAGAATTTGTAGGTTATGTAAAAGAATTCTTTAAAAACAATCCAATAAAAGTTGAAAAATAACATAAGCGGGTATCTCATTTTGAGATACCCGCTTTCATATATTAAGCAGCTTGCTTTTGGCGTTTTTGAGTTTTTGATCCTAGTACTTTCGGAATAACGAAACCATCTATTCCAAATTTACCAGCATTCATACCAGAAACTAGAACGAACATTGATAGAATAACCATTTCAGGATTGACACCAATTGACCCACTAAACATATAGGAAAAGTTCATTACAAGACCGAAAAAGACCGCTGTTTTTGTTAAACAGCCTATAATTAAACCAATTCCAACTAAAATTTCTCCCCACGTTACAAGTGTATTAAATAGATCAACGTTTGGAATTGCGAAATCTTGTAAAAATGATGCCCACCAAGATTGAACAGCCGGTTGTGCTCCTTTAGATTTTTCAATTGCACCTTGTAGATAACCTGTTGCATCGAATCCTTTTCCTTGTAGTTTACCGATTCCAGCCATTAACCATGTGTAACCAAGATATACTCGAATTACTGCTAACACAAAAGAAACTGCTTTGTTTTCTCTTAAAAATTGAATAACCATATCTTCCTCCTAAAGTTGTAATTAAGTTAGTTACAGATAATATAATAACATTAGTTACTTATTTATAAAACGTTAATTACGAATAATTTGTGACATGTGTATGAAACATTAAAAACTAACGTTTATATAGTAACTTTTTTTACCTGTAAAAACTTGAACATATCATACCATAGGTGATAATCATTTTCATTGAAGAAAATGTAAAAAAAATGTGAGTTAAATGTGAAACACCTTTATTCGAATATAGAATAAAGGCGTTTTTTACTATTTATAGAATTGAAATGTACGTGTCTCCTCATCAATTAATTTTGCCTCTTGAAAAGCATCTTCTAACGTTTTTGCATGGTTAATAAGCCCATAAAATAAGCGTATTGTAAACATAAGTGCTGCATTCCCATCTACATAATCTATCGATGCAATATACGATTTCGCCCCACTACGTAAAAAAGATTCTGCTAGTTTTCTCTCCCCTAACGTACACCCGCTATTTACAATATGTGTATTATGCAATTTTGCATATTTATAAATTTCTGCTGCACCAAAGTATCCCCTCGGTTCATCTTGTTCATATATATCTTCACCTAACTCTTCCATGACAAACTTTCCTTCCTCACCATGAAAGCAAAAGACAACATAATTAATATCATTATATAAACTCTTTCCAGAAAGAATATCGATGAACTCTTTCGGTCTACCAATCCAGTATGTTATAACTTTTGCCCCAAAATATTCAAGCGATGCTCGAATTGATTGCGCCTCTAAATCGGAATTAAAGCCAACTACTAGTGCAACATTCAACATATACCCTCAACCCTATCATTAGATTTCATCAATCAGACTTTTATGGGTTACCTCCATTTCATATATACCCGTTTCTTGCAAAAAATCATATCTAGTTAACACGACTTTCTGCAAATATTGCCTATACGCAGTAATTGTCCCGTCGTGAGATACAATACAAATTCTTTCCGTACCTAGCTCATAACACCAAAGAAGAAATTCATCTACTATTTGCTGAAAGCTATTCTCTGAAATAGTATTTATACCTTCCGTCCATAACTGCTTATTTGTACTTTTCTCTATCGAAAAATGTGGAAATAAATTTGTTATTATCCCCTGATCTACTATGTCATCACATGGTAATGTTTTCGCTCCTTCTCGATAAGGAAAAATACGTGGGGATACATATGGGTGGACGATTTTTTGACAAGTTACTTTCTCACTCCATATTGCCGCTGTTTGTAAAGTTCTACGTGTAGGACTAACAATTAATATATCCGTTTCTTGTAATGGCACATTGCATTGAAGTAATTTAGCCTGATTCTTTCCCTCATCCGTTAATGGCGGATGAAGCACTTGTAAACTTGACGGCAAATCCTTTGTATGTTCACCTTCTCCGTGCCGAACAAAGACAAGCTTCATATCCAGCCTCCTCTCTCTATGAAATCCTCTTACATATTTCTTCCCTATCTCATTCTTTATTCCTGCTATATGAAAAACTGGTATGTAAAAAACATTTGATACAATTAATTGAAAAACATTACAATTATAATATGTAAAATACTTTTTACAAGAGAGAGGGGAATCACAAATATGAAATGGATTATCGCCTTTATCGGAATGATCATATGGGGATACATAAATGGATTTTTTAATAGTGATAAAACCGCTAATCCTTGGATTACAGATGATGAACGTGAAACAAAAATTAAACAGAAAGCAATTATTGCAAGCTGGTCTGGTGTTTTCATGTTTTGTATCATTAACCTCTTAAACAAATGGTTAGGTTTAGGAACGAGTAATACATCACCTTACTTACCATCTTCTGTCGCAACTATTTTAAAAGAAAATGTAGAGTTACAAGTTTTACTTATGCTATTTATTACGTATGGCATATTTTACGTATACTATCGAAGAAAATTAAGCGCTTAACTTTTATCTCATGATTATCCTCCTAAATGGTTATAGTAATTAGGACGAAATGAAAGGAGCGATATAAAAATGAGTAACTCGAATGACTTTTTAGATACACTACATGAAAAACAAGCAAAAGATGAACAAAATAGAAAGCGTCAAGGAAACGGAAACCCCGCGAAAAAAAAGCCAAATAAAACACATAAATAACAATAAAAAACCTGCCTAAAATTATCTTTTAGGCAGGTTTTTTATTCTTCTTTTACCGAGATGACATTTTCCCAGTTCCATTTCTCATAATACCATTCTGGTACATCTATATTTTCAATCCACTTCTTTTCCTGTTTTCCATCACTACTGGAAAGCCATACATTGGCTTTCTTACGGTCCGAACGTATCCAAATTAATTGATTGTTCTTCTTCATAAAGATGGGATGATAGTCACCTTGCTTATGGGGTGGCTTTGTGATTTGATGTTGTTCGTCGCTTGTACTATCGATCTCATATAAGGATGGCAGTGACCTTTTTTCTGGCGGAGTTTCTATCCCTGCCTCTTTTGCTCGTGAAACGATCATTACTTTATCGTTCTTCCATACAAAATCCCAATCAACATATCCTTTCGGCGTAAAGGTGTTCTGCTGAAGTGCCGGCAGCTCTTTTACTTTTAAATGTTTATTCTCTAACGCAACTCTTCCGCTTCCTTCAATATAAGCTAAAATATTCTTGGATGGCGCCCATTTGAACCATTGTGTGTTTAATAACATTTGATCTACCTTTTCAAAGCGACTGCCATCTGCTCGAACTAAGCAAAGCGTATTACTATCAGCTGACCACGAAGCTGTCGGTACCGCTAAAAATGAAATCCACCTTTGATCCGATGACCACTCAAACCCACTTGCAACTAGCGCTAGAAAATCATCATGTTCATTTGGTAATGCATACAAATGCTTCATTTTGTGAGGATTCATATGTGCATCTATTTGCACTTCATATAGCTGAGCTCCTGTCCATCCTGTTGGAAGTAAGTGTGCTTCAGAAGATACAAGAAACTTCTTTCCATCAGGGTACCATGCATAATCACCTACACCAGCTGACACATTTTCAAAATCTGTATTCTTATTTTTGACATCAAACGTATTTAATATATTTGCAAATACAAATGCAATTATATTCTCTTTCGGTGACCATTGATAATTCGATACCTCAGATTGCAATGGCCTAACTTTTTTTCCATCTTCCAGTCGGTACAACTCCAAGGTGTTTTGCTTCTTTCCTTTAGCATAAGAAATCCATTCTCCATCATGAGACCATTTCGGCCCTGTTATGTACTCGCCTTTAGTTATTTGTTTTTCTTTTCCATCAATTTTAACCCAAAGATCATGATGACGAATAAAAGCAACCTTCACCCCATTATGTTCCGCACGAGTACTAAACATTGAAGATAAAAAAATAAACAAAACCACACTACTACTCACGATAATTTTTTTCATACGTCCCTCCATTTTCTTATAGCATTCCTCATATTCCACTTACTATATGCGAATTTCACTCCGCATTGATTGGCAGTTACTGCACAATTGTTGTGGATTTATGCACAGTGGAGGATGGGCTTCCCCCACTGTGCATGAGCCATTCGACATAATCCCAAAAAATTTCCCGAATTTTTTTAATTCAAAGAGGATTGGTATGAATTATGTCGAAAGTATAGTTTAGCCAACATTCGATTTTATATTTCAGAACAAAAATGTAAGATAAATTTTTTCGGAATATTAGCACTTTTTATTAGGGGGAGTTTCAATGAAAAAAACTACATCTGCACTATTAAGTATGGCGCTTGTCTTTTCTAGTTTTGGAGCTTTAAGCGCGCATGCTGAATCGCTGCAAAAGGAGAAGCAATTTAGTCCACAGTTAAAAGCGAATATTGAGCAATGGGGAGAAAACAAAATCGCGCAAAATGTTGAAACAAAAACATCAAAAGAAATTTCAGTCATTGTAGAATTGCATCATGCTCCGCTCGCTTCACAAAGTAACATTCAGCATGCTCCAGATTTAAAAAATGGAAATGTGCAATCATACCATGCACAACTAAAAAAGGCGCAAGAGGATACAACAAAGAAAATTAAAGAAAAAGCACCAAAAGCAAAGATAAAAGAAACGTATAGCACGTTATTTTCTGGATTCTCTATTTCTATCCCAGGAGATCAAGTTGCTGCTTTAGCTTCTTTACCCGAAGTAAAAGCTGTTTATCCGAACTTAACATATAAATTGCATGAAACAGCAAAAAGCGCTACTAAAGCAGAAGCGCCAAATATTGGCGGACCGACAATCGGTGCACCTGAAGCATGGAATTTAAAAGATCCATCTGGCAAACCGCTTGATGGAAAAGGCATGAAAGTCGCTATTATTGATTCTGGCGTAGACTATACACACCCCGACTTACAAGCAAACTATATCGGTGGATACGATACAGTCGATGAGGATAACGATCCGATGGATGGTAACGTACACGGTACTCATGTAGCTGGTATTATTGCTGGTAACGGAAAAATTAAAGGCGTTGCTCCGAATGCTTCTATACTCGCTTACCGTGTCATGAACGATGGTGGAACTGGTACGACCGATGATATTATTCAAGGTATTGAGCGCGCTATTCAAGATGGTGCTGACGTTTTAAATTTATCTCTCGGTCAAGATTTGAATGTCCCTGATCAACCTGTAACAATGACGTTAGAACGCGCCGCAAAACTTGGTGTTACTGCAGTTGTTTCAAATGGAAATGATGGACCAAAACCTTGGTCTGTTGATGCTCCTGGTAACGCAAGTAGTGTCATCTCTGTTGGCGCATCGACTGTTTCTATTCCATTCCCAACATTCCAAGTAGCTGGTTCTAATAAACCTTACCAAGGATTACCGTTATCAAAAGCAGATTTCCAAGTAGGAAACGATGCTCAGCTTGTCTATGTTGGCTACGGTAATTCAAGTGATTACGCTAAACAAGATGTGAAAGGGAAGTTCGCCCTTGTTTTACAAGGAACTTCGAGTACGTTAGTAAAGGCAGAACAAGCGAAACAAGCTGGAGCTATCGGGGTGCTACTAATTTCTAATGAAAAAGAAATTAATATTATGCCTGAATATTTTGGCCGTGAAGAGATAGCTCTTCCAGTTATGCAACTATCAAATAAAAATGGTGAAGAGTTGAAAAATTTAATTACAAAAAGAAAGAAAAATATAAAAATTGGACAACCGAACAAAACAGAACTTATTGGTAACTTTAGTTCCAGAGGACCATCACAAGGAAGTTGGCTCATAAAACCTGATGTTGTTGCACCTGGCGTACAAATTACTAGTACGGTACCAAGGGGTGGCTATGAATCTCACAACGGAACAAGTATGGCTGCGCCACAAGTAGCAGGAGCCGTTGCCTTACTACGTCAAATGCATCCTGATTGGACGACAGAACAATTGAAATCTGCTCTTGCCAACACTGCAAAAACATTAAAGGATGTCAATGAAAATACATATCCTGTTATGGCACAAGGATCAGGTTTAATTAACATTCCGAAAGCAGCTCAAACGGATGCGTTAGTGAAACCGAACAATGTAAGTTTCGGTCTTATTAAACCGAATAGCGGCAAAGTGAAACTAACACAAAATATTACGTTACAAAATCTTTCTAACAAAAAGAAAAACTTTTCAACTCGTATTGAATTACTAGATACAAAAACAAAAATCCAAACTTCTTTCCCTTCTTCTATTAGTTTGAAACCGAATAGTAATATTGAAAAACCATTTACTATTACTGTAGATAGCTCCTTACCGCAAGGCGTATATACAGGAAATCTGTATGTAAAAGAACAAGGAAAAACTGAAGAAATGCGTATTCCATTTACATTTAGCATTGATCCGAAAGAATACAAACGTATTGATGGCCTTGAAATCGTTAATTCTACTTTCAGTCCAAATAATGACAAAATACTAGATGACAACCTAATCAATTACTATTTAGTTACACCAGTTGAAGACATAGCCTTTCATGCTAATTTAATTACGAAAGACCGCGTGACATATCAAGGCATGGTATATCAAGGTAAAAATGAAACACCTGGTTATAAATCTTTCAAATGGAATGGTACAAGAATTAATGGATCCCCTCTACCTGATGGCTTATACCAAATCGAAGCTGTTGCTTCTAACTCTGGTGGAGAAACAAAACAAACAGGAGCTGTATTTATCGACCGAACAGCACCTAAGTTAACACACGAAATTGATCAAGAAAATCTCATAATTAGAGGAAAAGTTGATGATATTCTACTAGATTGGATGACAGAATCTGGTTGGATTGCACCTGGTATTCCAGTAAGAATGCAATATGAAATTAACGGAAATGGTGTATGGGAGAGTGCATTCCTAAACACTTGGGAGAAAAACTACGAAATTTATTTCGATCGTAATCAATTACAAGAAGGAAAAAATACTATTCATATTGTAGCAACCGATGCAGCTGGAAATACGACTAATTTAAATGTTGATTTAGAAGTGAAATAAAGTGAAACTTTAATCAGCACTCACCAATCGGACGTTTACGGGCAATAAGGCTTCCATCTAACTTCTTTGCTCCGGCCAAATTTTGAGGTAGGAGTTTTACTGCCCACAAATAGCGGGATAAAATTATTGTTGACAACCTTTTAAAAATAGTTTTATAATACAAAACATAGTTTAGTTGAACGAATTATATATCGGCTTTGAAGGAATACTAGTAGCGACTTATATCCCTGTCTCAGAGAACTGATGGTTGGTGCGAATCAGTACATATACAAGCGTGAATTACAATTCTGGAGCTTCTTTCCCGTAGTGCACATAATGCATGAAGAGAAAGACGGATCTTTCCGTTATCTTAAAATGAGTGGTAAACAATTTTTCTGTTTACAATTAGGGTGGTACCGCGATTTTTATCGTCCCTATCGGATTTTCCGATAGGGGCTTTTTTGCGTCCTTCCCTTTTGCACAATTTCATATATACGCGTTGAAAGAATCGCAGTAATATCTTATATCCCTGTTACAGAGAGCTAATGGTCGGTGGAAATTAGCACATATATAAGTATGAATTACAATTCTGGAGCTTCTTTTTCGTAGTGCTTGTACGCATGAAGGAAAAGACGGAGTTTTTCCGTTATCATGAATTGAGATGTAAGTATGTTTTCACTTACAAATAGGGTGGTACCGCGATTCTTTCGCCCCTATCGGATTTTCCGATAGGGGCTTTTTCTATTTCTCACAGAAACAAATGTTAAATAATTCCGAATCTTATGATAAAATTTTATAAGCGCTTACAATTTTGAAAGGTGGTGGTTCCAGCTATACCCAACCAATATTCAATTTTATAGAAAACAAGGAGGATGTCTAAATGACAAAGAAAACAGAAATTCCATCGCATTTAAAACCATTCGTATCCACGCAGCATTATGATCAATATACACCGGTGAATCACGCTGTTTGGCGTTACATTATGAGACAAAATCATAGTTTCTTAAAAGACGTTGCTCATCCAGCCTATGTGAACGGACTACAATCATCTGGTATAAATATAGATGCAATTCCAAAGGTAGAAGAAATGAATGACTGTTTAGCACCAAGCGGATGGGGAGCTGTAACAATTGATGGACTTATTCCCGGCGTAGCATTCTTTGATTTCCAAGGACACGGCTTACTACCAATCGCAACAGATATTCGCAAAGTAGAAAATATCGAGTACACACCAGCTCCAGATATCGTACACGAAGCAGCAGGACACGCACCTATTTTACTGGATCCTACATATGCGAATTATGTGAAACGCTTTGGACAAATTGGTGCGAAAGCTTTCTCTACAAAAGAAGAACATGATGCTTTTGAAGCTGTTCGTACATTAACAATCGTAAAAGAAAGCCCTACTTCTACTCCTGACGAAGTTGCCGCTGCTGAAAATAATGTAATTGAAAAACAAAACTTAGTTTCTGGTTTATCAGAAGCTGAACAAATTTCACGTCT
Organism: Bacillus cereus group sp. MS39; assembly: GCF_040448665.1. Lineage (NCBI taxonomy): Bacteria > Bacillati > Bacillota > Bacilli > Caryophanales > Bacillaceae > Bacillus > Bacillus cereus group sp. MS39. The sequence goes on along the minus strand of NZ_CP123058.1, from coordinate 1,074,156 downwards.
TTTCTGGTGGACAGTAGAATACGGCTTAATTGGAAATATAGACGATCCAAAAATCTACGGTGCTGGGCTCCTTTCTTCTGTTGGTGAAAGTAAACATTGCTTAACAGACGCTGTAGAAAAAGTTCCTTTTTCCATTGAAGCTTGTACAAGAACAACTTATGACGTAACAAAAATGCAACCACAACTATTTGTTTGTGAATCATTTGAAGAATTAACAGAAGCACTTGAGAAATTCGCTGAAACGATGGCCTTTAAAACAGGTGGTAAAGAAGGCTTAGAAAAAGCAATTCGCTCTGAAAATCATGCAACTGCTGAGCTAAATAGTGGATTACAAATTACAGGTACATTCACCGAGACAATTGAAAACGATGCAGGTGAATTGATTTACATGCGAACAAGTTCGCCAACAGCATTAGCAATTCACAATAAACAACTAGCGAATCATTCTACTGCTGTACACAGTGACGGCTTTGGAACACCAATTGGATTACTCACTGAAAATGTTGCATTAGAAAATTGTACAGATGAAGAATTACAATCATTAGGAATTACGATTGGAAATATTGCTGAGTTTACTTTTGCAAGTGGTATTCATGTAAAAGGAACAGTAACAGATATTATAAAAAATGATAAGAAAATTGCTCTTATTTCCTTTATCGATTGCACAGTTACTTATAACGCCCGCGTATTATTTGATGCTTCATGGGGCGCATTTGATATGGCTGTTGGTTCAGAGATCACTTCTGTATTCCCAGGAGCAGCAGATGCAGCATCGTTTTTCCCAGTTGATGAAGAAATAGAAGAAACTCCAGCACCTCTCACATTAACTGAGCTAGATCGTATGTATCAAACAGTTCGTGACATTCGAAATAAAGGTATTTTACACGACGCGCATGTCGAACAATTAGTAGCGATTCAAGAGGTATTAAATAAATTGTATCCGAAAGAATGGCTACTTCGCCTTGAAATATTAGAATTACTTCTAGAACATAACAAAGGGCACGAAACATCAGCAGCATTATTACAACAACTTTCTACTTTCACAACTGACGAAGCTGTAACACGCCTTATTAACAATGGTCTTGCACTACTGCATGTAAAGGATGTGAAAAATGATGCTGCGATTAACTGAAGAAGAAGTTCAAGGGGAATTATTCAAGGTGGATAAATGGATAGTAAAAGATGAAAAATGGATTGAACGAAAATATATGTTTTCCGACTACTTAAAAGGAGTCGAATTTGTCTCTGAAGCCGCCAAACTATCAGAAGAACGTAATCACCATCCATTTATCCTTATCCAGTATAAAGCAGTCATTATTACTTTGTCATCTTGGAATGCAAAAGGTTTAACGAAACTAGATTTTGAGCTTGCAAAGCAGTTTGATGAACTATTTTTACAAAACGAAAAAGCAATTATAAGAAAGTAAAAAAAGAGAAGCCTTTTTTAGGCTTCTCCTTTTATTTTGAAATGAATACAATGTCCAAATGGGTCCTGGGCTTGTAATATTCCATCTTTGTACGTAGCGACTTTGCCAATATTTTTTAAGCTTTCACATACTTGCTCTTTTTGTTTTTCATCCGCTAGTACAATTGTGAAATATTTCAAGCCGACGGAATTTGGCATTTGCGGCGGTATTTCTTCACCTTGCCACGTATTTAAACCGATATGGTGATGATAGCCACCTGCCGATACGAACAACGCTCCATTACGAGCTGGGATTGTTACTTCAAAACCAAGACCATCCACATAGAAACGTTTCGCTTCTTCCAAATCAGCTACATGGAGATGAATATGTCCCATCACAGTACCCGCCGGAAATCCATTCCATGTACTTCCTTGCTGTAATAGTTCTTCACCAGCTAACGGGTTACTAACAAATGGTAGTTCTCCATTCTCATCACGCCAAACTTCTTTTTGGCGATCATGATAAATTTCAATCCCGTTTCCATCTGGATCAGCTAAATAAAGGGCCTCACTAAAGTAATGGTCGGCTCCGCCGTGCAGTGGATATACCATTTCTACAAGATGACGAAGAATATTCGCTAAATCCTGTCTGCTTGGTAATAAGATTGCGTAATGATATAACCCCGTTCTCCCTCTTTGCTTTGGTAGAGCTTCTTTCTTTTCTTCAATGATAAGGAGTGGTTCGTTATTTTCATTCCCAAATGTAACAACCATTTCATCTTCTTTTAGTACTTTCATACTTAGTACTTCTGTATAAAACTCTAGTGATTTCTTTATATTTGATACATATAAATGAACAACATCAAGTGTTGTGTCGGGATGAAGTTGAAAACTCATCTTGTTAGCCCCCCATTTAATTTAGTTCTTCTTTAACATTCTCTCTTTTAAGAAATTATCTACAAAACCGTCTGCTTTCGCAACAAATAAGTACGCACCCATTGCTAACAATGCAAGTTCTAATTCGAAGCCAGGATTTTTTCCATCTCCTAATAAACCAGCTGACCATTTTACTTTTACAATTGCTCCAACCATTACAAGTGCAAATAATAATCCAATATATCTTACACCTAAACCTAGAATTAACAATATACCACCAACTACTTCCGCTGTTGCTACACCGTATGCAAGACCTCCTGGTAAACCAATGCTTGTAAACCACCCTGCAATATTGTCAATCCCCGATTGGAATTTTGTTAAACCGTGCATAAAGAATGTTACCCCTAACACGATACGAATAATTAAGTTACCGATATGTTGATTCATTTCATTCTCTCCTTTATAGTTTCCTTATACAAAACTTTTATTTACAATACAAAACATACACTAATTTTTTTTATTCGTCAATTCATTTTCACTGGGAAAAAATATATTTTTTTTGCTATGATACAAATAGTTGTTTACAAAAAGGAGCTTGATTTTATGAATATTGGTTCTGCAATACGTGAAATTCGTCAACGTAGAGGCATAACAATTGCACAAATTTGTGAGGGAACAGGTCTTTCTAAAGGATTTATGAGTCAGGTTGAAAATAATAAAACATCACCATCTATCTCAACTTTAGAAACAATCTCCAATTTTTTAAACGTTCCCCTTCCCTATTTATTATTAGAACAAAAAGATCGGCTGAAAGTTGTCAAAAAGGTAGAGCGTAAATACAGTGTATACGGAAAAGATGAACAAAGAATTGAACATGTTGCAGAACAAGGTGGCCTTCGCCTAAATCTTGTGGAAATTCCTGCTGGGTTTCCGAAAGAAAATATACCAAATGCCCATGAAGGGGAAGAATGTCACCTTGTATTACGCGGAAAACTAGAAGTTCAACATGGAGAAGATATTGCAATTGTAGAAGAAGGTGATTCTTTCTCTTGGAATGCATGTGTTCCTCATATTGTTCGTAATATAGGAGAAGAAACTGCATTATTACTCATCTCTAGTCATGCAGAAAATCGAAAACGTGTTTATTAAATAAAAAAAGAAGCCTGTAAATCAGGCTTCTTTTTTATCCCCTTATAACTCCATAACTTGTCCCAACTAGTACAGTCTTTTCATGTTGATTGCGATAAACTGACTCGATTGAAACCTTTTTATATCCTTCCATCTGTTCAATATTTGTTAAAGTTAATTCACAAGTGATCGTATCTCCTGTAAAAACCGGTCTAATAAACTCACTTACTAATTCTCTTGCTATGTAATGTAATTCTTCTCCTACTTTCGTTCCAATACTAGCAGTTAATAAACCATGAACCATTAAACGTCCATTTTCATCATATTCCATATGATGTCTACCTTTATCTCCTGTAATATTTGCAAATTCAAAAACCTCTTCCTCAGTAAATCTTCTTTCGTATTTAAATACATCCCCAACTTTTACATTCATTTTTATCCCCCGTTTAATAAACAGAATTTTCTTTTATTTTATCATAAAATGAGTCTCAGTTCAGTTTATATTATTAAAATAGCGATCCTTTTTCTACACTATCTTACTTTTATCGGTGCCCATCTTTTTTTGCTACTTGATACCCGTAGTACGCACATGTTCCATTTCTCGATAACTCTCTCACCTCAAAACCACAACTTCTATAAAAATCAAAATTACTCGCAGATGTATGTGCAAACCAGTCTCCATGTGGCAACTTTTGCAAACAAAGAGCGACAAGTTTCTTACCTAACCCCTTCCCTCTATATTCACATTTCACAACTAAATTTACTATGTTCGCGATCATGATTCCATCAGAAATGACTCTAACCATCGCAATCATCTCTTCTTCATCCCAAATTGTGAATGCCCATGTTGAATTTTCAAATGCTATCGTGAATTTTTCAATTTGCCAAGAAGGGATATTATCATTACTCCAACCAGCATCTTCGAATAAAGTTTTAATTGCATATGCTGGCACACCATTCGTTCCCTCACGAATAATAAGGCCATTATGATAAATATACATGTAATCCCCCCTTTATTTTTATATACCATTCTTCAAAAGATGCAATTTACCTTTTTTCATCCAACGCGTTTAATGGAATAAACAAGAACGTCCATCCCATGAAATGAAGTTGTTTTCTCATAACTAAGCCCTGTTTTTCTAGCAACAAAGATTGAAGCGGGATGATCCGGATTAATAATAGAAATTAATTTATTCATTCGTAACGCTTGGAAACCATAGTCTCGAAATGCCGCCGCTGCTTCTTTCGCATACCCTTTTCCCCAATACTGAGGTAATAACCAATAACCAATTTCAATTTCTTCTTTTCCATCTATCTGCTGCTTTACTAACCCTGCATGACCAATTCGTATTCCCGTTTCCTTTTCAATCAATACAAATAAACCGAGACCGTTTTTATAGCTAGGAATCACCCACTCCTCCAAACTTTTTTTACATTGCATATATGTTTTTAACGTCCCATTTCCAATATAGCGCATTACCTTCTCATTTCCCCATAGTGAAGCGTAGAACTGTAAATCATCCATTGTATATTTGCGAATTTGTAAACGATCTGTATGAAACATATCTGCACTCCTTCCCACGAATTTGTACTTAACTACACGATCATGTTTTGTATATATACTAAATGTTACTATCTATTATAAATGAACCAAGGGAAAAATACAGAATATTCAATCCTGAAAGAATCTAAAAAAGGCAGTAGACAAATATTGTCTACTGCATCCATATCATAACTAGCATAACGAAAACTACAATTGAGGGGGGTGTAGGATTTTCAAATATACTAGATACTTATCCCGTTCTAACGGGCGGTAAACTTTTCAATTATATGAAAGTGAAAAGTTTACCGCACATAAGAACCTTTGCGGTCATTAAGAGAGCACCGTTAAGTACTCAAATACACGCTGTGCTTTTTCCCCGCCCATTCGTGCATGTTGAAGAAGGGAAATACCATGTGGACCAGATGCACGTAATGCTTCTGGTTGTGCTACTAAAATAGCTTGTACAACTTCTAATTCTCCAAGCATAGCGGCCGCGAAAATATCCATTCGAGCACCCTTTTCTAGTAAATAGAGAGCAATATCTTTACGACCTACATGTGCCGCTGCCCCTAACGCACTTTCCCAATCTGATCCGCCCCAATTGTAAGAGGCATGAAGTAAGCTTGGGGATTCAGCCAACAGTTCTTGTACTTTCTCTAAATCTCCGTGAGCTGCCATAACAAATTCTCTTACTAACTCAGTGGTAATACATTCTTCTGTTCGCATCTTGCTCCTCCTTTTTTAGAAATTCGTTTTGGTGTGAAAAATGGCTTGTCGCTACCTTGAAAAATATCTACATCTATGCCGAATACACGTTGAAACATTTCATGACATAACACTTCTTCTGGTATACCGTCATACTGAAGCTTCCCTCGCTTTAATACGAGTAAACGATCACTATATTGAGCCGCTTGGTTAATATCATGTAAAACCATTACAATTGTCATACCAAACTCCTCGTTTAATCGTTTCACAAGTTCCATTACTTCCAATTGATGAACGATATCCAAAAAAGTTGTTGGTTCATCTAATAATAAAACATTTGTACGTTGTGCTAGCGTCATTGCAATCCAGGCACGTTGTCTTTCTCCTCCTGATAAAGATTGCAAAAGACGATATTCATACCCTTTAAGATTTGTAACAGACAATGCCCAATCAACAATTTCTTCATCTTCTTTATTTAAGCGACTGCTCCATGATTTATGAGGGCCTCTTCCGAATTCGATTAATTCTTTCACTGTTAAATCTAATTGATGATCATGCATTTGTGGTAACATCGCTAATTGCTTCGCCACATCGGCACTTTTCATCGTATGAATACTTTTTCCATCTAAAATGATATCCCCTTCGCTTTGTTTAAGTAATCTTGCCATTAAACGAAGCAAAGTAGATTTCCCCGACCCATTCGGTCCAATTAAACTAACGATCTCTCCAGCTTTAATATGTACATTCATATTTTGCATTTGAAATCTTTCAGAATGTGCGTAAAACACTGTGTTAACGGAAATCACGTTGCTTTCCTCCTCTATGAATTAAATATAAGAAGAACGGACCACCTAAGAAGGATAATAAAATACCTACAGGCAATTCAATTGGATCGAACCAACTTCGAGCTATCGCATCCGCGAAAACAAGTAATATCCCTCCGCCAAGGCATGACAATGGCAGTAAATATTTATAGTCATTTCCAACTAATAAGCGTAACATATGTGGTACGACAAGACCGACAAATCCAATAAGACCAGAAACACTAACCGCAATTCCAGCTAATAATGTGCTTACTACTATTAAAAAAAACCGGCTTCTCTCCACGTTATAACCTAATAATTTCGCCATTTCATCTCCAAGCATTAATACTCGAATATGCTTAATACCAAAGAAGGCTAGTATAATAGCGAATATTGCATAATAAATAATCATGTTTAAATGTACCCAACTTACACCACCAATGCCGCCTGCTAACCACGGTAACACGGATTGTACTTTGTCACTATGTAATAACATTAACGCTGACGTCGCTGCACCAATTAATGCATTAATTGACACCCCTACTAAGACAATTCTTGAAGGAGGTGCCCCTTTTTGCCATGATAAAGCATAAATGACCATCGCCGTTATGAAAGCTCCTAAAAACGCACCGAGCGGTAAAAAAGCCATATGCTGAGGGAATAAAATCATAATTACAATTGCTACAAGGCCTGCTCCAGATGAAACCCCGATAATACCAGGATCTGCAAGAGGATTTCTCATAACCCCTTGTAGCAGTGCACCAGATGCTGCTAAACACGTTCCCACTATAAATCCAATGAGCACTCTCGGTATACGAAGATCCCATACAATTCGATGAACTGTCGAACCCTCATCTTGTATGCCAGCTAGAATTTCTCGTAAAGAAAAGGACAAACTTCCTGCAAAAAGACCGTAAAAAAGACCTAGAATCGTTAATACAACTAAAGTAACTGCTATTATCCATCTTTTTTTCGCAAAAGGATGTTCCTTTTCCCTTACTACTCCACTACTTTCCATACTTATCATTTCCTTACATCTTGTATACTTTTATACATAAAGTCCATCGCTTCTGTAACTTTTGTTCCAGGATTTGATCCAAATAAGTCAGGTGGCAAAATAACTACACGATTTTGTTTTACTGCATCTAAATTTTTCCACGCTTCATTTTTCATCATTTCGCCTTCAAATGCTTTTTTAACGCTATTTGGATCTCCATGTGTAATTAAATAAATCACATCTGGATTTGCCTCAATAATGCGTTCTACGCTTAGTTGCGCATATTGCGGATATTCCTTCATTTCTGGAAAATCGGCTGCAATATTTTTTCCACCTGTTTTTTCTAAAATATCACCTGATAAAGATGTTGGTAATGCTGCTAAATAAGTGCCTGGTGCTCCATACACTAGCAATGCTTTCACATCGCTCTTTTTCTCATATTTCTTTATTTGATCATTAATTTTTTGGTTAAGTTCTTTTGCTTTATCTTCTTTCTTCATTACCGTTCCATATATTTCAATATTCTTTTGAATATCTTGTACAGAGTTCGCAGAAGAAATCATTACTTTCGTTCCTTGTCCTTCAACCGTTGGAACATTCTTTTGGAATCCATTGTTAGCAATAAGTACATCCGGTTTCAAACTAGCAATTTGCTCAAAATTCGGCTGATGTGCATTCCCGATTACTTGTACTTTCTTTAACTCCTCTGGAAGAGTTATTTTTGTATCTGGACGACCTACTATTTTTCCACCTAAAGCATGAATAATATTCATGTCCCCCATACTTAATGTTGCAAAACTCTCTGGCACTTTATCAAATGTTACCTTTCTTCCTGACAGGTCGGTAACTTCGATTTTCTCTTTTCCTTTTTCTGTTTTTGTTGCAGATGCTTTTTCGTTTCCTTTTGCACTGCAACCGATTAATAAGAAAAAAATAGATAAAATCGCTGTGAATAGCGCAATAGATTTTTTCATTCTTCCACCTCTAACTGATAATGATAATCATTAACTACTATTCTACTTTAATTGATAAGGATTATCATTGTCAATATAAACCGCATACATTTTTTACAAAAAACAAAGAGCACTACAAAAAGATTCGTCCTTTTCGTAGTGCTCTATTTCATAATATTACTCACATTCATTTCCCTCTAACTGATCTCGTATCACTTTCACACGCTGAAAGAAAAAGAATGATAAACTTAAAAATATAACGATACTTCCCATCATAACAAAAAATTGTATTGTTTCTTTTGCTCCATTCGGAATCAATAAACCAACCATTAACAATGTACTTACCGCGAGAAGAATTTGTCCGAACCGAGTATAATCTTCTATTTTTTCTTGTAATTCTTTCATTATATTCTCACTCCTCCATTTCACTGTATCATATTCTCTTAAACTTAAAGACAAGTAAATACAGCCATTCTGGGAGATGTTTTCCAAAAGAAAAAGAGCCGCTTTATTGCGACTCTTTCATAACCATTACTCTCCTTTATATGCTTCCATATAAATTTCTTTCAGCTCTGAAATGAGAGGTAATTTTGGATTAGCTGTTGTACATTGATCTTCAAAAGCTCTTTCTGCTAATAATCCAACAACCTCTTCAAATTCATCTTTAGCAACTCCTTGTCCTGCAATACTCATATTTATATTTAAGCTTTTTCCAAGATCAATAATTGCCTGGACGAGTGATTCCACACCTTCTGTTGTTGAACTTGCTGGAAGCCCGAGTGTTCTCGCAATATGTGCATAGCGTTCATCAGCTACAAAGTGCTCATATTTTGGGAACAATGCGTGTTTTCTTGGCTTAATAGCATTATAGCGAACTACGTGCGGCATAAGAATTGCATTCGCACGCCCATGCGGAATGTGAAATTCCGGTCCAATTTTATGTGCTAAGCTGTGATTAATGCCTAGGAAAGCATTTGCAAATGCCATCCCTGCGATTGCAGAAGCATTATGCATTTTTTCTCGTGCTTCTTCGTCATTTCCATCTTTAAATGCTCTTGGTAAATATTTAAATACGAGATCAATGGCCTTTAATGCTAATCCATCTGTATAGTCATTTGCTAGAACAGACACATACGCCTCGATTGCATGCGTTAATACGTCCATACCAGTGTCTGCTGTTACATGTGGTGGTACTGTCATTACAAACTGTGGATCAACAATTGCTACATCTGGTGTTAATTCATAATCCGCGAGCGGATACTTTATATTATTTTTCTTATCTGTAATAACCGCGAATGGTGTCACTTCTGATCCTGTTCCTGATGTTGTTGGAATGGCAACAAACTGCGCCTTACTTCCTAATTCCGGATATTTACATGTACGTTTTCTTATATCTAAAAACTTCTGTTTAATTCCATAGAATGTTGTTTCTGGGTGCTCATAGAAAAGCCACATCCCTTTCGCTGCATCCATAGCTGAACCACCACCAAGTGCGATAATTACATCTGGCTTAAAACTTCCCATCATTTCCGCACCTTTAAACACTGTTTCATCTGATGGATCTGGCTCAACCTCAAAGAAAACTTCAACTTTTACATCATTTGCATGTTTACGTAAATAATGTGTAACCGTATCTACATATCCGTGCTCAACCATTCCTGGATCCGTTACAATAAATGCGCGTGAAATGTTAGGCATATTCGCTAAATATGCTGTCGCATGTTTTTCAAAATAAATTTTGGGTGGTAATTTAAACCACTGCATATTCTTTTTTCTATTTGCCAACCTTTTTATATTTAATAAATGCGTCGCTGTTACGTTTTGAGAAACTGAGTTTTTCCCGTAGGAACCGCAACCAAGCGTAAGTGATGGAATAAATCCATTATATATGTCGCCGATTCCACCTTGTGAGGAAGGGGCATTTACAATAAGGCGGCAAGCTTTCATTCGTAATCCAAATTGCTTTTGCACTTCTTTATTTACAGAATGGATGACTGCTGAATGTCCTAAACCACCGAGGTTTAACATTTCTTCGCAATATGTAAATCCTTCTTCTAATGAATTTGCTTTTACACAGGCTAATACTGGACTCAGTTTCTCACGAGATAGTGGATAGGCTGCTCCGATACCTTGAATTTCAGCTACAAGCATTTTTGTATTTTTAGGCACAGTAATTCCAACTAATTCGGCAATATACTGTGCGGATTTCCCTACAATATCACTATTTACTGCACATGTATTTTCATTAATAACAAGTTTTTCTAATTTTCTTCTCTCTTCCTCTGTTACAAAGTAACAATTGTTTGCAATCATTTCTGTTTTCACATCATCATAAATTTCCTTATCTACAATGATTGCTTGTTCTGATGCACAAATCATACCGTTATCAAATGTTTTTGATAAAATTAAATCATTAACGGCTCGTTTTATATGCGCTGATTTCTCTATATAACATGGTACATTACCAGGACCTACACCTAGCGCTGGTTTTCCAGTAGAATAAGCTGATTTCACCATACCTGCTCCTCCAGTTGCCAAAACAAGTGCAACACCTTCATGGTTCATTAATTGTTTCGTTGCTTCGACAGAAGGTCTTTCAATCCACTGAATACAATGTTTTGGTGCCCCTGCCTTCACCGCTGCATCATATACTGTTTTCGCCGCTGCAATGGAACAGTTTTGTGCTGAAGGATGAAATGCGAAAATAATTGGATTTCTCGTTTTTATCGCAATCAATGCTTTAAACATTGTTGTCGACGTTGGGTTCGTTACTGGCGTTACCCCAGCTACTACACCGACAGGTTCCGCAATTTCTATTATTTCTTCATGAGGATCTTCGTGAATAATCCCCACTGTTTTATCTTTCTTTATGCTATGCCAAATATATTCAGTAGCAAAAATATTTTTAATGCATTTATCTTCGTATACACCACGCCCTGTTTCTTCAACAGCCAACTTTGCAAGTGGCATATGTTGATCAACACCTGCTAATGCCATTTCATGAACAATGTTGTCAATTTGCTCTTGTGTAAAGCTTTCTAATGCTTGTAAAGCCTTCCGACCGTTATTCACTAACGTATCAATCATCTCTTTTACTTCCTGCATTTCATTTACAACTTTCTCTTTGACTACCATGTAAATTCCTCCTATTCTGCTATCTTGGACTAAATAAGACCCTATAGGTCGTAATCAGTCCCGATTAGCGCAAAAAAAATAGAGTTGCTTTCCTACATGAACCTCATTGTTTGTGAAATATTTCACAAGTTTGTTCGTGAGTAACACTTCATGAACTTAATATACATGAAATTATTTCATTTGTGTATGTCTATTTTGTGAAATGTTTCACAAAATAACGTAATAAAAATGCACTGCCTGTATTAGCAGTGCATTTTTATTATGCTAGCGCTTGTGCTAGATCTTCAATTAAATCTTCGCCGTCTTCAATACCGACAGAAATACGAATTAATGTATCTGTAATTCCTAATTCCTTGCGGCGATCTGCTGGGATTGATGCATGTGTCATTTGAGATGGAATAGAAATTAAACTTTCTACTGCTCCTAAACTTTCAGCAAGTGTAAAGTATTGTAATTTCTCAAGTACTTTATTTAATGTTTCTTCGCTATCTACATCAAATGAGATAATAGCACCAAATCCATTTGCTTGTTCTGTTGCAAGTTCATGGTTTTGATGTGACTCAAGACCTGGGTAATATACTTTATTTACTTTTGGATGGTTATTTAAAAACTCGGCAATTGCGCGTGAATTCGTTTCATGCTCTTCCATTCGAATTCCTAATGTTTTTAAACCACGAAGTAGTAAGAAGCTATCTTGTGGGCCAAGAATGCCTCCTGTTGAGTTTTGTACAAAGTGAAGGTCTTCTGCTAATTGCGGGCTATTTACAACTACTAGGCCTGCAACTACGTCACTATGACCTCCTAAATATTTCGTTGCACTATGAAGTACAATGTCTGCTCCTAAAGTAATCGGCGACTGCCAATATGGCGTCATGAATGTGTTATCGATAATTGTTAATAAATCTTTCTCTTTAGCAAGAGTAGATATTTTCTTAATATCAGTAATTTTCAGTAATGGGTTCGTTGGTGTTTCCACATAAATCGCTTTCGTATTCGGACGAATTGCTTCTACAACTTCCTCTAAGTTGGTTGTATCTACAAATGTATGCTCAATACCGAAGCGATTTAATACTTTCGTGATAACGCGGTACGTTCCACCATACACATCATCTGTTAAAATAACGTGGTCACCTTTTGAGAACAACATAATTGTCGCTGTAATAGCAGCCATTCCTGAGCCAAATGCAAATCCCGCATGGCCGTTTTCTAATACAGCAATCATTTCTTCTAAAGCTGCACGTGTTGGGTTACCTGTACGTGAATATTCATATCCTTGATGTTTACCAACTGCTTCTTGTTTGTACGTACTTGTTTGATAGATCGGTACGTTTACAGATCCAGTTGAAGGTTCTCCTATGCGAATACCATGAATTAACTTTGTCTTTGCTCTCATTTTTTATTCCCATCCTTTGTATATGTCTTTACTTAAATAACGCTCACTACTATCAGGAAAAATCGTTACAATATTTGTACCTGGTGCCGCTTGCTCTGCTTCAAGTAAACTTGCATGAAACGCTGCTCCTGAAGAGCTCCCAACGAGCAGTCCTTCTTTTTGCGCTAATTCCTTTACTCGTAAAAATGCATTTCGATCAGAAATTGTATGAATTTCATCAAAATACGATGTTTTCAAAAATGGCGGGATGAATTCAAGGCCAATCCCTTCCGTTTCATGTGAACCAGCTTTACCACCATTTAAAATAGATCCTTCTGGTTCCACAATAACCGTTTTTATATCTACATTTTTTTCTTTCAAATAAGATGCAGTCCCCATGAATGTACCACCAGTTCCTGCTCCTGCAACAAATATGTTAATCTCTCCGTTCAATGCATCCCAAAGTTCAGGACCTAATGTTTTGAAATAAGCACGAGGGTTTGCTTCATTTGCAAACTGACTTGGAGAGTATGAATTCGGTATTTCATTTACTAACTCTTTCGCTTTTGCAATTGCACCGGTCATTCCTTGCTCAGTCGGTGTATGCACGACCGTTGCGCCTAGTGCTTTCATTAATTCTTGTTTTTCAATACTAAATTTCTCTGGTACACAAACAATAACGCGTAAATCATGTTGTAACGCCGCAAGTGCCAGTCCAATACCAGTATTTCCAGCAGTTGGTTCAATAATTGTTCCACCCTGGGTAACAAGCCCTTTTTCTAGCGCATCTTCGACTAATTCTCTTCCTAAACGGTCCTTAATGCTTCCACCTGGGTTATAAAATTCAAGCTTTGCAAATAAACGGACCCCTTCTGGAAGTGAAAAACGAGTAATTTCTACAATTGGTGTATGACCAATCAACTCATGAACTCCACGATATACATTCATCGTGTTCTCCCCCTTATTTGCCAATAAAGAAAAGGCAACTGTATGTATTTTCTTTATATGAGACAGTTGCCTTTTTGTTACATTACTTTAACTCTTCTAGTACTTTTACGATAAAGTTTGTAGAATGAAGAGCTGCTTGATCTAAAAATTGATCAAATGAAACATTTGATTCTTTACCAGCAATATCAGAAAGTGCACGAATAATAACAAACGGAACTTCATATTGGTGGCATACTTGTGCAACAGCTGCTGCTTCCATTTCTACTGCATAAAGGTCTTCAAATTTATCACGAATTGCTGCAACGCGGTTCGGATCACTCATAAATGAATCACCTGTTGCAATCATACCTTTTACAACTTGAATATTTTCTTCTGCCTGCATACATTTCTCAGCTAATGCAACTAATGCCTCATCAGCCTTGAATCCAGGAGGCATTCCTGGTACTTGACCATACTCATAGTTAAATGCTGTTACATCTACGTCATGATGACGAACTTCTGTTGAAATAACTACATCTCCAACGTTTAGAGAATGATGGAAGCCACCAGCTGAACCAGTATTAATTACTTTTTCAGGCTTATATCTTTCTAATAAAATTGTCGTTGACATCGCTGCATTTACTTTACCAATACCAGACTTTAACAAGATTACTTCATGTCCTGCTAATTGTCCTTTCGTAAATTCACAACCCGCAACCGTTTCTGTTTCTGCTTGTTCTAATTTGTCACGTAAAATACGTACTTCTTCTTCCATTGCTCCAATTACAGCAATTCTCAATCTAATCCCTCTTTCTATTGCTTAGTTGCCTCCATTACCCAAACGAAATGATTTAATCTCGTAAACGTTACATGGAAGCCATTGTTTTCAAAAATAGACTGCATGACTGGAATACGTGTATAATATTCCGTTTGCAAATCGTTTGCTAACTGATGGAAACCTCTTTGTTTTGCTGTTTCAACAGTTTTATCATATGCATCTTGATCTGCAAATATCGTATCAGCAAACACTATTTTACCACCTTTGTTTAGCAATTGACTATAGTTCGCAATCGCTACATTTTTTTCATCATCTGTTAAATGATGAAATGCATAGGTGCTTACAATGGTATCAATTGAATTTGGAACTTCAAACGAAAGAAAATCACCTTCTGTAATCGAAAACTCTTGCGGCAATTTCTCTTTTGCAATCATGCGCATTTCACGTGACGGTTCTATACCGTAAACTGTGTGGCCAGCAAGTAATAATTTATTTGTTAAATTTCCAGTACCAACACCAAATTCTAATACATTACCAAATGACTTGTTAACTACATCCTCTAGAATATCCTCATAACGAGCGAAAACTTCTTTATATTGTATATCTTCGCCTTGTACAAATGAGTCGTACGTATGAGCCCACTCATCAAATAAACCATTAAATTCTGTCCCCATAAAAATTCCCCTTTTTCTTATCGGTTTTATCAGTATGATATGCCCTCTTGCTAAAAATGTCAATTGAAATGTACATAGTATTTCCTTCTTTTCTTTGTTACACTATAGTTGATTACATAGGAGAGGGGTCGTCTTCGTGTCATTTACCTTTGAAATGTTAGAAGATAAAGTAGAGTTTTTCGAAGCAGGAGACTTAGCTTCTTTGGAACGAAAAATTAGTGAACAAATCGATAATAATAAAGCACTTATGCTTGAAGTTCATCACATCTCGCATCAAATGGTTATGGATCCCGAAAGCAAAAGACCATATTATAGCGCGGTTGTTCATTTTAAATTAAAGAAATTATACTAACTAAAAAAGAGAAGCTCCTAAGGAGCCTCTCTTTTTTAGTTTAGAGTTTGAACAAGTACTGGTTTCCAGCCCTCATTTTCTACCCAATCAATATTCACATAATATTTTTTACCTGATTGTTTATCTTGTACGTTACCGTAAGCTTTATTCTTACCGTTATTTCCAATTCTATGGATAACTAATTGATTTACTGGAACGTCAATTGCAGCTGAAATCGCTTGATTCATCTCATTCCAATCTGCTGTACCTTTTTTAAACGTCATCGCAGGTGTTGCACCTTGCTCTGTACCTACTGGCTTCCAAGAAGATTTCGTATAAGCATCTGTTGCCTGTGACTGTGTTTTTTCAGCTGGTGCTTTCTCGTTAGCTTTCGCTTCTTCTTCAGCTTTTTTCTGTTCTTCCTCAGCCTTTTGCTTCTCTTCTTCTTCCTGCTTCTTAGCCTCTGTCTTATCTTGCTCGTTCTTCTTCGTCTCTTCTTTGCCTTTAGCTTTCTCAGCTTTATTCTCTTTCGTTGTTTGCTGAGCTACTTTTTTATCACTAGAAGACGCTTGCTCTTTTCTTTCAGGAACAAACAATTGATATGATACAATAGCTACTAATATTAATACAATTGCAATTGCAATATTTAAAACACCGTTTTGACGACGTTTTTGTTGTTTCTGTTGGAATCTAGATCCTCCTGCCATTCTTCAAACCTCCATGCAGTTTTTCATACTTGCTATTGTAACATTAAATCTAGAAAGGTTGAACATTTACAATAATATTTTCACGAAATGAAAACATTTCACTATGAATTGCAAGATTACTTTTCAATCTCTAATCGATAGATTGATTCTACGATAGCTTTGAAAATAGGTGTAACTTTATTTACATTGCTATTCGTTTCTATATCCACGACAACTAAAGCATATCTTGGATTTTCATAGGGAAAATAACCTGCAAACCAACGATTCACTTTCGTCCCTTTTCCTGTTTGCGCTGTCCCAGATTTTCCAGCGACACTTAGTGGTAACGACCTGAATGCGGCTCCTGTTCCTTTCTCCGTTGTTACAACGCCCCTTAATAACTCTTGTAATGTTTTCACCGTTTCATACGAAAGCTGTTTTCCACCTAATGTATGGTCTTCAAACGTATAAAAGTCCGTTCCATTTTTATACATTATCTTTTCAACAGCTTTCACTTCCATCTTTTCTCCATCTCTAGCAATCGTCGCCATCATATTTGCAATCGCTAGAGGTGACATGCGTACATCTTTCTGTCCAATTGCTGTTTGCGCTACCGCCTTTTTACTACTCTTATTTCCTTCACTTTCCCAAATGGTAACACTCTTCTCCTCTGGCATCTGCTCAAAATGAGTTGTATGAA
Organism: Bacillus cereus group sp. MS39; assembly: GCF_040448665.1. Taxonomy (NCBI): domain Bacteria; kingdom Bacillati; phylum Bacillota; class Bacilli; order Caryophanales; family Bacillaceae; genus Bacillus; species Bacillus cereus group sp. MS39. The sequence goes on along the minus strand of NZ_CP123058.1, from coordinate 1,057,143 downwards.
ATACAGAACCTTTCCATCCAACCTTACCAGCGCCTCCTAAAGCTGCTACGTAAGTTTCTAACACCATCTTATCCTTTTGCATTAGCTCGTTACCTAACTCTGAAAATGTCCTGTTACAGCTTCTAGCAAAGCTCTCTTTAAAACTAAGTGTACCCATCATAACTTGTGGGTGTTCTTCACCATATAAATCTTTATTACAATTAAATGTACGATTAAACACATTTTCATTTTGATCAATCACTGCCGCTGCAACTATTGTTTTAAAAACAGAACCGGGAAAATGTGGTGTTAACATTTGATTTTCAAGTGTAGTTTTATATAAACGCTCATCTTTCACCTGTACAGATGGTTTACTGACCATCGCTAAAATTTCATTTTTCTTTACATCAAGTAACACTAATCCCCCCTTCTTTATTTCGCTTGCTTCAACCACTTCTTCTGCTTTTTGCTGTAACCCTTTATGTAAAGTAGTTTGAATCGTCACTGGATAAAATGGATTTCCAGGCGACGTATATTTCGCTTGTTTTCCAAAAATCGGTTCTCCTTGTCGGTCAACCTGATACAATACTTTTGCCTCTCCATCGGTCAAAAGAAATTCATCAAACGATTGCTGCAATCCTGAAATGCCAATTGGCGTTTGCTTTGAAATTTTTCTTACTTCTCCGTATCGTTTTTGAAATTCTCGTTCATTCTCACCCACATCGCCAATTAAATGATTCATCACGCCTGTTTGCCGTAAACGAACTTCAGCTGCTACAATACCTAATACATTTAATTGATTGACCTTCTCCATCTGCTCTCGTGCCAAGCGAAATGGCCCATTTCCTCTTCGCATGATAAATGCACTTTTCTTATCTTTCATTTGACTTTCAATCTCTTGTCTCGACACACCAATGATATGCGCAATTTTCTCTAACATGTCATTTTTTATTTGTAGAAATGGAAAAACAATTAAAACAGGATACTTTTTCTCACCTATTTCCTTACCGTTCCGATCTATAAAATGGCCTCGTCCATCATCTACCGTAATGGATTGCGTCCGTTGTGTAACACTTTTTTCGATTAAATTTATCTTGCGACTAGTAAATGATTCCGTACCTATAATTTGTATTTGAATTAAACGACAAAGTAATATAAACATGACACATATAAAACAAATTAAAACAATTGTAATTCTCCGCTTTATTTTCATAAAAAAACACCTCGTCTATTGTAGTTTAGACGAGGTACTATTTTATTTATACAAGCCCTAAATTAAAATAGGTATTATATATGCTATTATTGCTTCTTTGGCTTCTCTAGAAATTTCAGAAGAAGCGATCTAAATTCTGTTTCATTCACTCCATTATTTTTGGCAACTTCGATTACAGTAGTTGTTACGTTAGCCGCTACTTTTAAATATTCCTTACTTAAATTATTCATTTCATTTCTTTTTTCTTTTGCATTCTCGACTGTTACAGAATCAATACAAACAATCATCTTATCTACAATTTGTAAGTAATTATTTTGTGCATCTATTATTTTTTGAATATCATCTTTATTACTTACTTTCGATTGTTTTAAATATGTATATGCTTGATTCACTTCATCCTTTAAAATTTTATCATTATTCTTCGCCTGTTCTTGCAACATATTCTTCATGTCATCTATTGTTTTTTGATCCATCGAATCTCGCAATAAATAATCTGGATTCCCAATCGCATAATCGTACTTAATTGTTACATCTTGAAATATTTTCATGACAATAGCTAATTGATATGCTAAATCAAATTCATCAAATTCCTTTTTTTCTCGTGGATTTTCTACGCTTTTTGAACTCTCAGTTGCTCTAGTATCCTTTTTTTCTTCTTGCTTTACTTTTTCGCCCTTTGATGATGTAGTTTCCTCATTCGTTCCGCACGCAGCAAGCGCTAATATAGATATACTACAAACCAGTCCTGTAAAAATTTTATGTTTCATAATTAGCCCCTTTTCCCCTTTAAAACCTATAGTTCCTAATTATGATATCAAAGCTTCAGGTGATTTTTTGACATTTTTTGTCGAACCATTCGAATGTTTATACAATTTTTTCGTTCTACAAATAAAATAAAAAAGATTCTCCCATCGGGAGAATCTTTTTTATTTTACAGAGATAATCTCTACTTGCATTTCTCCACCTGGAGTTTGGATTGCTACCTTCTCACCAATTTGCTTACCTAATAAGCTTTTTGCAATTGGAGAATCGTTAGAAATTCTTCCTTCAAATGGATCTGCTTCTGCGCTACCTACGATTGTGTAAGATTCTTCATCTCCACCTGGTAACTCTTTAAATGTTACTGTTTTACCTAATGTAACAACTGTAGATTCTTCACCGTTATCTGTGATGATAACTGCGTTACGAATCATGTTTTCTAATTGTGTAATACGTCCTTCTACGAACGCTTGCTCATCTTTTGCTGCATCGTACTCAGAGTTCTCAGAAAGATCTCCGAAGCTACGTGCAATCTTAATTCGCTCTACAACCTCTTTACGTTTTACCGTTTTTAAATCTTCAAGTTCGTTCTCTAGCTTTTGCTTACCCTCTTGCGTCATAGGGTATGTTTTTTCTGTTGCCATATTTTCCACTCCTTTTATATACCAATCCCCCGAAAAAAAGAGGAGTTCCATATGAAAACTCCCCCACTTATATGTATAGCGGAGGTTTCTAGCACGCCTGTACTAGCGGAGTTGTCACATACAACCCCGTATTCCCAATTCTTCTTTATATAAAGAAGATATGTATGGAAAGTTGATATAAATATGCCCTCACCTATATATAGATGAGGTTGCATGTTTCATTGTATTCGATAGGACGGGAAAAAATCCCTTCCTATCGTATATCTTTTACTATGCTATTACAAATTTACTTTTTGTTCAAGAATTGTTGCAATTTTTGTCACCATAATATCAATTGCAACATGGTTTTGTCCACCTTCAGGGATAATAATATCCGCAAATTTCTTAGAAGGCTCAATAAATTGATTGTGCATTGGACGTACAACACTTACGTATTGATCAATAACTGAATCCATCGTACGACCGCGCTCTTTAATATCACGCTGCATGCGGCGTAAAATACGAAGATCTGCATCTGTATCAACGAATAGCTTAATGTCCATTAACTCACAAAGACGTGGGTCTTCTAAAATAAGAATTCCTTCTAAAATGATTACATCTTTCGGCTCAACTGGAATAACTTCTTCTGAACGCGTATGCAATGTATAGTCATATACAGGCTTATCAATTTGCTCATATGCAAGTAACTGCTGCAAATGTTCAATTAACAGATCATTATCAAACGCAAGCGGATGATCATAATTTGTTTTTAAACGCTCTTCCATTGGTAAATGGCTTTGATCTTTGTAATAATAATCTTGCTCTAAGATTAAAATAGAATGACCTTTAAAATGGTCAAAAATCGCTTTCGTTACACTCGTTTTACCTGATCCCGAACCACCAGCAATTCCAATTACAACAGGCTTATTCGTCCCCATTCGACTATCAACTCTTTCTTATTGAAGTATGCTTTTGCGCATCATATTATTCACATACACTGGTTGATCCACTTTGAATTTCACGATTTGCAACGGATGTCTCGCTGCATCTAATTCGTTTCCATCCTCATCCCAAATTTTCTCCACCGTCTGCGTAAAGTTTTCTATTTCTGGCCCAAAGAACTCCACTTCATGTCCTGGTTTGAAATGATTACGTTGCTCAATCGTTACGATGCCCGTTTCTTCATTATAATCTAACACTAAACCAGCGAAATCATACGTTGTTTTCTTACTATGATTTCCAAACATTTGCTCTTGATGTCCTGGAACCCCTTCAAAGAATGCAGGAGCTGTATCACGATTTGCACATTTATCCAGCTCATCTAACCATTCTTGTTTAAACTCAAAGTTATCCGGATCCGCACAATATGCATCAATTACTTTACGGTATACAGTCGCTACAGTCGCTACGTAATGGATTGATTTCATACGTCCTTCAACCTTTAAACTATCAATTCCAATTTCAATCATTTTCGGAATTGATAAAATTAAATTTAAGTCTTTTGGACTCATTGCAAAGTGAGCATCTTCTTCTTGGAATAGAGGCAGCTCTTTTGCATCTTTATGTTGTGATACTGTTTGAACTAAATCATAGTCCCAGCGGCAAGATTGACAACAACCACCACGGTTAGAGTCACGTGCCGTCATATGGTTACTTAACGTACATCTGCCTGAATATGCGATACACATTGCACCATGGACGAATGCTTCAATTTCAATATCCACTTTTTCTTTAATTTCTTTCATTTCTTCATAGCTTGCTTCACGAGCTAATACAAGACGATGTAAACCTTCTTCTTTCCAATACTGTGCTGCTTTCCAGTTGGATAGTGATTGTTGTGTACTTAAATGTACTTCAACAGAAGGCGCTACACGTTTACAAGTCTCAATAATAAGCGGATCAGCAACGATAATTCCCGTTACGCCAGCTTTTTCAATCCCTTTTAAATATTCCTCTAGCCCGTCCATATTTTCATTATGTGCAAAGATATTTGTTGTTACATATATTTTTGCTCCATATTTCTTCGCAAATTTCACACCTTCTGCCATTTCTTCCAGTGTAAAGTTACCTGCATTCGAACGAAGACCAAATTCTTGTCCACCTAAATATACAGCATCTGCCCCATAATGGATAGCTACTTTTAATTTTTCTAAGTTACCCGCAGGGATTAACAGTTCAGGTTTCTTCACAATAACGCGTTTGCCATCGATTACTCGTGAAATTTCTTGTACAGTCATTTCCTACACCCTCCTCGTTTAGTAAACCGTCTCTTTAAAGAAGAATCCTGTATCTAACGGACGATTTACCGGTTGCATTTCTTCTATCTCTTTATATAAATCGTCTTTCACGTCATAATACGCATCACGATCTTCTACACATAAATCAATTGCTTTACGATATTTCTTCGTTACCTCAATAATGTATGCAGAGCTTTTTAGTACACCATCAATTTTTAAGCTATCTACTTCACCATCAATTAGTTCCTCTAATTCATCGATGAAACAAATATCGTTTGGACTCATAATATGAGTACCATTTTCATCTTCATAAATTGGATATTTATTGTTACGCTCTGGGTCATATAAGAACATATTCTCTTCATATTTTTTCTTTTCAATGTCAAGATTACGCCCTTGATACTCAAAGTAGTTTCCTACTAGCGAACGCTTTGATTGGAACATGCAAGTCATACCGTGAATTTGTACTTCAAGCTCCACTTCAGCATTTTCTTTTAATTCAACAATTTCATCTAAGCTAAGCTCACGAGCTAATACAGCGCGCTTTGCTCCTCTTTGTCCCCAGTAGTTACAAGTGAACCAGTTTGTTGCTGTTGTTTCTGTATTCCAGTGCAACTGCATATTTGGCGCTACTTCGCGAACGGCCATTAATACTGCTGGATCCCCGAAGACAATTGCATCTACACTTACTTCGTTTAAAAATGCAACATAATCTGTTAATTCTTCTACTTTATCGTTGTGGAACATAGCGTTCATTGCTACGTATACTTTTACACCATTTTCATGTGCAATCTTCACAGCTTGTTTCACATCTTCACGTGAAAATTCCCCTGCTAAACGTAAACCAAACTTTTGCTCACCAATCATTACCGCATCTGCTCCTGCTTTCGCAAGAGGTTCGATATCCGCCACTGCTTTTGGCGTTACTAACAATTCAGGTTTCTTCATACCTTGGTCACCCTCTCTTTTTACTAACAGCTACTCCATCACCAATTGGGAAAATCGTTGTATCATATCCTTCATGGTTCATAAGCCATTCATTGTACGTCTTAATACGACGGATTAAACCACGTGTACGTCTGTTTTCGATTTTCTCTTTTGTCGTCACAAGGCCATGGTACATAACATTATCTGAAATAATTACGCCACCAGGATTTAATAACGGTTCATATAAGTCAAAAAAGCGACGATATTGTCCTTTTGCTGCATCAATAAAAATAACATCAAATGTTCCATGTTCTTCTACTTGTTCGCCTGTTTCTAACGCATCACCGTAAATAACGGAAATACGCTCTTTAACTGGTGAACGTTCTATATATTCAAGTGCTTTTTCATATCGCTCGCGATTGCGCTCAACTGTCACAATGCGAGAATTTGGAATAGCTTGCATCATACGAATACTAGAATAGCCAATTGCTGTACCAAGCTCTAAAATGCTTTTTGGTCCAATTAAACGTAAAAATTGCAACATAAATTCCATTCCAAGTCGATCCATAATCGGCACATGATTTTCTTTCGCATAGTCTTCCATTTCAAGAATTAATTTATCTTTTGGATCAATAAATGATAATAGGTACTCGTTAACTGCATCCTCCATAATGGTCCTCCTTATTTACATGGAGAAGTGCCTCTATGACGTCTTTTCACACATAGAATGCAATAAAAATACAAGCCAGCTTCACCCTTAGCTTGTACGTCCCGTTTTGATATTAAAAACGATTCTTCTGCCAGTTTTTAACCCGATATATTTTACCACAAAAAAGAGGGATGTGCGACTTTTTTCGCTATCCCTCCCCATTTCACTGTTTTTTCGTAATATATTTTTGCTTTAATGCATTATGCTCTTCCAATGTTTTCGCATAGTACACTTCACCAGTTGGTGCAGCTAAGAAATAATAATAATCCGTTTGCGCAGGTTCTAATGCAGCCTCCACTGAATGCTTACCAGAGTTCGCAATCGGACCAACCGGCAATCCTTTCACAACATACGTATTGTACGGTGAGTTTATCTTTAAATCTTCATATAATACACGTTGTTTATGCTTTCCAAGTGCGTATAATACCGTTGGATCAGTTTGCAGTGGCATACCTTTCGCTAAACGATTATAAAAGACGCTAGAAATCTTTTGACGATCTGTAAAGCCTGTTGCCTCTTCTTCAATAAGTGAAGACAATGTTAAAAGCTGGTGAACATCCCAGTTTTTCGCTTTCATTTTCGCCTCATTTTGAACAATGATTGCATTCGTTTTCTCAAGCATTGGGATTACGATTTCTTCTAACGTCGTATCTTTTTTATAGAAAGAGTACGTCGCAGGATATAAATAACCTTCTAATGGATATTTAATATTGCTATCAAAGATTTTATCCGTTAACAACTTCGGATACTTTTGCTGCATTTTTTGAATAAATGCTTTATCGTTTAATTGACGTACGACATCATCTTTATTCCACTTTAATTCGTTTGCAACCGTTTCTGCAATTTCAGTTACTTGTGCCCCTTCTTTTATCGTCACTTTATAAAGAGGTGGACGATGTACATTACCAGATGACATTTGTTCAATAACATCTGAGGCATTCATTGAAGGATTTAATAAATATGTACCCGCTTGTAAATTTTTAGATTTAGCCTTTGTATAAAAACTAAAAACTGTACCGTTTTTCACAGCACCTTTTTCTTCTAAAATCTCACCAATTTTACTAGTAGATGATCCTTTTGGAATTTCTACTTCCATCTCTTTTTTATTCCCGCTATCAACTGGTCCTAATGCGGATGAAATATACGCATAGACTGAACCACAAACTAAAAGCAGTGCAATAATCGAAAATAAAAAAATGCGTCTACGCTTCTTTTTCACTTGATTCTCTATCAACACTCTTCCTCCTTAATTAAATTGTAGACCGTATGTATATCTTTCTATACAACACGATATAAAAACACAATAAATTTATTTATCTTTTTTAGATAGACATTTTATTTTTCTACAATCCGTCTCATTATACTACAAAGGATTACAAGGTTTCGACAAAAAATCTTTCATTTTACATATAAAAAAAGATGGACTATATGTCGTCCACCTTTTAGTACTTATTATTCAGCTTCTTGCTCATCAGCTAGAGTGTTGAACATTTCTTGTACCATTTCCCACTCTTCTTCAGATTCGATTGGAAGTAAACTTCCGCCCTCTTCTTCATTTTGCTCATAAGCCATTGCATCATAAATCGGGTCTCCATCTTCGTCTACTTCTCCGATTGGAGAGAAGACTACGTATGATTTTTTGCCAAATTTTTCAGCATCAAAAGTGAAAATAATTTCACATAAATGTTCGTTACCTTTTTCGTCTACAATTGTAATTTGATTTTCTTCCATTTTGGTCACCTCTTATTTACTATCTAAAAATCCTTGTAAGATTACGACTGCAGCCATCTTATCGATTACTTGCTTTCGCTTCTTACGGCTTACATCAGCTGAAATGAGCAAACGTTCCGCTGCCATCGTTGACAAACGCTCGTCCCACATTACAACGTCTAATTGTAACAGCTCTCGTAGGTTTTCTGCAAATTGTTGGCACGCTTCACCACGTGGGCCAATTGTACCATTCATATTTTTAGGTAAACCTACTACTATTTTGTCCACATTGTACTGCTTTACTAACTCAGAAATACGATCAAAACCAAAGTGACCTCGTTCTTCGTTAGTTTTAATTGTTTCTAATCCTTGCGCTGTCCAGCCCATTTCGTCGCTCATTGCAACTCCGACTGTTTTTGTACCTACATCTAAACCTAATATCCGCATAAACTACTCCTCACGATGATGTTTCAAGTAAGACTTCACAAGCTCTTCAATTAACTCATCACGTTCAAGCTTGCGAATGATGCTTCGTGCATCTTTATGGCGAGGTATGTATGCTGGGTCTCCACTTAATAAATAACCGACGATTTGGTTAATCGGATTATAGCCTTTTTCTTGAAGTGCATCATACACAGTTAAAAGTACATCATTTACATGGACACTCTGTTTTTCATCTTGAATGCTAAACTTCATTGTTTTATCAAAACCGTCCATTTCAAGCACCTCACTTATATAGTAAGTATAGGGAGAAGAACTTCTCCTCTCCCTACCATTGTACACTACTATCTCTTTATTTTGAAACAGATTTAACGTACTCTTGTACAAATGCTAAAGCTTCCTCAACTTGCGCTGGGTTTTTACCGCCTGCTTGAGCCATATCAGGACGGCCACCACCGCCGCCGCCGCAACGAGAAGCTACTTCTTTCACAAGTTTACCCGCATGGTATCCTTGGCTAATTAAATCTTTCGTTACGCCAGCTAAGATGTTTACTTTATCATCATTTACAGACGCTAATACGACAACTGCAGACTCTAATTTATTTTTAAGGTCATCCATCATCGTACGTAAGTTGTTCATATCTGCAACATTTACTTTTGCCGCTAATACGTTCACGCCATCAACTGTCATTACTGAATCAGTTAAGTTTCCAGCTTCGATATTGCTTAATTTTGCTGCAAGAGATTCGTTTTCTTTTTGAAGTTGTTTTACTTCAGCAAATAAACCATCTACTCTTATTAAAATATCTTTCGGATTTGTTTTCATTTTTCCTGCTGCTTCTTTTAATAAACCTACTTGATCGTTCATTAATTCGTATGCAGACTTACCAGTTACCGCCTCAATACGACGAGTTCCTGCACCGATACCAGACTCAGCAACGATTTTGAAAATACCGATAGAAGCTGTATTATCAACGTGACAACCACCGCAAAGCTCTAAGCTGTAATCGCCTACTTGTACAACGCGTACAACATCACCGTATTTTTCACCGAATAATGCCATTGCGCCCATTTCTTTCGCTTCTTCGATTGCTTTTTGAGAAATCTCAACATCAATACTTTCCCAAATTTTCTCGTTTACCATACGCTCAATTTTTTCTAATTCGTCAGCTTGTACTTGACCGAAGTGAGAGAAGTCAAAGCGTAAACGTTCAGAAGTTACAAGAGAACCTGCTTGGTTAACATGCGTTCCAAGTACGTCTTTTAATGCTTGGTGTAGTAAGTGAGTTGCTGTATGGTTTTTCACAACGCTGCTACGGTTTTTCGTATCGATAATAGCTTTCACAGCCGCATCTTTCGTTAATGTACCTTCTTCAACAACAACTTTGTGCAAGTTTTGACCGTTTGGTGCTTTTTGTACGTCTTTTACAAGAACTTTCACGCCGTCAGCAAGAAGGTAACCACGGTCTGCAATTTGTCCGCCGCTCTCAGCATAGAATGGTGTTACATCAAGCATTAACTGTCCTTCTTCGCCAGCTTGTAAGCTGTCTGTGTATTCGCCGTTTTTCACAAGTGCAACAACGTTACTTTCTGTCGCAACTGTACCGTAACCAACGAACTCGCTCGCTACTTTCACTTCTCCAAGGACACCGCCTTGAACTTGCATAGAATCAACGTCTTGACGAGCAGCACGTGCGCGCTCACGTTGTTTTTCCATTTCATTTTCAAAGCCTTCATGATCAACTGTCATACCAGCTTCTTCTGCATATTCTTCTGTTAATTCAATTGGGAAACCGTATGTGTCATATAGACGGAACGCATCTACTCCAGAAATAACAGTTGTTTTTTCTTCTTTTGCTTTTGTGATAACTTCAGCTAAAATTGCTTCACCATCATGAAGTGTTTCGTGGAAACGCTCTTCTTCGTTTTTCACAACTTTTGCAATGAAATCTTTCTTTTCAAGTACTTCTGGGTAGAAGTCTTTCATTACTTCTCCAACAACCGGCACTAATTCAAACATGAATGGACGATTGATGTTTAATTTCTTCGAATAACGAACCGCGCGGCGTAATAAACGACGTAATACATAACCACGACCTTCGTTAGATGGAAGCGCACCGTCACCAACAGCGAATGTTACTGTACGGATATGGTCAGCAATTACTTTAAACGCCATATCTTTTTCTAAGTCACCATTACGATATTTCTCACCAGAAATTGATTCTGTTGCACCAATCATCGGCATGAATAAGTCTGTGTCAAAGTTTGTAGGCACATCTTGAACGATAGATGTCATACGCTCTAGACCCATCCCTGTATCGATGTTTTTCTTAGGAAGTGGTGTATATGAACCGTCTGGATTATGGTTAAATTGAGAGAATACAAGGTTCCATACTTCTAAGTAACGCTCGTTTTCTCCGCCTGGATATAATTCTGGGTCACTAAAGTCATTACCGTAAGCTTCTCCGCGGTCATAGAAAATCTCTGTATTCGGTCCACTTGGTCCTTCACCGATATCCCAGAAGTTTTCTTCTAAGCGGATGATACGCTCTTTCGGAACACCCATTTTCTCATTCCAAATTGTGAATGCTTCTTCATCTTCTGGATGGATTGTGACTGATAGTAATTCTTTATCGAATCCGATCCATTTGTCGCTCGTTAAGAACTCCCAAGCCCAAGTAATTGCTTCTTCTTTAAAGTAATCACCGATTGAGAAGTTACCTAACATTTCAAAGAATGTATGGTGACGAGCTGTTTTCCCTACGTTTTCAATATCGTTTGTACGAATTGATTTTTGAGCATTTGTAATACGTGGATTTTGCGGGATTACACGTCCATCAAAATATTTTTTTAATGTTGCTACACCACTGTTAATCCATAAAAGAGATGGATCCTCATGTGGAACTAGTGATGCACTAGGTTCTACTGCATGTCCTTTTTCTTGGAAAAAGTCTAAAAACATTTGACGAATTTGTGCGCCTGTTAGTTGTTTCATTGTATTTTCCTCCTTAAATATAAAAAACTCCCGCCCCTATAAAAGGGACGAGAGTTAACTCGCGATACCACCCTAATTATGAATTGATTATTATAACCATCAATTCATCACCTCATGGTGCCGTAACGTGGCAAGACGGCAGTGATTAGCTGCTCTCAGGATTAGCTTTCTGTTACCCTTCATTTAAAGCTTCTTTCAGCCATATGGAAGCTTCTCTCTATAAATGGACTGTAACGTACTTTTTCCGTCATTGATTTAATGTATTATATGACTAAATATAATAGAATTCTCTTAAGTTTGTCAATGTAGATAATCATTTATATTGCATTAACCATAGTTATTCTACTATTCATTCTTAACAGCCTTTCAATATATTATGCATTTATTAATAAATTGTACTACCTCTATATTTTTTTCAGAATATTATTTTTTTGTTATAATTAAATTATCAATAATAAAGGAGTGAGCAAAATGACAACTTTATTGAACAAGGCTAAAAACATATTAACGACTGACGAAACGATATTATTTTACACTGCATGTTCATTAGATATATTTATTTATCGTTCCGTTGCAAGACCAGGACTGTTAATTTTAACGAACAAACGGCTCTTCTTTTATGGACCAGATGTAAGTAAGAACCCAATATTTGAAGAGTACTCTTTTGCAAACATTTCTAATCTAAAAGAGCAAAAGCGGCTTTTCAGCAATCAAATTATATTTATGTACGATAATGAATGGAAAAAAATAAAGCATATTCAAACAAATGATGTAAACTCTCTCGTTCAACAAATACACGAGCAACTCTCTAAATAATGAAAGCCCTCTACTTTTATAAGTAGAGGGCTTTCATATTACACATCTTCTTTTTTCCAAAGAGGTCTTACATGAACAATCACTGTACGAATAACCGCTAAAATTGGAACTGATATTAGTAATCCTACAATCCCAGCTATCTCTCCTCCAACTAGTAATGCAAGCATAATAATAACAGGATGCATACGAAGTGACTTACCAACGATGTAAGGTGATAAAATGTTACTTTCCAAAAATTGCAAAATAGCAATCGTAATTCCCGCCTTAATGAGTAAACTCGTTGATACCGTTGCCGCAATCATCAATGTCGGAATCGCCCCTAAAATAGGACCGAAGTACGGGATTATATCCGTTACCCCAATAATAATGCCGAGTAATAATGGATATTTCATACCGATAAACCAAAAGGAAAGAACAGATACTCCCCCTAATACTAAGCAAACAAATAACTGTCCTCGAATATAACTTCCGAGTGACTTATCAATTTCTTTCGCCAGCATTTGCCCTGTACTACGCCACTTACTTGGGACTAGTTTCCAAAAGATGTGATAAAATTCACCGTAATCTTTTAATATGTAAAATACAATGAACGGTATTAAGAAAATAATAAGCAACGAATCCAGTACGCCACGAGCCGTACTCATCACTTTATTTAAAAGTGATTGTATCTTCGTTTCTACACCATCAAAAATTTGTTTCACCTTTTCATGAATAAATGATGGGAAATTTGCTGTTTGTTCTGTGACGCCATCCATCCAAGAATCATACATTTTTGTAAACTGCGGAAATTGTTCATTAATCTCTTGTAACTGTTTAATAACAACTGGCGTTCCTTTATAAATCCCATAACCAATTCCGCCAAAGAAAAGGATGTAAATAAGGAAAATAGCAAGTGTACGTGGCATCCCTTCTTTATGAATTTTTTCAATTAAAGGATGCAATAAATACGCAATAAAGCATGCAATAAGAAACGGTGTAATTGCCACTTTAAATACAAAAATAATCGGTGCCCATAGCGGCTTAATTTTTAAAAAGACAAGTAAACAAAGAAATACAAGTAACAATAACCCTAAACGATATATCCAAATGATTTTAAGATTCTTCACACGAAAAACCTCCTCCACCTTTATTTTGAAAATAAACAGGGTAGGTTATGTGCAAAAGTTTTAAAATCTTTTCGTGCAGACCATACTGTTTTGTAAAGACATACATATACATAACATAACAAGGACAACCACCCCTGAGAATGCAGCATGAAACAATATAATCAGGAGGGCTAATAATGGTTTTATTTATGCTCGTATTATCAGCACTTTTTATGATTCTTGAATGGGTTTGTATCGGGTTTGGGATTTGGAAAGGTTTTTTTATTCGTTCCTCGCGAAAAGAAAGGGCGAAGCAGTTATTTCATTACGGAATGCTTGGCGTTGGATGTTACGGCCTATCGTATCTCTTCTCTGAAATCGGACTTTTATATTTACATACAAGTGCATAAAAAAACTCCCTTATCATGAAGGGAGTTTTTTGCGCTTATAAATAAGATTTAATCATCTTACGTGCTTTTTTCATATTGCGTTTTGAAAATACATCTTGCTTGCGAGCATATTGATATGCTGCCGCTCCAACACCTAATGCGATTAATGAATTGCGTAGATTCAAAGTAAATCCCCCTTTTCGTTATCCGATCGTTCTTTCGTTCTCATCAAATAAATCATCAAGAGAGCTTAATGAACCATCTTCCTCCACTTGATGCGTATGGATTTTCCCTTTTGAAACCGATAATTCGATATAACAATTCCAGCAATAAAATTGGTTGACACCTATTTTTCCAATGTCTTTCCCTTTGCAATTTGGACAAATGAACATATGGCTTTCATCTCCTTACATTCTCCCAGATTCTATTCGCCATTATGTCCAAACCGCATTCATTTATACATTACTGGAGCCTTTCAACGTTATACGTTTGAAAGTTTCACTATATAATTTCACCTTGTTACATGAAATCATACGGTGAAATGTTTTCCACGTCCATTTCTTCGCCATTAACTGTTACCATCTGTACTTCTCCTTGTGATTCTTGCAAGCGACCCGCTAAAGTCGTTTGACGCATTGCATCATCAAGGCGATTTACACCAGACTGGAAAGCTGCTTCCTCCCCGCAAATAATAAGGAACTTCTTACTTCTTGTAATGCCAGTGTAAATTAAATTACGACGTAACATACGATTGTAACTTTTTACTATCGGCATAATCACAATCGGAAACTCACTACCTTGCGATTTATGAATCGAACAGCAATAGGCATGTGTAATTTGATTTAAGTCTGGCTTTGTATATGTTACTTCAATGCCATCAAATGAAACGATAATCATATCTTGTTGTTCAACGTTCTCTTTCGCATAAAACACCGAAACAATTTCTCCGATATCACCATTAAACACTTGGCTCTCTGGCTGATTAACGAGTTGCAGTACTTTATCGCCTCTTCGATATACAACATCACCGTAAGCAATTTCTTTACTCTTTTCCCTTTTCGGGTTAAACACTTCTTGCAACGCTTCGTTTAGTACATTAATACCGGCAGGGCCACGATACATCGGGGCCAATACTTGTACATCTCTTGCGCTAAACCCTTTTGTCTTAGCATTTTCACAAACCTTCTTAACAACTTCAACAATTTGAGCTCCTGTACAGCCGATAAACGAACGATCTTTTTGATTTTGCGCTAAATCTGGTGGGAGCGTTCCATTTTTTATCGCATGGGCGAGTTGAATAACAGATGAGCCTTCCGCTTGACGATAAATTTCAGTAAGCTTTACTGTCGGAACTGCACCTGCATTCAATAAATCTTTCAACACTTGTCCAGGCCCTACAGATGGTAACTGATCTTCATCACCTACAACGATAACTTGGATGTTCGTCGGCAATGACTTAAACAGCTGATTTGCAAGCCAAATATCAACCATTGAAAATTCATCAATAATGAGTAACTTCCCTTGAACCGGATCCGTTTCATTGCGCTGGAAAGACCCTTCTGGCGTCCAACCAAGTAACCGGTGAATTGTGCAAGCTGGAAGTCCTGTCGATTCACTCATTCGCTTTGCTGCTCTTCCTGTTGGAGCCGTTAATAATATCGGAAATGGATTATCATCGCTATATTCATTCGGATTTAACGATAATCCGTGGAGTGATGCATACATTTCAACAATTCCTTTAATAACTGTTGTTTTCCCTGTTCCTGGTCCACCTGTCAATAACATCATCGGTTTATGAAGTGCCGTTTGAATCGCTTCTTGCTGAAACGGTGCATACTGTACACTCAGTTGTTCTTCAATTTGACCTAACGTCTTTAACACTTCTGCTTCAGGAAATGAAGGTGTTTCCTCCTGATTCATAAGCCTGCGAATAGACTTTACAACACCTTTTTCAGAGTAGAATAACGATGCTAAATACACTCGTTCTTCTTCTATGATAACTTTCCCTTCACTTTGCATCATTTCAACGCAGCCTATAATGTCTTCCTCTGTCACTCTTCCTTCTTGGTTGTTTAAAAGTGACATCGTTTCTCTTACAAGTTGATCTTTTCCCATATAAACGTGACCGAGTTGCAGCGAAACATTCTCTAGCGTATAAAAACACCCTGCACGTACACGATCATCGTGATTACCCGATATTCCTAACGCACGTCCTATATCATCCGCTCTTCCAAATCCAATCCCGTCCACTTCTTCAATAAGCTTATACGGATTATTACGAATCACTTCTAACGTCATCTCTTTATATTGCTGGTAAATCTTAATAGAAAGCTTCGTTCCAAAACCGTAACCATTTAAAAAACTCATTACTTTCTCTAGTCCTTGATGTTCAACAATTGTCTCATATATTTCTTGCGCTTTTTGCTTGTTAACAACACCATTTAACGCATCAGGATCGTCCATAATTTTAGAGATGGCATGTTCCCCAAGATGATCCACAATTTTTTCAGCTGTACGCTTTCCTATCCCTTTAAATAAATCACTCGCTAAATATTGCACCATACCAGCTTTTGTTTGCGGCAATTCTTTCTTAAATGTTTCAACTAAATATTGTTTCCCATACTTCGGATGGTCTTTAAAATGACCTGTCAATGTAAACACTTCATCTTCATGCATGCGGGGAAAATGACCGTTTATCATCACTTTTTTTTCGTCGTACGTTTCATTCGTCTCAATGACTTTCATACTGACAACGGAATAGAGGTTTTCTTCATTGTGGAAAATGGTGTGAAGAACTTGCGCTTTTATAAACTTTTTATCTTCCTCAAACAAATCCATTGCATGTTGATTTCCCATCTTTCCTCTCCTTTCCGGTTCGTTTCACTTTAATGAGCAGTACATCCCCCACCTATTTAGATGAGGGATAACTACCCATTAAACTATATTTTCATCTTATTCAGCTTCTTGCTCCAATAAACGAACACCATTACCAGCTAAAAAGTGATCTGGCTGAATTTCAGTTGCTTTCTTAAATAAAGTAAGAGCCTTCTCGTTATTTTCTTCAAATACGTACGCAACACCTAAATTATAATACGCATCTGCATGCTCTTCATCCATTTCTAATACCTTTTCAAAATAAGGTTTCGCCTCTTGAATATGTTCTAAACGTGCAAAGCAAAGTCCGCACTGGAACACAGCTTCTACATCGTTTTCATCTAATTCTGTTGCTCTTTGTAAAAATGGAAGTGCAAGACGATCATTTCCAAGCTGCACATGTGTAATACCTAACATAAATGTTACATCAGCTGATTGTAATCCCGCTTGCATCGCTTGTTCAAATACAGCCTTTGCCTCTACAAATTGCTCTTGACCGTAATATACATTTCCTAATCCATAATAAGCAGCCGCAGATTTACCATCTAATTCTAATGCACGTTTATAAAATAAAATTGCTCTTTCACTATCACCTAGTACATCTAATAAGTTCGCAAAATTAATGTATCCAAGCGCATCTTTCGGATTTTCTTCGATTGCTTCTGTGAAATTTTTAGCAGCTTCTTCCCAGTTTCCTTCTTGCATATATTGAATACCTGTTTCAAGTTTGTTTGACATGTCCTTCACCTCTACAACAAATTATAACAAAGAATGTATTTTCCAAGCGAACGAAAATTCGCTTTATGTAAAAGAAACCTCTAACCGCTAATCGGCAGAGGCTTCTCATTTTATCCTAAATAATCCAATTTCTTACCACTACGATATACTTCATCAATTGTAGCACCGCCTAAGCACTCATCTCCATCATAGAAAACAACTGCTTGTCCTGGTGTAATTGCACGAATTGGCTCATCACAAAGAATACGAACTGTATTTTCATCAACGATTTGAACCGTTACTTTATTGTCTTCTTGACGATAACGGAATTTCGCTGTGCACTTAAATTCTTTTTCTTTCGCTTCATTACTTACCCAGCCGATATTCGTAGCAATAACTTCATCACCATATAGAAGCTCGTTATGGAATCCTTGATCAACATATAAAATGTTTTCTTTCAAGTTTTTCCCAACAGCAAACCACGGATCACCGTTACCACCAATACCAAGGCCATGACGTTGTCCAATTGTATAGTACATTAAACCGTCATGCTTCCCTTTCACTTCACCAGATAATGTTTGCATCACACCTGGTTGCGCTGGTAAATAGTTGCTTAAGAAATCTTTAAAGTTACGCTCACCGATAAAGCAAATACCAGTACTATCTTTCTTCGCCGCTGTCGCTAAACCAGCTTCTGTCGCCATTTCACGAATTTGCGGTTTCTTTAATTCACCTAATGGGAACATTGTTTTTGATAATTGCTCTTGGCTTAATTGATTCAAG
This sequence comes from Bacillus cereus group sp. MS39, assembly GCF_040448665.1. Lineage (NCBI taxonomy): Bacteria > Bacillati > Bacillota > Bacilli > Caryophanales > Bacillaceae > Bacillus > Bacillus cereus group sp. MS39. The sequence goes on along the minus strand of NZ_CP123058.1, from coordinate 1,038,886 downwards.
AAATACGTTTGGTCTTTATTATCATCAACGCCGCGAAGCATTTTATATTCGCCGTCCATATAAGCAACGCGTGCATAATGACCTGTCGCTACATAATCAGCACCAAGCGCAATCGCATGCTCTAAAAATGCTTTAAATTTAATTTCTTTATTACACATTACATCTGGGTTTGGTGTACGACCAGCTCGGTACTCATCTAAGAAGTACGTAAATACTTTATCCCAGTATTGTTTTTCAAAGTTTACTGCATAATACGGAATGCCAATTTGGTTACACACTTCAATTACATCATTGTAATCTTCTGTTGCTGTGCAGACACCATTCTCATCTGTATCATCCCAGTTTTTCATAAAAATTCCGATTACATCGTAACCTTGCTCTTTTAATAAAAGAGCTGCTACAGATGAATCGACGCCACCGGACATCCCGATGACAACGCGTGTTTCTTGAGGTAGTTTGTTCATCATGTCACCTCCCATGCTAATTTTGTGTTAATCGCTTCACGATTTTCACTGTTTCGTACGCCGCTTTCTCAATTTGCTCTTTCGTATTTCCAAGTCCGAAACTAAAGCGTACGGATGAACGTATTTGATCGGAGTCTTTTCCGAACATCGCTACTAATACATGTGATGGATCAATCGAACCAGCTGTACACGCCGAGCCACTTGACACTGCAATGCCAGCTATATCTAAGTTCACAAGGAACGGTTCAATGTTCATTCCTGTAAAACTGATATTAAGCACATGTGGTAATCGATATTCTAAGTTTCCGTTTACCTCGAAAGTAATGTCTTCATTTTTGAAGACAGATACCATTATATCTTTAAACTCTTCATATTGGGCATTTTTTTGCTCACGAGTTTTTTCAGCTAACAAAATTGCATGTTGCAAACCAACGATACTCGGTACATTTTCAGTACCAGCACGGCGTTTTCTTTCTTGCTCCCCGCCTATTAATAACGGTTCAAATTTCACATTTGCACCAGCGTATAGGAACCCTACACCTTTCGGTCCGTTAATTTTATGAGCTGAAATCGATAATAAATCAATACTGAACTCTTTCACATCTATTTCTACTAATCCGTAAGCTTGTACCGCATCTGTATGGAAATATGCTTGATGCTCTTTTAGCAACTTCCCTATTTCCGCGATTGGTTGCATCGTCCCGACTTCATTATTCCCAAACATAACGGATACGAGAATCGTCTCTTCTGTTAATGCATTTTGTATGTCAGAAACTTGAACGCGTCCTGTTTCATCAACAGGTAAATATGTCACTTCAAACCCTTCGCGCTCTAACAATTCACACGTATGCAAAATTGCATGATGTTCAATTCGCGTCGTTATAATATGGTTACCTTTATGACGATTCGCACGTGCTACACCTATAAGCGCTAAATTATCAGCTTCTGTACCACCGCTCGTAAATATAATTTCATTCGGATTCGCATGAATGCTACGCGCTCCCGCGCGTCTCGCCTCATCTACTGCATGGCGCGTTTGACGTCCATAAAAGTGAATACTAGACGGGTTCCCGAATGTTTCTGTCATATATGGAATCATCTTTTCGACCACTTCTGGGTGAGTCGGAGATGTCGCAGCATGATCTAAGTAAATGCGTTCCATTAAATCTCCTTCTTTCCAAATCGTTTCACAAGGAATTAAATGTAAAACATATAGCCCCCGTGATTTTCTTCCTCATAACGTACTAAATCTTCTAACGTTGTACTATCTAACACTTCTTGCACCGCATCACGAACACGCATCCATAATTGGCGTTGTGCCGGTTCCTCTTCTTCTATCATTTCTACAACACTAATCGGACCCTCTAATACACGGATTACATCCCCAGCTGTAATGTTAGCTGGCTGATCAGACAATACATATCCGCCATATGCCCCGCGCGTACTCTTTACTAGACGAGCGTTACGAAGTGGTGAAATTAATTGCTCTAAGTAATGTTCCGATAAATCATGTGCCTGCGCAATTGATTTTAAGGAAATTGGACCTTCACCAAACTTTTTTGCAAGATCGATCATAATTGTTAAGCCGTAGCGGCCTTTCGTTGAAATCTTCATCTATTTTGCACCTCTTTTCAAATTTTCACTTCTATTGGTTATATCTTATTTATAAAAGAACACAATTTAAAATCCTATGAAATTATAGCATAATATAGTATTATAAGAAATTTCAACTTGTGTATCAAAATGATAACATAAAATCACATTGAAAAACTCGGAAATTATTACAATTGAAAGAAAAATGAAAATATTTATATTCATTTTTCCCACAAAACAGCATCCTATTTCAAATTCCACTAAAAAAAATGATACGATAGAAAGAGATTATACATTAAGGGAGACGGTAAAAATGAAACAGCCACTCGCACATCGAATGCGCCCTACAAATATTCAAGAAATTATCGGACAACAACATTTAGTTGGTGAAGGAAAAATTTTATGGCGAATGGTCCAAGCAAATCATTTTCAATCTATGATTTTATACGGCCCTCCAGGCACAGGAAAAACATCCATTGCGAGCGCAATTGCAGGAAGTACTGGAACCCCTTTTCGCCTATTAAACGCTGTTACTCATAATAAAAAAGATATGGAAGTTGTCGTACAAGAAGCAAAGATGCATCGACACCTCGTTTTAATTTTAGATGAAGTACACCGTCTAGATAAAGCAAAACAGGATTTTCTATTACCTCATTTAGAAAGCGGACTCCTTACCTTAATCGGTGCAACAACGAGTAATCCGTTCCATGCTATTAATTCTGCTATTCGAAGTCGTTGTCAAATCTTCGAATTACACGCATTAACAGAAGATGATCTTTTAATTGGCTTAAAACGAGCACTTGAAGATAAAGAAAAAGGTCTTGGGGAATATGATGTGACGGTTACGCCGGAAGCATTACATCACTTTGCAAATGCATCTGGTGGAGATATGCGTTCTGCTTATAATGCACTTGAACTAGCTGTTTTATCTAGCTTTACAACGGACGAAAAAGCTGCGGTAATTACGCTAGAAATTGCAGAAGAATGCTTGCAAAAAAAGAGCTTCGTTCACGACAAAGGTGGAGATGCTCATTATGACGTATTATCGGCATTTCAAAAATCGGTGCGCGGAAGTGATGTAAATGCAGCACTTCATTATTTAGCACGTCTTATTGAAGCTGGTGATTTACAAAGCATTGGTAGACGTCTTCTTATTATGGCATATGAAGATATCGGACTTGCTAGCCCACAAGCCGGACCGCGTACACTAGCAGCTATAGAATCAGCGGAACGAGTTGGATTCCCAGAGGCACGCATACCACTTGCAAATGCTGTTATCGAGCTTTGCTTATCACCAAAATCAAACTCAGCTTACAAAGCACTTGATACTGCATTACACGATTTACGTAACGGTCAAACAGGCGACATTCCAAGTCATTTAAAAGATAGTCATTACAAAGGCGCAGAATCACTTGGAAGAGGCATTGGATACTTGTATCCACACGACCATCCAAATGGATGGGTACAACAACAATACTTACCTGATAAAATAAAAAACAAACAATATTATAAACCGAAAACGACAGGGAAATTTGAGCAAGCACTTTCTACTGTATATGAAAGATTACAAAGTTCGAATAAAACGAAAAATAAAGGGTAACCTAAGCGAAAACGTCACCATTATGGAGGCTTCGCTTATGAAAACACGTCAAGATGCATGGACAAAAGAAGACGATCTCCTTTTAGCAGAAACTGTTTTACGACATATTCGCAGCGGTAGCACACAAATAAAAGCATTCGATGAAGTCGGCGATACATTGAACCGCACTTCCGCAGCTTGCGGATTTAGATGGAATGCTGAAGTAAGACCGAATTACGAAGATGCGGTGCAACTTGCAAAAAAACAACGTAAAGAATTAAAACGCTCTGAAGCTAAAATAGAAAAAGAGCATTTCACGCAAACGAAACAACTCGTAATTGATGCCGAGTTTTCAGAAGATATTATACCAAACAAACAGGACCTTACAATGCAACATGTCATCTCGTTTTTGCAAAACTTAGAGCATACCAACCCTTCACTCGCAAAGTTACAAACTGAAAATGAAGTATTACAAGCTCAGCTCACGACTTTGAAAAAAACGAATCATGAACTGGAAGCAAAATTAGCGGTACTCTCAAAAAAACAACAAGCAATCGAAGAAGATTATGCAATGCTTGTTAGAATTATGGACCGTGCTCGAAAACTCGTTTCAGTTGAAGAACAAGAAGAACAGATTGCTCCAATTTTCAAGACAGATCAAAATGGAAATTTAGATATTATTTATTCTGCAGAAAATTAAAACGGATGTCACCTAATAGAAAAAGCATATACCCTAGACGGATATATGCTTTCTTTTTATTCTTGCCCTACACGCTTCACTTCAACGTTTTTAATACGTTCACGTACAACGTGACTTGCCATAATTAGGCCTGCCACAGATGGTACGAATGCATTTGATGAAGGTGGTAATTTCGCTTTACGAATTTTTGCATTTTCGTCTGGTACGATTTCTTTACGTACTTCTTCACGAATTACGATTGGGTTTTCGTCAGAGAAGACAACTTTTACACCTTTTTTAATACCATCTTTACGAAGCTTCGTACGAATTACTTTCGCAATTGGATCTGTATGTGTTTTAGAGATGTCCGCAATACGGAAACGAGTTGGGTCCATTTTATTTGCTGCACCCATGCATGAGATAATTTTAATTTTTCGACGTAAGCACTGTTTAATTAAATGAATTTTGAACGTAATCGTATCAGATGCATCTACTACAAAATCCAATCCATGTTTGAAGAACTCTTCATATGTTTCATCAGTATAAAACATTTCTAGTCCAATTACTTCACACTCTGGATTAATGTCTGCGATACGCTCTTTCATTAATTCTACTTTTGAACGCCCTACAGTAGATACTAACGCGTGAATTTGACGGTTTACGTTTGTAATATCTACAACGTCTTTATCGACTAATACGAGACGTCCTACACCAGAACGTGCTAACGCCTCTGCCGAAAATGACCCTACGCCGCCAATTCCTAAAATACCGACTGTACTATTTTTTAATATTTCAAGTCCTTCTTTACCGAAGGCTAATTCATTACGTGAAAATTGATGTAACATTCAGCTCTACACTCCTATTACAAAAATGGTCTATCATGTATTCTAGCGTTTTTCCGACTATTTGTATAGAAAAAGTTATAGAATTCCTAAAAATACATATTTCGAGAATAAAAACATAGTGTAAACCGGACTTTTATTTCCCCCTAAATATACGGTTTAAAAAGGAGGATTTAGAGAACCGAGCATATCGAGGCACGCACGCTAGGAGGAGCGCAGTGTAGGAGTACTACTCGAGCACCGGACTAGCATACGTAACGATGAGATGCGACAGTTATCTAAACCGGACTTTTTAAACAACCTCTCAAAAAAAGTCTAGACGGCTATAGTATAACCATCTAGACTTTATTCTTACTTCTGTTCTTTTAAGCTTAATTTTAAGTTTAACTCTTCAAGCTGTGCTTCTGCTACTGGGCTTGGAGCTTCTGTTAATAAGCAGCTTGCGCTTGCTGTTTTCGGGAATGCAATTGTATCACGAAGGTTCGTACGGCCTGCAAGCAACATAACAAGACGGTCTAAACCTAATGCGATACCACCGTGTGGTGGAGTACCGTATTCGAATGCTTCTAATAAGAATCCGAATTGCTCTTGTGCTTCTTCTTGTGAGAATCCAAGTGCTTTGAACATTTTTTCTTGTACGTCACGCTCGTAAATACGAAGTGATCCACCGCCAAGCTCATAACCATTTAATACAAGGTCATATGCTTGTGCACGTGCTTTTTCTGGTGCCGTTTCTAATAACTCAACATCTTCACGGAATGGCATTGTGAATGGGTGGTGAGCTGCGAAGTAACGATCTGCATCTTCATCGTACTCAAGAAGTGGCCAATCCGTTACCCATAGGAAGTTAAATTTACTTTCGTCAATTAACTCAAGCTCTTTACCTAGACGTAAACGAAGTGCACCTAAGCTATCTGCAACAACACTCTTCTTATCTGCTACGAATAGTAATAAGTCGCCAGCAGTAGCTTCTAATGTAGCCATTAACGCGTTTGCTTCTTCTTCACCGAAGAATTTCGCAATCGGTCCTTTTAAGCCGTCCTCTTCCACTTTAAGCCAAGCTAGACCTTTTGCACCGTATACTTTTACGAATTCAGTTAATGCATCGATATCTTTACGAGAGTATTTGCTCGCAGCACCTTTTGCATTAATTGCTTTTACTTGTCCGCCGCTTTCTACAGCACTTGTAAATACTTTAAAACCACAACCTACTGCAAATTCAGATAAGTCTGTTAGTTCCATTTCAAAGCGTGTATCTGGCTTATCAGAACCGTAACGAGCCATTGCATCAGCATATTTCATACGAGGGAATGGTGCACTCACTTCTACACCTTTTGCATCCTTCATAACTTTCGTCATCATGCGCTCCATCATATCTAAAATTTCATCTTGTGTTAAGAATGAAGCTTCGATATCGATTTGCGTGAATTCTGGTTGACGGTCTGCACGTAAATCTTCGTCACGGAAACAACGTGCTACTTGATAGTAACGCTCAAATCCGCCGACCATAAGAAGCTGTTTAAATAATTGTGGAGACTGTGGTAACGCATAGAATTCACCATCATGTACACGACTTGGTACTAAATAGTCACGAGCTCCTTCTGGTGTACTCTTCGTTAAAATTGGTGTTTCCACTTCTAAGAACTCTTCTGTGTCTAAGAAGTTACGAATTGTTTTCGTTACGTCGTGACGCATTTTGAATGTGTTAAACATTGCAGGACGACGTAAGTCTAAATAACGATATTTTAAACGCACATCTTCTGATGCATCTGTATCATCAGCAATAATGATTGGCGTTGTTTTTGCTGCATTTAATACGTTTACTTTCGTTGCTTGTACTTCAATACGACCCGTTGCCATATTGTCATTAATTGCGCCTTCACCACGCTCAACAACTGTACCTTCTACGTGCAATACGTATTCACTACGAATAGTTTCTGCTATTTCTAACGCTTCTTTTGATGTTTCTGGGTTAAATACAACTTGCACGATACCTGTACGGTCACGTAAGTCGATAAAGATTAATCCACCTAAATCACGGCGTTTTTGTACCCAACCTTTTAATTGAACTGTTTGTCCAACTGCTTCTACTGTTACTTTTCCACATGCATGTGTTCTTTCAGCCACTGTAAGTTCCCCCTATATTAATTTCTCTGCTACGTATGAAGCAAATACATCTAATGCTACTTCTTCTTGTTCGCCTGTTGCCATATCTTTTAAGTTAATGATGCCTTTATCTAGCTCATCTTCCCCTAATACAGCTACAAATTTCGCCTTTAGACGATCTGCTGATTTAAATTGTGCTTTCATTTTACGGTCTAAATAATCTTTTTCAACTGATAATCCAGCTTTACGAAGATCAAACGCAATTTTCGCAGCATGGTCTTTCGCTTTTTCACCAAGCGCTACAACATAACAATCAATACTATGTTCAATTGGTAATTCTATGTTTTCAGCTTTTAGCGCCATAATTAAACGTTCGATACTCATCGCAAAACCGATACCTGGCATTTCTGGCCCACCGATTTCTTGTACAAGCCCGTTATAACGGCCACCGCCGCTTAATGTAGTGATAGCACCGAAACCTTCTGCCTCACTCATAATTTCAAAAACAGTGTGTTGGTAGTAGTCTAAACCACGTACTAAGTTCGGATCTTTTTCAAATGGAACATCCATCATCGTTAATAGTTCTTGAACTTTGTCGTAGTATACTGCTGAATCTTCGTTTAAGTATTCTGTAATAGATGGTGCTGTTCCCATTAATTCATGGTTACGGTCCTTCTTACAATCTAAAATACGAAGAGGATTCTTTTCTAAACGAGATTGGCAGTCAGAACAGAACTCACCGATACGTGGCTCGAAGTGTGCGATTAACGCATCACGGTGCGCTTGACGGCTCGCCGCATCACCTAAGCTGTTTAATACAACTTTAATATTTTTTAAGCCCATGCCGCGGTAAAACTCTACAGCAAGTGCAATTACTTCTGCATCAATCGCAGGATCGTTACTACCGATTGCTTCAATACCGAATTGTACGAATTGACGATAGCGACCTGCTTGTGGTCTTTCGTAACGGAACATTTGACCAATATAGTATAATTTCGTTGGTTGTGTTGCATCACCGAACATTTTGTTTTCAACGTAAGAACGTACAACAGGTGCAGTACCTTCTGGACGTAATGTTAAACTGCGCTCTCCACGATCTTGGAATGAGTACATTTCTTTTTGTACGATATCTGTCGTATCACCAACACCACGTAAAAATAGCTCAGTGTGTTCAAAAATTGGTGTACGAATTTCTTTATAGTTGTAACGACGGCAAATTTCGCGTGCTTGCCCTTCGATATACTGCCATAACTCAACGCTACCTGGAAGAATATCTTGCGTTCCGCGTGGGATTTGAATAGACATATTCAGTTCCTCCTCAAATTGTTTTAATCTTAATAAAAATAAAAAAACTCCCGCCTCTACTGTTTGAACAGTAGGGACGAGAGTATTATACCCGTGGTGCCACCCTAATTGAAGCACGTATGCTTCCACTTTTTTAATAACGCTTAAATGTGCGTTCATCCCTACTAAGCATATATGCCGTTCAAGTTGAAACCTCTAGAGTGTCATTCAATCAGTCATCATGCAGAAATGTTTTCAGCCTAAGACATTTCTTCTCTTTCCATGTGTGTCTCATTTACTCTTCTCTATCAACGGTTATATTCATATGTAAATATAAAATTACTATACGTTTGTTGAGTAGGATTGTCAAGTACTCTAAGAGCGTTCAATCTGCTTCTTTAGACGCTTTACATCTTGAAGAGAAATCCCAAACTCAGAAGCAAGTTCCATTGAAGTATTGTTTTGCTCTTTTGAAATAAAATCATGAAAATTTACGTTAAACAGTTGATTTGCACCATTTGTAACAGAATGCCCTTTTTCATTCATACGCATACGTATATCCCTCACATTCAATATAGATGTTTTACTTTTTATTGTTCCATATTGATGAAAGAGTTATACATAACTGAAACAGCTATTGATTCCAAATAAAGTAAAACTTTAATGAATAAGGGTTTTGTCCATCGCCACTCATTATTAACCCTCACTAATCAGGCTTCGGCGGGCAGTGGATCTCCCACAAATAGCGAGATAAATGAACAAAACATACAACAATGTATAAAAAAGAGGGGATTATGTAATCCCCTCTTTTTTAAGCAACACTATTTACTATCCACAATTAAGGTCACCGGACCATCATTGATTAAAGAAACATCCATCATTGCTCCGAACTTCCCTGTTTCTACATGCAATCCTTGCTTACGAACTTCCTCATTAAAGAAATCATATAAACGCTCTGCATAATCAGGTTTGGCAGCATCCATAAAGTTGGGACGTCTTCCCTTGCGGCAATCTCCGTATAATGTGAATTGCGAAATTGATAGAACTTGTCCTTCTACATCAAGTACAGAATGGTTCATCTTTCCACTCTCATCTTCAAAAATACGTAAGTTCGCAATTTTTTCTGCAATGTAAGTTGCATCTTTTTCTGTATCTTCATGCGTAATGCCAACTAGTAATGTTAAACCGAACGGAATTTGTCCTACGATCTCACCGTCTACTGTGACAGACGCTTCTTTTGATCGTTGTAAAACAACTCTCATCTTTTCTACACTCCCTATTAATGCATCATGCGTCGTACTGCATAAATTTCTGGAACACGTTTAATGCGTTCTACTACTTTTTTCAAGTGCTGTAAGTTACGAATAGAGATTGACATATTAATTGTCGCCATCTTATTACGGTCACTTCTACCAGAAACTGCCGAAATATACGTTTTCGTCTCTGTAACAGCTTGTAATACTTCATTTAATAAGCCACGGCGATCGTAACCTGAAATTTCAATATCAACGTTATACTCAATTTCTTTTTCAGGACTACCTTCCCACTCTACTTCCAATAAACGTTCTATAGCTTCTTCTGTATGAACATTTACACAATCACGGCGGTGAATCGATACACCTCGGCCTTTCGTAATATAACCAACGATATCATCACCTGGTACTGGGTTACAGCATTTTGATAAACGAATTAATAAATTATCCGCACCACTTACTTTAACGCCAGAATCCCATTTTCGAATTTTCATCGGTTTACGAACTTCTTTAACTTCAACGATTTCTTCTTCTTCACGTTGCTTACGGAATTTGTCCGTTAGTCGCGTAACAATTTGCGACGCTGTAATCCCGCTATATCCAACTGCTGCAAACATATCTTCTTCATTTGCAAAGTTGAATTTTTCAGCAACACGTTTTAAATTGTCAGGAGCTAACACTTCTTTCATCTCATACTCTAGGCTACGCACTTCTTTCTCAACAAGTTCACGGCCTTTTTCAATATTTTCATCTCTACGTTGCTTCTTAAAGAATTGACGTATTTTGTTTTTTGCATGAGATGTTTGAGCAAGTTTCACCCAGTCTTGACTTGGCCCATACGAATGTTTCGATGTTAAAATTTCAATGATGTCACCAGTTTTTAATTTATAATCAAGCGTCACCATTTTCCCGTTTACTTTTGCACCAATTGTTTTATTTCCAATCTCTGAATGTACGCGATACGAAAAGTCAATCGGAACAGATCCAAGTGGCAATTCCATTACGTCGCCTTTCGGTGTAAAGACGAATACCATGTCAGAGAATAAATCAATTTTTAATGACTCCATAAACTCTTCTGCATTAGAAGCTTCATTTTGCCATTCTAATATTTGACGGAACCATGTAAGTTTCTTCTCTAATGTACCTGTTGTTTCTGCTGTTTTTCCTTCTTTATACGCCCAGTGCGCCGCGATCCCGAATTCTGCAATCTCATGCATTTCTTTCGTACGAATTTGCACTTCAAGCGGATCACCTTTCGGCCCAATTACAGTCGTATGAAGAGATTGATATAGATTTGCTTTCGGCATCGCAATATAATCTTTAAAACGACCTGGCATCGGCTTCCAGCACGTATGAATAATTCCAAGTACTGCATAACAATCTTTAATACTATTTACAACGACACGTACAGCTAATAAATCGTAAATTTCATTGAACTGTTTATTTTGCAGTGCCATTTTACGATAAATACTGTAAATATGCTTTGGTCTTCCAGAAATCTCAGGTTGAATTGCAACTTCTTTTAATTTCTCACGAATACCAGTCATTACTTCGTCTAAATATTCTTCACGCTCTGCACGTTTACGCTTCATTAAATTTACAATACGATAGTACTGCTGTGGATTTAAATAGCGAAGTGACGTATCCTCTAGCTCCCATTTAATAGTACTAATTCCGAGTCTATGTGCTAAAGGTGCAAAGATTTCTAACGTTTCATTTGCAATGCGTCGCTGCTTCTCTTGAGGCAAATGTTTCAATGTACGCATGTTATGAAGACGATCAGCTAGTTTAATTAAAATAACTCGAATATCTTGAGCCATTGCGATAAACATTTTGCGATGGTTTTCTGCTTGTTGTTGCTCATGAGATTTATATTTAATCTTTCCGAGCTTTGTTACACCATCGACAAGCATAGCAATTTCTTTATTAAATTCCCGTTCAATATCTTCTAATGTAATTTCTGTATCTTCCACTACATCATGTAAGAAACCTGCTGATACTGTAGCTGGATCCATGTGTAAATCAACTAAAATACCTGCAACTTGAATTGGATGAATAATGTACGGTTCACCCGATTTTCTGTATTGTTCGCTATGCGCATCACGTGCATATTCATAGGCACGTGCCACTAGCTCAATATCTTCATCTGCTAAATATTGACTTGCTTTCTCGAGTACCTGTTCAGCTGTTAGTACCTGCTCATTTGCCATCGAATCACCTTTTATTGAAAATTGACTTTATCTTAATTAAGTAGAATAAATTATATTCTATCATTATAACCTAATGATTGTGAATTGTGAAAAGGAAAAGATTTTACTGACATTTCACCTTATTTTTTTGTGCAATTATACAAAAGTACCCGCTCCTCTCCAAGAGATTCACGGGTACTTCTTATCACCGTAGTTTTACCTATATAGTGATTAGTATTTTTCTAATACTAATACATCGTAACCATCTAACATTTTACGACCATCTAAGTAAGTAAGCTCTACTAAGAATGCAATTCCTGCTACAACTCCGCCAAGTTCTTCAACTAGCTTAATTGTCGCTTCAATTGTTCCACCTGTAGCTAATAGATCATCTGTAATTAATACGCGTTGACCTGGCTTAATTGCATCTTTATGGATTGTTAAAACATCTTTACCATATTCTTTACCGTAGTCAACTGTAATTACTTCACGTGGTAATTTTCCTAATTTACGAACTGGTGCAAAACCTACTTCTAACGCATAAGAAACTGGGCAACCGATAATAAAGCCACGTGCTTCTGGCCCTACTACAACGTCAATGTCTCTTTTCTTTGCATACTCAACGATTGCATCTGTTGCTGCTTTGTATGCTTTACCGTCGTTCATTAACGGTGTAATGTCTTTAAATACAATACCTTCTTTTGGATAATCCGGTACAATTGCGATATGTTGCTTGAAATCCATATTTCTGAATCCTCCTCAGATCTAAAAGGTTTGTAAATACAAATCCTTTACCCTAACTGTTCTACTTCTTTATGATTACGAATCGTTTCAAACCATGTATATAGTTGCTGATATGTGCTATAAACCAATTCTTTTTCTAATTGTAAGTGGTTCATTTTCTCACGATATGTGTTCGATTCAATTAAATCACGCTTTTGTTTTTTGTCTGCCATAAAAATGACGCCATCTTTTATTGTAACAAATTCTAACTCAAAAAACACCTGTGTCATGAAATTTACTGTATCTTTTGACCAACCTTTATGTCGACATAGCTGTTCTCCATATTGTCTTAAAGAAAATGGTGCTTTTTGGCTCAAGAACGAATAGTACCATTTAAAATGTTCCCTCGTTGGAACAGTACTAAATAAATGATTATTCTCTTGATAAAATAGCGTATAAATTCGCGACGGGAACCCAACTTTAAATAAATCTCTTAATTCATCTGTTCCTTTTGGCAAATCAAGTAACACGATGTATTGATCGTCTAAATGAGTCACTTCTGATGCATGCATCATATGCTCTTTAAAGTCTTCTAAAGAAAATTTATTCAATACCTCTTCAGAAAAATACACCATCGTTATTTTTTCTTTCGGAAGTTCTGCTACATTCGCTTCTATGTTACGCATACTACGCCAATCAAATAATTGCCACGCCTCTACAGCAATATCTTGTACCATTAATTGCGGCTTCTTAAAATTATTCCATTCATTGATAGATGCTTCTCCTATTACAGATACCTTTGCAACTGGAGAAATTTCTTTCGCATACGCACCAAATCCAAATCCGATTGTATCCAGTGTCGCTTGTCCATCGCGAAGAGCCATTTTCAAATGAGAGCCATCTGATCCGATTGCACGAATACTTTCTAACTCTGCATCCTTCACTGCAATACGCGGTTTTGGATTCCCAACACCAAATGGCGCTAACTTTTGCATGTCTTCAATTGCTGCCAGTGTTACATCCTCCACTTTACAAAAGACATCAACAGCTGTAATTGGAATAAAATCTTCTTCTGTTAAAATTACCTCTGCTTGTTCATTTAAGCGGCGGCGCAATTCATCTACATCATTCATATGTAGCGTCATTCCCGCTGCCATCGGATGTCCTCCGAAGTGTGGCAATAACTCTCTACAATCTGACAAGTTTGCAAACAAATCAAATCCTGCAATACTACGTGCTGAACCTTTTGCCGTTTCTTTTACAGGATCAATGCATAATACAATCGTTGGACGATAAAAACGTTCAACTAATTTAGATGCGACAATTCCAATTACACCTGGATTCCAGCCTTCTTTTGCCAGTACTAGTACTTTATTGTCTTCTGGCGGGAAATTATGTTCCACTTCAGCGATAGCTTCTTCTGTAATTTGCTTTACAATATCTTTTCGCAGTTTGTTCAGCTCATCAATTTCTTCAGCTAGCTCTTTCGCTTCTTCTGGATCATCTGATAATAAAAGATGTACAGCCGGCGTAGCATCTTCTAAACGGCCAACTGCATTAATGCGCGGTGCGAGTGAGAATCCAATGCTCTCTTCTGTAATTTCACTTTGCGAAACGTTAGCAACTTTAAATAGCGCCTTTAGTCCGATATTTTTCGTCATGCGCATATGCTTTAAACCGCGCTTCACTAGCAATCTATTCTCACCATGAAGTGACACTAAATCGGCTACTGTACCAATTACTGCAATTTCTAATAAATGTTCTGGTACACGACCTAGTAGTGCATGTGCAACTTTAAATGCAACACCTACACCAGCTAAATAGTGAAACGGATATACACCGCCATCTAATTTAGGATGAATAATCGCAAGTGCTTCTGGCAATTCTGGTGGTGGCTCATGGTGATCTGTAATAATAAGATCTATTCCAAGCTCCTTCGCTACCTTCGCTTCATGTACTGCTGCGATACCAGTATCGACAGTAATAATTAGTGAGAATCCTGCGCTATGCGCCCAACGAAATGCTTCTTCGTTTGGTCCATAACCTTCTGTGAAACGGTTTGGGATATAAAATTCTACATTTGCACCTAATTCTTGCAAAGCAAGATATAACACAGTCGTACTACTTACTCCGTCCGCATCGTAGTCACCAAATATTAATATTTGCTCTCCATTTTGAATCGCCTTATTTACACGTTCTACCGTTCTATCCATTCCTTCTAATAAAAATGGATCATGAAATTCTTGATTTTCTGTATTTAAAAAATCTAAAATCTTATCTTCTGTATCTAGTCCTCTACCGAGGAATAACGAAACGACAAGTGGTGATAATTTTAATTTACTTGCTAATTCACTCACTCGCTCGTCATTATATTCTTTTTCTTTCCAACGCGTCTTCGGTTGTAACACGAAATCACCCCTTAACCTGTTCATTATACAAGACAGATTAAGGGGTGACAATATAATGCAAACTACGCTGCAATATCTATATACTAAAATGTTAATAATGTTTAATTTGGAGAATACGGATTTATATGTACAAACACATTTTGTACGTTATCTTGTTCCATAAGCGTTTCTTTCACATGCTTTCCAATGCGGTGCCCTTCTTCTACAGTAATGTATGGATCTACAGAAACTTTAATATCGACAATAACGTAATGACCATGCTCCCTTGCATATAAAGAACCGATTTTTTTCACACCATCTATTTGAAGTACTGCTTCTCTAAGCGGAACAACATCTTCCTCATGAAGAACATGATCAAGCGTTGCATGAATTGCTTCTGCCCCAATACTCCACGCCATTTTTGCAACAAGAAGTGAAACAAATAATCCTGCAATTGGATCGGCATATACAAGCCAATCCAACCCGAACTTACCACCAATAATCGCTGCACAAATACCGATTAAAGCTGCAATTGAAGAAAATACATCCGAACGATGTTCATATGCATTTGCAATAATTGCATCACTATTTACCCTCTTCCCTAATCGGAATTTATATTGAAACATTCCTTCTTTCACGATAATTGAAAGAACAACAGCAAAAATCGTAATTCCCTTCGGTGGTTCTAGTTCCTGCGAAAAAGCTTTTATAGACGAAATCGCTATCTCGATTCCCACAATAAATAATAATACTGCAACAATAATTGCTGAAATCGATTCCGCTTTACCATGACCGTACGGATGATCTTCATCGGGCGGTTGCTTTGCTGCTCGCAATCCAAAAAGTACAGCGAGCGAACCAATTACATCTGATGCAGAATGTACGGCATCCGCTAATAGTGCTTTACTGTTCCCAATATAACCAATTACCGCCTTTACAATCGCTAATATAATATTACCAACGATCCCGACAATAGCACCAAACTCGGCCTGTTTAAAACGTTCATCTTTTTCCATAATTAAAATCCCTTCTTTTCTTAACCTATCTTTTTATTGTAGCAAAAATAGCGATAACATCACCACCTTCTTCCATCTTACTTCTGTTAAAAAGTTGCTATCTTATTGTATCCACAAACGAAAAAAGAGATGCCTCATAAAGAGACATCATCTTTTTTATACTTGCGGTTCAGATTCTACTTTCTCAACCTTTTTCTTGTTTTTACCCTTTTTCAAACGACGGTTTTCAAGCATTAACCAAATTTGAGAAGCAACGAAAACAGAAGAGTACGTACCTACAACTAATCCAACAAGTAACGCAAACGAGAAGTTACGTAATGACTCACTACCGAAGATAAGTAACGTAATTACCGGGAATAACACTGTTAATACGGTGTTAATTGAACGACCAAGCGTTTGGCGGATACTTGCATTTACGAT
Source organism: Bacillus cereus group sp. MS39 (assembly GCF_040448665.1). NCBI lineage: Bacteria > Bacillati > Bacillota > Bacilli > Caryophanales > Bacillaceae > Bacillus > Bacillus cereus group sp. MS39. The sequence continues at coordinate 1,022,351 of NZ_CP123058.1, read as the reverse complement.
TTCTTCTAGGTCTTTTATATCGCGAACTCGTTTTTTCTGTTTGTATAATTCACGGTTTCTATCAAATGTAACAATCGAGTCATTAATAGAATAACCGATGATTGTTAATACCGCAGCGATAAACGTTAAGTCTACCTCTAACTGGAAAATACTAAATATAACAATCATAACGAACGCATCATGTAATAATGCAAGCACTGCAGATAATGCGTACGTAAATCGGAATCGAATACTTACGTATAAAATGATAACCGCAGAAGCAATTAATACTGCGATAAATGCATTTCGTGCAATCTCTTTACCGATTGTCGGTGAAACTGTACTTACGTTTGGATCTGTACCGTATTTATCATGGAAGAATGTTTTTGTTTTCGCAATTTCATCTTTTGATAGAACACCTAAAGTACGAACGGCGAAACCTTTATTGTCATCTCCAGTAGGTACAATATTTTCTTCCTTCACATCAATGTTCAATTCTTTAAAATCTTTATGAACATCTGATACAGTAACTGATTGTTTTGATTGCAAGTCGATACGTGTACCACTCGCAAAATCAATACCAAGATTCAATTTGAAAATTGGTAAAATAATTGCACCTGCAATTACAACTACAATCGAGAAAACAAGGAATTTATGACCGATATTTACGAAGTTAATACGATCAAATCTTGTCGGTGGATGTACTACACCTTTTGTTAATGGAATAATATCCTTTTGTTTCACACCAAAGTATGCTGGTTTTTTATCGAAGTAACGGCTCTTTACAAGTAATCCTAGTAAGAAACGAGTACCGAATACGTTCGTAACGAAACCAACTAAAATACTTACGATTAAACTTGTTGCGAATCCTTTTACAGAGCTATTACCATAAACAAATAACACACCAGCTGCTGCAAGAGTCGTAATGTTCGCATCTAAAATTGTTGCTAATGAACGATGGTTACCCGCACGAAATGCTGACATCATTGACTTACCAATTTTCAGCTCTTCTTTCAGTCTCTCGTACGTAATAATATTCGCATCAACTGCGATACCTACCCCGAGCACTAACGCCGCAATACCTGGCAACGTAAGCACTGCATGCATCCAGTTAAAGACAAGTAATGTAACAAAAATGTATAAACCTAACATAATAACCGCTACAATTCCTGGTAAACGGTAGAATACAAGCATAAATAAGAAAATAAGAGCGATACCGATCGCACTAGCGAAAATTGTTTGTTCTAACGCTTGTTGTCCAAATTTCGCTCCAACTGATGTTGAATACATTTCTTTTAAATCAACAGGAAGTGCGCCTGCATTTAATAAAGATGAAAGTTGTTTCGCACTTTCAACTGTGAAGTTTCCACCTACGATAGATACTTCAGCTTGATTAAACACTTGGCTTACTGTTGCTGCTGATAAGAACTTCGGATTCGGTTTTGCAGATTCTGCTTTGTATGAATCTTTTCCTTCTTCAAAATCAAGCCAAATTACCATTAAATTCGTTGGTGGTGGCATTTTTGAAATTTTTTCAGTTACTTCACGGAATTTATCAGCGCTTTTTAGTGTAAGACCTACGCTCGCACGGCCTTGCTCATCAAATGTTTGCTTCGCTCCGCCGCCTTTTAAATCCGTTCCGTCCATAAGAAGGTTGTCATCTACATCACGGAATGTTAATTTCGCTTGTGTTGATAACATTTCACGTGCTTTTTGCTGATCTTGTACACCAGCAAGCTGTACGCGAATTCGATCTTGCCCTTCGATTTGAATGTTCGGCTCACTTACACCTAGAACATTGACACGATTTTCAAGAGCGCCTACTGTACTTACAAGTACGTCTCGATCGATTTTATCACCTTTTTTGGCTGGTTTTACTTCATATAGAATTTCAAAACCACCGCGAAGGTCTAGTCCTAGACTAATTCCTTTTGCTATGTCTTTTCCTGCCGCACCAATTACTCCACCGATTAATAAAACGATGAGGAAAAAGGCGGCAATTCTCGTACCACGCTTTGCCATATGTACCCTCTTTCTGCTACTAACACTTTAAATAAATCTCTTACGATTTACTTTTACACGTGTGCATACGCCTAGTTAGTAGACTTCCTTTCTATAATTTTGCTAGTTCATCACTAGCTGTGTCGGTAAGTTTTTCACAATACCTACACTTTCATTATTTATTTTTTCTCTTCACTACCCCCTTTATATATAATCTTAGACATAATTATTTCCTCATTATCAATACCTATCATTATACTGCAAAAGGAAGAACAAACCAATTGCAGTCGGTTATTTATTTTCATATTCATCAAATGACCAAAGTGGTGCTTGATATGCTTCAACAGTTAAATAATTCATATATTCATTAGTACTTACTCTTAATACATCATTTACTAATTCATATAATCTAACATCACCGTTTATTTTTTTCCACTTCTTCACTTTAAGAAACTTCCAAATATCATCATCTGTTACTCGGTCATAACCGAACATGTGAAACTCTTCTACTTTGCTTTCTAAAACGACTTGTAACTGTCCGCGGTATGATTCTACCAAAGCCTCTTTTTCTAACATACATAAACATCTCCTTCTTATTTCAGCACGAAAAGTCGCTTTTAATCCCGCTCTAATGGACAGCAATAACTACTTTCAAGAGCACTCTCATACTTCACTCTCTTAAATGCTTGTCATTCTTGTCTCATACGTGCATATAAATTATTGTAAATCATTCCACTGATTTTGAGAAGGTAGGAGAAGACCATGACGAGACAAAGCTTTTTAAAAGGCGCATTTATTTTAATGATAGCCGGCTTTATTACCAAAATCCTTGGATTTATTAACCGGATTGTAATGGCACGTATTTTAGGGGAAGAAGGTGTTGGCCTTTATATGATGGCCGTTCCTACATTCATTCTAGCAATTACATTAACACAAATCGGCCTTCCTGTCGCAATCGCAAAATTTGTAGCAGAAGCGGAAGCTGTGAACGATAAACAAAGAGTTAAAAAAATATTAACAGTATCATTAGCTGTTACATCCGTTATTAGTATCATTTTAACAATCGGAATTATGCTCCTCACACCTATTTTAGCAAAAACATTATTAACTGATGAACGAACGTACTATCCATTAATGGCCATTTTACCTGTCGTTCCTGTTATTGCTGTTTCTTCTGTTTTACGCGGTTATTTCCAAGGGAAACAAAATATGAAACCTAGCTCTTATGCTCAAGTTATAGAACAAGTTGTCCGCATTACAATTATCGCTATATGCATTCAGTTATTTTTACCTTACGGTGTAGAATATGCTGCAGCTGGCGCTATGTTATCAGCCGTTCTCGGTGAAGTTGCATCGTTATTATTTTTACTCACTTTATTCCAGCGCGAAAAACATTTATCTATACGCTCTGGATTTTTCACTACTGTAAAGGAGAGCAAGGGTACATTTTATTCTCTTATGGATATTGCCCTTCCAACTACAGGAAGTCGTTTAATCGGTTCCGTTTCATATTTTTTTGAACCTATCGTTGTTATGCAAAGCTTAGCGATTGCCGGAGTTGCTGCCTCTGTCGCAACCCAGCAATACGGTATATTAAACGGTTATGCATTCCCACTTCTATCACTGCCAGCCTTTATTACATACGCTCTTTCTACAGCACTCGTTCCATCTATTAGTGAAGCAATGGCTAAAAGGCAGCATAAATTAGTGGAACACCGCCTCCAACAAGCTCTTCGGATCTCATTAATTACTGGTGGGTGGTCAGTCGTTATATTATACGTATTCGCTTCTCCTATTTTAACTCTTATGTATGGATCGGATAGTGCAACAGCATTTATCCAGCTTCTTGCACCTTGCTTTTTATTTCATTACTTTCAAAGTCCACTTACCTCTGTTTTACAAGCTTTAAACTTAGCAAGAGCTGCAATGATGAATACATTTATTGGCGCCATCGTGAAATTAATCGTTATTTTTGTACTAGCTTCAAGGCCAGATTTTCAAATGATGGGGGTTGCCCTTGCAATTGCAGCAAATATAGTGACGGTAACATTCCTTCATTACGCTACTGTTTTAAAGAAAATTACATTTACCATTTACGCAAAAGACTACATTTTTGGCGGACTTGCTATCAGTATTGCAGGCGCTTTCGGTTTTTACCTTCATAAATATATAATTTTCTCTCATTCACTCGGCGTACAAACATTATGGGAAATCACTTTAACAACAATCGTTTATATCATCCTCCTCTTCACTTTCAAAATCATTCGAAAAGAAGAGTTAAGTCGACTTCCAATCATTCGAAAACTTTCATTTTTGAAGTAAACGGGCTTACTATTTCATATAGTAAGCCTCTAGTTTTCTTTCAAATCAACAAAAAATTGTCCGTTTTGAAAGCTGCAGTATAAAATTTGTGTGATATCGTTATAACCTAAGTTTTTTAATTTTCCAATGAGCCATTCGTCTGTATGTTCAATCATTTGTAAATGATTCAATTGAATTTCTCCATCAATAATAAGAGGAAGAGTAAACTGCAATGTATCCTGTTTACCTTTTTGTTTTTGAAAGACAGATAACTTCCCAGATGGTTCTAAAATAGCGTATTCTACATCTCGGATATCTCCAACTCCTTGCTCCCTTAATTGCATCAATAAATCATCTATATTATAACGCTGCTTTCTCATCTTCTTTTCATCAATTTTCCCCGCATTTACAAGAATAGCCGGCTCACCTTCTATTAAATGCCGAAATCGTTGAAACTTTAATGAAATGACTGACAAAATAATCTGTATACACATAAGAAAAGTCATCGGAACTAATTGGTGCCAAAGTGATTTATCGGTATTTTCAATTGCGACTACAGCCATTTCCCCAAGCATAATGAATACGACTAAATCTAATACACTTAACTCTCCAATTTCACGTTTACCCATAAGACGAAAAATAATTAATATGATGATATACAAAAGCATCGTCCGGCCAATGATTGATACCCATTCCATTTCTACATCTCCTTTTTACGTATAGACTCCCCTATAAAAAATAAACTAGTCTAACTTGGGCAAAAAGAAAATATGCTTGTATTAAAAAGGGGGAATGTATAAATGGATGGAACGAAAAAATTATCAACCGCAATCGGCTTTGGTATCATTACCTTATTAATTTTCGCATCAATTATTAGCATGGTTATGGCTCTTTTATTAAAGTTTACAGATATGACTGAAGAGACATTAGCCGTTACTATTTTTATACTAGCTCTTTTATCTATGCTTATATCCGGATTTACTGCCGGCAAAAAAGCACAAGGGAAAGGTTGGCTAGTAGGTTTCACAACAGGCCTTACATTCGCTATACTTGTTTTTCTAGTTAACTATTTAGGCTTCTCTCAAACTTTATCGAACTCCCAGTTACTTTATCAATTAGCATTAATGGGCGCGAGTACACTCGGTGGTATTTTCGGGGTAAATATGTCAAAACAAAACAACTAAAAAAGGCCCTGCACATTTCATGCAGGGCCTTTCTCATTAGTTTTTCACAACTTCACGGATCGCATTACGATCGAAAGTTAAGTGTGAACCACCAGATTTAATAACGATTTTCGTCTCATCTACTGATTCGATTGTACCGTGTAAACCACCGATTGTTACGATAGCATCACCTTTTGCTAACTCATTTTGCATTTGAGCAACTGCTTTTTGACGCTTTTGTTGCGGGCGAATTAATAAGAAATAAAAAATCGCAAACATCGCAACGATCATAACGATATTCATCATACCTGGATTCATCTTTTGTTCCTCCTTTTAAATTATGTATTAGAAGTTTTTAGCATTCGGTTTATTAAAGCCATACTGTTCAAAGAATTCTTCGCGGAAATCGCCAAGACGGTCTTCACGAATAGCTTGTCTCACCTGCTCCATTAAGTTTAACAGAAAATGAAGGTTGTGATAAGACGTTAAACGAATTCCAAACGTTTCATCACATTTCATTAAGTGACGAATGTACGCACGAGAGTAATTTTTACATGTATAGCAATCACAGTTTGGATCAAGTGGACCGAAGTCTCTTGCGAATTTTGCATTTTTTACAACTAGACGACCTTCACTTGTCATACATGTACCATTTCGAGCGATACGAGTTGGAAGTACGCAGTCAAACATATCAACTCCGCGAATTGCACCATCAATTAATGAGTCAGGAGAACCCACTCCCATTAAGTAACGTGGCTTATTATCTGGAAGAAGTGGTGTTGTAAACTCAAGTACACGGTTCATAATATCTTTCGGTTCCCCAACAGATAAACCACCTATAGCATAACCAGGGAAGTCCATTGAAACAAGGTCTTTCGCACTTTGACGACGAAGCTCTTCGAACTCTCCACCCTGTACGATACCGAATAAACCTTGATCTTGTGGACGTTCATGTGCTTTTAAGCAACGTTCTGCCCAGCGGCTTGTACGTTCTACAGATTTCTTCATATATTCAAAAGTAGCTGGGAATGGTGGACACTCATCAAATGCCATCATAATATCTGAACCTAATGCATTTTGAATTTCCATCGCTTTTTCTGGTGATAAGAATAATTTATCTCCATTTAAGTGATTACGGAAGTGAACGCCTTCCTCTTCAATGCGACGGAAGTCACTTAAACTAAATACTTGGAAACCACCAGAATCAGTTAAAATCGCACGGTCCCAGTTCATAAATTTATGCAAACCACCTGCTTCACGAACAATTTCGTGACCTGGACGTAGCCATAAATGATATGTATTACTTAAAATAATACCAGAATCCATTGCTTTTAATTCTTCTGGTGACATTGTCTTAACTGTTGCAAGTGTACCAACTGGCATAAATGTTGGTGTATCAAATGAACCGTGCGGCGTATGTACACGTCCTAAACGGGCACCCGTTTGTTTACAAGTTTTAATAAATTCATAACGAATTGCTGTCATAATTTACTCCTTTTATTTGTTTCCCATTTTAGCGTGAGATGCAACGAACATTGCATCACCGAAGCTAAAGAAACGATATTTTTCTTTTACTGCTTCATTATAAGCATGAAGTACATTATCCCTATTTGCAAATGCACTTACAAGCATAATTAATGTTGATTTCGGTAAATGGAAGTTTGTAATTAAACCATCAATTGCTTTAAATTCATAACCTGGGTACATAAAAATATCTGTCCAGCCAGAAGCAGCACAAAGCTTGCCGTCATGATCTGTCGCAATTGTTTCTAACGTACGAGTTGATGTCGTACCTACAGTAATAATACGTCCACCATTCTCTTTTACACGGTTTAATAATGCCGCTGTCTCTTCAGACATATGGTAATATTCTGCGTGCATATGGTGTTCTTCAATCGTATCGGCAGAAACTGGTCTAAATGTTCCAAGTCCTACATGTAGGGTAATGAACGCTAATTGAACACCTTTTTGTTTTAACTTCTCAAGTAACTCTTCTGTAAAGTGAAGTCCTGCAGTCGGTGCTGCTGCTGAGCCAATTTCTTTCGCATATACCGTTTGATAGCGATCGCGATCTTCTAGCGTCTCTTTAATATATGGAGGAAGTGGCATTTCCCCAAGTTCATCTAAAATTTCATAGAAGATGCCGTCATATGAAAATTCAAGATGACGTCCACCTTGATCTGCAGTTCCTGTGCAAGTTGCTTTTAATTTCCCTTCGCCAAAAGAGATAACAGTTCCTTCTTTTACACGTTTCGCTGGCTTAACAAGTGTTTCCCACTTATCGCCTTCTTCTTGCTTTAGAAGAAGTACTTCAATGTGTGCGCCTGTATCTTCTTTCACACCGTGCAAACGAGCAGGCATTACTTTTGTTTCATTTAAAACTAAGCAATCTCCCTCATGTAAGTAAGAAAGAATGTCCGTAAAATGTTTATGCTCAATATCACCTGTTTCACGGTCTAACACCATTAATCTTGATGTTTCACGATCTTCTAATGGGACTTGTGCAATAAGTTCTTCTGGTAAATGAAAATCAAACAGATTTATATCCATAACTATATCCACCTATTTCTTATTTAAATCGATTTATTATATACATAATAAAAGATAATACAATACTTAACACAATACATGTGATGATAGGAAAATAAAAGGTAACGTTTCCTTTTTTCACAAAAATATCGCCTGGAAGTCTTCCTATGAACTTCCAAGCTAATCCAACAACGATAAGTAAGATACCTGCTGTAATAAGCAATTTTGGCATCTCCGTCATACTTTTGGTATCTCCATTCCGAAATGCTCATAAGCAAGTGGTGTTACAATTCGACCCCTTGGCGTTCGTTGTAAAAAGCCAATTTGTAGTAAATACGGCTCATATACATCTTCAATCGTATGGGATTCTTCTCCAATCGTTGCCGAAACTGTTTCTAATCCAACTGGACCACCACGGAATTTCTCAATAATACCAAGCAATAATTTATGATCAATATGATCTAGACCTAATTTATCTACTTGCAGTAGTTCTAACGCCATTTGTGTAATTTCCATTGTAACCGTTCCGTTACCACGAACTTGTGCGAAATCTCGTACACGTCGTAATAAACGATTCGCAATACGAGGTGTACCACGAGCACGTCTTGCAATTTCTAGTGCGGCTAACGAATCAATTTCAACTTCGAATACTTCTGCTGTACGTTCAACAATCTCAGAAAGCTGATCTACTGTGTAATACTCTAATCTTGAAAGTACACCGAAACGGTCACGAAGCGGCGCTGATAATGCCCCCGCACGGGTCGTTGCTCCAACTAATGTAAATGGCGGTAAATCTAAACGTACAGACCGTGCTGATGGCCCTTTTCCAATTACGATATCAAGGCAAAAATCTTCCATCGCAGGATATAACACTTCTTCAATTGACCTATGCAAACGATGAATTTCATCAATAAATAATACATCACCCGGCTGAAGTGCTGTTAATACAGCTGCTAAATCTCCCGGCCTTTCAATTGCTGGACCTGAAGTTGTTCTAACATTTACGCCCATTTCATTAGCAATAATATTGGCAAGCGTCGTTTTACCAAGTCCTGGTGGTCCATATAGAAGCACATGATCTAACGTTTCTTCACGCATTTTCGCTGCTTCAATAAATACCTCTAAATTATGTTTCGCTTTATCTTGGCCAATATACTGACGGAGCGTCTGTGGCCGTAATGAATATTCTAAATCCGAATCTTCATATGCAGATTCCCCTGAAAGGAGACGTTCGTCCATTATACTCACCTCTTACCATTTAGTAAAAGACTAAGTGCCTTTTTAATATACTGATCCGTCGTTAATGATTCTTTTAATAACTCTGGTACAACGCGAGAAACTTCTCGTTCTGCGTATCCAAGTGCGCGCAGAGCTTCCAGCGCCTCATCAAGCTCAGCTGATGAACCTTTCTTCTCATCAAAACGTTCTGTGTCTGAGAATAAATCAACAAATGCATCTGGCACGACATCAGCTAGTTTTCCTTTTAAATCTAAAATCATTTGGCGCGCTGTTTTCTTTCCAACGCCCGGGAACTTCACTAAAAACTTCTCATCTTCATGTTCAATCGCTTGAACGACCTGTCCTGTTTGACCAGAAGCTAAAATTGCAAGTGCACCTTTTGGTCCAATGCCAGACACACCTAACAATTTTGTAAATAATAAACGCTCTTCACGTGTTTTAAACCCGTAAAGTGCCATAATATCTTCTCTCACATAATGATATGTATAGACACGGATTTCTTGCTTACTTCTTTGAAATACATACGGATTTGGCGTGAAAATTTGATAACCAATTCCATTATGGTCAATTACGACATATTCCGGTCCTACATACTCCACGTAACCTGTAACATATTCAAACAAAATACGATCTCTCCCTCTTAAATCATGTATTCCATTTTAACATATTTAATGATAGAAAAGCGAGACTACCCCAACAAATGTTCTCCATTTGAAACTTCTGTTATTTTCCATTGACAGAAAGTATGAAGCACCTTAATATACAGAAGTCGATAATGATTATCAATACTAATTAAAGGGGTTACATCAGGATGAAACAGAAGCTATTTATTTTATTTACTATTATGCTAGTTGTTCTTTCTATCGTTGGCTGTTCTTCTCAAAAAGAAGAATCGAAAGCGAAAGAACAACCGAAAACAAAAGTTGTAAAACACGCTAAGGGGGAAGCTACAATTCCAGTAAATCCAAAGAGAATTGTTGACCTATCTGGATCAACAGAAGAATTATTACTTCTTGGACACAAACCTGTTGGTACAGCAAACACATATAAAGATAAAATCCAAAATCATTTAACAGAAAAATTAGACGGAGTAAAAGCAGTAGGGTGGTACTGGGCACCTAAAGTTGATCTAGAAGCTGTTACTGCATTAAAACCAGACTTAATTATTTTAAATAATCGTCAATTGAAGATCTATGATCAATTAGAAAAGGTTGCACCAACAGTTGTTTTAGAAACAAACTTAGAAGACTGGCGCGGTAAGTTTAAAGAAGTAGGTAAACTATTTGACGAAGAAAAGAAAGCAGACAAATGGATTGCAGACTACGATAAAAAAGCAGACTCTTTATCTAAAAAAATTAAAGAAAAAACAAAAGATGAGAACTTTATGTTCGTCGCAGTTACACCACAAAACTTCCGTGTATACGGTAGCTTCGGATACGGTGACATCATCTTTAATGACTTAAAACTTCCAGCAACAAAAGGTACAGATTTAAAACAAACGATGGCACAAGTATCGCTAGAAGGTCTTGTTGCATTCCAGCCTGACCAAATGTTTATTGTAAACTTTGGCGGCGAAGCTGATAAAGTTTACGAAGACTATAAAAACAGTGCCGTTTGGAAGGACAATAAATCAGTTAAAAACAATCACGTATATGAAGTATCGAATGAAATCTTCAATACAAAAGCTTTCAATCCAATCGGAAAAGATATGTTAATCGATGAAATCGCAAAACAAATTTTAGATAAAAACAAGTAAGAAAAAAAGCAGCTCACCACGAGCTGCTTTTTTTCTTACTTTGCACTGCGTATTGCTTCATTTTTTCAATCGTCTTCACAAAACCTTCTTTTGATTTAATGCGAATACCACGCTTCAATTTCGCACGCTCATAACTCTCAAGCTTTTTCATATCAATTTGAAAGAAGGAATGAATCGCATTATCACTTTTCGGTACACCTTTGAAAATTTGTAATATCCCTTCCTCTGAAACACCGAAATAACCGCTCGTCTTTAATAATGGAGAAATATCATCAACTTTCTTTTGTAATACGATTTGCACATCATCACGATCAACGAGCTGCCATTCTTTATATTGCTGTAAAAACTTTTCTAAGTCCGCTACTTTTTCTGTAAAGATTTCCTCACTTACTTCTCCATCAACATACATTCGCTCTAATAAAATTGTAACTTCAGGCTCTTTTTCTGTTACTTCTGGTACTGGCCCTTCCGCCTTCACATTCGTTTCATAAACGAAACAAAACATCATAACGAAAGCTTGCATCGCAATCAGTATCCATTTCATTTCCGTTCACCTCTTTTAGGCAAGATCAAACTTTCATTAGTAGTTTTTCCGGAAATGGAGGTTTTATCCATATAAATGACCATATTACATTTCTCTCGAAAATAAAAAAATGCAGATAAAGTTTTATCTTTATCTGCATTAGCATTTGTTTTTATATAAAATGAAAGACGCCTGCAAAGCAGGCGTCTTGATGCGTTTACGGCGAGAGACCAGGCGACCACATTCGCGTGTTTAGCACTTAAGCATATCTCTCGTCTTACGTAAATTAGCTCATCGCTTTGCTAATATAACATTAATAAAGTATGAGTGCAACATGTTTATAAAAATATTTTATTTCCTCTTTTACCCAAACGGAATTTATGTAAATTATAAATTGATAAATGCAATATATATGTTACAATTAATATAACAGCGAAATCATAATAAACAGGAGATGGATATTGTGAAAAAAATAAAGGATGAACGTCTCATTCTGAAAACATTAAAAAACGTACGTATTGCCTTTCTTTTTCAATCGCTTGGTATAATTGGCATTTTAAGCTATATCGGATTCACTGAAGGAATGGATCAAATTACGAAATCTCCATTATGGCTATTATTTATGCTTACAAGTATTTTACTTGCTTATTTACAGTTAAGTGTTTCAATCGATGTAGAAGAAGGTGAAAAGGAAATAAACTTAACTCCTTATTACAAGCTTGTCTTACGTTCTCTTATTGTTGGAATTATTATAGCTATTATTTATATCCTTTTCAGTCCAGAGAGACCTTTTTTCCAAGCTATTTTAACAGGTAGTATTTTCTTCATATGCTTTTTAATTTCTTATTCCATTAGTTATTTCATTAAAAAACGTCGTTTACAAGACAACGATGAATAAAGAGGAAGGGCTACCCCTTCCTCTTTTGTTTTGCTATCGCATAGTACCAGTTAAACCGTAACGAATGTCTCGGAACATATTCCCTATATCACGATTAAAATCGTTTGTAACTGTACCATTACGTAGGCGTGTACTCATTGCATCGACACGAGTAAACATGTCATTTCTTACAGAAACATATACATTTCTGTTTCCAACTTCATTTGCAACGGCTTGACGAACTTCGTTTGCAAGTGCCGTTTCATTCGATACTGGATTACGCGGTTTTACCGCAATCGCCACATCGTTTCCATATACAACTGTAGACACGCGGTCTACGTTATTCATACGCTTTACACGATTTGTTATTTTTTCTGCTGTTTTACCATCATTGTTAATGTATGAATTGTTCATTGTAATATTACGTGTTGGATGCGGGTTAGCAATTTGACCGTTGTAATTTACATCGCGGTAATAATTGTTATACCCTGTATCGTTACGACCATTTCTATATGTTACATAATCTGTATAACGATCGTTACGCGTTACATTATCACGGTACTGGTGTGTATCATTATAAGATGTACGCTCGTAATTGTAGTTACGTCCATCCATTGCATTGTTATCTTTTGGTGTACCACATGCAGCTAATGCACTGGTAACTAACAAAGAAGCAGCAATCACTTTTACTTTCGTATTCAATACAAAAACCCCCTCTGTTAGAATGAACTTCTCTTCTGAAAAGCTCCCTCTTATGATGAGTAACAGAGAAGGTTTTTACACTGTTAATATTTCACTGGGGATTTTCTAACATTTGATGTAAATCTTCCATTTTCAGAACGACTTTACATACAAAAAAGGCGGGAATAATCCCGCCTTTTTTAAACTTCCTCTTCGTCCTCTTCTTCTGAAACTGGCTCCCCAAATACATTTGGTGGATCTGGTTGATAATACATCGTTCCTGGCTGTGGCGCATATGCCGATTGAGTTGGTTGATAATATAAAGGATTCGCGTATTGTGGCCCTCCAGGTTGCGGACTATATAGCCTACTCTCTCCTCCGCATCCACAATCTTCCTCTCCTTGCACGAGCGGTGGCATATTATTATCCATTGGCATCATATTTGGATTTGGCATAGACGTATATTGCGGTCCAAACGGTGCTCCTTGCTGATATGGCATTTGATATGGATTTTGTTGTTGATAATACGGATTAGGCGGCATCATAGGCTGTTGGTATGGCATTTGATATGGCATTTGATATGGCATCATATTCGGTGGTTGATTATTATCCATTATCGGCATCATATTTGGCATTTGATTGTTATCCATTATCGGCATCATATTTGGCATTTGATTATTATCCATTATCGGCATCATATTTGGCATTTGATTATTATCCATTATCGGCATCATATTTGGCATTTGATTATTATCCATGATTGGCATCATATTTGGCATTTGATTATTATCCATGATTGGCATCATATTTGGCATTTGATTATTATCCATGATTGGCATCATATTTGGCATTTGGTTGTTATCCATTATCGGCATCATATTTGGCATTTGGTCGTTATCCATGATTGGCATCGTATTTGGTGGTTGATTATTATCCAACATTGGCATGATGTTTGGTATTGGGTTATTATCCATGATTGGCATCATATTTGGTGGTTGATTATTATCCAACATTGGCATCATATTTGGTGGCTGATTGTTATCCAACATTGGCATGATATTTGGTGGCTGATTGTTATCCAACATTGGCATGATGTTTGGTACTTGAATATTTGGCGGTATTACTTGCGGAATGACTACATTCTCTTTCGATACATTTGGTGACACTATATTTCCTACATTTTCTTTCTTTACTTGTGGTGATACTATGTTTCCTACATTTTCTTTCTTTACTTGTGGTGATACTATGTTTCCTACATTTTCTTTCTTTACTTGTGGTGATACTATGTTTCCTACATTTTCTTTCTTTACTTGTGGTGATACTATATTTCCTACATTCTCTTTCTTTACTTGCGGTGATATTATATTTCCTATATTCTCTTTCTTCACTTGCGGTGATACTATATTTCCTACGTTCTCTTTCTTCACTTGTGGTGACACTATGTTATCTTTTTTCGTTTGCGGAGAAATGATGTTATTAGGTTTCATTTTAGTAATTTGAGGAGCAATTAACTCGCTTCCTTTTTTAATTACATCTGAAATTTTATATTCTTTTTTTGCTTTTATTGGTGGTTGCGGCGGCTGTGGTAATACATTTACCGAAAATTTTGTGTTTTCTTTTTCTGCTGGTTTTTGTTTTTCTATAACAGTTGGTTTTTGAATAACAGACGGTTTTTCAACTGGTTTTTCCATTTGAATTGGCTTTTCTTTTTGTACTTCTTTTTGCGGTTTCACTTGCATTTCCTTCTGTGGTTTTACCTGTACTTCTTTTTGTGGTTTCACTTGCATTTCCTTCTGCGGTTTTACCTGTACTTCTTTTTGTGGTTTCACTTGCATTTCCTTCTGTGGTTTTACTTGCACTTCTTTTTGTGTTTGTTGCATAGCAGGTTGCTGTGTAATTGGCGCTGATTGATACGTAACTTCTTCCTCATCCTCTATTCCAAGCGGAGTTGGCGTTGCTGCAAATTCTTTTTGCTGTACTTCTTTTACGTATTGTTTTGGAGGTGATGAACCTGCTCCAGCATGTTGTTTCACGTGAACGCTGTTTGATGGTACTTTAATTTTCATACCTGGCATGATTAAATCTGGATTACTAAGTTGTGTATTTGTATTTTTCAACGTATCAAAATCTACTCCGTACTTTTTCGCAATTTTCCAAAGGGTATCCCCTTTTTGCACGATATGAATTTTCAAAATTTCCCCCTCCTGTATAACTTATCTATAAGTAACAAATCTCATGAAGTAACCCTTTCTAAATAACGCTAACTTCTTTTCACTTGTATCACTTCTTCGATTTTCAATATCATTAGAAGTGGAATAAGCATAAGAAAATCGCAATGATTTCTTCAAAACAATGTATGCCCATTTTGTTCTCGTTATGATTATATGCATGAAAAAAAGCAACAGAAATACCGTTGCTTTACACACGCTCTAACATACGATGTAATGCAAGAACCGCTTCTTCAGTCACTTGTTTATCTACGCTAATAACGTTAATTTCTTCTCCTCTTTCTACCGTTTCAAGCACCCATAATAAGTGCGGCAGATCAATTCGGTTCATCGTTAAACACGGACACATAAATGGATTAAGTGAAACAATCTCTTTATCTGGATGTTGCTGAATAATTCGGTTCACTAAATTCATCTCTGTACCAATTGCCCATTTACTTCCAGGTAGCGCTGCTTCAATCATATCAATAATATATTTCGTTGATCCTGCGTAATCCGAAGCATCGACAACCTCATAACAACATTCTGGATGTACAATAATATTCATATCCGGATGATTCTTCCGTACATTCTCAATGTTTTTCACTGTAAAGTTTTGATGAACCGAACAATGCCCTTTCCATAAAATCACTTGAATTCCTTCTATATCTCCATCGTACTCTAATGAATCTGTATGTGGGTCCCATACTGCCATTTTATCTAATGGGATACCTAAATCGTATGCTGTATTTCTTCCTAAATGTTGATCCGGTAAAAAGACAAGACGCTCTTTTTGTGTAAACGCCCAAGACACCATTTGTTTTGCATTAGAAGAAGTTACTGTTGCTCCGCCATTACGACCACAAAACGCTTTAATTGCAGCTGTAGAGTTAACATATGTTAACGGAATCATCGTATCTCCAAATAATTTTGCGAGCTCTTTCCATGCCCTTTCTGTTTGTTCAATATCTGCCATATCTGCCATCGAACAACCTGCACGCATATCTGGCAAAATAACGATTTGATCATCTGTCGTTAACATATCTGCTGTTTCTGCCATAAAGTGTACACCGCAAAATACAATATATTTCGCTTCTTTATTGCTCGCTGCAACTTGTGCAAGCTGAAGTGAATCTCCTGCTGCATCAGAAAATTGTACCACTTCATCTTTTTGGTAATGATGTCCTGGAATAAATAGTGTTTTCCCCATTTTTGCTTTAATTTCACGAACACGCTTTTCCATTTCTTCTGTTGTCATCGTGTAATAACGCTCTGGTAACATCGTTTCAATCGGTTGCACTTTTTCTAAAATACTCATATTCCTTTCTCCCCCCTCTAAGCCACTTTCCTTACGCCTCAATATTGAAACTAATATCAAGTGCTTTCACTGAATGTGTTAACGCTCCAAGTGAAATATAATCGACCCCTGTTTTTCCATATTTCGATAAATCTTCAATTGTAATGCCTCCTGATGCTTCCGTAACGATGGCACTTGGTACAATCTTTGAAAACTCCCGGATCTCATCTGGCGTACGGTTATCAAACATAATAATATCTGCACCAGCAGCTACAGCCTCTCTCACTTGCTCCTCCGTTTCTGTTTCCACTTCTACTTTCACCATATGTCCTGATTTTTCTTTCACCGATGTAACAGCTTTCGTAATAGAACCAGCAAAAGCAATATGATTGTCTTTAATCATGACACCGTCATATAAACCGAAACGGTGATTAAATCCGCCTCCGCACACGACTGCATACTTATCAAACATGCGTAGCCCTGGCATCGTTTTTCGCGTATCGCAAATACGTGTATGGCCGCTATCTAAAGCAAGAACAGCTTTATGTGTCATCGTAGCTATCCCGCTCATACGCTGGATAACGTTTAATATAACGCGCTCTGCCGTCAATAACGAAGCAATTGGTCCTTGCGCAGTTGCTATTATTTCGCCCTTTTCTACAAAATCTCCATCTTTTTTATGAAGCTCCACTTCAATTCTTTCATCAATTAATTTAAATCCTTCTTCAATTACTAAACGCCCCGCAAAGACACCTGTATCCTTCGCAAGAAACGTTCCTTTTGAAAGTAAATTGTCCGGAAAAATAAGCTGAGATGTTACATCTCTTTCTCCTATATCTTCTAGAAAAAATCGATTTAATGCTTCTTTCACTTTTATCGTGTTCATAGAGCCCCTCTTCCCTTCATCACACAAGTTGTAGTTTTCTTTTCACTCGAACGATCTCTTTTTTTACGCTATTTCTATCTGGATAGTCACTTCGATAATGGCCACCAATACTTTCTTCCCTTTGCAAAGCTGACACGACTATAAGCTCACAGGCTGTTAACATATTAATAAGCGTTATCTCTTCATTTGTAAGAACATCATGTTGTAATATCATATTTCGAACACCGTACTTACTAAGCCATCTCTTTGCATAAGATAAACTTTTCTCTGTTCGCACAATCCCAACATATTTCATCATGCATTCTTGTATTTCTTCTTTCGCCGGCAAATGATTCAGAACGATAAACTTCTTTTCCTTCCCAGCCACGTTGTTCCAGCTTTCTTTTGTCGCTTTCGTTAAAATATGTTGTCCTATTCTTTTTCCAAACACAAGACCTTCTAATAATGAATTACTTGCTAATCTATTTGCTCCATGAACACCATTACAAGCTACTTCACCAACCGCATATAAATTTGGAATGGACGTCTCCCCATCACAGTTCGTTTTCACGCCGCCCATATGAAAATGAGCACCGGGTACGACTGGAATGCGTTTTTCATTTATATCGACACCATTCTTTTCACACAATGATGATACAGTCGGAAAACGTCCTTCGAAATTTTGAATAGACTCGATATTTACATACACTTGTTCACCCGCCAAAAGCTGCTCATGAATCGCTCTTGCTACTACATCACGTGGTGCGAGATCGTGATCAGGGTGTATATTCATCATAAAACGCTGCCCTTTTCCATTCATAAGGACAGCTCCTTCACCACGGACAGCTTCAGAGACGAGGCCGCAGCATCGCCCGTTCGCGTATAACATTGTTGGATGAAACTGTACAAACTCTAAATCTACGAGCTCCCCGCCTGCGCGGTACACCATCGCAAGTCCATCACCCGTAATTGTCTTATCGTTAGAAGTAAAGGCGTATAAACCGCCAATCCCACCTGTTGCTAACACCGTATACTCTGCAACGTAACGCTTCAACTTCCCTTCACTAGTTCTTGTTAAAACTCCAACGCATTTATCATTTTCTATAATAAAATCGAGCACCATTTCCTGTTCCACTACCGTAACGTGCGGAGCTACTTCTTGAATGAAATGCTCTAATAAATTCTTTCCTGTTGCATCGCCACCTGCATGTAAAATACGACGCTTTCGATGTGCGCCTTCTTTTCCAAGATGAGGACCCGTTTCATCTCCATCAAATTTCATTCCATTTTCAATGAGATTATTCATTTCTTTCGGTCCTTCCTCGACTAAATAACGGACCACATCTTCATTGTTATAATGACATCCTGCTACTAACGTATCTTCAAAATGATCATTTGGATTGTCATATGTAGCAACCGCTGCGGCAATTCCACCTTGCGCTAAATATGTATTATTATTACGATTTTTTTCCTTTGTGATAATAATCACATTCTTTTCGTGACAAATCTCTTTCGCAACACGAAGTGCCGCAACGCCACTTCCAATAATTAAGACATCTGCACTTGGCATAATTGTTGCCTCCTACTTTACACTTTTCAACTGTCTTGACACCTATATTTACATAGTTTTAAAATAATGACAAGAGTTTTTTTATAATTCTTATTTTCACTACCATTTAAAAAATACAAGAAATGTAACTCTTACTAGGGAGAGGAACTTACATGATGATATATCTTGACTATGCAGCTACTACACCTATGAGTGAAGAAGCATTACACACATATATGAAAGCAGCATCGCAATACTTCGGAAATGAACAAAGTTTACATGATATTGGAGGAACAGCCTCTTCTTTATTACAAGTTTGCCGTAAAACATTTGCTGAAATGATTGGTGGAAAGGAACAAGGGGCATTCTTCACAAGCGGTGGCTCGGAATCCAACTACCTTGCGATTCAATCCCTTCTCAATGCTCGAAATAAGAAGCACATTATTACGACACCTATGGAACACGCATCCATTCGAAGTTATTTTCAATCCTTACAATCAGAAGGGTATACCATTACTGAAATACCTGTTGATGAAGACGGGCTAATTCATTTAGAAGATTTAGAAACAGCTATTACAGAAAATACTGTTCTAGCAAGCATACAGCATGGAAACTCTGAAATCGGAACCGTTCAAAACATCACAGAGATCGGGGCACTTTTAAAAAAATATAACGTTTTATTTCATTCAGATTGTGTACAAACATTTGGTAAACTTCCTATCAATGTTTTTGAGATGGGAATTGATAGTCTCTCTGTTTCAGCACATAAAATATACGGACCAAAGGGTGTTGGCGCTTGCTATATAAATCCCCAAGTTCGCTGGGCACAAATATTTCCGGGAACTTCTCATGAAAAAGGATTTCGCCCAGGTACGGTAAACGTTCCTGGCATCGCATCTTTTTTAACAGCTGCTGAGAATATATTAAAAAATCAACAAGAAGAGAGCTTACGTTTTAAAGAGTTACGATCCTACTTTTTAAGACATTTACAAGCGCTTCCTCTAGAAATTCAAGTAGAAGGTCATTCTACTTCTTGTTTACCACATATTGTTGGGGTTACAATAAAAGGAATAGAAGGTCAATATACAATGCTAGAATGTAATCGCCATGGTATTGCCATTTCCACTGGAAGTGCTTGCCAAGTCGGTAAACAAGAACCTTCGAAAACAATGCTTGCAATTGGAAAAACGTATGAAGAGGCAAAACAATATGTTCGCTTCTCTTTCGGACAACAAACAACGAAAGATCAAATTGATACTACTATTCATGCACTACACACAATTGGAAATCAATTTTATAGAGGTGTTAAATCATAATGAAACAAAATGAACAAAAAAAGATTTTAGGTGAAGAAAGACGACAACTTATCCTTCAGTGGCTTCTCGCTGCAAATGAACCGTTATCTGGGAATGAACTATCGAAAAAGACAAATGTAAGTAGACAAGTTATCGTGCAAGATATTTCCTTGCTTAAAGCACGAAACGAACCAATTATTGCGACTGCTCAAGGGTATTTATATTTAAAACCACAAGAGAAACAACAAGCTTTCGAACGCGTAATTGTATGCCAACATAAACCAGCGGAAGTACGTCAAGAACTTACAACGCTTGTTGACCACGGCGTTACGATTAAAGATGTAAAAGTTGAGCATCCTGTATACGGTGACTTAACAGCGTCCATCATGGTAAGCAATCGCTTTGATGTAGAGCAATATTTACAAAAAATTGAAAATACGAATGCTTCCTATCTTTCGCAACTAACAGATGGTATTCACTTACATACAATTGAGGCAGATTCAAAAGAAAAGTTAGATGCTGCTTGCGAGGCACTAGATAAAGCAGGATTTCTCGTTTATTAATTCATGTAAAGCACAGAGTTTTTATCATTCTCTGTGCTTTTTTAGTGATATAATATTGTAATCAATTGTAAAGGGGCTCAAACATGGGAATTGAACTCGTTCACTTTAGCATTGGCAAACCAAAACAAATGAAATATAGCGAAGATAAAGAAATGATTACTGGTATATGTAAAGAACTTGCAGAAGAAGCTTTTCTCTCAAAAGATGGATTTCGTGGTGATGATGTAGCGGATTTAAAACACCATGGGGGACCTGACCGCGCAGTTTGTGTGTACCCACACGAACATTACGCACTATGGGAAGAAGAATTTCAAACTACGCTTCCAGCTTCCACATTTGGCGAAAACATTACCGTAACAAATATGTTAGAGCGTGATGTTTGCATCGGAGATACATATCAACTAGGTGAAGCAATCATTCAAGTGACACAAGCGAGAGTACCTTGTAGCACAATTTCAAAACGCCTTGGTATTCCTGGCATACTGCCGCGCATTGTAGCAACTGGATTTACTGGCTACCTATGCCGTGTTCTTCAAGAAGGTAACGTACGTAAAGATTCAAAAATTACATTACTAGAACGTCAACCGAGCAATGTTTCTGTTTTGTTCTCTAACGAAATTTATTTTCATAATAGGAAAGATAGAGATGGCATTGAAAAGATTCTTGCTGTAAAAGAGCTAGCCGATATTTGGCGTGGGCAGTTAGAGGATCGTCTTGCGAAGTTAAAATAAATAGAATCCCACCATTTATAGGTGGGATTCTATTTATCTATCACAAAATGTATTATCCGATGAAATTATACCAGCAATTAGAAGGGAAATGTCGACAGTTCATCCACCTCTCTTACAACCAATAAGAAGAATAACTCCCCAGCACAGTAACAGAAAAACCGAGCGCTTCAAGTTCCATCGTTACGCCTGGCAATAATACATCATCGTATGCTTTATCGACATCAATTAAGAAAAAGTAATTTCCTAGTCCTGTTTTCATCGGACGCGATTCGATTTTTGATAGATTTAATTTTCTCCATGCGAAAGCTGATAACACTTGATATAGTGCCCCTGCATAATCAGCAGGTAACGTTATCATAAGCGTCGTTTTCTCTCCGCGGTTTTCTCCGTTATTTGGGAGTATGGTTTTCTTTTTCTTATGGAGCACTAGGAAGCGTGTATGATTGTTTTTGTGCGTATGAATATCACGCCTTACAATTGTTAAACCGTATTTTTCTGCGGCCGCTTCATTTGCAATGGCAGCGATTTTTTCTTCAGGATGTTCTTTCACATATTGCGCAGCAGCACTTGTTGATGTCATATCTCGAACAGTTACTCCTTTTAATTCTTCATTTAAAAACTTGTGGCACTGTGCAATGGCATGCGGATGAGAATGCACCGCATATACTTCATCCCACACTTCTGCATACTGCGGATGTACAAGTAAATGCTGCTGAATTGGTACTGTAATTTCTCCTACAATGGAGAGCGGCTGCTCATGTACAAGATAATCAACCGTTATATTCACTGAACCTTCTATGGCATTTTCTAACGGTACAACTGCGAAGTCTACATTTCCATTTGCAGCTGCATCAATACAGTCTGGAATCGTGCGATACGGTACATGCTCTGCTTCCGGAAAAAAACGACTCACCGCCATATTTGTAAATGTTGCTTCCGGTCCTAAATATCCTACTCGAATCATCGTCTTTTCCCCTCTTTTTCGTTTTCTTACTGTTATACCATACTTTTTTATATTCTTCTATGTAAATTTCGAATATTTAAAAAAGACTAGCGTTTGCTAGTCTAAATGTTTCCTATATTCTCTTTGAGCGAAAAAGAAATAAACGATGCATGCAGCGATATAACACAGAATAAACAAGCCTACTTTTCTTAATGAACCATCCATAAAGATCGTATTATGAAACGTATATAGCGCAACTGCACTATGCATACTTCCTACTATAATTGGCGCAAAAAATAGCATACACAATTGCCAACGGGAAATTTTCCACACTTCTTCTTTCGTCATTCCAAGCTTAGAGAGCGCCCCGTACCCTTTACGATCCGATGAAATGTTATGAAACCATTTAAAATATACGATGCTACATGAAGTAAGAAAGAATAATATACTAATAAATGAGCCTAAAAATAGAGTAATATCGCCGCCTTCTTTCATATTTACATATAACTCCATATTGCTTCGAAATGCATTATTATCTTGTTTCATATGTTTCCGTAAATCTTCATTTAATTTCTTCGTCTTTTCGATATTTGGTAATGTGTAGCCTCTATATATCATTTTTTCAGAATCAGGAACCTGATTTGCTATACTGTCAAAATCTTCATCATTCATAACGAAGAACAGACCATTAATGTACGAAGGATGATGGTTAAATTGAACCCCTTCTTTCTGACCGTTAAATACGAATTGATATGGTTGATTCATTACTTGCAATTGAATCTCTTTTTGATCATACATATACGGATGATTGTATTTACTATAATAAACGAGTGTAACTGTTCCTTTTTTAGGATGATACGTTTTCTGTTTTTGTTTTCTTGCCTCTTGATTGTATTCACTTTCTTTAATGAGCGGCGCTACTTCTGTTTCTCCCTTATTGGACTGAAAAGATGCATACACTCCAACAAAACTCATAGTTTGAAAATCATTATACCCATATTGATGCAATAATTGTTCAACCGCACCTTCCGCAAAGACTTCATGAGAAGAAGTACCTTTTTCTATGTAAGAAAATGAGTGTACTCCCCCGCCCCGCCACATATCTTGCATACCAGAAAAATATAAAAATACCGTACCTGTTGCCGTAACTACAAACGTCGTTGCCATTGACATTAGAAAGAAAAAACGACCATTTTCCTTCATTCGATGTGACAATTGATTCACTATAAATAAATACGGGTATGTATACATAATCTTTTTATTTCGTTTTATCATTTCTAATATTTGAGCAGTGCCGTGTGTAAAAGAAAAATACGTTCCGAAAAAGACAAGTATAGACACAGGGAAAAAATAGAATGCTATCGTTGTCACCGTCGCTTGTAACGCTAACGCATATCCTATCCCTAAACAAATAAAGCCGAATATACAAAGCCACATTGATGTTTTCTTCTCTTTTTTATCTGCTCGAAATTCTTTCAATAACCGAATGATTTTTATATTCCATATTCGTAAAGCACTTATAAAAGATAAAACAACAAATACGAACATATACGTAATAAACGTTCCCCCAATTGCTCTCACATCAAATATGACAGGGAGTTCTTTCGGAAGCCCCAGTAACATACTAAACACCATGAAAAAGAGCTTTAAAAAGATTATACCAAGCCCAATACCGAAAATATTAGCAAATACCCCGATCAATATTTGCTCGGTCATAATCACTCCTATTACGTTAGATTTCGTTGCTCCCATTAACATATATAATCCTAATTCTTTCTTACGTGCCTCTATGAAAATAGAAGTAGCGTACAAAATAAATATGACGAAAAAAGAAATAATTATAACATTACATATGATAAGTCCCCAGCGTACGTTTTGATACCACATCGTCTCTTGCATATACGGATGTACAATGACAGACATGTATGCAAAAGACGCAAATATCGCAAAACAACTACTTAAGAAAAACACTTTATAATTACGCCAATTTCCTTTTATATTTTGCAGCGCTAGTTGCCGAATGTTCATCTATCGTCCCCCTATAACTTACTACATAGGCAAAAAGCTAGAGGTTTCTCTAGCTTTGCACGTGTTTCAAATATCCCCTTTGCGCGATCATAAAGTAAATCGCAGAAGCTACAATGTATGCTCCAATTACAATCGCACCTGATTTCCATAAATCAATATAAAGCATTTTCCCTAACGTATGAAGAGCAAATCCACTATGAATTGCACCGATCAAAATTGGGATAAAGAAGATAACGCCCATTTGTCGAATCGCAATTTTACGAATTTCTTTATCTGTCATACCGATTCTCTTTAACGATTTAAATTGAATACGATCTTGTTCTTTATCGTTAAACCATTTAAAGTATGTCATACTACAAGCGAAGAAGAAGAACAGTACAGCTACGAAGAAACCGATAAACATCGTAATTGCTCCTGATTCCCTTATATTTTTATAGGCGAGCACCGAGTTATTTAATTCCCCTTGCTTATCTGGTACAATTTCCTTTTTCAAATCTAACACAAGGTCTTCCGTACTTTTCCAGTCTTCTATATAATAACCGTAATATTTCGTCTTTTCTTCATCTGGTACGAGCTTTGCGTATTTCTCAAAATCTTGATCATTCACAATGAGATATTCACTATCATTAAAAACAGAAAATGGAGTTGGCTCATTTAATTGAACAGACTGCGTTTGTCCGTTAATTTTAATTTCATACGGTTTCGTACGATCTATCTTCATCATATCGTTCGCCATATCCATTACGACCATCGTTGCACTACCTGGTGCATTATGAACTTCTCTAACTTGTTCTCTCTTTTGTTTACGTACTTCAGCATTATATTCTTTTTCTGAAACAATCGCCATCGGTACTTCATGTTCACTGTTAAACATCGTGATTTTTTGAGTTCCAGGAAGTTTTACGTACATTACTTCTCGCGCTTCTTCAAATCCGTGTTTTTTTATTAATTCTTTTGCCTTTCCTTCTTTGATGACATTATGCGTATTTATTCCCTTTTCCTCATACGAAATAGCATGCGGGGTACTAGTTACTGCCTTATAACTCATATCCTCAAAAAATACGTACAGTGTACCAACTGCTGAAGATACAACGGCCGTAATGATAGAAATTACAAATAGAAAACGAGCATTATCTTTCATTTTATAAATAAGATTGCTAAGTACGAACATATTTGGATATGTATAAAAAGATCTTTTTCTTTTTTGCAATGCTTTTAATACGACTGTACTACCTTGTGTAAACAGTAAATAAGTTCCGCCTATCGTCAGCCCTACAATCGGTAAAAACAGAATGATAAAATTCATAAATGTCACTTGGAAGCTCAGTACATATGCAACAATAATACATCCTATACCAACTACACATAACGATGTAAATGCAAAAGGTTCTACTTTTTGTTTTCTTGCTTCTCTTAATAAATCAATAATTTGCAAGCGCCCTACTGTCCAAACACTAAACAATGATAGGATTAAAAATAGAATAAAGTATATACCTGCTGTAATAAGAATTGCTTTACTATTCCATACGAGTGGAAGTGTTTTATCTATTTTCAATATTACGCTTAATGCTTGGAAAAATAATTTTGAACAAAGCATGCCAAGCCCAATACCTACTACAATTGCAATGCTACCTAACATAAGCTGTTCTAATATAATCATTCGGCCAAGTTGAGATTTTGTTCCGCCTATTAATGTTAATAGACCAAACTCTTTTTTTCTTGCTCGTAAAAATGTTGAATTTGCATATAAAATAAAGAGTGCTGAGAAGATGACTACAATATAATTCATCGATTCTAGCCCTTTTGAGATCATCTCTCTCATACTAATATTACCACTTACGACATCTGGATGATAAATAAAGGAAGCATACATGAAAAATACGACAATCGATAAACAGCTACTAATAAGGAAAGCTTTATAATTACGCCAATTTCCTTTTACGTTATTAAGCGCGAGCTGGCGAAAGTTCATGATATTCCCCTCCTAGCATCGCAAGTACGTCCAGAATTTCTTGGAAAAAGGCTTGTTTCGTTCTTCCTTTATGTATTTCTGAAAAAATTTCTCCGTCGCGAATGAAAAGAATACGCTCACAATAACTCGCCGCTACTGGATCATGCGTTACCATTGCAATTGTCACTTTCTTTTGTTCATGTAAATCTTGCAACGCGCTCATTAATGATTTTGCTGACTTTGAATCTAAGTTTCCAGTTGGCTCATCCGCTAAAATTAACGTCGGTTCATGAATGATTGCTCTCGCAGCTGCTGCACGTTGTTGCTGTCCGCCTGATACTTCATATACTTTTTTATTTAATATTTCTTCGATATTTAAGAACTTTGCAATCTCAAGCACTTTTGCATCGATTTCATTTACAGATTTCTTCGCCATTACAAGTGGTAAAATGATATTTTCTTTAATCGATAACGTATCAAGTAAGTTAAAATCTTGGAAAATGAACCCTAAATGTGTACGGCGAAACTCTGCTAATTTTGCAGCACGCATTTGATTAATTTCTTCGCCATTTACAAGCACATGACCTGAAGTTTGCTTATCAATTGTTGCTAATAAATTTAAAAGCGTTGTTTTCCCGCTTCCTGAAGGACCCATAATCCCTACAAATTCGCCTTCTTCTATTTTAAAATTTATATCATTTAAAGCAGTCGTCGCTACTGAACCTTTTGATTGGTACACCTTTGTTAATCCTTTTACTTCAAGAACACTCATTTCTAATCCCCCTATGTGTTTTCTTCTTACATTTACTATAAGAAAAATAAGAAAAAGAAACGAGTGATTTCCCTTACAAAACGTTTTGTTATCTTACAGTTTTGTCATTTTTCTCATTAATGTATGATATTCTTCATCTTTTGCAAATTGGAACGTGAATGTTGTCCCTTCCCCTTCAGCCGATTGCACATACATTCCATGATGTAAATTATCGCAAATTTCCTTCGTAATATATAAACCCATTCCAGTCGCTTCTCTCGTTTTACGGCCATTTATTCCCGTAAAGAATGGATCAAATATACGCTTTACATCTTGCTTTGGAATACCAATTCCATTGTCCTTAATATGTAGTAACACCTTTTGATCTTTCTCTTCAATTTGAAATTGAATTTCCTTTTTCTCTGCTTCTGAAATTTTCGTATACTTAATTGCATTTACAACAATTTGCCCTATAGCAATACTGAGCCATTTTCTATCAGATGCAACCATACAAGTATCTTCATCAAACATTACTTTCGGAAATACCGACGATTGAATGAAAGATTTTCGATTTTCATTAATAATACCCCTGATGATATCTATCACATTTACTACTTCTACTTTATAATCTTTCGCAAATTGCTCTAACCTTGCCATATGTAACGCTAAATCTAAACCATTTAGTATACGATTATTTTCTTCGCGAATACTTTCAACTGTTGCTCTTGCTTCACGATGCTCTTTACCAAACTTTTGTAATAGCAATTCTATAACCGATACTGGTGTTTTCATTTGATGAATCCATTGGTTCATAAATATCATTTGCTGTTGTTCTTTCGCATGTTGTTTATGAACTTCATTCATATATTGCTGTCTTAATAGCGTAAACGATTCAACAACCATCTCTTGCTCTGACGTATAAGAAGTATCAATAAGTAAAGAGTCGTGTAATGTATTTCCGCTAGCAACATATTTTTCGATTCTTTTTAAAAATATACTTCGTTTTCGATAATCGTAAATAAGGTATACAATAAATACAACTGTCCCTAATAAAAGCCCATATAACCACGTACTCCAATCAATGGATCTTTTTTCTAAAAAACTTTGCAACTGCAAAACGAGCCCAAATAAACAAAGGCTACTAATATAAGAAAGAAGTAAAGAAAAACGGTCCATGAAGTAATTTTTAACCTTCATGCCCTTCGCCCCACTCTGTAAGAAGCGCATAACCATATCCGCGTTTCGTTACAATTGCATTTTGAATGCCTAGCTCCTCTAGTTTCTTCCTTACGCGTTTTACATTTACGGTTAATGTATTATCATCAACAAAAGCTACCTCATCCCACAGGGCTTCTAACAGTTCTTCACGCGTTACATATTGATTTGCTTGTTTCATTAAACATTCTAATAAGTAAAATTCATTTTTTGTCAGCTCCGTTTGTTGCCCCTGCCACTCAACAATGTGCTGGGACGGAAATAACAACAGTCCATTTACACCTAAACAATCACTCTCAGCAACAGAGGCATACTCACCATAGCCACGACGAAGTGCACTTTTCACCTTAGCCATTACAATATCTAAATGGAATGGCTTCGTAATGTAATCATCTCCACCATTCTCGATCGCCATTACTTGATCCATTTCCCCTGTTCTTGCAGAAACAAAAATAATCGGCGCATTCGATACAGTACGAATTTGACGACACCAATAAAAACCATCAAAATATGGTAAATTAATATCCAGTAATACGAGATGAGGATTTATTTTTACGAACTCATCTTTTATATGACGTAAATCACTTGCTCTAAACGATTGATAGCCATACCTTTCTAAATGCTCCTCTAATATTCTCGCTATTTTTTCATCATCTTCTACAATTAATATTTTATACATGTTCGTTTTCTCCCCATAAAAAATTCTTCCAAAGCCACTCCTTGTTCTATTATAAATTGAAAATTAAATTAGTGGGTATTTTTTCCTATACGAATCAGACATTTACAATAAAAAAAGACTGCCATATTTCGGCAGTCTTAATCGATAAATTCAAATTGATATTCAAGAATTTTTACAATATCTCCGTCTACTGCACCACGTGCACGAAGGGCTTCATCAATACCCATTCCACGCATTTGACGAGCAAATCGGCGTACAGATTCATCACGTGAGAAGTCTGTCATTTTGAATGTTTTCTCAATATCATAACCAGAAATAACAAATGTGCCATCACTTTCGCGTGTAATTTCAAAATTAGATTCAGATTCAAATTTGTACATTACACTTGCTTCAGATTCTTCTACATCATCGTACATTGGGAATTCTGGTGTTGTTTCTAATAAGTTCGCTACTTCAAATAGTAAGTCACGAACACCTTGTTTCGTTATAGCTGAGATTGGGAAAATTTTCACTTCGTCTCCCAATTTTTCTTTAAATGCTTGTAAGTTTTCTTCTGCACCTGGCATATCCATTTTGTTTGCAACAACAACTTGTGGACGCTCAGTTAAACGCATATTGTATTCTTTTAGTTCACTATTGATTGTTACATAATCTTCATATGGCTCACGGCCTTCTAAACCAGACATATCGATAACGTGCACGATTACACGTGTACGCTCAATATGACGTAAGAATTGGTGTCCAAGTCCGACGCCGGCATGTGCGCCTTCAATTAGTCCAGGAAGGTCAGCCATAACGAAGCTGCGGTTATCACCAGTTTCAACAACACCAAGATTTGGAACGATTGTTGTAAAGTGATACTCTGCAATTTTCGGACGCGCTGATGATACAACAGATAATAATGTAGATTTACCTACACTTGGGAATCCAACAAGTCCAACATCTGCTAGCACTTTAAGTTCTAACGTGACATCACGTTCTTGACCTGGTTCACCGTTCTCAGCGATTTCTGGCGCTGGGTTCGTCGGTGTTGCGAAACGTGAGTTACCACGACCACCGCGGCCACCCTTTGCGATTACAGCTGTTTGTTCATGCGTTACTAAATCGGCAAGAATTTCACCTGTTTTTTCATCTTTTACTATTGTTCCCGGTGGAACCTTTACGATTAAATCTTCAGATTTACGACCGTGCTGACCTTTACTCATTCCATGCTGACCACGATCAGCTTTGAAATGACGTTGGTAGCGGAAGTCCATTAATGTACGTAAGCCTTCCTCAACAACAAAAACAACATCTGCACCTTTACCACCGTCGCCACCTGCTGGGCCACCTTTAGGTACATACTTCTCACGACGATACGCAACCATTCCGTTACCACCGTCGCCGCCTTTTACATATATCTTGACCTGATCTACAAACATTATTTCACCACACTTTTTTCGATTGGTTGTAATATAACTGAGACTTCTTCGTCTCGTACTGTATAAGAAATGGAATACCATTTATTGTTTTGGTTCGCAAGCCAATTCTGTAGTTCTTCTACACTCGTTAGCTTACCACGAAAATCAAAAAAGAAACGAGCATTCTCCGCGTCACATTCAATTGTGATACAAACATAATTTTCAACATATACGTCTAAACTATGCTGAAGTATTGAGAAAAATTGATTCGTCCATATACATACAGTCTCATCTAAGTGAGATAAGTTATGTAATTTCCCTAATACTTCGTACTCCAATAAGCACGGCTGCTGTTTCCAATTATATGTTAAAATCCACTCTGAAAATAAAGGCATTGATAGCCCTATCAGATTGGATTCTTGTCTCGCTTCTTGGACAAAACGATCGATGAGACTATGAATCTCTTCCACTTTTCCAAGGGAAAGGTTTCCTTTCACCATCTGCATACGATTGAGCCAATCATGTCTTGAATGACGCAATGCATCTATAATTGTCCATTTTTCATTCATTTAGATACCCCTTAATATAGAAAAACTCTAACCTGCACTCAGGTTAGAGTTTTCCGTGAGTTCTTATGCTTCTTGAGCAACAGGATATACGCTCACTTGTTTGCGGTCACGGCCAAGACGCTCAAAGCGTACTACGCCGTCAACTTTCGCGTATAAAGTGTCATCGCCACCACGACCAACGTTAACACCTGGATAAATTTTTGTACCGCGTTGACGGTAAAGAATTGAACCACCTGAAACCGTTTGACCATCTGCGCGTTTAGCACCAAGACGTTTTGACTGAGAGTCACGACCGTTCTTTGTACTACCTACACCTTTCTTAGATGCGAAAAACTGAAGATCTAATCTTAACATACGTTACACCTCCTGCACTTTTTCTATTAAACGGATATACTTTCCGTAATCAAGTTCGATCGTCTTAAGCGAAACAACCAATCCTTCTAAAAGCGTTTGTGCTTTTTCTGCTGCATGAACGTCTAAATCATTAGGCAATTCATACGTTAAGAATCCGCCATCACTTCCGAGTTCAATAGTTGCCTGCACATTACAAAGTTCTTCCACTGCATTTATAGAACCAAACACAACCGCTGTAGTTGCTGCACAGACAAGGTCTTGTCCATGTGGCGCATAATTGGCATGTCCAGTCATTTTAAATGATTGGATACTTCCTAATTTCGTGCGACTTATCGTAATTTTAATCATGTTAACCTGGATTAAGCGTTGATAGCTTCAACAACTAGCTTAGTGTAAGGTTGACGATGACCTTGTTTCTTACGATTGTTCTTTTTCGCTTTGTATTTGAAAACGATGATTTTCTTAGCGCGACCTTGTTTTTCAACTTTCGCAGTAACTGTTGCACCTTCTACAACTGGGCTACCAACTTTAACGTTTTCGCCACCAACGAAAAGAACTTTGTCAAAAGTAACAGTTTCACCAGCTTCAACATCTAATTTTTCAATGTAGATTGCTTGACCAGCTTCAACTTTAATTTGTTTTCCACCTGTTTCGATAATTGCGTACATACTTGCACCTCCTCTTAATTACTAAGACTCGCCAAAAACGAGGTAGACATAAATGTCTTTAGGGAACCTGTCTTGTGCGGTTGTAGCATATAGCCGTTTAGGTGCTATAAACTATAACATAAAGATGTTATCATGAATCATAGACGGTTGTCAATAAATGTTCTGCTAACTATTTTTTCCGTTCTACAATTTCTGTTTTACTTCCAAAACGAATAATAGCATACTTTTCGATCATATCATCTTTGAAATAAATTTCAAATGGAATATTTTTGTGTAATTCTTTTTGCAAGAATTGTTTTTGTAATTCTTTAGGTGCCGCGATTAATACTGCCTCATCCTCTATATTGCCATATGTAATTAGCTCTCTCTCTAACTCATACGCAATTGTTTCATATGACATCACATACCCCGTCGCTTTGCACGGTACACACTCTTCTAGTAATACGTCGCGTAAAGAATGTTTCTTACGTTTACGTGTCATCTCCAAAATCCCTAACTCTGTAAAACCGAGCACTCTTGTATATGTGCGATCATTTTGCATAGCAGCCATCAGACATTCTCTTACCTTTTCTTTATCTTCTCTTCTTTTCATATTAATAAAATCAATTAATATCATACCACCGATATCACGCAGTCTTAATTGACGTGCAATCTCTTCAGCTGCCACTTCATTTGTACGAAGGACTGTATCTTGTAAATTCTGTTTTCCAGTAAACTTACCCGTATTCACATCAATTACAGTCATCGTCTCCATTTGTTCCACAATTAAATAAGCACCATTCGGGAGCCACACAATTTTTTGAAGTGCTTTCTCGATCTCACGCTCTATTCCAAAATGGTTAAACATTGAAGATTTTTCATTATAAAAAGTTACTTTTTCTTTTCCGATCTTTTCTTCTAATTCTTTTACTATACTTCTTGTATCTACAACTACTTTTTCAATCGTTTCAATCGGATTCTCTTGGAATACACGATCTAAAAAGGTCGCTGGTCGATGAAGTAGTAACGGTGCCTTTCCTTGGCCCTCTTTTCTTTTTAGCTCTTCATATAACTGCTGTAATCTTTGCATTTCAGCTTGTATTTCTTCAATTTCTCCTTTTTCAGAAGCAGAGCGAAAAATATAACCTCCTGTCCCTTCTACCTCAATTTGGAGTAGCTGTTGCCTTCTTTTATTGTTTTTTATTTTCCGAGAAACCGCACGCATTTCATCATATGGCATATAAACGACATATTTCCCGGTAAATTCTATGTTCGCCGTCAATTTCGGCCCTTTCGTATCAATTGCCTCTTTCACAACTTGCACAAGTACTGCTTGCCCTTCATGTATACGATAAGAAGATGGTACATCATCGTATGAAAGGTACGCATGTTTTTCTAAACCGATGTTTACAAAAGCTGCGTTCATTCCAGCAATCGTTCTTACGATACGTCCAACATAAATATGCCCAACAATCTCTTGTTCTTCATTTCGTTTCCATAAAAACTCAACAATTTTTTTCTTCTCTTCAATTGCAACGCGTTTTTCCGATCCTGCATAGTTCATATATAACGTTTTCAAAATTCTTTCCTCACTTTATAATCTTCTTTGCTTTTACAATAATAAAAGGTTAGTGCTATCGTCAACACTAACCGATTAATTCTTCAACAGATGAAGTTGTTCGTTTTTCAGTAAAATACGCATAGAGTAGTTCATTTTCATCCAATGTGTAATGTTCTTTATATTTTCCATGGACGATAATAGAGTGCTTATACCCTCTACGAAATTTTGTGAATATCTTATATAAATGATCTTCTGATTGCACTTCAATAGGTGCAATCTTTTCAATTCCTCTTTTATTCCCATAATAACGTTCTAATAAAAAACGCATAAAGGCATACTGTCTTTGTTTCCACTCTTGATATAACGACACCGCTAAAAATATGAGTAATACCCACATCATAATATTGTTACTATTCCAAAGTAACTGCCACACTAGTATTACACTAAAAAAAACACATGATAATTTCATCATCTTTTCATGTGCTTGTAAATAAGGAAAACGATATGATAATACGTTAAACAATACTTTTCCACCATCAAGCGGCCAAATAGGTAGTAAATTAAATGCTAAAATAATTATATTATTCCATATAAAGAAATAATATAAATCTGCACCCAGCCAACCAGCTTCAAACACTATATAACCTACCACCATCATCCAAATATGTTGTATAGGCCCTGCAATTACAACAACAAGTTCCTCTTTCAATGACTTATTCCCATGTTCTTCAAGCTCAGCCACACCACCAAACGGTAAAAGTTGAATCTTTTTAATACGCCAATTGTAGTGTGCCGCCGCGAAGGCATGCCCAAGTTCATGGATAAGAACGATACAAAATAACAGTAGTAACTCTTTAAAACGTGCCGTAAAAATACCAATGACAATAATAACCCAAAATAACGGATGCACTGAAATCTTCGTTAAAACTTCTCTATATTTAATCAAATGAAATCACCTGGATCGGGTCAATAAATTTTTCATTCTTTTTTATCGCGAAATAAAACTTACCATTTTTATTATTCGCATCATTATTCACCGTTCCAATTTTTTGTTTCTTTGAAACGTAATCATATAATTTCACTGTCATGTCATTTAAATTCGCATACCACGATTCTGTTCCATCTGCATGCTGAATTTGAACCGTATTACCAAGTTCCTCTTTCTTACCTGCAAAAACAACTAGCCCTTCATTCACTGACTCAACAGTTGCATTTGTAGCTGTTTGAACAAATACACCTTGGCCATTTTTTTGAAACCCTTGCATCACCTTTCCAGAAGCAGGGATAGCATAATCTTTTTGCTGAATAGTTCCTTCTTTTTTCTCAGTAGGTGAATAAAATACGAGCGGTTTTCCAAACTGCTTTTCGTACCATTTCGCTACAGTAGCAAACTGAAATTCTTCTTTCATCACTTTTTCTGTAACAGCTTTAGCACCGTCGAAAGAAGGGGGGGCATTCTTATATAAAATAGCGACAGAAAGAACTAATATTGCTGATAACAAAACTTTGAAGAAAAATACTTCTTTTCGAAATAAAGGATGAATTTCCTTTTCTCCTTCTTCAATAAATACTGTTTCACTATCAAAATTCCCTCCAGCAAAATACTGCTCTTCCTCCATCCTTTCTTGCTCTGCCTTCCTTTTCGCAATCCGTTTTTTAATTTCTTCTACACGTCTATTTTTCATACTGTCTCCTTTCTTTCGTTAAGCTAATTTAAATAGAAACAGTTGTATACAGTTTGTACATATGTATGAGCTAAGAAAGGAAGATATTCGTGTCAAGAAAAAAGAAAGCACTTCGCATATATGCGAAGTGCTTTTAACGGATTCCAAAGAAGTTTTTCATCTTTGTAAATACCGATACCTTTTCTTGTCCAAATGCTTGCAATGGTACATTCTCACCCAACAAGCGTCTTGCAATATTACGATAAGCTAACGCTGCTTTTCCGCTCGGTTGCAACGCTACAGGTTCACCTGTATTTGTAGCACGAATAACTTCATCATCATCCTCGACAACACCAAGAAGCTCGATTGACAATGTACGTACGATTTCATCAACATCTAACATATCCTGCTCATGAAGCATATGACTACGCACACGATTAATAACAAGTTTTGGTGGTTCAATATCCTCTTTTTCTAAAAGCCCGATAATACGATCCGCATCGCGCATTGAGGATACTTCTGGCGTCGTAACAACGATTGCTTTATCCGCACCAGCTACCGCATTTTTAAATCCCTGCTCAATCCCCGCAGGACAATCAATTAATATGTAATCATAATCTTGACGTAATACTTGTATTAATTCATCCATTTGTTCAGGTGTTACCGCTGATTTATCACTCGTTTGCGCTGCAGGTAATAAATAAAGATCATCAAAACGCTTATCTTTAATAAGCGCCTGAGGTAAACGGCAACGCCCTTCAACGACATCAACAAGATCAAATACAATACGATTTTCCAGCCCCATTACTACGTCTAAGTTTCGAAGACCGATATCTGTGTCAATTAAGCACACTTTCTTTCCAGATAACGCCAGGGCTGTACCAATGTTCGCAGACGTTGTAGTTTTACCTACTCCGCCTTTTCCAGATGTAATTACTATTGCCTCTCCCACAGCTATACAATTCCCCTTTCTAACTTTGTTAAATTAGGTCTAAGATGAGTGAGAAGTTGCAGTCGATCGACAACAATGTGATTGTTCTCATTAATATACGCACATTCTGCCGCCTCCGCTCCGTCTTCTTTCTCTTCCGGAGCCCGCATTGCCACATCACTAATTCGAAGTTGCATCGGGTTCATATCAGATGCAGCGATTACAGCATCCGAATCCCCATAATACCCAGCATGCGCAATTCCTCTTAATGATCCTACGACAAAAATATTCCCCCCAGCGATAACCGTTCCGCCTGGATTAACATCTCCAATTAACAATAAATTTCCTTTTACATGTAAAACTTGTCCAGAGCGAACAATTTTGGAAATAGGGACAATTTCTGTTTCTTCTTTCCAAGCTATTGCTTCTGCTTTCGTTATAACATCACTTTCAATTGAATCCACAACAAGATTCTTTTTATTACGAATTAACGTACGAATCTCTTCTTGTTGGACTTCTGTTAAATAACGATTTCCCACTTTCACATGCACTTCAATTAAAGAGCGCCCATCACCATCATAGTAATGTGTAGAAAGCTTTTCATCCAGTTCCTCCAGTAATTCAGAGAATGAACAACAATCATCTAAATGAAGCGTTATTCCGTCTTTTGTCCCTTTTATTGTTACATTTTGTTGCTTTTTTTCTTCCACTAAAGTTCACCCCACCGATTCAATTCGACATAAAATTAGAAAATCCTTTTTTCTTTTTCTTCCATCGCTTTTGAAAGACGCACTAAATATCGTCTCAGTGGGAAACAAACTATCAATAAGAAAATTGCATTTAGCAATAAAGTAGACAGGAGACGATCTGTGAAAAAGACATACGCTGACATATGAGTACGTCCTAACAAAGTTAAAAATCCATACACATAATACTCTAGTGCTACAATGCTAGCTAGTACAATAGAAGCAACAATAAATAAATTCAATTGTAGTATCTTCATCACACTATAAACTAAATAAGCTAAAATCGGATACGCAAATATATATATACCGACAAGTTCTGTGTATACGGTATCAAATAAGAAACCAAATAAGAGTCCGTAATAAATCCCTTGGACCGGACTATAGTACACAGTAATAAAACATAACACAATTATAAAGAAATGAGGTGCTGCTATACTGTCTTTCCAAAAAACCTCTGTTGGAACAATAGTAGCAAACATATTTTCAAATAGAAAAACAAAAAGGAGCAAAAGAGGAAGAGCTGCTCTTTTTAAAATCTTCATCATCTCTTCTCCCCCTCCTATTCTAATGGCGCTGAAGGCGTTGCACGTTTAGCAACCATAATATGCTCTACGTCATTCAAGTCAGCGGCCGGTTTTACATAAGCTGTTTTTGTTAAGCCGTATGGATCTGGCTGAACATCAACGATTGTTCCAATTACAAGACCTTTCGGGAAAATATCACCAAGTCCAGATGTTACAACTAATTGATCTTTCGCTACCTGAGCATCAGAGCCAATCTTTGTGAAAAGAAGTAAGTGCTTTTCTTTGTCGTAACCTTCAATCAATCCGAAGATTTTCTCATCACCTTGTACGATAGCAGAAACACGATTTGTTCGGCTCATAGAGCTTAGCAATTCTACTGATGATGTAAACTGGGATACACTTTTCACTCGTCCAACTAGACCTTGTGAAGTTACTACAGCCATATCTTTTTTAATTCCTTGCTGTGCTCCTTTATCAATTCCGATTAAATCGTACCATTTATCTGGATTACGAGAAACAACAGTAGATGGAATTTCAGTATATTGGCTATTTAACTCTTTTTTACCCGTTAACTCTTGTAACTTCTTGTTATCATCTTCTAATTGTTTTACTTTCCCTGATAGACCTGCATAATTATCTAATTTTGCTTTTAATTCTTTATTCTCTTCATACGTGCGCTTTACATCCTCTACATTTTCGAAGAATCCAGCTACGTATTTCGCTGGCTTTTGGAATACACGTTCTACAACACCGACAGTGTCTTTAACAAACTGCTCTGGCCATGTTAAACTGTTCCGTTCTTTCAATGAGATTCCAATCAATGCCACGAGAAGAATAATACTAACTAACAAAACAATTAATCTTTTGTTTAAGAAAAACTGTGGCACGTTCACACCCTCTTAATTTCATTGATTTTTATTTTGCAATATTATCGAGCAGCAGTTTTGAAAAGATCGATATTGTCTAATGCTTTACCCGTTCCAATTGCTACGCAATCTAATGGGTCTTCTGCAACAAGAACTGGCATATTTGTTTCTTCACTAATCACTTTATCTAAGTTACGTAGTAATGCTCCGCCACCTGTTAATACGATACCACGGTCCATAATGTCTGCCGCTAATTCAGGTGGAGTTTTCTCTAACGTATTTTTAACAGATTCTACAATTGCATCTACTGTATCTTTTAATGCATCTGCAATTTCTTCTGGCTGAATTAGTACTGTTTTTGGTAAACCACTTACTAAATCACGACCGCGAATTTCCATAGGCTCGATACCTTCTG
This sequence comes from Bacillus cereus group sp. MS39, assembly GCF_040448665.1. Lineage (NCBI taxonomy): Bacteria > Bacillati > Bacillota > Bacilli > Caryophanales > Bacillaceae > Bacillus > Bacillus cereus group sp. MS39. Next base: position 983,551 of record NZ_CP123058.1, on the reverse strand, counting down.
GCTCGCCTGCAGAACCGATTTCTAATTTTAATGCTTCAGCCGTTCTTTCACCAATCATTAAGTTATAGCTTTTCTTGATGTACTGAATGATTGAATCGTCCATATCATCACCCGCAACACGAACTGATTGACTTGTTACAATACCACCTAAAGAAATGATTGCAACTTCTGTTGTACCGCCACCGATATCAACAACCATACTACCAGTTGGTTCCCAAACAGGTAAGTTCGCACCAATTGCTGCTGCAAATGGTTCTTCGATTGGATAAGCATCACGAGCACCCGCTTGACGAGTCGCATCGATTACTGCACGTCTTTCTACAGCTGTAATACCAGACGGTACACATACCATTACGTAAGGCTTACGTGAGAAGAATCCATTTGATTTTTGAGCTTGTTGAATGTAATATTTCATCATTGTTGCTGTCGTTTCGTAATCAGCAATTACACCGTCTTTCATCGGGCGAAGTGCCACAACGTTTCCTGGTGTACGACCAATCATTTGTTTTGCATCGCTACCTACAGCAACGATTTGTTTCGTATCAGTTTGTAACGCTACTACTGAAGGTTCACGTAAAACTACACCTTTTCCTTTTACATATACAAGCGTGTTCGCAGTTCCTAAATCTATTCCAAGATCGCGAGTAAAGCCACCAAATCCAAACATATTATTTATCTTCCTTTCTTGTTTTCACGGACTCATTTTTTCTTACTTTATATTATAAAAACAGTACGTTTTTTATATCTTTATCCTTCTTGTAGATAAATTTCTACAAAAAACTCATAAATCACATTATAAAACAAAATAAGTAAAAAGCATAGTCTTAAATATGACCTTTTTCCTTTAAACTCACGAATTTATGGTCACCTATTATAATATGGTCAAGCACTTCAATTCCTATAATCTGGCCGCATTCTACTAAGCGTTTCGTTACTTCAATATCCTCTCGGCTCGGCGTGGGGTCTCCTGAAGGGTGGTTATGAAGACATATGATAGAGGCTGCTGCGCGGCGGAACGCTTCTTTAAAAACTTCTCTTGGATGTACAATTGATGTGTTTAAACTTCCAATGAAAATCGTTTGCCTATGTATAACTTGATTTTTTGTGTTCAAATATAAGCATACAAAATGCTCCTGCTGCAGGAAGCGCATTTCTTCCATCATATATCTCGCACAATCTTCTGGGCTTCGAATGCTGTATCTATTTTGATATTCTAAACGTACCATTCTTCTACCAAGTTCAAAAGCAGCTATAAGCTGGGCTGCCTTTGCAATCCCAACACCATGTATACTGACAAGCTCTTCTAACGTTGCATCTTTCAACATACGTAAACCATCAAAGTGATGTAAAATTTTATCTGATAACTTTAAAACTGTTTCTTCTTTAGAACCTGTTCTAAGTAACACAGCAAGAAGCTCCCGATTCGATAAACTTCCAGCTCCTTCTAACAATAAACGCTCCCGTGGCTGTTCTTCTTTGACAACATCACGAATACCGTTCATTTCTCCACCCCTTTATTTGTTCTCTCAAAGAAAATCCCATGCAATTTTACGCATGGGTTACATCAATATTAAATTGTTTTAATTCCCGAACAAGACGTGAAATTGGTAACCCGACTACACTATAGTAGTCCCCTTGAATATGTTGAACAAAAATAGATCCTTTACCTTGAATTCCATAACTTCCTGCTTTATCAAGAGGTTCTTTTGATGCAACATATACGTCAATTTCCTCTTCTGTTAATTCCCAAAACGTAACTTCTGTACGCTCGTAAAAAGTGACTGTTTTGTCTTTTGCTATAATTGCAACACCAGTATACACTTCATGTGTTTTCCCTGATAATAATTGCAACATTTCTTTCGCCTCAGCCTCATTAGAAGGCTTTCCAAGAATACGCGATTCATATGTAACAATTGTGTCTGCACCTAACACAATGTAATCACTATTCGTTTCTGCTACCGCAGATGCTTTTTGCAGGGCGAGGGACATAACGATATCAGAAGGTGATGAGTACGCACCAATCGTCTCTTCTACTTCACTTACAATGATTTCAAATGGTACATCCGCTAACTCAAGCAGTTCCTTCCTGCGAGGTGACCCTGATGCTAAAATAATTTTTCTCATATTTTCTCCTTCCTTTCTCACATGAAGCAGAATCATTTACATCAATCGTATCAAAGGAATAGTTTGTCCACAAATGAAAGAAATATTATTTTCTCTAAATAAAATAATACTTTTTACTAAAATACGATTATATTCCTGCCATAGAGAAAGCACTTTGCTCTAAATTCAAAAGAAAAGAAAGAAGTACCTATACTTCTTCCTTCGTCATTTCATTATCCTATTATTTCACCTTTTGGGAAACAATTTTTTCATATGAAAGTATACCATCAATAATAACTTGATTTAATTTCGCCAAAGATTCCTTATCACCTTTTCCATCCTTCACTGTTTGCACAGCTACTGACGTATACATATACAATTTCTTTGCTTCTTCCTGCTTCATACTTTTTCCTTCTTTTTCAATTGCTTTCCACTCTTTTTCAATCGCACCTATATCTTTTGCATTACTTTTTCCACTAGCTTGTACGCTGGAAGCATATTTTGCTAAATGAGTATATAATGGCTGTACTTTTGTTAAAAACGCCCCAACTTCTTTATCATCTTTAAGTAACGCTTTATCTGTTATATCCCAGTTCTTTTTCAATACGGAGACATTATCATTTTTATACTGCGTCATTAATTGATTTATACCTTGTTCATCGCTAGCAATACCAACAACTAATGCATACTTATCACCGCTCGGTTTTAAAGCTGCAACGCCTCCATTACCTTTCCACTCTTCAAGAGCGGCCTGTCCCTTTTCTTCGGAAGAATAAATCCCTCCTTGCACAAAAAATAATTTCATTGGATCTAATGACGTTCCTGTCTGTGCTTTTTGTTTTTCCTCTTTTGGTGCCGGTGTTTGTTCTGCCGTTCCACCCACCTTTGATTCTTCATTTCGCATCTGCTTCGAAGCTGTTACTTCGCTTCCGCCTGTCGCACCTTGTCCTTTAAGTAACTGTAGCATTCCCATCCCAAACGCCGTACCAATAACAATCGCAGTTGCAACGATTGCAATTAACGTATTGCTCCACTTCTTTCGTTTTTTTTCCTTAGACACCAATTTCGCTTTTTGAAACGGAACAACGTTTTTCGGTCTTTCACTTTCTACTACCATCCATTCAAATTCATCTTTCTTCTTCTCCTCATACTTCGCTTCTGTTCCATTCACTTTCACTGAGATCGTTCGTGATTGCTTGTCCATACACTCACACCTCACCTCTTATCGTTGTCCGCATCATATCATATTCATTTCACAAAAAAACGAGATATTTGTCAGAGGAATTCGCCAAATAACCCTATATATTTATCTTATATGTATGCATTTGACTTCATTTGTAGAACAGAAAAACTAGATAGCAAAGACTATCTAGTTTTTCTCGCGAATATATTTTCGAACTTCCGAAATGAAATAAAGAGAACCTGTTATGATAAAAACATCATTTTCTCCAATCATTTCAACCTTCGTATCAATTGCCTCTTTCCAATTTTCAAAAACTAGTTTTGACTCTTTCTTTGCATACGATGCAAGCTTGTCAGCAGAAATAGCACGATCAAAGGCGAATGTTGTAAAAATAATTTCATCGGCAATGGTTTCTAATTGATCTACCATATTATGCAATTGTTTATCACCTAGGGCAGTAAATAAAACTATTACATTTTTATTTTTGTAATGTGATTCTACTGTTTTCACAAGACTTTCGATACCTTCTGGGTTATGGGCACCATCTATAATAATATCTGGATTGTTTTGCAGTTTTTCAAATCGCCCAATCCAATACGCTTCCTGTAATCCAGTTCTTATTTCTTCTTCCTCAATTAAAAATGATAAGTATGTTTTGACATACATGACTGCCATAAGTGCAAGTACTGCGTTTCCTACTTGGTGAACACCTTTCATTGAGATTCGCACATCTTCAAAGGTGGCGAAAGGACAAGTGAAATCGAACTGTTCTCCATCTTCGCCAGACTGTTTATGTAACGCTGTAAAATGCTTGCCCATCTCGTATAAGTTTGCATGATTTTCCTTTGCAACTTTTTGAATGACTTGCAATGCTTCCTCATCTCGTACACCAGTAATAACTGGAACACCAGACTTAATAATCCCCGCCTTTTCATATGCAATTTCTCCTAGTGTGTTCCCTAAAATATGCATATGATCGTGGCCGATATTTGTAATAATCGTAAGAACAGGATGAATAACATTCGTAGAATCAAAGCGCCCTCCCAGCCCTGTTTCAAATAAAACAACATCACAGAAATTAACTTTACCGAAATAACAAATTGCCATAACAGTAATAATTTCAAACTCAGTCGCTTCCCCTAAATCCGTCTCATCTAGTTTTTCAACGACTGGCTTTACCATCTTTACAAGTTCAGTAATCTCTTCATCTGCAATTGGTGTCCCGTTCACACTAATACGTTCGTTAAATGTTTCAATATAAGGAGAGGTAAATGTTCCTACCTTATATTTTGCATCTTCTAACATGTAGCGCATATATGTTAACGTTGAACCTTTTCCATTTGTACCAGCAAGATGAACACATTTTATGTGACGCTCTGGATTTCCGAGCTCTTCTAGCATCCATCTCATTCTTTCTAATCCTGGTTTAATACCAAACTTCAATCGGCTATGAATCCACCCTATCGCTTCTTCGTATGTATGTATCACGTATGCTTTCCCCCTTTCAAAAGACAACCTTCATACTCCTATTATACGCAAAGAAAAGAGACTCACCAATATAGTGAGCCTCTAAAAAACATTTTACTTTTCAAGATCTGCTAGACGTTGGCGAACTGCTTCACGTTTTTCTAGGTAGTCTTGCTCTTTCGCACGCTCTCCGTCAATAACTGCTGCAGGAGCTTTCGCTACGAAACCTTGGTTTGAAAGTTTCTTCTGTACACGTTCTACTTCTTTGTCGAACTTCTCAAATTCTTTCTCAAGACGTGCTCTCTCTTCATCAAGATTGATAAGATCAGCTAACGGTAAGAATAACTCTGCACCTGATACGATTGCAGTCATTGCTTTTTCTGGTGCTTGTAAATCCGTTTGAATTATTAATTCGCTTGGGTTACAGAAACGCTCAATGTAAGAGCTGTTTTTTGTAAGTTGAGCAAGTACAGCCTCATCTTTTGCTTTAATTTGCATTTGAACTTTTTTGCTCATCGGCGTATTAACTTCTGCACGGATGTTACGAACAGAGCGAATGATATCAACTAGAAGGTGCATTTCTGCCGCAGCTTCTGTATCTTGTAAATCTTCGCGAACTGTTGGCCACGCTGCTACTGTAATAGATTCGCCTTCATGCGGTAAATGTTGCCAAATCTTCTCTGTTACGAATGGCATGAATGGGTGTAATAGACGCATTGTTTGGTCTAATACGTAAGCTAAAATAGAACGAGTTGTTTTCTTAGCTGCTTCATCTTCACCGTATAGTGGAAGTTTCGCCATTTCAATGTACCAGTCACAGAAATCGTCCCAAATGAAGTTGTATAATGAACGACCAGCTTCACCGAACTCATATTTATCCATGTTACGCGTTACGCTTTCGATTGTTTCGTTTAAGCGAGTTAAAATCCACTTATCCGCAACTGATTTTTCACCAGTTAAATCGATTTCTTCATACTTCATATCATCCATGTTCATTAATACGAAACGTGATGCGTTCCAAATTTTATTAATGAAGTTCCAAGTAGACTCTACTTTTTCCATACTGAAACGTAAATCTTGACCTGGTGCGCTTCCTGTTGATAAGAAATAGCGCATTGCATCTGCACCGTACTTCTCGATAACATCCATTGGATCAATACCGTTACCAAGAGATTTACTCATTTTACGTCCTTGCTCATCACGAACTAAACCGTGAATTAATACATCTTTAAATGGACGCTCACCAGTAAACTCTAAACCTTGGAAAATCATACGAGATACCCAGAAGAAGATGATGTCATAACCCGTTACTAATGCATCTGTTGAATAATAACGTTTAAAGTCTGCTGAATCTTCATCCGGCCAGCCAAGTGTTGAGAACGGCCATAACGCTGAACTGAACCATGTATCAAGTACGTCGTTATCTTGATTCCAGTTTTCAATATCTGCTGGTGCATCTGTACCTACGTATACTTCACCAGTTTCTTTATGATACCAAGCTGGAATACGGTGTCCCCACCATAATTGACGAGAAATACACCAGTCGTGAATGTTTTCCATCCAGCGTAAGTATGTGTTTTCAAAACGTTCTGGTACGAACGTTACTTTCTCTTCTTCTTTTTGTTGAAGCTCTACTGCCTTCTCAGCAAGTGGAGCCATTTTCACGAACCATTGTGTTGATAAGTAAGGCTCAACAACTGCACCACTACGCTCACTATGACCTACTGAATGCATATGAGGCTCGATTTCTACTAATACGCCCGCTTCTTGTAAGTCCTTCACTAACGCTTTACGGCATTCGAAACGATCCATACCGTTATACTTACCAGCTTTTTCGTTCATTGATCCATCTTCGTTCATTACTAAGATACGTGGTAAGTCATGACGGTTACCTACTTCAAAGTCATTCGGGTCATGAGCTGGTGTAATTTTTACAACGCCTGTTCCGAAATCTTTTTCTACGTACTCATCAGCAATAATTGGAATCTCACGGCCTACGATTGGAAGTGTAACTGTTTTCCCGATTAAATGCTTGTAACGATCGTCTTCTGGATGAACTGCTACTGCTGTATCACCAAGCATCGTTTCTGGACGAGTAGTCGCAAGACGAATATGACCAGAGCCATCTGTTAACGGATAGTTCATATGGTAGAATGCACCTTGAACTTCTTTATGAATTACTTCAATATCAGAAAGAGCTGTGCGTGTTGCTGGGTCCCAGTTGATAATATATTCACCGCGGTAAATCAAGCCTTTTTCGTATAATTGAACGAATACTTTATTAACCGCATCAGATAAACCTTCGTCTAATGTGAAACGTTCACGAGAATAGTCTAGTCCTAAACCAACTTTCCCCCATTGTTGACGAATGTGAGACGCGTATTCCTCTTTCCATTCCCAAGCTTTTTCAAGGAATTTCTCACGGCCAAGATCGTAACGTGAAATACCTTCTTCACGAAGTTTCCCTTCTACTTTCGCTTGTGTTGCGATACCTGCATGGTCCATTCCTGGAAGCCATAATACATCGTAACCTTGCATACGCTTCGTACGAGTTAAAATATCTTGAAGAGTTGTATCCCAAGCATGACCTAAGTGTAACTTACCAGTTACGTTCGGAGGTGGAATTACAATTGTGTATGGTTGTTTCTTCTCATCTCCTGTTGCTTCGAAATATTTGCCTTCAAGCCACCATTGATAAAGGCCTTCTTCAACGGACATATGATCATATTTAGTTGGTAAATTCTTTTCCGTGTTTGACATTATTTTCCCTCCTTAAAATAAAAAATGCCCCTCATCCAAAAAGGACGAGGGACATCGCGGTACCACCTTTATTTACAAACAAATTCAGAAATTTGCTTATACTCTTAATTTGATAACGGACAAATCCGTCTTTTCCTAATGAGAACTATTCCGTTCAGAAAAGATGCTCCAGGGCTACCTTCTAACATAACTATCTAGAGAATCTCCCAGCTAATGATTCTCCTCTCTGAAGACGTTTCTTGTTATACTCTTCCCCTTCAAGGCATTTATATGATTGTTAATTATTATATACAATAGTGTAAAAAACGAAACCCTATTCGTCAAGATAAATTTAATACTACGGCTTTTTGGGCAAAAAAAGAAGATAAGTAGCATCCTCTACTTATCTTCTTTATCCCGCTATTTGCGGGCAGTAAGATCCCCCACTAATTAAAGTTTCACTTTATCCGTTCCCTTGCTGGGCAGCTTGTAATTGCGAAAGGAAATATTCTATATTACTAACGAGCCAATGCGATTGTTGTAAGCTCTTTACTCCGAGAAGTTCATTTTCCTCATTGCGACTCTCTCTTCTTTTCTTATAAGACTGGATTTGCCGAATAAATTGCGATGGATACGTCATATACGCAAACATGAGTAGTTGCTCTTCTTTCGTAAAAGGGAAATTTTTTTGGTACATTTGATACCATTCAAACCGATCACTTCGCGCAATTGGATACGTGTTTAAAGACCGAGAATAAAAACCAACTATATCTTGCACTGGTGTTGCAAACTTCGATTTTTCTAAACTAATAAAATAGCCATTCCGTTCATAATCAAATAAGAAATGATTAAGCGATACGTTACCATGCACAAAAGTAATACGTGTTTTTTCTTTTTCCTTCATCGCATCGTTCCACTCAGTTAATTGCTTCGTTGCAAACTCACGAGCCCTCATTACATGATGATAGTACGTACAATATTGCAATTCAAACGGAGACATATACCACTTCGCTTCAGATTCTACGAGAAACTCTTCTAACATCTCACCATCATTCTCCCAGCGATCGGATATATTTGTATAATGTTTTTCTAAATCTTCTTCTGTATACGTTTCTTCTTTCATCGTTTTTTGATGTAACGTCCCGAGAGTTTGAAACATTTTATGGTATTGATCATTATCCTCGCCGTTGCCTTCCGCACGTTCTAACCAAGGCATTAAATAATAATTATACGTCCCGTCACTTAAAATATAACTTCCATCCGTCGCATGGTATATAGGTACATAATTTGAAAAACCGTTCTCCTTCAAATATTGCATATGGTGCAAAAAGTTATTCCGCTCTAACTTCCCGTCTTCTATTTTCTTGAGCGCATACGGACCTTGATTCGTGTAAATTTTCGTTACACTTCCGTGCTCTTCCATATGCTGTGTATCCAATCTGTATTGCCTTACAATGGGTTCATAGCGATTTCGTAATTCAATATCCATACGAATAACCCTTTCTATTCAAAACATAGCCTTTAGGAAAATAAGCGAGTGAAAACACTCACTTATTTCGCTTTTGCCCTTGAAACAGGAATATAAATAATTTGTCCCGCAGTTAAATATATATCTTCTGTTTGATTGACACGATATAAGTTTTGTACAGACGTTTCATAACGGTCTGCAACAGATTCGATTGTATCCCCTTCTTGCACGAAATACATTCTTAACTTTGTAAATTCTTCTTCCGGTTCTTTCGTAAATATTTTCGTTAAATAAAGTGCATTTTCATCTCGCTGTGAATACGTTTCTTCTTCTTGCTCTTCTTGTTTTTTCGCTTTTTCTTTCTTGAAATCTTTTCTTCCGAACAATTCAAATTGTGGCGTTGATTCTTTCTCCTCTTCACGCTCTACAAATTCATGTTCTTCTATTTCCTCTTCCTCTACTTCCTGCTCTTTTCTTTCCTCTAGTTGGAACGGTTCAAATGCGTAATCTTCCCACTCATCTGATTCCTTATAGACTGGTTCTTCTACGTGCGGCGCAGGTCTATTTTCATCTTCTTGTGCGGAATCAGCCTCTAACTCAGCATACGCTGTTTCTTCCTCTTCATCCTCGATTCTTTCTTCATCACATAAACCAGTGATAGATATATCCGCTAATAATTGTAAGCAACCATTTTCCTTTAATTCATAATCAAATTCTTCAATAGATACATATAGTTCTTCAATTACTTTCACACGGTTTCTCGGAATTGATATTTCAAGCGGAAAGGAATGAACAAGTTCATTAACCCCATCTTCCCTTGTTTCTACATAATCAATTGACTTCGCTGGCGATAGATCTCTTAATGAATAAGCCGAATCATCTTGCCGCGCAACATACTCTCCCGTTAAATCTAATTGCCCTCTCACGATAACTTCATGATCAAGCTCTTCTATCTCAACGTCTGGATCTAACGAAATTGACAAAAGTTCTTCGACTTCCTGTCCTTTTTGGAACCAAACAGATTCTTTTAATGAAAAACGTAATGAATGATCTGTTGCCACTTCTTTTCCCCCTCCCAAACTATATGTCATTACAGATTTATGTATGGAAAGCTGACTTTATGAATAAAAAAAATCACTCCCCTTATGGAGAGCGATTTTCTTTCAACAATTAAGCTTTTAATTTTGACATTGCAATTTCAGCCGCTGCAATCGTCGCTTCAATATCTGCATCACTATGTGCTGTCGATAAGAATAGACCTTCGAATTGAGATGGTGGCAAGAATACACCTTGTTCTACCATTTCACGATAGTAAGCCGCAAAGAATTCTAAGTTTGAAGATTTTGCTGCATCGTAATTAACAACTTGTTCATCTGTAAAGAAGATACCAATCATAGAACCCGCACGGTTAATATGATGCGGAATGCCATGTTTTTCAGCCGCTTTACGTAATCCAGCTTCTAACATTTCAGCTTTACGCTCAAATTCTACATACGATTCTGGCGTTAACTGTACTAACGTTTCATAACCTGCTGCCATTGCAAGTGGGTTACCTGATAAAGTACCTGCTTGGTAAATCGGTCCGCTCGGTGCAACTTGGCGCATAATTTCTGCTTTACCACCGTATGCTCCTACTGGTAAGCCACCACCGATTACTTTACCTAAACAAGTTAAATCAGGTGTTACACCGTAATAACCTTGTCCGCAATTATAAGCAACTCGGAATCCTGTCATGACTTCATCAAAAATAAGCAATGCACCATTTTGCTCTGTTACTTCACGAAGACCTTCTAAAAATCCTGGTTGCGGAGGAACAACACCCATATTTCCTGCTACTGGTTCTACAATTATACAAGCAATATCATCACCAAATTGTTCGAAAGCGTATTTCACACTATCTAAATCGTTATACGCTACGGTAATCGTATTTTTCGCTACACCTTCTGGTACACCAGGGCTATCTGGTAAACCTAGCGTCGCCACACCAGAACCCGCTTTAATTAATAACGAATCACCATGACCGTGGTAACAACCGATGAATTTCAAAATTTTGTTACGGCCTGTATAACCACGAGCTAAACGTAGCGCACTCATTGTCGCTTCTGTTCCAGAGTTAACCATACGTACAATCTCAATTGATGGTACGCGCTCAATAACAAGTTTCGCTAATTTATTCTCAATTTCCGTTGGGGCACCGAAGCTTGTTCCTCTTTCAGCAACAGACTTTAAAGCTTCAACAACACGATCGTTCGCATGACCATGAATTAAAGGACCCCATGATAATACGTAATCGATGTATTCATTTCCATCGATATCATATACTTTAGAACCTTTTCCGCGCTCCATAAACAACGGATTCATACCGACAGACTTAAAGGCACGAACGGGGCTATTTACGCCACCAGGCATTAAATCTTGTGCCTCTTCAAACGCCGCAATCGACTTATCAAACTTTTTCATTATTTAGCGCCTCCTTCTTGTAACCATCTTGCTGCATCTTTTGCATGATACGTAATAATTAAATCTGCTCCTGCACGTTTCATGCTAATTAATTTTTCAAGTACAACTTCTTTTTCATTAATCCAACCATTTTGCGCTGCTGCTTTAATCATCGAATATTCACCACTTACGTTATATGCAACGACTGGTAAATTAAAGTTATTTTTCACATCACGAACGATATCTAAGTAAGAAAGAGCTGGCTTTACAATTAAGAAATCTGCCCCTTCCATTACATCTGATTCTGCTTCACGGAATGCTTCCATACGGTTCGCTGGATCCATTTGATATGTTTTACGATCACCAAATTGCGGGGCACCGTGCGCCGCATCACGGAATGGTCCGTAAAATGCTGATGAATATTTCACAGCGTACGACATTACTGGTACGTGTCCAAAACCATTTTCATCTAATGCATGGCGAATTGCTGTTACGAATCCGTCCATCATGTTTGATGGCGCAATAATGTCCGCTCCTGCTTTCGCTTGGCTTACAGCTGTTTTCGCAAGAACTGCAAGAGACTCGTCATTTAAAATAATACCATCTTCAATTACACCGCAATGACCATGGCTTGTGAATTGACATAAACATGTATCTGCAACTACTACTAGCTCAGGGAATTCACCTTTAATTTGCTTAATTGCACGTTGCACAATTCCATGATCACAATATGCTGATGATCCAACTTCATCTTTTTCAGCAGGTAAACCAAATACAATAACAGAACGAATACCTAAATCAACAACCTCTTGCATTTCAGCTTGCAATAAATCTAAAGACATTTGATATACGCCTGGCATAGAAGGCACTTCATTACGAACATTTTCTCCTTCTAATACAAAAATAGGGTAAATAAAATCTTCCGTATGTAAAAACGTTTCACGCACAAGCGCACGCATATTACCGCTTTGTCTTAAGCGACGATGACGATTAAATTGTAAAGAGTTCATAGATTTCTATCCCCATTCTTTTATTTTATAGATTCACAAATGCATTGTAGTAATGCTTCTACAGTGTACTCTTTCGGCATAATAACATGTGGAAAATAAAGGATCGCCTCTTTTTCCGTAATAGGCCCTATACAAGCAATTGTACAGTTTTTTGTCCATTCTCTCCAGTTTGTACCCTCAAGTAAACGAACAAAACTAGTAACAGTTGAAGGGCTTGTAAATGTAATAATGTCTACTTTCCCTACTTCTAACGCTACTATAAGCTCTTGCCTTTTCTCTACATTCTCTTTCGTACCATATACGATTAGCTCATCTAGAGAAACACCAATTTCGCGAAGTGCAACTGGAATTACATCTCTTGCTAAATTCCCTTTCGGAAATAAAATGCACTCGTTTCCACTTAGTCTTTTTACAAACTCTTCTGCAAATACTTCTGCAACAAATGAAGTTGGAACGAAGTCCACTTGATAGCCCCGCTTTTCTAACTCTAACCCTGTTTTCACGCCTACTGCAGCAATTTTAGTCTTTGCGGGTAGCTTCTTTCTCAAGCTATCTAGAAAAAAAGCTACCCCATTTTTACTCGTAAAAATAACCCAGTCATACGAATGCAGCTGCCCTGCTATATGTTGAATTTGCCTATGAGACATACCTTCCATACGCAAAAGCGGAATTTCCAATGGAATTCCGCTCTTTTCTTTCACCGCTACACTCATTTGTTTCGCTTGATGCTGGGCACGTGTAATTAATACCGTTTTGCCAGCGAGAGCGTTCATATTTATTGTTGCCCCTTATTTGCAGCAAGAATGAGTTCTTTGGCGCCTTGTTTAATTAAACGGTCCGCAGCCTCTAATCCTACTTCCTCTGGATTAGTTCCTACTACTGTCTCTTTCAATAAAATAGAACCGTCCATAGAACCGACAAGAGCTGTTAATTCGATTGCATCATTTTCTGTAAGAATTGCATATCCAGCGATTGGAACTTGGCAGCCACCTTCAAGTTTATGAAGAAATACTCGTTCTGCCGCCACTGTTCTTTCTGTTACTGCATCATTCATATGCGCTAACAACTGTAGTAAATCCTTATCATCCTCACGACATTCAATCGCTAATGCACCTTGTCCTACAGCAGGTACACATAACGTCTCATCTAAATGTTCTGTAATAACTTCATTATCCCAGCCCATTCTTTGTAATCCAGCTGTTGCTAAAATGATTGCATCGTAATCTTCTTCTTGTAATTTACGTAAACGTGTATCGATATTTCCTCGAATCCACTTCACTTGTAAATCTGGTCTCGCAGCTAATAATTGTGCACTGCGTCTTAAACTACTCGTACCTAAAATAGCGCCTTCTGCTAACTCTTTAAACGATGCTCCGCTTTTTGAGATAAAAGCATCACGAGGGTCAACACGCTTCGGTGTACAACCAATCATTAATCCTTCTGGAAGTACGGCCGGCATATCTTTCATACTATGTACAGCCATATCAATTTCTTTCGTCAGTAACGCATGTTCAATCTCTTTAACAAACAAGCCTTTTCCGCCTACTTTTGAAAGAGTAACATCTAAAATAACATCACCTTTTGTGACGATTTCTTTCACTTCAAATTCATATGGTAAACCTAGTGCTTTTAACTGATCAATAAACCAGTTTGTTTGCGTTAATGCTAATTTACTCTTTCGTGACCCTACAATAATTTTGCGCATAATTCTCTCTCCTCATTATAAATACCAAAAGTGGAAGTTGGATAAACTGCTTAATAGAAAAATATTGATTAGCATTACGAGAAATGCTCCGATGTTCCACTGCACGATTTTCTTCCCTTGCAACACATCTGCCACTCGTAAATATAGGCCAGCACAATATACAAATAGAACGACAAAAGACCCGATCACTTTCGTATCATACCAATGGAAATTGTCCAATTTCGTATATCCCCATATGCATCCTAATAAAATAGCTAGTAAGAAAAATGGAACAGAAAATAAATTTAATCCGTAAGACATCGATTCTAACTTCGGCAAATTCCCTAACCTTCTTAATCTCGCATTCCATTTTTTCTTTTTTAATAGGCGATATTGCAATAAATACATAATAGAAAAAATGAACGATACAGTGAAAGTTGCATAAGAAATAATAGCCATACCGACATGTACATATACAAGTTCTGAAACTAATTGCTCTGCCAGTACCGGCGACATCTTTCCGAGCGGTGTAAAAATAGAAAAAGCGCTTACGCCAAATGCGACAACATTTGTAAAAAAGACTAAAAAGTCAATTCTCATAAACCGATTAATGACTAACGACATCGTAATCAATAGCCAAACATAAAAATAAATCCCTGATAATAAAGTTAATATAGGGTTCGTTTCTGAATCTGTAGCCCTGAGTAACATAAAGATAGACTGCAGAACCCATACAATTGAAAGTAACCAAAAAGCAAATCGGTTCGCCTTTCGGTTACTTTGGAAATAATCTATAAAATATAAACTAATGCTACAAGCATATAAAATAATTGCAATATGATAAATAATACTGTTATTTAAAAAACTCATCCGATCATCCTTCCAAATTATAAAGATGGAACGGATGGTGTCCACGCTCTTTTATGTTCTACTTCTTCCGCACAACTCTCTACATCTTCCATTTCTAAGTCAAAAATCTTTGCAAATAACGCTAATTTTTCGTCTGCTCCCTCTTCAGCAGCTATTTCTTTAGCTACTAAAATTGGGTCTTTCAATAATTGATTAATAATACTTTTCGTATGCTTACTAATTACTTTTCTCTCACGATCACTAAGATTCGGTATTTTTCGTTCCAAGCTTTCCATCGTTTCACTTTGGATAGCAAGTGCCTTATCACGAAGAGCTGCTATTAACGGAACAACACCAAGTGTACTTAACCACGTTTTAAATAAAACAATTTCCTCTTCAATCATAAATTGAATTTTCTCTGCTTCTTTCAAACGCTCAGCACGATTTGCTTCCACTACTCCTTGCAAATCATCAATGTCATATAAGAAAGAACCTTCTAGTTCATCAATCGCTGGATCAATATCACGTGGCACTGCAATATCCACCATAAATAACGGACGACCAGAGCGCATTTTCTCTACCTTTGTCATCATCTCTTTCGTAATGACATATTCAGATGCACCAGTTGAACTAATTAAAATATCTGCTTCTAATAATGCACATTGCAATTCACTTAAAGGCTTTGCATGTCCCATATATTTCTCAGCCATTACTTCCGCTTTCGTAAACGTCCTATTCATGACTGTTACTTTTCGAGCACCGCTTCCATATAAGTTTTGCAGTGCCAGTTCACCCATCTTACCAGCACCAAGAATAAGCACATGACAATCTGTTAACTCACCAAATATTTTCTTTCCAAGCTCAACAGCAGCATAACTAACAGACATCGCACTTTCACCAATCGTCGTTTCTGAGTGCGCACGTTTCGCTAACGTAACCACCTGCTTAAACAACTCATTAAAAATTGTGCCTGTCGCTTTTACTTGTTGCGCTTCTAAAAAGCTATCTTTTATTTGGCCTAAAATCTGTGTTTCTCCAACTACCATAGAATCTAAACCGCACGTCACGCGGAATAAATGATCTATTGCACCGTCTTGTTCAAAAATAGTTAAATATGGTGCGACTTCTTCTATTTCAAGCTGAAACCAATCAGCTAAAAACTTCTTAATATAATACCGTCCCGTGTGTAATTGATCGACAACAGCGTAAATCTCAGTGCGATTACAAGTTGATACAATGACATTCTCTAACACGCTCTTTTGATTTTGTAATGTAGTCATTGCTTGCTCTAGCTCTGCTGCCTGAAATGTGAGTTTCTCACGAAATTCTACAGGGGCTGTTCGATAATTTACACTAACAACAAGAATATGCACGCAGCATGTCCCCCTTCACCCGTTTTATCACTTTATCTACTATCATAATACAACTTTCCTCTTATGAATCTGACAATCGTGTGAACAACCGATTATTTTTTATTTATTCTCCGTATGTAATAAAGGAGATTCAGTAAAACTAATAAAGACTTCCTACTTTATAATGATTATAAATTAATAACTCTATTTGTACGTTACCAAAAAAAGCCCTCATAATCAAGTGATGGAAACTATTCCATATGAATTATAACATCATCTTTCCTATCTTCTTTCATCATGAAGGAAAATATGTATGATTGTTCCAAATTGTAGCACAAACTTTCTCAATACAATGTATTTGACATTGTATTTCTTTTTCGTTATATTGGTTTTACAAAATTAAATTGTGCAAAACTTAATTAGGAAGGAGTTATGTATGACAGAGAATTCTTTACATCTAGATAACCAACTTTGTTTTTCTATTTACGCCTGTTCTAAAGAAGTTACCCGCTTTTATCGACCATATTTAGAAGAGATGGGTATTACGTATCCCCAGTACATTACTTTACTCGTACTATGGGAGCAAGATGGACTAACAGTAAAAGAAATTGGAGAACGTCTATTTTTAGATTCCGGTACGTTAACACCTATGTTAAAACGAATGGAATCATTAACACTTGTAAAACGCGTTCGTTCCAAAGAAGATGAGCGCAAAGTTTGTATTAAATTAACAGAACAAGGTAAAGATTTAAAAGAAAAGGCTTGTTCATTGCCGACAACAATGGCAACAAATTTAGGAATTACAGAACAAGAATATCGTTCTTTATTAATTCAATTAAATAAACTAATTGAAACAATGAAAACAATTAATGATAGAAAAGGGGAATAAACATGGATAAATTATATACTGCTTCAGTAACTGCTACAGGTGGAAGAAACGGAAGAGTAATTTCAGATGATGGCATATTAAATCTTGATGTAAAAATGCCGAAAGCACTAGGTGGTGCAGGCGGAGAGGCAACGAATCCAGAACAACTATTTGCTGCTGGTTATGCCGCTTGTTTTGATAGTGCATTACAACTTGTCATTCGTACAAAACGTGTGAAAGTAGAAAGTACAGAAGTAACTGCTCACGTTTCTATCGGAAAAGATACAGATGGTGGTTTCGGCCTATCTGCTGTACTTGATGTACACGTTGCTGGCGTCTCTCATGCCGAAGCACAAGAACTTGTAGAAGCCGCTCACGGTGTATGTCCTTATTCGAAAGCAACAAGAGGTAATATCGAGGTTACATTAAACGTAAGATAAAAAAATTTAGTAAATAAAAAAAACGCGCGACATTCGTCACGCGTTTTTTGTTTTTGTCATTCTATGAATTGCCTTCCACGCTTCTTCTTTTCCAAGTCCTGTTTCAGAAGAGAATAGAACGATTTCATCGCCAATTTCAACAGCAAGCGTTTCTTTTACAACTTTTAAATGCTTTTGCCATTTCCCTTTCGGAATTTTATCGGCTTTCGTCGCAATAATAATTGTTGGGATTTCATAATGTTTTAAGAAATCATACATCATCACGTCATCATTTGTTGGTTGGTGACGTAAATCAACTACTAATACAGCTGCGTCTAATTGCTCACGCGTTGTAAAGTAAGTCTCAATCATCTTGCCCCATGCTGCGCGCTCTGTTTTAGATACTTTCGCATATCCATAACCTGGAACGTCAACAAAATGCATCATCTCATTGATTAAGAAAAAGTTCAACGTTTGCGTTTTCCCTGGTTTAGAAGAAATACGTACTAACTTTTTACGATTTAAAATTTTATTAATAAAGGAAGACTTCCCGACATTTGAACGACCTGCTAATGCAATTTCTGGTAAATCACTGTCCGGATATTGTTCTGGTTTAACAGCACTAATTACAATATCTGCTTTTGTTACTTTCATTGTTTCACTCCTACTAATGCGTGCTCCAATACTTCATCTAAATGAGATGCAAGCACAAACGTAAGGTTTTCTTTTACGCTTTCTGGAATATCATCTAAATCTTTCTCGTTTTCTGCTGGCAAAATAATTTTTGTTAAGCCTGCGCGGTGAGCACTTAATGTTTTTTCTTTTAAACCACCAATTGGTAATACACGACCACGAAGTGTAATTTCACCTGTCATCCCCACTTCTTTACTTACAGGAATACCTGTTAGCGCAGAAATAAGTGCCGTTGCCATCGTAATACCTGCTGACGGTCCATCTTTTGGAACTGCTCCTTCTGGAACATGAATATGAATATCATTTTTCTCATGGAAATTCGGATCAATCTGAAGCTCTTCTGCACGAGAACGAATATAGCTAAACGCTGCTTGTGCGGATTCTTTCATAACATCCCCAAGTTTACCCGTTAAAATTAATTTCCCTTTACCTGGCGCTACAGACACTTCAATCGCAAGTGTATCACCGCCCGCTGCTGTATACGCTAACCCTGTTGCCATACCAACTTGGTCTGTTTTTTCGGCTTGCCCATAACGGAATATGTGCTTACCAAGTAAATCAACAATGTTTTTCTCTGTTACTACAATACGCTTGCGTTCTGCTGTAACGATAATTTTTGCTGCTTTACGACAAACTTTTGCGATTTGACGCTCTAGCGTACGAACACCAGCCTCACGTGTATAATAACGAATAATTTCAAGAAGTGCTTCATCACGTACTTGTAAATTACCTTTTCGTAAGCCATGCTCTTTTAATTGTTTCGGCAATAAATGTTCACGGGCAATGTGAACTTTTTCAAGTTCTGTATAGCCAGCAATCGAAATAATTTCCATACGGTCAAGCAACGGACCTGGAACACTTGAAAGTGTATTCGCAGTTGCTACAAACATAACTTTCGATAGATCATACGGTTCTTCAATGTAATGATCACTGAAGTTATGGTTCTGTTCTGGGTCTAACACTTCAAGTAATGCCGCTGATGGATCTCCACGGAAGTCGTTAGACATTTTATCAATCTCATCTAATAAAAAGACTGGATTAACTGTTTTCGCCTTTTTCATACCTTGAATAATGCGTCCTGGCATCGCTCCAACGTACGTACGACGGTGACCACGGATTTCCGATTCATCACGTACACCACCAAGGGATACACGGACAAAATTACGATTTAATGATGTTGCAATCGAACGCGCTAACGAAGTTTTCCCGACCCCAGGAGGTCCTACTAAGCAAAGGATAGGTCCTTTTAATGAATTCGTTAACTTCTGCACAGCTAAATATTCCAGTACGCGCTCTTTCACTTTCTCAAGACCGTAATGATCTTTGTTCAAAATCTCTTCAGAATGAGCAAGATCAATCATATCTTCTGTCGCTTCTGTCCACGGAAGTGCTAATAACCAATCCATATAATTACGAATAACACCGCTCTCCGCAGAACTTGCTGGTAACTTTTCATAACGGTCTAATTCTTTCAGTGCAGCCTTCATTGTTTCTTCAGGCATTCCTGATTGTTCAATTTTCTCACGAAGTTCTTCAACTTCCCCGCCCTTACCTTCTTTATCACCAAGTTCAGTTTGAATCGCCTTCATTTGCTCACGTAAGAAATATTCTTTTTGCGTGCGCTCCATTGAACGTTTCACTTTTTGTCCAATTTTCTTTTCTAAACTAAGTAACTCTTGTTCATCTTGAATAATTGAAATAAGTGTATGTAATCGTTCCTTCACAGATACAATCTCTAAGATTTCTTGTTTCTGCTTCGTTTTAATCGGCAAGTGAGAAGCAATTAAATCAGCTAATCTTCCTGGCTCTTCCACATCAGCTACCGTTGCAAATGTTTCATTTGAAACTTTTTTCGAAACTTTAATATATTGTTCGAAATGCTCGAGTAATGTACGCATAAGAGCTTTCTCTTCTAGATCATCTTCCACTTCTTCCGTTACCGTTTTGATAGAAACCTGCACTACATTCTCTTCTTCGATAAACTCTACTACTTCAGCTCTATGTAAACCCTCTACAAGGACACGAAGCGTACCGTTCGGCAATTTTAACATTTGCTTCACTTTCGCCACTGTACCTACACTATATATGTCATCTTCTTTCGGATCATCGATATTCATTTCTTTTTGCATCGCTAAAAAGATGATATTTTCATCCATTGCCGCCTGCTCTAGTGCTTGTATCGATTTATCACGTCCTACATCAAGATGCAGAACCATCGTTGGATATACGAGAACGCCTCTTAATGGTAGGAGGGGTACGATTCTTTCATTCGTATTCATACTAGACATAGCACCTCCATAATAAATTAAACTCCTGTTCAACTATTTTATATTACAATACATCTAGATGCAATTGCAGAGATTTTCCGCAATTGTAAATCCCTCGTTTTTTCTCCCTTTTAAAAAGGAAAAAAGACTCCGCTTAAGCATACAAACTTAAACGAAGTCTGGCAAATTTTATTATCGTTCATTCTCACATTGATTGTGCATCTGTTTCGTCTACAGTAGTATGTATATCAAGGTCTCGATGCATATTTTCCTGCATAAATGTTAGCTCAAATACTTCTTTTAACTTACGAACAGGAATGATTTCAATTCCTTTTATTGTATACAAAAACGGTTGCATGTTTTCAGCAGGAATGATGACTTTCTTAGCACCTGCTTTTTTCGCGGCTTTTATTTTTGCGTACACACCACCAATAGGTTTCACTTCCCCGTGTATACTTATCTCACCGGTCATCGCTACTTCATTACTCACATACGTACGATGCACTGCTGAATATACACCTGTTGCCATAGCAATACCTGCCGAAGGCCCATCAATTGGGATACCACCTGGAAAATTAATATGTATATCGTAACCTTCTGGCAACACATCTAGAGAACGAAGTACTGTTAATACATTATCTACAGAACCTTTCGCCATACTTTTACGGCGAATGGATTTCGTTTGACTACCAATACTTTCCTCTTCCACAATCCCGGTAACATTTACCGACCCTTTATCTTTCGCCTTGATTGCTGTTACTTCAATTTCTAATAACGCGCCTGTATTTGGTCCGTATACAGCAAGTCCATTTACAAGACCGATTCTCGGAATAGGATAAATACGTTTTTCATATTTCGGTGTAAGTTGACTAGAGTGAACAACCCACTCTATATCTTCATCTTTAATGAAAGAACGTTCTTCATTTATTGCCATACCAGCAGAAATTTGTACAAGGTTAATCGCTTCTCGTCCATTTCTTGCATACATCCCGATCATTTCAACACCATTTTTACCTATTTGCATTTCCACTTTATCAGCTGCATTCTTCGCTACTTTTTGAATCTCTTCTGTATCTAACTCACGGAAAAACACTTCTAAACAGCGTGACCGAATAGCAGGAGGAATCTCCTCTGGCGAACGTGTCGTCGCCCCAACTAAGCGAAAATCGGCTGGCAAACCTTTTTGAAAAATATCATGTATATACGTTGGAATCATCGAATTTTCTTCACTATAGTACGCACTTTCCAAAAATACTTTCCGATCTTCTAACACCTTTAACATTTTGTTCATTTGAATTGGATGTAATTCACCAATCTCATCAATGAACAAAATACCACCATGCGCATCTGTTACAGCCCCTTTTTTCGGCTGTGGGATACCCGCTTGCCCCATTGCACCTGCCCCTTGATAAATCGGATCATGGACTGAACCAATTAATGGGTCTGCAATACCACGTTCATCAAATCTTGCTGTCGTCGCATCAAGTTCGATAAATGTTGCATTCGTACGAAATGGAGATTTCGGATTGCGTTTCGCTTCTTCCAATACAAGACGTGCTGCCGCTGTCTTCCCGACACCTGGCGGACCATATATAATTACATGTTGCGGATTCGGACCACAAAGAGCCGCTTTTAACGACTTAATCCCGTCCTCTTGCCCTACAATATCTAAAAAGGATGTAGGACGTACCTTCTCCGCAAGCGGCTCTGTTAAAGAAATCTCACGCATTTTACGAAGCTGTTCTAATTCTTTTTTCGATTCTCGATCAATTGAAACTTTTTGTGTTCGCTGATTTCGAAGTAAATGCCAAAAATACAATCCGACAATTACACCAAAAACAAGTTGAACAAGTAAAAATATATTTGTCCAGCTCATAATTTATTTCCTCCTGCAATGTTTTATCATTTAGTATTTCCGCGGAGGAACATAGCTAAACATAAAGAAAAACAGCAATTATAAAAATTGCTGTTTCTTCTTCGCACTATGCAGATGTTTTTGTATCAAGTACAGTACCGTCTTGTAACACCAATTTCGGCGGTTCATTATCAGCTACTGTTTCTTTCGTCAGAATACACTTCTCGATATCTTTGCGAGATGGAAGTTCGAACATTACATCAAGCATTAAGCCTTCAATAATAGAACGAAGTCCACGAGCACCTGTTTTACGTTCAATTGCTTTTTTCGCAATCTCAACTAGTGCACCTTCTTCAAACTCTAACTCAACATCGTCAAGCTCCAATAATTTTTGGAATTGCTTAACAAGTGCATTTTTCGGTTTCGTTAAAATATCTACAAGAGCATCTTCATCAAGCGGCTCTAGGTTCGCAATAACTGGAAGACGACCGATAAACTCCGGAATTAAACCGAATCTTAAAAGATCCTCTGGTAAAACGTGAGATAAAACATGCTTCTCATTTACATCAGCATTTTTCTTCTCAGCACCAAATCCAATTACTTTCTCACCAAGGCGACGTTTAATAATTGGCTCAATGCCATCAAACGCTCCACCACAAATGAATAGGATGTTCGTTGTATCAATTTGAATGAACTCTTGATGCGGATGCTTACGACCACCTTGAGGTGGAACGCTCGCTACAGTACCTTCTAAAATTTTCAGAAGTGCCTGCTGTACACCTTCACCAGATACATCACGTGTAATTGATGGATTTTCGGACTTACGTGCCACTTTATCAATCTCATCAATATAAATGATTCCTTTTTCCGCTTTCTCTACATCATAATCAGCTGCTTGGATTAATTTTAGTAAGATGTTTTCTACATCTTCCCCTACATATCCAGCTTCTGTTAAAGATGTTGCGTCCGCGATTGCAAATGGAACATTTAAAATACGCGCTAATGTTTGTGCCAATAATGTTTTACCACTACCAGTTGGCCCAATAAGTGAAATATTACTCTTCGCTAATTCTACATCATCAATTTTACTGTTAGAATTAATACGTTTGTAATGGTTATATACCGCTACCGCTAGTGCTTTTTTCGCGTTATCTTGTCCGATGACATACTCATCTAAGATTTCACGAATTTCTACCGGTTTCGGTACATCTTTGAATTCTACTTCTTCGTCCTTCGCAAGCTCCTCTTGTACAATTTCAGTACAAAGTTCGATACACTCGTCACAAATGTAAACACCTGGACCTGCAACTAACTTTCGAACTTGCGTTTGTGTTTTACCACAGAAAGAACATTTTAATTGACCTTTTTCATCATTAAATTTAAACATATTTTCACACCCCTTACAAAGTGCTAACCTCTTGCCTTCGTATGTACACGATAAATGTATCGTATGTAAATACATATTATGTCACTACGTGGCGAGAAATACAAATAATATGACTAGTTATGTACAAATAAAAAAATTTTAAAACTTTTGAAATATGTATATTCGACTTGTAAAGGAAGTTTTCCTTCTTCATCGAAAAGTTTTATAAATATATTTCTATATTTATAAAACAAGGCACGATTAAAATCGCGCCTTGTTATTTTATTATGCAGCGTTGTCTACTAAGAAGTCTACAGCTTTACGCACTTTAAGGTCTTCAGATAAAGCGTCTACGCTTCCAAGAGCTTGCTTGATAGCGTCTACTGGCATACCGTACATTTCAGCCATTTTTTCAACTTCTGCAGTTACTTCTTCTTCAGTAACTTCGATGTTTTCAGCTTCAATGATAGCTTCAAGAACAAGATTGATTCTTACGCGTTTTTGAGCGTCTTCTTTCATTTGCTCTTTTAACTTGTCAGCGTCAGTACCTGTGAATTGGTAGTAAAGCTCAAGGTTCATACCTTGTTGGCTTAAACGTTGCTCGAATTCACGAACCATACGATCTAACTCAGTGTCGATCATAGCTTCTGGAATCTCGATTTCAGCGTTAGCAGCAGCTAATTCTACTACTTCGTCACGCACTTTGTGCTCAGCTTCGTGCTTTTTGCCTTCTTCTAAGTTTGTACGAAGTTTTGTTTTTAATTCGTCAAGAGTTGCAACTTCTTCGTCAGCTTCTTTAGCGAACTCGTCGTTTAACTCAGGAAGTTCTTTTGTTTTGATTTCGTGAATTGTTACTTTGAATGTAGCTGGTTTACCAGCTAATTCAGCAGCGTGGTACTCTTCTGGGAATGATACTTCAACTTCTTTAGAATCACCAGATTTAAGACCAATTACTTGCTCTTCGAAACCAGGGATGAAAGTACCAGAACCGATTGCAAGAGAATAGTTTTCGCCTTTTCCGCCTTCAAATGCTTCGCCATCAACGAAACCTTCGAAGTCGATTACAGCTGTATCACCGTTTTCAACAGTTCCTTCTTCTTTAACAACTAGTTCAGCTTGACGCTCTTGTAAAGATTTTAATTCGTTCTCTACATCTTCGTCAGTTACAGTTGTTTCAACTTTTTCTACTGCTAAACCTTTGTACTCACCTAATTTAACTTCAGGTTTCACTGTAACTTTTGCAGTGAAGATAAGGTTAGCATTTTTTTCGAACTTCTCGATGTTGATTTCAGGATGATCAACTGGGAAGATACCAGCTTCATCGATCGCTTCACCGTATGCTTTTGGTAAGATGATATCTAAAGCATCTTGGTATAAAGATTCGATACCAAAGCGTTGTTCGAATAACGGACGAGGCATTTTCCCTTTACGGAAACCTGGTACGTTGATTGTTTGTACTACTTTTTTGAACGCAGCGTCGATAGAGTTGTTTACTTCTTTAGCATCAACTTCGATTGTTAAAACGCCTACGTTACCTTCTAATTTTTCCCATTTTGCAGCCATTTATTCTTTCCCTCCAACTATAATAATGTATGCACATACCTCTATAGATTAAAATCTTCATTATCTCTTTTTTGAAATAACAAAAGTACAAATAATCCTCTAGCAAAAGCTTTCAGATATACTGTTCCAATCTACTAATTGTCTAAAAGACAACTACGGTATATTTTGTTCGAGAATAATATGAAACATATTAAGTAAGAGAATTACACTTCTCTTCTCTTACAAACAGGCAGATTTCTGCCTTTTGCAACCCTTACATTATAACATAGAATATGCTCGTTTCAAGAACCGAACGATTCTTTTTCATAATTATACGGGCAAATATCCTTCTCTTTCAACACGTAATAACCATTGATAGGCAATATGAAACTCTTCTAATTCAATATTATACGCTGTCATAAGCTCTTCTTCATCAATAGTCAATCCGAAACGCTTTCTTCCAATTCTCTCTAAAACAGCAGCCCAAATCTCCACTTTATCCATTAATAGAGCGAATGGGAAAACGCTAATTCGCAATTCTTTCCAATATGTAACCATAGCATCAAATATATCGGGATAATTTTGCTCTAATCGGCTTGATAATGTATGTATAATGTTATCGGATTGCTCCTCATTATGACCTGTAAATGCTGGAATCACCTTGATTGTATTCCCAAACTTTTCTACCTCTATCTCTTCTTCTATTTGATTTTCTATCATTTTATATAAAATAGAAGTTTTCAAATAAGGGTGCTGTTTTTCGTCTATTAAAAATTTCTTTAAAATAGGTAATGCAAGATCCAAGTCTTTTAACGAAAGTTGCTGAATCGCTCTTAGCTTTTGTCCAAAGTTTTCTCCAAACATTTCATTAGTAAACTCATCCAATTCAAAATTCGAATCGACTAGTGACGTATCTACTTCACTTAACATACCTTCTGCAAATAAAGCGAGCTGTGCTAATTTTTCCTTTTGCTCAGGCATTACATCTTTCGTTTGCAAAACCTTTTCAACGATTTCAATGACACCTTCATAATCATTTGTTTGAACTAAAATCGTCACATATGTTTCAAGAATATCACCAAATAATACAGCTCCTGTTTCAAGTAACTGTTCACATTTGTCTTTCGCTTCTTCCATATGTTTTAATTCTAACAAACAAATAACAGAAGCGAGTTCCGTTTGTTCCGTTTCTGCATTATACTGACGTAATATTTCAAAGCAGCGCAATGCATCTTCGAATTTCCGCTCTTTCAGTGCTAAAAAACCTTCATCAATATATCGCTCTGATAGTTGTGGAAACAATACGACCGTATTTTCTTTTTTATCCATACGTCCGCCTCTTTTTCTAGATTTTAATTATCTTTAAAGTAAATATATCAAATGAGTAATAAGAACACAACATCCCAAAACCCTTTGTTTGAAATATGGAAATATTTAATTTTTATATTTCAATATAAACAAATCCTTACTAAAAATTAAAAATGTACAAATAAAAATCCTCAGCAATTAAAGCAGAGGATTCATCATTAATGGAAAGCTTTTATAATAGTGGGGTATATAACAAGGGTAATAATTTGGAGAACAATAATTGCCATAACAATCATGCTAAAATAGAAGATTGGTTTACTTCGCTTCATTAAAAACATAATAATAAGCATCGTACAAGCAAACAAACTTAAGAAGAACAAACTCGTTGTCGAACTAAGTATACCACTCGGGACAAAGAACAATAACACTACACTACAAGTACCTATAATTCCAAATAACCATTCCATTCATTCACTCATTCCCTTTCCCTCTCATGGCAGTTTTTTTACTAAGCAATTAAATGTTTTACAACATCAACTACATACGTTAATTTCTCATACGCTACAAATCCAAAAGCAACTGTTAAACCCGTTACGATTAATCCTTTCATCATTTCTTCCTCCTCGTTTTATCGTTGTTACCTTCATTATAGAGGATTAGCAATTTGTTACCATCGAACTTCCTTACAGTTACCTTACAGAATTGTAAGATTTCAAAATGGATAGAAAAAAACCTCATATTACTTGAGAGGTTTTCACGGAATTTCTCTATAATTACTTGCAAAATTAACTTTTTTCTCTTGATTATTTTTCGGAGAATCCACTCTTAAACTGATAGATTTACTAAATAACTTAGGTTTGAAATAATTATTCGTTACTTTTCTTAACTTACCTTCAAATGTTTTTAATTATATGAAAACACTTTATTGAAATCGTGTTAATATATTTTTATACAATTAAGAATTTAATTTACAAGGGGGATTCTATATGTTTAAGAAAATGGCTGCAGATGTATTAGGACTAAGCGATGTAGGTTCTGTCATCACACCGAAAGATTATGATAAAGTTGATGCTGATGATTACGTGATGCATGAAGATGGGGAGAAAATTTATTTTCTAATTAAATCAAAATCAGATGAATATTGTTTCACAAACAAAGGATTAATCCACCTAGATGGTACAAGTGCAACAAGTAAAAAACGTACACTACGCCGCTTTAGCTATAGTAAATATCAAATTAAAAATGTAGCACTTGAAACTGCGGGAACAATTGATTTAGATGTAGAAATTAAGTTTCAAATGGGAGATGAGCATTATTCAATTGATGTTCATAAAAAACATATTGAAGAATTAAAAGATTTATATAAGGCTTTACTTAAAATAGAAGAAATTTCATACGACAACGATATTACATTGCAGTATGCACATAAAAGTCTAGATATGGCATCTAACGCTTTCAGCCGTATTTCAAACGCACAAGTAAATTTAGCAGAACAATTTAAAGAAATGAACGAGATCGCCTTTAACTGGCTCGTTGATACGAAGAAACAATATAACGTGAAAGATTATGGTTTTGTCTTTGAGAAGTTTATTAATAATTAATTTAAAACAAACAAAAAACCTTGTTATCAAAAGATAACAAGGTTTTCTTAGCGTCCCAGGAGAGGTTCGAACTCTCGGCCCGCTCATTTCCGTACTATTTTATATATTTTGATCGCAGTCTTAATATATCTTCTCCTTCACGAATGCCTGCCGATCCCTTCCTCACATTTTTTATGACAGTCCAATCTGGGTTAGTTTCATCACCGATGTTCTGTACTGTAAAGTTGCCATCACCATATTTCCGGTGACCTTCTGCCAATTTCTCCGTTAAATCATTCTCATTTGATCTCGCCATCTTTGCGCCATCTCCCTTTTTTATACAACCTTCTTAAACTGTCCAACCAATCACAAGTCCAGTCAATTGGAGATTCTCGTTTTCCGCTTCTATTAATTGTAACACACTGTCGGGGATAAGTTCCGATAACGGTGCTCAATCTTACTAGAATGGTAAAAAGTTTTATAACATTCTAAGTGAACGATTGGGTTAATACAGATATGGATTTAAGTTCCTTCATAAGCCTATTGATTCTTTAAATTAAACAAGAGAAATAGGGCGCATAAATGGCGCTCTTTTCTTAATGCACTTTAATCCGTTACACATAATAATTACCATATATTACGTTATTTTTTTACACCTTTTGCACATATATCAATTTTTAGACAAATAAAAAACCTTGTTATCAAAAGATAACAAGGTTTTTTTAGCGTCCCAGGAGAGATTCGAACTCCCGACCGTACGCTTAGAAGGCGTATGCTCTATCCGGCTGAGCTACTGGGACATGGAGCGGGTGAAGAGAATCGAACTCTCGACCAGAGCTTGGAAGGCTCTTGTTTTACCACTAAACTACACCCGCATATGTTATTTTATTTTTCTTCGTTAGCGCCGTTGCCCTATCGACAATATTTATTATATGTATAACCATACATAAAGTCAACACCTTTTTTAAAAGAGGATAATTTTTCTTATCCTCTTTTAAAAACTGCTTGTTCAACTAGTTGTCCGTCTAATGTTTCAAAACGAACTTCCATTTGATTTTCATCCATTTCTAATAAAGCAAATGTCTTTTCTACACGCTGACGCGGTAATAAAATGCTGCCTGGATTAATAAATAAAACGCCGTCGATTAATTCTGCACCTAATACGTGAGAGTGTCCGAAGCATGCAACTTGCGCCCCTACCTCTTCTGCGTGGTACGCTAATGTTTGTAATGTCATTTTCACGTTATGACGATGTCCGTGCACAACTACGAAACGAATGCCATCTACATCAGTTACAATTTCGTCTTGAAAGTTAGCATAATCACAGTTCCCTTTTACAACATGGAAACCTTGCAGCTCTTCATGAGCAGGCGTTAGCTCTGAATCACCGCAATGAATCATGACATCTACTTTTCCTTCATATTTCTCTTTCAACTGCTGTAATTCCTTCACAGAGCTATGACTATCGCTTACGATTAAAGCTTTCATCAATCTCTCTCCCTTATTCTCCTAAAAACCATTCAGGGATTTTTTCTTCTAGCTTACGAAGAGCACGTCCACGGTGGCTAATGGCATTTTTCTCATCTGAACTTAGTTCCGCCATCGCTCTTTTATATTCTTCCACATAAAAAATCGGATCATATCCAAAGCCGTTTTCCCCGCGGCGCTGCTCTAAAATATACCCTTCGCACGTCCCGTTTACAATGACAGGCTTTTTATCCCCTTCAGGGAAAGCCACTGCTAATGCACAGTAGAAACGAGCTTTACGCTTTTCAAACGCTATTTCATTTAATTCTTGTAACACTTTATCAATATTCGCTTGATCATCTTTCGGCTCTCCAGCAAAACGAGCTGAATACACGCCTGGTTTTCCATTTAAAGCATCTACAATAAGACCTGAATCATCCGCGATTACGATCGCATTCAGCTGTCTACTCAGACTATCCGCTTTTAAGATCGCATTTTCTTCAAATGTTTCACCAGTTTCTTCGACTTCTTCAATATGAGGAAAATCGTGCAATGATTTTACTTCTAAATCAAATCGCTCAAATAACTCAGCAAATTCACGTACTTTCCCCATATTTTTTGTCGCTACAACAACTTGTTTCATACTTTCCACCTCTACTCTATATGAGATACGATGTCACCTAACGCTTCTTTTTGCATGTCGATTAGTTGGAAGATACCTTGTTCCGCAGCATCAAGTAATTCATTTAACTGCGCTCTGCTAAACGTCGCTTCTTCTCCTGTTCCTTGCACTTCAACAAACTGGCCTTTTCCAGTCATAATCACGTTCATATCAACGTCTGCTTTAGAATCTTCTACATAGTTTAAATCTAAAACAACACCTTGCTCTTCAACAATTCCTACTGACGTTGCTGCTAAATAATCTTTTACTGGAATTTTAGATACTTTTTCTGCTTGTAATAACTTCTCGAACGCTAATACCATTGCTACATATGCACCTGTAATAGAAGCAGTTCTCGTTCCACCATCCGCTTGAATAACATCACAATCGATCCAAACTGTTCTTTCACCAAGTGCTTCTAGGTCAACTACCGCACGTAAAGCTCGTCCAATTAAGCGCTGGATTTCCATTGTACGTCCTGTTACTTTCCCTTTACTTGATTCCCTAATTGTACGTTGTTCTGTTGCACGTGGAATCATCGCATATTCAGCTGTTACCCAGCCCTTTCCTTCTCCACGCATAAACGGTGGGACACGCTCTTCAATTGTCGCTGAGCAAATTACCTTTGTATCCCCAACTTCAATTAATACTGACCCTTCTGGATTTTTTAAATAATTCGTATGAATATGTATATGGCGTAATTCTGTTTTCTCTCTACCATCTACTCGCATAAAAATAACCTCCTCATAACTACTTGTTAGTATAGCCAAATTTAAATGTATGATATGTATACAATAAAAGAAGGGGAACCAAAAAAGCAATTCCCCTTTCTTACTTAAGTATATCAAATTATTGAAGATTAAAAACTACCTGTATTCACGTTTTCTGGACGATCGACAGGTTTTATTAACTTTCCGCCCTTTTCATCTATAAGATTCGCTTTACCATTTACTTCAATAGAAACACTTTTCACGCCTTTCTTTTCTGTTAAAGATAAAACTAACGACTTCAATACGTAATTTGAAACCATATTTTTATCTGGGTTTATAAATATATTTTCATTAAAGTTTAATGTAAGATTTCCATCTTGTAACTTCGGATTCGTAATCAACTTAACTCCTGGATTAAAATCATTCAGAAGCGATTGATGAATCGGTCCTTTTACAAGTTCATCTATAATTGCTGCATAATCATTTTCTTTTCCTTCTACAACGCGGCGTGTTACTGGTACGTAGTATTGCTGCTTATTATTATTTTGTGCCATAAAATAAAGTGTAACAGGTTTTGTATTTGTTACATCCGCTACTTGTTCATCATCGAAGTTGATACCATTAGCACGGCTCACCCCTTCACCAAGTGGTGTACCACCAACAGGCATCTTCGCCAATTTCTCACCATTTATTTGGAACTGCACTTGTTTTATTTCTTTAAATTGCGTCAACGTCCAGGCTATTGACTCAACCATCTGACGCTCTTCCTCTTTTGCATAGTTTTTCATTTCTTTAGAGAAATCAATGACTGCCGTCCCATCTTTTTTCAAATCTAGTGTCATCGATGTATTCGCTGGAATGACTGCACGGAACCCATTCGGTAATAGATTCGTTACCGGTCCATCTTTCACAAGGTACTCTAACGTTTGCTGAATGACCTCATTTGCTTTCGGAGTAGGTATAGCTAACGTTTGCGGTACAACATAGCCATTTTTATCAACAAGGTATAGTTCTCTATTTACCGTTTGTCCTTGCTTATCTTTCTTAGCTACTTCTTTCTTTCCACCCTCTGTATACGTAACTTGTTTTGGCGGATCAATTTGTTCCGTTGCTTTCTCCTGATTTATAAAGCCACACCCTGTTAGTAAAACAGCGCTCACAGTAGCACCAACAACCCATTTAAAAGTGGATTTAGGCATGCCATTCCCCCCTAAAATCTAAGTTTGTACTATTATGTATACGAGCTGTTTCACTTTTTAGAACAAGCTGTGCTTCCTATAAACAAAAAAACTCCTGATTTCTCAGGAGCTCACTTATATGGATTCTACTATTATTCTTTTTCTAAATGAATATGTTTCACATTTTCAATCGGTTGACCGAACCATTTTGATGCAATTTCTTTAAATAGGCCTATTTTTCCTGTCGTTAAGAAGAGATGATCACTTTGTTCCTCTCCCTCATTCAACATTTTACTATGGTATAAAATTGTACTTACTTCGCGCGCTGTTTCATCACCTGAACTAATTAGTTGTACTTTATCTCCCATTACTTTTTTAATAACAGGACCTAAAATTGGATAATGTGTACAACCTAAAATAAGTGTATCAATATCAGTATTTTTCAGCGGTTGCAACGTTTCTCGTACAACTTCATACGCCATTTCACTTTCGAAATTTCCACTCTCTACAAGCTCAACGAAAGGCGGACACGCTAAACTTTCTACCATAACACGGTTATTAATAGACTTTAGCGCTTCTTCGTATGCACCACTTTTCACCGTTCCAATCGTTCCAATAATCCCAACATGATACGTGTTTGTCACTTTTAAAGCTGTACGTGATCCTGGGTGAATAACCCCTACCACTGGAATTGGTAATTGTTTCTGCATCTCTTCTAATACAACCGCAGTTGCTGTATTACACGCAATAACTAACATTTTGATATTTAAATCTAGTAAATGCTCCGTCATTTCCCACGTAAATTGACGCACTTCTTCTCGAGAACGTGGACCATAAGGGCAACGTGCCGTATCCCCTAAATATATAATACGCTCTTTCGGCAACTGACGAATTAATTCCTTCGCTACTGTTAAACCGCCAACTCCTGAATCGATAACACCGATTGCTCTATTCAACTTCATCACCCGTTTTCTCATTCATCATCTTTTTTTATCATTATATTTTACACACTTTAAGTTCGCTAACTTAAACTGCTTCTGTATGAAAATTTTCATTTGTACCTATATAGACTAGGACCTTTTTTATTTTGCTCCTTTTTTTCATAATTTGCAAGACAGAAAAATAACCGACCTTCTATATGAAAGTCGGTTTCTTCTATATAAAATGCGTATTTACCACGTTATTTGCCGGGTAGTAAGACCCCCACCTCAAAATTCAGCGAAAGCAAAGAAGTTAGGTGGGGATCGGGCTGCCCGTAAAAGCCCGATTGGTTTAACTAATAATTAGTGGGGGATGCCCCCACTAATTAAAGTTTCACTTTATTACTCCATCTTTTTTTGGAAAGACGACATTCCTATTAATAAGAAGAAATGAGCAGAGATTAAAATGACGATTAAAATAAAATTCAAACGATAACTATTTGTAGATTCCATAATTTTGCTCGCTACAGCTGGTCCAAATGCCATACCGAAAAAATTAATTAAATTATATAAACCAAGACCGACTCCAACTTTAGCCGGATGTAATGTTTTCGGTATAAATGTATTTAATGATACTTGAATGGCTGAATAACTCATAAACGTTAAAATAATCGCCACTACAATAACGACTATGTTCCCATTCGGAATAAACCCCAAAATTAAAAAGCCAACGATCATAATGACAGACGCTACATAAATCATATTCACATTTCCAAACGAAGGGACAATCTTTCCAGTAATAAAACTAGATACAATACCAAAAAGTGATGCAACAAACAAAACAATTCCGATAACAAATGGAGACAATCCGTGCTCTCTGCCTAAAAGCAATGGTAATAATAATAAACTAGCACATAGCGCCACATTCATTATAAATCCGACCGCTATTAAACGAAGAAATGGTTTATTTGTAAACAACTCAATATCAATAAATGGATGCTCCGCGTTCTTCATACGAACCGTGAATAAAAATAAGAAAGCTACCGATAACATAAATAGCCAACTATTAATATTTACACCTAATAAAACAGTCGTAATGAACGCAAATAATAACACCGCTCCAATGTAATCAAAATGAAACGCTTCATCCGTATGCTGCGCTTCTTCTGGCATAAATTTTATAAGCAAGAAAATCCCAACTACTGAAATAACCATAAATAAAAATAAATATGGCCACCCCAATGTATTTGTAATAGCCCCGCCAACTAAAGGACCAATACCTATCGCTAATGCAATAGAAGAACTAATCATCGCTAATGCACCTGGCTTCTTATCAGGAACAACTAATTTTGCCACTGCAATCATACTAAGCGCAATAAACGCCGCGCCCCCACTCGCCTGCACTAATCTTGCAAGAATGGTAATCGCATAAGATTGATTCATAAATCCAATAATAGAACCCGCTACAAATATGATAATTGAAATAATTAATAGTTTTTTTACACTATAACGATCAGCCAACTTCCCGTAGATCATCGAACCAATACCGACAACTAAGGAATACCCTACTACAACCCAACTTACTTTCGATTGACTAATGGATAAATCGTTCGCCATATCCTCTAACGCTACATTAAATAAAACCGCATTCATCGGTCCTAATAAAACGATAAAACATAATGTGAAAACAAACCATTTTGAATGGTTAATTATATCTCTCCCCATGTGTAACACCTCTCCTGATTGTAGTAACTGTAAATGAAAAATAAAGTGAAACTTTAATTAACAGGGGCTTCATCCACCGCTGATTATTAGCCTTCACCAATCGGGATCTTACTGCCCGGCAAATAGCGGGGTAAAGTTGTTTAGCTCCGCTATCACAACTAAACAACTTCATCAAATGTATAAATTTATCGCGCGACAAACTGAATTCGAAACGAAGCATGTATATTGTTCGATATTCATGGAACTATCATAGTTTCAGCATTACAGTTTGTCAACAAAAAGTATACAAAGTAAACTAATTAAGTGTTTTTGGTTTACTTTGTTCAAAGATTGTTATACACTAATTTCGAATCCGATATAAGGAGGACTGACATGGATATTCAAATTTGCAATTTCTAACTTAATAAAATTAAGTAAATAAAGAACTTTTATATAGAAGAAACATTATAGGAGGATTATGATGAAGAAAAAAATGTTAGTTGTATTAACGAGCGTAGAAAAATATCCAAATTTAAATAGAGCGACGGGGCTTTGGCTTGGTGAAGCTGTCCATTTCGTTAAAAAAGTTGAAGAAGCTGGTTACACAGTAGATTATGTCAGCCCACAAGGTGGCTATACACCGATTGATCCTCATAGTTTAGCAATGGCGGAGAGCGTCGATTGGGAATGGTATCAAAAGAAAAAATTTATGAATCGTCTCGGTTCTACAATGAAACCGAGTGAAGTGAATCCAGCAGACTACGCTGCGATTTATTACGCAGGCGGTCACGGTGTAATTTGGGACTTCCCAGAAAATAAAGAACTTCAAATGATTAGCCGCAACATTTATGAAAATGGCGGAATCGTCTCCTCTGTTTGTCACGGAGCTGCTGGTTTATTTCATATCACATTAAATAATGGGGAACGCTTAATTAGTGGTAAAAAAGTAACAGGATTCTCAAATGAAGAAGAAAAACTAGTTGAATTGGATCAATTCGTTCCATTTTTAACAGAAGATGAACTCATTAAAAATGGAGGGCTTTACGAAAAAGCCGCGCAACCTTGGGAAGCTTACGCTGTAGAAGATAATCGTGTTATAACTGGTCAAAACCCAGCTTCAGGTGGTCCAGTAGCTGAATTAGTATTACAACACATAAAAAATAACATGTAATAAAAAAAGCAGGTTTTCCATTACTATAGGAAAACCTGCTTTTTTACGAAATCATTTGCAAAATAGCAATAACTTCTTTTTCAATTTCCGAATCATCAATTGCTTCTATATACTCTGGTTTAAAAAGTTGGTACTTCTTTAGTTGATAAAAATCAAGTATCGCTTTCTTTAACGTAATATCGTACTGAATACAAAAAGAATGATCTATAATACGTCTTAACATCACATCATCTTGCACCATAAATAATTGTGCGTTCATTTTATTAAAGTAGCCTTGTTCCATACCAGCTTCAAAAAACATTTGCAAATTATGATTACGATTTTGTTGTGCAGCAACTAACCGATCAGATAAGTGCGGATATGCCTCTTTCAAATCTTGTAAAAAGACATCAGAAATATATGTCACACATTTCAAAGAGTGAATAAACGTCTTTTGGAAACGTTCTGCAAAAGACATACTTTCATCTTGATTATCCGCATCTCCTTCAAGAAGGTAGTTCATAAAATCTTCTACCACCGCTTCAATAATCTCATCTTTTGAAGAAAAACGTTTATATAAAGTAGCTTTACTAATATCCATATATTTCGCAATTTCATCTATTTTCAATTGGCTAAAACTCGTTTTTCTAATAATGGGCTTTATTTTATTAATATAAGTATTTGCACACGCAACTTTTCTCATTAAAAGAGCCTCCCCTTTTGTCCATACAAAATAGTATAGCAAATTCACGATTAATTATAAATGAAGTCACTATACTCAATACATCTTTTTAGTTTAAGGGGGCATTTATACTATAGAAAAAGTGCCCGCTATCTTTATGAGTAGCGAGCACTTTTTCTATAATTTATTGACAGCTCTTCTTATAGCTTTCCCTATTTCCATACTAGACTGCGGATTTTGCCCTGTAATTAAACGCCCATCTACTACGACATGCGGCGTGAAATTTGGAGCAACATAAAACAAAGCTCCTTCTTCTTTCAATTTACTTTCTAATAAAAACGGCACTCGTTTTTCTAAAAGCACAGCTTTTTCCTCATCATTCGTATAACCTGTTATACGCTTACCGGCAACAAAAAACGAGCCATCTTTATTTTTTACACCGACTAAAGAACTTACTCCGTGACAAACAGCCGCTACAATTCTGTTATTGTTGTACATATTCTCAATCAAATTTGCAACATATGGATTACCTGGAAAATCTACAATCGCTCCGTGCCCACCACCAAATAAAACTGCATCATAATCTGAAAAACGAACATTTGAGATTGGCTTCGTATTTTGCAATAAAGAAGCGACATACTTAAATTCACGAGGTATGCCATTTGGAATAGACACTCTATCAATAGGTACTTTACCGCCCTTTATCGACACAATATCAACATCGAACTTAGCCTTTTTAAACACATTATAAGGAGCTGCGAGCTCTTCCAACCACAAACCAGTCGGGTGTCCATTCATATTATGAGCGCTTGTTGAAACTAACAATATCCTTTTCAACATATCCCCTCCTTACTACCTATTTATGTATAAAATGTTCTTATCATTCATATAGCAAGCGGAAAAAACGATAACAACAAGCTGAACTTTTGTATAAAAGTCAACTTGTTGTTATCGTTTGAATTCTTTCGTACGAAGATTTTCACAACCTTATAACTTTTATCTCCAACGCCACGCAATCGTTTTATCCTCCATATGAATAGCAGGTATATCAATCCCTAAATACTGCTGATTATCCTCATCAAAAACAGACCAATTTCCTTCATATAAAAATTCAGGATCCATGCTTTCAAAATCAAATCCACTATCTTCGTCTACCATCTCACGAAAATATTTTTGGA
Organism: Bacillus cereus group sp. MS39; assembly: GCF_040448665.1. NCBI lineage: Bacteria > Bacillati > Bacillota > Bacilli > Caryophanales > Bacillaceae > Bacillus > Bacillus cereus group sp. MS39. The sequence continues at coordinate 945,709 of NZ_CP123058.1, read as the reverse complement.
ACGGTTTACTATTTTCAGATAGACGAATTGTTCCATACATCCATGGCATGTCTCCAAAAACATCTTTAATTTCACCTATCTCCATATCCTTAAAATACAACTTCATATTTGCACCTTCTTATTCATAAATGACAAAGATACCTACCCTGAATGCCTCATCATGTTATAAAGTAGTTATTTTTAACGTTTCTTTCTTAAACATATCTTCCTTCTCAAAGTCTGAGATACCTTTTTAAGTTCAAAATATAAACAGAAAAATAGCCGACTCTTCATATAAAAGTCGGCTTTCTTTTTATAGTTCGAGCTCTCCCATGCGAAGAAGCTCAACAACTGCTTGTGAACGTCCTTTAACTCCTAGCTTTTGCATTGCGTTTGAGATGTGGTTGCGTACTGTTTTTTCACTGATAAAAAGTTCACCTGCAATTTCCTTCGTTGTTTTATCTTGAACCAGTAATTCAAATACTTCTCTCTCTCTCTTTGTGAGTAACGGTTTAGATTGATACGCTTTTTCCTTCAACTGGTATAAACCTCCTTGCTTAAGCCAGAGCCGTGTATGTGTAAGTTGGGTGTTTATTTAGTCAAGATATTGTATGAACGAAATGTGCGGGTGGTGAATGAAAATAGGCTTTATTTCACATGTTATTTTAGACTTTTATACAGTGCAGACACTCTTTGTATCCACTCACTTTTCATTACGCCATATTTGTTCTAGTAATATGCTGACAACTGTACCTACGAACAAACCATTTCCGAATATATATTGCATAACAGACGGCAGTGATTGGAGTGCTCCAGACGGTAAAAACATAACACCGCTTCCAAATAATACAGAAACTCCTAAAACCGTTACATTCCTTTCGCTCATTGGCACTTGTTTTATATTATGAAACCCAATTCCAATTAACTGTACGAACGAAGCCATTAAAACCGCAGATGCGACAGCGGGTGGTAACGATGCTAAGTAACGAATAATATTTGGAAACAACGACATTACGACTAGTAACAAACATGCTAGTAAGAACGATCGTATATATTTTTGTTTCGTTAAACGTATAAATCCTGCCGTTGCTGGTAACGGCACGACACCTACAGTTGAAAATACAGAAGAAATGATATGCGAAATCCCTCCAACCCACGTACCACCCTTCAACTGTTTTTGTTCAATAGTCCCCTTTTGAATGGTAGCTTGATTAATTGCTATAATAGCTGCCACTGTATTTGAAACTAAAATACATACCATAACGAAACTGGATACAGCCATACCTGTATTCCACTTTGGAAGTCCCCAAGCAAATACATGTGGAAGTTGCACAAAATGAGTTACTTGAGATGGAATCGTCATTTTTCCTGCAATGAGAAAAAGAATCCACCCACTAATTAATCCTATTAAAACCGCATAACTTTTGACAAAACCTTTTCCGAAGTTAGATAGTATAATAACGAAAAGAAATATGCTAAACGCAATTATCGCTGTAAATCCATCGATTTGAGAAACAGTAGCAGTAATTCCTAGCATTCCTTTTAGAAATACACCGCTTAATTGTAAACATAATAAAAGTAAAAACGTCCCTGTCACAAGCGGCGTGAATAAAAATAAAATACGTCCGATAAAACCAGTGACTCCTAATCCTATTAAAATAACACCGGAAATTATCATTCCTAATTCTAAAATTTGCAACGTACTATGTAATTGATCTTGCCCGGCCGTTGCATAAGCAAGTACGGTAAATACTCCAACCCACGATCCAGCTGGTCCATCCGCAATTGGCAGTCTATGTCCAAGCCACCCTTGTAAAAAAGAAGATATACCAACTACAAAAAACGTACGCTGCATTAAATAAAATATTTCTTCCGTCGTAAGATGAAATAATCCGCCAACGACAATTGGTAGTGCAATTGAATTCGCTAATAAAAATATAAACCATTGCAAAGTTCCCATAATATGATTTTGGTTATGTTGATTGTCCAAATTTTTCATCCTTTCTAGCTTCCCTATAAGAAATATATTGCAAGCATAACAAAGAAGGGTTCTACACTCACAATTAGAACCCTCCTCAAAACATTCACACGATTCTTTTACACAAGATTATTTAATTCCACCTCATTTAAACTTCCAACAACAATATTCCCTTTATGCACGACTAAACGTTTCTCTGTTTGACGCGCTACCGCTTCAGCAGTACATGTTGCATTCGTCAAAACAAAACTCGCTTCATCTCCTACATTCGGCCATGCTCGCTTCCCTTCATTGTTTAACGTTTCTTTTCCACCCGTAATAAAGTGAAGGGCTTTTCCTAAAGACCTTTCGTCACTCCACCCAAAACGTTCCGCTAATCGATTTGCCTTTTGCAGCATATCACCTGTGCCAAACGGTGACCAATGATCAGTAATACTATCATTTCCTAATGAAACTTTCACACCTTTTTTATCTAATAACGGAATTGGGATTACTTGTTTCCCAATTGGCACCGTTGAAGTAATATCAATATTTAAAGCAGCTAGTCTTTCCGCCACTTCTTCAACTTCTTTATCCGTAACACCACCAAGTCCAAGTGCATGACTAATTGTTACGCGACCTTGCCATCCCGCTTCTTCTGTTAAACTTGCCAATCGCTTCATCGTAAACGTCCCAAGATTATTCGCATCATGCAGATGAATATCAACATCTGCATTAAATTCTACTGCGATATCCATAATGGTATGTAATGATTTTTCAATATCATTATCCACTGTAGCTGGATCCACTCCACCGACTAGATGCGCACCCATACGCATCGCATCTTTCACAAGTTGCACAGAATTGCTGCGCAATAATCCGTGTTGCGGAAAAGCAACAATTCTACCAGAAACCTGATTTTTATATGTTTCCAACGCCGCTAACGTCGCCTCCAAATTACCAAGTCCAATAATCGGATCAACATTACAATGCGTTCTAATATTCGTTGCACCATTTCGAAGCAATAACGCTAACATATTTTCCGCCCTATCTTGAGCAGTTGCTAATTGCTTCGGCAGAATTTTTTCTTCTTCATGAAAACGCGTAAAAATATTCTCTGCTGGCATACAAGCTTTCCAAGGACCACTATAATACGTCTTATCAATATGAATATGCATCTCTTCAAAAGCTGGCAAAATTAATAAACGCTTAGCATCAAGAATTAATACTCCTTCCTCTTGAACAGCCCCTGCTATCATTTTTTTAATTCGTCCATCTTCAATGAGTAAACTACATAACTCTGTTTCTGTTTGGGAAATTCTCCCCTCTTCATATGTATACCCTGATTCAAGCATTACGTTAGTCAGCCAATATACTGTCATCTCTATTTCCCCCACCCTTTATTAAAAGTTACCTCTTACTATAATTTTAATATCAACTGAAAATTAAGACAATTAATACGACTGTTCTCTAAAAAAATGTCATACAACCTCATAGTCTTCTCATAAATTTCCATATAGAATAGAAGTATATAGCTTGGTATAAAGTGAAACTTTGATCAGTGGGGGGTTTGTTCATCCCCCCACTGATCATTAGTTAAACCAATCGGGCTTTTACGGGCAGTTAATCCCCACCTAACTTCTTTGCTTTCGCTGAATTTTTAGGTGGAGGTCTTACTGCCCGTTAAAGCGGGATAAAAAGGAGTGGATTGGAAGATGTCAAAAAGATTATGTAAATCCGAAACTGATAAAATGCTATTTGGTATATGCGGTGGTTTAGGGGAATATTTTGATATTAGCTCTACTCTCATTCGCATACTTTGGGTCATTGCTATTTTATGTTTTGGGACGGGGTTTTTAGTTTATTTTATTTGTTTATTACTTATGCCACGCTCTTACTAATAACATTCTTTCATCTATTTGAGCATAGCGTATAAAAAATCCCCTATAGATTTTTCTATAGGGGATTTTTTCATGAAGAATATTTCATCGTTAAATGTAATACTGCTACTTCATCTTCTTCATTTCTATAACTATGTTTTTTATTCGCTTCAAATTGAATAGAGTCAAACTCATTTAATTCGTATACATCGCTTTCTACTTGAATCGATACTTTCCCTTTCATTACTGTTACAAGCTCAATAGCACCTTCATGATGAGCTTCTGGTTCATATATACTATTCGATCTTAAACAAGCACGATGCATTTCCATCCCCGTTTCTTTCGTATAGCGGAACATCGTTTCTAAATGCCATGCTTGTCCTACATCTACTGCAAATCCTTCTCCGCAGCGCGCCACAGCTACAGGTTCTCCAACAACCATCAATCGCGATAAAGGAATCGATAACCCTTTCGTTATTTTCCAAATGACAGCTAACGTCGGATTCGTTTCGCCTCTTTCAATCTTTCCTAATGTTAATTTACTAACCCCAGTTTTTTGGGCTAATTCTTCTAAACTTAATTTTTGTTCATTTCGAATTTGTCTTAACAGCTGACCTACTTGCTGAATGACTTCTTTCGTTTGCATATCTTCATGTTCTTTCATCTATAAAACCACCTTAAAGTATAAAATAGTTTACTTTTATTATTTTAAAGTATATTATACTATACGTAATCATCAAATTCCGAAAGGAGTGCTATGCTTCATGCGCGCAATTTTATTAGGCCTTTTATCATCAGCCTTTTTTTCCGCAACCTTTATTATTAATCGAGCGATGAATGTATCTGGAACGAGCTGGGCCTGGACAGCTTCCTTCCGTTTTTTATTTGCTCTCCCTATTTTATTCCTTATCGTTTTATTTCGCAAAAACTTAAAGGGTTTATGGGAAGAATTAAAGAAACATCCATTAGCGTGGATCGGATGGGGGTCCGTTGCTGGTATTGGTTTCTATTCTTTATTAAGTTTCGCAGCTGTCTTTTCTCCAGCTTGGCTCGTTGCTGGAACTTGGCAAGTTACTATATTAGCAGGGCTACTTTTATCACCGTTATTCTTCGTTAAAATAGAAACGAAATTAGGCACAAAACTTGTACGCGGAAAAATTCCACTTCGTAGTTTATATGTCGCATTATTTATTTTACTTGGTGTAATTTGTATGCAAGCGACTGCAGCAGGTCATATTACAATGACTCAGTTCATTTCAGGTTTTTTACCTGTCGTAGTAGCAGCCTTCTTATATCCATTCGGCAACCGAAAAATGATGGAGCTTGTTGGCGGACGTCTTGATACGTTCCAACGTGTATTAGGAATGGCAATAGGAAGTCTACCTATAACAATTTTACTTGGTATATATGGATTTTCTACTACCGGTATTCCAACATCCAGCCAAATGTTGCAAGGATTTTTGTTAGCCTTATGTTCTGGCGTGATTGCGACGATGACATTTTTCTTTGCTACTGACTTAGCCAAAGATAACCTCTCTCTACTTGGAGCTGTTGAAGCAACGCAAGCTGGAACGATGGTCTTTACCGTGCTTGGCGAAATTGTTTTCTTGAATGGTTCATTTCCTGGTGGTCTTTCCCTACTTGGAATGATTATTATTATGTTAGGAATGGTTGCAAATAGCGTTTTAAACCGTTCTGCCCCAGTCATTAAGCAGAAAAAAACTGCATAAAAAAGAGTATAGTTCTCTAACAAAGAACTATACTCTTTTTTTATTGTCCCCCTATTTCGCCTTATCAGAATAGTATTTCATTAGCTGTTTATACTAAAACCTATGTTATAATACGTTTCATGCGCAATATTAGGAGGTAAATTATGTTAAAAAAAGCAATCGCTGAATTTATTGGTACATTTGTACTTGTATTATTCGGAACTGGAGTAGCTGTCATTGGCGGCGGAATTGAAGGAATTGGAACATTAGGAATCGCTATGGCTTTCGGTCTATCTATTGTGGCTATGGCATATAGCATCGGAACAATTTCTGGATGTCACATTAACCCAGCAGTATCAGTAGCTATGTTCATCAACAAAAGAATGAACGCTATGGAACTTTGTTATTATGTATTAGCTCAAATTTTAGGTGGTTTATTAGGAACTGCAACGTTAGTAACGATTTTACGCTCTGCTAAAACACCTTTAGATAATTTAGGTCAAAATGGTTTTGGAACTCTTGGTTTATCTGGAGCATTTCTAGTTGAATTTATTTTAACTTTCGTATTCATTTTAGTTATCGTTGCTGTAACAGGTAAAAAAGGAAGTTCTTCTCTAGCAGGATTAGTAATTGGTTTCACATTAGTTTTAGTTCACTTATTAGGAATTCCGTTAACTGGAACTTCTGTTAACCCAGCTCGTAGTATCGCACCAGCTCTATTCGCTGGCGGAGAAGCACTTTCTCAACTATGGGTATTCATCGTAGCACCAATTCTTGGTGGTATCGTAGCAGCTATTGTTGGTAAATTCATTTTAAATACTGAAAAATAGAATTTTCAATATTTCTGAATAAAAAAAGGCGAGCCCTCATTATGAGGTTGCTCGCTTTTTTACTCTTTCATTTTAGACTTTAAGTTTGTAACTAATTGATCTACCGTTACATTTGCAAGTACGTTTTCCATCGCTTCTTGCGCTTGCATTAAAATAATTTCTAATACTGATTGAATATTAGCTCCTACTGGACATTCAATGTTGGGATTTTCATGGAAGGAAAATAGTTGTCCTTCTTCTACAACTTCCACTGCTTTATATACATCAAGTAATGTAATTTCTTCTAAATCACGAGCAAGTGTCGTACCACCTTTACCAGCTTGTACATCAACAAGTCCTGCTCTCTTCAACATTCCTGTAATGCGACGAATCACAACTGGATTTGTATTCACACTACCAGCAATCCATTCAGAGGTACAGCGAGAGTTTCGATCTATCGCAAGTAACGTTAACATATGAACACCTACTGTAAAACGACTACTAATCCCCATCTGCACACCCTCCTTTGTATTCATTCTATTAAAAGACGACTCTTATTATTATATACTATTTTTAATTTATACATAAAGAAAAAGCATGATTCCAATAGGAAATCATACTTTTCTCTCATTATTGACGCTTTATAAACTTCGCTAAATCTTTAAATTTCACTTTGTCTGAGTAATTCATTACGCCATTTACGTAAATGCGACTTGTAACAGCACTTAAAATACCGATTGTCGCTAAAAGCCCCGCCAATGTTATCATAATTTCTAACATACCAGTTTCACCAGCTACAAAGCGTGAGAATGTAACCATCGGGGTAAAGAACGGAACATAAGAGCTTATAACAACGATAGTACTATTTGGGTCACCTAACGATTTAAGACTTATAAAGAATGCTGCAATTATTAAAATTGAAATCGGTAGCATTACACCTTGCAAATCCTCCGTCTTAGAAACAACCGCACCAGCAGCTGCATACATCATCGCATACAGGAAATATCCTGTAACAAAATAAATTAGGAACATACCGATTATTTTTGCATCTAACTTTGTAACATCAATTACGCCAAATAAGGAACCATTTTCTAAATCTACCCACCCTAGTAAATAAGGAACTAAATAACCACATGCCAATATGACAAGTTGTAATAACGCCGTTGAAACAACCGCTAAAATTTTTGCATACATCATCGTAAGAGGTTTTACTTTCGGAATCATAACTTCCATAACGCGAGAAGCTTTTTCAGAAGCAATATTCATCGCAATTGTGCTTCCGAACGCAACAATAAACATATATAAAGCGAATATGAAGAAATATGCAATTCCGGCAGAGGCAGAACGATCTTTTATTGCTTCTTGTTTCACAGAAATTTCGGTTTGCAATTGTTGTGCAATTTCTGGTGAAACATTATGTTTAGCAACTGTTACCGCCATATATTTTCCCTTTAAATAACTAGCTATAATTGTAGAATTTGTTTCACTAGCGAACCCATTAAACATATACGTGACTTCTGGAACTCCATTCTTTTCAGTTACACGAAACAAACCGTCTAACTCGCCTTCTTCTACTTGTTTATGCAGTTTATTGAAATCTTCTTTTGAACCAATTGTTAATTTAGCTGATGGTAATAACTTAGTTAACTCTTCTTTTTGTATTTTATATGTAGAACTCTCTGTCACAACTGCAATTTTATCTTTATCCTTATTTTTATCATTACTTGAAGTAAAATGATTGAACGCAAAAATCCCAAAAACAATTAAAAATAAAATCGCGCTCATGATTAATGATTTTTTAGATAAAAATGCTTCCCTGAAATAAAATGAAAATACGTGAGAAAATTTACGCATCGTTATTTCGCCCTCTCTACAAAGATTTCGTTTAACGTCGGCTCTAACATTTTAAATTGTCGTAAGGTAACACCTTGTTCTTGCAATTTTTGTAAAATCTTTAGAGCTTCTGCATCATCTTGTACTTGCATATAAAGAAGGCCTTGTTGTTTTTCATACGATACATGTATAGCTTCTAATCCCTTCACATTCTCTTCTGTATCTTCAATCGTTAAATTACGGAAACCGTATTCTTTTTTAATATCACTTAACTGGCCTTTTACGACTGCTTCGCCTTTTTTCAAAATACATACATGTTGGCAAAAAGCCTCTACTTGTTCCATACGATGACTAGATAAAATAATGGTCTTTCCGCTCTGTACTTGTTCTTCAATAATGCTAGCTAACATCCCAGCATTAACTGGATCTAGTCCGCTAAATGGTTCATCTAAAATGAGAAGTTCAGGATTATGAAGAAGGGCAGCAATTAATTGGATTTTTTGCTGGTTCCCTTTTGAAAGCTCTCCTGCCGTTTTAAATTTATATTCCGGTATCGCTAATCGCTCTAACCAGTGATCAATAGCCAGATCTACTTCTTTTTTCGACATTCCTTCTAATCTACCAAAATATCGCAACTGGTCTATTACTCTACTTTTTGTATATAAACCTCTTTCTTCTGGTAAATACCCAATCGTTACCCCACTAGTCCCAAATGATTTTCCATCCCATGTAATAGAGCCTTCATTAGGCGTTAATAATCCGAGAAGCATTTTGATTGTCGTTGTTTTCCCTGCACCATTTCGTCCAAGTAATCCTAGCACTTCACCTTTTGGTAACGAAATTTGCAAGCCATTAACTGCTTTTGATTCCCCAAATTGCTTCGTTAAGTTTTGAATTTGTAAACTCAAAGTATAAAGCCTCCCCTTTAATATCATTCATATTCTCTTTCAAAGACTATGTTTATTCAGGATAAAATATAGCACTACACTTCATCCTCTTAGTATGTAACATCTCCTTAATCCATCATTTGTTCTATTTAGTTAAAATTGTAAATAACATCATGTTATTTGTCAATTATAATTGTCGTTTCGACAATTATAATTGACAAAATGATTTCCAACATTTTTCTCATCTTTCTAATATAGGACATACTACTATATATACAAAAGACAATATGCAAATGTTCATAAAAAAATTTTTATATTTTAATATATAATATAAGATGATTTTCTAACATCAAGGAGGATACATATGAAGATGAAGAGGGGTATTACCACTTTATTATCTGTAGCGGTTCTATCTACATCGCTTGTAGCATGTTCAGGAACACCAGAGAAAACAGTGGCAAAAGAAGAAAAAGTAAAATTAACAGAACAGCAATTAATGGCTGATTTATGGTATCAAACAGCCGGTGAAACGAAAGCACTTTACTACCAAGGATACAATATCGGTCAATTGAAGCTTGATGCAGCTCTTGCAAAAGGGACAGAGAAAAAGCCTGCTATCGTACTTGATTTAGATGAAACGGTTTTAGACAACAGTCCTCATCAAGCAATGAGCGTAAAAACAGGAAAAGGCTATCCGTATAAATGGGATGACTGGATTAATAAGGCTGAAGCTGAAGCCCTTCCAGGCGCAATTGATTTCTTAAAATATACAGAATCTAAAGGTGTAGATATTTACTACATCTCAAATCGTAAAACGGACCAACTAGATGCAACAATTAAAAATCTTGAGCGTGTAGGTGCTCCTCAAGCAACGAAAGAACATATATTACTACAAGATCCGAAAGAAAAAGGAAAAGAAAAACGACGTGAACTCGTTTCACAAACACATGATATCGTCTTATTCTTCGGTGATAACTTATCTGATTTCACTGGTTTTGATGGAAAGTCTGTAAAAGACCGCAATCAAGCAGTATCAGATTCGAAAGCACAATTTGGTGAGAAATTTATTATTTTCCCGAATCCAATGTATGGTGATTGGGAAGGCGCTTTATATGATTATGATTTCAAAAAATCAGATGCAGAAAAAGATAAAATCCGTCGCGACAACTTAAAATCATTTGATGCAAAATAAAGAGGATGGCATTCGCCATCCTCTTTATTTTCCCTTCTCTGTTAAAGGCAAGATAAACACTTCCACACGCCTATTCTTTGCCTTTCCTTCTTGTGTATCGTTTGGAGCAATTGAACGGTATTCTCCGTAACCAATCGCACTAAATTTTTCTGGTTGTAATTCTTTATTTTGGAGTAATACTTGCATAAAATTAACTGCACGCTGCGTACTTAATTCCCAGTTCGATGCAAACTGCGCATTGGCAATAGGGACATTATCCGTATGACCAGATACTGTAATCTCACGAGGTGACGCTGAAACAAGTAAGCTAGACATCTCTTTTGCAATCCCTAGTGATTCTAACTTCACATCTGCTTTCCCCGAATCAAACAGCACATTCTCTAATATTGTCACCATTAATCCCTTTTCAGTTAATTTAGTTTGAAAAGAAGAGGATAATTGTTTCTCATTAATATATTGATCAATCTTTTTTTGTAATGCTTTCAATTCATCCATTTCTTTTTTTTCTTTTTCTCTAGCTTCTTCTTGTTTTTTTGCTTGTTCTGCCTCAAGGCTACTTGCTGATAATTCCTTTTCATCATTTGGCTTCTGATCACTTAAAAACTCTTTATTTCCTGTTCCACCTGCTAATTCGCTTCGAAATGCTACTGCCATCTGTTTGAACTTCGCAGCATCTATACTACTCATCGCAAATAAAACGATGAACAATGCAAATAACAACGTTAACATATCAGAATAAGGGATTAACCAAGTTTCATCGATATGTTCTTCGTGTTTTTTCTTTTTGCCTCTTCTATTTTTTTTACTCCGCATTTTTTTCTGCTCCTTTTTCTAGCTTTTTACGCTCAGTTGCAGAAAGTGCACCTAAAATGCGGTTCTTCATAATAAACGGATATGTACCCTCTTGTAACATTAATAAACAATCAATAATTAAACGTTTTTTCTCTAATTCAGCTGCAGATTTTTGCTTTAGTTTATTTGCAAATGGATGCCATAATACATAGCCTGAAAAAATACCAAAAATCGTTGCAATAAAAGCACCCGAAATAGCGTGACCTAACTTTTCAATATCAGTTAAATTGCCAAGTGCAGCTACAAGACCAATAACAGCACCTAAAACCCCTAATGTCGGTGCATATGTACCAGCTTGAGAAAAAATTGCCGCTCCTTTTGCATGCCTTTCTTCAATCGCTTCTAATTCAGCTTCTAAAATTTGCTCTAAATCTTCTGCGGATACGCCATCAATCACAAATTTCATACCACGCAAAAGAAATTCATCTTGAATTTTGTCTAATTGTTGCTCTAAAGACAAAATACCGTATTTTCTACTTTCTGATGTCCAATGAACAAATAATTCTAGCAACTGTTCATAACTTAAATCCTTTTTATTTGAACCAAAAAGAACTTTAAATAATTTTGGAACCCTTTTTAGTTGATTCATCGGAAATGCGATACATACTGCAGCAAATGTACCGATAAAAATAATTAATGCTGCGGCAGGATTCAATAAGGAATTTACGTCAGCGCCCTTGACGACCATCCCTACTACCACTGCTACAAATCCTAAAATAAGTCCAATAATTGTTGCAAAATCCATTCCCATTCACTCCTAGTCTATACAAGAAGTTCTTTATTCTCGATAATCGCTACATCTTCTTATGTATATATATTACATAAAAAATTCATTTCATGAAAGATAAGAAATGAATTAAATAAAAAAATACTACAATTTCACACATTTTCTGACATTTTCTTTGCATTTCTATTACGTTACGACTCTTATATTTCTTTTTCAACAAACTAGACTTATAATAAAAACAATACATATTTTATTAAGAAAGGACTGTGATTACAAGGCATCATGAAAAAGATAATCATTATTTCTGCCACTACTATTGTAATCGGTATCACTTCTTTCGCTTACTTTGGTTCTAAATCACCACTACAAAATGGGGCAAAAGCTGTCGAAAGTCAACAGCATAGTAATCACCAAAAAGAAGAGATTCCTGCTTTTCCGAAAGCTGATCATAATGCAAAGAAGCTAGACAATGATTTTTCCGTTGTAACAAATCCAGAGTCTAATCTTGTCTTAGTGAATAAACATCGAAAACTACCAGACGGATACATACCTGAAGATTTAACAAGACCAAACGTACCATTTACTAGTCCAAAAGATAAAGAAAAAACGCTACTGCGCAAAGATGCTGCAGATGCGCTTGAAAATATGTTTGTAGCGGCAAAGAAAGAAGGACTTGAACTTACAGCTGTATCTGGTTATCGTTCATACAAACGCCAAAAATCATTACATGATACATACGTTAGACGTCAAGGAAAAGCTGAAGCTGATTCAGTAAGTGCCATTCCTGGTACGAGTGAACATCAAACTGGTTTAGCAATGGATATTAGTTCAAAATCTGCTAAATTCCAATTAGAGCCTATTTTTGGAGAGACAGCCGAAGGAAAATGGGTTGCAAAACACGCCCATGAATTTGGCTTTGTCATTCGTTATTTAGAAGATAAAACAGAAACAACAGAATATTCATATGAACCGTGGCATTTGCGCTACGTTGGAGACCCGTATGCTACATACATATATAAACATCATTTAACATTAGAAGAAGCGATGGAAGACAAAAAATAAGAGAGCAAATTGCTCTCTTATTTTTCTTTCATTCTATCATTGTAGTAATTTTTTCTTCCATTCTTCAGGCCACGGTTCGCCTCTTCCCGTTTTTTTCGATGCTTGAACCATCATTCCACGACCAACTAAACAAACTTCTCCTGCCGTATTCTTCACCATGTAATGCAAATCTAAAGAAGAATTCCCAACCGATCCCGCTTTTACATACACCTTCAACTGTTCATCAAAATATATTTGCTTAATAAAATTACATTGTAAATCTGCAACAACGATCATCGTTTCTGAAGATTCATGCGTCCATTCTTGCATAAACCCAAGTTCTTTAAACAATGCGATACGTGCTTCTTCAAAATAGGTAAAGGCAACGACATTATTTACATGCCCAAACATATCTACTTCACCAAAACGAACTTTTACAGGATTGTAAAATGAAAAACCACTTTCCCATCGCTCAAAGTCTTCAATATAAGAAATCCTCTTCATTGTTTCCTCTCCTTTTCGCCTTCAAAATAAACAGAATAAACAGAAAAATAAAGTTATAAATATTGCCTCTTCAACATGAAGAGGCAATATTTATTAATAGTTATTGTCGCTACCAAAGAAATCTTTAAACGATTGAATTGTTGTATCACGGTTTAATGCCGCAATTGAAGTTGTTAATGGAATACCCTTTGGACATGATTGCACACAGTTTTGAGAGTTACCACAGTTTGCAAGTCCTCCATCTCCCATAATTGCACGTAAGCGATCTGCTTTATGCATTTCACCCGTCGGATGTGAGTTGAATAAACGAGCTTGTGATAACGGTGCTGGTCCAATAAAGTCAGATTTACTATTTACGTTTGGACATGATTCTAAGCAAACACCACATGTCATACATTTTGAAAGCTCATAAGCCCATTGACGTTTCTTCTCAGGCATTCTTGGTCCTGGTCCTAAGTCATACGTACCATCAATTGGAATCCAAGCTTTAACGCGTTTTAGAGCGTTAAACATGCGACTACGGTCAACTTGTAAGTCACGTACAACTGGGAATGTCTTCATTGGTTTTAAGCGAATTGGTTGTTCTAACTGATCAATAAGAGCTGTACATGATTGACGTGGTTTTCCGTTAATCACCATCGAACATGCGCCACATACTTCCTCTAAACAGTTCATATCCCATGCAATCGGAGTCGTTTGGTTTCCTTTTGAATCAACAGGATTACGACGAATTTCCATCAGTGCCGAAATAATGTTCATATTTGGACGATATGGAATTTCAAACTCTTGGTCAAACTCTTGTGCATCTGGTCCATCTTGTCTCGTAATGATGAGGCGGATTGTTTTCTCAGACATGTTGCTTATCCCCCTTCTCTTCACCCTTAGCAGCTACATCATGTTTTGAAGAATAGTCACGTTTACGTGGTTTAATTAATGAAACATCCACTTCTTCGTAATGGAATGCTGGTGCATTTCCTTCTCCTTCAAATTTCGCCATCGTAGTTTTTAAGAAGTTTGCATCATCACGATTTGGGAATTCAGGTTTGTAATGCGCCCCGCGGCTCTCATTACGGTTATATGCGCCAATTGTAATAACACGTGCTAACTCAAACATATTTGCAAGTTGGCGTGTAAATGAAGCACCTTGGTTACTCCATCTCGCTGTATCGTTAATGTTAATGCGTTTGTAACGCGCCATTAACTCTTCAATTTTCGCATCAGTTTCTAGTAGCTTTTTATTTTCACGAACTACTGTAACGTTATCTGTCATCCATTCTCCAAGCTCTTTATGAAGAACATATGCATTTTCGTTACCATCAAGCGTTAAAATATTGTTAAATTTCTCTGTTTCGATTAATTCATTTTGCTCATATACAGTAGATGAAACAGCATCAGACGATTTAGAAAGACCTTTCATATACTCAATCGCGTTCGGTCCTGCTACCATACCACCGTAAATTGCTGATAATAGTGAGTTCGCACCAAGGCGGTTTCCACCGTGCATAGAATAATCACACTCACCTGCTGCAAATAAACCTGGAATACTTGTCATCTGCTTATAATCAACCCATAGTCCGCCCATTGAATAGTGAACTGCTGGGAAGATTTTCATTGGTAGTTTACGAGGATCATCACCTGTAAACTTCTCATAGATTTCAATAATTCCACCAAGTTTAATATCCAGTTCTTTCGGATCTTTATGAGAAAGATCTAAGTACACCATGTTTTCACCGTTAATACCTAGTTTTTGCTCTACGCAAACGTCAAAGATTTCACGCGTTGCAATATCACGAGGTACAAGGTTTCCGTAAGCCGGATATTTTTCTTCTAGGAAGTACCATGGTTTACCATCTTTATATGTCCAAACACGGCCACCTTCACCACGTGCCGATTCACTCATAAGACGTAATTTATCGTCTCCAGGAATTGCCGTTGGATGAATTTGAATGAACTCGCCGTTTGCATAATATGCGCCTTGTTGATATACAGCAGAAGCTGCTGTACCTGTATTAATAATAGAGTTAGTTGATTTTCCAAAGATGATACCAGGGCCCCCTGTTGCCATAATCACGGCATCAGCTTGGAAACTTTTAATCTCCATTGTTTGTAAGTCTTGTGCAACGATTCCTCGGCACACACCTTCGTCATCAACAACAGCTCGTAAGAAATCCCAACCTTCATATTTCGTTACAAGTCCTGCTACTTCGTGACGACGTACTTGCTCATCTAATGCGTATAGTAATTGCTGTCCAGTTGTTGCACCAGCAAATGCTGTACGGTGATGTTGTGTTCCACCAAAACGACGAAAATCAAGAAGTCCTTCTTCCGTACGGTTGAACATAACACCCATACGATCCATTAAATGAATAATACCAGGTGCTGCTTCACACATTGCTTTAACTGGTGGTTGGTTCGCTAAGAAGTCCCCACCATAAATTGTATCGTCAAAGTGGATCCATGGAGAATCCCCTTCACCTTTCGTATTTACGGCACCGTTAATTCCACCTTGGGCACATACAGAATGCGAACGTTTTACTGGTACTAAAGAAAACAGTTCAACATTTACTCCTGCTTCCGCCGCTTTAATCGTTGCCATTAAGCCAGCCAAGCCACCGCCGACTACTATAAGTTTCCCTTTCATGCTCTCCCACTCCTTACTGGTTTGCTAGCTGTGGATCGATGAACGCTAATAATGCACTCACACCTACATAAGATAGACCTAAGAATATAGCTAATGTTACATAAGTAGAGATTCTTTGTGAACGTGGAGATACTGTAATTCCCCAGCTGATGCAGAATGTCCATAGTCCATTTGCAAAGTGGAAAATTGTTGAAACAACACCGACCAAGTAAAATGCAAACATAGCTGGATTGTTTAAAATATCTGCCATCATATCATAGTTTACCTCTTTACCTAGCATTGCTTGAATACGAGTTTCCCAGACGTGCCAAGAAATGAAAATCAGTGTAACGATACCTGAAATTCTTTGGAAGACGAACATCCAGTTACGGAAATAACCGTAAGAAACCGCATTGTTCTTAGCTGTAAATGCAATATATAAGCCATATATAGCATGGTACAGTATCGGTAAAAAGATGATGAAAATCTCTAGCGCGTACCGGAATGGAAGGAGCTCCATAAAGCCTGCAGCTTTGTTAAAAGCCTCTGCTCCTCGTGTTGCAAAGTTGTTTACAATTAAATGTTGCGTCAAAAAGACACCAACCGGGATGACCCCCATTAATGAGTGCCACTTACGAAACGTATACTCGCGGCCTTTCATGTCCCCATTACCCCCCTTGAATGTTTGACTGCTGTTTTCAGATTAGTTTACAACAATAATGTTTTTTCACTATTGGCATAAGAAAAACTGAAAAAATTATTCGAAATATTTCAGCATAATTTGATACCAAGTTCATTTTACTCCTATTTTTGTCGAAGCGTCAAGAAAACGTATACATAATTTGCATATAATTTGCCAATTCTTTTTTTCTTCTTATATATTCAGATTTCCCCAAAGAAAAATCTGTTTTTATAAATGAGAAATGTTATATAATAATCCCTATAGAAAGAGGGGAATATTGTGAGTAAAAATACAATCGATACAACATCTTTAGAAGATGTTTCATTGAACGCCTTCGCTTATGAATTGCTACGTGAAGAATTACTACCTGATTTAATCGGTAACGATTTAGATGGTATTTTATACTGGTCTGGTAGAAACCTTGCAAGAAAATATCCACTAGAAACAATTGAAGAAGTCATTCAGTTCTTTGAAAAAGCTGGCTGGGGCACTTTAAGTATTATTGAACATAAGCGTCGTGAAATGCAGTTCCAACTTAAAGGCACACTCATCGCTGAACGTCAAAAACAAAACAGACATTCTTCTTATCAATTAGAAGCTGGATTCATCGCTGAACAAATTCAAAAGCAACGAAACGTCGTTGCAGAGTCCTATGAAGAAAAGAAAAAACGTTCAGACTCTATTACATTTCTTGTGAAATGGGATATAAAAGATCTCATTGAAGTGTAGCATTACCTACAGTCAACTAGACATATAAGTTTAGTTGACTTTTTTGTATTTTCATTCAGTTAGGTTTATTTTAAATCTTCAGAAATTATACCAGAAAATAGAAGACGTTGTAAACTACAACGTCTTCTTATCTGTTAAATAAGTATAAATCGTCTCTGCGACATTTTTCGGCATACCCGCTTCGACAAATTCAGCTAAAGAAGCTTCTTTCATCTTCTTTAATGAACCAAAATGTTTCAACAATATCTTTTTTCGTTTATCTCCAATTCCAGGAATATCATCCAGTGCTGATTGAATGACAGATTTCCCGTGTAATTGACGATGGAATGTAATCGCAAATCGATGCACTTCATCTTGAATGCGCTGCAATAAATAAAATTCTTGGCTATTTCGCTCAAGCATCACAGGTTCAGGTGGATCTCCAATAATTAAATGGGAGGTTTTATGTTTGTCATCTTTTACAAGCCCTGCCATCGGAATATATAAACCGAGTTCGTTTTCTAGAACATCACTTACAGCTGCCAGATGCCCTTTTCCACCATCAATAATGATTAAATCTGGTAAAGGCAAACTCTCTTTCAGTGCCCTTGTATAACGGCGTCTCACAACTTCTCTCATAGACTCATAATCATCTGGTCCTTGAACCGTTTTAATTTTATATTTCCTATATTCTTTCTTAGCTGGTTTCCCATCGATAAAAGCAATCATTGCAGAAACAGGATTTGTCCCTTGAATATTTGAGTTATCAAACGCCTCAATACGATAAGGTGTTTCAATCCCGAGCTGCTTCCCTAAATGATCTACCGCCTTAATCGTTCGCTCTTCATCACGTTCAATTAAGTAGAATTTCTCTTCAAGAGCAATCTTCGCATTTTTATTTGCTAATTCTACAAGATCTTTTTTCTTACCACGTTTCGGCTGTGTCGCTTCAACTTCTAAAAAGCGCTCTACTAACTCTGAGTCTATACTTCCTGGAACGACAATTTCCTTCGGCTTAAAATGACTGCTGTTCTCATAAAATTGACCGATAAACGTTAAAAATCCCTCTTCTGGTTCATCGTAGATTGGAAACATAGAAACATCACGTTCAATTAGCTTTCCTTTTCGAACGAAGAAAACTTGAACACACATCCATCCTTTATCAACTGCATACCCAAACACATCACGATCCACTAAGTCACTCATAATCATCTTTTGTTTTTCCATAATCGCATCGATATGAGCAATTTGATCCCGCAACTCTTTTGCACGTTCAAATTCTAGTTTCTCTGAAGCTTCATACATCTTTGTTTCTAATTCTGAACGAACTTCTTTATGCCCACCATTTAGAAACTTAATAATTTCATCTACAATTTCTTTGTTTTGTTCTTCCGTCACTTCTTTCACACAAGGCGCTAAACATTGACCCATATGATAATATAAACAAACTTTATCTGGCATATTTGAGCACTTACGAAGCGGATACATACGATCTAGCAGCTTTTTCGTTTCATGAGCTGATTGTGCATTCGGATAAGGACCAAAATACTTCCCCTTATCCTTTTTTACATTTCGCGTAATAAGTAATCGCGGCTGTTTCTCAGCTGTAATTTTAATAAAAGGATATGTTTTATCATCTTTTAATTGAATATTATATTTTGGATCATGTTTTTTTATTAAGTTTAACTCTAAAATGAGAGCCTCTAGATTTGAGGAGGTTACAATATATTCAAAATCTACAATTTCTCCTACAAGCCGCAGTGTTTTTCCATCATGCGAACCAGTAAAGTACGAGCGCACACGATTTTTAAGCACTTTTGCCTTTCCGACATATATAACCGTTCCTTGCTTATCTTTCATTAAATAACAACCAGGTTGATCTGGTAAAATAGCCAGTTTTTCTTTTAAATGTTCGTGCACTCGTTACCCTCCATTTCTACATGCTTAGCATCTTTATTTTCACATGAAAACATACTATGCCAAAACACCCAACATACGTTCTTTTATTGTAACGGAAAGGTGTAAAAAAGGAAAATAAAAAAGGCTACCAAATGGTAGCCCTTTATTTTAGAAGTGTTTAGAAACTAATTCTACTAACGCTTCTTTCGGTTTGTAACCTAACGCTTGATCAACTACTTTACCGTCTTTTAATACGAAAAGAGCTGGAATGCTCATTACTTCGAATTGACGAGCAGTTTCTTGGTTTTCATCCACGTCTACTTTTACTACTTTTACTTTTCCGCCTAATTCTGCATCAATTTCCTCTAATACAGGAGCGATCATTTTACAAGGTCCACACCAAGGTGCCCAGAAATCTAATAATACAACACCTTCGCTAGTTTCAGCTGCGAAGCTTTGGTCATTTGCATTTACAATTGCCATTTTATTTCCTCCTTCAAGTATATTCTACCAAGAGTATATCATTAACTTATATACGTGGCGAATAATATGTATCGTTATGTATTGTAACAAAAAAGTGTTCCTTTATACTATATAAAAATACGGATTAAATACTAAAAAGATGAGAGACAGGGGATCTCTCACCTTTTCTATATATAGGGGTACTTCACTTGGAACTCAAGGGTACTCAAATCATGAATGTACTTTTAACTTTTTAAACTCTTCTGTTAAAAGAGGTAAGACTTCAAATAGATCGCCAACAATACCATAGTCAGCTACTTTGAAGATACTTGCTTCTGGGTCTTTATTAATCGCAACGATTATTTTTGAGTTAGACATACCAGCTAAATGCTGAATCGCACCAGAAATACCGCATGCAATGTATAAGTCTGGCGTAACAACTTTACCAGTTTGACCAATTTGTAATGAGTAATCGCAATACTCAGCGTCACAAGCACCACGAGATGCTCCAACAGCGCCACCTAATACGTCAGCTAACTCTTTTAATGGCTTGAATCCTTCTTCACTCTTCACACCGCGTCCACCAGCGATAATAACTTTCGCTTCAGAAAGGTCAACACCTTCTGCCGTCTTACGGACGACATCTTGAATAATTGTACGTAAATCTTTCACATCTACTGTAATAGAAGACACGTCACCACTGCGAGACTCATCTTTTTCAAGCGTCGCAATGTTATTTGGACGCACTGTCGCAAATAAGATACCGTCTGTTACAATCTTCTTCTCAAACGCTTTACCAGAGTAAATTGGACGAGTAAAGATAACATTTCCACCTTCAACATCTAAAGCAGTTACGTCAGAAACTAGACCAGCTTCAAGCTTCGCTGCTAATTTTGGTGATAAATCTTTACCCATTGCTGTATGTCCAAATACAATACCTTCTGGCTTTTCTTCAGCATATACAGCTGAAAATGCTTGTGCATAACCATCAGATGTATATGATTTTAATTTATCATTTTCAACTGTCACAACGCGATCTGCACCGTAATGAATCAATTCATTTGCAAAAGAGGCAACGCTGTCTCCAACTAGAAGACCTACTACTTCACCGCCTTCTGCAATTGTTTTTGCTGCTGCTACCGCTTCAAACGAAACGTTACGTAGCGATCCATCACGAACCTCACCCATTACTAATACTTTACGAGCCATAGATTTTCCCTCCTGCATATATAATTTCGTATTTTATTAGATTACTTTCGCTTCTGTATGGAGCAACGATACAAGTTCTTTTACTTGATCTTGCAGCTCGCCTTGTAACACTTTTCCTGCATCTTTCTTAGGAGGCAAATAGATTTCAATTGTTTTTGTCTTTGCTTCCACATCATCTTCTTCTAAATCTAAATCATCTAATTCTACTTCTTCTAGTGGCTTTTTCTTCGCTTTCATAATACCTGGAAGCGATGGATAACGAGGTTCATTTAAACCTTGTTGTGCTGTTACTAAAACTGGTAATGAAGTTTCAATCACTTCCGTATCACCTTCAACATCACGCTCAATCTTCACGTTTGTACCGTCAATTTCAAGTTTTGTAATTGTCGTTACGTACGGAATATTTAACGCTTCTGCTACGCGTGGACCAACTTGTCCAGATGCACCATCAATTGCAACGTTCCCGCCTAAAATTAAATCTACATCTTTATCTTTTAAATATTCAGCAAGTACTTTTGCTGTCGTGAACTGGTCACCATTTTCCACATCATCTTCAATATTAATTAATACAGCTTTATCGCAGCCCATCGCTAATGCCGTACGAAGTTCTTTCTCACTATCTTCGCCACCGACTGTTACAACAGTAACTTCGCCACCTTGTGCGTCTCTTACTTGAATTGCTTCTTCAATCGCATATTCGTCGTAAGGGTTGATGATGAATTCCGCTTCGCCATCGTAAATTGCACCGTTTTTAATTACGATTTTTTCTTCTGTATCAAATGTTCGTTTCATGAGTACGTAGATGTTCATTCCATTTACCCCCTTGTTTTTCAGAAAGATTCTATCAATTTTAATTTTCTGTTAATTTATATTAAAAAAATAATTGAACTACCTGCCACTAAATGAAGGCTTACGTTTTTCTAAAAACGCCGCTACACCTTCTCTTCCATCTTCACCCGTAAATACTTCACCAAAGATTTGAGCTTCGCGTTGTACACCTTCATAATAATGAGACGATTTCGTCGTTTGCAATAACTCTAGTACAGCACGAGTCGTCGCTGGGCTTTTTCCAGCAATCTGTTTTGCAACTTTAAGCGTATCATCTAAAAATGTTTCTTCAGCAAAAACTCCGTTAACAAGTCCCCATTTTAATGCTTCTGCACCAGTAATCGGTGTACTTGTTAACATCATTTCACAAGCTTTCGCTTTCCCAACATAACGTGGTAATCGCTGTGTACCTGCAAATCCAGGAATTAATCCAAGTGTTAATTCAGGTAAACCAAGTTTTGCACTTTCAGTTGCAAAGCGCATGTGGCAAGACATAGCAAACTCAAGGCCGCCGCCAAGTGCCGCTCCATGAATTGCCGCGATAACTGGTTTTGAACATTTTTCAACACGCTCAAACGTAACTTGTCCAAGCTGCGCTAATTCTGTCGCTTGCTTCGCTTCAGTAACAGATGTAAATTCTTTAATATCTGCTCCCGCCGAGAAGAAGCGCCCTTCACCGTGAATAACAACAACACGAATGTTATCATCCTTCTCCACTTGATCAATTAATTCAGTAACGTCATGCATAACTTGTGAAGACATCGCGTTTGCCGGCGCATGATTTAACGTCGCCACCGCGATATGATCTTCAACTCTTACAGATAGGAATTTCAACATGATCCCTCCCATTATTGACGATAACCACAAGCTGCAATAAGTAGCCCATGTACCGTTTTTGAAAGTGCGACCAGATCATACTTATGATCGCTCATTACCCAATTGGTCACAACTTCATCTACTGTTCCAAAGATCATTTGTCTTGCCACGCGAACATTTAAATCCGCTTGGAATTCACCTTGCTTTATACCTGTCTCTAAAATCTCATCCATAACTTGTAAGTAGCCTTTTAATACTTCATTTATTTTCAGGCGTAAGTCTTGATTGGACTGTCTTAGCTCTAATTGCGTAACGATAGCAAGAGGATCATTTTGTGATAACAGCAAGAAGTGCGTTTCTACCAACATGAATAACTTCGATACAGCGCTTTCAATTCCTGCTGTTTTTTGACGAATTGTTTCGACAAAATCTCCCATCTTCTCTTGGAATAAGGATATTAATATATCTTCTTTATTTTTAAAATATAAATAAATCGTGCCATCAGCTACCCCAGCTTGCTTTGCTATTTTAGAAACTTGCGCTTGGTGGTACCCATTCTCCGCAATCACAATGACTGCCGCATCAATAATTTGATTGTATTTCGGTCTATTTTTCTTCACTTTACTGTCCCCTTCAAGAAGATGACTGAATGAATAGTCATTCATATTCTTATAATACTGACTATTTAGAAAAGTGTCAATCCTATTTTTTCAAAAAGAAAGGGCCTTAGCCCGTTTGCTCATCCTCATTTTTTCTTTTCTCTTCATCTATTAGGACACGGCGTAAAATTTTTCCGACTGTCGTTTTCGGCAGTTCATCTCTAAACTCATATACTTTCGGCACTTTATAAGCCGCTAAATATTTACGCGCAAACTGGTTTAATTCTTCCTCAGAACACTCCGCACCTTCTTTTAACACAACAAATGCTTTAACTGTCTCTCCCCGGTACGGATCGGGAACTCCAATCGTCACTACTTCTTGCACTTTTTCATGCTCATATAATACTTCTTCTACTTCGCGAGGATACACATTAAATCCACTCGCAACAATCATATCTTTCTTACGGTCTTTCACATAGAAAAATCCATCTTCATCCATGTAACCAACATCCCCTGTATGAAGCCATCCGTCTTGTAATACAGCTGCTGTTTCTTCTGGCTTATTCCAATACCCTTTCATAATTTGAGGACCCTTTACAACAATTTCACCAATTTCACCCGGAGGTAAAGCCTCTCCAGTTTCAAGTGACATAATGTTTGCCTCTGTATCTGGCCACGGCACACCAATACTTCCTGGCACGCGTTTTTCCCACAAAAAATTCCCATGTGTAACTGGCGACGACTCCGTTAATCCATAACCTTCTACCAATTTCCCACCTGTAACTCTCTCAAACTCTTCCTGTACTTCTACAGGAAGCGGGGCAGATCCACTAATACAAGCTTGAATAGAAGAAATATCATATTCTTTTAAGAGGGGACTATTTAATAGAGCAATATAAATGGTCGGTGCCCCTGGAAATAGTGTGACTTTATGTTTTTTTATCGCTTCAAAAACCATTTTCATATCAAACTTCGGAATCAGCACCATTTTATATCCTTGCATAATACTTAAATTCATTACAGCTGTCATCCCATACACATGAAAGAACGGAAGGACACCAAGAATTACTTCTTCCCCTTCTTTACAATTATATAGCCAATGAGCTCCCATTAAAGTGTTCGAAACAAGGTTTTTATGCGTCAACATAACGCCTTTCGGAAATCCAGTTGTTCCTCCAGTGTACTGTAAAAGAGCTAGATCATTTTCAGGATCACAAGGCACTTCAACATTAACATTATTTTCTCGTTCTACTGATTTCCATAGATGAATCGTTTCGCTTTCCGACACATTCACAACAAGATTTGCCTGCTTTTTTTGTACAAATGGATAAAGTAAATTTTTAGGGAAGGGTAAAAAGTCCGCAATCCGAGTTACGATAATATGTTCAATTTTTGTAGCAGATTGAACATTCGTTACTCTTGGAAACACTAAATCGAGACAAAGAATTACTTTTGCTCCCGAGTCATGAAGCTGGTATTCTAATTCTCTTTCTGTATATAGTGGATTTGTTTGTACTACGATACCTCCCGCAAGTAATGTACCATAATAACCAATTACAGATTGCGGACAGTTCGGCAACATAATAGCAACTCGATCACCCTTTTCCACACCGAGTTTTTGAAGATAATTTGCAAACCTCTTCACCTTATCGTGGAAGTCTGAAAATGTAATATCCTTCCCTAAAAAGTGAAGCGCTTTCTTTTCTGGATAACGGGAAGCCACCTGTTCCACATATCCATGAAGCGGCTGAATATCATAAGAAATCGTACTTGGAATTTCTTCTGGATAACTTTTCAACCATGGTTTTTCCACCTTCATTCCCCCTTCAAATACATAAAAATAAATGAATGTTCATTCATGATGGTTGGTTTCATTATATTATAGTCGCCATAACGTTACAATCATAATATTCTGACTTTTGTATAACTATGCTTCACTCCATTAACTTCTTATTATATGTATAAACTCTCCTAATTTTAAAAGAATAAGAGAGTTATTATTTAGCTTAATCTTATTATCGTTAACACAGCTCCTGGTGTAGTTGTTGATAATGTTGCAACAGCTAACAAACCAAATAGTTGCAAACTAATGGCACTTCCAGCCGCAAGAGTCGTAATAATTGTTGCACTAAATGATGTAGTTGCTAACGCAGGAGAATTGATTGTTCCAGCAAGAGGTGCACCATTAATTGTAATCCGCGAACTGACTAATAATGAAGCCGTTATATTAATCGTATATGAAATATAATAATTCCCCGCATTTGCAGCCGTAAATACTGTATTCCCCCCAGAAACAGTAATACCTGGACCAATATTTTGATTATTCGGAAGCGGGACATT
This sequence comes from Bacillus cereus group sp. MS39, assembly GCF_040448665.1. NCBI lineage: Bacteria > Bacillati > Bacillota > Bacilli > Caryophanales > Bacillaceae > Bacillus > Bacillus cereus group sp. MS39. The sequence continues at coordinate 920,176 of NZ_CP123058.1, read as the reverse complement.
CGTTCCACCAAGAAGTACCGATATCGCTGTTCCCGATGTATTATTTGCAAAAGCGTATGTTGCAGTTATACTTGTGCCAGTTGCCCCCGTGTCTCCTGTTACTCCCGTTGAACCTGTTGCTCCTGTTGCTCCCGTCGGACCCGTTATTCCCGTCGCTCCTGTTGGACCTGCTGCCCCTGTTATTCCTGTTGCTCCCGTCGCTCCTGTTGCCCCTGTTGCTCCCGTTGGACCTGTTGAACCTGTTATTCCTGTTGGGCCTGTTGCCCCTGTTATTCCTGTTGCTCCTGTTGGACCTGTTGAACCTGTTATTCCTGTTGGGCCTGTTGAACCTGTTATTCCTGTTGCTCCTGTTGGACCTGTTGAACCTGTTATTCCTGTTGCTCCCGTCGGACCCGTTGAGCCTGTTATTCCCGTCGCTCCCGTTGGACCTGTTGAACCTGTTATTCCCGTCGCTCCCGTTGGACCTGTTGAACCTGTTATTCCCGTCGCTCCCGTTGGACCTGTTGAACCTGTTATTCCCATCGCTCCCGTTGGACCTGTTGAACCTGTTATTCCCGTCGCTCCCGTTGGACCTGTTGAACCTGTTATTCCCGTCGCTCCCGTTGGACCTGTGTCACCTGTTGGGCCCGTTGCTCCCGTTGGGCCTGTGTCACCTGTTGGGCCCGTCGGACCTGTTGGACCCAGCTTAGGAACTGTCCCATCACAACTAAAACAGCATGAATCAACATGTACACCATTTTGATTATTACACCCACAATATCCATTTATATTATTGCTCCATGAAGACATGTTGATCACTTCCTTTACGTTCGATCTTTTAAGTAAAATCACCAAGTTAGAAAACACCTATCTAAATAACAAAAAAACACTTTACCTAGTGGGGATAAACACAGATTTATTCCATACATTCTAGTAATTATTACATGCGATTTTCTCTCTTTTTGCTTGTACTTTCGCCTTCTTGCTCAAACGAAATTCTTTTTCTCTATTCTGCATATACATATAAACTTCAATCCAATTGGTGTATTCATCGGCGGACTACTTGCAGTTAAAATTGTCCTTTTTTCATGGAAATTAGGATTTAGCTCAACAACCCTTGCTTTAATAGAAATCGGTATTTCAGCTCTCAGCTCAACAATTATTCAACTCTTTATCGTTAGCGCAAATTTGAATGTTGCTGTACTTGGAGCACCTTATTTCTTATGGTTGGTGAGGAAGAGTTGGAAGAAAGTTAAAAAGGAGCTTCTTGGAAGTCTCCTTTTTTATTCATTCTTATAAGGTCAAAAGGAAACTATCTTTTTTTCACGAATTTAACCTATGAACATAACGAGGAGGGATAACATGTACCAAACTATTGAAGGCTTCTTGCAATCATGGACATACGAGGCTGAGTCTACTCAAAAAATGCTCAATGCATTAACAGATGAATCTTTGTCACAAGAAATTGCACCTGGACACTGGACGTTAGGCAGAGTTGCTTGGCATATCGTGACGGCAATTCCAGTTATACTATCTGGCACAGGGCTTAAGTTTGAAGGAGAAACGAAAGATTACCCTGTACCAACTTCTGCAACAACAATTGCTGATGAATACCGTAAAGTGAGTGCAGATTTTGTTGAAGCTCTTCAAGGCGAATGGACGGATAAAGACTTAGCTACTATTAATGACTTCTTTGGTCGTCCTATGCCGAATTCTATATTTTTAATGACACTTATTAATCATCAAAATCACCATCGCGGACAAATGACGGTTTTAATGCGACAAGCCGACTTAACAGTCCCTGGCGTATATGGTCCTGCAAAAGAAGAATGGGCTGCAGCTGGAATGGAAGCTCCTAAAATGTAACTACAGAAAAAGACAAGGTGTTTACACATCTTGTCTTTTTCTGTAACTTGTTTCATGTGAAACTATTTTTACCAAATGGTTGTTTTATGGAAAAATACGTTAAAATGAATACATATTATGAAGAGGAGCAACCAAATTGAATACGAAAAATAAAAAAATAGTTATGGGAACTATTTTACTAACTTCTATTATTGGAGTTATCAGCGCATCTCTTTATTTCACAAGTTATGGTACCCCTTGGGGAAAACAAACAGCAGTTACGGAATCAAAAGAATATATTACAAAATACTTTGATCTAGATGCGGAAGTCAAAAATACTTCTTACGATGCTAAAATGAATAGCTATGCAATCTCATTTGAGACAAGTAAAGACGGAGAGTTTACTATTGAATATAAAAGTCCTAATAACTTTAATATTTCTCCAGGAGTGCAAGCGTATTTAAGCAAACACTCCAAATTTACAGAGTAGTAACGAAGCATACATATACAAAAAAAGAGTTGGTGTAACGCCAACTCTTTTTTCTTATTTTTGTCATACTGTTATATCTTCCTTCGCTATATTTTTAATTCCGTAACATGCAATCACAACTCCAATTGCTGCCAATGCTAGTTGAAGAGGAAGAAAAGTTGCTACAGAAAACGTAGTGCTATTCATTGCAATTGATACAACGATAAGGGATGAAACAATTGTAGTTGGCACTGAACGTTTACGCATTCCGAAATATAATGGGATTAAACTCATTCCCGCAGTTGCAATAGCTAAAGGAACCAGTTTTATTCCTTCTTGCGTCAATTGATCTACTGTAAATGGATTAGGAAGAATTGAAAAATAACTATCTATCCCAAAGAAAACTCCTACTACTAAAATGTTAGATAAAATAACTGTTATAAATGTTACTACCGCTGTAATAGCCAACTTACTAGCCATCATTTTCTTTCGGTTAATTGGATAAGAAAACATAAGTAATATTGTTTTGTTTTTATATTCACTAATTATTAACCTTGCGATTAACACACTACCAAAAATAATAAATGTTGCCCTTACTAATGTACTAGCCGCTAACAAAATCATCTGCGGATCTCTTATTTCTGGATCTCCTTCTATTTGAGAAACGATGCTCGTAAAGATCAGTAATGCCAGTATAGCGATATTTGCAATAATCGCTCCCCTTACATACCATCCAAGCTTAAACTTCTTCAGTTCTAGCTTCATTAAACGTAGCATGATAGTCCTCCTTCCTCATAAGACTTAATCAATATAAATTACTCCTGTTTTACTTAAAATCTTCACTTCGTTTTTTGCATCACCAATAGTTCCCTCTTTTATTTTTTCTGTATTTGTATCTTTCTTAAGTCCATTTACATTCACCATTACGTCAGACGAATTACTTTTAGCCGTGAGTTTTAAAGATGTCGGAACACCTTTATACCGTACGCCAATATCTCCTGATTTTGTTTCTACAAATAATGATTTTCCTTCTTTCATATCTTTCAGTAATACTTCCCCAGATGTTGAAGTGATGTTCATATTTTCGTTTTTTATATTTCTCACATAATTATCGCCAGTAGTAGAAGTTATATTTACTTCTTGTAACGAACTATCTTTTAACATTAAATCTCCACTTTCGGATGTGAACTCACCTTTCTCGGCCGATAGTCCTACAATCATTTCATCTCCAGAGTTGCCTTTTGTCACAATACTTTTTACTACTATATCTTTTATTTTCACATCACCCGATTTATTATTTAATACAATTTTATCTATTTCTTTCTTCGGAACAGCTATAGATATACTATTTTTCTTCCTAAACGTAAAACCATTAAAGAATCTGGTCGCCTTTTGTTTTTGCTTAACTATAACTTTATTCCCTGCTTGTTCTATTTCGACGGGATCTATCTCTTTATCTACTCGTTTACCTTGAACCAAAATTACTATTTTATTAGCGTCTGTACTTTTAAATTCAATATCCCAGTTTTCATTGTCTACTTCTATTTCTTTTATATGATTTATCTCAAAAGACTTTTCTTTCTTAAAACCTTTCCCCTGAAACACCTTAAAACCAAAAATCGCACTAGCAATTGTAATAAGTAAAATTGCAATTACTATTATTTTTTTCAACATTCATACCCCAGTTCGTTGTTGTTTTATGCTTGCTTCACGCCACATCAATCTTGTCGATTTTACGATACGATAAATAACTAATGAAAATCCCTAATAAACAGAGCACTATTGGGATAGCTATAAAATCAAACATACTTACTTGACCGTTTCCAGGACCAACGTTACCACTAATCAGCATACCAATTATTACTGCCGAAGTAATCGTTGTCGGTGTCGATTTCTTTCTCATCCCAAAAAATAAAGGAATTAAACTTATACCAGATATCATAAATGCACTTATAAAAGTAGTTGGAACGATAGCTATTATTTCACCTATCGTAGCTGGCGTTTCAATCAGTCCCATCATTGGACTCACAAAATATACGAGCAAACTAATAATGAAAGTAGCGATAATCGTGCTCAAAAAACAAAAACAAAAAACAATTGTTAATTTCGCTCTCATTAACATTTTCCTTTGCAGCGGGTACATAAATGATAGTTGTATCGTTTTGTTCTTATACTCATCAATTACTAAACGTGATAAAATAACCGAACTAAAAATAATGAATGTTATCCTAATAACAATATTTGCTAAAGCCATGTTCTGTGTGAAGTCAGAGAAAAGCACGTCTCCCTCGGCTTTCATTCCTAATGCCATAAGGCTTATTGCAGCGAAAATTGCTATAATACAAATTGCTACACTTTTAAAGTAACTAGATAATCGATGCTTTTTCCACTCAAGCTTCATTAATCTAAGCATACAAACCACGCCTCCATTCTTTATATAACTCTCTCTACGCTGTTAACATTCTAATTCCAGCAGTAATTACGCTTAACATTCCTATCACTAGTAGAATTAGCAACCATTTCCGCTCTGGTTTCCTATAATATAAAATCCCACTTATGAACATTACGATCCATCCACTTACTAGATTCACTAGCAATCCATTAAGCATGAATGCCCTCTCCATCCATTACATTTAAGAAATATTCTTCTAAGGAACTATGTTTCTTATTAATACTTTCAATTTCTACATCGTTCATAATAAGTGCTTTTGAAATGGCCTGCTGAGACGCTGACGTATCATACACACGAATCATGTTTCCACTCATTATTTTATAATTTTTTATGCCAAGTTTATCTTCTAAAATATAAGCTGCACGCTTCACATCAGGAACAGTAATTTCAATGTACTCTGTTTGTTTTCCGTTAATACTCTTCATTGAAACTTCTTTTATTAGTTTTCCATTTTGAATTACACCAATTGTATCCGCCATTTGTTCCATCTCGCCTAAAATATGACTAGAGACTAATAACGTAATACCATATTCTTTGCAGAGCATTTTAAATAAGTCTCTTAATTCTTTAATACCAATTGGATCTAAACCGTTAATTGGTTCATCTAAAATGAGTAATTCTGGCTTTGTCATGATCGCCCTTGCAATACCAAGTCGTTGCTTCATACCTAATGAAAAATCTTTTACTTTTTTATCATCTATACCGTGCAATTTCACTAAATGTAAAGCATGATCGATTGCGTTCTTGTCGTAATACCCCATATATTCACAATGTAATTCTAGGTTTTCCTTCGCCGTTAATTTATCATAAAAGATTGGATATTCGATAATTGTCCCCATGCGCTTTAACAATTCATAAGATGTATCCGTTAACTTCTCACCAAAAATTTCAATATCACCGCTCGTCGGTTTTATTAAATTTGTGATCATTTTCATAATCGTTGTTTTACCTGCACCATTCGGTCCTAAGAAACCGTATATCTCTCCTTTTTTCACATGCATGTTAACGTTAGAAATAACTTCTTTCCCTTTAAACACTTTCGTTAGCTGATTCGTTTTTAATATATATGTCATGTCATTTTCTCCTTTCGCACTACTTTATACTTCTATAATAGACAACGGAAATCTCTTTTTTCTTACCCGTTCCTTACAAATTCCTTACGCTGAAAAAAAGCTTGTAGAATCTACTTCTCTACAAGCTAAAACAGTATCTTTTTTAATACCACTGTAAAAATTGTTTTTTCATACGGCTTACTAGAAAGATGTATTTCTCCGTCCATCGCTTCCACAAGCCTTTTCGTAATCGTTAATCCTAAACCGCTTCCTTGATACAATCTATTTCTGGAATCTTCAAGTGTGTACATACGCTCAAACACTTTATTAATGTGAGATTCATCAATTCCTTTTCCTGTATCCCATACATCTATATACACACTCGTTTCATCGTCTCTTAACGTCATACCGAGTGTCTTTCCATCGTCTCCATATGTAATCGCATTTGATATTAAATTATTCAATACTCTACCTAATACTTCTACATTTCCAAGTGCATATATATTTCTTTCTGGTATATCAATATGAACTTGAAACCCTTTCGTCGTCACTAAATCATAAAAAGATAAAATCTTCTCGCGACAAACTTCATTCATATATACTTTTGTCATCTCAATTGCCTTGTCACCAGATTCTAATTTTGCTAAATCAAAAAACTTATGAATCAGTTCCATTACTTCTAGTGTTTTCACATGCACCTTTTCAAGTAATATTTGCTGTTCTTCTTTATTTATCGTTTTATCCTTATTTAACATTTCTGTATATCCAAGAATAACTGTTAGTGGCGTCTTTAAATCATGTGAAATATTGGAAAGCATTTTTCTCATCGAAATTTCTACTTTCGCATGATCTGCATTCGTTTTCTGTTTTGCAGCTAATAATTGATTAATTGCCACTAATAATTTTTGCAATTCTAGATCATCTGTCATAACAAGTAACTTCTCGCCTGTTTGTTCATTTACAATACTTTCTAACTTTTCGTATGTGTATCGTAAATTTTTGCTACTGTTTTTCCTCATTTTATACTGTATGTAAATGACACATAACAATATAAAAATAATACCTATTAACAAATTGACCATATTACATCACTTCCAACTTATAGCCGATGCCCCATAACGTTTTAATATACTCTGGATTAGATGGATCACTTTCAATTTTCTCGCGCAATCTCCTCATATGAACATTTATAACATTATCATCACCGTAATACTCTTCGTTCCAAACTAACGTATATATTTGCGCTTTCGTAAATACACGATTTTGATTCTTTACGAATAGCTTTAAAATCTCAAATTCTTTTAAAGTAAGTTTGAGGGGCTTTCCGTTTTTTTCAACCGTAAAATTAATTGGATCAATTGCTAAATCACCAATTTGAATCATCTTTTCTGTTGTTTCTGTAGCCGAATATTTCGTAGACCTCCGAATACCCGCTTTTACACGTGCAGCCAATTCAATCATAGAAAATGGCTTACAAATGTAATCATCTGCTCCCAGTCCTAATCCAACAGCTTTATCAACATCTGTATCTTTTGCCGACATCATTAAAATCGGAACTGCACTTTTTTCCCGAATGATTCGCACAACCTCTAAGCCATCTAGCTTTGGCATCATAATGTCGAGGATAATCAAATCAAATGAACCTTTTAAATATGTGTTCACGCCTTCTTCTCCATCAGATGCGATTGTAACTTGAAAGCCCTCTTTTATTAAATACTTTTCCACCATCTCTTGAATTGAAATATCGTCTTCAACTAATAAAATATGATGTGACATATGTCTATCCCCTTTTTACAAACGTTAACAATTCAATTGTATCGTAACTACTACAGACTGGAAACAATTATATGAATTTTCAAACCAACTTCCCTTCCTTCCATAACAATGATATGATAAAATTCACTACTATTGTTCATAATTAACTTTATATAAAGGAGACTTATCATGTCAGAAAACAAAAAAGTAAGCTTAGCTGATTTAATGCGTGAACAACTTGCAAAGAAAAAGCAAGGAAATGGAAATGGTTCAAATAATACAAATCAAAGCCAAGCAACGAAAAAATTACAAAACCAACAAACGAAGAAAACAAACAACCAGCGTAGACGTACAGGTGTATAAATGAACGGACAAAAACGTTCTAATATCGCACCCGGTCTTGAAGTTGACATTGTCTTAAAACAAGATCAACGCACCGGTAAATTAACACGTGGAATTGTAAAAGATATTTTAACAAACTCCCCTTCTCATCCACATGGCATTAAAGTGCGATTGCAGGATGGGCAAGTCGGTAGAGTACAAAATATCGTTCAATAAGAAAAGGAGCTCAAGTAAACTCGAGCTCCTTTTTCTTTATTAACCTTTAATTTTCTCAATGAAAACTACTTTTAAATAGTCTCCTTCTTTAAATTGATCAATGGTACGAAAATCTTCTGGTAAAGAATGTTCTTCTAATATTTTGTATTTGCCATTCATTTCTTTAAATGCTGTATCGATAAAGCCTTTAAACTTTTTCATATCGAATGCACTACAATTTGTAGAAGCAACGATAATCCCATTATTTTCTGTAATCGCAATTGTTTCTTTTAGTAAGTTTTTATAATCTTTCGCTGCACTAAATGTATATTTTTTTGAGCGTGCAAAGCTTGGAGGATCAAGTACAACCATATCAAATTTCATCTTTTTCTTAGCTGCATATTTGAAGTAAAGAAATACATCTTCTACAATAATATCTTGCGCTTCATAATCAACTTCATTTACACTAAATTGCTCAATCGTTTTACTTAAACTACGATTTGCAAGGTCGACACTCGTCGTTTTACTCGCTCCGCCAAGCGCTGCAAATACAGAGAAAGCACCCGTATAAGAGAACATATTTAATACTGTTCTCCCCTTTGCATATTTATCACGAATTTGTTTTCGAACGTTACGCTGATCTAAAAATACACCAACCATCGCTCCGTCATTTAAATAAACAGCAAAGTTCACACCGTTCTCTTTTACGATAAGCGGGAACTCACCGCGTACTCCTGCTACGAAATCATCGCCTTCAATGTATTTCCCTTTCGTATCAAAACGCTTTTTCTCATAAATCCCTTTAAAGTTTGCTACTTTTTGAAGAGCTGCTATAATCTCATCTCTGAAAGTATAAATCCCTTCACTATACCAACTGACTACATAATAGCCGTCATAATAATCGATAATTAAGCCTCCAAGACCATCACCTTCACCATTTAGGGCACGGAATGCTGTCGTATCACTTGATTTGTAAAATTGCTTTCGTTTATGTAAGGCAGATTTTATTTTACTTTCAAAGAAAGATTGATTAATTTGTTCACTCTCTTTTCTCGTTAAAATCCAGCCGTATCCTTTATTTTGTTTTCCATAATAACCTTTTCCGACAAAATTGTTCTTCTCATCTACTACTTTAATGATTGTTCCTTCTTCCTGAACATCATTTAAATTTTGAATCGCATCTTTTAAAATAAGCGGATATCCACTTTTAATTTCTTTTATAAATTTCGGTTTTATTTTTACAGTTACTTCTGATCGCATATAATAACTTCCTTTCCATTTGCATGCTTTCTCTATAGGAAGCATTTAAAAAACGAGCCTGAAAAAACAGCCTCGTTTCACTATACCATATTATTGCTTTGCTAGTACAACTCGCTCATTCTCTCACTTAACCGCCACATATTTACTACATTTTGAAATGGAAATCTTACTGGCCAAAATAATAAAAGAACTTATTTATTTCACATTTACCATTGACAATGATAATGATTTTCATTATCATTTGATGTATATGAGTTCTCGAAAATAAAGGCTATATTTATAGGAGGAATAAAACATGATTATTGTTACAAATACAGCTAAAATTACAAAGGGAAATGGGCATAAATTAATTGAGCGTTTTAATAAAGTAGGTCAAGTCGAAACGATGCCAGGCTTTTTAGGATTAGAAGTTCTTTTAACGCAAAATACAGTTGATCATGATGAAGTAACAATTAGCACACGCTGGAATGCAAAAGAAGATTTCCAGGGGTGGACGAAGAGCTCAGCATTTAAAGATGCTCACTCACATCAAGGCGGGATGCCAGAATATATTCTTGATAATAGAATCACTTACTACAATGTTGAAGTTGTACGTATGCCAATGGCTGCAGCACAGTAAACATATTTCTTTTTTAAAGTATAGAATATGAGAAGCGTTACCACTTCTCATATTCTATACTTTTTTTACTGTCTCTTTACTAGTTTCGCATGCACGACTAACCTTCCTGCTTCCGGATCAAGTGCATAGTCACACGTCGAAAGTGTTACGATTTGATCACTCGCTGTCAATTTTGTATCCGTTTTGTACAGCGATTTTTCTTGAATTTTCTCCAAAAATGATGTGTATTCCGTATCATTGCTAAAATCCGTTTCAATGTAATAAAAATCAGTTGTTGTTGTATACACCGAGAACACTTCAAGATCATATCCTTCAAATAATGTATCGTAATATAATTTACGATGCGACATGAAGAACTCTTCATCTAACATTTTCTTTAAACTTCCAAACATAGAACCATCTTTCATACGGTGACCATATAAAATAGTATTTCGATTTTGAGATTTCACATCATTACGATAGTCCATAAAAATGCTGCCTGCTCTCATATCTTCACCTTTATAATTACGAAATAAATAGTAATCATTGTCTTTCGCCTGAACGATTGGATAATTAATTTGTGTATCATCCATCGTAATCCATCCAACTATTTCTTGATTAATTTGCTGCAGAGCTTTGAACTGTTTACGTACTTCCCCGTCTTCTGATTGCTCTTCCATCGGACTCTTTTCATAAATGTTTTGTGCTTCGGCCATTACTTTACGATTTTCATAGTAATCCATGAAAATATCACCTAATTCATATACTGAATAGAAAAAGGTACCTAAAAAAACAACTGTAAGTATTCGTTGAAAAAAAGAATTCTTCTTCCGTTCTTTTTTACTACTCAAATTATCACCTCAAAACGGATTGTTCGCATATTTAAATACCCATTGGGACCATATACAACCCTGTATCTTCATCTTGCTTTACAACGACATCTACACCGTATATCGTCTTTATCATACTTTCTGTCACAACATCATTCGGCTTACCTTTCGTAACAATTTCGCCGTCTTTCATAACGATGATATGATCACTATAGCGAATCGCCTGATTGATATCATGTAATACCATAACGATTGTCAATCCATGTACTTCATTTAACTCTTTTACTAGCTCTAATATTTCAAGTTGATAATAAATATCTAAATATGTTGTCGGTTCATCTAAAAAGAGCATTGGTGTTTTCTGAGCTAACGTCATGGCAATCCAAACACGTTGTCTTTCTCCACCAGATAAGGCGTGAATCTCTTTATCACGTTTACTTAGCAAATTCGTACATGCTAAAGCCCTTTCGATTGCTTCTCTATCTTCATCAGTTTGCGAGGAAAAAATATTTTTATGAGGCATACGACCATAACTTGTTAATTTCTCTACCGTCATGTCTGCCGGTGCTTCATTTTGTTGATGGACAACGGCTAACTTTCTAGCAAACTCTTTCGGTTTATATTGACTAATCGCCTTCCCATCGAGTATTATCTCTCCGCTACGAGGGTCGTGATTTCTTGACATCACACCAAGTAATGTCGATTTCCCGCAACCGTTTGGACCAATAATTGTTGTAATTTTACCAATTTCTATTTCACTACTAACCGACTTTAATCGATCCGTTACATTATCATACGAAAAGGTTACATTTTTAATTTCCATGAACTTTATCACTCTTTCTAAGCAAGAATATTAAGAATGGTCCACCAATCACTGCCATAATCGTCGCTGCTGGAATTTCGTTAGGTGGCACAATTAACCTTCCAATCGTATCCGCCGTCAAAATTAATAACGCTCCTGCAAGAGCAGAAAATGGAATTAATACTTTATGATCCGAACCGACTAGTTGTCTTGAAATGTGCGGAACGAGTAATCCTACGAAAGCAATTACACCTGCAATTGCTGTTGATACTGCTGCTAAAAGTACTGCAATAGCAGAAATAATAAGACGAACTCTCGTCACGTGCAAACCTAAGTTTTTCGCAGTCTTATCTTGTAGCGATAATAAGTTACACCAAGCTCCTACAAACAGAGCAAGAATAAGACCAATTGTTCCATATGTAACCATTATTTCTACATCGCCCCACGTCTTCATCGTTATGTTAGAAGTCGTCGTTTGCTTAATACTCTTAATGAAGTATCCGCAAATCGTAATGAACGATTCATTTAATCCAGTGAACATTGCATTAATAGCTATACCAACTAAAATAATGCGAAGCGGACTTAACCCTGACTTCCATGAAAATGCATAAACGAGATAACATGCAAACGCACCACCTAAAAAGGCGAATACTGGTGTCCAGAAAAAGAATTGCGGGAATAACGTAATAATAACAAGTGTCATAAAACTTGCTCCAGAAGATATCCCGATTACCCCAGCATCAGCAAGTGGATTTTTCATAACAGCTTGAAAAAGCACACCTGAAACGGCCAGAGCTGCTCCAGTAAATAGTGCAATAATAATACGTGGGAAACGTAAATCTTTAATCACTTCAACATCTTCATTCCCCCCTGTAAATATCCCTTGCACAAGCTCAACAATACCTATTTCTAAACTCCCTTTCATCGCTGACAATGATGTCATAACAATAAGCAATGCAGTAACAATGAGGAAACTCCAAGTTTTTTTATTCATTCCACTCTTCCTTTATATTAAAATGCATCACGGATACATCATTTTTTTCAATTCATCTAACGCTTCAATTGCTGCTAAATTACCTGTCGTCCCAAATAAGCGCTCTTCTAAATCGTAAACACGGTTATTTTTAACTGCAGCGAAATGTTTCCAAATATCATTTGTTTTAAATTCTTTATCAAACATTTTCACAACTTCATCAGGCATACCATGAGCTGCTCGTAAAATAATATCTGGATCAGCTTTTTTTAAATACTCTGTATTAGAAGCTAAATACTCTACTTGTTCACCTTGCACAATATTTTTACCACCTAGTTGTTTCACTAAATCTCCAATATAAGAATGCTCTGTTGCTACTAAATAACTCCCTGGTACACCTAATAAAATAAGCACTGTCGGTTCTTTCTTTCCCTTTACTGCTTTTTTAATCTCTGCAACCTTGTTATCTAACTTCGTTACAACTGCTTCAGCCTGCTTTTCACGTCCATATTGCTTACCTAAATCGCTAATGGAATTTTGCATATTTTTCAAGCTTGTTAAATCTAAAAAGTTTGCTTTCATGCCCACACCATCAAAAACTGGCTTTAATTCATATTCAAGTGTTGTCACGGATAATACTTCTGACGGCTTTAACGATTTTACCTTTTCCATATCAGGACTCATCGGATTCCCGACTTCAGGTAAACCTTTATATCTCTTTGGTAAATCTTTCGTACTTGTTGGAACACCAACTAAATCTACTTCTAATGCATCCATAATTTCAGTAACAGCAACTGTCGTTGCAACAATTCTTTCTTTACTCTCACTCTTTACCTGTTTTGCTGCTTCTTTTTTGGGCGCCGAGCATCCAGCTATACTCACTAATAGAATGATAGCCATTAGTACACTAGCAATTTTCTTCACTCTCAATCACCACTCCTTTCCAAACAATATGAAACAAGTCTTGATGCATGCGAACATGCATCAAGACTCCAAAAATTACAATCTTCCTGCTCTATATTTACGAACTAGTAAAGCAAGTGACCCAAGCAATAGCACCATGTATAAACCTAGTTGTGCTGTATCTGCCGTTTTTGAGTTTTTCTCTTTTTTTGAATCATTTTTTTGATCTTCTTTTTTCTTCTTATCATCTGCATTTCGGTTAAAATCAGGATTATCTACTTTTTTCACATTATCTACTTTCGGTGTAATCACTGGATTGTCCGGATCATTTTTCGGATCTTTTTTTGGATCCTCTTTAATCGTGCCTAACGCACCAATATTATTTGTATCAAATTGAATTTGGACATCGTAGAAATGATGGTAGTTCATTTCATTGATATCAACTTTTACTTTTGCATTTAATTTTGCAAATAAATCACTTACTTCAAATTGCACTACTCTCGTATTTGCATTTTTATCTTCGCTTACTACTTTCGCATCAGCAAAAAGACTGTTATTTTCCGTTTGGAATTTTGTAATCCATGCACTATTTTTCAACGTCATCTCAATGTACTTTTTACCATCTTTAACGATTAATTTTGCTGGGTGTACAGTATAGTCATGCATCTTTGAAAGCTCATTTGTTTTATCTTTTAACACTTTAAATGGAATATCATATTGACCATCCACTAAATTTTCCGGATCAACTATTACTTTTGGTTGATTATTTCCGCCTTGGTTGTCGTTTCCACCTTGGTTATCGTTTCCGCCTTGGTTGTCATTTCCACCTTGGTTGTCATTTCCACCTTGGTTGTCGTTTCCGCCTTGATTACCTAAAACTTTTATACTACCTTGATCAAATACAAATTGAACATCGTAGAAATGGTGATAATTCATCGCATCAATATCTACTTTTACTTTTGCGTTTAATTTTTTAGATAAATCATCTACTTCTAACTCTACTACTTTTGTATTTTGCTCTTTATTCTCACTTAACACTTTTGCGTTAACAAAAAAACCATTCTTTTCAAACTCAAATTTTGTAATCCATGTACTGTTCGTTAATGTAAACGATACATACTTCTTACCATCTTTCACTTTTAGTACAGCTGGACTTTTTGTATATGTGTTCATCATTGAGATTTCTTCTGTTTTATCTTTTAGAACTTTAAAGACAATGCTGTATTCACCATCTTTAAGGGCTTTTGGATCAATGGTTGTGTTATTACCTTGGTTGTTGTTTCCACCTTGGTTATTGTTCCCACCTTGGTTATTGTTCCCACCTTGGTTATTGTTCCCGCCTTGGTTATCGTTTCCGCCTTGGTTGTCATTTCCGCCTTGGTTGTCATTTCCGCCTTGGTTATTGTTTCCACCTTGGTTGTCGTTTCCGCCTTGGTTGTCGTTTCCACCTTGATTATCGTTTCCGCCTTGATTGTCTAACGGTTTAACGCTATCTTTATCAAATGCGAATTGAATGTCGTAGAAATGATGATAATTCATTGAATCGATATCTACTTTTACTTTTGCATTTAACTTTTTAGATAAATCATCTACTTCTACTTCCACTACGCGTGTATCAGCTTTTTTATCTTCACTTAATACACTCGCATCAACGAACGAACCATTTTTCTC
This sequence comes from Bacillus cereus group sp. MS39, assembly GCF_040448665.1. Taxonomy (NCBI): domain Bacteria; kingdom Bacillati; phylum Bacillota; class Bacilli; order Caryophanales; family Bacillaceae; genus Bacillus; species Bacillus cereus group sp. MS39. Next base: position 905,050 of record NZ_CP123058.1, on the reverse strand, counting down.
AAATTCAAACTTTGTAATCCATGCACTATTCGTTAATGTAAATGATACATATTTTTTACCATCTTTCACCTTTAATACGCCCGGACTCTTCGTATACGTGTTCATCATTGAAATTTCTTCTGTTTGATCTTTTAAGGCTTTGAAATTGATGCTGTATTCACCGTCTTTAATTGTTTCAACATTCGGCTTCTCTACCTCTGGCTTTTTATCACCGTCTGGTTGCTTTTCTTCGTTCTTAATTGACTCAAGTTTATCTTGTTCAAATAAAAGTTGTACATCATGTGTTTGCTTATAGTTTCTTGATGCCATTTCGATAAATACTTTTGTATTTAATTTTTTTGATAAATCGTCCACTTCAAACTCTACTACTCTTGTATCTTTTTCTTTATCTTCACTCACTACTTTTGCATCAACAAATGCGCCATCTTTTTCCGTTTGGAAATTTTTAATTAATGAGCTACTTGTTAGTGTTACAATTGCCTTTTTCTTACCGTTTTCTACTTTTAATACTCCTGGATTTACCATGTAGGTATTCATCTTAGATTCTTCATCTGTCTTATCTTTTAACACTTTAAATGGAATACTATAATTCCCATCGTTAATTGTGTTAGAATTGGGTTGTTGATTTGGGTCAGGCTTTTGGTCGGGCTTCTGACTTGGATCCGTTTTTTCATTTGGATCTGGCTTATTTGCTGGATCCTCTTTTTCATTTGGTTTTTCTACATGAATCGGTGTAATACTATTTTGATCAAATGCAATACGCACATCATAATCATGATGATAATTTAAAAAGTCTATGTCCACTTTTACTTTCGCATTTAATACTTTCTCTACATCGTCCACTTCAAATTCTACTACTCGTGTATCTTTTTCTTTATCTTCACTAATTACATTTGTCGCAACAAACTGGCCATTTTTTTCTGTTTCAAACTTCGTAATCCATGAACTATGTTCTAACGTAAAGGATACCTTCTTCTTCCCATCCTTCACTTTTAAAGTTCCTGGACTTACAGAGTATTGATTCATCATAGATTCTTCATCTGATGTATCCTTAAGAACTTTGAAACCGATTGAATATTCACCGTCAGCTAGTTGGCTTGCTGCTTGAACTGCAAGCGGTTGTAATGTTGATACGAATGTAAATGCCATTAAAAACATAGCAACAATAATTTTTACATACCTGTTCAATGGAACGACTCTCCCTTTTGGAAATTTTTTAATTATTTAATACTGTTCCCATCAAATACAAAACGAATATCATATGAAGCATTATAATTAATAATTGGGATATTAATTTTCACCTTGCCATTTAGTTTTTTTGACAAGTCAGCAACTTCAAATTCTACAACTCTAGTATTATCTTTTTTGTTTTCACTTAACACGATTGTTTCTACAAATTGACCATCTTTTTCTACTTGTAAACTTTTAATAGAAGCACTATCTTTCACTTTAAATGAAACATATTGTTTTCCATTTTTTACTGTTAATGTTGCTGGGCTTTCAAAATAACTATTCATTCTAGATGATTCATCTTTATCGCCTTTCCATACAGTAAAAGCAATATTATATTTTCCATCAGCTAATTTTGTAGCAGCCTCTGCATCTTGTAAACCTAGTGTTGCGATAAACGTAAATAAAACAGCAAATACGCCAATAATCATTTTTAATTGTTTAAACATATATTCATCGCCCTTCAAAAGATTTATTTACTTAACTTCACTTTACGAATTAAGAAAACACCTGAAATAAGAATTAACGCTGCAAATATTCCAATGCGTGCTTCATCACCTGTTTTTGGATTATCTGTTTTTTCAGCTTTTCCACTTTCATTTGTTCCTTTGCTTGCCTCTATATTTGCTTCTTTACTCTCTTCTTTCTTCACTTCTTCTTTTACTTGTGTATCTGTTTTTGTTTGATCATTATTCTTTGTTACAGTAGTTGCTTTATTTTCTCCACCTACCGCTTTTACATTTGCATCAAACGCAAAGCGAATTGTGTAGTTATGGTCATAATTTACGTTCGGTACAACAACATGAATTTTTGCAGCTGCTTGCTTAGATAAATCGTCTATTTTAAACTCTACAGTTCTTTTATCTGCTGATTCATCTTTACTAACAACTTTTGCATCAACAAAATTCCCGTTTTCAGGTGCTTTAAATTCTGTAATCCAAGCACTATGATTCATCGGAATTTGTACTCTCATCTCACCATTTTTTACAACTAACTTAGCTGGTTTTTCAAAATAATCATTTGCCATTGAAGCTGAATCATTTTCCGCTTTTTGAATGACATAGTTAATATCATAAGTACCGTCAGCTAGTTGTGCTGAAACTTTCCCATATGGCATGACAAGAAAAGCTAGCATACATACGAACGTTATAATAAAAGCGGGTAATACAGAAATCTTTCTCATTTGGCTTACTTCCTCCTTGTTTATCTTTCATCCATACTTTTTTGAAAATGATAATTATTCTCAATTTATAAGAAAAAAATAATAATCCTCTATCATTATTTAATTGTAATTTATTTATGTAATGTAGATATTATTGATTATCATTCTCATTACGTGTTAAAAATAATATCCCTCCCTATTCCTTATAAAGAGCGATTTACATTTTAACATAAGTCCCTATTTCTTTTGATGATTATCATTCTCAATGAAGGTCAAAAAAAATAAAACCACCATTCTCCTACTCTATCACCTCTATCTACAAAATGATATCGTTATAGAAAACCTTATACCTTTCACTCCTCACTTTCCTTCAAATATTTCCACAACTAAGTCAATCTTAGCCTAATGCTAATTTTTTTGTCAACTATATTACGTATAAAATTTTTAATATCTAAATTTCCCTATATACAATTTTTTCTACAAAAAAAGAGACTTTCTTTCATAGAAAGCCTCTTTTCACTATTTTTCTACAGCAACTTCTTGCTTTTGAAATAAAGAAACTACATATCCAATTGCAATTCCAATGATACCCGGAACTAGCCAACCAATCCCTACACTATATAGTGGAATTTTATCTAAGATAGGAGCAAGGGCCGCTACTTGAAGATTTGCATTATGCAATCCATCAAAGAAGCTAATTGCAAATGAACCTACAATACCGCCTACATACATAGCTAATGGAAGACGAATATAGTTTTCAACAAGTGATAATACAATCAGTACGATACCAATTGGGTAAATTGCAATTAAAATCGGTAATGCTAATGCGTTTAACTGAGTTAACCCAAGGTTTGCTACCATAAATGCTAATACACAGAAGATGAAAACAATCTTTTGATAAGAAAACTTTGGTAATAAGGAAGAAAAATATTCCCCACAAGCTGCAACAATACCTACAGAAGTTGTTAAACATGCCGCTGTAATTGCGATCCCTAATAATAAAGTTCCGTAACTACCAAATAAATGATTTACAACGTTTGTTAAAATAATCCCTCCGTTTGCTCCCATTCCAAGAGACACACTAGAAGCTCCCAGATAAGCAAGTGCTAAATAAACAAGTAGTAAACCGAGCGCTGCAATAAATCCTGCAAAGATTGTTACTTTTGCAATGCTGTTCTTATTTGTAACGCCTTTTGCTTTTAAGGCATTAATAACAACATTTCCGAAAACAAGTGCTGCAAGTCCATCTAAAGTTAAATATCCATCAATAAAACCTTTAAAGAGCGGAGCATTATACGCTTCTGTCGGTGCACCAAATTCTCCAATTGGTGTAATAATTGCTTTACCTACGATAATTGCTATAACAGCTAACAAAATCGGAGTTAATACTTTACCGATGCGGCCCACTAATTTCGATGGGTTTAAAGCTAAATAGAAAGTTACTGCAAAGAAAATGAATGTAAAGATAACAAGTGGATACGATTGACCAGCTATCTCACTTGGTAAAAATGGTGCAACACTCATTTCATAAGCAACTGTTCCTGTACGTGGAACACTTACGAATACGCCTAAACATAAATAAATTGCAGTGATAAAAACAAGTGCGAATACAGGGTGTACACGTCCCGCTAGCTCATTAATATCTCCCTTTAGAGCTATAACAATTACCCCTAATAAAGGTAATCCAACACCTGTTACGATAAAGCCAAATAACGCGATCCATACGTCTGTTCCAGCACCTTGCCCTAAAGCCGGCGGGAAAATCATATTACCTGCACCGAAAAATAGTGCAAACAACATTAAACTTATTGCAAACATCTCAGAAAACTTTAAAGATGATTTCATTTCTACTAACCTCCTACATATTTTTATATTGACAAAATATTCTGAATTAAAGGCCGTCACATATCCTCTTTCAAGCATACTTCCCCGTAAAAGAACGCAAAAAACACCCGTCCCTAACAAAGGGACGAGTGTTGAAATCGTGGTTCCACCCTTATTCTAATAAAATGAATTTATAACAAAATAAGCTCATTTTATAGCTCGTGTAAATTGATAACGGTTTTATCCGCCAAGAATTACAATGCATCATGCAGTTCACTCTTGAAGTTTAGAGGTGGTAAGTTTGTCTTTCCGTATTAGGAAGCTCACAGCCTAGGCTTCCCTCTCTGAGAATCGTCAAAAACAACTCATGTCCTCATCATTACTTTTATAAAATATCTTGTCGAAACTTGTTGTTTTTTATTATATGGGCTATTTTTTAAAAAATCAATAGTTTTATTTTTTCTGACAAAAAAATATAGGGAGAAAATTTTTCCTCCCTATAACTGATTTATTAAAATGTCTAATTCCTCAGATGTAACGCTCCGCCATTTTCCCACTTCAAGATCGTCTAGCTCTATATTCAGAATACGAACCCGCTTTAGCTTTGTTACAGTAAACCCGAAAGCACGGCTCATTCTACGAATTTGTCTGTTCATTCCTTGCGTTAAAACGATGCGAAATGTAGATTGATCCATTCTTGTCACTTTACAAGGCTTCGTCATTCCATCTTTAATCTTTACACCGCTGGACATCTCATCAATAAACCAATCTGTAAACGGCTTATCAACCGTAACGATGTATTCTTTCTCGTGCTCATGATCACCGTGTAAAATTTGATTTGCAATCCCACCGTCATTCGTTAATAAGATTAGTCCTTCCGACGCTTTATCTAATCGCCCAACAGGAAAGATACGCTCTGGGTAATTGATATAATCGATAATATTATCTTCAATATGCTCGGCTGCTGTACAAGTAATACCAACTGGTTTATGAAAGGCAATATACACCTTTTCCTTCTCTTCTTTTGCAATAACCTGTCCATCAATCGTTACCACATCACCATCGCTCACGAGTGCACCGTGCGTACATATTTCGCCGTTAATAGCCACGCGTCCTGCTTTAATGAGACGGTCTGTTTCGCGTCTTGAGCAAGATTTTGCTTCGCTTATGTATTGGTTGATTTTCATAGCTTATTCCTTTTCCTATATATTAAAAGCGTCAATCTATGGCAATATCACTCTGCCACGATTGACGCTCGTTTACTTCGCAAAAACAACTAAATAAATAACCCCAATCACCAAAAATATTCCGCAACAAGCTAACAATACTTTTGCAAGTTTGTCCATAAACATATAATGGTTCCCCTTTGTTTCGTTGTTTGCTATTTTAATTCGACAACTGTTACGCCTAGGCCTCCCTCGCCCATGTCACCGTAGCGGTAGTTTTTCACACCGCGATGCTTCTTCAAGTAATCTTGTACACCTTGTCGAAGCGCTCCTGTTCCTTTACCGTGAATAATTGATACGCGCGGATAGCTTGCAAGCTGTGCATCATCTAAATATTTTTCAACGCGCATCATTGCATCTTCATAACGTTCACCACGAAGATCAAGCTCTAACGAAACGTGATAATCTCTACCCTTCACACTTGCGACCGCTTTTTTCTCAGTTTGCTTCGGTGTATTAATGTATTCCATATTGGATTCTTTCACTTTCATCTTCAGAATACCAATTTGTACGCTCCACTCTGTATCACTTACCTTTTCAAGTAATTGACCTTTTTGACCAAACGTTAACACTTTTACTTCATCACCTGCGCGTAATTGTTGTTTTGGCGCTGTGTTTTTCACGTTTACTTTTTGTTTCTTCACAAGCTCTGGCGCCGTACCTTCTAGACGGCTCTTCGCTTCAATAAGCTCATGGTCTTTCACGTTTATAAGCTGTGCTTTACGCAATTGACGAAGTTCTCGAATAATGCCTTCTGCTTCTTTCTTTGCAGCTTCGACTTTTTCTTCCCCTTCTTTTTGCGCTTTTAATAATTTTTCATCGCGCTCATCATTAAATTCAATAATTTGACGCTGTAATTCGCGATGCAGTTTTTCAGATTGCTTGCGAAGTGCTTCTGCTTCGTTCCAGTCACGCTCTGCATTCTTTTGACTTTCTTCTAACTTCGCAATCATATTTTCAATTTTGTTTGTATCTGTACTAATGTGGTTACGAGCTTGATCAATCACGCGATCAGATAATCCAAGGCGCTTCGAAATTTCAAAGGCATTACTACGTCCTGGTACACCGATTAATAATTTATACGTTGGGCTTAATGTATTCACGTCGAACTCAACGCTCGCATTAATAACTTTCTCACGGTTATATCCGTATGCTTTTAATTCTGGGTAATGCGTCGTAGCAACAACGCGAGCACCACGATTACATACTTCATCTAAAATTGAAATTGCTAATGCAGCCCCTTCTTGCGGGTCTGTTCCAGCACCTAATTCATCGAATAGAACTAAGCTTTCAAAATCAGCTTTTTCTAAAATATCAACAATGTTCACCATATGTGAGGAGAACGTACTTAAACTTTGTTCAATCGATTGCTCATCACCGATATCGGCAAAGATATTTTTAAATACACAAATCTCTGACTCATCCATTACTGGAATGTGAAGGCCAGATTGCGCCATTAATACACAAATACCAACTGTTTTCAGCGTAACTGTTTTACCACCTGTATTCGGTCCTGTAATAACAATTGTCGTGAAATCTTTACCTAACATAATGTTATTTGGCACGATAATTTCTGGATCAATAAGCGGATGACGTGCTTGTCTTAAATCCATATAGCGCTCGTTATTTACAATTGGCTTCGTTGCTTTAATTCGCTTCGCATAAAAAGCTTTCGCAAAGATGAAGTCAAGATTCGCAACTACTTCTACGTTAGATAAAACGATATCCGCTTCTACTGCCACTTCTTCTGTTAACATCAATAAGATGCGTTCGATTTCTTGTTTTTCTTTCACTCGTGCTTCTTGAAGCGCGTTATTTAACTCTACAATGACTTGTGGTTCAATAAATAACGTTTGCCCAGAAGCTGATTGATCGTGGACAATACCGCCATATACACCGCGGTATTCTTGTTTTACTGGGATTACGTAACGTTCGTTACGAATCGTTACAATCGCGTCAGACAACATCTTTTGCGCGTTGGAAGAACGCGTCATGTTTTCTAACTTTTCACGAATACGACTTTCCGCAGTACGAATTTGAGTACGAATACCACGCAGTTTATCACTTGCGCTATCGACTACTTCACCGCCATCACCGATACAATTTGTAATTTTCTTTTCTAAATCATATAAAGATACAATTTGAGCGACATGAGTTTCTAAAATTGGAAGCTCCACACCATTATCAACCATATCTTCGATGAAACGTTTCATATTACGACTACCGTACATTGTATTTGCAATATCAAGTAGTTCATTTGGACTTAACATACTCCCAATCTTTGCACGCTTCACATTTGAGCGAATATCCGTAATACCACCTAATGGTGCACTACCTTTTAAACGAATGACTTTCGCTGCTTCATCCGTTGTATCTTGCATTTCTACAATTTCTTCAAAATCAGTGCTTGGCACTAAATGCTTCACTTTGTCACGGCCAAGTGAAGAGGCTGTATGTTCAAGTAATTGTTCTTTTACTTTATTGTATTCTAATACACGCAACGTTCTTTCTAACATGTTGCAGGTCCCCCTTGTGTTACTTATTACGTTTAATATAGTCTAATAAACGTTCGATATCCCACGTGTTAATCACGTTATCTTTTTGAATCCAACCTTTACGTGCTGCCGCTACACCTGTTTCCATATCTTCTAACATTTCAAGCGTATGAGCATCCGTATTAATCGCTACTTTTACACCAGCATCTTGTGCTTGTTTTAATAATTTCGCGCTTAAATCTAGACGATTTGGATTCGCATTTAATTCTAAAACTGTATTTGTCTCTTTTGCGAGTTCAATTAATAAATCTGTATCTACATCGTAACCCTCACGACGCCCAAGAAGGCGTCCTGTCGGATGGGCAATCATTGTGACATGCTTATTCTCCAGCGCAGCACGAAGACGTTTCATAATCGTTTCACGGTCTTGTGAGAAGCTAGAGTGAATCGCTCCAATGACATAATCTAATTCTGCTAATACTTCATCATCAAAATCAAGTGTTGCATCTGGTAAAATGTCCATTTCAATTCCGCGTAAAATTGTAATGTCTGGATACTTTTCGTTCATACGTTCAATTTCTTTCGCTTGTTCACAAAGGCGCTCTTTCGTTAAACCATTCGCTACTTTTAAGTATTGTGAATGGTCGGTAATTGCCATAAATTTATAACCACGAGCACGACATGCCTGTACCATTTCCTCAATCGAAAAGGCACCGTCACTCCATGTTGTATGCATATGTAAATCACCTTGTATATCAGAGAATTGAATTAAGTTCGGATACTCTTTAATTAATTCAATTTCTTTTCCATCTTCACGCACTTCTGGTGGAATGAATGGAAGACCGAAATGAGAGAAGAACTCCTCTTCTGTTTCAAATGTTCTCACTTCACCTGTTTCTAAGTTTTCTACACCGTACTCACTAATTTTCTCGCCTCTATCTTTCGCGATTTGGCGCATTTTTACGTTATGGTCTTTTGATCCTGTGAAATGATGAAGAGTTGTAATAAATTCTTCAGGTTTTACTAAACGGAAATCGATTGAAATATCATATTCATATTGAAGACGAACAGAAACTTTCGTATCTCCACTTGCGATTACTTCAATCATATTATCGAATTGCAGTAAATGCTCACGTACTGTAGCTGGTTCTGACGTTGCAATGATAAAGTCTAAATCTTTCACTGTTTCACGAACTCGGCGCAAACTACCAGCGCGAGAGAAACGAATTACTTCAGCAATATTCGACAATTTCTCCTCTATTTCCCCGGCAATAGGCAATACCATTGCGATTGGTAAACGCTCTGGACGAGATCCTACTTGATCGATTGCTTCTAATATTTTCTCTTCTGTCTTCTTACCGAAACCTGCTAAAGCTTGTACTTTATTTTCCTCACAAACCGCTTTTAGCGATTCCATATCAACAACACCAAGTTCTTTATATAACTTAGCCACCTTTTTACCACCAAGTCCTGGCAATTTTAATAACGGTAATAAGCTACTTGGCACTTCTTTCTCAAGCTCTTGTAATACTTCAGATGTTCCCGATTCTATATATTCTTGAATAACTGCCGCTGTTCCTTTTCCAATGCCCGGAATCTTCGTGAAATCTTCAATTTCAGAAAGACTGCGATCGTCACTTTCTAACGCTGCCGCCGCCTTACGAAATGCAGATATTTTAAATGGATTCGCGCCCTTTAGTTCCATAAACAGACCGATTGTCTCTAATAATTTAATAACTTGTTTTTTATTTACCTTCATCATTGCCCCGCCTTTCTTTCATAGAAAAAAACTCCTCTTTCCGAAAAAAGAGAAGTTATACTCTGCTACCTGTCTGCCATAGTTCCTTCACCTTTTCAGAAAGAATCGGTGTATCGTCTACAATTATTTTGCTAATTGATGATTTTTGTAATGGTGTTTGTATTTGTTCAATTGGAAGAATGTTTCCAACGATAATTAAAACAAACAAAATAATATATACTTCTAAAAATCCGAGGATTGCCCCCGCAAACGCATTGACTTGCTTTAAAACCGGTATTTCTGCAAACATATTTAACAAATTACCAAGTAATGAAAGTGCAATTTTTGTAATAATAAACAATATGATAAACGCAAGCGCTTGATAAAATACTGTCTCAATATTATTTGCATCAATCCATTCTGGAACAGATACGTTTTTATCAAATGGATACGGAATAAATTTCGCAAGTGCTGGCGCTAAATCTTTACAGTACCAGTATGCAACAAGGTATGCGATAATAAAGCTTGTTAACTTTACAAGTTGCAGAATAAACCCTCTGCGTAAGCCGAGGAAAAATCCCATAACAAGCAGTAAAATGATAATAATATCAATCATGTTATTCCATTCCTTTTTTTGTCATACTTTCTTTCAATTTCTCATGTTCTTCTTTTAATTTTATGTAATCGTGTATGACGTTTACCGCCGTCAATACCGCTAGTCTACTCGTGTCAAGCGAAGGATTCTTGGCATTGAGTTCGCGCATTTTATCATCCACAATCGCTGCTACCATGCGGATATGACTTGTACTTTCATCGCCAACAACTGAATATTGTTGACCATAGATTTCTACATTAATTCGACTTTTCTTTCCCTTTTGTTGTGACAACTCACCGGCCTCCAATCACGTACAGAATCCTAAAGTTTATCATACCATGAACCATCATATTATGGAAACAGAAAGAACAATCCGATATGATAAAAATAACAATATAAAAAAAGGGGCGACCACTATGTCAAATTCTATCGTAATTCAAACAAATTCTACAGTAATTGAAGACATGAAACAACAATACAAACAGGCACTTAGCCCAAAAACCCCACAAGGCGGAATCTTCATGGCAAAGGTGCCGTCTTGCACGATTACAGCTTATAAATCTGGAAAAGTAATGTTCCAAGGTGGCCGTGCTGAAGCAGAAGCTTCTCGTTGGCAAACTGTCTCTCAAACACCGAAAACAGCTGTAAAAAAATCTGCCGATTCACACCGTTATGCACCCCCTACTTCCATCGGTACAATGTCTATCGTAGGGTCAGATGAAGTTGGTACTGGTGATTTCTTCGGACCGATGACAGTAGTTGCTGTATATGTGGATGCTAAGCAAATCCCACTGTTAAAAGAACTTGGTGTAAAAGACTCTAAAAACTTAAATGACGATCAAATTACTGCCATTGCAAAACAACTTCTACACGTTGTTCCTTACAGCTCTCTTGTCCTTCATAATGAAAAATATAACGAGCTATTTGATAAAGGAAACAACCAAGGTAAGTTAAAAGCTTTACTGCATAATAAAGCTATTACAAACTTATTAGCTAAAATTGCACCTACAAAACCTGAAGGCGTCTTAATCGATCAATTCACACAACCTGATACATACTACAAATATTTAGTAAAGCAAAAGCAGGTACAGCGTGAAAATGTTTACTTCGCGACGAAAGGCGAAAGCGTCCATTTAGCAGTAGCCGCTGCTTCTATTTTAGCTCGTTACTCATTCGTAAAACAGTTTAACGAACTAAGCAAAAAAGCTGGCATGCCACTTCCAAAAGGTGCTGGTAAACAAGTTGATATTGCAGCCGCTAAATTAATTCAAAAGCTTGGTAAAGAAAGATTACCTGAGTTTGTAAAAATGCATTTTGCTAATAGGGAGAAGGCGTTTCGCTTATTAAAATAGTATCGACAAAAACAGGAGCTTACAAACTCCTGTTTTTTGTTTCACTCTACTATTGTCCTTTTATTTTTGTTACAATTAAAATATACAGATTATTCTAACATAGGAGGAGATTCCCATTGCTACTTCTACAAATGATTCTAAATATTTTACTAGGCGATCCACACGAAAGACAGTTTGAAATTAGAGAAAACATTCAGCTACTAAGTGAGCAACGAGAGTTCAACGATTTAATAGAGCGTTACGGCCGTTCTTTCTTATTAAACTTTCGGATTCGAAGATTTATCGGGAAACACGATGCCCGCTTGTTAATACACAATCCAACAAAACTACAACACTTCTGTGAGGAACTTGAATCTATGATTAGAAAAAGGAGGTTTTTCATATGAACGCTGTAAAAGTTAAAAAATTATTATATGTTTTCGTACACCTCGTAGGCCCGCTTTCTTACTTCATTATTTCTACCATTTGGGGAGTTTTGTTCACTACTAAATCCACATTCGAAAACATATCTGATAACCTTGGCGTTATGGCCATCTATTACGTGTTCATGAGCTTACTGTGGTATTTCTATTTAGATCGATTAGACAAAGATGTAGATAAAATTACAAAAGAAATTAATGATAATAAGGTGTAATGCATATAAAAAAAGGAGAGCCGCCAAGACTCTCCTTTTTTATGTTAGCTTCTTTTCTGCTTCTTATTTGATGAAGATACTTTATGAGAACCTGTTTCATGTGTCGTCGTTCCTTGTCCTTCTACTTCTGGAGAACCTAGGCTTGATCTTGAATGATCTTTTTTTACTTTTTTACTCATTTATATTCACCCCTTCGCGTTACTTTTTGCTACGGGGTAATAAACTATGCAACAATTCATCTCCACCTGAATTGTTGGATTTCACCCGTAACACAAATCAGATGGAGTCTTCTTGCCGAAAAGGAAAAAAGCGAGAGGAAACCCTCTCGCTTTTTCATATCTTAAAACTCAGAAGAACCTGGAGTTCTTGGGAATGGAATTACGTCACGGATGTTAGCCATGCCAGTGATGTACATTAAGAAGCGCTCAAAACCTAGACCGAATCCAGCGTGTTTTGTACCGCCGTATTTTCTAAGTTCTAAGTACCACCAGTAGTCCTCTTCGTTCATACCTAATTCTTTAATTCTGTCTACTAAAACGTCCATTCTTTCTTCACGTTGGCTTCCGCCGATTAATTCGCCGATGCCAGGAACTAGAAGGTCAGTAGCAGCTACTGTTTTTCCATCTTCATTCATACGCATGTAGAACGCTTTAATGTCTTTTGGATAGTCAGTTACGAATACAGGGCGTTTGAAAATTTCTTCTGATAAGTATCTTTCGTGCTCTGTTTGTAAGTCAATACCCCATTCTACTGGATATTTGAATTCAGCACCTGACTCTTGAAGCACTTTAATTGCTTCTGTATATGTGATACGACCGAAGTCAGAGTTGATTACGTTGTTCATGCGCTCAAGAACTGTTTTATCAACGAAGCTGTTGAAGAATTCCATTTCTTCTGGTGCATGCTCTAGTACGTATTTCATTGCATATTTCAGCATATCTTCTGTAAGATCCATTACGTCGCCTAATTCAGCGAATGCAATCTCCGGCTCAACCATCCAGAACTCAGCTGCGTGGCGAGTTGTGTTTGAGTTTTCTGCACGGAATGTAGGTCCGAATGTGTATACGTCACGGAATGCTAATGCATAAGCTTCAGCGTTCAGCTGTCCACTTACTGTTAAGTTTGTTTCTTTGCCGAAGAAGTCTTTTGATTCATCAACTTGTCCGTCTTCACCTTTTGGTACGTTGTTTAAATCTTGCGTTGTTACGCGGAACATTTCGCCTGCACCCTCTGTATCACTACCAGTGATGATTGGTGTGTGAACATGTACGAATCCACGCTCTTGGAAGAACTGGTGAATCGCAAATGCTGCGACAGAACGTACACGGAACGTTGCAGAGAATGCATTTGTTCTTGGACGTAAGTGAGCAATTGTACGTAAGTATTCAAACGTGTGACGTTTCTTTTGAAGTGGGTAATCAGAATCTGATAAGCCCTCGATATCAATTTTTTCTGCTTTAATTTCAAATGGTTGCTTCGCTCCAGGCGTTGCAATTACTGTACCTTCTACTTTAACTGAAGAGCTAAGTGGAAGTTTTGCAATTTCTTTGAAGTTTTCTAACTCTGTATCGAAAACGATTTGAACGCTTTTGAAAAAGCTACCGTCGTTTAATTCGATGAAACCAAATGCTTTTGAATCACGTAAGTTACGAATCCACCCTGATACTTGTACTGTTTGACCTGCGTATTTATCTGTATCTCTATACAGACTTTTTACTAATGTGTTTTCCATAGTGAAATTCTCCTTTGCACATATATTTAAATACAAAAAAACCTTTCATCCATAAAGGGACGAAAGGTTAAACTTCGCGGTACCACCCAATTTGTCATAAAGACCAACTTTAACTCGTATGTAATACATACTTCCCGGTTTGTAACAGGCCGGATTCCCGTCTAAGTCTACTCTTGAATACAAGATTCAATTTCGGTTAGCAACTCCAAGGTGTTCTTCACATATACCGCCTCATCAGGCTCTCACCGTCCCCGACTCGCTTTGGATTATAGTATATACTACTTTTCCTTATCATCGTCTTTCATTTTGTTAAACTAAAATTAATGTACTACATTCGAGAGAAAGATGCAAGATACCAAAAAATATATCAGCAATTTTCGCAATATATCGATCGTAACTCCAAATATATCAGCGATTTTTGTAATATATCGATTTTCCGACAATCGTGCCATAAAAAAAATTGCCGGACTGAATCCGGCAATCTTTTATTACTTACGTAACTCCGCACCAAATTTCTCTTCTACCGTTGTTAATACACGGTTATGTGCTTCTGTTACTTCTTCGTCTGTTAACGTACGTTCTGCATCGAAGTAGGTCATAGAGAATGCAAGTGACTTCTTGCCTTCTTCCATTTTTTCACCTTCGTATAAGTCGAATAACGTTACGTCTTTCAGAAGTTCTCCGCCAGCTTCAGCAATGACTTGCTTCATTTCGCCAGCTTTTGTTTCTTTTGTTACGACAACAGCCATATCACGTGTCATAGATGGGAAACGTGGAATTGCTGCGTAGTAAGTTTCTTCTGCGTCTGCACCAAATACTTTTACAAGAGATAATTCGAATACGAATGTATTTTTCACATCTAATTGTTTTTCTGCTTCTGGGTGCAATTGACCGATGAAACCAATTACTTCGCCATCTAATACGATGTCAGCTGTACGACCTGGGTGCATACCTTCACGTTTTGCTGGTGCATAAGTGATTTGGTTTGCAACGCCAAGTACGTCGAATAATCCTTCTAGTACACCTTTCACAACGAAGAAGTCTACTACTTTCTTCTCACCTTGCCATGCATGGTGAAGAGCAAGTCCTGTCATAACACCTGCAAGATGTTGTTCTTCTTTCGGAAGTTCTCCTGCTTCTGTTGGTAAGAAGACAGAACCTACTTCGTATAAAGCAACACTATCGTTTTTACGTGCCACATTATATGAAACAGCTTCTAGTAATTGCGGTACTAAACTTAAACGAAGTTGGCTACGCTCTTCACTCATTGGAAGTGCAAGGTTTACAGGAGCTTTTTCATTTGGCTCAACCATATATTGCTTCGCTTTATCAGCGCTTGTTAATGAATATGTGATAGCTTCATATAAACCAGCACCCTCTAGGAATCGACGTACTTTACGACGTTTCGTTTGTGCTGATGTTAATTTACCACGAGTCATTGTTCCAGAAGGTAATGTAACTGGAATGTGGTCATAACCGTATAGACGACCCACTTCTTCTACTAAGTCTTCTGAAATTGTAATATCAGGACGACGTGCTGGTACATTCACATGGAATGTTCCTTCTACTTCTGTGAATGGGAATTTCAAGTTTGTGAACATTGTACCCATTTCACTTGCAGAAATATTTGTACCTAATACACGGTTTACTTTTTCAGCAGTAACAGATACTGTACGCTCTTGTACTTGTAAGTTGTCAGCTTCTACTACACCTTCAAGTGCTTCTCCGCCAGCGTATTTCGCCATTAAAGCAGCTGCGTGTTGAATTGCTTCAAATGTACGTGTTGGATCGATTCCTTTTTCAAAACGTGCACTTGATTCACTACGAAGACCTAAGTCTTTTGATGTACGGCGTACTGTTTGACCTGCAAAGTATGCAGACTCAATTAAAACGTTTACTGTCTCGTTTGTAACTTCAGAATCCGCTCCGCCCATTACACCAGCAACAGCTAAAGCTTTTGTTCCGTTTGTAATTACAAGATGGTGATCTTGTAACGTACGCTCTTGATCATCTAACGTTTCAATTTTTTCGCCTTCTTTTGCAAGACGAACAACGATTTCTTTTGAACCTAATTTATCGTAATCGAATGCATGTAACGGTTGACCGTATTCCATTAAAATGTAGTTTGTAATATCAACTACGTTGCTAATTGGACGAATGCCAGCTGCCATAAGGCGCGTTTGCATCCACATTGGTGATGGACCAATCTTTACGTTCTTTACCATTTTCGCAATATATAACGGATTTTCTTCTTTCGCTTCTACACTTACAGAAATGTAATCAGCAGTTTTTTCTGCTGTTTCTTGTAAGTTGATAGCTGGAAGTTTTACTTCACGGCCGTAAATAGCAGCGACTTCATATGCAACACCTAACATGTTTAAGCAATCTGCACGGTTTGGTGTTAAACCAAGCTCAAGTACTTCATCATGTAAGTTTAAAATTTCAAGTGCATCTGCACCAATTTCAGCGTCACTTGGGAAGATGAAGATACCGTCTGCGTATTCTTTCGCAACTAGTTTCCCATCAATACCAAGCTCTTGAAGAGCACAAACCATACCGTGAGAAGCTTCACCACGTAGTTTTGCTTTTTTAATTTTGAAGTTGCCAGGAAGTACAGCTCCAACTTTTGCAACTGGTACTTTTAAACCTTTTGCAATGTTAGCAGCTCCACAAATAATTTGAACTGGCTCTTCTTCACCGATATCGATTAAGCATTTGCTTAATTTATCAGCTTCTGGGTGTTTTTCACATTCTAATACGTGACCAACTACAACACCTTTTACACCTTTATTTAATACTTCAACACCTTCTACTTCAATACCACTTTTCGTGATTTTGTCTGCTAGTTCTTGTGCTGTTACATCTTTAATATCTACATACTCTTGTAACCAACGATATGATACGAACATACTTATCCTCTCCTTCCCTTACGCTCGTTTGAATTGTTGTAAGAAACGTACATCATTTGTATAGAAATGACGAATGTCATCTACGCCGTATTTCAACATTGCGATACGCTCTGCGCCCATACCGAATGCGAAACCTTGATATTCTTTTGAATCATAACCAGCCATTTCAAGTACGTTCGGGTGAACCATACCTGCGCCTAAAATTTCGATCCAGCCAGTTCCTTTACAAGTGCCGCAACCTTTGCCGTGACACATCATACAAGAAATATCCATCTCTACAGATGGCTCTGTGAATGGGAAGAAACTTGGACGAAGACGGATTTCACGATCTTCACCGAACATCTTTTTCACGAATACTTGCAGTGTACCTTTTAAGTCACTCATGCGAATGTTTTTATCAATTACAAGACCTTCAATTTGCATGAACTGGTGTGAATGCGTCGCATCATCGTCATCGCGGCGATACACTTTACCAGGACAAATAATTTTAATCGGGCCTTTTTCTTTATTATTTTCCATCGTACGTGCTTGCACAGAAGATGTATGTGTACGTAGTAACGTTTCTTCTGTAATGTAGAATGTATCTTGCATATCACGCGCTGGGTGATCTTTCGGTAAGTTTAATGCTTCGAAGTTGTAGTAGTCTTTTTCTACTTCTGTTCCTTCAGCTACTTCATAACCCATACCGATGAATACATCTTCAATTTGTTCAACAACAGCTGTTAACGGATGGTGACAACCTGTTTCAACAGGACGACCTGGTAGTGTAACATCAATTGTTTCAGTAGCTAATTTTGCTTCAATTACTGCTTTTTCTAAGTTACCAATTTTGTCGTCTAGACGCGTTTGAATCGCTTCACGTACTTCATTTACTAATGCTCCCATACGTGGACGCTCTTCTGCTGATAATTTTCCCATGCCGCGTAATACTTCTGTAATTGGACCTTTTTTCCCTAAATACGCTACGCGTACGTCGTTTAAGCCCTTTAGCTCTTTCGCTTCTTCAATAAGCTCTAACGCTTTTTGCTTTAGCTCTTTTAAACGTGCTTCCATTTGGAACCCTCCTAATTTTAAAAATAAAAAAACCTCGCTCCCAAAAAGGGACGAGGTAAATTCGCGGTACCACCCTAAATTGACAGACCAGGTCTGCCCACTCATTAGTTATAACGATCAATTCTGACCGGAACGCCTTTACATATATATGGTCCTGGCGTCAACTCCAGAGGTGAATTCACTTCCGTCTACCATAAGAATACTTTCAGTCTAAGGCATTCTCTCCCTTTATGGCGATTTTGTAAGTTACTCTTCTCTATCAACGTTTTTCGTTATTTAACTTTTAATATAATATACTTCAACTTATTATAAGAAGTTTTTTATTTGTTCGCAACTGGGCTTTGCAAATAATACGTTAAAATCCCTGCTGCAACCGCAACATTTAATGATTCTGCCCCGCCGTAAATCGGAATATACAAGTTTTGATCACTTTTTGCAAGAATTTCTTCGCTTACGCCACTTCCTTCATTTCCTACAATTAATGCAAAACTACCAGCTGGTGTTACTTCACCATATGGAACTCCATTTTCAAGAGCGGTTCCATATACAGGAACGTTATTTTCTTTTAACTTGTCTATCCACTCTTCTAAGTTCCCTTTTACAACTGGTAAATGGAAAATAGAACCTTGTGTAGAACGAAGCACTTTACTATTATATGCATCAACGCATCCTTCTCCAAGCACAACAGCATGAATACCAGCTGCATCAGCTGTACGAATAATTGTCCCTAAGTTACCTGGGTCTTGAAGGCCATCTAATAAAAGAAACTTCCCATCAGCAAGAGCTACTTCACTCTCGTGTTTCTCACAAACAGCAAATACGCCTTGCGTCGTTTCTGTTTCACGAAGTACTTTTACGATTGCTTCAGGTACGATATACATTTCCACATCATTAACTGTCCAATCTTTCGGAAGATCTGTCTGATCAGAAACGATAAGTTCTGTTACAACTCCTGCTTTTAAAGCTTCTTCCACTAAGTGGAATCCTTCTACAAAAAATAAACCTTTTTTATCGCGCTCTTTTTTCGTCTGCAGCTTTTTCCACTGCTTCACACGCGGATTTTGCACTGAATCAATGTTTTTCATAATATGTATTTCCCTCTCTTCTTGTCTTATCATTATAGCCTATTTTTCATACATATTTACATAAAAAAGAACAAAAACTAACGTCAGTTTCAATTCTGAAGAAGAGGTGAAAGCAATGAGTTTTAATTTACGCGGTGCTGTATTAGCGAATGTATCTGGAAATTCACAAGATCAATTACAAGAAACGATTGTCGATGCAATTCAAAGCGGTGAAGAAAAAATGCTTCCAGGTCTTGGCGTTTTATTCGAAGTCATTTGGAAAAATGCTGATGAAAATGAAAAACACGAAATGTTAGGAACACTGGAGCAAGGATTAAAAAAATAAACAATAAAAGGTCACCTTAGAAAAAAACTAAGGTGACCTTTTATGTCTATAAAATTTTTCTTCTCCTAAACATTTCTACTTTACTAACGCTACACAGATGGAGTACAATATTCAAAATACATTTAAACCGATCGATTTTCTTTATAGACACCATTAGATAAAAAGGAGTGAATGTTTTATGCACCGTATTACGCTTGAACAAATTTTCAAACACCATATTACACAAAAATACGTAAATCGTTCTGGGATGGTCCACGCGATTGCTGTCGCTTACCATGCGTTTCACTTAGCTAAAAAGCATCACGCCTCAGTCGATGCTGCAACAAAAGCTGGTTTCCTTCATGATATCGGACATCACACATGGTACAGTGAGGGAGAATGGGATTATGACTTGTATAAAAAGAATGATATCCATGCAATTAAAGGAGCAGAAAGAGCTCATAAATTACTTATTAGATTAGGAGAACATCCGAAACTAGCAAAAGAAATTTCTATCGCGATTCTTCTTCATACAGATTCTTTCTTAGTACAGCAAGAAATTGAAAGGACATCTCTTCAAAACATTATTAAATGGGCAGATGAAGCAGATGAAGAACCGGGCGGAGCGCACCATTATAGAACGATTTCTTATGAAAAAGCACTTAAAGCTATTCAGCAGTTAGACCGATTGGTAGAACGTGAATTACAAATAGAGCAATCAAAATCGAATAACAAGGCAGAACATAGTTATCAATAAGAAAGAGGCATCACTATAGGGTGATACCTCTTTTATTATTTTATGGAAAATACACCTTTGTATGTAATATTTAAACATTACACCCGAAAACGGAATGTTTTATAATTAAATATACAAATATAAAGAGGTGATTTTATAAATGCAACCCGCTACACAACTTTCTAATGAACAGAAATACTCTATGTCATGGGGACAATTTATTAGCTCCGTTTTATTCGCTTTGTTCGGAACCGGACTTATTACTGTGTTCCTCGCAATGCCCTTAACAATTTATACAGCAGGTCTTACAGATAAAAAACAAATTGCCCTGTATGAATCTATCGTAAATACCGCAAGTACCGTATTACAACTAGCCGTGTTGTTATTCTTCATTTTTAAATTCGAACCCGCAAAAAAATTACTACTAAAATCATTTAACTTTAAAGCACTGAAAGAATGGCGTACATACGTATACTTACTTCTTTTCTTCGCTATAAACATTTTACTCAATTACATCTTATTAAATTATATGTTCCAAGACGCAATAAAGCAGCAATCTTCCGCACTAAACTTAGACGTTTTTAAGCAGTATCAAATATTATTACTTCTCGGTTTCGCTATACTTACACCAATTTTTGAAGAACTTATTTTCCGTGGCTTTATACTTCGCTTCTTCTCAGAGCGCTTTCCATTTTGGATTGCAGCGATCTTAACAAGCTTCTTCTTCGGTATCGCTCATACATACTCACTTGGAGTAATGGTCATTACTTTCTTCATGGGATTATTAATGGCGATTTTATGTAAAAAAACAAAATCCATTATTCCAGCTATGTTATTTCATATTATGAATAATATGTTGGCATTCTTAAGTTAGAAAGAGGTATCATCGCGATACCTCTTTTCACTCTTTTATCACAACTTCAAACTCTTCTTCCGTTAACACTTTTCGATAATTCGTTTTCTTTTCTCTCTCTTCACCAGAAGTTAGAACAGGCGTCAGAACAATTTTCGTTACACGATCTTCTAGTTTTTCAAATCGCCAATAACTATTTTTCGATAGTGTAAGGCCTGAATGTGGTATTAACTCTTTTCCATCTTGATCTTTCGCGATAAATTTCACCTCTAATTTTGTTCCATTCAACATCTTATAGTTCAACTTCGCAGATATAGGAGAAACTTTTAAATCTTCCACTTCTATTTTTTGACCATTTTCTAATTTAAAATGCTTATGGATTGGGATTGTTTTCGTTTCAGCTTTTATTTTGTCTCCAGACGCTTTGAAGGAAAAGCCCCATTCTCCTTTCCATGTTGAATTGCCCTCTTTTAAAGAAATATCCCTATATACAACTTGTACATCACATTCTCCACGAATTTCTAGAGGATTCATTTCATCATCTTTTAAATCTATATTTGAAAAAAATGTATACGTGTACTCATTTATTTTCTTGTCTCCACCACTACCACTGCCATTTAACTGTTTTCCATTTATATAAATATCAGGACTAGGATAAGAACCCTCTAAATTGATTCGACTAGACTTAAACGTACTATTAACAATAATCTGCCCTTCATCTATCATCACTTCATCTAACCGTACTTCTACACCGTTATCATAAACTGTTTGTCCTATTGTCGTTTTATATTCTTTTAAAGGTTCGCCTCTACTGTTTACGTAGTCTTCCATTTTACTTCCGATTAACGGTATATCTGCAATCATTCTTCTCATATCTACAGTCATCATTATGATAAATAATGCCGCAGCAGATGTTATAATCGCTACATTCCGTTTCGTATGAGCTTTGTTCTTGTTTATTTTTTTACGAACTCGCTTTTTTATTTTCTGTTTCTCTATATGAGTTAAGTTAATCTCTTCATATTCATTCTCATCCATTTTTATATCATTTAACATTTCATATGGGTCTTTCATTCCCTTCACCTCTTCTCTTATTTATTTCATCCGGTTATGTAAAAATAATGCTCTTAACTTCTTTCGACCCCTTGATAGACGATTGTATATAAAAGAAGTTTTCACTCCCATTTTCTCCGCAATATCTTCTACACTATCTTCTTCCACGTAATGCTTCATAAAGATTTCTTTATCGTTCTTCTTTAAATGATTTAATATATGTTCCATATCATTACTAATTTCTCTTTTAGTCGTATCGGTATGTACCGCTATTTCATCTATGTGATCTATCCCTTTTTCATTTACTGCCTTCGCATATTTTCTCGCATAATCGATAGATTTATATTTTGTAATAGCCGCAATCCAATTTTTTAAAGTATTTTTCTCTTCATCATACTTTTCAATATGATTCCAAATCGCCAATAACACATCATCCATACATTCCTCTTGCACATCTTCGAACGAAGCTAAATGCTTCTGAATAATACTTTTTATAAGTCCGCCGTACTGGTCGATAATAAAATATAATGCTTTTTCGTTCCTTTTCCTTAGCTGATTCACAACGTTCTCTTCTGTAATTTTCACGAGCCCCCTCCTCTCTAACTTACTCTACATCTATTAATTCGTATCGGTACTACTCATTTCTATCAATTTATACATATTCATTAATAATATCCAAAATAAACCTTATGCAGTAAAATATAACTCATTAACTAGAGGGAGATTATATATGCACGTTTTGAGCTTACTTTGGATTTTCTATGTACCACTTCTTACTCTATGTGGGCTTTTTGGCGGTATTTTTTTAATTATTGCAGGAATTAAACATCGCAAATTGCTCATTTGTTTAACAGGGATACTCAGCCTATCCTTTACCTTGCTACCTTATGTTTTTTGGAGCATGGGGATTAATGGTGATACAATCCTTCCTATTCCAACTTCTCTATACTGGATCCTTTTTTCTTTAACTGGATTATTAGCGGGATTCATTGGGTTAAAAGCAAAAATTAAAAGTATACGCAATATGGGATTCATTATTTTTATTGCAGGAATATTAGGGGTTATTTTTTGGGGACTCATGTCTGCAGGGGATTCATTCTATATTTAGTTGAATTCCTTTTATAAAAAGCACAAAAAAAGCAGGGAAATTAATTCCCTGCTTTTCTATTTGATTTATTGCCTGACGGTAAGAAGAACGATAACACCCAAGCAATCCCTGCGAGTATCGTTGCAATTAAGAAGGCATCGTTAATACCGTTAATTGCAGATAGCTTTGAAATTTGTCCAAATAATAGTTGCGTGCTCATCGCATCTCCTGCTTGCGCTGATCCAGCAATAGCTGCTAAACTTTGCCCCATGCCGTGTACTTTATCAACTAAAATTGGGTTTGACGTTGTTAACATGTTGCCGTAATCTGCTACGTGAGCAGTCGTTTGTTGCGTCATAAGTGTAATTAATATCGCTGTTCCAATTGAACCAGCTACTTGTCTTGACGTATTTTGCGTTGCTGTACCATGAGAAATTAATTTCATCGGCAGTGCGTTCATACCTGCTGTCATAATTGGCATCATAATGAATGACATACCAATCGAACGTATAATATAATCCGTCATAATAACGCTATACGGTGTATCCATCGATAACGTTGTGAATTCATATGTCGCAAACGTTGTAATGGCTAAACCGACAATTGCTAACGGACGAATACCATACTTATCAAATAGTTTACCTGCAATAGGTCCCATGATCCCCATAATTAATGATCCTGGCAGTAGTAATAAACCTGATTCTATCGGTGTGAAACCGCGAATGTTTTGCAGATATACCGGAAGTAATAACATACCTCCGAATAATGCCATCGTAACAATTGCATTAATTACTAAAGTAAAAGTAAATACTGGGTATTTAAACACTTGTAAATCAAGCATTTTATTGTCCGTTGTTAGCTCTCTCCAAATAAATACCGCAATACCTACTACACCAATGATAAGTGAAATAACAACCTCTGCACTAGTCCAACTATTATTTCCTGCTTCACTAAATCCGTACAATAAGCTACCTAGTCCAATACTTGAACTAACAACACCGAATACATCTAACTTCGTTTTAGATACTGGCTGAGCTAGTGTAAAGAATTTTAAAGATAGGAATGTAATAATTAAACCGATGATAAACATCGCATAGAACATTAAGTTCCAGCTATAGTTTTCAATCACCCAGCCCGTTACAGTTGGTCCGATAGCTGGTGCTAAAATCATCGCTACACCTAGTAATCCCATCGCTGCTCCGCGCTTATGAGGCGGGAATAATGTCATGAAAATATTCATACCAACCGGCATTAAAATACCTGCACCCACCGCCTGAATAACGCGGCCCGTCATCATCATTGTAAAGTTTCCTGAAATAGCACAAATGATAGATCCTACCGTGAAGAATAACATTGCCGCTACGAATAATTTACGATACGTAAATCGTGAAACTAAAAAGGCACTAATCGGTACTAAAATACCATTTACAAGCATGAAGCCTGTAATTAACCATTGTGCTGTTGAAGTTGATACATTAAATTCATTCATTAACGGAGGCAATGCAACGTTAATAATTGTTTGGTTTAAAATAGAAACGAACATGCCGAGAATTAATACAGCTACAACTGCTTTTACGTTCACATTTTCTACAGGCGTAGACATTTGTTTTTTCCGCACTTCTTTTTCTTGTTTTACTTCTTCTTGCTTTCCTGTTTCTAACTCAACTACATTAGAAATTTCTGCTTCTTGCTTTCGTTCAATTTCTTTCTCTTCTGTTTCTACCTTACTTACTTCTATTTTATTTACGGCTGGGACTTGTTCTTCTCCCACGTTCGTTTTTTTCTTTCGTAAAAGACGATTTACAAGGAAGAAGACGATTATACAAAATAGTGCATATCCTGCAATTGCAATTGAGGACATCTCATCTCCCCCTTACTTATGAATACGAACTGACACATTCATTCCAGGAACAATATTTACTGATTTACTATGATCTAAAGAAATTTTAACTGGTACTACTTGTGTTACTTTCGTATAGTTCGCTGTTGCGTTGCTTGATGGTAACATAGAGAATGTATTCGCTGTTGTTAATCCAACTTGCTCTACTTTTCCTGATAACGTTGTATCTGGGTATGCATCTACATACACATCTACATCTTGACCTTTTTGTACATCGTCAACATCTGTTTCTTCAATGTTTGCTGTTACCCATAAGTTGTTCATATCAAATGCATAAGCAATTGGGCTACCTGCTCCAACGAAAGCATTTGTCGTTGCATTTGATTGTACAATTGTTGCATTTTGTGGAATTGTTACATCTACTGTTTGTTCTCCATTTGCTGCCGCTACAGTAACAGCACCTAATTTATCATTTTCATTGTAATTCTTTCCTACTTCAGCTTTCCAGTCAGTTAATTTACCTGCTACTGGTGATGCAATCGGAATTACCTTTCCATCAATTTTTGCATTTTCTGTTTTTAAATAATTTTCCGCTTGATTGTAATAGTAATAACCGCCAATACCGCCGCCAACTAGTACAATTAATGTGATAATGTTGATAATCACCATTCTTCGAAACTGATTCATTGCATTCCTCTCCTTATATCGCATATAATTTTTTTCTAAACTATTTACGTCCTTATTGTTTAGATTGTTTAATTGTTAATTATATTAACTTTTAAACAAAAAAATCACACCATCTGCGGTGTAAATTGAAATTTATCTACCTGCGAGCGGTGCTGATTTCTGAAGGACTATCGTTTATAATTATAAATAATTATTTTGAATCTACAACCGACAATTTACGCATGAAATGTCGCTTAAACAACAATATAATACCTATATGTTGTTTAAGTATAGAAAATTAAACGAGGGGAAGTAAAAATGTCTATTAAAAATACAAATGATCCACGTGTAAAGCGGACGAGACAACTCATACAGGATGCTTTTGTCGCTTTAGTAGGCGAAAAAGGATTTGATGATGTAACTGTTCAACATATTGCAGAACGTGCTCCTGTAAATCGCGCTACGTTTTATAGCCATTACCATGATAAATATGACCTATTAGACAAAAGCATTGAAGAAATGTTAGAGAAGTTAACAGAAGTTATTAAGCCGAAAAATAGAAATAAAGAAGAGTTTCAACTTACATTTGATTCACCACATCCGACATTTTTGGCTTTGTTCGAACATATCGCAGAAAATGTGAACTTCTATAACGTTATGCTTGGTGATAAAGCCGCTGGAAACTACTCTTATAAAATGATGAAAACAATACAAACACATTTAACATTAAGCTTGTCTATTTCACAGCCAGATGATAAAGATCTTATGGTTCCTCGTGATATTTTAATTAGTTATGTGACAGGAGCTCATATCGGGATGATTATGTCATGGTTAAAAAGAGGGATGATTTATACCCCGCATTTTATGGCCATGCAATTAACTCGTTTAATTATTTTAGGAGCTCATACTGCTGCAGGATTAGAACGACCTTTTTAAAACATAAAAAAGCGAAGGAAAATCTCCTTCGCTTTTTCTATTAATTAAATGTAATGTTATGTACAGCCTCTTTATCAAGACGTTTAATAACTTCTACAATTAACTTCACTGCATTTTCATAGTCATCACGGTGTAACATTGCCGCATGAGAATGAATGTAGCGCGTTGCAATCGTAATTGCCATAGACGGAATACCATTTACAGCAATATGAATGGCACCTGCATCCGTTCCTCCGCCCGCTACTGAATCATATTGATACGGAATTTCTAATTCGTCAGCAACATCAACTACAAAGTCACGTAAACCAGTATGACCAATAACAGACGCATCATATAAAATAATCTGTGGTCCATCGCCCATTTTACTTTGCGCTTCTTTTGCCGTTACACCTGGCGTATCTCCAGCGATGCCAACATCTACTGCGAACGCGATATCTGGTTTAATATAATTCGCAGATGTTTTCGCGCCACGAAGGCCAACTTCTTCTTGTACAGTCCCTACGCCGTATACAACGTTTGGATGCTTTTCATCTTTTAACTGCTTTAATACGTCAATTGCAATTGCACAACCAATTCGGTTATCCCATGCTTTTGCAAGTAACATTTTTTCATTTTTCATCACTTGGAATTCAAAGTAAGGTACAACTTGATCTCCTGGTCGTACGCCCCACTCCATTGCCTCTTCTTGGCTAGAAGCACCAATATCGATGAACATGTCTTTAATTTCAACTGGCTTTTTACGCGCTTCTGGAGGTAAGATGTGCGGTGGTTTTGAACCAATTACACCTGTTACATCTCCTTTACGCGTTACAATTGTCACGCGCTGCGCAAGCATAACTTGTGACCACCAGCCACCAACCGTTTGGAAACGAAGGAAACCTTTGTCATCAATTTGCGTGATCATAAAGCCGACTTCATCTAAATGACCTGCAACCATAATTTTCGGGCCGTTTTCTTCCCCTACTTTTTTCGCAACTAAGCTTCCTAAATTATCAGTAGAAAGTTCGTCCGCAAACGGCTCAATATATTTCTTCATTACTTCGCGTGGTTCACGCTCGTTACCCGCAATACCACGTGCATCTGTTAATTCTTTTAGCATTGTCAATGTCGCGTCTAATTTTGTCATTGCCAACACCCTCCTTTTTCTTCAGTCACTTCATTATACAAAAGGAAATTGAAATATTCAAAAATTAAATCAGTATCCTTGTGTTTGACGCTGATGATTTACTTCATTTTTATCTAAATATGCCTTTTCAATCTCTTCTTGCTCAAACTCTAGCGCTTGTCCAAGTCGAAGATAGCTTGTAAATAATTCAATATAGTTCGTAATAGATGGTTGATCTGTAAAACGAATTACTTTGGCATATGTGTCTAAGAAAATTTCTACTTGTGTTTTATTCGTTTGTGCACATTTATAGAATAGGAAGTTTTTATCAATACCTAAATCAATTCCGATTGATAAAATAAAATGCAAGCCATCTACGTATTCTTCTAATATTACTTCACGTTCTGATGCTGGTTTGTTGCTCCAATATTTAAAACAACGTGTTTCATTTGCAAGTTCTCCAATTTCTACAAGAAGAGCTAACATTTTTTCTTTTAACAACTTTTTCGGTTGTAAATCATGCTCTTTCACAATACGGTCATCTAATTCTTTTTGTAATTTAAATAGTTGTAGTAAGTCCATTCTATTGTCCTCCTCCAACATCGCATTTTACGCAACAATGTTGTTTCATCTCAAAGTTCATTATTATTTTTCGTTTCTTATTAATAAGTCAGCCATTTATCTCTTTACAAAATAGCTTGTCCTTAATTTACAAATACGTTTCAATCATCACTATTAGATTGTTCACTCCGATTGGTGATAGTTAATCATTATCCGGGGATTGTCCACTGATAAAAAATTTATTTTATCTGATGAAAGTTCCATATCATCTTTCCATTATAGCAGTGTCGTTTCAGGTAGGAAAGATACTCTTCTTTCCAAAGGGGGATAATTGAAAAAAGCCAGGAGAATTCTCCTGGCTTCATATATATATTCTTCTATATCACTATAGCTTTTATATTGATTTTGTCATATCGATAACGACATACTTCTCTTTGCATACAAATAAAAAAACCTTAGAAGAAAAATCTTCTAAGGTTTCAACTAATTAATTAGTTAATGTTGTTTTTTGCAACTGTTGCTAATTCAGCGAAAGCTTTTTCGTCATGAACAGCTAAGTCAGCAAGCATCTTGCGGTTAACTTCGATGCCAGCATTTTTAAGACCGTGCATTAAGCGGCTGTAAGAAAGACCATTCATACGAGCTGCTGCGTTGATACGTGTAATCCATAATTTACGGAAGTCACGTTTCTTTTGACGACGGTCACGGAATGCATACATTAGAGATTTCATAACCTGTTGGTTAGCAACCTTGAATAATGTACTCTTAGAACCGTAGTAACCTTTTGCTAATTTTATAACTTTTTTACGACGTTGACGAGTAACTGTACCACCTTTTACTCTTGGCATAATATTACCTCCTAATTGTTCTATATATCAGCCGAACTTATTTTAAGTTGTCAAGCATTTGACGAATGCGTTTGAAGTCACCAGCGCTTACTACACCAGCTTTACGTAGTTTACGTTTAGCTTTTGTAGATTTGTTAGCGAATAAATGGCTTGTGTAAGCGTGAGAACGTTTCAGTTTACCTGATCCAGTCTTTTTGAAACGCTTTGCAGAGCCGCGATGAGTTTTTTGTTTAGGCATAGGTATTTCCTCCTCTATCTATTACTTATCGTTTTTCGGTGCTAAAACTAAGAACATACTACGTCCTTCCATTTTAGGCTTAGATTCAATTGTACTAACTTCAGCACAAGCTTCTGAGAAGCGATCTAAAACACGTTGACCGATTTCTTTATGAGTAATGGCACGTCCTTTAAAGCGAATTGACGCTTTAACCTTGTCGCCTTTCTCTAAAAACTTGATAGCATTACGAAGTTTTGTGTTAAAGTCGTGTTCATCAATTGTTGGACTTAAACGAACTTCTTTCATGCTAATTACTTTTTGATTTTTGCGCTGTTCTTTTTCTTTCTTCTGTTGCTCAAAGCGGAATTTACCGTAGTCCATAATGCGGCATACTGGCGGTTTCGCATTTGGAGCAACTAATACTAAATCAAGATTAAGATTTGCAGCTAAGTCTAAAGCGTCATTACGAGACTTGATTCCAAGTTGATCGCCATTTGCACCAACTAAACGTACTTCACGTGCACGAATTTGCTCGTTAATCATCATATCCTTGCTAATAGTAAGCCACCTCCAAGGTTTTTTCAGAACATCTTTTGTAGTCATAGAACCCGACAAAAAAAGTGCGGGCATACGACACCCACACTTGTAAATTCTTAAGTAAGAAATACATTTACCTGTAAACTGCGAATGCGTCCATCAGGTGAGAAGCGGGTGCTTCTACTTGTTCCACAAAACAATATTCTATTATCCTTGATGAGTTTATCATAGGACATGACGTCTGTCAAGAAGACGCGATGTGTTTTACTAACAACAAGAAATATTGTAACAAACAACTACCATACTTGCAATACTTTTTTATGATAAGTATTGTTTGGTTATTTTTTCTAGTTTTTCTTTTTTCTAATACATAAGAAAGCCGCGGTATACCGCGGCTCTGTCTTATCGTTTTCCTTCTACTTTAATCATATCAACAAAAGCATCTAATGCAATTGTTTCTGATTTTTGTTCACCATATTTACGTACGTTTACGCCGTTTTCAGTTACTTCATTGTCACCTACTACAAGCATGTACGGAATTTTTTGCATTTGTGCTTCACGGATTTTGTAACCAATTTTCTCTTCACGAGTATCTAATTCAACACGGATACCAGCACGACGTAATTCATCTTGTACTTTCTTCGCATAGTCTAAATGTACTTGCGGAGAAACTGGAATTACTTGCGCTTGAACTGGAGCTAACCAAGTTGGGAATGCACCTTTGTATTCTTCAATTAAGAAGGCTACGAAACGTTCCATAGTTGATACAACACCACGGTGAATTACAACTGGACGATGTTGTTTACCGTCTTCACCAACGTAAGATAATTCAAAGCGTTCTGGAAGTAAGAAGTCTAATTGTACAGTTGAAAGTGTTTCGTCTTTTCCAAGAGCAGTACGAACTTGAACGTCAAGTTTTGGACCGTAGAATGCTGCTTCACCTTCAGCTTCATAGTAATCAAGACCCATTTCATCCATAGCTTCTTTTAACATACCTTGTGCTTTTTCCCACATCTCATCATCAGCATAGTACTTTTTAGTATCAGCTGGGTCACGATAAGATAGACGGAATGAATAGTTCTCTAAACCGAAATCTTTGTACACTTCTAGAGTTAAGTTTACAACACGTTTTAACTCTTCTTTAATTTGATCTGGGCGAACGAAAATGTGCGCATCGTTTAAAGTCATTCCGCGTACACGTTGTAATCCAGATAATGCTCCAGACATTTCATAGCGGTGCATTGTTCCAAGTTCCGCAATACGGATTGGTAATTCACGGTAGCTGTGAATATCATTTTTATAAACCATCATGTGGTGAGGGCAGTTCATCGGACGAAGAACTAACTCTTCATTATCCATTTCCATTGATGGGAACATACCATCACGGTAGTGATTCCAGTGACCAGAAGTTTCATAAAGCTCTCTGCTTCCTAGTACTGGAGTGTATACGTGATCATAGCCTAAGCTTGCTTCTTTATCAACGATGTAACGCTCGATAATGCGGCGGATAGTTGCACCTTTTGGTAACCAAAGTGGTAAACCTTGTCCTACTTTTTGGCTATTAGTAAATAGTTTTAATTCTTTACCTAATTTACGGTGATCACGCTCTTTCGCTTCTTCAAGCATACGTAAGTGCTCATCTAATTCTGCTTTCTTAACGAATGCAGTACCGTAAATACGTTGTAGCATTTTATTATTGCTATCGCCGCGCCAGTAAGCACCTGCAACGCTTAATAATTTAAACACTTTAATTTTCCCTGTAGATGGAAGGTGAACACCACGGCAAAGGTCGAAGAATTCGCCTTGCTCATAGATTGAAATAACTGCATCTTCTGGAAGATCGTTAATTAAATCTAATTTTAACTCATCGCCGATTTCTTCAAAGCGACGAAGTGCTTCTGCACGTGGCACTTCATGACGAACGATTTCTAAGTTCTCGTTCACAATTTTTTGCATTTCTTTTTCGATTTTCTTGAAGTCTTCAACTGTAATTGCTTCTTCCATATCAATATCATAGTAGAAGCCATTTTCAATTACTGGACCAATGCCAAGCTCAAGCTTAGCATCTTTATATAAACGTTTTAACGCTTGTGCTAATAGGTGGGCTGTTGAATGGCGTAAAATGTATAAGCCATCTTCAGAATCTAATGTAATAATAGAAACTGCACCGTCTTCTTCGATTGGTGTAACAAGATCGATCATCTCATCGTTTAATTTTCCAGCCACAGCTTTTTTCTTTAAGCCTGGGCTAATAGAAGCTGCGATTTCTTCAGTTGTTACGCCTTTTGGAAACTCCTTCACAGCTCCATCAGGGAAAGTAATTTTAACTACATCTGCCATCACTGGTCACTCCTCTTTTTTTCAAAATAAAAAACACTCATCCCGTAAAAAGGGACGAGTGTTGAATTCGTGGTTCCACCCTTGTTCCAATTAACATTATTGTTAATTGCTCAAGTTCAACATAACGGTGTTGTCCGTTAGCAATTACTAGAAAAAACCGTTCACTGCTAAAGTTTAGAGGTGGTAAGTAATAATCCCGTATTAGGAAGCTCACACCCTAAGGCTTCCCTCTCTGAAAATCGTAGAAAACTACTCATGTCCTCATCATGACATTTCAATATATTTCATTTATGTAGGTAATTATATGCTCAAAAACTTAGAAAATCAAGGGCGTTACCTTTATTTTTTAAATTTTTCACATTGCGCTCAAACTCATGTAATCCATGTAATTGAACCCGTTCTTGAAATACATTTCGCAAAGTAATAATCATATTATGGTCTTGTTCTTTCGTATATAAATAAATTTTTTTCGGCGAAATAGAAAGAAGTGGTGCAATTACTTTCGTATCAATATATACATCCTTTTGCTTCAATAATTCCTCATCTATATATTGGACCAATTTCTCCTGTTTTAAACGTCTACCTTTATCATCATAGAAAATAAAGCTTTCATCAAAAACAAGATGCACACAGGACAAACGTGATTTTCGGCTACGCACTTGTTGCCTTAGCGTCTCAATAAACATTTGATATTCTTGTTCCAACTTATACTCATCAATCGACACTTCAGCAAGCTTAGCTACCATTTCCCTATATGTACGAAGGCGAAAACGAACATATGATGAAAACGAGAACGAAAGCGGATCACAAAGCCAGTTATTTAAAGAGGATTTAATATATGATTCAAATGTGTGACGTGTTAATTCTCGAGCAATCTCTTTTCTTCTTCCCTTTAAAATCTCTTGTGCCATATGCAATATTTGATGACACTCTTCCTCTTCTTCATAAAAAAACTTCTCTTTTAAGATTGTATAAATCCACTCATTTTGCTTTACATTCACAATGAAATATACCATTACCGGCAATAAAATCTTTTCAATATAATTCGATTCACATACTGGTATATGAATCACCACTTTTTGTTCCTGTAAATACACACTCGTTTCCTTATATAACAGTTCCGCTCTTTTCAATAGTTGTCTATATACATGCATAGCATCATTTTTTTCTTCGAAGCAAATTTCAATCACTTTTGTCCCCCCTTTTATCCCTGCTCTAAAGGATTGTATCTATACGTTACAAATCCTATAAGAGTCCGTCCCGTGGAAGTTCACTCTTAGTAGAATTACATTTCCTATCGTTAGAAAATCCACTCAATATGGCTTGCTAATTTTATATATATTAAGGGAGGGAGAAAAAAATGATACAAGCTACAATGAATTTTCTATAAGAAGTTTTTCGTTTTACAATTCACCTATTCTGAAAAGTGTTCAAAACGAAAAAAGAGCAAGCTTTTCAGCTTACTCTTTACTTATGACGTCGGTTTTTCCCGCCAATCGGAATTGGCTTCGCTAAATATTTAATTCGTTCCATAATACGTGCTGCTTTCATTTGTTCTGCTTCACCACGCTGTGTATACGTTAAATGATGTTCCAATTCCTTGAAATCAAAGTTAGACGTAAAGAACGTCGGTAAGTTTTCTAACATACGGAATTGCAAAATTGCACCAAGCACATCGTCACGCACAAAGCTTGACATCGCTTCTGCTCCGATATCATCTAGCATTAAAACTTGTACGCGTTTCACTGCATCAATCTTTTCCCCAATCGAGTTATCTTGAATCGAACTTTTAATTTCACGTAGAAATTCAGGGAAGTATACGAGCATCGAACTTATTTTCTTTTGAGCAAGCTCATTCGCCATTGCTCCTAACAAATACGTTTTCCCTACACCAAATTTACCGTACAAATATAAACCTTGCACTTTTTTACCAGGTTCATATGCACTTAAAAATTCATTGGCAGCACCAATTGCATCAATACGCGCATCTAAATCTGAAGGATCTAAGTTTTCCATCGTTGCCTGTAAAATGTCAGTTGGCATATATACACTTTGAACGAGTTTTTCATATTTCTTTCTCTCGTCATATGCTACTTTTCTAACGCAACGATCGTATTGAATATCAATCATCTTCCCTTGGATAACGAGCTTCGGCTCATATCCTTGCAGCATGTTTTTACACGAACCTAGATCCGGACAATCTACGCAACCTACACTTTGTCCAATATATTCGTATAACTTCACAAGGCTGCGCTCAATCATAGAAGTTGTTACTTCACCTTGATGTTCGTCTATAAATTCTTTCACACGCGGATGTGCCATTACTTCCGCCTTTAATACTTCATATCTATTTTTAAAATTTTTATTTTCCATTAACTTTGCAAATGAATTTTGAATATGCTCCATTTTCTCACCTCAAAGAGCGTTCATTCTCTTCTATTAATCACGCTTATATTTTTTTAACACTTCTTCTAGTCGTTTTCGTTCATCATCTAACGTACTCGCATCTTTTTTCTTACTTACATCTTTCTTCACTGTTTCTTTCTCTTGTTCTTTCGGCTCTTCTTTCAGCCAATCTGGTACCATTTCTTTTCTTATCGTTTTCTTCGACGTACGGCCTTTTTTCTTCGTCTCAGCCCATTCTTGATATTGACGATTTTCTTCTTTCGCTAACGCCATTGCTTCAGCTACTGTACCGACCTTTTTACGTGCCCAATGCCCAGCAATTTTCTCCACATACGTTTTCGCAAGCTTCATATCTGAGCGTAGCATAACGTAATAAATAAGTACATTCACAACACCTGGCGTTAATTTTTGATTGATCATTACATCTTCAACGATCTGCAAGTCAGCCTTTGTCGCCTCTGCACCACCAGAGATTTCTTTTAATAGTTGTTTTGGTGAGATTTCCTCTAACTGTTTTATTAACATCTCTTCTTGCGTAGAAGGCTCTTTCCCTTCCATCATACGTGCAGCGTGAGGTTGTACTCTTTCACTTAATACAGGTAACGCTTGACCGTTTTCGAACTGATACCAATCACGCGCTCCTTTTCTAAGCCTTTCGATATCAATTGTCTGCATCTCTGTCACCGTACCAAGAACGATATTTTGCATCGATAACACATCTACATCGTACACGTAAGCAAGTGTACTGACACATTCTCGCACTTGATCTGTAATCGCCTTTTTAGGGACAAGAGCGGACAAGCCATCTACAAATAAGGAGAAATCAAAGAAATCATTCCAAACTTTTGGAGAGTCTCCCTTCTCGTTACTTGGCATAGCTGTCGTTTTTGGAATACGAAGATCTTCTTGCGCATGCTCAAGCTGTCCTGGATTAAACGAACCAAACACATCATTGAAAGAACGCGTAACATTTTCATAAGAAGCAAAATCAAATTCTTCTTCTAAGAAATATTGCTTTACTTGATTATATTTTGTCCGACTCAATCGATTGTATAAAAAGATGCTTAACACAATATCATCAAAAAACTGCTTCGGAGATAAAGGTGGTTGCAATTCGTATATAAACATTCGAATATCTTTTTCTTTCTTAATATATACCTTCAAAAGCCCAATTGCTTCTAACTTTACTCGTTCCTCATATATTTCGGGAAGCTGCATTTGCATGGTCACCATAAGGGAATGATGTGTATTCTCTTTTCCAAACACACGATCTTGCTCTAACTCTCCCCATAGTGTCATGTACAAGCTAAAAGCTCTACTACCTATTAACGGCTGATACAACATCGTTAACACTTTTCGGTCGTAATTATGCAGTAACCCTTTCGCACTTACTTTATAACGATCAATTGGCAATAGCTCCATCCATGACTGTTTTTCCATTCTTGCTTTTCCTTTCTCTCATCCAATCTATCCTCTACTTCATTCGTTCTATCTTCATTATATAATTTCTTAGCGAAAAAGAGCTATTAGCTTTCGCTTCTAGCTCTCTTATCTCATTACTTACGGTATGTAAAGAGAATAAAATACAACTTCTACTCTCTTTCTTTTTGCAGTATATCTTTTAATTCTTCAATAAATACATTTAAATCTTTAAATTGGCGATATACAGAAGCAAAACGCACGTAAGCAACATCATCAATATCACGCAGTTCTTCCATAACAATTTCACCAATCATATCACTTTTCACTTCTGATATACCTAAATTACGAAGTTCACGTTCCACACTTTGAGTTACTTCTTCTAATTGTCTTAAAGATACTGGTCTTTTTTCGCACGCTTTAATTAAGCCGCGCAAAATCTTTTCTTTATTAAACTCTTCTCGTGTGCCTTCTTTTTTTACAACGATAAGAGGTGACTCTTCTACTCTTTCAAATGTCGTAAAGCGACTTAAACAACTTTCACACTCTCTCCTTCTTCGAATAGAGCGCCCCTCGTCTACCGGACGCGAATCTAACACTCTTGTACCATTATGCGAACAGGATGGACAACGCAATATATTCACTCCTTTACACTATACTCTTTATTTTTTCTCTACTTACTTCATCTGACAATATATATACAATATTATATAACTCATTCTAACTCTCTTACCACTTTAAGTTTAAGCACATTATTTTATCATCTCGTTTTCAAAAATAAGATGGTAGATGGGGTGCTAACTTATTCGTAAGAGCTCAATTTATCTCACTAACGAGTACGTTATATTTTCCCTTTTTTATAAACTAAAAAAGAGGTGCATTATACACCTCTTTACATTTTAAATCAATTATGTTCTTTTTTAAAGAGCTTTTGTTTCTCTCTGCTTAATTTCGAAGCTACCAGTGCCTCGAGGAAGCTCGATGCTCTCACGCGTTTTCGCGTTTAAACCTTCTGCAATATATTCTGCAGCAACATTTGGATCAATACGATCCCCACAAGTATAAACATCAATACTTGCGTAACCGTGCTCCGGAAAGCTATGAATTGTTAAATGTGATTCCGAGATAATTACTACTCCACTTACACCTTGTGGTGCAAATTTATGGAAAGCAACCTCACGCACTTCAGCACCAGCTCTCAGTGCTGCATCCACAAATAATTGTTCAATATACGGCATGTCATTAAGCTTGTCGAAATCGCAATCCCAAAGTTCAGCGATTACGTGACGACCCATCGTATCCATAGTATCCATTCTACAGTTCCCCCTTGTAAATTTATTCTAACTGTTCGAATTGAAAACTAATTTGCAATTTGGCTTGCTCCACTACCACGGGGGAAAGTTAGTCCAGAGAGGTCCTAACCCTTTAAGTAGTGACTACGTACCTCAGCTCTTAAGTTTACGAGTGTTAGTATACTTTGTTTATTTTCATTTTGCAACAACAGTTTTTTCGATTTTCTGTCATATTTTCCTCTTTACTTTTCCCTAAAAAAAATAAACGATTCACAAATACAGTAATCACAACGTTTCGTGGTATGTCCACTTTCAAAAATATACTTATATAATTTTTTTCCTTTTCAGAAAAAAATAAAAAAAGAGGGCAAATATTCACTTGCCCTCTCCCTTATTCACTTAAATATGTTGCACATTTTTTTGTTTCGCTAATTCGTCAACAACTAACGTTACAAGATCTACAACACGACGAGAGTAGCCCCACTCGTTATCATACCAAGCAAGTACTTTCACTTTACGATCACCCATTACCATTGTAGATAAACCATCAATAATAGCTGAGTGTGTATTTGTATTAAAGTCAATAGATACTAAAGGCTCTTCGCTGAATTCTACAATGCCTTTTAACGCACCGTTTGCAACAGTTTTGAATGCTTCATTAATAGCTTCAACTGTCACATCACGCTTTACATCTACTACTAAGTCAACAAGAGACACGTTTGGTGTTGGTACACGAAGTGCCATACCATGAAGTTTTCCGTTTAAGTGCGGAAGAACTTTTGCAAGCGCTTTCGCGGCACCTGTCGTTGTCGGAATGATTGATTGTCCGCAAGCACGTGCTCTTCTTAAATCTTTATGTGGGTTATCAATATTTTTTTGGTCATTTGTATAAGCGTGAACAGTTGTCATTAAACCGTTTTCAATTCCAAACTGCTCATCTAACACCTTAACAACAGGCGCTAAACAGTTTGTTGTGCAAGATGCATTTGAAATAACAGTATGTTTTGTAATATCTAATTTGTCTTCGTTCACACCAACTACAATTGTTACATCTTCATTTTTACCAGGCGCTGTTAAAATAACTTTTTTCGCTCCAGCTTCAACATGTAAAATTGCTTTTTCTTTTGAATTAAATTTACCAGTTGCTTCAATTACAACTTCAACACCTAGATCTGTCCAAGGCAATTCCTTTGGATCGCGGTTGTTTAAAAGGCGAATCATTTTCCCATCAACTAATAAGTGATCTTCAAATGCTTCTACTGTTCCGTCAAACTTGCCGTGAACTGTATCATATTTAATTAAATGTGCTAACGTTTCAGATGGATAGCTTGCATTGATTGCTACAATTTCGAATGCGCTTTCTTTTATTGCCTGACGAAATACCATTCTCCCAATACGTCCAAATCCATTAATTGCCACACGAGTCATAATATGTTATCCCCCTTGAATGCGTTATACTATTTATCTCCAATCCCAATAATAGTATAACACAAAAAGGGGATATGTCACTAAGCATTTTCATTAATTTCACAATTTTTTAGTCAATAATGTTCCAATTCTTTAAAATCACCTGTAATTGTGTTTTCGTTCCCATAATTGTGCCATCATTATTTATCACTTCATCTGCATGCTTCACTTTTTCTTCTAACGGCATTTGAGATTGAATACGAACTGTTGCTTCTTCTTCTGAAAAATTATTTCGTTTCATTAAACGTTCTAATTGCGTATGTGGCTTAACCGCTACAACTAAAACGCGGTCAACGAGACTTGTTAATTTGCTTTCAAATAAGAGAGGTATATCTAACACAACCGCTTGCATACCTTCTTTTATGTACATTTCCTTTTGCGTATTCATTTCCTCACGCACTGCAGGATGAACAATTTTATTTAACTGCAATCGTTTTTCTTCATTATAGAAAACGACACTTCCTAATTTCGGCCGATCCAGTTCTCCATCTTTTTGTAATACTTCCGTTCCAAACACTTCTACAATTTTGTTATATGCTGGTTTTCCTCGTTCTACAACTTCTCGCGCAATAATATCTGCATCAATAACTGGTATACTCAGTTCACGAAACATTTGAGACACTGTACTTTTTCCGCTTGCAATGCCTCCCGTTAATCCAATTACTACTGTCATCATAATCCTCCTCACAATATAAAAGGCGCGAAACTAATGTTCCACGCCCATACTTACATTTTCCAAATTCCAATAATAATGAGTAATACCCCAGGCAGGAATGTAAATTTTTGTAACCATTTCATATTTGATAAAACCGTTCCAAGTTTCATTCCAATAAATAAAAACAAAGAACTCATAACCGCAACTAATATCGCCATCATAGCGGGCGCATACCCTAATAAAGATGCACCAATTCCAGCACCGAACGAATCTATAGAAAGAGCGATACCAAGAAGCAATGCTTCTCCTGCAGAAATGGTGCCTGATTTATCAAAATCTGCAACAGTCGGTTTCCGTAAAATTTGAATCACTAGCCCGAGCGAAGCAATTTCTAATTTCCAAACCTTCTCCTCTTTCTTTGGTTCTTCTTTTTTCTCACTTCGAAAAAATTGGTATAATACCCAAATTCCTATTCCAATAAGAACAAGCCCACCGATACGCGTTGCGATAACAGGTGAAAATATTTTCGCGATCATATGTCCAATTCCCATTGAAACAAGCATAACAGCCGCTGAACACATTCCGATAATTATAATTGATCTTAGTGGAATTCTTACGCTTCTTAAACCATATGTTAGCCCTACACTACAGCTATCTAAGCTTAATGTAAAAGCTAATAAAATAAGAGATAAATAAAGGTACATCGGTAAGCTCCTCCCTTATACATAGCCCTGCTGTATGTATATGACAAATGCCTATCCGATGTTATCTCTTTTCTATATTCTCGGCTGACAAATCGGGCAGTAATGCGTTCCTCTTCCGCCGACAACTGTTTTTTCTAATATCGTACCGCAAGTAACACACGGTTCTCCTTTTTTTCCGTATACATTTAGAAGTTCTTGGAATGAGCCAATTTGCCCTTGCGAATTCATATACGTTCGAATTGTACTTCCGCCTCGCTTCACTGCTTCACCTAACGTTGTAACAGTCGCCTCGTAAATTCGTTCAATTTCTTCTGCTGTTAAAGACGAAGCTTCTCGTTCCGGATGAATTTGAGAACGGAATAAAACTTCATCTACATATATATTTCCAAGCCCTACTAAAAGACGCTGGTCTAATAATACGACTTTTATTTTACGATTGGTCTTTTGCAATCTTTCTTGTAAATACTGCGGTGTCAATTCAGCATCAAACGGCTCCGGACCTAAGTCAGCAAGAGGCATTTGATTCAATTCTTCACCTTTCTTAAAGAGATGCATCGTACCAAACTTTCTCACATCTTTATAATGTAGTTCAGTTCCATCTGTAAATAAGAAACGGACGTGTGTATGCTTATCAATTGGCTCGTCCTCTTGATGCAGTAAAAACTTACCTTCCATACGCAAATGTGAAACAATAACATAATTCGTTACATATAAAAGCAAAAACTTTCCTCTTCGCTTTATATTTTCAATCTTCTCGCCTCTTAGCATTTCTTTAAAGATTTCTGCATCATCCGGACGTTTTACTATTTTTGGATAGGTAACAATGACATCTTCAATTGTTTTTCCTGTCACAAGATTTTCAAGTGTCCGTCTGACGTTTTCAACCTCTGGTAATTCAGGCATTTCATCACTTCCTTATTTTGCGTCGTACCAAGTTGGACCGTAAGAATAATCAACTTTCAACGGAACTGCGAGTTCAATTGCATGCTCCATTACTTCTGGTACAAGCTTCTCTAATTTTTCAATTTCTTCTTTTGGCGCTTCAAATATCAATTCATCGTGTACTTGCAGAAGTAGACGCGCCTGTAATCCTTCTTCTTCTAGACGGTCTGCCATAATAATCATTGCTTTTTTAATAATATCTGCCGCAGTCCCTTGAATTGGTGTATTCATAGCCGTACGCTCAGCAAAGCTACGTAAATTGAAATTACGACTCGTAATTTCCGGAATATAACGGCGGCGATTTAATAATGTAGCCACATACCCTTTTTGTTTCGCATCTTTTACGATGTCACTCATGTATTCTTGTACACCAGGGAAACTTTCTAAATACTTTTCAATAAATTCCGCTGCTGCTTTTCTTGTAATTCCTAAGTTTTGTGAAAGACCGTAATCACTAATACCATATACAATTCCGAAATTGACAGCTTTCGCTTGTCGTCTCATATTCGAAGTTACTTCATCTTTTTCAACGCCAAATACATCCATCGCTGTTTTCGTATGAATATCCATATCATGTTGGAACGCTTCAACTAGCCCTTTATCATTTGCAATATGAGCTAATACACGAAGTTCAATTTGTGAATAATCTGCCGCGTACATAATCCATCCTTCTTCTGATGGAACAAATGCCTGACGAATCTTTCTTCCTTCTTCTAATCGAATCGGGATATTTTGCAAGTTCGGATCCGTTGAACTTAATCGACCTGTTTGCGTTAATACTTGATTGAAACGAGTATGGATTTTAGATGAATCTTCATGTACAACTTTTAATAAACCTTCAATATAAGTTGAATTTAGTTTCCCTAATTGACGATAATGTAAAATGTTTGGAATAATTTCATGGCGATCCATAAGCTTTTCTAGTACATCAGCTGACGTAGAATAACCTGTTTTCGTCTTTTTAATAACTGGTAAGTTTAAGTTTTCAAACAGAATAACACCAAGCTGCTTCGGTGAATTAATATTAAATTCTGTTCCCGCAAGCTTATAAATTTCCTGTTCCATTTCCTTTAATCTACCTGCAAGTTCTTCTCCCATATTACGAAGACGCTCCGTATCAACTTTTACACCTTTTACTTCCATATCAGCTAATACACGCGCAAGTGGTAATTCTAACTCTGTAAACAGTTCATATTGCTCATTCTTTTGTAACTCTTCTACGAATGTTTGCTTTACATCATATAATACGTGCACTTTACGAGCTACATGCTCCGCTACTACTTCTAGCTCTGGAACAGCACGCTTCGCACCTTTTCCGTAAACTTCTTCATCGGATTTCACAGCATGTGTTTCTTTCATTTTTGCTACAGTACGGAAATCTTTATCCGTATCAGCCGGGTCAAGTAAATAAGCAGCGATTAATAGATCAAAGTCAATCCCTTGCATATCTATCCCGTTCCATTTAAGTGCAACGATTGCACGCTTCGCATCAAATGTATGCTTTCTCATTTCTCCATCTGCAAGCCACTCTTTAAAAGCGTCTGACTTAAGAGCAATGTCTGTTTGAATAAAGTAACAGCCAT
Organism: Bacillus cereus group sp. MS39; assembly: GCF_040448665.1. Lineage (NCBI taxonomy): Bacteria > Bacillati > Bacillota > Bacilli > Caryophanales > Bacillaceae > Bacillus > Bacillus cereus group sp. MS39. The sequence goes on along the minus strand of NZ_CP123058.1, from coordinate 862,464 downwards.
TTTCATTTTGAATACCAAAACCTTGAATGTCCGCTCTGTGATAGTTATCTTCTTGTACTTCAACAATAAGCGCACTATCTTGCTGAAGCATTTCTTCTGTAATTTCTTCCACAATATCAAATGTAATATCATCTAATTCAGCTGGAGTCGTTTCTTCTGGCGTAACACCTAATTTATTTAAAAGGGATGTAAATCCTAAATTCTCGAACATTGGAATCACATCACTTGCTTCATACCCTTTATACTCCATATCATCCACATGCACTGTAATCGGTGCATCTGTAATAATAGTTGCAAGATCTTTACTCATAAGAGCTTGGTCTTTATTTGCTTCTAGCTTTTCTTTTAATTTCTTCCCGCTTACTTGATCTATATTTTCATACACTGCCTCGACCGTTTCAAACTGTGTTAACAATTTAATCGCAGTTTTTTCACCAACTCCTGGTACACCTGGAATATTATCTGACTGGTCTCCCATTAAACCTTTCATATCGATAATTTGCTTTGGTGATAAGCTATATTTCTCAAATAAAGCTTCTTTCGTATATTCATCCACTTCTGTAATCCCTTTGCGAGGAATACATACGAGTGTATTATCTGAAACAAGTTGCAGTAAGTCTTTATCTCCTGAAATAACTTTTACATGAAACCCTTGTTCACTCGCTTCTTTCGCTAACGTCCCCATAATGTCATCCGCTTCATAATTTTCTAATTCATAACGCGGTACGTTGAATGCATCAAGCATCTCACGAATAAACGGGAATTGCTCTGATAATTCAGGTGGAGTCTTTTGACGTCCTCCTTTATACTCACTATACGTTTTATGACGGAATGTCGTTTTACCCGCATCAAACGCTACTAACATATGCGTTGGTTTTTCTTCCTCTAATATTCTCATTAACATCATTGTAAAACCGTAAATTGCGTTCGTATGTATACCTTTGTCGTTATTTAAAAGCGGTAGTGCAAAGAAAGCACGATACGCGATATTATTACCATCTACTAATACGACCTTTTTTTCCAAACCAGAAACCTCCCCATACAAATTTGAAATGATTTTTTTCACAGAAAAAACCGTTCCTTTCCTCTCTCTATATTAACATGACTAATAGAGAGAAGAAAAATAACGGCTATTTTCTATCATATATACAAACGTTTACTAACATAAAAGGGAAGTGACGAGAACAGCATAACCATTCTCGTCCAAAATTACTCCTTGGATGAAGGGGTTTTCATGTATTATATTAACAGACCTTTATTAATATTTAATTAAGCCATTGTTAATATATTGTAAACATCCTTCATCCTATTTTTCAGTTGCTGATTTTGGTAAAACAACTGTAAATGTTGTCCCTTCCCCAACTTCACTATCCACTGTAATCGTACCGTGATGTGCCTCAACTAAATGCTTTACAATCGATAATCCAAGGCCTGTACCACCAGTATTTCTACTTCTCGCTTTATCCACTCGGTAAAAGCGTTCAAAAATACGCGGAATTTCATCTTTACTAATACCAATTCCGGTATCCGATACTTTTATATAAGCATTATATTTATCTTCTGCTAATTCTACAGAAACAACGCCTCCAGCCGGCGTATATACGATTGCGTTATTCATTAAATTAATAAAGATTTGCTTCAAACGACTTGGATCTCCAATGACCGAGACTCCTTTTAGCGCATTTACTTGTAAAGAAATTTCTTTTTCTCCTGCTTTGTTATCAAGGACCATACGAATGTCTTCAAGAAGTCCCTTCATATCAACGGTCCCCATACTCAATTTAAATCCTTGTTGCTCAATCTTTGATAAATCTAATAAATCTTCAATTAACCCTTGCATGCGTTCACTTTCTTTTAAAATAATGTGCAAGAAATGTTCGCAGAATTTTTTATTATCCATAGCACCGTCCAAGAGCGTTTCTGAAAAACCTTTAATAGAAGTAATCGGTGTCTTTAGTTCATGAGACACATTCGCTAAAAAGTCTTTTCTCATTTGTTCTAATTTCTTTAGCTCAGTAATGTCATGGAATACAAGAACAATCCCTTTCCATTCATGGTTCGTCCCGATAATCGGCGCTCCATATACTTCAAAATGCTTTCGCTCAATTCCAAGCGGCAATAACATTTGTTTACGCACTTTCACTTCTGTCATAAAGATTTCTTCCACGAGCTCTATAATTTCTGTATGATGAAACGACTCATAATATAAACGATCTAAATATTCTTCATCTGTTACGTGGAAAGTCTCCTTATAAGAACGGTTTACAAGGTTTATATAACCGCGGCTATCAATTAAAATCATTCCGCTTCCCATATTTTCAATTAACGTATGCAGACGATCTTGTTGCATTTCTTGCTCAAGTGTCATCTCTTGTAAATTACGGGCTAAAATATTAATCGCTTTACTCAGCATTCCCGTTTCATCCGAATGACTTTCATAAGCGCGTGCTTTATAATTTCCCTTCGCTAATTCGATAGCAACTTTCGTAACAGATTCAATCGGCCTAATATATTGCCCTGTAATTTTCATACCTAAAAATACGACTACGAGACAAGCGATAACAAATCCGATAATTAATAATCCCCACGTTTTTTGATGAACAGATTTCAAAGGCTCAATTGTACTTTTCACCAAAATGTACCCTTGTTTTCCTGCTACATCTTGAACGAATACCGCATGGTAAAATTCATTATTCTGATCTGTTTCTTTCGTAATGACTTTGTTTCTTTGTTTTGTTGTTTCAGAAGAAAGTTCTTTAATCATCCCTTGACTAAAAGCAGACTGTTCTCCTCCGCTATATTGAACTTTCTTTTTTTCATCTACAAATGCAATAGAAGCCTGTATTTTTTCTTCTAACTTTTCAAATACATATGGATTTTTTAAAACATCATCAAAACCCTGTTCTTCTGCTAATACCGCAACATACTCTGTTTCTTTTACCATTCTCTCTTTGGCATGATCTATATAGTAGTTTTCAAACACGGTTTCCAGTAATAAACCTAGTCCAACTAAAATAAATACAATAAGAGAAACAAATGTAAAAAGAAGCCTGGAACGAAATTTATTCATCCCCTTTTGGCTCCTCTAATTTATATCCTAAACCACGTATCGTTTTAATGTACGTCGGTTTTTTCGTATTTTGTTCAATTTTATCGCGCAAATGGCTAATGTGAACGTCAACAATTCGTGTATCACCAGCAAAATCATAGTTCCATACAGCACTTAATAATTGATCACGTGTCAACACGCGACTTTTATTTTTCGCAAGATAAACAAGTAGTTCAAATTCTTTTGGTGTTAATTCAAGCTTTCTTCCTTGGAAATAAGCCTCATAAAATTCCGGCAAAATTTTAAGTTCAGCAAGTGTGATGCTCTCTTCATCTGACGCTTCTTTCACTTGCTCTTCTTGTTGTAATTTCGTGCGGCGCAAAATTGCCTTCACACGCGCAACAACTTCCCTTGGGCTAAATGGCTTCGTCATATAATCATCTGCCCCAAGTTCAAGACCTAGCACCTTATCAAATTCATCATCTTTTGCTGTTAACATTAAAATCGGCGTCATAACGCGCTGCAATCGTAATTCTTTACACACTTCCATACCATCCATTTTTGGAAGCATTAAATCTAATATAATTAAATCTGGGCGTTCTGTTGTCGCTTTTTGAAGCGCCATTTCTCCATCCATCGCTGTTATCACTTCAAACCCAGCTTGTTGTAGATTAAATTCAATTAAAGTTAAGATAAACTCCTCATCATCAACTACTAAAATACGATTGTTCATTCTTTTCCTCCAAGTTATAGACTTGAAACCTTCTTCATCCTAGTATTTTCCCCGTTATTCTCATCATACTAGAAAACAAGGTACCTCTCAATATAATTGTCTATACATGGAGCTCGTTTCTACTAATGCTTCGAAAATAAAAGCAATTAAAACTTCATTCTCTCTCCGCTATCCAAATTCGGTAGATAAACCTACCTTTTTCAAAGTATTTTTCCGTATGAACCATAAATCCCCTCTCCTGCGCTAGGAAAAACGAAAGAGCATACGCTATTTTATAGTCCAGTGTTTCATATCCATCAAATAGTCTTCCATACATTTCATTCGCGACCCCCTCTGCCCACACTTCAGCTTCTCTTATCGTTTCAAAAATAATGTCTTCTCTCTTCCACTTCACCTTAAAAACACCCCTTTCATTGACTTCAATTACCAATAAATATATTATTAATTTAAATATATAAATAAATACGATTCAGGAGGCTATTATGCGAGTATTACTACCTATTTTAACTTTAGTAGTAACATGTTTCCTTACTTTTAACGTACCAAGCTGGGATACGATTAAAACAGGTTGCTCAGAATTTGCCGAAGGGTTTAAAGAAGGATTTTTCAACTAAAAATAGCGCTAGCCCCTTATAGTAAGGTATGCTAGCGCTATTCATATTTTCATGCTTTAAAAATTATCTAATGCTTTTTCCATAATAGAAACTGATTTAAAAGGCGGCGTTACTGTTAAAGAACCCTTTACAACCGTTTCTCCTTTTTCATCATGAGCAGATACAAGCATATCAATTGTATGTTCCTCCTCAGAAACAGCCACAACTTCAAAGTGGATTTGTAACGTTTCATAATGGTGAACATGCTTCACGAACGTAAGGTCCTTCCTAGTAATATGACTACCTGGACCTGGTAAATATTTCGTAACTGCCGTTGTAATCATTCCCGTTAGCATAATGCTTGGTACAATCGGCTTTTCATACGGAGTTTGGGATGCGTAATCATGCTGAATATATAATGGATTGGCATCATTCGTTAACCCTAAGTACAATAACAAATCTTTATCCTCAATTTTTTCAGTGATAGATAATTTCTCTCCTACTGTAATTTCATCCATTCTACGACCAATTTGAACTTTTTTCTTTAACATGTTACAACCCCCTCCGATTTTTTCACCTTATTATCCTACTAATAGCGATACCTGATCCGAAATTTACTATGATGAGGGCAATGTATAGTATAAATCTATAGTTTCATTATAGGATACACCAAATGATAGCGTTTTCATATTATTTCAAAAAAACATTTGAATAAATAGTAGAAAAAGATTCGGGGCCCCGAATCTTTTTCCGCTTATATTTAATTATTAAACAAGAACCTTCATAACATTACGTACAGATTCTACAGAGCGATCTAACGCTTCTCTTTCATCTGCAAGAAGTTCTAACTCAATAATTTTTTCAATTCCGTTACCACCTAGAATTACTGGTACCCCTAAGTAAAGGTCGCTATAACCATATTCACCTTCAAGGTACGCAATAGCTGGTAATACACGGCGTTGATCTTTTAAGATTGCTTCTGTCATTTCAACTAAAGAAGCAGCTGGTGCGTAATATGCACTACCGTTTCCTAATAAGCCTACAATCTCGCCGCCACCTTTACGGGTACGTTCTACGATTGCTTCTAAACGCTCTTTCGGAATTAACGTTTCTAACGGAATGCCACCTGCATAAGAATAACGTACAAGAGGTACCATATCGTCACCGTGTCCACCAAGAACAAATCCTGTAATGTCTTTCACAGAAAGATTTAATTCTTGTGCAATAAATGTACGGAAACGAGCTGTATCTAATACGCCCGATTGACCGATAACACGCTCTTTCGGGAATCCTGCTTCTTTAAATACAGAATATGTCATTGCATCAACTGGATTTGTTAATACAACAATAATCGCATTTGGTGAATGTTTTGCAATGTCGCGCGTAATACTTTTCATAATTTTAGAGTTTGTTGCTACTAAGTCATCACGGCTCATACCAGGCTTACGTGCAATACCTGCTGTAATAACGACAACGTCAGAATCAGCAGTATCTGCGTAATCAGATGTTCCAATAATGTTAGCATCAAAACCTTGTACTGGGCTCGCTTCTAACATATCTAACGCTTTCCCTTTTGTTGGATTTTCCAGTTGTGGAATGTCCACTAATACAACATCTGCAAGTTCTTTTTGTGCTAATAAGAATGCTGTTGTTGCTCCTGTAAATCCTGCACCGATGACTGAAACTTTCTTGCGTTTGATTGTCATAATTTACCCCCCGCTTTAATTATGCATTTTTGATTATCGCTACATCCATGTTTTTAATAAGTTCATTAGCGAACTCAGAACATTTCACTTCTGTTGCACCTTCCATTAAGCGTGCGAAATCATAAGTTACTACTTTTGAAGCAATTGTTTTCTCAACTGAATCAGTTACTAATTTCGCAGCTTCGTTCCATCCTAAGTGCTCTAATAATAATACACCAGAAAGAAGAACCGAAGATGGGTTTACTTTGTCTAAACCTGCATATTTTGGAGCTGTACCATGTGTAGCTTCAAAGATAGCATGTCCAGTCACATAGTTAATGTTTGCACCAGGTGCAATACCAATTCCACCTACTTGTGCAGCAAGTGCATCAGAGATGTAGTCTCCGTTTAAGTTCATTGTTGCAACAACATCGAACTCACGTGGACGAGTTAAAATCTGTTGTAAGAAGATGTCTGCAATAGAATCTTTTACGATGATTTTCCCAGCCACTTCAGCGTCTGCCATCGCTTTATTCGCTGCATCTTTACCATCTTTCTCAACGATACGGTCATATTCAGCCCAAGTAAATACTTTATCGCCGAATTCTTGTTCCGCTACTTCGTAACCCCAGTTTTTGAAAGCACCTTCTGTAAATTTCATAATGTTTCCTTTATGAACTAATGTAACAGAAGAACGTTTTTCGTTAATTGCATATTGAATTGCAGCACGAACAAGACGCTTTGTCCCTTCTTCTGAGATTGGTTTAATACCAATACCAGATGTTTCTGGGAAGCGGATTTTATTAACACCCATTGCTTCTTTTAAGAAAGCAAGGACTTTTTCTGCTTCTGGAGATCCTTGTGCATATTCAATTCCAGCATAAATGTCTTCTGTATTCTCACGGAAAATAACCATATCAGTATCTTCCGGACGTTTTACAGGTGAAGGAACACCATCAAAATAACGAACTGGACGTAGACATACATATAAATCTAATTCTTGACGAAGTGCTACGTTTAGAGAACGAATACCACCGCCAACTGGAGTTGTAAGTGGACCTTTAATCGCGATTAAATATTCACGGATTAAATTTAAAGTTTCTTCTGGTAACCACTCGCCTGTTTGGTTGAATGCTTTTTCCCCTGCAAGCACTTCTTTCCAAACGATTTTCTTCTCACCATCATAAGCTTTTTCAACTGCTGCTTCTAGTACACGAGATGCAGCTGCCCAAATATCAGGACCAATTCCATCTCCTTCGATAAATGGAATAATCGGATTGTTTGGTACATTCATAACACCATTAGTTACAGTAATTTTTTCACCTGTCGTCAATGTGATAACCCCCATGTTTGAAATTTCATATGTATGAAACTGAGGGAATAACCCCTCAGTTCAAACCGTTATTTAAATTAAAATATTCTAATCATTACGTCTTTCCGAAAAAATCAGACTTTTGAAAGCGTATTTTCACTATCAAAATAGTGTTTTTCGCTTATCGTTGCGCAATTGGAACGTACACTTGATGTGTTGGTCCATTATAATCAGCACGCGGACGGATTAAACGGTTGTTTTCATATTGTTCTAGAATATGAGCTAACCAGCCTGACATACGGCTAATTGCAAAAATAGGTGTAAATAAGTCATGGTCAATTCCTAAACAATGGTATACAGAAGCTGAATAGAAATCAACATTTGGTGGAAGACCTTTTTCTTTTGTTACAATGTCTTCAATTTTGATAGACATATTATACCATTTGTCTTCTCCTAAAAGCACGCATAATCTCTTAGACATTTCGCGTAAATGTTTTGCACGCGGATCACCCTGCTCATATACACGGTGGCCAAAGCCCATGATTTTCACTTTATTTTGAAGAGCATTATGAATATATGATTCTACATTTTCTTCTTCGCCAATTTCAGTTAGCATCTTCATTACATTTTCGTTTGCCCCGCCGTGAAGAGGACCTTTTAACGCACCGATTGCTGCTGTAATACCAGAATATACATCTGAAAGTGTTGCTACACAAACGCGTGCAGTAAATGTAGAAGCGTTTAACTCATGATCTGCGTGAAGTACAAGCGCCTTATCAAAAGCTTCAATTTCAACTTCATTTGGCTCGCGATCATTTAACATGTACAAGAAGTTTGCAGCTAATGATAAATCATTTCTAGGCTCAACAACATCTAAACCTTTACGAATTCTTGCATAAGCAGCAACTAAAGTTCCCACTTGAGCCTGCAATTTAACCGCTTTCAAATAATTGGAGTTTTCATCCATAATTTCAGCGCTCTCATCGTATAATGATAGCATGGAAATTGCAGTTCGTAAAACAGACATCGGATGTGCGATTTTTAAATCTACTTGTTTCAAATATGTTAAAATCTCACCTGGAACTTTATAGTATTCCGATACAATCTCTTTAAATTTCGCTAGTTCTTGTTCATTAGGAAGCTTGCGATGCCATAATAAGTACACTACTTCTTCAAATGTAGCATTCTCAGCTAAATCATCAATATTATACCCAACATAAGTTAATGTATCATCAATAATAGAGCTCACAGATGATGTTGTTGCTACTACCCCTTCTAAACCTCGAATAACAGTCATGACATTCTCTCCTTTTCCTGAAAATTCTCCCAACCTTGCTCCTTATATCTATTTGCTCCCCTTTTGAATTATGAACGCCCGTTCACTCTTTAGGCAAGCAAAATGCACGATCATGCAAATTTGTTGCGATGTTCCCCTCTTATGTCCATTGTCTACATGGAAAGCATGAGCGTGAATGTCTCCCCGAATCCTCACGCTCAAAACAACAAGTTAGTGAGGAAAATTAATTCCGAAGAGTTTTATGATAAAAACAACATAAAACAATATCATTATAAAATTGTTTTATGTTGTTTTTATTTTATCTGGTGTAAAGTCTCTGCTGTTATGTAACTTTTCAAAGTTTCTAATCCTATTATAAACAATTATCTGACTTTTGTGAACAGAAAGAATTCAAAAATTTTATATTACTATAAAATTCCTTATTTAAACATCTGTATAATACTCATAACTGCATAGGCAATTCCAGCCCCAATTAATGGACCTACAGCAACTCCATTAAATAAAGCAACCGCTATAATTGTCCCGAAAACGAGCGCAGTTGTAATATGAGGATCCGTCGTCAATAATTGTACGCCGCCTTTGGCTAACAAAGCAACCGCTACCCCTGAAGCTAAAGCAATCCATGCATAATACGATTTCGCCGCTTCTCCAAGTTGTTTAAAACCTATTTCCCCCGTCGCAATCGGTACGAGTACTGCTATTGTAATAACCGTAACACCAAGGTTAATCCCTTTCGTTTGTAGATAAGGAAAGACTTTATCCCCTAGAAACGTAAATTTCAATAAAAACAACACACCAATAGCTACAGTAAGCGATTGGTTTTTAGCAACAAGTCCTATAATAAGTAGTATGAATAAAAATAACGTTGACTGACTAATCATGTTTGCACTTCCTTTCTGAAAATAATGAACTCATTTCCAAACAAAAATACCTTTAAACCTATCGTTATACATGCTATATCGATGTATATTCAACAATAACCACTTCATTTTTTATGTATTTTAAAATGCTAAAATGAGACTTTCATCATCAAAAATTTAAGCATGTATACATTTTTGAAAACGATTGTCTCTCCTTTCTTTTCTAATAAGAAACAGGTAAAATAAAAAGAAGAGAAAATGAAGTTTTTACCATATAGTAGAAGCATCAACACCAAGCTTTTACAGTCACTCATGTACTGAAAAAGCAGGAAAAATCCATCATTCCACTATAACATAAAGTGAAACTTTAATCAGCGGGGCACACTCGTTATAAGTTGAACGAATTAGGATAATCCAAATTGGAATGGGAGGTATACATCTTTGAACCGAAACTTACTATATATGATATTGCGACTCATATTTGTCATTGTAGCAACGGTAGCCGGGTTCTATGCATTACTATATATGTCAGGACTTATCTACCCTTTTATTATCGCTTTCGCATTTGCTTATTTGATTAATCCCGTCGTCAATTTCCTTAATCAAAAACTACAATTTCCTCGCGCACTAGCAGTACTCGTTAGCTTAATTCTCGTATTCGGAGCTATCGTCGGACTCGTTACATATCTTGTAACGGAAGCAATATCTGCCACAACATACTTACTACAACTTGTTACAGTAAAGTTTCCGGATATCGTTAAATTCGCAGAGCAATTTGCACTTAATCATATTATGCCTCTCTATGATGATTTAATTTCTAAATTTAATCATCTTGGTGAACCACAGCGCTATACGATTACACAAAACATTCAAAACTTAGGAACCGAAGCAACGACGCAAATGAAAGAACTTTTAACTGCTATTATAAGCGGATTAACAAATTTCATTAGTGCATTACCAACAACTTTAACTGTCCTTGTATTCGTTTTATTAGCCACTTTCTTCATTAGTTACGATTGGCACCGTCTTGCTCAGAAAGTAAGAAAATTTTTGCCGAATCGTGTTCATGGCTATGGAAAAACTATTTTTGTCGATTTAAGAAAAGCTTTATTTGGTTTTGTTAAAGCGCAACTTACACTCGTATCTATGACAACTGTTATTGTACTAATCGGACTTTTAATATTACGCGTACCATACGCCATTACTATCGCAATTATTACAGGGGTTGTAGATTTACTCCCGTATTTAGGAACAGGCGCCGTCTTCGTTCCTTGGGTTATATACGTATTTTTCACCGGCGACACTGCTTTCGCCATCGGTCTTCTCATCTTATACATCGTCGTGATTGTCCAAAGACAAATTATGGAACCTAAAGTACTTTCCTCCAATATCGGTCTTGATCCATTAGCAACACTGATTGCTCTATTTGTCGGCTTTAAGCTTTTTGGCTTTTTAGGATTAATCATCGGTCCAGTCATCTTAGTACTACTTAATACATTGCACAAAGCTCGTGTATTCCATGATTTGTGGAAATATATTAAAGGCTCACCTTCAAAATAATAGTTTCTAATTCATATACAACAAAAACTTACATGTAATCAGTGGGAATTTCCCACTGATTATTCCTTGTACTTATTTTTCACACTCATTACATGCAACAAGAGGATTTCCCACAAAAAGGATAATACTCTTGTTTTTTGCATTGAAAACGCATATTTCGAGGTGTTTTTACATATTTATTCTATTTTTTATATAATTATCACTTACATTTATTACTTTTTATGTAAATGAATAAATATACAAAACGGTATAAAATGAGACTTAAACTAACAATTTTCCTGTTCGCATCTAACTTTTCCATACCAATTAATTCTTTTTATATACAAAAACCCGCTTGAGTTCATATGAATTTCCCTACAACACACTCATTAAGAACCACCTACATATCCAATCGAAAAATACACAGCCAATATAATAAGGCAAAACTACGTTTCGTAAGGATTTTGTCCACCACCGATTATTAACTTTCACCAACCGGACTTGTATGAGCAGCCTGATTTCCACTTAACTCCTTCGCATTCACCAAATTTTAAGGCATGATACAGCAAAACTTTAATTAACAGAGCTTCATTCATCTCCCATCCTTTTGCGGGCAAAAAAATAGTACTTAGATCGCTATAATCTAAGCACTATTTCTGCACAATAATAGTAGAACTCTTTCTAAACTTCCATTCCATCCACTTCACAACAAACGGCTTCAACAAAGTCCTCGTCATAGGGAGAACAAAGATAAAACCTATTATATCCGTTACATATCCAGGAAGTACCAAAAGAATACCTCCTACAAAGATAAAAATACCATCCAGTACCGCTCCTCCTGGCATTTCTCCTCTATTCAACTTAGATTGAATCTCTCCAAGCACTTTAAATCCTTGTCTTTTCGCCAAATAGACACCTACAACACCCGTAAATACAATCATAGCGAACGTAGACCATAAACCTATTACATGACTCGATCCAATTAAAACTGTAATCTCAATCGCCGGTATTAAAATAAACAAGAATAGTAACCACTTCATAGTTCTACACCCCTCTCACGCATCACTTTAAAAGAACCCAGAGCACCCGTATACGCTACATAGAAACTAAACACCTTTCCCTATTGAACCTCGTAACAAACGGATTTTAAACGCAATTCTGGGCGTTTCAAGCTGATTCTGCCTCGTTTTTGTGTAAAAAAAAGAGAAGGACTCCGATCCTTCTCTTCGTATTACTTATAGCACTTCCGCATGTCCATTATAAACAATTCCGCGTGCTGCATCAACTGTTACTTCTTGGCCATTTTTTAAAGTTGCTGTTACGCCGTTTACACCAACGATAACAGGAATACCGATTGATACACCTACAACAGCCGCATGGCTTGTAAGACCGCCTTCTTCTACAACTAGAGCAGCAGCTTTTTCGATTGCAGGAATCATATCTTTATCAGTACTTGTTGTAACAAGGATATCACCTTTGTTTACGTTCGCTACAGCTTCAGCAGCTGTTTTCGCTACAACTACTTTACCTTTTGCAGCTTTACGACCGATTCCTTGTCCTTTCGCAACTTCTTCACCAACAACATGGATTTTCATTAAGTTTGTTGTACCAGTTTCAGCAACTGGAACACCAGCAGTGATTACTACAGTGTCTCCAAGTCCAATTAGACCCGCATCCATACCTGTTTGAATTGCAGTATCTAACATTTCGTCAGTAGACGCTGCACGTTTTCCAGCCATAAATGCTTGCACACCCCAAACAAGTGCAAGACGACGTCCCACTTGCTCGTCAGATGTTACAGCTACGATTGGAGATTTCGGACGGTATTTAGAGATCATTTTCGCAGTATGTCCACTTTCTGTTGGAGCTACGATTGCAGCTACATCAAGAGCAAGTGCTGTATGCGCAACAGATTGGCTAATTGCATCTGTAATTGTTGGAGTGAACTCTTTAATACGTTTTTTGAACATATCTTCATATTGTAATGATTTTTCAACACGTACTGCAATGTTAGCCATCATTGTTACTGCTTCTACTGGGTATTGACCAGCAGCTGTTTCACCTGAAAGCATGATTGCATCTGTACCATCGAAGATTGCGTTAGCTACGTCACTTGCTTCCGCACGAGTTGGACGTGGGTTACGTTGCATAGAATCTAACATTTGTGTCGCAGTAATAACCGGTTTACCTAACACGTTGCATTTTTTGATTAGACGTTTTTGTACTAATGGTACTTCTTCTGGTGGAATTTCTACACCCATATCACCACGAGCTACCATTAAACCGTCAGAAACTTCTAAGATTGAATCGATGTTATCGATACCCTCTTGGTTTTCGATTTTTGGTACGATTTGGATGTATTGAGCGTTATGCCCTTCTAATAATTCACGGATTTCTAATACGTCAGATGCTTTACGTACGAATGAAGCTGCGATGAAATCAACTTTTTGCTCGATACCGAAAACGATATCTTTTACGTCTTTTTCAGTGATACCAGGAAGCTTAATGCTTACGTTCGGTACGTTAACACCTTTTTTATTTTTTACAGTTCCGCTGTTTAAAACTTTTGTACGGATGTTTCCGTCAGCTTTTTCGATTACTTCTAGTTCGATAAGACCGTCATCGATTAGAATACGAGAACCTGGGTCTACATCGTCATAAAGACCAGCATAAGATACAGAGAACTTCTCTGCAGTACCTAATACTTGCTCAGTAGAAAGAACTACTTCTGCACCTGTTACAAGCTCAGCTTGTCCGTCTACGAAGTCGTGAGTACGGATTTCTGGACCTTTTGTATCAAGTAAGATACCAACTGTTTTACCAGTTTTCTTTGAAGCTTCACGAATGTTTTTAATACGAGCGCCGTGCTCTTCATGGCTACCATGAGAGAAGTTTAAACGAGCAACGTTCATACCCGCTTCGATTAATTGTTCTAATTTCTCAATACTTTCACTAGCAGGACCTATAGTACATACAATTTTAGTTTTACGCATATTGCACCTCCGAAAATTATGAAACCGTTCCCAAATATCCGACGCTAAGCCGATTAGATGGATAATTCTTTAGATAATTGATACATATCTTTATCGATTGTATGCTTTTGAGCTAACGCTTCGATAATATCATGATCAACAAGTTTATTATCTTGAATACCTACACAACGTCCACCTCTACCAGCAATTAATAATTCAACTGCTCTTGCGCCAAGACGACTTGCTAATACACGATCTTGTGCACTTGGTGATCCACCACGTTGTACGTGACCTAATACAGTTACACGAGTATCAAAGTTTGTTGCTTCTTCAATGTGCTTACCGATGTCAATTGCACTTCCAACACCTTCAGCCACAATGATAATACTGTGTTTTTTACCACGTTCACTACCACGCTTCAGACGAGCAATAACATCTTCCATGTCATACTCTTCTTCTGGAATTAAGATTGTTTCGGCACCATCAGCTAAACCAGCCCATAATGCGATATCTCCAGCATGACGTCCCATTACTTCGATAACATATGTACGTTCATGAGATGTAGCTGTGTCACGAATTTTATCAATTGCATCAATAACAGTATTCAAAGCTGTATCGAAACCAATTGTGAAGTCTGTTCCAGGAATATCATTGTCGATTGTACCTGGTACACCAACACATGGGAATCCTTGTTCAGTTAATTTTTTAGCACCTTGGTAAGAGCCATCTCCACCAATAACAACAAGTCCTTCGATACCGTGTTTCTTTAATTGCTCGATACCTTTTAGTCGTACTTCTGGATCTTTAAACTCAGGACATCTTGCTGTATATAATTTCGTACCACCACGGTGGATAATATCGCCAACAGAACCAAGTTCTAATTTTTCAATATGACCAGAAATTAAACCCGCGTATCCATGGTAAATACCATATACTTCAATATCATGGAAAATCGCTTTACGAACAACTGCACGAATGGCAGCATTCATACCAGGTGAATCTCCACCACTTGTTAATACACCAATACGTTTCATTTGTACTCACCTCATAAAGATTATTTGCCTTATAATAAAATAACACGAAAAAATATAAAAACACAATGGAGAAGATGTGTCTTTTCATAATAAAAACGTGCATTCGCGAAGAGGAACGCACGCTTTTATTATTTTATCCCAATGGAAGCGTTTGAAAACGAAACTTGCCCAATTTTCATATATTTTTCATAACGTTTTTCGATTAATTCATCTTTCGAAATTCCGCTTAATTGTTCAAAAGTTTTCTTAAGCATTAAATCTATATTTTCTGATTGTTTTAAAATATTACGATGCGCTCCACCTTTTGCCTCTGGAATAATTTCGTCAATTACACCTAATTCTTTCAAATCTAATGCTGTAATTTTCATCGCTTCTGCAGCTTCTTTTGCTTTACCAGCGTCTTTCCAAAGAATTGCCGCCGCACCCTCTGGTGTAATAACAGAATACGTGGAATTTTCCAGCATATGAATGTAATCTCCTACTCCAAGACCTAACGCACCACCACTACCACCTTCACCGATAACAATACAAATAACAGGTACCGTTAAACCCGCCATTTCAAATAAATTACGGGCAATCGCCTCACTTTGTCCACGTTCTTCAGCTGCTTTACCAGGATAGGCTCCCTTCGTATCGATGAAACAAATAATAGGACGATTAAACTTTTCCGCTTGTTTCATTAGACGCAGTGCTTTTCGATATCCTTCTGGATGAGGCATCCCAAAATTACGACGAATATTTTCTTTCGTATCTTTTCCGCGTTGGTGCCCAATTACAGTTACAGGCATCCCCTTATATTTCGCAATGCCGCCGACAATCGCTGCATCGTCGCCAAATAGGCGATCTCCATGACATTCAAAAAAATTAGTAAATAAGTGCTCAATATAATCGAGCGTTGTCGGTCGTTCTGCATGACGAGCAATTTGAACACGGTCCCATACTTTCATATTGCCGTATATATCTTCCTCTAATTTTTCTAGCTTGTCTTCCAAAATACGAATCTCCTCACTGAAGTCCATCTGGCTGTTTTTCGTATAGTCTTTCAGTTCACGAATCTTATTTCTTAGCTCAACAACTGGTTTCTCAAATTCTAGCTCTGCCATACAGCCATTTCCCCTCCTTGATGAACTTCTAAAATCTTACGGAGCGATTCTCTCATATCATCACGATGCACAACCGCATCTAATTGACCGTGCTCTAATAAAAATTCTGCCGTTTGGAAATCTTCCGGTAGTTTTTCACGCACTGTTTGTTCAATTACACGTCTACCAGCAAATCCGATAAGTGCACCTGGCTCTGCAAGATTGTAATCACCAAGTGAAGCGAAACTCGCTGAAACCCCGCCCGTCGTTGGGTGAGTCATAACAGAAATAAATAACCCTCCTGCATTACTATGCTTTTTCAAAGCTACGCTTGTTTTTGCCATTTGCATTAAACTTAATATCCCTTCTTGCATACGGGCACCACCCGACGCAGTAAAGATAATAAATGGAACTTGTAAGTCGTATGCTTTTTCAACTGCACGGGCAATTTTCTCTCCTACAACAGAGCCCATGCTGCCCATTCGAAAACGAGAATCCATTACTGCAACAACAACAAGCATGTCATCAATTGTTCCTTCACCAGTTACAACCGCTTCGTTCAATTTAGTCTTCTTACGATCGCTCTCTAGTTTCTCTTCGTATCCTGGAAACTCGAGTGGATTTAATGAAACCATTTCTTTGTCATACTCACGGAATGACCCTTCGTCCAATATACTATCAAGACGTTCCCATGCATTCATAGGATGATGATATCCACAATTCACACATACTTTTAAATTTTTTAGAAGCTCTTTCGTATACATGATTTTTTTACATTTCGGACATTTTGTCATAACGCCATCTGGTACATCTTTTCGTACTTGTTCTGAAGGTATTGCAGCGTACTTTTTCTTTTTCACGAATAAATCTCTTAGCACAATTTGACCCCCTTCATTGAGAGCTAAGGTTAGCGCAAGAAGAAAATTGGGCTAACACCAAAGTTTGATGTTAGCCTTATCTTCTCAATCTGTCTAATAACCTCACTCTTTACGTTTAACTTTAACCGCTACGCGATAGAATGTTTGTCATAACGTGTCATGGTCATTTCGACAAATTTTATACATTACGAGTGAAACTGTATATTCTCTACTAATTCATCGTAAATTTTTAGTGCATCATTTTCTTGTTTTTCTTCCAAAGTAGCATAAAGCTTTCTATACATATCGATAGAATCTCCTGAAACTTCACAAGAAAGAGTTGATACGTAATCATTTACGATCATCCAAATGCGATATAGTAAATAATTATCGACTTGTTCAATGAGTGTTTTAAAGAACGTTTGATGAAGCATCGGAATTGAGTTTTCATTTTCTTCAAGCACTTGATTTAATTTTCTTAGCACTTTAGAAAACGTTTCTTTCGGCAAATTACATACAATTCGAATCATATCTTTCTCAAGCAATCGTTTTGTTTGTAATAAATCACGAATTGTTTTCTCATCTTGCAGCAAGAACGGCGCAATCAATTGTACAAGACCGTTATCGTAAAAGTTTCGAATAAACGTCCCTTCACCACGTCTCGTTTCAATCAATCCTACCAGTTCTAAAGCACGCAATGCTTCTCTTACAGAGGAACGCCCTACGTTTAAACGTGAACTTAACTCACGCTCAGACGGCAAACGATCCCCCGCCACCAATCCATCCTCTTCCATAATGGAACGGATTTTTTTTACAATTTCGAGATATACTTTTGTATTTGATGATGTCAATGGAAATTCCTCGCTTATTCTTTACCAATCAGCGCTAATTGTTTTGTTTTCTCAGCAATCTCATTTGGATCTACTTGACGGCGAGCTACTCCTGTCTCCATTGCAGCTTTCGCAACGTAAGCTGCCACTTGAGGCGCTACACGCGCGTCAAACGGTGCCGGAATGATATAGTCTGCATTCAACTCATCTTCTGCTACAAGCTCAGCAATAGCCTGTACAGCTGCCATCTTCATTTCTTCGTTAATTTGTGTCGCATGTACGTCAAGTGCACCACGGAAAATACCAGGGAACGCTAGTACATTATTTACTTGGTTCGCGAAGTCAGAACGACCCGTTCCAACAACAGCTGCGCCCGCTGCTTTTGCCAATTCTGGCATAATTTCTGGAACTGGATTCGCCATTGCAAAAATAATTGCATCGTCATTCATTGTACGAACCATCTCTTCTGTTAATGCACCTTCTGCAGATACACCAATGAATACGTCCGCACCTTGTACAACGTCAGCTAAAGAACCTTCGATACGATTCTTATTTGTATATTTTGCAACTTCATCCTTCACCGGATTCATCCCTGTAGGACGACCATCATAGATTGCGCCTTTACGGTCACACATAATAATGTCACGTACACCATAGCGATATAAAAGTTTAATAATTGCAATACCTGCTGCACCTGCGCCATTTGCGACAACTTTAATGTCAGACATTTTCTTTCCAACTAATTTTAGCGCGTTCACAAGACCTGCTACTGTTACGATAGCTGTTCCGTGTTGATCATCATGGAAGATAGGAATATTTGTTTCTTTTTTCAAACGTTCTTCAATAATGAAGCAGTTTGGTGCTGCGATATCCTCTAAGTTAACGCCGCCAAAAGTTGGCTCCATTAATTTTACAGTTTCAACAATTTTATCTACATCGTTTGTATTTAAGGCAATTGGGAATGCATCTACACCAGCAAAGCTCTTGAATAATACAGCTTTACCTTCCATTACTGGAAGAGATGCTTCAGGTCCAATGTTACCAAGACCAAGTACAGCCGTTCCATCTGTCACAACTGCTACCATATTTCCCTTCATCGTATATTCATATACCTTACTTTTATCGTCATAAATTTCCTTACAAGGTTCTGCAACCCCTGGAGAATATGCAAGACTTAAATCTTTTGCATTTTCTACTTTTACTTTTGATACAGTTTCTAATTTTCCTTGATGCACTTTATGCATGTGAAGTGCTTCTTCACGAAGTGTTGACAAACTATCCACTCTCCTCAAATTATTCTAGCTGATATCAATTTCTCCAAGTGGTCTGACCACGAACACTACTACTATAATAATCGAAGTGTAGGGAAATTGTCCATTATATTTTCACAACTACATTTTCTTCCCCGACAATTTCACGAAGTGCTCCTAAACATTCTTCACTTGGATGAATCGATAAACTTCGAGACAATTGTACCATTTTATGTTCCTTTTCATAATAAATTAGTACTTTCGCAAAACCTGAATAGTCAAACAATATTTTAGTAACCTGATTTAAAAGCTTTTTCTCATACTGAGACGACAATTTCACATAAACAGATGCATCTTTCTTTTCTTCATACACATCCATTTCTTCTAACGGATATAGTCCATTTACAATCCATTGCAACTTATGATTTCTAAGCTCAATCATGCCGTCAACTAAAACAATTGCTCCTTCTTGTAACTTATCTGAGAAATGTATATATGTTTCAGGGAAAAGAACTGCTTCCATTTCATCGTTTTGATCACAAAATGTAATAAACGCCATCTTTTGCAACTTTTTCGTACGAATCACTCTCACGCTTGTTATATACACGATAGCCCTTTGTACTTTTTTCTTATGTCGCATTGCCTGAGCGAGTGATGGAATTTCTAATTCTTTTGCTAACTTCACATACTGCGCTGTCGGATAGCTTGATAAATAAAAACCTAGTGCTTCCTTCTCTTTATTTAACTGTTCAATAAAAGAGAGCTCTTCTCCTTGCACGTATTTTGATTTTGGAACAGCATCTCCTAAATCACGTGCAAGATTTGCGTACTCTAACGCTCCTTTAAGGCTTTTCCATAAATTTGTTCTCGAAACACCAAAATCGTCAAAACACCCAGACCAGACGAATGCCTCTAAATTTCGCTCTGTTACAAACTTTGATGGCATGCGAAGACAAAATTCAAATAAATCTTCAAATACTTTTTTCTCTCGTTCTTCGAGTAATGCTGTCACTGTAGCCATTCCGATGTTTCGAATTGAAAGTAAGCTGTAACGTATCGCATTACCTTCTATTTGGAAATTGTAACCACTTCTCTGAAGAGATGGCGGCAAAACGTGAAAACCTTTCCGCTTCGTTTCTCGTATATACTGCACAATCTTATCTTCATTTCCAATTGCACTTGATAATAATGCTGTCATAAATTCCAGCGTATAATTCGCTTTTAAGTAAGCAAGCTGATATCCAATCATACTGTAGGCTACAGCGTGACTCCGGTTAAAACCGTAATTCGCAAATCTTACAATTAAATCGTAAATTTTCTCCGCGGATGTCTCGTCATAACCATTTTGTAAACAGCCTTGTACAAAATGCTTACGCTCCTGATCTAAAATATCACGATTTTTTTTACTCACTGCACGGCGTAATAAATCTGCTTCTCCGAGCGAGAATCCCGCCAACTTCGACGCAATTTGCATAATTTGTTCTTGGTATACAATTACACCGTATGTTCTTTCTAAAATCGGCTTTAAATCCGGATGTAAATATTCAATTTTTCTTTTTCCGTGCTTTGATTCAATAAAGGTTGGAATTTGTTCCATTGGTCCTGGCCTATATAACGAGTTAACAGCGACAATATCTTCAAATTCATTCGGTTTTAACCCGCGAAGTACATTTCGCATACCACCTGATTCAAGCTGGAATACACCTGTTGTATCCCCTCTACCTAACAATTGGAACGTCTTTTCATCTTGAAGTGGTAAATTTCTTAAATCAATTTGTGTCCCCGTCTTTTTCACGATAAACTTTATAATATTTTCAAGTAACGTTAAATTACGTAATCCTAAAAAATCCATCTTTAACAAACCAAGTTCTTCTAATGCATCAGCCGGGTATTGCGTAACATACACATCGTTATGCCCTTCTTGTATTGCAACACTTCCGGTTAACGGCTCTTGGCTCATAATAACGCCAGCTGCATGAATAGACGTATGACGTGGTAAGCCCTCTACACGTTTTGCAATTTCAAACACACGCTCATGTAACAGATTCCCTTGTATAAACTCACGGAGTGATTGCGATTCCTCATATGCATCTTTTAACGTTATACCAAGCTTTGATGGGATAAGTTTTGAGAATATGTCAATGTCTCTCGGTGGAAGCCCCATTACACGCGCAATATCTCTAATTGCCGCTTTCGCTGCAAGCGTCCCGAACGTTACAATTTGTGCAACACGCAGCTGACCATATTTATCTTTCACATATCGAATCATCTCATCACGTCTTATATCTGGAAAATCGATATCAATATCTGGAAGTGTCACACGTTCAGGGTTTAAAAATCTTTCAAATAATAGATCGTATTCAATCGGATCAATATCTGTAATTTCTAATACGTAAGAAACGAGTGAGCCGGCTGCCGATCCACGTCCTGGCCCTGTTAAAATATGATTTTCATGCGCATACTTCATAAAATCCCACACGATGAGGAAATAATCACTAAACCCCATACTAGAAATAACGTTTAATTCATGATTCAGACGCTTTATATGTACTTCTTTCGGCGTACCATATCGTTTCTGCAAGCCTTCTTCACAAACGCGGCGTAAATACATATCATTCGTCTCGTTAGCTGGAACAGGAAATTTCGGTAATTGATTTATATGAAACGGTATTTCTACTCTGCAACGTTCTGCAATTTCTACTGTGTTATAAATCGCTTCTTCTACGTGAGAAAATAGTGCTTCCATTTCATCTGATGATTTTAAATAATATTGATCAGTTTTCAACCTTGGTCTATCCGGATCAGTCATTTTCGTTCCACTTTCAACAGATAATAAGCACTCATGAACAAGTGCGTCACTTTGATTGATGTAGCGTACATCGTTTGTTGCAACGACTGGAACATTTATCCTACTCATAAATGCAGGTAATTTCTCTTGCAGGAGTAGTTCATCTTGAATCGCATGATGCTGCAAACTCATATAAAAATTGTCGAACATACTTTGATACATGCGAGCTACTTCTTCAGCTTGACTCTCTTTGTCTTCTAATAATAATTGTTCAATTTCCCCATCTTTACCTGGTGAAATAGCAATTAATCCTTTCGCATAATGGGCAAGCCACTTTTTCGGAATACCTTCTTTTGACTTCGTCATAATGCTACTAGAAATCTTTAATAAATTTTGATAGCCCATTTCATTTTCAGCAAGTAAAACAAGCGGATAAGATTTTTCCTCTTCTTCACTAAAAATAGAAGCTGTTAAGCCGATAATAGGCTCTATACCATGTTTCTTACATGCTTTATAAAACGGAATAACGCCATACATAACATTTTCGTCCGTAATAGCGAGTGACGAGAAACCAAGTTCTTTCGCCCTGACTACAAGCTCATCAATTTTACAAGCACTTTTTAATAAACTAAAAACGGTTTGACATTGTAAATGCACAAACTTCACTGTTGTACCCTCTCTTTACCAATCTGACTACTTTTATTATAGGTGATGAGGAAAGCGGAAATCAAAACATACTTCTTATACTTTGTCCATATATATGAAGAAGAAAGGGGAATGACGATGGATGTAAGAGAACATACTTTTTTCTCTCTGCTTATTATTAGTTATTTTATTGCCTTTGGGGTTATACTTGGTGGTTCATTAATTGGTGGATTTGGTGCATTTCTTATCGGAAAACCAACTCTAACTTACATTAATCAATTCGCCCAAAATTTAAGAATTTGGGCACTCGTTGCAGCAATTGGCGGAACATTTGATACTTTTTATAGCTTTGAAAGAAGTTTCTTTGGCGGGGATATGAAAGATATCGTAAAACAAATTCTCCTTATTTTTTTTGCAACGGGTGGTATGCAAACCGGTCTTATTATTATTAAATGGTTAACGCAGGAACATGTATGAGAGTACCAAGTGCCAATACAGCAAAAAAATGGTATTTAGTTTTAGCTGGTGCTGCTGTTGGAGGCGTGTTGAGCTGGTTTATTTTTTTGTTCATATACGGTGTTTTTCAAGAAGAACAAGCTAGTAAAATAGCAGAACAAAGAGAAATTATAGAAAAACAAGAAGCAAAGCTCCACGTCCTTCTCGAAGATCAAGAAAAATTGAATACAGAAAATAAACGACTCTTAACTATTCAAGAGATTAAAATAAAACTTATAAATCGAGAAAAATACGATTTAGACAACCTTACACTTGAAAACATGACTACCTCTATCCATAATGACCTCCAGCATCTTTTAACGAAAAACATACAAAGTATCGCAAAAAATAAAGACCTACTCAAAAAGGTAATAGAAAACAAGACGTACAAACATTACGATCGGCTATACCGTTTCAAAGTCGATACGATATCTTTTGATACAGTGCTTGAAATTAGCATTACGATAGAGAAAGAAAAATAAAGAAGGAGGACTTTAGCGCCGCTCCTTCTTTTCGTTTTCATATATAATCTCTTATCTACACAACTCACGTAAATCAGCAAAAAGACGATCCGCTTCTTCCCAAGAAGATGCTTTTGCACCAGAAGCCATCGGATGCCCTCCGCCATTATATTGCATTGCTAATTTATTTATCACTGGTCCTTTTGAACGAAGACGAACACGAATCACATCGTCTTCCTCTAAAAATAGAACCCACGACTTTAATCCATCAATATTACCAAGTGCTCCAACAACACCGGATGCCTCAGAAGGAAGTACATCAAACTTTTCTAATACTTCTTTCGTTAATTTAATGTAAGCTGCTCCTTCTTCTACCATCGTAAAGTTTTGTAAAATATAGCCGTTTAAACGAGCAATCTTTTCTTTCGTCTTATACATTTCATTGTATAAATCTGTGAATTTCACATCCATATCAACAAGCTCACTCACGTAACGAAGTGTTTTCGCTGTTGTATTCGGGAATAAGAAACGACCTGTATCCCCAACAATACCCGCTAAAATAAGACGAGCTGCTTCTTTCGTTATCTGTAATCCTTTATCTTTTCCATAACTGTAAAATTCATAAATCATTTCACTTGTAGAACTTGATGTCGTATCTACCCACGTAATATCTCCGTACGGATCTTCATTCGGATGATGATCAATTTTAATTAACATCTTCCCTTTTGCATAGCGTTGATCGTCAACACGTTCTTGGTTCGCAGTATCACATACGATAACAAGTGCATTTTCATATACACTATCTTCAATATCATCCATTACTCGTAAATATTCTAGTGACGATTCATTGTACCCAACCGTATAAATATTTTTCTCTGGAAACGATTCTTGTAGAATTGTACCAAGACCTCCCTGTGAACCTAATGCATCTGGATCTGGACGCACATGACGATGAATAATAATTGTATCAAACTCTTTAATTGCTCTTAAAATTTGCTCATGCATATGTATAATCTCCTTTTTACTCAACTTCTTCACTTTAACGTGCAGTAAAAGCCCAATTGGTGCGGGCAAATCATTAGCGCAGAAACATCCTCACACTAATTAAAGTTTCACTTTATCCTCCATTATAACGGAAAGTATTTCATACATGCGAACAATTGCTTTATAATAGAAATTAGAAAGTTTAGATATTTCTTTTTTCTCCACTATTATTTTTCACAAAGCGATGGGAGTGTTCATGATGCCAGTATTAGTCTTCTGTATTATCGTCTCATTTATGTTGTACCTCTTCTACAAAACAAAATACTTTCGTACAAACCGCCCAATGGAGAAAGGTTGGCTCTCAGGAAAATCCGCAATGGCACTTGGTTCATTCGTCTTATTCTTTGGGATAAACCAATTCTTTTTAGAACTTTCAACCGCTCGAATTATCGTTGGTGTTTTATTTGTTCTATTTGGTAGTGCAAGTGCATTTAATGGATTTCGCCAATACAAACATTTCTTACCATTAGCAGTTGAAGAAGCTGAATCTGTCTGAAGCAGTGCAAAAAAAGCATCAACATTGTGATGCTTTTTTACGTCCCTTAACTTTTAAAATCATATATGCGACAAACGCAGATGGTATATTAAATGGGTTGCCCTGCACATGAAGATGTAATTGTTCTTCCCCAAAAGACATTCTTTCATATAACTCTCGCTGAGATAATCCTGTTTTTTTCTTTTTTTCATGTAAACCTTGTAAGTATAAATATTGAATCGGTATCATTATAAGAAAGTAAAAGAGTGCGATACTACCAAAAAAGAGTACTGTTGATGACATAATGCATACCACCTTTCGTAAATCCATTTTCTTACAATTTAATTATAACATAGTCTAGCATTTAATTAAATTAATATTCTGTTTTTTAATCAGACAATTGTCTCACCACATAATTCTTCTTCGACATACTGAATATATCGCCGAATAAAAGCATCAGGTTTTTTTCTAATAGGTTCAATATCAAGTCTTAATGGTATTTTTCCTGCCATATAAAAGATTCTTGAAGCGGTCCCAAGTCGAATGGCTGATTCTGAAATATTTTCCCCATATCCCATCATAAAATTCCCCCATGCATCTTCTAACTGTCCCGAAGCAATTAAATGCAATCTTGGAACACCAATATCAAACTCTTTATAGCCAAATCCACATTCATCAAAATCGAGTAAATACCAATCCTCTTTGTCTACAAGAATATTTCCAAAATGCATATCTCCGTGAACAAATTGTTTTTCTCCCAATTGAATTGAGTTTGTAAGTTCTTGTATTCTTTCTGCAATTCTCAAGCATTTATTTTTATCCTCATAAGATAAAAAAGAAGTATTTAATAAACATTGTAAAGACTCATGAATCATCTTTTGCTCGCTATATATAGGTCTTTCATAACCTCTCCAAGTTTGCGACACTCTTTTAAGCACTCCATTTGTTTTTTCATGAAACATTCGCATTAATGCTCCAAGTTTTTCATAATCTTTATCCTTTGGTTCTATAATTTCACTTCCATTTATAAACCTAAAGACAACAAAATACTGGATACTTCCCTCATCTTTCATAACAGGTGTGACCCAGTCACCATCTTTATTTACAACTACTTCTGGTACTAACATTTGTTTTTGCAACGCTATTAACCAATGTATTTCAGCTTCTATTTGCTCGGCTGTATAACGTCCTTCTCTATACTGCCTAACCACAAATTTATTTTTATCCGATTCGAATATATATGTTTGATTTTCTCCCCCATGCAACAATGACACTTTCGTAAGACTATTTAAATTATATTGCTTACATAACTGCTCTTTAATGTAAAAATCCATTCTTCTCCCCCTAGTTCATATAGTGAAGCATCGTTTCCCCTATCCAATTACACTATTCTTATCTTTTAATGATTAGTAGCGTAATCGACTAACAACCAATTTTCTATCCACATTGATACATATCCCTCTATTTTTTCACTTCTCTACTAAAACGCCCACTGAACTTAAGTAATAGCTTCAAAATCCAATAAAACAATATAAAGTTAAAGAAAAAGCCTAATGGATTAAACGAAATTTTCCATCCATCATAATAAATGAAATTTTCTGCTGGTATACCAAAGTAAAGAAAATCGCTATTATTTTCTCCAGTTGTAGGGGCAAAGGAACAAATAATAGCGAAAATCAAACTTACTACATACAATTTCTTTTTATTTGAATCCATTCTTCTATGTGTTAACACATAAAAAGTTATTGCAAATACTACACCTAAAAAGAGAACTATTACTCCCATTCGACACCTCCACAATTATTGTTCAAGCATCTTCAAATGATTACATGTTCCTATTTATAAATATGAAACAGAACGTGATTTATTTTTCTCTTTCGCAATTCAAAGCATGCTAGATTCAGTTGCTAACTACATTTTAAAACTCCCTCATGTAGCGTTCTAAAAAAAATGGAACAAACCAAAGCGGTCTGCTCCATCTTTTTATTTATCGATCAACTGCACCATAAGTAATGCTTTCCCGACGACATTACCTTCATGATGCACTTCTACATCAACCTTACCAAATTTACGTCCAATTTCTAATACTTTCGGATGAACCGATACAACATTGTCAATTTGAACTGGTTTTACGAAATAAATTGTTAAGTTCTCAACAATTAAATCACTCTTCTTTTGCGCACGAATAACGCGATTCGTTGCTTCTGTCACAATTGTTGCGAATACACCATAAGATAACGTTCCGATTGAATTCGTCATTTGCGGCGTCACTGAAAATTGATATAAATGTTCATTTTTCGCTTCTTTCGGCGTCATAAATTGATTCGTTACAATATCATCGATTGTTTCGCCGACTTGTGGTTGGCGCTGAATCATTTGCAACGCCTGAAGTACATCTTGACGACTAATAATACCTTGCAACTTATTTCCTTCATCAACAACAGGAAGTAACTCAATACCTTCCCACACCATCATACGTGCCGCAGCTGCGACAGACATTTTTCCATTTACCGTAATTGGATGCTTTGTCATTACTTTATCAATTGGTGTTTCTTTTACAACACCAATCATATCCTTAGAAGTCACAATACCTAATACCTTTTTATTTTCATCAACAATCGGATATCTTCCGTGCATCGTCTCTTCGTTATACGCATGCCATTGCTGCACTGTATCATTTGGTTTTAAATATAACGTTTCTTCAATTGGCGTTAAAATATCTTCAACGAGTACAATTTCTTTCTTAATCAGCTGATCGTAAATCGCACGGTTAATTAACGTTGCAACTGTAAATGTATCGTAACTACTTGAAATAATCGGCAGTTTTAATTCATCTGCTAATTTCTTCACATGATCTTCCGTATCAAATCCGCCCGTAATTAATACAGCGGCTCCAGTTTCTAACGCTAATTGATGCGCGTTCGTACGGTTACCGACAATAAGTAAGTTTCCAGCTTCTGTATAGCGCATCATAGCTTCTAATTTCATTGCCCCGATTACGAATTTATTTAACGTTTTATGTAGTCCTTCTCTGCCTCCAAGTACTTGGCCATCAACAATGTTAACAACTTCTGCATATGTCAACTTTTCAATATTTTCTTTCTTCTTTTGTTCAATTCGAATGGTTCCGACACGTTCAATCGTACTAACATACCCTTTATTTTCTGCATCTTTAATTGCACGGTAAGCTGTCCCTTCACTTACACTCAAATCTTTTGCAATTTGCCTTACAGAAATTTTATGCCCTACTGGCAGGCTATTAATATGTTCTAAAATTTGGTTATGCTTGGTAGCCAAATGGTTTCACCATACTTTCTTTTCCCTAAATTCTTCATGTGTTGTATTTTCAGTATACTATATTTTCAAAACTGTTACACTCTCTCTTTATATATCTGTACTATTTTTTTTATAACAAAATACGCCTTACATGACACTACTTCTTCTATTACAACAATGTAATGGTATTGTCATCTCGTTCGATAGTTTGTCCAGCCGCTTCCATATACAATGAAGACAAGAAATGAAACAAAGGAGCGGATACATGATGAAAAAATTATTAGAGGTTGTAGGTGCTGTATTTTTAGCTTTCGTAGACGGAAAAAAAGTTGCAATGGAATTGAATGAAACACCTGAACAGCCACTTCCAAAAAGAAAAGAATCGTCAAAACAAGTACAACCTTTAAAAGCTGTCCTACACACGTAAAAAACCCTTCACTTGTCTTTTCAAATGAAGGGTTTCTTTTCTATAGTGTAATACTTTCTCCAGCTTCTAATACTTTTCCTGTACAATTTTGTAGCTTTTCTACAAATTGATATGGATCTTGTTCAATAACCGGGAACGTATTGTAATGCATCGGTACAACAGTTTTCGCCTGAACCCATTTTGCTGCTAAAACAGCATCTTCTGGTCCCATTGTGAAATTATCACCAATTGGTAAAAATGCTACATCAATGTTATTTAGCTCCCCAATTAATTTCATATCAGAGAATAGAGCAGTATCCCCTGCATGATACACAGTTTTTTCTTCTGCTGTAAATAAAATACCTGCTGGCATACCTGTATATGTAATCGTCTTATTTTCTTCATTAATATAACTAGAACCGTGGAATGCTTGTGTAAACTTCACTTTTCCGAAGTCAAATTCATGCGAACCACCAATATGCATCGGATGTGTATTTACACCTTGCCAACTTAAAAATGTCGCTAGTTCAAATGGTGCCACAACAACTGCATTATTTTTCTTCGCAAGCTCTACTGTATCTCCAACATGATCACCATGTCCATGCGATAAAAGAATTGCATCTACTTTGACATCTTCAGCCTTTAAATCCGCTGTCGGATTTCCAGTTAAAAATGGGTCAATTAAAATCACTTTTCCATTCGTTTCAATCTTTACAACTGAATGCCCGTGATAAGATACTTTCATTACTACATTCCTCCCCTATTCACATTCTCATTTTTTATTCTACATGATTTTTCAATTCCCTGTCTTTTCTAACATCTATTTACTTGTCATAACGCTTTCTTCCGATGTAAAGTTATATTTGTAATTAAATATCTCGGGGGTGCCAATCGATGAATGCTAGATTAGAAAATTTAATGCAATGGCTAAAAGAAAAAAACGTAGAAGCTGCGTTCTTAACTTCTACACCAAACGTTTTCTACATGACAAACTTCCACTGCGAACCACACGAAAGACTTCTTGGTATGTTTGTATTCCAAGAAAAAGAACCTATTTTAATTTGCCCTAAAATGGAAGAAGGTCAAGCGCGTAACGCTGGCTGGGCACATGAAATTATCGGATTTACTGATACTGACAGACCATGGGATATGATTGCAAAAGCAATTAAAGACCGCGGCATCAATGCAAATGCAGTTGCAATTGAAAAAGAACATTTAAACGTAGAGCGCTACGAAGAATTAACAAAGTTATTCCCAAATGCAGCTTTCAAATCAGCTGAGGAAAAAGTTCGTGAACTTCGCTTAATTAAAGATGAAAAAGAACTTTCTATTTTACGCGAAGCAGCTAAAATGGCAGATTACGCTGTTGAAGTGGGTGTAAATGCAATTAAAGAAAATCGTAGCGAGCTAGAAGTATTAGCAATTATTGAACACGAATTAAAAACAAAAGGCATACATAAAATGTCATTTGATACGATGGTATTAGCAGGTGCAAACTCTGCTCTTCCACACGGTATTCCAGGTGCAAATAAAATGAAACGCGGCGATTTCGTACTATTTGATTTAGGCGTAATCATTGAAGGTTATTGCTCTGACATTACACGTACAGTAGCATTCGGTGAAATTTCTGAAGAACAAACTCGCATTTATAACACTGTACTTGCTGGACAACTACAAGCAGTTGAAGCATGTAAACCAGGTGTTACACTTGGTGCAATCGACAATGCTGCTCGTTCTGTTATCACAGATGCAGGTTACGGCGACTTCTTCCCACACCGACTTGGTCACGGACTTGGAATTAGCGTACACGAATATCCAGATGTAAAAGCTGGTAACGAGTCTCCATTAAAAGAAGGTATGGTCTTCACAATCGAGCCCGGTATTTACGTACCAAACGTAGGTGGCGTTCGTATTGAAGATGATATTTATATCACAAAAGACGGATCAGAAATTTTAACGAAATTCCCGAAAGAATTACAATTTGTAAAATAATAAAAAGGCAGCGTGATTGCTGCCTTTTTCTATTTCTCCACTATTTCAAATTTCTCTACAATCATTTTTGCTGGATAGCTTTCAAGTATTTGAGAAAACCATACTTTTATTCTATCCCCTGTTTTTAACTGTTTATATGTGCCTTTATCTTTAAAGCTCAAAACTATATGTGATGGATGCTCTTTATTTATTTGTTGTTCCATATAATGTTGCAATTCTACTTTTGTATTAAACGTTTTATCATCTACAAAAAACACCGTGTCATTTCTTACTATGACATCCCCCTCTTCAGGTACTTTTTTTACTGCTACTTGCTCTACTTGTTTTGTAGTACACGCTGATAATATGACTAGAAATACACTTAAAAACATAATAATTTTCATATGCCTATTCATTTTTAACTCCTTACTCTAAGCTATTTCAAATTTAACACCATCTTCTCCTCATACTTATCATCCCATTTAATCACAACCTCTATCGGTTCATCTTTAGATAGAGGTGCACAACTTACACAAGAAGACTTCATTTCAATCGTTACTCCTTTATGAACTTCTGACGTTTCTTTCATTGCACTAAAGGCTCCATTAATAGCAATCTCTAAATTTTTAAATTCTGTATTTCCATCTCCGCCCTTATACTGAAACGTAAACATTCCATCTTCACTGTCATCCTTAATATATCCTTTATATTGCCCCGTCCAACTTTTGCTCTCACTAGAAAAAGTAACATACGAAATCGAACAACTTCCTAAAAAGAAAATACTAATAAAAAAGAATAATGCTCTCTTCATAATGCCCCTCCATTCAAAAGCACTTATTTATTGTCTATTTCTTCCTCTTATTATATTATAAAAATACAGAATTTTCTAAAATAGGAGGTTTATATGTTACAACAACAGTTAGAAGAAATTCGTAATAATAATTACATACCGAATAAAACACTTAACATTGATTCTTTAAGTTCCAATATGCTTGAGCATATCGGTGTTACCGATAGCTATTTAAGAGACAAGCTCATCTACTCTACTTTTTATCATCTCATCAAAAAGGACTACATTTCACACACACAATTACAGAAACTATTATTAGAAAGCATGAGTGAAAAATATTTATTGTATAAAATTCATTCGGATGACGAAGATGCTGTATTTACCCGCGCATTTACGACATTATTACTTGCGCTCATTATTGATGCTGATACAAAATATAATTTCTTATCACAGAATGAGATTTTAACTGTAAAAGATCAATTGATTCTATATATGAACAATGAACATGATTTCCGTGGATATGTTAAAGACCACGGCTGGGCACACAGTATCGCTCATGCTTCTGATACATTTGAAGCGCTTGTTCGTAGTCCTAAACTGGAAACTTTATATTACGAAGAAATATTACAAACTTTATTAAACAAAGTTTGTGTCCATTCTATTTACTACAAATATGAAGAAGACGAGCGTCTCGTTTATCCGATTGTCGCAATGCTACAAAATGGTCTAAAGGAAGAAAAACTCATATTAGCCCTTCATGATTTAGTAGCTCAATTACCCGTCAAAAAACAAACATTACATATTGAATCGTACGAGTACCTATACGGAAATATAAAATCTTTCTTACGTAGTTTGTTTTTCCGACTACGCACACTGTCTATATGTGAAGAAACCGAATGCAAAATTGAAAAATTGCTACGAGAACTTCCAAAATATTATTAAAAAAAGAAGGTCACTTAGAAAGTACCTTCTTCTATTTCACTAATATTTAATTGAAATTTCACGATCCAAACTGAGAAAAGGTGGACAAGAATCGCAAACGCCATACATGCTCCGCTTAAAAAAGTTAGTATAGGATGCGAATACACGTGCCCTAATCCATAGGATATCGCCACGAAAAACATTGTTATGTAAATATAAATTGCTCCATGTATTTGCCTCATATAAACCTCCTTTTCCCATATTATAACATAAATTTTCTGATTATTCACATTAATAGCTTGTAATCAATATTTCTCAACTGTTACACCTCTAACAGCAGCCTTAATATATGGTGCTCCTTGTAAACTTTGTAAATCCTCTGTTTTTCCTGTTACGACTACACCGTATATTGGTAGGTCTTTTGGTTTCGTGTTTTTTATTTCTTTATAATATTGTTCAAAATAATCACTTGGTATACCTTCACTATTTTTTGCTAAATACTTCATTTGGTATAGAAACTCTTTTGAGTTTATTGTTACATCATTTTTCACATCTTCTTTTACTTTTGCATAACTCCCTTCAAACCCAAAAACATTTTTAGCCATTTCTGCATTTAATATTGCGCCATTTTTAGGATCTTTTAGCCCTACATAAGAATCACTTTTCTTTTCATTATATGTATCTACCCAAAACCAAACTGGCTGTACACTTTTGGGAAGCATCTCAGTAATTTGTTCAACTGTATACGATTTATCAAAAGATAAGGCTACTTCTGCAACTTTATTTTGCAAATCCCCAATATTTTTCAGGTCATCCACATAATTTTTATAAGTAACGAAAGGTAAATAAAACCTCATTTCTCTTTGCATTGTTTGTACATTATAGTCTGGTATCGCAACAGCCTCTTCACCCCTTTTTTCCTCATCTAAACTAACAAGCTCACCATTGTAGTGCTTCATACTATAATCCCATATGCCAGATTCATATATATCATTTACCCATTTTACTGGTTGGCCAGCTATATTTTTATACGAGTTATATATTACCGTACTCCCTGTAACACCGAGACTTAAATACATACTTCCACTGAAACGAATATTAGGGCCTTGAACCCTATGTAGTGCATTCATTTCTCTTTCCATTTTTCTAAACGTTTGCTGAGAAAAATACGCTGCTCCCAAAAACAAACTTACTATAACAATAATGGACGCACAAATAGAAATAAGCCAATTTCTCCAAAGTTGCTTCCGCTTCGCTCTCTTCATCAAAACTTTCATCTGCTTATCATCCATATTCAAATCAAAGTCTTTCCGACTCATCGTTTCTCCTCCTATACAATTTTTTAAATTGATTTCTTGCACGGTACAAACTTGTTTTTACTGTATCTTCTTTCATACTTAATAAAATGGCAATTTCCTTATAAGATAGTTCATATTCATATTTCAACAGTAAAATATGACGATAATCCTCCGTCATCGTCTCCAATATTTCTTGTACCTCGCCTTGTAGTTCACTTGTTAAAAGCACTTCATCTAATGACTTTTGGCCAATAAGAACGACAGATTCAATCGCAATGGGATTTAGCCTTTTTTCTTTCCGATATAAATCTCGGTGTTGATTGATTGCAACCCTAAAGAGCCACGGTGTTAAATGCTCTAACGGTATTTCCTCCATAAGCAATAAAGCTTTATACAGCGTATCTTGCACAATATCTTCCGCTTCTTTTCTATCTGCTCCAATCTTAATTAAGTATCCAAACACAGCTTTTGACTTCTCTATTAATAACGATTCAAACGTATCATGACTCATTCTGCTCTCCCTTCTATATACTCAACGTTTGAGAGCGTAAAATGTATACAGCTTTTCTATAATTTTTTTCAAAATAAAAAGCACACCTATTTTGATGTGCTTCTCTCCAACATCCTATTCTATTATTTCATCGCTTCCTTCACAACATCTTGAATCATAACGACTTCTGTTTTCATATCAACAGACGGTGCTTCTTCATCAATACATTCATACCAAAACGCTACATGCTTTTTATCAATTTCATGATGAGAATTTTCGACAAGAGCCCCGCCTTCTCCTTGCACAGAATACCAATATAAGTACTCTTCTCCATCTCTTATTTCCCGGAAAATTGTCTCAACGTACATCTTCTCGTCGTTTAGTGTCAAAAGCACTTCTTTCATATTGTCATTAAGAAGCTGCATCCATTCATCTACACGATGACTTTTACCTTGTTTCACTTTAAATCTCGTTAACTCCACATTCATTTTTATTCCCCCGTTTTCTTACGTACAAACAATCTATATTCTATTGGATTATAAAAACGTAATTTACTAGCTAATTTCCGCGAAGGAATATTGTCTACATAACAATCCCAGCACGGTGTAATATCATTTTGCATGCAATGTTCAATGAACCGTGTTGCAACAGCTTGGGCTAATCCTTTCCCTTGATATGCTTTATGCGTCGCAATATCAATTTCAGCAAATCCATTCCCATTAAATATCGAAACACATTCAGCTACAATTATCCCATCTTGTTCTATACAAAATCCGAAACCACCGTTCAAAAATAGCTCTTTTGATCCCCAATATTCTTTATAATACTCCTCTGTAAATTCATTGCTTCGTTCTATATCACTTTTATTAATACGCTTCACTTCATATGTATTTTTGTTTGAATCTCGTTTTCTCTCTTCAAAAATTTCTCGTTGAAATTTCATTCGCGGGATGTTCCGAAGTGTATTACTAAAACGCTCTTCTAACATCATTTCCCACTCGTCACTCGAAGTGAACAACGTAAATCTCTTCTCTGTTTTTTCAATAGCCATTTTTAAATGCGCAAATAAATATTCGTTATAATTTTGATCATCCGTATCACCAAATAAATAATAGATACCGTTAGCTGTACGAATTAGTCCTGCTGTTAACTTCTCGTTTGCAAAAACTTCACCATCTATCATTTGATCACATACCGCATGAGCAAAGGTTGTTGTCCTTGTATGACCTTCTAAAGTCGGAAGGATTTTTCTATACTCGGCTACAGATAATTTTTTCATAATTGCTCCACTTTAATCGTATCAGCCTCTATATTTTCAAAACAAAGATTTACCGTTCTCTTGAATGCTCTCGTTCTATGAATCGTGCATGCTGGAATTAAGATAGAATCATTTGGCTTTAAAACCGCCGTTTCTCCATCTTCAAAATCGATCAGTAGTTCTCCCTCTAGCACAATAAATAATTCATCCGAATTAGAATGATAGTGCCAATCATATTCACCAGTAAATACAGCGATTCGTAAGCAATGACTATTTACATTTGAAACGACAAAATTTTTATGTTGATCTTGAATGTCCTTCGATAATTCTATTAAATTCACAGTTTCCATCTTTCGTCCCACCCTTTCATTAGTCGTTCTTCTGAAAAACTAATTTAGTCTCCACCACCTCCGCAATCTCCTCCACTATCACTTGAGCTGCTACAATCATTGCTACTGTAGTCACCGAATCCACTTGATGAGCTTGAAGCGTATGAAGATTTTTTTCTTCTTTTTCTATCTTTTTTACTTTCATGACTAGGCCACACTTTATCAAATAATATAAAGAATAAGAATCCTTCTACCATAACAAGTATAACGCCAAAAATACCTTCAATAACATTAGGGGTTATCCCCAAATTGTTAACCATCCCACATAAAAACACGCAAAAAATCACATACAAGAACATACAAATATACCGAAATGTTTTTTCTATCATAATAACTACTTTTTTTGAAAGAGGTATGTTCTGTTCCTGTTTTTTCTTTATATACTTTTGTCTTTTAGCTTGCTTTTTCTTCCTATTTTTACTCCCCATTGAATCCCCTCTATCGACTTTCGTTTTTTTCATTCAATTCCAAATTATCACAAAAAACAACATCATAACAAGCTATATTTCACGTAAAGTTTTATTTACTTATTTCCTAAAAATGGATATAATGAGTGTAACAAATTTACAAAAAGGAGACCTTGTATATTTGATTAAAAATAAGGTGAAACAATTCCGCGTCGTTAGAGACATCACTCAAGAGCAATTAGCTTCCTCTGTTCAAATCACCAGACAATCCCTCATCGCTATCGAGAAGAATAAATACAACCCAAGTTTAGAATTAGCATTGAAATTATGTGAGTTTTTCAACTGTAAAGTAGAAGATTTATTTCAATTAGATAAAACTGGGGAGGAAAAAGAATGAAAAATGCTTTTACTCAAAAGTTCATTTCACATCTTACTTTTTTAGTGTTAGGATCATCTTTTCTTTATTTCAATAGTACTGACGAAGAAAAGATTAGTTCTGTCCTTCTATTCGCTGGCGTATACATACTCTTATCCTTAATACTATTCGTAGTGAAACGAATATTCTTTAAGAAAAAAAAGAGCGTTTCCGAGAAATATCTATTACCTGAGATGGATGAAAGAATCGAGAAAATGAGTTTAAAACTTATGGCACAAATTTTCGGTCTCTCTCATTTAGTCGGCTCTACGATACTATTTATTTTATATCTCACTGACAAAAACTCGATGATACGAGTTGAGTATGCCTTATATTACTTGTTCGGCATTCTTTTCTTTACAATGATGTTCGGATTGAAAATTGTAAAGAAACTAGACAATTAATCAAAATAAAAAGACCCTCCTTACAGAAGGAGGGTCTTACATATATCTTTATTATGATAAAGCAGGAGCTTTTTCAAGAAGCTCTTTCGCATCAGCATATTGTAAACCGTGTGCTTCTGCAACTGCTTCGAATGTTACATAGCCATCTAATGTGTTAATACCTTTTAATAATGCAGTGTTGCCTAAGCAAGCATCTTTGTAGCCTTTGTTCGCAATTTGTACTGCATATGGTACTGTTACGTTTGTTAATGCAAGAGTTGATGTACGTGGAACTGCTCCTGGCATATTAGCAACTGCATAATGAACAACGCCATGTTTTTCGTAAGTTGGGTTGTCGTGAGTTGTAATACGGTCAGTTGTTTCGAAAATACCACCTTGGTCAATCGCGATATCTACAACGACAGAACCTGGTTCCATTGATTGAATCATTTCTTCTGTTACAAGTTTTGGCGCTTTTGCACCTGGGATTAATACTGCACCGATTACAAGATCAGACTCTTTTACAGCTTCTGCAATGTTGTATGGATTAGACATTAAAGTTTTTACTTGGTTTCCGAAAATGTCATCTAGTTGACGAAGACGTTCTGCACTTAAATCGATGATTGTTACATCTGCACCTAAACCTACTGCAATCTTCGCTGCGTTTGTACCAGCTTGACCACCGCCGATAATTGTTACTTTGCCGCGTTTTACCCCTGGAACGCCTGCAAGTAAAATACCTTTACCGCCTTTGTTTTTCTCAAGGAATTGTGCACCGATTTGTGCAGACATACGACCAGCTACTTCACTCATAGGTGCAAGTAATGGTAAAGAACGATTGTCTAACTGTACTGTTTCGTATGCAATTGATACAACTTTGTTATCAATTAATGCTTTCGTTAATTCTGGTTCTGGAGCTAAGTGTAAGTATGTGAATAAAATTAAACCTTCGCGGAAATAACCGTACTCACTTGCAACTGGCTCTTTTACCTTCATAACCATATCTTGATTCCATGCTTCTTCAGCAGTTTCAACAAGTTTTGCACCAGCTTGTACGTATTCTTCATCTGTAAAGCCAGATCCTAAACCTGCTCCTTTTTGAACAAAAACTTCATGACCATTTTGTACTAAGTGTACTGCTCCCGCTGGCGTCATTGCCACGCGGTTTTCATTGTTTTTAATTTCTGTTGGAATACCGATACGCATTATTAGTTCCCCCTTGAGTTATGAAATGACCCCTGAATCATTTTTTAAAGCGCTTTCTACGCTCTTATATTTTAACATAATATCTCAATATTTGACAAAAAATAATACAAGTTTTCCGATGGATTTAATCTTACATGAAAGGACAGTATTATCCACACCTCTCAGCATACAGGATAAACTGTCCAATTATACGAAACTTCAATTTATTTCGCTCTATCGATGTCTATGAATAACATCTACTGCACCAGTTACTTCAATAATTGTACCGGTAATCATATCGGAATCTTCCTCACATAAAAACGAAATCGTTCTTGCGATATCTTCACCTGTTCCAGATCTACCAATTGGTGTGTTACGTTCTTTCAACTGACGTGCTTCTTGAATTGTCGCTTCTTTCATTTCACCAATAATATCACCAGGACATACCATGTTCGCAGTAATACCATATTCTGCTTCTTCATAAGCAACTGTTTTAGTTAATGAAACAAGTCCTACTTTCGCTGCTGCAAAAGCTGAACGATAAATCCATCCTGGTGCGCTATCTGCCCCTTGGAATCCGTAATTAATAATACGGCCAAAGTTCTGTTTTCTCATAATCGGAACGACAAGTTTCAACAAATGAAACACCGCTGTTAAATTACCCTGAATCATTTCATTCCATTCGTCTTCTTCATAATCGACTAACTTTTTTCGTTCAAATACATATGGACCAGCATTATTAATTAAAAAGTCAATTTTGCCAAAACGGCTTATCGCTTCTTCTACTATTTTATGTAAATCTTCCTTTTTCGTGACATCCGCTTGCACAAATTGTAGACGCTCTTCCATATTTTTATATGTTTCTTTCATCGTTTCCATAGCCGCC
Source organism: Bacillus cereus group sp. MS39 (assembly GCF_040448665.1). Classification (NCBI taxonomy): domain Bacteria; kingdom Bacillati; phylum Bacillota; class Bacilli; order Caryophanales; family Bacillaceae; genus Bacillus; species Bacillus cereus group sp. MS39. The sequence goes on along the minus strand of NZ_CP123058.1, from coordinate 823,388 downwards.
ATATCGCTATGGTATGTTACTGTTACTGAATATCCTTTAGCCAATAACTTTTCTGTTACTTGCTTTCCTAAACCTTTCGTACCGGCTGTAATGAGCGCGTGTCTCACAAACATGCCTCCTTTTAAATTGCTATACTTCATATGTAACAAGTTCTCGCCCCAATTACAACTAAAATGAATTAAAGCAAAGTTTTCAAAATTCTGTAACGTTTACGGTAAGCACATTACCAAAATTTGTTTTATAATAAAGTTGTAAACGGTAATAAAAATGATTGGGAGGAATTTACTATGAATAATACATATACAAATATTTTAATCGCGGTGGATGGTTCTAAAGAGGCAGAAAGAGCTTTTAAAAAAGCAATTCAAGTCGCAAAACGCAACAATGCAACATTAACAATTGCTCATATCGTTGATGTAAAAGCATACTCAGCAGTAGAAGCTTATAGCCGCGCAATTGCTGAACGTGCAAATCTATTTGCAGAAGACTTATTAGAAGACTACAAAAAAACTGCGCTTGAAGCTGGCCTTGAAAAAATTGAAACTGTATTAGAATTTGGTAATCCTAAATCTAAAATTTCAAAAGAAATCGCTCCAAACCATAAAGTAGATTTAATTATGTGTGGTGCAACTGGTTTAAATGCTGTTGAGCGTTTCCTAATTGGTAGCGTCTCTGAACATATTATTCGCTATGCGAAATGCGATGTCCTTGTTGTTCGTGGTGATGAGGAGCAAGGTGATCTTTAATTCATAAATAAAACACCAAGTCCACATGGGCTTGGTGTTTTTTTCATTTCACATATTTTACTATAAATACAAGACAAGCTATAACAACAACAGTAATCGCTAATACATAAGGCGGAAGAAATTTTAAGGACCACAGTGCCATCATGATCGTAGCTACAGTTAAATAAGATTGCCTTGCATCTTCTGTCATTTTTTTACGAAGAAAGAAAACGTACAAATAGCCAATCGGCGGCGTAATGAAGCACAGAACATATATGACTTTAGATTTTAAATACCATTTTTGTTCTCCGAGTTTCTTTATATCTTCTTCTATTCTCTTATGCTCTTGTTCTCTCGCTTCTTCTACAAACGGATCTTCCTCTTCTCCTCGCTTTTCTTTCATATAAGGAAGAAAGTGCACGAAAAAATAGTATGCAAATACGAACGCTCCAAATCCAATATTTAATCTTTCTAACGGAACATTCTCACTTAAAAAGGCAGCAGCAATTACTAAAGAAAAACAATACGTCGTCATCCAAAATGAACGTTTTCTCTTTTTCCGTTCGATTTCTTTTTTATCTTGTACATGTTTTCTTTTCGAAAGCCATATTGAAATACAGCAATCTACTACAAATAGAATAAAGATAAATATCCCAACGTGTACTGTTTCTACATCCTTAAATGAAAAGATATTTGGGAATGCAACGTGTAATACAATTAGCGTGTACAAAATTAACCCTATAAAATAAATACGCCTCATTTTCCATTCCTTTCTTATTTTCTAACTTTAGGTTAACATACATTTTTTAGAAATAGATGGACAAAATATATGTGTTTAAAAAAGGAGGATGCTGCATGGGTGATTCCGAACGCATTATTTTAGATGTGAATGGGAAAGAAATTGAAATGCTAGATACGATTCGTACTCATTTTAAAGATAAGCATGGCGTGGAACTAAGTAATGGTGCATTACTTAGAGATTTGATGGATATTGAGTATATTCGAATTACGGAAGATCGACATAAGTATGATTAATCGATGAAACTTTAAGCCTAGAGCAAAATGCTCTAGGCTTACTTACCTCCTCACGAAAAATGTTATAATTAGGAAAAAACAAGTATGGAGGATGCTCTACTATGAAATCTGAAAATATCTCAAAACATTTTCACACATTACATGTACAAAGGAACGAGTTCCTTCCTCATCTCCATTCATTATCACAAGAACAACTATGGTATAGGAAAGAGGACAAAAAATGGTCTACTGGTGAACACTTTTATCACTTATATTTAATTACAAGGATGCTCAAAGTAGCGATTAAATTCTCTCTCACTCTTATCCCTTATGCAAAGCTAAGAAAAAATACCCCATTTGAAACTGAAATACACGACAATTATGCCGAATATAAAGAAAAGCATGGTAAAGGAATGAAAGCACCTTGGATTTTAATCCCCTCAAAAAAAATCTATCACTCTATGAATGTAACTGAATTAGAAGAATTACTTTCCCGTGAAACAGATGAAATAAAAAAACTTGTTCAAAATATAGAAGAAAATATCGCCGGACATATCGTATTTTTAGATCCAATCGCTCACTATCCTAACCTGATTCAATCTATCCAACTATTAGCGATACATGAGAAACATCATTTTATGATTATGAAAAATGATTATGAAATGATAGATACCCCCCTAAAAATCTAAACACAAAAAAAGTAAGGTGCTTTCTAAAAAAGCACCTTACCTTCTCTCTCATACATCATTTAATTCCTACAAACTCTCCAACTAACGCTTTCGCCTTCTCCAAAGCTTTTTCAATTTGCTCAAACCCTGTCCCGCCAGCACTATTACGACGCTTTACAGCTGCATATGATGAAAGAACTTCATATAAATCTTCTTCAAATAATGAGCTCATTTCTTTGTATGTTTCAAGTGGTACATCTAATAAATAAATTCCTTTTTGCGTACAATGAAGAACTAGTTTCCCGACAATTTCATGAGCTTGACGGAATGGCAGTCCCTTGCTTGCTAAATAGTCGGCAATTTCTGTTGCGTTTGAGAAATCTTGCGTTACAGCTTGCCCCATCTTTTCTTTGTTGACAGTCATCGTTTCTAGCATGCCTGCCATAATATGAAGGCATCCTTCTACTGTTTTTACTGTATCAAACATTCCTTCTTTATCTTCTTGTAAGTCTTTATTGTAAGCGAGCGGTAATCCTTTCATTACTGTAAGTAAACTAAATAAATTACCGTACACTCTGCCTGTTTTACCACGAATTAATTCCGCCATATCCGGATTTTTCTTTTGCGGCATAATGCTGCTTCCCGTTGCGTATTGATCGCTCATTTCAATAAATTGAAACTCTTGGCTACTCCATAAAATAAGTTCTTCGCAAAAGCGTGATAAGTGCATCATGAGCATAGATGAGTTACTTAGGAACTCCAGTATGAAATCACGATCGCTTACTGCATCTAAACTATTTTCATAGATTCCATTAAATCCAAGAAGCTCCGCACTATATTCTCGATCAATCGGGAATGTTGTCCCAGCTAATGCTCCTGCTCCTAATGGTGAAATGTTAATGCGCTTTAATGAATCTTCATAACGATTCACATCACGCTCTAACATCCAAAAGTAAGCGAGAATATGATGAGCAAATGAAATTGGCTGCGCACGCTGCAAATGCGTATAACCGGGCATAATGGTTTCAATATTATTTTCTGCTTGATGAACAAGAACCGTTTGCAATTGTTTTGTAGCTTTTATAATATGTTCTACTTTTTCTTTCAAATATAAATGCATATCAGTCGCTACTTGATCGTTACGGCTTCGTCCTGTATGAAGTTTCCCTCCTACTTCACCGATTTGTTCAATTAACATTTTTTCAATGTTTAAATGAATATCTTCTGCTTCTACTGAGAATTGAAGCTTACTCTCTTTTGCTTCTTTTAATAAATACTGAAGCCCTACCTTTATTTTCTCTGCTTCTTCTTTCGTAACGATACCTTGCTTTGCTAGCATCGTTACGTGTGCAATACTTCCCTTTATATCTTGATTTACTAATTGTTGATCGAAGGAGATGGATGCTCCAAACTCTTCAACCCACGCTTCCGCTTCTTCTGTAAAACGTCCGCCCCAAAGTTTGCTCACGCTTCCACCTTCTTTTGATTCACTTGGCTGTATACTTTCGTCGGTAAACCGAATAATGAAATGAATCCAACTGCTGCATCATGATTAAATTCGTCCTGAGCAGTATATGTTGCTAATTTTTCGTCATATAAAGAGTACTCAGATTTACGTCCTTCTACAATCGCATGGCCTTTAAATAATTTCACACGCACTGTACCTGTTACATTCTTTTGCGTTTCTTGTAAGAAAGCATGAAGCGCTTGTTTTAAAGGAGAGAACCATAAACCGTTATAAATAAGTTCTGTTATTTTCTGCTCAATCACCGGTTTAAAATGTGCCACTTCTTTTACGTGCGTTAGATCTTCCAGCTCTTTATGTGCTGTGATTAACGTCATTGCCGCTGGACATTCGTATACTTCACGCGATTTAATACCAACAAGACGATTTTCTACGTGATCGATACGTCCAACGCCATGTTTTCCAGCAAGGGCATTTAACGTTTTAATTAATTCTGAAAGTGAATATGCAGTGCCATTTAAAGTAGTCGGTACGCCTGCTTCAAAGCCGATTTCTACAAACTCTGGCTTATTCGGTGTATCTTCTAATGCCAATGTCATCTCATATGCATCTTCTGGCGGCGCTGCCCATGGATCCTCTAAAATTCCACATTCGTTGCTGCGTCCCCATAAATTTTGATCGATTGAAAATGGGCTATCTAAATTAATAGGAATTGGAACATCGTTTTCTTTTGCATATGCAATTTCTTCTTCACGTGACCATTTCCATTCACGTACAGGCGCAATCACTTCTAAGTAAGGATTTAACGCTTGAATAGAAACTTCAAAACGAACTTGATCATTCCCTTTCCCTGTACATCCGTGTGCAACTGCAGTCGCCCCTTCTTGTTCTGCAATTTCTACTAATTTCTTAGCGATAAGTGGGCGAGATAATGCAGAAACGAGAGGGTATTTCCCTTCGTATAACGTGTGTGCTTGCATAGCCATCAATGCATATTCATTTGCAAATTCTTCTTGAACATCGATCATATATGATTTAATTGCACCTACTGAAAGTGCCTTTTCTTTTACGAATGCTAAGTCTTTACCTTCCCCTAAGTCTAAACAAAGCGCGATAATATCATAATTCTTCTCTTGTAACCATTTAATTGCAACGGAAGTATCAAGACCTCCGGAATATGCTAATACCACTTTTTTCTTCTCCATTTTGCATCCCCCTAAAGAATAAATATTCATTTTCTTTTATAATAATACACACTTTAACACCTTTCACAAAATGTATCAAGAGTCATTTTCAAATTTTTTCAAATAATTTCGTCGAGCTTCTTTCTGTTTTCATGTACAATATAAGCAGGAAAACGGGGGTGAACCTATGGAAAAGTATTTCTTATACGACGATCATCTAGGAATTGAAATTCCGTATTTACAAGAAGATTGGGAAAATATCCCCGAAAAAATACAGCATGCTATTTTATTAAAATGGGAACAAGTTCGCGGAAAGATTCCTGATCGTATAAAAGAACTCGAGCACTCTATTAATGCAAAACAGCATCATTTAAATAACGAAGAAAACTTCGAAATTTCTTGCAAACTTAATTCAGAAATTGCCGATCTCGCTTCCATCATTAATGACCTTTGGCTTTGGTATCGACTCACTCAAAATGTATCTGAGGGGAAAGCACACCAATGAAAAAAGCATGCCCCTCAATTACTTTGGGTCATGCTTTTTTGTCGTAACACGATTTACAATATATTTCTTGTGCTGTTTTTGCCAAACACACATCAAACGGACCAACTAATATACTTCTTTCTTTCGGCAACTTTACAAAAGCAACTAGCTCTTCTTCATATTGAATCTTTTTCTGACATGAAACACATATTAATTCTTTTCTTTTGAACATGTCTTTTAGCATATCTTCACTCTCCCTCTCATCTATCTATATTAATATACTCTCATACTAGTTAAGACTTGTAAAAAAATGACACATTCCAAAGTGAACGATTCATATACTATGTACAAAAGGAGGTCTAAAATTTATGCGCGCTTTCGTTATTATTGCTTTAACTTTTTTAAGTGTGATTAGCTGGGATGCGTTTTTTAAAGATAAAGGTGACCAGAAAGATACAACTGAATAAACACCATCTCTTTCTTACTTATTGGACAAACCGTTAAAAACTGTCCAATTCTGCAAAATAACTTAGGCTTTTCTACAAAAATATTTAAACATAACAATTTTTGTAGATTCCCTCCGTTTATTGTCGGTTTCCATCCGCATACATTTTTTGAAAGTATGATATAATAATATAAATCTTGAAGGAAGGGATTTTGATATCATGATCGCTCGAAGGAGCATGTGGCATCGTATTGACGAATCATACACGTAGCGTATTTTTCAGCTTAGATACTTTAGTCTAGCGAAAAAAATACGAGAGTGGGGAAATTATGATTGCCCGAAGGATAATTTGGCAAAAAAAAGACTCTTCTTACACATAGCGTTTTGTTTAGGACTTAATTGTTACTAGCTAAACAAAACAAAGAAGAGCAGGATTGCTAAATGAAGAATCCTACTTCACGTTTTGTTTAGTCGTTTTAAGACTTAAACTAAAACGAAGGTAGGGAGAATTGATGGACGAGAGGATTATTCGTTATTTCTTCAGCGACATATAGCGTAGTTAGTTTTTTTAGTAAACTAACTGAAGCTACATGTGAGCTCGTAGTTAGTTTACAACACAAAAAGGACTACTAACTACGGAAAGAAGGAATAACGATGAGGAACATCCAAAGTCGACAAATTATTAAAGAAGTTTTTATGGTTTTAATCGGTTCATTTATTTTAGCAGCAGCGCTATATCACATTCACTTCCAAAACCACTTAACAGAAGGTGGCTTTGTAGGTATTGCACTATTCATCCAAAATTTTTATGATATTTCACCATCTATTTCAACTGTAATTATGGATATCCCAATTATTTTACTGTGTGCTTCATTTTTAGGTAGAAAAATGGTTGGTTATTCATTCCTAGGTTCGATTTCATTCGGAGTATTTTATTCTCTTATGGAAAATTATTCTCCATTTACGGTAGATTTATCAAATAATTTATTTGTAGCTGCAATAGTTGGCGGTGCGTTAGCTGGTATTGGACTCGGTTTTATATTGCGATTTGGCGGTGCAACCGGTGGAGACGATATTTTAACAATTGTATTAAGTAAACGAACTCGCTTTACAATTGGGCAAATTTTCTTCGTCTTTGACGCGATTGTTCTTGCGCTTTCATTATATTATTTAAATTGGACAGAAATTGCTTTCACTATTCTTTCGATTGCCGTACAAGCAAAAACATTGGATTTAATTTATTATCCAAAAGCAGAAAAAAAAGCGGAAAAGCAACCAGTATCTGTTCCAATGCCAAAAAAACATGCAACAAATTAAAAAAGCGAAAGGCTTCGGCCTCTCGCTTTTTTTACGCTCTCTTTTCTTTTTCAACTATGTGGCGCACTTGATAAAATCTATTTGCAAATTCAGTAACGTTTCTTGTTAAACGATAGTTCACTGTAGACCCGATTGCCATTCCAATTACCGGAATACCTTGGAATAATTTACGACGAAGAGCATAAATCGAAAATGTTTTCAAAATTTGTTTTAACACAACTTCAGTAGAAGCTGGTTGTAACACCGTTTCGTCTCCTTCGTAGAAGAACGAATCTTCTTGCTCTAGCTCTTGCAATAAATTGTACCATGCGTATTGCTGAAGTCTTCCTGGTAGTAATGACGCATGAAATACCTTTAATGCAAGCATCATTTCATAAGGCTTGTTCACATCATGCCCAAATGATGTTGCAATAAGTTGGACAGCCTTCACATTTAACGCAATCATAACCGGAAAATCAGCCGTTAATAATAATAAACCTCCGGCACCCGTTGCTCCGCCTTGTACGAATGAATATAGGCGATGACGTGCTGTTTGCTGCTCTGCTATGTATGTTAACTGATCAATAGATAATGCTTTCAAATCTTCTAGTTGCTCAATCGATTCATCAAACAATCTCGACGTTCCTAAAATACGATTACGCGCATCTAGCTGTGATTGTGAACTTTGAATCAATGCATGCAAATGAAAGAGCCATCCATCTGCTTTCGTAAAGAAATCTTTTCGTTTTTTCTCAGGCAATTTCGCAATTGTCGTATGTACCCATTTATCAAAGATTTTTTGAAAATCGGTCGCTTCTTGCTCCACTAATTGCGATTCCCATTCTTTTATATTGTCTAAAATGGCTTGTTCTCGCTTCGATCGCATCGTAACAACCACCTCGTTCGATTTTTTTCTATTGTAACATATTTCTGCTTCTTCTTTGCAAATATGCTTGTCTATATTCATTCACATACCATTTTTTTATGGCATAAAATATTAACAAAAAGGATGAGATGAATCACATGAATCTATCCAATATAAAAAAAGAATATAATGCCGTATTCAGCTTAGGACAAAACTGTTGGCCTGCTTGGGCCTTATATCAATTCGGACTATCACCATTTTTTGGCGTTATTGATTTTATGCTAAGCCCTTCATTAGGAAAAGTGAACTTATTATTACAAAATCGATTTGACCGTTTTTTACATTTCGAAAACTTATCCTTTATCTCATTTTGGGATGATGCTGCGAAATTAAGACTAAGGGACAACCTATATGAAATCGACTCCTGTCACGACTTTAAAACAGATGTAAACACACCAACTTCTTGGCCTTCTTATTCAGAAATCAAGCTAAATTATGAGCATCGAATTACTCGTTTTCTAACTACAATTGAAATGGAAAAATCCATATTGTTTATTCGAACTGGAGGAACATACGAAGAAGCACGATCTCTGGAACAAATTTTATCTCAAATAGTTAAACATAAATTCTCTGTCCTATTACTACTTCCTGCAGATGTACCAACTGTTGCCCAAGAAGATTGGGGATTACAAAATATTTGCGTTATAAAATGCCCTATTATGGATGTATACCAGTACAATGAAGCATTTTGGCATGACTTATTTGATGGGATTACGATTAGACCGCAGGCTTAAATACACGATACTTTTTATTACACACTGCCTTATAATCATCCTTATACAAAAGAAATAAGGAGTGATTATATATGTATCCACGTGCAAAGGCTTTTGGTCTTGCTACACATCAAGGTCGCCTTCTCGTACAAGAATATCATACAGGCGATGAAACGTATTACCGACCTCTTGGCGGCTCAATTGAACTTGGTGAAAAATCAGCACATACCGTTATTCGTGAATTTAAAGAAGAGCTTCATACAGAAGTGGAAATCACCAATTATTTAGGCTGCTTAGAAAACATCTTTCAGCTAGATGAGGGAATTGGTCATGAAATCATTCAGCTATATTCTTTACGCTTATTAGACACATCACTATATGAAATGGAAAAAATGAATATACAAGATGAGCAAACAGTATCGTATGCGAAATGGATTCCCGTTACAGTATTCATTCAGAAGAAGAAAGTACTATATCCAGATGGAATTTTAAATTATATACAAAAGAAAAAAGACGAAATCCTATAGGATCTCGTCTTTCTTTTCATATAGTATATTAACCAATATCTCCAAGACGTAGTACGTCACGAGCAATCATAACTTCTTCGTCAGTTGGAATTACGATAATTTTTACTGGAGAGTGTGGGAAGCTGATGAATGCTTCTTCACCAAATACGTTATTACGTTTTACGTCGAAGTATACGCCCATGTACTCAAGGCCTTCTAATACGCGCTCACGAATAATTGCACTGTTTTCACCTACACCAGCTGTGAAGATGATTGCGTCTACACCTTTCATACGAGCAGTGTAAGAACCGATGTATTTGTGGATACGGCTTACGAATACATCAAGTGCTACTTTCGCACGGTGGTCGCCTTCTTCTTCTTTCGCAATGATGTCACGTAGGTCACTAGAGTAACCAGTAAGACCTAACATACCACTCTTCTTGTTTAATACGTTAACTACTTCTTCTACTGTTTGGCCTGTTTTTTCCATGATGTATGGAATTAACGCAGGGTCAAGGTTACCAGAACGTGTACCCATTGTTACACCAGCAAGTGGAGTGAAGCCCATAGAAGTATCGATAGATTTACCGCCTTCTACTGCTGCGATACTTGCACCGTTACCTAAGTGACAAGAAAGTAAGCTTAAGCTTTCAAGTGGACGACCTAATAATTCAGCCGCACGCTCAGTTACGTATTTATGAGAAGTTCCGTGGAAACCGTATTTACGGATACCGAATTTTTCATAGTACTCATATGGTAGGCTGTATAAGAATGCAGATTCCGGCATTGTTTGGTGGAATGCTGTATCGAATACTGCTACTGCTGGTACGTTTGGTAATACTTCTTGGAATGCTTTAATACCAACAAGGTTTGCTGGGTTATGAAGTGGTGCTAAATCGCTTAACTCTTCGATATCAGCTAATACTTCATCAGTAATTAAAACAGAGTCAGCAAATTTTTCGCCGCCGTGAACAACACGGTGACCGATACCGCCAATCTCATCTAGAGACTTAACGATTCCGTTTTCAGTTAATTTTTTAAGAAGCATATTTACTGCTACTGCATGATCTGGAATATTTGTAATTTCTTTTTGTTTTTCGCCATCTACAGTAATAGTGAAGATACTATCTTCTAAACCGATACGTTCTACTAAACCTTTTGTTAATACTGTTTCACTTGGCATTTCAAATAATTGGAATTTTAAGGAAGAGCTTCCTGCGTTAATCGCGATGATTTTTGACATCTAGTCTTTCGCCCCTTTTTCTCTTGGTAGTTGTGTGGATATGTCCACAAACCGCTCGATTTTATCTGATCAAATTCACTAAATATGAAAACGTTTCATCATTAGTGAATTTTATACTCACGATTTTAATTTAAACATCGTCCGACATATATTTCAAGTGAAAAAATTGTAACACCAAGAAAAAATATATATTACAGATTTCAAAAAAATTCAGTTTAATCTAGTATATATTTAAAAATATGACATATCATATAAAACTGTACTACATGAATTACTAACCCTGTTACATATACCTTGCCTTATTTGTGGGTTGCAAACCAAGTATTTAATTGATCCATAATGTTCTCCATCGCCTTCATGTTGGAGAATTTAGGTAACTCCACTAATAACGCCTGTTTTGGCATTGTTACACTAGGACCTTTCTTTTGGAGAACAAATATACTTTTTGCATTTTTCTCGTTTTTAAACATGGAAACAGGTAGCTGTAATAGCCCTTGAATAAAACATGTTTCTTTAATAAATGCATGTAATTTGGGTGCTTGATCACTTTCAAAAATGAAGTTTGGTACTAGGAAGAATAAGTACCCGCCTTCTTTCGTATGTTTCACACTTTGTTCAATAAATAGGTGATGGGCATACGACATTCCTTCATCTGCTTTTAACTTATATTCACTTGCACCGATTTCATTTGGATAGTAACCAATCGGTAAGTCTGAAACGACTGCATCAACCGGATCGATATAAAGTGGCGCTAGTCCATCTTGATGGAAGAATTCGATTGCATGCTTTTGTAAATTTGCATTTACTAAAGCAAGTTTAATTAGCACTTCATCCACTTCTACACCAAATCCACTCATTGCTAGTCCTTCTTTGGCGCTATTAAATACTGTAGTCATTAAGTTACCTGTTCCAATTGCAGGATCTAAAACAGTAATTTCGTTTTGCCCTTGCATAAATTTATGGAATAAGTAGCTCATGAACATTCCAACTGCATCAGGCGTCATTTCGTGATTCGCTTGTACGCCTTCTTTCATTCCTTTTAAAATGGCTAACTGAAATGCTTTACGAATTTCTTCCCCTTTATATGTTTCTTCATTAAACGTACTATATTCACGATTCAGCCTTTCAATTGCTGATTCGGATAATTCCTCTTGTAAAATTGCTCCTTCAAACAAGTTATCACCTGTTTCTACAAGCGCCTCTAAATATGTTACATCTAATTCTTTACGTAAAACTACCGCAGAAGAATCAAAAATAGAAAATAATGTTTCTACTGTCTGACTCACGTACATTCCTCCTTCTCTCTTTTACACATAACTTATATCATACCACAAAGTGTTTTTTTCCAAAAAGAAAAAGCGACCTCCTGCAAAGAGCTCCCCTTTAAGTTATATATGATATAACGTTTTTTCTCATATATTGGTACCATTACGCAGCAATACATGAGAAAAAACGACCTCTTTATAAGAGGTCATTTCTTTCACATTATTTTGCCGCTTTAGCTGCTTCTAATGCTGCTTCATAGTTTGGATGGCTTGTACCTTCGCTTACGTATTCTGCGTAAACTACTTTGTCGTTGCTATCTACTACGAATACTGCACGAGCAAGTAAACGAAGCTCTTTCATTACTAAGCCGTAAGCTTCACCGAATGAAAGGTCACGGTGGTCAGAAAGTGTTACAACATTTTCTAAACCGTTTGCTGCACACCAACGTTTTTGAGCGAATGGTAGGTCAGCGCTAATTGTTAATACTTTCGCGTTTTCAATACCTGCTGCATCTTGGTTAAAACGACGTGTTTGTGCATCACACACACCTGTGTCGATTGAAGGTACAACACTAATTAATTTTACTTCGCCTTTGTATGTTTCTAAACTTACTGGAGATAAGTCATTTGCTAATACTTGGAATTTTGGCGCTTGATCGCCAACTTTAACTTCTGTTCCAACTAAAGTCATTGGGTTACCTTTAAAAGTTACGTTTGCCACTTGAAAATCCTCCCTTATTTAAACAAAATATGTACACTGTAAATGATAGTTTGTCCCTATCGATAATGCAAATAAAATCGCTTTATTTACAAAAAAATTAAAGAAGCTAATCCATTGATTAGCTTCTTTATTTGTTAAATTTGAAATTCAGGATCGTCTTCTTTTCGTTTATCCATCATTTCCTTCACTTTATCAACAGCTTGTGGCGCTAATTCAATTATTTTATCGATGACGTGTGTTTGCTTATCTAAATGCAACACTTTTACACCTTCTCCATTTATAACAAGAAAAGCAACAGGATTAATAGAAACTCCTCCACCACTTCCCCCGCCAAATGGATGACGGCCTGAATGTTCTACTTTACCAAATTCACTTCCACCGGCGGCGAATCCGAAACTAACTTTCGAAACGGTAAGAATTACACTTCCATCTGCCGCTTTAATCGGATCACCAACAATTGTATTTACATCAGTCATTTGTTTTAAATGCTGCATTGCGGTTGTCATTAAACCTTGAATTGGATGGTCCATTCTATATCCCCCCTATGCTTGAACAGATTTTTCAGTCGTACCAGATCTTTGTCTTCTCATAAATACGAGTAATTTGATCCCTGTTCTTATAGCACGAAATATGCGAAAAGATGCCGTTAACTCACATCTTGATGCAAATCCTTTCCCTTGAAAAACAGGAGTAATTTCAAATTCTGGTACGTCTACAATATGCATATATTGTCCTACAACTCCAGCAGCCATTCCTTTTGTCCCCCATGCATATCCAGTGACAATTCCAGTGCTAGCTGCGTCGCCTGCTCCAATTTGCGTATGCCATTTCCACCCATTGATTTTCACTCGTTTGAGAAAATCTTTAACAATAGTATGAACTTCTTGTAGCTTTTTTATCAGCTCCCCCATACTATCAAGTTGCGCCATAATTTTATTATCTAATCCACCGTCTTTTTCAGCTTTTTCGATTTTCTGCCCTGTCTTTTTCTGTTGTTTTTCAATTCTTTCCAATACATCAAACGTATATCGAATCATCCATATTTTCACTTGAAACAAACATTGCTTTTCCATTTCTGAATATAAAAATGTCACTTTAAGCTTTATTTTCGACAATAGTATAAGCAAAATAAAAAGGAGAAGAATTATTATTCCAATCACGAGCCACTTCATACGTATCATCCTTTCACTCCGTACCCATTATCGACAAGTTTATTCATCATTAAACAGAATCCTTTAAGATTGAATATAAAAATTTTTCTAAAAATAAAAAAAGGATTTTGACATTTTATATCGAAATATATTATTTGAACATATCGTCGGGGAACGTATTTGGATGATATGTAGCACGAAGAACAGAAAATTTAACTGCAGTGGAGGGATACATAATGGCAGATCGTCGCAATTTATTTTTCTTTTATGGTGATGACAAAGCAACGCTCGTTGAAAAAATGAAACCAATCTATCGTATTTTAGAAGAGAATGGATTCACCATATTAGATCATCCAAAAAATGCAAACGCTATCGTCAGTGTTGGAGATGATGCAACTTTCTTACAAGCCGTTCGTAAAACTGGTTTTAGAGAAGATTGCTTATACGCAGGGATTTCTACGAAAGATGAAATTTCGTTCTACTGCGATTTCCATATTGATCACGTTGATACAGCCCTTCAAGAAATTACAAAAAATGAAATTGAAGTGCGAAAATATCCAACAATTCAGGTAGATGTAGATCACAGTACATCTTTCTATTGTTTAAATGAGTTCTCATTACGTTCTAGTATCATTAAAACATTCGTTGTAGATGTTCACGTTGATGATCTATATTTCGAAACATTTAGAGGGGACGGTTTAGTTGTTTCCACCCCAACAGGAAGTACAGCTTACAATAAATCATTACATGGCGCGGTTGTTGACCCACTTATTCCGTGCTTCCAAGTAAGCGAACTAGCATCATTAAATAACAACACATACCGTACGCTCGGTTCACCGTTCATTTTAAATCACGAACGCACATTAACTTTAAAACTAAAACCAGACGGTAACGATTATCCTGTTATCGGTCTGGATAATGAAGCGCTTAGCATTAAACAAGTGGAAAAAGCTGTTGTACGCTTAAGCGATAAACAAATTAAAACAGTTAAATTAAAAAACAATTCCTTCTGGGAAAAAGTACAGAGAACGTTTTTATAGTAATCAAATAACCCTCGAATTATGGGATTTCCATAATTCGAGGGTTATTTATTTATCACATGCAACTTAACGCTGTTTCACAAAATATTTTGGAACAGGACAACAGTATATGAAATTATATCAACGATTTTTCAAATATATCTATCGTAACTCAAAATATATCAACGATTTTTCGAATATATCTATCACAAGTCAAAATATATCAACGATTTTAACCAAAATATCAATTTACCGACAAAAATTAACAATATCATCAACCTATCTAAAAAGAGGAAGCAACACCAAAATGTATTTTCAGGCCGTTTCCTCAAACTTTTAGACATCTTTCCTATAAACAATCTCCCCATCAATTACAGTCATTTCTGCTTGTAATTCTTTTATTTCTTCTGCTTCTATTTCAAAAATATTGCGGGCTAATATCGTAAAGTCCGCTTCATATCCTTTTGTAATTTGTCCTCTCTTCGCTTCTTTTCCAATTGCATAGGCACTTCCTGTCGTAAATAAAGAGACAGCCTCATATACCGTTAATCTTTCCTCTGGCATATAGCATAAACCGTCAATAAAACTTCTACGTGTAACAGCGCTATATATGCCTAAAAACGGATTCACTTGTTCAATTGGTGCGTCAGACCCACCGTTGCAGTGTAATCCTGCTTCCAGTAACGTCTTCCAAGCGTATGCATAACGAAGACGATGCTCGCCTAGTTTTTCAATGACCGATGGGAAGTCCGATGACACAAAGACGGGCTGAATATCGATAATAGCCGTCAAGTGTTGCATTCTCTCAATCAACTCTTCACGAGCTAACTGACAATGAATAATGCGGTCGCGTAATCCTTCTACTGGTGGATATAATTCAAGTGCATCAATGACATATTCAAGCGATAAATCACCGATTGTATGAATCGCAACTGGCATATGGAAATCACGTGCTTTTTTCACTAACTCCGCAAGCTCTTCACGTGAGAAGATTGCAACTCCATTTGTTTCCTGCGCATCTTCATACGGTTCACTTAATAAAGCTGTTCTTCCGCCAAAAGAGCCATCAGAAAAAATTTTCATCGCACCAAATTCAATATAATGCTCATTTTCATATTCTTTTCGCTCATGTGCCACTTCATGGTGAACGAGCAAGTGCGCTTTAAATGGCATTTCTTTTATAACATGAGAAAACGCATTATGCGTTTTTCTAAAACCACCGTAATAATTTAAATCTTCCGTATGCCCACCAACGAGTCCATATTGCCAACAGTCTTTTATCGCTGTTTGCAGAGCTCTTTGTAAGTAGGCTTCATCAATTTCAGGCTGAACATGTTTTATTAGTTCTTGTCCTTGTTCATATAAAAGCCCTGTTACATTATTCAATGCGTCCCGGCCGACTTTTCCTCCTTTCGGGTCTTGCGTCGTTTCTGTTATGTTCGCTTCTTGCAATATGTATGAATTCACCCATGTAACGTGGCGACAAACCCGCTTTAATAAAATTGGATGTTCTGTAGAAATTTCATCTAAATCACGTACATGAACTTGTTTTGTATCTGTAAAGTTATTTTCATTCCAGCCTTCTCCAATAATCCAAGAGCCCTTTGGAGCTTCTTCCACTCGCTCCCGCACAAGAATCAGCACTTCGCTATAAGATGTACAGTTTGATAAATCTAAACGAAGTAATCTCTCTCCATGACCAATAAGATGCATATGACTATCAACGAGACCTGGAATCATCGTTTTCCCTTTTAAGTCGCACAACTTCACGTCTGAATATTTGCTTTCTAGTTCTTCCTTACTCCCGGCATCAACGATCATACCCTTTTCAACATAAATAGCTTCTACTTTTTCATTCTCTTCTCGCATCGTGTAAATGGTGCCGCCATACCAAATCTCTCCCATATACTCATCCCCTTTTCCTTAAGTCTACGAAATTAATCCGTATAAAAAAAGCACCATTCCGATTAAAAATGGTGCTTTTCCAAAAATTAATTTTGTTCAGTAGGATTCGTTGTAATTTGCCATTCAATGCTAAATTTATCTTTTAGTTGTCCGTATGCTGGGCTCCAGAACGTTTCTTGAAGTGGCATAATAACTTCTCCACCCTCTTGTAACTTTTCGAATACTTCTTTCGCTTTTTCTCCATTACTAATTTGAATTGCAATTGTTACTTGAGATCCGATTGCATGCCCTTGACCTGGGAATGTATCAGAAATCATAAGGTCCGTATTACCAACTTTTAAAGTAGCATGTAAAACGCGCTCTTTTGCTTCAGCTGGAATCGGGTATTCTGGATTTTCAGGCATGTCACCAAAAGTTTGCATGACTTCTACTTTTGCGTCTAACGCCTCTTTATAAAACTGTACAGCCTCTTGCCCACTACCATCTAAAACTAAGTACGGATTAATACCTAAAATCATACGGACACCTCTTTTTTTAGTTTATAAAATCGAACTTATGTTCGTTTTTATATTATCATTGTTTGGCATTTCATTCAACTATTTCCTTCACTGTTTTCAAAATTATTTTGACGGAATCTCCATCTCTTGTTTTCTAAGTTCAATACGGCGAATTTTTCCAGAAATCGTTTTTGGTAGTTCATCTACAAATTCAATTTTGCGAGGGTATTTATATGGTGCAGTGAGTTCTTTGACGTGTTGTTGGAGTACTGGAATTAATGTTTCTTCGTTCTTGTCTATATTCTCTCTTAATACGATAAATGCCTTCACGACACTTCCGCGAATTTCATCAGGGCTTGCGACAACCGCACACTCTCTTACGTAAGGATGTTTTACGAGCGCATCTTCTACTTCAAACGGCCCAATTGTATAACCAGAGCTAATAATAATATCATCACCGCGCCCTTCAAACCAGAAATAGCCTTCTTCATCTTTCTTCGCTTTATCACCGGTAATATAATAATCACCGCGGAATTGCATCGCTGTGCGCTCATCGTCTTTATAATATTGTTTAAAGAGGGCTGGTGTTTCAATGTGAACTGCAATATCACCCACTTCTCCTACCTTTACCGGAATACCTTCCTCATCTACAATATTAACGTGGTTTCCTGGCGTTGGTTTTCCCATTGATCCTGGTCTAATATCCATTCCTTTCATTACACCGACAAGTAATGTGTTTTCCGTTTGCCCATAGCCGTCTCTTACTGGAATATTAAAGTGCTTTTGGAACGTTTCAATGACTTCTCTATTTAACGGCTCACCTGCGGATACAGCGCTATGTAATGCTTCTAAATTGTACTCACTTAAGTCTTCTACTTTTGCCATTAATCTATACTCAGTCGGCGTACAACAAAGCACATTCACCTTATTATCACCTAATAAGTTTAAATACGTTTTTGGTTCAAACTTACCGTGGTATACAAATCCTGTTGCACCTGAACCGAGAGTTGCTACAAACGGGCTCCAAATCCACTTTTGCCAACCTGGACTAGCTGTCGCCCACACAACATCATTCTCTTCAATTCCGAGCCAGTTTGGAGCGCTCGTACGTAAATGAGCATATGCCCATGCATGCGTATGAACAACACCTTTTGGATTTCCTGTCGTCCCTGACGTGTAAGATAAAAAGACCATATCTTCTTTATCTGTCTTCGCCATTTCTAACAGGTCACTTTCTGTTTCTAACGCTGTTTTTAAATTAATCCATCCATCTACTGACTGCTCGCTCAGAACGAATTTTTGAAGAGATTCCATCGCTTCTATATCATCAAACTGCCCAATGTACGGCTCATAACTTACGATTGCTTTTACTTCCCCGTGCCCAATGCGATATTCTATATCCTTTTTGCGCAACATTTCCGAACTCGGAATTACGACAAATCCTGCTTTAATCGCAGCGATATACGTCATGTACGCTTCAATTAAACGTGGCATCATAATGAGGAGCTTGTCCCCTTTTTGCAGACCACTCTTTATAAAAGCGTTTCCAATTTTATTCGCACCTTTCATTAACTCAGCGTATGTAACTTCTCGTCTATTCCCTTTATCATCTTGCCAAATTAAAGCAAGCTTCTCTTTATCACTTGTATATTTCTCTATTTCAGAAACTAAATTATAAGACGGCGGCGCCAACAATTCTTCTCTCTTCATACAATATCCTCCTCCATTTCTATGCCTCCCTTATATAATAAAGAATTTTC
This sequence comes from Bacillus cereus group sp. MS39, assembly GCF_040448665.1. NCBI lineage: Bacteria > Bacillati > Bacillota > Bacilli > Caryophanales > Bacillaceae > Bacillus > Bacillus cereus group sp. MS39. The sequence goes on along the minus strand of NZ_CP123058.1, from coordinate 804,402 downwards.
AGTTAATTTTGAACCCTCTTCTTTTGACAAATTTTTTATATCTATGTCGAAATGAATGTATAACGGTGCAAACAACAAAAAGAAAGAGCGGGAAAATCCGCTCTTTCTAAGCCATCTTATATGGGATTATTTTTGGTAACCGCCTAATTGTTGCTCAGCTAGTGAAACTAGACGTTTAGTGATTTCACCACCAACAGAACCGTTAGCGCGAGCTGTTGCATCAGCTCCAAGTTGAACACCAAACTCTTGAGCGATTTCGTATTTCATTTGGTCTAATGCTGATTCAGCACCAGGAACCGCTAATTTATTTGTGCTACGTGACATGTTATATCACCTCCTTGTGAGTATAGAGTGTGATAAATAACATGACTTCATACATGTTTTAGATATGGTAATTTATGGTTTTAAAAAAGTTCTTCGAATTTTTCTTCTTCCGCCACTACTTCAACTGTTTGTAATACCATTGTTTCTTTGTTCGCTACAGCTTCATCGATTAATGGTGTGAAATCGTATTTCGCTTCAAAACGATTCGCTTTTTCACGCTTCGGCTTCGTCGCTGGGCTTGCTGGTGTGAATACTGTACAGCAATCTTCGTACGGACGAATTGAAATATCATATGTGCCAATTTCTTCAGCGATTTTAATAATTTCTAATTTATCCATCGTAATAAGTGGACGAATAACCGGATAGTTTGTTACCTCGTTGATTGTATGCATACTATCTAACGTTTGGCTTGCTACTTGTCCAAGACTTTCACCAGTCGTAATTGCAAGTGCATTACGCTCCTCTGCGATACGCTCTGTAATACGCATCATCATACGGCGCATAACTGTCATTGAATAGCTAGATGGAATTTCTTTATTAATCGTTTTTTGCACTTCTGTAAATGGAACAAGGTGAAGCGTTACACGTTTACAGTACTTCGTTAACTCTTGTGCTAAATCGATTACTTTTTGTTTTGCACGCTCGCTTGTGAAAGGTGGGCTATGGAAATGAACTGCTTCCACAGACACGCCGCGTTTCATCGTTAAGTACGTTGCTACGGGGCTATCGATACCACCAGAAAGAAGTACCATTACTTTTCCGCCAACGCCAACTGGTAAACCACCAGCTCCCATATGCTCACCACACATAATATAGCTGTAACCACTGCGAATTTCTATACGTACATTCACATCTGGATTATGAACATCTACTGTGATATCCTCTGTATTTTCTAAAATGTGTCCACCGATTTCTGGAAGTAACTCCATCGTCTTCATTGGGAAGCGCTTATCAGAACGGTGCACTGTAATTTTAAATGTTTTCACATCATCTTTTACTTGTAAGAAAGCTGCTAATGCACCCTTTTTAATATCTTCTAATTCTGATGGTACTTTCATCGCTAAGTTAAACTTATGAATACCGAATACATCTTTCAATCTTTCAGAAATTGCTTCATGATCTTCGCCATTTAATTGAATGTACATACGGTCATGCGTTGCATCGATTTTAATATTTGGGAACTTTTTCAGTTTGAACTTTACGTTATCTTTCAATGTGCTTACAAATTTAGAGCGGTTCTTACCTTTAGTCGTCATCTCTCCATAACGAACTAAAATATATTCATATGTCATCATATTCCTTTACCTCATCACTTCATGTAATTTTGGCATCGTCTCTTTCACAATACCTTCAAATTGTTTTACTTCTTCCATCGTATTTTCTGGTGCCAAACTAATACGAATAGCACTTGCAGCAGCGGCATGGGGTACTCCCATTGACACTAACACCCTGCTCACTTCATTTGCTTTTGAAGAACAAGCAGACTTCGTCGATACATATACACCGTGCTCTTCTAAAGCATGAACGACCACTTCTGGTTTTAAACCAACAAATGATACATTTAAAATGTGCGGTGCTGCATATGCAAGCGACGTATTGATCGTTACATCTTCCATCTCTTTCAAGAAACGGACAAGCTCTGTTTGTAAATTGTGCAAATGAGCTATCTTTTCTTTCACTTGTTCCATTGTCATGCGAAGTGCTTTCACCATCGCTACAATGCCAGGTAAGTTTTCTGTACCAGAGCGATACTTAAGCTCTTGTTGACCACCTGATAAAATTGGATCTAACCTTACGCCATCACGTACATAAAGAAGACCCGTTCCTTTTACACTGTGGAATTTATGTCCAGATATTGAGCAAAGATCAATATGAGAAGCATATAAATCAAGCGGTACTTTTCCTATCCCTTGTACATGGTCCACATGGAATCTTATTTTCGGATAGTTCGATAATAACGTTCCAATTTCAGCAACAGGCTGAATTGCTCCAGTCTCGTTGTTCACGTGAATAATTGACACAAGAATCGTATCTTCACGAAGTGCTCGTTTTACATCCTCTACCGATACAACACCATGCTCATTAACCGGTAAATATGTTACATCAAAACCGAGATCTTCTAATTGTTTATATGCTTCAAACACAGACGCGTGTTCAATATTTGTTGTAATGATATGTTTACCGCGCGAACGATTCCTCATCGCTATTCCTTTAATCGCAAGGTTATTCCCTTCCGTTCCACCTGATGTGAAAATAATCTCAGAAGGTTTAACGTGAAGAAGCTGCGCTGCAATCGTTCTTGATTGTGTTAATAGACGCTCTGCCTCTCCCCCAAGCGAATGAATAGAAGAAGGGTTTCCAAAATATTTTCCAGCAACCGTTACGTACGATTGAAGGGCTTCTGGATATGGCTTCGTCGTCGCACTATTATCAAAATAGATCATCGTTCTTCCCCTTTCAGCGCTATCACATCATATAATCATATCACAAATACGTGTAATTACGCTAAGACTACTCAAAGGTTCCATTTTATCCCGATTGTGAAGGCCGATAATTAGCTAGGATGACCCTACTGACTACAGTTTCACTATATTTTAAAACGAATAACCTTACTGTATTCCGCTATTCATTATAGCAACATCGTCCCCAAAATTACACAAAAAAACAAACCCTTATGAAAGGGTTTGTTCATTGTCTACATATTCAGCTATTTTTTGAACAACGCCAGGTTCAAGTTGCTCTAGTACAGAAGCCGCTTGTTCTAAAGCTGCATCGTATTGATATTCACGGAATAATTTCTCCGCATAATTTAAGCTCTCTGCAAGGTTCTCATCATGACTGCGGTAACGATTACCGTATTGAATTAATTTTTCAACTAAATACGCTTGTCCAATTAACTCTTCTGTCATTTCAGCTACACCATTAACAGTTGTGTACGCTTCTTCTAAACTGCTATTTACAGCGTTCATATTTAACGGTTTCACTTCTAACTGTTCATATACAGCTTGCATTGCCATTTGTCCTCTTTGTAAATCTTCCATAATGCTTTCTGGAAGACCTGGCAAATTCGACTTTTGCATAAAACGTTTCGTTTCAAAAATGATATTTCGCATTTCTTGTAACTTCTCACGCGCTTCAAATTCCTCTTTACGCATCGTTTGCAGCATTTCTTTATACTCTGCATGAAGTACTTTTAACGTTTCACATTGCTCATAAACCTCTTCTAGTTCCTCACGAATAATAGAGAAGGCAATATCTTGTTCCGCAACGCGTAATTGTAGCATTTCAAAACGTTTCGTTAAAATGTGCATTTGCTTTTCAATTACTTTTTGAGACTCAATGTCCTTATCTTGTAACTGATAACTTTGTTTCACAAGTTGTGTTTCTGCTTTTGTTTCAAGCGTTTCAGTGCGGATTTCTTCTAAGTCTTCATAAACAGAAAGTGTTTTTTGCTCCACATAATGTCTCGCATGCACTTCTTGTTCCAGTTGATCATAGAAGCCATCTAAACGCGTTTTTAAGTCTTCTACTTTTTCAGCCGCTTCCGTTATATGAAGCTCCTGTATATTCATTAAACATGTGTGTAGTTGTGTCGTCATATCGCGAACTTCTTTAGGGATTTCCAAATACTCTAATACATAACCTTGTCTTACCATATCATTATGTCCGTGTAATAAATCTTCCAACTGAACTGGTAACGTCGCTTGACACTCTACCAGTAAATCTGGAATTTGGTGAATAATGATTTCTAAGTTTGCTAAACCTTCTTCTAAACTAATAACAATTTCTCTCGCTTTTAAGTAGTCGCCATTATCTGTTGCCTCTTCAAAGCTTTTAAACTTATTAGATTCAGCGTCTAGCATCTCTTCGATTTTCTGCTCTGCTGCTCCATACATATGCCTATGAGCAAGAACACTCTTCTTCATACTACGATATGTATCACGTAACCCTTCAATTTCTGAGCTATTTTTTTCATGGCTTTCTAACAATTGCTGTAATTCATTTAAAATGTCTGTAATACGATTATCAGCGTCATCTAAACCACTTATGGATTCATTCATCGCATGCTTTGCTTTTCGGAAGGAGAATTGCGAGGCGAATTTTCGCGCTTGCGCTAAATCTTTGTCTGCTTTCGGAAGGGTTGTTGATACAATCTCATCCCATTCTTCACGCCATTTACCAAACAGTTCTTCTGTTTGACCTGTCATATTTAAGTCTTTCACCCGTTTTAGTTCATCTGCCACAGGCTTATCTTTTATCTCTTGTTTCCACTGCTCCAGCGCTTCAATATCTTTATATGAACGATTTCTTATCACAAGCTCTATCATGAGCAGCACTAGAATAGAGCTTACTACAATGATAACGATCGTCAGGATAGAATCCATGCAAAAAAGCCTCCTAGTTATATCTCTTTTTTTGTCCGTTCCGTTTATGAAATGGAAGGCATTATGTATAAAAAGGGAATTCCCCTATATTTAACAACTAACAATGTACTAATCATACCATGTAATGGCTTGTTTTTGACCTAGTTTTTTTTAAAATTTCATGTTTCTTTCAATGCAATTGTAATCTTTCTCAATCTTCTGTTTGGATTACCTCCCATCATCAAATGATTGTAATAACAGGTTCTCTTTCATATGAGATACGAAATAAATTTTGCGCACAAGTGGTGGTTCAATAGAAATTGCATGTACATTCCCTTGCTTTACCGCTTGCTCTACTACCATTTCTGGAAGTAACGTAATACCAAGTCCAGCTCCGACCATTGCAAGCATCGGTTCTGCATAAGAAGTTTCAAATGCAATGATTGGTTTCGCACCTATCCCCTGAAACATATTCGTAATCATTTTCCTTACATCACAGATTTCTGGGTATACGATTAACTTTTCATTTTGCAAATCTTCCATTCGGATCACTGTTTTCTCTTTATAAAGATGATCATTTGAAACGACACAAACAATTTTTTCTTCTCGCATTTCTTTTATACACGTAGCGCCTTCTACTATTGAATCGACGAACATCGCTTCAATCTTCCGTTCTTTAAAGAGTCCCATTAGTACTTTCGTATGCTCAATTTTCCATTCTACTTCGAATCCTTCACCTAATACATCTTTACATTTTGATATGTAATGAGCTGCTAAACTTGGCAATATGCCTATAGAAATTTTCCGCTTCTCCTGAAAAGTCTTCATTTCAGCTTTCACTTCATATATGTGTTCCAAAATCGGTAACATCCTTGTTATAAATAACTCTCCAGCTTCTGTTAATTCCACTCCTTGCGCGGAACGCTTGAGTAAAGTAACCTCTAAATCCGCTTCTAACCTTTGAATTTGCTTACTAAGCGCCGGTTGAGAAATATGTAAAAGCTTACTCGCCTTTGATAAACTGCGCGTATTCTTCACTTCAATAAACGATCGTACTGCCTCCAAATCCATCGTACACACCTCTAACAAAAAGTTATAACTGTCATAAAAAATCGATATTTCCTTCTATAAACAATTACTCTTTATACTTATTTCATCAACTTACTATAACGAAATGAAAAGGGGAAAGATACTCTTGGACAAAAAACAAATGCTACTCGGATCCCTCCTATGCTTACTTGCCGTAACAGCTTGGGGATTTATGTTTCCTGTCATGGCAAATGCTCTGCAGTTTATCGATCCGTTCTTCTTCACAACTATCCGATACGGATCAGCAGCTATTATTTTTCTTATTTTGCTATTCATTACTGAAGGAAAAACTTCACTCCACTTAGAAAAAAGAACACTTTCGTTATTCTTTTACGGAACAGTCGGTTTCGCTGGATATGGTTTTCTCATTTTTTACGGCCAACAACTTGCCGGGCCTTCTGGGGCCATCCATGCTGCGATGATTCAATCTCTTATGCCGCTCATCGCTTTATTATTGCAGTGGATAACAAAAAACAAACGCCCACAAAACTACACATTCCTTTGTATGTTCGTTGCATTGCTCGGTGTTATGCTTGTCATTTCAAAAGGAAATATTCACTTATTATTTGGAGCTGCCAGTCACCTCTCAACAAATATACTTATGCTATGCGGCGTTACTTGCTGGGTCATTTATACGAACGGTGGTGCTCGTTTTCAATCTTGGTCACCACTCAGGTATACGACGTTAACTTGTTTATTCGGCTCAGTTTCACTCATCGTTATCGTCACTTTCTTCACTTACACAAACATCGTTACTATGCCGTCACTTCGTACCATTATGAGCGTTCGTTTTGAACTCTTGTATATGTCGATTGTTGCAGGTGTTATCGCTGTATTTTGCTGGAACACAGGAAATCGCTATATTTCATCTATTAACGGCATATTATTTATGAATTTAGTTCCTGTACTTGCACTTATCGGTTCCATCTTTCGAGGTTATACAGTCGACAAAATTGAAATTGCCGGAGCCTCACTAACAATTATCGCGCTCTTATGCAACAATGTATGGCAAAGGAAAGAAAGCACAAAAATCCCCACCTCATTTCGTTAGGTGGGGATTTTTCACATATGAACAGCTCTTGGCAATTCATAGTACATATTCGTTATACATAATGTTTGCTCCATCCATTGCTCAATTTCTTTCGTGTACATTTCTATGAAAAATGTCTCAGACGGAAAAGAATGCAGCACTTCTGATATATATTGCGGATATAAAAACGGCATATTCATCATGCCTTTTAATTGCGTCATAAACATTGTAAAAGATACCTTTTTAAATTCCTGCTTTATTTGTCCCTGTCTAATCATTTGCTCTATATAATATCTTTCTTTAGAAAAGTAAATGGTCATCACTTCGCGAATTAATGTCGTATCAAGTGAAAGCTCTCGGTAGAAGAAACGTGTCAGCTCCCTATTTTCAAATTGATATCGTAAAATTCCGCGCACCATTTGTACCATCACATCTTTAGCCGACAAATATTCCCTCTGTTCGAACGACATTTCAATCACATGAATATATCCTTCTAAAAAGTCAGTAATAAGCTGTTCTAATAAACCTTGCTTTCCAGCAAAATAATATGAAATATTCGCTACATTCACATCCGCTCGCTTTGCAATTTCTCGCACCGACGTTCCATCATAACCTTTCGTGTTAAACAACGATATTGCCGCATCAATTACTTTTTGTTTCGTCTGTTTCATGCGCTCACTTCCTCTCACTGAACAGCTATAGTTTAAATTTCTTGACTTTTAAGACAAATTCCTTTAATTTTCTATCGACAAAGTCATGTGAAATACATCGTATTTTGCTAATATTTTACACATCTCGATAAAAAGGGAGTTGTTTCCATGTTTACAAAAGAAAGTTATACAGGTTCTCGTGAAGAACAATACGAGACAGTAATTAAACAACTGGATGCATTATTAACTGGCGAACCGAACGTAGTCGCAAACTTATCAAATGCGTCCGCATTATTAAATCAATTTTTAGATCGTGTGAATTGGGTTGGCTTTTATGTAACAGAAGGAAATCAGCTTGTTCTTGGACCTTTCCAAGGAATGCCTGCTTGCGTGCGCATTCCATTTGGACGAGGCGTTTGCGGCGTTGCAGCTGAAACAAAAACAACGCAGCTTGTAGCAGACGTTCACCAATTCCCAGGACATATCGCTTGCGACAGTGCTTCGAATTCAGAAATCGTTGTACCGATCGTGAAAGAAGGAACTGTCGTTGGAGTACTTGATATTGATAGCCCTGAAAAAAATCGTTTTGATGAAGTAGATCAGCGCTATTTAGAAAAGTTTGTGGAAACACTCCTAAAACATATTTAAAAAAGAAAAGAGCGAGTTATCGATTGCGTACATCACGTACGAAACCGATAGCTCACTCTTTTTTATTGATTACTAACAGTAGATATTTTCTTTAGTGCCTGTTCTAAATCAAAAACGATATCCTCCCATGATTCTAAACCGACAGATAAACGTATTAAATTATCGTAAATACCCATTTCTTGTCTTAGCTCAGCTGGAATCGCAGCGTGCGTCATCGTTGCCGGATGCTGAATTAACGTTTCTGTATCCCCTAAACTTACGGCAATTGTAATAAAGTGAAGGTCATTGATAAACGCTTGCGTCTCTTCTTTTCCGCCTTTTACTGAAAAAGAAATCACACCGCCGCCCCGTTTCATTTGGCGAGATGCTAACTCCCCTTCTGGATACCAAACACCTTCTACCGCATCATGATTTTTGAGGAACGATACAATTTTTTCTGCATTATCACAATGGCGGTCCATTCTTACCGCTAACGTCTTTAATCCGCGTAACAATAACCATGCATCAAACGGCGCCATAATACCGCCGATATCTTTTCGCATCGGGCGAATTTGTTCTGCTAACGCTTTCGTTTTACAAATCGTTACACCTGCCACAACATCACCGTGACCACCGATATATTTTGTCGCACTATGAACAACCGCGTCACAGCCCAGCTCAAGTGGTCTTTGTAAATAAGGTGAACAAAACGTATTATCAACAATAACAAGTAAGCCATTTCGCTTCGCAACCCGAATCACTTGTTTTAAATCAATTAATTTCATTGTCGGATTAATCGGTGTTTCAACGAAAATAAGCTTTGTATTTGGGCGGATTTTATTTTCAATATCATCCTCTGTCTCCATATCACAAAACGAATGCGTAATCATAAATTTTTCTTCTAACACTTCTAAAAAACCGTACGTGCATCCGTATAATCCATTTGAACAAATAATATGATCTCCAGCCTTTAGAAAACCAATTAAAGTTGCTGAAATAGCTGCCATACCGGATCCGAAAGCAAGTGCTTCTTCTCCTCCTTCTAACACCGCCATACGTTCTTCAAATAATTTTACAGTTGGATTTCCAAGTCTTGAGTAAATATAAGACGGATCAACTCCCGCAAAACTCGCCTCTCCTTGCTGCGCAGTCTCAAATGTAAATGTAGACGTTTGAAATAACGGTGGTGTTAAACTTCCTTTATGTTCCTCAGATGTATACCCGTGATGAATTAACGCTGTCTCCATATGTTTCTTTTTCATAAAAACATCCCCTTTATGTTTTTATTGCCGCATATTCACCAGTAAAAATTGATGAACGTTTTTACTACATTTTATGTAAGCGTTTTATTTGTGTTTCTATCTCTTCTTTTATATTGTTTTAAATTCCTTCTTATATTAATTTCCAAAATTTATATGCATAAAACAAAAACGTACTCGCTTGACGAAACTCTGGGTAAAAGATATAATAGCGTTTGTGTAAAATAAAAAGGCAGCCTTGTAATGTGAGTTTATCGTTTGTATTTTGTTCCTCTACGGAGGTGTATCTCGTAACTCCCTGCTGCTGGAGCGAAGGTACATGAAAACAAAATGCCCGTAAATATCGATTACGTCTGTTTTTATTTTACGTAAATAAAAACATTTTTAAAGGAGGAGTCAACTATGGCTCGTTATACAGGTCCAGCTTGGAAACTGTCTCGTCGTCTTGGAATCTCTCTAAGCGGCACAGGAAAAGAATTAGAAAAACGCCCTTACGCACCAGGTCCTCACGGTCCTAACCAACGTAAGAAACTTTCAGAATACGGTTTACAATTACAAGAGAAACAAAAACTTCGTCACATGTACGGCATGACTGAGCGTCAATTCCGTCGCACATTTGACCAAGCAGGTAAAATGCCTGGTAAGCACGGCGAAAACTTCATGATCCTTCTTGAAGCTCGTCTTGACAACCTAGTTTACCGTATGGGCTTAGCTCGCACTCGTCGTGCAGCTCGCCAATTAGTAAACCACGGCCACATCACAGTTGATGGATCTCGCGTAGATATCCCATCTTACCGTGTAAAACCTGGTCAAACAATCAGCGTTCGCGAAAAATCTAACAGCCTTGTTGTTGTTAAAGAAGCGATCGAAGTTAACAACTTCGTACCAGAATACTTAACTTTCGATGCTGATAAATTAGAAGCTACTTACACTCGTCACGCTGAGCGTTCTGAGTTAGCAGCTGAAATCAACGAAGCATTAATCGTAGAGTTCTACTCTCGTTAATCTCGGTACTCTGAAAAGAGTAGTATTAAAAGCCTTAGGAACCTTGTTTATCAAGGGGCCTGGGCTTTTTTTATTGAATATAGCCGGTATATGTATAGAAACAGAACAATGTAACAAAATAAAAAAGAACTGCAAGTCTATAGTTAATAAAAATTAACCCTCTCTCTAGAATTTCATCAATTTTTTATTCACATTAATAAAAATCCCCCCTCTTCTTCTAACACCGGAAACATACTACGCTCTATCCCATAACTCATTTTTCTTTCCTATACTCTCCTTTTGTTAATATTATTTTTACATGATCTACCTTCCCTTTTTTATTTACATTCAACCTTAAAAACCTCTTCATCACCAGAGCATCCGAATGAGATTAAAAAACTTAATGAACAAGCACCTTTTTTGCTGAATAATTAGAATATTACATTCACAACCACTTCCTTAAATTGATATTATCTTCTTGTAGGGGAGGGAAAGTTCATGTCTTTAAATATGTATCTCGGTGAAGTACAAGCTCAAACAGAAAGTATGAACGCTTTCTGTAACGCTACTATTCAAGGAATGGAACAAATTATTCATTCTATTGACGCTTTTGCATTAGATACTGTTCTACAAGGACAAACATATAGCAGTGCAAAAGCATATTTCTTACAAACCTTTCGTCCGTTAGCACAAGGAATCATTTACTTATGCGAAGAATTAATTCGTCAAAATGATGCCTTTCCAAGAGACTTTCAATCACAGGTAGCTTCTACAGATGTAATTGAACAAGAAATATTAGAACAAATTCGAGAAATTGACCGAATGATAGCAAGTACAGAAGCACTCCATCAAACTATGTGTAGCTTTTGAAAAAAGTCTGATTATTTATAATAAAGATCGATAATTTATAATAAAGTTTGATTAAAAATCCTGTGTTGATATGCAGGATTTTTTCTTGTTCCACAAACGAGCCATTTTCTTGAGTAACACTTTAATGAAAATAATTATGGAGCAAAAAAATTGTGAAGATTTTCCCTTAAACTAAAGGGTTGTAAAGGGGGAAATCTAAATGGTTGAAAATGCTCAAACAAACAGTAATTCGGTAATTTCTTTAAACCTTGGTATTATTTAGATCCTAATACCATTTATCGGTTTTTTTTGGTGGTTTAGGAGTTGTAGTTGCTAGAAAAGCGACAAAAGAAATTTTAGAAAAAAACCAAAGTGGTAGTGGATTAGCAACTTCCGGTTTAATTTGTAGTGTGGTGGGAATTATCATTCAAATCTTTTTAGTACTCAGTATTCTCGTTTTCTATTCTTTAAGAATTGTAGGATATCTTATTAAACTAAAGGGCCAGTCCTGCCATGGTTTGGGCGTTCAAAGCGTCGCAAACCATGAATAGGATTGGCTTACTATGGGGAGTAGTTTAATGTTTTATTAATAATTCCTATTTTTTGCCACATGAAGAAATTCCTTAACCGCAGGAGAAGCATTTGCAATTGATTGACAGGCAAGTGCTACTTCACGGCTGTTTTCAATATTTAGTTTGCTGATTTTTATGTTTTGCTGTGTCTTTAAAAATAATTCTGGACCTATCGTAACGCCAAGTCCTTCCTGTACCATATTAGCGATGGTTGTACAGTCGTGTACTTCAAAAAGAATAGATGGTTTAATTTGCGCTTCTGCAAATAATTCCTTAACATGTGATTGGTACATCCCTGTTGGCATAATAAAGGATTCATACATTAAATCATTCATTTCTACTATTTCTTTAGAATGAAATTGATGATCAGGGTGATAAGCGACTACCATCTTGTCTTTAATCAAAGGAACCAAATCGAAATTTGGGTTTGATTTTCCTTTTACTACAAATCCAATGTCAATAATGCCTGAACCTAACCATTCCGTAATCTCTTCATAGGTTCCTTCGTAAAATTTAAATTCTATTTTAGGATGCTTTTTCCGGAATTTTGCAAGTAATTTAGGCAATAAGCAGGAAGAAGCACTTGCAAAAGTGCCGATACGAATAATACCCGTTTCCAAGCTTGTCATAAGCGCAATTTCTTGATTAATGACTTCCACTCTTTTCAATATTTCTCTAATATGCGGCAGAATTTTTTGTCCTATATCTGTAAGTGTTATTCCTTTTTTTCGATCACGAATTAATAAAGAAACTCCCCATTCAGATTCTAAACTCGCAACTGCATGACTCACGGCAGATTGGGTCATATTTAATGTTTCAGCAGTTTCTGTAAAGCTTCCTAGCTCAACCACTTTTGCAATGATTTCGTAGCGCACAATAGTCATGAGTAATTACTCATCTCCTTTATTAAAAACATCAATTTTACTTATGTTAACATGGAACATAAAATAAAAACAGTAGTTCAAATATAAGGAGATGTACAAATTGAAAAATAATATGAATCAACTAATCATCATACTTTTAGCTTTAGGGGCTTTTGTAACAGGAACAGCAGAGTTTGTTGTTTCTGGAATTTTAGAACTGATTTCTTTTGAATTAGATATTTCAATTTCAATGGCTGGTCAGTTGATTACGATTTATTCTTTATCTTATGCTATTGGAGCTTTGATCTTGGTCATGCTAACGTCTAAATTGGATCGTAAAAAAGTACTTTTATATGCTATCTCTATATTTATTCTAGGGAATCTAGTTGCATTTTTTAGCTATAATTTTGTCTTTCTTATGTTATCTAGAGTCATTATGGCGATGAGTGGAGGGTTATACATTGTTGTTGCCACCAATTATGCTGCGCAAATTGCAGTTCCAGAAAAAAGAGGTAGTGCTATGGCAACAGTCATTACAGGTTTCACTGTTTCATTAGTACTTGGAGTACCTATCGGAACATTTTTAGCTGGACATTTTGATTGGCACTATATTTTCTTAATTATTGCGCTTGGCACAGTTTTTTTAATAATAGGACTTTACAAATTATTACCATCAATAAAAGGAAACCAACCGCTGCCATTTACACAACAGCTACAAATTATGAAAGATAAACGAGTCCTTACTGGTTTAATGACAACGATCTTTTGGATTTTAGGATATACGATGGTGTTCGCGTACATTGCTCCATTATTAAGTCATACTGCTGGTTTTTCTATAGAAATGACAAGTATCGCTTTATTTGTTTTAGGCACTTTTGCTTTTATTGGCTCACGCTTTGGAGGATATGCGGTAGACAGATGGGGACCTAATCGAACGATTTCATTAAGTTTATGTGTTCATATCATCTCTTTATTTGTACTAACATTTACACAGTATAGGGCAGTCGGTGTATTTGTCACACTAGCTTGTTGGGGAGTAGCAACTTGGACAACGACACCAGCAAAGCAGTTTTATCTGATTTCACTAAAACCACAATCCTCTGAAACCGTACTCAGTTTTAATACCGCCTTAATGAATGTTGGAATGATGCTAGGTTCTGCATTAGGAGGAATCATTATTCAGTATACAAATATAGTGAATTTAAGCTGGATTGGAGGATTATTCGGTATACTTGCACTTATTTTTATCAGATATTCTTTCTATTTAAATAGAAATTTTATGAAGAATCACCAATTTTAAGGATAAAAATACTTTCCAATACCAGCATTTCAAAAACTTGTTGAAGGTTTTGAAAGGGGAAATCATCACCCACCTTTGCAGTTGTGAAGGGAGAGGAAATGTATATTAGAACGAACGTACCGAATATCAAGTTCGCTGTGCATTTAACGGCTTTTGCATTGAAGAAGAGAACAAGGAAACTTTCATTAGAGTATGACTAATGAGTATAGGATTTGATAAATATTTTAGTTATTCCATTAAAGTGCGCGATTGTGGAAGATCACAGGCATAAAATAATTAAACTTTTTTATAAAAGATCTATACTAATTCACAAGAGAAGAATCCGTTTTGATCAATCTTTTTTCAAAACGGATTCCTTTTATTTAACGTAAAATACGAGTTTGAAAGGTAATTTTGATCAAACACTATTTTAAAGCCACACTATGCCAATTTCGGGCATGGACGCTATAGTAAATCTATTTGCTGTCATGAGGCGTAAACTGCAAGAAAAGTTAGAACATCTATATGAATTTAATCAAACATCTAGCGATAACTATAATACAGCGATTCAATTAGCTGCTAGTATTGCGACAGGTTTAGCTGAAGTACAAAGCGGAAAAGGTTTTAGTCCCGCCAGTGGTACATTTAGTACACAAGGGTTGAATATGGAATGGATAGCCTCTATTCAAAAAATTGCAGAGGAAAGAGTTCAAGAAGCCGAAATAAAAAAAGAAATTGAAGAAAAAATGGCTTTGCAGGAACAAGAAGCTAATAGACCGTGGTACCAAAAAACAGCTATTGGCGCTTGGGAATTCTTCCAAGGAATTTGTAATTCAGCTGCTGAAAACTTTACAGGCGTAGAATTACCAATGGGCAATGAATTAGAAAACAAAACAACCTTTCAAGCCGGAAATCTTGTGGGGAATTTTGTATCAGGGGTAGGATCTATTTTTGAAATTTTGGGCGGTATAGCTATTGTAACAGGATCAAATGTTGGAACCGTATTGTTAGAAGGAGTAACTTTCGGGGCAGCATCACCAATTGTTATCCCAGCTGATTTAGCTCTTACAACCGCTGGAGCAGGTGTTGCTACACATGGTACATTTGTATGGTATAATACGATTCAAAATAGTATTGATACTCTTCAAAAATTCCAATCTTCTAGTAGAATTACAGCTGATTTTGAAAAAGAAATTAGCAAGTTACCTAAGGAAGAACGTATTCCAAAAGTAAATAAGAAAGCGGAAGAAATCGCAAAAAACAATGGATGGGAAAGAAATAAATCATTAGAAAAAAAGAATAAAGGACGAACTATTTATACTGACCCTAAAACTAAAAAACATTACTCAGTAGATACTCAACATGGAAGATTTGAAGAACTCAATAAAAGAGGTAAACATTTAGGTGAAATTGATTTTGATTTGAAAGGAACTAAAGGACCAGATAAGTCAGGAGGGTATGACATAAATGTTAAATAAAAAAATTGAAGAAGTAAAAAGAAAATACTACGTAAAAAAAAATATAGAAGAATATTTACAAAAGTCTTCTATCAAACTAACTCTCCCTAAACAAATAATTGATTTTTGTAATAAAAATAATATTAAAATTAAAGGAGATAGCGACATAGTATTTCCTTCAAATGATTGGTATATTACTTTACCAAGTTATGTAAAAGGCGAGTTTGAAGTTGAATATACTACATATCTTATCATTTCTAAACTAGCTAATGTATATTCTATCCTTAATTCCTTTGAAATTGTAAATAAAGATGTCAATGGCATGATGCCTACTTTAACTGGAGATTCAGAGCAAGAATATACTAGATTACAATCTCAATTAATATCAGTTATTGAAACAACTCTAAAAGCAAGCGGATATGAAAGAATTGGTTACACAGAGAGTAGCCGAAAAATAGAAGGAATAAAATTTGCAGACGATGTCGCACTATTTGGTCCCGATGTAACTGTTGATGACATTCTATTTAGGGATGTACTCGATGTAACACCTGATTGATATTTAAACTAACGTTTACGTTAGCTTTTCCTTTGTTTCAAATCAAATATCATAGAAAAGGCATATTTGCTTTTACTGGTGAAAATATCATAACTAAGATACTTCAAAATGAACTGTATCAAGCGAATTATACATTTGCAAAGACTTCAATTTTACGTACGAAAAAAGAACAAATTCAGGAAAAATTTTGAGACGTATTTGAAAGAAATGAAAGGTAAATATGCTATTGAGATTAGGTTTAGGGAGGAATAATTGATGGCATATGATTTAGAACTTGAAATAAAAGAGGTACTTGAGAAAATTGGCTTTGTAGAAAGATACAAAGCCTTATCAGAAAATTTTTCCGATAGAACAAATACATTTGAAAACTATGAAAATGAAAAAGCTATTGAAGTATTCGAGTCTCTTGGCTATAAAGCTCGTTACAATAAAAAAGAAGACTTTTTTATTGTAGGAGAAGTAAAAAACAAAGATATCTACGCCTTTAGATTCAACATCAGCTTAAAATATGGTGTTGCTGAATTGATTTGGGAGGCATGTCATAACGGTGAAGTTAGAGCTGGAGACCCATGGGACATATTTATACGATTGTTATCAAATGACACGGAAAAAGTACCCGTGCTATATTTCCACAGTTACGAAGAACTCAAAGAAATCATGAAAATTGCCTTTGAAATGTACGAAGATTTCAAGCGAGAATTAATTCCTATTTATTCATAATGTAAAAAGCTACCAAAGACAACTAAAATAGTTACTTCGAGTAGCTTTTATTTATATATATTAAAGTTATTTATTTTCCTCTTTCTGAACATATACATAAGCATCTTTCTGCTCTTTATGTATATCCACCTTCGAATTCTCTGCAAGCTGACCCGCATTTAGCAAAGAAAAAATAATGAGCGCTTCTAGTGACATTTCGTTTTACCACTCCTTTCTATTTGTTATACGTTTATCATACCGCTTACATGTGATTTCCGTATGAACTCGAAAAGGAGATTACAACAAAAAGGTTACAGGCATACGAATGCACGCTATAATAACCATAAAATAGGAGGTGGATTCTTTTTGACAATAAACCAAATGGTTCAACTCGGAAGTTCATTTATGTTGTTTATTACTTCAGCACTTATGAGTTGGTATCAGGGGAGTAATCTAATAGATTATCCTGATGAATGGAAATATAGCGCTAAGTTTACGAATTACTTTAAAGGTACCGTTTCAAATTACCAAGATATTTATCAAATCGATTTCTTTATATATGCGGCAAAATTTTATCCAACAGTATTTGTTCTTATGCTCATTAGCTTACTTTATATGCTCATATTAATTCTTCATATTTTATTTACAAGAAAAGATCAGGCAATCTAAATTTATACATAAAAACCCCGAATCATAGACTTTTCAGCCTACAATCCGGGGTACTATTTGTTTTATATTCGTTTCTGATTAGTAACGAATTAAGAAATATTTCTTTTTACCGCGGCGAATGATTGTGAATTTACCTTCGATGCGGTCGTTTTCTGTTACAACGTAGTCTAATGCTTGTGTACGCTCACCGTTTACGTAGATTGCGCCGTTCGTTACATCTTCACGTGCTTGACGTTTTGATGGAGAGATTTTGCTTTCTACAAGTAAGTCGATTAATACTGTATCTTCTGCAGTACGTTCTACAGATGGTACGTCTTTGAATCCTTGTTCGATTTCGCTTGCAGTCAGTTCTGCTACAGAACCGCTGAATAATGCAGCTGAAATTTTAATCGCTTGCTCTAATGCTTCTCCGCCGTGAACAAGTTTTGTCATTTCAGAACCTAATGCTTTTTGTGCTGCACGTTTTTCTGGTGCTTCAGCTACTTGCTTTTCAAGCTCAAGAATTTCTTCATGAGATAAGAATGTGAAGTATTTTAAGTATTTAACAACATCGCGGTCATCTGTGTTGATCCAGAATTGGTAGAACTCGTAAGGAGTTGTTTTTTCTGGGTCTAACCAAATTGCGCCGCCTTCTGTTTTACCAAACTTCGTACCGTCAGATTTTGTAACTAGTGGAATTGTTAAACCGAATGCTTTCGCATCTTCTTCTGATTTACGGATTAATTCAAGACCAGCTGTAATATTACCCCATTGGTCACTACCACCGATTTGCAGGCGGCAATTATGGTGTTGGTATAAGTTTAAGAAGTCGTATGATTGTAAAATCATGTAACTGAACTCAGTGAATGAAATACCAGTCTCTAAACGAGATGCTACTGTATCTTTTGCTAACATATAGTTTAAACCGAAGTTTTTACCGATATCGCGTAAGAATGAAATTACATCTAAGTTACCAAGCCAGTCATAGTTGTTAGCCATTGTTGCTGGGTTGTCCACGTTTTCGAACTCTAAGAAGTTTGAAAGTTGGTTTTTAATGCTTTCTGTGTAGTAAGCAACTGTATCTTTCGTATTTAATGTACGCTCTGCTTTTTTACCACTTGGGTCACCGATCATACCAGTACCTCCGCCAACTAGTGCGATTGGTTGATGACCAGCTAATTGGAAACGACGTAACATTAATACTGGTAACATATGACCAATGTGTAAGCTATCCGCTGTCGGGTCGAAACCACAGTATAATTTAACGCTTTCTTTTTCTAATAATTGCTCAAGCCCCTCAGCATCTGTTTGCTGATTAATTAGACCGCGAAATTCAAGATCTTGTAAAATACCCATATCCTACATACTCTCCTTTAAGTTCATTACTGGCGTGAAGGTTGAAAACATAAAAAAATCGCCCCTTTAAATAAGGGACGATTTTGATTATCGCGTTACCACCCTAGTTGCAGGCAAAAAAAAGCCTACCACCTTATTTACATAACGGCTTAGCACCGTCTTTTCCCTTTTGAATACAATTCAATCGAAAAAAGATGCTCTAGGGGCGTAATTCGCGATCATCTATGTGCTGATTTTCACCGGCCATCAGCTCTCTAAAACAGGGAAATGATCACTACTTCTCCCTTTCCACGCTCAATTATTCATATACTTTTCTTTATACCATCATTTATATAGGCGTGTCAAATAGAGGTCGAGTTTCTCTCCTTGCCAATCCTCTACAACGTCGCAAAGAGTATCGTAATAAGAGAAAGAATTGGAACCCCAACTAATAACGATACATGAAACACAACCGATAAATCATTCCCAATGGTCGCCTCCACAGGATCTTTTGCCGGAGAACCAAGAAATCCGATTAATCGATCGAAGCGACTTACCGTTTTTGGAAAGTCTGGTATTTCTACATGGTCACTATCTAAATGCTGTTTTAACTTATATTCACTCTTAAAGGGATTTTCGCTCAATTTCATCCACCTCCAGCAATTGTTTCAATTTCTTTATCCCGTTATGAAGTCTCGATTTCACTGTTCCAATTGGAATGTTTAATATCTCTGCAATTTCTTTTTGCTGCATGTCATGATAATAAGAAAGGATTAGGACCGCTCTTTGCTCTTCTGGAACTTTCAAAATTGCTTCTCTTACTGTGAGCCGATCTTCGTGAGAAAATTCTTTTTCCTGAATTGGCACTAAAAATGGCAAAAGTGTACGCCACTTTTTTCTCCTATTTAATTTATTAATCATAAGACGATAACCGATTTGAAATAAATACGTTTTTATTTTTCCTTTTTCAAGTTCATACATATGTTTCTTACGCTCTAGCGTCAAAAACGTATCTTGCACAAGGTCGATACTTAATTGCTCATCTCGGTTAAATCGATACAAAAATGTGTATAGCGCTGGTTTGATTAAAACGTATAGTTTTTCCCCAGCCTGCTTATCTCCACTTTGATACGCAAGCATGAGCTCCTCCTCAATCCCAATCTGCGCCATGATTTTTGATCTCCTTTATTCCTTTTAACGTTAATGAAATACGGGAAATTAAATAGCAACTTGCGACAATAATCCATACTTGCGATTGATTCGTAAAAAATTGAACATACGGGTTTTGAATTGTCTGTCCGGTTGAAACTAAAATATTTAATGCTTGCACACAAATGCATGCATACACTGCAAGACAAGCCGAAATCGTATCAAATACATTCCAGCGAAAATACACTTTTGTTTTTGTAAAATCAATTTTATATCCATTTTTCCGTACTATATGTTTTCTATCAAATGGAATGATGATTGAAAACATAACAATCATCATGACCCCAGCTGTAATCATTGAAACTTTAAATCCGATTGGCATCGGTAATAACAAACCACAAGAAAATACGACTATAATTCCAATTACAGCAAAACCAAGAAGTAATTTATTAGACATAAAAAAGCCTCCCTCATCTATTCTTTCACAAATGCATACAGACCAGGAAGGCACTTCGTTCAAATATTATTTTATTTTTTTAATAATCTTTGCAGGATTCCCGCCAACTACTACGTTATCTGGCACATCTTTCGTTACAACAGCGCCAGATGCGATCACCGCATTGTCTCCAATTGTGACACCAGGATTAATAATCGCTCTTCCGCCAATCCATACGTTATCGCCAATTATAACTGGTTTTCCGTATTCTGATCCGCTTATGCGCTCTACTGGATCAAGCGGGTGCGTTGCTGTATAAATGTGAACACCTGGAGCTAACATACAGTTCACTCCAATTGTTACTGGGCATACGTCTAAAATTGTACAATCAAAGTTCGCGTAAAAATTTTCGCCAACGTGAATGTTATAGCCGTAATCACATCTAAAAGAAGATTCAAGATGAATGTTATCCCCAGTCGTTCCGAATAATTCTTTTACGATTTCGCTACGCTCTTTTAATTGTACTTCTGGCGTATCATTTAATTTTCTCGTTAATATACGAGCTTGCTCCCTCTCTTGTACTAAAACTGGATCAGCCGGTATGTACATTTCTCCTAGTATCATCTTTTTCTTTTCTGTTTTCATCATACTATCCCCTTTCAACTTATATATATAAGTTGATGATATCATAAAAAAGAAGGGTCTGAACGTTGTTTCGTTCAGACCCTTCTCTCTTAATCTTCCATCGTTGATAAGTCACCTGTTGGTAAGTTTAACTCCCACGCTTTTAATACGCGGCGCATAATTTTACCACTTCTCGTTTTCGGTAATTTATCTCTAAATTCAATTTGTCTTGGCGCTGCATGAGCTGCTAGGCCTTTCTTTACAAATTGACGAATTTCTTCTTTTAATTCATCAGATGGTTCGTATCCTGCTCGAAGCGCGATAAATGCTTTAATGATTTCGCCGCGCACCGGATCAGGAATACCAATTACCCCAGCTTCTGCAACAGCAGCATGCTCGATTAATTTGCTTTCTACTTCAAACGGACCAACGCGCTCACCTGACGTCATAATAACATCGTCAATACGTCCTTGGAACCAGAAGTATCCATCCTCGTCCATATAGGCAGAGTCACCTGATACGTACCAATCTCCCGGCATAAAGTAAGACTCATATTTTTGCTTGTTATTCCAAATCCCGCGCATCATAGCTGGCCAACCTTTACCAATTGCTAAGTTGCCCATTGTGTATGGAGGCACTTCATTTCCTTCATTATCAACAATCGCTGCTTTCACACCTGGAATTGGTTTACCCATTGAACCTGGACGGATTTCCATACAAGGATAGTTACAAATAACTTGTCCACCTGTTTCTGTCATCCACCACGTATCATGAATACGAAGTCCAAATGCATTCATACCCCAGCGAATTACTTCTGGATTTAACGGTTCACCAACGCTTAATACGTGACGAACTTGTGATAAATCATATTTTTTAATTGCGTCTTGTCCAGCTCCCATTAACATACGGAATGCTGTTGGCGCGCTGTACCAAACTGTTACACCGTAATCTTGCAGTGCTTCATACCACGCTTCTGGACTAAAGCGGCCACCTAAAATAACATTTGATGCTCCGACTAACCACGGCGCGAAAATACCGTAAGCCGTTCCTGTTACCCAGCCTGGGTCAGCTGTGCACCAATATACATCGTCCTCTTTTAAATCTAATACCCACCTCGCCGTTTGATAGTGCTGCACCATTGCGTTTTGCGCATGTAGCACACCTTTTGGCTTCCCAGTAGAACCAGATGTGTAATGTAGAATTAAACCGTCTTCACGGCCTAGCCATTCGATATGTAATTCTTTTGAAGCTTGTTCAAATAAAGGATTGAACGCTACCGTTTTACCGCCTTCTTCTACATTATCTCCAACAAGGAATACTGTTTTTAAAGCAGGTAAATCATTTAATGGTACTCGCTCTAACAATTCAGGTGTTGTAATTAACACTTTTGCTTCGCTATCTTCTAAACGATCGCGAACTGCGCCTTCCATAAATGCTTCAAATAGCGGACCAACGATTGCTCCCAATTTCACTGCACCTAAAAGTGCAAAATATAACTCTGGGGAACGCGGCATAAAAATAAAAACGCGATCGCCTTTTTCTACATCGCCATAATTTTTCAGGACGTTTCCTGCTTTATTAGAAAAATCCTTCATTTCCTTAAATGTATATTTCTCTTTTCGCGATCCATCTTGATAATAAAGGGCTACTTTATTCTTTCGATCGGATTTCGCATGCTTATCAATTGCCTCATACGCCATATTTACTCGACCTGTTTCATTCCAAGTAAAATTTTTATTAACCTCTTCCCAGTTAAAATTCGCGTATGCCTCATCATAATTCGGCAAATTATTTTCTCCTTTAATGACAGGAAGCGTTTCTACTTTCATACTTTACATCCCCCTCCTATGTATTCTATTATCTATTATAATGATATTATTTAAAATTTTCAGTATATTTGTTGATTTTTAGACAAATTTTTAATGACAAAATTCGATTCACATCGCATATATTATAAAGTACGATATTAATAGATTCACAAACCCTCAAGGTGGTGAGCAATACATTGATCCATAAAAAAATATACAATGCCAGAAACTTAAAAACAGCGAAAGGCACTTTAATTATTGAAGGTCCTGTCTCTACACATAACTTAGAAATGTATGAATTTCATCCAGACTTAATTGCGTTTCGTCCTGCCGAGCAGCAATATAAAGCAATTGTCGAAATTTCTAAATTACCAGAAGCTCGTCTCATTATTGCTAGACATGACCGAACGATCGTTGGATATGTTACATACTTGTATCCTGATCCACTCGAACGATGGTCAGAAGGAAAGATTGAAAACTTAATTGAACTCGGGGCAATTGAAGTTGTCCCCACCTTCCGCGGTTGCTCTGTCGGAAAGAACTTATTAGAAGTTTCAATGATGGACGATCATATGGAAGATTACATTATATTGACGACTGAATATTATTGGCACTGGGATTTAAAACAAACAGGCTTAAATGTTTGGGAATATCGAAAAGTAATGGAAAAGATGATGAATGCTGGTGGCTTACAATGGATGGCTACAGATGATCCTGAAATTTGCTCGCATCCCGCTAACTGTTTAATGGTCCGCATCGGTAAACGCGTTGATACGGAGTCTATTCAAGCATTTGATCGTCTACGTTTTCACAATCGTTTTATGTACTAAATAAAGGGGGCAACTGGAATGATTGTAGAAGAAATTATGAATCAAGATGTGGTGACACTACACCCAAACGATACAATCGAAACAGCAATCCGAACGATACGCACGAAAGGCATTCGGCACATTCCAATTGTCGATCAAAATAATCATGTGGTAGGCATTATTTCTGATCGGGATGTAAGAGATGCAAGTCCATCAATTCTTGATGAACAAGTTCCACTCGCTATGCTGAAACAACCGCTCGACCTTATTATGAAACAACCTGTTATGACTTGCCATCCTCTCGATTTCGTTGAAGAAATTGCTACTTTATTTTTTGAAAATAAAATTGGCTGTCTCCCTGTTACAAAGGCTGGCAAGCTAGTTGGAATCATTTCTGAATCTACTGTACTGCACACGTTAGTGAAATTAACAGGAGCACATCAACCAAGTTCACAAATTGAAATTCAAGTAAAAAACGAACCTGGTATTCTTGGAAAAGTCGTTGCTATTTTTAGTGATTTGCAAATAAATATCGTGAGCGTTCTCGTCTACCCAGCAAAAGATGAGAATGATAAAGTACTCGTTTTCCGCATTCAAACGATGAATCCGCTAAAAGTGATTGATGCACTTGAAGCAGAAGGCTACCGCGTATTATGGCCGAACATTATGGGGATGCAAGCATGAGTAGCGCGTTTATTTATTCGGATGATTTTCGGGGCTATTCGTTTAGCCCTGATCATCCTTTTAACCAACTTCGCGTCACACTTACGTATGACTTATTACAAAAGGGTGGTTTCATCTCTCCTTCCCAAATCATCTCACCACGGATGGCTACAGATGAAGAGATCGCCTACGTTCATACAGAGGAGTACATAAATGCGGTAAAACGTGCTGGAGAAGGTAAGTTAGAAAAATCAATTGCGATGACATATGGACTCGGTACAGAAGATACACCGATGTTTCCAAATATGCACGAGGCAAGTGCATTACTTGTTGGTGGAACATTAACAGCTGTCGATGCTGTTCTTTCCGGGAAAGTAAAACATGCACTTAATTTAGGCGGTGGCTTACATCATGGCTTCCGCGGCAAGGCATCTGGCTTTTGTATTTATAACGATAGTTCCATCGCAATGAAATATATACAGAAAAAATACGGTTTACGTGTTTTATATATTGATACAGATGCTCATCACGGTGATGGTGTACAGTGGTCTTTTTACGACGATCCTAACGTATGCACCATTTCACTACATGAAACTGGGCGTTATTTATTCCCTGGAACTGGCGCTGTAAATGAGCGCGGACAAGGTAATGGCTATAGTTATTCTTTTAACGTTCCACTGGATGCCTTTACAGAAGACGAATCGTTTTTAAATTCATATCGTACTGTCGTAAAAGAAGTTGCCGCATACTTTAAACCGGATATTATTTTAACGCAAAACGGCGCTGACGCACATTATTATGACCCACTTACACACCTTTGCGCAACGATGAATATTTACCGTGAAATACCGAAGCTCGCTCGCGAAATCGCTAATGAATATTGCGAAGGTCGCTGGATCGCTGTCGGCGGTGGTGGCTATGACCACTGGCGCGTCGTCCCAAGAGCTTGGGCACTCATTTGGCTCGAAATGAACAACATCCAAAACATCTCAGGTTATCTCCCTCCAGAATGGATTGACGCTTGGAAAGGACAAGCTGAAACAGAACTTCCCCTCACATGGGAAGATCCAGACAACATGTATAAACCGATCCCCCGTAAACCAGAAATTGAAGAAAAGAATGCATTAACTGTAGCGAAATCCCTTGAAATTATTCGGAATAATATGACAAAATCTTTGTACTAAACGAAAAGGAGGCTCGTTTTTTTAATGGCCTCCTTTTATTTATTGACGACTTTTGTCGGTAAGTCGATATATTTTTAGATTCGCTGATATATTCTAATAATCGCCGATATATTTTATTTAAGAATTAGCCGGTCCAATTTTTATAAGAAAAGGTAGTGATATTATGTGGACACAACAAATAATCAACACGAAACGTGGCACATTTGAACTTTTTACAAAAGGAAATGGCGAACCGCTTTGCATTACACATCACTATTCACAATTTAATGAAACTGGTGATTACTTTGCAGATGTTTTTACTTCTACGCATCGTGTATTCCTCATTAATTTAAGAGATGCTGGTAACTCAGCAAAAGCCAATTCAGAAAAAGAATTAAGTATGATTGAAACAGTTCACGACTTAGAAGCAATACGAGAAGCTTTACAACTCCCAACATGGCATTTCGCCGGTCATTCAACAGGTGGTATGCTTGGACTTTTATATGCAATTACATATCCAAATTCCTTACAATCATTAGTCGTGGCCGGAGCTGCAGCAAGTAATTATACCGAAACACCATTTTGCATTTATCACCCAGCACATCCTCAGTTTCATTATATGCAACAGCTCGTCGAAAACTTAAAAAGCCCTCACCTTACAAGTGAAGAACGGAAAGAACTATCTACTAAGAGGACAAAATTATCATTGTATAAACCTGAAAACTACAACTCTTATTTTTGTAAACCAATCAAAAAAACAATGTCTGCTAGCCGGATGAACGCTTTCTCTCACGAATATCCTTCATTTGATTTAAGAAAGTACTTACCTTCTATCAATATAAAAACGCTAATTATTTGCGGAAGACACGATGTACAGTGCCCGATCCAATATTCTATCGAGATGCATGAGGGTATACGTAATTCTATCTTTGTGACATTTGAGGAGAGTAACCATTATCCTTTTTTAGAAGAATCTGCTCAGTTTACTTCTACTACTCAAACATTTTATAAATCGTTACACTAGTACCGCTATTATTAAGGAAAGCTCACAGTCTCTATAAGACTATGAGCTTTTTTAAAAGAAATATTTCACACTAGAAACAACAAGAAGAACAAAAAAATCATTAAACCTACATCAAGTAATACTGCCTTTTGATCTCCTTCTTTTAAACTTATCATAAAACTAGAAATTATTTTAATTCCAAAAAAGAACATCATAAATAACCCACCGAAATGATCATTCGTAGAATCTTCATCATAAAACATTTGTATTGCACCAATAATTAATAAAATAAGTACGATATTCGTTCCAATCTTTAAAGCCTTGTTATGTAGCACGCCCTCTCATGCTCTCCTATGTTTTATCTCTCTTTATATTTTAACATAAATTACCTATTATTCCCTTTTCGTTCAAATAACATAAAAAACCTGCCCATTACTCGGCAGGTACATTACACGTTAAAGCGATAACCAGCTCCCCATACTGTTTCAATATATTGCGGGTGGGCGGGATCTCTTTCAATTTTTTCACGTAGCTTTCTAATGTGAACAACGACAGTGGCTAAATCGCCAGCTGAGTCTAGTCCCCAAATACGTTCAAATAACTGTTCTTTATTTAATACTTGGTTTGGATGCGTTACAAAGAATGTTAATAAATCAAATTCCTTCGTTGTAAACGCGATTTCTTCATTGTTTATACAAACTTTTCTCGCTCGCTGGTCAATAGAAATTCCGTGAATGTATAGCGTATCGCGTTGCTTACTCACATTTCCTGATAATCTTTCATAACGAGAAATATGAGCTTTTACCCTTGCGACTAATTCACTCGGGCTAAACGGTTTCGTTATATAATCATCTGCTCCTAAACCGAGTCCGCGAATTTTATCTATATCTTCCTTCTTTGCTGAAACAAGTAAAATCGGAATATCTTTTATAGCTCGAATTTGCTTACAAATTTCAAATCCATTCATTTTTGGAAGCATAATATCTAAAATAATTAAATCGTAGTCTTCCTGAAGAGCCATTTGTAGACCTATTTCTCCTGAATGCTCTACATCGACTTGAAAATCACTAATTTCTAAATAATCTCGCTGTAATTCTGCAATACTTATTTCATCTTCTACTAGTAAAATTCTCTTCATTCTACTCACCACATTCCTGTACTTTTTTCAATGAGAAGAAAATACTTGTACCTTCCCCAAGCTTACTTTCCGCCCAAATTTCTCCGCCATGTTCTTCAACAATTTGCTTCGCTATCGCTAAGCCAAGTCCACTTCCACCTGTGCTAGAATTTCGCGATTGCTCTGCACGATAAAACCGCTCAAATATATACGGCAGCGTATCAGCTTCTATACCTGATCCATTGTCCACCACTTTTACAATGACTGTATTGTTATCACTTAATACTGTTACAGTAATTTTCTTCGCTTCTTTATCCATGTATTTCACACTATTATGAATTAAATTTGATATCACTCTATTTATCTTTTCGCAATCGGCCGTTACATATAGTGGTGATGAATGTAATTGTAAATAAACTTCTATACCTTCCTCACTTAAATCCATCTGCATCTCTTCTAATAATTCTTGCATAAACATGTTTAATTCTATCGTTTCAAACTGAAAAGGAACTCGATTCAAATCAAGCTTCGAAAACAAAAAGAGCTCATCAATGAGTGTA
The DNA here is from genome assembly GCF_040448665.1 of Bacillus cereus group sp. MS39. Lineage (NCBI taxonomy): Bacteria > Bacillati > Bacillota > Bacilli > Caryophanales > Bacillaceae > Bacillus > Bacillus cereus group sp. MS39. The sequence continues at coordinate 776,485 of NZ_CP123058.1, read as the reverse complement.
TCCATATGCTTCGCCTTCGTATGAATGGTCGTTAAATACTTATCCATTTTTTTTGGCGTATTTGCGACCCCGTCTTTTATGCCTTCTACATATCCGATAATAGATGTAATCGGTGTTTTTAAATCATGAGATATGTTTGAAATGAGCTCTTTTCGATTTTCTTCATACTGCGTTTGTACTTCAATCGACTCTTTTAATCTCTTCCTCATTTCCTCAAATCCTTGATTTAATTGCCCAATCTCATCATGGGATGTAACTGGAATTTGAAAATCTAAATCCCCTTCTTTAATTCTCCCAGTCGCATCTTTCAGTACAAAAATTGGTTTTATCACACTTCTTGAGACGAAATAACTTAATAGCCCTATGAGTAAAATGGCTAACAGTAAAAGCGCTCCGAACAAAATCGGAAATAACTTTTGTGTAAGATCGACAAATGAACTTTGCCTTTTTAGTACAAATATACTCCCTTCTTCATCTCCAGGAAAATAAAAATCAAATTTTACATACCGATAAAATGTATCGCCTAGTTCCGTTGTACCACGACTATTAATATTTGCTGATTCAAATTTTGGAAGGGCTTCTTTTAAAGATACACTTTCAAATATTTTTGTAGCATAAGAAATGGTTTCTCCCTTTCTTACAACTATTTTCACACCTTCTTTTTCAAGTGTTGAAACGAACGATTCATCTAATAGTTGAGATTGATTTTTCTTTGCCGCTAATTTCAATTCAATATACGTATTCTCTTCTTCTGGCGTAAGCGGCTTTTGAATATAGGAACTTTTATAGAAATTTTTCACTGATTCCAAGTCTCCTGTTATGGAAAAAACAATTAAAAATCCCGCGACTAATATGAGCGTAATGGAAACGAGAATAACAGCAATATAAGAGAATAAAAATCTTGTTTTAATAGACATATGTTACATCCTCACTTTACCAAACCTTATTACTCATAAGCATAAAAATATATGTTCAAATACTCAAGCGATTTTATAGTAATTTTAGCGTCAGTTTATAAAAATTTAATGTTCTTATTTTACAGTTGAAATGAGGAGGTTGAAATTCCATGTTCAAAAAAACATTAAGCATGATCTGTTGCGTAATTTTTTTGCAAGGTTGCTCGCAAGAACAAGGAGTTAAAAAGGAGATGACAAACATGGAGACAGCGCTACTAGCAGCTACTGAAAAACAAGAAACGAATACCGTTATATCGTTACTCAAAAAAGGGGCTGACATAAATATAACAGACAATAAAGGACGTACCCCTCTTATGATTGCTACATACAAAAATGATGTGAAAACCGCAAAAGCGCTTATTGAAGCAGGTGCTAACGTAAATATCCAAGATGATATGAAAAACAATCCCTTTCTATACGCCGGTGCAGAAGGTTACTTCGATATTTTAAAACTAACAATTGATGCCGGTGCAGATCCATCGCTTACAAATCGTTACGGCGGAACAGCTCTTATCCCCGCCTCAGAACATGGCTATATTGATGTTATTAAAGAACTCCTTACGCGAACAACTATTGATGTTAACCATGTAAATAATCTCGGGTGGACCGCTTTAATGGAAGCCATCGTATTAAGTAACGGAAACGAAACACAGCAACAAGTCATTCAGCTTCTTATTGAACACGGTGCAGATGTAAATATTCCAGACAACGATGGTGTTACCCCGTTAGAGCACGCTCGCGCTCATAACTTTGAAGAGATAGAGAAGATTTTGTTAGAAGGACGTAAGTAAAAAGCTAATTTTTGCCTTCCTCCCCCGCCCTATGCTACATTTAACCCGTTACATTAATATTAATAGGGTGGGAATACAAATGAATAAGCCTAACATTGGGATGATTGGACTTGGAAGTATTGCACAAAAAGCCTATCTTCCAACACTTACAAAAGAAACAGATTGGAATTTTGTAGGAGCGTTTACACCTAACGCAGAGAAAAGGAAACAAGTTTGCCAGCAATACCGTATTCAAGACTTCCATTCTATTGAAACGTTAGCCTCGGAATGTGATGCAATCTTCGTTCATAGTTCAACTGCATCGCATTATGAAATCGTTTCTGAACTTCTGCAAAAAGGAATCGATGTTTATGTTGATAAGCCGCTAACAGCTACAGTGGAACAAGCTGAGCAACTAGTCGAGTTGAGCGAAAAGCATAACCGAAAGTTAATGGTCGGATTTAATCGCCGATTCGTTCCTATGTATGTTGCTGCAAAAGAGCAAGCTCATAATATTTCATGGGTTCGAATTGAAAAGCATCGCACAAATAAAGTCGGGCCATATACATATGACTTTACTATGTTAGATGATTACTTACATATTGTAGATACTGCTCGCTGGTTAGCTAATGATGACCTTAACGTCGTTCATAATATGATGCAAATCAATGAAAAGAATGAACTTCTTTACGGACATCATACATATACAACTCCAAGTGGACTGTTACTTTCTACCGCGATGCATCGCCACGCCGGTACAAATTTAGAACAAATTGAACTTGTAACGACAGGTAAAATCATTCGCGTAAAAAATATGAACACATTTGAAGTTGAGCAGGAAAATGCAGTTTCTCAGATTGGTTCACCATCATGGGATACAACGTTAAAACAACGTGGTTTTGAAGATGCTGTTCATCATTTTATCGAATGTGTACACGGCGATACAAAGCCTGTTGTAGATGGATTAGAAGGATTAAAAACGCAGCAACTGTTGCAATCTCTACTGGAGAATGTAAACAAAAATTAAAACGGATACATTTTTCAGAATTTACTTTCATTCCCATTTCCTCTTTATTTCTCTCACAAATTTCTATAGAATATGTTGATAGGAATTATAAATTTCATATTGAATCGTGGAAAGGATGGGATTAACACATGTGGAACGAGTTTAAAAAGTTCGCTTTAAAGGGAAACGTAATTGATCTAGCTGTCGGGGTTGTAATCGGTGCTGCATTCGGTAAAATCGTTAGTTCTTTAGTAAAAGATATCATTACACCATTAATTGGTTTATTAATGGGAGGAATTAACTTCACAGGATTAAAATTTACAGTCGGCGAGGCCTCTGTTAAATACGGTAACTTTATCCAAACAATTTTCGACTTCCTAATCGTTGCATTTGCAATCTTCATTTTTGTTAAAGTCTTTAACAAAATGACTTTAAAAAGAGAAGCTGAAAAGACAGAAGAAATTCCAGAACCAACAAAAGAAGAAGTTCTTCTTAGCGAAATTCGCGACTTATTAAAACAACAAAATTCTTCTAAAGATAGAGCATAATTGAACGGATAAAAAGGCATGCCCCTCGGGACATGCCTTTTCTATATGCTATAACGTTTCCGAATTCATATGAATAAATAAAATAATACCTGCAACCATAAGTACCATAATACTACCTGCAAATAGTGTAATACCCATGAACATTAAACTTGTGCTCATGTCCACTGATACACTTTCAATAAAAATAGAAATTACATACGTGATAAGGGCAATTCCTGCAAGAATACTTCCTGGAACAAATCGCTTTAAGCCATTTTGTTTTAACGTCATATATGCAAAAATAGCAGTCATACAAAGCGTAATTATCCAAAGAACGATCATCTCTTCTCCCCCCTCACAAGCCTTTTCTTTCTATTATACATGACATTGCCCTATAATAGTTAAATTTGCACTTATGTGACATATAACAAGGAATAACCCCAACTGTAGCGAAGTCACCAATAGGCCATATACTCGGGAGGATTTCAATTGGAAGATGATATTGTAGGATACTTTAAACAAGTAGAGCGATTCGATTATATTACAATCGACTTAGACAAAAAGTTTTTTTATGTCTAAGTTGTACAATTAGAAACAAATATAACTTTGCTAAAATTATCACTTAACTTAGACAAAGATGAAACTATTATTGCTGGCAATGTAAAACAATATAATCCTTCTCGGTTAGAACAATTAATACAAAGTTTTAAACGCACTGCACACAAACATGCCTGGAACATAATTTACGAAGTCCTGAAGAACTTTTTGCATTTTGGAAAGAGAATTAATCCCCCCAATTAAAAATGGTTATTTTTTCTATTAATTGATATAATTATCATATACAAATATTCTTTATAAGGGAGTGTTCATAATGATTTGGATTTCACTAATCGTATTAGCCTATTTCATCATTCTCGTCCCAATACAGTATAACTATATTAAGATATTAAAGACAAAACAGAACGTGTCACAAAATGAACTATATGACAACATGTCTTATGAAGAATCCCAAATACATTATCATTATCAAAGTAACGTATTTACAATACCTGCTTCGCTTGTCGCAAGTATTATTTATAAGGTGAAACATGCAGCATAATATGTACGCTGTAAAATTATTGTTTGAGTCTGTTCATTCTGGTGAGCCTGATCCTACGAAAATTGATGAGCATTATGAAGAAAGTCACAATACACTTTTTGAAGAAAGTATTATTCTTGTTAAGGCAAACAGTATAGAGGAAGCTCACGAATTAGGTGAAAAGATAGCTATACTCTCTGAAGAATCGTACGATAATATGTACGATGAGCAAGTGACGTGGACGTTTCGAAAAGTATTGCATGTGTTTGAATTAGACGATACATCATTTGAAACGGGAAAAGAATTGTACGCAAGATTTTTACACGTTAAGAAAAATGAAAAGGTAGATACCGTAGTAAAAGCATACTATCCTGAATACGAATAAAAGCTCACAGCAAATGCTGTGAGCTTTTTTATACTTATTTCGTTGAATCTCTAAATTGGATGCGGTGAGGTAAGATAACAGTGTGATCTTCCACTTTTTCTTTGTTCATATACTTTGTTAATAGACGCATTGCTACTGCACCGATATCATACATTGGTTGTACAACTGTTGAAAGTTGTGGACGAACCATTAATGCAAGGCGTGTATTATCGAAACCAAGTACTTCTACATCAGTTGGTACGTTTAATCCAGCGTCTTGTGCTGCATGGATTACACCTAGTGCCATTTCGTCAGAAGATACGAAGATTGCTGTTGGCTTTTCATCACTGCTCCAAAGCTTTTCGAATGCTTCGATACCTGAATCATATGTGTAATCTCCATCGATTATAAGATTTTCATCATATGAAATACCTGCTTCTTCTAAAGCTTTTTTATAACCTTGTAACTTCTTCGCGCTTCCCGCTTTATTAATGAAAGGACCAGAGACGAAACCGATACGCGTATGTCCTTGCTCAATAAAGTGCTTCATTGCGTCGTAAGCTGCTTGCGTGTAATCAATATTTACTGATGGCGTTTCATTTTGCTCATCAAATGACGCTGCTAATACGATTGGTACTGGAGACTTTTTGAATTCTTCAATGTGAATGTCTGTAATATCTTCACCCATGAAAACAATTCCGTCCACTTGTTTTCCAAGCATCGTATTTAATAAATGGAACTCTTTCTCTTTGTTTTGGTCAGAGTTACTTAAAATGATGTTATATTTGTACATTGTTGCGATATCTTCAATTCCACGAGCAAGTTCTGCATAAAACGTATTTGAGATATCAGGAATAATAACACCTACTGTAGTTGTCTTCTTACTTGCTAGTCCACGTGCTACCGCATTTGGGCGGTACCCTAAACGATCAATTGCTTCTAATACTTTCTTTCTTGTTGTAGGCTTTACATTTGGATTACCGTTCACTACACGAGACACGGTAGCCATTGAAACGTTTGCTTCACGCGCTACATCATAAATTGTTACGTTCATCTCATCGCACACTCCTTCTATTTTTGTTATCTATTTTTATGTATCGGTTACTTGAATGAAAAAAAGACATCAACTCTATTTGCAGATGCCACCAATCGTCCCGAGTTCTTCCTTTTACTAATGATACGATAAAAACGCAGGCTCATACAATATTTTCCCGCAAAAGTTTCGAAAAAATTCGCTTCTTTTCTCGTATTTTCGTATTTTTTATGAAAAAAAGGGCATTTTTTGTAAAAAAATAGATATTCCATGAGTGGAAACTGTATATTAAGCCGTACGTTAGTAAATGAAATTTATATCAGCGATTTTGTAAATATATCGACTTACCAACAAAAATCGACAATGAAAGTCGCTATACAATAAGAGGCAGCAGTTCCAAATACTTTTAATTCGTTGTGCCTGGATCTGGGCTGGCAATAGAAGATCACATCGTCCTGTAGAATACGTTATATCGACAACAACAGGTAAATGTATTTCTTTCTTTAAAATCGGCACAGCGGAAACATGAAGCGTATTACGCATCGATCTTTCATTACTTCAGAAACTAATTGTAAATCACTACCTATTTATTGGTAGTTTATATATATTAGCATTTAAATCTCGATTCCTCTAATTTCAAAAATTTCCTAAATCCATTTACCAAATCTTTTTTCGTAGTGGGAACTTCTTGAGGCATATAATTAACAAAACTCACCATATCTTCTGGATAGTGATGATTTCCATAAAACTTTGCAATTTCATTTAATAACTCATTATCTTCTGTACATCTTTCTTTTATCTCAGATAAACAAACAAATCTTAGTTTTCTCTTCTCCTCTACTAACACTGTGCTTTCTTCATCTAATTGAGGAAAATAATTAGTTTTTATTTCTAACATCACCTTACCTAAATTTTCATTAGCGACTCCCCATGACAGTTCACTAACAAACTCACTTTCATCACCAATCCCCATCAATTCTACTGCATAATCAGAAATAACGTCTTTACTAAAATAATTCCCTTGGACGCCTACAAAAATAGTTTTCCAATCATACTTAATATGTTTATTTTTTAAGTCTTTTAAGTTCATATGACTTCCCCCTTACTTTTTGGAATTTGATTTGGTTCACCCGCCATAACACCATTTTCAATAAAAAAAAGACAGTTTAAACACTGTCTTTTTTTATAAGAAGGAAACAAACGGTTTTTCGCTGTTTTTCTCTTTTATAATAATTGCCTCGATTTTACTCTCGGACTTTATCTGCAATTGTACTTTCGCATCTTTAGGTAATTTTTCTAACATACTTTGAGCAGCCATTTGAGTAAGAGCCATTAATTCTGTTTTACCGTTATATTTAATAACGATATTCATATTTAATGTATCCATCTGGTTTTTCTTGTAAGAAACTTTAGCATTGACTGGGATAAAATCTGCCGGAGAAAAATCTTTTATTGCCTTAGCAAATTCAGTTATTTTTGTATTATCTTCTCCATGCGCTTGTTTAAATTCATCAGAAGGATATGAATACGCTTGTTCATCGATCGTACTCCAATTTCCAAGGTTCATATCATTCTTTTGAACGGTAGCACTAGCAATATACGTACCATTTTTTAAAGAACTTGTACTTTCTTGCTTAAAGATAGCAAACGTAATTGGAGACTTATTATACTTGTCATTTTTATTAATCGCTTCAATAAGTTGCTTGGCAACTTCAGTACCTTTAGACATTGCTTCTTCATTCGATACACTTGAAGACATTGCTAACCCAATCACTACACCAGATAAACTTAGTTCGTTTGAATTCTGTTTTCCGAAATAGTCTTGTTCTATAATATTCGTCAAAACGGGTGCTTCTACTTTTGCGACTAGTTCATCAACTAACTTCTCCGGAATATACTGATTTAATTGTAGTACATGATTTTCTGTATCAAATTGCTCTTTTGCAATATTCATTAAACCATTTTCATACTCTGCTAAATCTAATTTAGAATTTGTTTTTATATTAGCTGTATTTATAACCTTTTGTTCCTTTAAAGGAATTACAGTTCTATAATAATCTTTCGAAACAGCTGTTCTCGGAATCATACTTTTTTCTTTCGTATCCTTCTGTATAACTTCATCCTTCTTACTAATCGTATTATTACTACAAGCTCCTAGTAATAAACTTACGACCGCGAAGGATAATGCCATTTTCTTCATTACTTAAAACCTACTTTCAACAATCTAGTTATTTAATTTGAACTATTAACAGTGTACCATTAAATATATTTCAACAAAAACAAAAAAAAGAAGCAAGCACCTTTCGCTTGCTTCTTTTTACTTAATATTCTCTTCTAAAGCGTCTTTTTTGATGTTCCAATGAGACGTATTCCATACTACCATCCCATCTTTTATGTATAACACTTGCGGAGATTCATGTTTAATGCTGTACTGTTCTGCAATAAGATTCGAAACATCTCGCGCATCTTGTACGTATAAGTAATACGCTGGTACTGCTCTTTCTTCATTACAATACGCTTGAAATTCTGTATATGCACCGTGACTGATCGGGCATGTCGTACTATGTTTAAAAAGAATATACGGCTCGTTTTTTTCTACTAATACTTCAAGCTCTTCAATTGTTTCAACTTTTGTCATATTCATCACGATTCACCTCTCATACGAAGTCTAGAGCGCTTCTCTTTCTTTTCAGCTTTTTTCTCAAGTCTTTCTAATTTACGCTCTTCTTTTTCAACTTTTTTCTCTTGTCTCGTCGCACGATAATGATTGTATACTTCAATTGCTGCGCTACTCCACTGTACAACTTGCGCTACTTTATCTGCATTGTTTTCAATTTCATCTGTAACAGAATCTGATACATTACGAAGTTTCGTATTTAAAGAATGGATTGTCGTTCCAATTCCATCTACACCCGATACTACTTTATTTAATGATTGTGACTTCTGTTGAATGTCATCAGCTAACGCATTTGTTTTATGTAATAATTGCTCCGTCTCTACGCTAATCCCTTGCATTTGCTTTTCTAAACCTTCTAACGTGCTTGCAACGTTTTCTAACGTCTTCTGAACCGATAACAACGTTCTGCATACATACACTACTAATACAGCGAAAGCAACCGCGATAATAGCCGCACTTACATATAAAAGAACTTGCATTTCATCACTTCCTTTATCTTTTTCATACTTTACCCTATTATACAATCATTTTCCGTTTCGTTCTAATCCCTATCTTTTCATTAGAATTTTCATACTTATTCGTTAACTTTAACATAAATGATTCAACAAATTCCACTAAGTAGGTTACAATAGGAGAGGATACATAATTAGTAGGGAGGCTTTACATATGAAAGATCCACGCATTGAAAAGTTAGCATACAATTTAATTAACTACTCTATCCGCTTACAAAAAGGCGAAAAAGTATTAATTGAAAACTTTGGCTTACAAAAAGAACTTGTAACTGCACTTGTAAAAGAAGCATATGCAGCTGGTGGTTTCCCATTCGTTTCTTTAAAAGATCATCAAGTAGATCGCTCTTTATTAATGGGTGCTACTGAAGAACATTTTGAACAAATCGCTGCATATGAAGCAAGCGTAATGAAAGATATGGACGCTTATATCGGTCTTCGCTCTGGCGATAACATTAACGAACAAGCTGATGTACCAAGTGAAAGAATGCAAATTCACGGCCAAACAGTTGGTAAGAAAGTTCATAGAGACATCCGCGTTCCGAAAACACGCTGGGTTGTTCTTCGCTACCCAAATGCTTCTATGGCGCAGCTTGCTAAAATGAGCACAGAAGCTTTCGAAGACTTCTACTTCGAAGTTTGTAACTTAGACTACGGTAAAATGGATAAGGCAATGGATAGCCTTGTTACATTAATGAATAAAACAGACAAAGTTCGTTTAACTGGTCCTGGAACTGACTTAACATTCTCTATTAAAGACATTCCAGCTATTAAATGCTCTGGTCATTTAAATATTCCAGACGGTGAAGTATATTCTGCACCAGTTCGCGATTCTGTTAACGGTACAGTTTCTTACAACACACCATCTCCTTACAACGGTTATACATTTGAAAATGTACAACTTAAATTTGAGAACGGTCAAATCGTTGAAGCAACTGCAAACGATACAGAGCGCATTAACAAAATCTTCGATACAGACGAAGGTGCACGCTTCGTTGGTGAGTTCGCAATTGGCGTAAACCCATACATCTTACATCCAATGGGAGACATCCTATTCGATGAAAAAATCGATGGCAGCTTCCACTTCACTCCTGGACAAGCTTACGACGATGCATGGAACGGCAACAACTCGAACATTCACTGGGATTTAGTATGCATCCAGCGCCCTGAATACGGCGGCGGCGAAATTTACTTCGACGACGTACTAATCCGTAAAGACGGACGCTTCGTTGTATCTGAACTAGAAGCTTTAAACCCAGAGAACTTAAAATAATAATAAAAACGCTCGGAATGTTCTCCGAGCGTTTTTTTATTAATATTGTAATAAATCTTTCGCCACATCCTCTGGCACTTTAAAACTCATTTTCTTATTTTTCATTTCAACTTCGACATAAGGGACATCTTTATATACTGTCATAGTACCAATTTCATGTAACTCTTTTTTATCATTACTCGACTCCGATAATTTTTTTGTATCCCCTTGGTACATTTTAAATGTTTTCCCTTGCGGAGTATCTAAAGGAGCCGACTGCATTTCCCACTTATCCATTTTCATAACTTCAAACAGCTTTTCAATTTCTTTCTTATCGGTAATTACTTTTTTATCACTTGAATCTGTAAGTGATTCAATTTCAACTTTTTGTGCCTTTTCTAAGTTCAGATCTGCCTTTTCCTTCTTCGTACTACATCCTATTAAAAGAACGGATGCGGTTAGCAGAAGTAAAAATAACATAAGGACTTTTTTCATTTCTAATCCCCCGAACTACATAGAGCTACTTTTTTCGTTTTTTGTTTGCTGAAAATGAAAATAATATAACAGCGCCACTGCGATAGTACCTATTAATATTGGTTCATATAAGGGAAGATCCCATTTCATATATACTCTAGTGCAACCAACAAGCACAAACAAAATTTCTAAACAGAATAAAGGTTTTACATATTTCATTTCTTACCTACCATTTCTATTTTCACATTTGGGTTCTCTTTCTTGATAAGCGCCAAAAATTCATTCATATGTTGCGGCATCGCAACCATATGTACTTTGTATGCATTCGTCGTAATTTCAAGATATTTCCCAACTTGACGAATGATTCTTATCTCTTTCAATACGATATCGTCATTTAAAATGCCGTACTTTAATACACCATTTTCTACTTTATGCTTTTTAATAAATACTTCCCAAACAAGTGGCACATTTACAAGGAAGCATAAACCCATTCCAATTAACGCTGACATCCACTGCTCTTTATTTGAGATAATCATGACAAGTGGATATACGAACATAAAAACTAACGTGAGACAAACGAAAATTACTACTGACTTACTTCTTTGAATCGGAAAGTCCATACCTACACCCCCTAACCTAAATTATACCACTTTTTCCATTTTAGTTATAAAAAAAGGCCATTTCTGAATGACCTTTTCAAACAATGTACCTATAGAATTTCTTATCTACCTGTAACACTGGAAAACTTTTTGGCAACTCGTCTATACTCACACTTTGGAAATTATTCTTTTCATAAAAGCGATGCGCTGCTAAAAACTTCGCTGTCGTTCCTAAGTAAATATCTTTCAGCCTTTTATTCTCAGCCCACGAAATTGCTGTTTGGAGCAACTTATGTGACGCGCCCCACCCTTTTCCACGAAATTCTTTTTTTACGAACATTTTTCTTAGCGCTACTTGCTGATTCTCAATATCTAATAAAGCTGCTGTTCCAACTACTTTATCATCATAAATTGCTACCCAAAAGTTTCCATAATCCCTTTGATAGAAGGTTTCTATTTCAAGTAAGTCTGGCTGCTCTTCTTTCGTAATGGGAACATTGTACTCTTTTCGCTGAATATGAACGATAAGATCTACTACTTCATCTTGAAACGTACTTTCATACGGAATAATGCGTATCTTCTCGTTCATCGGATCTCCTTCCACTCTGAAGCTAGTAAACTATATACAGCGATATCATGAAAATGATCATATAACCATTCTTCATCTCTTAAAATACCATCTAACTTAAAACCTAAACGCTCTGGAATAGCTCGGCTTTTCACATTATCAACACCGCACCGAATTTCCACTTTATTTAATTTTAAATCCTCAAATGCATAGTGAAGTACAGCTTTCACGCTACGCGTCATAATACCTTTCCCGCCAGCATCTTCTGCCAGGTAATATCCGAGACTGGCCGCTTTCTTCCCCCAACTTACCGGATGAATGCCTACCATCCCAACGAGCTTTCCTTTATAACGTATGCCACTTTCAAAACCGTCTCCCTCTGCAAACTTCTTTAACCACATCGGACAAATCTCATCATACGCACCAGCTGATTTCATCCCATCTACCCAAGGAAGCCATCTTCGTAAATGATTACGGTTTTGGTCTATTAATTGATATAGTTCCTCTTTATGATGCTTCTCTAATAACTGTAATTCGATTTCATCGTCTACTCGAAGTGTGAACATGTTTTTTAGCTCCCTTTCAGTTTTCTTATTATTCTAACACTTACAGATGTAAATTGTTAAATATTCACACTTTCTTTTGAATTTTATATATGAACAACCACTATATATGATTGATATCTAGATATGAATCATATATAGTTAAAATATGGAAAAAATGATAATTTTATAATTCAATTACGTAAAGGTGTTTTTGATCTCGCTATTTTGTCTTTAATAAGTAAACAACCTATGTACGGATACGAAATTACAAGTGCATTACAAGATATCCCTGTGTTTCATATCCCAAACGGTTCGATTTACCCCATATTAAATCGAATCACGAAAAACAATTGGGCTATTTCCTATTGGGAAGAGTCCGGTGATGGCCCAAAAAGAAAATACTATCGAATTACAGACGAAGGGAGAGAAATTTTAAATAGTCGCTTACATGATTATGATGCAGTGTATCATGCTCTAATGTTACTAGCTAAAGGAGAGGATAAAAAATGAATAAAGAACAATTCTTTTCAAATGAACTCATTACTTCTTTCTTACACGATCTTCATAAAGGTTTAATGAACCTACCTACGTCAACAAGAGAACAACATGTGCTAGAGATCAAATCGGATTTATATGAAAATGCATTAAGTAAAGAAAGTGAAGGGATACCATTAGAAATCATCCCTTCACAAGTGATTGAAGAATTTCTTCCTCCAAAAGAATTAGCAAAGGAAATTGCCGGAGAATATACAGACGTTATTCAAGATGCACAGCAATCTACAAATACATTTATTAAATACTTTACAGGGCTATCTGTTGCTCCACTCGTTGCTTTATCAGTACCTATCGCACTTGGCTTTATAAATATTTCAGCTAATTTACCATTTTTATTAGCCTTTATCGTAAGCAATATTTGGTTCATCTGTAGAGAAAACCATTGGAATACAAAGCAATTAAAATTTTTAAAAACAATGATTTTCTTTAGTACTAGCGTTTTAATTGCACTTCCATTTGCATTCTTCGCGATTCGAATTATGATAACAAAACAATTCGATATATTTTCATTCTATTATTTAATCGGATATGTACTTTTTAGTTCACTATATATCTTTTTATTAAAACAACTATACAAAAAGAATAAACAATATCAACAGATTAACGCTTTTTAAAATATATCGAACACCACAAAAAAAGACGCACAGCCACAGCTATGCGTCTTTTCTATTACTTCTCTGCAACTTGAACTTCTTTTACGTAAGCTGCTTCGAATTTTTGTATGTCTCCTGCGCCCATGAAAATTAGAACGCCGTTTTTATGTTTCTTTAATACATCCGTTGTTGTATCTGTAATTAGTTCTGCACCGTCAATACGCTTTTGCAGATCTTCGATTGTTAATTCACCTTTGTTTTCGCGCGCTGATCCGAAAATATCACATAAGTATACTTGGTCAGCTTTGCTTAAGCTTTCAGCAAACTCATCTAAGAACTTTTCTGTACGTGAGAATGTATGCGGCTGGAATACAGCGACAACTTCACGCTCTGGATGTTTTTGACGAGCTGCTTCAATCGTTGCATTAATTTCTGTCGGATGGTGTGCGTAGTCATCGATAATAACTTGCTCTCCCATTGGCTTTTCATTAAAGCGACGTTTTACGCCTTCAAAAGTTGTTAACTGATGCTTAACTGCTTCTACATCAACGTTTTCATAATGGCAAAGCGCGATTACTGCTAATGCATTTAATACGCTGTGGTTGCCGTATCCTGTAATTTTGAACGTGTCATAGTACGTATTACGAACGAATACATCGAAAATAGTACCATCTGTTCTCTTTTGAATGTTACGTGCTTGGAAATCATTATCTTCTCCAAATCCATAGAAAATAACAGGTACTTTCGCTTGAATTTTTTGAAGTTCTTCATCATCTCCACATGCAATAATACCTTTTTTCACTTGCAATGCCATCTCTTGGAATGCATTGAATACATCATTGATATCTGAGAAATAATCTGGATGATCAAAATCAATGTTTGTCATAATTGCATAGTCTGGATTGTAAGACAAGAAATGACGACGATACTCACAAGCTTCAAATACAAAATACTTACTATTTTCTACCCCATGCCCTGTTCCATCTCCAATGAGGTAAGATGTAGGGTATGCACCTTGCATTACATGGGCTAACAAACCAGTTGTTGATGTTTTTCCATGCGCACCAGTTACAGCAACACTTGTGTATTGGTTCATAAGATCACCTAAGAAGTGATGGTAACGATGTACTGGGATGTTTAATTCTTTTGCTGCTACGATTTCTTCATGCGTATCAGGAAATGCATTTCCTGCAATAATCACTTGTCCTTCTTTTACATTATTTTTATCAAAAGGAAGGATCGAGATATTACGCTTTTCCAACGCTGTTTGTGTAAAGAAACGCTTTTCATAATCAGACCCTTGAACAGTATGCTTCATGTCATGAAGAATTTGAGCTAATGAACTCATTCCTGTTCCTTTAATTCCTACAAAATGGTAAACTGTCATCTTAAAGAACCTCCAACATTTCGAACTAATACAACGGCCTATCTATAAGACAGTATATGAATCTTTTCTTATTTTGGTAATCATCATACATTTTTGATGTAGTGAAGTTATTCTTTCCCTTCACTTATCAGGATAAACTCGTACGTACTTCTTTTTTATGTCCATAACAAATCCATTATAGCAAAAAAGAAGCCGCTATACTATGATAACAGAAAAACTGATAGGGTCAATCACCTATCAGTTTTTCTCTCTTTTACATATCTTCTCTTTTTTCTAATTGAACACTCTCTAAACGTGGGTTTGGACGATATTTACGACCAGCTTTCGCTTCTGGTTTTCCATTTAATTCTACGTTATCACCAGTAAAGCCAATATTCATTTTTAATAAGCTACTTCCTACTCCGTATATATCAACAGGTACGTTTTGAGCTTCAAATTCACGAATACGCTTCTCATCAAATCCACCAGTTACAACGATGTCTACATGCTGGAATCCTTCTTCATCAAGTGCTTTACGAAGTGCGAATACAAGCGATGGGTTTACACCACGTGGATCGAATGTTCCAAGTACTTCTGGGTGGCGAATGAAGTATTGATCAATCATCGTGCGCGACGTATCTACACGTACACCTTTTAATGTTGATCCAAATTCACGCGCTACGCGAAGTGCATCTGTAATGACATCATTGTTGTAATCAATTAATACAACTAATTCATCTTCTGGGAATTTCTTATGATATGCTTTTGCCGCTTCCACAACATCACCATTAAACATTTGAATTAATGCGTGAGGCATTGTCCCCATACCACTTCTGCCCCACCATTCATTCATCGCATGCGTCGCTTGTGCGCTCATACCTCCGATGTATGCTGCATAACCGTCACCAGCTTGTTGCGTATAATGATCGTCACGATCTCCCATGAAAATAACTGGTTTTTCTTTATCTACGCTACGCGCAGCCTGGACAACGTTATATACGTTTGTCGCAACTGATGTACGACGGGCTAAAATCCCATCAATGACACCTTCTAAAAATCCGAAATTTTCATAAGGACCATGAATTGTTAACACTGTTTCAAACGGACTAATATTATCGCCATCTTTTAAAGAGTTAATCTCAAGTTCCTCAGGATTTTTGGCGAATGTTTGTAGCAACGCAATCACTTCATCTGTTCCGCAAAGAACTGCATTTTCCTTTTGGAAAAATTGCATCGTCACAACACTTTTCGGGCAAAATTCTTCAATGATTTCTCTAGTCTTTAAAAAGTAAACGGCAGAGAACCAACCTTCTCCAACACGTTCGTCAAATTTAAATGTTCTATTTGTTAGTCTATTTATTTCACCTTTTAATTTTAATTCAATTTCTTTCATGTCGCTTTACTCCCTACTTTACTATCCAACATTTTCTATTAGTATACAGCAAAACCGTTTACTATACATTTGTTTCCTGCATAGCAGCGAATTCATCCTCAGAAATAAGGACATCTCTCGGTTTCGTTCCTCTTCCTTCAGAAATAATCCCTTGCGATTCCATCTCTTCAATGAGACGTGCCGCGCGATTATAACCGATGCGGAATTTTCGCTGTACAGAAGATGTGGACGCTCCCCCTTGTTCTACAACAAATTGACATGCATCAAAGAACAATTCGTCTTCCGACTCAGCTTGTTCTGTTTTCGCTAATAAATCCTCTTGCTTAAATAAGTAATTCGGCTTCATTTGCTTTCTCACATGATCAACTGTTTTCTCAATCTCATCATCCGATACATATACACCTTGTACACGAACTGGTTTAGACGTACCGTTTCCTAAAAATAGCATATCACCACGGCCAAGTAATTTCTCCGCGCCCCCAATATCAATAATCGTACGCGAATCAACTTGAGATGATACAGTAAACGCAATACGCGTTGGAATGTTTGACTTAATTAAACCTGTAATAACATCTACAGACGGACGCTGCGTTGCTACTAATAAATGAATACCACAAGCACGTGCTTTTTGCGCAATACGACAAATCGCTTCCTCAACATCACCAGGTGCTACCATCATTAAATCGGCTAACTCGTCAATGACAATAACGATATAAGGTAATGTCTCTCCTGGAATTTCTCGCCCACTTACAATCGTATTATAACGAGTTAAATCACGAGCACCAGCGTGCGCAAACAATTCATAACGACGCTCCATTTCTTCAACCGCCCACTTTAATGCAGCTGTCGCTGCTTTTACATCCGTAATAACAGGTGCTACAAGATGTGGAACAGAATTGTATGGTGCAAGCTCAACCATCTTCGGATCGATTAACATTAACTTCACTTCATGCGGTTTCGCTTTATATAAAATGCTCGTTAAAATTGCGTTAATGCACACACTTTTACCAGAACCCGTTGCACCCGCAATAAGTCCATGTGGCATTTTTCGAATATCCGTTACAATTGGATCGCCTGAAATATCAAGTCCTAGCGCAACTGTAAGCGGTGATTCGCTCTTTGTAAACACAGGACTTCTTAAAATTTCACGAAGAAATACTGGCTTACTTTCTTTATTTGGAACTTCGATTCCAATCGCACTCTTCCCTGGAATCGGTGCTTCAATACGAATATCTTTCGCTGCTAAACTCAGTTTAATATCATCACTTAAGTTTGTAATTTTATTTACTTTCACACCTGGGTCTGGCTGTACTTCAAAACGAGTTACCGCTGGACCTTGTGATACGTTAATAACATGTGCACCAACGTGGAAATTATTAAATGTTGTATCTAATAATTCTTTCTGTTCATCCAACCATTCCGTATTATCTAACGCTGCCTGCTGCGGAATTGACAACAATGTTAATGGCGGAATTGCATATGTCGGTGGTGTTTGCAATACATTTCGCATATCGTTCTCTCTTTGATTTACAACATATGCTTTCTCTTGTACTTCCGTACTTGAAGTTGGCTTTTGTACTTGCTCTGCCACTACTTGCTGCATTGATCTCTCTTCCACTTGTGGTTCCACTGCCACTTGTTGCACTGGTTGTTCTTCCACTCGTGATTCTACCACTACTTGCTGCATTGGTTTCTCTTCCACTTGTGGTTCCACTACCACTTGTTGCATTGGCTTTTCTTCCACTTGTGGCACTGGTGTTTCTTCTACTTGTTGGACAGGCTTATTCTCTACTCGTTCACTCATAGAAGATTGCATTGCATTTACTCTAGCCGCATGTCTTTCCATTAATCGCGTTCTGTCTTGTTTCAACATAACAACATTAAATGGTACATGACGCTTTTTCTCACGTTTTGGTTCTTCTTTTTGTACAATTGGTTGTTCTTCCGCAATCGGTGCTTCTTCTACAACTGGCTGTTCTTCCGCAATCGGTGCTTCTTCTACAACTGGCTGCTCTTCCGCAATCGGTGCTTCTTCTACAACTGGCTGCTCTTCCGCAATCGGTGCTTCTTCTACAACTGGCTGCTCTTCCGCAATCGGTGCTTCTTCTACAACTGGCTGCTCTTCCGCAATCGGTGCTTCTTCTACAACTGGCTGCTCTTCCGCAATCGGTGCTTCTTCTACAACTGGCTGCTCTTCCGCGATCGGTGCTTCTTCTACAACTCGTTGTTCTTCTGCAATTAAAACATCCGCAAAGCTTTGAACATCTTTCTTCGCTTGTTCTTCAGCCTCTGCAACATGTATGAATTCATTCGTTTGTTCAATTGCTTCATTTAAAACCATTTCTTGCTGTGTTTCCTCAAGTGCTACAGGTTCTGCTTCTTCTGGCGCTTCCGTTTCCGTAATTACTTCCACTTTTTCTAACTCTTCTGCTTCCGCAATTACTTCCACTTCTTCTGACTCTTCTGTTTCTGCAATTACTTCTACTTCTTCTGGCTCTTCTGTTTCTGCAATTATTTCCACTTCTTCTAGCTCTTCTGTTTCTGTAATTATTTCCACTTCTTCTAGCTCTTCTGTTTCCGCAATTACTTCCACTTCTTCTGACTCTTCTGTTTCCGCAATTACTTCCACTTCTTCTGACTCTTCTGTTTCCGCAATTACTTCCACTTCTTCTGACTCTTCTGTTTCCGCAATTACTTCCACTTCTTCTGACTCTTCTGTTTCCGCAATTACTTCCACTTCTTCTGACTCTTCTGTTTCCGCAATTACTTCCACTTCTTCTGACTCTTCTGTTTCCGCAATTACTTCCACTTCTTCTGCTTCCGCAATTACTTCCACTTCTTCTGCTTCCGCAATTACTTCCACTTCTTCTGCTTCCGCAATTACTTCCACTTCTTCTGGCGCTTCTGTTTCCGCAATTACTTCCACTTCTTCTTGTATTTCCACGACGATTGTTTCTTCAAGTTTTTCTTCTGCTTTGACAATCACTGATTCTTCTGGAGCTTGCTTTTCTACTTCAATAGTAGGTTGTTCTATTTCTGTATTGCGTTTAGTTTCTTCTGATAATATTGTATCCTCGTGCTCTACTTTAGAATCTACTAATTCTGTTTGTAGAATGTTTTTGGCCACTACATCACTTTCTTGCTTAGCATCTTCCATACGCTCAGCAATTGTTTGATGAGGTACTTCACCCGCTGGAACTGCCTGCTGTGCACTAATTTCTTGAACCACTTCTTTTTCTACTATAGGCTCTTGGCGTTCAATTTCATAACCGTTTTTCTCTAGCCATTGATCGACAACTGACTTTTCTTCCTCTTTACTTTGTTGATCTCGCTGATCAACGCCTTCATGACTGGAAGAAGTCGTTGCTTGTCCTTCTGAGAAATCAGATAATGTATATCCTTTTTTCTCTAGCCATGCATCAACGACTGATTTGCCCTCTACAGATATTTCAAGGTCTTCTCTTTCCTTTTCTTCCTCCTGCTTTTCTACCTTTTTCTCTACAGAAGGACGATTATATCCGTAAATTGGCGAAATCATTTCTGTTGGACGAAATGGTCTACGGTTACTTTCTTGCGAAGGTGCAGATGCCTTTTTTACGACAGGCTCTCGCTCCGGTTCATATTGTACTTCCGGCTCTTCATATGTAGAAACTACCTGTTCCACATACTGTCGTCTACTTCTTTCCACTTTGATTCCTCTTTGAGTAGGCTGATTTTCATATGTTACAACTTGAACAGGTTGTTCTTCAAAATGCCCTGTTGCTATAACATCCTCTTCATCGAACCCATTATCCGGTACTAATGGAAAACGGCATTTACCTGCATTCCTACTTGCCATTTGTGCTTCTCTTGCTTCAGTATAGTGGTTTACACGAGGAATTTTCGACTGACTTTCGATTTGCTTTGGTACTTCTTTATTTATCGCTGTTTGTTCTTCCTCTTTGTTAAACAGCTTTTTCATCCAATCTAACATGCTTACCACTCTTTCTACTAAATAGTAACATCCTTTATTGTATCAGCATTCGGCAAAAAGTGCAGGTAAAATTAAGCATGTCATATTTATCCATAATATTCTAATTTACGAGTGTTTTCATATGGAAAAACGCAGCCTTACATGTAAGACTGCGTTTAAGCTTTGCTCTTCCGATATTCCTCTACACTATCCGTTACACTTTGCAATAAAGAATTTACATACTGTGGGTCAGATAATTTTTTATCTTCTTCAGGATTTGACATAAATCCAAGTTCTAATAGTACGCCAGGAACCTTTGCCCAATTAAATCCAGAAAGGTCATCCCTGAATTTAATTCCATTTACTTTCACTTGATGATTCTCTCTCATTTTATTTACAATCGTTTGAGAGATTTGAAGACTTTCAGCATAAATCTCTTTCGTGTACGGACTTCCTTCTGCCGGCGTTAATACAGCAAATCCACTTTGATTCGGATTTTCAGAACCATCTGCATGAAGACGTAAAAACAAATCCGCCTTATGATCATTCGCAAATGTCGCGCGTTCTTTATTACTTATATCCACATCTTGTGACGTTCTCGTCATTAATACTTGTATTCCCTTTGCTTCTAACTTTTCTTTTAATACGGAAGCCATTTCTAATACAAGAACAGCCTCTCTTTTTTTCGTCACAACACCAGTTGTACCATCTGTCACTTTATATTTTTGCGTCGTTGCTCCTGGCCCAATCGGCTCTAAATTTAAATTTGCTTTTTGTTGATGCCCCGGGTCAATAACAACAAGAAACTTTCCTTGTTTTTCATTACTCTCTACTTTTTGTTCATTATTTTGCAGCGGTTGCTCAGCTGGCTGCACTGGCGTAGCTTCCTCTTTCTTTTCTTCAGCCAGCACTTCCTCCTGCTTCTGCTCCACTTGCTCATTCGTTTGAACTGCTTGCGGTTCTTCTTTCTTTTCTTGTTCTTCTTGCTGCTTTTCTACCGGTGCGTCTTCCTTGTTATCTTTGTTTGTTTCCTGCATAGAAGATGTTACTTCTTTTTTCGGCTCTTCTTGCGAACAACCTCCCATATATATTCCAATGAATGCAATCATACTCATTATCTTTATATACTTCATACTTTTCTCCCATCACTTTGCACCGGTCTCAAAGTTTTTCTTATAATTGTTTTATAATCTCATCCATATTTCCAATATGAACGGGTTGCCACGTTTCTGTACCACGCTCTGCGGTATAGACTAGATAAGCATCATCAACTACATTTACGAAAACAGGATCCCCCATATCTGTTTCATATCCGATAACAATCCATTCCTCTTTCCATTTTCCACTTTCTTCACTTAATAATGAATTTTTATGTTTATCATATCGATAACCGATTTGTCCTTTTTCTAATTCATTTTCGCTAAACAAATATATTTCATAGGAACCTAGTTCGATATCTTGCTGTTTTGAAGTTTCAATTCGTTTCAGAAGTTCTGCGATTTTTAGTTGTTTTTTCATACGTCTATCCCCTTCTATTTTTCTAAATTTTAACTAGTTTGTTTATAAAATACAATATAGTTTTTGAGAAAAAAGGT
Source organism: Bacillus cereus group sp. MS39 (assembly GCF_040448665.1). Classification (NCBI taxonomy): domain Bacteria; kingdom Bacillati; phylum Bacillota; class Bacilli; order Caryophanales; family Bacillaceae; genus Bacillus; species Bacillus cereus group sp. MS39. The sequence continues at coordinate 754,673 of NZ_CP123058.1, read as the reverse complement.
GACATCCTTATATTATGAACGATTTTTTGAATATATCTGTCACAACTCGCGATATATCAACGATTTTTCAAATATATCTATCACAACTCGCAATATATCAACGATTTTTCAAATATATCTATCACAACTCGCGATATATCAACGATTTTTCAAATATATCTATCACAACTCGCAATATATCAACGATTTTTCAAATATATCTATCACAACTCGCAATATATCAACGATTTTTCAAATATATCTATCACAACTCGCAATATATCAACGATTTGACACAGAATATCGACTTACCAGCAAAAAATGATAAAACAAAAAGAGAGGCTGTCCAAAAGGACAACCTCTCTTTTCTTACATCAATTAAAATTTGAACTCTTGTCCAACTTCAAAGCTATCTTCTAATACAAGAATACCTTTTTCTTGTGGAGCATCTGGAAGCTCTAATTCACGTGCCGAGCAAATCATTCCAGAAGAAGGAACACCGCGAAGTTCAGCTGGTTTAATTAGCATACCGCTTGGCATTACAGCGCCAATTTTTGCAACGACAACTTTTTGTCCTGCATCAACGTTCGGTGCGCCACATACGATTTGTAATGTTTCTGTACCGATTTCTACTTTACAAATGTTTAACTTATCAGCATTTGGATGCTTCTCTTTTTCAGCTACATAGCCTACAACAAATTTTGGAGAAAGATCTGCTTCTACTGTTTCTTCAAAGCCGTTCTTCGCTAAAATTCCGTTGATTTTTTCTACAAATTCTTTCGTTAATGTTAAGTTACCTGTTTCTTTTACTTCTAAGTAAGAAGACGCATTAAAGATGTTGAACCCTGCTGTTACATTGCTTTCACGATCGTATACGCGTGCAACATCTCCTTTGCGATCAAAAGTACGGTTCTCTAAAGTAATATCTTGTAAGGCAACAATTAGAGTGTCACCAATTCCTTCAAGGTTGTAAAAAACGTTCACTTCGTTCATCCTTTCTCTTTTCCATCTGTCTTCTTCCGATTCTTCGCTAAAATAAAGATTGGCTCAAAGTCTCCATCTTCATATACGAATGAAAGTGATGTAATCGGAACATGCCCTTCGGCAAAAAATTTCATTGTCATTTGTGCAATAATATCATAACCGATTTCGTTGACGATATCAGCAATAATTAATACATCTTGGTGAGGAACAGCAACAACCATGTCACCAGAAATCTTTTCACGCATCGATTGTAGTAACGATTCGTTTAAAATACGCGTCGCATCATACCCATCATTTGTGTTTAAAAAGTAGAATGTATTCCCTGCTACTATTTCTTGTTTAAATTCATAACCTAATGAGCGAGCGTTGAATAATGCCATTTCACGCACTTGTTGCTCTGTAAGTTCTAATTTTTGTAATAGACGCTCATCAATGAGTCGATACGTTTTATTTGAATCTAACGCGTAGTAAATACGTGTTTCCGCCGTATGATCCGTCATAATAAACGGATTTCCTTCTTCTGCTTGTTTCGGGAAAGAAGTAGAGCGAATAACAGGTAAAATTTTCGCTGCGCTATTTTCTTCTTTATGCATCGCAATTAACGCTTCTTGTACGTAATAAGCAACCTCTTCAATTGCTTTTTCTTTGTTCACTTCCCATTTTGCCACAACTCCTGGAAGCGATACGTTAATACCTTTTTTCGAGTCTTTTTGTTCTATACGTAGAACTTCTTTCTCGCTATCATACTGAAAGTCCCATTCTGGGCGAGATAATTTCTTCATTAACTCGTCTTTCATCTTTTTACTTGTCATCTTCATCTCTTTTTCCTCCCTTCCAAAAAAATAACCTCCCCCGCGAAGGTAGAGGTTGTTTTACAATTCAATTGGCAAATTGCCTTATTTTAAACCTTCAATGAACTCTTCGATTTGTTCTTGTGTTTTACGATCTTTGTTTACATAGCGACCTGTTTCTTCACCCTTATTGTACGCTACAAAGCTCGGAATGCCAAATACGTCTAATTTTACGCATAGATCAATAAACTCATCACGATCTACATAGTAAAATGAGAAATCACTATATTTCTCTTCTACTTCTGGCATAAACGGGTCTACAAAACGGCAGTCTGGGCACCATTCTGCTGAGAACATAAAGACTACATTCTCTTCATTTTTCAATTGTTGGAATTGCTCCATGCTTTCTAATGATTTCATCTATATTTCCTCCTCTAACGAGTGCATTTTTTCATGTTATAATCTTTCTTTTATACTACCATACATCGCGCATGGTGCAAGGTTTATGCTTGCTTTTCGTCATACTTATATTGCCCAACAAGTAACTTAACAACGTGTACAAATAATTCCGTGCGGTCGACATAATCATCTGTAAAAATACCGATAGCACCTTCGTGACTACGAATATCTTTTCTCTGTACAAATTCTTCCATCACTTCACTTAACTCCTTGCCATCTTCAAGAGGTGCTAAAAAATCATCTGGTAACTTAATACGTGCACCGCCTGCAACGAATGTTTTACCGGTACTTGTTGCTAGCGCGCCCCAGTTACACATAAATAAACCATGCTCCGTTTTCATTACGCCACCTTCTAATCCAATACCAATTTGAGCTTCTCCTTCTTGTAGCGCTCGCTTCGCTCTATTAACCGCTCCTTGCATCGTCTCTTCATCTGTAAACGGCTGGTTTGCTACCCCCGAAGGAACAGAAAGAGATGTAATTGTAACATATTTCCAAACCTTCTCCACAGCACCAACTTTCGTTTTATTCTTCGATCCAACTACTACTTTCATTTCGTTCACCTCTATAAAAATTTATCATTTTGTTCCATCCAATATCCGCTTCGGCACAAATTAAGTACCAACCACTATCACACACCACAGTGGAATCCCTTCTACCTAAAAAAGAAGGTCGCTTCCCACAACATTACCGGCCTCGAACTCAAAAACAGCCTTCCTCTCTCTTCCTATCCGCGGTCTTACTACATCATTCGAGCACCAAATAAGCACTGACCGCCACCACACATCGATGGGCCATCTCTTCAATCCAAAAAAAGAAAGGCTCTTCAGCCCTTCTTCCTTACGCGTTATTCTTAATTGTCTCTAGCGTCGTTTTATCCGTTGCTCTTACAAGCTTCGTAATTAGTTCTTTCGCTGCCGCATAATCATCAACATGTAAAATAGAAGCATGTGTATGAATGTAGCGTGCGCAAACACCAATTACTGCTGATGGGATACCTGAGTTACTTGTATGTACACGGCCCGCATCTGTACCACCTTGTGAAATAAAGTATTGGTACGGAATGTTGTGTGTTTCAGCTGTATCTAAAATGAATTCGCGCATTCCTCTATGTGTTACCATCGTACGGTCGTAAATACGAAGAAGAGCACCTTTTCCTAATTGACCGAACTGCGTTTTATCACCAGATGCATCGTTTGCTGGACTTGCATCAAGCGCATAGAAAATGTCTGGTTGAATCATATTCGCAGCAGTTTGTGCACCGCGAAGACCAACTTCTTCTTGTACAGTCGCACCAGAGTATAATGTGTTTGGTAATGTTTCGTCTTTTAATTCTTTTAATAATTCGATTGCAAGGCCACATCCGTAACGGTTATCCCAAGCTTTCGCCATAATTTTCTTTTCATTTGCCATCGGCGTAAACGGACAGATTGGCACGATTTGTTGTCCTGGTTTTACACCAATCTCAATCGCATCTTCGTAGCTATCTGCACCTATATCAATTAACATATTTTTTATATCCATCGGTTTTGCACGTTGCGCGTCACTTAATAAATGAGGAGGAATAGAACCAACAACCCCAATAACAGGACCATTCTTCGTCATAACTTGTACACGTTGCGCTAATAACACTTGACTCCACCAGCCGCCTAACGTTTGAAAACGAAGCATCCCGTTTTTCGTAATTTGCGTAACCATGAAACCTACTTCATCCATATGACCTGCTACAAGAACACGTGGGCCAGTTTCGTCCCCTTTTTTCAGACCAAATACGCTACCTAAACCGTCTTGCACAATTTCATCCGCATATTTGCTTAATTCTTGCTTCATAAAACGGCGTACATCATGTTCGAAACCTGATGCACCTTGTAATTCTGTTAACGTACGAAATAATTGTAATGTCTCTTTATTCACGAAGTCCCCTTCTTTCAAACCTTAGTAGAATACCTCTTTTATTGTAACGAAATTTTCGAAATGTTTCTAGTTTCTTCTTTTTTAGCTGTATTTGCTTTATAATTATTATTGGTACACTATTTTTATTTTATAGAATTGAGGTGAATATATGAGCTGGAAAGGTTTAGTAGCAGGTCTTGGCGTTGGGTTCGCAGCTGGTTATCTTGTTGCAAACAAAGTACAAGAACAATCCCATATTTCTTCAGAAAAAGCATTGAAAATGGTGAAACAAGCATTAAGTCATAAAGGTGAAATTACTGGCTCTTGGGTACATATGGTTCCAGAGACATTTGAAAAATATGATGTCGCATACGAAGTTTATCGTGGCGGTCTTACAACGATGTTAGATGATATACAAGAACGATTTGAATTTTTAGTTGATGCTAAAACAGGTACTGTTTTAGAGGTGATAGCAGCATAAAAAGGAGGGTTCCCATTAGGTGAACCTCTTATTTTTTAATTGTGGATAGTAATTGAAATTATATGGGCGATTTTTTAAATATATCGACTTGCCGACAAAAAACGAAAAGGAGACTGCCCCAACAGACTGCTGGAACAACCTTCCCTTTTTTATGCTTCTACACTCGTTTTCCGCTCTATTTTTTCTACAATATGCCCTTCCTCATTCCACTTTACTGCACGGTAATACGCGTCATGATAAAACGTAAACCAAGCATCGTTTTCAGCGCCGTACTTCATCCACTTTTGCTTATTTTCAATTGATGTCATTGGATAATCATCGTATGCCATTACCCATAGTACATTTTGATGTGCGTGCGTCGGCAATAGGTCTGCTAAATGAAGCATCGTTTCACCTTTGCTTTCTAAAGCAATAACTGCATGTCCATCACTATGACCACCTGTATGCGCCATTTTTATTTCATCCGTAATTTCTATTTCTTGCTGGAATATAACAACTTGATCTACAATCGGCTCCCAATTTTCCTTCCAATATGTATTACGCGACCTGATATTTGGGTTCCTCATTTCATTCCATTCCATTTCGCTTACGTAAACTTTCGCATTCGGAAACGATGGTACAAGGTGATCACCTTCCCATTTCGTTAAACCAGATGCATGATCAAAATGCAGGTGTGTCATTAAGACGTACTGAATATCTTCAGGTTTTAAATCTAATTTTTCTAATGATTTATAAACCGATGACTCTTCTGTTACACCTTGATTTCGCTTCATCTTCTCATTCAATTTACCGTTTCCTATTCCGGAATCAATGAGCATATTACCGTCTTTCGTTTGCAAAAGTAACGGATCTGTTCGTAAATAAATATGATTTGTATCATTATGTTTATATTTACGTGACCAAAGTACTTTCGGTACAACACCAAACATTGCTCCTCCATCTAAATGTGTGTTCCCGCCTTTTAGCCACGTCACTTTTATATCTCCAATTTGTAACTGTTCCATTTTTCATCCCCCTTTCCTTTTAATATTAACATAAAATTCCGATTATTTTAGTTACAAAAAACCTATGCATTACTGCATAGGCTCTGTGCGATATTTCGCTTCAACTCGGTAAATACGATGACCTTTACTTGAGAATTTCTCTTCGTATTCTGTCATAATGTTTCCTTCATAATCACTATTATGAAGATCTAGGCTCAGGTAAGTTAATAACATACCATACTCAGCCATACTCATTAGAGAGTATTCAAATAAACCTTGGTTATCTGTTTTGAAATGAATTTCTCCGCCTTCTACTAACACTTCTTCATAATTGCGCAAAAATGTTTTATACGTTAAACGACGTTTCGTATGACGATTCTTCGGCCATGGATCTGAGAAGTTTAAATAAACGCGGTCAATCTCACCTTTTGCAAAGAAAACTGTTAAATCTTCAGCATCTTTATTAATTAACTTTAAGTTCGGCACTTCTTCTTCAATTAATTTATCAAGTGCATCTACAACAACACTTGTGAATTTTTCAATTCCAATATAATTAATATGTGGATTTGCTTTTGCCATATCATACATAAAGCGACCACGACCTGTACCTACTTCAATATGAATTGGTTGTTCATTTCCAAATACTTCTTTCCAGTTACCAGCGCGCTCCTCTGGGTTTCCGATTACGATATGTGAATACTCATTAATTCGATCCATTGCATATGGTTTATGTCTTAAACGCATAGATGTCTCCCTCTCTTTACATAGCTATTTTAAAGGAATAATTCCTTCTCTCTGTTTTAATCAATCTCCCAAACAAAAAACCAAGTACGTACGAGCACTCGGTCCGTTTCTTTCAAGTATAAGATGTACCATTTTGATAAAAACTACGTACAGCATTAAACATTCCATGACGAAACAGCTTTTTCTCGTACATTTGAAGAGAAAAACAATCGAAAGGATGATCCGTTCATGCCAATTAATCAACAACATCAATTAGAAGTGCTGAAAGATATTTTAGTCAATCACCAAAGTGATTGTTGCGGGACAGTTTCTGAATGCGAGCAATTAGAGCGTCTCATTCAATCGTTACTCGCAAACGATAGTATAAGTAGTGACGCTAAAGCAATGCTAAACGATGTATATTCTTATAGTCAATCGGGTAAATCTTCCTCTAATTTGGACAACCACATTTCCAATAATCAAGAACAACTTACTCAGTGGATTGCTGGAATGGACAATTTTTCTTAAGTATTACTCTGAAGCAAGTAGTTGCTGTAAATATTGATGCCAATATTCAGCTTCTGCTTGCTGTTTTTTTGTTGTGTGCCATTGCATAGACAAAATCGTTTGTGCTATTACATACCATCTCATACGCCTAAGCAGCGATTCATCCATTTCAATATCATAATATTCGAGCCACTCGCTCCATTCGTGGCGTGGAATGTACCAATATAATAACATACCAAGGTCTAGAGCTGGGTCAGCAATTACAGCTCCATCCCAATCAATTAAAAACAACTCATCTTCATCCGACAATAGCCAGTTGTTATGGTTCACATCACAATGGCATACAACGAATTCATTGTATTCAATATCTTTTAATGAATCCATTAAATATTGAAGGCCTTGCTGAATTGTTTCATCATCCCTTATATCTCCTCTTAAAACAAGTTGCAGTTGTTGTAATAACTCTTGTGCGTGAAGCGGTTGCTTCCCAAGTCTTTGAATCATCTGTACAAGCGCTTTAGATGAGTGTATTTTCTTCAAAAGTTTCGCAACACGTTCTAGTTTCATATCCTCTGGCTCTAGCTTCTGTCCCGGAAGCCATTTTTGAGCAGAAATTACATCACCGTTCGTTACCCTTCTTGTCCAAAGTAATTTTGGAACAATTCCTTCTGCTGACAATACCGCTAAAAAGGGCGATGTATTCCGCTTTAAAAATAACTTCTGTTGTCCGTTTTGCGCAATATACGCATCGCCCGTTACTCCACCAGCCGGTACAAGACTCCACTCTTTTCCTAATAATTGTTCCAACCATTCCATATTCATTACCCGTTAACAAATCCTTATCTTTTATAGTTATGAAAAGAAAAACCGCAACATTTCTACACATGTTGTGGATTCATATATTTTACTGTAAATGAAAAGAAAACTTGGCATAAGCCAAAAACTCTCTATTTTATTTTACAAAACCAGTCATAGAATGACAACTTATCAAAATCGTCACCTTTGTCAATTCTACATTTATTACATTCTCATCGTCAAGTAGCGATTTGTCACATTATCGTCAATATATACGTGCTAATTGGAGCCAGCTGAAGTTCCTTTCCTCTAAATGAAGAAATTGGCTCTATTTTCGCTTGCTTTTCGTTTACTAACACATGCCACGTTTCTTCTTTCGGAAGTAGCACCGTTTTAACTTCTAAACCGCTATTAAATAAAACTACAATCTCTTTCCACGGTCCAAACGATTCTGCATGCCCTAGGTGATATGCAAGTACTTCTGGAGAGGTTTGCAAAAAAGTCATGTGCTTTTTTATAAGGTCTGCGTTTTGTAATCGGAATGCTCCGTGCTCTTTACGAATCGCAATTAAACCTTTTATATAGTTAACGGTCTCTATCTCGTTCTCTTTTTGATCCCAATCTAATTGATTAATTTCATCATTTGCATTATAACTATTTTCATTTCCTTGCTTCGTACGATAAAACTCTTGCCCAGCATGTAAGAAAGGAATACCTTGCGAAAGAATCACCATTGCGCTCGCTAGAAGGTGACGTTTTTTCAAAATCTCTTCTGGCTCTTCATTACTGCGCATTAGTTTATCCCACATCGTCATATTGTCATGACATTCTACATAGTTAATGCTTTGCACAGGCTCTAGAAACAGACCTGTTTCTTTCATACTCAAAAGACTTCCCGATGCTATATACTGCAAATGATTACAGTCTACATGCCCACCAAGTGCAAACCCACGTTTATTTATATGAAAGGTACTCCCTTTTATCCCATCACGAAATTGATCATTAAATTGCGCGATATGCGGCATTTTCTTTGCATTATTTAACGTTGCTTTTTCCTCTAGAGGAAGTGGGGTTTGTAGATCCCATCCTTCTCCTAATAACAATGCATCTCGCTTTATGTTTCGCACTTCTTTTTCTATTATATTCAATGTATCAACATCTAAAATTCCCATTAAATCGAATCGGAATCCATCAACATTGTATTCAGTAAGCCAATATAAAATAGACTCTACAATGAATTTCCTCATCATTTTCCGTTCAGATGCTATATCATTCCCGACTCCCGTCCCATTAGAAGGCATGCCATCTTCACCATGACGAAAATAATATCCTGGGACAAGCTTTTCAAATGATGATAGCTCTCTTTCATACACATGATTATATACAACATCCACAATCACTCTAATGCCGTGCTCATGAAATGTTTCAATTAGTTGCTTACACTCTACTATCCTGTTATACGGATCAGAGAGGTCTGTAGCATAATATCCCGTTGGCGCATTGTAATATAATGGATTGTAACCCCAATTATATGCAGAGGAAGGATTCGCCTCATCTACACCACCGAAACAATATAAAGGTAATAGTTCAACATGTGTAACACCCAAATCTTTTATATGAGACAAGCCTGTTAACGTCCCATTTCGCCCTATTGTCCCTTCTTCCATTAGCCCTTTATATGTTCCTTTTTTACTCACTCCACTGCCCTGATGAATAGTAGCATCACGAATATGCAGTTCATACAATATGGCATCTGTCATTGCCTGTAATGGTGGTAATTGCTCTCGTTTTGTTACATTTGTCTTTTCCAAATCGATAACAACGCCGTACGTCCCATTTACAGTCACTGACTTTGCGTAAGGATCCACCGCTTCATTCCATATTAAATTAATACAAACAAGAAATGTATACTTTGCTCCGGCTAAATCGCCTTGTAATGTATGAGTCCAAACCCCATTTTCTCCTCTATGCATTTCATGATCGGTATATTCTTTATCACTTTTATAAATCCTTACTTTCGCAAGCCTCGCAGTTGGAGCCCATACTTTAAATGTCGTTGCTTCTTTTTGATACACGGCTCCTAAATCTGTACCTTCGTAGTAATACTTTTCATCGAAAATCGCTGTTCTTATGACAGCACCTATTTGTAAATCTGTTTCTTCATTCCGTTCATCTCGTACTGTATAATACTTCCCCACATCTAGCGGCTCTTCTATAAAGCACTCATACTTCGTTGCATCCGGAAGCGCAATTGTATGAGAAATCGGTAAATCTTTCACGTTACTTCCTTCTTGCAAACGAAATGTCCGGCTTGTTCCATACGCGTGTGGGAGCAAAATTGTAATTTTATTCATTTCATCTAAATAGGCATCAAATGGACGTTTTACTTTCAACATAAAAAAATCACCATCATTCTTAAAATTAAATGAAACGAGCTGCAAATGATAAGGCTTTTCTTATCAGCAAGGCTCTATACAGTAACACATTATTCTCTATAGTATATTCACCTGTATAAAAAACGTTTTCATACATTCTATTTTTGTAATTTTATTTCAGCAATCGCTTTATACTTCGGTGTCTCCTTCACATGAGATTCGTATAAAGTAATCGTATCCGCTTGAAATGATATTTCAGGTACTTCCTTTATATGTTCTAAATCAAACTTCTCTTCTCCTACCCATTTACGAGCAACAGTAATATGCGGATGATACGGGCGCGTTTCTAAAGACAATCCATTCCCTTCACAAATAACGTGTACTTGCTTTTGTAATTGAAGCAAATCGTAATTCTCGCTTACCTTCGACCAAAAAATACGCGGCCTATCTTCCATACCGAACGTAGAAAATCCTTGTAATGTGAATGATAGTTCTTTCATTTCTGTAATTGTTTGTAATCCATTCTTTATTCCTTCTAATTGTTCCTCTGTTGCACTACCTAAAAATGAAAGGGTAATATGGTAGTCTTCTTTATGTACCCATGAACGAAATGGTAATTCCTCCTGCATTTCTTCTTTATAGTTAGACAGCACTTCTTTTATATGATTCGGTAACGTAATCGCGACAAAATAATGCGGCTCCATGTACATCTTCTCCTTCTTTCTATTGTTGCTTTTCTTTCTTATCTCATTCAATTAAATAGAATCAAACTTCCCTACAAGTCTAACCAAGTTAGGGTTGCGTTAATAAAGTGAAACTTTAATCAGTGGGGTTTTGTCCATCCCTTACTGATTATCAGCCCTCACCAATCGGGCTTTTACGGGCAGTTGATCCCCACCTAACTTCTTCGCTTTCGCTAAATTTTAAAGTGGGGGTCTTACTGCCCGTTAATGCGGGATAAATGAAATTATATCGAAATCTCGACAAGGGATATCGACTTAACAACTAAATACGATAAGAAAAGATACGATAAGAAAAGCAACCTATACTTAACAGAAAACCGTCCCAAAATATGTATTGGGACGGCCTCTTCTTATTTATATATCCATTACTTCGCTAATTCATGAATTGCTTGCGCGTAAATTGCTGTTGCTTTTAATAAGTCTTCAATTTCAATGTACTCGTCTTTTTGATGCGCAAGTTCTTCTTTTCCAGGGAACAACGGACCAAACGCAACGCCAGCTTTCAATGAACGAGCGTAAGTACCGCCGCCGATTGCTAATAGTTCTGCCTTTTCTCCTGTTTGTTCTTCATATACGCGCTGCAACGTACGAATTAACACGTGGTCTTTATCAACATGATGCGGGCGAGAGTTTGAATAATCCGCCACTTTAAATCCATGATTACCAACGTATTCTTTTAACTTTGCAATCATTTCGTCAAAGTTAGTCGTAACCGGGTAACGTACATTTAATCCTAAATTACCACCATTCTCTTTCGTATAAGAAAGGCGACCAACATTCACAGTTAACGGTCCGCTAATATCGTCTTTATAAGAAATACCAGCTTTCTCTCCTAAAATATCTCCTGTAAATGTTTCTGTTACAAACGATGCAAACGAAGCCCCTTTTCCATCAAGAGCAACTGTAGTTAAGAAGTTTGCCAGTAATAAACCTGCATTCTCACCCTTCTCTGGAGTAGATCCGTGAGCTGAAATCCCTTTAATTTGCAACGTCACCGTATTACCTTCTATAATTGCTTCACCTATTTTTTTAGCAGTTTGTAAATACTCTTCATATGCTACTGTAAGTGCATTTACATCTTCTCCTGTAATAATCGCTTCTGCAAAATCAGGAACCATATTTAAACGGCGACCTGATTCAAATGAAACAAGTTCATATGTACCTTTCTTCTCTTCACTACCACTTTGCACAACTTGTATATCAGCAATTCCTTTTTCTGCATTAATAATTGGAAAATCTGCGTCTGGCGCAAAACCGATTGTTGGCATTTCTTCGTTTTTAAAGTAGTGATCTACACATTTCCAATTGCTTTCCTCATCTGTTCCTAAAATCATGCGAACGCGTTTTGAAAGAGGCAAACCTAATTCTTTCACAATTTTCATCGCATAATAAGCTGCCATCGTTGGGCCTTTATCGTCAATTGCACCACGTGCAAAAATCTTTCCATCGCGAATATCTGCACTATATGCCGGAGTCGTCCAGCCATCTCCTTCTGGCACAACATCAACGTGACAAAGAATACCTACTAACTCTTCTCCTTGTCCCATTTCAAGGTGACCTGCATACCCTTCTAAATTTTTAGAAGCAAAACCTTCAGTTTCTCCTTTATGTAACATGAAAGATAAAGCTTTTTCTACACCTTCACCGAATGGTGCGCCCTCTTTCGCTGATTCTTCTTCCCATACACTTTTAATTTGTAAAAATTGTTGTGTATCACGAATTAAATCATCTTTTCGTTTTGCAACTTCTTCTGTCCAATTAATCGCTGACATCACGCATCCATCCTTCACTATATTGTTTCTTTCATCATAACAAACCGAAATCTCTTATGCCATATACGAAACTAAAATACCTAACAATTGTAACGTTTCAGATATTTCTTATTAGTTTTTCTTTTATTTTTCTAAAAAAATTTGCAGGAATTTGGCGTTTTACGTAGAATTTTATGTGTTAGTTGACTGACCATATATAAAATGTCAACTACCAATATTTTTCTATATGAATATTTGTTAAATTTCTGTAAAATTTAAGTAGATTAAAGCATGAATTTTATCATGTAGAGTACAATGGTAGTAACGACCTTCTTTCCTGAATGGGGTCAAAAAAACTAGTAGAGGAGTGGTTTTCTCTTGAAACCTACAACTACTCGTATGCTAACACGCATTAAATCAATTTATATGTACATCAATGAAAACGGAACGGTAACGACGAAAGACCTTGTAGATGAGTTCGGGATCACACCACGAACGATACAACGTGATCTAAATGTGTTGCAGTTTAATGAACTCGTGTATAGCCCTTGCCGCGGTAAGTGGACAACAACAGGAAAGAAAGTGAGAATGACCTCATAACGAAAAAATAATTGTATGTAAATAAATACATACCCCTTTCTAACTCATTAGAAAGGGGTCTTTTCTGCGCCAAAAACAGCACTATTTCTCAGTATCTACTTGATATGTTTTTAACATTTCTACTTCTTCATCTGATAGCTCTCGGTATTGTCCAAGTTCTAGCTCTTCATCTAATACTAATGGTCCCATCTCTGTTCTCTTTAGGTAGACTACTTTTTTCCCTACCGCTTCAAACATACGCTTCACTTGATGGAACTTTCCTTCTGTAATTACAAGCTCGATTTCAGAAATCTCATCGCTTTTTAATATTGTAAGTGCACCTGGCTTTGTTTCATAGCCATCATCTAAAATAACACCTTTAGCAAACTCTTTTACATCCTCTTCTGTTACTACTCCTGCAACGTGTGCATAATATTTTTTCGGCACATGCTTTTTCGGAGATAACAATTGATGTGATAACTTCCCGTCATTTGTTATCAATAAGAAACCTTCCGTATCAATATCAAGTCGTCCAACTGGGAACGGATCAAAGATTGCATCTTCTAACTCTAATAAATCTATTACCGTTTCATGATTATCATCTTCTGTCGCTGAAATAACGCCTTGTGGTTTATGCAACATTAAATAAACAAACTCTTTATATTCCACAACTTCTCCGTGAATCATAACTTCTTGCTCTTCTACATTTACATGAACCTTCGCATCTTTCACTGGCGTTCCATCAATTTTTACAACGCCGTCTTTCAATAATTTCTTTACTTCTTTTCTACTTCCATATCCCATATTTGCTAATAATTTATCTAATCTCACGTTTTTCACCTTCTTTGTTTATCATAGAAAAGGGGACGTAATTACGCCCCTTTTGATTTCAACTTTATTTTGAATCTATTGCCAAGTTTACGTTGGATTTTCTCTAACGCTTCTCCGCCAAATACTCGTTCAAGTACTCCTGTGCGAATTGCTAACAATCCATACACAAGACCACCAATACCTGCACAAACCACAACTGTAATAAGAGCACCCATTCGGCCATCAGGTGAGATCATGAAGGACAGAGTCCATTGTGATAACTTTACAGCAATGACCATTACAAGTGTTAATACTGCAATTTGGAAAGTTCTCTTATATACAACACCAAATGAATAGTGTACATGTTTTTTGATTTGTCGATTCGTATACCATACGGAAGCTAAGAATCCGACTGCAGTTGCTAAAATCGCTCCAACTGTACCGAAATAACGAATAAAGATTACGTTACATACGAATTTCAAAATAACACCCATAATAAGCGCGACAATCGCATGTTTTTGTTGATTGATTCCTTGCAGAATTGCTGCTGTTACTGTAAATAAAGCGAATAACAACGCAACCGGTGCATACCACATTAATACTTGTCCACCTAGTGGATCTGAGTCATAGAACGCAGTATAGATTGGATATGCAAGTGTTGAAATACCGACAACTGCTGGCAATGTTAAGAACATATTTGCCTGGAATGTTTGTGTAATTTGTAACTTTAAATAACGGTATTGTTTTTCAGTAAATGATTTTGTAATCGCTGGTACAAGCGTTAAACTAAACGCTGTCGCAAGCGATACAGGAATCATAATTAATTTATGCGTCCACATTGTGAAAATACCGAGAGCTCGCTCTGCAATATCCCCTTGACCAATCGCTTGCATAATTGAGTTAAATGTCAATGTATCAATTTGTTGATATAAAGGAATTGTTAACCCAATTACAACGTAAGGAATCGCATATGCAAATAATTCTTTAAATAATTGAACCGTACTCACTGTCGATTCTGGTACAGTTTGTTCAATTAAATATTGATCCAAATGTTTTTTACGTTTTAACCAGTACCAAATGAGTACACCGAGCGCTCCAACTGCTGAAACGAACGCAGCAAATGTCGCTACCCCAACTGCTGTTGCAACTGTACCGCCAAGTACTTTAATAACGATAAAACTACCCGCTAATAAAAAGACGATACGAATAATTTGTTCAATAATTTGGGAAACAGTAGTCGGTCCCATCGATTGGTGACCTTGGAAATAACCACGAATTAAACTCGCTGCTGGTACAACAATAAGTGCAAAACTTACAAGACGAATAATCGTCGTAACTTCTTCTACATTACTGTGTATACTTTGTTTACCAAGCATTGCTTCTGCAAACAGTGGTGCTGTCATGTATAGAACTAGGAACGAAAGAACTCCTGTTACTATCATCATAACCATTCCCGAGCGGAACATTCTCCGGCTCGTTTTATAATCGCCAAGCGCATTATATTTGGAAACAAATTTGGAAACAGCAAGCGGCACCCCTGCCGTTGCAATACTTAAAAAGATCGTATATGGAATGTATCCATATGTATAGAGCGTTCCGCCTTCTGTACCTACTAATGCATGAAACGGAAAGACGTAAATCATGCCTAAGAACTTTACTAAAAATGTCCCTAACGTAACAATAAGCGTTCCGCGCAGAAATTTCGAATCGGACATACAAAAATCCTCCTACATCTACATAAAGTGAAACTTTAATCAGTGTGGGTGTTCTTCCCTACTGATTATTAGTTGAACTATTCGAGCATTTATGGGCTACCAAATTCCCTTTTTATTTCTCTTACATCTTAAGGTTTTTGTCTTATTGCCCACAAATAGCAGGATAGTGCTGAACTCTAACTTTTGTATTGTACCACAATTCTCTCCTTAAGCAGTACTTCACTCTATTTTTCTTTTAAGGGAAAACATGCTATTCTTTTAGGCAGGAAATGTAGAAAATGAGGTCGATATATTATGCATTATGATGTTATTGTCATCGGCGGCGGGCCTTCTGGGCTAATGGCTGCAATCGGTGCTGCAGAAGAAGGCGCAAGTGTCTTACTTCTTGATAAAGGAAATAAACTAGGGCGTAAACTTGCGATTTCTGGTGGTGGTCGTTGTAACGTAACGAACCGTCTACCACTTGATGAGATCGTTAAACATATACCAGGAAATGGTCGCTTCTTATACAGCGCTTTTTCTATTTTCAATAATGAAGATATTATTACATTCTTCGAAAAGCTTGGCGTGCAACTAAAAGAAGAAGATCATGGTCGCATGTTCCCTGTATCAAATAAAGCACAATCAGTAGTAGACGCACTTTTAACACGATTAAAAGACTTAGGTGTAAAAATCCGTACGAATACACCCGTTGAAACAATTGAATATGAGAACGGTCAAACGAAAGCAGTCGTACTGCAAACTGGCGAAGTGTTAGAAACGAATCATGTCGTTATCGCTGTTGGCGGAAAATCCGTTCCTCAAACTGGCTCTACTGGAGACGGATACGCGTGGGCTGAAAAAGCTGGGCATACAATTACAGAGCTATTCCCAACAGAAGTACCAATCCTTTCAAACGAACCATTTATTCGTGATCGCTCCTTACAAGGTCTTGCTTTACGCGATGTTAACTTAAGCGTATTAAACCCGAAAGGAAAAGCTATCATTTCTCACAAAATGGACATGCTCTTTACTCATTTCGGCCTATCTGGTCCTGCCGCTCTCCGTTGTAGCCAATTCGTCGTGAAAGCACTGAAAAAGTTTAAAACGAACACGATTCAAATGAGCATCGATGCATTGCCAGAAGAAAATAGTGAACAACTATTCCAGCGCATGCTGAAACAAATGAAAGAAGATCCGAAAAAAGGAATTAAAAACGTTTTAAAAGGTTATGTACCTGAACGTTACTTCCTATTCTTATTAGAAAAAAATGAAATTGATGGCAGCGAACAAGCTGGACAAGTTTCTCACGAGAAGATTCGTGCGCTTGTGAAAGACTTTAAAGAATTTACTGTGAATGTAAATGGTACGCAGTCAATTGAAAAAGCATTCGTTACCGGCGGTGGTGTATCCGTTAAAGAAATTAACCCGAAAGAAATGTCTTCTAAATTCACGAACGGCGTATATTTCTGCGGAGAAGTTCTTGATATTCACGGTTATACTGGCGGCTATAACATTACATCTGCTCTTGTTACTGGTAGAATTGCCGGAACAACAGCTGGAGAAAATGCAAAAATGCAATATTAAAAAAAGAAACAGGGCTTTCTGTTTCTTTTTTTATAGGTATATGAAATTATATCGGCGTTTCTACAACATATATCGGCGATTTCTTAAATATATCGACTTACCGACAAGGAACGACAAATATACGCTCCTCCTGACTTCCCATTGCTTTTTTGTTGCTTTATATACCTTAGTACCTTTATATTTTATATTGTTGAATAATTGAAAAAGGGTAAGGGGAAAACAAATGAGAAAAAAAGTCATGATGTCTTTAATGCTAATGACGTTTCTTTCTGCGGTAGAAGGAACGATTGTTAGTACAGCGATCCCTCGTATAACGAGTGATTTGTCAGGCGTCGAACTTGTTAGTTGGGTATATGCAATTTATATGCTTGCAACAGCTGTTTCGACTCCAATATACGGAAAATTGGCTGATTTATTCGGCCGTAAAAAAGTTTTGCTCATTGGAGCAGCAATCTTCTTAATCGGTTCTGCACTTTGCGGAGTCGTTACATCAATGGAACAATTAATCTTCTTCCGTGCTCTTCAAGGTATAGGCGCTGGTGCTGTTATGCCGATCACAATGACGATTATTGGGGACCTATATAGCGAAGCGAAAGACCGCGCGAAAGCACAGGGCTGGATGAGTGCCGTTTGGGGTGTATCTGGTGTTATCGGGCCGTTAGTAGGTGGATTTTTAGTTGATTCTCTATCTTGGCGTTATATTTTCTTCTTAAACGTTCCATTCGGAATTATCGCTTGCTTAATGATTGGCATTTACTACAAAGAATCTATTAAGCCTGCTAAGCATCATATCGACTATCTTGGTGCAACAGTCTTCTCATTAAGTACGATCGCTCTACTATACGCACTATTAACAGGTAGCAGTAAGCAAAACTGGGGAGACATTACAATTATCGGTCTATTAATCTTTGCCGTCGTTTCATTCATTATTTTCTTATTCATCGAGAAAAAATCTCCGGAACCATTAATTCCGCTAGCACTTTTCTCTAATCGTACATTATCTACGATAAACATACTAACTCTTATTGCTGGTGCAATGATTATTAGTATTACAATGTACCTTCCAATTTGGAGCCAAGGTGTATTAGGAAAAAATGCAACTGAAGCTGGACTTATTTTAATGCCAATTCCTGTTATGTGGACATTTGGCGCTATTTTCTCTGGTAACTTAGTTGGCAAATTAAAAACGAAACAAATCATTTTACTTGGAGCTAGCATTTTATCAGTTGCTACCTTCTTATTATTTACATTATCAACACATTCACCATCGTTCCTTATTTATGTAGCAGTCGGATTATTCGGATTAGGAATGGGGCTTGTAACACCGATTTACATGGTAACAATTCAAGCAGCCGTACCAGCACATACACGCGGAACAGCCGTAGGTTTAAACACATTTATTAATACATTTAGCCAAACATTAGGTGCTGCAATCTTTGGAACAATCTTCAATACGATGATTCATGCACGCGGCATTAAAAACCTTGACCTTGTATCTAGCGGACACGGCGGAACTACAGCAAATGTAGCAACCGAATCGCAAGAGGCATTAGCATCAAGTGTACACGTCATTTATATGAGTACTTTCGTATTAGCAGTATTTACATTAATTATCGCTTGGATTTTATTAAAGCCAGCTACACAAACAAGTGAGCAATAGTAAAGAGGATGACCATTTCGGTCATCCTCTTTTTACTCCTCATTCTCCACAATATGTTTCAGCATGGACAATTTATTATCCCAAAAACGTTCATAATACGAGAGCCACTGTTGTAATTCCTCTAATGGTTCTGGATGCAAACGATATATTTTCTCTCTTCCGCTTTTTCTTCCGCTTACTAAATTCGCTTCCGAAAGAATATGAAGATGCTTTACAACCGCAGTACGACTCATCGGAAAATGATCCGTTATTTTTGAAATCGGTAACTCTTTGTCACTTAATAACCGTATTACTTCTCGGCGGGTTGGATCAGCAATTGCTTGAAATACATCATATTTCGCTGCTGATGAGGACACTTAGCCTTCGACAACCTTTTTCAGTTTTTCATTTACAATTGCTACCCATCCACCGCTCATTCTATCGCGAATAATAGAGCTCTTCGCATTCGCTTTCGGAAGAATTTCATCAGGATGTTTCCAGCCGCCGTGAATTAACGTAAATTCTGTTTTATTATCTCCTAGGTCTTTCAGATTAAATGAAACAATCCAGCCATCTGTATCCCATGAAAAAGATAGATGGTTTGGTTCATCAATTTCTAACACTTTACATGGTGATGGACCAAATGGTGATTGTACATGAAATTCATGTCCTACCTCTAATACAAAATCATTTGGCATAAACCATGACGAAATCCCTTCTGCAGTTGATACTACATTCCATACTTTTTGAATAGACGCGTTAAAAACGATCGTTTGTTTAATATCAGTTAATGTATTTTGTTGTTCCATTTTCATTCTCCTTTATTCGGCAATTAAATATAACACCTTTTGGTTACACTTTGATAATATAACGCCTTTTAGTTTCATGTCAACGCTAGTTATTTTTTATTGTTGAGAAATTCTCAACATTTTTTCAACAGGACAAACACCCTCTGAGCATTCCCTCATAATATACTCACAAAGGCAACAAAAAATAAAAAACTTCTCTCAACATGAAACTCCATCATTCATCTTGAAAGAAGTGCCTTACGTATATCATGCGTATTTCGTCTCTCCTCCTTCCCTCAGGGACACTACGCGAGATATGAAAAATCAGAAGGAATATGCCCACCATTTGAGTAGGTAGTTATTTCTCTTCTCCTCAACATTTCCTTAGGAGCGAAATGACTACCAACTCACTTTTTTCAAACAAAAATAAAAAGGGGATGAAAGCTATGTTCTATTGCATTAATTGCTCTGACATTCACCATGAAAAACATCCGAATGATAAAGTATTCAAAAACGGTTTTTATATCGATCCATTTTTAGGTGATCGTTATCACCTTGGTATGTGTACAGATGCCCAAAACCATGAAACAGAGGAGCCTCTTTTAGCGAAAAAGAAATTAGGCACAACTCAATCTATTATGAACGTATTACCGACACATGTTGTCCCAACATAAAGCATAAAAAAGAGCTGGCTCACCCAGCTCTTTTTTATGCTTTATAAACGATCATTGCTGAAAAACAATAAATTTGGTTTTCATCATCATTAATGGAAACACCGACTTGGTACTTAATATCTACAAAATTATTATCATCAATCTTTTTCAAAAAAACATTTACAGCGTCTTCTAAGTCTTTTTCGTGACTTTCATCAAACACTTTCACACGAATCATGTTAACACCATCCTAGATCGCAGCCCTCCGCCGCTTGATTATTGCCACGGTGCGTATCTATGATGCGATAAAATTTTCCGTCTTCATATATATATCCGTCTTCTAACACATAT
Source organism: Bacillus cereus group sp. MS39 (assembly GCF_040448665.1). Lineage (NCBI taxonomy): Bacteria > Bacillati > Bacillota > Bacilli > Caryophanales > Bacillaceae > Bacillus > Bacillus cereus group sp. MS39. Next base: position 734,108 of record NZ_CP123058.1, on the reverse strand, counting down.
TGTTTACCTTCAGTATAGACATAAAACTTACCTATCATAAATTTACTCGTATATAATTCCAAATAATCCGGTCTAAATTTAGCTACAACTTTATTTGTAATATCAATTCTTATTGTGCGCCCCACCTTCTCTCCCTCCCTTGCAAAGAACGGATTTAGGTATATTGTATTAGCGATTTTACATTTTATGCTTAAAAATAAGTGGATATGCCTTCTTTCTTCGCCTGTACTATTTTTCAAAAAATCATCAATAAGTAAGAGCAAAAAATATATATATAAAAGAGCTTTTACTTATTGACTATAACATTAACATTATGGTATTATATAAAATTTGACATTTTTGTTTACTTGTGCTATCATTAAAAGTGGTTACCACATATGGAGGTGGATGATTTGTTTCAAATTGGCGATAAAATCGTTTATCCAATGAACGGCGCAGGAGTCATCGAAGCCATTGAAGAGAAAGAAATATTAGGAACAACACGTCAATATTGTGTGATACGTATCATTAGTAAAGACATGCAAATAATGCTTCCTATGGATCAATTACAAAAATCAGGTATTCGTTATATCGTAGATAAAGGTACGTTAGATGTTATACTTCTTGAATTTCAAAACGGGGAATCAGACACATCACTTTCCTGGAAACAGAGATATACAATGAATATGGAAAAAATGAAAAACGGCAATCTGCAAGATAGTGCAGAAGTTGTTCGCGATTTACTTCGCCGTAATAAAGAGAGAGCATTAAATGCGAGCGAAAAACAAATGCTAGATAATGCACGCAAAATGATGATTAGCGAAGTTGCACTTGTGCAAAATGTTTCTGAACATCAAGCAACAGAATTTCTTCAAGATACAATTAATCATTAAATTTAAAATAGCCGACCGCTATTTTTTTTGCAGAAAAAAGGACAAAGAGATAAACCTCTTTGTCCTTTTATATTACCCGCGACCTGCTTGAAACGACGGGTATAGAGTCATTCCACCATCTGCAAATAACGTAATTCCAGTTACGTAACTCGCTTCTGATGAGGCGAGCCACGTTGCGACTGCTGCAATTTCTTCCGGTTTTCCAATGTAACCCATCGGTATCATACTTTCTACGTCAGCACGTTTTTTAGGATCAGCAAACTTTTCTGCATTGATCGGCGTATTTATTGCACCTGGCCCAATATTATTTACTCGAATACCTTTCGGTGCGTATTCTAACGCTAACGTTTCTGTCATCAGTTTAATGCCACCCTTACTTGCTGCATAGTGCACAAATAAGGGCCACGGAATCTTTTCATGAACGCTAGACATATTAATGACAGATCCTTTAATATCGTTTTCCACAAAATATTTAATCGCTTCACGGCTTCCTAAAAAAGCACCTGTTAAATTTGTATGAATTACTTTATTCCAATCCTCTAGCGGCATTTCATGAGATGGTACCGCGTTTTCTATTCCCGCATTATTAATCATAACGTCGAGCGTACCAAACTCTTTTACAGCAGATTGAATGAGATTCGCAACATCCGATTCACTCGTGACATCTCCTTTTACAGCAATCGCTTCTCCGCCTACTTTTTTAATTTCTTCTAATACATCATGCGCTTCTGACTCTCGTGAGCGATAGTTAATTACTACTTTTGCTTTCTCCTTAGCAAACCGTACTCCCATCGCTCTTCCAAGACCAGTTGCTGATCCTGTAATAACGACAACTTTTCCTGCTAAATCACTATACATTTCAATACCCCCTTTAACTTTTTGCAACACCTAACATTATTCCGGCTGCGATAATAAAAACGATACCGACAACAATCCCCGTTAATTGGCGTTTCGTTTTTCTTTCACCTAATATAACAATCCCGCCAAGCGTTGAAATAATAATTCCCATTTGCGATAGCGAAAAACTTGTTGCCACTCCGACACGCGGCTGCGAAATGAATAAAAACATATTTCCAGCTGCCCAAATTAATCCTGGGATAATATTTCGTAGTGCATATTTATTAAATGGATGATGTTTAAACGTAAGCAAAACGCCCCCTAACACCATACCAACTGCTTGTGGCAATAAAGCTGACCAACCATCTACGTTAAATAGCCTAATCACTACTACGTAAACTAAATAACCGACTGTTGAAATTAATAAAATGATAATGCCTCTTTTAAAATTCCCTGCTTGCTCTGCATTCTTTTCTTCTTCACTTTGAAGTGACGTTAAAATAACACCGATAATAATACAAACGAGAGCCAAAACACCAAGGACGACTGATATAGTCGTGGACCACTCATGAAATACGATGACTCCAAATAAAGTCGTCGCAACTAATTGTAGTCCTGTTGAAATGGGCATCGTTTTCGAAACGCCCATTAAATCAATACTTTTTAATTGATTCGCCTGACCAAGTGCCCAAAATAAACCTGACACAATTCCAACTCCAATAACAGTAGGAGTTAATACTGGCTTCATAAAAATATAAACAACAATCGAGAAAATAAGTGCCCCAAACGTTGTACCGAGCGTTTGACTATACGGTCCCCCGCCCAGTTTCACGTTAAATAGCACAATACTTCCCCAAAATATAGCCGGTAAAATCGCTAAAAGTATGTCCATCGCTCATTACCTTTCTTTACTAAATGTCATAAGTTATCACTCTGAATCATTAGAGTGAGCTTTTATTTTTTCTTTTTCCCGTTCACAAACTTTTTCTGCAATAGCACCAGAAACATTCTTTTCTCGCTCCACCTTCTTTATTTTTACGTGATCTAAATAATCTTCCAAAATAAGTGTAACTTTATCATTCGGCGGATTATGTGCACCTTGGAACGTAAGAAATTGTAGCGTAATTTCAAATCTAGGAACGAACTCACCGTTCTTACCGAGACGTTTTATATTTATAAAGGAAGCACATTCATACTGATCTTCTGTCACTTGTCTAATAACTGAATAGTACCTATTTGATAATGCACTCTCTAACAGCTGCTCCCTCGATTCTTTTGCAAAAGAATCACTTGGAGAAGAGAAAAAGATTGCACATAGCATTGTAATAACTACACATATTTTTTTCATAACACCCTCCTTGTTCTATAAGTTAGTGTTCGCAAAACTTCCATAAAAAAACGACTTCCCTATGTAGGAAAGTCGTTTTAATGAATCCAATATTAACCACCGCTCACTGGTGGGATTAGTGCAACAACATCACCATCTCGGATCGTGTCATCTTCATTTGCGTATTCTTCATTAATCGCAACCATAGTTGATGTTGTCACTGGTACATTATATTCTTTAGCAACAACAGCTTTTAACTCTGCAACCGTAATATTTTCTTTCTCTATTTGTAATTCACTTGTTCCTGCTTCCTCTTGCAAGTGCGCAAATAATAATACTCGAATCATACTTACAGCTCCTTCCCAGGCTCCCCTGCCGGATATGGCGTTTTTTCTAATTGATCACCAATCCATGAGTCTCCATCTTCCCAAAACTCCTTTTTCCAAATCGGAACAATTTGTTTTATGCGTTCCATAATGTATTCATTCGCCTCATAGGCCGCTTTACGATGCGGTGTTGAAACAGCAACAACAACCGCGATATCAGAAATTTGCAGTGTACCGATGCGATGTGTAATCGCAACGTGTGTACCTGGCCACTTCTCTTTCACTTCTGAGCCAATTTTCTCTAGCATCTTTTCTGCCATCGTTTTATAAGCGACATATTCTAAGTATAATGTACGACGCCCTTTCGTAAACTCCCTAACCGTTCCAATAAATGTTGTAACAGCACCGCATTCGCGGCGAATAACCTTCTTTGCTACCTCTTCAATCGAGATTTCTGTATCAATTACTTCATAATACGTATTTGTCATTTCGTACTCCTTACCGTTTGTATAAACCAGTCTATATACAACTCTTCTTCTGTTATATGAAATACTTTATATTCTTCTCGTAAGTTTGCAGGTGCATCATGCCACGTAATAACCGCTACTATATTTTCTACTTTATGTAAAAGTTCAACGTCTTCCGCAGAACGAAGTAATACTACTTTCGGATAGCTCTCTTTTTTATAGCCCTCTATTAAAATTGTATCCACTTCAAAAAACTCATATAAGCGAATAATTTCTTGCAAGGACCATTCCTCTCTTAATGACGACAGTGAAAGTAATCCAGCGCCTTCTACACTACTGACAACAGCCCCAGCATTTCGGTGCCTTTCACTATCTTTTTGCGCTACTTCTGGAAAACCTCCGTGCCCGTGATGTTTAATTGTAGCAACTTTCATTTTCTGTTCAGCTAACATATGCACGATTTTCTCCACAAGTGTTGTTTTTCCGCTATTTTGATATCCTACTATTTGTAAGATTGAAGTGGCTTTGCCCATGGCCAATCACATCCCTCGGCGTGCTCTAGCAATAATACAGATACTTTCATCCCTGCCTCAAATCCTCTCGTTCCTCCAGGCAGCACAATAAAGGCATTCGCATCGGCGAGTGAAGAGACCGCACTCGATTTATCTAAACCGACCGGCATCGCTTGTAATGCTCCGTCCATGATTGACACCTTCGCTCTTACAAAACGAGTAAACGGATTTGGCTTCGGAAAGTCTTTTTGTAAAATAGCATCTGCTCTATATACATGAGGCTCCTTTGCAAACAAGTATGTTTTTATAATCGGATGCACAAATAGCTCAAACCCTACGTAACAAGCTGACGGATTCCCTGATAAACCGAAAAGTAACTTTCCGTCAACTTCAGCTACTGTCGTTACACTTCCTGGTCTCATCGCTATTTTATTAAAGAGTACATTCGCCTGTAATCTTTCATAAATAGCTGGCAAGTAGTCATAATCTCCTACCGACACACCGCCTGTCGTAATTAAAATATCAACCTCATCCATCGCCGATTGAACAGCTGCAAAACATGCATCTAACTCGTCGGCAAGTTGACCATAATAACGCACTTTCCCTCCGGCTTTCATAATTTGAGCTGCAATCATATACGAGTTACTATTTCTAATTTTCCCCGGCTGTAACGACTCATGTACTTCTAACAATTCACTTCCTGTCGTCACGATACCAACAACAGGCTGTTTTACAACTTTCACAGTACTATATCCAAACGTCGCTAATAAGGCAGCAACACCTGGATTGATTGCAACGCCTTTCTTAACGAGAACTTGATTTTGTTTTATATCTTCCCCTTTAAATGACACATTGTCACCACTATGAAAAGGACGCTTTACCTTCATATATGTTTTTCCATTCTTCTCAAAACCTTCCGTCAGCTCTAGCATTACGACTGCATTACAACCCTCTGGAATAGCTGCTCCTGTCATAATACGAACCGCCTGAAAAGGTCCTACTTCTTCTGTAAAAACAGATCCTGCCCCGATTTCTCCTATTACTTCAAACTCAATCGCATTCTCTTGATTTGCTTCTTTCGTATCTTCTGCTCGAATCGCGAAACCATCGTAAGGAGAACGATCGAAATGAGGAACGTCATGATCAGAGATAACATCCTCCCCAAGAATTCTCCCGTAACTTTCCGTAATAGAAACCTCTTCTACTTCACCATTTTTCGCATATTCCATTACTCTCTCTACTGCCTCAGCAACTTGAATTGGAATTCGTTTTTCTATCATCGTTTCTCACCTCATATTTGCAATTTTTTTTATCTCGATTAAACTTTATATATTAAATAGAAATTACTTCAAGGAGGAATTCCATGTCTTCATTCACACACTTTAATGACCAAGGACGCGCGAAGATGGTTGATATAAGTGACAAAAAAGCAACCGTCCGAACAGCAATTGCGTGCTCTAGCATTGTCGTTACAAAAGAAATTTACGATAAAATCTCTCACAATGAAATTGGGAAAGGTGACGTATTAGCAGTTGCACAAATCGCAGGTATTATGGCTGCGAAACGCACTTCTGATATTATCCCAATGTGCCATCCTTTATTATTAAAAGGTGTTGACGTTTCTTTCGATTGGAAACAATCCGAAGAACAATATCGATTACTTATTGAAGTAAAAGTTAAAACAGAAGGTAGCACCGGTGTTGAAATGGAAGCTTTAACAGCCGCTTCCGCTACAGCTCTTACTGTGTACGATATGTGCAAAGCTGTTGATAAAGGTATGATTATTGGCGAAACTTACTTATTTGAAAAAACAGGTGGAAAAAGTGGAGATTATACGAGAAAGTCTTAATCTTCTTTCCATTGAACCTAAAGGGCTCCCTTTAGGTTCAACCTATATATCTTGCATATAAGCGTTTTGCTATATTTATATCATTCGTTCCATGAATGAACGCCCTGCCATCTGTAAATAAAACAAAACGAAATTCCTCCACCGGAAATGATAATAAATACGGAGTAGCTTTTACATCCACACTTCTTTGTAAGCGCTTTTTAATTTCTTCTAAATTAAATTCATTCCGCACACCTGGACGGATTTGTACTGTATTTCGGCCACATAACACTTCTGTTTTCGTTTGTGCTTCAAATGTTAAACTCGGATATGTACGTAATCTTCCGCAAGATAAACATGTGTCTTTTTTCTGCCTATTCACTTTAAATGCCATCTGTTGATTATTCCAAAGATCAAACGATAACATCGTTTCGCGAAGTGCCCCATAGTCTTCTACTAATATTTTCAGCGCTTCCGTTATTTGATGCGCAACTACTAATTGTACTGCCGGCTGTATAATACCAGCCGTATCACATGTTGCCCCACTTGCTGGATGTTCCATTAAACAGCGGAAACACGGTGTTTTTCCTGGTAAAATTGTATACGTTACTCCGTAGCTTCCGACACAACCACCATATATCCACGGAATATTATACTTTTGTGAAATATCATTAATAAGAAGACGCGTTTCAAAATTATCTGTCGCATCTAATATTAAATCTACATCATTCACTAGCTCTTCCATTTCTTGCACTGTTACATCAGTCACAACCGGATTTATTTTCACCTCAGAATTAATCGCTTGTAAATGCTCTGCTGCTGCTACCGCCTTTGGTTTATATTGCTTTGCATCTTCTTCTGTATATAATTGTTGCCTTTGTAAATTACTCCATTCTACATAATCACGATCCGCAATTGTTATTTTGCCAACACCTGCTCTAACAATTGCTTCTGCATTCGCTGCACCGAGAGCACCAGCGCCGATAATAAGCACATGCTTCTCTCTAATTTTTCTCTGTCCTTCTTCTCCAACACCAGAAAATAATATTTGTCTTGAATATCGCTCCTGCATACGATAGCCCCCTTTCTTATCCTCCTATATAAGACATTTCAATTTTCGGACGATTCTTTGCACTTTCTTCTGTCCGTTCATCCGAATACCTGTCTTTTCTATTCATCCATACATTTTGTATAACGCTTACTAACTCATCATCTGAAAGATTTCCTCTAAGAAGTTCCCTTACATCCAATCCTTCTGTCGCAAATAAGCAAGTATAAAACTTTCCATCTGCCGAAATTCTTGCTCTCGTACAAGAGGAACAAAATGACTCTGAAACAGAAGTAATAAAACCGACTTCGACATTTGTCCCAACGTAACGATATCGTTTCGCAACTTCACCGAAATAATGCGCTTCAGCTGGCTCAAGTGGATACACACTATGAATCATTTCAATTAATTCTTGCTTTGTAACGACTTGGTCAAAGTTCCATCCATTTGTACTACCAACATCCATAAACTCAATAAACCTAAGTGTGATTCCTTGCTCTTTAAAATAAGCAGCCATCGGAAGTACTTGATGGTCATTCATCCCTTTTTTCACAACCATATTTACCTTTACATCAAGCCCGGCCTCTTTTGCAGCCATAATTCCCTTTATAACAGGTTTCGTATTGATATTCCGGCCATTTATGTCCTTAAATACATCGTCATCTATTGCATCCAAACTAACATTTACTCTATGTAATCCAGCTTCTTTTAATGCTTTTGCTTGTTTCGTTAAATGAATTGCATTTGTCGTTAACCCTATATCTACTAACCCTTCAATTTTCACGAGACGTGCAATAAGTTTTGTTAAATCTTTACGCAGCAGTGGCTCACCACCAGTAAGCCTAATTTTTCGTACACCGATGCTAACAAATAGTTTTGCCAAACGTTCAATTTCATCAAACGTCAGTAAAAACTCATCTTTCAAAAAAGCATAATCTGGCCCAAAAACTTCCGCTGGCATACAATATGTACATCTAAAATTGCAACGATCAATGACAGATATGCGCAAATCTTGAAGTGGGCGTCCAAAAAAATCTGTAACCATCTCCTGCATCGCCACCCTCCCTTTCTGTCAAATTTCTCTCTTTTCATTCTATTATAATATATTTTCGAACTGCGATGTTTTTGCTCAAGTGAATAAAGTGAAACTTTCCTAACCAATTAGACTACCTACTTATAACGGGATAAAAAACCTTGAAGCATAAAAGCCCCAAGGTTTTCTCCCTATTAACTTAACCTAATAATAGTTAGCGTAGCTCCTGGCGTTGTCGTAGATAATGTAGCTATTGCAACTAATCCAAATAACTGCAGACTAACAGCAGCTCCAGCAGGCAAATTAGCAATGATTGTCGCATTAAATGAACCTGTAGCTATTGCTGGTGAATTTATTGTTCCTGCAAGCGGACTGCCATTTACAGTTATACGAGAACTTACAAGTAAAGAGGCTGTTAAATTTATTGTATAAGCTATATAGTAATTCCCCGCATTCGCAACCGTAAATACCGTATTTCCTCCGCTAACCGTAATTCCTGGTCCAATATTTTGATTGTTCGGTAATGGTACATTTGTACCACCTAACAAAACAGAAATAGCACTTCCTGATGTATTATTTGCAAATGAGTACGTTGCAGTTGTACTAACTCCGGTCACACCCGTTGCTCCAGTGGATCCGGTTGCTCCCGCTCCAGTTGGGCCTGTTGGACCTTGAATTCCTTGCGAACCGGTTGGACCAGTGGACCCTGTTGGGCCTTGGGAGCCTGTTACTCCCGTTGGACCTTGGATTCCTTGGGGACCTTGAATCCCTTGAGGACCTGTCGCTCCGGTTTCTCCAGTTGATCCCGTCGGGCCTTGTGGACCTTGAATTCCTTGGGGACCTTGTGCTCCGGTTGCCCCAGTATCCCCTGTCGGGCCTTGTGGACCTTGCAACCCTTGCACGCCTTGCGGACCGGTTGGACCTATGTCGCCTTGAACACCTTGAATTCCTGTTGGGCCTTGTGGACCGGTCGGCCCCTGCACTCCTTGGATTCCTTGAATTCCCTGTGGACCTTGTGCTCCTGTTTCTCCTGTCACACCTTGAATCCCTTGTGGGCCTTGATCCCCTTGTACTCCTTGTGGACCGGTTGGGCCTTGGATTCCTTGCGGGCCTTGGATTCCTTGTGAGCCTTGATCTCCCGTTGCTCCCGTTACTCCTTGTATCCCTTGAGGACCTTGAACACCTTGCGGACCGGTTGGACCTATATCACCTTGTACTCCTTGAATTCCTTGTGGGCCTTGCAACCCCGTAACTCCGGTTGCTCCCGTTTCTCCTGTCGCTCCTGTCACTCCAGTTGAGCCTGTCGCCCCGGTATCTCCAGTTGCTCCTGTCACACCGGTTGCTCCTGTCGGGCCAGGTGGTCCACCGGATGGACCTGTCACTCCAGTCGGACCTGATGGCCCCGTTGGACCACTCGGTCCTGCTGGTCCTCCAGAAGGACCAGTTACCCCTGTTGGACCGGTTACTCCTGTCGGGCCTGTAGTTCCTTCCCCTGTCGCTCCGGTTACACCCGTATCTCCTGTTACTCCGGTTGGACCTTGGCCCCCTTGAATTCCCTGTGGCCCCTGCACTCCTTGCGCACCCGTTGGACCTTGAATTCCTTGAATACCTTGCACGCCCTGTGCTCCCATTGGACCTGTTGGGCCTATTTCCCCTTGAGTACCTTGCACTCCTTGCGGGCCCTCTGGACCTGTTGCACCTATATTCCCTTGTACACCTTGAATTCCAGTTGCTCCTTGTGCTCCTGTTGCTCCTGTTACACCTTGAATCCCTTGTATTCCCTGTATTCCTTGTGGGCCTTCGGGTCCTGTTGTTCCTACTGGCCCTTGTATTCCTTGTATTCCTTGTGGGCCCTCTGGACCTGTTGCTCCAGCTGGTCCTGGCACCCCTTGTATTCCTTGCGGACCTTGAAGTCCTTCTGGGCCTTCTGGTCCTGTTGGTCCGATCTCACCCATCGTACCTTGTATTCCTTGAACTCCTTGTGGTCCCGTTTCTCCTGTTGGACCCGGAATACCTTGAATACCTTGTGGACCTTGATCTCCTGTTGCTCCTGTTACACCTTGAGGCCCTATAGCTCCCTGTATACCTTGTGGACCTTGATCTCCTGTTGATCCTGTTATCCCTTGAATTCCCTGAACTCCTTGTATTCCTTGTTCACCAGTTACGCCCGTCGGACCCGGAATACCTTGAATACCTTGCGGACCTTCTGGACCTGTTGGTCCAATTGGCCCTTGAACCCCTTGTATTCCTTGCAATCCCTGTGCTCCTGTTTCTCCTGTACTTCCAGTCGGTCCTGTATTTCCCGTTACTCCAGTTACACCTGTACTTCCTGTTACCCCTGTATTTCCCGTTGCTCCCGTCGCACCTGTACTTCCACTCGGTCCACCACCCGGGCCTGTCGCACCAGTTGCCCCCGTCGGACCTGGTGGTCCTCCAGATGGACCCGTTATCCCTGTAGGACCTGTTATTCCAGTTGGGCCTGTAACCCCTTGACCAGTTGCTCCTGTTGCTCCCGTATTTCCACTCGGTCCTTGTGGGCCTTGTATCCCTTGAGGTCCTTGTATACCTTGTGAACCAGTTGAACCCGGTACCCCTTGCACTCCTTGAATTCCTTGAGGTCCCTCAGGTCCAGTAGCCCCAATCGGACCTTGTACCCCCTGTATCCCCTGTATACCTTGTGCCCCAGTCGCTCCGGTTGGACCAATCGGACCTTGTAATCCTTGCACTCCTTGAGGGCCTGTCGCTCCTGTTGCTCCCTGTGGTCCCCTCAATCCTTGCGGCCCCTGCTGTCCTTCTGGTCCCGTTGCACCTATTGGTCCAACTGGTCCTTGTATCCCTTGCACACCTTGAGGTCCTGTCGGGCCCATCTCCCCCATCGGACCTTGTAATCCTCTTGGTCCTTGAGGGCCAGTCGGACCTTGGGGACCGGTTGGGCCAGTAATCCCAATGCCAGTAAATCCCGTTGGAACGGGTGGAAAGGTAGGACCAATAAGATTTGGTGAAATTCTGAAATTAGAGTTTAATGAATGTTTTTTATCGCGCTCTCTCACACTTTCACCACCTGCACACCATCTTTTTTACATTAAACAAACCTCTTCTTCTTAATATGTATTTACAAAAACAAACTCAAAGACTATTTTTATTTTAAATACATAAAAACTCCCTTAATTCCTTAAGGGAGTCCCGCAGTTGAATCCATATTATCTGTATTCGGGACAGCTTGCACTATACCCGATGTATTTACACTTTGCCCCATGTTTGTTCCTGTTACAGTACCAGCAGGAGTGCCCCTTGTATATGTTGTCGTCACAGAATCTCCTGGCTGTAAACAAAGCTTCGTCTCCGTCCCTATTACTGTAACAACGTCGATCCAAGTGCACCCCATTGAACCACTATACGATTTCGTAGCAGTAAATGACGTATCACTCAAATTATCACCGGTAAATATATTCCCAGTGTTATTCACAATAACAAATTCTTTTATATGAGCAGGCATAATTACACTCTACCTTTCCTCTATGAACCTAATGTACGTGTACTCGTTGCTAATGGCGGAAGAAACACTGATGTTCTAATCACCGCTTCTGACTGTCTTTTCCCATTTAAAAAAATAGCCGCACTCGATCCTCCAGCACCCGCATATACTTTTGCTACAGCTAAAGGTGAGATATCATAACAGTCACCAACATTAACAGCCCCTGTATTATTTATAATTTTTACTTTCCGCAAGTTAATCCCCATTTACCTATCCCCCTTTTGTACACTGTATGCAAAAGAAAAAAACTTGAAACAGACTCGTTTCAAGTTTTTTAGCTACTTATTTCGTTTCACCTTCATATTGAAGCATGCCGCCAACCATGTTCACTGTTTTAAAGCCTTGCTCATTTAAATAATGACATACATTTTCACTGCGCATTCCCGAACGACAAATAAAGATATATTCATTCTCTTTATCAAAGAAATCTACTTTATTTGGGATATCACCCATTTTAATATGTACAGCTTCTGGAATTTTCCCTGCCGCTACTTCTTCATCTTCCCTTACGTCTACTAAAAATAACGTTTCTCCATTTTCTAAACGCTCTTGCACTTCTTCTGTAGTAATTGTTTTAACTTCTGTCATATGTCGTTCCTCCTTATATACAATAAAACCTTTAGTCTCTTCCTTAAACAAGCATATCTAGTCAATTTTAGCATGCGAAAGAAAGAACGCAAAGAATGGAAATTTTATTTCTCAATTTCCCCGCAAAACTTATTCTTTACAAACATAACTCGTGCATTGTATCCTCAATATACTTGTTTTATGAAAGGAGCCAATGAAAATGACACTTTTTCTTTTCATTACGGGCATCATTTTCTTAATCGCCGCAATTATTGCACTTAGTATGAAGAATAATAAAAAGATAAAATCACCACAAGAAATGTCATTCTTATTTCTATTGCTTAGTATCGCATTCTTCGGTATAGCAATTGCCACATATATTTTCCGTCTACAAATCATGTAAAAAAAGGTGCCTACTACATACATCGCACCTTTTTCACACCGTTTATTTTCTACACCAAACTAGATACTTTCCGATTTAAAAATTCATAAACTTTCTTTTCAAATAAATGAATATCAAATGCTCCTGCCATATGCCCATTTATACTTTCTATCTCATACACTTCCGCATACTTCCCTTGTTTTTGCAAAATGTCTACCATTTTATAATTATAACGTGACGGCTGAAGCAAATCTTGTTTACACGGAATCATAAGTACATTTGCTTCTATGTTAGAAAGCGCCTCTTCTAAAGACGAAAATCCATGCGCAATATCATGTAATAAAACTGCTTTCGCAGTGTATATCCACGAATTTGCATCTACTAACCCTATACTTCTATATGTCACTTTATTTATTTCTTTCTCAAATGATGTTAATATCGAAAGCTTTTCATAAGGTTCTACTTTTATACTATTACGAGGGAATGTTGTTTCATAAAAATGCTCATCAAATGCGTTCATAAACATCATTCTATTTGCTAAATGAAGTCCCTTCATTGGCTGCTCTTCTCCATATTTTCCGCCCTTCCAACTTGGATCCAGTTGAATAGCCTCAATTGCATTTTGTGCTACATTTACCGACGTAATAATTGGATTTTGCGGGTTCGTAATAACACCAATCATCCGCTCTACCATATGAGGATAATGAACAGCCCATTGCTGCGCAATCATCCCGCCAGCTGACGGTCCCATTACAGCATGTAGCCTTGCGATTCCCATATCTTTTATTAACTCATATTGCATACGAGCTACATGAAGAAATGTAAAAACTGGAAAATCCATCGCATATTCATCTCCAGTTTTCGGATCAATCGATTTCGGTCCCGTTGTAAACACATAAGGGTTCTTCACCTGCACATTACAAAGATTATCAGTGCATATAACAAAGTATTTATTTGTATCAATTGCTTTTCCCGGTCCAATTAAACCATCCCACCAACCAGACTCCTCATCATGCGCTGTATATTTTCCTGCCGCGTGACTCGTTGCACTAAAATAATGGCATACCAAAATCGCATTTGACCTTTCTCTATTTAAAGTACCATACGTCTCATACCCCATTTGAATAGGAATTCCCCTACCATTTTCAAACGTAAACTCTCTTAAAACAAACTTTTCCTTTTTTACAAATTGCACAGACTCGCCCTCTTCCCGTCATAGTATGAACTGCTGCTTACTAAAGGATTTTTTCTATGCAAACTAATCTCCTCCTTCTTTTCATAAATAAATGAATAATATACAAAATTAGCCACAAAATAGCATTATATTACACAATCAAAGAGGGCATACATATGATTTGGAATTGGCTACGTAAGAAAAAAAAATCAAATACGACAGAGAAAAACGAAACAGATAATTCGGAGCAACAACCTAACAATCAAGAGGATGATAACCAAAAACAGACTAGAAGTATGAAACATAATAAAGATAGCAATAGCGAGCAAAAAAAAGAGGAACACAAAGAGCCTTCTCAGGATCAGCAGCAACAACATTCTAAACAAAACGACTCAGATCAGAATCAACAACATTCTAAACAAAACGACTCAGATCAGAATCAACAACAACATTCTAAACAAGACAACTCGAATCAGAATCAACAACAAAACTCTAAACAAAACGACTCGAATCAGAATCAACAACAAAACTCTAAACAAGACAACTCGAATCAGAACCAACAACAAAACTCTAAACAAAACGACTCGAATCAGAACCAACAACAAAACTCTAAACAAAACGACTCGAATCAGAATCAGCAACAACATTCTAAACAAGGTAACTCGGATCAAGATCAGCAGCAAAACTCTGGAAATAATAGTATTTATGATTTTACGAAACCAGAAAAAGACCGGATTCATTCTCTACAAGATTTAATAGAGAAACTCAAAAAATCTAGCGATTTTGTTAATTATCACACATCTGACGATGAAACGATGCCTTATTGGATTTCTTACTATCGCCCTTCGCTTGATGGAGAGAAATTACAAAAATATTTAATGCCTACTCTTTTAGAACGACCTAACGCTTCACTAGAAGAGCTAAAAGAACATATTCCAATGAGCGGTATTACAATTACGAACGATTTACAAAAAATTGAGGACATGGTGTTAAAGGGACATGCGATTATTCAATTGAATCAGCAAGACCAAAAGTGTATGCTTGCAAACATTGCAATTGATACGTATCGGGCACCAAGCCCTCCTTTAAACGAATCGACTGTTATCGGTCCTCAAGAAGGTTTCGTAGAGGATATTGATACAAATATTAATTTAGTTCGAAAACGTCTTCCTGTTTTAGATTTACAAACAAAGGAAATGATTGTCGGCGAGTTTTCCAAAACAAAAGTTGTCATGATGTATTTAGACAACCTCGCTGAAAAAGAAAATGTAGATTTTCTCGAGGAGTCATTACGTGCTCTTGAATATGATCAAATTAATGATAGTGCTTATATACAAGAACTAATGGGTGAAAAGTCGATTTTCCCTCTCTATATCAATACAGAACGTACTGATAGAGTTACAAAAGCACTCATTGATGGGAAAATTGCTATTTTTGTGGATGGTTCTCCAAGTGTTCTACTTACGCCAGTATCCTATTTCGATTTTTTCATTTCACCAGAAGACTATAACGTTTCTTGGCTATACGCTACATTTTCACGCATTTTACGCCTTATCGCTGTTCTATTTTCAATCTGTGCTACACCACTATATGTTGCAGTTTTAAATTATCATTATGAACTTATTCCAAGTGATTTACTTGAAACCTTGATTTTATCAAGGGCACAAGTACCGTTCCCACCTTTAATTGAAGCACTATTTTTAGAACTTGCAATCGACTTACTGAGAGAAGCTGGCGCGAGGTTGCCGATGAAAGTTGGTCAAACGCTCGGTATTGTAGGCGGTATCGTAATCGGGCAGGCATCTGTACAAGCTGGTTTAACGAGTAACATTTTATTAATTATCGTTGCATTATCAGCACTCGCTTCCTTTATTACACCTATTTATAAAATGGGTAATGCCGTTCGATTACTACGTTTTCCATTTCTAGCATTCGCAGAAATAGGAGGACTCTTCGGCATCTCTCTTGGATTTATCTTTTTATTTACCCATCTATTTAGACTTACTTCCTTACGTAAACCATACGCTTTGTTTTATCCAACGAGACAACAATCTGTTAAAGATTCTTGGATTCGTTTTCCCTTAACAATGATTGATACAAGGGATGTACAAGCAAGGCCACAACATGTAAAAAAAGCAGCAAAAGGAATTTCAACAAAACATCGATCGGATTTTGATGAATAAGGAATGAGGTGCATTGATGAGTAAAGTTCAAGAGAAATATCAAATATCTCCTATCTTTGTTTTCTTCTTAATTCACAGTGCACAGTTTGGTGCCGGGGTTCTCGGTTTCGCTCGGATTATTGCAAAATCTGCTGGATACGACGGCTGGATAGGAGTTCTCCTCACAGGAATCATCATTCATATTCTCATCTGGATGATGTATTATTCATTAAAAAATGTAGAGGGAAACTTAATTGATTTACACAAACAACTTTTTGGAAAATGGATCGGAAATGGTATTAATATCATTTTTATGGCTTATTTTTTTATTGTAAGCATTTCTGTTGTTAGAACATATGTCGAAATTATTCAAGTATGGATGTTTCCTAGTGCATCCACCTGGATGCTCACATTCTTTATGTGTTTAATAAGTTATTACATTATTTCATCAGGATTCCGCGTCATTGCAGGAATTTGTGTTATTTCCGTTGGTGGAACACTAGGTTATCTTTTTCTAAGTCTTTTCATTTTGAAATTCTCACATTGGGATAACTTACTTCCAATATTTTCACATTCTTTTACAGATATTTTGAAAGCAGCTCAACTATCTATTTATAGCATGACAGGATTTGAAATTTTCCTTATGATTTATCCATTTGTTAAAGAACCAGAGAAATCCCATAAATTTGCGCAATATGGGGCATTATTTTCCAATATTCTATATTTGTTTAGTACCATTCTCGCTTTTACATTCTTTAGCGAAAAACAATTACTCAAAACTATTTGGTCTCAGCTGTCCATGACACAAGTTATTAAGCTTCCTTTTATAGAGCGACTTGAGTATATTGCTATTTCCGGTTATGCTCTCGTTATTATTACCAGCTTTATCCTACCTTTATGGGCTGCAACTAGAGGAACGCATGAAATCTTTCGTGTGAAGCAACGAGGTATTTTAATCGCATTTATGCTTATCACTTTAGTTGTTTCACAACTTTTAACGAACAGGCATGATATTAATGATTTTATTAGCAATATATCTAAAGTTAGTTTTTGGCTTATATATGTATACATCCCAATTCTATTTATTATTGTGTGGGTGAAAAGAAAATGGAAAAAACCAAAAGAAAATTAATACTTCTTGTTTGCATCAGTATCTTCAGTCTAGCTGGTTGCTTACAAAAAAATATTATTGATGATGTTCAACTCATTCAAGGAACTGTCTTCGATACAGCAAAAGATAATAAAGTAAAGGTTACATTCGTTTGCCCCATACAAAAAAAGGGAAATAAAGTTCAAGTTTATGAGGGCACAGGAAACGCAGTAAAACAAGTAAAGGCAGATACATCTTTAGAATCTTCGCAACCGTTCGCAAGCGGTCAAATGCGTGTTGCCTTATTCACAACAAAAATTGCTAAAAAAGGATTATCCAACTCCTTTGACACATTAATTCGTGATGTGAATATTGGTAACTCGCTGTATGTTGGACTATTAGAAGGCAATGGTACTGAACTATTTAAAGGAAAATATAGTACATCTTACAATGTTGCGATTTATATAAAAAAAATGTTAGAACATAATATGGACACTGGCCCTTTGCCAACTGACAATTTGTATTTAGGCGCCTTCAGGTACTACCGTGAAGGACAAGATTCCTATATGCCTATCCTAAAAAAACATGGAGATAAAATAAAGATTACTGGTATCGGTCTCTTGAAAAAGGATAAGTTAGTCGGAACAATTAAGTACCACGATATGTTTGTTTTCAAAGGACTGCTAGAAAAGCACCGCTTGGACTCACATGAATTTAAAACCAATCCTGGCTATGCAATGATTAATAACATTCGTTCCGTCCCTACCTACGAGGTAAACATAAAAAATGGGAAACCTTCTTTCTATATTCATGTAAAGGTGGAAGCTCGTATTCAGGAGCTCTCTAGAAAATTTAATTTAGAAAACAAAAAAAATACAACAAAAATAGCTAAGTCGGTCGAAAAACAATTAGATGCGAAAGCTACAAAACTAATTAAACAGTTTAAATCTCTAAATGTTGATCCCCTTGGACTTGGAGCAAAATATAGACAACATTATCGCCCATTCAAATTAGAAGAGTGGAGACAAATGTACAAAGATGTTCCAGTTACTATAAAATACACCGTAAATATTACAAATTCTGGTGTAATTGAATGAGAAATGATTGAACTCCTCTCTCCAGCATGATACAACGGAAAGAGGAGTTTTTATTTTAGATAGAGAGAGAAGATATTTATGGGGGAGCTTATGTCTAAAAAATTAGTAAAGCCTATTTTAAATGGTATTTTATTTCTCGGCGTCTTTTTATTTGCTCATACATACTTAAAAAATGTTTCCTTCACACGTTATTTACTTGTCGTTATTCCAATGTTGCTCGTTGGTATGTTTGGCATCGATCTTCTTTTATCCATTTTAATAAAAGAAGAAAAATAACGAGCAAGGCCGTCCTAAAAGTATTCCGGGATGGCTTTCTTTTATTAACAGTTTTTGTCGTTAAGTCGATATAATCTTTCACTATCACTAACTTAACTAAAAGATGAAACTTTTGAACAGTCCCTTTTCATTTCATAATCACCTTATGTTACAATGAGATTCGGCACAAAGCGAGAAAGGATGAAACAACATGACAAACGAAAAAGGTTTAGATAAAGGATACGAACTTGTTGCAAAAATGCATGAAGAGTTCGGACACCCTGTGACAAATACTCCAACGAAATTAACAGAAGAACGTGCAAAAATTCGTGCTAGCTTTATGCAAGAAGAGCTAGAAGAATTTTTAGAAGCAACGACTGTTGAAGATCAATATGATGCACTAATTGACCTTATTTACTTTGCATTCGGCACGTTTGCGGAAATGGGCGTACGTCCTGATAAAGGATTCGAAATTGTAAATAACGCAAACATGGCAAAACTATTCCCTGATGGAAAACCTCGATTCCGTGAAGGTGACGGCAAAATTCTAAAACCAGAAGGCTGGCAAGCACCAGAACCACAACTTCGTGCTGAAATCGAACGCCAGCGCAAAGAAGCTGAAAAAAACTGCTAGGATTTCCTAGCAGTTTTTTATTATGTCTTTTTTTCTGCAATTCATTAATGACCCACGTGTCCAGCGTGCCCTGCTGCTCCACCAATGCTAGCCGCTCCTGCCGCTGCCCCTGCTCCTCCTGCTCCAATTCCACCTGTCCAAGGAGAAGATTGTTGTTGTTGATACTGTTGATATTGTTGGTGTTGTTGCCCCTGCTGACCTTGGTGGTGACCTTGGTGGCCTTGGTGGTGACCTTGGTGGCCTTGGTGGCCTTGGTGGTGACCTTGGTGGCCTTGGTGGTGACCTTGGTGGCCTTGGTGGCCTTGGTGGTGACCTTGGTGGCCTTGGTGGTGACCTTGATGGCCTTGATGCGTTTGATAAAGAACAGCCTGCGGATGTATATGATGGTGTCCGTGGTGATGTACTTGTTGCCCCTGATGTCCTTGATGGTGGTGATGACCATGGTGTCCATGCTGGCCTTGGTGATGATGATGTACATGATGGCCTTGATGGCCTTGGTGGTGATGATGTACATGGTGGCCATGTTGTCCTTGGTGATGGTGATGTACATGGTGACCGTGAACACCTTGCGGATAACCACCTACTCCGCCTGCTACAACACCTACTCCCGGTACCGGAAATCCTGTCTGCACTCCTCCAACGAAAGAAGGAAATGTAGTTGGTACTCCTACTGGAATTCCTGTCTGTACGCCAGCTACTGATGTCGGAAATCCTCCTGTTACTGTAGGCATTCCAGCCCCTGATGTCGAAAATCCTCCCATTAATGTAGGCATTCCAGTTTGCATGCCAGCTACCGATGTTGGAAATCCTCCTGCTGCTCCACCCATCCAGCTCGGAATTTCACCGTATCCTTGTTGGTGACCTGCTCCGCCCATCCCGCTCGGAATTCCACCATATCCTTGTTGACCTGCTCCTCCCATTAACATCATTTGTTCATAACTATCCGATCCACCTCCGAAAAAGCCGTGTGGTGCATTATTGTCCATCCCTTTCATTCCTTTCACCTCTTCTACTCAATTTAGCCTACCTTTTTTATCATATTTCCTATAGAAAAATAGGTGTTTGTCTGTATTGGAATTCCGCTCTTTTATTTGTACGCAGTGGAATGATTGAAAACTTAGATAAGGGTGATCCTGAGATTATTTTCTACATAAAAAAGCTCAGAGCATAAACGCTCTGAGCTTTTCTTTCATTCATTAGTTTGCAACAACGTTAACAAGTTTTCCAGGAACTACAATTACTTTACGAACCGTTTTTCCTTCGATTTGGTCTTGAATTGCTTCAAGTGCAAGTTGTTCCATTTCTTCTTTTGATGCGTCTTTACTCATTGTTAGTTTCGCGCGAACTTTGCCCATAATTTGAACAACGATTTCAACTTCATCTTCTACAAGTTTAGACTCATCAAATGTTGGCCAGCTTGCATATGTGATTGTTTCATTGTATCCAAGTTTGCTCCATAGCTCTTCCCCGATGTGAGGTGCAACTGGTGCAATCATTTTTACGAAACCTTCTACATATTCTTTCGGAAGTGTTTCAGCTTTGTATGCATCGTTGATGAATACCATCATTTGAGAAATCGCTGTGTTGAAGCGAAGCTCTGCATAGTCTTCTGTTACTTTCTTCACTGTTTGGTGGTAAGCTTTTTCAAGCTCTTTATTTGGTGCATCAGTAATTTTCTCACTTAATTCACCGTTCTCTTGAACGAATAGGCGCCATACGCGGTCTAAGAAACGACGAGCTCCGTCAAGACCATTTTCAGACCAAGCGATTGAAGCATCTAATGGTCCCATGAACATTTCGTATAGACGAAGTGTATCTGCACCATGGCTTGCTACGATATCATCAGGATTTACAACGTTACCTTTTGATTTACTCATTTTCTCGTTGTTTTCACCTAGAATCATACCTTGGTTGAATAATTGTTGGAACGGCTCTTTCGTTGGAACTACACCGATATCGTATAATACTTTATGCCAGAAACGAGCATATAGTAAGTGAAGTACAGCGTGCTCTGCACCACCAATATAAATATCAACTGGAAGCCATTGTTTTACTTTTTCAGGGTCTACAAGTGCTTCGCTATTGTTTGGATCGATGTAACGTAGGTAATACCAGCAGCTACCAGCCCATTGTGGCATTGTGTTCGTTTCACGACGACCTTTTTTACCAGTCTCAGGATCAATAACGTTTACCCACTCGTCAATGTTAGCAAGTGGTGATTCACCAGTACCTGAAGGACGGATGTTTTCTGTTTTCGGAAGAACTAATGGTAATTCTTCTTCTTTCACAGCTGTCATTGTGCCATCTTCCCAGTGGATTACTGGAATTGGCTCACCCCAGTAACGTTGACGGCTGAATAACCAGTCACGTAGACGGTACGTTACTTTTTGATTTCCTGCGCTCGTTACTTCAAGCCATTCAATCATTTTTACGATTGCTTCTTCTTTATTTAAGCCATCAAGGAATGCTGAGTTTACGTGCGCACCATCACCTGTGTATGCTTCTTTCGTAATGTCTCCGCCTTTTACAACTTCCTTCATTGGAAGATTGAACGTTGATGCGAATTCATAGTCACGCTCATCATGAGCTGGAACTGCCATTACAGCACCTGTTCCGTAAGTTGCAAGAACATAGTCAGCGATCCAGATTGGTAATTTCTCGCCATTTACTGGGTTAACTGCGTAAGCACCAGTGAATACACCAGTTTTCTCTTTCGCAAGTTCTGTACGCTCTAAATCACTCTTCATTTTTACAGAGTTAATGTAAGCTTCTACAGCTTCTTTTTGATCTGCTGTTGTAATGTCTGCAACAAGCGCATGCTCTGGAGCAAGTACACAGTAGCTTGCACCAAATAGTGTATCAGGGCGCGTTGTGAAAACTGTGAATTTCTCGTCTGTACCATCGATGTTGAAGTGTACTTCTGCACCTTCAGAACGACCGATCCAGTTACGTTGCATATCTTTTAAGCTTTCTGGCCAATCAAGCTCATCTAGATCTTCTAATAGACGATCTCCATAAGCTGTAATTTTTAACATCCACTGTCTCATCGGACGACGCTCAACTGGATGTCCACCGCGCTCACTCTTACCATCAATGATTTCTTCGTTTGCAAGTACTGTACCAAGTGCTGGGCACCAGTTTACAGGTACTTCATCAACGTAAGCTAAGCCTTTTTCAAATAGTTGTAGGAAGATCCATTGTGTCCACTTGTAGTAGTTTGGATCTGTTGTATTTACTTCACGGTCCCAATCGTAAGAGAAGCCTAACGCTTTAATTTGGTTACGGAACGTATTAATATTATGCTCTGTAAATTCTGCTGGGCTGTTTCCAGTATCAAGTGCATATTGCTCTGCTGGAAGACCGAATGCATCCCATCCCATTGGATGAAGAACGTTATATCCTTGCATACGCTTCATACGAGATAAAATATCTGTCGCTGTATAACCTTCTGGATGTCCTACGTGTAGGCCTGCACCTGATGGATATGGGAACATATCTAGTGCATAAAATTTTGGTTTTTCTGTCTCATCTGGCGTACGGAATGTTTTATTCTCTTCCCAGTAACCTTGCCACTTCTTCTCAACTTCTTGATGATTAAAGCTCATGAGATACCCTCCTTGAAATTCTATTTATTTTCACCGCCCAAAATACAAAAAACCTCTCATCCCTAGAAAGGGACGAGAGGTTATAGATTCCCGCGGTACCACCCTAAATTAATGTACAAAAAATATACATTCGCTTAGATCCGTAACGTGGATTAACGGCAATTGCTACTATTAGTTTCACAACTGCAACTCAAAGGCGAGTTCATAACGAAACGTGGATTGACTTGCACCGACCGTCAACTCTCTAAACCAGCTTCTATTACTACTACTCCTTCTCACTGTTATTACAAATATGAGTGAATATGAACTACCATCCGCCTAGTCTCTCTAAAGAGCTTACTTAAAGCGGGGCTTCTCGGTTAATCGTTACTCTTACTAACTAACGAATTCGTCTTAGGACAGCCGAGCTATCTCCCTTGTTCAAAAGGTTGTTTTATTTAAATATATTCTAAAACATGTTACATGTTCCGTCAAACTAAACTGCAATTTTTTCTTCAACTGTTTCTTCTACTTTTACTCGTTTATCATACATGCTCGTTGCAATAAGCGCTACTACAAGCATTACCATGATTGCTATAAACAATACTTCCATATTGTATAAATCAACAATTG
Source organism: Bacillus cereus group sp. MS39 (assembly GCF_040448665.1). Classification (NCBI taxonomy): domain Bacteria; kingdom Bacillati; phylum Bacillota; class Bacilli; order Caryophanales; family Bacillaceae; genus Bacillus; species Bacillus cereus group sp. MS39. Next base: position 710,745 of record NZ_CP123058.1, on the reverse strand, counting down.
CTCCGCCAACGACTGGCCCGAACATTTTCCCTACAGTCGCCGCACTATTTACAACACCTTGATAAAATCCTAACTTATCTTTTGGCGCAAGTATATTTGCAATCGTCGGAACCGCTGGCCAAACAAATAACTCACCAATCGTTAATGTCACCATCGCAACGAGGAACATCGTAAATTGCTGCGCTTGGCTTAACACAACGAATGACGCCGCAAAAATGAAGATCCCAATCATAATTTGTTGTTTTAACGAACGCTTCATCCAGCGAATTAACATACTAACTAGCGGCTGCGCACAAACAATCATCGCTCCGTTTATCGTCCATAATAAACTATAGTGACGAAGACTAATATTTAATTCTTGCATATGTGTTGCAATCGCCCCTTGCCACTGTACGTATGTAACCCAGCATAAAGCATATGCTACACATACGATAAGAAGTGCTTTGAATCCAGGTGTAAGCGACCAACCTTTTTTCGTTTCGACTTCTTTTTGCACTCCTGGCTCTTTCTTGTCTTCCATACCACGGAATCCAATAAAAGCAATTAAGAAGAAAACAAAGTATAAAATAAAGTTTGCTAAGAAAATATAATCAAAACGATACGATGCAACTAATCCACCACATGCTGTTCCGATCGCAATACCAACGTTTTGTCCAACATACATCGCATTAAATGCTCGTCTTCCGCCCTCTGGCCAAACCGTACCAACCATCGCATACATCGATGGGAAGACCATTCCAGAACCAAAACCGATTAATGCTAGCCACACAACATATAACGGCCAGCCGTGGAAGAACACAAGGCCTAAAATCGATACAAGTGTAATCACAATTCCTACTAAAATTGATTTATATCCGCCCCATTTATCAAATAAAACACCGCCGAGCAAGTTTCCGATTACACCAGTAAGCGAGTTGATCATTAATACCATTCCGGCCACAGATAAAGATTTCCCTAGGTGATCATGCAAATAAATTGTATTAAAAGGCCATAAAAAAGAAGCACCCGTGACATTAATAATCATCCCAGCTACTAATAGCCATACTTTCCTTGGCATAGTCTCCCCTCCTATTCTATTTTTTTCGTTCATCTATAACAGTAAAATTGTAGTCGTTTTTAAATAGGAAGGCAACTGATTAATAGTTGATGAAATTCAGATAATGAGATGTCGGTAAGTGAAATTATATTGATTGCTTCTTGGATTTTATCAGCGATTTTCTAATTATATCGACTTACTAACAAAAAGCGACAACAGAAACAATATATAAAAAAGAAGAGGCTGCATGAAGTTCATGCAGCCTCTTCTTTTTTATATTATCCAACTTCTTTTTCTCGCTTTGCACGTTCTTTAGCGCTCCATTTAAATATTTTATCTAGTAGAGAGTATATTCTCCCAGATTCCTTCGTTAATAACGGACCTAACGATGCTAATATTAAAACGTACAGTGCAGAGAACGGTTTAATCGCTGCCAGTAAGCCACCCGCAATGCCGATATTGGCTACAATAATGGAGAACTCTCCGCGTGATACGAGGGTTAAACCGATATTCGTAGAAGCCTTATGCGATAACCCGGCTTTACGTCCCGCCATCATTCCAGCTGTAAAATTACCGATGAGCGTAATGAAAACTGCTCCTAATGCCAACCACACTGCTCCTCCAAGTGAAAACGGATCTATACTTAAACCGAAACTGAAAAAGAATATGGCTCCAAAGAAGTCACGAAACGGAACGACGAGATGCTCAATCCGATCACTATGCTCTGTTTCAGAAAAGACGAGTCCTAACAATAATGCTCCAATTGCCTCAGCAACATGAATCGTCTCTGAAAATCCTGCTACAAAGAATAAAATGGCGAATATTACGATAATAAAAATTTCGTTTGACGAAATATCTAATACTTTATTTAGAAACGGCGTAGCTTTTCTAGCGATTACAAAGAATAGTAGCATATACCCTACCGCGATTAACACCGATGTAAGAGCACCTACAAATGATGTTGCACCACCGAGTACTAACCCTGAAACGACTGATAAATATACAGCTAAAAAAATATCATCAAACATAATGATTCCTAATATTAATTCAGTCTCTTTATTACCCGATCTTCTTAAATCAACAATTACTTTTGCAACAATTGCACTTGATGAAATTGTAATGATTCCAGCAATAATTAATGTTTCTAATAAGGGGAAGCCCATAACATATCCATAAAGCAAACCTAATATGAAATTAAGTGATATGTGGACAGTCCCCCCAAAAGCAATTGATTTTCCTGATTTAATTAATTTTTTTATTGAGAATTCTAAGCCTAAATAGAATAGGAGGAATATGACGCCAACACGTCCGAGGAAGGAAATAACTTCTCCGCTTTCAATAAATCTTAAATCGATAAGTCCTAAATCTGGGGCATGAGGCCCCACCAACATACCGAGTATAATGAGAAACGGAATAATCGAGAACTTTAACTTCGCAGCGAGGATAGCTGCAAAAGCTACTAATACTAACGCAGTTCCAACTTCAAAGATTAAAGTATCCATCGATTATGAATCACCTCCTGCTGAAAGCAATTCATTAATAATTCTTTTCACTTCATGTCTTTCACCCGATAACACGAGCATATCACCAGCTTCAATAATAGAGTCTGGACCTGGATTAAAGAATTTCTTCATATTCTTTTTCAAAATAGCAATAATCGTTACGTTATACGTTTTTCTGACATGTAAGCTACCAATTGTTTTTTGTACGACTGGTGCGTTATTTTCCACCTTAAACCATTCAATTGATAATCCTTCAAAAGCCATCTCAATTGTGTCTAACGCTTGTGGTCTGTATACCATTCCGCCTAATATAGCTGCAATTTGTCTCGCCTCAGAATCACGAAGAGAAATGCTTGAAATACTTTCATCATGATCCGCATCAAAATGATACATTTCTCTTCGTCCATCATCATGAATAACGATAACCATTTTTTCATTACCTTTTGTAATTACTTCAAACTTACATCCAATGCCCGGTAATTCACTCTCTCTAATATTCATATTCCCGCCTCCTAAAGTTTTTAGTTACGGCTTTTACAAATCTACATCAATCTCTGTTTTAAATTCTTCATCTTTTGAGATTCCCAAATACTTTAATGTCTCTGAAGGTGTCGCGTGATGAAAATGTTTTTGCAATAGCGCAATCGCTATCCCTCTTTTGTATGCATGAAATCCAAATGTTTTTCTCATTGAGTTCGTTCCGATTTTACCAACAACCCCAACTGCTTCAGCAGCATTATGAATTACACGATACGCTTGTTGACGCGTAATTGAATTTGTCGTTTTATTAGATTGAAATACGTAGTTTTCTCTTTTCACATTAATAGATTGTACGTACTCTAAAAGTGCTTCTTTTACTTTTGTATTTAAATAAATATCTTGTTTAAACTTTTCATCCTTCACAGGAAGAGAATAAAACTCTTTAACAGTTCCATCTTCATTTAATACCTCTTCAAATTTCATACTAAGTAACTCAGTAATCTTTAATCCTGTGTTAATTCCAATAACAAATAAAAGATAATCTCGCTGCGAGTGCTCTTTTAAATACTTTTTCATAGCCTCAATTTGGCTTATATCTTTTAATGCCTCTACAACTTCCATACATGTATTCTCCTCATCTTATGAACGGTAATTTTCTCATCATGTTGTCCATTTTACCTTATCATGCTATGGGATTTCCATGTATTATCCATTATTTTTCAATATACTTTTCGGTCCGAAAATTTTTCATTTGGAAATTGATAATTGTGCAAATACAGTGGGGTAGGCAAAATAGGGGATACAAGTTCAGCCTCTTTCTACAGATCGGATTCCTCCTTTCATTATCCAGCTGCTTCTACTTTTATATTATGTTACTTATTTATATTATATTATATATTTCAGTAACATTAAAGTGTTTTTTCTGAAAATAATAAAAACCGAGCAGTTTCGCTCGGTTTTTTATTAATCTTCTTTCGGAAGAACAATTCCTTTATACAATTGAACGGTAATGAAGTAATAAATTGCATAAATCATTACGAAGATAACAATCGGTACCCAAATACGGAAGTACGGATCAAGTAAAATAAATCCGAAAATATTCATACCAACTAATACGTGAGCAATACCTACAATTGCTGGGAATAAGAATACTAAGAATAACTCTTTATAAATTGATTTTGTTAATAATTCACGGCGCACCCCAATTTTACGAAGCATTTGATAACGCGTAATATCTTTTGATGCACCAGAAAGAATTTTGAACATTAAACAACTTGCCATCATTGCTAAGAAAGCAATTCCAAGGAAGAATCCCATAAACACTGTTCCGCTCGCAACGCCGTAGAACATGTCGTAAGATTGATATTTACTGTTCATTCTTTCAGCTGTTACATTTTTATATTTATCTAGTTGCAACTCGTCAAGTTTTTTCCATTCTTTTGTATATGTTAAGAAATCATCTGTTTTTCCGATAAATGCTATACCTTCTTTACCATTTATCTCATCGTACATTTTTTGATCTACAATTTTAATTGCATGATCTTCGTGTAGATAATACGGATGAATTGTGCTAAAAGCATCTACCCATTCTTCTGGAAGTTCTTTAGCGTTCGCATCTTTTTCATTCATTTCTCTAAAAACTGCGCCTACTGGTAGTTCCTGTGAAGCCTTCTTCGTATTCACTAAATCCTTCATCGACTTTATATTTGTCATATCTTTTACTAAAGGACGATTTTTCTCCAAATCCTCTTTTACATAATAAACGTATTTATCATCAACTTTGTAACGATATTCGCTTTTCTCTTTAAATGTAATACCGTCTAAAATTTTCTTTTCTTCAGCTGTTGGATTATGAACTACTGAATCATAGATTATTAAACCATCAACCATTTTTATAACGTTATTTTTAAACGCCATACCACCTGAAATTGCACCAGCTCCAAGAGCAACTAACATCGCTACTGTCGCAAGCACCTTTGTTAAGCTATTAATACGGAAGTTTAATTGTGCAAATGTAAAAGCGTTAAGCCCTTTTTCACTACGCTTTTTATTACTTTTTAACTTTTTAATAATAACTGGAAGAAGTGATCCAAATAGCATGTAAGTACCAGCTGTTGTTGTAATTAATGCGATAAGAATTCCCATTTCTCTTAGTTTTTCCATGTAAATCATTGATGCATAGCCCATTCCTAATAAAATAACCGCAAGGAATGCGACTAAACCTGTCATTTTTCCTTTTACCGCAACACGTTCTGTTTGTGCATCTGCATGTACAAGTTGCAGTACAGAAATACGTGATAACTTAATACTATTCATAATTGCTGATAATACAAATAGTGCAAAGAAGAAGATACAAGTAACAGTCATAGATGGCAGATAAAATGCTTTATAACCTTCACCTGCAAATTCTAATTGTTTCATTAATAACTGACCGATACCTTCTGCAAGTCCTACCCCAACTATAATACCAATCGCAAGAGACGCAGCACCTAATACGATTGTTTCAATAAACATAAGTAATGTAACTTTATGCTTTTTTGCTCCTAACATCATATACATACCAAACTCTTTTTGGCGAAGAGATAATAAGAAAGAGTTCGCATATAAAATATAGAAGAACGTTATAATGGCTAGTAAAAATGAACCTGCTTGGAATACGAATCCAATTTGACCAATAGTAGAATTCTCCTTAAGGAAGGCTTCGTTTAACGCTAACGTTTGAAACATATAAAAAATTGAAATCGACATGACAAGACCGACAAGTAAGACGATGTAATCTTTTAGCTTACTCTTTAGCCCTGACATGGAAAGTTTGAATAACATGCTCTAGACCTCCTTCCTTACGCTTTTTGTGTACCTAAATCTGCAAGTACATCTAAAATTTCTTTATAAAACTCTTCACGCGTACCACCACGGTGAATTTCTTTATATAGCTCACCATCTTGAATGAATAAAATACGCTGACAGTAACTTGCACTGTAAGGATCATGTGTAACCATCATAATGGATACGCCTTGATCTTTATTTAAGTTTGTCATCGCATCAAGTAAACTCGTCGCATTTTTAGAATCAAGAGCTCCTGTTGGCTCGTCCCCTAAAATAATTGCCGGCTCATGTACTAGTGCGCGAGCTGCTGCTGAACGTTGTTTCTGTCCACCAGATACTTCAGATGGATACTTTTGAAGAATTTCTGTAATCCCTAACATATCCGCTACTTTTTCTACTTTCGGTCCAATATTACGTGATGGAACACCTTGAAGAGAAAGTGGAAGTGCAATGTTTTCATAAATAGATAAGTTTTCTAATAAGTTAAAGTCTTGGAAGATGAATCCTAATTTTTGCGAGCGGAAATCAGAAAGCTCACCTTGCTTCATTTTCGTAATATCTGTTCCTGCAATTTCAACAACGCCGCCTGTTGCTTTATCTAACGTTGAAATTACATTTAATAATGTCGTTTTACCAGAACCAGATGGTCCCATAATTCCGACAAACTCACCCTCTTGAATCGAGAATGACACACCTTTTAACGCATGCGATTGGTTCTCACCTTTTTTACCGTACACTTTTTGAACGTTTTTTACGTCTACAACTGGTTTCGTCATATATATCCTCCTACGCTTGTTTTTCCATTACCTATTTTGCGCCTTTTGGAAGGGAACTGCTATTTGTTAACATTACATTTACCTTACACTTTTGTAATATAAAAAAGATGCGTGTGTAAGGTTCGTTGGTAAATGAAATTGTATTAGCGATTCGACAAGTAATATCGACTTACCGAAAAAGATGACAATAAAAAATAGGCTGTTCCACAAAAGAAACAGCCCACTTCTCTCTTTATTTCTTTAAAGGTGTTACCGTCCAATACGTAATAACACGCCAAATCCATTCTAGTGGACCCATTTTAAAGATTTTCATCCAAATCACACTAAACACAATTTGAATTGCGTAAATTGCGATACATACATATAACGTCTGCATGTACGTTAAGTTTTCTGCAAAGTTAAAGACACTTCCTGCGATTAAAATCATTGCAGTTTGTCCGATATAATTTGTTAACGCCATACGTCCATAATATTTTAGTGGCGCTAAAAATGTTTGAACTGGTTTTAGTTGAAGTAATAAAATTAATGCTCCCACATAGAAAGCTGAAATGATTGGTCCAACTGTAATACCAATTTTTAAAAATTGGCTTGCAGCATCCATTGTTCCATCTTCGTTCTCCATTATCCCATTTACAAATGGTTCAGCAGGAACGTGCCCATATTGATACCATACAGCTACGACACTTAAAACAAACATAATACCTGTAAAAATAGCGACTTTCTTTATATTTTGCGTAAGATTTTCAAATACACGATATTGTCCTGCAGCCAGCCCTAATAAAATTAAGCCGAGTGGTAATAGTTCTTTAACACCCATTATGCTAAAGGCAATTGTTAAAATAAGGCCTATAACTAGGTTCACTTCTTTTTTCGCTTTATAAAACGGTAAAACAAGTAACCCGCAAATTGCGTATAACGCTAGTGCTTCTCCAGGCTGAAACATTTGATGAATCAAACCGAAAATAAATAGTGCAACTAAGCGGCGGAAAAATAAAACATACCCATTTTTCCCTTTCGCAATTGCTCTAGAGATAAAGATATAGAATCCCACTCCAAATAAGGATGAGAAGATTGAGAAGAAACGACCTTCTACAAATAAGTATAAAAATCTTTGATAGCTAGCATCCACTGTATTAGGATCTGGAATTTTAATGTTAAGTAGTGCGAGAATATTTACTAAAATAATCCCCAGTAGTGCAAAGCCACGAATGTAATCTAACTCATCAATTCGTTTGTTTGTAATATTGTTCCCCATAAAGCAACTCCTTGTATAAAGTGAAACTTTAATCAGTGGGGGTTTTGTCCATCCCCCACTGATTATTAGTTGAACCAATCGGACTTTTATGGACAGTTGATCCCCACCTAACTTCTTTGCTTTCGCTGAATTTTGAGGTGGGGGTCTTACTGCCCATTAAAGCGGGATAAAATTTAATCCTTCCTTACTCTACTGGAGAAAACGGCTCGCAACTATCGACAAACCTTACAGAAATCTTATATTATTGTAATATAATAAAATAAAACCAGGTCATATTGCGACCTGGTCTACTCTGATTGCTTCGATCTTTGAGGTTGTCCCTTTTTACTGTTACGCTGTTTCACTTGAACAACTGGATCAAGCTCATTCGAAAACTCAGCGTTATGTCCATTTTGCGTTTTTTGCTCTGGGTTATTTTGATCTGAACGTTTCGCCATTACATTCACTCCTTATTAGCGCGGTGTAATAATCATTTGATGTTGCAATTGGCGAATTGCCATACGTGCTCTATTTAATTGCTCACGTTGCTCATCATTCGCATGTTGCTGCATCGTTTGTAAATCGTTATATGCTTGTTCTAATTGTAATTGCGCATCTGAATACTCCATCGTATTGTAATGCTCTTGTCTCATACCTTGGTCTAATTGTTCTTTCGCATATTCCACCGCTTGTTCCGCTTGTGTAATATACGATTCAAGTGATTGACGCTCTGCCATAATTGTCCCTCCTTGCTTCAATTCCCCTTTAGTGTGTCCCTTCCATATGAACCTTATGAGTATGTTATAATGGATTTTGTTTCATTTTGACTCGGCTTAGGAGGGAAAGTAATGAAGGTTCAAAACCCTTTTCCATATACAAACGACAATAAACGTTATCACACATGGAATTACCATTTACGAAATGAATTTGGTGAAAAAATCTTTAAAGTTTCATTAGACGCTGGCTTCGATTGTCCGAACCGTGACGGTACAGTTGCTTATGGCGGGTGTACATTTTGCAGTGCTGCTGGATCTGGTGACTTCGCTGGCGATCGCCGCGATGATGTTATAACGCAATATCATGAAATGAAAGAAAAAATGCGCTCAAAGTGGAAAGATGGAAAATGTATCGCTTATTTTCAGGCTTATACAAATACACATGCACCACTTGAAGTGTTAAAAGAAAAATTCGAACCGCTTCTAGCAGAAAAAGACGTTGTCGGTCTTTCTATTGCGACTCGTCCAGATTGTTTACCAGACGATGTCGTTGAATATTTAGCGGACTTAAATAAACGCACGTACCTTTGGGTTGAGCTCGGACTACAAACTGTTCATGAACGAACTGCAAATCTTATTAATCGTGCTCACGATTATCCTTCTTACGTTGAAGGCGTAAATAAATTACGTAAACATGGCATTCGAGTTTGCTCTCATATTATTAACGGTCTTCCTCTTGAAGATTACGACATGATGATGGAAACAGCTCGTGAAGTAGCGAAACTTGACGTACAAGGAATTAAAATCCACTTACTTCACTTATTAAAAGGAACGCCAATGGTGAAGCAATATGAAAAAGGACAATTAGAATTCCTTTCTCTTGAAGATTACGTAAGTCTCGTTGTTGACCAACTTGAAATTATTCCAGAAGACGTAATTGTGCACCGCATCACAGGTGACGGTCCACCTGATTTAATGATTGGCCCAATGTGGAGCTTAAATAAATGGGAAGTATTAAATTCCATCGATGCAGAATTTGTACGCCGCGGAAGCTGGCAAGGAAAATATGCAAATGAGGAGAAACAAAAATGAAATTAGAACGTGTATTACCGTTTGCTCGCTCACTTCTGCAAACGGCAGTAAAAGAAGGCGATTACGCTGTAGATGCAACTTTAGGAAACGGTCATGACACTTGCTTCCTAGCTGAAATCGTTGGAGATAACGGAAAAGTATTTGGATTTGATATTCAAAAAGAGGCAATTGAAAGCTCAACAACTCGTCTAAAAGAAAAAGAACTTTTCGAACGTACTGTTTTAATTCATGATAGCCACGATACACTTCTATCCGTATTACCAGAAGATGCAAAAGGAAAAGTAACAGGCGCAATTTTTAACTTAGGTTACCTTCCTGGCGGAGATAAGCATATCGTTACAAAACCGAACTCAACAATCTCAGCGATTGAGCAATTATTAGAAGTAATGGCGCCTGAAGGTATCATCGTCCTTGTCATTTACCACGGACATCCAGAAGGACAAGTAGAACGCGACGCTGTACTTACATTTGCAGAAGAACTAGACCAAAAACAAGCACACGTACTGCGATACGGCTTCATTAACCAACAAAATAACCCGCCATTTATTGTGGCGATTGAGAAACGATAAAGTGAAACTTTAATCAGCGGGTTTTCCTGCCTGGTAAATAGCGGGATAATTATATCAACGATTTTTCAATTATATCTATCGTAATGCCGGATATATCAACGATTTTTCAGATATATCGATAATTCGACAAAACATACCAAAAAAAGACGTGCACTCATTGCACGTCTTTTTGTTATTCTCCTATATAATGGATATATACAATATTTGAAGAAAGAAGGATAGAACTTTGCTAGTAGAACTAAGGGGAATTCAAAAGAAGTATGGCAAATCACTTATACTAGACAACATTGATTTATCCATTCCAGAAGGAGGAGCGCTCGCTATTATTGGCGGGAACGGGACTGGAAAAAGTACGCTACTCAAAATAATTGCAGGATTTATTTCACCTACGGCAGGGACACTTCAAAGAAAAGAACATATACAAATCGGCTATGTACCTGAACATTTTCCTGAAGGGATTCGTTTTACATTAGAAGATTATTTATATCATCTCGGCCACATCCACGGTTTATCAACAAAATATTTAAAAGATAAAATTCCGATGCTTCTTGAATCTTTTCATTTACATCATGCAAGACATTCTGTTGTACGAAACTTTTCAAAAGGTATGAAACAAAAAACAGGCATCTTACAAGCATTACTTACAGATGTCCATTTATTAATTTTAGACGAACCTCTTTCTGGGCTCGATCCTAACTCTCAACAAGAACTAGAACACATTTTACTCTCATTGAAACAACAAGGCATATCTATACTCTTCACATGTCACGAAAAACAACTACTAGAAAACTTCGCCGATAGAATTGTGACGTTAGCAAATCATACAATCGCAGAAGATACCGCTTTACAAAAAGGGGCAGAACAAGTCTATATTGAAGCAATCGTTCACGAAACATTTTCAGCGATAGAACTACGGAAACAATTAGGATTTATACACGTTGTACACAATTCAAATCAAAACCTTATTCAATTACAAATCGAAAAAGAATATACAAACGAAATGCTTCAGTTTTTATTACATAAAAAAGCATCTATCACACTGCTACAACCTAACTTTTAAATCGAAAGAAGGTTTATTATGTTCGCGCTTATTCGTTACCATTTTCTCGACTATACAAAATCGTATAAGTACGTCCCTCCTATTGCGATGTACTTTGTGAGCTTACTTTTTGTATATACATATAAACCGACTCCTATTGTACCGACATACTTAGAAACAGCACTCGCCCTTTATTTATTATCTGCCTGGATTACGGTCACAATTTTTCATACTGAAGATCCTGTACAAGAACAAATTACTATTTCTCACACAAATAATATTTCTGCACTATATGTTGGTAAATATATTACGGCTCTTCTCATTTGTACTGTGTTATCTTTTATATCCGTAATCTATCCCATTATTTTGCAAATGTTTAATGAAGAAATGACAGTTTCTTTATTTTTAGTCGGATTTCTCGCTCATATGTCTTTCTCTATACTAGGAATTTCAATCGCAACATTATTTACTAGAAATATAATTCAAAAAGCAGGCACTGCTTGGCTTAGCCTTACATTTATATTGCTTATAACGATTGCATCTATCCAATTTAAAAAAGAGTTACTATGGTTTTTACCACCTATCGAAAGCTTTCTAATGCTTGGACAATACAAATATAATATACTGACTCACACACTATGGCTCACAGCTTGGGCTATCGTATATTCATTTTTATTATTTACCTTATTCCTTTTTATCGTTCGCAAAAAACGTTTTTAATTACATATTAAAGGAGACAAACCAATGATCGGAATACTAGCAGGAATGGGGCCAAAATCAACTGGACCATTCGTCGATACAGTTGTAGCAAAGTGTCAAACAATATACGGAGCAAAACATGATATGGACTTTCCTCATATGATGATTTATTCGTGTCCAACACCGTTTTATATGGATCGCCCTATTGATCACGAAGCAATGAAAAAAGCAATTATTGAAGGGGCACAAAAACTTGAAAGTACTGGCGTAAGCTTTATCGCTATGCCGTGCAATACAGCGCATCTTTATTTTGAGGAATTACAACGTTCTATTTCTATTCCTATTTTGAATATAGTCGACGAGACGTTACAAGCTATTCCTGAAACTGCAAAAAAAGTCGCTCTTCTCGCAACGGAAGCGACTGTTCAAGCTGGAATTTATCAAGACGGGATTGCAAAACGGAATATAGGATACATTCATCATGAAAAATGGCAGGAAATGATTAATCACATTATTACTTATATTAAAAACGGAGAAGTTGAAGTAGCTCGCCAATTATGGAGTGCGCTCGTTGTACAGTTGAAAGATGAAGTAGATACCGCAATTATTGCATGTACCGATTTGAATGTGGTGGCGATTGAGGATTTTGTTGATTCCTCTCAATGTCTTGCTGAAGCGGTTGTTAGAATGTATGTAGAAAATATAAGGAGGTCCCAATGAATATACCTTTTGAAATGGGATACACATTTGACGAAAACCTTAGAGAAGAACCTTTATCCCTTGCTGAAATGAAGCAAGGGATTGTGTTTTTGAAAGAGCATTTACAGGAAGGATCGTTATATGGAAAAAACTGCGGATTAATCGGTGTTTATGAACGAATCGCTGGCAACCTTCCTGAAAGTAAGTATTACTTACAGGAAGCAATTGCATATTATACAAATTTAAATAATGAAGAAGGACTCTTTGTTAACAAACTACGTCTCGCACACACATACCATTGGGAACAAAATTTCCATACGGCAAATACACTATTTACCGAACTTCAACATATGTTGCCGAACGTTCCTACTTATAAAGACTTCTTCTACCAACATTACGGAAAAAGTAAATTAGATGAGGGTGACTTCCACACCGCCCTTACTTATTTTCAAAAGGCACTTCAAATTAGGCTACAAAAAGGAAATGAAGAGCTAATTCATTCAACTAAGCTTTGCATTGCGTATTGTATGTCTCGCCGATAAAATCTTCCCTAAAAACTTTTAACTTTCTTCACAATTCTTTCAAAGTAATCACACTTAATCTCGCTATATTAAATAAGTAGTTATTCATATAGGGAAGGTTAGGGGAACTGAAAGTATGAAAGTAAATCGTTCGCTTCATTACATTTTTTGGCGTTGGCATTTTTACGCTGGTCTTTTTATTACGCCGCTTCTTATTACTTTGTCACTGAGCGGAATTGGGTATTTATTTCGAGAAGAAGTTGAAGATTTCATCTATAAAGATTTATATTTTGGGAAGAGCGCCCAAACAGAATCTATTTCGATGTCTGATTCGCTTTCCTTAACAGAGAAAAAGTATCCACACTATAGTGTGGCGAAAATTAGTGAGTTTAATGGGGATTATAATACGAGACTTACGATTGCAAATGAATATACTGGGCAACAAAAATATGTGTATTTAGATAGCAATAATCAAATTGTTGGGGATCAAAATGCAAGTGAAACGTTTGCGAATATAATGAGGGAATTACATAGTTCTCTTTTAGTTGGTGGTACTGTCGTTAACTATATTGTAGAACTTGCGGCGTGCTGGACAATCTTTTTAATTGTAACCGGATTGTATATGAGTATACGCCAGTTCAAAAACACATCAGCATCCAATAAACGAGAAAAGGCAAAACGACGTCATTCTATTATCGGTATTATATTTACAATTCCTCTCATTTTGTTAGTCGCATCTGGATTGCCGTGGTCAGGGTTTATGGGTAACCAAATTTATAAAATCGCATCGTCGAATGAATCGCTCGGGTATCCGAAATTGTATATGGCACCGCCTGAATCAAAGGTAAAAGAATTGCCGTGGGCAACAAGAAAGGAAGCTCCTCCTGAATCAAATTCAAATGAGCCAAAAGCAATTTCAGTTGATACATTACAAAAAGGAATTGAAATACAGAAGCCATATGTAATCTCACTACCGGCTGATCCGAAAGGTGTATTCACCGTTTCGAAATCGAGCGGTTCTGGTATTACGGGTATGCATGTCGCACCAAATGAAGAAATAACAGCTTACTTTGATCAATATAGCGGTGAACTCATTTCAAAAACGGACTATCGTGATTATGGATTATTTGCACAATGGTTCACTTACGGTATCCCGCTTCATGAAGGTCATTTATTCGGATGGCCAAATAAAATATTATGCTTACTAACGACATTATCTTTATTACTTCTCATTTATTACGGAATAAAAATGTGGTTAGCAAGAAAGCCGAAAGGAAAATTAGCAGCACCTCCAAAACAAAGAGATAAGAAAAGTATATTTGTTTTCTTTATCATGATGGTTATACTAGGCGCTGTCATGCCTTTATTCGGACTATCTGTGTTAGTTATTTTTGCGATTGAACTTCTTATATATGTATTTTCAAAAATACGGTCATAATGAAAAAGCATTTGTACTCCCGTGTACAAATGCTTTTTTATTTACTATTTTCTTTTTTTCTACCACTTATTAAAAAGACAATATCTACTATAATAATCAATGCAATGATAACTTGAGCTACATAATCCATCGTTGTCGGACCGCCAGCTTTATTCATCATCATATACATTCCAGTTATAAATGAAATGGAAAGTAGCACGAGTAATGTTACTTCAATATTGTCATATAGCTTTTGAAACAATCGCTTCATTTCCATCACCACCTTTACCATATTATAACAAAAAAACCACTCTACATGAGTGGTTTTCTTCATCACTGCGCCATTTTCTTTCGGTACATCTTCCCGTTCCAATAGAAGAATCGTGAAGTGAGGCCTCCGTATTTTACAATGCGCCGTGCCATTTTGTTCATATTCTTTTGCGCTGATACTTTTTGGTCTGATAAGTAAATACCAAGTAACCCTCGGCTTATGAGACGATGAAACTTCGCATGAGGCAAATCACCAATGCTCTTCTCTGCTTCTTCTACAAAATGTTTCATACGATCTAATATAGCTTGCTCATTTTCATAATAACTACAGAAATTCAAATCTCCGCCTATACGGTCTTCTTCTTGATCGATGAAATAATCAAGTAAAATGTGAAGTCCTTGTACGTAAGGGAAATATCCTTGTCTAATTTTCGCAATATCTTCATCATGTAATTCATCATGAAAGGCATATGCTACAAGACAGAAGATTCCAAGCGTAGAACCAGCACATGCTGAAAATTCGAACCAACTCATCTCTGGTAAGTTTTCTTTATGTGCTTCAAACCATGTTTGTAAGCGTGGTTCTCTTTCTTCTAACTTCACGTGTTTATGAATTTGCAAATCACAATAATAACAAGCAAGTTCATGAAGAACAGGAGCAATTTTGTCATAGTGCTTCGTTTTCTTTAAAACATCTTGGCATGTTTCAACAAGTTCATCTAAATAGCCACCATCATCTTGATCATCACGATAACGATAATAATTACCGCCACCTTCTACTTCAGGTGATAAAGCCATTAACATGGACTCATGCAGCGCGGCAAAATCATTTGGATCAAGTGATGTACTGCGATCACATAAGTTATCTAAATAATCGCTAATCGTTTGATACGCTACGATAAAACGAATACATTCCTCTCGGTGTTCATTTGCTAATAGCGCTAAAATGCCACCGCCCTCGCAATGAAACGTTTTATTCTCAATACTTGCGATTGCCTGACTATGAAGCTCGTCATTCGGAATATGGTAGGCACGCTCTTTCCACATCGCTAGCTCATGGTGTACAACCGGAAACACATCACGGTATACTTTCGCCATGAGCGTTATGGGATTACTCGGTACGTTCACTTCTTCCTTCATCTCCTCTATTCAATGTACAAATAATTTACTTATTTGTTTCTATTATGTTATTGATGTGTATTTCAGTAAATGACTGAATATAATTCAAAATTTCATCACGCTCATACTCATTTAATAACTCATGATAACAATTCGGCCATTCTTTAAAAGCCTTATCACTTATTTTAACATTATCAAACCAAGTACGGACACGTATTTTATCTACAAGTTTATCCTCACAAGCTTGCATTAGCAAGAGTGGAACGTCTGGAAAATCGCCTATTTTTTTATGCGCAATTTCGATAGACTTAATCAATTCACTATACCAACGTACTGATACTTTGCGCAAGAACAATGAATCATTCTCCATCGCATCCCGAACTTCATGATTACGAGTTGACATTTCTACTGTAAGATTCGTTGCAAATTGCAATTTTGGAGCAATAACATTTAATATTTTTGAGACAGCTTGAAGCGGTGCAGAAGGTCCAGTCACTACCCCTAAGCAGGGTGAACTTAAAATAATGCCGTCTACATCTTCTCTCTTCGTTTCTTGCATCATACGAATGACAATAAGACCACCCATACTATGACCAAATAGAAAGATAGGTAACCTATACTTTCTTGCCTCTTTCACCCATAATTTAACTTCCTCTATGTATTCATCAAATGAATCAATATGTCCTCTATTTCTTGAAGTCGTTCCATGTGACGGAAGGTCCCCCATCACGACGTGGTAGCCGATATGATTCCACATTTCCGCAACGGCTTCATAACGTCCGTGATATTCCATTGCGCCGTGCACGATAACAACGACAGCTTTCGCTTCCTCTGCTTCATAATTCCACATACGGCTCTCCTCCATTTCACTCTTTCTCATAATTTGATACACTAAAACTAGTCTCTAGGAAAGGAAGGCTTTACATGATATATCCTTACAAAGAAAAAAATCCGAAAATTGCGAGTAGTGCTTTTATCGCTGACTACGTAACCATTACAGGTGATGTGACAATTGGCGAAGAAGCAAGTATTTGGTTTAATACAGTCATACGCGGCGATGTATCACCAACAATCATCGGAGACCGAGTAAATGTACAGGACCAATGTACACTTCACCAAAGCCCACAGTACCCTCTTATTTTAGAAGATGATGTGACAGTTGGGCATCAAGTTATTTTACATAGCTGCCATATAAAAAAGGATGCTTTAATTGGAATGGGCTCTATTATATTGGATGGTGCTGAAATTGGCGAAGGAGCCTTTATCGGTGCTGGAAGCCTAGTTTCACAAGGAAAGAAAATTCCACCAAACACGTTAGCATTCGGTCGCCCAGCTAAAGTCGTTCGTGAGTTAACAGAGGAAGACCGTAAAGACATGGAGCGAATTCGCACACAATATGTTGAAAAAGGTCAATATTATAAATCACTACAAAAGTGATTTTACCGCTGCCATAATACTGGCAGCTTTTTTATAAAAAAACTAACTTTTTCTTTACAAAACATTATTACTCCCTCAATAAAATCTTATTAAAATAAAAGCTAATATCTCCATATATATGTAAACGAGGGAGGAGAATTTTCATGAAGGTCAGTGGACTGTATAAAATAGAATGTTACATTTTCAAAGGAATTAACCGATACTTTGATCAAAAAACGTTAAATATCTTTTTCAGCAATATTACTCATATCGGTGGCGCGACTTTCTCCATTGCACTCACACTGTTCTTTTTAATTTTCGCAAAGGGAACTTTGCACCAAGCTGCAATCGCAACTGCTATTTCGTTAGCAATTAGCCATATTCCTGTGCAAATATTAAAAAGATGGTATCCGCGAAAACGTCCTTATTTAACAATTCAGGATGCAAAATATCCAGTCCATCCATTAAAAGACCACTCTTTCCCGTCTGGTCATACAACAGCCGTTTTCTCTGTCTTTATTCCATTTATTTGCTATAATCCAAACTTATTTGTTTTTCTATTACCGTTAGCATTATGCGTTGGTATTTCTCGCATTTATTTAGGGCTTCACTATCCGTCTGATGTATTCGTCGGTATGTGCCTCGGCACTTGCTCTGGCATCATCTCTTTTTATCAATTCATCCCACTTTTCACATAAAGGAGTGATATGATGAGAGTCGCCATTTTTACCGATACTTTTACGCCACAAGTCAACGGGGTTGCGAAAACATTAGAACGATTAACACGTTACTTTCAGAAAGAAAAGATCGCCTATTCTGTTTTCGCCCCTCAGCATACAGCTGAAGATAATTTCGTAGCGAATGTGAATAAGATGAGAAGTATCCCGTTAACAATATTATATCCAGAATGTCGTTTTTCTTTTCCTACTCCGCGCATTAAACGTGAACTTCTTTCCTTTCAACCTGACATTATTCACATTGCCACACCTTTCAACATGGGACTTTGTGGATTGTATTATGCAAAAAAGTTAAACATCCCAGTTGTCGGTTCTTATCATACTGATTTCGATGCTTATTTACGCTACTACAAAATTGAATTTCTCTCTAATATGCTTTGGAACTATTTAAAGTGGTTTCATAGTCATATGCAAAAAAATTTCGTTCCATCCCCTGAAACATTACATCAATTAAAAAATAAAGGCTTTCAGGCCCTCTCTATTTGGGGACGGGGTGTAGATTGCACACTCTTTCATCCAACTTACAATACAGACCTATTCCGAAAAAAATATAATATTACAGCGAAGTATGTCCTTTCCTATGTTGGACGAATTGCTCCTGAAAAAGATATTGATACGTTGCAAAATCTTATCGTTAAATTAGCACATACTCGAAACGATATTCATTGGCTTATAGCAGGAGACGGTCCCCTAGCAACAAGTCTTCGTGAAGCTGTTCCGAAAACAAATGTCACGTTTACTGGATATTTACAAGGCGAGGATTTAGCTGAAGCATATGCTTGTTCTAACATCATGGTATTTCCATCAGCTACTGAAACATTCGGAAATGTTGTACTTGAATCACTTGCATGCGGCACACCTGTCATTGGTGCAAATAGTGGCGGGGTTAAAAACATCATTACAGATGGAAAAACGGGAGTTCTTTGTCCGCCCAAAAATGATGATTCATTTCTATCATCCATTTATTCTTTATTGCAAAATGAAGAAAAACTTGAGCAGATGGGAATAGCAGCTTCATCTTATGCGAAATCAAAAAGCTGGGATGAGATCTTTCGTGGCTTACTTAACCAATATGAAGAAGTCCTTCAGCATAACGCATCAGAGTTGCTTGCTTAAATAGAAAAACTCCCTTCAAAACGAAGGGAGTTTATTACACAGTTGTAAAATTTACTTAAATGAATGATACACAAGGTTAAATATCATATTATTTCTATATTCATTATAGCAAAAACAAACATAAACAAACAGACTTGTAATAAAAACCCATAAAAATTAATATATGGTTATACACTATTTTAACTGTATGATGATTTTAAGAATTCCCCTTAAAATCAACTTACTCACATACCTTTATACAGGAATTGTTCCCCAATTTCTGTATATCAAAAAAACCTTTCATTCATTTGAAAGGTCTTTTTGAGCCTGCACATATTCTTCTTTCGTATTTACATTTATAAACCAATCCGCATTCGCTTGTACATCTTCACCAGCAACATATTTCACATTGCATTGTGATAAAAGTTGGCCCATACTTCTTTTTTCTTCTTGAAGCAAAGCATAAATCTTTTCTTTCACACGGTTATGATATGCTGCAAGTAACGGTTGTTTTCTTCCATTAATAATAGGTACAACCGCATCATATTCATTGCTCGTTTGCTCTAATAAAATGGTAAACCATTCATGCGAAACATTTGGCGCATCGCAAGGCATAATAGCATACCAGTCTGCTTCTATGTATTCCATACCTGATACAATCCCAGCAAGTGGTCCGTTTCCTTTGTAGTGCGGAATATCTTCTATAACAGGAACTTGTACGAATTGCTCTACTCGCTCTTTTATATCGGGGTGACTAATGACTACAACTTCTTGCAAAGTACTTGTCATCACTTTCACAATATGCTCAACGAAAGTAGTCCCCTTCCAAATTGCTAACGCTTTCGGCTCACCGAATCTACTCGACATACCGCCTGCTAATACAATTCCAGCATATTTACTCATTGGCGATGCAGCTCAAATGTAATATGACCTAATTCCGGCAAAATTAATTTATTCATCGCAAGGCGAACTGCTCCGCTAGACCCTGGCATTGAAAAGACAACTTTGCGCCCAATTGTACCGCCAATTGCTCTACTTAACATAGCGCTGCTTCCGATATCTTCTAAATAACTAATCATGCGGAACAACTCACCAAACCCGACAATTTCTTTATCTAATAACGCTGATACTGCTTCAATCGTCACATCACGCTTCGTAATACCAGTTCCGCCATTTGTTAACACAACATCAACATCTTCTCTATGATAACCAGCTAACACTGCTTGCTGAATACTTTCTTTATCATCTTTTACAATTTCATAAGAGGTCACTGTATGCCCTGCCTCTTTTAACAATTCATGTAATAGTTGTCCACTCTTATCTGTCTCTTCCGTACGTGTATCGGAAATCGTCACGATTTTGCAGCGCACTTCTTTTGGCGCTTGTTTTTTATGTTCAGTTACGCTCATTTTTTATCTTTCCTTTCATTTTCTTGTAAAATTATGTATGAAGCAAAGAATTCAACATGATACAATATAAGTATATTTATCCATATAAAGGATCTTTACATGATTCAAAATATAAAACGATACGTAACCATTATACCATTCCTAATTATATTATCCCTTTTTCAATGTATCGCTTACGAATTCGATATTAACTTTTTAAAATTGCATGTACTTTTGCCTGATGGTGGTATTCGTTACTATTTGACTAGCACATTAATTCCTCTCACACTTGCCTATATAATAGATTTTATTTTTAAACGTTCTATCTCTAAATAAGGAGGTCTACATATTATGGAACTTTATAAAAAATTAACAACAACATTTATCCTCTTATTTGTCGCTTCAATCACTGTCGGCTTTTCCTTAAAAAGCGCAATCCCATACGCTACATTAGTAAGTATTATATTCGCAACACTATTTTTACTCAGCAGTGCCTTTTGCGCGGGTAAAGCACGTCAAATGAAAGGTTGATTACATATGTTCCAGAAGAAACCAATCCTTTGTAAATCATGTGAAAAAGAAATACAAACGTATGAAAAAGCATGGATTCATATGCCCTTTCCAGCAAGTGGTATGACTAATATGAAAAAGTATATTGAGCTAGACGGCGAAGTGTATTGTAGCTCATGCATTCAAATTAGAAGTAAAACAAAATAAAAAAAGCTTTGCGCTCACCGCGCAAAGCTTTTTTTCATATATTATAGACCAGCTTGCTCTTTTAAAGCTGCAGCTTTGTCTGTACGTTCCCATGTTAGGTCTACATCAGTACGTCCGAAGTGGCCGTAAGCTGCTGTTTGTTTGTAAATTGGGCGACGTAAGTCTAGCATTTTAATAATACCAGCTGGGCGAAGATCGAAGTTGTTACGAACTAGTTCTACTAGTACGTCTTCAGATACTTTACCAGTCCCGAATGTATCAACTGAAATTGATACTGGTTGCGCTACACCAATTGCGTATGCAAGTTGTACTTCTGCTTTGTCAGCAAGACCAGCTGCTACGATGTTTTTCGCAACATAACGAGCTGCATATGCTGCAGAACGGTCAACTTTCGTTGCATCTTTACCAGAGAATGCACCGCCACCGTGGCGAGCGTATCCACCGTAAGTATCAACGATGATTTTACGTCCTGTTAAACCAGCATCACCTTGTGGTCCACCAATTACGAAGCGGCCAGTTGGGTTAATGAAGAATTTCGTTTCTCCATCCATTAATTCTGCTGGAACTACAGCTTTAATTACATGCTCTTTTAAATCGCGATCGATTTCTTCCCATGTAACATCTGGATGATGCTGTGTAGAAATTACGATTGTATCTACACGTACAGGTTTACCATTTTCATCATACTCAACTGTAACTTGCGTTTTTCCATCCGGACGTAAGTATGATAATGTGTCATCTTTACGTACTTCAGTTAAACGGCGAGCTAATTTGTGAGCAAGCGAGATTGGAAGTGGCATTAATTCTTGTGTTTCATTACATGCGAAGCCAAACATTAAACCTTGGTCTCCCGCACCAATTGCCTCAATCTCAGCGTCAGTCATTAGACCTTCGCGTGCTTCTAGCGCTTGGTCAACACCCATAGCGATGTCAGCAGATTGCTCATCGATAGATGTTAAAACTGCACAAGTTTCTGCATCGAATCCGTATTTTGCGCGTGTGTAACCAATGCCTTGAATTGTTTCACGAACGATTTTTGGAATATCTACGTAAGTAGAAGTCGTAATTTCCCCCGCTACCAATACTAAACCAGTTGTTACAGTTGTTTCACAAGCTACACGTGCATTTGCGTCCTTTGATAAGATCGCATCTAAAATTGAATCAGAAATTTGGTCACAAATTTTATCTGGATGTCCTTCAGTTACAGACTCAGATGTGAACAGATGACGTTTTTTTGTCATGTGGTAAACCTCCCTACAGTAATTGTATATATTGTACGGAACTCATCCTTAATTTGCCACAAACTGCGACATACATTTATTCTCCCACACAAGCATACAGAAAAACCTTTCCTACTTTACATAGAGGAAAGGTTTAATTTGCTACTTGCATACTGCTTTTTGCCCTTTGCTCTTATCGTTCGAGACCGTTAGCCTCGCACAGGTTTTAGCACCTATTCACCTGTATTTACCACTACAAATGAGGTTGCTGGGCTTCATCGGGCCTGTCCCTCCGCCAGCTCGGGATAAGAGAGTATCCGTCCCAACCTATACTAAAGAAATGATATTCATTTGTCAATTAATATTCACATTTTCCTGAAAGTTTTTCTCAATACGCCTGGAATGAAATATTAATAAGGAAATAATACATTCACACAAACAAAAAGAAATAAATAGTATACATTATTTATATAATTGTGTTATACTCTTGTTGGGGATTACGAGAAATATTTCATTAAATGAAAAGGATGGTATATAAATATGAGTACTGTGAATGTCCAAATTGGTTTACACGAATTATTGAACGGAAGCAATGCACAGATTCAACTAAGTGTTCCGCAATTAGTGGAAAAAGTATTAATGCGAAATGAAGGGAAATTAACTTCTACTGGTGCCGTTTCTGCTTCAACAGGAAAATATACAGGACGTTCTCCTAAAGATAAATTTATTGTGAAAGAAGCATCGGTTGCTGACAAAATTGCTTGGGGAGCAGTGAATCAGCCGATCTCTGAAGAACATTTTAATAAATTATATACTAAAGTTTTAGAATACTTAAAAGAAAAAGAAGAGTTATTCGTCTTCAATGGATTTGCAGGCGCTGACCGCAATTACCGCCTACCAATTCAAGTTATTAACGAATATGCATGGCACAATTTATTTGTACATCAATTATTTATTCGTCCAACTGAAGAAGAATTAACAACTCATGAATCAGAGTTCACAATTGTTTCTGCACCGAATTTCAAAGCTGATCCAGCTGTTGACGGTACAAACTCTGAAGCATTCATTATGGTTTCATTCGAAAAACGTATCGTACTAATTGGTGGTACAGAATACGCTGGAGAAATGAAAAAATCAATCTTCTCTATTATGAACTTCTTACTACCTGAACAAGATATTCTTTCTATGCATTGCTCTGCAAACGTAGGTGAAGAAGGCGACGTAGCACTATTCTTCGGTTTATCTGGAACAGGTAAAACAACATTATCTGCTGATCCACACCGTAAATTAATCGGTGATGATGAGCATGGTTGGTCTGATAACGGTGTATTCAATATTGAAGGCGGTTGCTACGCAAAATGTGTAAACCTTTCTCACGAGAAAGAACCACAAATTTTCGATGCAATCAAATTTGGATCTGTTTTAGAAAACGTTATCATTAATAACCAAACGCGTATCGCAGACTATAACGATACTACTTTAACAGAAAATACTCGTGCTGCATACCCTATGCATGCGATCGACAATATCGTACTGCCAAGTGTTGCTGGACACCCAAATACAATCATTTTCTTAACTGCTGATGCATCTGGCGTATTGCCTCCAATCAGTAAGTTATCAAAAGAACAAGCTATGTATCATTTCTTAAGTGGTTACACTAGTAAACTAGCAGGAACAGAGCGCGGCGTTACATCTCCGCAAGCAACATTCTCAACTTGCTTCGGTTCACCATTCTTACCACTTGATGCATCTCGCTATGCTGAAATGCTTGGTGAAAAAATTGAGAAACACGATGCGAAAGTATTCTTAGTAAACACTGGCTGGACTGGTGGCGAATACGGCATTGGTAAACGTATGAACTTAGGTTACACTCGTGCAATGATTCAAGCAGCATTAAGCGGCGAACTTGCGAAAACTGAAACAGCTAAACATGACATCTTCGGTCTTGAAGTTCCACTTCACGTACCAGGTGTACCTGACGAAGTGTTAATGCCTGAACAAACTTGGGCTGATAAAGCTGCTTATAAAGAGAAAGCAATCGAACTTGCAAGCGAATTCAAAGAGAACTTCAAAAAGTTCGACAGCGTTTCTGAAGATATTATTAACTTAGGCGGTCCAATCGCTTAAGTACAAACTTTCTGTTGGAATAACCCTTTTACTCATATGAATAAGTGTCGTGTAACCGTAAAGTTTCGCGTACTCACCGACAAAACCCAATGCGGCTTAACGGTTATACACACTTACATAAAAAAGAAGCTTACGTTTTTTACGTAAGCTTCTTTCTATACCTTCTCTCTTCATCTGTGACTTAGTTCATGAAATTACAGAAAATTCATTTTATATTCATTCATTATTATTTTTTTATGATACAATTTACATATGCAGGAAAGGATGAGGTCTATGAAAAATTTTTCTCGTACAGGAAAAATTTTATTCAGTTACGGAGCGATCCAAATGTTTTGGGGACTTGTGATGCTTAATGTTAATTTATTTGAGCATACAAGTGAAACGATAAAATATATTATTCTAATTACCGGAATAATTTGTTGTATTATATCCACCTTTTTTAAAAAACATAAGAGTCATACTAATACGTGATTTCATGTTAGCTTATAGGAAGCAGAAACCTGTATTTTATGCAAAATTATGCTTCCTATTGTAACTACCCCTCGCCGGTCCCTCTATTCCATCTAAAAAGAGGCTTTTCATCTTTTTAGCTCTTTGTTAATTCTTCCTCATCTTTCATACTATAGTAGCCTAAATTCACAACGATTAAGAAATAACCACCCAGAATCCCTACTGCAAATGCCCACATAACCATGTGGTGCTCAATTTCGTACATAATAACAGCGCCCAAAATGGCAGCTGCAAAACGATTAAACATACCGAGCGTCGGTGCTTTCGTTTTCTTTACGATACTATCTCCAAGCTTCTCAATTCGTCTCCCTAAAAGCCAAACACAATACATACTTACGATAAGTCCAATTCCAGCACCTAGAAAATGAGCTGAAAACGGTGTTAACATCCAGCCTAGTAAAAGAAAACCTAGTAAATAATACGATTGAATTTTAAACGATCTTAATGACATACTAATCATGCTGTTCTCCTCTTCAGTAATTTTTATCTATCCAACAAAAGCTGTATAACTCATTTCTTTCGAGTTCATACTACTTAAAATTCATTTCACTCAAATTAAAAACAACATAAACAGTGTGTTTATGTTGTTTAAATGTTTTCAGGAAATAATATTATACAAGATTTCAAACATCATATTCTCATAATTTGTGACGTTTTTCCAAACATTTTTCGTCCATTTATGAAAAATGTGATATCAATTTCTGAACATACGGATATGATGTAATAAGTACACAAATAAAGGGGGCGTCTAATGATTTATTTTTTAATGGCTCTCATTCACCTCATTATCCCTGCACTTATTGGACTTTCATTGTATTGGTACACGAAAAATCATAGTATTTTCTACGCTGTCCTCGGTGTTCTTCTTCCAGGTATTATTCTTATCACACTCTTCCGTATTCCATTTTTAAACTTAATTCCACTTATTACTGCTATCTTATTTCTCGTCTTCTTACCAAAAATAAAAAAATAGGAAAGCAGATCATAGATGATCTGTTTTCCTATTTTGATATAGGTTCCCTCGCAGTAGAATGAATTTTTACTTTCTCTGATTTCACAAACCATAGACCGAAGAAAATAATAATTCCCCCGATTATTTGTTGAAATGATACATATTCATTTGCCCATACAGCTGCAAATAAAACAGCTACAAGTGGTGTTATATACATATATACCATCGTATGTGATGCGCCAATTTTTTGAATACCAACATACCACATCACTAAACCAAATACTGTTACAAAGAAAATGGAATATAGTAAAGCGAATAGTGTCATTCCATGTGTAATGTGAAATGGCATTATAAATACATGTGGTCCACTTAACAATAAAAGCGGAATCGCGCCAACTAATGCTGACCATGCGGTAACACGTAGTGCTGAATATTTTTTAATTAATGGACCTGCTAAAACAGGATAAAGCCCCCAGCATATTGATGTAATAAGTCCAATTCCGTTACCATAAAAAGAACTAGCCAGCGAATGCCCTGCTATTAAAACTAATGCTGCCCCACCAAAAGCAATGATAGAGCCGATGACCTTTCTAGAAGAAAACTTTTCTTGTTTCAAAAAAATAGCAAATACAGTTGTAAAAATAGGTGAAATAGAAATGAGTAAAGAGGCATTTGTAGCGGACGTATATTTGACAGTTTCCATAAATAATGTTTGATACAGTACAATACCTACAACACTAACGATGATTAATCTAGGTATATCCTTTCGTTCCATATAAACCGACTTTTCAATAAAAAATGTAAGGAGTAACATAAGCGGTGCCGCCGATATCATCCGAAGTGCAGTAAACTCAATTGCTGTAAATTCTAAAAGTCCATATTTAGCAATCGTAAAATTAATCCCCCAAATAATAACGACACTTAAAATTAATAACTCCATCCCCCATTTTCTCATGCGTATCCCCTCCGCAAATAAAATTATACAGAAAATTCAATCACATGTACATTTCATTATGTGAAAAAATCTTTGTATTGTATGGAGAGGTTTTCTTTGTTTAGTACATGAAATTATATCAGCGACTTAGACAATAAAAAAAGATGGTCCAAAAATATTTTGGAACCACCTTTTCTTTCTTATACTCGAACGTGTAACTTCATATTTGGATTATAAAATTGGCTTGGGCTCTTCAGCTGAAAAGTTCCTCCAACTTCATGCCAATCAACTGTTAACTTATCATCCATAAATACAAGCTTTGTGCGATCTGCGATAAAATTCATTACGCTAGATTCGATATCCACATCGCGCTCATCTTTTTCTGCTACAGCTACTAAATCGATAATTCCGCTCATGACACAACCACAACCCTCATTATCGTAAAATAACTTTATATATTTCGTTTCATCCGGAATCATATCCATAATCTTTTTATATGCGGCTTCTGTTACAGTAACGTACATATGTTAATGCTCATCCTTTCTCGTATCATTCATATATTGTACCACTATTTTTCTAAAACATTGTATACAGAAAATTAAGACTAATATACAATATATGTCATAAAGGAGGTTGTATCACTTATGTTCAAATTACTGCGATACCCCATCTTCTTAAGGCTACTCGGTAGCTTTTTTATTTCTAGCGGAATGGTATTACAACATATACTTCCCTATTCTCCTTCTATTGGCTGGATTTCTTTTAAGCAGGAAAAACAAGCATGTCACTCATCGTTAAATCTAGCACATTTCTCCCCTATTTTTGAAATCTAGACATACAATACAATCGAACACACAAAAATATAAAATTCATACTATGTATATAGTGGTTCTATTTTTAAAACTAGTTTTTCAAAATATAGAAAGGAGAACATACATGTACCCACGTAATTGTTTTAGTTGCGACGGCAGACGCAATAGTGGCTCTACCGGAAACACTGGGCCCACTGGTAGCACCGGACCTACTGGGCCTACCGGCATTACTGGACCTTCCGGGAACACCGGACCCACTGGAAGTATTGGACCTACTGGTTCTGCCGGGCCTTCCGGAGCTGGTTTCCAAAGTACTACCGCCTTTAGTCTAGCAGCCGCTCCCACCTATAAAAAAGGACAAGTTGTCACTTATACGAGCAGCGGCTATGTTGTAAAAAAAGATGCACCTCAAGGGTTTCCGAATATATCTCCGGATTATATCGTATTAGTAGAAAGTGGACCTACTGGGAACACTGGATCTACCGGCAATACCGGACCTACGGGTAGCACTGGACCTTCCGGCATCACTGGACCTACGGGTAATACTGGACCCACTGGGAACACCGGACCTTCTGGTAGTACTGGATCCACTGGGAACACTGGACCTTCCGGCATCACCGGACCCACTGGGAACACTGGACCTTCCGGCATCACCGGACCTACTGGGAACACTGGATCTACCGGCATCACCGGACCTACTGGGAACACTGGATCTACCGGCATCACCGGACCTACGGGTAGCACTGGACCTTCCGGCATCACTGGACCTACAGGTAATACTGGACCCACTGGGAACACTGGACCTTCCGGCATCACCGGACCCACTGGGAACACTGGACCTTCCGGCATCACCGGACCTACTGGGAACACTGGATCTACCGGCATCACCGGACCCACGGGTAGCACTGGACCTTCCGGCATCACTGGACCTACAGGTAATACTGGACCCACTGGGAACACTGGACCTTCCGGCATCACCGGACCCACGGGGAACACTGGACCTTCCGGCATCACCGGACCTACTGGGAACACTGGATCTACCGGCATCACCGGACCCACTGGGAACACTGGATCTACTGGTAGTACCGGGCCTACTGGAATTGCCGGCAGTGCATCAGCAAAAAGTATTGTTTTTCAAGGAACAAATGCTGGTTTTCAACGTATAGCGGGTTCTCCTGGCATTGACTCCAACGTTATTCCATATGTCACTGCTGGGACCGGTAGCATAGTTGGGTTTGCTGCGTCTATAAATGTAAATAACTTACCTGCTGCTGTTTATACGATTGATATTTGCAGGAATGTCCCGACAAACCTCACTGCCCCCACTTCTAGTTACATCCTATCTACTATTACCTTAACTATTACTGACAAAATCACCGGAACTATAATATTTTCCATTAAACCGACGGATACTGGAGCAGGACAAATTCAAGTGTTTAATCCTAATCCAGCAGTAGGTCCCGCTACTGTAACTTGGACTAGCATTACAACTGGAAACTCAGTTTCGAGAGGAGATGCTATATCCCTTTATATTAACCCTGGAATTACTGCCAGTGCTGTATATTCTATTTTTCTAATCACTGATATATAGTTCCCTCTTAAAAGTCGTTTATTTAACAAAAAGGAGATCACTCTCAAATAAGTAATCTCCCTTTTAAAAATAGTTTTTCATGATATCGGCAATATAACCTTCACAGTCGTTCCAATCCCAACTTCACTTTCAAAACTCATTTTACCGTTGTGGTCTTTAATAATTTTTTCTGTAACTACTAAACCTAAACCTGTTCCCGTTTCTTTTGTTGTGTAAAAAGCTTCATTTAGCTTCGGAATTTTGTCTTTTGGAATACCGCAACCTTCATCCTTAACTTGAACAATGATTGCATCTTCTACAGTCACTTTAATCGTAATCGTTCCGCCAACTGACATTGCTTCAATCGCATTTTTAATTAAA
Source organism: Bacillus cereus group sp. MS39 (assembly GCF_040448665.1). Taxonomy (NCBI): domain Bacteria; kingdom Bacillati; phylum Bacillota; class Bacilli; order Caryophanales; family Bacillaceae; genus Bacillus; species Bacillus cereus group sp. MS39. Next base: position 680,891 of record NZ_CP123058.1, on the reverse strand, counting down.
TTAAAAAATACTTGCTTTAATCGTTTTTCATCGCATGTAATCGATGGTATGTCTTTACTATAAATACCTTGTATGTGCACTCCTTGCTTTAAAGCAGGCTTTCCCATAACTCGAATAACATAAGCGATAATTTCTTCTATATTATGAACTTCTGATTCTAGTGATTTAGATTTCTCAAATCCACTAAGTTCTGTAGCGATTGTATGAATTCGCTCTACTTCTTGTTTCATAATATCACTATATATTTTATCCTCAGGATATTTATTTGCTTGCTTATTAACAAATTTATCTAAATTAGCTAGAGGTCTTCTAATTTTGTAACCAATAACTGTAGCCATTTTCCCAACAGTTGCTAGCTTTTCTGTTTGTTGTATTTCTTTATCCATCATCTCAAGCGTACGAACGTAAGATTGAAACCTTAAAAACATAATCCAACATATGATAGTAAATACGCTATATAATGCCATCGGGATTAAAACGAGTGACGAGTGAATAAAGATTCCTATAAGAGCATATTTTCCAACAAGTATGCTCGGAACTAACAAAAAATATCTTTTGTTTACAAAGAGTGGGGCAAATAAAATAAAAAATCCTTCTACTATATTCCCACCATCAAACTCAGCATCACTACCATAGTAAATCATAAAATTATGGATAAAATCTAATAGGTTATATCCAATTAGAATAATATATTTCACTGCAAATAGATTCTTCCATTTCATGAAGTATACTCCAATACAAAACAAAATCACCATCAGAAAATACAGCCATAAACCTAAACCATCTTCAAATTTTCCTACTCCTTCTTGCCCGCCCCCTATTAAAGGTACAATAAATTCGTAGGCAAGATCGTACACAAAAAATATAATGAAAAATAAACTTAAAAATATTTTCAATGCCTTCATTTCTTCATGTTTAAATATATCGTCTTTATTCATATCGTAACTCCTAGCTTTTCTCCTTCTTGGATTTCACTATTTCCACGCTTTTTTGGGAGAATGATGTCTATTCTAGTTCCAATATCTCTTTCACTTGAAATATGTAATTCACCAAGATGCTGCTCGGTAACAAGCCGATTCGCTACCGTAAGTCCCAGGCCAATTTTATCTTGTTTCGTTGTATAAAAGGCTTCTGTAACACGAGCTAAATTTTCTTTCTTAATACCGTAACCATTATCAATTACACTTAGCATTACATAATCTTGTCCTTTGTTTTCTAACCGTAACTCTAATGTGCCACCTTGCTCCATTGCCTCCAGAGCATTTTTTATGACATATAGAAAGACTCCTCTTATTTTCCGCTCATCACATTCAACTTCTATCGTCTTTTCTTCCACATTAGAAATAAACTGGACGCTAGATTCATTCATTTTTTCGCGAACAATTTTTACTGCTTGTAATGCAATTTCACCTATATTATATTTCTTATAAATAGGGAGTTTACATGTAGCAACTTCCATCAATTCGCTTATCATATTATTCATATTTTCTATTTCAAAAATCATCTGTTCGTAAATAGGATCCTCCCCATGCTTCTCTCGTTGTAATTGCGTAAACCCTTTTAATGAAGCAAGTGGATTTTTAATTTCATGTCCCACTGTCGCTGCCATTTTTCCGATTACTGCTAATTTTTGTGATTCACTAGCAATCTTAATACTTTCCTTTACCGCTGAAAGGTATTGTATAAATCGATTTAAAATGATGTATGCCGCTATTAATACGAGTGTATACATAATGAGGAACATAAATCCTTTTACTTCCTTTAATACGAATAAATAAATAACATATTTCCCTACAATTGTCGAAAGTACAAACACAAAATATTTTTTATTTAAAAATATAGGTACAAAGAAGATGAAAATAATTTCTATTATATTTACTCCATCAAATGCCGCCTCATTATAAAGCATATACGAAAGTATATTAACGATTTCTATTCCTATGTATGCAAATACACATGCATATTTAACAAGGTTCGCTTTCTCTTTTTTTATTAAATATACATTCACACTGAGTATTGCAGTTCCGCAAATAACTTGCCATAGTATGCTATGTCCCCTATCCGTTAATGATTTATTTTCTAATACGATTGCATAGAAAATTTGGTATGAAACAACAATGACATATAGCACCCATAAAAAAATTTTTGCATTCCTTTCTTCTTCTTTATATGATAGAAAACTTCCTTTCACTTCAACACCCCTTCAAAATAATATCTCGAAGAATACCATTTATTATAATAAATGATTTTCATAGACAAACAAAGATAAATCGAACATTTGAGGAAAATCATCCCAATAAAGCAAAGTATCTTCAGGCTATATAAGCATAAAAGCTATAAACAATAATACGTATATTATGGGAGGTGTTTTATGTGGACGGCAAAAAAAATAAAAAAACAGAACAACTTAAATCCTTCACGCGTGAGAATGAAGGAAAGAAAATGACGACAAATACAGGTGTTACCATTTCAAATGATGAAAATACTTTAACCGCTGGTGATCGTGGTCCTACCCTTCTAGAAGATTTCCTAATGCGAGAAAAGCTTGCTCATTTTGACCGTGAACGAATTCCTGAAAGAGTCGTTCACGCACGTGGATACGGTGCGCATGGTGTTTTCGAGCTATATGAATCTTTAGAAGAGCTAACAATGGCCCACTTTTTACAAGACCCTTCAAAAAAAACACCCCTTTTCGTTCGCTTCTCTGAAGTGGCTGGATCAAAAGGTGCGAATGAAACAAATCGAGATGTACGAGGATTCGCCGTTAAATTTTATACAGAAGAAGGAAATTTTGATTTAGTCGGAAACAATATTCCTATTTTTTTCATTCAAGATGGCATTAAATTCCCTGATCTTATTCACGCCCTTAAACCTGAACCGCATAATGAGATTCCACAGGGACAAACAGCACATGATACATTTTGGGACTTCATCGCCAATAACCAAGAATCGGCTGCGATGATGATGTGGATTATGTCTGATCGTGCCATTCCAAGAAGTTTTCGAATGATGCAAGGGTTTGGCGTTCATACATTTCGCTTAGTGAATAAAAATGGAAAGTCACGATTCGTAAAATTTCACTGGAAGCCGAAGCTCGGCATTCACTCATTAATTTGGGATGAAGCGCAAAAATTAGGTGGTGCTGATCCAGATTACCATCGCCGTGATTTATGGGAAAATATTAATGCTGGAAACTATCCTGAGTACGAACTTGGCATTCAAATTTTAGAAGAACAGGATGAATTTAAATACGATTTCGATATATTAGATGCGACGAAAATTTGGCCTGAAGAAGATTTCCCCGTTAAAATCATCGGGAAAATGACATTAAATCGCAACGTCGAGAATGTATTCGCTGAAACGGAACAAGTCGCGCTTCATCCGGGAAGTATCGTCCGTGGTATTGATTTTACAAATGATCCGCTCTTACAAGGTAGGCTCTTTTCTTATACAGACACTCAATTAGCACGCGTCGGTACAAATTATCAAGAATTACCGATTAACCGTCCGATATGCCCATTTCACAACAATCAAAGAGATGGTGCATCTAAATATATAATCGACAAAGGAAAAATTGCTTACCATAATAATTCCTTAGCAAATAACACTCCTTACACTGTCCCCGGTACAAAGGGTGGGTTCGTTACATATCCTTCTACTGTATCAGGACATAAAACGAGAGAAACAGCCGCTAGTTTCAAAGATCATTTCTCTCAAGCACGTTTATTTTGGAATAGTATGAGTAACGTCGAAAAGGTTCATATTATGCAAGCCTTCTCCTTTGAATTAGGAAAAGTAAAAAGTAAATCGGTCCGCCAACAAGTCGTAACTATGATTGGGCATATTAGTACTGAATTAGCTACGTTAGTCGCTGAAGCAATCGGCGCAAAAGTCCCAAATATTCAAGAATCGGGCGTTACGAAATCATCGCCAGCACTCAGTATGGCAAATACGACATTTAGTCCTAATACATTACGAGTAGGTGTCATTGTTGCAAATGGATATGACGGACAAAACGCGCAATATATAGTAAATCAATTCAAACAAGTTGGGTTGCAGCCAGTAATTGTTTCCGAGCGATTAGGTATTGTGCAAGGAACGCAAAATGTACGTTGGGACGTGAATGACACTTTCTTAATGGGATCTTCACTTCTTTATGACGGGCTACTTCTTATTGGAGGAAACCTTGATGAACAGTTTCTTAATAAAGCGAGTTCATTTGTCGTAGAATCATATAATCACTTTAAGCCAATTGGTGCCTTTCAAAATGGATCTACCGTTATTCAATCTTTAAATATTGAAGGGAAGCCTGGCGTCCTAATAGAACAAAATCCTACGCAACTTGCAAATGAATTCATTAAAGCCATGACGAAACAACGCTTTTGGGATAGAGCATATGAATAGGTTAGGGGGATAATTTATGTTTGTTACCGTCGAGAAAGATGTGCATATTTTTGTGCAAGACGTTAATCCTGGACCCGGTAGTAAAACCGTGTTTTTCGTTCATGGCTGGCCTTTAAATCATCAAATGTACCAATATCAGCTCAATGTGTTACCACAGCATGGTTTCCGCTGCATCGCTATGGATATACGCGGAAACGGGCAATCTGATAAACCGTGGACTGGTTACACTTACGATCGTTTAGCAGACGATATCGCCATTGTTCTAGAAGCACTTCAAGTAGAAAGTGCTACATTAGTCGGTTTTTCAATAGGTGGCGCTCTTTCTATTCGGTACATGTCCCGCTACAATGGCCGTCGTATTTCTAAACTTGTATTAATCGATGCTGTTTCCCCCTCTTTCGTTAAAAATCAAGAATCGCCCTATGGCGTCCCAAAAGAACAAGCAGATACCCTCATTAATCAAATGTATGCCAATATGCCAAAATTTTTAAATGATGTATCTTTATCATTTTTTAATAGAAACTTAGGATCTGCTACGTTAGAATGGTTTTCTTATCTCGGTATGCAGTCTGCTTCCTACGCTCTCATCAAAATATTGCAAGCAGCCGCAAATGAAGATGTAACGAAAGATTTAAGTAAAATTAACGTCCCAACAAAAATATTCCACGGTGTTCACGATCAACTGATCCCTTACAAAAGCGCTGAACTCACACAAAAGCAGATTAAAAATTCCCAGTTACATCCTCTTACAAATAGCGGTCACGGCTCGCCAATCGATCAAGCGGATGAATTAAATGAAGAACTTATAAAGTTTTTGCATTCATAAAAATCTATACCAAATCGTTTCGATAGGAACGCAGTTTTTGAAAAGATTAAAATTCACATATTTCTCACAAATCAATCAATAAAACGATTACATTTTCATTTATACTAAATATACAGGTAATACTCCCTAAACCCAGCTTGTCTGGTTACCCCGTTAAATACTATAAAAAAAGAACTTGTATTGTTATACAAGTTCTTTTTGTTTGTTTTATTTAAAAAGTATATCTTTACTATACTGCTTTCCAGCAAGTAAATCATATTGGATCATTTTATATTGCTCTAACATTTCTTTTTGTTTCTTTGTTAAATCTGTTATCTCTTCTCCATCTTTATTAACCTTTAACTCCTCTTTAAGGACTGGTATTTCTTTATGCATTTCTGATAAAAATTGATAAAACGGTGATTTATTTATCCCTGCATAATCAAAAACAAGATTAGAAAAATAAATTGGACTTACTAAACCTAAATTGTCATTTGGCAAATCGAAATTTGCATACATTAACAATGGCGTTTCTGACATAGCTAATCTTTCATTTAGAGTTTCTTCATTTTCTATATATCCAGCTTCTTCATAGATAGCTTTATTTACCCCTAATATCGGTAAGTGATCTCCAAAGAAAACCAATATAGTAGGCCTTTCTAGCTCTTGAATTTGTTCTACTAAATATTTTAGAGCCTCATCAGAACGACGTACACCCTCAGTATATGTTTCTAATTCTGCTTTCGATCCCTCTTCTGTTAATCCGCTAATTTCTATTTGCTTTTCTTCAAATCGTCCTGGATTGAATGGGAAATGATTTTGCATCGTAACTGCATGAATAAACGTAGGTTGCTGTCTCTTATTCAATTCCTCTATTATTTCTTTACTAATAGATACATCGCTAATATAATCTCCATCTACCTCTACGTTTTGCATTGTATCTTCTGCATTGAAATTATCAATTCCTAAAACATTATATACATCATCCCGCTTATAAAATGACCTTCCATAAGCATGAATTGCATTCGTATAATATCCATGTTTTTTCAATTCACTTGCGATAGACGGAATTTCTCTTTGTCCTGTCACCGCTTGTTGATATGGTATAGAACCTTGCTTTAAAAAGCTCATTGAATAGCTCGTTAACGCTTCAAATTCTGTATTCGCTGTATTTCCCCCGAATACAGGAGCTACTGTTTGTCCACCCGGAAAATTCTCAATATAGTGATGTAAATTCGGCACCGGATCTTCGCTAAATGAAAGATTCGTTAGCTTTGTTGGATCCCAAAAAGCTTCACTCATGAAAAATATAATATTTGGCTTCTCGCTCTTTTCTTTTTTCCCTACATTGCTTCCATATTGTTTCTTTATATTATTTGAAATTTGTTGCATAGTTTCTTTTGAATATTCTTCTGGCTTCTCAATGACAGTTGTGTCTAAGTTACTGACAAATCCTAAAACAAAACCATTATCAATATAGTTTATATTTTGATTCCAAGCCACGAAGGTTACCCCGTATTTTTGCAATACATTACTCATAAATGTATTAGGATAATTACTATATGCATACACCATAAACGTAGAACCACATATTAAAATAATTCTCGTAATTATATTAGGTTTTATCACTGGAATATGCTTTCGTATATACATAACTAAATATACAAGCAGAGTAATCCCGAATATTCCCAAAAATATAGTCCACCAACTAAAATAGTCCATAACCATTGGTATAACGGACTGCATTTGAGTAATCTGTATGAAATCAGACGGATAGAATGGATCTCCTCTAAAAATAAGTTTAAAATGGTTCACAATACCAAAGATAATTAACACCAAACTTGTTATCGTGACACTCAAAAAGATTCGTCCAAGCAAACTATACACAAAAACATATATCATATAAATAAATAATAGGCTTAGTATATACTGTCCGTATCGCTGGTAAATCCAGTTATTAACTAATACAAGGCTCATATTCTCCTGCATCATGATATACATCCAATTCATTGTATGGGCAATTAAAAATAGTAAGGCGTAAGCTCTAATAGCCGGCCTAAGTTTATGACCGATGCCTTTATTTAAATGAATAATGTATAGTAGTACACCCCACAAAACAATAATAAGTATACTTAGCTGTATTTTCCCATTAAAAAATTCTTTAGTTCTCTCGAATTCGAAAGATCTTAACATAACAAAAAACAGCGTTTCTAAACAAATCGCCCACATTCCACTAAGAATGATAGAAATTAATAGATTCTTCCTCGGCTCTTGAGGAGAAAAACTAAGATAAAATTCATCTCTTCTTCGTTGTCGTGTTAAAAAATCAAAACGCAATTTATTCCCTCTTTCCTTTACCCCTTCGTCTCGCATCAACAAACATATTGTCATATACAAAATAACATATTTGTATACAGTTAGTCTCCCTATGTGTTTGTATTATACACATGTATCCTTAATTTCCCCTTAAAAATACAGTGAAACTTTAATAAGTCCGAACCATTCAAGATTGAACGGGATAAAACTTCTTCGCTCTATATTCTAACAGCATAAATGAACTATGCTTCACAAAATTATTACCATAAAAAAAGAACCTACCAACACTGACAGGTTCTCCTTCAGTCTAACAGACATGAGCATATGTATTATATAAGAGAATACATCCATACTTTCCATATAATACATACAAGTACGATAACTACAAAATCAAAAAGATCTAATCTCGGGCCCTTTTTCATATTCATCTCTAGCCACATATGAATCCATTTTCTTTTTGTATATTTTTGAATGTTTTTCTTTGCAAATCGATAAACGAGTACTTGCATAATAAAAAATCCGACTACGAAAATGAACAAGAAAATGAGAAAATCGACCACAAAATTCCTCCCTATTTTTGCAGCGATTTTTCTACTATTTGATTTCTCAAAACCCACTCTTCAAATTGAGCACTTCCAAATTCCCAGCTAAGATCACGAGCATGTACAGAAAAAACGTAATGACCAGCATATTCGTCCATAAATCTACCTGTCTCAATCTCATCTTTCTGAAGACCATATGCTCCAAAATTAAAATACACATCCCACACGTCTTCATTCTTCCGCTTATAAGCAATCGATTCCATATCACATTCTGTTCCGAAATAATCAAGATGTAAATGTACGCTATCATCATATTCGTACTCCATTTTATCACCCCTTATATTTGTACTTCTTTATCACCAAAAAAATTCCTGCTATCTACACTCACATATGGGCACTTACCTACATATCATGCTTGTAGAGTGACTTCTAGGAGGTGTCATATAGTGAAAAAATTTATAGCTGTTTTTTGCATCATGTTACTAGCTGTTTTCACATTTGCTGCTTGCAGTAGTAAAAAAGAAGGTACGAAAGAACAAACTCAAAACATTCGCATCGGCGAAGTTACCCATTCTCTCTTCTACGCCCCGTTATATGTCGGGATTGAAAAAGGATTTTTTAAAGATGAAGGATTAAATATTGACCTCCAAACAACAGCTGGCGGAGACAAAACGATGACCGCCCTATTATCTGGCGGAATTGATATTGCTCTCGTCGGTTCTGAAACGTCTATTTACGTTCATCAACAAGGAGCAAAAGACCCCGTCATTAACTTCGCACAACTTACACAAACAGATGGAACATTTTTAGTTTCGCGTAAAAAGTTAGACTCTTTTAATTGGAATGACGTAAAAGGTGTTACGTTTTTAGGACAACGTAAAGGCGGCATGCCGCAAATGGTTGGAGAATACGTTTTAAAGAAAAATGGCATTGATCCTCACAAAGATACGAACTTAATTCAAAATATCGAGTTTGCTAATATTGCAAATGCCTTCGCATCTGGTACAGGAGAATTTGTACAGCTCTTTGAACCGACTGCAAGTATACTTGAAAAAGAAGGAAAAGGTTATATCGTCGCATCTTTCGGAGCTGAATCTGGCACTGTTCCTTATACAACGTTTATGGCAAAAGAAAGTTTCTTAAAGAAAGATAAGGCTGCTGCTGAAAAATTCACACGTGCGCTCTATAAAGCGCAACAATGGGTTGATACACATAGTCCAGAAGAGATTGCTGATGCTGTGTCTCCATTATTTAAAGACACTTCAAAAGACATTACAGTAAAAGTAATTGAACGGTATAAAAAGCAACATTCTTACGCGACAAATCCGCTATTAGATGCTGAAGAATGGAAACAGCTCCAAACGATTATGAAAGAAGCTGGCGAATTACAAAAAGAAGTTCCACATGAAGCGCTCGTCAATACAAAAATTGCCGAAAGCGTTATTAAGAAATAGAGGCGAAGTGTATGAGTTTTTTACAAATACGTAACGTTTCTCACTGCTTTTTCGCAAAAGAGAATGCCAAACTGATTCTCGAAGATATGAGTTTACAAGTGGAAGAAGGCGAATTTATTTCTATACTCGGTCCAAGTGGTTGCGGCAAAACGACACTCCTCTCCATTATTGCCGGGTTACTTGATCCTATTGAGGGCATCGTCTTTTTAGATGGTGAGCCTATTACAACGAAAACTTCATCTATGGGGTATATGTTGCAGCAAGATTACTTGTTTCCTTGGAAAACAATTGAAGAAAATATTATGCTTGGACTTCACACCCGAAAAATTTACAATGAACAGACGAAAGAACATACTTTACACCTTTTAAAGCAAGTCGGTCTACATGATGTAGAAGAGCAATACCCTCGTGAACTGTCCGGTGGTATGCGTCAACGTGCCGCTCTCGTTCGAACGTTAGCGACCGATCCGAAAATTTTATTGCTAGATGAACCTTTTTCAGCTCTCGATTATCAAACGAAGTTGAAACTAGAAGATCTCGTTTTCAACTTACTACGCAAATATAAGAAAACGTCACTACTCGTAACACATGATATTGAAGAAGCCATTGCGATGAGTGATCGTATTTATTTACTGCAAGCAAACCCTGGAAAAATTGCAAAAACATTTATCGTCCCTGAAAGCATTCGTTTCTTATCACCGTTAGAATCACGCCATCACCACGACTTCCCATCCCTCTTCCAAGATATATGGAAGGAGCTGGAGCGACTTGGATAATATAAAGCAACTACATGAACAGTTTCAGAAAAAAGAACGCAAGCGCGCATGGTTAGCACGCTCACTGCAGCTTTTACTGCTCATTCTTTTCTTTTCACTATGGGAAATAGCTAGCAAAAAAGAGTGGATTGATCCTTTACTCTTTAGCTCTCCTTCAAGCATTTGGGATCTCTTCCTTAGTAAATGGATTGACGGTTCGCTTTTGGTTCACATATGGACGACATTACTTGAAACAGGAGTAGGCTTCATTCTTGGAACAGTGCTCGGCGCTATTATCGCTACTTTTCTTTGGTGGATGCCACTTCTCGCTCGCGTGCTCGACCCCTATCTCGTCGTCCTAAACGCCATGCCAAAAGTGGCACTTGGACCTATTATCATTGTAATCTTCGGTCCAAATATTTCTTCGTCGATTGCAATGGGAGTAATCATTTCCATCATCATTACCATTCTCGTTATTTACAGCGCATTTCAAGAAGTCGATTCTAACTATATAAAAGTGATGGACACATTTGGCGCCAATAAGTGGCAATGTTATAAGCAAGTCGTTCTCCCTGCATCCTTCCCAGCAATTATTTCCACGTTAAAAGTGAACGTTGGTTTATCATGGGTCGGTGTTATATTCGGTGAACTTCTCGTCTCTAAACAAGGTCTTGGCTACTTAATTAGCTACGGATTCCAAGTATTTAATTTCACGCTCGTCTTACTGAGCGTACTACTCACCTGCGTCCTCGCAACACTTATGTATGTGTTTGTTGAGGCATTTGAAAAACTTCTAATTGGAAAACGAAAAAGAAGCTGACTTAGGGCGATAAACTATAGTCAGCTTCTTTCTTTACCTTTTATCACACATCTTTGTTTCATTTGTAACGTTTCCATCTGCAACCGTAACTGTATGGAAACAATCTTTCACACGTACTGTAACGACATTTTCTTTTCGATCTATTACATGATAATCATCATACTTTTTATTTAATGCACTACGAATTTGCTCTCCTTCAAAAATCGGAAAACCGTGAGACATTACCCAAATGAGACCAGCAACCGCAAGAATCGTTTTCATACGTTTCATTACCTCCTTGAGAGTAAACTTATAGTCCCTACAATATGCGCATTATAATTGTGTCTAATTTGTGACATTTTTATACTAATTCTCTTTTAAAGCTTCAGTTCCTTCTTCTTTTTTTAAAAAAGACAGAATTTTCAATTTTATCAACATAAAAAAACGCAAAGAACTAAAATTCTTTACGTTTTATTGGCTAAAATATATACCTCTCATTATTGTCCGCTTTGTTGTTCGATCGTTTTTGAGATATCATCTAATCCCGACAACACTTCCGCTCTCATTTTTACAAGCTCAGGGAACTGATAGAAGAACGCAATTTTTTTATACTTTAACTCCGATTCCCCTTTCACCTTTTTTGAATCTTGCAAAATAAATGCTGTAAACGTATCTGCAATATCTTCCGCTACATTTGTCGTTCCATACTGTGATACAAAATCCTCATGCTTTTCTTTAAAAAATTCAATTTGAGTTTCTTCACTTTCTTCCACTTTCTTTTCTGTCCACTCCTGCTCAATGTCCTTCCAGAAAGAGTTATAAAATTGATTAATATAAGATTTTTCCTTCGCACATCCCTCTTGTAAGAAAAGAGTTTCACAGTTATTTCGGTACGTTGAAATATCTTTATCTTCTTCAAAATCCTTTACATCCTTTACATACTTTTCATCTACTGGTATTTGCTTATGCCCGAGCGTCAACACGTGAGCCGTCTCATGAATTAATGTTTTCATCACTTCATCGATATTTACTGCAGAATCAAGCGTATCTAAGCTTAGGATCCAATCTTTCGGATTCTCCATACTAGGCATAACGTGGGCAACAACACCGTCATAACCGTCCGTTATTAAATCAAATTCTGTTATATTCCCTCGATATTTAGCTGGAATGAGCGTACGGTACATATCCCATAAGTCTTCATGATAACCTCTATCTTGACGCTGTTGTAGCACCTCTTCTTTCGCTTCTTTATCTTCAGCGAATACTTTATTTAAACGTTTCCGTTCTATTTTTTCAAAATAAGGATCTACAATTTCATCACCATCAATATAATAAGAGGCTAAAAAGAAATAATTTTCGTCATCCTCTTTTTTCTGCTCTGCCTCTTTCATATCCTCATTTTCATGCTCTTCTATATCATAATCTTCTACTGCTTCAAGCTCAGATAATCCATCTATTTTTTCATATACTTTTTGAAGTTTATTATCTCCTATTTCCACGCATTCTTCTTCTGTTTTACAAACTTCTTTTTCCTTCACACTCTTCATAGAACTATCGCATCCTGCTAGTAAACCAATTGCGACGATAAACCCTACTAACTTGCCATACAGTCTCTTCATATAAACCTCCGTCGTTCCATTCTACAAAAATATCATAATCATTTTTTAACGAATATGCGATAATTAATTATAAAAATTGTAAGGAGGTTCCCCATGATTCGAGCAGTCTTCTTCGACTTAGATGGAACACTTTTAGATCGGTGCCAATCTCTAGAACAATTTATTTATGATCAATATAATCGCTTTGCCTCTCATTTAATGAGCATAGAAAAATTAGAGTATTGTTCTCGGTTTCTTGAACTCGATAATAATGGATATACGTGGAAAGATAAAGTATATGCTACTCTCCTTTCTGAATACAACATTACCACTTTAACACCAGAGCAACTGCTGCACGACTACATTACAAATTTTCAACATCATTGTATTCCTTTCCAAAACATGCATGAATTACTTCAACGTTTAACACAACAAAATATTAAAATTGGCATTATTACAAATGGCTTTACTGACTTTCAAATGAGCAATCTCCGCGCACTAAACATACATACGTATACAAATACAATTCTCGTTTCCGAAGCGGAGGGAATAAAAAAACCACATCCTGAAATTTTCGAACGAGCTTTGCAAAAGCTAGACGTTAAGGCCGCAGAGTGTCTTTACGTTGGAGATCATCCAGAAAACGATGTGCTTGGTTCTGAACGAGTAGGAATTCTTGGTGTTTGGAAGAGAGATTCGTTTTGGGGTGACTTTGAACATTCACGCACGGTGAACGATTTGTTGGAGGTGCTTTCGTTTTTAGAGGTAGAGATGAAAACAAAATAATAGTTAATAAATTATATCAGCGATTTTTGCAATATATTGACTTACCGACAAAAAGTGACAACAAAAAGAGGAGGTCGCTACTCTAGCGCCTCCTCTTCCTTTATGATTCATATACTGTAAACTGCGGTTTACTCGGATGATCCTTAACTAGCGCATCATCTGGAAACTTTGAAACTTTTTGATATAAGGCAATGTCACCGATACAACTCGCTGTTAGTAAAATTCCTAAAAATGAGAGTGGCTCCAGATTCATAACTAATCCCAATACAATTGGCAAAATTCCAGTCGGTAAAAACGGTAACATTAACACTTTCTTCATTTGCTTTACTGTAATTTCTTTTTTAGAATGAGCGTATGCTACACCTAATTTCCAATTGACGCCCCATGTTAGTTCACTCCACGGAACACCTCCGATATAACGAAATCCAATTAAATGTATTGCCTCATGAATACAAACGAAAACAATCATTCCAATAATCAAAAGAAACATAACGGGCAATGTAAATTCAAATTGAACCCCGCCTGAAAGAAATATATGCAAATAACCAATTCCAAACGCCAAAGCGAATATTATAAGAAATGCATAGATATTTAATTTAACCATCGAAACAGTAACAGTCGTTTCTTTTCTTTTATCCATCTTTCCCCTCCTAAAATGTAAATATATCTTTACAAAAATTGTATAATATATCCAAAATACTGTAAGGATATATTTACATTCATTCTTACAAAAAAAAAGAAACCAGCCACTTTACTTCGTAAAACAGCCGATTTCTTCTATATGTTTCATCGTACGCGCCAATACATCGTCGCGCATTATAAAGCTAAATTTTCTATCAGTTTTAATATTATCAGGAATGTCTGTTAATAAAACAGACCCTTTCGTTTCTTCGTAATGCGTATGCTGCTCTACCGCACTAATTGTTGCAAAATAAATGTTTTTAATGATTATTTTGTCTTTTCCAGATACTTTATATTGTCCTAAGTAAGTTAAATCAGAAACTATGCCGCCAGTTTCTTCATGAACCTCTCGAACTGCCGCTTCTTCCGGTGTTTCCCCTAATTCTACTTTACCACCTGGAAATTCAAGACCGCGACGTAAATGATGCGTTAATAACCATTGATCCCCGTACCGGCATACAACCCAAACATGCTTTGGCTCAGGAGAAAATGGATAACGTTCAAACGATAATTGTACAGTGTTGTGGTAATAATCTTTAAATTTGTACATGCCATTACTCCCCTATTGATGGTTACAAGTTTTTCCTACCACAAATTGTAGCATATTCTCGCTTTTCTGCATAATATTATCCAATTACAATCCATTGATTATTCCCATTTGCGCGACTAATTCTTTCGTCTCATGATTACCTAAATCGTAAATCATTTTATATGCTTTTTGTAGTTGTTCATCATATCGGTCATTATTCGAATCGTGATGATACTCAACAAATGGAACGTGAGAACGTACAAATGAACCTAAATCCTCTACATATGCTTGATCAAAGTACTCTCTTAACTCCGTAATTTCCTCATCACTTGCGGAAATCTCAAAATTATACGTATCCGCTGTCTTCACTTGTGAAATTTGACCGTTTCCTATTGATATATAATATGTTTTTTTCGTCTCCATGTAACACCCTTCTTTCATCCTTTTAATTTCTATTGTTTTCATCAATTACAAAATTATGTAAAATAAAGAAAAGGAGGGATTCTATGTTCAAAATATTAATTATCGGTATTATAATC
Source organism: Bacillus cereus group sp. MS39 (assembly GCF_040448665.1). Classification (NCBI taxonomy): domain Bacteria; kingdom Bacillati; phylum Bacillota; class Bacilli; order Caryophanales; family Bacillaceae; genus Bacillus; species Bacillus cereus group sp. MS39. Next base: position 665,683 of record NZ_CP123058.1, on the reverse strand, counting down.
GTCCTAGTCATACTAGTACTCTCCGTCATGACGATTAATAAAGGCTATGCATATAAACATTCCGTTGATAAACCAGAAGATAACCCTTATACAAAAAACAGCAAGAAGAATTCATAATACGCTTCATATACTACTTATTTTAGCCCACATCATATCCAGCATTCGTTTACTGGCAGGTCAACATAACTTTCTACTACTTTCACAATTTCTATTAGGAGTTTTACTACTTCTTATTACCATTGAGCAAATAAGGAAAAAGGATTCAGGAACTAGATTTATTTGTATTGTTGCAGGTGCTTTCATTTAGATTGTTATCATCATTACCTACATAAACTAGAAGGAGGGCTTTTATGTTAAAAGGCGTTCGAATTACTTTTGCACTTATCACTTTATCTATAGCAACCTATAGTTTTATTAGCGGTAACAGAGACATTATGCCTTACATGTTCATTTTCTTAGGGGCTATGGCTTTCACTATAGGTTTAGAGGAAATAAAAAAACAGAAACAATCTAGCAGCATGCTTGCTTTCATGGCCGGAGCTGGTGCTTTATTACTTGGCTTCTCAGAAATATTTCGGTAAGTCGTTTATTTAAAAAAGGGGGAAATAATATGCTAAAAACCTTTCGCATATTATCCGCTCTTATCGTCATCGTTCTCGCTCTATCCGTAATATTTACAAACGCACTTGTAACAATGCCTTATATGCTCATCGCCTTATCTGTTATGACCTTCATCATGAGCGCAGAAGAAAAACAGAAACAAAAGAAAGTACATAGTACACTCTCCTTCTTTTCTGGCGTATTCACTTTAATCGTTGCTATTGTTATTATTTTCTCTCGGTAACTTCTCTTTCTACTAAGGAGGGCTAAAATGCATATTAGACAAATACAACTCATCATCGTTTTTATTACTTTAATCTTATGCTTATACAGCACCTTTACAATGAACTTTCAAATCTTTTCACCTATCATTTTGTTCCTCTTTAGTTTATATGGCATTTTAGTAGGAATTGAGACGATTCAAAAACAGCAAAAACAAATTGGAACTATTAGCATCGGCTTAAGTCTTTTTACGATTGTTTTTGTTATTCCATTTATAATGTTCTTTTAAAGGAGGATTACATGTTAAAAAACATTCGAATTATAATCGCCACTATCGCTCTTTCTCTTGCACTATTTAGCCTATTTGCAAACTTCACTATTCTTTTACCTTACGTGTTTATTCTTTTAAGTATTATGTTTATCCTGTTTGGAATTGATGAAATGAAGAAACAAGAAAAAGCTAAGGCATTTGTTTATTTTCTCGGTTCTGCCTTTGTTTTATATGTTGGGGTGTCTAGTATACTTTCATAAAAAAGAGGTCGTCCAACACATATGTTAAACGACCTCTTCTTTTTATTTGATTCATAATATTGTCAGTTTTTGTCGGCAAGTCGATATCCAGTGTCGAAACGTCGATATATTAAAAAAATCGTTGATATAATTCAAGTTGCGTTCGATATATTCGAAAAATCGTCGATATAATTTTATTTATTATCGTGCTACAAAAAAAAACTGCCCTTTCACAGGCAGTTTTCCCTTCTTATCCCGCCTTAACAGGCAGTAAGACTCCTATCTCCAAATTATGTAAAAACGAAGAGGTTAGGTAGGAGTTTAACTGCCTGTAAAGGTCCGATTGGTTCAACTAATAATCAATGGTTGATAGGGCCACTCCCCCATCAACCATTGATTAAAGTTTCACTTTATCCAAATACTTTCTCAAGTTCATCTTTATCTTGGCTTAACCAGAAGTTCATTAAGCGTTGTGCTCCTTCTAAATCGTGAAGCTTCGCTTGACCACATTGTGTTTCATTTGCAGCTGGAATTTCTGTAATTTGAACCGCATCTTTTAATGTTAATTCTAATAAATCAATGATTTCTCGAACTGTCGGTGTTCCGCTTACTACAAGATAGTATCCTGTTTGGCAGCCCATTGGTGAAATATCGATAATATCAAAATGCGGATAACGATCAATATATTTACGTAAATTAAATGCTAATAAATGTTCTAACGTATGAATAACATCTGGTTTCATTGCTTGTTTATTTGGTTGGCAAAAACGAATATCAAATTTATTTACAATACCGTCACTACCTACATTGTGAACTCCGCAATGTCTTACATAAGGTGCCTTTACAATCGTATGATCTAATTCAAAGCTTTCTACTGATGGCATACAACATCTCTCCCGCTTTTAATTTAATTCCGTCATATCCAATATGATATAACGGAAATGCACATTAGTAAAGTATTATGTACAGTCGTGCTATAATACTTTAAGAATATGCTGAAAAGGAGACCGTTATGAAACAGATTTTTATTGGGATTATACACTTTTATCAAAAATTCATTTCTCCAATGACACCGCCAACTTGCCGCTTTTATCCAACTTGTTCTCATTACGGATTAGAGGCGTTTCAAAAACATGGTGCCCTCAAAGGCTTTTGGCTTACTTGTAAGCGTATATTAAAATGTCACCCTTTCCACCCGGGAGGATTTGATCCTGTCCCAGATAAAAAAGATGACAAAGTAAATTCTTAATTGTCGTAACCATTCACAACTAAATCTAATTTTCCTGTGTCAGGATCTATAACAAGACCGTGAACAGGTACTTCTTCAGGAAGTAATGGATGGTTGCGAAGTATTGATACGCTATGTTCTACACTTTCTTCTACACTAGAGAATCCTTGTAGGAATCTTTCTAAATCGATTCCAGAATAACGAAGTGTATCTAATTTCTCTTCTGTTATACCGCGCTCTTTCATCTTCTCAATTGTACTGCTTGCTTGAATTTTTGCCATACCACAATCGTGGTGACCAACTACACAAACTTCATCAGCACCAAGTTCATATACAGCAACTAAAATACTACGCATAATACTTCCAAACGGATGTGAAATAACAGCGCCTGCTACTTTAATAATTTTCACATCACCGTTACGCATATTCATCGCTTTCGGTAATAATTCAACAAGACGAGTATCCATACAAGAGATAATTACCATCTTTTTGTTTGGAAATTTACCTGTTTCGTACTCTTCGTATTTTTTTTCTTCAACGAATTTTTCATTGTATTGTAAAATCTCTTCTAATGACTTCATAGTAAAGAACCCTCTTTTCTCTCATTTACATTACTTATATAGTGTACCAAAATTTAAAAAACTCAAAAAGGATATTGCTTTATAGTAAAAATAAGATATTTTCAGATAACCGACATAATTCTTTCAAAATATACACACACCTTTGTAACAAGTCCCCTCTATTTAAAACGTATTTTCACTATAAACTGATTGTAGATAATGTAAAAAAGGAGTGAATATTCATTATGTCCGACGTTCTGTTACTGAGTCGTTTTCAATTTGCAATTACTATTTTTTATCACTTTTTATTTGTACCTTTGACAATCGGACTTGTTATTTTAGTGGCATGTATGGAAACTCAATACGCCCGCACATTGAATCCAACATACCGCAAAATGGCAAATTTCTGGGGTAAATTATTTACAATTAACTTCGTAATGGGGATTATAACCGGGATTACGATGGAGTTCCAATTTGGAACAAACTGGTCTGAGTACTCCAAATATATGGGAGATATTTTTGGATCACCTCTCGCAATCGAAGCACTCGTTGCCTTCTTCTTAGAATCTACTTTCATGGGAATATGGTTATTCGGTAAAGACAAAATTTCACCAAAGTTCCGTGCCTTCTGTATGTGGATGGTTGCACTTGGAACAAATATTTCCGCCCTTTGGATTATTACAGCAAACGGTTTTATGCAAAACCCTGTTGGCTACGTCGTACGTAACGGCCGCGCTGAACTAAATGATTTCTGGGCACTTGTGACAAATCCATATGCTTGGAACATGTTCTTCCATACTGTAATTGGTTGTTATATCGTTGGTGCTTTCTTCGTTATGGCAATTAGTGCTTATCATTTATTACGTAAAAATGAAGTGGAGTTCTTCAAAAAATCATTTAAGTTTGGCTTAATGTTAGGTTTATTCGCTGCAACTGTTACACCGTTTATGGGGCATCAGTCTGGTGTATCAGCAGCTAAGTATCAACCAGCAAAAGGTGCTGCGATGGAAGCTGTTTGGGAAACTGGAAAAGGACAAGGCTTTTCGATTGTTCAAATTCCTGATGTAAAGAACGAAAAGAACTTTGAATTCCTTACTATTCCGAAACTAGGAAGTTTCTTCTATACAAACTCATTTGATGGCGAAATTGTTGGTTTAAAAGATATCCCGAAAGATGAACGTCCAAATGTTAACCTCGTGTACTATAGCTTCCGCTTAATGGTTGCACTTGGTATGTTCTTTATGGCATTAACTTGGTACGGTTTCTACTTAAATCGAAAAGGAAAACTAGAAAACTCAAAACGTTATTTAAAAATTACAATATGGTCTGTCTTACTACCATATATCGCAATTAACGCTGGTTGGATTGTTGCCGAAGTAGGTCGTCAACCATGGACAGTTTATAAACTAATGCGTACAGCAGAATCTGTATCACCTATATCTGTTCCACAAATTTGGTTCTCATTAATTAGTTTAATCTTGTTCTACACATTACTTTTAATTGCAGATGTATACTTAATGCTAAAGTTCGCGAAAAAAGGACCAGCAGCATTAGAAGAACCTGCTACTGAGGGAGGTGCAGCACATGTCTCATGATATGCTTGCAATCGTCTGGTTTGGTTTATGGGGCGTGATTTGGACAGTTTACTTCATTCTTGATGGGTATGCACTTGGTAACGGAATGATTTTTCCTTTCGTTGCGAAAGACCGACAAGAACGAAATCAATTACAAGAAGCAATCGGCCCATTCTGGGGTGGTAATGAAGTATGGTTAATTACAGCTGGTGGCGCAACATTTGCTGCTTTCCCAGTCACATATGCAAATATGTTTAGTTATTTATATACACCACTATTTTTAGTATTACTCGCACTGTTTGCTCGTGCTGCTGGACTTGAATTTATGCATAAAGACGATTCACCAATTTGGCAAAAAACTTGTAAATGGGCATTTACAATTGGTAGTTTCCTAATCGCCTTCTTATTCGGTGTTACATTCGCTAACCTTTATTACGGACTACAAATCGGAAAAAATGGCTATGAAGGAAATTTACTCAGCTTACTAAATCATTATGGTATTTTAGGTGGCCTGTTCTTCACTGCTATATTCGTCGTATCTGGCGCCCTTTGGGTTATGATTAAAACGACTGGTGAAGTATCTGATCGCGCTTATAAAATCGCAAGACCATTTTCAATGGCAGCTGCTATCATTTTAGCTATTTTCTATGTAGCAACTGCAAATCGTACAAATTTATTCCAAAACTTCACAGAATATCCGGTACTATTCATTCTTCCGGTACTTGCCATGTTAATGAGTGTACTCGCACTTATTATGGTGTACAAACATAAAATAGGTCTCGCATTCACATTCGTTTGCTTAACAATCGCAATGTTTATGACAACTGGATTTGCAGGTATGTTCCCAAGAATGTTACCATCTCGTATTAACGATGCTTATAGTACAACGCTATATAACGCAGCTGGTAGTCAATTAAACTTAAAAATTATGTTCTTCGTTGCAATGGTTATGGTACCAATTGTTATTGGATATCAACTTTGGAGCTACAGTATCTTTAAAAATAAAATTCATAAAGACTCTGCTAAAGGGTATCACTAAAATAAAAAAGACACTTCGTTGAAGTGTCTTTTTTACGTATGATTTTCGATAAGATGTTATATTTCCAATCTAACAACTATAATACAGAAGAATCATTAACAGCTCACAGCTAGATTGTAGCACAGGGCAAGTTCATCATTTTATGCAATTTTACATATTTATCTATAAAGTAAACTGTATTCCTTGATCGTTCACATCGCTATCCCTTACATCTGCTGTACTAATACCACTAAATGTTTGTACTTTTTTTCCTGTATTCGATGATCCTGATCCATTATAAGCTTTCGTTTTTTCAATCGGCTGCACGTTATATTTATCTCCTAAATTAATCGTTCCGTTACAGTTTTCAATAATAACACCTTCCACAACTGACGGCATTTTGTCACCTACTTTCATTTCCTTACTTTTAGTTTATGAGAATTGCCTAAAAAAATAGCATGTTTCCATAAGAAAAAGCACTCAGGGTGAGTGCTTTTTTATTTACCGCTCTTCTCTCTCTCACAAGCAATTCCATCGCCATCACGATCTAAATGCTTACCATAGTACGGACTATCTCTTGTAATATCATAAAATCCAGCATCGTTTGCTTCTTTACAATTAGCAAAGCGCTTTGGCTCTTGATTTGCTCCTGGTCTTTCCTCATATGGTAATGTCGCATTATATAAGAACTGTACATATTGCTCACGAGTCACATCATCACCAAACCCAGAAATTCCATTTCCGTACCCACTAACAATATTTTTACTTGTTAAATCTAAAATTGCTTTATAAGACCAATGCCCTGTTGGAACATCTTTGAAAATAATACTTGCTTGTGCCGTTCCAATAGATGTAAAGGGAGTTGTTACGACAATCGCGCCTGTTAAAAATATTTTCTTTAAATTCATTCTAAGATCCCCTTTTACTCCCCTTAATAACCATTTAACATAATAATAAGTTATTAGAATACAATTTGTCATATCGTGTCGAACACAAAAAAGAATCCTGCTGGATTCTTTTTTGCTAAGCATGAATGGCAATTTTGGAGACAGTTGACTTCTTCAAAAATTTATTAGGGGTAATATTTTGAAAAAGAAAGCCTTTCATATGTAGGTTAACACCACTGGAATATATAGTGAATTGATAATATTTATACGGAAGATTGCTAATGTTTAGTATAGATACTTTCCACTATATTAACAGTGAAAAGTATCTACATGAAACAACAAAAAGGTGCCTTCAAAGAGGACACCTTTCATAAACAGACGCTATAAAACAGAATTATTTATTGTTATACGATTGTTAGATACAAAAAGTAGAGGGAAATGTTTGTAAGAAATTCTGCTTTATATAGTCTGCCTACCACTTATATTTTAATCCTCTTCACTTGAAAATAAATATAATATGCATAATTACATGAAAAAAAGAAAAGACACTCCATAGAGTGCCTTTTCAACCATTTTACTTTTAATATATCGCCTTACATACATTTTAACATATGTATTCATATATTTTATTGAGAAAATTCAAAATCCTTTTTCTTTCATTTTCAATTATAAAATCATGTAATATAAAAGATATGTCAAATTCTTATACAAATTGAGGTGTACTATATTTATGTCTTTTGGAATCATTCCTCTTATATTGTTTATTATTTTTCTTATCTCTTACTTAAAAGACCCACGAAAAATAATAAATGGCTTTTTATTTAATGCCTTTTTCTGTTCATTTCTATTATTTTGCGCTATAGCCTCATATGAGTCTGGTAGTAACTCTTTACATTTTATCGTTATTATTCCCATGTTAGCGCTAATTGTAATGATACCTTTTGCTATAGTCGCTTTAATGTTTGGACTATTTCTTAATGCAAAAATTTTAATGCAACGTGAAGGAAGACGCTTCACAAACTCTTTAACTTTAATTGCTGCTTTAGGGATTTTATTGTCTATACTATTCATCATCATAAGTCCAGCGAGTTTATTCTCAGAGCATTTTCAATTCATTTTTGCTGCTATATCTCTTATAACTATGTATTTCTTTGTGCATTTATCTAACTTCTTAAGCGCGTATTTTTTATATCAATTCAACAGACCAAGGCGTAATCAAGATTTCATCATCGTTCTTGGTAGTGGCTTAATTAATGATAAAGTACCGCCTTTACTGGCAAGTCGCATTAATAAAGCAATCGACTTTTATTGGAAACAAGCCGCTGTAAATATACCACCAACAATCATTTTCTCTGGCGGACAAGGTCCGGATGAAGGCCTTCCTGAAGCAGAAGCAATGCAAAAATATGCTGTTGAAAAAGGAATTCCGATTGAACATACAGTGCAAGAAAATCGCTCTGTAAACACATATCAAAATATGTCGTTCTCTAAAGAAATTATGGATTCTTTAAAACCTGAAGGTAAGTATAGAAGTATTTTTACAACAAACAACTTCCATCTTTTCCGCGCTGGTATATATGCAAGACAAGCTGGACTTAATAGCCAAGGAATTGGATCAAAAACAGCATTTTATTACTGGCCTAACGCAATGATTCGCGAATATGTCGCAATTGTCGTTATGGGACGTAAGCGCCATATGAAAGTGTGCGGGACTATTTTAGGTTTCGCTTTATTCCTAACAGTAATTAGTTTTATTGTTTCTTAACATTCTCCCATCCTTTCATAAGGATGGGATTTCTTATACTTATTTCAAAAATATTTTAAAGATAATATGGTGATAATATTCCCTGCATACATCCATTAAAGGAGAATTTTTTCAAATAAAATGTTAAAATTAAATTTAGGTGTGAATTACGTAACAAATAAGAAACTAGTTTGAAACGAGGAAATTACATGGAGAAAATTATCAAAAACAAGCCCAATAAGCTAAAAATCGCTTCAAAAGCTTTGATGATTATTATTGGGGCATTTATCACAGCATACGGATTAGAAGCGGTATTAATTCCAAATAACGTATCAGACGGTGGTGTGACTGGTTTAAGTATCGTTAGTTCAAGATTATTTGGATTGCCATTAGGAGCTCTAATCGCAGTTATTAACATTCCTTTCGTTTGGTTAGGATATAAGCAAATCGGTAAAAGCTTTGCTATTTATTCCATTATCGGGATTGCTTCATTAGCAATAGGTACCGTTGTCATGCACGGAATACCAGCTATTATTGAAGGCGATACATTATTAGTTACAGTTGTTGGTGGTATTATTATCGGTTTTGGTATGGGACTAGCATTACGTAACGGCGGGGCATTAGATGGAATCGATATGCTAGCTGTATTGCTTTCTCGTAAGTTACCATTTGGAACGAGTGACCTTATTTTATTCTTAAACATGTTCGTATTTATTTTCGTATCAACAGTATTCGGCCTTCAAGGAGCTATCCTTTCGGCAATTGCTTACTTTATCGCTTCGAAAGTGATTCATATCGTTGAAGTTGGTTTAAGTGGTTCGAAAGCATTTAAAATCATTACGAAAGAGCCTGAATTAATGGTAGAAACAATTCGCGATCGTTTAGGCCGAAGTGCAACATATAACGAAGTATACGGTGGTTATTCAAGAGAGAAATTTAAAGAGATTTCTTGTGTAATTAACCGTTTAGAAGAAAGTAAAATGAAAGAACTTATTAATGAAATCGATCCAAATGCCTTTATTACAGTTTATGACGTAGCAGAAGTAAAAGGCGGTAATTTCAAGAAACGTGATATTCATTAATCATTATGAAAAACGAGGGTGTGCCAACATTTTGGCACACCCTCTTCTTATTATTAAGTATTTGTCGGTAAGTCGATATATTGCGATAATCGCTGATATAATTTTACTCTCCCCATCTTCTTCCTCTCTTAATCCATGCTACGTATTTTTGAAAGGCGGGCACTTCTTGTTGAAAACGAAGCGGAACATATAGAAAAAGAGTACATGTACATAGTATCCATAGAATACCTACTACAAAGTGGAATTCCATCGTTGTGCTAATAAACAAACTGAGAAATAAGACGAGGAACATAATTACACTAAATCTTTTATACATAGTCATACTAATCCCTCCTTATACATTAATTGTACTAGCTACAAGGAATTAATTTCCACAATAAAAAGACCGAAAAGCAACTTCCACTTTTCGGTCTCTATAACTATCTTCTCTTCGTAATTTTTCCTGAACCACCGACCCTCGTTTTCGGAGGAGATGTATTCCTTGGCGGCGTTTTAATAGATGATTTCGGCTTCACATCTGATCCGCTCGAGCCACCTGGTGTTTTTGTAATTTTTCCTTTGCTTCCAGTAGAAGGCGGAGGCGTACTACTTCCTTTTTTCGTAATACTTCCTGTATCTCCTACGGAAGGTTTCGAATCTACATTATCGCCTCGCTTAATGATAGATCCTTTCCCTTCCTTCGTAATTGGAGGCGGGGTTTTCTTTTCTTCTTTCGTCGGTGGTCTTTCTGGAATAACCGGTTTATGATTTTGTCTGTCATTATATCCGCGATAATCACCGTATGATGATTTTCGTGAACCGAATATATCGTTTAATATACTTCCCATAATATATCCTTGCAGGAAGGATGGTTGGTAATTTTGACGGACAAATTCTTTATTACTTATTTCAATTAACGTATCAGAAGGTTTCTCTTTATCCTTTTGCAGGTTATAAATCTTATCAGAATAAACGAGGAACATTTGATTTTCGTCTTCTTTAGATGCTTGCTTCGGTTCTCTTTCATTAATGAGTTCCTTTGCGACTTCAGGAACTGACCGATTGGCGGCCCTATACACGTAAGATTCTTGTTTACCTTCTTTTGCGACAGATTCTAGTGGATAACGGTCTTGAATCGACTTTGTCTGTCCGCCTTGACAACCTGATAAGGCATATCCAGCAACAACAAGTAATAGAACGATAGCAAGTATAGGGATTACGAACGATTTAATCATGGTAAACAATCGGTTTGACATGATTACGCCCCCTTACGTTGCTCTTATAATTTGTACATCAGCAGGAATAATTGCTTCTCCCTCATACATCATTGTGCGACCATTTTGCCATTCAATACGTAATAATTTTCGGTTATCTGATTGGAATTCCCATACGTACTGTTCCTCTGAAGCAGAGAATGGTGTTTTCCCCATCACAACAACACGTCCGTTATATTGCTCTTCCATGTGGTACTCCGTATCATCCATTTCAATTGTTGTCGGAATTTCATCAATCGAATCTAAACGACCATCAATTGGTGTATATAATTTGTAATACGTATTTTCACGGTCTTCAATTTTTAAATAACGAATATCTTTCCCGTCTTGCAGTGTTAAAACAATTTCTTTACGAGAATGCATACTCGTTTTCCCAGTTAATTCGTACATGACTAATGAAACTTCAATCATATCGCCAGGAGCTAACGTTAACAAACTTTTCTCTGGTTTCGGCGGCTCTGGGCTCTTTATTATATTTTTAATTCGTTTAAATAAACTCATGATTTACCCCTCCTTCTCTCTTTATAAACAAGCACCTAAAATAAGTGCACCAACGATATGTAATGATCCGGCCAACATCGCATGCGCAACACTGCCTTCTTTCGTGCCTTCTTCTAAATCTAAACCAGACATTTTCTTTAACACAAATTCGATAAACATTTCTACCACTAATAAAATAACGAAAGAAACTGCTGATGCAAGTAGCGCTTGCCATAAGTCATTTGCTTTCGTTATCGATTGAGATAAAATGTACCCTTGCGCGAATAATTTCATAACGAAACGCGTTGTTACAGCTGTATTCCCATTCTTTATTTCTTTTAAATCATTGTATTTAGTAAAAATTGAATCAACCCACATAATTGCAAATAAAAGTACTGCACTCGCTCCAGTCCATACAAGCATGGCTAACACATTTGTCCATGTCATTGCAAAACCTCCTCTAAAAAGTAATAGAAAACCGACATGAATTCTCTTCAGACATGTCGGTTTCTTTGTCTATTCTATATTATTTCTCATACTGCTTCATAATACGAGCTAATTCATCGTCAACAGCAGAATTTTTGTTTAAGCTTGCGAATTCATCATCTAATGACTTTTCTTTTTTATAAACTTCGCCACTTGCTTCTGCTTCAGCCTCCAATTGAAGAGCTTTCTCTTCCATACGGCTTAAACCAGCTTTTGCTGAGTTTGAATCAAAACCAGACATCGCCTGATTAATATTCTTTTGTGCTTTCGCCGCATTTACACGTGCTACAAGTGTTTCACGTTTATTTTTCAGCTCTGTTAATTGCTTACGCATTTCTTCTAACTTCAGGCGAAGATTATCAGCAGCAGCTTTGTTTTGCTCATAGCTTGCTTTATATTCATTCATCTTTTGCTCTGCATTTTGTTTTTCTTCAAGAGCACGACGCGCAAGATCAAGATTGCTTGCTTGAACAGCCATATGAGCTTGCTCTTCACGTTTTTTCACAAGTGCTTCTTGCTCTTCAAATAATATTTTGAATTTCTTCTCAAGTGCAATTTGAGCTGCTACACTTTTCTCAGCTTCTTGTACATCCGCTTGCATATCGCGTAAATATTGATCCGTCATCTTAACTGGATCTTCCGCTTTTTCAATTATTGAATACACATTCGACATTGTTAAATCTCTTAATCGTTTAAATACAGACATCCAAATTCCTCCTATGATATACCTCATATTTCAAATTCACTACTTGGAAAACTGAAAAATCTCCCTTTACAGTAAAGAATATTCATTTTTACAGCCTATGTGTTTATTATAACAAAACTAATATGTCCTTACATGTTATTTCCAAAATACAGCCAATATAATATGACATTCTATATAAAACATTGTATTCCTAATATATTCTCATTAACCCTCTTCAAAATTGACTTATTTTTATGCACTTTCACTAAATTACATTATTGTAATGTTACTGTAAGCTAACTCGATAGTTACGTTGCAATATTTCTTATACACTAATACCAGAAGCAACGAACAAGCTTCTCATCATTTCAGAACTAATACAAAAATGTATTTACTATAAAACAGATAAAAGGAGAAATCATCATGAAAAAATTAGTAGGAATCGGATTAGCAGCAGCAATTTCATTCGGAGCATTATCAGGTTGTTCTTTATTAGGAGAGAAAGCGAACGGCTTTGTACTATATGGAACAGATGCGCAAGTTCAGAAAATTACAGATCAAAATAAAAAAGAAGTGAAAGAAAAAGACTTCTATAAAATGAAAATGACAACATTAGAGGGTAAAAAAGTTCTTGTCATGGATAAGAAAACTGGTGAAGAACTCGTGAAGAAAGAGTTACTTAGCAAAGTTAATGAAAAAGACGACACGAAACCACTTGATAAATTACCAGCTGTAACAGCAGAGCAAGGTGTATTATTTGCTAAAGAAAAAGTAGAAAATGCTACACTTGATGGGGCAAAATTAAAATACGAAGGCAATACAATTATCGGAAGTGGCCGTGCATATGCCGACATGTTCGCGATTGTTGATGATGCAACTTACGTAAATGTAAAAGGCGATGAAAAATCTGTTGGGGTATTAAAATTCGATAAAGACCCTAGTAAAGAATTCCCTGGAAAAAATGGTGTAGAATCATCACAACTTGTAAAAATTAAGAAGTAAAACAAAAAAACTTTGCGAAATTCGCAAAGCTTTTTTGCTATTTGTGAGCGATTTGCTCCATATCCGGACTACAAGTTTGCGACTGACACGATTTATTTAAAGAACATGCTGCGCATTTTCCTTTTTTACTTCTCTTTACAAAATTAACTAACGTGTATGCTGCATAACCAAAAATGATAGCTCCAATTATAATATTGACCATCATCACAATACATCTCCTTCTAGAATCCGAGTAAAGATCCAACTTGGTATATAATGAGCGTTAATACATAAGCAACAACGAGTGGATAAACGACTGAGAAAATCGTCCATTTCGCTGATCCTGTTTCACGTTTAATAACAGCTACCGTCGCTAAACATGGAACATATAATAAAATAAAGAACATAAATGCATAAGCTGATAATGCTGTATAATGTGCTCCCATTACATTTCCAAGCACATCTTCTTTCACCGCATAAATAATTGCCATTGTAGAAACGACAACTTCTTTCGCTAAAAATCCTGTTAAAAGGGATGCTGCAGCTTGCCACGTTCCAAAGCCGAGCGGTGCGAATAGCGGTGCGATAAATCCACCAATCATCGCTAAGTAACTGTCTCCCATATCAACACCAAATCCTGATGGACCTGCATAGTTTAATAACCAAATGACAACCGAACCACCAAAGATGAATGTACCAGCTTTACGAACAAATCCTTTTCCTTTCTCCCATGTGCTCAGCCATAATGTTTTCGCTTGTGGCACACGGTAAGGCGGTAGTTCAATAACGAAAATAGATTTTTCCGCTTTTAAAATAGTAAGCGACATAATTTTTGTAACTAATAATGCAAGAACAATACCTGCAACATATAAAGAAAATACAACAGTTGCCTGACTATGAGGGAAGAATACTCCCGCAAATAATGCATATACAGGTAAACGTGCTGAACAAGACATAAATGGCGTTACCAGAACTGTAAGTAAACGTTCTTTTTCTTGTTCAATCGTTCTCGCTGCCATAATACCTGGAACGTTACATCCAAAACCGATAATCATCGGAATGAACGCTTTTCCGTTTAAACCGAAGAACTCCATAATTCTATCCATAACAACTGCAATTCGCGCCATATATCCTGAGTCTTCTAATAATGAAATGAAAAAGAATAGTGCAAAGATTTGTGGAACGAATACTAATACCGCACCAACACCAGCAATAATACCTTCTGTAACGAGCGCTTGAATAAAGTCAGAAGCACCAATACTTGTGAGTCCAACCGTTACCCAATCCGTAAGCTGTCCGCCAAAAAATCCATCTAATATATCAGATAAAGGTGTACCAATCCACGTAAACGTAACCTGAAAAATAAAAAACATAACTGCTAAAAAGATTGGAAGTCCTAAAATTTTATGTGTAATTAATCTATCAATTTTTTCCGAAAAAGGAATTTTTCCTTCTTTCTCATGCTGCATAACATTTGTTTTTAACTTTTCAATATACGCTTCACGAGTTTTGTAAATGTGCTCTTCTAACGTACAATCAAGTTTTCCTTCTAAGCGAGATCGAATGGCTACAAGTTCCTTATAAATTGGTAATGCTTTCATTTCTTTTTCTACTACTTCGTTATTGCTTAAAAATTGAAGAGCTAACCATCTTGGATGCTTATAATTCGATTTCTCTAAAAGAGAAATTACCTCTCCAATTCCTTCATCCATTGGTACACCATATGAAATAATGAATGGCTTTTTCTCACTTTTGTCATTTTCTTTAAGAGTAGCAAGTAGTTCTTCACAGCCTTTTCCACTTCTCGCAACGACAGGAACGACTGTTACACCTAATAGCTCTGATAATCGTTTTACATCAATTACAATTCCTCTTTGCTTCGCCACATCAACCATATTTAAGCCGATTGAAACTGGCTTACCAAATTCAAGCAATTGCAACGTTAAATGCATATTTCTCTCGAATTGCGAAGAATCCACTATATTTAACATATGATGAAATTCGTCTGTTAGTAGAAAATTCGTAACGACACCTTCGTCACGTGAAACTGGATTTAAATCATACACTCCTGGTAAATCAATTAATGTTCCTTGCTTATCTTTTAATTTACCAACCTTTTTTTCTACTGTTACACCACTCCAGTTTCCTACATATTCATAAGAACCAGTAAGTGCATTAAATAATGATGTCTTCCCTGTATTCGGATTCCCTAGCAAAGCTACCTTATTCACGCTAATTCCACCTTTATCATTTTCGCGTCACAATGACGAATACTAATTAACTGTCCACGACACTCCAATGTACAAGGACCTTTAAACATCGCTTTCTGTTTCAAGCGAAGTTCGCTTCCTTCCGCAAGACCGAAAGCAGCTAGTCTACGCTTTAATAACTGATCTAAAGACTGAATACTTTTTACTAACACTTTCTCGCCAATTTTAATATCTACTAAGCTCATAACCTTCCCCCTCAGAAGAGAATGATAATTATTTTCAAAAAAATTATAGCATACTCTATTTCATTTGGACTATATCTTTTCGCTTCATATTTATTAACATTTCAATACAATTATATTTCAATTATTGTCATACTTGATTCATTTGCCATTCTCATCCATTTCGCTTACAATAAACAATAGCAAATAAAGAATCTCGTTATCACAGGGGGAGCCATGCCGCTGAGAGGGAACACTTCGTTCCGACCCTTCGAACCTGTTAGTTAATGCTAACGCAGGGATTGTGCAAACGTCCGAAATACATACCTCTTTTTTATTTACGTATTTCGTATCCTCCTATGATATCTATTCTTTTTTGTACAACTTGCATTTAGGGGGAGACAACATGCGTAACACCAATTTACAAGCGATGATCGAATCTGCCATTCTTGCAGCCTTCGCCTTGGTCATCGACATTTTACCACTTTCAATCAAAATATCAGCAACAGGCGGTTCCATCTCATTCGCTATGATTCCTATTTTTATTATCGCATATCGCTGGGGCTTCAAAATGGCTTTCTTAGGAGGCTTGATTTGGGGATTATTACAAATTGTCGTAGGCGATGCCATTATCGTCACACCAATTCAAGTACTCATTGAATACTTCGTTGCTTTCGCATTCATTGGATTTGCTGGTTTATTCTATAGACCAATTCAAAAAGCACTTTTAAATAACGAAGGAAAGAAAGTTATTGGTTACATTATTCTCGCTACATTTGTTGGTAGCTTTGCTCGCTACTTCTGTCACTTTATCGCTGGTATTATTTTCTGGGGACAATATGCACCGAAAGGTCAATCAGCAGTTCTATATTCTTTAATATTTAACGGTAGCACAATGATTGGTTCCTATATTCTATGTACCGTTTTACTTATATTTTTATTTCTTACTTCACCACGCTTATTCAAGAGCATCAATGCTTATCAAATAAATTCAAACAAAAAGAGCGCTTAATGAGCGCTCTTTTTTTCATATCGTAATATCAATTAAAAATACAATAAATGCACAAAAGAAAATAAATACCATTATACTTAGCCACTTGCTATGCACGGTTCATCGACTCCTTACATAACCTCATTTTCTAACCAGATTATATCGCTTAAAAATAAAGATTAGGTAAAGATAATATGAAAATAAATTAAAAAAGCGTAGATTACATTGTCTACGCTTTTTTCGGTAAATAGAAGTAAAATAATACACCATCTTCTGTATTTTCTGCCCCATATTCAGCATCGTGCAGTTCTAAAATATTTTTAGAAATAGCTAGACCAAGCCCAGTTCCACCTTGTGAACGCTGACGAGCTGCATCCACACGATAAAAACGATCCCAAATTTTATCTAATTGCTCTTCTTCAATATGAGTACCTTTATTTTCAATACACACTTTTATACGATCCTTCTCATCTATTGTAGAAATAATAATGTCCTCTTTATTCGGTGTATAACGTATGGCATTCGTAATGAAGTTCACGATTACTTGTTCAATCCGACTTTGATTTGCGACTACTTCAAATGAACATATATTTTTATGCACATGAAGTTCTTTTTTCTCTATGTCCACAGAAAGGTGTTCACATATATCTTCCATTACTGTATCGATATAAAATGAATCCATTTTCATTTTATATGTGCCTGATTCAAATTTAGCTAACTCCAGCATATCCAAAATTAACGTATCCATTTTATCTACTTCTCGTTCCATTGCCTGAAAATAGTACTCTTTTTTATGCTCAGCTACTCCATCTTTTAAAATAGAAATGCAGCTTTTCATAATACTCAGTGGTGTTTTTAATTCATGCGAAACACCAGAAATAAATTCTTTCCGCGTATTTTCTAACTTTCTTTCCTTTTCAATATCTTGTTCTAGCTGTCCAATATGCGAATGGAGCTTATTAGATAATACATTAATATTTTTCGATAAATCACCAATTTCATCTTTTGAAGTAATCGGTATTTGTTCTGTGAAATCTAAATGCGCTATTTTCTTTGTCGTATCATTTATTTTTAATAACGGCTTTGCAATTTGTTTAGAGTAATAGAACGAAGCTAGAAAAATGAGAACGACTACAAATGCAATGATGTAAATGTAGTAATCTTGCACCATTTGTACAGCTTCATCTACAGGCTGTAAAGAAGCCATCGCATAAATATATGTCACCGATCCATCTTTTTCTTTTATTGGTTTGATTAATAATTTATATTTAATATCATTTTTTTCATAGTCCATTGTTTGTATTGCATATTGTATGTGCTTGCTCTCTTTTAATAATAAATTAGTTTGAAATTCTTTTATGTTATCTAAGAAGATGCTATTTTTATAAATTGGATTTATAGGACCTGTTACATCAGGAAGCTGAACGTTCGTAACACGCCCACTTATGTAAGCATCTAATTCTTGAGCAGGTTCTTCCTGGACAGCTGGCTTCTTTTCCTTAGCAAGTTGTTCCCCGGCTGCTCTTTTTTTCTCCTCATTTAATTTCATTTTCTCCTGAAACGCTTTTTCTAACGGTTTATTAGATCCGCTTAAATTTTGCTTGCCTAACGCGAAAGAGAATGGAATATAACTATCATCTTTTTTCACGCCAGAAAAATAAATTTCTTGTCCTAAAAATGCATTTGATGATTTATTATCAATCTCCTCTATATTGATGAGATTGTATAAAGGAATTTTGAATATTTGTTGTCCAAAACTCTTTTGTTGCCTACGATCTATCGCTACCTCAAAATAGAAATCATCCGCGTGTTTTAAATTCCCATTCTGGTCTAATGTCGTAATCCACGTATTATTTTCTCTTAAAAAATCTTGCTCCAGTCGCTTAATTTCTTCTGTATTTCCTGCATAGTTTAAATAACTCTTCTCAAAGGAATTTAAATTCACTTTAATATCTTCCACTTTTCGATTCGCGTAATATTGTTTAAAAAATATCGTTTGTCCAATAAATATCGTCGCTAAAATTAACATACATAATGCTGTTGTGAGAGTAAATAATTTTAGTACAATCCCTTTTCTCATACATTCCCCTCAAATTTATAACCGGTTCGTACTACAGTTGTAATGTACTTTGCTTTCTCTCCCAATTTGTTTCTCAAATTACGAATATGGCTATTAACCGTTCGATCATCACCTGCAAATTCATATCCCCAAATTCTTGAAATGAGTTGCTCTCGTGTTAAAACAATCCCTTGATTTTTCATAAAATACGCTAATATTTCAAATTCTGTATGTGTTAAATTAATATCTGTTTTATCTACAGTAACAGTACGCGACGGAAAATGGACATGGATACCATGGATTGATAATGTATCATCTTCATTCTCTAAAAGTTGCTTTGTCACTTTTCTACTTTCTAACAACCGTTTCGCTCTTGCTAATAAAATTGGCGGACTATACGGCTTCGTCACATAGTCATCCGCCCCAAGTTCAAATCCAAGTAACGTATCATCTTCATCTACACGTGCCGTCAGCATAATGATAGGAACCTCGGATGTTTTACGGATCCTTCGGCAAACAGACCACCCATCAAGTTCTGGCAACATAATATCTAAAATAACTAAATCAACCTCTTCTTCCTCAAATACAACTAAAGCCTCTTTCCCGTCCCTTGCTTCAAACACTACATATTGCTCACTTAAAAAATAATCTTTTAATATTTCACGTAATATATCTTCATCTTCTACAATTAAAATATTTTTTGCCATAACTTATGTATCCTCCTCCCGCTTTTAGAAATCATAATTTCACTTTGAATAACTAGCAGTTAACTTCGCCTCGATAATATATCTATCTGGCGCATCCCCTATATAATTAAATGGATAGCAAGTCGTCAGTGTTAATATCTGCTCTTCTTTTTTTATAATAACAGTGCGATCATCCGCATGGGTAACCCACGTCTTTTGAATTTCATATGTGTACGTTTTATTATCATACTCTAAAACAAGAGTGTCTTTTTCTTTTAACTCTCCTAAATCTGTAAAGACAGTATCCCGGTGCCCACTTAGTACAGTATGGCCTCCTCCAGATGGCGTTGTCGTTACATCACTAACGAACATGCCAACCCCTTTTTTCAGCGTTGCATCATCCGCTCCCCAATATACCGAAAACTTCTTCTTTATTTTCGGTATATGTAACATCGCTACCTTTTCTCCTTCTTTATGCTCTGTTTGAGAAGAAGGCACTTGAGAAGTTACGGGTGTTTCATATGAAAGTTGATTATGTTGTATATTGTTAAGACTCTTTATTTCTTCTTTCGTTAATTGCCCGGCAGAGCTTTTTCCTTTATACCATTCCACAGCATAATATGATCCCATACATAGTCCTATAGCCATCAATATAATTCCGATATAATTGAGTACCTTCATATTTCATCCCTCCATGCCAAAAATGGTAGGAATAACCTACCATTTTTAATATATGAAATTATCCCATTCTTTATAGGACAATATTTTAATTACGCCTTAACTTTATTGCGGCGATTCAAACCAAATAGTGTACCGATTGCTACAAGACATGCACTTAGGCCCATCATCACTACATTATTTGATGCAGTGTTTGGTAATTTTTCACCTTGTACAACTGGCTTTGCTACTTCTTTTTTTACCGCACCATTTTTTTGTTGTACTTGTGCCGCTTCTTTTTTTGCCATATCATTTTTCAACTGTTCTTGTGCTGCTATCTTTTTCTCTTCTTCACTCTTTTGCGTGGCTTTTATCGCTTCCTCTTTTTTAGCCATATCACTTTTTTCTTGTACTTGTGCCGCTTGCTTTTTCTCTATATCATTTTTTTGCTGTTCCTTAATTGCTTCTTCTTTTTTAACTTTATCTTGCTGCAATTGCGCTGCTTCTTCCTTTGTTAATGTTCCAGTAGATGCACTCGCTACTGAAGAATATCCTACTGTTAAAAGTGCCATTGCACAAATTGGTAATAGTTTCTTTTTCATTTTATTTCTCTCCTTTTATACGTTTTACATCACTTCGCATCGGATGTATCACTAGAATAAACAAGAGATATAAATATAAGATGCAGATGAAATATATTTCATTTAAAGATTTCATTGTAGAAAAATAAAAAAACATCGCAATATATACGATGTTTTTTCGGGTGTGTGTCTCAATATTTACATGTTACTTTCGCGTGATTTAGAAGTAGAATGGGCCGGAGCGATAACTAATTGTCTCGGCTCAGTTTTCTTTAAGTGATTTTTGACGTTACACTTACGACGTTGAACAACCCATGCTTTAATAGGGTTTGTCAAAATAATCTTTTGCTCTTCGTTAGGGGCCTCTTCTTCAAACCTACAACTTTCGCTCCATTTATTCCATTTCATTGTAAATTTAGAAGAAGAATGATCGTCTTCTCGATCAAACAAGTGCAAAAAATCCATTTCGCCAGCTAGCATTACGGTGTTGCTAGTTGCTAAAAAAGAAAAGGTCGTCCAACGTTTCTCCATGCCCTCCTACTCCTTTTTCACATATAGAGTGCCTAAAACTTAATTTACCTAAAATATGTTTGCCTTTTACCTTACACCTATAGTCTATCCAAAACACTACTATGCAACTATCGATTTGCCTTACAACTACCTTACATTTTTGTAAGAAACAAAAAACCTTCACTCTCTATACGTGAAGGTTTCTCAGTTCTCATCTATATGATCTTTCATATGATCGACTCCAGCTTCTTGCAACTGTGACATCATACCGTGGGAAATTGCGCCTAATACTAAAGTCATTCCAATTAGTGAAATCCGAATCGCTGGTACATCAATTATGTAAGCTAAACTGCCAAGAACAATTGTTAAAAACAATGCTTTTATAAATGTTGCACTTGTATACTCTTTCTTTCTCATCATAATCACCCTTTTGGAAGCGTTTTCTTTATATAATCAGTATATCATATCATCTGACTATTTTGTGGGGATTTCTGTAAAAAACTTATATCTTCTTTGACTTTTCCCTTTCTTTCCTTTACAGTCGAAATGTTCACAAGTTTTACACTGTAGGAGGACTCCAATGAATCTTGAAATAAAAGATACTTTAATTTCTGAAGAACAATTACAAGAAAAAGTAAAAGAACTAGCACTTCAAATCGAACGTGACTTTGAAGGAGAAGAAATCGTAGTAATCGCTGTATTAAAAGGATCTTTCGTATTCGCTGCCGATTTAATTCGTCACATTAAAAACGATGTAACAATCGACTTTATTTCTGCATCTAGCTACGGAAATCAAACAGAAACAACTGGAAAAGTAAAACTATTAAAAGATATCGATGTAAACATTACTGGAAAAAACGTAATTGTGGTAGAAGATATTATCGATTCTGGTTTAACACTTCACTTCTTAAAAGATCACTTCTTTATGCATAAACCGAAAGCATTGAAATTCTGTACGTTACTTGATAAACCTGAGCGTCGTAAAGTGGACTTAAAAGCTGAATATGTTGGCTTCCAAATTCCAGACGAATTTATCGTTGGCTACGGTATCGACTGCGCAGAAAAATATCGTAACTTACCATTTATCGCTTCAGTTGTAACGGAATAATATAATAGAATAAACTTCCACCATCAATTACTGGTGGAAGTTTATTTTCTATCACGATTCGTAAAAGACAAAGGGAGAGAATAAAAATGACAAAGACAAAATTTGAAAAAGTACTCCTCATCGTAAATCCAAAAGCAGGGCAAGGCGATTTACATACGAACTTAACGAAAATTGTACCACCTCTTGCGGCAGCTTTTCCTGACTTACATATCCTTCATACGAAAAAGCAAGGTGATGCAACAAAATATTGCCAAGAGTTTGCTAGTAAAGTAGATTTAATTATCGTCTTTGGTGGTGATGGAACAGTATTTGAATGCACAAATGGCTTAGCACCTCTCGAAACTAGACCTACACTTGCAATTATTCCAGGTGGAACTTGCAATGACTTCTCTCGCACACTTGGTGTTCCGCAAAACATTGCAGAAGCAGCAAAACTTATTACACAAGGACACGTAAAACCAGTTGATGTCGCAAAAGCAAATGGACAACACTTCTTAAACTTCTGGGGCATTGGACTTGTCTCTGAAGTATCAAACAATATCGATGCAGAAGAAAAAGCAAAGCTTGGTAAAATTGGTTACTACTTAAGCACAATTCGAACTGTAAAGAATGCTGAAACATTTCCAGTAAAAATTACGTACGATGGACAAGTATATGAAGACGAAGCTGTCCTTGTTATGGTTGGAAACGGTGAATATCTTGGCGGTATCCCGTCCTTTATTCCAAACGTAAAGTGCGACGACGGAACACTTGATATTTTTGTTGTAAAATCAACAGGCATTCAAGCGTTTAAAGACTATATCGGAAAGAAACTATTTGAAGACTCAAATGAAAATGACATCTTCCACGTAAAAGCGAAATCCATTCATATTGAAACAGAAGAAGAAAAAGAAGTAGATACAGATGGAGAAAGCTCGCTTCATACACCTTGTCATATTGAACTATTACAAGGACACTTTACGATGATTTATAATCCTGCGGTTGTGTAATAAAAAAACGAGTGCTAGCACTCGTTTTTTCTCTTCTAATCTAGTTATATCGTTGAATCATTTCTTGTATTTCTTTAACTCTCTCTAAAGTAATTCCATTTCTTTGTTCAATCGCTAAAGGATGCTCGGTTGGTTCTAATCCAACATACGGTGCCATTCCAACTTCTCTTATATGTATATTTGTTTTTAAATTTAATGTTTCTGGATAAACTGGTATTTCTACAGATAACCAACCAAAATAAGGGTCACTATTTTCTCGGCCTCTCTCATCCCACTTTTCTAATACTTCATCATAACTTTCTTTACTAAGTGATACCCACACAGTCCATATGAAATTTTCGTGGTAATCAATGATAGGAATCTCTAAACAACCTCTAATAAAGTAATGTTCATCGTCCATTACGCAAAGTTCTGATGTTAAATGGAAGCGTTCCTCTCTTTCATGAGGCGCTACCTCGTAATAATAATAATATGGTGCTTCACTTCCGTAGCATAAAGGTAGTGCAAAACGATTCATTTGTACTTTTTCTCCGGATTTTCTTCTTCTTTTCATTTATTATTCTTTCTCCTATCCTTTTCAGTCACAATCAAACTCCACCCAATCTTTCCAGTGCGTATTAGAATCCTTATTCACAATAATACTTGGATCTTTCTTCTCTATAGCAGCCGCTACTGATTGGAAGAATTCAATTTCACTAGAGTATAACATAGACATATTTGTTTGCGACATTCTAATAATATTGCTAAAAAATAGCAAAGTTTCCTGTTTGCATGCCCTAGTTCTTTTTAGATACAATGAAGGAAAGAAGCGGCTTAATACAAGGGAGAGGACAAACTTTGTTCAACCAACAGTTAGTTAATTTACGCATTGATTTTGCATTTAAACAATTGTTTGGTACGAATGGTAGTGAAGATATTCTAATTGCATTTTTAAACGCTATGTTACAAAAGTCTTTAGAATCACCCATTGCTTCTCTACAACTAGAAGATCCACATTTACATCGGGAATATGAAGAGGATAAGTTATCTATTTTAGATATTTCAGCGACATTAAACACAGGAACAAAAGTAAATGTAGAAATACAGCTCAATAATAATCACGATATGATGAAACGTAGTTTATATTATTGGGGAAAATTATACACATCTCAATTACAAAAAGGTATGCCTTACAGTTCGCTTCATAAAACCATCACCATTAATTTATTGAACTTTATAATGTTCTCAGACCACAAAGAATTTCATACAACGGGCACATTATGGAATTCACAGCAACAAAAACTCTTGAGTGATGACATAGAAATTCACATTGTAGAAATTCCAAAGTTAACAAAACAATGGCATGAAGAAAAAGTAAATCCGTGGAAAGATCCATTTGTTCGTTGGCTTTTATTGCTTTCAGCAAATGAGGATGAGCACTTAACTAAACTATTGGAGGATATTGCTATGAACCAAGATCCTATTTTACAAAAAGCGATAAATAAATGGGAACGTATGAGTCAAGATTCTTCTTTCCGACAAGCTTATGACGCAAGAGAGAAGGTTCTAATGGATGAAGCCGCAAAATTCGCTCACGCAGAGCAAGAAGGAATAAAAAGAGGAATTGAAAAAGGGCTTGAACAAGGGCTTGAACAAGGCATTGAACAAGGTCGAAAAGAAGGTGTTCAACAGGGAAGAATGCAAATGATTAAAAGCATGTATGATCTTGGTATGCCACTTGAAACGATTGCTAAGGCAAGTAAATTAAGTGTGCATGAGGTTGAACATATTTTAGGACATAAATAGTAATAAAAAAAGGGCTTGAATTGTTTCAAGCTCTTTTTTATCAACTTTCCTCAATTCGTTCAATCTTCCAAACTAAATTATCTGGATCGTTTTTCTCTAAAAAAGTTAACATCCACATAATATTCTCTTTGTCGTTCATCAACATTACTTTATGGTTTAATTTCCAAGCCACGTCACTAACATGATTAGACATTTTATACATATCTTCTTCTCTAATAAGCTTTTCCTTTTTGATTAGTCGTCTCGTTCTATACTCCCTTATTTCTAAGTACATATCAGCATACATCACTTCATGCTGCCAAATTATACTACATACATATTTTTTTATTTGGACTACTCTTCTTTATATAAATAAATTCATTTTTATAATCCAAATCCAGTACCTTATTGTATGCTTTTTCTAACATCTCTATATCCCAATCACATTTCAGTATGAACGATTTTAAGGGCTAATTCTTTTTTCTCTCTATCTGATAAATATGGGAAATCCTTTACACTCCCATATTCTACAAACACATTCATATATTCAGGAAAAATTCGATATTTCTCCTCCCACTGATTTAATAATGAAATATCATCCACACAGTGAATCCAGATACCTTTTTCATAGTCTGTTCTTAACTTTGGTATATATCGCTCGTATAAAGAAGTAATACAGTTCGTTTTTTTGAAATAGCACTGAAATTTCCCAACGGTTTCTTCAAAAGAACAATCCAGCACCATACAAAGTGATTCGGCGGACTTACTTGAACTAAAATATTAAATTACATTTCGAACAAAAAGGAGCAGCATTCCCTCTTCTAATTTTCGCATCACATTTTGGACAATATACGTATCGCTCTTCTATCTTATCTCGTTCTATCATATGTAAAGATACTATTCTCATACTACACATGATTCCAATTAAAATAAGGCTAACAATGAGTAGCATAACTTACTCCCCCCTCCCTCTATATTTTACCATAAAATAACAAATCTAATTCTCTCATTAAGAATCGGATTCATACTTACAATCCTAACTTTGCTTCGTCCATCAGGAGTCATACCCATCATTACTTGCATTTTATCATGTAAAAACTTTCCCTTTGTAAGCATATTCCAGTACGAACCTTTTGGTAATTTACCTACTTCATTAATAGTTGCTTCTTTTTCCTTACCATCCCTATTGTTTCGATAAATTTACACTATAATAAAAGAGGAGTGGCATTATAAATAAACAAGAATTTATTGAACTCGTTAATTCCAAATTAACACTTATCCGTGTTGAAAATGATTTATCACAAGAAAAAATGTCAGAAGTTATTGGTTTATCGAAAAAAACATTAGTAGAAATTGAAAAAGGTAGAAAAATGAGGAGAAGGTTGACGTCATACACCGTGTCAAATTGAATGATTACCAAAGCTTTCAACGATAATTTATAATCCTTAGCTTATATAATCCTTATTCCTCTATACTTTAACAATTACTAACCTTCGCATTTTTCCAAAAAACAAAGTATAATGAACTAATTACAAAGAAGGTTGTTAACAAAATCGTTAACAACCTTTTTTGTTTTTCTGAAAAACTTTTCAATTTAAGGGAGCGATCACATGTATTGGAGAAAAAATGATAAACCTGTAGAAGAACCAGAAGCAATTGCTGTATGGGAATGCCAAGAAGAAAACTGCCGTGGATGGATGCGTAAAAACTTTTCATTAGAAGCAGAACCGAAATGTCCGTTATGCAAAAGCGATATGGAAAGCGGCGAACGCTTATTACAAAAGATATAATAAATTCTCTTCTTCACCTTTTATAAACTGAAACATAGAGGATTCTCTTTCTCCTTATTTACAATGTGAATCGAAAGAAAATAAACTATACAAAAAGCTTTGCGTATCCTCGCAAAGCTTTTTCAATATCTCAAACTCATTCCAACTATCATTCTTTACTAAAAAACAAATTACATTTTGAATAAAAAGGAGCAGAATTCCCCTTTCTAATTCTCCCATTCCACTTAGGACAATACATATACAAACCTTTTTCTCTCTACTATCCCAAAAACTACTACTTTCATCCCGGTCATAATTCTTATCAAAATGATGTTAAGAAATCAATAACATAGTGTATCCTCTCTTACAATAAAAGTAAAATATCAGGAAATCTTCTGTCATATTTTATCCCCCTATATTCATTAAATCAATTCGCTACAATCATTTCTATATGTTTTCAAAACACTCTAATATAAATTTTTACTAGATTTATATCTAGGCTTATATGCTACACTTCTTTCGGAAGAACAATTTTTTTATACAATTGAACTGTAATGAAATAATAAAACACGTAAATGACTAAGAAAATAATAATCGGCAGCCAAATACGGAAATATGGATTATCTATTAAGAACGAGAACATGTTCATTCCGACTAATACGTGCATTATACCTACGATCGCTGGGAACAAGAAAACGAAAAGTAACTCTTTATAAATTGATTTCGTTAATAGCTCATAACGCACACCAATTTTACGAAGCATTTGATAACGCGTAATATCTTTTGAAGCACCAGAAAGAATTTTAAACATTAAACAACTTGCCAACATCGCTAAGAAAGCTATGCCTAAGAAAAAACCCATAAATACTGTTCCACTGTAAGTACTGTAATATCCTTCATACAGCATATATTTACTCAAAAGATGTACTTCTTTCATATCTTTATATTTAGCTAGCTCTAATTCATCGATTTTTTCCCATTCTTCTTTATACGTTATAAAATTGTCCGTTTTCCCCAGTATTATAATTTCTTCTTTACCTTGTATCCCGTCATACATCTTTTGATCTACAATTTGTATCTTTTGACTAGGATTCATATATGTCTTTTGAAGAGACCGTAAAACATTTCCCCACTCTTCTGGAATTACATTAGTATTATTTTCATTTTTTTCTTGGCTATGACTTAAAACGGATCCCACAACTAGTTCCCTTGAAACAGGAATGAATCGGCTACTATTCTCGTCCTTTCCAGTACGTGTTAGCGGACGATTTCTTTCCAAATCTTCTTTCAATTGATAAATAAACTGCTCATCTACTTTGTATCGATATTCATTCTTTTCTTTAAATGTAATACTATCTAATATTTTCTTTTCTTCTGCTGTGGGATTTTTAATTTCGACATCATAGTATTCTACACTCTCCACCATATTTGTGACATTATTTTTTAACGCCATACCACTGGAGATTGCACCCGCACCGAGAGCCACTAACATAGCAACTGTCGCTAATACTTTCGTTAAACTATTAATAGAAAAACTTAACTGTGCAAACGTAAACGCATTGATTCCTTTTTCACTACGATTTTTATTCGCTTTTAATTTGTTAATAATAATGGGAAGGAATGATGCAAATAGCATATAAGTTCCTAATGTTACTGTAATTGTTGCAATGATAAATCCTGATTCCTTTAGCTCCTTCATACAAATCATCGAAACATAGCCAACTGCTAATAAAATAATCGATAAAAGTGCTACTATGCTTGTTAGTTTTCCTTTAGTAGGCGTACGCTCTGTTTGACTATCGGAGTGAACAAGTTGTAATAGAGAATTACGCACTAGTTTCATACCATTCATAATTGCTGATAACATAAATAAGGAAATGAAAAAGATGAAAGTAACAAGGATTGATGGTACATAAAATGCATGATAACCACCTCCAGTAAATTCCAGCTCCTTCATCAGTAAATGTCCAACACCTTGTGCCAAGATTATACCGACTATCACACCTACTATAAGAGATACTATTCCTAATACAATTGTTTCAATAAACATGAGCAATGTAATTTTATGCTTTTTTGCCCCTAATACCATATACATACCAAATTCTTTTTGCCGAAGTGATAATAAAAATGAATTGGCGTATAAAATGTAAAATAATGTAATAAAACCTAATAAAAATGAGCCCGTTTGAAAGACGGAAAAAATCCCATCCATAGAATTCCCTTCAATAAACGTTTTATTTAACGCTAACGTTTGAAACATATAAAAAATTGAAATAGACATAATAAGCCCAACTAATAAGACCATATAGTCTTTTCGTTTACTTTTTAGTCCCGACATGGAAAGTTTGAATAACATGCTGAACCTTCTTTCTTATGCTTTTTGTGTGCCTAAATCTGCAAGCACATCTAAAATTTCTTTATACAACTCTTCACGAGTACCTCTACGATAAATTTCTTTATACAACTCTCCATCTTGGATGAATAAAATACGTCGGCAATAACTTGCGCTTAACGGATCATGTGTAACCATCATAATTGAAACATCCTGTTCTTCATTTAAGTTGGTCATCGCCTCTAATAAACTTTTCGCATTTTTAGAATCAAGCGCTCCTGTTGGCTCATCTCCTAAAATTATTGCTGGCTCATGTACAAGTGCACGGGCCGCCGCCGAACGTTGTTTTTGTCCACCAGATACTTCGGACGGATATTTTTGAAGAATCTCTGAAATTCCTAACATCTCTGCTACCTTTTTCACCTTTAATCCAATTCTTTTCGAATGCACACCTTGCAGAGAAAGCGGTAATGCAATGTTTTCATAGATTGATAAATTTTCAAGTAAGTTAAAATCTTGAAAGATAAACCCTAGTTTCTCTGAGCGAAAATCAGATAATTCCCCTTGCTTCATTTTCATAATATCTGTTCCAGCAATTTCAACAATTCCACCTGTCGCTTTATCTAATGTAGAAATTACATTCAATAATGTTGTTTTTCCTGAACCAGATGGTCCCATAATCCCAACGAATTCACCCTCTTGAATCGAGAACGATACATTCTTTAGTGCATGCGATTGGCTCTCACCTTTTTTACCGTATACCTTTTGTACATTCTTTACCTCTACAACTGATTTTGTCATATATATCCTCCTGTACTTCTTTTTCCTATTTTTATTTTTCTTACATATTTTCCGAGTATTTCTTAACCCATTTCTAAGTATAGATAGCATTTCTTAATAAATAGCAGCGGATATTCTTAACATTTCTTTAAGAATATGAAAAAGCCCCAAAGCTAATAGCTTGGGACTTTTGATTTCTATATTCTATTTTTGAGTAAGAAATAAAGACTGTATTTTCCCTCTTAATCTTACTCTATCTAAAAAAAGAAATGATGTTCATCTATACTTTGCTAACCTTTAGGTTCTACTAAAATGACATCTTCTAAATCATATAAATTCGCCTTTGGTTTTGCATAAATAATATGTGTAAGACCATATTTATCCGGCTCTTGTTCTATTACCTCCGCTACTTCAAAACCAGGTAGTATTTTCTGGCTCAATTCAGAAGTAATAACACTATCACCTATTTTTATTTCTTTCGCTTGATCTAATGGAATATTTTCAATTCGAAGGGCTTGTTTTTCCTTATCATACCCTGTAACAAATCCTAAAATGGATGAATTGCTTTGGAAAGTAATTGCTAAACGATTTGTTCGTTCATCTTTCGTAATTAATTTCACAATAGATGTAAATTGATCTACACTCTCTACCCTTCCAATAAAACCATCCACTGTAATAACAACCATATCAACCTTTACACCATGTTGTACCCCTCTATTAAGAGTGATTTTTCCATACCAATCTTCTGCTACACGCCTTACTACTGTAGCTTGAATTAAATTATATTTTCCTTGTTCCTTTAATTCTCTCGTCTTGTTGATAAGCTTAGTAAGGTTTTCTTTCTCCTCACTTAATATTTGCACTTTACTCTTTAACGGTTCTTGGTTCTCAATTTTTTCTTTCAATAATTGATTCTCTTTATACACTTTATAAATGTCTTCTATATTGTGAATAATATTTTGTACATGCCTATTATTCGTACATACATACATCATCAATAAAACAAAAAGAATAATTGAAAGAAATAACAATATTTTCCTCTTAGAAGCCTGCATAATTATCCTGTTACTCCTTACCATTTTTTATCTACACAATATAGAATACTAGTAGTTGTATACAGAAGAAATGCAGTTTAGCTAAAGTTCAGATAATCTTTATCTTCTTTATAAAAAATTTAGAAATTATCATATACTGCCACTATATTCGAAGCTTACTCGTTACTTTATCCATTGAATGCAACTTATAATTTCTATAACTACTTATGTTTTATTGTTACTTTTTCTTTTGCCTTAGCGGGTATTTCGTCACCTTGTATTTCTTCCCATTTCATACCATAAGTCCCTTTTGATTCAATCTTTAAATATGCTCCTATTCGTAAATGTTTTGAAGAAGTCATCATAATTTTTTGTTCTTTACCAGATTCATCATACCCTTTAAATTTATAGTTCCATCTACCAAAACCATTACTTTTCGTTTCATATTCCCCATCACTGTCGACAACAGCATAATAAATACCTTCTTTAATAAACGGATTGAGTTGATCTACAATCGGTCCACCTTTCACTACAAGTAATGTAACTCCAACTATAATCAATACGATAAACGCACTTAATTTTTTCATATAACTTTCGATTCTCCACTTCTCTGTTTTATTAATCAATATCCACCTGAATGATGGAATAAGACTCTCTCTAAATCAATAGCAACACTATCGCTCGTTCTTCTCTAGTTAGAAGGTAACCGATATTTCTAATACCCTTCTAATTAAATTGGCAATAAGATAATAAATTGAATAACCCCATTTTCATATTCCGCTCGAATTTCTCCTTTGTGCAATTCAACAATACTTTTTGCAATTGCAAGCCCCAAGCCTGAACCTTCTACAGCTCTACTTCTAGATTGATCTTTTTTATAAAAACGCTCAAACAAATTCTCCAATTCTGTTTTTGTAAATTTTTCACTACAATTCGCTATAGAAATTTTGATATACTGTTCTTTTCTTTGAAGCGAAACTTGAATTTCTGCTTTATCTATACTGTATTTAACTGCATTGATTAAGAGGTTTTCAAACACACGCACCATTTTTTCAGAATCCACAACGGCATATATACGATCTTCCTCAAATTTTTTCATAAATGAAAGCTTATGTTCCTCTGCTTGTGGTACTAGCTCTTCTATTAACTGATCAAGTAGTTCATTCATACACACTTCTTGCGAATCTAACACCATATTTTCATCTGTTAGTTTTGTATACTCAAACAAATCCTCTACTAACATCTTCAACTGCTCTGATTTTGAAAAAGCAATTTTTATATACTCATCATGCTGTTCTTTATTTTCATATTTCGCATCACCTAGTAAGCGTAAATACCCCATAATAGAAGTAAGTGGTGTTCTTAAATCATGTGATACATTTGTAATCAATTCACTTTTTTGTTTCTCTATTTGTTTTTCTTTTTCTATATTAGCCAAAAGCTTTTCTGCCATTTGATTAATATTTGAAGTTAATACACCTATTTCATCTTGACCTGCCTGTTTGATTTTATATTGTAAGTTCCCTTTCGAAAACTCTCTTACTCCTTCTGCCATTGCTTCAATCTGATTCATCTTTCTTTTCGTTATATAAAAGAAAGAAAGTAGAAAAGTAATAAAACCTAGTAAAGATGGGAGTGGACTACTACCGTTCACTACATACTTTACATTTCCTTGTGGTATACCACTTGCAATGACATACATATTTTTCGTATTAACAGTAACTGGATAAAAGGTGGTAAACTCCTTACGCTTTTGTTCAGCTCTATCTCGAATTAAATTTTGTGCTTCTACATAGCGTACTTGATCCATTTTAAAATCCATTACATTACGCATCGTCTCATGAAGATTAATCTGTTCTTCCGGTGCTCCCTTTGTTTTATAAACGACTTTCCCATTCTCATCTATTATTAAAACCTTCAATTGATTTTGATGATTTAATTGATCAAGCAGTTCTTGTATATTAATTTCCTTACCCTCTTCTGTCATACTTTCAACAAGCCTTTGTGTCTGTCCATCAATGGCTTCCATACCTGATGCATAATCAATGATAGAAATTTTATTCGCATCCTCGAAAAAGGAAGATGAAACCCCTCCTACTAATACACCAAGTAATGTACAGAAAGTAAATGTAGTAATTAGCTGTACCCGTATGCTCTTTTGCAAATAACTCACTGTTTTACCTATCATTTTTTTAAAAACTTGATTCATCCATATCATCGGTTTAAATATCTTTCTCAATCTTGTAGCCAACTCCCCATACTGTTTTAATGTAACGAGGCTTCCTTGGAATTGCCTCTATCTTTTCACGTATTTTCCGAATATGTACCATCACAGTATTATCGGATTGGAAAGCTTGCTCTTTCCATACCCTTTCATAAATTTGCTCTGCATTTAATACCATTCCTTGATTTCGTACAAGCAATTCTAATACCTCAAACTCTCTCGGTGTCAATTTCACCTCTTCATTTGCAATAATGACCTGCCGCGTTGCTATATTTATCTTTATATCTCCAACTTCAAACACATTTTCATCTTTTACACTTGCCCCGCTCATTTTCATATATCTCCGAAGTTGTGATTTAATACGAGCAATGAGTTCAAGTGGATTAAATGGTTTTGCTACGTAATCATCTGCTCCAGTTGTTAACCCTAAAACCTTGTCCATATCTTGCGTTTTTGCCGAAAGCATAATAATGGGCATTTCCGCTATTTCTCTCACTTTCATACACATATGAATACCATCTATTTTCGGCATCATAATATCAAGTACAATTAGATGCACGTCTCTTTTCCTTACTATTTCTAAACCCTCTTCACCATCTCCAGCTTGTAATACTTCGTACCCTTCATTCTTCAAATAGATGGTGATAAGTTTTCTAATTTCCTTCTCATCGTCCACGATAAGTATCGTTCCTTTATTCACAAAATCTCCTCCAGCATCATTTACCAAACTATGAATGTTACTTTATTTCACTCACTACTGTATTCTTCTTATGTATATACACATAAGAAATACTAGAAACTATGATAACGATGCCACCAAAATATATACCATACTCGGTCACAAGGGTTACTATCATTTCTATATGCTTTCCAAATAAAGAGCCTAGTACAAAGTAAACTAACGTCCAAACAAACCCTATTACATATGAATAAATTGCATAAGTTTTAAATGACATGTTATTCATTCCTACTAAATACGGTACGATATGTCTCACAACGGGGATAAAATAACTTATTACTAATGCATAATGACCATATTTCTCTACTATCTCTTGTGATTTTAAAAGGTACTTCGCCTTTTTCTTTTTCATCAATTTTCCAAGTACTTTTATGCCAAATATTTTCCCTAGTATATACCCTAAAGATAGCCCTGATACAACACCTAAATATGTTAATACGAATGAAGGAACAACACTTAATATCCCTACTGAAGATACAAAACCACCACTCATGACAATCATTTCGTCTGGAATTGGCATACCAATAATACCTAACCATAAACAGAAAAATAACGCCCAATAACCGTATTGTTCAATATAAGATAATAATTCATGTAATTCCATTATGCATATGCTCTCCTGAGTTCTTTTTTACAGCTAAAGACGTACGCTGGTGGGAAATTGAGCCACACTTTCTCTAGCGTAATTTCGGGAAAGAAATGCTGTATAAATCCTTTTTTCACAAGCGAATATTGAAATGTTATGAATTCCCCATTCTCATGTATTGCTTCCATTGCATTGTTTAAAATGCGTTTTGAAACTTCTTCTGGCAAAGAAGTAAAAGGCAATCCTGATAAGACGTAATCAACGCATTCTATATGGAACTCTTCCATATACCTCTTTATATTTTCGGCTGAACCATGTACAACAATGACGTTTTGCTCATCTTTAAACTTTCTCTTTAACTCTTTGCAAAACACTTCATTAATTTCAATAAGAAGAAATATTGTTTCCTTCTTCTTTCTCTTCATAATTTCTTTCGTAAAGACTCCTGTACCAGGCCCTAACTCTACGATGCATTTCGCTCTATTAAAATCAATTACATCTACCATTTTCTTTGCTAATATTTTTGAACTTGGCGCAATTGCACCAGTATGTTTCGGATGTTTTATAAATTCATGTAAGAATGTTATGAGTTGCATGTAAACCTCTCCCCATTCGTTCAATAGTTTTTAACTTGGTTCTAAGTATAACTATCGTTTCTTAACAAAAATCGAGGAGATTTCTTAAGATTTTATGAAGAATGAAAAAACAGCTACCGCTTATATAGCGATAGCTGCTCATTTATTACTTCGCACTCACAATCTTATAATAAGAACGAACTGTTAGGAAGTAATATCCAATATAAATGACACCGTATACTCCAATACTAATTAGAAGCGGAATCATAATTTCAAATGGTAGTATGTTCCCTAAACCTTTTAATGCAAACAAGCTGTGCAGGATTCCGATTACTAACGGAATCGCAAAGATAAAGCTTACTTGTTTTGCGATAGCTTTTTTCATTTCTTGTTTTGTGACCCCTACTTTGTGAAGTACAATATAGCGCTCACGATCAGCATTTGCTTCTGTTAATTGCTTAAAGTAAATGATAGAACCCGTTGCTAGTAAGAATACAAGTCCTAAGAACATTCCGATAAACATCATTAGTCCTGTTCCTTCAAGCCCCATATGGAAACCAGTGTAGAAATCTCTAAATGGTGGTACCATTTCTGATTCACCAGCTGGCATCACTTTTGTTAATTTTTCTGTTAACACTTTACTATCTTTTTCATCTTTTACATCAATATTTTTTACAACGCGTGTTCCAAATGCTTGCTTCGCTTGCTCATACATTTCATCTGAAACGACAACAACTAATTCACCTAAATTTGTAATCGCAACGTCATTTGCACCTTGGATTTTTAATTGCTTCGTTTCATTTCCAATTTGGAATACTGCTTTGTTTCCTTTATATTGTGGACTAAACTCATGCCCTTCAATATATGAACTATCATATATAAATGCTTCACCAGCAGCTACATTCACTGTTTCTGCGTCGATTTTTTTAGCAAGTTTATTAAATTCAGACTGAGACATAAACTGATATTTCTCTGAAATCGTGTAATTCATATTAAGAATGAAATCAACTTTGTCTCCTTCAAACTTCCCTTTTACAGGAACTGTCTCAATTTCAAATTGATCTTTAACAGGGTGATTCTGCTTCTCTTCCGCAAGAATCGTATTTACTTTCTTATCTAGTTCTGCATCTTTTTTCTCATAAGAATAGCTGTATGGTGTAAATGCTTTTGATTGCGTAAATGTGTTGTAATACATCGTAACTGACGTACCAACCGCCGTTAATGTCACTGCACTTAAAATAGAAATTGTCGCAAGTGACTTTGCATTTCCTTTAATACGATATAGTAACTGTGACGTCGTTACCATATTCATACCGTTATAAAACGATGATTTATTATTTCTTGCACGTTTTAATACGAATACTGTAAAGAACATAAATAGTAAGTACGTACCTAATACTGTCGCAAGTAAAATATAAAGTGCAACTGCCATAAAGTCTGCATATTTAACTGCCTTCATAAACATTAACGCTAAGAAATAACCTGAACCGATTAAGAACACTGAAATTAATGCCATAATGACAGATCCTTTTGGCATTGCTTCTCCTTCACGTTCTGCGCGGAAAAGTTCAATTAACTTGAAGCGATAAATTAAACGATATCCTTGAAGTGATGTATACAATATAATCACAAAGAAAATAATTGCCGTATCAACAATTGCAGCCATCGGTACTTCAAAATGAACATTTAAGTTTAATCCCATCATACTTACTAGTAACTCAAGGAATAATTTTGAAAGGACACTACCAATCGCAATCCCGATTACTAATGACATTAATCCCATTAACATATTTTCATAAAACAGCATTTTACCAATCTGTCTTTTACGAATACCTAATAAGGAATATAATCCAACTTCTTTTTTACGTTTCCTTGTAAAGAAACCGTTTGAATATATAATGAACACTGCTACGAATATAATTAGCATGACACTGGAAACTTGGAACGCTCCACTAATTTTTTTAGAAGCTTCCGCTGCTTTTTCCATTTGTGAATTATATTGCAGTGCTTTAAATGTAAAATAAATAACAATACTAAAAATCATAGATGCAAAATATACAAAGTAGTCTTTAAAGTTCCGCTGTATGTTGCGGAGGGCAATGCTAGATAAGGTCATCAGCCATACCTCCGGAAATAGAAGACATTACGTCAACGACTTGTTGGAAGAACTGTTTGCGCGTTAATTCACCGCGGTGCAATTCTTTATATAACTCACCATCTTTAATGAAAATAACTCGTTTACAGTAACTCGCCGCAAACGCATCATGCGTTACCATTAAAATTGTAGAGTTATCATATTCATTTAACGACTTCATACTTTCAAGTAAATCTGTTGCTGATTTAGAATCAAGCGCTCCAGTTGGCTCATCCCCGAAAATCATACTTGGATTTGTAACAATCGCACGCGATGCTGCGCAACGCTGTTTCTGTCCGCCAGATACTTGATATGGGAACTGACTTAAAATATGATCGATACCGAACTTTTTCGAGATTTCAAGAACACGACGATCAATTTCATTTGCCTTTACTTTTGATAACGCAAGAGGTAACGCAATATTCTCTTTTACCGTTAACGTATCTAATAAATTATAATCTTGGAAAATGAAACCTAAATGATCGCGGCGGAATAACGCTAACTTATCATCATTCATTTTCACGATATCTTTTCCATCAATTAAAATCTCACCGTTCGTCGCATTATCAATTGTAGAAAGAACGTTTAGTAAAGTCGTCTTACCCGAACCAGAAGGTCCCATAATTCCAACGAACTCACCTTCTTTTACTTGTAAGTTAATACCTTTTAACGCTGCGAATTTATTACCACCCGTGTCATACACTTTTTCAATATTTTTTGCTTCTAACACTGTTTTCATCTCGACATCCCTCATTTCTTCTATTCTCTATTTTCAACTATATACATTCTCTACTCTTGCCACTATCGATGTTTCTTACACAAACATGACAGTTATGTAAGACGCATAAGTAAAGATATAAAAATTTAACCTACTGAACAAAAGTACTTTGTTACTATAGCATTGGGATATCATACCATCCATTCATTCTCCTTACAGGAACATTACAATTTTGTAAGGTTAAAAATGTATCCTACAAAGTTGTGCATGAAATGTCGGATGGGGCTATTTCTTTCCTGCTATTCTACTTACAGAGGAGGTCATTTAATGGATTCACTAAAAAATATGAATGCTGCAATGCAATATATTGAAGACAACTTGACAGATGAAATTAATTTTAAAGAAGTTGCACAGCTAGCACTCTGCTCTGAGTATCACTTTAAAAGAATGTTTTCTTTCCTAGCCGGCATATCACTGTCAGAATATATTCGCTGTAGACGTCTTACTCTCGCTGCTTTTGAACTAAAAGATAGCAATGCAAAAGTCATTGATGTCGCTATAAAATATGGGTACAACTCGCCAGATTCTTTTACACGTGCTTTTCAAAACTTGCACGGCATAACACCTTCAGAGGCCCGAAATAGTAGTCATTCTTTGAAAGCTTATTCACCAATGACCTTCCAGTTATCGATTCAAGGAGGAAACGAAATGAACTATCGAATTGAAGAAAAAGAACCATTTCGAATTATTGGTATTACAAAACGCGTACCGATTGTATTTAACGGTGTAAATGAAGAAATTGCTTCTATGTGGAAAAGTTTAAATCCAGAGTCCATTCAAACATTAAAGTCCCTTTCAAACATTGAACCTACTGGAATTATTAGTGCTTCTACTAACTTTTCTGAAGGTAGAATGGAGGAAAAGGGAGAACTCGATCACTACATTGGAGTAGCCTCAATGAAAGATTGTCCAGAGCAATTCACACAACTTGAAGTCGCAGCTTCAACGTGGACCGTATTTGAAGCTGTCGGTCCATTTCCTGAAACATTACAAAATGTATGGGGACGCATTTATTCCGAATGGTTTCCTTCCTCAAACTATGAACTAGCGGAAGGACCAGAAATATTGTGGAATGAACAGAAAGATATATCTTCTCCGAATTTTAAAAGTGAAATTTGGATACCGGTTTTGAAGAAATAAAAACCAAAGCTGCTTTTCCATGAAAGGAAAAGCAGCTTTGGTTTACATTTTTAGTTCCTTTTTATAAGCGATATAGGAATACACCATCGTACCAACAACCAGTACGACTACAACACTTAACAAACTAATCATTTTCCACATTCCCGGTAGAAACGCCGAAATCGTAATTACAATACCGCCAATCATCATAATCTTTGATCCTAAGCGATTTGTTTTTCTCCACACTTCCTCACTACTTAACGTCCACGGTGTTTTTATACCTATGAAGAAATTTGGTTTACATTGCTGCATATAATTGCCGAGCACGACGAAGAGAATACCGACCATTATATTCACAACGATTCCAATTGGAATGTTATATCCTAAAGCATTTGCTAGTGTCATCATATTAATAGTAAATAAGAAAAATAAAATTGCTCCATTGATCCTTCCAAGTGCTTTAGGAAATTTTTTATAGTTATCGTACTTTGGATCTATCTTAGGCAATACAGTTACTAATGCATATATAAAAATCATAATTGCTACATCAAAAATCAACATTCCCATTTTTGACATATGCCCATTTACCTCACCATCAATGTTCCAATGGCTCGGAACTTCACCTGGTAAATGGGGCCACGCGACACACCATGCAATAATCGTTAAAGCAATTAATAATAACGGAAATATATGCTTCTTCATTTCCCCTCTTCCCCCTTATTCGTAAATGTAAACACCCAAGTCAACAAATCTTGAAATACAGTTGTATTCAAAGAGTACACAACAAATTGGCCTTTCTTTTCATCTTGAATAAGTTCAGCATTTTTAAGTGCATTTAAGTGGTGTGAAATACTTGGCTTCGTCATATTGAACTGTTCTGCAATTTCCCCGGCGGTTAGATCGCCTTCTTTTAATAAATCTAAAATTTTTCGCCTTGTTGGATCTGCTAATGCTTTGAATGCTTGATTCAATGTCTTTCTTCCTCTCACTAATTAGACATTTAGATATTTATCTAAATATTAAACTGATTACCTTTATTTGTCAATTATATCCAGCGCCCTTTTTTACTTTTCACACTTTTGACTTATACTGTTTACTAGCTTATATTTCAACATAATGAAAAGACATGAAACACATGGTACACTATAGCTACAAGTGTTTTTTTGAGGAGGAGTATACATATGTACAAAATCTTAATCGTTGAAGATGATCCAAATATTTCATCATTACTGCAATCTCACATTCAAAAGTACGGTTACGACGCTGTTGTTACTGAAAACTTTGATGATATTATGGAATCGTTTAACGCAGTGAAACCACACCTTGTTTTACTTGATGTAAACTTACCAAAATTCGATGGGTTCTACTGGTGCCGTCAAATTCGCCATGAATCTACTTGTCCAATTATTTTCATTTCAGCTCGTGCTGGTGAGATGGAGCAAATTATGGCGATTGAAAGCGGTGCGGATGATTATATTACAAAACCGTTCCACTACGACGTTGTAATGGCGAAAATTAAAGGTCAATTACGCCGTATTTACGGTGATTATGCGCCAAATATTTCTGAACGTATCGTTGAAGTAGAAGGTTTAAAACTATTCCCGGAACGCCCAGAAATTCATTTCGGTGCTGAGCAAGTTCTTTTAACGAAGAAAGAAGCTATTTTAGCAGAAATGTTATTATCTAAATTCCCTCGTACAGCGAGCCGTGAAGATTTATTAGCTGCCCTTTGGGATGACGAGAGCTTCGTTGAAGAAAACACATTAAACGTAAACATTACGCGTCTTCGTAAAAAGTTCAATGAGCTTGGTATTGAAAATGCTATTGAAACAGTACGTGGACTTGGGTATCGTTTTAACGCAACTTGGAGTGAATAAGCATGAAGCTATTTTTACGTGATCATTTTGCATTTTTTCTACTGTACGTATTAAACTTCGGTATCATCTTCGTTCTTTATGATGCAGTAGATGGATTTCAAAATAATAAATTTTACTTCGTCGTTTTAAGCCTATACTTATTTATTTGTTTCCTCGCTTACCGTTATGTTCGCAATCGTAGAATGTACCATAGATTAAGTGAGCAACCAGAAAAAATGGAAGATGCTTTTATTGAAAGAGCAACCGCTCCGATGCCTCATGGTGTAAATGAACTCGTGCGTACGCAGTATCGTCTATTCCAAAAAGAACTACAATCGTATGAAGTAAAACAACAAGAGCATCAATTATTCATTAACCACTGGGTGCATCAAATGAAGACACCTGTGTCCGTTATGCAGCTTATGGTGCTAGAAATGGAAGACGAACATTTAATTCCAAAGTTTAAACAGGAATTAGATCGTCTGAACCAAGGGCTTGATA
Organism: Bacillus cereus group sp. MS39; assembly: GCF_040448665.1. Classification (NCBI taxonomy): domain Bacteria; kingdom Bacillati; phylum Bacillota; class Bacilli; order Caryophanales; family Bacillaceae; genus Bacillus; species Bacillus cereus group sp. MS39. Next base: position 624,170 of record NZ_CP123058.1, on the reverse strand, counting down.
TGGCTTTATATATGGCAAGATTAAATAACTTCCATGAAGATTTCCATGTCGAAACAATTTCATTAAAAGATACGGTAACAAAAAATATTAACGGCCTAAAAGAACTATTCATTCGTAACGGAGTCTTCCCTGTTTTAGAAGTTCATTCTGATTTAAAAGTTGCTTCTGATGCGAAATGGCTAAAATTTATCATCTATCAGTTAATGACGAATGCTGTTCGTTACTCTGGTGAGCGCGGAAAGAAAGTGTTCTTATCTGCTTACCGAAACGGAAAAGATATTATTTTAGAAGTTCGTGATGAAGGTGTTGGTATCCCGCAAGAAGATATTCGAAGAGTATTTGAACCGTTTTACACTGGGAAAAACGGTCGTACATTTGGAGAATCTACTGGTATGGGACTTTATATTGTAAGTAAAATTTGTGATTATTTAGGTCACTCTGTCAAACTAGATTCTGAAGTTGGTAAAGGAACGACGATTAAGATCATCTTCCACAACGCTGCAAGTAATCAAGCAGAACATACGGAGAAGGTGACCGAAGCATGATCGTGACATATGCTAGCAAAATGTATGAGAACTTACTCTCATACATTTTTTGCAATAAAACTACATATTTGCCTTCTAGCGGGAGGTACGTATTATGACATTTTGGCAGTTTGCCTTTAAAAATGTAACACGTAATTCCAGAGCTTATTTTGCTTATTTCGTAAGTAGTTCCTTTTCCATTGCTGTTTTCTTTTCGTTTGCTGTTTACTTATTTCATCCGAAATTACAAAACTTTGGCATGGTCTCTGAAATTTCAGGATTAATGATATTTTCAGAAGTTATCATTGTTTTGTTCTCGTTCTTCTTTCTACTTTATTCAATCGGATCTTTTTTAAAAGTTCGTAAAATGCAATTTGGTGTTTTAACCGTTTTAGGTATATCAAAAAAGCAATTACATCGACTCATTTTCACTGAAAATATGTTAATTGGTATCTTATCTATCTTTTTCGGCATGCAGTTTGGATTTGTCTTTTCGCAATTTTTCTTATTAGTAACAGCGAAAATTACACATCTACCAGGACTATATTTATATTTGCCGACGAATGCTTTCATTTTAACAACAATTGTATTTCTTAGTCTCTTTATCGCTGTATCTTCATTTACACCAATGCTAATTCGGACGAAAAAAACGGTACATCTTTTAAAAGCTAATAGTGGAAAACAAAAAGAAAGAAAACCATCCATATTCGTCTCTCTATTTGGTGCTATCTGTTTATTAGGGGGTTATATTTTAGCGGCAAACCCTAAATATTTCTTCTCAATAAATCCACAAGTAGGCGTTATATATATGGTTTCAAGTATTTTTGTGATCCCAACGCTTGTTACAATTGGGACATATTTCTTCTTTTCGCAAATTAGTTTCTTACTTATTTATATTTTAAAGAAAAGAAGAAAGTTTTATATGAAACAGATTAATATGCTTTGGATTTCGGATTTAGCAAGCCGCATCCGAACGAATATTAATATGCTGTTTATTGTAGCGATGCTATCTACAATTGCTTTCACAATGATTACGTTCCTATATGGAGTCGGAAAGTTTACAAAGCTAGAGGTTACGCGAAGTTCACCTTTTCCATTCTCTTATTTTTCTTATGACGCAAATCCTTTTGTGGACGATCATTTAAATTGGCTTGAACAACAATTAAAAAAAGAGAATTTCTCTTATAAAAAAATAAAGGCTGATTTATATGAAACACCACTGAAAGAAGATGAGGGTATAACCGCTTATAATGACATATATGCAATGAAACAAAGTGACTATAACAAACTTGCAGCTTCCTTACGAATGAAACAACTATTCATGAACGATAATGAAGCATATGTCTTAACAGGTAGCGCTTATGTAACCTTATTCAGCGAGTTTGAGCCAAGTTACAATAGAAAGTCTATTACACTTTCTAGCACAAATACGCAATTACAAGTAAAGGGCTATGAACAAGCAGGGGCCATTCCATCTAACTTTTCATATCAAACTTTAATTTTACCTGACGTTGTTGTAAACAACTTACCAAATACAACAAAACATGTTGCAGCATACAATTATAACGTACAAAACTGGGAAAAGACGTATGAAATTGCTGATGATTTTATGAAAAGAATACAAAAAGATCGACAGGAATTCCAATACGAAGGACCCCTTATACGCTCCTATGAATCAGCAGGCTCATTATATAGAATTACATCAGGAAGTGCCGCATACTTCCTAATCGGGACATTCTTAGGTGTCATTTTCTTTATTGGAGCAGGTAGCGTTCTTTACTTTAGAATGTATACTGATTTAACGAATGAACAAGAAAAATATGTAGCAATTTCAAAAATTGGTGTAACAGATGCAGAGATGAAAAAATCTGCAACCATTCAACTTAGCATTTTATTTTTCGTTCCGTACGTTATGGCGTCCATTCATACAATGTTCGCAACAAAAATGCTCCAAGACGTAATTGATTTATCACTATTCAAAGAAATTTCAGCTGTTCTTATTATTTTTGGAGTCGTTGAAGTCATCTTTTTCTTATTCATTCGTTCCTTTTACATGCAAAAGTTATCAGAGTATACGAATGGTTAAGTTTTATAAATATATTAGTACAGGAAAAGGGTATCTTTTATATCCTTTTCTTCTTCACTCTATTAGGAGGTTCAGGTGAATGACATTTTGGCAGTTTGCATTTAAAAACGTCACACGGAACGCCAGAGCTTATTTCGCCTATTTTGTAAGCAGTGCGTTCTCCATCGCAATTTTTTTCTCATTTGCAGTTTATTTATTTCATCCTAAATTGCACACGACAGACGTGAATTATGCTCTAAGCATATTAATGACAATTTCAGAAGTTGTCATTGTGTTCTTTTCATTTTTCTTTTTACTATATTCGATTGGTACTTTCTTAAAAGTACGAAAAAGACAATTTGGGATTTTAACAGTACTTGGCATATCTCAAAAGCAATTAAAGAGGCTCGTATTTCTAGAAAACATGCTAATTGGTGTCCTATCCATATTTTTTGGTATTCAACTTGGACTTGTCTTTTCACAGTTCTTTTTATTAGTTACGGCCAAAATTACGCATGTACCTGGTTTATACTTATATTGGCCTACAAGTGCTATCGTTTTAACGATTATCATCTTTCTTGGGCTCTTCATTCTCGTATCATCTTTTACACCGATGCTCATTCGTACGAGAAAAGCTGTACGACTTCTAAAAGAAGGAACAAAACAAAAAGAAAGAAAAGCATCCGTGCTCATCTCTCTATTTGGTGCGACGTGTTTAATATCTGGATATGCGTTAGCCGCAAATCCGCTGTATTTTATGTCGCTAGGTGACATCATTGGGCTTTTATATGCCATCTCTAGTATATTTGTCATTCCGTCGCTTATTGCAGCTGGAACATACTTTTTCTTTTCACAAATTAGTTTTTTACTTATTCGTATTTTAAAAACTCGAAGAAAGTTTTACATGAAACGAATTAATATGCTCTGGATCTCTGATCTAGCATCGCGCATTCGTACGAATATTAATATGCTCTTTATAGTAGCGATGCTATCGACGCTCGCTTTTACAATGATTACATTCTTATATGGATTCGGGAAGTTTACAAAGTTTGATGAAATTAGGAAAAACCCTTTCCCGTTTACTTATTTATCTCATACTGAAAATACGTTAGCTGATGAACATTTAAACTGGTTAGAGCAAAAATTTAATGAAGAGCACTTTACTTATACAAAATTTAAAACGGATATATATGAAGTATCTTCAGCTGAAGATAACACGCAGCTCTATTATGCCATTAAACAAAGTGACTATAATGTACTTGCTAAGGCTTTAAATTGGGAAACGCTCACGGTGAATAAGAATGAATCTTATATTCTTATGAAAGACTTAGATGATCAGGTTATTGGAACACTTCATAATCAAGAAAAGAAAAATACTCTTACACTTACTCAAAACAATTTACAACTACAAGTGAAAGAATATAAAGGTTATAACCCATTCCCAAATCGCTTAATATACCAATTGCTCATACTATCTGATGAAAATGTAGAAGCATTATCCACCGTTTCAAAACAAATGAGTGTATATAGCTTTAAAGTTTACGATTGGGAAAAAGCACATAACATCGGTTCGACATTTACAACAAAAATTGATAATGACAATGCCGCAATTCAAGCAGAGCACCCACCTTTTCATGCAAGTGAAGCAAGCGATTCTCTATACAAAACTAAACTAAATGTCGCTTCCTTCTTCTTAATTGGTACTTTCTTAGGTGTTATTTTCTTTATCGGTGCCGGTAGTGTTCTTTACTTCCGAATGTATACAGATTTAACAAATGAGCAAGAAAAATATGTAACGATTACGAAAATTGGTTTAACTGCAGCTGAGATGAAACGTTCAGCGACAATTCAGCTTGCGATTCTTTTTTTTGTCCCTTACATTATGGCATCGATCCATACGATGTTTGCGACAAAGATGCTACAAGACATATTACATCTCTCGTTCTTCGCTGAAATTACAGTCGTACTTATGATTTTTGGAACAGTTGAAATTTTATTTTTCCTTTTAATTCGTTCCTTCTATATGCAAAAATTATCACAACACATTAAGTTTTAAAAAGCAGAAAGGTGATTACTATGGAAGAAGTTTTACACATAAAAAACGTTTCAAAAGTGTATGAAGGAAAAGTCCCTCATACTGCTTTAAAAAATATAAATTTACACGTGGATAAAGGTGAATTTGTTGCTATCATGGGGCCATCTGGTAGCGGTAAATCTACATTTTTAAACGTTATCTCTACAATTGATTCCCCTACTTCTGGTGATGTCGTGATTAACGGAAAAAAACCGCACACATTTCGTAGGGAAAAGTTAGCTATTTTCCGCCGCCAAGAGTTAGGGTTTGTTTTCCAAAACTTTAACCTACTAGATACACTAACAATCGGTGAAAATATCGTACTACCTTTAACATTAGATAATGTTCCATTAAAAGAAATGGATGAAAAGCTTGATAACATTTCAAAAAAGCTTGGAATTGATCATATTTTAGACAAGCGTATCTTTGAAGTGTCAGGAGGACAAGCACAGCGTACCGCAGTAGCACGTGCTGTTATTCATCATCCTTCCCTTCTACTTGCCGATGAACCGACAGGAAACTTAGATTCAAAAGCGGCAATTGACGTAATGGAGCTATTTACGAAATTAAACAAAGAAGAAGATGCAACGATTTTAATGGTTACGCACGATCCGTTTGCAGCAAGTTATTGTAACCGCGTCATTTTCATTAAAGATGGCGAGCTTTACAACGAACTACACCGCGGATTATATCGCGAGAAGTTTTATCAAGAAATATTAGATGTTTTAGCATTATTAGGAGGAAGACGTGGATGACATTTTGGCAATTCGCATTTAAAAATGTCTCGCGCAATTCGAAAGCATATTTCGCTTATTTTGTAAGTAGTGCGTTTTCTATCATGGTTTTCTTTTCATTTACTGTATACGCGTATCATCCGCGCTTACAAATTATGAATAAATTGCAGGAACAAGATCCGCTCATGAACTTAGCTGGCATGGCACAGTTTGTTATCGTTTTGTTCTCGTTCTTCTTTCTCTTATATTCTATCGGGACATTTTTAAATGTCCGGAAACAACAATTTGGCGTTTTAACTGTTCTCGGTATTTCACACAAACAATTAAAACGCCTTTTGTTTACTGAGAATATGATTATTGGAATACTAGCTATCTTTGCTGGTATTCAAGGCGGTCTTGTTTTTTCTAACTTTTTCTTACTCGTTACTTCTAAATTAACAAATGCAAAAGGCCTCTATTTATATTGGCCAACAGAAGCAATCATCGTTACAACAGTAACGTTTATCATTTTATTTTTCATCGTTTCTACGTTTACACCGATGTTCATTCGTACTCGTAAAACAACACAGCTCATTAAGGGGACAAAAAAAGGAGACAAAGAAAAGAAACCATCTATACTTATTTCGATATTTGCTTTAATTTGCTTAACATTATGTTATTATATCGCCGGTTATCCACAAGGCTACGTAACAGAAAAAAATGTACAGAATGGCTCTGTAGTCTTTATTATATTATCTATTTTGCCTCTCGTAGTAGTCGGGACATATCTATTCTTTTCGCAAACATTTCTTCTCTTTATCTTCATTTTAAAAAGACGAAGAAAGTTTTATATGAAGCAAATAAATATGTTATGGATTTCAGATTTAACTAGCCGTACTCGTAGTAATATTAATGTTCTCTTTATCGTTTCTATGTTATCAGCACTTGCATTTACAATTATCATCGGATTATTTGCCGCTAATAACAATACAAAAGCTTCGATATTAGAACGATATCCCTTCCCCTTCACATACGTAACCAAAGGTGAAGATGCATTAGAGCAAAAACACATTGCTACAATTGAAACGGAGCTTACAAATGCTAATTTTCAATACAATAAATACAAATCTACAGTATTAAAAGATACAGCTTTAAAAGAAGACGTTGTTCTTATGAAAATGAGTGACTATAACATACTCGCCAAACAATTAAAGAGACCAGAAATAACTCTTGATTCTACACAAGTCTATATTATTTCTCGTTACTCGCCAGAACTCTTAAATCTTGTATCAAATCCATTTGCAAAACAAAATACAATTACACTCGGATCAAATAAAAAGGAGTTCTCTATTAAAGGATTTATTAATAAAGGGATAGAGCCGTCTTTCTTATTACCCCATTTAATTGTTATTCAAGATACTGTAATTGATAATTTGATTCCTCATATTGAAACAATAACGCTATATAATTATTTTGTGGAGAACTGGGAAAACTCAATTACTCCGACAAAAAATATTTCGCGTACTATAAGTGAAGATGTGCGTGATTTTTATGAAAAACATAAAGAAGAAGATGCTCGAGTCCCATTTTCCCTTTCTACAGCCGCGGATGATCTACACTACAGTAAAGGCAATTCAATTGCTACTTTCTTTATTTGGGCATTTCTTGGCTTTATTTTCTTTATCGGGGCAGCTAGTGTTTTATACTTCCGTATGTATAATGACTTAACGACCGAAAAACAAAAGTACATTACAATTACAAAACTCGGCTTAACAGAATCGGAAATGTTTCGTTCAGCAACGATTCAATTAGGAATTTTATTTTTCATTCCTTATATCGTTGCTGGTATTCATACAATATTTGCGATTAAGTTTCTACAAAGCATGTTTGCTTTTCCTTTATTAAAAGAATTAATCATTATACTTACATTGTTCGGGATTATCGAGATTATTTTCTTCTTCTTAATCCGTTCTCTGTACATTAATAAATTATCACAGCATATAAAAATATGAATAAAATAGCCTTGTGCAGTATGCACAAGGCTATTTTCAATAGTTTTTAATTAGCAGCAATATCCACCATAGCCGCCGCCATAACCGCCGTAACCACCATAACCACAACCGCCTCCGCCTCCGCCGAAGCAGCTAGCACCGATGATAATTAATAAAATAAACAATACGATTAGAAGCGCAAAACCGCCTCCGCAACCATGGTTTCTGCGGTTACAATCATCATGTCTGTGTTCACACTTTTCGCTCATTACTCTATTCCTCCTTTAGTATCATTCATAACAAGTTCACCTTGCTCTAAATGAGGGGATTCCATTTATAGTATGTTTTCAGGGCGAATAGGAAGCTTGGCTTACCTAAAAACGGGCTTGTTTTTGGAAATGGGCTTCATCAAAAAAAAGATACCAATTAAGGTATCTTCTAAATAAAAGTATTTAATAAAAGCGCAAAACCAAATGCAATAAATGATAACAATGTCTCAAGTACCGTCCACGTTTTAAACGTTTCCTTCACCGTTAATCCTAAATACTCTTTTACAAGCCAAAATCCTGCATCATTTACGTGAGAAAACATTAATGATCCTGCACCCGTTGCTATAACGAGCAATTCTAAATTTACACCTGACATGTGCTGAATAACTGGTGAAACAATCCCTGCTGCTGTCGTTAATGCTACTGTCGCTGAACCTGTTGCAATTCGAATTAATCCAGCTACCATAAAAGCTAACACAATTGGTGATAACGCTATATGTTCTGCCATTTGGGCAATCGCTGTTCCAACGCCGCTTTCAATTAATATTTGTTTAAATCCACCGCCTGCACCAATAATTAAAATAATGGAACCGACCGGTAATAAACTGTCATCCGTTAATTTTTTAATCATCTTTTTATTAATTCCTTGCCTTATTCCAAGTAAATAAAATGCTGCAAAACATGAAATAAGTAAAGCAATTACTGGACTTCCTATAAATACAAAAAATTCAGTTATCTTTTTTGGTAATGAAATATATGGTGCCACTACTGATAAAATCATCAATACAACTGGTAATAAAATAATAAAAAATGAAACTTTACGACTTGGTAAATCTGTTGATACAGTCGTAACTCGAACAAGCTCTGGTTCATTTTCAGGTATAACCCTTTTATGTACCCACTTTGCAAATATCGGTCCTGCGATAATGGCTGTTGGTAACGCGATAATTAATGAATATAAAAGTACCTTTCCTAAGTTCGCGTTATAAATACCGATTGCTGTCATCGCCCCTGGATGTGGTGGCACTAGCCCATGCACAATAGATAATCCAGCAATAACAGGTAACGCAATTAATAATATATTTTGCTTCGTCGTTTTTCGAATAGAAATAACAAGTGGTAATAAAATGACGATCCCCACTTCAAAAAACACTGGAATTCCTATAACAAATCCTGCAAATAACATAGCCCACGGTAGTTTCTTTACACCGAAAAATCGAATAAAGAAGTCTGCCACTTGCATGCCGGCCCCTGAATCGGACATCATTTTTCCTAAAATTGTTCCGAGAGCTAAAATACCAACTAAATGCCCTAGTACACTACCAACACCAGTTTCATAGGCAGTCACTATTTTCGTCAAATTCAATCCAGACATGATAGCTAAAAATAAACTCGCAACTGTTAAACTAATAAATGCATGCCATTTCCACCATGATACCCCTAAAATAACAATCGCGATTGCAAATAACGTGACGATTAATAAGTATATATCCATCTCTCATTCCCCTTACTTTTATCCCGTATTTGCAGGCAATAAACACCTAATTGGTGCGGGATGAATCTAATGAAACACTTTATAAAAAAAGAGGGCGAATACCCTCCTTTTATACGTCATAATTCACTACATAATGCTGCATTTCTGTGTTGTAGTAGCCTTCGCTATATTCAATTACTTCGCCAACTTCATCGTAAGAATAGCGCATACGTTTTAATAACGCTGTCCCCTCTTTTTCACCTAACGCTTCTGCAACGAAACTAGGCGCAAGTCCAACAGCGAATTCATCTCTGAAGTTTTCTAAATGTATACCTCGGTCTTCAACTAAATCGTAAAGCGATTGCAAGTCAAAGTCCGATAAATCTGTACTTGCCATGTGTGCTGAGAAATAGTGCGTATAATGAATGTACGGTGCATCATTTAACGTATATAAACGTTCGATACGAAAACTTTCCCTACCGAATAATTGAAATGGCACTGTTCCTTCTTCATTATGAACGATTTCTGCTTTTAGCAGTTTCTTTTGTACTTTATATCCTTCTTCCACTAACACTTCTGTAAATTTCTTACCCTTTGACAACTTTGTCGCAGAAGTATTACGGATCACTTTCGTTCCTTTACCGCTTTTCTTTTCTAAATATCCTTCTTGAGCAAGTTCTTTAATCGCATTACGCACTGTAATTTTGCTCACTTTGAACTCTTCTTCTAACTGCGGTTCGGAAGGAATATTCGTATGAATCGCATATACACCATGCAATATTCGATCACGAATAATATTTTTTATTTGTAAATATAATGGTCCTTTTTTCCTCGTTACGTTCACCGTTACACCCACTACCTTTCTACATCACCTACTGATGCCGTCATTGCCCGAAGTATATCCTTCTCTGATGACATTGGCGTATCACCGACGATTGTATGTGCAAGCATTCCAGCTGCTGACGCAAATGAAACAGCTTTCTCTGGTGCAAACTCTTCTATCTCGCCATGAATAATCCCGCTCGTATAAGCATCTCCAGCACCTATTCTATCATATACAGAAAACGTAAGTGTTTTTGCAAAAGTGAACGCACCATCTTTACATATAAACCCGCGAAGCGAGTGTGTATTATCGCTATTAATAGAGCGATGTGTACCAGCAATTGTAGCGATATGATATGTTTCAGCAACCTTTGGAATAAGATCAACAAGTTGCGCCTCTCGCTCTGTCTCCTCTGTTTTCATTCCAAGAACGAACATTGCATCTTTTTCGTTCATCATAACGATATCAGCAAGAGCTAGCATTTCTTCGTAATGTGGTTTCGCCTGCTCATACCCGTCTTCTCCCCAAAGAGATGGACGATAGTTGCAATCAAAGACGACAGTTCCTCCGTTTTCTTTCACTGCTTTCGCTAAAGATTTCATATGATGGCGCACCGTATCATTCATCGCAAGTGTAATTCCGCAAAAATGAACGATATCAATTTCCTTTGCGATTTCTTCAAATTGATACATGTCTTCACATGCCGTATTGAAGCTGCTTTCTAATCGATTTGAATATGTAACGCGGCTTGCACGTGCTCCAAATCCATTTTCTAAAAAGTACATGCCGACATATTTACCGCCTCTTGAAATAAACGGTGCCCGAATGCCTAACTTTTGAATATGTGATACCGCAGCATCCCCAACAGAATTTTCCGGTAAAGTTGAAATAAGAAAGCCTTCATGACCGAGATGAGAAAGTGCTGCTGCCACGTTCACACCTGTACCAGAAAATGAGTACTTTAATGTGTTAGCTTGCGATAACAATTCATACCCTGGTACTTGCAGGCGCATCATTACTTCGCCGAATGCTGCAATTTTCTTACGCATTTTGATCAACTAGCTTCTTCACTACCGCTAATAATTCGCGAACATCTTCTACTTTCGTATTGCCAGTTTCTTTATCAATAATAGAAGAGTACACGTGCGGGATAACTTGCTCTACATTTGCTTCTAGCGCAATACGTACAATTGTTTCGAAGTTTTCTTTATCAATTCCGCCTGTTGGCTCTAATGCAAATCCTTCTTCCGCACAAGCTTTCGCAACTGCGCGATATTCTTCTTCATGAGCTAAACCTTTCATTGGGAAGTATTTCAATGAATTTCCGCCCATATCACGTACAAGTGCGATTGCTGTTTTAATTGGAACGATTGCTTTTTCTTCTCCAGCTGCACTAATTGGACCAGTAGAAATATTTACGTACCCTACTTTTCCTGTTGGTGATACTAAACTATTAATCCAGCTATCTTTTCCGCCAAGATTTGCACGTGTCGCTCCAACTGAAGGGAACACTTGATTAATATGGCTACCAGGATAATGCTTCGCAATTTCAGCTACAACTGCTGCTTGGCGATTATCTCCTGCGCCTAATCCGATCGATACAGCGTCATCAATTTCTTTTCCGTATGCTTTCATCGCTGTAACTGCTTCTTCTACTGTTGGATAATCTTTTGATAACACTCCAACAACTACATAACCTTCTGCGGCCTCAAAAATGTCTTTCGCATTTTCGATATTGTTCGCTAATACATTTAATGCTACGCGGCCTTTATAAAAACGTTTTTGAATGTTTGTCATTTTAGTTTCCCCCTACAATTTCTCTCATTTTTTCTTCGATTACATGTATGTCATCACCTTGAAGTGGACGTGGATCAATATCAAAGAATCCTTGTCTTACTCCGTAATCACGTGTATAAATGGCGATTTCCCCTTCTCGTAATGCTGTTACGACGTCTTTTGCTGATTTATTTAACTCGTTCTCTTTAATGTGAATACGTGCTCTAAAGATTGCTCTTCCTGCTTCATCTTGAACGATCGTTACATTTACACCGTTTAATTCTTTTAGCGGCATAAGTACTTGTAATAACTCTTTTTCTTGCTCACTCTTATCTTCTTTTACTCCGTACTCGTCAAGCGCTTGAAGTAAGCCGAAAGTTGTTTCTTTCCCAACTTTCATACTTCTTCCGATGCAATGTAATTGCACTTTCAGCCACTCGATATATTTTCGTTTACCGCCGACAATACCAGAAGTTGGTCCTTCAATTGCCTTTGAACCGCTATAAATGGCAAGGTCTGAATACTTCACATATTTTTGAATATCTTCTTCAGCTGCCGCATCGACGATAAGTGGTACGTTATTTCGCTGCGCAACTTCCCATGCTTCTTCAACAGAAATCATATTTTTTTGCACGGCATGATGGGATTTCACATATAGAATCGCTGCTGTATTTTCACCAATCGCATCTTCAATATGTTCTGCTTTCCCTTCATTTGCGTAGCCAACTTCTACAAGTTTTCCTCCGCCTAAGTAAATCATCGTTTCAATAGGAGCACCGTATTGAACGTTATGACCTTTTAACATAATCACTTCGTTTTTCGCGATGACCTCTTGATGAAGTCTTTCACTTTTACGGCGATTTCCTTCTGTAACGATACTAGCGATAGAAAGTGCAATTCCGCTCGATGCTGAATTTACAACGACAGCTGCCTCTGAATCTAGAATTCTCGCAATATGGTCTCCCGCTTTATCTACTAAATCTGCAATTTCCACATAATTTTGTCCACCATGTTTCATCGCATCCATAACTGTATTTGTCGGAGCGGATACACCTAAAATACTCATTCTACCGCTCGCATTAATCACTCTTTTTAATCCGTACTTAGCATTCAATGAATGACCCATTGATTACAACCCCTTTCGTATCAATTCTTCTTTCAGCAACGCGCTGATCCCCTTCTGAATCAATTAACGTAATCGGTTCATCTTTCACCGTAAATAAAGTTAAGTTTGCAATATCGCCTTCTTGAATACGGCCAAGCTCTGGTTTCTTCAGCCACTCTGCCGCATTTTTCGTCACCGCATTTATTACTTCTTCTAGCGGATATCCTAAGTAAAGAAATTTCGAAAGAACGTGAGCCATACTATACACTGGACCGTGTATACGATTCTTCCGGTAAATGTCTGTACTAATTGTATTAAAGGCAATACCGTGACGCTTCGCCGCTTCTGCTACTTTAAAAGAAAAACTAGCATTACCGTGACCAACATCTAAATGAACACCGCGCTTCACTGCATCTAATAAAACTGGTAGCGGTTTGCCTTCTTCATCAAATAAATTATTTTCTTTCCCGTTTAAATAATGTGTAATCACATCATCTTTTTCTAAAAGAGGTACAACTTCCTCAATGCGAGGAGGCGCTGAACCGATATGTACCATAATCGGTAATGATGTTTCACGAGATAAAGAGCGTGCAACATGAAGCGGTTCAATTCCGCTATCACAAACGACGCTTTTACTCATTCTCGCCTTTAATCCAACGATTACATCTTTATACTTTTCTACTGCTTCTATTACTTTCTCTTTATCTATCCATCCCATGTTGGATAATTCATCAATTCGTTTCAAACCGATGCGAGAAATATTTAAAAAGGCAAATAAATTCGTTTTCGCCTGCTCTCTACTTTTTACTAAATCTGCGATACGATCAGCTCCGCAGCTACCCGCATCAACAATTGTCGTTACCCCTTGCTTAACGCCAATTTCATCCACCTCATCGCCATACGGATCAAACTCTGGAAAAGCATGAACGTGTAAATCAATCCAGCCACTCGATACGTAAGTACCTGAGTAATCAAGAACCTTTCCACCCTCGCCAGCACCAGCTTTCGTCACCTTTGCGATTTTATTATTTTCAATTACAATGTCAATCTCTTCCCCGTTCACACGTTTCACATTACGTAGTACGAATCGTTCTGTCATTGTATTTCCACCCTTTTCTATAAGAAGCCCAAGAATACGCTTACATTAAAGTTTCATTTTTATTTATCTCTTTCACATATTTAGAGTAGCACAAAAAAAGGAAGAAGTAAATATAACGTTATAATGTTTAAAAGTAGAATAAGAGATACTCCTCAAAATTCTGATAGTACAGGAAATTATATCAACGCTTTTTCAAATATATCTACCGTAACTCAAAATATATCAACGATTCAACAAGAAATATCGATTTACCGACAAAAAACGCCAATCCCTTTCTTATATACGAAAAAGCTGCTCCAAAACGGAACAACCTCTTTCTCTATTCCTGAACCGTCACAATAACCCCATCCATATTATTCCCCGAAATTTCATACTGCTTATTCACCGGAACATTCACTTTCATGTTTCCGGAAACTTTATAATAAGAAACCGTATATTTCTTACCTTCCACATCGGTTGTAATTTCTTTTTTCTCTTTTAAGAAATCTAAATATTCTTCTAGTGTGAAATTCTTTTTTTGCATAATCGCACTATGGGGTAAGCCGACATAACGGATATGCCATGGCTCATATTGAATGCCTGTAATATTGCTTTTATTTTTCGGATAACGTAATACAAAGCCGTGCTTCCATACGTTCTCTTCAATCCATCTTCCTTCAGGGGCTCTCTCCATTTTCTTTTGCGTAGATCCAACGTCGAGTGATAATCCTAAATTATGTTCACTATATCCTGCTGGAAGTGCATAATCTGATCCCATGTCTTTATATAATTTACTTTGCTCTTTAAAATCTCGATAGCCACTACTCATTAAGAAATGTTGTACGCCATCTTTTCCAGCCGCATCGACAACGTTTAAAAACTTTTTTACAACATCCTTTGATAAACGAAGATTTCTATCAAATATTACGTAACCTCTTACTAATTCACTATTATGATTTACATTTATAATGTCAGGCCTAATGCTATCTTTTTTTACTGGGTAATCTTTATTAACTAATAACAGATTACCTTTATAAATCTCTTCTTTTGTAATCTCTATCTTTTCAGTATTCGCAGCTCTTACCTTATTATCTTTTTCCGCAATTTTAACATCGATCTCCTTTTGAAATAACGGTGATATATAAAAGCCTACACAGACTGTACATAATATAAAAAGAGAAATAAATACCCACTTTTTCATCTCTAGTTCCTCCTTAACGTAACTTACGTATAGAATAGAAAAAACTATTAAAATAAAAAGTGGGGTAAAGTTTAAATTTTTATTAAATTGTTAAGTCTCGTCTTTTGGTAATCTCACTTCAAATACCGTTCTAACTATATTACTTTCAGCAGAAATCATACCGTTATGCTGCTCAACAATATTTTTCGCAATAAATAGTCCAAGGCCTGTCCCGCCACGGTTCACAGTTCTCGATTTATCACCTGTATAAAACATATCAAAAAGATACGGTAAATCTTCTTCTGGAATGCTATCTCCGTAATTAATAACTTGTACGACAACTTCTTCATTATCGATATACCCATTCATATCAACAAATTGCCCATCATATCCATATCGAACGGCATTTGTTAACAGGTTCTCAAATACTCTAGCTAACAATTTTCCATCACCGTTAATCGGCAAATGAGGATCAACATTCAATCTAGCTTCTAAATGATGTTTTTCTAATAACGGATACAATTCCTCATCTAACTGTATAAGTAGCTCATTTACATCGATCGGCTTTGTATCCAACTTTAACATGCCATAGTTCATACGTGTAATTTCAAATAATTCATCAATTAAGCTTTCAAGCCTTTGCGATTTCGTAAAAGCAATCGTGGCAAAGTGTTTAATTTGTTCCTTCGTCAAATTCTCATCTTTAAGAATTAGGTCTAAATAACCTAAAACAGATGTTAACGGCGTTCTTAAATCGTGAGCTAAGTTAACAATAAGCTGGTCCTTACTACTTTCCGCGAAATCTCCTCGTTCCACTGCTTCCTTTAGTTTCTCACTCGCTACATTCATTTCACTTGCAATATATCCAAACTCATCATTTGATGAAACGCGCACTTTATTTGTAAAATCTCCGTTCGCCAAATGATGAATTCCGTTTGAAATCTCATCAAAATATTTTAAATACGGCCTAGTAAGGAAGAAGAAAAACATAATGGACAGAGGGATGAAAATAATTAAAAAGAAATTAACATCCCCAATTTGTCTTACCATGGAACGAAATTGAGCTAACGGATCCTCATAACGAACGACTAATTTATAATAAATCCGTAATCCTTCATAAATGAAATACGTTATGCCAGCAGCTAATATCATACTTAACGCAAATAGCATAACCATCTTCGAGCGAAAACTTCTCATCTTTTTAGCCATTGAAAGTATACCCTACTCCCCACACTGTTTTTATTAACTTATCCTTTCTTTTATCTTCCCCAAGCTTTTTCCGCAACGTACGAATATGTACCATAACTGTATTTCCACCTTCAAAATAATCATCCGCCCACACTTGCTGAAAAATATTTTCCACATTGTACACTTTCTTCGGATGGCTCGCTAATAAATATAAAATATCAAACTCTTTTGGCGTTAATTCAATTTTCTCATCGTACACATCTACCGTTCGGCGCTCAGGATCAATCACAACTCCGCCTATGGCTAAAGCAGATTTGCTCTCCGCTACTTTCGGTTGATTTAACGTAAGAAATCGGCGTAATTGTGCATTCACACGTGCGACTAATTCAATTGGTGTAAAAGGTTTTGTCATATAATCATCTGCACCTAATACAAGACCTGTCACCTTATCAAAATCAGATGTTTTCGCACTTAGAAAAATGATTGGCATATGGTGCTTCGCGCGAATTTGGCGCGTCACTTCATAACCATCCATTTTCGGCATCATAATATCTAAAACCACTAAGTCGATTGGCTGCGTTTCAATAACATGAATTGCCTCTTCTCCATCAGCTGCTTTCACGACGTGGTACCCTTCTTTTTCTAAATGTATCTCAATTAAATCAGCAATTTCTGCCTCATCATCCGCTATTAAAATTGAAATGCGCTTCATATTACTCCCCCTTATATACGCTCGATTGTAAACTAGTCTATCCAATTTGTACAATATGAAAAGGTTACTCGCGGGAGTAACCTTAGTAAATGAAATTATATCGACGATTTTTCAAATATATCGAACACAACTTGAAATATATCAACGATTTTTTTAATATATCGACGTTTCGACAAGGAATATCGACTTACCGACAATTAACGACGAAATTCGCCTGCTATTTGAAAGACTCAACCTACCGCTCCAAAACAATTCGCTGCTTCGTAATTTCTGCTAGTCTCCCGCGATCTATCTCATACTCAGCATCAACGCTTTGCGGTACAATCACTTTCCCGCCCTCAAGCATCACTTCCGGCGAAATAATATCCTTCTCCCAATGTCGACTAGAAGCGGATATATCACCAGGAATCGTAAAGTTCGGCAATGAGGCGAGAGCAACATTTTGAGCTCGTGAAATCCCCATCTCTACCATACCTCCGCACCAAACAGGTATGTTATGCTCCATACAATAATCATGGATTTGAATCGACTCCGTTAATCCACCCACTCGTCCTGGTTTAATATTAACGATGCGGCAACTGCCAAGCGTAATCGCAACGCGCGCGTCTTCTAAACTATGGATACTTTCGTCTAAACAAATCGGCGTTTCAATTTTCTTTTGCAGCTGTGCATGATCAAGAAAATCGTAATCCGCTAGCGGTTGCTCAATCATCAGCAATTGAAATTCATCTAATCGTTTCAGTTTCTCCGTATCCGCTAACGTGTACGCTGAATTTGCATCAGCCATTAACGGGATATGCGGGAACTCTTTACGAATTTCTTTCAATAATTCGTAATCATGCTCTGGCTTTATTTTTACTTTAAAACGCTCGTATCCTTCTTCCGCGTACTTCTCGATTTGTTTTAACATAACCGGAATCGTATTGATTCCAATTACAACACCGACTTCAATTTCAGTCCTAGTTCCACCAAGTAATGTCGCTAACGGTTTCTTTTGACGCTTCGCATATAAATCCCAAACAGCTCCTTCAATTCCGGCCTTTGCCATTCGGTTTCTCTTTATATGCTGGAACAAACTCGGCATTTCATTCGGATGAGAAATTTCAGCCTTTAATAAATCAGGTAATAAAAAGTCTTGCAGTACATGCAGTGCTGTCTTCACCGTTTCTTCCGTATACCACGGCTCAGAGAATGCAACGACTTCGCCAAATCCAATGTGCCCGTCTGTATCTTCTAATTCAATGACGATACTTTCACGCTTTTCATAAGTTCCGTAGCTTGCAGCAAACGGAATGACGAGTGGCATTTCTATTATATAAAGTGTCGCTTTTTTTATTTCCACTTACATCTCCTCCACTAATTGTCTTAACTCTCTTCTTAACAATTTTTTCGAAGCATTTCGTGGTAATTCCTCTAAGAAACACGCTTTCTTCGGCACTTTATATTTTGCCAATTTCTCCTCGCAAAAATGAAGAATTTCTTCTTCTGTTACCTCTCCACTTTTTACAACAAAGGCAGCGGGTACTTGTCCCCATTTATCGTCAGTCATACCGACAACACCGGCCTCCGCTACCATCGGATGAGAAAGCAACACTTCTTCAATTTGAGCCGGATATATATTTTCTCCGCCAGAAATAATTAAATCACTGCGGCGATCTAATACGTATAAAAATCCTTCTTCATCTAAATAACCGAGATCACCAGTATGAAGCCATCCGTTTTGAATGGTTTCGCGCGTCGCATCTTCACGGTTAAAATAACCACCTGTTACGTTCGGTCCTTTTACTACGATCTCGCCTTCTGCAAACGGCGGTACTACTACGCCATCTTTTTCAATACGAAGTTGACACTGAAATAGTGGTTTTCCAGCTGATCCTACTTTCGTTAACATATAATCTGCGAATAACGTACAAATTTGCGACGAAGTTTCTGTCATACCATACGTTTGATACACAGGAATTCCTTTATCTACACATGTTTCGAGTAACGGTTTCGGGGCTGGTCCTCCGCCAAGTAACATGCATCGTAAAGAAGATGGATATGTCTCTCCTCCAAGTATCTCTAATAAATCAGTTAACATTTTAGAAACGACAGAAATGATCGTAACACCTCTCGTTTGAAGTGCTTTATGAATGAAATTCGCATCATATTTCGGAACGAGTAAAATGCGCATGCCGTACATAATGTTTTTCATTAAAAGGGAAAGACCGCCAACGTGGAACATTGGCATACAAGCTAACCAGCAATCATCATCACGAAGCCCTAAATTAAGCGAAGAACCGACTGCGCTTGCCCAGTGATTACCGTACGTTAAAATAACGCCTTTCGGTTTCCCTGTCGTCCCTGACGTATAAATAATTGTCATCGCTTCTTCTAAAGAGAATTCTTCTTGTATAGAGGCTTCCGCCTTTGGTCCATTCATCACTTCGGCAAATGAATATACAGGAACATCTTTAGCCTCGAAATCTTGATCCGTCACTAAACAAATAACTTCAGCATCATCCATTTGCCAAAGTAGCTCTTCTCTTGAAAGACGCGTATTTAAAAGTACAGCTACTGCACCTACGTAAGATAGGGCGTGAATAACTGTAATCATCTCCATACCATTTTTCATCAGAACAGCCACCTTTTGCCCACGCTTTATCCCAACATATGAAAGGTGTTCACAAACAGATACTACTTTTTCATGCAGCTGCATAAAAGTAACCTTTTCATCCTCTATTTCAATTGCAGTGCGATCTGGTGTTAAAAATGCACGTTGCATTAACCAATTTGGCATCGTCTCCATCATTCATTCTCCTTTCATGAAAGAAAGAGACTTGATATGACATCAAGTCTCTTAGTTGTTTTGTTTCCTGTTGATCTCATCTAGCTACGCCTCCTAGCCCCTTCCGTCTAAGAACCTTCCGCACGAGAAAGTAAAAAACACTTTCTGTGCGAAAGAACCTTAGCCAACGGGGCTAAGCAGTCGGCTTCGCTTTTAAAACATCTAGCTACAGCGGCTAGAACAGTCGGTCGTTTCACGCCTTCCTACGCCCTCTTGTTCTAAACGAGCCGCTTCCGCTTTTGATCACGGGAAACGAGGGAATTGACCGAAGTCCGGACTGCGTTTTTCTTTGAACGCGTCGCGACCTTCTTTTGCTTCGTCAGTTGTGTAGTACAATAACGTTGCATCTCCAGCTAGTTGTTGAATACCAGCTAGACCGTCTGTGTCTGCGTTGAATGCAGCTTTTAGGAAACGAAGTGCCATTGGGCTGTTTGCTAAGATTTCTTGTGCCCATTGTACTGTTTCTGCTTCAAGCTCTTCTAATGGTACTACTGTGTTTACTAAGCCCATATCAAGCGCTTCCTGTGCGCTGTATTGACGGCATAGGTACCAAATTTCGCGAGCTTTCTTGTGGCCTACCATACGAGCTAAGTAACCAGCTCCGTATCCACCGTCAAAGCTTCCTACTTTAGGACCTGTTTGTCCGAATACAGCGTTGTCTGCAGCGATTGTTAAGTCACATACGATATGAAGTACGTGTCCACCACCGATTGCATAACCTGCTACCATTGCGATAACTGGTTTAGGAATTGCGCGAATTAGACGTTGTAGGTCTAATACGTTTAAACGAGGGATTTGGTCGTCACCTACATATCCACCATGACCGCGAACTTTTTGGTCGCCGCCAGAACAGAATGCACGTCCACCTTCACCTGTTAAAATGATAACGCCAACATTTGCATCATCACGAGCGTGTGCAAAAGCGTTGATTAACTCCATTACCGTTTTAGGACGGAATGCGTTATGTACTTCAGGACGGTTAATCGAAATCTTTGCGATACCATTGTATGTTGAATAAATAATATCTTCGTAATTGCCTTCTTTTACCCATTCAATAGCCATTACAACTACCTCCTTGTATATTTCTGATCTCCTCTATAAGTGTAGCTTCCTTCTTAGATGAAAAAGCATCACTGCATAGTTTTTAGAAATCCCTTTACTATTGTATCAAACTTTTCCGGTTGTTCCACATGAATTGCATGGCCAGCACCATCAATTTTGACAAATTTCGCGTCAGAGACGCATTTTTCGATGTTTTTTAATATGCGAAAGAACTTTTCATCATGCTCCCCATTCATTAAAAGAACAGGTATTTTTAAGTTTTGCAGCTCGTTCCACCATGAAGGCTGAGCCCCTGTTCCCATGCCGCGCAAGCTATTTGCAATTCCTTTTGGATTGTTAGCAAGTCTTTCTTTTCGCACTGCTTCTTGTACGTTTTGTGCTAAACGTTTTTGCGTTTCAAACAGCGGAATATTTTCCCACATCGTTACAAAACTATTGATGCCTTCTCGCTCAATTTTATCGGCAAGTCGCTCATCTTTTTCACAGCGTTCTTTTCTAGCCTCTTCACTTTCAAGCCCAGCTGTACAATTTTCTAATAAAAGAGAATGTACATACTCTGGATATAGACATGCCATCGTAATCGCCAGTCTACCGCCCATTGAATAGCCGAGTATGTGCGCTTTTTCAATATGAAGGTAATCTAGTAGTTCTTTCATTTGCAATGCTACATTTCGAATATCATAATGAGTCACATCTTCAGGACTTTCCGTTTTTCCGTGTCCAACAAGATCCACTACAATAACTTGAAACTGCTCACTCCATGAAGAGATAAAAGGACGCCACGTTTCTATGCTTCCCGTAAAACCATGAAGAAGTAGAAGTGGTTCCCCGCTTCCGACTACTTCATATTCATACGATACACCTTGCAATGTTACTTTCATTTTGATTCACCTTGCAACGATGTAGTAATTACGTCCATCGCTTTTGCCCATAATGTACGGTGTAATGTTAAGTTTTCATCACGATTCGTACAAATTTCCACAACGTGTAAACCGTCTGTCGTCGTTCCTTTTTGTACCTCTTCTCGGAACTGCTCCCAGCCGTTTACACGGCTAAATGAACCGCCGTACATTTTAACAACATGCTCGTAATCAAGTCCAATTGGCGTTCCAAATAATGATTCGAAATGTTCCTTTTTCTCATACTGTGGTAAGAATGAAAAAATACCACCACCGTCATTATTTACAACGACAATTGTTATATTTAATTCATGTAATTTTGCGGCTAATAATCCGTTTAAATCGTGATAAAATGATAAATCACCGATCACTAATACGAGCGGATCGCAAATAATGCTCGCTCCTAAAGCTGTCGAAATGATTCCGTCAATCCCATTTACACCGCGGTTTGCCATCACTTGAATATTTTTATCCGATGTGAAGAAGAATGAATCTGTATCACGAATTGGCATACTATTACTTGCAAATAACGTTGCCCCTTCTGGTAATACGCGGACGATATCCGTAATGACTTTCCCTTCAAATGCCGTTTCATATGTTTCCATTTCACGAAGCGTTTCCTTCGTTTTTTCGTTTATATGTTTCCACATTCCGAACCAATCATTCTTTTTCATAACTGGCATTTTTTCTATTAGTGCACTGCAAAATGCAATATCACTTGCCTGTACAACTTCTGTCGCAACGAGAGCTGGGTCTCTCCATTGGCCAGATTCTTCAACAACGATATGAATGGCTTTCGTCTGTTTTTTAATGAACTGCGTTAATGCTTTCGAAACAGGCATACCACCAAAGCGAATTATAACTTCTGGCTTCCACGTTTCTTTTAACAATTCATTTCGTAGAAATGTATCGTAACAGTCGATTATCATCGTTTTATCGTGATGTCCGCTACGAATGTTAGAAAGTGGATCCGCTAATATTGGATATCCCGTTTTTTCAGCTAGTTCTGCCGCAAACGCTGCGATTTCTGAATGACTATCATCTCCACAAATAATAAGCCCCTTTTCCATATGTGAAAGGCGCCCTACAAGAGAATCTACATATTCACTCGGCATCATCACGTTCCCTTGCTGAACTACTCCTGTATATTCCCCGCGTCCTTTATCCCATAAACTTTCTAATGAGAAATCTGGGATAAGCGGCTCGCGAACTGGAAAATTAAGATGAACAGGTCCTTGCGGCGCTAAAAGTGCGCTTGCTATCGTGCGCTGCGTCGTCATGCGAGCATAATGATACATCGCTTCACTCGCTTCTGGAAGTGCCATCTCTGTAAATTGCTTCACAAATGTACCGTATAAATTGAATTGATTCATCGCTTGTGGTGCACCAACATCTCTTAATTCATGCGGTCTATCTGCCGTTAAGACGATAAGCGGCACTCGTGAATGAAAAGCTTCACATACAGCTGGATAGTAGTTCGCTGCTGCCGTTCCTGACGTACATAATAATGCAACAGGGCGTTTTTTTGCTTTTGCGATACCGAGTGCAAAAAATCCCGCTGATCTTTCATCTACATGTAAATATGTGTTCATTCCTTCATGTTGTTCCATTAGTAGAGCAATCGGTGTTGACCGTGAGCCTGGACTAATGACAACATCACATACATTTAGACGCGTCAGTTCATCCACGAACGCGCCTAAATAATATGATAATGCTTCTATATGATTGTTCATTTCATTAATTCCTCCAAAGCACCAAGCATCGGTCTAAACTTCAAGCTTGTTTCTTCATATTCAAGTTGCGGTACTGAATCAATTACAATCCCGCACCCGGCAAATAAGGATGCTTTTGCGCCATTTAATAATCCGCAGCGAAGTGCAACCGCAAATTCACCATTTCCTTCATCATCTATCCAGCCAATCGGTGCACCATATAACCCTCTGTCTAACAATTCAACATCACGAATCAGTTTCATCGCTTCCAAACGAGGTGTCCCGCCAAGAGCTGGTGTTGGGTGTAATTCTTCTACCATTGTTAAAAGACTCGCATCGCCTTTTGCCTCTACAGGCGTATATAAATGAATTAAGTTTTTCGTTGTTAATAAGCCCGGACTTTCCGGAATATTAACGGATTCGCAGTGCTCATTTAGTACTCCTCGAATCATGTTCACAACATAACCGTGTTCAGCTAAATTCTTTTCATCATGAAGAAGCGCATTACTATTTCGTTTACTTTCTTCTATAGATTGACCATGACCAGTTGAACCAGCAAGACACATCGACGTAAACTTCTCATCTTCTTTGCGAATTAATCTCTCTGGCGTCGCTCCTAAGAAGCATGCTCCTTTATAATCAAAAGAAAATACGTAACAATCTGGTTGCCCAATGCGAAGCGCTTCTAAAACAAGAGCAGAATCAATATGATGATTCATTTCTACTTTTAGCTCCCTTGCTAATACAACCTTCTGCACGTTCCCCTGCTTCATCTCATCTTGCACTTTCTCAATGGCCTTCATCCAGCCTTTCGGATCTACTTCTACTTTAGAAGTAACTGTTAATTTCGATCCTTCTAGTGCACATTTACTCTCCCCAAAAATTTTCTCTTCTAAAGAAACAATTTCGTTATAAAGAGTTTCTGCACAATCAGTTGCTGAAACGAATGTATTCATTGTTAACCATGCTTTTTCATTTTTTACAGTTAATAAAAATGCTGGTAGTGAAAATGTCGTATCATCAAATTCTTTCCATAAGTCGGTTTTCTCTTTTTCTCGGTCAAATGAAAATCCACCAAATAAAAGAGGACCTGTTCCAAATTCGTATCTTTCTCTTTGTACAAATGCTTTCTCTTTTACTTTATCCCACTCGTCACGAGCCGTTTGAAAGCGTTTGTGAGAAGAAGTTGCTATAGTGAAAACAGAGCCAATTCCAGCAAATATTACATGCTGAGCTGGGTCTGCAAAATAACATCTATTTTCGAATGCAATCCTTTTTCCTGCTGCATAAAACAGAAGCGGATCCATCCAGTCTATTTGTTTTACGAAGCTCACTAATATTTTTTCATCAGTTGCACGCTTAATGGCTGCACTCAAAACTTCTTGCAAGCCTATTTGTTTCGTTTGAATCACAATTGTCTCCCCCCTATGGGCGAAAAATAGTCATAATTACGCTTGATTTTAAGATACACCTCAAACGAAAGGCCTGTCAACGTTTAGCATTTCTGAGAAATTCACCTTCTCCTCCTAGAAAATAAACGTTGACACTAAATGATGCTTTTTCTACACTTAGTTGTGTACAATATGTGACCAAAGGAGGATTCAACATGGAAATGAACGTCGAAACGAATTCCTCTCCTACGGCGCCAAAGCCAAGTAAGCAAACAGGCTGGCGCATTTGGTGGAGTTTACTACGTCCCCATACATTAACAGCAGCTTTCGTTCCTGTTTTCATCGGAACAGCCTATGCGATGCAGGTCGGAGGTATAAATCAAATACATCTCCCTCTTTTTCTTATGATGCTTCTCGCTTGTCTTCTCATTCAAGCAGCAACAAACATGTTTAATGAATACTTTGATTATAAAAGAGGACTCGATCACGAAGGATCAGTTGGTATCGGCGGCGCTATCGTTCGCGATGGCATTCAGCCGAAAACGGTGCTTAACTTAGCATTTGGATTTTTTGGGATCGCAATACTATTAGGTGTTTATATTTGTATGAATTCTAGCTGGTGGCTTGCTGCAATCGGTCTTGTTTGTATGGCCGTTGCCTACCTTTATACAGGCGGCCCACTTCCAATTGCCTATACACCATTTGGAGAGTTAACAGCCGGATTATTTATGGGTGTTATTATTATTGGGATTTCATTCTTTATTCAAACTGGAACTGTAACATCAGAAGTCATTTTATTATCTATTCCAAGCTCCATTTTAATTGGTGCCATTTTACTAGCTAATAACATTCGTGACTTAGATGGCGATAAAGAAAACGGTCGTAAAACATTAGCAATTCTCGTTGGACGTGAAAGAGCCGTTGGTGTACTCGCTTCTATGTTCATCGTTTCTTATATTTGGACAATCGCTCTAATTATCGTGAACATCGTATCACCGTGGATGCTTATCGTATTTTTAAGTGCACCGAAAGCATTGAAAGCGACGAAAGGCTTTGTTGGTAAAAGCATTCCAATGGAAATGGTACCTGCGATGATTGCAACAGCGAAAACAAATACAATCTTCGGTCTCCTCATGGGAATCGGATTATTGCTTGGATATTTCCTCTAAAAGGAGCTGCTTATGCAGCTCTTTTTTCATATACCAATTTCAGCTCATAATTCCTCCTCTCGACGCTCATACTATGTAAAGAAACTGAATTGTAGGAAGGTGGACGACTATGTTAACTCCACAACAAATAAATCAATTTAAATCTATTTTAGAAAAACAACAGCAAGAAGTTGAACAAACAATACAAACTCATGAGAATACAGATCGTGCTTCTGAACGCGATTCTGTTGGAGAATTATCTAGCTATGACAATCATCCAGGTGATATGGCTACAGAATTGTACGAACGTGAGAAAGATTTCGGGCTCATCGAATTTTGGCATAAGCAGCTAGAAGATACGAAACATGCCCTGCAAAAAATTGAAGCAGGTACGTATGGAATTTGCGAAGTATCTGGCGAAGAAATTCCGTTTGAAAGATTAGAGGCAATGCCAACCGCTACAACATGTATTCAGCACACGACAAATAAATTAAATATGAACACGCGACCAGTTGAAGAAGAGGTGTTGGCTCCTTCTTTTCACAAGCACGACGAAGATCATTCTGTAGAATACGATGCTGAAGATGCATGGCAAGATGTCGCAAATTATGGGACATCAGAAACACCGTCCGATTTAGAAAGACAAGATTCCAAAAACTATAATGGCATGTACGTAAATAGTGAAGAAAATGTTGGGTATGTAGAGGATTTCGAAAATTTTATAGGAACAGACATGTATGGCAAAAATCCTCAAGTTTTCGCCACAGAAGAACATGAAGAGTATGAACAAATGCTTGATGACTTTGAAGAGCGTACTTTCAAAGGCGAGTTATCTTCAAATGAATCTAGCTCCAAAGAATAAAAAAAGCATTCCGAAATTCGGAATGCTTTTTATCGCTAGCTAATTAGTTTTTTGTAACGTTAGCTGCTTGTGGTCCGCGGTTTCCTTCAACGATTTCGAAAGAAACTTCTTGACCTTCTTCTAAAGTTTTGAAGCCGTCGCCTTGGATAGCTGAGAAATGTACGAATACGTCTTCTCCGCCTTCAACTTCGATGAAGCCAAAACCTTTTTCGCCGTTAAACCATTTAACTTTACCTGTTTGCATGTCATGTACCTCCTAAATAAAAATGAAACTATGAATCCACATGAAAAGGTGGATATAAAGGACATGAATGTATAACAAGCTTACAGCCTTTAATACAACGTGCTTTATTTCCGTACCACATTATGTAGCTCAATAGTTCTTTCACTATATCATGCTATGTCAAAAACGTCAAATGAGAACACTTTCAATCCATCGTTTTTTATAATCCTAGTATAACCTTAAATTTTCATTCTATTTTTATTCAAAAATTAACAAATCTACAGTATTCTAATTCCTTTGATTTCTGTACAATATAATTACTACATATGATGAGGTGAAAAAATGCAAGCACATGAAATCGAGTATAAATTATATGGCGATGATATGCAGTTTGTTGAAATTGAATTAGATCCAGAAGAAAGCGTTATCGCAGAGGCTGGCGCAATGATGATGATGGAAGATCATATCGAAATGGAAACCATTTTCGGTGATGGTTCTGGCCCATCTAGTGGTCTATTCGGTAAATTAATGGGCGCTGGTAAGCGTCTTGTTACAGGTGAAAGTATGTTTATGACTGTCTTTACAAATACAGGTCATGGCAAGCGCCACGTATCATTCGCCGCTCCTTATCCAGGAAAAATCATCCCTGTTGATTTAACACAATATCAAGGGAAAGTCGTTTGTCAAAAAGACGCGTTTCTTTGTGCAGCAAAGGGCGTTTCTATCGGAATTGAGTTTACGAAAAAAATTGGAACTGGTTTCTTCGGTGGTGAAGGTTTCATCATGCAGAAACTTGAAGGTGATGGACTCGCTTTCATGCATGCAGGAGGAACTGTATATAAGCGTGAATTAAAACCTGGCGAAAGACTTCGCATCGATACAGGTTGTCTCGTTGCCATGACAAAAGACGTTAACTACGATATCGAGTTCGTTGGAAAAGTAAAAACAGCTCTATTTGGCGGCGAAGGTTTATTCTTCGCAACGTTAGAAGGTCCTGGAACGGTTTGGATTCAGTCCTTAACACTTAGCCGTTTAGCAGCACGCCTTACAAGCCCAGCAGCTCAAAACAGCGGTGAAGGCAGCGTTTTAGGCGGACTTGGACGTTTATTAGATGGAAAAGAGTAAACAGTGCCCTTATGGGGTGCTGTTTTATTTTGGCATGATTCGTCCATAAGTCACTATAATTTCATCCACTAATTTAAATACGCGATACAAACTATTTGCCCCCTCCAAAAGAATGAATCAAGTCCCTCACTGCATATATTGAACTATACCTTTTCTTAAGGAGGGCTTCCTTAATGCGTACTCCTTTATCCTTCGATAAAGATACCGCCATATTGTTAGCTTCTTGTTGTGAGTTAACGTATGAACAATATAAACAAAATGGGATTTTCGAAATACCAGATGGTTTTCAATATGTACAAGGCTTTCAAGGAAAAACCATTCAAACGACAGATTGGTTTGGATTCATACTAGAATCTGAGGATACGATTATTGTAGCTTTTCGCGGGACACAAACAGATACCGAATGGATTATCGATTCACTCGTCAATCAAAAACCATATCCATATGCTTTAAATAGCGGAAATGTCCATAACGGCTTTCTTTCTATTTATGAATCTTGCCGAGATTCTATTATGGATATGCTCGTATCATTACCAGCCCATAAAAAACTTCTTGCAACAGGTCATAGCTTAGGCGGCGCGCTCGCTACACTACATATACTAGATGCGCGTATCAACACCGCCTTCGCACAGTACGGTCTTTATACATTTGCCTCTCCAAAAGTCGGAGATATTGCATTTCGCAATTATTATAAACTACAAGTAGCTAGTAGCTTTCGCTTCGTTAATCTATTTGATGTCGTTCCTCTTCTCCCTCCGCGTAATGTCCATTTTAATGACCAAGACTGGGAATATGCACACGTTCATCACAATATGACTTTTACAAAAAACACAAAATCCATTACAAATAATCATGCCATGACAACATACAAAACATGTCTGACTTCTCATTTTTAACCAGGTAATGATTGGAAACTCTATATCCTTATACTATAATAATATATGAAGTTATTTTTGGATGAGGGGACCTTACATGCTAAAATTTATCTTTGCACTTTTTCTCATTGTAATTTTTTCGTTTACAGGTTTCTTTACATTTTCATACTTTGCGACAGGAGAATACGATGGAACAGGTATCATATATACCGCCATCCCATTTCTTTCTTAAGCAAAAAAAGAAAACCGAGCTTAATGAGATTAAGCTCGGTTTTTCAAGTGATTATATTCCTCTTTTAAAAGTGAATACACTTTAGCATCCCTATACGTATTATCCATTTTTACACTTTGTCTCAATATGCCTTCATATACCATTTTCAATTTTTGCATCACACGTTCAGAAGCTATATTCTCTGCGTCACATCTTCCTTCCATACGGTTTATATTCAGCTCCTGAAAGCCTATTTCAATGAGTTCTTCTAAAGCTTCCACAATAAGTCCTTTACCCCAATACGCTGGGCTAATTACAGCTCCAATCGATGCACTATTATGTGGCATGAGCCATATTCCACATGTCCCAATCACTTTTTGAGTATCCTTCAGCATAATAGACCATATAAGAGCCTTACCTTCTCGTATCGTTGCAAGCATATTTTCTACTAAACTATGCGTTTCCTCTTTCATTTTATGCACTTCCCGGGGTACATATATAGCTGCTTCTGGATTTGAATACACTTCAAACAAATCATCTACATGCGAATACTGTATCTTCGTTAATAGTAATCTATCTGTTTTTAAATTCAGTTCCTCACACATATCTCCCATACATCATTTCCCCCACTTCAACTTAATAAAGAAAAGTCCCTTCAAAAGGGACTTTCACTTAATACTGTGTAACCGCATTACCAATACTCCAAATCTCATTACTATACTGTAAAATCGTTCGATCACTCGCAAAATGACCAGACTGTGCAATATTTAAAATCGACATTTCTAACCACTTCGTTCGGTTTTCATACGCTCTACCGACAGCTTCTTGCCTTTCCGCATATGGACCAAAATCTCGCAGAACGAAGTATTCATCATTTTGAATTACGAGAGAATCATAAATCGCTTCAAATTCAGCTCCCGAATGTGCAAAGAAACCATTCGTTAACTGATCTACTACTTTTTTAATATGCATATTGTGGTGATAATAATCACTTGCACGATATCCACCATTTTGATAGTAATGAAGAACCTCTTCCGCTGTTAGGCCAAAAATGAAACAGTTATCATCACCGACCCGGTCTTTTATTTCAACATTAGCTCCGTCTAACGTTCCGAGTGTAATCGCACCATTCATCATAAATTTCATATTCCCTGTTCCTGATGCTTCTTTACTCGCAGTTGAAATTTGCTCACTCACATCCGCAGCTGGGAATATATCTTCCGCTAAAGACACTCGATAGTTTTCTAGAAAGATAACTTTCATATATTGACTCACATACGGATCATTATTCACTTTCCTTGCGAGTTCATTGATTAATTTAATAATTTTTTTCGCATAGTAATAGCCAGGTGATGCTTTCGCTCCAAAGATAAACGTACGCGGATAAAATGTAAAACTAGCATCCTCTTTCAAACGGTTATACAAATATAAAATATGAAGAACGTTTAATAGTTGTCGTTTGTAAGCATGTAGTCTTTTTACTTGCACATCAAAAATAGAATTAGGATCAATTGTAATCCCCATTTTATTATAAATACGCTCCGCTAAAATCTCTTTACGCTCTTGTTTTACCTCTGCAAATTTCTCTTGGAAACTCGCATCGTATTGAACTGTTTGCAGCGCTTGAAGCTTAATCGGTTCTTTCTTCCACTCTGTTCCAATCGCCTCTGAAATAAGGTTCGTCAGCTGCGGATTCGCCTTCATTAACCAACGTCTATGAGCGATTCCATTCGTTTTATTATTAAACTTATCTGGATAAAACTCATAAAACAGTCGCATTTCACGTTGCTTTAAAATTTCCGTATGAATTTTTGCTACACCATTTACGCTATGGCTACCGACAATTGCTAAATGAGCCATTTTCACAAGATCATGCGCAATAATCGCCATCTCTTCAATACGATGCCATTCATATGGATAACGTTCCCAAAGTTCATGACAGAAACGTTCATTAATCTCTTCAATAATCATATAAATTCTCGGTAATAACGGTTTAAAAATGTGAATTGGCCACTTCTCAAGCGCTTCTGATAACGTCGTATGATTTGTATAAGAAATCGTTTGCGATGTTATATGCCAAGCTTCTTCCCATGCTAGTTTTTCTTCATCTAATAAAATACGCATTAGTTCTGGAATCGCCAAAACTGGATGTGTATCATTAATATGAATCGCAATTTTCTCATGTAATTGACGAAGGTCACCATATCTTTCTCTATGCAAACGAACGATATTTTGCAAGCTTGCTGATACGAGGAAATATTGTTGCTTCAAACGAAGTATTTTCCCCTCATCATGCGTATCATCTGGATATAAAAACTCCGATACCGCCTCTGTTTCACGCTTATATTTCAAAATATCTTTGCAATTTTGCGGGAAAGGAACTGGTTCAGCATTCCAAAGTCTGAGTGTATTTACAGTACTCGTCTCGTAACCTACTACTGGAACGTCATATGGTACTGCCATAATCACTTCTGCATTCGTATGCCTAAACTCTAAACGCCCATCAATGTATAGCGGTTCAACATTGCCGAAATAACTTACTTCTACAGCTTGATCATGCCTTCTTACTTCCCATACGTTTTCATGAAGAAGCCACTGCTCTGGAAATTCAACTTGATAACCATCAACAATTTTTTGATCAAATAAACCGTGTTTGTAACGAATTCCACAGCCATGACCTGGTAAGTTTAAAGATGCAAGTGAATCAAGGAAACAGGCTGCTAATCGTCCAAGTCCACCATTTCCAAGACCAGCATCTGCTTCCACCTCTTCTAACTGTTGTAAAGAAATCCCAAGCTCAGAAAGTCCTTGCTCACATACATCCCTGATGCCTAAATTTAATATGTTACTTCCAAGCAAACGCCCAAGTAAAAACTCAATGGATAAGTAATACATTTGCTTTTGCTCTCCAGACCGATAACTTTCATTCGTTGCAATCCATTGACTATTCATATACTCACGTACCATGTACCCAAGCGTATTGTATTGATCACGAGTTGTAGAGTCTTTAAAACTTTTACCATACATCGTCTCTAACTTTTCTAGAAAAGCTGATTTGAAACTTTCAACATGAGTAAACATTTCTTCACCACCTACATGTTATTCCATGAGACTTTTATACAATTTCTTATAGGCAAGAGCTGATTTCTCCCAGCTATAATCTTCAGTCATCGCTTGTTTTACAAGCTGCTCCCATACCGGTTTATCATGATAAAATTCAATCGCACGAAGAACCGTGTGCAACATGTCATGCGCATTAAAGTTCGTGAAACTGAAACCATTTCCTTCTCCAGTTTCTTCGTCATAAGATTGTACAGTATCATTTAATCCGCCTGTCTCTCTTACAATCGGAATTGTACCGTACGCTAATGCGATAAGTTGTCCAAGTCCACACGGTTCAAATAGTGATGGCATTAAGAATAAATCACTTCCCGCATACACTTGATGGGCTAGTTCTTCATTAAATCCGATATACACTTTTACCTTCTCAGGATACTCGTATGCCATCCACTCAAAGAATTGTTCATATTCAGAATCACCTGATCCTAAAATAATACATTGCACATCTTCCTCCATTATTTCGCGGAATACAGTACGTACTAAATCAAGACCTTTTTGCTTCGTTAATCTCGTTACCATCGAAATAATTGGTGTATCTTCTTTTTCTGGCAAACCAAAATAACGCTGCAAGGCGCTTTTATTTTCATTCTTTTCCTCTAATGACTCTGCATCATACTGAGCAGTAATATACGAATCTGTTTCTGGATTATATACGCTCGTATCAATTCCATTTACGATGCCGCTAAGCTTACCATTATTTTTTCGTAACAACCCATCTAACTTCTCACCGAAAAACTCATATTGAATTTCCTCTTTGTATGTCGGGCTAACCGCTGTAATTTGATCAGAAGCGATAATTCCGCCCTTCATAAAGTTCACATTTCCATAAAACTCTAGCTGCTCACTATGAAAATATTCATCACCAAGTTCTAACAAGTCGTACATCACTTCAGGAGGAAATACACCTTGGAACTGCAAGTTATGAATCGTATACACCGTTTTAATATGCTCATATAATGGATTATCTTGATACTTTTCACGTAGTAAGAAATTCACCATAGCTGTATGCCAATCGTGGCTATGGAGAACATCCACTTCGAAATCAAGATGCGGAATACACTCTAAAACTGCTTTTGAAAAATAAGAAAAACGCTCTCCGTCATCATAATGACCATATAGAGAATCTCTCTTAAAATAATATTCATTATCTATTAAGTAATACGTAATCCCGTCTTGCTCACCTTTTAAAATTCCGCAATATTGATTTCTCCACCCAAGCGGGACGTTAATTACTTTATGTAACGTACATCCATCCCTTAATTTTTGCGGAATAAGACTATAATTTGGAAGTATAATGCGAACGTCCACACCTAATTTTTTCAGCTCTTTTGGGAGCGCACCTGCTACATCAGCTAATCCTCCCGATTTAACAAATGGTACACATTCTGATACTGCAAATAAAATATTCACTTGTTGTCCCACTGCACGAAAAGCTTATACGACTTCCCTTGCAGCTTCCTCCCTTCGAGTTTTCATTTGAATGAATGCTTTAATCAGTGGAGGAAAAACCCCCACTGATTCTTTTAAGAATAACTATTAATCGTACTGTTTTGAATGCTTCCTTTTTCTACAACATATGGCTCATCGGCGTTTCCTTTTAGTACTACACCGTCACCAATTTTCACGTCTTTATCAATAATAACACCGTCTATTATACAGTTATCTCCAATTTTGCTCTTTTGCATAATAATGCTATTACGAACAATTGAACCTTTTCCAATTTTAACAGAACGGGAGATAACACTATTTTCTACTTCTCCTTCAATAATACTGCCGTTTGCGATCATTGTATTTTTCACGGCTGCACCCTTCAGGTAACGAGTTGGTGGTTCATCTTTTACTTTCGTAAAGATCGGTGCTTCTTTCTTAAATAATTGCTTCCAAATAGCAGGTTGCAAAATTTCTAAGCTATGTTTATAGTAACTTTCAATCGAATCAATAATAGCTACATATCCTGTATGCTCATACGTAGCAATATGCAGTGATTTTCCGCGCTTTTCTCTCACTACATCAAATAAACTGTATTGCTCCACATCTTTATATGTCTCAAATAAATCTAACAATAATTGTTTCTTTAACACGTATGTTTGAAGCGAAACCCCTTCATGGCAAACTTCAGTAATATCAGCTGCCGTATGTATATGTCGCTCTAACACCGCTTGAAAATTTAATGCTGTTACGAGATGGCTATTCGTAATAACAACGTATTCTTCTCTAGCTCTTAAAAAATAATCAATATGTCTTCTAAAATGTGCAAAAGACCCAAATTCATCTTGGTCACATTGGCAATTTGGCGGGAATAAAAACAGTCCGTCTCTTTTTCTATCTAAATCCCACTGTTTTCCTGATCCAACATGGTCCATTAGTGAACGGTTTTTATGACTTGTAAAAACCGCTACACTATGAATATTAGAATTCACCATATTTGAAAGCATGAAATCAATGAGTCGATAACGGCCCCCAAATGGTAACGCCGCTAATGAACGATGCCCTGTTACTTTCTTTAAGGAAGGAAAACTTCCCGTTGCATTAATAATTCCTAACATTTTTTCTCCCATTCATTTCATCCCCCTTTTCTATTTCCCTTCAGCAATGAGTACTACATCGTCGACATTTTTTTCTGGACGAATAATTGTTCCATCTTCAATAACCATTTCCGATCCAACAATCGCTCTTTCAATCACAACATTTTTACCAATCTTCGCTCCTGGCATAACGACAGAATCAATAACCATACTACCTTCTTCCACTGTCACCCCTTGGAATAATACAGAATGCTTCACGTCCCCTTCAATGACGCATCCTTCGTTAATAAGTGATTCTTCTACTTTTGCCTTTTCTGCAATATATTGAGGTGGCTCATTTGGATTCACAGAATAAATACGCCAATTACGATCGTTTAAATTCAGCGATGTTTCATCGCGAAGTAAATCCATATTCGCTTCCCATAAGCTTTTCACCGTTCCAACATCTTTCCAATATCCTTCAAACGGATACGCCATCAGCTTTTTCCCTTCATCTAATAAAAGCGGAAGTACATCTTTTCCGAAATCATTACTAGATTCAGGATTTCTTGCATCCATCTCTAAATACTCTTTCAAAATTGCCCAGTTAAAAATATAAATTCCCATTGATGCAAGATTACTTCTTGGAAATTGCGGTTTCTCTTCAAATTCAACAATCTCCATCTCTTCGTTCGTATTCATAATACCGAAGCGACTCGCTTCATCCCACGGCACTTCAATAACAGAAATCGAAACGTCCGCTTCTTTCTCAATATGGTAATCTAGCATTTTACTGTAATCCATTTTATAAATATGATCGCCTGATAAAATCAGAACATACTCTGGTTCATACTGACTTAAATAGTTTAAGTTTTGATAAATGGCACTGGCCGTACCTGTGTACCACTTCACACCTGAAGACTCCGCATAAGGAGGTAACACCGTGACTCCACCGCTTACTCGGTCTAAATCCCAAGCATTGCCGATTCCGATATAATTATGAAGTTCGAGTGGTTGATATTGCGTCAAAATCCCAACCGTTTCAATACCAGAATTCGCACAGTTACTTAGCGTAAAGTCAATAATGCGATATTTACCACCAAATGGAACAGCTGGCTTGGCTAAATTTTTTGTTAATGCACTTAATCGACTACCTTTTCCCCCTGCTAGTAACATTGCTACGCACTTTTGCTTTTGAGCCATCTTGTTTTTTGCTCCCCTTTCTCGTCTTCACTGGTCGTAATATGGATACGCCAAATGGTGGAATTGTAATTTCTACATGTGCCGCTTGATTATGATACGGTTCTTGAATCGTCTTGAGACGTTTCTTATTCACTTGCCCCGATCCGCCATATTGCTCAGCGTCACTGTTTAAAATCTCGTTATAATACTCGAAATCTGGCAAACCTACTTTATAGTTTTCATATGTAGCTTTCGTAAAATTACATACGACAACTAACGCATCTTCTTGTTTATCCCCTTGGCGAATAAATGAGAAAATACTTTGCTCATGATTATTAGCATCTATCCACTGAAATCCTTCAGGTGAATGATCAAGCTGCCAAAGTGGTTTGGAGCGCTTATACAATGCTATGAGCTCTTTAAAGTAATCATGCATATAACGATGCATTTCAAAATCATGTAAATTCCAATCTAAATCTTCAAGGTCTTTCCACTCATCAAACTGCCCGAATTCTCCACCCATAAAGAGCAATTTCTTACCTGGATGAGTAAAGAAATA
The DNA here is from genome assembly GCF_040448665.1 of Bacillus cereus group sp. MS39. NCBI lineage: Bacteria > Bacillati > Bacillota > Bacilli > Caryophanales > Bacillaceae > Bacillus > Bacillus cereus group sp. MS39. The sequence continues at coordinate 587,498 of NZ_CP123058.1, read as the reverse complement.
TCCATATAATAAACGAAGTTGAGCAAACTTATCCCAGTAATCTCCTGGCATTTTATTTAATAACGACTTTTTCCCATGAACGACTTCATCATGAGAAAGCGGTAATATGAAATTTTCAGAGTAAGCATATATTAAAGAGAACGTCATTTTCTCATGAATATACTTCCTATACTCAGGCGCACACTCCATATATTTCAGCACATCATTCATCCAGCCCATATTCCATTTGTAATTGAACCCAAGCCCACCTTCATACGTTGGAGCTGTTACAAGTGGCCAAGCTGTTGAATCTTCTGCTGTCATAAGAAAATCTTCATCTTCTGCAAACACCGCTTCATTTAACTCTCGTAAAAATGAAACAGCGTGCTCATTACTTTGTTCTTGTCCTTCTTTATTCCAATACAGCATATTCGCAACTGCATCCACCCTGAAACCGTCAATGTGGAAATACTTCATCCAAAATAACGCATTTGAAATTAAGAAATTACGTACTTCCCTCTTCCCTAAATCAAAATTAACAGTTCCCCATACTAGGTTTTCTTGTACATCTATATCTTTATATTCATAAGTCGGTGTCCCATCAAACAAATATAAACCGTGAGCATCTTTACAAAAATGCCCCGGCACCCAATCTAAAATGACACCGATTCCATATTTATGACATTCATCGACAAAATACATCAAATCATGTGGCGTGCCGAATCTACTTGTCGCTGCATAATATCCCGTCCCTTGATATCCCCAAGAACGATCATATGGATGCTCAACAAGCGGCATAATTTCAATATGTGTAAATTGATGTTCCACCACATACGGAATGAGCTCCTCGGCCATTTCTCTATAAGAATACAGAGCGCCATCTTCTTTCTTTTTCCAAGAACCGAAATGTAATTCATAAACTGTCATCGCTTCTTTATAAATCGATTTTTTCTTTCTCTTACGAATCCAGTTTTTATCATTCCATTCATATCCCTCTATATCAAAAACTACAGATGCCGTATTTGGTCTTACTTCTGCATATACTGCGTAAGGATCTGCTTTTAAAATAACGTCACCATCCATCGTTTCAATCGCATACTTATATATCTCATTCTCTTCAATATGCGGTACAAACAAGGACCAAATCCCCTCTTCTGTCACTTGTAGCATCTTATGTTGCTCATAATTCCATTCATTAAAATCTCCAACAACACTCATTGCTTTCGCATGAGGAGCCCATACTGTGAATCGTACACCTCGCATCCCATCTTCCGTCACAATATGTGCCCCAAAGATGTTATAACTGTCATAGTACTTTTCTGTATGAAACTCATCTCGTTTCACTTCTTCACAATTTATTACATCCAATATGTTCACCTCACTAAGATGACAGAAATTTTTTACTCTTTATCATTTCTGCGAAAAACTGAAATATCCTTGTTATTTTTTTAAAAATATTCGTTTTTTTCTTTAATTTCGCTTAAAATATTCAAATTTACTGTGTAAAATATCGAATTTTGACGAATATTCATTGTAAACGCTTTATTACCTACTAGTCTTTCATCCTATTATTTATTTCTCAACCTTTATTTCATTAGAGTTATCCTATTTTCCCCGCTATTTATCACTTAAAATCGTAACAAAATAATCTGTCATAAAAAAATGTTTCTCAACATTTTTTGTCACAATTTTATTGAAATGGCAAATTCATAAGCATATACTTGTTCTCAATAAAGAACTGCGAACTCTCGCAAATATAATTCATACTGAAACACTATGTTTACTCTGTCCATTCTCCTGGAAAAAGTTTGATAAAAAATTAAATTAGGGGGCTTTCTTATGTCATTAAAACAAAAAGTTGGAATGGGAGTTGTCACAGCTTCACTTGGCTTATCCCTTACATTTGGCGGTGTATTCGCCTATTTCAGTGATTCTGAAACATCTAGTAACTCATTTCAAGCTGGTACACTAGATCTTTCTATTAACCCAAGCGTAATTGTTAATGTGAAAGATTTAAAACCAGGTGATTTGATTGAAAGAAACTTCAAGCTTGAAAATAAAGGAACATTGCATATTGCAAAAGTAGCACTTGAAACATCCTATGAAGTTACAGATGCAAAGCAAAATAATGATGGTGAAGATTTAGGCGATCACATCATCGTCAAATTTTTAGTGAATGACGGAAAGCCATCTAATCCAAACGATGATCATGAAATTTTGTGGGAAACAAAATTATCAGAATTAAAAACTATGAAACCTGAGGATGTAGCTACTTCTCTAGAACGTCATAACTTAATAGACGGTATTAAGTCTGGTGAAACAGACTATTTACACGTTCTCTTCTCCTTTGAAGATAACGACCAAGATCAAAATAAATTCCAGGGTGATTCCATGCAGCTAAACTGGACATTCCATGCAGAGCAAACACCAGGCGTGGAGAAATAATTTTTAAAATATAAATTATCGGAGGCCTATACATGAAAAAGAAAAATCGTTTTGTTACCGGAATTGTAACGGCTGGTGTTCTATTTTCAACTGCCCTTCCGTTCAATGTACTTGCTGAAAACCCTATTAACCAAATTGACCCTTCAAACGCCCAGTCTTTACTATCAAAACTTTCTAAAGAACAGCGTCAGGCATTACAAACGTTAGATGCCAATCCTGGTTTTACGATTTCACCAGATATTAATACGAGCAGTTCCGAACCAGTAAATATCATTGTAGAATTTCAAACTGCGCCAGTAAAGATTAATGAATTAAAACAAAAAGAAAAAGGGTTACAAGCTGCTCCTGAAAATATAAAGGCACGTATTGATCAAGAACATGAGGAATTCCAAAAAGGATTAAAACGCCTTTATCAATTTAGCCCATCAGTAAAATCAGGGAATTTCCAGTCTGTACAAATTAAACGTTCTTATAAGCACGCTATAAATGGCGTTGCGCTGACATTACCTGCAAATACAGTTGAAGAATTGTTAAGAATTGGCGTTGTAAAACGTATTTGGAAAGATTACGAAGTGAAATTAAATTTACCAAAACAAGCAGAGCAGAAAGTACCTCAAAAACTAACAGATAGCATTCCCCAAATTGGGGTAGATAAGTTACATAGCGAGGGTATTACCGGAAAAGGAATTAAAGTTGGTGTACTAGATACAGGTATTGATTACAATCACCCTGACTTAAAAGACGTGTATAAAGGCTATCGCGCAAAACCGGATGAAGATTCTAGTAAGATAGACCCCAACTCCGTAAAAGGTTGGGACTTTATTAGTAACGATGCTGATCCGATGGAAACAACTTATACAGAATGGCAACAATCTGGCGCTCCTGAATTTGATGATCGTGGCTCTTCCTTCTACACCGCGCATGGTACTCACGTAGCAGGTATCGTTTCTGCTCAAAAGAAAAATACATCCGATTCCGCAGTAAAAGGTGTTGCACCTGACATTGAACTGTATAACTATCGTGTACTTGGTCCATACGGAAGCGGAGATAGTTCTGGTATTATTGCTGCAATCGATAAATCTATTTCTGACGGTATGAACGTTATTAACTTATCGTTAGGTGACGATAGTAACAATCCGCTTGATCCAACGTCTATCGCTGTCAATAACGCAATGCTTTCCGGTGTTGTTACAGTCGTTGCTGCTGGGAACTCTGGTCCAAATCCAGCGACACTCGGATCACCAGGTGCTTCTCCATTTGCGATTACGGTCGGGGCAAGTGATAGTTCTATTTCCTTACCAAAACTATCAGGTCATGCTGGACAAGTACAATTCCCTAACTTAATTTTATTTGGCAAAAACTTCACTGATAAAATAGAAGATTTCAAAGGACAATCTCTCCCTATTGAATCTGTAGGAATCGGTACGCCTGACGAATTTAGTAAAAAGGATGTAAAAGGGAAAATCGCTCTCGTTGCACGTGGTACACTCTCATTTGATGAAAAAATCGCGAATGCGAAACAAGCTGGTGCAAAAGCCGTTATTATTTATAACAATGTGGACGGAGAAATTCCTTTCTACGTTGGCGAAAGCACAAAATACATTCCAGCATTCCGCCTAACGAAAGAAGATGGTGAAAAACTAAAAGCTCAAATCGAACAAGGTAACACCTCCTTTACTTTTGGCGAAATTAGTTATATTCAAACAGAAGGCGATCATCTTGCAGACTTTAGCTCACGCGGCCCTGTTACATCAAATGATGATATTAAACCTGATATTACAGCACCTGGTGTTGCTGTACTTTCAACAGTGCCTGAATATATTAACGATCCACAAGAAGGCGAAAACTATGACGTTTCCTATGAGCGTATGCAAGGAACATCTATGGCATCCCCTCATATCGCTGGCGTTGCTGCTCTTATTTTACAAGAACACCCAGAATACTCTCCATTCGATGTAAAGGCGTCTCTTATGAACACGGCTGATGATTTAAAAGAAAAGTATTCTGTATATGAAGTTGGAGCTGGGCGAGTAGATGCATACAACGCTGTTCATACAGAAACAAGCTTTAAAGTATTAGATACGACAAAAACTGTTGTAAATGATGAAGTAATTGAAGTACCAGAAGAAACTGGATCTATTGCATTCGGTAAGTTTTATCAAAAAGACGGTGAAGCTCTTGAACAAAAACGAAATATAAAAGTGGAAAACCATAATAAACAAGAGAAGAAAGAATTTAAAACAGAAATTTCTTATACACCGGCTTCTTCTACTATTAACGATGCTGTCGCAAACAGTGTAAAAGTCTCTGTTCCAGAAACAATTACTCTTGATGCTGGCAAATCAGATGAAATCGAAGCAAAAATTAATGTCCCAGCCGGTGTAAAACAAGGCCGATATGAAGGATATATTCATATTACAAATACGAAAAATAAAGAAGAAACGTATCAAATTCCGTTCTCTATTCGTGTATCAGAGCCTGGTATTGAAAACGCGATATTATCAAGAAAAGCCATTTCAACTGATACATCGAAATTTAATCCATACGGTGAATCCTATGTTCACGGGGCATTCCAATTAAATAGCGAACTTGAAACGTTAGATCTTATCGTGAAAGATTCCAAAACAAATAAAGCGCTCGGCTTCATCGGAACATTAAACACGAGTGGACTAAAAACGGATGTGTATTATTACTTAGATTCATTCTTTAACGGAAAAGTATATCCTTTTACAAATGATCCTGCAAAACCAATCGGTGATGAGAAAATCAACTTACCAGAAGGAGACTACACAATTGAGTTTGTCGGCTACGATAAAGCCGGGAAAGCACGTGTGAAAGGTGATTATGTCGTAATTGATAATACACCACCGGAAGTGAAATTAACGGGATTAAAACCTGGTATTTATGAATTAAATGAAGAGAATTATACAGTGGAAGATGGCAAAAAGGCACTATGGATTAAAGGTAATGTATATGATTCAAACGTTGACTACTTAAAAGGAAAAGGCTTAAACATTACGCAAGAAGCGAATGGCGTTATGTACTATGATTATTCCCCATACTTGCATAAGTTTTTACCTATTAATGCAAATGGTGACTTTAAAGTTGGCATTACTCCTGAATCCTTTAAGGTGGAAGGCCCAATGAACACAGGCGTATATATTTTCGATTATGCAACTGCAGGACCTGACTATCCAAACGGTGTAAATAACTATTGGTTTATCCCACAAGGAGCTCAATATGCGAAAACTAGCTATGATAAAAAAGAAGTATACAAAAATGATGAACTTACTGTAACCCTAAATGCGAAACACGTAAAACAATTCGTTGCTGGGGAATATAACGTAAAATTCCTAGAGAAGAACTTCAAATTTGCAAATGCGAAATTGAATCCTGCTTTTGAAAAACTCCTTTCTGAAAAAGGGGTAACAGCAAAAGTAAATGAACCGAAACTAGAAGCAGGTTCTGTTACAGTAGGCGGCGCTATCGATGACAAAAACTTCGCTGGATTAGATGGTGATTTCCCATTCATTGATGTAACGTTCAAAGTAGAAAACGATGAGTTTTATGAAGCAAATGCTCAATTAGATTTATCAGTGTTCGCTTACTGGAAACAAGGTGAATCAGAACCAAACAGAATGCGTGTACTTCAAGATCAAACATTCTCAGTTATGTCCTTAAACTCACTAGTAGAAGGAAATATTAAACCTGGTGCATTCTTAAATGAACGTGGATATTTAGATGAAAAATTCGATTATACAAAGCTTGGTATAAAAGTATATGCGACTGATTCTTACCGTCATAAGTTTGAAGGCTCACTAGATAAATACGGATACTTCAAATTAAATGGACTTCCTGTTAATAAACGCGACTATAACTTATATGTAGAAGTGCCAGGGCATTTAACAAGCCAACTAACAACAAAATTAGGTACTGAAAAAGATGGTAAGCTGCTTGGCCAATATTATTATGCACGCCTTGATGAAAACCTTGCAGGTGATGTAAATGGTGATAAAGTAATTGATATAAAAGATGCTGAAATTATCGCTAGCAACTATGGTAAAAAAGGAGTATCTGTAAAAGACGGAGACCTTAACAAAGATGGTATTGTCGACGAAAAAGATATTCGCTTCGTTGAAAAGAACTTCTTGAAAAAGGGTCCGGATGCATCTAAATCACAAACACCTGCGGAAAAATCAAAAAGCGGTACACTGGCAGATATCTTAAAGAAATTGGGATTAACGCCTAAAAAATAATAATAAAGAGCACTCTACGTAAAGTAGAGTGCTCTTTTCTATAAACGATCCTTATCCAGCAAAAGGGGTATATTGGGGATATACAAGGGAAACCGGAAAAGGAATTTATATTAAATTATATGAATTCAGAGGTAGGAAGCAGTGTCCCGCCTCTGAATGATTTATCAATTATTATAGTACTGGTGCCATTGTTTCTTTTAATACTTTTACAGAATGAGCGAATTTCGCTTTTTCATCTTCATTTAGCTCAAGTTCTACGATTTCACGTACACCTTCGCGGTTAATAACAGCTGGAACACCTACGAAAGCATCTTTCTCACCGTATTGTCCTTCAAGGTATGCAGATACAGTTAATACGCTGTTCTCGTTGCTTAAGATTGCTTTAGTTACACGAAGTAGTGACATACCGATTCCGTAGTAAGTTGCACCTTTACGCTCGATGATATGGTAAGCTGCATCACGTACGTTTTCGAAGATTTTGTCTAAGTCTTCTTGTTTGTACTGTTCGTTGTTAGCTAAGATTGTTTCTAGTTTTTGTACACCGATAGTAGCGTGGCTCCATACTGGAAGTTCAGTGTCACCGTGTTCACCAACGATGTAAGCATGAACGTTACGTGGATCTACATCTAAGTAGTCACCTAACATGTAACGGAAACGAGCAGAGTCTAAAGTTGTACCAGAACCGATTACACGCTCTTTTGGTAGACCAGATTCTTTCCAAGTTACGTAAGTTAAAATGTCAACTGGGTTTGTAGCGATTAAGAAAATTCCATCGAACCCGCTATCCATAATGCCGCGAACGATTTGTTTAAAGATTTTTGTGTTTTTCTCAACTAAATCTAAACGAGTTTCACCTGGCTTTTGTGGTAATCCAGCAGTGATAACTACTAAATCTGCATCTTTACAATCTGCATAGCTACCGCTCCAAACTTTTGTTGGCGCTGGAGAGAATGGTACCGCATGGCTTAAGTCCATTGCTTCTCCTTCTGCTTTTGCTTCATTAACATCTACAAGTACGAATTCTTCAGCTACACCTTGGTTGATCATTGAGTAAGCGTAACTACAACCTACAGCTCCTGTTCCTACTAATACTACACGATTGATACCTTTTTTCATGTTAATTTCCCCTCTCTATTGTTCACATATATTTTTTTATGATTGTTTAAGTAATTAATTAAAATACTAATTTAATGTTGTTTAACTTCTTTACATTCATATTGTAGCACGTATTATTGTGAATTACTTCACAAATTATGACCTATTTGTGAACTTTTTCACATAGAGTGTAAAGTTGATGGAATAGGTGTGGAATCCATACCAAATTAGGTGTTTTCTTTAGATTGTGAAAGGGATTTTCTTACGTTTTTGTCGGTAAGTGAAATTATATCGGCGATTTTCTGAATATATCAAGCGCAACTCCAGATATATCAGCGATTTTTTGCAATATATCGACTTACCGACGAAGCCCGCCAATGATGACAGCATAAAAAACGCCATCCTTTCTGTATATTTCTACAAAAAGAATAGCGTTTTTTGACTATATGGATACAAATTTATCTTAGCTGGATAGCGATATTTTTTCCATACACGTCAAATTAACATACCATCACTTATTAACAGTCAATAGACATGAAAACCTAGCAAAGCTCTTCAATTATTGTAGCAACACAGTTGTTTTTAAATCTTCAGCACCTCCATTTTTTAATGTATCATTTTGACCACTAAGATACGTAGGTTCAATTGTTAAGGATTTTGGAGGATTATCCATTGGTGGAAGAGCTAAAACAATATGGTGTCCGTATAGTCCCGTGCTACCAACTTGCAAGCTGACTCCTTCGTAGATTTTTCCTTTATCATCAGTGACAGTATAATCAAGTGCTGGCCACCTATCATTAGCTTCCATTTCTTTTGGATAATCAAAGGTCAAATCAATCCTCGTTGAAAGTGAAGAAAAGGTTACTTGATCTACTGTTAATGCATACAGATTATCTTTCGTTAATGTTTTTATATTAGGAGTGAATTTACGAATCTCATCTTCAACTTTTGTAAGAGGAAATGCTACGTTCCATGTTCCTGTTTTTCCAAATAAATCTTCTCCATGGACGGAAACATCAATTTTATCACCAAATTCACCGTAATTAGCCAGAGTGAATTCATGCTGCTCGATAATGGTGTTTCGTCCTTTTGACTTCTGTGAAGTAGAACCAATCGCAGATTTGACTTCTTTCCCATTAATGGTTACATAACTAAGTCCAGCTTTATCTTCATTACTATTGGAAATAGGATTTTCTCCTTTGTATTCCACTGTGATTACTAAACGTCCACCATCGTAAACAGCTTCTTTCACATTCATCGTTAAACCACTATGGTTATCTTGTCTCTCAATTGATGTAGCAAGCTCATCCTTTTCAATTTTATCAGAAGCAATATCATTAAATTGTGCATAAATCGGGCCTATAACTGGGACACTCGATAATGTCTTTGCCATAGTAGGAGAAATGAATCCAAAACCTAAGAGAGAAACACATATTCCACAAGCAACAAGACTAGAATACTTGATTGTTTTTTTTCTACGGTATTGATTTTTCTTAGCTTGGAGCATGGCTGTTTTTTCTCTTTGAATTAACCGGTCTTCTGGTATAGGAATATCATTGATATGGTGATTAAATTCATCTTTATTCATAACTATATCCCTCCTTTAAAATGGGGCGTAAGGCTTGCTTTGCTCGATGTAATTGAGATTTTATCGTTCCTTCTGGAGAATTAAGAACCTCAGCAATTTCCTTAATAGATAAATCGTGATAATACCGTAATAAAATAATAGTTTTGTAAGTAGGATCTAAGAAATTAAATGCCTCGGTTAAATCCAATGATTGTTCTAATGTATTCATGCTCTCTTCTGTACATAAATTAGCAAATATTTCATCATTCGCAACAAATTGTCTAGAGGATTTTCTTACAAAATCAATGGATTTAAAAACAAGAATTTTGATAATCCAACTTTGAAATTTCTCCGGCTTTTTTAATTTTCTCAGTGAAAGATATGCTTCATAAATTGTTTCTTGGTATATATCCAGTGCATCTTGTTCATTTCTTACATAAGAATAGGCTGTTCGATATAATTTTGGGCGAACAAAAGTAATGAGTTGTTCAAATGCTTGATCATTTCCTCTTGTTGCTTGTTTTACTAAATAGGCTATGTCCATTTTTATTTCTTCCTCCCTTTACTAATATAGTCGAATGAGAGAATAAAAAGGTTGCAAAAATAAGTGCATATACATAAATCTTCTACAATTTATTGCAATGATTAAGACCCAGCATTAAAGAAAAGACACCAGAAATCCAGATAGAAATAGATGTTTCTACAATAACCTTTTCATACTCCATCGCTCTCTCCTTTCTATTAGTTAGACGATTCAAATAGAAAAAAGTATACAAGAAATCCATAAAAAAAGTAGACTATCCAAAGTCTACTTTTACACAACAAAAAAGAGATAGCAGATTATGCTATCTCTTTTAGTATGACCCGTACGGGATTCGAACCCGTGTTACCGCCGTGAAAGGGCGGTGTCTTAACCACTTGACCAACGGGCCAATTCTGGCAGAGAAGAAGGGATTCGAACCCTCGCACCGCGTTCGCGATCTACTCCCTTAGCAGGGGAGCCCCTTGAGCCACTTGGGTACTTCTCTATAATATGGCTCCGCAGGTAGGACTCGAACCTACGACCGATCGGTTAACAGCCGATAGCTCTACCACTGAGCTACTGCGGAATAATTATGGTGGGCCTAAATGGACTCGAACCATCGACCTCACGCTTATCAGGCGTGCGCTCTAACCAGCTGAGCTATAGGCCCATAATTGAAAAGCGGGTGAAGAGAATCGAACTCTCGACCAGAGCTTGGAAGGCTCTTGTTTTACCACTAAACTACACCCGCATTAAATTGTAAATGGTGAGCCATGAAGGATTCGAACCTTCGACCCTCTGATTAAAAGTCAGATGCTCTACCAACTGAGCTAATGGCTCATTTTGAAAGTGGTGCCGACTAGAGGACTTGAACCCCCAACCTACTGATTACAAGTCAGTTGCTCTACCAGTTGAGCTAAGTCGGCTTGCTACTTCAAAATGGTGGCTCGGGACGGAATCGAACCGCCGACACGAGGATTTTCAGTCCTCTGCTCTACCGACTGAGCTACCGAGCCTTTATGTAAAAAAATGGCGGTCCCGACCGGGGTCGAACCGGCGATCTCCTGCGTGACAGGCAGGCATGTTAACCACTACACCACGGGACCATTTGGTTGCGGGGACAGGATTTGAACCTGCGACCTTCGGGTTATGAGCCCGACGAGCTACCGTGCTGCTCCACCCCGCGATGATAAAATATTTAATTCAGAAAAAATGGAGGAGGTAGAGGGATTCGAACCCCCGCGCGACTCTCGCCGCCTGTCGGTTTTCAAGACCGATCCCTTCAGCCGAACTTGGGTATACCTCCGAGATATAAAGCTTTAGTGGTGGACCTTGTAGGACTCGAACCTACGACCGGACGGTTATGAGCCGTCTGCTCTAACCAGCTGAGCTAAAGGTCCTTTATGGTAGCGGCGGAGGGGATCGAACCCCCGACCTCACGGGTATGAACCGTACGCTCTAGCCAGCTGAGCTACACCGCCATAAAAGATATTAAAATAAGTGGAGCCTAGCGGGATCGAACCGCTGACCTCCTGCGTGCAAGGCAGGCGCTCTCCCAGCTGAGCTAAGGCCCCGTGTTTTTGGAAAATCGGGAAGACAGGATTTGAACCTGCGACCCCCTGGTCCCAAACCAGGTGCTCTACCAAGCTGAGCCACTTCCCGTTAATAAAAGCGCGCCCGAGAGGAGTCGAACCCCTAACCTCTTGATCCGTAGTCAAACGCTCTATCCAATTGAGCTACGGGCGCATATGGTGCCGAGGGCGGGGGTCGAACCCGCACGGTGGTCACCCACCGCAGGATTTTAAGTCCTGTGCGTCTGCCTGTTCCGCCACCCCGGCATGTCATATTGAAAATTGGAGCGGAAGACGGGATTCGAACCCGCGACCCCAACCTTGGCAAGGTTGTATTCTACCACTGAACTACTTCCGCAAGACATGTATGAGTTATTTTATTAAAAGTGCGGGTGAAGGGAGTCGAACCCCCACGCCAAAGGCGCTAGATCCTAAGTCTAGTGCGTCTGCCAATTCCGCCACACCCGCATATTAATTATTCAAAGAAAAATGGGGCGACTGATGGGAATCGAACCCACGAATGCCGGAGCCACAATCCGGTGCGTTAACCACTTCGCCACAACCGCCATGATTTTCTGGTGCCGACTAGAGGACTTGAACCCCCAACCTACTGATTACAAGTCAGTTGCTCTACCAATTGAGCTAAGTCGGCTAAATGGTGGAGGATGACGGGATCGAACCGCCGACCCCCTGCTTGTAAGGCAGGTGCTCTCCCAGCTGAGCTAATCCTCCATTTGCCTGGCAACGTCCTACTCTCACAGGGACAAGGTCCCAACTACCATCGGCGCTAGAGAGCTTAACTTCCGTGTTCGGTATGGGAACGGGTGTGACCTCTCTGCCATCATTACCAGACTGTATTCATTTAAGACAAGAATCATTGTAACTTATTTAACTTTTAAAGTCAACAAGTTTTTTATATTCTTTCAAAACTAGATAACATTGCTTCATATTATATGGTTAAGTCCTCGATCTATTAGTATTCGTCAGCTCCACATGTCACCATGCTTCCACCTCGAACCTATCAACCTGATCATCTTTCAGGGATCTTACTAGCTTACGCTA
>NZ_CP123058.1:0-570000 GCF_040448665.1 Bacillus cereus group sp. MS39 | reverse complement strand
CCACTTGGTTTAAAAACTTGTTTAGTTATTTCTATCATTAGTTGCCTCCTGACGATTGTTTCTATTAAAGCGGCTTACAATTTACCACATACCGATCATATGAATATGGATCCACTTCGACTTGCCGCTCAAATTGTATCAGGAATCGGTTTTTTAGGTGCCGGTGTTATTTTACGAAGAGGAAACGATAGCATTGCAGGACTAACGACTGCTGCTATGATTTGGGGTGCTTCTGGTATTGGTATTGCTGTTGGGGCTGGATTCTATATCGAAGCGATTTTCGGAATGTGTTTCCTTATGATTAGCGTTGAACTTATACCATTAGCAATGAAATTTGTAGGACCGAGATCATTTCGTCAACGTGATATCGCAGTAAAACTTGTTGTGCGAAATATGGACAATATCCCAATTGTAATTGAAGAAATAAAAGAAATGGATATAAAAGTTAAGAATATGAAGCTCAAAACATTGGAGAATGGCTCTCACTATTTACATTTGAAATTATCCATCGATCAAAAAAGGCATACTGCTGATGTTTACTACGCCCTCCAGCATCTTGAAAGTGTCCAACAAACTGAATTAGAAAGTATGTAATGTAAAACAAACTCTCTTTTAAATTAGAGAGTTTTTCTTTTTTCTATAATGGTAACAATGAATGTAGCCCTGCAAAGTAAGGAGGAATAAGAGTTTGAAATCCCGTCCAAATTTAGTAGATACATTTCGTGATTCCATTATTTTTCGTTTAGTTTGCTTTATTGTTGTACTTACTGCTTTTTCTGGCTTCCTTATACATAGATTAGAGCCATCACACTTCACCACATGGTTTGATGGAGTTTGGTGGTCAATCGTTACCATTTTCACCGTTGGCTATGGTGACTTTGCCCCGCATACACTAATAGGCAAACTTATCGGTATGGGTATTATTTTATTTGGAACCGGTTTTTGTTCTTATTATATGGTTCTGTTCGCCACTGATATGATTAATAAACAATATATGAAAATTAAAGGAGAAGAAGCCGCTACCTCTAACGGTCATATGATTATCGTGGGTTGGAATGAACGGGCAAAACATGTTGTAAAACAAATGCACATCTTACAACCGAACCTTGATATCGTTTTAATTGATGAAACACTTTCTTTACTTCCAAAACCATTTCATCATTTAGAATTTATAAAGGGTTGCCCGCATCACGATCAAACTTTATTAAAAGCTAATATTACAACTGCTCACACTATATTAATAACAGCTGATAAAGAAAAAAATGAAAGCTTAGCAGATACACAGTCCATTTTAAATATTTTAACTGCAAAAGGTCTTAATCCAAACATTCACTGCATCGCTGAACTTCTTACTTCTGAACAAATACAAAATGCAACTAGAGCTGGTGTATCAGAAATTATAGAAGGAAATAAATTAACGAGCTACGTATTTACCGCTTCTCTTTTATTCCCTTCCATTTCAGGCGTACTATTCTCACTTTACGATGAAATCTCTGATAACAAATTACAACTGATGGAGCTTTATCCTTCCTGCACTGGACAAACTTTTGCAAATTGTAGCTATACTCTTTTAAAGCAAAATATTCTCTTACTAGGTATAAAACGCGACGAACAATATATGATTAATCCAGTCCATTCCTTTGTTCTCATTGAAAGCGACATACTCATTGTTATTCACCATTAAGAAAATGTTTTTCTAGTTCCTGCATGAGCACTTTCCCAATATTGATATATTTTCTTTTCACATCTCCATCTGGATCTTTCGGCTCAGCAAATTGATCCATTCCACTCGTTCCAGCCGTTAAAGTATTTACGTGATCATCTAGTTCGTCTTGATATACGTGCGAAAGAATATAAGGCGTTCCAAGACGGACTATTACACCAGGTACATCTAATTCGCCATTCACTGCTGTAAATGGCACTCGTAAAAATTGATATCCATCTTCTTCATCGATTTTGTAATCAAAGCATCCTTTATCGTAATCCCAATTGCCACCAATGTTATACCCAAGTGGCTTCATTATCTCTTCTAACTTATATAACGCATATGTACGTCCTTCTAAATTTGATTGAATCGGAATCAAGCCCATCCCTCCTAGACTTTTTCTTTAGCATACCCACTCTAGTTTGAATATACCGATGGACTTTTCGATAAAATAATAAAAAGCGACCGGATTCCGGTCGCTTTTTATTATTTTAAACGCTCTTCTAATTCTGCTTTTAACTTTTCAAATCCTGGTTTACCAAGTAAAGCAAACATGTTTTTCTTATATGCTTCTACTCCTGGTTGGTCAAATGGATTTACGCCTAATAAGTAGCCGCTCATCGCACATGCCTTTTCGAAGAAGTATACAAGGTAACCGAATGTGTACTCATTTAATTCAGGGATATTTACGATTAAGTTTGGTACGCCACCATCGCTATGTGCAAGTAATGTACCTTCGTATGCTTTCGTGTTTACGAAGTCTACAGTTTCACCAGCAAGGTAGTTTAATCCATCTAAATCGTTTTCTTCTGATTCGATTGTTAGTTCATGTGTAGATTTACCTACTTTCAGAACTGTTTCGAATAAGTCACGACGACCTTCTTGAACGTATTGACCTAATGAGTGTAAGTCAGTTGAGAAGTTTGCTGAAGATGGGAAAATACCTTTTTGATCTTTTCCTTCACTTTCGCCAAATAACTGTTTCCACCATTCAGAGAAGTATTGAAGTGCTGGCTCATAGTTAACAAGCATTTCAATTGTTTTTCCTTTATTGTATAAAGCGTTACGAACTACTGCGTATTGATAAGCTGGGTTTTCTTCTAGTTCTGATGTACCGAAGTCACCATGACCAGCAGCTGCACCTTTCATCATCTCTTCAATATTTAAGCCACTAACTGCGATTGGTAATAAACCAACTGGCGTTAATACAGAGAAACGGCCTCCAACATCATCTGGAATAACGAATGTTTCGTAACCTTCATTATCAGCTAATGTTTTTAATGCACCACGTGCTTTATCTGTCGTTGCATAAATACGTTTGCGAGCTTCTTCTTTTCCATACTTTTCTTCTAATAACTTACGGAAAATACGGAATGCTAGTGCCGGCTCTGTTGTTGTACCTGATTTGGAAATAACGTTAATAGAGAAGTCTTTACCTTCTAATACATCCATTAAATCTTTCATGTAAGTGGAGCTAATGTTTTGTCCAACAAATAGCACTTGTGGAGTTTTACGTTGTTCTTTAGAAAGTGTGTTGTAGAAAGAATGGTTTAACATTTCGATTGCTGCACGTGCTCCTAGGTAAGAACCACCAATACCTACAACAAGTAAAATGTCAGAGTCATTTTTAATTTTTTCTGCACATTTTTGAATGCGAGCAAATTCTTCTTTGTCATATTGAAGCGGAAGGTCTACCCACCCAAGGAAATCGTTCCCAGCTCCAGTTTTTTCGTGGATTGCATGATGTGTTACTTTCACTGCATCACGCAAATAAGTGATTTCATGTTCACCGATGAAGGATAACGCTTTAGAATAGTCGAACGTTACATGTGTACTCATCTTTTTCCCTCCAATTATGGATATGTATTTCTGTATTCACTTTAGCGAAACTGAAGTTGTAAATCAAGCGATTCAACCATTGTAAACGTAACCAAAATATATTTTTTAGAAAAAGTTCATTTTTTGCATAAAAATTCTTATTTTTCTGTATAGATGTATATACATCCTTTTTCTTATATTTTTTATGTATAAAAACAACATAACTACGCCATTCTATAAAGGAGTTAATTAACTCATCGCTTGCTCATGCTTCACAATTAAGGGGGGCTTTTTCATGAGTACTCTGCAACGTATCGCATTAGTCTTTACTGTAATTGGCGCTGTGAACTGGGGACTAATCGGGTTCTTCCAGTTTGACTTAGTGGCAGCCATTTTCGGTGGACAAAATTCAGCTCTTTCCCGTATTATTTACGGCATCGTTGGTATTTCTGGGCTTATCAACCTTGGTTTACTCTTTAAACCATCAGAAAATCTTGGCACTCACCCAGAAACGAACGAAATTCGCTAGTCAGTATGTCCTTACTTCACCTCCGACATACGAATATGATTGCATGCAATCATATTTGCAAATATATATCATAAGATAAAGTAAAAGAGGAACGCTCATATGCGCTCCTCTTTTATTTTGTTAACTCGGACTCTTCAATCCATTCTGTTAACTTTTCACGCAGCGTATTAAATCCGTTCTCAGATGGATTCGGTATAAGAATCCGCCCTTGTTTTCTTCTCGCCGCTTTTAACGATAAACTCATTTTTCTGTGTTCTTCATCAATTGAAAGTACTTTTACTTCTACTGTATCGCCGACTTTTAAAAAGTCATGAATATCCTTTACATATCCATTTGTAATTTCAGATATATGCACAAGCCCTTGTGTTTCTGCATCTAACGCTACAAATGCTCCGTAATCTTGAATCCCAGTCACTTTCCCTGTTACAACCACTCCAGTTGTATATTGTTCTGACATATGAAACACTCCCATACGTTTACCATTTTCTCTACAATTGTAGATAGCAAAGCAGATGATTTATTGTTAAATATCCGATTAGTTAGTACGTACCCTAAGTAAAGCTACTCAGGATACGCATACCTTATATTAGTAAATTATACCACTATGACAGAACTCATTCAAAATTAACGAAAAATTTCCTAGAGTACGTATAATTTTCTAATATTGGGATAGAATACTAACACATGGCTTTCTAGTATTCCCCCCCTTTTATGGACAAAACGTATTATGTTTTGTCCTTTTTTTATTTTCTATAAACCGTTCCATTCTCTTCATTGCTTCCATAAGTTGTTCAAGCGATGTTGCATACGAGCAACGAATAAATCCTTCACCACTTTCGCCAAATACACTTCCAGGTACAACAGCCACCTTTTCTTCTAATAATAACCGTTCTGCAAATTCTGCCGAAGATAGTCCAGTTGAAGAAATAGAAGGAAAGACATAAAATGCTCCGCCCGGCACATGACACGTTAAACCCATTTCATTAAACGATGTCGTCATAAAATTACGGCGTTTCTTATAACTATCTCTCATCCGAATTACTTCATCATTCCCCGCGCGTAACGCTTCAAGTGCTGCGAACTGAGACATTGTCGGTGCACACATCATGGAATATTGATGAATTTTGAGCATTAATTCCGAAAATTGAACAGGAGCTGCAATCATACCGAGACGCCATCCTGTCATCGCAAACCCTTTTGAAAATCCCGAAATTAAAATTGTATGCTCGCGCATATTTTTAATACTCGCGAAACTTGTATATACTTCGTCGTATACAAGCTCTGCATAAATTTCATCAGATAATACGATTAAATTGTACTTTTCAACAATCACTGCTATTTCTTCAAGCTCGGATTTATTTAACATTGCACCTGTTGGGTTATTTGGTGAACAAAGCAAAATTGCCTTTGTTTTCGCTGTAATAGCTGCTTCAATTTGTTCTGGTTGTACTTTAAACTCGTTTTCTAAAGTCGTTGCCACAGGAACCGGAACTCCTCCAGCTAATGTCACAAGCGGTGCATAAGAAACGAAACTTGGTTCAATAATGAGTACTTCATCATCAGGATTTATAATGGCGCGCATCGCTACATCTAACGCCTGACTCGCTCCAACTGTAACAATGATTTCATCGTTCGGATCATAAGATACTGCAAATTGTTTTTTTAGATACTTTGCTATTTCTTGACGAAGTTCCAATAATCCTGCATTTGCTGTATATGACGTATATCCTTGTTCTAAAGAACGGATGCATGCTTGCCTTACATTCCAAGGTGTAACAAAGTCAGGCTCTCCTACTCCAAGAGAAATAACACCTTTCATATTTGCTGCTAAATCGAAAAACTTTCGAATACCAGATGGTTGTAAAGCTTCTGCCGTTCTAGATAGTTCAAATTGCTTCATGGTGTCACCACAATGCGCTTATCATCATCGTTTTTTTCGTAAATAATTCCCTCATGTTTATACTTTTTCAAAATGAAATGCGTTGTTGTAGAAACGACAGATTCAATTGTTGCTAATTTCTCAGAAACAAACATCGCTACTTCTCCCATTGTCTTTCCTTCTAATGTAATAGAAAGATCGTATGTCCCTGACATTAAATACACAGATTTCACTTCTGAATAACGATAAATTTGTTCAGCAACCGCATCGAACCCAACGCCGCGCTTTGGCGTAACTTTCACATCGATCATCGCCGTTAAACCTGTATGTTCTTTTACCTTCGTCCAATCGATATGTGTTACATAATCCACAATAATCTTTTCCGCTTCTAATTTTTCAACCATCTTCTTTACTTCTTTTACTTCTATATTTAACAGCTTTGCTAATGTATCTACAGATAATCGACTACTTTTTTCAAGACAAGCTAATAATTCTAATTCTTTTTCTGTCACCATATAAATCATCCTTCCTTTTCGTTTGTGTCTAAATTATACAAATACCCTTTCCAGTTTGAAAAGAAGATTTTTTTAGTGAATTATGTCAAAATAAAGTGAAACTTTAATCAGCGGAAAAATGCGTGATAAAGCGAAAGGGGATGGAACCGTGAAACCAAAAGTTTATATTGCTGAACCAGTTCCAACATTTGTAGAAAACTATTTATTAGAACACTGTGATTATGAAAAATGGGAGCAAAATGAGAAGGTACCTCGTGATGTTCTACTAGAGAAAATACAAGATAAAGATGGATTATTAAATTTCGGATCTGCTATTAATGAAGAATTATTAAATGTAGCTCCTAACTTAAAAGTAGTAAGCAACATTTCTGTCGGTTACGATAATTTTGATTTACAAGCAATGGAAAAGCGCAATGTCATTGGAACGAATACACCATATGTATTAGATGATACAGTAGCAGACCTTGTTTTCGCTCTTATGTTATCTGCTGGTCGCCGCGTCTGCGAACTCGACTCCTACGTGAAAAATGGTGAATGGAACGCCGAAATCGGAAAAGAGCACTTCGGGCTGGATGTACACCATAGTACAATCGGTATTATCGGAATGGGACGAATTGGAGAAGCCGTTGCAAAACGAGCGAAATTCGGATTTGATATGAATGTTCTGTATTATAACCGTCGCCGTAAAGAAGAAGCTGAACAAAAATTCGATGCTACATATTGTGATTTACAGACGTTACTCAAACAATCTGATTTTATTGTTCTTCTTACTCCATTAACAGATGAAACGTATCATCTTATCGGAGAAAAGGAATTTTCATTAATGAAAGAAACAGCAATCTTCATTAATGCCTCTCGCGGAAAAACAGTAGATGAAGAAGCGTTAATCCAAGCGTTAACAGAAAAGAAAATCTTTGCAGCAGGCATTGATACGTTTACACAAGAGCCGATTCAAAAAGATAATCCGCTCTTATCATTACAAAATGTCGTGACTTTACCGCATATTGGATCTGCAACGTTAAAAACTAGGCAGCAAATGGCTATGACAGCCGCTGAAAATTTAGTTGCAGGGTTACAAGGAAAAACACCGCCTAATATTGTTCGCGGGTAATGATGAATAAACGAAAGGCAAGATGACATCGTCATCTTGCCTTTTTTTGTTAACATATTTTTTTCTGCCTTGGAGATGATATGAACAAAAATCAATGGAGTGACAAAAAATGAATCACGAATATACTTGTCCTTATTTCACTTTTTCCACTCGCGGCACTACTATTCATTACGAATTGTATGAACATGACAACAAAACGGAACGTCCTACTTTCGTACTCGTTCACGGCTTTTTATCTTCCTCATTCAGTTACCGCCGCCTCATTCCTTTATTATCGAAAGCAGGAACAGTACTAGCTCTTGATTTGCCACCGTTCGGAAAAAGTGATAAGTCTCATCTCTTTAAATATTCTTATCATAATTTAGCAACGGTTATTATCGATTTAATTGAACATTTATCTCTCTCAAATATTGTGTTAGTTGGGCATTCTATGGGTGGACAAATTTCTCTCTATGTAAACCGTATACGCCCTGAATTAATTTCAAAGACAATTTTACTATGCAGCTCTAGCTATTTAGCACGCGCAACCTTACCTTTACTATACTCTTCTTATTTACCGTTCTTTCATTTATACGTAAAGAACTGGATTATACGGCGCGGCATTGTTCATAACTTAATGAATGTCGTTCATGATCACTCATTAATTGACGATGAAATGAAGGAGGGTTACTCCGCTCCTTTTTATGACAACCGTATATTCCCTGCTTTAACTCGTATGATAAGAGACCGTGAAGGTGATTTATCTTCAACTGAATTACAAAAAATTGAAACACCTACACTACTCATTTGGGGTGAAAAAGATCGTGTCGTCCCTGTACATGTAGGTCATCGGCTACACAAAGATTTACCAAACTCGAAATTTATTTCTTACGAAAACACAGGACATTTACTACCTGAAGAAAAGCCTGAACTTGTTTATGAAGAAATTATCGCTTTTTCTGCACAATAATACAAAAGGCTGTCGGAAATTCCGACAGCCTACAATGAACAACTTCCGCCTTCTTTTATTACAAGTAATTCCACAGCTAACTTCTCACATTTTCCAAGCGCAGGTACTTCCTCAAAAGACATAAAGTATATATGTTGAATCTTTTTTGCGATGTATTTTGGATCGTCGAACACACTTACGACGTTCACAACATCGCTCGCTTCTGTTTCATAAAACTCCGGTCCCATTTGAAACGGATCCCAATTCTTCACAACCTCTATCATCTTTTCATATGTACCCATTCGCTTCCCGCCTTTTCACTTTTTAATACTTTTCTTTATCCTATCACATCAGCTATTCTATAAGAAGAGAGAGAACTTTCATAACTTAACGGTTTACAGAAGAAGGGGGCAAACTTATGCAACTATTTCATAAAACAGTCAATCGACGTGGAACTCATAGTACGAAGTGGGATACGTATAAAAACGAAGAACTTCTCCATGCTTGGATTGCTGATATGGATTTTGAAGTACCACAACCAATTCAGACTGCTTTAAAGAAACGTATCGAGCATCCTATTTTCGGCTATACACTTCCTCCCGAAAATATTGGAGATATTATTTGTAACTGGACAAAAAAACAGTACAACTGGGATATTCAAAAAGATTGGATTGTCTTTAGCGCGGGAATCGTTCCAGCTCTTAGTACGAGCATACAGGCCTTCACAAAGGAAAACGAATCCGTTCTCGTACAACCACCTATTTATCCCCCATTTTTCGAAATGGTCACAACAAACAACAGACAATTATGCGTGAGTCCTTTACAGAAACAAAATGATACATATGTGATAGACTTCGATCATTTAGAAAAGCAATTTCAACAAGGCGTCAAACTCATGCTTCTTTGTAGTCCTCACAATCCAATCGGGCGTGTTTGGTCAAAAGAGGAACTCACACAACTTGGCACGTTATGTACAAAATATAATGTAATCGTTGTCGCGGATGAAATTCATGCCGATATTATTTATGGAGATCGTACTCATACACCATTTGCTTCTTTATCTGAAGAATTAGCAGCGCGCACGATTACTTGTATGGCTCCGAGTAAAACATTTAATATCGCTGGATTACAGGCATCGATTATTATCATTCCAAACGAAAAACTCCGTCAAACCTTTATATCTATCCAATATAGACAAGGTTTCCACGGATTAAATACATTTGCCTATACAGCGATGCAAAGTGCCTATACAGAATGTAACGATTGGCTAAATGAAATTCGATTATATATAGAAGATAACGCTCAATTCGCTTGTAAATATATTAAAGATCACATACCTACTCTTTCTGTAACGAAACCAGAAGGTAGCTTTTTATTATGGATTGATTGCTCTCGCCTACAGCTTTCTCAAAACGAACGCACCACATTGCTTGAGGAAAAAGGGAAAATCATCGTTGAACCTGGTGAGAAATACGGATTAGGCGGCGAAGAACATATTCGAATTAACATCGGCTGTCCAAGATCTGTTTTAGAAGAAATTTTAAACAGACTGCGCCATACGTTTTCATAATAAGAAAGGAGGCTGCCCCCTAATCAATCGTGGGCAGCCTCCTTTCTCAATTCTTGTTGGCAAATCGATATATCCCAATAACCGCTGATATATTTTCAATTACGTTTCACAAAAAAAGCTACCATGCACGGTAGCTTTTACTTTTTCTTCATATCCGACGCTTTTTTTACAATGACACCACAAGCAATTCGATCGCCGGATTTACCTGTCGGTTGTGTCATACCATCATCAGCATTTTCTGTAATAATAATAGACGCTCCATCTTTTCTATGAATCGTCGTTTTTCCTTCTTCCAGCGTTATATGTGGTGCATTGATTTCCGCTTTAATCTTTCCAGAACCGTCTGCAATTACGTTCGGTAAATCACCGTTTTCTGCACCCTTCGGATTAAGAAGTCCATGCTTTTTATCATCAGGATTAAAATGATTACCAGATGATTCAAAACGTGGTGCTTTACACTCACCAATTTCGTGTACATGCATGCCGTGCGGGCCAGGTGCGAACCCTTCCCCTTTAATCGTGATTTTCACTCCGCTTGTTTGCTGCACTACTTTCGCAGTCCCCACTTCATCGCCTGAAGCATTATGTAATTTCACGTCAATTTCTTTCGGCTTTCCTTGGTCACAACCTGCCATCAGAAATAATAAACAACAACTGAAAAAAAGCCGTTTTTTCATTCTATTCCCTCCAAAATATATTCTGCCTTTAGATTGTCCGAGCATGGAGGGAAACATACAAAAATGAGTTACTGTTTCTTTTCCGCTAAAAGTTTTTCTTCAACTTTCTGTAACCGCTCCGCTTCTCGTTTGGATACACGAATGAACATACGCCACGTAGCAACGGCACCAATGATAAATAGAACGCAAACAATCCCTGGAATAATATATTCTGTTTTATCTTCCGGAAAATATAAAGGCATCATATAAATAGAACACTCCTTATTAGAGGATTTATAAAACATCAGAATTTTCTGTTATATAATATAAAATTATAGTGGAACCTATCCATATTCTCAAGGGGGCATTCCGAAAGCGAATGATTTCTTTGACTCCTTCGCACACTTTCCTTACTATAAACTTGAGGTGAAAAATATGAGAGAAACATTTGAAATTGGTGAAATCGTTACTGGTATTTATAAAACTGGCAAATACATCGGCGAAGTTACAAATAGCCGTCCTGGCAGTTACGTCGTAAAAGTGTTAGCTGTTTTAAAACATCCGGTGCAAGGTGACTTACATAACGTAAAACAAGCTGACGTACCATTTTTCCATGAAAGACGTGCTTTAGCTTTCCGTGAACAGACGAACATTCCAGAGCAAATGGTGAAGAAATATGAAGGAGAAATTCCAGAGTATACAGAGTCACTCAAATTAGCATTAGAAACTCAAATGAATTCATTTTCTGAAGATGATTCACCTTTTTCGGTTCGTAGTCTAGAAACATTAGAGCAGTTAAAAAAAGACTACAAACTTTAAAAAAACAAAACGACCAAATTACATACTGTGCAATTTGGTCGTTACTGTGTACTCACTTTCTTTAACACTTTTGAAAAATCAACGAGTTCTCCCAATGTTGGAGGTGCTGGTTTCACTAAATACTCTTTATCTTTTTCTACTAATTTAAAAATATTATACGTCGTCATCGCATCATCTAGCGCACAATGATGCTTACCCGTCCCTGCTTTTCCATATGCCTCAATTGCTTTCCACAATCCTGTTTGATTTCTCTCCCCAAAAAACTTCTTATACTCAAGTGATAAATCACGACACTGTCCTAAGAACGGAAAGTCTACTCTTGCCATTTCACAATTATGCTTCAACACTTTCATATCCATATTTCCCCACGTAACAATGGTTGGTTTACATCTCCTTTCATATTCTGCAAGTTTTTCAACAAGTTCTGGAAACGAAATTCCTTTATCTACGACTTCTTGTTTAATTCCTAAAAATTTCTTACATCGATCCGTTAAAGAAGGAAAAGTTTTCGGCCTAACATGAGCTGAATACGTGTCTTCTACCTTACAGCCAACAACCGAAACGAGTCCTACCTCAATGATTTCCGGGAAAAATCCTTTTGGTTTTTTTCTGTGCTGGGGCATCGTAAACTCAAAATCCAAAAATAAAAATTGTTGTTCATCCATACGATCCCTTCCTTATCATCTTTGTCATTCCTTTCTATTTGACACTCCTACACGAACAAGCTCGAATGCTAATTCCATTTTAAATATTCAGATTGGATGTATCTTATATATATGTCAAATGCCCACAAATATTTTTAAAAATAAGAAAAAATGAACGATGCAGAAAATATGACAAAATAAGCCCTTTCATTTACATCCCCCTTTTTTCTACTTTATAATGACGTTATGTGTGTTTCATCTAGTTAATTTTTGACACACTAAGAAAAGTGAATGAAAGGAGATGAGAGTTTTGCACGAAACAACGCAAGAGCTCGCAAACTGGCAGTATTATTTTGCTATCGCAGTCTTTTTAATTACATATGCCATTATTATTTCTGAAAAAATTAATCGCGCTGTCATCGCACTTCTTGGTGCAGCACTCATGGTAATTATGGGGGTCGTTGATTTACACAACGCCTTTACGAAACATATTGAATGGGGGACGATTACACTACTCATCGGTATGATGATTTTGGTGAACATTACGAGTAAATCGGGTGTCTTCCAATACGTTGCCATTAAAGCAGCAAAAGGAGCGCAAGGAAATCCAATTAAAATTTTAATTTCACTTTCCTTACTTACTGCGCTTGGTTCCGCATTTTTAGATAACGTTACAACTGTACTTCTTGTTGTTCCAGTTACTTTATCTATTACGCGCATACTGCAAGTAAATCCTGTTCCTTATTTACTTTCTGAAATTATTTTTTCAAACATTGGAGGAACAGCAACATTAATTGGTGATCCGCCAAATATTATGATTGGTTCTGCAAATAAGCATTTAGATTTCAATGCTTTCTTATTCAACTTAGCACCTATCGTAATTATTATTATTGCTGTTACAGCGACAATACTTTACTTCATGTACCGTAAACAATTAATTGCTGATCCTGTACAAGTTAAAAAATTAATGAGTCTAGATGAAAAGCAATACATTAAAGATCCAGTATTAATGAAAAAATCTTTAACAGTACTTGGACTTACAATCGTAGGTTTCATGACTCATTCTATCTTCCATGTTGATGCAGCTATCATTGCCTTAACTGGTGCTACTGTACTTATGCTAATCGGTGTGAAAGAACATGAAATTGAAGAAGTATTCGCAAGTGTAGAGTGGGTAACAATCTTCTTCTTCGCAGGACTATTCGTACTCGTTGGAGGACTTATCGATATCGGGCTTATCAAAACCTTAGCTCAAAAAGTAATTGGAATAACGGGCGGAGATATTTCTCAAGCATCTATCCTTATTTTATGGGTATCTGGTATCGCCTCGGCAACAATTGATAACATTCCATTCGTTGCAACAATGATTCCGCTTATTAACGATATGGCAGTTGGGCTAGGTTTATCACCTTCTGACGCACAAATCGACGTATTATGGTGGGCATTAGCATTAGGTGCTTGTCTAGGTGGGAACGGAACATTAATCGGAGCTTCTGCTAACGTAATCGTTGCAGGTATCGCAAGTCGTGAGGGCCATAAATTTAGCTACATGGAATTCCTTAAAGTCGGCTTCCCAATTATGATCGTTTCATTAATCATTTCTCATATTTATATTTATTTACGCTACCTTATGTAGTAGAAAAAGGGCTGTCCTATGTGGCAGCCCTCTTTTCTTAGTCAACGAAATATCGATTTACCGATAAAAAGCTGTTCCAAAATATCTTCGAAACAGCTCCCCGCATATATCTACTCGTTATATCTTACCGGCTCATTCCGAATAATAAATAAGTGTATCGGTAAGAAAACCGAAAATGTGATTGTATGAATAATTGTAAATAATATAGAATTCGTTCCGTACCTGTCTAAAATAGCGTAGATAAGATAAATAGATAGTACAATCGATACAGCTGTTGCTAATAAATATAGAATTGGTACGAAGTTAAAAATGAAACACGCGACATATATGCCGAATACTTTCCATCCTGCTTCTTCTTTTAAGAAATCCGGTAATTTATCTTTCGCTAAGTCCCCCCATATCTTACTATTTAAAAAAGGAATAAACGCAAGAGCACCATCCGTTGCACCATCATTTTTCGCCATCGTATACAGTGCAAAAGCCGTTAATAAATACGCAATAATTGCCCAAATCAATACAACAAGAATAAACGCAAAACTAAGAGCAAAGAAACCTGCTAGTAAACCCTGATCTTCCATCTTATCCTCTCCTCTCTACTCTCAACATATTTCATTCCATTGCAAGTTATGTTTTTAAATTCAACCAAACTCTCTGTATAATAATAAGAGTAAGATAATTAGAGAGGAGAACAACTGATGCATCCATTTGTAAAAGCACTACAAGAACATTTCATAGCTCACAAAAATCCGGAAAAAGCAGAACCGATGGCACGTTATATGAAAAATCACTTCCCGTTTCTCGGCATTCAAACTCCCGAGAGAAGACAGTTATTAAAAGACGTCATCCAAATACATACTCTCCCAGATCAAAAAGACTTCCAAATCATCGTGCGTGAACTTTGGGACTTACCAGAACGTGAATTTCAAGCGGCTGCACTCGATATTATGCAAAAATATAAAAAGCATATAAACGAAACTCATATCCCGTTTTTAGAAGAACTCATTGTAACAAAATCTTGGTGGGATTCTGTTGATAGCATCGTCCCTACATTTTTAGGGAATATCTTTTTAAAACATCCAGAATTAATTTCCGCCTATATTCCAAAATGGATTGCATCAGATAACATATGGTTACAACGCGCCGCTATTTTATTCCAGCTAAAATATAAACAAAAGATGGATGAAGAACTTCTTTTCTGGATTATTGGACAACTACATTCTTCAAAAGAATTTTTCATTCAAAAAGCGATTGGCTGGGTCCTTCGCGAATATGCAAAAACAAAGCCCGATGTCGTTTGGGAATACGTACAAAATAACGAGCTTGCCTCGCTTAGTAAACGTGAAGCAATCAAGCACATTAAACAAAATTACGGAATAAATCACGAAAAAATAGGCGAGACTCTATCATAGATAGACGCGTTCCTCTATTGAGATTTAAAAAAGAACGTGTTAGAATATGTTCATTATTATTAATATAAGTAGCGATGACGGACTTATAAGTACTTGCACAAAAAGCGATTCAGGGATAGTGAAAGCCTGAAGCCGCAAGGAAACGGCAGTCTCGAGCAATACGTGATAAAGTGGATGCACCTGTTGTGTATCAACTAGGGTGGAACCGCGGGCAAACGCTCGTCCCTAGGCAATTAAGCCTTGGGATGAGCGTTTTTTTATGTTTTTCAAAGCATATACCGCTCGTTTCACAAGTACCAGAGCACGTCATCGCCAATACGTTAACTTTCAAAAGGAGGATTTTATTATGTATTCAATGGAACAAGTTGTAAACTTAGCGAAACATCGCGGTTTTGTTTTCCCTGGTTCTGAAATTTACGGTGGTCTTGCAAACACTTGGGATTACGGTCCACTTGGAATCGAATTAAAAAATAACGTTAAAAAAGCTTGGTGGAAAAAATTCATTCAAGAATCTCCATACAACGTTGGTTTAGACGCAGCTATTTTAATGAACCCAAAAACTTGGATCGCTTCTGGTCACGTTGGTAACTTCAACGATCCAATGATCGACTGTAAAAAATGTAAAGCGCGTCACCGTGCTGACAAATTAATTGAAGATGCATTAGATGCAAAAGGCATCGAAATGGTTGTTGATGGTCTTACTTTCGACCAAATGGCTGACCTAATGAAAGAACATGAAGTAAAATGTCCTGATTGTGGTAGTGAAGAGTTCACTGAAATCCGTCAGTTCAACTTAATGTTCAAAACATTCCAAGGTGTTACAGAGTCTAGCACGAACGAAATCTTCCTTCGTCCTGAAACAGCACAAGGTATTTTCGTAAACTTTAAAAACGTACAACGCTCTATGCGTAAAAAACTTCCATTTGGTATTGGCCAAATCGGTAAGAGCTTCCGTAACGAAATCACGCCTGGTAACTTCACATTCCGTACACGTGAATTCGAACAAATGGAACTTGAATTCTTCTGTAAGCCTGGTGAAGATTTAGAATGGTTCGCATTCTGGCGTGAAACTTGTAAGAACTGGTTACTTTCACTTGGTATGACTGAAGAAAGCATGCGTCTTCGTGACCACGGTGAAGAGGAATTATCTCATTACAGTAACGCAACAACTGATATTGAATTTAGATTCCCATTCGGTTGGGGCGAACTATGGGGCGTAGCATCTCGTACAGACTTCGATTTAAAACGTCACATGGAACACTCTAATGAAGACTTTAACTATATCGATCCACAAACGAATGAGCGTTACGTACCGTACTGCATCGAGCCATCTTTAGGTGCTGACCGCGTAACATTAGCATTCTTATGTGATGCATATGAAGAAGAGCAATTAGAAAATGATTCTCGTACAGTTCTTCGTTTCCACCCTGCTTTAGCACCATACAAAGCAGCTATCTTACCATTATCTAAAAAGCTATCTGAAGGTGCTACTGAAGTATTCGCAGAACTAGCTAAAGACTTCATGGTAGACTTTGACGAAACTGGTTCTATCGGTAAACGTTACCGTCGTCAAGACGAAATCGGTACACCATTCTGTATCACTTACGACTTCGACTCAGTTGAAGACAAAGCTGTTACAGTACGTGACCGTGACACAATGGAACAAGTTCGTATGCCAATTAGCGAGCTAAAAGGCTTCTTAGAGAAGAAAATCCAGTTCTAATTATAAAAAAGAGGCGCTCTATTGAGCCGCCTCTTTTTACTTTTCACGTTTTTCTTTAATTGCTACTGTACATCTTGATATACATAGTAAATCATCATTCTCATCAATAATACGTACATCCCAAACCATCGTTGAATGTCCTCTATGTATCGGTGTCCCGATCGCTGTTACAATCCCATCTTTCTTTGAGCGAATGTGATTTGCATTAATTTCTAGACCGAAACAAATACATTTCTCTTGATCAATTAAATTGTACGAACCGACACTTGCTACTGTTTCTGCTAATGCAAGAGATGCACCGCCGTGTAAAAAACCAAACGGCTGATGCGTACGCTCATCAACAGGCATCGTAGCAACCACCTTATCTTCTGTCATCTCTAACAACTCAATTCCAAGTGAATCCATTAAAGTTTTTCCCATATCGTTTCCTCCTTCTCTTACTTTAATTGAATGTATAATTTTACCTATTTATTTTCAAACTACTTATAACACTTATATAAGGAGGTTTCACCTAAATGAAACAGAAATTTTGTATATTACTGCTTATGTTCTCCTTGCTGACTATTGTACCAAATTGTGCACTAGCAGCCAAAGCATCCAACCTGACAATCGATGTTCAGACTGTAACACAAAAAGGTAAGAAACCTTATATAGAATATCAAATTAACAGACCTTCTTTTCACAATTTTTCCGATTCTAAATTTCAAAATAAGCTCAATTTCTATTACAAAAAATCTACTGACAAATTTAAAACCAAATTAGAAAAAGACGCAAAAAAATATTATAAAGAAACGGAAGGATCTAGCACACCTTTTCATCCGTACGTGGCGAATGTTGATTATAAAGTTTCCTTAAATAAACCACCCTTACTTAGCCTATATTTGAATTACTATCAATATACAGGCGGAGCACACGGTCTTTATACGTGGAAGGCAAACACATTTGATTTAAAAGAAAAAAAGTTACTACGCTTAGATGATTTATTTCAACAAGAAGATAAATATAAAGAAGTAATCCGCGCTGAAATCGTAAGACAAATTAAACAAAATGAAGGCATTTATTTTCCCGATGCAACTGAAAAGGTCATGAGCACGAAAAAGTTCCACTTCTTTTTAGAACCGGACAATCTCGTCATTTATTTCCCTTTATATGAGATTGCTCCTTATTCAAGCGGAATTCCTCAATTTCGTATTCCGTATACGTTGCTAAGAGATTATTTGAAGCCTTCTTATCAAAATATTTTGATTGACAACAAGTAAATATTTTCGCTACGATAATGTTAACCTAAAAACAACAGGAGGTTAACATTATGAGGAGATTTCATGTTTTAGATTTAGCATTAGCTGCCATGTTCGTCGCTCTTATGGCCATTGGTGCAAATATTGTATCTTGGGCACCATTCCTGCAAGTGGCGGGCATCCCATTATCTATGCAACCATTTTTCGCAATTTTAGCAGGGCTTCTTCTTGGAAGTAGACTTGGCGCATTATCAATGACTGTGTATATGCTCGTTGGCTTAGCTGGTGCACCAATCTTCGCTAACTTCAAAGCTGGATTTGGAGCACTTTTAGATCCTACTGGTGGTTTTATTATTGCATTTATTATCGTTGCTTACGTATCCGGAAAACTAGTAGAACAAAAAGAACGACCAACATTCAGTACATTTGCAATTGCCTCTTTCACAGGAATCATTTTAACTTATATTATCGGTACTACTTATATGTACGGGGCAGTCAATTTCTTTATGGGTGGTAATATGAGTTATAAAGCTGCTTGGATGATTATGATGTGGTTTGCAGTAAAAGATATTGCATTTACAATTATCGGTGCTATTATCGCACCTCGCATATACTATGCTGTACGCCGTTCTGCTTATCGAAACAGTCACTTCGTTTCATAAGTTGTTTTTTTGATATTTGCATGAGATACCGTTTCCCTTGATCATTATTCCCCTTCCCTAATCGGGTTTTTATTACGTACTAAAGAGGCTATCCTTCTATTGGAAGATAGCCTCTTTTTTCATATGGTTAGCACTTTCTATTCTTCATATATATTTGATTTTTAGATACAAATAAATTATGCTTGAAAAAGAATTAAACTAAAGTAAGGATTTGATTATAGATGGGGAGAGAATCCTCTCAAGAACATACAAAAAGATTTCTCATAGTAACACTATTTTTTACGCTTGGGACAGCTTTAGGAAAGCTACTTGGCTTTGCAAAAGAAATCACACTTGGAGCTTATTTCGGTACAAACCATGCCGTTGATGCATACGTTGTAGCTTTAAATATACCAACTATTGTTTTTACTGGTATCACAGGGGCCTTCGCCTTTTCTTTCATTCCTATCTTTATGGAGTTAAAGGGAAAAGATTCCCTTAAAGCATATCGATTTATGAATAATTTTTTAAACATTGTTCTACTTATTTTTTTCATTCCGCTTTTGCTCATTGAACTACAGCCGAACTTATTTATTTCAATATTTGCAAATGGGCTCCCAGAGCAAACAGCTTTATTATCAGCTTACCTATTACAAATCATTTTCCCAACTGTATTCTGTACATTCATGATTGATATTTTTAATGCTTATTTGAACAGTTTACATAAATTTCGCATTACAAGCATGCAATGGGTTGTATTAAATGGTATTACCCTTATTATATTTGTTTCCCTTGTTAATTGGATTGGAATTTACGCACTCGCATTAGGCGTTATTATCGGAAACATTGTACAAAATACACTTGTTTATTTTGCTTCTAAGCGCGAGGGGTATCGCTATCGATTTGTAATCGATTGGAAAGACCCTTCTTTAAAAACGATGATTAAGTTGAGTATTCCTGCTTTCATTACAAGTATGTCTATTCAAATTAATCTACTTGTGGATCGTACACTAGTATCTGGATTAGAAGAAGGATCTATTGCAGCCCTTAATTATTCCCAAAAATTATACTTCATTCCTCTTGGATTAATCGCTGCTCCAGTCTTAACAGTTATGTATCCTAAATTTGTCGGTTATGTAACTGACTCAAAATGGAAAGATTTCGTAAATTTAATGGAAACGAATATAAAAGTATTATTATATTTATTTATTCCCGTTTTTATTTATTTTACCTTTTTTACAGAACAAATTGTCAAAGTTGTTTATAACTATGGTGAATTCGGGAAAGATTCTATTATGATGACAGCAACTGCATTGCAATTTTATGCGCTAGCCGCTCTCATGCAACCTTTAAAAGATTTACTTGATCGTTTACTATTTTCTTTAAAATTGAATCGATATATTATGTACGCATCAATTTTTTCCATGATTATAAATGTTATATTATGTATTATACTCGTTAACAAAATGGGCTTAGCTGGTGCAGCTCTATCTACGTCAATAGCATCGGCTAGTACAGTAATCATACTATTGTGGATGTTCCAAAAATTCATGAAAGAGAAAGAAGCAGTAAACTTGTACTACGGTGGCTTTTTATTCAAATGCATTGTGGCATCCTTTATCAGCTTGTTTACTTCCAAGCTGATGCTTCATTTTACACATGATACAAAGTTGCTTATTTTATTAGCAATAGCGATTGGCGCCATCGTTTACTTATTAGTCACTTACATGTTAAAGATTAAAGAACTACAACAATTGCTATCGCTATTTTTAGGTAAAAGGAATGATATAAATGAATAAAATTATGTACCTTTTGAATTATGTTGGGGATGGTGGATCAGAAAAATACGTCCTAGATTTAATTCAATCTATGGATCCAGAATGTTGTATTCTTGTATATTCTACTCCTGGTCCTTTCTTACATAGGTTTGAAGCATTAAATATACCCATATATCAAATAGAAATGAAACACCCTTTTGATATAAAAACTGCATGGAAACTAAAAGAAATAATTGCAAAAGAGCAAGTAGATATTGTTCACGCACAATTTTTACGTGAAAATTATATTGCAATTTTAGCAAAGTTATTAGGGGCATCCATCCGTGTCATTTGGACATACCATGTGGATGTCCCCATGTCACTTCCTTTAAAATGGTGCAATAATATATTCACTCGTTATAATGACACCATCATTTGTATTTCACAGTTTATGAAACAGCAACTCCTTCAAAAAGGAGTTCAGAAAGATAAATTAAAAATAATTTATAATGGCTTAGAGGATCCTTATTTAAACAATTTACCATCTGTTCATAAACCGATGAAAATCGCTGTAATTGGGAGGTTAAGTGAAGAAAAAGGACAACCATTTTTAATACACGGCTTACAAAAACTAAAAACAAAATACCCTTCTTTACAATGGCACTGTAACATTATTGGAGATGGTCCATTAAAAACTCCATTAGAAGACTTAGTGACTTCTTTACAATTAAATGATTCCGTTTCTTTATTAGGTTTTCGAGATGACATTATTAAAGAATATAGTGCACACGATATCATCGTAATTCCTTCTAAAAATGAGGGGCTATCCTACGTAGCAATTGAAGCGATTGCTATGAAAAAGCCCGTGATTGCGACAAATATTGGCGGATTACCAGAAGTTATTGTTCCAAATCAATCTGGTATTTCTATACCATATGGAGATGTCGAACAATTGGCAACTGCACTGGCAACATTATTACAAGATGACAAACTCTACTATTCTTTAGCAGAATGCGGACGCGAATATTATTTACAACATTTCACCTTCTCTAAAATGATAGAAGAGGTGAAACATATTTACCGCATACCATCATCATGTTAAAGGGGCTTAATATATTATGATTCAGCTAAATCGATTTCACTATATTACTTTAAGTATTTTCCTTATTATAGTAGGATTAATATTTTCAGCAACTTATACCGGGCTATTCATTTCCGCACTGTTAGCAATAACTGCATTTCGAGATGAAAAGCTCGGTATTGCTTATTTACTATTATTTATTCCAATGCGCCCCTTTTTATCTGCTTACAATGCAGGGTTTAAATTTATTGGGATTTTCATTATTCTCGCTCTATTATGCAAAATCATTTTTCAATATCGAAATACAGTTTCAAAACTTTTTACATTTCATTACTTTGAAATCGCATATTTCCTATTTTGCTTATTCGGAGCGATTGTAGGATTAATTAACAATGTATCTTTAGTAGCAATAATCATGCAGTTACATACCCTTCTACTATACTATTTTGTATTCTATATCGTCTCTCGATTGTCGTTCACCCGAGATGATTTCATATTGTTTGCAAAAGTAACTTTTGTGGCTGCAATTATCATTTCTATTCAAGGTTTAATTGAAAAAATTTCTCTTCGTAGTATGTTACTACCAGAGGTATGGAAAAATCTTGATCTAGCTCCTACTAATAAAATTCGTATATATGGTATGGCTGGTGGCCCAAATGAACTTGCACTTTATTTAACGATTGCATTTCTTACTTCTTTATATTTATTAAAAAATGCTTCCATACGAATGAAGTACACACTCTATGTAGGACTAACAATTATCGCGACAACTTTATGGTTAACCTATTCACGCGGAGCATTTTTAACGTTAATAACCTTTGGAGTGCTTTATATCATTATCCATCTTAATATACCGTATTGGAAAGCATTAATCCCTATACTAACCATCTCATTTATATGCGCTACTGGAATCTCTCTCATGACAAACTATTTAGAAGGAGATTCTCTAGGTGCAAAACGCTTTTCAGAAGCACTCTCAGAGGACACATTAGAATTAAGTAAGCAAGATGGTCGAATATATTATGTACAGAAAGCATTAGAAATCTTCCGTGACAAACCAATTACCGGCTATGGTTTCGGTACATTTGGTGACGCAGCTACTCAAACATACTCGTCACCAATTTATAAATCGTACAATATTACATGGAATTTTTATTCTGACAACCAATACATCCAAATTCTAGCAGAAACAGGACTTATTGGAGTCATTTTATGTTCGATATTTGCATATGGAATTTTAAGTACTTTCTGGAAACTAAGAAGAAATTCAATATTTAGTCCCATTATCTTATGTTTAGTTGCTGGTGCTATTATAGGAAGTGCCTTTTATAACATATTAGAAAATGCCGTCTTCATGATGTATTTCTTCCTCATTACGGGATGTATATATAATAAAAAAGGACTACTGAAATAATCAGTAGTCCTTTTTTATTATATTTTTTTCTGTTTCCTTGATACAATAAAAGCGCCTAGTAATGTGATAACAAAAGTAATAAACGAAACAACTGCTCCCATTACAAATCCTGGGGAAGTATACTTTAATTCGATTGTATGCGTTCCTTTTTCTAAATCTAATCCAAGGAATGCATCATTTAATTTAAGTAACTTAGCTTCTTTACCATCAACTGTTGCCTTCCATCCTTTATCATATGGAATAGATAGGAATAAATAGTTATCTTCCTTCACATCAATTTTTCCTGATACCGTACGACTTGTGTAATTCTTTACATCAAATGACTGTTGTTTCAGTACATTTACTCGCTTATCAAATGCTTCTACATCAAGTCCATAAAATAGTTGTTGTTCCAACTCAACGTAATGACTACTTCCTTTGACTTCAACTTCAACCTCGACTTTTTCATTATCAAAATATCCTAAATCTAAAATACCATTGTTCCAATAGTAACGAGGATATTCAGTGAATTTTTTACCAAGTGATTTTCCATTTACATATACTTTTGTAATATCAGTTGGTTCCACACGTAATTTTGTATACAATTGTTGCTTACCTTTTACATCAAATGTGTATTTAATACTTGCTTTTTGTCCATCCTGCTGTTTAACCAATTCGATTGGCTTTTGATTTGTTTGAGCTATTTTTTCAGTTTCAGCCTGTAGATCTTTTTTCGTTTTCTCTCTCGTTTCTACAACTGCTAAATTATTATATTCTACAGAAAGTGGATTTAACGGTTGGTAATAACTAACTTGTTGCCCATCTAATTTACCAATCAATTCGTTTTGCTTCTCAAAGGAATTTGTATAGTTGATTCTTTGTACTTTCAACTTATCTTTTCCTTTAACATCAAATTCATCTTTATTTACCATGTATCCGAACGAAAGCGCATTTTTATTCTCATATACATAATTGCTTCCAACATGATCGATTTCAGACCATCCGTATTTACTTAAAGGTTGATCAGAAATCATATATTTTACACCAAACAAGGCATCAGTAGAGAGAATCCCTTTACCATTTTGTAAAATTAATGCCTCTAGATACCCATAACCTAAATCTTGCATGTATAAATTCAAGTGACCATTTGCCACAGAATTGAAGTGTGTTACGCCCTTATATCCAAAACGTAGCGCATCATTCCATGTAACACCTCTTGTCGTTTCCATGCGATAAAGCCCCTTGTCCTGTTCGGCTACTTTCTGAATGGTCTCTTCATATTTTGGATACGGCGAAGCATATTCTTGACGATTAATATATCCGTATTCATAACCCATTAACTTAACCATGTATACTGTATTAGCTGCTACATCTAGCCCCACTATAGCGAATAAAGTCAAAGAGATAATCGCTTTATTTTTTCGCAAGCGAACTTTTCCAAATAACAATAATGCATACATAATGATTAAAAAGGCATTAATTACAATCTTATTTGACTGCATATAACTTGGTGCAACTTTTCCTAATAATAGCAGCATAAATATATTAAACAATACAACCTTTTTTAAAGCTGGTATTAATTCTTCTTCGAATACCATAAACGTTCGAACTGCTACATAAATGAGTACAAAGGAGAATGTAAATGAATAACGATACGGGAAATTCGTTGGTGGCTCAAAACCATGCCAAGCGATATTTAAAAACGGAATTTCAAAAGAAAGGATTAGGAATAACAGTACGCTTCCATATACAATCTTTTCTTTCAATGAAATTCTTTTTGTAATAAAGAATAATGGAATGAGTAATACAGTTAAAACACCTGCATAAACGTTTGGCATTCCATTTACTGTCGTATCAATTACGCCATTAAAGAATCGTGCATAAAAATCAAACGGATCAAAATTAAATGCTGTAGAGAATGGAATCTTAGTACGTTCAACAAAGTTGCTCTTTAAATCCATGTATGTTGGTAGCGTAATAAATGCAGACATTCCACCTGCTAATCCTGTTCCAAGACAGAACCATACGAACCTTTGCATTAATAATTTTATATTTCGAATATCGTAAAGCACACAATAACGTGCTACAAAGTAGATAAATGTAAAAATCCCTACCATAAAGGAAATATAAAAATTCGTAATAAATGTAAGTGCTAAACTAAATGTGAATAACACCCATTTTTTTTCTGTAACTAGCTTTTCAATACCTAACATAATAAGGGGTAGTAAATAAATGGCATCTAACCACATTACACAGAAAGAATATACTGTTACAAATGACATTAAGGCATAAAAAGTTGAGAATAGCGTAATAGCAATTTCACGACGCTTCATCATATGACTTAAATAATATGTCATTGTAAAACCAGCTAATCCTGTTTTTAATAACGTCATTAACATAATCGCTTCTGGAATATGCGAACGATCAAACAGGACAATGAGTAGTGAAAAAGGACTAGCTAAATAATAAGCAAATACTCCAATGAAGTTTAACCCCATTCCACCTTCCCAACTATAAAATATACTTTTTCCATTTTTAAACACATCATATAAATACGTGTAAAACTGCACATATTGTGTGTGTAAGTCCGTTACAAGGATTGATTTTTCTCCAAACGGTGCAACACCCAGTAAAATAAAAACTACACCATAAATAGAAAAAGGAAGTAAAAAAGCAAAAGTATATAAAAACTTCCTTTTCTTAAACAAATCTAACAGAGCTTGCATTATACTCCTCCATATCATTCTTCATTAATCATTTATTACCAAATTCTATGTATAAAAAACAATAGCCGGCATAGAGCCAAGCCATTGTTTTTTATATATTTTGACCGTTTTCTATATCGGTCTTCTTTTTAAAAATAATATATTTACTCGCAAAATAATTAACAACCACAACAATAACGTTTGCAATAATTTTTGCTACTAAATCATTCATACCTAGCCATTCAATTAAAACAATCATGGATGCGATATCAATGAAATACGATACAATACGGAATCCCATAAAGTAGACAAACTCTTTTACTACGTGAGCAAAACTTGTTTGTTGACTGTTAAATACATACTTCTTATTTGTAATATACGCAAACAGTACCGATACAATCCAAGCAATTGTTGTTGCTATTTTGTAATCCATTCCAATTAACGTTGCACAAATAAAATACGTCACAATGTTGATTAACGTCGTTAAACCACCGAAAAGTAAATAGTTAAAGATTTCTTTCGCTTTATTATTCACACTTCTAATCCCCTAGTGATTTGATTTTACTTTACGATCTTCTACGCTGTATAATTTCGCCATGTTTTGATCGCCATCGATATTCGTTACTTTATCATCATTATATTCATCTACAAAATATAGCGGACGTTGTTTTGTTTCATTGAAGATACGTCCTAAATATTCCCCAATAATACCGATGGAAATTAACTGTACACCACCGATAAATAGAATAGCTGTCATCATAGATGGATATCCACTTACTGACTCACCATACATTAGCGTCTTAATAATAATCCAAATCATATAGATAAAAGCTAAGAATGAAACAGTAAATCCCATGAACGATGCAAGGCGCAATGGCGCTGTTGTAAAGGATGTAATTCCTTCAATAGCAAGATCCATTAATTTGAAATAGTTCCACTTTGTTTCACCTGCAGCACGAGGGTCACGATCGAATAAAATTTCTTTCTTATTATAACCAATCCAGCTAAACATCCCTTTTGTATAACGCTGCGTTTCACGAATTTTCTTTAATGCCTCAACACAACGACGGTCTAATAAACGAAAATCCCCTGTATTTTCTTGGATCGGAATTCTTGTTGTTTTCTTTAGCAAGCTGTAAAATTTACCAGCTGTCCATTTCTTCGCCCATGATTCACCTGAACGAGAGCGTCGTTTTGCATAAATATCATCATACCCTTGTTCCCAGTACTTAATCATTTCAGGGATTAATTCTGGTGGATCTTGTAAATCAGCATCAATGATAATTACTGCATCTCCAATTGCATGATCCAGACCCGCAATCATTGCTGTTTCTTTCCCAAAATTTCGTGATAAGTCTACGTACGAAATACGCTTATCATTCACTCTAAATTCCTTAATAATATCTAACGTACGATCTTTACTTCCATCGTTAACAAACAAAATTTCAAAGTTATAATTTGGAATGCCTTGAAATACCCCTGTTAAACGACTATATAATTGATCTAATACCTCTTCTTCATTATATGCCGGTACCAATATAGTAATAGTCTTCAAAAAAGGTGCTCCTTTCTTTTTCAAGCCTGCTCATAAAGAACATCTTATAAGCACAGATTAGACATAGTAAACTGGATGTTTATCTTAGAATACCTCTTTCTCCAATTCACTATGTCTAACCTCACATATTTATAAATAAGTTAATTTTTCACAGTATTTTTTTGTCCGTTCACAATTTCTTCCATGATTGCTAATAAATCATCTTTTAACTCTTCATGTTGTAACGCCATTTCGATTGTTGTTTGAATAAAGCCTAACTTCTCTCCAACATCATAACGCTTTCCTTCAAAATCGTATGCAAACACACGTTGGATTTCGTTTAGCTTTTGGATTGCATCTGTTAATTGAATTTCACCGCCAGCACCAATATGCTGCTCTTCTAAGAAACGGAATATTTCTGGTGTTAACACATAGCGCCCCATAATTGCTAAGTTTGAAGGTGCCTCACCTAGAGCCGGTTTTTCAACAAATTGCTTCACTTGATAACGGCGACCCTCTTTTTCTAATGGGTCAATAATACCATAGCGATGCGTTTCATTTTCTGGAACAGTTTGCACACCGATCACAGATGAAAGTGTATGCTCATACTCATCGATAAGCTGTTTTAAACAAGGTTTTTCAGCTTGTACAATATCATCACCAAGAAGAACAGCAAATGGCTCATCGCCGATGAACTTACGAGCACACCATACTGCATGTCCTAAACCTTGTGGTTCTTTTTGACGAATATAGTGAATATCTACCATTTTCGAAGATGCTTGTACTTTTTCAAGTAAATCATATTTTTTCTTCTCTAATAAGTTTTGCTCTAATTCAAATGCATTGTCGAAATGATCTTCAATCGCACGTTTTCCTTTTCCTGTAACGATAATGATATCTTCAATACCAGCCGCTACAGCTTCTTCTACGATATATTGGATTGTTGGTTTATCAACAATTGGTAACATTTCTTTAGGCTGTGCCTTTGTAGCTGGTAAAAAACGTGTCCCAAGACCAGCTGCAGGAATAATAGCTTTTCTTACTTTTTTCATGCTTATAACCTCTTTCTCTCATCTTTGGTATATATTCATATTTGTCCAAGCAGTAGTTATTTTTATTATTTTTCCCTTATCAAACCATATTTATGGGATACATTCTTATCCAAATGAGTATAACTTTTATACTATATATCTATCAATTTTCTTATTAAACTAAAGTTTTTTACATGTTAACTTCTTCACTAACTGCAAAAGACACTTCGTACAAATTCTACATGATTGTCTCTTTATTCGTCAAGGTTACTTATTAATCTCTCATGTGCTTCTCCTTATTCTCTACTCATGAGCCCCTTTTTTTACTGTATCCTTCGTACAATTGGTCCTAAAAAGCGTAGCGAATCTGACAAATATGGACTTATTTCCTTTTGCAAAAAAGCTAAATAAGTGCATGTTAATAAACATGTGAACGGCCACGTAAATATATATCTTTAAAATTATATAATTTAATTTTTTTTACCATAACAATTTCAAATTATACGTAAACTTTTACTAAACTCTATTTTTTATTTTGAATATAGTAACGACCTAATAATACATAGAATAGGAATAACATGGCTATGAAGTAACTCATTCCTTCTGGTGAATCCATCAAAATATTGATTGAGACCGCCGTAACAACTAAATGCCATACACTTTTTGCATCTAGACTAATGTTATACATTATATTACCATCTACGAATTCTTCTATTAATGAATTGTTAAATATATGTGAAAGTACACATACGATTACAATGATCATTAATACAAGATAATGTACTTCAACAACAGGTGAGAATAACAGCATAAGCGCTGTAACGAGGACAAACTCCAACGAGCTGTCTTTTTTACATTTTCTAATAACTAGAAATGTAATTGCTAATAGTATTACGACATACACAAGGTGAGTTATACTCATTGAATCGTGTGGGAAATATGTCTTTAATACTCCTTTAAATGAGCTATCCCAAGGTGCTCCACCATGCATTTCATTAATTCCATTTACAACAAACAAATCATTTGTTACATATTCCCAAGCTACATTCCATCCAACTATAGCAATAGTAATCCCTGATGTAATAATCGTTGTAATCACAGCGCTTAAAAACACCTTCCACTCTTTCTTATATAGGAAGTATACAAGAAAAATACCCGGTAGTAATTTAAAACTAGTAGCAAAAACAATCGGAATCCCTGCCAACCACTTATGTTTAGATTGATAAAAATAATATGTTAAACATACTAAAAAGAAGATTAAACGATTGGATTGTCCCCAATAAAAATCAGCAAATACTGGATAAATAATAATAGCCGCAGAAAACAAGAGATACTTTACCCCTTTTGCCCTTCCTTTATACGCAGCTTGTATTACGAAACATACACCTAATATGAATAATATGCTATTGAACATGGTCCATAAAAGGCGTGCTTTTTCATAAGGAAATGCTGCGAACCACGAAAGAAATACAGCGAACTGTGGTGGATACATATAGTATCCTAGTGCACCTTTTGTTTCACCATATAGTTGACGAAATGTCTCCATTTGATGGTCCAAATCATACATCATGCTTATAGCATTATCATTCCAAATTGTATGAAATGCATAGTAAAAGAAATGAAAATCATCAAACATCCACCCTAACATTGCAGGCTCTTTATAAAGTAGCCATAGGACTTGATATCCTAGCGAGTACCCAATTGCCCCTAACAAACATATTAAGGAGATAACCTTAAACATTTTCTCACTTATTTTTATATTTACCATTTATTCTCCTCCAAAGCATTATTATGAGACCCATAAAGAAGGTGACATAAGAAAAGCAGAAATCCAGTATATTTCTGCTTCGCTTATGTCACCTATTTAATTATACAGTTACTTTCTGTTTTTCTTCTTTTTCTTTATGAGTTAATAATTTTCGCTTCATTTTTTCATTTTCATGCTGATAAATAGCTATAACTTGCGTCAATTCTTTAATTCGAATGGAAGATCTCGAAACTACAACAGTTAAGAAAAATAAAACACATGTTACAAAAAGGAATCCCAAAAAGAATAGCGCATTTATCGGTGTAGCAACTCCCAATAAATATGAAACCACATCAATTGATTTTGGGAAAATCCCAATCATTAAAATACCGATTAACACTCCATACCATGTTAATACATATTTCAATTCCAATTTTTCTTTACGGACTAGGTTTGTAAAAATAATTAATCCTACTATAACTCCTAAAATAATTAATATTTGAAGGCGAATTGTCACGAAGCATTCTCCTTTCTTTTAGGTTTTAATCGATCAATTGTAATCGCAAGTGTTACTTTAATCATATAGTAAATGGCTTTGTAATTTACTATTGAAGATGTCCCGCCCATTCTTTCTCGCATAAGTACTGGAACTTCTTTTACTTCATAATTTTTTCTAATTACAGCAACAATACTTTCCGGCTCTGGATAGTCTTTTGGATAGTACTCACAAAATTCATTAGTAATTTTACGATTTACCATTCTAAATCCAGAAGTCGCATCCGTTATTCTCTTTCCAGATACAATTTTGATTAATTTTTCAAAGAAACGAATCCCAACTCTTCTAGTAAATGAAGACTGGAATCCTTCTTTATTAATAAAACGTGAGCCAATAACCATATCTGCTCCCGTATCTTCCATTTCTTTAAGAAGGGCTCCTAAATAGGCCGCATCATGTTGTCCATCACCATCAAATTGTACCGCAACATCATATCCATGGCGCTGAGCATA
The DNA here is from genome assembly GCF_040448665.1 of Bacillus cereus group sp. MS39. Classification (NCBI taxonomy): domain Bacteria; kingdom Bacillati; phylum Bacillota; class Bacilli; order Caryophanales; family Bacillaceae; genus Bacillus; species Bacillus cereus group sp. MS39. Next base: position 538,923 of record NZ_CP123058.1, on the reverse strand, counting down.
CTTATAACCAGTCTGCATGCCTCCACCAATTCCTAAATTGATCGGTAAACTTACATAATTAAAATTATTATCTTTACATATTTGCTCTGTATCATCTTTTGAGCAATCATTGATAATAACATAATCAAAATCTGGAGCATTCTTCTCTATATCCTCTACAACGTGTATTAAGTTCGTTGATTCATTGTAAGCAGGAATAATAATCAACTTCTTTTTTAACAATTGGAATCCCTCACTCCACTAATTTTAATAAAAATATCCTAGCATAAACACATTTGCATACAATAGCATACAACATGCTAATCTGGCTGAGCGTTGCGCTGTTAACTCTGAGTGTTGTTTCACATTCATTCTTTCATTAAAGATGAACAATACAATTGGAATGACAGGTAAGAAATATCTTCCTTGTAAACCGCTAATGAAATCTGCACCAACTTCAGACCATGTTAAATATAAGCTTAACATAACTAGCCCAACTACACTTGTAATTGTGATTATAAAGACTGCATAATCGAAGTTACGTAATTTAAATCCATCTTCGCTATAATCAAAAATGGCTGTCATTACAAGTCCTATCATACTAATAAGCACAATACCACTCATTAAATGAGTTACCCATCCAACTTGATTTAGCATGTTCATCCACATGCTCATTCCACTTTCAAATGTTCCAAAGAAAGCTTTCATTACTTCAACTGGATGCTCTAGTATAAACTTCAATTGACTAACAGGATTAATTTTTTCATTTGGATTAATAGTTCCCACAAATTTCATTACGAATAGGTTCCAAGAACTCATTATCAAACCTGGTATTCCTGCCAGTAATAAAAATGACATAACACCTTGCATTTTTGTACGGAATAAATCCCTTCCAATAAACGCAAAAATCAAGAATGATAACGGCCAATACGTAAATTTACATAATACTATTAAGATTAATAAAACAATTGGAATAATAAAATCTTTAATTCCTAACGTATTCTTTTCAGAACGCATAAGCTTCTGCAACATTACAGCAATAAACAGGTAATTTAACCCCATCAGCATTGCATCTGCTGAAAACGACGCACCCAATGATACAAACAATGGAAATGCCGCTAAAAATGCTAACGTATTTTTCAACCTTGGAATAATTTTTATCGCAAGAGCACTCAAAGCAATATACACAGCTAAATTAAAAATCCTTCCTAACATTAGCGCACTAAAAGCTTTTAGCCCCAATAGATTAGCAATAATTAAGCCAAGAGCTTGTGGAATATAAGGAATTGGTGTATAAACAGCTGTTGTGGGTTGCTCTACAAAATTCGTTTTATCTGCAAATGTATACGTATCCCAAATATCACTCTTAGCCCTATCGTATCTTTCGCCATTTGCCAATAACCCATAAGTTGTTTCAAATTGATTCGGGCGTGGCATATCATCAATATTCTCTGGTAAGTTAACGCCCACTTTATCTCCCTGTTTTGTAGAGAGAAGATTCCCTAAGCTAATATCATACGCTTTTGCAAAATGGAAGTTTTCATCAGTTGCCTCAAAAAGTGGATTATTGAAACTGAACATAACCCCCATTATTCCGGTAACAACGACAAAATTTTTAACTGTGTTATTACCAATAAGGAATAAAGCTAATAAAGTAGCTAATGCGGTAACAACTGCTTTTCCAACCTTAAACCAATCAAGTTGATCATATGCTACCTTTGCAGCTATCGCTTGTTCACTTTCTTCTTTACCATTAACAGTCAGCTTTTCATCTGGAGACAATGATGCCCCTGTACGAATAGTAACTTTTTCGCCATTTTCAGCTTCTACTATTTTTACTTTCAAGACAGCATCTTTATTTATGTCTTTTTCAATAGGAATTATAATACTGCTCTTAAAATGAGGATCCTTAATATAATTTTCTCCGCCCCATGTTTTTAAATCGACTCTTTCTTTACTCACGATTTTCCCTTTAGCCGAGAGCTCATACTCTAACACAGCGTTTTTATGATAACTTTCACTTGTAAGAGGTAACAGCAAATGCTTTGGGTTTTCACCTGCAAAATGAATCTCTTGACGCACTTCTTCACCTTGCGCTAAATCAATCATCTTATATTTGCTATAAACAAGACTCTTATTTACAGTGTGTATAGGTCCCGTCAAAAACACATATAAAACTGCACAAAAAACTATAAAAAAAGATAAAAATATCTTTTTTCTTCCTATCATGCTACAAACACCTCGATTATATTATTTTCTAAATATCGGCATACAGTAGATGCACGAAAAATGACTTTTACTGAATGCAAAACACAATAATGCCTATAATAATAATCAGATTTCCGAATATCTTCCTTCTCGTTATTTTTTCACCAAGAAAATACCAACTGAATATTAAAATAAAAATATAACTAAGCGATTCAATAACAGGCGCTTGTTTTAATGGAACACCTTTCAAGGCAATTACATTTAATCCAGCGTTAATTACAAATAAAGAATATCCTACAATTACGTAGCGATTTACATATTCCTTCCACTTTGTATCATAATTCGATAATGTTGCCTTCTTTAATAAAATTTGCGAATAGTTTGCTAAAACAACTCCAAAAATGTAAAGCAACACAAATTTATTCATCTTTTACCACCACGACAATCCCTATAATAATAATGACTGCACCAACCAAATTATTCCATTTTATTGTATCGCCGAAGAACACCACTGACCATAATAGTCCCCATAAAATAATGACTCCCCGATGTGAATACGCTTTAGATATTTCAAATGGTTTAATAACTTGCTGCCAAATAATTGCGTATCCAAATAAAAGAATTACAAGAATCATGTAGGCAATAAAAAAAGAAATTGATCCAACTGAAAAGTTTGCCGCCCATTTCATATACACCATTATGATAGAGTATAAAAAAAAGGCAACATGTAAAAATATATAATGCTTCATTGATGCTTTCATACACTCAACTCTCTTTTTTTAAAATTGATAGTTATATCATCACTTTTTTACAAATTGTCATTTTTAGTTTATATACACACGAAACAAATTTTAACATAATTGATCCAAAATTTCATTCTGAACTTAATTAAATGCATCTACTGATTGCGTCCAATTTGTGACAATAAAACCAACTACTGATAAAAATTCGAACAAGAAAATTTACTCCAAGTTTCAAAAAAAAAAGCATGAGCACCTAACGCTCATGCTTTTTTAATATATTATTGAACTCGGTTCATAATATCATTCTTTATACTTTCAAGTTTTTCTTCACTATGTTGTAGCGTACTTCCCTGCACCCCAAAATAAAATTTGATTTTAGGCTCTGTCCCAGACGGACGTAAACAGAACCAAGAACCATCTTCAAGGTAATACTTTAACACATTTGATTTTGGTAAATGTATTTCCTCTGTTCCATCCCCTATAATTTTTGTTCTCAAGCTTGCTTTATAATCTTCAGCAATTGTAACTTTTAAACCAGCTACTTCTACAGGACAATTTCCACGGAATGTTGTCATCAAGTTTTGAATTTGTTCTGCGCCATCTTTTCCTTTTAAGGTCAATGACACAAGTCCCTCACGGAAATAACCATGTTTTTCAAACACTTCAAGCAATCCATCATACAATGTCTTTCCTTGCGCCTTATAATATGCTGCAACCTCACATGCGAATAAAACAGATTGAACAGCATCTTTATCCCGACAGAATGGCTTAATTAAATAACCATAGCTTTCCTCGTAACCGAATTGGAATTCATATTGTCCGCTTTCTTCATACTGCTTAATTTTCTCGCCAATAAATTTAAATCCAGTTAACGTATCAACTGTATCTAAACCGTACGCTTTCGCAATTGTGCGACCAATTTCAGACGTTACGATTGTTTTTAATACAACACCGTTCTCTGGAAGCGTTCCGTTTTCTTTCTTTTGAGATAGTAAGTAATCAAGCATTAATGCACCTGTTTGGTTACCAGTTAACACTTGGAACTCACCATCATGATTGCGAACTGCTACTCCTAGACGGTCTGCATCAGGATCAGTTGCGATTAACACATCTGCGCCAATTTTTTCACCGTCACGAATTGCATACTCAAACGCTGCGTGCTCTTCTGGATTCGGTGATTTCACTGTAGAGAAGTTTGGATCTGGTAACTCTTGTTCTTTTACAACCGTTACATCTGTAAATCCAACTTCTTCTAAACCACGGCGTACAGAAATATTTGATGTTCCGTGTAATGGTGTAAAGACGATCTTTAAGTCCTTACCAACCTTTTGCACCATTTCTTTATTAATAATGACATTGTTCAATTCTGCTGCATATGCATCATCTACTTCTTGTCCAATAATATGTAATAAACCATTAGCTTTTAATTGCTCCACGTCAGCTACTTCAACTGTTAACTCATCTTCTACTGCATTTACATAGCTAATTAACTCATCAGCTTCTTTTGGAGGCAATTGTCCACCATCTTCACCGTATACTTTATACCCGTTATATTCAGGCGGATTATGGCTTGCCGTAAGAACGATTCCACTTACTGTATGTAAATGACGAACTGCGAAAGAAAGCACTGGCGTTGGGCGTAAGCTTTCAAACACATATGTTGTGATACCGTGGGCACCAAGTGTTGCAGCTACTTCCATTGCAAATTCAGGTGATTTATGACGAGAATCATACGCAACAACAACACCACGTGCTTTTGCTTCCTCTCCTTGTTTCTCAATAAATTGAGCTAAACCTTCTGTCGCCTTACGTACTGTATATACGTTCAAACGGTTTGTTCCAGCACCAAGTTCACCACGCATACCACCTGTACCAAATTCTAAATTTTTGTAGAAACTGTCTTCAATTTTCTTTACATCTTGTTTCATTTCCTCTAACTCTTGTTTTAACTCTATATCCAAACTAGCAAATGTATTCCAGCGTTCATATTCTTTTTTCCATTCCATTTTAAATTCTCTCCTCTCAATCAAACACAATTTAATTATATGGTGAAAATGATATTTTCCTCAATACTATATTTAATACTCACAAAAACTTTTACATTAAATGTATAAAACAGCACCTCTTATGAATACTTTTTGTATAAATTGAAAAGCTATACATAAATAAATATATTCTCGAATAAGGTGAGGTACAATGCAAGAATGGGCGCTTAAACCAGAAATACAACAACATATCCAAGAGATTATCAAAGATATTTCCCTTGCACTTCAAGATATGCAAAACACATTAGAGAACAATGATAAATGCCTTTTATGTAAAGTCGAAGATATACATAAATTACTATTACAAATTCAATCAACAACCGCTTCTTACTATCTCAAAACATATTTATCACCATATACAGATTGCTATATCCAACTATTAACTGCAATCAGGCAATTATCTCAAAAACGCCATGGAGCTCTTATTATTATAGAAAGAGAAAAATCATTAGAAGCATATATCCAATCTGGTATAGAAATTCAGGCTCATTTAACAGTTCAGTTACTAGAATCTATTTTTTACCCTGGAAACTCACTTCATGACGGTGCTGTTCTTGTAAATAATAACCATATTATATCAGCAGCAAATATACTACCCTTATCGCAACAAGCTTTGACATCCAATCGAAAGTTGGGAACACGTCACCGCGCAGCAATTGGACTCTCTGAAGTCAGTGATGCACTTATTTTTGTTGTATCTGAGGAAACTGGTATAACGTCATTTGCCTTAGATGGAACCTTATATACATTTTCATTATGAAACATATAATACACTTATATTTCCTCGCATAGCAGGAATTTTCTTTCTGCTAATTGAAGTGTATGGGAACAGGGAGGCGATATGCTAGCCATGAAGAACATATTACAGCAATTTATTACAATACTCTTCGTATGCTTCACTTTTACAGGTTGCATCGATACGAATAATTCGAAAGACATTTCCTATCAAAATCAAGAAACAGAAAAAGGCATAAAAAAGGCAGTTTGGAATCAACTATCCAATCAAGAAAAGCAATATATTATCGGTGATTGGGAAAATGCAACAATGATCAAAACAATATTGCATAAACATAATAGCCGTCAATTCAATGAAGAATATGAAGGGAGAAGTGTCTACCTCGTGCATTTCCCATCTGATACGTCCTATCCCAAAAACGTTGAAGTGTACGTCGATATCGATACAAATAAAATTGTCGGATATAATCAATAAACTATTAAAAAATGACCTTCGAACGAATCTACGATTCATTTGGAGGTCATTTTCTTTGGATCAAACTACAGGATAAATGTTTAAAACAAAATAATAATTTATATGGAAAATCTTCATAAAAATATTCAGTTATCAAAAACTTACTTCTCATAGTAATAACAATGCAATTATCTTCTTTGCTATTATTTCATTTATGATTGCTTATAAGTTGTAACAACCATTCACCTTTATCTTTTTGCTTATTCTCCATCACTAAACCTTTCAACAAACGTTGCAAGTGTACGTACCATTGCACCTGTTGCTCCAGCTGGCCCTAAATCATGCGCTCCTGACGTTTCAGATGTTCCAGCGATGTCTAAGTGTACCCAAGGTGTATCTTCAGCAAATTCACCTAAGAATGTACCTGCCATAACCGCATGTCCTTCGCGGCCTGGTGAGTTATTTAAATCGGCAAACTTACTGTTTCGAACGCGTTCTTTATCACGATCAAAAATCGGTAATTGCCAAATTGATTCATCTGTTTCCATAGACGCCTCTAGCACTTGCTCAAACAACTCTTCATTGTTTGTCATTGCGCCTGTCGTATGATTTCCAAGTGCAACAATTACACCACCTGTTAATGTCGCAACATCAATAAGATAGTTTGCACCTAGTTTTCTCGCATACGTAATACCGTCAGCTAACGCTAGGCGACCTTCTGCATCTGTATTTAATACTTCAATTGTTTTTCCGCTCATAGATGTGATTACATCGTCTGGCTTAAATGCTGTACCACTTACAACGTTATCCGTTGATGGAATAACAGCGATCACATTTTGCTCTGGGCGAAGTTCGCCGATGATTTCCATCGCACCTAAAACAGCAGCTGCACCGCCCATATCACCTTTCATACCGACCATACCTTCACGTGGTTTTAAAGAATAACCACCTGTATCGTATGTAATCCCTTTTCCAACGAATCCAATGACATCTGTCCACTCTTCTTTTCCTTTATAAATAAGAGCGATCATTTTTGGTGGCTCACTAGATCCTTGATTTACTGCAAGTAACGCACCCATACCAAGCTCTTCCATCTCTTCTTTCTCAAGAACTTTATAATCCATATCATACTTTTCCGCTAACTCAACAGCATACTCAGCAAGCTTCGTCGCTGTTAGTACGTTTGGCGGCATATTTACTAGTGTACGAGCTGAATTTGTTGCACGTCCATGTACGTAGCCAACTGTTAATGCAGCTTCAATTTCTTGTGCATCTTCCGCTGTAATAGCCGTGAACTTCTCTAACTCTACACGATCCTTTTTATCTGATTTATACGTTTGTAACTCATATGTACCAAGACCTTGTACTTCTGCTGCAATATGAGCTACATCAATCGCATCTAATTTCTCCGTTACGAAAGAATCAAGCAAGATTGCTGCATCTTGTACTTTTGCTGCTTGTAACGTTTTAAACGCCTTACCAAGAGCAGCACGCAACGTTTCTGTCGTGTAAGACTCTTTCTTACCTAAACCAACGAAATAATAACGTTTCACATTTGTTTTTCCTAAACTATGTACTTTTGAAATAGCTTTCTTCTTCGTAGAAAGTTCTTTCTCTTCTAATAAAACTTGTAGTTGTCCTTCAAACGCTTTGTCCAGTTCTTGTACAAAACTACTCGTTTTCTCTTCTTCAAATAAGGCAACGATTACTGCTTCATGGCTTGCTAATTCTTTTTGTACTTGAAACATGTTCAGACCCCCTAAATTTCTCTACTCTGCCTTTATTATAACTTTATTTTCGATAAAATGCGATAATTCTAACTTCTGTTACATCCTCTATAATCCATATTTCTTCTATTTATAAAATAAAAAAGTCTAGCGTAATTACCACTAGACTATCTTTGTTTTAAATATTGACCACGAAACACTTGCATCGTTTCGTCTTGATTTAACATCGTTAACTCTTCTTCTGAAAACTTACCATTTCCAACTTTCACTACATACACATTCACTTTTTTCTTACCCCATTGGCTATAAACATCTTTCACCGTATCATAATACAGATCAAGACGGTTTCCTTTTATTGCACCGCCCTTATCAGCTACTACACCGTACCCATAACCTGGTACGAATAGAATCGTTCCAATTGGGAATACGCGTAAGTCCGCAGCGATTGTGGAATATAAATCCCTTTTCACCTTAACTCCTGAATATGTAATACCATACTCCGGATGTCCCGGTCTCTTACCAGTTGACTCAATTCCCGACGTATAACCTGTTGCAGTCATTTCAATTGAACGATATTTAGACCAGTCGTTTGCCTGCTCTAAAGCATTTATCACTTCTTTACTCGGAGCAACATTTCTCTTAACTTCTGCTGCATGTACTTCTTTTGCACTCGTTCCCTCATATTTCTTTACAATCTCTAATAAAGAAACTCCTGTGAAAGCATTCCATGTTACGCATAATGCGGATACAAGTAAACAAGTCATCATAATGCGAATACAATATCGTTTTAACATTTTTATATTCCACACTCCTTCATCGTTAATCATTCCCTATACGATGAAGGAATATGCAAAAAAAATAATCCCCAAATGAATTGGAGATTAAAACATTTGATATCCGCTTTTCCGAAGTTTCTTAATGACAATTCCGGCTAAAGCAGCACCTACTAATCCAGTAGATAGAATAAACACATCTGCCTGCCCTAAATGTGATACACTTGTCCCAAATGAAGAGAATGTTTCTTTCGGCTTTGAAAAATAATCCCACACACTCGCCTTATTAATAATAAGTATACAAACAATCGGATACACAATAACCATTACCCATGTCGCTCGCAATATCATGTTGAGTAAAAATCCAATTCCAAAAAACAAAATAAAAAATAACATCATTGAAATAAGTAGTACTGGTATACTCACTCTTTCTCCCTCTCCTTCGCATGCGCCGTAAATACATGATAGGCTGTATAACCAAATTGCTCTCCTGGATCTAATGTTTTGTTCATCTCAAGATGTAGTTCTGATCTTCCTTCAAACAAATATTTGATAAGTAGAGACGTATTTGGATCGTCCGCAATCGTATCTGGATGTAAAAATGCTACTTCAGACAATTCCTTCTCCTGTACAATAATGTTTTCTCCTTCAGGCTCCAAAAGGAAAATAATCATATTATCACTAATCTCATTGCGAATCACGCCCGATCGAACACCAATGATCCCCTTCACATGAGCGACGATACCTGTCTCTTCTAACACTTCACGTTTCACAGCTTCATCAACCGTCTCACCTTCATTTACAAAACCAGCCGGCAAAGACCATTTCCCCTTTAATCCACTATATTTTTTCTTAACGAACAGCCACCTGCCATCTTTTGTAGCTACTAAGCCACCAACAGCTAGCCATACTTTCCCTCGCTTCTCCATGATGTAATACCCTCCTCTACTAGAACGGACAGAATATTCTTTCTTTTTTATATATTATACTATATTTTTAAAATGAAAAAAGCAGAAACAGCTCTTAGCCGTTTCTGCTTTTTCTATTATATATTAAAAGAACTTTAATTTACCTTTTTTAAGAACTAATAAAGGTCCACCTAATAAGAATAGGTAACGGTTATCGATAACTTTCTTCATGAAGGAAGCTTTCCAACCTGTTAACTTTTTGCCCATAACAACGCCCATTGCATCGTCATGACCTAAAGAACATACAGATCCTTTATTGTCGAATGCGAATTTTTTCATTTCGCCTTTACCACGAACTAACACAGTTAAGTTGTGTGCAATGTTGTAACCTTCTTGAATTGCGATTTGTGCCGTTGGTGGGTATGGACGATTAATTTCTTCGTTAATGATTAACGCTGCGTCACCAACCATAAATACATCTTCGTATCCTGGAGCGTGCATGTACTCATCAACTTTTACACGTCCGCGCATTGCTTCAAAGCCAGACTCTTCTACAATACCGTTACCACGAACACCCGCAGCCCAAACTACTGTTTCAGACTTAATTAATTCAGTATCATCGCCGTTTGCAACGATAATACCTTCTTCAGTTGCTTCTTTAATTGCTGTACCGATGCGGAATTCTACACCTTTTTTCTCAAGTTGTTTTACAGCGTATTCTACTAATGCCGGATCGAAACCTGGAAGTGCTGTTGGAGCAGCTTCTACACAGATGATACGTGCTTTTTCACGTGGTACATTATACTCTTTGCAAAGTTCAGGAACACGGTTTGCAAGCTCACCTACGTACTCGATACCAGTAAATCCAGCACCACCAACAACGATTGTTACTAACTCATCGCGCTTTTCAGTTGCATATTTAGCGAAACTAGCTTCCATATGCTCACGAATTTCACGAGTTGCATTAATGTTAGCAATTGAGAATGCATGCTCTTTTAATCCTGTAATTCCGAATGTTTCTGATTCGAAACCAAGACCGATTACTAAGTAGTCATACTCTAGCTCGCCGTCTTTTAAGATGATGCGTTTTTCAGCAGCTTTAATTTCTACTACTGTGTCTTGTACAAAGTTCACTTTATTTGTATCAATAACGTCTTGAATATCTAGACAGATTTTTTCATCTTGTAATGTACCAGCTGCGCTCTCATGTAACCAAGTCGCTTGGTAGTGATAGCTGTTGTTGTTTACTAACGTAATTTCAGCTTCATTTACAGATAATGCTTTTTGCAGACGAACAGTCGTAATCATCCCGCCATAACCTGCACCTAAAACTACGATTTTTGGAGTCTTCACCAAATCACAACCCTTTTCTTTATATAATAGTAATGAAAAATAATACCAAGTACTAAAAACTATATTTGTCAAGAATGTGGAATTTATCACATTCTATATCATAACAAAACGCAGTCAAAAAATCGTACGAATTTTGTCATAGAAATTTAACATAATACTTCCCTATATTAGTCGGTTTTATTCCAGAATTCAAGCGTCTGGAGAATTATCAATATTTTAAAATAACATAGCGTTTTCAAGGGTTTTTCAGCCTTTTTTTCATGTATTTTCCTTTCACCATATTTTATACAATTAAAAAAGCATCTATGCGAAAACTTACACACAATTCAGTCGTTTTCAGAAGTATTATGAACTCAAATATGCTATCATTTATTTGAAAGTGTCATCATTTGCAGGATTTTCGTGTACATATGAACAATATATGAAATCAATATCAAAATTCCATCTATAGGGGGAATGAAAGTGGCAGAAAATCAAAAAGTTTACGACATAACAATTATTGGTGGTGGTCCAACAGGGCTGTTCACAGCATTTTATGGCGGTATGAGACAAGCAAGTGTAAAAATCATTGAAAGCTTACCTCAACTTGGAGGACAATTATCCGCACTCTACCCTGAAAAATACATTTATGATGTAGCTGGATTTCCAAAAGTGCGCGCACAAGAACTAGTTGATAACTTAAAAGAGCAAATGAAAAAATTTGATCCAACCGTTTGCTTAGAAGAAGCTGTTGATACGCTTGAGAAACAAGCTGACGGTATATTTAAACTTGTTACGAATAAGCAAACTCACTATTCTAAATCAGTTATTATTACTGCTGGCAATGGTGCTTTCCAACCACGCCGCTTAGAATTAGAAGATACAGCAAAGTATGAAAAGAAAAACTTACATTATTTCGTTGATGATATGAATAAATTTGCTGGTAAGCGCGTCGTAGTATTTGGCGGCGGCGACTCAGCTGTCGATTGGACAATGATGTTAGAGCCGATCGCTGAAAAAGTTACAATCGTTCATCGCCGTGATAAGTTCCGTGCACATGAACATAGCGTAGAAAGCTTAATGAATTCTCGTGCAGAAGTAAGCACACCGTACATACCAGTAGAACTCATTGGTGATGACAACATTGAACAAGTCGTTCTTCAGCATGTAAAAACAGAAGAAAAAATTATCATCGATGTGGATGATGTCATCGTAAACTACGGCTTCGTTTCCTCTCTTGGCCCAATCAAAAACTGGGGCTTAGATATACAAAAAAACAGCATTCTTGTGAACTCGAAAATGGAAACAAATATTCCTGGCATATATGCTGCTGGTGACATTTGTACATATGAAGGAAAAGTAAAACTCATTGCTTGCGGCTTCGGTGAAGCACCAACAGCAGTAAACAATGCAAAAGCTTACTTCGATCCAAACGCAAAACTTCAACCGATGCACAGCTCTAGTATGTTTTAATATAGAAATGAAAAGAACTCCTTTTACGTAAAAGGAGTTCTTTTGTTATTGTGCTACCGTATCCTTCCAAAATATGTTACAATGAATAAGAACAAACGTTCTATTTGATAAGGGGGATATTTTAAAATGAAAGAACCTATTATAGTAAAAAAAGAAGCTTTCCAAGCAATCGGCGTTTCGATTACGACGACAAATGAAATAGAGGCATCTACTGAAGGAAAAATCCCACAACTTTGGAACCGCTACTTCCAAGAACAAATGATGCATCACATCCCAAATCAACAAACGAAAGAAACATTCGCTTTCTACTCAAATTACGAATCAGATGAAACTGGTACATATCAATTTACAATCGGTATGCCCGTTTCTTCATTAGAAGACGTTCCTGAAAATATGACAATTTTAACAATACCTGCCGCTACGTATGCGGTATTTACAACGAGAAAGGGACCAGTTGCTGAAGTCGTTTGTGAGGCTTGGGAATATATTTGGAAATGGTCAAAAGAAAACAAACGTGCTTTTACAACAGACTTTGAGCTTTATGATGAAAAAGCAACAGATCCAAACAACGTACAATTGGATATTTATATTGCATTAGCCTGAACGACAAAAAAGAAGATACCATTTGGTATCTTCTTTTTTGTCGTTAAATAGCCACTGTGCAAACCCAACATTATTGTCTACAATGAGAAAGTGCAGTATAGAAATATTAGAAACTGTATAAAGTGATTGTTAACAGGTTTTTCAGTTTAAATTTGTCACATAGAAAGGAAGCAATATGGAGGAACTACAACAAAATAAATCTGCTTTAAAAGAAAATGCGAAACCGTTATTAAAAAATACGAATTTCCTTTTTCTTTGGGCAGCTACTCTTTTTTCAAGTTTTGCTTTAGCCTTTTTTACTTTTTCACAAACGTGGTACATAGCAAAAACATTAAACCTTGAGGCTTCACTCGGTGTTGTTTTCGTAGCTCTTAGTGTTCCAAGGCTTATTTTTATGATTATCGGCGGTGCTGTAGCTGATAAATTCCCGAAAAAAAACATTATGTTTTATTCTAATATTATTCGTGCTATTCTCGTCGCAACCATCCTTACATGGTTCATCGTAGGTGATGTAACACTATATACATTTGCTTTATTCGCTTTATTCTTCGGGCTTGCTGATGCTTTTTTCTGGTCAGCTGATGGATCTATCTTGCCTGAACTTGTAGAAAAAAGCCGTTTAACACAAGCAAACTCACTTACACAAATGTCAAATCAAGCATCGGTCATCCTAGGCCCTGTACTTGGCGGAATTCTTATTAAATTTACGAACTATGAAACGATCTTTTCGATCACGATTTTATTACTAATCGTCGCAGCCATACTCGTTCAAAAAATACAATTTACGATGCCAGAACAGCAAAATACAGACAAAGGCATGTTCACTTCTATTAAAGAAGGAATCTTATATGTAAAGGAATCACCATTCCTTTCAACCTTCCTTATTTGTAGTGCCTTTTTAAACTTATTTTTAATCGGCCCGATGCAAGTCGGTTTCCCGCTTTTCGTTAAAAATGTTCTGCACGGTGACTCGCTTCAGTTTAGTTACTTAGAAGCATCTGTAGGGGGCGGAATGGCAATAGGCGCTGTCATTGTCGGTTTAAAAAATATTAATCGTAGACGCGGTCTATTTTGCATTATCATGATGCTACTGTCTGGTGTATTCTTCTTATCCATCAACTTTAGCACCGTACTTTGGCAAGCATTATTAGCTGGCATGTTTTACGGTATTACAATTGCAATGGCTATCGTTCCGCTTATGGCGATGATTCAATCGACAGTAAAAGAAGAAATGATGGGACGCGTAATGAGTCTACTTATGCTCTCATCAATGGGCTTTATCCCGCTTTCTTATGCATTCACATCAATCGCACTTGCAATAGGAATTCCAATCGTAACCGTTATGAAAAGCGGTGCAATCGCCGTTATCGTCTTCGTACTATTTGTAGCGATTCGTGTTCCAGTTGTAAGGAAGTTTGATTAACTACTTGGAGTCATGTATTATACGCATGGCTCTTTTTTAAACGGATTAAATAACGTTATCCCCTTACTCCTTCTCACAGCTGCTCCCCATTCTAATCCAACCTCTAAAAATAGATCCCGCACTGTACTATATAGAAGCGCCTTCACATTTTTACGGATTTCCCCGTATTTATACGCTCTCACAACACTCTTTACTCGCCAAATGAAGTTTCCATACACTTCTTCATCCGCTAATATTTGCTCCAGTAAAACACCTTGCTCTAGTAACCCGCTCTTTTTATATGCAAGTTCCACCTTACTCCAAAATATATTAATCTTCTTCGGATTACGCGTCATCGGCACAAGTGCGTATATAAAAGGCTTCGGTATATCGTGACGGCAATACGTCTCATCAAGCTCGTACGTTTCTTTTCTATTCTCTTTTATTTGTGGAATGTTTTTAAAAAGAATTGTTTCCCCTTCACTTTTTTGCTCATTTTTACTACAGCCATCTGCACGATCCTCACTTTCACATGCGGACAGTTTCATACGGTCATCCATGCGGTCAATTGCAGATGTAAGAAATACATATAAGTTCGCACTATATCCGCCGCGCTTATGTCTTTCTTTTGTCGCAACACGCTTTATAATTCCTAGTTCCTCTAATTTTGCAATTGAACGGCGTACTGTACGAATACTTTTTCCAACATTTGTAGCAATCGTCTCCATTAACGGACAAGCAACTCCCACTGTTTTCTGTTTCTCATTCACCGCATACTTCCCTAAAAAATAAATGATAGTTGTATCCGTTTTATTTAATTGAAATCGATAGCACTTCAAAATTTGTCTTTGATATGTATTAAACTCTTCTTTACTTCGAAATTCACTATATGGTTTCATTAAATTATATAAGCTTCCCATTTTTATCACCTCATTTATAGGTAAGAGTCAGGAAGCAAAATTGGCGGGGTATTTTAAAATTTTTTGGAGGTGACAATATGATCGTAATTAGCGCTTGTTTAGGTGGCATCGCTTGTCGGTATGATGGAAATGACAATCTCGTTTCAAAAATAGAGGAGCTACTGCAACAAGAAGATACAGTCCTCATTTGTCCTGAAGTATTAGGAGGATTACCAACGCCTCGTCCTTCAGCTGAAATTATTGGCGGGAATGGCGATGACGTTTTGGATGGAAAAGCAAAAGTGGTGACAAAAGACGGTGAAGATGTCACAGAAGCATTTGTAAATGGCGCTTATAAAGCTCTAGAACAAATGAAAGGTTTACATCCTGAATATATTATTTTGAAAGAACGTAGTCCATCTTGTGGTAGTTCTACGATTTACACTGGAGAATTTAACGGGAATAAGCAAACTGGTTACGGGGTAACAACTGCTTTATTCAAAAGACATGGATTTAAAGTCATTTCAGAAGAGGATTTTGAGAATATAAAAAGGAATTGACCCTGTTCGTCAATTCCTTCTTCTGTCTTATTTCACACTTAATTTTTCTTTCACTTTCGCAGGAAGCTCATCTTTCTTTACTTCTTCCCAAGCTGATACACCTTTTTTATCTGAATGATATACACGTAGGAATGCATCTTTACGTAAGTTTTTTTGTGCAGTAAATTCTAATTCTTTCTCTTTACCGTCTTTATCAAAGCCAGTTAGCTTATATTCATAATCTTTAAATTTTTGACCATTATCAGCTTTACTATGAACTTCTTTTCCATCTACTGTAATTTGAACGTAGTACTCATCTTTACCCATACGGTTAATATCACAACCAACTAACAGACTTGCGAATACAACTAAAATACTAAACAGTGCAATGTATCTTTTCATTTCCTTCACCTCATATATTTTTTCTTATATTCTTATCTTAAAGCCCAGAGCTTAAAGAAGAAATTCAAAAACATGACATGAACATTACACTTTTGTAAGATAATAATTATTTCTTCACTCTAGAAACCGTCATCCCGTCACCAATTGGAATAAGTACAGATTCTAACCTCGGATGATTGGCTACTACTTCATTAAACTTCTTCATAACTTCTGTATAACGTTTTGATTTCACACTTTCACCCACTACACTACCGCCAGCTAAAACATTATCTGTAACAATTACAGCACCTGGTTTAGCAAGCTCAATACAATACGTTAAATAATTTTCATAATTCTCCTTATCGGCATCGATAAAGAAGAAATCAAATCGCTTATTACCTGCAGCTAATTTTTCAAGACTTTGTAAGGCAGCACCAGTCATATACGACACTTGTTTTCCAAATCCCGCTTTATGTAGATTATGATGTGCTATCTCTGCATATTTCTCTTCTAATTCAAGAGAAGTTAACATGCCTTCTTCTCCAAAACCTTTCGCAAGACAAATTCCGCTATACCCACCTAATGCACCTATTTCTAAAATATCTTTCGCTCCAGAAATGGAAACTAACATCGTTAAAAGTTTACCCGAAGAAGGCGATACCGATATCGGCGGCATTTCGTTTTCTTTTATGGAAACAATCACTTCATCCAAAAGGACATCTTGGCCACAAAACACTGAATCGATATAACGATTAATTTGTTTCATCAGATGCAGTCCCTTGCTCTAGATTTTCCTTCTCATCTAACATAGGCGCTTCTTCTGTTTCACTCTCATGTATTTCAAATAGTTGTGTAAATTCATTAATAACCATATCAATTGCCTTTAATTCCCCGATTAAAATTTGCTGAATAGACTGGAATTCCGGCTCACTTAACTGTTGTTTAATTGTCGCTCGTTTCAAATTCATCATTTCTAAAAAGGCAATCGCTCTCCCGCGGCGAAATGTTTTCGGTCCGCGATGATGCGATCCGTCTCTCCCTTTATGACGCTCACCACGGTGGTGTCCTTCTTTCATGAACTTATCTTTTCTCATTTCAAATCCCCCTTTGTATACAAATGTATACATTTATTTCGTTAATCAAAAGTGTATACGTTTGTATACAAAATGTCAAAACAAAAGAAAAACCGCTACTTAAAAAGGAATCATTTAACTCCTTTCTAAGTAGCGGTTTCGTTTTCAATATGTGAAAAGGGATTTCTAAATGATGAATTGAATATATATTTATTGTTTTCTAGTTTTCGAGAGGTGAAATAATATGAATCCTATTTTATTAGATGTTCCGTTACAAATAGAAACAGACAGACTCATTCTTCGGGCACCACTTCAAGCTGGTGAAGGGAATATAGTACACGAAGCTATTAAAGATTCAATTAGTGAATTAAAGCAGTGGTTGCTTTTATTCCAGTCAATTCCTACTGTTGAAGAAACGGAAATTCTCCTGAGAAATGCGCATATAGATTTTTTGAAAAGAGAAAGCTTTCGCTATCTTATCTACCATAAGGAGACGAATGATTTTATTGGAACTGCTAGCCTTCACGAAATTGATTGGAAGGTTTCTAAATGTGAAATTGGATACTGGATTAACACGCAATTTAGTGGAAATGGATATATGACAGAAGTAGTAAGTGCGTTAACAAACTTTGGATTTCAGTTATTCAAATTTAGAAGGATTGAAATACGATGTGAATCTAACAATACGAAAAGTCGTGCGATCCCTGAAAAATTAGGCTTTGAGCTTGAAGGGATATTACGTAATGAAGATTTTTCAGCTGACGGCAAACAACTCACTACTACCTGCATATATGCAAAGATAAATTAGTTTAAGATTTTAAAACTCGTTGTACAAATATCTTAAGGCTGGTTTCTAAATTTAGAAGGTAGCTTTTTGATTTTTCACGGCAAAAGAAAAGACCTCCTTAACGATTATTCCATCGCTAAAAAGGTCTTTTTCTATTTCGGCTAAAAATTTAGCACTCTTCTGGCTTACCAGCATTCGATGCTGTACGGAAAGATGATCCACATCCGCATGATGCGATTGCGTTTGGATTGTCGATTGTGAATCCACCGCCAAGCATAGATTGTTTATAATCAATTTTTACTCCTTTAACAATCGGAGCACTTTCTGTATCGATAACAAATTCAACACCGAAAAACTCAAGAACTGTGTCGTCTTCTTTTGGTTCTACTTCAAATCCTAACCCGTAAGAAAGGCCAGTACATCCGCCGCCATGTACAGCAAGGCGCACGTACTTCTCTCCATCTTCAGCATCTTTTAACATATCTTTAATTTGAAAAGCTGCTTGTTCTGTTACTTCAATCATGAAATACACCATCCTTTCTGTTCTCATTCTATTATACATCTTTACGCTTCTATCTTGTACTCATACACTCCGCGGCAAATTACTTCTGCTGGTCCTTTCATTAACACATTGCCTTCTTCTGTCCATGCAATCATTAAATCGCCGCCAGCTAAATGAACTGTAATTTCCTTACCATGTTCCATTTTCCCATTTAAAATAGAGGCTACAACTGCAGCACACGCCCCTGTTCCGCAAGCTTGTGTTACACCAGATCCACGTTCCCAAACACGGAAGTTCATCTCTGCATCATTCAAAATTTCGACGAATTCAACATTTACTCGCTCTGGGAACATTTCATGTGTCTCCAGGACTGGACCAAGTGTTGTAAGAGGTGCTTGCTCTACATCATCAACAAAAATAACCGCATGCGGATTCCCCATTGAAACAGCTGTAAATGCATAACGATGATTATTGTATAAGAAGTTTTCACGAATAAATGGTGTTTCACCTTCACCAAGCATCGGTATTTCTGCACGTGTTAAACGCGGTGCTCCCATATCGATTTTCGCTAATGTAACTTTCCCTTCTTCTACCGTTACTTCCGCTGTTACAATACCAGCTAACGTTTCAATTTTGAAAACTGTTTCTTCTACTAGTTTATGCTCATACGCATATTTCGCTACGCAGCGTAAACCGTTACCACAGCTCTTTCCTTCTGAACCATCATTATTAAACATGCGCATTTTCACCGGAGCTACGTCAGATGGACAAATTAAAATCATTCCATCTGCTCCAATACCAGTATTAATATTTGAAACCTTTTCCGCCACAAGAACTAAATCTTCTTCAGGAATTTGTTCTTCAAACATATTTACATATATATAACTATTGCCAAGACCATGCATTTTTGTAAAAGAAAATTGGCTCATTTGTATTCACTCCAAAAATAGTTTGTTATTTTAAGTATAAAATGCACGCTTTTAGAACACAATATGAATGTCCCCCGTTTCTCATATTTGACAACATTTGGCGATGAGCCATTCTTGCACAAATTGTGTAAGAAAAAAGCCCTTCTACAAGGGCCTTTTTTATTTACATACAATATTATCCTCCCCCGCGAAAGAAGATTTTATCTAATAGAAAAAGGTGCTGCTGATTGCAACACCTTAAAACATTGGATTTTCATCCAAATACTCATATACATTATGGACAAGTTCTTCTACTGTAGCACCTTGTACGACTTCACCATTTACAAGTGCAAACGGCCCTTCAAAACAAATACCACAATATCCTAAACAACCATATTCCATTACATCTAAATTCGGATCTTTTTCTAATTTCTCTAAAGCTGCTTGTGAACCACTCGCAAGGTTACCTACACAAAATTCAATTAATGGTTTAATCAAAATTCTCCCCCCTGTACTACAAAACAAATTACCTTCTGACTATCTATAAGAAGAAAACTAAGCTGTCTCTTGTTGTTTTCGTTATACATTCTAAACTATTTAGTTACTTCACTATTTCACTTCAAAGTAGATGGACTTATTTTATATAACATGATGCTCGCAATGAAATAGTAATTAAAAAGGAAAAACAGTTTACTTTACTTTTCTTCTTATTGTACAACAGAGTATTCATTCATGCATTGTTATTTGTTCACAAATTCGATATAATTTGATTGAGTAAAGTCAAAATATTTTATTAATATAAAATTGTATGATTAGGGGATATTTCAACAGAAAAGGGGTAATCCATCATGAAACACCTCGTAATACTAGGTGGCGGCTACGGTGGAATGAGAATTCTGCAGCGGCTACTTCCAAGCAACCAACTTCCAGATGATGTACAAGTGACATTAATCGACAAAGTACCATACCATTGCTTCAAAACTGAATATTATGCATTAGTTGCGGGTACTATTTCAGAAACACATATTCGTATACCGTTTCCCGAGCACCCACGCCTCAATATTCAATACGGCACAATAACAAATATTGATCTCGAAGAAAAAGCTGTTCATCTCGATGGCGGCGAAGCCATCCCATATGATGATTTAATTATCGGTCTTGGCTGTGAGGATAAATATCATAACGTTCCTGGGGCGAAGGAATATACACATAGCCTACAATCGATTGAACAAACACGTAAGACATATGAACAATTAAATAGTCTAGAACCAAACGCAACAGTAGCTGTCGTTGGTGCTGGATTAAGTGGCGTTGAAGTTGCAAGTGAACTTCGCGAAAGCCGTTCTGATTTAAAAATTCACTTATTTGATCGAAAAGATAGAATTCTATTCCCATATCCAGAGAAATTAAGTAGATACGTAGAAGAATGGTTCGTAAAACATAAGGTTACTATTATACGAAACTCTAACATTACAAAAGTAGAACCAAATATTGTGTACAACCACGATGAACCACTTGAATGTGATGCAATCGTCTGGACAGCTGGTATTCAAGCAAATGAAGTTGTTCGAAACCTTCCAGTTGAACAAGATGGTAGCGGACGGGTTGTTTTAACAAAATATCACAATATTCCAAATAACGAGCACGTGTATGTTGTAGGAGATTGCGCAGCACTTCCACACGCTCCATCTGCACAACTTGCTGAAGGTCAAGGAGAGCAAATTGTCCAAATATTATTAAAACGTTGGAATAATGAACCACTTCCTGACGAACTACCTGTAATTAAATTAAAAGGTGTTCTCGGCTCTCTTGGTAAGAAGCACGGCTTTGGTTTACTTGCAAACCAACCATTAATGGGACGTGTACCGAGATTATTAAAATCCGGTCTTCTTTGGATGTACAAGTATCATAAAGGTTAATACTTTACAGACTGTCTACTAAATAGGCAGTCTCTTTTATGAGTTAAAATATAATTATCAGACACATCTTTCTCAATATGAATAATGATTTATTTTTCATTTTTATATTAAAAACTATTGATAAACAGTGTATGCTATTTATAAGTTGTTTTATTATTTCCTTTAAGACCGAAGTCATTCGGTCTTATTTTTTATGTTGTAAATACTTTTACAGGAGGTATTCCATTTCACTTATGAACTTAACGAAACTAAACGATCGAATAGAAGCGAAGAAGAAAGAATTGATCTATCTCGTTGAAAAGTACGGATTCACTCATGATAAAGTGATTTCTTTCAGCCAAGAATTAGATCGTTTACTTAACTTATTAATAGAACTCAAGACGAAGAAAAAACGTTGCTCTTTATAACCTTTATCCTCCCTTTTTTGATACGATAGAACTAGAATCAGAAAGGAGCCATCTATGTTTATATTAAAAGACGTTACATATAAAGATATACTACAAATTCCTTATTTACAGATTCAAAAAGAAAAAATCACATGTATTATCGGTGAGAGTGGGAGCGGAAAAAGTACATTGCTCCGCATGCTAAATGATTTGCAATCTCCAACATCCGGTACAATTAAATATAACGGAAAACTGATTTCTGATTATCCTCCTATTCAATTACGACGTGACGTAGTCATGCTTGGGCAAACGCCACCTATTTTTGATGGAACGATTAAAGACAATCTATTAATGGGACTTCGTTTTTCTGAAAAACCATTTCCAAATGACGATGCCTTGCGAAGCGCATTAACGACTGTTAGCTTAGAAAAAAATTTAGAAGACAACGCTGATTCATTATCAGGCGGAGAAAAACAACGACTTGCTTTTGCACGTATCGTACTTATGGATCCACCTGTTTATTTATTAGATGAACCAACCTCGGCACTAGATAGCGATACAGAACGCCGCGTTATGAAACAATTTACTATGCTAGCAAGAGAAAAGAAAAAAACAGTTATCTTCATTACACACTCACAACAACTTCCAGAAAAAATTGCAGACGATATTATTGAAATTAGTAAAACAAACGGTGCAACTAGAAAGGAAGTGCTCTCAATTGAAGGGCGTTATTGAACTCCAAATTTGGCAACTTGCCGCTGCATATATTTTTATTCTTATTTTAATTGGACTTGTAAAATTAAAAGGGATTCCGCGTGAAAAACAAATTGCGCTCGCAACATTCCGTATGACGATTCAGCTCGTACTTGTTGCATATGTCCTTACATACGTATTTGAAAATAGTAATCCATTTTATACAATTGCTCTTATTACTTCTATTACTACCTTTGCAATTTTTAATATTTATAAACGGGTTAACATCCCGATGTCTAAAGAATTAAAACGAGTAGCCGCGCTTTCCATGGTTGCCGGATCAATTGGGCCACTTCTACTATTTATCTTTGTTATTATCGGTCATGATCCTTGGTATGCGCCGCAATATATCGTTCCGATTACGGGAATGTTAGTTGGGAATGCGATGACAGGTGTTTCTCTCGGTGCAAATACGTTCTTAAATAATATGAAATCGCAAAGAGGTCAAATTGAAGGCTCACTTATGCTTGGCGCAACACCGAAAGAAGCCGCTGCGCCGCTCATACGAGACGCTTTTGACTCTGCTATTTTACCAACAATCAATTCTATGGTCGGAATGGGGATTATAAGCTTACCAGGCATGATGACTGGTCAAATCTTATCTGGTGTATCACCATTTACAGCCATTCAATATCAAATCGCCATTATACTTGGTATTTCAGGAAGCACTGCCTTTGCTGTTATTATCTTCTTACAGCTTGGATATAAAACATTCTTTAATAAGCGGTGTCAGTTGAAAGAGATTGACTATGGCGTGAAATGAATCGTACCTCTCGCTTGGTAAATGATGCACCGTTCTCGGTGAGTGAAATTATATCGACGATTTTTCGAATATATCTATCATAACTCAAAATATATCAACGATTTTTGAAATATATCGGCGATTCGACAAGGAATATCGACTTACCGACAAAAAATGACATAATAAAAAGAGGAGGCCTATTCGCCTCCTCTTTTACTTACGCCTTCTTCACGAATTGTGATTTTAACTTCATTGCTCCGAAACCGTCGATTTTGCAATCGATATCGTGATCGCCATCAACTAGACGGATACTCTTTACTTTCGTACCGATCTTCACAACTGAAGAAGTTCCTTTTACCTTTAAATCTTTAATAACAGTAACAGCATCGCCGTCTTGAAGAACGTTTCCGTTCGCATCTTTTACAACTTTTGCACCATCATTATTTTCAGCTTCTGCTTCTTGGCCCCACTCATGAGCACATTCTGGACATACGAAAAGAACGCCATCCTCATACGTATATTCTGAATTACATTTTGGACAATTTGGTAAAGTAGCCATAAATTCATTTCCTCCGTTCATTATTTATACGTAAAAATCAAAATTGATGTTTACATCTCGATAAATAAAATTTGTATAGCATTTCTTTATAGTGCCATAGTCTTACGTTATTGACAAGCCTACCTCAAATTCTCATTTTTTATTGTATTTTACAAAATTTCAATTCATATACCGTTTCCAATGAAAAAAGAAGAACCCTCACAAGATTCTTCTTTTCAAAATGAACGAGTTCTCAATAGAAACTCCAACTATTTTCTTCAATGTAAAATTGATACTCTTCTAACTCTTCTTCACTTAACTTCTTATTATTTTCATATACTTCTTGCCATTCAAAATAGTCTTCACTAAAATAAACAGCAAATTTAATTTTCACGTTTTTCTTCTCTGTATAATCATAACCAGTAAACTCTATTACGTCATAATCTTTTTCTTTCTTCACAAACTTCCAAGTTGGATTATCCGTCATAATCTCTAAAGTAACACCTTCACTACTTGAACGAACGACATTTTTAATATTCGGCTCAGTTGGTAAAAGGGAAAGTCCAAACATAGCTCCACCAAATACTATCGTCACTATAACTTGTAAACCAATCATGCTAGCAAAACTAGCGCCACCCTTTGATTGTAAGTAATATGCCTTCTCATGATCAGGCATATTTTCTCCCTTATGTAATACACGAACAGCATGCTTATAATATAAACGGTTTCCTTGCCATCCAGTGAATATCATCATTCCTAATTGAAAAACTAGACCAATTGATAAAAAAATCCCATCTGGAATGTCTATAAAAAGGGGGATAAGTATACTAGGTATCGCCAATAAAGTAAGTATAATAAATAACTTATACATTTTACGATAAGCTAACCAAAAAGTCGGGAAGAAAAAGGCTACCCAATTCCACGTATTTCCTTGCGCTGGATTTTCTACTTTTCCCCACTTAAAGTCATAATACGCCGTATTCTTTTGAACGACTGTATGTAACTGTTGCGGAGAAATTGTTTCTTGTAAAACAGTGTCCCTCACGTACATCATCCTTTTCTCATTTCTACATACGTGTATTTTATAGAAATAAAAAGAAGGAATCTAACAAAAAGTACATATATTTCATAAAAATGAACGAAAATCGAATCTATTCCGACAATTACCTGTTTATTATTCCATTTTACTTTTAAATATATTAGAATACTTATGAATGATATGTTTAATACACTAAGTTAATTATTTTGTATATTTGATAATAAAATGTTTCACATGAAACTATCTATATTTCGTATTACCTTTCCTCTACACAGTACATGTAAATCCATTTCTACAAAATACGAAAGACGCCCTTTTCAAAAGACGTCTTTTTACAGTTGAAAATTTACTAATATAAAAAATGCATTATTTAATAAATGAATCCCCCATGGGACGAGTAAGTTATTTGTTTTCTTATACGTATAGGCTAAACATATACCGCCACCAAAAATATATAAAACACTCCCTACTGTAAGTGGATGTCCTAAAGTAAATATAAAAGCACTTATAACAATACTAGTAAGTGTAGAAAAGCGCTGAGATAATTTTGTGAAAAACATCCCCCGAAATAAAAGTTCTTCCCAAATCGGTGCAAAAGTGGTGAGTACAACTATGTATAAAATGATTTCACTTTTAGTAGGCTCTATTACTATATTAGATTCATTCACCCCAAGCCCATGTGGTAAAACTAAATTTAATACTGCAAGATATATAAGCAGTACGATCATCGTCATTACTATCGTTACATAATGCTTAAAATTATTGAACTGTATTGTTTTTAATAAATGTACACAGTAATTTCTCGCTGGTGAATATATTAAGATAATAGTAAGAAATGTTAAAGGCGGAATAAGATGATCTACATACCATGGATATAAGGAAGAGTCATAAACAAGGTTCAAAAAACCCACTCCATACATTACCCCAAAAATAATTATTATCATACTAATTACTTCGCGCATACTCATTACTACATACTTTTCTTCATAAGTAGCTAATTCTGTATTCATCCTATCCCCTCCAGTATAATTAAACCTTTTAAACCATTATATACCAATTTCAATTAAAGAACAGACGATACAATCTACTGTATCGTCTGTTTTTCCCTACCATTTCTCTCTACATGTTTCAATTAAATGCAGTAAGTACTTCCTCGTCATATCTGCCCTTCTCCACCTTGAGAGCATTCGCTTTTCTTTTGGATTCTGCCGTATTCTCGCTACTTCTTTTAATAAAAGCTCCCATTCTTCCCCTGAACGTTCTAACAAGTATTGCAATCCACTATCTTTTGAAACGATTGTTTTATGATCTAGTGTATATAAAATACGGCCCATCGTAACGACAGCTGATTCTACCCACTCTTCTATGAAAAATAAATACAGCTGCTTCGCTTTTTCACTCCAGTACTGTTCTACGTTGTATTTCATCGTATTGACTACATCGTCCCACCCTATTTGAAACGGAAGATCTTCCGCTTCTTTCCCGGTAACTGTAATACCTTGATTTTTCAATGTCCACCATGTGACCGCATTAATATCCCAATGACCTATATTCGCTTTACCATCTGCACAATACACGTACTCATTCATTTCATCATTGTATTTCCCTAAATCAGCAAGCGGAATATACATACCGTCCATTCTTTTGCCTAACGTACTACCACTAAGTTTCTTATGTAATTCTACAAGTTGTTGTTTTTCAGCCTCATTCACGGAATCACTTATTACCGTAACAAAATCAACATCACTCGTTTCTACATGAAATGCACCAAGTGCGATAGACCCGTAAATATATACCCCGACTATTTTTTCATCCAAAAAAATTTCTTTTAACCCTACTATGTACTGCTCCATCAACTGCTCTACTTCTTTCGGTAACGCATGCTTTACTACATTCTCCACATCTATCCCTCCAATAAAAAAAGCCTTTGCAAATTCGCAAAGGCTTCCTGCTTTATAAATATTTCTCGATTTCTTCGTAAACATCCTTCAAACGAGGATTTCCTTCTCCAACAATTTCTCCATTTACAAGAACGACTGGATAAAATAAATCTTCCTCCACTACGCGCTCTGCGAATGCTTTCTTATCTTCATCTTCTTGTTCTTCTTGAAAATCAATATACTCGAAATTAAATTTATTTTCTTGTCCTTCATATTTACGACCAATCGCCGCTTGTAACCACTCAAACGTTTCTGTTGAAGATGGCATTCCAACGCAGCTCGCACAAATTACTTTCGTCCCATATACTTGCACATTAACCATTTCTTCTCCCCCACTTCTTGTTTCAACAGTATATTCAGATGTCTTATTACATAAGCACATCATTTTACAAACTTATTCCATACCCCTATACTGAAAAAACACGTTGTAAACATGATAAAAAATTTCGGCAATAAAACAAGAACAGAAAAAATAGATTTTCCCCTCTATCTTGATTATAATAAAACTGATGAAAGGAGTCGATAAAAATGGAAAACCCACATATGGAAGAACAAGTACTAGAAGTATTAGATAAATTACGTCCATTCTTACTTCGCGATGGCGGAGACGTTGAGTTAGTAGACATTGAAGAAGGTATCGTAAAATTACGCCTTATGGGTGCATGCGGAAGCTGCCCAAGTTCTACAATTACACTAAAAGCTGGTATCGAACGCGCATTACTTGAAGAAGTACCAGGCGTTATTGAAGTAGAACAAGTATTTTAATCTAAAAGCGGAAGCGGCTCGTTCAAAGTCACTTGCTAAAAGGAGACCAAATTTGGTCTCCTTTTTTATTCAAATATCACTCATGCGTTAACATCATAAAACAAAATTGGAAATCCTTCTCAAAAAGTGAGATAATTAATACTATAGAATCGTTCACACATATAAAAGTAAAAAACATAGGGGGACGACACATGCCAAAAATGGGGAACACTTTCTTAACAATTCAAGAACTAGAAAAGAAAAAAGAGTATTTATTAGACCTTTCATCCGTTATACCAACATGGAATGCGAGCTATCAATTTTTATTTAAAGAAATTCAGCAAGAATTATTGAGTAAAGTAAATGAAAAAATCGAAAAACATCAATTCATTTTAAATATATGTGCAGATCAACAGGTAGGGGCATAATGTATTACATACAATTGTGATATATAAAAAAGAGACCTCAATCGGTCTCTTTTTTATATTTTAAGATAGCCAATCTAATTTCCTAATCCCTAACTTATCGACTGGTAAACGAAGTGAGCCATAAAAGTGCTTCATAAATTGCTCAGAGCGGTTCACATCGTGTAAAATGGCTTCTAAGCGATCTCTATATATGCTTTTTTGTTCTTCGTTTCCAGTTTGGTAATATCTTTCGACTGTTTCAAAATAGTGAAGTGGGAACAGAAGCCTTGCAAATAATAGGCGCCAACCAAATGAGGATAGCGAATAATTTCGTTCGTAATCTGTAACAAATTGAACGATTGTTTGCTCCCAGTCTTTCTTTTTTTCTATCATCATATAGCGGATTAATTCTGCCATATCTCGAGTTGGGTGATCATACACCCAATCAAAAGGAAGTTTGAGACGCTTCGTTTGATGCCATAATAAAGGTGTGAATCGTTCTTGGCAAATTGTTGCTGCATCAGTCATTTGCGGCGTATCATCCATCTCTGTATCGACAACATACTGAATTGCATTTTCTGCAACTCCTAAGTAATACGGGAAGGATTCAATAAACAATTGATCGAATACGTCTGTAGGGTGGTTCATCACTTGTGATTGCCAAAACTTTTCTAATTGATCGAGCCTTTTTTCCCATAACGCTTTCCATTCGCCTATGCGGCTTAATTGCTCGATTTCTTCTGGAAAGAATGCACCTCTTTTATGGAATATAGAAAGCTCACTTCCTAATGATGTAGCATGTCGTTCTAACGCACGCATACCTTTTAATAAGCAGTAATTTTGTTCTTCTATCTCACTTACATAGTACCCGTGTATAGTCGGAACGAAAGTCGCTACAGTTATATCCCCTTGCTGGTTCATATAATCACTGAGCTTTTTCATCTCTACAAGTACTTCTTCCTCCATTTCTCCAATTGGAACAAGTACATAAATTTTGTTGCGAATCCAAAAGCTTTTATAGGGGCCAAGGGGGATTAATTCTTTAACATGCATATGATAATGCTCATAAATATGATGAATCATCGCAGTCGCCACCTATGGTTTTTCTTTATATATATGAGCTTGTGCTCGCCTTTCATTCCTATGCACATGATAAAGCAACGAAACGTATACAAATACTAAAAAGAAAAAAAGGTGATAAACATGAAAGAATCAAATCAACTACAAGAAAGAGCATTACAACTATTACAAGAACGTGGTGTAACAATTGACGATATTGCTGAGCTTGTTCATTTTCTTCAAAAAAAATATCATCCAAATTTAGAGATGTCAGAATGCCGTTATAACGTTGAGCGTGTATTATCAAAACGTGAAGTACAAAACGCACTGATTACTGGTATCGAACTCGATGTCCTTGCTGAAAAAGGAATGTTAAGTGAGCCTTTACAAGATATCGTAAAACGTGATGAAGGCTTATACGGAATTGATGAAGTGATCGCACTTTCTATCGTTAATGTGTACGGCTCTATTGGTTTCACGAACTTTGGATATATCGATAAATTAAAACCTGGTATTTTAGAATTCTTAAATGATAAATCATCTGGAAAGGTGCATACATTCCTTGATGATATCGTTGGCGGAATTGCTGCCGCTGCTTCAAGCCGTTTAGCGCATAGAGCTGAGCATTCGGAATAAAATATGAAAGACCGTCAGTTTCATACTGACGGTCTTTCATATTTCATGAGCATAAATTCTCTTCCGCGGCTCAAAAAAGTAGGTCCTTGTTGAAAACCTATGTTTTTATATAGCGTAATAGCCCTTGTATTAAATGTCGCTACACTAAGTCGAAACGTTTTCGGCTTATATTCTTTAACAGCAAAGGCTATCCCAGCTTGAAAAAACATTTTCCCCATCCCTTTCCCTGTTAACGCTGGCTTCATGCCAAGTCCGATATCAATTACATCTTCTCCACCATATAAATTTGCATCTCTTCCACCTGGTACTTGTGCATTTTCCCCAAAACAAAAATAGCCGATAACCCCCCCATTATCGTTACAACAGCCATAATACGTTCCATCTAATAATTCTTCTATTACTTCTTTCTCACCTGAAAAATCATACAAATTATAAGGTTCTTCGTACGTCCACGTATTTATCTCATTTGCTTCTTCTACCGTTAACTTATGTATATCCATCCTTCTCTCCCCTAATCAAATATTCTATATATACTCATTCATTTTTCGCGCCTCATTTCCCTCTAATTGGAATATGCATAATTACATACGCACACTTATGAAACAAATGGTACAATTTATTTGAATCGCTGTTGCTACACTTCTTGATCAAAGAAAAGGCGTTAAAACGGATATTAGCGCCTTATCAAACTCAAGCAATTGGCACATTTTGTCATCATGAAAGACACTTGAAAGAGTGTCTTTTTTTTATACCTCACAAG
Organism: Bacillus cereus group sp. MS39; assembly: GCF_040448665.1. Lineage (NCBI taxonomy): Bacteria > Bacillati > Bacillota > Bacilli > Caryophanales > Bacillaceae > Bacillus > Bacillus cereus group sp. MS39. The sequence goes on along the minus strand of NZ_CP123058.1, from coordinate 508,529 downwards.
GACTTACTCATTTCAAAGTATAAATACATAAAATAATGTAACTCTTTACACACATGAATCTTTTTCTAAAAGTTGTGAAGTAGACTCAAAATAAAAAAGCACTCTTGGCTAGAGTGCTTTTTACTTTCAAACAAGGAGGTTACATAATATGGATAGTACTCTCGTATTTAATTTCGGCATTGGTATTGTCATCATTTTATTTGTTTTCTTTGTTCTTTGTATGAGTGGGGTATAGCAATCTTTTATGCTGACAACTCCTTTAAAGTATCACTTAATTTAAACTTTCTTAATTGTAAGGAAGCAATCAACGCTGCCCCTGCCCCAAGCATCAAACTAGCTAGAGCCAATATGAAGACTTGATTATACGGAATGATAATAACTGTTAGCTCTAGACTTGATAACACAATATAGCTAAACAAAATCCCACCAAAAATGCCAATACAACCAGCTATCGCTCCAAGTAAAGTTCCCTCTAATAAAACGATCCGTCTCATTTGCTTCGGAATAGCTCCTACCGCACGAATCATACTAATTTCAGCACGTCTTTCATGCAAGCTTGCGACTATCGCATTCATTAATCCTATACCAGAAATAATGAAAACAATTACTACTAACAAGCGAATTAACATCATCATTTGCGATAATAACTGCTCTTGTTCTTGCAATAAATCATAACTGTTTATAACTTCTACATTCTCTTTATTATTTGTAATTTCTTTTACTTGCTTCTTAATCGCTTCAAATGATTGATTAGAATTTGTCATAATTTGAATCGCTTCATATCCTTGTACGTGAAACTTATCGCGAGCCCATTGTTCATTTACAAAAATATCTAACCCTCTTAACCTTAATCCTTGCTCAATAATCGAAACGACTTTAATCGTTTGTTTTTCTTTCCCTTTTCCTTGTACTTCAATCGTATCATGCAACTGAAGTCCTAAATTTTTAGCCACTTCCTTCGTAATGACTCCCTCACCATCTTGTAATGGCTTACTTAAAGTTTGCCCTGAAATTACTTTCGCCTTTGTTACTTTCTGGTACGCTACAATATCGTTACCGACAACTTCCATTGAATCGTAGTTTAAATTGTTTTTTTTCACAAATTCATACCATTCTTGATTCGCTTTTTTAAAGTCATAATTCACAAGCTTTGCTGTAAAGTCAGTAGCATTCCCAACACTCGATTCCACACCATCAATTTTTCTAACCTTCTCCATCCAACTAAACGGTAATGTTTCTATTCCTTGCGACTCTACCGGAATTCTTATTACTAAGTCCGCTGGTAAATGTTTTTGTAATCCTTTTTTCATACCTTCATACATAGAATTTACATACATCGTTCCAACAAGCGCTAACATAAAACCAAATGCTAGTATAGCAACCGACACAGCTGCCTTATTCCGATAACGAATTACATTCCGGCTACTAATCGTCGTTTCAATTCGTAATATCATTTGAAACGGTTTTGCAATCACTGGTGCTATCATACGAATAAAGAACGGAATTGCAAATAACAAACCAACTGCAAATAACAGCGCTCCTATCGCACTTGGATTAAAACCGATATACTGCTCTAATACGTTACCTGCTAGTCCAATAACAGTACCAATGATTAAAACGCTAAGGCTAAAAGCACTCCATCTCTTTTCTTTTTTCTCATTACTAGGAAGACCTGGGCGAAGTGCTTGAACTGGTGGAATCTTTCTAACCATGAAAGCTGGTATAATGGCCCCTATGATAGACATAACAATGCCTAGTAAAAACGTAATGATTAAAATCTCACCTGAAATTGAGAATGATGCTTTACCTGCCCCCTCAATATTCACCCATTTGTTAATGAATGATGCTGCAATTGTTTGCGTACCTGCCCCAAGAATAACCCCTGCTAGCGATCCGATTGCCCCGATGCATAAAGCCTCTAATAAAACGACTAATATAATTTGATTTGGGTTACTACCGAGTGCACGTAATAATGCCCACTGCTTAAATCGACTTCTAACAGATAAGAAGAAACTTCCCATTATTAAAAGAGCTACAACAAATAAAGCAATACCACCTAAACTAAAAATTAACGGCTTCATTACATTTAGTCGTTCAAACGCCTTATCAACATAAGTACGTTGATCCACCTTTATATTTTCTATCTTCTTATTTACATCAAGAGCAATTGCTCTTTTCACATTTACATCGGGGGTTTTCACTTGAACGAGGTTGAATTTATTTGATAGATTTAATTCTTTTTGAAGCCAATGGATTGGAAAATAAGCACTATGCCCCATTGCTGCCATTAGCGGTGGATTTAAAATCCCGACGACTTTCACATTCTTTTCTCCATGCTGCGGGAATGGCAACTTAATCGTATCTCCTAACCGTATATTTTCACGGTCTGTATATCCTTTTGTCAGCGCTACTTCAGCACCTTCTTTCGGATATCGACCTTCTAATATTTTATAAGAATGCATTTCTGGAGAATCTTGCTCAACACCCCAATAGGACGGTTTTCCCGATAACTCTTTATAATTTGGAAAAGGATATGGTATAAGTACTTTTGATATTTTCTCAACATTTTCTAAGCCATCTATTCCTTTTAAACTTTCATTATTTAAATACATATCATTTTTTATATAGCCAAATTGTAAATTATAATCTCCATACCGGCTTACTACTTGTTCTTTTACACTTTTCTCTACCGATTGATTGCCTAGTAATAACATCGTCGCTAACATAACACCTAAAGCTGCACCGAGGGCAATCAACATATTTCGCAACCAATTTTGTTTCATCGATTTTATCGCATACTTAATTACCCATCGCATCACCTTTACCTCCTACTTTAAAGTGGCGATTCATAATCTCTTGAATGTGGGTAACTTGTTGCGGGATATTTCGAAATTTCCATCCTTTACTTTCAGCATGTTCATGAATTACTTCACCATCTAATAAGAAAACAACTTTATCCGCATGGGCCGCTACGAACGGGTCGTGCGTTACAATGACAGCTGTTTGTCCTAACTCATCACACGCATTGCGCAGTGCCGCGATTATATTTTTGCTATTTTCTGAATCCAATGCCCCTGTTGGCTCATCAGCTAATATAATAGCCGGCTCATTTGCAAAAGCTCTTGCGATCGCAACCCTTTGCTGTTGCCCGCCTGATAACTGCGCTGGTAAATGTTTTTCTTTTCCTTTTAACCCGACGAGATTTAATAAACGAGTTGCTGTCACCGTTGCCTTCTTTTGCGATACATTATCCAACAGTAACGGTAATCCTACATTTTCCTCTGCACTAAACACCGGAATCAAATTAAACTGTTGAAAAATAAAACCGATTTTATGTCTTCTAAATAAAGCGAGCTCTTTTTCTTTTAACGTTGAAATCTCTGTACCGTCAACTCGAATACTACCTACCGATGGAATATCTAATCCACCTAATAGCTGCAATAAAGTTGTTTTCCCTGAACCACTTGCCCCCATAATACAAACGAAATCTCCTTTTTGAATTTGAAGATTAATACCTTTTAATATCTTTACTTTACTATCCCCAATATCAAACGATTTTTCTAACCTTTCAATTTCAATAATATTCATCCCCATATCCCCTTCTCTCTCTATTTACCAATCTATATATTCTATTCAAAAATACAAAATCCCTACTATTTTGTATTTTTTTGTCACACACTAATATTTCTCATGTCAGAAAAATTGACTCTCATAAAAAAAGTAACCATAATAGTTACACGAATACATAAAAACTATTCACATATCCACAAATAGGAGGAAGAACAATGAAACATGTAATCGTTTATGCACACCCAAATACAGAAAGCTTCAACCATGCGATTTTAGAAACGGTAAAAAGTGAATTAGAAGAAAAAGCTCACGAAGTACGCGTTCGCGATCTATACGAATTAAACTTCAATCCAGTATTAGGCGCTTCCGATTTCATCTCATTTTCTCAAGGAAACACACCAGAAGATATTAAAGAAGAGCAAGAGCATATCTCTTGGGCGGATAGCATTACATTTATTTATCCAGTTTGGTGGGCGGGACTTCCTGCTATTTTAAAAGGATATGTTGACCGTGTATTTAGCCACGGCTTCGCTTATGCTTACGGTGAAAATGGCATTGAAAAACTATTAAGCGATAAAAAAGGCTTATTATTATCTACAATGGGAAATACGAAAGAAGCATACACAGCAGGCGGTATGTTTGATGCAATGAAGAAAACAGCTGATGTTGGTATTTTTGAATTTACAGGCATTGAAACAATTGAGCATACATTCTATACGAGTGTCCCTTCTGTGGATGATAATGTGCGTAAACAATATCTTGAAGAGGTTAAAGATGTTGTGAATCGTGCATTTTAATAAAAAAACTCCGGTTTTCACAACCGGAGTTTTTTTATTTCATCATCAATTTCGGAATATATCTTCGAAGAATGTTTTCTAATTCATTCATATCTTCCTGTCTAATAAGTAAATTCACATTGTCATTCATTTTTTCTCGCCCGCGATATAAAAATATATTTTCTTTTGGATTTTCCCATGTTGATGTTTTATAGCCTTTTAATTCTTCATATGAATAAAAGTTTAATCCGTCTACTACACCTTTTTCATATATTTGTACACTTTTAATAAGATGGATAGCTATTAAAGTCATAAAACAACTTGCTACAACATAACTACCCAACTGAATAAGAAACTTTTCAGCTGTATCAATATCGCCACTTACGTACTGAGCATATATATACATACATTGTCCAATGAAATATGCTGGTCCAAGTAACGCAATCCACCGTCTCTTCACTCGAGGATACATTGCAATGAGTTTTCCCGCGCTTTTTTTCATTTCATTTATTTTATATATTTTCCATAGAACAAAGAACAAAACACATAATGTAAAAACAAACATAATACATGACATCCAGTACACTCTGATTCCCTCCTCTTAATATCACTACATATGAATTTTACATTTTATATAACAACAGCACATATGCAATTATGCATAAAAAAAACAGGTAACCTCTTCCGGCTACCTGTTTTTCATTACATCTTCTCAATCCACTCCGTCAAGTTATGCACAACTTGCGTTGGTTGAACTTCGTATTCTGTTAACTTCTCCACAGTTGTGACTCCAGTGTGGACAAGAAGCGTATGCATTCCAGCATTTACTCCTGCTAAAATGTCTGTATCGTAGTTATCCCCAACCATTAAGGCTTCATTCTTTTCTATGCCAAGCACTTTCAAAGCTTGTTCCATAATGATTGATTCTGGTTTTCCGATAAAGATTGGATCCACACCTGTTGATACTGCTACAACTGATGTTAATGAACCATTACCTGGTAATAATCCACGCTCAGTCGGAATGGCAATGTCTCCATTTGTAGAAATAAACGTTGCGCCGTTACGCACAGCAAGACAAGCTTTTGCTAATTTTTCATATGTGATGTCACGATCTAAACCAACAACAACGAAATCAGGATTTTCATCCACAAGTTCAAATCCTTTTTCCACAAGCGCATCATGTAAGCCTTCTTCACCAATCATATATACAGTTGCGTCTTGTTTACGTTCATAAATGAAGTTCGCTGTCGCCATACTCGTTGTGAATACTTGCTCTGCTTCCGCTGGAATATCGAAACGAACAAGTTTTTCTGCCACTTGTTCTGGTTTACGAGTTGAGTTATTCGTAACGAATAAATAAGGAATACCGCGCTCTCCTAACGCTTTTACGAAGTCGCTCGCTTCTTCAATTTGTTCTTCTCCGCGATACATCGTACCGTCTAAGTCAATTAAGTAACCTTTATACATCATTATGTCTCTCCTTCTATGCTAACGTTCTCACCTATCATACCACTCTTATATTACCCGCTTTTCAAAAAGAAAAAAACGCTTTACCTTAAAGCGCCCCATAACGTTCATTTTTTCTCTTTTACTTGGTAAGAACAACTACAATCGCCCTCACACATGTTTGCTAACGTCTTTACATCTGCTCCTGCAAATAAACGATTATACATCTCTTTTTCATCTTCGCATACTTGCGGGAATCTCTCTGCAATTTCTTTTAACGGACAGTTTTGTTTTTCAATTACGAAAGAGTTCTCTCCATCTCTCTTTATTTGAACCATATAACCATTTTTCTCTTGCATAGCTGCTATCTCTTGCACTTTATATGCTAAATTCTTTTGATTACTCACTCGCTTTTGCAACTGTTCTTCCATTCGCTTCGTTCTCTCTGTTAAAACGTAACGAAGTATTTTTTCATCACCCATTCGAGCTAAATCTTCTAGCATATCAATCGCAAATTGCTTATACTCCTTCGGGAATGTATCTTCTCCCTTTTCACTTAATCCATATAAATAAGTTGGTCTTCCGACATGTTGTCTTACCATCTTAGAATAAATGAAACCATCTTTCTCAAGATTACTTAAATGTCTTCGGATCGCCATTTCTGTAATCTCTAAAACGTCAGCTAGTTCCGCTACTGTGTGCTCTCCCTTAACTTTCAACAATTGCACAATTTCATCTTTCGTCGTACGTGCTTCCCCCATGCTTAACCCTTCTCCCTTTTCCCTTTACTTTCTCACATACAATATAAGATCCCCAAAAGGCAGTCCTGGGGATCTTATAAGCATAATTATTCTGGTACAAATGCAGATACAGGTCCTAATTCCTTCTCTAAATAACTGCGAATATTTGCTGGGTATTTCTCTACCACTGCAATATGTTTTTGAATCGTCTTATATAATTCATCATGATTCATTTGAATATAATCTTGCGTAAGCATTTTTCGAAGAAGGATAATTTCTTTCATTCCTTGTCCTTCTTCTGCACTTATCACTCGCTCGTCCATCAAAATATCGATAATATCTTCATAACTTCCTGGATCGCGCATAATAAATCCATCAATCATCGCATTCCCTACATCTAATACACAATCAATAATGAGATGAGCTATGCGTTCTAATGCGTAAAATTCAAACTCGGTTTCATATATCTTTTTCTCTTGAAATGTACTTGTTGCTCGTTCTAAACATACTAGCATTTGTTCTATTTTCTTTCTGTCTACAAAATACATGAATGTCACCTACCTGGAAATTAAAGCATTTACATTTTAATTGTAACGCTTTCTTCTGAAAAAATCGACAATTTTTCGAATTCACCTTTTCTCCGTTATTTGTTATAGTTATATTTGTATGATTTTTGAAATTGGAGGAATGGAATCTTGGAACGTGAACTCGCACTAGAAATTGTCCGTGTAACAGAAGCAGCAGCATTAGCATCCGCACAGTGGATGGGCCGCGGAAAGAAAAACGAAGCAGATGATGCAGCAACTACAGCAATGCGTGATATGTTTGATTCAGTAAACATGGCAGGTACAGTTGTAATTGGTGAGGGAGAACTTGATGAAGCACCGATGTTGTATATTGGTGAAGAACTAGGAACAGGTAACGGTCCAGAAGTAGACATTGCCGTTGATCCATTAGAAGGTACAAACATCGTTGCAAAAGGTCTTGCAAATGCAATGGCAGTTATCGCAATCGCAGATAAAGGAAACCTTCTTCATGCTCCTGATATGTACATGGAAAAAATCGCGGTTGGTCCAAAAGCAGCTGGTAAAATTAGCTTAGATGATCCAATTGAAAAAACAATTGAAATTGTAGCAGAAGCTAACAATAAAAAGATTCGTGATCTAACAGTTATCGTTCAAGAACGTGAACGTCATCAAGATATTATTGACCGTGTTCGTGCAAAAGGTGCACGCGTAAAATTATTTGGTGATGGTGATGTTGGTGCGTCAATCGCAACAGCACTACCTGGAACGGGTATTGATTTATTCGTTGGTATTGGCGGAGCTCCAGAAGGTGTTATTTCTGCAGCAGCATTAAAATGCCTTGAAGGTGAAATGCAAGCTCGCTTAGTTCCAATGAACGAAGAAGAAGAAGCTCGTTGTCGTGAAATGGGATTAGAAGATCCTCGTCAACTTCTTATGTTAGATGACTTAGTATCTGGGGATGATGCAATCTTCTCAGCAACTGGTGTATCTGCTGGTGAGTTATTAGACGGTGTTAAATTCCTTGGCGGAGATCTAGCTGAAACATATTCTATCGTTATGCGTTACAAAACAAGAACGGTACGATTCATTAAAACGCATCACCATTTAGATCATAAACCACACTTAAACTTAGATATTTAATAAAGGAGCCATGTGTATGGAAGAACGTTTCTTTCTGTACGACGATACAGTCGCTACAAGAACTCGTTTCGTTAGCTTTATGGGAGAAAATGAGCGTCATGATTTAGCGCTTTTATACTCCGATCGTCATTACGGTAAAACAATTGTCCTTGATATACAGCGCAATAGATTTGCAATCATCGGTCCTGACGATTTAAACGAACCAGGCTACTTAGAGCATGCATTTTCTATGACTGAAGAAATTGCAGAAGAATTACGCTCATTTTTATTTGAACTTATATAATTTATCGTAGGCACCAGCTATTTTAGCTGGTGTTTTTTCGCTTTAAGTATTTCGAATTTTCGATCTTATATGTTATAATTAAGAATAAATCTATTTGGATAGAAAGGACGTTATCTACGTATGCCGACATTTACTTTGTAATGGACCAGCAATTGGATAGCATTACTCTCAAAAAAGCACCACGCTTTTTCAAGGGAGTAGTCTGCCCATTCCCATTACAAAGGAACGTAACGCATCTGTAGTATGATGTTTACGGAGGTTCCTCTTTGGGGAACCTCCTTTTATTTTTGTCTATTTCTCATGCCTTCATACTACAAGACATCCAAATAGCTGTATTACGTTTCTTTGCCACTACTATAAGAGGTGAAGGAAAATGCAAAAAGTACAACTTTCTTGGAGTTTATATGAAAATGAACAAGGTACAATTGAAAAGTATTGTAAAAATTGCAGACGCACTACCTTATTTACTGACACGAATATTCGTAGGCATAACGCCAACGGAAAAAATATATATCGTTTTGCCATTTATAAATGTCCGAAAGATCATACGTGGAACCAAAAACTTCGTATTTATAAATCATTTACTGATCACGTTGAAACAGTCGACATGACGAAGCAAGATCAAACAGAAACAACTACTACCATTTCCATTACACATCATAAAGAAGGTGGCGTAGCTGAAATCACAATCGTATTAGATATCGTTTTCGGTTCCCACCGAATCGATAAAGCTTTATCCACATATATTTCCGACTGGAGCCGTACACTCATTGTGGATAAAATTAAAAATGGGGATATTCAATTGAACGGACAACAAATGAAACCAAATGCAATACTTTCTGAAGGCGATCATATCTCGATTTGTTTATAATGCAAAAAATCCTCTTACAATCGTAAGAGGATTTTTTTATTTCTTCACTTTTCGTAATACGAAGTGTGCACAACCGAAGTTACAGTACTCGTATAAATACTCCGTTAACGTACTAATTTTCGTATCATATGTCGAACGTTGATTACTATCATCAAAGAAACCGCGCAATCTAAGTTGCTCATAACCCCAGTCCCCAACGATATAATCATATTTATTTAAAATTTCTGCATAACGCTCTTTAAATGCTTCTTCACTAAAACCGTCACGAAAGTTTTTAATTACTTCGTACTGCACATTATTAATGCTCACCGTAGCATGCATCTCTTGCTCTTGCTTTTGCTCCATCATTAACTTCCTCTCTAAGCATTCTTCTTTTTATCGTATCACAAAGCATACCAACCAACAATTTCAAATACAAAAAATTGAAAATTAGTGCATGCTATGGAGAAGGAGGTGATACATCGTGAAAAAACAAATTATACTCTCTCTCCTCACTCTTTCCTTATTCGCAGGCTGTCAATCATCTAATAAAGCCGAAATGGAACGTGAAGAAGGAAGTCGTGTTCTTGTTTCCAATAAAAACGACATGTATCATACGGAAAATACAAATACAAGATTAACGAGAGTCGGTTATTCATCTAAACAAAAACATGAAGTATCTAACAAACAAGTAGGAGCCATTAACCGTGAGAAAGTCGCTGAAATGATTACAAGCATGACAGTCAAACTTCCTGACGTTACAAACGCTGCTACGCTCGTTACCGATGATGAAGTATTTGTTGTATACCGTGCAAACACAACGGATCCAAAACTCGTAGCAGATCAAGTATATAAAGCTGCTTTGTCCATCGTCCCTCGCTATTATAAAGCATATGTATCAACAGACCAAAAGTTGATTTCTCAAATTCAAGGCCTTCAATCTGGCGCTTTAAATGATACAGAATATACACAGAGCCTCGACATGTTAAAACGGGAAATGAGTAAAAATCCTCATTTGAACAATACGGGGGATCAGACTTTGAATGATATGATAAAAAAATAAAGAAGGTGGAGAAAACCTCCACCTTCTTTATTTTTGACTATTTCTTACGATCCGCATAAACCGCCATCGCATCACACATAAACTGTGCTAACCCTTCACCAAACTTATCGATATTTTTCGTGAAGCGCTCATCTGCGACGTACATTTGACCGAGTCCTTTAAAAGCATCTAATGAATACTCTCCGAAGTTTTGCAAGTAATCGTACCATACTCCAATTGCTTCTTGTGCCTCTTTAGAATCTGGTGCGCCGTGTCTAAGGGCCGCTAAATTTCTGTAAATAGTATTAAACTCTTCTTGATTATCTTTTGACATACCTTTCGCGTATTCATTCGCTTTATCTACAGCTGCGTCTCCCCATCGTTCACGCGCTTCTTCTTCGTACGGATTATGGCTGAAATCAAAGCCTTCAAATTTCTCTTTATTCGTCATTTCAATCTCTCCTTTTGTATGCTGAATTGTTTTATCAATCGTCGCAATCACCTTATCTAATCTGGCACGCTTTTCAAGAAGCATTTTCTTATGAAGCTGTAGTGCTTCTTCGTGGTCAAATGATGGACTCATAATAATTTCTTTAATTTTCTTCAAAGGGAAGCCTAGTTCTTTAAAAAATAAAATTTGCTGCAATGTCTCTAAATTTTCATTGGAATACAGACGATATCCAGACTCTGTCGTCTCGTCTGGGGTTAATAACCCAATTTCATCGTAATGATGCAGTGTGCGCACACTAATTCCAACTAAATTAGCTACTTCTTTTACCTTCATTGTCATGTGTATCTCCCCCTTAGTACATACGATAAAGTATGACGCAACGTTAGAGTCAATAAGTAAATTCATTTTTTTTTAAAGTTTCATCTCCACTATATTTCATGCATAATAGATATGTACATATATTAGAAAGCGGTGAAAGTATGGTTTCAAGTACGGTAATTGCCAGTATCACAATTCAACTTGTGATTTCGATTCTGGTACCTATTATTGCGTTTGTTTATTTCCGTAAAAAATATAATATTAATTGGAAAGTAGTCGGCGTTGGTGTTCTTATCTTTATTGGATTTACCCAAATTCTCGAAACACCGTTCCACCTATTTATGCGTGGTAATCCAGCAATCGCTCCATTTTTAGAAAATCCGTTTATCTTTGCAATTTATGGTGGACTAACTGCTGGTATTTTTGAAGAATTAGGACGCTTCGTTGCCTTCTTCTTCCTACTAAAAAAATATCTAGAATATAAAGATGGCTTCGCTTATGGAATTGGTCACGGCGGGATTGAATCCATTTTAGTTGGCGGATTCTCTGCATTGCAGACACTTATATTCGCTAATGCTATTAACAATGGTAGCTTCGCTCAAATGGCAGAAAAACTACCACAATTAAACCTTGTAAAGGATATGTTAATAGAACAACCTGCTTATTTATACTTCCTTGGCAGCTTGGAAAGAATTATGGCTCTTGTATTGCAAATTTCCTTTACAATGCTTGTCTTATACGCAGTAAAACAGAAGAAATATATCTTCCTTGTTTACGCTATATTATTCCACGCATTTGTAGACTTTTTCGCGGCACTTTATCAAACAAAAACAATTAACATCTTTGTTGCAGAAGGAATTACCCTTCTCTTCACAATTGGTGCTGTCATTCTTATTCGTAAAATGAAAGAGAAATTAATGAGTGTACCGGAATAAAAAATAACCCACCAACTGGTGGGTTATTTTTTACCACGATTTTCGCAATGATGATAACTCTCGCCCTCTTGCAGCTCCCTCTTCGTTTCTGCATCTATAACAATGTACTTATGAAACTCTTCTGCTTCATTTTGAAAAAAGGACGCGAAAAAATAAACTTGGCGATCAGGGTGAATAAAAGAATCTTGGAACACCACACTACTCCGACAACCCACAGCTGTTTTTTGTAAGAAAGAAAATTCTTCATCAGGCACTTCTTTAAATGAGATTTTTTTTCGAACGCTATATGCTGCATTTTTATATTCTTTATACACCTTTTTATCTAACTGTTCATAAAACACATCCTCACTCACAAACGATTTATTTCGATTGCTTGGATAATTTAATTTTTGATTGGATTCTGCATATGTTGTGGACAAGTGTATAAAAAAACAAAGAACGAATATAATACATATCATTTTTTTCATCATTACACCTCAAATGTTCATTTATCCACATTACTTTTCCACATATTTAAATCAATATGCCGTTTCCAATAAAAAGGAATTTTCCCCACATTTGTCGAAGTATATAGCGTCAACTTGAAAGATGGGGATGAATTATGAAGAAATTGATTGTAATACGACATTGTTCAGCAACTGGACAAGAACGTGATGCCGAATTAACGATTGCCGGAAAAAATCAAGCAAACACTCTTGCTACATTCCTCTTAGAAAACCAATCACAAATAGATCATATTATTTCAAGCCCATTTGTGCGAGCTATCGATTCAATTCGGCCCTATGCGCTTCAAGCTAACTTGTCTATCCAAGAAGATGAACGATTAGCTGAACGCATATTAAGCGACGTTCCAATGGATGATTGGTTGCAAAAACTAGAATCTACTTTTACAAATATAGATATTGCCTTTTCAGGCGGAGAGTCAACAAAACAAGCGACGGATCGTGCTATATCACTTATCCAAGACGTTTTAAAGTTAAAACATACTACAACACTACTTGTTACACACGGCAACTTACTCACGCTCATTTTAAAGCACTTTGATCATACGATCGGCTTTATTGAATGGAGAGCTTTAACGAATCCTGATATTTACGAAATTACACTCGATAAACAATGTATCCTAAAACGATTATGGGAAGCACCGTCCAAGTAATATCTCTTTCCAACACATTCAGTTGACGCCACGAGAAGAAACTGTACTAACAATAGAAAGGGGTATCACTCCATATGTACGAAGATGTACTTGCTTTACTACATAAAACAAATGCTTCTTACGAAAAGTTTGAACACGAACCAGTACTCGATTATGAAACAGATCGTATCGTACGTGAAAGACTTGGCTTACACGGCACTCCAAGTAAAAGCTTATTTTTAAAATCAAAGTCTGGAGATTATTACGTATTTTTTACGTTAGAGGGTACAAGGCTCAACCGAGGAGAGATGAAAGAAATAACAGGAGAAAGCTTATCTCTCTGTTCTCCTGATGAGCTAAGAGAAGAAACAGGCTGTACTCCAGGATGTGTAGCTCCTTTCGGTTATTCACAAAATGTAACGATTATTGTGGATATTGCTATTTATGCTTACGATAAAATTTTAATTACACCTGGTGTACCTGAATTTACAATTGAATTATCCACAGAGGAATTAAAGAAAATCTTATTAACATGCCCAAATACTGTTTTAGAATATAAACAAAAAGAGAGCTAATGATTAGCTCTCTTTTTTCATTATTTTGCTTCTGCTGTTTTTTCTTTTGCAGAACGAACCTGCTCGTCCGCATGGTAAGAAGAACGCACAAGTGGGCCAGCTTCACAGTGGCTAAAGCCTTTGCTAAGTGCAATTTCTTTAAGCTCTGCAAATTCTGCTGGTGGGTAATATTTAAGAACTGGTAAATGCTTCTTAGATGGCTGTAGGTATTGTCCAAGAGTTAAAATATCCACATTGTTTGCACGTAAGTCATCCATCGCTTCAATTAAATCTTCTCTCGTTTCACCTAAGCCCACCATAATGCTCGATTTAGTTGGAATATCAGGCTGCATTTCTTTTGCTCGACGTAAAAACTCTAATGAACGATCATATTTTGCTCTAGCGCGAACTCGGTCAGATAATCGACGTACTGTTTCAATGTTATGGTTTAAAATATCTGGTTTTGCATCCATTAACATTTTTAAGTTTTCTTCTACTCCACCCATATCAGATGGTAATACTTCGATTGACGTAAATGGATTTTTACGACGTACAGCGCGTACTGTTTCAGCAAAAACAGCTGCTCCTCCGTCCTTTAAATCATCACGTGCAACCGCTGTTATAACAACGTGCTTTAAGCCCATTTGTACTACAGAATCTGCTACGCGTTCTGGCTCTTGTAAATCAAGCTCAGTTGGTAAGCCTGTTTTAACCGCACAAAAACGACAAGCACGTGTACAAACCGCACCTAAAATCATAAATGTTGCTGTTTTCCTTACAGCCCAGCATTCATGAATATTCGGACATTTCGCTTCTTCACAAACTGTATGAAGATTCTTAGAACGCATCATTTTCTTTAAGCCTGTATAGTTTTCATTCGTGTTTAACTTAATTTTCAACCATTCGGGCTTGCGCTTATATTCTGTTTGTTTTGTCATGGTTATCAACTCCGCACAATATGAAATAGTTTACCGTGTTCGCTTCTTTCAATGTAACATATCTATTCTAACGTATGAAAGCGATTTGCTCAAATGAAGATTCTAAGATTTTTTCCAATCGTTCCCTATAATGAAATACTCCGTATATCCCACACTAAAAAGAGTGATGTTGTGAAAGGAGTCTATTTCATGCTTCGAAAAATTTCTCTTTTGCTTTCAATTTGCTTTCTTCTCCACCAAAACATCGCTTACGGTGAAGATAATCAGCAAAGCATATACGAAAAGCGCATGGCACTATATAAAGAAACCGAGCAATCTTCAGGCATTCCGTGGTATTACTTAGCTGCAATGGATCAATACGAAAGAAATATACGGAGCGTAAGAAAAGATATTCCGAAAAAACCAGATGCCATTATTTCCCTTTATTTCAAACCAGAAATATGGGCTGGTCCCGTTAATGGTAACGACACTCTCCCCCATACAATTTCTCTATTTGGCGGATTGGGTTTAGATGGTGACAAAGATGGATTTGCAAACGCAAATAACGACCGTGATCTTCTGCATACAGCAGCGACAATTTTAAAGAAACAAGGAACGTCCGAAGACCGTGTTCACATTATGCTTTGGGAATATTATAGACGTGCGAAAACAGTTGAATTAATTACCGAATACGCCCAAATTTATAAACATTACGGACGTATTAATTTAGAAGGAAATGCTTTCCCTCTTCCGATTCGTAGTGACCATAGCTACCGTAGTACTTTCGGTGCTGGAAGAAGTTTTGGGGGAAGGAGAGTTCATGAAGGAACTGATATTTTTGCAGGCTATGGTGTACCAGTAAGATCTACTTGCTATGGCATTATTGAAACAAAAGGCTGGAACCGTCTTGGCGGATGGCGCATCGGTATTCGCGACCTTCATAATAATTACCATTATTACGCTCATTTAGGCGGATTCTCAAAAGAAATACAGCTTGGACAAATTGTCGAACCAGGAAAAGTAATCGGATTTGTCGGTAGCACCGGTTACGGCCCTCCCGGCACAGCGGGAAAATTCCCGCCCCACCTACATTTCGGTATGTATAAAGACAATGGTTATACAGAATGGGCTTTCGATCCATACATGCATTTAAGTCTGTGGGAGCGAAAAGAACGCACGAATACAAAACGATAACCGTAGCATATTGCTACGGTTATTTTTTTAATTCGGCTAACTATCCGTTTTCTTTTTATCAGGTACAACCACACTCCCGCTTCCATAATAAGTAGGTACCTCCCCTTGAACAATGCGCGTTGCAATCGGAACATCTTGTTTTACCTTTATTTCTTTCGTATGAAATGGAATAATCACTTGCAACGTGACTTCCATCTCCATAATAATTTGAATCGCTGTCGTATTGATCCCGTGCGGTTCAATTTTTTGTTTAATATCCGTATTCACATGACCAATCGTCGTGAAATCAATTGGAATATCGGGACCTATATTTCCAAGAAGCGCATTATCCGTTACACGACCAAAAGGAACTGCCATCGTTGCCCCATTTTTTTCAGAAATACCTAGCCCCTTCAAATCACCTTGTTCTACTTGCTGTAAATATTTTTCTATGTATGTGGTCGTTGACGTTACGATTTCATTTACTTGCTTTGTATTTAAATTAATTGTGGATACTTTTCCGTTTTTATCATTTTGTACTTTCATTAATGAATCGACATCAAACCCTTCATTAATTCTATCTTTTACCGCCTTCGTCATAACCGCTGTCGCCATTTTATGCGTCTCTACTTCCCCATATTTAAGTAATGTCGGCTGAATGCTTTTATTCACAATCCATAATCCTTGCACGAGTAATATGACAAAAAGAATAAACGACATAAGCAGTATGTGCCGAAAGGAAATTGGTCCCCTTCGAAACCGCGAATTTTTCGAACGAAATATACTCATAAAAAAACCTCCTTCTTATATCATTTCTATGCAAGAAGGAGGGACGATATATGCTTATCTCATTTTTAATAATGCTTCTTTTCCGATTGTGCCTGCCGTAATACCTAATGCTTCGGCTTCAATCGTGACTGATTCTAGCGGTGCTTCAAGAAGTTGTTCAATCGTTCTTACACCAACCGCACGGCCAGCAATAATTCCTCGATCACCTAACTTCTCATTTAAAAGACCTACATCTAATGCACCGCACATAATATATCCTTTATCGCTCATTACAGCTAGCAAATTTGTCTTTGGAAGTTTGACGCTAACCGCAATAAACGTATAATTATCGATTATAATTGGCTCCACATTAACCATAGTCCACACTCCTCTCTTTCTTATCTGTATGACAAGAGAAAAATGAGTGTTACAAGTTAACTAGCCTATAGTTTGACGGAAGATGTATGAGTTATCAACACGTCTGTTAACACATCTCTGAGTAACTCTGGCATATAATATTGTTTGTCAGAAAGTGTGGATAGCTCTGGGTATAAGTATCCGAATGTAAACATATCAATCGTTCCTACTGTATATATACGATCTAATTCCAGCGATTCCCCGTTAATCAATACATCTTCCAGTAAAATTTTATTCCCAGGAATCATATCTGGAATGACTTCGACACCAGCGTAAATCATTTTCCCCATCACTTTCCCACGAAATCCGAATCCTTTTACCTCAAGGTTCTCCATATTCGGGCGACGTGCTTTCAAAATAACTTCTCTTAACGTTTTCCCCGGCACTTTTAATAAACATGGATTAATTGGATGTGGACAAATTCTATGAATATCTCCGCGCGTCACAACACCTTCATTTAATCCCTCTAATAGCACACCAGCGTTCACCATTCCAATTTCTGCACCGCACCACGTTTTCAGCGCATTTGCTAACATATGCGAAAATGCCGTCTCATGAAACCAATCGACTGGTAATGATTCCTTTAAATGAACGATAGGCTCTGCCATAATCTGTTTACTTTCTTCCTGCAGCAATTCAATTGTGGATAACGGTTTGCTATAAGCACCTAAACGTTCTGTCTTAATCGTTCTACCGTCCTTTTTCAACAGCTTCTTCGTCTCTTTATCCACAGTAAGCTGAACGTGCCCAACGTAACGTCCCCACTTTTCACAACAACAAAGTAAAGTATTATTCATAAGAATGCCACGCTCAAATAAATGGTGCGTATGTGCACCTAAAATAACATCTATATCATAATGCTCTGCCATATACTCATCCATGCTTTTCCCAAGATGAGAAAGGACAACCGTAATATGAGCCTCATCTCGCACTTCTTCTAAAATAGACTCTAAATGGATAAGCGGATCCTCAATATGCCAATCGAGCATATGATAAAACTCTGGATAAGCTACCGTTAACCCGATAAAGGCAATCGTAATCCCATCTGTCGTTGTATGTAATTTATAAGGCTTTGCCCACGCTGGACGTACCCCTTCTTTTTCAAATAAATTCGCAACGAGCACCTCAAATCCAGCATCATCATATAGACGATTCAAATGCTCCTTCGCTAACGTAATTCCTTCATTATTTCCGATCGTTACATAATCATATAACGCCTCATTCAAAAGCTTCGTATTGCCCAGTCCATTCGTCGCTTCCGAAATGCTATGAAAACGATCCACATGATCGCCGATATCAACCGTCAAAACGGTCTCTCCCGCTTCCTGTCTTCGCTTTTTCTCCCCTTGTACAAACCGAGAAATTTGCGGCCAATTTTCAAAATGACTATGTATATCGTTTGTATGATAAAGGTGGATGATTGTTTCTTTATTTATATTCAGAGAAAAAACCTCCTCTCAGTTCCTTACTGCCATTTACGCTACGCGTACGCAATAATCCTGTAAATACTTTTCGTCTTTTCTTGCTATTTTACATTGTACTCGCATTATAAGAAAAAGCAAAAGATTGTCCTTTTTGATAAGAAAACTTTTTCTAGTGTGTGGAAGGGTTTTAGATGATTGAACGGGGATTTGGTTGGGGTTCGGGGGATTTGTCAAAAAGTTTAACAGAGAGTTCGATAGGTGGGGCTTCAATTGGATTTTCCAGTGGGTTTGTCAATATCTTTTCCATACCACTAGTCAGTCTCTTTTCCTACAACATGTTGTGGGGTATATACGGAATTTCTTTTGTCTTACTTTGTCGATAAGTCGATATCCCTTGTCGAAACGTCGATATATTGCAATAATCGCCGATATATTCCGAGTTATGGTCGATTTATTTGAATAATCGCTGATATATTTAGCTGAACACCCGCCTGGGTATCCCAGCCTGAACTGAACTGACCTAAACTGAATCGACCCCCAGCACAACATAAAAAAGCGCCCTGCACAGCAGGGCGCTTTTTTCATACATATATTAACCAATAGAACCTTCCATCTCAAACTTGATTAGGCGGTTCATTTCAACTGCGTATTCCATTGGAAGTTCGCGAGTGAATGGCTCGATGAAGCCCATTACGATCATTTCTGTAGCTTCTTGCTCAGAAATACCGCGGCTCATTAGGTAGAATAATTGTTCTTCTGATACTTTCGATACTTTCGCTTCGTGTTCAAGTGAAACGTAATCGTTTTTGATTTCGTTGTAAGGAATTGTATCAGATGTAGATTGGTTATCCATAATTAACGTGTCACACTCGATGTTAGAGCGAGAGTTTTTCGCTTTTGGTCCGAATTGTACGATACCACGGTAAGTTACTTTACCACCATGCTTCGCAATCGATTTAGAAACGATTGTTGAAGACGTGTTTGGTGCTAAGTGAATCATTTTCGCACCAGCATCTTGGTGTTGGCCTTTACCAGCAATCGCGATAGATAATGTTAAACCACGAGCGCCTTCGCCTTTTAAGATAACTGCTGGGTATTTCATCGTTAATTTAGATCCGATGTTACCGTCAATCCATTCCATCGTTGCGTTTTCTTCACAAACCGCACGTTTTGTAACTAGGTTGTATACGTTGTTCGCCCAGTTTTGGATTGTAGTGTAACGGCAATAAGCATCTTTCTTAATGATGATTTCTACTACCGCACTGTGAAGTGAGTTAGTCGTGTAAACAGGTGCTGTACAACCTTCTACGTAGTGTACGTGTGCGCCTTCGTCTACGATAATAAGCGTACGCTCGAATTGTCCCATATTTTCAGAGTTAATACGGAAATACGCTTGAAGTGGCGTATCCACTTTAATACCTTTTGGAACGTAGATGAATGATCCACCAGACCAAACTGCAGAGTTTAATGCAGAGAATTTGTTGTCTGTTGGTGGGATTACTTTTCCGAAATGCTCACGGAAAATATCTTCGTTCTCTTTTAATGCGCTATCTGTATCTTTGAAGACGATTCCTAGAGCTTCTAGGTCTTCTTTCATGTTGTGGTATACAACTTCAGATTCGTACTGTGCAGATACACCAGCTAAATATTTTTGCTCCGCTTCAGGAATACCTAATTTATCAAATGTCGCTTTAATTTCCTCAGGTACTTCATCCCAAGACTTCTCAGATTTCTCAGATGGTTTTACGTAGTACGTAATTTCATCGAAATCTAAGTCGTTTAAGTCGCCGCCCCATTGTGGCATTGGCATTTCATAGAACTTATCCAGTGATTTTAAACGGAAGTCTAACATCCACTGTGGTTCTTCTTTCATACGTGAAATCTCTTCAACGATTTCTTTTGTTAAACCGCGTCCAGCACGGAAAATCGAAACGTCTTTGTCTTTGAAACCATATTTATAATCGCCGATATCTGGCAGTTGCTTCGCCATGTTGGTGTGTCCCTCCTTAGATAACCTCGTTTTTAGGAACCTTTAACATTACTTATCTTCGTTTAAGCCCTTTTCTAACGCTTTCCACGCTAATGTTGCACATTTAATACGTGCAGGGAACTTGCATACGCCTTGTAATGCTTCAATATCTCCTAAATCAATGCTGTCATCGTACTCTTTTCCTAGCATCATGTCAGAGAAAATTTTAGAAAGCTGAAGTGCCTCTTCAATTTTCTTACCTTTTACTGCTTGTGTCATCATCGAAGCTGAAGACATTGAGATAGAACACCCTTCTCCTTCAAACTTCGCTTCTTGTACAATACCTTCTTCTACTTTCATCGTAAGTTGAATACGATCGCCGCAAGTTGGATTGTTCAAGTTAACAGTAACACTATCTTCTAACACGCCATTGTTACGAGGATTCTTATAATGATCCATAATAACTTGACGGTATAACGTATCTAAATTATTAAATGACATTTGTGAAATACTCCTTTGTCTTGATTAGTGATTCAACAAATGTATCAATTTCTTCTTTTGTATTATATAAATAGAAGCTCGCACGTGCTGTAGAAGAAGCTTTCAGCCACTTCATAAGCGGTTGTGCACAGTGGTGTCCTGCGCGAACCGCAATGCCTTCTACATCTAATACAGTTGCTACATCATGAGGATGTACGTCTTCAATATTAAATGTAACAAGACCAGCGCGATGCTTTGGACCATAAATTGTAACGCCATCTACTTCTGATAGTCTTTCTAAAGCATATTGCGCTAATTCATGTTCATGCTTTTCAATATTATGAAGACCGATTTCTTCTAGGAAATCAATTGCCGCACCAAGTCCGATTGCATTACCGATAATCGGTGTACCTGCTTCAAACTTCCACGGAAGCTCTTTCCAAGTAGATTCTTGTAAATCTACGAAATCAATCATTTCACCGCCAAATTCAATTGGCTCCATATTGTTCAGCAATTCTTTTTTACCATATAATACGCCGATACCTGTAGGTCCGCACATCTTATGAGCAGATAATGCGTAGAAATCACAGTTTAAATCTTGTACATCCACTTTCATATGAGGTGCACTTTGTGCTCCATCAACGATCATGATTGCACCGTTTTCATGTGCGATTGCTCCGATTTCTTTTACAGGGTTAATCGTTCCAAGTACGTTTGATACTTGCATAATAGAAACGATTTTTGTATTCGGTGTAACTGTTTGACGAACATCTTCTAAAGAAATTGTACCGTCTGGTTGAAGCGGAAGGTATTTTAAAGTTGCACCAGTTTTCTTCGCAACTTGTTGCCACGGAATGATGTTACTATGATGTTCCATGTAAGAAATAACGATTTCATCGCCTTCTTTTACATTTTCAAGACCATAGCTAGCCGCTACTGTATTTAATGCAGTTGTCGTTCCGCGCGTGAAAATAATCTCTTCCATTGATTTCGCGTTAATAAACTTGCGAACTTTCTCGCGTGCACCTTCATACGCGTCGGTAGCTTTCGTACCGAGCGTATGAACACCGCGATGCACGTTAGAATTATATTCTTTATAGTAACGTTCTAACGTTTCAATGACTTGAATTGGTTTTTGAGAAGTTGCTGCACTATCGAAATATACAAGTTGTTTGCCGTTCACTTTTTGATCAAGAATTGGAAACTGTTTGCGTATTTCATGAATATTCATTAGCGAACTTTCCTTTCAATTACCTCAACAAGCTGTGCCTTTACTCCTTCAATTGGAAGCTCATTTACTACAGGTGCTAAGAATCCATGGATGACTAAACGTTCTGCTTCGCGTTTTGGAATACCACGGCTCATCAAGTAGTATAATTGGTACGGATCTACGCGGCCTACTGAAGCTGCGTGACCTGCCATTACATCATCTTCGTCGATTAAAAGAATTGGGTTTGCATCACCGCGAGCTTTTTCATCTAACATAAGAACGCGAGAAGATTGTTGTGCATTTGATTTAGATGCACCGTGTTCAATCTTACCAATTCCGTTAAAGATAGATGTTGCACTATCTTTTTGTACACCGTGTTTTAAAATCCAACCTTCAGAGTGTTTACCGAAGTGAACAACTTTAGTTGTAAAGTTTTGTGTTTGGTTACCGCGACCAATTGTTACTGTTTTTGTATCAGCATATGATCCGTCGCCCATTAAATTCGTAACGTTCTCTGAAATTGTGTTTCCGTCATTCATAAGGCCTAGAGCCCAATCAATACGGCCGTCGCGTCCAACAACACCGCGGCGGTTAACGTAAGTTGTTACGTCTTTTGCTAATAGATCAACCGCACCAAATTTCACTTGTGCGCCTTGTTCCACGATTACTTCTGCTATGATATTTGCAATACCTTTAGCATTTTCATTTGCAACGTAGTTTTCTACATAAGTTGCAGTACTGTTCGCATCTGCTACGAATAATACGTGGTTATATACGTTAGCTTCTTCGCCGTCTACTAAGAATACAGCTTGAAGTGGAGTTTCAAGAACAACGTTTTTCGGAACATATACAAATGCACCGCCGTTGATTAATGCAGCATGAAGTGCAGTTAAACGATGCTCGTCTACCTTCACGCCGTCTTTCATTAAATACTTTTGTAATAGTTCAGCATGCTCTGTTGCAGCTGTTACGATGTCTGTAAAAATAACACCTTTTTCTTTTGCTTCGTCTGCTAAAGAAACGAATGCAGTTGTACCAGTACGTTGTACTAATACGCTGTTATTTTCATCGATTAAGTTTTTCACTGCTTCTGGAAGCTCTGTTAAAGAACTTACAGGCTCTTGCTTAGCAGCGTCGCCTTTTCCGATAAAGTCCCATTTTTCAATTTTCGTTTTATCAGGCGTTGGCATTGGAAGTTCAGTTGCTTGTGCAAGAGCTTGTAAGCGGAACTCAGTCAACCAAGCAGCTTCGTTTACTTCGCTTGCGCGCTGACGGATTGTTTCTTGATCGAAAGGTAATGTACCGATTGTCATGTTTATGCTCCTCTCTTACGCTTCTTGCTCTGCTGTTTCGTCTTCAATACCTAATTCTTTTTTAATCCAGTCGTAACCTTCAGCTTCTAGACGTTGTGCAAGCTCAGGGCCACCAGATTTAACGATACGACCGTTCATCATAACGTGAACGAAGTCTGGAGTGATGTAGTTTAATAAACGTTGGTAATGCGTAATCATTAGGCAACCGAACTCTTCGCCGCGCATTTGGTTAATACCTTTAGATACAACTTTTAATGCATCGATATCAAGACCTGAGTCGATTTCATCTAAGATTGCGATTTTTGGCTCAATCATCATTAATTGAAGAATTTCGTTACGTTTTTTCTCTCCACCAGAGAAACCTTCGTTTAAGTAACGTTGTGCCATTTCTGGATCCATTTCTAGGAATTCCATGTTTTTATCTAAAGTACGGATAAATTTCATAAGAGAAATTTCATCGCCTTCTTCACGACGTGCGTTAATTGCAGAACGTAAGAAGTCAGCGTTTGTTACTCCGCTAATTTCACTTGGATATTGCATTGCTAGAAATAGACCTGCTTGTGCGCGCTCATCTACTTCCATTTCTAATACATCTTCACCGTCGATGATGATGCTACCTTCTGTTACTTCATATTTTGGGTGACCCATAATTGCAGAAGATAAAGTTGATTTACCTGTTCCGTTAGGTCCCATAATTGCGTGGATTTCTCCACCTTTTACTTCAAGGTTTACACCTTTTAAAATTTCTTTACCGTCGATTGATACGTGTAAGTCTTTAACCGTTAATGTAGAACCAGCCATCTCAATACCTCCATTAATCCTCTATATACATTTTAAAAATTACTAAAACGTTCATATTCTCATTTTATTCTCATTCTAATTTTATATCAAATAAAATGATATCGCAAACGACGAAAAAAAGTAACAATTTTTTCACAAATGTATATAAGTATTTCCCTTGCATCTTTATATGATACACCTTTCTTCTTATTTATATAAAGAAAAAAGGACTGGTAATTTTCCAGTCCTTCCCTTATATTTATTCACTTACTGGCAGTACAGCACCTTTATATTCTTTATTAATAAAGTCTTGAATTTCTTTTGAATGCAGTACTTCTACTAATTCTTTAATTTCTTTTTTCTTCTCGTCACCTTTGCGAACTGCAATAATATTTGCATAAGGAGAATCTGATCCTTCAATCGCAATTGCATCCTTTGTTGGATTTAATTTTGCGTCAATTGCGTAGTTTGAATTAATGAATAAAGCATCACCTTCATTATTTTCATATAGCTTCGGTGAAAGTCCCGGTTCTACATCTGTTTTAAACTTTAAGTTTTTCGGATTTTCTACAACATCTTTTACTGTTGCTTTAACAACATCTACACCGTCTTTTAATTTAATAACGCCGCCTTTTTGTAACAATGCGAGCATACGGCCACGCTCCGCTACGTTATTACTCATAATAACTGTTCCGCCATCTGGCAATTCTTTTAAACTTTTATACTTCTTAGAATAAATGCCCATTGGCTCTAAATGGATTTTTCCTGCGTTTACAATTTTATATCCCTTTTCTTGAATTTCTTTATCTAAGTAAGGAATGTGTTGGAAGTAGTTCGCATCAATTTCCTTATCCGCTAACGCTTTATTCGGCAAAACATAATCCTGGAACTTTTTAATCTCTAATTTAATGCCCTTTTTCTCTAGTATCGGCTGTGCCTTTTCTAAAATAACAGCATGCGGCACGTTAGAAGCTCCCACAACAAGCTTATTCTCTTCTTTCCCTCCGCAAGCAGCTAATGTAAATACAGACAGCGCTGTAACAACTGACAATAGAATCTTTTTCATATGATGTCCCCTTCTCCCCTATAGTTATGTAGTTATAAAAAAGGCTGGCATACACCAGCTCTTTTCAGCAATTATTCTTTTACAGGAACAACCGCTCCTTTATATTCTTTATTAATAAAGTCTTCGATTTCTTTAGAATGCAATACTTCTACAAGCTCTTTAATCCCTTTTTTATCTTTATCACCTTTACGAACCACTAATACGTTTGCGTATGGAGAATCATCACCTTCAATTGCAATTGCATCTTTTTCTGGATTTAATTTTGCATCAATTGCATAGTTCGAGTTAATTAAAACAGCGTCGCCTTCTTTATTGTTATACACTTGTGGTAACAAACCAGGCTCGATATCCGTTTTGAACTTTAAGTTTTTCGGATTATCTGCAATATCTTTTGGAGTTGCACTAACTGGATCTACTCCGTCTTTAATTTTTAAAATGCCTTCTTTTTGTAAAATTGCTAAACCACGTCCATGGTCAGTAACGGAATTACTCATAATAATTGTCGCCCCGTCTGGAAGTTCTTTTAAGCTCTTATATTTTTGAGAATATACACCAATTGGTTCCAAGTGAATTTTCCCCGCTATTTCAAAATCATATTTTTTATCTTTCATTTCTTTTTCTAAATACGGAATATGCTGGAAGTAGTTTGCATCTAAATCCTTATCCGCTAACGATTTATTTGGTAACACGTAATCTTGGAACTTTTTCACTTCTAATTCAATTCCTTTTTTCTCAAGTAACGGTTTTGCCTTTTCTAAAATTTCAGCGTGCGGCACGTTAGAAGCCCCCACAACTAGTTTCTTTTCATCTTTATCTTTCCCGCCACAAGCAGCTAACCCAAAAATAGAAGTTGAAATAAGTGCTGTAAGTAATAATTTTTTCATTTGAAACATCCTCCTGTTTTTTTATTATCGTTTATCTATTCGAGTCGTTACACTATCACCAATCCACTGAATGAAAAATACCACTAGTAATACACAAATTGTCGCAACGATTGTTACATCGTTATTTCCTCGCTGGAATCCTTCTAAATAAGCAAGTGTTCCAAGGCCACCAGCACCAACAACCCCCGCCATTGCTGTATAGCCTACTAAAGCGATTGTTGTAACCGTAATACCAGATACTAATGCTGGTAACGATTCTGGAATTAATACTTTCAAAATAATAGTGCTTGTTTTTGCTCCCATTGCTTTTGAAGCTTCAATTACACCTTTATCAATTTCGCGAAGTGCAATTTCAACCATTCTCGCGTAAAACGGCGCCGCTCCAATAATTAAAGCTGGCAGTGCTGCACTCGCTCCAAGAATTGTTCCAAGCAGAATCTTTGTGAATGGGATTAATAAAATGATTAAAATGATGAACGGTATCGAGCGGAAAATGTTTACGAACGCTCCAATCGCCGTGTTAACCGATTTGTTTTCCCATAAATTATCTTTCGCTGTCATAAAGAGTAACAATCCTAAAATTAGTCCTAAAACAAATGTGGCAAGAGCTGCGATTGCCGTCATATATAACGTTTCACCAGTTGCTTCTAACATTTGATTCCAATCAATATTTGTGAGTAACTTATCCATGTGCAATCACCTCCAGCTCTACTTGATCTTGATGTATTCCCTCTATTGCTTGCTGAATCGCTGTTTCCTCACCATTTAAATGAACAACTAAACTACCGTAAGAGCCGTTATTTGTTTGGGCGATGTTTCCTTGCAAAATGCTAACTTCTATATCACTGCGTTGCATTAATCTTTGAAGTACTGGTCTTTCTACAGCTTCACCGATAAACTGCAAACGAACTACTTTACCATCTGGATACTTTTCAATTAAACTTTCAATCGTTTCATTTGTATCTTCAGAATCCGTTAACTGCTGTACAAATCGCTTTGTAATGTCTTTCTGCGGATTGCGGAATACATCAAGTACTGGACCCGTTTCTACAATCTTCCCTTTCTCCATTACCGCCACTCGATTACAAATCTTTCGAATCACGTGCATCTCGTGTGTAATGAGTACAATTGTTAAACCGAGACGCTTATTAATATCTAATAATAAATCTAAAATTTGATCTGTCGTTTCTGGATCAAGAGCTGATGTCGCTTCATCACATAAAAGCACTTGTGGATTGTTAGCTAATGCTCTTGCAATACCAACGCGTTGCTTTTGTCCTCCGCTCAGCTGAGATGGATACGCGTCTCCTCTTCCTTCTAATCCAACAAGATGAATTAACTCATCCACTCGTTTTCTTCTCTTCGCCTTATCAACACCTGCAATTTCAAGTGGGAACTCGATATTTTCGCGTACAGTTCGTGACCAAAGTAAGTTGAAGTGCTGAAAAATCATTCCGATTTCTTGCCTTGCCTTACGAAGTTCACTCCCTGTAATTGCTGAAATCACACGATTTGCAATTGTAATTTGGCCAGAAGTTGGTTTCTCTAACTGATTGAATAATCTGATTAAAGAACTTTTCCCAGCGCCACTATATCCGATCACACCAAATATTTCACCTTTGTCTATTTTTAAATTGGCATTATCTACAGCAGTGACATCACCGCTTTTTGCTTTATATATTTTCTTTACATTTTCTAACAAGATCATGATGTTCACCCCTTTTTTTGTTTAAAAAGCGCAAGCGGCTCGTTTAGAACAAGAGGACGCCCGAATCCCTGACGTAGAGGCGCTTTTTGCCTCATAGGAAGGGATGAAACGACCGACTGTTCTAGCCACTGAAGCTAGATTTTTGGTCGACTCCGCAATTTTTTATTTTTAATGCGTGTAGTCCACCGTTATCATTACTTTTATTATTTGAATGTCCTCCACATTCAAACAATAAAAAAACCTTTCCGCTTTAGAGAAGCAGAAAGGTTTATATGCGTATATAACAACATTATCCCTCTCTCTCATCTCTCAAAGCATTTGCTTTGCAGGAATTGGCACCATTTCAACATAAGTTGACGGTTGCCGGGCTTCACAGGGCACAGTCCCTCCACCTCTCTTGATAAGAGAAATCAGATTACATTTTCGTCTGATTTGTAATTTATGAAATTGTCTATATTTTATGAATTGAATTGTATCAATATCCACACACCATGTCAACAGAAATTTTCGCAAAAAATGAAACTTCAGAATTTTAAGCGCCTACTGACATCGGTTTACATATATGGAACATCGATTCAACTAGTAGCATCGTTCGATACGTTCCCGAATATTGTACACGTCCATCGTTCATTAGCATTTGCAATCGTACATTTCCGTTCACCAATTGTTTTACATCTTCCTCATCTACACAAACGATTTGCTCTGTTCCTCTTTCCTCATGTAGCAGCTCTATATAATCTCTTGAAATTTGTAACGAACAACTTTCATCTCCAAAGCGGAAATTAACAGTTTTTTCTCCTTGTCTTAAAAGCGGCTCTAAATGATATTGACCATTAGCGTAATTTACAAATGATTGCAGCAAAGAATATAATTTCACCCTAAATCACATCCTTCATATCACTTTCTATTACACATACCATTCCCTCTCACTAAAGAACAATCCTGTTACTTTCGCTCGACAAATACTGTAACCACCCTGCGCCTCGACATATTTCCCGAGAAATATGTCGAGGCGGCAAAAACTTTGCCGCCTACTTTAATTCCGTATATAAATATTCAACCGAATGAAATGCATATATCTTCTTCATGAGTGTCCCATTTTCAAAAACAAGTAAACACGGTACACTTTCGATTCCATACTCTTTCGCTAAATGCGGAGCATAATTTAAATCTAACATTCCAATTTTCAAGTCTTCAATTGTCATCTCAACGACTGTTAACATCTTTTTTGCTAATTGGCATGTTCCACACATTGGAGTATATACATATAACACTGTTTTTTCTTCATTCTCTATTAGGGCTGTTGCTTCGGCTCCTGTCCAGTCAATCACTTCTATCATTCCTTACCGTAAATATTCTGTATAGACGTCAATGTCAGCTCCCCATAATACATTTGCTAAGTGTGAAGATGGCGCAGTTGCCACTTCTCGGTACGAGCGATCAATATAAATATGCTCTGCTTGCGGAAATTCTTTTCGAAATTGCTTCCTTAACTTTTCTCCAGCATCATCAGCATCCACTAGTACATACACTTCCTTATCAAAAAACTGATCAATGAGCTCATCCATTTTCGATAAACCAATTGTACCATTTGTACAAACAATTTCCACCGGTTCACGAATAATAGATTCAATCTTTCTTCTATCTGATTTACCTTCTACAATAATGACTTTTTCTACATAAATCATATGTCATCACCCGATCACCATATACTATACAACCTTTAACTTAGTATATAGTATATTCGTTATTTTCATGTTGTTTCCTGTTTATTTTTGCAAAAGAAAAGCGCAAGCGGCTCGTTCAGATTGTGAAGCCCCATGAAACCTTACCGAAAAACATTCATTCCCATAATAGCTTATTCATTTGCACTCGATTTTAAATGTATTATGTAACACAAAATAAAAAAGGACAGCACAAAGGCTGTCCTTTAGTCGACTATAATTAGTCTTGGTTTGTCATTTCTGCATATTTTTCTGCAGTTAATAACTTCTCAACTTGGCTTGCATCAGAAAGTTCAACTTTAACCATCCATGCACCCTCGTATGGAGATTCGTTAACAAGTTCTGGTTGGTCACTTAATTCTTCGTTTACTGCTACAACTTTACCACTTACAGGTGCGTATAACTCAGAAACTGTTTTAACAGATTCTACGCTTCCGAATGGCTCGTCAGCTTCGATTGTTGCACCTACTTCAGGAAGTTCAACGAATACGATATCGCCTAGCTCACCTTGTGCAAAGTGAGTAATACCGATAACAACTTCATTACCTTCAGTTTTTACCCATTCGTGTTCTTCAGAGTAACGTAAATTATTTGGAATGCTCATGACTGTACCTCCAGTGAATGTATTAATTATGTAAAAATACCTTATTGGTACTTTTTCCACACACTTTCAAACTGCTCTTCGTTAAAACCAAGTGTTACATTCGTTCCATTTGTTACGATTGGACGTTTAATCAACATGCCATCAGATGCTAAAAGTTCGTACATTTCGTCTTCACTTGCATCCTTTAACTTATCTTTCAGACCAAGTTCGCGGTAACGCATTCCACTTGTATTAAAGAATTTTTTTAATGGTAATTCACTTTTTTCATGTAAATTACGTAAATCTTCTTTTGATGGTGGATTTTCAACAATATGAATCATCTCATATGCTACATCGTTTGCCTCAAACCATTTCTTTGCTTTTTGACATGTGCCACACTTTGGATATGAATAAAATGTTACTGTCATAAATTCACCTACTTTTTTACTAACCTTTACCTTTATCATATAGAAAACGTTTTATTATTTCAAACGATTATTCGCTAAACTTTTACTTATTTCGTGATAATTTTTAATAATCCTGCAATTTTTTCTTATTTTTCCGCCATTTGTTAAGAAAAAATAAATATATAATTTTTTTAGATTTTTCTCTCATTCTGTTTCAAACATATATGTTAAACAAACGTTTGATTAACTCCCTATTTTTCTTTGTTCACTCTTTTAGCTACATCGGTTTCTTCCTACCGAACATATATCTTAAACAAACGTTTGATTAACTCCCTATTTTTCTCTGTTCACCCTTGAGCTACATCGGTTTCTTCCTACCGAACATACATCTTAAACAAACGTTTATTTAACCGTTTCAGCCTATAGTCACAAAACCTGGAAACACTTTAAATGACAAAAGCTTACAGATAAAAGGAACTAACGATTTTGACCGTAGTAGTGAGCCCATAAAAAAGTTATTAAGCCTATCATCAATAAAGCAAAAGTAACTGCTCCTGAGAATATGAAATTCAAATTACTGACTGAAATATAAAAAGAAGTGCCCTTGCTTAGAGACAGGGTACTTCTTTTTTATCATCAACCTAAAGGTAAACGTATCCTTCATTAAAGTAAAAATGTATAGTTCTCTACTTTTTCGTAATTTATTCAAAATCTTTGCGGAACCGCCACTAGCTCATTTACATCATTATCGTTAGCTGAGGTTAATTATATTTTTCTACGTACTACATAAAAAGCTAAGGAACCCATAATAATAGGTGCAACTAAACTAGAAGCATATGCACTAGTAATAGTAAAAAGAGAGAGTATAAATATATAGATAAGAGATAGTCCAATAAATACAGGAATTCCAACTCGAAACTTCCTACATTGTTTTATGTTCCTGTATAACACTTCTCCAATTAGGCAAGCTACAAGATCTAATACACTACCAAATATGATGAGAATTACAATAAATCCAACTATGTTAGGTAAACCATTCTCGTTAGAATAACTAGGATCAGAAATATACGGTATTAAGAACCATATGATAATAAAAGTAAGCAGACTTGCAGCATAACTAATTAAAAATTTCCTCAACGTAATCATCCCCATAATTTTCTAATATTATCTTCATCTTCATTGTATGACATAATGCCCTATTATTGATAGCAAGACTACCATCCACGAAATTGCTAATTGCATGAAATAAAAAAGACGCATTTAAATTGATGCGTCTTTTGGCGATGTTTCTTTTGTGAAATCATATAAAGCAATCGCGCCTAAAATAACCAATATACCTTCAGGAGCATCTAACAAAATAGTTCTCCAAGTTTCTGATATTATCCATTTAATACCTGCTGATTCAAGATATGCTTGAAAATAACCGATTGTAAAATCAATTACAAATAAACATACAAGTAATGTTAGACCAAACCGAATTAATTTCTTGTTTTTAAACATGTAACACCTCTCAAAATTCATTGGATATTTCTGTTTTCAGTTCTCAATATACAAAAACCCTTATATTCAATTTTAACATACAAAATATCCAAATAAATACAATATGCATATTTCGTGAATATTAAGGAAGTACTGTTAATAAAAAAGCCCTACAATTGTAGGACAAAATGGCTTTAGCAACCCCAACAAATAATCGCATAAATAACGAAATTATTTGAACCACTGTATAGTCAATCCCAGCCCTTGAAATACGGGGAAATCCCTGTTCCTGGCTACTAACCCTAATGAATAACCCACCGCATAACACTACAACGGATGGATACTATTGAGCTCATAATTAAGAAATTACTACAAAGAAAAGCCATGAATAAACATGACTTTCATAGCATAATCACTTCTATATTCAATAGAAATTAAAGTGAATTATATTTCTTTACTTTTAAAGGAATAGATATTACATATAAATCTATAGCATAAGTAATAATCAAAATCCCTTTTCCTTCATCAGCAAATTTTGCTTGCAGAAACTTTTCTGAAACTTTCCTTTTTCCCCATCTCTTTGGAAAATATCCGAATCCTAAGAACATAATAATAGCCCGATACTCATTAACTTAACTACTTTTCTTTTTTCCATGATATTTCAAATTCTCCACCATGTTCTTCTGTTATAATTTTAACTTTATATGTATCATCTTTAGACACTTTAATATTATTTTTATTGTTTCCACTAGTAACTTCCAATATTGTATTATCATTTGAATCTAAAACATAAGCCTTTATGGTTCCTTGTTTAGTTTTATCAGTAAAAGAAAAGATCCAATTCTCCCCTTTTTTAACTTTCCTATCTTGAGTTGCATATCCAGTAAATTTCCTATAGTCCCCAGATATACTACCAGATACGCTATCTGAAGAACCATGAACCTTACCACCAACAATCGTTCCTTCTCTTGTAAAACAACCACTAAGAACTACCAAACATAGAACAAATAATAATGTATTTTTAATAGTTTTCAACATCATTCCCCCTTATCCTCTTATTTACATTTTTTCTTTCATAAAGAAAAATGGACCTATGACCAAGTAAATAACATGATGAATGTTGACAATCCCCTTGTTAGAGTATCATATAAAAAATAAAAAGGAGTAATAAGCAATGAATATTAAAATAGTGGATATATCAGACAAATTATTAGATGGATATAAAGTTTTAGTTCAAGTAGATAGCAATCAATTTATCGCTGAGTGGGATGGCGATAAACCAGAAAAACACGAAAACTATAATGTAGAAATACATATAGATAATGAATTTATATGGAATACAAATATAACTTTTTCAGATAAAAATGCAAATGCAATAATTCAGAATAGTAAAGGCTTTAAAGTAATTGCTAAGCTAGATTATAACAGTGAGGATAGCTTAGCAACACTAAATATCTACGATAGTATAATACTAATTGATGTAGAAGGAATCGAGCAAGATATAGCAAATGAATGGGTAGAAATGCAGTGCACTTCAATTAAGATATTTAATACTAATTTTTAACAGAAACCCATTATATAACTATGGCATAGTCGTTATGATGTAGTGAGATATAGAAAGAGTAAACGAGTATATAAATAAACATGTTTATATGCATATGAATATCCTACGGCAATTCCTGCTCAAGCAGACGCCACTAACCATACCGTAGCCACTCATAACCGCAAGTCCAATCTCAACAGGAACGATTATTGGCCATAATAAAGCTAAAACTGCTTGCATACCTGCCTACAAACCAATACTAATCGCAAAGGGAGATGTGGAACTAACATTATCACCCCTTGATAAAACGAACTAATACTGGATGCACTTCATTAAAACTTTATAATAAAATCCGCAATAGCTGATATAAAATTATAAATCAGTATCATTACATCTCGCATACGTTGTAAAGCTTGCTTGAACTTCTCAATCATATTTTTATCTGTGCTTCTGCATAAAAAATAAGAAGCCTCTTATACAGGCTCCTTCATCATCTATTCAAATAATCTGCGATGGTTTGAAATACGACAATATACATATTATGAATACTTTCTTCTGTATTTCCGCCATTAGATAAACCAACTGCCCATTGTTGTCCTTCACCACTTCCGATATTTGCAAACCCTTGCGTATACATAGCATTTACATCTTTTCTTGCACTGTTATACTCTATCCCTTTTGTAGTAAAAATTGAATATGATTTATCTTGTAAACCGATAAAAAACACTGGTTTCTTTAGCGATGAAAATACATTTTTATATTGATCTGTTGAGGCTTCTTGAAAGTGATCTTTCATTATTAAAAAACCATCCACTTCCTTAGATTTCTTTTCCAGTTCCTCTAACTTCATTTCCTCAAACTTTATATTCCTAAACGTATCTTTCGGCTTTTCTCCAATGACTCCAATTACGAGTGCTCTTCCGTTATATTCTAATTTCTCTCCTTCTTTATCCTTTGCACACCCAGCACCGACTAGGCATATCAATATAAAAAATAAGAAATACGATAAACGCTTCATTTAGCACCCTCCCCTTCTTTTCAGTCAAGTGACAAAAACGTAAGGCGAATTCAAGAAAATGTAAGTAAAATCGATAGCTCAAATTACGTTTCTATATTATAATCAATTGAATTTACTTACATTACTAAACATAGGAGATTATCATGAAGAAATTTAAACTTTCATCTTTTCTTCCGTTAAGTTATATACTTCTACTCGTACTCGTAAGTCCCCTTTACGATGTATTAAATAAATCGGCTGTTCACGCAGTAGATGTCACAACTGTAGTAGATGATTGGATTCCATTTGTGAAAGCATTTATTATTCCTTATTTACTTTGGTTTCCTTACTTATACGGCGCACTTATTTATTACTGCTTTGCAGATCGAAAGCAATATTATGCCACTTTAAGTAGTGTTATTCTTGGAAAACTGGCTTGTTTTTCTATTTATTATTTTTGGCAGACAACTGTACCACGTCCAACAGTCGTTGGATCAGACGTATTTTCCGAACTAGTCCGCTATATTTATAGTATCGATCAACCGGTAAACTGTTTCCCTAGCATTCACGTTCTTACTACCTTTGTGATTATGCTAGCTGCCTTTAAACGTAGAGAACAACATGCTTTTGAATATTACATTCTTACCTTCTTCGGTACGCTTATTATTTTATCCACGCTATTTACGAAGCAACACGCATTTGTAGACGCCATTTCTGGAATGACGCTTGCAAGCATACTTTACTTCGGCGTTCAGCTTTTATTAGCAAAAGAAACTGTACGTGTTCCAGTAAAACAAAATCACAAAATGTAAAAAGCAGACTGTGGCTTCCAGTCTGCTTTTCTATATATAAAAGGAGATTTTCAATTTAAGATTGCGGTACAGTCATATCACCAGAGTGAATACGCCCTGCTTTTTTAAGGGCAATGTAAAGTATATAAGAAACAGCTACTGGAATGATGATATAAGTGATTACCATCGCTGGGACAACTTCCCATCCTTCGCTAGAAATTAAATTAATTGGTGCGATAAGAGAACTTAATCCAAGACCTGCAATTTCTTTTCCTGCTTCTAGTTGGAAAATTAATGCGGATACTGGACCAACTATAGCACTGGCGACGACAGTTGGGACGAGAATCATTGGATTTTTAGTGATATTTGGCAACTGTACTTTCGGAGTACAAAGCGCTTGAGCTAATATGCCGCCTAAATTATTTTCTTTCGCTGAGATTACAGAGAATCCGATAAACTGAGCAACGCAGCCTGCAAGAGCAGCACCACCTGCAACACCGTCTAAGCTAAGTGCGATTGCTAACGCAGCTGATGAAGCTGGAGAGATAAGTAATAGTCCCCAAACGACTGCAATGACGATAGAAGCGATAAACGGGCTACCAGCTGAGCTATCTTTAATAAACGCTCCAACTGTATTTAACACAGGAGTAATATTATGAGACAACCAAATACCAACTAAACCAGAACCTAATATGGCCGCAAATGGAACGAGCATCATATCTAACGCAGTTTTTCCACTTAAACGTTTACCAA
Source organism: Bacillus cereus group sp. MS39 (assembly GCF_040448665.1). Lineage (NCBI taxonomy): Bacteria > Bacillati > Bacillota > Bacilli > Caryophanales > Bacillaceae > Bacillus > Bacillus cereus group sp. MS39. The sequence continues at coordinate 472,376 of NZ_CP123058.1, read as the reverse complement.
TATATACAGCTAAAGTCGCTGTTAATAATGCACCGATTGGCTCACCTGTTTTAATAATTAGACCTGCTTCAGTAATTGAAATGGATCCGGCACCAATCGCTCCAGCTACCATAGCTGAGAAGATTACAAGACCATTTGCACCGAGCATAAAGGCAATTCCGGCACCAATGGCTGGTGCCATAAGTGATTTTGCAACAACTCCGATTGTAATAAGCAATGGAATATCAACAATTCTTCCTATATTTTCGATTAGTAAACCAATTCCAAGGGATACGAAAATACCTTGTGCAATTCCAGCTGATGCTTTAAATACACGGGACATTATATATTCCTTCATTTGTTTCACCTTCTCCTATAAGTTAGTAACCAATTGTTTTCATATAATCACGTAAAATATCGTTTGATTTTGCGAATCGAGATTCTTCATCCTCTGTTAAGTTTAGTTCTACAACTTCTTTCATACCATCTCTAGTAATAATAGCTGGCACTCCTGTACAAATATCATACTCACCGTACTCACCATCTAAAATAGCTGATACAGCAATTACACGGTGATCATCGTTAAAGATTGAACTCGCAATATATGCTAGAGAATTTCCGATTCCGTAATAAGTAGTGCCTTTTCGTTTATAAATTTCCCATCCTGCTTTTGCAGTCTTCTCAACAATTTCATCTAAGTCTATTTCACCAAATTGGTCTTTTTTCTCTTCTAAAATTTGCAGAATTGGCTTTCCACCAACAGTTACGTGAGACCAAGCAACCATTTGAGAATCACCATGTTCTCCTAGAGAATACCCATGAATACTACGAGGATCTACATGTAACATTTCAGATAAAATTGTTCTTAAGCGAGAAGAATCTAGTGATGTACCAGTACCGATCACACGATTTCTAGGTAATCCAGATAATTTCCACACCTGATAAGTAATAATATCAACTGGGTTCGATGCAAGTAAGAAAATACCATCAAATCCACTTTCCATTACGCCGCCAACAATGCTTTCCATAATCTTCGCACTCGCTCCTAAAGTATCTAAGCGACTTTGCCCTGGTTTTGGTGCTGGTCCTGCTGTAATAATAACGATGTCCATATCTTTGCAGTCTTCATAGTTTCCTGCATATACTTTTGTTCTTGTATTTGTAAAGTTAATGCAGTGTGATAAATCCATTGCTTCCCCAACTGCACGTTCATGATTTATATCAATTAATAATAGTTCTTCGCAAATGCCTTGATTTACAATGGAATATGCACAACTTGATCCAACTAATCCAGTACCGATAATTGCAATTTTTCTTGTATTTCTTTTCATAGCAATCTCTCCTAATTGATCATATAATCTATTTCTTTTGTTCTTTACACTCCTAATTATAGAGATTCCCACGATAGAAACCATGGATACTTTGTGAAATGTTGAGCAAACTTTTGTCCTTTTTGTGAATTGTTATATTCCATTTTCGTCATATTTGTTACAACTGGAAAAATATTTATTATATATTTATTGACATGCCCAAAACAAAAAAAACGAGCGACTTCATTCGCTCGTTTCTTCATCCCATTATTCCGCACTTAATTGGCCTTTTAATTGCTGTACAATCATTGGATTCGCAGGTGCTGCTGGCTTGTAATAACTCTTTTGCTTTGCGTATTCATACATATTACGTTGACGCATCTCATCTTGATTACGAATTTGGATTAACGTTTGATGTAACTGTTCATTATCAGACTGAGCAATATAATTTGCATAACTTGTTAAACTTGCATTTAACCCTGCTAAATAATCATTTACCATATCTTTTTCATTCATTTTCCGCTTCCTCCTATCCTAGGAAAGTCATTAATTGCTGTTTCGTATTTCGTGCATCTTGCGCATCCTTTTGTAACATTTGTTTCAGTTGTGGATCTGTACAAGCCTGTGCATACTGGTCTAACTTGTTAATAATGGTTGCGTGTCCACCAATCAAATGACGTAAGTTTTCTACTTCAAGCTCTGTTAAGTTTTGCATATAACATACCCGCCTTTCTTTGTTCATTCATCATTAGTATTTGGTTCTTTTTGGATTGTATTCATCAACTTTTCCCACATATAAACAAAATAAAAGATGAATAGCTAGGCCATTCATCTTTTATGCTAAATATTCATTCAATTTTATAAAGAAACAATCATACTTATACTCACAAGTAGGTTCCATACAATATGTAAAATGATGCTAGGTACAATAGATTGTGTTTTCTTATATAACATAGCAAATACAATCCCCATAATCATTGCCGTAACCGGAAAACCACCATGAAGAATCCCAAAGATAAAGGAAGAAATAATGATACCAACTAGAAAACTATATTTCTTTTCAAAAAATCGATACAAAATACCTCTATATAAAATTTCTTCTTTAATTGGTGTAATTATAGCAACACTTAACACATATATAATACTTTGTAGACTATTTTGAAGTCCTAAGCTCCCTAATTGATCTCGTTGCTGCTCTGCACTTTCAAAGCTAAACAACTCTAACATTACATACTGAGTTAATGCAATGATGATAAAACCTATTAATAAATACAAGTAGGTTTTCCCATTTTTTAAAACAGATACATCCCATATGTTCTTAATAAAATGAAGCACTGGTTTATAAGCAAATAAAACAATAGTAACAACAGCTGCATCAAATAGAAGTAAATAATATCCCTCTAAATGAGCACGTAATACCTCTTCTCCAAAAATTCCAAGGGCTAAAGCAAGGAATAATCCCCCTAAGAGTGAGAACCCTAGAATGCTTGCAATCGTTACAACTAGATTTTTATATGTTATGTTATCTACTTCTCTTTCTGCATTATACGCGTCTAATACTGTTTTTCTCATACTATTCCTCCATTTGTTTTCATTACCTTAATAAAAACCCTTTAATACAAATATATAGATAATATAACAAAATTTTCAAAAAGAATAATATGCAATTTTACATATTATGAAAACTTTATATTCTATAGTTTTAGGAATCAGATTGCTATACAATAATTATTATATGAAATTTCAAAAAACAATTTCTATCCAGCATAACCCTCGCATCATATAAAACTTATTAGTTAAAGGAGCAATGAACATGAAAACACATGACTTCCTTACAGAAATCCAGAAGGGCTCTGAGCCTAGTCCATATCAAGATCCTATTGCATTTATTTTCGTTTGCCTTCCCTTAGCCATATACACATTTTTCAAACCAGCTAAATAATATCATTTAATGAGAAAGAGCCTACCATTCTTTTGGAATCATATGCACTAAAAAAACCTTAGACTCGCTTCTAAGGTTTTTAGTTGCCTCGCTTCTTATTCAATCTCTCATTACATGTAGTCCTTTAATAAACGTTTCCAATAATACATGTAAACTTGTATCTAAATCTAGCGGCAAACCAAATCCACCCTGCTGTTCAATCGACGCAAATCCATGACAAATACTTCTGAATCCACGTGTCGCATGAAGTGCATTCTCTCCTTCTAAGCCGTATTGTTGTAAAACATGAAGACAAAGCTTCACAATTCCGTCTCCTGCTTTTCTTACTTCTTCATCTCGTAAAAAGGTTGCTTCATACAATCCAGGATGTTTGCGTACGAATGCTACATACGCTTCTCCTAAAGCATGAATTGCCTCGTCCATACGTTTACCCCCGGCCGCTTCTTCCAGTCTGTTATGCAGCTGTTGTATTCCGTAAATACCAAGATTTTTGCGTACATCTTGTAACCCTTTCACATGATTATATAGCGAGGGCGAACGTATCCCTAACCTTTGCGCTAATGAAGCTAATGTTACTTCTTGTATTCCATTTGCATCTGCAATTTCTGCAGCTGTTTCTACAATTTTCGGTAATGTAAGTCCGATTCTTGGTGACATAAATTAACCTTCTTTCATACTTTCTATATTCCGCTTAGCTTCCTTAATGGCAAGCTCTATGATAGCGCCTGGATCATTTATCATTTTCCCATGCCCTGCCGCAAGCAAGGACGGCTCATATTCTCTTAGCTTCTCTGCACTTTGTAATGCGACTTCTTTACTCCACGTTGCCATCGCCGGAAACGGAAACCAAAATTTCATTTGTCCCGAAACAGCCATACCTCCTCTTGTTTGAAATGCATCCCCAACAATAAGAGCTTTATTTCGTATATCAAGAAACGACATGGATCCTGGCGTATGACCCGGTGTCATAATCGCAAGAAGCGATCCAACTCGGTCGCCATCTTCTAATAAAACATCAGGTGCCGTTTTCACCTTTTTAGGTACACCGCCTTTTATTGGCGTATTTGGTTCATCCTTTTGTAACGTCGTATCGCCTTCTAACACCTTTGCGTCCCGTTTAGAAATATAGACTGGAACATTAGGAAGTACTTCCTTTAATGCGTCTAGTGCACCGATGTGATCATCATGCGCATGTGTTAATACAATATTCGTAATTGGTTTCCCTATTTTCTCAGCCGCCTGTAAAATTCCTTTTGCGCTATATGGCAAAGCTGCATCAATTAAAGTTAAACCATCTTCTTCCTCCACAAAGTAACAATTCACAGGAAACACTCTTGGCAAAAATGACAATTGATATACCGTTTTTTCATGTATCACTCTCATATTTCCAGCTCCCTTTCCACAAAAACTAATACCATTAGTTTTATTATACTAACGGTATTAGTTTTTGTCACTGAAAATTACATTTTTTCACAAAAAAATAACAGTAGTCGTTTATACGACTACTGTTATTTAAAGGTATTAAACTGTATAACGCTCATCTTCTAAAATTTTCGCAGCGATTTCACGTTTCTTCGGAATTACGTTAAGTGGTGTGTGGCGAGTTAATTTACGTAATGATGATAACATCATGCGCAGCATGTCGCCGTTTTCAACTGCGATAAGTGTTTCTTTCGCATCTGCTTCGATTTCGTTAAATGCTTCTTGGCAGAATACTTCAGTGTATAACACTTTTTGTTTATTCTTTTCAAGGCCAGTTGTTTTGATTGCTTTTTCTGTACGAAGAACAGCTGATTCCATTGCGTATAGATTGCTTACGATGTCAGCGATATTCACAAGAATTTCTTGCTCTTTATCTAATGCTTTACCGTATTTTTGAGCAGCTAATCCAGCTACCATTAAGCCGATTTTCTTCGCATTAGTTACTAAATACTTTTGAAGTGCTAATGGCTCATCGCCTACTTCTTCTGGCATCATCATCATTAACTCTTCTTGTAATTTTTGTGCTTTTTGAAGAAGTGGTAATTCACCTTTCATCGCTTTACGTAAGAACGTACCTGGTACGATTAGGCGGTTAATTTCGTTCGTTCCTTCAAAAATACGGTTAATACGAGAATCACGGTACATTCTTTCAATCTCGTACTCTGCCATAAATCCGTAACCACCGTGAATTTGAACACCTTCATCTACTGTATAGTCTAATACTTCAGAACCGAATACTTTGTTTAAAGAGCACTCGATTGCATATTCAGCGATAGAAGCTGCTACTGCTTTACCGTCCTTTACTTCCTCTTCAGATAATGTGCTCATGCGGCTTTCGAATAAACCTACTGTACGGTATACAGAGCTTTCAGCTGCATATGTTTTCGCTGCCATATTCGCAAGTTTCTCTTGAATTAATGGGAAGCGAGCGATCGGTTGTTTGAACTGTTGACGTTGGTTTGCATATTGTGCTGAAATTTCTACTGCACGTTTCGCAGATCCAACTGTACCAACACCTAATTTATAACGGCCGATATTTAAAATGTTGAACGCGATAATATGACCTTTACCGATTTCGCCAAGTAAGTTTTCTTTCGGTACTAATGCATCTTCTAAAATTAACGTACGAGTTGAAGAACATTTAATACCCATTTTCTTTTCTTCTGGGCTTGTAGATACGCCAGCATATTCTTTCTCTACGATAAATGCTGAGAAGTGCTCTCCATCAATTTTTGCGTATACGATAAATACGTCAGCGAATGCAGAGTTTGTAATCCATTGTTTTTCACCATTTAATACGTAATGTGTACCTTCTGCATTTAAACGTGCAGTTGTTTTCGCACCTAATGCATCAGACCCTGAACCTGGCTCTGTTAATGCGTATGCCGCTAATTTTTCACCAGTTGCAAGTAATGGTAAATACTTTTTCTTTTGCTCTTCATTACCGAATAACACGATTGGTAATGATCCGATACCTACGTGAGCACCGTGAGTAATTGCAAAACCACCAGCGCGAGAGAATTTCTCTGCGATTAACGCTGAGCTTACTTTATCAAGGCCAATTCCACCGTACTCTTCTGGTACGTCAGCGCCTAATAAACCAAGTTCCCCAGCTTCTTTTAAAAGACGAACAGAACGATCAAACTCGTGTTGCTCTAAATATTCAAGCTCTGGAAGAACTTCATTTACGATAAAGTCCTCTGTCGTTTTTGCAATCATTTTATGCTCAGATGAAAAATCCTCTGGCGTAAACACTTGATCAATCGTAATCTCATCAACTAAAAAGCTACCGCCTTTAACCGCATTTCCTACTGTTTTTTCCATGAAAATTTCCTCCTTCATATTTTCATAAGCCGCTTCTTTCTTTTTGAAAGAAGCTGGCTCTCAATTTTATTTTTTATAAACCTTTGTTGCTTCCATTCTTTGCTTTAGTGTCCTCTCGTTCTGAGCAAGCCACTTCCACTTTTTATAATCCAGTTCCAGCGGCTAGAATGTTCGGTGGCTTCGCTGCTTCCTGCGAGGCAAAGAGCGCCTCTACGTCTGAAGCTCCATCCCCCTCTCATTCTGAACGAGCCGCTTACACTTTTTTATAGTAATTCAAACACTCCTGCTGCTCCCATTCCGCCGCCGATACACATTGTTACGATACCGAATTGTTGGTTGCGGCGTTTCATTTCGTGAATAAGAGATAGTGTTAGTTTTGCTCCTGTACAGCCAAGTGGATGTCCAAGTGCTATTGCACCGCCGTTTACGTTTACTTTTTCTTCATCTAAACCAAGCTCACGAATAACCTGGATTGATTGAGAAGCGAATGCTTCATTTAGTTCGAATAGGCCGATATCAGATAGCTCTAAACCAGCTAATTTTAACGCCTTTGGAATTGCAGCGATTGGACCGATTCCCATTACTTCTGGTGGTACGCCAGCTACTGCAAATGAACGGAATTTCGCAAGTGGTTTCATGCCATCACTCACTGCTTTTTCACGATCCATTAATAGTACAGATGCTGCACCGTCACTCATTTGTGAAGAGTTACCAGCTGTTACAGAACCGCGAACGTTAAATGCTGGACGTAATTTACCTAAAATGTCTAGCGACGTTTCCGCTCTTACACCTTCGTCTTGCGCGAAAATGATTGTTTCTTCTTGCAGTTTATTGTTTGATCCAACAGTACGTAACGTTACATCTACAGATACTGTTTCATCAGCAAAGTTCCCTGCAGCTAATGCTTTCGCAGCACGTTGATGACTTCTTACTGCAAATGCATCTTGTTCTTCACGAGAAATTCCATATTTCACAGCAACTTGCTCTGCTGTATGTCCCATACCCATATAATATTCTGGAGCTGCTTCAACAAGGCGACTATTTGGACGAACAACGTGTCCCATCATCGGAACTAAACTCATTGATTCCGCTCCGCCTGATAATACAGCTTCCGAGTGACCAAGCATAATGCGCTCCGCTCCGTAAGCAATACTTTGTAACCCTGAAGAACAGTAACGGTTAATTGTAATAGCTGGAACATCGTAAGAAAGTCCTGCTAGTCCGCCGATATTACGAGCCATATTTAACCCTTGCTCTGCTTCTGGCATCGCACAACCGAAAATTAAATCATCGATTGGTCCTTCATAATTCGCACGCTTTAATGTTTCCTTTACTACTAACGCCCCTAGATCGTCAGGACGAACTGTTTTTAATGAACCCCTCTTTGCTTTTCCAATTGGTGTTCTTGCTCCCGCAACAATGACAGCTTCTCTCATGAACGATATCTCCCCTCGTTATTAGTTACGTAATGGCTTTCCTTTTACAAGCATGTGCTGCATTCTTGCTTGTGATTTCATCTCACTTACTAAGCTAATAAATGCTTCACGTTCTACATCTAGTAAATACTGCTCATCAACTTCTGTTCCGTACGGCACTTTTCCGCCCGCGATGACATATGCAAGTTTCTTCGCAATGTGAAGATCATGTTCAGAAATGTAACCTGATAAATGCATTGCTTCTGCACCAAGTACAAGAGTTGCATATCCTGTTTCACCAACAACTGGTATCTTTTTACGGATCGGTGCTTTATAGCCAGCTTCATATAAAGAAAGTGCTTTTTGTTTCGCATCATATAGTAAGTGATCACCATTCACACTAATACCGTCTTTATCGCCTAAGAAGTTGTTCGATACAGCTTCTTGTGCTGATGTAGAAACTTTCGCCATCGCTACAGATTCGAATACTTTATTCGCAACTTTTTGCAGATCAAACTCTACACCGTTTGGCATTTTATTTAAGTGTTTAATGTATAGCTCTTTATTACCGCCTCCGCCAGGGATTAAGCCAACACCAACTTCTACTAAGCCCATATACGTTTCGCTAGAAGCTTGAATGCTCGCTGCTGGTAAGCAAACTTCTGTACCTCCACCAAGCGTCATACCATATGGTGCTGCTACAACTGGCTTAGAAGAGTATTTAATTTTCGTCATTGCATCTTGGAAGTTTTTAACAACTAACTCAATTTCAAAGTAGTTGTCATCTTGCGCTTCCATTAAGATCATTGCTAGGTTCGCACCAACGCAGAAGTTCTTCGATTGGTTACCGATAACAAGACCTTTATAATTCTTTTCTACTTCATCAACAGCGTAGTTAATCATTTGCGTAATATCCATACCGATTGCATTGCTCTTCGAATGGAATTCTAAGCAAAGGATACCGTCGCCTAAATCGATTAAGCTCGCTCCGCTATTTTTCTTTAATACGCCATTTTTCGCTTTTAATTGTTTAAGAGAAATTGCCTTTTTATTACGTTCGATTAGCTTATATTCGCCATTATCGTAATAGTAGCTATCTCCGTTATCATGTTTGTAGAAAGTAGTGAAACCTTTCTCTAACATTTCTTTCACCCAAGTCGGAACAACTACGCCGTTTTCTTCCATCTTTTGAACGGACTTTTCAACGCCGATTGCATCCCAAACTTCAAATGGTCCTTGCTCCCAGCCGAAGCCCCACTTCATCGCTTGGTCAATTGCAACGATATCGTCAGCAATTTCTTTATGAAGTTTTGCAGAGTATAAAAGAGTTGGTGTGATGATGTTCCATAACAACTCTCCTGCGCGGTCTTTCGCGTATACAAGCGCTTTCAATTTATTCGATAAACCTTTTTCTTGTTTACTTAACTCGATAGATGCAGCTTTTAATTTTTTGCGAGCTTCGTATTCCATCGTTTCAGGATTTAGTTCTAAAATTTCTTTTCCTTGTTTTAAGAAGAAGCCTTGACCTGTTTTGCTTCCAAGCCATTTTTTATCAAGCATGTCATGCATGAAAGCTGGTACTTTAAATACATCACGCTCTTCTTCTTGTACGTTTTCATATACGTTATTTGCAACGTGTACGAATGTATCTAAACCAACAACATCTAATGTACGGAACGTTGCGCTCTTCGGACGACCAATAAGTGGGCCTGTTACAGAATCAACTTCCCCAATGCTATAGCCGCGTTTTATCATCTCTTGAAGAGTTACTAATAAACCGTACGTACCGATGCGGTTTCCAATAAAGTTTGGTGTGTCTTTTGCGATAACAACGCCTTTTCCAAGAACGTCTTCGCCAAATAGTTTCATGAAGCTTAATACTTGTGGATCTGTTTCTTTCGTCGGTATTACCTCTAGAAGTTTTAAATATCGTGGTGGGTTAAAAAAGTGTGTGCCTAAGAAGTGCTTCTGGAAGTCGTCTGAACGACCTTCTGCCATTTTTTCAACTGAAATGCCTGACGTATTCGAGCTTACAATAGAACCCTTTTTACGAACAGCATCTACTTTTTCAAATAGTTTCTTTTTAATATCTAAGTTTTCAACTACTACTTCAATAATCCAATCTACATCAGCTAGACGCTCAAGATCATCTTCTAAGTTACCTGCTTCAATCAGTGCTAGATTTCCTTTCACTGTCAGAGGAGCTGGTTTTTGCTTTAATAGTTTTTGCACAGCCGTATTACTAAAACGATTTCTCACACTTTTATGTTCTAATGTAAGTCCCTTCGCTTCCTCTTCTTTTGTTAGCGCAGGTGGTACAATATCAAGCAATAATGTCGGAATACCAATATTAGCTAAGTGTGCCGCAATCCCTGAACCCATTACGCCTGAACCTAGAACAGCAGCCTTTTTAATTTGGAACATCCATTTCTCCCCCTATTCTTGAATGAATGCTCATTCAATTTTTCGACATAAGTCGCAATCAATGAGTGAGCCTCTACTAATAAATATATGATACAGTTTGAATTTTCGCAATATATTTATTGATAAAATTTTCTGAAATAAATATATTTCTTTCATTTGGCTATGCTATACATGTGTATTTTCTTCATTAAAATGCACTTTTCCTTTTTATAATCTGACGAAACTGGAGGAATATATATGGCAAAACTTAAGAAGAACCCTTCAAAGGCTGGAATTAGCGCAGCAAGCGTAACTGGAAATGCAGGTCCTCATAATCACGGTGTGGAAAAAGGACGTCAAGGTAATAACCAACAATATAAGAAGCATAATATGGGCGAAAAATAACGGTATATTTTTGGGCAGAAAACGTGGCATAATGGGTAATGGCTGCTTTTTCTGCCCAATTTATTTGTAACAAATGAGGGAATTATAATGAAACGAACAATAGTTATAATTGTAATGATTGCTACACTATTTACAGGGATGATTTTCTTCTCTTATGCGCAAAGGCAACAAGCTGTAAGAGCGGATCAACCTAACATTACTGGGCAATATGGCATTACAATCGATGCAGAAACAGGTGAAATTTTGTATGGGAAGCGGGAAGACGAACGCTCTTATCCGGCTAGTATAGGGAAAATGATGACTACCTTACTCTTACTAGAGAATGTAAAAGAAAATGAAGAAATTACAGTTACAGAGAACGCAATTAAAACAGAAAGTCAAAGTAAGAAAATTAAACTTCGTGCCGGGGAAAAGTTAAAACGTGATGAGGCATTAAAGCTTATGCTTATCATTAGTGCAGACCCAATAGCTGAATCCATCGCAGAACATATCGCAGGATCAAAAAATGAATTTGTAAAAATGATGAATGCAAGAGCGAAGGAACTTGGTACAAAGCATGCGACTTTCAAAAACGCAAGTGGTGCTGATGCACTTGGAAATAAAGTATCGCCATATGACATTGCTATGATTACGAAAGAAGCATTAAAGTACCCAGTTGTTTTAGAATATATGAATTCAACACGTACAACTCTACATACTTCAGAACGCTCTCCAAACATCGCAAACTATGGACGAGAAGAACTATATGACGATCCATATGCAATTGGAAGTAAAAGCGGTCTATCAGCACTCGGAAAATATACGGTCGTAACAGTGGATGAAAAAGACGGTAAACGCGTCATTAATGTTGTATTATCTTCTACTCGCACGCAGCTATATCCTGATACGAAGAAAATGGCACATTACGCATTTCAGCAATTAAAATAACCAAGGAGTATTTTCTCCTTGGTTATTTTTTAACCATACCTTTTAACACGAACGCAACGTTTGCTGGACGCTCTGCTAAACGACGCATGAAGTAGCCATACCAGTCGTTTCCATAAGGCACATAAACACGCATTTTGTAACCTTCTTTTACTAGCTCAAGTTGACGCTCATTACGAATACCATATAACATCTGGAATTCAAATTGGTCTCTTGGAATGTTGTGTTCTTCGGCAAGTTTTTTCGTATATTCAATAATTGCTTCGTCATGTGAAGCAATTGCAGTATAATTTCCATTTAATAAGTGCATTTTTATAATTTTTTTATAGTTATCATCTACATCTTTCTTATCCGGGAACGCTACCTCTTCAGGTTCTTTATAAGCTCCTTTTACAAGACGTAAATTCGGACTATAAGCATTTAATTCTTCCATATCTTTTTCTGTACGATATAAGTAAGCTTGAATAACTGTACCAATATTATCGTATTCAGATTTTAATTGTTTAAAGATCTCAATTGTTTTCCCGCAGCGCGTATAGTCTTCCATATCAATTGTAATAAACACACCATTTTCTTTTCCAGCTTCTAAAATACGGCGCATGTTGTTCATTACGATTTCATCAGAGATATCTAATCCCATAGAAGTCATCTTTAAAGAAAGCTGCGAATTAAGACCTTCTCTTCCAATTGCACGAATCGCTTCAATCGATTCGCTAGCCATTTCATTTGCTTCCGCTTCGTTATCAACGAATTCACCTAAATAATCGATCGTTACACAAAGACCTTGCTTATTTAATGCTTTAATTGCAGCTGTCGCTAATTCAATCGTCTCCCCTGCGACGAAGCGACCTGCACCAAAGCGCAAACCATACTTTTTAGCCAGTTTTGTTAGCGCTTTATTTTTAGATAAGAAAAGAAACGAATTTCGCATTAATTGTTCCATGTAATTCACCCCTATGACTGTGATTTATCTGTTTTTTACCCCTCTTCAAAATTATATCACTGTTTAAAATTATTGGATACAAATAATTATTTAGATAATTTATAAAATACTATAAAAATATTTAAAACCCTATATTCTTGCTTATAAATATGCCTGAAATATTTTTCGACATTTAGAAAAATGGAGTTTACTAAGCACAAAATAGGCATGTCGAATATTTTCGACATGCCTATAAAATCCTTTATATTCCATGTAAATTATATAAGGATATTAATACAGAAAACTTGAGATTATATTTACCTCAAGTTTTTTTATTGCTCATTTCTCTTCTCTTCATTCAGCCTTTTAATATCTGTAATTAACTGTACCATCTCTTCTTTTGCATCGGGATATGTCTCATTCCAGTGCTTCACTAAAGCCGGCATCGTCTTTGCTATGTAAGAATATAATGCCCACTTCTGCACCTGCTCTTTTCTCTCTTCATTGCTCTCTCCAAGTAATAACTCCGTGTATTTCTCTAACAACCCGTCAAATTGTTCATTAAACTTTTCACTCATCTTATTTACCTCCTATATGAAAAAAGCAGCGAAGATCGCTGCTTTTCCTTATAATTTTGATCGAACAGAGTTTAATTTTTTCTCCATTGTGCTTACTTTATCACGACGATCATCGATACGAATTGTTGTTGCAACGCGCTGTGCACCTTTCGTATATGGAACTTCATGCATTTGTTGAATTACTTCTAGAATGACAGGAAGATCTCCTTCAATTACTGTATTCATTGGTGTTAATTGATACTTCACGCGATTTGCATTTTTCTCTAGCACCTTTTGTACTTCTGCTACATATTCACTAACACTTGGATTACCAGTTCCTACTGGAATAATCGATACGTCAACAATTGCCATAGTAGTCTTCCTCCTATAATTGCTTCTTATATATCCATTGTCTATTTTACCGAAATACTCATCATTTTACTAATTTGTTATTCCTCTATTTTAAACTGCTCAACCAATCTTTCTAAGTCTCTCATATGCTCCGTCAAACTTTCCATCGTATGAGCTACCTTTTCTAGATGACTCACTTGAGATTCAGTTGCAGCATTTACTTCTTCCGAAACAGCTGCGCTTTCTTGACTTGTACTAGCAATTGTATGCATTACCGTTGTAATTTCTCCTTGCTCGTAACCGATGTTATGTACCTCTTCGACAATTTGTTCCACTGAAGTACTAATCGTATTTACAACTGACATAATTGTACGGAATTCCGCCTCTGCCTCTGTCGTAACGTTATTTTGCACATCCGCAATATCTTTTAATTTACTTACAACCTCTACAACTCGTTTTACCTCTACTTGTACATCACCAATCATTGTTGCGATTTCTCCTGTCGCCTCTTTCGATTGTTCCGCTAACTTTCGAACTTCTTCAGCAACAACAGCAAACCCTTTACCTTGTTCACCTGCACGCGCCGCTTCAATCGAAGCATTTAAAGCAAGTAAATTCGTTTGATCCGAAATACCCTTTATAAGCTCTACAACATTTTGAATCGATCCAACTCTTTGCTCTAACTTTCCGGATGCTTCCTCTGTATGAACAACAATCGAAGATGATTGGCCCCTTGTACGAACTAAATTCCGCATCGTATTTAATCCTTGCTTAGATGCCTCTTCAGCTTTGCCAGCCACTCCTTTTATTTCACCAACAGAGTTATTCATTTGTTCCACTGACTGCGCCATATTCTCGAGCTGCTCTGAAACTTCATCTACACTATTAGCAAGAGTGGACGCTCCTCCGCTCACATCATCCATTGCACCTGATACTTCTCTACTAGCTGCTACAGTTTCATTCGTTAAATAATGTAGATTGCTCGTTGATTGTTGCACTGTTGATACACTATTTTTAATTTTACTTACCATCTCATTCATTTGCTCAACCATATGATTAAAATGGTTCGTCAGTTCTCCAACTTCGTCCTTACTTGTCACTTTCATTCGTAACGTTAAATCACCTTCTGCTACTTTTTGAACGTGATTCGTTAATAGTTGCAGTGGTCTTGCTAATCTTCTTGAGAACAAGTATGAAGCTACGATTCCAACTAATAAGCTAATACATGCCATTATAATGACTGTATTTCTCGTACTATTTAATAACTCATCAATCGTTTCTTTCGGATAAAAAATTCCTATTTTCCATTTCATCAAATCAAATGACTGACTATAAACAACTACATCTTCACCTTTTAATGTAGTGACAGCATATTTTGTTACATCTTTATTTAAACTCTTCACAAGTGGTTCTTTCGAAACATCTTTCCCGATTTTATCTGGGTAAACAAGAGCCATATTTTTATCATTTATAATAAACATTTCTCCGCCATTATTGTATTGAATATTATGAAGTAACTTCTGAATTGTTCCAAGTGATACATCCATCGCTACAACACCTAATACAGATCCATCTTGAGCTGTAATTGCTTTAGAAACTCCCACACTTAGCTTACCTGTCGCAATTTCATACATAGGTTGCCCCCAGTGAACCTTTTTCACATCAGCTTCTGAGTCTTTATACCAAGGTCTTGTCGTTGGGTCATATCCTTCTGGCACTTGTCCACCTTCAGCAAGATTGGCACTTAATGTTTTTTTATCTTTCGTACCAATATATAAGTCTAAAATGCCAGGATGATTCTTTTTATACTCCGAAAACTCTTTCGTCAAAAATGCTTCCTCTTCTGGAGTAACTCCGTCTTGAAGTATATTACGAACCATCTCACTGCTCGCATAATACCCCATATCTTCATCCGTTCTTTGAACAAATGTCGTAAGTTGCTCTGTCACAAGATCCATCGTATTTTGAGAATACTGGTCTAAGGAGCGCACTTCCTTCTCTTTCTGTAATTGATACATAGCTGTACCTAATATTACAAACATCATAGAAATAAGAACCGAAAATACTACCGCAATTTTTAAACGTAAACTTCTCAACATCTTCCCCCAAGCATTCCCTTCATGTTGTATTGTAATCGTATTAATCACTATATTAAGTATAATGGATAAAATTAAAAAATTGAAACTAATTCTCATTTCAATCTGATTAGAAAACCTACTACCACTTGTGTAAAAACAAATAGTTCATTATCCTTAAGCTATATAATCTCATTCGTTCGGAGGGAACTATGTTACAAAAATTCGGTTTCTCACAATATGAAAGCCAAGCTTACGAAGTTGTCGTATCAAGCAACGAACCATTAGATGCTACAACGATCGTGAAGCATTCTGGTGTCCCAAAAGCAAAAATATATGAAGTGCTTGCACGCCTAATCGATAAAGGAATGGTAATGGATTCCGTTTCAGAGAAGAAAAAGATGTATACAGCATTACCACTCAAGCTAGCAATTGAAAAATTAACGACAGAATTCCAATCAAATATTAAAGAATTGGAAACGAATATATCGAAAAAATCATTTACAGATGACCGTGTATGGAGCTTAAAAATGCAATCTTCTATTCGAGTTCAAAGTAAAGAACTCATCGAAAGTGCAAAAGAATCAATTCGCATTTCAGCTTGGAATGATACTCTTTTAGAATATCTTCCGTTATTAGAAGAAAAGGCAAAACAAGGGGTCAAAACCGAGTCCCTTATCGTTGGAAACGTAGAAACAAACTTAGAAAACATGCATTTTCTAATCCCAGCTGAAGAGCCTAACGCGCTAGAGCGCTACTTACTACTCATCGTTGACGACCGTGAAATTTTATTTGCTGGTGTAGAGCAAGAATCATGGCAAGCAATGAAAACAATGTCACAACCTTTCGTGAAGTTCTTTACAGAATTTTTCTATCATGACGTTGCACTTGCGAAGATTACCCAGAAACACCATGATCTCTTTATGGAAGATGAGGAAATTAAGAGTTTGTTGATGAAGTTGAGATACTAAAAAAACGCCTCTATTACAAGGCGTTTTTTTCTACATTTCTTTTCTATTTTTCATCCTTAACACATAAGCACCCGCAATAATAAAACCAATTCCTAAAACGAATAAAGCGGTAAATTCATTGCCGACGCCGCCAGTAGCTGGTAAACGCACTTCATTATGAGTATTAGGTTGTTGCATTGGCTTCACATCAGCCGAAGGTTTCACTTCTTCATTCGGTATTGGCTTATTTGACTTAGAAGGAAGCGATGCCTTTTCTTCTTTCTTATTTTTCACAATATGTTTAATAATTTCTCCATTCTCTTTTATTTCAAATGCAAATGTCTCTTCATTTATTACATATCCATTCGGTGCTATTGTTTCTTTATACTTGTACTTTCCGTATGGTAGTTTAAATTTCGCTATACCTTTTTCATCCGTTTTCCCTTTTACTACTTCTTTTCCTTGTTCGTTGTAGATTGTAAATTCTGCATTTGGCAGTTTCGTATTCCCATCTGCTACATCTACTTTCGTTATTTCTAACTCACCTTCTATTTTCTTATCTTGAACGATATGTTTAATAATTTCTCCATCCTCTTTTATTTCAAATGCGAATGTCTCTTCATTTATTACATATCCATTTGGCGCTATTGTTTCTTTATACTTGTACTTTCCGTATGGTAATTTGAATTTCGCTATACCTTGCTCATTTGTTTTTCCTTTTACTACTTCTTTTCCTTGTTCGTTGTAGATTGTAAATTCTGCATTTGGCAGTTTCGTATTCCCATCTGCTACATCTACTTTCGTTATTTCTAACTCACCTTCTACCTTCTTATCTTGAACGATATGTTTAATAATTTCTCCGTTCTCTTTTATTTCAAATGCGAACGTCTCTTCATTTATTACATATCCATTCGGCGCTATTGTTTCTTTATACTTGTACTTTCCGTATGGTAATTTGAATTTCGCTATACCTTGCTCATTTGTTTTTCCTTTTACTACTTCTTTTCCTTGTTCGTTGTAGATTGTAAATTCTGCATTTGGTAGTTTCGTATTCCCATCTGCTACATCTACTTTCGTTATTTCTAGTTCACCTTTTATATTTTCATTTTTCAACTCTAATACAGCAGTTTCACCAGTTTTCACTTCAATTTTTTTAACACTTCCGTCTAACACATATCCAGCTGGCGCTTGGATTTCTTTGACGCTATATATACCGATTGAAAGATTACCTAACTCCGCAATCCCCTTATCATTAGTCGTGACATTTTGTTTAAAGTTTTCATTAGAAACCTCAAACACCGCCCCTTTTAATAATTCCTTTTTTTCTCCTAATTTCATAATCTTTAAAGAGCCTACTGATTCCCAATTTACAACTAAATCTGTACTGATTTTCTCACTATTTCTTTGTAACAATACTGTTGTATTTTGAACTTTTTCCGAGCCTTTAAAAGCTATTGCTTGTAAATTTGTTAAATTAGACTTTACTTTCATTTTAAAATTACCACTACTCGTATTTTTCGGGATTAAAATTTTAAATTTTTCGTTAATTGATAATATACTTTTCTCTTCTCCATTTTCATTTACAATTCGAAGCCCTTTAGGAGCACCTTCAGGAAGTATTGTATAAGAGCCAGAAACCGCATTTGTTTGCACTGCATAAAATCCTGTTTCTAAATAATCACCTTTTTGTGTAGCAGTTTGTGGATCTACAGGATTAACTTTAAAAAATACATCTTGTGATCCAGTTTCTTTTTTTGAAGCCTCTACTAAACGCTTCATAAGATTATGTACTCGTTCATTTTTTGCAACTAAATCTTCTACTGTTAATTCATTTGCTGCAATCCATACCGCTAATTGTGTAGCATAATGCGCTTCTTCTACTGTCGCTACCCCTAATTCAGATGGGCTTTTTTGAGGATATCCATTTAATAAAACACGATATACGTCATCAGATGTTTTCCCCATTTCAGGCAAATCATCTCCATTTGGAGAACGCAAATCAGGTGTTAAACAATACGCAATACTACCCGAAGCCGTTTTAATTATTTCTGTTTTTATTTCACGATGTTTCGAATTACTATAACTCCAATCCATTTTATATGTTTCTCTGTTCATTACTTCTGCCTTTACTTGCGGCATTGCAATTCCTAATAAAATAATAAGAGCACTAAAAAAACTAAACCATTTCCCTACCATCTTTCGTTTCATTCTCTCCACCACCATATATAAATTTCTACATGAAGCAATCTTACTGTTTCATTGTACTTATAGTGAAAAAAAGAGAATAGGTGGTTTTTTTGTATTATCTTGTCGAATTGTTGAGAAAGTTTCAAAGCAATAAGCAACATTACAATTGTTTGTTCTCATGCTGCTATTGACAAATGAATGTTACATATTTTAAATTTCAAAAAAATAAAAAAGCACTTTATAAGTGCCTTCATAACTTACGAGAAACAAATTTTAAACGAATATATATTACTTATCTTTTTCTTTTATCTCCATTAACAAATTAATTATTTTCTCATTTTGCTCCACTTGTTTCTCTGAATTTTGATAGATGAAACGAATCCATCTTAATACAAAAACAACTACAACTATCGGTAATAGTGCAAGTATCATACCGAATATAGAGAAATTGAACATCATTTTCCCATCACCTCGCTACATACAACTTTCTCCATATACCCACTAAAACCTGCAAAATTTTACAATTTTAAAAAAAGAACCTATCAAACGATAGATTCTTCTTTCACGGACTGAGTAGAACGTCCTCTCGTAATAGAGAAAATCGCACAAAGCAGAGCTAATATAATAAAGCCGCCACCTACCCAAGCATTATATATAACAGATGATTTTTCAATAACAACTCCGCCTACTGTTGAACCGAGCGCAATTCCTAAGTGAAGCGCAGAGTTATTTAAACTTTGCTGAATACCAGCCGATTCTGGTGCAATTTCAATTAAATAATTTTGTTGTGCTGGCGAAATAGCCCAGCTCAGCATACTCCAAAGTCCCATCATAATAATGAACAACGGGAATGAGAATGTCATCATCGGCAATATGAAGATCGCACACGCAAATACAATAATAATTGAAATAATACTTTTCTTCGATCCCCATTTATCAGCAAGCAAGCCCCCAAGGCCGCCTCCAAGTACCGCTGCAATTCCGAAAATGAAGTAAAACACACTAATCCAATCCGCTTCAACATGCATCACATCTTTTAAGAAAGGTGTTAAATATGCATATAGTGTTAAATGACCCGTTAAAAATAAAAATGATGTTAACTGTGCACTTACGATTTTCTTATCTTTTAACGTAGCAATTTGTTCTCTTATTGATAACACTGATGTCGGTGGTACTTTCGTTAAGAATAGTGAAATACAAGCAATTGCTATAACTGTTAATACCGAAATTAATACAAATGGTGCACGCCATCCATATGCATTTCCAAGTACAAGTCCAAGTGGTACTCCAAGTACAAGTGATCCACTAATCCCCATGAAAATGATTCCAATGGCACGCGCACGAAAATGCGGTTCTACAACGCTAGAAGCAAGTGTTACTGACAGTGCAATAATAAGCGAACCACTCGCTGCACAAACAACCCTTGAGAACATTAACATCCCGTAATTCACACTAAATGCTGAAATAATATTTCCGATTAAGAAAATTGATAATGCCCCAATGTATAATCTTTTTCTTTCAAATTTTCCAGTTACCGCTAATAAAACCGGACCTGATAAAGCAAATACTACTGAAAATATTGTTATAAGCTGACCAGCTGCACTAATAGATACTCCTAAATCATTGGCAACTAGATCGAGCGTTCCTCCTATAATTAGCTCAACCGTTCCGACTACGAAAGCCGCGATAGCTAAAATATACACACGAAAATTCAAGTCTTTCCCCACGCTTTCTTTTTTTGGTTACTACGACTATAGTAACCAAAAAAGAAATTGAACACAAGTACAATTTTTTTACAATAAAAAAACAGGCGTATCATACGCCTGCCTTCTAATTATTAAACACTAGTTTTGTTCTTTTTATTTAAATACCAATACACCGGCAGTCCAGTAAATACAATTCCAATTGATAAGAAACAACTTACCGGATCATTAATAATCGCACTTCCAAGTACAAACAATGATCCTAAAATCGCAACGATTGGTACAATCGGGAATAACGGTACACTGTATGCACGCTCTTTATTCTTGTTACGTTTTCTTAAAATGAAGACACCAATAAACGTCATTACATAGAAAATATAAATAATGAATACGGAAATCTCAGATAGCTTATTCGGATCACTAATAATCATTAAAATAATTCCTAAAATGATTTCAACAGTAATCGCATTTGCTGGTGTTTTAAATCTTGGACTTTCCTTTGCGATAAACTTAGAAAACGGAAGGTGTCCACGCTCTGCCATCGACATCGGAATACGTGGGAACGTTAAAATTTTTCCATTTAAACAACCGAAAATAGAAACGATAATACCGATACTAATGATTTTCCCGCCATATTCTCCAAGTAACATGCCCGCAGCTGTCGCTGTTGCATTCTCTCCAAGGTCTACAATTTTCGCTGCTGGTAACACATTTAATAATGCCAAGTTAATTAGTACGTAAGCAGCCGTTACAATTAAAATCCCAACTGTCATCGCTTTCGGTAATAACTTTGTTGGATTCTTCATTTCTCCGCCAATTGAAGCGAGTAGAATCCAGCCGTCATAAGCAAATAACGTTGCTAAAATTGCCATACCGATACTTTGATTTTCTGATATCGGCACTACTACATTAAAGATATCGCTATTTCCTTTCCAAAAACCTAACACAACAATTAATACGATCGGAATCATCTTCCCAATTGTCGTAACCGTTTGGACGATACCTCCATATTTTGTTCCCATACTATTTACAACGCCAAGGAACACAACTGTTCCAATAGCAATTGGTAAATTCCATACTTTATCTAAATAGAAAAAATTAATCATTAAAGAACTAAAGTACAAGCCTAATGTTCCAATAATAGCTGGTCCATAAACAATTGTTTGCATCCAGCCTGATAAATATCCCCAAAAACTTCCGTAAATCTCCTCTAAATACGTATACAACCCACCATTTTTCGGGATTTGCGCTCCAATTTCAGCTACTGTTAAACCACTTGCTAACGTCAACAGACCACCAATTACCCAAGCAAGAATAGCCATATTAGAACTCCCCGAGTAATCTAATACGCTCCCTGGCTTCATAAACACACCAGATCCAATAATCGTTCCTACTACGATAGAAAGTGCTACTGTTAAACCAATTTTGTTCTTCTCATCATGATGCATGCTGCGTATCCTCCTTCCAATTCTAGTGTGATGCAAAAATGAAATAAAAAAACACTCCTCCCTAAAAAAGGGACGAGTGTTGTATTCGTGGTTCCACCCTTGTTTCAATTCGTAAAGTAACACACTTCACCAATTTCTCAAGTCTAAATAACGGTTTTTGCCGGCAAGCAATTACTAGGTATCCGTTCACTGCTGCAGTTCAGAGGTGGTAATCCATTTTTCCGTATTAGGAAGCTCACAGCCAAAGGCTTCCCTCTCTGAAAATCGTAAAAAATTGATCATGTCCTCATCATCACTTCTTGATGTCGAATTTTGTAGTTATTGTTCATTATATTGAATTGTTAGAAAAAATCAATATATTTTTTTATATAATATAAGAAATGTTTCTCTTCTTATATTATAACAGAAGCTATAATATTTCTCTAATTCCCCAGTATCTTTGGAACAGCGTAGCGGTAAAAATTATATCAGAGATTATTCAAATATATCGACCGTAACTCAAATTACATCAGTGATTTTCAAAATATATCGATTTACCAACAAAAAACGACAATAAGTAAGAGGAGACTTTCTAAAAGAAAGTCTCCTCACATACATACCTTCCGGTTGCCCACACGGAAGATACGACTTCACTCAATTATTTCTCATCTTTTTTCATAAAAAGTTTGTGATGTGGAAGATCCACATTCAACGCCTCTAATTGTTTCTTCTCATTTTCTAAAATCGATTTCGCTTTTTCTTTCGTTACCTCATCTAATCCCGCAAAGATGTCTTCATGCTTCTCTTTCTCTGGAAGTTTCACACCTAGCTTTGTTAGTTCTTCTTTTGCTTGCTCATGAGTTAATTTACCGGATTTTTCTTGTTCAAAAATAGACTTTGCTTTTTCTTTTGTTGCTTCATCTAAGTCAGCAAGCATGTCTTTACGCTTACCTTTCTCAGGGAATTTCACACCTAGCTTTGTTAATTCTTCTTTTGCTTGTTCACGTGTTAGTTTGCCGGATTTCTCTTGTTCTAAGATTGATTTCGCTTTTTCTTTTGTTGCTTCGTCTAAGTTAGCAAACATATCTCCATGTTTACCCTTTTCCGGGAACTTCACGCCTAGTTTTGTTAATTCTTCTTGCGCTTGTTCACGTGTTAGTTTGCCGGATTTTTCTTGTTCTAAGATTGATTTCGCTTTTTCTTTTGTTGCTTCGTCTAAGTTAGCGAACATATCTCCATGCTTATCCTTTTCCGGGAACTTCACACCTAACTTCGTTAATTCTTCTTGCGCTTGTTCACGTGTTAATTTACCGGATTTCTCTTGTTCTAAGATTGATTTCGCTTTTTCTTTTGTTGCTTCGTCTAAGTTAGCGAACATATCTTTACGTTTTTCTTTCTCTGGAAGCTTTACACCTAGCTCCCCCAACTGTTTCTTTGTATCGTCCATAATCGTTTTTACTTTTTGTTTTGTAGCGTCATCTAAATCTTTCTTCGCCGTTTTTGTAGACTGCTCAGCTGCTTGAGTATTCGTTGCCGCGAATGCCGGAATACCGACTCCTCCAATGATTCCGAATGATAAAGCACCTGCAATCGCTAAATACCCAACTGTTTTCTTCTTCATAGGAAATTTCCTCCTTCATATTTCTAAAGCATGTACACTTTCGTATACAATTCCTATAGTAATGTTGGTTTCTTAACATTTCCTTAACGACTTAACAAAAAAACGCCGCTCATCCCGAGCGGCGTTGTTCTAAGCTTTTTGTAATTGTAATTCTTCACGTTCCATTATTCTTCTTAATACAATTGTTTGTGTCATTGTAAATAAATTACCCGTTATCCAGTACAACACAAGTCCTGATGGCGCCGCAAATCCCATAAATAGAATCATTGCTGGCATCATAATTTGCTGCACTTTCAGCATCTGTACTTGTTCTCCAGGTGTAATATTAGATTGGAAAACTTTCATCTGAATAAACGTCGTTAACGCTGCGATAATCGGTAATATATGATAAGGATCTGCATGTCCTAAGTTCACCCATAAAAATGACGATGTGCGAATCTCTTCTGTTCGGCTAATCGCATAATACAAAGCAGAGAAAATCGGCATTTGTATTAATAGTGGCCAGCAACCAGCTAGTGGATTCCAACCGCCTGATTTCATTAGTTCCGACATTTCCTTTTGATACTGCTTTTGTTTTTCAAGATCTTTACCCACATCACCGTATTTTTGTTTCAGCTTCTGCAGTTCAGGTTGCATTTTCTTCATTTTCGCTTGACTACGATATTGCGAAACAGCTAATGGGATCATTGCTGAACGAATAACGAGCGTCATAATAATGATAGAAATCCCGAAGCTAGCTCCTGGTATGTGATGAGCAACAAATTGAATCATAAACGAGATTGGATATACGAAATAATGATCCCAAATCCCCGTACTATGTGCATCAATTGGGGCTGCATTACTGCAACCAGATAAAACAAAAACAAGTAATAATGATAAACTAACGAGCACAGCTCGGTATGATTTTAACATGTTCATTCCTCCAATGTTTCGTAATTATTTAGCGAAACATTGGTGTATACGGACCGACCTCGTCATTCTCTTCACTGGATTCTTGTCTGCGCACAGAACGAATCATTCCATATTTATAAAAAATAGAGAAAAGCGTTACATTACCAGTACCCTCTTCACACGTATTAACTAGTTTAAAGGCTCTTTGTCTACCACTTGATGCTTGCTGACGCACAAAGCGAGAAACGTTAGCAAGGAAGAAAACTTCTAATAAACAAAGCGCTGTCGTTACAAACGATATATATAGAATTGCATCCTGCAATAAAAATTCCATCGCTTCACATCCTTAATAAGGTCATTTTAGCACATTAGGCAAACATTCTCTATTTCCTTTTATCGTCAAAAAAGTATTTTGCATATTTTCTCAAGAAAACTATGTTAGAAAACCAATGTATTCGCTTTCTTTAGTATATTCACACGTATCCTTGTATAGGTTTAATTTGTTAGAAATTTATAAAATTTTCGCATTATAATAAAACTATTGCCAGTTTTTGAAAAAACCTTTATTCTCTTCTTGTAATCAAAAATGAATATGGAGATGAAACATACTATGGGTCAACTAGGAGACGCCGATTACGTTCCCGACACCGCCTTTTTATCCTTCCCAGCAGCTAAAACATTCCACTTAGAATTTATCATACAGTTGGTTGTTATTTTCGTAGCCTCTATTTTGTATGCAATTTCTATGAATATGTTCTTTATCCCGCATAACATGATTAGCGGTGGATTCGCTGGTGTAGGGATGATTATCGGTTATTTAATGCACTACAATATCGGTGCACTTATCTTTTTACTAAACATTCCTCTTCTTATTTTAAGTCACTTTTACTTAGGCAAGAAGACAACCTTTTTAACAGCGTACTTTGTAGCTGTATCATCGTTAGCGATGAACATTATCCCTGTACACCAAGTTTCAGACGATATTTTACTGTCTTCTGTATTCGGTGGTGTAATCTGCGGAGCAGCTTCCGGAATCATATTCCGATTTGCTTCTTCAACAGGTGGCTTTGATGTTGTTGGATTGATTGTAGCAAAACATCGAGATATTTCAATTGGAGCAATCATCTTTGGATTCAACTTAATCTTACTTGTTGCAGCAGGATTTATTTTCGGATGGGATATTACGCTTTATACGTTAATTAGCCGGTTTGTAGTCAGCAAAGTTATCGATGCTGTGCATACGAAACATATTAAATTAACGATAATGACAGTTACAGAAAAAGGCGAGGAAATAAAAAGCGCACTATTGCATCACGGCATACGCGGGGTGACAATGGTAGATGCTGTCGGCGGCTATACAAACCATAAGAAAAAAATGATTTACACTGTCGTGACTCGCTATGAGTTAGGCGAAATGAAACGTATTATCCGTCAAGTGGATAGCAAAGCATTCATGAACATTACTGAAACAGTTGAGATTGTCGGCCGTTTCAAACGCATATAAAAAAGGTTAATACATGAAAGGGCATAACATATTAGTCATATATAATATGTTATGCCCTTTGTTATTCAACTAACGCACCCTTTAGCATAATAAAATCACGAAGTTTATTACTACAAATCGGTGGATAGCATTCCGTATACAATACTATCTGTCCATTCATTTTTATTCCAAAAATCTTGTATGAAATGGGCTTCCTTTCTCATGCCTATTCGTTCACACAATTTTTGTGAAGCTGTATTACGTGCATCAAGATTAGCTTGTATACGATGTACATGAAATTCATTAAATAATTTAAATACCAAACTACTTACTGCTTCTGTTGCCAAACCTCTCCCAGCTACTTCATTTGAAAAACTATAGCCAATCTCAACAGTGTCTTTCATATTTGTGTACCATACGGATAAATCACCAATTACTTTAGTCTTGTATATAACTGCCAAACTTAATATTGATTCTTTAGTAAGTACATTATTTGCTAGCTTCTTATTAAACTTTTTCTGCATATCTTCATGAGTCCACTTATTATGTAATAGGAACTTACATGTATCATCATTATTATAAATAGCAAATACATCCTGTAAATCCGTACTCTTAAAAGGTCTAATTATTAATCTTTCTGTTGTGATCTCCAAGTTAGCTCTCCTCCCTTACATTCATGCTACAAAACATTTTTTATAGTATTTAAGCCTCCTTCTTAGATCTCACCTTGATTACATATTTCATCATAATAAATTAAAATCCTTCTTCCACTAAACTGCATTGTTAGTGGTATTTCCTTGCGCTTTTTATTTTTTACACTTATTACAAAATCAGATAATTCTATTATTGTGACCCTAAATGTGTTATAATGAAAGCAGACTCACAAAAAAAGAGTATATAGACTTGGAAGTTTCTCTTATTTTTACAAGCAAAAAGAAACGAGCAGTCAGGTATATTTCAGACACCATACACGTAACGGTTTAAAAAACCGATCATCTTAGTTATTCTTCCATGATCTTTTTATAAAAAGATACGTACAACTAAAATTCACTTCAATATACTATACCTACCTTTTTGACTTCCAAATCATCTTATTACATAAGGAGATGAACATATGAATCAATATATAAGATATACAATAGCTGTCCTGTTTGCTATTATCGGCGGAACAATCTGCTTCTGGACAAACACTCAGCTTGGAGAGAATATCATTTTTAATGGAATCGAAACGCTTGTAAGCGCTTCAATTTTAGGTGGATACATTTACTTCCTCTTCAATCCAGAAGAAAATGCACAAAAAACAATGTTATTAACAATGATCGGAATCGTTGGCGGATGTATTTCCTACTCAATGACTAACTATACATTACCACTTCAATTAAGCTCAGCTTTCTTCCACGGTCTATGGACTTGGTTCATTGCATTCTGCCTAGCAGACGTATTCAACCTTTTACAAGACAATGAAGAAGAAAACGGTCGCCAAATTGAAAGTAACTCGTAAGCTGGAAGGATTCTTCCAGCTTTTTTTATGTTGTTTTGCAGATCCCATCACCACAATAAAAAGAAGTTACCTTCACGGCAACTTCTTTTCTACATACCCCAACCGGTACTTACCGGAATATATCAACGATTTTTCAAATATATCGATCGTTTCTCCACTTATATCAACGATTTTTTCATTATATCGACGATTCGACACAACATATCGATTTACCAATATCATTCGACACTCAAAGCGTACAACATACCCTATCCCCCAAGCAATTTACTGCCGAACTCTACGATTAAAAAGATAACTAATAGGATCGCGAGTATCTTTAATGCTACATATGCTACTTTAAAAACAGCATAAATGAGCAAGACTATTAAAATAATCGTTAAAATTTCCATCTAGAATTCCTCCAAGCTTTGCCCTTCTTATCTTATTTTACTCGCCCTAGACTTTTTATGGAACGGCATAAAACGACATAGAAAAAAGAGGATACCTTACCCATCGTAAGATACCCTCTCTTTCAACTGCTCAAACCATTCTCTCTCTAATTGTAAATATCCTATTTCACTCTTCTCGGCACTCTTTAATTCTTTGTCTGCTTTCCTCATATAAGTGTGGGACGCTTCCATATCGCCCTCTAAATATTTAACAATTCCTTGTGTGCGATAATACCCATGTAAGTCCACTTTTGTAATGGCCTTCCCATGTTCCTTCGCTTCATGCAGGGAAAGGCTATCCATCTGATAAAGAGCTTTATATAAAAGATACCAACTGTGAAAACTGCTGACGAAATATTTATTTTCTTTCGTTATAGGGAGCTGGGCAACTTGTTCTATATATGGTATCGCTCTTTCCATTCCCTTTTGATCCGACCGGGCAAGGAAGACAAGCATAAGTCCGCTCATGATCTCTCTTATACTTTTATGTTCTTTTATTTTGTCTTCGGTAAGTTCTACTAATCTCTTATCCCAATCTTTCGGCCTCTTATAACTAAATAACTCACTCGATACTTGAATGTTATATACATGCTGCTTCGCCTTTTCATCATCTTTAATTAAAATAAGAAATTGCATACCATCGCTCATAAGCGTTCCTTTTATCGGTACGATTGTAACCGCAAAAATTACAAAATGGAAAACAGAAAAATATAACAGATATTGATAATAACTCACCATGTATATGTAACCAAAAGTAATACCAAATAGTAAACTTGTTATTGGTCCACCTAAAGTCATCCATGCCCATTTTTTCGAAAGGTTCGGTGTTACTATAGAAGGCGGTATTAACATTGCCACGCCTCCGAAGTACGCCCATAATTTATTTTCTCGAATACGTACTTTCCCCTTCTCTTTTTGAACAGTAATAGGCCCTACTGTCATAAATTTAAATGTCAAACCACCTATTATGCCGAATATGACATGTCCTAACTCATGAATGATTACCACTAACAGAAAAATCCCCAATAATGCCCATATATTCAACATTGTTTCTAATTTTCCAGTTCGGATCACTCCGTATAAAATGGACAGAATGAGCGCCACTGTTAGTGAACCAGCTGGTCTTCTTAAAATATCCACCTTTTTCTCCCCTTAATAAATCATTTTTCTCTGCATTTCATACATAAATTTTCCGAGATGCAATATCCAAATAAATGAGATTAAGCCAATTAATACAAAATCGATATCACTAGCCGCTGTATATATAACGGCAGCCCACCATACATATGCCAAGACTGTATTCGTAAATTCATATGCTTTATATCCAGCCTCATGCACAATGTGCTTTAATCCTTCATCTGCGTTTTTCGTCCACATTTTCATAGATTCCATATATGTTACACCTTGTTCAGGATATAGCTTGTTATAACGATTTTTTATTATGAGCCCGATAACCACTACAATAGTCAAACAGACAATAGATGCTACTAAATTCCACACTGCAAATGAAACATTTGTATCCTGCAACAGTGCACGTCTACATGTAATAACTGCATATACAAACCATGCCTGCGTAACTATATCACCTACACGTAAATATATACTTATAATGCCTAATTTTCTGCCTTGTACGCTCTCTTCTTCATCGCGTGCCTCCGCTAACATACGTGTATTCTTCCAAGTGTAGTACATCATTAAGATTCCAAAAATAGTACATACACCTATAAATGTATTAGATGATAATTTTCTCGGTTCATCCGAGAGTAAATTTAAAGCTATATAAGATGTTAAAAAGCCACCCATCATACTTAATGCTATTTTCCCCACAAAATCAAATTGTTTTTTTCGTTTACTCTTCATCATCCTCTTCCCCCTCCATTAACGTAAATATTTCCTCCACCGGTACGTTGAAAATGTGTGCGATTTTTAGCGACAATACAATAGATGGTGCATAATCCCCGCGCTCAATTAAACTAATCGTTTGCCGTGATGATCCAATCGCTTTCCCTAAATCCCCTTGTGATAAACGATGCTTTGCTCGCAATTCCCTCACTCGATTTTGAAGCTTCATGTCTTCCCTCTTTTTCATTTATTTAATTAAAATTGTAAATAATATCCTTATTTTTGTCAATTATAATTGTCATTTTGACGTTAATAATTGACAATATAATCTATATAATTTTAAACAGATGAACTAACAAAATCTCATTACAATAGATTGGAATATAAAATAAAAAGGCAGTGCGTTTGCACTGCCTTCCTAAATTTTGACATAGAATGGATTTCATATTAACTTGCGTTTTGTAACAATACTCGTTTTAACTGTTTGCGGAAACGAATGCCTAACGTAACTGCCACAATCACAATCACTCCAAAAATAATTTTACCGATATGACCTTCTAGCACTCCAAAGATGTCATGTAAGTTTCCACCTAACCAATAACCACCGATTAAAAAGAATGATACCCAAAATAGAGCACCTGAGTAAATTGTAATTGCAAAGCGACGGAATGGTAAGTTAATAATTCCTGCAAAATATCCTGTAAAATGACGTACACCAGGAATAAAGAAGCCGATAAAAATAAGGAAATATCCATACTTATCAAACCACATTCTTGTTAAGTCAATTTTTCTTTGTGTTAAAAATACGTATTTCCCATACTTTTGAATAAAGGGCATACCTAATTTATTTCCTAAAAAGTATTGAATTGTCATTCCTAAACTTGTCCCAATAAAGGATAGGATAATTAAAATCGGTAAACTTAAATCGCCCTTCTGTGCTAAAAATCCCGCATATGCTAACGTTGGCTCTCCCGGAAACGGAAGTGCAATATATTCTAACAGCAGACCAACAAGTACAACATAGTACCCGTACTGCTGAAATAATTCATGAACCCATTCCATGTCATCTCTCCTTTCAATCACGTACAACTTCTTACTATTATTGTATAAAAAAATTGTCGAAATAACTATCACAATAGCTTACATTTTTATTACATTTTTGTAAGGCTCACACTAAAGTTTTCTGTTCATTATTTGCTGCTATCCATTATCGCTTTTCGATGTGCTAACAATTATATATCGTACGGAATAGAGCTATTAATATGCATTTTTTATCCAGTTTTTAACACTTAGAAATCACCTTATTTTGTTCTCAATAAAAAACCACCACAAACTCATACTAACTTCATATTAGCTTCATATACGTATTGTAAGATTATATCGGAATTTGTTGAAAAATTTAACTAATATATGACTAAGCATTAAATTGAATAAATATAAGTAGTTTTTCGAAATTGAAAAAAGGGTGAATAAGAAATGGAAGCTTATAAAATGCACGATTTTATTAATACAAATGTTGAATCTCATCAAAATGAAACCGTTTTTAATTTACACATATGTGAAACAAGTGAATTTGACGTAAGTTTAACAAAATCTACAACACTGTCTTTTATCGTTTCAAAAAAGAACATTAAGATTGTTACGAAAAAATGGATTAATTCAAATCAAGAAAGCATGATTGGTAAAAGTTACATCATTCCAACGAAAGCTTTCCACTACTTCTTACCAATTATTTCTGAAACTGAAGATGAGCTAAATATTCAAGTTCAAAGTTTTGGACTACATGGTGAACTTTTACTAAATGAAAGATTACTTATTGATAAAAACAACAAACAAAATCCAAAGATTACTACCTTCTTTGAAACATTAGATGAAAATGTAAATAAAGTATTACGAGGATTGCAAATTCATTGTATGTAAGACTATTACAATAGCAAAAAGGAGAATATAATGAAAAAACTATTATTAAGCGCACTATTATCATTAGGATTTTTAACTATTCCATTCACAAATGCTGAGGCAGCTACAACAAACGATCAGCTTATCGTGAATACGCAGTTAAATAAAATGGATTATTATCAAAACGGACAATTTATAAAGAGTTTTACTGTCGCTACTGGAAAAGCAGCCACACCTACGCCTAAAGGTACTTTTCAAATCGTTAATAAAATTAAAAACCGTCCTTACTATACAGGAAAAATTAAAGGCGGCGATCCACGTAATCCACTTGGTGACCGTTGGCTCGGACTAAACATGGCAGGAACTTACGGAACAACTTATGCGATCCATGGTACTAACAATAATCAAGCAATCGGCAAATGGACAACACTTGGTTGTATTCGTATGTATAACAATGATATACACTGGTTATTTGAGCGTATTCAGCAGCAAGCTACCGTCACTGTAAAATAACCTAAAAACAAGATTTATGTGTAGCCAAGAATTTTATATCTTGGCTTATTTTATTTATTCATTTACAGTAGCAAAACAACTGTATTTACATATATAATAAGAATAGGTTTCGTTAAACAACATCAAAACATTGATAAACATGGATATTAAAATTATACAGTTATAATATTTTATAAATTTTACAATACATACTATAATAGAACTAATGTAATTCTGAAATATTCAGTTTCTCTAAACCATTCCCCTTGCTACTTTCATGATGACTTTATAGCGGGGGCTTATTATATGTATAAACAATTTGAGTTATCCAAAAAATGATGAATTCGAATATTGCAGTAAAAAGCGTTATTTAGGAGGTGTTACTATGACGCATATACTGGTGATTGAAGACAACCCAGATATACAAGAACTGATTCGGGAATTTCTAATGGCACAAAACTTTACTGTTGATGTCGTTGGCGCTGGAACAGAAGGTATTCTTCTTTTCCAAAAAAATTCATACGATCTTGTCCTCCTTGATGTGATGTTACCAGATATAGATGGCTATAGTATTTGTAAAATTATGCGAGGACAATCTGATGTACCGATCATTATGTTAACAGGCTTACATAATGAAGAAAGTGAAATTAAAGGATTTGAGTTAGGTATTGATGACTATATTACGAAACCGTTCCATTACACCGTATTTATTAAACGTGTAGAGGCTGTATTAAGAAGGGCAGCAACGAAGGAAGCAGAAGCTGCAACTATACTACAATTCCATGAATTGATGTTAAATTCTACAGCCTATGCCGCTTATGTTCATGGTAATCAAATTGAATTAACAACAAAAGAATTTGAAATTTTATATACTTTACTGCAAAATCGGGGAAAAGTATTATCAAGAAGTGATTTGCTGAATAAGGTATGGGGCTATGAACATTATGGTGATGTAAGAGTTATAGATACACATATTAAAAACTTAAGAAAAAAATTAGGGATTCCTTATATTAAAACGGTGAAAGGCATTGGCTACAAAATCGAATCGTAGTACAGACAACATCACCAAAAATATTTTCATCAAAACCTTATTATTTTGTATTCTTTTATCACTTTGTCTTTATCAAATTATTTATTTTCTAGCTTCAAACTACGATAAAGAACGTTTTGCAAAAGAAAATGGAGCGCTGTCTACAGAACAAGCGGATTCAGACAAACAAAACGACCAAAGTAAAACGAATCAAAGTAAGGCTGTTTCAGAGAGTACGATTTCCAATTTCCAATCTTCTATTATAGATTATAATGCACTCTCTACAGCCATAAATCACCTTTTGCAGCCTAGCCAAACTGTAAAAGCAAAAGAACATACCCAAAATATTGCGGGGAAAAACAGCACTTCTACTCCACTTACAGAAACGGAAAAGCAAGTCGCTACTAATGATGCCTTACATAAACAAAATGCAGCAAATAACACAAATGATACACAAGATTATCCAAAATTAGCAGATGCACTGCAGCAATTAGCTCCACATATTGGTGCGACAATGCTTGCATTATCTTTACTCGGATCTTTAATTTATACAAAACTAATTGCCAAACCTTTTCAATTTATGAGCGATGCTTTAAAAGATATTATGAATCTTGATTTCTCAGATAAAAAGCTACTTAACAAAAATACAGACCAAACCGATTTTAATTTACAAGTAGCTGCTTCACAGGTCCCAAATATTGTGAAGAATTTACATGCAAGCAATCAAGATTTAAGAAATGAACTCAAAAAGGAACAACAATTAGAACAATCTCGTAAAGAATTTATGTCTATGATTTCCCATGAATTAAAAACACCAATCGCAGCCGTTATGGGACAACTAGATGGCATGATTCACGGAATTGGAGCTTATAAAGATAGAGATAAATATTTAAAACGTTCCTATGAAATGATGCAAGACATTAACATATTAACGGAAAAAATGTCGGAATTATCCAAAATACAAAACCCTCAATTTAAACCTGATTTAAAAGTTATCTCATTAACTAATATTATTGAGGATGTTATGAAGAAAGTAGATTACTTTGTATCTGTAAAGCAATTAAATGTTCAATCTAACATTAAGCAAGATGTACAAATTTTAGCTGATCCTAAATTTATTCAAACTGCTATTTTTAACATTATTTCAAATGCAATTCATTACACAATTGACCATCAGCATGTATATATAAAGCTTTATGAAAAGCCAAACGGTTATGCATTAGAAGTATTAAATACAGGTTCACAAATTGATGAGGATAAACTCGCCCATTTATTCGAGCCATTCTATCGCGCAAACCCTGGCAAACACGGATTAGTACAAGGTAGTGGTCTTGGGCTATATATTGTAAAACAAATATTAGATAAACATCAGTTTCCTTATGGGATACAAAACACACCTCAAGGTGTAAAATGTTCTATTGTATTCCCAAAAGCAATGTAAAAAACCTACTACAATTTCATACCCCAAATTCATACTTCGTATGAATGGCGGAATTTTGTAGAGTATCTTACTCTGTTTCGTTCGCCCGTTATCCTTATTTGGATAGCGGGCGTTTTTTATTATTTAAAAGGAGGATCTTCATGGAGAAATTTAAGTATTCATTACTTGTTTTATTCGGAGCTTGTAGCTACGGCGTACTTTCAACTATTTTCAAACTCGGATTCATTGATGGATTTTCAGCACATCAACTATTAGGGGGACAATATGTCTTCGGATGGATCGGGCTTCTTCTGCTCGTTCTTTTCGTTTCACGTCATAAAGTAACAAAAAAGCAATTCTTTTCCTTACTAACAGTTGGCACAACAATGAGTATGACTGGTATCTTCTACGCTATTTCTGTAGAAGAACTACCAGCATCTATCGCTGTTGTCCTACTCTTCCAGTTCACATGGATTGGTGTCGTTATAGAAGCAATCGCTAATCGAACATTACCGAGCCGTGAGAAAGTTATATCCATCATTATTTTATTTACTGGAACATTGTTTGCAGGCGGTGTCTTTGAAGGTCTCGGACAAAACTTTTCCACGAAAGGTATTATCTTTGGTCTATTAGCCGCTATCTCTTTTTCATTTTACGTTTTTGCAAGCGGGCGTGTTGCTACAGAAGTACCACCTTATACGAAAAGCTTTCTTATGACAACAAGTGCTACTCTTATCGTATGCCTATTCTTCCCGCCAACCTTTTTAACGGATGGTGCCTTGCAAGCCGGTCTTTGGAAATACGCTTTCTTCCTCGGATTGTTCGGTGT
The DNA here is from genome assembly GCF_040448665.1 of Bacillus cereus group sp. MS39. Classification (NCBI taxonomy): domain Bacteria; kingdom Bacillati; phylum Bacillota; class Bacilli; order Caryophanales; family Bacillaceae; genus Bacillus; species Bacillus cereus group sp. MS39. The sequence goes on along the minus strand of NZ_CP123058.1, from coordinate 437,084 downwards.
TGTCGTACCTGTCATTTGTTTTTCAATTGGCGTACCGAAAGTAGGAACAGGACTTAGTACAATACTAGGAGCAGCTGAATTACCAACGGCCATTATCGCTTCTATTACACTTGTACATGAAGTCGTAACCTTCATGCAGTGGATTGGGATACTCTTTATACTACTTGGAATTTTTACTCCTCAGCTGCTTACGGCTAGGAAAGAAAAGAAACATAGTAGCGTGCATAGTGCGTAACAAAAGACCTTTCATGTATTTGAAAGGTCTTTTTCTCTATCTCACTTTATCGCTCCATATAGCTTTTCTATTTCATGCTCAATTTGTTTTACATCGATTCGTTCAAATAGTGGCTGTACACTATCAATTCTATTCGGCAACGTATTTTGAGGTTCCCAATTTCGGTTCACAATCGATAATGTATTTCTAACTCTTTCACTTGAGAATGGTAAAAACGGTTCAAGGAGATTTGCAAAATTAGCGATAAGATACACACAGTTATAAATCGTTTCTTCGCATGAAACTGGATCATCTTCCCTTTGTTTCCAAGGCTGCCTCTCATCAAAGTATTTATTTGCAAAACGTACTGCATCAAATATTGTTTCTAGCGCCACCTTAAATTTAGTTTGCTCAATTGATTCTCCTACATATATATATAATCCTTCTATCTTCTCTTTCAGCTCTTCATTAATAATTCCATTGGGTACAATACCATCATAATACTTTTCAATAAACTTTAATGTCCGGTTCACAAAGTTTCCGTATGCACCTAACAATTCACTATTATGACTGTAAATGAATTCACGCCATGAAAAATCAGTATCACGATTTTCTGGTGCGTTTACTGTTAAAAAGTAACGAATAGAATCTGGATTGTAGCGTTCTAATATGTCAGGCACCCATACTGCCCAGTTTTTACTTGTAGATAACTTTCTTTTTTCAACTGTTAAATATTCATTTGAAACGATATGACGAGGAATTGCTCCTTCTCCTATTCCAAGCAATACTGCTGGCCAAATGATGGAATGAAACGGAATATTATCCTTTCCGTGCACATAATATGTTTTCGCTTCTCTATCCCAAAACTCTTGATCATCTTTCCCTGTTTCTTCAGCCCAATGTTTACTCGCCGAATAATATCCTGTCACTGCTTCAATCCATACGTAAATTTTCTTATCTTCATACCCTTCTACTGGAATTGGTACCCCGATTGGTAAATCACGTGATACGGCCCTATCTAGTAATCCTTCCTTAACATATCTCTCTGTTAGTTGAATCGCATTGTCGCGCCATGTTCCTGTTTGTTTTGCGATTTCTACAGCCCTTTTAATTTGCTCCTGAAATGTATGCAATGCAAAATAAAAATGCTCTGTTTCCTGCACGGATGGTGTACTACCACATAACTTACATTTCTTTTCTAACAAATCGAGTGGATCTAAAATAGCTGAACACGCATCGCATTGATCTCCTCTTGCTGCTTCATGGCAATGTGGACAAATGCCTTCTACATAACGATCAGGTAAAAACTGCGTACACGTTTCACAATACGCTTGTTCCACCATTTTTTTATAAATATAGCCTTCTTCTAATAAACGTAAAAAGACATTTTGAACAGTTCCATGATGGTGCTCACTGTCGGTACGTGTATAGCAATCATAAGTAAAACCGAGGCTACGAAAACATCGCTGGAATTCCTCATGATACTTATCAGCAATTTCCTTCGCCGTCACATCTTCTTGTTTTGCCCTAATTGCAATAGGTGTTCCATTACAATCACTTCCCGAAACATACAACACGTTCTCACCTTTTACCCGGTAATAACGTGCTAAAATATCTCCAGGTAACAAACTCGCAATATGTCCAAGATGTAGCGAACCATTTGCATACGGCCAAGCGCCTCCAATAAAAATACTCATCTTACATTCCTCCTTTTAAATATAAAAAAGCCCCACCCTTATCTTAAAAAAGATAAGGGCGGGGCTGTATAAACAGTCGCGGTACCACCTTATTTCGCCAATTACTCACATAATTAACCTTAACAAGTACGGAGCTATATGCTCTTATACTGTGGTTTTGATAACGAGTACCAACTCTCGTCGCCGCCTACTATTATCATTTGATAAGTTCAGGACGAAGCTCAAAGGCCATTGTTCAAATGAATATTCTTGCTTCTTCTCAGCTACCGAAGCTCTCTGGACAGAATGATTTCATTCTACTTTTCCTTTTCAACGCTTTTATATATAACACGTATTTTACGACTTAATTGCAGAAAAATCAAACTTAAATTCAAAAAGAAAAGGAAATTCCATCCCCCTGCCGAATAACTATACGTTCACAAAAGGAGTGATACGATTGAATCAAAAACAACTAAGCACACGTAATGAAAAAAGCTGGAATGCAGCTGCTTATGAAGCTTGGACGAATCGCCACGGGGCGCCAGCCGATTATGCGAAAAAGCTTATGGCAGATCCCATGCGCGAAGTAAATCACTATTTACCTTACATACAATCCCCAAAAGGAAAACGTATTATTAATTTACTCGGGTCAAAAGGGAATAAGGCTGTTGCTCTCGCTCTTTTAGGAGCTGACGTAACAGTTGTTGATATTTCAGCAAGTAATGCAAAATATGCAAATGAACTTGCTGAAGCAGCCGGTGTCTCTATCCAGTATGTCGTATCTGATGTATTAAATGTACAGCTCTCCGAATCATTTGATATCGTATTGCTGGAACTTGGTGTACTCCATTACTTTCTAGATTTAAAACCACTCTTTCAAAAAATTGCTACCTTACTTAAAGGAAATGGAATGCTTATCCTTCGTGACTATCATCCTGTTTACACGAAATTATTAGGAGTAGACCACCCATCATTTCGGGCTAACGGAAATTATTTCGATGAAGAATTAATTGAAGATGATGTTGCTTATAGCATCCTTCTTACAGAAGCGCAGAAAGAATCATTACCGAAAACAACCATCCGTCGCTGGACGCTAGGAGAAATTATTACAACACTTGCGGAAGAACATTTTAAAATTGAAAAATTAGTTGAAGAACAAGGGTCTCATCAAAGGTGGGTCTTCCCTTCTACTGCACCGGAAGAAATTAAAGATCGTGTGCCTGGTTTATATACATTAATTGCGACAGCATGCAAAAAAGGATCCCTTCACGGATAGGATCCTTTTTGCATGCTCACGCATATAAGTTGAGGTTGGAGATTACCATAATTCTGTAGAATAGGACACAAGATATTTCAACATTTCGTCTCTGACTTACGTCGTCAAAAAGGGGTATGACCAACATAACGAAGATTAATGCTCATAGTTGATACTGATAATCGTTATCAACTAATTAGAAGTATACATGATGTTATTTCAAATTACAATAGCATTTCTACTTTTTATTTATGAATTTTTTGATATACAAATGTATACATTTTAAGAACATTTACTCATATCAATCTGCCATCTTCCATTATCTGCTATAATTTTCATTGAACAGATTAAAAACTTCATAATGATGTTTTTATTAATTTCGTTCTTAATATTTATAAATCATAATAAATAGTTTTTAAAGGCAGGGGTAACGATGAAATATGTTAGTATTCGCAAAAAACTACTGTTCACACTCTTAAGCATTTCTTCTTTATTTAGTATTGCTCTTATTGTTATTCTTTCATTCGCTATGAACCAAGCAAGCGAAATTGAAACGTTAAAAAATGATGTATCAAAACGAGCAACAATTTTAAAAGAACGGGGCGATTGGTTCCAAGCACAAGTAGCCGGCTTACAAGAATATTTACTCTCTCATGATCAAAAAGGATTAGATAAGTTCAACCGAGAAGGAAAAAAACTAGCTGATACTAGAGAAAAAGTAACAAGTGATAAAAAACTTCCAGAAGGAATGAAAGAAGCGATTTTAATGGGAGGAAAATGGCGAAGCGTCATAGATAATGAAGTCCTCCCTCTCGCTAGCGAAGGAAAATGGGACGAAGCATCCAAAATCGCTTTAGCTCAAACCGATTATGTAAACGATCTTTTAGGTAGATTTACGAAATATGCAAATGCAGAAAATGATAAACGTGACGCATTAATTGCTGACGTAGAGTCTTCTTCATCTCTTATTCAATATATTATTTTCTTCTCTCTCATTACATGTACGTTAACATCTATTTTATTAGCATGGTGGTTCTCTGGTAAACTCGTTAAACCGATACGACAAATTGATGAGAAATTAAAAGAATTAGCTTCTCAAGACGGCGATTTAACTGCTAGATTACACGTAACGAGTAAAGATGAAATTGGTGATATCGCCAATTCCTTTAATCACATGCTCGCTAACTTACAACGTATCATAAAACAAGTGCAACAAACATCAACAAGTGTAAAAGAAGCGTCTGAAAATGTGTTTATCGAAACCACTGCTTCTATGGAAAATACAGCAAAAACCGAAGAAACTATGAATGCTCTTGCGTATAATATTCGTTCACAAGTTTCAAGCATCGAAGAAAGTTCAACTGCAATGGACGATATGACAACGAGTGTTCAGCGTATTGCAGAATCTGCCTCCTCTGTTGCTAGCCTAGCTGTTACAACTTCAGAAAAAGCAGATGGTGGGAATAAAGTCATTGAGAAATCTATTACACAAATGCATACAATTAACGAAGCTGTTAACGCTACATCACAAGTAGTAGAGCGACTCATTACACATACGAATCATATTGATACTGCACTTCAATCCATTTCTAATATCGCGGAACAAACGAATTTACTCGCTTTAAATGCTTCAATTGAAGCAGCACGTGCTGGCGAACATGGAAAAGGATTCGCCGTTGTTGCCGATGAAGTACGAAAACTTGCTGAACAATCTCAGCTAGCAGCAACTGACATTAACCATTTACTTCATCAAATTCAAGCTGACACAAAAATAGCAAATGAAATGATGACACAAGGTCAATCAGAAGCTTCTGAAGGAATTACAGTCATTCGTACCGCTGGATCTTCATTCTCGGAAATTGTTAACCACATTAACAAAGTCTCTACACAAATGCAAGAAATGTCTGCAACTGCTGAAGAAATGGCCGCAAGTTCAGAAGAAATGAATGCAGCTTTAAATAACATCGCCTCTATTTCAAATGAAGTTGCCGCCGAAACATCACAAACAGCAACTTCGGCTGGTGACCAAGTAAATAAAATGAGTGTCGTTGCTAAAAAAGCTTCTGAAATGAAAACGACCGTACAAGAACTTGAAGTTCTCGTTTCTCATTTCAAAACAAACGTTTAAAGCGAAACTTTCATTTATACTTCTAGGACCTACAAACTATTAAAAAGAGGGATTTACAATCTCTCTTTTTTTACTTTAAAATATCTCTTTCTATCTCTCATTCCGTCTGCTATAATTCCTAGAGGAAAGCTTTATTCCAGAAGGAGTAAAGCTTTCTTTCGATTTTTTACATTAATTAATTCTAATACTAAGATTTCACAAAGGAGGCTTTTTATCATATGAATTTTATTAGCATTCGAAAAAAACTAATGTTCATGATGGGAACGATTTGCGCTTTATTTGGAATCGCCTTAGCTTTTATTTTATTTTTTGCTATTGACCAATCTCATAAAGCTGAAGCTTTACAAAAAGAAATTTCTCCCCTTGCAACAGAATTGAAAGAACGTGGAGACGCTTATCAAGTACAACTTTCTGCTTTAAGAGGTTATTTATTACAACATGATCAAGTCGAATTAGACAAGTTTAATGAGATGAGTAAACGTCTGGAGGATTCAAAAGATAAACTTCTTTCTAATCCAAATGTTTCTCAGTCCATGAAAAATACAATGGAATCAGGATCGACTTGGAGAAAATTTATTGAAGAAAAAGTTTTCACTCTTGCAAAAGAACAAAAGTGGGAAGAGGCTCTACAAGTAGCTTATGCAGAAAATGGTACTGTTTATAAAGTAATTGGTGACTTCACAAATTACAGTAACGAACAAGCTAAGTTACGTGATCAATCTATCAAGAAAATTGATCAATCTTCGCTACAAATTGAATATGTTGTCTTCTTATCACTTGTTATTTGTATTATCGTAGCTATCACTGTTGCATGGTGGTTCTCTGGTAAACTTGTTAAACCAATTCAACAAATTGATAGTAAGCTAAAAGAATTATCATCTCAAGAAGGTGACTTAACAGCCCGCCTACAAGTAAATAGTAATGATGAAATTGGTACGATCGCAACATCATTTAATAAAATGTTAGAAAACCTACAACATATTATCAATCGTGTTCAAAAAACATCTGTGGAAGTGCAAAACGCTTCTGAAAATATGCTAGAAAAGACGAATATATCACGCGAGGCAACAATAAAAGTTCAGAGCTCGATGTCTAGCTTAAATGCAAATATTCAATCACAAGCCTCTAGTATGGAAGAAAGCTCAACTGCAATGGACGATATGGCAGTAAGCGTTCAGCGTATTGCTGAATCTGCTTCATCTATAACTGAACTTGCTGTATCTACATCTGAACAAGCTAATGATGGAAGTACTGTTATTCAAAAATCTGTTTCACAAATGACAACGATACACGACGCGGTAAATGCTACGTCCGAAGTGGTCGAACGTCTAATCACACACACGAAATATATTGATACAGCTGTACAATCTATTTCTAATATCGCAGAACAAACAAACTTACTTGCTTTAAATGCATCTATCGAAGCAGCTCGTGCTGGCGAACAAGGAAAAGGTTTCGCTGTCGTAGCTGACGAAGTTCGAAAACTTGCAGAACAATCTAAAACAGCGGCAACAGATATTAACCAATTACTACATCAAATTCAACAAGACACTGAAACTGCGAGCTCTATGATGTCACAAGGTCGTTCTGAGGCATTTGAAGGCATTCATGTCATTCGTGAAGCTGGCAATTCTTTCACAACGATTGTAGAACAAGTAAATAAAGTATCTACTCAAATGCAAGACATCTCAGCAACTGCTGAAGAAATGGCTGCAAGCGCTGAAGAAATGAACGCTTCACTGAATAACATCGCTTCTATTTCAACTGAAGTATCTAGTGAAACAGCAGCAACAGCACAATCTGCTGAGCAAAAGGTCATTACTATGAATGAGATGACTGTAACCGCTAGACAAATGAAACAAACAGTTGAAGAATTAGATCAACTCGTATCTCATTTCAAAACTGAATAGCTCAAAAAAATATCCCTCTTCCAAAAGGGATATTTTTTTGAGCTCATTTCCTGCACATTATACACATTTCCGTTATAATGAGAATCGATATCATAAATGTGTAGGAGGTGCTATTTATGTCTCAAGAAGCATTTGAAAATAAATTATATGCCAATTTAGAAGCTGTTATTGATCCTGAACTAGGTGTTGATATTGTTAATCTTGGATTAGTTTATGACGTTACAGCAGATGAAAATAATAATGCTGTCATTACGATGACGATGACTTCTATCGGTTGTCCAATGGCTGGGCAAATTGTATCAGACGTTAAAAAAGTATTATCAACGAACGTACCTGAAGTCAATGAAATAGAAGTAAATGTCGTTTGGAATCCGCCCTGGTCTAAAGAACGCATGTCACGTATGGCGAAAATCGCATTAGGTATTCGCGACTAAATAAAGTGAAACTTTAATCAGCCCTCACCAATCGGGCTTTTACGGGATAAAGAAAGACCTGACATCCTAGTCAGGTCTTTTTCTCTTATTATTTTACGCCTACTGCATCATAAGCTTTCGTTACAGCTTGTACAGCTTTAGAGTTTTTACCATATAAATCTTCAGCTGACTGAAGAGCAGCTTGACGCATCATTTTAAAGTCAGAGTTTGCAGTTAAATATTTCGTAAGAGCACGGTAATAAATTTTTTCTGTCGCTTCACGGCCTACTCCAGTTACTTTCACACCGTAATGCTCTCCGCCATCAGATACTAAATATGCAGCTTTATTGTTAATACTACTGTTAATATGAACGCCGCCATTATCAGCTGTTCCAGTGTAGCGTTTATTGTAATGATCTGGGTAACCTTCGCCTGGTTTTAATGGATTTGGAATAGATGCTGGATCTTTCAGAGAACGAAGTGCATCACCAGGTTTTCCAGGTGTATAAATGTCGGCACCTAAATCCCAGCTCTTCTTCTCAACCATGACACCCATAATATCAGATAACGATTCATTTAACGCGCCTGACTCATTTTTATAAACAAGGTTTGCTGTATGTTCAGTTACAGCATGCGTTAATTCATGACCGATAACATCTAGTCCAGCAGATAATGGAATGAATGTTTTTCCATCGCCATCACCATACATCATTTGCACACCATTCCAAGCTGCGTTATTCCAGCTTTCTCCGACGTGAACAGTAGAAATCAGCTTCGCACCTTTATCATCGAAAGAGTTACGATTAAATGTCTTTTTGTAGTAATCGTATACTTTTCCTGCATTTACATGCGCATCAACTGCAGCCTTATCTTCGAAGAACTTAGATTTACTCTCAACTTCTTCTCCTGTATATCCAAGCCATTGTGAGAATAAGTTAAACAAGTTTTCATCCATATTTTCTGCATCAAATGTATGAACACCTTGTCCTCGTTTACCATCAAACAAGTTGAACGCTCCTGTTTTCTCATCTTGAGCAATTTCAAATGATTGTCTATCGCCTAATACTCCGTAACCAAATCCTGTAATATGATCTACAGCATTATATTTTTCAATTACATTTCCATTCGTTGCATCAACAAAATAATGCCAGTATCCTGGAGCTGGTTTTGAAATCGATGCTTTAACTAAGTATGCAAGATAGTAGTTTCCATCTTTTTCATACACAAATAAATCTTTTTTTACACCGTCATAATTTTTTACTTTACCAACTTCTTTTTCAATACCTTCCTTTGCAATCGTTTCTGCTTGCTCTGCGCTAATATTTGCAAATGCAGGAATATTTTTATCATCTAAATTCGGAATAACTTGTCCGAAGAATGCTTTTACATTATTTTCTTTATCTAATGTAACAGTTTGATCTGAACCATACACAGGAATATTATTATGTTTTTCAACTAACTTCACATGTGTCGTACCAGATTCAGCATCTTTTTCCTCCCCAACGACATTGAAGTGTTTGTCAATATTTCCTGCTAATTTAAACATATCTTTCTTACTCTCTAAATATTGAAAGACCGTCTCTTTTTTATCTAGTCCTTCCGGTGCTTTCCATTCTTCACCTATGTATGCAGGTGTTTTAAATTCTTGATGATATTGAATTTTTTGTTCTTCCGCTTTCGTTGTCGTTGCTCCAAATGTTCCAAATCCCCCGGCTATAACAGTTAACGCTAATGCTGATGAAATGACTTGCTTTTTCACTATAACATTCCCCATTCCCATAAAGATTTTTGACACTTTTATACAATTCTTATTTTCTGGGCTAATACCTTTTTCTAAATATTGAGAAAGTTTTTTCTGACAATTCCGCTCAAAAAAAAAGGACATCCATTCGATGTCCTCTTTTCCATAAACGTTCTATTATTTTTTCAATTCAATTGCTAAATAGTGTGATTGCTCTTTCGCTTCAATATGAATATCTTCTTCTACTGCTTCTGCTGCATCACGCATAACAAGATTTTCACCATTTATTACACTACTCCCTTCAATTTGTACAAGGTACAATTGACGGCCTTCTTGCACCGGGAAATGAATTTCTTTTCCAGCATCTAACGATAAAGAATATAAATTCGCATCTTGGTGAATACGAATTGGTGCCTCTCCTTCTACTGGAGATACCATATGGAACCATTCATTTTCACGCTTGCTCCAATCAAATGTAAACTCACCATAGTTTGGTTTATGATCCGCACGATCTGGTAAAATCCAAATTTGTAATAAACGTAGTGTTTCATTTCCTAAATTATGCTCGCTATGAAATACACCTGTGCCAGCACTCATATATTGAACATGTCCTCGCTCAATTGTTCCGCGATTCCCCATGCTATCCTCATGTGTTAAAGCACCATCTACAACGTACGAAATGATTTCCATATCGCGGTGCGGATGCATATCAAAACCAGTTTGTGCCGCTACTAAGTCATCATTAATTACACGCAATGCTCCAAAGTTCATGTTATTCGGGTTATAGTAATTCGCAAAGGAAAAATGAAAATGTGTATTTAACCAACCATGATTTGCTCTTCCCATATTTTTATGATCAACTTTTCTAAACATATCCTTCACCTCATATTATCTCGAATTCAAGATTTATTTTAAAAATTTTTCTCACTGTAATTTTTTTAGTAATTGTAATAATTGATGTTGTTCTTCTACATTTAAATTTTGAAACTGCTCCGCTTGGAACGTTTCTTGAGGCGGGACGATTTCTTCATATAAAGCTTTTCCCTTTTCTGTTAACGAAATATATTTTGTAGTACCTTCTTGTTCACGATGAATCCACTCCAGCTGCTCCATTTTATTTAATAGCTGCGTGATATTTCCCTTCGTAACAAATAGTTTATTTCCGAGCTCTTGCTGCGTTAGACGATTATGTCCTCCAACTTGAGCTAGTACATCAAACTGAGCGGCAGATACATTCCATTCTTTCAAATGCTGATTCGTCTCACGAATACTTTTGTTATAAAAACGTGATAAACGAAACCATAATAGTAATCCGAGTCTATCTTCTGTCTTCATTCTATCACCTCGCTCATTTCATACCATTAGTTTAGAACTAAACTTTATAAAAGTCAATCACTTACTTTTAGTAATCAATAAAGAAAGCACAGTGCCATTTCTCCACTATGCTTTACATTAACTTTCTATTTTTATATTCATCTAACTTCCTCTCCGCGAACTTTCTCGCATCTTTCTCAATCCATCTATCTTCGTACACTTCACTTCCAACATACAATACTTCTCTCTTATGCTGCATCGCATGACGAAACTCATGCAGTAGTGTTTTGAGCACCTGCTCATACTCTTCCCACATACAAACAAAAATTAATTGTTTTTCTTTATGATAAAAACCACCTACTGGGAATAAGAATTCCTCTTCTTCTTCTCCTAATGATAGAAGCACATGATTCGCATCACACGTATCACAAAAAACAACTGGTGTTTTACATACTTCAATCAGTGAAAACAAATCATCTCTAAGCCTTTTGACATCCCAAGGAAGCTCCGAATCCAACACATACCAATTCTCAACTTGTTGATATACATTTTGAAACTGGAGTTCCATTTCTCTATAATCCCCTTTCCAAACTCCCTTTTCCTATATGTATGCCACAATATGTAAAATATTAAACCTACTCTTTCCCCTTTCGAAAAATGACAATAAAAAAAGAATCTATGTCAGCATAGATTCTTTTTACGTAATCACTTTTTTTTCATCACTTTTTTTAATACAAAGTAACCAATTGCACAAACAATAGCTGCAAGTGCAAAGTATTTCACATATGGCCCAGCTACTTTATTAATACTTTCCCACTCTGTTCCTAATTTAAAACCTAAATATACAAATACAATTGACCATGGAATAACAGCTAATGTAGTTAACGTAATAAACTTAGCATGTGACATTTTCGCAATACCCGCTGGTATCGAAATAGCATGACGCACAACAGGAATAAAACGCGCTGTAAAAATAACGCCAGTTCCGTAACGATTAAACCAATCTTCAGCATAATCAATATGTTTCTTTTGAATTAAAATATATTTTCCATATCGCTCAAGGACGGGTCTTCCTCCGTACCGACCGATCCAATAAATGAATAGTTGTGCGATTACACCACCAATTGTACCGAACGCGACAGCGCCCCAAAACGTAATGCTTCCTGTTGATACTAAATAACCTGCATAAGACAATACAATTTCACTCGGAATAACCTCTAACATCAATCCAAGCATAATTCCCCAATAACCAAGTCCTTCTAGAAAAACTAAAACGGAATGAATCAACTCTCCTAACATCATGTACCTCTCTTTACTGTTTTCATTGCAAAAAATAAAAGTACAAGCAGTAAATATCTTGTACTTTTATTTTTTTAAAATTAGTTAGTCTTCGTATCCCACTTAAAGATTTTATTTAAAAATTTATATACATTCTTTGATTCTTTCGTCAGAAGTGGACCTAAGATGGATAGTATAAGCACGTATAGTGCTGAGAATGGTTTCAAGACTGACATTAAACCACCGGCGATGCCGATATTGGCCATAATGATAGAGAATTCTCCTCTTGAAACGATTGTTAATCCAATATTTGTTGACGCTTTATGAGATAATCCAGCTTGTCGCCCTGCAATCATACCTGCAACAAAGTTTCCGATGATTGTAAGAAGGACAGCACCTAACGTTAACCATATCGCTCCGCCTAATGAAAACGGATCAATGCTTAATCCGAAACTGAAGAAGAAAATAGCTCCGAAAAAGTCTCTAAATGGAACAACGAGATGCTCAATTCTGTCACTATGCTCTGTCTCAGAGAAAACTAATCCTAAAAGAAGTGCTCCAATTGCTTCGGCAACGTGAATTGTTTCCGAGAAACCTGCAATAAAGAATAACGAAGCAAATACTACAATAATGAAAATTTCATCTGAACTAATATTGAGCAATTTATTTAATAACGGCGTCGCCTTTCTAGCTACAATAAAGAAGAGAAGCATGTATCCTAAAGCGATTCCAATTGAAGTAAGGGCACCTAAGAATGAAGCATGATCCCCAAGAACTAAGCCTGAAACGACTGATAAATATACAGCAAGGAATATATCTTCAAACATAATAATTCCTAAAATTAATTCGGTTTCATTATTACCAGTTCTTCTTAAATCCACTAACACTTTAGCAACGATAGCACTAGAAGAAATCGTAATAATACCCGCAATAATTAAGATTTCTAGTAAAGGGAATCCCATTATAAATCCGTATAATAATCCAAGTGAAAAGTTAATTAAAATATAGATTGTTCCGCCAATCGCAATAGAACGTCCAGATTTAATTAGTTTTTTCATCGAGAACTCTAGTCCTAGGTAGAACAGAAGGAACAGAACGCCAATCCGTCCAAGGAAGGAAATGACACTTGCACTTTCAATAAACTTGAAATCAATCACACCTATTGTCGGCGCGTGTGGCCCTACTAACATCCCAAGAACAATTAGAAACGGAATGACTGAAAATTTAAACTTCCCAGCAATTACTGCCGCAATTGCAACTAATACTAACGCTGTACCAACTTCAAAAATTAACGTATCCATCTAGTCAGTCCCCCTATTCGAAAGTAACTCATTAATAATTTTTTTAATTTCTTCTCTCTCACCTGAAACTACAAGCATATCGCCTTCTTCAATTACCGTTTCTGGCCCTGGATTAAATAGCTTTTTCATATTCTTTTTCATAACTGCAATGATCGTTACGCTATATGTTTTTCTTATTTCAAGATCACCGATTGTTTTTCCAAGCGCTGGAGCAGCATTCTCTACTTTAAACCACTCAATCGCTAAACCTTCAAAGACCATTTCAACATTTTCTAATGCTCTAGGCTTATATACCATTCCACCTAATATTGCTGCAATTTGTCTCGCCTCTGAGTCACGTAATGAAATACTTGAGATGCTTTCTTCATGATCTGAATCAAAATGATACATTTCTCTACGCCCATCATCATGAATGACAATCACCATCTTTTCGTTACCTTTCGTAACGATTTGAAACTTATAACCAATACCCGGAAGTTCACTTTCTCTAATATTCATATTTAGCTCCTCCATAACTTCTTTATTTTAATTTTCTGTTTTTCTGTCTTTTATTCATCCAATCAATTTTAGAAATTCTAACCATTCAGGATACCTATGACTTGGAAATCTTTTATTGTAATAATAAGTCGCTCCTAAAAAGATACTTAAAGATGAAATGATAAAAAATATATTACTTCTCATTTTCAAACTCTTAAGGCTTACTTTCAATAAAGTTTCTTCTTTCAAATTATCCCCTCTTTCTCGCTTTACATTTAGTTTTTTAAAATGTAAATAATTCTAAAAATATTACTATGTAACATAATCATAACACAAAATGCGTTTATGTAACATGATTTTTTAGAAAAATTGATTCTCGTATATTTTTTGCATATAATTTTCTTATTACGGAAAAAAGGAAGTGTATTATATGGTTGATATCTTTAGCAGATTCCTTGAGGTAACGAATAATATTTTATGGTCATATATTCTTATTGCAATGCTAATCGGCTTCGGTCTTTATTTCTCTTTTAAATTAAAATTCGTCCAAATTACTCATTTACGTGAGATGGTCAGTTTAATTAGTAAAGGATTTAATCGAAAAGAAAAAAAGAAAGATAGCATCTCTCCATTCCAAGCATTTTGCTTAAGTGCAGCAGCACGTATCGGTATCGGAAATTTAGCTGGTGTAGCATTAGCCATTTCAATGGGTGGACCTGGCGCAATATTTTGGATGTGGTTTATCGCAATTATCGGAGCAGCTACTAGTTTCGTAGAATGTACGCTCGCGCAAATTTATAAAGTAAAAGATGGAAGCAGGTTCCGTGGTGGACCAGCATATTACATGGAAAAAGGATTAAACAAACGCTGGATGGGTGTTTGGTTTTCACTTCTTATTACAGTTGCGTACGGATTAATTTTCAATTCTGTACAAGCAAATACAGTAACAATAGCGTTTGAAAATGCTTTTGGACTAGAGCGAACGATCGTAGGAGCTCTATTAGCTTTATTAGTTGCAGTTATTATTTTTGGTGGTATTAAGAGCATTTCACGTATTACAGAAATGATTGTTCCTCCAATGGCGATCATTTATATCGGTGTGGCTATTTTTGTCGTAATTAACAACTTCAATATGTTACCAAGCATTTTCACAGAAATATTTAACAGCGCATTTGGTTTAGACCAAGCTATCGCTGGTGGTATTGGAGCGGCAATCAAATTCGGAATTCAGCGCGGTTTATTCGCGACAGAAGCAGGTATGGGTAGCTCACCTAACGCAGCAGCAACATCAGATGTATCTCACCCTGTAAAACAAGGACTTGTTCAAGCATTAGGTGTTTTCGTAGATACATTCTTAGTATGTACATCAACAGCGTTTATCGTATTATGTTCTGGACTTTACAAAGGATCGAATTTAGAAGGTATTGAATTAACACAACGAGCATTAAGTTCACAAATTGGACCGTGGGCAAGCACTTTCTTAGCGATTATTATTTTCCTATTCGCTTTCAGTTCTTTACTAGGAAACTACTATTATGGTGAAACAAACATCGCATTCATTAAAGAAAGCAAAACATGGTTACTGATTTATCGTGTTGCAGTTGTCGGAATGGTGTTCTTCGGATCTATCGCTGCCCTTCAAACGGTTTGGAGTTTAGCTGATTTCTTTATGGGACTAATGGTATTCACAAACTTAATTGCCATCTCATTCCTTAGCAAGTTTGCATACGCAGCCTTAGTGGACTATATAAAGCAAAAGAAACAAGGAAAAGATCCTGTCTTCGTTGCAAGTTCTATCCCTGGCTTACAGAATACAGAGTGCTGGGATGGACAGGATATAGAAGAGAAGCAAAAGGCTGTATAATAATTAAAAGCAAAAGCAGCTCGTTTAGAACAAGAGCTATATATCAAACAAAATCCCTATTACTCCACAGTAATAGGGATTTTTATTTATAACAGTTCATAATTTGTTCAAATTAATTCCAGCAAAAGGGTTGATTTATACAAATTACTAGATTATAATTATTATAAATTAGTAATTTGTATAACATAACAACTCAAAAGGAGATTGATCATAATGAACAAACAAGTAATCGAAGTATTAAACAAACAAGTAGCAGACTGGAGCGTTTTATTCACAAAATTACACAACTTCCATTGGTACGTAAAAGGACCTCAATTCTTCACATTACACGAGAAATTCGAAGAACTTTACACAGAATCAGCTACTCATATCGACGAAATTGCAGAACGCATTTTAGCAATTGGCGGCAAACCAGTAGCAACAATGAAAGAATACTTAGAACTATCTTCTATTCAAGAAGCAGCATACGGCGAAACTGCAGAAGGAATGGTTGAATCAATCATGAAAGACTACGAAATGATGCTAGTCGAACTGAAAAAAGGCATGGAAATCGCTCAAAACTCTGATGACGAAATGACATCTGACCTACTACTAGGCATCTACACAGAACTAGAAAAACACGCTTGGATGCTACGCGCGTTCTTGAATCAATAATATATTTAAAAGCGGAAGCGGCTCGTTCAGAGTCGCTTTTTTCTATGGGGTTAATCGCGCATATTAGTACATGAAATTTATATCAGCGATTTTTGCATTATATCGGCGATTCTATTAAATATATCAGCGATTTTTTCGATATATCGGCGATTCCATCAAATATATCAGCGATTTTTCCAATATATCGACTTACCGACAAAACACGACAATATCAGCGCCCCTCTCCTCTACTTTTATCAATATATTACAATCCCTTTTATGTTAAAATATAGGTAACACCTTTTAGTAAAATAGATCCAAAAGCTTTTCCATATTCATCATTTACTACTTAAATGGCGGGAGTGGTTCAGTTGAAAGACTACTTAATTAGAGCATTTTTTGCGTTAATAACAGTTGGGATTGTCTTACTTATAGCTAATATTTTCAATATACGTATCGAGGTGAAAGACTATGCTTTCCTCGTTGTTGTAGCAATTGGTGGCGGCTGGGGTGGCTGGTACCTGTATAAAAAACAAAGTAATCAAAGTGATAAAGGCATTCCAAAGTAATACGGAATGCCTTCTTTTATTGCCGCCGATAATAAATAATAAAATTCAAACCGCTAATACAACCAATCGCAATAAACATGCTAAAACTCTGTGCATCTCCGCTTAGACTATACTCATCAACGATAAACCCAGACATAAACAACGTTATCGCTGAAACACCGATACACAATATCGAAATAAACCAAAGCGAAAATTCATTAATTAGCTCTTTCTTCTGTGTTGAAACAATTAGCATAACAAGAATAGATGCTGCTAAAATACTTTTAAAAACAGGACGTAAATACACAAACTCCTCCATCTATTTCTCCTTTTCCAAAAACATTACATCTTAACATTAACATATTTAACCAAATTAAAAACACATGCCTTTTCAAGATAAAATGACATGTGTTTCCAAAAGTCTCTATAATTTTGTATTATGATAACTGTTTCCACTTCGTTCCTAAAACAGGACGCTCGTAATTTTGGATTTCATGAATTAGTTTATCTGCCGTCTCAGCTGAAACAATCAACTCTTTATTAGAAGGGTTCATAAACCCTTCTTCTGCCGCACGTTCAACCATTTGCAGGATTGGTCCATAAAAATCTTTAATGTTTAATAAACCAACCGGCTTATTATGTATACCAATTTGTGACCAACATACAACTTCAAATAGCTCTTCAAACGTTCCATATCCGCCTGGTAATGCAATAAAAGCATCCGCAAGCTCTGCCATTTTCGCTTTACGCTCGTGCATCGTTTCTACTTCAATTAGTTCTGTTAACCCTGTATGTACAATTTCTCCTCGGAATAGACCGCGCGGCATAACACCTGTTACACGCCCGCCTAAACGAAGAACTTCATTTGCTACTTCTCCCATTAATCCAACGCATGAACCACCGTATACGAGCTCATAGTCGTTCTCAACAAACATTCTCCCTAACGCTATTGCTTGCTCTTTAAATTCTGGTCTCTCTCCTAAGTTGGAACCTGCAAACACACAAATCTTTCTCATTCCTACACCCCGAAACTATATATTGTTATGATACAATGAACATTGTACAACATATTGAAGGGATGAGGGAGAAATGGATATCGTCGCATTTCAAAGATGGGTGGAGGAATTTTACGAAAAACGAAGCTGGTCACAATATAATGCCTTTATTCGCTTAAATTTCTTAACTGAGGAAGTTGGGGAAGTTTCACGTGTTGTTCGCGCCATTGAAATTGGCCGTGATCGCCCTGATGAAGAAGTGAAAACAGAAGAAGAGCTAAAACAGGAACTAAAAGAAGAACTTGGTGATGTACTATCTAATCTTATTATTCTTTCACAAAAATATGATTTAGATTTACAAGACATTATGGAGGCTCACGTCACAAAGCTTTCAAAAAGGTTCGAGACATCCAAATGAGAATATTATCAATTATGGTATAATATTCTTGTCACAATACTAAGGGGGATTTTATGTTATCTAAAAAATTGCACGACGCATTAAACGATCAAATGAACTTTGAATTTTACTCTGCCCACGCCTATATGGCAATGGCTGCTTACTGTACAGCTGAGAGCTATGATGGATTCGCTAACTTTTTCCTTGTACAAGCTGAAGAAGAACGTTTCCACGCAATGAAGCTTTATAACTACATTAATGACCGCGGTGAGCGCGCTATTATTACTGGATTTGATAATCCAAATAACAAATACGAATCTGTACTGAACGCTTTTGAAGTGGCACTTGAGCACGAGCGTGAAGTAACGAAGCGTATTTACAACTTATCTGATATCGCTTGGGATGAGCGTGAGCATGCAACAATTACATTCTTAAAATGGTTCGTCGATGAGCAAGTTGAAGAAGAAGCTTCATTCGATAGCATCATCCAAAAATTAAAACGTATTACAAGCGATTCAAACGCACTATTTATGCTAGATGCTGAATTAGAGAAACGTACATTTACGCCTCCAGCTGAGTAGTATTCCAATCACCTTAATGAATGTATTAAGGTGATTTTTTATTTTCTCTTTAGCTTAAAATCACCTTAAATTTCCTCGTATTTGACATAGCGTCAACTATAAAATGGTATTATTTTCAATATAAAATAATATAAAAGGAGAGAAAAAATGAATCAACGTGTAGAAGTTGTTGATGCAATGCGTGGTTTTGCTTTATTTGGTATTTTACTTGTTAATATAACATTAATTCAATTCGGGTTCTTCGCTAATGAAAAACCATCCTATATATTTGGCGGACTCGATAAAGGTGCTAATTGGTTTATTCAATTTTTTGGCACACAAAATTTCATTTCTTTATTCTCTTTTTTATTTGGTCTTAGCATTATTTTGTTACAAAAAAGCATTGTCGCAAAAGGAAAAAAGTTTTCCCCTACATATTTACGTCGTATTCTTATTCTTTTACTACTAGGTTTTATTCACGGCGTGCTCATTTGGTCCGGGGATATTTTATTCTCATATGGCCTCATCGGGATTTTCTTACTGATGTTTATAAACAGAAAGCCAAAAACATTATTAATTTGGGCAACTATTCTACTCGCACTCCTTACACTTATGACTTATTCAACTGACCCAAATACAAATGTTACTGATTTTGCTCCTTATATTGAAAAAGAACATAAAGTTCATGAGACTGGAAGCTATATGGATCATGTCAACTTTAGGTTAACTGAAAATCCTTTCGAATATATAGGCATTGACGGTTTCTTCGGATTAACCTTTATAACACTTTTCACACTCATTTTCCTATCTCCACTCTTCTTAATCGGTATGTACGTAGGAAAAAAAGGATGGTTATTTGAGATTGATAAGCATATCTCTGCTGTCAAAAAGGTCTGGCTTCTTACTGGTATTTTCTCTTTTACAATCAAAACTTCAGCTATGTTCGTTAAACATCCTATTTTACTTATGTTACAAGACGGCCTTACACCAGTAACCATGACCTTCTTTTACGGAAGCACAATTATTTTATTATTCCATTACAAAAAAGCAACCCGTCTACTAACATATATGGCCAATATGGGAAAAATGTCGGTTAGTAATTACTTAGCCCAGTCTATTATCACAACAACAATTTTTTACGCATACGGCTTTGGCTTATTCGGTAAAATAGGATATTTCTTCGGTATTCTTTTAACGATTGGAATCTATACAATTCAATTATTTGTTAGCACATATTGGCTGCGAAAATATCGAATGGGTCCTGTTGAGTATATATGGAGGCTTGGAACTTATTTGGAGAAACCACAATTTAAAAGAGACTTAGATAGAGCAAGTTAAATAAAAAAGCAATGAGCCTACGCTCATTGCTTTTCTTAATTTATTAAAGCATAACCCCAACGATAATCGCTGATAATATACTTACTAACGTTGCACCATATACAAGTTTTAATCCGAATGAAGATACAACGTTTGCTTGTTTGCCATCGATACTCTTCGTTGCACCTGCGATAATTCCGATTGATGAGAAATTTGCAAATGATACAAGGAAGATAGATAAAATACCTACTGTACGAGCTGATAAATCACCAGCTACTTTTCCAAGGTCAAGCATTGCAACGAATTCGTTCGTTACTAATTTTGTTGCCATAATTTGTCCCGCTGTTAGCATCTCTGATGTTGGAATACCCATTACGAATGCTAATGGTGAGAAAACGTATCCTAAAATGCTTTGGAATGTGATTCCGAAAATTGAATCGAACACACCGTTAATTGCTGTAATCAATGCTACGAAACCGATTAACATCGCCGCTACTGTTACAGCGATAGAGAAACCAAGCATAATATATTCGCCTAACATTTCAAAGAATGTTTGTTTTTTATCTTCTTGTAATTCTAAAATATCGTCTTCTTCTTTTACTTCATATGGATTAATGATATGAACGATAATGAATCCACTGAATAAGTTTAATACAAGTGCTGTTACTACATATTTTGGATCAATCATTTTCATGTAAGAACCGACGATTGACATCGATACTGTTGACATAGAAGATGCACAAAGTGTGTATAAACGATTTTTCGGTAATTTGCTTAGTTGATCTTTCACTGTAATGAATACTTCACCTTGACCAACAATTGCAGCTGCTACTGCATTATATGATTCTAGTTTTCCTAAGCCGTTAATTTTACTTAATAGGAAACCGACTGCACGAATGATAATCGGTAATACTTTAATGTGTTGTAAGATCCCAATTAGTACTGCTAAGAAAATAATTGGTAATAATACTGTTAAGAAGAATGGTGCTTGTCCATCATTTGCTAGACCACCAAATACGAAATTAACCCCTGCTTCCGCAAATTTTAAAATAGCGCCAAACCCATCTGCAATCCCTTTTACTAATACAAATCCGACCTTTGTATTTAGTAAGAAATACGCAAGTACCAATTGAATGACAAGCATAAGTGCAATTGGTTTATATTTAATTTTCTTACGATCTGAACTGATAAGGAACCCTAGTACAAATACTACAAGTAAACCGACTAGAAACATTACGATCTTCATATGTGAATCCTCCACTTCTCCCACGAATTATCGGTCGTATAACGTATAACGAATGACGTCTGACCATTGATGTTAAAAAATTTAAAACCCCTAAATATTATTCAACTGCTTTCTAAAATCAGTAAGCGTTTACATAAATTGCAATTTATAAAAGGTAGCTTCTTCTCTCCTACCATACTTGAAAGTCTGAAATTGATACCACCTACAAATCAAATTGTAAGCGTTATCTAGGCGAAATGCAATATAAATTTTAAAAGATTTTTATATGTTAATATATTCCTAATTAATTGGTTTTTTCATGCAAATTTACCATAAAAAAAATAGCCCTAGCTATGAGCTAGAGCCATCCTTTTTTTATAACATAACACCAACGATAATCGCTGATAGAATACTTACTAATGTCGCACCGTACACAAGGCGTAGACCGAATGATGATACAACATTTGATTGGTTTTCATCGATACCTTTCGTTGCACCTGCGATAATTCCGATTGATGAGAAGTTCGCAAATGATACAAGGAATACAGAAAGAATACCAACTGTACGAGCTGATAAATCACCAGCTACTTTTCCAAGATCCAGCATCGCAACAAATTCGTTTGATACTAATTTTGTTGCCATAATTTGTCCCGCTGTTACCATCTCTGCTTGCGGGATACCCATTACGAATGCTAATGGTGAGAAAATGTATCCTAAAATAGCTTGGAATGTAATACCGAACATTGAATCAAACAAGCTATTAATTGCTGTAATTAATGCTACGAAACCAATTAACATTGCCGCTACTGTAATCGCGATTGTGAAACCAAGCATAATATATTCACTTAGCATTTCAAAGAATGACTGTTTTTTCTTATTTTCTAATTTCAGTGTATCTTCTTCTTCTGTAATATCGTACGGGTTAATAATATGAATAATAATGAAACCACTAAATAAATTTAATACAAGTGCTGTTACTACATATTTCGGTTCGATCATTTTCATATAAGAACCTACGATTGACATTGATACTGTCGACATGGAAGATGCACATAATGTATATAAACGATGTTTTGGGATTTTACTTAATTGATCTTTTACTGTAATAAATACTT
Source organism: Bacillus cereus group sp. MS39 (assembly GCF_040448665.1). Taxonomy (NCBI): domain Bacteria; kingdom Bacillati; phylum Bacillota; class Bacilli; order Caryophanales; family Bacillaceae; genus Bacillus; species Bacillus cereus group sp. MS39. The sequence continues at coordinate 414,723 of NZ_CP123058.1, read as the reverse complement.
CCGCTTGCCCAACAATGGCAGCTGCTACTGCGTTATATGATTCTAGTTTTCCTAGACCATTTACTTTACTTAGCGCAGTACCAATAGCACGAATAAATATCGGTAAAATTTTAAAGTGTTGCAGAATTCCGATTAAAACGGCAAAGAATACGATTGGTAATAACGCTGTTAAGAAGAATGAAACCTCTCCTTTATTAACAAGACCGCCAAATACGAAAACGATTCCAGCTTCCGCATATCCAAGAAGCGCGCCAAATCCATCTGAAATTCCTTTTACTAAAATATAACCAACTTGCGTATTTAATAAGAAATAACTTAACGCCAGCTGAATAACAAGCATAATTGCGATTGGTTTATACTTAATCTTCTTTCGATCGGCACTTATAAGAAAACCGAGTACGAATACAACGAGCAATCCTACAAGAAACATAACAAACTTCATTAATAAAATCCTCCATTTAACTCTTCATTAACGTTGAACGTCTGACCACTTGAAATAAGAAATAATCCGAACTTTCCATTTCTCCTCTAAAACCTTCAATCGGATAGGAAAGATCATAAAACCTCTTGTTTCAAAGGCATTTTCCATTCTAACATAAATCACAACTCATATCCGCACTTTTCTTAAAAAAATTACATTTTATTATAAAACATTCATGAATGTTCGTCTTTTACATTATATAGCGAAACTTTAATCAGTGTCATCCCCACCGATTATTAGCCCGTATCAATCGAGAGTTTTACTGTTCACAAATAGCGGGATAAAACAAAAAAATGAGCATCAAGTTTCACTTGATGCTCACCTCATTATACTGCTTTTTCTTTATCAGCTACTGCTGGCTTATCCCAGCACTCTGTATTGTTCAAACCTGGAATAGACTCCGCATAGAATACTGGATCTTTTCCTTGTTTCTTTTGCTTAACGTAATCTGATAATGCCGCGAAAGCATACTTAGAAAGAAATACGATCGCAACTAAGTTAATAACAGCCATAATCCCCATAAATAAATCTGCTAAATCCCAAACGATTTGAATTGTTGCTACAGATCCTAAAACAACCATACCAAGTACAGCAATGCGGTATGCATTTAATAACACTTTACTTCCATTTAAGAATTCAATATTCGTTTCACCATAGTAGTAGTTACCTACTAATGAACTAAATGCAAACAAGAAGATTGCAACTGCTACAAATATAGAAGCCCACGGTCCGATATGTTGACTTAATGCTTGTTGCGTTAATTGAATTCCGTTTAAATCAGCCGCTCCAGGCACATCTGATAATAAAATGATAAATGCTGTACAACTACAAATTAATAATGTATCTGTAAATACCCCTAAAGTTTGAATGAAACCTTGTTTAACTGGGTGCGTTACGTTTGCAGTCGCAGCTGCGTTCGGCGCACTACCCATACCTGCTTCATTTGAGAATAATCCACGTTTTACCCCTAGTAAAATCGCAGCTCCTAATCCCCCGCCCACTACTTCTTTAATTCCGAAAGCATGTAAGAAAATTTCTTTAAATACATACGGAATTGCCGTAATGTTTGTTACAACAACGAATAATGCCACTGCTACATATATAATTGCCATTACTGGAACAATCATTTCAACCGCACGTGCAATACGTTTTACTCCGCCAAAGATAATGATTGCAAGTAAACCAGCCATAAACAGACCTACAAACTTACCATCTGTGTTAAATGCTCCATCAAAAGCCGCCGCTACTGTGTTTGACTGCACGGCGTTGAAAATTAATCCGAAACTAACTGTTATTAGAACAGAGAAGACAACTCCTAGCCAGCGTTTCTTTAAACCCTTTTCCATATAATACGCTGGACCACCACGGAACGCATTCCCATCTTTTACTTTATATATTTGCGCTAATGTGCTCTCTACAAATGCAGAAGCACCCCCAATTACCGCGATTAACCACATCCAAAATACTGCTCCTGGTCCACCTGCTGAGATTGCGATAGCTACACCAGCTAAGTTACCAGTACCTACACGAGAAGCTGTACTCATACAAAAAGCCTGGAACGACGATACACCGCTCTTCTCTTTTTGTGCTTTTCTCGTTTTCGAACTTGCCCCATCCCCAAGCAATCGAATCATTTCACCGAAGTAACGAACTTGGACAAATTTCACACGAAACGAAAAGTAAAGTCCTAACCCAATTAACATCGCAATAATGATATATGACCAAAGGACATTATTCACATCCCCAATTATCTTAGCTAAAAAATCCATAATTGCATTGCCCCCCTCTTCCTAACAATAAGAAAATTATATTCTAAAAACTTTTAGTAATCAAGAACTTTATGTTAGGTTTTATAACATGAATACGTTAACTACCTTAACATATGTATTTTTTTACGTAAAAATATAACCAGTACGTGCATTTACCCAATACTCAATCACTCATCCTATTCGACCAGTCATACTTTTAAGACAGTACGTTCCTACAAATAACGAGAGGAATGAATGAACAAAAAATTATATTAATAATTACCTCCCACCCTCTTTATCATTTACTACAACAAAAAAGGCGAGCATCGAATTTATCTCGATGCTCGCCTTTTCATTACACTGCTTTTTCTTTATCCGTTACCACTGGCTTATCCCAACACTCTGTATTCGTTAAACCCGGAATAGAATCTGCACTGAAGACTGGATCTTTTCCTTGTTTCTTTTGCCTTACATAGTCTGCCAAAGCAGCATATGCAAATCGGCCAAGAAGCGTAATCGCAATTAAGTTTGTGATTACCATTAGTCCCATAAATAAATCCGCCATATTCCATACAACTTGAAGTGTAGCAACAGAACCGAATAATACCATTGCAACCACCGCAATACGGTAAATTGTTAACCAAGTTTTACTTTGTTTAATGAATTCAATATTCGTTTCACCATAATAGTAGTTTCCTAGAAGTGAACTAAATGCAAATAAGAAAATAATAATCGCTAAGAAGCTACTTGCCCACGAACCGATTTGTGAACTTAACGCCACTTGCGTTAATTCAATACCTTCTAAATTCGTTGCCTTATACGCACCAGAACATAGTACGATAAATGCTGTTGATGTACATACTAAAAATGTATCCACTAACACTCCAATTGTTTGAATAAAACCTTGTTTTGCTGGATGCGTTACATCAGCTGTTGCTGCCGCGTTCGGCGCACTACCCATACCTGCCTCGTTCGCAAATAACCCGCGCTGAATACCATACTTCATTGCAGCACCGATACCGCCACCTACAGCTGAATCTAAACCAAATGCACCTTTAAAGATTTCTGTAAACATATCCGGTATTAAATAATAATTTTTAATAACAACGAAAATTGCTACTGCAATATAAATAAGTGCCATTGGCGGAACGATCATTTCAGACATACGCGCGATACTTTTCACGCCACCAAAAATAATAACCGCAACTAATACTGCTAATACAATCCCAACAACGTAACGCTCAATACCAAAAGCGTTTTTAAATGCTAATGTAACTGTATTTGCTTGTACGGAGTTGAAAATTAATCCGTAACTAATTGTAATAAGGATAGAGAACCAAATTCCCATCCAACGTTTATTTAAACCTTTTTCCATATAATAAGCAGGACCACCACGGAAGCCACTGCCATCTTTTATTTTATAAATTTGTGCAAGCGTACTTTCCACGAAACTTGAAGACGCTCCGACAATCGCAATAACCCACATCCAAAATACAGCTCCAGGTCCTCCCATAGAAATAGCTAACGCTACGCCCGCTAAGTTCCCGATTCCAATACGAGCTGCTGAACTCATACAAAACGCTTGGAAAGAAGATACACTACCTTTTTTACGCGTCTTTCCAGTTAATCCATCACTCATTAGTCGAACCATTTCCCCTAAATGAGTAATTTGTACGAATTTCAATTTAATAGAAAAATAAAGACCTAAACCAATTAACATTGCAATAAGAATATATGACCAAAGAATTGTATTCGTTGATGAAACAAATTGCTCTAAAATATTCATACAATTAACCCCTCCTTTTCTCCATAAAACGAATTATATTTAAAAAACATTTAAAAATCAACATTTTTCGACAATTTGCAATTTCCAAATATTAGCCAGACACGAAGTAACAATATCTTTATGACTCTCCTCCCTCTAACTGTGCATACTAAAATAAAAAGTAAATCTACAAACTATTCCATTGACAAAAACGCCAACCTGTAACTATAATGATTACATCAGGTTGTAACAAACCTTATTACAACACATTCATTCACTTTAAGATATACACTTTAACAAAACACTTTGGAGGGATTTATTATGAAAATCGGAATTATTGGAGCAACTGGTAAAGCAGGAAGTCGTATTTTAAAAGAAGCATTAGATCGCGGACATGAAGTAACTGCAATCGTAAGAAACGCTGCAAAAATTACAGAAGAAAACGTAAAAGTTTTAGAAAAAGACGTATTCACTCTTACATCTAACGACCTACAAGCATTCGACGTAGTTGTAAATGCATTTGGTGCTCCAGCAGGACAAGAACATCTTCACGTAGATGCAGGAAATGTACTAATTGAAGCTATGAAAGGTGCACCTAACACAAAATTACTTGTAGTTGGCGGCGCTGGAAGCTTATTTGTAGACGAAGAGAAAACAACACGTGTATTTGATACACCAGGTTTCCCAAATGAATACCTTGCAACTGCTCAAAACCAAGGTAAAAACTTAGAAATTCTGCAACAAACAAACGATATTACTTGGACGTTCATCAGCCCTTCTGCACTATTCGCACTAGGAAAACGTACTGGTTCTTATACAGCTGGTGAAGACAATCTTCTTGTGAACTCAAAAGGTGATAGCTACGTAAGTTATGAAGACTTCGCAGTAGCAGCACTTGATGAAATCGAAAATCCAAAACATGTAAATGAACGCTTCACAGTTGTTTCTGAAGCTGAGTAATAGAAAAAGCTCGTAAAACGTTATGTTTTACGAGCTTTCTTATTATTGTACTTGTTCTAAACCATTTGGAGTAACCTTGAAGGAAATTTCTTCAAATCTCTTCGCATCCCCTTTTCCAGCTAACTCACTGTTTTTATACCAATTGAAACGATCCGATTCTGCATGATACACTTTTATCGTATCCCCATACTGGAATGGCGTACCGTTTACTTGCTCTGCAAAATTCTGTGAAGTTTCTTGCCCTTCTGCTGTTACATGTTTTTTCTCATTTCCTTCTCCATCATATAACGTAATCCCCATGTATAGTTCGCTTTTAAAGTAGCTATGAATTTGTTCATTTGTATATGTTGCATGCAATTTCTTTTCTTCATGATTTAACGTTACAATCGAACGAATACTATTACTTAGTCCCTGATATACTAGACTGTCTCCATATGTTACTTCCACTGGCACTTCTGTCACTTTCTTATTCCCAAAGCGGTCTTTTGTTTCTACTTTTGCCGTTTGTTTACCGATTTTTGATGTATCTAATTTCTCTACAAAACCGACTACTTCTCCATCCTTCACTTCAACAAACTTCTTCGCATCTAATGCTTCACTGTTTGTTCCTATTACTACTTTTTGCGGTACTGCTGTTACTTTTTGTAAAGCGTCCATTCTCTCGAAACCTTGCTCTGTTATTTTAAAGTACAACTTCGGTTCTACTTTCCCTTTCCCCTTACCGATAAATTCATTATTTTGATACCAGTGTAATCGATTTGATTCTGCGTGATATACTTCCACAACATCACCATATTCGAAATCTACACCAGTTAACTGTTCTGCAAAGTTTTTGGAACTCTCTTGCCCTTCTACCGAAATAACTTTTTTTTCATTTCCCTTTTGATCATAAAGCGTGATTCCCATATATTTTTCATTCTCAAAACGATAATGAACTTTAGAATCCGTTGATGTTGCCTGTAGCTTTTTCGTATTATGATTCGCCGTTACGATAGAACGTACCGTATTACCATCACCTTGATATATTAAACTATCGCCATAGATTACTTCCAATGGTACTTCCGTTACTTTCTTATTCCCAAAACGGTCTTTCGTTTCTACTTTTACTTTTTGTTCACCAATTTTTGATGTATTTGGTCTTTCTACAAAACCGATTACTTCTCCATCTTTCACTTGAACAAAGTTTTTAGCGTCTAATTTTTCAACATCTGTTCCGATTACTACTTTTTGTGGTATTGCCGTTACTTCTTGTTCAGTTTCCATTCTCTCGAAACCTTGCTCCGTTATTTTAAAATACAACTTTTGTTCTGTTTTCCCTTTTCCCTTACCTACAAACTCGTTATTTTGATACCAGTTTAATCGATCTGATTCCGCATGATATACTTCCACAACATCACCATATACAAAATCTAAGCCATTTAATTGATTTGCAAAGTTTTTCGAACTCTCTTGCCCTTCTACTGAAATGCTTTTCTTTATATTCCCACTTCGATCATATATCGTTATCCCCATATATTTTTCCTTTTCAAAACGATAATGAACTTTAGAGTCCGTTGATGTTGCCTGTAGCTTTTTCGTATTATGATCCGCAGTTACGACAGAACGCGTTGTATTACCATCACCTTGGAAGACTAAACTATCGCCATATATTACTTCCAATGGTACTTCTGTCACTTCCTTATTTCCAAAGTAGTCTTTCGTTTCTACTTTCACTGTTTGTTCACCGATTTTTGTTGTATCTGGTCTTTCTACAAATCCAATTACTTCTCCATCTTTCACTTGAACGAAGTTTTTCGCTTCTAATTTTTCAGCATCTGTTCCGATTACTACTTTTTGCGGTACTGCCTTTACTTCTTGCTGAGCTTCTATTCTCTCGAAACCATGCTCCGTTACTTTAAAGATTACTTCATGAATACCGTACTGCACATCCACTATTTCATTCTTTTTGTACACCTTAAATCTATCAAACTCTTTTTGGTATACCTTTACCATATCCCCATATTCAAACGTCATTCCGTTGAATTGTTCTGCAAATCTTTTTGTATTTTCAGATGCCTTTACTGATAGAGCTTTCTTCTCTTTTCCATTTTTATCGTATACAGTCATCCCCATATACTTCTCATCTGCAAATGAAGTATGCATTGGACCTTCTGAATCTGTTGTACTAAATTTCTTTTCTTCATGATTTAATGTGACAACCGATTTAATATTGCTTCCGCCATGCCATGTACCGAAGAACATAATGCTGTCTCCATAAATGACTTCTAACGGTACTTCCGTCACTTTCTTATTTCCAAAACGATCTTTCGTTTCTACTTTTACTTTTTGTTCACCGATTTTTGTTGTATTCGGTTTTTCTACAAATCCAACTACTTCTCCATCTTTTACTTCAACAAAGTTTTTCGCATCTAACTTCTTAATATCTGTTCCGACTACTACTTTTTGCGGTTTCGCCGTCACTTCTTGTAAACCATCTTTTAACTCGAACCCTTGCGGAGTAATTTTGAATAATTTTTCTTCTTTATTTTTAGCTTTCCCTTGATCTACAAGTGCGTTATTTTTGTACCATTTCAGACGGCTTGGTTCTGCGTGGAATACTTTTACTACATCACCATATTCAAAATCCAATTCATTTAGTTCCATTGCGAATCGTTTTCCAGTTTCTTGCCCTTCTGCTGATACACGTTTCTTTTCAATCCCATTTCGATCGTATAGCGTTAAGCCCATATATTCTTCTTTTTCAAAACGGTAATGTATCTCATTATTAGTAAAGTTTGCATTTAATTTTTTTTCATTGTGACGAAGCATCACTGTTGACATTACATCGTTTGAAATTCCTTGGAAAATAATACTGTCACCATAAATCCCATTAACTTGAACAGGAATTGAATTTTTATTTCCCTTCTCATCCTCAATTTCCACTAATACTTCCTGTTTCCCATTCTCTAATTTAGACCATATCATCTTACCTGTTACTTTTACATTCTCAGCTAACTTTTGAACAAGCTTACTTGCTTCATTTTCATCAAAATCTGTACCAACTAAAAGATTTCTCATCTCATTAGATGGTTCACCATATGGAACTTCGTAAGCTTCAACTTGCTTCTCACGAATATCATTACTATCTGTAGCTTTCCAAATTTCCTTTTCTAATTTAGGTAGATTTAATTTTTCTATTTTCTCTCTAATATCATCATTTGGCGTTAATCCCCATTCCTCAAAGAAAGGAATTAAATTTTGCCCTGCCACTTTTGATGTCATATAAACAAACATTTGCTTTTTCTCTCCATCAGACGCAGGCATTTCACTCTGTGGTAACAAGCGATAAGCTTGATGTAACCTAGGATAGAAATGTTCTCCATACACTACATTTAATTGCCAAAACATTGTTAGAGGATTAATGTCATCAATGAACCTTTCTGCTTTAGGTTTCTCTAAATATTCAAATGAGTCTTTATAGTGCCCATCCATTTCTAATCGGTTCCCTAACGCCTTTTGAACAGCTAATGAGTAAATATTTACTGTAACTTCCCTTACTTTAGACCACTTCCAAGGTTCTTGCTGATGTAAATGTCCAACTTCATGCCAGGGTCCCCAGCCATCCTTTTCAAGCACTTCTATATCTAAAACTCTATTCATCGCTCTCGGGATATATCCTGTATGATAATTTTTCGCAAACATAAAGTCCCCTTCAGCAGGCTTCCGTTTCTCAATAAACTGTACATAATGAATTGGAGATTTCGCTATCCCAACACCGTCCTCAGATAATCCAGCCACTGCATTTTCCAAACGAATAATCTTATCGTGCAATTTCATTAAATCTGTTGGATCCGTATTCTTCATATATTTCTGCACTGAATCGTAAGTAGTAGTGATTAAACTTCTCTCACCTTTTAATTCAACTGCATAAGGATCCTTATATTTCTTCAACATCTCATCCCAATCTTTTTCCGTATGCTTACCTAAGATAAACAAAGGAAAGTGGCTACCGCCATTCGTAACTGAAGCTGTTACTTCCCCTTCATTATTCATATTGTAAAAATATAAAATACCGCCTCTTGGAGATGATATAACGTTTTTCCCTGGTTTTAAATCAAACTCTTCTGGCCCCTCCTCATCATAAGATCTCGTTCCTATGAAAGCTTGAATAGTCTGTGTTCCTTTTATATCAATTGTAATCTCTTCATTTGGCGCCGCATAAATTCCAGTCGGCTCATTAGCGGAAAGTTTCCAAGTAACTCTTAAGCGGTTATTTTCTTCTTCCACGCTACCTTTCCCCGGCAACCGAAATACTCTCTGCTCAAATTTATTCTCTTTAATCTCTTCTAAATTCCCGCCCTTATTCTCTTCCAAAGGTGCGGCATATCCTTTCGATGCTTCGAAAGCTACTGGTGATAATAATGTAGATATACATATACCAGCTACTAATACCCTACTCGTTTTTTTCTTCGACATAATCTGTGTCCCCTGTTCCTTTATTTAGAGAAACTATCCTATATATTCATTTAATAAGTAATCCTATTATTTTTATAAAAACATTTAATAAATAGACTAACACCTCGCGCACCTGTATCTATTACTCCCGCATTTCCCTCCATGTATTCGCTTTCTTACATTGTAAAACTTTTATGTAATATGCTCTCCTCACTTCTCTCTATTTGTGATGAGTTCTCTTCATACATAAAAAGGGAATAGTAAAAGATATAATTTAGTATTGTCATCTATACATCTAAAAATAGTAATAGAATCTTACATTTTCTTCATATATGACCATCTATAGGTAGTTTTTCCAACTGAATTGTACACGCTTTACACTTTGTTTGATAGCACTTCCAATCAGAATAATGTTACAATTTCGTGAATATAATTCATTAATCTTAACGTTGCGATTAAAGGAATTTAATATTACTTTAAAATAAAAAACTGCCAAAAAAGATGCTACTCTTTTGTGCAAGTTTGTTTTCTGGATGTATACTTAAATACATAACTTTGCGATTATATTCTTTTTTAAAATGCTCTATTAACAAACGTAATAATGGTTTTGCATACCCTTTTCCTTGGCATGCACTATCAATAACAAATTGATTTAAATATACAGCCTTTTCTTCTTCATCGAACCATCCATACATCGCATATCCAATAGGCATATCACCCTTATATAAACCTACTGAAACTGCATCTTCTTTGTATTCTGTTTCAGCTTGTACTAAACAATTTGCGACTGTGCTTTCAATAAATTTATGCTGTTCTTCTGTTACTTTTAAATTAGCAATTTCATGCCGATTTTCTGTCGTTATGTCACAAATACGAAGGTTCATCTTTTATCTCTCTTTCTAATTTATCATCCTCATTATATCGTAACTCATCAAATCGTTAGTACCGGCAATGCAAGAAATGCAAAAAAAGCATTGGCACACAGCCAATGCTTTTTCATTATCTCTTTTGATTCGGTTTATGTGGTTCATTTGGAGTATGTGGTTTATTATTTTCATGACCATTTGTTGTTTTCCAACTTACCGATAACTCTGGACTTGTTTTTTCTTCACTACGCTCAAGTAATACAACTGCATTTTGAATAATCGGTGTCCCTTTATGTGCAATCCCTTGTAACTTTGTTAAATTTCCTAATACTTTAAAGCTAAACCCACCAGCTGATGTTTGTTTCGGAATTAAGATGCGGAACTTTTCTCCTACATTAAATTCCATTTTTGCTTCGCCCTTTTCATTTACAAATTTCACACCCGCTGGTGCACCTGTTGCTTGCACTTTATATGTTCCGCTTTTCGCATTTGTTTCTACTGTATATAAGCCTGTTTCAAAGAAATCATTTTTCAATACTGCTTGTTGTTCTTCTGCTGGTATGACACTCATCGTAATTTCTTGTAACTCTTCACTAGCACTTGCTTTTGCAACGATATCTTTCGTTACCTTTTCTACATTTTTATTACGGAAATCTAAATCATTAATATCGATTTGTTTTAACGCATTCCATACTGCAAGCTGCGTTGCGTAATGCGCTTCTCTCCAATCAGAAACACCTAATTCTTGTGGACTCTTTTGTGGATATCCATTCAATAGTACGCGGTACACATTAATATCCACTTTCCCCATTTCCGGTAAATCTTGACCGCTCGGAGATTTCAAATCTACATTTAAGCAAAAAGCAATTTTGCCATCTGCCGTTTTAATAAGCTCTGTTCGAATTGGTTTCTTCTTTGACTTACTATAACTCCAATCCATTTGATACTTTGTATGATCCATAACTTCTGCAAATGCTTTTTGAAGTGGGAATAACACAAATAAAACACTTAAAAGCATAGCTAAAAGTTTGAACGATTGCTTTATATTCATGTTTACAGCCCCTTATAACAAACTTAATACTAAGTAGTATTTATTTAGAAAATATTTTTATGCACAAAAAAAGAGTGCATAAAAGCACCCTTTTTTCTTTCTTACTTGAATCTTAGAAATCAAAGTTATCAGGATCTGGACCAACGCGGTGATTTTGATTTAACGCATCAATCTTTTCCATATCTTCTTTCGTTAATTCAAAATTAAATACATCAGCGTTTGCAATAATGCGGTGTTCTTTCGTTGATTTTGGAATTGTGATTACTCCATTTTGAAGATCCCAACGTAAAATAACTTGTGCTGTTGTTTTACCATGTTTCTCAGCAATTTCTTGTAATGTTTCGTTATCCAATAATTGACCTTGCATAAGTGGTGACCATGCTTCCATTTGAATACCTTGTTCTTTACAGAAAGCTTGTAATTCTTTTTGCGTTAAACGAGGGTGGTATTCTACCTGGTTAATCATTGGCTTAATTTCCGCATCTTTCATTACATCTTGTAAGTGATGAATTTGGAAGTTACTTACGCCAATCGCACGTACGCGTTCTTCTTTATAAAGTGTTTCTAACGCTCTCCACGTATCTTTGTATTTCCCTTCTACAGGCCAATGAACAAGATATAAATCTAAATAATCTAGCTCTAATTTTTTTAAGCTCTCTTCATATGCAGCAAGTGTCGTTTCATATCCTTGATCCGAATTCCACACTTTTGAAGTAATAAATAAATCTTCTCTTGAAATACCCGCTTCTTTTATACCAGCGCGGATTCCTTCTCCAACCGCTTTTTCGTTTCCATAAATCGCAGCTGTATCAATACTGCGATATCCTGCTTTGATCGCCGACTTTACAGCCTCTACCAGTTCTGGTCCATCTTCTACTTTAAATACACCTAAACCGAACCAAGGCATTTCTACACCGTTATGCAATGTTATTGTACTTTGTAAATTTTTCATTATATTTTCTCTCCTTTATTTTGCTTGATCTCTTTTTTCTAATGCCATACTCCATGCTGTTAAAATAACAGCACCTACTACCATAACGCCGCCTACCCACGCCGTATGAATTAACCCTAACGAGTTCGTTACAACACCGCCTAAATAAGCACCAAGAGCGATTCCTGCGTTGAATGCTGCAATATTCATTGCTGATGCAACATCGACAGCGCTAGGCACAAAGCGCTCAGCCAAAATAACGACATATACTTGCAGCCCTGGAACATTCATAAATGCGAATAGTCCCATGAAAATAATTGTGATTAACCCAGCGACTTTAAATGGTGCTGTAAATGTTAAAACAAATAATACAATTGCTTGAATAGAGAACATGTAAAATAACGCTCGAATCGGATTATGATTTGATAATTTTCCGCCGACCATATTCCCAATCGCAATTGCGATTCCGTACACTAACAAAATGATTGTAACAGTACTTGCTTTAAACCCTGTTACTTCTTGTAGTAACGGAGATAAATACGTAAACGTTACAAATGTCCCACCGTATCCTAATGCAGTAATGATGAAAACAAGTAATAACCTTCCGTTCGTAATCAGTTTGAATTGATCACGAAATGATACGGACGTACCTTTTTTCAAGTTAGACGGAATCAGCATACTATTGGCGATTAAGGCAACGATTCCAATTACCACAATTACCATAAACGATGCTCTCCAGCCAAATTGTTGACCTATAAATGTTCCAATTGGTACGCCTGTAATGGTCGCAACAGTTAATCCAGTAAACATAAATGCAATTGCACTCGCACGTTTATTCTCTGGTACAAGCGCAGCCGCAATTGTGGATCCTATCGACATAAAAACGCCGTGTGCAAAAGCAGATACAACCCTCGCGATAAGTAACACGGTAAAACTTGTTGCCACTGCCGCAATTCCATTACCAATAATGAAAATAATCATAATCCACATTAATAACGTCTTTCGCGACATACTAGCTGTTAATGACGTTAATACTGGGGCACCAAACGCTACTCCTAACGCATATAAAGAAACGGTTAAGCCCGCTGTTGTAACGGAAACATGTAAATCCTCTGAAATAGATGGTAATAAACCGACACTAATAAATTCGGTTGTACCAATTCCAAACGCACTAATTGCTAGTGCCAATAAAGCAAACATACTTCTCCGATTCTTCTGTACTGCCGAAGAAGATATTGTATATGAATTCAATTGAACTCCTCCTTAATGCGAGAAATCCAATCATAATAGTATGAAAAAAGGCCTTTTTTCTTCTACAAAGATAATGTTACTGCTGATATATGCTATTATGAATGGCTTCACTCTTTTTTTGAAGAACGCACTTTAAAGTACGATAGGTACCAAAAAGTAACATAGGCACTTTTTAGTACCGTACTACTCATTTCCCTCTTACGTATGCTATTATGGAACATATTCAACATGATAAAAAGTACGTACTTTAAAGTGCTATAGGTACTTTTTAGTAACATTTAAATTATTTAGCTTCTTTTGTTGGAAAACTGACATCTACATTCATCAAAGGAGATTTTTATATGAAGAAATATAATATTCCCGTTGAAGCAACTTTAGAGGTTATCGGCGGAAAATGGAAAGTCGTTATTCTTTGCCACTTAACGAAAGGGACAAAGAGAACGAGTGAATTAAAACGTCTCATGCCTGGTATTACACAAAAAATGTTAACACAGCAATTACGCGAACTAGAAGAAGATGGAGTTATTCAAAGGAAGGTATACAATCAAGTACCACCGAAAGTAGAATATTCTCTTACAGACTACGGTTGGTCTTTAGAATCCATTCTTGATTCTCTTTGTACTTGGGGCGAATGCCATCTTGAAAAAAGCGGTAATACATCGATGCTCATTACAGAGGGTGAACAATAAAAAAGGAAAAAATGAACATAAATTTGTCCGTTTTTTCCTTTTTTTCTTTATATATACGTACATTTCTAACCTTATCAAAATAATTTATGCGCTTTCACACCTTGTCAGTACTACGTTATACGCTTAATATCGAATAATTAGGAATCATTTTTATGTTAACATAGGTGTATATAGTATATAATATAGGATATATATTATATACACTTTCCGGTAACGGAGCTTTCCATTATGCGGACAAGCCATGTATCGGACAGTTCATAAATAATAGGTAAGACATTATGGTTTTGGATTTATGATTTCAGCTTACTTGCTGGCATAAATTTAAAGGCATTTTATTGTGCTTTGTGAAACTTTGTATAAAGTTTCGCAAGCGTTTACTATCTTACCTATCAAAAATAAGAGTATTGCTATCGTAAAGGAGAATTGGAGATGCCAGAAACTATGACTCAAACAAAGCCAGAACAAGAAACTGTACAAATTTCTGCTAGCCAAGGACAACTTGATGTACTTGATCAGTTGTTAAAACCTGAGGTACAAGAATCATTAACTACACTAGTAGAACAGCTTCCAAAATTAACTGAGCTTGTTAACATTTTAACTAAATCTTATGACTTCGCTCAAACTGTTGCTACTGATGAAGTATTAAAAAGCGACACTGTTGGTGCAATCACAGAGCTTGTAGAACCTGTAAAAGATACAGTAAAAAGCATGGCTGCAACTGCAATCGAAGCGAAAGATCGTGCTGACGAAAGCACTGAAGTTATCGGCCTATTCGGTCTGTTAAAATTACTAAAAGACCCACAAGCACAAAAAATGTTCCGCTTTGTGAACGCATATCTTCAAATTAGTGCAGAACGTAACAATAAATAATTAAAATTATAACAACAATTAGTAAAGACGGGGGATATCATACTATGTCAAAACAAATTGTCATCTTAGGCGCTGGTTATGGCGGTCTTCTTGCCGCTTTAAACGTACGTAAATACTATAGCAAATCAGAAGCACAAGTTACAGTGATTAACCAATACCCAACACACCAAATTATCACTGAACTACACCGCCTTGCAGCTGGTAACGTTGCTGAGCAAGCAATTGCAATGCCACTTACAAAGCTTTTCAAAGGTAAAGACATCGATCTTAAAATTGCAACAGTTGAGTCATTCTCTGTTGATAGCAAAGAAATCAAACTAGCTGGTGGCACTACTTTATCTTACGATGCACTTGTAGTTGCTTTAGGAAGTAAAACTGCTTACTTCGGTATTCCAGGACTAGAAGAAAACAGCATGGTATTAAAATCTGCTGCTGATGCAAACAAAATCTACAAACACGTTGAAGACCGTATTCGTGAATACGCGAAAACGAAAAACGAAGCTGATGCTACAATCGTAATCGGTGGTGGCGGATTAACTGGCGTTGAGCTAGTTGGTGAGCTTGCTGACATTATGCCTAAACTTGCAAAAAGCCACGGCGTAAATCCAAAAGAAGTTAAACTTCTTCTTGTTGAAGCAGGTCCAAAAATTCTTCCAGTATTACCAGACCACTTAATCGAACGTGCAACTACTAGCTTAGAAGCACGCGGTGTTACATTCTTAACTGGTCTTCCTGTAACAAACGTTGCTGGCAATGAAATCGACTTAAAAGACGGTCAAAAACTTGTTGCTAACACATTCGTTTGGACAGGCGGCGTACAAGGTAACCCATTAATCGGTGAATCAGGTCTTGAAGTAAACCGTGGTCGTGCAACAGTTGATGCATACCTACAATCTACTTCTCACAAAGACGTATTCGTTGCTGGAGACAGCGCTGTTGTCTTCGCTCCAGACGGACGTCCATACCCACCAACTGCACAGATCGCTTGGCAAATGGGTGAGTTAATTGGATACAACTTATACGCAGCACTAGAAGGCAAAGCATTCGAAGAGTTCGCACCTGTTAACTCTGGAACACTTGCTAGTCTAGGACGTAAAGATGCTGTTGCTACAATCGGAGCAAGCAATACTCCACTTAAAGGCCTACCAGCATCATTAATGAAAGAAGCAAGTAACGTTCGTTACTTATCACACATTAAAGGTCTATTCAGCTTAGCTTACTAAGCTGAATATAAGCCCGAATCATGCCCTGCATGGTTCGGGCTATTTTTGTCCGTAATTTTCTCTAACCTATTTATTCGGCAGAAGAATAATATAACCCTTTTAATTATCTAAATTTACTGATTATTTTATGTCTAAATTATGTATACGAAAGGATGGAAGTATTCTTCCTACTCCCATCCTTTCACACAAACTATTCTCCTAACTTCACAAGGCTGTAGTTCTTCTTCCCTTTACGGATAATAATAAATCGTCCATCAAATGAATTTTCTACAGTTACATCTGTACCCACATCCATTACTTTTTCACCATTCATAGAAATAGCTCCATTATTAATATCTTCACGTGCTTGTCGTCTAGATGGTTCAATCCCTAAATCAACTAGCCATTCTACGATGTTTTTCGTCTCTTTTGAAGACTGGAATGTTGGCATCTCTTTAAAACCTTGCTCAATTTCATCCGCTGTTAACGATTTAATATCTCCGCTAAATAACGCTGCTGTAATTTTCACAGCTTGCAGGAATGCCTCTTCTCCATGAACGAATTTCGTCATTTCTTCCGCTAATACTTTTTGCGCTTCACGTCTATGAGGCTCTGTTTCTACCTTCACTGCCAATTCATCAATGCGCTCTTTCGTTAAGAACGTAAAGTATTTCAAGTATTTAACGACATCACGGTCATCTGTATTCACCCAAAACTGGTAAAATTCAAATGGTGTTGTTTTTTCAGGATCAAGCCAAACTGCACCACCTGCTGATTTACCAAACTTCGTTCCATCTGATTTCAATAATAACGGAATCGTTAATCCGAATACCTTCGCTTCGTGCCCTTCTAACTTACGAATTAAATCTAAACCACTCGTAATATTTCCCCATTGGTCACTACCACCAATTTGCAGTTGAACATCTTCTTTCGTGTATAAATGATGGAAATCCATCGCTTGCAAAATTTGGTACGTAAATTCTGTGAAAGAAATACCTGTATCTAAACGACTTGCTACAATGTCCTTCGCTAACATGCTATTAATGCTAAAGTTTTTCCCGTAATCACGTAAAAACTCAATAATGTTTATTTCATGTGTCCAGTCGTAGTTATTTACCATCTTCACTTCGCTATTTCCGCCAAAATCAAATAGCTTTTTCATTTGCGCTGTTAACGCATCCACATTATGCTGAACTACTTCTAACGTTTGAAGTTGACGTTCTGATTGTCGTCCACTCGGATCACCAATTGTTCCTGTTGCCCCGCCAATTAAAATAACAGGATGATGGCCAGCTAACTGGAATCTCTTCATCATCATAAACGGAATCAAATGTCCGATATGCATACTATCACCAGTCGGATCCACTCCGCAGTATAGTGAAATCTTTTTCTCATCTACTAGCTTACGTAAACCTTCTTCGTCCGTCTGTTGATTAATGGCGCCGCGCCATTCTAATTCATCAATAATATTCATCTTTTGTCATCCCCTCTATTTTTTGAAAACAAAAAGTCCCTATGTCTATGACATAGGGACGATGATTCACCGTGTTACCACCCAGTTTGTATAAATAGCATAGCTACTCATACCACTCTTAGCAATAATATCGATTGCCAATCCGCTTAGCATTACCTAAGATACTCCAGAGTGTAATTCGCAAGTTTGTTTGTGCTAGGTTCCAGCAACCCCTAGCTCTCTCGTTAACAGTGACAAACTGCTACTGGGCTCTTTCAACGTATGTTATTTGTTAAATTATTAGCCATTATATTGAATTGAAAACAAATTGTCAACAATACCCAAATATTATTTCAAAATAATTCATACTTTTATACACTTTTAATTCAAAGATTACTGTAGATCTTCCCCAATAATCCTTACTTCTCGCTCTAACTTCACGCCAAATTTCTCTTCAACGGTCTTTTGTACAAAGTGAATTAAATCAATGTAATCTTGTGCTGTTCCGTTATCAACATTCACCATAAATCCAGCGTGTTTTAGAGAAACTTCCACTCCACCAATTCGCTTACCTTGTAGTCCTGATTCTTGAATCAATTTACCAGCAAAGTTATTCGGTGGGCGCTTAAATACACTACCACATGAAGGATATTCTAGAGGTTGTTTTGACTCACGTTTAAACGTTAAATCATCCATTTTTTCTTTAATTTCTTCACGTACACCTTCTTCAAGTTCAAATCTCGCTTCAAGAATAATGTAATGGTTGTTTGCAAATACACTCTTACGATATCCAAATTCAAATGCTTCTTTCGTCAAAGTACGTAGCTCTCCATCACCTGTCATTACAACAGCTTCTGTTAATACAAACGATACTTCCCCCCCGTAAGCACCAGCATTCATATATAATGCTCCGCCAACTGAGCCTGGAATACCACAAGCAAACTCAAGACCCGTTAAATTATGATCTAATGCAATACGTGATACATCAATAATTGCTGCACCACACTGTGCTACAATCGTCGTTCCTGTTACAGTCACATCTGTAATGTGAATTAAACTTACTGTAATTCCGCGAATTCCACCGTCTTTAATGATGACATTCGATCCATTTCCTAAAAACGTAACTGGAATATTATATTCGTTAGCATATTTGATAACTTCTTGAATTTCATCATAATTCGTAGGCGCAACGAACACATCTGCTTTTCCGCCAACTTTAATATGCGTATGATTCTTTAACATTTCATCTTGTTTCACATGACCTTCAGGCAATACCGTACTTAAATATTTATAAACCTCTTGCATATTCATTTTACGATTCCTCTATTTCTATATTCTTTTTATCCCGTTATACGGGCCCATAATATCCCCACATACATGAACGAACCTAAAGTGGTGGATACAGTGTACCCAAAATCAATTCGAGACACCTATAAACCTCTTAATTTATAAGAGGTGCCACTCATATTAAAATATATATTGCATAATAAAGCAACCCAAATGGGCTACTAAACTTGACATGTCATCAGAAAGACAACAATTTGTAAAATATATAACTTTTTCAAAACACTATCCTTCAGTATCTTACTATACCATACGAAAATAAAGTGGTATTTTTTTGTAATCTTTACTTTATTTTCATCAATAAAAAAGATGCTTTTACCTATGTAAAAGCATCTTTTTTATTACTTATTATAATTTACTTTTCGTTCTCTTCTTTTTCCTTATCAAACCATAACAGCTCATCGTCATCAACTTCACCATTATAATTGATTAGAATCTCTTCTCCCGCTTTTATATCTTTGTAAGCAAAGAAGTTAAACGTGTGATTCTCAAAGACAATATCATACGTTGCATTCGGATTATATGCATGATTAAATAACATGCCGTATCCTAAAAGGAATGCTGTATGATTTACCCCATACTCAAATGCGTAGTCAGCAAGTAACGTTTTCTCAATGTGTTCATGCTGTTCATTCGGATAAGAGATAACTGGTGCTGAGTGAATCAACTCACCCTTTTTAATATCACGAGTTGCAAATACACCTCTATTAAATTCTCCATCACTAAGTTCAGAAGTCTTAACTTCGATCATATGCGTCACCTATATAATTCTTTCTTTGAAGTATTTTAATTCCGCTATTTGCGGGGTTCAACTAATAATCAGTAGCGTATAGCCCCACTAATTAAAGTCTCACTTTATCTCCTTAAGCTTGGCAGAAAACTCAAAGAAAAGCAATTAAATTACTATTAAGTATTCGTTAAAATGAAAAAGAGCACACATAGTGTGCCCTTTTCAATCAATATTACTTTTCTAAAATATCTTCTAGTAACTTCACTTGCTCGCTAACAGTATGCAACGTCTTCACCGATATATCATTTCGATGTTTTTCTTCTTCCACACTTGCTAACACTTCTTCTGTAGCCGCAGAAGTTTGCTGAATTACATTAGAAGCATGTGTAACATCCTTTACGATATTCGTCGTTTTAGCCTGGAAATTTTCTTGATGAACAACAATCTCTCTCATTACATCATTAATTGCATCAATAAACTTCCCTAAATCCGTTACATTTGTTAAAACGCTTGCTAGCATTTCATTACATTCTTCTTGTACTCTTTCTGATTTTTCTACCTGCACTTCCACCTTGCTTGCTTGATTACTAAACTCCTTCAAAATCCCTTGAATTCTTCCAGCTGAACGATTCGATTCTTCAGCAAGCTTTAATACTTCATTCGCTACAATAGCAAACCCTTTTCCATGTTCTCCTGCTCTTGCAGCTTCAATATTTGCATTTAAAGCTAGCAAACTCGTCTGACTTGAAATATTCGTTATTACATCTACAATTTCATTAATTTGCTTCGATTGCATCATTAAATCTCTAAATATAATTCCCGATTGTGAAACAACATCATTTAAACTTCTCATGTTAGCTTCAAAATTTCTTAAAGTATTCACACTACCCTTTGAAATCTCTAAACTTTCATCAACACGAATTGATGCATTTCTTACTTGAGAGATGATTTGTTCAATATTTCCTTCCATATCATTCAATACTTCTACTGAACGTGACATCATCTCTGATTGTGATTGCGTACCAACTGCCACCTCTTCAAAAGCGAAATTAATTTCACTCATCGACTCCATCGATGTATTCATATTTTGTCTTAAATGATTGAAATTACTATCTAGTTTCACAACAGTTTCCTCAATAAGTCTTTGAGTCTCTTCTAGCTCCTGAGCTTTCCTCATTACTTCTTGCTTCTCATCACTTAAACGAGCTAACAAATTAGAGCCAATCTTCGTTACGCCCCACATTGCGATCGTTACGATCGCTAACAAACTCGCGAAGTTTGCAGCTTCAGATGCCGCTGTATAAGCAAAAAATTGCTCCGGCCAATAACTACAAAGAATAAATGTGATAACAACCGCCACTCCGCCGAGAATGATAACGAGACGTTCACTTAAATAAATAAGTGAAACTGCTAGTGTAAAGTAAACCATTTGAAATACCGCTGGGCTTTCATTAAAAGCTTGTACCATAATGAAAGACATCATAAGCAACATAAATGTCATGATGTATTTATACATTGATTCCATACTTTTTATAAAAGTAAAAACCGTCCCAAATACAACAACAGAAATACCACAAACCCAAAACGCTATTGCTCTCTCCGTAAAAATATATCCGTAATACCCAATCGCGATTATTCCAAGGAAGAAACTACAAATTGTGATAAACAGTAATAAATGATTTTTCTGTGATTCTTTCTCAAGGTTAGAAAAGCAAGTTCTCTTTAACCACTCCATATATGAAGCCCCACCTTCTGCACTTAATTACTTCAGCTTAAATACCGCACTTACTGGGTTATGATCGCTATTTTCAAACTTTAAATCTTTCCCTTGTACATTTACAATTTCCACATTTGGTGAAACGATAAAGCCATCAATAATCGTGACAAAGTTTTCACCTTCTACATACTTCTTCACATCATCTCTCACCGTCATAACAGACGGATCTACAGCCCACTTAAAGCCTCCATCAGTAAAGTCCTTCGGTAACTCTACTAACCACTCAGGACGCTCTTTCACAAACTTCGGATCACTTAATTGAACGTCAGAAAGCAATTGATTCCAATCTCCGCCCATTATTACGTAATCACCATTTTTATAATGCTTGTTCATATATTCTTTTAAATACTCTACTTGCTGTTTTCTAATTTTCCCGCCTTCATCATACGCAGACAAATGTAAATTTACGAGTCTCACAAACTTCCCATTATTAACAGGTATTTTATGCTCAACAATCGCTCGATCTAAATCAAACAAACGCTTTGGCCAAGGCTCCATTCCAGGAAGCTGGAACCTCTCCGCTGTTTGAACTGTATATTTAGAAAATGTACTTAATCCAGCCTCCGCATATCCCATTGGACTTGTAATTGGTACAGGGACCCATTTTGTATCATAGTTCTTTCCGAACGACGAAGCATAATCAGGTAATCCTTTTTTCAAAAATTCATGCCCATTCACATCAAAAGATCGCAGTGATTTTATATCAACTTCTTGTAATAACGCAAAATCACTATTCTCATTTTGTAAAAACGAAAGCATATTCTTTAAGTTCACTTCAGTCTGTTCTTTACTACTAGAACCAGAACCCTTTCCTCCGTCCATAAAAAAGTCTTGGTCCTTATCTAATCCACCATATCCAATATTAAATGTTGTAACTTTAAATTCATTTCCTGTCGCTAATACGCGCTCTTTATTATTTTCCACCTTCAAATTTACAACATCAGCAGGCTGTTCTTTAGTAAGTGTCATATACCCTAAAAAACCACCTACAACTCCCACCCCTACTAAAATACATATAAGTACTATTTTTAATAATTTCTTCAAATAAACGCCCCTTTTCTAAAACACCCAACTTAATTCTCTTTATTTTCAGTTAACTAAAACTGAATGACAGACATAAGAAATATTTTATCACATTGAAAACCCTATATCACTATATTTAGTTTATAAGTAATAATTCTTGCTCTTACATCAGCAAAAAATACAAAATACCCCAACTTCTTCACTGGAAATCAAACGCGATGTTTAGTACACTATATGTAATAATCATAGGCGATGGAGTTCGCCATAACTGCTGCTTAGCTAATGACTCCTACCAGTATAACTACTGGTAGGAGTCTATTTTTTTGAGCAAGCTATTTAAAGAGGTGAAGAAATTGATTTATATTATCGTTGGCATAGCCGGTATATTAGGAGCCCTTTCTCGCTATTATTTAGGTCTTACTATTCATACTTCATGGAATCATTCATTTCCGCTAGCCACATTGCTCATCAACTTACTCGGCTGCTTCCTATTAGCTTGGCTGACTACCTATATCGCTCGGCGAAACATCTTGCCTTCAGAGATTATTACAGGCATTGGAACTGGATTCATCGGTGCCTTTACGACGTTTTCAACATTTAGTGTAGAAACTGTGCAACTAATCAATCTTTCTGAATGGGGTACGGCTTTCTTATATGTATCATGCAGCATACTTGGTGGCCTCATTATGTCTGGACTTGGCTTTACACTAGGTGATTTCTTAATTAAGAAACATCTTACGGAAGGTGATCACTTATGATAGAAGCTTTATTAGTAGCAACAGGAGGATTTTTCGGTGCTATTACACGATTTGCAATTAGCAATTGGTTTAAAAAAAGGAATAAAACTTCATTTCCAATTGCTACGTTTCTCATTAATATAACAGGAGCATTTTTACTCGGATATATAATTGGTAACGGAGTCACTACAGGTTGGCAATTATTATTAGGTACTGGATTTATGGGAGCGTTCACTACATTTTCAACATTTAAGCTAGAGTCCATTCAGCTCTTCAATCGTAAAAACTTTGGCATACTATTTCTATATTTAAGTGCTACTTACATAATTGGTCTCCTCTTCGCATTCCTTGGAATGAAGCTAGGCGGAATATAAAAAAGAAAGTGACTCTGATCAGTCGCTTTCTTTCATAAGAAGTATGTCCCGCCATATGGAATGGAAAATAAACCTGCTGGATGCACATCGTAATGTACAATTTGCATAGGCGGCTGCGCATACGGCATATACTGACTTTGCATCATTTGCGCTACTTGTGCTTGTTGCTGCTGCATTTGAATGGCCTGATACACAGCATGAATAGTCCCTTGCGCTCCTGCCAGCGTAATAGCTGCTCCCACTTGTCTACCACTATAAAAATAATGATTCATCATGATTCAGCTCACTTATTATTTTTCTTACATATAGTATGTTTCTATTTCATAGTGAGTGTTTTGTCATACTGTCTTTTTTCGAAGCACCGAGAAAAGAGCCACGCACAAAACCAAAACAATTCCAGTAAAAGTAAATAAATATGCTAACGGAATTAAGAAAAATGGCTCCACTAAAGTTCCATCTGGTTTCACTTCAGAACCAATTATATTAAACATGATGATGCATAACACTCCCAAAAATATTGGACTAGAAGCTAGTAAGTATTTTTTCTTCATCTTATATTCTCCTCTATTCGTATAATCTTTTGATTAGTTAACATCATATTACTCAAAATAACATTAATGGTCAATAATTATTTATCGTAAAACAATAAATGATTATTGACCAAAACGAAAAAAGGTTTGTTAAGGCACCTTAAATTGCCTTACAAACCTTTTCAAAAACAAATATTTACACTTCAAATCTCTTACTTACTACAACATAAATCGCACACAATAGCACGAATATCCCAGCATAGATCAACAAAATTTCTACACTAAACATATCAGCCAATGGGCCAAATATGATCATTCCTAAAGGAAGCGCGCATGAATTAGCGATTTGTACAACACTAAACATCCGCCCGTGCATAGAAGGTTCTACTTTCTCCTGCAATAATACGGTAACTGGTGTATTGAAGCACGGCATTGTTATACCAATTAAAAAATTAAATACTAAATACATAATAAATATTGGTGCAATCCCTATTCCAATCATAAGCAGTCCATACAACGCACAAGCTAGCGCTGTTGTATGCATACGATTACGGAAACCACCCCATGCCGCAATTAATACGCCACCAGCTGCTGCCCCCGCGCTAAAAGTCATCTCACTAGCAGTAAGTCTCCACATTTCTGCACCGAAAGAACGAGTTACCATTAAAGGTGTTAAAAAAGCAGCTGGACTTATTAGAATCATGACCATAATTAATAAAACAAGTAGCCTTTTAATAAATTTATTTTCTTTTAAATAAGCAAATCCTTCTTTAATGCCTTGTAGATTAGATTTTTGCGTACTCTCTACATTCACATATCTCTCCACTTGAATGATAAACATAATACTAATTCCAATCATAGCCGTAATAACATCAATAAAAAATGTTGTTTCAATGCTAGCAATAGAAAGAATTGCAGCACTTGCTGCTGGAGAAAGAAACATAATTAAAGATGTAATACTGCTATTTATCCCATTTACTTTCATAAGATAATCTTTCGGAACGATTTGCGGGATTAACGCATTCACAGCTGGCGTTTGTACCCCTGTCCCAGCTGAACGAATGAGTAGTACGATAAAAAGTAACCAAATACTTTTATATCCTGTAAAAAATAAAACTGCCAAAACTAACGTAGCAATTGCTATAACCCCGTCCGATAACATAATCATCTTTTTACGGTCATAACGATCAATCCAAACACCTGCAAACAAAGATATCGCAATTTGTGGTAGGAAACCACAAACGGTTGAAATGGTCAACATTAACCCTGACGATGTTGTTAAGGTGATATACCATATAATCGCGTATTGCACGAGAGAGGAACCGAACAACGAAATAGTTTGAGCGGTCAAAAATATAATAATTTTCTTTTTCCAATCATTGCTACTCATATGTTTCACACCCCCTTAACTAATCCTGTCTCTATATTAAAAATACTATCTGCCCAATCAAGATAAAAACTTGCTTCGTGAGATACGAGTATAACGCTCCCCTTAAACTGTATTAACGCCTTTTGCAAAGCTTCCTTCGCTTCTGCATCTAGGTGATTTGTCGGTTCATCTAAGATTAAGAAATTACAAGGTGCTAATAATAATCCGCATAATTTAACCTTTGATTGTTCACCACCACTCAACGTACGAATTTCTTGTGAAACATGAGTATCCTTCACACCACATGCAGCTAAATGATGACGTATTTCCTTCGTATTCAGTTTTGGAAATCGTTCCGCAATAATTTGAAGCGGCGTTAAAGAATCATTACTCCAATTTAAATCTTGCTCATAATATCCCATCTTTATTTGCTCTGAAAAATGAAATTCTCCAGAAATACTAGAAATAATACCCATGATTGTTTTTAATAAAGTAGATTTCCCTACTCCATTGAACCCTGTAATAACAATTTTTTGCCCACCCATTACTGAAAAATTCAATTTTGGTAAAAGAGCAAAATCGTAACCAACTTCAAGGTTATTTACTTCAAGAACTGTCTGAACAGAAATAGGAAGTTCCTGAAAATGAATAGACGGTTTATGAGTAAAACTTGGCGGCGCAATTCTTTCCATACGCTGCAACTGCTTTCTACGTCCTTGTGCTATTTTGGAATTCACTCCAGCAATGTTTCTACGAATATACTCTTCCGTTTTTTCAATTTTCTTTTGCTGTGCATCATATTGGCGAATATAATCTTTTCGTAAATGCTCCTTTTGTCTTACAAAATCTGAGTATTTGCCGTAATACTTCTTCACCGTTCCAAACTCTACATCACATATGCAAGAAGTTACTTTTTCTAGAAAATCAAAATCATGTGATACTACAATAAACGCCCCTTCAAAATTCATTAAATAATTAGCAAGCCATTCAACATGCTCTTTATCAAGAAAGTTTGTCGGTTCATCTAGTAATAAAATATTAGGCTCTTCTAATAAAAGCTTTGCTAAAATCACCTTTGCCCGTTGTCCTCCGCTTAATTCACCAATAACACAATCCATCCCAATAGCGTCAATACCTAAACCGGCTGCCACCTTATTTATTACGCTGTCTACTGAATAAAAATCACGAGCCTCAAGCTGCTCTTGTATTTCAGCTGCTTTCAATAGTTGATTCTCATCTCCAGTCATCGCACTTTCTTCATATAACGTATTCATTCTCTTTTCCATTTCAAACAAATCATAAAAGGCTCGCTTTACATATTGTGCAATGGTATAGCTCCCATCAATTTCTGCATATTGATCAAGATGTCCAATTTGAATATTAGGTTGCCACTTAATGCTCCCCTTATCAGAAATAATTTCCCCCACCAATATTTTCATTAATGTGCTTTTTCCTGCACCATTCTGCCCAACAATCCCCATATGTTCTCCTTTATGCAAATCAAAAGAAGCATTTTCGTATAATGCTTTATCTATAAAACTATGTGATAAACTTTCAACTTTAAGTAAACTCATTTTTATTCCTCTTTTCCTGAAATTAAAAAAAGCAGAGAGATAGCGTCATTCGACACTAGCCCTCTGCTTCGTGGTTTTTCCCATACTACTCCAATTTACAGTAAAAGCTCATTGGAATAATATACACAAAGGGCCATAGACAAAGCATTGTCTATGGCCCTTAATCTATTTTATACATCAGCTGAAAAACCATAACGAAACAAGCATAGGTAAACTATACTTTTTTCGAAAAGTTATTCAGCCGATGAATATAGGGGATTTATGCCCCTTGATTAAGCTCCGTACAACGCTTCACCGTATACATTTGTGCGGAGCAAAGTTTTCTAATGAGTTTTACAAATTTTATATAAAGCATGTTCTGCACCTTCCTTAATACTTAAAAGGGATTTTAGCATACAGTTTTACGAAGCGTCAACATTACTTCCAAATCATTCAACTACTTGCTTTCAAAATATTCCTTCTGAAACATGCACATTCTTATCGCATTATGATAGTTACCATCCACGAAAAACTCGTCGAGAAGTTCACCTTCTACCATAAATCCAACCTTTTTATAAACATGTACTGCTTTTTCATTTTCCTTATCCACCACTAAATAAAGTTTATGCATATTTAATACAGAAAAAGCGTAATCCATCGCTAAACGCGTCGCTTCCGCTGCATAACCATGTCCTTGATAATTCGGATCAATAATAATTTGGAATTCAGTTCTTCGATGAATATAATCGATTTCCACTAACTCGACTAATCCAACCATCTCATTATCTTTCTCCAGGATAAAACGGCGTTCACTTTGATCATGGATATGTTTATCATATAAATCCTGTAGTTCTACAAAAGCTTCATACGGCTCTTCAAACCAATACGACATAATATGTGCATTATTATTAAGTTCGTGTACAAACTTTAAATCTTCCCGTTCTAAAGGACGTAACTTCAATTCCTGACTCATTGCTATAACCTCCAAGTAAAAGAAACCTCTTCACTTAATTTCTCAATTTTTTTCAATTTCAAACGCCCTATTTTCATTGTAAACTTTCAAGTAACTTGAAGGTCAAGACATAAAAAGTAGTGCAAGCTACGCCTGCACTACTACTCTTTTCTCAAATCTCTCATATTCGATATGTATAAAGCAATAACTAAAACAAGAATGGATCCCGCATATAATAACGTCTCCATCGGTTTCTCATGAGATACGATAATTAATCGAATTAATGCCGTAATTCCAATATAAATAAAATAACGTAACGGGAAATGATAATTCGATTTGAAATACTTAATAATTAATGCGATAAACTCAAAGTATAAGAAGTAGACAATGATGCTTTCAACTAATTTATAGGACGTATACTTCTTCGCTGAAAATATGTATTGAATAAATGTGATTGTCTCGTTAATTAAAAAGATCGATAAGACAATGGACAATATAATTAGAGCTATATTTAATATCCACTGTAAAACACTCGCGATAAAATGATCGATATTAAATGATTTCATTTTCACATTAAACTCCCCTTCGTATAAGTACGTATTTATTATAGCAAAATTATGATTGGAGGTGTGTTAAATCATAGGTTCGTCCTTTGTTGTTGCCGGTGTAGGGAAGATTTAGTGTGTGGAGAATTCTGTTTACAATCATACCCGATGAAACATGGAGAAACTCTTTCAAATTACCGTTCGTACATGTCGTACTAATGAGCAATGCATAATCTCGTATAGCATCCTCATGTGCCACTTTTGAAAAATCTTTACAACTTGTACAACGCCAGCCTTTCTTCACTTTAACCATTGGAATAACTAAGCATTTCTCACATTGTACTCCATTTAGCAACTCCTCTTTTTCTATTTTATATTGCTCAAGTATATTTTGTTGAAGTGGAGAATGCTCCATTATTATTTGATGAATGAGCCTATCTACATTATCTATAACTTTTCTCTTATATTTACTTTCAAACCACTTTATTTTATGAGGTAAATTTGCACTGTGAATAATTGTATGAAGAAGATTGTCATCTGAAGATTTTATAATGGTACGAGGCGAGCTAATAACAACGAGGGACTCAATTGGACAACTAGAAGAAAATCCATGTAAGCTTAACCATTTCTTAAGTTGTATTTCTTGCCTTTTTATTTGTAAAACCGGATCTGGGAATCCCTCTGAATTTCCTTCTGTTATTCGGATAAGTTGATTGAACTTTGCATCAAACAGTAATGTACCTGCTATATTTTTTATCTCAAGAAAAAGAAGAAATTTTGTGGAAAGGATAATAGTATCAATTTGAAAGTATTGATCATGATTAGATAAGCGAACATCATGTAAAATACTATACTCTTTCTCAGAAATAAAACTAAGTGGATAATCAATCGCTTGCTCCCCTTTATACCCCGCCATGTGTTTTGCCAAGTTTTCTCCAATTAAATTTCGTTTCGGATGATGTACAGGTAACCTTCTAAGAAGTGCTTCTAACTGTCTTATATAAATCGGCATTTTTCGTTCTTTCACAATCACCTCAAACACCCCTTTACAAATATATCAACGATTTTTTCAATATATCTATCATAACTCGCAATATATCAACGATTTTTCCAATATATCTATCACAACTCACAATATATCAACGATTTTTTCAATATATCGATTAGTCGACAATATTCTACACTACCTCACTCCAATCACCCACAGCATATCCTAAAAAAACACCATCAGCAAAAACTTAAAATCGCATTTCCTCATAACAAAAAACCATAACCCCGCACCTCCAGCAAAGTTATGGTTTTTATCCTACAATGTCACTCTACCTATACGTTTGCCGTGAATTCCACAAAATTCATCTGTACTTATACCAATTTTTACACAATGAAACTATATACGCGAAAATCGTTTCATGACATTATTACTTCCACATAGTTGCAATTTATATAATAACGGTACAGTACAAATAACGTACTGAATCAATAAGTATGGGGGAATAACGATGAACGAAGCGTTACTATTAGTAGACATACAAAATGATTACTTTGAAGGCGGCAATATGGAATTATATCAACCTGAAAAAGCCGTACAAAAAGCCAAGGAAGTATTGAAAGTATTTCGTGAAAAACATAAAACAGTCATTCATGTACAACATATTGCGAACAATGAAGGAGCTACTTTCCTCTTACCTGAAACAGTAGGTGTTCAAATTCATGATGATGTACAACCGATTGCTAACGAAAGAGTCATACAAAAACATCACCCTAACAGTTTTTTAAGAACCAATTTATTAGAAACATTAAAAGCAGAAAAAATAGATCAACTAGTCATTTGCGGTATGATGACTCATGTATGTATTGATGCAACCGTACGCGCTGCCAGTGATTTAGAATTTCAATGTATTGTAATTGAAGATGCTTGTACAACAAAAGATTTAGAATTCCAAGGAAATCTAATCCCCGCAGTACACGCTCATCAATCGTTCATGAGTTCATTAGAGTTTGGTGATATTTATGCAAAAATCATGTCGGCAAACTGTTTTATAAACAAGAGCAAATAAAGAATTACAGTTCCATAGAAAAAAAGAAAGAATGAATATCTTATTCTTTCTTTTTTTCGATTGTCTTGATGACAGTATTTATACGATAATCACCATAATGTAAAACATCTGCAAGAGTCTCTTCTAATTGCTGATGCGAAGATGTATGAAGAATCATGATATAACACCCATTACCACTTATACGATACATTTCAGTAATTAAGTCCGTTTTTTCGAAAAAGGTTTGAATTTGATTATGATAATGTGGTGCATGCAGAAATAGTGTAACAAACGTCATAATAGATCCTTCCAGCTTAGCCCTGTCGATATCTATCGTATATTTTTGAATGACACCTGCCTCTTCTAATTTATTAATTCGTTTCCCAACAGCCTGACCCGTCAAATGTACTATCTCTCCAATTTCCTTCCAGTTCATTCTAGCGTTTTCTTGTAGTAACTTTATAATTTTAAAATCTGTTGAATCAAACATGGACATCCCCTTCCTATAGGAATCACCTTCTATACGATCATCATTTCCCCCAAAATCTTTACAATACAATCGATTAACTCTATTAAGAATTACATTACTGTTAACGGCTTTCCTTCTTCTTTACAATGTATTTTATTAATTACTCGTAGGCACTACAGCAAGCTAGCGACTTTTTTATGAATATGAAAA
Source organism: Bacillus cereus group sp. MS39 (assembly GCF_040448665.1). NCBI lineage: Bacteria > Bacillati > Bacillota > Bacilli > Caryophanales > Bacillaceae > Bacillus > Bacillus cereus group sp. MS39. Next base: position 383,373 of record NZ_CP123058.1, on the reverse strand, counting down.
TTTTTTAGGAATTAGTTTATCTTTTTTTAATGATTTATTTAGAGGGAGTTTATAGTCGGGTATTAATATAAGAAACGTAGCAACTAAGTTCATCTATTCACTTTGAGTCTTTTCATATATAACGCACTGCTACTATAATCGCTAACCGTACTACTTAAAATCATAAAATAAGGAGACGATAAAACATGAACAAAAAAACGAAAGCACTATCATCTATATTGCTCGGATTCACACTAGCACTAACAGGATGTGCTGGTACTACAGCTGCAGAAAATCATAATAAACCGAAACAAGAACAAGCTGCCAAAGAAACAAAAAAGGAAAATAAGTTAACGAAAGGCCAAAAAATGGCTAACATTCTTAGCAATACAAATTGGCAAGGTACACGAGTATATGACAAAGATAAAAATGATGTAACAAAAGAAAATGCAAACTTCATTGGCCTTGCGAAATATGATGCAAAGTCAGGAAGATATGAATTCTTTGATGCTAAAACAGGTGCAAGTCGTGGCGATAAAGGAACTTTCTTTATCACAAATGATGGGAAAAAGAGAATATTAATTTCAGAATCAATGAAATATCAAGCTGTTGTTGATATGACAAAACTAAATAAAAATGTATTTACTTATAAACGAATGGGGAAAGACGCTAACGGTAACGATGTAGAAGTTTTTGTTGAACATGTTCCATATAAAGAAAAAGAACTTTCTTTCACTGATCCGGACAAGCAGCTGAACACGACTACAGGCGATATCGTTAAAAACGTTGATGGAGATAAAATTTTAGGTGGAACCTTTTGGCACGGAACAAAGGTATTAGATGAAGCTGGTAACGATGTAACACAGTTTAATTCGAATTTTATAAGTCTAGCAAAATTTGATGACAAATCTAATAAATATGAGTTCTTCAATAGCGAAACAGGTCAAAGCCGCGGTGATTATGGCTACTTCGATATTGTACACGAAAATAAAATAAGAGCCCATGTTTCAATTGGAAATAATAAATACGGTGCTGCTCTTGAACTTACCGAACTGAATAAGAATAAATTTACGTATAAAAGAACTGGTAAAGACCAAGCTGGTAAGGATATAACTATATTCGTTGAACATGAACCTTATAAAGGTGATATAAAACCACAATTTAGCTTTTAAAAACGTTTGATTAAAGATCCTGTACTGAGTTGCAGGATCTTTCTTATTAAGCAAGAGAACGAAAAGACGAAAAACATGTAGCTTTTCGTCTTCACAATATTCCCACCTTATAATTGATGATTTACAAAACCTAAAAACATACCGATACAAAATAAAATAAATCCTTGCTAAAGACATGATAACGATACCCGCTATTGATAGAATTGTAGTTACTTCAGTCATTTATAACAATACTCCTCTTCTATATTGATTTTATATCTCTGCAAACCATCTGCATAAGTGTTACAGTCCAATATTCATACATATCATTATGATCGTAGCAATCCAGCTTTGTGCCACATCATTTGTACAATTCATTCTTCACTCCTAAAAAAGGACAGAACCAGACGGTTCGGTCCTTTTTGTTTTATAATAATCTCTCTTATTTTTCTACAATACCTTTTTCTTATAAATCTTACGCTAACACAGCTCTTAATTAACTTATCCTGAAATATTATGAATTTGCGTTCAACTTATCTAAAACACTTTTATCTATTTTTGCTTGATTCACTTTAGCTATTTTAGAAACAATCCCACGGCGATCTTCCCAATCAATCAAATAATATTGATTTTTTTCCAATTTATTTTGTACGGAAATTTTCAGTTCTCTTTCTTTCCCTTTTTTATCGTACACCTTCTCATCGTAAGCATGATACGTAAGAACTTCTCCATTACTCAATTTTTCGTTTTCTACTGTAGAATCCGTCATTACTTTTACATAATATTGTTTAGTTGAATAATATCCATTCCCTGACTTCATATAGTAGAAAGCACCTCCTACTATAGCTAATAACACAAAAATTCTCATGATCCATTTCATATGATAATACCTAACCTTTCTATTCTACTTGTAAGATTTATACCCATTAAAATATAAATCTTCCTTACCTTAAGTATGCTTTAACCATAAAGATGGTACAATCCAGCGTCCTTACACTCACATTACATTTTTGTAATTCTATCATTTTACAAAAGTTTTTTAAGTTGGCCGCAAACAAAAGAACATAAACTTTTTAAAGTTTTATTCCTTCAATTGCCGCACTTTTAGCAACACTTGTCCAAGTAATAGGAATTTCATTTCAATCCATTTTACGTGAAGAAGTAAATCGACGCCGATTAACTATATAAGGAATTACATTATTAATCAGTTTTGGAAAGAATAAAGTGAAACTTTAATCAGTGGGGGTTTTGTTCATCCCCCACCTAACTTCTTTGCTTTCGCTGAATTTTGAGGTGGGGGTCTTACTGCCCGTTAATGCGGGATAAAATTTGTGACTAAGTAAAAAAGCGCCCTACTTATAGGGCGCTTTTTTATACTTAATGATTAATACTAGCTGTTGGGTATAATGTTGTTCCTCCAATTGAAACTTTTATTTCATTTGTTAATGGAACATTTTGTTCATTAATAATTGTTCTCCACCATTCCCATGCAAGACCTGTACATTCTCTTGCTACGACCTTTATATTTTTTGAATTTGGTGGAAGAGGGATAACTGTAGAGTAATGAGCCGTTTTGTCTTTTCCGCTACCATCCCATGTTTTATGTGTTAGTACTTCGTTACCCTTTTGGTCAAATGTAAATTCATCCCAAGATACATCAAATTGAGCAACGTAAGCACCGTAATGATCAAGTGTCATTTTAGCACTTGAATATTCTGTAGTTGTCGTCTCAATATAATCTGTATTGTTATGAACAGCAGCAGTTGCATTATCTTTTAAGAAAGTACTTGTATATGAAATTGGGTATGCTGGATTTTTAAGACTTAATTCAGCATTATCTTTAATGATATTTCGGATTTCATTGAAATCTTTAGTAACAACCTTGTTATGCTCTTTCGCATCTCCGCCTAATACTACAGCAGTAAAGGTACTTTCTTCAAAAATATCTTTGTACTGTCCACTCGTTTCGACGCTGTTATTCTTAAGTAGGGCTTTAAATGCAGCTTGTACATCTTTGCTCTTAGATGTTGTTTCTAATTTTACATAAACAGTTCTACCATAAGCTACATTTGAGACCATAACAGGTGGAGCCGAATTACTTACACCTTTACGAGTTAACTCACCAAAAGTAACACTATTATCAAAAAGATCGGATGGATTGTTAGGTAGTTCAGCACTTACGGTATAAAATATTTGCTTATATGCCGCTACCATCACTTTTTTCTCTCCATTTGCAACCGCATTAAAATCAATGTTTAGACTGTTATCAAGATATTTAGCGTTAACGTTAAGAGCACTTGCGATTTGTGATTTACTATAAACCATAGATTCCGTATACTGCATTCTTGCAGGTAACGTATGTGTTTTAGAATACTTTTCATTCCAAGTAGATACTAAATCGTCTACTGCTCCAGCTACATTACCATATGTCGGATTTTGGACAGTAATTGTATTTTCTTTTCTCATGCCAGGTAAGTCTATACTAATATTCAAAGGCTTTCTCTTCGCCACTAATAAACTAGGTTGATTGTCTGCAAAAGCTTTATTTGCAAGTTGTACCGCTCCTGGATACGTGCGATTCACTACAGAATCAATAATTGAAATATCGACTGGTGACGTTGTAAGTGATTTTTTCTCGCGTTCCACTACTACAAATTTACCATTTGAATTGATACTTTCTTTCGGAACAAAACTCTCTACTTTATCACCATTTACAGCTAAAACCTCTTGATTATTATATTTAAGATTTGCTATACCAGTATCAATGCCACTAGCATTTTTGGTTACATCAGTTGCATTACTGGCTTGTGTTTCTGCGAAGGAAATAGATGAATAATTAATAGTGCATAGACTAACTAATAAACATGCAAGGAACTTTCTTCTTTTAGTGTTTTTCTTAATATTCAGAAAAATCACCCCGTTCTTTTTTTAGTAAGATATGATAATGATTGATAAATGATAGCTAACTAATACACTTACATAAATGCTTTTAAAAGTTCTTGAATTAACGGGATTACGCCACCTACAAATTTCAAAACTGCCATTGCGATTTCCATATTATTTCCTCCTTTTTTATTGCTACGAAAATGTGATTTATCTTTATGCCCTCATTATAGTGACCCCTTACACTTTTATCAATACACTCTTATATGCAATATTACATATAAAAAAACCAAGCTGAATTCTTTTAAAAAGTTATACAGAGATATTTTTTTCGCTTGGTAGATACTTGAAAAGGTGAAGCATTCTTTTGCATTTTATGAGTAATCACATAAAAAAAGCTGCTGCCTATAAACTACAGACAGCAACTTCAACTAGAGTAACTTGCATAATCTACACAAGCTACAGTATTTTTTTACATTTTATAACTAATAAACAGCGATTGGACCATAAGGACCATTGATAATTTCTATTTTTGTTTCAAAAATATCTGTCAAAATTGTTGGGTCCATAACCTCTTCTACTGTTCCAAAAGCAGCAATTTGTCCATCTTTCATAGCACAAATTTTGTCAGAATATTTAGCTGCAAAATTTATGTCATGCATAACCGTCAAAATTGTTCTTCCAAATTCATTAGCCGCACGTCTCAAATGCTCCATCATTTGAACAGAACGAGCAACATCAAGGTTGTTCAGAGGCTCGTCCAACAGTACATATTCAGTCTCTTGGCACAATACCATCGCTACATATGCCCTTTGTCTTTGACCACCAGAAAGCTCATCTAAATATCTATTCTCTAAATTAGTTAAATCTAAGAAATCGATATATTTAGAAATGATAACCTCATCTTCTTTCGTTAATCTTCCCTTTGAATAAGGAAAGCGCCCAAATCCAACTAATTGTCTAACAGTAAGCCTAGTTACAAAATGATTTTCTTGTCGCAATATAGTCAAAACTTTTGCTAAGTCTTTTGATTTGGATTCAGAAACATCCATATTTGCTACTTGAATTTGACCTTCATCCATATCTAAAAGTCTTCCAATCATCAAAAGTGTCGTGGACTTTCCAGCGCCATTTGGTCCAATTAAAGAAGTAAAGCCTGCTTTTGGTATTTCAATATCCAAAGGTCCTATTTTTACCTTATCAGTATAGAACTTTTTAACATTATCAATTTTTATCATAAAGCCCTCTTCCTTAAAACTATAGTTAAGAATATGATTCCACCAAATAATTCAATAATAACTGAAACTACACCTTGAGCATGGAATACATGATACATTAAAAAGTATGCACTCGTCATTATTAAAAATCCTATAGCAAAAGCCATTGGAAAAATATATCTATGATCATAAGTTGACGCCGCCTGATAACTCAAAGTCGCTACTAAAAAGCCGTAGAAAGTAAGTGGCCCAATTAGAGCTGTTGAAATGGACATCAAAATAGCAACTAATACAAGCGTATAAATTACACTAGGTTGATATTTAACCCCAAAGGAAGTAGCAACATCCTTTCCTAGTGATAAAATATTCAACTTCTTAGAATGAGCAAAAATTAATACCGCTACAATTATAATCATAGGAATTACAACAGGAAAATATGCAGGATCTGCATGATTAACAGAACCAAATAATTTCGCTTGTAAAATATCAAACTCTGAAGGCGCAAGTAGCTTTCTCATAAAAGTTGATACAGAATTCAGTCCAGTACCAATAATAATCCCAACTAAAAGCATAAGTTGTAAATTCCCGTATTTACCGGAAAGTAACCATCCATAAAGTATCAAACTCATCAAGACCATAGCAACAACTTGGAATAAAAATGATCCAATTCCATTAAAGTTTATTAATGCACTAGCACCAAAGAAAAATATTGTACTCGTATGAATTGCTGAATAAAGTGATTCGAAACCTAAAAGCGAAGGAGTAATAATCTTATTGTTCGTAATAGATTGGAAAGCAACTGTCGACAAGCTATGGCAAACTGCAGCAATAATCATCGCAACAATAGCTATTATCCTTCTCTTAACAACTGGGATAAAAGAAGGTGAATCTATCGGAACTGGATTGTTATAAACTAAAAGTCCATATGAAGAAAGGAGACCTAAAGCAATCAATGTTATCAGTACAATCCAATAACGTCTTGCTTCCTTCTTAGAACGAAAAGCACTAGCTGATCTACTTTCATTATGAAGGCTAGAATCGATTTCGACATTTTCTTTATTTTTATAGTCTAATGTGATCATCGTAGCCTCCTTGGTTTTCTTTTTCTCAATAAAATAGTAATAAACACGACTGCTCCCACTGATGCAAGTATTAAAGAAACAGGTAATTCAAAAGGCTTTATAATTGTTCGAGAAATGATGTCACAGGCAGTGATTGTCCCCATTCCGATTACACACACCCAAGGTAAATTACTCCTAAGATCATCCCCTCTAAACATGGAAACAATGTTTGGAACAATTAACCCCAAGAAAGGTAAGTTTCCAATAACAGCTGCAACAATTCCAACTGCAACAGAGATAAGGCCCGTCCCAAAAAGAACAATTCTATTGTAATTAACGCCAAGGCTTGTTGCGACATCTTCTCCTAGTCCAGCTAAAGTCAATCTATTAGCATACATAAAAATAAGCAAAGTAACGATAACAATTAGCCATAAATATTCATATCTTCCCACCTGAATGTTAGCAAATGAACCTACAAACCAAGTTTCAATACTTTGCGTCATTTGAAAAAGGAGTCCCAAAAAAGTAGACACTGCAGAAATAACTGCTCCAAGCATCAATCCAATAATAGGGACAATTAAAGACGAACGAAGTTTAACTCTTCTTAAAAACAGAAAGAAAATCATAGTTCCTATAAAAGAAAAAATGATTGCACCAGTCATTCTTTGAACTAAAGTCGGGGCAGGAAATAATAAATAGACAAAAAGCAGGCCTAAGCCTGACCATTCAATCGTCCCCGTTGTAGTAGGTTCAACAAAACGATTCTGTGTAATTAATTGCATTACGAGCCCTGCCATCGCCATTGCAGCTCCAGTAAGCATTAATGCAACTGTTCTCGGAACACGAGTGATGAAAAACATCTCCATTCCGTCCTCTTGTCCACGTATATCATAAACTCCAGTAAACAGTGATATAATCCCTAAAATTATAACAACTATAATCGCTATTATAAAAGGTTTTGTCCATATTTTATTGTGATTATAAAACTGGGGTTGAGAAATATTCTCAACCCTAGAAATCATATTTTTTGACACTGTTTCGTACTCCTTTACACTACTTAGCTAAAGTTTTTGCGATATTTCCAAATAACTCTATATAAGTCTCAATTGATTCATTTGTGTAAGTATCTGCTGGTGCATAAATAACTTGTTTTTTAGAAACAGCAGTTGTGTTTTGAAGAGCAGGTGATTTAGAAATAACATCTTGAGCAGGAGCTGAAGTAGCAGCATCAGATGTTGCAGCATCACGATCTAATACGAAAAGCCAATCAGGATTTGTTTGTGCAATAGCTTCAACAGAAACGTCATCACCTTTATGACCTGCAGTAGAATTAGACACTTCTAGTGCTGGAGTCCAACCGAAAATTTCATACATTGGTCCCCAAACGCGACCAGAGTGAGGCGCAGCAAAACCAATATTCCCACCAGTAACGATAACACTCATAACTTTATCTTTTCCGTTATAAGCAGATTTTGCATTTTCAATAGATTTATCAAAATCAGCTACTAATTTTTTAGCCTCTTTATCTTTATCAAAGATTTTTCCTAAAGAAATTGTAGAATCTTTAAGTCCTTTTACTAAGTTTTCTCCAGGCTTAGTAGCTTTCTCAGAAACATCAACATTAAGATCAATAACAGCTGCATTTGGCACTAATTTTTTGATCTCTTCGTAATGACCAGCAAATCTTTGACCAACGATTACAAGTTCAGGGTTTGCTGCTGCAATAATTTCAAGATTTGGTTCGCGGTGATTCCCGATATTTTGAACTTTTTCATCCTTTTTATATGCTGAATCTGCAGGCATGATATCCTTTGGAGCGGCCGCTAATTTAATTCCCCAATCAGCTAAAGTTTCAAACGTTCTATTATCTAAAGCAACTACATTCTTTGGATTTACAGGAACAGTAACCTTTCCATGTGCATCAGTGATTTCAACCGTTTTTGGCTTATCACTACCATTATCTTTAGTAGCCTTCGAAGTTTCTTTACCTGAATCTGAGCAAGCTACTAACATTAAAGTGAAAATTGCTAGAATACTTACTAATTTTAAAAGCATAGTTTTTTTCATACGTATACTCCTTATAATGTAATTTAGTTCGAAAATGATAAAGTCCATAGATTGAATTAGATAGTAACTGCTATTCACCTAAATCAATATTGATAATCATTTTCATTTAAACATCCTGTTAATTAGTATAGTCATTAATTCTGTGAAAATCTTGTGAATGGTGTGAGTTAATAAAATTAAACATAAATTAGATACAACCTTATCTAATGCGCACCAGAGTCAGCCCCCACACGTGCTAATCAATAGATTGAGCACCTTATAAACCATGATTTCTACTGCAAAAAAAATGCCCATTTCCTGATAGCAATCTTCTTTTTATAGTTTCCTTCTTTTCATATTTCACAGAAACTATTTTATCATTCAACCATTGAATAGCCTCTGCCATGTATCGTTTGAATATATCTGTCTTTCTTCTCGCACTTTAACTTTTTTCTTACATACCCAATATATAAGTCTACTACATTTGGATTTACTACTACGTTATATCCCCAAACTTGATTCAAAAGCATTTCACGGCTCAATATTGTATTTTTATTCTTAATTAAAAATACAAGTAAATCGTACTCACGCTTCGTAAGCGAGAGATTTTTACCACCTTTTTTTACAATATTACTAGATGCATCAACAAAGAGATCTTTAAACTGAAAAAAGTTTGTCTCATTTTGCTGATTATAGTCAGTTCTCCTTAAAATAGCTTGAACCCTTGCTACTAATTCTTCTTTCACAAATGGTTTTCTAATATAATCATCTGCTCCTGCTTGTAGCCCTGCTATGCAATCCTTACTAGAAATATTGTCGGTCACAATAATGATCGGTGTAGTTTTAACAAGTCGTATTTGTCTACAAATTTCTGGCCCCGATATACTTAATGAATCCCAATCCAATATGATAATATCCCAATCTTGTTCATATACTATATTTAAACCTTCGTTTTCATTGTGAAGTTTTAAAATGAAATAGCCCAATTGCGTTAGACCGCTTACGATTTTCTTCGCAAAAGACCGTTCATTCTTAATTACTAACACCTGCCTCACCGATGGTTCACCTCTACTTCAATATAACTTAGTTAGATAAAAAATTATCTCAAAAAAAATAATGTGAGATTTATAAATATTAAACTCCTAAAAAAAGCCATTATAACAGCTTATTAGGGGAACTCTATATAATCTTACAATAGATATGGAGACGAATACAAAAGATATGAAGATTTAAATAAATATTATTTAATCATTAAGGTGCAGCTATAGTATCTACCTGATTATCATCAATAACTATTTCTTCATTTTTTGTTTCAGGGATACTGCCCCATCCCCATAACGAGATTTTTATCTTCTACAGTTATTTATGAGAGTACAGCCGAGATACGTATAATTTTAAGTATTAGTCTTGCTTTTATTTTATCTATTTACAATAAAGTTTCTCTCTTGATCTATATGGGTTAACACTAATCACACAATTAAAAACACTTTGTTTTAAACGTCTTTATTGTAAATTAAACAACTTTATTATTTGTATACACCATTACCAGAAAAACTCCCTAAAAAGTAGAAAAACAAATAACCAGTTCCTTAACATACAAGAAATCGATTATTTTGTATCTAAACGTACAATTTTCTTTTTTTGATATGATGAGCCCTAATGATATTGCCCAATCCGGTGTAAACTCCTCAATAACAATGGATCTTTTCATATTTCTAATGCACCTTATGTATTTTACGCTTAAACATAATATTAAAATTAGATGAGCGAAGCCACGTCAAGTGAATAGAATTCACTCTTTAAGAATACATAAAATATATACACACAAGTTTAGCCTACTCATTAGTGAACATAGGATTCTATAAATTTTGGAGGGAGAGGTATGCCAAAAAAGGTTCTCCTGTTTACAGATTTGGGAATTGATGATGCGTTTGCTATACTGTACACCTTTTTTCGTAAAGACATTCAACTTGTAGGAATTGTAGCCGATTATGGAAATGTATCAAGAGAAAATGTAATAAGAAATATTAACTATTTGAAGTACATTGCGGGGAGAGAAGAGATACCTGTATTCCTTGGTGCTTCTGTGCCGTTGACAGGTATATTGATTCAGTATTTCCCTGAGGTACACGGAAAAGTCGGATTAGGTCCTATTATTCCCCCTGAAATTCCATATCCAATTTACCCCTTAAATGATATTTATCAAATTATAGAATCAAATTTAGAAGATCTTACAATTATCAATTTAGGAAGACTTTCTTCGCTAGCCACGACTTTTGTATTGAATTTAGAAACAATGCGAAACGTAAGAGAATGCATTTGCATGGGGGGAGCTTTTTTCTATCCAGGTAACGTAACTGCTGTGGCTGAAGCTAACTTTTACGCAGACCCTTATGCAGCAAATTTAATTCTGCAGCATGCGAAGAACTTGACAATTATTCCTTTAAATGTGACACAACATGCGATTGTTACACCTGAAATGGTCCAGCAAATTGATACATTTCATCGGAATACACAAGATCTTGCAGGACTCATCATCAAGCCCATGCTAGACTATTATTATAATTTCTACTCCAAGTCTAATCCTGGTATAAGTGGAAGTCCTATGCATGATTTTGTAACAGTGTGGTATTTGCTAAATCAAGAGGCTGTTAGCCTTTCAAGAGTACCCATTAAAATAATTCCTGATCAAGGAGAAGGATTCGGTCAAAGCATTGCAGATTTTCGCTTTGTTGCTAATCCAGGCTATAAAATGCATAATGTAGCTTTTCAGTTTGATTATGAAAGATTCAAAAAGGATATTATGGAGACGTTCTTAAAGAAGAGAGTATAACATGCTTTATTAATTTCAGATAATAAGAATCACGCGAATAAAAATTCACTTTACTTAATGTACAGAAATTCGAATTTTTTAGGTTAAAATTCGCCTAGTAGGGCCCCCCCACATGCCCATCGAACCAAAAAGATTATTTATTAGTTTTGGGGTATTTGCTTTTCCTATCTTGATTGTAATATGGTCCTTAAAATGTAACAAGAAGCGTAAAATGGCTATTCTACGCTTCTTGTTACATTTTATTTTCGGAAGTATAAGTTTGCCACAAACAAAAAGAACCATAACCTTGCCAATCCGGCAAAATTATGGTTCCTATCATACAATGTCACTTTACTTATAAGTTGGCCGCAGTTGGAAGCATAAGTTGACCAAAACGGCCATCTTATGCTTCTTGTTACATACAAAATGTAATTTGAATCATAAGTCCGCCACAATTTGAAACATAATATTTCCATAAAGCTTAGTTTTTAGAGAACATTCTTGTTACATTTGAAGCATAACATTGCCATAAATCTTTTATTAACCTATAAGCTCGCCTCAAGGATTAAGATATTAGAAGTCCATCTCCAACCTTTAAAATCAAAAAAGACCAAATTCTGATAAAGAACTTGATCCTATCATTTATTTTTATTAACCAAATTAACTGAATTTTAGTTGGGTATTTTTTATTTTAGGGAATTTTTATTTTGTTAGCTTGATAGCAATGTGGCACCTTACAGGGAAGTGGTAAAATATATGGGGAACAACGTAAAAGAGGTGAAGGGTTGATGGAAGAAATACGAGATATAAAGGTAGCGAGAAAAAGTACTTTAAGGCGGGTTCTGTTTGTGATTGTGTGCCTAATTATTTGGGTGTTTATTAGGATGTTTCTTATTGATAATGAGGAGAAATGGGTTTTACAGCATTATGAAGAACATACGCGTGTGTTCTATGAAGTAAAGAGTTATGAAAATCTTGAGGTATTACATAATGTAAATCCGGTAACTGTGATGCCAGACATTCAAATGATATGGGAGAACTATAGCAACCTTCAATCTGTGTATCGTATGAAAATAGAGTATCTCGACAAGGAAGGGCAAGTGCGTACGATTGAGCAGGCAATTCCTGTCGCGTACACCGACTTGGTCGATAAACCTATGTTACAGATAACACTGGTGAAAGATTATAAGAATTTAAGGTACATAGATAAAGAGATAAATCCAGGTCTTTATGTGCCGACTAATATGGACGCTGAAATAAGACAACAAAAAAGTTATTCAAATTAAATAAATAACTGAATAATAATTAGGGGTCATCATCATACATACCCATCATTATAAGAAATTAGTTATTCCCTATAATGTTTTTCTAAAAACAAAAAGAACCATAACCTTGCCCAAACGGCAAAGTTATGGTTCAAATCACACAAAATAAAAAAACCACCAAATATGTATTGGTGGAGACGGTGGGAGTCGAACCCACGTCCAAAAATATCGGCACTTAAGCTTCTACGAGTGTAGTCGATATATTAGTATTTCGCGAACTCTTCGGCCTATCGACAGGCTTCCAAGTTGCTAGTCTGATTGTTCTCTTCCTTCGCCCTCAGACGGCGAACTCCGGCGTAGTCCACTTAGTTTGAGTCCCTTACCCTACCACATGGACGATGGAGGGAGGAACCTTTAGTGCAATTAAGCAGCTAAAGAAAGATTGTTTTGTTTGCCAATTATAGGCTTTGACGTTTTAACGAGGCCGATCCCCTCGACTCGCAACCTAAGCTCGAACTATCCCTGTCGAATCCGTAACGTCCCCATGATAAAAATGGAGCATACGAAGAAATATCGTGATAGCTACTAAGAGCTGTTTTTCAATGTGCAACAATCTTACATAAGTTATTATAACATACGCGCGTCGTTTTACAAATGTAAATATCTGTATTACATCTTTTGACGATCACGGAACGCGCGTGCAATTTCACGTTTTGCTTCTTTTTCTTTTAAATCGTTACGCTTATCATATTGCTTTTTACCTTTTGCTAAACCAAGTGCCATTTTCGCGAATCCATTTTTTAAATAAATTCTAACTGGAACTAATGCATAGCCTGTTTCTTTTGAAGCACCCGTTAACTTTTCAATCTCTTTTTTATGAAGAAGTAACTTTCTCGTGCGAAGCGGATCGTGGTTGAAACGATTCCCTTGCTCGTACGTACTAATATGCATATTATGTACCCATACTTCACCATTATGTACACGTGCAAACGCATCTTTCAAGTTCACGCGTCCAGCGCGAATCGACTTAATTTCAGTTCCTTGAAGGACAAGCCCTGCCTCGTATGTTTCTTCGATGAAATAATCATGAAATGCTTTTTTATTTTGTGCAATAACCTTACCTGAACCTTTTGGCATATAACGTCCCTCCTCTATTTTTACTATTGTAACAAATGTTATAAAAAAGCGAAAGTGGCTCGCTCAGAATGTGAGGTGGATGGAGCTTCTGACCTTGAGGCGCTCTTTGCCTCTCGGAAAGAAGCGAAGCCGCCGAACATTCTAGCCACTGTAGCTGGATTCCATTAAAAAGCGAAAGTGGCTCGCTCTCAAGCCACCAATAAAAAAGAAAAGGCCCCGCTTTTCATTAAAGCGAAGCCACTCTTTTCTTACTTGCGCTTTTTCTTTTTCTTCTTGAATCCTGGTACATTTTCAAAGAAGCCTTTTTTCTTCTTACCATTACCGTTACCATCTTTTTTTCCTGGCTGACTAGCGGCTGTGGATGCTGATGCTGATCCTTTTCCTTTTCCTTGTCCACCACGATCAAACTTTCTTCCTGTGCCGCGCTCGCCACCGCGCTCATTACTACGTTCGCTACGTCCACCGCGTTTCTTTCTGCCTGTTCTTGGCTGTTCGATAACGACGGGACGATCTTTGAACTTACGACGAGGCGTACCTTTCATGCCAACGATTTCAAAGTCGATTGCACGCTCGTCTTTGTTTACGTTAATAACACGAATTGTAATTTCGTCTCCGATGCGGAATACGTTACCTGTACGTTCTCCGATCATTGCGAAATGTTTCTCGTCATAACGGTAGTAATCATCCGTTAAGTAGCTAACGTGTACAAGACCTTCAATTGTATTTGGAAGCTCTACGAATAAACCGAAGTTTGTTACAGAGCTAATCATACCATCATACTCTTCGCCGATTTTATCAACCATATACTCTGCTTTTTTCATTTCGTCTGTTTCACGTTCTGCTTCAACAGCACGGCGTTCCATATTAGAAGAATGCTCTGCAATTTCAGGTAAGTTTTCACGCCATTTCGCTTGTGTTTCATTGTCGACTTTACCGTTAATGATGTATTCACGAATTAATCTATGAACGATTGTATCTGGGTAACGACGAATTGGTGATGTGAAATGTGTGTAGAACTCAGTTGATAAACCGAAATGCCCTAAGCTATCCGCATCGTAACGCGCTTGCTTCATTGAACGAAGCATTACTGTTGAAATAACTACTTCTTCAGGCTGTCCTTGAACCATTTCAAGAATTTGTTGCAGCGCACGAGGATGTATTTCATTCGCACGTCCTTTTACTGCATATCCGAAGTTTGTTACAAACTCGAAGAAACGTTCCAGCTTATCTTCTTTCGGATCCTCATGGACACGGTACATGAATGGTACGTTCATCCAGTGGAAATGCTCTGCTACTGTTTCGTTCGCAACAAGCATAAATTCTTCAATTAACTTCTCTGATACAGAACGATCACGCATGACAACATCTGTCGGTTTACCTTCTTCGTCTACTAATACTTTTGCTTCTTTAAAGTCAAAGTCAATTGCACCACGGCGCATACGTTTTTCACGTAAAATCTGTGCCAATTGACCCATCTCTTTAAACATCGGTACTAGCGGCTCATAGCGTTTGATTAACTCTTCGTCCTCATCTTCTAAAATGCTTCTTACGTCAGCATACGTCATACGCTCTGTCGTTTTAATCACACTTTGGAAAATCTCATGCTTTACAACATCACCTAAGTTGTTGATTTCCATTTCACAAGATAACGTCAGACGGTCTACTTTCGGGTTTAACGAACAAATACCGTTAGATAGACGATGCGGAATCATCGGAATTACACGGTCAACAAGATATACACTCGTTGCTCTTTCCGCTGCTTCTACATCAATTGGAGAACCTTCTTGAACGTAATGACTTACATCCGCAATATGAACGCCAAGCTTGTAGTTACCGTTCTCGAGCTTCGTTACTGTAACAGCGTCATCTAAATCTTTCGCATCTGCACCGTCAATTGTTACAATCATTTGGTCACGCAGGTCACGGCGATCTTTTAAATCTTCTTCTGAAATCGTTTCTGGTACACTGTTTGCATGCTCCATCACTTCTTCAGGGAATGCTAAAGGTAGATGATGTTTATGGATAACTGATAAAATATCTACTCCTGGATCATTTTTATGACCTAGAATTTGAATAACTTCACCTTCTGCACTTAAACGATTCTCTGGATAGCTCGTAATTTTCACAACTACTTTATGGCCTTCTACAGCACCCATTGATGCACTTTTCAAGATAAAGATATCACTCGTCCAGCGCTTATTGTCAGGTATAACAAATCCAAAGTTTTTCGATTCTGTATATGTACCAACTAGTTCTTTTGTGCCGCGCTCTAAAATACGTACAATTGAACCTTCTTGGCGTGATCCACTTGATTGTGCGCTAACACGCGCTAATACTGTATCACCATGAAGTGCACCGTTTAACTCTGTAGGCGGGATGAAAAGATCATCATCTCCGGTTTTCTTCTCTTCTGGTACAACGAATGCAAAGCCACGTGCATGTCCAATTAATTTACCGCGTACTAAACTCATCTTTTCAGGAAGACCGTAACGGTTACTACGCGTGCGAATAACAAGTCCCTTCTCTTCCATCGTTACAAGTGCCTTTACAAAATCTTTAAAGCCCTCAGAACCTTCAATTCCAAATGCCTCTTCTAACTCTTGTATTGTTAACGGTTTATACGCTTCTTCTCTCATAAATAATAACAACTTATCAATATTTTCTTGTATGATTTCTTCCAAGCAGAAATACCTCCTTTAAACCCTTATATTATTTAGTGTATCCGAAAGACTGGGGATGTATAAAGCGAAACTTTAATACTCCCCTAATGATTTTTACAGTTTTCACAAAAAATTCCTTATGAAAAAAAGAGGCAACTAGATCTTACCAATCTAGTTGCTCCAAGAAGTTATATACATCCTCATGTAGCTCGTCACGTTGCTTATCAAGTGTAATGACATGCGTAGAGTCTTCATACCATTTAATGTCTTTTAACGTAGATTCTACACCGTTATAAATAATGTTAGCACTATCTGTATTAATCATTTCATCATGACGCGCTTGTACAACAAATGTTGGGGCATAAATCATATCCACATTGTTACGTACGTCAGCAATTAGCTCTTGTAGTGCTTTTAATGTATTCATCGGTGTCTTTTGGAATTCCAACATTTCTTGTTCAATTTGCTCTGGTGATTTTTGCTCACGTTTTTTATATTCGCGGGCATATGCCAATATACCTTGGTACATCGTTTCTTCACTCTTAATATACATTGGTGCACACATTGGTACTACACCTAAAACCGGTACTGTATAACCTAATTTTAAAGAAAATACGCCGCCAAGTGATAATCCAGCAACAGCAATTTTCTCAAAGCCTTTATCTTTTAAAAGCTGATATGCTTCCATTACGTCTTGCCACCAATCTTCAGGACCTGTATGAACAAGCTCTTCTGGTGGTACACCGTGCCCTTTAAAAATTGGCGCATGACAAGTGTAGCCTTTCTTCTCTAAGAAACGCCCTAACATACGTACATCAGCTGAGTTTCCTGTGAAACCATGTAGTAATAAAACAGCGCGGTCTCCACCCTCAAATGTAAATGGTTTCGGAGATGCTAATTTCATCATGTACTTCTCCTCTTTCTCTTCTGTAATCTAGTCGTATTCTTTCTATATCTAGTGTACCATATTTATATTTCTATAATCTAATTAGAAACATCTTTCAAATGGCAAAATAAAAAAGAAGAACCATTAGTACATCTTACTAACGCTTCTTCTTTCAATTCTATAAATTTAAGTACGTAACAGCAATTGTTAATACGAAGAATAGAACAGCTAAAACAATTGTAATACGGTTTAATACCGCTTCAATTCCACGTGCTTTTTGCTTACCAAATAATTGCTCTGCACCGCCTGAAATTGCACCTGAAAGGCCTGAGCTATTACTAGACTGCATAAGTACCATAACAATCATTAAAATCGATACAATAATAAGTAAAACGGATAATAACGTATGCACTTGGCGTACCTCCTACAAAGATTCAGTTATTTTAACTGTAGCATAAATTCTATAGAAAAGCGAGAGCTATAGAGTCGCTCTCGCTTTTCTTCTATTACATAAACATCATTGCAAATAACGGCCCGAGCAAACATGTCAAAATTGCTGTTAATGTCATTGTTACCGATCCAATAACACCTTCATGTTCATTATTTTTCATCGCTCTCATTACACCCATAATATGAGAAGCACATCCAAATCCGATACCTTTACCAACTGAGTTTGTAACGCGGCTCCATTTTAATAAAAGTGGGCCGGTAATCGTTCCAGTAATACCTGCGATAACAACGAAAGCTGCTGTTAATGACGGTACACCACCAACTTGCTCTGAAACACTCATCGCAACTGGCATTGTCACCGATTTTGGTAAAGAAGATAAAATTAAGCTTTTATCTGTTCCCATAAGTGATGCAATGGCAAAATCACTTGCGATTGCAACTGTTGTCCCTACTAATACGCCACCAGCAATCGGTACAACATATTTTTGCAGAACGTGACGTTGTTTATAAAGAGGAATTGCAAATGCTACAACACCGGGTCCGAGCAGTTTTGCAATCCAGCCACCACCGCTTTCCATATAATGTTGATATGGTATATCAAGCATGATAAATAAGAAAGCCATTAATCCTGTTGCTACAAGCATTGGAATGGTGAATGGTGTTGGAAATAATTTATAGATTTTTTTAGATAATTGGTATAATAGCACCGTAAAAAGAACCCAACCGATTCCGATTAATATTTGGCTCATCGCGACTCTCTTTCCTTTCTATTCGCAAGATATTGTCCTGTATGTCCTGCGACAATAATAATTAAAAATGTACTCGCTACAATTGTAATGAAAAGAGAAATTCCTTTACTCATAAAAAAAGCACCGTAATTCATTAGGCCAAGCGTTGGCGGAATTAATAAAAACGGCATAATAGCAACGAGTGTTTCTGCTCCTAAATCGAACCATTTCACTGGAAGGACTTTTAGGCTAAGTAAAACAAGTAAGAGAAACATTCCAATCAAACTTCCTGGAATCGGAATATTTAACACTTCTTGTACCCAAGTTCCAACCATATAAAAGACGTAAAGAGCAGCAATTTGGACAAGAATCTTTGTAAATTTCATGTTCATCATCCCTCATGTTTATACGATCTTCTCTTAATATCTTTATCATAGTATAAATTGTAAAAAGCTGCAATTTATCAACTTGACAGCAAAAACAGCTTATGTTAGACGCTTACAACCTTGATATGACTGGATTTTCGCATAGAAATTAAGTCAAAAACCTTGACCTAATACAAAAAGTTTTTATTTTCTGAATTTATAACGTTGTTATTTCAATAAAATAATCTTTTTATCCTTAAGCTTACATATATATAAAGTGAAACTTTCATTAGTGGTGGTTTTCTTCATCCCCACAATCGGACTTTTACGGGATAAACAAGATAGGTGGTGAACATATGCCCAAAAAAGTTCTTATTTTTTGTGATCCTGGGATTGATGATACGATGGCTCTCCTCTTAGCATTCTTTATCGATGAAATAGAAATCGTCGGCATTGTTGCTGATTACGGCAATGTTCCAAAAGAAATGGCCGTACAAAACGCTCATTTTCTTAAGAGCGAAGCAAAGGATAGAAATATCAAGATATTTGGTGGATCAGAACGCCCACTTACTGGCGCCCCTCCTGCTTTCTTTACGGAAGTACACGGGAAACAAGGGCTCGGGCCAATTATTCCAAAGGGACATGTGACTAACGGAGAAATGGAGAATTTTTTCGAAGTCATTCCTCTTATTGAACAGTATAAAGATGAATTAATCATTGTTAGTTTAGGAAGACTTACCTCCCTAGCAATTTTATTCATCTTATGCAAACAGCTCATGAAGCAAATTAAATCTTACTACGTAATGGGCGGCACCTTTTTACATCCTGGTAATGTGACCCCTATTTCCGAAGCGAACTTTTATGGCGATCCTACTGCCGCTAATATAGTCCTTCAATCCTCACCTAACATGTACATCTATCCATTAAACGTCACTCAGTATTCCATCATTACACCAGAAATGGCTGAATACATTGAAGCAAAAGGAAAAGCCCCACTCGTCAAACCGTTATTCGATCATTATTACTACGGCTATTATAAAGACGCCTTACCGCATTTAGAGGGGAGCCCATTCCATGACACAATGCCAATACTCGCTTTACTTGATAAGTCTATGTTTACGTACCACAAATCACCTATCGTTGTCATGACGGAATCCTATGCACAAGGAGCAAGCATTGGAGAATTTCGCTCTTTAGGAGAATCTAAACCATTTACTGATTGGCCGAATCATCAAATTGCAATTGATTTTGATTATAACCGTTTCTTTAAACATTTCATGTCACTTATGACGGGTGAGCAATTTTAAGCATAAAAAAACAGACCGTGATTTCTCACGGTCTGTCGTTATTTTCTACAATTATCGTTTGATGTTATAGAAAGATTTTACACCATCGTAAACAGCGATTTCGCCTAGTTCGTCTTCGATGCGTAATAATTGGTTGTACTTAGCAATACGGTCAGTACGGCTCATAGAACCAGTTTTGATTTGGCCAGCGTTAGTTGCAACTGCGATGTCAGCGATTGTAGCATCTTCAGTTTCACCAGAACGGTGAGATACAACTGCTGTGTAACCAGCACGTTTAGCCATTTCGATAGCTTCGAAAGTCTCAGTTAAAGTACCGATTTGGTTAACTTTAATTAAGATTGAGTTAGAGATACCTTTTTCGATACCTTCAGCAAGTTTTTGAGTGTTAGTTACGAATAAGTCGTCACCAACTAATTGTACTTTATCACCGATACGATCAGTTAATAATTTGTG
Source organism: Bacillus cereus group sp. MS39 (assembly GCF_040448665.1). Lineage (NCBI taxonomy): Bacteria > Bacillati > Bacillota > Bacilli > Caryophanales > Bacillaceae > Bacillus > Bacillus cereus group sp. MS39. Next base: position 362,973 of record NZ_CP123058.1, on the reverse strand, counting down.
ACCATCCCAGTCGTTTTCGTCTAAACCATCTTCGATAGAGATGATTGGGAAGTCTTTGCAAAGCTCTTCGTAGAAATCAACCATTTCTGCAGAAGTTAAGCCAGTACGGCCTTCGCCTGCAAGGTCATATTTACCAGTTTCTTTGTTGTAGAACTCAGAAGAAGCAACGTCCATTCCTAAGAATACGTTCTCGCCAGCTTTGTAACCAGCTTTTTCGATAGCTTCGATGATTACTTCTAATGCTTCACGGTTAGAACCAAGGTTTGGAGCGAATCCACCTTCGTCACCTACTGCAGTGTTAAGACCTTTGTCATGTAATACAGCTTTAAGTGCATGGAATACTTCAGCACCCATACGGATTGATTCTTTGAATGTTGGAGCACCAACTGGTAAGATCATGAACTCTTGGAAGTCTACGTTGTTATCAGCGTGAGAACCACCGTTGATGATGTTCATCATTGGAGTTGGTAATTGTTTTGCATTGAATCCACCAAGGTAACGGTATAATGGAAGACCTACGAAGTCAGCTGCTGCGTGAGCTACTGCCATAGATACACCAAGGATAGCGTTAGCGCCTAGTTTACCTTTGTTTGGAGTGCCATCTAATTCGATCATAGCACGGTCGATACCAGCTTGGTCAGTTACGTCGAAACCAACGATTTCTGGAGCGATTGCTTCGTTAACGTTGTTTACTGCATTTAAAACACCTTTACCAAGGTAACGAGATTTGTCACCGTCACGTAATTCTACTGCTTCGTGCTCACCAGTAGATGCACCACTTGGTACGATAGCGCGTCCGAAAGCGCCGCTTTCTGTGTAAACTTCTACTTCTACAGTTGGGTTACCACGAGAGTCAAGGACTTCGCGAGCATAAACATCAATAATTGTTGACATAATAAATTCTCTCCTTTTTATATAAGCAAATTATTTAATAATTGTTTTACCTGTCATTTCTTTCGGTTGTTCCACATTTAAAAGCGTAAGCATCGTTGGAGCGATATCTCCTAAAATACCACCTTCACGAAGCTCTACATCATTTTTTGTAACGATGAAAGGAACCGGGTTAGTTGTATGAGCTGTCATTGGTCCACCATCAGCAGTTAACTCCTGATCAGCATTACCATGGTCAGCAGTAATAAGTGCTACACCATCTTTTGCAAGAATCGCTTCTACAACTTTTCCTAAACATTCGTCAGTTGCTTCTACTGCTTTAATTGTTGGTTCCATCATCCCAGAATGGCCAACCATATCACAGTTCGCAAAGTTAAGAATGATAACATCATGTTTATCATTTTCAATTTCATTTACTAAAGCGTCCGTTACTTCGTAAATGCTCATTTCAGGTTTCAAGTCATACGTTGCAACCTTCGGTGAGTTAATTAAGATACGCTCTTCTCCTGGGAATTCAGCCTCACGACCACCGCTAAAGAAGAATGTAACGTGCGGATACTTTTCAGTTTCCGCGATGCGAAGTTGCTTTAATCCCGCTTGCGCAACAACTTCACCTAAAGTATTATCAAGATTCATTGGCTTGAATGCCACGTAACCATCTACAGTTTCACTGAAGTGTGTCATACAAACGAATTCAGGAATGTGAGGTACTTTTTCACCACGATCGAACTCACGGAAATCTTCGTTTGTAAATACACGAGCAATTTGAATTGCACGGTCTGGACGGAAGTTATAGAAGATAACTGCATCATCATCATTGATTGTTGCAACTGGCGTGTTATCTTCGTTAACAATTACAGACGGCAATACGAATTCATCATAGATACCGTTCGCATAAGAGTCTTCTACACACTCTTCTGCTGATTTATAAGTAGGGCCTTCACCATTTACCATAGCACTGTAACATTTTTCAACGCGATCCCAACGCTTGTCACGGTCCATAGAGTAATAACGACCAGAGATAGTCGCGAATTGTCCTACTCCTGTTTCTTTAATTACTTCATTCGTTGCATCGATATAACCTTTTGCTGTTTGTGGTCCAACATCGCGGCCATCTAAGAATGCATGGATATAAACTTTCTCCACGCCTTCTTTTGCTGCTAAGCGAAGAAGAGCAAACATGTGGTTCATGTGACTGTGCACACCACCATCAGAAAGCAAACCGAATAAATGAAGAGCAGTACCTTTTTCTTTCACGCTTTTAATTGCATTTTGGAACGTTTCGTTCTGATCGAACTCACCTTCACGAATTGCAACGTTTACGCGTGTTAAGCTTTGATATACGATACGGCCAGCACCGATATTTAAGTGACCAACCTCAGAGTTACCCATTTGACCTTCTGGAAGACCCACTTCCTCACCACAAGCTGTAAGCGTTGTATGAGGGAATTTGTTCCAGTAACCATCAAAATTAGGTTTTTTAGCTTGTGCTACAGCATTCCCGTGAGTTTCTTCACGTAGTCCGAAACCATCAAGAATGATTAAAGCTGTTGGCTTTCTCATTTTACCGCCCCCAGAAGACCTAAGAACGAAGCAGGCTCTAAGCTAGCACCGCCGACTAAAGCGCCGTCGATGTCAGATTGTGCCATATACTCTTTAATGTTTTCTGGTTTTACGCTACCGCCGTATTGAATACGAACAGCTTCTGCAGCTTCTGGAGAAACAGCTTCTGCAACAACTTTACGGATGTGCGCACATACTTCGTTTGCATCTGCAGAAGAAGAAGATTTACCTGTACCGATAGCCCAGATTGGCTCATAAGCGATAACAGTTGCTTTAACTTGCTCTTCTGTTAAACCTGCAAGTGCTTTAGTCACTTGACCTGCTACTAGATCAAATGTTTTTCCGCTTTCGCGCTCTTCTAAAGTCTCACCACAACATACGATTGGTGTTAAACCATGTTCAAATGCTGCAAGAGTCTTTTTGTTCACTGATTCGTCTGTTTCAGCAAACATTTCACGACGCTCAGAGTGGCCAAGTACTACATAGCCTACTTTTAAGTCGCTAAGTGCTACTGGGCTAATTTCGCCAGTGAATGCACCATTTTTTTCGAAGTGCATGTTTTGTGCACCTACTTGTAAGTCAGTTCCTTCAGCCTTAGCTACTAAACGCTCTAAAAATAGAGCTGGAGAGCAAACTACTGCATCAACAGCTGAAGCTGCTGGGATTTGACCTTTAACTTCCTCTACGAAGCTAACTGCTTCTGATAGAGTTTTATTCATTTTCCAGTTACCTGCGATAATTGGTTTACGCATGCTTTGCACCGTCCTTTTTCTTTGGCTGCTACTTATTTGTCGTTAAGACAAACTACACCTGGAAGCTCTTTGCCTTCCATGAATTCTAATGACGCACCGCCGCCAGTAGAAATGTGGCTCATTTTATCAGCCATACCGAATTTTTCAACAGCTGCTGCAGAGTCACCACCGCCGATAACAGAGTATGTATCTTCTGCATCTGCTAATGCTTGTCCTACTGCTTTTGTACCTTCTGCGAATGGAGTCATTTCGAATACACCCATTGGTCCATTCCATACAACAAGCTTAGAATTTTTAATTACATCTGCATAAATTTCACGTGTTTTAGGACCGATGTCCACGCCTTCCCAAGTAGAAGGGATAGAGTCGATACCTACGATTTGAGTTGTTGCAGTTTCAGAGAATTCCTCTGTGATTACAACATCAACTGGCATGTAGAAGTTTACGCCTTTTTCTTTTGCAAGTTGCATAAATTCTTTAGCTAGTTCGATCTTGTCGTCTTCACATAGAGATAGACCAATTTCATGACCTAAAGCTTTAACGAATGTGTAAGCAAGTCCGCCACCGATGATTAAGTTATCTACTTTGTCTAATAGATGACGAATTACACCGATTTTATCTTTTACTTTCGCACCACCGATGATAGCTGTGAATGGACGTTCTGGGTTAGAAAGTGCTTTTCCAAGTACATCTAACTCTTTTTCCATTAATAATCCAGATACTGCTGGTAGGTAGTCTGCGATACCTGCTGTAGAAGCGTGAGCACGGTGAGCTGCACCGAATGCATCGTTTACGAAGATATCAGCAAGAGCTGCAAATTCTTTCGCAAGTTCTGCATCGTTCTTTTCTTCGCCCGCATAGAAACGTACGTTTTCAAGAACTAATACGTCGCCTTCGTTCATTGCTGCAACCATTTCTTGTGCAACTGGTCCGAATGCTTCGTCTGCTTTTTTAACATCTTTACCAAGAAGCTCGCCTAAACGTGCTGCTACTGGAGTAAGACGTAATTCTTCTACTGCTTGACCTTTTGGACGGCCTAAGTGACTTGCTAAAATAACTTTCGCACCTTGCTCTACTAAATATTGAATTGTAGGAAGAGCTGCACGGATACGAGTTTCATCTGTAATTTTGCCTTCTTTCATAGGTACGTTGAAATCAACGCGGCAAAATACACGCTTACCTTTTAAATCTACGTCACGAATTGATTTTTTGTTCATTGGATTTCCCTCCGACTACTAGTTAGGATTGACAAAACCCACTCAAAAGCTTAACACATTTGCTTTTAAAACGAAAGAAGAGAGAGAGGGAACAAACCCTCTCCCTCGTTTTGTCATTGATTACTTATATAATTAAGAATTAAAGACCTTTAGAAGTCATGTATGCTGCTAGGTCTACTACGCGGTTAGAGTAACCAGTTTCGTTATCGTACCAAGAAAGTACTTTAACCATGTTACCTTCCATTACCATTGTAGATAATGCATCGATTGTAGAAGAAGCTGTACATCCGTTATAGTCGATAGATACTAATGGCTCTTCGCTGTATCCAAGGATACCTTTTAATTCGCCTTCAGAAGCTGCTTTGAATGCTGCGTTTACTTCTTCAACTGTTACTTCTTTGTCAAGTTCAACAACTAAGTCAACAAGAGAAACGTTAGCAGTTGGAACACGTACAGCGCCACCGTTTAATTTACCTTTAAGTTCTGGTAATACTAATGCTACAGCTTTAGCTGCACCAGTAGATGTTGGGATCATGTTTTCAGCTGCTGCACGAGCACGACGTAAATCTTTGTGTGGTAAGTCTAAGATTTGTTGGTCGTTAGTGTAAGAGTGAATTGTTGTCATCATTCCGCGTTTTACGCCAAATTTTTCGTTTAATACTTTAGCGAATGGAGCTAGACAGTTTGTAGTACAAGAAGCGTTAGATACTACGTTGTGGTTAGCTGCATCGTATTGTTCGTGGTTAACACCCATAACTACAGTGATATCTTCGTCAGAAGCTGGAGCTGAGATGATAACTTTCTTAACTGATCCACCTAAGTGTTTTTCAGCGTCTGATTTTTTAGTGAAACGACCAGTAGATTCTACTACTACTTCTACTCCGTAGTCGCTCCATGGTAGTTGAGCTGGGTCACGCTCAGCGATAACTTTAATTTCTTTACCGTTAACAACGATGCTGTTTTCGTTAGCAGATACTTCTGCATTTAAAGTTCCGTGAACTGTGTCATATTTTAAAAGGTGAGCTAATGTTTTAGCATCTGTTAAGTCGTTGATTGCTACTACTTCTACCTCAGAGTTGTTAAGAGCTGCGCGGAATACGTTACGTCCGATACGTCCAAATCCATTAATACCAATTTTAGTCATTTGAATTTCCTCCTTGGGGGATTATATTAAAGGGTAATACCCTTTGTTAACTGTTTTGCTGCACCTTCATCTGTAATTAGAATTGAAGTGTGCCCTTGTTTAATTACAGCCTGTATTGCCTTTGCCTTTGAAGAACCTCCAGCGACTGCAACAACGTGAGATACATGTTGTAAATCCTCAAGCTGCATACCAACTGTTCTTACTTTATGAACAACATTTCCTTGTTCATTAAAGTAGTAACCGAAAGCTTCGCCTACTGCTTCGCTTGCTTGAATCTTTAACCAATCTGCTTCTGAAGTATTTCTGCGACGTGCCATTGTTAACGCATCACCTATTCCATGAATGACGATATTGGAAGATCGAATCAACTCAAGAACTTCTTTCACGGAAGGCTCTGTCACAATAGACGCATATGCTTCGCTACTAACATGGTCTGGAACATACAATAAGCGATAATTACTCATCGTATTTTGCGCCATCTTGGCACAAATGGTATTGGCTTCTAATTCAACACCCTCTCCAATTCCACCACGCGCTGGGACAAATAGCATATGTAAATCTTTGCAATCAAGCTGCATCATGTCCGCAGCAGCAGCTAGCGTAGTTCCTCCAGCCACAGCAACGATATTATTCACTGTCAGACGGTCTTTTATACAAGTCACACAAGCACGGCCCATCTCCAGTTTGACCCAAGGTGATTCATCACTATCACCAGGGACAACGAAAACTTCATCCAAGTCTAATGTTTCCTTAAGTTGCTTTTCTAAAACCTTTAACCCGGAAATTTCTTTCATAAAGTCTTCCAATGCAAGAACTAAAGCTGTTCCTTCTTCTGTCAAAGTCATTCCAGAAGAAGCGACGTGAACTAAGTTTTGTTCTTTCAAAACTTGAACTTCACTTCGCAATACTCGTTCTGTCATACCGAGACTTGCTGACAAATTTCTTCTTCCAATCGGCTGCATGAGCCTAATGTATTGAAGAATTTGCATTCTCGTTTGCATAACAGGTAGCAGATCAGGTAATAATTTTTTTGTGTTCTGAATCCATGAGCGCATATCTTTTCTCCTCACTACATTGGTTCATTTTTCCTTGTGGTCACTTTACGTCCCGTAGTGACATTTTGTGTCCCACATAGGTTAAAAAAATAATCCCTGCTACGTGTATTATTGTAACAGGAGATAGAAACTTATTCAACTCTTAACTGCATTCTTTATATAGTTTATTATGACACCTTTGTGAATGTTACCATATTCTACTTGTTTTCCGCCTATTTCTATAACCGGAATCATTAGGTGATATTTTTCTAAAAGGTCATTATCTTCATATATATCTATTTCCTCGATTTGAAAAGAATATTCATATTGTACTTCCTGTAAAACTTGTTTCGCCTGCACGCAAAGACCACAATCTTTTTTTGTATACAGTACAACTTTCATATTCTTCACCTATCCGATCGTTTTTCGTAATGATGACGCTGGAATATGCATTTGTTCTCTATACTTCGCCACTGTTCTTCGAGAAATAACGATTTCATGCTCTTCTTCTAATAATTTTGAAATCTTTTGATCTGAAAGTGGCTTTTTCTTATTCTCCGCTTCAACAAGCTTTTGAATAAATTGTTTTACACGCTTTGTAGAAATCGCTTCATCTTCAGTCGTTGAAACGGCATTGCTAAAGAACGATTTCATCTCAAATAAACCGTGTGGTGTTTGCACATATTTATTTCGCGTTGCACGACTAATTGTAGATTCATGCACACCTAACTCTTCCGCCACCTCTTTTAAAGCAAGCGGTTTTAAATATTCTGGACCTTCCCAGAAGAAATCACGTTGTTTTTCCATAATAATAGTCATCACTTGCAGAAGCGTCTGTTTTCTCTGTTTTAAACTGCGCATAATCCACTGCACATGCTGATACTTTTCTGATACGTAAGATGCTACTTCACTTTCACTATTATTAAGAAGCGCACTATATTCAGAATGAATTTCAATTCTCGGCATATTTCTCTCATTCATCTGTAAAACGAGACGATCGCCATCTTTTTTTACTGCCATATCAGGCACAATATAAAGTGGTTTATCCGAAGAAAAAGCAAGACCTGGTTTCGGCTGTAATGACGTAATACAGTTCACTGCTGATTGCAATTCTTCATTACTACACTTCAACACTTGAACGAGCTTTCGCCAATCTTTCTTCACGAAATAAGCGAAGTGATCCTCTATAACCTCTTCAGCTAATCCATTCCGTCTTTGTAAGCGCTTCAATTGTAAAGTTAGACATTCCTGAATATTACGCGCTCCTACCCCTGCTGGCTCGAGTGATTGGACAAGCTCTACAAAGCGGGCGACTTCATGAATCGGTGCGGAAAGGAGATCCGCTAACTCTTCGTTCGTTTCTTGTAAATACCCATTTCCATCCATGTTCATAATAATGAAAGAAGCTATTTTTCGCTCTTCTTCATCTATTTTATAATACTGTATTTGATTTAATAAATGTTGCTGAATCGTTGTTGAATCCACACTGTAGATTTCCATCTGATTCTCGACTTGTTTGCTGGTACTTTTACTGTTGTTAGAGCTCTTTTTCTTCTCCCTCTCAAAACCACCTAACTCAATAAGGGGATTCTCTAACGATTGCTCATACAAAAACTCCGATAATTCTTGTACATTATACTGGAGCATTGTAATCGCTTGCCTTAACTCTTGTGTCATTGCCAAACGTAAGCTTTGTTCTTGTAAAAGACTTGCCTTCAAACTAATCTCCCCCTTGTTTCTATTGTACAATAAGTTTGGTAAAAGGAGAATGCTATCACAGACACCCATTCCAAAATATTATTAATTTATATGTATTAATGAGATTTACAACTTACAACCGAAATTTGAATAATATTGAAAGAAAATAATAAAGCAAAACATTATTGTAACCAAGTACTAATAGTAAATCTTATTACTAGATATAACAAGAGGGAAATAAAAAAAGTCCTAACCTACAAAACGTAAGTTAGGACTTTTTGACGCGCCCAGAGGGATTCGAACCCCCGACAGACGTGGTACCGGAAACCACCGCTCTATCCGACTGAGCTATGGGCGCATGATTATAAAAAACACATCATTTTCTTCTCATAATAATAGCAATAAAATCCATCTAAATCAATAAAAATATCCCCTTTCATCCTTTATGCACCTTAGCCTAAAGTATAGAAACACATTTCTTCACCTAAATTTTCCAATCATAAATTCACCCCAACTCACAAATTATAATCTTTGAATTGATATTCCAAAGGGGGCTTCATTCAATGACTGTAATTACAAAGTTAAAGCAAACTGTTTCTGGATTAAAAAGTGCACAAGCTAGCTTAGAGGGATTCGCTCTTGATACGGATAACCAACAAGCAAAGCAGCTTTTCCAAACAGCTGCAGAGCAAACACAAACGATTATCGATTCTTTAAACCCACGCGTTGAAGAAGTCCAACAGGAAGAACCACAATACTCACAGCAATAACGGATTCGTCATGCTGTGAAATAGAAAAAGGATGATATGCAGTCATCCTTTTTCTATCACATTACATATTGCAATAGAAATGGAATGATTATAATGCGAAAACTCGGAATCATAACCGCGTTATTTATGCTCCTATTCGGTTCACTTACCGGATGTGATAATAGCCCGTTAGATAAAAAGGTAAAGAAAGAAGAAGCTAAACGAACGGAAGAAGACAAGGGCCCTAAATTAACAAAAATGAGTACAGAATCCTTTAATCAATCTATATCGCAAGACGCTAAGAAAAAAGCTCTTGCTATGGAAGGAATTATAGAAGCTACCGCAGTTAATACAAATTTAGATCTTTACATAGCCGTCAAGCCTGAACATCACGAAAGATTTGGTTTAAAACCTTTACGAAGTAAATTAAAAAAGAAACTAAGTGATGAAAACCCTACTTTCAATATTCGTGTAAGTACAGACAAAAAGATCTTTATGCTCATAGAAGAACTTGAAAACAAAATTAAGAAAAAGAAAGTAAGTAAAGATGGCATCAAAAAACAATTGAAACTCATTCAATCAGAAATGGGATCTAATATTTAAGCTTTCTAATAGAGAAGGAAGGATTCAAATGTCTAGTAAAGATAAAAACTTAACACCTGTACAACAAGAATATAAAAAATTCGAACAACAGCGCGAACCGAAGCGCCCCGTTTTTAAAAATTGTATAAAAGCTTTTCTCGTCGGAGGATTAATTTGTCTAATAGGCCAACTGATTTCCACCTTTTATATTACTTATTTTGATTTCACTGAACGCTCTGCCGGGAACCCTACCGTTGCAACTCTTATTTTTATCTCCATGCTACTGACGGGATTTGGCGTCTACGATCGTCTTGGACAGTTTGCCGGGGCAGGCACAGCTGTACCCGTCACTGGATTTGGTAACTCTGTTATTGCCGCATGTATCGAACACCGTACAGAAGGATTCGTCCTTGGTGTTGGCGGTAACATGTTTAAATTAGCTGGATCCGTTATTTTGTTTGGTGTATTTTCGGCTTTCGTCATCGCACTTATTAAAACGATTCTCGTTCAATGGGGAGGGCTATAAATGTTACAAGGACACCGAACGTGGGTATTTGAAAACAAACCAGTTATTATTTCGACAGGAGTCGTTGGTGGGCCGTTTGAAGCAAAAGGGAAAATTCCAGAAGACTTCGATATCCTTCATGAAGATTTATGGCTCGGCCAAGATTCCTATGAAAAAGCACATAAAATTTTGTTCGAAGAAGCTTGTAGCCGCGCTACTGAAAAAGCAGAACTTCGTAAAGATGATATCCAATTCGTACTTGCAGGAGATTTAATTAATCAAATTACCCCTACAAGCTTTGCTTGCCGTACACTTGGCACTCCTTACCTCGGATTATTCGGTGCTTGTTCTACTTCTATGGAAGGTTTAGCACTTGGGGCAAGTATCGTAAATGCAAAAGGCGCAAAATATTTATTAACTGGGGCATCCAGCCATAACACTGCGGTTGAAAAACAATTCCGCTATCCAACTGAATACGGCGGTCAAAAACCCCCTACTGCACAGTGGACAGTAACCGGGGCAGGCGCGGCTATTTTAAGTGACACTGGACATGGCCCTAGGGTAACATCTGCAACAATCGGACGAGTGGTTGATATGGGATTAACGGATCCATTTAATATGGGCGGTGCGATGGCTCCAGCCGCCGTCGATACAATTGAAGCCCACTTACGCGAACGCCAAATTGATGCCTCTTACTACGATTTAATCGTAACCGGCGACCTAGGACATGTCGGACGCGAAATTGCTTATGACTTACTACATAAACACGGAACAAAAGTGACAAGCGAACAGTTTCAAGATTGCGGGCTACTCATCTATAGAGAGGGGCAACCTGTCATAGCTGGTGCTAGTGGACCAGGATGTTCCGCAACAGTCGTGTACGGTCATTTATTAAACCGAATGAAAAGGGGAGAATTCAAAAAAATACTTGTCGTTGCGACAGGCGCTTTACTATCTCCACTTACATTCCAACAAGAAGAAACGATTCCGTGTATCGCTCACGCCGTTTCGATTGAATTTGGAGGTGCAACGCAATGATTTTTTTCTGGGCTTTCGTCATTGGCGGACTCATATGTGTAATTGGCCAACTTATGTTTGATGTCGGCAAGCTAACACCCGCTCATACAATGGCAACACTCGTTGTTGCCGGTGCTATACTGGACGGATTCAACCTGTATGAACCATTAATCGACTTTGCTGGAGCCGGGGCAACTGTACCTATTACAAGTTTCGGTAATGCCCTCGTTCACGGCGCAATGGAAGAAGCTGCAAAACACGGCATCGTTGGCGTCATTACCGGAATGTTTAAAGTAACAAGCGCTGGTATTTCTGCTGCTATCATATTCGGATTCATTGGTGCATTACTATTCAAACCGAAAGGATAAGAGGTGTTTGTATGACTGTTATCGCTAGCGTTAAAACCTGCCTTGCTAGTGTAAGGGGCGCTCAAGCAAGTTTAAGCTCCCTTTCACTACATTCACAGGACACGGAATCAAAACGTGTATTTCATGAATGTATGTTAGAAATGGACAGCATCATCGCTGATTTACAGAATAGAGTTTCATTATTAGAACGTGAAGAACCTCAATATAAAGGGTTTTAAGTAGACTGGAGGAAATGACTATGTCTCACCTGCCGGAATGGACACTTGTCATTCTTCGCTCTGTATTCATATTAATTATTTTATTCGCTATTACGAAATGGTTAGGGAAAAGACAAATCTCTCAGCTCTCCTTTTTTGAATACATAGCCGGAATGACAATCGGTGACATCGCTGCCCAAGTATCTACAGGGCTCGATTCAAAATTTTTCCACGGCGTCTTTGCGATACTTATTTTCGCCTCGGTACCTTTTTTCGTTGGAATTCTTTCCTTGAAAAACAAAACTGCTAGAGATTTTTTTGAAGGAAAATCTACAGTGTTAATAAAAGATGGCAAAGTACTTGAGGATAATTTAAAGAAAGAAAAATACACAAGTGATGAGTTACTTGAACTTCTTAGAGGAAATGGTGCATTCAGTATAGCTGAAGTCGAATTTGCTGTCTTAGAACCGAGCGGAGAATTAAATGTATTATTAAAGAAAGATTCTCAGCCACTTACAGCAAAAGACATCGGGTTAAAAGTACCAAATGAAAAAGAACCGCAAACTGTTATTATGGATGGCAATGTCTTAGATGAGCCTCTATCCTCTAGTGGACATAACCGTGCTTGGTTACATTCTGAACTAGAAAAGCTCGGTGTTGTTATTGAAAATGTCTTTCTCGGTCAAGTGGATTCATACGGACAACTTACTATCGACATTTATAATGACAAACTACAAATGCCTTCCCCTCAAAACAAGCCTTTATTATTAGCATCTTTAAAAAAATGTCATGCTGATCTTGAACTATTTTCCCTAGAAACAAAGTCGAAATCAGCAAGCGAAATGTATAGTAAAAACGCGAAACACATCGAAAAGATTTTAAATAAAGTAACCTATCTTTTAAAAGAATAGATATCACAAGAACGCTTCAGTAAAAAGGCGTTCTTTTCTTTTTACTACAGATTTCATGACGTTTAAATTTATGTAATTCGGTTATGATGTTGAAGATACATAAGCAGGGAATTTCAAAAACATAGCGAATAATTCATGGTACAACTACATATTTTTTTGATTTAAAGTGGTTTCGTTTGACCTTTATTGACCATAATTGTATTATAAGACTAAGAAAGCTTTAGAAGGAGGAAATAACAGATGAATTTAATTCCTACAGTAATTGAACAAACAAATCGTGGAGAACGCGCTTACGATATTTACTCTCGACTATTAAAAGACCGCATCATTATGCTTGGTAGTGCAATTGATGACAACGTAGCTAACTCAATCGTTTCCCAGCTTTTATTCTTGGAATCTCAAGATCCAGAAAAAGATATTCACATCTACATCAATAGCCCTGGTGGTTCTATCACAGCAGGTATGGCAATTTACGATACAATGCAATTTATTAAACCACAAGTATCAACAATCTGTATCGGTATGGCTGCATCTATGGGTGCATTCTTACTTGCAGCAGGTGAAAAAGGAAAACGTTATGCACTTCCAAACAGTGAAGTAATGATTCACCAACCACTTGGCGGAGCACAAGGTCAAGCGACTGAAATCGAAATTGCTGCAAAACGTATCCTATTCTTACGTGAAAAACTAAACCAAATTCTTGCTGACCGCACAGGTCAACCACTTGAAGTACTACAACGCGACACAGACCGCGACAACTTCATGACAGCTGAAAGAGCTCTAGAATACGGCTTAATCGATAAGATCTTTACAAATCGTTAATACTTAAAAGCGGAAGCGGCTCGTTCAGAATCGCAGGGCGATGGAGCTTTTACATCCGAGGCGCTTTTTGCCTCGAATGTAAAAGCGAAACGACCGGAGATTCTAGCCGCTGGAGCTGGATATAACTAAAAGCGGAAGCGCCCTCTTACAGGGCGCTTTTTTTATGATTAAACCTCCGCACGTGCATACCCCAGCTAGTATCCTTCTAAATATATCAGCGATTTTTCAAATATATCGACCGTAACTCCAATTATATCGGCGATTATTTTAATATATCGACGATTCGACACAACTTATCGACTTACCGACAATCCTCGACAAGCATGCACCGCCTACATACCCGCACCCCAACAACAAACACCAAACAACAAAACAAAAAAGCTATCGCACATGCGCGATAGCTTCTTATTGTATATATGCAGCTAATGCTTCTAAAGCTTCTTCTGCATCTGAACCTTCTGTTGTAATTGTTATCATGCTACCAGTTCCAATTGCTAAGCTCATAATCCCCATTATGCTCTTTGCATTCACTGTCTTTCCATCTTTCTCGATGAAGATATCCGCATGAAAGCGATTGGCCTCTTGTACAAACAACGCAGCCGGACGTGCTTGTAAACCGTTTTTTAATGAAACCTTAACTCGTTTTTGAACCACAGCTCCATTTCCCCTTTAACCTCTTATTTTTTTGCTACCGCTTCCCCCGCGCGTAATTTCTCTGCAATCTCATCGATTTTACGCAAACGATGATTAATACCCGATTTACTAATTTTCCCCCCGGATACCATCTCGCCTAACTCTTTCAATGTTACATCTTGATAATCTCTTCGTAATTGTGCAATTTCTCGCAGTTTATCTGGTAATATATCAAGACCAACTGTCTCATCAATATAACGGATATTTTCAATCTGCCTTAGCGCTGCACCAATTGTTTTATTTAAATTGGCTGTTTCGCAGTTCACTAAACGATTTACTGAATTACGCATATCGCGAACGATTCGAATGTCTTCAAATCTTAAAAGTGCATTATGAGCGCCTATAATATTTAAAAACTCCGTAATCTTTTCTGCTTCTTTCAAATACGTAATGTACCCTTTTCTTCTTTCCAACGTCTTACTATTTAAATCAAATCCGTTCATCAATTCACATATAGCATCATTATGTTCCTTATATAACGAAAAGACCTCTAAATGATAAGATGATGTTTCTGGGTTATTTACTGAACCACCTGCTAAAAATGCACCTCGTAAATACGATCGTTTACAACATTTCTTCTCGATTAATTCCTGGGATATATTTCGAATTAACGAAAAGTCGTCTCGAACAATATGAAGATCAGCTAATATTTCGCGAGACTTCTCAACAAGCCGCACAATATATACATTATTTTTCTTCAATCGCATTTTTTTACGAACAAGTAATTCTACCGTCACGTCATATCCTTTTTTCAAAAGCGTATAAATCCTTCTTGCGATTGCCGCATTCTCCGTTTGAATATCGATAGATAGACGACGGTTTGAAAAAGAAAGCGATCCGTTCATTCGAAGTAACGCTGATAATTCTGCTTTCTCACAGCATTCCTTCACCTCAAGATTCGTTAGCTCTTTCTTTGTTTCTGATGCAAATGACACAGTCAACACCTCCTTATACGATTACTTTGGAACAAAAATCTTGTCCTATATGAAATGATGAGCGTTACCTCAAACGAGGCAACGCTCATCTACAACAGTGAATATAAAATAGAAGCTAGTTTTAATGTATCGTGCCTTACAACACGATCATCATACTTCGCTAATTGATCTTGAATGACATCAATATTGCTCTCTGTAAAACGTTCTTCATCTACTACAACTGGTGCTGACATTTCTTCCTCATATAACTGACGTAATTCACAAGGAATATCACGGTTATTTACAATTGCAGTATCGATAAATGGTTTACCTAAATGATCATGTAACGCCTGCACATGGTCAAACGCAGTATATCCCATCGTTTCACCAGCTTGCGTCATAACATTACACACATATACCTTCTTCGCTTTTGCAGCAAGAACAGCGTCCCCGATTTTGTTAACAACTAAATTCGGTAATATACTCGTATACAAACTT
Source organism: Bacillus cereus group sp. MS39 (assembly GCF_040448665.1). Lineage (NCBI taxonomy): Bacteria > Bacillati > Bacillota > Bacilli > Caryophanales > Bacillaceae > Bacillus > Bacillus cereus group sp. MS39. Next base: position 347,418 of record NZ_CP123058.1, on the reverse strand, counting down.
CCTGGACCAAAAACAAGTAAATCAGCTCGTTTAATCTCAGCCAACGTTTCATGTAACGGCTCTACATCTTCTGGAGTTAAAAAGACGCGGTTAATCTTCTTCCCAGAATAAGGAATCTTCGATTCACCTGTTACAATTTCTCCATCTTCTAGTTCCGCATGAAGTACCGCACTTTGGTTCGCTGCCGGTAACACACGTCCTCTGACATTTAACACTTTACTCGTTTCCGTAATCGCATGGAAGAAGTCTCCTGTAATCGAGGTCATACCCGCTAATAATAAATTTCCTAACGCATGACCTTTCAGCCCGTCTCCCGTTGTGAAACGATGCTGAAATAAAGCTTCCACCAGCGGCTCTACATCTGATAACGCAACAAGTACGTTACGAATGTCACCTGGGGGTGGAATTTCGAGCTCATCACGTAATCTACCTGAACTGCCACCATCATCAGCGATTGTAACAACTGCTGTAATATCAACCGGATATTGTTTTAATCCTCTTAATAAAACAGAGAGTCCAGTACCGCCTCCCATGATAACAATTTTAGGTTTTCTCTCTTTTTTCATCCCTTAATGGCCCTTTCTCTTCTCCACATCACGATGAGATACATGAACGCTATACTCTGGTTTCAAATGTTTCCCAAGGTATTCTGTAAGCGTAACAGAACGATGCTGTCCACCTGTACATCCAATTGCAATTACAAGTTGACTCTTGCCTTCTCTTTTATAATGAGGCAGCATGAAAGTAATAAGATCCGTCAATTTTTCTAAAAACTTATGTGTCTCATTAAATTTCAGCACATACGATGAAACTTCTTCATCTAGTCCTGTTAATGGCTTCATATGTGGAATGTAATATGGATTTGGTAAAAAACGAACATCAAATACTAAATCTGCATCAATTGGAATACCGTACTTAAATCCAAATGACATAACATTTACACGAAATGCTTGCTCAGTTTCAGTTGAAAACAGATGAACAATTTTTTCACGTAATTCTTTCGGTTTTAAATCCGATGTATCCAGAACAATATTCGCTCGTGCCTTCATATCAGTTAATAAGCCACGCTCCATCTCGATTCCCTTTAACGGCAAACCAGTTGGTGCAAGTGGATGCGAACGTCTCGTTTCTTTATAACGAGTTACAAGCGTGCCATCTTTCGCATCTAAGAATAAAATATGAGGAATAATCCATGTACGTTCTGATAAATCATCAAGTGCTCCCCATAAATGTTCGAAAAACTCTCGGCCACGTAAATCAACGCCAAGTGCTACTTTATTCATTTTCCCTTTTGAATCCGCCATAAGTTCAATAAACTTCGGCAATAACATCGGTGGTAAATTATCTACACAGAAATATCCTAAATCTTCAAAACTTTGTAAAGCTACTGTCTTTCCAGCTCCAGACATTCCTGTAATAATTACCATTTTTATATCATTATTCTCTGTCATCGTATCCTCTCCTTGACGGTTTAACTCGGATCTAATCGATATGAAAGCAACTCAAAATCTGGGGTATATACAAATGTACCGTAGATTATGCCATTTCCTTTAATTAAATAATCAATAATGTGATAATCTCCTGGTGCCATTGCTAAATCATCAATTTTGTCAAATGTATGCCAACCAATGATGCCTTCTTCGCTCTCTAGTTTGTTTTCTCCTGCAAAATCTGTCGCTAAAAAGGAGAACATCATCCATTCAGAAACAACTTTATCACCTTCTTGGATGACAAAGGTGAAGACCCCTTTTAACGCTGGGTTCTTTAAATAAATACCTGTTTCTTCACGATACTCGCGAACAACGGAATCTCTTACTGTCTCACCACGCTCCATTTTCCCGCCTGGTGCAACCCACCAATTTCGGCGAGGTTTTTGGAGTAAGAGTACTTCATTATCTCTAATTAACACACAGTTTGTCACTCTTTGCATGTTTCTTCACCTCAGCTACTTGCAGTAAATTTCTCACTGCATACTCATTTCATTATACTATCAAAAACAGTTTGCTACAACGAAGGAGCCAGTCCTCTTTCGCTAAGCACATGCTACTCAACAATTTTAAAAAAGCTTTTTAGAACAAGCAATGTAAATGCCTACACTTTCAATGAATAGCATGAAAAATCCCCTTAACGATTTTTATCGCCAAGGGGATTAAAGTCCTTATTTCTTACCGAAATAAGTAACAATCGCAAATCCTAAAATAAAGGTAATAATTGAACTTATAATTGAAAATCCTCCAGTTGGAATACCAGGGAACACAATTACAATCGAGCCGATAACAAGTCCAATAATTGCCGCAAATGTCATACTTTTATAACGATCTAACAAGAAACTAATTCCTTTACTACTTACAACAAACCCCGCCATAACACCAGCACCGATAACTACGATTAAAGGTAAGTTCAGTGTAGTTAAAGCATTAATTGCTGTCGGATACACACCAATAATTAATAAAATAAATGATCCGCTAATTCCAGGAAGCAACATAGCCATACTAGCCATCCAGCCCGCGAAAAATAAACCAATTGCATTTAAAATTGTTAACGTCGTAATTGGATCTGCTGCCTTATCTGGTTTAAAGAAAGCTGTGATTGCAACAAGAATTGCTGCAACTATTAATAAAACAATGTGCTTACCTTTAAACGACGACTTTGCATCAGCTTCTCTCATTAACATCGGTAATATACTAATAATTAAACCGAGGAAGAAAAATTGAGTCGGTTCATAATGATTCGCAAGTAAATATTTAATAACGTGACTTAACGTTAAAAACGCTGCTGCCACACCAGCTGCAAGGGGAATTAAAAATCCTAAATGTTTTTTCCATTCACGACTAAAGAATCCACTAATTGCTGCAAGTAATTGTTCATAAATCCCTAACACAACAGCGATTGTACCGCCGCTCACACCAGGAATTAAATCACTAACACCCATACAAAATCCACGGTATATATTACGCCATTCCATACTGAATAAATTCCTCATTTCTTATAGTGATTTTTTCCGTAAAGTCCAGTATATCAATAAGAAAGCTTATAATCCTAATATTTTTTGACAAAACTTTGACATTTTCATAAAAAAAGAAGAAAGCTCCTATCGGTAGCTTTCTTCTCAAAAGGCATATTATCCCTTATTTTTCTGATACAGTTTTTAGTTCTTCTAATAATTCTTCTACGTAATGTTGTGCACTTTGTGCTGCGATACTACCATCACCTGTTGCCGTTACAATTTGACGTAGCATTTTTTCACGAACATCTCCAGCTGCGAAAATACCAGGAACTTTCGTTTCCATACGCTCATTTGTTTCAAGGTAACCATTTTCATTTGTAATACCTAGTTCAACAAATGGTTTTGATAGTGGTAACATACCGATATATATGAACACTCCATCAGTTTTGACTTCTTTCTCTTCTCCACTGTTTACGTCTACAAGTGTTACGCTTCCCACTTTACCATTTGCATCGTTAATTTCTTTTATAGTGTGATTCCAAATGAAATCAACTTTCTCGTTTTGGAAAGCACGATCTTGTAAAATTTTCTGCGCACGAAGAGTGTCACGACGGTGAACGATTGTTACCTTTGATGCGAAGCGTGTTAAGAATACACCCTCTTCAACAGCAGAATCTCCACCACCAATAACTACAAGTTCTTTCCCTTTAAAGAAAGCCCCATCACATACTGCACAATATGATACACCACGGCCGCCAAGTTCTGCTTCGCCTGGCACACCAATTTTTTTATACTCTGCACCGCTTGCAACGATAATTGCACGTGCTTTATATTCTTTTTTACCAGCAATAATTGTTTTGTATTCTTTACCATCAATGACTGCTTTCACATCACCGTATGCATATTCAGCACCAAATTTCTTCGCATGCTCGAACATTTTATTTGATAAGTCTGGTCCTAAAATAGACTCATAACCTGGATAGTTCTCTACATCTTCTGTATTTGCCATTTGGCCACCTGGGATACCACGCTCAAGCATTAATGTGCTTAAATTCGCACGAGATGTATATACTGCAGCTGTCATACCAGCTGGTCCTGCACCAATAATAATGACATCATAAATTTTTTCTTCTGACACACTATTCACTCCTATTCATTCCTACACAATTAAGTTACCCTCATTATACTGTTAGCATCATTTTTTTCCCAATGATTTGCTTACCCTATGTGTGCGTACGTTTAACAGCCTGCACATACTTTCGAACAGTCGCTACAGATACATTATATACATCCCCAAGCTCCGACTGTGTCATCTTATTTCCTTGTTCGCTGCGTACAATATATTCAACCGCAGCTGACCAGCCGTATACATTTGTAAAAACTGCCCCAGATGTATATAAACGTATGAACGTACAAAACCAAAATTGTAAACACTCTTCGATTAATTCATCATCTTTTTTCGTATAATTATATAAAGCATCCGCAATTTGCGCGCACTGTTCAAATTGCTGTAAATCAGCTGGAATGCTCTTATGGCTATTAAGTAAAAAGAAATACTTTGCAAGTTGCGATACGATTGGAACACCGTTCTTCGCCTGCGTTACATCAAAGAAGAATCCCACCTTCTCTGGCGTTGACAATTCATTCATTAAATATAAAGCTAGCATTTGTTCCTCTAGCGTCGCACTTTGTTGAAATGATTTTCGTAATTCTTCAAATAATACGTTTTGTCCTTCATCTGCTAAATTCAGCGCATTCCACGGTTCTTTTCCCTTTTTATCAGGGTGCAATTCTACAACATGCTGCCACATTTTTTCAGCTACTTGCTGATCTTTCACCATATAAGCAGAATATGCAAACCAATAATAAAAACTAACGTCTCCCTCATATCCTTGACGCTTTAATACTTTGAACCATTTATATGCAGGCTCAAAATGACCAATTGTTGCAAGTGTCGTTCCAAGTTTCAAACGATGCTCGAACGAAATCGGATATACTGAAACTAACTGCTCCGCTAACGCTTCTACTTGTTTATGCTCTCCAATTGAATATAGGAAAATAAGCGTATTACAAAGCGCATGTATATTACCAGGATTTTTCTCTAAAATCATTTCCGTTAACTTCAGAGCTTTATCTACATTACCAGATTGAAAATGTGCAATGGCTAAATTATTATGACCCGACCAAAATTCCGGATAATCTTTTGTAACAATTTCCAATGTAGCAATTGCTTCTTCCAATTGTCCGTTACGAATATAACGATTCGCTTCTTCTTGCATAACAATTAGATCATCTTCATCCTCAATCTCTTCCTCACCCATCGCTTCTTCTTCCATAATTTCAAGTAATTCTAATGTATCTTCTACAAATTCCTTCTCTTCTGCAACTTCTAAATAGCGATCCGCATACTTTTTCGCCTGCTGAAATAGCCCCATATATGCATAATTATTTGCAATAAAATAATAGCATTGTTCAAGTTCTGGATTAGATCTAACAAGCTTAAAGAAGATTTGATTCGACTCTTGATATTCACCAGCCTCAGATAATACTGTTGCTAATTGGCATAAAATAAACGGCTCCTTCTCACTTTGTGCCGCTCTTCGAAAATATTTAATTGCATCTTGCAATTTTTGCCCTTTGTAAGCTCTCATCCCTTTTTTATAAAAGAAGTCCGCTAATTGATTAAAAGAGATAACTTGTCCGTTCTCCTTATATATTCCTTGATTTTTCCCCATATATCCTCCAGTTTTTTGTTTTCTTCGTTCACACATTCTTCTATTTATAAGTATAAACGATTCCGTAAAAAACAAAACAGTATATTATACTCAATTATTTCCTTTTTATTCATTAAAAAAGAAGAGAAATGTTACATTTTTAGCATCAACCTTCTCTAGCATCCATTTCTTCTTTCGTATAAATAACACGCATTGGATTTCCACCCACGAAAGCGCCGCTTGGTACATCTCTATGAACAAGTGTGCCAGCTGAAATAATCGCACCATCCCCAATTTCCACACCTGGTAATATAGTTGTATTTGCTCCAATCATCACTTCATTTCCTATGAAGATCTCTCCAAGTCGATATTCGCGAATTAAATATTCATGTGCTAAAAGCGTTGTATTATAGCCGATAATTGAATTCTCTCCCACAGTTATCTTTTCTGGGAACATAATATCCGGCACTACCATAAGCGCAATTGATGTTTTCTTTCCGACTTTCATCCGTAAAAATGTACGGTACAACCAATTCTTGACGGATAAAAATGGTGTATAACGCGCAATTTGGATAATAATAAAGTTTTTCATTACCTTCCAAAAAGACACTGTTTTATACACATTCCATAATGAATTTTCTCCCGAAACAGGATAGCGCGTTGTCCGTCGCACTTAACTCGCTCCTCTACTAAAAAGTGAAACTGTAAGTTAGTAGGGAAATACACCCCTACTAACTTACTTGGACCTTTATAAACGGTTCATATTAGACAAAATCGGTAGCAAATCACTCATTTTATCTAGCATAAAGTCCGGCTTGTAAGCCTCTAAATACGCTCTACCTTTCAACGTCCATGAGACAGCAGCTGTTTTCGTACCCGCATTTTGTCCACCAACAATATCATGATGGTTATCCCCAACCATCAATGCTTCTTCCGGTTTCGCATCTAATAACTCAAGCGCTTTTTGAAGTGGTTCTGGATGTGGTTTCACATGCTCTACATCATCAATTGTCACGACAACATCAAAAAATTCATCAAGCTTTGATAACCTTAATCCCATCTCAACTGTTTGTCTCGCTTTCGTTGTAACAATACCAACTTTATAGCCTTGCTTCTTCAACTCTTGAACTGTTTCATATACAGTTTCATATTCTTCTACTAATTCATCGTGATGATCATGGTTAAATTGACGATAACATGTAATCATCTCTTCAACCTTGTTTTCATTAATCTTGCTGAAAGTATCATGTAAAGAAGGGCCGATAAATGGCAATACATCTTCACGCTTATATTGATTTGGATAATATGTATGTAACGTATGTAAAAAAGAAGAAATAATAAGTTCGTTTGTATTAATTAAAGTTCCATCTAAATCAAATAACACTGTATTTATTCTCATTGTCTTAGTCCCTTCTCTTTCCTGAATATGAAAGAAGCAGCACCTTATAATAAGATGCTACTTTTCTCTAATTTTCCGAATATCTTTTATCAGCTTGCCCCATTTTTCGTCTCACGATAATGAAAATAATAGAAATAACAACAAGTCCAATTGACATTACTTGTGCGATACGAAGTGGTCCTAACATTAAACTATCTGTACGTAAGCCTTCTACGAAGAAGCGCCCTATTGAATACCAAATTAAATATGTGAAGAATAATTCCCCGCGTCGTAAATTCACTTTTCGTAATGCAAGTAATAAAATGACACCTGCAAAATTCCATAATGATTCATATAAAAACGTCGGGTGATAGTAAACACCCTCAATATACATTTGATTAATAATGAAATCCGGTAAATGAAGTCCTTCTAAAAACTGTCTCGTTACTTCATCACCATGCGCCTCTTGGTTCATAAAGTTTCCCCATCGACCAATTGCTTGTCCTAGTAAAATACTTGGCGCAGCAATATCAGCCAACTTCCAGAATGAAACCCCGCGTCGTTTCGCAAAAAGAATCCCTGTAATAACAGCCCCGATTAAACCACCATGAATCGCCAAGCCACCTTGACGAATATTAATAATTTGACTCGGGTTTTGCGCGTAATATTCCCATTCAAAAATAACATAGTACATTCTCGCAAATAGAATAGCGATCGGTACTGCAATTAATACAAGGTCAACAAATGTATCTTTTGGAATACCTAGTCTTTCTCCCTCGCGAGTTGCTAGCCAAAGACCTAATAGCACGCCTGTACCGATAATAATCCCGTACCAATATACAGGAAACGGCCCAAGTTGAATCGCTACACGGTCAAGCTGTGGTACAGAACCTAACAGCATATGTATGACCCCCCTCTCCAAAGTTTACTCCTGATTTCCTAACTCAATCGCACTCATTAATCGTTCAGAGAACTGTTGTGCTGCATTGACTCCCATACGTTTTAAACGGAAGTTCATCGCTGCTACTTCAATAATAACAGCCAAGTTTCGACCAGGACGAACTGGAAGTGTAATCTTCGTAAGCTCTGTATCAATAATCTTCATCTTCTCTTCATCAAGACCTAAGCGATCGTAATTTTTCTTTTGATCCCAAATTTCAAGATTAATAACAAGTGTAATACGCTTATAATTTCGCACTGCCCCTGCACCGAATAACGTCATAACGTTAATGATACCTAGACCACGAATTTCTAATAAATGCTCAATTAAATCTGGTGAGCTTCCTACTAATGTGTCTTCATCTTCTTGGCGAATTTCTACACTATCATCCGCAACAAGACGGTGACCACGTTTTACAAGCTCAAGAGCTGTCTCACTTTTACCGACACCACTTTGACCTGTAATTAAAACACCAACACCGTAAATATCTACTAACACACCATGTACAGCTGTTGTTGGTGCTAACTTACCTTCTAAATAATTTGTTAAACGACTTGATAATCTTGTTGTCGTTTGAGCAGAACGTAATAAAGGCATGCCTGATTCACGTGATGCTTGTAATAACTCATCTGGTACATCTTGATTACGAGTTATAATGATACATGGCGTCTCCTCAGTACAAAGCGCTTTCATTCTCTCTTGCTTTTGCTCTGACGTTAATGTGTCAAAGAACGTAAGCTCCGTCTTTCCAAGAAGCTGCACGCGATCAGCTGGATAATATGTGAAAAATCCTGCCATTTCAATTCCAGGTCGTGATAAATCACTTGTATCAATCGGACGATGAATTCCTTCTTCACCACTTATTAACTCCAATTGAAATTGTTCAATTAAATCTTTCGTCCTTACTTTCGGCATATGTATAAACCTCCACTCCGCTGCGGGTTCAGTCTCATTTGATGTAAAATTCCATTCTACCGGATATTGTACCATTTTTTTCTGGAAACAAGAAATACGGTTTCTAATAAATAGAAAAAAACATTTCATATACATCATGAAATGTTTTTCTTTTTGTCATTTTCTCTTTTTTTCATATAGCGGCTCCACAATTGCCTTTTCAATAATCATATTAAAAATTGAAATACAAATTGCCGCAACGATTGCTACACCAAACCCTGATATATTAAATGCATCTCCTAATAATGAATCTGCTATTTTTAACGTAATCGCATTAATAACAATTAAGAAGAACCCGAAAGTTACAAGAGTAATCGGTAGCGTAATTAAAATTAAAAACGGTTTTACGAACACATTTAAAACAGCCAAAATAATACTCGCAATAATTGCAGTCTGTATATTTGCTACGTAAAACGCGTCTGGTGCAATCCCTTTTAAAAGTCCCGATACAGCGATTAACACAATGCTATTTACAAGAAGTGATACAATCCATCTCATTTTCTTACACATCCTTTTGACATATATATTTCATCATACGCTAATAGATAATAAACGCAAGTATCATACGAACACTTATATCAATTTATTCTACTCTTCATGCTTGTATACCTACTAACATTTCCCCCGCAAAATAAGGGCCACACCATCTATGTTCATGAGTTTTCACAAAGGTCCAAGTGAAATCTTTGTCTACAATATAGATATCACCTTTATATGCATCATCCGTCTCCCGTAATATATCATCCATATGTAATAAACTCGCATCCGTTATTAGTATGACTTCCTCACAATGTTGATAGAATATGTAACAATTCTTTTTCACTTCATTATGAAACGCGTTCTCCACTTCTTCACCCTCTAAACACTTCTTTTTCTCATAACTAAATATGTGCCAAAGATACCCACATGCATACTTATCTCCATACAGGAAAATATCTTCTTTTTCCTCATCACTTAAATGATTTGCAAAATGATCCTCCCAGCGCTTGCGAAAATATACACCCCAACTTTGAAACTCTCTTACCTTCATGTTTTTCTTTCTTAAAACATCTATAAACTCCATCTTCTCCCCCCTATAAAGCGAATTTTTAATCAGTGGGGATTTTGTTCATCCCCACTGATTATTAGTTAAACCAATCGGGTTGCCCACAAATAGCGGGATAAAATAAAAACCGAGTGTCATTCCCACTCGGTTTTTATGAATACACTTATTGTGATAATTCTACTTCTTTTATTTTCTCTTTCATTCTTGCTTTATCGCGATTTAAAATCTCTTTTAAATACTTACCTGTATACGAACGCTCTTCTTTTACTACTTGCTCTGGCGTTCCTGAAGCAACGATTTGCCCACCTTTATCTCCGCCCTCTGGTCCAAGGTCAACGATATAGTCAGCTGTTTTAATTACATCTAAATTATGTTCAATAACAAGAACTGTCTCGCCACTTTCAACAAGGCGTTGCAGCACTTCTAGAAGACGCGCGATATCATGTGCATGCAAACCAGTCGTTGGCTCATCTAAAATATATAACGTACGCCCAGTAGAACGACGGTGTAATTCAGAAGCTAATTTCACGCGCTGTGCTTCTCCTCCAGATAACGTAGTAGCTGGCTGTCCTAATTTCATATAACCAAGCCCTACATCTACAAGCGTTTGAAGTTTACGCTTAATTTTTGGGATATTAGCGAAGAACTCTACTCCATCTTCAATTGTCATCCCTAACACTTCAGAAATGTTCTTATCTTTATACTTCACTTCTAACGTTTCGCGGTTATAACGTTTACCATGACAAACTTCACACGGAACGTATACGTCTGGTAAGAAGTGCATTTCGATTTTAATAATTCCATCACCACGGCACGCTTCACAACGTCCACCTTTTACATTAAAGCTGAAACGTCCTTTTTGATATCCACGCACTTTCGCTTCATTCGTTTGTGCAAATACATCACGAATATCATCGAATACACCTGTATACGTCGCTGGATTAGAACGTGGTGTACGCCCGATTGGCGATTGATCAATATCGATTACTTTATCTAAATGCTCAAGACCTTTAATTTCTTTATGAGTACCTGGCTTCGCTTTCGCTTTATATAACTTTTGCGCTAATGATTTATATAGTACTTCATTAATCATCGTACTTTTACCGGAACCAGATACACCCGTTATCGCTACAAACGTACCAAGCGGGAATGACATCTTTGCATTCTTTAAGTTATTCTCTTTTGCACCGACAATTTCCACTTTACGTCCGTCACCCTTACGTCTTTCAAGTGGAACCGGAATAAACTCTTTACCGCTTAAATACTTCCCTGTTAGCGAATTCTCATCTTGCATCACTTCAGCTGGTGTACCCGCTGATACAACTTGGCCACCGTGAATACCTGCACCAGGTCCGATATCAAGTAAATAATCAGCAGCCATCATCGTGTCTTCATCATGCTCAACGACAATTAACGTATTTCCTAAATCGCGCATTTCTTGCAATGTGCGAATAAGACGATCGTTATCGCGCTGATGCAAACCGATTGAAGGCTCATCAAGAATGTAAAGTACGCCAGTAAGACGAGAACCGATTTGTGTCGCTAAACGAATACGCTGCGCCTCACCACCTGATAAAGTTCCTGCAGCACGACTTAACGTTAAATAATCTAAACCGACGTTCACTAAGAATCCAACGCGCTCCTGGATTTCTCTTAAAATTAAATGAGCAATTGTTCGTTGTTTCTCCGTTAGCTCCACATTCGAGAAGAATTCCTGTACTTCTTGAACAGAATACTTCGTTACATCAGCAATCGTTTTATCACCAACGAAAACAGCTAAACTCTCAGGCTTTAAGCGTCCACCTTTACACTTCGGACACGCTTGCTCTGCCATATACTTTTCCATTTGCTCACGGACATAATCAGAACTCGTTTCACGATAACGACGTTCGATATTTGGAATAACACCTTCAAATAAAATCTCATTTTCCTTTACTTGACCAAATTCATTTACATAGCGGAAATAAACTTTCTCTTCACCGCTTCCGTACAACACTTTATCAAATAAATCTTTCGGTATATCTTTCACAGGCATATCCATATCAACGCCGTAATGATTACATACAGATTGTAAAAGCTGTGGGTAATATTGTGAGCTTGTCGGCTCCCAAGGCGCAATCGCATGTTCATTTAATGATAAATCCCAATTCGGAATGACAAGTTCTAAATCCACCTCTAACTTTGAACCAAGTCCATCACAAGAAGGACACGCCCCGAATGGACTATTGAATGAGAACATGCGCGGCTCTAATTCTCCGATTGAAAAACCACAATGCGGACAAGCATGATGTTCACTAAATAGAAGTTCCTCTTCTCCCATTACATCAATTAACACTCGGCCCCCGCCAAGCTTTAATGCACTTTCAAGAGAATCCGCAAGACGGCTTGCAATCCCTTCTTTTACAACAATACGGTCAATTACAACTTCAATGGAATGCTTCTTATTTTTATCTAGCGCAATATCTTCAGATACATCTAACATTTCACCATCAACACGTACACGAACATACCCTTGCTTCTTAATATCTTCAAGCACTTTCACATGTGCACCTTTACGCCCAGAAACGATAGGAGCTAACACTTGTAATTTCGTACGTTCAGGATATTCAAGTACACGGTCTACCATCTGTTCTACTGTTTGTGACGTAATTTCAATACCATGATTCGGACAAATTGGCGTACCAATTCGCGCAAATAATAAACGTAAATAATCATAAATCTCCGTGACCGTTCCAACTGTTGAACGTGGATTACGACTCGTTGTTTTTTGATCGATTGAAATCGCTGGTGACAATCCTTCAATCGTATCTACATCCGGCTTATCCATTTGTCCTAAAAACTGACGCGCATACGCAGATAACGATTCTACGTATCTGCGCTGCCCTTCTGCATAAATCGTATCAAACGCTAATGATGATTTCCCTGAACCAGACAATCCCGTCACAACAACAAGCTGATTTCTCGGAATGGTTACATCAATATTTTTTAAGTTATGTGCTCTAGCACCTTTTACGACAATAAAATCCTTGCTTATGCTCACTCTGTTCACCCTTCCGCTTTTAATTCTAATAGTAAATCTCTTAATTCAGCTGCACGCTCGAAATCTAACGCTTTTGCTGCTTCTTTCATCTCTGCTTCCATCTTCGCAATTGTCTTTTCACGCTCTTTTTTCGTCATCTTCTTAGCTGGTGCCGCTTCATACATTTCCGGCTCTTCAGCAGCTGTCGTTGCACGGATAACATCACGCACACCTTTTTGAATCGTTTTCGGCGTAATACCATGCTCTTTATTGTAAGCTTCTTGTATAGTACGACGACGCTGCGTTTCTTCAATTGCAATTCCCATTGATCTTGTTATACGATCTGCATACATAATAACGCGGCCGTTTTCATTACGTGCTGCACGACCGATTGTTTGAATTAATGAACGCTCTGAACGCAAGAACCCTTCCTTATCAGCATCTAAAATAGCTACAAGTGATACTTCTGGAATATCTAATCCTTCTCGTAATAAGTTAATACCGACAAGTACGTCAAACTTACCAAGGCGAAGATCACGGATAATTTCAATACGTTCTAACGTTTTAATTTCAGAGTGAAGATAGTTCACTTTAATTCCTACATCTTTTAAGTAGTCTGTTAAATCCTCTGACATCTTCTTCGTTAAAGTTGTAATTAATACACGTTCATTTTTTGCAATGCGATCTTGAATTTCTCCTAATAAATCATCAATTTGCCCTTCAATTGGTCGTATATCAATTGGTGGATCTAAAAGCCCTGTTGGACGAATAATTTGTTCTATTACTTCCGGTGCCTGCTCTAACTCGTACGGTCCTGGCGTTGCTGAAACGTAAATAACTTGATTCGTTTTCCCTTCAAACTCATCAAACGTAAGCGGTCTATTATCTAAAGCTGATGGCAGACGGAATCCATGATCTACAAGCACTTGTTTACGTGCTTGGTCCCCGTTATACATCGCTCTTACTTGCGGTACTGATACGTGCGACTCATCCATAACGATTAAGAAATCTTCCGGGAAATAGTCTAATAACGTATATGGCGTTGCCCCCGCTGGACGAAGTGTCAAATGACGGGAATAATTTTCAATCCCTGAACAAAAGCCCATCTCACGCATCATTTCTAAATCATAACGTGTACGTTGCTCTATACGCTGCGCTTCTAACAACTTGCCATTATCATTTAATTCCTTTAAACGCTCTTCTAATTCTTTTTCGATATTTTCAATAGCGACCTTCATTTTTTCCTCACGTGTAACGAAGTGAGATGCTGGGAAGATTGCTACATGATCACGTTCTGCTAATACTTCACCTGTTAACGCATTTACTTCGCGAATACGATCGATTTCATCGCCGAAAAATTCAATTCGAATACAATGCTCATCAAGTGATGCTGGGAAGATTTCAACTACATCTCCGCGCACACGGAATGTACCACGCTTGAAATCAATGTCATTACGTCCATACTGTACATCAACAAGTTCACGAAGCAATTGATTGCGGTCCTTTTCCATACCAACTCTAAGTGAAACAACTAACTCGCGGTATTCTTCTGGAGAACCTAAACCGTATATACACGAAACACTCGCAACAATAATCACATCATCCCGTTCAAATAGTGCAGATGTTGCTGAGTGACGCAATTTATCGATTTCATCATTAATCTGCGCATCTTTTTCAATAAACGTATCTGTTTGCGGCACATACGCTTCTGGCTGATAATAATCGTAATAACTAACAAAATATTCAACTGCATTATTCGGAAAAAAATCTTTCAGCTCACTATATAACTGTCCTGCTAACGTTTTATTATGAGCCATGACAAGTGTTGGCTTCTGCACCTCTTTAATGACATTTGAAATCGTAAATGTCTTACCCGTTCCTGTCGCTCCAAGCAACACTTGCTTTTTCTTTCCACTATTAATTCCCTCTACAAGCTTCTCTATAGCTACCGGCTGATCACCTTGCGGGGAATACGCTGAAATAATTTCAAATTGATGTTCCAAACAAAACCGACCTCCTCGTAAAAAATCTGTATTCCCATTTTACCACGAATGCTCATAAAAAAACCAAGAAAACGAACAGATATTCGGTAAAACTTTCGACAATATATACATAGAAAAAGGAAGGAGCCAAAACTTCCTTCCTCTACTAACTCTATTTTTTAGGTACATATAATAAATCATATCCATTGCGCCCATTTTCATTCACACAGTCTATTAACCTATAAGCCGTTTGTAATTCACGCTGCTCTTTAACAATCCTTTTACAGCTATCTTCATCTATATCTGTATGATTACCAGCAAATCGATCTTGCCTATTATCTAATATATGAATTATATCTGTCCCACTATACTCTAACGTTTGAAAAACCGGATCACCTTCATGTGTATAATGTACAATTCTTATTTTATCAACTTCCCCTTGTTCCACATTCAAAACGAACTTTTCAAATTTATCTAGATTAGAAATTTCTGTTCCCTTTACAACAACATCATTCTTCTTATCAATTGTAATGTTAGATTGTGAGCATGCTACTAAACTAAAGAGAAATAAGCATATAAAACCTGTTTTTCCTATTGTCATCCTCTCCTATACAAACTATTGGTATACTAGAAAAAGCTACTTTCCTCTACGAAAGTAGCTTCTCTTTTCCTTTCTCCTTCTTCGGGAAAAGAACATATGAAAATGAAATAACTGTATCCACTAAAAATATAATCGCCCAAACTTGGCTAACACGACTCGCTGCTTTATTTAAAACAATCCCCGTTTCTAACCAATTACCCCATTGTTCAAACGGGACAAAACCGTACAGAAAGAAAAAGAAAATATGCACAACAACGAATAAAACAAGATGCAATATCCAATTTTTTATTTCCTGCTTCGCATAGGCCATACCTGTTAATTCTACCTGTTCTTCAATAATAGGCGCCGGTTCATTCCGCCATTTCGCAACTAGCTTTTGCGCAAATATATCAAGCTTCTTCAAATCCTTTTTTCCGTAGAAAACTGCATACAATAAGATAATTACAGTAATGATTTGAAAATTAGAGAACTTCCCTGTTTGATAATAGTCCACTACCCCTAAAGTTAAAATAAACACTTCATTTACGAGGAGTACAATCCCCATAATAAAACTTGCCTTTTTCAAACGGAATCCGTAACGAAGTAAAAAGAAACCGATAGCCGATAACCAAAATACAATCTCTGCCCCAATTAAAAAGTACCAACGATATTCTGCAAGTATACTCATTTATCCCTCTCCTTTTCATCATATATACGAAAAGCTTCATCCATATATAATAAAAGTTCTTCTTCAATTGGATACATGCTCATTTTCTGTGAATCTTCCTTCGATTTTCTAACTTCCCATAACTTATCTAAAAACGCTTCGTCACCATTGGCCATTTCTAAACACTTCTGCATTAAGCTCTTCGTTGCCCCTTGTACCTCATCACTCGCGGCTTCTTTACCGTCTTTCATAAAAGTACGTAATTGCTTTAATAAATCTACCCATTCTAAAACATTCGGATCTTCTTCACTCATATTCGGCAAGTTATGAAGCAATTTTTGTTCTTCCTTTGAAAATACTTCATTTTGAAATATTTCACGTATACGAGACGACTGTTTCGAAAGCTGAATAAGTTCAAACATAACTTTCCAATCAAGTTCTCCCTCCACATCTACCGAATAAACAACAGCTTGTAAAACACGCTCCATTCGATTAAATTTCTTTTGTTCTTCCTGTACAAATCGAAGTTGTTTTTCAAGAGAATCCTTTAAGTTAACCTCACCTTTTACTAACATATTCGCAGCCTCTTTTAATGAAAATCCCATTTCCTTTAAAAACAAAATTTGTTGTAGTCGAATGACATCAATTTCACTATATAACCGATGTCCACCCTCCGTTTTCCCGCTCGGCTTTAATAAATCTATTTGATCATAATAACGTAATGTACGTACTGTTATCCCTGTCTCTTTCGTCAATTGTTGTATTGAAATCACTACTATCACCTCTTCCCCTTCATTATAAAAGATGACGTTACGTAACTTTCAAGACTTTTGTAAAAAAAATACAAAAAGCTATTTATACTCTTTGTATAAACAGCTTTTACGGAAATAATCCCTTTTGTATAGCGCGCCCACAAAATAAAATAAGTGCTCCAACAACAACAACAACACTCGTTGCTGTTTTATGATAATGAGCTGAAACTAATAAATAATATGATAAACCTACAGTACCGAGCATAATACAAATACTTGGCACTGGATAACGAGAGAAGTTCTGCATTCCCCAAAACAAAGCAAAAATAGCCGTAGCGACACATAACACCGGTAATCCCATCCCAGTTCCCCTTTTTCTATCTATTCCTTGTTGCTAACACACTCGTCGATGCCATACTTATTAATAAACCAAAAATAGCAATATATAATAACTCATTTACATGTACTGCTTGCCTATCTACATACTTATTTACACAAAGATACATAATGAACAAGAACACGAAGCTTGTAATACTAATCGTAAAATATGACTTCATCTTGTTCACAACTCGCTCATCTATATCTGGAAGTTCTTCTTTTTTGTACTTACGCTTTTTGTAATACGAATACACTATCAAAAATACAATTGCTAAAACGTTACTCACTACGAGCGGTAAAATTGGTATAGCCGGATTCATAATATGAACTACAATGTCTCCCACAAACAATCCAAAAGTCGCACCGATAAATAACTTTTTAGTATCTTCCATTTTTTCTCCCCTTACTCTAGCGTAAATATTTCCTCCACCTTCACCCCAAAATATTTGGCGATTTTTAGGGATAACTCTAGACTCGGGTTATAATGATGGTTTTCAATCGCCACAATCGTCTGCCGCGTCACCTGCATCGCCTTTGCCATTTCAACTTGCGTTATATGATGTTGCTTTCTTAACTCTTTTATTTTATTTTTCACACCCATAGGCTCCACCTTCGAAAGTAAAGATATCTTTACTTTAATTATAAATATTTTCCAGTTATAAGTAAAGATATCTCTACAAATTTCAGAAAAACGTTTCACTGATCACCTTCTCTAACAAAGTACAAGCGTAATTCAATTTATATCAGCTATTTTTTTAATATATCGACACCCGTAGCACTATAAATATAAAAAAAGCTGTCCCAAAATATCTTTTGGAACAGCTTCTTCGTCCTACTACATAAATCCTAATACATATACAAGAACGTATCCAAGAATAGAAAGAAAAACCGAGCCGATCAGCCCCGCCACGAATGCCTTACTTCCTAACTTACGGAACGTTTTAAACTCTACATTTAAACCAAGACCCGCCATCGCCATTGCAATAAGCATGTAAGCAATGACAACAATGTATCCGGCAACAACTTCTGGTATAACCCCGAGCGAATGCACTGCACTCATCGCTAAAAATCCGAAGATGAACCACGGAATTGGAAGGTCACGCCACGATTTTTTTTCCTCGCTGCCTTCACTCTTACCAAACCATAATCCAATTAAAATCGCTACTGGCACAAGCATTGCAACGCGCGTTAATTTCACGATAACTGCGATGTCTACAGCCGTACTTCCTCCTGGCGCCGCCGCTGCGATGACATGAGCGATTTCGTGCAGCGTCGCACCTGAGAATACACCGTAACCGTACGGTGAGAAGCCAAGCACTGGGTATAATAGCGTATAAATAAGTGTAAATATTGTACCTAAAATTGCAATAATTGCTGCCCCAACTGCCGTTTCTTCATCCTTCGCTTTCACTTGCGGTGCAATTGCCACGACCGCAGCCGCGCCGCAAATTGCTGTTCCGCACGCTGTTAAAATTCCGAGTTTCTTTTCTACCTTAAATACTTTCGTTAGCCCATATACAACGAAAATCGTAAATGTAATAACAACGGCAGCGATGACCAATACTTTCGGCCCTGCCTTCGCAATATCAACAAGATTTAACCGCATTCCAAGTAAGATAATCCCAAAGCGCAGCAACTTCTTACTCGCAAAGTTCGTTCCGGCAATCGCATCATGAGGAACTCCAATTGCCGCACGCCAAACCATCCCAATTAGAATAGCAATCACTAATTGTCCCATAATATTTAAAAATGGAAGCTCTGCTAAATATTTCGCAGCAATTGCGATTAATAATGTAATCCCAATTCCTTGTGAAAATCCAAAGCCCTTCTTCTTTTGTATAACAAGTGTTTGTTCCACTTTGTACCACTCCAATAATCGTATTGGAACATGCATGTTCTTTCTACTTACATTATAAGAGAGTTTCTATAATAAGTTTAATATCAATATTGAATCTCTATCATCAGAAATACTTATGATAAGATGATAGAAAAAGAAAGGAGCCCATTACATGAACGTAGACATTTTAAAAATATTTGTTACTGTCGTTGAACAGAAACACTTCTCCCGTGCAGCAGAATTATTAAACCTTTCACAGCCTGGCGTAAGTATGCACATACGCAACTTAGAAAACGAATTTGGCACTACACTTATTCAGCGCTCTCCTAAGCACGTTCAAGTGACAGAGGCTGGAAACATTTTATATATACACGCAAAGCAAATGCTCTCTCTTTACGAAGATGCTAAACAAGAAATTAACGAATTACATAACGTTGTAACAGGAACTCTTCGCATCGGTGCTAGTTTTACAATTGGCGAATACTTACTTCCAAAAATACTGGCTAACTATGCGAATGAAAATCCACACGTTGAAGTTCATACCTTTATCTCAAATACAGAAGACGTTTTGCAAAGCCTTCGCTCTAATCAAATTGATATCGGCTTAGTGGAAGGGCAAGTCGTATATGCCGATGTTGACGTTGAAACATTTATGCAAGATGAAATGAAGCTCGTCGTTCCGCCAAATCATCCACTGCTCCACACAAATGAAATAAATGAAAACACACTCCAAGATCAAGTATGGGTATTAAGAGAAAGTGGTTCTGGAACACGTGCTTATAGTGATCGCTTTATTCATCAACACCATTTAAAAATGAAACGATTCTTTACATTCAGTAGTATTCAAAGCGTGAAGGAAGCAGTTAGTGCTGGGCTTGGCATCGCTATCCTTTCTGATTGGACTGTACGGAAAGAGCTACTGGCAAAAGAGCTATTCCACGTCGAAGTTCCAAATGAACAACTCATCCGTCCCTTCTCCATCGTGCGTGGCAAATACTTTATTCAGTCTAAAGCTATTCAAGTGTTTTTAAATCATGTAGATTCTTTTGCGAAAAAACAGAGTTGACCTTCACATTAGTGTGAAGGTTTACAATACGTTTAAAAGGAGTGAAACACGTTGCGAATTGGAGAGTTATCAAAAGAAACTGGCGTTAGCGAAAGATCACTAAGACATTATGAGGAAAAGGGATTACTCCCTTCTAAACGCCTCACAAATGGCTACCGTGATTTTGATGAAAATGCCATCAAAAAAGTAGAACTTATTCAAATGTACTTACAAATTGGCTTAAATTTAGAAGAGACGGCAAGGATGCTGCGTTGCCTTGAAATTGAACCACACCTGTACGAAAATCCTTGCAGCAGTATCCTTACGCTTTATGAAGATAAACTCAATGAAGTAACGAAGCAAATCTCATTACTTTCCAGCATTCAAACGAATTTGCAAAAACACGTTTCACTCCTAAAACAAGCAAAAGAAAAGGAATGATTACATGTTTGTTATACATGGCAGTTCAAGACAAAATGGCAATACAGAAGCTTTAACACATACGATGATCGATGGAATTGAAACAGAACAAATTTACTTGCAAGACCATACAGTCCATCCTATTACAGACCAACGTCATGATGCAGAAGGATTCCAACCTGTAAATGATGACTACGAGCAGTTAATCGAGCGTATGTTAGAGCACGACACAATTATCTTTGCTACACCGCTATACTGGTATGGAATGAGCGGTCATATGAAAAACTTCGTCGATCGCTGGTCACAAAGCTTACGCGATACATCCCTTCATTTCAAAGAAAAAATGAAAGGTAAAAAAATGTACGTTGTCATCGTTGGCGGAGACAATCCAAAGCTGAAAGCATTACCGCTTATTGCTCAGTTTCAATATATCTTTGATTTTGTTGGTTCATCATTTGAAGGGTATGTTATTGGGGATGCGAATGGATTGGATGAAATCAAAAATGATGCTGAGGCTCTAGCAAAAGTACAATTGTATAATAATAAGTTCAAAAACAGTAAATAGAAATAAGTTTGACAAACCATTTTGTATGCGCATACAATAAAAGTAACATTATGAAAGGAAGGTACTTTGACCAATGAAGTTCTAATTCTCTTATTTATTTCATCCATCACAAATAGTGAACAAAAAATGATGAAAACTAGCAGGGGATTAGTCTGTCCATTTGTCGATACTTTCTTTCGAAACGATCATGTAAAAAAATCTTTTATTTATGTACGATTTTTTACATGCAAGGGCGACGTTTATCCTCTCTAGTGAAACTAGGGAGGTTTTTTTATGACTATTTTATTCGCACGCAATATTGAAAAGAGCTTTGGTGATCGCACACTATTTACGTTACCGTCACTGGAAATTCAAGCACAGGATCGCATAGGAATTGTCGGAGTCAACGGAGCTGGTAAATCTACGTTATTACAAATATTAAGTAAAGAAATAGAAGCTGACAAAGGCATAATAACTCATCATAGTTCTATCAGCATCATTCCTCAACTTAGCGAGGAACTACCGGAAACCACTTCTGCTCTCGCAAAAGGAAAATGGAGTATTTCAAACGTTACAGATGCAATGAGCGGTGGTGAACGAATGCGGCTAAAGATTGCTCATGCTCTCGAACAAGATGCAGGAATTTTATTTGCTGATGAACCAACAAGCCACTTAGATATGGTTGGTACAGAGCAATTAGAAAAGGCACTTTTATCTTATAAAGGGTCACTTGTTTTAATATCGCATGATCGTGAATTTCTAGATAATATATGTACAAAAATTATTGAAATTGAAGACGGGACGATTCAAGAGTATAAAGGAAACTATTCCAACTATCGAAAGCAAAAAGAACGTGAACGAACACAAAAACAAGCAGAATATGATCAATATATACAAGAAAAAAATCGTTTAGAGCAATCAATTTCACAAAAAAAGCAACGTGCTTCTAATATGACAAAAATCCCAACTCGCTTCAGTTCATCTGAATCTAAACTTTATAAGTTAAGCGGGGCTCATGGCCAAGAACAGGTTAGCAAAGCAGCGAACGCACTAGAAACACGTCTCGAAAAACTAAAAAAGAAAGAAAAGCCAAAGGATCTTTCTCAGACTCAGTTTGACGTGCAATACCATACACCCATTCATAGTAAAGTGGCAGTACAGTTCAATAAAGCAACAAAGAAAATAGGCGACCGCACACTATTTAAAAATATGAATGGAACTATTGCCCCTGGTGCAAAACTTGCTATTTTAGGTGCAAACGGAAGCGGCAAAACAACTTTGTTCAACATGCTTCTCGCAAACGAGCGTGGCATTCAGCTTTCGAAAAGTTGTAAAATTGGATACTTTGAACAAACACTATCAATTTTAAAAACAGATAAAACCATTTTAGAGAACGTTCTAGAAGAAACCAACTATACAGAAGCATTCGTTAGAACAATACTTGCACGGCTTTTATTCCGCCGTGAAGATGTTCATAAACCTGTACATGTCTTAAGTGGCGGCGAACGAATGAAGGTCGCACTCGCAAAAGTATTTTTAGGAAACTATAATATGCTTCTGCTCGATGAACCGACAAACTATTTAGACTTAGCGACGCAAGAAGAATTAGAAATCATGTTACAAGAATATCCTGGCACAATACTTTTCATTAGCCATGACCGTGCCTTTATTCGCTCTGTTGCAGACCATATTCTACAAGTAGATGAGAGTAAACCAAGAATATTCCACGGTAATTACGAGCAATACACAAAAAGAACCACCGGGGATTCTGTAAACGTAACTGAACAAGAATTATTACGATTACAAACAAAATTAACAGAAATTATCGGCCGAATTTCCATGCCAAATCATCACGATGATATCCCATCTCTCGAACAAGAATACGAAACATTATTAGTTCAAATCCAGAAATGTAAAGAAGCGCTCTAATGTCTTCCCTATATATCGACAAGGCCTTCCGCATTTCCCAAGAAATATTGGAACTTCGACATAGAATAGCATTAATAAAAGTGAAAAGCCGTGCATCAGCACGGCTTTTCACTTTAAATACGGACAGCAGTTCCGCTCACTGCAACCATTAGCATTCCTTCGCGAACTACTTCGTAATCCACGTCGATACCAACAATTGCATTCGCATTTTTTTGTCTTGCGAAAGTTTTCATCTCTTCCATTGCGATGTCGCGTGCTTCTTTTAATTTACTTTCATAAGCACCTGCACGACCGCCGACAACGTCACGGACAGAGGCGAAAAGGTCACGAACGATATTCGCGCCCATAATCGCCTCTCCATTGACGATATCGATATACTCAATAATTTCTTTTCCTTGAATTGTAGACGTTGTTGTTACAATCATGCTTCATAGCCTCCCATATGAGATTTCCATCTACTTATATGATGTGCTAATTCAGTAGAAATTATATTTATGAACTGAACTGTGCTTCGTATAACCTGCTGTATCCTCCGCCTTGCTCAATTAATTCATCATGTGAACCTTGTTCTGCAATACCATCTTTATTTACAACGACGATACGATCTGCATTTTTAATCGTTGCAAGTCTGTGAGCGATAACTAATGTTGTACGGCCGACAGATAGTTCAGCAAGTGATTTTTGAATCGCAAGTTCCGTCTCTGTATCTAATGCGGAAGTCGCTTCATCTAATATTAAAATTGGCGGGTTTTTCAAGAACATACGAGCAATCGCTAGACGTTGCTTCTGTCCACCAGAAAGTTTCACACCACGCTCACCGATAACGGTATCTAAACCGTCTGGTTGTGAGTAAATTAAGTCTTCTAACTGCGCACGTTTTACTGCCTGCCAAATTTCAGCTTCTGACGCCTTTAAGTTTCCGTAAGCGATATTTTCACGAATTGTTCCTGAGAATAAGAACACATCTTGCTGCACAATTCCAATTTGCTTACGAAGTGAAGATAACGTCATATCTTTCGTATCAATACCATCAATTTGAATCGATCCAGACGATTGTTCATAAAAACGTGGTAATAGACTACATAACGTCGTTTTTCCAGCTCCTGATGGTCCTACGAACGCAACTGTTTCACCTGCATGTATTTTCAAACTAATATCATTTAAAATCGGTTCTTTGTTTTCATACCCGAATGTAACGTTGCTATATTGAATATCACCATGTACATGTTTAACTTCCATCGCATCTTTAGAGTCTACAATATCTGGCTCTGTTTCAAGAAGCTCTACATACCTCTTAAAACCAGCGATTCCTTTCGGATAGCTTTCGATTACCGCATTAATTTTTTCAATTGGGCGGAAGAAAATATTCGTTAATAGAACGAATCCGATAAATCCACCGTACGTTAATTCACCTTGCAGAACAAACCATGTACCGCATATTAAGACGAAGAGTGTTACGAGACGCATGAGCATATAACTAATCGATGAATTTAATGCCATAATTTTATACGCCATTAATTTCGTTGTACGGAAACGAGCGTTGTTAACAGCAAATTGCTCTTTCTCAAACTTTTCATTTCCGAATGCTTGTACAACACGGATACCGCCAACGTTGTTCTCAATACATGCATTGAAATCAGCAACGTCTGAGAATAGACGTCTAAACGTACCTGTCATTTTTTTATTGAAGTAAAGTGCCAACCATAATAGGAATGGAATGACGAAGAACGTTAATAGCGCTAACTTCCAGTTGATCATCATCATAAATGAGAATGCCCCAACTAAAGTCATAACAGCGATAAATAAATCTTCTGGCCCATGGTGAGCAATTTCCCCAATTTCCATTAAGTCGTTTGTAAGACGTGAAATTAAATGACCTGTTTTATTATTGTCAAAAAATCTGAATGATAGCTTTTGAATGTGATCAAATAATTTCTGCCTCATATCTGTTTCAATGTTAACACCAAGCATATGTCCCCAATATGTAACGACATATTGTAAGCCTGCATTTAATATATACACTGCAAGTAAACCGAAACAAGCCCATAAAATAAGCGTCCAGTTTTGTCCGGGCAATAACTTATCAATAAATTGATTTACGATAAGCGGGAAGCCAAGTTCTAGTAACCCTGCGACAACTGCGCAAGAAAAGTCGAGTATAAATAAACCTTTATACGGTTTATAGTAAGAAAAAAATTTACGTAGCATATCTTACCTCCATTTTCCAAAATTAAAAAGACTCCCTAAATGATAACCATTATCAAATAATTATTCAAGTTATCCGTCTATGAAACTAAAAAAGTGGATAAATTTAAAAAGCCTAACTCCTCATTTATATCCATGAGAAATTAGGCTTCATTTCTATATGTTACGGATCGCATTCAACCCAAAGTGCTCTACTGATAAGTTTCGTTCCTTTTATTTTTTCACAAATACATCCTTTAAATAGTTCAAAACTTATCATACTCCTGATAAATCTTTCGCTTCTCTGTTCTTATCCGGTAACTTCCAACTGTGCAATAAACGGTTTAACTTGTAGATCTAAAGTTACATATTAACCCACCCTAAAATCCCCTCACTACACTTGGATTTGAAAATAACGACGAACAGTTTCTTTAATCTCATGTTTTTCTAGCTTTTCTTTTGTTTTTTCTTTTCCATCAACAATAATCAGTGTGTCTCCTAACAAGGTGATGCGCCCATTTTCTGTAACTCGTGAAAGGAAATACACCTTATTGAACATTGATTCTGGAGCTGTTTCAGTTAAGACACAAATTGGATGAATGTTTTCCAAGTTCCATTTATGAGACGGCTGTTCAAATCGATATAGCATCTCCCAATCATCATCCGTCTTTTTTTGCAAATAATAAAATGATGTTGTCTCGTCTTTATTTACTCGGTAAAGACCATCACTATCCACAACTTCCTCTCCATTCAACGGAACAGGAATTCTCGGTGAATTACCGCCCATGCCTACATCCACCAAATACTCTTTATGATCAATTGGTGCGATTATGAATAAATGAGCATTTTCAAGAGCCCAAATTCCTTCTCTTACATATACAGTTCCTGCCATAAGATAGGGATCAAATCCTAATTCTTTTAGCAGAAAATAAAATATTCCGTTTAACTCGTAGCACACGCCACCCTTCTTCGCATGAACAATTTTTTGATATAAATCTTCTTCACGCAAAGATAGAGGTTTTCTTGCAAGAATATCAAGATTCTCAAAGTGAACGTTGAGTACATGTTGCTTTTGAAGATGAGATAAGTAAGAGAAACTTACCTCTCTTTTTTCAGATTGAATATGCTCTAAATATTTTTGAATATCCAAAAATCATCCACCTCATTTTTTATCTATATATAAATTCTTACAGTATTTCTTTTCACACTCCTATTATAAAATTGATTATTGATAAACAAAAATATAAAATAACTATCATATTAATAACTTCGAGTATATAAGAGAAGGTGAACATAATTTATGGAATTGCTGCAGCTCAAGTATTTTAAGACAGTCGCTCGGACGGAACATATAACAAAAGCGGCACAAGAACTTCATATCTCCCAACCAGCTTTAAGCGTTACTATCTCTCGATTAGAAGAAGAGTTAGGGGTTCCCTTATTTGATCGAATCGGACGAAAAATCCGTCTAAACACTTTCGGAAAGGCTTTTCTCAAGCAAGTGGATACAGCCCTTGAGGCACTCGAAGTAGGCAAACGACAAGTTACAGATATGGCTGGATTAGAACAAGGAAGTGTTGTAGTAGCTACTACAACTTTAAATCGGGTCTCTGAATTGCTAGCACCTTTCCTAGCCCTATATCCACACATTAACTTCCGCATAACACAAGCATCTACAGAAGAATTAAAAATTCAGCTTCTTGAAAAAGGCGAAATCGACTTTTGTCTCACACCTTCACCTATTGATCGACTAGGAGTCTATAGTCTTCCATTAATGACCGAAGAGATCGTACTAGCTGTACCAAGTACACATCGACTCAAAGATCGCGATCGTATCAAGCTAAGTGAAGTAGCAAATGATCCTTTTATCTCCCTAAAACCAGGGTATAGCTTCCGTGAGATTACAGACAATTTCTGCAGACAAGCTGGGTTTACGCCTAACATTGTATGTGAAGGAGATGAACCTGCAGCAATAAGCGGCTTAGTACGCACTGGACTTGGCGTTGCTTTTTTACCAATCGCAGCAAAAAAGGAATTACCCCCGCTAACGCTTCTCCATATTGAAGAGCCCGTTTGCCAATGGACGCCTCATTTAGTATGGAATGAAAAACACTACTTATCACTTGCTGCACAAACGTTTCGTGAGTTTGTTGTGCAACATTACGCTCAAGTAAAACCGTAAATCAAAAAAGAAGAGGCTATATAACTACAATGTTATATAACCTCTTCTTTCATTTTATTATTACATCGCTTCCGAATCCCACTCATGCTCCTGCTGAACAAATACAATACCTAATTCATGATGTCCCCCAGCGTATAATGCCGTTTGAGCAAGGCGAAGCTCTCCATTTGTATCTAATACTTCTAACTTACAAAATGCTCCCGTCGTCTTCGTTTGAAGCGCATCATAAAATTCCTCAGCGCTTCCTGGAATGACTCCATTTACTTTCGTAATTACTTCTCCAGGCAGTAAATTCAGCTCTGCCCCAATTGTATTCGGGATTGTATCTAATACAACAAGCCCATCATTACGTGCAGCGAAGTACGCCGGTCTTGTCTCATCCGCAATTTTTTCTTGCATGGAAATTGTGAAACGCCCAAGCATTGCGACTCCCATTGCGATAATGGCAAGTACGTGCCACCAATAACTTGCGATTCCTAAAACAAGTACAATTCCTGCTAATCCGTAGACACGTCTTCCTGTGAATAATAAAGCTTCTGTTGGCTCATAACTTCTAATCTTTCTCATAAATCCAATTAAAAATGGAACGAGGAATAGAGAATAGGTATGTGAACCGATTGAAACGACAGGCCACCATGAAATAAACTGTGTTACTGCATCACCTGGTACAAGAATAAAAATAGGAACGATCCATAAACGCTTTGATTCGTGTAAACCAATCTTTAGCCCACGCTTACCCTTACGAATCTTCGGCGTAGAATATCCTACTGCATTTTTAGAAATCAACAAGCCCTCTACAACGAGCATGACACCTAGTAAAATAGCAAGAGATACAATCGTACTCTCTTCCCCTTCTCCAAGCTGTAAGAAGGAAACTGGTAGCTTAGAAGATAATAGAACGCATACAATTGCGATACTAAATGTATAAGCTGCTGATAAATATCGATACATAGCAGTTAATCCAAATAATAACGTCCAAAGTAAGATGACCCATAAGCTCGTTTTGGAAACAACAAGGCCAAGTCCAATTGTAATAATAGATACGATTAATCCGTATCCAACTCCCGCAAATAGAGATGTTCGCAGTTCAAACCAAATATCATAAACTTTAAAGGAAAAATCCTTTCGTTCTCGTAACATACGTAAGTATCCAACGAAGATACTACTTATTAAAAATACATAGACAGCAGGGTGTAAGAAAAAACGTCCAACTGCCCGCATTATTTCAAAAATCCATGCCTCCACGAACCCAATCACCACCATTTATATCATTCTTTCTTTTTATATTATCATAACTGGACAAACGTTTGTTTAACACAAAAAAATACAGGCAGCAAACTGCCTGTATTTCTTTTTATTTCACTATTAACTTTAATGCTGACTGTAATTGTAGATCGTTTTCTCCAGAACGGATTTTTTCAATAATTTTAGTTTGAATCGCCTCAGCTGTCTTTTTATCCAGCTGTCCTGTCGCTTCCATCTCATTCGCATTTTGGAATGCTTTCAGCGCTGATTCTGTCTCTTTACTAAAGTATCCATCTTCACGTCCTGGTACATATCCTAAACTCTTAAGCATTTCTTGCGCGTGTTTTACTTGCACATCATTTGAATTGTATGAAAGTGTCTTTTCAATTTGAATTGGTGTCGCATGATAATAATCTGGTTGCTTCACTTCTACTGTTGGCGCGATTCCTTTTTTATGAATCCAGTTTCCATCCGGTGTTAACCATTTAAACATCGTTAATTTAATGTTGCTGCCATCTTTAAATGGAACGGCTTGCTGAACAGTACCTTTACCAAACGTTTTTTCACCAATTAAATCGTATCCTTCTCCCTCTTTTAGCGCACCCGCTAAAATCTCTGAAGCAGAAGCACTTCCGTTATCAATTAATACTGAAATTGGATATGGCTTTTTCTCTTTCAGTTCCGTAGAGAATTTCTTTTTCTCACCATTTCGTTGCTCTACTTGTAGCATCGGCTTTTTATCCGTCATAATTTCCCCTAGTATCTCTTCTACACTATTTAAGTAGCCACCAGGATTACCACGCACATCAATAACTAAGCCTTTTATATTTTTCTTCTCTAACTCTTTTAACTGATCCTTAAATTCTTTCGCCGTATTTTCAGCAAAAGAAGTGATTTGCATATAACCGATATCTTTTCCACTCTCTTGTTTCACAGAACTAAACACTGTGAAGATTGGAATTTTTTCACGCTTAATTTTAAATACAATCGGATCAGCTACTCCTGCACGCTTAATTTCAATCGCGACAGTCGTTCCTTTTTTACCACGAATCTTTAATACTGCTTCTTCACGTGATAAATCTTTCACACTATTTCCATCTACAGATAAAATTTGGTCATTCGGTTTAATTCCAATCTTTTCTGCCGGTGAGCCTTTAATTGGAGATACGATAATAAGCTTACCGTCCGTTTTGTTCACCTCAGCCCCGATCCCCTCTAGCTCAGGATCAAGCGATTCACTAAACTGTTTAGCCGTTTCTTTATCCATATACGTGGAATAAGGGTCCTTCAGCGTAGACAACATGCCTTGTATTGCACCTTCGACTAACTTGTCATCCTTCACGTCTTCCACATAACGTGAATCAATTAGTGCATACGCCTCATTAATTTTTGCCAAATTCCCTTGTGAGGTGCTAGCGTTTCCACTCGAAATTGTTTGCGTTACTTCTGCTGGGTTAACCCCAAATAAAGACATACCTGCAAACATTCCGCCAGCACCAATTAAAAATGCAACAACCATTCCAATAATTGCAACTCTACGTTTCAATGCGGAATTCCCCTTTCCAAAACACACAGGTGGTGTAGCAAAAGGCATCACACAGTGTGTGATGCCTTTACCTATTTCTACTATATGATAAGCTTGTACGAATTATGTTTGCAACTTTTTATACTTTTAAGAAGCGACGAATTGACATTACACTTCCCCACATACCGATTAAAGCCCCGATTAACACTAGTAAACCAGCTAATTGGAATACGAAAGGACTGTATGGTAGAAGTTCGAAAATTGTTCCGCCAAGTTTTTCGTTAAACACACTTTGTAGTGAATTATACGTAACTAGAATTAAGCCAATTGGAATAATTGATCCTAATACTCCTAGGAATAATCCCTCTAATAAGAACGGCCAACGAATAAACCAGTTTGTTGCACCTACCAGTTTCATAATTTCGATTTCTGTACTACGAGCATAAATTGTAATTTTAATTGTATTAGAGATTAAGAACATCGCTGTGAATAAAAGACCTGCAATTAACGCAATCCCGATATTACGTCCTGTTTTTACAGTATCAAATAATTTTTCAACTTGGCCTTTACCGTATTGAACATTACTTACAAACTGCATTTTCTCAATCTTTTTCGCGATTGTTGCTGTATCTGTTGGTTCTTTTGCTTTTACAATAAATACGTTTTTAAGTGGGTTATCTTGTTCAAATAACTCAAACGTTTTTCCGCTATCACCTAAGCTTTTAATTAAGCGTTTTAGCTCTTCTTCTTTAGAAGAATATTTAATAGATTCTACTTTCGCAATCTTACTCATATCATCTTCTAATTTCTTTTGATCAGCTTCTTTTGCTGCTGGATCAATGTGTACACGAATTTCTACATCTTGCTCTACTTTCGTCGCAAAATGGTTCATATTCATAATCGCTGTTAAAAAGACACCTACAAGTAATAATGTAACTGTTACTGCACTAACAGAAGCAAACGTCATCCATCCATTACGTGATAGATTCTTTACACCTTCTCGCAAATGTCGACTAAGGGTCTTAGCCTTCATATCCGTATCCTCCCTCAATCTCATCTCGAACAATTTTTCCGCCTTCAATCGCGATTACACGATGACGAATTGTATTTACGATATCTGAGTTATGTGTCGCCATAACAATCGTTGTACCACGCTCGTTAATACGCGTAAAAATCTTCATAATATCAAGAGCTGTTTCAATATCTAAGTTACCTGTTGGCTCATCGGCAATTACAACCTTTGGTCTATTAACAATTGCTCTCGCAATCGCAACACGTTGCTGCTCTCCGCCCGAAAGTTCACTTGGTAGTGCGTCTGCACGATCCTCAAGACCTACAAGACCTAAAACTTCTGTTACACGCTCACGAATGGCTTCTTTTTCTTCTTCAATTACTTCTAAGGCAAACGCAACATTCTCATATACCGTTAACTTAGGTAGTAATTTAAAATCTTGGAAAATTACGCCTAATTGACGACGGAAATATGGAACATCTCTTTCTGCTAATGTTTCAATAACAAGTCCATTTACATTAATTGATCCTGTAGATGGCTTCTCTTCACGATACATCATTTTAATAAATGTAGATTTCCCGGCTCCACTCGGTCCAACTACGTATACAAACTCACCTTGTTTAATGTTAACTGTGAGACCAGCAATGGCTTTCATACCATTCGGGTACTCCTTATAAACATTCGTCATTTTTATCATTATTTATCACCCAATACTTAATGATTTTTTTCGAAATACTTTTCTGTACATCTGAAAATAAAAGATAACCTTTTATTCTCGCTTAACCACTCTTGTTGAAGGTAGTCTACTTACAATCTTTTTATAAGCAATACTACTATGTAATATATTTCAGCAAAATTCTACAAACCTCATTGTAACATCAAACGGTTTCCAGTTCGGATACATTTTTGTTACAGTTATGTTACACCCCGAAAAAAGGAAACGAGTCGTCATAGTTCTTACCCAAAATCATTTTGGGATAAGATTATATAACCAACCCGTCCAGTTTACCTTTT
This sequence comes from Bacillus cereus group sp. MS39, assembly GCF_040448665.1. NCBI lineage: Bacteria > Bacillati > Bacillota > Bacilli > Caryophanales > Bacillaceae > Bacillus > Bacillus cereus group sp. MS39. The sequence continues at coordinate 315,125 of NZ_CP123058.1, read as the reverse complement.
TTATTTATGTTCAGCTAACCACTCAGCTACTTTTTTCGCATCCTCACCTTGAATGATTCCTGGTGACATGGAACCGCGACCTTTTTCAATAATCTTTTCAATCTCTGCTGCATCATATTTCTGTCCCACTTTTCGTAAATCCGGTCCAGTTGCTCCCGATAAATCTTTCGCGTGACAGCCTATACAACTTTTTTGGTAAATTTGCTCTGCGCTATCTGTGCTTGCAGATTGTTTCGAAGGCTTACTCTCTTCTTTATTTCCACATGCTCCTAAAGCAAAAACGACTGATGTTCCTAACGCAATAGCCAACAATTTCTTTTTCACTTCTATCGCTCCCCATTGTTGATATTCTTTTCATTCCTAACACACTCATTTTCATTATAAGCACTATCTTTATATAGAAAAACTAAGGTATATTTCATATTTTTCAAAAATACAGTAAAAACCCTGATAATATAAAGCTTTCATAAGTTGTTTCAATTCTGTGAACAACATAAAAACTTCTATAAAGAATTCTTGTTGAACAGAAAATCACAAAAGTTCTGTTCAAGTCTTACTCTATTACCGCTCTGTTTTACTATTCTCTACTTTTTACAATACAATATACAACATTGTATGCTACATATAATCTCATCAAAAAGAGAAGTTGTCGTTTCCAACTTCTCTTCCTCTTTACTTCATCTATAGAAATAAAATCAAATTCTTTATATCCTCGATTATCCTCAGCATACGCCGACAACTTTGTTGGCTTTTTTTCGCTTATTAGATGCGAGAACGTAAGTAAGCATCAATAAATGGATCAATTTCTCCATCCATAACTGCTTGTACGTTACCAACCTCTGTATTTGTACGGTGGTCTTTCACAAGAGAATACGGGTGGAATACGTAAGAACGAATTTGGCTACCCCATCCGATTTCTTTTTGTTCACCGCGAATTTCATCTAACTCCGCTTGTTGCTCTTCTAATTTCTTTTGATATAATTTCGCTTTTAACATTTTCATCGCGTGCTCACGGTTTTTAATTTGCGAACGCTCTGACTGACATGTTACAACTGTGTTTGTTGGTGTATGTGTAATACGAACTGCTGAGTCTGTCGTATTAATATGCTGTCCACCTGCACCACTTGCACGGTACGTATCAACTTTTAAGTCTTCTGAACGTATTTCGATTTCAACTTCATCATTGAACTCAGGTACAACTTCACAAGATACGAACGATGTATGACGACGGCCTGAAGAATCGAATGGCGAAATACGTACAAGACGATGTACACCTTTCTCTGCCTTTAAATAACCGTAAGCGTTATGACCTTTAATTAATAAAGTAACACTCTTAATACCAGCTTCATCACCTGGTAAGTAGTCAACCGTTTCTACTTTAAACCCACGTTTTTCAGCCCAACGTGTGTACATACGTAATAACATAGAACCCCAGTCTTGTGACTCTGTTCCACCAGCACCTGGGTGTAATTCTAAAATAGCGTTATTTTTATCATAAGGATCGCTTAGTAATAACTGAAGCTCATACTCATTCATTTCTTGAATTAAGCCTTTCACTTCAGATTCAAGTTCCTCATGTAAATCTTCATCATACTCTTCTTTTAAAAGCTCATGCGTGATTTCTAAATTTTCGAAGGTCTCATCTAACTGACGGAACTTTCCAACCATCTCTTTCAGTGCATTAGCTTCGTTAATTACAGCTTGTGCACCTTGTTGGTCATCCCAAAATCCTGCACCCATCATTGTCTCTTCTAACTCTGCAATTTGTTTCTCCTTAGTAGGAAGGTCAAAGAGACCCCCTAAAAGCCGCTAATCTCTTAGCCATTTTCTCTAATTCTTGTCTAATTTCTACTAATTCCATTTCCTTCACCTCTATGTAATTGCTGTTACTTTCTTATGAGAACAAGGGAAACTCTCTCCACTTATGACGGAGAGAGTTTAAACTTTCTTAATTATACATTTTTGATGTAAAATTTTGCAAAGCAACCTGGGCTATCGCCCTGTATTACTTCCCGATACCACAGCAGTTTTTATATTTTTTACCGCTACCACATTTACATAAATCGTTGCGGCCTACTTGGTCACCTTTTACAACTGGTTTTTTCTTCGCCTCTTCGCCATCACTAGATGGATGAACAGCTTCACCTTGAACAACTTCTTGACGCTCTAAGTTTTGTTCAATTTCAGCTTTCATAATGTAACGAGAGATTTCCTCTTCAATAGAAGCAATCATTGACTCGAACATTGCGAATCCTTCCATTTGATACTCACGAAGTGGATCAATTTGACCGTAAGCACGTAAATGAATACCTTCACGAAGGTGATCCATCGCATCAATATGCTCTGTCCATTTCGTATCTACTACACGGAATACAACAACTTTTTCAAACTCACGCATTTGCTCTTCTGGCAGAAGCTTTTCTTTGTCGTTGTAACGCTCTATTAATTTCGTGATAATTGGCTCGCTCATTTCCTCTGGAGCAAGACGACGTAACTCTTCTTCTTTTATATCACCTTCTTGCAGAAGGTTTGTATTTAAGTAGTCAACAAGACCTTTAATGTTCCAATCTTCTTCAATTTCCTCTTGTGTATGAAGCGCAACAGCACGTTCTACTGTAGATTTCATCATACCTTCAATAATACTGCGTAAGTTCTCAGAATCCATTACTTCTTGACGCTGTTTGTAAATAACTTCACGTTGCTGACGAAGTACATCATCGTACTGCAGTAACTGCTTACGTGCATCATAGTTATTTCCTTCTACGCGTTTTTGTGCAGATTCTACCGCACGAGAAACCATTTTACTTTCAATCGGCTGTGAATCATCCATACCAAGACGATCCATCATCGCTTTCATATTGTCAGAACCGAAGCGGCGCATTAGTTCATCTTCCATAGACAAGTAGAACTGCGTTACACCAGGGTCCCCTTGACGACCAGCACGACCACGTAACTGATTATCAATACGACGGCTTTCGTGACGCTCTGTACCGATAACTGCTAGACCAACGTTTTTAATATCGTCTCCAAGCTTAATATCCGTACCACGACCAGCCATATTCGTCGCAATCGTTACAGCACCTTTCATACCAGCTTCTGCAATGATATCTGCTTCTCGCGCATGGTTTTTCGCATTTAAAATGTTATGGCGTACACCTTTACGTGTTAACATTTTTGAAATAAGTTCTGACGTTTCAATTGCAACTGTTCCGACAAGAATAGGTTGCCCTTGTTTATGACGATTTACAATATCCTCAACAACTGCATTGAATTTGCCTTCCATTGATTTGAAGATTAAATCAGCACGGTCATCACGAATAATATCTTTGTTCGTTGGAATTACGATAACATTCATATTGTAAATACTACGGAATTCTTCTTCTTCCGTTTTCGCTGTACCAGTCATACCAGATAACTTTTCATACATACGGAAATAGTTCTGGAACGTAATTGTTGCGAGTGTCATACTTTCATTTTGAATTTCTACGCCTTCTTTTGCTTCAATAGCTTGGTGCAAACCTTCGCTATAACGACGACCTTTCATAAGACGACCAGTGAATTGGTCTACAATTACGATTTCGCCTTCTTGTACAACATAATCTGTATCAAGGTGCATGACAACGTGTGCACGGAGCGCCTGATTAATATGGTGAAGAAGTGCGACATGTTTTAAATCGAATAAGTTTTCAATATGGAAAGCTTTCTCTGCTTTCGTAATACCATCTTCAGTTAACATTACATTTTTCGTTTTCACATCAAATGAATACTCTTTTTCATTTTCTAATGTACGAACGAATGCATTTGCAAACATGTATAGCTCTGTTGATTTTTGAGCTTGTCCCGAAATAATAAGCGGCGTACGTGCTTCATCGACTAAAATAGAATCGACTTCATCGATAATAGCAAAATGAAGTGGACGCTGAACGCACTGTTCCCTATATAAAACCATGTTGTCACGTAAGTAATCGAATCCAAGCTCATTATTTGTGCTATACGTAATATCAGCAGCATAAGCCTCTTGTTTCTCTTCGCGTGACATACTGTTTAAGTTAATTCCTACTGTTAAGCCAAGGAACTCATGAAGTTGTCCCATTTCGCTCGCATCACGTTGTGCTAAGTATTCATTGACCGTAACAACGTGAACACCTTTTCCTGTTAAAGCATTTAAATATACAGGTAATGTAGATGTTAACGTTTTACCTTCACCCGTTTTCATCTCAGAGATATTTCCTTCATGTAAGGCAATACCACCCATTAACTGCACGCCGTACGGACGCATTCCAAGAACACGAGTCGCAGCTTCGCGAACAACTGCAAAAGCTTCTGGAAGTAGATCATCTACTGTCTCACCTTTTGTTAGACGTTCTTTAAATTCAAGCGTCTTTCCTTTTAATTGCTCATCTGTTAGTGGCTTAATAGATGATTCTAATGCATCAATTTGCTCAACTGTCTTCTGCATACGTTTAATTTGGCGTTGATTTACATCAAATACCTTTTTTAAAATACCGATCATAGGAAATACGCTCCTCTTTTTTATTAAAATAAAACTTCCGATTGTTTTTTCTTTTTCTATTACAATCAGTCGTTATAAAAATCAAATGTATGTTATGCCAATTTTTCTCCTAATTAAAAAAACTAAAATGTATATACCTAATGATAATTGTAACACTTGTCTTATAACTATGACAACAATCGGCCGAATGTCTCGTTCTAAATTAAGAAAACTTTTTAAAAAAATCTATTTTCAGCAAAAAAAGCGCAGCCATTTCGGCTGCGCTTTTGAATTATTATTTAGTTTCGATTAAACCATATTTCCCATCTTTACGGCCATATACAACATTAGTTTCATTTGTATCAGCATTTGTGAAGACGAAGAAATTATGCCCTAGCATATCCATTTGTAGGATCGCTTCTTCAACGTCCATCGGTTTTAAATCAAATCGTTTTGTACGTACAAGTTCTAATTCATCCTCTTCTACCGCATCCAGAACAGCTACTGCTTCTGGAAGGATAAAGTTCGTTTTCACAGAACCTTTCTCACGTAACTTACGATTTACCTTTGTTTTATGTTTACGAATTTGTCGCTCAAGTTTATCAACTACTAAATCGATAGCAGCGTACATATCGCTATTAGTTTCTTCTGCACGAAGTAATAAATCAGTAAATGGAATTGTTACCTCGACACGTTGCTTGTCAGAGTATACTTTTAAATTAACTTTAATCTCTGGGAATGTATCAAAATAACGCTCTAACTTACTTAGTTTTTTCTCTACATATTCCTTTAATGCTGGAGTTACTTCAATATTTTCACCACGAATGTTGAATTTCATAGATGAATTCCTCCTTTCAAGCCTATGTACTATAATTTCGACATTGGCTTAAAAACTCCTTCTAACTTTTTTAAAAAAATTAGTGGAATTGCGATTTTTTTATCGTTTTTTGTTGAAATGAAAAGATGCATCGTTTCTATCTTTATTTTATCCTATTAACATCGTGAATAACGAATATAACTGTGGACAATTCGTTACAGAAAAGAAACAACTTTTTGACAACTTGATTCATAACAAAAACCTCTTGCAAAAAACAAGAGGTTCTACTATATATAACGTTGCCACAAACGCAGCTTTCTCTACCCAAAAACAATATTCCTACAGTTTTACAACATTAGCTGCTTGTGGCCCACGTGCTCCATCTACAATGTCAAACTCAACTTGTTGCCCTTCTTCTAATGACTTATATCCATCTTGTTGAATAGCAGAAAAATGAACAAACACATCATCACCATCTTCACGCTCAATAAACCCAAATCCCTTTTCTGCATTGAACCATTTCACTCTTCCTTGCATGTTCATTCCATTCCCTTCACTCTAAAAATCAGGGCATTCGCCCCATACTTTGACTATAACGAATGACAACTTACGAAGTCAAAGAAGACTTATCGTCTTTTTATTATCCCTTTCGACAGTTACAGATCAACTTCTACAAAGCGTCAAACTAGAAACTTCCCTTGCTCCTCTATCGTATAAAAGACTTCCAATTTGTCTAACTGTAATTCCTGTCGTATATACATCATCAACGAGTAAAATATGTTGATCATGAAACATATCTTCTCCCTGAAAATAAAAAGGATTACTTCCCGAAAGCCTTTCTTTACGTGTCTTCTTACTTTGCTTTTCTGTTTCCCTTCTTCTTAATGAGGGATAAGAAATTTTGACAGGTAAACATGCTGCTAATAACTCTGCCTGATTAAAACCACGTTCATATTCCCGTTCCCTACTAAGCGGAACAGCAATAACACTTGAAATGCTCGTAAAATGCTTTTGAAATAGCTCTCGAAAGGATCGATAAAAAATATGAACTAACTCCGCATCTCCCCGAAACTTAAACTGTGCTAATATTTCTTTCATCTCATCATCGTACACGTGCAAAGAACGATTTTTAAAAGGACGATACTTCTCCTCTTTTATCCACCTTATGCAATCCACACAAATATCATTTTCTTTATATTCGGAAGTCAAGTCCTCTAAAGGTCGCCCACACTCCATGCAAATCTCTCCTATAATATAGGAAAGTTTCCGCTCACACCTATCACATATATATTTTTTGTGAGACTTTACAAAGAAGGTGTACCAACTAACTGTTTCCAACATATACTCATCGCAAAGTAGACAATGCATTAATCGATTAATCCTTGTTCTTTCGCCTTTTTGTTCATACTTTGAATATGCCTTTTCGCGCGTACCATCGCCTCTGTCTTACCACAATGAAAATAAACGACCTCGCCATAAGGTTCTTCAAAACTACGACCTGCTCGGCCGGCAATTTGTACGAGCGCACTTTCTGAAAAGATTTCTTCTTCCGCCCCTAACACCGCAACTTGTAAATTCTTCACAGTTACTCCTCTCTCTAAAATTGTCGTTGTAACTAATAACGGAATTTCTCCCTTTCTGAAAGCTGCTACTTTTTCTTTTCTCATCGGATCTTCTGCATGTACACCATCGATTCTAGGATCCAACGTTTTCAATATCAGGCTCAATTCTTTTATATATCGCACATGAGGAACAAATAAAAAAATGGGATATTTTTTGCTTACGTACATTTTTAACCATTGTAGTAACACTCGAGGAATTCTTTTATGGTGGAGACTTTTCTTCCAATTTCCGCACCAGCAAAATAAAGGAACTGGTAACGGATGACGATGGTATCGTCCAGAGACAATGATACCTTTTTGTTTACCACTTCTGAAATTATGTTTCCACTTTTCATCGGGAGTTGCCGTTAAATAAATACGCGCCGCTTTCTCTTTCATCGCTTGTTGCACTGCATACTGTAACATTTGATCCGCATAATACGGGAAGGCATCTATCTCATCTACAACCATGACATGAAACGCTCGATAGTAACGTAACAATTGATGCGTAGTTGCAACGACTAACGCTGCATCTTTTTCCCGGTCTACACTCCCTCCGTATAAAGCAGCTACATTTATATGTGGAAACACTTCTTGTAATCTCGGTGCTAATTCTAGTACAACATCTGTTCTTGGTGTTGCGATACAAACCCTTTCTCCTTTTCGCAATGCCTCTTCCATACCGTAAAATAACATTTCTGTCTTTCCAGCCCCGCAGACAGCCCAAATAAAAAAAGAGTCTTTCTTCTTAATAGCTTCTATAACACCTTGCGCCGCCAACTCCTGACCAGTAGACAAGGTCCCGTTCCACTGTAACGGATTTAAACCTTTTTCTCCTTTTCTTTCAGCGATCCCACGAACGAGTACAGCACATTCACTTACCCTCCCCATCGTTATACACTTCCGGCAATACGTACATACTTTACTGCACCTTTTACATAAAAATGACGCAAATAGTCGCTGCTCGATATTTCCGCAGCGCTGACACATATATTTAGAAGCTTTCTTTTTTACACCTTGTACACATACGACCTCCCTCTTCTTTTTCAAATCTTGTAATGTATCCCGTAAATCTGAAGAGAGTTCCTCTAATAGTAACTGTTTCCCTGCTAACATCAGCAACCACCTCCAGCACTACTATAAACCTTTCTCATAATCTCGTAAAAACTCAAAAAAGCCGATAACCTACTTATAAAATAGTAAGCTATCGACTTTATACACGTTTTTTTATTAAATTATAATCCTATAATCTTCCGTAACCTAAGAAATGTTTTTGGTTGTAACTACTGCTTAAGCTAGCGTAAGCAATCCCTTTATCACCAGCATGAATCATTTGGCCATTCCCAACGTAAATACCGATGTGAGATGGACCTGGTTTATAAGTACCTTGGAAGAATACTAAATCTCCAGGTTGTGGGCTACTTACTCTAGAAACTGAATTCCAGTAACCTGCAACGTCTTGACGTCCTACACCATAGATGTAAGAAATGAATCCACTACAGTCAAAACCACCGTTTGATGGAGATGCACTTCCCCAAACATATGGTAAGCCTAAGTAGTTTCGTGCTTTAGCAATTACGCCAGTATCCGGAGTTGGAGCTGGTGCCGGGTTTTGCTCTGGTTTTTTCGTTTCTTGCTTAGGTGCTTCTTTTTTAGGCTCTTCTTTTTTAGGTTCTTCCTTTTTAGGCTCTTCTTTTTGAGCTTGTCCACCGTTGTTTGCTGGTGCAGCTTGCTGAGCAGGTGCTTGTGCTGTGGGCGCTTGCGCATCTTTAGCAGCTTGTTCTGCTTGTTTTTGAGCAGCAGCTTCTTGTGCCGCTTTCTCTTGTGCTTCTTGTTCAGCAATACGTTGTAATTGTAATGCTTGTTTTTCAAGATCTTTCAATTGACTTTCCGTACTTGTCATTGAAGTTACAACTGTGTCCATTTTACCGCTTAAATCGTTTACTGCTGTTGCTTTTTTCGCTTTTTCAGCGTCAAGTTCTTTCTTAGCCGTTTCAATTTGAGCTTGTGCTTCTTTTAGTTCTTTTTGCTTTGTTTTTACCGTTTCAACATCTTTTTTCACGTTCGCTTGGTCTTCTTGTTGTGTTTTCATGATATCTTCGTCAGACTCAAGAATTTTAGAAACAGAAGTTAAACGATCAACTAAATCTGCAACGTTTTTAGAGTTTACAAGAACTTCTGTTACAACGTTCGTGTTTGGTTGCTCTTGAAGTGCAACTAAACGTTTTCTTAATAACTCTTCACGTTTTGCAATTTTCGTTTGTAGTTCTGCAATATCTTTATTTTTATTTTCGATTAATTGCTCAGTATCCGCAACTTTTTTCGTTGTTTCATCAAGTTTTGAAGCATTCTCTTGAACAGATTTATCCAAACCTTGAATTGTTTTGTTTAAGTCATTCATTTGCTTTTGTAATACATCACGTTCTTGTTGTTGTTTATGTAAAGTGTCATTTTGTGTATTAATTTGTGATTTCACGTCAGAAATTTTATCTTCTGCAAATACATTTGGTGTTAGTCCTGAAAACATTAACCCTGCAACTAATGCGCAAGATGCCATTTTTAGCTTTTTCATTTTATTTTTTACACCGCTTTCTTTTGTCTTTTTTCCGTATATAACCTATAAAATTTATACCATAATTCGGGATTTTTTTTGCTAATGTTACGCTATTGTAAAACAAATGTAATATTATATGTAACTCTATCGCAAAATATGCATATTTTTGTATATATGTGTAGAATTTTAAAAGCTTTTTATAAGCAAAAAAAAACGCAAGGTTTCCCTTACGTTTTGTTACATACACTAATACAAATGAAATCAAAATGTTATTTCATCCATTTCTCAGCCCAATTTTGGACTTCATCCATAACACTTTCTAATGCTTTCCCTTTTTCAGTTAAGCCGTACTCGATTCGCACTGGTACTTCCGGATAAACATTACGAACTACAATGCCTTCACTTTCCAATTCCTTTAAACGCTCTGATAACATACGATCGCTCATATTCGGTATAATATCTGCGATTTCTCTAAAACGTTTTGACTCTTCAAGCAAAGATTTAATAATTAAGCCAGTCCATTTTTTACTAAGCAAAGTAAAAGCTGACTCAAACTTTGGACATAAACAAGAATTATGCTCCATATGTTTCACCTCTCTTCTATTATAATATAGTTTCTTGTAAAAAGTAAGTTATAAAACTTTCCTCATTATTTTATTTTACGTACATTTTACCATTTCCAAATATTAACTTGTCAACTACACGTAAAATATCCGTAAAAAAACCCTCTTCAAAAAGAGAGCTTTTTATATCTTATTACTTCGTATACCATCCAAGACCTAGTGCACCTTCACCTAAATGCGTACCAATTACAGCACCGAAATAACCTGTGCGGATTGTAACATGAGGATATTTTGCTTCTAATTCTGCCTTCCATTCATTCGCTTCCTCTTCACGTTGTGCATGAATGATAACTGCTTCCATAGGTACACCTTGACTTGCTTGCTCATCAAAAATTTCAACAATTCGTTTTAACGCTTTTTTACGTGTACGAATCTTTTCAAATGGAATAATGATTTTATCTCTAAAATATAAAACGGGCTTCACTTGTAACAAACTACCAATGAAAGCTTGTGCACTATTTAATCGTCCTCCACGTTGTAAATGATGTAAATCATCCACTACAAAATAAGCGTCCATCGTTTGCTTCATTTCATCAAAACGGGCAACGATCTCTTTCGGATCTTTTCCTTCGCTTGCTAATTTTGCTCCTTCACGTACATAGAATCCTTGTACTTCACAACTAATTTCAGAGTCGTACGTATATACATCAATACCCTCTACCATTTGCCCGGCTGTCGTTGCCGTTTGATATGTACCACTAATCCCACTTGAAAGATGAATGCTAATAACCGCATCATAATCCTTAGATAGTTCTTCAAATAACTCAACAAACTTTCCGATTGCTGGCTGAGAAGTTTTCGGAAGTTCTTCTTGCTCACGTACTTTTACATAGAAATCATCTACTGAAATTTCAGCTTCTTCTTGATAAGATTCCGTTCCAAACACAACGTTTAATGGAATCATATATATATTGAGTTCATCACGAATATGCTTCGGTATATATGCTGTACTATCAGTAACAATAGCTGTTTTCATTTGCGTACCTGCCTTATAAAAAAGTTTTTATTCCCTAATTTTACACGAAAACTAAAAATGGTGCATCCATACATGAAAATGCCAATTTAAAATAACACTTACCATCTCGACAAATTACAACAAAAAGGTGAAATACTCACCAAAAATTTCAACTTATTTATAAAAAATGTTTGAATATAAAAACGCTCGCTTTTAAAATGTAAAGTACTAGTCATTTTGGTAGATAGGGGCGTATACGAGTGTTATTACAATATTTAACAATCAAAGACTACGGTGAGCACGAAATTGTCATTCAAAAATCAAGATTTATTTGTTACGTTAGCAGAGCTACAACCGAAGCAGAAGCTCAAGAATTTATACAAAAAATAAAAAAACAAAATTGGAATGCCACACATAATTGTTCTGCGTATTTGATTGGCGAACAAGATCAAATCCAAAAAGCAAATGATGATGGAGAACCTAGCGGCACAGCTGGCGTACCTATGTTAGAGGTACTAAAAAAACGCGGTTTAAAAGATACCGTCGTTGTCGTTACACGCTATTTTGGTGGCATCAAACTTGGCGCAGGTGGATTAATTCGCGCATATGGAAAATGTACAAGCGAAGGCATTAATCATGTCGGTATTGTTCAGCGAAAACTAATGCGTGTTATGCAGACCGAAATTGATTACACATTACTTGGCAAAATTGAAAATGAATTACGTAATTCGAAATATGCCATTAAAGATATACATTATCTCGAAAATGTCACATTTGATACGTATGTAAAAGAAGACGGAAAACAAGCATTCACAGATTGGATGATTGAGTTAACAAATGGGAAATGTACAATTACAGAAGGAGATATGTTGTACTTAGAACAAGATGTTATCTAAGAATAACTACATCCTCACCTTTAAAGATTAATGTAGTAAATTACTTTCCTACAAATGAACTAAGGAGATTATATATGGAAGAACGTTATTATCATCTCCAAAATAGCAGAATAAAAAAGAAACGAAGAAGAAAGTTTTTCTACTTCCTTATTTTCGTATTTTTATTTGGTGGTGTAGGACTTTATATATTAAATTCCTACTCTTCTCTCATGGGGATGTATAGTGGTTTTACTCGTCAAAAATCGGACTTGAGAACCGAAGATGTAGAAATTACAAAGGAGCCTTTTACACTCCTCATTATGGGTATAGAAGATTATGCAACGGACGGTCAAAACGGTCGTACAGATTCATTAATGTTTGCGACCATCAATCCTAAAACTAAAAAGATTTCGCTTATGAGTATCCCTCGTGATAGTCGCGTTCCAATTGTTGGTAAGAACAAAGAGGACAAAATTAACGCTGCGCACGCTTACGGCGGAGAAGAAATGGCAATCAAAACTATCGAAGGTTTTCTAAAAGTTCCTGTAGACCATTATATTAAAATTGATTTCCAAGGCTTTAAAGGAATTGTTGATGCTGTTGGCGGTGTTACTGTTGATGTCCCATTCGATTTTTGGGAGCGTTCAGACGTGGATTACTACAAAAAAATCGAATTTAAGCAAGGACAACAAGACTTAAATGGGGAAGAAGCACTCGCATACGTACGTATGCGAAAGCAGGATCCAAACGGCGATTATGGTCGGGCCGCTAGACAAAGACAATTACTAGCCGCTGTTGCTCAAAAACTAAATTCAGCCTCTACCGTATTTAAAATTAAAGATTTAACAACAGTCGTTGGAAAATATATAAAAACTGACATTCCTATTTCTGACGGACTTGCACTTTACAATAAACTATCTGGGTTTGATCCTTCTACAATACAAACGTTCAAGCTTGAAGGAGAAGACAAAAAAATAGGTGGTATTTATTACTTCCTTCCGGATCCAAACGGTGTTGAGGCAGTACGTAACGAAATAAAAAAAGAATTAGGAGAAACAGCAAACACGCAAGACAATTCAACGACAAAAACCGAATCAAACCCTTCTTCAAATTCTAACTCTGACGAAAAGGCAAAGAAAGAAACGAATCAGAATCAGAACAAAACACCAACTGAACCACCTCCTTCTACGAATGCTCATGCAGAGTGGATTATGAGAAATCAGCAATAACAAAAAGAGCCAAATCGCATATGATTTGGCTCTTTTTTATTTACTTATTAAAGTGTTGTAAAATTGCTTCAACAATGCGCTCTGATGCACGGCCATCACCGTAAGGATTAGATGCTTTTGACATCTTATCATGAGCTTCTTTATCTGATAACAACTCATCAGCAAGACTAAAGATTGTCTCTTCGTCTGTTCCTGCTAATTTCAATGTACCTGCTTCAATACCTTCTGGGCGCTCTGTTGTATCACGAAGAACAAGAACTGGCACGCCAAGTGATGGTGCTTCTTCTTGAACACCGCCAGAATCAGTTAACATTAAGTATGAACGAGCTGCAACATTATGGAAATCAATTACATCTAGCGGCTCGATTAAATGAATACGGCTATGTTCTCCTAAAATATCATTTGCTGTTTCACGAACAACAGGGTTCATATGAACCGGATACACAACTTGTACGTCTTCATGCTTATCAACAAGACGTTTAATTGCACGGAACATATTACGCATTGGCTCTCCTAAGTTTTCACGGCGGTGAGCTGTCATCAGTACAAGACGATCGTTTCCAAGTTTCTCTAGTACAGGATGACTATATGTTTCTTTTACAGTCGTTTTTAGTGCGTCAATCGCTGTATTTCCTGTTATGAAAATGCGTGACTCATCTTTATTTTCTTTCTGTAAGTTCGTTGCTGATTTTGTTGTAGGTGAGAAATGAAGATCTGCCATGACGCCTGTTAATTGGCGATTCATCTCTTCTGGATATGGAGAATACTTATCCCATGTACGAAGTCCTGCTTCAACATGACCTACTGGAATTTGATTGTAGAAAGCAGCTAAACTTGCAATAAATGTTGTCGTTGTATCACCATGTACAAGTACAATATCCGGCTTTGCTTCTTTCATTACTTTATCCAAACCTTCTAAACCACGCGTTGTAATATCAATTAAAGTTTGACGATTTTTCATAATATTCAAATCGAAATCTGGCGTAATTCCAAAGATGCTTAATACTTGATCTAACATTTGACGATGTTGTGCTGTTACAGTCACAATTGATTCGATTTTTTCTGGATGCTTTTGCAACTCTAATACAAGAGGTGCCATTTTAATTGCTTCTGGACGTGTCCCGAAAATTGTCATTACTTTTAAACGTTCAGTCATTTTATTACCTCTTTTCTTTCACTAGTTACAACTTCTATTATGATATATAAGAATATACATGAATACATGCCTTTTTAACGAATAACGGAAAAGTCCCTCTTACAAATACTTTCTCTTCCAACCGAATAATAATCTATCTCTTGCTTCTTGACATCCTCAATAGTATAACAATTTCTCCCATCAAATAGAATGGGCTCCTTCATAAGCTTTACATACTTCTCTAACGGATAAGTTCGTATTGATTCCCATTCTGTTAAAATAAAAACAGCATCAGCTTCTCTAATCGCTTCATCTATGCATCCGGTGTAGCGTATAGTCTCTCCAAACACACCTTTTACATTTTGAATAGCCTGCGGGTCATATAGAATCACATCTGCATCCATATTAATTAATTCTTCTATTATAACAAGGGACGGCGCTTCTCTTATATCGTCAGTATTCGGTTTAAACGCTGCGCCAAGAACTGCAATCTGCTTTTTATTCATATCTATTATTTTCTTTGCTTTTTCAACCAGTAACAACTGTTGTTTATTATTCACTTCAATAACCGCTTTCAACAAGCGAAAATCATGCGCCACATTCCCTGCAATTTGCACAAGGGCTTTCGTATCTTTCGGAAAACACGAACCCCCATAACCAATGCCCGCATTTAAAAAAGACGCCCCAATTCTCTTATCCATTCCCATCCCTTGTGCAACGTCTAATACATTGGCTCCTACCTTCTCACATATATTAGAAATTTCATTTATAAAACTAATTTTCGTAGCTAAAAAAGCATTTGATGCATATTTAATCATCTCTGCACTTTTTATATTTGTAACATACGTTTTTAAGCGTAATTCACTATACAAATTCTCCACTTTTCGTGCCGCTTCCTCATTATCTGCTCCAATTACAATGCGATCTCCCTGAAAAAAATCGTAAATCCCTGAACCTTCCCGTAAAAATTCCGGATTCGATACGATATGTAATTCATATCTATTTTGTAATTTCTCCTCAATCCATCCCCTCATAACATCATTTGTACCTACAGGAACCGTACTTTTCGTAACGACAATAATGTCATTCGTCGCATATGTTCCAATATCGTCACAAGCACTTCGAATATATGTTAAATCCGCTGTCCCATCTAATAAAGACGGCGTTCCAACTGCAATAAATATAAATTCTGCATCGTAAAATGCTTTTACTCTACTTGTTGTAAAAGTTAAACAATCATTCTCACATGCATCATTTATTAATTCATATAAACCCGCTTCATAAATAGGCAGATCTCCTTGCTTTATCCGTTTAATTTTCTCATCATTTATATCAAAACATGTGACTGAATGGCCTAACATTGCCAGTCCTACTCCTGTAATTAATCCAACGTATCCGGTACCTATTATCGTAATTTTCATTTCCTTTTCGCACAGGAATATACAATAGAAAATATACGAATACATAGAATTCTCCCTGTGCTTCCCCCTCTCACATTAAAAATGAGAAAACTCTTTTACTTCTTTATTATATGAATTACTTTTTCCATTCTTTTTTAAGTTTTTGTAAAATTACATGTAAGAATATAAAATGAAACTTTATTCAGTAAGGGTCATCCATCATCGACTAATTATTAGTTAAACCAATCAGGCCTTTACAGGAATTAAGATCCCCACCTAACTTCTTTTCTCCAACTGAATTTTGAAGTGCGAACCTTACTGCCCGTTCATGCGGATAAATTCCCACATTTTAACACGAAACTTACTCATTTCTACGTGTAACACTTATAATACTGAAATAAAAGTATTCACTATCGAAGAAAAAGAGAAAATGTCATATTCCAAAGCCCAATACGATTAACCTTCTCAAATGATTCAACATTCTGTATACAATTGTCATATATTCTATCCGCTTCCATTTACCACACAAAGAAAAAAAGATTGAATTCTAATCTTTTTGTGATACCATATGTTATGAGCCTGTAAATAATCATCGAAATTTTCAGAAAAAACATCTAAAAATTACGTTTAAATATAAAAGGTGGGGTATTAATGGACTCACAGGTGATTTATGCCATTTTGGCATCCTTTATCACTGTACTCGGCGTTACTCCTTTCGTTATTAAATTAGCATTTAAGATAGGAGCAACAGATAAACCAAACGCGCGTAAAGTACACCAAAAAATCATGCCCCGTCTTGGCGGATTAGCAATTTTTATCGGTGTAGCTGTAGGTTTTGTTGTTGGTGGGTTATACGAACAAAGAATGTTATCAATAAGCTTAGGCGCTATCATCATCATCATCATTGGGATTTTAGATGATATATATGAATTATCAGCAAAAGTAAAATTTGGTGGCCAGCTATTAGTTGCTATATTAATTGTAAAAAGTGGATTATTAGTACAGGTACTATATATACCAATTATCGGGGATACTGAACTTGGATGGCTCGCATATCCAATTACAGTTTTTTGGATTGTAGGCATTACAAATGCCATCAACTTAATTGATGGTTTAGATGGATTATCCGCTGGAATTTCATCAATCGTTCTAGCAACATTGGCTTACATGGCCCTCACCAGCCCTATGGGTACTGGTGCAGTTATTATCTTGCCATTAGCACTTATCGCACTTGCAAGTACGCTTGGATTTTTATTCTATAATTTCCATCCAGCAAAGATTTTCATGGGAGATACCGGCGCCCTATTTTTAGGTTATTGTATTTCCATCCTATCTTTATTGGGATTATACAAAAGTGTAACGCTATTTAGTTTCCTTGTTCCAATTATCATTTTAGGTGTACCTATATTTGATACAACTTTTGCGATTATTCGTCGTATTGTAAATAAAAAACCAATTTCAGCACCAGATAAATCTCATTTACATCACCGTCTCCTAGCAATGGGATTCTCTCATCGTACGACGGTGCTCATCATTTATGCATTTGGTATTTTTTTTAGTGTAAATGCTATTTTTTTCACTAAAGCGACGCTATGGATATCAATGATTCTTCTGTTTGCTTTAATTTTCTTTACTGAAATAGTCGCTGAAGTAATCGGTCTTGTACACGACCGTTACAAACCAATTATTTCCTTCTATAAAAAGGTTAAAAAAAGAGAAGACTAATTGTAGTATAGCCTTTACAATTATGAAATATTCAAATAGCATCCTCTTATAAGAAAGAGGATGCTATTTTTTATTCATCATTTTATATTTCCAAAATATAGATTGTTTGAGAGCTCCACTATTGGAGAAAGATATACATAATAAGAAAAGGATTATATTTTCTTTTTTACATCTTGATTGTCAAACTGAGGGTGAATGTTATGATCAAGCGAGTATTTCAATACGTTATTTTATTTTTAACAATTACTATGTACGCGTCATCTCATGCAGGAGCAACTACAATGACCCCTGCTGAACATCATCCAAATATTGAAACTACCTCTCCTACAAAAAAAATCGCGTACTTAACATTTGATGACGGACCAAACAAATATACTACGCAAATTTTAAACATCTTAAAGGAAAAGAACGGAAAAGCAACTTTCTTTGTTATTGGTGGAAAAGTACCACATTATAAAAAAACAATGCAACGATTAATTCAAGAGGGGCATTATATCGGACTTCACAGTATGTCACACGATGTAAAACGCCTTTACACTGGTGATCCATCCGCTTTAATTACAGAAATGGAACAAACACAAAACATTGTTCAGCAAGTTACAAAATTAAATACACATCTCGTTCGCGTCCCGTATGGTAGTATGCCTTACTTAAAAAAGAATTACCGTGATGCACTTGTATCCGCCCAGTATAAAATGTGGGATTGGACAATCGATACATATGACTGGAAAAGCTATGACAATCCTTCTGCCATACTAGAAAGAGTACGTAATCAGAGCGATGAACAAGTCGAAGTGATTTTAATGCATGATTCAAGTGTAACCGTACAAATACTGCCTAAAGTAATTGATTACTTACAGTCACAAGGATACAAACTTCTTCCCTATAATCCATCTTCTCACCTCGAAGTGAACTTTTGGAAAGACACAAGATTGTAACAGCTTTAGTGCCTATTTGCTAAAGCTGTTTTATTTTTCTCTTCCCACCCTTCCCATTTTTGTGTAAAATTTTAAATAGTGATGAAGTTTCGAGGTGAATAGAAATGAAACGAATAGATCTCATTTTTAACGCAATACAAGAAGGCAATTATATAGAAGGTGTAACCGCATCAGAACTAGCTACCCTGTTGCAACTAGATCGTGCCAATGTAAGTAGCGACTTAAACAAACTTGTAAAAGATAAACGTTTATTAAAAACAAATACGCGTCCTGTTCGTTTTTATATAGAAACGAACGCTTCGTTGGAAACGCATTCAAAGGAAATGACTTCATTAGATACATTTGCAATTGAAAATACAAGCCTTAAAATCGCAATCGAAAAAGCGAAAGCTTCTATTCTCTATCCTCCAAACGGTATGCATACTTTACTGCTAGGAGAAACAGGGGTCGGAAAATCTATGTTCGCTTCTTTAATGCACGAATATGCAATTGAAGTTGAACAGCTTCCTAAAAATGCACCATTTATCGTCTTTAACTGTGCCGATTACGCAAATAATCCACAGCTACTACTGGGACAGTTATTTGGAATTAAAAAAGGAGCTTATACAGGGGCAAGTGATCAAAAAGGGTTAATTGAAAAAGCACATGAAGGGATCCTTTTCTTAGATGAAGTACATCGCCTTCCTCCAGAGGGACAAGAAATGCTTTTCACCTTTATTGACCGCGGGGTATACCGCCGCCTTGGAGAAACAGAAAACGAGCGTAAAGCACAAGTATTAATCATTACTGCAACAACAGAAGAACCAAATTCATTTTTATTAAAAACATTTACAAGACGTATACCAATGACTGTTACGCTGCCACCACTTCGTGAGCGTACACATAAAGAACGATTTGCTTTACTGCAACTATTTTTCACAAATGAAGCAATCCGTCTGCGAAAAGAAATTCACGTTAGCCCGAATGCAATGCGCGCTTTCGTCTTTTACAATTGCCCCAATAACATCGGGCAATTAAAAACGGATGTACAAATTGCCTGTGCGAAAGCCTATTCTGACCTTGTGACAAAGAAACGTGACTCTGTCTATGTTTCAAGTACAGATTTACCTTGGTATATAAAAGAAGGGTTATTCATTGAAAGAAAGAGCCGTCATCTATACCAAATACCAAATGAAACATTTATATTTACAGGTGATGAAGGTTGGAGTAATCATAAAATTGAGAATGAAAAACGGTCTTCTATTTACGATTATATTGATTATAAATACGAAGAACTTCAAGCTCGCGGTATTGAAGAAGACGAATTAGAATTACTAATAGAAAATGATATTCAAAGCTTTTTCGTACAATATTTTAACCAAATTTCTAAAAAAACAAGTCATGAAAATGTTTTTAAAATTGTGGATCGTAATATCGTTTCCGTATGTGAAAGAATTGCGGAACTTGCTGAAAAGCATTTATCTAAGACGTTTGATGAAAAAGTATTTCTCGCTTTAAGCTTACATGTACAGACAACTCTACAACGTTTGCAAGCTGGGAAACAAATTCATCACCCACAATTAAATCAAATTCGTACGAAATATAAAGACGCTTTTTCCGTAGCTATGCAATGCATTCAACTACTGGAGGACGAATTACAAATAACAATGCCTATTGATGAAGCAGGCTTTTTAACAATGTTCTTCGTTGTTGATCCAATTCCTGCCTCACAAACAGAAGTAAAAGTATTAATATTAGCGCACGGCAACGGCATCGCAACAGAAATGGCAAACGTCGCAAACGAACTGCTCGGCATTGAGGAAGTAACCGGTATCGATATGCCGTTACATGAATCGCCGAAAGATTTCTTAGAGCGTGTGAAAGTGTATATGAAAACACTCCAAAATGTAAATGGACTTCTCTTACTCGTCGATATGGGCTCACTCGCTTATATTGGTGATATATTAGAAACTGAGTTCAAAATTCCGGTACGTGTTCTTTCCATGACAAGCACTCCACATGCACTAGAAGCAGCTCGAAAAGCTCAACTTGGCTACTCGTTAGATGCATTGTATGAGACAGTGAAGAACTTAACACCGTTTTACTTAAACGTACAAGAAGAAAAGAAAAAGCCACTATCACCAATGAAGTCTGTTATTTTAACAGCTTGTTTAACTGGGGAAGGCAGTGCTTTAGCTATTCAAAAAATGTTAGAGAACTATTTGCGATTTGACAAAGACTTAATTGAAATTATTCCGATTAGTATCGTCCATGAAAAAGATTTAACGAAAATGATTGAGAACATAAAAAAAGAGCGGAATATCATTTGTATCGTCACGAATTTCGATGTGCAGGTGCCATGCTTAACGTATCATTTCCAAGACATTGTAAACTACACAGCAATTCAGCCAATTCAAGAATTAATTACGTATGAAGAAACATATGCAAAAATGGCTGATATTCTGGAACAACAAATGCAGCGGAACGACGGAGCATTACTTATTAAAACAATTCGTTACGCATTAAATACAATTCAAGAATTAATTTCCTTACAGCTAACTCCTGACAGCTTAATGGGTGTGATTCTGCATATGAGCTGTATGGTTGACCGTCTTCAAAAAGGAGAAAGCCTCCTCCCTCATCCAGATAAAGAGAAACGAAGACAAGATGAGTACTGGATGTATATGAAAGTGAAAAAAGCATTACAACCAATTGAAAATACATTTGAAATACAAATCCCTGATGATGAAGTGTTTTATATCATGGACTTCTTCATTAAAAACCAGCCTGTAAAAAATTAATCGAAGCAGTGTTTTAAATATATCGACCGTAACGCGAATTATATTAGCGATTTTCACAATATATCGATTTACCGACAATAACCGCTAAAATTTGCACCTTATAGAAAAAAAGCTGTTCCAAAATGGACAGCCTTTTTTCTACTTCTTTACTTTTCTGATTCTCCCCCTGATTTCGCCCTTCTTATTCGACTTCGTATAAACATTTACATATACATTTGCCTGAATGATTTCTTGAAGTAAGCTATCAAACGCTCTCCCTTGTAAAGGCCCTTCAAAATCTTCCACATTGACTACACCGGTCACGACTCCTTCATTTACACTAATACCTTGCTTTATTGGACCAAACAAATTTAAAACCACTGGACCGATTTGATCCGCTTTTCCTAAATGAATTTGGCATGATGTAACTTTTTCGATGTTTTTCAATATGATCCGATATTGTAATTTCTTTAAATCATCACTAAATATAAACTCTGTTACACCATAA
The DNA here is from genome assembly GCF_040448665.1 of Bacillus cereus group sp. MS39. Lineage (NCBI taxonomy): Bacteria > Bacillati > Bacillota > Bacilli > Caryophanales > Bacillaceae > Bacillus > Bacillus cereus group sp. MS39. The sequence continues at coordinate 293,514 of NZ_CP123058.1, read as the reverse complement.
GCTTCTGTATTTACAGGAGGTATTTCCCTCTTCCCTGTTAACCTCGCAAAGAAACGTGTTGTCATACGGGCATTCTCCTCATATAAATTTCCCAGCACTACTTCTACTACTTTATGGTTTATACATAATCATTTATGACTTTTTCAAGCTTTAATTCCGAAGAAAAGATTCACACAATCTTTACATTAGAATCGTTCCTTTCGCTTTACTATCTCTTGTATAATGCACTTAGAAAAACATTCTAGGAGGTCATTTTGGAAAATAACAAATACACTTTCCACACATTATTAGAGATTTTTCTCGTCTCATTTAAATTAGGACTTACTTCATTTGGTGGTCCTGTCGCCCATCTCGGCTATTTCCACCATGAATACGTGCAAAAAAGAAAATGGATGGATGAACGAAGCTATGGAGACTTAGTAGCACTATGTCAATTCCTTCCTGGTCCTGCTAGCAGTCAAGTCGGTATGGGGGTTGGATTATTAAGGGGCGGACTATTAGGAGCTATTATTTCATGGATTGGATTCACTTTACCGTCTGTGCTTGTTTTAGTTTTCTTCGCCTCATTCCTTAATCAGTTCGATCTTGGAAGTGCTGGCTGGATTCATGGACTAAAACTTGTAGCAGTCGCCATTGTCGCTCATGCCATATGGGGAATGGCACAAAAATTAACGCCAGACCGAAATCGTGCGACGATTGCTATCGTAACTGCCGCAATCGCCTTACTATGGCCAAACAGCTGGACACAAGTCATTCTCATTATAATATCTGGCTTTATCGGCTGGTTTTTATATCGCAACCAACCAATTAGCCAATCTCAAAATATAAAAGTACCTATTTCAAAAACGATAGCAGTTTCTTGTCTCATCTTATTCTTCGGACTATTACTGTTGCTACCAATATTAAGACCGTTCTCATATTACATCGCTTTATTTGATAGTTTCTATCGCTCTGGCGCACTTGTATTTGGAGGCGGACACGTCGTGCTACCCCTTCTTGAAGGTGAGTTCGTACAAAACGGAATGATGACGAAAGAACAGTTCCTAGCTGGATACGGATTAACACAAGCCGTACCAGGTCCACTATTTACATTCGCTTCTTATATAGGAGCTATGTTAAACGGGACGCTTGGGGCAATACTCGCAACAATTGCGATCTTTCTTCCTGCTTTCTTGCTCGTTATTGGTGTTTTACCATTTTGGGACAGTGTGAGAAAAACCTCTTACATACAAGGTGCACTACTTGGAGTCAATGCAGCCGTTGTCGGTATTTTACTAGCAGCTTTTTATGACCCTATTTGGACAAGCACAATTATGAACGCTGTAGATTTTGTTTTTGCATCTCTTCTATTTTGCTTGCTCGCTTTTTGGAAAACACCACCTTGGGTTATCGTTATACTTGGAGCCTTTGGCGGATATATTTTATCCATTTTGTAAATAAAAAACGACGGCATTCTATAGCCGTCGTTTTTCTATTAAAACTTCACAAGCTCTATTCCTTCAGGCAACTCGCTCTCTGTTAAAATACGTAATTCTTTCACACGATCCATTACGTAAGAAGAACGCTTCACAAGCTCTGGATCAATATAAGCTGGATGAACCATAATTTCTACCGTTTGTTCACCTTGTACTCTTCCTTTTAACTTCACGAAGTAATCTTCCGTCACACCATCTGCGTAAAAATCACTGTAAAACACGTCAGAAAATGGGCGTACTGCTCGCTCTTCCTCACAACGACGAATTGGAACATTATATGTAGCAGCTAATCTCTCAAGAACATCGTGCAAAATTGGCAATCCATGTACGTGATGATGACTATCTAAATGGGTCGGTGTTAATCCGTAAGATAAGAATTTCTCAATTTGAGCAGTCCATTCTCTCTCAACTTCTTCGGGACTTAGCTTCCCTTCCCATACGATGCTTTGTTTATGAAACAACCCATCGCTATTTACAAGTGATGGTACGTCTCCAAGAAGCGGTTTCCCTGCCGTTAATACGAGATGTACTCCTACCCCTAACGTTTTATACTCTTTCGCTAAGCGTACCGCATGCTCTGTTCCTGGCATATTCATCATCATCGTCGTTGAATTTACAAGTCCATTTATATGTCCATCAATAATGCCATAATTTGTACCCTCAGTAAGACCGAAATCATCTGCATTTACAATTAACTTAATCATCGTAATACCTCCTAATAGAATAAAAAAAGCGGGCTAAATAGCGCCGCTTTATTTCTCTACCTTTTTGAAGAACTGCGGAAGATATTCTTTATGTGCTTCCAACATTTCATCTAAAATTTGTTTTGCAACTTTATCTGATGGTACAAGTGGATTAATTGTCATAGCAAGCAGCGCTTTATGATAATCTCCTGTAACAGCAGCTTCAATTGTTGTGCGCTCAAATGATTTAATTTGTTGTACTAAACCGCGAACTGGTACGGGAAGATCTCCGACCGCAATTGGTTTTGGACCTTCTTTCGTAATAATACAGTTCACTTCAACAGCAGAATCATGTGGTAAGCTTGCAATTGTTCCGTTGTTTCGTGTATTAACAGGCTGGATATCACCTTTATTATTGTAAATAGACGTAATTAAGCTACATGCTGCGTCACTATAATAAGCGCCGCCACGTTTTTCTAATTGTGGTGGTTTAATATCTAAGTTCGGGTCTTTGTATAACTCGAATAAATCATCTTCTAATTGTTTTACTACTTCTGCACGTGTACCTTTTTCAACTGAAGCTTCTTTCTCTTCTTCTAACATTTCACGTGTTTTGTAGTAATAACGGTGGTATGGACATGGAATTGCGCGAAGGCCGCGAATAAAGTCTGGCTCCCAGTTAAGCGCTGCAATATTTTCCATCGTAATTTGCTTTTCTGGATCTGTTACAAGCTCTAACACACGATCCATTACACTTACGCCATCTAAATATACGTCTAATCCGTATACCATGTGATTTAAGCCTGCAAAATCAACGTGAACACGACTTGCATCTACTTCAAGTAATTTTGCAAGACCCATGCGAATTCCGATTGGAACATTACATAGACCAACTACTCTTTGAATATTTGTATAACGAAGGACAGCTTCTGTTACCATACCAGCTGGGTTTGCAAAGTTAATTAACCATGCATTCGGACAAAGCTCCTCCATATCCTTACAAATATCTAAAATAACAGGAATCGTTCTCAATGCTTTGAATAAACCACCAGGACCATTCGTTTCCTGACCGATTACATCATATTTTAATGGGATTGCTTCATCTTTTGCACGTGCTTCTAATAAACCAACTCGAAGCTGCGTCGTTACGAAATCAGCATCCTTTAATGCCTCGCGGCGATCGAGTGTTAAATGAACCTCGATTGGTAAACCTGATTTTTTCACCATACGTTTCGCTAAGTTACCAACGATTTCTAACTTTTCTTTTCCTGCCTCAATATCTACTAACCAAATTTCACGAACAGGAAGCTCATCATAACGTTTAATAAATCCTTCAATTAACTCTGGTGTATAACTAGATCCACCGCCGATTGTAGCAATTTTAATTCCAGTCATGCTTTATTCCCCTTTCGCTTCTAACTTTTTATAAAGGTCAATAAATTCTGCTGCTAATTCTTTTACTGTAATCGCATTCATTAAATGATCTTGTGCATGAATTAACAGAACACTAACCTCTGTTTTTTCTCCTCTTGCTTCTGATTGTATGAGCTCTGTTTGGAAATGATGCGCTTCATTAATCGCTTCTTTCGCCTTTACCATCGCTTCATCTGCTTCTGCCATTTTCCCCTGTTTGGCAAATTGAAGTGCCTCCATTGCAAAGCTTCGTGCATTACCACTATTTAAAATTAATTGGAATGGAATTTGTTCTGCTGTAGTCATCATAATTACCGCCCTCTCTATTATGGTTCAACCGATTTAAATACCCCTTCAGTTTGAACATTTCTATTACATTATTATTTTATGAATGATAGTTTGGTGTTCTTGTAGATGGGTCTCATCTTTTTGAACATGATATAAAGGTAATTGTTCTCACAGATAACGTTATCTGTGAGAACAATTACTATGTTACATAGGTACAGAGTTGTTATTTCCTTGTGCTGCTGCTTTTTCAGTACGAACAACAGAACGGTCAGATAATACAACGAATGGATAGTAGATTACCATCGCAATTACAAAGTTGAATAACTGTAGAATCGCACCAGAAATATGTCCACCTGTTACAAGATAACCACTAATAATTGGTGGTGTTGCCCATGGAATCATCACAACGGTTTTTGGTACCCAACCAATAGATATAGCTGTATAAGAAGTAATTACTAATACAATTGGTGTTAGGATAAACGGTAAGAATAAAATTGGATTTAAAATAATTGGTGTACCAAAGATTACTGGTTCGTTAATGTTGAATGCACCTGGACCAATTGATAGACGAGATACACCGCGTAATTGTGCACTTTTCGCTACAAGTAATACAACGACTAAGAATGCTAATGTTGCACCAGAACCACCAAGATATACGAAAGTATCAAAGAATGGTTTTGTAATAATGTTTGGAACATCAAATGCAGATGTACCACCTTTGAATAAATTCATATTTTTCTCTAATGCCGGTAAGTATAGTGGCTCAATAATACCACCAACGATATTTGGACCATGTAAGCCGAAGAACCAAAGAAGATGAACAAGGAGTACAATGACAATTGCACTTGGTAATGTCCCTGCTAAACTTTGCAGTGGTGATTGAATCGTATTAAAGATAAATTCATGAACACTTGTACCAGCTAATTTCACTGCTAATTGAATACCTGCAACTACTGTTAAGATAACAAATGCTGGAACTATAGCTGCGAAAGATCTTAAAACTGCTGGTGGTACTCCATCAGGCATTTTAAAAGTAATATTTCTTTGTACAAAGAAACGGAATACCTCAGTAACAAGGAGTGCCACGATAATTGCTACGAATAGCCCTTGTGCCCCTGTCCAAGCTAAGTTCAATCCGCCTTCTTTAGGTGTTGTTGGCGTAAGAATAATTAACGCACCAAATGAAATAATACCTGCTGACAAACCATCAACGCCATAAGATTTTGCTAAGTTATAACTTGTTGTAAATGCTATGATTAGTGCTAAAATTGCGAAAGAACCAGTCCACATTCCACCGCCAACTTGTTTCCACGTTTCACCAAACAAACCTTTCATGAACTCTTGGAAAGCTTCAGACGGAAAACCATTAATTAGTGATGCCAGTGCACCAACTAAAATAAGTGGCATAACTGCAATAAATCCATCACGGATCGCAGCTAAGTGACGTTGCGATCCGATTTTACCAGCGACAGGAACAATATATTTCTCCATGAATGCAATAAACTTTTGCATTTCGCTTCCCCCCTAATTATTTTTTAAGTGTTAACGCGTGATCTAAAACTGCTTCTCCATTCATCATGCCGTAGTGCATTGGATTGATAACGTCGATTCCAACGTTTCTCTCATCAGCAAGCGTTTTCATTGAAGAAAGCATGTAACGAACTTGTGGTCCTAGTAATAATACATCTGCTTGATCGATATTTGTTTTTACTGCATCCCCAGATACAGCCCAAATCTTTCCTTCTAGACCTCGAGCTTTTGCAGCCGCTTCCATTTTTGTAACTAGTAAACTTGTAGACATCCCTGCTGAGCAACATAATAAAATATTCATTTGAAAATCCCCCTTGTGTAGTATAAAAAATTTATGTTTATTTATTTTTCTTTACGCTATTTATTAATGCAATTAGCGTGCCAACTTTTCAAAACCACTAAAATCAGCACTTTTTCGACTGTTTTCTTTGTGTGTTAACGCTTTCAATTAGTGTGTCGACCAAAAAACACACAGTGTGTTATAAAACAACACGCTTTTAACACATAACTGTATGAAAATAGATTAGTGTTTAGTTGTCTAGTTGTGTTTAAACCAAAAAAACACTAAAAAATTTTTTTCAGCTTGAAAATCTAGTAAAAAAATAAAACTCTCTTGAACACACTCTTCTATCTATTGTCCAAGCAAACTCTACTAAATTACATAGAATAGAATAAAATAACACAATTCGAAAGGGGATTCCTATGCCAAAACATAGAAAACAAAGCAAAATAAAGATTTATAGAATAACAAGCTATAAAAAAGACAAACGTTCTGAATTAGACTCTAACAAATTTGAACTAGAACAGCAGGAGGTAGAAAATAAGCAGGACAAGCAGGGCAAAGAAGACAAACAAGACAAACAAGACAAACAAGACAAACAAGACAAACAAGACAAACAAGACAAACAAGACAAACAAGACAAACAAGACAAACAAGACAAACAAGACAAACAAGACAAGCAAGATAATCAAGATAATCAAGTACAATCGGAAAATGTAGTCATAGTACCCACAGATTCACACAACTTAGATATATGGGATGAAATTTCTCTAAAGGAAATACAAGCTGGTGAACATACGAGTTTATTTGCAGAACAAAGTAATTATCAAAATATTGCTTTGTTGCAAGTTAGCGATATCCGTTTATATTTGGACAAGCAACTACAATTCAGTTCCGTCGATGAGCAAATTTATCATGAAGCACTTGTGCATCCACTTATGTCAAAAGTAATTGATCCAAAACGTGTTCTCATATTAGGCGGTGGCGATGGTCTTGCCCTGCGAGAAGTTTTAAAATATGAAACTGTACTACATGTAGACCTTGTTGACTTAGATGGATCGATGATTGATATGGCTCGTAATGTTCCTGAATTAGTTTCTTTAAACAAAAATGCATTTTTTGATAATCGTGTAAATACACACGTATGTGATGCAAAAGAATTTTTAAGCTCTCCTTCTTCTTTATACGATGTAATCATTATTGATTTTCCAGACCCAGCGACAGAGTTGTTAAGTACTTTATATACAAGCGAACTCTTTGCTCGTATAGCTACATTCTTAACAGAAGGCGGAGCATTCGTCTGCCAATCTAATTCACCTGCTGATGCACCTCTTGTATATTGGAGCATTGGTAACACAATCGAACATGCTGGATTGACTGTGAAAAGTTATCATACAATCGTTCCTTCTTTCGGAACTGACTGGGGATTTCATATTGCCGCTAATTCTGCCAATGTACTCAATCAAATTGAGCAATTATACGTAGTACCAACTCCTCGAACATTACCTTCTCTTCTTTCTCCTTTATTTCAATTTAAAGAAGAACATTTAGAACAACGTAATCTCGCTCTTTTAAACTCAGAATCGAATCTTATCCTACATCAATGTTACAAACAGGAAATGGAATTTTAACAACATTATAGTAAGGAGTGCTACCTTATGGAATACTCTACTTTCGGTAAGCATATAATAGTAGATTTATGGGGAGTGGATTTTTCTCTATTAGATGATATTTACTTTTTAGAATATCATTTAGTTAACGCTGCTGATCAATCTGGTGCTCACGTTTTAAACGTAAGTACAAAAGAATTCGATCCGCATGGTGTTACTATTTTAGTTTTACTATCTGAAAGCCACCTTTCTATTCACACTTATCCAGAAAAAAACTTTGCAGCCATTGACTGTTATACGTGTGGTACGACCGTTGAACCGCAAATAGCGATTGATTATATCGTAAGTTTATTAAAACCAAATGAGATGCATATAAAGAAACTAATTCGTGGTATAGGAGAAATTGTTACTACCGATTAAATATCACTCTTACTCATTTGTAAAAAGGAGGATTGTAAATACCATCAGTGGAACGAACACTCCACTGATGGTACAGACACATACATAAAAAAACCTTGCATACGCAAGGTTCATTCCGATACTGACATCTTCCTATATAATTCTACAAATTCACTCGCTAATTCCTTCACCGTAATTGCATTCATTAAATGATCTTGCGCGTGCACCATCAGAAGGGTAACTTCGGTCTTTTCACCACCCGCTTCTTTCTGTATGAGCTCCGTTTGTACACGGTGCGCCTCTTTTAATTCCTCTAACGCTTCTTGTAATTTCGCTTCTGCTTCTGTAAATTCTCCACGCTTTGCGCAATCAATTGCTTCCATTGAACAACTTCTCGCATTTCCCCCATGCAAAATTAAGTGAAAAGCCTTCGTTTCTATCGTATCCATTTTAGTTCTTTACTCCCCCTTTTCTTCCGCTAACTTTTGTTTATCCCATATTTTTAAGAACGGTAAATAAATGAAGAATGCTAGTGCAAAGTTAACGAGTTGCAAAATAACACCTGAAATTTTTCCGCCTGATCCCAAATATCCACTAAACAGAATCGGTGTCGTCCAAGGTACAGCAGCTCCGCTCGGACGGGCAACTAGCCCCCATTCCATCGCAAAGTAAGAAACAATCGTTAATACAACCGGAACTACTATAAATGGAATAAGTAAAAGTGGATTCATGACAATTGGCATACCGAAAGTCACCATTTCATTAATATTAAAAATACCAGGTGCAATCGACAATCGGCCTATACTTTTTAATTGCTGACTTCGCGCAAACAATAACATTCCGACAACTAAAGCTAGTGTTGCACCAGAACCGCCCATATAAATCCATAAATCAAAAAACTGTGCAGTAATCGTATTCGGTACATCTTGACCCGCTTGAAAAGCAACTCGGTTTTGATCCATTAACGATAACCAAATTGGGCTCATTACACCACCAACAATTGCAGCACCATGAATTCCGCATGCCCAAAGAACATGGACAATGATAACTGCAATTACTGCACCCCAAAGACTAGCTCCCAGTACACTAAGCGGCTCTTGCAGCAACTTCCCTACAACATTATGAATACTACCGAAAGTCGTTTGTTCAAAAATCAGTCTAATGATCCAAACAACTGTCACAACAATAAATCCCGGAATAAGTGCTGCAAATGAACGCGTTACTGCTGGTGGAACTGTCTCAGGCATTTTTATAATCATCTTTTTCTGCACAATAAATCGGTAAATTTCAGTAGATATGATTGCAATAATCATCGCCACAAACAGTCCTTGGCTTCCCATTAATGCAGCTGGGATTGCTCCGTCTACAATTACACTTTCCTTCGTGCTTGGTATGATATATGCAACTTGAAAGGGAGTTGCAAGTAAAAACGTCACAAGCGACAATGCCCCGGATGCTAAAGCATCCACTTTATAATATTCTCCAAGCCTGTAAGCGATTCCAAAAACAGCTATTAAAGCCATTATATTAAAAGTTGCACTAACTGGATACCCCAAAGCCCTCTGCCAATTCTCCCCAAACAACCCTGCCATAAAATCATTATACCCTGGTATTGGTAGCGCACTAATGATAAGGAAAAATGATCCAATAATTAAGAACGGCATTGTCAAAATAATTCCATCACGAATTGCTTGCAAATGCCTCTGTTCTGCAACCTTTCCCGCTACTGGCATTACATATTTCTCTAAAAACCGTATCATCTATCCCACTCTCCTCATGGTTTCATTGACAAAGCTGCTTGTAAGATAGCTTCTCCATTACAAAGCCCGTAATGGACGGATTGAATGACATCCACAGGTACTCCCTTCTCCTTACATAACTCTTTCATTTTCGGTAATAAATAACGTACTTGCGGTCCAAGTAAAAGTACATCAGCTTCATCTATGTGACTATTTACTTCAGAACCTGATACAGCCCAAATCTTTACCTCTATCCCTCTTGCCTCTGCTGCTTTCTCCATTTTTGTAACAATCAAACTGGAAGACATTCCCGCTGCACAGCAAAGTAAAATATTCATCCCTTTCCCCTCCCCTTTTTCTAAACCTAAGCCACGGTGCATTCCTTGCCACCACTAGGTTACAAATATATATGTCTAGATTTCCTGCTGTATGCCGAGCTTAAAAACAAAAATTTCTCGGTTTTCACGCTATTCCATCTATCATTATTCTCCTAGTAAAGAGGACTCTAACTCGCTATAATAATTCAGTATGATTTTTTTAATTGATAGGAGGATATATTTATGAAGGCATATCGCTTTCCACTTATTTTATTATCTTCTATCCTAATTGGTGGTTTCATTGGTTATTTCATGGGTGCCGATGCAGTTGCTTTAAAGCCGCTTGGTGACATTTTCTTAAACTTAATGTTTACGATTGTTGTACCGTTAGTGTTCTTTAGCATCGCATCATCTATTGCTAATATGGATGGATTAAAACGTTTCGGTAAAATTATGTCTAGTATGGCTGGGACTTTCTTATTTACAAGTATTTTAGCTGCTATTTTTATGATTATTGTCGTGAAAGTATTCCCGCCAGCACAAGGTGTTGTATTAGAACTAACACAACCTGACAAGGCTGACAAAGCTGTTAGTGTTGCTGATCAAATTGTTGGTATTATAACAGTATCTGACTTCTCAAAGTTACTATCTCGTGAAAATATGTTAGCTCTTATTTTCTTCTCTATTTTAATGGGGGTTGCAACTTCAGCAGTTGGTGAAAAAGGAAAGCCATTCGCTACATTCTTACAAGCTGGTGCAGAAATTTCAATGAAAGTTGTATCTTTCATTATGTACTACGCTCCAATCGGACTCGCTGCTTACTTCGCGGCATTAGTTGGTGAATTCGGACCACAACTTCTTGGAACTTACTTCCGAGCAGCAATGGTATACTATCCAGCGTCTCTAATTTACTTCTTTGTATTCTTTACGTTCTATGCATACCTTGCGGGTCGCAAGCAAGGTGTACAAATTTTTTGGAAGAACATGGTCTCTCCTACAGTTACATCACTAGCAACTTGTAGTAGTGCTGCTAGTATTCCAGCGAACTTGGAAGCAACGAAGAAAATGGGGATCTCTTCTGACGTTCGTGAAACAGTTGTCCTTCTTGGATCTACACTTCATAAAGACGGATCTGTTTTAGGTGGCGTATTAAAAATTGCTTTCTTATTCGGTATTTTCAACATGGAATTCGAAGGACCGAAAACATTAGCAATTGCACTTGTTGTTTCTCTATTAGTAGGAACAGTAATGGGCGCTATTCCAGGTGGTGGTATGATTGGTGAAATGTTAATCGTTTCTCTATACGGCTTCCCGCCAGAAGCATTGCCAATTATCGCAGCAATTAGTACAATCATTGATCCTCCTGCAACGATGTTAAACGTAACAGCAGATAACGCTTGTGCCGTAATGACAGCTCGCCTTGTAGAAGGTAAGAACTGGATCAAAAACAAATTTGCTTAATAAATAGAAAGAGGATGCTCGTTTGGAGCATCCTCTTTTTTTCGTTATTTGTTGATAAGTCGATATATTGAAAAAATCGTTGATATATTTGAAGTTATAATAGATATATCCGAAAAATCGTTGATATCTCCTCCCGCCACAAATTTGTTAAAATCTTCACAAATATTCCACACCTATCATCCATTCTCCGTACTATAATCATGTATGGAAAAGGAGATGGACACAATGACACAAAGCGCACCAGAATTTAAAGTTTTGCAAAGCATTGCATTCCTTGCTGTCGTTTTGCAAAGTTCCTTATTATATACAATGAATCAAGGAAATGTCTTACTTGAGCAATCCCTCATTATGGGCATGCTATTCAACCTTGCAAAATTTTCGGCACCTGCATTCATATTTATCGTTGGCTTTCACTTAATTCGGCAATATACGAAGCAACTGGCCTACACAGAATATATTTATGAAAAAGCCGCACATTTACTCATTCCTTATTTCTTCTGGTCTATTCTTTACTTATTAACAACAAACGATATGATTACACTACAAAGCGGAATCAAAAGTTTATTACTCGGAACAGCTGCGCCCCATCTTTGGTACGTTATTATGATGTTCCAAATTCACTTATTGTTCCCTTTGCTATGCACACTATTTTATTGGTTTCAAAAACGAACAGAAAATAAAAAAGACATATATAAATATATGACCATCTTTGCTTGTCTATATTTCCTCTTAATGTGGTATTCTTCCCACTACATTTTTAATGGAGAGAAATTGACTAGCTCAACCATTTTACATTATACAGATCGTTCCTTCTTCTTCTACTCATTCTATTTCGTCATGGGAGGAATCGCTGCTGTCGCACTAAAAACATGGCGTTTATTTGTCATGAAGCATATCCCGCTTATAACAATGTTATTTTTCGTCTTATTTCTATTCATCAATTATGAGTTATTTAGTTTTTACGGAGCAAACTCTATTCATTTAACCGTTTCGACTTATTTAAAACCGTCTATGTTTTTATATATCGTATGCGAAATTATCATACTTTACGTGCTTTCTATTACAATCGTACAGAGACGCGGTTTCTTATATAAAGCTTTACGATTTATCGGGAATTATACGTATGGTGCTTATTTAGCTCACTTTTTCTTCTTGCAACTATGTACAAAATTCCTTTCTTTGTTCACACTGCAAGAAAACACAATATTATATAGCCTATTATTATTTACAATGACAGCCACAATCTCGATTTCAGCAATGGTCATTTGCAGTACACTACCACTTCATACGTGGATTACAGGACCTTCCCCGACGACAAATGTGAAGTGGGCTAAGATTGTACTTCGAAAAAATCACGAAAAGGTATTCAAACCATATCTTTGATATAATAGAATTCCATACACGAAAAGAAAGTAGGACACACCTATGATTAATCAAATTGGACAAATTATGCTATATGTAAATAATCAAGATGAAGCAGTACAATTTTGGACTGAGACAGTAGGATTCCAAATTATTGCGGAAGAAAATAACGGACAAGGTTTTCGTTGGATTGAAATTGCGCCGTCAAAAGAAGCAGGCACAAGCATTGTCCTTCACGATAAAGCGTTAATTGCAAAGATGCAACCTGAGTTAAACTTACATACACCTTCACTTATGTTCTTCTCTAACAACTTAGATCAACTGTATAAAGATCTTTCTGAGAAAAACGTTACAGTTGGACAAGTTGTAGATTTACCTACAGGTAGAGCATTCAACTTTGCTGATAATGAAAACAATTACTTTGCGGTAATGGAGCGTAAATAAAAAAGAAGCTATCCTAAAAAAACGGATAGCTTCTTTCATTTTAAGAAACTTGTTCTGCATTCGTTTCCCTATGTTGTATATGACTCGTGATCCAAGCAATTCCGCCAGCAATAACGAGATAGCATAACAATATTAAAATTTGCGTTTGTAATTGCGACCAATCCCCTAAAGAGATAACATCTTGTAATCCTCTAAGAGAATGGGACATTGGGAGAAACTGTCCAATTTTGCTAAGAACAGCTATATTTAATTCTCCTGGGAAAGTACCCCCGCTCGTCGCTAATTGCAGGACGAGAAGCGTTACTGCTAAGAACTTTCCAACAAGACCAAATACCGTTACTAGCATAAGAATAAATGTCATGAACGTAAAGGAAATAACGATACTTGATAAAACAAAGAGTGGCACACTTGCAACTTCTAATTTCATAACTCCTAGCACAACCACATCTACAAGTAATGCTTGAATAAGTCCAATTAAATATACTAATCCTAGTTTATTAATAAAATGTACCGTTCCACTTACCTTCATATTTTGTCTACGACCAAGAGGTAAAATATTTGATGCCATAATTCCGCCAACATAAAATGCAAGCGATAAAAAATATGGTGCAATACCTGAACCGTAATTAGGCACATCAGAAACTGTCGACTTCACTAATTGAACCGGCTCTGAGAACATCGTATTGCGTGTATCATCATTGCGAACGTCCGCTATCTTCTCTGCGCCCTCTCCTAATTTCGTAGAAAGTTCTTTCGCACCATCGTCAAGTTTAACAAGTCCGTCTGCTAACTTATCAGCACCATGATTCAGCTCTGTTCCGCCAATCGCAAGGTGATTTACACCTTCTTGTAATGTTGTAAATCCATTTCCCCACTTCGTAAATCCATTAGCTACATTCGCAGCACCATCTGCTATCTTTTTCATTCCAGCAGTAGCTTCGCTTAACTTAACTCCGAATGTATTCATACCTTCTTCAATCTTATTCTGACCGTCAGCAAGCTTCTTCGCACCTTGTGTCAATTGTTGTTGGCCACCATTTAAAGCGTTTGTTGCTTTAGCTAATCCGTTAGAAGTAGCAACGAGTTTTTGAAAAGCAGGATCTTGCTGCACTTCCGGATGACTTTTCACGTACTCTTCTAATTGTTGTTTTACACTATTAGCTGCATCATCCGCTTTTACTTGCCCTTCAGCAAGCTTCTCACTTCCATTCACCCATTCATTTGTACCAGCACTTAATTCACTAACTCCTGATTGTAATGTTTTTTCACCTTGCGCTAATAACTCCATACCACTATAAAGTGAGTTTGCTCCTTGACTCAGCTCATTTGCTCCCCCTGTTAAGGCAGATTGGCTGGATGCAAGCTTGTCACTTCCCTCTTTCAATTTCGATGTCCCGTCACTTAAACGATGAATACCACCTGCAAGCTCATTTGCTCCATTTCTTGCATCTGTCGTTCCTTCATGCAGCTTCTCAGCACCGTTACTTGCATCACTCAATCCTTGTGCTAAGTCTTGAAACTTTGAAAAGACACCTTCTGTATAAGATTTCGTAATACTATTTGAGATTTTTGTTTTCATATTTTCGACAGCTGTCGTTCCAATTTGCGCTGCTACAAAGTTTTTACCTGGATTTACTTTGTACCGAAGCTGCGCTGGCTCTGGTTTCTCATCCATAAGTGTACTTACCTTTTTAGAGAAATCCTCTGGAATCGTAACGACCATATAATACTTATCTTCTTTTAACCCTTCATCAGCATTTTTTTCTGATACGAAATGAAAAGCTAGTTCCTTATTCTCTTTTAAATTTTTAACAAAATCTTCTCCTGCATGAATTGTTTTTTCATCCATCGCAGCACCTTTATCTAAATTTACAATTGCAACAGGTAATTTATCTAATCGTCCGTACGGATCCCAATATCCAGCTAAAAAGAATCCTGAATAAATTAACGGAACGATTAATAAAAAAATTAAAGCGATACGTCCATGTTTATGATGCCACATCGCTTTCCAATCTTTAAATATAAGTTTAATACCCTTCATGAAACATACTCCTTCTCCTAATTTAACACCCTTCGAATGGTTTAACAGATTTACTATACACGCCCATTTTCATACTGTATAATACATCTTTAATTATCAATTCATTCCTTTTGGTCTATAGAAAGGAGAGTCAAAATGGAACTTCTTCAACTAAAATACTTTCAGGCAGTCGCACGATTAGAACATATGACAAAAGCCGCTGAAGAACTACATATCGCACAACCTTCGCTTAGCAAAACAATTGCTAGATTAGAAAAGGACTTAGGCGTCCCGTTATTTGATCGCCAAGGTCGACAGATTACATTAAACTCTTTTGGAAAAGTATTTTTAAAACGAGTAGAGCGCATTTTTCATGAATTAAGTGAAGGCGAAAGAGAAATTAAAGATTTAGCTGAATTACAACAAAGCTCTATTACACTGGCAGTTTCTATCCCGAGAATATTACCAGAACTACTCGGCTCTTTTTTACTAGAACATCCTAACGTTCGATTCCAGCAATTTCTCGCATCTACTCCTTCTATGAAGCGACAACTAGATAATATAGAAATTGACTTTTGCATTTCTTCTGTGCCAATTGAAGGCGAGGAAATTATGTGGGAACCACTTATTACAGAAGAAATTTTCTTAGTTGTCCCTTCAGGTCATCGTTTATCAGGACGCGAAAGTATCCATCTGCATGAAGTAAAAGACGAACCATTTATTAGTATGAACACTGGTTACGGATTTCGGCACTTAACGGATAAATTTTGTAAAGAAGCTGGCTTCACTCCACATATCGCTTTTGAAGTAGATGAACCAACCGTGATTAGCGACCTTATTAAGCAAGGTCTCGGCATTGCCTTTGTCCCAAGTTTAACTTTATTAAAAAACTCTACTTTAGCATTAAATAAGTTACGTATTATTGAACCCAATTGCGAGCGGACTATCGGATTGAGTTGGTCGAAGAAACGCTACTTATCGAAAACTGCTCAGCAATTTCGTAAATTCGTAATTGACTACTTCTCCAGTATTAGAACGTAAAATTATATCGACTTAGTAAAAAATAAAAGGTGCCATCTCCAGAGGATGGCACCTTCTATTTCTTACTCTTCTCCAATTCCATTTCCGCTAAAAGCGGCAATACGTTATCGAAAATGTGCGTATTATTATTTTCGCCTGTTACGTATCCACCGTAATATCTACTAAATATATTGTTATTTCGGAATGTGGCCATATGATCATATAATTCCTTTGCAAACTTTGTATCACCTGTTTGTAGTACGTACAAGATCGTTAGTCCGTATGCAGCTGGCGATTCATAATTCACAGTTTGTTTTCCCGTTTCTAAATTGTAACGACCGTATAGCTTTCCATCTTCCTGGAACTTCTTCTTGATAAATTCCAAATAAGCATCTGATGAAAGGCCACCTAAACTTCGATGATATGCAACGTATGATTGGTCAATAAGATTCACTTCTTTATCGTACGTAAATGTACCATCTTCTTTATACTCTTTTGGGAATGCCCAGCCATGCCTTGGATAATCCGCTAAAAATTGAACAACTTCCTGATATTGCTGATCAGAAACTTTCCCGTACTTTTTCATATACGAGAATGCGTGCGGATTTAAGTATGATGTCGTTGCAAAATTATTTTGTTTCCCTGCATCTGCATCATAATAATCGACGTAATAATTATCTTTCTTATTATAACGAATTACAGCGTCACTCAATTGATCTGCCAAGTTTTTATAACGCTCTTCCTTGTACATTTCATAAGCACGATATAATTGTTCTATAATACGAAGATCATCTATAAGTGCATTTGTAGCTGACTGCACTTCTCCCTTTTCAGAGATTTTCCATAAAACAATTTGGTCCTTATGTACAAAGTTATTTTGAATAACCTTAACTTGTTCATCGAATAACGCTTGATCGTCTTTATCCAATGTATATTGTAGCCACAGTCCTGCCGATTCTGATAAAGCTTCACGGCCCTTCGCTTCACCCGTACCTGCCTTTGTATCTGCTAAACGATATGTAGCAAGCGTCCCATTTTCATTTACCATATGTCTTAAAATAAAATGTTCCGTACGGTTTCCTTGCAAAGCTGACCAAAATACAATTCCACCTAAAGCGATTAAGAGAATAACTCCAATCCCTATATATAAACGTTTCCGCAATCTTTTCACCTCCCTAATAAGGCTAGCCTTAATTTTACCAGAACATACGTAAAATTAAAAAAGACAATCTATTAGATTGTCTCCCTTGCCTCTATCCCTCACAAGCCTCTTTAGAAGGTCTATATAGCGATGCCACAAGTCGATCATATTCACGACGCGTAATCTCTTTATTATACAGCTTCAATAATAAATCTCTATGCTCTTTTGAAAATGCCATCTTTTTAATGACTTCAGGATACATAAAACATCCTCTCCATTTCACATAAACTTCTTCACTTCGAAAAACAGAACTTATGTTCGCATAAAAGATTATAAAATATTCCTTACTAAAAAACAAACAAAATATTATTAAACATTAACTTCTTTCTATTTAGAATATTCAAACATTATATTACCATATCCACTTTTTAAATACATATATATTTTTGGTAGTTTTTCTGAATAAATCTTCCAATTCAATCAGAAAATAATGGCAAAAAGAAGAGGAGTTTACATATGGATACGGTAACATTAGCAAGAGCATTTTTTGGTTCTTCATTAGCATTTCACATTATCTTTGCAACACTTGGTGTCGGACTTTCATTAATGATTTTTATAAGTGAAATACTCTATCACTGGAAGAAAGATTCCGATTACGCCATTATGGCGAAAAGATGGACGAAGGCTTTTGCCATCCTTCTCGGTGTAGCAATTCCAACTGGTACAATTGTTGGTGTGCAAATTTCACTTCTTTGGCCTGGTTTTGCCAAAATTGTTGGGCAGGTTATTTCTGTTCCCTTTCAAATTGAGATTTTCGCCTTCTTTTTAGAGGCGTTGTTCATGTCTATTTATGTATATGCAGCTGACAAACTACCTCCATTCATGAGATTAATCTCGCTATTCTTCGTCATGATTGGTGCCACGGCATCCGCCGTGCTTATTACATCAGCAAATACATGGATGAATACACCCGCGGGCTTTTCAATGGGACCAGATGGATCAGTTTTTAACGTTGATCCATGGAAAGCCTTCTTTAATCCGAGTTTTGGTACAAGCGCATTTCATGTTGTTATTACTGCCTATGCAACTGGAGCTGCCGTCATTGCCTCTATCGCTGGATTTAAATTATTAAAGAAGAACTTAAGTAAACGCGAAATTGCTTATCATAAAAAGGGACTACTGTTAGGACTCGTCGTGACATTTATTACAGGTGCTACGATGTGGCTTTCGGGACACGAATCGGCGATTGCCTTACATAAGCATTCTCCTGAAAAGCTTGCATCTGCTGAAGCTTTATTTGAAACGACATCACATGCACCGTTATCAATTGGCGGAGTTGTAGACCCTAACACACTTGAACTAAACTATGCACTAGAAATTCCGAACATGCTTAGCCTACTAGTGGGACTCGACCCTAGCACCGTCGTAAAAGGACTAAAGGAATTCCCACAAGAAACATGGCCACCATTTTACACACATACACTATTCAACTTAATGGTCGGCACCGCTGCCTTTACTTTTGCAGTTGCAGCAATCGCCCTCTTATATTGGTACTTTGTTTACCGAAAAAAAGGTGCAGAATTACCGAAGTGGCTTCTTTGGGGAGCTGCAGCATGTGGACCAATTATGATGCTCGGTATTGAATTCGGGTGGATTTTCAGCTGTAGTGGTCGTCAACCATGGACCATTTATGGTATGCAACGGACAGTCGACGCTTCTACACGCGCTGATTTTGTCGGTCCTTTATTTATTCTATTCATCATTTTATATATTGGACTCGGCATTTTAACAGTTTTTGTACTACGGACATTCTTTAAGAAACATCCGCTTACAAATGATTTACATCACGAAGGAGGCGATTCTCGTGCATGAGGAAAGTATTGCAATCATCATCTTATGGGCTCTTATTTTCGTATACAGTATATTAGGGTCCATCGATTTTGGAGCAGGTTTTTGGGGCATGGTATACGCAAAACATCCAACGCTCGCTGCCAAACTTGCCAATCGATACTTATCACCAACTTGGGAAGTAACAAATACATTTCTCGTTTTTGTCGTTGTCGCTTTTCTCGGTTTCTTTCCGAAAGCTGCTTTCACCCTTGCAACAGTGATGTTCGTGCCAGTTATGTTAATTTTAATACTCATTGCAATTCGCAGTACATTCATGGTATTTGCTTACTCTCTGCCAAAGTATCAATTCCTCCTTCGGGTGATTTCAGGTATTACTGGGCTCTTAATTCCAGCCTTATTAATTACTGTTTTACCCGTTACAGAGGGGGCTTATATTACAATCTCTGAAGGAAAAGAAGTACTCCTGTATGGAAAACTTCTTTCTAGCCCGGTTATCTACTGCTATATGTTCTTTGGGCTAACTTCGGAACTATTTCTCTCCTCTCTCTTTCTTGCTGATTTTGCGAGAGAGCAAGGTTCAGAAGATTCGTATAGAATTTACAGAAGAAACGCCATCATACTTGGTCCTGCAACACTTGTTACGGCGATTATCGCCCTCGTTGTAATGGACCCGGAAACACACTGGCTTATGCAAGGACTCATAAAGCAATTCCCATGGTTTACAGTTTCTATCGTTTTATTCGTTATCGGGTACTCTTCTCTTTGGTGGACAAACAAGAAGTATGGCACACTAGGATACCCTCGCATTGCCGTTTTAGCGGTCGTCGCTCAATATGCATTTGCAAGTTACGCTTACGGTGTCGCGCATTTACCTTATATCATTTATCCTGATGTAACTGTATTTACAAGTTTTACAACGACAGAAACATTCTATGCATTGCTTATCCTATACGCAATTGGAATCGCAATTTTACTACCAGGATTTATTTTCTTCTGGAATTTATTCTTGAAGGATCGAACTTTTTTGAAGGAAAAATAATATATTCGGGGGAGTCTGTTCCAAAAGGCATTTTGGATGGGCTCCTTTTGTCATATTTTGTTGATAAGTCGATATATTTTAAAAATCGTTGATATATTTTAAGTTGCACCAATATATCTCCATAATCGCCCATATAAATTTCATTTACTATCTTACTGCCACGCTAATTTATAGACTCCTCTCATAATAGTTATTTCACTATTCGTGACACTTGTCCTTTCGCTTGAAAAACACATATTCACTTCATTCCATTATATGCCTAGTTCTTCTTATTTTTTGCTGAATATACTACCAATACAGACCTTGAGACAAGCTACATTGGTTTAAGGAAAATTAGAAAGGTAGGTAAAATATGAGCATTGAAATATGGATTACTATTATTGTATTCTTCTTAACGATGATTGTTATCTTTTGGCGACCCCGTGGCTTAAATGAGGCTTGGCCGGCAGCAATTGGCGCTGGCATTATCTTGATTACTGGACTTGTATCAAGACCAGACGTCATAGATATTATTAGTAAAATTGGCGGTGCCTCTATAACAATATTAGCGACCATCGTTATGGCGGTTATATTAGAAAGCTTCGGCTTCTTCCACTGGTCCGCAGCGAAACTTGCAAATTTAGCAAAAGGCTCTGGTCGCCGTCTATACTGGTATATTCAATTATTATGTTTTCTTATGACTCTTTTATTTAATAACGACGGTAGTATTTTAATTACAACTCCAATTTTAATTCTTCTTCTAAAAAACCTTCAATTAAAACCACATCAACAAATTCCTTATTTATTAAGTGGTGCTTTAATCGCTACTGCATCTAGTGCACCAATTGGTGTAAGTAATATCGTAAACTTAATCGCATTAAATATCGTTAATATGACTCTTTACATGCATACTGCTATGATGTTTGTACCTGCAACATTAGGACTATTGTTTATGTCATGGCTTATGTACACAGTTTTAAAGAAAAAACTACCAGAAAGATTACCTGTTTCTTCATATGATATCGAAGAAATATTCTTCACAAAAAACTTCCATCCACTTAAAGGAACAAAATCTGTTAATACGAAACAAAAACGTACAAAATTCATGTTAAAAGTATTAGGTTTCGTCTTTCTTATGCGCTGTCTTCTATTCGTTGCATCCTTCTTATCGATTCCAATCGAAATTGTTGCTGTACTCGGTTCACTCGTTCTTCTCATCTGGAGATGGTACTACTTACGAACAAACCCAGTCGATATTTTGAAAAAGACACCGTGGCACATTTTAATTTTCGCTTTCTCTATGTATGTCATTATTTACGGACTTCACAACGCAGGATTAACAACAGCACTTGTAAATTGGCTTGAGCCAGTTGTAAGTCAGCATCTACTCTATGCTAGCTTTGCAATGGGCGGACTTGTATCTATCCTCTCTAACATCTTCAATAATCACCCTGCACTTATGATTGGTACAATCACATTAACAGAAATGGGACTAGACCCAGTCACATTAAAAACTATCTACCTGGCAAACATTATTGGTAGTGACATCGGTTCACTATTATTACCAATCGGTACGCTAGCTTCCCTCATTTGGATGTATATCCTAAGACAAAACAAAATTAAAGTGAAATGGAAAGATTATTTAAGCGTATCTCTCATCGTAATCCCACTCACAACAGCCGTCACATTATTCCTCTTATACTACTGGGTACAATTATTCTTCGCCTTATAGAAAATAGAAGCCCCCTTTGCTACCGTCTTAGCAAAGGGGGCTTCTTCTATATTTAAGTTAGGTACTACAGTGTGATCAATCAAGTAAAGAGGTGTAACGTATTATTGGTATAAATGACTACCAGTGTCTTTAAATTCTTTCGCTTTCTCTTTCATCCCTTTTTCAATTGCTTCTGTCGTTTCTAAATCATTGTCTTTCGCATATTCACGAATATCATGTGAAATTCTCATACTACAAAACTTCGGTCCACACATTGAACAGAAATGAGCCGTTTTCGCGCCTTCTGCTGGCAATGTTTCATCGTGATATTCCATCGCACGTTCAGGATCTAAAGATAAATTAAATTGATCGCGCCAACGGAATTCAAAGCGAGCTTTTGAAAGTGCATCATCACGCTGATGAGCCGTTTTGTGCCCTTTCGCAAGATCAGCTGCATGTGCAGCAATTTTGTACGTAATAACCCCCGTGCGAACATCATCTTTATTCGGCAAACCTAAATGTTCTTTCGGCGTTACATAACAAAGCATCGCCGTTCCAAACCAGCCAATCATCGCCGCTCCAATTGCCGATGTAATATGGTCATAACCTGGTGCAATATCTGTCGTTAACGGCCCAAGTGTATAGAACGGCGCGCCCTGACAAATATCAAGCTCTTTCTCCATATTCTCTTTAATTAAATGCATCGGTACATGCCCAGGTCCTTCAATCATCACTTGCACATCATGTTTCCAAGCAATCTTCGTTAATTCACCAAGTGTTTCAAGCTCAGAAAACTGTGCTTCGTCATTTGCATCTGCAATCGAACCTGGACGTAATCCATCTCCAAGAGAGAACGAAACGTCATACTGCTTCATAATTTCACATATCTCTTCAAAATGAGTGTATAAGAAGTTTTCTTTATGATGGAATAAACACCACTGTGCCATAATTGAACCACCGCGTGAAACGATACCTGTCGTACGCTTTGCAGTAATCGGAATGTAACGAAGTAATACGCCAGCGTGAATTGTAAAGTAATCAACGCCTTGCTCCGCTTGCTCAATTAACGTATCACGATACACTTCCCACGTTAAATCTTCTGCAATTCCGTTTACTTTTTCCAGCGCTTGATAGATCGGTACAGTTCCAACTGGTACAGGCGCGTTACGAATAATCCACTCACGCGTCGTATGAATATTTTTACCTGTAGATAAATCCATAATCGTATCCGCACCCCAACGCGTTGCCCACGTCATCTTCTCTACTTCTTCTGCAATTGAAGAAGATACAGCAGAGTTTCCGATATTTGCATTGACCTTCACGTGAAAGTTACGGCCGATAATCATCGGTTCTGCTTCCGGATGGTTAATATTCGCTGGTAAAATGGCACGACCTTCCGCGATTTCCTTACGAACAAACTCAGGCTCTACTCCTTCACGAATCGCAACATATTCCATCTCAGACGTAATGATACCCTTACGTGCATAATGCATTTGCGTAACATTTCCACCTTGCTTTGCTCTAAGCGGCTGACGATCCATTTGCGGGAAAACAGGCGTATGTTTCAAAGCCACTTTCACACCGTCATCCTCTGGTTTTACTTCGCGCCCTTCGTATGCTTCTACATCTCCGCGCTCCAGGATCCAAGAGTGGCGCGGCGCCTGCAATCCCTTTTCCAGTTCCACTTTATACGCAGGATCTGTATAAGGACCGCTCGTATCATATACACGAATTGGCGGATTCGGAATACCGTTCGTTTCGCTTTGTTCAATCTCGCGCATCGGCACTTTCATACCCGCGCGTGGTCCATCCACATACACTTTCTTACTTCCTGGTAAACTCGATTTCAATTCAATTTGCTCAGCTGAAACAGACTGTTTCATAACCTTTGTTGCCCCCCTGTACGTGACAAGGACAAGATATGGCCAGCGTATGCCAAAATAAAAAGAGCCAGGTCCATAAAAAAATAAGGACCTGGCTCATAAAGACATCATTATGTAAAGCCGTTAACTTCCCTACGCTGGTACGAGCCAGATCAGGTCCAAAGGGTTAAGAAGTTCACACGCTTCTCTCTCAGCCTACGCATACGTTAGGCACCCCTAGTTTATCACTGATTTAATTTTCAATACTTTCCCATCATACACGATAATCTGAAAAATGCAAAGTTTATTTCTTTTGTTGTTTATGGAATCATCCACGTTAAATAATATGCCTGTACATACGTCATAATACCAACAATAATTACGAAGAATAAACTATGCTTCACTGTAAAGCGGAATAAATCTGATTCTTTTCCAGCAAGTCCAACTGCCGCACAAGCAATTGCAATCGATTGCGGAGAAATCATTTTTCCTGTTACGCCGCCCGTTGTATTTGCTGCAACGAGAAGTACTTCAGATACACCGACTTGCTGCGCTGTAATCGCTTGTAAATTCGAGAACAGTGCATTCGCTGACGTATCGGACCCTGTTAAAAATACACCGATCCAGCCTAGGAATGGTGAGAAGAACGGGAATAGTCCGCCAGTTCCTGCAAGTGCTAATGCTAATGTAGAAGATAGACCAGAATAGTTTGCGATAAACGCGAATCCTAATACGAATCCGATAGATAGAATTGGCATCTTAAGCTCATTTAACGTTTCTTTAAATGTTACTACTGCATCTTTTGCACTCATTTTCAAAATAAAGATAGAAATGATACAAGCAATTAAAATTGCTGTTCCCGTCGCTGATAAAATATCTAATTTCAAGATTGCTTCATAAGGCGTCGGTTTATTTACAATTGGCTCTGCTTTCATTACTAAATTGTGTAAGCCTGGAACTTCAAACTTAAACACAAGGCTTTCCAAAGCACCGCCTGAAGCAAATAATGCTTTAAAGAAACTTTGGCTCCAAATGACTACCATCACAGTTAAAATAATGAATGGAGACCATGCTTTTACTACTTTTCCTACCGTTAGTTTTGGCATAGATATCGCCGTTGCTGCTACTTCACTATTTGCTTCTTTAGACTGATAGATTTCTTTCGGCTGCCAAACTTTTAAGAATAGCGATAAACTCACTAAACTTACAAGTGCTGACGTAATATCCGGAAGTTCTGGTCCTAAGAACGTCGCTGTAATGAACTGCGTAATTGCAAATGAGCTACCTGCTACAAATAGAGCCGGCCATGTTTGTCTTACTCCTTTAAATCCATCCATTAAAAATACGATAAAGAACGGAACAAATAATGATAAGAACGGTAATTGATGTCCAGCCATTTGTCCAATTTTATGTGGATCAATACCTGTTACTTGTCCAGCAACTGTAATCGGAATTCCCATCGCTCCGAACGCTACTGGTGCCGTATTTGCGATTAAACACAGACCCGCTGCATATAAAGGATTTAACCCAAGACCTGCAAGAAGTGCTGCCGTAATTGCTACTGGTGCACCAAATCCTGCTGCCCCTTCCAAAAATGCTCCAAATGAAAAACCGATTAAAATAACGAGTAAACGATGGTCATTCGTAATGGATAATACAGATGCACGAATCACATCGAATTGACCCGTTTTCACAGATATTTTATATAAAAATACCGACATAATGATAATCCAAGCAATTGGCCATAGTCCGTATAAGAAACCATATCCCGTCGCTGCCATCGCCATCGTGAACGGCATCTTATAAGCGAATAAAGCCACTAAAATTGTAAGTACAACTGTAATAAATCCTGCCACATACCCCTTCATGCGGAAAACTGCTAAAGCTAAGAAAAAAAAGATAATCGGAATAAGTGCGACCGCTGCCGAAATCCAAATATTTCCGAACGGATCATAAACTTGTGTCCATGTGTTCATTGTTCTCTCCCCCTAAAGAATCCCCTTTTAAATAGAATAACCTCATCAATAGACTATCAGGTCATCATACCTTTAAGTCTAAAATAAAAAAACGCCCAAGAAAACGTTTTCATTAATTCTACCATAACAATTTTCATTTAAAAAGATTTTTTTGAAAATTTTATTATTTAACAGGAAATCTTACAAAATCGTCACGTTCCTGTAATGTTCATCGATAGAAAGCTTGCCAAAACTATTGCATAATAATAGTATAACAACAGACATTATTCATGAGGTGATATATATGAATGGAAACAAAATATTAGCTGCTTTATCATACTTTAGTGTACTATTTGCCCCTATCTTATTCCCTATTATCGTTTGGATTGTAGGCGATGCTGAAACAAAACCACATGCAAAACGTGCTCTATGGACACACATTATTCCAAGTATCGCTACATTCATCGGCGTAACTATTCTAGGAATTATGGGTATCGGATCTGACCAGCCAGATGTAACACTTGGAATTGGAGCAATGATTGTCTTATGTATTTGCGGAATTATTAGCTTATACTACTTCATTTGGAACATCGTAAAAGGTATTAAAGTGCTGAAAGCTTAAGTTTAAACAAACGTTTGATTAAAACAGCACGCATCATAATAAATGAAATTTTATCGGCAATACGACAATCTTTTAATAAGAAAAAACCGTCCCAAAATACCTTTTGGGACGGTTTTTTTATCTTCTGCGCTTCTTCTTTTTTCTCATCATTTTCTTGCGGCGCGTATTCACTTTATCCGCTATAATGTGAAGCGTGCTTGCCACAACAATTCCCATTATGAACGTTACAATTTCAACCTCATGTTCCTTCGCAATTTCTATTAAATTCCCGTCAAACACGATTATATTTAATAGGAATAAAAACGGAGAAAATACAATTAACATGTATGCAATACGAATCACATCACCAAGTATAATTGTATGTGTAAAGAAGGAGCGATGCGGCATGACCTTCTTATACGGATACCAAAATATACGTAGGAACCCCCATTTATTATACGCATTACTATATGTATCTAAATCCGGCGTTAAAAATGAAGTACCTACTAAAAAGCCAATTGCAAAAGTTAATAAAAAATCCAAGTTTGTTAATCCATACGAAAAGAGCATAAACAAAACAACCGGAAGGGATATTAAATTTATTTTCGTATGCGTTCTTCCTGATGGCATAATGCACTTCCTCGCTTACGTTCGCCCTGTCACCATATGACAGTTCTCACCTATTGATCTAATTTCTGATCGATAAAGGATGTGTCTATATCCGAACCAAACCATTCTGCCAACTTCACTCGCGCCTTATCTTTCACCTCTTCATTGACGTATAACGACGCTTGTAATAGAGCAGCCATTAACGCCCCTAAATCATCTGTATAACCAACTCCAGCAATGAAATCTGGGATGGCATCAATTGGTGCAATAAAATAAGCAAGTGCTCCAATCACAATAATTTTCACTCGCTTTGGAACATCAGGTCTTTGCAAAACATAAAACAATAATAAACTTGCATAAATGACCGACTGTCCCGCTTGCTTTGCAACATGTTTTGCTTTCTTCCAAAACGCTTCAACTGAAAATTTTTGTTCCATGTAAAAGCCTCCCTATTTTTTTAAAGAAATAAGCTACAATATGTTATCAGTAAAAGTTCATCAAAATTACACATAATCTATCAATGAACTTTCATTGTAACAAACAAACGAAAAAAGAACAAGTGTTCGTTAATTTTTACATACTTCCCTTCATATAATAGGTTTCTAGATAACCACTCACCCATTGTCATTTCTTATTTCTCAACAAGAAAATTTTCACTTTCACTTAACATTCTGCTCTACCTTTGTTATATTTTCTAGTTGACGGACATATAAACGAATGTTAAAGTTTTCTCTGGTAGTGACAAATCTCATACAAAAAATGTAAAATGTTATAGTGTTTCTCAGAAATGAATTTTGTTGTATAATACAGAAATGACGTTATGCTTATGAGCAGCACAAGAAACCAAAAGGGTATGCATAGTTATAGTCGTATATGGGTGAATATAGAACCTCTAATTATGGCCAAGAAAACTATGTATTTTTTATTTTAGCATTTTTCGCTCCAAAATCGACCAAGCCTGATAGAGAAAGGGTGGAAATGAATGAAAGAAACCTTGAAATCACAATTTCAAAATGTGCGTTTCACTGTATTCGTAGCTTTAGCTTTATGGCTGAAGACGTATCTTATTACACGCACAAGCTTTGATTTAAAACTTGAATCTTTCATGCAAGAATTCATTTTATTCCTTAGCCCATTAGCAGCATCATTACTGCTTGTTGGTCTTGCATTATTTGCAAAAGGGAAAAAACGTAACTATATAGCACTTGGAATTAATTTTGTTTTAACAATCGTTCTTGTTGGTAACGTAATGTTCTACGGATTCTACAATGACTTCGTTACTTTACCAGTACTAGGACAAACATCTAACTTTGGAAGTTTAGGTTCTAGTGTGAAAGAATTGTTTAACTACAAAATTATCCTTGCATTTGCTGATATTATTGTATTCTTCATTTTATTGAAGAAGATGAAGAATTTTGCACCGACAGAACGTGTAGCACGCCCAATGCGTTCCCTATACTTCGTGTCAACAGTTGCTATTTTCTTCGCAAACTTAGGACTTGCAGAAGCTGAGCGTCCTGAACTATTAACACGTTCATTCGACCGCGTTATGCTTGTTAAAAACTTAGGTTTATATGTACACCAAGTGTATGATCTTGGCTTACAAGCAAAATCAAGTTCACAAAAAGCTTTTGCTGACGGTAGTAAATTACAGGAAACAGAGAACTACGTAAAAACAACGCAAAGCAAACCAGATCCAAATATGTTTGGTACGGCAAAAGGGAAAAACGTAATTGTTGTCTCTCTTGAGTCATTACAAACATTCTTAATTGGTGCAACAGTTAACGGACAAGAAGTTACACCATTCTTAAACCAATTTACGAAAGAAAGTTATTACTTTGATAACTTCTTCCATCAAACTGGGCAAGGAAAAACATCTGATGCTGAATTCTTAGTAGATACTTCAATGTATCCACTAGACCGTGGTGCTGTATTCTTCACACACGGTAATAACGAATATACAGCAACTCCAGAAATTTTACGTGAGCAAGGATACCATACATCAGTATTCCACGCGAACAACGCAACATTCTGGAACCGTAACATTATGTATCCGGCACTTGGTTATGATCGTTACTACAACGAGCTTGACTACAAGATTACGCCAGAAACGAAATTGAATTGGGGATTAAAAGATATCGAATACTTCGATCAATCTATCGATATGTTAAAAGAAGTG
This sequence comes from Bacillus cereus group sp. MS39, assembly GCF_040448665.1. Classification (NCBI taxonomy): domain Bacteria; kingdom Bacillati; phylum Bacillota; class Bacilli; order Caryophanales; family Bacillaceae; genus Bacillus; species Bacillus cereus group sp. MS39. Next base: position 264,546 of record NZ_CP123058.1, on the reverse strand, counting down.
AAGCAACCGTTCTATACTCGCTTCCTTACTTTAACAAACCATTACCCATTCACTTATGATGACAGCACGAAATTAATCGATGAATACAATTCTGGTGATGGCGTATTTGACCGTTACATGGTAACTGCTCGCTATTTAGACGAAGCAATGAAACACTTTATTGAACGTCTAAAAGCAGAAGGTATTTACGACAACTCAGTTATCGTATTCTACGGTGATCACTACGGTATTTCTGAAAACCATAACCGTGCAATGGCACAGTTCTTAGGAAAAGAAGAAATCACTGCATTTGACCATATGAACTTACAAAAAACACCGATGTTTATTCACGTTCCAGGTCAAAAAGAAGGTAAAACAATTTCAAAACCAACTGGTGAAATTGACATTAAACCAACAATTCTAAACTTACTTGGTGTAGATTCTACGAATCAAGTTCAATTTGGTCATGATGTATTCTCACCTGATAATAAAGGATTCGTTGTTCTTCGTGACGGTAGCTTCATTACAGATAAGTACATGTACACGAACAGTACATTCTACGACCGTACTACTAGCGAAGTTGTACAATTACCAAAAGAAGAATCTCAACCACTCATTGATCGTGCCCAAAATGAATTGAACATGTCTGACAAAATCATTGAAGGTGACTTACTTCGCTTCTCTGAAAGTAATAAGACCAAAACTGGTGAAGTAAAGACAGCTATTAAAGAAGAAAAGAAGAGCGCTGAGTAATCTCAGCCTCTTTTTTTTATATTTCTCCATACAATCACTTATATTCATTAACTTTAACATTACATAACCTTTACCAAATATTCACATAAAATTAATGAAACATCTCTATAATAAAATATGTAAGCAAGGTTCTATATATTTCTTATCTCTCATCTGTAATAAGATCCCTTAAAGAAATATATGAATCGTTTATTTCTACTTTCTTATAATTGTCTTTCACTATGTTTTGTTTCCATACACAAAACATTCAATAAGACGATGTCCCTATGAAAGATAGCTACCCTCCTTGTGCAGCATTCCATCAGAATGTTGCTTTTTTTTATTCAAAAGCAGGATTCTTATTTCTCATTTTCGAATTTGTATATACAAAATGCTGTAAATCATTACTACTTCTCTACCATTTACAAATACATATACGTCATATGTAAAGAAGTACTCACATAGAAATTACTATAGTGATTTTTATTCCGAATGAAAGCTTCACTTTACTTATGCACTTACGAAAGGATGGGACGGAAATTGGCATATGAAAGATTTGTACTATGGAATGATGCAGTTATTGATACAACAAAACATCGCGCGTACATAGAACTTGAAGAAAGAGGCTTGCAGTTTGGAGATGGTGTCTACGAAGTTATTCGCCTATATAAAGGAAACTTTCACTTATTAGATCCGCATATCACAAGATTATATCGCTCCATGGAAGAAATAGAATTATCACTCCCTTTCTCAAAAGCAGAACTTATTATCCTACTTTACAAACTAATTGAAAATAATAATTTCTACGAAGATGGAACGATTTATTTACAAGTATCTCGTGGTGTACAAGCTCGTACCCACACATTCTCATATGACGTCCCTCCTACAATCTATGCCTATATTACGAAGAAAGAAAGACCAGCGTTATGGATTGAATATGGTGTACGTGCTATATCAGAACCAGATACGCGCTGGCTACGCTGTGATATCAAATCATTAAATTTATTACCCAATGTATTAGCCGCTACGAAAGCTGAACGTAAAGGTTGTAAAGAGGCTCTTTTCGTACGAAATGGTACTGTAACTGAGGGAAGCTATTCTAATTTCTTTCTCATAAAAAACGGAACTCTCTACACACATCCAGCCAATCACCTTATTTTAAATGGCATCATTCGTCAGTATGTCCTTTCTTTAGCGAAAACCCTTCGCATTCCGGTAAAAGAAGAACTGTTTAGCATTCGCGATGTTTATCAAGCGGATGAATGTTTCTTTACAGGAACGACGATTGAAATTTTGCCGATGACTCACCTTGATGGAACTGCCATCCAAGATGGTCAAGTTGGCCCTATCACAAAAATGTTGCAAAGATCCTTTTCTCAAAGCTTGTTACAATCCAATATGTCATCTTCTTAAACACGAATAATTTCTAACCTTTCTACATTCAATATATGTATTTAAATGGAAATCAAGGTGTAATTTATGCCTTGATTTTTTCTTGTAATCTTTTTGTCATATTCAGATTCCCGCATAAGTCTTGACAGTAATCGACATGCTCTTTAGAATTTTTAACAGTTGGTAAATATTTCTTAACTACATTACAGACAGAAAGGAATCGACAAATTATGAAAAAATACCTTGCCGGTCTTGCGGCAGTGTCTGTAGCAGGAGGAGCAGCACCTACACTTGATAGTGTTCAAGCTGCCCCTGAACAAAATACACAAAAAGCTGCTACAACTGTCCAAGCTTCTGCATCAAACAGCTCATCTTATACGGTAAACGCTAGTGTATTACATGTTCGTGCAGGATCAAGTACTTCTCACGACATCATCTCTCGCGTTTATAACGGTCAATCACTAAACGTGATTGGCGAAGAAAATGGTTGGTTCAAAATTAACATTAATGGAAAAACAGGCTTTGTTAGCGGTGAATTTGTATCAAAAAATGGTGCAAGCAATTCCAATGTAAGTACAACAGGTGGAAACAATAAAGTTACTGCTGATGTATTACGTGTACGTACCGCTCCTAACACTTCTAGTTCTGTTTCAGGACGTGTATATGAAGGACAAGCATTAAACGTAATTGGTCAAGAAAATGGTTGGGTGAAAATCAACCATAATGGACAAGTTGGCTATGTAAGTGGCGAATTCGTATCTGGTGTTTCTTCTAATGCAGGTTCTTCAAACAACAATACGAATAATAACAACCAAGAATCTGTAAAACCAGCAAGCGGAAACTATACAGTAAATGTATCTTCCCTTCGTGTTCGTACAGGTCCTAGCACTTCTCACACAACTGTAGGGTCTGTTACAAAAGGACAAGTCGTACAAGTTGTTGGCGAAGTTCAAGATTGGTTCAAAATCAATTACGCTGGACAAGCTGCTTACGTAAGCAAAGACTACGTAACAAAAGGCGGTTCTAGCGACAACGTTACACAAGGTAACAAACAAGAACAAAATAATAATGTAACCGTTCAAACTGGTGGTACTTACGTTGTTAACGCAACATCTCTACGCGTTCGTACAGGCCCTGCTGCTTACCATAGTGTAATTGGTGGCGTGTTAAATGGGACTACATTAAACGTAGTTGGATCTGAAAACGGTTGGTTTAAAGTAAACTATCAAGGAAAAACAGGTTTCGTTAGTAGCGAGTTTGTAAAATTCGTTAAAGGTGGCACTGCTACTCCTGAACAGCCAAAACAACCTGATCAAGGTGCAATTGGCAACTACTACATTAATGCTTCTGCCTTAAACGTACGTAGCGGCGAAGGTACAAATTATAGAATCATAGGGGCACTTCCACAAGGACAGAAGGTTCAAGTAATCTCTGAAAACTCTGGATGGAGCAAAATTAACTACAACGGTCAAACTGGTTACATCGGAACACGTTACCTTTCTAAAACACCAGTTGGTGGCGCAGTAGATAATAAGCCTAACAACAACCAAAATAACAATAATAACAATAATAACAATAACAATACAGGTAATAATAGCGGCGACAGTTCTTCCATACTTGCATATGCAAAAGGAATGCAAGGCGTACCGTACGTTTGGGGCGGTACTTCTGCTACTGGTGTTGACTGCAGTGGTTACATCTACCACGTATTTAAGAAATTTGGTCATAACATTAGTCGTCAAAGTGTTGCAGGATATTGGAGTAGCCTACCACAAACTTCAAGTCCACAACCAGGTGACTTAATTTATTTCAAAGATACTTATAAAGCAGGTCCTTCTCATATGGGTATTTACCTTGGAGGCGGATCATTTATCCAAGCCGGAGATAAAGGTGTAGCAATCGCTTCATTAAGTAACTCTTATTGGAAGAGCCATTTCTTAGGATACACGAAAGCACCTTAAGTTATATTTTTAGAGCCTTCTAGATTACTAGAAGGCTCTTTTTAATATATGTCACCTATATCCCCGAAAAAATAATGTATCTATTTCCCTATTTCATACACTATATTCTACAAAAACACTCCATAACGTTATCATAATGTATATTTTTACATAAAAAACATAACCTATTTCATGTTTAATCATTTTATATGTGTTTTTTTAAAGAATTTTCTTTTTATTTAAACTTTTCGTTAGACGTTTGACCTCCGATGTCCATTATGATAAGTTACTTAAGATGTTATATTCGTAAACGTATAGACAACTGGTTTATACACTTTTTTTACTATGAGGAAGGAGCATACACTGCATGAATCTTTTATGGGGAATTGGCGGCGTGATTGGAGTATTAGCAATTGCTTTCTTACTATCTTCCAACCGCAAAGCTATTAATTGGCGCACAATTTTAATCGCGCTAGCATTACAAATGTCATTTTCATTTATCGTATTACGATGGGATGCCGGAAAAGCAGGTTTAAAATACGCTGCAGATGGCGTTCAAGGATTAATTAATTTTTCTTACGAGGGAATTAAGTTCGTTGCTGGGGATTTAGTCAACGCAAAAGGCCCTTGGGGATTTGTTTTCTTCATTCAAGCACTACTTCCAATCGTATTTATTAGTTCATTAGTTGCAATCTTATATCATTTCGGTATTATGCAGAGATTTGTTAGTGTCGTTGGTGGCGCATTAAGTAAACTTCTTGGAACTTCTAAAGCAGAAAGTTTAAACTCAGTAACAACTGTATTTTTAGGACAAACTGAAGCTCCAATCTTAATTAAACCTTACTTAGCACGTTTAACAAATAGTGAATTCTTCACTATTATGGTAAGCGGTATGACAGCTGTTGCCGGATCAGTTCTTGTCGGCTATGCAGCAATGGGTATTCCGTTAGAACACTTATTAGCAGCAGCAATTATGGCAGCTCCATCAAGTTTATTAATCGCGAAACTAATTATGCCAGAAACAGAAAAAGTAGATAATAACGTTGAACTTTCTACAGAACGTGAAGATGCAAACGTTATTGACGCAGCTGCACGTGGTGCATCTGAAGGTATGCAACTTGTTATTAACGTAGCAGCAATGTTAATGGCTTTCATCGCATTAATCGCTTTATTAAATGGCTTATTAGGATGGGTTGGTTCTTGGTTCGATATTAAACTGAGCCTTGATTTAATCTTCGGCTACTTACTATCACCATTTGCAATCTTAATCGGTGTTTCTCCTGGTGAAGCTATACAAGCAGCAAGCTTTATCGGTCAAAAACTTGCAATCAACGAATTCGTTGCATACGCAAACTTAGGACCACACATGGCAGAGTTCTCTGCAAAAACAAATTTAATTTTAACATTCGCAATCTGTGGATTCGCAAACTTCTCTTCTATCGCAATTCAATTAGGTGTAACAGGAACGTTAGCTCCTACTCGCCGTAAACAAATTGCACAGTTAGGGATTAAAGCAGTTATCGCTGGTACATTAGCAAACTTCTTAAATGCAGCAGTTGCAGGTATGATGTTCCTATAAAATGACGCAAAGTCTCCTCTTTCTAAAGAGGGGGCTTTTTATTATATGTTGTATATTTTTTCGGTATATATTAAATACTTTATGCTTAAATATAAGAACATTATGATACAATAATTAGTAAGTCTGTTTATTTTTTCTTGCAAAAGAGAGATACTACTTGTTGTTGCTCTCCAAAATAACCTAGTCATCCGGTCTATTTCTTAATAATTGCGCATACTACAAGTATCCTTGCATGAATTGAATTACCTTTAAGGAGGAAAGTTTTGTGAAAAATAACTTCTATAAAGTCCTCTCTATGTGGATTTTACAAATTTTATTTTATTTTACAACTGTACATGTAACGCAATATGAGCATGCTCTCATTTTTACAATTATATATGTAATTGTTAATGTACTATTTCTATTATTAACTGATAAAACCGCATTTGTTCTTTTTATATTAGCAACCATTACTTCGGTATTCTATCTGTTCTACCAAGCATGGCTTTACTTATGGAGTACATCAGAACAATGGGAATACATTATTACTCACTTCCTAATGGCAGCAAACTTCTTCATCGTATATATCTCCACTCATTTATTAAAGAAGGTTATTCATGAAAATAAAGAATTAACCGAACGTGTGAGAATATTAGAACAATACATTGGAGAATCAAAATTATTAACAAGACAAGAATTCGAAAGACGACAAGCATTATTAATCACTGCAATGAATCGTCGTAATGAAACAGGTGTTATTATTTACTTTGATTTCAATTCCTTTAGTAAATATACAAAGGAAAGTGTTATGAACCGTGTAGCTTCATTATTAGTTGAAACGATAAGAGATGACTTTGATCTTGCTGCTGAATACGATAATAATAAGCTAGTTATTTTATTACAAAACACAAATGAAGCCGGTGCTGACATTGTAATGAACCGTCTAAAGCCAAAAATGGAGCAATGGCTTGCTGCTGAAGCGATCCAAGATATACAAATTTCACGCGAGCAAATTGGGAACAAAGGAAAGACGTTATTATGATGACACTCGTTATACTGCTTTTATTCCTTCTGTTTTGCGTACTCGTTTTTTGGATTAGTATCACATTTTCGATTAAGTATATACTTATCTTTACAGCCTTTCTATTCTCTGCCTTACTTGTTTACTATTCTTTCTTAACACTCGCAGGTTTAGTTCACCGAAATAGTAAACGAAAAGATCGTACGCTAGAACATTATCCAAGCGTCGACATTTTAATACCAGCCCACAATGAAGGGGTCGTTATTAAAGATACTTTAGAGGCGATGGCAAAGATTGAATATCCAGGTAAACTAACTGTTTATTTATTAAACGATAACTCTCAAGATGAGACACCTGAAATTGGTGACGATTTTGACAAAGCTTATGCTCATATTCGTCACATTCGTGTTCCGGCGGGTGAACCAAAAGGGAAATCGCGTGTATTAAACTATGGTCTTAGTATTTCAGATGGTGAATACTTCTGTGTGTATGATGCAGATAACCAGCCTGAACCACATGCACTGCGAATGCTTGTAGAACACGCTGAAACAACCGAGGATGCTGTTGGAGCTGTTGGTCACGTTCGTACTGTAAATGAAAACAGAAACTGGCTAACACGAATGATTTCATTAGAATTTCAAATCTTCCAGCTCCTTATGCAATCAGGACGCTGGTTACTATTCCAAACAGGTTCACTAACAGGAACAAATATGCTTCTTCGTCGCTCTGCATTAGAAGAACTTGGCGGCTATGACCCGTATGCAATTGCAGAAGACGCTGAATTAACATTACGAATTACACAAAAAGGCTATCTCTTACCGATCGTTCCAGAATCGATTACATGGGAACAAGAACCTGAGCATTTAAAAATCCTTATTAAGCAGCGTACACGTTGGCTCCAAGGGAACTTGTACATTTTAGAAAAAATGTTTTCTTCCTTAAGTTTCTTTAAAGGAAAACTTCTCGTCCATTCCTTACAACAAGTTTTAGTGTATGTTGTATTTTGGCTATTCTTAATCATCTCGAACGTTTGGTTTGTAATTGGGTTACTCGGGATATTCCAAATTCAATATAGCATTCCGCTACTATTTATGTGGTATGTCGCATATATTACATATGTTTCTCAATTATTTAGTGCCCAGAGTGTGGAACGAACCTTTACACCAACTAATATTTTTATTAGTGTTATCATGTACTTTACGTACGCACAGCTCTTTACGTACTTATTCATTCGCAGCTTAATTTTATACTTACGTGCAAAGAGCAAGAAACAAGTCATTGGCTGGGATAAAACAGTTCGATTCAAAAAAGAAAAGTAAAACTTTAATCAGTGGGAGTTCTCCCACTGATTTTTATTTTGTAAATAAAAATCAGCACAGAGCGCCGTATGCTCTGTGCTGATTTATTGCCGTATAAATTATATATATCAGACAATACCCCTTAGCTGAAAGTAATTTCACGTCCATCCCCCAACGAACGATTGACCTTCATTTATATACGAAAAAGTGATTGCTATTTTTGTAGAACCAATTGCTTCTCTTGCTGTTCTTTGCGCGTTTCAGTCTTAGGTTCCGTGCTTTCTTGGACACTACGATGTGCCACACGTTTCAAACAAATATGCTTCCACTTTCTTTCGTAACGTTTCATTATTCTAGATGTCCCCCTTGAATGCGCTTTAAAACTATTTGAAATCGCTTACAGGAAATAATATAGCACATATAAATAAACGTGACAACACATTTCCGACAATTTTTTGTCAAAAATACAAATAGAATCCGCAAGATATCGAACATTGTCGAAATGTATCGATTTATCTTCGTATAAAAGGCATACTACTTACATAGTAAAGTATTTTATTTCCCTGACTTGCAGTTAAAATTCCTTCTATATAAAAAAGAGCTGATACATAATCAGCTCCTTTTCCTTCTATTATTAATGACGCTTCATACGTCCTTCTTTTTGTAACTCTTTAAATAATGCTGCCATCATAAAGAAAATAACGAAGACGAATGGGAATGCTGCTATGATAGCTGCCGTTTGTAAGGCTTCTAATCCACCTACATATAATAAGATAGAAGCTAGTGCGGCTAAAACGATACCCCAAACCATTTTAATGCGGTTCGGCGGATTTAAACTACCATGTGTCGTTAACATCCCTAAAACAAATGTCGCAGAATCTGCAGATGTAATAAAGAATGTAGAAATCAGAAGAATTGCTAGCACAGATAAAGCTGATCCAAAGCTTCCCATCTGATCAAACATAGCGAACAATCCTACTTCAGTCCCCATCTCTTTAATTTTTTCAAAGATATGTGCATCGCCGAACAGCTCCATATGAATACCCGTCCCGCCGAAAACAGAGAACCAAAGCGCACCGATTACAGTCGGTACGAGTAACACACCGATAACGAACTCACGAATCGTACGTCCTCGTGAAACACGGGCAATAAACGTACCTACAAATGGTGACCATGCAATCCACCATGCCCAATAGAAGATAGTCCACGACTGAATCCATTGGTTTCCACCTTCATCTAATGGACTTAAGCGGAAGCTCATGCTTGGCAATTCCTGAATATAAGAACCGATTGTTGAAGTGAAGTAATTCATAATAAAGTTTGTTGGACCTGCAAATAATACAATAATCATAAGTGCAAACGCCAAAATAATATTCGCATTACTTAAATATTTAATTCCTTTATCAAGACCTGTTTGCGCAGATAACATAAATAACACGGTTACGATTGCAATAATAACTAACTGTGTCGGCAATGAATTCGGGATAGATGTTAAATAACTAACACCACCAGCAATTTGTTTCGCACCAAGACCTAATGATGTTGCGACACCAAACACAGTTGCAAAAACAGCTAACACATCAAATGAATGAGCAATACGTCCATGTTCCCCGTCTTTGAATAACGGACCTACTGTCGCACTAATTGTACTTGCTTTTCCTTTTCTAAAAGTAAAGTAAGCAATACACAGCGCTACAAATGCATATAGTCCCCACGGATGTAATCCCCAATGGAAAAATGAAAAACGTAATGCAAGACGCGCACTTTCCTCAGTTGCACCTTCTCCAAACGGAGGTGCGTACAAATGGTTTAATGGTTCAGCAACGCCCCAGAAAACTAAACCGATACCCATACCAGCGCTAAATAGCATAGCAAACCATGTCATATAACTATAATCAGGTTCATCATCATCTTTACCTAAACGAATAGAACCGTATTTCGAAACAATTAAAAAGATAGACACACCTAAAATAATAGAAACAGAAATAATATAGAACCATCCAAACTTACTAACTAGTGCAGTTTGAATTGCGGTTGTTACATTTCCTAAGCTACCTTTTCCCATAATAGATTCGGGAATAATCCCCCAAATTGTAAATGCAATACATAATGTTAATGAAACGATGAATGTTTTTGTCAGTTTCCTCATCAAATCCCCCTTCGTAGGTTTCACTTTTGTAAATAACATAAATTCCGATATGTAAAATCGGATAGAAAACTATAATTTTACGGTGATTTTCTTACTTTCACCTTCACCAACTAGAATTCTTATGGACAGCCTTACCTTCCGTATAATCTTTTTACTCTGCAAGAGCTATAAGATCGAAATACTGCTGTCAAATTGTGCGAGAAAAATGCGGATGGGGAATGTGTTTTCCCAAAAAAGGATGTGTTACAGATGTAAAAAAGGGCATTTTTCTTCCTTGCAACCCTTTCTGTTTGTAACAATTATGCGGTTTTTTTGCTAGTATATAGCACGTGTTTATAGTTTCACAAACGAAATGTTTATGTTTATATAACTATATTACCCATAAAACGGTAAAATACTCAAGGAATGTAACCGTTTAGTAAACATTATGTAATACTCCTGTAATATTTTTATTTACGCCGAAAACAATATGTTGTATTAAATATTTTGAATATAAGTAGAAACCTACTAATCATATAGAATGAAAAACGCTTTCTTATATTTTTTGCTATATTACAGGATGTTAACGACTGATTACGAATGGTTTGTAATTGTGTGTTTTCCTCAAATCCGAAAAAATCTGTTGCTATAATGAGGACACGAAAACAAACGCAATGGAGGCTATCATGAAAAAATTAATTGGAATAGCAACAGCAGCAGTTTTTGGTCTTGGGATTTTCACATCATCTGCTAATGCAGAAACTGTTGTAACAACAGACGTACTAAATGTACGCGAAAACCCTACTACGGAATCAAAAGTTGTCGGTAAATTACTAAACGGGAATAAAATAGATGTTCAAAATACAGAGAACGGATGGTCAAAAATCACTTTAGATGGTAAAGACGCATTCGTAAGTACAGAGTTTACAAAAAGCATCTACTACGTAACAGCTAACGTATTAAACGTACGTGCTGAAACGAACACAAACTCAGAAATTCTTGGAACGTTGAAGAAAGACGATATGATCGAAACAACGAACCAAGTACAAAATGAGTGGTTACAATTTGAATATAACGGGAAAACAGCTTATGTTCACGTTCCTTTCTTAACAGGTACAGCACCTGTTATAGAGAAACAAGAACAACCTGCTCCTGCTAAAACTGTAGCACCAGCTAAAGCGCAAGCACCTGCAGCACAAGCAAAACCAGCTGCTAAGCCTGCTGTGAAAGCTGCTGAAACTAACACACCTTCTGGTGGTCGTGAGTTAACAGTTGTAGCTACAGCATATACAGCTCACCCAAGCGAAAACGGTGGCACATACGGTGGCCGTGTATTAACTGCAATGGGTCATGACTTAACAGCGAACCCAAACATGAAAATGATCGCTGTTGACCCGAAAGTAATTCCATTAGGATCTAAAGTATGGGTTGAAGGTTATGGAGAAGCTATCGCTGGAGATACTGGCGGTGCAATTAAAGGTAACCGTATCGACATTCTACTTGGATCAGATAGCGCTGCTCAAAAATGGGGACGCAAAACTGTTAAAGTGAAAATTTTAAAATAACCAATGAATGCTAAAGCCGGTTCTCTTTGTTGAGAGCTGGCTTTTATTTTTTTATAATAACTATAAGGAGGTTATGTTCATGAATGTACAAGCAAAAGTAGACTGGATCGGTACACCAAAACCGTATATATATAAAGATGAAGTAACATACGACGCTACTTCCATTGACTTTTCACTCGCTGGCGATGACAATCGATATAGATTAATTGTGCTCAGCTTTGAAGAAAATACACATTACAAAATTGTCCAATATGGAATCAAACCCGGCTCACAAAAGCCATTTCCTATCGATATTCCATTCGAACAAAACATGTTACCAATTATAGAACAAATATTACATGATCCATATGTGCAAGCGATATTAAAGGAAACGCGCTCATAATTGTAAAAAAGGATATCACCTCGTCGAATTTTTTCGGCTAAGTGATATCCTTTTTATTTTCCCTTCGTAAACATGAGTAGAGAAAAATATATTAACGGTTCGACACGAAATATCGATTTACTGACAAAGATTGACAAGAGAAGTAAACTACAAAAAAGATGCCGTTCAAAAATATTGAAAAACACCTTTCCACCTCCATTCACAGTTACAATATGATAATCCAAATTTCATTTTTTCTGTTTTGAGCATTTTTTGTTTATAATGGTAAAGGAAAGAAATATGTGTACGGAGGAATATTATGCTGCAACACTCAATTACGAAAGATGAAATTATGATGATTGCGAATGAGTTCGTTCAAGGACTAGATCCACAGCAAACAGCTGATCAGGAACATGTCGCTACAGCTCGGCACCTATATCGTAGTGGTGTTGTCTACAACGTTGACTTTGATGGTTATACGCTATCAGGAACTGTAGATGCTGCAGGCAGCGTATATAGCGTCCATATCCCGATTCGTAACGTCGCTGAAAGCTATTGCGATTGCTTTGCACCAACGCAATGTGAGCATATGCTCGCTGTTTTACTATCTGCAGCATCTAGTTTCGGGCAAGTAGGAGATGTATTAACTTTATTTAAAAATAATACGAAACCTTCCCTTCCTCCTATTCGAACTGCAAGACAAGTATTGCAATCATCAGCGTTTGAAGAAACGGATTATAAAAGTTGGCAATCGTATTTTGACAACGAATATGAATCATTTAAAAAAGAACAAGCTCGGCTTACTTATAAACAAATGTATTTTCTTATGAGTATTTTTACAGACTTCTATACGAAACTCGAGCGGAAAGCTCCGCGTATCGTTGCGATACATGAGTTGTTCAGGCTACACGCAGCGCTTTATTGCTTTCAAAAATTATTAGAAGAAATTCAGGACTTCGAAGCAAATAAAACGTATTCTTATCACCAGCCTGTTAACGTCGTTCGCTTATTTGTAGATAAAGTGGAATCCATCGTTCGGGACTTACAATCAGAAGCGATTCCTTCAGAGTCTGAAGCAATTTTGCAAGAAACAGCTCGTCTCGTTCACGAAGTATTCTTCTCCACCGATGCCTATACGCAAGAAAGATTTTTTATTTATCGTCACATATGGAGTGAACTCTTACACAATAAAGAGAAACTGCAAGAAGAAGAAAAGCGAATCGATACGAAAATCAATCCACTTTCCAAAGCATTAGCATCTTCTCACCTACTCTTTTTAAATGACGAAGACCTATTAGCGATGGACTTACTAAAAAAACAGCCTGCTTCTGTTGTAAGTCTGTACTTCTATTGGTTAGAAGAGCTATTAAATACAATGCAGTGGGATCGTGCGAAAAACTGGCTTTCCTTTACGTATAAACAAGTGAAGAAAACGATACATGAGCACGAAAATACGATTTTCATAAAAGATATCGTTCGCTTATTTGTCATCATGTATGAAACGTATGCAACCCATACAAATGAACAAGCCGGACTCGAAATGATTTTGCAAGAGCTACTACCATATAGTTTCGCAAACTATGAGCAATACGTACTCGCGAAAAAGCAATATCGTACATGGGCAGAACTTCAGCTCTTACATGGGTTTGAAGCAATTGAACTTTTGAAAGAGCCGCTGAAAGATATTGAAAAGGAAGCACCAGAAGCAGCCCTTCCTCTTTATCACCTTGCTGCTACCGAGGCCATTGAAGAGCGAAACCGCAAATCATATAGACGTGCAGTTCGTTACTTAAAGAAATTACGTACATTATATAAACGATTAAAGCGCACTGATGAATGGGATGCTTTCATTATCCACATCGCAAACTTACATTCACGTCTGCGTGCACTACAAGAGGAATTACGGAAAGGAAAATTAATCGATGATCAATCAAACTGAAGTAACAATTAGGCTCCAGCACGTTAGTCAAGGTTGGTTCCTTTGGGGAGAAAATGACAGCGGTACTCCATTATCCGTAACAAGTTGGAAACGAAATGCATTTACGTGGCATTCCACTTCCTTCTACGGCACGTTTCTAAAAGAAGCGACCTTTGAAGGAAAACAAGGTGTTATGCTAACAAACGCACAAGCATTTGAATACATCGCTAATAAACCGATGAACTCCTTTGCCCATATTCAAATGAATGGCCCTATTACAGCACTTACGAAAGATGCGAACGAATTATGGGATGCCTTCACAAGCGGTAGCTTCGTACCTGATATGGAGCGTTGGCCCAAACAACCATCTTGGAAAGTGCAAAATACCCCAATCGAAGATGACACATTGGCATCTCTTTTCTCGGCCGCGGTAAATGAAAGCATATTACAAGATAACCGTTCAAACGATGGATGGGAAGATGCCAAGAGACTTTATGAACATTACGACTTTACGAAAAGACAATTGGATGCAGCACTACATGAAGAAGATTGGCTTCGAAAAATTGGTTACATTGAAGATGACCTTCCGTTTACAATCGGACTACGGCTACAAGAGCCACAAGAAGAATTTGAAATGTGGAAGCTTGAGACAATTGTTACACCAAAGCGCGGGGCACATCGCATATATGTATATGAAAGTATCGATTCTTTGCCAAAACGATGGCACGATTATGAAGAACGTATTCTTGAAACACAAGAAGGATTCAGTAAGCTCGTACCGTGGTTAAAAGAAGGCGATACATTCCGAAGTGAGCTCTTTGAAACAGAAGCGTGGAACTTCTTAACAGAAGCAAGTAACGAATTACTCGCTGCAGGTATTACGATTTTACTGCCATCCTGGTGGCAAAATTTAAAAGCGACAAAACCAAAATTACGTGTGCAGCTGAAGCAAAATGCTACGCAAACGCAATCTTTCTTCGGCATGAATACACTCGTTAACTTTGACTGGCGCATTTCAACGAACGGCATTGATTTATCCGAAAGCGAATTTTTCGAACTCGTTGAACAAAACAAACGGTTATTCAATATAAATGGTCAATGGATGAGACTGGATCCAGCCTTTATTGAAGAAGTACGAAAGCTTATGAACCGTGCCGATAAATATGGACTAGAAATGAAAGATGTCCTTCAGCAACATTTATCAAACACTGCTGAAACAGAAATTGTAGAAGAAGATAGTCCATTTACCGATATTGAAATCGAGCTAGATGGATATTATGAAGAGCTATTCCAAAAACTATTGCACATTGGAGATATTCCAAAAGTAGATGTCCCTTCTGCACTAAACGCAACACTCCGTCCGTATCAACAACATGGCATTGAGTGGTTATTATATTTAAGAACGCTTGGATTCGGAGCATTATTAGCTGACGACATGGGACTTGGAAAAAGCATTCAAACGATCACTTACTTACTATATATAAAAGAGAACAATCTCCAAACAGGCCCTGCTTTAATCGTGGCACCGACATCTGTTCTTGGAAATTGGCAAAAAGAATTTGAGCGTTTCGCACCAAATTTACGTGTTCAGTTACATTATGGAGGTAACCGAGCGAAGGGCGAATCATTTAAAGACTTCCTTCAATCAGCAGATGTTGTATTAACATCTTATGCATTAGCTCAGCTTGATGAAGAAGAACTTAGTACGTTATGCTGGGATGCTGTTATTTTGGATGAAGCACAAAATATTAAAAACCCACATACGAAACAGTCGAAAGCAGTACGAAACTTGCCAGCAAATCACAAAATCGCTTTAACCGGTACACCGATGGAAAACCGACTTGCCGAGCTTTGGTCTATTTTTGACTTCATTAATCATGGATATCTCGGCAGCTTAGGACAATTCCAGCGCCGCTTCGTCTCACCAATTGAAAAGGACCGTGACGAAGGAAAAATCCAACAAGTTCAACGTTTTATCTCGCCGTTTTTACTGCGTCGTACGAAGAAAGATCAAACCGTCGCATTAAACTTGCCTGATAAACAAGAACAGAAAGCGTACTGTCCACTTACTGGTGAACAAGCTTCCTTATATGAACAACTTGTTCAAGATACATTGCAAAATGTAGAAGGATTAAGCGGGATTGAAAGACGCGGATTTATATTACTCATGCTGAACAAACTTAAACAAATTTGTAACCATCCTGCTCTTTATTTAAAAGAAACAGAACCAAAAGACATCATCGAACGTTCCATGAAAACGAGCACGCTAATGGAACTAATTGAAAATATAAAAGATCAAAATGAAAGTTGTTTAATCTTCACACAATACATCGGTATGGGGAACATGCTAAAAAATGTGTTAGAAGAACATTTCGGTCAGCGCGTCCTCTTCTTAAACGGTAGTGTACCGAAGAAGGAACGTGACAAAATGATCGAGCAGTTCCAAAACGGAACGTATGACATTTTCATCTTATCGTTAAAAGCAGGTGGAACTGGCTTAAACTTAACCGCTGCCAACCATGTCATTCACTACGACCGTTGGTGGAATCCAGCTGTAGAAAACCAAGCAACAGACCGCGCATATCGTATTGGTCAAAAACGCTTCGTTCACGTTCATAAACTTATTACAACGGGGACACTCGAAGAGAAAATTGATGAAATGTTAGAAAGAAAACAATCCTTAAACAATGCCGTCATTACAACCGATAGTTGGATGACCGAACTATCTACAGATGAACTAAAAGAATTACTTGGTGTATAAACAGAAGGAGCTAATCTCAAAAGATTAGCTCCTTCTTCTATTCCAAAACCAATTACTTATTATAATCCCTGTTAATCCGCCGCACGTATCCAATAATGAATCTTGCCACATCGGTGTACGATCTCCCGTAGTCCATTGATGAATTTCATCAAATGTTGCATATCCCGCAACGAAAAGGAGAGCGTATATAAAACACCTTTTTCTCGAATAACCCAATCGATGAAAAGCGTAATACGTCAATGCACCGAGCATAAAGAACACCATAAAATGAGCACCTTTACGAAGGAAAAACTCAATAAATCCGCCTACACCTTTATTTGCAATGCTAACAGGTGTACCACCACCATAATCGATAGATACCCACGAAAAGTGCTCTTCCACAAACTCAACATTTACATATTGTTCAATATCCGAACGCATATCCTGCTTTTTATATGGTTGTGCCGAGGAATAGAAAATCAACCCCATCCATAGTAAAACAGGAATCCAAAATAACCATTTACGATTCATTCTTCCGAAACCCCTCTCTTAGTCTTTTAAGCGTACCAAAAAAAAGAATAAATTTCACGCCAAAACATGACATTTGCACCCTATTTATAAAGTGAAAGGGGGTGATAAACATGGCAGTCGAAACAATCGTAACGGACTTAACTTTACGTCTTGTCTTAAACAGTGGATTAGATAAGAACGGAAAAACAGCTTTTAAGCAAAAACAATTTAAGCGTGTTAAAACAAACGCAAACTTAGAGCAAGTACAAAACGTAGCACGTGCTCTTGCTTCTTTACAAGCATCACCGCTTCACGCTATACAACTTGTTAGCACATCAGATCTTTCTACCCTATAAGGTTAAACTTTACTCAGTGGGGGGATGTTCATCCCCCGCTAAGTATGAACCAACACCAATTACCCTGCCCGCAATATAGCGGGATAAATAAAAAGGAGGAAATAAAGTATGCAAGTACTAGAATTAATTTTCGCGAAAGAAGATGGAAAAACAGTTGTTTTTTCTATCGAAAAACCGATCACACCCGTCGATGCACAAGTCGTAAATCAAGTAATGGATACCATCCTTGCCTCATCTGTATTTTCATCAATTAATGAAAATACCAGAAAAAAAGGAGCCCGTCTCGTAGAAAAGAATGTATCTGAAGTTCCAATTAACTTATAAACAAAAAGACGAATCTGCATCATTTTGCAGATTCGTCTTTTTTCTTCGGCATTTCAATCGGAATAAAGATTTTTGAAAAACCGACGCATACATATTTATAATGTTCTCCGCCTATATCAAACTCGGTCGTATATGTTGAGAAGAAAATATAATCATTTCGCTTTGTATAATTCTCGATTAATAATCCAACTTGTGGCTCAACATATTTTTTCGCCAACTTCTTACCAGCCGATGCTAAATCGCCAAGGAGACCCTCTTCATTCTCCTTTTGAACTTCGTCTAGCTTCTTACTTACATCATTACGTTTCATAAACTGCTTCGCTGCCCAATCCGTATATTCACCTTTACTCGGATTACTATTTGCTAAATATACTAGAAGCACGACAACTAGAGCCATAATAATATACTTTTTCTTCATACTATCTCACCGCCTACTCTTTTCTATTTTCATATATATGTACAAGCGATGCAAATTAGAAAGACTAACATCTATTGATTGTAAACGAATAGCCAAAATTTACAATATGAAACGGAATATTAACAATTAATTTACTTAATTCGTATATAATTATATTTGGTATTACTATCATTTATAAGGGAGGAATCAAATTTATGAATGAAGAAAATGATATTATTATTTCTAATTCTACAATGATGCTGGAACCTTACAAGCACCCTTATTATCGCACCAAAATTATTGACAGTAGCGGGAACCATCTTTACTCCTGTCAAACTGCGCTCCAACTCATCAAGCAATCTTGTCTAACCAATGTTCACTCTACTTATCAAGGTAGACGTAATGCAGTCCAAACAAACTTTAAATTTAAACAAAATGTCCCAATTCCGATTAATCATCGAGAATATATTTGTGCTTTTCCGACAGAATCTCCTTCTTCTCCAAACTGTATATGGTTATTTTATAACCATATACATGACATAGAATTTTTCAAAAAGAGTAAAAAAGCTAACATTCATTTTTCAAATGGCACTACTACAACAATACATATCAGTCCCCATAAGTTAAAACAGCAATTATTAAAAGCTGGATACGTATTATCACGTATGAACATGCAAGATTCACTACAATTTAAAAACCTCTTATTACATTTACTACCTTAACAGAATAAGTAGAATGGAAAGCAATATCCATTGCCTTCCATTCTTATAATCATATTTATTCTCTTAAACTATTTCGCATTTTGTCAAGTGCTTGCCGATACACCCACCTCACTTGATAATAGGTCATTTCCATCTCGCTAGCGATCTCTCCCATCGTCTTCCCTACAAAAAAACGTTCGAAAATAATATACTTCTCCTTCTCATCTAATACACTCATAAAATCCTTTGCTCTCATTTCAATATCTTCAACATGGAAGATATCCTCATATTCCCCTACACATACACACTTTTCTTGCACTGCAAATTCTTTCTTCAATCTTTCTAATATATAACCACGCACAGTTATAACTGCATATGCAGGAAAACTTCCCTTCTCCGCATCATACCTTTCATACGCATGCCAAAGACCAATTAAACCACATTGATAATACTCTTCATGATCTTGATAAATACCTAACTTCTTTATTTGATTTACAATCATTCCTTCATACAAAACAACTGTCTCTGTAAAAGTCGTTGGCTTCACACAGTACCTGTTTCTAAAAGGTATACCTCTTTGTTATTCCGCCGGTACCTTCACAATATAAAAATAAAGAAGCGATTTCACTGTGAGTAATTTCAAATACTACCACCGAAATTTGAAATTACACGAAGTAGAATTTGAAATTCTGCTGGTCTTATTTGAAATAAGGGTAAAAATAAAAAAGGTGACTCTTGGGAGAGTCACCTTTTAGTCCAATCATATTATACCGGCAAACCAGGTAAAAACTTTGCCATCAATACAACAATCGCAGCTAAGAATACCGCCTTAATAATGAATAAAACGATAATTGGAATAGCTGCTTTCACTTTACTTAATCCTGCTGTAACTTGTAATCCTAACCAAATTAAAACTAAATTCCATAAATAGAACACTTCAATTGAATTAGCGATGCCATATACAAGTGAGCCTTTCTCAAATAACGGACCTAAACTTGTATACGCAGTTGGTGCAGCACCTAAAATTAAAGCTATAATACCATTAATGAGTCCACCAATAATAACAATAATATCCGCGTATACAATAATCATTACTATTTTTTTATAAGAAGTATCATTCCCGTAAAACATCATAAACACTTTATAAATAGCTGCAACAACTAATGTTGCAATCATAACACCTACTATTCCCCATATCGTACTAGAAATTACATTTGATACAAGCGAGCCCTGCTCTGCAAGTGCACCACCTAATTTCTTTTGCATTTCAATCATCTCAGGTGATGTATACGTAATATACGAATTTAAACCACCCACAAGTCCTTGTAATAGCGCCACTATGAAGAACATACCCCAAACTTTCTCAGTCGTCTTCATTCTCTCAAACTGTAAACCAGGAGAAGTAATCATTCCAAACAATGATGGCTTCTCTCCACCAGCTTTTTGCGTATTCACATTAGCTTCCATTATAACGCCTCCTTCTATTTATATAACCCGTTCTAACGGGCGGTTCACTTCCTCAACATAGAGGCTACGAACCGCCCACTAGAACGGTAATGTGTAGTAGAGAGCTCCCTCTCTATTACACTACTAACTTATTCATAACGTAATGCTTCAATTGGATCTAATTTCGCAGCTTTATTTGCTGGAATTAATCCGAAAATAATACCGAGTGTCATCGAGAATAATACGCCACCAACGACAACTTCCCATGAAACGAGCGGTGGCCATTTCGCAAATGTGGAAACGATATATGCCCCGCCATATCCAAGACCAATTCCGATCAAACCACCTAGAAGCGTTAACATAACTGCTTCAATTAAAAACTGTAATAAAATTTTACTACGTGTTGCCCCAAGCGCTTTACGTATCCCAATTTCACGCGTACGCTCCGTTACAGATACGAGCATAATGTTCATAACACCAATACCACCAACGACTAATGAAATACCCGCAATACCACCGATAATCATCGTCATAATACCAGTTACTTTAGAAACATTTTCTTGGAATTCTTTTAAATTCACTAGTTCATATTTACCTGGAATTTCACTTGGCTTACGACTATTTAATACATCAACAGCTTGTTTCCCAGCTGCTTCTAAATCGTCTACATTTTTAGCTTGAATTGCGATATTTTGAATATCATCTGTTCCGAATAAAACAGGCCATAATGTAAGGGGGATTAACGCTTCTTCCATTTCAAATCCCATAAACTCATTATCAGATGTATACACACCGACAATCTGCATCGGTTGTCCTTTCATCTCAATAATTTGCCCAACTGGGTTTACGTCCTTAAATAACGTCTTTTCTGTTTTTGTACTAATCATCACAACGTTATTTGCATGAGAAATATCTGATTCATTTAAAGTACGTCCCTTTACGACCTTTACTTTATTAACCGCAAAATATTCATTATCAAGACCAATAACATTCAGATTTGCTTTTTTATCATTTACATCTAGTATCTCTGTCGTCGAATTTGTCGTAATAACATGTGAAACATCTTTCACTTGTTTTACTTCTAAAATATCCTCTTCCGTTAACTTCGGTATTTCAAATCCGCCTATAGCAAACTCATCATTCATATCTGGTTTAAATTGAATTGGCATAAGGTTATTACCACCAGAACCTGCGAATTTCGACTTCAGCATCGCTTCCCCGCCTTGCCCAATCGCAACGACAGTAATAATAGAACCAACGCCGATAATAATACCGAGCATCGTAAGAGCTGAACGCAGTTTATGAGCTAAAATAGAAGATAGGGCAATTTTTATACTATCTAGTAAACTCATACCGCACACCTTCTATCTTCTGTAATTTTCCCGTCTCGCAGTACAATGCGGCGGGAAGAATACGCTGCTACTTCCTCTTCATGCGTAACCATAACAATTGTTGTACCTTCTGCATTAAGCTTCGTGAAAATATCCATAACTTGCTCACCAGACTTCGTATCAAGCGCGCCTGTAGGCTCATCGGCCATAATGAACGTTGGATTATTCGCAATCGACCTTGCAATCGCTACACGCTGCTTCTGTCCACCTGATAACTCATTCGGTAAATGGTGAACCCTATCTGACAAACCGACTTTACTAAGCGCTTCCAGAGCCCTTTGACGACGCTCTGCTTTCTTCACCCCACCATATACGAGCGGAAGTTCAACATTTTCTACTGCTGAAAGACGCGGCAGCAAATTAAAGTGCTGAAACACAAAACCGATATATTCATTACGAATTAAAGCAAGCTTTGACTCGTCTGCTGTTAAGATATTCACATCATTCAGCATATATTCGCCTTCTGTTGGACGATCTAAACAACCGATAATATTCATAAGCGTTGATTTACCAGAACCAGACGGTCCCATAATCGAAACGAACTCACCGCTTTGAATCGTTACACTAATATCATGTAAGATTGGCACTGCCAACTTTCCTTGATAATACGTTTTAGCAATATTATTTAACGTAATCATTTCTCTTTCACTTCCATTCCGTCATACACGTCGTCGGAAGGATTTTTAACCACCTTTTGCCCCACTTTTGCGCCTTCAACAATCTCTGTCCAATCTCCATCAGTAGAACCTTTTTTCACATTTTGTTTACGAAGCTTCCCTTTCTCTTCAATATAAACAAATGCATCATCAGCTTTTTCTACAATACTCTTAGTTGGAACAGCAATCATCGTCTTATTCTCTAAATTTACTTGCAATGAAACATGATAACCTGGAGATAAACCATCTTGACTATCAAGACTTGCTTTATATGTATATTGGGACATATTTTGAGTCGCTTCACCCATACCACCAGCTTGAGCCATCTCTGCACTCGTTGGGAATTCACTTACCTCTGTAATTTTACCTGTCCACTTCTTCTTATTATTTGCTTTCGCAGTTACAGTAAATGTTTGATCTGATTGAATTTGTGACTTTTGAAGCTCAGTTAACGTCCCTTGAATTTGGAATGGTTCTTTAGACGCCACTTGTAAAAATGCTTTCCCTTGACCACCTAACGCTTGAGATGAACTTTGCGCCGCATCTTTATCTAACTTTTGAACGACACCAGTAAAGTTACTATAAATCGTAAGCTCTTTCTGCTTTTTACTTAACTCTTCTTTCTGCAACTTCCCTTTTTCCTTCTCAAGATCAGTTGTCTTTTGCGCCATCTCTAACTCACTTACTTGCTCGTCCATCGGATCTGTTACTTCTTTCCCAGCTCCGCTATCCTTTGCCTTCTTAATTTCTTTCTTCAACGAATCAATTTTCTTCTTTCCTTGATCATAACGCATATCCGCCATCTTCTGATCAAGCTCAGCTTGCTTCATTTGTAAATTAATCTCTTCATTATCATAAGAGAATAGCTTCGCACCTTTTTCTACTTCTTGTCCTTCTTTTACCTCAATATCTTTCACTTTTCCTTTAGTTGGATCTGCATAAAAACTTTCAATATTCCCAGGCTTCACCTGACCAGAAATTAACTTCGTATTATTAAGCTTTCGCTCCGTTACCTTCTCAAAGCTCACAGCATCAGCCGTTGTTGCCCCCTTCTTCTTGCCTTGCATAATAAAAATATTAACTGCTGCTACAATAACAATTAGTGCAATAACCCCGATAATAATCCATTTCTTCTTCTTGTTTGGAGTACGAACCGTATTTGGTACCATATTCTCTCTCCCTTTATAACTTAATAGTTTAATATAAAAATTGTATAAAACTTTCTGAAAACAAATTACATATTATTACATTCTTTTTACAAAGTTTTACACATCCATTTATATTGTAACAAAAATTCCAATGATTAGAAATATGACATCTTGTCTTTTAAGATAGATTTAAGGAAAGGTTATATTAATATAAGAAAAGCCATTCCTTATTAATAAACTCCTTACCAAGATAAATTATTAAAATCATTTTCCTAATTGCACCATTATCATTTTTGTCACATATATTTGACATTTCATTTATTCAATTATAAAATGTCATATATAAATGACATTTCTAATGCACGAGGTCTACAATTATTAATAGGAGGTTTATATTTGAATAACGTTAAACAATATCGAAAATCTGAAGGTCTATCGCAGCTAGAATTAGCTAAAAAAGTTAATGTAGCGAGACAGACAATAAACTTAATTGAAAACAATAAATATAACCCCTCTTTAGCCTTATGTATCGAATTAGCAAAAGCACTAAAAACAGATTTAAACAGTCTATTTTGGGAGGGAGATTAAATGATGAAAATTGAATGGAAAGAAAGAGTTTATAATAATTTTGTTGGAACAATGAGTGAGAGAGATGAATATCAAAAACAAGAAATCAATAAAGAATTATCTGTAGCTGGAATTGGTTTATGGTGGTTAAATATGTTGGTAATGCTTATTATGTTACTTGTTGATACTATGAACCACACAATATCTATAGGAACTATATTAGTTTTTCTATCTAATATGATTTATGCTAATTATTTAACATTTAAGCTTAAGAAAAAAGGTTTAAATGAGACTGAATGTGCAACAAAAGAAGAGTATTTGCAACATAAGAAAAAATTAAGAAAAGCGGGCTTAAAAGCAGGTGTACTTTGGGGCTTTCAAATGTTTGTTTTTATGAATTATATCCTTCCCTATGTAGGTTCAGAAGAAATCTCTATTTCTTTATTTGATGTTGGGCTTTGGAGTTGCGGCGGTATATTTTTCGGTGTAACTATGTACATGATTGGTTTATTAAACCTAAAAAAATTATACTAATTAACAAAAATCACTTACACATAAAACTGCAATTTTACATACTTTTTATTTTTGCTAATATAAAAGCTATCCAATATAACAACTGGATAGCTTTTCAGACAAAATATTACGCAACTTTAGAAGCTTTTCTCTCATGTCCCATTTGAACAATCAGTAAGAATATCGTTGCTAATACGCCACCTGCTAACAGTAACATGAAGCAACCATCCCAGCCAGAACGATCAACAATGATACCAATTGCTGCGTTTGCTATGAAACTTCCTCCAACATAACCGAACAGACCACACATACCAACTGTCGTACCTACTGCAAATTTCGGTACTAATTCCATCGCACTTAAACCAATTAAGAACTGTGGTACATAAATTAAACAACCGATAATAGAAACTGCAACACTCACAACAATAATATTAGTTGCCTGCCAATAGACGATTGTTCCAACAACAACCCCAGCCATACTCATAACACATAATGGCATACGTTTTCCTTTGAATAATTTATCGCTTAAGAGGCCGACAATTAAAGAACTTGGAATCGCTGCTGTTTCAAATATTGAATACGCAAAATGCGCTTCTGTTTTTGTAAAACCTTTCACTGTTGTTAAGTAAATTGGTACCCAGTTAATAACACCGAAACGAATTAAGTAAACAAATGCATTCGCAATACATAAAAACCAAACAAATTTATTTTTCACTACATATTTCATTAAAATTTCTTTTGGTGACATCTTATTAGCATTATCTGCTTTTTCAAGATCTTCATAGTCATTACGATATTCATCAATTGGCGGAAGACCTTCAGATTCTGGCGTATCCTTCGCATTAATCCATACTAGAACTGCAATTACCATAGCGATTATCGCTGGGAAAATAAATACGCCGCCTTGCCAATGGCTTTCACCGAAAATACCTACACCAATTCCAATGAATGGTGGAACAAGTAGTGCACCAACGTTATGTGAAATATTCCAAAGACCTGTTTTCGTGCCACGTTCTTTCTTTGAAAACCATTTCGTCATAACAATACTACAAGGTGGTGCTCCCATACCTTGTACAATACCGTTTAGAACAAGTAATGTTAAAATCATCCCAAAGGAAGATGCATAACCGAAACAAATATTAACAAGCCCAGATAAAAATAAACCTACTGCAATAAATCGTTGAGCAAATGCTTTATCCGATAAATTACCCATAAAGAATTTACTAAGTCCGTAAACAACAGCCATTACTGCGCCTAATAATCCAATTTGTGTCGTGCTAAATCCGAACTCATCTACTAAATATGTAGTAGATAAATTAAAGTTACTACGAACTAAATAATAAGCAGCATACCCAACTGAAATTCCCATCAATACACGAATACGTAATAATTTGTATACTCGATCAATCATATCCGCTGGCAATCTCTCAATTGCAGGTGCTGGCTTGAGCCATTTAAACATATATTTTGTCTCCTTTTCTCACTTCTGAGAGAGACGCTGTCTATTCCATATCTCGATTATTCCGCTATTTGATATATTTTGGTTCGTTCTTCTAACCGGCTGTCCTTCTATTTCTTTCTCGTTCTTCGCAAACATCGTTGGTACGCCAAACGAAACTTTTTCTAAAATGTGACCCGCTTCTTCTGATAAACAATAATCAATAAATAAATCCGCAATAATACCATTCGGTGCACGTTTTAGTTTCGAAATCGCATTAACAGATAAACCTGTTTGCTCAGGTACAATACTTACAATTGGAAAGCCTCGTTTTTGAAGCATTCTCTGATCTCCCATGAAATTGATGCCTATCATATACTCACCGCTCGCAACAAGCTCTACTGGTATGTAACCATTCACCGTTACTTCACCAACTTGCCCTGCAAGGTTCTTCACATATTCCTTCGCTTCCACTTCACCTAAAGTATCAATAAGTGATTGAAAAAACGTATATGCTGTTCCTGAGACATTTGGATCTGGCATTACAATCTTTCCCTTATATACTGGATTTAATAAATCTTGCCACCTTGATGGATAAGGAAGTCCGAGCGGTGCTATTTCTTCATTCCACCGCTCTTTATTGATCGCAATTGCCAGCTTCTCCACTTCATAACCGTACCAATAACCGTCTTTATCTTTAACAGTTTTTGAAATACGGTTCGCATGCTGACTCGTAACAGGAATAGATAGATTTTTTTGCTTCATCATTTGATGCGCGTCTACCGTACCGCCAATAATAATATCCGCTTTCGGATTTCCAGCTTCCTCTTCTACCCTCCGAAGAAGCTCTTCTGTCGAAAGACGAATAAATTCATACGTACAGCCGCGTGGTTTACAAAATGATGATAGCAAAGCTTCACCAACTTCCTCGCGGGCTGCTACATACGCAACAAGATGACGATCATCCAAAACAGGGAGACCACTTTTATTATATTTAATAGAGGTTGTATCTCGAGAGCAACTAGACATCGCTCCTCCAATTACTAGCAAAAAGAAGAAAAAGGCTATCTTTCTCATGACACATTCTCCTTTACAAATAAATTTGCGAGGGAGCTTTTCATATACATAACATTCCCGTTATTATCGCCGAGATATTGCACAACAAAGTACGATGGATACACAGAAATAGTAAGAATGTCTTCTCGCTCATTCTTTATACGCTTCCCTGTTTTATAAGCGGTAATATAAGCAATCGGTTCATTCTGTGATTGTAATAATTTCTGTATTTCTCCGTAATCTGTAATTTGCTTTGCGTACCGAATCGAATCAAGTATGTGCGTAAGATTCATCGCACGTTCTACATCACCTTGGCGTACTATGACATCCTGTGCTGACGCAAAAAAATCACTAATACGTTCTGGTGTGTAATACAGGCTTAACAAATACGTTTGAAATGCTGAAATCATTGGGTCCGTACCATTCTTTCCGTACATATCAGCCCCGTACTGGAACAAGTCACCTACTGCAAAAGTACGTTTATGTCCATTCAAGTACGTTACTTCTCCAGTAAATACTTGTTCTTGATTATTAGCTTCTCTCGGTTCTATTTGAATTCGGTCAAAGAATGAAACAATCGTATGCAAACGAACTTCATCCGTTATAACAATTTCTCCCCACTTTTCATGCCTAACTTTCATTTCAGTAGGCAGGGATTCATTCACTCTTTGTAAAACAGTTTGTTTGTCATTCACTATTGTGATTCGATTATATATTTGCTTCTCCATCACATAGAACAAAATAAGAGAAACGATTATACAAAGGACAAACATAAGAATTTGAAATGATAGCCTTTTCATTTCTGCCTACCTCCAAGATAAAAAAACGTTGTTTCGAAAATACCGCATAATTGTTTCATAAATGTATCATTTAACCGCTTTCAAGTTTTTTATGTCTTCCATCCGTCTCGGAAGCAAGAATGTAATAAATATTGTAGTGCCTATTTCTTCACTACTCTCAATTCGCATACTTCCGCCCTGCTTATTCATAATCTCCTGACAAATATACAAACCGTAACCATTCCCGTAACTAGAAGGAAGCACTTTCCCTTCTGGCGATTCATTCCACTCTGCAAGTACACTGTCATCTATACCAATACCATCATCATGAACAAAAACCTTTGCCTCACGTTCATTTACAATTACATTCATACGAATTTGCGTAGCATCGCTATATTTTATCGCATTATCAAGTACGTTTAGGAAGATCTGTTTCGTCTTATCGAAATCTGCAACAACATGTACATCTGTTAACTCATTTATCACTTCAATCTCGAATTTCTGCAGGCGAGGTTTCACAATTGAAACTGCTTCTTCTGCTAATTCCTTTATGTTCACAACTGTAGGTGATACTTCAAACGTACTCGTCCCGTACTTTGAAGACTTAAGTAATTCCTCTACAAGTGATAATAAACGCTCACTCTCTACAGCCACATATCGCAGGCTCTCTTTTACATCTTCCTTCGCCTTTAACTTCGGAATTAAATCCACATAGCCAATAATCGCCGTTAACGGTGTTTTTAACTCATGCGTAATGCGGTCTAAGAAATCTTTCTGCTTCTCTTTCTCCTCTTTCAATTGCTTAATATGCAGTTCAATTCCATCAGCCATCGCATTAAAAGATGCTGAAAGCTGAGCAATTTCCACATATTCATTTAGCTCAATCTTGCTTTTATAATCCCCATTCGCAAGCCGCCTTGCCATTTGTCTTAACTGATCAATCGGCTTATGAAGAGACTTCGCCAAACGAATTGCAAAGAAAATACCTGCAGCTACTAGACAAAGAGACGTCATTAAAAACGTCCAACCAACATTTGTTAAAACTTCCTTCTCACCCGTTAACTCATTTATAAAACGAACACTTCCGATGACATCGTTTCCATAATAAACTGGGCTTGAAAACAAAAGAATTGGAGCTGGATCTCCCTCTTCAAAAACATAAGACTTCTTCCCCTTCAAAGAGCTCTCAATATCAATGTTCCGATGAAGAAGTGCTCCCTTTTGCGTATCCGCAACAACATCTCCATTCTTCCCAATCATCTGTACACGTACATCCATGCGCTTTGCTAAATACGAAGCAATTAAAAGTGAATTCGGACCGAGTGTCTCCACCTCTGCTTCCTTCTCTAAATAATTCATCGTATAAATTTGTGCTTCTACACTTAACTTTTCTAAAGAATTTGCCGCGTTATGATACATATTCTTTTCTAACGTAATATAAACAACTGCGTACAAAAGAACAAAAATCGGGATTAACAGTCCCACTATTCCAAACACCATATTCCTTTTTAAAGACATACCATCACCACTTAACAATCTAGTTTATAGCCAACGCCATAAATCGTCTTAATATATTCCCCGCTATTCCCTAGCTTCTTCCGCAGTCTTTGCACCATAATATCAACCGCTCTCGTATTTCCGATATACTCAAACCCCCATACTTTCTCAAGTAACTCATCTCTCATAAATACACGCTGCGGATTTGAAACAAACAACTGACATAAATTAAACTCTCGGTACGTTAACTGAATTTCTTGTCCACTAACATGTACCTTTCTTTCCTTAGGACAAATCGTTATCTCTCCTGCTCCAATTACTTCATGACTTACCGTTACCTCTGCCTTCTTCACACGCCGCGTCATATTCTTAATCCGAAGAATAAGCTCGGCATAATTAAATGGCTTCGTCACATAATCATCCGCACCAAGCTGCAGACCAAGCAATTTATCATTCATCTGACTCTTTGCAGTTAACATGAGCACTGGAATATCCCTATTCTTCTCACGGAACAAGCGAAGCAACTCATACCCATCTGTATCTGGAAGCATAACATCCAAAATCAGTACATCCGGTCCTTCATTCCATTTCTCTAAAGCTTCTCTTCCATCAGCCGCCGTGAGCACTTCATATCCTTCCATCTCCAACTGCATCCGAATCAAATTACGAATACTCGATTCATCATCAACTACAAGTATTTTCATTATTCTCCTCCTTCCATCCCGTATTATAGTACAGTTTAGTATAGCAAAAATCCTATAAAAAAAGAGAGGGTATTGTCGAACATATGTTGAACGACGATACCCTCTCTTTCACTTATTATATTTTATTTAGCATACCCATTAGGTTGCTTCTGATGCCAATTCCAAGCATGCTCAATGATTGTTTTCACATTTACATACTGAGGATCCCATCCTAACTTCTCTTTCGCCTTCTGAGAAGAAGCAACTAAACGTGCTGGATCTCCTGCACGACGTGGTGCTACCTCAGCTGGAATTTCATGATTTGTAACTTCACGAACTGCATCAACGATTTCTTTCACGCTGAAACCATTACCATTTCCTAAGTTATAGAAATCACTCTCTCCGCCGTTCTGTAGGTCTTTAAGCCCTAAGAAGTGAGCTGCCACTAAATCTTCAACATGAATATAATCACGGATACAAGTACCATCTGGTGTATTATAATCCTCACCAAACATCATAATCTTCTCACGTTGCCCTAACGCCACTTGCAGCACAAGAGGAATTAAATGCGTCTCTGGACGGTGATCTTCCCCAATAATACCATTTGGAGTTGCACCAGCCACGTTAAAGTATCTGAAAATCTTATAACGTAAATTAGAAGCTTGGCTATACCAATGAAGCATCTTCTCGATTGCTAACTTCGTCTCTCCATATGTATTCGTTGGATTTGTCATCGTTTCCTCAGTAATAAGGTCTACATCTACCTCACCATACGTTGCCGCAGTAGAAGAGAAAATAAACTTATCTACCTTAAACTCATCCATTACCTCTAATAAGCAAAGTGCACCATACACATTGTTATTGTAATATTGAAGAGGCTTCTCCATACTAACTCCAACTAAAGAATCAGCTGCGAAATGCATAACCGCCTCAATACTCTCTTGTTTAAAAACATCTCTTAAAAATGCTTTATCACGAAGATCTCCATTATAAAACTTCGCACCTTCCGTAATTGCATCCTCATGACCAGTTTGTAAGTTATCTACTACTACTACAGATAAACCTTCGTCTACTAATTTTTTCACAGCGTGAGAACCGATATAACCAGCTCCGCCGCAGATTAGAATTGAGTTCATTGTCGTCCTCCTACATATATTAGGATTTCTTATTCACTCTCTTAATTATAAAAGGTATACGATTGCTCGTATACCTTTTGTGTACCTTTATTACTTAGCAACGAAATAATCCGTTACATATTATGCCCAAACTTCATGGCCTTTAGCACTTGGGAAACCAAACTCTGTCTAAATGAGCTGGGTTATTACTTAGTTACTTCAAGATGCGCTCTTAATTTATTCGTTAAATCTTGTTTTGCTGCATCTGGAACATAGTAGTACCAAATGCCATCAGCAGCCTTGTGACCGTCACCTGGGATTTGGATATCCTCACTATTTTTCAAGCAATCTTTATAGTTCTTTTGCATATCAAACATTTGATCTTGCGTTAAGTTTGTCTTCACATTCTTTTGAATTGCTGCTAATACATCTCCATAACCTGTTAAAGAAGAGAAGCTTGCACCTTTTTTGATAACACCTTGCATCACTTGACGTTGGCGCATCTGACGACCAAAGTCACCACGTGGATCTTGTTTACGCATACGTGTGAATGCTAGAGCCTGGTCACCTGTTAAATGAATATTCCCTTTCGCAAAATGATGCCCATCCTGCGTAAATTCTAAATCATTAGTTACATCTACCCCACCGACTGCATCAACGATATCTTTAAAGCCTTCCATGTTCACTTCAATATAATAATTAATAGGAACATTCAAGAAGTTTTCTACGGTCGCTACAGACATATCTACTCCACCGAATGCATAAGCATGATTGATTTTATCGCTTTTACCTTTTCCAACAATTTCTGTATAAGTATCACGAGGAATACTTACTGTTTTCATAGAGTTATTTTTAGGATTTAATGTAATTACCATTAAAGAGTCTGAACGTCCTTTATCATCACCGCGCTCATCTGCCCCTAGTAATAAAATTGACACTGGTTCACTCTTGCTAACTTTTTCTCCAACGTCACTGTTGTTTTGATCACGTTTTAAAGGTTTATGAACTTCCTTTAATGTATTAGATACAGAAGAATATACATTATAGGCATAAATTCCTCCACCTATGATTAGTACCCCAAGAATACCGAGTACCCAAAATAAAATTTTCTTTTTCATACCTTTACCCTCTTTATCAAAATTTTAAAATAATATATCTATTTTCATACTCCCCACTATATTACATTATTCTTGATTAAAAATAAAAGATAAATTAAAAAGAGCAATTATTATTTTCCATCAAAACAAGAAAAACTCCATCAATTAAATGATGAAGTTTTTTATTATCTTCTATATTCATATAAGTGTAATTTCCCCATAAAACAAAAAGATTCACACTTCTTATTTCTAATTATTTTTCAGTTTGGCCATCCTCTCGCATTAAGATGGATTTCTTCTATATTTATATAAATCCCTTGTTCCACGCATACTAAAGAAAAATAACTTAACATTCAGATAATTAACCCGAATGAACCCCTATGCATAGTACCTTTAGCCCTTCACTACTTTTCTCTGATATACCAAATATCTTTTGAAATATCTTTGCAATTAACAGCTATATGGTCATCGCTCCAAACAAAATTACCCGATTTAAAAATTGCAATCATCCTTGGATTATTTTGATATAAAAACATATCGCCTTCTTTAAACTTTCCATTCTCATAATCATGTAAAACCTCGTATAGCTTCACATTCATCATCTCTTTTCTCTATTTTGATAAACTTATTTTATATTTCTTTTACTGAAAAGGTGTGTTTTTCTTATGAAATCGCTGTGAACTTTTATAATTTTTTTAAAGTTCTGCCCCCTATACACTTAACAATTTAATGTATAAATTCCTACCTTTACTTTATTCTTTCATCACACTATAAATACCTTCAAATTTATATAAATTGCCTTCTTGTTATTCCAAAATTACCCTTTACTTGTTTAATTAAAGCTCTTATGAATAGTCTAAAGTAGTCCTACTACTAAATCCCTTTGCTAAATAAATCACATATTACTACTTGCAAATAAAATAGGTGAACACAAGGCTACAAACTCAGCCTGGTATCCACCTATCTGTATAAAAAACATTTTACGCTTACTATTCTTTTTTATCTCCAAGAGCGAACGTTATTTCTGTCTCACAAGCAATTTCACCATCTACAGTAGCAATTGCTTTTCCTTTTCCAATTGCTCCACGTATACGCGTCATTTCAACTTCTAAACGAAGCTGATCACCTGGACGGACTTGTCGTTTAAAACGGCAATTATCGATGCCTGCAAAAAATGCTAAACGACCACGATTCTCCTCTTTTTTCAGCATAGCAACAGCGCCAACCTGCGCTAAAGCCTCCACAATTAAAACACCTGGCATTACAGGATAATCTGGAAAATGTCCATTAAAAAATTCTTCATTAGCTGTAACATTCTTTATCCCAATAGCACGCTTTCCCTCTTCTACTTCTAAAACTTTATCCACTAGTAGAAATGGATAGCGATGAGGAATTATTTCTTTAATTTGTTGAATATCTAGCATACACTTCTCTCCTTACACAAGATTGGTCATACCACCAGAAGTTATACTATCATTATCCCATTTTAAATCTCATTTGTCATTATAAAAAAGGATGTCAAGATTTCTCTTCTAAATAAAAAAATGTATACACTCTTTTCAATATGTATTATCACTGACACGGAGGTTGAAAAGAGTGTATACCCAAGTTAGGGAAAGGCAAATTATATCAAATATATTAAGCCTTAATGTCGTATTCATAAATCATTATATAGGAGAAAATCTTGAAAGAAAAACCTAATATTACACCTTTTTTGTTTTTTTTCAGGATAATTATTAGCATTTTCTCTTTTTATCTCCTATTTTCTTTAAATTACTATATTTTAACATTAAAATAAAAATATTAAAAAATACGCTATCTTATCGTTATCACTTTTATACACGGTTTTCATTTATTAACATGGCTTTCACAAAATCAATCTACTATCAATATCTCTCGTACTCTTCGATTTCATTATACAAAAATGCCATTCAATTAAATT
Source organism: Bacillus cereus group sp. MS39 (assembly GCF_040448665.1). Lineage (NCBI taxonomy): Bacteria > Bacillati > Bacillota > Bacilli > Caryophanales > Bacillaceae > Bacillus > Bacillus cereus group sp. MS39. Next base: position 230,298 of record NZ_CP123058.1, on the reverse strand, counting down.
TCAATATCCTCTATTAAGAGTGATTGCCCCCTTTTCCTTATAACTTTCATGTATAATAATACAGTAACAATACTACCAGATTTTTAATTGGTAAAGGAAAGAGGCAATAAAATGACTGAACGTTTAAAAGTAATGACAATTTTCGGGACACGTCCAGAAGCAATTAAAATGGCACCTCTTGTGTTAGAGTTGCAAAAACATCCAGAAAAAATTGAGTCGATTGTGACTGTAACAGCGCAACATCGTCAAATGTTAGACCAAGTATTAAGTATCTTTGGAATTACGCCAGATTTCGATTTGAATATTATGAAAGACCGCCAAACTTTAATTGATATTACAACGCGTGGTTTAGAAGGTTTGGATAAAGTAATGAAAGAAGCAAAGCCGGATATTGTACTTGTACATGGTGATACAACGACAACATTTATTGCAAGTTTAGCTGCTTTCTACAATCAAATTCCAGTAGGGCATGTTGAAGCAGGACTTCGTACATGGGATAAATATTCTCCATACCCAGAAGAGATGAATCGCCAATTAACAGGCGTCATGGCAGATCTTCATTTCTCACCTACAACAAAATCAGCAACGAACTTACAGAAAGAAAATAAAGATGAGTCACGCATTTTCATAACAGGAAATACAGCGATTGACGCACTGAAAACGACTGTAAAAGAAACATATAGTCATCCTGTACTAGAGAAACTTGGAAACGATCGTCTTGTACTTATGACAGCTCACCGCCGTGAAAACTTAGGAGAGCCAATGCGTAATATGTTCCGTGCAATTAAACGTCTTGTTGATAAGCATGAAGACGTACAAGTTGTGTATCCGGTTCATATGAACCCAGTTGTTCGTGAAACAGCGAATGATATTTTAGGCGATCATAGCCGCATTCATTTAATCGAGCCGCTAGATGTAATTGATTTCCATAATGTTGCAGCTCGTTCATACTTAATGTTAACTGATTCTGGCGGTGTTCAAGAAGAAGCACCATCACTTGGCGTGCCAGTTCTTGTTCTTCGTGATACAACAGAGCGCCCAGAAGGTATTGACGCAGGTACATTGAAATTAGCAGGAACAGACGAAGAGACAATCTTTAGTCTTGCTGATGAGTTGTTATCAGATAAAGAAGCTCATGATAAGATGTCAAAAGCATCTAATCCTTACGGTGATGGCCGTGCATCAGAGCGTATTGTAGAAGCAATTTTACAACACTTTAATAAGTAAATAAAAAAGAGCCAAATCATATGCGATTTGGCTCTTTTTGTTATTAATCATTTCTTTACAATCGATATGGATTGAATTTCTTTATGTGTCTGATCTGAACGGGCTGCAATATAGTAACTTGTTGTTTCATAGAAGTAGTTTTTCTCTGCATCATTACTTAGGCTTTCTTTTCCTAATAATTCATGTAACTTTGCAATCGACATTGAAATATCTTGGAATACAACCTCCACTACCTTATCCTGTGAAATGCCAAATTGAATATTTCCATCTTTAACAATCGTTTTTCCCATCATACTTGGTAATGGATTTAAAGGTTGAGGATAAGTTGTCTCTAACTCATTTAATGTTTTACCAAAATAAGTAGGGGCACTTGCCATATTCCCTCCATATACACGTTTTAACAACGCAGTTACATCTGCTAACTTGGCATCCTCGATTATGTTATTATTCGATTTAAATGGTTCAATAAACTTTGTGCTTATCCATCCAATTTCACCACTTGATAATGTAACTTGTATCCATTCAACATCTTTTTTCTCGCTTTTATTATTATCAGATATACTAAAAATATCCCCGAAGTTGGCTACAGATAATCGTTTACTGCTTGCATCCGCTTCTTCACGAATACTGATTTCATTACTATTCACTATATAAGTTGAAAATTTCTCAAATGGTGTAGTTTCAATCGATTTTTTACTTGAAGTAATATTTTCTACCTCAACATTATTTCTGTTCTTTGAAAATATCCCCGTATAAAAAAGACCTGTCGATATTATTCCTGCTAGCATAGCCAAACAACACCCGATCATTACGCCTTTTTTTCTTTTAGGACGATTTAAATTACGCTTTCCATAATTTCCATGCGACTCCACAGTAGCGGCTTCTTGTAAAAGCCCATGTTGAAACTGCATCATCTGTTCTTCACGAAAACGTTGTTTCTCTTCCTTATTCATCCCATTATACTCTTTTAAAAAATCATTATAATGAGTAACTACTTCCTTAATATTTCCGTATTCTCTCACATGTCCATAATGAATCCATAATGCTTTTGTACAAAAACTTTTCACTTGCGAAATCGAATGACTAATAAAAAATATTGTTTTCCCTTGTTCTTTAAATTCATTCATTTTATCTAAACATTTTTTTGTAAATGTTTGGTCACCTACAGAAAGCGCCTCATCAATTACTAAAATATCGGGATTAACATGTGCAGAAATCGCAAATCCTAACCTAGACTTCATACCACTTGAATAAGTTTTAACAGGTTGATGAATGAACTTACCAATTTCCGCAAATTCAATAACCTTAGGAGTAATCTCCTTTATTTCCTCTTTCTTAAGACCCATCATCAAACCTTTTAATTCAATATTCTCAAGCCCCGTCAACTGACCATTTAATCCAGATGAGATTGCAATTAATGTTGCTGATCCCTTAATATCAATCGTCCCTTTACTGGGCATCGTTACTCCCGCTATTAAATTTGATAGCGTACTCTTTCCAGAACCATTTAAACCGATAATACCAACTATTTCTCCTTCTTCGACTTCAAACGAAACATTATTTAAAGCATAATGATATTCTCCATTGGAAGTTTTAAAAAATAAATCCTTCAACTTATCTAAAGGCTTATTGTACATCTTATACTTTTTTGTAACATTTGAAAATCTAACTCTATAATTCATTCAATCATTCACCTTTTATAAATAGTCAATAAACTGCCTACGAAATCTCACATGAAGCAAGGAGCCGACAGTAAACATAAAAATAATGATTCCCCAAAAATATAATGTATAAACAGAGAACAAAATAGAAGTCGAATTATATACTAATGCTTCTCTATACAATTCTATCACATAATAAAAAGGATTTAATTTCATTAAGCTTAAAAATAATTGTGGCATATTCTCTTTAGGTTCCCATAATATAGGTGTTATAAAGAAAAGCATTCTCGTAACTGACTGAATTAACAAATGAACATCTCTTACAATTGTTGATAATGTCGAAGTAATAAAGGATAGCGCGATTAAAAAAATTGTTAAAGATAACATTCCATAGATTAATATTAGAAAATGCACCGAGCTGATCCCTTGATTAACGATAACAATAACGATTAACAACATCATTAATATCAAATGCGTATATAATCTAGAAAGTATCACGTATGAAGGAATAATACTTAATGGAAAATTCATTTTAGAAACTCCACTTAATCGAGCATAAATAGAATTTGATCCTTGTATAATAGATGAACTTATATAAAACCATGGAACTAAACCAGATATCATCCAAACAAAGTAAGGAACGCCATTAACCGGCGCTCCCCCTCGAATTCCCAAACCAAATATTATCCAATAAACACCTATTTGAATTATAGGATTTAAAAACACCCATACTATCCCCAACATATTAGCTACATATGTTTTCTTTAATTCATACATTGATAATCTACGGATTAAATATGCATATTGAAGCTGCTCCGATAATATGGTTTTTATCGATTTCATGGTGTAACCACTTTTCCTTTTACTTCTTCATATACATTTCCGAAATTAATGATTTTTATATTGCTATCTGTATTTGCCTGCACACAGTTGCGTGTATCAAATACCAATGCTTGTTTCATACTAGGGGCTAACTTTCCATAATCTAATGTTTTAAATTCGCTATGGTCCGTTAAAATTAAAATTAAATGCGCATCCTTAACAGCCTCTTCTGCTGAATGTAGTTCAAAGAAATCAGATTCTACATGAGGATCATGTGCTGCAACTGTAATTCCTTCGTTACGAATTAAATCAATTACATCCATTGCAGGACTTTCGCGCATATCATCAACATTTCCTTTATATGTAACACCAAACGCTGCTACCTTTGGAGACTCTATACCATTAAGTAAACCTTTTACTTGCGTAGTTACATATTGTGGCATAGAAACATTCGTTTCTCGAGAGAGTTTAATAATATTCGCTAATTCAGGGGCTTTTGCAACAATGAAGTATGGATCAACTGCTAAACAATGTCCTCCTACGCCTGGACCTGGGTAATGCAAGTTTACACGTGGATGTTTATTAGCCATTTCAATTACATCTAATACGTTAATATCTAATGAATTACAAACTTTTGTTAATTCATTTGCAAGCGCAATATTTACATCACGGAATGTGTTTTCCATAAGTTTGGACATCTCCGCTGTTTTCGCATTTGTTTTTATGATCTCTCCCTGGACAAATACACCATATACACGAGCACCAGCTTCTGCACAAGTAGGAGTAACACCACCAACAATACGGTTGTTGTATACTAATTCATGTAAAATTTGCCCTGGCAGAACACGTTCTGGACAATGAACAAGATAAATATCTTCACCAACTGTAAATCCAGCTTCTTCTACTAAAGGTTTTACGTAGTCATCCATACTACGTGGTGCAATTGTAGATTCTACAATGATAACATTACCTTTTTTTACAAATGGTAATACTTGTTTTGTAGCTGTTAAAACATATGTTAAGTCACAAGACTTATGTTCATCATCATGGTTTGGTGTTGGAACAGAAATAATAAAAGCATCCGCTTCTTCAGGTGTTAAAGACGCACGAAACTTCCCATCTGTAACAACCTTTTTTACTACATCTCCAAGACCTGGCTCTTCAATATGTATTTCACCGTTGTTTAATTTATCTACTACCTCTGGATGAATATCTACTCCAACTACTTCTGCCCCATATTGTGCAAACATTGCTGAAGTCGGTAGTCCAATATAGCCTAGGCCCATTGTACATATTTTCACTTTTTATAACCCCCATAAAATTATTATATCAATTTTGTTAACTATTATTTATTAAATCAAATTAAATGTCATAAGTCTATAAATCTGACAATAATCACCCAAAAAAAAACAATTCCAAAATTATGTAATATATACTTTTTATCTATATTTAATAATATATAAATTATTAAAATTATTAAACCTCGACAAATTTCAACTTTATATTGCTTTAGTTTTTTAAATATCGGTATACTTAGTTATGATAAAAAGTCCCATATCAATAAAAAATGAAAGGTTGATTAAATTTGTTCAAAGACTATACAAATATAATTGTACAATATGAGGAATTATATAAATCAGAATTCATATACAACAAACCGTTTATCTTAACAGTAAATTGGAATAACACCAAATATGAATTTTTTATTAATTTAAAACCAAATGCTTCAAACTTACTTGTATTTGGTTCTGGAGCATACAATCCTCAAAAAATGAAACCACCTGTTTTCCAAAGACATTCATGGATTGATCACTTCGAAGATTCAACCATTTTTTATAATGATCCTACATTATATTTAGGGCCAATGAATCTTGGGTGGGGACATGGTACAACAGATAAATTTTACCTAGAAGACATTGCTGATATTATCCAAATCGTAATGGACAAAATCTCTATAAAGTCTCAACATGTCTTATTTTACGGAAGTTCTGGTGGAGGATTTATGTCTCTGGCACTCGGCGGGTTTATTAAAGGAGCAAAAGTTCTAGTAAACAACCCTCAAACAGTTGTAAGTAATTACTACGAATCACATGTTAATCGTTTATTTAAATTTTCACATCCACAATTAAGCAAAGGAGAAATATTAAAAAAATTCCCAGAACGTTTAAATATTTTAGAGCTATATAAAAAATTGAGTCACGTTCCAGATATTTACTACTTACAAAATATTGCTTGTGGACATGATATGAAAAATCATGTAACTCCTTTTATATCAGGATTAAAATCTTTAAATGAAACTACTAATTTTAAACAAGTACATTTTGATTTTTATTTTGATAAAGAACTAGATCACAATCCAGTAGATTTGGAAAAAACATTATACTATATTTATAAAGTAAAACCTTAATTATCAAGAATAAAATTTGGGTGTATCTATTATTTGCAAAGTACAATGTAAAACCTTTGATTTATATAAAATATTACTTTTTAAAAAATTAAATCTAAAAATGGCTTAATGAAATATTTCATTAAGCCATTTTTAAGGATAAAGCCAGTACTCTTCTAAACTCATACCTCTTTAACTTTATTTTTTACCCTTGCAGGATTATATTTTTATGTATGTTTAGCGAATTATCATAAATTTCCCGTACAATATATCCCTTGAATGACTCTAACCTCTTAAAGGGCCTAATCATATTTCCCTGGCCTAAAATGATAGTCAAAGTAGCTCTTTCTTTATTATAAATCATCTTATTTCTAAACATAGAATTGAATGTTTTGATTACTCATTTCGATAGAAATAAGACGATTTATTTTATCAAAGCTCGCAAAATTAAAGCTATCAATAGCTTCCTTTCCAAGTTTAATAGCAGTAAGAAGATAGTCAGAATTAACATTTTTTGAGAATTCCAACTGATTTATTTCTGTTGTTTTCCCAAATTGTTCAGAAATAATAGCCTTAGGTGGATTAGCTTGTCCCTTATGAATATTCACACTATCTACATCATTAATTTGCTCAAATTCTATAATTTCATTATCACTAATTATCTGGATTTTTGAATCCATAACCTCTTTTACTTCTATATGTGGAGCTAAATTAAAGTATTGTGATACCTTTACACTATTTTCACTTATAATCTCATCTAAAAAAATTACCAAATTAGGTTTTAAAAATATGACCGTTCGCTTAAATAATGTATCTTTATAACCTCCATTTATTCCTTGAACCATATCCATTTTATTTGTCGAAACAAATGAAGTTGTTTTGATTTTTCGATTTACACCTTGAGATTTATCAAATACATACCTCTCATTAGGAAAAGCAATAGTATTATGCGCTTGTGGTGAAATAACATAACTTCTTACTGGTGAACGTCCATAACTATATTTTCCAGGGTCAACCAGAATGTCGTGTCCCTTGTAAAATATATTTACTGATAAGTCATCATAATGCTTATGCGTGGTAGTACCATATCCACAGACAAACGATAACCAAGTGGAGTTTTCTGGATTATCTTCATCTTTTGATTGCATGACAGTAATACCAGCTACTTGATCATGGAAACTATCATAAATTTTATTTTGTGCACCTATCGGGAGTAATCCTGAGTCTCCAATAGCTGGTGTTAGTCCATTAGGCTTTACAATATAATTGAAGTATTCATCTGACATTTCCAGTCTTGTAACTACATCTTCACCTAAAGTTAAATCATTTTTATTTAAGAAATTTTCAATCGACTTGTATAAATTTCTTACAATTCTATGATACTCTGGAGAATTTTCTAAATGTACACCTTGTTGACTATAACTAAAATAAAATGTATCTTTTAAACGCCAAATTCCCTTTTCAATCCATCTATTCGATTCTGGATGATCTAAAATAATCCCTAACATAATTAAGGCGCGGTCCATCATAATTCCATGATTATTTTTATGATAATTTTTATCATCAAAAAGGTATTTACCATGTGTAACCAACAATTCAATATACTCTTTTTCTTCAATAGGTAATTTTTCTTTCGCTATTAAAGCTAAGTAAACCAAATTATGCGTTCTATAAGCTGTCGGATGATCATACCAAAGCATTTTATTATTAGGTTTTTGTTTCTCATAATTTATCCAGGATAAGAAAATCTCCCTGGATTTTTCCAAATACTCTTCATCATTTGTTTGTTCATAAGCATTTAATAAGTGACATAGAACATTTAAAGCATGCATATATAATTGGTATGTATCTGGTGCTGTATGGTGGCGATAGTTCCAGTCTATCCCTTCCTTAAAGTCAATTACATCCAAACTATTAAAAAAGTGAAATTTATTATCCAAAATAAGATTAGCGACCCTTAAAGTATCTTTAGATGTTTTATAAATCTTTATAATTTGATTCGTTTTCAATCCCCTTAGTTTTACATTATATTCCACAAAAAACCTTCCTTTCTTATAAATCCTTATTAATTACAATAATAAAGATATAAGTTAACAAACTTATATCTTTATATAAAAATACTATAAAATTGCATATTTTTCTTTTATTGATATATAATCCTTATGCTCACACCACTTTGCAAAGCGAATAAGATCAGGATCCTTTAATTTTACATCTTCCTTATACAAATTAAATATCTTAGCAATGATTTTAATTGACTCTATTGCTTCGTCCTTTTTAACTTTTTGCAATTTGGTTAAATACCAATTTTTAAAATAATACTCAAATCTTCTTTCTAGATACCCCTCTAAAATACCATGCCTTCTAAGTGCCTCTACTCTGCGCTGTTCTAAAGCATAGTATTTTTCGTAGAATCTCTTTGAAATACTATTTACTGTTGATCCCGAAACAGCGGCGTAATAAACATGTACGTCCAAGTTAACAGCCTTAACTTTATCTGAATGCAACATTAGTTCATGGAAGAATAACGTATCTTGTCCAGCTGCTCCGACAACCATACTTAATGAATTATTAGCAATAACTTCCCTTCTTACTACTAGCGCCTGAATACTCGCAGCTTTAAACTTACTATTAATTAATAGTTCTTTTGTATTTCCTACTATTGTATCTTGTTTATTATTATGTTGGACAACTGTTCTATAGTAATTTAAACGCATAGCTTTATCTGACAAACGGAATATATTCCCTACAACAAAATCATAATCACTATTATTAATTTCATCATAAAGCTTTCGATAGGCATCATTTACTGCCTCATTATCAGGGTCTAAATAAGTAATGTATGGTGCTGTTGATAATTCAAATCCTTTATTACGTGGACGTGAAGCACTAGCACTTCCTCCATCATTAAAGAAATAAGAACTAACATTGCCGTAGTCCTCCGTCAACCGACTAACAATTTGGGGTGTATAATTATCAGTTGAACCATCATCAACAATAATAATTTCCATATCATTGAATATACTACTACGTTTTAAACTATTAAAACATTTATTTAATAAATAATCACCATTATTATATGTAGGAATAATAACAGATAACTTATAATCCTTCTCAGTTTGCATTTGCTCTTTTAAAGGACGATTATTAAACTCAAAACAATCTACACTATAACCATTCGGAAGTTCTACGGCACCTGTCATTCTTAATAATTCTTTTGCATCATATACCTCAGCCCAAAATACCGTTCTATTTTTATCATACATTGTTGTAACATAGTCATGTTGCACACCGGATACAAGTATGTCCTTTTCATAATAAGCTTCCTTTGTAATGTAATTACAATTCGTGTACTTAAATGCATTAATCATATCTTCCAGATAAAAGTCTCTATATTCTTTATCCTCACTAAAGAATGCTACAAAATCATACTGTTTTTTGATTTTTTCATTAAATTCACTTTCTAAAATTAAATCTTTATCTGGATATGTTTGCTTTCCAAACATTTTCTGAATACGCCTAGATTTCGTTTTAACCACTACAGCAACTTTTCTTAAAACTTTCCCATACGGGTAACCTATAGTATCTAATAATTGCTCTAAACGGTGGAATGTTGTTTCACTCGACATCACTTTACGAACACCATACATTTGATGCTTATATTTTTCTTCCTCAGTAAAACCATTTAATATATCCTGAGCCTCATTTTTATCATGAACTAAAAATACATTAGGAAATTTATTATTAATAGCGGTACTATAATTAGATAAGAGAATATTACCTAATGCTTGTAATTCATATACGCGATTCGCAAACATAGTTTCACTATACTTTACAGAATTCAAATTAATAGCCCAATCATATAGCTTATGTAGCTTCTGTAAATAGCCATGTTCAATAGAAGGAGAAACATATTTTGTATACTCTTTCGGGAAGAAGTATTGAGCATTGTTCAACTCATAGTTTCTATCAATAATTTTTATACCTGCTTCTCCATTAATAATTCCATCGAATATCATTCTTGTATCTTCTTGCCTATGAGGATACTTTCCATACCAAGAACCAGCAAATAAAACTTCTTTTTGTTTAGTAAACTTTTTAATTCCTATTGGATTATGATAAATTGGATTTACTCCAAAACTTAAGACATTTACATTTTCATTTCCGCAATCCTTTTTATAATTCACTACAACTTCTTCAGCAGTAGTAAAAATATAATCACAATTTTGAGCTATTTCAATAAACCGTTCATAGTTAACCGGATCTTCCTTAGAATAGAAAACAACTTTCACGCCTTTTTCTTTGTATACTTTAATAATTTCAAATAGTTGTTCACGGCGTTTACGTGATTTAGGATTACCTAAACCCTTCCATTCTAGATTTAAACCTTTCCAAGTCGTTGCAATAAAAAAGACATCTAATTTATTTGCATAATCTCGATAATTTTCAGGTGTAATATAGATAAAATTAGCGATACCGTTAAAAGAATTATATAAAAATTCATCCGCAATAATACCAATATTCACATTTGCTTTCGGATAAAATTTGCTTCCATCACTCTCAGGAAGCTCCTCCAGCATGAATTTAATTCTATTGAAATATTCCTTATCACAATTTTCATCACGATACTCAATATATTCAACTTCGCTATCTTTCTCTTTTACTTTTTCCTTTGGAGTTTCTATAGCTTGAATATTAGAAATAGAATTTTTCTCAAAGTGTTTTGTCTTTGTTTCTTTGATCAATAACTCTTTTTTAAATAATTGCAATTCTTCTTTTTCTATTTCTAATAATTTTGTTTCAGACATAATATCATATTGAAGTGTTTTTTTTCGTTTTTTTATATTATTTAATCTCTGATTTATTGAATCGTTATTCAAATCATTTACCTCCAAAATCACTTTTTACGCCATTTCCAATAAGATAATGTAGCTTTCCCCAACTTTGAATGACTTAAAGCCTGATATTTCTTTGAAATTTTTTCATGCTCATTTAATAATTTTTGATAGCTTTTCAGTAACTTTTCTTCCTTTTTATAGGATTCTAATAATTCATCTTGCATTCCTATAGTTTTTTCACGTGAATCAATTGTAGCTTCTTTTTGCTCTAAAATTATATTTCTCATTTTTGTGAGTTCCTTATACGCAAAAATAACTTTTTCATTTAAAGCTTCATACTCTAAAGATTGTCCCTTCATTGCCTGTTGTAATGCATTAATCTCATTTCCTTTTTCTGCAATTGTTTTATTTGAAATTGCCAATACCATAGCTTTATGTTCTAATTTTTTTTGCAATTCCTTTATGCTATCTTCTGCCTTAAAGAGAGTTTCTTTATAATTTTTAATTTCTGTATCTTGAGTTTCCATCATATTATTTAATTTATTAATTATATTAATCTTTTCCACTAAGTCATTACTGAATGTTTGATAGAAATCTTTTTGTTCCTGCGCTCGCTTGTGTAATAGCTTATTCTCTTCTTGCAGACGTTCGTTTGAAGATTTAGCATCTATAAGTTCCTGATTTGCTAACTCTAGATTGGATACTTTCTTTGTTAGTTTATCAACCTGTCTTTTTTTTTCTATTAAAATCTCAACATAATTATCCGCGAATTTTCTAACTACGTCTTTATTAGATAAAGCTTCACAAGATATTTCACTACTTTTGCTTAAAATTACTCCCATTAATTCTCCAAAAAATTCAATATCATTAATTACTAAACCTTCTTCCAATAATTGAAACAAATTAGTTAAAGAATAGCTTTCATCATCTATTGACTCATGCATTTCATTTGAGATTATAAGGATTATTGTCCCGTGATTATTTAATAATTGCATAGCTTTTTTAATAACTACATCTAAATTCTTTATATTTTCTAAAATGATACTATCATACTTACGTTTGTTAAAACGATAACCTAAAAATTTAGCAACCTTAAAATTCACGTGTTTCTTTATATCATTAGATTCCTTATGAAGTCTTTTTTTGGCATAATTAATCAAACCACTTGAAGCATCCATCCCAAAAACTTCTTTTCCTTCTCTCCCAAGCGAAATTGAAATGTCTCCTTTTTGACAATTTACATCTAGTATTTTCTTCCCTGTAATATTTCGGCAGACCCATTCCGTAGTATTAGCTGTTTTATAAATAGCCGCTTCCTTATTTTTACCAGAAATTACCTGTTCCATATTTTTATTTAATTCCTCCCTGTGACTTGCTCTTATAAACTTTTTTCATTTACTTAACACTTTTATCAAGTATTTCTTTATAAATTTGAATTAAAAGCTTTTTTTCCAATTCCCAATTATATATATATCTCGCATTAAAAGCATTTGCTCCCATTTCTTCGCGTTTTTCTGGATAATCTAATAAATAATTTACACCATTTGCAATTGAAGTGGGATCATGAGAATCAACACATACTCCTGTATTTTCTTTTTCAACTATACCTTGAATTTCAGGGAAACTACATGCAATTACTGGCACACCACTCATCATATATTCAAACAACTTATTAGAAGACGCTGAATAGTGATTAAAACAAATATTATTTAACAATTGAAACCCTAAATATGCATTTTTAGTGTAATATATTAATTCTTGCACTGGTACTTTTGGTAAGAATTTCACCCTTTTTTCTAAATTCATCTCTTGTACCATTTGTTGTAATTCAGATTTAATTCGACCATCCCCAATAAATACTACAACTCCTTTTTTAAACAAAGGAACCGCCTGTATCAATTTATCAAGACCACGTCCAATTTGAATTCCTCCTTGATAAATTAATATTGGTTCATCGCGTGAAATATTTAAAGTCTCATGTAAATCTATTGTTTTACTATGTTCGGGATGAGAAAGAAATGGATAATTATGAATCACTTTCGGATAAAACCCATACAAATCCTCATTGTACTTTGCTCTTGTATGATTTTCTACAATCATAACATCACAAAACCTTACGAAAAACTTCTCCATAAGCCCATAAATACTACTGTTATAACCTGTTCTACTCGTCTGTACTTCATGAGAATCATAAATCAGCTTTTTTCTTCTTAATAATTTTGCACATATCCATCCTTGCGGTAAGGTATTTAAATCATTCGAATGATATATGTCATATTTATGCCTCAAGCCAGCTTGAATCATTCTAAGGAAAATTGCTCCTCTCACAAACAAAGTAGCTACCTTTCTTTGTGAAAGTACTAACATTAATAGTATTAAGCCCATTGTTATTAAAGGGAATTTCCAAATCCCCAGCAACATAAAGAGACTGAATATAGATGTTGTAATAATATTTTTAAATGCTATTCTTTTAACACGTCTTGCTAACCCAAAAACTTTTTGCAATAATATTACTCTATTTTTCACACGAGTTACCGTAAAACCACCTTGATGTTGTTCCTGCATTAAAAGCTTTTCCTGCTTCCAATCATGAATACAGATTAAATCTACTCCATATCCATTTTCCACCAATGCTGTACATTCTCTCAATACACGTGCATCATTTGTGAAATGATTCCAAACAAACATGCACACTCTTTGTTGCGCCATCTTCTTCCTCCAAAACTTGAATCAGTGTTTCAATATTTTTTTTCCAACGTAACATCCTAAACGCATACTGATAACCATTACTTCCTAAATTCTCCCGTAACTTTTTGTCTTGCACTAATACTTTTATTAATTCTCCTAGTTCAGCAACTGTACGATCTTTAGCGACCATTCCACATCCAGCTTCTTCAATTACTTCTTTAGCATAACCATCAACACTCGCAATCAAGGGCTTACTCATACTCATATAATCAATAATTTTCCCTGGCAACACCTTGTTAAAGGCAGCTTCTTCAACCAAACTAACATAAGCTATATCTGCCGACATAACTTCGGTTAATGTATCCCTTCTATTTTTAGGTGTAATTAATTGAATGTTTGGGAGGGTATTCTTTTCAATAGCTTCACTTATATCATTTTTTTTATAGCCATATCCAATAATTTTAAATTTAATATTCTTAAACTCTTTTAAGTACTCTGCTACTTCAACTAACTTCTTAATATTTTGGGCTAATCCTATATTCCCTGTATAAATAACAGTAATAACATCACTATTTTTTTTCTTCATTGGCATGGATAGTTCTTCTTCTGTCAATGAATTTGGCATAAACGAAATTTTCTGAGGTGCAATACCCTTTTCCTTAATATAAGCAAAAAAACCTTTACTATTGATAATAATATGGTCTGCAGCATGATAAATAATGCGCTCTAACTTGTAAGCAAACTTTAATATTATTTTACTATCAAAAAAGCCAATTCCAACGAAAGAATCTGGCCATAAATCTCGAACATCTAAAATCAATTTTGCTTTTTTTCGTTTTTTGGCAAAAATTCCAACTATCGGAATGAAAATTGATGGTGTAGACACAAAAATATAGTCGTATTTCTCTTTATCTCTACAAATACTTAATATTAACCTAAAAGCAATTTCTATATATAAAATTAACCTTCGAAAAAGGTTTCTAGTATACTTTCTTGTTTTTGGCTGAATACGTATTATATCCTCTTCCACTTTCTTATCGTCCCAATAGCTTAAATCTTTATATAAATTACGATTAGGATAACTAGGTTCTGATGTTAAAACAGTTACATCATACCCTCGCTCTTTCAATTCTAAATATATATTCTTCATTCTATTCGCAGCACTGCCAATTTCCGGGTAAAAATTTTGTGTTATCATTAAAATCTTTTTCATTTCAAAATAATCTCCAGTCACCTTATGATGCCAGTTTCTTTAATTTTATGTATTATAAATCTCTACTTTTTCAAAAAACAGTGTTAAAAAGTAAGATTTATTCCCTTAATATAGGATACTATGAATTATCTTTGAATTAAACACTTTTATAAATCCAGAACTTTCTTTAAGTTCTCTTTTATTCCAAATAAAAGACCCCTGCAGAACTTAATTTTTAATAAGTTCTGCAAAGGTCTTCTTTAATCTATCTTAGCGCACGACGTGGTAATTTATCGATATTCTCTAACATAATGCCTGTACCAACCGCAACACATTGCATTGGGTTTTCAGCAATTAATACTGGTACCTTTAATTCTTCTGCTAGAAGCATGTCGATACCGTGTAATAAAGCTCCTCCGCCTGTTAGAATAACACCGCGGTCGATAATGTCCGCAGATAATTCTGGTGGCGTGCGCTCTAGTACGCCTTTTGCAGCTTGTACAATGATAGCCGCGTCTTCTTTTAGTGCTTCTGTAATTTCTTCAGAGCATACTGTAATTGTACGTGGTAAGCCCGTTACCATGTCACGTCCGCGAATTTCAAGCTCTTCGCTACGTGCACCTGGGAATACTGTACCAACTTTAATTTTAATATTTTCTGAAGTACGTTCTCCAATTAATAGCTTATACTTACGTTTAACGTAGTTTAAGATCTCCATATCAAACTTATCGCCAGCCATTTTGATAGAGGAAGAGGTAACAATATCACCCATAGATAGTACAGCGATATCCGTTGTACCTCCACCAATATCAACAACCATGTTACCGCTTGGTTGGAAGATTTCCATACCAGCACCAACTGCGGCTACTTTTGGTTCTTCTTCTAAAAATACTGTTTTACCACCTGAACGTTCAGCAGCCTCACGAATTGCTTTTTGTTCTACAGATGTGATATTTGTTGGACAACAAATTAAAATGCGAGGTTTTGAAAAGAAGCTCTTCACGTCCAATTTGTTAATGAAATACTTTAACATTGCTTCTGTAATTTCGAAATCTGCGATTACACCATCTTTAAGCGGACGAATTGCTACAATATTACCAGGTGTACGTCCCACCATACTTCTTGCTTCTTCACCTACTGCTAATACTTTACCTGTGTTACGATCAATTGCCACAACAGATGGCTCATTTAATACAATACCTTTGCCTTTAACATGAATTAATACATTAGCCGTACCTAGGTCAATTCCGATATCTCGCGCAAACATTCCCGTCATTTCCTCCTCGATATTCAAAATCAGGTTACACCCGAATTCTTTTACACCTAATTTCTGATTTTATCATAAATTTAACAGAAACGTAATATTCGCAAAAAGAATTCTTCTGAAAAATATTACCGAATTGAAACGGAATGTTTGCGATCGCATATTTATTGACGGACCGGCTTTTCTACATCTTCTTTTCTATACTTTTGCTTTGTTGCTTCTCCGCCTCTTAAATGACGAATAGACTTATGATAATCAAGAATTTCTTTCACTTCATTTGCGAGCTCTGGATTAATTTCTGGTAGACGTTCCGTTAAATCTTTATGGACTGTACTCTTTGATACCCCAAATTCCTTTGCAATGACACGCACTGTCTTTCTTGTCTCCACGATATACTTACCAATCTTGATAGTTCTCTCTTTGATGTAATCGTGCACACCACTCGCCTCCCTAAATTGGATGTGAGAAGTGTGAAATGAGCCTCGCTGCATACGACTAAGAAGTAAATGTGAGTGCTGTTTGTAAGCGTTAAACATTCTTGGATTTATAATGAAATGATTCACGATTTCTCACCTCAAACACTCTCTTTGCTTTGGTTTATACCATTGTATTGCCCGCACTACTGATATATGCTACAAGTTGAGTATTTTTAAGGACGAAAATATATCTAACCCCTGTATAGACCGTTTACATAGCTTTTTCTTAGACTAACCTTTGTTATTGACGTTCAATACTATTTAGAATAACCATATAAATCGACAAACACTTATTCATTCTTTATTACTTTTAGCTAAACATAAAAAAAGGATTGATTTTCACTAAAAAAATCAATCCTTTTCTAATATATTCTTAACCCTATATAAGTTTAATATGTTATATTAGTTCAGCTTCATTCAAAAAATAAATGAGCATTATTTACCCATCTTTATTTCTTCTGTAAATCTTGAATTCATTTTTCCATTCTTATCTCTTACATATACTTTAACTCTATATGTACCAGATCCCTCTATATCATATGTTAAAGAAGGATTTGATTGATAACCTATCTTTTTGATAACCTCTTTATTCTTATGAATATTATAAGCGTACTCTACTCCCTCCCCCTCTATTTTTGTATCAACCTTTAATGTCTTCTCATTTATTTTATTAATCTTCACTTCATTAATTACTAAAGGCTTAGCTTCTTTATTCTTTTCATCTTTTTTATTTTGCTCCACTTTGTCCTTCGTATCCACTTTAGACGGTTCATTTCCACATCCAGAAATCAATAATACTGTAGAAAATAATGGGACGATCGCTTTTTTTAACATTCTTACTCCTCCTTAAATACATTACACCAAATTATAACAAAAGATATTCGATACTTGTATTATAAAAAACTAATGTTGTTACTTTTAATAATATTTTTATATAAGGATAACAACAAATACGTCTAGTATAATAAAAAAATAACGCCTTCATAAAAGGCGTCATTCTTCTCTTTCCAACTCTTCTTCTAACAATTGATGGTGGGGAACCTCTTTCTTACCGGCGATATAATAATATAAAGTGAATAAAACAAACAATAAAATAATAGCAGTCGACAGAACAAACAAAAATGACACAGTATCCCCTCCCTTTTGTAATATATATTCGAGAATCTCGTCATTTTTCCTTGTTATTGCAACTTTTTTCTCGAAATTGAGTATTTTTATATAAAATGAAACTTTAATCAGTGGGGGACACCCCCACTGATTATTAGCCTTCACCAATCGGGCTTTTACGGGCAGTTGCCCCTAACCTAACTTCTTAGCTTTCACTGAATTTTGAAATAGGGGTCTTACTGCCCCGTTAATGCGGGGTAAAAGTAAAAAAATCAGCTCTCCTAGTGAGAACTGATTTTTTCACTTTCTTATTCTTGTGAAGAAGAACTGTTAGATGATTCTGTAGAACCATTTGTTGATTTTTCTTCTTTCTTCGGCTCTTCTTTTTTGTCACTAGTCGAACCGCTTGTTGATTTCTCTTCTTTTTGAGACTTGTCTTCTGTTTTATTTTCTGGTTTCGTGCTCGTTGACTTCTCTTCTTTTTGAGATTTGTCATCAGCTTTTTTACCAGAAGCATTCGTTGCTTTTGCAGCACCTGCATCAGCTTTAATTTCTGCTACTGACTTATTTAAGTAGCGCTCAGGGTTCACAGCCACGTTGTCTTTACGTACTTCAAAGTGAACGTGAGAACCTGCTTCTTTATTCATTGCACTTAGACCGGATTTTCCTAATACTTCACCTTGTACAACTCGTGCACCTTTTTCTACTTTCACACTGCCTAAGCTTTGATAAGAAGCTGCTACACCATTTCCACTATCAACTGTTACAACATAACCAAGAAGTGAATCTTTTTCAGCTTTCGTTACTGTACCGCTTAAAGCAGCAGCTACATTGAATTCTTTTCCATTCTTCGCAGCAATGTCAATTCCTTTATTTGGGGAATATGTGTTGTTATAAAAGACAAGTGCTTTTTCTTGTTCCGCCTCAGTTGCTGCATCTTCATAGAATTTCTTCTGTACGACTACTTCCGCATTCGCGGCTGCTGGCATTTTCACTACTTCTGAAGATTTCGTTACTGGTACTGCTGGATCTTCCGTTTGTGTATACGGTGTTGCTTGATCATGGTTCGGAGTCTTCTTCGGATTAGCTCCTTGGAACCATAGCGCAACCATTAAAATTACCGCTGCACAAGCAATGTATAGTGCCGGAAACACCCATCTTTTTTGAAATAAATGTACTACCTTTTGCGACTTTTTATTATTTCTTCCTCGCATTCCATCATCACCTCAGCAATCATTTTGAACAATATTCACGTATCCTATACAACGTATAACTAATTACTTTTCGACAAAATCTGTAAAAATATGTATAGGAATTGTAAAATTTCCGAGGAAATGATAGAAAATAGAAAAAACTGAGCGTTTCGGCTCAGTTTTTAGTCCATTTGTTTCTTTTTGTAAACTACAATGCAAAGAATAATTGAAAGCACGCACCAAATTATAATATTTATTAAATCGCCACTAACAGTTGAAAAACCTTTTCCAGCCAATAGCTTCGGCATTGCATCTGCAAGATGTTTCGTTGGAAGAAAATCGATTGCCTTTTTTACAAACTCACTTTTAATAAATCCACCTAACATTGGAGCTAGAAGAAAAATAAATAGAATCGGCATACCTACTACTGATGTTGACGCCGTTGTTTTAGCTATTAACCCAATCGCCGTACCTAACATAAGGAAGAAAAATATACTAGCAAGTAAAAATAGAACGATTAAAACCATATTCCCCTTCATTACCCCTAAAATAGCAAAGTTACTAATACAAATTACGAATGTAATAAGACCTGTTAATGCACTTTTCCCTAGTAACACTTCTAACGATGATGCTGGCGATAACATCATTACACGTAGCGTGTGTTTTTCTTTTTCTTCCGCAATTAAAGCTGCTTGAACAAAGCTTCCTATCATCGTTAAGGCCATTAAAGTTACCATATTAGCTATTTGCTCTTTCGGTCCACTCATCTGCTGATAAACAAAAGAAAATACAATTGGCATTGCCGCCATTACAAGCACTGATGCATTTGCTTTAATATCTTGAACCTCTTTCCGGAAAATAGCTGAAAATCGTCTCATTGAAAATGTCATTATAATCCCCTCCCAGTAACTTCAATAAAGATATCGCCTAGCGTTGGTTCGTGTGAATGAATCGATAGTAATTCGCCCTTTTTCATCCATTCTGAAATACGTTTTGCACCTAATTCATCTTTTTGCACTATTTCTTTCTTCTTATCTGTTAATACGACTTGTATTTGATCTTTCGCGTATTGTAAGCGAAGGTTTTCTGGTGTATCAAGCGCTACAATTTCTCCGCTACATAGAAAGGCGATGCGGTTACAAAGTGCCTCTGCTTCTTCCATATTGTGAGTCGTTAAGAAAATCGTCGTTCCTTCTTTATTTAAATCTTTTAAGACTTTATGAATGTTTTGTACGTTAACTGGATCGAGTGCAGATGTTGGTTCGTCTAAGAAGAGGATATCTGGTTTATGGAGGACTGCCCTTGCTAGTGTAACGCGTTGCTTCATCCCTTTTGATAGTTTCTTTACTAATGTTTTTTTATCATCTAATAGATTCACTTGCGCTAGCACTTCATCGATTCGTTCTTTTTTACAATCGTATAAATCGCAAAATAATAGTAAGTTATCATAAATGCTAAGTCTTTCATATAAACCGCTGTTGTCTGTTAAAATACCAATTCGTTTATAATCGATGCTGCTTGGTCCTGTAATATCTTTACCTAGTACCCTCACTGTTCCAACGCTATGCAGCAATTGAGAAGTTAAAATCTTTACTGTTGTTGTTTTTCCAGATCCACTCGGTCCAAGGAATCCAAAAATTTCTCCTTGCTTCACCTCAATATTTACATTTCGAAGTGCCGTTTTTTCGTTGAAACTTTTCATTACATCTTTCATTTCAATTGCCAATGTCATCTCGTCATCCCCTTTGTTTTTCTTTTTATAGATGAAAGTCGCTTTAGCGCTTTTCGTTTGTTTGTTTCGCTTTTCTTGACTCAATCATATGAAAAACAAAGGAGTTACGCAGTAAAATACCGGTAAAAGGAGTATTTTTACCGGTGAATGAATCGTATTTTAAGCTTATTGGAGCAATTTTTATAGCCCAATCACACCTTTTAATTCATCCATTCGTCCTTTCGATAACGGAATTGAACTTTTTCTTTCGTCATCCAAAATTAAACTAAAACTGTTACGAGTCCACGTAATCACTTCTCGCACTCTTTGTAAATTCACAAGGTACGAGCGATGACATCTAAAGAACCCGAATCCTGTTAATCTCGCTTCTAGTTCACTTAATGTTAATGCACATACGAAATCACCTTCACGCACATGAATATGTGTCACTCCGTTTTGCGTTTCGATGAAATGAATTTCCATCGGATCAAGTAAAATGATTTTATCATTCACTTTCGCTGGTATTCTTTCTAACTTCATTTGCGGAATCATTTGAACAACCTTTTCTTCATCCACCTCTTCCACTTCTTCTTGTTCGATTTCTACTTTTTTCACGCCATCATTGTTTAATATGTATACATCTTCTGTTAACGAAAGGGCGTCCGATAGGAAAGATGATGTAATAAAAATCGCCTTTCCTTGGTCTTTCATTTTCATAATCGCTTTTCGAATAATAATCGTACTCTCTGTATCTACATTTTGCTCTGGCTCTTCCAAAATAACTAAGTCTGGATTATGAATCATAACACGCCCGATATGAAGGCGACGTTTCTCTGAAAATGATAGTTTTTCTATTTTAACGTTTAGCTTATCTAAGAGACCGACATATTGCACTACTTCTTCTGTGCTCATATTTGATTCATACAGTCCTATTAAGAACTTGAAGTATTCCTTTACCTTCAAACGATCATATGCCTCATCTTTCAAGAAACAAAAGCCGATGCGGGAATAATGTTTCTTTCCAATCGCTTCACCTTCAAATAGCACATTACCAGTTGAAGCTTCTTCCTCACCAATAATGATGCGGTGCAACACTTTAGCTGTATGGTTATTACATTGCAAAACAACACATTGTCCCTTCTCAACCTTCAGTTCAACTGCCGGCAACTGATTCGTTTTTCCTAATTGTTTCAACTCCAGTAGTGCCATTCCGTCTCCCCCAAATACTTTTTATCCTATTATACCAAACAATTAATGGAAGATTTAGATATTTTATGAAGTATCATAAAAAGAAGGCTATCCAAATGAAAGGATAGCCTTCTTCTCTAGTTTTGCTCTATATACGTCTTGAGCTGATCACGCAGCGCTTTCTTTAAGAATTTCCCTACAGATGTTTTCGAAATTTCGTTTATAAATAAAATATCACCTGGCATCCACCATTTCGGAAATTCTGCTTCTAGTAAAGCGTACAGCTCTTCCCTTTCTACTGCTTGTCCCTCTTTTAATACAACGCAAGCAACGGGACGTTCTTGCCATTTTTCATGCGGCACCGCCACAACAGATGCTTCTAACACTTTATCGTGCGACATTAAGGCATTTTCTAAATCTACGGAAGAAATCCATTCGCCTCCACTTTTAATTCAGTCTTTCGTACAATCAGCAATCTTAATACATCCTTCCGAATCAACCATGACAATGTCTCCTGTATAGAGCCAACCGTCTTTCATTGATTCTTTTCTGTACGTTCATCCTTATAATAGCTTCCAACGATCCATGGGCCCTTTAAACAGAGTTCTGTCACCACTGAACATTGACGATTTTTTTAATATATCAACGATTCGATAAGGAACCTATCTACTAACAAAAGAAAACCGTCCCAATATACCTCTTGGAACGGTTTCTTTTCCCCCTACTTCTTCACCATTAACTTTCCTTCATAATCATTCATCGACTTTATTTCGACACCCTTATAATAATGAGCAACGATATCTGTATATTTTTTTCCTTCCGCTGCCATGCCATTTGCTCCGTATTGGCTCATGCCAACGCCGTGACCGAATCCCTTCGTTGTAACGACGATTTTATCCCCTTCTTGTTTCCATGTGAAGTCAGAAGAGCGTAAATCTAACTTTTCACGAACTTGCTTTCCTGTTAATGTTTTCCCTTGAAATGCTACATCTTTTACTCGCTTTCCTTCCGTAAGATCTTTAATATTCCCAACCTTCCCGTCTGCCAACACCTTCACACCGAGACGCTTTTGAAAGTCAGCTACTGTAAAGGTTTGCTCGCTCGTAAATTTTGGAGAGGCTTGATCCCACGGACTATCTACGCTCTTTAAATACGGATAATCATTTCCCCAATAATCAGCTGCATTTTCTGTCCGGCCATTACTCGTTGAGAAGAAGGATGCTGAGATTGGTTTTCCATCGTACGTTAAAACTTGTCCTGCGGTTTTCGAAACGGCTTCTTCGATTTTCTTCAAATTATTTTCGTAGTTATTGCCCCATTGTTTCTTCAATTCTTCTTTACTTTTGTACACTTGATCTTTCACCGTATCGGTCACGTCCGCATTGTTTTTCTTACCTCCGCTTAGCATACGCTGTACCACAAATGTTCTCGCTGCTAATGCCTGCGCCTTTAGCGCCTCTATTTCAAAACTGGCATTCATCTCAGAAGCTACTACACCGGTCACATACTCCTCCACAGGTAATGTTTCTACCTTCTTTTGCCGATCACGATATACAGCAACTTGAACCGCTGTATCCACTTTCCCTGGAGCTGGTATACTTTCTATCGCTGGAGGAGTTTTAGAAGCTGCTTCTTCCCCTACTTTTGCTTTCGCAAACGGAATAACAAGAGCAGCAGGTACAATGATAACGAGCGCTATTAGAAGCGCTACTGTGATAAAAAGTGGCTTTGAAAATTTCATCTTATTTCCCCCAATATCCAAAAGCTTTACTCCATTCATTCTTATGGAACAACTCTTTCTTTTAGAACATACTTAAGGGGAACCAGCTAAAACGAAAATTTTCTAAATATTTTTACTGGTACGTGCATAAGTATAGAATTTATTGACTATAACAGTAATAACCCAAAAAAATAGTCCCTACGTCAAAAGACGTAGAGACTATTTCAATTAAGCGTGAAGATCAGAAACTTCTTGTTCTTTCACTTCTTCTACTTTTTCGTTTACACGTTCAATAGTTGCACCTAATGCAGCTAATTTCTTATGGAAATCTACATAACCACGGTCAAGATGCTTTAACTCAGTTACACGAGTGTAACCTTCAGATACTAAACCAGCTAAGATTAATGCAGCAGCAGCACGTAAGTCAGTTGCGCCTACTTCAGCACCTTGTAAGCTATTTGGACCGTTCATAATAACAGAACGACCTTCGATTTTAATATCAGCATTCATACGACGGAATTCTTCAACGTGCATAAAGCGGTTTTCGAATACCGTTTCTGTAATCATACTTGTTCCATCAGCTTGTAGTAATAATGCCATCATTTGTGATTGCATGTCTGTTGGGAAACCTGGGTGAGGCATAGTTTTAATATCAACCGCTTTTAACTTATCTGGGCCGATAACACGTACACCTTCATTTTCCTCAATAACTTTAACACCCATTTCTTCCATTTTCGCTGTAATTGAGCGTAAATGTTCAGGTACAGCATTTTCAATTAAGATGTCTCCACCAGTAATTGCCGCTGCAACCATGAATGTTCCCGCTTCAATACGGTCAGGAATAATAGAGTGGTTTCCACCATATAATTTATCAACGCCTTCGATACGAATCGTTCCAGTTCCAGCTCCGCGTACTTTCGCTCCCATCGCATTTAAGAAGTTAGCTAAGTCAACGATTTCTGGTTCTTTCGCTGCGTTTTCAAGGATTGTTGTCCCTTTTGCTAATGTAGCTGCAGACATAATGTTTTCTGTCGCGCCCACGCTTGGGAAGTCTAAATAAATTTTAGCTCCTTTTAGTTCTCCCTCAACGTATGCCTCAACAAAACCATTACCAACCTGTACTTTTGCTCCCATTGCTTCGAAGCCTTTTAAATGTTGGTCAATTGGACGTGAACCAATTGCACATCCACCAGGAAGTGCAATACGAGCACGGCCGTTACGTGCAAGTAATGGTCCCATTACTTGAACAGATGCACGCATTTTACGTACATATTCAAATGGTGCTTCAATGTTTAGTTCTTTAGAAGCATCGATTGTTACTTGGTTATTTTCAAATACGACTTCAGCATTTAAATGACGTAATACCTCATTAATTGTGTATACATCAGACAAAACTGGTACTTCAGATAGTACATTCTTTCCATCACTCGCTAATAGGGCTGCAGCGATTATAGGTAATACAGCATTTTTTGCGCCCTCAACACGCACTGTGCCGTTTAACCGCTTTCCGCCACGGACGATGATCTTTTCCAAATTATTCCCCTCCGTGTCCTTTTTTCAGTATCTATTCACTCAATACTCAGAAGTTATGATCGGTGTGCCAACCACAATTGTATCTTTGTTGTCTGTAGAACGTATTGCTATTTGCACATTTATTTTCTCTCTATTTGTTGAAAGAGCGTCATCCCACTTTTTATTGTATGCGGAGACTGATACAAATGCTCTTTCTTCTATCTGTTCGATCGCTCTTGCTGAAAGATCTTTCAAAAACTGATTGGTTTTATTTTGCAAAACACCTTCAATCTTATCATTCAGTACACCTTGAACACAAGTGTAAATTATAGGTTTTTCACTAAAAATTTTATTTGTTTTCTGAATGTACTTCGGGTCCCATTTCGCCCCGCTTACTTCAAAAATAATGAAAGTGTTTTCTTTAGTATTTTCCTTACTCCATGTTACTACTACTCGTTCTTCATAAGAAGAAAACTTTTTATAGGATGTAGCTTTATATCCATCTGGAGATTGCTCTAATTCCCACTTTTGAATATTCGCCTTGTCCTTCACATCGTTTAACAACTTTTGAAACATATGTATATTAGAAATTGTTTTTGTTTCTCGCGCTAACCATGACCACTTCTCTACTTTAGCATCATTTTTCTCTAAAGTTGCAATCATGCTCTCCATTTTCTGTTCATCGCTGATCGGTTTCATCTCTCTATATCCAACCAAAAATAAAACAACACTTATCACAACAATAAGAATGGCTTTAAGCTTCAATTTCATCCCCTCCTATCCCCATTGTTAACGGAGATATGAGGTTCTATACACTTACTTTACTAAATACGTTAAACTCTTTGAATAGCCTAAATAATCAAGGAAAAAGTTACTTACAGATGTCCCAATTGCAATTGTAATTAGGATGAGTAACACTCGCGTCTGCATCACCTTTCCAGACTTCATTAAACGCTCAATGTGAACACCTTGTAAGGCCCACCACGTAATGGTAATAAACAATAAATGCGAAACAATGGCAATCAGTGCTTGTTGCCCTAAAAGATGTGCCAAAAAATCGACCCCTTTTTACCCAGCTACTACTTACGAAATACTATAAAAACGATACCATAATAAGTAGGCGCCACACTTTTTCAAATACAAATAAGCATCTTACATTTCACATCATAATTTGCTCTCAAAAAACATATACCTACATGCATTTTCAATTATAATTCACACAAAATAAAAAGCGCAGAGTAACAACTCCACACCTTTTATTTTCACTATTGTACCACGTTCCCTAAGAAGAAGAAATCCTTCATTAATGGAAAATATTCATAAAAGAAATTGTATCCAATCATCGGCATAATCCCTAGTATTACAATCGAGATTGCACAAAGGCTCATAACAACCTTTATATTCAATGGCAAACGAATTTTCTCTTCCACTCCTCCCGTCCGGAAAAACATTTGCTGTAGAATACGGAAATAATATACGAATGAGATGACTGTCGTCCCCATCATAATAGAAGCTAGTACGTAATGAGCTGGCTCTACATGCAGTGCACCTAAAAAGATGTTAATTTTCCCGATGAAACCAGCTGTTCCTGGTATCCCGGCCAACGATAATATAAAAATCGTCATCACTATCGCTGTAAATGGCGATCGCTTATATAATCCGGTAAAAATGGTAATGTTTTCTTTGTTACTTTGTAAGATTAAGCCGTGAATAATTGCAAATGCGCCTATATTCATAAGCATATACGCAAGCATGTAAAACCACATGCTATCCATCGTAAATGGTGATAATGCTACAAGCGGAACGAGTAAATACCCCGCATGTGCGATTCCCGAATAGGCAAATAGGCGTTTTACGTTATATTGCTTTAACGCTATTACGTTTCCAATAATCATCGTAATACTCGCTAGTACTGCAATGTATATGCTCATACGTCCGTATAAAGATTGCATGTCTCCTTGCACCGATACACTTGCAAAAACCATGAGAAACAGACGAATAATGAGTAAGAATCCAGCAATTTTAGAAATCGTCCCGAGAAAAGCAGTAACAGGTGTAGCCGCTCCCTCATACACATCTGGTGCCCACATATGAAACGGCACTGTCGCAATTTTAAACGAGAGTCCAACGAGTAATAGTAGAAATGCGAGAGCTAACAATAACTGAATACCACCAGCAAGCTCCCCTGCGAATACTTTTTGCATATCCACGATATTAGTTGATCCTGTAATACCGTATAAATAACTCATTCCAAAGAGCGTAATTGCCGTTCCAATTCCTCCGTTAATGACATATTTCATGGCCGCCTCGTTTGACGCACGGTTCCTTTTTCGTATTCCTACTAAAATATATGAAGAAAGTGAAAGCAATTCTAAACCGACGAAAAGTGTAATGAAGTCGATACTAGAAGCCATAAACATAGCCCCAAGAAGTGCCATTAAAAATAAGTAATAATATTCTCCCTTATCTTCAATTGGATTCTTCTTATCATCGCTCATGGCGGTGCATAAGATGAGGGCCGCTCCGCCTAATAACAACGTTTTAAACCCTTTTGAAAAACCATCTAACACAAACGATCCATTTAAAATATCTCCTGTCGGTTCACCGTATAGCGTGATTAACGACACGATTGCTAATATGACGGCTGCGATTGCACTAAGCGCTACATATCTATGATTCAACTTAAAAAACAAATCACATATGGAAAGAAGGATGGCAGCTCCGAGAATAATGAATTCTGGCACCATGAGATGCCATGATAAGCTAAGTAACGTATTCATATCCATCCTACTTCACCCCCAATGTTTTCAATGTATTTTGAAGCGGATCCCCTAGTATTTCTGGCATTACTCCAATTGCAATAATGCAGAAGATAAGTAGCAATATAGGGACATACTCCCATCCGTGTATATCAGCTTTCGCCTCCCACTCTTTCTTACCAAAAGTTACTTGAAGCGTTGCTCTCAATACGTATACAGCGGTTAAAATGATGCCAAGTACACCGACTGCAGCAATGACTGGCTCCCCTTGGAATAAACCGAGAAAGGCAAGAAACTCACTAACAAATCCAGACATTCCTGGCAATCCAAGCGAGGCCATTCCTCCTGCTAAGAAGAATCCGCTAAGTACCGGGACACTTTTTGCGAGTCCGCCAAGCGCTGTAATATCCGACGTTCCAAAGCGCTGTTCTATAACGCCCAGTAAGAAAAAGAGTAAGGCTGCAATTAAACCGTGAGAGACAACTTGGAATAGTGCCCCTTGTATACCTGGTGCATTTAACGCCGCAAGGCCCATTAATACGATGCCCATATGCGAAATACTAGAGTAAGCAAGCACCTTCCGAAAATCCGTTTGGATGAGCGCTAAGAAGGCTCCGTACAATAAATTGATGACTCCTAAAATCGCAATAAGCGTTGCAAACTCGCGAAAGTATTCCGGGAATAGCCCCTTTCCGAAACGAATCATACCGTATGCCCCAATCTTCAGTAAAACGCCCGCGTGAAGCATAACTACAGCCGGATGCGCTTCAATATGCACATTGACCATCCAGCGATGTAACGGGAAAACGGGTAGTTTAATCGCAAAAGCAATCATTATGGCAAGAAACAATCCGAACTGTAAGCTACTTGAGACAGCCATTCCTCCCCCAGCACCTACACTCGTTAATATTTCTTTAAGCTCTGTAATATTTGTTGTACCTGTTTTTGCAAATAAAACTGAGAAAACGATGAGTAAAATAGCGGAGCCAATACCGTTATATATTAAATAACTATAAGCAGCCTTTTCACTCGACAATTTCCCCCACTTTCCAATTAATAAAAACATTGGCGGCAACGTAATTTCAAAGAAGATAAAGAACAACATTAAATTTTGAGCAGCGAAGACGCCGAACATCCCTATTTCTAACATGAGTAGCAGCATATAAAAGGCTTTCAAGTTTCTTTTAATAGTAAATGCCGCAATTGCTGCAAGCATCGCTAGAAGGGCTGTCAGCACCATCATAACGAGCGATAAACCATCAATGCCGAGCTCGTAATAAATGGAAAACCATCTTTTATCCACCGCTGCAAAATCCCCAAATTTAATCCATTCCACTTTTTCATCGAATAGCGACAAACTCTTTCCAGAAGCATATGTACAAGCGAGGACGATAGCGATTCCAAATGGAAGCGCCGTCCCAAATAAACCAAGCGCTCGCACAGTACGCGATTCTTTTTTTGGCGTTAATACAAGTAAGAGAATTCCTAAAAGCGGGGAAAAAATGAAGAACGTTAATAACAAATCATTCATCGTAAATCCCCTCCCGTATAGAGCAAAATAATGACGAGTACTGCAAGCGAAACAGCTGTTACAGTGCCGTACACTTGTACATTTCCGTTTTGGAGTCTAGAACCGAGTCCGCTTATCCCTTTAACTAGACTCCCTATTAAAACGGCAATTCCTTCGACTACATACACCTCAAATAAGCGAAGCACATGAGCGATTCCCTTCGTAATAGGGAGCACCGTCATATTGTATAGTTCATCCACATAATATTTTTCTTTCAAAAGGTTATAAAGAGGTGTTCCATCGCCCCCAGCCCAATCTCTAGAAATAGATTTCTTGCCATATATGAAATATGCAAGAGCAATCCCAGCCAAGGAAACGAGCGTCGCAACAAGCATAATCCAAACTGGTCCATGTGCCTCTCGCACTTTAAATGCTACATCTTTCGTAAGCCAATCCCCGAGGAATGTCCCAAACCATGGTGTATTCATATAACCCGCCACTACGGCGAGAACACCAAGGACGATCATCGGATACGTCATAACGCGGGGCGATTCATGCACATCTTCCTTTGTCTTTGCTTCCCCAGTAAAGACAAGGAAGTAGAGCCGGAACATGTAGAATGCTGTTAAAAATGCTGCAATTACTGCTAATATGAATAAAACGTAATTGCCATTCATCCAAGTCACCGCTAAAATTTCATCTTTACTAAAGAAACCAGAAAGGAGCGGAACCCCACTAATTGCAAGTGTACCGATTAAAAATAGTGCACCCGTTACTTTCATCTTCTTCTGTAAACCGCCCATTTTATTAATGTCTTGCGTATGCACTGCATGAATGACACTTCCTGCCGCCAAAAATAGTAGCGCTTTAAAAAAGGCGTGTGTCGTTAAATGGAAAACACCAGCTACATAACCAGCAGATCCTAATGCGAGCATCATATAACCTAGCTGGCTAACCGTAGAATAAGCAAGCACTCTCTTTATATCCGTTTGTACAAGACCGATAGAAGCCGCAAAGATTGCCGTGAAAGCTCCAACGATTGCCACTGTCTGCATCGCCACCGCACTTGCTGAAAATAGCGGGAACATCGTCGCCACTAAATACACGCCAGCTGCGACCATCGTCGCCGCATGAATAAGTGCCGAAACAGGCGTAGGCCCCTCCATTGCATCTGGTAACCACGTATGAAGCGGGAACTGACCTGACTTCCCCATCGCCCCGATAAAAATTAATATCGCTGTTATTGTAATCATCGTAGGGGTAAGATCACCCGTACGAATCGCCCTAAATATTGCGTCATATTCAAAACTACCCGCGTGCCAAAAAAGTAAGATCATCCCAATAAATAAACCGACATCTCCAATACGAGTCATAATAAAAGCCTTTTTCGCAGCAGCTTTCGCTTCTTCTTTAAAGAAATAAAAACCGATGAGTAAAAATGAACCAAGGCCAACTAACTCCCAAAATATATAAAGCTGTAATAAATTCGGTGATATAACGAGCCCGAGCATTGCAAATGTGAAGAGCCCTAAATAGGCATAAAAGGTTGGTAATCTTTCATCACCTTTCATATAACCTTTCGAATACACATGTACAAGTAAACTCACAAGTGTAACGATAAACAGCATTAAAGCCCCTAATGCAGTCACTTCAAAGCCAAATGATATATCAATATCTCCCGTTCTAAGCCATACCCACTTATGCTTCAATCCTACTTTCGAAAACCGTTCTACTAATACAAGTACCGCAAATATAAAGGAGAGAAAGACGAGGAAAATACTAAGTACACTGCTTCCTTCTCTAATTTTCTTCCCGAATATAAGTAATAAAAAAAACGAAACAAGCGGGAAAAGCGGTATGAGCCATGCATAATCGATCATTGTTTCCTTCCCCCTTTTCGGTCACAATGTTATCCTTTGAGCGTATCCATTTCATCTACATGAACCGTCGTACGATTACGATACAAAGCAATTAAAATGGCGAGTCCTACCGCCGCCTCCGCTGCTGCTACAGCCATCGTAAACAGAGAGAAAATTTGCCCTGTTAAATTTGGGAACAAACCTAATTTACTAAACGCGACTAAATTTAAATTGGCCGCGTTTAGCATTAATTCAATACAAACTAATACAATCACTGTATTTCGCTTCGTTAAAGCTCCAAACAAACCGATGCAAAACAAAATAATCGCAAGCGTTAAATATGCAGAAGCTGGAACACTACTCATTGGAATCCTCCTCTTTCTCATCCTTCTTCGCAAGTATAATCGCGCCAACAAGTGCTACAAGTAAAATAACTGAGGTTAACTCAAATGGAATAATATATTTCGAATAGAGAAGTGTACCGATTTGAAGTGTGTTTTTTTCATGGAGAGGTAAACTTCCTTGTGTGCTTTCATTTGCAAAATCAATATTGTTAACAGCGAAATACATAACTGCCCCAAATGCTACAACCGCAAAGAAGATAATCCATTTTCGAAGAGTAAGACGCAATTCATTTTCTGCGTTATGTTGCGTTAACATAATGCCAAAAATCATAATAATTGTAATCGCACCGGAGTAAAGTAAAATTTGTGCAACTCCGATAAATTCGGCCGATAAAAGAAAGTACAAACCTGCGATACTAAGAAATGTCAGAACGAGAGCTAGCATCATATGCATGACTTTCGTTAAGTTCAACATAAGAACACCGCCGATAATTGCAGACAAGGATAGTATAAAGAATGCTACAAACTCGCCATTCATGCTTTATTCTCCTTCCTGACGTTTTCGTCGTTTTCGTCAAGCCATTGCAAATTTTTAAATAAATCATCACGTGAATATTCCGCGAGCTCAAAGTTATTTGTCATAACAATCGCCTCTGTCGGACAAACTTCTGTACATAAATCACACAGAATACAAATTTCAAAATTAATATCGTACGTGTCGATAATTTTTCCTTTTTTCGTAGGATCCGGATGTTTTTTTCCTGTTAACTGAATACAGTCTGTCGGACAAATGTTGGAGCATTGGTTACAAACAATACACTTTTCCGGATAAAACTTTTGAATACCTCGAAAGCGGTCTGGCAACGGCAACGGTTGATTCGGATAATCGTAAGTCACCTTCTTCTTACTCAAATTGCTTAATGTATATTTTAATCCTTTAAATAGTCCTTTCATCTCTTACTGGCACCCCCCTCATAGATTAGAAGAATAACTCCTTAATCAATGCCGTTAAGAAAATATTCGCAAGTGCAATTGGCAATAATACTTTCCAGCCAAACTCCATTAACTGGTCACCTCTTATACGCGGAAACGTAACGCGGAACCAAATTAATAGAAAGACTACACTGCTAAATTTCAAAGCAAACCATACCGATCCCGGGATAAATCCAAGGAACATAACTGGATTCCATCCGCCTAAAAAGAGCACTGTAATTAAAGATGACATTCCGAAGAAATATACGTACTCTGAAAGCATGAAAAACGCCCATCGAAACCCTGAGTATTCCGTATGATATCCAGAAACAAGTTCCGATTCTGCTTCTGGTAAATCAAACGGCGTCCTATTTAACTCTGCTACCGCCGCGATTAAGAAAACGACGAAACCGATTGGCTGCACGAAAATGTACCAAACATTCTCCTGTGCCGCTACAATTTCATTTAAATTCAGGCTACCAGCTAACAAAACGACGCCAATTACACTCATTACGAGCGGAATTTCATAAGAAATCATTTGCGCCGCCGCACGCATCCCTCCTAAAAGGGAATATTTATTATTGGATGCCCATCCTCCGGTTACGACACCAATCGTCGTAATGCCAGAAACAGCAATGTAATACAGTAAGCCTACGCCAATATCCGCGAACTGAAATTTATCAGTAAACGGGATGACTGCAAGCACCATAAATGCCGGTGCGAATGCAATGACAGGCGCTAATATAAACAACGGTTTATCTGCCGCTTTCGGAATACTATCTTCTTTCAATAATAGTTTTAAAACATCAGCTACCGTTTGCAGTAAACCGAACCGGCCCCCAACTTGGTTTGGTCCAATCCGCCCTTGCATAAAACCCATTACTTTTCGTTCTGCCAAAATACCATATGTAACGAAGCCAAGGACTGCAAATAATAGAAGCACCGCTAATCCGAAAAAAATGAAGAAATTCGTCCAGCTTGAAGGTGATTGTAAGAGCGTTTCAATCATTAGCCATCAACCTCCCCAAGTACAATATCAACTCCACCTAAAATCGTAATTAAATTGGCGATGTTTTCACCTTTCAATAACTTCGGTAAAATTTGCAAATTGTAAAAAGACGGCCTGCGAAACTTCAAGCGGTACGGCTCTTTCTTTCCATCACTAGCAATATAGCAACCAATCTCTCCTCGCGGCGATTCTATACGGACGAACGCTTCCCCTTTAGGCGCCTTAATGATTTTCGGCACTTTCGCTAGCACAGCTCCGTCTTTCGGGAACTGCTGGACAGCTTGCTCAACAATTTTTAATGACTCCTCAATCTCTTGCATGCGGCAAACGTAACGATCCCAAGCATCTCCCACACTCCCAACAGGAATATCGAAATCAAAACGATCATAAATGGAGTACGGTTCATCCTTGCGAAGATCCCAGTTTACTCCGGTACACCGCAAATTCGCTCCGCTTAAAGAATACGAAATCGCTTCTTCCGCGCTATATATACCAACGCCTTTTACGCGATTTAAGAAAATCTCATTACCGCTAACGAGATCATGATAACCTGCCAATTGTTCTCGCATATACGGAACAAACTCTTCCACTTTTTCAATCCAACCGTCCGGCGCATCCCACTTTACACCCCCGACTCTCATATAGTTAAAAGTAAGACGGGCACCGCATAATTCGTTTAATAAATTTATAATCATCTCTCGTTCACGAAAAGCGTATAAAAACGGGCTGACCGCTCCTATATCAAGAAGATTTGTCCCCCACCAAACGAGGTGGCTCGCAATCCTTCCAAGCTCCATTGCAAGTACTCGTAAGTATTCGGCCCGCTCCGGGATTTCAAGCCCCATCATCGTCTCTACAGCATGGCAAATGACGTAATTATTCGTCATGGCCGATAAATAGTCCATTCGATCTGTATAAGGGATAATTTGCGTATACTGTAAGCTCTCGGCAATCTTTTCGGTCCCGCGATGCAAATATCCAATAACTGGTGTAGCTTCTTTAATAATTTCCCCGTCAATCTTAATAACAAGCCTGAACACACCATGCGTACTCGGATGCTGAGGCCCTACATTCAAAAGCATTTCTTCCGTACGGATCATAAGCTACACCTCCACATCATACGGTTCATAATCTTTCCGAAGCGGATACCCTATCCAATCATCAGGCATTAAAATACGTGATAAATTCGGATGTCCCTTAAATACAATGCCGAGCAAATCATACGCTTCTCGCTCTGGCCAGTCCGCTCCTTTCCAAAGCGCTGCAACCGACTCTACTTCTGGTGCTTCCCTATCCAACTTCACCTTCACCGCTACTGACTGTTTCTTTCCATATGAAAATAAATGAACATACACTTCCATATGTGTCACAAAATCCGTCGCATGTAGCTCTGACATATAATCAAAAGCAAGTCCCTCATGGAATCGCAGTAACTCCATTACTTCATAATATTTTGAGGGCTCCACCACAAGAGTTGGCACGTCTTTTGAAAGTTTATTAATGTAGGAATCTACTAACGTATCCTCTCCAATTTTCCCCTTAATAACTTCAACATACTGATTTAAATACGGCTGATTCACGGATGGCTCTTCCTGCTTCGGCTCCTCTTCCGCTTTACCTTCAGCGCCCTTTGTTTTCGCCCTTGCTGCCGCTTTTGCCTTCGCTGCTGCAATTGCCTTCGCCTTTTCATCTCCCGATTTCCCATCACCTAGCGAGGCCTTCTGCTTCGCTAAAGCCGCTGCCTTTGCCTTTGCTACCGCCACGGCCTTCGCCTTCGCTTTGGCCCTTTCTTCTTCCGTTACTTCTTCGGTTCCTTCTCTTTTTTGCTTTGCTAATGCTGCCGCTTTTGCTTTCGCGGCTGCTGCTGCCTTCGCCTTCGCTTTTGCCTTTTCTTCTTCCGTTACCTCTTCTGTTCCTTCTCTTTTTTGCTTTGCTAATGCTGCCGCTTTTGCTTTCGCGGCTGCTGCTGCCTTCGCCTTCGCTTTTGCCTTTTCTTCTTCCGTTACCTCTTCTGTTCCTTCTCTTTTTTGCTTCGCTAACGCTGCCACTTTTGCTTTTGCGGCTGCTGCTGCCTTCGCTTTCGCTTTTGCCTTTTCTTCTTCCGTTACCTCTTCTGTTCCTTCTCTTTTTTGCTTTGCTAATGCTGCCGCTTTTGCTTTTGCGGCTGCTGCTGCACGTCGTTTTACTTCTTCCACAGTCATACCATCACTTTTTGGTAGCGCTTTCTCTTTTTCTCGATTTTCTTCCTCAAGTTTACTTATTTCCGCATCATGTTTCGCAACGAGACGCTTTCTCGCCTCTTCTTTCGCATGCCTAGCCGCTTCTCTTTTCAAATCCTCTAGGTCTTTATTTGGATCACTCATTTATTCGTCACCTGCTTTCCCGTCTTTGCCTCGTAACGAATTTTTTCTTTCAATTTATTAATTCCATAAATTAAAGCAGCAGGATTGGGTGGGCAACCAGGAATATACACATCAACTGGTACAATTTGATCCACACCTTTCACAACAGCGTATGAATTTACATATGGGCCACCTGCTGTCGCACAAGATCCCATTGCAATCACCCATTTTGGTTCAGGCATTTGATCGTATAAACGCCGAACAATAGGAGCCATCTTCTTCGTTACTGTTCCCGACACAATCATAACGTCCGATTGCCTTGGCGATGTCCGAAAAAATGACCCAAATCGATCTAAATCGTAATGTGATGAACCTACTCCCATCATTTCAATTGCACAGCATGCCAGTCCGAATGTCATCGGCCATAAAGAATTGCTTCGTGCCCATCCTTTTAACTGCTCCAATGTAGAAAAAAAGATATTTCGTTCTAATTCCGCCCGCTCATTTGGATGTAATTCCTCAAAATTTATAACCATTGTAACACCTTCTTTTTCCAAGCATACGCTAATCCAACTAGCAACATTACAACAAAGATGAGCATTTCAATTAGTGCAAATAAACCGAGCTTGTCATATGCAACAGCCCATGGATATAAAAATAAAGTTTCTACATCAAAGATGACAAACAATAAAGCAAAAATATAATAACGAGCATGAAACCGAATATTTGCATCATGAAAAGGCTCAATCCCACTCTCATACGTCGTCGCTTTCGCTGCACTTGGTTTGTTTGGACGCAGCATCTTTCCTAATGTAAGAGCCACTACCGGCAGCAATATACCTAATAGCAAGAAAATCAAAACGATCATATAACTATTTTCATATACACTTGCCATTGTGAAACCCTCCCCCCTGAATTAAGAACAAGTTCACTTAGTAAACAATATGTCCTAGTTGCAGTAATTATTATTTTTAAATTTTTCTAAATAATGCAACTATTTTAATCATTATAGCAAACTTCAAATTCCTATGTCGATATATTGGGGACCGAAACGAGAATTATTAAAATCTATTTTTATAACTCGCTATATCTGTGTAAAATAAGTATAGAAATTATATATATGTTTCAAGAAACAATAAAAAATAAAAAGAGGAATTTATA
Source organism: Bacillus cereus group sp. MS39 (assembly GCF_040448665.1). NCBI lineage: Bacteria > Bacillati > Bacillota > Bacilli > Caryophanales > Bacillaceae > Bacillus > Bacillus cereus group sp. MS39. The sequence goes on along the minus strand of NZ_CP123058.1, from coordinate 193,357 downwards.
TGTATATACCGTGGGTGAGATAAATGAAAAAACAAACACATGTAAGTATTCTTATAAGCATTATATTGTTATCTATAGCGATTCATTACGTGGCAATGCCTTTTCTATATGAATACTCATTTCCTTTTCAAATATTAATTGGAATGAGTACCTTATTCATTGATATTATCGCTTGTAGTTATATACTTTATTTTTCAAATAGAAAAGAAGGGTTACCTCGTTTATTTTGGACCATTTTATGTGTTGGAACCCTCTCTTATTTCATTGGTGATATGGTCGTTGCCTATCAACGTTTAATTTTAAAGGACTACTATACATTCGTTGATCCGTCCGATTTTTTTTACTTACTTTTTTTAATTAGCTTTGCATTTGCATTTCTATATGAAATCATCTATAACCGCGATTTATTAGAAAAGCTTTTTATGATATGTGATATTTGTATTATTGTTACAGCACAATTCACTTTAAGTTACTACTTACTTATTGAACGCACCATTCACGTTTCTTCAACATCCTATATCGACATATTTGTTCAACTTACCTATCCAATGGCCGATTTGCTCTTTCTTCTCATAGGAATCAATCTGTTATTCAAGCCATTATCCTTATTATCCAAAAAAGTTGGTGCGCTTCTTGGCAGTGCTTTAATTTTATATGCTACTACAGATGCGATTTATGCTTATATTAAATACTTCACACCCGAGTATTCTATGTTTACAGTTACTCCTCTCTATCAAGTAACTTTAGTACTAGTAGCAATCGCCTGTATTCTGCATACAAAAGAACCTGAAAAACAAGAGCAAGTACTATTAACACCTAAACTTGGGGAATCGATCAGATTGTCATTACCTTATATTTCTGTAGTAATGCTTATTGTTTTTATACTAGTTGAATATGTTTTTGCACCTATTGTAGTAATCGGGCTTATAATAACTTTCTCCTTCGTTCTCATACGCCATAGTTTAGTTCGAAAACAAAATAAAATATTATTACTAGCCCAAATGCAATTCAACTCGGAACTCGAAAAACAAATTGAACTGCGTACAGAAGATTTAGTAGAACAAAAAAATGAACTATATCATAACCAACAGATGTTTAAATCTTTATATGAGCATCATCCAGATCCAATCTTCACCTTAGATTTGTACGGTAATTTTCTCAAAGTGAATAACGCTGGTACTACTTTGCTCGGTTATCAAACGAATGAATTATTAAATCAACCTTACTATTCACTTATGTATGAAGAAGATTTGGAAGAAATCATTAGTGCCTTTCATCGGGTAAAAAAGGGGAAATCTATTTCTTTAGAAGTACGGGCATATCATAAAAATAGGGATATTTACTACTTGCATGTTACAGCAGTTCCTATCTTTTTAAAGGATCATATTTCTGGTGTTTATTTAATGATTAAAGATATTACGGAAAGCAAACAACAACAAGAACAAATTAATTTTCTAGCATATCATGATACTTTAACAGAGCTTGCAAATCGCCGTGCATTTCATCAATATGTAGAACAAGCAATTGCTCGATCCGAAATATCAAAAAGGCCTTTTGCTGTTATGTTTCTCGACCTAGACCGCTTTAAGGTTATTAATGATACCCTCGGTCATAGGGTAGGAGACCTTCTATTAATTGCCGTAGCAAAAAGACTAGAAAGACTATCGACACCAAATATGAAGCTCGCCCGGCTAGCTGGGGATGAGTTCACAATCCTTATCGAAAATTATAAAAAAAGACCCGATGTAAAAAAAATGGCTGATACGATTGTAGCAGCCATGAACGAACCATTCGAAATTGAAAGTCAACATTTACAAATCTCACCGAGCATCGGGATTGCAATATATCCTGAAGCAGGTGAAGATCCATTGTCCATTTTACAGCATGCTGATATGGCCATGTACGAAGCAAAAAATAAAGGGAAAAATGGTAGCTCTCTGTACACGAAAGAATTGTATAAAAAAATGGAACGAAAAGCTCGAATTGAAAAAGATTTACCACTCGCTTTAGTAAACGAAGAGTTTTATCTCGTCTATCAACCACAAATTGATATTACGACGAAAAAGATTATTGGTGCTGAATCATTAATACGCTGGAAACACCCACTCCTAGGTGACATTCCGCCATGTGAGTTCATTCCAATTGTAGAAGAGACGCCTCAAGTCATTCCACTCGGTCATTGGGTATTAAAAGAATCTTGTCGCCAGTTAAAAATATGGCATACTTTCGGCTACACAGATTTAAAAATAAGTGTGAACTTATCTGCAAAAGAGTTCCAGCAAGATCATTTAATCGAGAACATTTCACAAATACTAACAGACATTAAAGTCGATCCAAAGCATGTAACACTTGAGCTAACAGAACGAATTGCAATGATCAACGAAAAAGAAACATTATCAAGACTAAAACAATTAAAGGAATATGGTATTCAAACGTCCATTGATGACTTCGGTACCGGCTATTCTTCTCTCGCTTATTTATCAATTTTCCCTATAGATACATTAAAAGTACCGAGAGAATTTACACAACTAGCCGATCATCGGCCTGAGGAACGAGCTATTGTTTCCACTATCCTTTCCCTTGCAAATACTTTAAACCTTTCTGTCGTTGCTGAAGGAATTGAAACAGAAAAACAACTTAAGTTTCTACAAAAGAACAACTGTAAATATATGCAAGGCTACTATTTCAGTAAACCACTTACTAGTCATCAATTTATAAAATTTCTACAAAAAACACCCAGTATGAACCAATAGCTCATACTGGGTGTTTTTATAGTGTCGGAATTGTTTTCTCGTAATACTCCTCTGCAATTTCTTCATAAAAAGCTGCTGACGTCGTATAAAAATATGGAATTAGCCATAGGAATCCAATCCCGAGCGTAATACAACTTAATATAAACCAACCAATAAAGCTTAAACATAAAATGAAATACTCCATCTTATGTCCATCCATCATACGACGGCTTTCTGTAATAGCTTGATTTATGGAATACTCAGGATGATCATTTATTATAAAGTACGTCATCGCATAAGAAAATGATTTAATAATGCCTGGAATAATAAATAGTAAAAACCATAAGAAAATATAAATGTTCACTACTATATATAATAAAAATGACTTTATAAACTTACTTACTTCTGTAAACCATCTGAATATATGCCCAATACGCGCTTCCTTTTCACGAATGATATGTAGCGCTAAATGATAACCACCTAGCGTTAATGGACCTACCATCAATATTGTAATAACGTCTACTGAAAGTGAGTTATTTACTTCTTTCCAATCCCAAAATTGAGAGAAAATGAAATCAATACTAAAGCTAAAAGCTAAAATAAGAATCGAAATCAGTAATGTTGCCCCGACAGCTAATCCCCATTTCCCTTCTAATGAATCTAACGCTTCTCCTTTTAAATCACTAATCATATTGTTCCTCCTATACGTAATAACTCTATTAGTATAGCATGTTCCTACTACAATTCGTCTTTTGAAAGATAACGATAAAAATGCGCTGTCGTTGTACTCATATACGGGCTAAGCCAAAGAAAACCAATTCCAAGTGTAAGAATTGCTAAAATACCCCATCCTATAAAACTAAGCCATAAAAGAAACAAATCTAACTTATGTCCCTTCATAAGATGCTTACTTTCTTTCATTGCTCGTGACACACTATACTCTGGATTTTCAATCATTACATAGTACGTCATCGCATAAGAAAAATACATCACAATCATAACAACGATTGAAATAGCTAATAGTACAAAGAAAGCGATAGTAAACGACGTATTTCCTTCTTCACCGAAAAATGCGAATAAGGCTACTAGCAACATTGGAATCCATGTACCTGTATATAATAAAATCGCAAGCATTGCCCACATCGTTTTCATCATTCTTTTAAAGCCACGAAATCCTTCGAATAAGTGATCTACTTTAGCACCTTCTCGTTTACTAATCTGTAAAAATACATTTGTATAACCGTATGATGTAATTCCATACGATGCGTTACTCAAAATTATTATGATGCAATAAAAAATACCAAATGTAATACCTGCTCCGATTGACATCGTTTCCTCTTCAACTGATCCAGTTAAGCTAACAACTAAGAAAAATATAATAATTCCTGGAATTAACATTATAAGCATTGCAGCCATTGAAACAACATAACTTAAAATAAAATATAAAATCGTTGATCCAACACCTAGCCCCCATTTTCCCTTTAAAGAGTGCAACGCTTCTCGTTTCATTTCACCGATCATTTATTCATCCCCTTTATAAATTGTTGTACATTCTCTACTTATACAAGCATCAATATAAGTATACCATTTTTGTAAAATTATCCATGAACTACACAAAAAAATCCGTAAAGGCAAAGCCTTTACGGATTTTTTATTTCATATCGGAAACGTTTAAACGGTTCACAGCACGTTGTAATGCCATTTCTGCACGTCTAAAGTCAACATGTGCTTGTTTATCTTGCATACGTTGTTCAGCGCGACGCTTCGCTTCATTTGCACGATGGATATCGATATGGTTTGCTTCTTCAGCAGATGATGATAATACAGTTACTTTATCTGGACGAACTTCGATAAAGCCACCGCTTACTGCTACATAATCAGTGTGTCCACCATGTTTCAGACGAACTGCACTAATTTTTAATGGTGCAACAGTTGGAATGTGACCCGGTAAGATCCCCATTTCCCCACTCTCTGCTTTTACGCTTACCATTTCTACTTCTTTTTCGTAAACCGGTCCATCAGGAGTTACAATACTGACTGGAAATGTCTTCATAATTCGTCCCTCCTAAGGCCTTACGCCATCATTTTCTTCGCGTTTTCAATAACTTCTTCAATACCACCTACAAGACGGAATGCATCTTCTGGAAGGTCATCATATTTTCCTTCTAGAATTTCTTTAAATCCGCTAACTGTATTTTTTACAGGTACGTAAGAACCTTTTTGACCTGTAAACTGCTCAGCTACGTGGAAGTTTTGAGATAAGAAGAATTGAATACGACGAGCACGATGTACAACTAACTTATCTTCTTCAGATAACTCATCCATACCTAAGATAGCGATGATATCTTGAAGCTCTTTATAACGCTGTAAAGTTTGCTGTACTTGACGAGCTACTTCATAATGCTCTTCTCCTACGATTTCTGGAGAAAGTGCACGAGATGTAGATGCTAATGGATCTACGGCTGGGTAAATACCCATTTGTGTTAAACGACGCTCTAAGTTTGTTGTTGCATCTAAGTGAGCGAACGTTGTAGCTGGTGCTGGATCCGTATAGTCATCGGCTGGTACATATACCGCTTGGATAGACGTGATAGACCCTTTATTTGTAGATGTAATACGCTCTTGTAATTGACCCATTTCTGTTGCAAGTGTCGGTTGGTAACCTACCGCAGATGGCATACGACCAAGAAGGGCAGATACTTCAGAACCTGCTTGCGTGAAACGGAAGATATTATCGATGAACAATAGTACGTCTTGTCCTTGCTCATCACGGAAATGTTCAGCCATTGTTAAACCTGTTAATGCAACACGTTGACGTGCTCCAGGTGGCTCATTCATTTGTCCGAATACCATCGCAGTTTTCTTAATTACGCCAGAATCGCTCATTTCGTGGTATAAATCGTTACCCTCACGAGTACGCTCACCTACACCAGCGAATACAGAGATACCACCGTGTTCTTGTGCGATGTTGTTAATTAATTCCTGAATTAATACAGTTTTACCTACACCGGCACCACCGAATAGACCGATCTTACCACCCTTAATATAAGGAGCAAGTAAGTCTACTACTTTAATACCAGTTTCAAGAATTTCTACTTTAGTAGATAATTCTTCGAATGCAGGTGCTTGACGGTGAATTGGATCACGACGTACATCCGCAGGAACTTCACCATCTAAGTCAATTGCATCACCTAATACGTTAAATACGCGACCAAGTGTTACATCACCAACTGGTACAGAGATTGCTTTACCAGTATCTTCTACTTCTGTGCCACGAACAAGTCCATCTGTGGAAGACATTGCAACTGTACGAACTGTATCATCACCTAAATGAAGTGCAACTTCAAATGTTAAGTTAATGCTTGTTCCGTTTTCGTTGCTTTGTTTTACCGTAAGGGCGTTGTAGATTTCTGGTAGCTTTCCGCCATCAAACTTAACGTCTACAACCGGACCCATGATTTGCGTAACGCGCCCTTTATTCATCGGGTTCCCTCCTAGCTTTCTTTTAATTAGCCAGCTTTCTAAGAGAAGTCGGCTTTTAATTTTTTATTAGTGTAGCTTTCGCAGTTCTCCTGAAAGAACCGCTTCCACTTTTTAATACTATTCTAACGCTGCTGCTCCACCAACGATTTCCGTAATCTCTTGCGTAATCGCTGCTTGACGCGCACGGTTGAATGAAAGTGTAAGTGAATCGATAACTTCCATTGCGTTGTCTGTAGCACTCTTCATTGCTGTCATACGCGCTGCGTGTTCACTTGCTTTACCGTCTAGTAATGCACCGTACACTAAGCTTTCTGCGTATTGTGGCAATAATACTTTTAAAATTTCTTCTTCAGAAGGTTCGAATTCATAAGCTGTCGTCGGTTTGTCAGACGCCACATCAGTAAGCGGTAAAATTTTATTTTCCGTTACTTCTTGTGAAATTTTACTTACGTAATGGTTGTAGTAAATATACAGCTCATCATAAGCACCATCTGCGAACATCGCAATTGCTCGAGAAGCAAGGTCTTTAATATCAGTAAATGATGGGTGGTCAGATAATCCAACTACTTCATCAATGATGTTAAAGCCGCGACGTTTTAAATAATCACGTCCTAGTCGGCCAAGCACAATAATTGAATATTGGTTTGAATCCATATTATGACGTTCACGAATTACGTTACTTACTGTACGTAATACGTTACTGTTATAACCACCTGCTAGTCCGCGATCAGATGTAATAACGATGTACCCTGTACGCTTTACAGGGCGCGAATTTAACATTGGGTGATTAATCCCTTTACTTCCTTGCGCAATGCTCGCTACTACTTCTTGAATCTTTTCCATATACGGAACGAAAGATTTAGCATTTTGCTCTGCACGGTTTAACTTAGATGCAGATACCATCTCCATCGCTTTCGTAATTTGGCTCGTTTTCTTTGTCGAGGTAATCTTCGCTTTTATATCGCGTAAAGATGCCACAGGTTTTCACCACCTTTTTTCCAGAAGTTGGCACGATTAGTAAGAATCCTCTTCCTAATCTACGTTGCAAGATATTCTTGCTCATGATTGAAGGAAAAGAATAGGTGCACCTACTCTTTTCCTTTACATAACCGTCAGCAATCTCAAATTTTGAGATGCCTTTTATATATTATCTAGCTCCAGCGGCTTGAATGTTCGGTGGCTTCACTTCTTCCTACGAGACAAAGACCGCCTCTTCGTCAGAAGCTCCACCCCCCTCACATTCAGGACGAGCCGCTTCCGCTTTTATTATTCAGAAGCTACGAATACTTTTTTAAATCCGTTAATTGCCGCTGCAAATTTGTCGTCATCCGCAAGTTTCTTAGTTGTGCGGATTTCTTCTAATAAGTCAGTCGCATTAGAATCTAACCAAGCATGGAATTCTTCTTCGAAACGAGTGATATCTACTACCGGGATATCATCTAGGAATCCACGTGTTAAAGCGTAAAGAATGATAACTTGTTTCTCTACACGTAATGGTTTGTGTAATCCTTGTTTTAATACCTCAACAGTACGAGCACCACGGTTTAGTTTCGCTTGAGTTGCTTTATCAAGGTCAGAACCGAACTGAGCGAACGCTTCTAACTCACGGTAAGATGCAAGGTCAAGACGAAGTGTACCTGATACTTTACTCATTGCTTTAATCTGAGCAGATCCACCTACACGAGATACAGAAGTACCCGCATCGATCGCTGGACGTACGCCAGAGAAGAATAGGTCAGATTGTAAGAAGATTTGTCCATCCGTAATAGAAATTACGTTTGTTGGGATGTAAGCTGATACGTCCCCTGCTTGTGTTTCGATGAAAGGTAGTGCAGTTAAAGAACCGCCGCCTTTTGCATCACTTAATTTTGCTGCACGCTCTAATAAGCGAGAATGTAAGTAGAACACATCCCCTGGATATGCTTCACGACCTGGAGGACGACGTAATAGTAATGAAAGCTCACGGTAAGCCGCTGCTTGTTTTGATAAGTCATCATATACTACTAATACGTGTTTACCATTGTACATGAACTCTTCACCCATTGTTACACCAGCATAAGCAGCTAAGTATAATAATGGAGCTGGTTGAGAAGCTGATGCAGTTACAACGATTGTGTAATCTAATGCACCGTGCTTACGTAGTGTTTCTACTACGTTACGTACAGTTGATTCTTTTTGTCCGATAGCTACATAGATACAAATCATATCTTCATCTTTTTGGTTAATGATTGTATCAAGTGCAACTGCTGTTTTACCTGTTTGACGGTCACCAATGATTAACTCACGTTGACCACGGCCAATTGGTACAAGAGCATCGATCGCTTTAATACCTGTTTGAAGTGGCTCATGAACAGATTTACGATCCATTACACCTGGTGCTGGACTTTCGATTGGACGAGTGTTTGTTGTATTGATTGGGCCTAAACCATCAACTGGTTGACCTAATGGGTTTACAACACGACCGATTAGTTCTTTTCCTACTGGTACTTGCATAATGCGACCAGTACGACGAACTTCGTCACCTTCACGAATTTCTGTGTAAGGTCCTAAAATAATGATACCTACGTTGTTTTCCTCTAAGTTTTGTGCTAGCCCCATAACGCCGTTAGAGAACTCTACAAGTTCACCAGCCATAACGTTATCAAGACCATGAGCACGCGCAATACCGTCACCAACTTGGATAACTGTACCAACATCACTAACTTCGATTTCAGACTGATAGTTCTCGATTTGTTGCTTTATCAGTGCGCTAATTTCTTCAGCTCTGATGCTCATGTGCTTCACCCCTATCTATTCTTCATTAATTCACGCTGAATACGTGCTAATTTTCCTTGTAAGCTTCCATCGTAAATGCGATTTCCAATACGTACTTTAATGCCGCCTAGTAAATCTTCATCTACAACATTTTTTACGCGAATTGCATCTTTTCCCGTTCTCTTTGCAAATGCTTCTGCAATGTTAAGCTTCTCTTCTTCTGATAGAAGACGAGTAGAATATACAGTTGCGTCGGCTACGTTACGTTCTTCATTAGCAAGAACAACATATTCATCTGCAATTTCAGGTAAAATATCAATGCGTTTGTTATCAATTAAAATATATAACGTATTTAAAATAGATTCAGAAACAGATCCGAATACGTTTGCAAGAAACGTTTTCTTTTGTTCCTTTGAAATGTTCGGTTGCGTTAAAAAGCTATGTAGGTCTTCGTTCTTTACATAAACGTTTTGTACAAGGCGTAATTCCTCTTCAAACATTTCTAATACGTGTTTTTCTTTTGCAATTTTAAAAAGAGCGACAGCATAACGTTTTGCTACAATCCCATTGCTCATCGCGCTTCTCCTACTTCTTTAATATAATCGCGAATTAACTTAACTTGATCTTCTTCTTTTAACTCTTTTTCAATTACTTTAGAAGCAATTTGAACAGATAAAGAAGCGACTTGTTCTTGTAAAGCAGCAATCGCTTGCTCTTTTTCGCGTTGAATTTCTTGTACAGCAGATGCTTTAATTGATTCTGCTTCTTCTTTCGCAGCAGCAACAATAACATCCTTTTGATCTACAGCTTGTTTTTTCGCTCTTTCGATTAACTCTTGTGCTTCAACACGCGATTGTTTTAACATTTCACGTTGTTCTTCTACTAATTTCTTCGCTTCAGCATTACTTCTTTCTGCAGCGTCGATTTCATTAGTAACATGCTCTTCACGTTCTTTCATAATTCCCATTAAAGGACCCCACGCGAATTTGCGTAGCATTACTAATAGAAGTAAGAAAATGAACAATGTATAAGCAATCGTTCCAAATGGAATGGAAGCCCCTAATAATAAAGTTGGCACAAGGATTCACTCCCTTCAAAATATCTAAATTGATCATATGAAAAAAAAAGACATACGTTTCGTTCATAAAGCAATGGCGAAGAAAGTTCGGAAAAACACTCTTCGCCATCTATGTAAGGGGAGTCTCCCTTATTTGTTCATTACGATGAATGCAATAACTACACCGATGATTGGAAGTGCCTCAACTAAAGCAACCCCGATGAACATAATTGTTTGAAGTGCGCCTTTTAATTCTGGTTGACGAGCAACACCTTCGATTGTACGTGATACGATAAGACCGTTACCAATACCTGCACCTAATGCTGATAAACCAATTGCAATTGCAGCTGCGATTACACCTAAACTCATTTAATTTGTCCTCCTTTGTATTATAAAAAAATAAATTTTTTCTTACTTAAATTATATTAATGGTCATGGCTTACTTTATGAGCCATATAAACCATCGTTAACATAACGAAAATAAATGACTGGATTGATCCAACGAATACACTGAATCCCATCCATGCTAACATTGGTACAAGCGCACCTAATGCTCCAAGGAATGATGCCCCGCCTAACTTAGCAAGTAATCCTAATAAGATCTCACCTGCATAAATGTTACCGAATAAACGAAGACCTAACGTTAATGTGTTAGCAAACTCCTCAATAACCTTTAATGGGAATAAGAATTTCATAGGTTGGAAATAACCTTTTACGTATTCTTTCGTACCCTTCATCTTAATTCCATAATAATGGGTGAGGGTAACTACCATCACGGCTAATGTTAATGCAACTGCTGGATCAGACGTTGGTGATCTCCACCATGCAATATGTTCGCCAGCCTCAACTGTTGAATACATGAATGGTAAACCAAGGAAGTTCGATACGATGATAAACATGATAAGCGTAACGCCAAGCGTTAAGAAACGTCCACCTGTTTTCCAATCCATCGTACTATTGATAATCCCTTTCACGAAGTCAAACACCCATTCCATGAAGTTTTGCATCCCGGTTGGGCGAAGGGCTAAACTGCGAGTTCCGATAACAGCGATTAAGAAAACAATAACTGCTGCTACAGTAACCATCATAACTGATGACAAATCGAACGTTAAACCTAGAAATTCAACTAATTTACCGTGTTCCACTAGTAATTCACCTCTCTTCCCTGCTCTTATACTCTAAATAAAGAAAATCTATGATCATGACAAGATATCCTGTCAGCAATCCTACACCTAGGCCCCACATCGCAATTAACTCTTGATATTTGGCTGCAAATAAAATTAATAACCCAATCGTGGCGAATCTCGAATATGTACTTACCGCTGTCGCCTTAAACTTCACGTTTTCTCCATTTGTTACGCGATCCAACAGCTTGTCTGTTCTACGTGCAATGATGCGCAAACTAAGAAAACTGAAAATCGTTCCGATAATCAGTCCAAGAAATACATCCTTGTAAGAGGTGAATCCCCATCCTAGCGCTAGAAGCGCAAGCAAGTAGTACATATATTTCTTTTGTCTTTGGACAAGTCCATGTACGTCTATCATCATTGCTCTCCCGAATAGTAATGTCGAATGAGTCGAATCATTGCGTATATCCCTGTTCCTAATCCGAGTAATAACCCTATAATAAGAAACAATGGAAACGTTCCAACCTTACTATCAATCCACTGCCCACCAAAGATTCCAATAAGAATAGAACCGACTAACTGAGCAAGAATACCTGACATTAAAGCATAAGCTTTTATATGGCTGCGATCGTTTTTTTGCAAGGATTCATCCCTCCAATATGTAACCCTCATTCACGATGTGTTAATAATAACTCATTTTTTTGCATAAATCCTATACAAAATAAAAAGTTTACATTTTCGTCACGGAATAGATGTATTTTTGTCACTGAAAGCCCTACCATCTATCCCCGTTGTTAGCATACAATAGGGTATTAACAGTGTCAACGAGAAATCGTAAAAAATCAAAAAATTTGAGTATCAGGTATTTCCTCCCAAAAATGAAAACGTTACCCTTCTAAATACTGGTTATAGATATGCAATTTCTAACAGTTTTCTATTTATAATAGAAGATAATGTTCACAAGTTTGTCACTATTATATTTTTAAAATATAACGCTCCCCTTCCATATATAGTGTTTGCTAGACGTAAGACTTCTATATTATATGTGGTGTGTATACAACTTATGTTGTATATAGCCTGTATATTTATCTCCCTCCCCTACTTACTCGGAACAAAAAAACGAGAGGGGAATCCCCTCTCGTCAGTTGTCTTACTTCGTTCCGAATAAACGGTCACCAGCATCACCAAGACCTGGTACTACATATCCGTGGTCATTTAATTTCTCATCTAATGCTGCTACATAAATATCAACATCAGGATGTTCTTCTTGTACTACTTTTACTCCTTCTGGAGCTGCAACGATACACATTAATTTAATTTGTTTTGCACCGCGCTTTTTCAGAGAGTTAATTGCTTCAGCTGCAGAACCACCTGTTGCTAGCATCGGATCTAGTACGATAAAGTCACGTTCTTCTACATCCGTTGGAAGTTTCACATAGTATTCTACCGGTTGCAACGTTTTAGGGTCACGGTATAAACCAACGTGTCCTACTTTTGCTGCTGGAATTAATTTCAGAATTCCATCAACCATTCCTAAACCTGCACGTAAAATCGGAATTAAACCAAGCTTTTTACCAGCGATCACTTTTGTTGTCGCTTTGCTTACAGGTGTTTCAATTTCAATGTCTTTAAGTGGAAGATCGCGAGTAATTTCGAAAGCCATTAAACTTGCTACTTCGTCCACTAATTCACGAAAATCTTTCGTACCTGTATTCTTATCGCGAATATATGTAATCTTATGTTGAATTAACGGGTGATCAAATACATACAGTTTTCCCATGTGAATCTCTCCTTTAGATGATATTCATGCGTTTGCACGCTTTTTTACACTATTTACGATTGTAAAGAAAACGCTACTAATATTCAAGGGCAAATTTGGCAAAATCATGATTTTACGATGAATCTATCTAGTATCTTTACCAATTATGGGAGCTGTATCCTTCATTATATCGCCAAAATTTATTCATCATTTGTATACATACTTAAAGAACAATATATGTCCAAAAAAAAAACTGCCAAAACAATTATGTCTCAGCAGTCTTCTTTAATCTATTATAGGTCTGTGTACATTGGAAATTTGCTCGTTAACGCTTCTACACGCTTACTTGCTTCTTCTAATGCAGCTTCATTTTCATGATTTTTTAATGTGTAAGCAATAAGTGACGCAATTTCATCCATTTCTTCTAAACCGAAACCACGAGATGTTACAGCTGCCGTACCGATACGTACACCGCTTGTTACAAATGGGCTTGCTGTTTCAAATGGAATTGTATTTTTGTTCACTGTAATACCAACTTCATCTAATACGTGCTCTGCTACTTTACCTGTGATTTCTAAGTTACGAACATCAATCAGGATTAAATGATTGTCTGTTCCACCAGAAACAAGTGTAAGTCCTTCTTTTTGAAGACCTTCAGCTAAGCGGTTCGCATTATTAATGATATTTTGTGCATATGTTTTAAAATCATCTTGTAGCGTCTCACCAAATGCAACAGCTTTTGCGGCAATTACGTGCATAAGTGGACCACCTTGAATACCAGGGAAGATTGATTTATCAATTTGTTTTGCAAATTGCTCTTCACATAAAATCATACCACCACGTGGACCACGTAATGTTTTATGTGTTGTCGTTGTAACGAAATGTGCGTGTGGTACTGGGTTTGGATGTAAACCAGCAGCTACTAAACCAGCGATATGTGCCATATCAACCATAAAGTATGCACCCACTTCATCTGCAATCTCACGGAATCGTTTGAAATCGATAACACGAGGATATGCACTTGCACCTGCAACGATTAATTTTGGTTTATGTTCTTTCGCTTTTGCTAATACATCATCGTAATTAATACGGTGAGATTCAGCATCCACACCATATTCTACGAAATTATATTGTACTCCACTGAAGTTAACAGGGCTTCCGTGTGTTAAGTGACCACCATGAGATAAATTCATACCAAGTACTGTATCGCCTTGCTCTAAAATCGTAAAGTATACTGCCATGTTCGCTTGTGCACCAGAATGTGGTTGAACATTTACATGCTCTGCACCAAAAATTTCTTTCGCGCGATCACGTGCGATATCTTCCACTACGTCTACGTGCTCACAGCCACCATAGTAGCGTTTTCCAGGATATCCTTCAGCATACTTATTCGTTAAAACAGAACCTTGCGCCTCCATTACTGCTTCACTTACGAAGTTTTCTGAAGCAATTAACTCAATCTTTGAACGCTGTCTTCCTAGTTCTGCCTCAATTGCAGCAAATACCTTTTCATCTTGACGTTTTAAATGATCCACCAAAATCCCCCTTTTCTGAACGAATTACATCGATTCCCAATAGTTTTTTCTCATTTATTCAGAAAAAACGAAAATTCAGGTTGTAATTCTTTCGAACCTTCATGTTTTCAACTACATTCTAACATGACTTTCTATATCATAAAAGAAAAAAAAGACCGAAAATCGGTCTTTTCTTTCTTCTATTATAAAGTCAGACTACATACCTTTTATCTCTCGATATAAAGCTATTATGCGACTTTATAATTTTTCATGTCTAACGGCAAGTTATAGTCTCTTCCTTCGCCGCATAAACAGCACGTGCTCCACCAATTAGTTTTCCACGTGTTGTTGCCATCGTTACATGCGCACTTCCAATTTCCTTCACACCTATACGAACCGGAACAGCTACATGCTTTAAATGCATACCGATAAATGTATCACCAATATCCATTCCTGCATCTGCTTTAATAAACTCAATTACTACCGGATCTTTCAAATTGTGATACGCATATGTTGCTAATGCACCACCTGCTGATCTAACAGGCGTAACTGTTACAATTTCAAATTGATATTTCATCGCCAACTCTCTCTCAACTACTAAAGCACGGTTTAAATGCTCACAACATTGAAACGCCAACTCAATACCTGTTTGCTCTTGAAATTGTTTTAACTCAGAAAAAATCGCCTCTGCTACTTCCATCGTTCCTGATGTCCCAATTCTTTCTCCTAGCACTTCGCTCGTGCTACACCCCACTACAAAAATTTGACCACTTTGTAATGAAGCTTGTTCTTGGAAATCAGCAAGCGAAATTTGTAACTGTTCTCTTACCTTTACGATTTCTGTCATTACGCCTCTTCCTTTCACAGGTTGGTTCACCAAATTATATTTCATACTACTTCTAGTTAGAATCTATTACTTTGTTTCGTATGTTTTAATTTTTCCTACGCGGTTTTCATGACGACCACCTTCATAGTCAGTTGTTAACCAAATTTTTGCGATGTCACGTGCTAGACCTGCACCAATTACACGCTCGCCCATTGCTAACATGTTCGTATCATTATGCTCTCTCGTTGCTTTCGCACTGAAAGTATCATGAACTAATGCACAACGAATACCATTTACTTTGTTTGCTGCAATTGACATACCGATGCCCGTCCCACAAACTAAAATACCACGATCTACTTCACCATTCGCTACCATTTCCGCTGCTGGAAACGCAAAATCAGGGTAATCAACAGAACCAGCTTCACATTCACAACCTAAATCAATATATTCAATATTTAACTCTTCTAATAAACTTACAAGTTCTTTACGGATATTCATACCGCCGTGATCAGATGCTACTACTACTTTCATTTTTACCCCTCCAAAGTTTCAATCAATTATCTTCATTTCTCACTCGTTACCTTAACGGAACGAAGTAATCTCCAATATCGTATTATACACGAAACATCAACCTTCTGAATGTTTTTTCAGTAAAGTTTGTACAAGTTTTTCCATCTCTTCTAACGTTTCTTTATAAATAGAAAGTGAACCGCCAAATGGATCTGAAATATCCTTACTTACCCCCTCAGTTACTCCATATAATGTATCCACTTTCTTTTCAACACTCGGATAATGCCCAAGTACAATTTGCTTATGGTTTTCCGTCATTGTTACTACAATATCTGCCCAATCAATCAAAGCTTCATTTATCTGTTGCGAAGCATGATCGATTGTAATTCCCTTTTCAGCTAAAGCTTCCTTTGCATATATCGACGCATCACTTCCCGGATAGACGAAAACACCAGCAGATTGCACTTCAAACTTCCCTTCTCCATGATGACGAAGTAACGCCTCAGCCATCGGGCTACGGCATGTATTTCCAGTGCAAATAAATAACACTCGTTCCATCCAAACCCACCCCTTTTCTTCTTTTTCCTATCTTTCATCATAACGTACATAAGAATAGAACAAAAGAAATGTGAATATACGAAAGGCGCATTTCTCTTATATTTTTTCTAAGAAAAATGCGCCTTATCCACATATATGTGAAACCCTATTTCCAAGTGCCTAGAGTATTTTAACATACATAGCAAGCGTACTACAAAACAAAAGAAGGAATCCATTTCATATGAAACGGATTCCTCTTATACAATAATTATTTCATTGTAACTTTCATTACTTCTGTTGAACCTTTTGTAGCTGTTACACCTACAGTTGTTTTAATAGACTCAGCTGCATCTGTGTTTGTAATAACAATTGGGGTAATTGTACTTTTCGCTTTTTCACGGATTAATTCTAAGTCGAATGAGATTAATTTATCTCCAGCTTTTACAGCTTGGCCTTCAGAAACGTGAGCTTCGAAACCTTCGCCTTCCATTTTTACAGTTTCTAATCCAACGTGGATTAAAATTTCTGTACCGTTTTTCGCTTTAATTCCTACAGCATGTTTTGTGTGGAATAACTGTACGATTTCACCATCAACTGGAGATACAACTACACCTTCAGTAGGATCGATTGCAACACCTTCACCCATCATACGACCAGCGAATACTGGATCTGGTACTTCTTCAATATTTTTCACTGCTCCAGTTAATGGAGCTACGATTGTTTCTTCATTTGTTTTTGAACCAAAACCGAATAATTTTTTAAACATAGGATAGTCCTCCTCATAATTTACCTAAAAGTTTATAGGGCAATCCCTAGTAAAACTCGGGATACATGTAAGACTTCATACTTCGAATATTATACTGTAAAAACGCTTTCGAAATAAATTACGTCATTACTAATAGACTCTTATTGTAGCTCTTTGCAAAATTCCAGTCAATTCTGATTGTCTGAATAACAATAAGAAGTTAACTTCTACTTATATTTTCTCTTTTTTTACCCAACTTGTCTAGAGGTCTTTACTACATTTTGTTTTTTGTTTTTAATTTGTAAAATTTTTTTCAAACTTTTTTCAAAATACGCTTGACTAAAGTAAGTAACTATTTTATTATTACTTACATAAGGTAAGTTAATAACTTTTAGGAGGTTTCAAAAATGATGGATTTCGGTCTTCTTATTATTCGTCTTATTATAGGTATTACATTCATGGGTCATGGTGCTCAAAAATTATTTGGTTGGTTCGGTGGTTACGGTTTAAAAGGAACAGGTGGCTGGATGGAATCAATCGGTTTACGCCCTGGTGTATTTATGGCATTTATGGCTGGCGCAACTGAATTATTAGGTGGTTTCTTATTCGCATCAGGTATTTTCACTGCAATCGGTTCATTATTTATCGTCGGAACAATGTTAATGGCAATCTTCACTGTTCACGGGAAAAATGGTTACTGGGTAACCCAAAACGGATATGAATACAACTTAATGTTAATCGCCGTTGCTATCGGGGTAGCTTTAATCGGACCTGGTGCATACGTTTTATTATAATTTTTATCTTGAATTCGAGATTATTTAGACGGAACTTACTTCAATCACAATGAAGTAAGTTCTTTTTATGTAATAAAAATATTATTTTCAGCAGGAGTTTTCCACTAACATCTTGTAAACAAACAATAAGTCGTCATATTTAGAAAGGGGATTTTACGCATGTTATCCATTAATCCAAATGAACAAACGGAAAAAGAGAATTACAAATTATTAACGGGAAGTATCATTCCACGCCCTGTCGCATTCGTTACTTCTGTAACAAAAGACGGCGTATTAAACGGAGCACCGTATAGCTATTTCAATATTGTCGCTGCTAATCCACCACTTATCTCAGTTTCTGTACAACGAAAAGCCGGAGAAAGAAAGGACACTTCCCGAAACGCAATTGAAAAAGGTGAATTTGTCGTACATATCTCTGATGAATCTTACGTAGAAGCAATTAACGAAACAGCGGCTAACCTCCCGCCAAATGAAAGTGAAATTGAACTAGCAAAACTAACACCAATTGAAAGTGATGTCATCTCCGTTCCAGGTGTGAAAGAAGCTAATATTCGAATGGAATGCGTACTAGAACGCGCAATCCCTCTTGGCGGAACAGAAGACTCACCAGCTTGCGATCTACTAATCGGACGCGTCGTTCGTTTCCACGTCGCAGAACACCTATACGAAAACGGCCGCATTCATGCAGAAGGACTAAAACCAGTAAGCCGCCTAGCAGGACACAACTACGCTAAACTAGGCGAACAATTCGAGTTGGTAAGACCAGTTTAAAAGCGGAAGCGGCTCGATTCCTTCCATCACTCAAACATAAAATCCCCTGCTATTTAGCAAGGGATTTTATCATTGTAATTCTTCCTTTTTTTCCTCTAAAGTAGGTACTTTCTCTTTTTTCGGTTTCCCAAGCTTAATTACTAAGAAATATAGGGAAAGCAATGTAATAAGAAAAACGATTATAAACGGATATGGAGAATAAAAGGCACGCGCTGCCTCCGTTTTTCCCGCCACAAACTTCAATGACTCAATATCTAAAAACTCAGCAAACATTTGTACACCGAGCATACTAAACCAAAAAACAAAAAAACTAATAATAATACCAAAAACTTGCTTCAATCTCGTCATTTATCTCATCCTTTCTATATCTATAATTTTTTAGTGTAATCAGTATAGTATAAATAAAACTATGCACAGAAAGGAACTATCTTACCATTCGCGAATTAACTTCATCCAACCTAAAATTGAAATTTGCAAAATAATACCCCAAATAACAAGCCGTCTTAACCACCTAGGGAAAAAAGTTAAAAATCGAATATACCATTCCAATAATTTATTCATAACTCCCTCCTATTTAAAATTATATAGGAAAAAGGAGATATAATCCAAATCCAACCAAAATGATACCACCTACTATCTCACCATATGTACCGAGCATATCTTTTGCATGTCTACCAATTAATAAACCAATCCACGCTAATAACATACTAACAAATCCAAAAAGTAATATCGTAATAATTGTCTGCGCCCCGTAAATACCAAGACTAAGGCCTACTGAAAAACTATCTATACTAACGCCAAATGCAAATACGAATAAACTAATTCCAATAGGGGCCGTTCTAGTCTCTTCATTCTCCAAAATAGATGAATATATAATATAGAATCCTAGTCCAATTAATAAAATAGCACCTGCAAAATGCGCAATGTCTCCATACTGTTCTGATAAAAAGCGACCTAATATCATTCCTATAAATGGCATGATAATATGAAATATCCCTATCGTCATACCGATATACAGAATTTGTCTTACCTTTAAGGTCATCATTCCCATACCAAGACTCACCGAGAACGCATCCATCCCTAAGGCGAATGCCATAATTGTTAAAGGTATTAGCTGTTCAAACGTCATTCATGTCCCTCCTCGGACGTGCTACTTCAAAATATGCTTATCCGAGGAGAAATATTCTGTTTGCTAATCGTACCTTATGATTCAGTAATAATCTGATGTCCTGCTGCTTTCGTTAAGCGATTCATAATGGCATTCCCTATTCCTTCATTTGGAAATGATTCACTAAAAATAACATCCACTTCACTTGCATCAAACGTTCTAAGTACATCATATAATTTAGTCGCAACGCTAGCTAAATCGCTTCGAACACCACAAGATAATACAACATCCGCGCTATATACATGCTGATATTCTTCCGTCGTTAATACACCTACTTTAAACCCTTCTTCCTTTTTCTTATCCACAATAAGCTGAATAAATTCACGTGAACCTTCAACAATGCTAAGCGGCGCTTTCGGTGCATAATGTGTATATTTCATTCCAGGTGATTTCGGTTTTTCCTTCTCGTCCTTTAAAGCCGGATCTAAAGAAACAGTACCAATTACCGCTTCTAATTGTTCTTTCGTAATTCCACCTGGGCGTAATATCGTTGGAACCTCGCTCGTACAATCAATTACAGTCGATTCAACACCTACTCCCGTCGCACCACCATCTACAATACCTGCAATTTTCTCATTTAAATCTTCATATACGTGAGAAGCTAGTGTCGGACTTGGGCGCCCAGAGCGATTCGCACTCGGTGCTGCAACAGGTACATTTGCCTCTTCAATAAGAGCAAGCGCTACTGGATGATCAGGCATTCTTACTCCAACCGTATTAAGTCCTGCCGTCACCTTCTCTGAAATCCCTTCTTTTCTAGGTAAAATAATTGTTAACGGGCCTGGCCAAAAATGCTCCATTAACTTCTCTGCAACTGGCGGGATTTCTTTCACAATCCCATCTAACTGTGATTTTGTACCGATGTGGACAATAAGTGGATTATCACTCGGTCTTCCTTTCGCTTCAAAAATTTTCGCGATTGCTTCATCATTCATCGCGTTTGCACCTAGTCCATATACCGTTTCTGTAGGGAAGGCAATCGCCTCGTTTTCCCTTAATAATTTTGCTGCTTCTTGTAACTGTGGATAATATTTTTTTCTTTCCACAACATTATCCACAACCCACATATTTGTATGCATTTTTTCCCACGTCCTTTTCTACCCTGAAATACTTGTCTATTTTTAGTTTACTATGAGATTTATCCAAAAGACAAACAAGGTTTATCCACAAAATGTGGATAAACCTAATTAATCCGTGGATAACTTTGTGAATAGCTGACAATTTAGTATTATTGCATTTGGCTCTTTTATATTTTTACAAAAGTGTTCTAACTGTCGAATTCCCTCTGGTACGTTTTCTTTCTCTATAGTAACAAAGTCAAAAAACTGAAAGATTGTTATAGATTGTGGATGATTTGTTAGTAAGTACAATTGTCGAATATTTTTTTCGTTCATATACTGCAAAAACATTTCGAAAAAATATAAGAAAGTCTGTTTATCCACATTAGGTGTGAATAAACAAGAACGAATCAGTGCGTGTTCTTCACTTTGTTCATATCCGATGACAGCCCGTATTTCTTCCGCCTCTTCCAAAATCATAAATTGCGCGTACAACTCATTTATTTTATCATCTTTTTTATTAGCTTGTCCGAAAAAAGAATGCAGTCTTTCCACATCTGCTTTCGTAGCAAAATATACTTTCTTCATAGTAAATCCCTCCTCTTTGTTATATATGAGAAGGGATTTACGAATAGTACTATTTAGAGAATAAAGATGTAAAAGCTTCTACAATAAATAACTTAACTTCTGGCTTTTCTTCTTCCTCCTCTACTTTTACATACTCATTTTGTTTTTCTTGTTTTTGTTCCACAGGTTTCTCCACTTTTTCCACAGTTTTTGTTTCCTCTTTACTTACAGGTTGTTCTTCTACTTTCGTTTCATTTTTTACTACTTTCTTTTCAGAAGCTGTTACTTTTTTTGCGACTTCCTGCTTTACAGCTTTCTTTTCTTTCACCTCATCCTCTTTTTTCTCTTCTGTATTTACTACTTCTTCATCATCTATTTGTTTTACTTGCTCCTCTTCAGGAGATTCAGCCTTCACAACATGTTCTTCTTTCCTTACAGCTGTACCACTTGAAAAATCTAAGAAACACATCGGTGGAAATAATACACACCACCAGTTTGCCCCTTCCCCTTCCCCAATTGTAATCAATACCGCCTCATATTCCCCTGCTGGATAAATAAAATTACCATATACCTTTGTAGGGAACTTTACATTCTTACTAAATTTCACTTGAAATGAATCTTTACTTCCTTCTTTTTTCAACGTATTTGCCACTATTTTTTCGATTTCTGGAATATGACTTTGAATGACTTTACGTGCCTCTTCAAATGAAGTTAAATCTGCTACCCATCCATCAATTTGTGCTTTTACTTCATCACGCACTTTGCGCTTTAAAGCCTGATCTTTATCTGAATCACTATTTGCTAAAATCCGTAATCGAACGGCCTCTTTCGGAATAACTGAAGGCCCTTTCGCATCAGCTTTCATATATCCAAACTGCACAAGCAACTGTGCACCAATTAATAATAGAAGAAGATAAGCAATAACTTGTTTTTTCATTTCCTCCACCGTCCCTTCTACAAACAGTGTGGACAGACTTTCATCTTTCTAAACTATTAAATTCAAAATCTATATAAATTTTTCCACAAAAAAAATAGAGTAAGGTGTGAACCTTACTCCATCTCTGCAAATACCATACGATCTTTTCCATTAATATCAAAAACAACCTCAACATGAGCATGTGGAAAAGCTTGTTGTAACAACCATTTTACATCCTCACCTTGCCCTACTCCAATTTCAAATGCCACAATTGCTTTCTTCTGCAACACATTCGGCAACTCTTCCATAAAACGGCGATAGAAATCTAATCCGTCTTCACCGCCAACAAGTGCTCTCTTTGGCTCATGCTCTTTCACCACAGGAGAAAGGCCACGCCAATCCTCTTCCGGTATATATGGAGGGTTTGAAACAACAACATCTAACTTTTGACCTGTTTTATAAAATGGTGACAATAAATCACCATGATAGAACGTTACTTCTGCGCCTAAAGTTTTTGCATTTTCTTTTGCAACTTCAATCGACTCTTGTGCAATATCTACCGTATACACATGAAGATTTTTATTTTCTAAAGCAAGCGTAATAGAAATCGCTCCACTACCTGTACCAATGTCCGCCACATGTAGTTTCTCATCGCCAAAATGACGCTCGATTCTTTCTAACACTCCCACTATAAGCTCTTCTGTTTCTGGTCTTGGTATTAATACTTCTTCATTCACAAAGAACGACCGTCCATAAAACATTTCATAACCAATCATATATTGAATAGGAATACCTTCTACATGCTTGTGAATAAACTCCGTAAAACTTGTTTCTTGTTCCACAGTTATTTCTTCACGCATATTCATGAGCATTCCGGTTCTGTTCGTCTTTAATACATGACAAAGGACAAGTTCTCCCGCATTTTCATCTCGTCCATTTTCCTGTAAAAAAGAAGAAGCCCATTTCAGGGCTTCATAGACACGCATTACTCAGCTGCCTCCATCTTTTGAGCCTGATCTTCCATCACTAAGGCATTGATGAAATCATCTAACTTACCTTGTAAGATTTGATCTAGCTTTTGAATCGTTAAACCGATTCGATGGTCTGTAACGCGGTTTTGCGGGAAATTATACGTACGAATACGCTCTGAACGATCACCCGTACCAACAGCTTGTTTACGGTTTTGATCATACTCAGCTTGCGCTTCTTGTCTAAACTTATCATAAACACGTGCGCGTAATACTTTCATCGCTTTTTCTTTATTCTTGATTTGTGATTTCTCATCCTGACACGATACAACTACACCAGTCGGTAAATGCGTTAAACGTACCGCTGACATCGTTGTATTAACACTTTGTCCACCAGGACCACTAGAAGCAAACGTATCAACACGAACATCTTTTTCATGAATACTAATTTCTACTTCTTCTGCCTCTGGTAATACAGCTACAGTTGCTGTAGATGTATGAATACGTCCACCAGATTCCGTTTCAGGAACACGTTGTACACGGTGAGCACCATTCTCGAATTTCAGCTTCGCGAAAGCACCTTTACCGTTAATCATAAAGATAATCTCTTTATATCCACCTAACTCTGTATAGCTCGCTTCGATAATTTCAGTTTTCCAACCTTGTACCTCAGCATAACGGCTATACATACGATATAAATCACCAGCAAATAAAGCGGCCTCGTCACCACCAGCAGCACCACGAACCTCAACGATAACGTTTTTATCATCATTAGGGTCTTTTGGAACAAGTAAAATTTTCAGACGCTCTGACAATTCTTTATCTTGTCCTTCTAATTCAGAAACCTCTTCTTTTACCATGTCACGCATATCAGCGTCTAACTTATCTTCTAACATTGCTTTTGCATCTCTTAATTGCTCACGAACATCTTTATACTCACGGTACACCTCTACCGTTTCCTGCATATCAGATTGTTCCTTTGAATACTCACGAAGCTTATTCGTATCGCTAATAACCTCTGGATCACTTAACAATTCATTTAACTTCTCATAACGATCTTCTACAGCCTGCAAACGATCTAACACACCATTCACCTCTACATCCTAGTATCTAATACAAATAGTATATGGTACTTAATCAAAAAAACGCAAATTATATTTAAAAGTGGAGGTGGCTCACTCAGCTCTGACTGGCTAAGGTTCTCTCGCACAGAAGACGCTTTTTGTCTTCTCGTGCGGGAGGTTCTTAGACACGAAGAGCTAGCCACCGGAACTAGATAATATTTAAAAGCGTAAGCGGCTTGCTCAGAATCGCAGGCTATTTGGAACTCTCGACCTTGAAGCGCTCTTTGCTTCGAGCGAGAGAGTGAAATGGCCGGAGATTCTAGCCGCTGGAGCTAGATAATATTTAAAAGCGTAAGCGGCTTGCTCAGAATGGGAGGAGGTTGGAGCTTCTGACAGAGAGGCGCTCTTTGCCTCGCAGGAAGAAGCGAAACCACCGACCATTCTAGCCGCTGGAGCTAGATAATATTTAAAAGCGTAAGCGGCTTGCTCAGCTCTGACTGCCTAAAGTTCTTAGCTGTACGAAGAGCCGGCCACCAATCTTCATCTATTTTCGAAAAAAACCCGCTCTACATAGCGAGTTTCATTTATCTTTGTTTTGTAGGTACTGCATGACAATGACGACAACGTGGTTCATACGATTCTGAAGCCCCAACTAAAATAATTGGATCATCAAATGCCGCTGGTTCTCCATCGATTAAACGTTGCGTACGACTTGCAGGAGATCCGCATGCAGAACACACTGCCTGCAACTTAGTTACATGTTCAGCAATCGCCATCAGCTGAGGAACTTGTCCAAATGGTAGACCACGGAAATCTTGGTCTAATCCAGCTACAATGACACGATAGCCACGATTTGCCAATACTTGCACCACTTCCACAATGTCCCCATCAAAAAATTGTACCTCATCGATTGCAATAACATCCATTTCTTCTGCTACATGGTTAAATATATCTTTTGAAGCTGAAACAGGAACTGCTTTAACCTTTAATCCATTATGTGATACAACATCTTCTTCACTATAACGATTATCAATACATGGTTTAAATACAATCGCATGTTGTTTCGCAAATTGCGTACGGCGTATACGGCGGATGAGCTCTTCTGATTTTCCAGAAAACATACTCCCGCAAATCACTTCAATCCAACCATTTTGATTCATTAAGTACATTGAGCTCTCCTTTCATCTACTTTCCTAATCCAAAGTAGGGTAAAGGTTTAATATTTTTGCAAAAAAAACAGACAAGCGAATACATACACTTGCCTGTTTTATGTTCTTTATTACTTGATACCGTATTTCTTATTGAAGCGGTCAACACGTCCGTCTGCAGTAGCAAACTTCTGACGTCCAGTGTAGAATGGGTGAGAATCAGAACTGATCTCAATTTTTAGTAATGGATAAGTGTTACCATCTTCCCACTCAACAGTTTCGCTAGAGCCTTTAGTAGACCCGCTTAAGAATTTGAAGCCTGTGTTCGTGTCCATAAATACAACTTTATTGTAATTTGGATGGATTCCTGCTTTCATTCTTTTCATCTCCTTCCGCCCTGAATCATTTTCGAAACAGAGTTTTTCATCTTCAGCTGCTTACACAACTATATTGATGAAACACATATGATGAAATTATAACAAGGCTAACTCCATTTTGCAACTACCTGTTTTTGTCTTTTTAAAATTTAAAAGCGTAAGCGGCTCGTTCAGAATCGCAGGACATTGGAGCTCTCGACCAAGAAGCGCTTTTTGCTTCGACCGAGAGAGCGAAATGGCCGGAGATTCTAGCCGCTGGAGCTGGATATAATTAAAAGCACAAGCGGCTCGTTCAGAATCGCAGGACATTGGAGCTCTCGACCAAGAAGCGCTTTTTGCTTCGACCGAGAGAGCGAAATGGCCGGAGATTCTAGCCGCTGGAGCTGGATATAATTAAAAGCACAAGCGGCTCGTTCAGAATCGCAGGACATTGGAGCTCTCGACCAAGAAGCGCTTTTTGCTTCGACCGAGAGAGCGAAATGGCCGGAGATTCTAGCCGCTGGAGCTGGATATAATTAAAAGCACAAGCGGCTCGTTCAGAATCGCAGGACATTGGAGCTCTCGACCAAGAAGCGCTTTTTGCTTCGACCGAGAGAGCGAAATGGCCGGAGATTCTAGCCGCTGGAGCTGGATATAATTAAAAGCACAAGCGGCTCGTTCAGAATCGCAGGACATTGGAGCTCTCGACCAAGAAGCGCTTTTTGCTTCGACCGAGAGAGCGAAATGGCCGGAGATTCTAGCCGCTGGAGCTGGATATAATTAAAAGCACAAGCGGCTCGTTCAGAATCGCAGGACATTGGAGCTCTCGACCAAGAAGCGCTTTTTGCTTCGACCGAGAGAGCGAAATGGCCGGAGATTCTAGCCGCTGGAGCTGGATATAATTAAAAGCACAAGCGGCTCGTTCAGAATCGCAGGACATTGGAGCTCTCGACCAAGAAGCGCTTTTTGCTTCGACCGAGAGAGCGAAATGGCCGGAGATTCTAGCCGCTGAAGCTGGATCGAATTAAAAGCACAAGCGGCTCGTTTAGAATGGGAGGGGGATGGAGCTTCTGACGTAGAGGCGCTTTTTGCCTCGTAGGAAGACGCGAAGCCACCGACCATTCTAGCCGCTGGAGCTGGATATAATTAAAAGCGCAAACGGCTCGCTCAGAATGGGAGGGGGATGGAGCTTCTGACGTAGAGGCGCTTTTTGCCTCGTAGGAAGAAGTGAAGCCACCGACCATTCTAGCCGCTGGAGCTGGATATAATTAAAAGCGCAAACGGCTCGCTCAGAATGGGAGGGGGATGGAGCTTCTGACGTAGAGGCGCTTTTTGCCTCATAGGAAGAAGTGAAGCCACCGACCATTCTAGCCGCTGAAGCTGGATATAATTAAAAGCACAAGCGGCTCGTTCAGAATCCAGGACA
The DNA here is from genome assembly GCF_040448665.1 of Bacillus cereus group sp. MS39. NCBI lineage: Bacteria > Bacillati > Bacillota > Bacilli > Caryophanales > Bacillaceae > Bacillus > Bacillus cereus group sp. MS39. The sequence continues at coordinate 166,077 of NZ_CP123058.1, read as the reverse complement.
CTTCAAACTCTCGACCCAAATATGATTTTCATCTCAAAAAACAAAATTCCCCCATATATTGCTCTCTCTAATATTCCCTTAAAAAAACATAAAAAACTCGCTTACCACAAAATAAGCGAGTCCCAATCTTTTCCCTTTACTTAGTTGTTACATATCTTTTTGAGTCTGCAACAATGTTTTGTAAAAATTCTTCATTTGTCTTTGTTTGACGAAGTTTACGTAAGAAACCTTCGACAAAGTCTGGTGTATCACGCATTGTTTTACGAATACCCCATAGCTTGTCTAAATGTTCTTTCGGAATTAATAGATCTTCTTTACGTGTACCAGAACGGCGAATATCAATTGCCGGGAAGATACGACGCTCAGCTAATGAACGATCTAAGTGAAGTTCCATATTTCCAGTTCCTTTAAATTCTTCGTAAATTACATCGTCCATACGAGATCCTGTATCAACAAGCGCTGTTGCTAAAATCGTTAAGCTACCGCCTTCTTCAATATTACGTGCAGCTCCAAAGAAACGCTTCGGTCTATGGAAGGCAGCTGGGTCGATACCACCCGATAATGTTCTACCACTTGGCGGAATAACAAGGTTGTAAGCTCGCGCTAAACGGGTAATACTATCCATTAAAATGATAACATCTTTTTTGTGCTCTACAAGACGCATTGCACGTTCTAACACAAGTTCCGCTACTTTAATATGATTTTCTGGCACTTCATCAAAAGTAGAGCTTACAACATCTCCTTTAACAGAACGTTCGATGTCTGTTACTTCCTCTGGACGCTCATCAATTAAAAGTACAATTAATTCAGCTTCCGGGTGATTTGTTGTAACACTGTGTGCGATTTCTTTTAATAGACTTGTTTTACCAGCCTTTGGAGGCGCGACAATTAAACCACGTTGTCCAAATCCAACTGGTGCGATTAAATCCATGATGCGTGTCGGTAACTTTTTCGGTTCCGTTTCCAATTTCATTTGGCGATCTGGGTATAATGGTGTTAATGCAGGGAAATGCACACGCTCTTTTGCTGACTCTGGATCATCTCCGTTTACAGCTTCAACTTGTAATAATCCAAAATAGCGTTCATTTTCTTTCGGAGGTCGTACTTTACCAGAAACCTTGTCTCCATTACGTAAATCGAAACGACGAATTTGCGAAGCTGAGATATAAATATCTTCTGAGCTTGGAGAATAGTTGATAGGACGTAGGAATCCAAATCCTTCTGATTGAATAATTTCTAATACGCCTTCCATGAAGAAGAAACCTTCTTTTTCTGCTCGAGCTTTTAGGATAGCGAAGATTAACTCTTTTTTCGTTAATTTGCTATAATACGAAATCTTAAATTCTTTCGCAAGCTCGTATAACTCTTTTAATTTCATGTTTTCTAATGCTGCAATTGACAAATTCATTCAGACACCACACTTTAACGTTATTCTCTTTTCACATGGGTAAAGGGAAAAAATACGGAAGGCAAATAATTAATAATGAAAGGCAATAAGTTCAAGTAGGGTAATATTCACTATTGTAACCCTTTTATCTAGTTTTAATCAATACGTTGAAACACAAATACAAGAAGCGAAGACAAGAAAATTTGTCTTCGCTTTTATTTAACCTAGTTCCAGTAGCTAGAATGGTCAGGAGCTACAATGCCCCTCCCATTCTGAACGAGCTGCTTACGCTTTTTACTTAATAACCAAGTTTGGTTTTTTATTCAAGCTATGACGTCCGTCTACGAAGCGTACTGTGCCTGATTTTGCACGCATAACAAGGGATTGTGTTGTTCCTACGCTACCTTTAAATTGAACGCCGCGTAATAGTTCTCCGTCTGTTACGCCTGTTGCCGCAAAGATTGCATCGTCACCTTTTACTAAGTCTTCCATGCGAAGGATACGATTTATATCTTCAATACCCATTTTTTTACAGCGAGCTAATTCAGCTTCATTTTGAGGCAGAAGCTTTCCATGAATTTCTCCACCTAAACATTTTAATGCAACTGCTGCTAATACACCCTCAGGTGCTCCACCAGAGCCGAATAAAATATCTACACCTGTGCGATCAAATGCGGTGTTAATTGCTCCAGCCACATCTCCATCGTTAATTAATTTAATACGAGCACCAGCTTTACGAATTTCTTCGATAATCGCTTGATGACGTGGACGGTTTAAAACTGTCGCTACAACATCTTCAATATCTTTATTTTTCGCTTTCGCAACCGCACGTAAGTTATCGATAATAGGCGCATCAATATCGACCGCCCCAACCGCTTCTGGGCCAACCGCGATTTTATCCATGTACATGTCAGGAGCATGTAACAAATTACCATGATCTGCAATTGCAATAACAGCAAGAGCATTCCATCCACCAGCTGCTACGATGTTTGTCCCTTCTAAAGGATCAACCGCAACGTCTACACGTGGTCCATATCCTGTACCTAATTTCTCTCCGATATACAGCATTGGTGCTTCGTCCATCTCGCCTTCACCAATTACAACTGTACCTTTCATCGGGATTGTATCAAATACATCACGCATAGCTGATGTTGCTGCACCGTCTGCCTCATCCTTTTTCCCGCGCCCCATCCAACGCGCTGATGATAATGCTGCAGCCTCTGTTACACGTACTAACTCCATAGATAAACTTCTTTCCACGATAATCCCTCTCCTTTAAGTCTTTATATTTCTGCCGTATTTTGTGAACCGTGTTTCTCTACAAAGTATACTTCCGCAAGTAGTGATGCTTCGCTTCCCCCTTGCGGAAGTATCACTTATGCGTTCTTCATCTCTTCAATTTCTTGACTTGTCATTTGTTCTCGCCAAATGTTTGCGCCAAGACCTTTAAGCTTGTCTACTATATTTTCATAACCTCGATCAATATGCTCAAGTCCGGTTACTTCTGTAATTCCATCCGCCATTAACCCTGCAATAACAAGGGCCGCTCCAGCTCGCAAATCACTCGCTTTCACTTTTGCACCTTGTAATAAAACAGGACCAGTTACAATTGCCGAACGACCTTCCACTTTAATTTGTGCGTTCATACGACGTAATTCATCAATGTGTTTAAAGCGTGCGCCGTAAATCGTATCCGTTACAACACCCGTTCCGTGCGCCTTTGTTAAAAGCGTTGTAAATGGTTGTTGTAAATCTGTTGGGAATCCTGGATATACAAGCGTTTTTATATCAACTACTTTTAACCTTCTATTACCGTTCACTGTAATTTGGTCATCGTTCGTTTCAACTTGGACACCAGCTTCTCTTAACTTCGCTGTAACTGACTCTAAATGCTGAGGAATCACATTATCAACCGTTATTTCTCCTCCTGATGCAGCTCCTAAAATCATATACGTACCCGCTTCAATACGATCCGGAATGATCGTATGGTGACAACCGTGCAGTGAATCCACACCATCAATTCGGATTACATCTGTGCCCGCACCTTTAATGCGTGCACCCATGCTTGTTAACAATGTAGCTACATCAATAATCTCTGGTTCTTTCGCTGCGTTTTCAATAACAGTTCTACCTTTCGCTCGCACAGCTGCTAGCATAATATTAATTGTAGCTCCTACACTAACAACATCTAAATAAATACGTGCCCCGCGCAATTCATCTGCTCTTAAATAAATCGCACCCTGTTCATTCGTAACATGTGCACCTAACGCTTCAAATCCTTTAATATGCTGATCAATAGGCCTCGGTCCTAAATGACATCCACCTGGAAGCCCAATAACAGCTTTTTTAAAACGGCCAAGCATCGCACCCATTAAATAATAAGAAGCACGCAATTTTTTCACTTTTCCATTCGGTAAAGGCATTGCAACCATGTTAGAAGGATCGACTATCATCTCTTCCTCCTGTCCATAAGCTACTCTTCCTCCAATTTCCTCTAGCAAGTCTCCTAACATTTTCACGTCCGAAATATTAGGGACACCACCAATAGTTACTGGAGTATCTGCTAAAATTGTCGCTGGAATTAGTGCAACGGCGCTGTTCTTTGCACCACTCACTCGAATTGTTCCATTTAAAGCTCTTCCGCCTTCAATTAGCAATTTTTCCATATTGAGCTCCCTTCTTGTGAATGTATTTACTTTCTATATCCTTATAGAAAGCTCCCCTTAAGAATCTCAATCACTCTTTCCACCCTAACACTCAATAAATAGGAAACCATTATCTTCATTTCTCCCGTAGTACGAATAGATAAAGATTAACTATTCATCGAATTTACATTATCAATTTAGATACATTATCACATTTATTAATAGGACTATGCACATTATTTTCTATTTCAAAAACAAAATGATAAAAATCTTTAGACTTGTTCACGCTTTCATTATACAACGAAAGGAAACCGTCTAAAAGACTAGACGGTTTCCAAAACGGAATTTTATTCTTACGCTTTACCGTTAGAACCGAATTCACGCATTTTACCAGCAACAGTTGCTTTAATAGCTTCGCGGCCAGGTCCAATATATTTACGAGGATCGTAAACTTCTTGGTCTTTGCTTAATGCTTCACGAACAGCTTTTGTAAACTCAATTTGGTTCTCAGTGTTTACGTTAATTTTTGAAGTACCTAAAGAAATAGCTTTTACGATATCAGCAGTTGGGATACCAGTACCACCGTGTAATACTAAAGGTACGCCAGTGAAGTCACGAACTTGTTCCATTTCAGCGAATCCTAAGTTAGGCTCACCTTTGTAAGGACCGTGTACAGAACCTAAAGCTGGAGCTAGGCAATCGATACCTGTTGCTTCAACAAGGTGCTTACACTCTGATGGATCAGCGTAAATTACGCCTTCAGCGATGATGTCGTCTTCTTGTCCGCCAACTGTTCCAAGCTCAGCTTCAACAGATACGTTACGAGCGTGTGCGTATTCTACTACTTTTTTAGTAGTTTCAACGTTTTCTTCGAATGGGTGGTGAGAAGCGTCGATCATTACAGATGTGAAACCTGCATCAATTGCTTCTTTACATTTTTCGAAGCTTGAACCATGGTCAAGGTGAATCGCTACAGGAACAGTGATGTTCATTTCTTCGATTAAAGCTTTAACCATAGCTACAACTGTTTTGAAACCAGTCATATGACGAGCTGCACCCTCAGATACACCTAGGATTACAGGAGACTTTTCTTCTTCCGCAGCAGCTAAGATAGCTTGAGTCCACTCTAAGTTGTTCATGTTGAATTGACCAACTGCGTATTTTCCTTCTAGTGCTGTGTTTAGCATTTCTTTCATAGAAACTAAAGGCATGGTGAATCCTCCTAAAAAACGTTTTTTGTATCCGATAAGTTCTTATCGCTGGTAGTATGACCAGAATAAGGTAAAATATGTATATTTACATACCGGACTTTTTTCTACACTCAATAGGATAACAACTTGTACTCAAAAACTCAACCGTATTCACCTGCTCATTAGTCCATGTAAACGCTTTTTTCCATATTTTTTATAAAAAATTCATTTTTTACGCCTCTACAGCAAGCTGTTCTCTCACCGCTTGACGAATCTCATCAATATCAAACGGTTTAGCAAAGTGCATTAAAGCTCCTAAATCTTTCGCTTCTTGGATCATATCAAGCTCTCCATAAGCAGTCATTAAAATTACTTTAATACTCTCATCAATTTCCTTTACATGTTTTAAAATCTCTATACCATCCATACCTGGAATTTTCATATCTAACACTACTAAATCTGGATTATCTTTTTTCACGATATCTAAAGCTTGAAATCCATTCGCTGCTTGGAATGTCTGATAACCTTCTTTTTGGAACACTTCATGTAATAACACACGAATGCCATATTGATCATCAACGATTAAAATTTTACCTTCCATAACTCCCAACCTTTCTGTATAAATACAAGATTTAAAGCTTCTTATATCTTAACGATTAATTTTCGCTATTCTTTGGCAAATCCCTTCCTATTCTTTCTTATTTTACCGTTTCCTATTTTGTTATGCTACCCTTCGATTTCACCTTTCTAAAAAAATAAACTATAATGAAAGCCGGTAAACACGTACGAAAGGGAGTAACATTATGTTAAAAATTTTTTCAACTCAATTAAGTGGTTATTTCTCCAGAGTTTCTCAAAAAGAAGAAATGAATATAGAAGATAGCGCCCGTCTACTTGCTCAAGCATTAGTTGGCGACGGTTTCATTTATTTACATGGTACAAATGAAATGGAGGGCGTTGTTGCTGAAGCATTATTCGGTGCTGAGCCAATGAAGCAAGCAAAACGATTATTTGAAAATGGTAAAGAAGTAGAGGTAACTTCTGCAGACCGCGTACTTCTTATTAGCCGTTTTTCAACAGATGAAGAAGTTGTAGCAATGGCAAAAAAACTTCAAGCTGATGGACACTCTATTGTCGGCATCTCTGCTATTCAAGAAGGTACTGAATCACTAGAACAATATACAGATGTACATATTGATACTAAGCTGTTAAAAGGCCTTATTCCAGACGATGAAGGCAATCGCTACGGATTCCCAAGTTTAATGATAGCTTTATTTGCATATCATGGAATCAAATTTACAATCGATGAAATGTTAAATGAATATTAAAAAAAGCGCCCTATTTCAGGCGCTTTTTTTTATTACTTGCTCTCTTTATTCGTAATAGAAGCACTTACGAAGTCATGGAACAATGGTTGTGGACGATTTGGACGAGATACAAGTTCTGGATGGAACTGTGCTGCCACGAACCAAGGGTGGTCTTTTAATTCAATGATTTCAACTAGACGACCGTCTGGGCTTGTACCAGAGAATACAAATCCTTCTTTTTCCATATCCGGACGGAATTGATTGTTGAACTCATAACGATGACGATGACGCTCATATACAACCGGCTCGTTGTAAGCATTGTAAGCATTTGTTTCTTCAGCAAGCTTACATGGGTATAGACCAAGACGAAGTGTGCCACCTAAGTCTTCTACATCTTTTTGTTCTGGTAATAAGTCAATGATTGCATAAGGTGTGTCAGGATTTATTTCAGAAGAGTTAGCTCCTTCTAATCCTAATACGTTACGTGCGAATTCGATTGATGCAAGTTGCATACCTAGGCAAATTCCTAAGAATGGAACTTTGTTTTCACGAGCATATTGAATTGCAACGATTTTACCTTCTACACCACGATCGCCGAATCCACCAGGTACAAGGATACCATCTGTGTCACCAACTAATTCTTGTACGTTCTCTAGTGTTACGTGCTCAGCGTTTACCCATTTCACTTCTACATCTGTGTCGAATGAATAACCCGCATGACGAAGTGCTTCTACAACAGAAATGTATGCATCTTGAAGCTCTACGTATTTACCAACAAGAGCAATTTTTGTTTTCTTAGAAAGGTTACGTACTTTATTAACTAGCGCAGTCCATTCTGTCATATCTGCAGCTGGATTGTCTAATTTTAAGTGATCGCAAACGATTTGGTCCATATTTTGCTCTTGAAGAGATAATGGAACCGCATATAAAGTATCTGCATCGCGTGCTTCGATAACTGCTTTTGTATCAATGTCACAGAATAATGCAAGCTTGTCTTTCATATCTTGAGAAACAGGCAATTCTGTACGAACAACGATAATATTTGGTTGAATACCTAAGCTGCGAAGCTCTTTAACGCTATGTTGCGTTGGTTTTGTTTTCATTTCACCCGCTGCTTTTAAGTACGGGATTAACGTACAGTGAATGTACATTACATTGTCACGACCGATGTCGCTCTTAATTTGACGGATTGCTTCTAAGAATGGTAGAGACTCGATGTCACCAACAGTTCCACCAATTTCTGTAATAACAACGTCCGCGTTTGTTTCGCGACCAGAACGGTATACACGCTCTTTAATTTCGTTAGTAATGTGAGGAATAACTTGAACTGTTCCTCCTAGGTATTCACCACGGCGCTCTTTTTGAAGAACTGAAGAGTAAATTTTACCTGTTGTTACGTTGCTGTATTTGTTTAAGTTGATGTCGATGAAACGCTCATAGTGACCAAGGTCTAAATCAGTTTCTGCACCATCATCTGTTACGAATACCTCACCGTGTTGGTATGGGCTCATAGTCCCTGGGTCTACGTTAATGTACGGATCAAACTTTTGAATCGTTACGTTTAAACCACGATTTTTTAAAAGTCTTCCAAGAGATGCTGCTGTAATACCTTTTCCTAGAGACGATACTACACCGCCTGTTACAAAAATATACTTAGTCATGAAAAAGCTCCCTCCTATTTTGCTGTTATATAATCACCGTTGCAAAGCGCAACGTATGTAGATAACACTGTATCCATCTTATTGTTAGACTCTTTTTATTTTCTAAACAAAAAACAAAAAAGAAAATTGCTCCCCTCATCACATAAAGTAATAAGTAGGGAGCAATTTTCTTTTATATTTACACTTTAAAAGTATTATCGTCCTTTTTTAAAGAGCCCAAAAATGATTCTACATGGACGATAATGAAAAGTCAAGAACTACAGTTCTTCCTCTTCTTCTTCTTCAGCTTCAGCTTCATCGTACTCAAGTTCTTCTTCGGCGAAGTCATCTTCATCATCTTCATCTAAATCATCAAGATCATCGTCATCTCCGTCTTCTTCTTCAAGAACCTTGTCCAAATCTTCTACCTCTTCTTCACTTGCTTCTGCATCGTCGAAGTCTTCATCTTCTTCGATGTAGTCGTCAAAACCGTCCTCTTCAACTTTACGTTTCTTCTTCGGTTTTGGCTGAGGTAAGATTTCTTCATCAATTTGCTCATATGGGTACCAGCTACGTAGTCCCCAACGATTTTCTCCTAAATTAATGAAACGTCCATCGATGTTTAAATCTGTATAAAATTGTGCGAGTTTCGCATTAACTTGCTCTTGAGATAGTCCCAGCACTTGAGCGATTTCTCGAACCAACTCGTTGAATGTCGTTGCTTGTCTTTTATCCCCTAAAACGCTATGTACAACTTCAATCATTGAACATTCTTTTAGCTCTTCTGGTGAATATTGCTTAAAATTCACTTATGCGGCACTTCCTTTCTTCAAATATAACCTTATATATAACGGTCTGCTTAAAAAAATCCATACTATTCATTATAAACAAAAGTCGCACAAATATGCTACAAAAAAAACGGGAAACTTTAATATGGTAATAAAATTATAATTTGTCTATTCCTTATTTCGGAAACATATGCGCTCCTTGCAGTACATACCTAATTTGCATTTCTGTATATTCTTCAAGCGTATACAGTTTTTGCAGGGCCCAACGTCTAAATCCCCACATTTGTCCTTGTATGAAAATATTATGTGCAAGAAGCTGTATCTCTTTTTTATTTAATGTAAATGTCCCATTTTCTGTACACTGCTCTAAAATATTCTCAAACATCCCGACCATTTGAAACTCTTTTTCTAATACATATGGGAGTGATTCTTTCGGTAAAAAACGTACCTCTTGATACATAATTAATACTTCTTCTTGCAATTCATCCATCACTTTAAAATAATTCGTTATCGCTATCTTTAAGCTTTCTATACTTCCCTTCTCTGTACACACTACTTCCTCTAATCTTTCTTTTACATGTTCATAAATACTATCACAAACTAAATATAAAACATCATCTTTTGTACGAATGTACTCATAAAGTGTTCCAATACTAAACCCAGCCGCCTTCGCAATCTCTCTCGTTGTTGTACGTGGGAACCCTTTTTGCTTAAACAATTGCACCGCACCTTTAATCATTTGTTCACGTCTTAACGCAACTAATTTTTCATCTTTCACGGACGCATGTACATTGTGTTTAACCATCCCCTTCACCTCTCCCTATTATTTTTTGGAAGGAAAAAGCGTAGGAAAATACCTACGCCTTTGATCCTACTTCGTTAACATACGAGAAATTACAAGCCTTTGAATCTCTTGTGTTCCCTCATATATTTGTGTAATCTTTGCATCGCGCATATAACGCTCTACTGGATAATCTTTCGTATAACCGTAACCACCAAATACTTGTACCGCTTCAGTCGTCACCTTCATCGCTGTATCCCCTGCAAATACTTTTGACATCGCTGACTCTTTCCCATACGGAAGCCCTTCCGATTCAAGCCAAGCCGCTTGGTATGTTAGAAGACGTGCCGCCTCCACATCCGTTGCCATATCTGCAAGTTTAAAGCCAATTCCTTGCTGCGCCGCAATTGGTTTCCCAAACTGATGACGCTCTCTTGCATAATCTACAGAAGCATCTAAAGCCCCTTGCGCAATACCGACTGCTTGCGCGGCAATACCATTACGGCCGCCATCTAATGTTTGCATCGCAACTTTAAATCCTTGGCCCTCTTCCCCGAGTAGGTTCTCTACAGGAATACGGCAATCTTCGAACATAATTTCAGTTGTTGGTGAAGAGCGAATCCCTAACTTGCTTTCCTTCTTCCCAACTGAAAATCCTGGTGTATCACTTTCCACAATAAACGCGCTCGTACCACGCTGCTTCGATTCGGGATCAGTTAACGCAAAAACAACATAAATATCAGCAATACCGCCATTTGTAATAAAGATTTTCGATCCATTTAAAATGTAATGGTCTCCATCTCGTTTCGCAGTTGTCCTCATTCCGCCAGCATCTGAGCCAGAACTTGGTTCCGTTAAACCGTATGCACCAATTTTCGTTCCTTCTGCCATCGGTCGTAAAAACTTTTGCTTTTGTTCTTCCGTTCCAAATTTAAAAATTGGCCAACCAGCAAGTGAAGTGTGTGCAGACAGCGTTACACCTGTTGAAGCACAAACACGAGATAATTCTTCGATAGCAATCACATACGCTAAGTAATCGCTTCCAATTCCACCGTATTCTTCAGGCCACGGAATTCCGGTTAAACCAAGCTCTGCCATTTGATCAAATAGTGCACGATCAAATCTCTCTTCTTCATCACGCTCAGCTGCCGTCGGTGCTACTTCGTTCTTAGCAAAATCCCGAACCATTTTTCTTATCATTTCATGTTCTTCTGATAGTTTAAAATGCATTCCCGTCTCCCCCTTGTCCTTTTATAAAGCTCGACTAATAACAAGTTTCTGTATCTCACTCGTTCCTTCATATATTTGCGTGATTTTCGCATCACGGAAAAATCGTTCTACTGGATAGTCTTTCGTATAACCATAACCGCCAAATACTTGCACCGCTTCAATCGCAACTTCAACAGCCGTCTTAGAAGCGAATAATTTCGCAATAGAAGCTTCTTTACCGCATGGTAATCCTTGCGCTCTTAGCGATGCCGCTCTGTATACAAGTAATCGCGCTGCTTCTACACTAGTTGCCATATCTGCAAGTTTGAATCCGATTCCTTGCTGCGCCGCAATTGGCTTGCCGAATTGCTCACGCTCTTTCGCATAATCAATTGCACATGCAAGCGCCGCTTCCGCGATTCCTAATGCCTGCGCTCCGATTCCAATTCGTCCAACATCTAAATTCGCCATTGCCACCTTAAATCCTTGTCCTTCTTCACCAAGTAAATTCTCGGCCGGCACTTTCATATCTTCAAACGTAAGTTGTACCGTGCGAGAACCAAGAAGTCCCATTTTATGCTCATCTTTGCCGATAATTAAGCCCGGTGTATCTTTCTCTACTATAAATGCAGAAATCCCACTTTTTCCTACCTCTGGATTTGTAGAAGCGAATACAATGTATGTACTTGCTTCACCGCCATTTGTAATAAATACTTTCGATCCATTAATAATGTAGTGATCGCCTTTCTTTACAGCTCTTGATTTCAAACTCCCTGCATCTGATCCTGCATTTGGTTCTGTTAATGCAAATGCACCTAAATATTCACCAGTCGCAAGTTTAGAAACATATTTCTGCTTCTGTTCTTCTGTTCCAAAATATAAAATCGGGTTCATTCCAACTGACGTATGTACAGCTAAAATTACACCAACCGTCGCACTTACCTTTGAAATTTCCTCAATTGCTAAAATGTAAGAAATAAAATCCATTTCTGCCCCGCCATATTTTGCAGGCGCTGGAATACCCATTAGTCCAAGCTCACCCATCTTCTGCAAAATCTCTTTTGGGAACACCCCTTGTTCCATACTAGGAACAAAGGGAGCTATTTCCTTCTGCGCAAAATCTCGAACCATTTTCCTCATCATTTGTTGCTCTTCAGTAAAATGAAAATTCATGTACTCCGCCTCCGTTTGCTATATATCTTTTTAATAATTTGGTAAGACCACTATTTTAATAAAAGGAGGACTTTATTCGTAAACGTAGAAACCACGGCCTGTTTTACGTCCTAACCATCCTGCGTTCACATACTTGCGTAATAATGGACATGGGCGATATTTACTATCTCCTAATCCTTCATGCAACACTTCCATAATGTATAAACATGTATCTAAACCGATAAAATCAGCTAATGTAAGTGGTCCCATCGGATGATTCATACCTAGTTTCATTACTTCATCAATCGCTTCTTTCGTCGCTACACCTTCATATAACGTATAGATCGCTTCGTTAATCATCGGTAATAAAATACGGTTCGATACAAATCCTGGGAAATCATTTACTTCAACTGGCACTTTCCCGATTTTTTTCGTAATATCTTCAATTGTTTCGTACACCTCATCATCTGTAGCCAAACCACGAATAATTTCAACAAGCTTCATAACCGGAACGGGATTCATAAAGTGCATACCGATTACTTTCTCCGGACGTTTCGTTACCGCTGCAATTTCTGTAATTGGTAGAGATGACGTATTCGTCGCTAAAATTGCGTGATCTGGAGCAATTTCATCTAGATTCGCAAAGATTTTCTTTTTTATATCCATTTTCTCAACAGCCGCTTCAATAACAAGATCCGCTTCCTTCACACAATCTAAATCAAGCGTTACTGTAAGGCGATTTAACGTCGCTTCCTTCTCTTCTTCCTTCATGCGTCCTTTTTCCACTTGGCGCGCTAAGTTTTTCGTAATAATAGCCAATCCTCTGTCTAATTGCTCTTGTTTTAAATCTTGTACCTTCACATCATATCCTGCCATTGCACATACTTGTGCGATTCCCGAACCCATTTGTCCTGCACCAATTACAACTATTTTTTGTACACCCATTCTTTCTTCCCCCTCAATATAAATTGTTAATAAATCAAAAATCACCTACACGTAAATTAACGAACTTCGATCATAATTGCGTCACCTTGACCGCCACCGCTACAAATAGAAGCAATTCCAATTCCGCCGCCGCGCTGCTTCAGTGCGTGGATAAGTGTAACGATAATACGCGCTCCACTTGCTCCAATTGGATGTCCCATTGCCACTGCGCCGCCATTTACATTCAATTTATCTGGGTCAATTCCTGCAATCTCTGTACTTGCAATTGCTACCGCTGCAAATGCTTCATTAATCTCGAATAAATCGATATCTTCAATTGTCTTGCCTGTTTTTTTCAACAATTCGTTAATTGCATAACCTGGCGTTCTTGGGAAATCTTTAGACTCCACTGCAATTGCTGTATGTGCCAAAATTGTTGCTAATGGCTTTCTTCCTTCTTGCTTCGCTCTGTCTTCGCTCATTAATACGAGCGCAGCACCGCCATCATTTAGTCCAGGAGCATTACCCGCTGTCACTGCCGACGTCTTATCAAATACAGGTTTTAATTTCGCTAATTTTTCAATCGTTGTATCCGCGCGCGGCGCCTCATCTTTTGCAACGACGATAGGATCGCCTTTTCTTTGCGGAATCGTTACTGGCACGATTTCCTCTTCAAAACGTCCTTCTTTATGCGCTGAAACCGCACGCTGATGGCTACGATATGCCCATTCATCTTGCGCTTCGCGAGAGATTCCATCTTCCTTCGCAACTTCTCCACCATAAACACCCATGTGTATACCTGAAAATGCGCATGTCAAGCCGTCAGCAACGTTTAAATCGATGATTTCGTTGTTACCCATTCTGTATCCCCATCTTGCGCCTCGTAAAATGTAAGGACTGTTACTCATTGACTCCATACCGCCAGCTACAATTAGTGATTGATCGCCAGTACGAATAATTTGATCCGCTAACGTAACCGCACGAAGCCCTGATGCACAAACTTTATTCACTGTTTCCGTCTGTACTTCCCAAGGGATTCCAGCAGCCCTCGCAGCTTGGCGCGATGGAATTTGCCCCTGTCCCCCTTGAATAACTGTTCCAAATATAACTTCCTCAACATCACTAGCAGAAACATTTGCTCTCTCAAGTGCTGCTTTAATTGCAATTCCCCCAAGTTCTGTCGCCTTCACGTCTTTTAAAGATCCTCCAAATTTCCCAACCGGTGTTCTTGCAGCACTTAAAATAACTGTTTTACTCATATCTATTTCCCCCATCTCTTTTTTTAGCACCGAGCGCTCGCTCGGTGTTCTTACGTTGAGAAGAGGTGCAATGATTGCACCTCTCTCTAAAGTTGTATTCATGCTTGCAGATTACATCGCTTCTTTCTTCTGTCCGATAACAGAGCGTTCTAAAATCTCTGTTACATCAAGAGTTTGAACCTTCTCTTCTACTTCTTTCGCTTTCGTCCCATCGCTAATCATCGTTAAGCAATATGGACAACCTGTACCGATAATGGATGGTTGCACAGCTAGTGCTTGTTCTGTACGAGCAACGTTAATACGTGAACCTGCTGTCTCTTCCATCCACATTAAGCCACCACCTGCGCCACAGCACATTCCGGTTTCACGGTTACGTGCCATTTCTACAAGATTCACACCAGGAATTGCTTTCAAAATATCGCGTGGCGCTTCGTATACTTCGTTGTATCTTCCTAAGTAACAGGAATCATGGTACGTAACTGTTTCCTCAATAGCGTGAACAGGTTTTAAGCGTCCTTCTTTCACCCACTGAGCTAACAATTCTGTATGATGATAGACTTCTGCTTGCAAGCCAAAGTCTGGATACTCATTTTTAAATGTGTTATAAGCGTGAGGATCAATCGTAACGATTTTCTTCACTCCTGCTTTTTCAAATTCCTCGATATTCTTTGTCGCCATCTCTTGGAAGACAAATTCATTTCCAAGACGCCGCGGTGTATCTCCAGAATTCTTTTCTTTATTACCAAGTATCGCGAATGAAATGCCTGCTTCGTTCATTAACTTCGCAAACGATATCGCAATCTTCTGACTACGATTATCATATGATCCCATTGAACCAACCCAGAATAAATATTCGAACTCCTCGCCAGCTTTCGATTTTTCTTTTACAGTTGGAACCGTTACTTCATCATCACCTTGGCGCCAAGTTTCACGCTCTTTACGGTTCAGTCCCCACGGATTCCCTTGACGCTCGATATTTGTCATCGCACGCTGCGCTTCCGCGTCCATCTTTCCTTCTGTTAAAACGAGATAGCGGCGTAAATCAATAATTTTGTCAACATGCTCATTCATAACCGGACACTGATCTTCACAGTTACGGCACGTTGTACAAGCCCAAATCTCTTCCTCTGTAATAACATCTCCGATTAAACTCGGATCGTAAGCAAGCGTTGTAGCTGCTGATTCTTGTTGCCCTTTCCCAGCTGCTATCATCGCTAACTGATTTCCTTGTGTATTATTAAAAGCAACTACTGGAACCCACGGTGCTTTTGATGTCACTGCTGCTCCTTTATCAGTTAAATGATCGCGAAGTTTTAAAATTAAATCCATCGGCGATAACATTTTCCCTGTTCCTGTTGCCGGGCACATATTTGTACAGCGACCACACTCTACGCAAGCGTATAAATCAATAAGCTGATTTTGTCTAAAGTCTTCGATTTTACCAACACCAAATGTTTCTTGCGTTTCATCTTCAAAGTCAATCTTTTCAAGTTTCCCTGGATTTGAAAGACGTCCGAAGAAAACGTTAACTGGTCCCGCAATTAAATGCGCGTGTTTCGATTGTGGAACATACACTAAAAACGTTAACAAAATTAGTAGATGCACCCACCAAGAGAAATAGAACACAGAAATGGCTGCGGTTTCATTTATTCCCGAGAAAACGTAAGCGATTGCAGAAGCGATCGGTTCACTCCATGAAAGCTCCTCGCCGTGCCATATAATTCCCATCCCATTACCGAGTAGCACAGAAATCATTAAGCCACCAATAAAGATAAGAACAAGGCCTGATTTGAAATTACGTTTTAAACGAACTAGCTTCTCAACATAACGTCTATGAAAAGCCCAAAAGACTGCAATTAAAATAACAAGTGTGACAATTTCCTGGAAGAATGTAAATGCAGGGTATAGTGGTCCAAGTGGAAGATGTGATCCTGGTGCGAGTCCTTTCCAAACGAAGTCAATTGCTCCAAATTGGACAAGAATAAATCCGTAAAAGAACATAACGTGAATAATGCCGCTCTTCTTATCTTTCAGCAGCTTTTTCTGACCGAAAACATTGACCTTAAGGAGATCCCAACGCTCTTTAAAACGACGGTCAAATTCAATCTTTTTTCCTAACTGTATGTAGGCCATCCTCGTCCGTATAAGATACACAAACAAATATCCTGCATAAGCAATAACAGCAATGGCAGCCAGCCAATTAATGATCAGTAAGCTATTCATTTTTATGCTACCCCTCTCTTTGTAAGCCCTCTTTCTTTTTTAGAATCTTCAAAAACATATAATTTTCTGAATTTTATCCCCTGTCTTCATTATATAATGAGTGAGCATTCAGTCAACAGTTTTTTGTTATACAACAACATATTTTTTAATAAAGCTGTTTATTTCGGTGAAACTATAAAGTGAAACTTTAATCCGTAGGGGGTTGTTTCCTCTCGCCTGATTCCTTTAAGTAAGCCTAATTTTTAAGTAGGAGGCTTACCGCCCCTTAATATGGGATAAGGTGAAGCTAATCGGGATTTTCCGGGCAGCCAGTAAAATGAAGGCGAAAAGAATGCAAAGGAGGGAATTCACTTATGTTCTTCTTATCTCTCTTGTTAATATGCGTTACTCTTTGGATCACAATTGACCTTTTATATGGGAGGATTCTTCATTTAAAGCGTGTGCGCTCTCGTACTTTCCCTTTACGTCAAAGTAATTTTCACCTTTATACATACGGGCAAGATTTATATGATGCTTTATTTACTGATATACAACAAGCAAGGCACCATGTGCACGTTTTATTCTTCATTGTAAAAAACGATAAAATCAGTCGTGAATTTTTAAAGTTACTTATCGATAAGGCACAGGAAGGAATTGAAGTAAGACTTTTACTCGATCGATTGGGAAGCCATTATTTATCAAACGAGGCAATTCGTTCCCTACAAAAACACGGCGTCTCTTTTTCATTTTGTCATAAAGTGAAATTTCCTTTTCCGTTCTTTTCTGCAAATCAAAGAAACCATAGAAAAATTACAGTTATTGACGGGAAAATTGGTTATATTGGTGGGTTTAATATTGGAGAAGAATATTTAGGGCATAATCAAAAATTAGGATTATGGCGCGATTATCATTTACGCCTTACAGGAGAAGGAATACAAGATTTACAAAAGCAATTTTTACATGATTGGCTCGACGATACGAAGCAAAATTTATTAGATTCACCTCTTTATTTTCCTAAGCAACAACCAGGAATCATTCTACATCGTTTTATCCCTACTGATGGTGCCTATTTGCAAAATACATTTTTACATTTAATCGAAAGTGCGGAAAAAGAACTCTTTATCGGTACACCATATTTCATTCCTGGGAAGAAAATTATGAATGCATTATTAAAAGCGCGAAAACGTGGGGTTCAAATCACGGTTCTCGTTCCAGAAAAAGCGGATCACGCCCTTGTTCGCGAAGCAAAATTCCCATATTGCCGAAAGTTAATACAAGCTGGGTGTAATATTTACGCATTTCAACAAGGTTTTTTTCACGCTAAAGTTATTATAGTCGATGATTATATTTGTGATATTGGAACTGCAAACTTTGATATGAGAAGTTTATATATTAACCATGAAATCAACTGCCTTTTATATGATAAACATTTTATACAAACAGTAAAAAACAAATTCCATGAAGATCTAGAAAATGCGTCATTACTTTCCTTTAAAGATGTTAGCCCCCTTTCTCTTATTGATAGAGGGAAAGAATGGGTAGGAACGATACTTGCTTTCTTTCTATAGGAAAGATAATGGATAAAGGAGATGTATTCATTATGATTATGCGTTTCGGATATGTCTCACATGCAATGGCACTCTGGGACTGTTCTCCGGCTAAAACGATGACATTTACAAGCTTTCAAAAGCTTAGTAAACAAGAACGAGAAGATAAATTATACGATGTTACACGGCAAAATCTTGAGCATACAATACGTATTCTTCATTACAATATAGCTCATGAAATTCCATTATATCGCTTATCTTCTTCCATCGTCCCACTTGCAACACATCCCGAAGTCGAGTTTGATTACATCGGGTTGTTCACACCGCTTTGGCGTAAAATTGGGACATTAATTAAAGAATACAATTTGCGAGTAAGTTTTCATCCAAATCAATTTACGCTATTTACAAGCGACAAGCCACATATTACAACTAACGCTATTACAGATATGGCCTATCATTATAAAGTATTAGATGCAATAGGAATTGCAGATTCTTCTTATATTAACATCCATGTAGGTGGTGCCTATGGAAATAAAGAACAGGCGGTTGGACGTTTCCATAAAAATATAAAAAAACTTCCTTCACATATAAAAGAGCAAATGACGCTTGAAAATGATGATAAAACATATACAACTGCTGAAACTTTATCGATTTGCCAAAAAGAAAAGATTCCATTCGTATTTGATTATCATCATCACATGGCAAACCTTTGCGAAGAACCGCTAGAAGTATTACTCCCTGCAATTTTTGAAACTTGGTCACATACAAATGTCCCTCCTAAAGTTCACATTTCCTCCCCTAAATCAAAAAAAGAATTTAGGGCTCACTCTGAATATATTGATTTAGAGTTTATTAAGCCTTTCTTACACATTGCAAAAAAAATCAACCATAATTTCGATATTATGATTGAAAGTAAACAGAAAGATTTAGCAATGCTGCAATTAATACATGAATTATCCTCTATAAGAGGGATAAAAAGAATAAATAGCTCAACATTACAATGGTAAATTGTAATGTTGAGCTATTTTTTTCAAAAAAAGTAATTTTTATAGTAAAAAACAACCTATTGTATATGCTATGATTGGAATTAGCATTTTCCACCTGCGATTCAACTTTATTGAAACGGAGCCATAATATGATTAATCAAAAAAAATATGTACACTTTGTCACGATGTATATAATTATATTTTCCCTTTGGATATTTCTTATCCCTAAGGACTTGAATATAAAAGAAATTGGAATTCTCTTCTTATTTTGTTTTGCTGCACTCTTTTCTTGCTATTGCTTATATAAAGCTATTAAGAAAATGAAGCGTAGTGATAAATTATTTTGGGTTTTATTACTCTGCACTTGCATATGCGGACTAACTATGGAAATAACTTTATTCCTTCATTCACTTTCTATATATGATCAAGTCATATTCTCATATAAGGCACTACCTTTTTTCATCATACAATATATTTTGCTCTTTTCTGGGTTTGCTATCAAATTCATAAAACATTATTCTATTAGAGGCCTTGCTCAATTTTCATTCGATAGTATCTTTATTGTTATTATGAATATTTATTTTACCTTAACTTTTATTTTGGACCTCTCAAGCTTTCGTATGTTAACAACAGATCACTGGGTTTTAATTGGATACTTTATTGCACAAGCATTAGTAATTTACGCCGTTATTAGCCTATATAGACGAGAACAATATTCTGCTAGCAGAATTTCATTAATTATCGGTTTTACTATCATACTTGTGTACGGGTATATACATCTGTTCCAACTAAACATGGGGATGAAAACTTCTTCTGAAGTCTCTTATTTAGTACATACTGCTTCAATTTTATTAATTGGTTTATCTTCCATACTATACATTTTGGACAAACCAATGCAGCATGAAACGAAAACAAAGTATTATCGATTTGATTATGTGCGCTTTATATTACCCTATTTCAGTATAATCATTACTTTTTCCTTTATTCTTATTCAACCTTGGGATGATAAGTTCATGCTAATCGGTCTAGTATTATCACTCATCTTATTATTCCTACGACAACTTTACATGTGGAAAGATAATCAAGCACTAATCGATACATATGAACAGTTGACTACACAACTAGAAGGAAAAGTAGAAGAGGGTGCATCTGCGTTATCAAAGAGTGAACAACGCTATAAATCGTTATTCGAAGATCATCCTGATGCCGTTTTCTCTTTAAATATGGATGGTATTTTCCAACAATCTAATACAGCTTGTGAAAGCTTATTTACTGCCTACTATTGTGAAGTAGAAAGCTATTCTCTTCTACACTTTATTGACTCAAAAGACCATGATCTACTAAAGAAAGCTTTACAAATAACAAAAGAAGGTAGACCACAAACTTTAGAAGTTCGCACAAAAGAAAAAGAAGGCTATTACTATTATCTTCACGTTACACTCATCCCTACTTTCATAAACAAAGAAGTTGTTGGGATGTTCGGCATAGCACGTGATATTACAACTTTATATGAAAAACAAAAACAAGTAGAACATTTAGCCTTTCATGATGCACTGACTGGATTACCAAATCGCCGAAAGTTTGAAAAAGATTTAAAAAACATTTTAAATACAGCTCAAACTAGCGTGAATGATGTTGCCGTTATGTTCCTTGATTTAGATCGATTCAAAAAAATTAACGATAGACTTGGTCACGATGTCGGAGATCTATTATTAATTGAAGTAGCAAAAAGATTACGTGGTTGCTTGCGTTCAAAAGATATCGTTGCTCGCCAAGGTGGAGATGAGTTTACAATTCTATTACCAGATATGTACTCAGAAAAAAGTGCGGCTTTTATAGCTGAACAAATTTTAACCGTTTTAAACAAACCATTCTCCATTAAAGACGAAGAACTGTCTATTACACCGAGTATCGGAATTGCCATGTATCCTGATTACGGGACCGATGTTACTGAATTAATGAAAAATGCTGATATGGCTATGTATCGCGCGAAAGCAAATGGAAAAAACAGATTTGTTTTCTTCTCAAAAGAAATAAGTATCGCCCAAAATGAAATCCAATTCTTAGAAGGTGAACTTACAAAAGCATTACAACAAAATGAATTTTTCCTAGAATATCAGCCACAAGTAAGCACAAAAACAAAACAAATTATCGGTTTTGAAGCATTAATTCGTTGGAAGCACCCAAAACTCGGCATCGTGTCTCCTGCCCAATTCATTCCTCTAGCGGAGGAAACCGGATTTATTATTGAACTTGGAAATTGGATTTTACGTACCGCTTGCTTAGAGGCAAAAAGATGGCATAATCAAGGGTTTTCTCACTTAAAAGTTGGTGTGAATTTATCTGTTGTTCAATTTAACCATGCAGATTTAATCCCTACTATTTCAAAAGTGTTAGAAGAAACCGAACTAAAATCAGAAGCACTAGATATCGAAATCACAGAAAGTATCGCAATTAATCAAAATCAATCTGTCATTTCCAAACTAGAACAGCTTCAAAATCTCGGTATTCAAATTTCAATCGATGACTTTGGAACTGGTTATAGTTCTTTAGCTT
Organism: Bacillus cereus group sp. MS39; assembly: GCF_040448665.1. Lineage (NCBI taxonomy): Bacteria > Bacillati > Bacillota > Bacilli > Caryophanales > Bacillaceae > Bacillus > Bacillus cereus group sp. MS39. The sequence continues at coordinate 144,504 of NZ_CP123058.1, read as the reverse complement.
ATTTAACAAAATACCCAATCAACACATTAAAAATTGCTCGAGAGTTTATTTGCGGAATTACAAATAGTCCTTTAGAGGAAGCGATTATCTCCTCCATCATTACACTATCTAAAGAACTAAACTTAGAAGTTATTGCAGAAGGTGTAGAGACGGAAGAACAATGGACGTTTTTATATGAACAAAACTGTGACCACATTCAAGGATTCCTTATTAGCAAGCCCGTTTCTAGTAAAGACGTTTGGATGTTACTACACAAAAAAACAACCGTCTAAGTAAGACGGTTGTTTTTTAATATTCAAAAGGTAGATCTCCAGCTAATTGTACCTCTTGATCATTATGAGAAATTACTTGGCTTTTCTCTAATGCTGTATCACCTAATGAAATACCCCATGCCATTGCTAACGTTAATAGGCTACCAATAAGTAGTTTCTTCATATTCCATCACCCACATTTTTTATTTTAATATATCATGAAATTTTATCCATATCCTATGCAATTATGCATATCCATTTTTTGGTTATCTATCTACTGATTTTATCTGCGAGCGCTTCTTTATATGCATGCATTTCTAATATATCAAAAAAGAAACTTGCCTTTTTATATGCATCTTCAATCTCTGGCTCATCATACCCCAATTTTCCTAGGCATTCGCCTCTTTGATAATATAGCTGTCCAATTAATGCCATACTATTAATTCGGCATGATATTTCAATTGCTTTATTTACTTGATAAAGTGACCCTTCATATTGCTCGTCTAAGTATAATGCTTTTGCATGATTATATCTTACCTTCACGTCGAATTCTTCATTATCATGCAATGTCTCTAATTGTTTTAATATATCTTCAAATAACTCAATACTTTTCTTAAAATAATTATTTTCAGCATAAATATTTGCAATTGCATTCTCTATATAGAGATTTTGGTATACGTCTATTCCAGCTAATTGTTGGTTTAACAATTTTTTTAATTCTAAAATACAATATTCGTAATCGATTTTCTTCAATATGTAAGCTGCTACATGATATTGCCATTGAAGAAACTGCTGGAATTCAGGATGATATTCTTCCTTTTTTAGCTCATTCCATACTCTATTATAAATCTCTTTATATTTTTTTTGCTTACACAGCATAATGACTTGATCTTTAAACTGTTTTTTTCTTTCAATATCAGAATAAATAAGTACCTCATAAAAGTGAATAATGGGAACTTGTAACTTTGCTGCGATACCTTGTAATATATCCATACTTGGGTATACCGCGCCCGATTCAATTCGACTCACTTCCGATTGATGACATATGTTATCGGATAACTGTTTTTGTGTTAATCCCCTCATTACCCTAATCTTCTTAATTTCACTTCCTAATTTTTCTGCGTGCATACTTACTCACCATCCCATTATAACAATCTAATTTGTTAAGTTGTCATACCACTACCATAATGTGAATTCGACAATTTTTGATATGAAATAATGCATAATATATATAAAATTCGGCAAATTGTTCATACAATCCATCTCACATACAATAATAGATTAGTAGTTTTATAGATAAATTATAGAAAATTTGCCCGTGCCTTCGTTACATTCGGTCTTCTTTATCCTTTATCAGCAGAAGCTATTTACACCCAAGAACTAGATAAAAATGAAGTGAAAATTGAAATTGCTTAGCCTAGTTTAACGCTTTAAAAATGACACAACCTCAAAATGATACGAAAAAATATGGCGAAAAAGTATTTAAGGGGTGAAATAAATGAGGCTAAAGCTCAACAAGGGTGAATGACAACTGAAATGAATGTAGATTCCCAACCTACAAATAAAGAAATAAAAGAAAATTAAACCGAAGTTCGCCTTGCACAAACTTACAAAAACTATAAAATATATAGTCAAGATTTCATTGTAAAAGTAGATAAAAATGGAGTAATTACAACTGTTAGTGGCAAGGTTGTCCAAAATTCAGACCAATAACCTAATCTAACTATAACAAATTTTTTGTCGAAAAATGAAGTAAAATCTAAATTACGCGATATACTTCAAATTCTGAGCGATGCGACTGCGACGAAACTCTCTATTGAAATACTTGTTTATAAGAAAAAAGAAGCTTACCACTCATAGGTAAACTTCTTTTTCATATCCATCCCTTTTCTTCCGCAATTGTAATTGCCTCAATTCTATTTTTCGCATCGAGCTTCGTTAATACTTCAGAAATGTAATTACGTACTGTACCAGGTGAAAGATAAAGTGCCTTCGCAATTTCATTTGCCGTCTTTCCTTCTTTCGCAAGTAACAATACTTCTTTTTCGCGATCTGATAACGGATTTTGCTCCTGCCATAAGCCGAACATTAAATCTTGAGAAATCTCTCGCTTTCCTTTCATTACATTACGAATCGCTGCAGCTAAATCTTCACTTGGGCTATCTTTTAATAAATATCCGTGCACGCCTGCTTTCATTGCTCGTTCAAAATATCCAGGGCGCGCAAATGTTGTTAAAATCATTACTTTGCATGCTGATTTTTCTTTCTGCAACGTTTCCGCAACATCTAATCCGCTTTGAATTGGCATTTCAATATCCATAATGCTTACATCAGGTTGTAGCGATTCAATTAGTTTTAGCGCCTCTTCCCCGTTCGCAGCTTGCCCAATTACTTCAATATCATCTTCTAGATCAAGTAGGGCCCCTAATGCGCCACGAAGCATCCGCTGATCTTCTGCAATAATAATTCGAATCATGCCCTCACCTCATCTTTTCCTGTTCTAATGACAACTGGTACTTTTACTATTAATAGTGTCCCTGGATTGATTGTGCTCAGTTCAACAAACCCATCAATAAGAGCGATACGCTCTTTCATACCACGAATGCCATTTCCATCGTGGTTTTGATCCGCTAAACCAATTCCATTATCTTCTACTGTCAAAATTAATTCACCTTGTGATTCTAGTACAGAAACTGTACAACGCGTCGCCTTACTATGCTTTACAACATTTGTCACAGCCTCACGTAAACACATTCCTAAAATATTTTGTTCAATGGGTGATAACGAACTTGCACTCGTTTCTTGTTTTATTTCTAATTCAATAGTAGCAGCTTGTAAGATCGCTTTTATTTGCTCAAGCTCTTCTTCTACTGTAATCATACGCATATCAGAAATTAGTTCCCTTAGCTGCTTTAAAGCGGTACGAGATGTTTGCGTAATTTCCTTTGCTTCCACACTTGCACGCTCCGGATTTTTTACAATTAACTTTTCCACGAGCTGACTTTTTAAAGTAATGAGTGATAACGTATGCCCTAACGTATCATGAAGATCCCTTGCAATCCGCTGACGTTCTTCACGTTTTACTAAGTCTTTAATTTGCTCATTCGCTTCGTTTAATTGATTTCTTAACATCTTTTTCTGATTAAAATTACGCATTCCGAATGGTGTAAGAAGCATTAAAATAAACATTGGAACGATATTTACTAAACTTGCAGTTGTTAGTTGATTCATATTTACAAATAAAAATGCCCCAAGCATTATAACTAACAAACATAATAGCACTCGAAACACTTTCTTATTTGGTGCAAATCCCATCGCACTTGCGGTGAAAAAGCCAAAGAATATCATGAAAGGATTGTAAAATAAAGCAAATAAAAAGATAAGTACCATTTGAATACATGCCCAAAAAACGAACGTCCTCTGCACAAAATAAAGCTGACGGTATGTGATAATAAAAACTATCAACATACCGCTTCCAATTACAAGCTTCCACCCTGACGCCTGCACTAAATGGTAAATTGGAAATAACAGATACACGAACCACATATACGGGAAGAAACCCATCTGTTTCGGAAAAATCTCAATCCTCTTCTTCTCTATCATTTATACCGCTTCCTGTCTTTTTCTTATATATATTGATATTACAACAAATATAAGGAAATAACCTCCTAGTACCGCGATATTTTCCCAACCAACTGATTTTCCAGCTACAATATCCCATGCACCGCTTCCGAAGTGATATGTTGGTGTCCATTCACCAATAGATCTTAATATTTTCGGAAATACTTCGATTGGCATCCATAACCCGCCAAGAATTGCTAAACACATATTTAAAATATTGGCTAAACCAGCAGCAGCATCAACCTTTTTAATAGAACCGACTATCGATCCAAGCGCTAAAAACGGTGTTACACCTAGTAATAACCATAAACCAGCGCCCATCCATTGACCGAACGTTAACTGAACATCATTAATTAAAATACCTGCTATAAAAATAACTACGATCGAAAAAACATTTACTACTGTTTGCGAAACAATTTTTGCGGAAATGTATGCTCCCTCTGGCAGAGGTGTAATTCTCAAAAGTTGTGCCCATCCTTTTTGTCTTTCCTCAGAAAGACGCACACCGAAGCTAAAAAGTGCTGTTCCAATAATACTAAATGAAGTCATAGAAATTAAATAATGAGCTTTCCATTCATTCCCGTTCTGTGGCACTTGAATAACATTTGTGAAAATGTAGTAAAACATAACTGGCATTAATAATGAGAAAAAGATAAATAATTTATTGCGAAACGTACGTAATATCTCCATCTTACATTGCATCAAAAATGCTCTCATGCGATTCCCTCCTCCTGATTTGCGATAAACTGTTCAAATGCTTCATCAAGACTTCCACGTTCAACCGAAACATCTGTTACAGGTAAGTTCTTTTGATAAATCGCTTTTAAAGTTGCATCTGTATCTTCAGTTGTTAAAGTGAAGTGCCCTTCGTTTGACTGTACTTCGGTTACGTTTGGTAATTCTTTTAGTAATTTTGCAGGAATACTTTCCTTCGAATAAAACTTGATTGTTTTTCGTGAAATCGTCGCCTTCATCTCATCTGGTGTACCATCTGCGATAATCTTTCCACTCGCAAATAATAAAATGCGATTCGCCAATGCATCCGCTTCTTCTAAATAATGCGTTGTTAAAATAATTGTTTTCCCTTCACTTGCTAACTTTCGAATTGTTTCCCAAAACGTTCTTCGAGACGTAATATCCATCCCAACTGTCGGCTCATCTAAAAATAGCAAATCTGGATTTCCTGCAAGTGCGAGCGCAAAATTTAACCTTCTCTTTTGACCACCTGATAATTTCTCACATCTTTGCTTTCGCTCCGATTCTAATTTTGATAACTGTAGTAACGTTTCTTTCGCTACCGGATTCGTATAATAACTACGGAATAACTCAATTGCCTCTTCCACCGTAATGCTATCAATGACACTTACTTCTTGTAACATCGCACCGAGGCTATTACGAACATCTCTATGCTTGGGACTCCTTCCAAATATAGAAACAGTTCCTTCCGTCGGATCCTTTAATCCAAGCATCATCGACATCGTCGTCGTTTTCCCTGCACCATTCGGTCCAAGTAGTGCTACAATCTCTCCTTTATTCACATAAAATGAGACGTTATTTACTGCCTTTTTATATTTAAATGTTTTAGAAACACCATTTACTTCAATAATCTTTTTCATCTCTCCACCCCCGCTGTTTCTTATATTTACATTGTACGTGTTGGAAAACTTAGGAAACAGTATGATGCGTCATGACATCAATATGACAATTGTCATGTATTCCTTATGAGAGGAATCAACCTACATACCGCAAGCGAGTAGCAGGACGAAAATAAACATGATACAATCGGGTAAGATATACATTCGAGGAAGGACAGTGGTTTTCATGATTATTCGTAATGAACAAGATTTAGAAGGCTTACGAAAAATCGGCCGCATCGTTGCGCTTGCACGTGAAGAAATGAAAAAAGAAGCGAAGCCAGGTATGACAACGAAAGAGCTTGATTTGATCGGTAAAAAAGTATTAGATGAGCATGGTGCTATTTCTGCACCTGAAAAAGAATATGATTTCCCTGGTGTAACTTGCATCAGTGTAAACGAAGAAGTTGCTCACGGTATTCCAGGAGAGCGTGTATTAAAAGACGGCGACTTAGTAAACGTCGACGTATCTGCTGCACTTGATGGCTATTATGCAGATACAGGTATTTCATTTGTACTTGGAGAAGATGAAGCAAAAGAAAAGCTTTGCCAAGCAGCTGTTGATGCATTTTGGGCAGCAATGAAAAAGGTTAAAGCTGGTTCAAAGCAAAATCAAATTGGTCGTGCTGTTTCAAATTTCGCACATAAAAATGGATACAATGTGATTCAAAACTTAACTGGTCACGGTATTGGTCTTAGCTTACATGAAGCACCAAATCACATTTTAAGCTACTTTGACCCAATGGATAATGCACTTCTAAAAGACGGTCTTGTTATCGCTGTAGAGCCATTCATTTCTATGAAAGCTGATCACATTATTGAGCGCGGCGATGATGGTTGGACATTCGTTACACCTGATAAAAGCCTTGTTGCACAATGTGAACATACAGTTGTCGTAACACGCGGCGAACCGATTATTTTAACAGAAATATAAAAAATAGCCGTTTGGTAGCAGAAACCTACCAAACGGCTATTTTTTATTACTTTTAGGTATGCAAAAATTTATATAAATAAAAGGTGGTGCATCAAGGCACCACCTTTTTAACGGGGTGAGGCTGCCCAAAAGTACGGAAAACCTTTGAACAGCCTCGTATTTTCATATGGATGCCTTACATATATCACTGATGATAATTATGAAATGCGGAAACATATTTATCATCACATGATTCAAACACGAGAAAAGAAACCCTACAGTGGATTCTTTTCTCTACATAATCTAAAGTTTGGGTACACTAGATTCATGCAATGTAGGAGCTTTCCAAACAGAAAGCGAACCTTCATTTAAAATGATAGCATACATATCTCCACCAAAAATATGCAAATATGCATATAGTATTTTTTATTTCTCAATGTCAGAATATTGAAAAATAAAAAAGGTAAAGGTAAAATAAAGTCGTTATCCGTCTTCTTTTGTCAGTCAGAGAGAATAGAAGAATAGGAGAGGAAAAAATGAAAAAATCTTTAAAACAAAAAATAGTAAGCTCTTTGCTTGCTGTATCACTCGCTGTTAGCTTGGCTCCAATTGGACAAGCCAAAGCTGATTCCACGTCAGAAATCACACAGACTTCACCTATCACAAAACAAGTTGATGCAAGCCGCGCCATCGAACACATCCGTTTCTTATCCGAAACAATTGGTCCTCGCCCTGGTGGGACAAAATCAGAAGAATGGGCTTCTCGCTACGTTGGTATGCAACTTAAATCAATGGGCTATGAAGTAGACTATCAACCATTTCAAGTGCCAGATCAGTACGTTGGCTTTATTGAATCCCCATTATCCACAAAGCGTAATTGGCAAGCTGGCGCTGCTCCTAACGCACTAATTTCTACAGAAGCTGTTACAGCTCCTCTTATCTTTGTTCAAGGTGGGACAAAATTAGAGGATATTCCAAATGAAGTAAATGGAAAGATTGTTCTATTTGAAAGGGGAACAACAGTAGCAGACTACAATAAACAAGTTGAAAATGCTGTTAGCAAAGGAGCAAAAGGTGTTCTTTTATACAGTTTAATTGGTGGACGCGGAAATTATGGACAAACCTTCAATCCCCGCCTAACGAAAAAGCAATCTATTCCTGTCTTTGGTCTTGCTTATGCGCAAGGAAATGCATTTAAAGAAGAAATCGCTAAAAAAGGGACAACAATTCTTTCCCTAAAAGCGAGACATGAATCTAATTTAAAATCCTTAAACGTCATCGCTAAAAAGAAACCAAAAAACAGTACAGGTAATGAAAAAGCTGTCGTTGTAAGTTCGCACTATGATAGTGTAGTTGGAGCACCTGGAGCAAACGATAATGCTTCTGGTACAGGATTAGTATTAGAGTTAGCTCGTGCTTTTCAAAATGTAGAAACTGATAAAGAAATTCGTTTTATTGCTTTTGGTTCTGAAGAGACTGGCTTACTTGGCTCCGATTATTACGTTAATAGTTTATCCCAAAAAGAACGCGATCGAATTTTAGGTGTCTTTAACGCAGACATGGTTGCAACAAATTACGATAAAGCAAAGAATTTATATGCTATGACGCCTAACGGTTCTCCAAACCTTGTAACAGACGCAGCCTTACAAGCAGGTAAACAATTAAATAATGACCTCGTACTGCAAGGGAAATTCGGCTCCAGTGATCACGTGCCATTTGCTGAAGTTGGTATTCCTGCCGCCCTATTTATTTGGATGGGTGTCGATAGTTGGAATCCATTAATCTATCATATCGAGAAGGTATATCACACACCTCAAGATAACGTATTTGAGAACATTTCACCTGAACGTATGAAAATGGCATTAGAGGTTATTGGTACAGGCGTCTATAATAGCCTTCATTCCACCGTAAAAACAGGAGAGAAAGCCGCTTAATACTATTTCAAGCCACCGATTAATCGGTGGCTGTTTATTAAGAAAAAATGAATATGCATAAAAGCATATTCATTACATGGTATTATGGTGTATAATTAAAATCGTAATATATAAATAAAAGATATCAATCACATAGCATTATGTAGAATAAAAAATTTAAATACTATTGATTACATCTAATGAGAAGGTTTTTCAATTATAAAAAGGTGCTCTTGCAGTTGTGTTAACTTGAACTTCAGGAACTACTGCCTTCATTCCTAAAATAAACGTTGCATCAGCTACTCAAGAACAAAGCTTTACAATATGCTATTTCTAAATTAGCCATAAAAATGGCTATGCATTCATCCAAAACTTAATGAAACATAGCATTGACCTTAAATTACATGAGATACCACGCTCTAAGCTTATGGTCCAATGATAATGGGCTTCTTAAAAACGGTTTTGTTATCGTTTTAGAGCCACTGATTGAGTCCACCTTGAAATTGTTCCCTTTTTTCTATAAAAAAAAACCCTTCAGGCTGCATTCTTCCCTTCACCTTATTGTGAAGTGTTTTTGAATACTTACCTAAAGGGAGCAATATCAATAGTAATTTTTTAATTTGTCAGCTACTCAGTTTACAGTGTAATCAATAATCTAAAGCTTTTTTATTATTTAATTCGCTGACGAGCGAGTAGGATTCCACCTAAAAGGAACAATACCATACCTCCAAGAATTGAACTCATTCCTGCTGATGTTCCTCCTGTGTTAGGAAGTAATGTTGGCTTATCATTTTCTGTAGTAGGTGGAACTTTTGAATCGCTATTGTTGCCTGTATTTGTGTTTGGATTTTTCGGATCTGTACTTGGATCTTTTGGATCTGTGCTTGGATCTTTTGGATCTGCGCTTGGATCTTTTGGATCTACATTTGGCTCGTCCTTGATTTTTGTATTTGTGATGTCATAACCTTTTACTTTGGATTCATACCCAGCTACTGGTTGTTCCTTCACTTCATACTTGTACGCTACTCCATTTTCATCGTATGCTTGGAGCTTTTCAAACGTGTACTTCCATTCTGTTGCCGCTGTTACTTCTTTTGTGTCTACTACTTTACCGTTTTGTAGTAAGTCTACTTTAATCGAACTTGGACGATCTGTTGCATTGTTATCGTTCCACGTTTTTGTTCCTTCTACTTTTGTTTCGCCTACTTTTGTATTCGTGATGTCATAACCTTTTACTTCGGATTTGTATCCGTCTACCGGTTGTTCCTTCACTTCATACTTGTACGCTACTCCGTTTGCATCATATGCTTGGAGCTTTTCAAACGTGTACTTCCAGTTTGTTTCTGCTGTTACTTCTTTTGTGTCTACTACTTTACCGTTTTGTAGTAAATCTACTTTAATTGAACTTGGACGATCTGTTACATTGTTATCGTTCCACGTTTTTGTTCCTTCTACCTTTGTTTCGCCTACTTTTGTATTTGTGATGTCAGTACCATTTACTTCGGATTCATATCCTGCTAATGGTTGTTCTTTTACTGTATACTCGTAAGCTTTTCCTTCCGCATCATATGCTTCTAAATCTGTGAATGTATATTTCCAACCCATTACTGCGAATACGTCTTGTGTTTGAATCACGTTCCCGTTTTGTAGTAAGTCTACTTTGATCATTGTCGGACGGTCTGTTGCATTTCCGTCTTTCCACGTCTTTATTCCTTCTACTTTTGTTTCGCCTACTTTTGTATTCGTGATGTCATAACCTTTTACTTTGGATTCATATCCTGATACTGGCTGTTCTTTCACTTCATACTTGTATGCCACTCCGTTTGCATCGTATGCTTGGAGCTTTTCAAATGTGTACTTCCATTCTGTTGCCGCTGTTACTTCTTTTGTGTCTACTACTTTACCGTTTTGTAAAAGATCTACTTTAATCATTTCCGGACGATCTTTTGCGTTATCGTCTTTCCATGTTTTCGTTCCTTCTACTTTTGTTTCGCCTACTTTTGTATTTGTGATGTCAGTACCATTTACTTTGGATTCATATCCTGATACTGCTTGTTCTTTCACTTCATACTTGTATGCCACTCCGTTTGCATCGTATGCTTGGAGCTTTTCAAATGTGTACTTCCATTCTGTTGCCGCTGTTACTTCTTTTGTGTCTACTACTTTACCGTTTTGTAAAAGATCTACTTTAATCATTTCCGGACGATCTTTTGCGTTATCGTCTTTCCATGTTTTCGTTCCTTCTACTTTTGTTTCGCCTACTTTTGTATTTGTGATGTCAGTACCATTTACTTTGGATTCATATCCTGGTACTGCCTGTTCTTTCACTTCATACTTGTACGCTGCTCCGTTTGCATCGTATGCTTGGAGTTTTTCAAACGTATACTTCCAGTTTGTTGCCGCCGTTGCTTCTTTTGTATCTACTACTTTACCGTTTTGTAGTAAGTCTACTTTAATCGAGCTTGGACGATCTGTTGCATTGTTATCGTTCCACGTTTTTGTTCCTTCTACTTTCGTTTCGCCTACTTTTGTATTCGTGATGTCATAACCTTTTACTTTGGATTCATATCCAGCTACTGGCTGTTCTTTCACTCCATACTTATATGCCTTACCTTCTGCATCGTAAGCTTGGAGCTTTTCAAACGTGTACTTCCAGTTTGTTTCTGCTGTTACTTCTTTTGTATCTACTACTTTACCATTTTGTAAAAGGTCTACTTTGATCATTGTCGGACGATCTGTTGCGTTATTATCGTTCCATGTCTTCGTTCCTTCTACTTTTGTTTCGCCTACTTTCGTATTTGTGATGTCATAACCGTGTACGTCAGATCCGTATCCCGTTACCGGCTGTTCCTTCACTTCATACTTGTACGCTACTCCATTTTCATCATATGCTTCTAAATCCGTGAATGCATATTTCCAGTTTGTTGCCGCTGTTACTTCTTTTGTATCTACTACTTTACCATTTTGTAAAAGGTCTACTTTAATCGAGCTTGGACGATCTGTTGCTTGGTTATCGTTCCACGTTTTTGTTCCTTCTACTGTCAATTTCGCTACTTTTGTATTCGTGATATCAGTACCACTTACTTTGGATTCATATCCTGCTACCGGTTGTTCCTTCACTTCATACTTGTATGCCACTCCATTTTCATCGTATGCTTGGAGCTTTTCAAACGTATACTTCCAGTTTGTTTCTGCTGTTACTTCTTTTGTATCTACTACTTTACCATTTTGTAAAAGGTCTACTTTGATCATTGTTGGACGATCTGTTGCGTTATCGTCTTTCCATGTTTTCGTTCCTTCTACTTTTGTTTCGCCTACTTTTGTATTTGTGATGTCAGTACCATTTACTTTGGATTCATATCCAGCCACCGCTTGTTCCTTCACTTCATACTTATACGCTACTCCATTTTCATCATACGCTGCTAAATCTTTGAATTCGTATTTCCAGTCTGTTGCTTTGTTTACCTCTTGCGTCGCAATCACTGTACCATTTTGTAAAAGGTCTACTTTAATCATTTCCGGACGATCTTTCGCGTTATCGTCTTTCCATGTCTTTGTTCCTTCTACTTTTGTTTGACCTACTTTTGTATTTGTGATATCAGTACCACTTACTTTAGATTCATATCCTGGTACTGGCTGTTCTTTCACTTCATACTTGTATGCCACTCCGTTTGCATCGTATGCTTGGAGCTTTTCAAATGTGTACTTCCATTCTGTTGCCGCTGTTACTTCTTTTGTATCTACTACTTTACCGTTTTGTAAAAGGTCTACTTTAATCATTTCCGGACGATCTTTCGCGCTATCATCTTTCCATGTTTTCGTTCCTTCTACTTTTGTTTCGCCTACTTTTGTATTTGTGATATCAGTACCACTTACTTTGGATTCATATCCTGCTACCGGTTGTTCCTTCACTTCATACTTGTACGCTACTCCATTTGCATCATATGCTGCTAAATCTTTAAATTCATATTTCCAACCTGTTGCTTTGCTTACCTCTTGCGTCGCAATCACTGTACCATTTTGTAAAAGGTCTACTTTAATCATTTCCGGACGATCTGTTGCGTTATCATCTTTCCATGTCTTCGTTCCTTCTACTTTTGTTTGACCTACTTTTGTATTTGTGATATCAGTACCACTTACTTTGGATTCATATCCTGGTACTGGCTGTTCTTTCACTTCATACTTGTACGCTACTCCGTTTGCATCGTATGCTTGGAGTTTTTCAAACGTGTACTTCCAATTTGTTGCCGCTGTTACTTCTTTTGTATCTACTACTTTACCGTTTTGTAAAAGATCTACTTTGATCATTTCCGGACGATCTTTCGCATTATCGTCTTTCCATGTTTTCGTTCCTTCTACTTTTGTTTCGCCTACTTTTGTATTTGTGATGTCATAACCGTTGATTTTGGATTCATATCCAGCTATCGGTTGTTCCTTCACTTTATACTTGTACGCTACTCCATTTGCATCATACGCTACTAAATCTTTGAATTCATATTTCCAATCTGTTACTTTGCTTACTTCTTGCGTCGCGATCACTGTACCATTTTGTAAAAGGTCTACTTTAATCATTTCTGGACGATCTGTTGCGTTATCGTCTTTCCATGTCTTCGTTCCTTCTACTTTTGTTTGACCTACTTTTGTATTTATGATATCAGTACCACTTACTTTAGATTCATATCCTGGTACTGGCTGTTCTTTCACTGTATACTCGTAAGCCTTTCCTTCCGCATCATATGCTTCTAGATCTGAGAATATATATTTCCAACCCATTACTGCTAGTACGTCGTGTGTTTGAATCACATTCCCGTTTTGTAGTAAGTCTACTTTGATCATCGTCGGACGGTCTGTTGCATTTCCGTCTTTCCATGTCTTCGTTCCTTCTACTTTTGTTTTGCCTACTTTTGTATTTGTGATATCAGTACCACTTACTTTGGATTCATATCCTGGTACTGCTTGTTCTTTCACTTCATACTTGTACGCTGCTCCGTTTGCATCGTATGCCTGAAGTTTTTCAAACGTGTACTTCCAATTTGTTGCCGCTGTTACTTCTTTTGTATCTACTACTTTACCGTTTTGTAAAAGATCTACTTTGATCATTTCCGGACGATCTTTCGCGTTATCGTCTTTCCACGTTTTCGTTCCTTCTACTTTTGTTTCGCCTACTTTTGTATTTGTGATATCAGTACCACTTACTTTGGATTCATATCCTGGTACTGCTTGTTCTTTCACTTCATACTTGTACGCTGCTCCGTTTGCATCGTATGCCTGAAGTTTTTCAAACGTATACTTCCAATTTGCTGCCGCTGTTACTTCTTTTGTATCTACTACTTTACCGCTTTGTAAAAGATCTACTTTGATCATTTCCGGACGATCTTTCGCGTTATCGTCTTTCCATGTTTTCGTTCCTTCTACTTTTGTTTCGCCTACTTTTGTATTTGTGATATCATAACCATTGACTTTGGATTCGTATCCATCTACCGGTTGTTCTTTCACTTCATACTTGTATGCTTTTCCATTTGCATCGAACGCTACTAAATCTTTAAATTCATACTTCCAGCCTGTTTCTTTGCTGACTTCTTGTGTCGCAATCACTGTACCGTTTTGTAGTAAGTCTACTTTGATGGCTTTATGCTCTTCCTCTGTGCCACCTTTCCACGTCTTCGTTCCTGCAACTGATGTCTTGCCTACCTTTGTATTCGTGATATCATAACCATTGACTTTGGATTCGTATCCGTCTACTGCTTGTTCTTTCACTTCATACTTATATGCTTTTCCGTCTGCATTGGTTATCGCCAAATCTTTAAATTCATATTTCCAACCTGTTGCTTCGCTTACTTCTTGCGTCGCAATCACTGTACCGCTTTGTAGTAAGTCTACTTTAATCATCGTTGGACGACCTTCCGCATTTCCGTCCTTCCATGTTTTCGTTCCTTCTACTTTGGTTTTTTGTACCACTTTTGTATTTGTAATATCATAACCGTTTACTTCTGTTGTGTATCCATCTATCGGTTGTTCTTTTACTTCATACTTGTACGCTACTCCATTTGCATCATACGTTGCTAGGTTGTCGAATTTGTATTTCCAACCATCTGCCGCTGTTACTTCTTTCGTGTCTACTACTTTCTCATTTTGTAGTAATTCTACTTTGATTGAACTTGGACGATCTTTCTCGTTATCGTTTTTCCACGTCTTCGTCCCTGCAATAGATGTAGTTTTCACCTTATTTGAAATTGGCAACTTAACTCCATTTACAGCATCTGATTTAACTTCAAAAATTACTTTTGCTTGAGGATCGAAATCAACATAGTCTGGAGCTGAAACTTCTTTCACATAATATTTACCTGGTTGTAAATTAGGGATTTCAATTATCCCTTTTTCATCTGTTTTATATACATCTCCAACTTGTTCATCAGGCTCTTTATACAACTTAAACGAAACATTTGGGATTACTTTTTCTTCATCCCCTTCAATATGCTTCACAATTTTTAGTGTTCCTTTTGGAGTCACGTTACCTTCAGCACCACCGCCAGCTGTCATATTTTCGACTGGATGAGTACCCGATTCATTAACTGGTTCCTTGTTTAGAACTTGGTAATCAATCGTATAATCATTCTTAAAAAACTCTTGCTTCTTCCCAGCTTCCGTTATAGTAGATGTATAACCAATCGAAAAGGAGGCAAGACGCGCTTTATCCTTATTAAGCACAACTTTAAATGATTTGTCTCCAGTAAAGGTAATCGTTCCGTAACCTTGCTTTTCAAGCTCTTGTAGCGTTAAAGATCGACGACCTATATAATCATCTACAATTATATAGAAACTATCCTTATTAAGTGTTTGACCTTCCTGTAAATTATCAGTCACAACAATATCACGACTTAACTCTTCTTTAGCCAAGTTTATATTCAAGAACCAACGTACTTCATCGCTCTTACCTGAGTTCATATCACCAGTTTTATAAAAAAATGGTGGCTTTCCAGGATCTGTACCCCCACCACTGCTTGGGCCGGTAATTGTTACAGATTGCTTATCTACATTTGTACCGAAATTGGTTTCAATCTCTTTCTTTTCATCCGTTCCTACATTAGCAGCTTCCACAAAAAAGTTTAAATACCCTTTAATATTTTGATGTGTACTCACTTTATCATTAAATGTACATACCACAGTACCTGCAGTGACTTTACAAGTACCATAATCATCTAATAGAAACTCTGTATTTAATCCTTTTAATTCTGGAGGCAGTGTTAATGTTAGTGTGTCTCCAGACTTCAGCTTAAGACTATCTTTTTCACTGAAGTTTATAGTTACTTTAGTCCGTTGTCCGATAGAAAGATCTGTTTTATCAATCTTAAAACTATCCACAAGTCCTAATGTATTTAATTCTTGTGCGTTTGCTACTATAGGTAAAAGACTCTGACCTATAGTAAACATGAAAATCATTATAATCGAAAAAATAGAAGTTATTCTCTTTAAATACATACTTTATGTTAGCCTCCTCATAATTTAAAATATAAATAGTTTCTGGTACAAACATGTTATGATGAAAATTCTATTATCCAACTATTTCACCTACGTATTTTTAATAGCTATTATGATTTCTCTTCCCCCCTTCACTACTACTTAACAACTTGAAACTTGATTTTTTATAAGTGTATCTAACATTTTCGACACGCCTACAATTATGTACTTTTGACCTATATTTTTTAATAGGAACATAGATAAACTTTGACAAAAAAGTTTAAATAATAAATACATATAGGCGACAGATACTGGAATACATTTAAAATCAGGAAAAAATGATTTAAAATGCATTCCAGACGAAACTCATGACAACCATTCTTCTTTTTGTGCCTTAGGGATTATAAAATGATTATTCTATGTGTAAAAGATTTTAGTGCGGGCAAATATAGACTAACTACTTCACAGCAAATATGCATCCTATCAACTTCCATACTTATCATTCTGAAAAATAACGAAAATTACGGATTATAGTCGCACTCAGCATACCAGCAAAAAAGCTTATAAATGTGGAACGAGTTAAAATACTCATATTTTACAGGATATCATTAGAAGATAAGCTTTCTGTCATCATAAGTACGGCTGACAATGTCCATGTATTAAAACATTTGATATTTAGTTAAATACCGAAATAAATTGATGCAAAAAACATTTTAACATCAGCGCTATATGATTAAAATATTACGGACGAAGTATTATTTGTCTATGAAGATAAAAGAAATATTCTCCAAATCTGAATAAAGTGAAACAAGTTTGGGGGTAACTAAAAACGATTGTGATTTTCAACTGATTTCATGTGAATTTTGCAGAAATACGGGAATCAGTCTTTTCATTTTTGGAGTATATAAATGGGTGTCGAGAAAAAGGGTTTCTCCTGATGGATCTGATTCTAGAGCTATGTCAAAAAATTAAAATAAACCTACATATCATCTATCCGCTAAAAATTTTTAATTTCTTTACGAATAATAAAATATTTATATATACTTATATAAGTTTATGTATTAATATATATATATATAAATGATGTTAAATCAAAAATAAGAGTTGTATATCTCCTCATTATTTTTATCGAATCTAAAAAATCAAGTTGATTAGCACCAAATCCTTGACTCCTTAAATAAGAAGTTTTGAGGATTACCTACTCAGTTGTTAGATAGATTATAATTTTAAGTACACTTACCTTGATTGTAATAACATGATTTAAAGCAATTACAACATTCCCTATTAGCATTTCATCAATAAATAATACAGACATGCCTTTTTTCGTAATTCCCCCAAAAAAACAACAAATTTTTTCCATAGTCTATTATTCTAGAATTGTTACCAAAAATCAATAGTTAATTGTTGCTCCCCATTTTTACTTCATTATTATAAGGCATCTTTAGGTTAACCAATTATCCTATTTTACATATCATATTCTGGCTAAGGTTGACCACCCTCATATAATTCTCCTTAATTTACACAACATTATATGTTTAGGTTTTTCAGAAAAAGCCACCTTTCTTTTAAAAGTGATAACATCTATATCCTCATTAAAAATATACAAATAATTCAGGTTGCACTTTTCTATTTCTCAATACAAATTAATTTTTTTAAAAAAACAGATATAAAGCCTTTATCCGTCTTCTTTTGTCAGTCCAAAAGAAAAAAACAATTAGTTATAACAAAAATCACCTACTTTAAAGTGGTGATTTTTTATTGAGAAAATACATATATGCATAAAAGCATATTTCCTCCTGCTCATTATCCTATACAATATTAAGTGTAACAAAAATGATTACAACTAATAAGGAGGTTTTTTCTACTATGAAAAAAATGATTTTAGCCAGTGCTTTAACTTTAGCAGGAATTACTGGCGCTACCGCTTTTATTCCTGAAACAAAAGTCGCTGCTGCCACTCAAGAACAAAGTTTTACAAAATTTTATTCTTTACAAACTGGAAGTAGTTCTGAACAAGAACCTATTTTCCTTCAAAAAGGACAGGAACTAACAATTCAACCTAACAGTAAAACTCCTAGTTACAGTGTTTATGACTCAAGTCATAACCTTATTGGGCGCTATTCTGATGGTTACGGCCGAATTTTCACTGCAAAAACAGATGGAAATATGTATGTTCAATTTCATGCACCTTTCGTTTACTATAGTCCTGTTAGCTTTTCCGTTACGTATACAATCCAATAAAATAAAGGGCCTTTCTCAAGGCCCTTTATTTTATTTCCCAATTCACTTTTACAAAACCATCTTTCACCAATACACCACTTATATTAAATACATACTTTTCATTTGCCTTTAATGTAGCTTTGAAAGTACCTTTTTTCGATTCACAGATCTCTTTTAACTCTCTTATACCTTCTCCTTGTCTTTCATACAAGCTAAAGCATAAATTCCCACGTTTTGCATCTGTCTCATAAGAAAATGTTACTTCTGTATCTTTCGCATACTCTAGTTCAATATCTTTCCCAGCAATATCCCATGATAAGAATTTTGCCTCGTAGCTGGTCTCCCCTTTCTTCTCATTTTCTAAATATATATCACCAGCTCTCCACATATCATCTAACGTTTGAACGAAAGCAAAGCCGCTCAGTAATACAAACATCGTACTTGCAAATATGACAACTAATGTTATCTTTTGTTTTTTCATAGCCTTCATCGTATGTTCTCCTTCTATTTTCTTGTTACTTCTTCGTATCATATATAACAAAACTCCAATAAAAAATGGTAATACAATCGCTATAACACTCCACCACTTACTTATCCCACGCGTTTTCGCATCTGTATACACCCATGATGCTACACATACTAAAAGTGCTATAAAAGTTAAAAGCATTGTAATCCCAGCTATCTCAAATACTACAAATGGCTTAGCGAACTCTATCATGTAATTTATACTCCTTCTTTAAAAATGACTGTATGACAACATATATAGGAACGTATAGATGCATCATAATCACACTTGCTATCAACATAGGGACTTTATGATTCAAATGAGTGACAAACTGCTCCATAACAATTGTTAATAAAATAATCCAAATCGCATGAATACAAATAACCCATCTTTTCTCTAATTTTCGAGCATTTCGTACGCTCTGTTTCGTATTATTTATCAGCTCTTCGCTTGGAATCATGTCTTCAGCTAAGCTGCTCCTTATCTTCTGATCAAACTTATCTTCCGTCATAAACGAACCCCTCCAAATGTTCCCGCATTTGCTTCTTCGCATAATTAAGGCGGTATTTCACCGTACCAATCGGTATATTTAATATTTCGCTCATTTCTTTATAAGAGTATTGTTCATAATAGTAGAGTACGAGCACGGTTTTATATTTTTCATTCAATAGCTGTATAACTTCCCGTATCATTTCCGCTTCCACTTTTTGAATAAATTCTTCTGATATATTCACTTCATCTGCGAAATCGATTTCTCCACCATCCTCTTTATGAAACAAATCCAATACGCGATCTTTCCACCTTTTCTTCTTACGATAAAAATCATAAAACGCACGAACACAAATTGTAGTAATCCATTTTTTATAATTTTCCACGCAAGAAAGCTGGTGCCGAGAGGAAAAAACTTTTATCCAAGTCTCTTGAAAAATATCTTCTGCATCTTCTTTCGTTTTCGCTAATTTATAGCATAAGGAATATATTTGCTGCTTATATATATCAATTAATTCTTCTACCTTTTCTTCCATCGGAAACCTCCTGTCATTTATATAAGACGACGCAAATTCTCCTTTTGTTTGATAAAATTTTATTTTTTTATTATCTCCATACAAAAAGGCAATCACAACATCGTGTGATTGCCTTTTACTGAAAGCGAAAAATCGGCTTCGCTTTTCTTAATTACATTTTTTCTGGTGCAGATACTCCTACGATTGCTAATGCATTTTGAAGTGTAGTGCGTACTGCTTTCATTAACTCATAGCGAGCTTTACTTAATTCTAAGTTATCTTGGTTTAATACTTTTTCTGCATTATAGAAGCTGTGTAATGCTGCTGCTAATTCAAATGCATAGCTTGTAATGCGGTGTGGCAGACGTTTTTGTGCTGCATCCGCAACTACAGCTGGGAATTCACCAAGTTTTTTCAGTAACTCTACTTCTTTCTCCGAAGTAACAAGCTTGTAATTCACGTCTCCGCCTGCAGCTAGTCCTAACTCTTCACCTTGACGAAGGATACTGCATACGCGAGCATGAGCATACTGTGCATAGTATACTGGGTTTTCATTAGATTTTGATACAGCTAAGTCCATATCGAAGTCTAAATGAGAATCACCGCTACGCATTGCGAAGAAGTAACGCATTGCGTCCACGCCTACTTCTTCCATAAGCTCACGAAGTGTAACTGCTTTACCTGTACGCTTACTCATCTTCATTTTTTCACCATTTTGGTACAGTTGTACCATTTGGATGATTTCTACTTCAAGTGTTTCTTTATCGTAACCTAGCGCTTGAATAGCAGCTTTCATACGAGGAATGTAACCGTGGTGATCAGCACCCCAAATGTTGATTAACTTATCGAAACCACGCTCTAATTTATCACGATGGTAAGCGATATCTGGCGTTAAGTATGTGTAAGAACCGTCGTTTTTAATTAATACACGGTTTTTGTCGTCACCGTAAGTCATAGAACGGAACCAAGTTGCACCGCCTTCTTCAAAGATCTCGTCACGCTCTTTTAATACTGCAAGTGCAGCATCGATTTTTCCGTTTTTGTATAATGATGTTTCTGAGAACCATACATCAAACTTAACACGGAAGCTTTCTAAGTCTTTTTGAAGTTTTGCTAACTCATATTTTAAACCGTATGAACGATAGAACTCATAGCTTTCTTCAGCATCAGCTTTTGCATAACGATCGCCAAACTCTTCAGCTAAACGCTTACCGATTCCAATGATGTCCGCACCATGGTATCCGTCTTCTGGCATTTCTTTCTCTAGACCTAAAGCTTGCATGTAACGAGCTTCAACAGAAAGAGCTAAGTTATGAATTTGGTTACCAGCGTCATTAATGTAGTACTCACGAGATACATCGTATCCTGCTTTTGCTAATACGTTACATAAAGTATCACCCACTGCCGCACCACGTGCATGTCCTAAGTGAAGGTCACCTGTTGGGTTCGCAGATACGAACTCAATTTGTACTTTTTCACCTTTACCAGTATTCGTTTCACCGTAAGCTTCGCCAGCGTTAATGATTGTTGGGATTAAGTCTGTTAAGTAGCTATTATCCATGTAGAAGTTAATGAAACCAGGTCCTGCGATTTCAATTTTTTCAATAGAAGCTTTTGCTTTATCGAAGTTTGCAACTAATTCTTCTGCAATCATACGAGGTGCTTTTTTCGCAACGCGTGCAAGTTGCATTGCCATATTTGTAGAGAAGTCACCATTTGTTTTATCTTTTGGAGATTCTAATACAACGTTTGGAATCTGTTCTTCTGTCGCTAATTCTGCCTTTAATACAGCAGCTTGAATTTCTTCTTTAATTAATCCTTTTACTTGTTCTAAAGAATTCATTATTTTGCCTCCTTCAAATTAAGTGTAATTGTATATCTGCCAGCTTCTTGTTCACTTAGAAGCAATGCGTACGTTAAGAAAAGTTGTCCTTTTTTCTTTTCATCCGACCATTTAAAAAGAACATTATCAGTTTTCGTTTGCAATGCAAACGTACCAAGTTCACTCGTATACGTACCAGTTGTCCATTCACCTTTCACATGCGTTTGACGCATTGAAACAGCACCTGAACGCATAATGAGAACTTGTTCATCTTGAATTTTAATAATTGTTTTCACTTCGCCCTGTTCGTTCGGCTCTTGGAATGTTACATATGTACCTTGACCTTTTACATAGTATTGACCATTTGCTTCAAAAGCAACGGTTTCCTTCCTCGCCCCTTCACGGATTTCTGTTACGAAATGAACGTGTACCGGCAAGCCTGCAAGTTGTTTCTCCACGTCTTGCACACCTTTCAAATGTTATAGATATTAAATACTACTTATAATAAATCACTTTTCCTATCATATCAAAAAAAACCTCTGTCTGTCTGCTGAAAAATCAGGAAAACTCCTTTTCAAAAGATAATTCACCTTCACCTTATTTCATATGATAAAATATTTTTTAAATCTAAATATTCTTTCATTTAAAGAGGTGAGTTATGTGCTACCAACAAAATTGAAAAAAGGTGATGAAATTAGAGTTATTTCACCCTCTTGTAGTTTAAGTATTGTCTCAAATACGAATCAAGAGCTTGCTATAAAAAGATTAACCGACATGGGCTTTCAAGTTACATTCTCAACATATGCTGATGAGATAGATCGATTTGCTTCCTCTTCTATTTCTTCACGCATTCAAGACCTCCACGAAGCATTTAGAGACCCGAATGTAAAAGCCATTTTAACGACACTTGGCGGATACAACTCTAATGGTTTATTGAAACATCTCGATTATAATTTAATTCGAGAAAATCCGAAGTTTTTCTGTGGCTATTCTGATATTACCGCTTTAAATAATGTCATCTATGCAAAAACAGGACTCGTTACATATTCAGGACCCCATTTCTCTTCATTTGGAATGGAGAAAGGACTCGAGTATACGAACGATTACTTTTTAAAATGCTTAACTTCTAATGAGCCTATTGAAGTCCTGCCATCTGAAACGTGGAGCGATGATTCTTGGTACATCGATCAGGAAAATCGAGAGTTCATTAAAAATGAAGGATACATTTCAATTCACGAAGGCGAAGCAACTGGAGAGATTATCGGTGGTAATATGAGCACATTGAATTTACTACAAGGTACACCATATATGCCAAATTTACAGGATAAAATTTTATTTCTTGAAGAGGATAGTTTAACTGGAACAGCTACCCTTAAAACTTTTGATCGTTATTTACATTCTCTTATGCAGCAACCTAACTTTGAACATGTAAAAGGCATTGTTATAGGAAGAATGCAAAAAGGAGCAGAATGTACGATAGAAGACATTCAAGAAATGATTGCTTCAAAGCCTGAACTTACACATATCCCTATCATTGCAAACGCAAGTTTCGGGCATACAACCCCGATTTTCACTTTCCCAATTGGTGGACGTGCAAAAATCATTTCTAATAAAGAGAATTCAGCTATCACCATTTTAACGCACTAAAAAAGGAGCGAACGATTCGCTCCTTTTACGGTTTTTCTATTTTTTCCAACGCTTTTTGCGGAATTGATTCTTTTGGGATTTCAGCCCATCCTTTTCCTTGCATACCTTTTGCATAAATTTTTATAAACGCCCCCGTATGCAATTCACGGTTCATCATTCTTTTCACAACTTGTAACTTTCCGTCTTCTGTATACCCTTTAAATGTATACAAGTATTCACCGTCTTTTTTCTCACCTTTATTTATAACCGCATAATAATCTTGTATTTCTTTATTTGAAAAGAAGTTGTCTACAAAAGCATGCACACCTTCTGTTTTCGTGTTTAAATAGTACGCTGTTCCACCTAAAATAATGGCGAATACAGCTAAAACTTTAATTACCAATTTCATACATGCGCCTCCTGTTTGCACTTCTTTCTCACTAATCTTATTTCTATACCTGTATTATACGGAAAAAGGCATACTATACTCTATTGAAAAGTCTTACACTTTCCTTACATTATTGTAAGGGTTTTTCAACTTATAGCAATTTCCCAATAAAAAATTTTTCCGTTTCATGAACTTTTATATTATTATTGAATGATACAAATTTTTATTACAAAAATCAAAGGAGACAGTTTTCAAATGGCTATCTTGCAAGGTTTAGCACTATTACTTGTTGTACTTTGTCTATTTACACTTTTTAGTTACCGTGCTCCTTATGGAATGAAAGCAATGGGTGCTTTAGCTAATGCAGCAATCGCAAGTTTTCTTATTGAAGCATTTCACCGTTATATCGGTGGAGAGATGTTTCATAATGACTTTTTACAATCAGTAGGAGAAGCTTCTGGTAGTATGAGCGGTGTCGCAGCGGCAATTTTAGTCGCACTAGCAATCGGTGTTTCACCCGTATATGCTGTTTTAATCGGTATCGCTACTAGCGGATTCGGTATTTTACCAGGATTTTTCGCTGGATACGTTTGCGCTTTCGTCGTGAAATTTCTCGAAAAGAAATTACCGGCTGGTGTAGAGTTTTTAGCAATTTTATTTATTGCCGCACCAATCTCACGCGGAATGGCCATGCTTATGGATCCGCTCGTGAACGCAACGCTCGGTAAAATCGGTTCTATGATTTCAGTTGCAACTACAGAAAGTCCTATCATTATGGGTATTATGCTTGGTGGATTAATAACAGTTATTTCTACCTCTCCATTAAGTTCTATGGCACTAACTGCAATGCTAGGATTAACAGGTTTACCAATGGCAATTGGTAGTCTTGCCGTAGCAGCCTCAGCCCCAATGAACTTTATTTTCTTTAAACGACTAAAAATTTGTTCAAAGAAAGACACAATCGCTGTAGCAATCGAGCCTTTAACACAAGCCGATGTTGTTTCAGCAAATCCAATTCCAATTTATGCGACAAACTTCGTTGGCGGTGCCCTTGCTGGTATTATTACATCTCTGTTCCAGCTCGTTAATAATGCGCCAGGAACAGCATCACCAATCCCAGGACTTCTTGTCTTATTCGGATTTAATGACGTTGTAAAAGTAACAATTGCTGCTGTATTATGTGGAATCGTTACCACGATTGTTGGATACATCGGATCAATCGTGTTCCGTAAATATCCAATTCGTTCTGCTGATGAAATTCGCGGCATTACTTCGGAAGAGAAGGTTGCATAAGAAAAAGAGCTATTCTCATCGTTTGAGAATAGCTCTTTTTTATCCAGCTACAGCGGCTAGAATCTCCGGCCATTTCACACTCTCGGTCGAAGCCAAAGGTGCTTCTCGGTCGGGCGTTCCAATGACCTGCGATTCTGAGCGAGCCGATTCCGCTTTTACTTTACCCAACCGAGCAGCATTTCCCGCACGAATTTGCTTGCTGCGACTGGTGTTTGATCACTATGGTCGTAGACAGGAGCTACTTCTACTAAGTCTGCTCCAACTACATTTATATTTGAATTTGCAATTGCCACGATGGAATCTAATAATTCTTTAGATGTGATACCTCCAGCTTCTAACGTTCCTGTTCCTGGAGCGTGAGCTGGGTCTAATACGTCAATGTCGATTGTGACATAAACTGGGCGTCCTGCAAGTTTCGGTAATACTTCTTTTAACGGTTCTAATACGTCAAATTTATATAAGTTCATACCTACTTCTTTTGCCCATTCGAATTCTTCCTTCATTCCAGAACGAATACCGAAAGAATATACGTTTTCCGGACCAATTAAATCGCACACTTTACGAATAGGTGTAGAGTGGGATAAAGGCTCCCCTTCATACGATTCACGTAAATCAGTATGAGCATCCATATGGATGATTGCTAAATCCGGATATTTTTTTGCCATTGCCTTAAAAATTGGCCAAGACACTAAGTGCTCACCGCCGAGACCTAGTGGAAACTTATCGGCATCTAAAAGTTTTGATACATACTCTTCAATCATGTCTATGCTACGCTGTGGATTTCCAAATGGTAATGGAATATCACCCGCATCAAAATATTTTACCTCTTCTAGTTCACGATCTAAATATGGGCTATATTCTTCAAGACCGATTGACACTTCACGAATACGTGCAGGGCCAAAACGAGAACCTGGACGGTAGCTTACTGTCCAATCCATTGGCATCCCGTAAATAACTGCCTCTGACTCTTCAAAACTTGGATGACTTTTAATAAATACTTTACCTGAATAAGCTTCATCAAAACGCATACTCTTTTCCTCCTTGTGTGGAACTTAAGGTATCCCAACCTTTCATTATTTCTCAAATTTGGAGCGAGCTGCTCCTCTTTCTCGATTTACCTGTGCCTTCTTTTTCTTACAAGAAGACTACTTCATTTGTAGCAGTGTAAGTAACTAGCATGTTCAAGCCCTCTAGACAAACACCTTAAATGAGTAACTTACACTTTATTTATTTCAATTTAACGCTCTTACTTAATTAAATCGCCAACAAATTTCGGTAATGCGAATGCTGCATTGTGTAATTCTTTTGTGTAGTATTTCGTTTCGATTTCGTGGAAACGCTCTTCACTCACTTCTAATGGATCATGTTTTTTAGATCCAATTGTGAACGTCCAAAGACCACTTGGGTAAGTTGGAATGTTCGCTGTGTATAAACGAGTAATTGGGAAGATCTCCTTTACGTCTTTAAACACAGTTGTAATTAGTTCTGGTGTGAACCAAGGGTTGTCCGTTTGTGCAACGAAAATACCATCTTCTTTTAACGCTTTAGAGATTCCAGCGTAGAAGCCTTTTGTAAATAGATTTACTGCTGGTCCTACTGGCTCAGTAGAATCTACCATAATTACGTCATATTCATTTTCGCTTTCTGCAATGTGTAGGAAACCATCTCCTACTTTTACTTCTACACGCTCATTATCTAGTGCGCCTGCAATTGATGGTAAGTATTGTTTAGAGTACTCAATTACTTTTCCATCGATTTCAACAAGAGTTGCTTTCTTTACGCTTGGGTGTTTTAACACTTCACGAATAACACCGCCATCGCCACCACCTACAACTAATACGTTTTCAGGGTTTGGATGTGTAAATAAAGGTACGTGCGCTACCATTTCATGATAAACGAACTCATCTTTTTCTGTTGTCATAACCATGCCATCTAAAATAAGCATGTTTCCGAACTCTTCCGTTTCAACCATATCAAGTTTTTGGAATTCTGTTTGCTCCGTATGTAATGTGCGGTTAATACGCGCCGTAATCCCAAAATGTTTTGTTTGTTTTTCAGTGAACCATAGTTCCATCGTACAATCACGCCTTTCAATGCAAATTTATAATAGGGACATCATTAATGTCCCCTAACAAAAATAAAACAAAACATCCAAAAAGTATAGTTAAAAGTACAAAAATACCGAAAATATATTTTAGTCAGAGGGTTCTAACATATGTACGAAAAGGGATTGCCCTGTAATAGGAAAGAAAACCCTTTCTTAAGAAAGGGCTTTTGTCTCTACTTCTACCGGTTTTCGAACCGGAATTAAAATCATTACAAAACCGACTAACACAACAATTCCACCGACTAAAAACGGACTTTGCGGTGAAACAGTGTGGCCAATGATTCCTGATAAGATTGGAGCAATTGCGCCACCTAACCAACGAACGAAGTTATAAACACCTGATGTAACAGATCTTTCATAAGGTGAAATATCCATTACATAACTTGTAAATAATGCATTATTTAATCCAGATGCTAATCCCGATAGAACAATTAATACAATTTGTAGCCACATAACTTTCACGAAGAATAGTGCGATTAAGAAAAGCGCAAATACGAGTAAACTACCTTTCAACAATGCTTTCGGTTCATATTTCCCTTCTAGCTTATGGGCCAAAATTGCAGAACCGTAAGCTAACGCTAATCCCCATCCGCAAAATACAAACCCTAATTGAATAGCAGATAAATGCATAATAAGTGGTGAATATGCTAGCACAACGAAAAATCCGTAGTAGTATAACATTCCTGAAATCGCACCTTGCATAAACGGTTTATATTTCACCAGGTTAAGTAATTCCCCTACGCCTGCCGCTTTACGTTTCACTTTTCGCTCCGGTTCTTTTACAAAAAAGAAAACTAAAATAAATGCTAAGAAAATTAAAATACTCGTCGCAAAAAATGGGTAACGCCAAGAATGTCCACCTAATATCCCGCCTAATAACGGTCCGCCTGCCATCCCTAAACCGATAGCTGCTTCATATAGTCCTACTGCTTCATGAACTTCTTTACTTAATGCAATCAATAATGTCATCGCCGTTGCGAAGAACATCGCATTTCCTAATCCCCACCCCGCGCGGAAAATAGATAATTGGGCAATCGTTTGCGATATACCGCATATAAACGCAAATACAGTTACAATCGCAAGACCGATCGTCATCATTCGTTTATCACCAAATCTTGATGCGAATATTCCAGCTGGTAACATCATAATTGCCATCGTTAAAATATATGCTGTAAATAACATCTCTACTTGCCAATGCGATGCACCAATTTGCTCAGCAATACTTGGTAAGATTGGGTCGACTACCCCTATACCCGAAAAGGCAAGGAAGGTAGCCACCACTGTAATCAATCTCCCTAATTTTTGTTTGCTCTCCATTTTGATCATTCTCCTTTTGTACTCTCTAAAAATGTCGCTGCACGATGTAGGCTATCTTCGAGTTCCGCCTTTACACGCTGCATTTGCTCCATTTTCTCGTCTAGCGTTTGCACTTGTTTTTCAAGCATCTCTTTAATTTCTTGAATCACTTCGCAGTCACGAGGATTCTCACTATTTCTTCTTTGCTCCATTCTTTCTTTTAACGATAAGAAATGTTGCATTTCTTGAAGCGTAATTCCTAACACTTCTTTCGCTTCTACAATCCTTTTAATTCTGGCGATGTCCTCGTCTGTATACAGGCGAATGTTCCCCTCACTACGTTCAGGGGGATGAATTAAGCCAATTTCCTCATAATAACGAAGTGTACGTTTTGTTAAACCAACTTGCTTTGTGACTTCATCAATTTTATACATGTTTATTCCTCCCTTCACTTGATTATTACATTTTACGTTAACGTTAACTTTTGTGCAACTGTTAGACTTTTGTAAATGTTTATCCCATTCAATTGTATTTTTCCAAAAGCAGTTTCATAATGAAAGAAAAGAAACGATAAGGAGATTTCCGTATGAATAAACCACTTATTTTCGCCCACCGCGGGGTAAAAGGAACACATCCAGAAAATACGATGATTGCTTTCCAAGAAGCAGAACGCATTGGTGCCCACGGAATTGAGCTTGATGTCCACCTATCAAAAGATGGTGAACTTGTCGTGATTCACGATGAAACAGTAGATCGCACAACAAATGGCATAGGTCTTGTTTCTGAAAAAACGGTAGCGGAATTACAAGCTTTAGATGCCGGTAGCCATAAAGACCCTTCTTTCCATGAAGCAAAAATTCCAACGTTACGCGAAGTATTCATTTGGTTATCTACGACAAATTTACAGCTCAACATTGAGTTGAAGACAGATGTTATCCACTATCCAACTATTGAAGAAAAAGCTATCGCTCTCGTTCGTGAATATCATCTATCTAATCAAATTGTATTCTCGTCATTTAACCACGACTCTGTTTCATTATTAGCAGAAATAGCTCCTGAAATCCCGAGAGCAATTTTATATGACACACCACTTGCTGATCCTATTGCTGAAGCAAAAAATAGAAACGCAACTGGTTTACACCCAAACTTTCAATTATTAACAAAAGAATTTGTCCAATTTGCACAAAATCAAGGGTACGCTTTCCGCCCTTATACAATTAACGAATACAAAGATTTACAAACTATGATTGACTACGGCGTAGATGTCATTATTACCGATTGGCCAGCGCGTGCCTTTGAGCTCCTTTCTTAATTAAAGGAGCTTTTTGTTTTCGAAATTTCATTGTTTAAAATAACCGAAAACCCTCAATACTAATACAATAATGTTTGTATTAGTATTGAGGGGCTGAAAAAGATGGATCAAACTATGAATCCGAAACTTAAAAAATATAAACGTCTTTTCTTCACCGTAATGTTTTCTTCTGTTCTTTTTTTCGTTTTTTCCTTTTTTGTTATTATTATAGTTGCAAAAATTATGGGACCTCCCCCTGTTGCTGTCCCGCAAACAAGTGTCTTTTACGCTAATGATGACACTGTTATCGGACAAAGTAATGAAATGCAAAAACGTTACAATGTATCTCTCAATGAAATCTCTCCTTATGTAAAAGAGGCGACACTATCTATCGAAGATCAACGATTCTACAAACATCATGGCTTTGATATGAAACGTATTGCTGGTGCTATTGTTGCCGATTTAAAAGCGATGGCAAAAGTCCAAGGTGCTAGTACGATTACACAACAGTATGCTCGTAACCTATACTTAGATCATGATAAAACGTGGAAACGTAAACTATTAGAAGCAATGTACACAATCCGCCTTGAAGTGAACTATAATAAAAATCATATTTTAGAAGGATATTTAAATACAATTTATTACGGGCATGGTGCTTACGGAATCGAAGCTGCATCTCGTCTATATTTCGATAAAACAGCAAAAGAATTAACATTAGCGGAAGCTAGTATGCTCGCAGGTATCCCGAAAGGACCTAGTGTCTACTCTCCCTTTTTAAAAGAGGATCGTGCGAAAGGACGACAATCTCTCATATTAGACGAAATGGTAGAACAAGGTTACATTACGAAGAAACAAGCAACGTCAGCAAAAAAAGAGCCACTAACTTTTGCCTCATTAGATACAAAAAAAGTGGCAGAGATTGCACCTTATTTCCAAGATGCTGTACAAGCTTCTCTTCTTCGTGATATCGGATTAGATGAACAAGCCTTACAAAAGGGTGGCCTGCGTATTTATACAACACTAGACCCTAAATTACAATCTGTTGCAGAGCAAGCTGTAAAAGATCACATACCTGACACAACAAACATACAAACTGCGCTCGTCTCTATGAATCCAAAAACAGGTGAAGTAGCTGCCCTTGTTGGTGGAACTGATTATAATACGAGTCAATTTAACAGGGCTACACAGGCCGCTCGACAGCCTGGATCTACGTTTAAGCCATTCCTGTATTACGCGGCATTAGAACGAGGATTCACCCCTGCTACGCGCTTAAAAAGCGAATACACTGTGTTCACTTTAGGTGACGGTGTTTCAAAGTATAAACCGAAAAACTATAAAGACTATTATGCAGACGATTTTGTAACAATGGCGCAAGCTCTTGCGGTCTCTGATAACGTATATGCCGTGAAGACCAATTTATTTTTAGGCGAAGACATTCTTACAAAAACAGCGAAGCAATTCGGTATTACTACCGCATTAAAAGATGTTCCGTCTCTCGCTCTCGGTACATCTCCTGTAAAACCAATTGAAATGGTTAACGCTTATAGCATGTTCGCAAACGGTGGAAAAGAAGTAAAACCAATGTTTATTCGCCGCATTATGGACCATGAAGGAAATATGTTATACGATGCTCATTTGGAGAGTAAGCAAGTTCTTGATAAAAGCAAAGCATTTGTGATGGAAGAAATGATGACGGGTATGTTTAATAAAAAACTAAGCAGTTATGCTGCTGTAACTGGTCAATCGATGTTATCAAAGCTATCAAGAACATATGCTGGAAAGTCTGGTTCTACTGAAACGGATAGTTGGATGATTGGATTTACTCCGCAAATTGTAACTGGTGTATGGGTTGGATACGATCAACCTAAATCAATTTCAAATGTAGCCGAACAGGGATATGCAAAAAGAATATGGACCGATACGATGGAAAAAGGCTTAGATGGACAACCTAAAAAAGAGTTTAAACAACCAAATGACGTCGTTGCAGTCGATATTAACCCTGAAAACGGAAAAATCGCTACAAAAAATTGTCCCATTTCAGTTAAAATGTATTTCGCAAAAGGTACAGAACCAACTGAATATTGTATGGATCATGTCGATGACAAAGAGGCATTTGAAAAGAAAACTGAAGAAAAGAAGAAAACAAGTTGGTGGAAAAAATATCTTCCTTGGTAAAAAAATAGCTGACGGGTATCCGTCAGCTATTTTTTATTCACTTAATAATGCACGGCGCAATTCTTCACTAGATTCGTTCCAAATCGCTTCATTATGTTCTTTCAAGAACGTACCAAGTACTTTTTTAGATGATTCATCCATATGGTCAACCATAATGTGACGCTTCATTGATTTATCCATTTTGTTTACATGCTCTGGAAGTGATTTATATCCGCGGCGAATTTCACGGTCAACTGTCATTTCACAAGCTGTTACACCTGCATAATAAGCACCTGTCGCCGTTCTTTCAATCGTTACCCACACAAGCCAAAATGGTTTTCCGTTTGGAACTTCATCTTTATTTGTTAAAAACTTAATACCTTTTTCGACTGTACTACGCGCATGCATTGCACCGATATCAACAAATGCTGTTTTCTCTAGTACATCGACAAATACAGGTGAAATGTTTTCTAGACTTAATGCTCCAACACCAAAACCACCATGTCCATCTGTTGAATCATTTTTCACGATATTAAAACCGATTTTTTTCTTTTTCTCTGTCATATGTAAATTCCTCCTCACTTAATGATTATAAAAGGCCAAAAATAGGCGAAATGATACTGTCTAAAAATACAAATACATATGGAATGACAACATTAAAAATAGGTTGAATTGTATAATTGCTAAGCGGTGTAATAACAAGAATTAATAACGCTATTGCTCCATACTTTTCATACTGTGTCATTTTCGCACGAATATTTGTTGGTGCTAGATCTTCCACAACTCGATACCCATCAAGTGGCGGAATTGGCAATAAGTTAAATACAAGTAATACGATATTAAGCATAATAAAAATTCGGAAGAATTGAGCCAATGTATCCGCTACTGCAAATGGAATTGAGTCTAATACACCAAATGTTAATAGGCTATACCAAATGATTAAACCAATTGCACTTAAAATTAAGTTACTAATTGGGCCTGCAATTGAAACTAATATACCTGCAAGACGCGGCCTTTTAAAGTTATATGGGTTAACAGGAACAGGTCTTGCCCAACCAAAACCAAGAATTAATACAGCGATCATCCCAATAGGATCTAAGTGCGCCATCGGTGATAATGTTAAACGGCCTTGCTTCTTTGCTGTATCGTCTCCAAATTTATATGCAACATATGCATGCGCAAATTCATGCACTGATAACGCAATAATAATGGCCATTGCTACCAACGGAATTTGGTGCAACGGATATCTAAATAACTGATCCATGATTCATCTCCTCTTCAATCTGTCAAAAAAAGAAATTATTTGTTTTTTCGATTGTTCTTCCCCATAATCCGCTATAATAAGAGTGTAACTTACATAAAAGGAGCGATTATATATGCCATACGTAACAGTGAAAATGCTAGAAGGACGCACAGAGGAACAAAAGAAAGCTCTTGCTGAGAAAGTAACAGCAGCAGTAAGCGAAACAACTGGTGCTCCTGAAGAAAACATCGTTGTTTTCATCGAAGAAATGTCTAAAAACCATTATGCAGTTGGCGGAAAACGCTTAAGCGACAAATAATTTCAAGTTCTTTCATAAGAAGCAGCCCTTAGCTGCTTCTTATTTTTTTCCTTCTAGTAACTCGATAATTCTCTCTTTATATTTTCCTTTTCTTCCATCTTCATAGATTAAATCATGCGGATAGAATAATTTTTGATCCCTTCTCTTCTTACCAGTAATCGCCTCAACGATATCCGATTCACGTGAAAGCTCTCTAAGCTCTCCATTTGGCATAAGAAGTAAGATTGGCAGACGCTCTTCTTCTTCACCAGCACGGTAAAAGTCATACGGTAAGTCTGATGTTGAATCAACTACTAAATAGTATTCTGGATCAAGTCCAATCTTTTTGAATAAGCTACTTAATTCCATCCAATTATCTAAACCGTGCTTATCTGTAAACTCTACGTATTTAAATAGGTTTCGATTCATAAAACGGCGGCATAAGTCACTTAAAATTGGATCTTCTTCGTCTTGCCATACTTGGAAGTAATAATACATAACGTTCTCGTCTAACTTTAAATAATCCTCTACTGTTACTTCTTCTTCAAATAAAGAATAGAAATGAACCGGATGATTTTTAAATGTATAATACTTCTCGTGCAATGATTTTGCACGGTGTAAAATCTTCGTTAAAATAACTTCGGCACTGCGCGTTACCGGATGGAAATATACTTGCCAATACATTTGATAACGACTCATAATATAATGCTCAACAGCATGCATACCACTATTTTTAATGACTACTTGATTCCCATATGGACGCATGACACGTAGTATACGTTCCATATCAAAGTTTCCATACTTTACGCCAGTGAAATACGCATCTCTTAATAAATAGTCCATACGATCTGCATCAATTTGACTGGAAATCATGCTAATCGCTAATTTATTCGTAGATGTTTTGGCGATTACATCGGCTACCTTTTGCGGAAAGTCTTTATCCACACGACTTAATATGCGATTAATTTCCGTATCTCCAACGATAATCTTTTGCGTAAATTTCTCATGATCTAATGAAAATACTTTTTCAAACGAGTGAGAAAATGGGCCGTGACCGACATCATGAAGTAATGACGCACATAAACATAACAATCTATCTTCAGCATTCCAGTTCGGTCTGCCATCAAACACATCATCAATCATACGACGAATAATTTCATATACACCTAACGAATGAGTAAAGCGACTATGCTCTGCACCGTGAAATGTAAAAAATGTCGTTCCAAGCTGCTTAATACGGCGCAAGCGTTGAAATTCTTTCGTTCCGATTAAATCCCAAATAACACGATCGCGTACGTGCACATATTTATGTACCGGGTCTTTAAACACTTTTGTTTCGCTGAGTTTGTCGTTTAAATATACCACCTTCCGACATCCCCCTTTCTTTACTGCATTCTTACTATATATTATAAACGAAATAGGAAACAGAAAGAAATGAAAGACTATATTAATTGCCCTTATATAAAGAAAAAATCACTTTTACCGAAGTAAAAGTGATTTCTGTTTATACATTATTTCCCTAAAACGAATTCAGCAACTTCATCTAAGATCATTTCTTTACCTAGAGGGAAGTAACCTTTGTTTACGTCTTCGTTTTTAATTGTAAATACGTGGTTGTTTTTAACAGCGTTCATGTTTTTCCAAATTGATTCTTCTTGGAATTCTTTTAGACGTTGAGAACCGTCACCAGTTGTAAATACGAATAAGTAATCCGGGTTGTAATCGATTAAAGCTTCTTTTTGTACTTGTACTAGTGGTTTATCCGTTGGTGTACCTTTAACTGCTGGTAATTTTAAATCATTAAAGATTACGCTACCGTAACCGTAGTCACCGTATACGCGGAAAGCATTTGGATATGCAGCCATTTTCATAAATTTAGCATCGCCAGTTTTCGCAACGATTTTATCATGTAATTTGCTTGCTTTTTCATCATACTGTTTGAACCATTCTTTTGTTTCTTTCTCTTTACCGAAGATTTGACCTACTTCTTCGAATTTTGGACGCCATTGATCTAATGGAGTTTTTAACATAACTGTTGGTGCAATTTTAGATAATTGATCATAAATCTTTTCTTGACGATTGTTTACAAGAATTAAGTCTGGTTTTGCAGCAGCTACTGCTTCGATGTTAATTTTATCGCCCCAAGCAGAACCAACTGGTTTTACGTCTTTTAATTTCTTTTCAATATGTGTATCAATTTTTTCTTGCGATGTATTAGCAGTAATAATTGGTTTCATACCAAAAATTAATAATTCTTCTGTTGAACCACTAAGGTCAGCAATTTTCTTTGGATTTGCAGGGATTTTAATTTCCCCTTTTGCATGTTGTACAGTGCGCTCTTCAGTCTTCGCATCCTTCGCATCTGCTTTCTTCTCTTCTTTGTTAGAACAAGCTGCAAATAGTACAGAAGTAACAACTAGTACCATTGCTAATAACGCCATTTTAAAATTCTTCATGTTCCCACTCCTTCTAGCTGTATTTCTCTTATAAGTTACAATGAACTATAAGAAACAAGATTAACAATTAATAAATATATATTGATTAATTGTTACTTATGCCCCGTTCTAACGGGTGTTCAACTTCCTATTTACTAATAAGAAGCTCAACGTCCATTAGAAGCCCCCCTCTTTACGAGGGGGATTCTACTTATGCTTTTTTACGCAATTGATTACTAATCATCGCTAAATCATATGTTAAACAAATTGGTTTACAGTTTACTGGACACGGAACGATTTGAGCTTCAATCTCAAATACACTGCGAAGTGTTTCACTTGTCATCACTTCATCTGGCGTTCCTTGTTTCATTAACTTACCTGCTTTTAATGCAATCATATGATCTGAGAAACGAGAAGCATGGTTTAAGTCATGGATAACCATAACAATCGTTCTACCTTCTTCTTCATTTAACTTTTTCAATAAATTTAATACTTCTAATTGATGCGCCATATCTAAGTACGTTGTCGGTTCATCTAATACGAGTAATTCTGTTCCTTGTGCAAGGGCCATCGCAATCCATACACGTTGACGTTGCCCGCCTGATAACGCCTCTGCTGAACGATTTGCAAATTCTGTCATTCCCGTCACTTCAAGTGCCCAATGAATGTAACGATAATCCTCTTCTTTCAACGTTCCAAATCCTTTTTGATGAGGAAAACGTCCATATGAAACAAGTTCAAACACAGTAAGGCCAGTTGGCACTTCTGCAGTCTGTGGTAAAATCGCCATTTTCTTTGCGATTTCTTTCGTTGGTTGTTTCTCGATTGCTTTTCCGTCAAGATAAACAGTACCTTTTTTCGCCTTCAAAATACGAGAAGCCGTTTTTAATAATGTGGACTTCCCACAACCATTTGGTCCAATAATCGTTGTAATTTTCCCTTCCGGAATTTCAACTGTTAATCCATCAATAATTAACCCTTCATTATAGCCAACAGATACCGCATCAACTGCTAAAGTTGCCATACAAAAAGCCTCCCTTTATTTTGTCCTCATAAGTAAATATATGAAATATGGTGCACCAATTACAGAAATAACAAGACCGACCGGTATTTCTGAAGTTGTTAACACACTTCTTGAAATTACGTCTGCGAATAAGAGTAAAAACGTCCCTATTAGTGCAGCGGTAGGCAGCATAATTTGATGTTTACCACCAACAAGGCGCCTCGCTAAATGCGGAGCCATTAAACCGATAAAACCAATTCCTCCGGCAACAGCGACAGATGCACCAGCTAAGCAAACTGCAATAAATAATAATTTACGTCTTTCTTTTTCTACATTTAGACCAAGGCCAACAGCTGTGGAGTCACCTAGATTCATTACATTTAATATGTGTGCCTTACTAATAGCAAGTGGCAAGAAAATAACCATCCATGGAAGTACACTTAGTACGAACTTCCAATCTGTGCCCCATAGACTTCCTGCTAACCAAATCGTAGCAAAGCGGAAATCGTTAGATGTCATCTTCATAGAAAAAATTAAACTAACAGCACCAAACCCGGCTGCAACAGCGATACCAACTAGTATTAATCTCGTTGATGAAACGCCGTCTTTCCATGCTAGTAAATAAATAATAACCGCCGCTAATATTGCACCAACTAACGCGAAGAATGGAAGGATAAATACAGATAAAAATGTACCAGTCCCAACTTTTCCGAAGAAAAAGTAGACGAATATAACAACTGTTAATCCCGCTCCAGCGTTAATACCGATAATACCTGGATCAGCAAGTGGATTTCGTGATAATCCTTGCAAAATCGCACCTGACATCGCTAAAGCGGATCCGACTAATATAGCAATAACCATACGCGGCATACGGAATTCAAATAAAATAACAGACTGATCTTCAGCCCCAAGTCCAACCAATGACTTTAATACGTCCATTGGCGGTATTTTAAATGTCCCTGTATTTAAACTTACTAAAAATACAGTAACGATTAATCCTACTAAGATTGTTAAAACAGAAACGTTCTTTTTTGTTAAGACACTTGTCCTCACATTTTCCCTCTCCCTTCGTTACGTGCTAAGTAGAGGAAGAATGGAACCCCAATTAGCGCTGTAATTGCTCCAATTGGCGTTTCAAACGGCGGATTAATAACGCGAGATAACATATCTGCACATTCAATTAACAGCCCACCTAAGACCGCAGAACATGGAATAACCCATCTATAGTCTGAGCCTACAAGGAAACGAGTCATATGCGGGATTACAAGGCCAACAAATCCAACCGATCCTGCCATAGAAACCGCAGAACCTGTTAACACAAGAACAAGTACTGTTCCGATAAATTTAATTAATGTCGTATTTTGACCAAGTCCAATCGCAATTTCTTCACCGAAGCTTAAAATTGTAATATACCTCGACATCATAATTGCAATAAAGAGACAAACAAGGCCAATTGGTACTAACATATTAATACTTTCCCATTTCACTCCCGCAACTCCGCCTGCATTCCACATACTCACCTCTTGGGCAAGGTTGAAATATAGCGCAATTCCAGATGAAATGGCCCCTAATAAAGCACTAATTGCTGCACCCGCTAAAGCTAACTTCACAGGTGTTAATCCACCTGGTGAAGAAGACCCAATTCCATATACAATGCTCGCTCCAAACGCAGCCCCAATAAAAGATGCGATAACGAACATTAAATAAGGTGAATTAGGGAAGAATGCATACATAATTGCAATTCCAAATACAGCTCCATCTGTAATTCCCATTAACGATGGTGAAGCAAGTGGATTTCGCGTCATACCTTGCATAATTGCCCCTGATACCGCTAAAAAGGCACCTGCAACTACGCCCCCTATTGCTCTAGGCATGCGAAGTTCTTGAATTACGTTATGATGCGTAATAGAACCGTCAAACTGAAACACAGCTTGCCATACAGTCTTTAAACTAATATCTGCAGCACCAAACGAAATAGAAACTGCCATGCTTAAAGCTAACAAAACTGTACCTGCTACTAAAATAATAGAAGCAACGAGCGGTCTGCTCTTAATCTCTTTAACATTCACATCTTGCTGTTCTATACTCCTTGCGCTCGCTTCCATACCTCAACCATCCTAACCAACAACATATATTTAATGAAATGAAATTTATTCTCAAATAGTAATAAAAAAATTAGGTTAATTGACCTTTTCTTGATAATGATTCTCAGAATCAGACACTTTCTATTCTACCTATCGCTTCAAAAGACTGTCAACCATTATTTTGAAATATAAATTTATATTTGAATGGATAGATGATGCCCCTCCTTCATTGAATGTTAATCTACTCAATTGTATTTTCGTAGAATAACTCATTCCTCGTATGGGCATAAAAAAAGAAGAGTAATCTGTTCACTCTTCTTTTTCTTACTTATTTAACTTTGCTTCAATTTTTACAATTAATTCATCTTCTGTTGGAGCCGCGACTGGACGATTATTTACAAATGCGAATGATTTTTTACGACCAGGACCACAGTAAGACTGACATGCAACTTCAATCGTTGCACATGAATCGACTTTTTTTAACTTTGGAATCAACGTTTTAACGTTCGTTGCCTGACAATCATCGCACACACGAAATTCGTTTCCCATTATATATAACACTTCCTCTATTTTAAACTTTTCACAAGTACATTTAAAAATAAACACTAAATGGTATTTTACCGCTCTTTGAAGCTCGTTGCAAGTGTCCTTACAACGCTCTTTCTTCATATAATGTTACATATTTATATGCTCTCCTTCATAAGCTCTCATCATTCATAGCAAAATTTATACCTTTCATCGAAATCTACCATATTTTTAAAAGCTTTGTATAAAAGCTCATTTTTTTGCCCATTATAAAAATAGGAAGTTCATAAAAAGAAAGGGAGTTGAATCTATGAAAGTAAGACAAGATGCTTGGACGGATGAGGATGATTTATTACTTGCTGAAACTGTACTTCGTCACGTTCGAGAAGGAAGTACTCAATTAAATGCATTTGAAGAAGTGGGTGATCAATTAAATCGTACATCGGCTGCCTGTGGTTTCCGTTGGAATGCTGTTGTTCGCTATAGCTATGAACAAGCTCTTCAACTAGCAAAAAAACATCGTAAAGATAAAATGCGTGCTGCAAGCGGTGAACAAGCGAA
The DNA here is from genome assembly GCF_040448665.1 of Bacillus cereus group sp. MS39. Lineage (NCBI taxonomy): Bacteria > Bacillati > Bacillota > Bacilli > Caryophanales > Bacillaceae > Bacillus > Bacillus cereus group sp. MS39. The sequence goes on along the minus strand of NZ_CP123058.1, from coordinate 104,859 downwards.
AAAACGTTTACTTTATACACCACCAGCTTCAGATTCGATAACTGACTATGAAGAATTCGTACAAGAGGAATCAATTGTGCAATATAAAGAAGCTATTCCATATCAAGAACCTACTGTTCCTGCTGCAAAAGGCTCTATGACAATGCAAGATGTTATTTATTTTTTACAAACGGTCGGATCTTCAAATATAAAAGTGACAGCTCTTGAAAACGAGAATACGAGATTGAAACAAGAAATTAAATCACAAATCCTTCGAAATGAAGAACTAGAAAAGAAACTAGAAAAATTAGAAAAACAATCTCATACTGTACAAGAAGATTACGAAACACTTATGAATATTATGAACCGTGCTCGTAAGCTGGCAGTCATGGATGACGAAGAACGTTCTCAAACATCTTTCCGAATGGATCGAAACGGTAATTTAGAAAAAATTGCAGAATAAAAAGGATGCATTGTATGCATCCTTTTTATCATTTCACCTTTAAACTTTCCCTTTATATATGAAAAAACCCGTTTCTACATTTTTTGCTATAATAGAGATTGTCATTTTAAAGATAAGGGGTTAGTTATATGAGCAATTCCCGTTCCATTTTATCTCAGCCAGAGTGGCGTATTGTAGATCAGTCTAGTTTGGGACCAACATTCCATGCATTGCAGTCATTCGCAATGGATGACACACTGTGCACAAGCATTGGAAATGGTCAATCAGCTGCAACAATGCGTTCTTGGGTTCATCACAATACAATTGTTCTTGGCATTCAAGATTCACGCCTACCACACTTGGAAGAAGGTATTTCCTTTTTACAAGAAAACAACTTCAATGTTATCGTTCGTAATTCCGGTGGACTTGCAGTCGTACTTGATGAAGGTGTTTTAAACATATCACTTTTATTCCAAGAGACAGAAAAAGGTATAGATATTGATCTTGGATACGATACAATGTGGCATTTAATTAAGGAAATGTTAAACGATTACGATGTTACAATCGAGGCAAAAGAAATTGTTGGCTCTTACTGTCCTGGTAGCTATGACTTAAGTATTCGCAATCAAAAATTTGCTGGCATTTCACAGCGACGTATTCGCGGCGGTGTCGCTGTCCAAATTTATCTTTGTGCTACAGGAAGTGGCTCTGAGCGTGCCGCACTCGTTCGTGATTTCTACAACCTAGCCATTCAAGGAGAAGAAACACGCTTTACGTATCCTGGAATTGTACCGAGTACGATGGCTTCACTTTCAGAATTACTTGGCGAAACCATTACAGTACAAGATTTAATGATGCGCCTTTTAAAAACATTGCAGCAATTCGCTCCAAAGTTAACACCATCTCAATTAACAATAGATGAAATACCTTTATATGAGACGAATTTACAACGTATTATTGATCGTAACAATAAAGCACTTGGCTTAGAAAAATAAAGACCGTCGCTATAATAGCGACGGTCTTTATTTCGATTCATTATAGAATTAAAGTGCTTGAGCTGCTGTAATTAAAGCTAACTTGTACACTTCTTCTTCGTTACATCCGCGAGATAAATCATTTACAGGCATATTTAAACCTTGTAAGATTGGTCCTACTGCTTCGAAGTTACCTAAACGTTGAGCGATTTTGTAGCCAATATTACCAGCTTCTAAGCTTGGGAATACGAATACGTTAGCATCACCTTTAATTGTAGAACCTGGAGCTTTTTTCTCGGCTACAGATGGTACGAATGCAGCATCGAATTGGAATTCTCCATCTAAAGTTAATTCCGGAGCCATTTCTTTTGCAATACGAGTTGCTTCTACAACTTTTTCTGTTTCTGGAGATTTCGCAGAACCTTTTGTAGAGAAGCTTAACATAGCAACGCGTGGATCAATACCGAATAGTTCAGCAGTTTTCGCACTCTCGATACCAATTTCAGCTAAATCTTGGCTGTTTGGTGCAATGTTAATTGCACAATCAGCGAATACATATTTCTCTTCTTCACGTACCATGATGAATACGCCAGAAGTTTTTGTAACGCCTGGTTTTGTTTTAATGATTTGAAGTGCTGGACGAACTGTATCAGCTGTAGAGTGAGCTGCACCACTTACTAAACCGTGTGCTTTGCCCATGTATACAAGCATTGTACCGAAGTAGTTTTCGTCTTTAAGGATTTTGCGAGCGTCTTCTTCAGTTGCTTTACCTTTACGGCGTTCAACGAAAGATGCTACCATTGCATCCATTTCTTCGTATGTAGCTGGGTCATAAATATCAACGCCTGCTAATGTTAAATTCATGCTAGCAGCTTTTGCGCTAATTTCTTCTTTATTACCAACTAAGATTGGTTGTACTAACTCTTCTTTTGCTAAACGCTCTGCAGCGCCTAAAATTCTTTCATCAGTTCCTTCAGGAAGTACGATAGAAATGCCTTTTCCTTGAACTTTTTCTTTTACTGTTGTAAATAAGTTGCTCACGAATAAACCCTCCTACATATGTTAAAAAACTCTATCTTTAAGAATACTGCTTTTCCTCTCTATTTTAAACTTATAGCTCCCAAAAAATAGATAAAATGAAAATGATTATATTTTCATAAAATTCAGCCTAGAAATAACGCCCCTTTAAGCCTTATCCTCTCCTATTTTCAAATAAACTTAAATGTGACAATTTTATGCGCCAAAGCTTTATATAGATGATTTTAAAACTATATATGCTATAGTTAACGTGTAAAACTATCATTAACTGAGGTGAATAGAATGAGTGAAGCAACAACAACGTTAGATGGCTGGTATTGTTTACATGATTTACGTTCTATTGATTGGGCTGCATGGAAAACATTATCTAGCGACGAACGCGGGCAAGCTGTGTCTGAATTTTTAAATGTCGTTGAAAAATGGAACGAAGTAGCTAGTGCGAAAAAAGGCAGTCATGCAATGTATACAGTTGTTGGCCAAAAAGCTGATATTATGCTTATGATTTTACGTCCAACAATGGAAGAGTTAAATGAAATTGAGACAGAATTGAATAAAACAACATTAGCTGAATATATGGTTCCTGCATACTCTTACGTATCTGTTGTTGAACTAAGCAACTACCTTCCAGCTGATGAAGATCCATATCAAAACCCACAAATCTTAGCTCGCTTATATCCAGAACTACCAAAAGCAAATCACATTTGCTTCTACCCAATGGACAAGCGTCGCCAAGGTGATGACAACTGGTACATGCTTCCTATGGAAGAACGTAAGAAAATGATGTACAGTCATAGTAAAATTGGTCGCCAGTACGCAGGTAAGGTACGCCAAGTTATTTCAGGGTCAGTTGGATTCGACGATTTTGAGTGGGGCGTAACATTATTCGCTGACGATGTTCTTCAATTTAAAAAACTTATATATGAAATGCGCTTCGATGAAGTAAGTGCTCGTTATGGTGAATTCGGAACATTTTTCGTTGGAAACATTTTACCAGACGAAAAGGTAGAGAAATTTTTACACATATAAATCGTGAAAAAGGAACGAATTTCGTTCCTTTTTTTATTACCCTCTATATTTCTCCTCAAAATACTTCTTTTCTCTGCAAATTTGAACAAAAATGGACAAATTCTTTTCAATTTCCTTACAAAATTGTAACCTTTCTATATCCAAATTTATGCTAAAATGGTACGAGCTACATGCTAATAACGATGCGAAGGTGATAATCTATATGAAGAAAATCTTGTCTATTTTACTAGCGCTTTTATTGTCAATTTCTTCCTTAGGAGTAACAACATCCCATGCGGAAGAAAAAATACACATTGAGGCGGCAGCTGCACTTTTATTTGATGCAGATACAGGAAAAATACTGCATGAACAAAATCCAGATGAATTACTAGCTATTGCTAGTATGTCAAAATTAATTGTTGTTTATGCCGTATTAGAAGCAATTAAAGAAGGAAAAATTACTTGGGATACAAAGGTAAACATTTCTGATTATGCTTATGAAGTTTCACGTAATAATGAATTCTCTAACGTTCCGTTTGAAAAGGGACGTCAATATACTGTAAGAGAATTATATCATTCTATCGTTATCTTCTCTGCAAACGGATCTAGTATTGCCTTAGCAGAACTTCTTGCAGGAAGTGAGAAGAACTTCTTGAATCTTGCAAATGAACATGCAAAAAAACTAGGGTTAAAGAAATATAAATTTGTAAACGCTACTGGGTTAAATAACGCTGACTTAAAAGGAAAACACCCTGAGGGAACGGATCCGAATGGAGAAAATTCCATGTCAGCTCGCGATATGGGTATGCTTTCAAAAACAATGATTACAAAGTATCCAGAAATGCTAGAGGATACAAAACAAAGATTTAGAAACTTCCCAGATAATCATCCGAAACCAATTCGTATGGAAAACTGGAACTGGATGTTACCAGGTGCTGCTTTCTCTTATGAAGGAACAGATGGTTTAAAAACTGGTAGTTCTGATACCGCTGGATATGGATTCACTATTACTGCTAAACGTGGTGATGTACGTCTTATTTCAGTTATTATTAAAACAAAATCAATGGACGAGCGCTTCACAGAATCTCGTGAATTAATCGAATACGGGTTTAATAACTTCGAAAAACAAAAGCTAAAAGTTGATAAAAATAATACAATCTCTGTAGTAAAAGGTAAAGAAGATCAAGTAACTGTTGTACCGGAAAAAGAAATAACAGTAATCGCGAAAAAAGGTAGCAAAGATCCTTATAAAATTGAGACTGAAGTAGATAAATCTCTTGCTGAAGATGGACATTTAGTTGCTCCTATTAAGAAAGATGCCAAAGTAGGCTCAATTACTTTAGAATCAACTGATAAATATGGTTTCTTAGACGGTAGTAAAAGGATGAAAGTTACTGCAAAAACGACAGAAGAAGTTGAAAAGGCAAATTGGTTCGTATTAACAATGCGCTCTATCGGAGATTTCTTCTCAAACTTATGGTCTAAAGTATTTTAATGATGGAAAGCTAGCTCACGCTAGCTTTTTTTATTTTCCTCTCTCCATGTAAAACTTCGTTTGGTTGTCATATCTGAGTCCTTTTTCTCATACGTATGAACTAGTAATCGTTACACACTTCATCTAGAAATAAACCTCTTTCCACAAGGTATTCCAAAAAGAGAGGTGACACATAATGGGTGTTATTGCTTATAACGAAGAAGATGTAAAGTTATTAGCTAGACTGATGCGTGCTGAAGCTGAAGGAGAAGGACAACAAGGAATGTTAATGGTCGGAAACGTAGGGGTAAATCGTGTCCGCGGAAATTGTTTAGATTTTAAAAAAATACGTAATTTACGTCAAATGGTTTATCAAAATCCTGGCGGTTTTGAGGCAACGCAAAAAGGGTATTTTTATCAGCGTGCAAGAGAACAAGATATCGCATTAGCAAGGCGAACGATTCAAGGACAACGTTTTTGGCCTGCAAATTTCGCCTTATGGTTTTTTAGACCTGAAGGTCCTTGCCCACCAACTTGGTATGACCAACAAAACTCTGGACGTTTTAAAAAGCACTGCTTCTTCCAACCATCTGCCGGGGATTGCCCTAGCGTATATTAATGAATGAAAACGAGGAGGGATTTTTGAATGGCACAGCAACAAAACCCGTATTATGGAACAGGTTTTTATCAACCATCTGGAACTTATGCACAACAGCAACAAATGACCCCACAGCAACAGCAACAACAGCAAGCGATGCAACAACAAGCTGCGCAAGCTCAATATGCCGTTTCTCAAGGCATGTTACCATTAGAACAGTCGTATATTGAAAATATTCTTCGCTTGAACAAAGGCAAGCAAGCCACCGTAGTAATGACTTATGAGCGTGGTAGTTCACTCGGTACACAATCTTATACAGGTATTATTGAGGCAGCTGGACGTGATCACATCGTTATTAGTGAACCGCAATCGGGGAAACGTTTTTTACTACTAATGATTTACTTAGATTATGTAGAATTCCCAGAAGAAATTATGTATTTACCTAGTCAACAAGCAACTTATGCTCCAAGACCATAAAAAAAGCTGGCATATGCCAGCTTTTGTTTTTTTATAAGCCTTTTACAACTGCAGTTCCGACTAAGATCCATGCCACGATAAACGCTACACCACCAAGAGGTGTAATTGGGCCAAAGAACTTAATACCTGTCGTACTTAATGCATACAAACTACCTGAAAACATAATAATCCCAGCTACCATAAGCCAGCCAGCAGTAGTTAAAAGTGATGATTGAATTTTATCCATTAATAAAGCAACTACGAATAGTCCACCTGCATGAAACATTTGATATGTAACGCCTGTTTTCCAAACTTCTAACATTTTTGCAGAAACTTTATTTTCTAAACCGTGTGCTCCAAAAGCCCCTAGCGCAACAGATAGCCCTGCCGCAATACAACCTAGTAAAAAGAAAATTTTCATCTTAATTCCCCTTTTTTTACCTTTATCATAAGCAATTTTTTCATATAAGCCAAACGATTTATCTTCTAAAAATCAAATAAAGAATTACCGTTTGCGCCTTCTTCTTTTATATACACAGGTTCTCCCGAAACCGGCATAACTGGTTGAACTGTCGTCATAGGCTGAGATCCAATTACTTGTGATGGAATCTCAGGTTCTCTATACATAGAAGGCTCAGCTTGTTCATCTAATAATAAATCACATAACGCTCGCACAACTAATAAATGCGCTTTTGATTGTTGCCCTTCACTGCTTTTTGCCTTTGCAATTTCATTCGCCATTTTATTTAAAATCTTATCGCTCGATATTTGCATTCCTTGTCACCTCTTACTTTGTAGTTCTTTCTCAAATTGTCCTAGCTTCTCTACTGAACCAAACACTATTATCATATCATGTTCTTGTAGTTTTTCCTGCCCCGTTGGATTATGTATAACATCCCCATTTCTCAAAATCGCTAAAATTGTTACATCAAATTGATTTCTCACATCACTCTCTAGTAACGATTTACTAGCTAAAATAGAACCCTTGCCGACTGCAATTTCTTCAATTACAAATGACTGTTCCATGCCATATAGTACTGTATCAATATAATGAACTGTTAGCGGATTCGCAATACCTTTTGCAATATGAATTCCTGCCATGCTAGATGGATTAATCACCTTATTTGCCCCAGCACGCTTTAATTTGTCTTCGGTTTCTGGTTTTTCCGCTCTTGCCACAATTTTAATTGCATCGTTTAGCCCTCTTGCCGTTAATGTAATAAATACATTTTCAGCATCATTTGCTACGATAGCAACTAAACCAGCTGCCTTTGAAATTCCAGCATGATGTAACACTTGGTCTTCCGTTGCATCTCCGTGTACAAATAAAAGCTTTTCCTGTTCCAATATACTCTCATCTTTATCAACAACGACAAATGGGATTTTCTTTTCTTGCAATTCATGTACAGCTTGAAGCCCCACTCTACCGCAACCACATACGATAATATGATTTTGTAACTGTGCTATTTGTTTATCCATCTTCTTCCTCCGTACTGCATGAAATAAATTCCCTTCAATAATCATAGCTGCCACTACACCAATTGCATACGTAACAATACCGACACCAACAGGTATAATAAGGAGTGCAAATACTTTCCCCGCTTGCGTTACAGGAACGGCATCTCCGTATCCAACAGTCAATACAGTAATCATCGTCATCCAAAATGCTTGAAACAAACTAATCTCTTCAATCATCATAAATCCTAGCGTTCCTAGAATTACAACAAAAGTCATACATATAACTGCTATCCATAATTGCTTCCGTGCATTCATATTGCGCTTCAACTCTTTTCTCTATCTACAATCTTTGCCAGTGGAAATGAAATACATATATACTAGATACGGAATCTATGAAAGAGGTTGATATAATGAAAACATTTCTTTCCGCCTTACAATGGGCACTATTTATTTTAGCTGGAAGCCTTATTGTACCAATTAGCGTCGCAACTAATTATGGTCTCGATGGCGCTGAAGCTATTGCATTCGTACAAAGAACATTATTTGTTCTTGGCTTTGCTGGCCTACTGCAAGCTATATTTGGGCATAAACTTCCTATTCAAGAAGGTCCTGCTGGACTTTGGTGGGGTATTTTCTCCCTTTATGCAAGTTTAGGTGTCGTATTATTTGGATCCAGCAATGAAACGCTTAAAGTCCTTCAGTACGCTTTCCTATTAAGTGGTATCATTTGTATTATTCTTAGTGTTTTTGGACTAATCGATAAACTAGTCCGCTATTTTACACCGACAGTCATTGGAACATATTTATTTCTTCTTGTCGCGCAACTTAGCGGGTCCTTCTTAAAGGGAATGTTCGGTCTTGACGGACAACATACAGAGGTACAAGCTGACGTATTTATTCTTTCACTCATTGTTATTTTACTATCCTTTTTCATCATGAAGCTACCTATTATTGGACAATATTCCGTTCTTTTCAGTATCGTCTGCGGCTGGATATTATTCGCATGCTTCGGATTATCAAATCCAGTAACGCCTGTGACAGATATAATCCGTTTTCCGTCTCTATTTGTTTTCGGAATGCCTCGTATTGAATGGAACATGGCAATTACGGTAGTTTTCGTTACACTATTACTTCTAACAAATATGTTAGCAAGTATTCGCGTTGTGCAAAGGATTGTCTCTAAGTATGAAAAGAATGCAGCACCAGATCGTTTCAAACAAGCCGGTATTATAACAGGAATAAATCAATTGCTAGGAGGCCTTTTTTCAGCTATTGGACCTGTTGCGATTTCTGGATCAGCAGGATTTATTGCAACGACTAATATTTATAAACGACTCCCATTTATGTTAGGGTCAAGCTTTATTATTTCTGTTAGTATATTCCCAAAGATTACTTCATTCTTTGCGGCGATACCTGTCGCAGTCGGATATGCTGCCATTTACCCTGTATTTGCAAGCATGATTGGTCTTGCCTTTCGCGAATACGAAACAGTACAAGATAAAGAACGGTTATTTAAAGTAGCAGGTCTTTCAATCTTTACAGGAGTCGGAGTTATGTTTGTTCCAGCAGGAGCATTTTCTACACTCCCGCCGTTTCTAGCATCGTTTTTAAGTAATGGTCTTGTTCTCGGATCTGTAATGGCAATTTTGCTCGAAATACTATTTTCTCGTTCTACAGAAAAACAACCATCGTAAATTGGAAAACTTCCATTATTGCACTCTATCTTTAGAGTTGTTACGATAATGATAAAGTTAAACTTTAATCAATGAGAGCTATTCATCTTTACTAATGATTAGCTCTCACCGATCGGGCATTAGCAGTATAAATTATCATGGGCAACGTGCTCGTGATAATTTATACTAAAAACACAGAACTTCTCCTAGCTTCACATAAAGAAGTTCGATGTCTTACTATATATTCCCCAATATCTTCATAAAACTTTATTTCTATTTCAACAAAGAGAGGAATTTTCAATATGACTTATAAAATGATTGTTTTAGACTTAGATGATACTTTATTACGTGACGACCATACCATTTCACCTCGTACGAAAGAGGCTCTAATGACTGCACAAGAGCAAGGTGTAAAAGTTGTACTTGCTTCTGGACGTCCAACGTTTGGTATGCGCAATGTAGCGAAAGAACTTCGTTTAGAAGAATACGGTAGTTTCATTCTATCTTTTAATGGCGCAAAAATTATTAACTGTAAAACAAACGAAGAAATCTTTAGTAGTACGCTATCTCCTGAAATCGTTCACAACCTATTTGAAATTAGTAAAAATGAAGATGTATGGATTCATACTTACATTGGCGATGCTATCGTAACGGAAGAAAATAATCCTTATACTGAAATTGAGGGCGATATTACTGGTATGCCAATTGTTGTAGTAGATGACTTTAAAGCTGCTGTTAAAGAGCCTGTAGTAAAAGTATTAATGAATAAAGAAGCTGAACGCCTTGTTGTAGTAGAAAAGAAACTACAAAAACAATTAGAAGGTCAATTAAGCGTTATGCGTTCGAAACCATTCTTCTTAGAATTTACTGAAGCTGGTGTTACAAAAGGAACGAGCTTAAACCAATTAATTCAAAAGCTAGACATTAAGCGTGAAGAAGTTATCGCAATGGGCGATAGCTATAACGACCAGGCAATGATTGAATTCGCTGGTCTTGGTGTTGCAATGGGCAATGCACCAGATGATATTAAAGAAATTGCAAACTACGTAACAGATACAAATATGAACGATGGTGTTGCAAAAGTTGTAGAGAAATTTGTATTAAAAAGAGAAGCGCTCGTTTAATATTTTCACCCATAAAACCTATTTGAAGTCAAACACTTCAAATAGGTTTTTATTTAAATTCTCATGTTTTTGTGACTATATTTTGAACTTTGCACTATTCTCGTAGTGTAAACTTTCTTTTTGTATATAATGAAACAAAATAGACTATTTTATTTTGAAAAAGAATACAAATTTACTATAAACAAGCATACGTTAAAGGAGGCTACTTTATGTTATCTACACCAATCGGACGATTAAGAGCAATCGGCTTAATTGAGGGGATTTCTTTCCTATTACTATTATTTGTAGCAATGCCATTAAAATATTTTGCAGGATTTGCAACAGCCGTTAAAATTACAGGTATGGCTCATGGTGTTTTATTTATTCTATTTATCTTTGCGGTAATTCAAGTAACAATCGTACACCGCAAATCAATTGCATGGGCACTTGGGGCATTTGTTTCATCAGTTATCCCATTCGGTACTTTTGTACTAGATGCAAAATTAAAGAACGAGCAACAATGATAACAAAAAGGTAGTTAACGACTGTTAACTACCTTTTTTATTTACAAATTTGGAATTTCCCAATCAATTTTCCTTTCACCCATATTAGCTAAAATCGTATTTACTTTAGAGTATGGTTTACTACCAAAGAAACCACGTCTTGCTGACAACGGGCTTGGATGTACAGATTCGATAATATGATGATTTGAATTTGTAATTAACTTTTTCTTCGCCTGTGCATGACGTCCCCACAATATGAAAATAACTGGCTTTTCACGTTCATTCAACAGTTCAATCACACGATCTGTGAAGTGTTCCCATCCTTTTCCCTTATGAGAATTTGCTTCACTTTGACGAACTGTTAATACTGTATTTAGTAGTAATACTCCTTGCTCTGCCCACTTTACTAAATAACCGTTATTCGGAATTTCATAACCATATTCATCTCGAAGTTCTTTATACATATTTAACAATGATGGTGGTGTTTTAACACCAGGTTGTACAGAAAAACTTAAACCATGCGCTTGATTCGGTCCATGATATGGATCTTGTCCTAAAATAACAACCTTTGTATTTTCATAACTTGTATACTGAAGAGCGTTAAAAATAGCTTCTACCTTCGGATAAACAACATGTGTACTATACTCTTCTTTCAAAAAATCAGCCAACTTGCGATAATATTCTTTCTCAAATTCTGGTGCCAATAATGGTCCCCAATCATTTTTTAAAACATTTTCCATACTTTCACTTCCTGTTCAATTAATTCACCATATCCTGCTTTGTAAATACTACAAATGAAATAATAAGAGATACAACTCCCCAAACAGTTAAATTCATTAAAGAAAATCCCATGGATAAACCTTGTAATGCAGGTAGTTTTCCTGATAAATAATCCGTTAATGATAAATTCACACTAAAAATATATTTCGCACCTTCCCAAGATGTTGCGAATGAGCTTAAAATACCACCTGCGATTAATGCGGCTAGCATAATGCCCATACCAGCTGGTGTATTTCGAATTAAAACAGAAACCATAAATGATATAGTTCCGACAACGATAGCAACGAACCAAGCTAATCCGTACGCCATTAAGATGTATTGCCACTGCGGAATAAGATGCACAAAGTTTGTATTTAACGTTTCCTTATCAATGACGAATCCTGTTAACACAGGTAAATTCCATCCTGAGTATCCAAATACAAGCCCTGATAATACGTAAGCAAACAGACCAACAAGAAACAGTATGAATGAAATGAAAAATAACATCGTCACGTACTTACTCAGGAGTATTTTCCAGCGCCGAATCGGCCGCGTGAGCAACATTTTCATCGTTCCATCACTTCTTTCTCCTGAAACAATGTCAATAGCGACAATCATGACAAGAAGCGGAATAAACAATGTAATTCCTTGCTCAATAAACGCCCTTACAAAAGTTGGTGCGCCCGGTGCCATCGGGTTAATATCATGATCTAAATAATATTGTTGCTGCTCCACTCTTACCTTTAGCCAATCACGCCATTCTTCTGGTAATCTAGAGTTATTCAAGCGGTTTTGAGAATCAACAATTTGTTGTTGTAATGAAACTTTCCAATCCGTTGTACCTAGTCTTTTCTGTGTCGTTTCTACTTCACGATACTGCGCATACACGAAAAGTGGAATCAAGATTGCTAAAATAAGCATGACAACAAAAATACGTTTCTTACGATAAATTTTTTCCGATTCATTTAAGACTAGATTCGCAAATTCACGCATGCTGCTCACCCCTTGTGAGTTCAATAAATAAATCTTCTAGCGTAAATACAAGCTCCTTAACACTATGCACATCTATCCCATTTTCTACAAAGTGTCTATTCCAACTACTTATAGATGAGATATCCATGCGGCATAGTAATCGGTCACCTTCTATACTCACTTCTCTTACTTCTTCAGCATCTTCTAGCATATCTTTTGCCTTAGAAATCGGTGTAACAATCCATTCTACACGATCACTTGCTGTTTTAATTAACTCTTCAACCTTGGCAACTGTTATCATTTTTCCTTTATGAATAATCGCAACCCGATCGCATATCATTTGTACTTCGCTTAGCAAGTGACTTGAAATAAACACACTCATATTTTCTTCTTTCACAAGCTTATGTATAAATTCCCTAAGTTCTCTAATTCCAGCTGGGTCTAAACCATTTGTTGGCTCATCTAATATGAGCAATTTTGGGTTTCCAAGAAGCGCTTGCGCAATGCCAAGGCGCTGTTTCATACCAAGTGAGTATGTTTTTACCTTATCGTGAATTCTTTCATCCAAATGAACCATTTGAGCAATTTCAATAATACGTTCATCTGATATATCACCCAGCATACGGGCAAATTGTTTTAAATTTTCCCATCCCGTTAAATATGTATACAGTTCTGGGTTTTCAACGATACTCCCAATTTGACGCATCGCTTCTCTGAAATTTTCCTTAATAGAATAACCACCGATAGAAATCGTACCTTCTGTTTCTTTAATCAATCCAACTAACATTCGAATGGTAGTCGTTTTCCCTGCGCCATTCGGTCCTAGGAAGCCAAACACTTCTCCTTGTTTTACATCGAAGGAAATATTCTCTACAATTGTCTTCTTTCCAATTACCTTCTTCACGTCTCGTACGGAAAGTATCGTCGTCATTTTACCCCTCCTTGTTCTAGTTTTAATTTACTCGTAACATTTTGAACTAATCGGTCCGCCATATATGTATACCCTACTTCATTCGGATGGAAATGATCGGAGTATAATAAATCTTTCCCTCGGTTTTGGAATAAATCAAATGTCGGTGTAATATACACATTTTTATTATTTATCGCCAATTTTTCTAAAGATGCATTCCAATCTACAACAATGTTTGAAGACCCTTTTAAATCTTCTACATCTTCAAAAGGATTATATAAACCTAGCCAAAAAATAGGGCTATCTGTATTTAACTTACGAATTTCTTCTATAATTTTCTTCGCTTCATTCTGGAATGTTTCTGTATCAGGACGGTATGTTTCTAAATCTATCTTTCCAAGCGATTCCCAACCTGGAAATAAATCATTTCCTCCAATCGTTAAAACGATTACATCTGCTTGCTTAATTGAATATTGAGCGCCACTACTCTCAATTTGTTTTAATAAGTCAGGCATTTTCGCACCACTAACCGCTAAGTTAGTTAAGGCAATCTTTTGCTTATAATCTTTTTGTAAATCTTCTTTCGTCCGTCCAATATAGCCAATTCCTTCTTTATCACCAACACCGCGTGTTAATGAATCACCTAAACTAACGATTTGTAATGTTCCTGTTTTCCTTTTCTCTTTTGCCACTACATCGGTCTTTTTAATTAAATTTGAAGCTTTCGGATTTAATACATCATTTACCCCTGAAACAAAACCATATGCAAATAAACAGAAAGATGCAATTGTAATGAGTAGAATTACTTTTACTACTTTTGATCTCATATCAAAACCCCTTTTAGCCCTCATAGATTGTCCATAATTATACCAAACGCAATTTTGAAAAGCGATTTTCACAACTTCTCTATTATGTTGTTTCCCTGTGTACTAATTCTGGTGATAACTCTACGTGCTTTACATCTATTTTCTCATCATTAATCTTTTCATATAATAATTCAAATGCCTTCACGCCAACATTTTTACTACAATACGAAATCGTCGTAATGCCTAAAATATCTGCGACATCTTGATCATCACAACCGATAATCGTAATATCTTCTGGAATACGAATTCCTTGTTTTTTTGCTTCCGTTACCATCCCCGCCGCAATATGATTGCAAGATACAAGAAATGCAGTTGGCTTTACCGACATATGGGCCCATTCCCTGATTACATTACGTCCATCTTCCACCGTAAAACAGCCCTTAAACTTCCAGGCTTCTACCGGTGTTACAGCAATCTGTTGAAGCGAATCCTCATATGCTTGTTTTCTTCTCTGACTATTAATGCTATTACTTCTTCCAATGCAATACCCAATACTTGTATGGCCGGCATCTATTAAGCTCTTCATACCGCGCGAAAAGACTTTATAGTAATCAATATGCACACTCGAAATGAAATTCGAGTCTATTTCTTCACACATAACAATTGGACCAAATTTCGTATATTCTTCAAGCTTTTCCTTACTATTTGCTCGAGAACATATAATAACCCCATCAAGCTTTTTCATTTTTAACATATTCAAAATTTCTAATTCTCTTTCCTCACTATAATTCGTCTGACAAAGCATCATATTATAGTTATTCTTTGCTGTTTCCTTTGATATTCCCTCGATAATAGCGCTATAATATTGATCATTTACGTGCGGTAATAAAACACCAATGACATTCGTTTTTCCTTTCACTAAATGAATTGCATTCACATTTTGCGTATAATTTAATTCTTCTATAATTGCTAAAATTTCTTTTCGTTTCTGTTCATTCACATATGGATGATTATTCAGTACACGTGAAACAGTTGAAACAGATACTCCAGCAAGTTCAGCAATCTTCCTTATATTCGTCATCTCATTTTCCCCTTCTCTGCAAAAATTCTCCCTTGACCTGGTAAGCTTTCCACAATATATCCTTTCCTAGCAAATACATGTTGAAAGGATATACAACTATGCTTCGATTCAAATTAGAATATATATTTTTCATTGGCGGTCTACTCACTCTCGCCATCGGTATTAATATGATGACGACAATTACTTCCTTTGGACTTAGCCCTTATGATTCCTTCTTTATTGCACTATATCAAAATTTTGGGATAAGTATCGGTTTTTGGATTTTCATGATTAATTTTGCATTTACACTTATCGTACTCTTTTGGAATAAAAAACAAATAACAATTGGTACAATTGTAACGATGGTTCTTATTTCTCTTTTTGTTGATTGGATTGGTTCCATTCCAACTATTATGGACGCTATCCGTTCTCTTCCAAAATATATAACACTTATTTGCGGAAATCTATTCGTTGGAGCTGGGATTGGTCTTTACGTCTCTACAAACCTTTGCGCAGCACCTCAAGAAGCTTTCGTTTTAACGGTTGCTGAGAAAAAGAAATGGACATTTAGAAGAACAGAAATTTCGTTAGCGTTTTTATTTTTAACATTAAGCTTCCTATTAGATGGACCTATCTATTTTGGAACAATCATCTTATCCTTTACAACAGGCTGGATTATCCAAGCATTTATTCAAATTGGTACGAAGATTTTAAATAGAAAAGAGCCTATTAAGCAAGCTGCTTAACAGGCTCTTTCTGTTTTATGAGAAGAGATACTACTTAGCATCCCCTTCAATTCGATAGTTTGCTTTCAAACAATCTATTTCTTCATACCCTTGCAACGTATGTAGAATATAATCATAATCAGCAAGAGACGCACGATGCGTCACAATTACAATTTCAGCCTTCCCTTTCTCTTCAAGCGGCATTTGAATAATCTTTTCAAAGCTAACGCCACGCTCAGAGAATAATGAAGTAATTTTTGCAAATACACCAATTTCATCTTTTACATGAAGTCTTAAAAACTTCTTCACAACAATTTCGTCTGGCTCTTTTAATACCTTTTTATACTGCGGGGATACCGCACTATTTCCGTTTACACCTAATCGAATATTTTGCATTACAGCTACTAAATCTGAAACAACAGCTGTTGCTGTCGGTAAACTTCCTGCACCTGGTCCATAAAACATCGTTTCCCCGACCGCTTCACCGTACACATATACAGCGTTATATTCATTTTGCACGGCCGCAAGAGGATGTGTATTTGGAAGTAGCGTCGGTTCAACTGTAACCTCTAATTTTTCACCATCCCGCTTCGCAAGACCGATTAATTTAATCGTGTATCCTAAACTCTTACTGTATTCAATATCTTCCTCTGTAATAGAAGTAATCCCTTTTACCTTCACATCTCCAAGCTCTACATTTGTAGAGAAACCAAGGGTAGCCAAAATTGTCATTTTTCTTGCCGCATCTAAACCTTCCACATCTGATGTTGGATCTGCTTCTGCAAATCCAAGTTGCTGAGCTTCTTTTAACACGTCGTTATATGCTCTCCCTTCATCTGACATTTTCGTCAAAATAAAATTTGTCGTTCCATTTACAATTCCCATTACTTTCGTAATAAGATCTGAAGAAAGTCCTTCTACGATACTTCGTAAAATCGGAATCCCTCCAGCTACACTTGCTTCATAAAACAAATCAGCTTTATTATCTTTTGCTACCGCTAAGAGTTCCGCACCATGTAACGCCATTAAATCTTTATTGGCAGTCACAACATGCTTCCCACTTTGTAAAGCTTGCAAAATATATACTTTTGCATCATCAATGCCACCCATCACTTCAATGACAACGTCAATATTTGGATTATCTAAAATTTCATTTGCATCTTGTGTTAATAGAGTAGAAGGTACCTCTACCTCTCTCTCTTTTTCAATATTTTGTACTAGTACTTTCGTTACTTTTACAGGACAACCTACTTGGTGTATAAGTCGCTCTTGATGATCTGTAATGATACGAACTACACCACTACCAACTGTCCCAAGACCTAATAAACCAACTTGAATTTCTTTCATAATACTGTCCACCCCTCAAAAATTGTGTTTAGATGAAATTATATGAGTAAAAAATCTGAAAAAAATGTTTTTTGAACATTCGGAAAAATACAAGCTAATCTTTACAAAGAAAACGTTACCACGTGTTACACAATCTTTTTATAGTACATAAGGGGTTTCTTGATACACGTAATAATTCAGCCAATTAGAGAATAATAGATTCCCATGGCTCCTCCACCTTACAAGCGGTTTCTCATTTGGATTATTATGCTTAAAATAATTTTTCGGCACATCAATATTTAACCCTTTTTGGCGGTCCCGTTCATATTCTTGCTTTAGCGTATCACAACTATATTCACTATGCCCGAGCGCAAACACTTGTCTTCCTTCTTGCCCAATAACAAGGTGAACACCCGCTTCCTCAGAATTTGCTAATAATGTTAAGTCTGTCACCTCTCTAATATCACGCTCTCGTACTTCTGTATGACGAGAATGCGGGGCAAAAAACAATTCATCAAACCCTTGTAACAATTTCACATGTTGCTCACGAACTTCATGTTCAAATACACCGAACATTTTTTCCTTAAGAGGATACTTTGGAACACCATAATGATGATACAAGCCAGCCTGTGCCCCCCAGCAAATATGAAGCGTAGATGTTACATTCTTTTTTGAATACTCCATAATACGTTTAAGCTCTTCCCAATAATCTACCTCTTCAAAAGAAAGAGTTTCAACTGGTGCTCCTGTAATAATAAATCCATCAAATTTCTCATTCTCAATATCACGAAATGTTTTATAGAAACTCGTTAAATGTTCCTGTGCTACATTACGGGACAAATGCGATTCCATATGAAGCAAATGAACATCTAATTGCAGCGGTGTGTTGCCAATTAAACGAAGTAATTGCGCTTCTGTTTCTTGCTTTGTAGGCATTAAATTTAAGATAGCAATTTTCAATGCCCGGATATCTTGTGTTTCTGCTCGCTCCTTCGTCATTACAAAAATATTTTCCTTCTGCAACACTTTGCGAGCTGGTAAATCTCTATCAATTATGATCGGCATGTTCTTTGCCTCCGACTAGCGCTGCTTCTAAATCTGCAATAATATCAGAAACATCTTCTATACCAACCGATAAACGAATTAAATCTGATGTAACGCCAGCTAGACGCTGATCTTCAGCACTTAATTGTCTATGCGTTGTGCTAGCAGGATGTATAACACAAGTTCGTGCATCCGCTACATGCGTTACGAGAGTTGCTAGTTTTACATTTGCGATAAATTCTTTCGCTGCTTCTAATCCGCCCTCAATGCCGAATGTTAAAACACCACTAGCACCTTTTTTCAAATACGTTTGTGCTAACGAGTAATTTTCATTACTATCTAATCCCGGATAATTCACCCACTCAATACGTTCATGGTTAGCAAGCCACTTAGCAACTGCGAGAGCATTTTCACTATGACGCTCCATTCTTAAATGCAGCGTTTCTAAGCCGATATTGCTAATATACGCATTGAATGGGCTCATACAGTTTCCGTAGTCTCTTAATAATTGAACACGCGCCTTCACAATATAAGCTGCTGCACCAAAATTTTGAACGTAACTTACGCCGTGATAACTTGGATCCGGTTCAACAAGTTCAGGATATTTCCCATTTGTCCAATCGAAGTTCCCTCCGTCAATGACAATACCGCCTAAAGAGCTTGCATGACCATCAATATATTTCGTCGTAGAATGAACGATAATATTTGCTCCGTGCTCAAATGCTTGGCATAAATAAGGAGTTGCTAATGTATTATCCACGATAAAAGGTACTTCTAACTCTTTCGCTGCATCTGAAAATTCTTTGAAATTTAGAACGTTCATCGCTGGATTTCCTAACGATTCTGCATAAACAAGTTTCGTCTTATCATTAGCAAGGGCCACAATTTCATCAGCAGTTAAATTCGGATTAAAGAACGTAACATCAATACCAAGCTTACGCAAACTCACTCCAAATAAATTAAACGTTCCGCCATAAACTGTTGAAGAACAAAGCAAGTGGTCTCCGCTACTACAAATATTTAAAACGGCAAGCATAATAGCAGCCTGCCCAGAAGCCGTTGCAACAGCTCCTACACCACCCTCTAAATCCGCTAACTTTTGCTCAAATGCAGCTAAAGTAGGATTTCCAATACGCGTGTAGATATATCCTTCTGCCTCTAAATTAAATAGCGCCGCTAAATCATCCGAAGTATCGTATTTATACGTTGTACTTTGATAAAGCGGTAAAACACGCGGTTCACCATTCTTTGGTGTATAGCCACCTTGCACACAAATTGTTCCTTTTCCCCATGATTCTCCCATCTCTCATTCTCCTTTCTTTTATACAAAATAAAAAAACTGCTCCTTTCCTGAAAACAAGAAAGGAGCAGTTTGAAAACACGCTCTAAAGGCTCTTTCTTATCTTTCAGGATATTACCTGCAGGATTTGGCACAATTCCGTTATACGGCTGTTGCCAAGGTTTCATCGGGCCTGTCCCTCCACCTTTTCTTGATAAGACTATGCAATTACCGTTGATTTTATAGCAATAATTTCCTAATGTCAATTGGTTTTTCTGAATGTTCAAAATTAATTACAAATAAGTTTACATGCATAACAAAAGAAATATATTCCATATTCATTTAAAAAAGACCTTTTAAAACCCACGATTACTATATAAAATTAAGTAAGTAGTTTAACTGTATACATTTCAAACTCTCACGAGACCTCAATATATTGAATAAGCCAACCTCTCAAAAAGATACTATACATATTCATCTCATTTCGCAGTAGTATATTTAATCCTTTCGACATTAAAACTTACATAACGGAGGTATCACATGACAAATACAAAAGACATGCACTATATGCTCGTCCTATACGGCATTCTTTTAGGCTCTATAGTAGGAGCAACAGTCTGGTTATTTTTAGTTACAATAAATATCGGCATTCACTTTATTTGGGGATACTTACCTACTATTTTCTCTTCTCCCCCTTATTACACTATTTGTGTAACAACTATCGGTGGGATTCTCGTTGGTTTAACCCAAAAATACTTCGGCACATATCCTCGTCTTATGCCGGAAGTAATGGGTGAATATAAAAAAACAGGTAGAATTGAATACCGTTTTGTACATAAAGCTACTTTAACTGCGATTATCGTTTTAATATTTGGAGCTAGCTTAGGTCCCGAAGCAGCACTTGTTGGAATTATCGGTGGACTTTGTACATGGGTAGGCGATCGCTTTACATTCGCCTTAAAAGGAATGAATGAACTAACAGAGGTTGGAATCGGTGCTACTTTAAGTGTAATTTTTAACGCGCCATTATTCGGTTATTTAGCTCCAAATGAAAATGAGGGTGAGCAAATTAACGAATTTTCTAAAGGAAAAAAAGCAATTGTATATTTAGCTACCACTTTCGCTGGCTTTTCTGTTTATTTATTACTTAGTAAATTCGATAATCGCGGATCCTTTATCGTTGATTTTGGGGAAGGTTCCCTTTCTCTTAATGAATGGATCGCCTTTCTACCACTTGCTAGTATTGGTGCTATAGTTGGTTTCTTTTATTTCAAATTTGAATTCACATTGGAGAAATTAATCCATCCCTTCAGGGAATACAAACTATCACTTGGTATTATCGGTGGTATTTTATTAGGAATTACAGGAACTGTTCTCCCGTACACGTTATTCTCAGGAGAACACCAATTAAAAGATTTAGTCGTTGAATGGAGTCATTTATCCTTCTGGGTACTACTTCTTTCAGGTGTTTTAAAATTATGTATTACTGCCGTTTGTTTAAATACAGGTTGGCGCGGTGGACATATTTTCCCAATTATATTTGCTGGATCTAGTATCGGATATGCTATAGCTTCCATTATCCCGATAGATCCAATCGCTTCGGTAGCCATCGTCACGACAGCAATTTCAAGCTATGCATTAAGAAAACCAATTGCTATAACATTACTATTACTCATGTTTTTCCCGCTCAATTTACTATTACCGATGCTTGGAGCGGCAGCGATTGGTAATGCATTTCCACTTCCTAAAAACAACGAAGCTACAAACGAATAAAAATGGGCAGTAGGGACAAAAGTTCCACTGCCTATTTTTATTACACACGTTGCTTCAATAACGCATATAACTCTTCAAAATTTTGCACTTCATATGTTGGCACAATCTCGCTATTATTTGATTTCTTTTCTGGATTAAACCAACAAGTATCAATTCCCGCTACATATCCACCTTTAATATCAGCACTTAACGAATCCCCAATAATGAGTCCTTCTTCAAAAGAAAAATTAGGAATTCGTTCAAAAACATAATCAAAATACTCTTTCATCGGCTTTTGGAATCCCGTATCTTCAGAAACGAAAATATCTTTAAACAAGGCATGTAATCCTGCATTACGTAAACGTTTATCTTGCGTCTTAGAAATACCGTTTGTCACTATATATAAATCGTACTCACTTTGAATTTGATTTATAAATTCAAACGCACCTTGCATAAGTTGGTCTCCTTCTTCTAAGTAGCTACGATAATTATTTTCGAATAATATCCCGTCTACTTCTTCCCCGTATTCTTTAAACAAAATCGAAAACCGTGTACTTACGACTTCATCACGGTTTATTTCACCTTCTTCAAAAGCATCCCAAAGGCTTTTATTAATTTTTTTATACCGCCTTTCAACCTCGCTAGTTAGATGGATCCCTTTCTCTTCAAAAAGCATACGTAACGCCATTTTCTCCGCCTTCTGAAAATCTAACAATGTATCATCTACATCAAATAGCAATGTTTTATATTTTTTCATAAGCCCTTCACACTCTCTTTTCTACAAAAACAAATTTACGTAAATCGTATCATTCCTTCTTGTAAAAATAATAGGAGATATCTCATACTAAACATGAGGTGAAAATATGAAAGTCAGCAAAAATAGCGAAGAAATCTCTCATTACATGCAAACTTACAACTTCCATACTCTTTTTTCTTTTGATGTCTTACCGTATGCTGAACTACATTCCTTTCAAAAGAGAGAAAGGATATGTAATGAAGGTGTTGATGTTCCCTATCTTTATTACTTAATTTCCGGAAAAGCGAAAATATATATGAGTCACAAAAACGGGAAGGTCTCCTTAATTAACTTTATTCAAGCACCTTCGTTCATTGGAGAATTAGGGTTAATTGGCGTAGAATCCGTTACGAAAACGGTGGAAGTGATTGAAGATTGTATATGCTTAGCGCTTCCTCTTAAAGATTGTCAGCATCTTTTATTGCAAGATGCTACCTTTCTACAGAAACTATGTAAATTTATCGGTGAAAAAACAATTAGCCGAACAGAAAGTTACGCCAAAAACAATAGTTATCCGTTCGAAAATCGATTAGCGGCGTTTATTCTATTAACAGAACAAAATAACCGTTATACAGAAAAACATACCGAGGCTTCGGAAT
The DNA here is from genome assembly GCF_040448665.1 of Bacillus cereus group sp. MS39. Taxonomy (NCBI): domain Bacteria; kingdom Bacillati; phylum Bacillota; class Bacilli; order Caryophanales; family Bacillaceae; genus Bacillus; species Bacillus cereus group sp. MS39. The sequence continues at coordinate 82,128 of NZ_CP123058.1, read as the reverse complement.
ACTTGAATGTCAGCTACCGCCATCTTTTATACGTATTAAACCAGTTTTGTCAGCAAAATTACTTAAAAAAAGACGGAAGAACCTATTACATACAAGATCGAATTCAATTAGAAAAACTGGCTGATGAACTTAAAATATAAAAAAAGTAGCATTAACGTTTACCTGTTAATGCTACTTTTTTCGAGTGACGATTCTATTTTCAATTAAAATTTGCTTGCTACTTTAGCTGCTTCTTCAAGACCAGCTGTAATGATCTCTTCTGCTTTATCTGGGAATTGGTTATGTCCTTCAATAACTACTGTTTCCATATTTGTTGCACCGAAGAAGCCCATCATGCTTGCTACATATTTAACAGCCATTTCTACTTCAGCTGCTGGACCTTCAGAATATACGCCGCCGCGCGCATTTAATAATGCAATCTTCTTATCTCCAATTAGACCAACTGGACCTTCTGGCGTATATTTAAACGTTTTGCCAGCTCGGTTTAAATAATCAATATATGTGTGTAGTACTGCTGGAATCGTTAAGTTCCATAATGGGAAACCGAAAACGACTTTATCAGCTTCTAAAAATTGATTTAAATACTTATCAGCAACTGCTACTGCTTTTGCTTCCTCTTCAGTTAAATCAAATCCTTTACCTGCTTTAAACGTACCATTAATCATATCTACGCCTACATATGGTAATTCTTCTTTATATAAATCAAGTTCTACTACTGTATCATTTGGATGTGCTTCTTTATAGTTTGCTAAAAATGCCTCGTATAATTTCACACTAACTGCTTGTTCCGCTGGGCGGTTGTTTGCTTTTACAAATAAAACTGTTGCCATTGTTTTTCCTCCTAGTACTCACTCTTCTGTTGTTATATGCTTTCAAAAAAGGTATCCCTTGTAATTGTTGTTTTGTTGCTTACAAACATATTTTATCTTTATATCAAGACAATTTCGTCCTCACATAGACGTATTTTTCCATAAAAAAAGTCCACCTTCTAAAGGCGAACTAGGTCTTACGACTTTTGTCTTATACAATTCCATTTTTCACTGCATATAATGCTGCTTGCGTGCGATCAGATAAATTCAACTTACTCAAAATACTACTTACATGCGCTTTTACCGTTTTTTCTGTAATAACTAAAACAGAAGCGATCTCTTTATTACTCATCCCTTTCGCTAATAGCTGCAACACTTCATTTTCTCTCGCCGTTAGCACATCCACTTGAATAGAAGGTTCTTCTTCCTTTTCTTCCACAGGTAATGTTTGAGAGAGAAGAGTATTTGCTATATCTGGATGTAACTGTATATTCCCTTTATACGCACTACGAATTGCCTCAACAAGTTGATCTGGTTCTACATCTTTTAAAATATACCCGCTTGCTCCCGCCCTTAACGCTGGTAAAACATGCGCCTGATCAGAAAAGCTTGTTAATACAATTACTTTCACATCAGAATATTCGTTTTTGATACACGCTGTCGCCTCAACGCCATCCATTTCGGGCATATATAAATCCATTAGTACAACATCAGGATTTGTTTCTCCTACTTTCACTAATGCTTCTTTCCCGTTATTTGCTTCTCCAACTAACTCTAAATCTTCCTGTGTACTTAAGAAAAATGCTAATCCTTTTAAAACGACTGTATGATCATCAACTAATAATACTTTTATTTTCACAAACTTCCCTCATTTTCACATCATAATGGTACATTTATTTTTATACTTGTTCGTTTTTTTTCACTTACAATTTTAATTGTTCCACCAATTAGTTCTACTCTTTCGCGCATCGTTGTCATGCCAAGTGACTTCTTCTCTTTTATGTCCTTTTCTATAAACCCATTACCTTGATCCACTATTTCTAATGATACATTGTTCTCAGTTACTTTAAAATAAATCGTCGCTTCCTTTACACCTGCATGCTTACTCACATTGTTTAGCGCCTCTTGTCCAATGCGCCACAGTGCTTCTTCTACTACACGAGGTAAGTCACGAACACCAGTAACTTGCTCCCTAATCTTCAATCCTAAGTTTTCACCGTACTGCTTTAGAGCAGGTAATAACCCTTTCTCTAATCCTGCCGGACGAAGCTGCCAAATTAATGTCCTCATTTCTTTTAAAGCTCCTTGTGCTAATTCACGCATCTCATGCAAAGATTGATCCACCTTTTCATTTTGACCTTTTAAAACTGCCTCAGCGCCTTTTGTCATAAAGGTTAACGAAAATAGCTTTTGTGAGACTGAGTCATGTAAATCTCTTGCCAACCGATTCCTTTCTTCCATTCGTACAAGTTCACGGCGCTGCTCATTTAATCTTAAATTCTCGATTATTAACGAGACATGATTCGATAGCGCTTGGATTACATCTATTGTGTTAACATCAAATTCTCCATTATTCAAACTAACACATAAAACACCAAATATATGATTTTGAATATGTATTGGTGTAGCAATAACAGCTCTATTTAGATGTACACTATGCCCAATTTGATGTTTTAGTAGCACCGGCTCATCTTGTTCTAACGCCTTCTTTGCCGCTTCTTTTACATCCTCTTGTAACTCTTCCTGACTATAGGACGCTCGCAAAGATAATTCCTTTTCTTCCCTAATAAAAAAAGCCACTTGATTCCATTGAAATACTTCACCTATATGATTTACCACTTTTTCAGGTAATACATTAAATTTATGAATCGTTTTTAAATCTTGAATAAAACGTTCCAATTTCACATAATAATGTGCTCTTCGCTTTTCATTTTCATATAATTTTGTTCGCTTTAAGGCCGTCCCAATTTGGAAAGCAACCGATTGAAGTAATACTAATTCTTCTTCCGAAAAATGCGTTTTACCAGGACTTGCTACATTTAACACACCAAACTTTTCTCCCCCAGCCTTTAAAGGAACCGTAGCATGATGAAGAATGCCTTCTGTATTTCCCCAACTATATTCAATTGCATTATTAATTCTTTTACATTCAATAATATTAACGGCTCTCTCCAATTTCCCATCCACAAAGCCACGTAAACACCAACATTCCCCTTCACACATCGGACGTTTATTTTCATATGTAAGTGCCTCTGGCAACTGGTAATCAATCAACTTCGTATACTTCCCATTTTCATCCGCAAGAAAAATCCATCCTGTCGTTAAACCTGTTACACTAAGCAATTTTTCTAGCACCGCTTGCAATACATGGTATGTATCATTTGATGTATTTAGTGTTTCTGCAATTTCTTTTAATATAACTAATTCATTTGTGCGATTATCTCGAAACATAATCAGTCTCCTACACGCAAAATTTTAAATAGCTCCTAAAATAAATCATCTACTTTTCACTTTGTACTTATTCGTAACATTGATATAATGGTGAAAACATAGTTTTCATTATATCACTTGAGGGGGCTTTCATAATGACATTAAATAAAGCACTTACTATCGCTGGTTCTGATACAAGTGGCGGTGCTGGTATACAAGCAGATTTAAAGACATTCCAAGAACTTGGTGTATACGGAATGACATCTCTTACGACAATCGTAACGATGGATCCACATAACGGTTGGGCACATAACGTATTCCCAATCCCAGCTTCTACATTAAAACCACAATTAGAAACAACAATTGACGGTGTTGGAGTAGATGCTTTAAAAACAGGTATGCTTGGATCAGTAGAAATTATTGAAATGGTTGCAGAAACAATCGAAAAGCATAATTTCAAAAATGTAGTAGTTGATCCTGTTATGGTATGTAAAGGTGCCGATGAAGCATTACATCCTGAAACAAATGACTGCTTACGTGACGTTCTTGTGCCAAAAGCATTAGTTGTAACGCCAAACTTATTTGAAGCTTACCAATTAAGTGGCGTAAAGATTAATTCTCTTGAGGACATGAAAGAAGCAGCGGAGAAAATCCATGCTTTAGGTGCGAAATATGTCCTAATTAAAGGCGGAAGCAAGCTTGGTACAGAAACTGCAATCGACGTCCTATATGATGGAGAAACATTCGATCTTCTAGAATCAGAAAAAATTGATACGACAAATACACACGGCGCAGGTTGTACATATTCTGCTGCTATCACAGCAGAACTTGCAAAAGGAAAATCCGTAAAAGAAGCAGTAAAAACTGCTAAAGAATTTATCACAGCGGCTATCCGCTATTCATTCAAAATTAACGAATACGTGGGCCCAACACATCACGGTGCATATCGTAAATTCGTTGTATCAAAAGAACTTGTCTAACATATGAATAAAAATACCCACAGAGTTCTTACATTGCCTCTGTGGGTATTTTTATGGGGCTTTACATCTTCTGGTCATCTTACCTTTAAGATGCAGAACTGACCTGATTTCTTCCATTTCTTTTAGAGTAATATAATGCATCATCAGCTGCTTGAATAAATTGATTTGGTGATGACTCAAACTCTGAAATCCCTACTGAAACCGTAATTTTTATTTTTGTTCCATCTAACAATTGAAATGAATGTTTTTCAACAGCTGTACGAATTTGCTCCCCCATACAAATCCCATAAGCTATTTCCCTCTTCGGTATCAAAAGTGCAAATTCCTCTCCACCCTTTCGAAAAGTCAAATCCGGAAATGTTGAAATTTCTCTTAAAATACGCCCTACTTGTTTTAATACTTCGTCTCCTGCAGGATGTCCATACGTATCATTTACATGCTTAAAGTGATCAATATCGATAAGTAGTAAACAAAGTGAATCATTTTTCATACGTTTATTACTAATATGACGATTCATCTCTAAATCAAATTGCCTTACGTTTCCTAGACCTGTTAATGCATCTACCGTTGCGTATTGCTTCATCGTTTGAAATAACTCATTAGATTGCAATACGTAATTTGCACTAAAAAACGTGATATATCCTGTAACAATACTAGAAAATAAATATAATCCCACTATGTGGATGTCTTTAATTAACCATATATATAGCGCTGGGATTAGAATAGATAAAATATATGTATGTAACCATGCCCACTTTTCTGCTAAAGAAAGCTTCATACGCGAAATAAAGATACTACCTATCCCTATCGCAATGATTGTATAAAAAGCTACTTGAGAAGCTAATGAATAATCCATAAATAATAATCTAGTTACTAAAATCATACTAACAGCTATAGTACTCGCTATTGGTCCTCCAATTATAACGGCTAGAATGACGGCTAAGTAGCGTAAATCCAATAGGATAGTACCAACATGAACACCGAAATACATTAGTAATATACCTAATATTCCAGTAAAAACACCTACTACACATTTCTGCCAAAAAGAGAACCCTTCTTTTAATGGCTTGTCTCTTAAAAGCTGACCTCCAATAAAAATAAAGGAAAGAATAATTGTTGTGTTTATAAATAGATCCCTTAACATAAAATAATCTCCCTACTTTTCCATCTATCCCTTTCCTTATTTTATTGTATACGAAATCCCTATAATTCCCAAAGCTTTTATTTATTTTTTGCTGTTCCACGTGAAACAGCAAAAAACAAAAAAGGACGAAAGTTCGTCCTTTTTTGTTAACAGCAACGTGATATCTTTCCGCCTTTTGCATTAAACCTAGCTTCTTGCGCCTCAGCAAAAAATTGCTTTTGACATACAACCTCTTCTTCTGGATGATGCTTTTTCATATGCTCTACATATGTTTCATAGCTTGGTACCCCAACGAGTAAACTAATAAAGTGTTTCCTTTTTCCCCATACTTTCCGTAGTCGTTTAAGCATAGTTCCTCGACTCACTTTCATCTCTAGAAATATATGGCGCCTCTTTTAACGGCATCGGCTTATTTCTTAATACTTGAATCCAAATTCGAATTGCAGAAATTAATACAGCGATTACAACTATCATAAAAATCCCACAAAGCGCTGCATCAATATAATCATTGAAAATAATTTGTTTCATTTGAGCGACATTTTTAGCTGGTGCTAACACTTTTCCCTCATCTAATGCTCCCTGAAACACCTTTGCATGAGATAGAAATCCTATTTTAGGGTTTTCATGAAATAGCTTTTGATAACCCGCCGTCATCGTTACAATAAGCAATCCGACAGTTGGAATAAGTGTCACCCAAACATATGCCTTTTTCCCCATTTTGAACAAAATTGTCGTTCCAAGTAATAATGCAATACCTGCTAACATTTGATTTGCAATACCGAAAAGTGGCCATAATGTATTAATTCCACCAAGCGGATCAACTACCCCTTGGTATAAGAAATAACCCCATCCTAATACGCATAACGTTGTAGCTATCACATTCGCTAATGTAGAATCCGTTTTCCCAAATGGCTTATATACATGTCCTAAAATATCTTGAATCATAAATCGGCCTACACGCGTTCCAGCATCAATTGTCGTTAAAATGAATAGAGCTTCAAAAAGGATTGCAAAATGATACCAAAAGGCCATCATGGCTGTTCCACCTATTACTTGTGAGAAAATATACGCCATACCTATCGCTAACGTTGGTGCACCACCTGTGCGTGATAAAATCGTTTGCTCTCCAACGTTTACAGCGAGATCTTTTAGTTCATTTGGTGTAATAGCAAATCCCCATGAGGAAATAACTTGAGCTGCCTGCGAGACATCCGTACCGATAAGTGCTGCGGGACTATTAATCGCAAAATAAGTTCCTGGTGTTAATACACAAGCTGCAATCATCGCCATCGCGGCTACAAATGATTCCATTAACATTGCCCCATAACCGATTGGCTGTGCGTGTCCCTCTTGTTCAATCATCTTTGGTGTCGTACCTGATGAAACGAGAGCATGGAATCCAGACACCGCACCACAAGCAATTGTAATAAATAAGAATGGGAATAAGTTTCCAGAGAAAACAGGACCTGTTCCATCGATAAATTTCGAAACTGCTGGCATTTGTAAATCTGGTGCTACAATTAAAATACCAATTGCTAATCCAACAATTGTTCCGACTTTTAAAAATGTGCTTAAATAATCACGTGGTGCTAAAAGCATCCAAACTGGTAAGGCCGATGCGATAAATCCATATACAATAAGCATAATAGCAATCGTTTCACCGCTAAACGTGAACATGCTTGCAAGCGTTGGATGCTCTGCTACATACTGTCCTCCAATAAGAGACAGTATAAGTAGAATAATTCCGATTACTGACCCTTCTCCAACCCGGCCAGGCCTAATGTAGCGCATGTACACTCCCATTAAAATAGCAATAGGAATCGTTGCTGCTATCGTAAACATTCCCCAAGGACTTCCGACAAGCGCCTTTACTACCACTAATGCTAATACCGCTAATAAAATAATCATAATGCCTAAAATGCCTATCATTGCAATAAGCCCTGTAACAGGACCGATCTCATCTTTAATCATTTCTCCTAAAGATTTACCATTCCGTCTCATCGAAGCAAATAAAATTACAAAATCTTGTACAGCTCCAGCGACAACTACCCCAACAATAATCCATATTGTCCCTGGTAAATATCCCATTTGCGCTGCCAAAATCGGTCCTACTAAAGGGCCTGCCCCAGCAATTGCTGCAAAATGGTGCCCAAATAATACCCACTTATTTGTCGGAACATAATCTTTTCCATCGTTTAATGTATGGGCTGGCGTTTGCCTATTATTATCTAAACCAAATACCTTTCTCGCTATAAATCTACTATAAAAGCGGTAAGCAACTGCATACACACATACCGCAGCTACTAAGAGCCACACGGCATTAATAGTTTCACCTTGTGATAAAGCTATTACACCAAAAGCACCTGCGCCTACTGCTGCAATAACTCCCCATAGTAAAATCGACTTCAATGTTTTCACATACAATCCCCCCAATACTATCGCTTAGTGGGATTGTACTAAATTTTCTGAATATTTAATTTGAATCCTCCTTATCATGAAGGATTTTTAGTTTATCATGTTAAAAAATTCGCATTACCTACTATAATTCAATCTTATTTCGAAGTCGTTTCACATAATTACGACTAACTGGAATCGGTTGCTCATCATATTTATCTAAATACAGATTATATGTGCCATTATAATAAGGTTTTAGTTCTTGTACATATGACATATTAATTAAATAACTTTTATGCACACGTAAAAAATCATATACATTTAGCTTATTTTCCAGCTCCTGAAGTGTATATGTTGAAATATACTGATTATTCGTTGTATAAATTGAAACCGTTTTGTTTTCCTTATTTTTGCTTACATATACAATATCTTCAGGGAAAATATACCGAATTCCCTCTTGACCTTCTATCGGTAGTTTTCGCAAATAACTCTTTGCTTTCTCGCCTTGCTCTTTACACATTCTATATAAAAGGAATTGCAAATCTTCCTCACGAAATGGGCGTAGTAAATAATAAAATGCTTGAAAACGAAATGCCGTAATCGACTCTTCTATATCTTCACCCATAAAAATCAATTTCGTATAACAATTTACTTCCCGTAATAAACTCGCATATTCAAAACCAGTTCCATCTAGTAATTTTGAATTCAAGAAAACAAAATCTGGTGTATGCTTTTTCATGATAAATAATGATTCTGCTCCCGTATTCGCTTCAAAACATTCTACATTCCTTATATTTTCAGTAAATTTTTCAGCTAAACTTCTTCGCTCTTCTGCTTCTTCCATGATCAGTAAAATTTTCATTTCTTCAACCACCTAATTCTTTTGTCCATACGTCTTGTTGTATACATTCGCTTTTATAAGAAACATTCCCTTTTTCTTACTATACCATTATTTATCTAAAAAAACAGAAAAAAGGAAACCACGACGGTTCCCCTGCCCTTTTATTCCATTATTTGTAGGAAGTAACACTCACTGAATGCGAAGAAATGAGTGTTACTTCCCCAAAGACACAATTGGTGCTGGCTAATAATCAGCGAGGGATAAATCCCTCACCGATTAAACTTTCACCTTATACTAATTCTCGTTGCTTCGTTTCTTGCCCAAGTACAATTACAGCAACTACGCCAATTAAAATTGATCCACAGAAAATCGTAAATATTAGTGATAGTGAAGCCTGTGAAGCAACTAAATATCCTACTAATAGCGGCCCAAGAATACCACCAATACGACCGAATGCTGCCGCCATCCCTGCACCTGTACCACGAATAACCGTTGGATACTGTTCCGGTGTATAAGCGTATAATGCACCCCAAGCACCTAAATTAAAGAAGGATAGTAACATGCCTGCTACGATTAATACCGTTAATGACTCCGCCACTCCAAACAAATAAGCACTACATGCTGTACCGATTAAATACGTAACTAAAACGAACTTACGACCAAGTCGTTCAATAAACCAAGCAGCCGTGAAATATCCTGGCAATTGAGCTAACGTCATAATAAGTACGTACTGGAAACTTTTTATTAAACTAAATCCTTTTAATACCATCACACTAGGTAACCAAAGGAACATCCCATAATAGGAAAAGACAACAGAAAACCATAGAATCCATAACATAATTGTTGCCTTACGATATTCCCCAGACCAAACTGACTTTACATTTTCAATAACGGACGGTCTTTTTTCAGCCTTTTGAAATCTCGGAGAATCCGGTAAATTCCATCTTAAATATAAAGCATATAATGCCGGAACCGCGCTCAATACCATTGCAACTTCCCAACCATATTTTGGAATAACAAAATACGAGATAAGGGCTGCAATTAGCCATCCACCTGCCCAAAAGCTTTCTAATAGCACAACTATTTTGCCACGTTCATGCGCTTCAACGCTCTCTGATACTAATGTAGACGCAACTGGAAGCTCTCCGCCAAGCCCCATACCAATTAAAAATCGTAAAACAAGGAACATCGCAAGTGTCGTCGTTAAAGCAGTTAAACCACTACCAATAGAAAATAGTAATAATGTAATAATAAAGACTGATTTCCGCCCTATTTTATCTGATAGTATTCCAAAAACGAGTGCTCCGACTGCCATACCAATCGAATTAATGCTGCCTATCCAGCCCATTTCTTGCGTACTTAATCCCCAATCTTTTTGCAGTGCTACCATTACAAATGAAAGCATTCCAACATCCATTGCATCAAATAACCATCCAAGCCCTGCTATACCAAGTAGCTTTCGCTTCGAAATTTCTTTCACCTTGCCCACAAGAAGTCCTCCTTACACGGCTGTCTTTACACATCATTTTACATGTGTGAATTACATAAGTAAAATACTTTCGTGTAAAAAATTCTCCTTCATCTATTCCCAAAAAATAAAATACTTATCCCGCCTCAAAATTCAGCTGGAGCGAAAGAGTTAGATTGAAGATCAACTGCCAGTAAATGTCCGATTGGTGAAGACTAACAATCAGTAGGAGATGAACAAAACCTCACTGATTAAAGTTGCATTTTATCAAAAATGGCCAAATAAAAAAGTAGCGATATTCCGCTACTTTTTCGAACGCATAACTTCTTTTAAAAATTCCACTAATACTAACTGACGACGCCAGCGCGTTGGATTGCTACACAATCTATAAAACCACTCTAAATAAATCGATTGAATCCATTTTGGTGCACGTTTTACCTCTCCAGCCCATACGTCTAAACTTCCACCTACTCCAACAGCCATTTTCGTTTCTAAACGATGCTTATTAGTTTGGATAAAGTTCTCTTGTCTCGGGAAACCAAGTGCGACAAGTAATAGATCTGGTTTTGCTTCTTGAATACGAGAAATGATATTTTCTTCGTCCTCTTGTTTAAAATACCCATCTTGTATACCCACAATAGATACCGCTGAATACGTCTTCGTTAAATGATCTGCTGCAGCTTGTACAACATGTGGTTTTGCTCCTAATAAGAAAACGGATACTGGTTTATTCTCTTCTGATAACTTCGCAAACAAATTACACATTAAATCAAAACCTGCTACACGCTCTTTTACAGGTGTACCAAGCATACCACTTGCTTTTACAACTCCAATACCATCAGGTGTAATTAAATCTGTATTTAATAATGTTTTATGGAAATTTTCATCCTTTTTTGCACACATAACAATTTCAGGATTCGCTGTTACTACCTGAAAAGTATGCGTTCGCTCCAATTCTAGTTGCCCCTTCAAATATTGGACCGTTTCATCCATTGTCATTGTAGAAAAGGGAACACCTAGAATATCAACCGTTTTTACTTCCATGATTAACTATCCTCTCTATTTCAGTAAAAGTTTTTTATATGCATTATAAGTATCTTCATACAAATTTTTTAGGGAGAACTGAGTAGATGCATGATTATATAAACGATTTCCCATCGCTTCTAATTCACCATTCAACCATTTTTCGTAAGCATTTTCTAATGCGCTTGCTAACGAGTCTACATCACCAATTGGTACAATCCAGCCATACGTATCATCAACTATTAACTTTTTCATATCACCTACATTTGTTGCAATAGAGGTTAAGCGTTGATTTGCTGCTTCTAATAAAACGAGAGGGAAACTTTCACTATAAGAGGTTAACAAATTAATGTGTGCAGATGCATATAATTCTTTTGAATCTGTACGAAAACCTAGAAAAATCACCTTATCCTCTAGTTTTTTTTGTTTCACCATCTCTTTTAATTCTTCTTCTATAGGTCCGTCACCAAGCAAAAGTACCTTTATATTTGGTATTTTAATTTTTTGTAACGCCTCAAACAAAATGTGGTGGCCTTTCACAGGATGCAGACGAGCTACTTGAATGGCTGTAAATACTCCTTCTTCTATTCCAAATTCACTTTTATCATAAGGTTTTGCTGGAACGTTATCATATTCAATTCCATTATAGGTCGTACAAATTTTCTCTTCTGGTACACCTAGTTTTATTATGTTTCTCTTAAAGTTCTCCGTAATTGCAAAGAACAAATCTACCTTCCTGAAAGAACGTAAATTTAACTTCGTAAATACCCATCCTTTTAATCCCCTCTTCATAAAATCCAAAGTTGGATCACTGTGGACAGTCATTATCCATTTCGCTTTTATACCTTTTTTCAAGAGGGAGAGATAGAAATTTGCTCGTGCGCCATGTGTATGCACAATGTCAAATTGATTTTCATTAATAAATGATTTTATTCTTGAAAGAATGGATAGGTCGTACCGAGATGATTGAGTAAAAACATGCACTTGAATACCAAGGTCTCTCGCTTCTCTAGCAATCGCACCTTCTTCGAATACCATTAATTCCACTTCTTTCTTCGGAAACTGAGATAAAAGTGAAATAATATGTGTTTTTCCTCCGCCCTCTTCTGCACCAGCATTTATATGTAACACTTTCATTTCCTATTTCCTCCACACTTTTTTATTTTTACTTACTATAACAAAAATAAAAGCTAACATGTGCTAGCTTTTATTTTTTAATCATTCAATTTCCAAATCAACAAGTAGGTATGCGCTAATAAGGGCTAAATAAAAACTTACACCCGGTGCCATTAAAACATGACCAGCTATAAATGAAATACCTAGGGCTAAACCTATTCCGGTCATTACTAATACATATTTCACAGTGAATAATTGTTTAAATTTAGTCAATACAAGTCTAATAATTTTAAGTCCAAAGTATACAAAAGGTAGTAAAAGTAACCCAAGTCCACCAATTCCAAATGAATAGAACCAATCATGGAAATCTCGTTCAATTAATTTGGGCTCACCTTTATAATTACCTGAATAACCCATACCTAATATTTTTTGAGAAAGAGGAGCTTTTTCATAGTACTCTTTATACTGCTGTTCAAATAATTCCCTGCCACTAAAGATAATAGCCTGTGTTTCCTCTTTCTGTTCTTTTTCAATTTCAATTTCTTTCTCTTTTTCCGTCTCAATAACGTGAGGTTTATGTTCTTTCAATTCTTCTACTTGTTTCGCATTTTCTTCCTTCTTCTCATTTTGTTGCTTCTCAATTACTTGAAAATGTAGCCCCATATTTTTCATAAATGGTGAGAAAGGAGTGTATGCCATTACCCCTAGAAAAACAGTCATTGCAATCATACCATTTAATACATATGCATTTTTCTTTGTATCTTTACGTTGCATAAATGCCTGAATAAAACACATGATGAACGCAATAATCATTGTAGCAAAAATCGCTCCAAATCCAACCTTTGTACCAACAGCAAACAATGAAAAAATAATCAAAATAGAAGGAATCCAGCAATATATTTTAGACATACTAGTTGTTTTTTCAATAGAATATAAAACAACTATTGGACAAATAATCGCCAGAATTGAACCTAATTCATTCCCTGCATAAAACCATCCACGTGAACCAACCTTTAACCAATCATAACTGTTATAATCTGTTCCTGTTACAACTGAAACTACCATTACTATATTTATAATTAATGCTGCATAGGCAATATTGTTTCGCATTTTAAAATGCCTATTTTCTTTAAGTGATTTAAAGACCAAAATATAGCAAGTAAACATGATAAACGGATATAAAGATTTCGCTATAAACTTAATCTCTTCCCCTAATACGATAGGATCCTTAACCAATTTATTATTAATTAGTCCTATAGTGAAAAAAGCACCCATTCCAATTATATACAGCAAGTACTTAAGATTCCCTCTTTTCCTAGCTTGGAATACAATGTATATTCCTCCTAGGCCCATGACAAATAGACGCGTAAGAATTCCAATGGTTGTATCAATTTTTAAAACCATTATACAAAATGCCGTGAGTAAATCTAGAATTGGCTGTAACATTATAAAAATCAGTAAGAAATTTTCAAATTTACTACTTATACTGTTTTCCTTTAACATTTAAAGCCTCCATAACTATTACATAATTTCAACCTATAAAATAAACATTTTTTATCCATCTCAAATGTTTATTATAGCATAACCTTATTGTTAAACTATCCGATTTATATACCAATTTTTATAATAGAAAAGGTAATAAATTTGTATTTTCAAACGCTTTCTTTCCTAATTTATTCTTTTTTTTTACACGTAAAGAAAATACATTGTTATTTCCAAAACTTTAGTGTATATTTTTTCTCTGGAACATCTTTATAAGGAAGGAATTAGAGCCATGTTATTAATCGATATATTTACGTTTCTTGGCATTATCGCCGCTGCCATTTCTGGTACATTAGTTGGTTTAAAAAAAGATTTAGATTTATTCGGTGTCCTTTGTTTAGCTGTAGCTACTGCGCTCGGCGGCGGTATTATTCGTGATATTATGATTGGTAACCTGCCTCCTGTCGCATTTGTAAAACCCATTTACTTTTTCGTAAGCGTATTATCAGCATTATTTACTTGTATGTTTTTTGAACGCATCAATAAACTTCAAGTCGTTATTATGCTTTCTGATGCTGTTGGCTTAGGTGTTTTTACAGCTATTGGTGCAAATGCAGCAATGTCACATCACGTTGACGCCTCATTTTTAGTAGTTTCAATGGGAGTCATTACAGGTATTGGAGGCGGTATTTTGCGTGACATTTGCGCTCAAGATATCCCTTACGTATTCCGAAAAGAAATTTACGCAATCGCTTCTATCTTAGGAGCAATTAGCTTCCTAATCACACATGCAATGGGCGCGCACGTATTAGCTTTCTATGTTTGTTTATTAGTAACATTCATTATTCGTGTCGTCACTGTAATATATAATGTACATTTCCCTGTTTTCTTTAAAACACATGCTAAAATTAATAAAGGTCATTAAGAGAATTCTACATAGAATTCTCTTAATTTATATACAATTCCATATACTGTAGAGTAATTTTATATAACAATATATAATTACATTAGAATACAAAATTGAAAACGCTTTACAAACAGGGGGAAGAATGATGCTTGGGGTTTTTAAAAAAATTAAAACAAACACCAGTATAATTGAGTTAAGTAAAGGCCAACAAATAATATTTAATGTGCCTGCTAATTCTGAACTAAAAACTCAAATGGATATGCTACATATTTCGAAGGAAGATTTACAAATTGTAAAAGTATTACAGCCGTTTATTTATGAGGAAATAGATTGGATCACTGAAAAATTCTACACCAACATCACAAAACAACCTAATTTAATTGCCGTTATTGAACGCTACAGCTCTATTCCCAAATTAAAACAAACGTTAAAAACACATATTAAAGAATTGTTTAGCGGTAATATGTATGAAGATTTTATTGAACAACGTGCTAAAATTGCAAGAAGACATGTACAAATTGGTTTACATAGAAAATGGTATACTGCAGCCTATCAAGAATTATTCCGTTCCGTCATGAAGATTTTGCAAACTAAAATTTCAACAATAGAGGATTTTTCTTATTCTATAAATGTAATAAACAAATTATTTACATTAGAACAAGAACTTGTTATTGCGGCTTATGAATCCGAATATGAAAGAATTCAAAAAGAACATGAAAAAGAAAAAGAACTGACAGCTATGACGATTACACATATTGCAACAGAACTAGCAGCAGTATCTGAAAAAACAAGTTCTTCTATTCAACAGTTAACATCTAAATCAGAAAATATTGTAGGAATTGCAAAAACAGGTACATCATTAGCCACAACATCAGAAGAAAAGGCTAATAAAGGAAAAGAACAATTAAATCTGCAAAACAAACGTATGGAAAGCATTCAAACAAATATGGAAACTATCATTACTGATACTCGTGAACTTCTCGATATTTCTAATAAAATTAACGAAATCATTGATATCGTAAAATCAATCGCTGAGCAAACAAATTTACTAGCATTAAATGCTGCTATTGAATCTGCACGTGCTGGTGAATTCGGTAAAGGTTTTTCAGTCGTAGCGGGAGAAATTCGAAAGTTATCAGAGCAAACGAAAGAATCTATCTACAACGTTACAAAGCTCGTTGAAAAAACTAATAAACAAATTATCCACGTCTCTTCCTCCGTAGAACAAATTAGCTCTCTCGTATCTGAAGGGACAGATAGTATGCATGCGACAGATCAATATTTCCAAGAAATCGTAAAAGATATGTCTAACTCTAAAGACCAGAATAAAAAAATTGAAAATGAATTAGAAGTTATTTCACAGGTAATGAAGAGTATTCAAGACGACTCCTCAAAAATGGCCTTAACAGCGGATAGTTTGCAGCTAGAACTAAACCGATAAAGCAAACAAATATAAGGGTGGAGATTCTTCATCTCTCCTTTGTATGAACTCTAATCATCCATCTACAAAAAAAGAATCCAAAATGGATTCTTTTTATTTTCTGAAAAATATTTTTTGACAGTAAACATAACTCATATAAACACCAAAGCTTTGTAAAATAAACAAGGCTGGCACAATCATATTGTAATATGCCATATGTACTTGGAAAAGTCTTAACAACACATATCCACTAATTAACAGTAAGAACAACACATATCCTTCGTTTTGTTGTGTCTTAATAAGAAAATATAATAAAGCTACAGTCATAAATAACGTTACCACTACATATATAAGTTTTTCATATTTAAATAGAATAGAATTTATCCCCTCATCTGAAAACTGATTCATTACTGGTTTTAAAAGTTTAAATCTTTCTTCTTCAATCTCTTTTAGCTTTTGATCAATATGCCCTGCTACACTTTGACTTTTCGGTATTTCCCCCTCATTTTTATCTTCTCCAATTAAGACATCTTGAACATACATCTCATTCGAAATCGTATATTGTGACATTCCCATTGTCTTAATTCCGTAATTCACACCAAAATGAGTACTATAAAATAAAATAAGTATCCCTATCATCTTTAAAAATACTTTTTTTTTCGTTGCTGATTGAAAGAATTCAATTAATAGCACATACACAGCGATAAAAATAGGGAGGAATAACCCCATTGGGAAAATCATATTGCTAAATGCAAATAAAATTGCCGAAAACACCCACATATAAGGATGCTCTAAGCCTTTATGTAGAAGTATGTAACAAGCAAAATAAAATAGGAATATTGCGAGTGATTCCTGCGTTAATAAAGAACTCATAAATATATTTGGAATATATAAAGCGTAGAACACAGACGCAATTCGACCACATTCTTTCCCAAAAATCATCGCTGCAATACGATAAATGAAAAATACGGTTCCTGTACAGAACAGAACATTAAATAACTGTAAAACAAATACCGTATCACCAAATATACGAATAACAATCGATTCATAAATAATAAAAGGTAACTGCATTACATTCTCTATATTATTACCAATTGCAATCTGCTTTGCAGCCTCATACATAGCTTTCATATCACCGATTACTGGAACGTCTACAAATAGAACCACACTAAGTCTCACAATTGTAGATATACTTATAAGAAAAATAAGAAATTGTTTATCTGTAAAACGATATTGTAAAATTGATGCCGCTAACAAGATGAGGATAATGAAAATTGCCAATACAATTGTCACACTTGTATTACTTCCTCCCAAAAGTTGCTTGCTTGCTTCAAACGCTGACCAACAACTATAAACAAAAAATACGAGCATCGCACCGATCATTATTTTACTGAAGAAAAATGAAAAATTTGTTTTTATATGATTCATATGTCCATTGCACCTCTATTTCCATTCATAACACAACGATTCTATCATGAATAGGCACACAGCTGATAGGGAATTTATATGACAAATATGTATTCTTCACTTTTCACTTGCAATGTAAGCGAATCCTCTTTTACACTACACTTTAGACAAAATAAATTTTCTTTCAGTTGCATGAATATACTTGCAGAAGTATTCTTTCCTCTCTATCCATAACTTTTACTCATTTGAATATCTGGTAAAATCCAATAGGAACTAACACTCCTTTTATGTCATAAAGAACATGTCACTCTGATTGAAAACGTAACCTAGGGGCTGATTATATGGAAAAGAAATTTATGAGAGAATCAAAAGCAATTAAAACAACACGTGTTTTCCCAAACGATTTGAACAATCATCAAACTTTATTCGGTGGAAAATTATTAGCGGAAATTGATAGTATTGCTTCTATTGCAGCTGCCAGACATAGCCGAAAACATTGCGTTACAGCATCTATTGATTCTGTTAATTTTTTAACACCAATTCAACAAGCTGATTCTGTTTGTTACGAAGCGTTTGTTTGTTATACTGGTAAATCATCTATGGAAGTATTTGTGAAGGTTATCGCAGAAAGCTTATTATTAGGAGAACGTCGCATCGCTGCTACTTGCTTTATTACATTCGTAGCTCTAAAAGATGGGAAACCTTCTTCCGTTCCGCAAGTACTGCCAGAAACTGAAGAAGAACATTGGTTGCACAAAACTGGTCTAGAACGTGCAGAAGATCGAAAAAAAGGACGTCTAAAAAGTAAAGAAATGGCTGAAGTACTAACTTTAAATAAACCTTGGAGCGTATAAAAAGCAATTTCCTTCTGAGCGAATATGTAGTATATATATTCGCTCATTGCTTTGTAAACAATTCAAACATCCACTACGATTTTTATAGTCACCCCTTAACCTATATATCTATCTTAACTACGCATATCCATTCTTATTTTCTTTTTTATACAACTTATTTTATATATATTTCTATACAAGCAATAGTTGATTTACAAAGTTTATGTAAGGTACACTTATACTCGTAATTAACAAATGAAGGTGATGATTTATTGCACATATAAAAAAACTATACCTTCAAAACTGTATATAAAATGTATTTCATTATACTAAAATTATTCACACTTCAAATATATTTTTATATGGAGTCAAATAATTAGCTCTAATAAGGGTTCTTAATACGATACAAATGATATTTTGATTAAATCGTATTACTTTAATGAAAAGGTGAAATCATGCAAAAATCAATTATTTCTAATATCTTTTATAAAATGCTGCTCAATACATTTAATATTATACTCCCAATCTTAGTTGGTCCTTACGCGTATCGAATGCTAGGAGCCAAGTCAATAGGAACTGTTAACTACGCCGAAACTATTTTTAATTATTTTTTCATATTCGCAGTATTTGGTGTATATCAATACGGACTACGTGAAATTAGTTTAATAAAAAATGATAAAAGTAAAGTTTCTAAGTTATTTACAAGTCTTTATGTAATTAACTTTACGACTAGTATTTTGGCTTTACTATCCTTTTTACTCTTTAGTTACATTGGATACGGTAACGAAAACTTATTCCCTGTCCTTCTAATTTTCGGCTTCAATTTCATTTCAAATATATTTTATGTCGAGTGGTACAATGAAGCATATGAAAATTATGATTTCATTACTAAAAAAACAATTGTTGTTCGACTTATCTATGTTGGACTTCTTTTCTCTCTAGTTCATGGAGTGAATGATTATAAAACATTTGCCTGCTTATTAGTGCTCTCAACATTCTTAAATCATTTTATTAGTTTTATATATGTGAAACGCCAAGTCAAATTTGATTTTTCTAACTTAACGATTATTCCACATTTAAAACCCTTAGTATTAGTCGTTATTTTTTCAAATGCCAGTATTTTGTACACACAATTAGATCGACTTGTCTTAGGCGCATACGCAGGAAAAATAGAAGTCGCTTTCTATGTTATGGCTTTCCAAATTATGACTATCATCAATACACTTATGTTAAGTGTTGTACAAGTCACGATTCCAAGACTTTCGTATTTATCTGGAAATGCAGCTGAAAATGAATATGAATCTTTATTAAATAGAATTTCAAAAGTATATTTCATTACCTTATTTCCTGCGGCAATCGGTCTAATGCTCATTGCCCATACGGCCGTCATTATTTATGGTGGAAAGGAATTCGCTCCCGCTGGTAATACTTTAATTATTTTTGCTTTTTATATGATCACAGTAGGTATTGAGTCTATTTTATCGAATCAAATTATTTATGTGAAAAAGAAAGAAAATATTTTGGTGCGCTTTTTATTTATTTGTGGATTCGTCAACTTAGTATCCAATATCGCATTAATATTTTCCGATATACTCACTCCCACAACAGCAATTTTCACAACAACCATTGCAAACATTGGATTAATTACTCTCGAATATATATATATAAAAAAGAAATTAAAAGTGAATTATACATTGTTTGATATTCAAAAACTTAAATACCTATTTTATTCTCTAACATTTTTACCAATAGCGTTTATTATAAAAAAATTAGTCTCTGGACAAATCATACAATTCGCCCTAGTAATATTAATATGCGGATTAACATACATTCTTATCTTATTTGTAACAAAAGATGAGATTCTATTAGCTCTACTAGGAAAGCTACAAGCACGATTCAAAAAGGTGTAAACGCAACCTCTTAAAGGAGCTGTTAAAATTGAAATTTTCTTTGATTATGGCCACTTGTGGTAGACGTGATGATATTCTAGATCTACTAAAGTCACTTAAACAACAAACTTATAAAAACTTCGAACTTATTGTAGTAGATCAAAATGACATTCCAATCTCTGAGCTCTTTGAGGAATATACCAATAATTTTTCTATTAACTATATTTATACACCTATTAAAGGCCTATCTCGTGCAAGAAATATCGGCTTACAAGTTGCTAATGGCGATATTATTGCTTTTCCAGATGATGATTGTATTTACGAAACGAATGTCTTAGAGAGCATAGTAGCAACGTTTAACTCAAATGCACATATTCAATTTATATCGACAAACACTACAAACATTGAAAAAACAGGATCTTTAATACATGCGCCTGATAAAGACATCATTCTAAATAATAAGTATGGATTCATGGGCCCCTCTTTCGCTCTGTTTTTTACAAAACAATTTGTACAAAACGTTGGCACATTTAATGAAGATTTAGGTGTTGGATCTGGAACAATTTATGGGGCCGGTGAAGAGACTGATTTCGTACTACGAGGTATGAAAAAAAATTATATAGGTTTATTTAGAAAAAATCTTTTCGTGTACCATCCTGTAAAAGAGGATACTATAGATGAACAATCATTAAACAGAGCTATTTCTTACGCTGGTGGTTTTGGTAAAGTTATCTGTTTACATTATGGATTTCCTTACCTTGTACGTGCAGTCGTTGCCGCTATATTCCGCATGATGCAAAATATATTTAACGATAAACGTAAATTCCATGCAAATCGAGTAAGAGGCATTATCCGTGGATACTTTAAATAATTTTTATTTCCCCTAAAAAAGGTGCAATCATTTTTAATAAACTGATTGCACCTTCTATTTATCTATCTTTCTATTATACACAAAATAGTCTTTTCTAACCCTTCACGCTACGACGTTTTCGGTACTTCTCCAATAAATCTCTCATACTTATCACCATTATATATATTTTTTTCAAAATAATGAAACATAATTCTTGAAAAAATATACATTTTGAAATGATAGCATTATACGAAAGAATTTAGTATCATGATTCAAGGTACTATTTCAAGTTGGACGGAGGATATTATGAGCTTATTAACAGTCGAAAAACTAGGACATACATTTGGTGATCGTACATTATTTAAAGATGTATCCATGCGCTTACTCGCAGGAGAGCATGTTGGATTAGTTGGAGCAAACGGTGTTGGTAAATCAACATTTATGAATATAATTACTGGTCAGCTTATCCATGATGAAGGTCGTGTAGAATGGACACCTGGTACAAATTACGGTTACTTAGACCAACATACAATTTTAACACCTGGTCGCACGATCCGTGATGTATTAGCAGATGCATTTTTACCTTTATTTGAAAAGGAAAAAGCTTTAAATGAAGTTACAGAAAAAATGGGCACTGCTACACCGGAAGAATTAGAGGAACTTCTTGAGCAAATGGCAGAAATTCAAGATGCTCTTGAAGCAGGTGGCTTCTATTTATTAGATATTAAAATTGAGGAAGCAGCTCGTGGTCTTGGAATTGATGCAATCGGTTTAGATCGTGATGTTGCTGCATTAAGTGGTGGACAACGTACAAAAGTATTACTTGCAAAGTTACTACTTGAACAACCAGAAGTATTACTATTAGACGAACCTACCAACTATCTAGACGTTGAACATATTCATTGGTTAACAAATTATTTAAAAGAATATCCTCATGCCTTCCTATTAATTTCCCATGATACGGAATTTATGAATAAATGTGTCGATATTATTTTCCATCTAGAATTCACAAAAATGACGCGTTATACAGCGACATATGAAAAATTCCTAGAGCTAGCGGAAATCAATAAAAATCAGCATATAAATGCTTATGAAAAACAACGCGAATTTATTAAAAAGCAAGAAGACTTTATTGCGAAGAACAAAGCTCGTTATTCAACGACGGGTCGTGCAAAGAGTCGTCAAAAACAACTTGATCGCATGGAGCGTATTGATCGTCCTGAAACGGCAATTAAGCCAGAATTCTCTTTCAAAGAGTGTCGTGCAAGTAGTCGTTTCGTCTTTGAAGGTGAAGATGTAGAAATCGGATATACACATCCATTATTGCCAAAATTAACGATGACAATTGAACGCGGTGAAAAAATTGCAATTGTTGGATGCAATGGTGTTGGTAAATCAACATTATTAAAAACGATTTTAGGCAAGATTAAACCATTAAGCGGTAAAACAAGCCTTGGTGATTTCCTAACGCCATCATACTTCGAACAAGAAGTAAAAGCTGATAATATAACACCGATTGATGATGTGTGGAATACATTTCCTAGCATGGACCAACATCAAATCCGTGCAATGTTAGCAAAATGTGGTTTAAAAAATGAACATATCTCTCGCCCTTTAAGTCAATTAAGTGGTGGTGAACAGGCAAAAGTTCGTTTATGTAAACTAATGGGAGAAGAAAGTAACTGGCTATTATTTGATGAGCCAACAAACCACCTTGATGTTACAGCAAAAGAAGAGCTTAAAAAAGCTATGAAAGCATATAAAGGAACGATTCTACTTGTATGTCACGAACCAGACTTTTATGAAGATTGGATAACAAAGGTTTGGGACGTAGAAGAATGGTCTCAACAAAACTCTTAATTTCTTAAAACAAGCCCTATGCAGACTAAGTTAAGTTTGCATAGGGCCATTTTCATTGAAATAACTTATAAAATTCATTAAGGAGTTTAGACATATAATGCAAAATATATTTTCTCTAAAAGCCAATGCATTTTTTGTAAAGTGTTTATTACTACTATGCCTATTTATTTATGCAGCCATAACATGGTATTCCATATCCATAATTGGAAGTACTTCCGATTCTCGTTTCCTTGTTATAGTCCCACCCATTATTATAGGTCTACTCCTTTTACTTATTGGTTACATTGCGAATAAATATATGTCAAAAATAGTATTTACTATTTCACTTATTACTTTAACTTTTTCGATTCGATTGATCTGGATTCTCAATATTCCAACCCCCATCGAATCTGACTTTGCAGTGATGTACTATAGCGCAGTCCAAGCCGCTAAAGGCGACTTTAGTTTTGCCCAAAATACATACTATACTTCATGGGTGTATCAACTTGGTTTTACAATGTATCAAGCTTTTATTATAAAATTATTCGGAGAATCTCCTACACTGCTGAAGATTTTAAATGTTGCATATTGCACAGGAACAACATTACTGATTTATAAGATTACTTCGAAGGTATTTAATGAATGGTCTGGTCGTATTGCAGGGGTAATATACTCGCTATATATCCCAAGCATTATAATGAGCTCTGTATTAACAAATCAACACCTTGCTACCTTCTTCTTTTACCTTGGTTTTTATATATTAATTACAAAGGGATTAAGCCATAAATATATGTGGATTTTTATAGGAATCTTCCTATCTCTAGGAGATATCATCCGTCCACTTGGTGCCTTAATTTTGATTGCCGTAACTATTTATACTTTTTTACAAGTAATATTAGGAAAATCAAAACAGAGTGTTTTCCATTCTATAAAAAAACTTGTTGGTATTTTCATCATTTTTTACCTTGTACATTATATTATTAGCTACATACTTATATCCACCGGTGTTACACAATATCCGCTCTCTAATCGTGATCCGCTATGGAAATTCACAGTAGGATTTAATCATGACACAAAAGGCGGTTATTCTGAGGAAGATGCAGAATATATTACATCCATTGAAATTGGTGAGGAACGGACAGTCGCGGAAAAAAAACTTATTCAAGAACGCATAGCTGACCCGAAAAAAGTTTTATCTTTATTTAAAGACAAGTTCATACTTATGTGGGCCGATTACGACTCAGCTCCGATGTGGAGTTTATTTGGATTAGAACATAAAGACAATGATATAATCACATTAAAAGACAACCTTATAAAATACGAAAGATATATTTATGTTACCACCTTGCTATTTGGTATATTGTCACTTCTTTATCTTATAATAACTAAACAAAATGAAACTCCTTATACATTATTTTTACTACTAATAATTGGTTATGTAGCTATTCATTTCTTAATCGAATATCAAACAAGATATCGTTATTTCATCATTCCTAGCTTTACGATTATTCAAAGCTATGGAGTGTATATATGTCATATCCTAATAACAAAAAGAAACTCAATACAAGATTTAAAATAAAAAGATTATTGAATTTTGTATACACAATACAGATTATCTTATCGACTAATATAAAGGTACACCAAACATGCACAATGCCATATCAACTCTTTGAAATATTCACGTAATAACGCCCTTACATGATTTACAACAATATAAGGAAGCAGTATTCGTTCATTAATAAAAAAGGTAACAATGAAAGCCATCATTGTTACCTTTTTATATTGTAATACCCCATAAGTCGCAAACGAAATTCCTTTAAATTTGGATATGCCTCTAAATTAGACAGCATCCCTTGAATAACTGGAATCCTTGGATTTGGTAATCTCATTTCTGCCTCTAAAACATCTAGCGTAATAAGTAATTCATCATCTTCTAATTGATCAGCTAATGTACGCTTAAAAACAATGATTTCTTTTAAAAAATGCTCCTTAACTTGTTCTTTAATAAACTCTGATTTACAAAGAAACTCTCCAAGTCTTTCTTCATGTAAAACAGGTTCTTCCGAAGATTCTATAAGTCCATCTACTAAATGATCCACCCTTTTTAAAATAAAAGCCGATACATAGGACAAATCAATTTCTGGCGCTTGTAAAATAATTAGTTCTAAATATCCACGGCAGATCCCTTCTACCATAATTACTAAATCTAATAAATACGGCATAACCTTGTCACCATAAATAGACAACAAACTATTTCGATAAAATGCATGAGATTCCAATTTCATTCGCATCATAAACTCTTCTACTTCTTTATTAAAAGGTATAGCATTTTCCCTCGCATGCATAATAATAAATTCTTTATGCTTTTGTATATCATTAAACTGGCAATGCAATTGTTTTGCAAATTTTTCACGCGGCAATAACGATTCTTTTTCAATATCCATCATTTTATTTTGAATCTTGTCATAGTAATATCGAAGTGTTGCTAATAAAAGTTCCTCTTTCGATTTAAAGTATAAATAGAAAGCTCCCTTAGATATGCCACAAGCGGTCACAATTTCCTGTACTGATGTCGCATTTACACCCTTAGTCGCAAATAACTTCATAGCCATCTCTATAATTAAACGCTCTTTTTCTTTCATATCATGTCTCTCCTAAATTTAATCTCGCATCTTATTATGAATTTATTATACCATCCCTTTTCATTGACGTCTGACCAATCAGTCAGTTATATTATGTATTAGACTGACCAGTTGGTCAATACAATACAAAAGGGAGCGCAAACATGAACAAATTCATTAATTTCTCGTTAAAAAATAAGTTCGCAGTTTGGCTACTAACCATTATTGTTACCATTGCAGGTATTTATTCTGGGCTGAACATGAAGCTGGAAACAATTCCTGATATTACAACACCGGTTGTAACAGTAACCACGGTTTATCCTGGTGCTACACCAGAAGAAGTAGCTGACAAAGTTTCAAAACCGATGGAAGAGCAACTGCAAAATTTAAGTGGTGTAAACGTTGTTAGTTCATCATCTTTTCAAAACGCATCTTCTATTCAGATAGAATATGATTTTGATAAAAATATGGAAAAGGCTGAAACAGAAATTAAAGAAGCTCTCGCAAATGTGAAATTTCCAGAAGGTGTAAAAGACCCGAAAGTTTCACGTGTAAACTTTAATGCCTTTCCAGTTATTTCGTTAAGCGTAGCAAGTAAAAATGAATCTTTAGCTACCTTAACTGAAAATGTAGAGAAGAATGTTGTGCCAGGATTAAAAGGACTTGATGGTGTTGCATCTGTTCAAATTTCAGGTCAACAAGTAGATGAAGTACAACTTGTCTTCAAGAAAGATAAGATGAAAGAATTAGGTTTAAGTGAAGATACTGTAAAAAATGTAATTAAAGGATCGGACGTATCTTTACCACTTGGCTTATATACATTTAAAGATACAGAAAAATCGGTTGTTGTAGATGGGAATATTACGACAATCAAAGCATTAAAAGAATTAAAGATCCCGGCTATACCTTCATCACCTAGCGGTCAAGGTAGTCAAAACGCTGGAGCTGGTACACAAACACCGCAAATGAATCCAGCGGCTATGAACGGGATTCCGACAGTTACATTAGACGAAATTGCTGACATTAAAGAAGTCGGAAAAGCAGAATCTATTTCTCGAACAAATGGAAAAGAAGCAATTGGAATTCAAATTGTGAAAGCTGCTGACGCGAATACTGTTGATGTTGTAAATGCAGTGAAAGATAAAGTAAAAGACCTTGAGAAAAAATATAAAGACTTAGAGATTATTTCAACATTCGACCAAGGTGCACCGATTGAGAAATCAGTAGAAACAATGCTGAGCAAAGCCATTTTTGGTGCTATCTTTGCGATTGTTATTATTATGCTGTTCCTACGAAATATCCGAACAACATTAATCTCTGTCGTTTCCATACCACTTTCTTTATTAATTGCTGTATTAGTCATAAAACAAATGGATATTACACTTAACATTATGACACTTGGAGCAATGACAGTCGCTATTGGACGCGTTGTTGATGACTCCATTGTTGTTATTGAAAATATTTACCGACGAATGTCGTTATCAGAAGAGAAACTGCGCGGAAAAGATTTAATTCGTGAAGCTACGAAGGAAATGTTCATCCCAATTATGTCTTCTACCATTGTAACAATTGCTGTATTCTTACCGCTTGGACTAGTAAAAGGTATGATTGGTGAAATGTTCTTACCATTTGCCTTAACTATCGTCTTCGCTTTATTAGCATCGTTACTAGTAGCAGTTACAATCGTGCCGATGTTAGCTCACTCTTTATTTAAAAAAGAGAGCATGAGGGAAAAAGAAGTACATCATGAAGAAAAACCAAGTAAATTAGCAAATGGGTATAAACGCATACTTGCATGGGCTTTAAATCACAAAATTGTTACATCAAGTATCGCTGTCCTTCTATTAGTTGGTAGTCTTGCACTAGTGCCAATTATCGGTGTAAGTTTCTTACCAGCTGAAGAAGAAAAAATGATCATTACAACGTACAATCCTGAACCAGGGCAAACGTTAGAAGACGTTGAAAAAATTGCAACGAAAGCTGAGAAGCACTTCCAAGATAATAAAGACGTCAAAACAATTCAATTCTCATTAGGTGGAGAAAACCCAATGAGCCCTGGTCAATCAAATCAAGCAATGTTCTTCGTACAATATGATAACGACACGAAAAACTTTGAAAAAGAAAAAGAACAAGTCGTTAAAGATTTACAGAAGATGTCTGGAAAAGGTGAATGGAAAAACCAAGATTTCGGAGCGAGTGGCGGTAGTAATGAAATTAAACTATACGTTTACGGAGATAGCTCTGAAGAAATTAAGCCTGTCGTAAAAGATATTCAAAATATCATGAAGAAAAATAAAGACTTAAAAGATGTAGACTCTAGTATTGCAAAAACGTATGCAGAATACACTTTAGTCGCAGATCAGGAAAAACTAAGCAAAATGGGTCTAACGGCTGCACAAATCGGAATGGGACTTTCTAATCAACATGATCGCCCTGTTGTGACAACAATTAAAAAAGACGGTAAAGATGTCAATGTATATGTAGAAGCTGAAAAGCAAAATTATGAAACAATCGATGACTTAACAAATCGTAAAATTACAACGCCACTTGGTAATGAAGTGGCTGTGAAAGATGTTATGACTGTAAAAGAAGGGGAAACTTCGAATACAGTGAAACACCGTGATGGCCGTGTTTATGCAGAAGTAAGTGCAAAACTAACATCTGATGACGTTTCAAAAGCATCTGCCGCGGTTCAAAAAGAAGTAGATAAAATGGATCTTCCTTCCGGCGTAGATGTTTCTATGGGCGGCGTTACAAAAGATATTGAAGAATCATTCAAGCAACTTGGCTTAGCGATGTTAGCTGCGATTGCGATTGTATACTTCGTTCTTGTCGTTACATTTGGTGGTGCTCTTGCACCATTCGCAATTTTATTCTCGCTACCATTTACAATTATCGGAGCTCTTGTTGCCTTATTAATCTCTGGTGAAACGTTAAGTGTCTCTGCAATGATCGGTGCGCTTATGTTAATCGGTATCGTTGTAACAAACGCAATCGTGCTTATCGACCGCGTTATTCATAAAGAAAATGAAGGTCTATCAACACGTGAAGCTTTATTAGAAGCTGGTGCAACACGCCTTCGTCCAATTTTAATGACTGCAATTGCAACAATTGGGGCTCTTATCCCGCTTGCATTAGGATTTGAAGGTAGCGGCTTAATTTCTAAAGGACTTGGTGTAACAGTAATTGGTGGATTAACAAGTTCAACGTTATTAACACTTCTTATTGTCCCAATCGTTTATGAAGTATTAAGCAAGTTCAAAAAGAAAAAAGCAAAATAAAAAAATAACCTCGCTAATTGCGAGGTTATTTTTTATTCCCAAATACGACTAGAAAATCACCATATCCTTCTTTCTCTAATTCCTCTTTTCGGATAAATCGAAGGGCTGCGGAATTAATACAGTAACGAAGACCATTTGGTCCTGGGCCATCCGGGAATACATGACCTAGATGTGAATCTCCCTCTTTGCTTCTCACTTCCGTACGCGTCATATTATGACTGACATCCATTTTTTCTTTCACACTTGCTGACATAACTGGCTTCGTAAAGCTAGGCCATCCACACCCGCTATCAAATTTATCTAAAGAAGTAAATAACGGTTCACCTGAGACGATATCTACATAAAGTCCTTCTTCTTTATGATTCCAATATTCATTTTGAAAGGGTGGCTCAGTTCCATTTTCCTGTGTTACATAAAATTGCATCTCATTTAGTTTTTCTTTTAAATGAGCATTATCTTTTTGCCAATGTTGTTTAATAAACGCATCCCGCCCTGACCCTTTACGGTATAACTCATAGCGGAATGTATTTTTCTTATGATATCCTTGGTGATAGTCTTCAGCTGGATAAAACGTAGCTGCTGGTAATACTTTTGTCGCAATTGGTTTTGAAAAGCGTCCACTCTTTGCAAGCTCTTCTTTTGAAGCATTTGCTTTTTTATGTTGTTCTTCATTATGATAAAAAATCACTGTTTCGTAAGACTGTCCGCGGTCGTGGAATTGCCCACCTATATCAGTCGGATCAATTTGTCTCCAATATATATTTAATAACTCCTCATACGGCATTTTATTTGCATCAAATGTAATTTGTACTGCCTCATAATGTCCAGTCGTTTCTGAACATACTTCTTTATATGTTGGACTCTCTTTATGACCACCTGTATAACCAGAAACAACCTTTATAATTCCTTCCATCTCTTCAAATGGCGAAACCATACACCAGAAACACCCTCCAGCAAATGTAGCTAACTCTACCTTTTCATTTACAGCCATTATTTCACCCCTATTCTATCTTCTGCTTACAGTATGGCATAAAAAACATCATGTTATAAAAGAAAAAGCATCGAACATCGATGCTTTTTCTTTACTTCACCTTATTTTTTCTGGCTTCATTCTCCATTTCATCACTTGTCACATCTAAGACATCTAATAAGAAAATGAAGATTGGAATACCGATAATTAATCCCCATACACCTAAGAAGTGTTCTGAGAAGATTAATACCATAAATGTATAGAAAATCGGTAAGTTTGTTTTTTGCGACATGAACTTCGGATTTAACACGTAACTTTCAAGCGCATGAATTACTGTTACGATAATTAAAATATAAACAACGTACATAATACCGCCAATATTGTAAGCAATCATACAAAGCGGGAATAACGAAATGATAACCCCAGCTACTGGAATTAAACCAAGTAAGAAGATCATTAACGCTAAACCTAATAATTGCGGGAATCCTAATATCCATAGTGCAATAACGGATAAAACACAGTTAACAACTGCAATTAAAAATTGTGCTTCAATTACTTTTCCGAATGAACGTGCAAATTTCTTACCGAAGTACTCAATTTCAGTATAGAAAATTGCAAGTCGGCTTTCTTTAAATTTTGCAGTAAAAGCAACGATACGAGCTTTCTCCAATAAGAAAAATAAACTTAAAATTAAAGAAAGTAATACTTGAAGGCCAAATTTCCCAACATTCGTAATCGATTTATATAAAATGTCAACGCCTTGTCCTACATATTTCGAAAGTTCCATATGATTGACAGCGTTAACTGCATACTTAATTAATTCACTATCTGGTGGGTTTCTTAAAAACACGTTAAATTGATAAATCAATTGTGAAATTTGTATCGTTAATACTGGTAAATATTTGAATAATGTAATAACAATTCCACCGATTAACATTACATATAGAAATGCTATAATGAGCTTTCGATTAATGGGCATGAAGTGATCTAATTTGCGGGAAATAAACTTTTGGAATCGATCCATTAAATACGTGAGAATAAACGTAATTAAAATTAAATTCAACATACTTTGCAGCCCGTATAACACGAGAGCAAGTATTACTAATACGAGAAACCTCTGAAATCCTTTGCTTTGAAACAGGTTTTTTATTTGCATAATCGACGAGTACTCTCTCCTGTCCTATAAAGTAAAACGTTAATAAGTAGATTTTTTCTCTCTTCTCTACCTTTAATTATTTATTCATATAAAGATTTTTATAAACTTATTATAGATCTCTCTTAGCAGATCCTATAGTAGCTTACTTCTTATTTTACAATACAATGACCTAATTCAAAATGTATTCTACACAGTATTAATGAAGATTTAAGGAAACTTACATTTTTTTAAAATAGGTCTTACCACTACTGTAACATAAAAAGCAAGCTATCAGTAGAAATCTGTCCTACAAATAGCTTGCTTTTCTCATTTTTTTAAGTAAGTTTTATTAGCCAATGAATGGCATAAACATCGGTATGACAACTACAGTTACAACCCCTACTACTGTTACGGCAATACTTGCCATAGCTGCCTCTACTTCACCCATTTCAATTCCTACTGCCACTCCTAATGCGTGACCTGCTGTTCCAAGTGCTAAACCTTTTGCAATTGGATGTTTTACTCTAAATGTTTTTAAGAATAATGCTCCTAATGCGTATACAATAACCGCGTTAAAAATAACTGCAAACGATGTAATTGCTGGTATACCACCAATACTTTCAGAGATCGGTAATGCAATTGCTGTTGTTGCTGCTTGTGGTAACATTGAATTCATTACTGCTGTATCTAGACCAATTGCTTTTGCAACAATGAACACGACAATTACTGAGCAAATAGATCCAACCACGATAGCCGATAAAATTTGCCACCAATATTTTTTCAACTTATCCACTTGTTTATATAATGGAATTGCAAACGCGATTGTTGCTGGTTCTAAGAAGAAGCTAATCATTTTTCCGCCAGTATTATATTCTTCAAAAGTAAAGTTACCTACTTTTAGAAAGACAATCCCTAATACCATCGCTACGAATAATGGTGTGAATAAGAAGAATCCTTTTGAATGCTTAAATAATAATGTTCCGATTCCGTATGCGATTAATGAAACGACGATTCCGAAATATGGAGTCATTGTGCTTGCCATGTTCATTCCCTCCTAACAATATATACTAAATTGGTTACGCAACTTTTCCGTGCTTGCGTCCTTTATTTACTACTTTCAATTCTTTCGTATCTTCTATTTCTTTATCGTCTTTTCCTAAAATAAATTGTGCAAATAATCCTGTTACAGCGAGTAAAATAATTGTTGCGACAACAATTACAGTTAAAATTTGTACAAAATATTGTCCCATTACACCGAGAGAATTAATAACCGAAATACCTGATGGAACGAAAAGGAATCCGATAATACCTGTTAAAGCCGTTCCGAGTGATTCAACTTGTTCCAATTTAATAACTTTTAAACATAATAGGCTAAATAAAATAACTAATCCGATCACCGATGAAGGCATCGGAATTGGTAAATGCGTTGCAATAATATTAGAAACTAACATAATAGCTGAAAATATGAATGCTTGTGATAAGAAACTATATACTTTTTTCGTACTCATTTTGGCCACCTCTTTCGATTTGGTACCTTTATTGTATAAGATAAAAACAAAACTGTAAGCGTTTACATAGTGGAACGTCAAATATACAAAATTAGTTACAAAAATAGGCAGACGAAATACAAAAAGCTACTTCTTAAATACGAAGTAGCTTTTTGAGTTCTTTTGCATATGTACGGCTAACAGGTACTTTTGATCCTTCTTTCATAATTAAATTATATGTAGAATTGAACCATGGTTGTATTTCTGTAATATGATTAATATTTGCAATAAAACTACGATGGACACGCATAAAACTTGCTTGTGGCAACTTCTTTTCCAAAATTACAAGCGTATCATGTGTTACATACGTTTCTCTCATTGTTTTTACTGTCACTTTTCCGTCCACAAGTCCTACATATATAATATCTTCAATATTCACGAGTACAATCGATTCTTCAATTGGTAATGCTAATTTATGCATCTCGGTCGTTACGTCTACACTCTTTACTTCTTGTTTTGTTTCTAATTTTATTTGTTTTTGCTTTTTATATTTCTTTAATGTCTGTACGATACGTTCTTCATCAAATGGCTTTAAAATGTAGTCTAACGCATCTACTTCAAATGCTTGTAATGCATATTGATCATAGGCAGTAGCAAACACAATTGCAGGGGGATTTTTCATCTTCTTTAATATATTTGCAATTTCAAATCCGTTATCATCAGATAGCTGAATGTCTAGGAAAACAATATCTGGTTTGTTTTTCATTAATTCCTCTAATGCATCCTCTACACAATCCGCCTCACCAATTATCTCTACTTCTTTCGTTTGCTCTAATAAATATTTCAATTCATCACGCGCTAACATTTCATCATCAACTACTAATACTTTTAACACTCCGTTTTTCCTCCCCTACTTTTTTCGGAATTACAAAGAGGAACTTTGTCCCTTGCTCTAATTCACTTTCAATTTGAAGCATTGTCTCTTTCCCAAATAACCCGATAAGTCGTTCATTAATATTATATAAAGCTGTTCCAGTCCCTTTCTTTGATGGAACTACCATTTTTCCTAATTGTCCTAGACGTTCACTCTCAATTCCTTGTCCATTATCTTGGACTTCAAAATGCACCATCCCCTCTTTTTCAAACACATGTACTTCAACTTCGCACACCGGCTGCTTTTTCGGAAAAGCATGGCGCAATGCATTTTCAACTAATAGCTGCAGTACAAATGGTGGAACTAAGGTCGTCTTTAACTCTTCCTCAATGTACATCTTCACTTCATACTTATTCGGAAACCGCGCTTGTTCTAACGATAAATATGCATGTACATGATTTAACTCTTGTTCTAATGGAATAAGCAATTGGCGTGCCCCTTGCAAATTACAACGAAAATACACGCTAAGCTGCAATAATAATTTTCTCGCTTTTTCTACATCTGTTCGGCATAAAGCCGATACAGTATTAATTGCATTAAATAAAAAATGCGGATTGATTTGTGCTTGTAACGCTTTTATTTCAGCATCTTGCAATAACTTACTTTGTAACTCTGCTTCACCTAACTCAAGTTGTGTAGAGAATATTTTTGCTAACCCTTCTGCTAATTCCTCTTCCACACGACTTAACTGGCTAGAATTTTTAAAATATAATTTTAATGTCCCAATTGTATTTCCATGTGAAGTTAGTGGAATAACGATTGCCGCCTGCAAAGGGCAGCCTTCATGTTGACAATTAATAACCTCACGCGATTTCGCTTTCATTATTTTTCCTGTGTTCAACACTTCTTTCGATAAACCAGTTATTAAACTATGTGAAGGAATATGGTGATCTGATGCTAATCCAACGTGAGCTAATATTTTCTCTGTATCTGTTAAGGATACCGCATCTGTTCCCGTAAAGCGGTGAATAATTTGTGCCACATGTTTACAAGAATCCTCTGTTAATCCGCGGCGAAAATATGGTAATGTTTTGTCAGCAATTCGTAATACTTTATGCGTTTGTAAAGCTTTCGCATTTTCTTCCTGGCGCAAAATAGCTTGTATCATAGAAAGTAAAATAAAACTCCCGAAACTATTTACAAGTATCATTGGTATCGCAATTGTTTTCACGATACTAATCCCATCCTCTACGATTAATAAGATCATAATCATCTCTAAAGAAACGATAAACACACTTAAAATCGCTGAAAATTTAGGCGTAATTGCACGATTATATTTTTTAAAAATGTATCCAATATACCCCGTTATAACACCTGCTAAAATTGATGAAATTGCACAACTTAGCGCTGTCGTCCCGCCAAGCATATAACGGTGAATACCAGCAATCGATCCTACTCCAATTCCGACGATAGGACCACCAAGCAGTCCACTAATTCCAACACCCATAATACGTGTATTCGCAATTGTACTAGATGACGAAACACCTTGTAGCCAATTTTCTTTCATAATTGTATTCCCGGCAATTTCAATTCCTGTGTAATTGCTTACAATTGTAAACACTGAAAAAATACAAATAAGCTTAAGCTTATCTACATATCCATCTTGTCTATGAAGAAGGCGCCTGAACGTTTTAATATGAGAAAGTAAAAATCCTAAAATAACAATAAGTCCAACACGTTCAATCATCATAAGTACTAAATTTAGCATCTGTGATTCATTCCTTTTTATATGAGTTAGTTTTATTATGGGAAAATAATGAAGTGGGCGTCAAGGAGAATGCAATATCTTTTGAAATATTTTACACATAACTATCCCCTCTTTATTTGACAATCTAATAGAAGAGTGCTAAAAATAAAGTAATATAATACAGTCCTTTAACCCAACCCCGTGAGGTTGAGAAGGAAGTCGGAATATACTATACGTATGGTCTTTTTTAGGGATACGTATGCTTTTTTGGCCTTCTCATCATATCAGGTGAGAAGGCCTTTTGTTATTCTTCCATAGCGACTGTAGAAAAAATAAGGAGGAGTAATGATGAACGTCACTACTGATGTACAATCAACAACAGAGGAAACGAAGGAGAAAAGATATAAAACATTGTTTGGTTCTGCGCTAGGATATGCAGCAGAAGGTTTAGATATGTTGCTCTTATCTTTCGTACTCGTCTACATTTTAAAAGAATTTCATTTAAGCCCTGTTGAAGGTGGAAACTTAACATTAGCTACCACAATAGGAATGCTAATTGGGTCTTATTTATTTGGATTTATTGCTGATTTATTTGGGCGTATCCGTACGATGGCCTTCACAATCTTACTATTCTCACTAGCAACAGCACTTATTTATTTCGCAACAGATTATTGGCAATTATTAATTCTTCGCTTTTTAGTTGGAATGGGAGTTGGTGGTGAATTCGGGATTGGGATGGCCATCGTAACTGAAACATGGTCTAAAGAAATGCGCGCTAAGGCGACATCCGTTGTTGCACTGGGATGGCAATTTGGCGTACTAGTCGCTTCACTCCTTCCAGCATTTATCGTCCCGCATTTCGGATGGAGAGCTGTTTTCTTATTTGGGCTCATTCCCGCTCTACTAGCTGTCTATGTACGCAAAAGTTTAAGTGAACCGAAAATATGGGAACAAAAACAACGATACAAAAAAGAGTTGTTACAAAAAGAAGCTGAAGGTAATTTAACAACTACTGAGGCAGAACAACTAAAGCAAATAAAAAAGTTCCCACTTCGAAAGTTATTTGCCAATAAAAAAGTAACGATAACAACCATTGGTCTTATTATTATGTCATTTATCCAGAACTTTGGATATTATGGAATTTTTACATGGATGCCAACTATTTTAGCGAATAAATATAACTACACATTAGCAAAAGCGAGCGGTTGGATGTTCATCTCTACGATCGGCATGCTAATTGGAATTGCAACGTTTGGTATTCTAGCCGATAAAATTGGCCGCCGTAAAACTTTTACAATCTATTATGTCGGTGGTACTATATACTGTCTCATTTACTTCTTCTTATTCACAGACTCAACATTATTGTTATGGGGAAGTGCATTGCTGGGATTCTTTGCAAATGGCATGATGGGAGGATTCGGAGCAGTTTTAGCTGAAAACTATCCTGCTGAAGCTCGATCGACAGCAGAGAACTTTATTTTCGGTACAGGACGTGGGTTAGCTGGATTTGGACCTGTTATTATCGGATTACTTGCTACAGGTGGTAACTTAATGGGAGCACTATCTCTCATCTTCATTATCTACCCAATCGGTTTAGTTACAATGCTATTATGTGTCCCAGAGACGAAAGATAAAGTATTAGAATAGATTGAAATTGTACAGAGTACTATCCCCTTCGAGAAAAGTAGTTAAATAAATAGTAAAGAGGAAGCATCTCAAATGAAATGCTTCCTCTTTTTATATAAATACAATTCT
The DNA here is from genome assembly GCF_040448665.1 of Bacillus cereus group sp. MS39. Taxonomy (NCBI): domain Bacteria; kingdom Bacillati; phylum Bacillota; class Bacilli; order Caryophanales; family Bacillaceae; genus Bacillus; species Bacillus cereus group sp. MS39. Next base: position 45,426 of record NZ_CP123058.1, on the reverse strand, counting down.
TTATTTTGATTTACTAGCTTTTTGGAACAAGAAGGAAGTTTTCTCTTCTTCTTTTACAATACCTTGTTTTAACGCTAATTCCCCTGCAACTTTAGGCGCTAGCCATAGCATTGGGAATAACAGAATAGATACTGGAACAGCAGTTACTACGATGAATGATTGTAAGGCGTTAATACTTCCCTCACCCATGTATAAAAGAATCGCTGCAACTGCGCCCATAATAAGCGACCAAAACACTCGCAAACTAATTCTAGGATCTCCATCTCCAGTCACTGCCATTGAAATCGAATACGCCATAGAATCTCCTGTTGTCACTACAAATAAAATTGTTAATAAAAGAAATGCAGGTCCAATAATATTAGATAGTGGCAGTTGCTCTGTAATTGCAATCATAGCCGCCGGCATACCAGATTCACTTAATGCGGTCGAGATAGAACCAGGATTCATTAACTCATAAAACACACCTGATCCCCCTAGTATAGTAAACCAAAACGTTGTAATAATAGGTGCAATAATTCCAATTGCAACGATGATTTCTCGGATTGTTCTTCCTCTTGAAATACGGCTCACTAAAATTGCCATCATCGGTCCATATCCAATAAACCATCCCCAGAAAAAGATTGTCCATGATCCTAACCAACCTGAATCCCCACGATATGTGCTCATTGGAATAAATTCATTTATATAAAATCCAAACGAAGAAACAAATGAATCGATAATAAATCCACCTGGTCCAAACAGTAATACGAATACCATTAATAAAACTGCTAACCTAACATTTAAATCACTTATAATTTGAATCCCTTTATCAATTCCTGTTACCGCAGATATAGTAGAAACAGCTACTACACAAACAATAATGGCTAATTGAGTAGTAAACACATCAGGAATGTCAAACAATGCTTGTAATCCATAACTTGCTTGTAGTCCTAAAAATCCAATTGGACCAATTGTCCCTGCTGCTACTGCAATAATTGCAAACACATCGATCGTTGTTCCAAGCCAACTCTTTCGCAATTTCTCTCCAAAAATAGGATATAAAAGCGTTCGAGGTTTTAACGGCATACCTTTATGATAATGTCCGTACATCATAACTACCGCACTAATTGTTCCTAAAATCGTCCAAGCGAGGAAACCCCAATGCATATAACTTTGTGCTAAAGCAGGCATTACTGCTTCTTTCGTTCCAGCAGTTATACCCTCATGTATTGGTGGCACCGTCATCAAATGGTACATCGGCTCTGCAGCTGCCCAAAAAACGCCACCTCCGGCAAGTAATGTAGACATAATAATAGCGAGCCATTTCGTCGTACTAATCTCAGGTTTTTCTAGCCCCCCAAGTTTAACTCTCCCATATTTTGAAAACGCCATACACATGGCAACAACAAATGTACCAATTAATAAAACCTGCCAAAAGGCACCAAAATATTTAATTGAAACTGCAAAACTGCTATTAATGGCTCCCTCTACGTAACTTTTATTAAAAATAACTGCAATTACAAATAATAAAAGTGAGCCACCACTAATAAGAAATACAGGCCAATCCGTTTTTCGACTCTTCATCCTCATTTACACTTCCTCCTTCCTCAGCAATCTAAAAAAACAACTTTACTATGTTTTATTGTTTACACCCAAAACATAATGATTATATAAGCATAATAATTCATCGATTTTCCACACACTTATGTTGTCCCTAAAAATATGCTAAATCCCTTATTTAAAAGAAAATTTCTATTCCTATTACATAAAAAAGCAAAACAAAAGACCTTATATTTCTATAAGGTCTTCGAAACAGAAATTTGATTATAACATAAGGAACTCCTTGGTTCAAAAATCCCCTTCCAAAAATAACCGATAGTAAAGGCTTCCATTTGCTACGTAACAGTAATTAAAAAAAATTATATTTTGCATAAAAAAACTATACTAAATATCATTTATGAAAGAAATTCGGCTTCAAAATTTCATTCGGATACGGTTTATGATAAATATGAGTGGTAGCTGGCGACAACGGTGGAATGAGCCAAACCCAATTGCCAGTGACAACCCGTCCACATGATGCTTCTTGCTTCTCAAATTGTTGAAATTGTTGTGCAGCTGTATGATGATCTACAATACTAACTCCTTGTTTTTTGAAGGAATATAATACAGCAATATTCAACTCAATTAGTGCCTTGTCTTTCCATAACGTACCGTTTCTCGATGTATCTAACTCCATCATCTCCGCAACAGCCGGCAGTAAATTATAACGATCATGATCCGCTAAGTTACGAGCCCCAATCTCCGTCCCCATATACCATCCATTGAACGGAGCGGCTGTATAGGAAATACCGCCAATTTCTAAGCGCATATCTGAAATCATTGGAACCCCATACCATTTTGCTCCTAAAGATGAGATTGGGTACTCTGGATGTTCAATCGGTACCTCTTTCACTTCTTTTTTAGGAATTTCTTTATATATAGGTTCTTTTCCATCGACAGAAAAAACAAGTGGCAATACATCGAAATTCGTACCTTCTCCTTGCCAGCCAAGTTCCTGACAAAAATCCGTGAATGCAGCAGAATGAGAATCACCAATCACTCCCATTTCTGTTTTATATCCTGCATACCGAATCAATTGGTGATTATAAATTCGTATATTATTTTCTTCACCTTGATATTGCTTAAAAATTGTAATTGTCGGTTTAACTTTCCCATCGTTCGTTGCATATTTAATATGATGAATTAATGCATTATATACACCTTCCTCATCATTTACTTCACGTGCATCTAATATGTGCATCTTACTCCAAAATAGTCTTCCGATACATCGATTACTATTGCGCCATGCCATTCGCGATCCATGAACAAGTTCTTCAAATGTATGCTCATACGTCCCCGTCTTCTCTATCTCAACTTGAATTTCTTTCACACGCTCTTCTATGAATTGCTCTTTATTAAGCTCTTTATAGCAAATCGTAATAAACTGACTCGCTTCCTCTATTAATTGTTTCGTTTTACTCATAAACGATCTCCTTCTATTTCAACAAAACGTTCTACTTTACAGTATAAGCAAAAAGAATAAGAGTCACAAATGAAAGTCGAAGTGTTACTTTTATTGTAATATTTTTCAGAAAATTAAAGACATTACTATTGACTTGTATAAAAAATAGGTGTATTTTTGACTCAGGTAAATTATTTTTACCTTGACCAACTTTTAAAGAGAAAGGAGGGAATATCATGTCTTCGTTTCAATTGCCAAAGCTTTCATATGACTATGATGAACTAGAGCCATATATCGATAGCAACACGCTTTCCATTCATCATGGAAAGCACCATGCGACATACGTAAATAACTTGAATACCGCTTTAGAAAACTATACGGAATTACATAATAAGTCTTTAGAAGAGTTACTATGTAATTTAGACGTTTTACCAAAGGAAATTGTTACAGCTGTAAGAAATAACGGTGGTGGTCACTATTGTCATAGCCTTTTTTGGGAAGTAATGAGCCCGCGAGGTGGCGGTGAGCCTAATGGAGACGTTGCAAAAGTAATTGATTATTATTTCAATACCTTTGACAACTTAAAAGATCAACTGTCCAAAGCAGCAATTAGCCGTTTTGGAAGTGGCTATGGGTGGCTTGTCCTTGATGGTAGAGAACTTTCCGTTATGAGTACACCCAATCAAGATACACCTTTGCAAGAAGGTAAAATTCCATTACTCGTCATCGATGTATGGGAACACGCCTATTATTTAAAGTATCAAAATCGGCGTCCAGAATTTGTTACCAATTGGTGGCATACAGTGAACTGGGACCAAGTAAATGAAAAGTATTTACAAGCAATTCAATCACAAAAACATTAGTCGTGCGTATAAGGTAAGTTTGGTAATGTAAAATTAGTATTGTCGAAATCCTCCAGAATCCCCCGGATTGCCACCGGGGGATTTATGATTATTCCATTGCATGTATGTAATAACGTAATACTTGCTCTATGTCTATTTTCACCTCTCGGAACGGGAATCCTAATTCACTAGCTTTTCCATTATGTAATGTGCAATTAATCACTTCATTATAAGGCGCTACATTATCTCCTACTTCTTGAACGAGCGCTTTTATTCCCGTACTTTCTTCTATAAAATGAATAACTTCGCCAGTAGAAACTACCCCGTTGCTACAAGCATTAATTGGCCCTTCTATGTCCTTCATCCCGCACCAAGCTAAAAATTCTCCTGCTTCTTTTTCATGTATAAATGACAACTCTCCATCTAAATGATTCACGGCAACAGGCTCTTGCTTCACAATATATTCAACGTAAAATTGTAACCTTTTCGTATAATCGTTTTCTCCAATAACAACTGGAAAACGCACTGCAACAACTGGGAATGTCGCTTGTTGAAATGAAACCGCTTCGGCTAATCGCTTGCCTTCACCATAAGTAAAATCCTTCCTACCACCATACGTAATGGCATACTCGTACGGATTAAAGTTCTCTTCTAATAAGCCTAGTGCTGGCTCGTAAACAGCCATTGAAGATGTCATAACGTATTTCTTCGTTTTTCCTCGTAACACTTCACATACTATCTTTGCTGCATTCGAGCTATAGCATAAATTATCGTATACGATATCATAACTTTTATCTTCTAAACGCTCTGCTAGTTGTTTTTCATCTTCTCTATCTACAATCAGCCTTTTTACTGCACTTCCAAAAGAATCTTCTGTAATCCCTCTCGTCGCAATCGTTACATCGTGTCCATCTTGCAAAAGTGCTTCTACTAAATGTTTACCAAAAAATCTTGTTCCCCCTAGCACCAATACTTTTTTCAACTTCATCATCCTCATTTTGATAAAATGTAAAATAATACCTCTCTATTATAACTGCTCATATATAAAAAGCATGGAATTCGTTTAACGATTCCATGCTTTTCTACAGAAAATATATTAACGTACTCGATATTTATAAATACAATAACAGAAGTATAAAATAGAAATTACGGATACATAAACCCATAGTTCATATACGAATCCCTCTCCCCATACTCCCATAAAATAAAAGAGTGAAGGCAACGTCAATGTTACCCATGATTGTACGAAGGCAATTCTTCCAAGATATTGATTGATATTCTTCTTTTGTGTATTTAATACAAAGAATAAATACCAAAGTAATGCCCACATAAACCACGTTAATGCATTAACAACATCGTGAAATTGAACAAATGAAACAACCATATAGAATAAAGCAATAATTGCTACCCACATACAAAACCAACCTAAACCGCTACTATCCATTCCTTTTATAAAGGTAACACCTACATATAAATAGGTTAATCCAAATAAGAAAGTAGCTGCATATGAATACACTGTCCAATTGCTTTGGTCAGAAGTCATGATCAAATAGAACGGAATAATAATTTGTAGTGCACCCACAAATAAATTAAAAACACCCGCACTTTTCATCTCTGCTTTCCCTAATATAACAAGACTATTTAAAAATAAAGCTGCACCCGAAAGTAATAATCCTACGTACCCCATATATCCTCATGTGAAAACCTTACATTTTCACACTGTACCCTCCCCGTCTTGTAAAAATTATATTATTCCTTATTCTCCTTCTTACTTACAACTACATACGAAGTTTTTTCGAAAATAAGTCAGACTTCCTACCTTAAAAAACAATAGAAAAACCCTTTTTATACATTTCATACAGTAATGATGTCAATCAAAATATATCACGCAATAAAAACGCTTTCAATAATACGTAATTCAAGCAAAAAGCTAATAAGATTATTTGATTATAAACGCACTTTAACAATGATACAAGTATTGGAATACTTTTCAATAGAACCGGTTGCTATTCAAATGCTATGGTCAGTAATATTTTATTACATTCTCTTTCCTAAATTGAACATATTACTGACCCCAAGCAGCATAATAAAGAATACAATTTATTATATACATAAAATATCCTACAAATTAATAAGAGAATGCTTTACTAACTACCTTAAATCATTTGATAGCCATTTTTATTATTTACCTGCCATCTCCAAGAATCTACACACATCTCTTCTAACCCATATTCTGCTTCCCATCCTAATTCTCGTTTCGCTTTAGATACATCAGCAAAACATACTGCTACATCACCAGGACGACGCCCTATCACTTTATAAGGTATTTTTTTACCTGAAACCTCCTCAAAAGCCTTTATCATCTCTAACACACTATACCCTTTACCTGTGCCAAGATTATATGCCTCTATTCCTTTCGTCTTAAGTACTTTCTCAAGTGCCTTTACATGTCCTTTTGCAAGGTCAACAACGTGAATATAATCACGGACACCTGTCCCGTCTTTTGTTGGATAATCGTTTCCGAATATATTTAGTTCCTTTAATTTACCTACCGCCACCTGCGTTACATATGGCATTAAATTATTCGGAATCCCATTTGGATCTTCTCCAATACGGCCACTTTTATGTGCTCCGAAGGGATTGAAATAACGAAGTAACGCAATACTCCATTCATCATCAGCTTTTGCCACATCACGCATAATTTGCTCAATCATTAATTTTGTTTGCCCATATGGATTTGTCACACTTAGTGGAAATTCTTCTGTAATTGGTGACGTTTTTGGAATTCCATATACAGTTGCAGATGAACTAAAAATAAACTTTTTAACATGATGTTTCTGCATCACATCACATAGTACGATTGTACTTATTATATTATTATAATAATATGTTAGAGGAATTGTAGTCGATTCCCCCACTGCTTTAAATCCAGCAAAATGTATAACCGCTTCAATGCTATTTTCCAAAAAAATCTCATTCATTTTTTCACGATTTAAAACACTTTCTTTATAAAATTCAAATTGTTTTCCTGTTATCTCTTTTACTCGGTTTAAAGACTCGATTGAACTATTTGAAAGATTATCTACGACTATAATTTTATAATTATTATTTAATAATTCTATACACGTATGACTACCAATATATCCTGCTCCACCCGTTATAAGTATCGCCATATATAGAGTCCCCCACTTATTATTAATTATAAAATTTTATAACCTCAATACACATCTATCCTACCATAAAAAGACTGATAATTTTAAAAATTTATTTTTAATTATTATTTATATAAAAAAGAGCCGCATAACCTTTACGTTATGCAACTCTTTAACATACATATGTGTCTATATCTTTATTTATTAATCAAGAAAAAATAAAAATTACTCGGAAATTTCAGCTTGTTAAATTACGTAGCAATATACACTTAAAAAGTGGGCAAGGCTTCCCAATAACACGAACACGTGAAAAATTTCATGATGCCCCATATGTTTAAACTCTAACCATTTTGGCTTTGTTCCATAAATAAATCCACCGATTGTATACAGAATGCCTCCAAGCACTAGAAGTACGATACCCCCTGCACTTAAGTTAGCAGCTAACGGTGCAAAGAACAGAACAATTAACCAGCCCATTGCAATATAAATTGCTGTTGATAACCATCTCGGGCAACTAAACCAAAACATTTTAAAAACAATACCACAAATGGCAGTTGCATAAACTAAACAAAATAATAATAAACCGTTTGCGGAATGTAATGTAATTAAACAAAATGGTGCATATGTACCTGCAATCAATATAAAAATCATAGAGTGATCAAGCTTCCGAAAGAAATAAATAACACGTTCACTGGCTACAACACTATGATATACAGCTGATGCTGTATACAGAACCATCATTCCGATACCAAACAAAATAACAGCTGTAATTGCCGCAAAAGATGGCATCTTAATAGAAACTTTTACAAGCATAGCTAATAATGCAATAAATGATAATACAGCTCCTCCCAAATGGGTAAAAGCATTAACTGGTTCTCTTACATAAGCATTCATATATACACCCCTCATATAATTACATGTAGTTTTAATAACTACATGTAATTATATACGCATTATTATTAGAGGTCAACATTTACAATTCATTTGTTTCGTAATACCATATTTAGAGATAAACTAAACATTATGCTCCACTAAGTTATAAAAGTGAGGGGTTCTACGTGGAAAATATAAATAAACTGCTTGAAACATTACATTTAGAAAAAAATATTACGCTTGAGGATATTCCAAATGTCGACTTGTATGTAGACCAGGTTGTCCAATTATTTGAAAATACTTATGCGGATACAACAAGAACCGATGATGAAAAAGTATTAACAAAAACAATGATTAACAATTACGCAAAAGGGAAACTGTTTATTCCAATCAAAAATAAAAAATACTCAAAAGAGCATATGATTTTAATCAGCTTAATTTATCAATTAAAAGGAGCCCTTTCCATTAATGACATAAAAAGCTCCTTAGAAAATATAAATGAATCCTTATTAAACGATGATTCATTCGAATTAAATACACTATATAAAGATTATCTTTCTCTTACCGAAAACAACGTCGAAAGCTTTACACAAGACGTAAATAACCGTGTTTCAGAAGTAAGTGAAATTTCTTCCTTAGAAGATCCGAATCTAGAGAAATTTTTATTACTAACATCATTTGTGTCGATGAGTAATATGTACAGACGATTGGCAGAGAAGTTAGTGGACGATTTAAAAGAATCGTAAATAAAAAAACTATCCACCTGTTACAGTGGATAGTTTTTTTATTTACTTAATTGCTTCATGGACTTTTAATTGTTTCCCTTTAATCGTTGTAGTTTTCATGGTCTTTAAAACAATTGGTCCTTTTCCATTTAATATTTCAACGTAAGAAACATTGTCCTGTATCGTAATAATTCCTATATCTTCTGCTGTAACACCTTTAATTTTAGCAATTGTGCCGACAAAATCTACCGCTCTAATTTTCTTTTTCTTCCCACCATTAAAGTACAGCTTCATAATCCCTTTGTTTAAGTCTGCACTTTTATCTTTCTTTATAATTGGTTTAGCATGTATTTTTTCCTCAAATACTGCCTTCCCTTTCATAACCTCTTCTTTTGAAGGTGCATATGCCTTTGGAATTTCAAAGCCGATGTACGCCTCAATTTCTTCTAAAAATCTATTTTCATACGGAGTTATGAATGTAATAGCTTTTCCTTTATTGCCAGCTCGTCCCGTTCTTCCCGTACGATGTACATAACTTTCTTTTTCTAACGGAATATCATAGTTAATAACATGTGTAATATTATCAATATCAATTCCTCTAGCAGCTACGTCTGTCGCTACTAAATAACGGAACTTTCCTTTTCTAAAATCGTCCATAACTTCAAAACGATCTTCTTGCACCATACCACCATGTATTTTGTCACAAGGATAGTTAACACGGTTTAACTGTCTAAATACGTGATCTACATTTTCTTGTGTACGGCAAAAAATAATACAACTATCTGGATTCTCAATTGTTGTTACATCTTTAAGAAGTGAAAGCTTCTCCTCTTCTCTCGTCTCAAAAAGTGTATGTTCAATTTTGTCTGTGGTAATCCCGGCAGCCTTAATTTCAATATGCGTTGGCGAATCCATATACGTACGGGATAACTTTTCAACATCTTCTGGAAGTGTTGCCGAAAATAGCATTGTCATTCGCTTTGTAGGTAATTCATCAATAATTGCCTCTACTTGATCAATAAAGCCCATATTTAGCATTTCATCTGCTTCATCAATGACTAAATACTTCAGACATTCTAAAGAAAGGGTACCTTTTTCAATATGATCTAACACACGGCCAGGAGTCCCCACTACGATATGTGTCTTTTGTTTTAACTCTAATTTTTGACGTGCAAATGGAGACTTACCATAAACGGCCGCAGCCTTAATTCTTTTGAAGCGGCCTATATTCGTAATATCTTCTTTCACTTGAACAGCAAGTTCTCTCGTCGGCGTCAAAACTAATGCTTGTGGCTTATTCTCTTCCCATTCCACCATTTCACAAAGTGGAATACCGAATGAAGCTGTTTTCCCACTTCCAGTTTGCGATTTTACAACAAGATCCTTCTTTTTCAATGCAACTGGAATAACCTCTCCTTGCACTTCTGTTGGATTTTCGTAGCCTAAACCAGTAAGTGCTCTTACAATTTCTTTACTTAATGCATAATTGGTAAAGCTTTTTTTATTCATATATTAACCTCATTTTATTCTGTATTATTTTTTTCTTTATCGTTTCCTATCACTGAATTATCATGTAGGTACTATCACCTTATTCATTATACTTGAAAGCTCACATAAAAAGGCAAATCGTGCAAGATTCATCTTTTTATATAGGAATAAACAGAAGGTTTCTTTATTCCGAAAAAAATTTTAGAAATATTATTTCAGAATAAAAATAACCTCCGTCATTCCATCTAATGTTCAACTAAATGATAATGCCTTTTCTTTTTAATGTTTGCCTTCAATAAAATAGTTGTTATCACTGACAACACTCCTATCTAGATTCTAATAAACGAACAATAAGGATAAAAAAATGTTTTAAATTCGCTTTTAACACTATTCCATCATATATATACTCTGTTTTTTTTAAAAATGTTAAGAAATACTTTGACTTCTTCATAAAAATGATGTAAATTATCCTATGGACGAACATTTTTAATTAATAGAAATAAAATATTCGTATTTTAGGGGTGTAAATGATGGAAAACGTATTTGACTATGAAGATATTCAATTAATTCCTGCAAAATGCATTGTAAACAGTCGATCTGAATGTGATACAACTGTCACTTTAGGTAAACATAAATTTAAATTACCTGTCGTACCTGCAAATATGCAAACGATTATTGATGAAAGAATTGCAACTTATTTAGCTGAAAACAATTACTTCTATATCATGCATCGTTTCCAGCCAGAGAAACGTATCTCATTTATTAGAGATATGCAATCACGTGGATTAATCGCTTCTATTAGCGTTGGTGTAAAAGAGGACGAATATGAATTCGTACAACAATTAGCTGCTGAGCAACTTACACCTGAATACATCACGATTGATATTGCACACGGACATTCTAATGCTGTAATCAACATGATTCAACATATTAAGAAGCATTTACCAGAAAGCTTCGTTATCGCTGGAAACGTTGGAACTCCAGAAGCGGTAAGAGAATTAGAAAACGCTGGTGCTGACGCAACAAAAGTTGGTATTGGACCTGGTAAAGTTTGTATTACTAAAATTAAAACAGGTTTTGGAACTGGCGGTTGGCAACTAGCTGCACTTCGCTGGTGTGCAAAAGCTGCAAGTAAGCCAATTATCGCTGACGGTGGTATTCGTACACACGGCGACGTAGCTAAATCTATTCGATTTGGGGCGACTATGGTTATGATCGGTTCTCTATTCGCTGGTCATGAAGAGTCTCCAGGGGAAACAATCGAAAAAGACGGCAAACTTTATAAAGAGTACTTCGGTTCAGCTTCTGAATTCCAAAAAGGTGAGAAGAAAAACGTTGAAGGTAAGAAAATGTTCGTTGAGCATAAAGGTTCTTTAGAAGATACTTTAATCGAAATGGAACAAGATCTTCAATCTTCTATCTCTTACGCTGGTGGAACAAAATTAGACTCAATTCGTACTGTAGATTATGTAGTCGTGAAAAACTCTATTTTCAACGGTGATAAAGTATATTAATTTTTAAATTTAACTCGAAGGACAAGCATTTTTATGCTTGTCCTTCTTTTTCATACATAGAAATGTAGATTATTTTCATTTTACTGAATTTTCTAGTATCATATTTTTAGATACTTATAATAAGGGGGATATAACAAATGAAAAATGTAATTGAGAAACGCCATATTCGCACAGAAGTCCCTACTGAACTAACATGGGACCTCTCTGATTTATTCGAATCTGATAAAGATTGGGAAACTGCATTACGTGTATTAACAGACGATATAAAAAAACTTGATGCGTTTAAAGGACAATTACACACTAGCCCCACTACCTTATTACATTGCCTACTTTTAGAAGAAGAGCTTTTAATGAAGTTAACAAAACTATACTCCTATGCAAATTTAAAAGAATCAACTGATCGTACAAATCCAGTTATTCAAGCGAACTCTTCCAAAATTGCTGCTTTATGGACGAAAGTACATACTGCACTATCCTTTATCCATAATGAAATTCTCTCATTCGATGAAGGAACAATTGAAAAGTATTTACACGAAGAAACAAAACTCGAACCTTTCCGTAAATCATTACTAGACATCCTACAAAAAAGACAGCACACGCTCTCTCCTAAAACAGAAGAAGCTCTTGCTGCACTTGGCGAAGTACATAATTCTCCATACAAAATTTACGGTATGACTAAATTAGCCGATATGGATTTTACCTCCATACAAGACGAACAAGGAAACGAACTCCCTGTATCATTTGCATTATTTGAAAGCAAATATGAGTTCTCTCCAAGCGCAGACATACGTAGAAAAGCATACTCATCATTTGTTTCCACCTTGAAACGATATAAGAATACAGTGGCAACAACATATGCTACTGAAGTAAAAAAACAAGTAACACTCTCTCGTTTACGCAAATTTGAATCTGTTACTCATATGCTTTTAGAACCTCAAAAAGTTCCACTTGAAATGTATAACAATCAACTTAATATTATTTATAAAGAATTAGCGCCTCATATGCGCCGTTTTGCAGATTTAAAAAAGAAAGTATTAGGACTCGATCAAATGCTGTTCTGCGACTTACATGCACCTTTAGATCCCGAATTTAATCCAACCATCACATACAAGGAGGCTGGTAAATTAATTCAAGATTCTTTAAAGGTGTTAGGCGATGAATATAGTTCCATTATCCAAAAAGGTTTCAAAGAAAGATGGGTGGATCTTGCAGATAACGTAGGCAAATCCACCGGAGCATTTTGTTCAAGCCCATATGGTTCTCATCCATACATTTTAATTACATGGCAAAATACGATGCGTGGATGCTTCACATTAGCACATGAATTTGGCCATGCTGGTCATTTTTATTTAGCAAATAAAAACCAGCGTATTATGAATGTACGTCCATCTATGTACTTTGTTGAAGCACCATCTACAATGAATGAATTACTATTAGCCCAGCATTTATTAGCGACTACTGACGACAAGAGAATGCGCAGATGGGTGATTCTGCAACTACTCGGCACATATTATCATAACTTTGTTACTCACTTACTTGAGGGAGAATATCAAAGAAGAGTATATACCCTAGCAGAAGAAGGCGAAGCACTTACAGCTACAACTTTAACTGAAATAAAAACAAATGTACTTTCGACATTCTGGGGAGATTCTGTAGAAATTGACGAAGGTGCTGGCTTAACTTGGATGCGCCAACCTCATTATTATATGGGCTTATATTCTTATACCTATTCCGCAGGCCTCACTGCATCTACTGCGGTAGCTCAAATGATTAAAGAGGAAGGACAACCTGCTGTTGATCGCTGGTTAGATGTACTTCGCGCTGGTGGTACGATGAAACCACTTGAATTAATGAAACATGCCGGAGTCGATATGTCAAAACCAGATGCAATCCGCAGGGCTGTTTCTTACGTCGGTTCCTTAATTGATGAATTAGAACGCTCTTATCAAGAATAAAAAATAAGCCCTCGCTTTATGAGGGCTTGTTTCATATTTATTTTCCAAATCTTTTACGGTATCCACATTTCCTACATAGCTCTTCGACTGCAACTCTTTTCGAAAATCCATCGACAATGTTTGTTGCTCTTTCACCTTCTATAATGTTAGAAAATGAGTCATTATTAATATTCCCAAGGTTAATAATCCCTTCACCATCTAAACAACAAGGAATAACCGTTCCGTTCGCTAAAATACCAGCTTGATTTCGAAGACCATGACAGAATCCTTTTCCGTCATCCTCTTCTTCATGTAATGCCGGCCACTGAAATTCATAGTCTTGATTAATAAAGACACGTTCCGCAATTTTTATACCTTTTCCTGGTGTAAGCTTCTCTTCGATTTGATAAGATAGGCCAAACTCATTTTCAATGATAGATAATAAATCTCTATTTTTCTGGATTTCAGCATTTGTTTTATTATCCTGAGTTAAATTCCATAACCGTAGTGAAACAATTAAATCCGATTGACTTGTCGCCTCTCTAATGAAGGAAAGTATACTCCTTACATAACCTTCTTTATCTTGCGAACCTGGATGCCCATCAAAACTGTGCAGTGAAAAATTCATTTGTCTTAAAGCAGGCTTATTTAACAGTCTATGCCTTCTCTTATTAATTAACGTTCCGTTCGTTGTAATATTAACTTTAAACCCTTTTTCATGGCTCAAATCTAACAGTTGATCTATTTTTGGATGGAGCAATGGCTCACCCTTCACGTGCAAATAAATGTAGTCTGTGTGAGGTTTAATTTGGTCTAATCTTTTAGCAAAATCCTCCACAGAAATGAATTGCTTCTGCCTTTCCGTCGGCGGACAAAAGCTGCACGCAAGATTACATACACTCGTAATCTCCAAGTAAAACTTTTTAAACTTCTTCACCTTTAATTCCTCACTTCTATGACTACTTATACTTTTTCCTCTTCATATTACAACACACTTTTTTATAAATAGAAACATACTTATTTTAGGAAACCTTCGTACTACCTATTAATATTTAAAAGACCATCGGTGGTTTTTTCCAATGGTCTTTTTATATACAAAAAGTAATTTTATTTATGATACGGTTCTCCACGATTAATACGAAACGCTCTATACACTTGCTCAAGCAATACTAATCGCATTAATTGGTGTGGTAATGTCATCTTTGAAAAAGAAAGAGATTCGTTTGAACGCTTCATTACTTCTGAACTTAGTCCAAGTGATCCACCAATTACAAATGCAACTTTACTCTTTCCATATGTAGCAAGACGATCTAAGCTTATTGCAAATTCTTCTGATGATTTTTGCTTTCCTTCTATCGCTAACGCAATGACATGCGTATCGTCAGAAATTTTATCCAGTATACGTATACCTTCTTTTTCTTTTACAATTAACATTTCTGCTTCACTTAAATTTTCTGGCGCCTTTTCATCTGGCAATTCAATTACTTCTACTTTTGCGTATGCAGATAATCGTTTTAAGTATTCTGCTATACCTTGTTTTAAATATTTTTCTTTTAATTTCCCAATTGAAATAATCGAGATATTCACACTCATTCCCCACCTTACAAACATGTTATCCACATAACTTATCCACATATCCACAATTGTTACCCACATATTGTGTGAGAATCTGTGTTCGATACAACATATGTCGCCTCGTTTTGACAAAATTCACATGTTTTTTTCTCTTTTTCTGAGTTATCCACACTGTTGATAACTGGTGCAACTTCACACTCATCCACAATAATGTCTAAAGCTAATTCAACATGTTCTAAACAACAAGGTAAATTCATATTCTTCACCTCACTTTTCTACAATAGAAAACAGGAGGTAGGCCCTCCTGTTTTTAATACTTTTGAATGCCTAGTTTAACCGTTGTTGTTGCTCGTTTTGTACCACGATAAAACGTAAGAGTCATTTTATCATTAATTTTTTTATCATATAAGGCCGTACGGAATCCGATAATATCGCGAACCGGTTTTCCATCTACTGCTACAATCACATCGTGTTCTCGTAAACCAGCATCTACACCTGGCGAAGGACTCTTCACATCTAAAATGCAAACTCCCTCTGTTACATTGCCTGGTAAATGCAATGTTTTTGACCAATGGTAATTTGGAATCTCATTTAACGATCTAAGTTCAATTCCAACATACGGTCTCCTTACTTTTCCGTACTTCTCTAATTCATTCATAATTGGGACAGCTCTAGTAACTGGAATAGCTAGTCCAATTCCTTCTACTTCTTTTGCTGCAATTTTCATTGAGTTAATACCTATTAATTGACCTGCCGCGTTTACAAGCGCACCACCACTATTACCTGGGTTAATTGCTGCGTCTGTTTGCAATACTTCTACTTGCCAATCATAATGTCCATCTTGATCTAAATCTACAGGGACAATACGTTCATTAGCCGAAATAATGCCTTGTGTGACAGTTCCAGAAAATTGTAGCCCCAGTGGGTTTCCAATCGCAATGACCGGTTCCCCTCTACGAACAGTATTAGAATCGCCAATTTCAATTATTTTTTTCACATGCTTTGCATCTATTTCTAGTACAGCTAAATCTGTGACTACATCGGTTCCTAATACTTTCCCAGGAACCTTCTTACCGTCACTTAAACTTACTTCAATACGATTTGCTCCAGCGACAACATGATTATTCGTTACAATATAAGCTTGGCCATCTGTCTTTTTATAAATTACACCTGATCCTGTACCAGCTTCTGAATCTGCCTCTGAAAAATTATCTCTTTGAATATTAATAACGCCAACAACAGCTTCAGACGCACGATCAACAGCATCAACGAAGCTAATCTGTTTAATTCCTTGAGCTTCAGCCATATTACTTCCACTTGCTTCAGCTTGCGGAAGCGCCCCCGCATCATTCGCAAATAAAGGAGCTCCAAATGCAAATAACGAAGCTCCTACAATTGTTCCTGCTATACTAGAAATAACAATACCTTTATGCTTCTTTTTTCTTGCACGTTTCATACGATAATTTTCTTCATCAATAAAGGACATATTTGTTCACCCATCTTCCTGAAAACAACTATATTCACCTTTATTGTTTACTAAAATGAAGAATTATACGTATTGAATTTTTGTAGGCATTTTCGGATCTGTATCATGAATTTCGAAGGCTTCTCCCACTCCAAATCCTTTTTCCTCTAATACTTGTGATACTGACATACGTGCTAGTTCTTTCATGTTATTATCTAAACTTAAATGGGCTAAATAAATATGTTTTGTCTCATCTGTAATTACATCCGCCATCGCTAATGCAGCGTCCTCATTACAAACGTGACCCACATCACTTAAAATACGTCGCTTAATACTCCATGGATAACGTCCCATACGAAGCATTTCCACGTCATGATTACTTTCAAACACGAAAGCATTAGCACCCTTAATAACACCTTTCATACGATCACTCACGTATCCCGTATCTGTAATAAGGGCTAACTTTCTATTATTGTTATGAAAAGCATAGAACATCGGCTCTGCCGCATCATGAGAAACCCCAAATGACTCGACCTCAATATCACCGAATGTTTTCACATCCCCAACTGAGAAAATAAACTTTTGCTCAGTTGGGATATTTCCTATTAAATGTTCCATTGCATTCCATGTTTTCTCATTTGCATAAACAGGTAAATCATATTTACGTGCCAATACACCTAACCCTTTAATATGGTCACTATGTTCATGTGTTACAAGAATACCTGATACATCATTTATATTTAGTTCTGCCTGTTTAAATAAAGCCTCTGTTGCTTTACCACTTAAACCTGCATCGACGAGTAATTTTTTTTCATCTGTTCCTACATATAGCATATTCCCTGTACTTCCACTTGCAAGTACGCTAAAATGCAACCCCATTCTTTCTCACTCCAGTATGTTCATCAACCACTTGATTTTCCCTTTCCCCTAATTCCATAACTTGTCCTTCAATTGCATTTACAAAGAAGTCCTGCTTCTGCTCCGTTTTTAAATTCCATGTTGGAGCGAATACTTGGTTATTAGAAGTAGATGCGGTAAGGGTGGCATAACCAATTTGTGCTTCTTTTACATGTGTATTCCCATGAACTTTATTTTTTAAATACAGATTTTCTAAAGCTGTTTGAGCAGTAATAATTTCTTGCTGTTTCGTTTTTTCACTTTCGCCCATTTCTTTTAAATCAGTTAGCATCGTCTGCGTGTACGACACAAGTTCATTTTTTTCATTTAATTCCACAACAATCATTGCCTGATCGTTATAGAAAATAGGCTTATCTTTATATTTTTGGAAGAAGTAAATTTTAGAGTCTTTCATCGCCCCAAACTCATACTTTTGTCCATCCAATACATAGTTCTTCAAAAAATCACTATACTTATCTTTGGATAATGATTTTGTATTTAAAAAGGGCTCTTTTAGCTTACTTTCTATCTTGTACATATTTTGTATATGCGCCGTTTGACTCTTTAAAGACTGTACATCTTCTTCTTTAAATGCCTTGTTTTCCGCCCTAATAAATGACTCTTTTTTCGGTTCTTTAGGGAAATTACCCATAGTAATTTTGTTTGCTTTTAATTCTTGATCTATCTTTGTTTCTGCAATAAGCTCCAATTGATTACTATCTTGCTTTTGAATGAATTGAAAAATGAGAAAGAGGTCCAAAACAAAAAAGGTCACAATAAATATGGTTTTAATCCGATCCCAATCCATTTAGTCCTCCCTCACTCCACTCATATATTTTTTGTTTACCCGCTTCATCTTCAACAAACTTTACATACCAAATTGGCTGTAGTCGAGCTACTTGCCCATCTAGTGACAATTTGTATCCAATACCAATGTCTTTAATGAATCGTTTATCTACCGCGGCATTATTTTCTAAGGATGCTATTACAACGTGACCTGATGGAAGAGTAACCTTCTGTTCTATACCTTTCGTATTTAAAGACAACAACGGTCTTTCATATTCCATTACTTCTTCTGATCCCCATATTTGTCTCAATTCAGCTAATCCATCTGTATTGAATACGGAATATCCATCTTCATGTAAACGGAATACCGTCTGTCCTTTATTCATATAGTCCAAACGATATGAATCCAAACTCCCACTGTGACCATTTACAAAATCAAAGCTTTTTTGTAAAAGCATTAAATTATCTGTCGTTTTCTCACTTGAAACAGAAGAATTTTTATACTTTAGCATATGACGATCATTTTCAATCTCCATGGACCTAATACCATCTGTAAATGTTTCTTTCGATTTCTCGGTAATAGGGCTTAAATAACGTGGGTCACTAAAAAGAGCATTCTTAAATGTGTCGACCGCTAAATTAGATGAAATATATGTTATATTACTCAATTCTGTCGTTCCATCTGGTAAAAATAGCTTTTTCATATCATTAATTTGATAGTCAAAATAAGGTTTTGCCGATACTATAAATTGATTTTGTGCATTTACAATATCTTTTAAATACACACCACTTAATTTTGCTTCATATATTCTAGAGTTATCGCCATCAGAAACAAAATTAATTTTAATTTCTTGATCCCTACTTCTAGAAGGGTCAAGAATAATTCGATTAAAATGTTTAGGCTTATCTATACTTTTTTCTTTCATATTAAACATAGATTTAACTGCATCAAATGGGATGTTGGTAGGAAAAACAAGTTCCATTTTCCCTTCACCATGCACATAAGAAAGGAAATCAGCCTTAGCAATCGATATCTCTTTGAAATCATGTAATTCCCCTGCTTCCAAAGGTTTATAGATTGATTCTATATCGCCCTCTCTTTTGCTCCCGTAATGATTTTTATCTTTATGCACGATGATAGAAGTAGGGCGGACAACATCAGCGATTTTAGTTTGAGTAATTCCTTCATTCCCCTGCACAAATTTTGCGTTTTGCATAGACGTGGAATCTGGCACATACGTCCATAAGTTAAAAGTAAGAAATAGGCTAATTACAACTAAATTAATTAAAACTATCGTTTTAACATTTTCCATACTCATTCCCAATCGTCCTCTTCATCCGCTGCCATTGGCAATGTGAAGTAAATAGTTGTCCCTTTTCCTTCCTCACTCTTCGCCCAAATCGAGCCACCATGTGCCTCAATCATTTCTTTCGCAATTGCTAATCCAAGTCCTGTACCACCCATTTGTCTTGAACGTGCTTTATCTACGCGATAAAAACGTTCAAAGATTTTATCGACGTTTTCTTTTGGAATACCCATTCCTTGGTCACTTACACTAATCTCTAATAATTCCCCGCGATCACGTAAGCGATATGTTACTGTTCCACCTTCTGGTGAATACTTTAATGCATTCGAAATAATGTTATACAAAACTTGCGTAATTTTATCCGTATCCATATCAATAAATCGGGATTTCTTAGAGAAAGATCGTTTGAAACTTACGTTTTGCTCTTTAGACATTTCAAAACGATCAATAATGTTATTAAAGAAGTCAGTAAAGTCGACCCATTCTTTCATTAAACGATGTTCTGTACTATCAAGTTTAGAAAGTTGCAATAACGCATTTACAAGTCTAATCATTCTTTCTGTTTCTTCTTGTGTAACTGTTAAAAATTGCGGTGCAATATTCGGATCTTGCCACGCGCCGTCCGTAAGTGCCTCTAAGTAACTGCGCATCGTTGTTAATGGCGTTCTTAATTCATGGGAAACGTTTGCCACAAACTCACGGCGTTCCCTTTCTATACGCTCCTGCTCAGTTACATCATATAATACGGCAATTAAACCATTTGCTTTCCCTGTCTCTTTTTGAATAACAGAGAAACTAGCACGTAAAATATATGGCTCATTTCTCGTACTAAAATCTAATAAAACAGAATCAGGCTCTTCGTATAAATGATCGAGCGTAAATTCTTCTTGTATCCCTAATACTTCTAAAACAGATTGATCGAGCGCCGTTTCACGAGAAACATTTAGCATCTTTTCCGCAGGATCATTTAATAAAATAATGTCCCCTTTTCGGTCAGTAGCAATTACTCCATCTGTCATATGTGATAAAACAGATGATAATTTACGTCTTTCACTTTCCGTTGAAGAACGAGCTTGTTGTAATTTTTTTGATAAATTATTGAAAGATAATGCTAATTGTCCAATTTCATCATGGCTATGCACTTTTACTTTTCTTGAATAGTTTCCTTTTGCCATTTCAATCGCTTGTCTTCGCATATCTGAGATTGGTCTCGTAATCGTTTGAGCTAACAAAATTCCAAGTACAGCTGTTACGAGTAATGCAATAACGGTTCCAGTCGCAAAAATTTGATTAATATCCTTCATCTGTTTATAAACATCTTCCATAGATGCAACAATGTAAATAACACCAAGTGCATCCTTGCCGTTATCATCTAGAATAGGAGTAAGCATAACTTGTACACGATGGCCTGTACGACCATCTTTCTCAATTTTCACTTCTGGCTTTTTTTGTACCAATACCCGCTGAACAGCTATATCAGTTGATGTTCTATTTACCTTGTTTTGCTTTGACTCATCTGAAATAGCGAGTAACTTTCTATGCGAATCAAATACACTTACCTCTTGGATATCTTTCTTTCGATCAGAGGCAAATTTTCGAATTGAAGTTTTAATCGTTTCATCTGTTGATTCTGTTTCTGCTTTTGTATAACTTTTTTTAAACTCTTGTTTCAGGTTATATGATAATAGGTTCGTTTGCTGCGTTAAAGAATCTCTAAAGCCTTGTACAAGACTCTTTTCTAACTCTCTTACAAAATATACCCCAATAACCTGCATAGCTATCAATATTAATAGCATATATATGAGTACAAATTTTAAATGAATAGATTGAAAAAAACCAACTTTCTTCATATACTATTCCTGCTCTGGGTCACGCAAGTAATACCCTACTCCACGTCTAGTTACAATTAAAGTAGGATGACTTGGATTATCTTCAATTTTTTCACGTAAACGACGCACTGTTACATCCACTGTACGTACATCTCCAAAATAGTCATAACCCCAAACTGTTTGCAATAAATGTTCACGAGTCATAACTTGTCCTAAATGTTTGGCTAAATAATGTAGTAGCTCAAATTCACGATGTGTAAGTTCAATATTTTCCTCACGTTTCGTTACACTATACGCATTTGAATTGATAACGATTGGTCCAATAACCATTTCCGTATTTTCTTCTTTTTCTGCAGCACCACCTTGTTGATGGCGACGTAAATTCGCCTTCACACGAGCAAGTAATTCCCTCGTACTAAATGGCTTCGTTACATAATCATCTGCTCCAAGCTCAAGCCCTAATACTTTATCAATTTCAGAGTCCTTTGCTGTAAGCATAATAATCGGCATTTCTGAGCTTTTACGTATTTCACGGCAAACCTCTAAGCCATCCTTACCTGGTAGCATAATATCTAATAAAACCATATCTGGCTGCTCTTCATTCGCTTTTTCAATCGCTTCATCACCATCATGCGCCATTACAATTTCAAAACCTTCTTTTTCTAGGTTGAACTTCAAAATATCCGCAATCGGCTTTTCATCATCAACTACTAAAATTTTCTTTCCCATCATCGTCTATTTCCTCCTTATAAAGTGAAACTTTAATCGGTGGGGGTTTTCTTCATCCCACACCGATTATTAGTTGAACCAATCGGGCATTTATGGGCCGTTGATCCCACACCTAACTTCTTTACCTTCGCTGAATTTTTGGGTGGGGTCTTACTACCCGGCAAATAGCGGGTAAAAATATGGTCAATATCCCTAAACACATTGATGTCTACATAGTATGTCCCTATATGACCGCATCTTTTGCTTAAGTACTTTCTCCTCTATTCTCACAGACTCATGTATGATCCACTTTTACACAGAATCCTATACGATCTATAGAAAAACCTCTAGCTTCAACTGCTAGAGGCTCCTCATTCTATTGTAAAATAACTACCCACATTTGTAAAACTGGACAAAATAAAAAGGATATTAAGTGGGCCCACTTAATATCCTGAGAGTGGCTCGGGACGGAATCGAACCGCCGACACGAGGATTTTCAGTCCTCTGCTCTACCGACTGAGCTACCGAGCCAAAACTATATATAAAACCACTAATGGTGGTATAAACAAAAGTGGCGGTCCCGACCGGGGTCGAACCGGCGATCTCCTGCGTGACAGGCAGGCATGTTAACCACTACACCACGGGACCAAAAATGAACATAAAAAAAAACATGACCCGTACGGGATTCGAACCCGTGTTACCGCCGTGAAAGGGCGGTGTCTTAACCACTTGACCAACGGGCCACGAAAAATAAAATGGTGAGCCATGAAGGATTCGAACCTTCGACCCTCTGATTAAAAGTCAGATGCTCTACCAACTGAGCTAATGGCTCATACTCACCAACGTCATATTTTCGTGACGACAAGATGTATCATAACATGCTTTCTTTGTTTTTTGCAATACCTTTTTTTATTTTTTTATAAAAGATAAGAAAAAACTCATGCGGACATGAGTTTTTTCTCAAAAATATCAATTAAGCTTCGTATACGTTACGAACAATATTTGTTTGGTTACGATCTGGTCCAACTGAGAACATAGATAATTGAATTCCTGTTAACTCAGAAACACGTTCTACATATTTTCGTGCATTTTCAGGAAGCTCGTCTAATGATTTTACACCAGTAATATCTTCTGTCCAACCTGGAAGCTCTTCGTATACAGGCTCACATTTCGCTAAAATGTTTAAGTTTGCTGGAACTTCATCGATCACTTCGCCATTGTATTTGTAAGCAACGCAAATTTTAAGAGTCGGAATACCTGTTAGAACGTCGATAGAATTTAATGATAAATCTGTTAAACCACTAACACGACGTGCATGTCTTACAACAACGCTATCGAACCAACCTACGCGGCGTGGACGACCAGTTGTCGTTCCATACTCACGACCAACTTCACGAATTTGATGACCAATTTCATCATGAAGCTCAGTAGGGAAAGGACCATCACCTACGCGACTTGTATATGCTTTACACACACCTACAACGCGAGTAACTTTCGCAGGACCAACTCCAGTTCCAACTGTTACACCACCAGCAATCGGGTTAGAAGATGTAACGAACGGGTACGTACCGTGGTCGATATCAAGCATAACACCTTGTGCACCTTCAAATAATACACGGTGATTGTTATCTAGTGCATCATTTAATACAACAGACGTATCACATACATATTGCGCGATTTGTTGTCCGTACTCGAAGTACTCTTCGAAGATTTCTTCTACACTGAAACCTTCTGTATCGTACATTTTTTCAAATAAACGATTTTTTTCTACTAAATTGCGCTCAAGCTTTTCTTTAAATGCTTCACGGTCTAAAAGATCAGCCATACGAATACCAATACGAGCAGCTTTATCCATATATGCAGGACCGATACCTTTTTTCGTTGTACCGATTTTGTTATCACCTTTACTAGCTTCTTCTAATTCATCCTGTTTTAAGTGATAAGGTAAAATAACGTGCGCACGGTTACTTACACGTAAATTGTCAGTACTTACACCACGATCGTGTAAGTATTTTAACTCTTCAAGTAATGCTTTCGGATCTACTACTAAGCCATTTCCGATTACACAAATTTTCTCTTTATAGAAAATACCAGATGGAATTAAGTGTAATTTATATTTAACTCCGCCGAAAACAATTGTATGTCCCGCGTTATTTCCACCTTGATATCTTGCAACTACTTCCGCATGCTCAGAAAGAAAATCAGTGATTTTACCTTTTCCTTCGTCGCCCCATTGTGTTCCTACAACTACTACTGAAGACATTATTAAAGCACCTCCGCGATTTTCAAACGATCTATTCAAACAATATAATTGTACCAAAACCGAAAAAGAAGTCAACCAAAAAGCGAACATTTTTTTACTAAAAAACATTTTCGTTCGTAAGAATTATATTTTCACACTATGAAAGCCTTATCTTTCCTATAAAAAAAAAGAAACACATCTTATTATAAGAAATGCATTTCTTTTTTATACTATCTTTATGCAGGCGGCGCATGTCCATCCTCGAAGCGACGTTCTAAGTTAACGAACTTATTGAACTCTTTAACGAATGCGAGCTCTACCGAGCCTACGGGACCGTTACGCTGCTTTGCAATAATAATTTCAATCGTATTTTTATTTTCCGTTTCTCGGTCATAGTAATCTTCACGATATAAGAAGGCTACAATATCAGCATCCTGCTCGATACTTCCCGATTCACGAATGTCAGACATCATCGGACGTTTATCTTGACGAGATTCTACACCACGAGATAACTGTGACAAGGCAATAACAGGCACTTGTAATTCACGCGCAATCCCTTTTAATGTACGAGAAATCTCAGATACTTCCTGCTGACGGTTTTCTCCTGATTTCCCGCTTCCTTGAATAAGCTGTAAATAGTCAATTAAAACCATCCCTAGACCTTGTTCTTGCTTTAATCTACGGCATTTCGCTCGAATCTCATTTACTTTAATCCCCGGTGTATCATCAATATAGATACCAGCATTAGAAAGGCTCCCCATCGCCATTGTTAATTTTGCCCAATCATCAGAAGTTAATGAACCGGTACGCAGTCTTTGCGCATCAATATTTCCTTCTGCACAAAGCATACGCATAACAAGCTGATCAGAGCCCATCTCTAGACTAAAAATCGCTACATTTTCATCAGTTTTCGTCGCTACGTTTTGTGCGATATTTAATGAAAATGCGGTTTTCCCTACTGATGGACGTGCCGCTACGATGATTAAATCATTTCGCTGGAAACCTGCGGTCATCTTATCTAATTCTGTAAATCCAGTTGGTATCCCAGTAACTTCACCTTTTTGATTATGCAAAAGTTCAATTTTATCGTAAGCATCTACAAGAACATCTTTAATGTTTTGGAATGCTTTTGCATTTGTTTGGTGAGATACTTCTAATATTTTTTTCTCAGCCTCATTTAAAAGACCATCCACGTCATCTTCTCTCTCATACCCATCAGACACGATATGAGTCGCTGTTCGAATCAAACGACGTAATAGCGCCTTTTCAGCGATGATTCGTGCATAATATTCTACGTTAGCAGCGGTTGGAACAACTTCTGCTAATTCTGCTAAGTAAGAAACCCCACCAACTTCTTCTAATAATCCTTGATCAGCCATTGCTGACGTCATTATTACTAAGTCAATCGGCTCTCCTTTATCAGATAACCCAAGCATGACTTCAAAAATCTTTTGATGTTTCGTTCGATAAAATGAGTCAGGTACCAATAATTCCGATGCTGACGTTAACGCATCTTGATCAATTAATATGGCCCCTAAAACCGCCTGCTCAGCCTCTATATTATGCGGAGGGGTACGATCAGCCATTACATCACTCATACGCAATCCTCCTTGCTTAACTTATTTTTATTGTTCACTAACATGAACTTTTACTGTTGCTGTTACTTGCGGATGCAACTTCACAGTAACGTTTGTATAGCCTAATGCACGAATTGCATCATCCATTTCAAATTTACGTTTATCAAGTTTAATTTTATGTGATTTTTGCATTGCATCTACGATTTGTTTACTTGTGATTGAACCGAATAGACGGCCACCTTCTCCAGATTTCGCCTTTACTTCTACAGTTAGTTTCTCTAACGTTTCTTTCAACTCTTTTGCATTTTCAACCTCTGCTGCTGCATCTTTTTCTTCTTTTCGCTTTTGAGCTTCTAAAGTTTTCATACTACTATTTGTCGCTTCAGCAGCTAATCCTTGTTTTAGTAAGAAGTTATTTGCATAGCCATCTGGTACGTTTTTTATTTCTCCTTTTTTCCCTTTACCTTTTACGTCTTTTAGAAAAATTACTTTCATGATTGTGTGCCTCCCTGTAAATAGTCATCAATAACAAATCGAAGCTTCTCCTCAGCTTCATCTACTGTAACATTTTTCATTTGTGTGGCTGCATTCGTTAAATGCCCACCACCGCCTAAATTTTCCATAATTAGCTGCACGTTCACTTCACCTAAAGACCTGCCGCTAATTCCAATGAAATTCTCGCCACGTTTTGCAATAACAAATGATGCAATAATTCCTGTCATTGTTAATAATGTGTCCGCTGATTGCGCAATAAGCACTTGATCGTAGTAATCATCACTATCAACTTTTGCAATCGCAATTCCATTTGTATAAATGTACGCATTTTTAATAGCTTTTGCAACCCGTAAATACTGATCCATATCTTCTTTTAAAAGCTCTTGTACAAGTACAGTATCTGCACCATGTGAGCGTAAATAAGAAGCGGCATCAAACGTACGAGCACCCGTCCGGAATGTAAAGCTTTTCGTATCAACAATAATACCTGCTAACAATGCCGTTGCTTCTAACATTGTCATTTTTAAATTTTTCGGTTGGTACTCAAGTAATTCTGTAACAAGTTCTGCCGTAGAAGAAGCGTATGGCTCCATGTAAACAAGCAATGGATCTTCAATAAAATCTTCTCCCCGGCGATGATGGTCAATAACAACTACATTTTCAATTTTATGTAACAGCTTTTCTTCCATCACCATTGAAGGTTTATGCGTATCAACAACAACAAGTAATGAATCATCATTTGCAAATTCCATCGCTTGTCCTGGGGTAATAAAGTGAGACCATAACTCTTCGTTTTGTTTCACTTTATCCATTAAACGCTTAATTCCCTTATCAGAATCATTTTCATCTAACACAATATATCCTTTGCGCTCATTTAATTGCGCTACCTTTAAAATACCAATCGCAGCACCAATTGCGTCCATATCAGGAGCCCTATGCCCCATTATAATGACATTACTACTTTCTAATACTAAATCCTTTAATGCATGCGAAATAACTCTGGCACGTACACGAGTACGTTTTTCAACTGGATTCGTCTTACCACCATAAAACTTAACTTTACCTGTCGCTTGTTTAATAGCTACTTGATCTCCACCACGGCCAAGCGCAAGGTCTAAACCGGACTGAGCCATTGCCCCAAGCTCTGATAAAGGTAAATCACCTGATCCAACACCTACACTTAAGGTGAGTGGTATATTCCTTTTGGATGTTTCTTCACGCACCTGATCTAAAATGCTAAATTTCCCTTTCTCCATCTGTGCTAAAATACTCTCATTTAGTACAACGAAGAATCTTTCTGAAGATGCACGTTTTAAATATGCTCCATACTTAACGGCCCATTCATTTAGTCGTGATGTTACAAGACTTGTGATATTCGTACGTAATTGATCATCTAACCCCTGTGTAACTTCATCATAATTATCTAAATAAATGACAGCCAAAACAGTCCGTTGATCCTCGTACATCTTTTCAATCTCTGTTTGTTCCGTTACATCAAAGAAGTAAATTAACTTTTCTTCTTTCCTTACAAAAACGCGAAACTTTCGGTTATTTAAAGAGACTATATCGTCGGAAGTTTCTCCCTTAATAAAAAGAAGCAACGTTTCTGATACATCATAAAGGTGCCATCCAGCTAACGCATGCTGTCCTAGACATGAAGATAAATAAGGATTCGCCCAATCAATCCCATAATCCTTATTGTATAACAAAATACCAATCGGCATTTGGTTAAATGCTTCATTACTCACTTTCTTTACTCTTGTAATCATATCTGTCGTATACTTTTCGAAATTCCTTTGAAAGGTCAGTTCAAAGCGTATAACAACAAAAAGTACAATGCAAAAAATAAAAAAGGTGGATATCCCCATAATTAAATGAAAATAACAGAGGATGGCAATGAGCACAAACACGAAAAATGCCAATACATAAACAGGATATAAAAACCACTGTTTCTTATAAAATTCAGGCATGTATACAACTCCTATAAAGTAAAACTAACTCACCTTCCAGTTAGTTAAACAGATTAAAATAGTATAAGGAATATTACTTTATCCTCCTATTTTAGAACGCAATGAAATCCCTAAATCAATTATACCTAAGATTGTCACAAGAGGAAACAACATCGGTATAAACATGCAGACAATAAAACTAATAATAGGAATCCCTTTCGTAAAACCTTTGCTATGCGCTAGAAAAGCGATAAATGTCAGACCTTGTAGTACTAGTAGTAAAGCAAATATGACATATAGGTTAGAAAATACCATATGTAAATATGATGTCGGTTCTACTTTTATAAACGTTGATAGCAAAATAAATATAACGTAATACCAAACAATACTCTTTGGTAATTGTATATCTTTAAATTTAGGCCAAGGTTTAACGTCATGCTTTAGTTTTCTCAAAACACTACCTGATATCATAACTGTAATCCAAGAAAGACATACAGAAGCCATTACAAATATACTCGGGAATATCGTTTGTAATATATCATTCATTTGTGCAAGTAACTCTTTTTGTTCTTTACTAACCGGCATACCGGCAGCACTTGCTATCTTTTCACTTTGCACTACACTTTCATTAAACATATTTTGCATTTGCTTTATGAAATCTATGTTAAAAAACTTTATACTCGCAACATAAATGAGCATAATACCAACTAAGTATGCAAGTGAACCTGTTATCAAAATTTCCAACGGCTTTCTTTGCTGTTTATACATGTATCCTAAAACAATACCCATAACCCCAAACACGACCGTCTTTATTAGACCTATCGGTTGACCTAAAATAACAGCAATTAAAAATGCCGCCGTAAAAATTACAAAGGCGTTAGATAATCTATATCTTATCATTAGCAATATAAACGGCAATGGCAACGCAAACGTTACAACTCTACCTAAAATTGGAACATACATAGATATAAGCAATAACATTGCATATATCGCTAGCAACGCTGCACCCTCAGTAATAAATTTCGTATTCTTCATTATCTAACCTCTCTTTCAAAAAAGAAAAGCATAGCAAAATGCACAGTAGAGTCCGACTCTACTGTGCATTTCATACGCTATTATTCACCAACATATGGTAAAAGTGCCATTTGACGAGCACGTTTAATTGCAACTGTAAGTTTGCGTTGGTATTTTGCGCTTGTTCCTGTTACACGACGAGGTAAAATTTTACCACGCTCAGAAACGAAACGTTTTAATAAATCAACATCTTTATAGTCAATGCGAGTGATGCCGTTAGATGTGAAGAAACACACCTTACGACGTTTCGCACGTCCACCTTTGCGTCCTGCCATGTCTATTCCCTCCATTCTTTGTTAAAACTAACTAATTTACTGTATTAGAACGGTAAATCGTCGTCGGAAATGTCGATCGGTTGACCTACATTTGAAAATGGATCGTCATTCTTCGTAAATCCAGAGTTACCTTGGTTACCTTGGTTACCTGAATTACTAGATTGACCAAATGGGTTAGAGCTTTGGTTACCGAAACCAGCTCCTGATGGTTGCTGATTAAATGAACCACGTTGCTCCCCACCGCCATTACGCGGCTCTAAAAATTGTACGCTTTCCGCAAGAACTTCTGTTACATATACACGTTTACCATCTTGTCCATCGTAATTACGAGTTTGAAGACGTCCATCTACGCCTGCTAAGCTACCTTTTTTCAAATAATTTGCTACGTTTTCTGCTTGTTTACGCCATATTACACAATTAATAAAGTCAGCTTCACGCTCACCTTGTTGATTCGCAAATGCGCGATTCACAGCTAACGTAAAAGTAGCTACTGCAACACCATTGGGCGTGTAACGTAAGTCAGGGTCCTTAGTTAAACGACCAACGAGGATAACACGATTCATCAATCGAACCACTCTCCCTTATATATCAATTATTTTTCTTCTTCTTTAACAACGATATGACGAAGGATGTCTTCGTTGATCTTAGCTAAACGGTCGAATTCGTTAATCGCTTCTGCGTTAGAGTTCACGTTTAAGATCATGTAGAAACCTTCACGTAAGTCGTTGATTTCGTAAGCTAAACGACGCTTACCCCACTCTTTCGTGTTAATGATTTCTGCACCATTGTTTGTTAAAACACCTGCGAAACGTTCAACTAAAGCTTTTTGAGCTTCTTCTTCAACGCCAGGACGAATGATGTACATAATTTCGTACTTTCTCATTACACTTTCACCTCCTTTTGGTCTAAACGGCCCATAATGGGCAAGGAGCAATTAATTTATAGTAATTACTCACGAGTTTAGATTATATCATAGTAAGTTAGATGAATCAACTCACCCATGCATAAAAAACTTGGCAAACACATAATATATTTGCCAAGCTCATATCTTTATTTTTCCTAGGAAATATTAAATTAAACGTTGAAGCGGAAGTGCATAACGTCTCCGTCTTTTACGATATACTCTTTTCCTTCTAAACGAACTTTACCAGCTTCTTTTGCAGCTGTCATAGAACCGTTTGTCATTAAGTCTTCGTAAGAAACTGTTTCCGCACGAATAAATCCACGCTCAAAGTCTGTATGAATTACGCCAGCACATTGTGGTGCTTTCATACCTTGTTTAAACGTCCATGCACGTACTTCTTGCACACCAGCTGTGAAGTAAGTAGCAAGTCCTAATAAATCATATGCAGCACGAATTAATTGATCTAAACCAGATTCTTCAATGCCTAGTTCTTCAAGGAATACTTTTTTCTCTTCCTCGTCTAGCTCAGCGATTTCTTCTTCGATTTTTGCACATACAACGATTACTTGAGAATTTTCATTTGCAGCAAATTCTTTTACCATTTGTACATATTTATTTTCAGAAGGATCCATAATATCATCTTCACTTACGTTTGCTACGTATAACATTTCTTTCGTTGTAAGTAAATGAAGGCCTTTAACAATCTTCATTTGTTCTTCTGTAAATTCAACAGTACGAGCTGGTTTTCCCTCTTCAAAAGCTTCTTTTAAACGAACTAAAATTTCATGCTCATATACTGCTTCTTTATCTTTTTGTCTCGCTAACTTCGCAACGCGCTCGATACGTTTATCAACAGATTCTAAATCCGCTAAGATTAGCTCTAAGTTGATTGTTTCAATATCATCGATTGGATCTACTTTCCCTGAAACGTGTGTAATATTTTCGTCTTCAAAACAACGAACAACTTGGCAAATTGCATCTACTTGGCGAATGTGAGATAAGAATTTATTTCCTAAACCTTCACCTTTACTAGCACCTTTTACGATACCTGCAATATCAGTAAACTCAAATACAGTCGGAACAGTTTTTTTCGGTTCTACTAATTCCGTTAATTTATTTAAACGCTCATCTGGTACTTCTACAATCCCTACGTTTGGATCAATTGTACAGAATGGATAGTTTGCAGATTCTGCTCCTGCTTGTGTAATTGCATTAAATAAAGTTGACTTCCCTACGTTAGGTAATCCAACAATCCCAGCCGTTAATCCCATATTTTTCACTCCTATGTCTCAATCTTTCATCATTATAGATAGTAACGAAAAAAATGACAAGTTTCCTCCAAACGAAAAAAAGTAACAGCTACCCATTGCAACTGTTACTTTCTCTCTATTCTTCGTGCTTCACAAGTATTTTTTTCACCTTACGATCAAATTCTCTTCGAGGAATCATTACTGAATGGTCACATCCCTCGCACTTAATGCGGATATCCATTCCCATACGAATAATCTTCCAGCGATTCTCACCACATGGGTGGGCTTTCTTCATTTCCACAACATCGTACAAGTTATACTGCTTTTGCTCCATTCTCCAAACCCCTCTCCATACTAAATTGCTTTTCCACTCACCAATTCTTCACGATTATATAAAACCATACGTGGATATGGAATTTCAATCCCATGTAAATCTAGACGATTTTTAATTTCTTTACGAAGGGCTCTCGCAACAACCGCATGTTGCATCGGCTCTACTTCCGCAATAACACGTAATATAACTTCTGATGCAGCCAATGTTTGCACACCTAATAACTGAGGCTTTGCTACCATTTGCGTATACTGTGCAGGTAATTCTTCTAATAACTCTTCAATGACTTGCTCCGCTTTCGCTATGTCAGCCTCATACGAAATGGATACATCAACAAATGCTACACTATTACTAACTGAATAGTTCGTAACTTGAATAATACTTCCATTTGGTAAAGTATGAATTTCGCCTGTCCAACTCTTTACTTTTGTTGTACGAAGTCCAATTTCTAGAACGACACCTTCAAACTGACCAATTTTTACATAGTCACCTACTGAAAATTGATCTTCTAGCAAAATAAATAACCCCGTAATAACATCTTTTACTAAACTTTGAGCACCAAATCCGACTGCTAAACCAATTACCCCGGCACCCGCTAATAAACCAGATGCATTAATATTAAACACACCCAAAATCGCAATTAACATAATGAACATAACAACGTATGCCACAATATTTTCAAGTAACTTCGCTACTGTAACTGTACGACGTTCTGAAATTTGAATTGGCGAACGGCTTCCCATACGAAACGCATTTCGTACAATTGCACGCGCAACTCGCACAATAATTGCACCAAGTATTAAAATAACGACTATTTTTAGTGATTTCACACCTATATTCGTCCAATCAATGGACTCAAACCATTTCAACGCTAAATCCATGTACCTCTACCTCTCCAGCTAAAATTTCTTTTTAATCATCCTTCTCATTGTATCAGAAGTCACCCTGATTTCTGAAAAATTTTTATGACTTTAATTGCATTTGTTAACTTCCATGCAGGTATAAAATGGAACGAATATATATATACTAGTACTATTATTTCCGTTTTCACTCAAGTTTTACAAGAAGTACGCACTTATAGTTTTCCATTTTACTCATCATATAACATATTTTGAAAATTTATTAAAAGGATGGATGCTTCATGAATATTGGAAGTTTTCGCTTACCCTTTTTCGAAAAAGAAACTCAAAATGTTATGCACCAAGACGTAGAAGCCTCCGAGACAATTAGTAACTTCTTACTTTCCCATATCCCTATTAAAACGAATATACCGATTATTCTCGTTTGTATCGGAACAGATCGTTCTACAGGCGATGCACTCGGTCCGTTAGTCGGTACGAAACTAGAACAAGTAGGGATTAAAAACTTCCAAGTGTTCGGCACACTAGATGAGCCAGTGCATGCGCTAAATTTAGAAGAAAGAATTCAGAATATACAGAAAGATAATCCTACTTCATTTATAATTGCGGTTGATGCCTGTTTAGGAAAGTCTCAAAGCATCGGTTCCATCACTACCGGAATGGGGCCTAGTAAACCTGGAGCTGCGATGAACAAAAAATTACCTGCAGTTGGTGATTTACATATTCATGGCATCGTAAATCTAAATGGTTTTATGGAGTTTTTCGTCCTGCAAAATACAAGATTAAGTTTAGTCATGAAAATGGCTGATGTAATTGCACAAAGTATAAAAGAAACAGACCAAAAATTATCTGTATTAAAAAAAGCAAACCATCTATAAATAATAAGATGGTTTGCTTTTTAGTTTTTCTGCGCTAATAATTCTAAAATACGATTTAAATCTTCTTTATTAAAAAATTCAATTTCGATTTTACCTTTTTCTTTTTTCGTTTCTTTAATTTTCACATCTGTGCCAAACTTTTCTCTTAAGAACGTTTCGCGTTCTACGAAAAATATGTTTCTCTCTTTTTTCACTTGTTTTGTTTCACGTGAAACGCGTTGATTAATCTCCTGAACAATTTTCTCTAATTGACGAACGTTTAATCCTTCTTTTTCGATTCGTTTTAATAACGATTTCAATTGTTCTTCATCTTTTATAGTAAGCAAAGTTCTCCCATGGGCCATTGAAAGTTGACCATTTGCAATCATATCTTGCACAAAAGAAGGGAGGCTTAATAACCGCGTATAATTTGCAATGTAAGGTCTGCTCTTACCAAGACGTTTTGCTAATTGTTCTTGCGTTACATTTAGCTCATTCATTAACATTTGATATGCCATTGCTTCTTCCATTGGGTTTAAATCTTCTCGTTGTAAGTTTTCAAGCAATGCAAACTCCATCATTTGCTGCTCATTTAATTGTCTTACAACAGCAGGTACCTTTTCGAGCCCTGCCTCTTTGGCAGCACGATATCTTCTTTCACCTGCAACAATTTCATATCCTTTAATACTCTTCCTAGCAATTAACGGTTGCAATATGCCGTGCTCTTTAATAGAGGCCGATAATTCTTGAATTGCCTCTTTATTAAAGTGTTTACGTGGTTGATATGGATTCGGTCTTAATTCAGTTATCACAATCTCCTGAATTGCCTCTTCTTCTTTCACATCTAAATCAGGAAAAAACACATTAATTCCTCTTCCTAATCCTTTAGCCACCTGCAATCACTTCCTCTGCTAAATCTATATATACTTCTGCCCCTCTTGATTTAGCGTCATACTGCATAATTGGTTTCCCATGACTTGGTGCTTCACTTAAACGAACATTACGAGGAATAATCGAACGGTATACTTTATCCCTAAAGTACTTTTTCACTTCATCTATAACCTGAATCCCTAAATTCGTACGGGCATCCAACATCGTTAACAATACACCTTGAATTGCTAGATTTTTATTTAAGTGCTTTTGCACAAGTCGAACTGTATTTAATAGCTGACTTAATCCTTCTAGTGCGTAATATTCGCATTGAACAGGAATAATAACAGAATCTGCTGCGGTTAATGCATTAATCGTTAATAACCCTAAGGACGGGGGACAATCGATAATAATATAGTCATATTCATCACGAACTGGCTGTAATGCCCTTTGTAAACGTACTTCCCGGGAAATAGTCGGTACCAATTCAATTTCAGCTCCTGCCAATTGAATTGTAGCGGGTAGAACATCTAAGTTTTCAGTTGCGGTTTTACGTATAACCCCTTGAACATCTGCATCTTCCACAAGAACATTGTAAATACATTGATCTAATTCGGATTTTTCAATTCCCACACCAGTCGTTGCATTTCCTTGAGCGTCAATATCTACAAGAAGGACTTTTTTACCTACTTGTGCCAATCCAGCCCCTAAATTAACAGATGTTGTTGTTTTTCCAACGCCACCTTTTTGATTGGCAATAGCAATGATTTTTCCCATGATGTCACCTACTTTCAACCTTTCTATCTTATTCTAGTAACAATTATGTTTATTGTAACATGAAATAAAAGTTTTTCTTTTACGTCCTTATTAAACTTCAAAATTTATTTCTAAACTCCTTCTTCATCTAACAAGAAAATATAGTAAAAGAGACCTATCCAATAGGATAAGGTCTCTAACACGCCATTATTATTTTTTCTTCGGAATTTTAATTGTAATTTGATAGTACTCATCAAATTCTTCTTCCGCAGAATTAACATTTAAACCACTGTCAGCAACCATTTGTAATGACTGCCTAATTGTATTCATGGCAATTCTCGTATCTCGACTTACTGCTTTTTGCTTTGCCTTACGCTTCGGTTTGGCTTCTTCTAGTAATTTCGCAATTCGTTCCTCTGTTTGTTTTACATTCAGTTGTTTCTCCACAATTTCCTGTAAAACCTTCAGTTGTAATTCCTCATTCTTTAAAGGAATGAGAGCGCGGGCATGACGTTCTGTAATACTTTTTTCTAATAACGCACGTTTTATTTCTTCAGGCAACTTTAACAATCGCAACTTATTTGCGATTGTGGATTGTCCTTTTCCAAGTCGTTGTGCCAATGCTTCTTGTGTTAAATTATGTAACTCAATTAGCTTTTGATATGCCACAGCTTCCTCGATTGCTGTTAGTTCCTCACGTTGCAAGTTTTCAATTAAAGCTACAGAAGCTGTCTCTGTATCATTTAAGTTCTTTATAATTGCAGGAACCTTTTCCCACCCTAACTTTGTTGCCGCACGGAAACGCCTTTCTCCAGCGATAATCTCGTACTTGTCATCCTCATATTGCCTCACAACAATCGGCTGAATCAGCCCATGTGTACGAATCGTTAGTGCTAGCTCTTCAATTCGTGCATCATCAAAAACTGTTCGTGGTTGATAACGGTTAGGGGTAATATTTACTATCGGAATTTCTTGTATTTCTTCATATACCTTTTTATCTATTTCTTCATGGCTTTCGTCTTGTAATTCGAATTCGCTCTCTTTATCTCCAAAGCCAAATAAACGAGAAAACGTATTTTTCATACATATTCCACCACCTTTTAGGCCTATTGACTATTCTCCATAAAATGTTTCCTATGAAACATTTACGTTTTCATTTATATAATTTAATCTTACGTCTAATAAGATTTATTTTTCAATAGGTAATTTATTGGGTGTTCCCGGTTTGCGTGGATATTTCTTTGGTGTCTTGCGCTTTTTCTCGATTAATAAAATATTACGTTCACTTTCTTCAAACGGTAATTGGAACGTAGACATTTCTTTTAAATTCCCGCCTAGCACCTCTAAAGCATACTTGCCATTTTCAATTTCTTCGTTTGCTGCGGCACCTTTCATTGCAATGAATGTTCCCCCAACTTTTACAAGTGGTAAACATAGCTCACTCAATACCGAAAGACGCGCAACTGCACGTGCCATTACAATATCGTACGATTCACGTACACCTTCTTTTTTCCCAAATGTTTCCGCACGATCGTGACAAAACGCAACGTCACCTAATTCCAACTTTTGTGCTAAATGATTTAAGAAGTTAATACGTTTTTGCAATGAGTCTACAATTGTTACTTTTAAGTGCGGGAAACAGATTTTCAAAGGAATACTTGGGAATCCAGCTCCTGCGCCAACATCACAAATTGAGAATGGTTCTGAAAAATCATAATAAAAAGCAGCTGTAATGGAATCAAAAAAGTGTTTTAAATATACTTCCTCTTTCTCCGTAATAGCCGTTAAGTTCATTTTTTCATTCCACTCTACTAATGTTTCAAAGTAGATTTCGAACTGCTCTAACTGTCTAGAAGAGAGGGTGATACCCTTCTCTTCTAGCATAGATTGAAATTGTTCTATGTTCATCTAACAATATCTCCTTACTATTTATTGGTTCGATACTCGCGCAATTTTTCCTTGTTCAATATAAACAAGTAAAATAGAAACATCCGCTGGATTCACGCCAGAAATACGTGAAGCCTGCCCCATTGAAAGTGGACGAACATCTTTCAATTTCTGTCTCGCTTCTGAGGCAAGGCTAGAAATCGCATCATAATCAATATCCACAGGGATTTTTTTGTTTTCCATTTTCTTCATACGCTCTACTTGCTGTAAGGATTTTTCGATATATCCTTCGTACTTAATCTGAATTTCAACTTGTTCTGTAATTTCATCACTTAATTCTACTTCACTTGGTACTAAAAGATGAATATGTTCATATGTCATCTCTGGACGACGTAATAAGTCACTTGCACGTATTCCATCTTTCAATTCACTTCCGCCAATACTACGAATTAATTCTTGAACTTCAGGACGTGGTTTAATAATGATGCTGCTTAAACGTTCCTTTTCCTGTTCAATTTTTAATTTTTTATTTGTAAATCGCTCATAGCGCTCTTCTTTAATTAATCCAATTTCACGACCAACTTCAGTTAAACGAAGATCAGCATTATCGTGGCGTAATAATAGGCGATATTCTGCACGAGATGTTAATAAGCGATATGGTTCATTTGTACCTTTCGTTACAAGATCATCAATTAAGACACCAATATAAGCATCCGCGCGACCTAAAATAACTTCTTTTTTACCTAAAGAACGACATGCTGCATTAATCCCAGCCATAAGCCCTTGTCCTGCCGCCTCTTCGTAACCAGAAGTTC
Source organism: Bacillus cereus group sp. MS39 (assembly GCF_040448665.1). Taxonomy (NCBI): domain Bacteria; kingdom Bacillati; phylum Bacillota; class Bacilli; order Caryophanales; family Bacillaceae; genus Bacillus; species Bacillus cereus group sp. MS39. The sequence continues at coordinate 7,209 of NZ_CP123058.1, read as the reverse complement.
CGTTAATTTGTCCTGCTGTATATAAATTCTTAATTTTTTTCGTTTCAAGTGTTGGCCATAGTTGTGTTGGCACAATTGCATCATATTCAATTGCATAACCTGTACGCATCATTTCAACGTTTTCTAGGCCAGGTATTGTTCTAAGCATATCACGTTGTACATCTTCTGGTAAGCTTGTGGATAAACCTTGTACATACACTTCTTGTGTATTACGTCCTTCTGGCTCTAAGAAAATTTGATGACGTGGTTTATCATTAAATCTTACTACTTTGTCTTCAATTGAAGGACAATATCTAGGTCCTGTTCCCTTAATCATACCAGAATACATAGCTGAGCGATGTAGGTTTTCATCTATTAAACGATGTGTTTCCGTACTTGTATACGTCAACCAACATGGAATTTGATCCATAATAAATTTTGTCGTTTCAAAAGAGAAAGCTCGTGGTTTATCATCACCTGGCTGAATTTCTGTTTTACTGTAATCAATCGTATTACTATTTACACGCGGAGGTGTACCTGTTTTAAATCTAACAAGATCAAATCCAAGCTCCTCTAAATGTTCGGATAAAGTAATAGATGGTTGTTGATTATTCGGACCGCTCGAATATTTTAAATCCCCCATAATAATCTCACCGCGTAAAAATGTTCCAGTTGTAATTACAACTGTTTTGGCTGTATATTCAGCACCAGCTTGCGTAACTACGCCTTTACATTCGCCATCTTCAACGATTAAACGCTCAACCATTCCTTGGAACAACGTTAAATTTGGTGTTTCTTCAATTGTTTTCTTTAATTCATGCTGGTAAGAGAACTTATCTGCTTGTGCGCGAAGCGCGCGTACAGCTGGTCCTTTACCTGTATTTAACATACGCATTTGAATATATGTTTTATCAATGTTGCGTCCCATTTCTCCGCCTAATGCATCAATTTCCCGAACAACAATCCCTTTTGCTGGTCCACCAACAGAAGGGTTACATGGCATAAAAGCCACCATATCTAAATTAATTGTTAACATTAATGTTTTGGAGCCCATTCGTGCTGCCGCAAGACCAGCTTCACATCCTGCATGACCTGCACCGATTACTATGACATCGTATGAACCGGCATTGTATCCCATTGTTTATTCCTCCTAAAAATCTCTATCTTTCTAAAACATCGCTATATTATTTTCCTAAACAAAATTGAGAGAACAACTGGTCAATTAGGCTTTCATGGACGGTATCACCAGTAATTTCACCAAGTATTTCCCACGTTCTTGTTAAATCAATTTGCACCATATCAATTGGAACACCATTTTCTATTGCCTCAATTGCATCTCCAATTGTTTTTCCTGCTTGTGTTAATAATCCAATATGTCTCGCGTTAGAAACATATGTCACATCTGCAGAATCAATTGTTCCTTCAAAGAATAAATCAGCTATTGCCTTTTCAAGCTCATCTATTCCTTGTTCCTCAATTAACGATGTTGTAATAATACGATTTCCCGCTGCCAATTCTGTAACACGTTCCATATCGATTACTTGCGATAAATCTGTCTTATTTACAATAACAATGAAATCTTTTCCTTGTACGGCACGGAATAGATCTTCATCCTCATGCGTTAAAGCCTCGCTATAATTAACGACAACTAACACTAAATCAGCTTGGCTCATCATTTCTTTTGAACGCTCTACACCAATTCGTTCAACAACATCTTCTGTTTCACGAATCCCGGCTGTATCTATAAGTTTAAGTGGCACACCACGCACATTAACGTACTCTTCAATAACATCACGAGTTGTTCCTGCAATATCAGTTACAATTGCCTTTTTCTCCTGAACAAGACTATTTAATAGCGATGACTTCCCAACGTTAGGTCTACCGATGATTGCAGTAGCAATACCTTCACGTAAAATCTTTCCTTGCTTCGATGTTTCTAATATTTTTGCAATTTCCGTACGAACATGTGTAGCTTTCTCAATTAAAATATTATGTGTCATTTCTTCCACATCATCATATTCCGGGTAATCTATGTTTACCTCAACATGAGCCAACGTTTCTAATATGTCCTGACGCAGACGGCCGATTAATTTAGATAATCGTCCTTCCATTTGATTAATCGCTACGTTCATTGCGCGATCTGTTTTTGCACGGATTAAGTCCATAACAGCTTCTGCTTGTGATAAATCAATACGGCCATTTAAAAAAGCACGTTTTGTAAATTCACCAGGCTCTGCTAATCTTACTCCTTGCGCTAAAATAAGCTGCAATACTTTATTTACCGAAACAAGTCCGCCGTGACAGTTAATTTCCACTATATTTTCACGTGTAAAAGTCCTTGGTGCACGCAGAATAGATACCATCACTTCTTCAATAACCTGATTTGTATCTAAATCGACAATATGACCATAATGAATTGTGTGAGAAGGAACTTCTGTTAAATCCTTCCCTTTAAAAATACGATTAACTTTTTCAACCGCATCATCCCCACTTACTCGAACAATGGCAATTGCACCCTCTCCAAGCGCTGTGGAAATCGCGGCAATTGTATCAAATTCCATGTCCTTTCACCTCACTTGCTTATTTATCTCTATTTCAACTTGATTATTTTCTTCACTAAATTATTAGAATACCATAACGAACCTATCTACAAAAGAATAATAACTCATTTTATTATGTCCTCATGTGAAAAACACTAAACTTATTCACAGTGGATAAGTTTAGTGTTTTTTAGTTATCCACACCTATTTTTCCCTCAAAAAAACCGGCACTCAATTGAGTAACCGGTCACTTGGAAGATATTACAACATGTCGATGTGGTTCTTTTCCTTCAGAAGTTGTAATGATATTTTGATGATTAGATAATGCTTGGTGGATAATCTTTCGTTCAAAAGATGGCATAGGCTCCAACACAACTCTTTTTTTCGTACTTACTACTTGTTTTGCTAATCGATAAGAAAGTGCTTCTAATGTACCTTTTCTTTTACTACGATAATTTTCAGCATCTAGTGTGATGCCAATATACTGCTTCGTACTACGATTCGCCACAAGTTTTGTTAAATACTGCAAAGAATTCAAGGTGTTTCCTCTTTTCCCAATCAAAACACCTATGTTTTCGCCAGAAATTGTAAATTCAATCTCGCGTCCTTTTACAATTTTACTAATCTCAGCTTCCACACCCATATCATGAATAATATTTTTTAAATATTCTTCACATTCTTGAATCGGATCTTTCTTCAATACAACTTCTACTACTGCAGGTCGATTCCCAAATAAACCTAGGAACCCTCTTTTACCCTCATCGATAATATTTATATCTACTCGGTCTTTTAGAACATTTAGTTGCCTTAAAGCATCTTGTACTGCCAGCTCGACTGTTTGTCCTTTAGCAGTAATTACACTCACTTGCTTGATCCTTCTGCCTTACTAGCCTTAATTTCTGGCCCCTTGATCAAGTACATTTGAGCGATACCAAAGATATTACCAACAACCCAGTAAAGTGATAATGCAGCTGGGAAGTTAATTGCAAAGACTAAAATCATAATTGGCATAAGCCAAATCATCATTGCCATTTGCGGATTTTGACCAGCTGTTCCTGCCATTGCAAGCTTTTGCTGAATAAATGTCGTAATTGCCGCAACAACCGGTAAGATATAGTACGGATCTGCCTGCCCTAAATCGAACCATAAAAATGTATGCTTACTAATTTCTGCTGTTCTCATAATCGCATGGTAAAACGCGAATAAAATAGGCATCTGAATGAATATTGGTAAACATCCTGCTAATGGGTTTACACCATTTTTTTGATATAACTGCATCATTTCTTGTTGTAGTTTTTGCTGTGTTGCTTGATCTTTAGAACTATATTTCTCTTTTAACTTAACCATTTCTGGTTGTAACGCCTGCATTGCTTTCGTACTCTTCGTTTGTTTAATCATTAATGGTAATAATGCAAAACGAATGATAAGAGTTGTAACAACGATTGCTAAACCGTAATTACTACCAAATAAGTTGGCAAAATACGTAATTAACTGAGAAAGCGGATATACGAAATATTCATTCCAAATTCCAGTACTTTTCGGTGTAATCGGCTGATTCACTTCACTACAGCCAGTAGCAATTGCCATTAATGCAATAACCATGGCTAGTAAACCTATTTTCTTTTTCAAAGCCTGCTCCTCCTTGTTTCGGTATGTATATAGTGTAATTCATTTCCTTACGCTACTTTTTTATTCTTTTCATACCAGAGCGTTTAAAGACATGAATTAAGCTTTTCTTTAATTCTTCATATGTCATCTCTGCACAAGGCTTCCTTGCTATTATAACAAAATCTTTTCCAGAATCTATCTCATCTTTTAATTCTGTGATCGACTGGCGAATCATACGTTTAATTCGGTTACGCACTACTGCATTTCCTATTTTCTTGCTGACAGAAAGGCCAATACGAAAGTTTGGCTGCTCTCCCTTATCTAGTTGATAGACAACAAGCTGACGGTTAGCATTCGATTTTCCTTTTTGAAAAACCGTCTGGAATTCATCATTCTTTTTTATACGATATTTTTTCTTCATATCAATTGACACTCCTGTAGTTCATCAGTGGAAATTCACTATTATTAGAAAAAAAGACCACTGAACGATCAGTGGTCTACGCAGATAATACTTTTCTTCCTTTACGACGACGAGCTGCTAGCACTTTACGTCCGTTCGCTGTGCTCATACGGCTGCGGAAACCATGTACTTTGCTGCGCTTACGTTTATTTGGTTGGTAAGTTCTTTTCATTATATGACACCTCCCTGAGGAATATCTGTTAAAGACAGTCCTATAAATTATAGTTAATCAACTAGGAAAATGTCAATGGTTCTCGAAATTTTCATCAAATATTCATTTTGAACCTATTCACATACTTTTTCACAGACCCTATATTTCCTTGTGGATAAATGTTTTTTCTTGTTTTTTATATCCACAAACCCTTTTCGTACTTTTACACAGTATATCGTGTTGTGGACAAGTTTATTCCACAAGGTATTGATTTTGTGGATAACTTTCTTAAATTCATTGCTATAGCTACTTTTTTTTGATATTATAGTTGTGTTTTCACTTTGAATAAGTTTTCCACACCTTTATCTTATCCACAATTTGTGCATAACATGTGGACAGTTTTAATCACATGTGGGTAAATACTTATCCACATTTGCTTTTTTTGTCGAAAACCCTATCTCATATACAAACGACGTTTTTAGGTTTTAAAATACGTTTCGTATAAATATACATTTTATATTTATTTAGGTTGTACATTTGTTGCGCAACCTTATTCTTTTACCATCTTAGTAAAGGAGGGACACCTTTGGAAAACATCTCTGATTTATGGAACAGCGCCTTAAAAGAACTAGAAAAAAAGGTCAGTAAACCAAGTTATGAAACATGGTTAAAATCAACAACCGCACATAATTTAAAGAAAGACGTGTTAACAATTACAGCTCCAAATGAATTCGCTCGTGATTGGTTAGAATCTCATTATTCAGAGCTAATTTCGGAAACACTTTATGATTTAACGGGGGCAAAATTAGCTATTCGCTTTATTATTCCCCAAAGTCAAGCTGAAGAGGAGATTGATCTTCCTCCTTCTAAACCAAATTCAGCACAAGATGATTCTAATCATTTACCACAGAGTATGCTAAATCCAAAATATACGTTTGATACATTTGTTATTGGCTCTGGTAACCGTTTTGCTCACGCTGCTTCATTGGCCGTAGCCGAAGCGCCAGCTAAAGCATATAATCCACTCTTTATTTACGGGGGAGTTGGACTCGGAAAGACCCATTTAATGCATGCAATTGGTCATTATGTAATTGAACATAACCCAAACGCAAAGGTTGTATATTTATCATCAGAAAAATTTACAAATGAATTCATTAATTCTATTCGTGATAATAAAGCCGTCGATTTTCGTAATAAATACCGTAATGTAGATGTTTTATTGATAGATGATATTCAATTTCTAGCAGGAAAAGAACAAACTCAAGAAGAGTTTTTCCATACATTCAATGCATTACACGAAGAAAGTAAACAAATTGTAATTTCAAGTGATCGGCCACCAAAAGAAATTCCAACTTTAGAAGATCGTCTTCGTTCTCGCTTTGAATGGGGACTCATTACGGATATTACGCCACCAGATTTAGAAACACGAATTGCAATTTTACGTAAAAAAGCAAAAGCTGAAGGACTCGATATACCAAATGAGGTTATGCTTTATATTGCAAATCAAATTGATTCAAACATTCGTGAACTAGAAGGTGCACTTATCCGAGTTGTAGCTTATTCATCTTTAATTAACAAAGATATTAATGCTGATTTAGCAGCTGAAGCACTTAAAAATATTATTCCAAATTCTAAACCAAAAATTATCTCCATTTATGATATTCAAAAGGCTGTCGGGGACGTTTATCAAATAAAACTGGAAGATTTCAAGGCGAAAAAGCGAACAAAATCAGTTGCCTTCCCTCGCCAAATTGCAATGTATTTATCACGCGAACTTACAGATTACTCCTTACCTAAAATCGGTGAAGAATTTGGTGGACGTGATCATACAACAGTTATCCATGCTCATGAAAAAATTTCTAAGCTGCTTAAAACGGATACGCAATTACAAAAACAAGTTGAAGAAATTAACGATATTTTAAAGTAGTAGCTGAATAGTGTGAATAACTTCCCTTGTTTTACGCACAGTCTATCCACATGTAGATAGACTGTTTTTACATCGTTCAACGGGGTTATCCACATATCCACAGGCCCTAGTACTATTACTACTATATTTTATCTTTATTAATTAAATAAAATATTATACTTACCGGAGGTTTTTCTTTATGCGTTTTACAATACAAAAAGACTATCTTGTAAGAAGTGTACAAGATGTAATGAAGGCTGTTTCTTCTCGTACAACAATTCCGATCCTTACAGGAATTAAAGTTGTGGCTACGGAAGAAGGAGTTACGTTAACAGGAAGCGATGCTGATATTTCTATTGAATCTTTTATCCCAGTTGAAGACAATGGAAAAGAGATCGTAGAAGTAGCACAATCAGGAAGTATTATTTTACAAGCAAAATATTTTAGTGAGATTGTAAAAAAATTACCTAAAGAGACTGTCGAAATTTCTGTGGAAAATCATTTTATGACAAAAATAATTTCTGGAAAATCAGAGTTTAATTTAAATGGTTTAGATTCTGCTGAA